>NZ_VEDW01000009.1:0-58341 GCF_007678085.1 Bacillus cereus | reverse complement strand
TTCAAAGAACTACTTGGTCGCTCATTTGCGACTTCCTTATGTTAACATCTTCGTTTTTCGATGTCAACTAAGTTTTTTAATTTCTTTTTTATCGTCTTCTGCGTTTCCGCATCAGCGACGGTTATTAATTTATCATATAATAACTATCAACGTCAACACTTTTTAATAAAAAGTTCTTTTTCTTACATAACGAATACATTCCTCTGCATTAGCGACTCTTCGAAACAAACAAAAAATGATTTTATATCTTTCTTCCATCGCCTTTTTTACAACATCATGAATACGTTCATCTTCAAAATCAAATAAAAGTTCTTCTAACTCTCTCTTCAATATGTATTCCATTTCCTTTTTCTCTTCTTTCGTTAACATAAACCCAAGCAAATCATCACCTCAATCATTTCTTACAGAGCAATAAACGTTCCACTCATTTTCATTTAACAAAATCCTATCATCCATTATATCCACTACTTACGATATTAATCCCTTGTTCTCTTTTTTATATTTACAGCATATATGTAACTGAAAAGGATTGGACAAAGGGGCGTAATATTATGTTTTTCTTTTTTATTACGAGTAAAAGAAATTTTAAACACATTAGCTTAATAGTGATACTTTCCTTATTTACAGCATGGCTTCTCTTTTTAAAAACATATTCACATGAATCTGCTTTTTCAACTGCTACAGGACCTAAAGTTATTTACAAAGGCGACACCTCTAAAAAACAAGTTGCATTCACGTTTGATATTAGTTGGGGAGACAAAAAAGCAATTCCAATCCTTGATACACTTAAAGAAAGAGACATTAAGAATGCAACCTTCTTCCTTTCTGCTGCATGGGCAGAAAGACACCCTGATGTTGTTGAGCGCATCATAAAAGATGGACATGAAATCGGTAGTATGGGTTACAATTACTCGTCCTACACTTCTCTAGAGACAAACGAAATACGAAGAGATCTTTTACGAGCACAAGATGTGTTTACAAAACTCGGTGTGAAACAAATCAAACTATTGCGTCCACCTAGTGGAGACTTTAACAAAGCAACACTTAAAATAGCAGAATCACTCGGATACACCGTCGTTCATTGGAGTAATAATTCAAATGACTGGAAAAACCCTGGTGTAAACAATATCGTTTCCACCGTCTCCAATAATTTAAAAGGTGGAGATATCGTCTTATTACATGCATCCGATTCTGCTCTTCAAACAAATAAAGCTTTACCACTACTTCTGCAGAAATTAAAGAGTGACGGCTATGAGCAAATATCCGTATCACAACTTATTTCCAATACAAGTACGAAAAGTAAAGATGTGCAGTAATTCTTTTCCCTCGTGCCTTCACACATAAAAAGCTCTACTACCTTTCATTCAGGTAATAGAGCTTTTTTCATCTCGATATTTACATTCGTACAACTACCTCTGCATAAAAACTCAAAAAATCTCTATTAGTTAGGCCGACTTACTCGTCTTTCCAATTAAACGATGTAATATAAGTAACTGATATGCATTACATAATAAAAGTGGTATCACCATTAAATATAACCAATCTGTATCATTAATTCGAAGTGCTGGTACCCACTCAAGAATCGTTACAACAACCATAAAGAACAAGGCGGGCACAAATGCCTTTCTATTCGTTTCTTTACTTTTTATATAAGCAACAATGGCACCAAACACAAATAACACACCAGCAACAAGTATGTTATTTCCTAATGAAACTTCCCCATTTGCAATCAATACAGATCTTAAATACACGAAATCAAATAAAACGAATGCAATAAAGAAGAGCTGGACTGTATTCCATAAAGAAGACGATCGAAACATACCTAGTCCAAAACGATGGATTGTTAAATAAGCAAAGAACCCCATTTGACTTATAACACTAAAAATAAATCCTACACCCATCAACCAGAAGGAAACTGCTAGAATTTCCTTTCCGTCGAAATTTTGAAAAAATTTAGCGTACTTGTCCCACTCTAAAACAAACCCAATAATGACCGTGCTAATCCCTCCAAGAAACAACGTCGTAAAAAATAGTCGTACCCACTTGCGGCTATTCACAACACATCCCCCATTATCCTTATATTTCTAATTAAATTGTATCAATGACAATTTCAAAAAGCTAGCCATGTTCATGTATAAATTCCCTAAAGATATTTATATTAAAAAGAGAGAACTGTGCTGAAAGGAGTTCCAATTTATGAAACGGATGCTGCTCGTTTTGACTTCTTCTTTTTTATTTCTTGTACTTGTAGCATGTGCACAAGAAAAAGAAGCGAAGTCCGAACTTGATTACGATCAAACGAAGAAAATGATTGTTGATATTTTAAAAACCGATCAAGGTAAGAAAGCCATTCAAGATGTGTTAACTGATGAAAAAATGAAACAAGCACTCATACTAGATGAAACAGTAGTAAAGAAAACGATTGAAGATGCAATGGTATCCGACAAAGGGCAACAATTTTGGGAAAAGCTCTTTAAAGACCCTGAGTTCTCATCGAAATTCGCTAAAAGTATGGGGAAAGAACAAACAACCTTGATGAAAACATTACTAAAAGACCCTGAATACCAAGCAGGCGTTATAGAAATTATGAAAAACCCTGAAGTAGAAAAAATGATGTTACAAACAATGAAGAGCAAAGAATACCGTCAATATTTACAACAAGTACTAACAGAAACTGCCGAAAGCCCACTCTTCCAAGCTAAGATGATTGATATTATTAGTAAAGGTGTACAAAAGGCCGAAAAAAGTGGATCTGATAAAAAAGAAGCAGGCGGTGAAGGTGGTTCTCAAGACGGTAAAAAGGAATAGCAGTAAAAATAATAATTATAATAATGAGTGGACAATATATGCATCGTCCACTCATTATTATTTTATTTTTGCGCGACAGCTATCTTATCAATTACTGTCTCAGCTATCTTACGATAAATAAGACCTGTCGTATGTGTATCTTCATATACTGATGGTGCAAAGTCTTCTTTATTCCAATCAGGTTGTTGAAGTGGGATTCGGCCAAGTACTTCTGTTTGAAGTTCTGTAGCTAATTTATCTCCTCCACCTCTTCCAAACACATATTCTTTTTCACCAGTTGTTTTACTTTCAAAATATGCCATATTTTCAACAACACCAAGAATACTATGCTCTGTACGTAAAGCCATAGCTCCAGCACGCGCTGCTACAAATGCCGCTGTTGGATGTGGCGTTGTTACAATAATCTCTTTACAAGCCGGCAACATCGAATGTAAGTCTAGCGCAACATCACCTGTACCCGGTGGTAAATCTAAAACTAAATAGTCTAAATCGCCCCATTCTACTTCTGTAAAGAAGTGATTTAACATTTTCCCAAGCATAGGCCCTCTCCAAATAACCGGTGCATTATCTTCTACAAAGAACCCCATTGAGATTACCTTTACACCTAGACGCTCCACTGGAATAATTTTATCCCCTCTTACAACAGGACGTTTTTCTATCCCCATCATATCCGGTACGCTAAAACCGTAAATATCGGCATCAATGATACCAACCTTTTTCCCTAGACGAGCTAGAGCAATAGCAAGGTTAACAGAAACCGTTGATTTTCCGACCCCACCTTTTCCACTCGCCACTGCTAAAAATGTTGTTTTTGAATTTGGTGACAATAAAGATTCAGTTTGCTCTTCTTCTTGTTCCGGTGCAAACTGAGCTAATTCCTCTTCTGTAAATTCTGCAAAGCGAAGCCCTACTGTTGCTGCTCCTAGTTCTTTTACTAACTTTACAATTCCAGATTGCAATTGCATTTGTTCCGCTGTACCGGTTTTTACAATTGCGATTTTAACACTTACATGTTCCTTCTCAGGCTTGACTGTTACCTCTTTAATTGCCCCTGTTTCTTTTAACGTTTTATGTAAAAACGGATCTACAATCCCTTCTAACGCTTCCACTACTTGCTCTTTCGTTACCATAATTAGCCCAGCCCCCTGTATGAAAAATAACGTAATGTTAATTAAATGTATCTCTCTTTACTTTTTAAATAAATGCGTTTACATTTCCAGTATAACATATTTTCGGAAAACTTCGTTAACGAGAGAAACTCAAAAAATCCTCCTTATTCTGGAGGATTTCCTTTTTCCGTGAAATAACGCAATATACCACGATATACTGCAGCCGCTACCTTTTGCTGATATTTCTCCGAATTTAACATATACCTTTCGTTTACATTCGATAAAAAGCCAGCTTCAATTAAAGCACCTGGTGTTTTCGCATACTTTAATAAATACACATGAGAAATTGTTTTAGCAGAACGATTCGTATTCTCTAAACTCGTTCTCAATTCAGCTTGTATAAATTTCGCGGCACGTTCATTTTCAATCGAAGAACGGTAGTAGAACGTTTGTGCGCCTTTCGATCCACTACTAGTTAAAGCATTTAAATGAATACTCGCAAAAAAGTCTACATCAGGTTTATTAATAATCTCTACACGCTTTTTTAAATCCTCTGCTTTACGTCTACTATATGATTTTGTATCTTTCTGAGCTAAATCATAATCTCCCTCACGTGTTAAAATAACTAGCGCACCTTGTTCTTGTAAATAATCCTGTACCTTCTTTGTAATCTCAAGCGTAATATCTTTTTCTATAATATCTTTTCCACCAACAGCCCCTCCGTCTGGCCCACCATGCCCAGCATCTAGCACAATCACTTTCCCCGATAAGGGTAAATTCCAAGCTCGCCACGATTTTGTAATTTGAAATTCTTGTTTAACTAAAAAAAACAAAACAACCGCAGCGAGTGCAAAAGAGATAATTCGAATTCTCTTCATACCTTTCCTCCTCCAGCTAGTCCCTCTAATTACTTATATGGGACAAGAGGAAAGTTTATGCTTGTCTTAATGAAGCTTTAATCGATATCTTCTTTCACCTTTTTCATATCCTTCCTGCCACCATAAGCCGATAAACTGCTGACAAGATTCAAAAAGCAATTCCTCATCTTGTAACTTAATTTCCCTCATGGTCATGCTCGTTAAAAATTGAAATAGCGTTTCCGTTAATTGTTGCTCTTCTTCTAAGGCTCTATATTTCACATCAAAGAATGATTCACCATAATAACCAAACTTACTGTATCTCGCTCCTAATAAATACGATTCTATCCCTAATTCAATACAATAATCTTCATACTGACGATGAAGTTCCTGCATCTGAAAGGCATCCCTAATATTTGAACGTAACGTTTTTAATGATAATTCTCGCAGCATCTTCCGTTCATATTTCAGCTGCTTTTCTTTTTGTTTTTCTTGTAAGCTGACAATGACATTCATAGTACTTATAAACCTCCCTAATACGTATTAGTCTAAACTTCTAAAGAAGAAGCATACGCGGGAGAATAGCACTAAAATATTCCAAACTACAAAAATTACAAAAGAGGAATGAAACATAAAAAACCCCAACCAAAATGGTTGGGGTTTGTAGTTCGCAAAAATTAACGTTTTGAGAACTGAGGTGCACGACGTGCGCCTTTAAGACCGTATTTTTTACGCTCTTTCATACGTGCGTCACGAGTTAATAGACCTGCACGTTTTAGTGTTAGACGGTATTCTGGATCAGCTTTTAATAAAGCGCGAGAAATACCGTGACGAATAGCACCAGCTTGACCAGTGTATCCACCACCATTTACGTTTACAAGTACATCGTAGTTACCTAAAGTTTCTGTTGCAACTAGAGGTTGTTTCACTACTTCACGTAATGCAGCAAATGGGATATAGTTTTCAAAATCACGACCGTTAATGATAACGCGTCCTTCGCCTGGAACTAGGCGTACGCGCGCTACTGAACTCTTACGACGTCCAGTGCCATAGTATTGAACCTGTGCCAAAGTAAGCCCTCCTTTAATTAATTATCCGCGAAGTTCGTAAACTTCTGGTTTTTGTGCTTGGTGTGGATGCTCTGCTCCAGCATACACGTTTAGTTTCTTAGAAACTTGACGGCCTAAGCGTCCTTTTGGAAGCATGCCTTTAATTGCAAGCTCTAACATTTGTACAGGGTAGTTTGTACGCATTTCTAGAGCTGTTCTTTGTTTAAGTCCACCTGGGTGGTTAGTGTGACGGTAGTAAATTTTATCGTTTAATTTATTACCTGTTAAATGAATTTTCTCAGCGTTAATAATAATTACATGATCACCCGTGTCAACGTGTGGTGTAAATGTAGGTTTGTTTTTACCGCGTAAAATGGATGCTACTTCACTAGCAAGGCGACCTAAAGTTTGACCTTCAGCATCAACCACATACCATTTACGCTCAACTTCGTTAGCTTTTGCCATAAAAGTCGTACGCATGTGTTTCCCTCCTCGTTATCTTTTCCATAGAAAAAATCTATTGTTTATCTTAAACACGATTTCCTTCCGGGGCTAATCGTGGTTTTAGAAACAATACCATATGTTATGATATACTTTTGAGTTTCTAATGTCAAGCAAATGTTACACCAGGATTAGTTGTTATAGTTTACCTGCCATAAGTAAAGTCCATGACCTGGAGCCATCTTTCCAGCAAACTGACGATTTTGTTTCGCTAGAATCTCTGGAATGCTATCCGGATCAAGCTTTCCTTGTCCTACGCTAAGTAAAGTACCAACAATAATTCTGACCATATTATATAAAAATCCATTACCTACAAAACGAAAAATTAATTCATCGTCTTGCTCAATTAGCTCAATTTCATAAATTGTTCGCACCTTATCTTTTTTGTCAGTTTTTGCCGAACAAAAAGAAGTGAAATCATGTGTTCCAATAAAATAAGGAATCGCTTTTCTTATAGAATTTATTTCGAGCGGATATGGATATTGATATACGTAATTTCTACGGAATACATCCGCAGTCTTTGATAATAATACACGATAACGATATTCTTTTCTCTCAACACCGTAACGCGCATGAAATTCTTCTGTTTTTTTCTCTACCTGCCTGATAACAATATCATCTGGCAACATTGTGTTTAATGCATTACTCCATTGCCACTCTTCAAGAGACAACGGTGTATCAAAGTGTATTACTTGTCCTTTGGCGTGAACAGTAGAATCCGTTCTGCCCGATGCCTGAACACGAACAAGTTCTCCTTTATGCAATTTCTGCAAAGCTTTCTCAATCTCTTGCTGAACAGTACGATGCTGCGGCTGAATTTGATAACCACAAAAATGCATGCCATCATATGCAACCGTACATTTTATTCTATCCATTTCTCTATTCTCCATTACGATCGCACCCATGCCAAAACAAAAGCTAAACAAAGTAAGCTTACAATCGTTACTGTATCGCTTGTTTTCCAGCGTAGTTGCCTAAATTTAGTACGTCCTTCGCCACTTTGATACCCACGTGCTTCCATAGCAATTGCTAAGTCCTCAGCACGCTTAAAAGCACTGATAAATAAAGGAACAAGTAGTGAGATAATAGCTTTCATCCTATCTTTTATCGGTCCTCCTGCAAAATCAATACCACGTGACGCTTGTGCTTTCATTATTTTACTCGTTTCATCCATTAATGTGGGAATAAAACGAAGAGAAATTGACATCATTAATGCGATTTCATGAACAGGAACTTTTATACGCTTCAACGGCTTTAATAACGTCTCCAAACCATCCGTAATCTCAATAGGTGTCGTCGTTAACGTTAATAATGTCGTCATTAAAATAATAACGAAGAATCGTATAGAAATGTATATCCCTTGCTCTAATCCTTTTTCATGTATCGAAAACCAACCAAGCTGGAATAGTACTTCCCCTTCTTTATTTGTAAAAATATGCAGGAAAAATGTAAAAAGAAAAATCCATAGAATTGGTTTTAAGCCCGAAAGTACATAACGAATCGGCACTTTTGCAAAAAATAAAGCAATGAGTGCATATAAAAATAAAAATCCATATGAAATCGCATTATTTGCTAAGAAAACAACAAATACATATAAAAAGACAATCAGCAGCTTCGTACGTGGATCAAGTTGATGAATAAGAGAATTCCCTGGAATATACCTTCCAATAATCAACTGCTGCATGATTCATGACCACCTTTTCGTAACACCTGCACAACTTCATGAGTAAGATCCTCTAAAGATAAGGTAGCCTTTGGGATTGAAATGCCAAACTTCTCTTCAATTGCACGTTTATACTTTAAAGACATAGGAAGATCCACGCCAATTTCCTCTAGTTCATCAGCATGTGAATATACTTCCTCTGCACTTCCTTGCAAAAAGACCGTTCCTTTATGCATGACTACAATCTGCTCTGCATACTTAGCAGCATCCTCCATATTATGCGTTACAAGGATAACTGTAAGGCCTTTCTCCTTATGTAGCTTATAAAACATCTCCATAAGTTCATTCTGCCCTTTTGGATCTAGCCCTGCTGTAGGTTCATCTAATACAAGCACTTCGGGTTCCATCGCCAATACGCCCGCTATCGCAACACGCCTCATTTGTCCACCACTTAACTCAAACGGTGAACGTGTTAACAGTTCTGGTTCTAACCCTACAAGTTCAATTGCCTCTCTTGCCTTTTGCTTCGCATCTTCTACAGATACCCCAAAATTGGTAGGACCGAAACAAATATCTTTCTCCACAGTCTCTTCAAACAACTGATGTTCTGGGAATTGAAAGACAACCCCTACCTTTTTACGTAGTGGCTTTAGCTTTTTTTCTTTCTTTCCTGCCGAAATGAAATGTTCACCAATTTGAACTGTGCCATTTGTCGGCTGCAATAAACCATTTAAATGTTGAATCATCGTCGACTTACCTGAACCAGTATGACCGATAATGGCATAATAGCCCCCACTTGGAAACGACACGTCTACATCATAAAGTGCGCGTCTTTCAAATGGAGTTTTATATTGATAACGATGTTCTACTTTTTGGAATGTAATCTCCAAAGTTCGTTCACCAAGCTTTCCATTGTAAGATGCGTATTTTGCAAGATAATTTCATTTCTTTTTAATAATTCTGCTATTTTCACTGAAAATGGTACATCTAATCCAATTTCTTGGAGCATATGAGAGGACTTGAAAATTTGCTCTGGAGTCCCTTCCTCTAATATTTCTCCCTTATTTAAAATAATGACACGGTCTGATTGTGCCGCTTCTTCTAAATCGTGCGTAATTGATAACACGGTAATACCTTTTTGATTAACAAGTTGTCTAACCGTTTCTACTACTTCACGTCTCCCTTGAGGATCTAGCATTGACGTTGCTTCATCTAATATCAAAATAGATGGCTGAAGTGCTAAAACGCCTGCTATTGCCACTCGCTGCTTTTGCCCGCCAGATAACGAATGAGGTTCATCATTAAGAAAATCTTCCATACGGACAAGTTTGAGAGCCTGATCTAATCTTTCTACCATCTGTTCTCTTGGCATTCCGATATTCTCTAAGCCAAAAACAACGTCGTCTTGTACTGTCGTTCCAACAAATTGATTATCTGGATTTTGAAATACCATCCCAATTTGTTTTCGAACATCCCACACCGTTTCCTCTGATAAAACCATTGTATCATTTACTGTAATAGTCCCTGCTTCCGGCAAAAACAAACCATTCAATAATTTTGCAAGTGTAGACTTCCCTGAACCGTTTTGTCCAATAACAGATACCCATTCTCCCTCATATAAGGAAAATGAAACATCTTTTAATGCATAAATGGCTGCCCCAGGATATTGAAATGATATATTTTCTGTCCGAAGTTTCTCTTTTTTCAATACAAGGCACCCTTTCCTTCGCCAAGTTAGCCTATTTTTATATTTAAAAAAAAGGGCCATGACCAGTTTCTTGAAAAGAACTGTCCTGCCCTTTTAATTATCATTATACTAACTCGATAATTACCATTGGTGCTGCGTCTCCGCGACGTGGACCAATTTTTGCAATACGAGTGTATCCGCCTTGGCGCTCAGCATAGCGTGGAGCTACATCAGCGAATAATTTTTGAAGTGCATCTTGACCAGTCTCAGCGTTAGCTACTTCATTGCGAATGAAAGCTGCTGCTTGACGGCGAGCATGAAGATCTCCGCGTTTACCTAAAGTGATCATTTTTTCCACTACAGAACGAAGTTCTTTTGCACGAGTTTCTGTCGTTTGGATGCGCTCGTTGATAATTAAATCAGTAGCTAAGTCACGTAACATAGCTTTACGTTGCGCACTTGTACGGCCTAATTTTCTGTATGCCATTCGTAGTTCCCTCCTTTGTTGATGGGTTTAAATCCTCAGTCGTCTTTACGTAAACCTAAACCTAATTCCTCAAGTTTATGTTTAACTTCTTCTAAGGATTTACGTCCTAAGTTACGAACTTTCATCATATCTTCTTCTGTTTTGTTCGCAAGCTCTTGTACAGTATTAATTCCTGCACGTTTAAGGCAATTATAAGAACGAACAGAAAGATCTAGTTCCTCGATAGTCATCTCAAGAACTTTCTCTTTTTGATCTTCTTCCTTCTCGACCATAATCTCAGCATTTTGTGCTTCATCAGTTAAACCAACAAAGATATTTAAATGCTCAGTTAAGATTTTGGCACCTAAAGAGATAGCTTCTTTTGGCCCGATGCTTCCATCCGTCCATACATCAAGCGTAAGCTTATCATAATTAGCCACTTGTCCGACACGTGTCTTTTCCACTTGGTAAGTCACACGTGATACTGGAGTATAAATAGAATCAATAGGAATTACTCCTATTGGTTGATCTTCGCTTTTATTTGCATCAGCTGGCGTATACCCACGGCCACGCTTTGCAGTTAAACGCACGCGGAAATGCGCATCCTTTGCTAACGTTGCAATGTGTAAATCTGGATTTAAGATTTCTACATCACTATCGTGAGTAATATCAGCAGCTGTGACAATACCTTCGCCCTGCACATCAATTTCCAACGTCTTCTCTTCTTCAGAGTAGATTTTAAGAGCTAACTTTTTCAAGTTTAAGATGATCGTCGTAACGTCTTCTACTACGCCCTCAACTGTTGAAAATTCATGTAATACGCCATCGATTTGGATAGCAGTAACAGCGGCACCAGGGAGTGAGGATAAAAGAATACGACGTAAGGAGTTACCCAAAGTAGTACCATATCCACGCTCAAGCGGTTCAATTACGAATTTACCATATTTAGCATCTTCGTTAAGTTCAACCGTTTCGATTTTCGGCTTTTCGATTTCAATCATTAACTAAACCCTCCTTCAAAACGTCGAAACCCCGGTTAAACAAAGGTATAACCCCTGTCTAACCGAAAGTCCCCCTTAGGCAGTTCCCGATTGTGCACAACAAGCGATGTTTCTGTACGAAATTTCTCGATAATGCATCATATCCATTATAGACAAAAGGGAAAATTCTATACAGAAAAATTACACACGACGACGTTTTGGTGGACGACATCCATTATGAGGAACTGGAGTAACATCTCTAATTGCTGTTACTTCTAGACCTGCAGCTTGAAGAGCACGAATTGCAGCTTCACGACCAGCACCAGGACCTTTAACAGTAACCTCTAAAGTTTTTAAACCGTGTTCCATTGCAGCTTTAGCAGCAGTTTCAGCAGCCATTTGCGCAGCGAATGGAGTAGATTTACGAGATCCACGGAAACCAAGTGCACCAGCACTAGACCAAGAAAGTGCGTTACCGTGAGTATCTGTAAGAGTTACGATTGTGTTGTTGAAAGTAGAACGAATATGAGCTATACCAGCTTCAATATTCTTTTTCACACGTTTTTTACGAGTGTTTGTTTTACGTGCCATTGTTAGTTCAACCTCCTTTACTTATTATTTCTTTTTATTTGCTACTGTACGACGTGGACCTTTACGTGTACGAGCATTGTTTTTAGAATTTTGACCACGAACTGGTAAGCCACGACGGTGACGAAGACCACGGTAAGAACCGATCTCCATTAGACGTTTAATGTTAAGAGATACTTCACGACGAAGGTCTCCCTCAACTTTAATACGATCGATGATATCACGGATACGTCCTAATTCGTCTTCCGTTAAATCACGAACTCGTGTTTCTTCAGAAATACCTGCTTCAGCAAGAATTTTTTCAGCAGTTGTGCGACCAATGCCGAATACGTAAGTTAAAGAAATAACAACGCGTTTGTCTCGAGGAATATCTACACCTGCGATACGTGCCATTACGAATGCACCTCCTTCTGATTAACCTTGTTTTTGTTTATGTTTAGGGTTTTCACAAATAACCATTACTTTTCCACGTCTACGAATAACTTTACATTTTTCGCAGATTGGTTTAACTGACGGTCTTACTTTCATGTCTCGAACCTCCTTAAAGATTACGGAGTGCTATATTATTTAAAACGGTACGTAATACGACCACGATTTAAATCGTACGGAGATAATTCTACCGTAACTTTGTCTCCTGGTAAAATACGAATGAAGTTCATACGGATTTTACCAGAAACGTGAGCCAATACGACATGCCCATTCTCTAATTCTACTTTGAACATAGCATTTGGCAACGTTTCAAGAACGGTACCTTCGACTTCAATTACATCATCTTTAGCCATTCAATAGTTCTCCCTTCTTCAAATCAGTAACATTTTACACTGCTCTGAAATCCCGGAGAGCCAGCTACTTATAAAGTGGTAAGGATTTCGTATCCTGCTTCTGTAAGAGCAATCGTGTGCTCAAAATGGGCACACCATTTACCATCTACCGTTACCACTGTCCAGTCATCAGATAGTGTTTTTACATATCGTCTTCCTTGATTCACCATCGGCTCAACACAGATGACCATTCCCGGCTTTAATCTAGGGCCTCTATTTGGTGGACCATAGTGCGGGATTTGAGGGTCCTCATGTAAGTCTTGCCCGATTCCGTGACCAACATACTCCCTAACGATCGAGAACCCATTCTCTTCAGCATGGGTTTGAACCGCATGTGAGATATTTGATAATCTTTCGCCTGGTTTTACTTGTTCTAGACCAAGATACAACGATTTTTCTGTGACATCAAGTAGCTTTTGAACAGATTCAGAAATGTTTCCAACTGGATACGTCCATGCAGAATCTCCATGGTACCCATTGTATTTCGCACCAATATCGATACTGATGATATCGCCCTCTTTGAGCTTGCGCTTCCCTGGAATTCCGTGTACAAGCTCTTCATTTACAGAAGCACATATGCTCCCCGGAAATCCGTTGTATCCTTTAAAAGATGGCGTAGCACCATATTTTTGAATCGTCTTTTCCGCTATTTGATCGAGCTCTTTCGTTGTAATTCCTGGAGTAATGTGCTGTTTCAACTCTTGATGAGTTAAAGCAACGATCCTGCCAGCTTCTCGCATGATTTCTATCTCGCGAGGAGTTTTGCAGATTATCATTACGCTAAGCCTCCGATGAGAACATCGATATCAGCAAATACTTTATTGATATCTTGCTCACCATTAATGCTTTGTAGGTAACCAAGCTCCTCGTAGAAATCAAGCAAAGGTTTTGTTTGCTTAATATTTACATCTAAACGATTTGCTACAGTTTCTTCATTGTCATCAGAGCGTTGATATAATTCGCCACCACATTTATCGCACACGTCAGCTTTTGCTGGCGCATTGAATTCTAAGTGGTAAGTCGCACCGCACTCTTTACAAATGCGACGGCCTGTAAGGCGTTTTAATAACAACCCTGAATCCACATTAATGTTTAAAACATAGTCGATTTTTTTGCCAAGATCTTTCATAATCTCTTCCAGAGCTGATGCTTGTGCAACAGTTCGTGGGAAACCGTCTAGTAAGAAGCCTTTTTCGCAGTCTTCTTGACTTAAACGTTCACGAACGATTCCGATTGTAACTTCATCTGGAACAAGTGCACCTTTATCAATAAAAGATTTTGCTTGTAAACCCATTTCAGTTTCAGCCTTCATAGCTGCACGGAACATATCTCCTGTTGAGATGTGAGGGATGTTATACTTGGCAACAATCTGTTCGGCTTGTGTACCTTTACCAGCACCAGGAAGCCCCATTAAAATTAAGTTCATCCTTGTTCCCCCTCAGAGTACATGAGCATGTAGGGAAGATAATACTTCCCACTTACTCACTGCTTGATAAACCCTTTGTAATGGCGTTTTACCAGTTGGCTTTCTAGCTGCTTCATTGTTTCTAAAGCAACGCCGACAACGATTAACATACTCGTTCCACCGATCTGTGCAGATGGAGGAAGATTTCCCAATTTCGTAAAGATAACTGGTAAGATTGCAATCGCTGCTAGGAAAATTGATCCTACAAAGGTCAAACGATACAAGATTTTTGTTAGATATTGTTCCGTATTCTTACCCGGACGAATACCTGGAACATATCCACCTTGCTTGTTTAGATTCTCTGACATTTGCTCTGGATTAACCTGAACAAACGCATAGAAATATGTGAAGGCTACAATGAGCGCAACATATATGATCATTCCCACTGGGTGAGAATAGTTAAAGTTTGCAATAATCCACTGCGATACATCATGTTTCGGGAAGAACTGTGCAATAGTCGGAGGCGTAATTAAGAATGAAACAGCAAAAATTACTGGAATAACACCAGCACTATTTACCTTAAGGGGTAAATGCGTGTTTTGTGCTCCAGCATAACCACCGTTTCCTCCTGTTACACGCTTCGCATATTGAATTGGGATCTTTCTAACAGCTTGTTGAATGAAAATAACACCCACAATAACTGCTAGCACAGCTAGTAAGATCAATGCAACTTTAACAATACTCATGAACAATTGATCTCCGATATTTTGAAACTGTTGTTGATACACTTGAGATATAACACTTGGGATCGCTGCGGCAATACCACCAAAGATAAGGATGGAAATACCATTACCTACACCTTTAGCTGTAATCTGTTCACCTAACCACATTAAAAATGCAGTACCAGCAGTCAGTACCGTAGCAATGTATAAATAAGTGCTCCAACCTGGATTCAAAATTAATTGCCCACCTACCATACCGTTAAAACCGATTGACATACCAAACCCCTGAATAAACGCAAGAACAATTGTAAAGTAACGCGTGAATTGCGTTAGTTTACGACGGCCCATTTCACCTTGCTTCGACCATTCCGAAAATTTAGGAACAACATCCATCTGCAATAATTGCACGATGATGGATGCTGTAATATACGGCATGATTCCCATCGCAAAGATGGAGAAGTTTTTCAAGGCGCCACCGCCAAATGTATTTAGGATACCTAAGGCATTTAATTGATCTTGTGCTTTCAGTACGTCTCCATTTGTAAATGGCACTGGGATAAACGTGCCAATCCTGAATACGATTAACATCGCTAAAGTGAATAATATTTTACGTCTTATCTCAGCAACGCGCATAAAGTTGGAGATTGTACGAAACATTAGATCACCTCAACTGATCCGCCAGCTGCTTCAATTGCTTCTTTAGCACTTGAAGAGAACTTGTGCGCTTTAACAGTTAGTTTTTTCTCTACTGCGCCGCTTGCAAGAATTTTAACACCGTCGTTTAACTTGCTGATAACGCCAGTTTCCAGCAATAATTCAGGTGTTACTTCTGTACCATCTTCAAAACGATTTAACGTTGATAAGTTTACAATAGCAAACTCTTTACGGTTAATGTTTGTGAAGCCGCGTTTTGGTAAACGACGGAATAATGGAGTTTGACCACCTTCGAAGCCAAGACGAACACCGCCACCAGAACGTGCGTTTTGTCCTTTATGACCTTTACCAGCAGTTTTACCGTTACCAGAACCGATACCACGACCGACACGGTTACGTACTTTACGAGAACCTTCTGCAGGTTTTAATTCATGAAGTTTCATTCCCAGGCACCTCCTTATATTAATGAGTTATCCTTAAGCTTCTTTTACAGTTATAAGGTGAGAAACTTTGTTGATCATACCAAGAATAGCAGGAGTTTCTTCCTTAACTACAGTTGAATTCAACTTTTTAAGACCTAAAGCTTCTACCGTCGCACGTTGATCTTGTGGACGACCAATTACACTACGAGTGAGGGTAATTTCTAACTTTTTCGCCATTTGTTTTCCCTCCTTAACCTAGTAGCTCTTCTACAGATTTACCGCGTAATTTTGCAACATCTTCAGCGCGCTTAAGTTCGCTTAATCCGTTCACAGTAGCGCGAATCATGTTGATTGGTGTGTTAGAACCAAGAGATTTCGAAAGAATATCTTGTACACCAGCTAATTCAAGTACCGCACGAACAGGTCCACCAGCAATAACACCAGTACCTTCAGCAGCAGGTTTTAAGAATACTTCACCAGCTCCAAAGTGACCGTTGATTGTGTGTGGAATTGTTGTACCAACTAATGGTACAGCGATTAAGTTTTTCTTAGCGTCTTCGATAGCTTTGCGGATTGCGTCTGGTACCTCTTGTGCTTTACCAGTACCGAATCCAACATGACCGTTTTTATCGCCAACTACAACTAGTGCAGCAAAGCGGAAACGACGACCACCCTTAACAACTTTCGCGACACGATTTATCGTAACTACACGTTCTTCAAGTTCTAATTTACTTGGGTCAATGCGATGCATCAATTTTCCCTCCTTTGACCATTAAAATTGTAATCCAGCCTCACGAGCAGCTTCAGCTAGAGCTTTAACACGGCCATGGTATAAGTAACCACCGCGATCGAATACTACTTCTTTAACGCCTTTCTCTACAGCACGCTTAGCAACTGATTCTCCTACTTTCGTAGCAGCTTCAGTATTGCTAGTACCGTTAAGAGCAAGGTCTTTATCAAGAGTAGATGCACTTACTAACGTTACACCATTCACATCATCAATAACTTGAGCGTAAATATGTTGGTTAGAACGGAACACGTTTAAACGTGGACGTTCTGCAGTACCAGTAAGTTTAGCACGTACACGTGCATGTCTTTTCTTACGAGTCGCATTTTTATCAGCTTTAGTGATCATTTTCTTGTCACTCCTTTCTCTCACCTAACGGGTTTACTTAGCAGTTTTACCTTCTTTACGACGAACAACTTCGCCTTCGTAACGAATACCTTTACCTTTGTAAGGCTCAGGAGCACGTACAGCGCGGATGTTAGCAGCAAATTCGCCAACACGTTGCTTGTCGATACCTTTGATTACGATTTTAGTTGGTGCAGGTACTTCAACTTCAAGACCTGCTTCCGGAGTCATTTCTACTGGATGAGAATAACCTACGCTTAATACAAGTTTATCACCTTGTTTTTGAGCACGGTAACCAACACCGACTAATTCAAGTCCGCGTGCGAAACCTGCAGTTACACCTTCAACCATGTTTCCGATTAAAGCACGAGTTGTACCGTGTAATGCACGGTGTTCCTTCTGTTCAGATGGACGCTCAACTGTTAATGTATTCTCTTCAATTTTGATAAGCATATCAGCATTGAAAGTACGAGTTAATTCACCTTTAGGGCCTTTTACTGTTACAGTATTGTCTTCTGCAACTGTAATAGTAACACCTGCAGGGATTTCAAGAATCTTTTTACCAATACGAGACATGTGGTCACACCTCCGTTCGTTTTAAATATATATTACCAAACGTATGCTACTACTTCTCCACCAGTTTGTAATTGACGAGCGTCTTTGTCTGTCATTACTCCCTTAGATGTAGAAACAAGAGCGATACCTAATCCGTTAAGTACACGTGGTACTTCATCAGCTTTAGCGTAAACGCGTAAGCCAGGTTTACTGATACGTTTTAATCCAGTGATTACACGTTCATTGTTTGCACCATATTTCAGGAAAATACGAAGGATACCTTGTTTGTTATCCTCGATGTATTCTACATCACGAATGAAACCTTCACGTTTTAAAAGTTCAGCGATCTCTTTTTTGATTTTAGAAGCAGGAACCTCTAATTTCTCATGACGTACCATGTTCGCATTACGGATGCGAGTAAGCATGTCTGCAATTGGATCTGTCATCACCATGTGTTTTACCTCCTTCCCATTTGTGGGTTTTACCAACTAGCTTTTTTAACACCAGGAATTTGACCTTTATATGCAAGTTCACGGAAACAAATACGGCAAAGTTTAAATTTGCGGTATACAGAATGCGGACGACCGCAGCGTTCGCAACGTGTATACTCTTGTACTTTAAACTTAGGAGTACGCTTTTGTTTCGCTATCATAGATTTTTTAGCCACGTTTTCGCCTCCTCTACTTAGCGTTGGCTTCCATTATTTTTGGAATGGCATACCGAATTGTGTTAAAAGTTCACGAGCTTCTTCATCAGTTTTCGCTGTAGTAACGATTACGATGTCCATACCGCGGACTTTGCTTACTTTATCATAATCGATCTCAGGGAAGATAAGCTGCTCTTTAACACCTAATGTGTAGTTCCCACGACCATCGAATGATTTCTTAGAAACACCACGGAAATCACGTACACGTGGTAAAGAAACTGATACTAATTTGTCGAAGAACTCATACATTTGCTCGCCGCGTAAAGTTACTTTCGCACCGATTGGCATACCTTCACGAAGACGGAAACCAGCGATTGATTTTTTAGCACGAGTTACAACAGGTTTTTGACCTGCGATTTGTGTTAATTCTTCTACTGCATTGTCTAAAGCTTTTGAGTTAGATACCGCGTCACCAACACCAGTGTTGATTACGATCTTTTCGATTTTCGGTACTTCCATCACAGATTTATAGTTAAACTTGCTCACTAGAGCAGGAGTAATTTCCTTTTGGAACTTCTCTTTAAGGCGATTCAATGAAGTGACCTCCTTTCTTAAGAAAATTATTTATCTAATAATTCACCAGATTTTTTTGCAATACGAACTTTTTTACCATCTTCTACTTTGAAGCCTACGCGAGTAGGTTCACCTGATTTCGGATCTAAAATCATAACGTTAGAAACGTGAATAGGTGCTTCTTTAGTAATAATTCCACCTTGTGGATTTAATTGAGATGGCTTAGAGTGCTTCTTAACGATATTGACACCCTCAACGATAACACGGTTTTGCTTTGGGAAAGCCACAAGGATAACGCCTTGTTTTCCTTTGTCTTTACCAGTGATTACCTGTACTTTATCACCTTTTTTTACATGCATCTTAATTCTGCACCTCCTTAGCAAGGCAATACCTTAAATTATAGAACTTCTGGAGCTAAAGAAACGATCTTCATGAAGTTGCTATCACGTAATTCACGAGCTACTGGTCCGAAGATACGAGTACCACGTGGGCTCTTATCGTCTTTAATGATAACCGCTGCGTTTTCATCAAATTTGATGTAAGAACCGTCCGGACGACGAGCTCCGCTCTTCGTACGTACTACTACTGCTTTAACAACGTCACCTTTTTTAACAACGCCACCTGGTGTTGCTTGTTTTACCGTAGCAACGATAATATCACCAATGTTAGCATATTTACGACCAGAGCCGCCTAATACTTTAATTGTTAAAAGTTCACGTGCACCAGAGTTGTCAGCAACTTTCAAACGAGATTCTTGTTGGATCATGTTATGAAACCTCCCTTCGGACTAAAAATTCCGATTCGTCTATTTAGATAATAACCGCTTCTTCAACGATTTCAACTAAACGGAAACGCTTAGTAGCAGAAAGCGGGCGAGTTTCCATGATTTTAACGATATCGCCAAGTTTCGCTTGGTTTTGCTCATCATGGGCTTTGTACTTCTTAGAATACTTAACACGTTTTCCGTACAAGGAATGAGTTTTGTAAGTTTCAACTAAAACTGTAATCGTTTTGTCCATTTTGTCAGACACAACACGACCAGTATAAACTTTGCGTTGGTTACGTTCGCTCACTATGCAAACCTCCCCTCAATTTATCGATTAATTCCGATCTCTCTTTCACGAACTACAGTTTTCATACGAGCAATTGCTTTACGCACTTCACGAATGCGAGTTGGATTCTCTAATTGTCCTGTAGCAAGTTGGAAGCGAAGATTAAACAACTCTTCCTTTAAAGCTTTAACTTTTGTTTCGATTTCGGCAGTGGTTAATTCACGAATATCATTAGTTTTCATTAGATTCACCACCATTTTCTTCACGTTTTACGAATTTACATTTCACAGGTAACTTGTGAGCTGCAAGACGTAATGCTTCGCGTGCTACCTCTTCAGATACACCCGCGATTTCGAACATAATTTTCCCAGGTTTTACTACTGCTACCCAGCCTTCTGGTGCCCCTTTACCGGAACCCATACGTACTTCTAGAGGTTTTGCAGTGTAAGGCTTAGAAGGGAAAATTTTAATCCATACTTTACCGCCACGTTTCATGTAACGAGTCATTGCACGACGAGCAGCTTCGATTTGACGGTTTGTAATCCATGAAGCAGCTTGTGCTTGTAAACCGAATTCACCGAAAGCAATTTCAGTTCCACCTTTTGCACGACCACGCATTTTACCACGATGCTCTCTACGATATTTTACGCGTTTTGGCATTAACATATTATTTTCCTCCTTCCTCAGAAGCTTTCTTTTTTGTAGGAAGGACTTCTCCACGGTAGATCCATACTTTTACGCCTAATTTACCGTATGTTGTATCAGCTTCAACTGCTGCATAGTCAATATCAGCGCGAAGTGTATGAAGTGGAACAGTTCCTTCACTGTAAGATTCTGCACGAGCGATATCAGCTCCGCCAAGACGACCAGAAACCTGTGTTTTAATACCTTTAGCACCTGCACGCATAGCACGTTGAATAACTTGCTTTTGTGCACGACGGAATGATACACGGTTTTCTAATTGACGAGCGATGTTTTCGCCTACTAATTTAGCGTTAAGATCAGCTCTCTTAACTTCTAAAATGTTGATGTGTACACGCTTGCCTGTTAATTGGTTAAGAGCTTTACGAAGTGCTTCAACTTCAGTACCACCTTTACCAATTACCATACCAGGTTTTGCAGTGTGAATTGTAACATTTACACGATTTGCTGCACGTTCGATTTCTACTTTAGCAACAGCAGAATCTTTTAAGCGTACATTAATGTACTCACGGATTTTGATGTCTTCATGTAATAATGTAGCATAATCTTTCTCTGCGAACCAACGAGATTCCCAGTCACGGATAACGCCGACACGAAGACCAATTGGATTAACCTTTTGACCCATCGATTATCCCTCCTTCTTTTCTGATACCACAACTGTAATGTGGCTTGTGCGTTTGTTAATTTGGCTTGCACGACCCATTGCACGTGGACGGAAACGTTTTAACGTTGGACCTTCGTCAACGAAAACTTTTTCAACAACTAGGTTGTTAATATCCATCTCATAATTGTGCTCTGCATTTGCGATTGCAGATTTTAAAACTTTTTCTACAACTGGAGAAGCAGTTTTTGGTGTGTGGTTAAGGATAGCAATCGCTTCACCCACTTGCTTACCTCGGATTAAGTCTACTACTAAACGAACTTTACGAGGAGCAATACGAACTGTTCTCGCTACTGCTTTAGCTTGCATTGAAGTGCCTCCTCTCATTATCTTCTAGTTTTCTTATCGTCAGCAAGGTGACCTTTATACGTACGAGTTGGTGCGAATTCACCTAACTTATGGCCAACCATATCCTCAGTGATGTACACAGGTACGTGTTTACGACCATCATATACAGCGATTGTGTGTCCGATGAACTGAGGGAAGATTGTTGAACGGCGAGACCAAGTTTTAACAACTTGTTTTTGCTCAGATGCAACTAATTTTTCCATTTTGCTCATTAAGTGATCATCGACAAATGGTCCTTTTTTTAAGCTACGAGCCATTTTGGTGCCTCCCTTCGTGATTGGCGTACGGTTCTAGAAATGAACCGTACTACAATCCCATTATTTTTTGCGACGACGAACGATGAATTTGTCAGACGCTTTGTTTTTCTTACGAGTCTTGAATCCAAGAGTTGGTTTACCCCATGGAGACATTGGAGACTTACGTCCGATTGGAGAACGTCCTTCACCACCACCGTGTGGGTGATCAACCGGGTTCATTACAGAACCACGAACTGTTGGGCGTTTACCTAACCAGCGAGAGCGACCTGCTTTACCGATTTTGATAAGTTCGTGTTGTTCGTTACCTACTTGACCGATTGAAGCGCGACAAGCAGATAATACAAGACGTACTTCACCAGAAGTTAAACGTACAAGTACGTATTTACCTTCTTTACCAAGTACTTGAGCAGATGTACCAGCAGAACGAACTAATTGTCCGCCACGACCAGGCTTAAGCTCGATGTTATGAACAACAGTACCTACTGGAATGTTGATTAATGGTAATGCGTTACCGATTTTGATGTCAGCCTCTGGGCCAGACATAACTTCCATACCTACTTCTAAAGATTTAGGAGCAAGAATGTAACGTTTTTCACCGTCAACGTAGTTAATTAATGCGATATTCGCAGAGCGGTTTGGATCGTATTCGATCGTAGCAACGCGTCCTGGAATTCCATCTTTGTTACGCTTAAAGTCGATGATACGGTATTGACGCTTATGTCCGCCACCTTGATGACGTACAGTAATTTTACCTTGGTTATTACGACCAGCCTTCTTGCTTAAAGGAGCAAGTAATGACTTTTCGGGTCTGTCAGTCGTGATTTCAGCGAAATCATTCGTAGTCATATTACGACGACCGTTAGTAGTTGGATTATACTTTTTAATTCCCATCTCAATTTCCCTCCTTCTTTAGTAAGAATTAAACGCCTTGGAAGATTTCGATTTCTTTGCTGTCAGCAGTTAGCTTAACGATTGCTTTACGACGACGGCTAGTAAAACCAGCGTGACGACCAACGCGTTTTGCTTTCGGCTTGTAGTTCATGATGTTCACTTTTTCTACTTTAACACCAAAGATCGCTTCAAGAGCATCTTTAACTTCTGTTTTATTAGATTTAACGTCCACATCGAACGTGTATTTTTTTTCAGCCATCATTTCCATAGAACGTTCAGTGATAACTGGGCGCTTAATGATATCACGAGGATCTCTCATTATGCAAGCACCTCCTCTACTTTTTCCACTGCCGCTTTTGTCATGATTAGCTTATCATGATGAAGCACGTCTAAAACGTTTACGCCATCAGCAGTGATTACTGTTACTCCAGGGATATTGCGAGCAGATAACTCTACAGATTCGTTTGCATCAGCAGTTACGATAAGAGCTTTCTTCTCAACAGTTAATCCTTTAAGTACTGCTAGCATGTCTTTTGTTTTTGGTGCATTTAACACTAGGTCTTCAAGAACTACAATGTTGTTCTCAACTACTTTAGTAGCTAATGCAGATTTGATTGCTAAACGACGAACTTTCTTAGGAAGTTTGTACGCATAGCTTCTTGGTGTAGGTCCGAATACCGTACCACCACCACGCCATTGAGGAGAGCGGATAGACCCTTGACGAGCACGTCCAGTTCCTTTTTGACGCCATGGTTTACGACCACCACCGCGAACTTCAGAGCGAGTTTTTACTTTGTGTGTACCTTGACGTAAAGATGCACGTTGCATCATTACAGCTTCGAAAAGTACAGCTTCATTTGGTTCGATACCGAAAATAGCTTCAGCTAATTCGATTTCACCAACCTGTGAACCAGTTTGGTTATATACAGTAACTTTTGGCATTGGAATTCCTCCTTCCTATTGTGAATTATTTGCTAACCTTCACAGCGCCTTGAACAACTACAAGAGATTTCTTAGCACCTGGAACGTTACCTTTTACTAGTAATAAGTTGCGCTCAGTGTCAACTTGAACGATTTCTAAGTTTTGGATAGTAACTTGGTCTCCACCCATACGTCCAGCAAGTTTTTTGCCTTTGAATACACGGTTCGGAGCAACTGGGCCCATTGAACCTGGACGACGGTGATAACGAGAACCATGAGACATAGGTCCGCGAGATTGTCCGTGGCGTTTGATAACACCTTGGAAACCTTTACCTTTAGAAATTCCTGTTACATCAACGATTTCACCTGCAGCGAATACGTCAACTTTTAGCTCTTGACCAACCTCTAATCCGTCCACGTCTGCATCGCGGATTTCGCGAATGAAGCGCTTAGGAGTTGTAGATGCTTTAGCAGTGTGGCCTTGTTCAGGTTTGTTAGTTAACTTTTCACGTTTATCTTCAAATCCTAACTGGATTGCATTGTAGCCATCAGTTTCAGTTGTTTTCTTTTGAAGAACAACGTTTGGATTAGCAGCGATAACTGTTACTGGGATTAACTCACCGTTCTCAGCAAATACTTGAGTCATACCGATCTTTCTTCCTAAGATTCCTTTGGTCATGAGTTACACCTCCTACATTTTTAAGTTATATAAATTATAGTTTGATTTCGATATCTACACCAGATGGTAAGTCTAAACGCATTAATGAATCTACTGTTTGTGGAGTAGGACTCACGATGTCGATTAGACGTTTGTGCGTGCGCATTTCGAATTGCTCACGAGAATCTTTGTACTTATGAACAGCACGAAGAATTGTGTAAACAGTCTTTTCAGTTGGTAATGGGATCGGACCAGAAACTGTTGCCCCAGAACGCTTAGCTGTTTCTACAATTTTCTCAGCTGACTGATCAAGAATACGGTGATCGTAAGCTTTTAAACGGATACGAATTTTTTCTTTTGCCATTATTTTCCCTCCTTCGTTCGCCTATTTCTAAAATAGACCTTCTCCATGGAAATTTCCCCACACCATGCCATGGCAAAGCGGCCGGGTGTGTCAGCAACCTTCCACTTCATCGCAGTCAAAGACCAACATTGTCTATTATACAATGTTATTCGTCTAGATGCAAGCATCTTTTTGTTTGCATCTGCTTTTCTCTACTTTTGCTATTATACATGGCACTTTAAAGAATTTCAAGTTTTCATCTGTTCTTATTCGACTTACAGTTTTTGGATGTTACTTCTTGTTTTATATACTATAGAAGAAACTCATTCAAAAATAGAAAACACGCCTCTTTCTTCTATATTAATAAGCAATAAAAAAAACTCAAGGGAGAATCCCTTGAGTTTTTAATAATCTATTTAAAGATTACTCAGCAACGATAGTAGCAACTACACCGTAACCTACTGTACGTCCACCTTCACGAATAGAGAATTTAGTTCCCTCTTCGATAGCGATTGGAGCGATAAGTTCGATAGTCATTTCGATGTTGTCACCAGGCATTACCATTTCAGTACCTTCTGGTAATTGGATGATACCAGTTACGTCAGTTGTACGGAAGTAGAACTGAGGACGGTAGTTAGCGAAGAATGGAGTGTGACGTCCACCTTCTTCTTTAGATAATACGAAAACTTCAGCTTTGAATTTAGCGTGAGCTTTTACAGAACCGCTTTTTGCAAGTACTTGTCCACGTTGGATGTCTTCACGAGCAACCCCACGAAGTAAAGCACCGATGTTGTCTCCAGCTTGAGCTTGGTCAAGAAGTTTACGGAACATCTCTACACCAGTTACAGTTGTAGAAGCATTTTCTTCAGCAAGACCGATGATTTCTACTACGTCACCAACTTTAACGATACCGCGCTCAACACGACCAGTAGCAACTGTACCACGACCTGTGATAGAGAATACATCCTCTACAGGCATTAAGAATGGTTTGTCAGTTTCACGTTCTGGAGTTGGGATGTAAGCATCAACTTCAGCCATTAATTCAATGATTTTTGCTTCCCAATCAGCTTCTCCTTGAAGAGCTTTAAGAGCAGAACCTTTGATTACAGGAATGTCGTCGCCTGGGAATCCGTATTCAGATAATAGGTCGCGAACTTCCATTTCTACTAATTCTAATAATTCTTCGTCGTCTACCATGTCGCATTTGTTTAAGAATACAACGATGTAAGGAACACCTACTTGACGAGAAAGAAGGATGTGCTCACGTGTTTGAGGCATTGGGCCATCAGCAGCAGATACTACTAAGATACCGCCGTCCATTTGAGCAGCACCAGTGATCATGTTTTTAACATAGTCAGCGTGACCTGGGCAGTCAACGTGTGCATAGTGACGAGTTTCAGTTTCGTACTCAACGTGTGCAGTTGAGATTGTGATACCGCGCTCTCTTTCTTCTGGAGCAGCATCGATTTGATCGTATCCGCGTGCTTCAGCACCACCAGCTTTTGCAAGAACTGTAGTGATCGCAGCAGTTAATGTAGTTTTACCATGGTCAACGTGGCCGATTGTACCGATGTTAACATGGGGTTTAGAACGTTCGAATTTAGCTTTAGCCATTCTAAATTCCTCCTTAGTTTATATAGGTTATTTTATATTTAGGCTAGAAAGTGAAACTTGCGCCCCACTTTCTAAGCTTACATAAGTAGTTATACGTGAAGAATCGATAAAAATCAATTATTCACCTTTATTTTTTTTGATAATTTCTTCAGAAACAGACTTTGGTACTTCTTCATAGTGGTCAAACACCATAGAGAATGTTCCGCGTCCTTGAGTGTTAGAACGTAATGACGTTGCATAACCGAACATTTCAGAAAGTGGAACCATAGCGCGAACAACTTGAGCGTTACCGCGAGCTTCCATACCTTCTACACGTCCACGACGAGATGTTACGTCACCCATAATGTCACCCATGTACTCTTCAGGAATTACAACTTCAACTTTCATCATTGGCTCAAGAATTACTGGGCTACATTTAGAAACCGCAGCTTTAAGTGCCATAGATGCAGCGATTTTGAACGCCATCTCAGATGAATCGACATCATGGTAAGATCCGTCAACTAATGCAGCTTTAATGTCAACTAGTGGATAACCAGCTAGTACACCATTTTTAAGTGCATCTTCAAGACCTGCTCCAACAGCTGGGATGTATTCACGAGGAACTACACCACCGACGATCTTGTTTTCGAATTCGAATCCTTTACCTTCTTCGTTAGGTTCGAACTCAATCCAAACGTGACCGAATTGTCCACGTCCACCAGATTGACGAGCGAACTTACCTTCAACTTTCGCAGCAGCGCGGAAAGTCTCACGGTATGCTACCTGAGGAGCACCAACGTTTGCTTCAACTTTGAATTCACGGCGCATACGGTCAACGATGATATCAAGGTGAAGTTCACCCATACCAGCGATGATTGTTTGGCCAGTTTCTTGGTCAGTGTGAGCACGGAATGTTGGATCTTCTTCAGAAAGCTTAGATAATGCTGTACCCATTTTATCTTGGTCAGCTTTTGATTTTGGTTCGATAGCTACAGAGATAACTGGCTCTGGGAATTCCATAGACTCAAGGATAACAAGGCTCTTCTCGTCACAAAGAGTATCACCAGTAGTAGTATCTTTTAAACCTACAGCAGCAGCGATATCACCAGCGTAAACTGTTGAGATCTCTTCACGGCTGTTAGCGTGCATTTGTAGGATACGACCTACACGCTCACGCTTACCTTTAGTTGAGTTTTTCACGTATGATCCAGAGTTTAACACACCAGAGTACACACGGAAGAACGTTAACTTACCAACATAAGGGTCAGTCATGATTTTGAATGCTAAAGCTGCGAATGGTTCTTCATCGCTAGACTTACGTTCTACTTCTTCATCTGTATCCGGAAGAGTACCTTTAATAGCTGGTACGTCTAATGGAGATGGTAGGTAGTCGATAACTGCGTCTAACAGAATTTGAACACCTTTGTTTTTGAATGCAGAACCACAGATTACTGGGAAGAATTCTACAGAAGTTGTAGCCTTACGGATACCAGCTTTAAGCTCTTCTACAGTGATTTCTTCACCTTCTAGGTACTTCATCATCATTTCTTCATCAAGCTCAGCTACCGCTTCAATAAGCTTTCCACGGTATTCTTCAGCTAATTCTTTGTGCTCTTCAGGAATTTCAACACGTTGAATGTCTGTTCCTAAATCGTTACCGTACATGTAAGCACATTCTTCAACAAGGTCAATGATACCATTGAACTCATCTTCAGCACCGATTGGCAACTGAATTGGGTGTGCGTTTGCTTGTAAACGATCGTGGATTGTTCCTACAGAGTATAAGAAATCTGCACCAATTTTATCCATTTTGTTAACGAATACGATACGAGGTACGCCGTAAGTAGTAGCCTGACGCCAAACAGTTTCTGTTTGTGGTTCTACACCAGATTGTGCATCAAGTACTGCTACCGCGCCATCAAGTACGCGTAAAGAACGTTCTACTTCTACTGTGAAGTCTACGTGACCTGGAGTGTCAATGATGTTTACACGGTGACCTTTCCATTGTGCTGTAGTTGCAGCAGAAGTAATTGTGATACCACGCTCTTGCTCTTGCTCCATCCAGTCCATCTGAGATGCACCTTCGTGAGTTTCACCGATTTTATGAATACGTCCTGTGTAATACAGAATACGCTCAGTTGCTGTTGTTTTACCAGCATCGATGTGAGCCATGATACCAATATTACGAGTGTTTTCTAAAGAGAACTCTCTTGCCATTTGGTGTCTTGCTCCTTCCATATATGGATTGGATTTTTTATTTTAAGTAGCAAAAAAGCCACTTTATATTGTTACACATGTCAGTATGTCCAGTACCCTCATTATGTAAAACGAGCGCCCAACGAAAGGGAGAGGCATTCTCCCTCTCCACACTTCCATAAGCGACAAATAAAGCGGTTTATGCTTACATTTATTTTACGTTGAATCCTACCAACGGTAATGAGCAAATGCTTTGTTAGCTTCTGCCATTTTATGAGTGTCTTCACGTTTCTTAACTGATGCACCAGCGTTGTTAGCTGCATCTAAGATTTCGTTAGCAAGACGCTCTTCCATAGTTTTTTCACCACGAAGACGAGCGTAGTTTACTAACCAACGAAGACCTAAAGTTGTACGGCGTTCTGGACGAACCTCAACTGGAACTTGGTAGTTAGCACCACCAACACGACGAGCGCGTACTTCAAGAACAGGCATAATGTTCTTAAGAGCTTGCTCGAATACTTCCATTGGCTCTTTACCAGTACGTTCGTTTACGATATCGAACGCATTATAAAGAATTGTTTGAGATTTACCTTTTTTACCGTCAACCATCATTTTGTTGATAAGGCGTGTTACTAGCTTCGAATTGTACATTGGATCTGGTAACACGTCACGTTTCGCAACAGGTCCTTTACGAGGCATATTGAGTTCCTCCTTTCATTTTAAAGTTATTATTTTTTAGCAGGTTTTGGTCTCTTAGTACCATATTTAGAACGTCCTTGCATACGTTTGTCAACACCAGCTGTGTCAAGCGCACCACGAACGATGTGGTAACGTACCCCCGGTAAATCCTTTACACGACCACCGCGAATTAATACTACGCTATGCTCTTGTAGGTTATGACCGATACCTGGGATGTAAGCTGTAACCTCGATACCGTTTGTTAAACGTACACGAGCGTATTTACGTAACGCTGAGTTAGGTTTCTTTGGAGTCATTGTACCAACACGAGTACATACACCACGTTTTTGAGGTGCAGAGATATCAGTTGATTTTTTCTTTAAAGAGTTGAACCCTTTGTTTAACGCAGGTGATTTAGATTTCCATACTTTATCAGTACGACCATTTCTCACTAATTGGTTAATAGTAGGCATTTGATTATCCTCCCTTCGCATGTTTGTATGACCACATATCCAGGTGGTTCATTATTAGTTGAAAACAAAGTTTTTGCAAGGGAGAGCAAATGCTCTCTCCTCACAAAAACAGTTTTAACTTATTATTCCTATTGCTGAAGCTCCCACTTGAATCCCCGAAACTTTTCCAAGTTCACGAACTGATTCAACTTTGGTTATGGGTATGTTATGTTGCAATGCAGTACGAATGATAATATGGGTTAACCGCATATCAGCATCTTCCGCAATGACAACTTCTTTAACTATACCATTTTTGATTGCCTCCAATGTGCGTTTATGACCAACGACTACATTTTCAGCATTTGACACTTTTTGATAAGACATATAAATATCCTCCAAAGCATCGTTCAGGAGCAACCTTGCTTATAGTAACATTTTGACTCATACAATGTCAACTAGGATTAACTGTTTTTATACAAAATTTACGACGGAAAATTTTACTGTTCCACATAAACTTCATCGTTTTCTACATTCATGTCATCTTGTGTTGTTTTTACAAGATCCACTTTGCGATAACGATTCATACCTGTTCCTGCTGGAACAAGCTTACCGATAATAACATTTTCTTTCAATCCTAGAAGCTCATCGCGTTTACCCTTAATTGCTGCATCAGTTAAGACACGAGTTGTTTCTTGGAACGATGCTGCAGATAAGAATGAATCTGTTTCAAGTGAAGCTTTTGTAATACCAAGTAGAACAGGTCTAGCTGTTGCTGGTTGTTTACCTTGCAGTAACACCTTCGCATTCGCATCAGTAAACTGATGGATATCTAGTAATGTTCCTGGTAATACATCTGTTTCACCCGCATCACTCACACGAACTTTACGTAACATTTGGCGTACCATTACTTCTACGTGTTTGTCACCAATTTCTACCCCTTGCATACGGTATACTTTTTGAACTTCACGTAATAAGTATTCTTGAACTGCCGTAATGTCCGTTACTTTTAATAATTCTTTCGGATCAATAGAACCTTCTGTTAACTCTTTACCGTGGCTAATTTGCTGTCCTGGAATTACTTTCAGACGAGCACCGTAAGGAATAGCATACGTACGAGCTTCAACTTCACCTTGTACTACTACTTCCTGGCGATCTTTAACATCGTTGATCGCTGCGATAACACCGTCGATTTCACTGATAACTGCCTGACCTTTCGGATTACGAGCTTCGAAGATCTCTTGGATACGAGGTAAACCTTGTGTGATATCATCTCCGGCAACCCCACCTGTATGGAATGTACGCATCGTTAACTGTGTACCTGGCTCACCGATAGATTGAGCTGCGATAATACCTACCGCTTCTCCTACTTCTACGTCTGTTCCAGTTGCTAAGTTACGACCGTAACACTTCTTACATACACCGTGGCGAGTGTTACACGTGAACGCTGAACGAATGTTTACAGTTTCAACACCCGAGTTTTCAACGATATGAGCGATATCTTCAGTAATTAATTGATTTTCAGCAACTAATACTTCACCTGTTTCAGGATGTTTTACAGTTTTTCGTGCAAAACGTCCAACAAGACGATCATATAATGACTCGATAACTTCATTACCCTCTTTAATCGCACCAATTAATAAACCGCGATCTGTTCCACAATCATCTTCACGAACAATTACATCTTGTGCAACGTCAACAAGACGACGTGTTAAGTAACCAGAATCGGCAGTTTTCAGTGCTGTATCGGCAAGACCTTTACGCGCACCATGCGTAGAGATGAAGTACTCAAGTACTGTTAAACCTTCACGGAAACTTGATTTGATTGGAAGTTCGATGATACGACCAGATGGATTGGCCATCAGACCACGCATACCAGCAAGCTGAGTAAAGTTCGATGCGTTACCACGGGCACCGGAATCACTCATCATGAAGATTGGGTTGCGTTTATTCAGGGACTTCATCAGTTTTCCTTGAATAACATCTTTTGCATTACTCCAAATAGAGATAACGCGATCGTAACGTTCTTCTTCCGTGATTAAACCGCGACGGAATTGTTTAATTACATTATCCACTTTTGCTTGCGCTTCGTGGAGAATTTCATCTTTTTCGCCTAATACAAGAATGTCAGATACCCCAACTGTAATACCAGCTTTTGTAGAGTATTTGAATCCTAAGTTTTTCATACGGTCAAGCATGCGAGACGTTTCTGTAATTTTGAAACGTTTAAACACTTCCGCAATGATATTACCAAGGATTTTCTTACTGAATGGCGCCACTTCTTCGCGACTAGCAATAATTTCTTTAATGTTCGCACCTTTTTCAACGAAATATTCCGCTGGTGTTTCTTTTTCAAGGTTTGAGTTTGTTGGTTCATTAATATAAGGGAACGACTCTGGTAAGATTTCGTTAAATATTAATTTACCAACTGTTGTTAATAGAAGCTTACCCTTTTGCTCTTCAGTAAACGTTACATTATTTACTGAACTTGCAGCAACTGCCACACGTGTGTGCAGATGTACATATCCATTTTGGTATGCAAGTATTGCTTCGTTTGCATCTTTGAAGACCATACCTTCACCGATTGCACCCTCACGCTCAAGTGTTAAGTAGTAGTTACCTAATACCATATCCTGAGATGGAGTAACAACTGGTTTTCCGTCTTTTGGATTCAAGATGTTTTGTGCCGCTAACATAAGAATACGAGCTTCTGCTTGTGCCTCTGATGATAACGGAACGTGAACTGCCATTTGGTCACCGTCAAAGTCCGCGTTGTATGCAGTACATACAAGTGGGTGAAGACGGATTGCGCGACCTTCTACTAATGTAGGTTCAAACGCCTGGATACCAAGACGGTGAAGTGTTGGTGCGCGGTTTAGAAGTACTGGATGTTCTTTAATCACAGATTCTAAAACGTCCCAAACTTCAGGTTGTACACGCTCGATTTTACGTTTCGCACTCTTAATGTTGTGTGCTAATCCTTTTTCAACTAACTCTTTCATTACGAAAGGCTTGAACAGTTCAAGCGCCATTTCTTTCGGTAAGCCACATTGATACATCTTTAAGTTCGGTCCTACAACGATTACAGAACGGCCAGAGTAGTCAACACGTTTACCTAATAAGTTTTGACGGAAACGTCCTTGTTTACCTTTAAGCATGTGAGATAGTGATTTTAATGGACGGTTACCTGGTCCAGTTACTGGACGGCCACGACGGCCATTATCGATTAATGCGTCTACAGCTTCTTGTAACATACGTTTTTCGTTTTGAACGATGATGCTTGGTGCACCTAAGTCCAATAGACGTTTTAAACGGTTGTTACGGTTAATTACACGACGGTATAAGTCGTTTAAGTCAGAAGTAGCAAAACGTCCACCATCTAACTGTACCATTGGGCGTAGTTCTGGTGGGATTACTGGTAGAACATCTAAGATCATCCAAGATGGCTCATTTCCAGAGTTACGGAATGCTTCTAATACTTCTAGACGTTTAATAGCACGAGTACGGCGTTGTCCTTGTGCTGTTTTTAATTCTTCTTTTAAGAAGTCTACTTCTTTATCTAAATCGATGTCTTGTAATAGCTTTTTAATCGCTTCTGCACCCATAGCAGCTTGGAATGTGCTACCATATCGATCACGATATGCACGGTATTCTTTTTCAGAAAGTAATTGCTTCTTATCAAGTGGTGTATCTCCACTTTCTGTTACTACATAAGAAGCGAAATAAATTACTTCTTCAAGCGCGCGAGGGGACATGTCTAAGACAAGTCCCATGCGGCTCGGGATACCTTTGAAATACCAAATATGAGATACAGGAGCAGCTAATTCGATATGACCCATACGCTCACGACGTACTTTTGCACGCGTTACTTCAACGCCACATCGATCACAAACTACACCTTTATAACGTACACGTTTGTATTTTCCGCAATGACATTCCCAGTCCTTTTGTGGTCCGAAAATACGCTCACAGAACAAGCCGTCTTTTTCAGGCTTTAACGTACGATAGTTAATTGTTTCTGGTTTCTTAACTTCACCGTATGACCAAGAACGAATCTTGTCAGGTGAAGCAAGTCCAATCTTCATATATTCAAAGTTATTTACATCTATCAAGGGGCCTACCTCCCTTTTAGTCTACAGGTTATCCCAATTATTCCTTAGTTGTCTCAACTTCGACATTCAATTTATCTGCTGATTGATGATCATCGTCATCTTCCGTATCACGCATTTCAATTTCTGTATCGTCGCTAGACATCATTTTAACGTCCATACCTAAACTTTGCAGCTCTTTAATCAATACTTTGAATGATTCAGGAACGCCTGGTTCTGGAACATTTTCGCCTTTAACAATTGCTTCGTACGTCTTAACACGTCCAACAACATCATCAGACTTCACTGTTAAGATTTCTTGAAGAGTATAAGCAGCACCGTAAGCTTCAAGTGCCCAAACCTCCATCTCACCGAAACGCTGTCCACCGAACTGAGCTTTACCTCCAAGAGGCTGCTGCGTTACAAGTGAGTATGGTCCAGTAGAACGAGCATGAAGTTTATCGTCAACCATGTGCGCAAGTTTGATCATATACATGACACCAACAGATACGCGGTTATCGAATGGTTCACCAGTACGTCCGTCATACAGGATTGTTTTCGCGTCATTTGCCATACCAGCTTCTTCAATCGTACCCCAAACATCTTCCTCACGAGCACCATCGAATACTGGTGTTGCAATGTGAATACCAAGGTATCTTGCTGCCATACCAAGATGAAGCTCTAATACCTGACCGATATTCATACGAGATGGTACCCCTAATGGGTTTAACATGATATCGATTGGCGTACCGTCTGGCAAGTAAGGCATATCTTCTTCTGGTAAAATACGAGAGATAACACCTTTGTTACCGTGACGTCCGGCCATTTTGTCACCTTCAGAGATTTTACGTTTTTGAACGATATATGCACGTACAAGTTGATTCACGCCTGGTGGCAATTCATCGCCATCTTCACGGTTGAATACTTTTACGTCTAAGATAATACCGCCACCACCGTGTGGTACACGTAGTGATGTATCACGTACTTCACGTGCTTTTTCTCCAAAGATAGCATGTAATAGACGTTCTTCAGCTGTTAATTCTGTTACACCTTTTGGTGTTACTTTACCAACAAGTAAATCTCCATCTTTTACTTCCGCACCAACGCGAATGATACCGCGCTCGTCAAGGTTGCGTAACGCATCTTCCCCAACGTTTGGAATGTCACGTGTAATTTCTTCTGGTCCAAGCTTCGTATCACGAGCTTCTGACTCATATTCTTCAATATGAATAGAAGTGTACACATCATCTTTTACAAGGCGCTCACTCATAATGATCGCATCCTCGTAGTTATAACCGTCCCAAGTCATGAAGCCAACAAGCACGTTACGTCCAAGTGCTAGTTCACCTAATTCCATAGAAGGACCATCCGCAAGGATTTCACCTTTTACAACTTCATTTCCAACACTTACGATTGGACGTTGGTTGTAGCAAGTTCCTTGGTTAGAACGAATGAATTTTTGCATTTTGTAGCGATCTAAGTCGCCTTTTACTGTTTGACCGTCAACTTCTACATAACGACGTACCCAAACTTCACGTGCTTCTACGCGTTCAACAACACCAGGATGTTTACAGATTACTGCAGCACCTGAGTCTTTTGCTGATACGTACTCCATACCTGTACCTACAATCGGAGATTCCGGATTCATTAACGGAACCGCCTGACGTTGCATGTTCGCTCCCATAAGTGCGCGGTTAGAGTCATCGTTTTCTAAGAACGGAATACAAGCTGTCGCTGCCGACACTACTTGCTTTGGAGATACATCCATGTAGTCGATGCGTTCTTTATTTGTGACAATGTTTTCACCACGGAAACGAGCTACGATATCTTCGCTAAGGAATTCTCCTTCTTCAGATAATTTCATATTCGCTTGGGCTACAACATAATTATCTTCTTCATCTGCAGTTAAGTAATCAACCTGCCCTGTTACAAGACCAGTTTCTGGATCAACACGACGGTATGGCGTTTCAATGAAACCAAACTCATTTACTTTCGCGAACGATGATAATGAGTTAATCAAACCGATGTTTGGTCCCTCTGGTGTTTCAATCGGACACATACGACCATAGTGAGAGTAGTGAACGTCACGCACTTCAAAGCCTGCGCGCTCACGCGTTAAACCACCCGGTCCTAATGCAGATAGTCTTCGTTTGTGAGTTAACTCTGCTAATGGGTTTGTTTGGTCCATGAACTGAGATAACTGAGAACTTCCGAAGAACTCTTTAATAGATGCAATAACAGGACGAATGTTAATTAGTGCCTGTGGTGTAATTGCATTTGTATCCTGGATCGACATTCTCTCACGAACAACACGTTCCATACGAGAAAGACCGATACGGAATTGATTTTGTAATAGTTCTCCAACAGAACGCAGACGACGATTTCCTAAATGGTCGATATCATCTGTATCCCCTACTTTGTATAGTAGGTTGAAGAAGTAACTGATAGAAGCAAGGATATCACCTGGTGTGATGTGTTTTACATCACGAGTAATGTTTGCATTACCAATTACATTAATTACGCGTTCGCCTTCTGACTCAGGAGCATAAATCTTAATAGATTGCAGCTCAACATCGCCTTCTACCACTCCACCCATTGGTTTCGCTGTTTTGAATCCAATGTTTTTCTCTAAGTAAGGTAAAATGCGATCAAGTGTACGACGATCTAAGATTGTGCCTTCTGCCGCTAAAATTTCACCAGTTTCTGGATCCACTAATGTTTCAGCTAAGCGTTGGTTAAACAATCTGTTTTTAATGTGTAACTTCTTGTTGATCTTATAGCGACCTACATTTGCTAAATCGTAGCGCTTCGGATCGAAGAAACGAGACACAAGTAAGCTCTTAGCATTTTCTACTGTTGGTGGTTCACCAGGACGTAGACGCTCATAAATTTCAAGCAATGCTTTTTCTGTGCTATCTGTGTTGTCTTTTTCTAATGTGTTGCTTAAGTATTCGTTATCACCTAAAAGCTCGGTGATTTCTTGATCAGAGCCAAACCCTAATGCGCGTAACAAAACAGTTACAGGAAGTTTACGCGTACGGTCAATACGCACATATACAACATCCTTAGCATCTGTCTCATACTCTAACCAAGCTCCGCGGTTTGGAATTACAGTAGCAGTAAAACCACGTTTTCCGTTTTTATCCACTTTGCCACTATAGTATACGCTTGGAGAGCGAACTAACTGGGAAACGATAACACGTTCTGCACCGTTAATTACGAATGTTCCAGTCTCTGTCATGAGTGGGAAATCTCCCATGAACACATCTTGTTCTTTTACTTCACCAGTTTCCTTGTTGATTAGACGCACTTTTACACGAAGTGGTGCTGCATACGTCACATCACGCTCTTTGCATTCGTCTACAGAGTATTTAGGTTCACCTAAGCTGTAGTCGATAAATTCAAGCGATAGATTTCCCGTAAAGTCTTCAATCGGAGAAATGTCTTGGAACATTTCTCGCAAACCCTCATCAAGAAACCACTGATAAGAAGAGGTTTGAATTTCGATAAGATTTGGTAACTCTAATACTTCACTAATACGGGCATAACTTCTTCGTTGGCGGTGGCGTCCGTATTGAACTAGTTGACCTGTCAACTGCTTCACCCCTCAAATCATGAGTATTATAAATGCACAAAAAAATTTGTGCAAAATCACAAATAAATACAACTACTGCTATTAGCGTAGTCTTTTTCTCTTAAAGATAAATACGTTGAGTCTTTCTACCTGCTCAAAAAAGAAAAATGGCTTCTATAAGAAAACCATCATTCTGTTTCATAATCTGCTGATTTTACTATCTTTTCCAAGAGAAACAAAAATATACATCTTTCTCAACGCAGAAAATCATATATTGGCATTGTATAATGTTAACATAGCCAAAAATAACCGTCAACGTTTTTTTGATTTTATGATATAATATCCTTTTTTCTTTTCTACAACTTCGACTTCAGAAAATACTTCTTCTAATTTCTTCAGTGCAGATGGCGCACCTTGCTTCTTTTGAATAACAATCCACAACTCTCCACCTGGAACTAAATACTCTACAGCCTTCTCTAAAATCTCATGCACGATATCTTTACCTGCACGAATTGGAGGATTAGATAGAATAGCAGCATACATACCATCTACATTTTCATAGACGCTACTTTGAAAAATGTGTACATTTCCAATTCTATTGTTAGCGGCATTTTCTTTCGCAAGCTCAAGCGCCCTTTCATTCACATCCACCATGTGAACTTTACGGTCTTGAAACTCTTTCGCCAACGATAAACCAATTGGTCCATATCCACAACCTACGTCTAATATATCACCTTTAATATCCGGCACTTGAAACGCTTCAATTAAAAGACGAGAACCAAAGTCCACTTCGTTTTTCGAGAACACCCCACGGTCAGATAAGAAAGTAAATTGAGATCCACGAAGCGTAAATTCCCATCGCTTACGATCACTTTTACTAGAAGGGTCGTTAGAAAAATAATGGTCTGCCATATGGCCACCTCTTTTCTTTACAGTTAAAAAAAAAGCTCGCATGAGAGCGAGCTTTTTTTAAAGCATCAAAAGTTAATTACTTAACTTCTACAGCAGCGCCAACTTCTTCAAGTTTAGCTTTGATTTCTTCAGCTTCTTCTTTAGCAGCAGCTTCTTTGATTACTTTTGGAGTGTTGTCAACTAATTCTTTAGCTTCTTTTAAGCCAAGACCAGTGATTTCACGAACAACTTTGATAACTTTGATTTTTTGTGCACCAGCGCTAGTTAGTTCCACATCAAATTCAGTTTTCTCAGCAGCAGCTTCTCCAGCGCCACCAGCAACAGCTACAGGAGCAGCAGCAGTTACGCCGAATTCTTCCTCGATAGCTTTTACTAAGTCGTTAAGTTCTAATACAGTCATAGATTTAACTGCTTCAATGATTTGTTCTTTAGTCATTGTAAATATCCTCCCTTAAATAGGTTTGTATTGTTTTATCGATAATACGTAATTATCTTTTAAAAAATTAAGCGCCTTGCTCTTCCTTTTGTTCTGCAACTGCTTTAGTAGCAAGTGCAAGGTTACGGATTGGAGCTTGAAGAACGCTAAGAAGCATAGAAAGTAAGCCTTCACGTGATGGAAGAGTAGCGATAGCTTTAACCTCATCAAGTGTTACAAGTTTACCTTCGATTACGCCCGCTTTAATTTCTAAAGCTTCATGATCTTTAGCGAAGTCGTTTAATACTTTCGCAGGAGCAACTACATCCTCGTTACTGAACGCGATTGCGTTTGGTCCTGTTAAGAATTCATTTAACTCAGCCATTTCAGCAGACTCTGCAGCACGACGAGTTAGAGAGTTTTTGTAAACTTTGAACTCAACGCCAGCTTCACGTAATTGCTTACGTAATTCTGTTGCTTCAGAAACCGTTAAACCACGGTAGTCAACAACAATTGTAGATTTACTAGCGCGAAGTTTGTCCGCGATTTCAGTTACAACTTGTTGTTTAGTTTCGATTACTTTGCTCATGTTATTACACCTCCTGTAGATTATATAGAAGATGTACCGAAAGTGCACTAAAAACCTCCATGCCCAACTTGTAGACATGGAGGCATATAGTCACAGAAAAAAATTCCGTTTCGTATATTAACACCTAGGTAGGAAATTAAGTCTATTGACACCTACTGTCTACGGTACACTAATTAAATTCACAACATAAATGATTATATAAAAACTTCTTTATGAAGTCAACTTCCAAAATTTACGCTAATGTAGAAACGTCTACACGTACGCCAGGTCCCATTGTAGAAGCAACTGTTACGTTCTTCATGTAAGTACCTTTTGCAGCAGCTGGCTTAACTTTTTGTAAAGTGTCAGCGATTGTGCTGAAGTTTTCTACTAATTTAGCATCTTCGAAAGATACTTTACCGATTGGAACGTGGATGTTACCAGCTTTATCAACGCGGTATTCAACTTTACCAGCTTTGATTTCGTTAACAGCTTTAGTTACATCGAAAGTAACTGTTCCAGTTTTAGGGTTTGGCATTAAACCTTTAGGTCCTAATACGCGGCCAAGTTTACCAACTTCACCCATCATGTCAGGAGTTGCTACTACTACATCGAAATCGAACCAACCTTGTTGGATTTTACCGATGTAATCAGCATCGCCTACGAAGTCAGCTCCAGCAGCTTCAGCTTCTTTAGCCTTTTCACCTTTAGCGAATACTAATACACGTTGTACTTTACCAGTACCGTGTGGAAGAACAACTGCACCACGGATTTGTTGGTCAGCTTTCTTAGGGTCAACACCTAAACGGAATGCAACTTCTACAGTCGCATCAAATTTAGCTGTGTTTGTTTTCTTTACTAATTCTACTGCTTCTGTTGCAGAGTAAGCAGTTGCACGATCAACAAGCTTTGCAGCTTCTACGTACTTTTTACCTCTTTTAGCCATTTTTATTTCCTCCTCGAATGTGGTTTTAGCGGAATAACCTCCCACGTTTACGCTTATTTTCAGGTATAACCTGAGGATGCGCGCCATCCATTTATTTAAAAACGATAATCATTTACGATAATAAAGGTTGCGAATTGGAATTCCAGACCCGCAACCTTTTTAAAAAAACAAATCGAATTAGTCTTCGATAACGATGCCCATACTGCGTGCAGTACCTTCAACCATACGCATTGCAGCTTCTACGCTAGCAGCGTTTAGGTCAGGCATTTTAGTTTCAGCGATTTCGCGTACTTTATCACGCTTAACAGTTGCCACTTTATTACGGTTTGGTTCACCAGAACCAGACTCAATACCAGCTACTTTCTTAAGAAGAACAGCAGCAGGAGGAGTTTTAGTAATGAAAGTGAATGAACGGTCCTCAAATACCGTAATTTCAACAGGGATGATAAGACCAGCTTGATCAGCTGTACGAGCGTTAAACTCTTTACAGAAGCCCATGATGTTAACACCTGCTTGTCCTAATGCTGGACCAACTGGTGGAGCTGGGTTAGCTTTACCTGCAGGAATTTGAAGCTTTACCATTTTAATTACCTTTTTAGCCACGAGACACACCTCCTTAAGTCCGTGATGTGGTCAATTGGACAGTGATTTGCCCTCCCACGTCATATTTTATCTGTAAGGATAAAATCTTTCAAAAAACGTCTCCGATAACGAAGACGTACTGACTTAAAAGATATTATCACTTTTTACAATTCATTTCAAGTTTCATTTTATAATTTTTCAATTTGATGGAAGTCAAGCTCAACTGGAGTCTCGCGACCGAACATGTCCACAAGCACGCTAACCTTTTTCTTCTCCACATCAATTTCTTCAATAGCACCTGTATAATCTGCGAATGGCCCCTCATTTACACGCACTGTCTCATGAAGTTCAAAGTCGAAATCAACCACTTCGTTGTCCATTCCCATATGCTTCATAATGGTAACAACTTCCTCTTCTAATAGAGGTGATGGTTTAGATCCAGAACCAGAAGAACCAACGAACCCAGTTACACCTGGCGTGTTACGTACAACATACCAAGAGTCATCAGTCATGATTAATTCTACTAATACATAACCTGGGAACACTTTTCTTTTCATTAATTTCTCTTTACCGTTTTTCATTTCTACTTCTACTTCTTCCGGGACAACAACACGGAAAATTTTATCTTGCATACCCATTGATTCTACACGTTTCTCTAGGTTTGCTTTTACTTTATTTTCATATCCAGAATAAGTATGGACAACATACCAACTTTTTTCCATTCATTTAGGACGAGCGTCCTTCCCTCCCTGACGTACATTTTTTTGCGCAAATGAAAAAACCCGTTCACCGGGCTTTTACACAGTTCTTATAAATAACATTATATCATGGATAAGTGCTTCTTATTCAAGAATTAACCAAGAATTAACCGAATTAAAGAAGAAATGCCCATATCAACCACTGCGAAGAAAATCGCAAAGAAGACAACTGTAGCGATAACAGTCGCTGTTGAACGGAGTAATTCATCTTTTTTAGGCCAACTTACTTTTTTCATTTCGCGACCTACATCGCCGAAAAAGTTCGTTAAACGCATCTACGGGACCTCCAGTGTATTATTTCAATTATTTATTTTGTTTCCTTGTGAACTGTATGCTGATTGCATGTTTTACAAAACTTCTTTATTTCAAGTCGCTCTACTGAGCTCGTATCTTTCATCGTAGAGTAGTTTCGATTTTTACACTCTTCACATGAGAGTACAACTTTTTTCCTCATTAGTTACACCAACCTTGTAACATTATGTCCCTAAAAATGTATCATACAACAAAAGACAATGTCAATGACATGCCTTTTGTACTCTCTACAAAAAGAAAACAGGTGATTTTTTACACCTGTAGTATTTGTTATGAATTTAAAGTGGTACTCTCTCTCATTTCCATATATCGTTCCAATTTCCGCTTCACTCTCTGCAAAGCGTTATCAATAGATTTCACATGTCTATTTAACTGCTCCGAAATCTCTTGATAAGAACGGCCATCTAGATATAAAGAAAGCACTTTCCTTTCTAAATCGCTTAATAATTCAGATATTTTAGATTCTATGTCTGTATATTCTTCCTGACTTATAATCATTTCTTCAGGATCCGTTACCTTCGCTTCCGAAATAACATCTAATAACGTCCGATCAGATTCCTCATCATAAATCGGTTTATCTAAGGACACATACGAATTTAACGGAATATGTTTTTGCCTTGTTGCTGTTTTAATAGCGGTAATAATTTGTCGAGTGATACATAGTTCAGCAAATGCTTTGAATGAAGACAGCTTGTCCTCTTTATAATCACGAATCGCTTTAAACAACCCAATCATACCTTCTTGAACAATATCTTCTCGATCGGCACCCACTAAGAAATAAGATCTTGATTTCGCGCGAACAAAGTTCTTATATTTGTGAATCAAATATTCTAGAGCGTCAGTATTACCTTTTCGAACTAACTCAACGATTGCCTCATCCTCTAAATCACGAAATGTAACGTCGCCTACACTTACGAAGCCTGCTTCCACCTTGATCCCTCCGACCGCTATTTATTTAGCAATATTATACAGTAAAAAGATAAAGAGCGTCAATGCTTCAACGCTCTCCTCTTCTTAATTTTTCTAATTTTTCTGTAATATCTTTACTAAATATCTTTCGCATGGCGGGTTGCTTTTCTTTTGTATCTTGTGTACGCCTTCTTACTTGTTGCTCCATCGCTTGTACTTCCAACTCTAATTCACGCGCAGATTTCCGAAGAGCACCTTGCGCAAATATAACCCATTGTTCCGTATAATCAGAAGTCGCGACGTATATTTGCGTATTTATATTTCTAAGCTCAATCGCAAGCTGCTCTATCTTTTCATCTGCAGTTTGATTCTTCCTCGTGAATATGACTTCCACACGCGATTGTTTCATCTTTTTTTCAATACCGTGGACTGTATAAGCATCAAAGACTATCATTACCTTTGTACCTGTGTAACCTTGGTAATCCGCCATCTTATCAATCAGTGCATCTCTTGATGATTGTAAATCTACATCCCGTAGTTTCTTCAAGTCTCCCCAAGCCCCAATAATGTTGTAACCGTCAACGATTAAAATATCGTTCATTTTTTATTTACCAATTTCGTTACGTTTACGATATACCTCATACATTAACAAACTTGCGGCTACTGAAGCATTTAAGGATGTAACTTTACCAACCATCGGTAAAGTAATTAGGAAATCACATTTTTCACCAATAATACGACTCATACCTTTTCCTTCACTTCCAATTACTAGTCCAATTGGCATTTTACCATCTAAATTACGGTAATCCGTTTTCCCTTTCGCATCTGTACCAGCAATCCAAAGTCCACGTTCTTTTAATTCATCGATTGTACGAGATAAATTCGTTACGCGCGCAACAGGAATATATTCAATTGCTCCAGTAGATGCTTTTGCAACTGACGCTGTAAGTCCCACAGCTCTTCTTTTCGGAATAATAATTCCATGAGCTCCTGTTGCATCCGCGGTACGCATAATAGAACCTAGATTATGCGGGTCTTCAATTTCATCTAAAATTAAGAAGAACGGATCTTCGTTACGCTTCTCTGCTACTTTAAATAAATCTTCTAGCTCAGCATATTGATATGCAGCTACTTGAGCAATTACACCTTGATGGTTACCCTCAACTAATTGATCTAACTTCTTCTTTGGTGCATGTTGTAAAATAATCTTATTTTCTTTCGCTAGTGCTAGTACAATTTGTACTTGTCCTTTGGCAGCACCTTCCGCGATCCAAATTTTATTAATATCTCTTCCTGATCGTAACGCTTCAATTACAGGGTTACGTCCGATAATATATTCACTACTCATGATGATGTGCCCCCTTCCTTTTCTTCTAAAACAGCAATTGCCTTATATACAATTTCGTCTAATCTCTCACGATTATTTAATAAGTGATGATAGCCAATTAGCGCTTCAAAAGCTGTGCTATGTCGATATGTTTGTACATCCGTATTTTTCGGAACAGTACCTGAATTTGCATTACGCCCTCTTCTTAGTACTGCTTCTTCTTCCTCAGTTAAAAATGCTGTCTCTAATAAATGATAAACAACTTTCGCCTGTGCTTTTGCCGAAACAAAGCTTGTCCCTAATCGATGTAATTGATTAGGACGAACTTTCCCTTTTTGAAGTAGGTGATAGCGGATATATTGTTCATATACCGCATCACCCATGTATGCTAACGCTAAGCTGTTTAATTGCTTTGCATCAATCATTCTTATCCTCTTTTCCATCTTGTACCTTGAGCGGTATCTTCTAAAATAATATTACGGTCTTTTAAGTCATCGCGAATTTGATCTGATAATGCAAAATCACGATTTTTACGAGCTTCAATGCGTTTTTGAATAAGTGCCTCAATTTCTTCATCAAGCAACTCTTCTTGCGCTAATTCTAACCCTAAAATATCAAATAATGTTTCAAGTTGTTTTACGTATGCTTCAATTACCACTGTAGACGTATGTTCTTCCAGTAAATATTGATTCGCATGATTTGCCACATTATATAACTCAGTAATTGCATTAGCAGTGTTGAAGTCATCATTCATCGCTTCTTCAAATGCAGTCTGGAATTTTTCCAGTTCCGCTAACCATTTCTCATTATGGTCTGTTAAATCGGTACTACTTTCCATACGGTGTTTTAAGTTACCGTAAGCCGTCTTAATTCTTTCCAGTCCGTTATTTGTGCTTTGTAATAACTCTTCACTGAAATTAATTGGATGACGGTAATGTACCGATAGCATAAAGAATCTAATTAACTGTGGATCATATTGCTTAATGATATCGTGAACTAAAATAAAGTTCCCCAATGACTTAGACATCTTCTCATTATTAATATTAATATATCCATTGTGCATCCAATAACGTGCAAATGTTTTTCCTGTTAACGCCTCAGACTGCGCAATTTCATTCTCATGATGAGGAAATGCCAAGTCTTGACCACCAGCATGAATATCGATCGTATCTCCTAAGTATTTACGCGCCATTGCCGAGCATTCAATATGCCAGCCTGGACGACCTTTCCCCCAAGGGCTTTCCCAGAAGATTTCTCCTTCTTTCGCAGCTTTCCATAAAGCAAAATCAAGAGGGTCTTGTTTCTTTTCTCCTACTTCAATACGCGCACCGTGACGTAAGTCAGCGATTGGTTGATGCGATAATTTACCGTACCCTTCGAATTCCTTCGTTCTAAAGTACACATCACCTTCTGATTCATATGCATATCCTTTATTCACAAGTTCTTGAATAAATTCAATAATGATATCCATATTTTCCGTTACACGCGGATGAACCGTTGCATGTTTGCAACCTAGTGCCGTTACATCCTCAAAGTACGCTTCAACGAAACGGTCAGCAATTGTCGGCACATCTTCACCTAATTCATTTGCTGCTTTAATTAATTTATCATCTACGTCAGTAAAGTTGGATACATACTGCACATCATACCCTTTATATTCTAAATAACGGCGTACCGTATCAAATACCATAGGTGGTCTTGCGTTCCCAATGTGAATATAGTTATAAACTGTAGGTCCACACACATACATCTTTACCTTATTTTCTTCTAACGGAGTAAACTCTTCCTTTTGACGCGTTAACGTATTATAAATGTGAATAGTCATTTTCATCCTTCCTTTCTACCTTTACTTCAAGTTGTTTTTTCAATTTATCAAGTTCTACTTCCATGACCTTTAACTTATCAAAAATCGGGTCTGGAAGGTCAGAATGATTTAATTCTTGACCAATCTTTACTCCATTTTGAATAACGACTCGGCCTGGTATACCTACAACTGTAGAATGTGCAGGGACTTCTTTTAATACGACAGATCCTGCTCCAATTTTAGAATTCTCTCCAACTGTAATAGAACCTAGTACTTTAGCCCCTGTAGCAATTAATACATTATCCTGAATTGTAGGGTGCCTCTTTCCCTTTTCTTTACCCGTACCACCTAATGTAACCCCTTGATAGATCGTTACATTATCACCAATTTCGCACGTTTCCCCAATTACAACCCCCATTCCATGATCTATGAAAAAACGACGACCAATTGTTGCTCCTGGATGAATCTCGATGCCAGTAAAGAAACGACTAACTTGTGAGATCCAACGTGCAATAAAGAAGAAATTCTTTTTATAAAAAGCATGTGCAATTCGATGGGCCCAAACTGCATGTAATCCAGAGTAAGTCAAAATGACTTCGAAATAACTTCTTGCCGCTGGATCCTGTTCAAAAACGACTTCAATATCTTCCCGAAGCCTCTTAAACATCGACGTTCCCTCCCCTTTATGGGCTGCTTTTTCGAGTGAACTAACTCCCTACTTATCTCCCTAAATCTTTATACACAAGGATAAAACTTATACTCATACCCAGTTTTACGGTATAAAAAAAGACGCCTCTGTCATATTGACAGAGACGCCTTATAAGCGCGGTTCCACTCTGTTTAGGCTAAAAAAGCCTCAAACTCATCTCTGATAACGGTGTACACCGCTTCTGCTTACTTCAACGCCCTAAGACGTTTCACAAAACATTTTGCTGTTCAGCAGAAGACTCGAAGGGGCATTTCAAAAACCCGCTTATAAACCACTTCCAGCCTAAAGGTGGTTCTCTCTGTAAAAAGCCTGATTTTCTACTTCTCCTTCTCGTCGCTTTTCCTTATTAGGTTTTAAGTATACTTATTATATTTCTAAACCTAGAAAATGTTAACCAATTACTTTTTGAAGACGATTTAAAACTTTTTCTTTTCCAAGAAGTGCAATAGCATTAGGAAGCTCTGGGCCATGTGTTTGACCAGTAGTTGCAACGCGGATTGGCATAAATAAGTTTTTACCTTTATGACCTGTTTCCTTTTGGACTGCTTTAATAGCCGCCTTAATTGCTGCCGGTTCCATCGCTTCTAGCGCTTCTACTTGACCAGCAAACGCACGAAGTACTTCTGGTACTTGTTCACCTTTTAATACTTCTTGTCCTTCTTCTTCATGATCAACATGATCTTTGAAGAACATTTCAGAAAGCTCTACAATTTCAGCTCCAAAACTCATTTGTTCATGATATAACGCAATTACATCACGAATCCAAGCTTGCTCTTGTTCACTTAAATTTTCACCTATACGTCCAGCTTTCACTAGATGCGGTAAGCTTAATTCTACCACCGTATCTAAATCTTGCTTTTTCATATATTGGTTGTTCATCCATTTTAATTTTTGAGAATCAAATAATGCAGGTGATTTTGATAAACGAGCCGCATCGAACATTTTGATAAACTCTTCTTGAGAGAAGATTTCTTCTTCTCCTACCGGTGACCAACCTAGTAGTGCAATAAAGTTAAAGATTGCTTCTGGAAGATATCCAAGCTCTTTATATTGCTCAATAAATTGAATAATAGACTCATCACGCTTACTTAATTTTTTACGGCTTTCATTTACAATTAAAGTCATATGACCAAATTGCGGGATATCCCAACCGAAAGCTTCATAAATCATCATTTGTTTTGGCGTATTTGAAATATGATCATCACCACGAAGTACGTGTGTAATTTCCATTAAGTGATCATCTACTGCTACCGCAAAGTTATAAGTTGGAATTCCATCTTTTTTCACGATAACGAAATCACCAAAATCATTTGAATGGAATGCTACTTCATCTTTTACGATATCTTTAAATGTGTAATCACGGTCAGCTGGTACACGGAAACGAATACTCGGAATACGTCCCTCAGCTTCAAATTCTTTCACTTGTGCTTCAGTTAAATCACGGTGGTTACCTGCGTAACGAGGTGTTTCACCACGAGAGATTTGCCCTTCACGTTCTGCTTCTAGCTCTTCTTCTGTCATATAACATTTGTAAGCTAAACCACGCTCTAGTAAATCTTCATATAATTTTTTATAAATATCTAAACGCTCTGTTTGACGATATGGTCCAAATTCACCACCAACATCAACACCTTCATCCCAGTCCATACCGAGCCATTTCAAGTATTTTAACTGGCTCTCTTCTCCACCAGCAACATTACGTTTTACATCAGTATCTTCAATACGAATAATAAACTTACCATCTTGATGACGAGCAAATAAATAATTAAATAATGCCGTACGCGCATTTCCGATATGTAAGTGTCCTGTTGGACTTGGCGCATAGCGCACTCTCACTTGCTTTTCCATAATTGGTACACCTTCCATTCTTAATGTCAACACATTCTATAATTGTACACCAAACAAATGTGATTATCCATCTTACGAATTAAAAACCATTATTTTTTCTGTAATAAAACAACTGCTTGAGAAGCAATTCCTTCTTCTCTACCTGTAAATCCTAATTTTTCTGTTGTTGTTGCCTTTACATTGATATTATCAATAGACGTTTCTAATAGTTCACTAATGCGTTTACGCATACTTTCAATATGTGGTGCCATCTTTGGCTTTTGAGCAATGATTGTACAATCTAGATTCCCTAACTCGTAACCTTGTTCACGTACAAATTCCCAAACCTTTTGCAGCAATACAGCTGAATCAGCATCTTTAAAGGCAGGATCTGTATCAGGGAAATGCTTTCCAATATCTCCTGCTGCAATTGCACCTAAACATGCGTCTGCGATCGTATGTAACAATACGTCTGCATCAGAGTGGCCGATTAATCCTTTCTCATGAGGAATTGTAATTCCACCAATAATTAACGGTCTACCTTCCGCAAACTCATGCACATCAAAACCTTGTCCAATTCGAAACATTTTTTACATCCTCCTCAAGCTAAGCTACAGAGCTTTATGATTCTATATTATATCGCTATCCTTATAAAGAAAAGCCCGGCTGTTGCCGAGCTCTTCTTCGCTATAATCATCGCTATCATTTCTTTTGAACGTGAAGAAAACTTTCAGCAATTAGTAAATCTTCTGGAGTCGTCACTTTAATATTATAGTAACTTCCCTCTACTACACCTACTTGCTTCCCAATACGTTCCACGAGACTTGCATCATCTGTACCAAGGAAACAACTCTGTTTCGCACTTCTATGAGCTTCTAACAAAAGAGAAACAGAGAACCCTTGCGGTGTTTGTACAGCTTTAAGCTGAGATCTTTCTACCGTTTCGACAACAACACCCTGCTCTACCTTCTTAACGGTATCTTTCACTGGCACCGCACAAATGGACGCCCCATATTTTTCTGCTGCAGTTAATACATCTTGAATCACTTTATTCGTTACGAATGGACGCGCACCGTCATGTACGAGAACATACTCAACATCAATAGTATGCTGAATCGCATTATACACACTATCTTGTCTTTCAGCTCCACCCTGAATAAATTGTACTGGCTTTTCAATCGGATATTTCTGCATTAGCTCTTCAAAATACGAGCGCTCTTCTTCGTTAATTGCCATAATAATACTTTTGCACGCTCTATCCTTTTCAAAAGCACGTAACGTATGCACAATAATCGGCACTTCATTAATAAGTAAGAACAACTTATTTTTGCCAGCACCCATCCGCTTCCCTTGGCCAGCTGCTGGAATAATTAATGTATACATATTAATAATCCTCTACTTATAATGCTTTTTCTAATAATTTACGTTTGGCGAAAATCATACGACCAGCCGATGTTTGCAACACACTTGTAACAAGTACATCGAGTTGTGAACCTACATATTCTCTACCATCTTCTACTACAATCATCGTGCCGTCATCTAAATATGCAACACCTTGATTTTGTTCTTTTCCATCTTTTACAACATAAACACTTAGTTCTTCCCCTGGGAGTACAACAGGTTTAATTGCATTAGCTAAATCGTTAATGTTTAACACCGTTACCCCTTGTAATTCAGAAACTTTATTTAAGTTGAAATCATTCGTTACTACCGTTCCACCAGTGATTTTCGCCAACTTTACAAGCTTGCTATCCACTTCTTGAATATCATCGAAATCGCCTTCATAAATTTCTACCGGAATCGGCATCTCTTTTTGAATACGATTTAAAATATCTAATCCTCTGCGACCACGATTACGTTTTAAAGCATCAGAAGAATCGGCAATGTGCTGAAGTTCTTCTAACACGAATTGCGGAATCACAATTGTTCCTTCTAAAAACTTTGTTTGGCAAATATCAGCAATACGTCCATCAATAATTACACTCGTATCGAGAATTTTCCAATGAGTTGTAGATTCTTCTACCTCAGTTTCAGTTTCTTCATTCTCACTATTATTATTTTTCTTCTTCCCACGTTGTGGTAATGTAAATAATCCTAGCAATTCATTCCTCTTTTTAAACCCTACTTGGAATCCTAGGTATCCAAGTAAAAGGGTAAAGAACACTTGCAAAACTGTACTAATAACTGGAATTGTAAATTCACGAATTGGTATTAAAATTAAATATGCAACAATAAGCCCAGAGATTAAACCTAATGTACCAAATAAAACATCCGCTACAGGCGCCTTTACAAGAGCCTCTTCAATATGCTTAATAAGTTGAACAATATAATCTACAAGCCAAAATGTTGTTAAAAATAAAATAATTGCACCAATAATTGCACGAACATACGATCCTTCCAATAAAGGAACGGCACCGATGTCTAATACATTAATAACTTTTGGGATTAAGTAAATCCCTAACGCTCCCCCAATTACTAGAAAGAAGAGCTGTACAATCCGTTTTAACATCCAACCACCTCCTACTCATTATTAACCATTGTTTCGCTAATCAAAACGCCGAATGCAAAAGCGGACGTGTTTTTTTATAAATAGGTTTATTTACCAATATACCATATCATATACCAAAAATGTTCTAGTGTCGTTATATTATGGAATCAATGTAATATTCTTAATTGTGTCTACTCATATAGAGATGCTCTTGGATTCTTTTTAGGCCTTCACGTATTTTCTTCGCCCTGACTTCTCCAATTCCTTCCACATCGTCCAATTCATTAATAGTTGCTCGACAAACACCTTGCAAAGTCTTAAATCGATTAATTAAATTTTCAATGATAAGTGGCGGAACGCGCGAAATTTTGCTTGTGATTCGGTATCCTCTCGGCGTCACACTTTCTTCTAAACTCGTTTGTCCTGGGTAGCCAAGCAATTTAACTAAATCGCTATCCTCTAGAAGTTGTGTGTTCGCAAGCTCTTGTAACTTTTTCAAAATTTGATGATGGTCTTGTGTTTTTTCTTGGTAATAATCTTTAATCAATAACGCTGCCTCTGCCTCTAAATCAGCTAGTAGTTCTGTAAGTTGTAAACGAATTAACCTACCTTCTGTTCCTAGCTCATGAATATAACTCAATATTTCATTTTTAATACGCAGTACCATTTCAACACTATGTAATACATGAACCACCTCGGACATTGTAACGACTTCTTCAAATTCTAGAATGCCCAAATTCGTAATACCATCATTCCATACAGCCTTATATTTTTCTAACGTTTGAATAGCTTGGTTTGCCTTTGTTAAAATAACACCTATATCCTTTAGTGTATAACGTAAATTCCCTTGATATAGTGTAATTACGTTACGTCTTTGTGAAATAGCCACAACGAGACTACCTGTCTGCTTTGCTACACGCTCTGCCGTTCGGTGGCGCATACCTGTTTCAATAGAATCAATAGATGCCTCTGGAACTAACTGTGCATTTGCAATTAAAATTTTACTTCCAGTTTCATTTAAAATAAGTGCCCCATCCATTTTTGCTAATTCATATAAACTAGCAGGAGAGAATGCGCAATTAATATGAAAGCCTCCATCTACAATACTTTTAATTTGTTCATTATATCCAAGAACAATTAGTCCCCCTGTTTGTGCGCGAAGCACATTATCTATCCCTTCGCGCAGTGGTGTTCCTGGGGCCACGAGTTGTAAAATATTAATCATACTTTTGACACGTTGCTTGTTTTCTTCCATAGCCTAGCCTCCTAATGTCAAACGAAGCGCTTCCCCTAAATTAGATACACCTACTACCTCAATCCCATCCGGAATTGTCCATCCTCCCAAATTTTTTCTAGGAATAATAGCACGTTGAAATCCTAATTTAGCTGCTTCTTGTACACGTTGTTCAATTCTCGATACTCTTCTTATTTCTCCAGTTAACCCTACTTCTCCTATTACTGCATCAGTTGGTGCCGTAGATTTATCTCTAAAACTTGAAGCGATACTTAAAGCCACAGCTAAATCAATTGCTGGTTCATCTAATTTCAAACCACCTGCTACTTTTAAATATGCGTCTTGGTTTTGCAATAATAAACCTGTTCTTTTTTCTAACACTGCCATAATAAGCGATACACGGTTATGATCAATTCCCGTCGCCATTCTTCGAGGGTTTCCAAAACTAGTAGGGGAGATTAATGCTTGTATTTCTACTAAAACAGGTCTTGTTCCTTCCATTGAGGCAACTACTGTTGATCCTGCGACTCCAACGGGTCTTTCCTCAAGAAAAATTTCAGAAGGATTTAAAACTTCCGCAAGACCAAGCTCTTTCATTTCAAAAATACCCATTTCATTCGTGGAACCAAAGCGATTCTTCACAGCTCGTAAAATACGATATGTATGATGACGATCTCCTTCAAAGTAAAGCACTGCATCGACCATATGTTCTAGCATACGAGGTCCTGCAATTGCTCCCTCTTTAGTTACATGTCCGACGATAAAAATAGGGATTCCTTTCGTTTTTGCAAGTTTCATTAATTCTGCTGTACATTCACGTACTTGCGCCACACTTCCCGGCGCTGATGTTACCTCAGGTAAATGTATTGTTTGAATGGAATCAATAACAACAAAAGCCGGATTCATCTCTTCAATGTGTGCTGCAATTCGTTGCAAGTCCGTCTCTGATACAACAAATAGATTACTACCATTTACATGTAAACGATCTGCACGAAGTTTAATCTGTTTTGCCGATTCTTCACCGGATATATATAGTACATCATATGAAGAATCTGCTAATTGCGATGAAATCTGTAATAGCAATGTTGATTTTCCAATACCAGGGTCTCCACCAATAAGTACTAAGGATCCATCTACAATCCCACCACCAAGCACACGGTTAAACTCTTGGAATTTCGTTTCAATACGCGCCTCAGATTTTGTTTCTACTTCTGTTAGGCGTCTTGGTTTTGTTACTTCCGATTGAATTGCATTGGCATAATTAAGGCGTCTTGATGATACAACGGGTTCCATCTCTTCAACAAGCGTATTCCATTGACCACAACCAGGGCATTTCCCCATATATTTTGGTGACTGATAACCACACTCTTGACATGTGAATTTTGTTTTCTTTTTAGCCATATCGTTTTATATTTCACTTCACTTTCATCTATAAACAGTTTATCCTTCTCGTACAAGAAAGAGGGCTATCTCGTAGCCCTCTTAGTTTGTCTATACTTATTTTACCTTTTCAGCACTATGAATGACAAATGTTTCCCCTTCAACATCGAAGATAACTTTTTGTCCTTTCTCAATAGCACCTTTTAAAAGTTCTTCCGATAGTCTATCTTCTACATGTTTCTGAATTGCTCTACGAAGCGGGCGAGCACCGTATTCTCGGTCAAATCCTTTATCAGCAATGGCTGAAATTGCTCCTTCTGTTAAATGCAATTCAATTTCTTGCTCTTTTAAGCGATTCACTAACTGATTTACCATAAGTGTTACAATCTCTTGAATATGTTTTTTCTCAAGCATATGGAACACGATAATTTCATCAATACGGTTTAAGAATTCTGGACGAAATGCCTTTTTCAGTTCATCCATTACTTTACCTTTCATATCTGAATAATCGCGGCTCTCATCTTGTACGTTAAATCCAAGATGTTTATTACGTTTTAAAGCGTCTGCACCAACGTTAGATGTCATAATAACAATTGTATTACGGAAATCAACTGTACGCCCTTTAGAATCCGTTAAGCGACCATCTTCTAATACTTGTAGTAAAATGTTAAACACATCAGGGTGAGCTTTCTCTACTTCATCTAATAGGACAACTGAATATGGCTTACGGCGAACCTTTTCTGTTAATTGTCCACCTTCTTCATATCCAACATATCCTGGAGGAGATCCAACTAAACGAGAAGTAGAATGCTTCTCCATGTACTCAGACATATCGATGCGAATCATTGCATCTTCATCACCGAACATAGATTCTGCTAGCGCTCTTGCTAGCTCCGTTTTACCTACACCTGTTGGTCCTAAGAAAATAAATGAACCAATCGGACGTTTTGGATCTTTCAATCCCGCTCTAGCACGACGAACAGCTTTCGCTACAGCTACTACCGCTTCATCTTGACCAATAACACGATCGTGAAGAATGGATTCTAAGTTTAATAATTTATCAGTCTCTGTTTGTGCAAGTTTAGAGACCGGTATACGAGTCCACGTAGAAACGACATTTGCAATATCTTCTACTGTCACTTCTGAGTTTTCTTTTCCTTGTTGCTCTTTCCATTGACGCTTCGTATCTTCTAACTTCTCACGTAAGCGTTGTTCCATATCACGTAAGGAAGCAGCTTTTTCAAATTCTTGACTTTGTACAGCTGCATCTTTTTCTTTTCTAATTTCCTCAAGCTTCACTTCAAGCTCTTTTAGATTTGGTGGTGTTGTATAAGAACGTAAGCGAACCTTTGAAGCAGCTTCATCAATTAGGTCAATTGCTTTATCTGGTAAGAAACGATCTGTAATATAACGGTCTGAAAGCTTTACAGCTGCATCAATTGCATCATCTGTAATAGATACACGGTGATGTGCCTCGTAACGATCACGTAAACCTTTCAAGATTTGAGTTGATTCTTCTAAACTTGGCTCATCAACGTGAATTGGTTGGAAACGTCTCTCTAAAGCCGCGTCTTTTTCAATATATTTACGATATTCATCTAAAGTTGTTGCCCCAATACATTGTAACTCTCCGCGTGCTAAAGATGGTTTTAAAATGTTCGATGCATCAATGGCACCTTCTGCTCCACCTGCACCAATTAATGTATGAAGTTCATCAATAAATAGAATAATGTTGCCGGCTTGACGAATTTCATCCATAACTTTCTTTAAACGATCTTCAAATTCACCACGATACTTCGTTCCAGCTACTACTGTACCCATATCTAGTGTCATAACGCGCTTATCTCTTAAAGTTTCAGGAACTTCATTATTTACGATTTGTTGTGCTAATCCTTCAGCAATTGCTGTTTTACCTACACCAGGCTCTCCAATTAATACAGGATTGTTTTTTGTTCTACGGCTTAACACTTCAATTACACGTTGAATTTCTTTACCACGACCGATAACAGGATCTAGACGATTTTCACGTGCAACAACTGTTAAATCACGCGCTAAGCTATCCAGTGTCGGTGTATTTGCATTTGTTGAAGAACCACCTTGGTGACCTGAACTTGCTTCATTACTTCCAAGAAGTTGTAATACTTGTTGTCTTGCCTTATTTAGGCTAACACCTAAGTTATTTAAAACACGTGCTGCTACACCTTCACCTTCACGGATTAAACCAAGTAAGATATGTTCTGTTCCAACGTAAGAATGACCTAATTTACGAGCTTCATCCATAGACAACTCAATAACCTTTTTAGCACGCGGTGTATAATGTACAGTTTGAGAAGCTTCTGTTCCGCGTCCAATTAACGCTTCTACCTCTTTTTGAACTTTCTCTGGACTTAATCCAAGAGCAATTAACGCTTTTGCTGCAATTCCTTCCCCTTCGCGTACAAGCCCAAGTAAAATATGTTCTGTTCCAATATTATTATGCCCAATACGAATTGCTTCCTCTTGAGATAAAGCTAATACTTTCTGTGCTCTTTCAGTAAATCTTCCAAACATCATAGAAATCGCCTCCTACTTGCGCTTAGTTTTTTTCAATACGTAATCGCTCACGGATTAAGGTTGCTCTTCGATAATCTCTTTCTTCTGGTCCTAAAGGTCCACCTGCATATTGTTGTAAAATGCCCGGTTGTGTAAGAACCATTAGCTCAGTCAAAATATTTCTCGATACACCTTTTATATATCCTAAATCAATACCAAGTCGTACATCTGATAAGCAAGTGGCCGCTTCCGCAGATTGAATTAACCGACTGTTTGCTAGTATGCCATAAGAGCGATAAACTTTATCTTCAAGCTCAATACTTGAATTTTGTACAATTAATTCTCTAGCCATTTTTTCTTGCTGTATGATTTGTTGAATGACACTCTTTAAATCTGAAATAATATCTTCTTCAGATTTTCCTAGCGTCATTTGGTTTGACACTTGAAATATATTACCTAACGCTTCGCTACCTTCACCGTATATTCCTCTTACTACTAACCCTAATTTTTGAATTACTTGTATAATACGGCTAATTCTTTTCGTTAAAACGAGTCCCGGTAAGTGAATCATTACGGAAGCCCTCAATCCTGTACCAACGTTAGTAGGGCAGCTCGTTATATATCCAAGTGATTCATCAAAAGCATATTCAACCTCTTCCTCTATCCAATTATCTATTTGATTGGCACTTTGAAGGGCCTCTGATAGCTGCAACCCTGAAAATAAGCACTGAATCCTAATGTGGTCTTCTTCATTCAGCATAACACTAATATGTTCGCTTTCTGAAAGTAGACATGCTCCATATTCTGTGCCTGCAAGATTGGGGCTTATTAAATGCTTTTCAACTAATACTCTCCTTTGAAGAGGCGTCAATTCATTCATTTTTAATAGTTCAAACTCTCCAAAAGGTTCTACCGTTTTATTTATAAATTCCTTTTTAAATAATTCATGAATCTGTTTAGCTTCTTCTTCGTTTTGCATAGTAGAGAATTGATATTTTTTAAAATTACGAGCCAAACGAATTCGACTACTTAAAACAATATCAGAATCAGGGCCATCCCCCTTCATCCATGGACTAATCGCTTCATTCATAATTTTGTCCAGTGACATAGAACTATTCCCCCTCTCTATGCTCACTAAGCTGATTTTCAAGACCTCGAATTTTATCCCTTACTTCAGCAGCTTTCTCAAACTCCTCTTTCTGTACGTATTGTTTCAGAATGAGTTTTAGTTCATCTAATTCTTTCTTTAAGTGAATATTTCCTTCTATACGTTCCGGAATTTTTCCACAATGATCTGTATGCCCGCCGTGAAGACGTTTTAACAACGGCTTTAAATGTTCCTTAAATGTATCGTAACAAGAAGCACATCCAAAGCGTCCCACCTTTGTAAATTGCTCGTATGTCATCTTACAATCTGGACACCTTAATATGCTTGTATTCGAAAGCCCGCTTTGTCCTTCTTCAAACATTGTTGATTCACCGTGTAATAACCCAGCAAATAAATCATGGAATGAAAAGTTAGACTGCGATGATTGAAAGAAAGACGTGTAGCCACTTTGTTCTGCACAATGCTCACAAAGATGAACTTCCGTCTTCTTTTCGTTGATTACTTTTGTATAATGTAAAGTTGCTGGTCTTATATTACAGTTTTGACAAGTCATCACTATCCCCACCTTTACAACAGGAACGATCTATCTCATAGTACTTTTCATACATTACTAGATTGTTCGCTTTCCTTTATTCGTTTAAATAAAAGTGCGTGTTCTTTTTTCAAAACCTCTACAATACTGAACTGCCTTATCTCTTAGTTATTATTCTTTTACAAAAGCTGTATTTATTTATATTTCAGTGTTCTTAACATTGCGCATAATATTCGAGCCCTAAGTTCATCTCGAGAAGGAACATCCATTGATAATACAGAGCGATCTAGTACACTTAACATAAGTTTAGCCTCACGATTTGTTATGATTCCCTCTTCTATTAAACGTATAATCATACTCTCTGCATTCCCTTGCGCAACGCTATGATCAATCATATGAAGCATTTGATCAATAATGTCTATATCGTCATGCAGTTTGACTTTTATAATGCGAATGTAACCTCCTCCACCACGTTTACTTTCTACTACAAATCCTCTTTCTAACGTAAAACGGGTATTGATTACATAATTGATTTGAGATGGTACGCACTCGAATCGATCCGCAATCTCATTTCTTTTGATTTCAATCACATTATTATTACTTAAGTCAATAACTTGCTTTAGATATTGCTCAATGATATCAGATATATTTCTCATTTATCCGCCACCTTTATTGACTTTGACTATCTTTGACTTTAATTATATACGTATTAATAAAATTTGCAACTCTTTTGCTTATCCACTATCCTAGCCACATTCCCCTGTATTTAATCAAAAAAATAATTATTTAAACACATTTTTTTAATTACTATGGATTATAAAAGAAAACACGAAAAAACACGAGTCATTTGACTCGTGTTTAGTTGCTTGGCGACGTCCTACTCTCACAGGGACAAGGTCCCAACTACCATCGGCGCTAGAGAGCTTAACTTCCGTGTTCGGTATGGGAA
>NZ_VEDW01000008.1:0-98660 GCF_007678085.1 Bacillus cereus | reverse complement strand
AAAGTTAGTTTGTCTAGCATCTAAAAATAAAAATTGACGTTTCACGTTGTTTGTTTCGTTCAGTTTTCAAAGAACTAAAAGCGGGTGAAGAGAATCGAACTCTCGACCAGAGCTTGGAAGGCTCTTGTTTTACCACTAAACTACACCCGCGTGGTCGGGAAGACAGGATTTGAACCTGCGACCCCCTGGTCCCAAACCAGGTGCTCTACCAAGCTGAGCCACTTCCCGTTATGGCGCGCCCGAGAGGAGTCGAACCCCTAACCTCTTGATCCGTAGTCAAACGCTCTATCCAATTGAGCTACGGGCGCTTATTCATGATGTTTTTTCGTCGTTGTATTTTGGCGACTCAATTATCTTATCATACTACATTTTCAAATGCAAGTACTTTTTAAAAGATTTTTTTGATGCGGCCGAGAGGACTTGAACCTCCACGGGGTTTCCCCCACTAGGCCCTCAACCTAGCGCGTCTGCCGTTCCGCCACGACCGCGCGGAAAAAACAAAAGTGAGCCATGAAGGATTCGAACCTTCGACCCTCTGATTAAAAGTCAGATGCTCTACCAACTGAGCTAATGGCTCGTAAATGGCTGGGCTAGCTGGATTCGAACCAGCGCATGACGGAGTCAAAGTCCGTTGCCTTACCGCTTGGCTATAGCCCATCGTAATGTTTATCTTCTTTTCAAAGACAAATGTTATTGTAACATAATGTCCAATAAAAAACAACTGCCAAGTAGCAGAAGTTAAAATGGCGGTCCCGACCGGGGTCGAACCGGCGATCTCCTGCGTGACAGGCAGGCATGTTAACCACTACACCACGGGACCATTTGGTTGCGGGGACAGGATTTGAACCTGCGACCTTCGGGTTATGAGCCCGACGAGCTACCGTGCTGCTCCACCCCGCGATGATACTATTTATATAATTTATATGGTGGAGGATGACGGGATCGAACCGCCGACCCCCTGCTTGTAAGGCAGGTGCTCTCCCAGCTGAGCTAATCCTCCGAAGTGGTGACCCGTACGGGATTCGAACCCGTGTTACCGCCGTGAAAGGGCGGTGTCTTAACCACTTGACCAACGGGCCAGTATGTATGGCAGAGAAGAAGGGATTCGAACCCTCGCACCGCGTTAGCGATCTACTCCCTTAGCAGGGGAGCCCCTTGAGCCACTTGGGTACTTCTCTGTATGGCTCCGCAGGTAGGACTCGAACCTACGACCGATCGGTTAACAGCCGATAGCTCTACCACTGAGCTACTGCGGAATAATAAAGACAATTTGTATCTTACAAAATTTCTCATCGTAAGTCAAGAAGTTTTTTCACAACATCTTGTACAAACGTGACATGTTTATAATATACTGGATTGCGTTTTTACTGTCAAGATGTTTTCTTTATCAGGTTTAGTTTCCCTTTACACTTTCCGCAGACATATCTTTTTGTATTTATTTGACGTCTTCTTACATATTGAAGCAAACAGCCCATACATTCATACGTATAAACCTTTTTTTCTTTCTCTTCATTTATCATTCGTTTACAAAAGCGCGGTGCATCAACTACCTTTAACAATTCACGAAAATCCCTATCCCGATGCTTATAGCCTCTTCCTGCAATATGTAAGTGATAATGACAAAGCTCATGTTTAATAATTCCAACTAACTCTTCTTTCCCATACATTTCGTAATATCGATAATTCAGTTCAATATTGTGTGTATTCAATAGATAGCGTCCACCAGTTGTACGCAGCCTACTATTGAACATAGCTTTATGTAAAAATGATATTCCGAAGTATTGTAGTGATACTTCTTCCACCAGACGCTGTATTTCTTGCTCATCCACTCTCATTCCTCCTAAACAAAAAAATATTTTTACACTTTTCTCTTCCCTTATACATATATTAAATAGTACATATACCCATCCTCATTCAAGAAGCGTGGTTTCTAAAAACATAGCATGAATAGAAATCCACTCACCAACCTCTCATCAATAGTACCTTACATTTTTGAGAGCAGGATTAAACAAGGAGGGATTCCTATGCCTACGTGGCTAAAAAAACAAATGCAACGCGCATATTTTGAAAAAAACCGGTATCAAATCAAATTACTAAATGAATGCTGGTTTTATTATAGCAAAATACATCAAAGCTCATAATCCATTACACATTTTATCCCATAAAAAAAGAGCAGTTTCATCTGCTCTCTTCTCTTACTATTCAATCGGCAACATGGATAGTGCAACGCGACCTTTTTTCGTATCAATCTCATCTACCCATACCTTGACGATTTGTCCGACAGATACAATATCTAAAGGATGCTTCACGTACTGTTTGCTTAGTTTAGAAATATGTACTAAACCATCTTGTTTTACACCTACATCAACAAAAGCACCAAAATCAACAACGTTACGAACTGTCCCTTCCAGTTCCATACCACGTTTTAAATCTTCTAATTTCAAAATCCCTTTTTTCAGAAGCGGTTTAGGCAACTCATCCCTCATGTCTCGCTCTGGACTAATGAGTGCATCTATAATATCAACTAACGTTGGCTCCCCAACTCCCGTTTCTTCCGATAACTTAGAAATCTCTACTTCTTCTAGGCTCTTTTGCAACTGCGGTTGCCCTACGTCACCTTTTGATAATCCTAGACTCTTCAATAACAATTCAACATTTTTATATTGTTCTGGATGAATACCCGTTCTGTCTAACGGATTTGCCCCCTCTAATATACGTAAGAAACCTATACATTGTTCATATGTCTTGGCACCTAGACGCGGTATTTTCTTTAAGTCTGTTCGTTTTGTAAATTTCCCTTCTTCTTCACGCTTTGCCACAATATTTTTCGCAACAGTTTTCGATAAACCCGAAACATATTGCAATAAAGCAACTGAAGCTGTATTTACATTCACACCGACTTGGTTAACTGCCGTCTCTACTACAAACGTTAATGATTCATTCAATCTCTTTTGAGATACATCATGTTGATATTGTCCAACCCCAACTGATTTAGGGTCAATCTTTACCAGTTCAGCAAGTGGATCTTGCAGACGTCTGCCGATAGAAACAGCACTTCTTTCTTCAACCTGCAAATCCGGGAATTCCTCACGCGCTAAATCAGAGGCCGAATACACACTCGCACCAGCTTCATTCACTATAATATAGAAGACTTCTCGTTTCACACTTTGTAATACATCAACTATAAATTCTTCCGATTCTCTAGAAGCTGTACCATTCCCAATCGCAATCATTTCAACTTGATATTTATCTATAATAGAAAGAACTTTCGTTTTTGCATCTTCATATTTACGCACTGGTGGATGCGGATAAATAACATCGATATATAGAACTTTTCCCGTATCGTCTACAATGGCTAATTTACAACCCGTTCTATATGCCGGGTCTACAGCTAACACAACCTTTCCTTTCATTGGAGGTTGTAATAACAAATTACGTAAGTTCTCAGAGAAAATATGTATCGCTTGTTCCTCAGCTGTTTCTGTTAATTCTTTTCGAATCTCTCTTTCAATAGAGGATTGAATTAATCGTTTATAACCATCCTCAATTGCTAACTTTACATAATGTGCACTTTTCGAATCGTTATCACGAATTACTTTCTTATATAAGAAAGTTACTATCTCATCTACTGGTGGAACAACAGAAACTCTCAATATATCTTCTTTCTCACCACGATTCATCGCTAATACACGATGCGGCACTACTTTCTGCAACGGTTCTTCATAACTGTAATACATTTCATATATATTCTTTTCATCTTTCTCTTCATCTTTTACGGACGAAGACATAACACCTTTTCTAAAAGTAACATTCCGAATCCAACTACGATACGCCGCTTCATCTGAAATGATTTCTGCAATAATGTCTTGGGCACCTTGTAACGCTTCTTCTGCAGATTGCACTTCTTTCTCTGCGTTAATAAACTCCACTGCCTTCTGATTTGGATCTTCTTTCTTATATAACAATAACCATTCAGCTAACGGCTCTAGTCCTTTTTCTTTTGCAATCGTTGCTTTCGTTCTTCTTTTCTCTTTATATGGACGATATAAATCTTCTACTTCTTGCAACTTTGCAGCTTTAACAATTTGCTGACGTAACTCTCCTGTCAGTTTCCCCTTCTCATCAATAAGACGAAGAACCTCTTCTTTCCTATCTTCAAGTTGCATCATATATTGCCATCTCTCTAAAATTGTACGAATTTGCACTTCATCTAAAGAGCCTGTCCATTCTTTTCGGTAACGAGCAATAAATGGAACTGTGTTACCTTCTTCTGTTAATTGAATAACATGACGAACTTGCTTTTCGGTAAAGCCTAATTCCTTCACTAACATTTTCATTAACGCTTGTCGATTATCTACCATTTCCATATACAACCGTAACCTCCTCTATAATAAAAAAAAGTTGCCCTGTAAAGAGAGCAACTTAAACTGCCGATTTAAAAATCTATTAGTCCTAAACTAATTTGTAGCGCTTCATCTACACGAATCATCATCACTTCATCTAAGTGAGTGATTTTGTCCGTTAAGCGCTGCTTATCGATTGTTCGAATCTGCTCAAGTAAAATAACAGAATCTCTCTCAAAACCGTACTTTTTCGCATCAATTTCCACATGAGTGGGTAATTTAGCTTTTTGAATCTGTGCAGTAATAGCCGCTACAATCACCGTTGGACTAAAACGATTTCCGATGTCATTTTGAATGACAAGAACCGGACGAACGCCTCCTTGCTCAGAACCAACAACTGGGGAAAGGTCTGCAAAATACACGTCGCCGCGTTTTACAATCAAAATATTACCCCCCGCTAACTAAGCGTTCTACTGTATGAGCTGCTTCATACTCTGCTAAGAAAGCTTCAGATGCAATACCAAGATTAATTTTTCCCATTTCAATGTACCCACGTCGCATTGATTCATGTTGGTAGCGTTTCTTCGTCTTATGTTGACGCAATAACAGTTGTGTTGCCTGGCAAATTAGTTCATGGCGATTCTTATTCTCTTGTTTTCCAATTCCGTCCAATTCCGTTACCATTTGCTTTGGCAACCGAACCACGATTTCAGTAGTTACACTTGATTCGGACACAAAAATACACCTCCACCGTCAACTACACACCCAAATATATATATGACACCTATTGTAATAATACCATTGTATGGAGCCTGTTGCAAAGACTTCCTTATTCCTTGCTTATGTTTTCCAATTCACAAACAAAACATTCATATTCTTTTATTTTTTATCTCATTACAAACAAGAAGCGAAAAAGTTTCACCGCAAAATTCATGTTAAAAGTAAATATAAGTACAAAGCTTCTCATCAAAAACGAGCTTATTCTTAAACAATGAACAGTCCTCTCAAATGACAAGAAGCAAAACATACTACCTTCTATATATTATTCAAATAATTAATTACCTCTACAACCTTGCCATGCCGTATAAATATTCTCGGCACACGGAAGCTTATCGTTGCAATAATTTCATAATTAATGGTCCCGGAATATTCAGCAACCTCAGTAGCACTAATATACTCATCACCTTGTCTTCCAATGAGTGTGACTTTCGTACCAAGCGGCACTTCACAAGGAAGGTGTATCATGAATTGATCCATTGTTACTCGACCTACAATCGGTACCCTTTTACCATTTATAAGCACTTCAAATCCTTGTAATCTTCTAAGCCATCCATCTGCATATCCAATTGCAACGGTTGCAATCCATTCTTCCGTTTTCGTCCGATAAGTGACGTTATAGCTAATTCCATCCCCTTTAATCACCTGTTTAATATGAGCAACTTTCGTATGCAATGATAGCGCTGGTTCTAATTTAAACGGTAAAAAAGGACGTATTTCTACAGACGGGGATAACCCATACATTGCAATGCCAATTCGTACTGCATTAAATGTAATCCCTTGAAAACGTAGCGTTGCAGCACTATTAGCTGTATGGACAAACTTAGGATCCACTCCGAACTCTTTCAACCAACTTAACTGCTGCAAAAATGTGTTATATTGCTTATCAAAGTAAGAAGTCTCCACCTCATCCGCTGTTGCAAAATGTGTATAAACTCCTTCTAATTCTAAAAATGGTGCACCTTTTACACTCTTTAAAAACCCTTTTAATTCTTTGCGTTCGCGTATTCCAATTCTCCCCATACCACTATCGAAATTAATATGGTATTTCATTGTAGATGAACCATCCCAAAGTTTGATTGCTTCATCCACCCATTCTTTTTGAAAAACCGTTAACGCTACATCATTTTCAGCAGCTACATTGACATCACGAGGCGGGGAAGGACCTAACACTAAAATCGGCACAGTAATACCAGCCCTTCGAAGCACTAAAGCTTCATCTAAAAAGGCAACTGCTAACCTTGTCGCCCCTGCTTCTAATGCCGTTTTAGCTACCGGTACATAATCGTGTCCATATGCATTCGCTTTAACTACAGCAAAAATCTCTACATCACTTGGAATGAAATTTTTAATATGTGTAATATTGTTATAGATCGCATCTAAATCCACTTCCACCCAAGTGTCACGGTAAAATGGTGATTCTTCCATAAATACACTTCCTTATACACGATATGCGAAGCTTATTCTTTTATATGCTTCTTTTATGAAATCCACCCTTCAAACTAAGAAAAGACGTGGTGCACATATATCACCACGTCTAAGAAGTTTACTTCACTTGCTTCTCTGTAACTGAACGAGCAACCATTAATAGCTCCTTCGGCTCTAAACCTTTAGACACGAGCATATATTCTACTCCGTTATGCGACCACGTTAAAGAATCTTTCGTCAATGCCCCAATTGTAAAGCCAAGATCAACCAATTCTCCGCTCACACTTATCGCTGACGAAGCCTCTGCAACTTTTGCCTTTTCTTGTATCAAAGTAAAGGATTTCTTACTTCCAGTGTATGTGAGTATCGCACGCTTGCCACTGTCTGTCTTCAACTCTTTTTCATCTTTCAAAACCATACCTTGCGGCGTATCACGCGGATACAAAATAGCAAATGGTTTGTCTTCTTTCGCTGTTGTTTGAACATCTACTTGCGCTCTAGACATATTTTGTTTCGTATCAAATGCACCTTTATCAAATTTCGCATCAAATTTCACTTTTGAGAAATCTACTTTCACAAGAACATTTTGATCATTATCCATTAACTTCACCGAAACTGGTGTTAAATCACTTTTCTTCAATGTAATCTCTTGTTTCGGCAACATGTTTTGATGTTGATAGTTTGTTTTTGTTTTAAAAATATAATATTTATCTGTTTTTTCAAAAGTAAGGTTTTTCTTGTCCTGCAAAATATCTCTCACAAGGGATTCATATAAATAAGCCTGGCTACTATTTTGCGGCCAATCACTTTGGAAACGGAAACTCTTATTAAGTGCTGGCGTTAATACAAATACCCCTTCTTCATTTCTTAAAATAATTTGGCTTTGATCTTTCTTCGCATTCTGCAAATTCACACGATAAAAAGAAGGCTCTTTATGCCATATTTCTACCTTATACTCCTGAGGCTCATTCCCTGTTTTAATAGATAATTTCGCTTCAGCTTGATAACTTTTCATCCCTTTTACTTTCGCCTCTAAATCTCTCACAACATCATCTTGTTTCTTTTCCATACAACCGGCCAACACAAAAACGGTTAATAAACCGACAAGAACTAAAAACAGACGCCTTTTCATCACTTCAGCCCCTTTGCCCCTATAAATGAGTGGAAGATGTGCCTTCCTTATCGCTACCACAAATATATGAGACAAAGATATAAAATATGCAGACTAGCTTGACGAGCTTTCTAAAACCACTTGGGCAACAGCAAATTCCTTACTATGACTAATTGATAAATGAACAATATGCTCTGTACTTGTAACGAGAATCGGCTTACCTCTATCATCATTTCTTACTTCAATATCTAAAAAACTTACTTCTTTCCCGATACCAGTCCCTACCGCTTTTGAATACGCCTCTTTCGCCGCAAATCTTCCAGCTACAAACTCTGTTAGACGACTTCCCTTCAGTTCCTTAGCAACATTCCGTTCACTTTCAGTTAAAATACGCTCCATAAATTTAAGTTTTCCATCTAGCATTTTTTCAATTCGATTCAATTCGATAATATCGATTCCAATCCCTACAATCATTTCACATTCCCCTTCTTCTATTTAGCTTTCTTTTTTCATATTGTAAGAATAACAGAGAATCTTTCTGATGCAAAAGGAGTGATACTAACAACATGCTAATACCTTCTGCCCGCATTTCCTTACAACCAATCGTCATCACTTTACTTCTCATACAATTAGTCATGATTATGTTAGGCGACTTTTTTCTCTTTCCTATGGCATCCTACAATGAATATATCGCTAAAGGAGAATGGTGGCGTCTCATAACTTCCTTACTTGTACATGTAGACTTACAACATTTCCTTTCTAATAGTATTTGTTTATTTGTACTTGGCTCTTCTATTGAAAGACAACTAGGGCACTTTTCTTTCATCATTATTTTTTTCCTTTCTGGCATTCTTGGAAATATTTCTTCTTATCTTATTATGCCTCTTGAATATATTCATGCCGGAGCATCTGGTGGTATTTTTGGATTGCTAGGTGCACAATTATTTCTACTATATAGTCGATATCGTTCTTCCAATCCAAGAGACATCGCTATTTTTTCAATTATGATATGTATATTACTACTATTCACTTTCTTCAATCCCTCTGCTAACCCTATCAGCCATTTAACAGGATTAATCATTGGTGGTATTTGCACTCCTTTATTAATAAAGTGAAACTTTAATCAGTAGGGGTTTTACGGGGCAAAAAAATTCGATGGTGCAGAGCTTATTTAATATAAAAGCTCGCACCATCGATAATCTCTACATCTGTTTGTTTACTTAAATCTCTCATTAGTTGAAATAAAGACTCATCCTTCTTCTTCGCCTCAATCATACAATCAATTTGCGGAACACTTCCCTTTATCTTTTTTAAAAAAGATAAAAAAGTATCTACATCAATAAAGTCCGCATGCGCTCTCGGATCTTTTCCTTCTCTAGGACTAGAAATATGCATTTTCACTGGTAACAAAGACGATTCCCACGTATGTACAACACGCGCCCAATCTTCATACCAATCTTCTCGATCATGATTCATCATATGGTGATGCAAATCAAACACGACTGGAATATCTAATTTTTCACCTAAATATAATGTTTCTTCTAAAGAAAAGGTCGTATCATCATTTTCTAATATGATCATCTCTTGAATACTCCTTGGAACACTTGACCAATTTTCTATAAAGCGTTCTAATGCGAGTTCCTTATCGTTATAACCTCCGCCCACATGTAATACGCATCGTTGCTTATGTTCAATTCCCATACCTTTTAATAATTTTTTATGCATCTGCAATGTCTTTACGGATTGTTTAAAAATTTTCTCCTCAGGTGAATTCAGCACAACAAAATGATCTGGATGGAAATCAATACGCATATTCATTCGAATGGCGTAATCACCTAGCATTTTTAAATTTTCTTTTAAGGGGCGAATATAATTCCACTCTAACAAATCCTCATGATTCGCTAAAGGAACCAGCTTGGAACTAAGCCGAAAGAAAGATATATTATGCCCTTTATTATGCTTTAATAACCGTAAACAATTTTCTAAATTCGAATTAGCAATTCTTTCAAGTTTACGGATTGCAGCCTCTCGATCATCAATTCGTTGAAACTGCGCATATGTCATCGTTTGAGATGGAGATGCGTTCTTTAGATGTACACTCATTGCAACATACCCAAGTCTTACAAGCATATAGCACCTCTTTTCTACACAAGTTATTATGTAGTATGTACAATTACAGAAATAAAAAAAGAGAATGCCGGCAAAGGGCATTCTCTTTTTTTATTAAGCTTGTGGACGGCTATGATGTTTTCTTTCGCCGCGTCCATTTGAAGATCCAGGGCGACCTTGACCTTCACCTTTACGCCCACGGCTACCGCCATCACGATTACGATCACGGTTACCACCATCACGATTGCGATCACGGTTACGGCCATCGCCACCGCCGCGTCCATCACGGTTACGATCACGGTTACGACCATCGCCACCGCCGCGTCCGTCACGACTACGATTACGGTTACCATCACGGTATCCGCCTCCGTTACCGCCGCGTTTTTTAGAACCGCCACCTCTTGAAACAACTGGTGGTTCTGATGTTAAAGCGATTGGAGTTGTATCTGGCTCTTTTGTCATCATTTTTAAAGCAGCAGCTACTACTGTTACAGAGTCGTTCTCTTCTAACATTTCTTCTGCAATACGCTTGTAGTATGATAAGTTATCATTTTCAATTGTGCTTTGAAGTTTTTCAGCGATTAAACGTTGTTGACCTTCTAGTGCCTCGTCAAGTGTCGGTGCATCCATACGGTCCATTTTACGTTTTGTTGTACGCTCGATATTTTTTAATTGTCCTGATTCACGTGGTGTTACAAATAGCATTGCAATACCTTTTTTACCTGCACGACCAGTACGGCCGATACGGTGAACGTATGATTCTGGATCTTGTGGAATATCGAAGTTATATACGTGTGTTACGCCTGAAATATCAAGACCACGTGCAGCAACGTCTGTTGCAACAAGAACTTCGATAGAACCTTCTTTAAATTTACGTAGTACAGACATACGTTTCGCCTGTGTTAAATCACCATGGATACCTTCTGCAGCATAACCACGTAAGTTTAATGCTTCTGATAATTCATCAACACGACGCTTTGTGCGACCGAATACGATTGCAAGTTCTGGAGATTGAATATCTAGTAAGCGTGTTAACACGTCAAACTTTTTCTTTTCTTGCACTTCTAAATAGAACTGCTGAATGTTTGGCATTGTTACTTCTTTTGCTTTTACTTTAATGTGTTGAGGCTCAGTCATGAAACGCTCAGCAATACGACGGATTGGATCTGGCATTGTTGCTGAGAATAATAATGTTTGATGCGTTTCTGGCACATCTGTTAAAATTGCTTCAATATCTTCAATGAAGCCCATGTTTAACATTTCATCCGCTTCGTCAAGAACAACTGTCTCTACGTTTTGTAAGCGAAGTGTTTTACGGTTAATATGATCTAAAATACGACCCGGCGTACCAACAATAATGTGTGGGTGTTTTTTTAGAGCGCGAATTTGGCGGTTAATATCTTGACCACCATAGATTGGTAAAATACGAACGCGTTTATGTTTACCAATTTTGTATAGCTCTTCTCCAACTTGAATTGCTAATTCACGCGTTGGCGCGATAACAATACCTTGTACTGATTCTTTATTTGTATCCACTTTGTCTAATAGTGGTAATCCGAATGCTGCTGTTTTCCCTGTACCTGTTTGTGCTTGCCCAATAATATCTTTACCTTGCAATGCATGTGGAATTGTTTCAGCTTGAATCGGCGTAGCCTCTTCAAAGCCCATACTTTCAACAGATTGCAGTAAAGACTCACTTAATCCTAATTCTCGAAATGTTGTCAATGTTACTTCTCCTTTTCTATCCTATACTTATCATTTAAAAAAAGGCGTTTTCCGAATTTGCGGAAAAGCCCTTTTCCTGAATGCTCACGTATATAAACGGGCGTATATTCTTCGCGAAAATACTTCTAAACGTTATTACACTTTATCAATTATAAGTTTTGTATGTGTAAAAAGCAAACCCAACTGTTACCTTATTTTCATATTCAGAGTTTTTTTCTTCACTTTTATTTTTTTATATTTACTGTAAGCGCTTATTATAAGTTTCTTCTATTTTCGCAGCTATCATCCCTATTTATATACACCAATTATTTCAACATCGTAATTACTTCTTCCAATTTCATACCGCGAGATGCTTTTATTAATACCACATCTTTCGCATCGACGACCGCTTGCAACTCTTTTACTAACTCTTCTTTATTATCATACGCTTTTACACGTTCATTAGGAAAATTAATTTTCGCTCCTTCAGCAATTTGAGCCCCTAATTTACCATATGTGAACACATATGAAATTTTTGCTGGATCGATTAATTTACCTACTTCATAATGAAACTGTACTTCTTGATTTCCAAGCTCTAACATATCACCAAGTACAACAATCTTTTTAGCAAATCCATCTAAGCCATTCATTAAATGAAATGCTGCTTCCATAGCCGTTGGACTTGCATTATAAGCATCATTAATAATTGTTAAACCACTATTTGTTTTTACAATCTCCATACGCATGCCTGTCATTTGAAGTGTTACTAAACCTTCTTTCATCTCTTCCCACGTTACACCGAAATGTTTCGCAATTGCCATTGAAGCAAGCGTATTATACACATTGTGTTTTCCTAATACCGGTAGATAGAATGAAATATTTTCTTCTCTGTTCATTTTAAAGTGTGTCCCAGTTGCCTGTAATGTTACAGTCGTTGGATAATAATCATTTGCTCTAGCGTCACCAAATGTAACTGTTTCAGCTATTAAATTCATTTCAGGAACACGATTTGTTAATAATGGCTCATCTCCGTTATATACGAATACTCCACCTTCTTGTAATCCTGTCACAATTTCTAATTTCGCTTCAGCAATCGCCTCACGGGAGCCTAAGTCCATTAAATGCGCCTCACCAATGTTCGTAATGATAGCTGCATTTGGACGTGCTAACTTAGATAAGAATTCAATTTCCCCTCGGCTTGACATTCCCATTTCTAATACAGCTACTTCTGTATTTTCTTCTAAATTTAAAATAGTAAGCGGTAACCCGATATGGTTATTAAAGTTTCCTTCTGTTTTTTGAACTTTGAATTTAGTCGCAAGAAGACTTGTTACAATATCTTTTGTAGATGTTTTACCGTTACTACCTGTCACACCAATAACTTTCACATCCAATTGATCGCGATAGTTTTTCGCTAACATTTGTAATGCCGATAGCGTGTCTTCTACAAAAATAACTGGAAGATTCTCAGGTGGATTCGCTACACCTTTCATCCATAATGTTGCCACAGCTCCATTTTCAACAGCTTTGTCTACAAAAGCATGTCCATCGAAACGTTCACCTTGAATTGGAACATATAAGTTTCCCTTTTCAATTTTTCTCGTATCAATAGACACTCCTTGTATAGTAATTCCCTCATATCGCTCTGCTAATCCCGCACCATTTACCATCTGTTCTACTTGTTTTAACGTTCGATTTATCATGAAAACACTCCTTACATAGAGGAAGCACTATTCCTGCGAATAGTGCTTCCTCCTTTTTTTGTTAGATTGTATATTTAATTTTTTGTTTTTCCTCGTGACGCGCAATTGCTAAATTGATTAGCTCTTCAATTAATTCCGGATACGGTAATCCAGTATGTTGCCATAATAGAGGGAACATACTAAACGGCGTAAATCCTGGCATCGTATTCACTTCGTTAATATATACTTCTCCATCTTTAGTTAAGAAGAAATCAGCTCTTGTTAAGCCAGCACCATCTAACGATTGGAATGCAATAATCGCATCTCGCTTAATAACGTTAGACTCTTCTTCTGTCATTTCAGCTGGAATAATTAACGCTGTATCGCCATCGATGTATTTCGACTTATAATCATAGAAGTCTTTTTTCGGTACAATTTCACCTACAACTGAACATTTCGGCTCATCATTACCTAGTACACCAACTTCTACTTCACGTCCAACAATATTTTCTTCTACAATAATTTTGCGGTCAAATTGGAACGCCTCTTCAAATGCATTCTCAAGTTCTTCACGATTTTTACACTTATTAATACCAACACTTGAACCAAGGTTTGCTGGTTTTACGAAGCAAGGATATCCTAATACTACTTCTACTTTTTCATATGCTGTTTCACGATCTTTTTCCCATGTGCTACGAATGAATGATGCATATTTTGCTTGTTTCAATCCAGCTTCTGCAAAGATGTTTTTCATAACAACTTTATCCATACCAGCTGCAGATGCTAGAACACCATTTCCTACATAAGGAATATTCATTAATTCTAATAATCCTTGAACTGTTCCATCTTCACCATTTGGTCCATGTAGTAATGGGAAAATAACGTCAATAGCATTTTCCTCAGAAGCTGCAGATGGAATGATTTCTGTGCTTAATGATAACGGAGAAATCGCATTTTCTGCACCGCTCATTTTTAGAACTTCAACATCTGTTACTTCACCTTCAATACGCTCACCGCGCACCCATTGACCTTGTTCTGTAATATAAATTGGATGAATCTCGAATTTATCTTGATTTAATGCTTTAATAGCAGCAAGAGCCGTTTGTAGCGAAACTTGATGCTCAGCTGATTTTCCACCGTATAATAAACCTAATTTAATTTTTGTCACTGAAATCACCCTAACCAATTGTTTTCATTTTTCTATTTTAGCACTTTTTATAAAAATAGGTAGTTCCTATTTGAAATAAAATGTAACTTCCACAAATAAATAAATGACACCACTGATTGGTTTTCTATACTTTTTCTACTTACATTTCTTCATAAATATATAAAATTGCAACCCAATCTAGTTATGTACCTAGACTATGTAGAAATCCCCTTTTTGTGTATGTCATCTACTCATTAAGAAGATTGTTTAGTCAGTGTGCCTTTTTGCCTTTGTTCAACGAGACGATCTAAAGAAACATATACAATACCTGCAACTACACATCCTACAGCTAAAATTGTGAATAGAACGTGGCCAAGTAATCGGTCCAATAAAAAACCTCCAAGAAGTGGACCGAATGCGCCTCCTGTAATCCACTGCAAACTTGCAGCTCCCATATAAGTCCCTCTCAAGTGCTCAGGAGCCAAATTCGCTACAAACGTCATCTGGACAGGCGACATAATCATCTCACCTAACGTATATATGGCATAAACGAACAGCAACGTTATTAAAATAATCGTAGCATTTGCATCGAATGCTCCAAACCACTTCGGTAACCATCCGATAAAGAACAAACCAATCCCAAACAAACATGCACCATATAACATCGTCTTCCCGACAGGTTTATCTGTGGCCCATTTTGAAATTTGAAATTGGAACAACACAACTAATAGTCCATTTAAAGCCATTAAATATGGATATGGGTTGTTAGTTTCAAAAATACCTTTCATTTCATTATCAAAGTGCAGTGGCAACATGCCTTCTGTTTGAGAAAATCCCATCGAAATAATGATACCTGCTAACAAATAAATCATTAGTGCCTTATCTCTCATTACAATTTTCCAAACCGCCCCTGATTCTTTTTCTTTATTCTCTTCTTTATTCGCACTCTTTGGCATTGTCTCTTGAATAAGAATGAATACAAGTAATGCATAAAACAACATCGTAGACGAGGCAATAATAAACACAAGGTTCTTCGACAACATAACTACTGAAGCGCCCATTATCGGGCCAATTGCAGCACCTATATTGTGCCCCATTCGTAATAAGCCATATGCTTCTGTTCTTTTTTCTGGCGTTGTTACATCCGCAACCATCGCTGATGCAGCTGGATGAAATAGCGAATTACTTAACCCTAAAAAAACAGATAAAATCGCATAGGGAATAAATCCTTCTATAAATAAAAAACCAAGCATTAATACCGCATTACTCGTCATCGAAAATATCATAATCGGCTTTCTTCCATATATATCAGCAATTCTTCCCCCTATAATTGATCCGAAGCTTGCTGCAATTGGAGAAAGCGCCATAATAACTCCAACCTGTAATAGTGAATCTACCTTATCTTTTAAATATAATGCAAAAAAGGGCATCAACATCATCATCGCAATTCCATTTAACGTCTCACCAATAAACCGAATCCATACGTTACGGTCCATCTCCCTTAACTCACGCCACGTATTTTTCATAAGTTCCCCCCTTAGTTCCCCAACAATTATATTATATATACAATCAGAAAAATGTAAATTTTCAGAACAAAAAATCCATCCTAACAGAATTAGAATGGATTTTTCTACTTATAAATTTGCTGCATCTTCTTCGTCTTTACTATTATTTAAAGCACTATGTTTTCGGCTATATAAGAAGTAAACCGCAATACCGATAACCATCCATACCCCAAAACTAATCCAAGCCGTTCCGGATAATTGAAGCATTAAGTATAAACAAAAAATTACCGTTAACGCTGGTAAAATTGGTACAAGCGGCGCCTTAAATGCTCTTGGTAAATCAGGATGAGTTCTTCTCATTACAATAACGGCTACAGCTACAAGTGCAAAGGCTGATAAAGTCCCCATATTTACAAGATGTGCTAACACATTTAAATCTATTAATCCTGAAATAAGTGCTGCAATAATTCCCGTTGTCCACGTATTTAAAAACGGTGTTTTAAATTTCGGGTGAACTTTAGCAAGACGCTTCGGCAATAATCCATCTCTACTCATTGCATACGAAACACGTACTTGCCCATACATCATAACTAACATTACTGTTGTGATTCCTGTAATTGCTCCTACTGAAATTACTCCCGCTAAACTATCTTGTCCAATAAATTGAAGTGCAAAGGCAACTGGATCTGATATATTTAACTGTCCATACGGAACAATTCCTGTCAAAATAAGTGAAACAACAATATAAAGAACCGTACAAATTAATAAAGATGCAATAATGCCAATTGGTAAATCACGTTGTGGACGTTTCACTTCTTCTGCTGCCGTTGAAACTGCATCAAACCCTATGAATGCAAAAAACACTGTAGCAGCTCCAGCCATTACACCATCTAAGCCAAACGGCATAAAAGGTGTCCAATTTTCCGGTTTTACATAATTAAAACCAGCAAAGATAAATATGAGAACAACCGCTAATTTAATAAACACCATAATGTTATTTATTCGTGCACTTTCGCGAACACCTCTAGATAAAAGAACTGTCATAATTAAAATAATTAGAACTGCAGGTAAATCAATTATTCCACCCTTTCCTGTACCAGGTGCTGAGGAGAGAATAGTCGGAATGTGAATCCCAAATCCCTTTAATAAAGATTGAAAATAAGCGGACCAACCATTTGCTACAGCAGATGTAGCGAGTAAATATTCAAGCATTAAGTCCCATCCAATTAAAAATGCGAATACCTCTCCCATCGTCGCATATGTGTACGTATACACACTGCCTGAGACAGGAACTGAAGAAGCGAATTCAGCATAACAAAATGCAGCAAAGGCACAGGCTAACGCGGCTATCGCAAATGATAATATAATAGCTGGTCCAGAATGTTTTGCTGCTACCACGCCTGTTAAAACAAAAATACCTGTTCCAACAATTGCCCCGATTCCAAGCATAGTTAAATCCAATGCCCCTAATGTTCTTGCTAACGTCTTTTGCTTACTCTCTTGCATTAACTTTGCAATAGGCTTCTTTTGAAAAATTTGCTTCATAGCATGCCCCTCCAAGTTTTAAATTTTCTGAAAATTTTTAATTCGCTTTTTTATTTTACTCATAGCACTTTCCCCAGTCAATACTTTTGTCGAAATAAGTAGAAACCTTTCGGAATATACAATATCCTTATCGTTGTTTCTATATATCTTTCCATAACTTTTTTTGGTATTATTATACATGTCGATTCCAAAAAAAGAGGCATGCTCAATAAGTGAGCATACCTCTTTTTACTTATTTTACAGTATATGAACCCTCTTCAATCCAGCTATACATATACTTTTCATCTTCAGTCTCATGTGCTTGTTTTACAATACGAAGTGGACGGAATGTATCTATCATAACAGCTAATTCAAGCGTTTCTTTCTTCCCTATACTCGCCTCTGTTTTCCCAGGGTGCGGCCCATGAGGAATTCCGCTCGGATGAAGTGTAATAGAACCTTCTTCCACACCTTTCCGGCTCATAAAGTTTCCTTCTACATAGTACAGTACTTCATCACTATTCACGTTACTATGATAATATGGTGCCGGAATAGATTCTGGATGATAGTCGTATAAACGTGGTACGAAAGAGCAAATAACAAAATTGTGACCTTCGAACGTTTGATGTACTGGAGGTGGCTGATGAATACGACCTGTGATTGGTTCAAAGTCCTCTACATTAAAGACCCACGGATATAAATAGCCGTCCCAACCAACAACATCTAACGGATGGTGTCCTAAAACATGTTTATGCATATACCCTCGCGACTTTGTCATTACAACAAACTCACCTTTGTCATCATATGTCTCTAATTTTTCAGGGCCACGAATATCTCTCTCACAAAACGGACTATGCTCTAACAATTGTCCGTATTCATTACGATAGCGACGCGGCGTTGTAATTTGACTATTTGCCTCGACAACAAGAAACTTAGTCTCTCCTTCATCTGGAATAACACGATAGATTGTTCCAATTGGAATCGTTACATAATCACCTTTTCTATAGTGAATCGTTCCAAACATCGTTTCAATTTTCCCAGTTCCGTAATGAACAAACAACATTTCATCTCCATCTCCATTACGGTAGAAATAATCCATTTTTTCTGTTGGACTCACTACTCCAATTAACAAATCTTCATTTCCAAGTATGAAATTTCTTCCACTTATTGCATCACCATTTTTTTTATTTTCTTTCGTGCGGAAATGACGATGAGAAAGAAGGGCATCCTCTTCATACTGCAACTGACAAGAATGCGATACCGCCGAATGCGATACTTCCGTTGGCATATAATGATGATACAAAATAGACTGCGTACCAGAAAAACCTTTCGTTCCCATTACCTGTTCCCGATAAAGCGACCCATCCTTTTTACGGAATTGTACATGTCGTTTACGAGGTAGCTCCCCCATGTGACGATAATACATGCCCATCACCTGCTTCCATTTCTTTTTTGACCGTATTACGTAATGTACCTAAACCAGTAATCGTAAGTTCTACAACATCCCCATCTTGCAGCCACTCTTCCGTACCCAGTTCTAAAATGCAGCCTGTTCCTACTGTCCCAGAACCAATCACATCTCCTGGATATAACGTAACGTCTGCCGAAGCACGCTCAATCATTTCAGCAAATGTATAGTAAATATCTTGGAAGTTTCCCTTTGATAATAGCTTGCCATTTACATGAGCAGTCATCTCTAACTCATAACGGTCACCGTTACGATAAACATCTAATTCCTCTTTCGTAACAAGGTGAGCTCCTAATGAAGTTGCAAAATCTTTTCCTTTTGCCGGACCGAGTCCTACCTTCATTTCTGTTGCTTGTAAGTCCCTTGCACTCCAGTCGTTCATAATACAATAACCAAAAATGTATTCTTCTGCTTGCTCACGAGAAATATTTCTTCCTTCTTTCCCAATTACGCAAGCAATCTCTAACTCATAATCAAGTTTTTTAGATTTATTGGGAGAGATTACAAAATCATCCGGACCAATTACAGCACGATGGTTCGTAAAATAAAAAACCGGGAAATCGTACCATTCAGGTACAACATCTAGCCCTCTTCGGCCACGAGCCGTTTTTACATGCTGTTCAAACGCGTAAAAATCCCGAATACTACTCGGATTAGGAATTGCTGCCGCTAATTGTACTTCCTCTAAGGCATATATACCCTTTTCTGGATTCTTAATCTTACGCAATACTTCTACATACTCATCCGCTTTCTCTAAAAAGGCGAACATAGAAGAAGGTAATTTCCCATTACTAGCAAGATTCATATCAATTACTTTGTTACCTTCAAGCCATCCAGCTCGCATTTCTTTCGAAGGAAGACGAAATGTAACAAATTTCATCATGATTCCTCCCTATGAAAATGAAATTTCCACCAACAAAAGAATTCTTGTTGGTGGATATAAATTTTATAAATTTCCGCGACGCTCTTGTTCTCTTTCAATTGATTCGAATAATGCTTTGAAGTTCCCTTCTCCAAATCCGCGAGAACCTTTACGTTGAATGATTTCAATAAATAAAGTTGGACGATCCACAATTGGTTTCGTAAAGATTTGTAGTAAGTATCCTTCATCATCGCGATCTACTAAAATCTTTAATTCTTTTAACCTATCAATTTCCTCATCAATTTTACCAACTCGTGCACTTAACTCATCATAATAAGTATCTGGTGTATCTAAGAACTCCACACCATTTGCACGAAGTGCTTCAACCGTTTTAACAATGTCATTTGTTAGTAAAGCAAGATGTTGTACACCTGCTCCATTGTAGAACTCTAAATATTCTTGAATTTGTGATTTTCGCTTTCCATCTGCTGGCTCGTTAATAGGGAACTTAATACGACTTCCATTTGTCATAACTTTCGACATTAAAGCTGAATACTCTGTACTAATATCATCATCATCAAAATGGATCATTTGTTTAAAGCCCATAACGTTCTCGTAATAACTAACCCACTCTTCCATTTTTTCAACATTACCAACTACGTGGTCTACAGCAATTAAACCTGACTCTTCAAATGGAATATTAAACTCGACCTTTTGGAATCCTGGCATAAATGTTCCTTTATAATTTTTACGCTCTACAAGCGTGTGAATTGTATCACCATACGTACCAATAACTGCTTTTTTCAAGGTACCGTTCTCGTCTGTTAACTCTACAGGTGGAGCAATTGCAACGGCACCACGTTTCACTGCTTCCGAGTATGCTTTATCAACATCGTCAACAAGTAATGCCACATCTTTCACGCCATCACCATGAGTCTTTACAAACTCTGCAATACGGTTGTCGCTACTTAAAGCTCCAGACACAACAAAACGCATATTTTTTTGCACAAGAACATAAGATACCTTTTCACGATTACCAGTTTCTAACCCAGAGTAAGCCACAATTTTGAATCCGAATGCTCTCGCAAGATAATAACTTGATTGCTTTGCATTTCCTACGTAAAATTCCAAATGATCTACATCACGTACTGGAAAAAAGTCCTCCATTTGTGCAGCTAGCGTATCCATAGATTTTTGTTTCATAAAATCCTCATCCCCCTGTAAATAGATTAAATGGTCCATACTTAAAACCAACCGAAAACGCTTCCAACATCAATTAATAGAAATTAGTTAGCAAGCTAACAAATTCTGACCTTTAAAATTTTCTATCTTTTCTGTCAAATTCCTCTTTTTTTCTTACATATAAAATTCGACTTTTTTCTCTTTACATTACGGAGGAAATATTAATACTTGAAGGTATATATAAGAGGAAAATAAAAAAGACCCCAACATATTAACTACTGACTAATATGCTAGAGTCTTTATTTTTTTTGAATGATTGTATTTATATGCCTCATACTAATATATTTGCAAGGAATAGAATAAATGATGTTAATACTACCGCCCCACCTAATGATCCTAATAAATCTGTTTTTGTTACTTGTAACACTTGTTCACTGTTCATATTCCTCATTCTCCTTTCATTTTGTATGATTTGAAACTTTTATTATACTAATACACTTGATAGAAATACAATTAATGCCGTTAATACTACTGCTCCACTTGCTGATCCTACGAAGTCACCTTTTGTTACTTGTAATACTTGCTCTTTCATTTTGCATTCTCCTCTCTTTTTTTCTTTTGTTACAAAACCTCTATTATACTAATACGCTTGATAGAAATACGATTAATGCCGTTAATACTACTGCTCCACTTGCTGATCCTACGAAGTCACCTTTTGTTACTTGTAATACTTGCTCTTTCATATCTTTCATTCTCCCTTCATTTGTTTTTTGTTACAAAACTTCTATTATACTAATACGCTTGATAGAAATACGATTAATGCTGTTAATACTACTGCTCCACTTGCTGATCCTACGAAGTCACCTTTTGTTACTTGTAATACTTGCTCTTTCATTTTGCATTCTCCTCTCTTTTTTTCTTTTATTACAAAACCTCTATTATACTAATACGCTTGATAGAAATACGATTAATGCCGTTAATACTACTGCTCCACTTGCTGATCCTACGAAATCACCTTTTGTTACTTGTAATACTTGCTCTTTCATTTTATGTATCCTCCTTTTAATAAGTTATCTATATGTAATTTCTAAGAAATGTTTATTTCATAGTTTTTATGTTAGCGTTACATTAAATTTAATAACGTAACGTTTGTAACACTAATGTAACATAACTATTGTTACGTTGCAATATAATTACATAAATTTTATTACACTTTTTTTACGTTTTTTTATAAACACCCTTAAAACCTTGTTTTAATGCACTTTCTACTAAGTTGATATTTGTAATGTTCTTGTAATATTACAGTCATATAACGAAATATACCCATACTTACCTCTATTGTTGTTACAAATTAAAGTGCATATTCAAAATAATAAGATGGCGTCTATCAATTTTTCAATCACAATTCATGTGAGATAAAATACAATCTTTCCAAGATAAGTTTATATGTTTCCTCTATATAACTATGTATAATAAAAGCAAAGAGGTGGTCATTTTGAAATTAATCGCATTAGATATGGATGGTACACTACTATCATCTAATCTTGAAATCTCCAAAGAGAACTTACAAGCTATCCAAGCTGCAAAAGAGGCTGGTCATATTGTCATGATTTGTTCTGGTCGTGCAAAAGAGGATGCTTTAAAATTATTGGAAGAATATAAACTATCTCTTCCAGTTGGAGCGAGCAATGGGGCAATTGTTTATGTGGATGGAAAAGTAATTAACTCGCGTTGTTTACAAAACGATAAAGTATACAAGCTTGCAAAATTACTAGAATCTGAAGGTTTTCCTTATAAGCTATATACGAATAAAGGAGTTTATTCTCCATATACATGGCAAGATCAAGTCATGCAAGCGTTCGAAGAGAACAAGCATGCACTAGATGTTACACTTGAGGAACTTGAGAGAATTACAGAAAAACAAAAGAAATCAAACTTAATTACTGATTTCCAAAAAATCGAAGATGTTGTAAATAATCCAGAATTAGAAATATCTAAATTCTTCATTTTGACATTTAATGCAGCGCATCGTGCACAGCTATTAAGTATGTTACAAGAAGACACTGATATTTCAGTTACAGCATCAGCTCCTACTAATGTAGAAATTATGGATAAGCATGGTCATAAAGGGAACGGTCTACAAGAGATGGCTACTTATTTCAATATACCAATTGAAGATACTATTGCAATTGGGGATAACTTTAATGATGTACCAATGTTACAAGTAGCCGGCTTATCAGTTGCAATGGGAAATGCTGAAGAAGATGTAAAAAAACTATGTGATGTTGTAACATTAACAAACAATGAACATGGTGTTGCTCATGCAATCGAGCAATTTGTATTGAAACAAACTTCATCTAGTAAATAAAAGAAAAGGACTCTTTCTATTTGAAAGAGTCCTTTTCTTATACATGATGACAAGCAACAAAATGCTCCTCACCAACATTACGGAATTCTGGTACCGTTTGTTTACAAATATCTGTTGCAAACGGGCAACGTGTATGAAAGCGACAACCCGAAGGTGGATTTGCTGGACTTGGAATGTCACCCTCTAGTATAATCCGCTCTCGCTTCACTGTTGGATCTGGTATTGGCACAGCCGATAACAATGCTTTTGTATACGGATGAAGTGGGTTCGTAAATAACTCATCACGCGGCGCTGTTTCCACAATCGTTCCTAAATACATAATTCCAATTTTCGTACATAAGTGCTCTACTACGCTTAAATCATGTGAAATGAACAAATAGGATAATCCCTTTTTCTCCTGTAACTCACTAAATAAATTAATGATCTGTGCTTGAATAGATACATCTAGTGCTGCCACAGGTTCGTCAGCTACAATGAATTCCGGGTTTAATACCATAGCTCTTGCGATAACGATACGTTGACGTTGTCCACCAGAAAACTCATGAGGATACCGGTCAATATGATATGGGGCTAAGCCACATAACTCTAATACTTCTGTCACTTTTTCACGAACATTTTCTTTCGTCGCTAGTCCGTGAGCCAACATTGGCTCGCCAAGTGCTTCTCCAATTCTCATTCTCGGATTTAATGAACTAAATGGATCTTGAAACACAAGCTGCATATTAGGACGATGTTTTCTCAATTCCTCTTTTGATAGAGAATGAACATCGTGTCCTTTAAACTTCACTTCCCCCTCTGTTTTTTGGACAAGACGTAAAATTGTTTTTCCTATCGTCGTTTTCCCACTTCCTGATTCACCAACGAGACCGAACACTTCGCCTTTATTAATAGTAAAACTTACTCCATCAACTGCTTTTACATGTCCAACCGTTCTACTAAATATGCCTCCTTTAATCGGAAAATATGTTTTTAAGTTTTTTACTTCTAATAATGGTTCACTCATTGTTCCGCACGCTCCTCATATAACCAGCAAGCTACTTTATGATTCTCATCATGCACATTTAGATTCGGTGCTTCTTCTTTACATATTTCCATACAATGCTCACAACGACCGCTGAAGTAGCAAAATTCATTCAAACCGACTAAATTAGGAACTTGCCCTGGAATAGAATATAGTTTATCTATTCGTTTTCCCATCACTGGTTTTGATTTCAACAAGCCTTTCGTATACGGGTGTTTCGGATTTTGGAATATCTCTAGTACTGGGGCTTCTTCAATAACTTTCCCGCCATACATAACGACAACGTAATCAGCCATTTCTGCTACAACGCCTAAATCATGTGTAATTAATAAAATTGATGTTTTAAATTCCTCTTTTACTTGTCTTAATAAGTCTAATATTTGAGCTTGAATCGTAACATCAAGAGCCGTTGTCGGTTCATCAGCAATTAATAACTTAGGATTACAACTAAGTGCAACAGCAATCATAATACGTTGTAACATTCCACCACTCAGTTCGTGCGGATAAGAATGGACAATTTCATCCGCACGAGCTATGCCGACTTTACGAATTAACTCAATTGCTTTCTTATACGCTTCGTTTTTACTAAGTAATTCATGCTCCCTTAACGTCTCTACAATCTGTTCCCCTACAGTGAAGACCGGATTCAGCGATGTCATCGGTTCTTGGAAAATCATCGCAATATCATTCCCTCGTAAACTACGAAGCTCTTTCTCTTTCATTCCTAAAAGACTTTTTCCTTCATATAAAATATCGCCACCTACTACACTGCCGGATTCAGCAATAAGTCCCATAATAGATAAAGCTGTTACACTTTTCCCGCAACCCGATTCGCCTACAACACAAACCGTTTCACCTTCTCGAACTGTAAAACTAACATGGTTTACAGCCTTTACTGTTCCTTCCTCTGTCTGAAAATGTGTTTGTAGGTCTTTCAGCTCTACTACCGCTTTACTCATACCTTCTCACCTACCGTCTCATCTTTGGATCTAACGCATCACGAAGTGCATCACCAAGTAAGTTAATTGATACAACTGTTATAAAGATTGCGAAACCAGGTGGAATCCATAACCACGGACGCTTTTGGAAATCAATTAATGAGTTAGCTGCACTAATCATATTCCCCCATGATGGTGTAGGTGGTACGACGCCGAGACCTAAGTAGCTTAGTGCGGACTCCCCTAAAATAGAACCTGCAACACCTAATGTAGATACAACAATTAATATCGGTAAAACATTAGGGATTAAGTGATATATAATTTTTCGGTAATCTTTTATTCCTAACACATCAGCAGCTTGCATAAACGCTTGCTCTCTAAGTGATAAAATTTGACCTCTTACAAGACGTGCAAGCCCCGGCCAACCTACTAAACTTAAAATAATCATAATGACATACAGACGATAATCAGATGGTACTTTCCACTCTGATAAAATCGCCCCCATTATAATAAGTAATGGTAATCCTGGCATCGACATTAAAATATCGGCAAGACGCATAATAATATTATCAACGATGCCTCGATAAAAACCCGCGATAGCTCCTAATACAGCTCCTAGTATCACTGATAAAACCATTGAAGCTAGGCCAATCGTTAATGAAATTCGTCCCGCTTGCATAAGTCTCGTTAAAATATCTCTCCCTAATTGATCTGTACCGAGCCAATGAGAAAAACTAGGTGGTTTGTTAATTAACGCAACTTGTATTTTCCCTGATGCATATGGTGAAAAGAACGGACCGATAAAACAAAATAAAAACATAAAAATTAATGCATATAATCCTACGAGCGCCATCTTATTTCTCTTTATCCTTTTAAGAGCTTGTCGCCATGGCGATGATTCATTTTTTCTTCTCTTTTTTTCTTTCTTCTCTGTAATTGCTGTGACAGTCTCCATTTCTTTCCCCCCCTTACTTCAACCGAATTCGTGGATCAACAACTGCATATACGATATCTGCGAAAAAGTTTGAAACGATTGTTAAACAAGAAAGAAACATCGTAAATGCCATCAATACTGTATAATCACGGAAATTTAGTGCTTCCAATTGAATACCGCCAATCCCTGGCCAGTTAAAAATTTGTTCAATAATAATTGCTCCAGAAAACAATCCAGGTAACTCAAACGCGAGCAATGTAATAGCCGGTAAAATGGCATTTTTTAATGCATGTTTATAAATAACAGTCTTCTCTTTTAACCCTTTTGCTCGTGCCGTTCGTATGTAATCTTGTCTTACCACCTCTAACATACTCGTTCTAAAGTAGCGAGTTAATGAGCCCACACCAAGAAGAGTCAAAATAAATACCGGTAAAACCATATGCTTTGCAACCTCTATCACATAAGCGAATCCAGTTGAATTACTACCAACATCAATCATTCCACCTATTGGCAATAACTTAAGATCAACTGCGAACACCTTAATTAGAAACAGACCTATAAAAAATGAAGGAAATGACATTGCTGCAAAGATACCAATTGTTACAAGCTTATCGAATAAAGAATGTTGTTTTGTCGCTGAAAATACACCGATAATAAGTGCGATTAGCCAAATAAAAAACAATGCAACAATTGCTACAATAAAAGAGTTCCAAATAAATTTATTTAATAGTGATGTTACAGGTTCTTGATATTGAAGCGAAAAACCAAAGTCTCCTTGTAACGCATTACCTAGCCAGTGAAAATAGCGTTCAACAATTGGCTTATTTAATCCGTACAATTCCCGAAGCTCTTCCGCCCTTTGCGGTGTAATCTTGGGATTCGAATCAATATAATCCCCTGGAAGAAGTGCGAACAGGAAGAAAATAACAACTGACGTTCCCAAAAGTGTAGGAATCATTTGTAACAACCTACGAACGATATACGTTTTCACCCTTTTTCTCTCCAATCTTATGCTTAAAATAGAAGAACATTTTTTCGAATCAGCATATTACTAGCCGAATGAAAAAATGTCTTCTACTTATACATTCTTCTCGTTATTTTTCAATAGATAATACTGGTGAGTTCGAACTAATACTGTCATACTTCTCTGGGTCAATTCCTTTAATGTTTCCATTGTAAGCTGTGATGACTCTACGATAATTTAATAAAATTACTGGTGGATCATCACTTAGTTCTTTGTAAAGTTCTTTGTAAATTGGTTTACGTTTCTCAATATCTACAGTTTCAATTCCTTTTTTAATTAATGCATCTACTTTTTCATTTTTATAACCTAAAGTATTATCATCACCTTCTGAGGAGTAACCACTTACAGTTTCACTTGGATCTGTTGTAATCGGTGTTGCAACAGAAGCTAAATCATAATCGCCTTTTTTCACTTTTGACAGCATCGTATTGAAATCCATAAATTCAGGATTGAACTCAACACCTAATTCTTTATAGTTCTCTTTTGCTATCGGAATAAATAAATCACCTTCTTTTGCTGAACTTGCACCATAATACGTTAATTTAAGTTTTTGACCATCTTTTTCACGAATTCCGTCTGAACCAGCTTTCCATCCAGCTTCATCTAATAATTTCTTCGCCTTATCTAAGTTATATTCGTACTTATTAATGCCCTCTTCTGTATACGCCCAAGATGTTGGATGAATTGGAACATTTGCTACTGTACCGTATCCTTTCAAAGCTGTATCTACATATTTTTTACGATCCAATCCATAAATAAGAGCTTGACGAACTTTCTTATCTTTTAAATACGGTTTTTTACTATTCATTCTTATATAACTAAATGAAGCAGCCGTCTCTATTTCAACATTTGCAAACTGTAAACTCTTCACTTGTTCTAAAATTTCATCCCCGTAACCTACTCCTGTATAATCTATCTCACCTGTTTGGAATAATTGGAATTTTGTATCCGGTGAAGTAATCTTATAAATAAAGTTTTGAATTTTTGGTTTGCCTGCATAATAATTTTCATTTGCTGTAAAACGAACTTCCTGTCCCGGGATATACTTTTCAAATTTATATGGTCCCGCAGCTATCGGTTTTCCATATAACTCTTTCAAATAATCTAAACTAGTATTTTGTTTATACTCTTTTCCATAATAAGCTTTCGATAATACTGGACCACCTAAAGCAATTAGCGCTTGTGAGTTAACTTTTTCGGTCGTAATTTTAATTGTTTGTGGATCAACAACTTGAATTCCTTCAATAGACGTCGCTTTTCCTTCTTTATATTCCTTTCCACCTTTAATTGCATATTGTGAAATATCATCGCCACCTTCATACGCTTTATCATGTAGAAGTGATAATGTAAATGCTACATCGTCAGCAGTTAATGGCGATCCATCACTAAATTTCAAGCCTTTGCGTAAATGAAATGTATATGTTAATTGGTCTGAAGAGACATCCCATTTCTCAGCAAGATCTGGTATAGGTTTTCCTTGTTTATCTGTTGTAACAAGGGAGGCGAAAATAACCGATGTCACATTACCATCCCAACCGTTCTCTTGAAAGTAAGGTAGGAAAACTCCCCCAGGCTTTGAGATACCAGAAATAAACGTATCTTTTCTATTTTTCGCCTTATCAGGTACTTTCGTCTTATCTGTAGCCACAATTTTTTCAACTTTTATATTTTTTAAATCCTGCTGTTTAACCGGTTCTGTAGAAGCCGTATCCTCCTGTCCCCCACAAGCAGATAACACAAGCGAACTACTCAGTAATACCGAAAATACACCAGCCCATTTTTTTGTCTTTTTCTTCATTGTCCCCACCCTAACTGTTTAATAGTGATACCCTTTGAACTTATTAGCCTATGTATGCCCCCACAGCACATTTATAGCCAATCGGAAAAGTCGGTTTTAATCGTAAAAAAATAGATGTTTTTGAGGGGTAACAATCCTATTCCGACCTTTCCGGTAGACTTTATGGTTATTAGCTTATATCGTCAGTTATATTTTGTCAATTCTTTCTAAATAAATATTTTGATAATTTTTTCAAAATTATTGTTCTATCTTTAATTTAGGTAAACTTAATAAAATACCGTTATAGTTATCTTCTTGTAAACCCTGAATTCGTGCATTATGTGCAGACACAACTTTACTATTATTTAAGAAGATTACAGGCGGGTCTTCGCTTAACTCTTGATATAAATTTTTATAAATTTCTTTTCTCTTTTCAATATCCAACGTTTCTAATGCTTGCTTAGCTAATTCATCTACTTTTGGATTATAGTATCCATCATAATTTCGTTTACTTGTTGAAACAAACTCTTCAATCGTTCCACTCGGATCATCAATCATTGGCGTAGATACCATCGCTAAATCATAATCCCCTTTTATCACTTTTGAAATCATCGTATTAAAGTCCATATATTCTGGGTTAAACTCTACACCAAGCTTTTTATAATCTTCTTTCATCACAGGAATCATTACATCATTTATTTTACTTGCTGATGAGGCAAAATAACTTACTTTCAGTTTTTGCCCGTCCTTTTCACGAATTCCATCCGAACCAGCTTTCCATCCAGCCTCATCCAGTAGTTTCTTCGCCTTCTCTAAATTATACTCATATTTATTAATGTCCTCTTCTGTATACGCCCAAGAAACCGGCGTAACCGGTACATTAACGAGTGAAGCATAGCCTTGGAAATACGTATCAATAACCTTTTGACGCTCTAATCCATAAATAAATGCTTGGCGGACACGTTTATCTTTGAAGTATGGCTTCTTATAATTCATTTTAATGTAGCCGTAAGAACTTCCTGTATACACATTAATATTAGCAAAACCTAAATCCTTTAATTGTTCAATCGTCTCCGCGTTTGTCGTAAAACCATCATAATCTACTTCCCCGGCTTGAAATTGTTGTAGCTTCGTATCACCTTTTGTAATTTTATAAATAAAGTGCTCAATCTTCGGCTTTCCTTCAAAATAATTTTCATTTGCTACAAATCGAACCTCTTGACCAGGAATATATTTATCTAATTTATAAGCACCTGCTCCCACTGGCTTCCCATAAAACTCTTTTAAGTACTCCAAATGCCCTTGTTTATACTCTTTCCCGTAATAAGCTTTAGATATAACTTCTCCGCCAATTAACGATAATGTTTGAGCATTTACCTTCTCTGTTGTAATCGTAATTGTTTTCGGATCAATGACTTGAATTCCCTCAATAGAGGTTGCCTTTCCTTCTTTATAAGCTTGCCCACCTTTTATTGCTGTTTGGCTTATATCAGTCGCACCACTATAAGTTGGATCATGTAATAACGTTAATGTAAATGCTACATCATCTGCAGTTAACGGGGATCCATCACTAAACTTTAAATCATCTTTCAGATGGAACGTATATGTAAGCTGATCCTCCGAAATATCCCACTTCTTCACCAAAATGGGAATTAGTTTCCCTTCCTTATCTAGTCCAACAAGAGGTGCAAAGATCGCTTGCGTTATATTACCATCCCATCCATTCTCCATAAAGTGCGGAAGGAATATCCCTCCAGGACTCGGCATTCCAACTACAAAAGTATCTTTTCTTTCATTTACTTTTGCAGGACTTTTTGATTTGTCGCTTGCTTTAATAAATTCATCTTTTACTTTTGGTACGTTCCCAGCTTCATTTGTACTTGCTTCCTCTTGACCACATCCGGCTAGTAATACCGATACACTAAGAAATGTAGCAATTGCTCCTTTAAAAGCATTTTTCATTGCACGCTCACCTTTACTTTCCTAATTTTTAACAATGTAGGAACATAGACCTCCTTCCTGTAACTATCTTCATTTATCCTATAAAAATAGTATGAATTAATTTCAAGATTATTCCTTTCCTTGAAACATGTCAATTGTTCTCTTTTATTTCGTATGAAAAAACTTAAAAATTCACTTCTATTCGTTCCGTATGAAACATAGAATACTAATAACCAATTACCAAAAAGGGGGCGAAAACATGGACAACCTATTCCAATACGTCCTGCACTACGTATTATTAACAATTATGATAGTCGGGGCGCTATTACTATTCCCATTCTTCCCAAAGTTCGTCCTCTTTTTAGCTTTTTTTATTATGCTCGGAATCGCTATTATCATTTCAACAAGGGAAGATACCACACAAAAAGAAAGCAGAGTTCAGCGCGTAAAGCTGTAACTCTGCTTTTTTATTTTCAATCATGATTTACTGTTTCACGTGAAACACGATTTTTATTTTTCCCTTAAAGTAAAATATCAGTATAAAAAAGCGAATTCTTTCAGCAAAGCTGAAGAATTCGCTTTCTAATTTTTACTCCGCGATATTCTCTAACTCATTATACAGTTCCGCTCGTAACAACTCTTTCTTCGTTTTTTCTTCATACAATTTCCCAAGCATTTCAACATCAACTACATGTTCCATCTTACGATCAAGCGTATATATATCTTCTTCTACATGCATTAACTCTGTTTCAATCTCCTCAACACCCCTAACTTCTTTCTTTTTTACAGGAGCTGGTTCAATACTTTTTCTTCCTTGGCGTTGCTGCTTTATTACTTGTTTCTCGAGTTTTTCTTCCCATTTTTGACGCGCCCATACATAGTTTCCTGCAAACTCAAATAATTTACGCTCATCAATCCAATACGTCTTTTCAAATAACTTATTTAAAAAATAACGATCATGTGAAACAGCTAAAATCGTCCCATTATATTGCTCAAGAGCTTCCTCTAAAACTTCCCTTGATTCAATGTCGAGATGGTTTGTCGGCTCATCTAAAATTAAAAAATTGATATCTTGATACATAAGTTGCGCAAGTCTTAATCTCATTTTTTCTCCACCGCTCAGTTGCGTTACTTTCTTAAACACCGCTGGACCATAAAATAAAAACTTAGCTAATATATGTCTAGCTTCTCCCTCTGTTACAGCTACACATCCCCTGAAGGCCTCTAATACATTACTCTTCATATTTCCGTACGCATGCTGTGATAAATAACCGATTTTCACACTACTACCAATTCGAATTTCTCCAGCGTCTGGTTCTATTTCTTCTAATAATAACTTTAGTAACGTTGTCTTTCCTGTACCATTACGACCGACAATCGCTGCACGCTCTTGAAAACGAACATGTAAATTTGCTTCGTTAAATAAAAGATGGTCAGCAAACCCTTTACTCACTTCTTTCATTACAACAACGTCTTTCCCACTTCTCTCTTGCCCTTCAAACTGAAGTCCCATTTGTTTTCGTTCTAAAATAGGTTTCTTTAGTTTCTCCATACGTTCCAGTGCACGTTCCATACTTCTCGCTCTCTTATGCAATCCTTCATTCGGAGGATTCGCCTGATTTGCCCATTCACGTAGTCGTTTAATTGCTTCTTTCATTTTCTTTATCTTCTTTTGCTGCTCTTGATAAGCCTGAAACTCCTGAAGCAATCTTTCTTCCTTTTCCTCAACAAACTGAGAATAGTTTGTATGATACATGTGAATCTCTCCATCTTCTAAATCAAAAACCTTCGTTACAACTTCATCAAGGAAATAGCGATCATGTGAAATAACCATAACCGTTCCATTGTATTCTTTTAAAAATTGCTCTAACCATTCTACGGCGAATAAATCTAAATGATTGGTTGGTTCATCTAATAGAAGTAAATCTGGTTTCTGCAATAGCATGTATGCAAGACTTACTTTTGTTTGTTCCCCACCACTTAACTCCAGAAATGATCGGAGAAATAGTTCTGTCACCTGTAGACCATTTGCTACCTTCATAATGTTCGCTTCTATTTCATAACCACCCAGGAACGCAAATTTTTCTTGGATTACTCCGTACCTTTCCATTAATTTTTGTAAAGCAGACGGTTCCCGTTCTTCCGCCATATTTTTTTCTAAAGTACGCATTTCTCTTTCTAATTCCTTTTCTGATTTAAAAGCGGAACTCAATACATCATATACAGTCATACCCTTATCAAATTTCGGAATTTGTGCCACATGACCAATACGTGTACCTTTCTTCATATGAATGGCTCCTGCATCTAAACTTTCCATTCCAGTTAGAAGCTGAAAGATTGTTGTCTTCCCACTACCATTACGACCAACTAATCCAACACGTTCACCATTCTTTATTTCAAGCGATATATTTTCAAATATGATGTTTCCACCAAAAGATTTCGTTACATTATTTACACTACAAATTGTCATTTTCCGTACTCCTTTCAATATAAAAAACCATGGGAAAGAAACATTCCCCATGGTTTTCGGCATAGAAAAAGGAAGCCAAATAGCTCCCTTTTCACACGTTTATTAAAAATGGGTGAAGAGATTTCTATCGTTCAATAGCTACTATGCAATTGTTAAAAAAGGACAGACGTATCCCGTTAACAACTACATCATGAAAAATCGCACGACAAAAATAGATAAAATCTAAAAATTTGGCACGTGCAGCTAAAGAACGTTTCATCTCATTCACCTCTTTCATACGGAATTTAATACTTACTTCTTTATTATACTTTCCCATTTCATGTTTGAATAGTCATTTTTCTGAAAATAATGAAGATAGACTAAACATTTCAATAAGTGACATCAAATCTTACAAAACTGTTATGTTCACGTAATGGAAAGCGATAGTACGAAAAGATGCCTCCCTATACAATAAAGATGTAAACAAGAGAGACAACAAAAGGAGAAAACAAACATGATGAAAGAAATCGTAAAAGCAGTCTTTGAAGTATTAGTGAACGGACAAGCAGTTGTAAAAGAACTAAACGAACTATAAAAAGGAGTGAAAGAATATGATGAACATGGTAAAAATGATTTTACACGCTCTAGTTGACGCAAAAGCAGTTAGCCAAGAATTAAACCAACAATAAAAAGGGGTCAATAAATATGAAGAAAGCCATTATTGTAATCGCAAGTACAGCAATTGCCTTATACACAATAAAAAATAGAAAAAAGAAGCATAATAAAAATGATCTATATTATCCATACACATTATTAAAGAAAAAATAAAAGACAAGGTACCCTATCTTAATGAGGAGATCTTGTCTTTTATTTTTCCTATTCCCTTTAAAGGATTTTCTTCTCCTTTTCCCGAATGTATTAAGCGGGATTTTTACACATATTTTAAAGGGGCATATATACAAATGGATACACAACAACTATACTTTTTAAACGATATCGGCAAACAAAAACCAGAAAGCATCCGGAATAGAGGCGCGGCATGTCCTTTTTGTGACAGAGAAAATTTGACAGATATTTTAGCAACTGAAGACTCAATTATTTGGCTAAAGAACAAATTTCCTACATTAAAAGATACACTTCAAACGGTGCTAATCGAAACAGATAATTGTGAAGACCATATTGCGACATATACAGAAAAACATATGAGATCGCTAATTCGTTTCTCCATTCAACATTGGTTAGAATTACAGAAAAATGAAGAATTCACATCTGTCATTTTATACAAAAATCACGGTCCATTCTCAGGTGGGAGTTTGCATCATGCACACATGCAGATTATTGGAATGAAATATGTAGACTATCTCGCTAACGTTGAACAGGATAACTTCCAAGGAGTAATTGTACAAAAAAACGAACGCATTGAACTCAATATTTCTGATCGCCCTATTATCGGTTTTACTGAATTTAATATCATCATTGAAGATGTTGAATGCATAGATGAACTAGCAAATTATATTCAGCAAACTGTACGTTACATACTGACAGATTTCCATAAAGGGTGTAGTAGTTATAATTTATTCTTCTATTACTTCAACGGAAAGATCATTTGTAAAGTTGTTCCTAGATTTGTCGTTTCACCGTTATACGTAGGATATAAAATACCGCAAGTTTCCACAAAACTAGAAGACGTGAAAATACAACTAGCGCGGTATTTCATGCGAGAAAAGGATGAAGTTATTCATAAAAAAACAGAGTAGGTATAAAAACCTACTCTTTTATTACACCTTTATTTCGATAGTACACATCTTCTAACCCGACGTTATACTTCATGTTATTATCCGTCCATTCTGGACCCAAATTACCTGGCCATCCAGATGTATTTGCTATATATTTTAGTAATGCAAAATCAGTCAAACCTTTTTGCAACCCGCGCTTATATCCTTTCATTAAATGCGGCATTGCAATTTGCGCATTTGTGCGCGGATTTTTCAACTCTTCATCAGTTAAATGATCTGGTGCAAGTCCGCCACCGCGATGCAATTGAAACAATCCGAATGAAGTTCCGTTATCTCCAACGCTTCTTGGATTTAACCGGCTTTCATGTTCGGCAATTGTAAGAGGTATCCATTCTGGAAGATTGACTTTCTTTGCTTCCTCTATAATAATTTGTTTCATCTGTCTTGCTTCTTCTGAGTCAACATAGCTTGTCCCATTCACTAGCTTGTCCATTCCTTCAGACTTTCCTTGGAAATATAAGTACACCCCAAGAACAACTAAAAATCCTACAAAGAATTTCTTCACTACCTCTACCTCTTTCTTCGCTGAAATTTGTCCCCTTTCAGCCTTCCCTTTACAATTACCTACACTTTAGCATTCTCTTACTCTTTCATCATAGCAAATAACTATTCATATTATCATCATGCTTTAGACCGATTTTGTGAAAAAACAGCTGGTAAATATGTGCGAAAATGTAACTTTCATAGACTATAACTTGTTTCTTGTATATAATTGTAAATTGAACTCTACATATAGAATAGGAGAAAACAAAATGAAAAAGTGCATAATACTCTTGTTCAGTATTTTACTTCTTATCCCTATCCACACCTCTGCACAAACGTCATCAAAACCAAAAGTACTTGTTTTATATAGTACAAAAGACGATCAAATTACAAGTAATATTCAAATCCTTAATACTCAATTAGGCCATTTTACAAACGATATAACTACGAAAAGTTTGAAAAATGCTAATGAAAGTATTAATTCATCTTCTTATACACATATTGTCTATATCGGTGAACAAAAGGAAGAGTTTCCTACTGAAACAAAACAACTGATAGAAAATTTCTCAGGCCCAGTATTAGTTCTGGGACAAAATGTTGAACAATTATCTAATCGCTTTTCTTTCATTACTCTAAAGGATAATGAGATACGAGTTAATAAAATCGAATATCCAAGTAATAAACTAAAAAACACTTTAGAAGAAGAACGATTGATTCAATCTTTTGATACAAACGGAACTGTTCTTGCTAACGCTGTAAACTCAAATAGCAAGAACCCACTAATCGTTCGGCATGAAACATCTTATTACGTAGCAACGCCACATCTCTTTGACTGGATGTCTCATTACGTCGGTGAAATGTTATTTTCTTACTTCGGACAAAAGCCAACGACAAATAAAGTAGAGGCTTATTTACGTCTTGAGGACGTTCATCCGGCCGCAGATATAAATCAATTAAAAGAAATTGCTGAATTACTAAAAGAGAAAAAGATTCCTTACATGATCACTGTTATTCCTGTATATACCGATCCAGAGACAGGTAAAACACTGCATTTAAAAGATAAACCCGAACTAGTCGATCTTTTACGCTCTATGCAAAAGGATGGTGCAGCAATTATTATGCACGGTTATACGCACCAATTTTATGATAGTGAAACTGGGGAAGGTTTTGAATTTTGGGACGTAAAAACAGATCAACCAATTCGTCAACCGAAGCATGAAAAACCCAAAACAAAAGATGACTTTCCTAATATCGAAGCATATAATGCATACGTAAAAAAAGGGGAAGAATTTGAAGAAAAATATACGACTGATCATATTGAAAAAGGTATTCAAGAACTCGTAGATGCCAAACTATATCCTGTCGCATTTGAAGCACCTCATTACACGATGTCTCAAAAAGGATATGAAATATTATCAAGGTACTTTTCGACTTATGTAGGACAACTACAATTAAGTGATACAACTTGGAAATCCATGCACTCTCCAGCATACAGAAGTACACCATCATTCTTACATGGAATGAAATTAATGCCTGAAACAGTTGGCTTTATTGAAGAAGATAAACCACAAGCTATTGCAAAGATGAAAGCAAATGCTGTATCTGTTGCTAAATTATCCGATGGAGTTATTGGTGCATTCTATCATCCTTACTTAGGTGTGAAACCATTAAAAGAAGTATTAAAAGATCTAGAAAGCATTCCAAATATAGAATGGATTGATTTACAAAAAGAAACAAATGAAGTGAAAATGAAAGATATTCATATTACTACTAATAAAGACGGCATTCACGTTGAAAAACCAACAAGCGTAAGTGACGTAATGGATTATGTAAAACAATATGGATTCTTCCTTATACTTGGTTTCTTCGTCATTGTCTTTCTATTATTATTAAGACGCGCGAAAAAATTAGAATCCTAATATAAAACCACCAAGCAAAATGCTTGGTGGTTTTTTTAACTTAAACCAAAACGTGACATGTTATTAATAACCCATTGATGATTTTCATAAATAAATTCAACTTCTACTTTTTCCGTTACATTATCATAATCATTATACGTTTCTACCTGCGCTTTTATTTTTCCATCCTTTAATTCGGCAGAAATAATTTTTGTAAATTTAGTTGCTGCTTTTGCCCCTGGATCTCCAATAACATAGTGCATTTTTCCATTTAATTCTTTAAGGTACTTACTCTTCATATACTCCGCTACAAATGGTTTTGAGAAGTACGTAGATAGCGTGGTCTCTAAAGTGTTCTTCTTATTATAAGCAGGATTCACTAATTCCCCGTACGAAAAATCCCCTACTCGTTTTGGGTTTCCTGTTAGTGCAGCCATTTGAATATTAGTAAGTTCCTTCTGTGCATTCCATACCTTCTGTAACATAACATCATCTGCTAACTTCTTATCTTGTACTTCATTTGATTTCTTTGTATCTAAATTCAAAATAGTTCCATTATCCGTATAAAGGTACATATCTCCTGCTACAAAATATAAATACGATTTAGTTGGTTCAACCGCTTTATTATAAATTACTTTTTCATTTCCACCATTAATTCTCTTCTTATATACGCCGTCCTTTTTTAAATAATAAAAAGTATCCCCTTTCACATTCATCTGCAAGGCATCCTTTACAAATAACTTTTCATTATTTTGTTGAACGTCTATTTCATATATACCATGCTCAGCTTCATTTGTTTCAAAAGGTAACGAAAAGTCGACCACAGCATATAATTTTTCATTATTATAAGTAGCACTATATATTGTTGCATAATTTTCCTTTGACCAAGTTTTATTATCTTTTGTCACTTGTGTTCCACGATTTTTATTCCAATGTAGAATACTATCGTCTATCGTTTGAGACCAACCTGAGTTTTTAAATGCCGCTTCTTCTTCCTGCCCCGTTTTCAAATCCATTTTTACTATCCCTACAATATCAAAACCACCATGCTCAGAATATTTTTTCGGATAAAATAAAGTTTGATCTTTTATATAAACATAATTTGTATCCGCTTTTAACGTATCTAGCTTTTTATTAGAAATATCGTACTTCATTAAAGAAGATAATCCCGCATTCTTATCTTCATCCGTATGAATAAAATATAAAGCTTTGTTTTTTATATTTATGTAAGAAGCATTTACACCTTCCACTACACGTTCCGAAGTCTGAAATTGATCTTTCGTACGATAAATGCCTCCTGTATTTTTATCACCATTTACCGCGTAGTAAATCCATCCATTATTCTCTGTCATCTTCCCTTTATTCGAACTGTTTCCAACCGTATTCCCATTTTCCTCATTTTCTTTCATCTGTTTTTCAACTACTGGATCAATTTGTTCTTCTTTTTTTTCTTGTGTTGCATTTGGATTTATAACCTTTTTTTCTGCTTCACACCCAAACGCTGCAAGTGAAAGTGCACCGACCATCATTGTAATAGCTATTTTTTTATACGCTCTCCCCATTTTCTTCCCTACTTCCTTCATCAAATTAAACACATCGTAAATTATAGAAAATACTAGAAAAAATATCCATAATAAAAAAGATAAGAGTAACACTCCTATCCTTTTAAATAAAATTGAATCGTATTTTCATATATCGTTTTCGCAACCTTATCAACAGATATGTTTTTTATAATACTAATTTCCTTTAATATCTCTCGAATCATTCTCGGATGCGTCATAACATTCTCTTGAAATTCCCACGGTCCATCTGTTTCTACCATCATATATTCAAGTGGATAATACGCAACAATTTTTCTAATTTTCTCCTTATGTAAAACATCTGGCGTGATAGAAATATAATAACCGTTCCTCATCATCCGGTTCATTGTTGTTTCACTTCCTTTAAACCAATGAAAATGTGCACGTGAGACTTTATATTTCTCCAGTAAGTCACATACAATATCGGCATCTTCATACACTGCATGCAATATAATTGATAAATCATATTTACTAGCTAGTTCAACAAACCGTTGTAACACTGATATATACGAATTGACAGCAATGTGCTCATCTTCTTTTCTTAAATAATACGGTAAGCCTACTTCACCAATCGCAACTATGTCTTCTACATGCTCTTCAATTAATTTATAAATTTGCTCACATTCTTCTTTATGAATCGGTTGCTCCGGATGAAAACCTATCGCTGGATGTACAAAAGGATATCGCTTTGCTAAAGATAAAGTTTCTTTACATGATTGATAATTCATAGATACCGCAATAAGCCCCTTTATCTCTTTACTATGTTCCACATCTTTAAGTAAGCTACTTCTCTCTTCATCCTTATATTGGTCAACATGTATATGGCTATCAATCCATTTCATATTTATTCCCCCATAAAAAAAACAAGAAAGGATCTCCCTTCTTGTTTTATCATCTATGTTATTTAACAATTAAGTTTGTTATGATATCAAATAATCCAATACATACCACGGCAACAGTAAAGTAGCTACAAAAATCTTTAATTGGAAACTTCACTACTTCTTCTTTACGCATCCCAGTTTTCTCCCTTCTTACTATATCCCTAATTATTTTTATCTATTTGTATCTATTATGCAAAAAATATGACAAATTTACTATCGAATTAACTTACGTAAACCTTACAATATTGTAAGGTTTATAAAAAGAGCCCCATCTAAATACAGATGAGGACTATTAAAAAGTAGTTGGTTTTTCATTTTTCATTAATATTACAAACAGAAAGTAATACAGTGAGACTTTCTAATTACACTATATGAAATTCACTATCTTTTAACCATCGAATTACATTACAGAAGACTTACATGTTTGTAAGCTATGTGTAATGTAATTCGATAGTTTCTCTTACCTACATCTCGTACAATAAAGTTAGAAAGTCAGCCAAATAAGAAGAACACTCGCATAACCAAATTACATTGCTAGTAGCTACTCTTCTTATACCTTTCACTCATGCTACTACAATGTACCCCCTTCCCCTTTATATAATAAAAAGAGCCTTAGTCCATATGGACTAAGGCTCTTTTATGAACCTCGAAATACCCCTACCTAGTATTTTTATTTTCGACAAAAAATAGGTGGGGGTATAATTCACTATCTCATCGTTAAAAGTTTACTCTTCGCATTAATAGGAATATTTACAGCTTCAATTTCCTCAATTGCCTCACCGTAGCGTCCTTTTGCATACACCTTTAACACTTCATCTCTCTTTAACATATGCTTAACAGTCTTCTTTATTCTTTGCTCTCTTCCACGTTCGTCAAATGCAATAAATTCATATTCGTACCATTCATCACCAATATGCTGACCAATTGTATTCACAACCGTATAATATTCTTTCGTCTTATAAAGTGGATTATATTTATCGATAACTGGTCCAAGTTTCGTAGGCAGTAACATTACTACTATCACTATCATCGCTATTATAGTAGTGATCATTTTTTTCTTCATAATAAACATTCCTCCTCAGCAGGACATATATACATCCATTTTAAAAAGAAGGAATAAAATCTACTATTGAATCTCATTACATTACACTTACATTTTTGTAAGAATTAAAAAAAGGTGAACGAATTTACTCGTTCACCTTTTAGCTCGCTTTAAAGCCACCGCCAAGTACATCACGTACATCATGAATAACAACGAAAGCATCTTCATCTACTCGGCTAATAACTTGCTTTAACTTAACAAGCTCTTGTTTATTTATAACAACATATAAAACTTCTTTATTTTTACCAGTATATCCGCCGCGTCCTTCTAATACAGTGACACCGCGTGTCATGTTTTTCGTAATAGCCTCACGTATTAAGTCTGGTTGATTTGAAATGATTGTAACAGCCGTTTTTGTATCCATTCCTTCTACAATGAAATCAATCACTTTTGCTCCGATGAATACTGCAACAAGTGTGTACATTGCTTTTTCTTGCCCTATTATAAATACAGAACCAGCAATTACAACGATATCAATAATAAGTACGCCTTTACCAACGCTCCATCCTAAATATTGATTGGCTAATTGTGCTAAAATTGCCGATCCTCCTGATGTACCTCCGGCTTTGAACATACAACCTAATCCAACACCGACAAATAAGCCAGCGAATAGAGCCGCTAATAACGTATCACTATTTACATGATACTCAATATGTTCCGTAACATATAAAAACAAGGATGTTTCTACAATCCCTAAAATTGTATAAACCATCGTTTTCTTATCAAAAAATTTATAACCAATAGCTAGTAAGATTGCATTTATAGCAAAGTTCACAATCCCCGGCGACCAATCAAATAAATAGTACGTAACAACTGTTACACCAATAATTCCACCCTCTGATAAACGGTTTGGAATTGCAAAGTAATTAATACCAATTGCGAATAATAATGAACCAATTGTAATTAGTGTTATTTCCTTTATACGTTGATTAACCATAGTTCATACCTCCCCCCATTTGACATTGTATCACTATCTTCTAGAGGTTTAGAAGTTGTTTTTATCGCGCATTTTTCCTCTTAAAGATCGAGATATTATGTTTAAACAAAGGGTTGATTAATTATTCATATTCACTCTAACTACACGGACAAATCGCTCCACATTCCCCTTCTGAATATACTTAGCTCGAATGGTTTCATGATTACAAGTAAATTCGAAATGCGAACGAAAATCTATGCTATCTATATGCAAATATGAATAATCTTTAAATGTTGCAGGATAGCATGGAAATTCCCCGTAAAAAAGAAGACGTCTAGTAGTAGCAGCAAAAATCCCATGTTGATACGATAGCGTAAAATTATCCTTCTCAAAGATCCCTACTACAAAAGCGACAACCTGTTCATCACCTTCTATATACTTTTTTACGCTCAATAAAAGCTCATTCATGCATATCATCCCTCCAAATACTATTTTTGAAAAGAATCCATGGATTATTACAGACCGGTGTAACTCCTTTATAAAGTATGAAACGCGTTTCCTGTCAAAGTTATTTCAAAAAAATAATCCGTTATGCAATTTACACATAACGGATTAAAACTAAACGGTAGAGCGTTCCACAAGTTCATATGGAATTTCCACCTTTTCTCGTTTAGAACTTTCATCACTTATTTGCCTATAAAACATTTCAAAGGCCTTTTTACCTATTTCCTTTAAATTTTGATCAATAGTTGTAAGTTGTAACACTTGCGAAATAGGTTGATTATCAAAGCCAATAATCGCTAAATCCTCAGGAACTTGAATACCTAATTTTTCAGCTTCTTTCATAGCTCCAATCGCAACTTCATCTCCCGCTACGATTAATGCTTCAGGAAGATGCTGCATCTCCTTTAATTTATGAGCCACTTTCACACCGTCTTCTAATGTAAAACACTCTGTGAAAATCCATTCTTCATTCACTTCTTCATCTATAGATTGCAATTGCTGCTTATACACATCAAAACGCTTTTGACTACTCGGTCCTAACTTCCTTCCCGTGCAATAGCCAATTTTTTTATAACCTTTCTCAATCAAATAATCCATCCCTAATTGAAAAGCGGCCGAATGATTCGTATATACACTTGAAATATTTGAAATATCATTATCTTCACAAGCAACAATTGTCCCATAAGAAGCATACGGCTCTATCGTTTCCCATTCATTCGCACGAGAACAAATGATAAGGCCATCCAACTGTTTTGTTTTTAACATATGTAAACTTTTCATTTCTTCTTTTTTATTATAATTCGTTTGGCAAAGTAGCACTCTGTAATTATGAGCTAACGCTACCTCCATCATCCCGCCCACCATCGCATCAAAACACGGATGATTAATATACGGTAAAATTACACCAACGATATTCGTTTTCCCTTTTGATAAATGAACGGCATTTGCGTTTTGTGAGTAATTCAACTTCTCAACTATCTCTATAACCGCTTTCCTTTTTTCTTCACTTACATATGGATGATCGTTCAACACTCTCGAAACAGTCGTAACTGAAACTCCCGCCATCTTTGCAATATCTTTAATATTAGCCATACACTCACCTCTACTCTTAAATTAATAAATTCCATGAACATATGTCAAACCTTCTCATCATTACACCTTCATTCGTTTTTCTTACAAAAGTGTAATTTTCCTGTAAGCTAATTCGATAGTTACTTCTTACGATATTACATACAATTAAGTCAGAAACAGGGCAACAATTATTCGAAAAGGAGTGGATCCATATGATGAACAAAATGAAATCAAACAATTTTTTAAATACAATGGGCATGGTATTTTCCGCTCTTATCGATGCAAAAGCTGTTGCTTCTTCATTAAACAAGTAAGGAGAATGTATGATGAATAACATCACTTTCAACAAATTAGATTTTTTAGGATTAGCTAGCGGCTCGATTCTTCTTACTGCTTTTATTTACGCCGCTACGCTTGTATAAATTTTGTGTCCCCTTTCCCCTTTATTATAAATAGTAATAGAAAAGACGACCGTCTATGCCCGGTCGTCTTTTTTTACTTTTGATTTGATTGCAAAGTTTCCTTTAGCTGCTCAAACTTCTCATTTAATTGATCTGTCATCATTTTCATAGCTGTTTTTCGATCTATTTGTTCTTCAGCATCAATTTGAATTGGATCTCCGAAAATCAATTGCGCCTTTTTGCCTTTTATTAATTCTTTTATACTTGAAGGGCCAATATAAGCTGCCGGTACTAACGGAACGTTAGAACGCAGCGCAATCGTAACAGCCCCAGCTTTTAATGAAACGTCTTCTGTTGATCGCGTTCCACTTGGGAAAATCCCTACTACTTTACCTTCTTTTAATAGGCGTGATGGAATTTTAAGTGTACTCGGTCCTGGATTCGCACGATCTACAGGGAATGCATTCACATTTTTAAAGAACCAATTTTTGAACTTCCCTTCAAATAATTCTTTTTTGGCCATGTAATGAATTTGAGTCGGGTACATCCCTGTAGCTAACATTAATACATCCATAAAACTTGTATGCGTGCAAGCAACAACATACGGGCCACCTTCTGGTAACTTTTCTCTTCCTTGCACTTCTACTTTCCCAGCTGTTTTAAATATATATTTCAACAAAAATGTAATTGGTTTATACATTGGTTTCGTTCCTTTCTGAACATCCGAATTATAATCATTTTCTTACAACAATTATAACACTAAGTTTTAGGAGTTGGTAATAATTTTAAGTATTAATTGTTACATTTCAATTCTTACAAAAGTGTAATTTTCTTGTAAGCTAATTCGATAGTTACTTCTTACGATATTACATACAATTAAGTCAGAAAGAAACAACAACCATTCGAAAAGGAGCGGATTCATATGATGAACAAAATGAAATCAAACAATCTTTCAGATACAGTGGGCATGTTATTTTCCGCTCTAATCGATGCAAAAGCTGTTGCTTCTACATTAAACAAGTAAGGAGAGTTTATTATGAACAATATCACTTTTAACAAATTAGATTTTTTAGGATTAGCTAGCGGCTCAATTCTTCTTACTGCTTTTATTTACGCTGCTACGCTTGTATAACTTTGTGTCCCCTTTCCCCTTTATATAGAAAAAGACGACCGTCTATGCCCGGTCGTCTTTTTAAATGTTTCTTTCTTTTAACTCTTTTAAAAGCTGTATCATTTCAGCTTGTTGTTTTATCTTCTTACGACCATTTCGGTTAATTGCTGCAAGCTCACAAGCAACTCCGACAGCAAAGAAAAACAATAAACTTTCTAACATATGAAATCCTCCAATTGCCTATTAAACAGCTTGGCGTAATTGCTCTTCTTGCAAAACCATCTTATTTATATTTTCTTCTTTTCTCTGACAAACGTTATTGCGAATAAGTGCTGCAATAACAAGTAAAGTTCCTACAATATCAAACATCGTTATTTGATATCCTTGCATCATCATAATTATTAAAGTCGTAATAGGCACAAAGTTAATAAATAAAATCCCATTAATAGATGATAAAATCTTCACACCGTAATTCCAAGCGAGTAATGCTACGATTCCCGGCAATGTCATCATAAACAATAAATCATATTTCACGATAGAAATCGTTCCCATGTTCGGGACCGATACATATCCAAGCGATGTAATAATTACAGTTATAATCCCTGTGACAGTCGTACCGAATACACACGTCAACGTAGAATAACGTAATGTTGACCAGTCGCTACACGTTTGACCACCCATCGTATAAATAACCCAACCTACAACTCCAACAAATATACATGCTAGTGAAAACATATTATCTTTCAACGTTAAAAAGAAACTCATATCACCTTTTGTAATAACAAATATAGCTCCTACAAAAGCGATAATCATGCTCGTTATCATATACTTTTTCGGTTTTACATGCTTATATCCCCATAGAATACAAATAGAAATCATCGGCATAAGTGCTTCCATAATGGAGGCTACCATCACACCTGATTTCCCCATTAACATTTGACCTAAAAATATAAGTACATTATATACAGTAAACGCCATCGTCCCGAAAAAGACGAGTAACTTTCCTCTTCCCTCTAAACGAAATGCCTGTTTTCCTTCTTTCATTAACAGCAATACCATCAGTACAATCGCCACCGCTCCATAGCGAATAAGCGAAAAATAAAATGGATCTATGTATTCTAACGCATGATCAGCAACCGGAAACATTGCTCCCCATGACATACTTGCAATTAAACACGCTAAAGCCCCTATTATCATTTGACCTTTTTTCACCAAAATCCCCCACTTCTTTCTATTTGCACAAAGAGAATTGTAAAAGAAAAAATATATCACGTAAAATGATTCAAAATGATGTTAACTATCACTTATAATGATAGTTAACATCAAGGAGGATCTTATTATGGAATTAAGAGATTTACAAATCTTCCAGAGCGTTGCCGACCAGGGTAGTGTAAGTAGCGCAGCAAAGGAATTAAACTACGTACAATCAAATGTAACTGCACGTATTAAACAACTAGAAAATGAGCTCAAAACACCGCTCTTTTATCGTCATAAACGAGGCATGACTTTAACAGCCGAAGGAAGAAAAATGCTCATTTATGTTAATAAAATTTTGCAAGATGTTGATGAGCTAAAACAAGTATTTTTAGATAGTGAAACACCTTCTGGTATATTAAAAATCGGTACTGTCGAAACAGTAAGTACATTACCTACCATTTTATCTTCTTACTATAAACGCTATCCGAATGTTGATTTATCATTACAGGCAGGTCTAACAGAAGAATTAATTAGAGAAGTACTTGATCACCAATTAGATGGTGCCTTTATATCAGGTCCTATTAAACATCCACTAATTGAACAATACGATGTTAGTACAGAAAAATTAATGCTGATAACACAAAATAAAGCTTTTCATATAGAAGAATTTACAACAACGCCCCTACTCGTTTTTAACCAAGGATGTGGATACCGTTCCAAACTAGAACGATGGCTTAAAGATGAAGGTTTGCTACCAAAAAGAATTATGGAATTTAATATATTAGAGACAATATTAAACAGTGTTGCACTCGGCCTCGGAATTACACTCGTACCACAGTCTGCTGTCCACCATCTTTCTAAAGCTGGTAAGGTACATTGTCATGCAATCCCTGAAAAATATGGTAGTATTTCAACGGTTTTCATACGCCGTAAAGATAGCTATATGACGAATTCAATGCGTAGCTTTTTAAAAACAATTGAAGAACATCATCATATCAATATGCTTTAAAAGACATTCTTACACGAATGTCTTTTTTTCTTACAAAAGTGTAAGCCTTCCGTAAGCTAATTCGATAGTTGCAGGCGACCATATTTCCTATAATTAAGACATAAAGCAGGGCAACAACAATTCGAAAAGGAGCGGATACGCATGATGAACAAAATGAAATCAAACAAATTTTTAAATACAATGGGCATGGTGCTATCCGCACTTGTCGATGCAAAAGCTGTTGCAACTACATTAAACAAATAAGGAGAGATTATAATGAACAACATTACTCTCAACAAATCAGACTTTACCCCGCATTAACGGGCAGTAAGATTTCCACTTCAAAATCCAACGAAATCAAAGAAGTTAGGTTTGGAATCAACTGCCCGTAAAGCCCGATTGGTTCAACTAATAATCAGTGAGGGATACCCCGCCCTCACTGATTAAAGTTTCACTTTATCGGACTTGCAAGTGGAGCTACTCTTCTTACAGCTTTCATTTACACACTTGCTCAAGGTCTCGTTTAATACTTTGTTTCCCCAAACCCCTTTATATATAGAAAAAGCTGCTTGTCTTATAGACAAGCAGCTTTTTAGTTTGTTTCATATATAACCTGACCTGTTTTCGTCATATCGTATCCACCAATCGCTTTTAATTCATTATGAAATTCTTCCGATTGCAGAATATCTTTTACAACTTCGATCAGCTCTTCATTTTCTTTATTCTTCAAAATCACTAAATCATACTGTTCTTTCATGATTGGAACAAAATCTACATTTACAATTTGTGAAAACTTTTCTGACCCTACTCCCACATCAGCTTTCCCATTCGCGACTTGTGTGGCAACACCAAGATGATTCGATTCTTCCCATTCATATCCACTAATACGTTCTTTATTTAACTTTTGAATGCGCAATTGTTCGTCCACTAATACCCTAATGCCAGAGCCTTTTTCTCGATTTACAAATCTTATAGATGATTGGGATAAATCATCCCATGTTTTTATATTTTTAGGATTCCCCTTTTGCACATAAAACCCAACGTTCCTTGCTAATAAATTAATCATCGTACACGGTTGTCCAACTAAAATACGTTTTACGTAAGGAACATTATATGTACCCGTTTCGCCATCAAACAAATGCAAGCTAACGATACTTCCTTCTCCTTGATACATCTTTATTAAACTCGTTAAACTACCTTGATATGCCCTTAATATATTTGAACTTGGCAGGCGATTTTCTATACGTTTCGCCAACATATCTAACGTTAGTTCTTGTCCGCTAATAATACATGTATTCAAGCCTCTACTATCTTCGCTCTTTACAGGAGTGCCTTGTATTTTCCCTGTTTTCATTTGCTTTATATATTGTTCTAAATCCGTTGCATCAATGCGCATCTGTCTACCAATTCTATAAGAAGGCAGTTCTCCTTTTTTAATTAAATCGTATACCGTTAATTTTGATACTTTTAATCGCTTCGCTACTTCTTCCGTTGTGTAGGAATGATGATCCATAGACGATTCCTCACTTTCTTCCTTCATTGTAACAAAGAAAAGAATATTTCTCCTATATTAAAAACAACTACATCGTTCAAATTATATTCAATTATAACTAGTTATATCTAGTTATAATTAGTTATAATTGAATATATCAAAATGAAAGGGGATTTTTTTATGAACAAGTTTACATTACGATCCATCGGGGCACTTATACTTTCTTTTCTTCTTATATTTAGCGTTGCATGTACAAGCGGAGACAAGAAAGAGAAATCAACTGCTAAAGAAGGAAAAACAGTTGAGCTTACTATATCAGCTGCTGCAAGCTTACAAGATGCACTAAAAGAAATTGAAACAAAATATAAAGAAACAGAACCTAATATTAAGCTTTCTTTTAACTTCGGTGCTTCTGGTGCACTTCAACAACAAATTGAACAAGGTGCACCTGCTGATTTATTCTTCTCAGCAGCCGAAGATAAATTCCAAGCTCTTGTTAAAAAAGGATTCATTGATGAAAAAGAAGGGAAAAATCTTCTTGGAAATAAACTCGTTCTAGTTGTCCCAAAAGATAGTTCTCTTACAAAAATTCAAGATTTAAAAGGTGAAAAAATTAAGAAAATCGCACTTGGTACACCTGAATCTGTACCTGCGGGAAAATATGCAAAAGCCTCTCTCACACACGAAAATCTATGGAATGACATTCAAAATAAAATCGTATTTACAAAAGATGTTCGCCAAGTGTTAACATATGTAGAAACAGGTAATGTCGATGCTGGTATTGTATACAAAACAGATGCTCTTATTTCAAACAAAGTAAAGATTGGCGAGACAGCGGCAGCTAATTCTCATGAGCCTATCCACTATCCATTAGGCGTTATAAAGGAATCTAAGCATAAGAAAGAGGCGACTTCATTTTATGAGTATTTGCAATCAAAAGATGCAAAATCTATCTTTAAAAAATATGGATTTACAGTCCTATCATAATTGCCATGAGCTTTGATGCTATTTTGTCACCAATCTTTCTATCTTTACGAGTAGCTGCATGTGCCACCATTATCGTTACCATTTTAGGGACGATTATCGGACGGACTTTAGCACGCTCCTCATGGCGATATAAAGTTATATTAGAAACAATTTTCTTATTACCAATGGTACTTCCACCAACTGTAATTGGCTTTTTTCTCATTATCATTTTTGGAAATAATAGTCCCATTGGAATGTGGATAGAATCCTTGTTTCAGCAGTCTATTATGTTCACATCTACTGCTGCGATCATTGCTTCTACAGTTGTTGCATTTCCGCTTATGTACCAATCAGCAAAAACAGGATTTTCTATCGCGAATGTACAAATTGAAGAAAGTGCTCGTGACCTTGGTGCAAGTGAATATCAAGTTTTTCTACACGTCACACTTCCACTTGCATTTCCTGCCTTACTAAGCGGAATGATTTTGAGCTTTGTTCGTGCGCTCGGTGAGTTTGGTGCTACACTTATGTTTGCTGGGAACATTCCTGGTAAAACACAGACTATCCCAACTGCAATTTATATGGCGATTGATGCAAGTAATATGCAACTCGCTTGGACACTTGTAGTTATCACTATCAGTATGTCACTCCTATTTCTGCTATGTATCCAGCTTATCAATAAAAAAATTACCAACTCTTAAAGCAGCTTTTTTCGAAGCTGCTTATTTATTTCTTAGGAAATAAAATATACCTTCGGGAAATAACTGAATTTTACCTCTTATTAAAATATACATTTTATTTGAATTCACTTTCTAAAATAGGCAATTTCCTGTTATTATATGGAGGTGTTTCAAAAAATGAAGAAATGAAAACGCATTTATATCGTAAATTCTTCATCCTGTTTTAGCGATCGGTAATCTTCTACTCTATTAGTGGGGCATTACCGATCGTTAGAACGATATGTAATTATATTGGTATAGGAAATCGAAGGGAGTCTTGTAATGGACATTTTATTAGCGCTTCTTCCTGCAATTGCATGGGGAAACATCTTATTAGTAAGCGTAAAAATGGGCGGTGGTGCATATAGCCAAACGGTAGGTATGACAATCGGTGCTCTATTCTTCGCAACAATTATGTATGTATTTACTCAACCAGCTTTAACAATGACAGTCTTGATTGTTGGTTTTATTTCAGGTTTATTCTGGGCTTTAGGACAAGTAAACCAATTAAAAACAGTTGAAAAACTAGGTGTTTCAACTACTGTAACAATTTCTACTGGTATGCAACTTGTTGCAACTTCTATCTTTGGAGTTATCGCTTTCCGTGAGTGGACTACTACAACAACGATTGTTCTGGGAACGATTGCAATCCTATTAATCGTAGTTGGTGTTGTATTCACATCATTAGATGACAAAGAAAATGCACAGCCACCAGGACAATTGAAAAAAGGACTTCTTACTTTAATTGTTTCTACTTTCGGCTACCTTGTATATGTAATTATTATTCGTTGGTATAATATCGATGGTTGGTCTGCTATTTTACCACAAGCAGTTGGTATGTTTGTTGGTGCGGTTGTACTGACATCTAAACATAAACCATTTAACAAATATGCAATCCGTAATGCTTTATCTGGTTTACTATGGGGAACTGGAAACTTATTCTTACTTCTTTCATTACCACGTGTCGGAGTAGCAACAAGCTTCCCATTATCTCAAACTGGAATCGTTATCTCAACATTCGGTGCGATTGTCTTCTTAGGTGAAAAGAAAACAAAACGTCAATTGATCTTTATTGCACTAGGTAGTGTTTTAATTATCGGCGGCGCTGTATTGTTAGGTATGACAAAAGCATAAACTTATAATCTATTAATCCCTGAAGCGGTTATGCTTCAGGGGTTTTTTATTACAACTATTTTTTAAGTATAATAATTTTTATAACCTTATTTGTATTAACCCTCCTCCCTCCATTTTCATCCTTTTCACGATAAGCCTTATCCTTTTACAAAATTCTCTTAGAAATGGTATCGTTTTTTATAACATATCTTCACTAGAAAGGAATAAAGGATATGCTAACTAAACATCGAATTTTATTTATTGGTGCTGGTCGTATGGCAGAAGCTATATTTTCCGGATTACTTAAAACAAGCACAGAATACATCGAAGAAATTATCGTTTCTAACCGAAGCAACGTAGAAAAGCTAAAGCAATTACAAGGGCGATATGATGTGTCTACTACAACAGATTGGAAGCAGCATGTTACATCTGTTGATACGATTGTTTTAGCAATGCCACCTTCTGCACATGAAGAATTATTAGCAGAATTATCTCCGTTACTATCGAATCAACTTGTCGTAACGGTAGCTGCTGGCATTGGTCCATCTTATTTAGAAGAAAGACTTCCCGTGGGGACACCTGTTGCTTGGATTATGCCAAATACAGCTGCTGAAATTGGAAAGTCTATCTCCTTATATACAATGGGACAATCAGTAAACGAGATGCATCAGGAAACCTTACAACTGCTTTTAAGAGGCATTGGTACTTCGCAACTTTGCACTGAGGAAGAAGTTCATCAGCTTACTGCCGTTACTGGAAGTGCACCAGCTTTCCTTTATTACTTTGCTGAAAGCTTAATTGAAGCAACAAAAAATTATGGAGTCGATGAAGCAACTGCCAAACACCTTGTCATTCAAATGATTTCTGGCTCTGCTTCTATGCTTGAACAAACGCAAGATCCAGCTAACCTCCGCGAACAGGTAACAACACCAGGTGGTTCCACAGCTGAGGGTCTCAAAGCTTTATATGAATATAATTTTTCAGAGGCAATTCAAGAAGCAGTAGAAGCAACAAACAAAAAAGCTAGGGGGAAATAATATGAATTTAACAAGTTTAAAAGACTATACAACATTACATAACGGTGTAAAAATGCCTTGGTTCGGTTTAGGTGTTTTTAAAGTAGAAGATGGTTCAGAAGTAATTGAATCTGTAAAATCAGCAATTAAAAATGGCTACCGCAGCATTGATACTGCAGCAATCTATCAAAACGAAGAAGGCGTTGGACAAGCGATCCGTGAATCAGGTGTTTCACGTGAAGAATTATTTATTACATCAAAAGTATGGAATAGCGATCAAGGATATGAAACAACACTTCAAGCATTTGAAACTACATTAGAAAAACTAGGTCTAGAATATTTAGACTTATATTTAGTACATTGGCCTGTAAAAGGGAAATACACTGAATCATGGAAAGCATTAGAAAAGCTTTATAAAGACGGCCGTGTTCGCGCTATCGGCGTGAGTAATTTCCACATTCACCACTTACAAGACGTATTTGAAATTGCTGAAATTAAGCCAATGGTCAACCAAGTGGAATACCACCCACGTTTAGCACAAGAAGAATTACATGCTTTCTGTAAAGAACATAACATCCAGCTTGAAGCTTGGTCACCATTAATGCAAGGCCAACTGCTAGACAACCCAACATTACAAGACATTGCAACAAAATATAATAAATCAACTGCACAAATTATTTTACGCTGGGATCTACAAAACGAAGTTGTAACAATCCCTAAATCTATTAAAGAACATCGCATTATTGAAAATGCAAATATATTCGATTTTGAATTAAGTGCGGATGACATGAAAGCAATTCAAGCTCTAAATGAAGATCGTCGCGTTGGTCCAGATCCAGATAACTTTAACTTCTAATAGAAAAACCACTGCCATATGCAGTGGTTTTTTCGTTAAAGAAAACTGAAAATTTAAACTATATTTCATTCGGTTGACACTTCATTATCCAAGGTGTAAGATTTTGAATTATCAAAGAAACACAAAAATTAATAAAGTTTATTCGTTTACTCATTGTATCAAGAGAGGTGGAGGGACTGGCCCTTTGAAACCTCGGCAACAGGTTCATTTTGAATACTGTGCCACTTCCTGCAAGCTTTGTGCTTGAAAGATAGAATGAGGGACTTCGTTTATATACGGGTGCATAACTTGTACGTAAAAATCCCTCTTTCTCAATATGAAAAGAGGGATTTTTTATTTTTCATTTCCCTCATCATCATCCAAACTTAATTATTTAGGAGGAAAATCAAATGAAAAAGAAGTTTGTACCCGGTATTGCATCAGTTGTAGGAGTAAGTATTTTATTAACTGGTTGCGGTAGTTATAAAAACGAAGCAAGTGGAGCAAATGCAAAAGACGAGGCGCCTAGTAAGCAGGTTTTAAACTTATCTTCACCTACTGAAATACGAACAATGGATACAGCTCGTGCTACAGATACTGATTCTGGTCAAGTAATGAGGAACGTATTTGAAGGTTTGTATAATCTTGGTGAAGGTAACAAACCTGTCCCTGGTGTTGCAAAATCTCATGAAGTAAGTGGCGATAAAACGAAATACACATTCCACCTACGAGATTCAAAATGGTCAAACGGCACTCCTGTTACAGCGAAAGACTTTGTCTTTGCTTGGCAAAGAGCTGTTGATCCAACAACAGCCTCTGAATATGCATTTCTATTCTTTGATATTAAAAATGCAACAAAAATTAACAACAAAGAACTTCCAGCCGATCAACTTGGTGTAAAAGCAATTGATGACCATACGTTTGAGGTAGAATTAGAACGTCCTGTTCCGTACTTTATTAGCTTAACAGCGTTCCCTACATTTCTACCAATTAACGAGGAATTCTTTAAAGCACAAGGTGATAAATATGCATTAGAAGATAATACAATCTTGTACAACGGAGCTTTTACACTAAGCGATTGGAAGCACGAGCAAAGCTTTAAATTCAAGAAAAATCCTAACTATTGGGATAAAGATACTGTCAAACTAGAAGAAATCAACTTTAACATCGTAAAAGAAAAGTCTACAGAAGTAAATTTATTCGAGTCAAAACAATTAGACCGTATAAAACTAACATCTGACTTCGTTGATAAATATAAAAAGGACGCTAACTTTAAAGAACGTCCAAATGTCGGGGTACAATTTTTACGTATGAATCAACAAAACAAAGTACTTCAAAATGTTTCTGCACGCCAAGCAATCGATCAAACAATTGATCGAAAATCCTTTGTAAATACGTTATTAAATGACGGCTCTACACCAACCTCTAGTCTCGTGCCGAAAAACTTTGCAAAAGGACCTGACGGAACAGACTTCCGTACTGCAAATGGCGATTTAACAAAGGTTGATACAAAATCTGCTCAAGAATTATGGAAGAAGGCAAAACAAGAACTTGGGTCTGAAAAAATAACGTTAGAACTATTAACAAGTGACGGTGACCTTGAAAAGAAAACTGGTGAATTCTTAAAAGGACAACTAGAAAAGAATTTAGATGGCTTAACGGTAAATATAAAGCCGCAACCACGTAAACAACAAGTTTCACTTTTATTAAAAGGTGACTACGAAATTGGAATTGACGGCTGGAGCCCTGACTTTGCGGATCCAATTACATTCCTTGAGCTATTTACAACGAATAACCCTTACAACTTAGATCATTACTCTAATAAGGAGTTTGATGAAACAATAGCAAAAGTAAAAACAACTTTAGCCGGTGATGAAAAAGCTCGCTGGGAAGCATTACTAGCATCCGAGAAAATATTATTTAAAGACTCTGTTATCGCTCCTCTTTATCAAAAAGGCGAATCTTATTTAGAACGTTCTTATGTGAAAGGAATTGTGCAAGTAGACTTTGCAGGTCAATTAAACTTCAAATGGGCAAAAATTGAGAAATAAAGCGAAACTTTAATCAGTGAGGTTTTCTTCATTCCCCACTGATTATTACCTCACATCAATTATTTTTTTAGAAAAACATATTAAAAGTAGGTTCCCCAACACGAGGGAATCTACTTTTTTAATATATTATTTCACAAAATTAACAATCTATTTTTATTATTGACATATAGTTCTTTCCAGTGTTAATATTCTAAATAATCAAAGAAACGAAATATTTAACCATCAAATATAATGTCTACTACGTTGAAACATATAACGATAGATTATAGCTCAACATGTATATACATATAGAACACATGATTACCTACATACACATATCTATAATAGGTTTTCTCTCCTTCTATAGTTACACTTCAAGACATGGACATTATGACGTTACGAACAACACATTTAGGGAGGAACGAACAATGAAGAAAAAAGTTGTACCTGTTGTTGCATCTGTTTTAGGGGCAAGTCTATTACTAACTGCTTGCGGGGGAAATAAAGATAATGCAAGTGGAGCGAAAGCAAATGATAAAGCGCCTGATAAACAGGCAATTAACTTATCATTTGCTTCAGAAATTCCAACAATGGATGTTGCAAAAGCAACGGATGGGGAATCCATGAACGTAATGCGAAATGTTTTTGAAGGTTTATATGCAATGGGAGAAGATAATAAACCGATTCCTGGTGTTGCTGAGTCAGTTGACGTTAGTTCCGATAAAACGAAATATACATTCCACCTGCGTGATTCAAAATGGTCAAACGGTACTCCTGTTACAGCAAAGGACTTCGTCTTCGCTTGGCAACGTGCCGTAAGTCCTGATACAGCAGCTGAATATGCATTCTTATTCTTCGATATACAGAATGCGAAACAAATAAGCCAGAAACAATTGCCAATTGATCAACTAGGGGTCAAAGCTCTTGATGATAAAACGTTAGAAGTACAACTAGACCGTCCTGTTCCATACTTCTTAAGCTTAACGACATTCTCAACATTCTTACCAATTAATGAAGATTACTTAAAATCCCAAGGCGATAAATATGGTTTAGAAACAAATCATTTAATTTACAACGGTGCTTTCACATTAGATAACTGGAAACACGAGCAAAGCTTCCAATTGAAGAAAAATCCTAACTATTGGGATGCTAAAACTGTAAAATTAGAAGAAATCAACTTCAATGTCGTTAAAGATAAGTCTACAGAAGTTAACTTATATGATTCAGGACAAATTGATCGTGTCGCTTTAACTGCAGAGTTTGTTGATAAATATAAGGGCGATTCAAACTTCAAAGAACGTGCTGAAGTTGGTATTCAATTCTTACGACTAAATCAAAAAAATGAAACATTAAAAAATCAACATGCACGCCTTGCTATTAACGGAGCCATGAATAAAAAAGCATACGTAGAAACAATTTTAAATAACGGTGCGGTTCCGGCTGAAGGAATGGTTCCTGCAAAATTCGCAAAGAGCCCAGAAGGTAACGACTTCCGTAAAGAAAATGGAAATCTAGTCAAAGATGATGTGAAAACAGCGAAAGAAAACTGGAAAAAAGCGAAACAAGAACTTGGCACTGACAAAGTAACAATCGAACTATTAACAAGTGATAATGCTTTAGCTAAAAAGACTGGTGAATATTTAAAAGGTGAACTAGAAAAGAACCTAGATGGCTTAACTGTGAATTTAAAACCGCAACCACGTAAACAACAGTTGAAACTGCTATTAAGTGGTGACTATGAAATCGGTATTGATGGCTGGGGCCCTGACTTCGCTGACCCAATTACATTCTTAGATTTATTCACAACAGATAGCGCTTATAACTTCGATAAATACTCTAACAAAGAGTACGATGAGCTAATCCATAAAGTGAAAACAGATTTAGCTGGCGATGAAAAAGCGCGCTTTGAAGCAATGAAGCAAGCTGAAAAAATCCTATTACAAGACGGTGCGGTCGCTCCTTTATACCAACAAGGTCGTTCTTACCTACAACGCTCTTTCATTAAAGGGCTTGTAACAACTGACTTCGGCGGTGAATTTAACTACAGGTGGACAGAAGTTGCAAAATAATAAAATAAAAAGGTATCCAATCACAGGATACCTTTTTATTTTATACTTCTTTAACTACATGACTTCTTCTCTTTACTATTCCTTTTATAGATACAGTAATTACTACTACCAATTGCGTAACTAATATAATGACTAATAATGAAATAATATTTTTCTCTAGACTAACTCCCCCAAATATTATTGTATAATAGCCATTTGCTGCATATGTTGCGGGAAATAATTCGCCGATTGTTTGATATGTTTTAGAAAGCATTTCATGCGGTACAATTACACCCGAACTTACGAGTTGTAACGATAGTGAAATTATATTAAAGATCATACCTGCATTTCCGAAAACAGCTATGAACATTTGTGTTAATGAAAGAAAGGCGAAGAAGACTATCGTTAATAATCCTCATCTTTTTGCATCGAACTAAAACTCATAATAAATATAAACATAAACATCAAATATGTTCTCCACGTCAAAGAAGGTATATGCCCTGACCACAGATAGCTAATGAAATAGTTAATTCCCATAATACAAGACGATATTACTAAACTAATACTTATTAGTTTTACATATTTGAACATACATTTTCTCCTTACTTTTCTATCTCTTCAAATTGCAGATTTACCGGTTCTTCTAGTAGTGTTTCATAAAAGTTTTCAGCCAAATCTGTTGAAGGAATTTTTTCATCCACTTCATCAAATCGAATACTATCTAGCCACACACAGCCTTCTCCTGATAATAAAACGCCAAATGCAATACCAAGCGCTCCTTCTTTTATATCTAATACAACCGAGTACGATTGCCAGTTATTTGTATTTTTAATTGGGCGATTTTGCATGTTATCCATAGCGAGCGGTTCCGTATCGTTTCCGTCTACTCGCATCCACAACCCTGCCCAATCTCTTACGTTCTCACTCTTAACAAATGCTGTAAAACGTAATCTTTTCCCTACATATTTATCAGCTCGGAAGATTTGCATTAATGTTGAAAATCCTCCATGCGTAACATTCTCTTTCGCTTTTATGTATGCAGATACTTTTCCTTGATGGACAACTTCATAATCTAACCCCATCTCATATTCAGCAGGATGACTTCCACTTAATACCCAACCTTTCGGTATACCTTTTTTCATTGAAACACCCTCTCTTTCTATATAAAATGACTGAAAGTACTTTCGATATTTCTTCGGTGGCAATTGAAACATTTTTTTAAAAGCTCTCGTAAATGCCTCTTGTGAGGAAAAACCGTATTGCACTGCAATATCAATAACAGCTCTCTCCGTTGACACTAAAACCTGCGCAGCATGAGTTAACCTTCTCTTCCGAATATAATCCGTTACACTCATCCCAATATACCTTTGAAAAATACGATGAAAATGGTACATCGATACCGCACTGTGAAATGCCACTCTGTCTGTTGTAAGCTCCTCATGTAAGTGATCCTCTATATACTCAATTGATTTTTTTATCATCTCTTTATATTCTTCATGCATTTTAGTACCTCCTCACAACCTTAATTTACCATATACATACAAATTGTTTTTGATTTAAATTGCGGATTAAGCTTTGTGGCTATAAGTTAATAATTTATTTCAACACATACATAATTACATGTTTTTTGGAAAAACTTGTATAGAACCAATTTACATAAGGAGGAATTTATAATGAGAATTTTACTATCAGTTTTATTAGCGCTTATGCTAGTACCTGTATTAACAGGATGTAAAGCTCCCGCAAAAGAAGATACAACTTCTAATAAAAAGACTACAGAAGAGGCAAAGAATGAAGCCCCTGCTGATTTAAAACTAAACTTCAATGAATTTAGTTTAGATGCAGACTATCAAGATACGAAGAAAGACTATGAGGCCGATTATAAAAATGTAGCAGCAGATAAAAAAATGGAAGCAAAACTTGAAGACCACAAATCAAATGCAAACTTTACAGGTGACGAGGCTATTACAAAATTAAGCCCACTTCTACAAGAATTAAAATTTGATAAAGATACACCTGACCAAGAAGTAATTGATCAAGTAGTAAACGTGTTCAAACTTGATAAAGACTACCAAAAGTTTGATTTAGAAGTTGTCTTCTCTGATGGAACGAAAAAAGAATATAAAAGAGAAATAAAATAAAGAAGTAGGCGGTTGCCTACTTCTTTATTTTTGCATATCTTAAATCTGGTTTAGATCCAACATAATATTGAAGTCCAGATACCGTTTGTTTCTGTAAGTAAGAATCAGAAGGGAATATAATTGGAATTAACGGTGAATCTGTAAACATAATATCTTCTGCTTTATGCAATAAGTCAAAACGCTTATCTTCATTTTGTTCAACTTCTGCTTCTTTTACTAAAGCGTCAAATTCTTTATTATGCCATTTTGCATAGTTGTTTGGACCATCACCTGCATATAAATCTAGTTTAGTAATTGGGTCTAATAAAGAACCGCCCCATCCCATATAAGCTAATTGGAAATCACTTTGCTTATATGTATCGATGTAACTCTTCCACTCTTTATTTTCTAACTTAATATCTACACCAAGATTTTTCTTAAACATTTCCTGCATTGCTTCTGCTACTTTTTTATGCTGTGTATCCGTTGTGAATTTTAATGTTACTTCAGGTAATGTAGACCAACCTTGTTCTTTCATACCCTCTTCTAATAATTTTTTTGCTTCTGTTGTATCAAATTTTACGTAATCACCTTTTTCTTTACGGAAATCACGACCACTTTGTGTTTTTGCTCCTTCTGGAACGAATGCATATGCCTCTTGCGCATTATTCTTGTACAGTTTTTCAACGATAAACTTACGATCAACTGCTAATGAAAATGCTTTACGTACTTTCGCATTTGTAAATGGCTCTTTTTCTACGTTAAACGAGTAAATATAAGATGAGAAGCCCGCAACACGTTTATATTCTTTATTCCCTTTTTCTTTCTCAATCATCTCTTGTGGTAAGCTACTTAATAAATCTAGTTCTTTTGATTTATACAATTGATACGCTGTTTTAGAATCTGGAATAATACGAAACTCAATTTCTTTTAACGTTACCTTTTTATCATAGTATTCTTTATTTTTTTGTACTGTAATAGCTTGGTTATGCTTCCATTCTTTCAACGTGAATGGTCCATTTGTAATTAACTCTTTTGGATCTGTTTTTAATTTGTTGTTATCATCAATTGATTTTTTAGATAGTGGAATAAACAATGAACTCGCTAATTTTTGTTTAATAGAAGCAACTGGGTGCTCAAGTGTTACCTTTAATGTTTGAGGATCAACAACTTGAATACCAACTTGGCCTTCTTCACCTTTTCCAGTATTATATGCCTCTGCACCTTTAATAAAATACATTTCTGTTGCATTCATAGAACCTGTTTTCGGATTTAATAATCGCTTCCATGCAAATTCAAAATCATTTGCTGTAATAGGAGAACCATCTGACCATTTAATATCTTTCTTTAAATAAATTGTATATTCAGTTCCATCCGCATTTACTTCTTCTTTTTCTGCTAATTCATTTTGATATTTCCCATCACTATCTTGCGTATATAAGCTTGAGAATAAATGACCTATTACATAACCTGACGTGCTATCTGTTGCAATAGCGGAATCAAGTGTATATGGATCACTACTAATATTCGTTACTAATCGATCTCCTTCTCCCTTACCAGCACTTGCTTTTTGCGTCTCTTTCTTACCACAAGCGACAGAAGTGATCGCTAAAACAGCCATAATGACAAACAGTAAAAACTTCTTCATCCTACATTCTCCTTTAACCCGAAATTTTTGGTGTTGATGCTAATAATGTTTTTGTATAAGAATGTTGTGGATTACGGAATACTTCGTCCGTATTTCCAAATTCAACAAGTTCTCCTTTATATAAGACAGCCACTTTTTCACATAAGTAGTGAACCATCGGCAAATCGTGCGCGATAAATAAATATGTATAACCTTGCTCCTTTTGAATTTTCTGCAGTAAATGTACAACTTGAATTTGCAATGAAACGTCTAATGCCGAAATTGGTTCATCAAGAATTAATACCTCGGGCTCACATAATAACGCCCTTGCAATAGCGATCCGTTGACGTTGTCCTCCGCTAAATTCGTGCGGGTAACGATCAATATATCGTCTATCTAATCCAACACGTTCTAGCGCATCACCTGCGACTTTATCTTTCAGCCTTTTATCGCCTAAACCGAATGACATATAGCCTTCTGTTACGCTATCGCGTACTTTCCAGCGCGGATTTAATGCAGCTGTTGAATCTTGAAAAATGAACTGTACTTTCTGCAAGAAATCTCGTTTATGAGCTGACTTCAACTTGTGAACAACTTGACCGTTATAATCAATTTCACCAGACGTTGGACTCTCAATCCCAGCTATGAGTTTACCGAGTGTTGTTTTTCCTGAACCACTTTCTCCAATAATGCCAAGTGTTGTTCCTTTCGGAATAGAAAGTGATATATCTTTTAACGCTGTTATTTCTTTCTTTTTACTGCCATATGTTTTCTTTACTTGCTTTACCGCAATTAAATCTGTCGTCATGAGGCATTCACCTTCCCTTTTGATTTCGCTTGGTTATGCTCGAGAACATGCTGCCAACAATGTGAACTGTGTTCTAGAGAATATGTTGTTCTCTCTGGGAAACGATGAATACATTCTTGTATTGCTACTGGACATCTATTTACAAATGGGCACCCAAAGCTGTTCAATGTTTCAATTGATGGTGTTGTTCCCTCAATTGCTCTAAGTGCTTTTTCAGCATCATCCATATTCGGAATTGCTTGCAATAAACTTTTCGTATACGGGTGCTTCGGTGAACCTATTACTTCTTGTATCGTCCCTTTTTCAACAACACGTCCCCCGTACATCACAACTACTCGATCTGCCACTTCACGTACAAGCGCCAAATCATGTGTAATTAATAAAATACTCGTGTTTTGTTTTTCTTTTCGCTCTTTTAATAACCCCATAATTTGTTTTTGAATCGTTACATCTAATGCAGTTGTAGGCTCATCTGCAATAACGAGCTTTGGGTGACAAGCAAATGCAATTGCTAAACAAATACGTTGTCTCATACCTCCGCTTAATTGATGTGGGTACTGTTCAAAACGTTTCTCTGCTTCATGTATCCCTAAATCATTTAATAAGTTAATTGCAATTTCTTTTGCTTCTCTTTTCGATTTTTTCTCATGTTGCAAAATTACTTCTGTAATTTGTCTTCCTACCTTCATCGTCGGATTTAAGGAAGACAGAGGGTCTTGAAAGATAAAGGAAATATCTTTCCCTCGAATTTGATTCCACTCTAAGTCTTGTAAGTTCGTTAATCCTTGAGATTGGAAAGAGATACTTCCATCATCGATGTGAATAGACTCTTGATTTAGTCCGATAATAGATTGTGCTGTAACACTTTTTCCTGAACCACTCTCTCCTACAAGTGCAACTATTTCACCTTCGTTAATAGAAAAGGAAACATGTTTCACAATCGCTTGCTTACTATTCTCTTTTTCAACGGCTAACGTTACGTTTTCTAAAGATAAAAGCTGTCCCATGTTTTTTCTCCTTTCGATTCCTTTTTACGATTTTTGGATCAATTGCATCTTGCAAACCATCACCAATTGCATTAAATGCAAACATAATAAGCGCAATCATGATTGCTGGGAAGAATAATTGCCACCATTCTCCGCTCAGTAATGTCCCGAGTGCATCGTTCGTCATCGTTCCCCAACTAGCGGCTGGTGATTGTACTCCGAGTCCGATAAAGCTTAAAAATGATTCTGAGAAAATAGCTGCCGGAATTGTAAATGATAAATTTACGATAATAATGCCTGTTAAGTTTGGAATTAAATGTCCATATATAATTTTCATATGAGACGTACCTAACCGTTCTGCTGCGACAACAAATTCTCTTTGTTTTAAAGATAAGACTTGGGCTCTAATGAGACGTGCCATGCCAATCCACCCTGTTAATGCAAGAGCGATTATAATTGTAAAAAGTCCTGGTTTCATCACGATCAATAGTAAAATAACAATTAATAAGTATGGGATACCATATAACACTTCAATCCCTCTTATAATCCATTCATCTATTAACGTTCCAAGACGATTACGCCCTCTTACATATCCGCTAAAACCTCCGATTAGTACACCAAGACCTATGTCTAGCGCTGCTGCTACCAATCCAACTGTTAGTGAGATTTTCCCACCAGCCCAAGTACGCGCCCATATGTCTCTTCCTAAATCATCAGTTCCGAACCAATGCTCGCTACTAGGAGGTAAATTAGTTGCTTCTTTCACTTGTTCACTCGCAGTAAATGACGTTAAACTTTCGCCAATTAGTGAGAAAATAATAATTAGTAATAACGTCACTGCGCCTAAAACTGCTATAGGGTTTGATATAAACTTGCGAAATACTTCTTTCTTTCGGCTAATCGTTTGCTGCTCTTTATTTATCGTTAATTCTTTTTTCTCCTCGTTCGTTAATAACTGTTTATTGATTTCATAAGCTCCCATTTAAATATCCCCCCTCCTTACGTAATAGAACGAATACGTGGATCAACAATACGATGAATAATATCTGTAATGAAAATACAAGAAATTAATAATGCACTATAGAAAATCGTCGTTCCCATAATGACCGGATAATCCCGGTTAAAAATACTATCTACAAAATATTTTCCTAGACCAGGAATGGAAAATATTTTTTCAATAACGAAAGTCCCTGTTAAAAGTCCAGCCATTAACGGCCCAACAAATGTAAGAACTGGAACAATTGCATTTCGAAGGGCATGCCTTATAATAATCTTTTTAATTGGTATACCTTTCGCTCTTGCTAATTTAATATAATCACTCTGCAATACTTCAATCATATTAGAGCGAACAAATCTCGTAATCACTGCAATTGGACCTAATGCTAATGCGAAGGATGGCAATACCGTATGTTCGAATGTGCCCCAAGACGCTACTGGTAACAGTTCAAACTGTATAGCAAATACTTGTATAAATAATGGTGCTAAAATAAAACTTGGAACAGAAATACCGAGAATCGCAAGTAAGCTCACACTATAATCAATTACTTTCCCATGATATAGAGCTGCAAATGTACCTGCTGCAATTCCGACTAATAGTGAAATAACAAGTGCTTGTAAACCAATAATCGCCGATGGACCAAATCCTGTTGTAATGATTTCTGATACGCCTTGCCCCGTCGATTGAACAGATTCACCAAAATCAAAATGAACTACACCATCTAAATAAGCGACATATTGATTCCATAACGGTTCATCAAGGTGATACTTCGCTCTCATGTTTTGTATCACTTCTTCAGGAAAGATTTTCGCATCTGATGAAAATGGATCCCCTGGAATGATATGCATAATCAAAAATGTTACTGTTGTAATGACCCATAGCGTGAACACCATAACCGATAGTTTTTTAATAACATACACTTCGATAACCCCCTAAACAAATGGATTTACTTTGTTTTATTGACATATTTGTCCCTATTACTTTTCCGCTTCTTAAAATACAAAAAGCCTTGATCTTAAAAAATAAGATCAAGGCTTAATAAACGAAGGCCCATCACTTATCTTTCAAGACTTGCTTGCTGGAATTAGCACGGTGTTCCTATTACAGAACCCGCTGCTGAGGTGTCATAGGGCCAGTCCCTCTACCTCTCTGGATAAGTAAATTGCTATATTATTATTTGGTTCAAATTGTATATTTCGAATTATAATTCTGAAAAAATGAAAAGTCAATCAAATTGGATATATTTAGAAAAATCAGTTTTTAATGCCATTTATCGAAATTACAGTTTTCACTTATAATAAAAAGAAGTACTGTTAAAGGAGTTATAAGATGGACCCCTTATTTCTTGCTACTATATGATTACCATTAACAATCGTTATACTGGTCATCATTGGGGTCTATAAAGTGAAACTTTAATCAGTGGGGGATGTTCATCCCCCACTGATTAAAGTTGAACCAATCGGGCTTTTACGGGCAGTTGATCCCCTACCTAACTTCTTTGCTTTCACTGAATTTTGAGGTGGGGGTCTTACTGCCCGTTAATGCCGGATAAACTCTTTATTAAAAAGAAACTTATCACTTCTTTTTATACTCCATTCGATAATATTACCGGTCAAACCATTTCTGAATTTCACGAAGAACAGAAAGTATTAGTATGCGAGGATGAAGACGGAGATGGTAAGAAGAAAAAATAACCTTGCGCGTACGCAAGGTTATTTTTTCGTTTCTGCTTGAAAACGTTTATAGTATGTTGATGCTGTTGAAAAGTTAATTTCTATATCACGAATCAAAGATGAATCTTCTTCTTTAGCTAACTTCTGTAATTTTTTCATCGCTTGTTCTGCTTCATTTAAGAAACCAACATACATTTCATGTTCTTGTTCTTTCGACTTCGGCACACGAATTTCTTTACGTATGTGATCTATATCTTCTAACATGCCCGTTGTTACCTTCTGCACGTCTTCTTTATATTTAGCATTCGTTATTTCCTTACCGCCCTTTTCTTTTGCCACTTCCCATAACTGTAAAGCTTTATTAATTTCTTTATTCATTTTCATATCGTATTTTTCATGTACTGCACGGTATTCTTTCATCTCTTCTGTTTGCTCAGTAGATTGCTCTACCTTTTCATTCGGTTCTTTCGTATCTTTATTTCCATTACATCCCGCTAGAAGGATCATACTTCCCATTACAGCAATACCTAAAACCTTCTTCATTTCTTCTTCTCCTTTTATCTACAGCTACTACTCATTATAGTTTCTTTTATCTCCACTTGTTATTATACCGAGAACATCCTACTTTTTACACTTAAGACGATACCTTAATATACATGCCTACATTTTTGTCACAGTATCGTCACTTTATGCAAATAACTTTTGCATCACCTTACGAAGCTGTACGCATTATTTCAAAGAAATGAAAAAAAGCTGATTCAAAATGTATTTGAATCAGCTCTTTTTTATAATTTAAGCCTCTAAATTTTGTCTTTGTTGCAGTTCAAACTGCTTTTCACTTCTTCTAGCCATAAATAGATAACATAATACAGCACCAATTTCACAAAGAGCGATCACAACGCCCATCGGTAATGCGGTATTGCTTCCGCCAATACCTACTAACGGTGCAACAAGTGCTCCTGAAATAAACTGTAATAATCCTAATAAGGCCGATGCTGTTCCTGCGGCTTGTTTCTGGTTTCTCATCGCTAACGAGAACCCAGTCGTTGAAACAACCCCAACACTTGATACAACAAGGAATAATGAACATAAAACACCAATTAAACCTATTCCTAGTACGATTGTCAATAATAAAGATAGGCCACCAACAGCTGCAATAATAATACCCGCAACAAATAATGTCTTCTCATTCACTTTCCCTGCTAAACGACCCGTAACCTGACTAGCAATAATAATACCGATACCGTTAATCGCAAAGAATAAGCTAAATTGCTGTGGTGATGCTCCGTATATGTTCTGCAACACAAATGGTGAGCCCGAAATGTATGCAAACATTGCCGCCGTTACTAGCCCTTGTGACAATGCATATCCCATAAACAAACGATCCTTTAACAGTTTTCCGTACGTCGCCAATGTCCCAGACAAACCACCTGTTTCTCTTTCTTCAGGAGGTAATGTTTCACGTAATACGAAAGTAGCTGATATTAACATGAATACACTAATCGCCCCAAGAACGATGAAGACACCGCGCCATGTTGTGAACTGTAGTAATTGTCCTCCGATAATCGGTGCCAAAATAGGTGCTGCTCCGTTTACTAACATAAGGAGCGAGAAAAACTTCGTCATTTCAGAACCTGAATACATGTCACGTACCATTGCACGTGATATAACAATCCCTGCTGATCCTGAAGCTCCCTGTAGGAAGCGCAATAACACTAAACTCCAAATAGATGGCGCAACAGCACAAAGTAAAGAAGAAGCAACATAAATGATAAGAGCAATAATAAGAGGTTTGCGCCTTCCGTAAATATCACTAATTGAACCGATGAATAATTGCCCTACTGAAAGCCCAAGTAAACAAGCTGTTAAGGTAAGCTGTGCAAGGGATGCACCTGTCTGTAAATCATCCGTTAATTTCGGTAAAGAAGGCAAATACATATCAATAGATAATGGCCCAATCGCCGTAAGTGTCCCTAGTACAAGAATCATCCATAACCTATTTGTCTTTACAGGTTTATATATTTCTTGATTAACTCCATTCACTTTTTCCGTTCACCCTTTCCTATAACTACTGAATCGTAACAATTATAGTTACAACATAAACATACGTCAAGTATAGTGCATTTTCCTGTTTCATACCGTAAAAAAAGCGATAGAAATTCTATCGCTTTACTTTTTCAAATTGCTATTTACAAATTTAGATACGGAAGACATCGCCTCTCCTGTATCTAAATACGTGATTTGAATTGGATCTCCCACTTCTGTAAACATAGCATATGGGAATTTCTTCACAGGTATCATAAATACTTTTTTCTCATTCTCTATGAGTACGTACACAATTGTATTTTCACCTGATTTTTCTTTATATACACGTTGTACAACGCCCTCTTTTTGTGCTTCTTTACCGTTTGAAGTCGGTCTAAAGGAATCTCCACTTCCGCTCAGCGCATTTTTATAATTCTCAAGCGCTTCTTTTTGCGTCGAACCTGTTGCAAATATTTTCGCATTAGAAGCATAGATAACCGTGTGAGCACGTACTAATCCTCCGTCATCAATAACAGGTACAATCCAAGAAGGTTTACCGTACACATTATAAATAACCGGCATTGTTCCGTGCCACTTCTCTCTCTTAAAGGAATTATCCACTACTTCTGTAGCAGCTGAACCATCCATAATTCCCTTTACTTCTTTTCCGTTATAGTAATATAACTTACCTGTACGCGCATCAATAAGCGAGTAACCTAACGCAGAATCTACTCCTTCTTTCGGAGAGGTGAAATCAGTAAAGTAATATAACGTTCCGTCCTTACCGAAGATTGGTGTAACTCCTTCTTTTGTTCCCCACTCAGTCGGAATCTTCATATCCGTTTGCGAGAATTTCGTATTCCAAAATCCGTGAATATATTTACCGAAATACGTATTTAACGTAGATGCGGTCTCGTGATTTAATACGCCATCAACAAATTTAGGCGCTTTTCCTTTGTCGTATCTTTTCACTTCACCTGTTTGTGCATCTACTACTACAACACCCTCTACCTCAAATCCAGATCTTCCTGAAATAAATTCACCATACGTCATTGTATAATACGGTTTCCCTTTATCATCAACTTCGAATTTAGGTTTCCCTTTAAAAATTAAATCCGGTTCCGCTTTTCGAACGACACGTTCTAATTTATTACCAAAAAACATGCTCGGCACATATTTCATTTTATAACCAAGATGCAGTTTCGCTTCCGCATCAGGATTCGTACCTGACATCGTTACGTATCCTGGAATTGTCTCAGCTTTACGTGCTTTAAAAAAGCCTGAAACTTCAATCGGTGCTACATATAAAGCCTCACCATTTACCATTTGTGGTGTTAATTCTCCTAGCTCAAAATAAGCTACTTTCGGAATATCCCCAAATACTTTTTTCATCTTATTCTCCGCTGTCTTTGGCGGCACTGTAAACGGCTGATCATTTTCAGTAAATGGCTCTGAAATATCTTTCTCTACCTTTACAACAGAATCATATTTCGTTTGCGAGATTACTATATCGTGCAAATAACCAAAATAGCCGTAACTTGCGAGTAAAACAAACATTAGAAGTCCCTTTAACGTACCTTCTAATTTCCCTATTTGATTTTGTGAAAATAAAACAAGCCCAATTAAAACTGCTACTGCAACAGAATAATGAGTAAGAATCGAATCTGCTCGATCATCAATTAGCCAAAAATATTCATAGATTGCAATACCTATCCAAAATAAAACAGGAATAACTAAAATGGATGATTTCTTACCCTTTACAACCTTCTCATCCCCTTTCTTATCCACTGCTCGAAGTTTACTACCGCTTCTTGTCCATGGAATCAAAAACAAAGTGAGAATAGCTAAAATTAAAAATTTCATCAAAGGCAATGTCCCCTTTTCTTTTGTCTTCCCTTTTAGTATAACAAATAAAGGGTATTCAGGTAAAAATGGGGATGATTATATTTTTTTACTACTTAATACAAATCCGCTCACTACATATAAGATAGATGCAATATAAAAAATCGTACCAATCGTAAAGAAATCTACTAAATATCCCGTTGCAATAATTGCTACTGCTCCTCCAATCGATGTCCACACATGATATTTCCCAATCTCATAACCAGCATTTTCTTGCACAACCTTTCGTGCTAACGACGTCTTCTCTGTATTACGCTGCACAGCACCTAAAACCCCCATTACAATTTGAAGAATATACACATGCCAGACTTCCGTGGCAATCGGGAAACAAAGCATTAATACTGCCATGGACCAAGCATATATAATTAATAATTTCCGATCACCTACTCGATCAGACACCTTTCCTACTACCGGATATACAAGTGCCGAAGTTAAAGCGAATAAGCCATACGCCCAGCCAAATTGCGAGAAGCTATTCCCAACGTTTCGAAGCAATAGTATATAAAAAGGAAATACCATACTTCCTGCCATCATAATTATGCTTTGTGAGGCTACAAATCTTCTATATGTCATTTCGTATACTCCCTATAAAATAAATTCACAAATCTCTCTTTTGGATCCGCTTCTTTTTTCTTCTGAAGAAATTCTTCTATACGAGGATATGCCCTCTTTAACTGCTCCTTCGTTGGGTAAGAATAGTACGGTAAATAATAACTTCCTTTATGCTTTAAAGTAACATCAATCATCTTCTGAATGACCACTTTTGTTTTCTTTATTTCATCCTCTGAGCGCCCTTGATTAATTAAAAGCACAAGTGCAAACATATCATCTTTCGCATAAGATAGTACCGCATTCTCATTCTTTTCTACATAGCGGATTGTAATATTAAGAAGGTTTAATTCCTCTTCATTCAAAACACTTCGCAAATCATCTATATATGCTGTAAAACTACCTATCGGTACGAAATACTCCTGTAAAACCTCGGTCAAATTTGGATTTTCATATTCCATAAAAGCACTATCTGACCTCATAACATTATTTCGCGTCTCATACTTTCCATCTGTACGTTCAAAATAACTTCTTTGTATATCCCAAAACGTATTCTTTCCCCAATCACTATAGCGTGATAAACCGAGTAAAAATTTGGGGGCAGCTATAATATTTTCTTCTTTTAATTTACTGTACTCTCCCCTCATATTTTGATTTTCCGCCAATGTATAATCTGTCACATACATCTCTTTTAAAAGTGAATGTGGGGCAACAGAAATACGTGCTAAGTGCATACGAACATTTTCATCTTTTTTCACTTTTTCTTTGAAATAAGACGTGTATTCTTTATAATCTAGCATTCTTGTGTGCGTTTCATATAATTCATCATCTGTTAATTTTAAGGTCACATCTAAAATGATACCAAATAGCCCATAACCGCCAATGACATAGGGAAATAAATCCGCATTCTCTTCTCTACTTACATTGTGTACAGTACCATCTGCCATTAGTAGTCGAAATGATTCTACTGTATCAACTAATGCTTCATGACGTATATCACGACCATGTACATTTACACTTAATGAACCACCAACAGTAAAAATATTTTGAGATTGCATTACTTGAACCGCAAGACCATATGGATTGATTTTCTTTTGAATGTCATTCCATGTGACACCGCTTTGCACCTTAATCCTCTTCTTCTCCGGATCAAATTCTAATATTTTATTATACCCCTTCAGATCAAGCATCGTGCCGTTCGGATAATACGTTTGTCCTCCTTGGCTATGTTGCATACCTGCAATGGAAATTTTCTCTCCGGAAGTATTTGCATCTTTCACTACCTGTTTTAATGAACGTTCATCCTCAGCATTTTCCACACGTTTAATTTTCGTTGGAAGCAACTTTCCCACATCGCTCATAATAGGATGATCTAGTTGCTCCTTATATGTATTTATAGATGTCGTCAGTAACACTGTATAAGCTACAATGACCACCGCTATCTTTCTTTTTTTCAAATGACACTCTCCTCTGCTACATCTTTTCCTCTTCATATTGTACCTATTTTCCTATGCAAAAAGTATACAAAAAAGAGGGCACCTTATTTTAGGTCCCCCCTCATCAAAACTGTTACTTTGCTGCTGGCAATTGTATTGGTTCAAACTTTTCGTACGACGTATATTTTGCGTTCGTAATAATGTGTGCTTTATCCTTGCCGTTACTACTCATAATCATGTCTATCTTTGCTGATTCATATTTAAAATCTTTTGTAATGATATATTCTGCATCTACTTCTTCTATTTTCGCATTTTGTGCTTGTAACATTTTCTTCTGCATTTCATCCATGCTAGTTAACATACTTTCTGTTTCTTGCCCTTTTAATGTGAATTTCAGTTTATATTTATCTCCGCTTTTCTCCATCTTCATTTTATCTAAAACTACTTCCGGTACTTCTAATTTGTCTATAATATCTTGAGTTGCTTTCATTCCACCAGCGTTTAATTGCTCCTCTGGTACGGTTATAACTTCTCCTGTAGTAGGGTTTTTTACCTCACCAGCAACTTTACCATCCACAGTGTACACTACAACATCTGTACCAGAAATATTCATTTCAGAACGAGAATTCTTTGTCTTTGGCTCTAATTGCATCTTAGCCTTTAATATATCCATCTCTGTTCCTTCAGCTTTTATCCTTACATCATATGTCATCGTTACATGTTCTTCATTTTTAAAAGCTTCGTTCGTTTTCTTGAAAACATCCTTCGCTGCTAATTCCTTTTCTTTTTGAACTGATTCTTTTTTCGGTTCATCGGTCTTTGCTGTTTTCTCATTACTACATCCTACCCCTAGACTGATTGCAAGCACTAAACTTGAAATAAAAATAATTTTTTTCATAATTTCTCCCCCTTTCCCAAAATAATATCACCTCTTTTCCTATGAAATCTATATAAATTTCAATCTATATTCTCTATATAGCGACATGTTTAATGAAGATTTTAAATATGATGTAAATAACAACAACTCATTTCAGGAGGTCATTATGAAGGCGATCATTTGCACACGATATGGACCACCTAACGTTCTTCAGCTTCAAAATATAGAAAAACCTACACCTAAAAAGAACGAAGTATTAATTAAAGTTCACGCAACAAGTGTATCAACTGGAGATTGTAGAATACGCGGTTTTAATAGCCCCCTCTTATTTTGGATTCCTATGCGGATTATATTAGGTTTTAAAAAACCGAGAAAACCTATACTCGGCGTGGAGCTAGCTGGTGAAATCGAAGAAATAGGAACAGATGTAACTCAATTTAAAAAGGGAGATCCAATTTTTGCATTAACAGAACTAAACCTTGGTGGTTATGCCGAGTACACATGCGTACATGAAAGTGGATTAATAACATTAAAACCTACCAATGTAACATATGAAGAAGCGGCCGTTATTCCTTTTGGTGGAACTTCAGCATTGCATTTCCTGAGAAAGGGCCGTATAAAAAAAGGGCAACAAGTGCTCATATATGGTGCCTCAGGATCAGTAGGAACAGCTGCTGTACAACTTGCTAAATATTTCGGTGCGACCGTTACGGCTGTTTGTAGTAATTCAAATTTTGAACTCGTTCAATCTTTAGGAGCTGATAAAGTAATTGATTATACGAAAGAAGATTTTACTAAGCGGCGCGAGCGCTACGATATTATATTTGATGCAGTTGGGAAGTATAAAAAATCCCTTTGTACAAATACATTAACACCCAATGGAAAATATGTATCTGTGAATGGAATGATGGCAAAGGTAAGTAAAGAGGATATGATTCTACTAAAAGAACTAACTGAAACAGAACATTTAAAACCTGTTATTGATAGAACCTACCGATTAGAAGAAATTTCTGAAGCTCATATGTATGTGGAAAAGGGACATAAGAAAGGTAATGTTTCGATTACCTTAAAATAAAATATATTCAGAAAATAAAGTTGACAATTCTTTTTGTAAGATTTACTATTAGTACCATATTAAAAAACTACATACACAAACTCTTATCAAGAGTGGCGGAGGGACTGGCCCGATGATGCCCGGCAACCGAGCTTATGACGTATAAGCTAAGGTGCTAATTCCTGCAAAACGAGTTTTCGTTTTGGAAGATAAGAGAGGAACCTATTTTGTCTATTCGGCACCTCTCTTATTTTTGAGAGGTGCTTTTTATTTTGGAACGTATATGAAGGGGGAATTATAGATGAAAAAAGTATTATTGAGCATTGTAAGTGGAGCAGTATTATTGTTAGGTGCATGTGGTGCTAACTCTGATAAAGAGGTAAAAGCATTAGATGAGAAAAAGATTACTGTCGGCGTAACGGGTGGGCCGCATGAACAAATTTTTGAAAAAGTAAAAGAAGTGGCTGCGAAAGACGGTCTCGAAATTGATATAAAAGTATTTAATGATTATGTAGCACCAAACGTTTCCCTAGATGAAAAAAGTCTCGATGTAAATAGCTATCAAACGAAATCATATTTAGACGTATTTAAAGCGGAACGTAATATGAAATTAACGGAAGTATTTTCAACAGTAACATTCCCTATGGGTGTATATTCTAAAAGCTTAAAGGATGTAAAAGACTTAAAAGAGGGCGATGCGATTGCTGTGCCAAATGATCCAACGAATGAACTTCGAGCTTTAAAGCTATTTGAAAAAGCAGGAGTTTTAAAAGTAGATCCAAAGGCGACAGAAAAAGCAACTGCGAAAGATGTCATTGAAAATCCAAAAAATTTAAAGATTGTTGAATTAGAGGCATCTCAATTACCGACACAACTAAGTGAAGTGAAAGCAGCTGCAATTAATACAAACTTTGCATTAGGTGCAAAATTAAGCCCTGCGAAAGATTCTATCTTCCGTGAAGGAAAAGATTCACCATATGTGAACTGGGTTGTTGTTCGTACTGAAAATAAAGATGATGCAGTTGTAAATAAATTAAAGAAAGCTTATCAATCTAAAGAAGTAAAAGAATTTATTGAGAAAAAATTTGATGGTTCTGTTTTACCGTCTTGGTAGGAGCTGAGGATAATGATTGAATTAAAAAATGTATCCAAAGTATTTACAACAAAAAAAGGGAACGTAGAAGCACTTAAGTCTACTTCCCTTCAAGTAAAAAAGGGCGAAGTATTTGGAATCATTGGATATAGTGGCGCTGGTAAAAGTACATTAATTCGATGTGTAAATTTATTAGAAAAACCAACGACAGGAAATATCATTGTAAACGGCCAAGACTTAACAACTTTATCAGCAAAAGAACTAGCAAAATCGAGACAAAAAATCGGGATGATTTTTCAAGGATTCAATTTGCTTAAAACCGTGACAGTTTATGAAAATATCGCATTACCTTTACGCCTATCTGGTCTTCCAAAAAATGAAATTGAAAAAAGGGTAGAAAAGTATTTACGCATTGTCGATCTCTTCAATCGAAAAGATGCCTATCCGAGTGAACTTTCTGGTGGCCAGAAACAACGTGTTGCCATTGCACGTGCACTATCACATGAACCTGAGGTGTTATTAAGCGACGAAGCAACGAGCGCTTTAGATCCAGAAACAACGGATTCTATTCTTGACCTATTACTAAAGATTAATGAAGAAATCGGGATTACAATTTTATTAATTACACATGAAATGAATGTCATCCAGCGTATATGTGACCGAGTTGCTGTTATGGAACATGGAGCAGTAGTTGAAAGCGGGACTGTGAAGGATATCTTCACAAACCCACAACATGTAACAACGAAGAAATTCGTAAATAGTGCATTTGCAGCGAAGATTCCAGAAGAGGTACAAAAAGAACTGCAAACTACTGGTGAAATTGTAACTCTCTCCTTTATAGGGAATGCTTCAGGAGAACCAGCATTAGCTGTTGCTACAAAACGTTTTCAAGTGTATCCAAATATTTTATCCGGTAATATTACACAGTTAAAACATGAAGCATATGGGAAACTGATCATTCATATGCAGGGTGAGAAAAATGAAGTAGCCCGCGCTTTATCATTTTTACAAGAGCAAGGAATCATCGTAGAAGGAGGTAGAACAGATTATGGGAAACAAATCCTTTTTGGATGAATGGGGTAAAGTCATATGGGAAGCAACCATTCAAACATTTCAAATGACATCTATTTCACTATTCATCTCTATCCTTATTGCGCTACCACTTGGTGTCACACTTGTTTTAACGAGACCTGGTGGACAGCACGAAAATAAAATCATTTATCCAATTCTTAATACAATTATTAATATCATTCGCTCTCTTCCATTTATCATTCTATTATTCTTCATTTTACCTTTTACAAAGTTTTTAATGGGAACATCCATTGGCGTGCAAGGTGTTATCGTACCGCTTGTCGTATTCACAGCTCCTTATATCGCACGATTAATGGAGACAGCTTTATTAGAAGTGGATCGTGGTGTTATTGAAGCTTACCAAGCAATGGGCGTTTCTACTATAAAAATTATTTGGCATGTTATGGTGAAAGAAGCTCGTCCCTCCCTTGTACTTGGCTTAACAATTGCAACAATCGGCCTAATTGGTGCAACAGCAATGGCTGGACTTGTAGGTGCTGGCGGTCTTGGTGATTTAGCATATCGATTCGGACATTTACGCTACGAACCGGAAGTAATGTATGCAACCGTCTTTATTTTAATTATCCTCGTTCAAGGGCTACAGTCTTTAGGCAACGGTGTTGCACGAAGATTGAAGAAAGATTAAAAAAGAAGGTATCTCACCAGGGTGAGATACCTTCTTTTTACCTTTTAAATCCACCTTCAGAATGAATAACTTGTCCAGTAATCCACTCTGCTTCTTCACTTACTAAAAACTTAATGAGTCTTGCTGCATCCTTTGGCTCACCAATTCTACCAAAAGGAAACATCGGCTTTAATCCTTGCTTTATCTCCTCGGTCATCCACCCTGTACTAGTTGGACCTGGATTAATTGCATTCACTGTTATTCCTAGGTGAGCTACCTCAGCTGACAACGTACTAGTAAGAGCATCAATAGCTCCCTTCGTTGTTGCATACGCTAGTTCTCCTGCCATAGGTCCTTTAAATTGTCCCGATGTCATATTTACAATTCTACCACCAGATTTCTTATCAAATCCTCGGGCAAAGTAACTACTTAACAACGTAGTCGTACGAACATTTACCATGTAATGCTTATCTAATTCTTCAGCAGTCAAATTAGAGAAATCATTATTCGTAGAATACGCTGCATTGTTAATTAATATATGAGGGTACCCTAATTGTTCAGTAACTTTATTTATAAGCTCTTTCGGTGCATCATTCTGCGTTAAATCTAACTCCATACTCGATACTTTCACACCACTTTTTAGTAACTCTTCTTTTAATTGTATTTGTTCACTTTGATCAACGCCCCAAGGCATCTCTTTATCGTACGCTGTCCAATACGTAAAAAATATGTCGTATCCTGCTTCAGCTAATTCTTTACAAATTGCTGCACCTATACCACCTAGACGACTTACACCTGTAACAACTGCTATTCTATTTTTTAATTGATTCATCATATACTCCTCCAATTTAAAGGACGCATACTTTATATAAGAGATATGAATTTCTCTACACATTATCCTTACAAAAGGGATGTACAAGCCAAATATGCAGTCCTTAAATGATTTACAGATAGCTAAATAAACCCTCACTTATGAGAGAAAAATTTATCTATCTAGTTTCTAATCATTACAAGTTCATCCACATATTAAGTCCTTGTCCCCTTTCCATATATCTCTATTTCTATCATACCAATATGATGTAATATTTCAAATGATAAAAAAATAAAACTCAATATTCCATGCCAACCTTCCACTAATTTTAATATATTACAATAACTAAATAATTAAAACAATCAGAAAAACACTGGTAAATACTGTCTTTATTTTTTATAATAAAATGTGGGGCTAATGTGAGAGTTATAAACGGTCTGATTATACAGACTCAACTAGTTTTAAACAAATAGGGGGAAGAAACATGTCAAAAAAATTACTTTCTTTATTTTCTACAGTAATCGTAGCAGCGTTTGTAATAACTGGCTGTGGTCAAAGCGATACGACAAATAAAGAACAAAAAGAAAATACAACAAAAGAAAGCAAAACAGAAAAAACGGATACAACGAAAGAAAATAAACCTGAAGAAAAAAAATCCGAAGAGAAAAAAACTGAAGATAAAAAGCCTGAAAATACAGCTACTAGCTCAAGCGATTACTCTAAGCTGATTTCCTATATGGAAAAAGAAACAGGTGGTAAAACAAAAGTTCTTTTTGAAAATAAGGAACCACAAGTGTATAAGGCTGAAGATGTTTCAGTATCAATGAATGGTTACACATTAGTTGAATTAAATGGATTCCATACAAACTTCGACATCCCATTTAACCGTCAAACAGAGGGCGGAGTTATTCTTGTGAACTACAGTGTAAAAAATAGTTCAGCTAAAGATATTTATTATATGCCAGCATTGGACATGTCATTTACTGGTGCACAGAAAACGTATAGTAACTATAAAGATTTAATTCCAAAAGAAGATCAGCTACCAACTAAGCTTGCTCCAACAAATGATTACTTAGTAAAAGCAGGGGAAACTATTTCTGGTTATATCGCGTATCCATTCGGAAAAGATGATCTAGCCAAAATTTCGAGTCTCTCAACAGTCTCAGTCACAGTCCCAACTGCACAAGCTAATAAAGGAAAATTTGATGCTCCAATCGGAAGCCCTGGAAGCTTTTCATTAAGTTTAAACAAACAAGGTGCTGAAAAGGTGGCAACAAATAACACTTTTTACCAAGATAAAGCTACAGCCAATAACATGGGCGATAAAAAAATGTTAAAAGAAAAATCAAGTATTAATAACAGCCAAGAATTAGGCGCTGTTAATGTTACATTAGATGGATACCAATTCACTCAATTCACACCAAATTCCGTCGAAGCTCCACGCTTTGCAAATTTTAAAAACGGTCTTGTTCTGTTAACAGTAAAATTCAAGCTTGATAACAAAGATGCTCAAGACGTTTCACTATCTCCTATAAGCTCTACCTTAAGAGTAAATGATGGTACACAATATACGCTTAATGAAGGTATGCTACTAAATTACGACTATAATGCTGCAGTTAAAACTGGAACATCTGGAGAGTTACTACAAGTCTATATATTAGATCAAGAGCAGTATGAAAAGATTTGGAAAGACAAAAGCTTTGAGATTGAGTTAGGACCTATGAGAAACAAAGAAGCAAAAGATATTTCACAAGGTAAAAAAGCTAAATTTGCATTACCTAAATAGATTACTAAATATATAATAGAAAAGGCATATAACATATGATTGTTATATGCCTTTTTTATTTCTAGAAAAAAACCATTTTTGTTCACACTTTATCCATTGTGAATCTTTTCACAATGGATATATAATAAACATATAAATAAAATATTGGAGGGATTTCAATGGTTATCAATTTTTTAAGGACTGATAAACGTGCTGCTTTCATATTATTATTTTTACGATTTTACATAGGATATGCATGGCTCTCTGCTGGGATAGGTAAAGTTTTCGGACAATCTTTTGATGCAAGTGGTTTTCTAAAGGGCGCTATCGCTCAAGCATCAGGTGACCACCCTGCCGTACAAAGTTGGTGGGCAGATTTCCTTCAACACTTTGTTCTTCCAAACGCGGACCTATTTAGCTTTTTAGTTCAATGGGGAGAGATTTTAGTAGGTCTAGGTTTAATTTTAGGCGGATTAACAAAAACTGCTGCATTCTTTGGAATTATAATGAATCTTTCATTTTTACTAAGTGGAACTGTTAGTGTAAACCCAAACCTGCTTATTTTAACTATGTTCATTTTAGTTGCAGGTCATAACGCTGGACGCATTGGATTAGATGGCTATGTTTTTCCTAAACTTTTCCGTAAAAACAACCATGAAACATATAAATTAAGTAAAACTGCGTAGTAACAGTTTACTTTTAAAATATAAGTAAGAAAAAGAGCCTACGTATAGGCTCTTTTTCTTACTTACTCCAAATTTAAACTCTTAACGAGCCACGAAATCCTCTAGCAGCATAGTATGAATCTGCTCCATTGTGGTACACAAAAACGTGTCCGAAGCGATAATCGCAAAATAGAGCACCGCCGAGTTCTCGAATATCTGAAGGCGTTTGTACCCAGCTTGATGATTTCATATCGAAATCCCCAAGTTGTTGCAACTCTCGATATTGTTCTTCCGTTAATAATTCAATGCCCATAGCATTTGCTACATCAATAACGTTATTTTCTGGCTTATGTTTTTTTCTTGATTCTAATGCTTCCAGATCATAACAGAGACTTCTGCGGCCTTTAGGACTCTCCTTCGAACAATCATAGAAAGTATACTCGTCCTTCTCTTCATCATAACCAACAACATCCGGCTCACCGCCTGTTACTTCCATTTCATGAAGTGACCATAATTTTTCAGCATTAGCTTCTATCTTCGCTTCAACTTTAGCCCATTCAAGACCTTCATGGCGGTTCATGTTTTTCTCAAAACGAGCTTGTAATACTTTTAATAGTTCTTCACGTTGTTCTACAGATAACTCATTTTTATTCTCTGTCATATTCGTCCTCCGAATTACGTTTCCTTATAATCATAATGGTTTGCATACAGTTTAAAACAATCTGACCCGATTACACAACGAAAAATCCCTGTACGAATATCCATTATATAGTACGAAAGCCATCCATACTTTCCCCAAGAATATAGTGGGAAAACCACATCAAGTTCTGCTTCATAATAGCTACATTCATTCCTGGCTGATCAGGACTATATGCCATCCCTTTACATATAATTAGTTCTGTATCAACTTTCATATCCTTTAACCCTTGATGTAATTCATATGCATTTGTAATTGGTATTCTTGCATCCTTGTCGCCATGTTGGATTAAGGTAGGCGTACAGGCTGATTTAATATATGTCATTGGTGATGTCTTCGTATAGATCTCCGGGTCATTCCATGGGGTATTTCCTAAATGCATTCTAATAAAATAAGGGATATCTGTATTTACATAATGAGTACTCCAGTTCGTAATTCCTCCTCCAACTGAAATCGCTTTAAATCTACTACTAAATGTAGAACAGAACGCTGATATATATCCTCCGTTACTCCATCCCATAACTCCTATTCTACCTTTGTCTACCATCCCTTTTTCAACCAGTTCATCTACTCCAGATATAACATCATCATAATCAGCAAGTCCTTGTTTTCTATAGTTTGCTTTTAAAAATTCATTACCATAACCAGAACTACCTCTATAGTTTGGCTCTAAAACGATAAAGCCTTTTTCGATAAACTGTTCAATCGGATATTTCTCATTGAAGCAGTCTGAAAATATTGGAAAGGATGCCCAAGCCGGACCACCGTGAATTACTACTAATAAAGGATATTTTTTATTTTTATCAAACTCTACTGGTGTTGATAAAACACCCTCTATTTTAAGACCATCACTACTTTGCCATGAGATGATTTCCCTGTTACTTTTAAGCTTCCCTTCGAAAAAGCTATTTTCATTCGTTATTTTTTTATCATCCAAATAGATTTCAAAAGTTTCATTTGTTATAGCCTTATTATAGGTTATATGATTTCCATCCTTTGTTATAAAGGCATCCATTATAAAACCATCTACGTTGTCACTTAATATTTCCATAGGGCCATCTTCAGCTAGCAATCCAATACGGTAATTCGTTTTATCCTGCCATCGAATTAAAATCCCTTTAGCTGTCCACTGTAATGGCATAACCGTACTATCAAAATCTGTTAAAGGGACAATTCGTTCTCCAGTATGCAGATCATATATCTCTAATGTACTTTCTTGTATATGGTTTCTATAATACTCCTTCTCTCTTATACTTGCTGAATAACATATTTTGCTGCCCTCAGGAGAAAAGCAAACACTCCCGCCTAACAACTTATCTACATTCATCTGTTGTAGTTCCCTGGCTTCGACATCTAATATGTATAGGTCACCATTCATATGATCGTTTAGGCTTGGGGTAGCCATACATACAATATTTTTTCCATCATTTGAAATATCAAAGTTATGTATATAAAAGTCCTTACCATCCGTTAATTGATAAACACCATTAATCTCTCGTTCCCCTTTATCATTTTGTATCCCTTTTTCTATTTCAATGTAGCATAAACAATTATTCTGATGTTCCTTACCTACATGTTGAAAATCTCCATATAGCTCCTTACGTTTCTTTATTTCCTCACATTCTTTTGACTGTGTAATATAATAAAAACCTTTACCGGTAGGATCCCATTTAAAATTACTGACTCCTTCTTTCTCATCAGTAATTTTAACCTCACTATAGTCGTTTAGTGACTTAACAAAGATCTGATTTTTCATATCCCCGTCACCACCTTGACTAAGGTAAGCAATGCTCTTAGAATCTGGAGACCATAATGGATGTATACTATCTATATCTCCAGTTGTTAGTGGATAACTCTTCCCTTTATCTTTTTCATATATCCATACATGGTTTCTATATGTATTGTCTTCCCAGTTAGCTGTTTTCTTAACAAATGCTACATTTTTGCCATCATCGCTTATATTTGTACTTGATAAGGTTGGTAATGAAATAATCTCTTCTATACTTAAATATGTTTTTTCACTCACTTTCATTAATATGCCCCCTTGTAATGTCCATAAACCTCTCGTCTCTTATTGTCATAATAAAGGAAATTGTTCACGGATACTTAAAATAGTAACGGAAAATTCAGATAAATAAAAGTGAATCCGATAAAGTAAAACTTTAAATCTATAGGGTTCTATCCCCTTACCAATTCTAGATGTTCTTTTTCAATACAAAAGTACCCCTTTAGATAAAATATCTAAAGGGGTACGAATTCGTAAATTTATTTTAAAGTTATAACTAGATGTTGGTTTGAAATAAAGTTTAATCAAAAACATTACGCAAACACATATTATATGGTAAATAAGAAGCATCCATTTTGAAAAAAGTTTGATCAAAATGGATGCTTTCCTTGTGAATTAGTATACAATTTTTCATAGTTTAGGCACAATCACATTGGAAAATACGTAAAAAACTCAAGAATAAAACTAAAGGGGTAAAGCGGTTCAACTTTTTTATAAACAGTACGACTTTATTGTAAATTAAACAAATTTTTTTCACTTAACACCACAATAAACGTGTAAAAACCAACAATTGTGAGGATTATTCAGATAACATTTCAAATTAAAGATTATGTGGTTTTCATCTAAACGGGAAAAATAAACGCATTTTGATTCATACATTCGTTTAAAGTGAACTTCCATCAGTGGGAGTCTTATAGCCTACGAATTGTGGAATGAAAAATGGACTAAGAATTTAATCTTAGTCCATTTATTATTTTATATCCATTTTGTATGGAATGTACCTTCTTTATCTACTCGTTTATACGTATGCGCTCCAAAATAATCGCGCTGCGCTTGCAATAAGTTTGCAGGTAGTTTGGCAGTACGATAGCTGTCATAATAAGAAATTGCTGCTGAAAATGCAGGTATCGGAATGCCCTGTTGTACCGCCATTGAGATAATTTGGCGTAATCCACCTTGATATGACTCTACAATTTCTTTAAAGTATGGATCAAGTAAAAGGTTCGGTAGGTCAGTGTTAGTCTCATAAGCCTCTTTAATGTTCTGTAAAAAGGCAGCACGGATAATACATCCGCCTCTCCAAAGCATAGAAATGCTGCCAAAATCAAGGTTCCAATCATATTCCTCAGAAGCTGCCTTCAATTGCGTGAATCCTTGTGCATAAGAACAAATTTTACTCATATATAAAGCTTGGCGCACCGCTTCAATTAATTCGGCTTTTTCAACTCCAATTGCTGTTTTATCTTTAGGGCCAGATAAAACTTTGCTTGCGTTCACACGCTCTTCTTTTAAAGCAGAAATGCAACGTGCAAATACAGATTCCGTGATAATAGGCAGAGAGATACCTAAATCAAGTGCGCTTTGACTTGTCCATTTCCCTGTACCCTTTTGTCCTGCAGTATCAAGAATAACATCCACTAATGGCTTACCAGTTTCTTCATCTTTCTTCTTGAAAATATCGGCTGTAATCTCAATTAGATAGCTGTTCAGTTCACCTTTATTCCATTCAGCAAATATTTCATGGAACTCTTCTGCAGTCAAATCTAGTGTTTGTTTCAAGAAGAAATATGCTTCACAAATTAATTGCATATCTCCATACTCAATACCATTGTGAACCATCTTTACATAGTGTCCTGCCCCATTAGGTCCGATATAAGAACAGCAAGGCTCGTTATTCACTTTTGCAGAGATGTTTTCAAGCATATCCTTTACTTTTTCGTATGCATCCTTCTGTCCGCCTGGCATAATAGATGGTCCCTTCAATGCACCCTCTTCGCCGCCTGACACACCTGCCCCGATGAAATTGATTCCTTCTTCGGCAAGACGTTTGTTTCGGCGAATTGTATCGACAAAGTATGTATTACCACCGTCAATTAAAATATCACCTTTATCGAGGTGAGGGACTAGAGAATCAATCGCTTTATCTGTAATTTCCCCCGCATTAACCATTAATAAAATCTTTCTAGGTGATTCGAGTGAGTTAACAAACTCTTCAACTATATGAGTACCAACTAAGTTTTTACCACGGTTTTCCTCAATGGTTTCATCAACTTTTTCCTTTGAAATATCATATAGGGCAACAGAATACCCTTTACTCTCAAAGTTAAGTGCGAGGCTTTTCCCCATAACGCCCACACCAACAACTCCAATTTGTAACTTTTCCATATTCTATCGTTCCTTTCCATGTATGTTACTCTGTATTATAGTATATATACCTAAAATAACACTTTAATCAAATAATCCAACTTTTTCATTTCAATAGGCTCTGCCAGTATTCGTGCAAAAGGTTAAAGGGACACGGCACATCACTATCAAGTTAAAAAATAAAGAGAAATTTTCATCCTTATTAATCAATCATGAAAAATCACATTAAACAGCTTCCGTATCCCTTTTACTGTTTAGAAAGATCTATACAAATAAACTTAATAATAAAGTAAAGCCTAATCCGGCTACAGAAACGATAGTCTCAAGTAAAGTCCATGTTGCAAATGTTTCTTTCATACTTAAACCAAAGTACTCTTTGAACATCCAGAAACCAGCATCGTTCACGTGTGAAGCAATTAAACTACCAGCCCCTGTTGCAAGGACAACTAAAGCAAGGTTAACATCAGATTGACCTAACATCGGAATCACTAAACCGACAGTTGTTAATGCAGCAACCGTAGCAGACCCCAATGAAATACGTAAGATGGCAGCGATAATCCATGCGAGCAAGATCGGTGATAATGAAGTTCCTTTGAATAATTCGGCTACATAGTTACCAACGCCGCCATCAATTAATACTTGTTTGAAGGCGCCGCCTCCACCAATAATTAAGAGCATCATCCCAATATTCGAGATCGCTGTTGTACAAGATTCCATCACGTTTTTGATTGGAATATTTCTTGCCAATCCCATTGTATAGATCGCAACTAGTAAGGATATCAACATGGCAGTATCCGCATTCCCAATAAACTCGATCGTTGCTAGTAAACTATTATCTTTGAATCCCATTGTTTTTTGCAACAAAGTAATAATTGTAGCGACTGCCATTAAAAGAACAGGCAGTAAAGCGGTAAAAACACTGATTCCAAAACCAGGAGTTTCTTCAAGTTTAAATACTTTCTGCTCACCTAATGATTGGATATTACCGGTTTTTGTGAACGCCTCAGGTACTAGTTTTTTTGCAAGTTTAGTAAATACAGGTCCAGCTAACACAACCGTTGGAACCGCTATCATAAAACCGTAAAGTAATACTTCACCGATGTTTGCATGCAATTCACCAGCGATAGCAGTTGGTCCTGGGTGTGGTGGTAAAAATCCGTGTGTTACAGATAAAGCAGCTGCCATCGAAATACCGAGATATAAGATAGAAACTTTTAATTCTCTTGAAATTGCAAATACAATCGGAATTAATAATACTAATCCTACTTCAAAAAATAATGCAATCCCTATAATAAATGAGGCAGTCACAACAGCCCATTGAATGTTCTTTTCACCAAATTTTTTCACAAGGGTCATGGCAATGCGTTGTGCACCCCCAGAATCTGAAAGCAACTTACCTAACATCGCACCAAGTCCAAAAACGAGTGCTAAGTGCCCAAGTGTTCCGCCTAATCCCGCTTCAATGGTTTTAAAAATCTTTTCTGGTGGCATTCCAAGTGCTAAAGCAACCCCGACGGATACAATGATTAATGAAATAAAGGTATTTAATTTAAAGTGCATAATCAGTAAAAGTAATGCTAAAATCCCAATTGCTACAATGACTAATGGCATCGTAGTTCCCCCCTAATCTTAGCTGTATTTGTATTTATCCCGCTATTCGTGGGCAGTAAGGCCCCCACCTCGAGATTTAGATAGAAGCGAGGCGTGGGAGATTACTGATGAAAGTTTTACTTTATTAAATTTCTTTGATAATTTGCAATTCGTGTATAATCGTCTTCTAACGCCCTTGATAGGTTAATAAATATAGGCAGTAATTGTCTGTATTCTTTTGTTGCTTCTTCTTTCGGTGTATGTTTGTAGGTACTACCAACCATTTCGGAAACGATTTCAAAAGAATCAATTTTTCCTGTGGCATAGAGACCTAATATACATGCACCTAGACAAGAGCTTTCGTAGCTCTTTGGAACAACGACTTCAGATGCGAAAATATCGGACATCATCTGTCGCCAAACGTCAGACCTTGCGAAGCCGCCTGTTGCTTGAATACGAGTTACAGGACCATCCATACATTCTGTTAATGCTAAAAATACAGTGTATAAATTATATATAACCCCTTCTAAAGCTGCACGAATCATATGTTCCTTCTTATGTGACATCGTTAAACCGAAGAAGGAGCCACGTACATCTGGATTCCATAATGGTGCACGTTCCCCTGCGAGGTACGGATGGAATAATAATCCGTCTGCACCAGGTCTCACGCGTTCTGCTATTTTAGTTAATACATCGTATGGATCAATTCCTAGTCTTTTCGCAGTTTCTACTTCTGATGAAGCAAGTTCATCACGAATCCAGCGAAGGACCATCCCTCCATTGTTTACCGGTCCACCAATTACCCAATGCTTTTCTGTTAAGGCATAACAAAATATTCTTCCTTTTTTATCTGTTTGTGGTTTATCAATGATGGTCCGAATAGCACCACTTGTTCCAATTGTGACAGCAATCTCACCTTTTCGAATTGCATTCACACCTAGATTAGAAAGCACCCCGTCACTAGCACCAATGACAAACGGTGTTTGTGAATCGATACCAATCTTTTGGGCTAAATCTGGATTGCAGTTGCTGAATATTTTGGTGGTTGGTACGAGTTTAGATAATTGAGCTGATGTTATACCAGCAATTTTTAAAGCTTCCTCATCCCAATCTAGCGTTTTTAAGTTCATCATACCCATGCACGAGGCGATGGAATGATCAACAACATATTGATCAAATAATTTTTTGAAGATATATTCTTTGATTCCAATATATTTTTTCGTTCTATTAGCAATTTCCGGATGGGCATTCACAATCCATGTAATTTTACTTAATGGTGACATTGGGTGAATAGGTGTTCCTGTTCGTCTATAAACTGCATGGCCATTCAGTTCATCTTTGATTTTATGTGCCCATGCCTCACTACGATTATCTGCCCAAGTGATACAAGGTGTCAGCGGCTGATCATTTTCATCCATAGCAATGACACTATGCATAGCACTGCTAAATGAAATAAACGATGGTTTTTTATCTGAATGCTGTTTCGTTATATTTGATATCGCTTGGAAAACAGCTTGGAAAATCTCTTCTGGATCTTGTTCCGCTGTGGATATATCCGGTGTGCGAAGTGGATAACCAATATTCTCGGTTTGGATGACTTCGCCTTTTTCAGTAAATAAAACTGCTTTCGTACTTGTTGTACCGATATCTATACCTAACATATAGCTACTCATGTCCTTGCTCAACTCCTTTAGATAACATTTGTTGTGACATCCAGAGGTCTTCGACTTTCCCTTGAACATCATCAAAGTTTTGATGTAAGGCCTCAATCATGAGGGCTCGATCTTTTGATTCGATTGCTTTTATATAAAGCTCATGATTTTTAATAATCCGTTCAAAGTCTTCGTACTTTTCCTTGAAACGAGTACGCATTGATAAAAGGATTAAGCTTTCCATAACAGGCTTTAAATTATTCCAAATCATCAGGATGTAGGAATGCTCAATGGTTCGAATAATCGTTTCATGGAATAAGAGATCTTGATAAGAAAATTCATCAGAATCATGATATTTAATGGCGATTTTCATCATTTCCATTATTTTATTTAGTTCTCTTACCAAATCATTTGTGTCCATCTTTCCAAGTCGCTCAAAGATAAACGTTTCTATAAGTAAACGAACATCATATATTTCTTCGATTTCTTTCTCGGTTAAACCAATGACAACTGCGCCCATTCTTTCTAAGCGAATAATATTTTCAGAAGCTAGTAATTTTAATGCTTCACGAACGGGTGACCGACTTACAGAAAAATCGGCAGCTATTTTATTTTCTGACAGGATGGTACCGCTTTCAATTGCACCTGCAATAATGCGCATTCTCAATTCGCTCGCAACACGATCACCTGTAGAAGCTTTTGAAAGCCATTTTTCAGGATAAAGAAATTCCATTGATTTCGTCATAAATCCACCTCGTGTTAATCAAGTATACTTGTATACAAGTATTATAACTCGGATTTTTAATTATGCAAGCGCTTTTATTGTTTGCTTTGGTTCTATTAGAGGAAAGCCCATAATTATTAAGCTAACAAATCAAGTCACCCCAAAACTATTATTGTTGATAAAGAAGATTTAGGGAATGGAAAACGAAGCAAGTGGTATGAAAGACAAATAATTATAGAATCTATGTAAAAAGAAGCAGCTACCTTTAAACGGAGAGGTAGCTGCTTTTTTTAGTTGTTCATATTCTGCTGATGCTTTGAAATAAATTTAGACATATAGACAAAATCCTAAATTACGTATTGTCTTGTAACTCCATGAATATCTATTCGCGCTATTGTGTTTATACACTGCTCATTGATAGTTTCCCGATTAATTCTCAATAACATCATGTAACCTCTCAGCAAACTCTTTATGATGCACTGTGTTATAACCCACATGATGTCCTGGAAACTCTGCGAATTCTGTTACGAGGTGTTCTGCTAAGTTGAATGCGCAATGATAAGGAAAAGATTCTCGTGAAATACTTCCACCGGCTGGACGTACCTGTATCGATGCAGGTTTTAATAGGGACTTTAATGCATCGATATTTAAAGTATAGCTGAGAATTCCCGGGATTTCATACTCAGTGAAATACATCGAATTGCCAAGTAGTCGCTCTGTTAGCATATCCTTCGATGGTTCGGAATTACTATCATCAATATTTGACAATAACTTCATGACCTCACTTTGATGATTCTCTTTAAGGTCTTCCATGAAATTTATAGCCTGCTTCAACTCATTTTCAGGTAAAAGTTGTAATAAAACCGGTTCGTGTGGGATTAGTAACTGTACCTGCTCAGGATGACGTATGCACAAATCAAGTCCGATAACAGCACCAGAACTACTTCCAAATACATAAGCCGGTTCTTTAGTCAGATTAGCTAGCAACCGATGAGCATCTTCGCTATGCGTGTGTACATGGTAATCCTCATTTTTATTGACGAGATTGCTACGGGAATGACCACGACGATCGTAAGTAACAACGGTATACCATTTAGCAAGATAATCGGCGATATTATGAAACTTGTCGGCATCGCCACCCCCACCATGAATCAAAAGAAGAATTGGACCCGAGCCACGCACCTCATAATAGATGCTTGCTCCAATTACTTGCAATGTTCCGTTTTTTACTATACTCATTTGTACATTCTTCCTTTCTTTTGTCATCTCCCTTAACATTACATGATTGGTGAATGATATAAAATGCAGGAAATAACTAAGAAACAAATTCACCATAAGAAAAAGCAATGTGTGGCTTTAAAATAAAGTTTGATTAAAAATATTGTGTTAAACCGTATTCTATGATGAATAAAAAGAAACCATTTTGAAAAAGTCTAATCAAAATGGTTTCTTATCCAACAGGTTTATGTTTTATAAAAAAGTTTGATCATAGCTTATTTACAATTCTTTGATTAAAGAGATAAAGCATCGCACCTTTTTTATAAACGTCTTAACTTTATTTCAAAACTACACTATATTTACTAACCTACTAATCTCCTACTCAACCGTAACAGACTTAGCTAAGTTACGTGGCTTATCAACGTCACACTCGCGGTGAAGTGCTGCGTAGTATGAGATAAGTTGTAATGGAATAACTGCTACTAACGGTGCTAGCGCTTCGTGTACAGCTGGTAATACGAAGCTGTCACCTTCCATTTCTAAGCCTTTCATTGAGATGATACATGGGTTAGCTCCGCGTGCTACTACTTCTTTCACGTTACCACGAATTCCAAGGTTTACGTGCTCTTGTGTAGCAAGTGCGATAACTGGTGTACCATTTTCGATTAAAGCGATTGTACCGTGTTTTAACTCTCCTCCAGCAAATCCTTCTGCTTGGATGTAAGAGATTTCTTTTAGTTTTAACGCACCTTCTAATCCTACGTAGAAGTCTACGCTACGTCCGATGAAGAAACAGTTACGAGTTGTTGCTAAAAATTGTTTTGCTAATGCATCCATTTCTTCTTTTTGATCACAAAGCTCTATCATAGCATTTGCTACAAGTCCTAATTCGTGTGTTAAATCGAAATCAAGAACTTCGCCTTTTGCTTTAGCAATGTCCGCAGCTAAAATTGAAAGTACTGCAAGCTGTGCTGTGTAAGCTTTCGTTGACGCAACTGCGATTTCTGGTCCCGCGTATAACGGAAGTGTGTAATCAGCTTCACGAGAAAGCGTAGAACCAGGTACGTTTGTAATCGTTAATGCTTTATGACCCATTTCATTTGTTTGTACAAGTACTGCACGGCTATCAGCTGTTTCACCACTTTGTGAAATGTAAATGAAGAATGGTCTTTCTGTTAATAATGGCATGTTGTAAGAGAATTCACTTGCTACATGCACTTCAACTGGCATTTTTGCAAACTTCTCGATAAATTGTTTTCCAACAAGACCTGCATGATAACTCGTTCCACATGCAATGATGTAAACACGATCGCTATCTAAAATCGCATTGCGAATGTCTTGATCTAATTCAATCTCGCCATTTTCATCTTGATACTTTTGAATTATATTACGGATTACAAGTGGTTGCTCATCGATTTCTTTAAGCATGAAATGAGGATACGTTCCTTTTTCAATATCACTTGCGTCTAATTCCGCTGTAAACGGTGCACGTTCAATCGTTTCACCTTGTAAGTTTTTAATTGTAATACTTTCTTTCGTTACGATTACGATTTCTTTATCCATTAACTCAATAAATTGATCTGTAACTTGTAACATCGCCATAGCGTCGCTCGCCACAACATTAAAGTTGTCACCAACACCTACTAATAGCGGGCTTTTGTTTTTAGCAACATAAATCATGTTTGGATTTTCAGCATCAAGTAATCCGATTGCATAAGAGCCATGTAAAAGAGATAGCGTATTACGGAACGCTTCTTCTACACTTAGTCCTGTGCTCACTTGTTGTTCCATAAGCTGTACGATAATCTCTGTATCCGTTTCACTTACGAACGTTACATCTTGTAAATATTCTTTTTTCACTAATTCATAGTTTTCAATTACACCGTTATGAACTAGTGTAAAGCGTTTTGATGTACTTTGATGCGGATGCGCGTTTACTTTGCTTGGAACACCATGTGTAGCCCAGCGTGTGTGACCGATTCCCACGCTTGCTGCTACGTTCTCATCTACGATTTCGCGAAGTTTTGCAATACGGCCTTTTTCTTTGTATACAACAACACCGTTCTCTGCTTGTATTGCAATACCTGCTGAATCATATCCACGATATTCTAGCTTTTCTAAACCTTTTAATAAAATTTCCTTTGCATCTTGCTCTCCAATAAATCCTACGATTCCACACATGTTTAGTCGCCGTTACAAATGCTTACACTGCTCTGCGAACATGTAACGACATAGTCCGATACCATTTTTATTTATACTAAAAAACGGATTACATATTGCTAGCCCTGTAAGCTTGTAACGGCTTTCACCTTCCTCTCGATTGGGTTTAAGTCCGTATATACTTATACAGCTAGTTTGTATCCGTTCCTTTTCTCTCATCACACTTTCACCTTTGTCCACTAAGTCACCTTAATGATTTAAGTAAAAGCTTGCGGTTGTGATGAACAACCGGGAGTCATCCGCCGAAATCTCGATAAACCCCACCTCGTCAACTACACTACTTGTAGTTCTGGCGCTTCTATAATTTACAATATTTCCTTTGAGAAAAAGAACAAGACCATCTTATAACAAACATGGATAAACCGTCAATGAAATTTTTTTCATTGTCTATAAAACATATGAAAAAGGAGCACTTCTTGTGCTCCTTTTTCATAAATTTATTGAATTATTCAGCGCCAACTTCAGCTTTCACAACTTCTACAATACGATGTACATATGCGTCACAAACTTCTTGTGTTGGTGCTTCTGCCATTACACGAATAAGTGGCTCTGTTCCAGATGGGCGAACAAGAATGCGGCCATCACCGTTCATTTCTTCCTCTACGACACGAATAATTTCTTTAATTTTTTCATTTTCTAATGCTAGTTTTTTATCTGTTACACGAACGTTTACTAGTAATTGCGGGAACTTCGTCATTTCTCCTGCAAGCTCAGATAATGTTTTTTTCGTCATTTTCATGATGTTTACAAGTTGAAGTGCACTTAACATTCCATCACCAGTTGTAATGTAATCAAGTAAGATAATGTGACCTGATTGTTCTCCGCCCAGGTTATATCCACCACGCTTCATCTCTTCCATTACGTAGCGATCACCAACTGCTGTTTTATCACTTGTAATACCGTTAGCTTCAAGCGCTTTATAGAAACCTAAGTTACTCATAACAGTTGAAACAACTGTATTGTGCTTTAGTTGACCAGTTTCTTTCATGTACTTTGCACAAATAAACATAATTTGATCGCCATCAACGATATTTCCTTTTTCATCTACAGCGATTAAACGGTCACCGTCACCATCAAAGGCAAGACCGATATCAGCGCCTTTTTCTTTTACTAATTTAGCTAATACTTCTGGATGTGTAGAACCTACCCCATCGTTAATGTTCATACCGTTTGGTGAAGTTCCCATTGTTGAAATATCAGCCTCTAAATCCGCAAATAAGTATGGAGCTAAAGAAGACGTAGCACCATGCGCACAATCTAAAGCGATATGTAAACCAGAGAAATCTTCCTCTACCGTTTGTTTAATGTATTGTAAATACTTTTGTCCACCTTCAAAATAATCACTTACTTGTCCAAGGTTAGTACCTGTTGGACGTGGTAACTCATCAACTTCTTTGTCTAATAAAGCTTCGATTTCTGCTTCTTGCTCATCTGTTAATTTAAAACCGTCTGAACCGAAGAATTTGATTCCGTTATCCTGTACTGGATTATGAGATGCAGAAATCATAACACCTGCTTGTGCATCTAACGCTTTTGTTAAATAAGCAACACCTGGTGTAGAAATAACACCAAGGCGCATTACTTCTGCTCCAGTTGATAATAGACCGGCTACTAAAGCTCCTTCTAACATATGTCCTGATATACGTGTATCACGTCCAATAATTACTTTTGGACGATCTGTATCTTTTGTTAATACATAACCACCAAAACGTCCAATTTTGAACGCTAATTCAGGTGTTAACTCCTGGTTCGCAACCCCGCGTACTCCATCTGTACCAAAATATTTACCCATTATGATTCGCTCCTTTTTCTGGCTCTTTTTGATTATCTACTGTTGGCTCTTGACTAGTTTCTTTTTCTTTATTTTGTTCCTGTTCCTTTTCCTGGTCAGGATTAGGTTCAGGCTCAGGATTTTTTGGTTTTTCAGTTTGATTATCTTGGTTATTATTTGAATCTGGTTTTTCACCGTTACCTTGTACTTCTTTATCTGGATTTTCTTTCTTCACAATTGTGACCTTAGCACTTTTTTGCTTTGGCTCTATTGAAATATTACCAGGACCGCTCACTTGAATAGAAACATCCTTCGTCCCCGGAGATACATTTTGCAGATTAATGGCTGCTGTTATTTGAGCTGCTGTTATTTTATCTACTATACTTGTTTCTCCTGAAATTTCAACGCTTATCTTCCCATCTTGCGGCGAAAGTAGCTGAGCCGTAACATCTTTAGAAAGTCCATTTTTTTGAATTGATATACCATCAATCGTTCTTGTTTTCGTTTGTTTTGTTTTTTGCACACCTACTGAAACCTTCACTTGATTCGGTTTCGCACTTGTTACACCTTTTGGCAATAAAACAGAGGTATCGAATGTCGTAGACTCTGTCAATTGACTAAGATCTACTTCGACCCCCTCTATCGATTGTATATTATCCAATACATCTTTTGGACCTGCTATCGTTACTTCTCGCGGCTCAACGTTAATATTTGTAACGGCCAATCCTTCTGGTAAACTCCCCTTTTTCGTATACGTTACAGGAACAGTTTTTTCCGTATTATTTGCCGTAGCTTGCGTCGCCACATTTAATGTTACACTAATTTTAGATGGACTCGTTCTTACATTTAAACGTTTTCCTTCTTTATTGTATAATGTAACTTCAGCTGTTCTGGTAACAGTTTTATTAACACCTTTTAAATCAATATACGCCTTAGCAGATGAAATACTTTCAATTTCTTCTTTCGTTCCAACTACCTCAACCGTATCAGGTTTAATATTTGATTTTTCAAGAGTAGCACCCGCTGGCATTTGATCCTCATTTGATAATTTTAAATCTACATGAACATATTTTCTCGCTTTTTCATGAAGAGTAATTTTAATTGTTGATGGCTGAACTGTTCCTTTCACATCATCTGGAAGCCCGTTCGTTTTCAAAGAAACTTCATAAGTTCCTTTTTCGCTATCTCTCAAATCAACTGGTATATCAAATTGTTTTTTCGCCTTTGCTGTAGCAACTGCTGCTTTTGGGCCCTCTAACTTCACTTTGACGCCCTCTGCCGGAATACCACTTACAATATATTTCTCTTCATCATACTTAACGTTAATAGCATAATTCGTTAATGTTTCTTTCGTATCATTTGCGAAAGGTATTATCCCCGATGTCGTATTTTTTTCAGTTAAAGTCGCTGACATAAAAAGCATACACGCCAATAGTAATGAGATCCCTTTTAGAAACCAATGATTCTCCATTAACTTATCCATGACGCTTTCTCCTCCAATTCCATAAAGACGAAGAAGTCGTTTTTTCGTTCGCACTAAATTCAGCTAACAACATATCTTTCAATTGTTCTGTCTTCAAATCACGATGCAACTTACCATTTTTCGTTAAAGAAATTTGGCCAGTTTCTTCCGACACAACTACTGTAATACTATCAGTAACTTCACTAACTCCCATTGCAGCGCGATGCCTAGTTCCTAGTTCCTTAGAGATAAACGGACTTTCCGATAAGGGAAGATAACACGCTGCTGCTTTAATGGTACTTCCCTGCATAATGACCGCTCCATCGTGAAGAGGTGTATTAGGAATGAAAATATTAATAAGTAATTCCGATGATACGTTTGCATTTAGCGGAATACCTGTTTCCACATAATCACCCATACCGGTCTCTTTTGACAAAGTAATTAATGCACCAATTCTACGTTTCCCCATATATTCCGTTGCTTTTGCTATCGCTGTTGCAACCATTTCAGGCTCATCATCCTCATGAGCTCCAGTACGTGAAAATAAACTCCCGCGTCCTAGCTGCTCAAGTGCTCTTCGCAATTCTGGCTGAAAAATAATAATAACGGCTAAAAATCCCCACGTTAATACTTGCTCAGTTAGCCAATATAGCGTACGTAATCCAAGGAAAATACTGATCATCCGAACGACAATAATAACTGTAATACCTTTTAAAAGTTGAACAGCTTTCGTCCCTCGGATTATGAGAATTAGCTTATATATAATAAACCATACAACGGCAATATCTAGTGCCGTACTAAGATATTTCAAAATGGTCGTATCTTCAAAAGGCATGCTAACCCTTCCTCCTACTTACGAGCAATTCTATCCATATATTGAAATATTGTTTTATGCTCTATCTGTATGTATTTCCAACAACTAGTTAATTATACCATACATGAAACAAACGACAATTACAAACAACCCCCTTTATCCTAAATTGGTAAGATGTCAAACATTATTATACGCCTATTTTCAAATAAAAAAAGCAACTTCTCAGTTGCTTTTCTTACATTTATTTTAGTTTTTCACCGAATAAAGAACCCATTAAAGCAACTGCTGTTGTTGCCGTTCTATTTCGCTCATCTAAAATAGTATTTACTTCAACAAACTCAGCAGATGTAACAATATCAGATTCCGCTAACATTTCCATCGCTAAGTGGCTCTCACGATAAGAAAGACCACCAATTACAGGCGTTCCAACTCCCGGTGCATCATGAGGGTCAAGACCATCTAAATCTAATGATAAATGTACACCATCAGTATGAGATAAATACGCAATTGTTTCTTCCATAACAGCCGTCATACCCATACGATCAATCTCGTGCATTGAGAATACTTTAATACCTTCATTGCGAATAAAGTCTTTTTCTCCTTCATCTAATGCACGTGCACCGATAATTACAACATTCTCTTTTTTCACCTTTGGATATGCCCCGTATAAATCTACAAGTTTAGGATGTCCATACCCTAAACTTGCTGCAAGTGACATGCCATGAATATTTCCAGATGGTGAAGTTTCTTCTGTATTTAAGTCACCGTGTGCATCATACCAAATAACACCTAAATTTTTATAATGTTTCGCAACACCAGCTAGTGTACCAATTGCGATACTATGGTCACCACCTAATACAAGTGGAAAACGTCCTTCTTCTATAATATGATCCACCTTACTTGCTAATTCGTTACATACAGTTGCAACTTGTGTAAGGTTTCTTAAGCTTGTATTTACATCTACTTCTTTTTCTCTCTCTATACATATATCTCCAATATCTTTAACGTCATATCCAATTTCTTCAATTCTTTCAATTACGCCTGCATAACGGATTGCGCTTGGCCCCATATCTACCCCGCGACGCATCTGTCCTAAATCCATTGGAACTCCAATAACTGAGATTTCTTTTTTCATAGATAGTATCCCCCTTTTGTGCCTTCACTAAATATTTTAAATCTTTTTTATAGTCTGACTCAACTCGACATTTTTCTGTATGGATATACAAATTATTCACTTATATCCGCCTTAAAAACCAAATTTTAAGACTATTCTATGTATAAAGTTAACTTAATGAAACAACTACCATCATTATTATTAAATAATAATAAAAAACACTCCTACATTTAGAAGTGTTTTTCTGATGCTATTTTCCATACTGCGGCAATATTCTTTGCTGTCATTTCGATATTCTCTTCCGCTACTTTATATGCCTCTTCTAATGTCATAGGACTCGCTGTAATACTAAATACTGCATCGATTCCTTTTTCGTGAACAGCTTGATAATTCGGAGATACAGATCCTCCAATAGCAATGACAGGAATACGAAAATGCTTTGCACGCTCTGCAACACCTACAGGGGCCTTCCCATATGCTGTTTGTTCATCTATTCTCCCTTCGCCAGTTATAATTAAATCTGCTTCTTCTATATGCTTATCAAAATTTGTATAGTCTAATACAATTTCAATTCCTCTCCGTAAGTTTCCCTTTAACACCGCAATAACAGCTGCTCCCATTCCTCCTGCGGCTCCTGCGCCAGGGATTTTAGATACGTCGCAAGATAAGTATTGTTTAAGGATATTCGCATAATGCTTTAAATTCTCATCCAGCTCTTTCATCGTCTCTGTATTCGCACCCTTTTGTCTCCCAAAAACGAACGATGCCCCCCTTATTCCAACTAACGGATTATCTACATCACATGCTGCTTCTATCTTTATATGCATTAAGCGTGAATCCAAGCGCGAAAAATCAATAGCTACAATCGAATGTAACGTTCCTCCAGATGGCTCTATTACTTCCCCTTTTTCATTTATAAACCTGACTCCTAATGCTGACAACATACCTGCTCCACCATCATTTGTAGCACTTCCTCCAAGTCCTAAAATAATGTGCTCAGCTCCTTCGTCTAGCGCATGTAGTATAAGTTCGCCTGTTCCTTTAGTTGTTGTAATAAGTGGGTTTCGCTTTTTAACTGGAACATGTTGTAATCCTGATGCTGCTGCCATTTCAATAAACGCTGTCTTTTTATCTTTAGACATACCGTAAAAGGCTTGTACACGTTCTCTAAGCGGTCCTGTCACATGAAGTGATGTAATCCTTCCCCCTGTAGCATCAACAAGAGAATCAACCGTTCCTTCTCCTCCATCTCCAATCGGTATTTTCACATACTCTGCTTTAGGGAAAATTGCTTCAAAACCTCTTTCAATAGCCTCACATACTTCTATAGCTTTTAAGCTTTCTTTATATGAATCAGATGCAATAACAACTTTCACAACTATCCCCATCCTTTACTTTCGCATTTTCTCCATTTTAAATGACAAATATGAAAATTGTCTTTTTAAACACAAAAAAAGCTTACATCATATGATGTAAGCTTCTCTATTAGATGGAGCCTAGCGGGATCGAACCGCTGACCTCCTGCGTGCAAGGCAGGCGCTCTCCCAGCTGAGCTAAGGCCCCTTAGTAATTAAGCGGAAGACGGGATTCGAACCCGCGACCCCAACCTTGGCAAGGTTGTATTCTACCACTGAACTACTTCCGCGAAAATGGTGAGCCATGAAGGATTCGAACCTTCGACCCTCTGATTAAAAGTCAGATGCTCTACCAACTGAGCTAATGG
>NZ_VEDW01000007.1:0-180656 GCF_007678085.1 Bacillus cereus | reverse complement strand
TAAAGTTAGTTTGTCTAGCATCTAAAAATAAAAATTGACGTTTCACGTTGTTTGTTTCGTTCAGTTTTCAAAGAACTTGTCCGCCGCTTCAGAAGCGACTTCATCATATTAACATCTTCATTTTTCGATGTCAACTAAGTTTTAAAATTTCTTTTTTGTCGTTTTCTGCGTTTCTGCATCAGCGACGTTTATTAATATACCATCATGATTTTGAAATAACAAGTGTTTTTTTTAAAAAAAACACAAAAAAATCTCCACCCTACTTTCTTCTATATAAAGACACCTCAGCCCCTCTACGGAAAACCACTATTTAAATTGTATATCAATACACTCTAATTAACCAAACTGCATTTCATAACCCCTTCCTAGATTTTCATTCTCTTCTATATTAAAGCCCTGATCATTTTCCTCTCTATAATCAATCCACACTAAAAAATAGATTCACCTTTTCAATCAGCATGTTCACTTCCTAATAAAGTGAACATGCTGATTTTTGGTTTGGTTCCTCCACACAAACTATTAGTTGAACAAATCGGTTCTTTACAAGCAGCTCGACTCCAACTGAATTTTAAGGTAAAGGTCTTATCGTCCGGCGAATAGCGAAATACATAACGAAATTCCCACAAAAACATTAACTTAAGATTATTTTTAGAATTTTTTTACATTTAATTAATGAAAAATATCCATTTTTTGTTATATAGTAAGAAAGGACGTACTCAACTATAAATAAACCAATGGAGGAATCACTTTATGGATAGGTTAACAAAGTTTTCATTAAAAAACCGCGCCGCTGTTATCATCATGGTTTTTCTCATTTCCGTACTCGGCGTTTATTCCGGCTCTAAATTACCTATGGAATTTTTACCAAGCATCGATAATCCAGCAGTCACTGTCACAACCTTATCTCAAGGACTCGACGCTGAAGCGATGACGAAAGAAGTAACTGATCCCCTCGAAAAACAATTTCGCAATTTAGAACACATTGACAGCATCACCTCTTCTACTCACGAGGGATTATCACGCATCGATATCGCGTATACATCCAAAGCAAATATGAAAGACGCAGCACGCGAAGTCGAAAAGGCCATTAATACAATTAAATTACCTACAGATGCAACTAAACCCATAGTCAGCCAATTAAATACTTCTATGATTCCACTCGCTCAAATTGCTATCCAGAAGCAAAACGGATTTTCAAAAGCAGATGAAAAACAAATCGAAAAAGAAATCGTACCACAACTCGAAAGCATTGATGGTGTTGCCAACGTTATGTTTTTCGGAAAATCAGCCTCTGAATTATCTATCATACTAGACCCAAACCAATTAAAAGATAAAAACGTCACAACAGAACAAATATTAAAAGTTTTACAAGGAAAAGAAACTTCCACTCCAGCTGGAGCCGTTACCGTTAGTAAAGAAGAATATAATCTTCGCGTCATTGGGGATATCAAAAATGTAGATGACATTAAAAACGTCACCGTTGCACCTCAAGTAAAATTGCAAGATGTTGCTCAAATTGAACTTAAACAACACTACGATACAATCTCACATATAAATGGAGAAGAAGGAACCGGATTAATCATCATGAAAGAGCCAAGTAAAAACGCGGTTGCAATCGGAAAGGAAATCGATAAAAAAATCAAAGATATAAGTAAACAATATCATGATCAGTTTTCTATTAAACTTTTAGCCTCAACTCATGAGCAAGTTGAAAATGCTGTTACTAGTATGGGAAAAGAAGTGATTCTTGGAGCAATTGCTGCAACCCTAATTATCTTAATCTTTTTGCGTAACTTCCGAACGACACTCATTGCTGTTGTCAGCATTCCATTATCTATTTTATTAACACTCTTTTTACTACACCAATCTAACATTACACTTAATACCCTAACTCTTGGTGGTTTAGCGGTTGCAGTTGGACGTCTCGTCGATGATAGTATCGTTGTCATCGAGAACATTTTTCGGCGTTTACAAAAAGAATCTTTCTCTAAAGATATTATTCTCGATGCAACGAAAGAGGTCGCCGTCGCAATTACTTCTTCTACTTTAACAACGGTCGCTGTTTTCTTACCTATCGGTCTCGTATCAGGAGTAATCGGAAAATTAATGTTACCTATGGTATTAGCAGTTGTATATTCTATACTATCATCCTTAATCGTTGCACTAACAGTTGTTCCACTTATGGCTTTTTTACTACTCAAAAAAACAAAACACAAAAAACCAAGTTCTTCACCACGATATGTCGCTACATTAAAATGGGCTCTTTCGCATAAATTCATTATTCTACTTACTTCTTTTTTATTATTCGCAGGATCGATTGCAGCCTATGTATTACTACCGAAAGCTAACATAAAATCTGAAGACGACACAATGTTATCTATTAACATGACTTTCCCAGCTGATTACGCTCCTGAAACACAAAAACAAAAAGCCTTTGATTTCGAAAAGAAGCTACTTTCTAATTCGGATGTAACGGATGTTATTTTACGAATGGGATCTAGCGCAGAAGATGCACAATGGGGGCAAACGACAAAAAATAATCTCGCAAGTATATTAGTAGTCTTCAAAAAAGGTTCTGATATCGATCAATATATTAAAGAGTTAAAAAAAGAACAGAAAACTTTTGAGCCTGCTGAACTTGATTATATAAAAATGAGTTATTCAAGCTCTGGCGGCGGCAACAATTTGCAATTTAACATAACAGCCACTAACGAAACGAATTTAAAAGAGGCTGCTACTATCGTCGAAACAAAACTAAAAGATATAAGTGCGCTCTCTAAAGTAAAAACGAATTTAGAAGACTCTAAGAAAGAATGGCAAATCCATGTCGATCAAACAAAGGCCGAACAACTAGGATTAACACCAGAATTAGCAGCACAACAAGTAGCATTCCTTATGAAGAAATCACCTATTGGTGAAGTTTCAATCAATAATGAAAAAACAACTATTATGATAGAACACAAAAAAGAAAACATTACTAAACAAGAAGACATCTTAAACACAAACATACTATCACCTACCAATGGACCAATTCCTTTAAAAGACATTGCAACCATTTCAGAAAAGCAACTTCAAACAGAAGTCTTCCATAAAGACGGAAAAGAAACGATTCAAATTACTGCCGAGGCCTCAAATGAAGATTTAAGTAAAGTAAGTGCAGAAGTAAACGAAACGATAGCTAAATTAGACTTACCTAACGGCGCAAAAGTAACTATTGCAGGTGCGACTGAATCTATGCAAGAGAACTTCACAGATTTATTCAAAATTATGGGGATCGCAATCGGGATTGTATATTTAATTATGGTTATCACCTTTGGACAGGCGCGCGCTCCTTTCGCAATTCTGTTCTCCTTGCCATTAGCTGCTGTCGGCGGTATTTTAGGGTTAATCATTTCAGGAACACCCGTTGATGTAAATTCCTTGATCGGCGCATTAATGTTAATCGGGATTGTCGTTACAAACGCTATTGTATTAATAGAAAGAGTACAACAAAATCGGGAACACGGAATGGAAACAAGAGATGCCTTACTAGAAGCGGGATCCACTAGATTACGTCCAATTATTATGACAGCTATAACGACAATCGTCGCAATGCTCCCTCTCCTATTTGGTCAATCGCAAGCAGGAAGTATGGTATCAAAAAGTCTTGCCGTCGTTGTCATCGGTGGTTTAGCAGTCTCAACTGTTCTTACACTAGTAGTCGTTCCAGTTATGTATGAATTATTAGATAAAATCGGGAGAAAAAGACGCTCTCGTAGAAAAATAAGCACTTCCACAGAAACACCTGATATTTAAAAGAAAAAGCGTTATCTTCATGAATGAAGATAACGCTTTTTCTCTACCTACTCATATAATCCATCATTTTTTGAGCATACCACTCTAGCGGTTTACCAGAATCCACAATAAGATATTCACTATTTAAAGGTCTTTTACTACCATCTAACCACTTTTTAAAAGCTACTTCCGAATCCACTCTTTCAATCTGACTGACCATACGTTTACGTTTTTGTAACCTATTATTAATCTCTTCCCTATCATTAAGATAACATTCAATATATTTTACACCATGTTTATTAGACAGCTTAATTCCCTTTTCAACCATCCCTTCATATAAACACGGACTATCCAATATCACACTATGCCCTTGTTCTAAATAAGAATCAATCAATACCCATTCAACATCGTATGATACTCCTCCAACAATCGTCGATTCAATCCCTTTCATTTCTAACGATTGTAACAACGCTGATTTCAAAACGTCATGATCTACAATTACAGCACCAGTTAACTTCGCTATATACTTAGAAACTGTCGATTTTCCCGATCCAGGAAAACCTGACATTTGCAGAAAAAACAAAGTAACTTCCCCTCTCATCCGCACCTATCCGTCTATATTATCAATTACAAATTCAACAATCATTACATCCATTCCTTCTATATTAAAATATAAAAAGAACTCCCTACTTATAAATAGAGAGTTCCTCTTTATCATTTATGCCGCTTTTACTTTCTTCGTCGTTTTACTTTTTCTTTTCGTTCCTGTAAAACGTTTGTGCAATACAGATGCTACTAAGCGTGAAATAACATTGAATAGTAACACCATAATAATTAATACAGCTGCAGATTTTGTCGCAATCAATTTTGCATCCGGAATAACCCCTTCGGAATTTAACTTCCAAATATGAACCGCTAATGTTTCAGCTGGTCTAAATGGATTTAAAGGATGCGCAGGACTTGAGAAGTCCGCTGCTGAATTTAAAATCGGGGATGTTAAACCCGCTGTGTAAATCAACGCTGCCGCTTCACCAAATATACGACCCGCCGCTAAAATAATACCTGTAATAATTTGCGGTAATGACGACGGAATAATAATACGAGCGATCGTTTGCCACTTCGTTGCACCCAATCCAAGACTTGCCTCTTTTACATTATGAGGCACTTCTGAAATTGCATTTTCACAAACACGTGTTAAACCTGGTAAGTTTAAAATAGTTAAAGCAAGGGCACCACCCATTACTGTGTATCCCCAGCCTGTCATAGTAACGAACACTAACAAACCGAATAAACCAACAACAATCGAAGGTAAAGACGCCATTGTCTCAATACATAAACGAACAAAATTTAAAAAACGTCCTTGTTTTGCGTACTCCGCTAAATATATTCCAGCACCTAAACCAAGAGGAATAGATATAACAAGCGTTATAACAAGCATGTAGAAGGAATTGAATAACTGTGGACCAATCCCACCACCAGCTCTTGTATTACTTGGTTCTCCAAACAAGAAATTAGGATCCCAAAATCCCCATCCCTTTTGCAGAATTTCAAACACTAAGAATACTAGTAAAGCTACAACTAAAGCTGCAACTGCATAAAAGATACCTGTCCAAACTTTATTTACTGTTCTTGCATTCATTATTATCGCTCACCTCTTTGCCCAATCGCTCGAATTACTAAAATAAACAGGAATGAAATAACAAGTAAAATCATCGCTAAAGTCCATAGCGCATTGTTCCAAGCAGTTCCGTTTAATGTATTTGTCATGTCCATTGTCAAAATACCAGTTAACGTTGCTGTCGGACTGTATATTCCTTCTGGTAATTTAATTGTGTTCCCGATTACCATTTGAACCGCTAATGCTTCACCAAAAGCACGCGCTAAACCTAAAACAATACCTGTTAAAATCCCTTTTTTCGCAGCAGGAACAATCACTCGGCTAACCGCTTGCCATTTCGTTGATCCTAGACCGTAAGAAGCTTCTAAATAATCAAATGGAACAGAGCGTATTGCATCAGAAGCGATACTAGCAATAGTAGGTAAAATCATAATACTTAATACAACAATACCTGCAATTAAACTAAAGCCCACTCCTCCGAACGAATCACGTAATAGTGGCACTAAAATTGTAACCCCTAATAATCCGTATACAACCGAAGGAATACCAACTAATAATTCTAAAACAGGCTTCAATACTTTATTTCCAAACTTCGGCGAAATTAAATTCATGAATATAGCAAGAGCTATAGCAATTGGCGCACTAATAATAACCGCACCTAACGAAACCACTGTTGAACCTACAATGAAAATCAAAGCCCCAAAGGTTCCTTCGTCAGCATTTGGATTCCATTTTGTCGATGTTAACATCTCAGTAAATGAAATACCGCTTTGTGTAAAAGATTGAATACCTTTACCACAAATAAACGCAATAATAGCTAATGTAATTAAAACAATAAAAATACCACAAAACGTAACAAGCGATCTTCCTATATATTCACTTTTTACGTAATTAATTTGTTTTTTCCCCTTCATCACAGGTCAGACCCCACTTCATAGATTGAAATGAACAGGACTGGCCTTGCAGCCAGCCCCATAAACTTTATTACTTATTTAATTTAGACATTGGGATGTAACCCATATCTTCTACTTGCTTTTCAAAGTCTTTACCTTTTACATAATCAATGTAAGCTTTCGTTGCTTCTTTCGCTTCACCTTTTGTTACCATGTACTCGTAAGACCAGAATGGATATTTACCAGACGAAATGTTTTCAACTTTTGGTTCAGCACCATCAATTTTCACTGTTTGTAGTGCACCTTTTTTGTCGCCAACCATGTAAGACATCGCTAAATAACTTACTGAACCTGGAGTAGAGTTAATCGCTTGCTCTACTGCACCGTTAGAATCTTGTGTCGTACCAGTTCCATCATTAATCTTTGCTTCTTTCATAACTGTCTTTTCAAATGTAGCACGTGTACCAGATGAAGCCGGACGGTTAATTACGTTGATTTTTTCATCTTTCCCGCCTACCTCTTTCCAGTTTGTTACTTTTCCAGTGAAGATATCTTGTACTTGTTGCACTGTTAAGTTATCAACTTTTACATCTTTATTTACGACAAGTGCGAATGCAATACCCGCAACCTTGTTATCTACTAATTCTTTCGCTTTTTCAGCATCTTTTATTTTATCTCCTGATGGAACATCTGAATTACCAATTTGTACTGCACCCGATGCTACTTGGTTAATCCCAGTTCCACTACCGCCACCTTGTACTTGAATAGAAACTTTTGAATTTTTCTCCATGAATTTCTTTCCAGCTTCCTCCGCAAGAGGTAGAAGAGCTGTAGAACCAGCTGCTGCAATCGTACCTGATAATTCTTGTTTTGTATTATCGCTTCCTTTAGCAGTTTCTTTACTAGCTGTATCTTCCGCTTTCCCACATCCAACTAACGCTCCTGCCACCACTAAAGCTGCTAAAGAAAATTTAATACCTTTTTTCATAACCATGTCTTGTACCCCCATTTGGATTATCGCTTTTCGAATTCATTTTCTTTCGAACACAAATTCATTGTAGGACAACAATATTATGTGAGTGTTAAGCAATTTTTAATTTTAAGTAAATGACGATAATACTCTTTAAAAGCTAGGAATCCCAACATTTATAGTTAAAGAATCCAACAAAATCCACACTAATTAAGCAGTAATGTAAATTTAGTCTTAACAATGTAAATTCAATGTAAATGTTTTTCACTCTTTTCCCCTTTTAGTTAAAAATACATTTACAAATCCATTGTATTTTTCAATTTTTACACTCTTATTTTATTTACATTAAACAGAATTTCAGTAATATTTTTTAGTACAACTAAATAAATTGGAACAATTCTAAAAATAAATGAATATTTTTAAAGTACCAATTGACAGCATCATCCAATGTAGTCTACTATATTACTAACAAAAAGTTTACCTAAGGAAACTTTTTAAACTTAAACTAACAATATAGAGATGAGGTAACTTTTATGGTATCGGCTAATACAAAACCACTTTCCGAATTTAAGACAGGAGAGTTTGTACAGATTGAGAAGATACAATTAGAAGGAACTATGAAACGACGTTTATTAGATTTAGGATTTATCCCTGGCGCAACGATTAAAGTATTACAGCGCAGTCCACTTGGAGATCCGGTCGCTTATCAAGTAAGCAATACAACTATTGCACTACGTAAGGAAGAAAGTTCCCTTATTTTCGGGGTATTAATAGGAGATGATTTCAGATGAGCAAACATCGCATTGCTTTAGCTGGCAACCCGAACACCGGGAAAAGTACATTATTTAATACTTTAACAGGCTTAAAACAACACACTGGAAACTGGACGGGAAAAACTGTTTTAAAAGCTGAAGGGGAATATGAACATAACGGAAGTAAATATACATTAATAGATTTACCTGGAACTTACTCACTATATTCAAATTCTGCGGATGAAGAAGTAGCAAGAGATTATATTATATTTGAAAAGCCAGAAGTAACTGTAGTTGTTATTGATGCAACTGCAATGGAAAGAAATTTAAATTTAGCACTCCAAGTGATGGAAATGACAAGCAATGTAGTCATTTGTATTAATTTAATTGATGAAGCGGAGAAAAAAGGCATCGTTATTGATGAAAAGAAATTAGCGAAATCACTTGGTGTACCGGTAGTTAAAATTTCAGCCCGAAACCGAGTTGGTATTGGGCATTTACTAAGCGTCATTGCTAAAGTAGCAAATAAAAAGCTAATTCCAACACCAATTAAAATTTCTTACAGCGAAAAAATCGAAAGTATGATTCAGGAATTAGAACCACAAATTTATAAAGTGTTCGGTGATATGTATCCAGCACGTTGGATTGCGTTACGTATATTAGATGGAGATAAAAATTTCTTAACTACACTTCAAAAATATCATAACGAACCACTTGTAAGGGAGGTCGTAATAAATGGAATCTCACTCAGCCAGTAAAGCTCTTCCATTGGACTATATTATTCAACATGCACAAACACTTTCAAAAGAAGATATACGAGATGACATTGTCGGAGATATTTACCGAACATCTGCAAGCATATGTAAAGAATCTGTTCAATATACAAATACTGATAAATTGTATCGTTCCGAAAAACTAGATAAAATTTTCACATCTCCAATCTGGGGATTCCCAATTATGCTCGGTATTTTATCTATCATTTTTTATCTTACAATCGCTGGTGCTAACGTACCGTCTGATATGATTGCTGAGTTTTTCGGATGGGCCGAAGGATATTTAACATCTTGGTTCCAAGCTGCGCATGCACCTGAATGGTTACATGGTATTTTAATACTCGGTTTATTCCGTGGTATCGGTGCTGTTATTAGCGTTATGTTACCACCTATGGCCATCTTTTTCCCGATGTTCGCACTATTAGAAAACTACGGATACTTACCACGCGTTGCATTTAATATGGACCGCTTATTTAAACGCTCTGGTGCACATGGCAAACAATCTTTAACAATGGCAATGGGCTTTGGTTGTAACGCAGCAGCCATCATGTCAACGCGTATTATTGAATCACCACGTGAACGTATGCTTGCAATCTTAACAAACAACTTCGTTCCTTGTAACGGTCGCTGGCCGATGTTAATTTTAATGGCTTCATTATTTATGGCTGCTGGTTATACAGGTAGTATGCAAACATTAGTTACTGCTGGTGTTGTAGTTGGGATGGTTGTAATTGGTGTTATTATGACATTAACTGTTTCTTGGGTACTATCAAAAACAGCTTTAAAAGGTGTTCCAACTCACTACACACTTGAGTTACCACCGTACCGCAAGCCAAAAGTTTGGAATACAATTGTACGTGCAACACTTGATAAATCAGTCTACGTTTTAAAGCGAGCTGTCGTTGTTGCTGCCCCTGCGGCTGCATTAACTTGGTTACTAGCTAATATTTTTATCGGTGACACAAGCTTACTTATGTATTTTGTAAACTTCCTAGATCCCTTTGCTAAAATGTTAGGACTTGACGGTTTTATTTTAGCTGCGTTCATTCTTGGACTACCGGCGAATGAAATTGTTATCCCAATTTTACTAATGTCTTATTTATCAACCGGAGCTTTAACTGAAATAGATGATTTTAACCAAATTAAAAATCTATTCTTAGAAAACGGTTGGACTTGGTTAACAGCGTTAAACACAATGTTGTTCTCACTTCTTCATTTCCCATGTGGAACAACACTGGTTAACATATATAAAGAAACAAAAAGTGCCAAATGGACATTCTTATCGTTTGCAATCCCTACCGTTATCGCCATTGTTGTGACATTCCTCTCTACACAATTGGTACATTGGTTAGGGCTTGTATAAAGCAAAGCATACATAGAAGGTATCCCCCTTCACATTTGCTTTGCGCGAAAGAAACCTGAAAATCATTCAGGTTTCTTTTTTTGCGCATCAGTATTCCAAGGCTGCGCTCCATACATTGTGAGTTTCTTATGAATAAAGTATATGGCTCCCGGAAGAGCCGCCATTAATATCGTGCAACTAATTCCTAATCCAGTAAACAATTTCCATCACCTTATTTCACTTTCTTCGGTAAAGCTGAGCCTGAATGTTCAATTGTCGGATTAACATGAACATTAATTTCAGCATTACTAAAATAATTCTGACCTTGATCCCAATTCTTACTAATTTTCTTCCACTCTTTATAATTATGCCTCTTATATGCCTCTCCTAATTCCAATACATCTACCTTATATTTTTTTTGAACAAGCTGTATAGACTTTTCAATACGCTTCTTCATTTCCTTTGAAATCTCTTTCTTTAAAAGCTTTTCATTCATCACTTGTTTCGGTTCATTAAAATGTAACTCAGCTAATATGCCTTCTGTGGACAATTGAATATCAAACTTCGGTTTTGTAGCATTTTCAGTAGACACCTGGATCTTTCGGCGCAACTTATGAATTTCATATGTAATGAGCTGATTCTTTTTACGAACAGTAAAGAAACCTCCAATTTTTTTACCTATTACATAGTTCATTCCTAATGTTTGTTCTCCACTCAAAGTTCCAACGCACTTATTATCCTTTCCACGGATCAATGCCGCTCCTTCCATTTGTACCCCTTGTTTAGTTAATCCTAAGAGAGGTAATGCAAAACTTCGATCCGCGATCATTTTCCCTTGTACCTCACCAATTCTCGCCGCCTCAATCATTTGAGCGTTTTTCGGAGGATGTTCAGCTAACATATCAATGTACTGCGCCGGTAAGTTTTCAGGTTTGGCGCTCTGTTTTAAAATAGATTCTGCATTTTTCTTGGAAACGAACAAACGAATATTTCTTCTCATTTCATGATCACGAAAATATACATCTAACGTATTTTGCAAAACATACGGATTCGCTAGTAATTCATCCGAAAAAATAATGACTTGTATATGCGGAAAAAATAATGTTCGACTAATTTTTTTAGCAATTATTCTTATTTGCTCAAAGACGCTATCTGCTTTCGCACTTACGTTAATATAATTTTCACTATCTCCATCGCCCTGTCCACCTTGTTGTGCTAACTTACTGGGAAGTACCATCTGATACGTCCCTTTCATAATCGGATTTGATTTCTTTTTCTTCACAATATCGTAAGCTGCGCCTACTACAAATCCTCTTTCTTCTATTTCTTCCAGTTCAGAACACCCACTTATAAATCCAGCTAAAACCATAACCATTATAATTTTAAGAAGGTTTTTCATTTCTACCATTCCTTCTTTTTATTTTATATACAATAAAAACTAACAAAGGAGCTAACACGACAAACCCCATATCTATCCAGGCTAAATATGTTCCATAACTTGATAACGTATCTAAATTACCAGGGAGCATATTCAACATAAAAATTATAGGCGCGCTTCCGAAAATAAAAATATGTTTCTTCACTTTCGGAAACATGGCACAAAACAATAAAGATGCGACGTCATAGTACATTGCTGTAGTGTTATAAATAGTAATAATCCAAGTCGTAAAAAAAATTGCATCGAACCTTTCTAAAAAACCTCCACCAATTTCAATCTCTTTCCCTAATTCAATTGTTGGATATGTCAATCCACGAGTTGTCATATACGTAAAAACACTAATACAAGTTACATAAATTAAAATATATGAGAGCACATTTACTATCACGGCTTTTGCAACTGCCATTGGTGCCTTTTTCGCTGTCTTATCATTCAACAACACAGCATAAAACAGAGCTACCTCAAATCCAATAAATGTGAATATAGAATTTTTAACCCCAACAGCGTACTGACTTACTTCCGTTTGAAAAGCTGGAAATAAATTATTTATTTCCATTAAATTTATATTCAATAAAGAAAGAAGCACTATCGCAATTAAAACAATAGGTAAAAATAGAACATTTAACCTTAATAAAGCCGCTCTTGATCCTGCTATTCCGTAAATAACAACTAGTAAGAAGAAGAAAGACAGTAGTTGTATCGGTGTCTCACTAAATAAATATGTTTGAGAAATAATTGAAATCATTCGCGATTCATATGCTGTCAAAGCAGCAAACGTCAATACTAAAATACTACTAATTGTGTATGCAACAGGCTTCGTCAAATGCGCACTTGTATATTGAACAAAGTTTTGTTTCGGGAATAAAATAGCTACCCTCGTTACAAACCAACCTAAAACTGCACATACTAATCCACCCAAAAGTAAAATAATCCAACCGTCCGAAAATAAAGTTTGATTAGCAATATCTCGTGGCATAGACAATGCTCCTATACCAATAATGGTCGATGATACCGCAAACCCAATTTCCCGAGATCCAATCTCTTCATCGCCATACTCAAATGGTTTCAATTATTTTCGCTCCTTTGGACGTATTGTAGAATCTTTCGTTTGTAAATATTCTGGTCTATCTTTCAACATCGATTTCGGCATACGAATAAACTCTTCTTTCCAATCTTTATAAAATGCAGGAGCGATTGGAGTTGTATACGGTACACCAACGCTTGTTAAATTTGTAATATGAACAGCAAGCGCAATAAGCGCTAAAATAATCCCATACAAACCAAAAGCAGTCGCTGCTAATACAAAGACGAAAAGTAAAATACGAAACGTAATCGTAATGCTATATACAGGGAGAGAAAAGGTAGCAATAGCTGTAACCGCAATAATAATAACTAAAAAAGGATTTACAATTCCTGCGTTCACCGCTGCTTCTCCAATTACAAGGCCACCTACAATCCCAATTGTTTGCCCCATCGGTTTCGGCAACCTAATTCCTGCTTCTCGTATTAGCTCCATCGTTAATGCCATCATTAACGTTTCAATATATGCAGGAAACGGAACCCCTTCTCTTGCCCCAGCAATTGAATAAGCCAATTTAGAAGGAATAAGCCCTTGGTGATATGAGACGAGCGCCACATACATCGCTGGCATTAAAATCGCAATTATACCAGAACCCATCCGCAAAATTCTTAATAAAGTCCCAATTACCCAACGCTCATAATGATCTTCCACAGATTGAAAAATATCAACAAATACTAGCGGAGCTATAAGGGCAAACGGTGATCCATCCACCAAAATAGCTGCCTTTCCTTTCGCTAATGAGGCCACAATATTATCAGGCCTTTCCGTATTCAAAAACTGCGGAAACGGTGACAAATTATTATCTTGAATTAATTGCTCAATCGTACCAGTCTCAAAAACGACATCTGTCTCTATTGATTGAAGACGCCGATCTAGCTCTTTTACAATGTAAGGATTAATAATGTCTTCTATATATACTAACGTCACTTCTTTTTGGGATCTCTTCCCCATAATATAAGATTGGAATCTCAGCTTTGGGTCACGTAAACTACGACGAATTAACATTTTATTCACATTAATATCTTCATTTAACCCAACTCTTGGTCCACGGATTAAATCTTCTGTTACCGGCGGTTCTAAACTTCTTTTTTCCCACGCTCTACTATTAATCACGATAGCGGTTTGAATATTATCAATTAATATAACCGTATCTCCCGCTAAAATCGCATTTATAATATCCGGAAACGTTGTCTTCTTACCAACTTCCGCAATAGAAATAAAACGATCTAATAACGTCTGAACGACAGCTGCTTCTTTTTGTACTTCTTCATATTGGAGTGTACGAACTACATATTTATAAACATTATCCTTATCTGTTAACCCACATAAAAAAATAACAGCACAGCGTGTAAAACTACCAGCAAGGGCAACCTCCCTAATTGTTAAATCATTAGGCGAACCTAACTCATCCCTAATTTCTTTCATAACTTCAAATAAGTTACCTTTTAGCTCTAACAAGTCCCCCACCTAACTTCCTTTTCAACAAGTTTTTAGTTAGATTCCGCTAATAGAAGAAAATATATACAAAAAAGAGCTATCTCTTTTCAAAGATAGCTCTAGCTCACAGATTACTTTCCTACTATTATATTGTCTGTTTGTATAGATACATTTTTCGTGAATCCGCTAACGATAAACATTACAATCATATTCATTAACAATGCGACTATACCTACATTTAAATCTTTTATATATTGAGGAAAACCCGGAAACATAGTAGCTATAGTTGAACCAGATAAAGTAATATATGCGACCACTAACAACCCCATGCACATTCCTGCAATTGCACCTTGCTTCGTAATAACTTGACGTGGAAACAAACTACATACAAGGGCCGGGAAAAGTTGCGTTACTATACTATACCCCATTAAAAGAAGTGCCCCTATTGTTTCTCCACCTTTAAATGTAAACAATACTGCAACAAGTGTTACTACAGGCACAAATAATTTTGCAACTTTCGCAACTTGTCTATCTGAAGCAGATGGGACCATTGTTCGGTAAATGTTTTTTGCTAACAAAGTAGATGCCGCCATAACAAGCATGGAACCCGGAACTAATGCGGTTAAAACCCCAGCACTACCAATAATCCCAATAAACCACGGATCAAAAGTTTGAAGAGCGAGACGGAATAACGAAAGATCTACATCCCCTCCCTTTAATCCAGGCACTTGCAGTATAGCAGCAAAACCTGCAAAGAATACGAAAAGTAAGACTAAAGAATAGAGTGGCATAATGGCCGCATTTTTACGAAATACTTTTTCATTTTTTGCAGAGAAAGCCGAAGCAAATGTATGGGGCCACATATAGAAACCGAGAGCTGTTAATACAATAGTAGAAACAAACCAAGAAATGCTCATTCCTTCATCAGGTAAAGATAAAAAGCCTGGTTTCGCTGCTTCTACCGCTTCAAACATCGGCTGAAATCCTCCGTAATAATGGTACGGTAAATATATACCTAAAAACATAACGATAAACAGGATCATAATATCCTTCAAAGCGGCTGTCCAAGCAGATCCGTGTATGCCTGAAACCATTACATATATCGTTATGACAATTGCACCAATCCAAACTGCAATAACCGGTGATACCCTTCCGTAAGAGGCTTCCGAAACGATAATCCCCAACCCTTTTAACTGTAAAACAAGGTAGGGGATAATTGAAATAACCCCAATGATAGAAACGATAATGCCAAGTGTCTGACTCTTATATTTCTTCACAAAAAAATCTGGCTGTGAAACAAGATTATGCTCTTTCGCATACTTCCAAACTGGCGGCAATAAAAAGTAAGATAAAATATAAGCTAATGCACCATAACCTAAAATATAGAACGTAGGCGCTCCTTTACTATAAGCCCATCCACTTCCGCCTAAAAATGTGAACGTCGTATAAATTTCACCTGCCATTAGAAGAAAAACAAAAATAGTGCCAAATCCTCTTCCACCAACTGACCATTGCTCTAAATTCATATCTTTTCCATGTTGTGCCCGAATCCCTAAAAATAGTGCGAGAAACAAAAATAAAATAATGATAAGTAATGCGGTCATTTCACATCCCCCTTATTAGCAGGATCAAATATATAAACGAGCCCCATACAAAGAGACGTAATGAGCACCGATAATAATACCCAAAATAATAAAAATGGCATCCCTAATACGTAAGGAGTAACTGAATTAGCAAATACTGGTCCAATAACTAAACAAAAAACTGGAATAAGCGCTACTACGTGTATTTTCTTCATCTCATTCTCCTTTACTTATAAAATTCATAATGGATGATACAAAGACTTCCACTCCAATCGGTAATGCATCTTCATCAATCGTAAAACGAGGGTGATGGTGAGGATATATAATTCCTTTCTCCTTATTTCCTGCACCGATAAAAAAGAATGTCCCTGGCGCCTTTTGTAAAAACGCTGAAAAGTCTTCCCCAGCCATCGTCGGCTGTAAACGAGTAACGCGTTCCCTTCCATAAAGCTGTAATGCCGTTTGCTCAATAACCTCTGTAACTTCATAATCATTTACTACCGGTCGATATCCATATTCATAAGAAAACTTATATTTCGCCCCGTAAGCTTCCGTCACATGCTTCACAATCCGTTCAATCCTTTTCTCTGTTACTTCTCGCAACTCATGTCTTAAACTCCGCACTGTCCCCTCAATCTCCGCTTGTTCTGGAATCACATTATGTGTTGTCCCAGCGTGAAATTGCGTAACAGATACTACAAGGGAATCTAACGGATCTGTGAGGCGAGATACAACTTGCTGAAGTTGCGCAACAACTTGTGTACCGATTGCAATACTATCAACTGTTTCATGAGGGATTCCAGCATGTCCACCTTTTCCTTCTATCGTAATTTTAAAAACATCCGGGGCAGCCATTGCAGCACCATAAATTACACCTATTTTACCAACCTGTAACGATGCCCAAAGGTGAGCACCAATAATATAATCCACACCTTCCATTACACCCGCTGCAACCATTTCCTCTGCACCGCCAGGAAAGTTTTCTTCTGCATGTTGAAAGAGAAAACGAATCTCCCCTTTAATCTTCTCTCTTTCCTCTACTAACTTATGTACAACCCCAAGTAATATCGCTATATGTCCATCATGGCCACATGCATGCATCACACCTGAATATGTGGAAATAAAATCAAACTCATTTTCTTCGTGAATAGGAAGAGCATCCATGTCAGCACGGACCGCGATGGTTTTACCAGGCTGTTTACCAATTAACCTTGCCATTACACTATATTTAGTAGGTCTTGACACTTCTAAATGTGGGATTTCCCGAAGTATATTGAATACAAACTGTGATGTTTTTTCTTCTTGAAAAGATAACTCTGGATACTTATGAAAATGCCTTCTCCACTCAATCAACTGATTCTTTAATAAAACAAGTTCCTTTGCGACATCCATTTCTCTTCATCCCTTCTTCACTAAGTTAAATGTTATTATAACGTGAATTGTTAACTTTTAAAAGAATCTTCTGAATTTTCTATCACTAAGAACTAAAAATAAAAAGCCATCAAAAAGATGACTTTTTCATTATTATAAAATAGTGATTGCTTGTTTCCCCATTTGCTCCCAAGCTCTCTCAAACTCTGCACGCGGAACAGCCAAACGCGGATTATTTTTAAGCGGATCATTTACATACACAAAGTTTTGATCATATCCAATTACTACTACACTATGCTCAAAATATGTAATTTTCACTTCGCCAGAGCTTGTATTCCATGTTTCAAAACTACTCTCAGCTAGTGGTTTAAACGTTGTATTAATAATGACCCATACTGGCGACCCAGAACTAACTACTTTATACATATCTTGCACGTCTCTACCTGTTAAATTAACTACTTTTCCAGGAATATATTTTTCTGCTAAATTAAAAATGGGTTGATTATATACACCATATCCTGGCTCGGTCTTCGTATAAATATTTCCAACGAATCCCTCATAAGGATTTCCACGTAAACCATTTTGTTCAAATGGAACACGATGAATCTCGCTAGCAAGTTGCATCTTATCTACTTGTATACCTTTGTATTGTAGCAACATAGCCAAACTTGTAACTTCACATCCACGAGGTAATTCTGGTAACTGTTTTATAAACGGAACATTTTCAATCATAGTCGCTTCTTTCATTTCAGATAGAAACTCTAAACGGAACACTTGCGCCTTTTGTATAATTTTATCTTTTCCTATAAAAAACGCGGCAGCAAATATAATTCCAAAAACAAAAAGATATTTTAACTTTTTCATTTTAAACAAAACTCCATTAATTATTATTTTACAGACATACCTCTTATCATTGTACCTTTCTTCTTACTAGTTTGCTAGAAAGATTCTGTGAATTATTGTTCACACTTTCATCGTTATAAAATTCTAATTATTTTTAATAAAAAGAAAAAACGATATACTTTTCTGAATATTTTTGCTAAAATCAAAATAATTAACATAGTGAAGATATCACCTTGTTAATAAAAATATTCTTAAAGTATTTAGTCATAGTTCGCATTTTTACATACTCCATTCATTTCATAATAAATAAACCGAGTATGTGTCACATCCCCCACTAATGATTAAAAACTCGGAATGAAAATCAATTCATACATACAAGAAAATAACGAGGTGAGGGGCATATGAATCAACAAGTAGAACAAACAGATTTAAAACGAACAATGAAAAGTAGACATCTATTTATGATTGCACTTGGTGGCGTTATTGGAACTGGCCTATTTATGGGATCTGGTCAAATCGTCCATAATGCCGGTCCTGGCGGTGCTATTCTTGCATTTTTAGTCGGTGGATTTGTTATGTATTTAACGATGTTATGTCTTGGTGAATTATCCGTTGCTATGCCAGAAGCAGGTTCATTCCAAAGCTATGCAAGCAAATTTATTTCACCTGGTTTTGGATTTGTTGTCGGTTGGATGTATTGGTTAAATTGGGCTGTTACAGTTGGGGTAGAGTTAACAACTGTAAGTATTTTAATGAAACGTTGGTTTCCAGACGTTTCTTCTTGGATTTGGTGTGTTACATTTGCAGTTGCACTCTTTCTTGTAAACGCATTATCAGCAAAGGCATATGCAGAAGCAGAATTTTGGTTCGCAAGTGTAAAAGTCGCGACCATTGTTATTTTCATCGCACTCGGTGGTGCAGTTATGTTCGGTCTACTAGATTTTAACGGAAAACCAGCGCCAATGCTTCACAATTTCACTGAAAATGGTGGATTATTTCCAAATGGTGCATTAGCTGTTCTTCTTACGATGATTACAGTAAATTACTCCTTCCAAGGAACAGAATTAATCGGAATTGCTTCAGGAGAAAGTGAAAACCCTGAAAAAACAATCCCAAAAGCGATTAAAAATACCATTTGGCGAACTCTCTTCTTCTTCGTCCTAGCAATAGCAGTTGTTGTAGGTTTACTCCCATGGCAAGAGGCTAATCTAGTCGAAAGTCCATTTGTGCTTGTATTTGATGTGGCTGGTGTTCCATATGCAGCTGACATTATGAACTTTGTTATTATTACAGCGGTATTATCCGTAGCCAACTCTGGTCTATACGCAAATTCTCGTATGCTTTGGGCGATGGCAAAGCAAGGAATGGCAAGTCCAGCTTTTACAAAGTTAACGAAAAAAGGTGTGCCACTAAACGCATTAATTTTCAGTCTACTCTTTGCAAGTTTGTCTCTATTAACAAGTATATTTGCGGCAGATACTGTCTTTTTAGTTTTAACATCTATTGCAGCTATGGCCGCTGTCGTAGTTTGGATGTCAATCGCGGCTTCACAGTTTTTCTTCCGTAGAAACTTCTTAAAAAACGGCGGAGACATTAACGATTTAAAATATCGCACACCGCTTTATCCAATCGTTCCAATCGCAGCATTCTCACTCAACTTCATTACATTTGTTAGTTTAGCTTTCATCCCAGATCAGAGAATTGCTCTTTATTGCGGCATTCCATTTATGATCTTTTGTTACATTTTATACCAATTAAAATATAAAAAAGTTGTCACATTTGAACAACAAATACACCTAAAAAAAGAAGTAAACTAAATATACAAAATATTCAGCTATCTTTCTTATGATAAGATAGCTTTTTTCTATTTCTTGGATATCTTGGTATAACTTTATTTATCTTAAAATTTTCACAATCACGTTTTTCTCTGGAAAATAGTTTACAATGTAATCAAGTTACAAATGATATTCACCTTAAAAAGTGTGCATTTGTGTCTATTTTTTAACAATATCACAAAAACTATTGCCATCTATAAATTAATAGGTTTATATTGTTTTATTGGCATAGTTTCAATCCAAGGAGAAAGGAGATTTTCAATCGTGCAACTAAAGAAAACGTTTTGGAAGCTGGCTTCGCTTCTTCCGTTATCATTACTTCTGTTCCTCGGTGGCTGTGATAAGAAACTCGCAGTATTAAATCCGCAAGGACCTGTTGCAAAAGCACAGTATGATTTAATTGTTTGGTCATTCTTGCTTATGTCATTAATTATCGCAATTGTATTCATCTTGTTTACAGTCATCTTGATTCGTTATCGTGAAAAACCAGAGAATATGGACTATGAGCCACCTGAACAACACGGTAACACATTATTAGAAATCATTTGGACGCTTGTTCCTGTTATTATCGTTATCGCATTATCGATTCCAACAGTAAAAGCAACTTATGCTTCGGAAGAGGTTCCGAAAGAGTCCAAACATATTAAACCAGTGGAGATTTATGTTACATCTGCAAACTGGAAATGGTTATTCAGTTACCCAGAGGAAAAAATTGAAACCGTTAACTATTTAAACATCCCAGCTGGTGTACCAATTCAATTCAAACTGACTTCTGTCGGCCCAATGAATGCTTTCTGGGTACCAGAACTTGGTGGTATGAAGTACACAATGGATGGCATGATTATGGACCTTTATTTACAAGCTGATAAGCCAGGTTCTTACCTAGGTCGTAGCGCGAACTTCTCTGGTGAAGGATTTACTCATATGGAGTTCGAAGTTGAAGCAAAAACTAAAGAGAAATATGACAAGTGGGTTAAAGAAGTACAACAAACTGCTCCTAAACTAACAGAAGATAAGTACAACGAAATTGTTAAACCTGGTGTAGTTGGTCGTATGACATTCTCTAGCCATCACTTAAGTTATGTAGATCCAAAATCACTTGAATATTGTGATTACAACTACTACAAAAACAAAAAATAATAGCTATAATTCCAACAGATTGGAGTGAACACAGTGAAGCTTGATGAATTCTTTGTCACAGGTGACCCGATTATTTACGGTGCAGACGCTTCTATCGTTCTTGTGACATTAGCAATCATTTTCGTACTAACAAAGTATAAAAAATGGAAATGGCTTTGGGACGAATGGTTAACAACTGTTGACCATAAAAAGATTGGGGCCATGTATATTATCTCTGCGGTTATTATGTTATTCCGTGGTGGTATGGACGGTTTAATGATCCGTGCACAGTTAACATTCCCAGAAACAACTTATTTAAACGCTGAACACTATAACGGAATCTTCACAACACACGGTACAGTTATGATTCTTTTCATGGCGATGCCATTCGTTATGGGATTAATGAACCTTGTAGTACCATTACAAATTGGGGCTCGTGACGTTGCATATCCGTTCTTAAATGCTTTAAGTTTCTGGTTATTCTTTGTCGGAGCAATGTTATTCAACATCGCTTTCGTAATCGGTGGTTCTCCAGACGCTGGGTGGACTTCTTACTTCCCAATGGCAGGTACAGAGTTTACTTCTGGTGTAGGAAATAACTACTACGCAATTGCATTACAGATTTCAGGTCTCGGTACGTTAATGACAGGTATTAACTTCCTAGTTACTATCTTAAAAATGCGTACACCTGGTATGACTTTAATGAGAATGCCAATGTTTACTTGGTCAATCTTAATTACAACAATTATCATTATTTTCGCTTTCCCAGTATTAACAGTTGCTCTTGCATTAATGACATTTGACCGTCTATTCGATGCTCACTTCTTTACGATGGCGAGCGGCGGTATGCCGATGTTATGGGCCAACCTATTCTGGGTATGGGGTCACCCTGAAGTATATATCGTTATTTTACCGGCATTCGGTATTTTCTCTGAAATCATTAGTACATTCTCACGTAAACGTCTATTCGGTTACAGTGCGATGGTATACTCAATGGTTGCAATTTCTTTACTAAGTTTCGTCGTATGGCTTCACCACTTCTTCACGATGGGTGCAGGTCCAGCGGTTAACTCATTCTTCTCGATTTCGACAATGGCGATTTCGATTCCAACCGGTGTTAAGATCTTTAACTGGTTGTTTACACTGTATAAAGGACGTATTCGTTTTACAGTTCCAATGCTTTGGTCATTGGCATTTATTCCAAACTTCGTAGTCGGTGGGGTTACAGGGGTTATGCTTGGTATGGCAGCAGCTGATTATCAGTACCATAACAGCTACTTCCTAATCGCTCACTTCCACTACGTATTAATCGCAGGTACAGTATTTGCTATGCTTGCTGGATTCACATTCTGGTATCCAAAAATGACTGGTCATATGTTAAATGAACGCCTAGGTAAATGGACATTCTGGATCTTTATGAGCGGATTCAACATCTGTTTCTTCCCAATGTACTTCTTAGGTTTAGACGGTATGACTCGTCGTATGTACACTTACTCTGAAAGTCTTGGATGGGGATGGCTAAACCAAATCGCATCTGTTGGTGCGGTAATGATGGGTATTGGTTTCCTACTTCTTTGTTACAACGTAATTTGGAGTGCTCGTCACGGTGAACGTGACACAACTGGAGATCCATGGGATGGCCGTACACTTGAATGGGCAACTCAATCTCCTGTACAACATTACAACTTCGCGCAACTTCCTGAAATCAAAGAAGCTGATGCTTTCTGGTACATGAAAAAACGCGGAGAAACAGTTACACCAGCAGCAGAAGATATTAAACCAATTCACATGCCAAGTAACTCTGGTGTGCCTATTATTGCGTCTTTATTCTTCGGTCTTGCAGGTTTCGCATTAGTATTTAGCTGGTTCTGGCTTGCAGCAATCGGCGGCGTTGGTATTTTAGCTTGCTTAATCTATCGTTCATTCGATTACGATGACGGTTACTATATCAGTGTTGATGAAATTAAAAAATCAGAACATGTAGCATGAGAGGTGAAATGATATGGCGGCTTTAGATAAAAGCTTACCTTTGGAATATCAATCCGAGCAAAGCAGATTGAATATCCTAGGATTCTGGATTTTTCTTGGGGCTGAAATTATGCTGTTCGCAACACTTTTCGCCTCTTATCTAGTACTTGCTGGTCGTACGGCAGATGGCCCAACACCAGCACAACTGTTTGAACTTAAAACGCTTTTAATTCAAACATTACTACTTTTAACAAGTAGTTTCACATGTGGTATCGTAATTCACGAAATGCGTAAGCACAATCAAAAAGCAATGCTTGGATGGTTCATCCTTACATTACTTTTAGGTGCAGGTTTCCTATTCTTTGAAATCGAAGAGTTCATTTTGTACATCGGTGAAGGCGCAACAATTCAAACAAGTGCTTTCCTATCTGCATTCTTCGTTCTTCTTGGAACGCACGGAGCCCACGTAACAGGCGGTATCATTTGGGCAATTTGTGTTATTATCCAAATTTTAAAACGAGGTTTAACACCAGTTACAGCTCGTAAAGTATTCATTATCAGCTTATACTGGCATTTCCTTGATCTTGTTTGGGTCTTTATTTACACACTAGTTTACTTGAACGGGATGGTGGCGTAAATGGGTCAAAATAACAACCAAGCAAACGGGCACGCACATAGCGGATTCCCTTGGTCACACGTTTTCGGATTTATTTTATCGCTTGCACTAACGTTTCTAGCGTTATATGTGGCACTTTATACAAACCTGCCACTTTCAACGATCTTAACAACTATTATCGTAATGGCTGTTGCGCAAGCGTTGTTACAATTAATTATGTTCATGCATTTAAAAGAAGGAGAAGGAAGAGTTCAAATTCTTACTATGATATACAGTTTCTTCGTTGCAACAGCAACAGTTGGTTTAACTGTATGGATCTTCTTCTCAATGTAATGTACATGAAAAGACTGCTGAGGTTTCTCAGCAGTCTTTTTTTATTCCCTCCCCTATTACATCCACTTTACGGAATTAACAACAGAATCATGAAAAATATACTTATTATGACAAATGTTAAGAAAACTCTTTCTTTATGAAATCGAATCCATATGCGTTGCTTTTCTACCTATTATATGGCTAAATAAGTACTATATTTATTTGAAGGGAGAGAACGCAATGGAACATCACACTTCTGTTCTATCACTTATGGTTGTCGTTGCAATCGCGTTTTTCGTTCCCCTTTTGTTACAACGCTTTAAATTAAAAGCACTTCCTGTCGTTGTTGCAGAAATCATCGCAGGAATCTTTGTAGGTAAAAGTGGGTTTAATATTATTGAGCCAGATATGTGGCTTCAAGTCTTATCGACACTAGGATTTATCTTCTTAATGTTCTTAAGCGGTTTAGAAATTGATTTTTCTATCTTTAAACAAAAAGGGAAAAAGAATACGACAAACGAACCAAACACATTCCAAGCAGCAAGCATTATCTTCTTATTTATTTTCATCTTATCTTATGCCCTATCATTACTATTCGTATGGCTAGGATTCGTAGATAATGCAATGTTTATGACTTTAATTATTTCAACTATTTCTTTAGGTGTTGTTGTACCAACATTAAAAGAAAATAACTTAGGAAAAACGGCAATCGGACAAATCATTTTATTAGTCGCTGTTATTGCAGATTTAGTTACAATGATTTTACTTGCTGTATTCGTCGGATTAAATTCCGAAAGCGGCCAAAGTATGTGGCTCCTTCTTCTTCTATTCGGCGCTGGTATTGTTATTTACTTCGTTGCAAAACGCTTTAAAAACATTCCATACTTAGATAGCTTAAAAGCTGGTAGTGTACAAATTGATACACGAGCTGTTTTTGCACTCATCTTAATATTAGTTGGGTTATCTGAATCTGTTGGAGCTGAAAATATTTTAGGTGCCTTCTTAGCAGGTGTACTTGTATCGTTATTATCACCAAATGAAGATATGGTTGAAAAGCTTGATTCCATCGGCTACGGTTTCTTCATTCCTATTTTCTTCGTGATGGTTGGCGTAAACTTAGAGGTTTGGTCTATTTTTAAAGAACCTTCTAGTATGCTAATGATCCCAATTTTAATTGTAGGACTCTTTATCTCAAAATTGTTACCATCACTCGTTTTACGAAAATGGTATCCACGTAATATCGTACTAGGAAGTGCCATCTTATTAACATCGACACTTTCTTTAGTTATTGCAGCTGCACAAATTGGTGAAAAACTAGGAATCATCAGTCCAAGTTTATCTGCTTCGCTGATTTTAAGCGCAGTTATTACTTGTATTTTTGCACCTATATTATTTAAAAAAATGTTCCCGAAAGTAGAAACACCAAAACCAAAAGTTTCTATTATTGGTGCGAGCAGAATTACCCTTCCGTTATCACTTGATTTAAAACGAGAAGATTATGACGTAACACTTTATATGATGCGTCAAAATAAAATAAATGATGAGGAAGCGAAATCACATGACTTCCCTATCGTAAAATTAGATGACATCACGATCGCATCATTAACTGAACAAACAGCATTTAACGCAGACCGCGTTGTTGTTGCAACAAGTGATGATGAGCAAAACTTATTATTAGCAGAACACGCAAAAGAACTAGGTGTTGAACATGTTATTGCAAGTGTAGAAGATCCTCTTCTACAAGAAAAAGCAACGCAAGAACATATCGCTGTATTCTCAACAATTAACTCTACACGCATTCTATTACGTGCACTTATTGATAAACCAAGTCTCGTTCGCTTAATTACAACAGCAAACGAAACAGTCCGTGAAGTTGAACTACGAAGCAATAAATATAACGGCGTGGCACTTCGCCGCCTTCCGTTTTTAGGCGATGTACTAGTCATTCAAATTTATCGCGGGAATAAAGCATTAATTCCGCATGGTGATACGAGACTACAGCACGGTGATACATTGCTTGTCACAGGTTCAAAAGAACATATTGATACGTTGAAAAACATATTAGAATAGAAAATGCCCCTCACATAATTGAGGGGCATTTTTTTCATTTCATATGGTAAAATGTTACTATCACATATTATGGGGATGGATCACATTATGTCTATTGTAACTTTAGCTCTTTTATTATTAGCGGAAATACTCATTGCCATTATTCTCATCGGTGTTAGCATTGAAATTTGCAGTTACGGATGGAAAAAATCGAATGGAATAAAATACTCTTGCCTCTTACTTTCACTCCTTCTCGGAACTGCTAGCATACTCGGACTTTTCGCCGCACCTGCCTATTTCTTTATACAATTAACAGAAAACGCCTTATAAGAAAGGATGTTCATATGATTACCGTGAAAAACATTGATGGATCTGAAACTTACGTATTACGTCAAAAAATTTTACGCCCGAATCAAACATTAGCAGATTGTAAATACCCTTCCGACTATGAAACAGACACCTTCCACTTAGGTGCATTTATAAACGATGAACTGATTAGTATCGCTTCCTTCTCAAAAGAAATATATCCTGACTTACTAGCAGGTGTTCATTATCGTCTAAGAGGAATGGCCACATTACCTGAATTTCGAAACAAACGTGCTGGAAGCTCCTTAATTCAGAAGGCGGAGCAAGTCTTGCAAGAACGCCAAGCAAATATATTATGGTGTAATGGCCGCATTACTGTAGCTGACTATTACAAGCGCTTAGGCTTCCAGGAATATGGTGAAATCTTTGAAATTGAACCGATTGGCCTTCATAAAGTACTATATAAAAAAATATAAGAAAAGCTTTCCGCAATATCGGAAAGCTTTTCTTATATTTCAATCTTCACTTTTTATTCTTTTCATATATATGTATATAAACAAACTAGGAACTAAAAAACTAGCAAACATAATAAGTCCTGTTATACTAATTTCTTTTATCGAAATATCCGGTGTTACAATGATACAAATAGCTAAAATCCCAATAACAATACCTACTGGAATGAATAATAGCTTCCTAAAATAACTACGAGATACTCCCCCTGTATGCTCATACACTTCCACCGAGTTTTTTAAGTTTAAAAAGTTGATAACTATTATCCCGACCATAAATACCATTAATAAATCTGAAACACTTTCATATCCTGCATCTTGCAAAACATAGCGATAAAACACAATACCTAGTATGACGATATTTTGTAAGATGAAAACGAGTCTAATATGTTTTAGCCCCTCAATCATTAAACGTTCATCTTTCACCATTCTCATCCCCTCACTTCTCTTCCTCCCAAAATAAATCATTCAATGTTTTGTCTACCGCATAACAAATTTTCAAACATAAATCTAAAGACGGGTTGTATTTCCCCTTCTCAATTAAACTAATCGTTTGCCTTGTAACGCCTACTTTTTCTGCTAATTGTTGCTGTGTTAAATCTAACTGAACACGCGCGACTTTTATTTTGCTTACAGCCATTCATGTTCCTCCTCTATCCTTATTGTAACATATATATTCCATTATGTAATTTATATTTTACTTAATTGACTATAATTTCACTTTATCTCGCTATTTATAAGCAGGAACATCCCTACTTCAATATTCGGCTAGAGCAAAATAGTTCGGCGGGAAATTAACTGCCCCCACTGATTATAGTTTCACTTTATTATACACAAAAAAAGAGCCTCTCATAAGAAGCTCCCTCTCCTATATCTATATTATATGAATAAATGACATCCAAATAAAATTGTAAATAAGTATAGTAACGGATGTACTTCCATACCTTTTCCTTTCACAATTTTTAAGACTGGATACACTAAAAATCCAATTGCAATTCCATTCGCAATACTAGACGTTAACGGAATACCAACGAAGATTAAAAATGCTGGTAATGCATCATCAAATTCATTCCAATTAATATCACGAAGACTTTGCGCCATTAAACTACCTACAATAATTAATGAAGGAGCTGTAATAGCGGCTACACTTGATAAAGAAGCAATAACAGGGCTGAAGAATGCCGTTATAACCGTTAGGCCAACTACTACAATACCTGTTAATCCTGTTTTACCACCTGCAGCAATACCAGCTGACGATTCAATCGTCGCTGCTGTTGGGCTTGTCCCAAAGATAGAGCCTGTAGTCCCGCCAATTGCATCCGCAATAAACGCTTTACCAAAACGTTTCTCTGTATTATCTGTAATTAAACCTGCTTGTTTAATTAAACCGAGTAATGCACCTGTTGTATCAAATAACAGTACAAGTAAAAATGAAAATACAACGCCATATAATCCATATTCAATGACATCTGAAAAGGCGTTGATTGGATTTGAAACGATAATTCCCTCTGGTAAATGAGGCATCGCAACAATTTTATCCGTAAACTTCAGTTGCCCTGTAAAGAAGGCGATAATTCCCGTCACAATCATACTAATAAATAATGCACCGCTCACACGCAATGCCATTAATACCGCCGCTAAAATCAAACCAATTAAAGTTAAAATAACGGCTGGAGAATGGAAGTCACCAATCGTAACTAAGTTAGATGGATGATCAACGATAATTCCAGATAGACGTAATCCAATAAAAGCAATAAATAACCCAATCCCACCTGCAATCGCATGTTTTAAACTGTCAGGAATTGCGACAATTAGCTTTTGCCTAAATGAAGTGAATGATAATAAAAGAAAAATGATACCTGTTACAAATACTGCTGAAAACGCAATGACATATGTAATCCCCTCTGCCTGTTGAACAACAGAATAAGCAAAATACGCATTCATTCCCATAGCTGGAGCAATAACAATTGGATAGTTAGCTAAAAACGCCATACATAGCGTCCCTACAACCGTCGCAATAATAGTTGCCGTAAAAGCTTGATCAAATGGTACACCTGCATCAGATAATATTTTCGGATTGATGACAAGAATATACGCAAATGTAAAAAAAGTTGTGATGCCAGCTAAAAGCTCTTGCTTCACAGAAGTGTTATATTTTTGTAATTGAAACATGGTTATGTACCCTTCCTACATCTAAATTATTATCACACATTCTTTTCTTACTAGTATGTGAGAAAATATAATACTTAATCTTAACAATCAATAAAAAGAAGAGTCAATATATTCGCTAATAGTTCGAATTTTAAGTTTAAGTCTGACAAGTATAGATGTAGTACAGTTAACTATGTTTATTTTTGTAGCATAACAGATAGAAATGTTTTATAATTTGAAATAGTTAAATATTTAGCAAACGCATTCAAATATCGTTCACTCTACAAGGGGGATTCTTCTTATGCAGCAAACAAACAAATCTGGAACTTTAAACCGAGGTTTAAAAGAACGACATATTACTTTAATGTCACTCGGTTCAGCTATTGGCGTTGGACTATTTTTAGGATCCGCTTCTGCTATTAAGCTAGCTGGCCCTTCTATTCTACTAGGCTATATGATTGCTGGACTCGTTATTTTTTTCATTATGCGAGCACTCGGAGAAATGGCAATTGAACAACCTGTTGCCGGTTCTTTTAGTAAATATGCTTATGATTACCTTGGACCGCTAGCTGGCTATATTACCGGTTGGAACTACTGGTTCTTATGGGTTGTGACTTGTATGGCTGAAATTACAGCAGCTGGCATTTACATGCAATACTGGTTCCCTGATATTCCGCGCTGGACTTGGGCTTTACTCGCTCTATTATTAATGAGTGCTTTCAACTTTTTATCCGTAAAAGTATTTGGAGAACTTGAATTTTGGTTTGCTCTCATCAAAATTGTCACAATTATCTGTATGATATTAGTTGGTGCTGGTATTATTTTATTCGGATTCGGAAACGGCGGTATCGCTACCGGCATTTCTAATCTTTGGTCACATGGTGGCTGGTTCCCAAATGGTTTTTCCGGGTTACTACTCTCCATGCAAATGGTGTTATTCGCTTATTTAGGGGTTGAATTAATTGGGGTTACAGCGGGTGAAGCACAAAATCCGAAAAAAACACTCGCAAAAGCAATCGATAACGTATTTTGGAGAATATTACTGTTCTACGTTGGGGCTCTATTCGTTATGATGGCAATTTATCCATGGAACGAACTTGGTGAGAAAGGAAGTCCATTCGTATTAACATTCCAGCAAATCGGTATCGCAAAAGCAGCAGGAATTATTAACTTTGTCGTATTAACAGCAGCTCTTTCTTCTTGTAATGGTGGTTTATTTAGTACAGGCCGTATGCTATATACATTAGCTCAGCAGAAAAAAGCTCCTGAAAGATTCGGTCGTTTAAATAAAAATGGCATTCCAAGTCAAGGGATTGTAGCAACAGCTACCGTCTTACTCGTTGGTGTTATATTAAACTATCTTGTGCCCGCAAAAGTATTTACATGGCTCACTAGTATTTCAACTTTCGGAGCGATTTGGACTTGGGGCATCATTTTAATCGCTCAAATTAAATTCCGTAAAGGATTGCAAACTGATCAAAAGGACAAGCTAACATATAAAATGCCTTTACATCCATTCAGTTCATATTTCTCACTCGCTTTCCTTGCACTAGTATTAGGTATAATGGCGTATTCAGAAGATACAAGAATTGCATTGATTGTTGGTCCTATTTGGCTTATTGGTTTAGCTATCGTGTATTACATGAAAGGGTTCCATAAAATTGACGAAACACCTAATTCAAAAATTAGTTAAGCCCAAAATCTCTTCCTATTTACTAGGAAGGGATTTTTTCATTATTCACACAAATATTTCTCAATTAAATTAACGCTATCTTTACACTATTTAATATTTTCTATCTTTCTTTCCCTCAAAAAATAGATTACATTATTAAAGCAAATATGTTTATTAGGGGGATTCTTCTATGAAGAATAAAAAATGGATTACATTTTCTTTAGCAACAGCAATTACACTAAGTATAGGAGCTTCATTCATTCCGTCTACTTATGCGGAAAGCTCAGTAGACCCAGCTCCTGAAATTGCTGCAAAAGTTGTAAATCAAAATAGTGGGAAGAAAGTCTTATTCGATAATACACACGGTCAAACTGCCGGGACCGCTGACTGGGTTATTGATGGCGGTTTTTCTGACTTCGGAAACGGTATTGCCCAAAACGGATATCACGTAAAAGAACTTCGTAAATCCACGCCGATTACGTACGAAGATTTAAAAGACTACAATGTATTTATCGTTCCAGAAGCTAATATTCCTTACAAAAAATCTGAACAAGATGCAATGTTACAATATGTGAAAAATGGCGGAAGTATTTTCTTTATCGCTGACCATTATAATGCAGATCGTAATAAAAATCGCTGGGACTCTTCTGAAGTATTTAATGGATATAGACGCGGTGCGTGGGATAATCCTGCAAAAGGAATGTCTGCTGAGGAAGTAAATTCACAAGCTATGCAAGGAGTAGAAAGCTCTGATTGGCTATCTGACAACTTCGGTATTCGCTTCCGCTACAATGCAATCGGTGATGTTGCAGCTCAAAATATTGTGTCACCTGAACAATCATTCGGAATTACAAAAGGTGTTTCATCTGTAGCAATGCATGCTGGTTCTACTCTAGCAATTACAAATCCAAAACTAGCAAAAGGACTTGTTTATCTTCCAGAAAACCCGTCAAAATGGAATAACGCTGTTGATAGCGGTGTTTATAACGGCGGTGGTGTTGCAGAGGGACCTTATGCCGCTATCGCTAAAGTAGGACTTGGAAAAGCTGCCTTTATCGGTGACTCTTCTCCTGTTGAAGATGCATCGCCAAAATACGTTCGTGAAGATTCTGGCCAAACAAAGAAAACTTACGATGGCTATAAAGAAGAAAACGATGCTATCTTACTAGAAAACATCGTAAATTGGCTATCGAATAAAGAAACATTTACAAGTTTAGATCAAGTAAATGGTTTACAACTTGATTTGCCTACCACTTTACAATCATTTGAACAACCAATCTTATCAACTGAGCCACAACCTGAACCTTGGAGTGCGCCAAATGCAGGTTATCAATGGTTTAATACAAATACTTTCAAACCAGGTTCATACGGTTATAACGGTGCTGTAACAGCAAACGACTACGTAGTTACACACCCTAGCACTCTACCAAACAATGAAGTGTTCCAAATCAAAATTCAAGTAAATAACTTATTACCAAACACAACATACAATAATTACTCTTTAGGCATCTTCACTACTGGTGGTACACAAGTAGCAAAAGTTCAAAATTCAAATGGTACTTGGCCATCTACTTTTGGATATAGTAGTGCATTTTCTTTCACAACAAACACCTTAGGTTCTGCTGAGAAGATTGTAAATGTGCAAATCAACCCAAATACGACTGGACAAGCAACACTTCGTCTACGCCAAAATACAACAGCGAAATATAGTGAGACTGTAACGATTAATAAGAAATAATGAAAAAGGCAATCCGGATATGGATTGCCTTCTTTTTACTTCTCTTCTTTTGAGAAAAACATCCTTGAAATAACGATACCTATACTACCGACTATTAAGAATAAAACTGCCCTAATCATCATCGATACTTCTGGTAAGTCCAGAAGGAATAGCTTCCCTATCGTTACAACTAACACGACTAAGCCGGCATACAATATTTCACTCATATTTTTATTCCGTCCAAGCCAAACTGCAAATAATGCATATACCATCCATAATAACGATACAGATACACTTATTATACTTCCATCTGTAGAAAGCACTTCACCGACTCTAGTAATTGCAATAAATATGATAACCATAAACCAATAGAGCGCTATAGAATAAACATATTTTCCAAAGCTCATTAACACATCTTTCGCTTGTTTCATGCAGTAATAAAATGTACCTATTAAAATAATATGAGCAACGAACCCAGCTGAAAGGAAATGATCAAACGGGCTAAAAATAGTCTGTATCATTCCAATCGCATAAACCGTCGCACTAACATACAATTTTATTTGTTGTTTTACTTTAATAGCAGTCACCATACCGAGGAAACCTTGTAATAATAATACAATCGCTGCATTCACTAAACTATACTCATATAAAATTGCTAAACTAAATGCCCCCATTGCGAAACCAAATAAAAGATTTGTAAACGTAGAATGTCGATTCTTCCTATATTCAAACGCGAACATAGTAGCGTGTACGAGAGCACTTATCATTAATCCCCATGTTGTAAATTCAGGTATTTTTGAAATAGCTAATATAAAGAAAACTGCATTCGCACTAAATATTGCCAAGCGTGGTTCTACTATAAAATTTCTCTCCGTAAACATATGCCAAAATAATAGTAAGTGAATTAAACCATAAACAACTGTTAACTGTACTTGCAAATCTTCTACTAACATTGACATAATGGCAAAGAAGACGAAAAGGACAATAGCAGCAACAGCATAAGAAATCATATATAAATACTGATAACGATTTTTCAGCGCATACCATAATAAGCTAATTGTTAGTATCGTCTCATATCCAAAGAAAATATACGGATTAGGAGTCGTACTATTTAATAAGAATGGCACGAAGAAAGCTCCTACCGCTACGAAAATAGTAAGATATTCCGATTGATACCTCTTGGCTACATAAATACCTAAAATGACCCATGCAATATTACACGCAAATGCAACACTTGCTGGAATAAATCCATATAAATAATGTGCCGCAAATGTCGTTAAAACTATACCCGTAATACTTCCTCCTGCTAATACTAACCCTAACGCTTGCCGCTCTCGTTTAATTTGAATATCCCCTATATAATAAAAACCGATTGATAGGACAATACCAAACACAATTCGTATTGCTGGCGTTAATAATCCAGCATCTACCCCTGCTTTAAATAACCAGATTACTCCAAGTAACATAATACCGACAAATATGCGTGGTAACCACGTTTGGCAAAACTGAATAATATTAAATGGTTCTGGTTTAAAAGCAGATATATCTACTTGTTTTACCTCCCGTTCTTGCACGGGCTCTTTTATTGTAACTACTTCTTCTTTTGGTTTTTCTTCCGTTACCGTTTCAATATATTCTTTCTTTTCCTCCCTAACATGTTGCTGAGCATTTTCTACTTCTATTTCTTTTTGTTTTGCTTTCAATTCAAAGAGTGCTTCTTGAATTGTTTCAATTGCCGTTTCGAGCGCTTCTATTTTCTTATTTAAATCTTCCTTCATACGCTCCCCCCTCACCATTCATTCAAAACCTATATATTACCAATTAACTTTATCATACTATTAGTCTATTCATTTTCAATACCATTTTTCCAAAAAAGAAAGGTGCTTTCCGAAATAGGAAAACACCTCTTACTTATTTCTTCTTATTGAAAACAATACTCACGATAACACCAATGCAAACACCTATAATAGCTGGAACAATCCATCCCACACCTTCTGTATAAAACGGAATGTATTTCAATACTGATGTCCACTGATTCATCATTACATTTTTATTAAAAATATCGATTGCACTAAATACCGCTACAACCCCAACTGTTACTACATATACGTATGCATGCTTTCCAATATACTTATGGAATAACCCTAAAATAATAAGCGTTAATGCAATTGGATAAATAAATCCAAGAATTGGTACTGATACTTTTAAAATTTGTGTTAATCCTAAGTTAGCTAAAATCATACTAACAAAACTTAATATACATGCCCAAACTTTATACGCTACTTTCGGAAATGCACTTGCGAAAAATTGACTACAAGATGTAACAAGTCCAATTGAAACACATAAACACGCGATCGTAAAAATAAGACCTAATAAAACGACTCCACCTTGTCCAAATAACGTCGTCATCACTTGTGCTAATACGTTCGCCCCATTATCAAATGTACCTAACGAACCGCTAATTGAACCAACATATCCAAGTATGACATAAATAATAGATAATAATAGTCCTGCTCCAATTCCTGCAATGCTCATATATTTCGCTAAACCTTTATCATCTTCAATACCTTTTGCCCGAAGAGCATTTGCAATAACAATCCCAAAAATTAAAGCTGCTAATGCATCCATCGTTAAATACCCATCTAAAAACCCTTGGAACATAGGAGCTTGTCCATAATTTCCAGCAGCTTCTTTCACACTACCTACTGATGTAAACATACTCTTTATAAATATAAGGGCAATCATACCTAATAATAACGGTGTTAAAACCTTTCCGAACAACCCCATTAATTTAGACGGTGATAAACTTAACCAGTACACGATACTAAAGAAAATAACCGTATAACATAATAAAACTACGCTTCCCGCTTCTGGGAAGAACTGACCTGGCCCCATCTCAAAAGCTAAACTTCCTGCACGTGGTATACCAAGTCCTGGTCCAATAAATAAATACACGATACACGGAAAAATAATGGCAAATGAAGAATGAACCCTACCCGCTAACGTTTGAAAGCTTCCTGCTTTTGCAATCGCAATAACTCCCAATATAGGCAGACCTGTTGCTGATATAATAAACCCTACTAATGAAATCCACACATGTTCTCCTGCTTCATACCCAAGGAAAGGTGGGAATATAAGATTCCCCGCTCCAAAGAACATCGAAAATAACATAAGACTAATAAGTAAAATTTCTTTTTTCTGTAACAATTTCATTTCTTTCTCCTTCTTTAATTTCATCTTTTATGAAATCAATTTCACATATAAAAAAGTGCAATAAACCGCTTCCTTACAAAGAAAACATAGTCCATAGTCTAACATAAAAGAAACACCCATTCTATAGCTATATCTCTTTTCCAATTTCTTCTGAAAAATCAACCTTTATTGACTTATAATAGTTAATAAGGTAAAATATTAAATGTACAAAATTATTAACTTTGTGTTTGTTTGTGTCAGGAGGAAAATAACATGGAATCAGCGATACAACTAGAAAGAGAACAACAAAGAAAAAAGAAACATCCTCCAGGTTTATACTTACTCTTCTTTACAGAAATGTGGGAAAGATTTAGTTACTATGGATTACGAGGATTATTAACATTATATTTAACGACAGCTTTAGTAAGCGGTGGTCTTGGGTTTAGTCCCGCATGGGCACTCTCCATTTACGGATTTTATACTGGAGCCTGTTATTTCACACCAATGATTGGTGGATACTTAACAGACCGGTTCCTAGGTAGACGAAAAGCTATCACAATTGGTGGTATAACAATGGCAATCGGTAACCTTACACTATTCGCCATGCAAAACCAAGTCGGCCTATACCTCGGATTAGCGCTTATTATTATCGGTAATGGATTCTTCAAACCGAATATCTCTACACTTGTTGGAGAATTATACGAAGAGAATGATCCAAAACGTGACAGTGCATTTACCATTTTCTATATGGGTATTAACGTCGGATCATTTTTAGCTCCACTCGTTTGCGGATTTTTATCAGAAAATTTATTCAAAACAACAGTTGATGGCGTTGTACATTACGGATTCCGTTACGGTTTCTTAGCCGCTTCAATTGGAATGATCATTGGACAAATTTTATTTACAACACTATCAAATCGCTTCCTTGGTGATATCGGTAAAAAACCAACTCGCGATTTACAAACAACAGATGGACAACCATCAGTAGGAGATACACCGTTAACAAAAAAAGAAAAACAGCGTACCGCAGTTATCGTCATTTTAACATGCTTCGTTGTCTTCTTCTGGGCTGGCTTTGAACAAGCTGGTAGTTCATTAACATTATATACAAACAAATTTGTAGACCGCTCTGTGTTCGGATGGGAAGTTCCAACATCTTGGTTCCAATCGGTCAATCCATTATTTATTATTTTACTTGCTCCAGTTATTTCGGCATTATGGGCAAAACTTGCAACTCGCAAGCGCGGGGATTTAAAAATCCCAACTAAAATGGGACTTGGTATGATCTTGCTCGGTATCGGTTATATCATTCTCGTTATCGCTACATTAAAAACTGGTAGTGATGAACATAACATTACAGAAAAAGCAAACTTACTATTTATCGTCTTTACGTATCTTTTCCATACGTTAGGTGAGCTATTCTTATCACCTGTTGGACTATCAATGGTTAGTGCACTTGCCCCAGTAAAACTTGCTTCTTTATTAATGGGAGTATGGTTAGCAAGCTCAGGAATCGCTAACATTTTAGGCGGACAACTTGCAAGCTTCACAACTTCACTTGGATATGCTGAAGTATTTACCGTAATCGGAGCTGTAGCAATTGTATTAGGTTGTGTTTTATTACTAATTTCTAAGAAATTAGTGAAATGGATGGATTAAAAAAAGATGAGGGATTTCCCTCATCTTTTTTTATGCATTCTTACCTTTTTCTATCGCTTGTTCGTACAGCTCTTTATGTTCTTTATATTCACTTGGCACAAAATTCTTATAGAAGAACGCAAGCCAACTGTCGCCTTTTTTATATCCTTCTTCTCTAATTTCTGCTGCTTTTTTATTTGATTTAAATCCTTTAATAAACCATTTCTTTAATGATTCATTTTTTTCATACTTAGCAGGAACTTTCAAATCATAGTTTTCAAATGCATACTTATAGCCAGCTTTTTCTACTGCTTTTTTTGTAGACTTATAGCCCTTTTCATAAGCTGTTTCATACGCCTTCACGTACACATCTTTCTCTCTATTTCCAGGATTCTTTTCAGCTAGTTCCTTACCTGCCTTTTCCCCTAGTTCAGCTTGCTCTTTTTCAATTTTTTCTGTTCTTTCTTTATTCCCTACTTGGAAACCTTCTGCAAAGTTCGACTTAAACTCCGGAGCAATTTGACTGTCTTCCATCGTCTCTTGTGCTAAACCTTGCTCTTTTCCTTTTTCAAAATGCGTTTTCTTCTGCTCTTCTAAAGACCAAGATGCAGTATAAGCTGTTTTAAATGCTTCTTTATATGTATCTGATTTTCCAGCTAAATGTGATTCCGCATCATTTTTCCCTGCTTTAAAATCAGTCCCTCCACTTTTTTGTCCCTCAAGCTGTCCTTTTTCCATATCAGCTTGACGCTGTGCTTCCTCTCGCTTACGTGCCTCTTCTGCTTTTCTTTGATCTTCAGCTACACGTTGTCTCTCTTCCTCTGCCTTTCTTTGTTCCTCCGCTACACGCTGTCTCTCTTCTTCAGCTTTACGCTGCGCCTCTGCGGCACGTTGTTTTTCAGCCTCAGCATTGCGCTGCGCTTCCGCTTGTCTTTCAGCTTCTACAGCACCATTATTATTTTGACTAGGAGCTGGACTCGTTGCACCACTACTAGAAGCTGGCTTATTGTGATAATGATATTCCCCGTACTGCAATCCCCATTTTTCACAATTTGTACGACACGTATGTCCCCCATTAGCATCTGTACGCCCTGGATGCGCATAGGCTGAAATTGGAGCTACCAATAACGCTACACTTGTTGTTAAAAGAAGTTTCTTCACCTGTTGCTTCACTCTTGTTCCTCCCAAAATCTTGAATTCTAACTTTATTATACATAAATAGAAAAATACTTAAATACCAACTAAAATATTCTATTATTTCTCAACATTAGTAAAAAAGAAGGTCAACTCTTTAAAGAGTTGACCTTCTTTTTTACTTTTTCGCCTTCGTTCCTAATAAATCACCAGCAACAACGTAACGCTTAGAATTATCCTTCACAGATACACATGTAATAAGCGTTATTTCATCTTTCCCATGATCTTCAACAACTTCCCACTTATCAGGCGTTACTTCAGATACACCAGTAACCGCATATTCATATTCGTTTTCATTATCATACAAATAAATTTTGTCGCCTTTTTTTAAAGAGGCTACATCACTAAATAAAACACCTTTTTTAGACATGTTATGTCCTGCTAATGCATAATTCCCTTTTCCCATTACTTGATTTTCTTTTACTGTCGCTGCACCTGATAATAGGTTTTTCTCAGTAGAAGATTTTAAAACAGGAAGTTCTAATGAAACACTCGGGATCGAAATACGACCAATTACTTGTTTCTTATCTAATGATGCATTCGCTACTTCTGCCAAGTCTGGTTGATCAATTTTCGAAGCATCTACAAATTCCGTCTCATGTTTTTCATAATCCATTTTTTGAACAGCCTGTACATTTTCAGTCTGTTTCTTTTCAGCCTGATATCCATCATAAAATGGCTTTCCGATTAACACACCACCTACAACAAATAGAAGGATTGCTACTATACTATAAATTCTTTGCTTATTCATATACAATTCCTTTCCCTTACAAAATCTTACTCTATATAAAATGATAAGATAATATTGCTATATGTACAAGTGTAAGCTGAAAAGAAACCTTCTTGCCGATGCAAGAAGGTTTCTTTTTAAGCTAATTTATTTCTGTATAGTGATACGTGGAATACTGTCATTTGAATAAAGAAAATAGAAAATAGAATATACAATGGGTATCCAGGAAGATATTCATTAATAATAGGCGAAAAAGTTAAAAATCCAACTGCACAAGGTAACACAAACCATAACGATACAAATGTTGTTCGACAAGCTTTATCCGTAATGGCTTTTTCACGTTCATCTTCTAGTGGAAATAATAATGGATACATCCAAAAAGATAAATTCTTGTACTTTTTCTTTTGAATTCTATAAAAAATTGTAACTATAATAGCTCCAATAAATAATAAAATGAATGGCACTCCATTAAACCATACTTCAAATGGGAATCTCTCGTTTTTAATTATATCTGCCAACTCTGTAATAACACTATAAAATTCAACAAATGTCCAGCATGCTAAAGCAGTATAAAGCACATTTATAATATAAGAAAAACCAATCCTATTCATCCTCTTCCCCCTCCTTATTTAAAACAAACACATCTTCCATCTTTAACTGAAATACATCGCAAATCATAAGCGCTAATAATAATGAAGGAACATAATCCCCTTTTTCAATTGCAGCAATCGTTTGTCTCGTCACTCCAACCTTTTCTGCTAATACACTTTGCGAAAAATTAAACCGAGCTCTTAATTCCTTCACTCTATTTAAAATGGTCAAATTTACCACCTCTCATTTATATTGTATGCTAACCTTAACAAAATGTAAACTCTACTTAACATTAGTTTCATAAAAAAATCCAACTTGACGTATTGTAAAGTTGGATTACATGTTAGTTTAAAATTGTAACTTTAACTGTTCTTCTGCCCCAGCTACTTGATGAACCTTTATCTGGCATTAAAACATCAATTCTGTGACCTTTAATAGCTCCGCCAGTGTCTGCTGCAATAGCAACTCCATACCCGTCAACCTTTACAGTAGAGCCTAATGGAATAACAGCTGGATCAACCGCAATTAATTTCATTCCTGGGTTTGCAGTTAAATTATAACCTTTACCACCTGGTCCCCATGCAGAAAATACTTGTTGACCTGGCGCATAACCATTTTCAGCTGGATCCGCTGTATAAGCTGTAGCTTCTACATAGATCTCTCTTCCACCAGCAGTTGGCTTCGAAGGCTGTTCAGGTTCTACCTTCGAATTATTATTAGCAACTGGTTCGGCTGGTTTACTAGCTTGTTCTTGCTTTTTCTTTTCAGCAATTTCTGCTTGTGCTTTTACTAAAGCTTCTTGCTCTGCTTTTGCAGCCGCTTCTGCTTTTGCACGCTCTTCCGCTGCAATTCTTGCTGCTTCTTGCTCACGAGCAATCGTTTCTTGCACTGCCTTCATGTTTGATTCGATTTTAGCTTTTTCTTCTGCAGCTAAATTAAGTTGGCTTGCAACCTGATTATATTTAGCTTGAACTGTTTGTAAGTTAGCTTGACGCTTTTTCAAGTTATCTTGCAGTTCAGCTTGTGCTTTTGCTAATTTTTGTTTGTCTACTACTAAAGATGCTTCTTTCTCGTCAATTGTTTTCTTATCTTCTTCAATTTGACGAAGGTCTTGTTCTTGTAGACGTAAAATCTCTTTATCAGCTTCTAGAATAGTAGAAACTGCGTTCATACGTTGTAGGAAATCAGCAAAGTTTTTTGACTCTACAACAACTTCTACTACTAAACTTGTATTTGAACTGTTTTGAACAGAAACCATACGTTTTCTCATAATGTCCTTGCGCGCAAGAACTTTATCTTCTAAAACGACAATCTCTTTCTTTTTTTGTTCAATCTGCTTATGTGTTTCATCAATTTTACGTTGAATAGCAGCTTGATCCTCTTTATTTTTTGCAATTGTATTATTTAAATTATGTAGTTCGTTTTCGATACCTTGAATTTCTTTATTAACAGCTTGCTTCTCTTGCTCTTTCTTTTGCATTTCTGCATCGTTTTGCTGCAATTGCTGTTGCATGTTGTTAAGTTTCTCGTCGTTTGACTCTGCTTTAACAGCGACTGTACTAGAAAGACCTATAATTCCTGCTAATACTAGACTACTGATTCGCTTAAAATAGTTCATAATCCGACTCCCTTCTTATACAGTTATACATGATTTATTTTACAGTTTGTTTACAATATCATTAAATACAGTTTATTTTTCATGACGAAAAAAAGGGAATTATGCATAAAATGTAATAGATTCTTAAATATTTAACAATTCCTATATTTAAAAATTATAAAAGATGCTAAAATCCAAATATAGAGAAAATATAACTTCTAAAGGCGGTTGAAATAAATATATGTTTACTCAAAAGAAATCACTCCAACATAAAATTGATCAATTAGAAAGTCGTATACAAGAACTAGAAGCAGAATTAAAACAAAAGGATATCGAACAACAAGAGACTATTTCTTCTATCCACGATCGTGTACAAAGCGTTGTTCAAGAACATAAACTTGTAAATAGCCAGCACCATACACTTCAAAATTTAGTTCAACAATTAAACTCATGTTTCGAAAATGTTTCAACGCGCACGACACATTCCAATGAATTGAATAACGAAATGTTACAAAAAGAACAAAGTTTAATTCAATCTATTGAAGAAATTATTGACTGTTCTAATGAAGGTAAAGAATCTGTTCACCGTTTACTTATTGTAATTAACAAATTAGGTGAACAATCTCAGCGTACGTCTAACAGTATGAATCATTTAAGTGAACGCTCAAAAGAAATCGAACAAATTGTAGAAGTCATTCAAAACATTGCAGCACAAACAAATTTACTTGCTTTAAATGCAAGTATTGAAGCCGCGCGTGCTGGAGAGCACGGTAAAGGATTCGCTGTCGTTGCTAATGAAGTAAGAAAACTAGCAGAAAGTACAGCGGAAAGTACAAAAAACATCGGCAACTTAACGAAAAAAATTCAAGAAGAAATTGAAAAAGCATACGATAATACAAAAGATAATTTACATTTAGTCGATGAAGGTGTAGAAATGAGTGCCGATACAAACGCTAGAATCGAAAATATTTTAATTATGATTCAAACGTTACAAAACGGTGCTACCAATGTTATTAAAGCTATCGAAAACCAAAAATCTTGTAATGATGATATATTACGAGAATTTGCTAATACACAACAAATGTTCCAAAAGTTAAATACTACTATTATGAATCACATTCATGATGCTGAGAAAGTCGATGTTCAATTAACGAAAAGTCTTGAAGAAACAGTAGTTTTTCATTAATAATAAAAATCCCTTATACTTTTATAAGGGATTTTTATTATATTTCGAATATTTATTTCTTCTCAATATTCATCTGTATCTTTGTTATAATGGACAAGTTATTTCTTTAGACTATTAAACAAGGAGGTTATTATGGAACAATTTCACTACATTTTAAAATATTTAATTCTTGGTCTGTTCCAAGGACTAACAGAACCCATTCCGATTTCTTCAAGCGGGCATCTCGTTTTAGCACAGCACTTGCTAGGACTAAAAATAGAAGGGTTTAGCTTCGAACTACTTGTTAATTCAGCTTCATTATTAGCTGTGTTACTTATTTATAGAAAGGACTTAATTCGTCTAACGAAGAATGGTCTATCTTATATCTTTACAAGAGCAGAGGACGCAAAATCAGATTTCTTCTTTATTATTTATCTTGTTGTTGCGACGATTCCAGCAGGTGTTATTGGTGTTTTATTTAAGGATTACATCGACCAGTACTTAAAAGGTGTGAAGATGGTTGGGATTTCCCTTCTTATTACCGCTGTCGGTCTCTGGATTATTAGAAATTTGCGTGGACGTAAAAATGATGGCGATCTTTCTATGAAAGATGCAATCATCGTCGGATTAGCACAAGCTTGCGCACTCATTCCTGGAATAAGCCGCTCAGGTGCAACAATTGTAGCGGCGATGTTACTTGGTATGAAGCAAGAAACAGCACTTCGTTTCTCATTCCTACTATATATCCCTGTTAGCTTAGGTGGCTTATTACTAAGTATTACAGACATTGCAAAAGATCCAAATCTAGACACACTATTCGTACCATATGTCGTTGCTTTTATCGCAACATTTATCATGACATATATTTCGTTAAAATGGTTTATGAACATTATGGCAAAAGGAAATTTAAAATATTTCTCTTTCTATTGTATTATCGTAGGTGTACTTACTCTTATTTTCTTATAAAGTGAAACTTACAAAGCGAAAAGCGAATCATTCTATTAAACTAGGAGGCATCGCTTTTTTATACCTTTATAATGATAAAGCCCCTCTTACTTTTTTGTGCAGTAAGGGGGGCTCTTTTATGCGTATACTTTCTTTTCTTGACAATACAAACGAATAACATGTTTATTTTGTTGAAATACATCATGCGTTAGGCGGATAATAATAAAATTTCGTTTTGTTTGATCATCATGAACAAAAATCTGTTCTCCCTCCTGAAAATGCCATGCACTTTCAAAAGTTGTAATATGATCCCCACTTACAGAAAAAAGCTCATATCGCATATCTTGTACCCTCTCTCAACTAATGATAATCATAATATTCTTATATTAAATTTAGTATAACTTAATTCCATTGAAATTTGTAATTTTTTCTATTTCGAAATATTTTAATTTTGTTTTAAGGTTCTTTTAACGTTATAATGATAAACGAATTTTCATTGAAAGGAGCTTCATTTTGACTGCATATTTATTTCCAATAAAAACAGCATTTATTTTATTTCCTATTTTAGCGATGTTTCTATTAATCCCTTTTTTAATATTTAATTATCGCAAATATGGTTATTTGAATAAATGGCGTTCATTTATTTTATATTCACTATTACTCTATGTATTAAATGCTTATTTTCTTGTTATTTTACCTTTGCCACAAACATATGATACATGTAGCCTACAACCGGCTAATACACAACATATGCAACTCTCGCCATTTTATTTCATACAAGAGATTAGTAATCATACCTCGGCAATTTTAACGAAGCCAGCTACGTACTTCTATTTATTAAAGGAATCTGCGTTTTTACAAGTCGCTTTTAACGTTTTATTAACTGTTCCATTTGGTATGTACTTACGCTATTATTTCCGACGTAGTTTCTTACAAACAGCGTGCATTTCTTTTTGCCTTTCGCTGTTCTTTGAGTTAACACAAGTAACTGGATTATATGGTATTTATAATTGTGCCTATCGCTTATTTGATATTGACGATTTGTTTTTAAACACACTAGGCGGCGTAATTGGTTTTATCATTGCACCAATATTTACGTACTTCCTTCCGAAAACAAGCGAACTAGATATTCGTATTGATTTAGAAACAAAACCAGTCGGATTTATTCGTCGTCTCATTGCTATGCAAATTGATTGGATTTTCTTATCTATCGTTGTACCGTTCATTAAAAACAAAGGGAATTCACTATTTATCGCTAACATCCAATCTTATACAAATGTATACGAACTCCTTTTCATTACATGTTCAGTCTTCATTTACTTTATTATCATTCCATACTTTACAAATGGAAGAACAATAGGAAAAGCATTGCTTCGGATTTACATTAAAGGCCAGGCAGAGCGTATTACACTAAAAGAATTATTCATCCGCTACGGTATATTCTATTTCATTTTAGGTGGAATCAATTATATTCTTTCGAGTAGCTCTATCTTAAATCTTAAAGAGCCTTTGGTATTAGTAGTTATATTATTATTCCAACTCGTAATTAACGGTCTATTTATTATTCATGTTTTATTACATGTATTTAGTCGTGATAAGTTACTATTTTACGAGCACATTAGTCACACAAGAAATGCGATCATACTAAAAAAAGCTGACAAGTAATACTTTGTCAGCTTTTTTTCATAATCGTAAATAATTTTTCTGTGTAAGGATTTGAAAACACTTCTGCTTCATCTAGTAACTTTCTCACCTTTAGAAACGAATGCATTTCCGGATATATATTTTGTAATTTTTCGTACGTTAACGTATGCATTTTCCCCCAATGCGGGCGCCCTTCATACTTTAGAAAAATTTTCTCCACCTCACCAAAATAAGCAGCATACTTCATACCTTTATACATATGAACAGCAATGTACGCTGAATCCCTTCCGTATGCTGGACTGAGCCATATATCATCACTTTTCACATAACGACATTCAATCGGAAAGTGTACTTTATACTTTTTCTTTTCAATAAGATTTGATATTTCTTCTACAACGACCTGCATATACTTTGACGGAACACTATACTCCATTTCATAAAATGGAACTGCACGAGATGTAGCAAATACTTCATAACTCGGACCAATTATTTTTGTATTCGGTACAGCTTTAGCTGATAATCGACTTACTCCTTTACTTATAGAAGGAAACCATTTACATCCTTTAGATAACAAAGAGAACATCTTATTTTCAAGCAACTCTACCTTGAGTTTATGCCATTTCAAATCACTTTTTTTACCCGTCGTTTCATTTGTAAATTTCACTTGTACTTCATCTGAATAAGGAAAAACGAAAAATTCAAAATGGCGATTTTTTTTATATTCTTCTAGCTTGTTCATTACAGTAGATAATGACTGTTTTTCACTTTTATAAACAAGTGAATAGGCTGGAATAACCTTCAATTTTATTTTTACAATGATACCTAACATTCCAAGCGATAACTGAAAGCCTCTCCAATATTCCACATTCTCAGTTTCCGAACAAACTATACTCTCACCTGTAGATAAAACTGCAGTAATCTCTATCACTTGTGTTGATAAACTTCCAAAGGTAATACCCGTTCCATGAGTCCCTGTACTAATCGCTCCTGCAATTGATTGTGAATCAATATCCCCTAAATTTTCTTGCGCATAACCTTTTTCTGCAAGTAACTTCCCTAAGTCATGTAGCTTTGTTCCTGCCCATACTTCGGCAACCATCTTCTCTTCATCAATATTCACAATACCTTTCAATTCATCTAAAGAAATTAAAATTTCTTCCGTCTGCACAAGAGGGGTAAACGAGTGTCCTGAACCGACAACGCGAATTTTCTTCCCTTCTTTTCGTGCAAGCTCTACAACTTCTACTACATCTTGTATACTTTCTGGATACATCGTATAATGCGGTGTTCCTTCTACATTCCCTGTCCAATTTCTCCATTTCTGTCCCTTTATAGAAAGCATTGGCCATCCCCCCGATATGTTGAATACTCCCCAACAATCTCTCCTTCTTTCACACGATATAAAAACGGAAACCGTTCACATAACTCTCCAGCTTTACTATGACGAAACAAGATAGCATCTCCTATCTCTACTCGTTCCTCACCGTTATAAAAAATTGGTGTTTGTACTTCACCAGCGCCTTCTAAAGCTAATAGTTTGGCATCATTTGGCCTCCAAATCTCAGGTTCTTTATCTTTCCCGATTGCGCCTGAGGCAATATATCCACCACCTAGACAAGTGTAAATAAACGGGGCTGGTTTACGCACAACTGGTAAAGCAAATCCGACAGCTGGATGAAATTGCACCTCTTTATAATAATCAAATAGCTTCGGAGCATAAAAAGCAGAGCCTATTGTAATCTCCGAAACTGCATTATCTTTCTCAGTTGTTTTTATGCTTCCTGTGCCTCCCCCATTTACAAACCTTAGTTCAATACCTAGTTTTTGGATTTCTTTTACGATATGTCCTCTTCTTCCTTTAACTTCTAACACCGATTTCTTCTTTAAGTACGAAATCACTTTACTTTTCACTCGTTGATTCGGTATGTGATCTCCTACCCCAGCAATTTGTGCTTCATATCCCATGACACCGTCTAGTATTAAAAATGATGATTCCTTCAATCTTTTTACTATTTTCAAAGCACCCTGCACATCTTTTACCGGTGATCTTTTGACCCCAAAATGAAGCTTAAAAAAACGACTACTCATATCAATATCTAAGCAAACACGAAAACATCCTTTAGACTTCTCAGCAATTTTTTCTAAATAAACAATATGATCTTCACAATCCACCATACAAGTTATAATGAGCCCTTGCTTTGTTAGCAAACTTATTTCATGTAACGCCCTATCATCATAAGCAGGATATCCGAGCAATAAATCATTGAATCCTTGTTCAATTAAAAACAAAACTTCCCTAGGTGAAAAACACATAATACCTTGAAAACAATCGTTTGCAGATAAAATCTTTTGCATAACCGGAACAGAACGTAACGATTTACTCGCTATACGAATCCTCTTATTCCCACTTAATTCTATAATCGATTGAATATTTCTATCTAAAGCCACTTCATCCAAAAATGCACACGGTAATGGAACCTCTTTAAAAATTCCTCGATCCACATTTTTCTCTCCTCTTTTCAATATGTCTTATACATATTGGAAAGAAAGTTGAAATTTCCTCTACAAAATAAAAAAGTTTCTTCCTATTAAGAAGAAACTTTTTTAGGACTATTTCATAGAAATAGTTGCCTCTACTGGATAATGGTCAGAGTAATCATTATATGTATATTTTTTAAGCCATGATGTAACAGTCCACTGTGGAGATTTCGGTTGTAATACTTTATTCTCTATAAATGACGGATTCGCATGGTCCTTACTTGCGATAATATAATCTAAATACTCGGCAGGGCTATCAGGGAAATTATATTTTGCTATACTGTTTGTCGTCGCATCCCAAGTTGCTGTATGTCCCGTATAAGATGGAATAGAAGCGTGCAATGTTTTGAACATGGATGCGTACTCTGAGTCACTATTGTTCTCTGCATTTATTTTATTCACGTTCATATCACCACCAAATAGAACGTACTCGTCATTTGGTATATTTTTATTTTTAATAAAATCTTGAATTTCTTTTAGCTGGTTTGTACGTACAGATGCAGGTGAAGTTTTTCCGCACATACTATCTTCAGCCTGCAAGTGTGTCCCAATCACATGAACGAAATGATCATTTTTCTTAATTTTCGTGTATACAAACCCTTTATTTGATAAATTATCTGGTCCGCATCCTTTTGAAAATACGTATTGAACCTTTTCAACGATCGGCCATTTACTCACGATTGCAACGCCTCCATCTTCAGGCGTTGAAGATGAATAGCTACCTAACGTTTTATCCCATTCATTTCCGTTACTACGACCTAATACCGCTGTTTGATTTGGATATTCTTTCTTCAAATTCCCTAACAAACGATCTGATGCGCTATTATCAAACACTTCATTTAATATAATAACGTCTTGATTCTTTATATAATCTGCCGATCCAATTAAATCAGCACGCTCACTTTGTCCCCAGTTCGGATATAAGTTTGTTGATAACATGTACACATTATGTGTCATCACTTTTAATGTATCATTTTTATTTGTAGACACTTCCGCTTGAGCTGAGGATCCACTATATAAAGCCGCTAGACCGATTCCAACGCTCAGTATACTTTTTAGGAATTTACCTTTCACGTTTCATACCTCCATTTGTATAGTAATAAAAAGGCCAAATACTCTATTGTGAGATTTGACCTTTTTTAAATACTTAACGATCTCCGTACGTATCAAACCAAAGCTGAATGTATCCAGCAGTAACACGTTGTGCATCCATTAATCGCTTACCTGTCATTGGTGTAACTTCAGCGCGCCATTTATCTGCATATTCTTGTGATACAGCTGCTTTTACGAACCAATCTTTCGTATTATCATTTACAATGCCAGCGTAATCTTGTTTCGCTGCTACTGCCGCGCCATGAATCCACTCTTCTGGATTTGTACCTTTCCAGTTCCAATACCCATTTCCATCCGTTACTTTATAATTATCTTTTATCATATCTACAAAGTTTTCATATTTAGAATGGAATCCTTGTGGGTACGAAAGATTTGTAAAGTTTGCCGCATGCATCGGTTGGTTTACATCTCCTAAATAATGAAGAGATAATCCTAAATAGAAGAATGCTTGTTTCATATCTTTATTTTTATATGATTCACCAGCTAATTCAAAATATTTAGCTCCAGTTTCTTTTGCCTGCTTTGCAAATGGAATATATGTTTTTCCATTGTCTGGATCATAGAAATGTGAAGCAAATGTGCTATTATCATAATAAGGATTTTCATAGTCAGCAGCATAAATACCATTTTCTAATTCCGTACGCCATTCGTTTACTTGTGCAACTCGATCTTGTTTTACAAGTGTTGTATTGCGAGACATAATATCAATCGCACGGTTTACAATCCATAAATGAGAGTTTACACCTTCTTTATGTTTATCTTCAGCAGACCAACGGTGAACTATTTTTATTTTACTTCCCCCATCATTTTCATGAGCAAATGCAACACTTTGTAACGGCGCTACTAATGTAATAGCTGCTGCTAAAGCAAGTACTTTCTTTTTCATCTGAAATCCTCCATTTTATAATTGAATTATTGTAAACTTTTTGTTAGGATCCTATGATGTCGTCCGGTTAACCTATGACTAGAATATCCCACCTTTCATGAAATTTCTATCAATAAATTAAAATATGCAAATTTTCATATCATTATAACTTTATACATAGTGAATATAATGAATGAATGCACTTATATTGTAATAAAGTATTATTAAGCTACTACAAATGATTGTCTAAACTAATGTAAAAAAAGAGTAAAGCATCCACATGCTTTACTCTTTTTTTCTACTTGATAATATACTTGGCAGTTGTACATTAACTGCCAACTTATGAATAAATCCAAATACTAGTCCAATCCCAATAAATATGTATAAGATTGTAAATACCTTTCCGAAATCCGTTTGTGGACTAAAATTCCCATCACCTACAGTCGTCAACGTGACCACACTAAAATATAAAGCGTCAAGAGGACGTAATCCTTCAACTGTACTATAAAAAATCGTACCGGATGTTAATGTTAAGAATGTTAATACGAATAATACTTGAAATTCTTTATCTTTCCACGCTCGTAAACAAGCTTTTAGCATCCGTTTTAATGTCAACATAAATGAAAGCATTCGACTTCCCCTTCCAAACAAAATACCTGTAGTTAAAGGAAAGTCTATCACCTTTCTGTATAGAAAAAAAGTAGCCCTCTTCTATTTCTAGAAAAGGGCTACTTTTTACTATTCTCTATTATTTAGGTGAAACAAGAATTTTCACTTGTGTTTTATCTTTTACAAGTGCTTCAAATCCTTCTTCAACAACTTGATCTACTGTGATTTTTTTCGTAATTAATTTCTCTGCTTGAATTTGGCCAGAGCTAATTAATTTAATAACAGCTGGGAAGATATGACGATATCCAAGAATACCGATAACTTCTTTTTCTTTTAGTACAAGGTTGTTTGGCGTAATTGTTGCGTCTTTTTCCCATACACTAACAATTACAGTTTGTCCTTCAAAGCTTGTACTTTCAATTGCTTGACGAAGTACTACTTCAACACCTGTTACTTCAAAGCTCACATTTACACCTAAACCATTTGTTAAATTACGAATTTCTGCTAGTACATCTTGAGTAGCTGGATTTAATACGTAATCCGCACCTGCTAATTTTGCTAACTCTTGACGTTCTTTAGAAAGTTCTACTGCAATAACAGGAGTTGCTCCTGCTGCTTTAGCTGCTTGAATGACAAGAAGTCCAATTGGACCACAACCAAATACTGCTACAGCTTCCCCTTCTTTTAATTTACTTTGACGTACTGCATGAACGGCTACTGCTGCTGGTTCTACAAGTGCACCTTGTTCATACGTCATTTCATCAGGAATATGGTGAACCATATCTTCTGGTACTACTGTATATTCAGAGAAACCGCCGCCTTCTCCGCCTAGACCGTGGAAAACAAGTTGTTCACAAACATTGTAATGTCCATGTTTACAAGCTTCACATTTACCACAAGAATAAATAGGTTCTACAACGACGCGATCTCCCACCTTATGAGAAGTAACGCCTTCACCGATTTCAACTACCTCACCACTAAACTCATGACCTAAAATAACCGGTGCTTTTACGTGTGTTAATGGGTGCTCTTCTGTTGGAATAAAAATAGGTCCTGCTAAATATTCATGCAAGTCTGTTCCGCAGATACCACACCATTTAACTTTAATCTTAACTGCTCCTGGTCTTACAGTTGGTTCTGGTACTTCTTCTACTCGTACATCACGTTGATTATGCCAAAGTAGTGCTTTCATTTTATACATCCCTCTCTACGTATATACTTAACCTGGTGAAGTTTACAAATCTATTATAATACTTTCATCCATATATTTCAAAAAAACAATCTCATTTCCACTAAATTTTAACAAATAACGTTCAATATTTTGTCACTTTGTACTTTTTCCCACATCTGTTAATGCTAATTTCATTGCGGTTGAAATTAGCATTATGCCATAATAGCATAGGAGAGGTGAATATCGCTTGAAATATTTTATTTACTTTATTGTTATCGTAGCGTTTCTAGATACATTTTCACAATTACCTATTATGAGTACGTTCGCTCAAAGTCTGGGAGGATCTCCTCTTATTATTGGACTAGTTGTCGGTATGTACTCATTCGCTAATATGATCGGTAATATTATTGCTGGCGCTGCTGTCGATAAATTTGGTGCAAAAAAAATACTTTATATAAGCATGGGACTTACAAGTTTCATAGTCTTGTTATACACCGTTGTTCAAAGTGGTGAACAACTATTAGTTGTTCGCTTTATGCACGGCTTTAGTGACGGATTTTTAATTCCTGCTGCCTTTACGTTTTTATCAAAACAAACAAATGCAGCAAGACAAGGTAAGGCAATGGCTCTATCTGGTGCTGCTGTTGGAACAGCGGCAATCGTAGGACCGGCGTTCAGTGGAATTATGAAAGCAACTGCTGGTATAGAGTGGGTGTTCATTACCATTTCTATTTTAATGGTCCTTGGTACAATCGTATCTCTATTCTTCTTACCAAATAACGTATCAAGAAAAGATACTTCAAGAACACAAATGATGAACAAAGAAGATATGATTGAACTATTGAAATCAGAACCTTTATTACAAGCATATATTGGTGCTTTCACGCTAATGTTTTCACAAGGAATTGTCACGTATATGCTACCAGTGAAAGTTGAGGCATTAGCACTTAAAGCATCTACAACAGGTATGATGTTAAGTGTATTCGGAATTACTGCTATCCTCTTCTTCTTGCTGCCAACAAATCGTATTTACGATCGATTTAATCGTTCAAAACTCATGCTAATTGGTATTGCAGTAATGGCATTCGCGTTATCTTTACTTGGATTATTCGCAACAAAAGGTATGCTCTTTATCGTTATGATGATTTATGGCATTGGATTCGCTATCCTGTTCCCATCAATAAATGCATTACTTGTTGAAAATACGACAGATGATAAGCGCGGAAAAGCATTCGGATTGTTTTATGCTTTCTTCTCATTAGGAGTTGTTGCTGGATCCTTTACAGTTGGTGCAATCGGGGCATCCCCTAGCGTCAGCTTCGTTATCGGAACTGCATTCTTATTAACATTCGCTGGAATGATTTATGTAAGAAGCAAAGTAAAAAGTAAAGCAAAAAGCAAAGTAAAAAAGACAATGATGGGATAACTCCATCATTGTCTTTTTTTCGCCTAATATATATTACTTTTGCATATAACCAAGTAATACTGTAAATAAACTTATGTATAAAGACAATACTACATTTCTTCTTTTACAAAAAAAGTGTATAAATACCAACGATACTTCGACAATTTCCTCGGAAATATTTCCTTTCCCCACATAATTTGATACACTACATATGAACAGACACTTGTATTACATAAGCTAAAATAATAACTTACTGTACAAATTGAAAAGCACATTCTTCATAGGAAGAATGTGCTTTTATGTTATTAACGTTTAATCCAAACAGCGCCTGCCGATTTATCCTCTGCCTGTCCAACAACTTGGAATTTAAGTCCAAGGTTTGGAACTTTTCTTCCTGCGTCTACAATTTGTTTGTTACTATATACTTTTGAATCATCGAAAGTTGTAACACCTTGTAATCCAGAATAGTTAAACTGTCCACGTGTTAATGAATTTGCACTCCATGCTGGTGTTTGATCAAATGAAAATGCAGCGTCTGCAATTTGCATACCTGTATTACCGTAAGTTGGTTTCCCGTTTAAATTGCCAACAAATGCCTCTGGATGAGAATCTACTACGCCAAGGAACCCTTCACCTGGATGCGCCCCAACCCAGTTATCTTTGAAGCTATCATCTGCATACCAAACGACAAGACCTGTATTATACACAGGGCCTTTTCCTGCTTTTAATCCATTATCTGATCCCGCATAGTTTCTCCACTCTAAGTAGTAATAATGAGCTTTCTTCTCTGTCCCATCAGAAACAACAAAACCATTTACATTCATTTTAGACTGTCCTTCTGCATCATCAGAAAATACAACTTGTCCATCAACAGTTACATTTACATTATCCATCGCGAAACCTTTATATGTTACAGCTGGATCTGTAATATAATCGAATTGCAGCCTCACTTTTTTCCCTTTAAATTGACTTAAATCATATGATTTATCAATCCATTTCCCATCTGTTGTATCTTTATCTCCTTGGACTACTTTTTCTCCAAGTCTATCAATTAATGTTTTCGTTCCATCTTCTGTTATTGCATGTACTTCGACAAAATCGCACTCTGCTTCTAACTCATAATTTGCTTTATAATCGAATTTTGCATTTGTTCCTTTTGTTAAATCAAAGAATGGTGTTTCTAGTGTTGTATGCATATCATCTCCTCTTGTACTGTAATATGCATGCTTTCCAAACTCCGGCTTAATCGTTTCAACACTCTTACCTGGTAAGTTAACACGTACAATGCCTGGACGATTTGATTTCGTAACACTTTGATCAATATATGTAGGAACTCCTACACCACGCTTAATTTTATCGTAATCTACTTCTAAAATTTTTGCCCAGTTGCCGCCCATATTCTTTTGTAAGAAGTCTTTATTTTGTGGTGAGAAACTAGTTGGCTCTGTTCCTGCAATTTTCCCTGTCCAACTACCTCCACTCATTAATGACCAAGCTTCAACAGGTGAACCTGTTCCAGTATATTTCGTGTCATATTCATCTGGTAAGCCAAGGTCATGTCCAAATTCATGCGCAAATACACCTACTGCTCCATCTTCTGGTTCAATTGTGTAATCATGCGCCGCTACTTTTCCACCAAAGTAATCTACCTTTGATTTTGTACCTTCAACCGCTACTGGATCTATTGCTAATTTTGAACGATGTGACCAAATTGCATCATCACCTAATTTACCGCCACCAGCTTCTTGACCAACACCAGCATGGATTACCATTAAATGATCAATTACACCGTCAGGTTCATTTTGATTCCCGTCACCATTCGTGTCATATCTATCAAATTGATCAAATTGAGATAAATCTAATCCCTTCTCAGCAGCTGCATGTAAAGCTTCTTTCACTAAATCACGTGCACCTTTTGGACCTTTATTATCGTGTCCACTACTACCATCAGCACCGTAGTCAGCCGCTTTCCCTGGAACAGTTAGCCACTCCGTTACATATCCATCCGTCGTATAACTACCGCCAGACTGCTCTTCATAATATTGTTTAAACGTTTTTACTTTCGAACCATCAAATAATGTGTACGGTTCATTACCAAATAACATTTTTTGATAATGCTCTCTACTAAAGTCATTCGAATACATATACCCTGGCGTTTGATCAATATTATTATGTTTATAATCACTAAATTCAACGAGTAATACTAATACTTTATCTGTTCGAACAGATCCCTTATACGGAGCTTGTTTTGCTTTAGAAGTTGGAACTTGTCCATTCAATTGCTTTTTATTTGGTTCAGGTTTTTGCTCAGGACTAACATTTTTTTCAGGTTTCTTTACTTTCTCCTTTTCTTCCATTTTCTTCTCTTTTACTTTTTTCACAAAATCAGATGCCTCTTTAGCAGTATCCGCTGGAAGAATTTCTTTATTTGCCTGATCTCCTTGTTTCTTTTCAATATACTTTTCTACAGCCTTTTTCGTCTCTTCTTTAGAAGATGCTGGATTTATTGCTCCTCTTTCCTTCAGCGCTTCCGCTAAACGATCTTCTTGAATTAAATTGTAATCAATTGGTGTTGTAGATACATTGTCTTTCTCTTTTACTGACGTTTCTGCATACACTAGCGGAGTACTCATTACAGACGTGCATCCGATAATTGCAGTAATTGCTAATGATGATAACACTTTAAATGGCGCTTTTCTTCTCATTCTATTTCTCTCCTTTTATATATAAAACTTAAAATTCAGATAAATCGGTGCGTTTTTGTCGAAATCTCTGTTTACTCCTCCCTATATAAAAAGGCATAATTCTATAAACGTTAATCTTTCTGTTATAGAATCATGTCCTCCAGTTTTCTGGTCAGAACTTCTACCGTTTTATGTCGAAATATGAAAAATAAAAAGTGATTTGATATATATTAAATAGCTTATATAACAAATTTAAAAGACAATATGCAAAATTGCATGAAAATTCTTTTAAATAAAAAAAGAATCCTAGTCAATTAAACTAGGATTCTTGATTTTCTATTATTTCTCTTGTGTTTTTTCCCAATCAGCTAAGAATTTCTCAATTCCTTGATCTGTTAATGGGTGCTTTACTAATGAAGCAATTACGTTTGCTGGGATTGTTGCAATATGTGCACCGTTTAATGCTGCGTCAGTTACGTGAACACTGTGACGTACAGATGCTGCGATGATTTCTGTTTCAATGCCGTGAATTGCAAAGATTTCTGCGATTTGGCGGATTAAGTCCATACCGTTATGACCGATATCGTCTAAGCGACCTAAGAATGGTGAAACGTATGTTGCACCAGCGCGAGCTGCAAGCAATGCTTGCACTGCTGAGAATACTAATGTAACGTTTGTACGAATTCCTAAATCAGAGAATGCTTTTACTGCTTTTAAACCTTCCGTTGTCATTGGTACTTTTACAACAACGTTTGGAGCAATCTTCGCTAATTCTTTCCCTTCTTCAATCATTTTATCAGCTTCTAAGCTAATTACTTCTGCGCTTACAGGTCCTTCTATAAAGCTGCAAATTTCACGAATACGCTCATGGAAATCTACGCCTTCTTTTGCTACAAGTGATGGGTTTGTCGTTACTCCAGCTACTACGCCTAATGCATTTGCCTCTTTAATTTCGTTAATGTTTGCTGTGTCAATAAAGAATTTCATTTGTTATTCTTCCTTCCTAATTTTCATTTTATATTTATTTATTTTTCTTAATAAGCTCTAATTCAATCGGAATAGATTTGTCCACTTTTTTACCTTGTGTGATCTCTTTTGCTGTTTGCATCGCCTTCTCCCCGATTAATTCCGGTTTTTGAGCAACTGTTGCAGCCATACGCCCATCTTTAACCGCTTTTACAGCGTCTTCTGTTGCATCAAATCCAACAACGACTACATCCGTTTTTCCAGCAGACTTCAATGCTTCAAGTGCCCCTAATGCCATTTCATCGTTATGCGCAAACACGGCTTTAATATCACCATTTGCTTGCAAAATGTTTTCCATAACAGATAATCCTTTTGCTCTATCAAAATCAGCTGCTTGTTTTGCAACTACTTTTAAAGACTTATCCGCTACGTTATGGAATCCTTTCCCGCGCTCACGAGCAGCAGAAGAGCCAGGGATTCCTTCTAATTCAGCAACATTTGCTCCCCCGCCAACTAATTCACGAATGTAATCACTAGCCATTTGACCACCTTCAATGTTATTAGAGGCAATGTGAGAAACAACTTTACCTGAATTTGCAACGCGGTCTACTGTAATAACAGGGACATTTGCTGCATTTGCCGCACTTACTGCTGAAGCAACAGCATCTGAATCAGTTGGATTAATAACAACTACATCGACACCTTTTTGAATTAAATCTTCAACATCATTTGTTTGCTTTGCTGCATCATTTTGCGCATCAACAGCAATCAATTCAATGCCGCTTTCTTTCGCTTTCTTTTCTGCCCCTTTTTTCAAAGTCACAAAAAAGGGATTGTTTAAAGTTGAAACAGAGAATCCAACTTTAATAGTTTTATTTCGACCTTTATCGCTAGAATCCTTTGCCCATTCTGGTGGTTCCATTGAACAACCAGCAGTAATGACCATAATACATGCAACGAGTATAAGTAACCATTTCTTCATGAACTGTCCCTCCATTACGCTTCTTTTCGGCGATCAATTAATACAGCTAGTAAGATTACAAGTCCTTTTACAACTTGTTGGAAGAAAGAAGATACGCCTAATAAATTTAAACCGTTATTTAGTACACCGATAATTAATACACCAATGAATGTACCAACGATCCATCCTCTTCCCCCTGAAAGACTTGTTCCACCTAATACAACTGCTGCAATTGCATCTAATTCGTAAGAAGTACCTGCAGTTGGCTGTGCAGAATCTAGTCGTGATGTTAAGACAATACCTGCAAGCGCTGCCAAAATTCCGGAAAGACCATAAATCATTACTTTAATTCTCGTAACATTAATACCTGATAGTGCTGCTGCTTCTTCATTTCCACCAATTGCAAATGTACGGCGACCAAATGTCGTTTTCTTCAAAATGAAGTACAGTACTGCGAAAGCGATCATCATGGTAACAGCTGGTACCGGAATACCGAGAAAATAACCGCGTCCAAACATTTGGAACATTAAATGATCACCAAGACCAGTGATCGGACGTCCGTCCATATAAACAAGCGTCAACCCACGAAAAATAGTCATTGTTGCTAAAGTCGCAATAAACGGAGCTACTTTTCCCTTCGCTATGATGATACCGTTTACAATTCCCATTACAAGACCAGCCAATAATCCAACTGCCATTGCAAGAAACGGGTCCATGCCACTTGCCATCATTCCAGCAACAAGTGCACTTGATAATGCTAAAATAGAACCTACCGATAAGTCAATACCCCCTGTTAAAATTACAAAGGTCATTCCGAATGCAATAAGCGCATTAATCGATACTTGACGCAGTATATTAAATAAATTTGGAATTTCAATAAATGCTGGATTTAAAGCTGTAATTACGACGATAATTAATACTAAACCAATTAAAGAACCGAGTTGTTGTAATACATTCCCCTTCTTAGCCATCCTTACTCTCCCCCTGTAGCTAGTGCCATAATAGACTCTTGTGATGCCTCACCTTTCTCTAAAATGCCGCCGACTTTTCCTTCATGAATGACTAGAACGCGATCACTCATTCCTAAAACTTCTGGAAGCTCAGATGATACCATAATAACGGCATCTCCTTGCTCGGTAAGCTTATTCATAATAGAGTAAATTTCTTTTTTCGCGCCAACATCTACACCCCTTGTTGGCTCATCTAAAATGAGTAACTGCGGGTGGATACCTAGCCATTTTGCAATAACAACCTTTTGCTGATTTCCACCAGAAAGAGATTTCACTGCTTGCTCTCCACTAGATGCTTTCACATTAAGTAGCTTCATCATATCCGCTGTAAACTGTTGTTCTAGTTCGTTACTAAGGACACTTCCCTTTGAAAGACTTTCTAAATTCGGTAAAGCTAAATTTTCTCGAATTGAGAAATCTAACACTAACCCCTCAGATTTTCTATCCTCTGTAATGAAAGCTATTCTTTGTCTAATCGCATCTATCGGACTATCAATCTTTACTTCTTGTCCATTTATGAAGATTTGACCAGAATCTAACGGTTCGTATCCAAATATTGCTTTCATAATATCTGTACGGCCAGCTCCCATCAAGCCAGCAACACCAAGGATTTCACCTTTTCTCACTTGAAACGAAACATTTTCAAACTTCCCTTTTTTCGTTCCATTACGCATCTCGAAAATGATATCACCAATTTGACTATTTCGCTCTGGGTAACGTTCACCAATGCTGCGCCCCACCATCATACTCACTACTTCATCAAATGATGTTTCCGGAATTAATCTCTTTCCTACGTATTCCCCATCACGTAAAATCGTAATGGCATCACATATTGAAAAGATTTCTTCCATTCGGTGTGAGATATAAACGAACGAAACGCCTTCTTTACGTAATTTATTAATGACAGTAAACAACGTCTCAATTTCACGATCTGTTAATGCAGCTGTCGGTTCATCCATAATAATAACGCTTGCGTTTGTCATTAACGCTTTCGCAATTTCGATAATTTGCTGTTGTCCAACCGATAACTCCCCTGCCAACATAGCACCTTTTACATGTAACCCTAACTCCGCTAGTTGCTGCTGCGCAATCGCGTTCATTTGACGCGTACGTAAAATACCTGTCTTCCCATACATTAACTCTTTACCGAGAAACATATTTTCAGCTACTGTTAAATTTGATAATATGTTCAATTCTTGATGTATAAATGCAATACCGTACTCTTCAGCTTCTTTCGCATTTTTAAAAGTACGTTCTTGTCCATCAATCGTGATTGTTCCACCATCTTTTTTGTATACACCTGTTAAAATTTTCATGAGCGTTGATTTGCCCGCTCCATTTTCCCCCATCAATGCATGGACTTCCCCTGTTTCAATCATAAACTGTGCATTCTTCAAAACAGGATTACCATTGAACGCCTTTGAAATATTTTTCATTTCAATACGCATTCCCATCACTTCCCTTTATTAAAAAATCACGCCTGCATGTAAAATTACATTGGCATAAGGCGTAGCCTCTCCTGTACGAATAATCGCCTTCGCTTTCTTCGTATGCTCTTTAAATTGTTCATGCGATACATATTCAAATGCTGGTTCTATTAATTTCAGCTCAATCTCTTTATTTACTTCCGTATTATTGTTAATGACTTCTTCTGCTAACGTTACTTTTTCAATTGCCATATCATCAGCTACTACTTGCAATACATCTAAAAAGCTAGGTTTTCCAATCTCAACTGCTAAATCAATTCGTTTTACTCCGTCAGGAATTGGTAACCCGCAGTCTGCGATTACAATTGTATCTGTATGCCCAAGTGAAGCAAGGACTGATGCAATCTCACTGTTTAATACACCGTGCTTTTTCATCCAACAATCACCTGCACTTCACGTACTTTATCTCTCGTTGGCATACCGCCTTGCGCTCCAAGTTTCGTTACAGAAAGACCACCAGCAATATTCGCAAAACGAATTGCTTTTTGAAGTATTTCTCCTTCAGAAAGTGCAACTGCTAATGCACCATTGAATGTATCACCAGCTCCAGTCGTATCTACTACATCAACAGCAATGCTAGGAACATGTACAATCTCCGTACCATTATGGAAACGAACACCTTTAGAACCTTCTGTCATCAATAGTTTATTTGGATATTTAGCCAGTAAATCTTCAATTGGTGATGTAAAATCATCTAATACGATGCGGCACTCATGTTCATTGGGCGTAATATAAGTTGCCTTTTCTAAAATATCTTCTGATAACACTTGTGCTGGTGCTGGATTTAACATAACTGGAATATTATGCGCCTCACAAATAGCCAATACATATTTTACTGTTTCAAGTGGAATCTCTAGTTGAAGAACAACCATATCTGCTTTTATAAGAAGATCTTTTGAACGATCTACAACCGACTCATTTACAAGAGCATTCGCCCCTTGCACGACAACAATACTGTTATCTTCTTCTGCTAAAACGATATGAGCAATTCCTGTCGCCGTATCTGTAACCGGTACCACATAGTCGATAAAAACGCGTTCGTTCTCTAAATTGTTCCTAACTACAGTTCCATAATTATCATTTCCTACCGCTCCAACCATCGCTACATTTGCGCCTAATCTAGCTGCAGCAACCGCTTGGTTGGCTCCTTTCCCTCCTGGGATTGTATGAAATGCTTCACCAATTACTGTTTCTCCTGCTTTTGGACGTTTTTTTGAAACAGCCACTAAGTCCATTGAAATACTACCTACTACTGCAATATTTGGCATCTGTTTCATCTCCTTACTTCGTTGTATTTCGTTCTATAATTTCAATCGGTAAACGATAGTGTTTCTCTTTTAATACGTTTCCTTCCATCTGCTCTAACAACAACTCTGTTGCAATTTTCCCCATTTCATAAATTGGCTGTGCAACAGTTGTAATAGATGGATACATCATTTCTGTTAAAGAAATTCCATCGAATCCGATAATTTGTAAATCATCTGGAATAGAAATCCCCTTTTGAAGTGCAGCCTTTACAATACCTATTGCAATTAAATCATTTCCAGCAACAATTCCATCAATATGTGGGTATTCTTCTAATAATTCCACCGCTACACGCTCACTATTAGCTGGATCAAATGTACTCTCTGCAATCATATAAGAAAGATTACGTTGCGTAATAACGTCTACAAAACCTTCAAAACGTTCATTAGCCGTGCTTACGTCACGCGGTCCGCGAATATGCGCAATATGTTTACAGCCTTTATCTATTAATAACTTTGTCGCTGCCTGACTCCCTGCATAATTATCTGCATATACAGTAGGAATACGCTCATTAAACATACGGTCAATTGCAACAACTGGAACAGACAACTTCATGTAATTAACACTATTTTGTGGATTTGTTGCTACAATAAATCCATCCACATTATTTTGCCTGAGTACATCAATATATTGCTTTTCTTTCTCTAAACTCTCATCAGAATTACAAAGGACAACTGTGTATCCTTGCTTATGCGCTACATCTTCTACGGCACGTGCAACTTCTGGAAAGAATGGATTCACGATATTTGGAACAACTAAACCAATTAAACGAGATTTTTTATTATACAGTGAACGCGCTACTGTACTAGGTTTATAATCTAGCATCTCAATCGCTCGCTCTACTTTCTTTAATGTATCTTCATGAACATATCCATTTTTATTTAACACTCTGGAAACGGTCGCAACAGATACTCCCGCTAATTTTGCAACGTCTTTAATCGTACTCATTATCTTCCCTCTCCATTTCATGTAACCGTTTACAGAAAATAATATAACTTATTTCTATAAATACGTCAATCATTTCTCACGAAAAAGCTTTTAAGGTTATACTCAAAAAAGCACCGCCATAAGGCGATGCTTTTTCATTACGAATAGGATACAGTTTGTTCTTTTTCCTCTGTAGCTGGCTCTTCAGCCTCTTTTTTACGATCTGACAGTTTAATCTTCTGTAAGAAAATCGTAAAGATAGCGCCTACTACGATAAATACTAATCCTGTTAAGAATACAGTATGAAGTGAGTCTACTAAAGAGTTTTTCAAAATTGGTACAATGCTGTTAGCGAAAGCTTCTGGCATTTGTTTTAATGCCTCTGGACTAAATAACATCGAATATAAACCTTGTGGGTCTGTATGAATCATATCTTTAAATTTCGTTACCATTTGTCCCGCTTCTTTCGGGAATGTATCTAATACAGGTACTAAATTCTTTGTTAATGTTGTACCTGAAGTGTTATTCATAATCGATCCTAAAATTGTAATACCAAATGTTCCACCGATTTGACGGAAGAACTGACTTGATGATGTTACGACACCAAGGTCTTTTTTCGGGAAGCTTTCTTGTAACGCTAATGTTAACGTTGGCATTACAAGACCCATGCCTAAACCGATAACCATCATATAAGACGTTGCAGTTAATTTAGTTGTGTGCATATCCATCGTTGTTAATAACCAGAATCCTCCAGCCATTATAAGCATTCCTGTAATAATTTGTGGTTTTACACCAACTTTTAATACAAGTTGCCCACCGATAATACTCATCACAATCATTGTAATCATCATCGGCGTCATAATTGTTCCTGATTCAGCAGCACTTACTCCTACAATTCCTTGCATAAAGAATGGTACGAACATAATCGCACCGAACATTCCGATACTCATAAAGAATCCAATCGCATTTAGTAATGTAAATGTACGATTTTTAAAGAAATGCATCGGTAAAATCGGTTCTTCTGCTTTCGTTTCAACGATAATAAAGCTAACAATACCAATTAGAGCTAATGCAAACAACCCGATAATTTGCCAAGAATCCCATGGGTAATCTTTCCCACCAAATGTTAATGCAAGTAATAAACTTACAACACCGAGAATCATCGTAAATATTCCAGCAATATCAATTTTAATCGGTCCTGTTTGTTTATGTGATTTTAATCCCATTGCAATAAAGATTGTTGCTAAAATACCAACTGGTAAGTTAATGTAGAATACCCATCTCCAGTTCACTGCGTCTACAATCCAACCACCAACTTGTGGTCCAATTACAGAAGCAATACCGTATAACGCACCAAAAATACCTTGCCATTTCGCACGTTCTTTTCCCGTGAACATATCTCCGATAATAATCATAGCCATTGGCATCATAATACCGCCACCAAGACCTTGAATACCACGGAAAATAATTAATTCTGTCATACCATTTGCCATACCACATAACGCCGAACCAACCATAAAGATAACTAGCCCTGTAATATATACGTTACGACGTCCAAGTAAATCCGCTAATTTACCTGCAATTGGTACAACTGTCGTTGATGTTAACATATAAGCTGTTGTTAACCACGTCATTAAGCTTAATCCGCCTAGTTCACCGACGATACGCGGCATTGCTGTACCAACGATTGTTCCATCTAATGCAGCAAATAGCATCGCGATTATTAAACCGATTAACAGCAACTTTCTATTTATGTTTTCTTGTTGCTCCATGTAATCTCCTCAATTCCTCTTAGTTATTCTCTTTTTTCTCTTGTGTCCCGCAAATAATTGTTTCTAACTTCTCAAAGAGGCGTAACAAATCTTCTCTTTCTTGTAATTCTAAATGTGAGAAATATTTTGCAATATGCTCATTACGAGCAGTCATTGCCTCTTCTACTCTTGCTTTCCCCTTTTTTGTTAACTCAATGATGACAACACGGCGGTCATCTTTGTCGTGATAGCGTTCTACAAGCTCTTGGTCAATTAGGCGATCAATCATCACTGTAATTGCACTAGGCTTTACATACATCTTTTTTGCTAATTTTGTCGCTCTTGAAGCACCGTAATGATCTAAAATCTTTAAAATATAAAACTGCGGTGGTGTAAGTCCTGTTGCTTGCATTTGTTCTAATAACTCCGTCTGCATTTTCTTTCCAATTGAAAAGGCAAGAGCTTGAATTTTATCGATATGCGTCATATCATTTGGCATGTTATCCACCTCTTATTTAAGCAATAAAATATTTAACGTATTTAAATATTAATACCACGAATAAAATCCGTCAACACTTTTTATTTATAAAAACGTTTACATTTTTGTCACAAAGTTGTATAATTTTCGACGAAGTTAATATTGACAGTCACGGAGAATCGGAGTATACGGCTATGAATCATAAAAAAGGAAACTTTTTTATATTTCATGGCCTTTTTATATTCTCTTTGACTTACAACATTTCGAATTCATTAGGGGAGGATTTTCATTTTATGTTTTTCACACAATTATTTAAACCTGCGCCCCACGCGGAACGCTTACCAGCTGATCGTGTTGATAGCGAATACCGTAAATTACGTTTACAAGTATTCTTGGGTATCTTCATCGGCTATGCAGGTTACTACTTTGTTCGAAAAAACTTTTCACTAGCAATGCCATACTTAATCGAACAAGGCTTTAGTAAAGGGGAACTTGGGGTTATCCTTTCAGCAGTATCTATCGCTTACGGATTAAGTAAATTTCTTATGGGTATCGTATCCGACCGTTGTAATCCTCGCTACTTTTTAGCAGCTGGGCTATTTTTATCAGGTATCATTAATATTATTTTCGGCTCATTTTCGTTTATTACAACGAGCATTATACTTATGTTTGTCCTTCAGTTTTTAAATGGATGGGTACAAGGTATGGGATGGCCTCCTTGTGGTCGTACAATGGTTCACTGGTTCTCTATTAGTGAACGTGGTACAAAAATGTCTATTTGGAACGTTGCTCATAATGTCGGTGGCGCACTTATGCCTTCTCTTGTGACATTAGGCTTATACTTCTTCGCAAATGACTGGAAGAGTATTTTTTACTTCCCAGGTATTCTTTCAATTTTAGTTGGTATTTATGTATTAATTACGATGAGAGATACACCTCAATCTTGCGGATTACCTTCTATTGAAGAACATACTGGAGAATATCCATCAGATGAAAAAGTAAAAGATCGCGAACGCGAACTTTCAGTAAAAGAAATTTTATTTAAATACGTACTAAACAATAAATTTTTATGGTACATCGCTATCGCGAACGTTTTCGTTTATTTCGTACGTTACGGCGTTGTAGACTGGGCTCCTACTTATTTAGTAGAGGAAAAAAGTTTCACACATAGTAGCTCTCGTACAGCTTACGCTCTATACGAATGGGCTGGTATTCCAGGTACACTTCTTTGCGGATGGATGAGTGATAAACTGTTTAAAGGACGCCGCGCACCTGCTGGTATTTTATTTATGGTTGGTGTATTTATCGCCGTTCTTGTTTATTGGCTAAACCCTCCTGGTAATCCAATGGTTGATAGTATCGCACTTGTCGCGATTGGATTTTTAATTTACGGACCTGTTATGTTAATCGGTCTACACGCATTAGACTTAGCACCAAAAAAAGCTGCTGGAACTGCCGCTGGTTTAACTGGTTTCTTCGGTTACCTAGGTGGAGCTACTTTTGCTAGCGCAGCTATGGGCTTTATCGTTGATGCATTCGGATGGAATGGCGGGTTCATCTTATTACTTGTATCTTGTGTACTTGCAATGTTCTTCCTTGCTCTTACTTTAAACACAGGATCTGCAAAACAAAAACAAGCTTAAGTACTAATATTATTCTTATCAAAAAAAGAGAGGTTGTTCTTTCCAGAACACCTCTCTTTTTTCTACATATAAATCTTTTTTCTTACAAAAGATTTATCCTCCTCTCATTATATGTTAGCGTTTTCAAACAACTTCAATCCCTTATATAACAGCATTCAATCTCTATATAAAAAGATTTTTGAATATTTTCTCAACTTATACTTGTCAAACATTGTCAATTTATATTAAAATAACAACAACATACAAAATATTTAGTCTTTTCTGAAAAGATGGAGGGATAGCCATGAAGAATCCACTTCTTCGCATTGAAAACTTACAGACTTCTTTTCGCATACAAGATCAATATCATGCAGCAGTAGATGATGTTTCGTTAACTGTCCATGAAAATGAAATTGTCGCGATAGTTGGTGAATCAGGTTGCGGAAAAAGTGCACTTGCCCTTTCAATTATGCGACTTCATAATGAAGCAAATACAAAATTACAAGGGCAGGTTAACTATAAAGATAAGGATTTACTAACTATGTCAGCCGCAGAGATAAACAAGGTACGCGGATCAAACATCGGCATGATTTTCCAAGAACCTCTTACAGCGCTCAATCCGCTTATGACAGTCGGCAAACAAATCGAAGAAAATTTAAATTACCACACAAACCTTTCAAAAACAGAAAAAAAAGAACGCACCTTAGAACTACTCCACCAAGTTGGTATTCCAAAACCAGAACTTACATATAAACAATACCCACACGAATTATCTGGCGGAATGAGACAAAGAATTGTTATTGCAATTGCAATTGCTTGTAAGCCAGGACTCATTATTGCCGATGAGCCGACAACTGCACTTGACGTAACCATCCAAGCACAAATTCTAGACCTATTAAAATCTATTCAAGAACAAACAAAAATGGGCGTCATCTTAATCACACACGACCTAAGTGTTGTTGCTGAAACAGCTGATCGCGTCGTTGTTATGTATGCAGGCCAAATTGTGGAAACAGGAAAAGTGGAAGAGATTTTTAATAATCCTCTTCATCCGTATACTCGTTCTCTATTAAACTCAATCCCATCTGCATATGCTGAAAAAGAAAAATTGCATGTAATTCAAGGGGTTGTACCGACATTAGCTAAATTACCTCGTACAGGTTGTCGCTTCCAAGCACGTATTCCATGGATTAGACCTGATCAGCATGAAGAAAATCCAACCCTACATGAAGCAAAACCAGACCATTGGGTACGTTGTACTTGCTATAAGCATTTCACCTTCCAAGATAAGAAAGGAGATGACGTAACTCATGGCACTGCTTAAAGTAGAAGATTTAAAAGTACATTTCCCAATTAAAGGTGGTTTCTTCGGCCGCACATTAGATTATGTACGTGCTGTCGATGGCGTAAGCTTTGAACTACAGCCTGGTGAAACATACGGGATCGTTGGTGAATCAGGAAGTGGCAAATCAACAACGGGTAAAGCAATTATGCATTTAACGAAAGCAACAGAGGGTAGCATTCATTTTAATAATAGAGATTTAACAAAGTTAAGTCGCTCTGATCTACGTGAACAGCGAAAAGATATTCAAATGATTTTCCAAGATCCATATTCATCATTAAATCCGAAGAAACGTGTTCTCGACATTATTGCCGAGCCTCTTCGAAATTTTGAAAAACTCTCACCGGATGAAGAACGTAGAGCAGTCCAAGAATACCTTGATAAAGTTGGTCTAAATCCAGAGTCAATTTACAAATATCCACATGAATTTTCCGGTGGGCAAAGGCAGCGGATTGGTATTGCACGCGCTCTTACATTAAAACCGAAGCTTATTATCGCTGATGAACCTGTATCTGCGCTTGACGTCTCTGTACAGGCTCAAGTATTAAACTTCTTACAAGATTTACAAGCTGAGCTCGGACTAACGTACTTATTCATTAGTCATGATTTAGGTGTAATTCGTCATATGTGTGATCGTATCGGTGTTATGTATCGCGGACGTATTGTCGAAGAAGCAACTAGTGCAGAAATTTATAGTAATCCGCAACATATTTATACGAAGCGCCTAATATCAGCTATTCCTGATATTCGTCCAGAAAATCGAGAAAAACAAAGTAAACTACGACGCGAAGTAAATACGGAATACGAAAAATCTTATGAAAACTACTTTAATGAAGATGGTCGTGCTTACGATTTAAAACCAATCTCGCCAACACACCGGGTGGCATTACCATAAGGGAGTGATAAAACATGTGGAAATTTATACTACGTCGATTATTAGTTATGATACCGCAATTATTTGTATTAAGTATTCTCGTCTTCGCACTTGCGAAAGCGATGCCCGGTGATGCTTTAACCGGTAGAGCAATGGATCCAAGTGCTGATCCAAAAGTAATTGAAGAACAAAGAGAACGACTCGGGTTAAATGATCCTATTACAACACAATATGTACGCTGGATTAAAAATGTTGCTCAAGGTGATTTTGGTGTTTCTACTACACATAAGCTTCAAGTTACAGACCTGTTAGGTGAACGTCTTGGAAACACAATTACATTATCGCTTGCTATTTTAATCCTTACGTATTTAATTGCTATCCCACTCGGTATTATAAGTGGTCGTTGGAATAACTCATGGATGGATCGAATTATTACTCTATATAACTATCTTGGCTATGCAACACCATTATTTATTTTTGCACTAGTAATGCTCTTTGTATTCGGTTTTCAACTTGCTATCTTCCCAACTGGAGGTAGTGTAGATCCACAAGTAACTGAAGGTACCTTCGCCTATTACATGAGCAAATTAAATCATCTCCTGCTACCTGCAATATGTGGTGCACTTATTGGAACTGTTAGTACAGTCCAATATTTAAGAAGTGAAATTATTGATACAAAAATTAAAGATTTTGTACGCACAGCTAGAGCAAAAGGTGTACCAGAGTCACGAATTTATTCTAGGCATATTTTACGTAACTCTTTCTTACCAATTGCAGCTTTCTTAGGTTATGAAATTACTGGTTTAATTGGTGGATCAATCTTCTTAGAAAGCATATTTAGTTACCCTGGACTCGGTCAACTCTTTATGCAATCTATCACGCAGCGTGACTTTAGCGTTATTACTTCTTTAGTAATGCTTACTGGTTTTGCAACGTTACTTGGAACACTCCTTTCTGACATTATTCTAAGCATCGTTGACCCACGAATTCGAATTGATTAATAGAAAGGAGCAGACGTTATGTTAGCAAATCCTGAAAAACAAACAAACACAATTCAATATGAAAAAAGTCCATCAGGTTTCTCTATTATGTGGAGAGAGTTTCGTAAAGATAAATTAGCAATGTTCTCACTTGTCTTTCTTACCCTTCTACTACTAAGTATCTACATCTCATCCTTTATTATGAAGCAAGAGGATATTGTACGAGTTGATTTATTCGCCATTTATTCTCCCCCTTCTGCTGAACATTGGTTAGGAACAGATTATGGAGGACGTGACATTTTTGGACAACTTATGATTGGAACCCGAAATTCATTTACAATCGGCTTAGTCATTACAGCAATTACTTGTTTTGTTGGGATGACTATCGGCCTAATTGCTGGTTACTTTGGTGGAAAAATTGACAATATGATTATGCGTATTATTGATTTCATTATCGTTCTACCATTTCTAATGCTAGTTATCGTATTTATTACGATTGTTCCAAAGTTCAATGTTCTTACATTCATTTTGATTATGAGTATGTTCTTATGGACTGGGAAAGCTCGTTTAATCAGATCTAAAACATTAGCTGAAAAAGAATTAGATTACGTATCAGCTTCAAAAACATTAGGAACACCACATTGGAAAATCATAGCTTTCCAACTGTTACCTAATTTAAGTTCCATTATTATCGTAAGTGTCACATTAAACCTTGCTGGGAATATCGGCATCGAATCTGGTCTAACATTTTTAGGATTCGGTCTCCCAGAAAGTACACCGAGTCTAGGCACACTCGTTAGTTATGCCAGAAACCCTGATGTATTACAGGAAAAATGGTGGATTTGGTTACCCGCATCAATCATGATTTTAGTATTGATGTTGAGTATAAATTTTATCGGCCAAGCGCTACAACGTGCAGCTGATGCAAGACAAAGAAAAGGTTAAGGGGTGGAGAATCTATGAATAAACCAAAATTTTTCAAAGTATTAAGTACACTGGCTGTTTCAACTTTATTACTTTCCGCATGTGGCGGTAACGGTGAATCTAAAAACACGAGTAGTCAGAAAAAAGTAGAAACGAGTAAATTTGCTACTTTAACAAAAAATGACAAAAAAGAAATACAAGATGGCTCTCTTACATATGGTCTTGTATCAGATACACCGTTCGGTGGAATCTTAAACCGTGTCGTATATGAAAAACAACCTGATTGGGAAATCATCTCAATCTTCGATGATTCATTACTGTGGACAGATAAAAACTGGGAAATTAACAATGAAGGACCAGCTACATTTAAGATTTCAGAAGACGAAAAAACAATTACAATTTCAATTAAAGATAACGTAAAATGGCATGATGGTAACCCGGTTACCGCTGAAGATTTAGAATTTGCATACCTTGCTATTGGTCACCCGAAATATGAAGGTGCTCGCTATTCAAAACAAATGCCTCTTATTGAAGGAATGGAAGATTACCATGCTGGAAAAGCTGACAAAATCTCTGGTGTAAAAGTAATTGATCCAAAAACAATTTCTATCACATATAAAGCACCAAATCCGTCTATGAAAACTGGAATTTGGGCAACACCTCTACACAAAAAATATTTAGGCGACGTACCGGTTGAAAAATTAGCTGAATCTGATAAGGTTCGTAAAAATCCAATTGGATTTGGACCATTTAAAGTGAAAAAAATCGTTCCAGGTGAAGCTGTTGAATTCGAGCGGTTCGATGATTATTGGGGCGGAAAACCTAAATTAAAAAATATTACATTAAAAGTTGTTAACCCATCTGTTGTGAACGCTTCATTAAAGAATGGTGATATTGATATCGCTGAAGTTAGTGCAGATCAATATCCGAATGTAAGTAAATTAAAAAATACACAATTAATTGGACAAACTGACTTATACTATAGCTATATCGGTTTTAAATTTGGACGCTTTGACAAAGACAAAAAAGAGAGTGTAATGGATAACGATAAATTTAAAGACGTAAAATTACGCCAAGCAATGGCATATGCAATCGATCGTCAAGAGATTGGTGATAAACTATATCACGGACTTCGTTTCCCTGCCAACTCACCAATTCCACCATCTTTACCTAAGTTCCATAACAATAAAGTTGGTGCATACGATAAAGATTTAGAAAAAGCTAAAAAATTATTAGATGAAGCTGGATATAAAGACAAAAATGGTGATGGTTTCCGTGAAGATCCAGCAGGAAAAGAGTTTAAAGTCAATTTCTTAGCAATGAGTGGTAGTGACACAAGTGAACCACTGGCAAAACATTTTATTCAGTCTTGGAAAGATATCGGCTTAAAAGCAGAACTTGTTGATGGCCGTTTACACGAAATTAACTCCTTCTACGACATGATTGAAAACGATGATCCAAAAGTTGATGTTTTCTCTGGTGCATGGGGTACAGGTTCTGATCCAGATCCTTCCGGAATTTGGGCAAAAGGTGCGAAATTTAACAATGGTCGCTGGGTAAATGATGAAAATACAAAATTATTAGAAGAAGGTATTTCTGCAAAAGCTATGGATGATAAATACCGTACAGATGTATACAATAAATGGCAGAAACTCATCCACGATGAAGTACCATTAATACCTCTTCATTACAAATTTGAATTAAAAGGTATTAATAACCGCGTGAAAAACTATGACATCGCTCCTGGCGCAAAATTAACTTGGAAAGACGTTACAGTAACAAGCGATAAAGCAGAAACAGAGAAATAAGAAAATAGCTCCTGGCGCTAAGATACATGCCAGGAGCTATTTTTCATTTATAATCCTTCTCTTACTATTGATAACAACCAATTCCTTCCCTACTCTGAGATTAAAAGATTTGATGAATCATCTTTATTACAACAGCTAACGTAACAGATGCAGCAAATCCTCCTAAACAAATAAGACCGACACCTTGGCTATATGATAAATTTTGAAATGCTTTCATCTTTTTCATCCTCCCTCTCTCCCCTTCGATATGTTTATTTTACCAATGGAATAATTTTCATAACATCGATTTCACTAACAACTAACTTACAAATTTGTAAGTTAACAATTTCCCTTTTAAGTTATATATCTAGTATGTCCGCATTCCCCCTCTTTATACGCAAAAAAGACCTCGCATTATATCAAGGTCTTTCTTACACTACAGAATATCTCACTTAATTTATTTAATAATCATCACCGGGCATTTCACTCGTTTTGCTATTTTATGACTTACACTACCAAGCACCATCTCTTGTAGTGTATTTAATCCTCTACTTCCAGCTATAACAAGATCTATATCCCCTGTATTTACATATTGAACGATCGTATCTCCAGGATCACCATGTAATATCGTAATTGTATAGGGAATGTTCTCTTGCTTTAATAAACCTTCAATCTCTTTTAATTTATCTTTTCGACTAGCCGATATTGTTTCTAAATCTGTTTGGCCTTGTATAATATCTGATTTTGCCGTTCTATTATCTACTACGTATACAACTTCAACATTTGTTTCTTCATTAAATTTCGCAATATATGTTGCATGTTCCGCTGCTCGAAGTGCATGTTCAGAACCGTCACATGCTAATATAATTTGTTTGTACATATGCTGAATCCCCTTTTCGTTATCCTACTCGTATTATATATTAAAGCCCCCTAAAAAGGAGGCTTCTAACTAGCAATTCTTTTATTATAAGTAGCTAAATTTGAAATAATCTTCGAGCTTCGTTCATTTAATCCCGTTATACTTACTTTCGCGCCACTTTGTTCATACTTCATAATGACTTTATCAATTGCGACTACCGCTGAATCATCCCATACGTGTGCATGAGTAAAATCCAACTCAATTTCTTTTACATCTTCCTCAAATGAAAAATGATTTATAAAGTCTGCTGTAGATGCAAAGAAAAGTTGACCGTGAATTTCGTATATTTTCTTATTTTCAATATATAAATGTTTCACGTGAATCTTTGCCATATTGAATGCAAATAAAACCGCACTAATTACTGTTCCGATAATTACACCTAACGCTAAATTATGTGTAATTAAGACAATCACAACTGTTACGATCATAACTAATGCATTTCCTTTTGGTACCTTATGAATCGTTGTTACAGAGTTCCAATCAAATGTTCCGATTGAAACCATAATCATAACTGCAACTAAAGCTGCCATTGGAATATGAACGACATAGTCACCTAAAACAAATAGTAATACGATTAAAAATCCGCCCGCTACAAATGTTGATAAACGACCTCGTCCACCCGATTTAATATTAATAACAGATTGTCCAATCATTGCACATCCTGCCATTCCTCCGAAGAAACCAGCGACAATATTTGCAATACCTTGCCCACGTGCTTCTTTATGTTTATTACTTTCCGTATGCGTCATATCATCTAAAACCGAAGCTGTTAATAATGACTCTAGTAAACCGATAATTGCAAGCATAACTGCGTACGGTAAAATAATCCCTAATGTCTCAAGCGTAAAAGGCACATCAGGCATACTAAAGAACGGTAATTCTTTCGGCAAGCTTCCCATATCCCCTACTGTTTTCAACTGTAATCCACTCATAATTGCAATACTTGTCACAATAATAATGGAAATAAGTGTAGACGGGACAGCCGTCGTAATACGTGGAAATACATATATAATTACAAGTCCTAATGCAACAAGTGCATACATTTGCCAAGTGGCATTTTTAAAATGCGGCAATTGCGCTGTAAAAACTAAAATTCCAAGTGAATTTAAAAAACCACTCATAACAGATTTCGGAACAAACTTCATAAATGAGCTCAGTTTGAACACGCCAAAAATAATTTGGACAATACCCGTTAATATTGTTGTAGCAAATAAGTATTGCAAACCATGATCCTTAACGAGTGTTACCATTAATAATGCCATTGCACCTGTTGCAGCTGAAATCATTCCAGTTCGTCCGCCAACAAATGAAATGGTAACTGCAATACAAAAGGCTGCATATAACCCAACGGTCGGATCCACGCCTGCAATAACAGAGAAAGCAATCGCTTCAGGAATTAACGCTAAAGCAACGACAATTCCCGATAGCACGTCCCCTCTCACATTGGAGAACCAATCATTTTTTATCGTTTGAAACAAAATACCACTCCTCTACTCTTTTCTCATTTGATTTTCTCCATAAGAAAATCTAAGCCGGCTGCACGAAGGCTATTATATAACGAGTGGAGATATTTTTGCTATGTAAAAGTTTCCTAAAAAAAAGACGCTACTTCGGTAGCGCCTTTGCTCATTATATTAATGTCCACCGTGCCCTTGACCACTTTCCTGAACAATCTCTAACCTCTCATCCAATATACCTTGTGTTTCAAATGAAATATCACTCGTACTTCCTAATAAGAAGCCGTGGTTATACGGTCCAAGGGTTGGGTCATCTTTAAACTTCGGCTGAATACTAGCAAGGAAGTCATACACTGGTTGTGAAGCTTTTCCTTCTTCTAACAATACAACAGGTGCGTGTTTACCCATATGTGAAAATGGTGCTCCTGCAACTGCTAAATCTGGTGTTTTGCTTGAAACAAATGATAAACCGTGACCTGGTTTTGTGAACCCCCAGCCAAATTTCGTTTTCTCATCTTTAAACTTCGCAAATGCAACCGAATTTTCTGTTGGCGTTTCCCCGCTAATACGCGTTACTTTTCCGTATTTACTTAACTCTTTTTCTACTGCTTTTGAAATGATTTTTTCTGGTCCTAATACATATATATTCGCTTTATCTTTTCTCATTTTTAATGCTTCTATCGTCGCTTCTGGCACCTTTTCTTTTTCTGTATATAAAAGCGGTTCTGGCATATGAGAGATCCAATTTACAGCTGGTGTTGTATATAAACGTCCTTCTTCTTCAGACGATCCGATAATAACACTATTTGGGTAGCTTACTGTTATATCGGCATATTCTTTATCCACATCTTTAGCAAATGTAGCTGGATCCGTTTCTTTTATTTGCTTTACTTTATACTCTTTTAATTGCTCGAGGATAGATGCACCTACATCCCCCATCACCATAATTTGTGTTCCGTCTTTCGTTCCGAGTGGATTTAATCGTTTTATTTCTTTTAACGTCATTTCGGGTACCTTTTCTTTTTCTATAAATAAAATTGGCCCGTTATTCGGATGATGAATAAGATCCGCACTCGCAATACCTAATTGCCACTCATTTACTGGTACTAAAATAATAGCGCCTGGCTGATTCTCTTTATGCGTTGCTGGCCATATCGTTTGCGAAGTTAATACTGCCATTTGCAGCGGATCGTTTGTGTTTAATCTCGTTACATTTTTTAAGCTTGTCGTTAATAAATCATTCGATGCACCTTCGTTCATTTCTTTCGGCGCAGTTACCTCCTGATTCATTTTCATTTCCTTTTGCTCTGTTTTTTTCTCTTCTTTAGATTCATGATTTTTATGATCTGTGTTCGTTTGCCCACAAGCCGTAAGACCAACTGCTGCAATTATTGTTATCCCAAAAATTCGGGTCATCTTTTTCACTATACCGCCTCCGTATGAATCGTTTTCGAGTCAATATGATTACCTAAAATGGAATTTCAACTTTACAATAACAAGCAATTCTGAAGAAATTATGCAGACCCATGATAATCTGCACCATTTCTTCATGATTTTGACTTACAATTTAAGTAATAAATACAAATGCGGAGGTACTCTATGGTTGATATACTACTCGTAGATGATGAGCCGAGAATGCTTGAATTATTAACACTTTATCTTACTCCCATCGGATACAACTGCGTATGTGCAGTATCCGGTGAAGAAGCTATTTCACATATAGAAAATCAAAACTTCAAATTTGTTTTACTTGATATTATGATGCCAAAGATGGATGGATGGGAAACGTGCAAAAGAATTCGATCATTTAGTAACGTTCCTATCATTATGGTAACGGCTCGTGATCAAACAGTAGATGTCATTCAAGGATTAAAACTTGGAGCGGATGATTACGTAACGAAACCTTTCCATGAAGAGGAGCTTTTCGCAAGAATTGAAGCTGTTTTAAGGCGAACGAATCAACACGCGCAAATCCAATATCACGGCATCTTATGGGATGAGGCAAAACACTTCGTTTCTGTCGATAATGAAGAACTTCTTCTCACTCCAATCGAATTCTCTTTACTCGGATTATTTTTACGTCATGTGAACTACGTATTAAGCCGCGATCAGCTCATTGAACGAATTTGGGGATTAAATACAAATACAGAAGATCGAACAGTCGATTCACATATTCGTAATTTGCGTGATAAATTGCGAAAAGTAAATTTTCCTATTGATCACCATTTAAAAACTGTTTATGGAGTCGGGTATCGATGGGTTGATACTTTAGATTAAGGAGCAAAACGATGAAGCGAATTTCTATTCAGCTCGGATTTTATTTTTTAATTGTTACACTTTTAATCGAAAGCGTTCTATTTGTCTTGCTTTATTATAGCCTTGTCAACAATAGAGTAAATGAAGAAATGACAGCTTTATTAAAGCGCGGAAATAGTCACAGAGATGTCCTTGAAAAGTATTTTGATAAGCAAACAATCTCCCATGTTGCACTAATGGAATCCGAAGCCGAAACCACTGTCGTTATTACAAATGCAAATAAGGATGTACTAGCTAAATCTAATGAAATTAATACTACTATAAAAAAGCATATTGAAAAGATGCAAACACGGACAGATCACGACGGAGCAATTATAGAGAATCATTGGAAAACATCTAATTATATATGTACAGTTAGCCCCATTATAGTGGCAGGGAAAACGGAAGGCTATGTATATATGTTCCTCGGAACGGAATCAATCGAGGAAATGGTTAACGGGCTAACAAGACAATTCATTATTTCCGGAGTCATTACTTTTCTATTAACAGCCATCACCATCTTTCTCTTATCACGGTTGTTAACAAAACCATTGTTACACATGAAACATGCCACTGAAAAAATGAGTAAAGGCGATTTATCTGTTTCATTAACCACTACTCGAAATGATGAAATTGGTGAACTAGCGTCATCTATTCAAATGCTCGCTAATGATTTACATTATATGAAAACAGAGCGAAGTGAATTTTTAGCAAGTGTTGCTCATGAATTACGAACACCGTTAACATACGTAAGAGGTTATGCTGACATTGCTTTAAAAGAAACCACATCTCCTGAGCAACGTTTGCGATATTTATCTATTATAAAAGATGAGTCTGATTACATTACAAACTTAGTTCAAGATTTATTTTCACTTGCACAAATGGAACAACATAACTTTTCTATTCAAGTAAAGGAAGTACATTTACACACCTTCCTGACTCGCATAGCCGAAAAAGTAAATGCCATATATAAAGAAAAATACATTAAAGTTTCTTTCTCTTGTCCTCCTACACTGCTAGTGAACTTAGATGAACAACGATTTGAACAAGTTGTGGTAAACATTTTAAATAACGCTTACAGACATTCAAAAGAACATTCTCATATAAACATTTCTGTTATAGAAGAACATAAACGTATTTCCATTACAATTGAAGATGAAGGCGAAGGTATTCCGCCTGAAGACCTCCCTCACATTTTCGATCGTTTTTATCGAGTTGATAAAGCAAGATCACGAGCTACAGGCGGAACTGGTTTAGGGTTATCTATCGTAAAAGAAATTGTAGAACTACACGGCGGAACTATTACTGTAACGAGCGAAGTCGATCACGGATCTTGCTTTATTATTTCATTGCCATCTATACAAAAACACGACTATTGATAGTAGTCGTGTTTCTTTATCCCGCTATTTGCCGGGCATTAAGACCCCCACTGATTAAAGTTTCACTTTATAATATAAATTTACAAATTGCCCAAAACGTTTCGTATCCGTTAAAGTTAAATTAATTTCCGGGTTCTTATCTTGGAATAACGGAACTCCAGAACCTAATATATGCGGTGTAATTGTAACAACATATTCATCAATTAAATTATTCTTAAAGAACTCTCTTAGTAGACTTCCTCCACCGACCATCCATATTTTAGATCCTTCTTGTGCTTTTAACCTTTTTGTAAACTCCACTACATCTTCATTTACAAACTCCACGTGTTCGTTTGAACCTTTTTGTGAGTTAGAAAAAACATAACATTTTTTATCTAAATACGGGAATGGTTCTATATGCTCTACTACATAATCGTACGTTCTTTTTCCCATAATTATTGTATCAATCGTTTCGTACATTTCTGTATAACCGTTATCCCCCTCTCCTTCGGTTTCCATTAACCACTCTAAATCATCATCTTCTTTCGCAATATATCCATCCAAACTAGCGGCTATAAATAAAACAACTTCACGTGACATCTCTTGTCCTCCTTACAACGTATATTGATAAAATGACCTTATACACACTATACTAACCTTAAAACATGACAATTCATGTCATGTTAAAAAAAGAAACGAGTGAGATAGTTGTCAAAAGCAAAACGTTTACTAGACATTCTTATATTCGCTTCTGCGAAAAGAACATTTACAGCTCAGGAAATAGCTGATGAATTTAACATTTCTGTTCGTACTGTCCATAGATATATTTTAGATTTAAGTGATATGGGATTACCCCTTTACGCAGAACAAGGTCGTAACGGAGGATATAAAGTATTAACGAATAGAGTCATTCCGCCTATTTTATTTACCGAAGAAGAAGCAGTATCCATCTTTTTTGCTTTTCAATCTTTAAGTTACTATCGAGACTTACCTTTTAACACAGAAATCAATTCCGTTACGCATAAACTGTATAGCTCCCTACAACATGATGCGAAAGTGAAAGTTGATAAAATACGTTCTTATATCGCCTTTTGGAATCCGAAGAGAACAATTGATACACCTCTTTTAAACGAAGTGTTAACCGCGGCTATTGAAAATAAAAATTTACATTTTCAATACGAATCTAAATCAGGGATAAAAACAAAACATGTTCATCCTATCGGTGTATACGCTCATGACGGGCTATGGTACTTACCATCCTATGACTTCAACAGAAAAAAAGTTTTACTGTATCGCGTTGATCGTATTCTTTCTATATTATCAACAGAAGAAAATGAAGATACATTTATGAATTTAGAAGAATGGTTTATCTCTAGCTCTAACGTAGTACACATTCCTACCCAGTTACATGTCTCATTAACAGTAGAAGGCGTGCGCCAATGTAAAAGTGTTCCTTACCTTGAAGAATTCGTGGTAGTCAACGAAGACGGGACAGGATATATACATTCAACAATTGATAAAGGTGAAATTAACTTTATTACTCCTTTATTTTATAGACTCGGGAAAGATGCACGAGTTTTAGAGCCGAAAGAATTGATAGATGGTTTACGTATGCGTGCGAAAGAAATTTTACATATGTATGAAGATGAAAAAAGCTGCTAACTATAAGCAGCTTTTTAGTCTTATTGTTTTACTATTGACGAATATCAAACCACCAACGATTTTTCGAATTCATATTTTCAGTGTCACCGCTCCCTCTGTAATTGAAAGCATCCAGAAAGATTGAATCTAGTTTATCCTCATCTACAAAATAACCTAAATTAACTTTTACCGTTTCTCCTGGTCGGATACTGCCAATATTGTAGAAGCTTTTTCCATCTCCGTGAGGCTCTAAATAATCAACCTCGCCTGTCATAATATTTTTTTCTGCGATTCCATCTTTCCCAGCATACTTCCATGCATTTCCTTTACCTTGAAGCACTTTTATGGATGGATGCATATAAATTTCTTCTGTCTCCTTTTTACCTATATTTTTCACTGTTGTTGTCAGGTAGACAAATTTAGGGTGAACTAATTTCCACTCTATCAATTTATCAATTGACTCTTTACCATTTCCCACTTTATATTCATCCCGCCTATATGGTATCAATTTTCCTGCTTGATCCAAAGCTTGATTCTCACTTAGTCTCCCTAATCCCATTTCGCTAAAGTTTTCTTGCTTAAAATCTTTAATTGCATCAAAAACTTCAACTTTTTCTATCACATATTCAATTTGGCTGTTATCCATAGATATCGTTACTGGAACCTTTTGCCCTATACGAAATAGTCGTTTGCTATCTTTTTTCAAAGGAATTACCTTAGTTGTTTTACCTTCTTGGCTAAAATACTTTTTATCATAATCGCTTATATGTGATGACTTTTCCTTTGATGTAGGCTCAAGTGAAACGCTCCCTAACACATCCATCATTTGTTCTTCGTTTATATCATTTCCAATGTAACTTTGTAACATAATTCCTTCTTCCTCAAAATAGAGAAAAATTACTCTATTAAACATTAAATCTTTATTTCCAGTGTCTCTATATACAATTACTGCCTTCTTACCATTTATTTCTTTTTCTTCATAACTTTTCGAGTACAGAGTTGGAAAGTCTGAATTCCCCTCTACTCTCCAAAGAACGAATGAAAATCCGCCCAGTGCGTAGTTATCTTTAAAGGAATATTTCATAGCACTATCATCAATTGCTTCCATATTTTCTGGCAATTTACCAACCTTCAACTTATACCACTGATCACTCTTTTTCGAATCCTTATTTGTTAAGGAAACATTTACTTCATAATTTTGTTTTTGAACGATCATATTATAGACTTTCACTGCTCCAAAAACGGTTGTCGGCATGCCGATCAATAAGCAAGCAGCAGCGATTAACATACGATGTTTTTTACGCTTTTTCTGCGGTTGTCCATCTTGCAGCTTCATTTCCTCCATAAACAATTTCTTTTTGCGCGTATATGTATGTGAAAATTCATGTTGTTTTTCAAGTTTATCAAAATCATCTAAAGCAATTTTTTCAGCAAGTTCATATATTTCTTTGGAGTTCTTTGAATTCGTCATGTTGTATACCTCCTATCATATTTTGGACTCGTTTTCGAGCGCGTTCAAACTGCTTGCGGACATTTGCCTCGGTTATCCCCATGACACTTGAAATTTCTTGATACGTTAAGTTATAGAAGACTTTGTACTTAAACACCTGTCTATTAGATTCGTTTAACTCTTTTAGCAATGCATCAATTTGAACCTCAGACATTTTACGTTTTTCCCACTCTTCAATATTTTCATCTACTGCCTCTACTGATTCTCTTTCATATTCTTCTAAAAATGTTTCATGTCGTTTATTTTTCCGGTAACTATCAATTGCCTTGTTTTTCGCGACCCTCAAAATGTAACGTTTAAGCTCTTGAGTATTCAAACTATGGAGCTTTTCCAAGTTTTTATAAAGAGTAATAAACGTCTCTTGAACTGCATCTTCAGCCTGCTGAATATTATTTAAAATAGAATACGCTACATAATAAATTTTTTGTTCGTACAACTCGTATAGCTCTTCCATCTTTTCATAATTGTTGTTTGTAACTTTCATATAATTCCTCCTCTCACTCTATATAACGAATGGGCGATATACTTTGTGACACTACAATATCTATTTATAGTTAAAATTAAATAACAGAATAAACAAAAGCCCAATTTCTCTATTTTAACTGAGAAATTGGGCTTTTGTTTATTAGAATTTTCCTGACTGTTTCCTTAAGAACATCCCTCTTACGCCTTTTTAGTAAGCAGTATTTGCTCTATCGCTTCTTGTAACAAATTCTGTGTCTCTTCCAAGTTATAATTCTTCTTTTCTCCTAGCTGTACCGTATAAAACTCAGCAAACGAGCGCTCTTTATATCTCGGTACGACATGCATATGATAATGCGTTAACTCATTAAATATTCCACCATTTTGACAAATTGTAATTCCATCAGGTTTATATAATAGCTTAATCGCTTTTGCAATCAGCTTAGAAGCATCCATAATGGATTTCGCTATAACATCATCTAATTCGTCCACTTCTACAACATGCTGCTTCGGCACAATTAAAGTATGTCCTGGATAGAAAGGTTCATGATCTAAAAAGCATGTTACATAGTCATCTTCATATATTTTATATATAATTTCTTCTTCGTTGGCTAATTTACAGCCTAAACAGTCCATTGCACTTTCCCCTCTTTCTAAAACATAAAAACGTGAGAATACGACTCTCACGTTTTTATGTTTCACTTTATTAGTTCAATGGTTTCCGTAACCTTTATACTATCTTTTACCGATTGAACAATCGTGCAATTTTTCACTGCAAGTTGCAGTGCTTTGTCCAACTGCTCTTCTGTAATGTTTTGTGCTTTAATTTTATAGTGCAAATGAATACTTTCAACTGGTTTTGATAAAGCTTCACTTCTACCAATTTCCGTTTCAATTGTAAACGTATCATATGTAATACGTTTCTTTTCTAAAATTGTTCGAAAGACAATTGCACTACATCCTGCGATAGAAGAAACGAGTAATTGTAACGGTGAATACCCGTTTTCTTTTCCAATCGCTAATGGACCATACGATAAATCCGCCTCAATATCATCGTGTTTGATTATTAGTTTCATTTGCCTTTTCCATCTCCACTTTCATCGGTTTCTTCCGTTTCTTACTCATATAATAATATATGTAGCAGAAAATGATAAATGGAATACCACAATATAACGCCATTCTTTGTTCTGGAATGAACGCTAAACTAATAACAACGATACTATTTGTAATTAAAGCTAAAATAGGAACGATTGGATATAGTGGTGTTCTATACTTTAAGTCCTCTAACTTTCCTCCGCCTTTTATATACTGACTTCTAAAGCGAAGTTGCGATAGAGCAATAATGATCCAACTTGAAACAGCCGATAAACCAGCTATAGATAATAAGTACATGTATACTGTATCTTCTGCAAGGAAGCTTGTGAATAAAGAAAGGCCAGCTACCGCAATCGTTACAACTAGTGCTGTAATTGGAATGCCACGTTTATTTACTTTCTTGAAAGAAGTTGGTGCCATTCCTTCATTTGCAAGTGACCATAATATACGAGTTGCCGCATATAATCCTGAATTCGCTACAGATAGTAACGCTGTAATAATAACGAAGTTCATAATATCAGCTGCGTATGGAATACCGATTTTATCAAATACAACTACAAACGGACTTTCAATTACGCCAGCTTCTTTCCAAGAAATTAATCCTACTAAAATCGTCATTGTTAAAATGAAGAATAACATAATGCGCCATACTGTATTACGGATCGCGCGTGGAATTGTTTTTTCTGGATTTTCACTTTCTCCCGCTGCAATCCCGATTAACTCTGTTCCTTGGAACGAGAAGTTAACTGTAATCATCGTAAGTAATACAGCAGCTAGTCCATTCGGGAATAATCCACCATCGCTTACAAAGTTAGAAAATAGAGGTGCTGCTTCTTTTCCGTCATATGATATAAACCCTAATAATGCACTACCACCAAGAACAACAAAGGCAAGAATGGTAACTACTTTAATACTAGAGAACCAAAATTCTAATTCAGCATAACTTTTCGCCGAAATTGCGTTTGACGCATATAAAATAACACCGAATACGAGACACCATACCCAAACATCAACATTCGGAAACCATCTTTTCATCATTAAACCGATTGACGTTAATTCTAGTCCTACTGTTACTGCCCAACCAAGCCAATATAGCCAGCCGATCATAAAGCCCGTTCCTGGTCCAATAAACTTCGTCGCATACTTTTGGAAAGAACCTGAAACTGGCATCGCTACCGTTAACTCTCCAAGACAAAGCATTGTTAAATACATAATAAATCCGCCCACTAAATAGGAAAGGATGGCTCCCCCTGGTCCAGCCTGATTAATGGTGTAACCTGAACCTAAGAAAAAACCAGTCCCGATTACACCACCTAGTGCGATCATAAATAAATGTCTACTCTTCATCGTACGATGTAATTTCTCATTCGTTGGTTGCTGCATCTAAATCCTCCCCCTACAAATACCCCTATATCTTGTTAAAATTTTCTGATAATAAAAATATACACGAAAGCGATTACATTTTCTATATAAAATTAAAACTTTTCTGATAAAATAATATAAAAAATCGAATTATCGCGAGATTAGATTATAATTAAAGGAAAATAAGGAGAAACAAGGAAAAACCTTTACATATATTGTAAAGGTTAACGAAGTTCTAATCTTCTCGATAAAATTGATAAACTATAGTTTACGATAAAGTACATACAAGCTACTACTATAAACGTTGGAATCATATAATTTACATTCTGTCCGCTAATAATTTGAGCATTATGCATAAGCTCTGGCAGTGATATACCAACTGCTAATGATGTATCTTTCAGCAATGAAATAAACTGACTGACAAGCGGCGGGACCATTCTTCTTAATGCTTGTGGTAAAATGATATGCCAAAGTGCTTGCACATACGTTAATCCTGAAGATCTTGCGGCCTCAATCTGTCCTTTTTCAATAGATAATAAACCACTTCGAACAATTTCAGATATCATTGCTGCTTCAAATATTGTTAAAGCAACAATTACAGCTGTTATAATTTCTAATTTCAATCCTACTTCTGGAAGTGCAAAATATGTGAAAAATATAATTAAAAGTAGTGGTAAGTTTCGAATCACTTCAACGATAATTCCTAATACTTGTGAGACTACAGGGATTTTCATGTAGCGCAATATTCCTATTACACTACCAATAATAAAGCTAAGTACAATCGCTACGAGTGCTACCTCTAATGTGATGAGTAATCCTTTTAATAAAAAGAGAATATGATCACCCGTTATAGCTCCCTTAAAATCCATTTACACCGCCTCCTTTGCTAAGCGTTTTTCTAAATAACGCACTAGCATACTGAGCGGAATTGTTAATATTAAATAAAACATCCCGACAAATATATAAACATCGAACGTAACAAACGTCTTCGTTGAAATTAAATCTCCTTGATACATTAAATCAGCACCAGCAATAATTCCAAGTATGGAAGAGTTTTTTACTAAGTTAAGAAATTGGTTTCCTAGAGGAGGGATTACAATTTTCATCGCTTGGGGTAAAACGACATGGTACATTGCTTGCGTATAAGTCAATCCTGAGGAACGTGCTGCCTCCATTTGGCCTTTCGCAACTGATAAAATACCAGCGCGAATGACTTCAGCAATAAACGCTGCAGTATATACGGTAAGCGTAGCTGTTCCTGCTACAAAACCATTTAAAGTAATTCCTATTACAGGTAAAGCGAAATAAAATATAAATGCAATTAATACGAGCGGAATATTTCTTACAAATTCTACAATAGTAGCCCCCAACCAATTTAAAATACGAATCGGTGCAATGCGCATTACAGCCAATGCTACCCCTAAAATAAAGCTTCCAATTAATGCGATTACACTAGACATCACTGTATATTTAAATCCTTCTAAATACATATCAATGTTATTCGTTAATATAGAAAAATCAGGCACATATTCTCCCCTCTTTCTTTAGAAGAAGAGGATGAGTACTCTCATCCTCTCACTTTTGCTATTTATCACTTTACTTCTCTGGTTTTTGCCCAATCCATTTCTCATATAATTTGTCATACTCTCCGCTTGCTTTCATGTCTTTAATTAAGCTATTAATCTCTTTCGTTAAATCATCTGCACCTTTTTGCACTGCAATTCCGTATGGTTCATCCGTAAAAATTTTCCCTACAACTTCATAATTTGAATCTTGTTTTGCCATGCCGTAAAGAATTGCATTATCTGTCGTTAAAACATCACCTTTTCCTGCTTTTAACGCCGTAAATGCCTCACTGTAATTTTCAAATTCTAATACAGTCGCTTCCGGTGACTTTTGACGAATGTTATTTGTCGATGTTGAACCTTTTACTGCTAACACTTTTACACCCTTTTTCACATCATCAATACTTTTAATATCGCTTCCTTTTTTCACGAGTAACGATTGCCCTGCTTTAAAATATACATCTGAAAAATCTACCTCTTTTTTGCGTTCTTCCGTAATTGTCATTGTTGCGATAATTGCATCAATGTCACCGTTTTTCAGTAGTGGAATACGCGTTTTAGACGTTACTTCTTTTAATTCTAGTTTCTTTTCATCTCCGAGAATTTTTTTCGCAAGCGCCTTTGCAACATCAACATCAAATCCTTCTACCTGCCCTGTTGAAGGATTTTTCAATCCAAATAAGTTCGTATCATTCTTCACCCCAACTACTAGTTTCCCTCGCTTCTTAATTTGCTCAACAGCCCCGCCTTGCTTCGTATTCGTTTCCTTCGCCTCATCTTTTTTACTTCCGCACCCGGCAACGACAAGTACGAATAAGCATGAAAATACGATTAAGGTAAACAACTTTTTCATTTTAAACATGAAATTCCTCCTTTAATGATTTAACACTCGACTTAAAAATAAACGTGCTCTTTCTTGTTCAGGGCTCGCAAAAAATTGCGCCGGTGTTGTATCCTCAATGATTTTGCCATCATCCATAAATAAAATCCGATCTGCTACTTCTCGCGCAAATCCCATTTCATGCGTGACAACGACCATCGTCATCCCTTCTTTAGCTAGCGTTTTCATAACATCAAGTACTTCCCCGATCATCTCTGGATCAAGAGCAGACGTAGGCTCATCGAATAGCATAATTTCTGGCTGCATTGCAAGCCCTCTAGCAATTGCTACCCTTTGCTGTTGTCCTCCAGATAATTGATGCGGGTATACACTAGCCTTCTCCGGGATTCCTACTTTCTCTAAATAAAACATCGCTGTTTTCTCAGCTTCCTCTTTTGAAACTTTATTTACTTTAATAGGTGCTAGTGTAATATTTTGAAGAACCGTTTTATGTGGATATAAATAAAAATGTTGAAAGACCATTCCGATATTTCGGCGTAATTCATTCATATCTGTTTTCGCATTGTGTACCTCCGTATTTTGTACAATTAACTCTCCATCTGTAATTGTCTCTAGCTGATTTATACACCGAAGCAATGTGCTTTTTCCTGATCCTGAAGGCCCAACAACTACTACCACTTCACCTTTTTTCACTTGCACATTAATATCTTTTAAAACTTGAAAGTTGCCATAATATTTATTTACATTACGAAACTCTATCACCATACTCCCCCCTTCCCCTAACAAAGCATGTACATTCTTTTTATATTCAAAAATAGGCAAAAAAATAACTTCCAGCCTCATTTTGTCCATAAAAAAAACAAAGGGATTTTCCCTTTGCTTTTTCACTTCTATTCGATTAAGATACTTCTTCTTTCTTATCTTTTCCGTATTCATGCTCCCAGAAATCAGCATTTTTAATTCCTAATGGCCCTGGATCAAATACTGGATCTTTTCCTTCTTTTTTCTGCTTTTCATAATCCTTTAATGCGACTAATGCAGGTTTTTGTAATAGTAAAATCGCAATGATATTTACCCATGCCATAATTCCTACACCAATATCACCTAAAGCCCAAGCTGTTGCTGCTGTTTTTATACAGCCGTAGAATACAGCTCCTAAAAATACAAATTTTAGTACCATAGACAGCCAAGGACGGTCTTTATCACGATTTAAGTACGCGATATTCGTTTCTGCAATGTAGTAATACGCCATAATTGTTGTAAATGCAAAGAATAATAACGAGATTGCAACGAAACCATTTCCAAATCCAGGGAAAACAGATTCTACCGCTGCCTGTGTATATCCTGGTCCTGGCTGAGCGCCATTTAATTTATTTACGATAAAGTTTTTTCCGCTTGCATCAAATACGTTATACATGCCTGTAATAATCATCATAAATGCTGTTGCTGAACAAACAAATAATGTATCAATGTAAACGGAAAATGCTTGCACTAAACCTTGCTTAGCTGGATGTGATACTTCCGCAGCAGCTGCTGCATGTGGTCCAGTTCCTTGCCCTGCTTCATTGGAATAAATACCACGTTTTACTCCCCAAGAAATTGCTAAACCGATAATACCACCGAAAGCCGCTTCTAAAGCAAAAGCACTTCTTATAATTAACATAAATGCTTCTGGCAATTTTTCAATATTCATAGCAACAATAACACAAGCTACTAAAATATAACCAACTGCCATAAACGGTACGACAACTTGTGCAACGTTAACGATTCGCTTTACTCCACCGAAGATGATAAGAGCTAATACAACAACTAATAAAGCCCCTGATACGGTAGTGTTAATTCCAAAAGCTGTTTCTAAACTTACGGCAATACTATTTGCTTGCACACCTGGTAGTAAAAGCCCCGTTGCAAGAATTGTCGCTGCAACGAATACTAATGCATACCATTTCACACCTAAACCTTTTTCAATGTAATAAGCAGGTCCACCGCGAAACTGTCCTTGATGTTTCGTCTTATATATTTGCGCGAGTGTTGATTCTACATAAGCTGATCCTGCTCCTAAAAAAGCCACTGCCCACATCCAAAATACAGCTCCTGGTCCACCGAATGCAACCGCTGTTGCTACCCCAGCTATATTCCCTGTCCCAACGCGCCCTGATAATGAAAGTGCTAACGCTTGGAATGAAGAAACACCAGCCTCTGATTTTTCACCTTGAAATGTCAGCTTCACCATTTCTCCTACATGCCTTACTTGTAAAAACCTCGTTCGAATAGAAAAATATAAACCTACTCCTAAACATAAATAAACAAGTGCTGGACTCCAAACAATATTATTTAACCAATTTACGAAAGCTTCCAACATTCCCCCTCCTTCTTTATAAAGAATATTCAGAATATATATAAAATTATAAGTGTATACCGAATCTAGGACAATATTATTTTAATAAAGTAAACATATTTTTGTATAAAAAAACAAAGTATATATTTATTTTATATACTTTGTTTTGAACAAAATGTATTATATATTCACAATTGCTTCTCTTTTTATAATTCTTTCGTACAGCTCTTCTGATAATTTCCGGAAGTTATCTGGCATATCTTTCCCTTTAAACTTCTTTTGAAGCGTGCCATATAAACCTATATCACGTAAACGTAAAAATAGCGGTAACGATTCATACCAACTATCCGCCAGTCTGTGCTCATACTCATATCCTTTTCGTAACACTTGCAATTGTTTACGAGCAAAATCTGTCTTCTCTTCCGTTGTCCACGGTGTAAATAGAACAGAGTAATAGAGAACCATTGCTAAATCGTGTATAAAGTAATTATAAGTCGCATCATCAAAATCAAAGATTGTTAGCTCATTTCCATCATAATGAAAATTACCTGGATGAATATCACCGTGCATAAGACCGAACGTTTCTCTTTCAATTGGAAGAGCCTTTATCTCATCCATTAATACCGTAGCAATCTTTTTCACTTGATTATCCTCTAATTCATTAACAATCCCGCTCTCGTCTTCTTCCCACGTATCACGATAGGCTGTTTTAGGATAGTTCATTGTTAGACGATGCAGTTGGCCAATTGCTTTTCCCCATGCTTCAAAGTAAGCATCTCCCCAATAAGGCGATCCTTCTCCTTTTACTTGCTCACCTTTTGCATATGTAAATAAGGAAGCGAAAAAGAAAGTTTTATCCTCTGCTCCAATTTCTTCTACAAGATTTTGAGACGTTGAATAAAGAGGTCCTGCTACCTTTGCTCCGTTCTCCGCAACATATCGTAAAAAATCTAGTTCAGCTTCGACTTCTTTTTTTGAACGATGAGAAGAGTGGGTTAAACGTAATACGTAATCTTCGCCACGATCGCCCTTTGCTTTAAAAATATAATTTTCAAAATCTCCAAGTGGCTTCTCTTCCACTGTTACACGAAATGTCTTTGCTGCTCTTGCTAAAATTTCTTTTGTAAAAACTCGTTCTACTGCTATTTCCATATGTATCCCTCCTATATATCTTCTTAATTCGACACAAATGTGAGAAGTACTGCTATGAAATTGAATAATGCGTGGGCAATCATAGCTGATAAAATAGAATTTGTTTTCTCATATAACCACGCAAATACTACTCCACTTAAAAAATTCACTGGTAATGTGTTATATGTTGGAATATGAACAACAGTAAATATTATAGAACTTATAAGCACTCCACCCCATATACCATATTTATCACGGAAAAATGTATAAAAAACACCTCGATATAAAATCTCTTCATAAATTGGTGATATAACTGCTGCTCCAATTACCGCGATACAGAAAGAATATATTGATTTATCATTTTGGACCGTCTCCGTTTTACTATTTTCAAAAGAAATACCCATTTTCTCCATTATCATTAATACAGCAATACTAACTACAATTAAGGTAATCAATGCTATAACTGTCCATAAAAAACCTTTCCATGAAAGCTTTCGAATTCCAATATCTTTCCAAGACAGTTGATATCTTTTTATACAAAAAAGATAAACTACAGTAGTAAATATCACCGCCATTATAAATCCCATTAATACTCCAGCATATAATGAGTTCCCTATTATTTTTAAAGCATATTCATAAAAAAGAGATTCAACTGTTATTGGGACAATAAGAAATACGAAAACTAATAAATATAAAATTTCTTTCCATCCCCACATATGCCTCAAAGTCATCTATATCATCCCCTATATCCTATTTTCTACAGTATAAAAGATGACGTAACGTAACTTTCAAGCTTATTTTTCTCAAATAATTCCAGCATAATTTTCTCTCAAAACAAAAAAGGGTTGATTCACTAAATCAACCCTTACACTATTAAAAATTCTATTTCTCAATTCTTCATCAATGGATTCTCGTATATAACATTTATTTTTATTTCTCTTCACCTTTTGTCTGCATTGAATTGAAAGTCCAATTTAATTTTAATGAATCTCCTTGAAATATATTTTGCTCTTCATCATTATCTACAAATGTGAACATTACATAGAAAGTATCATCATCACCAGGAGCAAGTCCATTTCCTTCTCGGTCTACAACACCTTTTTGTACAAGATCAGGAATACTTCCGTTTTGCGTAGCTACCTTTAATTCAGATAATGTAGTAGACCAAATTGGAACCTCATTTTTATCCAAATTCCACAAGAAATCAACACGGATATGATCACCAAAATCAGCATTTCCATTATCTCCTTTAGCATCAATTACACTGTAATCTGTCAGAAGTTTCACATCTCCTATTGCTAAAGTTCCTTTGTTTACTAATTGAAAACCACGCTCCATTTCATCACCTGGTTTAATATTGTCGACATTAATAACAACTTCAGGATTCACACTCAAATCTAAAGTACCCGCTGCAAAAGTGTTTTGTGATACTTCCTTATCACTAAAATACGCATATGTTCCCCCGCCAATTAAAGATACGCCAAGTGCTGCAGTTACAACACCCATACCAAGTTTTTTCTTAATACTCATTTCACAAGTCCCCCTATTTTTAAAGTTCAAACTACAAACCTTATTTCCATCCCACAAACAATAATAATTAAACAACTACCTTGCCCCATATCGAAAGCGAACTTAGTTTAAACTAATTACCTCATGTACCCAAACGACTATTACTTTTAAAATGACCGGTAATATTACCGTGAATCATTACCGGTCATTTGTTAGCTAATCTCATTTCATTTACTATTCATTGTCTGATTGCATTATTTACTCTAGAAGTTTGTCCACTTATTTTTTGGGTTCTAAGCCAATAGAGCGTAAGATTTTATCTAATGTCACTGGCCCTACATTTTCTTTCGGTTTCTGATTTCCTTTAGCATCTGGCCCCTTTTTCAAGAAGTTTTTCTCAATAAAACGAATATCTGTTTCATCTACAACACCATCTTGATTTATATCTCCATCTTTTACAGATACTTTTCCTTTTCCATACGATAAAGCCGCTATTCTAGCATCTTGAATATCTACCATTTTATCGCCGTTTACATCACCTGCAAGGTTATCATCCATGTCAGCTCTAAAGTTTTGTCCCACTAATTCACCGTCTTGCATCTTCCCTATTTTTGTTGTTAATTTACTATTTAAATGACCTGGCATTTCTACGAAAATATCATATTCTTTATCGCTTACTGGAACACTATGAATCTCAAATTGCCCATTTTCATTAATCGTTCCTGTATATTTCTTTCCATCCTTGCCAACTGCGTACACCTTTGCTCCTAGTTTTGTATAGTCTTTCTTACCTAAATACCCCTCTTCATTCAAGAAAGCTTCCAGACCAATATATCCTGTAACCGTTGAATGTTTTGAAACAATAGCAAAAGGTTTATCTTTAAACACAGGAATCTCATTGCCTTCTGTTGCACCAACTTTTGTATAAGAGAACTTATCTACTCCAAATGCAGTTAAATCATTAAAGTATTCATCACTCGTCATCTCGAATGTAACATCTAAAAATGGTGTATCTCCATCTAATCCTTTAAATTCTTTTCCTTCCAATGACGCGCCAACTTTCACCTTGTTTTCCCAAGCTCCTTCTTCACTTATCTTTGGATCTTCTAATTTAAGGTTCAGTCCATGTTGTTTTACATATTCCGTAAGTGTTGGATTTGGTTTCACGTCTGTAAATTTAAATAACTGCTTGTAATAAGGAATTTCAAATGTACCTGACATAAGCTGTTTTACATTATTAAGATTCAAAGTTAACGTAATTTTCTCTCCTAATTTGATTTTATCTTTGTCATAACTTGGAACAGCGTATTCTGTACCTTCTTTTACAAAGACATAATCTTTATATCCAGTTGCCATATTCCCTGCAGTTGCGAGGTCATATCCAAATAATTTTAAATTTAACGGCTCATTTATTTCCTCTGGAAGTACTCCAAATTTAAAATCACCATTTGCTTGAATTGTATTCAACCAACCTGATGGGAAGGCTGAGTTTTGATAATATACAATTTGATTAGCTTTTTGGTCATACTGCAAGCCTTTTGCCTTTAATGCATCTACTGTAGAATCATAAATATTACCATGCACCCATAATGCACGTTGGCCGTCTTCTTCTTTAAACATGGAATCATTGACTTCGTGTATACCAGGTTGTACATCCTTAAATTTCATTTCAGGTATTACATTATCAATGATTATGCTATCGCCTTTTGTATACGATTTCCCTTCTTTATCATATCCAACGAAGTTCAATTCGTAATCTCCATCAGGCAACATAACAGGTTTATCCCCAATTGGATGAGCTGGATCTCCTGTGAATGGAAGTACATACCCTCCCATACCAGAAAACATCATATACTCAACATTTGGTGTTAGACTACTTGCATTAAGTGTACCAACGACTCCTAATGCCTTCCCTGTCTTTCGGTCCTTCACAACTGCATCAATGGTTTCAAGAGGACTATTTAATTTAAATGTCAAAGGCGAACTAGGTCTTTCCATAAATGGATGGAATTTAGATGCATCTGTTGCCATTGCATCTCTCAGTAAATCCACAGACGCAATCCCTTTTTCTGTGAATTTAACTGCAAATGGTACTTGATATACTTCTTTTTCATTGTTTTTATTTGAAATATGAATATATCCCTCATATCTACCGAATTCAGCGTTTTCTGGAATGATAATTTCAGGGCTAATTTCCCCTGATGTACCAGGAGCTACTTTAATAGAATCTTGTACGTTTAGCTTCACACCATTCTTCGCTGCATCTTGCACACCTACACTCGTAGGTGAAAACTCTACTTCTAATTTAAACTCTTTCCCATCTGTTTTACTGCTGTTCTTAATTAACACTTTTCGGTTATCTTTAATAGGCCCAGTTTCAATTTGATTTTTATACCCAAATGCAATAGAACCTGTTTTTTCTTCAATTTCTATTTCTTCATCATCTACAACGTTTGATGTTTTATCGATAACCTCAATAGATGTGTCTGCATGAACTGCACGATATGCATCAATTCTTCCTGATCCCACCTCAAATACAGAATGCTCTTCTTTTAAATCAACTGCGGTATTCATAAGTGCCTCTTTTACTTCAAATGGACTATAGTTTGGATGTTCCTGTAAAATCAGTGCCGCAACCCCTGCAGTATGAGGAGTTGCCATAGATGTACCTGACATACGTCCATACGCTACTGGATAATTTTCTCCATCCTTTGGATCATTAATATATTCAGGAACAGTTGAGAAGATAGACACACCTGGTGCTACAATATCTGGCTTAATATCATCTGTTTTAGCTGCGGGACCACGGGAGCTGAAATCAGCTAAGTGATCTCCCTCTGTTTTTATATTACTAAGTTCTCCAAACGCTAACGACACATCTCCTTGTACAGCTTTTGCTTGTAATTTCTCACCATCTACTTTTGTTAAGCGGAACGATGGAATAGATGATGTACTTTCTCCAAGATAACTTGTAATTTCCCCAGCTACATTGTTATATACAATTACTGCCTTTGCGCCTGCTTCCTTAGCATTTTTAATTTTTTCATCAAATGTAATCTCACCGCGTTGGACAAGAGCTAACTTCCCTTTTATATCTTTCCCTGTAAAATCAGCTGATTTCCCAAGCCCTGCATATACAACTGATAAGGATTTTCCTTTCAAATCTTCAATCTTATCAGTAAAGCTTTTTCCAAGTAGCATCATCTTATCTACATGTACATCACCTGCATCGGCGGAAAACGTTGGAATAGTCATTGCAGCGTCACTGGCTCCCACTGTAATGGGAAGTGCTGCTGCACTAGGTGATCCAATGGTACCTTCTCCCGGACCACTATTACCAGCTGCTACTACTGTAACAACACCAGCTAACATCGCATTATTCACTGCGATAGAAGTAGGATATAAAGGATCATTAATAGACGCTCCTAGTGATAAATTGATAACATCCATATCGTCTTTCACTGCTTTATCAATCGCAGCAAGAATACCACTTGTTTGACCACTTCCATATGGCCCCAATACACGATATGAATATAAATCTACATCTGGAGCAACGCCCTTAACCGCATAATCTACATTATTCTTTTTGTCTGCAGAAATTGTTCCAGCTACATGAGTACCATGGGATGTATAATATGCACTTCCCTCATAAATCTCAGGATACCCTCCAGAATTTTGCCAATCCTTATACGTTGTTTCCATCGGATCAGCATCATTATTAACAAAGTCCCATCCCTTTATAGAATTTGGATCAATTTTGCTTGGATCTTCACCTTGTTTTGCACGATATCCTTTATATGCATCTTTTAAATCTGGGTGGTTGTAATCAATACCTGTGTCCAGTACACCTACCTTAATTCCTTTACCTGTTATTTTTTCATCATGTAGCTTGTCCACACCAATTTGCGGTACACTATCTGCCATTTTTGGCTCGATCCCTACCTTAGCTGTTTCTTTCGGTAAATCAATTTTGACCTCACGATCTTCCCATACACGCTTAACCATACCGGTACGAACTAAATCTTCAATCATATTCGCGGGTAAAGAAATCGCTACACCATTAAAAGCATTCTTATATTCTCTTGTTATTTTTGCAGCTTTTAAATGTGTCCCTTTCTCTTTATTCTTTTGAAGCTGTTCAAGTTCTGCTTTAAATCCTTTATGTGATGCTTCTACCTTTTGTTCTGCATTTGAAAGAGCTACCTTTTTCCCTTTAGCCGCTTGTTTTAATACTTCAATTTTGCTAGGTGCTTGCTTAAATTCTATAATCACATTCACATTATTAGGACTTGTTGTATTGATACCTGGCGAAATAACAAAACCTGGTTTTGTATCTAACGTTTTCAAGGCATTACGTTGTTCCTTTGTAAGGCCTTTCAAGATAGCATTTGCATCATCAATTCCAGTTAAAGTAGATGTATTTACCTCTTCCGCTAATACGTTATATGGAATCCCTTGAGACAATAACATTCCAGCTGTTAACGTTCCAATAAGTATCTTTCCAAATTTCCCTCGTTTCATATTGCATCTCCCCATTTTTAATATTATTTTTTGAAACAAATTGACTCTTAAATTCCCATTCAGCATTGGAAACTCTAGTAATCTTAATATTTTGTATCACGAAAGATTTCCAACACCACTACCATCCCCATACCTCATATAGCTAATCACTCACTCTACTCTTTCTATAAGAGCCCCCCATCATTTATTTTCAACAAAATATTTTTACAAAATGAATTATTAACAAGGTTAAAATGTAATTCTATTTTTATTATTCCACATTTAGATTATTCTGAAAATTAAACAAAAGGAGTATCTTTTCTCTAAGGATTCTATGTCTGCATAGTACAAAAGAACTACCTTGCTCTTTATTCTTTGTAATATAGAATAAAGAAACACGATAGTTCTTTTAAAGATCTCTTATTTAATCCAACGGAACCAATTGATTTCGAACAGCATAAATCACTGCTTGCGATCGACTTTTCACATTTAGTTTTTTAAAAATTTTATTGATGTGAATTTTAACTGTTTTATCACTAATATATAGAACTTCAGCAATTTCTTTATTACTAAGTCCTTTTACTAATTCAAAGAGAATTTCCTTTTCACGTTCCGTCAGTTCATTTTCATTTGATTCTACTTTCATTTTTTGCTGATGATATGTAATTAATTTTTTAGTCATACGCGGATGAATAACTGAATCGCCTCGATATAACATCCGAATTGCTGCTACTACCTGCTCCGATGATGAATCTTTCAATAAATACCCATCAGCACCAGCTTGGAGTGCATCCATTAAATACTCATCATGCTCATACATTGTAAACACAAGTACTCGGCAATTCGGATAATTTTTTTTCACCAACTCTGTAGCTTCAATACCATTTTTCCCTGGAAGATTAATATCCATCAAAATACAATCTGGTCTGCATTCTTCTACTTTTTCCAATACTCCGTCCCCAGAGCTAGCTTCTCCAACCACTTTCATATCAGATTCATCCTCTAGTATGCTCCGAATTGCGTCTCGTAAAAAAGCATGATCATCTGCGACTAATATTTTAATCATTTTACGCACCCCTTGTTTGTGAATCTGGAATTAACAGTGTAATTTCTGTCCCTTTCCCTACAGAACTATCAATCTGTAAAGTAGCCCCTAATTGTTCAGCTTGTTCATTCATATGTAATATACCATAATGTGGCTCATTCTTCGTTTTAACCATAGACTCAAATAATGAAAAACCAACTCCATTATCCTTAACTCTTAAAAGTATGTGCTCACTTTGATAGCTGAGTAAAACATCAGCCTTTTCTGCTTTTGCATGTTTTACAATGTTTTGCAAACTCTCTTGTAATGTATCAAAAATAACCCTTTCTTTTGAAAAACTAAGCGCACGTACATGACCTCTTTCATGATATGTAATATCTAGTTCGTATTCTTGTTTTAAAGATTTTATTTTACTCGCTATCGCCTGCTTAAGTCCTAATTGTTGTGTCGGATATGGTTTTAAAGCATAAATAGAATAGCGAACTTCCCCTAAGCTTCTTCTTAAATCTTTTATACTTTTCTCTACTACTTGCTGCATATCTATTGGGTTATCACGGTATTTTTTCTGTGCGGATTCTAGTTGGAATATCACCCCGGCTAATGTTTGCGCAATACCATCGTGAATTTCACGGGCAATTCTATTTCTTTCTTCTAAGATCATTCTTTTTTCCTGTTCAGAAATTAATATCCTTGTTTTAACTACGTTAGCTAATTGGTTAGAAAATGTAGCTAACGACTGTACATCTTCCGGAAAGAAACCCGCATTTCTACTTTTCCCTGCAACAAACATTCCGACTAGTTCATCATTTACTATAAGAGGAAAATATACAAGTGAGCGTATGACACTATCAAATATTTCATCTCCAGGAGCCGTACCAATTTCCCAATCATTAAATACAAGATTTTTAGAAAGTTCCTCAAACACCTTTGTTTTTTCTGAATCATCAGAAATATGAGGGCGTACTTTTCCATCTTTTAATAGAATATTCCAGTTCCCATCATCTTTTGTCCATATTACATATGCTTGTATACCAAAAAAACCTTTAAGTGCTTGTTTAATATGCTTCAAGTTTCCTCCAGTTAATCCTCGACTAATTTCGGTCGTAATAAGAAATAACTCATATAATCGTTCCTTCTCCATCCTTATCCGTACAGAAAAAGAACTAATAATTGAAGCTGCTACAAGTGGAAAAAAGAAAAACAGTACTGTAAGCTCGTTTACTTCCACACTATATGTACTAATTAATACATGCATCAGTGCTGCATAAGAGAAACCAAAAGTTTCGCAAAGAAATACAGTTACAGTTTTTTTATACCACTGATAGATTGAATATGGTTGTGGAAGGAGTATCATTAACAAATCGTAAAAGCGGTTGTTGAAAAAACAAAAAAACACGCAAAATAATAACAAAGATATTAAATTTTCATATAGAACTGACATATCTATCTTGTTAATTAATAAGGACATACATTTATTTGAAAACCATTGGGCCAAGATTAAACTAAGCGCATGCTGAGTACTATTAAATAACATTCTTTGTATCGGCGAACGACGATGCAGATGAATAATTAGTGTTACGAGTACAATAGCAATAATAGTTATATGGATTCCAAACTGCCAACTCATAGCGTAAATTATCGGAAAGGTAAGCGAGCTAGTTCCTCTCCAAAATCGTACAGGAAAATACTCTGCAATCCCCATAAATATTAATAATAATATTAATATCGTTGGATAAGAAGGGATTTTAATTTCAAGTAAAGATATAGTTATAGTAATCAAACCAAGAAAAGAAATGAAATAAAGATAAGAACTAGCAATCTTTTCTCTCATAAAGATAGAATTTACATCCTTCAAAACAACCCCTTCTTTCTTTATAAAACTTCATTTTCTCTATTATCCAATAAAAAACCGGCACTGGCAAAATGGAAGAACCTCCACTAGCCAATCACCGGCTGTGTACTGTACCTAAAAAGGCAAGACACAATACTAGTATTATAAATCGCTTTTCTTAAATTTCCTATTCATCGAATGATGTAATTATACATACCGCTAGGTTTACCACCCTATAGTACAAAAGATATATATTAATATCTCAAATATATCCTTTCTTTCTGTTCCCCTACTTTTTCTAAATAATCCAAGCATAAATTTCTCACAAACAACAAAAATTAACAGAAGTAACTTTATTCTAAAAGGGGTGGAAATTATGACAGAGCAAAAAGAACAACAAGAGAGTAAAAACCAAAAGCATATGTTTCCATCACTTCCGGAAAATATGAATTACATTGAAAATAAGCTCTGCCACTCAGATGATATAAAAAAATTAGATGTCCCTTTTCAAAACGGAAAAGGAACGATCATATATATTGAATCTTTAGCAGATCCAAATCTAATTCATCAATTAGCTCTTGAACCATTATTAACGCGGTCGGATTTGTCTTTAGATAAAGCTTTTTCTACGTTAAATATGAAAAAAGAAACGAATTTAAATTATGGGGTACAACTCTTATTACAAGGTAAATCCTTATATTTTCATGAACATGTCGATAGTTTTTGTATTTTCGAAACAGCTTTATCTTTAAAGAGAGATATAGCGGAGCCTGATAATGAAGGGATTGTGCGCGGTCCACATACTGGTTTTGTAGAGGATCTAGCAACTAATTTAAGCTCTATTCGTAAACTCATTAAGAGTCCAAATTTAGTTGTTAAGTATTTTACAATCGGTGAAGAAATGCACACGAAAGTGGCAATTGCTTATATGCAAAATATAGCGAATGACGATTTAGTTACAGAAGTGAAAAGAAGATTAGAAAAGATTAAAACGGATGCACTTATGTCACCAGGATACATACAAGAATTTATAGAGGATACGTCTTTCTCGCCATTTCCGCAGCAATTAAATACAGAGCGTCCAGATAGAACTGTTGCTAATTTAATGGAAGGACGTGTTGCCATTTTATCTGACGGAGATCCAACAACGCTCATCGTACCTGTTACGTTATTCGCTTTTTATCAATCACCAGATGATTATAATAACCGTTGGATTGTCGGTTCTTTCGTCCGAATGATTCGCTTAGTAAGTTTTTTAATTGCCTTTCTCTTGCCAGCTTTATATATTGCAACTGTCGCATTTCATCCCGATGTGTTGCCGCTCGAACTTGTGTATACGATTAAAGCTTCGTTAGAGAAAGTACCGCTTCCTCCTATTTTTGAAGCTCTCTTAATGGAGTTAATTTTCGAGTTATTACGAGAAGCTGGTATTCGCTTGCCGAGCCGTGTTGGACAAACAATCGGTATCGTAGGCGGTTTAGTAATTGGGGATGCAATTGTAAAAGCTGGGCTCGTTTCTTATACGATGATCATCGTAGTAGCTTTAACTGCAATCTCATCTTTTCTCGTTCCATCAAATGATATGAGTTCAGCAGTTCGGATTCTTCGTTTTCCATTAATGCTCCTTGCTGCTATATTCGGATATGTAGGAATATCATTCGGTCTCATTATAACTTTCGTTCACTTATGTCAGCTTCATTCATTTCATACACCATATCTTTCTCCTGTTGCCCCGATGCGGATTAAAGATATGAAAGATTCATTTGTAAGACTACCAATTTGGTCATTTTGGGAACGACCACATGATCCAAAACCGAAAAAAATGCAACGCCAACATGTAACGAGAGAGGATGAGGACGGTGACAAACACGCAAAGTAAAATTTCACTTGTTCAATTTACCTTTTTCGTTATTCAATGCCAAATTGGAGTCGGTATACTATCTCTACCTAACCGGCTTCATCCGATAGCAAAAGGTGGTGGCTGGATTTCTGCACTCATCGCTGGATTGGCAATTCAACTTATCATTTTACTTATGTGGCTTTTCTTAAAACGATTTCCTGATGCAGATATGTATGAGAGTGTTTGTATGCTATTTGGTAATAAGTTTGGAAAACTATTAGGTTTTGCTTATGTTTTTTATTTTATCCTTATCGGTATGACGGTCATGTTAAATGTTTGTAATGTCATTAAAGTTTGGATATTACAAGCAACTCCGTGGTATGCCATTCTCATGCTATTTACAATAGCTTGTTGTTATGTAGCTTATAATACGTTTAAAGTCATCGTACGATTTTATGTCATGACCTCTATTCTCATTTTACCTATGGCGCTTTTAATTGCCCTAGGGCTTTCCCGAGCTGATTTTTCTTATATTTTTCCCATTACAGAGGCTGGATGGTGGAATATTATTCAAGCATCGAAAGAAACAATTACAGCTATGTATGGTTTTGAAATCTTTCTCATCGCATTTCCTAAAGTAAATGGGAGTTCTGTGGCAAAACTGAAGGCAATTTCTATCGCTAATGGATTTGTGACTCTCTTTTATGCTTTTACTGTTTGGATTTGCTTTATCGTATTTAGTCCAAAACAAATTGAACTTATCCCAGAACCAGTTGCTTACTTATTACGTTCCTTACATATCGGGATTATAGATCGAACTGATTTACTATTCATACCAATTTGGATGATAACTGTTGTAGCTTCTATTGCGAGTTATTATTACGCTGCTTCAATCGGAATTAGACATATATTCAATCTTGCTAATCATAAAAAAGCTGTTCCAATCGTTGGTATTATTGCTTTTAGTGTAGCCTTATTTATAGATACACCTGAAGAATTAAAAGTAATTGCAACTTTCACTGATAAGTTCACCTATACTTTCATCGTTGTCCTCCCTCTTTTATTTCTACTTTATTCAGTAATAAGAAAGAAGAAAGGAGAACAATATGTTCCAAAAAAGAGTTAAATTACTTTTTATATTATGTACTAGTTCCCTCCTTTCTGGCTGTTGGGATCAAGAACCATTAAGAGAAGCGAGATTAGCTTATAGTATTGGATCAGATATTACAGAAGAGAATAAACTCCAGCAAACAATCGAGCTCGTAAAAAGTTCAAACGGAGAACAATCTTCATTCGAGAATGAAATACATTCAGCAACCGGGCATAACATAAGGGATACAAGCGATGCCCTAAAAAAAAATGTGACTGGAAATATTCGCTATTTTAAGTATGGTGTTCAATTACTAGGAACCAAAATTCTAAAAAAAGGTATACTACCCTATTTAGATGTCAGTTTTCGGGACCCAACAAATCCAACTGCTTTAGTAAAGCTTATTGCAGTTGATGGCGAAACGTCCGAGGTACTCGAAAAAAAGAAAGTAGGAAATTTATTAATTGGAGATTTTTTAAAGAAAAAAGTGAAAAGCTTAGAAGATATGAGTGTATTTCCAAAAGAAACTTTAGAAACAGCTGCTACAAAAATGTTAGATCCCGGTAAAGACTTTACCCTCCCTTCTATAAAAATAAAAGGAAAAGAAGTAGTTACAAACGGGTTAGCTTTATTTAACAATGATAAATTAACTGGGCATTTACCTTTGAAACAATCTGTTTTATTCGTGTTATTAACCGGAAAAATGGGAACAAGTGCCCGTATAACCCAAAAACTTACTAGCGATGAATCAGAGAAGACATCTGATTATTTAACAATGGAAATTAGCAATCGGAAATTAAAACGAGACTTAAAAATAACGACAGATAAAAAAGGAAATGTTTATGCTCACATTAAGCTACAACTAAAAGTAATAGCACTTGAAGCTCCGAGAGATAATCTTTACAAAATGGATGAAAGAAAAAAACTAAATAAAGAACTGTCTAAACAGCTTACGAAAGAAGCTAAAAAAATAACGAAAAATTTACAAAAGGCAAATTGTGATGCTTTCGGAATTGGTAGACACCTTATCGCATATCATCCTGACTTATGGAAGAAAAAAAATTGGAATAAAGATTATGCAAAAGTAAAATTCAAATCAGAAGTAGACGTAAATATTTTATATAGCGGTGTCTTAAAATAAAAAGGTTGTATGCCGCGTGGGCATACAACCTTTTATTTCGTATATCGATAGACAATTGATTCATATGGTCTTAAGTTGAGATTTGTAATATCCTTGCTTGAGTCTTTATAGTTTGACAATAATACTTCTTGCTTCATTTCATCTAATTGAACATGAGATGGTACAGAATACGTTATTCCTTCTCCGTAGAAGTTATTTATAACGAGTAGTACTTCATTCTCTGTAGTACGAGTATATGCCCAAACCTTAGCATGATTTTCATCTAAAATAGCATATTCTCCTTCTGTAATAACATCATATGTTTTTCTTAGCTGGATTAGTTTTTTATAATGATAAAATACAGAATCTTTATCTTCTAATGCCTTCTCTACATTTATTTCTGTAAAGTTTTCAGCCACTGAAATCCAAGGTGTGCTTGTTGTAAAACCACCGTTCACCTCTTCATTCCACTGCATCGGAGTACGGGAGTTGTCACGAGATTTTTGTTTTAAAATCCCGATAATCTCTTCTTTTGATAGTCCTTCTTCTCGCTTGATATCGTATATATTTAACGATTCCACATCGCGATATTGCTCGATGGATTCGAATTTAGGATTTGTCATACCGATTTCTTCGCCTTGATAAATGTAAGGTGTGCCCTGCAACATATGCATAGCTGTCGCTAACATTTTCGCAGATTCATTTCGGTACGTTCTATCATCACCGAAGCGTGACACAATACGAGGCTGGTCATGATTACACCAAAATAACGCATTCCATCCCCCGCCCTTTTGCATTTCAATTTGCCAATTAGACATAATCTCTTTTAATTTAATGAAATCAAAATCCGCTTTCGTCCACTTATCTCCATTCGGATAATCTACTTTTAAATGATGAAAACTAAACGTCATACTTAATTCATTGCGCTCAGGGTTTGAATATTTAATACAATTATCAATTGTTGTAGATGACATCTCTCCAACTGTAATTACATCTTTCCCTTCAAAAACATTCCGGTTCATCTCTTGTAAATATTCATGAACGCGCGGGCCATCTGTATAATATTTACGACCATCGCTCGTCGCCGTGCTTCCGTCATCGTTTAAAAACTGTTGATCTTTTGAAATTAAATTAATAACATCTAATCGGAATCCAGTTACCCCTTTATCTAGCCAAAAACGCATCATATCATATACTTCTTCACGCAGTTTTTCATTTTCCCAATTTAAATCAGCTTGCGTCTCATCAAATAGATGTAAAAAATATTGCTCTGTCTTCTCATCATATTTCCAAGCAGACCCACCAAACTTGGATTGCCAATTATTTTTTTCATCACGCCAAATATAGTAATTACGATATGGACTATTTTTATCTTCCTTCGCTTCTTTAAACCACTTATGCTCCGTCGAACTATGATTTACAACGATATCCAGCATAATTTCAATGTTACGTGCCTTTGCTTCTTCTAAAAGCTCTTCAAACTCTTCCATCGTTCCGTAAGATGGATCAATACTGTAGTAATCACTTACATCATATCCATTATCATTTTGTGGCGATTGGTATATCGGTGTTAACCAAATATAATCTACTCCGAGTTCTTTTAAATAATCTAGTTTTTCTGTAACCCCTTTTATATCACCGGTTTCTTTATTGTAATAGCTATTAAAGCTCTTCGGATAAATTTGATAAACTACACTTTTATGCCAATCCTTCATGTTTAACTTCCTCCTACTTCTGTTTTACTCGTTTTGCAAATAACCACGTTAACGTAAACGGGATTACAACTGCGATAACCATTCCTACAATAAACATTGGAATCGATTTCGGAATGATAGAAATAAATGCTGGTAATCCGCCAATTCCGATAGCAGGTGCTAATACACCATTTAACGTAATAAATATCGCTGCCACAGCCGATCCTATAATTGCTGCATAGAATGGGAATTTATTTCGTAAGTTCACACCAAACATAGCTGGCTCTGTAATACCGAAATATGCTGAAATCGCTGATGTCGATGCCATGCTTTTATCATTTTGATTTTTAGAAATCCAGAACATTGCAAGTGCTGCACTACCTTGCGCAATGTTAGAAAGAGCAATCATTGGCCAAATGAATGTACCACCGTGCTGTGCAATTAATTGTAAGTCGATAGCAATAAACATATGATGCATACCTGTAATTACAAGCGGTGCATATAATGCTCCAAACAATACTGCTCCAACTACTGGCACAGTTTCATATACACCTACTAATCCAGCTGTTAATAAATCTCCAATATGACGTGTAATTGGACCAATAATTCCTAATGCTAACACACCTGTTACGACAATCGTTGTAATTGGTACAACTAATAATTGAATTGCATTTGGTACATGTTTCTTTAAGAAGATTTCCACTTTACTTAATACAAATGCTGCTACTAAAACCGGTAAGATTTGACCTTGATACCCTACCTTTTCAATTTGAAATAATCCTAAAATATCGAAGTACTCAATCTTTTGTCCATCTAAACCAGTCGCTGCTTTTCCATAATCCCACGCGTTTAACAAGGCTGGATGCACAAGCATTAATCCCATAACAATCCCTAATATCGGACTACCACCAAAACGCTTCGTTGCTGACCAACCGACAAGTGCTGGTAAGAATACGAATGCTGTATTTGCCATCATATTAATTAAATCCCAAAGCCCACTTAAGTTTGGATAGACATCTAATAAATTTTTACCTTCAAAAAATAAGTCCTTTGCCCCTAATAGATTGTTAATTCCCATTAGTAAACCAGCTGTTACGATTGCTGGTAATATCGGCATAAATACATCTGAAAATACTTTTACAAACTTTTGAGCTGGATTTAATTTGTGGTTTCCAGAGTCTTTCACGTCAGCTACTGTCGCTTCCTTCATACCTGCAAGCGTTATCAATTCTGCATACACTCGATCAACATCTCCTGGACCGATTACAATTTGAAATACCCCAGCGTTATGAAACGCTCCTTTCACTAATGAAACAGATTGTAATTTATCGTTATCTATTTTACTTTCATCTTTTAAAGCGATACGGAGTCTCGTTACACAGTGTGCAGCTTGTTCAATATTGTCTTTTCCACCAATATACTGCAACACTTCCTCTGCTGTTTTACGATAGTCTTTCCCCATATTCCCGTCCCTCTTTTCTTTTTTTGATACCGTTTACAATTACATATTAACTCGTATATATAAGTTAGTCAACACTCGTATATACGAGTTTGTGATTTTTTTATAAAAAAAAGAGATGAAACGTTATTACGTTCCATCTCCTTATTTTCTCCGCGCCACATCGGAAAAATGAAAAATATCTAAACGGTGGCGTGATTCTGTATATTCGAACTGACTTCCATCATAAAAATGCGTAAAATTTTTCACAACGACAACATAGTCTGTTCCATTTAGATCTAAATACTTTCTATCGTCCTCTGTACATGGCTGCACTTCAATTACCCTCTGTGAGTAACTAATATGAAGACCTAGTTCTTTCTCAATGTATTTATAAATGGACTCCGCTGCAATTTCACTGGTTAATCCAGGAATATATTCCGATACAAAATGATTAATATCCAAAATTACTTTTTCTCCATCAATATTTCGTACACGTTTAATATAATCTATTTCTGTTTTCTCTTTCACATTTAATAGCTTTGCAACCTCTTTTGTCGCTTTTACTTTCTCCATTTCCACGACTTCTGTAATACAATGGCGTCCTAAACGTTCATTTTCTTCTTGGAAGCTTACAATACCACCAAAGTTAAATTCAATGTTTTTTCGCTTTAAAACGAAGACACCTTTTCCATGTATTTTTTGAACATATCCACGCTCTTGTAATAAATCTACAGCTTTTCTTACCGTACCGCGGCTCGCCTCATACTGCTTCATTAATTCAGTTTCTGATGGGATTTTGCATCCCTCTTTTAATTGTTTATTATCAATAGACTTGCTGATTGCTGTATAAATTTGTTCATACTTACTCATCATCTACAATAGCCCCTTGTCACCTTCTAATTCTATATGTATTATACCATGCTACACTCTTCTGCCAATCTCTCACTTATTTTCCAGTATAGGAAAAATACAGGTAAATATTTAATCTCTAAAACGTATTTTTATAAAAATTTTTATATTTTTCTTTCCATTCAAAAAAACATGTAGTATACTAACTTCAAAATCAGAGGAGAAAGGGAGCAAAGAACTATGCTTACTTATACAACAATTGTAGTTACATTTGCACAAAAACATCATCATCATACGTAACCCTTGAAACCTAGCGGAAAAATTACGCGTAGGTACAAGGGTTATTCCCGTTGTACCTACGCTTTGGCGAAGAGCCATGTAGGTATTTTTTATCTACATGGCTCTTTTTTTATTGCCAAAAAGCTAGTAAAAAATGATGTTTAAGCAAAACTTACTACAAAGGAGTTAACAAAAATGGAAACGAAAAAATGGGGATTATGGATTTTAACAGCTTTTGTGATCGGAAATATGGTTGGCGGTGGCGTATTTATGCTCCCAGCAAATTTAGCACAAGTATCAGGTCCAATGGGTTCTACACTTGCTTGGAGTATTACAGGTCTTGGCGTATTTATGATTGCACTCGTATTTGGAAATTTAGCAATTCGAAAACCAGAATTAAAAGCAGGACCACAAAGTTACGCTCAAGCAATGTTCCCTTCAAAAAAAGCGGGAAAAGTTGCAGGATACAGTATGGCATGGGGATATTGGGCTGCGAACTGGGCTGCAACAGCATCTGTTATTATTTCCTTCGCTGGATATTTATCAACATTCTTTCCAGTTTTACAAAGTAAGCAAATTCTCTTTTCAACGAACGGATTTTCACTAGAACTCGGAAAAGGATTAACTTTCCTCGTATGTAGCCTTATGTTATGGGGAATTCAATATATTCTTTCTCAAAATATTGACCGAGCTGGAAATATGAATCTTCTTGCTACCATTGCAAAGATTATCGGATTTACAATGTTTATTGTAATCACATTATTCATTTTCAATGCCTCTAATTTCGGAGACGGTCAAACATTTATGAATGAAGCGGGACAATCCATTTCGTTAGGTGGACAAATCAATTCAGCTGCTATCGCAACACTTTGGGCATTTATCGGTATTGAATCTGCTGTAATGCTTTCTAACCGTGCAAAATCTCAACGTGATGTAAAAAAAGCTACCATTTTCGGATTAATTATCGCTCTTCTTATTTACATGTCAATTACTCTACTTACAATGGGAGCTCTCTCACAAGATGCTTTAAAAGAATCTCAAAAACCATTAGTAGACGCGTTAAATTTAGCAATTGGCAATAAAGGTGCCTATATCATGGCTTTACTTGCACTTGTATCTTTATTTGGATCTACAGTTGGCTGGATCGTTGTTAGTTCAGAAGTACCTTACCAGGCAGCAAAGAATGGACTTTTCCCTAAATTCTTCGCGAAAACAAATAAAAAAGGTAGTCCCTCAAAATCATTATTTATTACAAATGTGATGACGCAAATTTTCTTGTTCTCAACGATTTCTGGTACCGTGTCAGAAGCTTATAATTTCGCTATCGTTGTAGCAACATTAGCTTATTTAATTCCATACCTTGTTTCTACGCTGTACCAATTCAAATTGGTTATTACAGGAGAAACGTATGATATAATGCCTGGCTCTCGAATAAAGGACGGCATCATTACTACATTAGCATTTGTATACTCTATTTGGGTTATCAAAACCGGAACCGCTGATTTAAAAACGTTCTTCTTAGGAATCGGATTATTCGTATTAGGTCTTATTCTTTATCCAGTACTAATGAAAAACTCAAAAAAAATAAATTAAAAAAGAGAAGCTACCAGCTTCTCTTTTTTATTCAAAATCTGTAATTAACTTTTCTTTTAACTCTCCTACAGATAAAGGTTTCGCATAATAAAATCCTTGTACATAATCACAACCCATAGATTGTAATAAACTTTCTTGCTCTACTGTTTCTACCCCTTCAGCAACTACTGCTAAATTTAAACTATGGGCAATTTCAATAACAGATTTTACAATCGTTCGCTCTGGCTGTGCATGATCATAATGAAATTCACGAATAAAGTTACGATCAATTTTTACTATATCCAGTGGTAGTTGTTTTAAATAATATAAGGAAGAATAGCCCGTTCCGAAGTCATCTAAAGCAATTAAAATACCCATATTTCTTAATTCTTGTAATGTAGCAATAATATAATCAAAATGACGAACAGCAATGCTTTCCGTTATTTCTAAAATTAAACGATTCGGTGGAAAGCCCGTTCTCCTTAAAATGCTACGTACAGATAAAATAAAGCGCTTTTGCATTAATTGTTGTATAGATAAATTCACAGATAATTTTAGTCCGTCTTGATACTCTGGCAATGTTTTAAACAAACGACATGACTTTTCTAATACCCAGTCCCCTAATTTTATAATAAGTCCAGATTCTTCAGCTACTGGAATAAATTCGCCTGGCGAAATCGGTCCCTCTTCTGTCGAACAACGTGCTAAAGCCTCAATACCAGTATATCTCTTCGTTTTCAAATCAATAATAGGCTGCAGCGCCACATCTAACTCTTCATCACGAATTGCCTTTTGCAAAGCAAATTCAATTTTCATTCTACGATTTATTTTCGCACGTAACTCATCTGTAAAGAAACACGCCGCATTTCTACCTTGTTCTTTCGCACTGTACATAGCTAAATCCGAATTTTTCAATAGCGTTTCCACATCTTGTCCGTCTTGCGGATATGAGCAAAGTCCTAGACTAGCTGAAATGTATACTTCATGCCCTTCAAGCATGAATGGTACCTGAAAACACGACAACACAGATGTCGCTAACTGCCTCATTTCATCTTGCGTATGATTTTTTGTTAACAGCACAAATTCGTCGCCACCCAGCCTAGCCAGAACATCTTTCTCTCCTAGCACATAATGCAACCGTGAAGCAACTTCGCTTAAAAGTAAATCCCCTATCATATGACCTAACGTGTCATTTACAAATTTAAAACGATCCAAATCAAAATAAATCATACCAAATTCTTTTTTGCCTGCAATCATCTCGTTGACAGTCGTTATTAACTGTAGTCGGTTTGGCAAACTCGTTAAAGCATCATGATACGCAAGTTCCCTATAACGACTCTCGCTTAACCGCAGCCTCTGTTCCGCTTCTTTCCTACTACTAATATCATTTCGGATCGCAATAAATTGATATGGCTCTCCTTTTTCATTTAAAAATGGAACAATTGTTGTTTTAACCCAATAACATGTCCCATCTTTTGCTCGATTTCGAATCTCACCTCTCCATACTTTTCCGCTCAAAATACGCTTCCAAAGAACTTGAAAAAATGTTTTCGGGTGATGTCCTGAATTTAAAATACGATGATCTTTCCCTATTAACTCTTCTCGTGGATATTTAGATATTTCACAAAACTTATCATTTACATATGTAATAAGACCATTTCGGTCTGTAATCGCAACAATTGAAGACTCATCTAATGCTAACTTTAAATCTCGCAATGAAGAGTCATATAATGCATGACCTCTTTGTTCTAGCATGCGCATCTCTCCTTGCTTCCTATCTGACTAAAACACAACTTGTTTCTTTTCATAGAAATAGAGACATTTCATTTCTTAATAATCGTCCTTTACATAAATCACATTTTGAAATATGCCGATTAAAATAACATAATATTATTTGTAATAAAAAGCAATATAATACCGTTTCAATTATAAATAGTTGTTTCTTATCGCTATAATTAGCTTACCTTATTATAGCTTCTTCATTCTCTTACATACCTTTATAACTAGCTCTATACAACTATTCACGAATAAGAATATAAAAATTTAAATTAGTATATATGTTTTAAAATTACAATAACAAAATATCAACATATTTTCACCTTTATTTTGGAAATATTTTATAAATAAATACTTTATTAAACTAAAAAAAGAGGAAAGCCTCTTTTTTTAGTTTAATACGGATATGTTATTTGCTGATAACCCGGATATGGAGTTGGGTATGGCACTGGATAAGTTACTGGGTACGGTGCTGGATAGTAGCCTCCACCTGCTGCACCCGTTAATGCGCCAGCTGTAAGCCCACCTAACACACCTCCAGCAAAACTTCCAGGGAAAAATCCACCGCCCCATGATCCGCCACCCCAGCCCCATCCGCCTCCGTGATGGTGGTGATTATAATGATTGTGTCCACCATGATGATTATGCCCGCCATTATGATGGTGCCCGCCATTATGATGGTGTCCTCCATGATTATGACGATAATACAATCCATTATTGTCTATATAATTCATGTTTCCCCTCTCCTTTTCCCTTTTCTCATCTTAATAGGTATTGTATGAATAGTACGAGCCTAGCTGGTAACCTATATTAAAAAAAATCTGTATAATACGGATAACCATACCTTAGGCTTCATCATGCATCTGCTACAATTCTAGAATATGGTTATCTCTCTTCCTATATATAAGAGGAAAGAGTTTTGTCCCTCTTACACTGTTTATTAACCAGCAAATAGCGGGCTAATAACGTAACAATATACTGTATGTAGGACAAATGCGGAAAGCATGAGGAAAATGTCTATATTTTGTAAAAAAAACAAAACACTTTATAATAAGAATGTCGGATTGTACCTTTTTATATAAGAAGTCTATATTTAAGAAAGATTAGAGGAATTTTATAGCAATGAAGAAGCCTATCGTTCAATTATTATTGGTATTTATAATTGTATCTATCGTACTCTTACTTTTAGATACGCCTATCCTCTCACTATATACCTTTTTCGGTGTATTATGGTCTCTTACCATCATAGGAATATCTTTCGTTATTTTTATCGAAAATAGATCTCCACAAAGCACCTTAGCATGGTTTTTAGTATTAGCACTTCTTCCCGTTGTAGGTGTGCTTTTATACTCTATTTTCGGGCGTAGCCGTTGGAGAAGAAAAAAACATCTCCATCGTTCAGAAGAACAAAGAAAATTATTCCGTGAAATATTAGAAGGAAGACGAGTAGAATTATCACTCACAGTCCCCTTACATGAGCGTTCTACACATTTAACAAAAGTTATACAAAAATTTGGAGGCGGACCTGCCGCAGATAGAACAACTACAAAGCTTTTAACAAATGGAGATCAAACATTTTCAGAAATTTTGCAAGCTATCGAGCAAGCAAAACATCACATACATATTCAATACTATATTTATAAATCTGATGAGATTGGTACAAAAGTTCGGGATGCTTTAATCAAAAAAGCAAAAGACGGTGTTATTGTACGCTTCCTTTATGATGGCCTCGGAAGTAACACTTTAAGAAGACGATTTTTACAACCTATGAAAGAAGCTGGTATTGAAATTGTAGAATTTGACCCTATTTTTTCAGCTTGGTTACTTGAAACTGTCAATTATCGTAACCATCGTAAAATTGTCATTGTAGATGGAGAAATTGGTTTTACTGGAGGTCTCAATGTCGGTGATGAATACCTTGGCCGTTCAAAGAAGTTCCCCGTTTGGCGTGATAGTCATTTAAAAATAGAAGGAAAAGCGTTATATAAATTACAAGCAATCTTTCTAGAGGACTGGCTCTATGCATCTAGTGGTTTGAATACTTATTCCTGGGATCAATTTATGAATAGACAATACTTCCCAGGTAAAGAAATTTCAAGTGCAGAAGGCGCTGTGCAAATTGTAGCAAGCGGACCAAGCTCAGATGATAAAAGCATTCGCAATACATTATTAGCTGTTATGGGATCTGCAAAAAAATCGATTTGGATCGCTACACCATACTTTATTCCAGATCAAGAAACTTTAACATTATTACGTTTAAGTGCAATATCTGGCATAGATGTACGCATTTTATATCCTGGTAAAAGTGATAGTATTATTAGTGATCAAGCATCTCAATCCTACTTCACTCCACTTTTAAAAGCTGGTGCCTCCATTTATAGTTATAAAGATGGTTTTATGCATGCAAAAATTGTACTCGTTGATGATAAAATCGCAACAATTGGAACAGCAAATATGGACGTACGTAGCTTTGAATTAAATTATGAACTTATTAGCGTACTATATGAATCAGAAACCGTGCATGATATAAAACGTGATTTTGAAAATGACTTTAATCATTCCACTGAAATTAAATGGAACGCATTCCAAAAAAGAAGTATCAAAAAACGAATATTAGAGTCTTTCATGCGACTCATTTCTCCTTTACTGTAAGCAATCAATATAATATTGATTGCTTTTTCTTTTGCATTTCTCCCCTTTCCTTTTCTTTGCATACCATATTAAAACAAGTTATCATAAGATGTATTACTTTATGAAAATAATGTTAGGTGGGAAATACATGTTAGAACAATTTCATATACATGCTGATTTAAAACAACAGCTTTCTACAATTCACGAAAAGAATAAGCAAGAAGCTGGTGAAAATGCACATTTAATTGGAAAGAAAATATATAAAGCATCTGATAACAGCATTATTGAAGATGCCATTACAGCACTTCTTCTTGGTAAAAACATTCTATTAAAAGGGCCGACTGGTAGTGGTAAAACGGTACTAGCTGAAACTCTTTCTTCTTTATTCCAAAAACCAATGCATAGCATTAACTGTTCTGTCGACCTAGATGTAGAAGGTATTTTAGGATACAACACACTACAAACGAAAGATGGCGCATCTGAAGTTACATTCGTTAACGGTCCTCTTATGAAAGCAATGAAGACCGGTCATTTCCTATATATTGATGAAATCAATATGGCAAAACCTGAAACGTTACCACTTCTTCACGGTGCATTAGATTACCGTAAAATGATTACTAATCCATTTACACAAGAAGTTGTATACGGTGATGACGAGTATCGTGTAATTGCGGCAATTAATGAAGGTTACGTTGGTACAAGTGAACTAAACGAAGCATTAAAAAACCGTTTCGTTATTATTGAAGTTCCTTACATTCAAGGTGATACATTAAAAGAACTATTATTAGCTGAATCAAAATTAAATGATGTTGCAACAATTGAAAAGTTTGTTGCATTTGCAAGCGACCTTATGCCTTTAGCTCGTGATGGACGTGTAAGTGAAGAGGCAGCAAGTATTCGTGGCATTATCGACGCATGTGATTTAGGTGTATATATTCCTGTTATGCGTGCAATTGAACGTAGTATTATCGCAAAATTAAACGATGAAACAGAACAAATGACTGTCCGTGAATTAGCAGAAAGTTATTTCTTTGAGGGATAATTCATGAGACAAATTTTTAGTGACAAAAAAATTGATGCGTCGCTGTTTCTACAAATGGAAAACTTAATGTATGCTCTTCTAAAAGAAGACGATGCCTACCTTGAGTATGGCTATAAAGCATACTACGACGAAATTGAAAAAAAGGTTGTCATTAGTCACTTTTGGGATGATCGAAAAGAAGAGGATACAGTAATCGGATTAAAAAGCGAAGTGTTTTTAAAAGCACTTGGTAATAAACATTACTCGGACATGACTTTAATTCGTTCTTATGCGATTGAATTACAAGAATCACCCTTAAAAAAGTTTTTAACACAATTATTTGTTCTATTAGAAGATTTACGTGTTGAGGAAATCGTAAAAAAATTACGTCCTGGCACAAAGCATGTTTTTAAAAGAAGAAAAGAAATGTATCGCAATTACTTTGGTTCACAAAATGAAATCAATCGTGTTCGTAACTATCACGGTGATCGTCTATTTTGTCTCTGCTATCTTTCATTAACGAGCGATAAATATGAAATGTTTAATAATGAATATTTCGAGCAAATTGAAGCAATTTTGCATGAAACATTCCAAGCTCGTAATACAGAAGACATTATGTATATCGTTGAGAAGATTCGCTATCGCTTAGAAGGACTTCTTGAAAGTGATATGCTTAATAATTATTTCGGACATGCTCCGCTTTATTTATCTGTTATTGCAGACGAAAAGAACTGTCGCGTCGAAGATTTAGCAAATGATGATACACAACTTATAGATGACGATGAAAATAAAAACAAAATGGATGAAAGTTTCTCTACATGGCATCGTGAAAATAAAAATAACGAAAACGAGAACTTTTTACGCTTTGAATTAGAAAGCGGAACAAAAACAAACATGATGGGCGATACTGCTCGTGAATCAGAAGATGGCGACCAAGCACTTGGTTCTGTACAAGGTACTTCTCAAAAGAGTACACAATCCAACTTTGATGGCGCCGATACAGAAGAAGCAAGAGCTTCACATGCTTCTAGCCAAAACGAAGGTGCATACGGTAAGTATAACGTTGGTGCTTCTCATACATTTAAAGAAGCTCGCAAAGCAAATACCGATGAGAAAAAAGATTACCAAGCTATCAAATCAGTCGTTAATAAAGATGTAAAAGAATTAAAGAAAATTATCGAAAAAACGATTGAAAATAAAACGAATGCAAATAGTGATAAATATTACGGAAGACTTCGTAAAAAATTCCTTCGTATTTATACTGAAAAGCAGCCGCGCATGTTTTATAAAAAAGGGCAAGAATCACAAGAACTCGACGTTGCATTCCAATTACTAGTGGACTGCTCTGGTTCTATGTATAACAAAATGGAAGAAACGAAAAAGAGTGTGGTCCTATTCCATGAAGCATTGAAATCTTTAAAAATCCCGCACGCTATTAGCGGATTTTGGGAAGATGCTTCTAGTGCCAAGCCTGAAGATAAGCCGAACGTTATCCATGAAGTTGTAACGTATAAAAACTCAACGTTACCAAACGTTGGTCCCGAAATTATGCAGCTCCGCGAAGAAGAAGATAACCGCGACGGATATATTATTCGTATCGTTTCTGAAAAGCTTGCAAAAAGACCAGAAAAGCATAAATTCTTACTTGTCTTCACAGACGGTGAACCTTCTGCGCTAGACTATCAACAAGACGGTATTTTAGATACGCATGAAGCTGTCAAACTTGCTCGTAAAAGTGGTATGGAAGTAATCGGAATATTCATCGAAGAAGGCGAAGCGAAAGAAGCAACTTATCAATTAATGAAGAATATTTATAACCATCACTTCTTAGTTGCAAATCACGCTGAAGATTTACGTCTGAAGATTAAACCACTATTGAAAAAATTATTACTGAAGACGATTGAATAGAAAAACAGGAGCGTTGTCGCTCCTGTTTTTTCTTTCGATCACTTTGTTTCTAGTTGAAACTTGTATGGAATGGCTACTTCTAATAATGCCTCGAATCCGCCATCGTAGAATGGGAATCGTTCATTTGCGATTGTTCGATCCACCCACTCTATTGCAGAAATTTCTTCTTCATCTTCTGCAATAAGTTCACCTGTTACTACATTTGCTCGGAATGTAAACAATAGTGCATGATTCCCTAACTCTTCAAAGAATTTTTCATTAATCGCAACAAGTCCACCTGCCACAGCAGTTACACCTGTCTCTTCTTTTACCTCCCTTACTAGAGCTTCTTCTAACGTTTCACCCTTTTCAACAGCCCCACCTGGCAATGACCAAACATTTTGTTCTACATTATGTACCATTAATATTTTATCTGTTTCTTCTTCATGTATTAGTGCATATACGACATCAACTCTTTGCATGTTGCTTTTCTCCTTCAATTAACTCATCCATTGTAAATAAGGAATGTAGCTGTAAGCCATCTTCTAATAAGTTTTCTCTTCCCTCTTTCGTTCGTTCAATCACGCCTAGAACATGATGGACTTTCGCACCCAGTTCTCTTAAATCCTTCGTACTTAATAATATTTGACCACCTGTCGTAATAACATCCTCAACAACACAAACATTTTTCCCAGTAATATTAACGCCTTCTGCTAACTTGCATGTACCGTACTTCTTCGCTTCTTTTCTTACAAATACAACTGGTATACCTGTTTGTAAAGATAATGCTGTTGCTACTGGAATTCCTCCCATCTCTAAACCTGCGAGTACTTCTGTATCAGGAGGAATGAGCTCTTTCAACTGTTTAGCAATTTCTAATAACAGTACTGGATTAGATTCAAATAAGTACTTATCAAAGTATTGATTTGATACTTGTCCCGATTGAAGTTTAAATGTTCCCGTTAAACGTGACGTATTGTAAATTTCCTTTGCTAACTCCCATTTCTCCATTGTATCTCTCCCCTTTATGCACAAATTATCTCATTCTATCACACTTGTAATTATTTGTATATTCCTAAAATACAAATAAAAGGGCCGATTCCTAAGAATCGACCCTTCCTATTAATTCATCACTAACTCAGCTGTGAGCTTTTTTTTTAACTTAGCCAACATGTCCGTTGTCATTTTGTCTAAATCGTATTCTGCTTTAAAGCCCCACTCGTTCATTGCTGCTGTTGCATCAATAGAGTTTGGCCAGCTATCAGCGATTGTTTGACGAGCAGGATCTACAGCGTAATCCATTGTAAACGTCGGAATGTGTTTACGAATGGATGCTGCGATTTGCTCTGGCTCAAAGCTCATTGCTGTAATATTGAACGCGTTTCTATGCACAAGTTTACTTGGATCAGCTTCCATTAATGAAATGATCGCTTGTAAAGCATCTGGCATATACATCATATCCATGTATGTTCCTTCTGCAATGTATGAGGTGTATGTGCCTTTTTTAATTGCCTCATAATAAATTTCAACTGCATAGTCAGTTGTTCCGCCTCCTGGAGGAGCTACGTAAGAAATTAAACCTGGGAAACGTACACCGCGCGTATCAACACCAAATTTTTGATGATAATAATCACATAATAATTCTCCTGCTACTTTGTTTACCCCATACATCGTAGTAGGACGCTGAATTGTATCTTGTGGCGTATTATCTTTCGGCGTTGATGGACCGAATGCACCGATAGAACTTGGCGTGAAAAACTTACAGTTTAATTCACGAGCTGCTTCTAATGCATTTACAAGTCCGCCCATATTTAAATTCCATGCAAATAACGGATTTTTTTCTGCTGTTGCTGAAAGTAAAGCTGCTAAATGAATAATTGTATCTACTTCATTACGCTTTGCGATATCATGTAGTTTTTGTCCATCTGTTACATCTAACGTTTCAAATGGACCAGACGTTACTACTTCACTATCTGTTTCACGAATATCTGTTGCAATAACATTTGATGCACCGTATACATCACGAAGTTTCATTACTAGTTCAGAACCAATTTGCCCTAAAGAACCGGTTACTAGAATTTTTTTCATTTTCCCCACTCCTCATTTGCAAGCTATTCAAAAGATGCCCTTACTTAAATGATGCCCATTTCTTTCCCTACTTTTTCATACTTACGAATTGCTTCATCTAACATTTCTTTCGTATGAGCTGCTGTAGGCATATTACGAACGCGTCCTGTTCCTTTAGCTACAGTTGGGAACACGATAGATTTTGCATATACGCCTTCTTCATTTAGACGTTTACTAAATTCTTGTGTTAACACTTCGTCACCAATAATACAAGGTGTAATTGGCGTTTCACTTTCTCCAATGTTAAAGCCAAGTTCTTTTAACCCTTGTTTTAAATAGCGACCATTTTCCCATAAACGATCGTGCAACTCTGTGCTTTCCATTAAAATTTCAATTGATCGCATACATGCAGCTGCATCAGCTGGTGTTAATGCTGTAGAGAATAAGAATGGACGTGAACGAACTTTTAACCAGTCAATTAAGTTTTGTTTCCCTGCTACATATCCACCAATTACCCCAATTGCTTTTGATAATGTACCAATTTGGAAATCAACTTTATCAGATAGACCGAAATGCTTTACAGTTCCTGCACCTTTTCCAAGTACACCTGAACCGTGTGCATCGTCTACATATGTCATTAAATCTAATTCTTCTGCAATCTCAACAATTTCTGGTAATTTCGCAACATCTCCATCCATTGAGAAGACACCGTCTGTAATTACCATTAATTTATTGTAAAGACCTGATTCTTTCGCTGCGATTGCTTTTTGGCGTAAATCTTCCATATCCGAATGTTTATAAACAATAATTTTTGCTTTTGATAAACGACTACCATCAATAATAGAAGCATGGTTTAATTCGTCTGAAAGAATCGCATCATTTTTATCCATAACGGCTGAAATCGCTGCCATATTACAGTTAAATCCTGATTGGTAAGCAATTGCTGCTTCTGTATGTTTAAACTTTGCAATTGTTTCTTCTAATTTAATATGCAAATCTAAAGTACCGTTAATTGTACGAACAGCCCCTGCTCCAACACCGTACTTATGAATAGCACCAATTGCTGCTTCTTGCAAACGGCTATCTGTTGCTAATCCAAGATAGTTGTTTGAAGATAAGTTAATATATTCTTTTCCGCCAATTGTAATGATCGGTCCATTTGAACTCTCAAGCGGATCAATTACGTTATAAAGCCCCTTTGATTTTAAATCCTCTAAATTTTCTTCTAAAAATTTTGCAAGTGTTTTACTAGACATTGTGAAGCCTCCCATCGTTCATGTAAGCGAATTATTGTCTTAATAGTTCTAATAATCCCTCTACTAGCTTAACACGTTTTCAGAATTTATTATAGAAAAATAGTTTAAAGTAACCGCTTACAATTCTAGATTATATATGATTCATTACAAGAAATCTATCATTTACTTTTCATATTTGGTAGAATAAAAAAAATATTTAAGGGGGCTTCAATCATGGCATTTACTGAATCTGATGTATATAATAACGAAGCATTTTTTAAACAATATATGAAACGAAGATACGGAGAAAATAGCCCAAATGAATCACTTGAAAAACCAGCCTTCTTTCAACTCATTGGTGATGTGAAAGGAAAGAAAATCCTCGATTTAGGCTGCGGTGACGCAAAATTCGGCAAGGAATTATTAGAAAAAGACTGCCACTCTTACACTGGTATTGAAGGCTCTGAACTTATGTATGAAAAAGCTAAAAAACAACTAGAAAATAAAAATGGGACCGTCCATTTTTTAAACCTCAAAGACTACACATACCCTCCTGCTACTTTTGATTTAGTAACATCTAGACTCGCCTTACATTATATCGAACATCTTCCTATCATTTTTCAAAATGTGTACGAAACTTTAAAAACAAATGGAATCTTTACTTTTAGCGTTCAACACCCTGTTATTACTTCTTCATTTGAAAGCTTGCAAACGAGCGGAAAAAGAACGAGCTGGCTCGTCGATAATTATTTCAAAATGGGAAAGCGCGTTGAACCTTGGATTGATCAAGAAGTTATTAAATATCATCGTACAACGGAAGAATATTTTACTTTATTACAACAAACTGGATTTACGGTTACAAATATAAAAGAAGCTACACCAAGTCAAAATTATTTTCAAAGCGCGGAAGAATATGAACGTCGTTTACGAATCCCCCTCTTTCTCTTATTCTCTTGCAAAAAATAAAAAAGACGATGAATCCTCATCGTCTTTTTTATTATCTCATTGCCTGAGCAACCTCTTTACGTACATGTCTTCCTTTTCCGTGCGGAATACAAAGTGGCGTCCCAAATAACGGATCCGTACTAATTTGACACTCCATTCGGAATACATCACGTACTAGCCTCTCATCTACTACTTCTTCCGGCTTACCTTGTGCATATATTTGTTTATCTTGAATGGCTACGATATTATCTGCATAACGGCATGCCAAATTTAAATCGTGTAATACCATAACAATTGTTCTTTGTTCTGTTTCATTTAATTCGAATAATAAATCTAGCACTTCAATTTGGTGAGTCATATCTAAATAGGTAGTAGGCTCATCCAATAAAATAATATCTGTATCTTGTGCAAGCGTCATTGCAATCCAAGCACGTTGACGTTGTCCACCTGAAAGAGCATGCACATCACGCTCAGCAAATTCTGTCATACCTGTTGCTGCAAGTGCTTTCTGTACCATTTCCTCATCTTTTTCTGACCATTGCTTCAGCCATGTTTGATACGGATAACGTCCTTGCTTTACAAGTTGCAATACTGTAAGCCCTTCTGGCGCTTGCGGTCCTTGCGGTAAAATTGCCATTTGACGAGCGATTTGCTTCGTTTGCATACTTTGAATGGCTTGATTATCTAACAAAATGTCACCAGTTGTTGGTTTTAATAATCTAGCTAGTGAACGCAATAAAGTTGATTTCCCGCAACCGTTAGAGCCGATAAAGATTGTAATTTCACCTTTTGGAATTTCTAAATTCAACTCATCAATAATAATTGTTTCACCATAAGACAACGTCAAGCGTTTCGTCTCCAATGCTTTTTGCATATTCATCTCCCTTTATGAATTCCGACTTTTATAAAGTAAATAAATAAAATAAGGTGCACCAATTGCTGATGTAAATACCCCTGCTGGAATTTCAAGTGGGGTGAAAACTGTACGCCCAATTAAATCTGCAGCAAGTACTAAAATTGCACCAACGATCGCCGCAACCGGGAGTAATGCACCGTATAAAGAACCAACTAGTCTTCGTGAAATATGAGGTGCCATTAAACCGACAAATCCAATTCCTCCAGCAAAGGCAACTGCTCCACCAATTAAAGCTGTACTAAGTAATAACATAAATATGCGTGACTTCGTTAAAGGAACACCAAGCCCTACCGCAATATCATCCCCTAGCTCTTGCGCATTTAAATGTCTAGCAGCTATAAATGATATTACCGTTAAAATGAGAACCCACGGTGCAAGCACCATAACGTTTTGCCATGAAGACCCGTAAACAGTGCCTGTAATCCATACATTCGCTTGACTCGCTTGGTAAATTGGTGCTAACAACATAAACAAAGTCGTTGCCGCTTTCGTTAATGCCCAAAAGCCAACACCAATTAAAACAAGACTAATCGGTGATAATCCATCATTTCTCCATGCAAATAAATATACAAAAAGTGCTACAATCGTTGCCCCAACAAAAGCTGCTAACGGCATATAATGAATGCTTACAGTTAGCGCATTATTTTTATCACTAAATATAGCTAAAAATAAGACAACTGCAACACTTGCACCACCTGTAATCCCGATAATATCCGGAGAAGCAAGTGGATTTCGAACGAGACCTTGTAAAATACATCCTGCTACAGCAAGTGCGATTCCTACAAGGATGGCAATTAAAATACGCGGCATACGAAACTTATTTACAACCATATTTGACATCGCATCGCCATTTCCAGTGATCGCTTGCCATACATCATAAGGAGCGATTTTCATGTCTCCCATACCTGCACTCGCAAAAAATAATCCTATTAAAACAACTAGTAAACTAAATAAGACGAGACAAGCTCGTTTATACATTAAAAACGAGAGCCCGCCTTTTCCTATACGAAACGGAATATACTTCTTCATTTGCTAAGCCCTCTCTTACGTGCAATATAAATAAAGAATGGTGCCCCGATAAATGCTGTCATAACCCCTACCGGTACTTCTTGTGGCATAATGACATATCTTGCTGCTATATCAGCTAAGATTAATAGTATTGCACCTAATAACCCGCTATATGGTACTCTCCACCTATGATCTACTCCAACTAGAAATCTGGCAAAATGCGGGGTAACAATACCAATAAATCCAATTGGACCTGCGACCGCAACTGAACCACCAGATAGCAAGACAATAATAAGTAGTACGAATGATTTCATTAAAATCGTTCGTTGTCCAAGCCCTTTTGCAACGTCTTCCCCCATCATTAATGTATTTACTTTCCCTGCCATCATAAGAGATGCGATCCAGCCTACTAATAAATACGGGAATACAGATTGTAAAATTTCTAACTTTCTTCCTTGCACAGATCCGGCAAGCCAAAATAATACCTCTTCCATCGCTTTTTCATTTAATACAAGTAACCCTTGTGTTAATGATGAAAATAACGCACTGATTGCGACCCCTGCTAATGTTAACTTAAGAGGCGTTGTCCCTTCTTTCCCTAAAGAACTAGAAGCAAATACAAGTACAGCTGCAATTGCTGCCCCTAAAAAGGCAATCCACGTGAAAGCTGATAATGATGTCACGGAAAAAAGAACAATTGCTACAACTATGAAAAACGCAGCACCTGAATTTAATCCAATAAAATCTGGAGAAGCAAGTGGATTCTTCGTTAAAGTTTGCATAAGACAACCAGCAATGGCTAAACTAGCACCAACACTAGCTGCAATTAACGCCCTTGGTAGACGCACATTTTGAATAATAATATGTTCATTGGAACCATTAAAATGGAAAAAAGCATCTAACGCTAATTTCCAACTCGTATTTGTATATCCGAAAATAATACTTCCCCAAATACAAATAATGACTGCAATGATTCCAACAAATAATCCAATCCATTTTGCTTGATTTGTTTTTAATAACATGCAGCGTTTCCCCTTCAATGTATAATGATACGTTGTAAGTGTATTTCAACTTAATTCCTATTGTCAACGACAATGAGAATTATTTTCAATATATATATTGACATTCAAAAGATAAAGGCTTAATATCATGCTTGCTATTGAAAAAAATTATCAATATGTAGGGGGTACATAATGAATTTCATGCGAAAGAAATCGTTTACAGTATTTGTATTTTTACTGGCATTTTCACTACTTTTAAGTGCTTGTGGGAAATCAAATAACAAAGAAGAATCTACAAAAGAAGATAATAAAAAAGAAATGATTACGGTTGAACATGCAATGGGTAAAACAGAAGTTCCTGCTAATCCAAAACGTGTAGTTATTTTAACAAATGAAGGAACTGAAGCTTTACTTGAGCTAGGTGTGAAACCAGTTGGGGCTGTAAAATCTTGGACTGGTGATCCATGGTATCCACATATTAAAGATAAAATGAAAGATGTAAAAGTTGTTGGTGATGAAGGACAAGTGAACGTAGAAACAATCGCTTCTTTAAAACCAGACTTAATTATCGGTAACAAAATGCGTCACGAAAAGGTGTACGAGCAACTAAAAGCAATTGCACCTACTGTGTTCTCTGAAACGCTACGTGGTGAATGGAAAGATAACTTCAAATTTTATGCGAAAGCATTAAATAAAGAAAAAGAAGGTCAAACGGTTTTAGCTGATTACGATAAACGTATGAAAGATTTAAAAGCTAAACTAGGCGATAAAGTAAATCAAGAAATCTCTATGGTTCGCTTCATGCCTGGTGATGTTCGTATTTATCATGGTGATACATTCTCTGGTGTTATTTTAAAAGAACTTGGATTTAAACGTCCTGGTGATCAAAATAAAGATGACTTCGCAGAGCGTAACGTATCTAAAGAACGTATTTCTGCAATGGATGGTGACGTATTATTCTACTTCACATTCGATAAAGGAAACGAGAAAAAAGGCTCTGAATTAGAAAAAGAATATATCAATGATCCGCTATTTAAAAATTTAAATGCAGTGAAAAATGGTAAAGCATACAAAGTTGATGACGTTATTTGGAATACAGCTGGTGGTGTAATGGCTGCTAACCTACTATTAGACGATATCGAAAAACGCTTTGTTAAATAATATTTCCCTAACCAGCTCCCCTTCTATGGAGCTGGTTATTTTTCAATTCACTTAAATGTCACATTATTTCGTTTTGTATTTTTATTCCCAATATGTTATATTATAAAAGTAAATAGAATATATTTTCTCTATATCGAAATAAATATTTTAATCTAAATTTTCTGATTAATCTTTATTTTATTTTCTTTTAGAATTCAATTATTACATTTGAAAACGCTTATCATTGTGTTTTCAGGGCAAAATACAATAACGGTTGAAGAAAAATAGAACCTTTTTAGAAATTTTCTTTCTATTTCCATATAATTCTATTGACTTCTAAATATTTTGTAAATTAAAATGATTACATAAATATCCGTTATACAGGATTAGGGGGAAACAAAAATGGATGCAGCTTTAAAATTAGACAAAGCTGGAGAGCAACAATCACCAAAAAAACATCCACCAGGGTTGTACTTGTTGTTCTTAACAGAAATGTGGGAAAGATTTAGTTATTACGGAATGCGTGGCCTTTTAGTTCTTTATTTAACAACTGCTGCTGTTAGTGGCGGGTTAGGATTTGATAAGGCAGTCGCAGTGCAATTATATGGTACTTTTACAGCGGCAGTATATTTCATGCCAATTATAGGCGGATGGCTAACAGATCATTATATCACAAGACGTCATGCCATTACTCTCGGCGGAATTATTATGGCAATCGGAAACTTTGTACTATTCTCCATGAATACAAAAACAGGACTATTCCTTGGATTAATACTATTAGTTATTGGTAATGGATTCTTCAAACCAAATATTTCTACACTGCTAGGTGAATTGTATAGTGAAAATGATTCACGCCGTGACAGTGCATTTACTATCTTCTATATGGGTATTAACGTAGGTGCTTTCTTCGCTCCACTTATTTGTGGATTTTTAGCAGAAGATTTCTTTAAAACAAGCGTTGATGGCGTTATGGTTATGGGATATAAATACGGATTCTTAGCAGCTTGTATCGGTATGATTATTGGACAAATTGTTTTCAACTTATTAGCTCCTCGCTACCTTGGTACAGCAGGAACAACAGTTGTTGGTAAAAAAACAAAAAATCAACCTGCAATCGAAAAGAAACCTTTAACAAAACAAGAAAAAAATCGCACTTGGGCAATTGTAATTTTAACTTGTTTCGTAGTATTCTTCTGGGCAGGCTTTGAACAAGCTGGTAGTTCTTTAACACTTTATACAGATAAATTTGTTGATCGTACAATTTTTGGATGGGAAGTTCCAACATCTTGGTTCCAATCCGTTAATCCAGCGTTCATCGTACTACTTGCACCATTCGTATCTATGCTATGGTTAAAACTTTCTAAATCAAAGCGTGGCGATTTAAAAATACCAACAAAAATGGCATTTGGTATGATTTTACTAGGTATAGGTTACCTTGTTTTAACATTAGCGGTTCTAAAAACTGGAAGTAGTGAAGCTGATATAACTGTTAAAGCAAACTTATTATTCATCGTTATCACTTATATGTTCCATACAATTGGCGAACTATTCTTATCACCAATCGGTCTATCAATGGTAAGTGCAATTGCACCTGTTAAATTAGCATCATTACTAATGGGTGTATGGTTAGCTGGTTCAGGTATGGCTAACTGGTTAGCTGGTAAACTTGCTTCCTTTACACAATCATTAGGTTATCTTGAAGTATTTGCAAGTATTGGTATTATCGTTATCGTCCTAGGAGTTGTACTTCTTCTTTGCTCTAAAAAAGTTGCAAGTATGATGGAATAACAAATCAAAAAGACGCTTCTAAAATTAGAAGCGTCTTTTTGATTACTTCTCCTCTAAAGCCGTCACGTTCACGTGAACGCTTTCTCCGGGATTAGATACATCATACACTTGAGCAACTCCACTCTGCTCGTCACAGCTCTCAATCCATACTGGTACACCCTCATATGTAACGTCAATTCTACTTGAAGAAGATAAGATTTGTTTCACACGTTTTACATCCATACTACTATTCCTCCTTTTACTTACTACACTCCTTTCTATCTTTTCTTTTCTCTTTAGAATATATTCCATATAGCAGCATGTTAATGGATAGCCTTTTCTTCCTTACATGCTAACATTTTCTCTCATATTACCTTTCTGACAAATAAAAAAAGACGTATATCCCATACGTCTTTTTCCATAATATTCAAATTTTAAGAAAATAATGTTTTTACTACTTCACTTACTTTATCATTATGAATTTGATAATACACTTCTAATCCTCGTCGTTCAAAGCGTACTACTTTATTTTGTTTTAATTTCGTTAAATGTTGCGAAACTGTTGATTGCGGAATTTCTAATACTTCCTGTAATTGTGTTACATTACATGTTCCACGTTGCATTAGTTCCATTACTAGGCGTAAACGCAACGGATGCGCTAACGCTCTTAACATTTGTACATCTTCTTCTGAAATACGACATTCGAATTGATTTTGGCTCATAAAGTTCCCCTCATTTTCGTTTTTATTTTCTTTTTATTTATTTATATATCTGTTCTTATATTTCCTGTTACGACATAACTTTATCAACTTATAAAGCCGAAAAATTTTTCCATCTTAACCAGCAAAGAACTCAGGAAAAAACCTTGCTGATTTTGAATATTATACTATATGATATAACGAAAAAGCAAAACAACGGGCTGTAAATACTTTGCTTGCAAACGTTGTTTTATCAAGCTTTTTGTTATATTTTCACCTCATTGCAACGTGCAGTAATGATATTGTAAAATACCGTCTATAATTGATAACCTATCGTAACGTATTTGGGTCATATTTAACCTCTTTGTTATGATAAAAGGAATTTTCAGTAAAAAGAGATACTGTAACATTAAAAATTAACTTATTTCTTTTTAAATTCGTATTCCATAGCTTGAACTGTGACGAAATACTTCCTACTTAAATGCATTTGCTTTCTCTGCCCTACTAGATCAACTCGGTCGAGCATGTTACCACCTATCAAAGCTTAAGTATTCCAACACCCTATATACTTGAGGTAAAGATGTCATCTAATATATAGAATCAATGATATATGAACAAACAAAAGAATACGGAAATAACTTCAAAAAGCGCACTCAAATGGATTTGAGTGCGCTTTTTGTCTACTTTATGAACAAAGCATCCCTTTTAACACTATTATGGAATAATTATACTTTTTTACGTTGACAATAGTGTTGAAGGAGAATATACTAAGCATGTAAGTTGATTGTGAATAGTTTCACAAATAATGTGAATTTCTTCACATAAAATAGATAGGAGTTGTCATTATTATGAGTACTTGGACACAAATTTATGACCCACTAAACAATATTTGGTTATCTGCACTAATCGCAGCACTACCAATTTTCTGCTTCATCATTTGTTTAATGGGACTAAAAATGAAAAGTTATATCGCTGGTCTTTACAGTGTGATCGTCGCTATTATTCTTGCTATATTTGTTTATAAAATGCCAGCAACTGTAGCTGTAGCATCTGCCGGATTCGGTGTTTTATCTGGATTTTATCCAATTTGTACTATCGTTATCGCAGCAATTTTCCTTTACAAATTAACTGTTAAAACAGAGCAATTCAATGTCATTCGTGATAGTATTTCAAGCATTACAAATGACCAACGTTTACAAGTATTATTAATCGCTTATTCTTTCGGTGCTTTCTTAGAAGGCGCAGCTGGTCTAGGGGTTCCAGTTGCTATTACAGCTGCATTACTTGTAGGTATGGGCTTTAATCCATTAAAAGCAGCAGGTATTTGTTTAGTAGCTAACATCGCTGGTGGTGCTATGGGTGCTATGGGTATCCCAGTTACAGTACCAGCACAATTAACTGAGCTAGACGCATTAACTATCGGTCGTCAAACTGTTCTTATTTTACCATTCATTAGTATTGTTTTACCTTTCTTACTTGTTTCAATGATCGATGGAATTAAAGGTATTAAAGAAACTTGGCAAGGTATTCTTGTAAGTGGTGTTTCTTTCGCAATTACTCAGTTCGTCGTAACTTATTTCTTAGGTGCAGAACTTACTAACATTTTCGCAGCCGTTGTAAGTATGGTCTCTCTTGCATTATTCTTACGTGTTTGGCAACCAAAATCTTCTACTAAAGAAGAAAAACAAGAAGAAAAAGAATCTCATACATTCAATCAAATTCTATATGCTTGGTCTCCATTCGTATTCTTAACTGCATTCGTAACAATCTTTAATTTAAAACCAATTAAAGCTTTATTTGCTCCGGATGGCGCACTAGCAAACTTAGTATTTAACATTCAGTTCCCTGGTCTTCATAATGCTGTTATGAAAACTACACCAATTACAAAAGCTGATACACCTTTCGCAGCTGTTTTCAAGTTTGATGTATTCTCATCTACAACTACTGCAATCGTATTAGCAATTATCGTTTCACTTATCGTATACCGCGTAAAAGGAAAAATGGTTAAAGAATTAATGGTTGAAACAATAAAAGAACTAAAAGCTCCAGTATATACAATCTGTAGCGTTATCGCTTTAGCTTACGTAGAGAACTACTCTGGTATGTCATCTACACTTGGACTTGCATTCTCTTCTACTGGTAATGCATTCCCTGTTCTTTCTCCGATCTTAGGATGGATTGGCGTATTCATTACAGGATCAGTAGTATCAAGTGGTTCATTATTTGCACCGCTTCAAGCAGTAACTGCAGATCAATTAAACATCGTTCCTACTACTCTTGTTGCATTAAACGTAGTAGGTGGTACAATGGCAAAAATGGTTTCACCACAATCTGTAGCAGTTGCTTGTGCAGCAGTTGGACTAGTTGGTAAAGAATCTGTCCTATTTAAAACAGCAATGAAATACAGTTTAATCTTCTTAGCTATCATTAGCTTACTTCAATTAAACGCTGTATTTAATATCTTTTAAAAATAAAACACCGATCCAAATGGATCGGTGTTTTTTCACATTACATCTTCTTATTCTTTAATAAAGAAGCACCAGCAATTTCAGGGTGTGTCATTTCGAATGGATCTAAAATAATATCCAATTCTTCTTCTGTCAGTACACCATGTTCTAAACATAACTCTCTAACAGATTTTCCTGTTTCAATTGCTTCACGCGCAATACGAGATGCTGCTTCATAACCAATATGAGGGTTTACTGCCGTAATAATTCCAACACTCTTCTCCACATATTGCTTCAGCAATTCTTCATTTGCTGTAATTCCTTTAATACAATATTCACGGAATACACGGAATCCGTTATTCATAATACTAATAGATTGAATTAAATTAAATACGAGTACAGGCTCCATTACGTTTAACTCTAATTGTCCCGCTTCTGATGCTAAGCAAATTGTATGATCATTACCAATTACTTGGAAAGCAACTTGATTGATTACTTCTGCCATAACAGGGTTTACTTTTCCTGGCATAATAGATGAACCTGGTTGACGAGCTGGCAATTGAATCTCCGCCAATCCAACACGTGGACCAGATGCCATAATACGAAGGTCATTCGCAATTTTAGACATATTCATCATACATACTTTTAATGCCGCAGATACTTCTGTGTATGCATCTGTGTTTTGCGTTGCATCAACTAAATGCTCTGCACCAACAAGTGGGAATCCGCTAAATGTTCTCAAGTGTTTAACCACTTGTTCGATGTACGTAGGGTTTGCATTTAATCCCGTACCAACAGCTGTCGCCCCCATGTTCACTTCATATAAATGTTGGCGAGACTGTTTAATTCTCTTTATATCACGCTCAAGCACGCGGCTATACGCTTCGAATTCTTGTCCAAGACGAATCGGAACAGCATCTTGTAAATGTGTACGCCCCATTTTAATAACGTGATCGAACTCTTTTGCTTTTTCACGGAAAGCTGCATGAAGTTCTTCCATTGTAATAAGAAGTTCTTCTAACATCATAAGAGTTGCAATATGAATTCCCGTTGGAAACGCATCATTCGTTGATTGAGCCATATTCACATGCGTGTTTGGACTAATCTTTGCATACTCGCCTTTTTCATATCCCATACGTTCTAACGCTCGATTAGCGATTACTTCATTTGTATTCATATTAATAGAAGTTCCAGCACCGCCCTGGATTGGATCCACGATAAATTGATCATGGAATTTTCCATCAACAATTTCTTGTGCTGCCTCTGCAATTTCATGTCCAATGTCTTTTGCTAAGTAACCAGTATCCATATTTGCAAGTGCCGCCGCTTTTTTCACAATTGCCATTGCCGTAATGAGTGACGGATGAATGCGATATCCTGTAATCGGGAAGTTTTCTACAGCACGTAATGTTTGTACACCATAATAAGCTACATTCGGTACTTCCTTTTCACCTAAAAAGTCTTTTTCTATACGTATATCCTTCGTTGCTATCATTTTTATCACCTATACTTTTCATTCTAAATCCTTATCTAAAAAATTCGCCCTCTAAAAATACGAGTATCATGCAGAAGAATTTTTCAGTATCCACCTTCACTATATAGCACCTTTTTTGAAAGCGCAAACATTTATTTTTCTATATATATCTTTTATAAATATTTACAGAAAATCATTCTTCTACCTTCTTTACTTCCACTCGTTTAATTTGATGCATATCCTTTTCAAGAACTTTAAAAGAAAAGCCGGATTTTTCAATAATATCTCCTTCAGCAACGATTTGCTTTTGTACCATAATCCAGCCACCAATTGTATCTACATCATCAGCGATTAAGTGTATGCCAAATAAATCATTTACCTCACTAATAAGCACTTTTCCATCTACAATCTTACACCCTTCACTTATATGCTCTATAGGCGGGTGTTCATCTTCATCGTATTCATCTCGGATTTCTCCAACAATTTCTTCTAAAATATCCTCTAGTGTAACAATCCCCGCTGTACCGCCGTATTCATCATATAATACAGCTAATGGAATTCGTTTTCTTTGCATTTGTAATAGCAAATCATGTATAGGAATATTTTCCAAAACTTCAATAACTGGCCTTGTATATGGTGTAATCGAGCACTCCTCATCTCGATTACCATCCATATAACGAATAAATAAATCCTTTACATTAACCATCCCAATGATTTCATCTTTATCTTCACCAAATACAGGATACCTCGTATATTTTTCTTGTGCGATTATTTTAATATGTGTTTCAAATGGTTCGTCCTCATATAAACCTACAACTTCCGTACGAGGTACCATAATTTCCTTTGCGACTCTATTATCGAATTCAAAAATATTATTTACATATTTAAATTCTCTTTGATTAATCTCTCCGCTCTCATAACTCTCTGATAAGATTAATCGTAATTCTTCCTCCGAATGAGCAACTTCATGTTCAGAAGCCGGATGTAATCCAAATAACCCTGTCACAAGCCTTGCAGAACCATTTAAAGCCCAAATAAATGGATACATTACTCGATAAAAGTAAATAATTGGCTTCGATAATAATAAGCTAACTTGCTCTGCTCTTTGTATAGCGAGCGTCTTCGGAGCAAGTTCACCAATGACAACATGTAAAAACGTAATCACGGCAAAGGCAATAATAAATGAAACGGTACTTGCAATTGCAGGAGATAAGTGTAGTTTTAAAAACAATGGCTCGAGTAAATGTTTTATAGTCGGTTCGCCTAACCACCCAAGCCCTAAAGCAGTAATTGTAATACCTAGCTGACATGCTGATAAATACTCATCTAAATTCGAAGTTACTTTTTTTGCTGCCAATGCTCCTCGGCGTTTTTCGCTAACAAGTTGATCAATACGACTGCTACGTACCTTAATGATTGCAAACTCAACAGCTACAAAAAAACCTGTTAACGCGATAAGGATGACTACCATCAGTAATTTTAAAATATCCACATATATCCTTTAGCTTTCTTAGCTAAAGTTACACCTCCTTTAAAAAAGAAGTTTCACTTTAGTTTCTTCATTTACACAAAAGCAACCCTATATAAAATTCACCAATTTCAAACCTCATACAATTCTAAAGGCAAGCCATCAGGATCTTGGAAAAAGACGAATTTTTTTCCGGTTATTTCATCCATACGTATCGATTCAGTCTCTACACCGCACTGCTTTAAATGGTTTACAGCTTCTTCTATATTTGTAACAGCAAATGCCAAATGTCTAAGTCCAGCCGCTTCTGGAAAACTTGGACGCTCAGGAGGACTTGGAAATGAAAATAATTCAATTTGATACTCTTCCCCTACACATAAATCTAACTTATAAGAATCTCGTTCCCTTCTATATACTTCATTTATCGCTTCAAAACCTAATATTCGAGTATAAAAATCCTTTGACACTTCATAATTCGAACAAATAATTGCAACGTGGTGCACTCTACATATATTCATGCTCTCTCTATTCCTTTCTTTACCAAAGATGTATATTCTCCCTTGAAATGAAAAACATATATAGCAGAATATCTCTTTTAGGGGGCTTACTATGAAATTTATTACTTTTTTCGTGGGACTTATCGTTGTTTTCTTCCTTGCTTATATTGCTAGCAACAATAAGAAACATATTAAATTTAAACCAATTGTCATTATGCTTATTATACAGTTGATTTTAACCTATTTATTATTAAATACAGAAATCGGCCTCATACTTATTCGGGTTATTTCCAGTCTGTTTACAAAGCTACTCGAGTATGCCGCTGATGGTATAAACTTCGTATTTGGCGGTCTTGCCAATAAAGGTGAAATGCCATTTTTCCTTACTGTATTATTACCAATTGTCTTCATTTCCGTCTTAATTGGTATACTACAACATTTCAAAATACTACCATTCTTTATTCGGTGGGTCGGTTACTTCCTTAGCAAAATAAATGGGCTTGGGAAATTAGAATCTTACAACGCTATCGCATCTGCCATTGTCGGCCAATCAGAAGTTTTTATTACGGTAAAAAAACAATTAGCCCAAATTCCAAAACACCGTCTTTATACACTTTGTGCTTCTGCCATGTCAACCGTATCTATGTCTATCGTAGGTGCCTATATGACAATGATCGAACCAAAATATGTAGTAACCGCACTCGTTCTCAACTTATTTAGTGGATTTATTATCGTACTCATCATTAACCCTTACGACGTAAAAGATGAAGAAGATATTTTAGAAATTAAAGGTGAAAAGCAAAGCTTTTTTGAAATGCTTGGAGAATACATTCTAGATGGCTTTCGCGTAGCCATCGTTGTCGGCGCTATGCTCATCGGATTCGTCGCATTAATTAGCTGCATTAATGACCTATTCCTCATTATATTCGGCATTACCTTCCAGCAATTAATCGGCTACGTATTTGCGCCTATTGCATTCCTTATCGGTGTACCAAATTCTGAAATTGTCACAGCTGGTAGCATTATGGCAACGAAGCTTGTAACGAATGAATTTGTAGCAATGATGGACCTTAATAAAATTTCTAATAGCCTTTCTCCCCGTACAGTGGGTATCATTTCTGTATTCCTCGTTTCTTTTGCGAACTTTTCCTCTATCGGCATTATTTCAGGTGCGGTAAAAGGTTTAAATGAAGAACAAGGAAACGTCGTTGCCAGATTTGGCCTTAAATTACTATATGGAGCTACTCTCGTTAGCATTTTATCTGCAATTATCGTAAGCATTATGTTGTAATCAGGTAAAATTTTATCATTTTCTTATCCCTATCTTTTGTATACAATAACGAATAGATGTCTTTATAAATAATCAAGACATCTATTTTTTATACATGTACAATCGCTTTTATTTAGCGTACAATATTTTTTATGTGTTTGAATGCGCTTCTAGATGTATACACTTTGATAGTTTTAAAGGAGAAAAAATGATGAAATCCGATATGAACAAAGATACTCGAGCCAAAAAAGGACGCTCAAAGAAAAAACGCCTACTTTGGTTCCTTCTTATTCCATTACTGATTATAGCACTAGGAGCAGGAGGCTACTCCTTCCATATATACAGTAAAGCGAAGTCTGTGTTAAGTAATGCCTATTCCGAACTGGGCCGCGGGGATAAATCCAGCAAACGTGAAAAAGCCGTGAAACCTATGACTGACAATATTTCCGTACTTATTATGGGTGTGGATGAAAGTGATATTAGGGACAAAAATTACGGAAAAGCAACTCGTACAGATGCGCTATTACTTGCAACGATTAATAAAAACGATAAATCTGTTAAGCTTGTTAGTATTCCACGTGACTCACGTGTCTACATTAAATCACGTAAGAAATACGATAAAATTACACATGCACACGTATTCGGTGGTGTGGATAGCACAATTGATACTGTAGAGAACTTTTTAGATGTTCCAGTTGACTACTATGTAAAATTCAACTTTAAATCATTTATCAAAATTGTTGATTCCCTTGGTGGTATTACTGTCGATGTTCCAGTTGAGTTTACAGAACAAAATAGTAAAGACGAAGCAGATGCAATTCACCTGAAAAAAGGACGTCAACATTTAAATGGAGAAGAGGCATTGGCACTAGCTAGAACTCGTCATATCGATAGTGACTATATGCGCGGTCAACGACAGCAGCTTGTTTTAGAAGCTATTGCTGAAAAAGCACTATCTCTTAATTCCATTAATAAGATCGGTGGTCTATTAGATGCTGTTGATAAAGACTTAAAAACAAATTTAACTTTTGATGATATGATGACAATTGCCAAAAATTCAATGGATTCCAATTTAAAAATGGACAAACTGCAAGTAGAAGGTACTGATAAATATATAGGTGGTATTTATTATTACGTTCCAAACGAAAAAAGCGTCAATAATATTTCGACAACACTACAAGAACATCTCGGTGTTACGAATAAAAATGAGCATAAAAAATTATAATAAAAAGGCTGCTAGATCTTTCTAGACAGCCTTTTTATTATAATTTTCAACATATTTCTCGTACATATTGTGACAAAAAGAGACAATTATTACAACGGTGTAACATTTTTTATAAAAACATTACACACATAGTGGGAATAATAGTATACTAGTACGTACATAATGTTATTTTCATCATTTTTATACAAAAAATGTAATACATATATTTATACAAAAATTTCTGGGGGGAAATAAATGAAGCTAAGTAAAATACTGATTGGTTCTGCAATTACTGGAGGCATATTACTTTGTGTAGGCGGTGTTAGTGGATATCAATATGTATCCAAACTAAATAATCAATTAGATACTACTGCATTACCAAATACTACATTTGAAGGTATTTCTCTCGATGGAAAAAATAAAAAAGATATTCAAGCAATTATCAATCAAAAAGTAACTGAATTAGACCAAAAATCTCTTACCTACATATTTCAAAATGATAAACAAACGTACACATGGAAAGATTTGGGGATAAATTATAAGGAAAAAGATATTATCGACAAAATCTTTAAAGAACAAGAAGGAAACGCAATGAATCGTTACAAAATGCGGAAGCAGGCTGAAAACGGTGAATTAAAACGTGATTATAAATTAACGCCTCAATTAAATACAACTGCTTATGAAAGCTTTATGAAGGATAAATATAATGACACATTAAAAAATCCTGTTAATGCAGAATTAAATATTGAAGGCTCTACAGTAAATATTAGCCAAAGTGAAAATGGGGAAAAAATTGATAAAGAAAAATTAACTGATTTAACGCAGCAAGCCATTACTTCTGGCACACCAGATGTTACGTTACCAGTTACACTATTAAAGCCTGAACGTTCTACAGAAGATATACAGAAAATGGGCATTAAAGAGGTAATCGCTGAATATTCGACTCCAATGGCTGGTCGTAATGGGAATCAATCCTTTAATGTAAATAAGTCAGCTAATACTTTAAGTGGAGTTATTGTCGCACCTGATGAAACGTTTAGTTTTAATGGCCGCGTTGGCGTAACAGATGCTGCACATGGTTATAAATCCGCAGCAGTATTTTCACAAGGTAAAGTTATACAAAGTGCAGGCGGAGGCGTTTGCCAAGTGAGTAGTACTTTATATAGCGCCGCTTTAAGAGCAGATTTAGGAATTGTCTCTCGAAGCAATCATTCTATGCCCGTAAATTATTTACCACTTGGGCAAGATGCAGCAGTGGCAGATTATGGTCCAGATTTGAAATTTAAAAACAATACAGGCAATCATATTTATATTCAAGCTTTTTCAAATGGAGGTAGTATTACTACACGCATTTTCGGTACAAATACTGGTAAAAATGTTGAAGTTTCTTCTCAAGTAATTAGTAGGACTGGTGATAAAATAACAGCAGTTACGTATAAAAAAGTAACACAAAACGGTGAAGTAATATCAAATGGCCAAATTTCAAAAAGCGTATATAAAAGTGCTCCAACACAATAAGACACTATCAAACGAATAAATTGCAAAAATAAAAAAGGCGTGATCTACTCACGCCTTTTTCTTTTGCAATAATATTAAAAAGGTTGCAAGATGGTCTTTCGTTTCTTCTAACGACCACATGCGATTTCCTTGCTTCGCAGCTAATACGCACGCCTCTTCCCAAGCATCCTTTTTCTTCATATATAATAATTCATCGCGTAATTTCAAAACAATTTCTTCGTCTTCTTGCTCTATAAACTCTTCCATCACGCCTACTATTTCATCTTCATGAACACTTAACGTACAGTAAGATTTAAGAAAGTATTGTAATGTTGTATACATATGCACTCCCCCTTCTTATTTGTCAGATGGATAAGAAGTAATGATCTTATATCCTAAATCTCCTGACTTATCTCTCGCTAAAACAGTAACAGTTTTTACTAACTTGTCTTTTACATTCATATTTTTCTTTATTACCGTTTTTCCAACCGGGAATGAATGAGTTGTATTTAATACGAGACGAGCCTCTTTAGAATTTTTCAACCAATCTTGAATTTCCTTATCATGCTGCTTCAAACTATCTTTTACAGCTTTCGTCGCCGTTTCCTTATCATAGTATGTACTTGCCGCTGATACTTTATCTGTCTTCACGCGATTCTTCAAATCCTCTTCTGATTTTCCTACATGTCTTTCAATCGTATGACCATTTTTAGGTGGCCCTTCCATTTCATCTAAAATATTATCACTAATTTTTTCTACTGATGTCGATTGATTACCTGTTTGTTTCTCTGTTTTTTGTTCTTTTCCTGCACATCCACTTAAGATCAGCATTAATGCCAATAAACTACTCAAGAAAAGACTACTTATTCGTTTCATCATATCACCTCTTCCATGATTATTATCGTAACTTACCTAAAAGTCAATTTCACAACGAAAAAACATATATATTTTTAAAATTCCTCGTTTATTTTTCCATATTACCACCATAGTTTCATCAAATCGCTATTTTAGCCCTTATTATAAATATACCCCTATGTTTTTATGATTATTTCCCAAGTTAGATCACCTCTTAAATTACCGAATAATCCCTTTAAACACGGAGTTTTTTGGTTGTTTTCCAAAAATATAAATATACCCCTATTTCCATATACCCAATACCTATATAAGGTATATAGATGGTGTTTTATCAACAATTTCTACATTATGTAAATTTGTGCTTGCCTACACAATGAAAATATGGTGTAATGCAAAAAAAGATAAAGGATTTTAAACGATGGCTGAAACAATTCAAAACTTCTTAACAGATTACTATTCAATCGCAATTCCACTTAGTATCTTAATTAACATCATCATCAGTCTTTTAGGTTTTATCCCTAGTATTTTTTTGACCGCTATTAACATACAGCTCTTTGGCGTAACGAACGGAACCATTATTTCGATCGCAGGTGAGGCCTTAGGGGCTATTATCTCGTTTTATATTTATCGTATAGGCCTTCAAAAGTTCACTCACGATAAAGTAAATAAGTACCCAAAGGTAGAGCGTCTTCTTTATGTACAAGGCAGAGAGGCCTTTCTACTCGTCCTATCGTTCCGCCTCATCCCTTTCATTCCGTCCAGTATCGTGACTTTATTTGCCGCTCTAGGCAAAATGTCATTACTCTCCTTCAGTATTGCCAGTACAATAGGTAAAATACCGGCTTTGTTAATCGAGGTATATTCGGCTTACCATGTCATGAATGGAACGAATGAAGCAAAGTGGATTGTAACAATCGCAGGCGCTATTGGATTGTTTTATTTGTGGAAAAAATGGAGAAAAAAATAAAGAAGGAGCATAGGCTCCTTCTTTATTTTTGAAGTATTTTATTAATAATAGTCTCTTAAATCCTTAGTTTACACCAACAGCACTATATGATTGCTTCACTGCTGCTACTTCTGCAGAGCTAGCACCATATAAGTCAGCTGCAGCTTGTACTAAACCAGCGCGAGCTTGACTAAACGTAGTAGATTGAGTGAAATATTGCGTGTTTGCACGGTAATAAATAGCTCCTACTTTATCTTTGCCAATACCACTCACAGTCACACCGTAATGCGTGCCACCATTCGCTAATAAATAAGCCGCTTTGTTAATAATACCGCTATTCGTATGAACGCCACCATTGTCACTAGTACCAGTGTAACGCTTAGAGTAATGATCCGGATCACCATATTTCGTTGGATCACTCATAGAGCGAAGCGCATCTCCTGCTTTACCAGGCGTATAAATATCTTCACCAATTTCCCAATCTGGATTACGGTTATCATAATACTCTACTAATGTACCAAAAACATCTGAAATAGCTTCATTTAATGCTCCTGATTCATTTTGATAAATTAAATCTGAGCTATACTCTGTAACAGCATGCGTTAATTCGTGACCAATTACATCAATACCACCAGATAATGAAGTGAACGTTACACCATCACCATCTCCGTATACCATTTGTGAGCCGTTCCAGAATGCATTATTATACTTACTTCCGTAATGAACTGTTGATTTTAATGGTGCTCCTGCATCATTAATAGAGTTTCTATTAAATGTAGCTTTATAGTAATCATATGTTTTACCTGCATAGTAATGAGCATCTACTGCTGCTGCATCATACGCTGCATTGAAAACATTATCTGCATCTGCCCATAATGTTCCTGGTAATGTTGAACGATTTTTCGCATCATATGTAAAAATCGTTGCTCCGCGCGTATTATCTTGCAAGTAGTAAGATGATCCAGATAACGTTGTATTAAGCGACTTTGTATCCCCTAATACACCTTTACCAGTTCCTACTTTATTTGTCCCTGTTACAGCTGGCTTTGCTTCCTGTTTAGGTGCCTCTTGCTTAACTGGTGACTTATCTTCATTTGCTACATGATCAAGTTTATTATATTTATTTAATACTTTACCGCTATCTGCTTCAATGAAATAGTAGTAGTTTCCTGGACTTGGATCTAAGAAGTTTAAATTTACAACGTATGCATATGTTGTTTCTTCACCATTTTGATATACATATAAGTCCGCTTTTGGTTCTACCTCATATTTAGGTGTAACCCCTAAATCTTTTTGCGCAATTTCAATTGCTTTTGTGCCTTCGATCTTATTTTTATTTTTCAACTTGTCCTTTTTGTCTAAATCAGGCGCAACTGTTCCAGACAATACTTTTAAAGAACCATCTTTACTTACGTGAGCTACTTGAGTAGAACCCCATACAGGTACTCCTTCGTATACTTGTTGTAAACGTAATACTGTTGAATCAGTTACAGCATCTTTCTTCACTTGTTTCACTTTGAAAGAATCTTGCGCACTCTTTTCCCCTAACTTATAATCACCTTTTGCCGCATTTAAGTAATCAAACACAACAGATTCTGCTTTCTTACCAGTTGCTCCAGTTAGATCACCAGAAATAAACTCAGGTGACTGCACCGTCTCATTGTACTTCTTCGTAGAGAGCACATTTTTAGAATCCGCAAACGCAGAGCCTGTCCCTCCAAACGTTGTAACTGCCATTCCTGTCGCTAACACTAACGCTAAACTTTTCTTTTTCATGAACCTTCCCCCTAATAAAAATTTTTTTGAAAAAGAGTAGTTTCATATTAGCATTATGTTTCCACTATTAATATACTAAAAATTCAAATAATTATTTTCTCAAGTATTGTAGAATTTTGGGGAACAAATATTGAAAAACCCCTTTCCTGTTGGAAAGGGGTTTTTATTACGATTCAATTGTTTCCACTATTTGTGTTCCTTGCGTTAAAACATCCGGTCTCGACGAATACTGTGCAATAAACTGCGTCAAAAATACAACTCCAACAACAAGTCCTAAAAACACCACTTTTTTCATATTATTTCTCCTCTCCTTTTTCCAATAGTGAAATAGTTTCTTTATAATAACGACTACTCTCTTCGAAATTACGGATCTCCTCGAAATAATTCGCAATTTCTAAATATACTTGCTTTAAATACACTAAATTACCTTCACTTTTAAAAAATGGTATAGCCTCTAATTCTAGAAATTTCTTATATTCATCCGATGTACGGAAATATTTATATTGTAAAATAATTAGTAAATATAATACCCTTTTATACTTTTCGTGTTGCTGAGCAATAGAGATACCTTTTTCTATCCACTGATTCGCCTCATCCATTTGTTTTAAATGAATACACTGTAATGCTGTATGATATAAAGTATCTAAATAATTATCATCTTCATGTTGATGATATTGCAAACTATTCAAATAAAATTCTTTAGCCTTTTCATATTGTTTTTGGTTACCATAGACTTCGGCAATATTACTTAAAGCGATACTCATAATTATCTCATTTTCAGAAAACGAACTTGCTTCACGTAAAATGCTATTATACATATCCAAAGCCTCTTTGTACTGCCCTTGCCTTACAAAACAAATCGCTATAATAAATTGACAGTTTATCACATTACGGAATTTATATTCACTACGGAATCCCTCTATTGCAATGTTAGCGAAATGCATAGCTTTATAGGGATTTTCTAAGTGACTATATGCCAATGCTAAATTATAGTAAATACCATTCTCATGATAATTTAGTTCTTTCGCCATTTTTTCTGTTTCAATTAAACTCTCTAATCCTATCCTCCATTTGTTTTGTAAACAATTTAGTAATGAAACATTATATGTGAATAACATTTTTTGGAACTTAGATAATTTTTTATACCCTTTTTTTAATTTATTTAATCTTTCCACTCCGTTGTCAATATCACGCTTAATCATAAGATAACGTACATATAATAGCTCATAATAATTCATAATTTCAAAATCCGTTACTTGCTCCATTTGTTCTTGTAAATCAGCATATATTTGTTCAATTCGTTCTCTTTCTAAATGGACGATAGCTTTATGCCAATCCTCCAGCTTCCCCTTCACATCTTCTTCTACATCTCTCAAATCCGTCACGGCAATTTCTAACCTTGTGCAGAGCAATTGTAGAATTTCTTCTGATGCTTCGATCTTTCCATTTTCGATTTTACTTAAGTATGAGACAGAACAAATGCCCTGACATAATTCTTCTTGTGTCATTTTTTGCTGTAGCCGTTTATAAAAGACTTGTTTGCCTATTTTTTCTAATGTTTGTTGCATTGTCCTCCTCCATTCTCATTACCCCCATTACTCTAATAATACATAAAATCTTGAGAAATATAAATTGATAAATGTTAATTTTCTAAAAAATATGCAATATTTCATTTTTTTCCCTCTTGACTATACTTTCATATCCATTCTTTGCTACGAGCGATGAAAAATTGGTATACTATAACCAAATTATGGAGGTGTTTTCGCGATGACTTATTATAAAGACGATAGCTATGCCTTACATACAGATTTATATCAAATTAATATGGCTTATACATATTGGAAAGACGGTATTCATAATCGCCGCTCGGTGTTTGATTTATACTTTCGAAAGCTTCCATTCGAGAACGGTTATGCTGTTTTTGCTGGCCTTGAAAAGATTGTAGAGTACATAGAAAACTTCAGCTTTACGGAAAGCGATATCGCTTATTTAGCAGAATTACAATTCGAAGAAGAATTCCTTCAGTATTTACAAAATATGAAATTTACCGGGACGGTTCGAAGTATGCAAGAAGGTGAAGTTGTATTTAATAACGAGCCTTTATTACGTGTTGATGCACCGCTCGGCGAAGCACAAATTATTGAAACTGCCCTGTTAAACATTGTGAATTACCAAACATTAATTGCAACAAAAGCTGCTCGTATGAAGCACGCTGCAAATAATGATGAACTTTTAGAATTCGGTACAAGACGTGCTCACGAGTTCGATGCTGCTCTTTGGGGCACACGCGCTGCCTTTATTGGTGGTTTCTCCTCTACAAGTAACGTACGTGCTGGAAAACGCTTCGGGATACCTGTAGCCGGCACACATGCTCACTCTTTCGTTCAAGCGTATCGCGACGAATATGTCGCGTTTAAGAAATACGCTGAAACTCATAAAAAATGCGTCTTTCTCGTTGATACATACGACACTTTAAAATCAGGTGTTCCAAATGCGATTCGCGTCGCGAAAGAGTTTGGAGATCGTATCGATTTTTACGGCATTCGCCTTGATAGTGGTGATATGGCTTATTTATCTAAAAAGGCAAGAAAACTACTAGATGAGGCTGGATTTACACATACAAAAATTATTGCTTCTAGCGATTTAGATGAGTACACAATTATGCACTTGAAATCTCAAGGTGCAAAAATTGATGTATGGGGCGTTGGAACAAAATTAATCACATCCTTTGAACAACCGGCGTTAGGGGCTGTGTATAAACTAGTTGCGATTGAAGATACTGATGGAAAATTAAATGATACAATTAAAATTTCATCTAACCCTGAAAAAATTACCACTCCAGGACTGAAACGAATTTATCGCATTATCAACCGAGTTAACGATCATGCAGAAGGTGATTATATTGCATTAGATTCTGAAGAACCAGGAAAAGAAGAACGTTTAAAAATGTTTCATCCTGTTCACACGTATATAAGCAAATTTGTAACAAACTTTGAAGCTCGCGAACTGCATAAAGACATTTTCGTTAACGGCGAAAGAACATATGAACTACCAGGCATATTAGATATTCAAAAATATAACGAACAAAGTCTCGCGCTATTTTGGGAAGAGTATATGCGAACTTTAAATCCTGAAGAGTACCCTGTCGATTTAAGTCAAGAATGCTGGGATCATAAAATGAATTACATTCAAACTGTTCGAGAACAAGTTGAAAAAAATATACAAAAATAAAACAGAGAAGTTTCTCCTTCTCTGTTTTTTCAATACCATATGTATCTTTGTGGAAAATATATTAAAATAATAAGACAAATATTTTTTATTTGTAAATTTTAATATTACGTTATTTATTAACAAAATAATATTTGTTATTATTTTATTGAGTCAATTTCAACAAAATAACCTAAAAAAGAGGACGCAGGTTGCGTCCTCTTTTTTATAAATCTTTCACTCGTAGTACACGCATTGCATTTAACACTGCAAGTAGTGTCACACCAACATCCGAGAAGACAGCTTCCCACATTGTTGCAATACCAAACGCACCAAGTAATAAAACTAATCCTTTTACACCTAATGCAAAGATGATATTCTGCCATACAATGCGTCGTGTGCGTTTTGCGATGTTTAAGGCTGTTGCAATTTTCGAAGGCTCATCAGTCATAATAACAATGTCTGCCGCCTCAATCGCTGCATCTGATCCTAAACCACCCATCGCAATACCAACATCTGCTCTTGCTAATACCGGTGTGTCATTAATACCATCACCAACGAAAGCAACTTTTTCTTTTCCGTGCTTCGCCGCATCAATTTTTTCAATCTCTTCTACTTTTTGTTGCGGTAATAGTTCTGCGTGAACTTCATCTAAACCTAATTCTTTACCAACAGCTTCACCAACTGTTTTTGCATCACCAGTTAACATGACTGTCTTCTTAATACCTAGTTCTTTTAATTTTTGAATTGCTTGTTTTGAATCTTCTTTTACCTCATCAGAGATAACGATATAACCTGCATATTCCCCATCTACAGCAACGTGAACTAATGTACCTACCGTTTCTGGTTGCTTAAATGTAATGTTTTCTTTTCTCATTAATTTAGCATTACCTGCAAAAATTTCTTTTCCTTGTACTTTGACGACTGTACCGTGACCAGAAATTTCGTTATAATCATCGATTATTTTTTCATCAATTGATTTTCCATATGCCTTTCGAATCGATTGTGCAATTGGATGGTTAGAATACACTTCAGCAAATGCTGCATACTCTAATAATTCTTCATTTGTAATGCCTTCGCTTGGTTCCATTTTTGTAACTTTGAAGACACCTTTTGTTAATGTTCCTGTTTTATCAAAAACAATATATTTCACATCATTTAAAGCTTCTAAATAGTTACTTCCTTTTATTAATACACCACTTTTAGATGCACCACCAATTCCTCCAAAGAATCCAAGAGGTATAGATACAACTAACGCACATGGACAAGAGATTACTAAGAACACTAAAGCTCTATAAATCCATTCTGAGAATGTAGCTCCTTCTAAAATAAGTGGTGGAATAAACGCCATAATCGCTGCTGTAATAACTACAACTGGGGTGTAGTAACGCGCGAACTTCGTAATAAAGTTTTCTGTTGGCGCTTTTTTACTGCTTGCATTTTGAACTAAATCTAAAATTTTTGATACAGTTGATTCACCAAATTCTTTTGTAACTTCAATTGTTAATACACCATTTTGGTTCACAAAACCACTTAATACATCATTTCCAACTTCGACTTCACGTGGTACAGATTCACCAGTCAATGCTGAAGTATCTACCATTGATGTTCCTTCAACTACTTTTCCATCTAATGGTACTTTCTCACCAGGCTTCACGATAATATAATCGCCGATTTGTACATCTTCTGGTGATACTTGTTTCGTTTCATTTCCAACCTTCACATTCGCGTAATCAGGACGGATATCCATTAATGAAGTAATTGACTTTCGGGAGCGATTGACCGCAATACTTTGGAATAGTTCCCCTACTTGATAGAATAGCATTACCGCAACAGCTTCTGAATATTGTTGAATCGCGAAAGCTCCTAGTGTTGCAATTGCCATTAAGAAGTTCTCATCGAAGACTTGGCCGCGAGTTATGTTTCTTACCGCTCTCCAAACGATATCTCCACCTATTAATAAATACGCAAGGACGAATAACGTAATTGTTATCATTTGTGGTAAGCCAGCTAATGCAGCAATTGCTGTCAAAATTCCGCCGACCACTAATCGTCCTACCATCTTTTTCACATTTGCTTCACCATGGTCGTGACTATGTCCGTGGTCATGACCACCTTTTTCTTCACGAACAACTTTCACATCTGGTTCTAACTTTTGTACGACGTTTGTTATATTTGCTACAGTCGCTTCTAATTCTCTTTTATTCGCAACTTCTACTCGTAATTTCTTTGATACGAAATCAACAGTTGCTGCTGAAACAGTCGGCATTTCCTTCACTTTATTTTCAATCTTCATCGCACAATTCGCGCAATCTAAACCTTCTAATATAAATACTTCTTTTGCAACTTTATTTTTTTGTTCTTCTTGTACTTTAATATGTGGTTCTAATTTTGTAACGAGTTGTTTTGCTTCTGTAACAATTTCACTTTCTTTATTTTGTGCTGTTTCTAAAAGCATTGTTTTTGTCGCGAAATTTACAGAGCAAGAATTTACTCCTTCTATATTCCCAACGCCTTTTTCAATTTTCATTGCACAGTTCGCACAATCTAAACCTTCTAACACTAGTTTCTTTTTCACTAATGCTTCAGCCATCGTTCTCCCTCCTCGCGTTCTTTTTTATTCTTCCTCGTTTACGTGTTCAAACGCTTGCTCGAAGATATGAATTACGTGCTGGTCAGCTAACGAATAATAAACGACCTTTCCTTCTTTACGATTCTTTACAAGTTTCGCTTGCTTTAACACACGAAGCTGATGTGAAATTGATGATTGTGTCATTCCTAATAAATAAGCTAAATCACACACACACATTTCTGCTTCAAATAACGCATGTAATATTCTCGTACGTGTACGATCGCCTAATACTTTAAATAGTTCTGCTACTTTACTTAAACTTTCATCATTTGGAATTGTTTGTTTTACTTGATCAACAACTTCTTCATGAATTATCGTTTGAGAACATGTCTCTTGTGGTGTTTCTACTTTATTTCCAGCCATTATAGCTCACCTCTTTATTTGAACATATGAACAATCATTCATATATCTTATACTCTTATTATATGAGCGTCCATTCATATGTGTCAATGAAATCTCATACATTTTTTCGAACATTTTGTTCACATTTTAATAAAGCATACACATATTTTCCGCATCCATTACATTCTCATTCAAAGAAGGATCTACATTTTGCACAAAAGAAAAAGCCTTGCGCGCTCCCTAGACGCACAAGGCTTACTATCTTATATCCCTTTTAATTAGCTGTTAATTAGCTTGTTCTAAATTATCCTGCGAACTTCCATCGTCTTTTAAATGACTATGTTTTTTCGAATAAACAAAGTATACAACTACTCCAATTGCTAACCAAATACCGAAGTAGATCCATGTTGTTAATGGTAGGTTAAACATTAAGAATAGACAACATGCGATTGAAATAATAGGTAGCGTTGGTACAAGTGGTACCACAAATCCACGTTGTAAATTCGGATGTGTTTTACGAAGAATAATAACCGTCACACCAACCATCGCAAACGTTAACAATGCTCCAATATTCGCTAAATTTGACAATTCTTTTAAATCGACAAATCCAGCAATTAAAGCACTACCAATACCTGTTAACCAAGTTGAGAATACTGGCGCTTCTGTTTTCTTATTAATTTTCGCAAATGATTTTGGTAATAAACCATCACGGCTCATCGCGAAGAATACACGTGTTGTTGCATAGATGTAAGCAAAGATTACAGCCATAATACCAATTACAGCTCCAACTGCGATTACACCTGCTACTTTATCTTGCCCTACAACTTCTAACACATATGCCATAGCTTCTGGTACATCTAATTCTTTATAAGAAACCATACCTGTCATAACAAGACAAACTACAACATAAATGATTGTACAAATAATTAACGAAGCAATAATACCAATCGGTAAATCACGTTGTGGATTTTTTACTTCTTCAGCAGAAGTTGCTAATGCATCAAATCCTAAGAAAGCAAAGAATACTGCTGCTCCTCCGGCAAAGACTCCGCTAATACCGTATGGTGCAAATGGTGTCCAGTTTTCTGGTTGTACGTAAAACGCACCAACTGCAATGAATAAAACAACAATACCAATTTTAATTAATACCATTATGTTATTCACACGCTTACTTTCTTTCGTACCTCTTGATAGTAACCAAGTTAAAACTAATGTAATGATGATTGCTGGTAAATTCACGATACCACCTTGTGATGGAATCTTTAACAACTCTGTCGGAATTTCTAATCCAAATCCACTCACTAAGTTATTGAAATAACCTGTCCATCCACCAGCTACTGCGGCAGTTGTTACGACGTATACAGATAGTAATGTCCATCCCATTAGGTGGGCAATAAACTCACCAATTGTCGCATATGAATATGTGTACACACTACCTGAAACCGGCAGTGTAGATGCAACTTCTGCATAACATAATGCTGCAAATCCACAAACAATCGCTGCAATCATGAATGAAAAAATAACTGCTGGACCAGCATCTCTTGCTGCTACTAATCCTGTTAATACTAGAACTCCTGTACCAATTATCGCACCAATCCCTAGCATTGTTAGGTCGAATGCCCCTAGCGTTTTCGTTAAAGTTTTACTTTTACTTTCCCCTAACAATTGCGTAACGGATTTCTTTTTAAATAGGTTGGCCACGATGTATGCCCCCTTTTGCCAAGAAGAGCTAAGAGATATTCACTCTTAGCTCTTATCATGTTGGTTTATATATTGTTCGATTTTGTTTTGTATAATGCTTCTATTAGCAAGATACTGTTTCTGCTTCTAATAATTCTTTAGCACCTTTGTACTCTACACCGTGAGCTTCTGCAACTGCTTCAAATGTTACATAGCCGTCTAATGTGTTAATACCTTTTAGTAACGCAAAGTTGCCTAGGCAAGCTTCTTTGTAGCCTTTGTTAGCAATTTGTACTGCATATGGTACTGTTACGTTTGTTAATGCAAGAGTTGATGTACGTGGAACCGCACCTGGCATGTTTGCAACTGCATAATGAACAACGCCGTGTTTTTCGTAAGTTGGGTTATCATGAGTTGTAATACGGTCAGTTGTTTCGAAAATACCACCTTGGTCAATCGCGATATCTACAACAACAGAACCTGGTTCCATTGATTTAATCATTTCTTCTGTTACAAGTTTTGGCGCTTTTGCACCTGGGATTAATACTGCACCGATTACAAGATCAGACTCTTTTACAGCTTCTGCAATATTGTAAGGATTAGACATTAAAGTTTTTACTTGGTTTCCGAAAATGTCATCTAATTGACGAAGACGTTCTGCACTTAAGTCGATGATTGTTACATCCGCACCTAGTCCAACTGCAATTTTAGCAGCATTTGTACCAGCTTGTCCACCACCGATGATTGTTACTTTACCACGTTTAACCCCTGGAACACCTGCAAGTAAGATACCTTTACCGCCTTTGTTCTTCTCAAGGAATTGTGCACCAATTTGTGCAGCCATACGACCAGCTACTTCACTCATAGGTGCAAGTAATGGTAGAGAACGGTTTTCTAATTGTACTGTTTCATATGCAATAGAAACAACTTTCTTTTCGATTAATGCTTTTGTTAATTCTGGTTCTGGAGCTAAGTGTAAGTATGTGAATAAGATTAAACCTTCGCTGAAGTGTTTGTATTCGCTTTCAATTGGTTCCTTAACTTTCATAACCATTTCCATGTTCCAAGCTTCTTCAGCTGTATCAACAATTTTTGCTCCTGCTTCAACATACTGAGCATCTGTGAAACCAGATCCTAAACCTGCACCCTTTTGAATGAATACTTCGTGATTGTTACGAATTAAATGTACAACACCTGCTGGTGTCATTGCCACACGGTTTTCGTTGTTTTTAATTTCTGCTGGTACCCCAATACGCATAATGAAATGCCCCCTTATAATTAACAGAAAAAAGAAAGTCTTTTTTCTTTTTGTAATAATTAATAACTTATGTCCTTATTCTAGCATAACTTAAAAGTTATGAAAACGCTAACATACTATATTTTTAAAGTTTATATATTTAGAATAGTGTAAATATATGGAACATTGATTCTATTAGCCTCTTTGTTCCATCTCATTATTTATCACTCTATTTTTATTATACTCCTTCAAAATAAGTAGTAATCATTTATTATTTGACAATAATGTAACGATGTAAAAAACCTCAATGATGCCGTATACATATTCAGTTATTAATTTACACAATACTTTAGGGATATATTCTTTTTGTAAAAAAAACAGCTGCGGGCATTTAGCCAGCAGCTGGGTAACTTATAAATAACTTGGAAAATAAATCATCTGTTGTTTCAGTAATTTTATCAAACAGATCACTTTCTTCCTCTTCTTGTTCTTTTAGCATCTTAATTGTTTCACGTGCATCTTCAGGATAATCGGTAATGATACCATCTACGTTTAACTTATAATATCCCTTTAAACTTTCCATATCATTTACTGTCCATACGTAAATTGGCTTGTTTAACTTCCTTGCTTCTTTTACTAACTTCTTATTTAACATATATTCTTCTGCTACATAAAAATCAGCTTTCACATTCTTTAAGTTGGCTCTACTTGCATACAGTATATATCCGACTTTTATATCTGAATTTGCACGCTTAAACTCTTTAATAAGCGGGTAATGTAACGTTTGAATGACACATTGTTTCTCAAATTCATTATCTTTAATCGCTTTTAATACTTTGTTTACGAAGTCTTTTTCGCCACCATGAAGCTTCACTTCAATATTAAGCTTGATTTTCCCCTTTGCCAGCTTAATGATTTCATCAAGTGTACTGATTTGTCCTGAAAACCCATCTTGACTAAGGATAAGTTGTCTTAACTCGTCCATCGTTAAATCTGACACATGAACATTAGCGTTAGCAAGACGTTTTAGCTTCAAATCATGTATAACTGCTAGTTCACCGTCTTTCGTTTGCAGTACATCAATTTCAGCATAATCTGCTTTCGCATCAATAGCTCCCTGCAAAGCTTCTTTCGTATTCTCTACACCTTTTGAAATATAACCACGATGAGCCATAATAATTGGCTCTTTATACGTATTTGTAATAAAGGTCACAATAAAGGCAACAACCATTCCCGCCGTAATAATTCCTACAATATATACACCAATAAATTTCCAACGATGTTTTTGGAAGAAACATTTATCTGCCTTCGTCTTTGAATAATCTAATCCTTCTTCTAATAAAACATCTTCAACCGGAACCTTTTGTAAATACAACCTTGTTAACGCCATAATATAAAACGGCGTCATAATAAAGCTAAATAGATACAATGTACTCGTTAAGAAGACTGAAATAGTTGACTCTGCTAGTAGTGCAAATGTCCCTTCTGGGTTTGTAAATTCATATACTCCCCACAGACAAAGTAAATAAATTCCTACACATAAAAGAAAGACGATTCCTACAGATATGAAAAAACCTACTAAAAAGAACAATACTTTAAAAAAGCTTTCTTTTACTAAGTTTGCGCTTTTGCGCGCTGCCGTGCGAAACGGTTTTTCCTCTAAAACAATAATAGGTAAAACAAAAATCCAACGAAGATTTAAATAGGCAACTACAGCAAAGAAAGTATAATACCCAACTTGTCCCATTGTTGTCTTAAATAGTTCACCTGTAATAAAATTAGGAATTTGAATTTCAGGAATCAATGCAGATTTATATCCCATACTTAATAGTGGTAATAGTACAACTGCATACAAAACAAATCCAGGTAAGCAATATGTAAACAAGGACGGTAAATACGTTACTGTTTTATACAAAATGGGACGTAATCTCACCTTTTGCCTTTTATGAGCGAAGTACGAAATGATAATAAGTACTGCAAACTCTGTAAAGATAAGAAACAATGCCAATATAGATAAAATTACAATTGCCAAAATCCCGTATGGTGTTTTCAAAAATGCTAATAACTCATCATTTGTTGCATTTGCATACCCACCAAAGTACAACAACTTATTGAAAATAATACCGAAAAGTGGGATAAACACAATCGCTGCTAACAATTTATAAGCAAGTTGGAATGTTAACACATTCCAAAAAGCAAATCTAACAGTTTGAAAGGAATGTCTCATTACTCCTGGTATAGATAGTCTTTTACGGTGTTGCATATATTCCTCCACATTCTAAAACGATATTTGAGATGGATTCCATATTTCCATTTCTAATCCACCTTTTTAATAATAATATATTCCACCTAACATGAACACTCTTATACATACAATGAAAAAAGTGATGGCTACTTCCCATCACCTTTTTCATTTACTCTATTTTTTCTCTAACCCTTGTCCAAATGCTTTCAAGAAGCTAAAACCGAATGTAATGGCTCTATTGATATCTGGATCTTTTAACACTTTAAAGAAATCCATCACTTTTGTTTTTTTACCACTATTTAATTCATCTGTAGCAAATTGCAATCCAGTGACTAAACTCGATGTGATTTGCTTTGTTACTTCTGGGTCAACTGCGGATAACGCTTCCCCCGCCCCCATCATATTGTTGAGTGCATTTTTAACTGGTTCACGATTTAATTGCTCGACAGCGATTTTTGAAACATCTTCTTTCGCAGCAAGTAAACTAATCGCTGCGTCTAATATCCCAGCCTTCTGCAACTGTGCTAAAAGCTGCATCGTTTCTTCTACTGCTTCACGATTATTAGATAGCTCATTTAGAAGTTCATCTGCTACTTGCTGTTTCTGTTCTTCCTCTGTTACAACTTTCTTTTTAATTAACGTAATTTCTTTCGCCACTATCTCCGCCCCCTAGTCCACAAGTGATACGTATTGTTTTCTTTGCCACTTTTGCTCGATTTCAACACCATTTTGCGGATTGCGCTTTTTATCTCGCGGGTTTGAAGATGGTAACGGACGATTTCCTTTTTCACGTAATACACGCATTTTCACCATCGTTTGTTTATACGCTGGTGTACACGTATACAGGTCTGTTGCCGTTCCAGTTAAAATATTAATCGCTTCTTCATTTATCGTTGCATGCATCGGTAAATATAGCTCTTTCCCCGTTACACGATCAGTAATAAGCGCTTGTACTTTAATTTTTCCAAATGGTGATGCTAATTCCACAAGGCCACCATCTTTCACATTACGCTCTATAGCGAGTTCAGGTGAAATTTCAACGAATACTTCAGATACTTTAGATAAAATACCAGCCGACTTATTCGTCATATTCCCTTCATGGAAATGTTCTAGCATACGACCATTATTTAAAAGTAAATCATACTCATCTGGCGCTACAACCGGTGGTACCCATTCATCTAATGATAAACGAGCAAGTTTATCTGGGAAGTTAAATCCATCTACATATAATAACGGTGTATCGCTACCATCATGACTACCCCAACATAAACTATTCCATCCTTCTAAACGGTCGTACGTTGCTTGAGAATATAACGGTGCAAGTGATGCGATTTCGTCCATAATTTCACTTGGACTTTCATAATTCCAATCCCCGCCTAGTGCACGAGCAACTTTTTGTAAAATCCACCAGTCTGGTTTTGAATCACCAAGTGGTTTCAATACTTCGTATAATCTTTGAATACGGCGCTCTGTATTCGTAAATGTTCCTTCTTTTTCTAAACTTGGTGCCGCTGGTAAAATAACATCGGCAAAACGAGCTGTTTTTGATAAGAACATATCTTGAACAACCAGGAAGTCTAAATTCGATAAAATATGTTGCACATGGTTCGCATTTGAATCAACTAAAGCCATTTCTTCACCCATGACATACATACCGCGTAGTTTTCCTTCTTCCGCTGCAAGTAACATTGCAATATTATTTAATCCCGGTGCTTTCGGAATAGTTGTACCGTATGCTTTTTCAAATTTTGCACGAAGCGTATCATCTGATACTGCTTGGTAACCAGGAAGCCAGTTTGGTAATGTTGCCATATCACAAGCACCTTGTACGTTATTATGTCCACGTAATGGATATGCACCTGCACCAGGACGACGATAGTTACCCGTAACAAGCAGTAAATTGGAAATGGCAGCTGACGTTGTACTTCCTCCTGTATTTTGAGTCACACCCATTCCCCAAAGTACACACGTACCATCTGCTTCATATACCATACGAGCCATTTCTTTCAGATTCTCTTTCGAAATCCCCGTAATTTCTTCTGTATAATCAAGCGTATACTTTTCTAACATTTTGCTATATTCATCAAAGTTCTTCACATTTTCAGCTAAAAACTTTTTATCGTGCCAATCTTGATCAATAATATATTTCGTAATACCAGCAAGCCATACGTAATCCGTACCTTGGCGCGGATGAATAAATAAATCTGCACGCTCTGCCATTTCATGTTTACGAAGGTCTGCTACGATCAGTTTTTGCTCGTGTAATTTATGCGCACGTTTTACTCTCGTCGCAAGTACAGGATGTCCTTCTGTTGGATTCGCACCAACGATAATAACAAGGCCTGCTTCAGCTATATCTTTCACTGTTCCAGCATCCCCGCCCATACCGACAGTTTTAAATAAACCATCTGTTGCTGGAGATTGACAATAACGAGAACAGTTGTCCACATTATTCGTTCCATATATTTGTCGGGCTAGTTTTTGCATAAGGTAATTTTCTTCATTCGTTACTTTCGAAGAAGAAATAAATCCAAATGCATCGCTACCGTATTCAGATTTTATATGCTGCATGTTAGAAGCAACAACTTCTAATGCTTCTTCCCATGAAGCTTCAACAAACATATCTCCTTGGCGAATTAATGGCTTCGTAATTCGATCTTCGCTATTTACAAAGTCCCATCCAAATTTACCTTTTACACATGTGGAAATACCATTAACCGGCGCATCTGAAACAGGTTGCACTTTTAATATATGGCGATCTTTCGTCCATACTTCGAAGGAACAACCGACACCACAAAATGTACAAACGGTTTTTGTTTTATTAACTTTCGTCTTACGCATCGCAGCCTCTACTTCTGAAACCGCTAAAATACTACTATATCCAGGCTCTACATCCTTTACAAAATCAATCATCGGATCTAACACATCTGGTTTTAATCCTGTCATGAACCCAGCTTCGCCTAACATTGATTTTTCCATTAACGCATTACACGGACATACTGTTACACATTGCCCACAACTTACACAAGATGAGTCATTTATACTTACACCATGATCCCATATAACACGTGGACGATCTAAGTTCCAGTCTATCGATATAGTTTCATTAACCTGTAAGTTTTGACATACTTCTACACACTGTCCACAAGCAATACATTGATTTGGATCATACCGATAAAACGGATGTGACATATCCACTTCACAAGCACTTACTTTCGGCTCATACGGATATTTCTGTTCTTCAATTTCCATCATATGTACTGTGTTATGGACTTTACAGTTACCATTATTGTTATCACAAACGGTACAATACAATAAATGATTCTCTAATATTCGATCCATTGCCTCAGTTTGTGCCTCTTTTGCACGCTTGGATTGTCTTTCGATATGCATACCATTCTCTAATTTCGTTGAACAAGCACGCAATAATTTCCCATTTACTTCTACAATACACGTATCACAAGTTTGAATTGGATCTACTTCCGGTACATGACAAATTTGAGGATGTTCCAAATTACTCTCGTTAAATAATTGTAGTATCGTCTTTTCACCCGATGTGGAAAATTCTTTACCATCCACGGTTACACGGACTGTCTGTTCTGCCATAGTTTCCCCTCTCCTTACAACCAACTGTACAACACAATTATGAATCCGTTTTCAAAATCGTATTACTGTACATATTTTTGAAACGCTCTGTCCAAATACTTTTCTTATGAAGTCGATTCTAGATGTTATAAGGTATAACTACGAAAGCTTGAAAATATCACTATTCTACAGTTCTATTATATCGTACATATACAATAATAACCAAAATAATCTGTAATCTTCTTGCTAATAGATGTTTTTATTTCCCCATTGTTTTATGATAAATATGGGAGAGAAATACATATAAAAGGGGAATTTAATATGGGGCTTACGCAAGAGACTTATACAATTGTACGCTATCAATCTGGTACATTTTCAAAACAACTTGATGAGATTGTTACAGAATCTCCTATTACTATTAAATTAAATGGTGAAGAGTATGTAACAGTCGTATGTACACCAAATTACATCGAAGATATGGTAATTGGTTTTTTAATTTCTGAAGGAATTATTTCTTCCTATAAAGATGTTGAAGAAATATGGGTTCAAAAAGATAACGGAATTGTCCATGTAACCTCATCAAAAGTAAACCCACTCTATCAAAATTTATATAATAAACGATACATCACTTCTTGCTGTGGAAAAGGTAGACAAGGTTTTATTTTCGTTAACGATGCTGCAAAAGCAAAAGATTTACATGATATACATGTAAAAATTACTCCTGAAGAATGCTTTTACTTAATGAATACTTTACAACAATCTTCCACTACATTTCGCCAAACTGGTGGTGTGCACAATACCGCGCTATGTGATCGAAACAAAATTCTCCTATCAAGAATGGATATCGGAAGACATAATGCATTAGATAAAATATATGGCCATTGTTTGCGTAACGATATATCTGTTAAAGGAAAAATCATTGCATTTAGCGGGCGTATTTCATCCGAAATTTTACTCAAAGTTTCAAAAATTGGATGTGAAATTGTTCTATCTAAATCCGCTCCAACAAAACTGGCATTGCAACTCGCTCACGATTTAGGCATTACAGTCGTAGGATTTATTAGAAATGAATCTTGTAATATTTACACACATCCACATCGAATTGATGGTTATCAATCGAATAACTAAAATAACTCCTCAATTGAGGAGTTATTTTAGTTATAAAAATGTAATATATTAAAGACTTGAATAGTTAATAAAGTTAATATATAATTTCATTACATATTAAAAACAAAACATTGTAGCATATATCTTTTCATTCTTTTACAAATTAAAAGAGTCTGCTAACAAAACACATACACAATTTTATAAAAGTAATGGATTTATTTTATTTGAAATTGACCAAGGAGGTTACAACTATGGAAATTCGCTTATTAAAGACAGAGGACGCAGAAATATATTTAAAAGTTTGTATGGAAGGTTTAACGAAGAACCCGGAAGCTTTTAGCTCTTCTTATGAAGATGTTCTGAAACATGAGGATCCTGTAGCTGCTATGGCAAAACGATTAAGCAATCCGGATAAGTATACTCTAGGGGTCTTCAAAGATAACGATTTAATCGGCATTGCTACTTTAGAAACAAAACCATTTATTAAACAAGAACATAAAGCAAAAATCGGTTCCGTTTTCGTTTCCCCAAAAGCACGTGGCCTTGGAGCAGGACGAGCTCTCATTAAAGCAATCATTGAAAATGCCGATAAATTACATGTAGAGCAACTTATGCTTGATGTTGTAGTTGGTAACGCTGGTGCCAAAAAATTATATGAGTCATTAGGTTTCCAAACTTACGGTGTACAAGAGCGTTCATTAAAACATAACGGTCAATATTGGGACGAGGAACATATGGTTCTGTTCTTAAATGATTAATACTTCAATATAGTTTTTTAAAAGCATCTTCTTATTAAGGAAGGTGCTTTTTTCATTACAACAATGTAATCTTCATGTCACCTTTATCGATCGTACCAAACCTTTCCATTCATTATACTAATAATATAAAGTGAAACTTTACTCAGTGGGGAACTACATCCCACGCTGATCGCATGTACTTGATATGTAGAGGAGAATGTGACATGAAACAAAACAAACGAGCTATGATTTTAATATTTACTACAGCAATTGTAACTTCTGGGTTAGCAATTTTACCTTGGTTTATTATATAGAACGATTCCCCTAATAATGAAAAAAGCTTATTGCTTCTTAAGAAGCAATAAGCTTTTTTTATATTATAAAATCCCCAAAATTTTATTTACACAACTTATAATAATAACCATAGATACGGCAATGCACATGACAACCGTATTACGATCTTGCTTTTCTTTTTTTGAAATTTCTTCTTTTGGATTCATGTGTATGATCTCCTTTTAAAAAAAGTGTGAGATAGGAAATTTTTCTTATCCGATGCGAGGTGAATACGAAAACCCTCTCTATCTCACATACACAATAGAATGGAATTGTCATTTTATAAATAAAATGACATGACGTTATGTCGCAACATAGGGTATTTTGTGTCGCTACGTTTTCTATTATAAAAAATAGTTGTGCAAAACTAGTGCATTTTTTATGTCAATTACTCTGAGCGTAAAAATAACTCTTCCACTCAATCACATAAAAAGAGTTTTTTATTATTTTCATGTAAACTATACAAGTAGAATGAACAGTTTGGGGTGCACAAGATTATGGTAAAAATTTTATTAGTAGACGATGAAGAACGCATGTTACGATTATTAGATCTGTTCTTAAGTCCTCGTGGCTATTTTTGTATGAAAGCTACCTCTGGCCTTGAAGCACTAAAGTTAATAGAACAAAAAGACTTCGATATTATTTTGTTAGATGTTATGATGCCGAATATGGATGGATGGGATACTTGCTATCAAATCCGTCAAATTTCCAACGTTCCAATTATTATGCTAACAGCTCGTAATCAAAATTACGATATGGTGAAAGGCCTTACTATGGGCGCGGATGACTATATTACAAAACCATTTGATGAGCATGTATTAGTTGCAAGAATCGAAGCTATATTACGCCGTACAAAGAAAGATGGCTTCGTTAGCTTCAATGGTATTGAGTGGGATAAAACGAAACATACTGTCACAGTATATGATGAAAAAATTCCACTAACTCCTATCGAATTTTCTTTACTTGGACTATTTTTACAAAATACAAACCGTGCTTATAGCCGAGATGATTTAATCGAAAAAATTTGGGGTTATGAAACAGACATTGAATATAGAACAATCGATTCACATATTCGCAATATCCGTGATAAATTACGCAAAAAAGGATTTCCAGTTGAAAATTACTTAGAAACTGTTTATAAAGTCGGATATAAATGGAAAAGTGAATAATTACTTCGGTCAGTGGACAATAGTATACCACTGACCATTTATATGAAATAAGGTATGGTGAGAAAATGAGTAAACTTTCACTTAAAATTGGGACATACTTTTTAATATTAGCTTTATGTATTGAAACAATTGCTTTTGTATCTTTTTACAAAAGCATTTCAACAATGCGGATTGAGGAAGAAACACTTGCTCTTTTAGAAAAAGGTAATCGCTATAGTAAAAAAATTACAAGCCGCACAAAGTGGAATGCAATTGCTAAAGAAAAGCAACATCCCGAACGCGCTGAATACAATAAAAACCCTAACCGTCCTATGTATCCAGATTTCGATATCGCGGATGCAGCTGCACACTTAGTAGAATCAGAATTAATTGCTAACTCTGATATAGCTATCATACTAACAGACAATAATGGCAAAATTATTTCCACTTCAGAACCCGTAACAAAGGCAATGCAAAAACAACTTATTTGCAAGACAGAACCTATTCCAAAAGGCGGATTGATCGTCGAAAAGAACTGGAAAAAATCAAAATTCATCACAACGGTAAGCCCACTTAACACAGCAGAGTTTCAAGGGAAGTTATATATGTTATTAAAAACATCCTTCTTAGAGAATATGTTACTTAAACTCATGAAACAATTTCTTATCATTGGTGTTTTGACAATTATTTTGACTACTATTTCTGTCTTTGTTTTTTCGCGTGTTATTACAGAACCACTTATAAAAATGAAGAGGGCGACAGAAAAAATATCAAAATTGAATACACCAATTCAATTAGGTATTAAACGGAATGATGAACTTGGAAGCTTAGCAAAAACGATTGAAGATTTATCCAGTGAACTGACTTATATGAAAAAAGAACGTAATGAATTTCTCGCTAGTGTTGCCCATGAACTATTAACTCCATTGACCTATATGAAAGGTTATGCGAAGGTTGCAAAGAGAGACTCTTTAACGAAAGAAGAGCGTGAAGAATACTTACAAATCATTGAGGATGAAACAGATAGTGTAACCGATCTCGTCCAAGATTTATTTATGTTAGTGCAATTAGAACAACACCAGTTTGTTATAAAAAAACAAAAAGTGATTCTTCAACCATTTTTAGAACGAATGGTTGAAAAAACAAAAACAACATTAACTAACAAACAAATGCAACTCCATGTATATTGCAAAGATGATTTAGAAGTTTGCATAGACGAAAGACGTATGGAACAAGTTATGTTAAATTTATTACACAATGCTTATCAACATTCGCCAGAAAACACATCTATTACGATACGTGTACTAACGGAAACTGATTCTTTCACAATAAGTGTAGACGATGAAGGAGAAGGTATTCCTGAAGAAGATATCTCACATATTTTCGATCGTTTTTATCGTGTTGATAAATCCAGAACGAGAGCTACCGGAGGAAAAGGTATCGGGCTAGCTGTCGCAAAAGAAATTGTAGAATTGCATAACGGTTCCATTCTAGTAAAAAGCCAATTAGGAGTAGGAACAAACTTTATAATCGAGCTACCTTTTGAATAAGATGCGTGTGAAAACACCAGTAGTAGTAAACACTACTGGTGTTATTTTGTTCATAAAATCAGCTCATATAAGCTAAGCTTTTGAAATTATTCTTATTTCAATATAAAATAAAGGTACATTTGCAAAGATTTGGAGGGTGATATAATTGGATATCCATGTATTAACAAAAGACGAAGCGGAAATTTACTTAGAACTTCGTGTAGAAGGATTAAAGCAAAACCCTGAAGCTTTCAGCTCTTCTTATGAAGATATTATTAATAAAGAGTGTGCGATCGAATATAAAGCACAAAAATTAGCACAAGATGAAAACTATACGCTAGGTGCATTTAAAGATGGACAATTAATCGGGGTTGCAACACTGGAAACGAAACCATATGTAAAACAAGAACATAAAGCTAAAATCGGTTCTGTATATGTGTCTCCAAAAGCACGCGGGCTTGGAGCAGGAAAAGCACTTATTAAAGAATGTCTTGAACTTGCTAAATCTTTAGAAGTAGAACAAGTTATGCTTGATGTTGTTGTTGGCAACGATGGAGCGAAAAAACTTTATGAATCATTAGGATTTAAAACATTCGGTGTACAAGAACGTTCATTAAAATATAACGGACAATATTGGGACGAAGAGCATATGGTCTTATTCTTAGATGAAAATAAATAACAAAAAACATCCTCATGCTTGGAGGATGTTTTTTACTTTCTTGTATACCATGCCTTATGTAATAATTGAATCGCTTTCGCAATTTCTTCTTCTGATAAAATCGCAAATCCAAGTAAAACTACATTTTCAGGTGCAGTACCGTCTTTATAGTACGTAGAAACAGGATATATTTTAATACTATATTTTGCTGCTTCTTGAATTAGTTCTTCTTCTCGCATTCCATTATGCACTTGTAATAAAATGTGCAATCCCGAATCTTCTCCTATCACTTCAACACGATTAGAGAAATACTTTTCTATTTCAAAGACAAGTCGATCCCTCTTTTTTCGGTAAACGACACGCATTTTATGAATGTGTTTTTCCCAATAGCCTTCATTTAAAAACCTTCTTATCACTTCTTGGTCCATTCTTGAAACACTTTGCGTATAAAATAAATATTCCTTTTGATACTTTTCAATTAAATGCTTCGGTAATACTATATAGCTCATCCGTAATGAGGGCAACAAAGCTTTTGAGAGCGTCCCCATATAAATAACTTTCCCATCTGTATCTAATCCTTGTAGTGCCGGAATTGGCCTTCCTGAATAGCGAAATTCACTATCGTAATCATCTTCAATAATATACCTACCTTCTGCTTTCTTCGCCCATTGTAAAAGCTGCGTCCTTCTCGTAATAGGCATAATCATTCCATATGGAAACTGATGAGAAGGAGTTACAAATACAACATTTGCATCGCTATTTTCTAAATCTGCCATACAAATTCCGTCTCTATCTAAAGACAACATTTGAACCTTCTTTTCTCCCTGTTCAAAAACGACCATTGTCCTATGATAACCTGGGTTTTCAACTGCATAATTACTTCCCTTCAACAATTGAAAAAGTAACTTCACTAATATTTGTGTTCCCGCTCCTAATACAATTTGACTAGCTGAGCAACGTACACCTCTAGATTCATACAGATAGTTCGCGATTTCCTCCCTTAAGCTCAATTCCCCTTGAGGGTGTCCAAGAAAAAGCAACTCATTATTATGTGGCTGCCATACATCATTTATAAGCTTGCGGTACATAGTGAACGGAAAAGTATTCGTATCAACCCCTGTTTGGGTGAAATCAAATGTATAGTTCTCCTCCCGGAACGATACTTCTTCTACTTTCTCTTCGCTTCCTTCTACATAAATCATTTGTTCAATTTCACATACAAAATAACCTTTTCTCGATGCTGATTCAATATAACCTTCTGCAAGTAATTGCTCGTAAGCCGCTTCTACTGTATTCTTACTCACTTGTAAATAGCTCGCCAGCTTTCTTTTAGCAGGTAATTTTGTAAAAGCCGGAATCGTTCCATCTTTAATTTCTTTTTTTATATACTCATACAATTGCACGTACAATGCTATTTTACTTTTCGCATTTAAATTAGGCGTTAATTCTAACATAATATCTGACCCCTTAATAAAACTAAAATCTGATACTTTTTACAGTACCAGAAATTATATATAATTCCTTTTATCATGTCACACATAAAAAATCAAATACTCGAGAAGGGATGCATGATCATGAACAATAGTAGACGGATTGGACTCATTATGATTATTACAGGAGCTACCTTATGGGGATTATCTGGCCCGATGATTCAGTGGCTATTTCAACATACTAACGTATCATCAATTGATTTTTTAACAATTCGCTTGTTGCTTGCGGGAATATTTATTTTATCTTTCTTACTTATAAAGAAACAAAACATATTTCAAATTTGGAAACATCCTAGACATTCTATACAACTTATTATTTTCTCTATTCTCGGCATGCTCGGTGCGCAATACGCCTTTATTGAAACGGTTCATATTAGTAACGCAGTCACAGCGACATTATTTCAATTTCTAGGTCCTGTTCTTATTACCATTTATGTCGCATTTGGACAAAGAAAATTTCCTGCTTCTATGCAAATACTCGCAATTATAACTGCCCTAACGGGAACGTACTTTATTATTACAAACGGTTCAATTGAAAATATTGTTTTATCAAAAGAAGCCATTATTTTCGGCCTATTAACAGCAATTGGCTTTGCATTTTATACCCTTCATCCAGCTTCTCTTATTAAAGAATGTGGAACAACTGTAGTAATTGGATGGGGAATGTTAATTGGCGGTATTGTCCTGCTTATTTGTAATCGCTCGTTTGGATGGAATCAGCTTTCACAAACTTTTACACCAAAAACTTTTTCTATGCTGATTCTTATCATCATAAGTGGCACTCTTTCTTTCCTCCTTTATATCGGTAGTCTGAAATATTTAGCAGCAACAGAAACAAGCATTTTATCTAGCATTGAACCACTTGTAGCTGCCATCGTTTCAATCGCTTGGCTAAATGAATCATTTGGAGCCTATCAATTATTAGGCGGCGTATGTATCGTTCTTTCTGTTATTTTCTTAACGATGCCGCAAAAAGAGAATGAACCTACCTTTTCAACTGAACAAATATAAAGTGAAACTTTAATCAGTGGGGGTTTTCTTCATCCCCCACTGATTATTAGTTGAACCAATCGGACTTTAATGGGCAGCCCGACCCCCACCTAAATTCTTAGCTTTCGCTGAATTTTGAGGTGGGGGTCTTACTGCCCATTAAAGCGGGATAAAAAATGTCAAAAGAGGTCGTACAAAACTTACGACCTCTTTTGACGTTTTAAAGGAATTGTCCCGCTTTCTAGCAAATACAATTACACTAACAATAAAAATTAGGAGTGTGACACCATGAAAAAAATTGGAACTATGCTACTTGTCTCCTTTCTCATCGCTGGATGCATACAAGCGCAGCCTGATTCAGAAGTACCTAAAAAAGAAGCTATCGCCACGTCATCCACCAAAGTTAATGCACCTTCCTTCTTTCACCTTAGCGTTTTAAAAGATGTAAATTGGGAAGAAACACCCTCCTTCATACAAGAAAAAACACCTTTAAAAGGTATCGAAGAAAAAATCGCAATGGCTGATAGCCCCATTATCGCAAACGAAAAAAATGAAATAATGTGGTACTTTTTAGATCCTGAAATGCCAACTGGAAAACTATCTATTATTGCATTAAAGCAAGGATTAGTAACTCCAACACCCGTACTCTTTCAACAAGAAACTTCCAAACCAACTTGGACTACTTCAAATACAATTGATTCCACTACAAACGAACTCCCTCTCACTATGTCACTACCTTCATCTGGATTATGGGTATTAAACATATATGTAAATGAAAAATATTATAATCAGTTTGTAATTACTGCTGAGTAAAGTGACAAAACTAAAACACTTTCTACTTTCTTACAACAATGTAATTTCTACGTCATATACTTCGATAGTTTAAGTATCTCTCTTCTCTTATACTTAAAGTAAGAAATGACACAAGGAGAGATGAGAGATGAGAGATGAAAAAAATGATAGAAGTGGTCGTAGCAGTAACTGAGGTTTTAGTAAATGGTAAACAAGTTGCAATGGAATTAAATAAATAGTGAGGAAACACAAATAAATAATTTTACACTTCTTCATTATTTTGATTTCTTATCTCAAAAAAGCAGTGCCTTTTAGGCACTGCTTTTAGCTATTAATAACTTGGCATTTCTGTAATTTGTGCCACACCTGAATCAATGGCTGCTTTCGCTACAGCTTCCGCAACACTTGGAACAACTCTTTTATCTAATGGATTCGGAATTACATAATTCGTATTACGTTCTTCGTCCGTAATGATGTTAGCGATCCCATATGCTGCCGCTAATTTCATCTCTTCTGTAATATCAGTCGCGCGTACATCTAACGCACCACGGAATATTCCTGGGAACGCCAATACATTATTTACTTGATTCGCATAATCCGAGCGCCCGGTTCCTACTACAGCTGCCCCAGCCTCTAATGCATCCTCAGGGAAGATTTCTGGAATTGGATTAGCCATAGCAAACACAATTGCTTTCTCATTCATCGTTTGTACAAGTTCTTTCGTTAATACGTTAGGAGCAGATACGCCAATAAAAATATCCGCTTGATGAATTGCTTCTTTTAACGTTCCACGCACATGTTCTCGATTTGTCTTTTTTGAAACTTCAATTTGCGCTTCGTTCATCCATGTTTCACCTTCACAAACAATACCTTCTAAGCTAACTAACGTAATGTGCTTTGCACCAGCCTTTAATAATAATTTTCCAATTGCAATTCCTGCCGAACCCGCACCGTTAATAACAATTTTCACATTATCCATTTGTTTGCTAACAACTTTTAATGCATTAATAACAGCTGCTAATACGACAATAGCTGTTCCATGTTGATCATCATGGAATACAGGAATATTTGTTTCTGCTTTTAATCGCTTTTCAATTTCAAAACAGCGTGGTGCCGCAATATCTTCTAAGTTAATTCCTGCAAACGTAGGCTCTAAATTTTTCACAAGGGTAACGATTTCATCCACATCAGTCGTACCTAAACATAACGGGAAAGCATCTACATTCGCAAATTTCTTAAATAAAATACTCTTCCCTTCCATAACAGGCATAGCTGCTTTCGGTCCAATATTCCCTAAGCCAAGTACCGCTGTTCCATCTGAGACAACTGCCACCATATTACCACGTGCTGTATAGTCATACACTGTTTCTTCATCCGCCGCAATTGCTTTGCAAGACTCCGCTACACCTGGTGTATATGTCAGGCTTAAATCGTCCGCTGAATTTACTTCTACTTTACTTGTAATTTCAATTTTCCCTACTAATTCTTTATGCAGTAACAATGATCTTTCATTAATTTGATTCTCTAACATACTTATAATCTCCCCTTAATTTGACAAGCTAGCTATATGAATATAGCTAGCTTGTTTGATCATGAAAACATTTTTAATAAAATTGTCGCTGTTACAACCATTGCTGCCCCGCCTAAACGTGTTGAAATTTGCGCAAACGGCATTAATTCCATACGATTTGAAGCTGATAAAATAGCAACATCTCCAGTTCCACCTAAACCACTATGACATCCCGTTACAATTGCTGATTCAACTGGATACATTTTCATCACTTTCCCTACAAGAAAACCTGATGCTACCATTGTAAGAACAACTGATGCACACACAACAACATATCCTACTGAAAGAACTGCTGCTACGTCTTTTAGCGGAATATATAGCAACCCCAGTCCAACCATTAACGGCCAAGTTAAATTCTTCGAAATGAATTTATATAAATGGAATGCACCTTGCTCCATTTTTGCTGGCATTAATTTAAAATATTTTACAATTGCTGCCGAGAAGATCATAATGATTGCCCCAGGAATACCGATGAACTTAGAAGCAAATCCTCCGAAAATGAAGAACGTACACGCAATTAATAAACCTGCTCCCATTAATGAGAAGTCAATTGGCTTTTCTGTATTTTGTTCTTTTAATAACTCGGCTTGATTATCTGTTTTCACTAATACACCGTTACCACTAAGCTCTGGTTTCTTCTCACCTAAACGCTTCATATACCCTGCACTCACAATTGCGAACATATTTCCAATAATAGCCGCTGGAATAAGCTGTGATACAAACGTTGCTGATGATTCGTTTAAAATATCACTATAAGCTAGCGATAATGGTAAAATCCCTTCCCCGATACCACCACTAACAATTGGTACGATGATGAAGAAGAATGTTTTCTTCATTTCAAATCCAAATAGTGAACCGACCAATAATCCTACTGCTACAGAAGCTAACGTCCCTACTACTAAAGGAATAAACATACGAACGAAACCTTGTACTAACACTTTACGGTTCATTCCTAAAATACTTCCGACTACTAAACAAGAAATATATAAATATAAGAAGTTCGATTTTTTCATTAACATAGTCGCAGCTTCCATTGAAGCTGGATTCATCCAGTTAAAAAATACAAGTAATGATGGAATAAATAACGAAAGTATTGCCGGACCGCCGATATTTTTTAAAATTGGAATTCTCATCCCAATGTCTCCTAAGAAAATACCCATGATCATAATAACTGCAAATCCACCAATCATATCTGCTGGCAATTTATTATATACAGATGCCCCATAAATAATAGCAGCCAATACTACATATAACGGTAAAGGTATAACACCGATTTTTACATTCATAATTTTAGAAGCGAAAGATTCTCTTTGTACTTCATTTCCTCCAGAAAATGATACCGCTTCCACATTCTTTTGAATTCCCATATGGCACCCCCTTGTTTTCTTAATAACAATATTAAAACGCTTTCAATAGTAAAAATAGTTTTTGTAAGTTTTGTAATTGATTTTGTAATTAAAAAAAGTATAAGCGACTTATAATAAGTCGCTTATACGTAAAACTCTATTTTATTTTGGTCAATACATCTTAATTTACTCACCGGTCTCCCTACATGTTGATACACCATTTCGTTTTCTAATACTCCAATTTCAGTCAAAAACATTACATACTTTCGAATAGAAACCCTTGAAACACCAACTAATTGCGCCATTTCCTCTGTTGTAAATGCTCGTCCATTCAGCGACTCGATCTTCTGCCAAATTAATTGCATCGTTTGCTTCGTTAATCCTTTCGGAAGCTCTTTAGTGACAGTAGACTCTCTTTTTTCTTTTTGCAAAATTAACGAATCTAATTCCGATTGAGTAATTTTTTGTTGTTCTTTCATGAAAGTAAGTTTTTCTCGATATATAGTTAACGCCTTTTTAAATCTTTCAAATGTAAATGGTTTAATTAAATAATCTACTACGCCATATTGTAATGCTTTTTTAATACTCCCCATATCATGTACAGCTGAAATCATCATAATATCGATTTCTTTTTCTTGGTTCCGAATATACATTAAAAGCTCAAATCCAGTCTCTTCAGGCATAAAAATATCAAGTAATACTAAATCTACTCGTAATCCCTCTAATACCTCTATCGCCGATTTTACGGAGTTAACTGCTTGAATAAGTTCGAATCCTCCTACTTGCTCTAAATAATGCGTATTTAACATTGCTACCATCGGGTCATCTTCTACAATTAAAACTTTAATCATATTTGCCTCTCATCCCTACCTTTAGGTATTTCAATTGTTATCGTTGTTCCCTTTCCTACTAATGAATACACATGAATTTCCCCATTTATTCGCTGTATACTTTCTGTTACAAGATACAAACCATAACCACGGTTATCTCCCTTTGTGGAATAACCTTTCGTAAATAATGCCCCTATTTCTTCTTCTGGTATACCTTTCCCAGTATCTTGTACTGTAATGATTAATGTATCACCATATTGTATCTCAAGTTCAACTTGCTTCTTTTCACAATTCGTCACTGCCTCTAATGCATTATCAATTAAATTTCCGACAATCGTAATTAGTTCATGAATAATACTTTCATCATCTATTTCCGGCATGTAAGAGTCTTCACTTATGATTAATTTTATATTTTTCTCTCTAGCATAGCTAAGTTTCCCAAGTAAAAAACCAGCAAATACTGGACTTTTTATTCTTTCCATAACCCCACCAATTTCATATTGATGCTCTGATACCATACCGCTTATATACTTCTGTAATTCTTCATACTGCTTCATGTGTGTAAGCCCTAATACAACATGCATTTTATTCATAAATTCATGTGATTGTGCCCGTAATGCTTCCGCATATAGTCTAATACCAGTTAATTCTTCTGCTAATTTTCTAATCTCTGTTTTATCACGAAATGTTGCAATCGCACCAACTATTTCTCCTTTTACATATAAAGGAACACGATTTGTCACAATCGTAATTCCATAAATATTTTGTTCTTCGTTTAATTGTACCTCTCCCGTTTGTAATACTTCTTTTATACGTGAATTAGGCATATACAACTCAACATCTTTACCAATAAAATCTTCTTCAAGACCACTTTTCTTAAACAATCGTTTTGCCTCATTATTTATTAAAGTCACATGGGCCTCTTTATCTACAGCAATAATACCTTCCTTTACAGATTGTAGCATCGCATTTCTTTCTTCAAGAATTTTCGCTATCCTGTGAGGTTCAAGACCAAATAAACTTTTCTTTATATGTCTAGCTAGTAATATTGCTCCTATAATTCCGACTAGTACTCCAACTCCAACTCCAATATAAATAATATGTCTACTTTCCTTAACTCTCTCTTTTACATTATCTGCTGAAATACCAACGGCCACCGCTCCAAGTTGTTCACCTGTTTCAGAAAATATAGGTACAAACACTCGCATTGAAATACCTAAAGTTCCTTCTGCCAGCGATACATGTTCCTTTCCTTTCAATGCAGGCCCCTCATCTCCCCCAATAAAATGATGACCTATTTTTTGAGGATTTGGATGTGATTTTCTTATTCCATTCATGTCCATAACTACAATAAATTGAACACCTGTGTTTTTTAATATTCTATTTGTATACGTTTGGATTGCAGAAGTATCTGCTTTCCCAGTCAAACCATCGATCACAATCGAATCATTCGCCACAATGTGTGCAATTGTTTTTGCTTTCTCTGCTTGACTATCCTCCGTCGTCCGTTCTACATTATGACTAATTAATATATCTGTCACAAGTAAAGAAAAAATTACAACTGTACAAACTAACAATGTAATCGTTTTCCATAAATTCCATAGTCTTTTCCTTTTTTTCATCCCGTTAATGACTCCCCTAATTACTGAATAGAAAAATAAGTAAGGTGATATTATTTTCACCTTACTTATCTGCTGTTATTATACTTTAAATTTACTAGTCATCGCTTGTAGTTCTTCGGCCATCTCAGCTAAATTTTGCGAAGCTGAACTAATTTCTTCCATTGAATTCATTTGTTCTTCTGTTGAAGCAGCAACACTTTGCATACTAGCTGTATTTTCTTCTGCAGCCGCTGCAATTTCATCAATAGCATTTGTCACTTCATTTGCATCTCCAGCAATTCTCTTTGTTGTTTCCACCATTTGATTCACTTGAGAAACAATATGTGTAGTAGAACTTAAAATTTCCGTAAAACTTACTTTCGTTTTTGTTACAACATCAAGGCCTTGTTGAACTTCCCCATTCACATTATCCATCGCCTTAACAGTATGTTCAATATCAGCCTTAATTTCTGCAATTAAATTCGCAATCTCTCCAGATGATTCTCCTGATTGCTCCGCTAATTTCCTAACCTCATCTGCTACAATAGCAAACCCTCGGCCCTGTTCACCTGCTCTTGCTGCTTCAATAGCCGCATTTAAAGCTAATAAGTTCGTTTGAGTAGCGATGTTTTGAATTGCTTCAGAAATAGCTCCTACCTGCTTTGATTTCTCATCAAGAAGTTTAATAATAGCATCTGACTCAGATACCGATTTAGAAATAGACTGCATTTGTTTTGCTGTTTGTTCAACCAATTCTTCCCCTTCTTCAGCTCTTTCTTTCGCATGTAATGAGGAGATAGAAATTGATTCCGCGCTTCCATTTACATCTTGAATTGCAGTATTTACTTGTTGTAATGTAGCTGCACCTTCTTCAACACCTTGACTTTGTGATTCAGCCCCACCTGATACTTGTTCCATTGCAATTGTAATTTGATCTGTCGCATCATTTGCTTGCTGTACGCTCGCTGTTAACTCTTCAGCCGATGCAGCGACATGTTCTGCTGAAAAACTAATTTGAGTAATCACATCTTGTAAAGAGGCAGACATTTCATTAAATGAATTCCCTAATTTCCCTATATCATCATTGGAATGGATTGTAATTTTCTCTGTCAAATCTCCCTTGCTAATTTTATGTGCCGAGTCAGCTATTTTTCTTAATGGTCTTGTAATAGACTTTGTAATGAAATAAATTAATACACTACCAAATACAATAGCGATAGCAATGACAATCAAGGTCTTATAAAACACTGGATTCGCAGCTTGGGTAATTTCTTCGTCGAACATAACTCCAACTACTTTCCATCCTGTTTTCTCATTTGTTGCAAAGATTAAATTCTTTTTATCATCTTGTTCTGTATAAGACACATTTCCTTGTTTCTCTTCATAAATTGGTTTAATCCAAGCGTCAGTAACTTTTGCACCTGGTTTTCTAGATGGATGACTAACAATTTGCTTATTTTGATCTAAAATAACTGCATAACCTTTTTCACCAATATTAATCATTTTAGAAATTTTTAAGATGTTATCTAAATTTAAGTTAATTCCTATAACACCTTTACCATCTTTTACTTCTTTAGCAATTGTCACTACCATATTTTTGGTAGATGCTGATTGATATGGTGCAGTAACAATTACTTTCTCTTTATTTTCATGCGCTTCTTTATACCAAGATCTATCTGTTGGATTATATCCATCAGCCATTTGGATAAATGGTTCTCTTATAAACTTTCCCGTCTGCGTTCCAATATAAATGCCTTCTACTTCTGGATGAAGTTTTATATATTGTGCTAACTTCGTTCTTACTATTTCTTCTTGCCCATTTGGATATGTATCCTCTGTTAAGATGTCTGCAAAGTATGCTGCATCAACAAATTTCTCTTCTATATTTTGAGAAATAACAGTATTTAAAATCGAAATATTTTCCTTTGCTTTACCTGTGATTTGTTGTTCAAAATTTGTTTTGGCAGTTTGATATGAAACACCACCGATGATAAGTCCTGGTATAGTTAAAATAAGAAAAAATGAAATGATTAATTTTTTCTTGATACTCATACATTTAACCCAATTAAATATTTTTTGCATAATAAGCCTCCTTTATGTAATGTGGATACTTGTGTAATTTTATACAATCAACATATATAAAACAATATATAATGATAACATGTAATTTTTTTGTCAATTATGCATTTTTACATATTCACTACTTCTAAAGATTTAATCATAAAAAAATAAGAGAACTTCAGCTTATATAATAAGCTGAAGTTCTCTTATTTCTTAACAAAAAACTTACAATTCCTTACATCTCTTTCCTCACTACTTCATTTAGAGCTTTTCACATAACTAATCGCCTGACTCCCCATTTGCATCCATGCCTGTTCAAAGCTTTCTCTCGGTACTTTTACATCTAAACTATCACTTAGGGGATCTCGAATATATACAAATTCCTTATCATATCCAATAAGTACTACACAATGTTCATTATACGTAATAGAAACATCTCCACTATTTGTTTCCCATGTAGTAAATTCATCTTCATCTAATGGTGCAAATGTTGCATTTGTAATCATAACTACCGGTTGTCCTGATTTTATACTCTTATAAAGTTCTTCTATATTCTTCCCTGTTAAGTCTACAGCTTTATTAGGTAAATACTGTTTCGCTAATTGAAATAGTGGTCCATGATATACACCGTATCCAGATTCAGAAAAGGTATAAATATTCCCTACAAATCCTTCATTCGGATTCCCACGTACACCATCATTCATAAAATCAACTTTCTTTATTTCATTTGCTAATTTCATTTTATCCGCTTTAACACCTGCATATTGTAACAGCATCGCTAAACTTGTTACTTCGCAGCCCCTATCTAGCTCTGGTAATTGCTGAATTAAAGGTACATTTGATAAGATAACCTTTTCATCATTATTACTAAACTCCGCTTCTTTTCCGCTTCGTATATGGAAGAATGTTAACTTCTCCACATACTTTGGCATTCCATTTGTATATACATTCCATGCTGCTATAGCTAGTAAAGCCATACATATATACCACTTCCATCTCCGTATCACTCTCACGCCCCTTTTAGTTCGTTAAATAAGAATAAAACGCGTCAGCATCCGTGCGAATCACCGGTACAAAATTTAGTTCTTTTCCTTTTTCAGGCTGATCTTTTTTTATTTTTTCGGCTAATTCTTGAACGTTCATATTCGTTTTATCCATATTAAGCTCATCTGCCATTTGTAATACTTTTTGCTCATTAATTTCTTTTAATACTTGATATATATCTTTCCCATACAAATCAATATGATATTTTTTTGCTTCTTCCTGTACTTTTTGTTCATACACTTCTTGTGCTAACGTTTCTATCTCTTTTCCTTTTTGGGAAATACCTAACTTCTCTGCTTCCTCTCTTACTTTCGTTCCATAGATTTCTTCCTCAATGTTCTCCATTTCTTTTCCATTTGTCAAAATGCCTAATTTATCCGCTTCATCGTTAATTTTAATCGTATTAATTTGATTAATTAAATTTACAATCGTTGTATTCTCTATAGATATGCCTAGCTTTAACGCTTCTTGCTTTATTTTTGTTTCATAGATTTCTTCTGAAAGAGTTCCAACGTCTTTTCCTTCAATCGAAATTCCTAACTGTTCTGCTTCCCTTCCTACTTCCGTCTCATGGATTTCTTTTTCTAGCGTAATTTGTTCTTTCCCTTCCGTTTCAATCCCTAGATTCTCCGCCTTTTCCTCTGTATGTACCGCATGTATCTTCCCATTATTTAATTGTTCTTTGCTGCGCTGCTTATAATCTGTCTTTCCTTTTGATGTTTCAGAAGGAGAGGCACCGCCTAATATACTTAAACTCATTACTCCAATAGTGAATACTGTCATCATTTTCTTTTTCAAAATTAATTCCTCCCTCTTACACTTTCTTTTCCATCATTCCCTATACATAATGGAAATAACATTATGATCGATATAATCTGCTCAAATACCTTTTTATAATCGCTTCTTCATAGAGCGAACTTTCTGTATATCATACATGTTATAAATAGTTTCTTAACTTTCCCTTAAAAAAGACGACCTTGTAAAAACAAGATCGTCCTCTCACTTATATTCTTTGGTTTTTAGGAAGAATTACTTCAAAACAAGTGCCCTCTCCCCATTTGCTCTCTACTAATATTTTTCCATAATGCTTTTCTACAATCCAATTTGCAATTGAAAGACCTAATCCAGCTCCTTCTGAAGCACTTCTCGCTTTATCTCCTTGATAAAAACGATTAAATAGTTTTGGGATGTCCTCATCTTTCACTCCTATCCCATCATCTTTCACTCGTATACGAATCGAACTGTTCGTTTGCGTACAATCGATTTGAATATGACCACCTTCATTCGTATACTTCATCGCATTATCTAACAATATGACCATCATTTGATGAACTCTCTCTCTATCACCCATAAATGATATATTATGTTCTACTTTCAATATCATCGCTTTTTCTTGATATGACGCAATTTCCTTATATGGATCTACTATTTCTTCTAACAATGTATCCATCTCAAATGTTTTCTTATCCATCTCAATTTGATTAGAATCCGAACGTGCTAACAATAATAAATTAGCTACAAGCTTAGATAATCGTCTACACTCCTTTGAAATCGTAGAAATATCCATCGCTTTTTCTTCTATTGTCGCAGATGGTGATTGAAATAATATATCTGTTTTGGATTGAATAACCGCAAGTGGTGTCCTTAATTCATGCGATGCATCCGAAACGAATTGCTGCTGTTTTTCCCATGAATTTTGAATGGGTACGAGCGCCCTGCCAGCTAAAAAAAATCCAATTCCTATTGCACATAAACTTCCTACGCTACAACCTATAACAAGAATTAAAAATAAAGTATTTAACATGTCTTTTTCAGCTGTTATATCGCGTACGATTTGAACTATTTTTCCATCTTGTTGAAATGCAAATGTCCTAAAATATAGTCCTTGCACTTCTATATCTCGCAAAGTTCCTAATTTTTTTGGCGAAAACTTTTCCAAATTTTCTTCAAAGATCAAACGCCTTTTGCCGTTTTCAACACCTATCTCCACTGTGTTTCCACTCCAAGTTAACTCCATTATCCTTGGATCCCCAATTGGAGGATATCCCCTCATTTTTTTAGGTAGTTTTTTATCCTCTGCATTCTCTCTATGCTGAACGGCTTTTTCTATCGATTCATTTACTCCACTATAAATACGCTTATATGTATACGAATAAATAATACTACCTAATACGCCTATCAAAATGATAAATACTAATGAATTCAATATAGTTAATCGAATGCGCATCTTCTGAAACATACTTCCCTTTTTCATTGTTCTTTTAATATATATCCAATACCTCGAACGGTTTGAATATCTTTCTGATAACTGAATGGCTCTAATTTTTTACGTAAATGATGTACATACACTTCTACAATTGCCACTGTCGTATCTGAATCAAATCCCCAAACACGATCAAAAATTTGTTCACGCATTAAAATCTTTCCGCTATTTTGAACAAGGTACTCTAGAAGCTCATATTGTTTTAATGTTAGCTTCATACTTTGTCCATCTACTTGAACATCTTTATCTTTTCCAAACAGCTCAATCCCTCTATAACGAATAGTCTGCTTTGTTGTTAAACTACCGCTTCGTCGTAATAAAGCACGAATTCTCGCTTTTAACTCTGGAGCCTGAAATGGCTTAACGATATAATCATCGCCACCAAAATCCAAGCCTTTCACGCGATCTTCTAAAGAATCTCTCGCTGTCAAAAATAGGACTGGTGTTTCAATCTTTTCATCACGTATTTTTTGAATTACTTCAAAACCGTCCATTTCTGGCATCATCACATCAAGCAAAATGGCATCATATATATTTTGTAACGCTAGAAATAATCCATCTTCTCCATTCAATGCTGTATCTACTTCAAACTCATCGCGTAATATCTGGACAATAGACTCTAATAAAGAAGCATTATCTTCTACTACGAGTAAGCGCATATTCTCACCTTCCACCATATTGTTCAATTCTATTTATAATTACATTTTAACGTTTTTTTTCGATATAAAATTGGGAAGATTTATTATAAAAGCTCTTCCTTAAATTTTGCTTAATAAAAAATTGAAAGAAATAAGATTCCCCTCATCTCTTTCAACTTTTTACTACGTATACCTTTTTACTCGGCAATTCTAAACAATTTAACTGGCCACCATATACAGCACCGCCATCAATCCCTATAATACGATTACTACCAAAATACACGCTGCAATTCTCACTACCATGAAGTGTTTTTGTTTCCGTATGGCCAAATACAACAACCTTTTCGCCACTGTATCCATTATGAAACTCATTACGAATCCACATTAACTTATATGGTTCACATTCCGAAACTCGCTTCAATGGCTCAACACCAGCATGTACAAATATATACTCTTCTGTCTCAACGTAATGATCTAATTCTTGAATAAACTTTACATGTTCCTCTAAAACATGAGATTGTAACATTGGTTTTCGGAAGGCTTCCTCATTGACCACAATATCTTCTTCTACAAAGCCATAGCTGTATAAAGTCTTATCTCCACCATTCCTTTTTACCCAATGGTTCCATGAACGTTCCTCATCCGTCGTTAACGCTTTAATCATCATATCTTCATGATTTCCTTTTAAAACAAAGGCACCTTCTTCTTTTAACTCTTTTACCTTTTCAATTACAGCACGCGCATTTGGACCACGATCTACATAATCACCTAATAAAATTAATTGATCCTGTCTTACATCGTATTGAGCTTCTTCTAATAACTGTTCGAACTTTTCTATTTCCCCATGAATATCACTAATAACAAGAATTCTTTTCATATTATCCCCTTCTTTCTAAACCACTCTCTTTCTAATTATAGTTCAAAACAACAGAAATTTCTGAACTCATATTTATTACAAATAAAACGATTATCCTTACAACAATGTAAGTCTCTTGTCATCCAATTCGATAGTTACAATTGCTATATTTCCTTATACTAAAAGTAAGAAATGAAACAAAAAACAAGGAGAGATGAGACATGAAAAAAGTGATGGAAGTTGTAGTAGCAGTGGCAGAGGTTTTCGTAAATGGGAAACAAGTTGCAATGGAGTTAAACAAATAATGAAAAGGACAAGATTCATTCTAGACCCTTTACTCATATAAAAGAGATAAGACTTCTTCATTTTTTTGATCCCTTATCTCCTTGTAGAGAAAGCCGTATCCTTTTTCAGGATACGGCTTTCTCTTATTACCATGTTTCATTTACACACTTTATTATTCCTTTTACTATGTATCTATCCCCTCAAATAATTTTTTCAAAACAAAAATCCCATTTACATACACATTACTGAATCCATCATACGAAATGACTTCTTCATTCTGTCTATCTAAATGGGATTATTTCATACTTGTTATTCCACCTGTTGTGGTTGTGGCTGTATTACTTCATTTGCTCCAGCTACCCTCAACATATTCGCAATATCTTTAAAGCCTCTTTTTTCAGCATATTGCAATGGCGTAATATTTTCCTTATTGACCATATTTACATCTGCCCCGTGGTCAATAAGTATTTGAATTACTTTCTTATGATTTTCACTACCATTTCCTAATACGATTGCTTCTACTAAAGCCGTTCCACCACGAGCATTTCTATAATTTACATCAATATCTGTATGCTCTAACAATTCTTTTACGACTTCTACATGGCCACGTTCAGATGCAGAAATGAGTGCTGTTCCACCTGATTTAGTAATTTCTTTCGTATTAACCCCTGCATTAATTAGTAGCTTTACAATGTCCGTATATCCTTCTCTACTTGCATAAAGAAATGGATTACTTTGTTTCTCATCTTTACTTTCAATATTAGCACCTGCACCAATTAACGCTCTAACTGTCTCTACGTGATTTTGATACGTTGCTGCAAGGATAGGTGTTTCTCCGTTGTCACCTTCTACATTTATATTGGCTCCATCTTGAATCAGCTTCATAGCTGTTTCTGTGTCTCCAAGAGTCGCAGAAAGTAACAACTGTTTGTCCATTAAATTTATACTTTTCTCTTCTTTAGATTCTTCCTGTTCTTTATGCTTTTCTTTTTTCTTTTCATTTTTCACATGAACCGGTTTCGATTCTGGCTCCTCTTGCTTATCGCAAGCCACTACCGTCATTAAAAGTCCTAATAACATACATAATAAAATTTTTTGTTTTCTCACAACTACAGCTCCTATGAAAGATAATGTTTTCTTAACCATTCCTCCATCACATACAATAACTCTTCTTGATTACATTTATCCATAAGCCCTTTATATTCCTTCTTTAATCGGATTATCTAAACTTATACCTATGTTTCTCAACCTATATCAGCAGAGCAATTAGTTTAGCACGATTTTACCGCATTTGTATACATTTCTAAAAAGTACATAAATGATTGCTTTAGGTTACTATATTCCATTGTAACCGTTCTTCTAAAAATTTTACACCTTTTCTATATTTGCACCTGAGTAATAATAGAAAGAGACAACTATATAGTTGTCTCTTTCTATTATTAATGATGCCCACCGTGATTTCCCTTTTTCGGGTTCCCCATCATCTCTTTATTCATTTCCCATTTATGCTCTGATAACTCTTTATATGAAAGAACTTTCCCTTTATAGTTAGACACAAAATTCTCTGCATCCTTTTTATTTTCAAATGAAATGACATTATAAGCCATCGGTGTCGTTATTGTTTTATCATATACGTAAGTCGCATCTTCTAATGAAATCCACTCTTTCGAATCATAATCTCGAACAAATTTTTCTTTCGTCTTTTCACCTGGATTAATCTCCATCCATTTATACATACAACCGATATCATCAAACTTTAACGCTTTTCCATTTTCTAAAATAACTTCTGTTGCAAATTGATTATCCATTACCCCAATTTGGCAAATATCACATTTATCATGTTTCTCATCAATTGCCACAGCCTCTGCTTGTTTTTTACCACATCCTACTATTGTGAAGACAAAGAATAAGCATATAGCAAGCATCACATACTTTGTTCTCATTTCATTTCCTCCCTAACCATATTTTCCACTAGGAGAATATCAAAAATTTGTGTGAGATTTGTGAAAAAACAATGTTCTTTTTGTAATATATGGAACAAAAAAGATGTGTAGTCATATCTACACATCTCTCATCATTCACAACCTGTAATTAATAAATCGTCTTCTAACTTAACTAATAATGTATCTGTATTAATTTGCTGTCCAACAACTACATTTACTAATCTTATATTTCCACTGATACCGATCGCAACTTTTTGAAGTTCATCGTTATTTTTTCGGATCATCATTAATTTTTCCCACTCATATACGTAAGAAGATTCATTAACAAAAATCTCTTCTATTTTTCCTTCATAAGAACTATAAATCTCTTCCATTCTCGTTTTCATATAAAATCTACTCCCTATTTCGCACTTCAATATTTTCATCTTATTCTACCATTCTTACGGAGAGCAGCTTACTTTTTAAAAATTCAAATTAACTACCGTGAACAAAATGACCAAAATAAAAATTATGCTTCTAATGATGTTATTTTTCAAATTATTTACCATTTGAATGAACGATTTTATGATAAACAAAAAACATTTTTTCTGAATTTTCATTACATTTTGAAAGCGCAATCATTTTTGAGGGGGAGATTACATGTTAGCACTACTTGGATTTGCAATGGTATTTGTCTTTATGTTTTTAATTATGACGAAACGTATGTCAGCACTAGTAGCATTAATATTAATTCCAATTACTTTCGCATTAATTGGCGGTTTTTATGCAAATATGGGACCTATGATGTTAGAAGGAATCCAAAAACTAGCACCTACTGGTATTATGCTTATGTTTGCTATTTTGTATTTTGGAATTATGATTGATAGCGGTCTATTCGATCCTGTCATTAGTAGGATTTTGAAATTTGTAAAAGGCGATCCTTTAAAAATTGTTGTTGGTACAGCGATTCTTACGATTATCGTTTCATTAGATGGGGATGGAACAACAACGTATATGATTACTGTTTCCGCAATGTATCCACTATATAAACGTCTTGGAATGAATCCACTTATATTAGCTGGGATTGTTATGTTAGGAGCAGGAGTGACAAATCTTACACCGTGGGGCGGACCGACAGCTCGGGTTATGAGTGCTCTTGGACTAGACGCATCTGAGCTCTTTACACCACTTATACCAGGGATGATCGCTGGTGCCATTTGGGTCGTTTTCGTCGCTTACTATCTTGGCAAAAAAGAAAGAAAGCGATTAGGAATTATGGATGTACGATATTTAAAACAAATGCAAACGATGGATGAGCAAGCTGCCACAGTAGAAACTGCTGTTCATAAACGCCCTAAGCTTCTATGGATTAACTTTTTATTAACTGTTACCTTACTTGTCTGTCTCATACTAGAAGTTATGCCGTTACCTGTTTTATTTACAATCGCTTTCGCCATTGCTGTTATGCTTAACTACCCGAATTTAGAACAACAAAAAGAGCGTATTGCTTCTCACGCAGGAAACGTATTAGCGGTTGTTTCTCTCGTATTTGCCGCTGGAGTTTTCACTGGTATTTTATCAGGAACAAAAATGGTAGATGCAATGGCTCAAAGTGTAGTTACTCTTATCCCTGACGCTCTTGGACCACAACTACCAATTATTACAGCTCTTCTTAGTATGCCGTTCACATTTTTCATGTCCAATGATGCATTTTACTTCGGAGTATTACCTATTCTAACGAAAGCTGCCGCTGCTTACGGAATTAGTGCAGCTGAAATGGGACGCGCTTCATTACTCGGGCAACCTGTTCACTTATTAAGTCCTCTTGTCGCTTCCACTTATTTATTAGTCGGAATGGCCAAAGTTGATTTTGGTGAACATCAACGCTTTACTTTACTTTGGGCTGTTGGAACGACAATGGTTATGTTAATTACGGGAATTGTTATCGGAATTATTCCAATATAAGACGTAAAAAAACAGTAGAAGAAATGTAATTCTCTACTGTTTTTTTTGTTATGAAGAAACAAGAAAATACCTTCTTTCTGGTCTCCCAACACTCCCATATATAAGCTCCGCATGAACTTTCTTTCCAGATATTAAATACTCTAAATAGCGCCTCGCTGTTGATCGGCTTACCCCAACCATTGAGCTTAACACTTCTGCCGTAATACCTTCTTCATCTACTGTTAACATATGCTTTTTTATTTTTGCTAAAGTTAAAGGGTCTATCCGATACGATAAACTTAACTAAATCTATACAATTCAATCAAATTTACACAAGTTAGTGCTTCATCGTGTTCTCGCAGCCCCAAAGGGACGAGGGGTATAACACTCCACACGAGGCAGTATCGTTACCTCCTATTATCAAGCATTTATTTTACCCATCTTGATAAATTTATCGATGCATTTACATCCCTATCGTGATGGCTATTGCATGAAGCACAACGCCACTCACGTATTTTTAAACTCCACTGTCCTTCTGGTTGAACTGAATGGTCGTATTTTAATCCGCAACATGAGCAAATCTTACTTGAGGCGAACCATTTATCAGCTTTTACATACTCAATGCCATGCTTCTCGCACTTGTATGATAAACATTGAAAGAAGAAGTTTAATTTTTGAAATGAAAATGCT
>NZ_VEDW01000006.1:0-213038 GCF_007678085.1 Bacillus cereus | reverse complement strand
GGATCAAACTCTCCAATAAAGTTAGTTTGTCTAGCATCTAAAAATAAAAATTGACGTTTCACGTTGTTTGTTTCGTTCAGTTTTCAAAGAACTACTTGGTCGCTCATTTGCGACTTCCTTATGTTAACATCTTCGTTTTTCGATGTCAACTAAGTTTTTCAATTTCTTTTTTGTCGTTTTCTGCGTTTCCGCATCAGCGACGGTTATTAATATATCATGCAGTACATACAGGGTCAATACTTTTCACAAAAAAATTTCACATCCCGTTAAAACTTTAAAAACACGTTTCAAAAAATCCGTATAGTCTCTCTTCATTCCTTACCCTAATCCACATTTCATATCTTATCACTTTATCACGTTCCTTAACGAATGAAAATTCTAAATTTTATGTTATTATTATTGTTATAGGAGAGTGGTGAGAATGAGCATTAAGTATTCAAACAAAATTAATAAAATCCGGACCTTTGCATTAAGTTTAGTATTTATCGGCCTCTTCATTGCATACTTAGGAGTCTTTTTCCGTGAAAACATTATTATTATGACAACATTTATGATGGTTGGCTTCTTAGCTGTAATCGCTAGTACTGTCGTTTACTTTTGGATTGGTATGTTATCTACTAAAACTGTACAAATTATTTGTCCAAGCTGCGATAAACCTACAAAAATGCTCGGTCGTGTCGACGCATGTATGCATTGCAACCAACCTTTAACAATGGATCGAAGTTTAGAAGGAAAAGAATTTGATGAGAAATATAATAAGAAAAGCTATAAATCATAGGTATATATGTCTACAATGTAACCTTACAAAACTAAACATGAAAAGATGATTTCTTAACCAAGAAATCATCTTTTCATGTTTACCCTTAATTAAATTAGGTTCTCCACTGAACATTTTTAATTCTCCTAAACCTAACGTAATTCCCATATATAATAAAGAAAGAGGCTGACGTAAAGCCGTCAGCCTCTTTCTTTATTATATATTACGCCTTATGACACTCTGGACAAACGCCATAAATTTCTAAGCGATGACTATTGATAACGAAGCCTGTCGTTTTCGCAGCTTCCTCTTCAAGCTGTTCCAAACCTCCATAAGGAAAATCAACAATCTTACCACATTTTTCGCAAATCACATGGTAATGTTGACTTGTAACATAATCAAATCTACTTGAAGCGTCTCCATAAGTTAATTCCTTTACAAGTCCAACCTCTTTAAATACACGTAAGTTATTATAAACAGTTGCAACACTCATATTTGGAAACTTACCTTCTAATGCTTTATAAATGTCATCCGCTGTTGGGTGCGTCATAGATTCCACAAGGTACTCTAAAATAGCATGACGCTGTGGAGTAATGCGTACACCCGTATTTTTCAGCATTTCTAGCGCTTCTTTTAATTCTTCTTTGACCACCGTCATGCACCCCGATTCTATACGGATTATTATTTTATAATTCTTATAAAGAGTGTACTCCTTTTCTTATAAATCGTCAATATTTCTACTATAAGTATGTGGTTTATTTTTGTATATAGCCTTATTCTTATGTATCTTTCCCTATTTTTTATACATTTACATAGAAAAAAAGTGCGACATAATCGCACTTGGAATACTATCATCTGAGGAGGTATGCCCTACACTTCACTTTATGTGAGACGATAAAATATGTATAGACACTCGCCTTACTTCTATATATTTTATCTCCCCAATGGATTTACTTTATATAAGAAAGAACATCTTCAATATGTCCCTTCACTTTCACTTTACGCCATTCTTTTACAAGCTCACCATCTTTATTAATAAGGAATGTAGAACGCTCGATTCCCATATACTCTTTTCCAAAGTTCTTTTTCAATTTCCAAACATCGTACAATTCCGCTACCTTATGATCTTCATCTACTAAAAGTACAAATGGAAGTTCATGCTTCTCAATAAATTTCAGATGTCTGTTCGCTGAATCAGGACTTACACCAAGAATAACTGTATCTTTCTCTTGAAATAATCCATATGCATCTCGAAAATCACATGCTTCAGTAGTACACCCTGGAGTCATATCTTTCGGATAAAAATATAGAACTACGTTTTTACCACGAAAATCAGCTAAGCGAACTTGTTCCCCGTTACTTCCCTCTAATGTAAATTCTGGAGCCATTTCTCCTACTGTGATCATTGTTATCACTCCTATTCTTTTCTTTTACTATATCAAATGCTATCTTATTTTTCATTGTCTATTACAGACCTCATTACAAAAGCAAACGGTAATGTATATCCAATTAGCGCTTCTGCAATCGCAATCCATCTCCCTATTCCAATCGGAGCTATATCACCGTATCCAACGGACAACAAAGTAACTGCGCTAAAATATAAACAAATTTCTACAAGTTGAAAAGATTGGGCATGCAAGCTTTCTCCATCTTCTTTCAAAACCGCAAAACCCATTTCTTCTAATACAACATAACTTAATCCAAACGCAATTAATACCGTTGTATAAATTAGAAATAAGGAGGCTAAATTATACAGCGAAAAGAAACGTCTAGAATCTGAATATGAGCTCCATAACAATTGGACACTTCTCAAAATAGCTATTGCTGCAATTAATAGAATAAATCCCCATAACATGTCCTCCACCTCATTTTATATGTATGAGGCGGCCATTGGATTTATCCCTTATAAACAAACAGGCTTCTATAATTAATTCCCAGCACCACGGTACCTTTTTACCCCTTGATTCCAAAGAGTGATTGCAATTGTAAAACAGATAACACCAACGAATGGTGTTGCAAATGCATAGCTATTCCACTCTGTTTTTCTTAAAAAGTATGCTGCTGGATACACTCCGACAAACGCAAATGGTAAAACAAACGTTAAAATGAAACGAATCACACGGTTATAAATGTTAACAGGATAGCGACCATAGTTACCTATGTTATACATTAGCGGCATAATTGAACTTTTCGCATCCGACCAAAAACCAAGACTTGCAAGCGTAACAAATATCCCTCCGTATACAAGAGCTCCCCCTCCTACCATCAGTAAGAATAAGAAGAAATCGTACCAGTAAAAAGATAATTGCAACTCCACCGCTGCGTAGCCCATTACAATTATTCCTGTAATCGCTCCAATTAAAGATTCAAGCTCCATTCTTTCTAATATAATTTGAAACAAACTATGAATTGGTCTTGTTAATATACGATCCATTTCTCCTTTAATAATGTAACGATCATTAAAGTCCCATATGTTAAAGAAAGCTGAGAAAATGGCAAACGGCACTAAAAAGAAACCATAAATAAAGATTACTTCTTCTCTACTCCAGCCTTTTAATGCTTGTGTATGTCCAAACACAACGAGAATAAAAATTAAATTAACAGCCTGTAGTGATAAATCAGAAAGTAATCCAACGATAAAATCGCCCCGATACTCCAATTTTGTTTTTATATATTGGCTTGCATATTGCAAAAATAGGTTTATATATATCATCTCATCATCCCCCTTGTACAATTAGACGTTTTCTCGCCGTTCTCCACATGAGTACAATTGGAATAATAAGTACAATTGCCCAAATTACTTGGAATAATAATGCCTCATACAATTTACTTCCTTGTATACCTTCTGAAAAAATCATACTCGGAATATAACTAATGGCCTGAAACGGTAAAAATACCATTGCCTTTTGGGCCCATAACGGATAAAAACTAATTGGTAATAATAGACCTGAAAATAAATCAATAACAACACGTTTTGCATACATAATTCCACTATTATTAAATAGGAAGAACGTGAGCATTCCCGTCATTAAATTAATTTGTGTATTAATAATAAAACTAAATATTAAAGATAAGAAGAAATATAACCACGTTTGAAAATTCGTTGTAATTTGCAATGAAAATAATAAGGTAACGATAACCATACCTGGGATTGAAAAGAAGGCAAAACGAAATATTCCTTCACCAAGACCTTGCATCACTTTCATTCCTAAATAGTTATATGGACGAATCATTTCTACCGCTACACGTCCTTCTTGAATCTCCATCGCAATTTCCCTGTCTATATTATTAAAATAAAAAGCACGTGCCATCCACGCAATTGCGATATACGTAGTCATTTGCGAAATAGATAAACTTTCAATATTCTCTTTTCCACTATAAATTGCTTGCCATAAAAAATAATACGCACCGATATTAATTGTATAAATTAAAATCCCGCTATAATAGTTTGTACGATACGCAAGCATCATTAAAAAGCGAATCCGAATCATTTCAATGTACTTACCCATGTTTAATACCTTCTTCATAAATGTTACGAATGATTTCCTCTGTAGACACTTCGTTAATTTTTAAATCTTTAATTTGAAAGGCTTGTACTACTTTAGAAATAAGCATTGAAATGATAACTTCTTCATTCGGTATTTTTGCAACCCACGCGTTTTCCTCTTTCGCTTTCGACCAAACGACATGACTATCTGGCATAACCATTGATAAAGCCTGATAGGAAACTGGTGCAATAAATTGAAAATGTATTTCCTTCTCTGCTCCCCACTGCGTACGAAGATTATTTAAAGAACCGTCATACATAATATTTCCTTCATCCAGCATGATAACGCGCTCACATAAAGCTTCAATATCCGTAATATCATGGGTTGTTAATAAAATTGTTGTTTTATAACGTTCATTCATTTCTTTTAAAAATTCACGTATTTTCAATTTCACAAGTACATCTAGCCCAATTGTTGGCTCATCTAAAAATAATAACGGCGGATTATGAATTAATGCTGCCGCTAATTCACAACGCATTCTTTGACCAAGAGATAACTTTCGCACTGGCTTATCTAATAAAGGACCAATATCTAACGTTTCAATCACGTGCTCCATATGCTCTTTATACTGAGCGTCTGACACACCGTACACTTTTTTTAATAAACGAAATGATTCTTGTACAGCAATATCCCACCAAAGCTGTGAGCGTTGACCGAAAACAACACCAATTGTTCTTACAAATTCTTCTCTCTGCTTATGTGGGTTCATCCCATTTACTAAAATGTCTCCTGATGTCGGAGTCAAAATCCCCGTAAGCATTTTAATTGTTGTTGATTTACCAGCACCGTTCTCACCAATATACCCAACCATTTCACCTTGTTTTACAGTAAAAGATACATCATTTACTGCTGGTACTATTTTATAATTACGATTTAATAAATCGCGAAATGCACCCTTTAATCCCGGACGACTTGAATAGGCTGTAAATTCTTTACGTAACCCTTGTACCTCAATTACCGATTTCATAATCGGACCCCCTTCCTAAATGTCACAACGAATAGTTTACCCAACTGCCTTCGCTATCACAAACAATACGTCTTTTCGAAAAACATGTTAGAATAATACATAGATTTTTGTAAGGAGATGAATTGTAGTGAAATTCACAAAGTCAGAAGCATTACATAAAGAAGCTTTAGAACATATCGTTGGCGGCGTTAATAGCCCTTCTCGTTCTTTCAAAGCAGTTGGCGGCGGCGCTCCTGTTGCTATGGAACGCGGAAAAGGTGCTTATTTCTGGGATGTAGACGGAAATAAATATATCGATTATTTAGCAGCATACGGTCCTATTATTACTGGACATGCTCACCCGCATATCACAAAAGCAATTACAACAGCTGCTGAAAATGGTGTACTTTACGGCACACCAACAGCACTAGAAGTAAAATTTGCAAAAATGTTAAAAGAAGCAATGCCTGCATTAGATAAAGTCCGCTTCGTAAACTCTGGTACTGAAGCAGTAATGACAACAATTCGTGTCGCTCGTGCTTACACAGGACGCACAAAAATTATGAAATTTGCTGGTTGTTACCACGGTCATTCTGATTTAGTACTTGTTGCAGCTGGATCTGGCCCTTCTACACTAGGAACTCCTGATTCAGCCGGTGTACCACAAAGTATCGCTCAAGAAGTTATTACCGTTCCATTTAATAATGTAGAAACTTTAAAAGAAGCATTAGATAAATGGGGACATGAAGTAGCAGCTATTCTTGTAGAACCAATTGTTGGAAACTTCGGTATTGTAGAACCAAAACCTGGCTTCCTTGAAAAAGTGAATGAACTTGTACACGAAGCTGGTGCACTAGTAATTTATGATGAAGTTATTACTGCTTTCCGCTTCATGTACGGTGGTGCTCAAGACTTACTTGGCGTAACACCAGACTTAACAGCGCTTGGTAAAGTTATTGGCGGTGGACTTCCAATCGGTGCATATGGTGGTAAGAAAGAAATTATGGAACAAGTCGCTCCTCTTGGACCTGCATATCAAGCTGGTACAATGGCAGGAAATCCTGCTTCTATGGCATCAGGTATCGCTTGTCTAGAAGTCCTTCAACAAGAAGGTCTTTACGAGAAATTAGATACACTTGGTGCGATGCTTGAAAAAGGAATTTTGGAGCAAGCTGCAAAACATAATATCGATATTACATTAAACCGACTAAAAGGTGCTTTAACTGTATACTTCACAACAATTACAATTGAAGATTACGATGCAGCACAAGATACAGACGGTGAAATGTTCGGTAAATTCTTCAAGCTTATGCTTCAAGAAGGAGTGAACTTAGCACCTTCTAAATACGAGGCATGGTTCTTAACGACAGAACATACAAAAGAAGATATTGAATATACAATTGAAGCTGTAGGTAGAGCATTTGCTGCTTTAGCAGACAATAAATAATCTTGTCATTAAAAGGAAAAAAGAAAGCACACCTTTCTTTTTTCCTTTTTTCTATTTCATAAATTCCTTATTAATAGTATAATTATTCATAATTATCTGTTTAATTTTCTTTTATATCCTTACTATCTTTGTAAACAAGGCTGCTCACGCCTTAAATAGTAAGATTATTCAAACTTCAATAAGAGGGGGGATTGACGGATGCTCAATAAAACAAATACATGGACACCGTCTTTATTTCGAGATTATAAAAATGCAGAACATGATGCGTGTGGAATCGTTTCCGTTATGGAGAAACGAAAAATTCCTACAAAAGAAAACATTGACCTTTGTATACAATCACTCGTCAAAATGAATCATAGAGCTGGCTTCATTAATGGTGAAGGCGATGGAATCGGTATTCACATTGATGTACCAAAAGCACTTTGGAGTGAAAAACTAAAAAATAGCGGATATAATCCAACGATTGTGGATCATCCCCACTTTATCGTTGGACATTTTTTTCTAAACAAAAACGCAAATATCGTTAATTTAAAAAATCATATTCGTACACAACTAAACAACGAAAACTTTGCAATCCTTTTCGAAAGTGACGACGTAATAAATTCCGATGCACTTGGTCCACTTGGTAAACAAGAAGAACCTTTATTTTGGCAAGTTGCTCTTATCGCGGAAAATGAAGTTAAAAATATTGAGCAAACATTATTTTCAGTAACGATAAAAATAGAGGAAAACGAAGCAATTCATGTTGCTTCATTAAGTCGTGATCATGTTGTATATAAAGTTCTAGGTGCTGGGGATACACTTGTTGCCTATTACAATGATTTACAACATCCACTTATCGCTTCAACTATGACACTAGGACATAACCGCTATTCTACTAATACATTATCTAATTTTTTTCGTGTACAACCATTTAGCATTCTCGGACATAATGGTGAAATTAACACTATTGCAAAATTACGCGATCAAGCTGACATGATCCATGTTCCACTTACTGCTGGGGGCAGTGACTCCCAAGATTTAAACCGCACCTTAGAAACTCTACTTGTTCAATACGAATACAGTTTATTTGAAGCAATGGATATACTATTCCCACCCATTATTAATGAAATTAAACTTTATGAACCGCATTTACAAAATTTATATACGTATATACGTGAGGCATGGGGCCATTTTGCGCAAGGTCCCGCTGGTATTATTTCACGTTATAAAGATGAGGCTGTTTTCAGCGTTGATTCCCTTGGACTACGACCAGTATGGAAAGTAGAGACAGCGAGCTCTTATGTTTTCTCTTCTGAACCTGGAGTTGTATCACCAACTGAATATGTAGCAGAACCGAAACCACTCGCTCCCGGAGAAAAAGTCGGCCTAAAGTGGAATGAACAAGATGAACTTGTTCTTTATGAATATGACAAATACCAAACTCAAGTATACGACCGTTTTAAAAAGCGAGTTGATACTAAAGATTATCATTTAAACTTATCTACCCCTGAAACGAAAGAAATCCAAGGATTATGTGATTCTATGCAAGTTGAAACGAAGCAATACGTTGCTTTCGGATGGGACCGAGAACATATTCAGCTTCTTGAACAGATGGCAACAAAAGGCGTTGAGCCAATTCGCTCACTTGGTCATGACTCACCACTTGCCGCACTCGATACTGATAGACGAAATATTGCTGACTTCATTAAGGAAAGTGTAGCTGTTGTTACAAATCCAGCAATCGATCGCGATCGAGAGGTCGAACACTTCTCCACACGAACGATACTTGGGGAACGCCCAAGTTTATTAAGCGGCGCTAAACAGCCATTTGTAGTTGAGATGCTTTCCCCCATTATTTTAGAAGGAAGTGTAGCACAATCTATTGCAGAGGAATTACACACAATTACGTACGAACAACTTATACAACTATTCAATACTCATAGCTCTATCGCTACAATCTCTGCTACATTCAGTCCGGCAGAAACTCTACAATGCGCCTTAAATCGAATTAGTTCTGAAGCGATAACAGCCGTGAACGAAGGAGCTTCCCTATTATTAATAGACGATGCCAATGCTCATCTAAATGGACGGTTATGGATTGATCCGCATTTAGTTACAGCTAAAGTACATCAAGTATTAAGCGAAAATAAATTACGCCGAAACTGCTCTCTCGTTATACGTTCTGGTGCCCTTCGCTCCTTACACGATATCGTCACACTATATGGATTAGGAGCAGATAGTATTAATCCATATTTATTATTTGCAACCGTAAATGATGGGACGAAAACACCAATTACGAATTTATATCATGCACTTAATAAAGGACTAGAAAAAGTCATTTCAACAATTGGAATTCATGAATTACGTGGTTACGGTCGCCTCTATTCTTCTATCGGATTACATGAGGAAATCGCAAATATATTACAAATTACGAATTTCCTCGGTTCAAATACTTTAGCTTTTTCGCTTGAGTCACTTGCTGAAGATGCACAAATACGCGCGGATGATTATAACAATCCTAAAGTTAGAATGCGAAAATCTTTTCATATATTCCCGCGAATTTGGAAAGCAATCGGCGATGTTGCAAAAGGAAATTCTTATGATGATTACCGTGACAAATTAAGTGAGTTAGAAGAGAATAATCCAATCGCGATTAGACACCTTGTTCAAACGAAAGAAACAAAACATGTCGTTCCAGCTGAAGAAGTATCCATCCGCATTCAAAATCATGATTTACCATTTATTATTAGTTCCATGTCATTCGGTTCTCAAAATGAAATTGCCTTTCGTGCATATGCAGAAGCGGCCGATCAGCTAAATATGATTAGCTTGAACGGTGAAGGCGGCGAAATTAAAGATATGATTGGAAAATATCCACATACACGTGGACAACAAGTTGCATCTGGGCGATTTGGCGTAAACGCCGAACTACTAAATTCATCAAACTTAATTGAAATAAAAATTGGGCAAGGCGCAAAGCCTGGTGAAGGCGGACATTTGCCCGGCTCAAAAGTAACAGCAAAAATCGCTGAGGCACGTAATGCTACAATTGGCTCAGATTTAATTTCACCTTCTAACAACCATGATATTTATTCCATTGAAGATTTAGCTCAAATGATTACAGAAATTAAAACGGCTAATCAACTGGCGAAAGTAGCTGTAAAGGTCCCTGTTGTCCCTAATATTGGAACAATCGCTGTCGGTATCGCAAAAGCTGGTGCTGATTTTATTAACATTAGCGGATTTGATGGTGGTACAGGTGCCGCACGTATTCACGCATTGCAACATGTAGGCCTTCCTGTAGAAATCGGTGTGAAAGCCGCTCACAATGCTTTATTAGAAGCTAATATGAGACATAAGGTAGAAATTTGGGCTGACGGTGGTATTCGAAGTGTTAATGATGCCTTGAAAATCATGCTCCTTGGGGCAAATCGTATTGGATTTGGTACATTATCCATGATTGCAATTGGCTGTACAACTTGCCGCGGATGTCATCTAGATACTTGTCACGTTGGAATTGCAACACAAATTGAGTCTGAAGCTCAAGCGAAAGAACACGGATTACGCCGCTTCGTACCACGCGAATTAGAAAGCGCCGTTGCTGGATTATTACATTTATTCACCACTTTTGGCGTAGAACTAAAACGATTAACAGGAAATCTTGGTTATACAAATTTACAAGAAATTGTCGGGCGGTCCGATTTATTAGAACAAGTTCGAGGCGAAAATTTATTAGACTTATGTAATTTACTACAAACGATAGAACATCCATCTGTTACAAAAACGGAACAGATGCCTGAAAAACAATTTGAAACAGTTCATTCCCCTCATTCAAAAGAATTAGTAGGCGTTGGTGTAGAGCAACGCGTTATGGGTGGTCTAGAATCTTGCTATCGCGTTCGTAGTAAATTATATGAAGACACGAAACTTGAACCACTTACATTAAAGTATACGAATGGCTCTATTCCTGGAAATGGGTTAGGTGCTTACAATAGCGAAAACTTATTTATACACGTAAATGGCGGCGCACAAGATGGTATTGGTAAAACCTCCTTTGGTGGTGGTATTTATATAACGAAAGCAAAAGGAAAGGACGGCATATATTATAACGGTTCTGTCGGAAAAGGTTTTGGATACGGTGCACAAAAAGGAGCGCTATACGTTCAAGGTAACGCCGATGCTCGCGCTGGCATTCGCCTCTCTGGAGCAGACATGATAATTGGAGGGCGCATGACACAGCCACTCCGTGAAAAAGAGCAAGGGAATATAGGAGCATACTCTAATATTAAAGGTTTCGCTTTTGAATATATGACAAATGGGCGAGCGCTTGTTTTAGGGGATCCTGGCCCATGGATCTGTGCTGGCATGACTGGCGGTGTTGTTTATTTACGTCATGATGCAAGCTTAGGTTTAACAGAACAGGCCTTAAAAAGAAGAATCGCAAAAGGGGCAAATGTTACATTACAACCAATTAGTAAAAATGGTGTGCAAGATGTGACTGAGTTATTGCTAGATTATATTCGTGTATTAAATGAGCATGAGCAATACGAGGAAGTTGCTTTATTAACACCGTTACTCGATGATATGCAGCACCAGTTCTTTGAAATTATCCCGAAAAAAGAGCAGGCTGACCCATCTATCTCAACAGAGTGATATAGCTAACTTTCATTTTCAAGAATAAATTGACGAAGTACACTTCTCATAGTAATCTATAGTAACAATTTGAAACCTGCTGAAATTCAGCAGGTTTTTTTACTAAAAATTGATGTTTAAAAAGAATTAGGAAAAAGTATAAATGAATCTTAATTTCTTATTAACGTCACTAAAATATCACTTGCTAACATATTGTAATGAATGTATAGTATCATGTTGTACATTCATTATGACAAGAGAAAGGATCTTATTAAGGGTATGAAACTTGGTGCTCGCATTTTAAAAACGGGTATTGCCATCACATTAGCTTTATTTGCTTGTATTTTACTTCAATTACCGAGTCCGGTATTTGCGGGAATCTCAGCTATCTTCGCTGTTCAACCGTCTGTATACCGCTCGTATTTAACTGCTCTTGAGCAAATTCAAGCAAACGTCATTGGCGCGGTATTCGCTATCGTATTTGCTACTGCTTTTGGACATAATCCTTTTATTATTGGATTAACATGTATATTAGTAATTGCGCTTACACTGCAATTACGATTAGAAAACACAATATCAATTGCTTTAGTAACAGTTATCGCCATTATGGAGTATCAGGGCGAAGATTTCTTTAGTTTTGCCTTACTTCGCTTTGCGACGATTATGATTGGAATTATTGCGGCTTCACTTGTAAATTTAGTGTTTATGCCGCCAAAATACGAAACAAAGCTCTATCATCGTATCGTTGATAATACAGAAGAAATTGTAAAATGGATTCGAATGAATAGTAGGCAAGCTTCTGATTTTACAACGCTAAAAACTGATATTGATCGTATGAAAGAAAAAATGATTAAATTAAACCATTACTATTTGCTGTATAAAGAAGAGAGAAGCTATACGAAAAAAGTAAAGTTCGCAAAAATTCGTAAGCTCGTTTTATTCAGACAAATGTTAGCGACGACAAGCCGTGCTTTAAGTACGTTAAAATCATTACATCGTACTGAAAATGAACTGCGCTATATGCCAGAAGAATTTCAGGAATCTATTCAAAACGAACTTGATTCATTAACGCATTACCATGAACAAGTTTTATTAAAATTTATTGGTAAAGCAAAAAAACAACAATCCGTTGAAATGCTTGATGAAGTTGAAACAGGTAAACAAGAATTAATTGATATCTTTATGGATTATCAAAACAAAGAAGATGAGGAAGCGTATAAAACATGGCTACACCTCTTCCCTCTTATTTCTGCCATTATTAACTATAGTGAAGAAGTAGAGCATTTAGATTTACTTGTGGATAGCTTCTACACATACCATAAACCAGAAGCAGAACTCCAAATCGAAGATAAAAAAGAAGACGAATAAAGAAAACAGCTCCTTTTACGCTAAAGGAGCTGTTTCTGTTATATGTTGAAGTTGATATAAATTATAATAAAACCCTCTTTTTTTCATTAACTCTTCATGAGAACCTGTTTCTTTAATTTCACCATCTTCAATGTAAATAATCGTATCCACATGCGTAATCGTCGCCAATCGATGTGCGATTATGATTGTCGTTCGATCAGCAGCTAACGTCTGAAGCGCCTGCTGAATATACCGTTCATTTTCTAAATCTAAAGCGGAAGTCGCTTCATCTAATATAAGTAACGATGGATTCTTTAGAAACACTCTTGCAATCGCTACACGTTGCCTTTGCCCACCAGATAACTTCACACCGCGTTCCCCAACGACAGTATCATAACCATCAGGTAACTCTATAATAAAATCATGAATTTGCGCAGCTTTGGCAGCTGCAATCACTTCTTCCTCTGTAGCTTTCGGATTTCCGTATAAAATATTTGCCCCAATTGTATCGCTAAATAACAAATTATCTTGCAGTACAATTCCAATATGACTACGTAAATTTCTCATATCATACTTTCTGACATCTATCCCATCTACATAAACTGCACCTGAAGAAACATCATAGAAACGAGGGATTAAACTAGCAAGAGATGACTTCCCTCCTCCACTCGCTCCTACAAGTGCTACCTTCTCTCCTGGTAACATAGTTAACGAAAGGTTATGTAATATCTCTTTTTCATCTGAATTGTAACGAAAAGATACATTATCAAATATCACTTCACCATTTAATTTTTTCGTTTGTACCGCACTTGGCACATTCACAATATCGTATTTCTCATCTAACAATTCAAACACTCGATCCATCGATGCGAAAGACTGTGTTAATGTTGTAGAGGAATTAACAAGACGGCGAAGCGGACTATACAAACTATCCATATATCCAACAAAGGCAACCATAGTACCTAATGTCAACTGCCCCTGAATTACTTCGTACGCTGCAAAACCGATCACAAGTAACGGGCCTAAATCTGTTAACGTATTTACTGCCGAAAATGTTCTCGCCGTCCAACTCGTATGTGTTAATGCTTTTGTCAAAAATTCATTATTTCTTTTTTCAAACTGCTTAGCCTCATACTCTTCTAATGCAAAGCTACGTGTCACTTGCATCCCTTGAATACGTTCATGTAAATATCCTTGCATCGTTGCTAACGCTTGTGAACGCTCTTTCGTCAATTTTCGAAGGCGTCCGAAAAAATATTTTACTGCCACTACATAAATAGGTAAAATTAATAGCGCAACAAATGTTAATTTTACATTCATAGAAAACATAACAATAATAGCAATAGCAATTGTTGCCGTATCTAACCAAACATTCATCAAACCAGTAATTACAAAGTCCTTCGTTTGTTCTACATCATGAATGACCCGTGAAATAATTTCCCCTGTTTTTGTATTCGAATAATAGCGTAAACTCAACTTTTGCAAATGACCAAAAATATGTTTTCGTAAATCATATAATATTGTATTTGCGATACGTTGTGCAAAATATTGACGATAATATTCAATTGGTGGTCTTACTACTGCAAAAATAAAAAAAGCAATCCCAACAGCTGTTACTAATTGGGACGTTTTATCTTGAAGTGACCCTCCGCCTTGAATTACATCATCGATAATATATTTTAATAACCACGGCATAATAAGCGGAATGCCGAATTTAACTAGACCAATCATAATCGTAATAGCAATAAGCCAACGATATGGTTTAACAAATTGTAAATATCTTTTTATACCTTGCATATAATCCCCCCTCTAATAGGACAAACCTGCCGGGAAATCCCCTGCAGGTTTGTTTTAATTTCTGTACATTAAATATCTCTCATACCACATATCTACAAAATCTGGCGCGAATGGCCCTTTTCGTTGATGAATCCATTGTGTTAATTGTGCTACATTCCGTTTTAGAATGGTATCAATAACAGGTGGATACTGCATAATTTGACTATGTTTTTCATACTCATCTTCATCTAAAAGCGTATATGTCATATCTGGATACACTTTAATATCTAAATCATAATCGATGTACTTCAATGCTTCAGAATCATATGCAAAAGGTGAGCTTAAATTACAATAATAATATACTCCCTCTTCCCTTAACATTCCAATCACATTAAACCAATAGTTTGCATGAAAATAACAAATTGCTGGTTCACGAGTAATCCATGTTCGGCCATCTGATTCTGTCACTACTGTACGATCATTTGCTCCGATCACAAGACTCTGTGTCCCTTTTAAAATTGTTGTCTCTTCCCACATTCTATGAATGGAGCCATTATGTTTATAACTATGTATTTGTACTTTTTCTCCTTCTTTGGGAAATCCCATAAATGCTCCCTTCTTTCAACTGCAAATGCCCTTTGAGCTGCATCCACTTTTTTTCTATTATAACTTTTTTGTCGAAATTTTAAAACTAAAGCGACAAGACTCTATTTTTCACACTGAATACCATATCCCTAATCTCCTTAGGAGACAGGGTCTTTGCTGAATGATTTACAAACAAGAAGATGTGAATAGAAAAAGCCCTTCCTTATTTCTATCTAAAGAAGGACCTTTCACCGGAAGGTAACAATTTGTCTTATCCTAAATTCGAAATCATTTTTTCAGTTTCAAAAGATTGAATCACACTATTCGTTTGCTCTTCAAATTTCTCATGTAACAGTTTTAACGCTAATTCTGTTCTATATATTTCTTGGCGGATAAAATGTAATTCCTTCTTATCGCACGTATCCTTTTCGCTCATTTCAATTTGCTGATACTTCTCTAGATGAGCTTGTAACTTTAACAACTCATCCATCGTTTCCAATTGTTCTCCTACCAACTTATCAAAATCGTTCATTACTTACCCCCTTTTGGACTTATTTATCAGTTATGATTCCTCATTACATATTTCTAATCTTTAACTTCCTTCTCCTTTGACTACATTTGTTGACTTATTAGAAGTTATGTCGTTCACTTTATTTTCATTACCATGATCCAGGCACAAAGAAAACACTTCTCCCGAGTTAGAGAAGTGTTTTTCTTTCATTACTGATTTGAACTAGAAGATTGTGATTGTTTTGCAGCTGATTGTGCATTTTGTTTTTTCACAGCATGCACGTCTGTTTCAGTTGCAAATTCAGTACCATAACTAGCGTTTGCACTTTGTGCACCAGAAGCTTGTGCTTTCTTTGCTTCTGATTGTGCGTTTGCTTGTTTTACTGCTTGTACATTTGTTTCAGTCGCAAACTCTGTACCATAACTAGCATTTGTACTTTGAATGCTAGCGCCAGAAGTTGCCTTGTTATAACCTTGTTGTTTTTTACTCATCTTTCTCACCTCCACAATCAATAATGTAACCAATTTACCTAAGAGCTATCCGTAATTTTCTTTAAAAAAAATTCTGCATATATCTCTCATCACTCATTCAAACTATAGAAAATGGAGGTGGAAATATGTATATAGGACGCGATATGACTGAACTAACGATGGTTTCAAAAAGTGAATGGAAAGAAGATGAATTAGCTTATTTTCATCATTCATTACAACAGATATTGCCCTATTTAAATGCGGAAGGGCAAAGTATTTATAAAGAAATTGTAGTAGAAATTGAATCAAGAGGTGGCTTACAAGAAGGTGATGCCAGTTGGACTCATGGGACAAAAATTTCTTACGATTAAAAAAAGTGTTCCCAATCTAGGGAACACTTTTTTGTTTATTGCATTGTAATTTTCTCAACACAACTCTCATAAATCGTACGATGCGATTTAGAGAAAGGTAACTGCTCAAATACTTCTTTCGATACAAACTTTAATGTATCTGTTTCAACAATATCACCAGTTACTTTTCCGTAAAATACGAATATATCCCAGGTGCGATGCGTAAACGTATGTTGCACATTCATTGCGTACTCATCAATAGAAATCGAAAGCTCAAACTTTTCCTTCATATAATCTATAAGCTGTTCTTTCTGACTTCGAATCCCTTCGCCAAGTTCAATATTCGGAAACTCCCACATATTAGCTAATAATCCGCTACTTGGACGTTTATTAATAACGTAACGACCATCTTCAGTTTGAAGTACTCCTGCAACAAGCGGTACCATTGTAGGAGCTTTCGCTTTACTTTTTACTGGTAGTTCTTTTTGAACACCTTCAGCGTATCCTCGGCAATGCTCACGTACAGGACAAAGTAAGCAAGATGGATTTTTCGGTATACAAATTAATGCCCCTAATTCCATCAAACCTTGATTAAAATAAGACGGATTTTCAGCCGAAATAATTTCACGTACAATCTCTTCAAACACTTTTCTTGTTTTCGGTTTTGCAATGTCATCCCATACTGATAAAATGCGAGATAATACACGCATAACATTTCCGTCCACTGCTGGCTCTGGTATACCATATGCGATACTTAAAATAGCACCTTTTGTATATGGCCCGACTCCTTTTAATTTTTCGATTTTCTTTACATCACTCGGTACGATCCCGCCGTATACTTCTCTTACTTCTTTTACGGCCGCATGTAAATTTCGTGCTCTAGAATAATACCCTAAACCTTCCCATGCTTTTAACACTTCTTCATCATCCGCATTTGCCAAAGCTTCTAGAGTAGGAAACTTCCCCATAAAATTCGCGTAATATGGTTTTACAGCTTCTACCCTTGTTTGCTGCAACATAATTTCCGAAACCCAGACTCGGTATGGATCTTTATTTTTACGCCACGGTAAGTCGCGTTGCTCTTTTTCAAACCAACCAATTAAATCATTTTGAAACTGCTCTATGTTAAAACTATTTAATATTTCAAGTGTCAAACTTGATCCCCCTCATTTTTTTGCATATAAGTACTATTATAAAGATTTTAGGAAAAAATTTAAGTAAGATGACATAGGAAATAGAAGGCAAAGGACTTGAGGTATCGAATAAAAAGAGTTACATTAATAAAAAACGGAGGTGGATTTCTATGGACACAGCCACTCACCTTGTTATGGGCGTTACTCTAGGCAGTTTGGCCACGTTAGATCCAGCCATAGCACAAAGTGATATTGGGCCACAAGCAGTTATGCTTGCTACAATTGCCGGTTCCAATATTCCTGACATCGATACAGTTTTAAAATTGCGTAATAACGCTAAATATATAAGAAATCATCGCGGGATTACTCATTCCATTCCTGCAGTAATTCTTTGGTCATTCCTTATAAGTGGCATCTCTTTCGCCTTCTTTTCAGACGCTCCATATTTGCATCTACTACTTTGGTCATTTATTGCCGTCTTTCTTCATGTCTTTGTGGATATTTTCAATGCCTACGGTACACAGGCATTACGGCCCTTCACAAAAAAATGGGTAGCGCTCGGTATCATTAATACATTCGATACCGTCATTTTCTTTATTCATCTACTCGCAATTGCTTGTATGCTCGTAGGTTCCCATAAAGGGTATACTGCCTTAGCAGCGTATATATTGATGATTGTTTACTATATCGGACGGATTATGATGCATAGAAACATACGTAGCGTCGTATATAAACGTTTCAACAACGTTGAGAAGATAATTATTTCCCCTTCTTATCGATTTTATCATTATCATTTAGCAATCGTTACAACTGATTATTACTACGTTGCTAGATGGCATCGTGGTAACATCATGGTATACGATAAGTTCGACCGGGTACCGTTCCCAGACAATGCTATTATGCGCGCTGCGAAACAAGATGAAAATATCTCAGCATTTTTATCATTCTCCCCTGTGTATCGCTGGGACGTTTTCGATTATGATCATTATTACGAAGTTCGATTCATTGATTTGCGATATCGCAGTAAAGATTATTATCCATTCGTTGCAATCGTTCAACTCGATCATAATTTAAATATTATTAGTTCCTATACAGGATGGATTTTTAGTGAAGAAAAACTTCGAAAAAAGCTGGAGTTACTTCCACATTAAAAAAAGCGACTTAAGTCGCTTTTTTTAATGTTTCAAATGATCTTCTTGATTGATTAAATGGCTATATTTCGGATTATTTGTACGCATTTCATGAAGACGCGCTCCATGATTATTAATCCATGTTCTTACCACTTGTTCAGTCATTTCATCACCTTGGTAACGACCTGACTTCGCATAAGTTGTTTGAAAATCTTCCCATAGTAATTCAACCCACGCACGAGCCTGCGCGTAAGAAAGTTTGTCATTTTTGTCTAATAGTTCTTTCGTTAGTTCTTCATAAATATCATTCATTTTCTAATCTCCTTTTACCTATTTATCCCTTCATTTCTAAAGGATAGTTTCTTCTATTTTGCACATTCTATAATTGATACTTCTTAAAGAGGTATCAACTGATGATGAGGAGGGCGTTCGCAATGGGTAAACAAGCCGAATTTTGGTCTGAGTCAAAAAACAACAGCAAAATCGACGGTCAACCGAAAGCGAAATCACGCTTCGCTTCGAAACGACCTAACGGCACAATTAACACGCACCCACAAGAACGTATGCGTGCTGCAAATCAGCAGGAAGAGTAGTACAAATTAAATTAACTTCCTACACGAGGTGATAAAGATGAGCTACCGTGATCGCTTAGATAGTCGTTCTGAATTATTTAACCATACGTGGACTCGTCCGAAACATGCTAAAGCGCAAGTTAACGGACAGACGCAACAAACCCAGTCTCTCATTATATTGGCGAATGAATGTAAAAAACGCCAATTTTAGAATCTCCTATCTCCTGTAACGCCTACCAAAGATGAAAACCAGAGAGATATTCGCTCTCTGGTTTTTATTTTTCTTGCAATAAGGAAATCGGTATTCCAATCTCTTCATTATCATTTTGCTTATGTCCCCAAGCAAATACCCCATTGAAATACGTAATTTCAAATAATATACCAGGTTCTTCTACCAATTCATATGTCTCACCAATATGGAATTTGTTTATATCAGTCATATAAGCGCGAGCCATTGCCATCTTTCTCATTAATACATCGAACTCATTTACAATTCCAAGCTGCTCAGCCTTTATCGCTTGCTCTTTCAAAACCCCAATTTCTTCCCTTAGCTCATGTGGTGTCATTTCACTGTAGCGCTTTGGCATATTCATCTTATTTCCCCTCATCCCTCTTCGCGTTTCATCTGCAAAAATATCTCTATCTCATCAATAGAAAATCCTTTGCGATATAACGCTTGTTTCATCTTATTTTCGAATGTCCATCCATCATACTTTTTATATTTCTCATAATATTTATTCCCATGATAGTGTAACGCTTCTTGTTGCTGTTCGTCATCTTTTTCGTCTTTTAATTCTTCTAAACAAATTTGAATCACATCTCTAGAATATCCTTTACGAACAAGCATTTCGTCTAACTTTAGCTTCATTTGTAAAAAGGAATGCTTTTGATAGGACCTTTTCTTCTTTTCTATAAGAATGAAAGCATTCTCAATTTGCTTTTCCTTCGGATATTCTTGTAAACTATGCGTAATAATTAGATCCTGAACACCTTTATTTAACAACTCTCTTTTAATAACAGTGGGACCCTTTCGATTCACATTACTTTGCGTTCTCGTATATAAAACAGCGTACTCTTTATCATTAATATATCGGTCATGTAATAATTTCGAAACGACTTCAGAGATGATGGCCTGTCCCACTTCTTTTTTTCGTAAAAAATCTTCTATTTCTTGTTTCGTTCTCATTTGATAGGATAAATAGGAGACTGCTTGTAAATATGCTTTTTGTACCTCTTCATTGTACAAAATATTTCCTAACGCTATTTCATCAATTTCTAAGCCCTTTTGTAATCCGTGTTTTATTAAGATTACTTCATTCACACTAAATCCGTACTCTTCACCTTGACCTTTATCAATATAAATATTAAACCGTTCTTTCGATCGTTTTTGCACTTCTATTTTTGTAATGACAGCCATACTCTCACCTCTCTATTATTTTAACATAGTCAAGGAACGTTTTTGCTTTTCAAGAATATATATAATGAGGAGGAAATAATTGTGAAAATCGCAATTTCTGGTGGTACCGGCTTTATCGGTAAATACCTTTCTACTTTTTTTATTCAAAAAGGATATACGGTTTACATTCTGACTCGAAACAAAACTACTGAAACTTCCGACCCTAACCTTCAATACGTACAATGGACACCAGATTTACAAACCTTTCCCCTCTCCTCTATTGATATAGTTATTAATCTAGCTGGAGAGTCCATTAATAGTAGATGGACAAAGAAACAAAAGAAAGCCATTTTAAACAGTAGAATTCAAACGACAAAAGGACTCATTAAACAATTACAAACACTCAACATAAAACCGCACACATTTATTAATGCAAGTGCTATTGGATACTATGGAACGTCTGAAACCGAGTCTTTTACAGAACAGCACGAGACTCCTGGAGATGACTTTTTAGCACATACAGTATATTCATGGGAACAAGAAGCATCTAAAGCTCGTTCTCTCGGAATGCGAACAGTATACGCAAGATTTGGAGTCGTATTAAGTGCAGATGGAGGAGCTCTTCCAAAAATGCTAATCCCCTATCAATTCTATATCGGCGGTACAATTGGATCTGGAAACCAATGGTTATCCTGGATCCATATAGACGATGTCGTTCGCCTGATTGATTTCATCATACACAAAAAAGAAATTGATGGACCGCTTAACATTACAGCTCCCCTCCCTATAAGAATGAAGGAATTTGGAGAAACCATTGCAACTATAATGAAAAAACCTCATTGGCTACCTGTCCCTTCATTTATGCTTCATACTTTACTTGGTGAGATGAGCATACTTGTACTAGAAGGACAACATGTATTACCTAGTAAAGCAATTGAACATGGGTATGAATACACATTTCCGACAATAGACCATGCATTACAAAATATACTTTCGCATACAATGTAGTACTTCTAAAACACAGTTTTACAGGGGCCCTTTTCAAAACTTTCATTTTCTAGAATCCGGAGCATTATTACACAAATAATCTTTCAGTTACTTTCCCTTAAATTCCATTAACATTGTAAAGTAACAGAAATGAGGTACCTATGAAAATATTGCTCAAGCAAGCCATTGTCTATCCTATTACATCCCAAAAATTTCAAGGGGATGTACTCGTTATAGGAGAAAGAATTGCCGAGGTCAAGCCTTCCATTCAACCTACTCAAGATATGACTGTTATAGACGCTCGTGCTCTTCATCTTTTACCTGGATTTATCGATGTCCATACTCATCTTGGTCTCTATGATGAAGGTACTGGTTGGGCTGGCAATGATGCAAATGAAACATCTGAAGTTTCAACACCACATATCCGTTCTTTGGACGGAATCCACCCTCTTGATATTGCATTTCAAGATGCTGTACAAAATGGAATCACAACTGTTCACGTTATGCCAGGAAGTCAAAACATTATCGGTGGTACGACTTGTGTAATAAAAACAGCTGGAACTTGTATTGATCATATGATTATTCAAGAGCCTGCCGGCTTAAAGATTGCCTTTGGAGAAAATCCTAAAAAGGTCCATAGTAATGGAACAAAAGAATCCATAACACGTATGGGAATTATGGGGTTACTTCGAGAATCATTCTATGAAGCACAGCACTACGGGCATGAAGCTGATTTTCGAATGCTTCCAATCTTAAAAGCATTACGCCGCGAAATACCCGTACGTATACACGCTCATCGAGCAGATGATATTAGTTCTGCTCTACGCTTTGCAACAGAATTCAATCTCGATTTACGCATTGAACATTGTACAGAAGGACACTTTATTGTTGATGAGCTTTCGAAACACAATTTGAAGGTTTCAGTTGGCCCCACTCTTACACGCCGTTCTAAAATCGAACTTAAAAACAAAACATGGGATACTTACCATATATTATCGAAAAATGGAGTGGAAGTTTCTATAACAACAGATCACCCTTATACACCAATTCAATATTTAAATCTTTGTGCTGCTGTCGCAGTAAGAGAAGGATTAGACGAAAAAACTGCACTAGAAGGAATCACTATATTTCCAGCACGAAATTTACGTTTAGAGGATAGAATTGGGAGTATTGAAGTTGGAAAAGACGCTGATCTCGTGTTATGGACGCATCATCCTTTCCATTATTTAGCCAAGCCTGTACTAACCATGATTGATGGAAAAATAATTTACAAAAAAAATAAAAAAAACTAGTTTATTTTTTTGACTAGATAAAGTATTATACGATTATAAACTGAATGAAACCATAATCAATTTGTGTCGTGATTATCATTTTCAAATTGATGAATGGGGAAGGCAAATGGTGCGCCACCAGCGTTAGAAACTGGTTCTAGTGGGTTCGATTCCCACCCCGAAATTTTTTAAAGATTGATATAAAAATTTCGAGGGTGGGGTGTTTTTTCGTCATGCTACCCTCGTGTGAGGAGGAGTTAGTATGTTGAAAAAACGCGACTTACACGACAGCCACGTTCTATACGAGTTAATGGTGGATCCAGCTGTCTTCCCTTTTGTGCGTCAAAAGGCTTATTCTTATGAGGAATATTTATTTTTAACGAAACAAACGATTGAAGCTGAAGAGCGCGGAGAATTAATTTCACGCACAATTTTAGATGAATGGGGTAACCCTATCGGAACAATTACTTTATTTGATGTGCAAGAAAAAGCCGGATTTCTCGGCACATGGCTTGGCAAACCTTATCATGGAAAAGGCTATAATAAATTGGCAAAAGATTCATTTTTTAGCGAACTTTTCTATGAATTAGATATCGAAACAATCTTTATGCGTATTCGTAAAATAAATATTCGTTCTATTAAAGCTGCCGAAAAACTACAATATGTTAATCTAGCAAACGAAACAAGAAAAGCCGTTTATAATGAAATTAACGCAAATGAAGAAGTATATAACTTATATGAAATTCCAAAAGATCAATATACACTTGCTACAATGCGAGATACAACCTTCCAAGATACTCAACAATTAAAAGAAGCGTAATCTAAATTTTTAGAAAAAATAATTAATCATTAACATTTTGCCATATGCGTATATCACCCCATGTCTTTGGAAACGATAGATAGTGACTTTAGGACACGAGGTGATTTGTAATGGATAAAAAGAAACGTGACAAAGTAAAAAACACATTATCTGGTACACAAGAAGTTCTCTACCAACGAGAATTTCGCAAAGCAGATCGCGCAGCGGGTTATCGCTCGAAAAGTATTTAAAGTGAGAATGAATAATTAGAAGTTTTCCCCCCTAATTATTCATTCTCATTACATATTTTTTCTACGTGATAGAATAGACAAAAAGGTTCCTTATAAATAAGGAACCTTTTTTGTGTGGATAACGTTATCCACAAATTTTATAGAATTGTGAATAAATTCAACAAATCCTTCACACGTTTATATGTTGTAACGCATAGTAAATGTTAGAATTGTGGATATTTTTCTAAAAATTGTGGACAATGTGGATATAGTTGTTAATATTTCGACTTTACTGTTTAATGAAAGCGTAATCTTCATGTGGATAAGTTACTACTTTATTTTATAAAAACAATAAAAAACCCTCTTTAAACATATAAAAGAGGGTTTTTTATTAAGTAAATAGTTGTGCAAGAGCAGGTGATTTAATAGGTATATGATTCGGTTCTACATGATTTTCTGCCAAAATTGTATCCACAATATGACCAGCTGGCTCCGGACGATAAATACTTCTCATCGCTTCTTTCATTTGAAGAAGCTTCATATCATCTTGTAATAACGCCTCTGTCTGTGCAAAAACCTCACTATCATCACGAATGACAACTGCAGCTCCTTTTCTTTCAAAGTACATTGCATTTTCATTTTCTTGTCCTGGAACAGGCTTATATAAAATGACAGGTACTTGCAATGCTGCCGCTTCACTTAACGTAATACCGCCTGGCTTCGTAATCATACAAGAAGTAACACGGAATAATTCATCAATATTTTCAACATAACCAAATACTTTTAATGCATCAGGATTTTTTTCCTGTAATCCTAATAAATCCTGTTTTAACGCTTCATTTTTCCCACAAACGACAACTACTTGTAAATCAGGTACCGACATAAATGATTGGCATAGTTCTTTTACACTTCCTAATACCCCATGAGCACCTGCTACAATTAGTAAAATCTTTTTATTCTTACATAACTGATATTTATTATATATAATGTCTGGATTGATCTTTAGCTCAAAACTACTACGAATCGGAATTCCAGTTTCAACAATTTGCTCCGCAGGCACACCGATATCAACCATAACTTTTTTCACGTGATCAGTTGCTACAAAATAACGATCTACTTCCCGATGAATCCATATTTTGTGCACACAAAAATCCGTTAATACGTTATACACAGGAATTGAAATACCTGTTTGCTTTTTTAACTCTGGTACAGCTATGATCGGAAATGTATTAATAACAATATCCGGTTTCTCTGCTTGTAAAAGTAATTTCAAACGTTTTCTTCCAAAGTTCGCATACCAAGATGCTATTTTTTTATCATAAATTTTTTCTACGCCGTAATAAAACAAGCGGTATAATTCTTTTCCTATTGTATAACTTTTTAAATATAAATATTTTGTAATATCGGTTATAACTGGATGTGATTCTCCGAACAAATCGCATACAATTACATCTTCAATTCCTTTTTGGCGAAATGTTTGTTCTAATGTTTTCGCTACTTGCACATGCCCATTACCGTAATGTGCAGTTAATATTAAAACCTTGGGGTTTTTTATCAAACAAATCCACTCCTAGCTTATTGTTTCTCCATATTGCATATACGACAATAGGAAAAACATTTTCCTTAAAAATTACATAAACAGATTCTAATACTTCTCTTTCAGCTATGTACCTGTCGTGGATATGCAAAGCATATAAGATTGACCCCTTAATCCTATCTGTGCTCATATCTTTACATTATACTTTCCTATAAGAGCTTTCGCAATAACTTACAAATGTTCTCTATTCCATGATACTCACTCTTTTACTTCTTAATTCTTTTTACTATTTTGATTTCCCTTTACAATTATGTAAATTTCTCCACTTATTCCTTACAAAAATATGGATATTCTATTTTCAGTATACTCTTTTCTATATATATACTCTAGGTTTTATTGTAAAGAAAGCAAAAAGCCTAACCCAATATTTGGATTAGACTGCATGTAAAATATGTCTTGCTTGTTCTACATTTTTTTCAGTAGGTGGTTCTACATTCGCAAGTGGATACTTATGTCCAAGTGCCTCCCATTTATATACACCAAGTTTATGGTATGGTAGCACTTCAACTTTCTGAACATTAGACAGACTTTGAATAAAGCTAGATAATTTTTGTAGATCCTCTTCATTATCCGTAATACCAGGAACTAATACGTGTCGTACCCAAATTGGTTTATTTTTATCCGATAAATAACGAGCAAATTGTAAAATATGTTCATTTGGTTTTCCTGTTAATTTACGATGTTTCTTTGAATCAATATGTTTCAAATCCAATAAAACTAAATCTGTGTAATCCATTAAAATGTCTAGCTTGTTTTGGAATTCTGGTTCCTCTGAATAACAACCACCCGAAGAGTCAATTGTTGTATGAATTCCAGCTTCCTTACATTTCTTAAATAATTCAATTAAGAAATCTAGCTGTAATAATGGTTCCCCACCACTAACTGTTATACCGCCTCCGGAAGCTTCAATAAAAGGAAGGTAACATGTCACATCCTGCATTACTTCTTCGACTGTTATTTCTTTTCCTTTACCGATCTCCCACGTATCAGCATTATGACAATATTGACAACGTAATAAACACCCTTGTGTAAATATGACATAACGAATTCCTGGGCCATCAACAGTACCACAAGACTCTACAGAATGAATTCTTCCTTTTACCATGTTACTTCCTCCTTTATTGAAACAGCCTCCCTCTGCTATTTATAAAATGCAGAGGGACACTTTTTTCACTTACATGCTTTCATGCATTGTACGGTTAATTACATCAATTTGTTGTTCACGAGTTAATTTAATAAAGTTTACAGCGTAACCAGATACGCGAATTGTTAATTGTGGATATTTCTCAGGATGTTCCATTGCATCCATTAATGTTTCACGGTTAAATACGTTAATATTTAAGTGATGTCCTTCTTTTACTGCATAACCATCAAGCATTGATACTAAGTTACGTACTTGTACATCATCTTCTTTACCAAGTGCTTTTGGAATAATAGAGAATGTATTAGAAATACCATCTTGTGCATCTTCATATGGTAATTTAGCTACAGATAATAATGAAGCTAATGCACCTTTTGTATCACGTCCATGCATTGGGTTCGCACCAGGTGCGAATGGCTCTCCAGTACGGCGACCATCTGGAGTGTTACCAGTTTTCTTACCGTATACAACGTTAGATGTGATTGTTAAGATTGACATTGTATGAACAGAATTTCTATATGTTTTATGTTTACGAAGTTTATTCATAAATGTTTTCACAAGATTTACAGCAATTTCATCTACACGGTCATCGTTGTTACCGTATTTAGGGAAATCTCCTTCGATTTCAAAGTCAACTGCAATTCCGTTTTCATCGCGAATTGGTTTTACTTTTGCGTGTTTAATTGCACTTAAAGAGTCTGCTACTACAGATAGACCCGCGATACCTGTTGCCATTGTACGAAGAACATTTGTATCATGAAGTGCCATTTCAATACGTTCGTAGCTATATTTATCGTGCATGTAGTGAATAACATTTAATGTGTTTAAATATAGACCCGCTAACCATTCCATTGTCATATCAAACTTATGCATAACTTCTTCATAATCTAATACTTCAGAAGTAATTGGTGCGTACTCAGGACCAACTTGTGCTTTAGATTTTTCATCTTTACCACCGTTAATCGCATATAGTAATGCTTTTGCTAAGTTTGCACGTGCGCCGAAGAACTGCATTTGTTTACCAATTCTCATTGCAGATACACAACAAGCAATTCCGTAGTCATCACCGTAGTCAGCACGCATAATGTCATCATTTTCATATTGAATTGCTGATGTTTTAATAGACATTTTTGCACAGTAGTTTTTAAAGTTCTCTGGTAATTGTTTAGACCAAAGAACTGTTAAGTTTGGTTCTGGAGCTGGTCCTAAATTATCTAATGTATGCAAGAAACGGAATGAGTTCTTTGTTACTAATGGACGGCCATCTAATGCCATACCACCGATAGACTCAGTTACCCAAGTTGGGTCACCAGAGAATAATTCATTATAATCAGGTGTTCTTGCAAATTTCACAAGACGTAATTTCATAATGAAGTGATCCACAATTTCTTGTACTTCTTCTTCTGTTAAAGTACCATTTGCCAAATCTCTTTCAATATAAATGTCTAAGAATGTAGAAGTACGTCCAAGACTCATTGCAGCTCCATTTTGCTCTTTAATTGCCGCAAGATATGCGAAGTATAACCATTGGAATGCTTCTTGCGTGTTTGTTGCTGGCTTAGAAATATCAAAGCCATGAGAAGCGGCCATTTGTTTTAACTCTTGAAGTGCACGCATTTGCTCAGATAACTCTTCGCGTAAACGCATTGTATCTTCGCTCATTACACCGCCAGTTAAATTTAAATCTGCTTTTTTCGCTTCAATTAAATGATCAATACCATATAATGCTACGCGTCGGTAGTCACCGATAATACGTCCACGTCCGTATGCATCTGGAAGACCAGTAATTACACCTGATTTACGTGCATTTCTCATTTCTGGTGTATAAGCATCGAATACACCTTGGTTATGAGTTTTTCTCCAATCTCTAAAAATACGACTAAGTTCTTTGTCCATTTCGTATCCATAAGATTCACAAGCTTGTTCCGCCATACGAATACCACCATATGGTTGTAAAGAACGTTTAAATGGTTTTTCAGTTTGGAAACCGACTACTTTTTCAATATCTTTATTTAAATATCCTGGTCCATGTGATGTAATAGAAGAAACAATTTTTGTATCCATATCAAGAACGCCACCGTTTTCACGTTCTTTCGTTGTTAAATCCATTACTTGATCCCAAAGTTGTTTCGTTGCTTCAGTTGCTCCCGCTAAGAAAGATTCATCTCCTTCGAAAACGTTTACATTATTTAAAATGAAATCGCGAACATCAATCTCTGCTTTCCATTTTTCACCTTTAAAGTTTTCCCATGCGTTTTTAACATTTTCTAATACTTGAGTCATCCTAATCTCCTCCATTTTTGATTAGTACAGGACTAAGATTTTTTATATAACAGCTTACACACTTAGAATACTACTTTTTGGCGAAAGTGAACGAAATAGTTGTGACATGTTTGTGAAATGTTGAGCAAACTACTATATACATAGTGTTAACTTCACTTAAAAGTCTTTATAATTAACCCTTCCCTTAATTGTATTTTTTTGGTATCCTTATATACGAGTCCTATTTTGTAATATAAGAACAATACCCATTGTAGAGCTGTAATACTCTTATCTCCTAATCTGTTATAGTTTTTATAACAGAACAAAAAGTGTACATATGTTGTACACTTTTTTTGTTACTACTCTAAAACATCTCTTTTTCTATCCCCATCATAGAATCCACCACGATTGCCTTCTAATGCAATTAATTGCTCTAATCCTTCTATATGATCACCTATAATTCGCAAAACAGCTGGAGGATGACCTATTTTTGCAAAATGTTCACTGGGACGAATACGGTTCATCTTATCGACCTCTACACGACTTACACATGCAATCTCGAATCCCGACAGAATCGCTTTCACTTGTGCTACACAAGGTGAGAGTAAAGATCTATAACCAATTTCTTTCAAGCACTTACGACTGAACGCATTCGGTACAGCAATAAGAGAGCCTACTCCTAGATCTTTTCTATCACAAGCTAAATTTAATGCATATTTAAATGCAGTTACAAGATGAAGTGGTACTCTTAAATCTAAATAATGATTTAGATCATTTAAGGCGACATCCATTCCATCTGCAATAGCTTTTGCGAAAGGATATAACTCCCTTGCCGGAATAACAAAGTCGCCGTCTATAAACAGCACAATATCCCCTTTAGCAAAGTAAGTTCCAAGTGAACGCCCTACATCGTTTCCAAGTGCTTCTTTATATACAATTGTTATTGCTCCCTTTTCTTTTGCAATCGTTGCTGTTTGATCAGAAGAACCATTTACAACAACGATAATTTCAAAAGGTTCAATTTTTCGAAGTTCATCTATAACATTTCCAATTGTTTTTTCTTCATCTTGTACAGGAATAATGACCGATAATTGCTTTCCTTTATACAATTTAGATGTGACGCCCCATCCTTGATAAAGATCTTCGAAATCTAAAGTATGATACACACTATCTCTTTTCCTATTGCCATCATAATACCCTCCGCGCTCATCGCTACCTACTATTCGCTCCGCTACAGCTTCTATATGATCACCTATCATCCGTTTTTCAGATTGCGAAAGACCCGTGCCATACGCAGCATGCTCGGTCGGCCGAAATTTATTTGGCGTAATAACGTCAATTGCACAATGACGACTAATTCTCCATTTACTTTGAACTAAACGTAAATGAGCGACAATAGGATTAACAAAGCCTTCATATCCAATACTTTGAGCAACTTCTTTCGTCAACGCATGAGGTACAGATAATAAAGAATCAACTTTTAACTCTTCACGCTCTAACATTGCATTTAATATTTGGCGCCATACTGCCACAGAATGCGGTTTTTGTTTCTTTAAAAATAACGCATCCAAATTATTTAAAACGATGTCGGCCTGATCATGTAAAATGGGATTCAGGAATAATTGTAATTTTGAAGTTTGAATAGCAAAATCTCCATCTATAAATAGTAATACATCACCTATCGCATGTTTTGCGCCAACCGCACGGCCAACATCGTTCCCTAGTAACTCTGTATACTTAATTACTTTACACCCTAAACGATCAGCAACCTCTTCTGTACCATCATTACAACCGTTCGCTACTACAATAATCTCTACTGGATTTAATCCTTTTGCCGATTGAATAACGTCTGAAATCGTATCGATTTCATTACATACAGGAATAATAACTGATAACGACTTAGCCATTGTTTTCTTCACGAAACCAATTAATTGTTTCTTTTAATCCGTTTTCCCACGTTACTTTCGCCTGAAATTGAACAAGTTCTTTTAATTTCGTTACATCTGGTCTTCTATTTGGAATTTCTTCAAAGCCATGTGGATATACCTCTTCGAAAGAAACTTGAACAATCTTTGAAGAAGATTTCGTTAGTTTTTTAATTACTTCTGCTACTTCTTTTATACTCTTTTCATTCTCAGAACCTATATTAATAATCTCACCATTTGCCTTCTCATCCATTGCTCGAATCGTTGCCTCTACCGCATCACTTACATACGTAAAGCAACGTGTCTGCTTTCCATCTCCATATACGAGAATGTCTTCTCCTTGCAGGGCCGCACTGATAAAACGCGGGATTACCCCTGCATATGGGCCATCTTTCGCTCTTGGACCATAAATATTAAAATAACGCACAATCGTTACAGGTAAACCTTCTAAAGCGTATCCTAAACATAATGTCTCTTCTAATGTTTTACACACTGCATAACTCCAACGTATTTTAGAAGTTGCCCCGTATAATCGATCCCCCTCTTCAGAAAAGGGTGGTTTTGCCTTACCATATACTTCTGAAGTAGACGCAAAGACTACTTTCTTCTTTCCATTTAGCGCTGCTTGTAAAATGTTTCTCGTTCCATCAAAATTCGTTTCAATGAGCTCTATACTCTTTTCCATTGTCGTTTTCACACCTAAAATTGCTGCTAAATGAAACACTACATCATGTTGATTTACTAATTCATAAATAGAATTTTTATCTAAAACGCTTATTGGAATAACCCGAATTTCTTTCATTAACTCATCATGATATTTATTTTTCCCTTTATAGAAGTTATCAACGATCGTAACCCCATACCCTCTTTTCACCAGCTCTTCAGCTAAATGTGAACCAATAAATCCTGCTCCACCTGTAATTAAACATTTCTTACTCATACACTCACCTTCTTTATAATTCCACGTGTATCTATTACTCGCTTCATACCTTTAAAAAGCTTCCAATCGATATTAGAGTGATCAGTTAAAATTAAAATACAACCCGCTTGTTTAACGACTTGTTCATCTAAAGAAACAGATTGGTACACCTTATCTTCAAATTTTGCAGAAGAAATATATGGATCATGATATTCAATTTCATATCCTTCTTTTATTAACAATTCAATAATTGGTAAAGCCGGTGATTCTCTTAAGTCATTTACGTCTTTCTTATATGCAATCCCTACAATTAAAACCGTTGCAGGTGATTGCACCACACCTTTTACTTTCCGGACTATTTTCTCTGGCATTTCTTCATTAATCACATGTGCAGCTTCAATTAATTGACTAATTTCCCCATTCCTTTTTATTCTCCATTGGAAATATAAAGGATCTACTGGAATGCAGTGTCCCCCTATCCCTGGCCCTGGCCAATATGGGGTAAATCCAAACGGTTTTGTAGATGCTGCTTCAAGCGCCTCATAAAAATCAATTCCTAAACTTTCACATAGTGTGTTTAACTCATTTACTAATGAAATATTGACTAGACGCTGAATATTTTCAAATAACTTACACATTTCCGCTACTTTCGGAGAACTAACTGGAACAACTACATCAAATGTAGTGCTATACAACTCCTGTACTTTTTGTTTACACTTTTCTGTTTGTCCACTAATAACTTTTGGAATTGTTTGAACGGAATAGTGACTATTAGCCGGATCAATTCTCTCAGGGGAATATCCGATATAGAAATCTTCTCCTACCTTTTTACCTGTTTGAGAAATAATAGGAATGATAACTTCCTCGAGTGTACCTGGATATGTGGAGCTTTCGAAAATGAAGGTTTGTCCTTTTTGAAGGTGTTGTTGTATATAATGCGAAGCTGAAATGAGGGCACTTAAGTCTGGTTCTCTTTTTTCATTAATTGGAGTTGGAACAGTGACAATAACATAATCACTATTTTGAAAATCAGCAATACCTTGATCCGGTGTATTTACTATTAATTTTTTTTTAGTCAATAAACTTTGTAACAATTTAGAAGAAACATCTGGAATATAACTTTCTCCTTTTATAATTGATTCTATTTTTCTAGTATCTTTATCTAACCCAAGTACTGTATGCCCTCTCTCTGCAAAATGGACTGCTAAAGGAAGGCCAACATACCCTAACCCAATAATAGCTACTTTACTACTATTCATTTGTATTCTCTTCTTCCCTTCTCAATTGTTGAATGATATCCCTATCTCTATCTCCATCTGTAAAACCACCGCGTTCGTCCGTACTTTGTAATAAATACGCAATCGCCTCAATTTGATCACCGAAAATACGATCAAATGCTGAAATACGCCCATTTATAAATTCGTGTTGCTCAGGACGTACTCGATTTGTTTTTATAACATCTACTAAGTCTACTGCTATAATAGAGAATCCTTCTAAAATAGCTTTCATCTGAGCTAATGGAGGAATCACAAGAGAATCATAACCAATTTTCTCTATTACTTTTTTATGCATAGCGTATGGTACTGCTGTTAATGAGTTATTCCATAAATCTGGTCGCTTCGCTATCACATTCACAAAATATTTTCCCATGCTAATTGGATCTGCTGGATGAAACATATCTAATAAACACTGTAAATCATTTAATGCCACATCACTTCCATCTTCAATAGCGCGCAAAAATGGAATTAAATTTTTTGCTGGAATAGCAAAATCACCATCCACAAATAAGCAAATATCTGCCGTAGCATGCATGGCGCCTATCACCCGTGCTACATTATGTCCAAGCAATTCTCCAAATTCAACAACAATAACATTCTCTAGCTTTGCTTGTTTAACAGTTTCAATATGTGCTCCATGTGCAACAGCAATAATTTCATCTACACCTGCTGCTTTCACTTCTTGTATAACAGACCTTATAGTTGTTTTCTCTCCTGATATCGGGATAATGGCACTATATTTCGCTTTTTTCCTTTGTAATAAAACTGGTTTATACTTTCCTACAAATTCCCTATCCTTATTACCCTCTAAAAAACCACCGCGTTTACCGTATGTTTCGATTACGTATTGTAAAGCTCGCAAATGATCACCCATAATACGACTAGTCGCTTTCGGATAAGGAGAGCCAGGTGATGTACCCGTATGCACAGGACGAACTTTATTTGTGTAAATGACATCAACTGAAGCCATATCAGAAATATCTACTCCTCTAGACATCGCCATCGCTTGAAATAGTGCTGGATCCGCTAAATTCCACCACCCTAGTTTTTCAATTACTTCACGACTTATCGCATGTGGTATCGCAATTAAAGATCCTACAACAAACTCTTTCTTGTTCAAATAACGGTTTAACATATATTTTCCAACCGTCGTATAATGCGGTCTCATCTTCAAATAAACGGACCATGTTAAATTATTTAAAACAATCTCATGTCCTTGCTGTATTCCTTTAATAAAATTGTATAATTCTTCACTTTTCATGACGATATCGCCATCTAAAAATAAAACAATTTCTCCTTTTGCTTCTCTAGCACCAATTGCCCGTCCCACATCATTACCAAGAGAAGATCTATAATAAATCACACGGCAATTATGCTGTAATGCTATTTCTTTCGTACCATCTGTCGATCCATTATCTACTATGATAATTTCATATGGTTCCAACTTCCTTACTTCTACTAAAACTTTTGATAAAGTACTTGCTTCATTATGCACTGGAATCACAACTGACACTCTCATACTTGTATCACTCTTACCCTTCCAAGCGAACATAAGCAATAATAGGAATACGTACAACTACATCTTCTGGTGGTCCATAAGAAGGAGAAGTACGAACAATTACTGCCCCATCCGTCACAGATAAAAGAACACCTGCAATGATTTCTACAGCTGTCACAACTTGCACTAGTTCACCAACATGGTTACGTAGTTCATCAGTAAATAACATATATAACTCTCCTTTCTTACGCTTCTTTAATTGATATAATACTTGTAAATGGTAATAACACTTCTGTTCCTATTCCTTCTTGCAGTGTTAAAAAATCATCCCCAACTGCTACAATCACACCCGTTAACTGTCCAACTGTCACAGTAATTTCTACGTTTTTACCCAAATACTGCTCTGCAATTTCTTTAAAAGGTGATGTATTACATTCTTTTAAAATGTTACAAATAATAGATTGAAATCTACTTGATTCAATAACTTCTTCCGTAGCTTGCTTAGAATTTCTTTGAATAAATCTCGCGAAGTTTTGTGAAAATAAAAGTCTTTCCACAGCGGGCAATAACTTATTGTCTAAAAAATAATCTAATTGCCTATTAAACAATCTCGATAACTTTTTCCAATACTTACCGAACAGACACATATATTTCTCCTCCTATTATTTTTAAATTCTAAAAATACATCCATACATCTTAATGTATACAAAGCAGGCTTTTTTTGTGATAGGTAAGGCATACATTTTTCAAAGAAACAATCTTTTCTAAGCACATAAAAAAAGATAGATGGTATTCCATCTATCTTTATATATTTTAATTTTTAATTGTAACAATGGCAGCTACGCTATAATAAACCGCTGGTGGTAATTCTGCCTGTTCACTTATAGAAACTGTAACAAGAGAACCACCGCTTGCTGAGAAATACTTAACAGCTTCTAACGGAATACCATCTTCTTTCACATCTATATTTGTTCCATCTCGCCAATCTATTTTCTGCATTGTTGCTGAAAGGTCCCCAGTCACTTTACCAAATTCTTTACCATCCACTCCTAAAAAGATCCATTCCCACTTTGTTAAACTTAGTACTTGTTTCAATTCTCCAATTTTCTTTCCCTCTACATCGGAAAAAATATAGAAGTTGCGTACTCCCATCTTCTTTTGAACACGCAACAATCTTTCTCCCGAGTGATTACATAAATAAAATTGTTGCTTATGTAGTCCCTTAACAAAAAAAGAAAGTACAGCTTGCCATACACGTTGCATAACAAAATCATACTCTTCTTTTAAAAACCCTACTGCACTACCATCTAATCCAAAGTACGTTATTACTTGAAACACTCCTACCTCTTTGCGAACAACAAATTTTTGTTGCTCAAATAATTCAGAAGTCTCTATATTATAATTTTCTTGTTTAAGCATTTTTGATCTTCGTTTTTCCATAAAGCTATATATTAATAATCCAAATGCCAGTAGTACAACACCTATTAATTTCAGATTTTCTTTCCCCGAAGTGAATAGTGTTCCTTTTTTATATTCCATCAATAATGCAATTGCAACGATAACCCATACAATGATAGATACCAAAAAAATTCGTTTCGCATTACGTGCGTGATGCTTATGTATACTCATATCCCTCCCCCTTTTTCCATTTTTTTCATTATCTCATTGCACATCCACTTCCTCAATAAAAAAAGACTATCCAAAAGGATAGTCTCTTACACTTCAACATTTCGCAACATCGTATAAATGTCGTTATTCACTTTACCAAACGATTTAATATTGTTTTGGATATTAGATAATAAAACGACATACACACTTCCGTTTTTACTAAATCCATTTAAGCAATTCCATCCTGGCATTACACCGTGATTCGAATAACTTCCCGGGTCTACGTACCATCCAAATCCGTAATCTTTTTTTCCGCCTGTAAACATTTGATCATAGCTCTCTTTTGAAATTAACTTTCCAGAGAAGAGTGCTTCATTAAATAAATATAAATCATGCGCACTTGTATATATATCACCACAACCATATAGTTGTGACATGCTCGGAATATTAGGTGTTGTCATATTGTTATTTACTATTTTATAACCTGTCGATGGGAATCTTGTTTGCTCTAACGCTTTACCGAAACCAGAATGTTTCATACCCGCAGTAGCAAAAATATGTTGTTTAATATATTCTTCTAACGGTTGTCCACTTACCTTCTCAGCGATGTAGGCAAGTATCGAATAGTTCGAATCGGAATATTTCCATTTCTCTCCCGGACTCCCAACACGCTTTTGTTTTCCTATTCGTTTTATTAATTCCTCATGAGAAATATCCTCTGTTCCCTGTTCATACTCTGGAATCCCTGATGTATGTGTTAGTAAATGTTTTAACTGAATACCATTACCTTGAGGGAAATCTGGAATATACTTTGCAATGGTATCCTCTACGTTTAATTTATTTTGATCTTTTAATTGCATAATAGTAGTCGCTACAAACGCCTTTGAAATAGAGCCAATATAAAAAGTTGTCTCTGAATTATTCGGTACTTGTTTCTCTTTGTTCGCCATACCGTATCCTTTATTCAAAAGAACTTTTCCGTTCTTCACAATAACAGCTGTCCCGCTAAATCCTGCGTTTTGTAAATATTGATCTAATTGAGCGTTTTCATTAATTTCTTGAGGTGGTCCCTCAGCAGGCTTCTCCACAGCTTGTACTTGCTCCACTTGTTCTTCCTGCTCTTTTTGTTTTTGTGCTTCTTGCTTCTGTTTTTCTTCTTTCTTTTTTAGCTCTTCTTGTTTCTTCATTTCTGCTGCTGCTTTTAAAGTTTCTTCTTTCTTATTATGCGCAACAATTTTTGTATACATGAAATATACAACTGAAAATAGTAAGACGAGAATAATTGTTCTTTTTATGTATACAATCGGCCGATGTGCTTTCCCATTCGCATTATTTTTTTCCTGATCCATGATTGCTTTTTTCCCCTTATTTACCGATAATTTAATTCCACTACACAAGATTCATTCCGGATCTTTTTCATAGATTTTTGACATTCCGTTCGACGTCATCCCTACTTTATCACGCACTGCACATATTACCAACCTATATGCATAAAAAAGAAAAAGAAAATTTACAAAAGTAAGATTCCCGTTAAATTGTTAACAAAAAAAGAGGATATCCTCTAAAAAATTGATGTCATCAATCTTTTCGGATATCCTCTTATCTCATTATTTATACGTGTTTTTTCATATCATCGGCAACAGATTCAACATTTGTACCTACGATAACTTGGACACTCGTATTACTTAATTTCATAACACCTTTTGCACCCGCACGTTTTAATGCTGCTTCGTTTACTTGACCAGCATCTTTTACTTGTAAGCGTAAACGTGTTGCACAGTTATCAATAACTGTTAAGTTTTCTTTTCCACCTAAAGCTGCTACGTAAGTTTCACCAATTGAACCTGCAACTGGAGCTTCTTCACCTTCAGCTAGTTCCTCCTCGTCTTCACGACCAGGAGTTTTTAGGTCGAACTTCTTAATTAAGAAGTAGAATACTACAAAGTAAATTGCTGCGTAAATTAAACCGATTCCTGCTAGTAACAATGGTTTTGTTGCAATACCGAAGTTTAAGAAGTAATCGATTGCCCCGGCACTAAATGAGAAACCATCGTGAATGCCAAGTGTTGTTGTAATAAATAGAGACAGACCTGTTAATACAGCATGAATTCCATATAATACTGGTGATAAGAACATGAATGAGAATTCAATTGGTTCTGTAATACCAGTTAAGAATGAAGTTAATGCTAGACCACCTAACATACCTGTAACCATTTTACGTTTTTCTGGTTTAGCAGCTGCAATCATTGCGAAACATGCTGCTGGTAAACCGAACATCATGATTGGGAAGAAACCAGTCATAAACATACCTGCTGATGGATCTTTTGCAAAGAAGCGTGCAATATCACCATGAACGATATCGCCAGCTGCATTTGTAAAGTCACCAAGTACGAACCAGAAGTATGTGTTCATTACATGGTGTAAACCGATTGGAATTAATAAACGGTTTAATAATCCGAATAAACCAGCACCAATTGAATCTAAGTTCACGATACCATGTGCTACTGCATCAATACCACTTTGAATTGTTGGCCAAATTTGACCGAATACTAATCCTAAAAGAAGCATTACGATTGAAGTAATGATTGGTACGAAACGTTTTCCTGCAAAGAATCCTAACCATTCTGGTAGTTTAATCTTATGGAATTTGTTGTATAGTAATCCCGCAACAACCCCTGCAATAATACCACCGAGTATGGCCATATTAATTTTCGGCGTTAATGCCGCTGCTTTTGAAACTTTTGTCATTGTATCTGCTAATTTAGTTGGATCTACTGAACCAACTAAATCTTGAACACTTTTTAATTTATCATTTAACTCTGCTGCTGAATATGTCTTACTTAGAGCATTTGTTGTATTTTGTAAAACAAGATATCCGATCGCTCCGGCAAGTCCAGCTGCTCCACTGCCGTCAATAGACAAACCGATTGCAACACCAATTGCAAAAATAAGTGCTAAATTATCAAAAATTGCTGCACCGGCCTGTGCCATAACAGGAATGTTAAATACATCTTCTTGTCCTAAACGAAGCAATAATCCTGCTGCTGGTAGTACGGCGATTGGAAGCATTAACGCTTTACCAATACGTTGTAGAAACTGCAACATTTTAATTCCCCCTATCAAATTTATGAAATCGTTATCATTATAAGTACGCCTTAGAAAACGCTTTCTATTTACATAACCATAATAACATATAGTTGTATAGATGTGTAGTTTTTATTTTCGAATTTTTTATGGATAAATCTCCTATTTCCAAACTGTTATATAAAAGGAAAATTCTCCTTTTTTGATATAGGATACGGAAACGAAATACCTACTATAGACATGTAACTTTCGTTTTATCATTCCACTTTTTCATGTTATTATTTATTTCCGAGCATATCGGGAAAAGTAAACTTAGTTAATTCGAAATAGGAGCGTTGGTACTATGCAGTGCATTGAAACAAACAACTTACAACAGTTGTTAGAACAAGTAAAACCATATACGAAAAAAGGAAATCTTGCTACTTATATCCCCGAACTAGGAAATGCAAATCCAGATGATTTAGGGATTGCCATTTTCCATAAAGAAACAGAATACATCCATGCTGGCAACTCACAAACACTATTTACTCTTCAAAGTATTTCAAAAGTAATTACACTTGCACTTGCCCTTTTAGATCGTGGTGAAGAATATGTATTTTCTAAAGTTGGAATGGAGCCAACTGGTGATCCATTTAATTCTATTATTAAGTTAGAAACGACAAGTCCTTCTAAACCACTTAATCCAATGATTAATGCAGGAGCACTAGCTATTACAAGCATGTTAGCAGGAAACGATAATGAAGAAAAAATGGAGCGCATCCTTCATTTTGTACGTGAAATAACAGATAATCCTACTATTAACTATTCTTCTAAAGTTGCCAATTCAGAATTAGAGACAGCTTACTTAAACCGTTCACTTTGTTACTATATGAAACAAAACGGAATTATCGATTGTGATATTGAAGAACTTATGGATTTATACACTCGTCAATGTGCAGTTGAAGTAAACTGTATCGATTTAGCACGTATCGGCTTAATTTTTGCGATGGATGGCTATGATCCATATAAGAAAAAACAAATTATCCCTAAACATATTACAAAAATCTGTAAAACATTTATGGTTACATGCGGTATGTATAACGAGTCTGGTGAATTTGCGATTCGCGTTGGTATCCCAGCAAAAAGTGGTGTAGCTGGTGGCATTTTCGGCTGCGTAAAAGGAGAAATGGGAATTGGTATTTTCGGACCGGCCTTAGATGCAAACGGAAATAGTATCGCTGGTTTTAAAATTCTTGAACTTCTTTCTGCTCAAGAAGGTTGGAGCATTTTTTAATTCAGAGTTATCCTGCTATACTAGCAGGATTTTTTTATTCCATAAAAACCTCAACTTTATCAGCTTCAAATCCCCTTACAAAAACCGTACTGAAAGTTTCTCTATATCATGCATATTTGCTCCCCCCTCCTGAATAGTATAGTACAACCTAGCGCTATATGTGGAGGTGTGAAAGATGAAACTAATATTTCAAATGGAAAAACAGCCTGTTCTTGAAAAAACAATTCTTCTATTTATATTGAGTATTGTAGAAAGCCTGAAGTTAAAAGTAGTTTCACTCGATGAAGCTCACCGATACATATTCAATTTAGAAGTACTTGAACTATTAATGGACCGGAACATCGATGATCAAGTACTTGAACTTATTCATTTCGGAATGGGACTTGAAGACATTCATCATGTACTTCCTGAAGAACTTGAACATACTATCGAAGAATTAAAGTGGCTTTGCATTCAAGTTTTGAGTGAGTACAGTATGCATGAAGAATCAGAACAATTAATTGAAGATATACGTTAAAAAAGCACCTATGTAGGTGCTTTTAATGTTTTTTTAAACTATTTTTATACGTCTCAATATTTACTGGTAGCTCTTCCTCTTCTAAAGTATGTTCATTTACATCTTTATGAACGAATGCACCTTTAGGCGGTTGATGGTCATGCCCTTTTTTCTTATGATCAAATGCTTTTCCTCGTCCCATACGGATCCCCCTTTCTTTAAAAGAAATCCGTATTAGTATGGAGAAAAGTACGTCGATATATGCAATCCTTTGCCGTATTTCCAAGGAAATACTCGAACATTGTTTTCTGTTCTCCTTACAACAGCTGATCAATTCCAATAAGAATTAATAGCACGCCCGCAATAACAGTAGCCCATTTCCCTAAGTATTCTGCTAAAAATCGTTTTCCTACATACGCAAAACCACTAATACAAATAAAACTAAACACCCCAGAAATAGTTGCTGTAAGCCACAGATTCAAGTTCGTTACCCCAGCATCAAATCCACCCGCAATATTATTAATAGACAACGCAATCCCTAAAACAATTGCTTCTGAAAAACTAATTGTTTTAGAACCATCAAAATCTGCTTTTTCTGGATCACGTAAAATGCCTATAAGTACATTACCATCTTTAGAACCTACAGTATTTCTTTGCCCCAAGAAAGGCTGGCACAAAATAAACACACCGATTATACCTAAAACGATTGCTCCAATTAGGTTTGCAGTAAACTCTGAAATAAATAACGCTATCCAGTTCCCAAAAAAGCCAGCTAATAAAGTAAATAAAAATCCAAAAAATGCGATGATAAAATTGTTAACCCACGAAATTCGAATTTTACGAATGCCATATGCAATCCCAACACCTGCATTATCTAAATTAGAAGCAATCCCGATTAAAAAAATTGAAAATAGACCTGCCGTACTCATAAACAGCCACCCCTTTTCTCACTTTTCAATGCATATTATGAAAATGTTGAGCAACTGTGCCTGTCTGTTTCATATACATGTAATAAATGCTCAACATTTTTTCAACAATAAAAAAGGAGTGCCTTCACTATGCCTAAAGAAAATCCAAATGAGCGGCTTAGTACATTAATAAAAAAACTTTTAAAAGAGCGTGCCTTATCCATGCGCCAATTAGGAATGCATACAAATATTGATCCCGCAACAATCTCAAGAATTATGAATGGTAAACAACCGCCAAAACAAAAACATCTACAAAAATTTGCAGAATGTTTGCAAGTTCCACCCCAATTGTTATTTGATGAAATGTATCCTGATTCTCCTCACATTAATAAAGAAAAGACTGATATGTACACATCTCTTGATACAATTCAGCAAACGCTGCAATCCTCTAACTTATTCGATTTCGACTACACAACAACGCGCGTAAAACAAGAACTTGAAAACTATGAACGCTATGCTCAGACAACAGAAGGTGAAAAACGTATTCATGAAAGTTTCGCGAGTAAATTAGAACAAATTGATAGCGCTGGCCCTTTTATTGAACAATTAACAGATATGTATCAACAATTTTGCAATGAGACTATTTCAAACGAGGAACGTGCGGTTCTCGGAGGCGCATTATTGTATTTCATTTTATCAACAGACATTATCCCCGATTATCTCTTTCCAATTGGCTATTTAGATGATGCAATTGCTGTTGAATTAGCGAAAGAGAAATTAATCGAACTAAAACGAAAGACATAGAAAAACAAAGAACTATTTCAGTTGTTTCTGTTCAACTCTGAAATAGTTCACTAAAAAATCGTACAAGTATACATACCTGTATGATTTCAACATACTAATCTATTTTTTCTTATGACACCATTCATATATAAATGCTGTTATTACTTTTGTAAATTCAATTAACTGTTCTACTTCAACTTTCTCATTTATTGAATGAGCTTCTTCTAATGTACCAGGTCCGTAAATAACAGCTGGGATATGAAATTCACTAAACCAACCACCATCCGTTACCGTTGCAGACATATCTAAAATTGCATTTTTGAATAGAATTGATTCGTGTACTGAGCTAAGAGTTTTTACTGCTGCATGTTCACTATCCACTTCCAAAGAAGGGAAAATTTCGCCACGATCCACAATCATTGATTCTCCGCCCCATTTAAATTGTGGTGGATTTTCACTTAACCATGGATCAGCAGCCGCTACTTTCCCAATATATTCTTCAATTTCTTTTATTATTTGTTCATGTGTTTCATTCGGATAGAAGTGCACTGTTATCCATAACCGGCACTCATCCGCAATAAACGCTGCATGCCGTCCGCCTTCAATAACAGCTGGGTTAATTGTTGTTGTTCCAGATGGATAGCCTTCATATGTTTTCATAACTGCCCAATGACGCTCTAATTCTTGTAAACTTTGCACAATTTTCATCATTTTTTCAATCGCACTCGCTCCGAACAAACGTCCTCCAGCATGAATCATTTGCCTGCGTGTTGCATCATGAAACGTCTGGGGGCTTTTTACAGTAATCCAGCCAGTAATTACGCCGCCCTGTCCTTGCATATGTAAATCACTCGTATCCACTACGACTGCAAAATCAGCATCATAACCTCTTTTGCAACATTGAAGTGTACCTGCTTCTCCAACTTCTTCCCCAATTACAGATTGAAAGATTAAATCTCCAGGTAATTCAATGCCAGCTTCTTGTAAAAGCTGAATAGCAAATAGCGCTCCAGCCAGTCCACCTTTCATATCTGCCGCACCACGCCCAACTAACCAACCTTCTTTTATAAACGGCTCAAACGGATTAGTCTCCCACGCCTCATCTGCTGACACTTCAGCTACATCCATATGTCCATTAATAATAAGACTTTTATGTGTGTCACTTTCTATCCCTTTTCTCACCCCAATAACGTTCGGGTCATTCGGATATACGTCCCATTTATCAACACTAAAATTTCGTTTTCTTAGAAAATCTGCAACAAATTCTTGCGCCTCATTTGTGTTTCTCGCCGGTGGTGCTGGTGTTTCAAAACGAATTAAAGTCTTTGTAAGCTCTAGTAACTCATTTTTTCGTAAATCAATCTGTTCTAATAGCTGTGAAACTTCTTGATTCATCACTAATTCCCCTTTACATACGTAGTATGTTTCCAGCTTTATTGTCACAAAAAAAGAGACTGTTTACAATTTTACAGTCTCTTTTTTAGCATAAGTTTCTAATATATTTATAAACTTTCTGCTTCTGTTTTATTTGCTTTTTCAACATGTTCTATCTTACGCGCCTTATTTCTTGTCGCACGGTAAAACAGCAAACAAACAATCATAAATGGAATACCACAATACAATGCCATTCTTTGCTCTGGAATAAAGGCCATACCAACAATTACTGTCAAATTTAATACTAATGCAAGCAGTGGTACGAATGGATACAGCGGTGTTTTAAATTTCAAGTCCTTCACATCCCCGCCCTGCTTAATGTATGACCTTCTAGCTAATAAGTTAGATAGAGCAATAGATGCCCAAACTAAGATCGCCCCGAACCCGGCAATAGAAAGTAGCCATAAATAAACTGTATCTTCCGCATAAATACCTGATAGTAATGAAAGGCAACCTACAATCGTACTTACAATCAATGCATAAATAGGAACACCATTTTTAGATAACTTACCGAAAATTGGACTAATCATTCCTTGATTAGACATAGACCATAGCATACGAGAAGTTGCATATAATCCTGAATTCGCAACGGATAGAACCGCTGTAATAATAACGAAATTTATAATATCGGCTGCATAAGGAATACCAATTTTATCAAATACAACTACGAATGGACTTTCTATTACTCCCGCTTGCTGCCACGGGAATAGTCCCGCAAGAATAAAAATAGATAATACAAAGAACACAAGTATACGCCAAACTGTATTATTAATTGCCTTTGGGATCGTTTTCTCTGGATTTTCACTCTCTCCAGCTGCAATACCAACTAGTTCCGTTCCTTGGAAGGAAAAATTAACTGCAATCATCGTAATTAAAATAGCTGATAATCCATTTGGAAACAATCCACCATAATCAGTAAAGCTAGAGAACATCGGTGCTGGTTCATTTCCTTTCATATCTAGAAAACCAAACATTGCTGCCCCGCCCAAAATAATAAATGCAATGATTGTAATTACCTTAATACTTGCAAACCAAAATTCAACTTCTGCAAAACTTCTTGAAGATAACGCATTGATAGCAAAGAGAAGCACCGCAAACACTACACACCAAATCCATGACGGTACATCAGGAAACCATCGTTTCATTAAAATACTAACTGCAATCAGTTCAATACCTATCGTAGCAGACCAGTTTAGCCACGACATCCATCCGACTACATAACCCGCTGCAGGGGAAATGTGCTTTGTAGCATACGTTTGATAAGATCCTGCGTCAGGCATCGCAACAGCTAACTCCCCGAGACAGAGCATCGTTAAATACATAACAAATCCTCCAACAAGATACGCTACAATTGCTCCTCCAGGCCCAGCTTCATGAATTGTATACCCAGATCCTAAAAAAAGACCGGTACCAATAACTCCTCCAAGTGCAATCATAAATATGTGCCTACTTTTCAATTCTCTTTTTAACCCTTGGTTTTGATCCATCATATAAATCCCCCCATTTCATGTAAGCGTTTTTAAAAATGTTCATAATAAGAATAATTATTAAAAAGAGCAAAATACATAGTATTAATCACTACCTGTTATTAAAAGATCATCCCTCACTGTTATTAATAACTTTTTATCAGCGATAGCTTGTCCTTCTACTACTTCTAATGATTCGATATACCCACTGATTCCTACCTTAATTTCTACTTTCTGTTTATCTATTGTTTCAATTAGCGCTAATTTCTCCCACTCGTATACGTAAGAACTTTCCGCAACAAATAACTTCTCTACTTTCCCGTAACAAGGACTATACACGCCTTCTATGACCGTCTTCACTTTATAAACTCCTCCTTCTTATTAATTGCTACTGAAACGTTGCATATCCCTCCTTTAGAGATTTCAACTATTATTTATGCAAAATGCGTACCAATCTCCAATTCCTATTTAAAATGAAGGTTTCTCCCAAAAAAATCTTCACAACCGCAAAATTTTTCTAACATTTAAGAAGTTTTAAAAGAAAAATAGCAAAAAAATTTTGCGGTTTTATAAGAATTTTAATAAAATTATAAAAAGTCAGTCTTCATAGGGTAAAATGAGGAGAAGATAATCTATGCGTACAGAAGAAATTAATTTTAAACAGATCATTGAAATGAATATGCTATATGAAACTTTACTCAATGAGCTCGATATCGGGATTCATATTATTAATGAGGAAAGTAAAACGATTATCTACAACCGCAAAATGATGGAAATTGAATCAATGGAACGCTCAGATGTGCTATATAAAAGTCCTTTAGAAGTATTCGCATTTGAAGAAAATAAAAATAGTACTCTTATAGAGGCATTAAAATTAGGAAAAACAAACAAAAATATAAAACAAACGTATTTTAACAATAAAGGGCAAGAAATTACGACGATTAACAACACTTTCCCTATAATAGAAAACGGAAAAATTAAAGGCGCTATTGAAATTTCAACAGAGATTAGCCATTCCAAACAAACAATGAAAACAAACCTTTCTCGAAAACCAAATAATAAGTTTACCTTTGATCACATAATCGGTGATTCTAGTGCTATTCAATCCGTCATTACAGAAGCGAAGAGAGTCATTCGTACATCCTCATCCATACTTCTCGTAGGAGAAACAGGGACCGGTAAAGAACTATTTGCACAAAGCATCCATAATGAAAGTCAGCGTTCAACAAAACCATTTATTTCACAAAACTGTGCCGCTATACCTGATACACTCATGGAAAGCCTATTATTTGGTACGAACCGAGGTGCATTTACAGGAGCCATCGATAAAGCTGGTTTATTTGAAGAAGCAAACGGAGGTACTTTATTATTAGATGAGATCAATTCATTAAGTCCAGCACTTCAAGCGAAGTTACTACGAGCTATACAAGAAAAAACAATACGAAGAATCGGGGGCACACAAGAAAAAGAAATTGATGTTCGTATTATAGCAACTATTAATGAGGATCCTCTTGAAGCTATTACACACAATCGGTTACGGGAAGACTTATATTACCGATTAAGCGTCGTTACTTTATGTCTCCCTCCTTTACGCGAACGAAAAGAAGATATTCCATCTCTTGTTCAGCACTTTATCGAAAAGTACAACATTCAATTTGGACTTGGCGTAACGGATCTAGATGTACATGTAAAAGAATTCTTGTATGCATATGATTGGCCTGGAAACGTACGAGAATTGGAACATATCATTGAAGGTTCAATGAATTTAGTTGAAGACGAAAATATCATTACAGCGTTTCATCTTCCCACCCGCTTTCGCGAACGAATAAAAAAAGAATTCAATCTGCAACCTTCCCTAACTAATAACGATACTGATGCACCTAAAACGTTAAAGCACACAATAGAGGCAATGGAAAAGAACTACATCGATCAAATTCTGAAAGAGTATCACGGTAATATCTCACAAGCTGCAAAGTTTTTGGGACTAAGTAGGCAAAACTTACAATATCGAATTAAAAAATTGCATTTACACATATGAAATGAAGTGAAACTTTAATCTGCAGGGCTTTGTCCATCCTCACCAACTGGACTTTTATTTCCTGTTAATGCAGGATAAATCTGCTTCCAAGTGCAAATACGAATTGGTAAAATATGTTATAATGAACATATAACATACTAGAAAGGAACGATATATATGAGTAATGATAACAAATTAAAGTTATTACAATACTTAGCCTTCTTCCCTACCCTTGTATGTATGATGTTACTCATGGATATGAGCAGCTTCCCTTATGCAAAGCTACTAGCAACAATTAGCGGCTCCTTTGCAGCTATTATGCTTGCTACTTTTTGGAATTTGAAGATACGTATGAAGAAAGAAAAATCTACTTAACGCCTAAACATAAAAAAATCGAGCCTACACAGCTCGATTTTTTACTGATTATTAAAACTCAACATTCTCCAAATACAAACCACTCGCCTCAGCAAGGCAATTAATTTGATTGCGTTGTTTTGCCTCTAAAATGTGCGGAATTGCTTCTGCATCTAATTGTCCTAATCCAACTTCAATTAATGCTCCAACAATTTTTCGTACCATGTTATGAAGGAATCCGTTACCACTTACTCTAATTTGTACGAATCCTGCCTCTTCCATCACTTCAAGTGTATATACTTCTCGAACCATAGACTTTTTCTTTGATTTCGCATTTGAAAAAGCAGTAAAGTCATGCGAACCAACTAAATGTTTCGCAGCTTCTTTCATGCTTTTCACATTTAGTTTTTTATTCACATGCATGCTGTATTTACGCATAAATGGATTTGTATGCTCTTCATTCCAAATCTTATAAAGATATGTTTTTGCTTTAGAGTTGTAACGAGCATGGAAGCGATCTTGAACTTCTTCTACATTCGTAATGCTAATATCATTTGGTAAATATTGATTTAAATATTTTTTCACTTTATGTTCCACTAACTTCTCATCAATTTGAAAGTTAGCAACTTGATTCAAAGCATGTACACCAGCGTCTGTTCTACTACAACCGATAATTTCAATTTCTTTTCCAACCATTTCAGAGATAACACTTTCGATTTTCCCTTGGATCGTATTATCGTTATTACCGAGACGTTGCCACCCTTTAAAACGTGCACCATCGTACTGAATCGTTAATTTATAATTATTCATTTTACTCTCCTTCATAGAAAATATTCCCTCATACCGTGAGGGAATATGAATAAACTTTACTTTCTAACAAGCTTCACTACATTTTCTACATGAGCTGTATGTGGGAACATATCAACTGGTTGTACATATTCCACTTCATAGCTCTTCATTAATGCTTGTACATCACGTGCTAATGAAGAAGGGTTACAAGATACGTAAACAACTTGTTTCGGTTTCACTTTTAAAATTGTTTCCAGTAATTTATCATCGCAACCTGTACGAGGTGGATCGACCACAATTACATCTGGACGCCATCCTTCTTTTACCCATTTCGGTAACCATTGTTCAGCTTTACCTGCTTCATATTTCGTATTAGTAAATCCGTGACGCTTCGCATTTTTTCTTGCGTCTGCAATTGCTTCTGGAATTACATCCATACCACGTACTTCCGCTGCATCATTTGCAAGCCAAAGACCGATTGTACCAACGCCACAATACGCATCTACAATCTTCTCATCGCCTGTTAAAGCCGCTGCTTTTTTCGCTTCATTATATAAAACAACAGTTTGTTCTGGATTCAACTGGAAGAATGCACGTGCTGATAATTCAAATGATAAATCACCAAGTGTTTCTTGAATTACTTCTTTTCCAGCTAATTTAAATGTTTTATCACCGAAAATAACAGATGTTTTACGCCAATTCACGTTTTGCATAATTGATTTAACAGCTGGCATCTGTTTTTGTACTTCTGCGATAAACTGCTCCTTATTTGGCAACTCTTCTTTTGTCGTAATAAGTGTAACTTGTACTTCCCCTGTTTGAACTGCAGTACGTGTCACAATTGTGCGTACTAAACCTTTTTGTTTTTTCTCATTATAAATAGAAACATTTAATTTTTCTAAAATACGTCTTACAACTTTTGTCGCTTCATTCGTTGCTTTATGTTGAATCATACAATGAGCAATATCAATTAACTGATGTGAGTTTTGCTTATACAACCCTGTAATAACCTTTTCGTCTTTACGTCCCACTTGTAATTGACTCTTATTACGATAATGCCATGGATTTTCCATACCAAGCGTTGGACGGATTTTCTCTTCCAAGCTGTTGTTCATATACTTCTCAAATGCTTGTACAACGATATCACGCTTTTGATTTAATTGTTCTTTATAATCTAAATGTTGCAGCTGACAACCGCCACACTCTTCATATACCGGACATGGTGCTTTCACACGATGTGGTGAAGCCTTACGAACTTTTTTCACTTTCGCTTCAGCGAAGCCACGCTGAATTTTCGTTGTTTCTGCAACAACTTCTTCTCCTGGTAATGCCCCTGGAATGAAAACAACTTGTCTCTTAAAATAACCAACGCCTTCTCCGTTAATCCCAAGACGTTTAATTGTCACAGGAAACGTTTGACCAACTTCCAACTTACTCTCATGTTGCTTTTGTATCATTATTACACCTCTACTCTATACTTTTCCATAAATATAACGCTGCATAACTGCAGTATGGTTCACACTCTTGTTTCACTTTTTCTAAAAATACATCATCAGGTTTATCCTCTAATCGAAATATCCCTTGCACCGCACGCTGAATCCCAATGTCAGTTTTCGGAAACATATTTTTCCGTCCAAGCCCAAACATTAAAAAGTTTTGCACTGTCCATGCACCAATCCCCCTAATTGGTAACAATTGTGCCGAAACCTCTTCTTCCGCTCTGGTTTCTATACTCGCTAAGTCTAATGTACCGCTGACAATACTTTGACCTAATCCTACTATATATTCAGCCTTTCGTTGACTAAACTTCTGCCCTCTCAATTCCTCTATTGAAATATTTGCCACTATTTCCGGAGTGGGGAAAAAGAATACACCATTCTTCTCTGTTCCATATCGTTTTACAAATTGTTCTGTTAACACAGTAGCAAATTTCAAATTTATTTGTTGATGAATGATACAGCGAAGAAGACAAGCGAAATAATCAAATTCTAAAATAATTGGAGTATACGCATATGTTTCAAATAGTGGACGTAATGATGTGTTTAAAAAATGATTTTGTATATCTTGAAACGGTTCATTCCAATGAAAAATGGCTCTCATTCGTTTCATGACTTTCTCCGGATCTCCTGTTTGACTAGAAATCCAAAACTGTGGATTTTGAACAGTGCCAATCCCTTGTAAGCGAACAACAATCTGTTCCTCGTCTATACAAAGCGGGACATAAATAACTTTCTCATCTAATTGAATAACGTTAAGAGGATCAAAAGATAACCGTTTTAATACCTCTTCAAAATGATACGGATACTCTAACGTAACATGTTCGCTCCACATACGTTTCCCCATCCTTTTTAAACATCATTATAGCATGAGAAAACCGCAAGCATACATGCTTACGGTTGATTGCTTTTTACTAAGTCATCTAGACTTTTAAAATGATACCCTTTCTCGCGCAAATCATCAATGATTTTCGCAAGTGCTTCTGCATTATCTTTCGAGATTGCATGAAGTAATAAAATAGATCCTGGATGAATCATCGTCATAACATTATTATGTGCATATTGCCATCCTCTTTGTTCATCCACTTTCCAATCCAAAAATGCAAGTGACCAAAATACATTATAATAGCCCATTTCTTTCGTAAGAGCTAATGTTCTTTCACTAAACACGCCTCGCGGCGGACGTACATATTTTACTTCTTTTTGCCCAGTTACTTTTTTAATTTCTTCCGTCACACTCGTTAATTCTTCACGAAGTTTCTCATCATTTACCGTTGTAAAATCAGGATGACTCCACGAATGGTTTCCAATAATATGTCCTTCATCCTTCATTCTTAATAACAAATCTTTTTGTGTTTTAATATAATGACCCGTTACAAAGAAAGTTGCCGGTACTTTTTTCTCTTTTAATACATCTAAGATTTTCCCTGTGTATCCATTCTCGTACCCATTATCGAATGTTAAATAAATATCTTTTTTCTTTGTATCCCCTAAATAAAACCCACCATTTTTTTGTAGTAAATCTGTATATAACTTTCCTGCATCTGGTACTGTTTCATTTTTAGGGCGCGGGATTCCCCAGTTATGTGGAGTATTTGTATAAGCTAATGTTGAAACTGGAACAAGTGCCATCATAATTGAAAAAATGAGACCGATATATAACCATTTATATTTCATAAATAGTCTCCTTTCCATATATAATCGTACTTGTAGTTTCTGTTGCTACACATTCTTTCATGCTGAACATGTTTTTCTATATATGCCAAAAAATGCATCCCGAATGATTCGAGATGCATTTTTGTTTACTTAAATACTGGCTCTTTAAAGCTAGCTAATTTTTCGAGTGATGTTTTATCAACATCTGCATGTAAGCTATTACCATGAGAATCCATCGTTACAACTGCTTTAAATCCTTCGATACGTAAATGCCACATTGCCTCTGGAATACCAAATTGTAAGAAATCAACATCTTTTACTTCTTTAATACATTCAGCATAATATTGTGCTGCGCCACCAATTGCATTTAAATATACACCACCGTGTTCTTCTAAAGCCGCTAATGTTTTCGCACCCATACCGCCTTTTCCAATGACAGCACGAATACCAAATTTCTTCATAATATCGCCTTGGTACGGTTCTTCACGAATACTTGTCGTTGGACCTGCCGCTTTAATTTGCCAATTATCATTTTCATCTTTCACGACAACTGGACCACAGTGATAAATAACTTGTCCATTTAAATCTACCGGACAATCATTGTCCATTAAATGCTTATGGATTGCGTCACGACCTGTATACATCATGCCATTAATTGTTACAACATCACCAACGCGAAGTTCACGGATTTGCTCTTCTGTAATTGGAGCTTGTAATACAATCTCACGTTGCTCTGTTTTTTCTTGTGCTTCTTGCTGAAGTGTATCGTCACCTTCTTGATATAGCCAATCCATAATTTCACCTGTTTCAGGATGGATTGTTACGCCAAGGCGGCGATATGCCCAGCAATTATATGCAACAGATACGTAGAAGCTAGCTGGCAGACGGTTATAGACGCCAATTTTACACCCAAGTAAAGTTGTTTCTCCGCCAAATCCCATCGTACCAATGCCAAGCTTATTCGCATTTTCTAATACGTACTCTTCAAGTTTTTGTAACTCTGGGATTGGATTGACATCATCTAATGTACGGAATAATTGATTTTTTGCTAATTCGTAACCTGATGTGCGGTCTCCCCCGATACCAACACCAATTACACCTGCACTACATCCTTGACCTTGTGCTTGATATACTGCATGAAGAAGGCATTTACGAATCCCTTCTAAATCACGACCAGCTCGTCCAAGTCCTTCTAATTCACACGGTAAGCTATACTGAATATTTTTATTCTCACAGCCGCCGCCCTTTAGAATTAAACGTGCATCAATATAATCTTTTTCCCATTGTTCAAACTTAATAACCGGCGTACCTGGTCCTAAATTATTTCCACTATTGTCTCCAAAAAGAGAATCAACAGAATTGGGACGAAGTTTACCATCTTTTGTCGCCCGCTCAAGCGCATGATAGATAGCTTCCTTCAACTTTAATTGATTCACACCAACTGGTGTATAAATTTTAAACGTTGGCATCCCTGTATCTTGGCAAATTGGTGAAATGTTATCATCAGCCATTTTAATATTATTCGTAATTGTGCCAAGTGCCATCGCAGAACGAGTCCCTGCATTTTCTCGTTCTTTCGCTTGTTGAATCGCACGACGAACATCTTTCGGTAAGTTCGTTGACGTTTCAACAATTAGTTGATACATGCTTTCTTGAAGCTTTTCCATTGTTACTTCCCCCTCAATTGTGAACGCTACCAAAACGTTATGAGCTGAAAATTCCATTGTTATGCTCTTTAACTTTTTATTTGTTTCACGCTATTCAAGCATAAATGAAATTTTTCACAACTTGATTATACCTTTTTTTCTACCGTCCTTCTATTATCCATACAGAAAAAGGCTGCCAATTTTGCATTGGCAGCCTTTTTAATATATTATTCGTCTTTTTTAAATTGCTCACATTTTAATTCTAATTCATCTAACATTGCAAGTAGACGATCTACATCTTCTAATTCTACTTCTTCAGGTTCAATTGTATCAATTACTTCAATGAACATATTTAAACGTTCTTTTAAATATACTAATTGTGTATCTTTATCTTGAATTGCTTTTCCCATGAAGGCACTCTCCTTTTAATTCGAGTTGCTTTTATTATACCGCAAAAATGATTACTATGGATATGTAATTTCATCAATTTTGTCACAGTAATTCATTCAAATGTAAGCCTTCTCTCTTTTTTCACAAAAAAGTTTCACTTTATAAAAAGCACATATTCTTCTATTATAGAGAATGGACAAATTGTTATTTCAATAGTCAAAGGAGTATTTCATATGACGATATCACAAAAAATGAAGCCGATTACTCCTTCTTACGATCCATGGGAAGCGTATATGGACCTTGAAGAGTACGGCAAACTACTATTAACAAATGTTGAGTTTACAACGACGACGTTATGCAATATGCGCTGTGAACATTGCGCTGTTGGTTACACGTTACAGCCGAAAGACCCGAATCCGCTTCCGATGGATCTTTTATTAAAACGATTAGATGAGATTCCTCATTTACGTTCTTTAAGTATTACTGGCGGAGAACCTATGCTTTCAAAAAAATCCGTAGACAACTATGTAACACCACTCTTAAAATACGCCCATGAACGAGGCGTTCGCACTCAAATCAACTCAAACTTAACTATAGATTTAGCACGTTACGAACAAATTATTCCTTATTTAGACGTATTGCATATATCTCATAACTGGGGAACAATTGACGACTTCGTTGAAGGCGGATTTGCAATGATGGAGCGTAAACCTACGTATGAACAGCGTGCAAAATTATTTGAACGAATGATTACAAATAGTAAAGCTCTATCAGATGCCGGTGTACTCGTATCAGCCGAAACGATGCTGAATAAACGAACTCTACCACACATTGAACATATTCATCGTCAAATTGTCGAAGAGATGGGCTGTAAGCGTCATGAAGTTCACCCAATGTATCCAAGTGACTTCGCGAGCAATTTAGAAATTTTAACAAAAGCTGAAATTCGTGATGCAATTGAGCATTTACTAGAAATTCGCGATGAAAATGTATGGATGTTATTTGGAACTTTACCTTTCTATGCTTGTAGCGATGATGAGCGAGACATCGCCACATTTAAGAAATTACAAGAAAGCAAAAATGTAACAGTTCGTAACGATCCAGATGGCCGTTCTCGTTTAAACGTCAACATTTTTGACGGGAATATTATTGTAACTGATTTCGGTGACGTCCCCCTTTTAGGTAACGTACAAACAAACACACTACAAGAAGCGTATGACAAATGGAGTGCCTCAAAAACAGCAAAATCATTAAGCTGTCATTGTCCTGCAGTAAAATGTCTAGGACCAAATGTTCTTGTAAAAAATAGCTACTATCCAACAGAAGATTTCTTATCAAAAACAGCAAATATTACACTATAAAAAAACGTCAGCTTATAAGCTGACGTTTTTTTCATATTATTGCGAGTGAGAAGAAGAAATGAATTTAAAATATAAATGATCATGAATCGGAATAGCCGCTCCAATTCCTTGTGAGGTAATATTTTTTACAACAAGCCTTTTTTGATTTCCTTTTAATACAAGGTACACTTCTCCAAACGTTACTTTTCCTTTTTCATTGACTGCTGGTGTATAAGCATATAAATATCCAAGTTGACTCGGACTAATATTATACACACGCTCATGTCCTGTACCATACCCAATGGTCGTTTTAAATGAAAGTGGCAATTGTACTTTTTCAAGCGCTTTGAGAAGCATCATTTTTTTCACATCTGCAGCATCTTTCATATCTGCTGTTAAATCGCCTTCAACCGTCTTTTGTGTTTCTTGCTTATAACGTAACGGATATAAACGATCTCCTCCGCGATTATCGTACACATTGCGATTTACTTGTTTATATTCCCAATTAATCGATGTATCAACCGATTCATAATTTAAAGCCCATTGACCTAAATAAATCTTCGCTCGGTACCCTACCGCAAGCGGCGCATTCGAAATTGTCGTTTCATTAAACATTCGAATTAAGTCCGGATTTTCAATTTTAATGTTTGCTGTTTTCAATAGTTCTTGAGCAAACTTACTCGGCTGTAAACGCGGCAAATCTTGCGCATCATTTGGAAACGTATTGTCTTTAGAAATATTTAAAACAGATGAAGGCATTTTTGTTTCTACCGTTGTCTTTGCAAAACTCATGTTAGGAAATAATAGAATAAACGAGACCATAGTTGAAAGACATATGCTGTATACTCGTTTCACCTGTCTGGCTCCTTCCTACGTAAAGGTATATATACTACTTTGTTTATTGTTTTCTCTCAATACAATTGTTATGCCTATTTTTCATAATAAATAAAAACCAATTCCCATAATGACATACGCCGCTAATAACGTACCTCCTTCAAACCAGTTTGTATCTCCATCATTTGAAATCGCAATCGTTAAGAAAACGGCTGTAATCATAGAAACAAGTTCTGGTATTGTAAATACTAAAGGCATCCTTTGCGTGAAGAACATAGAGAGCAGTACTAAGACAGGAGCAACAAACATGGCAATTTGTAACGTAGAACCGACTGCAATTTCAACTGCAATATTTACTTTATTTTTATACGCCATAATAATTGCAGACGCATGTTCCGCTGCATTCCCAACAATTGCAACGATAATAACCCCTATAAATAATTCTGACCAACCAAATGATTTTGCAACTGTTTCAAACGTATGCACAAGCGCCTCTGACACATAAGCTACCGCAATTGTCGCTATCGCTAAGATGAGTAGTGCTTTACCTTTCGACCACTCTGGTTCTTCCTCATGAGCAACTTCATCACTTTTATGCTGATATACACCGCGGTGTGTAACTAACTTAAATAGCAATGCAGCAAGGTACATAATAATCATAATAATTGAAACACCAATACTTAATTGATACGTCTTTCCAGCGTCCATGTTCATTGAAAAAATCTCTGGAATAACAAAAGCTACTACTACAGCGAAGATTAATAAAGCTGAATTATGCCTTGCATCATACACATTAAAACTTTGTCTTTTGTATTTAAGCCCTCCTACAAAGAAGGATAGCCCTCCTACTAATAATAAATTTCCAAGTACAGAACCCGTTAATGAGGCTAACACCACTTCAATTAATCCCGCCTGAAGTGCAAAAATCGAAATAATCAGTTCAACAGCATTACCGAAAGTAGCATTTAATAATCCGCCTATTCTAGGACCAGATACAATTGCCAAACTTTCTGTTGCTCTCCCCATAAAACCCGCTAGTGCGATAATCGTAATGCAATACACAGCAAACATAATTGTTTGAGGCCAATGAAGTGTTTTTCCAAGTACAGAAAGTGGTACCCCAATCAGCACTACTATAAGAAATATTTTATTAAACATGCTTTTCATCCTTCCATCGTATGTATTTCTCCTCGATATTATTATTATTCTTCTCCTAACTTGTCCAATTTCATCACAATTACGTTTAAAAAATCATGTTGATGAAAAGAGTATGAAAGATACTTCATTTTTATTTAGACGAAGAAAATTACAAAGTATGAAAAGAGGCTAAAAACATGCATTTAAAAGAAAAAATTGAAACTATTATTTGTGGTCAACGAACCGGTGTATTATCTACTGTACGTGAAAATAAACCTCATAGTGCCTTTATGATGTTTTTCCACGAAGATTTTGTGTTATATATTGCAACAGATCGGAAATCAAAAAAGATAACAGATATTGAAAACAATCCAAATGTCCATGTACTACTTGGACGAGAAGGAAAAAAATTAGATGAAGATTATATTGAAGTTGAAGGCTTAGCTTCAATCGAGGAAGACTCCACATTAAAAAATAAGTTTTGGAATAATAGCTTAAAGCGCTGGTTACTTGGTCCTGAAGACCCTAATTATGTATTAATAAAAATCAATCCCGACACAATTTATTACATCGATGGTGCTGGTACGACGGAGCCCGAGTTTTTACGACTATAAAATAAAACAAGCCCCCTTTAGGTGGGCTTGTTTTGTCGAAAAGTTCTTCTGAAAAAAACAATAAAATAGGTGGAACTTTCTAAAGATTCTGTTATATAATAGCAGTAACTTAAATAAACTGTATTAAAACAGATTGAGAGGAGAAATAAAATTGATGAAAAGAGAAGAACGTAAAAACATGATTGAGTTTATTGAAAAGAAAAAAGGGATTGAGCGTGACGAATTATTATTTATGACAGACGATGAAGTAGAACATATTTATAATGTAACGTACTTTTTGTATGAGGAAATTGCAGAGTAGTATAATAATCCCCACCTTATTAACAATATAAGGTGGGGATTATTTCGTTATTTATTCCGCTATTTACGAGGCAGTAAAATCCCACTGATTAAAGTTTCGCTTTATACGTGAGAATGATTTTCATGTATAATAATGTAAGATTGGAGGAATTTTACTATGAGTTCATGGCTCTTATTCGCACTATTATCAGCAATTGCTGCTGCCCTTGTATCTATTTTCGGAAAGATTGGTTTAGATGGAATCGATGCCAATGTTGCAACAACGGTTCGTTCTATTATTATGGCATTATTTATGGTGGGCGTTATTATTATACAAGGTAAATTTCAAAATATCGGCGACGTACTACTAAATAAAAAAGCACTGCTCTTTATCACATTAAGTGGGGTTGCAGGTGCTTCGTCATGGCTATTTTATTTTCTTGCCCTCAAAACAGGGAAAGTTTCACAAGTGGCTCCTGTCGATAAATTAAGCGTCGTATTTTCTATCATTCTCGCGATGATTATACTCGGTGAAAAATTAAACTTTATGACTGGCGTTGGTGTAGTCTTTATTACAGCTGGTGTATTATTTATTGCTTTCAGCTAAAAAAACCGCTATTAGCGGTTTTTCTTTATGTAAAACCATACAATACATGTAACAACTACTGAAATGAATAAAATCCATATTCCATAATGATGTAGACTATACTCAACGAAACGCCACTTCTCTCCTAACTTCCAGCCAAGTCCAATAAAAACACTTATCCAAATAAGCGCACCACCGTAAGCATACAAACAAAAACGCCAAAGTGTTAAATTCGACATCCCAGCAAAATATGCTGTTAAATGACGTACTCCCGGGATAAAGTAACCAATCATTAAAAGAAATGGGCCATATTTTTCAAATAAAATATGTGTTTTTTCAATGTGGTGTTCTTTAATTCTAATTTTCGGCCCATATTTTTTTAAAACAGGGAGTCCCAGTTTTAACCCTAATATGTAGCTTAATGTAATGCCTAACATCGCACCAGCCATCCCGCTTAAAAAAGCAGCAGTTCCTGACATAACTCCTTTTGAAACGTTATAACCAACGAAGGTCAATAAAAACTCGTCTGGTATCGGTAATCCAACAATCCCACCGGCCAACGCTATAATAATTCCAAAATACCCATAATGCGCGATTAACTCGCCAATATGTTGTTCCATTCGGAAGACACATCCTATGCACGATCGTTATTCCACATTGTGCCCTTTCTATCTTTCAGACAAACATGGTATACATATTCACTATACATTGTTTTTATAATGAACTCTACTTCTATCCATTCCTTTAGCAGGAAGAAAGTGAACCATTAATCGTGCGCCCGAATCCCACCTACTTCCCTTGTATTCACCGCTTTTTGAAGTACTAGTCTTATTATCCGTAAATAGCTGGATTAAAAAATAAAAATTCATATGCTTGTTTTTTTGTTACAATAAAGGAAAGTTACTTTTCGCAACGGTTTAACTCTCAGGAAAAATGATATACCTAGCAAAAACATAGTTTGGTCGATATAATGCAACTTCTACCTATTAAAAGAACATGCACCCTTTACATACAACATCATTTTTCTAAATTATACAGGGGGAACGAACATGACCATTGAAAATCAATTTATCCAAAAGGTTTACTATAAAACATTTTTAACAGAAGAAACTTCTACTCCAGTATCGGAAGTACTCGGTGAAGCATATATAAATGAATCTACAAACGAATTCTCCAACATTTCTAATATACGCTTTGCTCAAGGTGAATTTTATTACCAAAATAAAGACTTTGAAGCAGCAATATTTAAATGGGAGAAAGTAAATAACGAACTTGCACTTTGGGCAACCAAAAATATTGCAGATTCTTATTTTGAACTAGGATTCTTGCCAAAAGCAGAAGAAATTTATCAATCTATCCAAACGGAAGATACAACTCTTACAATGGAAGTTTCCTTACAACTTCTTTCTCTCTACATCGAACAAGATCGTTTAGGTCTAGCATTTAAGACGATTAGTGAGGCTGTTGCATTTCAACCTGACTATCCAAATATTACTGCAATTGCTCGCTCATTCTATGAAAAACAAGAAGATTGGAATAACGCCATCGAGCTTGCCGTTCAAGAAGGAATTCGAACAAAATCATTACACTGGTTCGATACTTTAATCAATTATGTGAATCAAGGATTCACGAAACAAATCAAACCAGAATATTTCTATGAATCTTTAAAAGCTTTATATGCAATTGATCAAGTCCAATTTAAAGAACTTGTTATTGCGCTTTGGAACAGTTATCAAAATGAAAACTTGCATCTACCTTGGATTCAAACAATAAATCATTTATTCTTACACATTGAAACAGACAACAATGACGATTGGCATGAAATTGTTGAACGCTACCAAAATACGTACTTTGAATTAATTACTGGTGAGCATTTCATGCATGAAATGCAAGGACTTGTACCAGATTTATTAACAAATTGGTTTAGTTTAACGAAGGCAAAAGATGCCCTATTTGTCTCTGCTGCAGTGTTAGCATGGAATGAAGTTTCACCTACAACTTTAGAGTCATTACTCGTAAAAAGTGCGGGAGCCCTACTCTCTAATTCAACAGCTGAAACAAATGTAAATATGGAAACAGTTTCTCATTTATTCGAAACAATTGCTGTATGGGCTGAAAAAAATGACGTAGATTTAAGTCATCAATTTACGTTACTCATTCATGAACTGTGTGATTTAAATGTTACACAATTACTAATAGCGGGAACTAGTGACCATGATAAATCATCATTCATCAATTCAATATTAGGGGAGAACATCTTAACTGAGACTGTAACAACTCCTATTCTATTTAAAGATGATAGCCAAACTGAAATAACAGAATTCACTGCGTTAGATGTACACAATATACCGAACTTTGATGAATTCCATCAAATAATGGCTACACCTTCCGAGTCAGAACTTGAGAAAAAATGTATAGAAATTAAGTTACCAAGTAGATTTTTAAGAAAAAATAAATTTGCATTCCTTGTTACGCCATCTGTTCAAGGACAAGTGGATAAAAACAGCTCATACTTTGAATACTTACAAGCAGCAGATAGCCTTATTTACGTATTGAATTCTGCTTCATCATTACACGGTGAAGAGCTTGATACATTACTGTATTTACGTGAACAAGTACCAAACTTACAAATTCATTTCGTATTACACACAAATAATACGGCCAATAATGAAAAACTAATGAGTAAGATTAAAGTCCATTTCCCAAATGCAAAGTTCTTCCCATACTCTCCTTCACAAGAGAGTAGCCAGCAACTTGGAGACGTGACGGAGTCTATTCTTTCTAATCTAGCAGAACGCGACATAGAACAAGAACGTATAGAAAAACTAATATGGTTTACTCAAAAGACAATCGCATACCTTGTAAATGAACGTGTGGAATTAGAAAATACATTAGTGAAATCAGTACGCTGGAATAAACATATCTCTGTAAAACTAAACGGATTTATTAACAACCTTACTGCTCTTGAAAAAGATAAAATTCGTTCTATTACAGAATCTTATCTTTTAACGAAAGAAGAAATCACACGAGATATCCACTCTCAAATCCCTGAATTATTACAGAGCTGTTCTGACCTTGTTCAAGAAGATAGTGATTTCAAATTAGTTCATGAAGAATTAAATACTGCGATGAACGAACGAATTCAAAAACATGTACAGCAAGTGCTTCTTCCTAAATTTACTGGGTTTATTCAAGAATGGATTGAAACAGCGCATAATGAATTTATTCAAGCTCAATCTTATTTAGATGAAATGAGTGAAACGTTTAATAAATTATATAAAGAAGAACGTATGAAACTTCCTTGTGATTTCAAATTACTAGATGATTGGCATCGAGATGTTGTACGTATGACAAATCGAATTACAGTATCGAACATCAATATTTTATTACGCTTTACACCGACACAATTTTTCTTAAAGAGTGCGGGAAAACTATTTGGTAATATGCAAAAAAATCAATCTATGCTCGCAAACAAATATAAACAATACATTGAAACGGAAGATTATACGGAAATTGCTCAAATAATCTCAAAACAATTCTTCCTTCAATTTGAAGTATTTGAAGGCGCATTAGAACGGGATATCATGATGTTCTTTAAAGATCCACTTAGCATATTGAAACAAAATGTAGAAGCAGCTCAACTTGAAATACAGGAAGACGAGCAAACATTAGCAACGTTAAGAAGCAACCCAGAAACTTATCACGATCCGTTAGCATTCTTTAAACTGCAACTATTGCAGCACAAATTCGTTTTAAGTACAAACAAAAACAATGAAGACGCCTATGAATTTAATGAGTCTCCTACGATTTAACATAAAAAACCAAGCAAATTTCAGTTTGCTTGGTTTTTTACTTTAATTCATTATTTTCATATGTTCAAATGGATAATAAATTGCTGCTAATTCTCCTAATACATCTTCTCTATCAATAAGTCCTAAACCATTTCTACTATCTCTACTTATTAAACGGTTATCTCCCATAACAAAAATCTTATTTTTAGGAACTGTAATCGGTCCAAAGTCCTCTGTTAAATTCATAAGTTTTTTTTCAGCTTGCTTTCTATTACTATACAAATACGCTTCCTCTATCACTTCATGATTCACATATAATTGATCATTTCTCACCTCAATGACATCGCCAGGCAAACCAATAACCCTTTTCACATAAAAATTATCCGTCTTCACAACAATAATATCTTCTCTCCCATAACTTTCAAATTGCTTTGCCAACTTATTTACAATCACCTTATCCCCATCTTGTAACGTTGGCTTCATGGACGCTCCTTTTACAGTCGTAGGAAAAAACACGAAAATTTTCGCCAAAAACACCAACAAACATGCAATTGCAATTGTTCCAAAGAATTCACGCAAACGTTTTTTCTTTTGCATCATTCCACCATCTCATCATCTTTTTACTTTTATTATAAAGACTTCAACTGTAAAATTTCCATAAAATTCTGAATTGTATAATTGTAATATTACAAACTTTTAAATAATAATATTCAAAAATGTATTATTTTGATATACTATATCTTGCATTTGTTATTTATATTTTTATTTACTTAGGAGGACTTTTTCTATGAAAGTTATGCTTAAAAATGAAAATACCGGCCAAATTAAACAAGCAAAAATTGGTTTTAGTTGGACTGTATTTTTCTTTGGTTTCTTCCCTGCTATATTCCGTGGAGATTGGAAATGGTTTTTAATTATTTTAATTGCTAGCATGTTTACGTTCGGATTCTCTAACCTAGTCTTCTGCTTTATTTACAACAAGCTTTACATTAATGATTTATTAGCTCAAGGTTATAAAGCAGCTGATGAATATAGCCTTTCTGCTCTACAACAAAAAAACATCGTAGCATAGTAACAAAAAAAGATACTCTCAAAATAGTCTATCCACTATTTTTGAGAGTATCTTTTTATATTCCCACATATACAATACACATTTGAGCCGCTACATATGTAAGCCAAATCCAAAGTGGTTCATACTTTAATTTGCGCCCTCCAATATCTGTCACGCCTATAATAAAATCAGAAATCACAAATAGTAAACCACCAAAAGCCGGTATCCACCATATTCCTGTATTCTCATAGTATAAGGCGAATGCAAAGCAAGCCATTCCTCCAACCCACAGTCCGTAAATTAGAGCTCCTATCGTAAATAATTTATCTTGTTTATCATTTCGTATAAAAAAGAACCATCCTATAATGAGAAAGAGTCCGTATACGAGTAAACCAATCCAAAAACCATTCCATGAGATGCCTGTTTGCAAAAATGCTTTTACATAAAAACAATGTGCAAGAGCGAAAGTAATCATCCCTCCAATTAACCTGTGACCAATTGGAATCAAACCTGCCATAAATAAATCTCCTACAGTTGATAACGTCATACCTAGTGCAACCCACGTACTATACTCCACTGATGGATCTTGTAACCATATCCAAATTGCACTTGCTGTTAACGAAAAACTAAGAATAAGACGCACCGCTAACGGTAACGGCATATCCTTTCTTGTCTTTTTTGTCTGTCCTATTGCGTACATTGCACCAATTAAAAAAAGAATGATTTGTCCAATTAACACCATGTAAAGTAGATTCATAACATGTTCTCCTCAATAAATGCTTTTTGTATCCTTTTTCGTTACACCTAGTCTATTATCCTTTTTCTACATAAAAAAAGAAGAACAGTACTGTTCTTCCATTGTAATCGTTTTCTCGTTGTCTATGCTACTTGTTTTTCTTGCTCTATTTTTTGCTTAGCTGGTGTCCGATTCACCACGATAATTCCCGCAGCTACACATGCTAAACCGAATAGTACGAATGAATGAATTGCTTCTCCTAAAATCATGCTCGATAATAACACACCAAATACAGGTATAAAGAACATATACATTGATACTTTTCCAACTTTGTTGTACTTCATAATTGTATTCCAAATGCAAAATCCTGCTGCGGATAAGAAAGATAAGTACATAAGCATAAATATTGCATGTACACTAAATGTAAATGGCATAACTCCAACTTGCAAAGTCCCTATACATAATAACCCGATAGAACCAAAAATCATTTGGTATGCTGTCATATAGCCAACATCTAATGTTTTACTACCTTCTTTCGCCAATATGTTTCCATATGAATACAACATTGCTGCACTAAGAAGTAATAAACTACCGATCCCGAAATGGAATGACAAACTACCATCACTCGGTACATTTACTAAAATGACACCACAAAAACCGATAGAGACCCCAATCATTTTTCTCATGTTGAGAGCATCATCTTTATATAAAAAGTGTGCGAGTAAAATTTGAAAGAATGATGATGTTCCTGAAATGATAGCTCCTTCAATACCAGAACTATAACTCATTCCAATATAAAAACATATATATTGAAGAAATGTTTGAAATAAACCAATTTGTACTAACTGCTTCCCCGTTCCTTTTTTGAAGCTCATATCTTTTCCTAACACTTTAAAGAATAATAAGAGCATGACTCCAGATAAAAAGAAACGATAACCAGCAAATAATATTTGCTCTCCAACTTCTTGTGGCTGAATTCCAAGTTCAGCATAACTTAATTTAATAAATGGGAATGCGCTCCCCCATAAAAAAGTCGCTACTATTGCAGCAATTAGTACGCCAATCGGATGGGTAAAAAATTTCTCTGTCTTCACTTGTTGTCTTCCTTTCCGATCTTTTTATGAACAATATTCATATATACCAAAGGAATTGTGAAAACACAAGTTTTCAGTTTATACGCAAACAAAAACATATCATCTAACGAAAACATATGCTATACTATAGAATAATTACAACATAATAACTATTAAAATCAGATTCAACAGAAATGCTGCTATCCAATATGGATGGCAGCTTTCGTCGTTTTATAGGGGTTTCGATTTTGATTCTTTTTCTCAATAAGAATTCGGAAGGAGCGAGTAGTAATGAACTCAGAAGTAAAAACATTACAAGTACAAAAGTCTATTTCTCATCCCTCTTTATGGGACACATTAAAGAAACATTATGAACTTATATTTGCAATTGCATCTGGTATTTTCATTTTAGCTGGTTGGTTATTCACAAAGAACGACGCAATGAATGTAGGCATTACTAGCTATATCCTTGCTTATATAGTTGGTGGATATGCAAAAGCGAAAGAAGGTATTGAAGATACAATTGAAGAGAAAGAGCTAAATGTCGAAATGCTTATGCTCTTTGCTGCTATCGGTGCTGCACTCATTGGCTACTGGGCAGAAGGTGCAATTTTAATCTTTATCTTCGCACTAAGCGGTGCGATGGAATCTTATACATTAAGTAAAAGTCAAAAAGAAATTTCAGCGCTTCTTGATCTACAACCTGAAGAAGCATTACGTATTTCAAATGGAACTGAAGAACGTGTTCCTGTTGGACGATTACAAATTAACGACATTATTTTAATTAAGCCAGGTGAGCGTGTTCCTGCTGACGGTACGATTCATAACGGTGAAACAAATATCGATGAAGCTGCTATTACAGGGGAACCTATTCCGAATGAGAAAAAATTCGGTGATGAAGTATTTGCTGGTACTGTAAATTTACGCGGTGCTATCGAAGTTAACATTACGAAGCCGAGCGATCAAACATTATTCAAAAAAATTATCCGTCTCGTCCAAAGTGCACAAAGTGAAAAATCACCATCACAACTATTCATCGAAAAGTTTGAAGGAACATACGTAAAAGGTGTACTACTCGTTGTTGCGCTTATGATGTTCGTCCCTCATTTCTTACTTGACTGGAGCTGGAATGAAACGTTTTATCGCGCTATGATCTTACTTGTAGTCGCATCTCCTTGCGCACTCGTTGCTGCCATTACACCAGCAACATTATCTGCTATTTCTAACGGCGCAAGAAACGGAATTCTTTTTAAAGGTGGCATACATTTAGAACGCCTCGCTTCTGTAAAAGCAATTGCCTTTGATAAAACAGGAACATTAACACAGGGAAAACCTACCGTAACAGATGTATATGTTCGAGAAAATATGACAGAAAAAGAAGTACTTTCTATTACAGCAGCAATTGAAAGTCACTCTACACACCCTTTAGCTGAATCTATCGTTAAATATGCACAACATGCGTATGACATTACATTACAAAAACCAGAAAAGGTTGAAGATGTAACTGGTTTTGGGCTAAAAGGAATATTCGAAAGCAAAGCTTATAAAATAGGTAAAGCTGATTTTATCGGTGAAGAAACAAAGACATTCCATAATGGTATTTCTGCCTCACTTGAAAAAGAAGGTAAAACTGTCGTTTATATTAGTGATGAAGAAGGTATTCTTGGACTTATCGCTTTAAAAGACACACTTCGCCAAGAAACAATAGCTGCTATTCGCGAATTACAAAGCATCGGTGTCGAGGCAATTATGATTACTGGAGATAATGAAGAAACAGCAAAAGCTATTGCCTCTGAAAGTAATATAAAAGAATATTACGCATCATGCTTACCCGAAACAAAGGTTGAAACGATTAAAAAGCTAAAAGAAAAATACGGGACAGTAGCAATGGTCGGAGATGGTATAAATGATGCCCCTGCACTCGCTACTGCTAGCATTGGTGTAGCAATGGGGGAAGGAACAGACGTAGCTTTAGAAACTGCAGACGTTGTACTTATGAAGAACGAATTATCTCGACTTTCCCAAGCAATCCGTTTATCAAAACGAATGAACCGCATTGTAAAGCAAAACGTAATCTTTTCACTAGCTGTAATTGCAATGCTGATTTGTTCAAACTTCTTGCAATTTTTAGCTCTTCCATTCGGTGTTATTGGGCATGAAGGAAGTACGATTCTTGTCATTTTGAATGGCTTACGATTATTAAAAGGAAACAAATAAAGTGAAACTTTAATGAGTGGGGGGGGGTTCTTCATCCCCCACTCATTATCAGCCCTCACCAATCGGACTTTTATGGGCAGTTGATCCCCCACCTAACTTCTTTGCTTTCGCTGAATTTTGAGGTGGGGGGCTTACTGCCCATTAAAGCGGGATAAAAACGGGTCCCTCATAGAGGACCCGTTTTTATTTTAGTGATAGCTATTATGCCCGTTCGCACTACTACTCGTTTTATGCTTTGGATGCGAACTGCTCTTTTGTTTATTGTTATTTTTATTGTTGTGATTCTTTTTATTATTACTCATGAAATATCCCCCCTGTTCCCTATTATTATGGAACAAGAGGTCATTTTTCATTACGGGAATTATTGTCACCCGTTCTATAATGATGGAGTAAACCATTAATTTCACCGCCAAGTAAAATTACCCATCCAGTTAAGTAGAACCATAACATTAAAATAATGATACCACCGAGACCACCATATGTATTGGCGTAATTCGCAAACTTATCTACATAATAAGCGAATGAGTACGATACCACAATCCATCCTACAGTAGCAAATAACGCCCCTGAAATGACTTCTCTTCTTTTTAACTTTCGGTCTGGTGCAAATGTATATAAGAAACTAAACAAGGCAAATAGTACGAAAAAACTCGCTACTAATCGTGTAATGCTCCATACGAAAGAGAAACTATCTGATAAACCGAGTGCTTTAAACACCGCTGCTCCAATAACTTGTCCGAATACCGGGACAATTAAAGCAAAGACAATCATAAAAATGATAGCTAATGTAAACACAATTGATAACGCTCTTGTTGTAATAAAAGAACGTGTTTCTTTCACGTCATAGGCGCGGTTAAAAGCATTCATAACCGCATTAACACCATTTGAGGCAAACCATAACATGGATAATAAACCAAATGATAATAAACCACCATTTTGCTGATTTACAACTTTATCTACATTTACCTCAATTAAGTTCATTGCATCATCTGGTACATAAACCTCTAATAAACTAAGCACATCCTCTGTTTGAATGGGAATAAATCCAAGAAGCGTAATTAAGAAAACGAGCCCAGGAAAAATTGCAAGCAAGAAGAAATAAGCGAGCTGTGCTGCCAAGCCCGCTACATCATCGCGCATCGTTCGGTCATATAAGTCTTTACCAAACGAATAAGTACGATGTCTCCTCACCTTTTCTAAAATTTTTCTCATATATGTTTAAACGCTTTTCTTCTCTTCTTTATCTTGCTTCAACTCAATGTACGCTTCAGTTTTTTTTTCCTCTACATTGGAGTCTTTCATAAATAGTTCACGCGCTTCTTTCATACCGCCATCTTCAGCAACTACTGGCTCTTCCTCTGCTTTCAGCTCATCTACCTTTGTAGATACAGCTTGAATTTCAATCGTTTCTGGCTTCTCTGTTGGCTCAACCTTTTTCTTACTAAAAATTTCTTTCGTTTCTTTTAACGTCTCTACAACAGACGGCGTCAATTTTTTAATTTCTGCTACCTTCGCTTTTACTACATTAAAGTCAGCGAGTTCGCGTCCTTTATCTGTAACAGTTTGCACTTTTTCTTTGATTTTTGCATTCTCACCGATTTCAATCATCTTTGTTTTTGCTTTTTCCGCAGTATTTTTTACTTTTTCACGGTTTTCCTTCTTTAACATAGATACAGCTACACCTGCAGCTACGCCAATCGCAATGTTTCGAGCAATATTATTTTTCTTTGCCATATTCCTTCACCCTTTCATTTCTTATGTTAGAAAGTATTTCTTTCTAAGCTTCCTCATATTCCTTGTTCATTTCGAATGAAAGCTAATAGCTTTGCACACCCTTCTGTTACAAGGTCATATACTTCTTGGAAATTCCCTGTATAGTAAGGGTCGGGAACGTCTGTCCAGCCACCGTCTGGAACAAAATCGGACAGTCTACCAATATAGCCTCCAGCTTTACCTAAACTTTTTAAATCTGCTATATTCTTGTTGTCCATGGCAATAATATAATCAAACTTTGTTAAGTCTTCTTTTTCTACTTGCCTTGCTTTAATTCCTTCAAAAGTGACTGCATTTTCTTTTAAAATTTTTTGTGTTCCTTTATGTGGCGGATGGCCAATATGCCAATCTCCAGTTCCTGCAGAATCAATGACAATTTTCTCTTCGAGTCCCTCTTTTACGACAAGATCTCGAAAAATCGCTTCTGCCATCGGAGAACGGCAAATGTTCCCAAGACAAACAAACAATACTTGAACCATATTTTTGTTTCTTCCCTTCTTGGTGCATTTCTTTATATATACTTATAGTATAAACAACCAATTATTAAATATAAAGGAAATCCCTACTAATTTAATAGGATTGAAAAGATTCATTAACGAAAATGATAAAAAATGTTAAGATAGCCTTATGTTATTTTAAAGGGGGACACTTCGGTGGATTTATCCGTAAAGTCAGAAGAAAACGTTGAATATATGGTCGAAGCTATTAAAGAAAAATTACGTATGGTTAATGCTGGAGCGATGAGAGCTGCTAGCTTTAATGAAGAAATGTACGAAGACTTACGTGACATTTATGATCATGTTATGAAACGTGAAACATTCAGCATCAGTGAAATGCAAGCTATTACAGAAGAATTAGGTACATTAATTAAAAAGTAAAAAAAGCCTCGCTTATGGGGCTCTTTTTTATTTCCAACAAATTCATGACAACTCTTCCCTTTTCCTCACCCAACTGTAAAATACTGTACAATAGAAGTAGAACCTCACCTTAGATTTTTTCTCCATACATACTACTCACAAATAATAGCAACACTACCATTGCTAATTGTTTTTACTGGAGGTGCTTACTTATGAGCAATTGGTACAGTAAGACGAAAGATCAAACATTAATCGACCTAGAAACAAACGAACAACACGGTTTAACAGATGAAATTGTAAGTGAACGTTTAAAGCAATACGGCTCCAATGAATTAGCTACAAAACAAAAACGCACCTTATGGCAGCGTATTTTCGCCCAAATTAATGACGTCCTCGTATATGTCCTTATTATTGCTGCCCTTATTTCTGCCTTTGTAGGTGAATGGGCTGATGCAAGTATTATCGCGCTCGTTGTAGTTTTAAACGCTGTTATTGGCGTCGTCCAAGAATCAAAAGCAGAACAAGCTTTAGAAGCATTGAAAAAGATGGCGACACCTAAAGCTATCGTCAAGCGAAATGGTGAACTAAAAGAAATTCCATCTGAGCACGTCGTTCCCGGTGATATCGTTATGCTCGACGCCGGACGGTATATCCCATGCGATTTACGCCTGATCGAAACCGCAAATTTAAAAGTTGAAGAATCTGCTCTAACTGGTGAATCTGTCCCTGTTGATAAAGACGCAATCTACCATCCTTCCATGCAAAGTGATGAACAAGTACCACTAGGCGATCAAAAGAATATGGCCTTTATGTCTACTCTTGTTACATACGGACGAGGCGTCGGTGTTGCTGTTGAAACTGGAATGAGCTCACAAATTGGTAAGATTGCTACTCTTTTACATGAAGCAGACGATGATATGACACCACTTCAAAAAAGCTTAGCACAAGTCGGAAAGTATTTAGGCTTTGTCGCTGTTGCTATTTGTATCGTTATGTTTCTCATCGGTTTTTTACAAGGCCGAGATACGTTAGAAATGTTTATGACTGCTATTAGTTTAGCCGTTGCAGCTATTCCAGAAGGCTTGCCAGCTATCGTTTCCATCGTTCTTGCAATTGGTGTGCAACGTATGATTAAACAAAATGTTATCATTCGTAAACTACCAGCTGTCGAAGCTCTCGGTTCTGTCACAATTATTTGTTCCGATAAAACAGGTACGTTAACGCAAAATAAAATGACCGTTACTCACTTTTATAGTGATAACACATACGATCAATTAGAAAATTTAAATGTAAATAATGATGCCCAACGTCTATTGCTAGAAAATATGGTGCTATGTAACGATGCGTCTTACAATAACGAATCACAAACCGGAGACCCGACTGAAATTGCTCTTCTCGTTGCTGGAAGCACTTTTAACATGCAAAAAGACCATTTAGAAAAGATACATGAGCGCGTTAACGAGATGCCTTTCGATTCAGATCGTAAAATGATGTCAACCGTGCATACATACGATGAAAGCTACTATAGCATGACGAAAGGTGCTATCGATAAACTCTTACCTCGATGTACCCACATATTTAAAAACGGTAAAATCGAGGGTCTAACAGAGGCTGATAAAAATCAAATATTAGAAGCTACCGGATCAATGTCTCGAGAAGCTTTAAGGGTACTTTCATTCGCATTTAAACAATACAATTCAAGCGATGTGGATGTAAATCATCTTGAAGAAAACCTCATCTTTATTGGTCTTGTCGGTATGATTGATCCACCGCGAACTGAAGTAAAAGATTCCATTACAGAATGTAAAAAAGCCGGTATTCGCACAGTTATGATTACTGGTGACCATAAAGATACCGCTTTTGCAATCGCCAAAGAACTTGGCATTGCTACAGAAATATCTGAAATTATGATTGGAACTGAATTAGATAGCATTTCAGCTACAGAGCTAGCAAGCAAAATTAATCACTTAAATGTATTCGCCAGGGTCTCTCCAGAACATAAAGTGAAAATTGTAAAGGCATTACGAGCAAAAGGAAATATTGTTTCTATGACTGGTGATGGCGTCAATGACGCTCCATCTTTAAAACAAGCAGATGTTGGCGTAGCGATGGGCATTACAGGAACAGACGTTGCAAAAGGAGCAGCAGATGTAGTGTTAACAGATGATAATTTCTCATCTATCGTGAAAGCTGTTGAGGAAGGTAGAAATATTTATCGTAACATAAAAAAATCAATTCTATTCCTACTCTCTTGTAATTTCGGAGAAATTATCGCTTTATTTTTAGCCATTTTACTCGGATGGGCAACACCACTACGACCTATTCATATTTTGTGGGTGAATTTAATTACAGATACACTGCCTGCATTATCACTTGGGGTTGATCCTGAAGATCCAGATGTGATGAAGGAAAAACCACGACATGCGAAAGAAAGTTTATTTAGTGGTAGCGTTCCTTTTCTTATTTTCAATGGAGCTGTCATTGGACTTTTAACGCTAATAGCCTTTATCGCCGGAGCAAAATTCTATACTGGAGATACAAATTTATTCCCTCTTTTCCCAGAGCGAATTGATGAGGATGCTCTATTACATGCTCAAACGATGGCATTTGTCGTTCTTAGTTTTTCACAGCTCGTTCATTCATTTAACTTGCGTTCAAGAACGAAATCCATTTTTTCAGTTGGGATTTTTACAAATAAATATTTAGTTTTCTCCCTTCTTATCGGTGTTCTTATGCAAGTTTGTATCATCTCCATCCCACCTCTTGCAAATATATTCGGTGTGCATGCATTAACGATGCGGGATTGGGGATTTGTTCTCTTATTAAGTATCATTCCGCTTGTTGTGAATGAGATCATTAAATTAGTGAAGAGAAGCTAAAAGGCAATGAGGATTATTCCTCATTGCCTTTTCATTTATTTCACTATTTGCGTGAGATGTCCCCACTGATTAAAGTTTCACTTTATCCTTGTAATTCTTTTTTAATGTTCTCTGTTAATGTAGCCATACGTTTGCGGCCTTCTTCACGCTCACGTTTATTTTGTTCTTCAATTTGTTGTGTTTCTTGCATACCTCTTGAAATAATATTCCAAGTTTCCTCAAGTGTTTCCATCTTAATACTAGAAGAACCTGATAATCTCGCCACTTCCACACTTTGCGTTGCGATATTTTGTGCATTTTTCTTAAGTAATTCATTGGTACGGCGATCCAGTTCAGCCATAGAATCTGCAACAAGTTTTTGACGTTTCGCATTTACCGCTTGAATGATACCATTTTTAAAGATAGGAATCGTTGTAATAAATGCTGTATTGATTTTACCAATTAATTTATTATTACCACGTTGAACCATACGAATTTGTGGTGCTGTTAGTAGCGCAACCATACGTGCTTTTTCTAAATCATCAATACGCTGCTCTAAAATTTCAACAGAGTTTTTCAGTGATTCTAATTCAATACCTGCTAATTGGTCATTGTTACGCACACGCTCTTCGTACATTGGAACTAACTCTGTATTTAAACGCTCTAATAACATTTCACCTGCTACTACATACTTTTCTAAGTCTAAATAATATTTTAAATTTTGCTCATATAAACCATCTAACGTACCGATTGATTTTTTCATTTCATCTTGATACTTTGTAATTTCTACATATACTTTATCCATTTCGCGACCCATTGTTTGGTACTTACTAAAGATCTGTTCAATCATTTTATCAGCTTTTTTGAACATACGTGAGAAGAAACCACTTTTCTCTTCCGCAAAGTCTTTACTATCAAATCTATCCATAATCTTACCAAGCTGTTTTAATAATTCTCCAGAGTCTTCTATTTTTGATAAAGACATTGTATGTAAAATTTGATCAGCGAAACGTGAAATTTCCATAGATGGTTCTTTTCCAAGCTCGATTAATTCTAACTGATCTTTAATATCTACTGCATTATAAATACGTTGTACTTCTGCATCTTGTCTAAGTTGTAAACGAACATCCTGTGCCGTTTGCTCATTTAATTCTGTTTTCGAATCTAGCATGACTGGGTTATTCATATGGTATTCTCCCTTTCCTTATAAAAATGGACGAAATAGTCCTTTTATTGTTTGTGATAAATTTTTATAGGCTGATGAACCATGAAACTCAAGGTCGAAATTAACTTCTTCAAGCCAATGGGAATCAAATGCTCCTGCTTCAATATACGGTTCAATATCATTTCTCCCCGTTGGATTAAAGTGGAATACATCTACTCCAATTTGATTTAAAAATAATAATAAAACAGCATCCGAACGGCTTAATTCTCCGCTCTTCTCATTATTAAATATAACAATTTTCGGTACTTCTTGCGAGTAATCAAATTTCTCAAGTTGCTCTAAAATATTCGGCGGTATTTGAGAAAGTTGTGCGAAAACATACAGCGCTACATCTTGTTTCGTCTCTTTCCCAATGGGTTTACACATTTCACTTTCGCACGCATGAATGATCGCCTCTGCAATACCATGTTGTAATCCTTCTGGCAATCGTTTATGTGGCCACCAATGACTGTTCATAATTAAATCTGGATGTAATTTCCCCCCGCGGTCTAAAGCATCTCGGTAATGATATTGAAAATTTGCTTTTTGTTCTTTCGTAAACGGGAATGTATTAATTAATAAACTGTTATCAAATGATGTAACAGCCTTTAATCGCTGAAAATATTCTTTATCATTTTTTGAAACACCTGATATTTTCGCAAATAAAGAAGGGATATAAATGTGTTTATTCTCAACAAAGAACGTCGGACGTACAAATGCCTTTTCTTTCGTAATTAAAAAGAGTTCATCATATGTTGTTTTGAGCGTACGAGCTACAGGTGTATACGAACGAAATTGCCACGGCTTGTACAGCAGTGAATTATCGTGGTGAAGTACTTGCTCAATTTCTTTTGAAGCTTGATACGCTACTGTTGCAACACGTTCGCGGCGGCGATCTGGAAATGGCTCAAGAGAAATGCGACCTGGATGAGACACAACAAAACTTCTTCCTTCCTCATCAACATTCTCAAATCCATCTTTTCCTTCTGGATGATAATAAAGTACATCGCAGCCGAGCATAATAAGGAAGTATAAGAAATATATACGGCTTTCCTGTGCATCACCGTACCAAATAATGCGCGGCATTTGTTTCTTATAGTTAAGCGTAGAGAACCATTTCGCTACGTAATTTTCACTTAATTTAATCATGTCGATTAAGAAACGACGGAATCCTTCTGTCTTTAAAGATTGATTATGTTGTTTCTCATATAATTTCAATACAGAAATAAACGTCGTATGTATATAATGCTGTAAATCAGGATTGTCTACTTTCGGCAAAAGTTGTTTCCCAGATAAGTGCGCCACTAACCTATTTACTGTTAGACCATTTGGTGCTTCTTGATGTAATCCGAACACTTCTTGAATGTGACGAAGCTTTTCCGAATCAATCACTTTGTTTAAATTTTGTTCGTGTAAAACTTCGATCCCTTTCACTTCACTATAATCAAACAACTCATTAAAATATTCATCTACATCATTAGGAACACCCAGGATTCGACATGCTATATAACTAAATTTCATCTCATTCTCTGTCAGTTCGTATTGTGGACGTTTTTCTAAAAGTGTTTCAAATTGCTTTAAATCTGATTCATCTTTTAATGCATATGGTTGAAGTGTAAAACGTGAAAACACAACAGTTCACCTCCAAAAACATTTACTTTTTCTAAGTCTTCCTTCTATTATAAACTATTTTTGGTTATAAAAAATGGGCGCTCGTAAAACGAGCAAACCCATTTCAATTATTTATTGTCTTCTTTAGTAGCTGCAACTTCTTCTTTAGCTTGTCCAGAATTCTTCATGTAGTGAATTATAAATGTTGCTCCAAATGCTACAACTAAAATAATGAAGAACAGTGTATGACTAATATGAATATCAATTACAGATAATAACATTTTTGCTGCGATAATTAAGATTAAAATATATGCTGTCGTTTCAAGTTCTGGAATACGCTCTAGCAACTTTAAGAATACACCAGCGATACCGCGCATCATTAAAATACCGAGCATTCCACCTAATAATAGAATCCAAACTTCATTTGATACACCAAATGCAGCAAGTACGCTATCTACAGAGAACGCGATATCCATTAATTCAACCATCGCAACTGTTCCCCAGAAGACACCAAACATTCTGAAGAGAATACTATTTTGGTTCATACCATGAGCTTCCTCTTCTTCTGCATTACCTTTTCTTTTATCAATGAAGTATTTAACTGAAAGCCAAGCTAAGTAAAGGGCACCTAACACTTTTACCCACGCTAATTTAATTAAGAACATTCCAATTCCAATCGCAATAAAACGGAATACATAAGCTCCAATAAGTCCATAGAATAATGCTTTTTTACGCTTTTCTTCCGGAAGGTGTTTTACCATTACCGCTAATACAAGTGCGTTATCAGCAGATAACAACCCTTCAAGTACAACAAGTGTACCTATTAATCCCCAAGATACTGGATCTTGCAACACTTTAATCCACATGTCCAAGTCAAAAAACTGAGCATACGTATCAAGGATTCCCTGCAAAATACTCATCTTACCTTTATCCCCTATTCTTTGCTAGATTTATAGAAAGGTCAAAAAAAGGAAACGAATATCGTTTCCTTTCTATGCATCCAAGCCATACGCTCTTACAAGCGCACCTAATCCACCTTGGAAACCACTTCCTACTGCATTAAACTTCCACTGTCCATTATGACGGTATAATTCACAAAAGACAACTGCTGTTTCGATGGAGAAATCTTCCCCTAAATCAAAACGAAGAACTTCTTCATTCGTTTCTTCATTTGCTAAACGAACAAATGCGTTTCCAACCTGTCCAAAGTTTTGATTACGGCCTTCTCCATCATAAATTGTAACTGTAATAGCAATTCTGTGTACATCTGCCGGAACTTTCTTCAAGTCTACAACAAGTTGTTCATCATCGCCTTCACCTTCACCTGTGCGGTTATCTCCTGTATGCAGAACAGATCCACAAGGAGACTGTAAATTATTATAGAAAATAAAATCAGTTTCCTTCGTACATTTTCCGTTCGCATCTAATAGGAATGCTGATGCATCTAAATCGAAATCTGATCCACCATCATAAGATTTAATATCCCACCCAAGACCAATTACCGCTTTCGTTAAACCTGGGCTTGTCTTACCTAAATCAATCTTCTGTCCTTTTTGCAATTGAATAACCATTTATATTCACCTCTATAATTTAATTATTAAAAATAAATCCATCAGTAAACATACGTTTCACTGATGGATTTATTAATCTATTACTCTACATCTAAACCAAAGTTATTACATAGAGAACCTAATCCACCTTGGAAACCACTTCCGATTGCATTGAACTTCCAGTCACCTGCATGACGGTATAGTTCACCTACTACAACAGCTGTTTCAATAGAGAAATCTTCTCCTAAATCGTAACGAATTAACTCTGCATTCTTTTCTTCATCTAAAATACGTACGAAAGAGTTAGAAACTTGTCCAAAGTTTTGGCTACGACCTTCTCCATCGTAAATTGTGATTGTGAAACAAATACGTTCGATATGTGCAGGTACATTTTTCAAATCTACTTTGATCGATTCGTCATCGCCTTCACCTGCTCCAGTTCGGTTATCTCCTAAATGCTCGACAGCACCATTCGCACCTTTTGGGTTATTATAAAAGACGAAATCCTCTGCACCTGAAACTTTACCATTCGCACCTACTAAGAAAATACTAACATCTAAATCGAAATCGTTTTGTCCGTCATAACGATTCGTATCCCAACCAAGTCCTACAAGAACTTTTGAAAGACCCGGATTTGTTTTTGTTAAGTCTACCTTTTGTCCTTTTTTCAATGAAATTGATGCCATATTCAATTCCTCCTCGGTTTATTTTATTGATAACGTGATACAATCTCACTTAAGTTTTTATCTTGTGTGCCTTCTCCAACAGCTGAAAACTTCCATTCACTTCCGTGGCGATACATTTCACCTGCAATTAGAGTCGTTTTGCCAGCATAATTATCCGATAAATTATAGCGTGCTAATTCTTCACCAGTTTGCGGGTTTTGAATACGAATATACGCATTACGAATCATCCCGAAATCTTGACGACGATTTACACAGTCATAAATATTTACAACGAATACTAAACGATTAATACGGCTCGGAACTTTATGTAATTCTACGAAAATTATTTCGTCGTCACCAGCGCCTTCACCTGTTAAATTATCTCCTGAATGAATAATACTACCACAAGTAGAAAGTTTGTTTCCGAAGTAAACTAAATCGTTTTTGTTTAAAAAACGATCCCCTTCTAACATAACAACAGATGCATCACAATCTACAGTTGGTTTACTTCCAAATAATGAAGACAGAAACCCACCTGATTGCCCAATTGGATCCCAGCCTAAGCCAACCTGTAGTTTTGCTACTTTTGGTTGTCCTTTCGTTAAATCGATCTTTTGACCTTTTTCTAAAATAATAGGCATGCAGTTTCTTCCTTTCTACAAAGCATTTTCCAAGGCGGAAAATATTGTATTCTTCCCTTATATTGTAGCATTATTTACCTAGTGATAAAAAGGATAAATTCTCAGTTATATGAAAACATTCATATAATTTACTTATGATGATGTAAGAAGTGGTAAATAGCACCAATCATTCCTGCGCAATTACCGTTTTGTGCAAGTTCAATCTCACAATTACTATAAATCTCTTTATTTAAATATTTTTCTACCTCTTCTTTTACTTCTTTTAAGAACTGATTTCCTCTATCAGTAATTCCTCCACCTATAACAATAATTTCTGGATTAAAAATATAAGCAAGATTACTAATTCCAATCGCTAAATGTTTAAAGAAAACCTCAACCGCTTGCGTAACTTCTCTATCCCCTTTATCATACAGTTCGAAAATCGTTTTTCCATTCCAATCACTTTCACCTTTATATTTTCGCACAAGACGAATTAACCCTGAAATGGAAGCGATCTCTTCAAACGGCTTTCCTTCTATTAACATATTTCCCCATTCACCAGCACTAAAAGAATGCCCTCTGTATAACTCTCCATCTATAAAAATCGCCCCTCCAATACCAGTTCCAAGAGTAAGCATAATAAAATTTCTTTTTCCGTTTCCAATATCTTTCCACTTCTCACCCAAAGCTGCGCAATTCACATCGTTTTCAACGGACACAGGAACTTGTAATACCCCTTGCAATCTATCAATAATAGGAATAGTCGCGTAGTTCGGAATATGCTCCGCCCCTCCCGTTACAACTCCTTCATGAATATTAACAATTCCCGCAGTACTAATGCCAATTCCTGAAATCATATGTTCATTCATTAATTTTCGGGATAGAAGAATAAGTTTTTGAATGATTTGTTCCCCACCCAAATGAATTTCTGTTGAAACTGTTTTATGCTTTAGTACTGTTCCTGTTTCTGAAACAATTCCATATTTAATTTGTGTACCACCAATATCAAATGCAATATATTCTTTCATCTGCTGTCACTTCCTCTACTGTAATGAGTGTAAAATTCCCACCACTCTACTATTATAAAGAATTTACACTAACTCTTTTCTCTCTTCAGAAATACACCACCTTTTTCTATATATAGTTTTTTTTGCATAAAACTCTTTTTCCTAAGAAATATTACAAAGGGATGTATTTTAGATGGAATATTAATTTCTTAGGAGGAAAACAATGACGAAAATCTTCATTTTAGCATCAACACTCTCTTTATCTTTTTTTAGCGGTTTAAATATCGGTAATGCAGCAACAGAAAACTTCTCTCCAGCAACAAACGCAATTGTACAAAATAACAATCATTTAGCAGAGGGTAACTCAAAAGATAATAATAAACCACCAGGAAACGGTGGCTCTCAGGACGATAGTGGTTCTGGTGGCAATGGCTCCGGCGGCAACGGTTCTGATGGCAGTGGTTCGGGTGGCAATGGCTCCGGCGGCAACGGTTCTGATGGCAACGGTTCGGGTGGCAACGGCTCTGGTGGCAACGGTTCGGGCGGCAACGGCTCTGGTGGCAATGGCTCTGGCGGCAGTGGCTCCGGCGGCAACGGTTCTGATGGCAGTGGTTCTGGTGACAACGGTTCGGGTGGCAACGGCTCTGGTGGCAACGGCTCTGGTGGCAACGGTTCTGGCGGCAACGGCTCTGGTGGCAACGGTTCTGGTGGCAACGGTTCGGGCGGCAACGGTTCGGGTGGCAATGGCTCTGGTGGCAACGGTTCTGGTGGCAACGGTTCGGGCGGCAACGGTTCGGGTGGCAGTGGTTCTGGTGGCAGTGGCTCTGGTGACAACGGCTCTGGTGGTAGTGGCTCTGATGGCAATGGTTCTGGTGGCAATGGCTCTGGCGGTAATGGTTCTGGTGGCAATGGCTCTGGCGGTAATGGTTCTGGTGGCAATGGCTCTGGTGGCAACGGTTCGGGCGGTAACGGTTCTGGTGGCAATGGTTCTGGTGGCAATGGCTCTGGCAGTAATGGCCCTGGCGGTAATGGCTCTCAGGGCGGTAACCGTATTAAAGGCGATAGCAGTTCTCAGGGGGGCAACGGTTCTCAAGGTGGCAATGTAAAAGATAATGAGAAAAAACAAGGCGATAAGTTACCTAATACGGCAACACATTATCCTGCATCTATTTTAATGGGACTTTCAACATTCCTAATCGGTATGTTACTATTTATTCGCCGTAAAAATGCAAAATAAAACACATCCTTCCATCTAAAACATACATGAAACAAATTGTAAAACTAAAAAGGACTTTGGATTGCATTTTATTATGCAGCCCAAAGTCCTTTTCATCCTCTATCCAAAAGAGCATTAATACGCTTTTCCCCAATACACCATTTGCTTAGCTTCTTTCCCACAACAAATACATTCATCAGCTACATGCTCTTGCTCAAAAGGCATACAACGTGAAGATACTCCAACCTCTTCTTTTAGCTTCTCTTCACAAGCTAATTCTCCGCACCACATTGCCTTAATAAATCCTTGCTTTTCATCCGCTACTTTTTTCATCTCTTCGAAATTCGTCGCACTATACGTATTCTCATCGCGAAATACTTTTGCCTTATTAAATAAAGAATTATGAATTTCCTCAAGTAATGCTGGAATACGTTCTTCTAATTGATGCATTGATATAAATTCTTTTTCTTTCGTATCTCTTCTTACAAGTACGACTTGATTCTTTTCAATATCTTTAGGGCCAACTTCTAATCGAATTGGAATGCCCTTCATTTCATACTCATTAAATTTCCAGCCTGGTGTTTTATTACTAGCATCTATTTTTACTCGTGCAACCTTTTGAATATGTCCTTGTAACTCTGTTGCTTTCGCTAAAACGCCCTCTTTATGCTGCGCAATTGGTACAATAACGACTTGTACTGGTGCAACTTTAGGAGGCATTACAAGCCCATTATTATCACTATGAACCATAATAAGTCCACCTATCATTCTTGTTGATACACCCCAAGATGTTTGGTGTACATATTGCCACTTACCGTTACGATCTAAAAACTTAATATCAAATGCTTCAGAGAAATTCGTTCCAAAGTTATGAGATGTTCCTGTTTGAAGTGCTTTCCCATCATGCATTAAGCTTTCAATTGTATAAGTTGCCTTTGCGCCTGCAAATTTTTCTTTCTCTGTTTTTTGTCCTTTAATTACTGGTATCGCTAAGTAATCTTCACAGAAAGAAGCATATAGATTTAAAATATGTAGCGTTTCAGCTTGAGATTCTTCTGCTGTTTCATGAATTGTATGACCCTCTTGCCATAAGAATTCCGTTGTACGAAGGAATGGTCGCGTTGTTTTCTCCCAACGAACTACTGAACACCACTGATTATATAGCTTTGGCAAATCATTATAGGATTGCACAATTTTTGAAAAATGCTCACAGAATAAAGTTTCAGATGTAGGACGTACACAAAGTCTCTCCGCTAACTTTTCATCCCCGCCATGTGTCACCCATGCTACTTCAGGAGCAAATCCTTCTACATGATCTTTCTCTTTTTGCAATAAACTCTCTGAGATAAACATTGGCATATACACATTTTCATGACCAGTTGCTTTTAACTTCTCATCCATCACTTTCTGCATATTTTCCCATAAGGCATAACCGTATGGGCGTAGAATCATACATCCTTTTACACTTGAATAATCAACAAGTTCTGCTTTTTTCACAATATCTGTGTACCACTGTGCAAAGTCCTCTTCCATCTTCGTAATCGCTTGTACTTGTTCTTTTGCCATAGTCAGTCTTCCTCCTTTTGAAAATACAAAAAAGCCCGCGTCCCTAAATAGGGACCGAGCTTTGCCGGCGTTACCACCCTGATTCATGCACAAAAATTGCGCATGCTCTCTTTTTGATAACGGGAAATTCCCGCTGCATATGCAGAACTCAAAGGTAGGTTCCATATCATCTTTTTAAGAATCTTTCAGCCAGGCGGATTCTCTCTCTGCTAAAAAGGTTAAACATGTACTAGTCCTTTTTCATCGTTATAACGAAATAAATTTGTTGATTATCATAATACAAATTCTTTTTTAAAACAATAGCTAATTTTCTCATTTTTATATATTCTTTTCGTTTTTTGCAGTTTTATACGTAGCTTTTTCTCGTGATTTTTAAAAGTTGATGTGCAATCATACCGATAAGTGTACCAAGTAGAACGAAGAAACCAATAAATCCATATCCCATTCCTTCCCATCCACCAATCATCATCATTGTAACTGGAAAGGATGCTAAGCAAAGAAGTATTAAACTAAGTGCAAATATAATATCGAACTGTTTGTTTGGAAACCGTTTCTTTAGTAAATACGAAATAGCAAATACAAGGATAATCGTAATTCCGCCAATGATATAAAAGATACTAAATCCATCTAGCCAATCCACAGTATTCCCTCCTTCCATTCATTCCCTTATACTTAATTATATGTTTAACTTTTCTGAAAATAAATAATAAATTTTCACCTAGAAATATATTTTTATTACTAGGTATTAATAGTAATATATAAGAATAGGTTTTATATAATCAGGAGGGAACTTTATGGATAAAGCATTAACAAATCACGTCATTATTTTATCTTTCGATTGCTTATCAGCTTTAGATTTTCCTATATTACAAAAGCTTCCTAATTTCCAAACATTAATAAACAAGGGCGCGATGGCGAAAAAAGTGGAACCTATTTATCCTTCTGTAACATACCCAAGTCACTCAACAATCGTTACTGGAAACTACCCTAATAAACATGGCGTAGTTAGCAATACATTACTTCAACCTGGACGCGAGTCACCCGATTGGCATTGGTACCGAAAATCCATTAAGGGAACAACGTTATACGATGAAGCACGTAAAGCAAATTTAACGACAGCTGCCCTACTATGGCCTGTTACTGGAAGAGCAAATATTGATTACAATTTACCAGAAATCTTTCCAAATAGACCGTGGCAAAATCAAGTTTTAGTTTCATTACTTAGCGGTAGTCCGCTATATCAATTAGATTTAAATCGTCGTTTCGGCCATATACGAAATGGTTTGTCACAACCTGAGCTCGATGATTTCGTACTTGCTTCTGCTGTGCATACAATCCAAACGAAGAAGCCTAATGTAATGTTTGTACATTTCACCGATTTAGACACTCAAAGACACTATCACGGCTTTGAATCAAAAGAAACACTAGCTGCAATTCATAGACACGATGAACGGCTAGGGAAAATTATTCAAGCTTTAAAAGACAGTGACCTATACAAAGAGAGTACAATTATCGCTCTTGGTGATCATAGCGCTTTAAGCGAAAGCAAAGCCATTCAATTAAATGTACTATTTCATCAAAAAGGACTTATATCTATAAATTCCAAAGGAAAGTTCGTAGGCTGGAAGGCCTATTGTCAAAGTTGTGACGGATCTGCCTATGTATATGTGAAAGATAAGAACGATACTGATACCATTCGAGATGTACAACTACTACTTGAAGAACTACTTCAAAATAAACAAAATGGAATTGAATTTATACTTCATGATGAAGCTGCAAAAGACTGCGGTGCCGATGGTAATTGTTTATTTATGTTAGAAGCGCGAGAAGGGTATTATTTCACTGAAAACTATACAGGAGATTTTATAAAAGAGATTACTGAAAAAGACGTTACGCCTAGTAAAAAATATACATTTGGTACACATGGATACTCTCCGACAAAACCTAACTATGAAACAATTTTTATCGCCGCTGGGAAAGGGATAAAAAGCGGCGTTACCATCCCGTATATGAGACTTATTGATGAAGGTCCAACTATCGCTAGGCTACTCGGTTTACACTTAGGTGAAACAGACGGATCAATTGTAGAGGATTTACTTCAATTGTAAAGAACTGTGTATATATGTAAAAGTTATGTAAAAATCATCACTGTTTCTCTTTTTATAATTTTTATTTTTGTACACTGTTAGTAGAACAAATTTAAGGGGGAACACTATATGGGAAAAATGTCCAGACAAGAAAAAAGCTGGATATTATACGATTGGGCGAACTCCGTATATTCGCTCGTCATTACAACTGCATTATTCCCAATTTACTTTAAGGCAGCTGCAAAGGAAGCTGGACTATCTGGTGCAACTTCAACAGCATATTGGGGATATGCAAACTCGTTCGCTACACTTTTAATTTCTATACTTGCCCCTATTCTCGGCACAGTTGCTGATTATAAAGGATTTAAAAAACGATTTTTCACATTCTTCTTTGGACTCGGTATCGTATTTACAAGTATGCTAGCAGTCATCCCAACATCTCAGTGGTACTTATTACTAGGATGCTATATGCTAGCACTAGTCGGTTTTGCGGGAGCAAACATTTTTTATGATGCATTTTTAGTAGATGTTACCTCTAAAGATAGAATGGATCGAATTTCTACACGAGGCTTTGCATTAGGCTATATTGGGAGTACTATTCCTTTCATCGGTTGTATCGCTCTTATTATTCTTGCTCAAAAAGGCACTATCCCTTTATCAGTCGGCATTGCCAGTCAAATTTCATTCGCAATAACAGCTCTTTGGTGGGGATTATTTACAATTCCAATGCTAAAAAACGTAGAGCAAACGCACTATATTGAACGTCACCCTAGACCAATTGCGATGAGCTTCAAACGTCTTGCTGATACTTTTAAAAATATTAAAGAATATAAAACGGTCTTTATGTTCCTAATTGCTTACTTTTTCTATATTGATGGGGTCGATACAATTATTACTATGTCCACCGCTTACGGCACAGATCTTGGCATTAGTGCAACGAATCTATTAATCATCTTATTCGTCACACAAATTGTAGCTTGTCCATTCGCTTTATTATATGGAAAATTATCAGAAACATTTACAGGTAAAAAGATGCTATATGTCGGTATTATTATTTATATCATTATCTGCACATATGCTTATTTCTTAAAAACGACACTCGATTTCTGGATTTTAGCAATGTTAGTTGCCACTTCTCAGGGCGGGATTCAAGCACTTAGTCGTTCCTATTTTGCAAAACTAGTACCTAAAGAATCGGCAAATGAATTCTTCGGATTTTATAATATATTTGGCAAGTTCGCAGCGATTATGGGTCCAGTATTAGTCGGTGTTACAACGCAATTAACGGGAAAAACAAACGCTGGTGTCCTTAGTATTATTGTACTGTTCGTTATCGGGGGATTCTTATTAACTAGAGTTCCAGAAAACCCCACATCCGTTACACCACCTAGTCCAAAAACTAAAACGCTATAAGAAAAAGATCCTCTTCTCATGAGAAGAGGATCTTTTTCTTATAGCGATAACGTCCCACAATGAAAGACGCTACATCTTATACAAAAATAGTTTATCAACAGTTGTTCCTAATACTTCCGCTAAACGAAAGGCCAATGCTAAGCTTGGATCATATTTATTATTCTCAATTGCATTTATCGTCTGTCTTGAAACTTTACACTTATCAGCTAATGCACCTTGTGAAATATTATTTTCAGTGCGTAATTCATAAATTTGATTTTTCACATCTTTTCTCCTAACATGTAAAATCGTTTTTACAACATTAGTATATAGTCGGTACATTTCATTGTCAAAAGACTGCCACAAAAAAGGGAGCAGTTCTGCTCCCTTACAATGGTTATTTCGAGGTTAACGAATTTGTTAGTTCCTCTTTATTAGTGACATCTTCTTTATTTATTTGCATGCGTAGAACTGGCCCTATCGCAAATAAAATAAGTGCCATCGCTATACAAAATACAGCAACTAGTGAGGTAATCTCCTTCAATCCTCCAGCTAGTGAAGTTCCAATTAACATTGCCCCCATAAACAGCGGTAAAATTGTTCCATTTACTCTGCCAATCATATTTTCTGGTACAAGTTGAATCATAAGCGTACCGACAACGATATTAACACAAGCTAAACAAATACCTGTTCCAAACCTCATGAAACTAGTAATCCAAAATGATGTAGATAGCCCTTCTACTAAAAATGATATCGCTAATATGCTCATACCGAATACAAACATCTTTTTCGGATTCACTTTTGAAGCGAAAACTGCAGCAACAATACCACCAATTAACATACCTATTCCATCAGCTGCAGCTAAATATTGAACTGCTTCCTTTTCCATTCCAAGCCGTTCTATTACAAGAAACACCTCTAATGGAGTTGTTAATCCAACAGCTAAGCCTATAATGGTGAAAGTGATCGTAATCATACGTAAATTTTTCGTATGAAGAACAAATTTCCAACCTTCTTTTATATCATTTTTTAATGAATCTCTCGCCACTTGCTCTTTTTCAACCCATTTTGGTAAGAATGAAAGGGCGATAGCAGATAACAAAAATAAAATGATTAAGCTATATAGCGACGTAAATAAACCAAGTTGTGTATACACAAGCGATCCTACTACTGGTCCGAAAATTAGAAATAATGACTGTAATGTTTGGTTAAATGCAATCGCATTTGCTACCTGTTCTTCTTTTACGTAGCGCTTAAATATACGTGAAGATGATGGCTGAGAAAACTGACCTACAATCGCAGAAATGAGTGTTGCAAAAAATATAGCCTGCCAATAATCCAGCTTTAACAACAAGACAATTCCTATAATAGACAGTACGCTTAATACATCTCCAGCGACCATTGTTCTTTTCGGATTCCAGCGATCCGCTAGCGCACCACCGATAAACGAGAAAATAAAAATAGGTGCATATTCCATAACCGATAACAATGAAACGGAAACTGGATCATTATTCGTTCGCTCCATTATGAAATACAAAAGAGCCATATTTCTGATCCAAATAGCAAATTGTTGTAAAATATCAGATGCCATAACGAGCATAAATGCTCGATTTTTAAATAAAGCGTTCATTTTCATTCCCCTTTCATAAACCGACCGTTCGGTCTAATTTATTTTGTAAGAAAAGCAACTGACCTATTATTCAGCTGCCATTCCTTTTAACAATACATCTATTGCCTTTTTATAAATACGTTTCAGCTCTTTATAATCTAACTCGTAATAAAGTACTCCAAGCCCTGATAATAATCCATTCACAATATACATAAGATCGCGCGTATTATCTTCACGAAACTCTCCAGACTGTATGCCAGCTTCAATTAGTTTCTCAAACATAACATATGATTCTCTAGTTAAATCTAATAGTTCATCCAAAATCTCTTTACTTACAACTTGGCTCATAGAGAATTCCTCTATTGCATTTGAAATTGGTTGCTGTATGTCCTCTACATGATATTCCGCGAGACCATATAGTTTTTCAGTATTCGTACTATACAACTTCTCTTTTTCATTCCATTTTTCAAGCCAATCATACGTATGCTGTTTTACTACAAATAAAAATAATTCTTCTTTACTTTTAAAGTGATAATAAATGCTTCCTTTACTTCGCTCTGTAATTTCACAAATCTCTTCCATAGATGTAGCTGCATAGCCCTTCTGTGAAAACAGACTTTCTGCTTTATATGCAATTTCTTTCTTTATCTCTTCTGCGCTTCTTCTCATATTTACACCTCTTAAACCGACCGTTCAGTCTAATAATAACAAATTAAAAACCTCTATTACAAGAGGCTATATTCCTTATTTAAGAAAACGTACTTTCAAACCACGTTCGAATCATATGTATTATTCCAATTTTAAATCCTAATTTAACAAGAAATACGCCCCCCACAGCTAATAAAAATAACACTACTTTCCCCTTATTTTTCACTTTCGGTTCCCTTTTCATTTCTATTCCCCTTAGTACGTTAAAAATATTTAATCAAACGTTTGTTTAACTGTTTTTATGCATATGTAAGCCAACTAATCAAACGTTTGTTTAAAAAGAAATACGCCTATATAAGGCGTATTCTCATCAATCACCGCCGCCTCCACCACCGCAGCTACCTCCACTATCTCCACCAAAAGATCCTCCGCAATCATGTGAGCCTCCATCGTGCGAGCTATCATTATCAGATCCCGCAAAGAAAAATAATGGTGATGAGTTGTTAGATGAATTATGAATGTTATTTTGTTTTGTAAGATTTACCTTCTTTTTATTTGATCGAACTGCTGTTACGATTATTCCAACTACAACAAATAATAGTATGACAATAATAAATTCCATATAAAAACCTCCCTTAATCTTCGAATAATTGAATGGTTCTTTCTAGATTTTCAAGTGAAATAAATCGTGATTCACGAAGAATCTCTTTTCCATTATAAAATAATAAAACTGTTGGCCCTGTAAATACTGCATATCGCCCCGCAATCTCTTGCATGTCTTGTAGTAATATTTCTACTTTCTCTACGTAATCATAATTCTCTAATACGCAATTTACTTTTCTTAGCATAACATCACAAACACCACAATTTTCCGTTTTAATAAACAGCAGTACTAATCGTTGTCCTTCAATATATGTCACTAATTCTTCTATCGTTTCAAATGTATTCATCTTATCCCTCTTAGCGTAATTTATGAAATACTTTATCTTGATACATACGAAATGCCGAATTCTCTTTAATTCTTCTCTTTTCCATTACCTGCTGAAAACGCAGCGTTTTTGCCGTCAACTCTTCTTGTAACTTTATTCTCTCTACTTCATCATAACAGCAAGCAATTAAGTCTTCTATTTTTAATATATCTTTTTGTAGTTCCATTTCTGGTGGAATCATCCCCGCATTTTTTAAAACTTTATAACTCATTCTAAGTTCTGGAGGTACCATTGAAAGGTCTTCTAATTGTAGTGGTTTTCCTTTTCCCGGAATATAATCGAGATCACCATTCCGTATTGCTTGTCGAATTTTTTCTTCAGCAATGTTCAAAAACACATCCACACCATTCGCTCCTTTACATATTTTTACTATTATTTTACATGATATTTTCTCATCTTGCTACGCTATTACAAATTGACCTCATACAATTTTTTCTCAAATTTAATTCCAAGAAGCCCTTTCCTCCCTAATCAATATTTTATTTTCATGTGTAATCTGTATTAGAGCCATTTCATATTGAGAAAGTCTTTTCGAATCAAATAAAGCGTTTACACCAAATCTTACATTTGCTACGATTTAATCACCCCAGCTCCCTTGTATAGACTTCGTGATGTCTGATCATTTTTATCTAGACGTTTCATACGTCTAGATTCATGTTGGTTTATTGGCGCATGCCTTTAAATATATCTTTTATTTTGAAAGGAGAAATGACTATGAGATCCAAAAAATTCACATTGCTATTACTATCCCTACTACTCTTCTTACCTCTTTTTCTCACAAACTTTATTACTCCAAATGTTGCATTAGCAGATTCACCAAAGCAAGGCCAAAAAATTGTTGGGTATTTTCCTTCGTGGGGCATTTACGGACGTAATTATCAAGTTGCAGACATTGATGCATCAAAGCTAACTCATTTAAACTATGCTTTCGCTGATATTTGCTGGAATGGAAAACACGGAAATCCTTCTACTCACCCCGATAATCCAAATAAGCAAACGTGGAACTGTAAAGAATCTGGTGTTCCACTGCAAAATAAAGAGGTTCCTAATGGTACTCTCGTACTCGGCGAACCATGGGCTGATGTCACAAAACCTTATCCGGGATCAGGTACAACTTGGGAAGATTGTGATAAATACGCCCGTTGTGGAAATTTCGGAGAACTGAAACGATTAAAAGCTAAGTATCCTCACTTAAAAACAATTATTTCCGTTGGTGGCTGGACTTGGTCTAACCGCTTCTCTGACATGGCCGCCGATGAAAAAACAAGAAAAGTATTCGCTGAATCTACAGTAGCTTTTCTTCGCGAATATGGATTTGACGGTGTTGATTTAGATTGGGAATACCCGGGCGTTGAAACGATTCCTGGCGGTAGTTATCGTCCTGAAGATAAGCAAAACTTCACCCTACTCCTTCAAGATGTTCGAAATGCATTAACGAAAGCTGGTGCAGAAGATGGGAAACAATATTTACTAACAATCGCGTCAGGTGCAAGCCAACGTTATGCGGATCATACAGAGCTAAAGAAAATCTCTCAAATACTAGATTGGATTAATATTATGACATATGATTTCCACGGCGGATGGGAAGCTACTTCTAACCATAATGCAGCTCTATACAAAGACCCAAATGATCCAGCAGCAGATACGAAATTTTATGTAGATGGTGCGATAGACATTTATACAAATGAAGGGGTTCCAGCTGATAAACTCGTATTAGGTGTACCTTTTTACGGACGTGGATGGAAAAGTTGCGGAAAAGAAAATAACGGCCAATACCAACCTTGTAAGCCAGGTAGTGATGGAAAACTCGCTTCTAAAGGAACTTGGGATGATTATTCTACCGGTGACACAGGTGTGTACGATTATGGTGATTTAGCAGCTAATTATGTTAATAAAAATGGTTTTGTTCGCTATTGGAACGATGTAGCGAAAGTACCTTACTTATATAATGCGACTACGGGCACGTTTATTAGCTATGATGACAGCGAATCTATGAAATATAAAACAGACTATATAAAAACAAAAGGTTTAAGTGGCGCAATGTTTTGGGAACTAAGCGGAGATTGCCGTACAAGTCCAAAATATAGTTGTAGTGGACCTAAATTACTTGATACGCTAGTAAAAGAGTTACTTGGTGGACCTATTACTCAAAAAGATACTGAATCACCAACAAACGTAAAAAACGTTGCTGTTACAAATAAAAACTCAAACTCCGTTCAATTAAACTGGACTACACCTACTGATAACGTAGGAGTTACGGAATATGAAATTACTGCCGGAGAAGAGAAATGGAGTACAACTACAAATAGCATTACAATTAAAAACTTAAAATCTAATACAGAATACACATTTTCAATAATAGCAAAAGATGTTGCTGGAAATAAATCACAGCCTACTTCTATTATTGTAAAAACAGACGATGCAAGCACAACACCTCCTGATGGAAATGGGAATGCTACTTTTTCAGTCACTTCAAACTGGGGAAGTGGTTACAACTTCTCGATTGTAATTAAAAATAGTGGAACGACCCCTATTAAAAACTGGAAATTAGAATTTGATTACAACGGTAATTTAACACAAGTTTGGGATTCTAAAATTAATAGTAAAATAAATAATCATTACGTAATTACAAATGCAGGATGGAATGGTGAAATTCCTCCTGGTGGATCTGTTACAATCGGAGGGGCAGGAACAGGCAATCCTGCTGAACTTTTAAATGCATCCATTAGCGAAAGCTAAACGTAACCTCCATTAATTCACTAAAGTTTGAATTTAGGTTTGAGTGCTCTATCCTAAATTCAAACTTTTAATTTTATGAAAAATCACAAATAAATATTATAATAACTTATTATAATTATATTTAGTTTCTAATATGAAGTTCGTGTGAAGTTCATCTGAATTTTACATGAATTTCCTTTAAGTTCTATTGTCTTCCTATACTAATCACATTATCCTTTACATATAGGAATTATTTTTATTCCATTTCAAACTATCTATATATAAAGAAAGATAGTCGCCTATTAGGGAAAGGCATCTAGTATTATTATAAATATAAACATAACAAAAGAAAAAGCACGCTTATAAGCGCACCATAAGAGTGCTTCTTCATACAATTCTCATGTAAGAGTTCTCGAAAATCATGTTAATCACAAAGAAAAGGCATTAGCTTATACAAGCTAATGCCTTTTCTTTATTCATATTGTTCAGCGTTCCATTCTTCTACATTCCATACTTTTGTGATCCATGCTTCATAAAAAGACGGCTCATGTGAGACAAGTAAAACTGTTCCTGTATATTGTTGTAACGCTTCCTGCAAAGACTCCTTTGTTTCTATATCCAAATGATTAGTCGGTTCATCTAAAATTAAAACATTGCTTTTCGTTACAATAAGTTCACATAAACGCACTTTCGTTTGTTCTCCGCCGCTTAATAAACGAATGGGTCTTAATACATGTTCTTCTTTCAATCCACACTTTGCTAATGCTTGGCGTACTTCTTTCCTTGTCATATCTGGTCTTTCTGCCCAAACTTTCTCTAATGGTGTTGTTTCTGATGCAAACTCTTCCTGTGCAAAATAGGCAGGATTTACTCGTTCTCCAACAGAAATTGAACCACTTAGCGGCTTTATTTGGCCCAATAACGTTTTTAACATAGTCGTTTTTCCAATTCCATTATGACCAACAATCGCTATCTTTTCTCCCTTTTTCACTTGTAAATTCAACTCTGGACATAATGGATCACTATAACCTATCCTTAGTTTCTCAGCTTGCAATATACGACTCACTGGCTCCTCATAAACAGTAAAACCAAAGCGGGATCGATTTACATGAGTAACCTTTTCAATCCTTTGCATTTTCTCTAATACTCTCTCTCGACTTTTAGCCTGTTTCGCTTTTCGAATTTTATTTTTTTGAATAAATGTTTCTAACTGAGAGATTTCTTTTTGTTGTTTCGCATGCGCCGATTGTAATTGTTTCCTTTGCAATTGATAACTTTGCACAAATTTTTCATAATTTCCTACGTACCGCTTCACTTTCCCTCCTTCTAGATGATAAATAACATTTGTAATACTGTTCAAAAATATTTCGTCATGTGAAATGATCACATAAGCTTTTTCACACAGTCTCAAATACGATTGCAACCACTCTATATGGTCTGTATCTAAATAGTTTGTTGGCTCATCTAGCAATAAAACATCAGCTTTTTCTAAAAGGATCTTCCCAAGTAATAACTTTGTTCGCTGTCCTCCACTTAACTTTGAAACGTCCTTTTTCAAACCTATTTCAAATAAACCTAAACCGATTGCTACTTCTTCAATTTCTGTATGAATGTGATAGAAATTAGAGCTTTCCAATATAGTTTGTAATTCTCCATACTTTACTAAAAGTTTTTCTATTTCTTCTGCTCCATTCATTTCTTCAGCAATTTTTAACATTTCGCATTCAATCGCATACAAATCCGAAAATGCACTTTGTAGGTATCCTTCAATTGTGATCCCCTCTTGTAAATCCATATGCTGCTGTAAAAAACCTATCTTCACATGCGGAAACCATTCAATGCTTCCGTCATCATGTATAAGTTCTCCTGTTAAAATCTTTAACAATGTTGATTTTCCAATTCCATTTTCCCCTACTAATCCAACATGCTCACCCTTTAATAGTCGAAAACACGCATTATATAAAATGGTCTTCTCACTATACGAATGACTTAAATTTTCTACTGTTAATATACTCATTTTTTTCTCTCCTTTACTTATCGTTCATAAGCTAAATAGAGAGCGCAACAGTATAAAGCCTTATTTAATTGTGCATATAAAAAATGGGTAAGGTGAATACACCTTACCCATTACATATTATCGTAAAAAAGGATTAAGGTTCTTTACCTGCTGTCTTCAATTTAGCTTAATCGTTAAAAATGGGCAGACTTCTCCCGTATCAAGCTAAAACCATTTGAAGAACAGTTGATAAAGTCATTATATCCTTTCACTCCTTTAACATTTGTTATATTAAGAGTATAAACTACTCTGTTATATTCTATTCTCTATTTTTTCTTTTGTTCCTTCTCCACTTTTTCATTTTCCGCATAAATTTCCTTATACATCTTTTCTAATGCATATGGACTTGTAAAGATAAGCATTAACGATTTCCACATATAAATTCTTCTTTGTAATTCTATCCCATACTCTTTACTCACCATATTTTTCACTTCTGGGATATGGTCTTCCGTTTGAAATTGTTGCACCGATTTCAATTCATTCGTTTTAAAATCTGTTAAAAAGCCTATTACAGACCGTCCATGTTCCTGTGAACTTTCTTCTAAATCAAACTGAATCGAATGAACGAAACCTAAAACGTGAAAGATTTGAGCATGTAAACCGACAGCAGCACGCTGTTCCATTAAGTTGTAGCACTCTCGTTTTAACTCTTCTACCATTTCTAAAGAATTTCTATTAACTTTTCTTTTGCCAACAAACATAATTTTTACAATATGAGCGACTGCTCCCATACTTTTTAATACACTCTCTAAAATTTCTACCGCGTCTTCTACATAACCATTTGAAATTATAGAATGAATAAATTCATCTAATAGCGACTGAAACTTTTTAATTAAATGTAAATCACGTAATTCCGGAACTTCTTCTCTCAATTGATTTCGGCCTTGAACCCACTTTGAAATTTCTGTCATTTCTTCTTCTTTTAATTCGTGATGTTCCATACCATACTTCATTAATAAAATTTGATTTTTTAATAAGGACTTTCCTTCCTCAAGATTATCAGCTGTTAACGAATCAACTATTTGCTCTATAGATTTCATCTTTTTCCCCCTATACAAAAAAGCCTCTTAACAGCAATTATACCAAAAACTGTTAAAAGACTTTTTCTATTTTTTCATATACGGGACTAATACTCTCAGAATTTCTTCCTTATCCTTCTTTAACTCAAGTGATGTTAACATATCCATCGTTCTCGGCCTAGGTAATTTCACTTGTACCTCGCCAACTATTGATGCTGGCCTTTGAGATAAAATAAATACGCGATCCGAAAGTAAGATAGCTTCATCCAAGTCATGTGTAACCATAACGATTGTTTGCTTCTCTTGGTGCCAAGAGTTTAAAAGCCAGCTATGTACTTCCATTTTTGTAAAAGCGTCTAATTTTCCAAAAGGTTCATCAAGTAGCATAATTGGCTTTTCACATAAATATGTGCGCAGAAAACTAATCCTTTGGCGCATACCACCTGACAATTCATCTGGATAATGGTCTGCATACTCATCTAGTTCAAACTGCTTTAATGCTTCCATTCCTTCTGTCAGCCTTTGTTTTTTCGGCTTCCCTTCAATTTCTAACGGAAGAACGATATTTTGTAAAGCTGATCTCCACGGTAGTAATAAATCCTGTTGCGGCATATAACTTACGACATCTTGCTCTTGCATTTGCTTATCGTTATACGTTACACTTCCACTTGTTGGATTTTCAACATTTGCGATCATATTTAATAGTGTGCTTTTCCCACAACCACTCGGTCCTACAAAGGAAACGAACTCTCCCTCTCGTATAGAAGCACTAATATTTGCTAATACATTCTTTCCATCAAAAGCTTTTACAACCTCTTTTATTTGTAATCCACTCATTTTTCACTTGGAAGGAACTCATTTGTAAAGGCATCTTTCACATCAATTTTCTTCTTAATAACTTTGTTATCATATAAGAAATTCATGTAATTCGTCCAAACTTCTTCCTTCTGTACTCCCCATGCTTTTGCATCATCTTGATACTTCGTACTTAACCACTTTTGACTTTCTTGTACTAAGTCTTTATTCACATCTGGAACTGCTTTAATTAAAATATCCGCAGCTTCTTTCGGTTCTTTAATTGCAAAATTATACCCTTCTGTCGTTGCACTCATAAACTTTTTCACAAAGTCTTTATCTTGCTTCGTATGTTTTTCACTCGTAATAATAACAGGACTATAGAAATCAAGCGCGGGGTCTAAGTCTTTCACCATAATCGTATTTAACTCTTTTCCTTGGCGCTTCGCTTCAATTCCATCCCATCCGTAATAAATCCATTCAAAGTCTGCATCACGGCCGATTGATTTAAAGAAATCTGTTTGTCCTAAGATGATTTTTTCAACTTTATTAAAATCAGCTTGATGTTTCTCCATAATTGTCTTTAACGTTGCTTCTTCTGCTGGTCCTCCCCAGCCTCCGTAACGTTTACCTTCAAAATCTTTCGGTGAAGTCATGTTATCTTTCTTAAGCGATGCAAAAGCTGAAGTGTTATGCTGAATAATCGCTCCTACAGATACAACAGGAATCCCTTCCACACGAGCCAACGTTACATTTTCTTGTGCGCTTATTGCGAAGTCAGCTTTTCCTGAAGCTATCATTTGCTCCGCTGTCACATTATCACCAGGCTGAATAATTTCTACATCTAAGCCTTGCTTTTTATAATACTCTTTTGCTTGCGCTACATATAAGCCAGTATGATTCGTATTCGGAAACCAATCTAATACTACTTTTACGTTTTGATCTTTACTTGCACTTTCTTCTTTCTTCGCCGGATTACATCCAGCCACACCTACTGCTAATAAGGCAGCCAACATAACTTTTAAACCTTTTTTCATTTTCTGCCGTCCTTTCTATATATCCATGGTGCTGTTATTCTTGCCATAAACTCCACGATAAAATACAGACATAATGTCACCATAACAATAATTGCTGCCACACCAAATACCCGGGCTGTTAAAAAGGATTTTGTAGCTCTCGTAAGCATAACTCCTAATCCTTCACTGGCACCGAGCCATTCCCCAATAATCGCTCCCATTACGCTATATGTAACTGCAATTTTTAAACCTGAGAAAAAGTATGGAAGCACTGCTGGAAACTTTACTTTCTGGTAAACTTGCCATTTCGTTGCCTTCATCGTTTGCAACAACTTCAACATATTTTTATCTACCGTTTGAAAACCTTCTAAAATGCTAAGCGCAATCGGGAAGAAACAAACGAGTATGACTACCATTACTTTCGGTAACATTCCATATCCAAACCAAATAATAAATAACGGTGCAAGTACAACGATTGGAATCGTTTGCGAAATAACAAGCAACGGATTTATTAAAATACGAAATAAAGGAATAACGTCCATAATAATTGCAATACTTGTCCCAATTAAAATCGCAAAGAACAGTCCAATTATAACCTCTTGCAGCGTTTGCATCGTATTCGGTAATAGTAAATCTTTCATTCCAATTAATTCTTGAACAATGGCAGAAGGCTTTGGTAAAATCCACGGTTCAATTTTAAATAATGAAACAGATCCTTCCCATATCGCAATGAGAAGGATAAGCCAAATTGTTGTAATTATTTTAGATTGCTTCTGGTTTTGCATATTCATCACGGTACTTCCAAACTTTTTCATCTATCGTTACACCAGTGCTTGGACGATAGTGGATTTTAATAGAAGTAATTACTTCTTCTGCTCCAGCATCCACACACGCTTGTTGTGCACGTTTAATGACATCAAGAAGTACATCTAATTCTCCTTCCAGCGTTGTTTCCATTGCCCCTACTTCATAACGAACTCCCGATTGTTGTACAACTTCAATTGCTTTATCGACAACAGAATACACATCTTTGTTCTTCGCTTGTGGTACTACTGAAAATGAAATTGTAACTTGTTGTGACATAGTAAAATCCCCCTTATAAAATGAAATATTAAAACAAGAAAAGGCTTTCCTACTGCGTAGGAAAGCCTTGTATGCAAGTTATTATAGAATAACATATGCTACATCACTTTAAGTAACTCCCTACGCTGGCATTATCCAGATCAGGTTGAGGGTCGATGTTTGTTTACATCCTCTCAGCCAATTGGCTCCCCGGTCCTTAATTCGTTTTCATTGTAGCATGATTTATTTTATTGAACAAACAAAAGCACGTATAATCATTTCATTTAACTTTTGAATTCACCAATTAACTCTTGTAACTCCTGTGAAAGCCAGCTTAAAGAACTTGCTAATTCAGCAATATCTTGTACAGACATTTCCTGTTCTTTCATACTTTCTTCAATATTATTACTACTATTTGCATACGTATTTGCGATAAGTGATAGTTCATTTACAACACGAACAATATTTTGGCTATTTTGCAATATATCACTTGAATTGCTAGAAACAACTCTAACTTGATTTGTAACAGATTGTGCTGATTTTGAAATTTCACCAAAGAAAGCACCACTACTTTCAACAAGTTTCATTCCAGATTCTACTTCTTTTAAAGCATTTTGAATTGAAACAACAGCTTCTTCCGTACCAACTCGTGTTTCCCCTATTAATTTTGCTATATCTTTTGCTGATGCTTCCGTCTGCTCTGCTAATTTACGCACTTCATCCGCAACAACGACAAATCCCTTACCAGTTTCCTCAGCATATGAAGCTTCAATAGTAGTAGCATTTAGAGCTAGCGAATTCGTTTGATTTGAAATATCGGTAATTACTGTTACAATGTCACTAATTTCTTTTGATCTTTTTTCGAAAGAATAAATAATAGAAGATAAATCTTGTACTGCACTTTGTATTATGTTCATTTGATTAATCGTCTGCTCAATAATACCATTTCCTTTTACTGAATGATGGTTTGTACCTTCAGACTCTTTCGCCATTTGTTTTGCAGTATTCGTTATCTCTTCCATCCTATCTTCCATTTCATATATAATATCTAAATACTTTGGTACTGCAGTTTCTTGTAATTGAACGCCAGCCCTTAACTCAACTATAGAACTTACGATTCCTTGGACTGCCATGCTATTCTCTTTCGTACTCACTGACAATTCTTGTGAAGATGAGGAAACCTGTTCTGCTGTCTGCTTTACTTTATCTATAATCCCTTTAAACTTCTCGATAGTATTATTAAAATACGCATTAATAATACCAATATCATCTGGTCTTTCCTCTAATTTAATACTTAAGTCACCTTCACCGACTTTGCGCAATCCTTCACGTAAATCCCGCAATGGAGCAAGTGCGTTACGTACGATTAGGAATTGAATAACCGTTGCAATTAAAACAGAAATACAAATAAACATTAAACCTTGTATAATGAACTTTTCTTTTGTTATAGGTACAATAGAGGCATCTACATCGGCTGCAACAATTGCCACAATATTATTTTCCTCATCTTTAATTGGCTCTAATATCGTTACCCATGATCCTAATGCGTCTTCATATACTACTGTCATGTTTGCTTTTTTTGTGCTCATTACTTTATCATATGCTTCCATCCAAAGATCTGGTTGTTTATAATATTCTCCCGGCCTTACTTCAACAACATTTGCTAAACCTGTAGACAAATCAATGATTTGTAGCTCACCTTTTTCATTTTTTTTCGCTCCAACAATATACGTTTGTCCAACACTGTTCAATTCTTCCGTTGATTCATCTAATTTTTCTGTCAACTTCTCTCTTTTCTCTCTTTCTGCCGTTGGATCTTTTGCAACATCCCTTAATATTTCTGCGTCTAATTTATGTAATACCGTATCTCCTGTTTCAAAAGAATGCCTTTCAAATATAGACATCATGCTATTTTGAAACATGTTAAAACTTAACGCTCCCATAGTACCAACAAGCGTCAAAATAACTAGCACAGTTAACAATACATTTTTTTGAAGAAATGATATCTTATGCCAATATTTTTTCATTAACATCACCTTTCTTAATTAACTTAATATAAATTAAAACTATTAAAATATAAACCTCATTAACAATTGATAAAGGTTCTCATTTGTTTACAAATAAAAAAAAGACCAATGAAAGAGCATTGGTCAAGACCAACCCTATCCGTCCGGTAACTGGCTAGCATAGCCTTTCGGCCTTAGCTCCTGTAGTTTTGCGTCCTAATGTTTCCATCAGTTTGCCTTTCTCGCTGAACGAGTTGAACGATATGGGAGTTCTATGAGAATTAAATTATTCTCTATCAAAGATTACAACATAAAAATTAAAATGTCTACCTATTTATAGATGCAAATGTAAAGTTTTAATGCATTATTTTTTCGAAATAATTTAACAAAGTACGTGAATGTTACATTTCTTGTGTTATATAATAAAAAACGTATATAACACAAGGATTATTTTGAGTATTTATTTTAATCTTCGTTTAAATTAAATTATTCAAATATATCTTAACTAATGAATTTCGGAGGTAGTTTATCATGTTTTGGCTACAATTTCTTACGTTACTACTCTGCATCTTTATTGGCGCACGCTTAGGTGGAGTTGGTTTAGGAGTAATGGGTGGCGTTGGTATGGCAATACTTGTTTTCGTCTTCCATTTACAACCTACAGCTCCTCCTATTGATGTAATGCTTATGATTTTAGCAGTAATTACAGCTGCCGGTGCACTGCAAGCCGCTGGAGGAATGGACTACCTTGTTCATCTAGCTGAGAAAGCATTACGAAAAAATCCAAAACGCATTACATTCTTTGCTCCAATTGTTACTTATTTATTTACACTCTGCGCAGGAACTGGTCACGTTGCTTATTCTGTACTTCCTGTTATCGCAGAAGTCTCTCGCGAATCTGGGATTAGACCGGAACGACCAATGTCAATTGCCGTAATCGCTTCCCAACAAGCAATTACAGCTAGTCCTATATCAGCTGCAACAGTTGCACTTTTAGCAATGCTAGCTGACTATAAAATCACTTTATTAGATATTTTAAAAGTAAGTATCCCTTCTACTTTCATCGCTTGTATGGTAGCTGCATTTGTTGCTAGCAAAATGGGGAAAGAATTAAATGAAGACCCTGAATACTTAAAACGATTAAAAGAAGGAATGATTCCTAAGATTGAAGAGAAAAAAGAATTTGTTGGTGTAAAAGGCGCTAAATTATCCGTTATCCTTTTCTTAGTAGGAACTTTCCTTGTCGTACTTCTCGGTTCATTTGAAGCGCTTCGTCCAGGATGGATGATCGACGGGAAGCTAGTTCACCTTTCCATGCCAAACACAATTGAAATGGTTATGTTAACCATCGCAGCTCTTATTATTATTTTCTGTAAACCAAATGTAGAAAGCATCGTGTCTGGTAACGTCTTTAAAGCGGGGGCAACAGCAGTTGTTGCTATTTTCGGTATCGCTTGGATGGGAGATACTTTCTTTAACGGAAACTTAAATATGATTCAAGGTTCAATTCAGCACCTAGTAACAAGTGCACCATGGCTATTTGCCATCGCATTATTCATTCTATCTATTTTACTATATAGCCAAGCAGCAACAGTACGTGCTTTAATGCCTCTTGGATTATCACTCGGTATTCCACCAGCACTACTAATCGCGATGTTCCCTGCAGTAAATGGATACTTCTTCATTCCAAACTATGGAACAATCGTTGCTGCCATCAACTTTGATCGCACTGGTACAACTGGCATTGGTAAATATGTTTTAAATCATAGCTTTATGATTCCAGGCCTTATCGCAACATTCACTTCTATCGGAATTGGAATGCTCTTAATATCAATTATGTTTTAAAGAAAAAGCACAAACCTACATTTTTAAAGGGTTTGTGCTTTTTTAATCAAACGTTTGTTTAAATATTTTTAACTGTCCATTCTTCCATTATGTTCTTTACTGAAGTTTCTTTTTCTACAAACTCTTACTTACTTCCTCTACTAGCTTCTTCGTACTTTCATAAGCAGATTCCGCTAAACTAATCGCAGAAATAACAGAAACACCGTCCGCACCCGCTTCTATAACTGAAGTTGTATTTTCAATTGTAATGCCACCAATCCCGACGATCGGTATTGTAATTCCTTGCTCTCTAAAATGAGCTAAACCTTTCGTTCCTTGCACTGCTTTCGTATCTTTTTTCGTACTCGTAGGGAAAATAGGGCCAACACCTAAATAATCAGCTCCGTTTTGAATTGCCCAGCGTGCTTCTTCAATTGTATGGGTAGATACACCAACAATTTTATCCCCCATTTTTTCACGAACAGAAGTAATCCCTTCATCATCTTGTCCAACATGCACGCCATCTGCATCTAACTCGATAGCTAGTTCCACATCATCATTTACAATGAAAGGTACACCGTACTCCTTACAAATTACTTGTAATTCTTTTGCGAAACAAATACGTTCCTCTCCCGTTAAAGCCCCTTCTCCCTTTTCACGGAATTGAAAAATTGTTATACCGCCATTAAGTGCATCTCTCAACACTTGTAGTGGCTCCTTCGTACAATTGTTACTTCCCATAATAAAATATACTGATAATAATCTAGACATTTCTGCCTTTGTAATACGCGGCATCTAGTTCCCCTCCTTACTATATAATCTCAATCTTCCCATACTTCTCAATATCATCTGAAGTTGTATTTGCTAACTGATTTAAAAATTCAATTTGGAAACTACCAGGTCCCTTTTCTACTGTCTTAGCAGCTGCCAGTTCCGCGGCTACACTATAAAACGTTAATGCCGCTACTGCTGCCTTTACATAATCTTTTTCTACTGCTACAAATGCTCCTATTACAGAAGTTAGTAAACAACCAGTTCCCGTAACTTTCGTTAAAATAGGGTGACCATTTCGAATCAGAATCGTCCGCTCTCCATCTGTAACAACATCTTCTTTTCCAGTAATTACAGCAACCGTATTTAATTCATCAGCTGCCTGCCTTGCAATACTTACGACATTTCCATTTCCAGCACCGGCGTCTACCCCTTTAATTTCCCATCTCTCATTAATAACGTTCGCTATTTCAGCTGCATTTCCGCGGATAATCGCTAAATCAATTTCAGCCGGAATATGTCTCGCAACTTCTGTTCGATACGATGTTGCTCCTGCACCAACTGGATCAAACAGTACTGGTACATTGTTCACATTCGCTGATTTACCCGCAAGTAACATCGCTTCTACTTCTTCAGGACGAAGTGTTCCCATATTTAATACTAACGCTCCAGCAATGCTAGCCATTTCTGCCACTTCTTCTTTTGCATACGCCATTACAGGCGATGCCCCTAACGCTAACAAACCGTTAGCTGTAAAATTTGTTACAACAACATTTGTAATATTATGAACGAGCGGATTAGATTCTCTCACCAAATCCACTACTTTACTAATTTCTTTCATATTCATCCTTCTCATCCCCTAACTATAGTGATGGGAGATACACAAAAAGGCACTTTGCGCGTACGCAAAGTGCCTGAACATGTGCTTTTACACTCTCCCTACGCTGGCATTATCCAACAGGTTCAAATGGTCAATGACGGATTAGTCATACTCTCAGTTTGCATCCACAAACTCCCATGTGCTTATTATTCTTCTACTTCAAAGTCTACTCTTATTCTAGTAAAATAACAAGTTCTTTACTTTTCTATTTAATATAGAAGCAACTAATAAAACAATACGCATAATAAAGTGAAACTTTAATCAGTGGGGCTTTTGTTCATCCCCACTGATTATTAGTTGAACCAATCGGGCTTTTATGGGCAGTTGCTCCCCTACCTAACTTCTTTGCTTCCGCTGAATTTTGAGATAGGCGTCTTCCTGCCAGTTAATGCGGGATAAATAAGTATCTATTTTTCCTAGTCTCATCATCTTGCAGATTATGTTCTATCGCCATCATTTTATTTCAAACCATTTTTGTTCATAACACTAAAAAACGTTCAAACCTGGAGCGAAACTGAATCTCAAGAAGATGTATGCTATAGTTAACGTATGGAAATTTGAAAGGATGTTTTTAATATGGCAAAAAGCGTTGTAATCGCTGAAAAACCTTCCGTTGCACGAGATATTGCGCGTGTACTTAAGTGCGATAAAAAAGGAAACGGCTACCTTGAAGGTAGTAAATATATTGTAACTTGGGCTTTAGGTCACCTTGTTACATTAGCAGACCCAGAAAGCTATGATGTTAAATATAAAAAGTGGAATTTAGAAGATTTACCTATGCTACCTGAGCGTTTGAAATTAACGGTTATTAAACAAACAGGGAAACAATTTAACGCTGTGAAGAGTCAGCTACTTAGAAAAGATGTAAATGACATTATTGTAGCGACAGATGCTGGACGTGAAGGAGAATTAGTCGCTCGCTGGATTATTGATAAGGTTCGAGTTAACAAACCGATCAAACGTCTATGGATTTCATCTGTTACTGATAAAGCGATTAAAGATGGTTTCGCTAATTTAAAACCAGGTAAAGCATATGACAATTTATACGCTTCAGCAGTTGCACGTTCAGAAGCTGACTGGTATATCGGTCTTAACGCAACTCGCGCTTTAACGACTCGCTTTAATGCCCAGCTGAATTGCGGTCGTGTACAAACACCTACTGTCGCTATGATCGCTAATCGTGAAGATGAAATAAAGAACTTCAAAGCTCAAACTTACTACGGCATCGAAGCACAAACGACGAATCAGTTAAAGCTAACTTGGCAAGATGCGAACGGTAATAGCCGCAGTTTTAATAAAGAAAAAATTGATGGCATTGTAAAAGGTTTAGATAAGCATAATGCTACTGTTGTGGAAGTTGATAAAAAACAGAAGAAGTCATTCTCTCCTGGTCTTTACGATTTAACTGAATTACAACGTGATGCAAATAAAAAGTTCGGTTACTCTGCAAAAGAAACATTAAACATTATGCAGAAATTGTATGAGCAACATAAAGTGCTAACGTACCCTCGTACAGATTCGCGTTACATTTCATCTGACATCGTTGGAACACTTCCAGAACGTCTAAAGGCGTGCGGAGTCGGAGAGTATCGTCCTTTAGCACATAAAGTATTACAAAAGCCTATTAAAGCTAATAAATCATTTGTTGATGATAGTAAAGTAAGCGATCATCACGCAATTATTCCGACTGAAGGATACGTTAACTTCTCCGCCTTCACAGATAAAGAACGTAAAATTTATGATTTAGTTGTAAAACGTTTCTTAGCCGTTTTATTCCCTGCATTCGAATACGAACAACTAACGTTACGCACAAAAGTTGGCAATGAAACATTCATTGCACGAGGGAAAACTGTTCTGCATGGCGGCTGGAAAGAAGTATATGAAAATCGCTTTGAAGATGATGATGTAACGGATGACGTAAAAGAACAACTTTTACCTCGCATCGAAAAAGGCGATACATTAACTGTAAAGCTAATTATGCAAACATCAAGTCAAACGAAAGCACCTGCACGTTTTAACGAAGCGACTTTACTTTCAGCAATGGAGAATCCTACAAAATATATGGATACGCAAAATAAACAACTTGCTGATACGTTAAAATCAACTGGTGGATTAGGTACTGTAGCGACACGCGCTGATATTATCGACAAGCTATTTAATTCATTCTTAATTGAAAAACGTGGTAAAGATATTCACATTACTTCAAAAGGACGTCAATTACTTGATTTAGTGCCAGAAGAGTTAAAATCACCTACACTAACTGGTGAGTGGGAACAAAAGCTCGAAGCAATTGCAAAAGGTAAACTGAAAAAAGAAGTATTCATTTCAGAAATGAAGAACTATACGAAAGAAATTGTTTCTGAAATTAAATCGAGTGATAAAAAATATAAACATGACAACATTTCAACTAAGTCTTGTCCAGACTGCGGTAAACCGATGCTAGAAGTAAACGGCAAAAAAGGAAAGATGCTCGTTTGCCAAGATCGTGAATGTGGTCATCGTAAAAATGTATCTCGTACAACAAACGCTCGCTGTCCGCAATGTAAGAAGAAGTTAGAATTACGTGGTGAAGGTGCAGGACAAATCTTTGCATGTAAATGTGGCTATCGCGAGAAATTATCCACATTCCAAGAAAGACGTAAAAAAGAATCCGGAAACAAAGCTGATAAGCGCGATGTTCAAAAATATATGAAACAACAGAACAAAGAAGAAGAACCATTAAATAATCCGTTCGCAGAAGCTTTAAAGAAATTAAAATTTGATTAAAACAAAAAGGTTCCTACCTCTATCGGTAGGAACCTTTTATGTTAGTGAATGATTTTACTTCCTTTTGCGTTCTCAACAAACTTTTCACTCGATTTGTTAATTGGTGTTTTCAGTAATAACGCAGCAACAATCATAACTACTACGAAAGCACTTAACACAAGTAAATCTCGCGTTACGATATCCCAAAGCATTCCACCTACTGTTTCACGAATTGCACTAATTGCATATGTGAACGGTAAGAACGGATAAATCGCTTGGAAGAACGCTGGTGTCATTTGAATTGGGAATGTTCCGCCCGATCCTGCTACTTGCAGTACAAGTAAAATAATCGCCATCGATTTCCCAACGTTTCCGAAAATAGAAACAAGTGAGTATACGATACAAACGAAGACCCCACCAATAAATAAACTAAATAATACAAACCAGAACTTATCGACTACGTACGTACCGAGTAAGAATATATCTCCCATTGATACGATAAACGCTTGTGAAAGACCTATCGTTAAGAATGTTAATAAACGTCCGAAGTAAATTTCATGGCTCTTATAATTTGCGCCCTCTTCATGTACTTCTACTGTTAATAATGAAACCATTAATAATGCGCCTACCCATAATGCAAGCACTGTATAGAATGGTGACATTGCTGAACCGTAGTTCGGCATCGCAAATAATTTATTCTCTTTTAAATTTACTGGATTCGCAAAGTAGTCACTTTGCTTTTCAACATCATTTTTCAATAAGCGTATGATGTCTTTTAAATCCTCTTCAGATTCAAAATCACGAATTTTATTTGCTAATTCTTTAATCTTTTTCTCAGTTTCCGGCATTTCAGCTTTAATGTCTGCTAATTTCTTTTTACCATCTACTAAGCCTTTTGATGAATCTTCTAGTAGTTTTTTTACATCTGGAAGCTTTTTGTCTGCTTCTTTTAAAATTTGAGATGTGTTTTTAGACATACGTTTCGTACGTTCAATTGCTGTGTTAAAGTTTGGAACGATTTCTGAATCATACGTTGCTAAGAAATCGCCTAATTGAGCTGAAGCATTTTTAGTCGCTTCATTAATACTTTCTACAACCTCTTTTGTAGGCTTCTGTCCATTGTTAATTAGTGTAGTTGCTTTATTCGTTGCATCTATACCTTTTTGAACAGAATTTTGTATTTTGTTCAATTTTGCAATTCCGCCATTAAGGTTTTTTCCGCTATTTACATCTGCTAATACCTTATTTGTACTTTCTAGAACCGGAATCGCATCACCAATTAGATTGTTAGTAGCTTGTAGTTGACCATTTAAATCGTTTAAAGCTACTTTTGTACTATCTAATCCATTAACACCCCTATTATTTACGTCTGCTATAACACCTTCTAAATTACTTTTTGCCTTTTCATATTCATTTTTCACACTATCGTATGCTTCATTTGCATCAGCTTTAGCTTGATCGACTGTGCTAACTGCTTTTTTGTAATCTGCTACAAACGTTTCATTATAATCTTTTTCCGCTTGATCAATTAATCCATTTGCTGCATCTAATTTTTGATTCGCTACATCTGTTACATCTTTCTTTACTTCTTGTCCTGTACCGATAACATTTACAATATCTTTAATACCGTTATTTGCATTTTCCATACCGCTTTTCAGCTTAGTTAAGCGATCCACTCGCCCTTGGAAAAAGCTTTGACCAAAATCAGTCGTCGCCGATTTTTGAAGTTCAGTAAATACATTAATAAGGTATGCAATACTATCTGTACGACCCTGAAGATTTTCAGAAACCGCATTAAGGTCTTGTTTTGCCTTTTCTGGATCAAACTGACCATTTTGCAATCCATTCACAACACTTTTTCCATATGCTGTTCCTGCACGTGCTGAGTTTAAAACGTTATTCACTGTTTGATTAATGTTTCTTGCAATATTTTTATAACCTTCATCGTTCATCTTTGAAAGATCCGGGCGTGCTGGAAACTCCGGCAATCCCTTCATACCAGAAAGGTCTATCCCTGGATTCATTAAAAAGTTCGTAAAAGCATTAGCTTTATCCATTACATCTTTTGCTACAGTTAAATTATTTCTCATTGTTCCAGGTGCATTCTTTAATGTTTCATCATTGTTTGCAAAGAACTTATCTAAGTTCCCTAACGCTTCTTGCCCATCATTAATAACACTTTCTACAACCGGCAACTCTTTTTGCGCTACTTTTACCAGATCCTCTGCTCGAGTTGCATCATCTAACGCCTTATCCATCAATGTATTCATTTCTGGGAACTGCGCTTCTAACTTAAAGACAAGATCTTTTACTTTCTCAATACTCGGTAAGTTTGTTTCTAAATCGATTCCAAGGTCATTAAAAACTTTAAAAATCTCACCGTTTGCTGTTTTAACAAAGTTTTTACTAATTTCTTCTGTAATACCTGATGCACCTTTTGCTGTAATTTTCGGTGCAATCGCATTTACCTTTTCATTTACATAGTAATCAAGTTCTGGTTTCTGCGGATTTTCATCCAGAACAGTTGCAATCTTTTCAGAGAAATCTTTTGGAATTGTAATACTTGCATAGTAATCTCCGCGCTCAACTCCGTGAATTGCCTGTTTTTCATCTACAAATTTCCAACCAAGATTTTTGTTTTTCTTAAGAGAATCTACAATCTCTTCACCGATATTAATATCTTTCCCTCTTAAATTAGATCCTGCATCTTGGTTAGAAACTGCAATGGGAACCTCTTTTGTATTTCCGTACGGATCCCAGGAAGCTTTAATGTTAAACCATGCATATAACGATGGTAAAATCATTAATCCTAAAACAATAACAATTGCAGCCCAATGTTTAGCTACATTCCGTAAATCTGTCTTATAAATACGCCAAATTTGTTTCATAGAAGTTATCACCTAATTATATATTTTTCCTTCTTTAGAAAATGATACATACATTTTGCAATTATATCACTTTCTACATCGTGGATTAAACGAAAATACACTATTTTTCCCATTAAATATTTCACTTACTTCATTATATAACGAAGTAAAAAAAGTATGCATACAAAATGACCAAATTAGTTTTACATTCAATAATAACAAATATATAGGAAATGTCATAAAAAATACAAGTATTTTCTCTTGGAAATACTTGTATTCCTCAAAAAAATCCTCACAGCTTTTCATCATCTGTGAGGATTTCTTCTATTATATATCTACTTGTACTTCTACACCGAAATGATCTGAAATTACCTCTCGGTTTGTACCATTAAAAATGACTTTTGAAGAACGAACTTTTTCACTTTGGTTACACAATATTAGATCGATTCGTAATTTATGTTTATTTTCATCCCAACCAGCAATCTCCCCTTGGACAGTTGTTCCTTCATCCTTCTCTATTGCTAGTTCATATGTGTCATACAAACCTTTTTGCATCATATATTCATAACCCTCACCTTGCAAACGGGCATTATTATTAAAATCACCCATTAAGAAGGATAGTTCATTACTATCTACACGCTCCATTAAACGATTAACTTGACCTTTAAATGATTCTTCTTCATCATTCCACCAACCGAGGTGGCAAGAATAAAACGTGATGTTCTTACTATTATAGGCAATTGTTGCACTTACAATTTTGCGTGTTTTCCAATACGTTGTGTCCTTATTTTCTGAAATAAAGAACGTATCTTCTTTTATAACATTATGTTTCGTTACAATCGCTAATCCTTCTTCATACACATCATAACCAATATGAGAGAAATCCCAAGTAATATTGTAATCTTTTACATGTAACGCTTTTAACTCTTTTAATAGTAAAACTCCAAAATTATCTTCTTTCTTGTTACCGCATACATTTTCAGCTTGTATCGACTGACTTACTTCTTGCAATGCGATGACATCGTACTCTTCTTCTTGAATGACTTTAGCAAGATATTTTATCTTTTCCATTTGATTTTCTTCTTGCCAAGAGTGACAGTTTAAAGTTAGCAATTTCATATTATTACGCACCTAACATATCTTGAATGTCTGACTTTAATACGTCAGCTTTCGGACCATACACTGCTTGTACACCTTTATCTTTTACGATCAGTCCTAAAGCACCATTTTGTTTCCACTGTGCTTCTGGTGCAACAACATTTAAATCTTTTACTGTTACACGTAAACGTGTCATACAAGCATCTACGTCAGCAATATTTTCTTTTCCACCTAATAAATCAATAACTTTTGTTGCTAATGAACCATCTTGTACATTTCCTGTTCCTTCTGATGACTCATCTTCGTTATCAATATAGTTACCTGCACGTCCTGGTGTTGGTAAGTTGAACTTTTTAATTAAGAAGTTGAATAATGTAAAGTTCAGACCGAAGAATACTAATGAAACGATAACGAAATTGATTAAATCTCTAGTTAGTCCTGCATTAACCATCATCGGTGTACGAGTAATTAACTCAATAAATCCAAATGCGTGAACACGTAAGTTGATTAAATCTGCTAATGCGAATGCAAGTCCTGTTGTGATTGCATATACAACATATAATACAGGAGCAATAAACATGAACATAAATTCAATTGGTTCTGTTACACCTGTTAAGAATACCGCTAATGCTGCTGATAAGAACATTGGTTTATATTTTGCACGCTTTTCTTTATCAACATTACGGAACATCGCGAAAGCAATACCCATTAACGCTGCTGTCGAACCGATAACTTGTCCAGCTTTGAAACGAGCTGGTACAACATTATTTAATAGATCGTTATATGCTTTTGTATCTCCATTTGCTAATAAGTTATTTAAATCTGTAATCCATGCAAGCCATAAAGGATCTTGCCCTGCTACAACTTGTCCAATTTTTGAGCCAGTTAACATTGTATATGTTCCGCCTAGCTCTGTGTAGTTCATCGGAATTGTTAACATATGGTGTAAACCAAATGGTAATAGTAAACGCTCTAGCGTTCCATATACAAATGGTGCAACAACCGGTGCACTATCTTTTGAAGCTGCAATCCAACGACCAAATTCATTTAATCCACTTTGGATGAATGGCCATAAAAGTGATAATACAATTGCAGTGACTGTAGACCAAACAATTACAACGAATGGTACGAATCGTTTTCCGTTAAAGAATGCTAGTGCCTGTGGCAGTTTGTTATAGTTATAATATTTGTTATATAAAGTAGCTCCTAAGAAACCTGTGATAATCCCTACGAAAACTCCCATGTTTAATGCTGGTGCACCAAGTACAGAAGTAAAGTAATCTTTTACAATTAAATCTCCTGCTAATACTGAAGAAACTTTTGCTTTTGAATCCACTAACATTTCAGCGTTTACGCCAAATATAGCTCCTGTAATTCTGTTCGTTAAGACAAATGCTAATAGTGCTGCAAATGCACCACCTGCGCGATCTTTCGCCCAAGATCCCCCAATTGCTACTGCGAATAAGATGTGTAGATTTGTAATAATTGCCCAACCGATGTCTTCCATTACGCGAGCGATTGTATGAACTGCGTTAATATCCCCAGCAGACATCCCAATTAACTTACCGATAGAAATCATTAAACCAGCTGCTGGCATTACAGCTACAACAACTAATAATGCTTTCCCGAACTTTTGCCAAAAATCAAAAGACGTAATTTTCATCTGTTCTTCCTCCCCTTTATTTATAAAAACATAATGATTTAAATTATAATTTCTGTTTCCATTATGAAAACGATTCCTTATGTTACTTTTTTTATCTTTACGCAACCGTTTTCATAAATCTATTTTAATAAAAGCGTTTTCACTTTGCAATAGAAATTTATTATTTTTCATAAAAAAAGATGCTCTTAGAGCATCTTTTTTTATTATGAAATGCGATAAACCCTTGTTTCATAAGGCTTTAACGTGATTGTAGTTACTTGTTCATGTTCCGCAACTTTATAGTTATTTATAAGCAAACGTTTGCGTTCTAGTGCAAATGAACCCTCATTATATACAGCTTCCTCTTTTGAGATATTACTAATTACAATGATTTTTTCATCATTTAATGTACGAGTATATGCATAAATTTGCGGATCATCTTCTAAAAGTAAATCGTACGTACCGTAATTCAGTACATCATGCTCTTTTTTCAAGGCAATCATTTTCTTATAAAAATTGAAAATAGAGTTCTCTTCATTCTTTTGCTTTTCAACATTAATTTCTTTATAGCTTGGATTCATACCAAACCAAGGTGCACCCGTTGTGAAGCCAGCATTCATCTCATCGTTCCACTGCATAGGTGTACGTGAATTATCGCGGCAAGAAGCCCATATAATTTCCATCATATCTTGATGTGATACGCCCTCTGCAATTTTCTCGCGATATAAATTTTTAATTGCTACATCATCGTAATCTTCAATATTTGGGAATTGAACATTTGTCATCCCAATTTCTTGTCCTTGATAAATAAATGGTGTACCGTGCATAAAGAAATACATTGCTCCTAGAGCTGTTGCACTTTCACGCCAATATTGTTTATCATCTCCCCAAGTTGAAACGATACGTGGCTTATCGTGATTCTCAATATATAAAGCATTCCATCCTTTATTTTCTAATCCTTTTTGCCATTTCGTTAATACTTTTTTCAGTCCTACAACATCAAGATCTTTCTTCTTTTCTGCATCCCATAAACTTAAATGTTCGAATTGGAATACCATATTGAACTTCCCTTGCTCTTCTCCAACCCAAAGCTCAGCATCTTCAATCTTAACGCCGTTCGCTTCACCAACAGTCATAATATCGTACTTAGAAAATGTATTTTCTTTTAACTCTTCTAATAAAGGTTGAATACCATCCACATTCATATGTTTATCAAAAGATGGTACGTACTTTAATTCTTTTGGATTTGGCATGTCTTTGAAGCCATCTTCTTTTTTAATATGGCTGATTGCATCTACTCGGAAACCATCAATTCCTTTATCAAGCCACCAATTAACTGTATCGTATAACACTTCGCGAACTTCTTTATTCTCCCAGTTTAAATCTGGTTGTTTACGCGAGAATAAATGTAAATAATATTGTCCTGTTACTTCATCATATTCCCATGCCGAACCATTAAAAATACTTTCCCAGTTGTTTGGTTCCGCACCATCTTTACCATCATGCCAAATATACCAATCACGCTTCGGACTGTCTTTAGACGAACGAGACTCGATAAACCATGGATGTTCATCACTTGTATGATTAATAACTAAATCAATAATAAGCTTCATATCACGCTTATGAACTTCATCTAGTAAAGCATCAAAGTCTTCCATTGTACCAAACTCATCCATGATATCTTGATAATCACTAATGTCATAACCATTATCATCATTAGGTGACTTATACATTGGACAAATCCAAATTACATCTATACCTAAATCTTTTAAATAATCCAGTTTTGCAATAATACCTTGTAAATCTCCAATACCATCACCATTTGAATCCATAAAGCTACGTGGATAAATTTGATAAGCAACCGCTTCTTTCCACCATGTCTTATTCATAATCATTCTCTCCTTTTGCATCCCATCGGAATTTTTATGCAAACGTTTTCGTAACACTATCATAACAAAATATGAATAGTTTGCAACTGTTTTCATTGAACTCTATGTAGATTCCTTATTCTTATGCTTTATTTATTTCTCACAAAAGTAAATCTCATTCCTCACCTTCTCTTGTCCACGCACGTTACATACGCTGGGTTAAAGATTTACGAGAAAGCTTAGACCCTTATACACTAGGTGACTATGTCAATTGGCCCGATATCGACATTAAAAATTGGTAACCTAGTTATTATGGTCCTAACTTTCAAAGATTGCGTAAAGTGAAAACCATATATGACCCTTGCAATGTTTTTCGTTTTCAACAAAGTATCCCACCCTTTCATACGTAAAAAAGGAAGAACAGAATGCTGTTCTTCCTTTTTACATTGAAAATCGTTCAATTGTTTGTTTCAAATCCGCTGCTTGCTGCTCTAAATCCTTTAGTAGTTCATCGATTACTACCATATTTTTAGATTGTTGCAACGTCACACGTGCTACTTCTTGTGAACCAGCTGATGTTTCCTCAGCAATTGCTGCTACAGCCTTCGTCTGTGCTCCCGTTTGATGAATGTGACTCACTTGTTCGTTCATATAACCACTAATTTGCTTCGTTGCATCGGCAACTTCCATAATACTTGATGACATTTCTTTTAAAATTAATTCGGTAGCTGCCCCTCGTTTCGCCTCTTCTTTAGCTGTTTTCACTTGCTCTGTCATTTTCAATGCGACTTGTTGCACTTCGTCTTGCATATTCCGTAATAACTGCGATATATTTCTCGCAGAATGATCGCTTTCATCAGCAAGTTTACGTACTTCTTCAGCTACAACTGCAAAGCCCCTTCCATGCTCTCCAGCACGAGCTGCCTCAATAGAAGCATTCAGTGCTAATAAATTCGTTTGACTAGCAATCTCACTCACAACAGAAACAATATGTTCTACTTGTTTCATTCGTTCTTCTAATTTTTGTACATTTTGCATCGAATTTTCATTTTCTTTTGCCAATGTTTGAATGCCTTGAATTAAAGAAGTAAAGACTCGTGTACTTTGCCCTAAAGCTTGAACCATTTCTAAAGACAATTCGTCAGACTGTTTTGCTTTTTCTTCTACTTCACTCGCAATAGACGTTGTTGTATCAACAGCAGAAACAATTGCCTGAATGGAAGCTGCTGATTGCTCAGCACCAGAAGAAATCTCTGCAAGAGTTTCAGACACACCTCGTGCTTGCTTTGTTGCTTCCCCTGTTTGCCTTCTAATTTGCTGAACTTGATTATTTGTATACGAAAATGTAGTATCGATATTTTTTACCATACCTCTTAAGTTCCCTAGCATCATATTAAATGCAACACTTAAAGATTTAATCTCGTCATCTGTTTTTGGTAACGGGACATCTTCACGAATATCGCCATCAGCCGCCTTCCTTGCAGCCTCCTCCAATTTTCGAAGTGGTTTAATTAAAAAGATTGCTGCTCCATATGCTAAAATCCCAGACCATACTACACCTAATAACATAACGATAATATTATAAACAGTTTGACTTACATAACTTTGAAAATAATCGTATATCACGTAAATAAAAAATATACTTGTTGAATATGTAATAAAAGCTAAAACTGTAGTAAATAGCATAAGTTGTGTACGTAAACCAAAGGAAAAAGTTTTCTTCTCCTTTTCCATTTCTCATTCCTCCTCTTAAATAATATACATACTATCTATATATTATTATCCATATTTTCCTTATAGAAAGATATATTGATTTTTATTTTTTTGTTTACATATTCATTACATTACTTTTTCTGTATATAAAGTTAAAATAATTTATAATTTTATTTAGATGCCAATCATATATTCAACTAAATAATTTAAGGTTAGGTGATTCTATGTTAAAAATTTTATATCGTTTAAATGTTATAAACAGATTAATATTATTAGTAGCCGTACCGATTCTTTCCATATTAATTATTAGCGTTGTAAATTATATAAATTTACAACAAATGCACAAACAGCTTCAAACAGTATATGTTGATCGTCTACAACCTATTAAATGGCTAGGATCTATTGAGAGCAGCATGTATCAAGAGTTTAGTTATGTAAAAGAACTCCTTATTACGGAAGATGAGAATCGACGTACTACAATTTTAAATAAATTAAATGATACAAATAAAGAAACCGAAAAATTACAAGCTCAATACGAAAATACATATATAACAGGTGAAGAAAAAAAACTCCTCAATCAATATAAAGAAAAGCTAGAAAACTATAAAAAACATCGAGCTCAAATGCTTGATCTCATTAAAGAGAATAAACTTAATCAAGCATATTCATTTTACCTAACTACAGTTGACCCTAATTTATCAGCTACAGTAGATGCTTTAAAAAATCTTAGTGATTATAACGAAAAATTAGCTGAAAGTGTGTATAATGACAGCCAACACTCTTATAAGCAAGTGATAAGCGTAACAATTATTTTATTCATTGCATGTTTAGTTCTTTGCATTCTTATCTCCTTATTTACTGCTAAATCTATTATTAATCCAATTAATTCGTTACGAAGCATAATGAATACAGCCGGCAAAGGAGATTTAACTATTACAGTGCCAAAACAATATCATCATGAATTTGGTCATATGTTTAATAGTTTCGATCAAATGATATTAAATTTACAGCAAATTATTAACAATGTGATTCAAACAAGCGCAAAAGTCAAAAGCTCTACAAACCACATTGTTGAAACAGCAACTGTTTCCTCTTCTACTATGGATAACATTGCAAATACAATGAAACAGTTGTCTCATCATATTAATGATCAGTCTGCAAATATTAAAGATAGTTCTACAGCAATGGATGAAATAGCAAATGGAGTGCAAAGCATAGCTGAATCTTCTACAACAATTTCAAACTTAGCTATTTCTACTTCTGATAAGGCAAATGTAGGAACCGAAATCATTGAAAAGTCCATTTCTCAAATGACAACTATCCATACTGTCATGGATGAAATATATAAAGTAGTAGATCAATTAGTTGTTCGTACACAAGATATCGATAAAGCATTACAAACTATTACTTACATTTCTGAACAAACAAATCTATTATCTTTAAACGCGGCAATTGAATCTGCTCGCGCCGGTGAACATGGAAAAGGATTTGCAGTTGTGTCTGAAGAAGTCCGTAAACTTGCTGAACAATCAAAACAAGCAGCTACAGATATTACAAAACTAAACTTACTCGTTCAAAATGATACAAAAGATGTAGTCAATGTTATGAGGAAAGGGCAACAAGAAATTCAAGAAGGCATTCATGCTGTCCAAAATGCAAAATTAGCATTCCATACTATTGTGAATCATATTAAGGAGGTTACAGATCAAATACAAGATATAACAGCAAGTGCAGAAGAAATGTCAGCAAGCTCTGAAGAAATAAATAGTGCACTTATTAATATCTCTTCAATTTCACAAAATATAGTTTGAGAGACTAATTATACATCCCAATCTTCACAATCCCAGTCGGTATCAATACAGGATATTACAAATATGTCTCTTCAAATGCAAAAACTTGTTGAAGAATTAGAAGCATTCGCAACTCAATTTAAAATTAAAAACTTGTAAACACTGGAGAGACCACCTAATTTAGGTGGTTTTTCTATTTGAATTATACATTCAGATTTACTTATATAAGAACTGTCCCTCGAAAAAAATGAAGGATTCTGACAATTTGTGGCTAATAACAGAAATAAGGGGCAACATTTGTAAAATATATTTTTGACTGGGGGTTTTGTATGATTCAGGTTCGAAATCTAGTAAAATCATTCGGCTCACTTGATGTTTTAAAAGGAATTGATTTAGAAGTACAAGAAAAAGAAGTTGTTGTTTTAATTGGTGCCAGTGGTTCTGGTAAAAGTACATTACTTCGCTGTCTTAATTTTTTGGAAATGTACGATGAAGGTGAAATTCACTTACAAGGTGAACGAATTGATCCAAAACATTCAAATTTAAACAAAGTCCGTGAAAATGTCGGTATGGTTTTTCAGCACTTTAACCTCTTTCCCCATATGACCTCACTAGAAAACATCATAGAGGCACCTATCCATGTAAAAAAATTAGAAGCAGCAAATGCAAAGGATATCGGAAATCAGCTTTTGCAAAAAGTCGGCCTACAAGATAAAGCAGATGTAACGCCCCACCTCCTGTCAGGTGGTCAAAAACAGCGTATTGCCATTGCGCGGGCTCTTGCTATGAATCCTAAAATTATGCTATTTGATGAACCTACCTCAGCCTTAGACCCTGAACTTGTTGGAGAAGTATTGCAAGTTATGAAAGAACTTGCTGAAGAAGGAATGACCATGGTTATTGTTACTCATGAAATGAATTTCGCAAGAGATGTAGCTGATCGCGTCATTTTTATGGATGATGGAAAAATTGTAGAGGACGCTCCGCCGGCGCAATTCTTTTCAGCTCCATCACATGAACGAGCAAAACAATTTTTACGCAACGTTTTATAATGTAACTTCTGTTTCAAACGAAAAGAAATACATTCATACGGTGCACAACTAATTGTCCAAATAAAATATCTCAGTAACATACTTAAAACCATCCGTATGATCAATATATAGGAGGGGTTTTATGAAAAGAAAACTATTAACCATTGTTGCGAGTATTACATTATGTACATCCTTCATACTAGGAGCCTGTAGCAAGGAAAGCTCTACTACTTCTTCAAATGGTGAAAAAGAATTTCGTTATGCGATGAGTGGCTTATATAAACCTTTTAACTATAAAGAAAATGATGGAAAGCTTGCCGGTTTTGATGTGGAAATTGGTGAGGCACTTGCGAAAAAAATGAATATGAAACCAACTCCTATTACAAATCCGTGGGAAACGCTAATTCAAGGTCTACAATCGAAAAAATATGATGCAATATTGGGCAGTATGGCAATTACAGAAGAACGATTAAAAGCTGTTAATTTCTCCAATCCTTATTATCGTTCTGGTGCCCAAATTTTTGTAGCTAAAAAGAATACATCTATCTCTTCTCCAGAAGATTTGAAAGGTAAGAAAATTGGTGTTGTAAAAGCTAGTACCTTTAAAGACCTTGTTGCAAAACATACAGATCAAATTACAGAATATGATAGCGATATTACTGCACTTATGGACTTAGAGCCTGGACGTATTGATGCAGTAATCACTGATCAAATGGTTGGTTTACGCATGATCAAAGAAGGTAAATCAAATATAAAAGAAGCTGGAAAACCATTAAATCTTGATGAAATGGGAATTGCTATTCGGAAAGATGATAAAGAAATGGTTGAGAAAGTAAATAAAGCTTTAGATGAAATTATTAAAGATGGTACGTATGAAAAAATCAGTAAAAAATGGTTTGGGCGTAATATTCTCGGTGAAGAGGAAAAAACAAAGTAAATTTGCTAGTCAAATGTTTCATACATTATGCCCCACTTTTTATGTGGGGTATTTCATTCCCTACCAAAATCCATACAATATGAGGTGACACATATGTTTGAAATTTTCATGTCTACTTATCCCACACTCTTAAAGGCTACTATTGTCACATTACAATTAACATTAACTTCCCTAGTACTCGGTTCACTAATTGGATTACTATTCGCTTTTTTTCGAATCTCTAGCAATAAGATTTTAAATAGTATTGCTCATGTATATATCGCCATTATTCGCGGTACACCTTTAATTGTTCAAATTGCCATTCTCTATTTTGGGATTACATCCGTTGTTGTTTTCACTCCTTTTTGGGCAGGAGCAATTGCTTTAGCAATCCATAACGGTGCATATATTACTGAAATTTTCCGCGGATCCATTCAATCTGTCGACCGTGGACAATTAGAAGCCGCTCGCTCTCTAGGTATGCCTTACCCTTTAGCAATGCGCCGTATTATATTGCCGCAAGCATTTCGTCAATCTCTTCCTCCTTTAGGAAATCAGTTTATTATTGGATTAAAGGATTCTTCGCTCGTTGCATATGTAGGATTGTCCGAATTATGGGGATCAGGTTTATCAATTGCTGCAGGTAACTTCCAACAATTAGATACATACATAATCGTTGGTTTATATTACCTCGTACTTGTTCTTCTATTTACTTATTTTGTTAATCTTTTAGAGAAACGATTACAAAGAAAAGAAACAAATTCAGTTCAATTTAGCAAAAAGAATAAAAAAGAAGTCTCTTTATAAAAAAAAGCAAGCCTGAATGGCTTGCTTTTTCACTGCAAAATATATCAATTTTTACTGATTTATTTTTTTAATACTCTCTTCTTCCTCTATATGTTCCTCACGATATGAAATATTATGAGGATCTAGTCCATTTCCTAAAGAACCATAGAAATGCTCTCTATGCGGATCCACTAATTCACTTCCTTGATAATACACACGTGGTGTATTCCATAGCGCTGCCAAAGCTTTTGTCATTGGCATCTCATGATAGCGTTCCGGCCACATTTCTTTAATTTTATCTTTTACTAACGGATAGTATTTAGAGCTCATAGCAGGGAACAAATGGTGTTCCGTATGATATGAGAAATTGAAATGTAAAACGTCTACCCAACGCGGCACTGTTACTGATAAACAGTTTGCTAACGGATCATTTACTGGAACAATTGGATTTAAGCGGTGATTTGTTGCGATATATGCCATTACAATAAAGTTAGCAATTAACAACGGAATCACATATGCAAATAACCATTTTCCTGGTCCCATAATAAACAATAAACTAATCCAAACTGTCCAAGGCAAAAGAAGTTGAAGCCATACAGATTTTTGATTGGATGACTTAAATTCTTTTATAAAATGAAAGAACATTCGAGTCGAATGCAATGTAAATTGAATGGTTAATGACAGAAAACTAAAGAATGAACGTACATGAAGAGGCATACGATATACCCAGCTCAAAAACTTACTTTTCTTAAGCTTCTCAAGTGTCGGCCATGCATCTGGATCATTCTCTTCATGTTGTGTATGAACGTGATGCGTTGCATTATGCCACTTTCTCCAAAGTTTAGGACCTGTTGATAATGGCATAAATGCAATCGCGCCTAAAAAATCACGGAGCCATGCTTTTCTTACAACAGTTCCATGTAAAATTTCATGCCCTAAAAACCCAAGTGAAGCAAAACATAATCCAAGAACAATCGCAATTCCTAGATTAGCCCACACATTCAATTCAAATACACCAATCGATATTAACCCCGCCAATGCCACAAGCAAATAAGCCAGTCCACCAAATAAACGAGTAGGAACTGGTTTAAATGCTTTTTTCGGCAAATGTGGTGATACACGTGCTGCATACCACCCAAACGTATGAAGCTCCTTCATCCTTTTGCCCCTTTCTTCTGCCGCGCCTTGCGCAACTTACATCTATCAATTCTTGTTTCCAGATTGATTTTACTAGGTGATCAAAAAAGCATCTATTATAAGGAAAATATACTCACTCTATCGTCACTTATTTTTCGCTTTTATTATCAATGAAAAACATTTCTCTTTTTACTCTCTATCAACCTTTCCACATGATGAATCATATCAATAGAATTTCTATATTGTCAACAACTTTTATGACCTAGTAATAAAAGTTGGTTATATTTTTATAATTATACTTTATTTCACTAAAGAAAAAACATAGATTTTATAAGGTTTTACCCATTACACCTATACATACACTGACATACTATAGACTCTATTTTATTCAAGAACCTTCGGTATAAACAACAAATAAACTCGCCTGAATCTAGCTTTACACAACTACTCCCTCTTCATACCGACAACATTAAATAATTATATTAAAATAATTTCATCTTTCTTTTAATAAAAATAGGCTCTCTCTAAAACAGCACACATGAATTTTATATATTATGGAAATATTAAAAGGAAAATTGTTCTAAAATCGGGAGGTTTCTATAATGACAAGCGATACATTTCCACAATTCCCATTATCTTATTGGATTGAATCTACTCAAATCCCTACTTTTCCCCCTTTATCCGAAAATGTAAAAACGAAAGTTGCTGTTATCGGTGCTGGTATTACAGGTATTACTACTGCCTATTTACTTGCGAAAGAAGGCATCGATGTTGTTTTAATTGATTCTGGTCTTATTTTAAACGGAACAACTGGGCATACAACAGCAAAGGTAACAGCTCAACATGATCTAATTTATGATGAATTAATAAATCATTTCGGTTTGGAAAAAGCCGGGCTTTACTATGAAGCAAATAATCATGCTCTACAATTTATTAATAAAACTGTGCAAACATATAAAATCGACTGTAATTTCTCAAATGAAGATTCATATTTATATACAACTACTGATAATGGATTAAGAAATTTATCGAAAGAATATGAAGCCTATCAAAAATTAAATATACCTTGTGACTATGTTCAATCTCTATCGATTCCAATTCCAGTACAATCTGCACTTGTCATGAAAAATCAAGCACAATTCCATCCCCTTCTTTATTTGAAAACACTTTTAGAAAAGTTTGTGGAGATGGGCGGAAAAGTTTATGAACAAACTACAGCTATTGATGTGGAAAAGGGTGATTATCCACAAGTCATTACAAAGGGCGGACATCGCATCACTTGTGAATATGTTGTCTCTTGTTCACATTTTCCTTTTTATGATGCGAATAGCTTTTTCTTTACGCGAATGTATGCTCAACGATCTTATGCTCTAGCAATCAAAGCAAAAACGGATTATCCAGGTGGCATGTATTTAAGTATTGATGATCCAAAACGTTCCTTACGCTATACAACAAACAATGGTGAAAAATTAATTTTAATCGGCGGAGAAAGTCATAAAACAGGACAAGGAATAAACACGATGCTTCATTACGAAGCACTTTATTCTTTTGCGGAAGCAACGTTTGGAGTAGATGAAGTTCCCTATAGATGGTCAGCACAAGATTTAATCACGCTAGATAAGCTCCCTTATATTGGACATATTAACGAGAGTAATCCAAATATATTTGTTGCAACTGGATATCGTAAATGGGGAATGACAACTGGAACCGCTGCTGCTCATTTACTGAAAGACTCCATTCTAAAAGTCCACAGTCCTTATAAAGAACTGTATGCACCATCACGCTTCCATGCAAATCCAGATATAAAAACGTTCCTCTCCCAAAACATCGATGTTGCGAAACATTTAATTGAAGGAAAGATTGAAACTGCATTACGTAAACCAGAAGATCTCGAAGTTGGTGAAGGATCTGTCGTACATGTTAACGGGAAACGAGCAGGTGCTTATAAAGACAAAGATGGAAAATTACATATTGTCGATACAACTTGTACACATCTCGGCTGCGAAGTTGAATGGAATAATGGTGATTGTACTTGGGACTGTCCTTGCCACGGTTCCCGCTTTTCAATTGAGGGCAATGTTATGGAAGGTCCAGCAGATCAACCGTTAAAACGAGTTGATCTCGAGTAGACAATACAATATGACTTAGCGTAGGATTTTTACTTATCCTCCTTTGCGGGTCTTATCTCAGCTATATCTGTTTTTTATTCCGACAAAATAAAAAAGAGCACAAACTCACTTGTGCTCTTTTTCATATACTGCAAACAACATATCTCGAAACAATGTATTTAAACTCTCAATATCAATCCCTGATCTCTTTTCAATTCCTTTTACATATTGCTCATAGTACCGAATTTGTTCTTCTAAAAATTGATTCAAAACCTCAATTTTTAATCCAATATCTAATTCAGTACCTGCCTTTTTCTTTATTAATAACTGTTCAATTTCATCTAATACGCTACGTTCTAATGATAATTCTGTAATCAATCGATTGAATTCTACAGGTGGTAAAGTCTCTTTCTCCTCTAGCCACTTACAAGCTAAAATAGGACGCAATACATAAAAGTACTTTTTCAATTTTACATTCTCACCTTGCAAAAATTCACGATAATTTTTTGAAGCCATATGTAAGTAATGATATATCGTTGCTTTTGGATCAAAGTGCTTATCACTCATTTGCTGAAGCTGTTCTGGAAAATGAGTGTTTTTCGAATAAAAAATCGGTGATCGAATCCATTCAAGTAAAGCTGGGTTTGATTTTGAAAATAGTTGTAACGCCTTTTTAATATCCCATCCGCTTATATCTAAATCATCACTAATCGGATACTCAATTACATCTCGCTTATCACGAATTGATAAATACCACTCTACCGGATGCATATAAACAAATCTAACATCATAATCACTATCTTTCGATGGAAATCCCCAAGCACGGCTCCCTGATTCCACTGCAAATAAAATTTTCACTTCATTCTCTTTTTCAATTCTTGCTAACTCCGCTCTAATTTTCTCTCTCATTTTATACCCTCTCCATTTTTTGATTATTTCCTTGGAAATTCGACAAATATACAACTAAGTTTACTACATACTAAAATAGCTGTCAGAAAATTCCCGACAGCCTACCAAAATCCCTTATTTTTTACTTGTTCTTTTCTGTTACACTAACCGCAATTTGTTCAAACTCTTTTTGAATCTCCTCTTTATATGCATCTACTTTTGAAAAATCCATAGCAGCAATATAAATTCGTTCTAATTTATCACGAACTGATTTCGCTTTCGCTAAGAAAGACATCGCCTCATTCATTTTTGCTTTATATTGAATCGACACGTCGCGAATTTCTTTCGCATACTTCTCATCTGTCCCTGGTGTCACAATCAGTGCATACATATCTATAATTTCATCACCTTCGCGGCTCGGAAAATATTCATGTGGTGCGGTACTATCAAAAATTGCAAATCCTAATTCTCTGACGATAACCATATCAAGACTATTCGGATCAAATCCACAATGATATACTTCAACTTCAAAGCCTTTTTCTTCTGCTGCCTTAGCTAATTTTTTGAGCATTGTTGATTTCCCAGAGCCTGGGCGTCCTTTTATAAAATAACGATGTGCTAATCCTTCTGTTAAATTAGGAACAAAATCCACTGCTCCTTTCGGTGTAGCTGCCCCTAAAAAACGATGTTTTACAAGCGATTGTTTCCCGCCTTTATCTGTAAATAGCTTCTGAATCAGCTGATTGGTTAATTCATTGGCTTTATTAAAATCAATGTTACTGATATATATTTTCTCCCACTCATCATGTATAATTAGCGCCTCGTGAAAACAAGCGTAAGCAGTTTGAAAAGCTTTGCTTGCTTCTGAAACAAATCGTTCAATCTCTACCTTCTGTTTTCTTAATTTATCTGAGTCCCAAGCAACCCCTAAGTTGATATACTCCTCAACAACTCCTGGCATTTTCGGCTCAATAACATGCGGTGATGTTCCATCAACAATTCCTACTTTTAACTTCGTGATAATTACACCATCAACTGATTTATTATCAGAAGAACAGTGTAAAAATTCAATATCATATCCTTTTTCAACCCACTCACGACCTATTGCCTTGATTAAAGAAGATTTCCCGGTTCCAGGACCACCCTTTAAAATAAACAACCTGTTTAGCCCTTTTAAATTCTCTTCGTATAAATTATGAAATCCTCTAGCTGTATTTCCACCAGCGTAATAATTCAATACATTCCCTGTCACTGCACTCACTCCTTCGCAGCATTCTATTTACATAAGCTACAATATGCGAGTAGCTTTATTTGGGTGAATACCTATTTTGTATTGCACAAAAAAAGGAAATGAATTACAATTTAAATATAATAAATATTCAGAATTTAAAAACTTAATATATCTTTATCAAGAGAGGCAGAGGGACCGGCCCTTTGAAGCCCAGCAACCTCAGTTTATACAAACTGAATAGGTGCTAATTCCTGCAAAATGCATTGCATTTTGAAAGATAACACGTAACTATTGTGTGCAAAACTCATCTTTCTTGATTACGAAAGGTGGGTTTTTCTATTTTAAAACATATATTGGAGGTATTTAAAGTGAAAGTAATTGACCTATCGCAAACATTTGAAAACAATATGTCTCAATTCCCAGGAACACCAAAAATCAATTTAGGAGCCATTACAAGCGTTGAAGAGACAGGCTATCAAGTTACAGATTTTCATTCTGTCGTTCATGTTGGCACGCATTGTGATGCTCCTGCTCATTTCATTTCAGGCGCAACGACTATTGATCAATTACCCCTTGATCAATTTGTAGGCGAAGCCGTTCTTATCGATGTAACCCATGTTCAAGAGAGAAAGTTACGTAAGGAAGTATTAAATAATATTGATATACAAGAAGGGGATATTGTTATTTTCCATTCCAATCTATCTACTAAATGGAATACAGAAGCGTATGAGCAAGAAGCTTTTTATCTTTCTGAAGAATTAGCCGAGGAATTAGTTCAATTAAAAGTAAAATCGGTTGGTTTAGATTTCATCTCTCCTGATGAGGTAACGACAGAAACATCACCGATTCATCACATACTACTTGGGAATAATATTTATTTAATTGAAAACTTAACAAACTTAGATGCGATTAACACGAAACGTTTCTTTTTCTCAGCGGCACCTTTAAAAATTAAAGATAGCGACGGTGCTTTTGCAAGGGCATTCGCTGTAATTTTTTAAACAAACTATACAAAAAAAGCAAAGATCATCATTGACCTTTGCTTCTATTTTTTTTATTTAAACTAAGAAAGAATTGCTCAACACGAGGACGTAACCAAGCTAAATAATCTTTCTCTTTTTTCTTTGTACAAGCTATTTCTTCCCCATCTACCATTCCGACAAGCTCTAGCTCTAACAGTTGCCTCGTAAATGCTAACATATTTATTTCTTCGTCTGGATACTCTTCTTTTAATTTCTCCTCAATTTCCCCCAATAAAAAACCGTCACGCATCATTGCCAATGCATCAATCCAAAGTGGCGGCATTTCATATTTTTCTCCTGTAATTGTATCTTTTACAATATAATTCTTTTGCTCTTTTCGAAATTGAATCGTGTGTAAACATACAGTCGAATTTAATGTTAATTCCATCATACCACCTCTTTCATAATATCTGCATAGAAAAAAGGATGCGCGTGCACCCCTTCTTTTCCTAACACTACCGAACCGTTACATGAATAACAAATCTCATGTCGATATTTTCCTCCATTATAAACGAAGTATTTTATAAAAAAAACCCTTCTTGAAACATTTTATAAAATGTTTATATTTACACAACAAGAACACTTTTCTGAAAAATATTTTCTTCTAGCACATTATACTGTCGGTAAAGACATTTCCACTTTCGTTCCTATTCCCACGCTACTTTGAATTGCGATACTTCCTTGATGTTCCTTAATAATTTTATATGTAATCATTAATCCAAGTCCCGTTCCATTCTCCTTTGTTGTATAAAAAGCCTGCCCAACCTTCTCTAGCTTCTCCTTCTCTATACCAAAGCCTTGGTCTTCAGCAGACATACACAAATGCCCTTCCGTTTTTAATAATATTTAATAACACTTGTTTACTTGTTAATCATCACCATTTATAACAGGTAGTTTCCCATCTACTTGCAAATGAAATCTCACTCTATATTGCGCTGCATAACTTTCCATTAGCTGTACAACATATAAAAGGATTGCTCGTATATTACACCATTCATAATTTATTGGCTTTAGTTTCCCTAACACATCCGTTAATTTTTTTAAATACTTTTAAAGCTTCTCTTTCCTCATAAAGTAAGCTTATAACTTTGTTCATATAAATACTCTTCATGATCAATACAAAAACTCTACATATTATCTTACTTTCAGAGCAATATGTAACCTTATAATGCGAAAAGGAAGGAGATTTCTCCTTCCTTTTCGTCACAACTTATATCCATCTTACCCGATCATGTAACAATCCATCCGTGAAATCATTTTCCCCCACTACAAAATCCTTCATATATAAATTCAAATATTCTCCGTACTTGCTTTCTGTATTTAATAATAATTCCTCTACATAATAGGCACCTTGTTTAAAGTTATCGAACAGTAAACTACACAAGCCAGCATAAATTCCACATCCTACTTGGAAGTAAGTCGCATTCGTTTTATATTTATGAAAAACTTGACTGCTATTCATCACGTTATACATATATGTCTCGCTATTTTCATAAACGAGTAATACACCGACTAGATCCTCGCCCGCAATCTTTTCTTCGGCTGGATTAAATACTTTACGATTCCAGTTCCATAGATCTTCTACCTTATCTAAATTCTGTCTAATTATATTTGTTGTATACTCGTTAATTCGGTAAAGGAACCCAACTTCCATGTTAAAGTTTTTCCCTAAAATTAAAACTTCCTCATGTGGCATTAAACAACCATAAAACTCTTTCTTTCCCAACTTTACTTTATACTCTGAAGCATATACATCTTCATAAAAATAAAGAGGACGATGATGACTCATATACATCGGGTAACTCCATATCGCTTCATCTAGAAATCGCTCTACTGCCCATGAAGCATAAAGCGTATGAGGCTTTATAAGTGCTGTATCATTTAAAAATGACGTATCATGTTCTACTATATAGCATGCTTTTGGCTTTTCATTTGGACGTTCCTTCATAAGTTCAACAACCATCCATTGAACAACACCTGGGTTCATACCTGAGCCTATAATTGCTTTTGTATTTGTAAATTTCTCTTTTTCCTTCTCAAAACGCGTATATCTTTCCGTAAGCTGAAAGCCAATTAAACTATCGTCCTGATCTACTGCCTCATTTTCCAAAGCTGAATTAATGTAACAAATTCCAAGTTCATTACAACAGCTTAATACTCTGATTGTATCTGCCCCTGAAACATCAATAACAACGCTCGTACCACTTTCTTTTAAATGCTGTTTAAATGTCACTACATCTTGGAGGTCTATTTCAGATAAAAACAATTGCTCTTTTAAATTTGGAAACAACTCATCATAATAAGTCCTATCTTTTTGTTTTATATCAACCAAATGAAATGTAACATTCTTTATCGATTCATAAATCGGGTCTTTTTCATTTACTATCGCTTGATTTAAAATTGCTAAAACTGCTTTTGCTGCTCCACCAGCACTACCAAGTAATGTAATCGATAACGAATTTGGAAACTGCTCCACAAACAAAACCCCTTTAATATATTAGTTGAACAGTTCTCCCTCCAAAAAATAAATCGAATATATGAAAAATGGCTCGTACATATTTTTATAATGTTGCACAAGATTAGCCATTCATAGATAAAGCTAACATATTTATACTCAATTCATTTTTCCCCCTCATATTCAAATCGAGCTAAACAAATAGGCTCGACCTTTTCTTCTGCATATAAAAGAAAAAGCCAGCCCTTTCAACTAGTCTACGGACAATGGACAGATTTCACATGTTGAATATTCATATACATTTTTGCATCACGTGCTTTTAATATTTCAATATGCCCCTCATCAATCTTTGCCATCTTTCCGATTTTATTAGATTCCTCACCTAAATCAAATACCATGATTTTGCCAGCCATTTTAATAAGCTGTTCTTCAAATGTTCTAGCTAACGTAATATTTAGTGGATTCACGGGGAGTTCATTTTTATTGAGGGCATAAGGGACTTGATTTTCTTTATATGGAATTAACCATTTCAAATGCTTTAAAGATATATATACTGTTTTATAAACTGGACTATAAAAAACGATATAATCGTTCATTACACTTGTAACATAACCGTGTATTGGAGCATTTCCTGCTACATAAACTTCTGTAAAAATTCCTTTAGAAGTACTTAATACTTTCCTCAAAGAAATGGAAGGGGATTCCCTCTTAATTACAGAATCAACATCAGGTTTTGATATTTCTTCATCATGCGGTCTTAAAAATTTATAATATTGGACATGGTATAAAGATATATATACGTAATCTTGTCCATTGTAAAGAACAACAATATCATTTCCTACGTCTATTAATACACCTTTAAATCTTTGTTCGCCGATTAATTTAACATATATATTTTCTCCAATACTTTTGTTTAACTCATTCATCTATATCCTCCTTCCTATGAAATTACAATTTCCCTTTCTTTTATTCTAAAAATAATCAGGGGCAATGTTCTGTCTTCTAATAGTAAGAAATCCTTTTTCATATATCTAAAAATAATTACAGAGAAATATGAAATTATTCTTCACTTTCAATCATAATGCCCCTTTTATTTATTAAACATTATTCTTCTTCATTCTTTTTGTTTTTAACTATTTGACTCACACTCTTAATATGGGAATTAATCACATAAATGACCTCATCACCGTTAACTAGTGTAATATTTCCATCATGTATATCACTTAATAAACCTTCCACACACTCTGGTCCACCACGATTAATCTTTATCCATTTATACTTCAAGTCATTTAATACATCTAAAAAAGTATCTTCTTCCGCATAAAAACATGAACCATATTCTCCTTGTGCCTCTTTCACTTTTCTGACTAGACTTTTCACATGTTTCAGCTGATAATACACTAATTCTCCATGAGGTAATTGTAGTGTAAGGTAATCTTTTCCTAACAATGACAGTACACCCACTCGACTTTCCGGTCCACGAAGATTTACCTTTACATTCTCACCAACTAAACCTTTGATTTGATCACAGCATAATACATCCTTCAAATTCATACCCTCCTTTCTGTTTTATCTTCCTCTACTTGATTGTCTTAGTGCGCGAGCTCGATTTGAATTATTGCTATTTTCATTACTTTTCTCATTGCTACTCTCATCACTACTCTCATCACTCTCTCCACTTACCGTTGCATTATAATTAACACTCTTAATATGAGATAGTGCAATTAATACAACTTCTTCTTTAATAATCAATGTTACATAACCGCCAGAAACATCTTGTAAAATACCTTCAATTTTCTCTGGTCCACCACGGTTAATTTTCACCCAGCGGTATTTGAAGCTTTGAAGTAGCGTTTCAAAGTCTTCTGCAATGTCTTCTGCCACCCATTCTAAATCACCTACTCCACCATCTTTCGTATTTTGGGTAATGCTTTTTAGATGGCGAAGCTGGTAGTAATGGCTCTCTCCTTTTTCATTCTCTAATCCGAAGTAGTCCACACCTAATGATACTATTGTTCCTTTTTGAGATTCTGGACCACCTCTGTTTACTCTCACAAAAGATCCAATTAAGTCTTTCAAAAAATCCCAATGAAATAAACTCACGAGAAAACCCCTTCCATTAATTTATAAGCTTTTGCACTGATAGTATATGTATCTGTACAGGTTACGTTCTCTATGTTTGTCCTAGCTAGAAAAAAATATGCTTTTAACATGGTAGACTACTACCTATCAAAATTCGAAGAAATGCTAAGAGCTCCTTAGGCTTTTGATATCTTTAAACAAAAAAATCCCGTATGAAGATACATTTCTGCATATCTTCATACGGGATTTCCCATCGTTCAATCTTCGTCTTTAACATCCATATCTTCTGGAATTGGTTCGTTCAATATTTCTTCCACTAATTGCTTATATTTCTCCATTTGTTCTAAATGTGTATTGAATTGTTCTTTATTTAATAAATACTGCTCTCCATCAAATAGTGCACGAATTTTCTTTTGCTGGATTAGCTCTTCAATATACGACTTTGGTAAATTCAAATACTCCGCAGCTTCCTCTACTGTTATATACAACGCGTTCATTCCTTTATTATTTTTTCATATATACTGTATCTTACTTTATTTTTGTAAACAAATAAAAAAGATTTTGTAAATGCAATTTAAAAAGAAGGTGGATGCATTCCATATATTGTATAATAATATAGTAAGGATTTTTTAAATATAGAATGGTATTACCCATTTACACAAAGGAGAGTTAACATATGGCTACTCGTCACATCATTACAATGTTAGAAAAAACATTACAAGTTGAAACAGAAAACACGATTTCTCATTTAACTACATCTTTATCTGATCGTATTCTTTCTCAAAGCGCATCAATACATGAAAACAATTGTTACCATACAATTGCAGAATGGTATAAAAATCATTTTTTATTCCAACAAGATGATTTCCTTTGGGCTAAATACGCTTTCTATGACGCATATTGTGAAGCTATAAAGGAACAAGGACATCTTACAAAACGCGTCCGTCAAATATTAGAATCATTAGCTCGAATGCATGGAAAACAGTACATTGCCTCTATATTAAATATGCCGTTTCCTAACGAACGAGCTAAAGGGACAGCATAATGTAATACTGTTCTGCGTCAGCAAAACATAGATTCATTGTTTTCTAGGCAGATTTACAAATAAAACGTTCATATCACATGAACTGATGAAACCGGTGTCATTATAATGATTGAAAATATAGTAAACAGGAAAACCCCCATTTACCTCTCTCGTCACTCGAATAGAGAAGTAAATGGGGGTATACTTGTTTCTTTATTATTTCATCATCTGCTTGATCAATTCACGATTTCTCTTCTTAAATACTTCATTATGCGAAGAAACCATTCCGTACTCACTTGCATCTGGTTGAATAAATTGTTTTGCTTTATTTACAGCATTTCCAGCATCTTGGAATGCTCCCGCAATTAAGTGTAATTTCCCTTCATGCTTTAAAATATCTCCCGCAGCATATAATCCATCTACGGAAGACTCACTATTCGCATTACCTGCAATATAATAATTGTCTATAATTGCAACGTCTAACTCACTATTTTCTAATAATGTAATGTCACGTTCATATCCGTGGTTAATAATAACTTCATCAATAGACAAATGAGATACTTCACCCGTCTCATGATTCGTTAATTCTACATATTCAATCGCTTCATGGTTATCACCAGCAATGAGTTTTGTAATCGATGTATTAAAGAAACACTCCGCTGAGCTGTTCAGCAGTTGTTTTACTTGTGCTTCATGACCTGATAATTCTTCTTTTCTATATGTTACATACACTTTTTTCGCAATTGGTTCTAATTCATTTGCCCAATCAACAGCTGAATTTCCTCCACCGGAAATAATGACCATCTTACCTTTGAAACGCTTTAAAGATTTCACTGTATAATTTAAATTAGATACTTCAAATCGCTCAGCACCTTCAATTGATAACTTTTGTGGTTTCAATATACCACTTCCAGTTGCGACGATAACTGTTTTTGAAAAATGTTCTTCTCCATCGCTTGCTTTTAACGTAAAAGTGCCATCTTCGTTACGAATAATCGATTCTACTTTTGTATTTAATACCACTTCTGGCTTAAATGTTAGCCCTTGCTGTACAAGTTGTTCAATTAATTTATCACCTGTAACTGGCAATAGCCCTCCTACATCCCAAATCATCTTCTCTGGATAAACATGTATTTTTCCACCTAACTGTGGCTGAAATTCTATTATTTTCGTTTTCATCTCTCTGAGTCCGCTATAAAAAGCTGAATAAAGCCCTGCAGGCCCTCCGCCTATCACAGTTACATCAAACAATTCTTCTTGATTCATTCGTGTCACTCCTCAGCTACTAGTTATTGATTATCATTCTCAATAAAATATAACCTGTTTCCGCAAAATTTACAATCAAAATTACTATTGACAATACACCTATATAAAATTATATTATTTAAAGAATCAATAGTGATAATCATTATCAATTTGTTAATAATTAGCAAATTTGAGATTACATCTTCTTTTATTAATATGGTTAATACTATATTATAAAATCTCATATTCAAGATTTTCAATGAATATTTTGCATTACCACTACTCATTCAAAAAGATCGCAGTTAAACAAATTATTATATACACATATCATCTATGTTAAAGGAGAAAGACGATGAAAAAGTTATTTATTTCACTAACAGTTCTTTTCGTTCTTGTTATGAGTGCTTGTAGCAATGGCTCTACAGACAAAAAGAACGATGCAAAAGGTAGTAAATCAGAAACAATTACATACCAATCTGAAAATGGTAAAGTAGAAGTTCCTGCAAATCCAAAACGCGTTGTTGTTTTATCATCATTCGCTGGTAACGTAATGTCATTAGGAGTAAATCTTGTTGGGGTAGATTCATGGTCTAAACAAAACCCACGTTTTGATAGCAAACTTAAAGATGTTGCTGAAGTATCAGATGAAAATGTTGAAAAAATCGCTGAACTAAATCCAGATTTAATCATTGGATTATCAAATATTAAAAATGTTGATAAGTTAAAGAAAATCGCTCCTACTGTAACATACACTTACGGAAAAGTTGATTACTTAACACAGCATTTAGAAATCGGTAAGTTATTAAACAAAGAAAAAGAAGCAAAAACTTGGGTTGATGACTTCAAGAAACGTGCACAAGACGCTGGTAAAGAAATTAAAGCAAAAATAGGTGAAGATGCAACAGTTTCTGTTGTAGAAAACTTCAACAAACAGCTTTATGTATACGGCGAGAACTGGGGCCGTGGAACAGAAATTCTGTACCAAGAAATGAAATTAAAAATGCCTGAAAAAGTAAAAGAAAAAGCATTAAAAGAAGGTTACTACGCATTATCTACTGAGGTATTACCTGAGTTTGCTGGTGATTACTTAATCGTAAGTAAGAACAAAGATACTGATAACTCATTCCAAGAGACAGAATCATATAAAAACATCCCAGCAGTAAAAAATAATCGCGTATACGAAGCAAACATGATGGAATTCTATTTCAATGATCCACTTACATTAGATTTCCAACTAGACTTCTTCAAGAAGAGCTTTCTTGGTAAATAATACAAACATGAGGAATTCTTAATTTAAGAATTCCTCTTCCTTTATTCTATGAACAGAAAAGATGTGAAACGAATGACAAAAGATCAAGACAATCCACGTTCTATAGCTTTTACATACAAACTCATGTTGAGCATAATTGCATTCTTTCTTATTTTTATGGTGGCAATGGTATTAGGTGCTGCAGATACTTCAATAAAAGACGTATGGTTAGCACTCACATCCTCCGCTAAAGGGGACAAAATATCTATTATTCGTGAGATTCGTTTACCACGTGAAGTAGCTGCTATTTTTGTAGGAGCTGGACTTGCTGTTTCTGGAGCAATTATGCAAGGATTAACACGAAATCCACTTGCAGATCCTGGATTATTAGGATTATCTGGTGGAGCAAATGCTGCACTTGCGTTAACGCTAGCCTTCAATCCTTCCATCAGCTATCTTTACTTAACATTTGCTTGCTTTATCGGGGCTGCAATTGGCGCAATTATGGTATTTGGCATTGGCATGGTGAAAAAAGGTGGACTCTCTCCTCTTCGAATTGTATTAGCTGGTGCTGCTGTTTCAGCATTTTTGCTTGCAATTTCAGAAGGTGTCGGCATTTATTTTAAAATTTCACAAGAGGTATCACTTTGGACTGCTGGGGGCGTAATTGGAACAACTTGGGGCCAATTAAAAATTATTATTCCAGTCATTTCAATTAGTATCTTTATCGCTATCTTACTAGCAAAAAAATTGACAGTTCTTAGTTTCAGTGAAGAAGTTGCTATTGGACTAGGTCAAAAAATTATTGTTATTAAAACCATTCTATTTATCATTATTATCTTACTTGCTGGTGCGTCTGTAGCACTTGTCGGAAATATGGCATTTATCGGCTTAATGGTACCTCACATGGTACGCCCAATTGTCGGTCCAGATTACCGATTTGTTATACCGATGTCAGCAATTGCTGGGGCTTCCTTTATGCTACTTGCAGATACAATTGGACGTACGATTAACGCTCCGTACGAAACGCCAGTTGCCGCTATTGTCGCAATTGTAGGGCTACCATTCTTCCTATTCGTTGTACGTAAAGGAGGAAAAACATTCTCATGATGCAATCTATTCTAAGAAAACAACGTCTTATTATACTCGCTTTACTAATACTGACCCTCACCACCATTGTAGTTGGAATGGGACTTGGTGCAGCATCTTTATCTTATGATCGACTACTCCCAACATTAATGGGACAAGGGACTTTTAAAGAGGAGTTTGTTTTATACTCTTTAAGACTACCTAGAATTGTTATTACATTATTAGCTGGTATGGCTCTCGCTTTATCAGGGGCTATCTTTCAAGGAATTACTCGAAATGATTTAGCTGAACCTGGTATTCTCGGTATCAACTCTGGGGCCGGTGTTGCTGTCGCTATTTTCTTTTTATACTTTCCAATAGATGTAGGTTCATTTCTTTACTTACTACCTGTCGTTGGATTTATCGGGGCATTTCTGACAGCTGTTCTAATTTACGTATTTTCATATAGTAAATCAACTGGACTTCAGCCGGTGCGATTAACATTAACCGGTATCGGTTTTTCATTTGCACTATCTGGAATGATGATTGTCCTGATTTCATCCGCTGATCGTATGAAAGTAGACTTTATCGCCAAATGGATTGCCGGAAATATTTGGGGTGATGACTGGGTCTTCGTTTTAGCAATGCTCCCATGGTTAATCGTATTAATTCCGTTCGTTTTCTATAAAGCAAATCGATTAAACATTCTAGCATTAAACGAACCAGTCGCAATCGGCGTTGGAATTGAAATCGAAAAAGAACGCCGATACTTATTAGTTGCAGCCGTTGCACTTGCAGCTGCCGCTGTTTCCGTAACAGGAGGAATTAGCTTTATTGGCCTAATGGCTCCTCATATCGCGAAATCTTTAGTAGGTCCAAGACATCAAATCTTCATGCCTATCGCCGTTTTAATCGGCGGATGGCTATTGCTATTAGCAGATACAATTGGACGAAATATCGTTGAACCTAATGGCATTCCAGCAGGTATTGTCGTTGCTTTAATTGGTGCTCCTTACTTTATGTATTTGTTGCTTAAGAAAGCGTAAGAAACACCCTCAAGATTTTTTCTTGAGGGTGTTTTTATTTCATTCTACTGCTGCCCATACCCTTCAAACTTCTTCGCCAAATTCTCCATCTCATCTTCTGGCAATAGCTTCGGCTCTCCGACGCTTTTCGTTTGATAATAAATTTGCGCACAAAACTCAATTTCTTCCGCAACAGTAAATGCCATTTTTATGTTATTTGCACCTGCAATTAAACCGTGGTTCGCAAGTAAAACAGCACGACGATCAATCATTCCTTCGAAAGCAGCCTCTGCTAATTGCTTCGTACCAAATGTTTCATACGGTGCACAGCGCACATTCGGGCCTGCGAAAGCAATTAAGTACGATACAGCAGGAAGTTCCCATCCTAATGATGCAATCGTCTTCGCATAAGGAGAATGTGTATGCACAAGCGCATTTATATCTTCACGATTTCTATAATAAATAAGGTGCATATCGAGCTCGCTTGATGGTTTTCTCTCTCCTTCTACCACTTCACCATCTAAGTTTAATATAACTACATCTTCAGGTTTTGTTTCATAATACTCTAAACCACTTGGACTCATGGCAACAAGACCTTGCCCGCGATTGAAAATACTAATATTACCGCCTGTCCCCTTTGTTAAACCGCTAGAAATCATTTTCTTTCCATACGCTACAATTTCTTCTCTTTCTTTTTGTAATAACATATACATCCCCCTAAGTATGAAGCTTGTGATGACTGACTTTTTATATTTATCTACTTATTGAAATAGCTTTTTTAAGTTCTCCGTAAACGGTTCTTTTACAATCCCTTTTTCCGTAATAATTGCTGTTACATTTTCGTGTGGCGTGACATCAAATGCTGGATTATATACTTTACTTTCTTTCGGAGCAGAATATTGTCCGAAACGATTAATCACTTCAGAAGCATCTCTTTCCTCGATTGGAATTTCTTTTCCTGTCGGTGTTTTTAAGTCAATTGTCGGCGTTGGTGCCGCTACATAAAACGGAATGTTGTAGTATTTCGCTAAAATAGATACGCCTAATGTTCCAATCTTATTTGCTACATCACCGTTTGCTGCCACACGGTCACACCCAACAATTACCGCATCAATCTTCCCTTGTGACATGACCATAGCGGCCATATTATCCGTAATGACAGTAACATCAATTCCCGCTCGCTGTAGTTCTAATGCTGTTAACGTTGAACCTTGTAATCTTGGACGTGTTTCATCCGAAAAGATTTTTAAGTCCCATCCTTTTTCTTTCGCTAAGTACATTGGAGCTGTCGCAGTACCATACTTAGTCGTCGCTAAAGCACCTGCATTACAATGTGTTAATACTCCCATCCCATCATGGAATAACGTTAATGCATGTTCTCCGATTTGACGGTTAATTTCTTCATCTTCTCTATGAATCTCTTTTGCCTCTTCTAGTAATCTATCTCTCAACTGGACGATTGATAAATGCGCGTTCTCTGTCGCTATCGCTTCCATTCTTTCAAGTGCCCAGAATAAGTTTACTGCTGTCGGTCTTGATGTTGCCAAATATGCACACACCTTTTTGACTTCCTCTATAAATTCTTCCACCGTACTTTGGTTAATTTCCTTAGCGCCTAAATACACACCATAAGCTGCTGAAACACCAATCGCTGGTGCTCCTCGTACTTTCATTACTTGAATGGCATCCCACACACTTTCAGCTGTCTTAAAAGATTCATAGACAACTTCATTCGGTAATAATGTTTGATCTAATAAAACTAAAGCATCTTCTTTCCACTGAATTGGTATTAATTGCTCTTCCATCATTTTCTCCCCTTACTTCGCGTAGTGCATTGATTGTTCTTTTAATGTTTCTACAAAGCTTGTGCCTGTTTTATATTGATTCGCTCGTAAAATAAACTTCTTCGCTACTTGAAGACAAATGCGTTCCGCTCTAGCACGTGCTTCCTCATTCTCGATACAAGTCATATCTTTCACTTTCGCTAGCCCAACAATACGACGAATTAACTCAAGACCCGTCACTGCAGCTGTATCCTCTAATACAGATTGTAAATATACTTCGTTAAAGCCTTCTTCCTTCGCCATAATCTCGGTCACATGAATATTCCAAGCATCTAAAAACTTCTTCTTAAATAGATCAATTACCTCTACCATTGTCGATTGTAGCCAACCCATATACGTATCTTTCTCAGCACCAGGCGGCATCGTTGCATCTGCATTTACCCAAGCAAACATTAAATTCGCCATTACATTCCCAACGTCATATCCCATCGGTCCATAAAAGGCAAACTCAGGGTCAATAACCTTTGTTGAATCATCTTTCACAAAAACAGAACCAGTATGCAAATCACCGTGAATAAGCGCCTGTGCATTCGTCATAAAAGAAAACTTAAGTTTTGCTACTTCCATACGAAGCTCTTTATCACTATAAATATGCTCTCTAATCCATCCTTCATTTAACGGAAACAGCTCATTACGCTTATTATGATTTGTAAATGGCTCAGCGTATACGAGGTCTTCTGTAATCTCACATAATTCAGGATTTATATAATTCTTCACAAGTTCCTTCTTCTCTTTATGGTTCATTACAACATCCGATGTTAATAAGAGTGTATTTACCAAAAAGGTCGTTAAATCATCCGCAAGCTTTGGAAACATTTGATGATTTATAAGTGCTGTCCGTAATATTGTGTGATCCGATAAATCTTCCATTACACAACAATTCATCACACTATCAAACAAATACACCTTCGGAACAAGCCCAGGTGCTAACTCCTCCTCTAATCGTAAAACATCTGATTCTATACGAATACGATTCGTCGACAACTTAAACTCATCTGAAATACGAGCTGTATCCCCAGCTTGCTTTACAATAATAGAAATATTCTTCTGTTCATCCCAAACGCGGAATACATAATTTAAATTACCATCGCCTATTTCTTTACACTGTAACCCCTTTGCATCCTCAAACTTAGATAATTTCTCTTTCACATATACAATCACATCTTTAGCTTCCATTAAAAAATACTTTGTGAACTTAGACATGGTTTCCCCTCCATACTAATTGTAAGCGTTTTCTAAAGGCTATAAAAAATAATAAGGTGAAATTTTTTCATCCTATATTATATGTTCTTCTTTCTTAAAATGTATATCTAGGTTTTATTATATCTTGTTAGCCCCTCGAGTCAATGCTTCTATATCATCTCAAATATACTTCCTAATTATATTTGAGATGACAATAATTGTTCACAAAGATTCCGATACATTTTGTTTTATTTATCACACAATTCTTTGTAAAATAGAAATAAGCAATCCCTTTTCAAATCCACAACTTCTAAGAATTGTTCCCTTCCTAACAATTTATACTTACACCACGTCTCTAACATACGCACTACTCTATTACATACTCATTGAAAATCTATTACATGAAAACCACCTTTTAATTCCCTAACAATCTTAATTGAGAATAAATATTAATTAAATTGATATAAAGTTGTTTTATTCTCTTGACAAAATAACCACTTCTATATGATAATTAATATCGAATTAGAATTATTATAGTTAATTAAAAAATATATTTTATGAGCACACTATTTTTTGATGCTCAAAACCAACATTTAGGAGGAATTTTAATATGTTATTAATCGGCACAGAAGTAAAACCGTTTAAAGCTAATGCTTACCATAATGGAGAATTTATCCAAGTTACTGACGAAAGTTTAAAAGGAAAATGGAGTGTAGTTTGTTTCTACCCAGCTGATTTCACATTCGTTTGCCCAACTGAACTTGAAGACTTACAAAACCAATACGCAGCTCTTAAAGACTTAGGCGTTGAAGTATACTCTGTATCTACAGACACTCACTTCACTCACAAAGCATGGCATGATAGCTCAGAAACTATCGGCAAAATCGAATACATTATGATTGGTGACCCAACTCGCACAATCACTACAAACTTCAACGTTTTAATGGAAGAAGAAGGTCTTGCTGCTCGTGGTACATTCATCATCGATCCAGACGGCGTTATCCAATCTATGGAAATCAATGCTGACGGTATCGGCCGTGACGCAAGCATTCTTGTTAACAAAATTAAAGCAGCTCAATACGTACGTAACAACCCAGGTGAAGTTTGCCCAGCTAAATGGCAAGAGGGTTCTGCAACACTTAAACCAAGCCTTGACCTTGTAGGCAAAATCTAAGGAGTTCGATCAAAATGATACTAGATGCAGATATAAAAACACAACTATCCCAATACCTTCAGTTAATGGAGAACGATATTTTACTTAAAGTAAGCGCTGGAGACGACGACGTATCTAAAGATATGTTAGCTCTAGTAGACGAATTAGCTACTATGTCATCTAAGATTACAGTAGAAAAAGTTGAATTAGAGAGAACACCAAGCTTTAGCGTAAATCGCCCTGGTGAAGACACTGGTGTTGTATTCGCTGGTATTCCATTAGGACACGAATTTACTTCATTAGTGTTAGCTTTACTACAAGTAAGTGGACGCGCTCCAAAAGTTGAACAAAAATTAATCGATCAAATTAAAAACATCCAAGGCGAATATCATTTTGAATCTTATATCAGCCTAAGTTGTCATAACTGTCCTGATGTTGTACAAGCTCTTAACGTAATGAGCGTTCTAAACTCTGGTATTACACATACTATGATTGATGGCGCTGCATTCAAAGAGGAAGTAGAAAGCAAAGACATCATGGCAGTACCAACAGTTTTCCTAAACGGCGAATCTTTCGGAAGCGGTCGTATGACACTTGAAGAAATTTTAGCTAAAATGGGTAACGGTCCAGATGCATCAGAGCTTTCTGATAAAGATCCATACGATGTTCTTGTTGTTGGTGGCGGCCCTGCTGGTGCAAGTGCAGCGATTTATGCAGCACGTAAAGGCATCCGCACTGGTATCGTTGCTGAGCGCTTCGGTGGTCAAGTAATGGATACTATGGGTATTGAGAACTTCATCAGCGTAAAACGCACTGAAGGTCCTAAGCTAGTAGCAAGTCTTGAAGAGCACGTAAAAGAATACGACATCGATGTAATGAATCTACAACGTGCAAAACGTTTAGAGAAAAAAGAACTTATTGAAGTGGAACTTGAAAACGGCGCTATTCTGAAAAGTAAGAGCGTAATCGTTTCTACAGGTGCTCGCTGGCGTAACGTTGGCGTACCAGGTGAAGCTGAGTTCAAAAATAAAGGTGTAGCATACTGCCCACACTGTGACGGTCCATTATTCATTGGAAAAGACGTAGCAGTTATCGGTGGAGGTAACTCTGGTATTGAAGCAGCTATCGACTTAGCGGGTATTGTTAAGCACGTAACTGTTCTTGAATTCATGCCAGAATTAAAAGCTGATGCTGTATTACAAGAGCGTCTTAACAGCTTACCAAACGTAACTGTTCTGAAAAACGTTCAAACGAAAGAAATCACTGGTACTGATAAAGTAAACGGTATTTCTTACATCGATCGTGAAACTGAAGAAGTTCATCACGTTGAATTACAAGGTGTATTCGTACAAATCGGTCTTGTTCCAAATACAGACTGGTTAGGCGAAACAGTTGAACGCGCTCGCGGTGAAATCGTAACAGACAAGCACGGCGCTACAAACGTACCAGGAGTGTTTGCTGCAGGTGACTGTACAAATAATCCGTACAAACAAATCATCATCTCTATGGGTTCAGGTGCAAACGCAGCTTTAGGTGCATTTGATTACTTAATCCGTAACTAATAAAAAAGACGCGCTACCAATAGGTAGCGCGTCTTTTTTATTACATTGTATCCAAATGGTCGTCAAATTCCTTCCAGCATATTAAATCATATGGTGGTTCTATATCTAATACTACATTTACATCTTCTGCTACTACTTGTATTCTTTTTTCTGGGTTATCTCTTTTTCCTGAAGGATAAATAGCAAGCTTAATTATTTCCTGCTCTCCATCTTCATAAATCCTTTTCTTTAAGTCTAATTGGTCAATTTGTTCTTTTGAAGGAATCTCTTTCCCTTCCCAATCACATATTTCAAATAGAGGATATCGATCCCCATACCATTCTTCAATAATCTCGATGACTTTCAGAATAATATACTTCCCCGATACTAATTGGTAACTAACAGCATCACCTGCTTTTAAAGAAGTATTTGCTATAAATCTCTTCGGTACTTTTTTAGCTTGTGGCTGCGGAGAGTGTAACTGTTCCCTAAGTTTATTTAAGACTACTGCACGTTTTCTCTGCAATTTAGGTTCATACTTCCACCGGGCTAAATCTTTACCACCCTCTATTATTTGCAATGCCTCCTGTTTAACATTCTCTTGAAGCCTCCCTAACTTCCATTGTATGTAAGCAAATGCTAACCAAAAAACCAGTATTTCTTCATCATCTAGTTCAGTCTGATATTTCTCAATTACAATCCTACTTGCTTCTTCATTTGAATATTCATTTCCTAACAAATCCTTATAAATTAACTGAATATCTTTAGCAATATCATCTGACAATATCGCTACTCCCCAAGCCCCCATACATTAACACTCCAATCTATACACTAAAAACCTCTCATTCCCATTCTTCTCATAAGCCCCTGGCAACCTTACTTCTCTCTTCAATTCAAACGCAGTCTGGTTCTCTAAGAAGAAAATATAATCCTCAGAAGGATAGTATAAAATAATGTCCACTTCTCTCTCCACTTCTTCTACCGAAAGTAAAATGTTATTTACTACATTCATAAACACTTGTACAGAAAATGGATTAAAGAAATAAAACCGATTATCACGTGGATCAATTTCATATTCCTGCGCTAAACAACATTCAAAACCAATTTTATCTTTACCGTTTCTTACCTTTCTTGCATAGCGCTCTAGATTATCCATTGCTTCTTTATAAAACTCTTCATTCATTTCAATCCCAACCGCTGATGCACCACACTTATGGTGCATGTAAAAGTTTAATCGTCCTTTTCCGCATCCAAAGTCTACAACCTGGTCGCTACTTCTTATTTCATATTGATTCAATAACTCATCTAATCCGCTATATGGCGTCGGTTCATAACGGTGATAATGCATAGATTTATTAAAGCCTTTTTGCTCACCGACAGTTTTTATATGTAATACAGCATCGTAATATTGTTCGTTCATTTTTATTCTCCTATTAGAAAATGGTACTTATTATTATACACTATGTACTGGAGACTCATTTTGCATCAAGTTTATTGGTACGTGAAATTATATAAACGATTTTTTCAATATATCAACTTACCGACAAATTCCTACAAAAAAACAGGAGCTCTCTAGCCCCTGTCCTCTAATACTTTCAATACAGTGTGTTTCAATATTTCTACTCCATCCATAATACAACTATGATCGAACTTCATATATGGATGGTGTAATCCAGGTTGTAGGTTGGCACCTAGTCCAAGCATGACAGCTTTTAAATGTGGTCTCTTCACTGTGTAGTAATGGAAATCATCGCTTCCTGTCGTATACAGTGGTCCAGTGCATCCCTCTTCTCCGTAAACTTCAAGAATGCCTTTTCGCATAAAACGCTCAGCTTCTTCCGACACTTCAGCTCCTGGTGCGAGATCAATCCACTCATAAGATACTTTAGATCCCATTGATTCCGCTGATAGAATTACTCGCTCTATTTTTTGCTTCAATTCATTTAGTAATATGTTATTTTCTGCTCTTACATCTAAACTAAAATGCCCGTTACCTGGAATGATATTTAAATTATCTCCACCAGCTTGGCACCTTGTCATCTTTACTGAATATGAACTTTGCGGTGGTAGCCATATATTTTTCAAACCGATATTGATCATAGAAATGACATCAATTGCATTTATCCCTTGATGCGGGCGTGCCCCGTGTGCATCATCTCCATGAATTGTTCCTTCTAAAAATCTTGCTGCTCCGTGACGAATAGATGGGGCAGCTTGTTTCAAAGGCAATTCTTCAATTGGTCTTAAATGAACACCAAATAAGAAGTCAGCATCATCCACAGCACCTTTCTCTACCATCTTTAAAGAACCATTTCCTTTTTCCTCTGCCGGCTGAAAAATAAATCTAACCGTTCCACTGTCCCATCTCATATTTTTCAATTGTAAAATAAGCCCCATCACAATTGTCATATGAGCATCGTGACCACATGAATGATTCGCTTTAAACTCTCCGTCCACTTCTTGCCATAGTGCATCCATATCGGCACGAATTGCAACAACTGGATTTCCGCTTCCGATTTCCGCAATCACGCCTGGACAATCATCAAATATTTTATATGAAATTCCTTCTTCTTTTAAAAAGTTAGTAATATACGCTGTCGTTTCATACTCTTTCCAACTCACTTCAGGGTTTTCATGTAAATGCTGAAAAATTTCAGTTAAACGCTCTTGTAGTTCTAATGTTTTCAAAGCCACATTCTCCTTCCCAAATTCTAAAACCATTCAGGTTAATAATACTTATGAAAAACAGATGTTTTTATGAACATATTGAATTTTAAGAAAAAAGTCAATTGTTTATTTTTAAATGCGATCGACAACTTATTTTCACTCACTTTATAACGATAGAACATTCCTTATTTTCTGTTTTTTTTTATTGACGCTTATATCATTTTTTAGTTATTATAACTTAATAACGTCTATTTTGCGACAATTCTAAAAATACAAACATACATAATGAGGAGGCAGTTTATGAAAAAAGAAATACCTTTTGGCGTAGCAATGATCCCTATTATCATTACAGTTGCAGTTATGATGGTTACAATTGTTGTATTAAAACAAAGCCCTCACGTCCCACTTATTATCGGTACAACCGTTGCTTCTATCGTCGCTTGGCGTTACGGTTACAAATGGCACGACATTGAAGAAGCAATGTATAAAGGAATTCGCCTCGCATTACCCGCTATCGTTATCATTATTCTAGTAGGTTTAACGATTGGTGCTTGGATTGGCGGCGGAATCGTCGCAACAATGATTTATTACGGTTTAAATCTTTTAACTCCATCACTATTTTTAGTTTCAATTACAATTATTTGTTCTATTGTTGCATTAGCTATCGGTAGCTCTTGGTCTACAATGGGAACAATTGGTGTTGCAGGAATGGGAATTGGCCTAAGTATGGGAATCCCAGCTCCAATGGTTGCCGGTGCTATCATTTCTGGTTCTTATTTCGGCGACAAAATGTCACCGCTTTCAGACACAACAAACTTAGCCGCAGGGTTAACAAATACAGATTTATTCACACATATTCGTCATATGTTATTTACTACAATTCCAGGTTTAATTATTACTCTTATCATTTATGCATTCTTAGGAAGAAACTTTGGCGCTAACAATATTGATGCAAAAGGTATCGATCAAACGTTACAAGTATTGCAACAAAACTTTGTTATCTCCCCTTTCCTACTAATCATACCTGTAGTTGTTATGGTATTAGTCGCTAAAAAAGTTCCTGCTATACCAGCCATTCTCGTAGGTATTATTTTAGGATTTTTATCACAAGTCTTTATTCAAGGTGGTTCTGTCTCGGCATCTGTCGGTGCACTCCAAAATGGATTTGTTATAGACACTGGCAACAAACTAGTAGACGAACTCTTTAACCGCGGTGGCTTAGATTCGATGATGAATACCGTTTCTATGACAATTGTCGCTATGACTTTCGGAGGAGTACTAGAACATACTGGTATTCTTCGCTCAATTGTAAATCAAATTTTAAAATTAGCGACATCAGCAAAAGGGCTTATCGCTTCTACTATCGCATCTTGCTTTGCAACCAATCTTACTTGCTCTGAACAATATATTTCGATTGTTGTTCCTTCAAGAATGTACGCAAATGCATACACAGAAAAAGGACTACATTCTAAAAATTTATCCAGAGCATTAGAAGATGGCGGAACATTAACTTCTGTGTTCGTACCTTGGAATACATGTGGTGTATTTATACTCGCAACACTTGGGGTTGGCGCATTCGAATACGCTCCTTATGCTATATTGAATTTCATCGTACCTATTATTTCGATTATTTACGGCATAACTGGTCTCACAATTACGAAACTATCAGACATTGAAAAAGCGGAACTACTAAAAAAACAAAAGACTCAACTAGAAGCTTAAAGATACCGGTAATTTCATTTCATATATTGCGCGAGGGCGCCCTTGTTGATAGGGCATTTCCTCGCCGCAAATATGAGCATATCCATAATCGACTAGTTTCTTTAATAACCTTTCTGTTGATCGGCGAGTCACTTGTAAGTATTCAGAAAGATCTGCTGCGGTAAACTTCAATGACGGATGTGATTGACTAAATTGAATAATTTTTGATAAGTTTGCTGGACTAAGTTTCGTTTCTTTCGCTATTTTCATTAGTTCTGGGTTTTCATTCTTCAAACTTTGGACTCTCTCTTCTTTCGGGAACGGACCAAATAGTTCTTTATCACTTGTTAGTATATAAAAACAGTGGTCTATTGGATTGTTCTTCGCAAAATCTTGAGCGATTTTAGCATTTTGCTCTGCTTCTTTTACAGTTTTTCCGTAACCAAACCCAATAGCTACCGTTCCTTCTATACTCGCAAATAAATTATTTATCATATTCGTTTTTATAATCGATTCAATATCACCACGAGTCGTATACAAAATGAATGTCATTTCATCAACTTTTTTAAATGAACCATGTAGTGCTTTTGAAATAGCATCTAATTGCTCAAGCAAACCTTCTCGTAATTCTAAAGAAGAAATCATACAAGCACCAACAGTAGCTGAATGGCTTTTTGCTAACTCAGCTTTTATTTTCGCATCTTTTAACCCATTTATAATGGATTGCTTCGGATCTATCATACGCTCTGAAGGAATACCTATTTTTTGAAGTTCATCATAGACAGCGTGAATACTAGTTAAAGCTAAATGAGCTTCTCCAGATTGATATTTAGCTACATGAAAATCAATAACTCTATTTATTTCATCTTTACTCCACAGCATATTTTCATAATCAAACACTTGTGGACTTTCTTTTATGCCTATATCATGGAACACATTTGTAATAAATGAGCGATCTACTAAATCAATTGAAATTTTATGTGGTCGAATTCCTTGGTGATACATGACAGAAAGAATGGAAGATGCGACAGTTGTCTCGTCTTGCTGTAAGTACGTACTTGGAATTCGTAATTGTTCTCTTATTTCTTTTGCCATATAATAAGGTAAAGCACCTGAGAAAAAGATGAAATCACAAGGCTTTAAACGCTTTAAAAGTTCAGAAGATTCCGCCGGATGAAGATAAATATATGGATCAATCTCTATTTCTTCTAGTTTATGAGCGACAGGTAAAAGTGTCTCCATAAACTCTTTTGAACCGACAACTGCAATTTTTATCATCATTTCTCTAACTCCTTATCATTAATTAACGACTATTTAACGTCAACTATATCAAATGTACAAAACTATTGTAAACAGGAAGGGGTCTCTACCCAATGAAAATTACAGCTATTCACCTTTACGCAATTCGTTTACCGCTTCGCGATCCGTTTGTTATTAGTTATGGTTCTTACTCTGATATGCCTTCTATTATCGTCAAAATGGAAACAGATGAAGGCATTATCGGCTACGGTGAGGGCGTTGCTGATGATCACGTTACAGGCGAATCATGGGAAAGTACTTTCCATACTTTAAAACATACACTTGCTCCTACGCTCATTGGGAAAAATCCAATGAATATCGAGAAAATACACGATATGATGGATAATACAATTTACGGTGTTCCTACTGCAAAAGCCGCAATAGATATTGCTTGTTTTGATATAATGGGCAAAAAACTAAATCAACCTGTATATCAATTAATTGGTGGACGCTACCATGAAGAATTTCCTGTCACTCACGTCTTAAGTATCGCCGAACCTGAAGCCATGGCTGAAGAAGCTGCCTCTATGATTCAGAAAGGTTACGAATCATTCAAAATGAAAGTCGGTACAAATGTAAAAGAGGATGTAAAAAGAATTGAAGCGGTACGTGAACGTGTAGGAAATGATATTGCGATTCGTGTTGATGTAAACCAAGGGTGGAAAAATAGCGCCAACACATTAACAGCACTTCGTTCATTAGGTCATGTAAACATCGACTGGATTGAACAGCCTGTTATCGCAGACGATATTGACGCAATGGCTCACATTCGTTCTAAAACAGACCTTCCGCTTATGATTGATGAAGGATTAAAAGGTTCTCGTGAAATGCGCCAAATCATTAAATTAGACGCGGCTGATAAAGTAAATATAAAACTAATGAAATGCGGTGGCATATATCCCGCTGTAAAACTCGCTCACCAAGCAGAAATGGCCGGCATTGAATGCCAAGTTGGATCCATGGTCGAATCATCCGTTGCCTCTTCTGCAGGATTCCATGTCGCTTTCTCAAAAAAAATCATTACGAGCGTTGAACTTACAGGTCCATTAAAGTTCACGAAAGACATCGGAAACTTACACTATGACGTACCATTTATTCGCTTAAACGAAAAGCCAGGACTCGGCATTGAAATGAACGAAGATACATTACAAGAACTAACCGTCTTTCAAGACGTTGTACGCTAAAGGAGGACTAACGCATGACAGTTCTATACAAAGGATCATTAAAACAAAATAACGATTCATTTCACGTTACATTACTATCACTAGAGCACATCAATCAAATCTTATCACTACAAAACGTTGTAGTTGAAGCGCTAGAGGATAAAAGTCGCTTACAACCACTCTCGTTAGAAGAATTTCAATACATTCTAGAAGGAAACGGCATGATGATCGGTGCTTTTATCGAAAACGAACTTATCGCATTTCGTGCCCTACTCGTCCCTCCTATCGACGATGAACATTTAGGATTTGATATTGGCATACCAGAAAGCGAACTACATCGCGTCATCTATCAAGAAATCTCAAATGTTCATCCGAACTGCCGAGGAAATGGGATGCAAAAAATATTAGCGACAGTTATTATGAACGAATTACAAAAAGAAGATAGCAAATACGACTATGTTTGCTGCACCGTTGCCCCTTTTAACATTCCGAGTTTGAAGGATAAGTTCGCGCAAGGAATGGAGATTGCTGCATTGAAAGAGAAATATGGCGGGAGTATGCGATATGTTTTTGTGAAGGAATTGCGTGGGGATAAGGAGAACGATTGGGTTGATATTAAAACGGTTCCGATGAGTGATTTTGATGGACAAAAAAAGTTGCTTGCTGAAGGCTATCAAGGCCATAAGATGGAAAAATACAATGAAACATATTCTGTTCAATTTGCAAAATAATAATATACATTTTATTTTGTAGAAACCAAGAGGGATGAAACCTTAACAATAGTTAGGTTTCATCCCTCTTAAAAAGATATATTTTAACTTACATTTAAATTAGTTAAAAAAGTACTTAGTTCATTTTCTGATTGAAATTTAAACGTATATCCATAATGTATAAGGCTTTTCCCTTTGTTCTTTCTCTTAGGGAATTGTCTTAACGCTGTATTATGGTATTTACCACTACTTCTATTCATTAAACTATCATTATTTTCTACAGTTTTAGGATTTAACACAATGCTAATTTCGACATTATGTAACAAGTATACCACTTCTTTATTTTTGCTATTCTCAAATTCTATAGCCTTGCTAGTTTCTCTTATGAACGTATAATTATTTTCAGCAAAAGTTACTTTTAGCCCCTTCATTTCATACTCTCCCCTACTTCATTTTATATACTTGTGGTATCAATAGAAGTATCTGTCTAGCCCTTCTCTGTCACCTCTTTAAAATAATAATTACTTCACTACTAAACCGTCATCTTCCAACTAGATAACGCTAACCAATTCTCCATTTCCTTATAATCAGGCATTATTTTCCCGACAAGACGCCAAAAAGAGCGATCATGATTTAAATGAACCATATGACACATTTCATGAACAACTACGTAATCAATTACTCGCTGTGGTGCCATCGCTAGTTTCCAATTGAATGTTAGCTGTAAATTTGAATCACAAGTGCCCCATGTGCGGCTACTATCTGTAATACGAATAGAACGCGGTTTTGTTTTGAAGTTACTTTGATGCTCTTTAATACTCTTCTCTACTAATGACTTACACTGCTTATAGTAAAATCGTTTTAAAGCCTGCTGGATTTTCTCATCCTTAAGCTCTTCCACATAAATATGTAGCTTATCTCCTTCAAATACTGCACTGTCTTGCGTAATACTTGCATCTTGAGAAATCTGTATCGGATACGTATTTCCTAAATATAGAAAGCCCTCTCCTTGATCATAATCCTTTTCCTGCGGTCCAAGCGCTCGCTCTTGCATTTCCTTACGTGTTTTCTGAATCCAATCCCATTTCTCCTCTAGCAACTGGACTAGGTATTCAACAGGTGTTCCCTTTGGAGCCTGCACTTCCACATTTCCGTACGAATCTACAAAAAGACGCACCGACTTTTTCTTTTTATAAGTTATATGAAAATTAATTGTCTCACCTAAATATGTATGTACCATTTCATCACCTAACGTATTATTTTACATATAAAAAAGAGTAGGATACGAACGTCCTACTCTACCTATTATATCATTTGCTGCTTTAACATTTTATTGGAAGCATAAAAAAAAGAAAAGAGACTCTTTATACACTCCTAAATAAGAAACATGGCGTAAAAAAAGTGATTTATCCCTATTTGAATTCGCATTCAATGAAAATCCAAGTAGGGCAATATCGACAGGTAAATTGTATTTCAGAATATCGCACGGCAAGCTATCCATCTCCTACTGTTTTTGTTCATCAAAATGCGGCATATTGTCCCAGTATCGCCATCGTTGATTTTCACTTTTCCTGTCTATATATCATCAAATTATTATTATATAATACTGTTACAATGATTTTAGGAGGATCTATTTTAATGAATGTACTTAGCCAAGATATCGATAGAATAAAGGACCACCTGTTACAACAAGGTTATAATCAAAAGGAATTAAATCGAGAAGTTCAATCATTAAATTCAGTTACAAATGACGGATTGTCTACACTATCACAAAACGTCCAAAATATGGACCAAATTTTTTTTTACATCTCTTCTGATTTACAGTCTATTGAGTCTGCTACAAAGGAATTGATTGATGAAATCTATAGTTTTAATTTAGATTTACAAGAAGAATTAGGTTCAATGAACGCATCTTTAAAGGAAATACAGTACGCTCTTCAAAATCCTAACCAAACAGGGGCGGAGGAACATATTTTTATAGCTAACAGATTGATAGAATTAGATGAAAAATCCTCTGCTTTAGAGGAATACGAAAAGGCTATACAGTTAAATCCTATAAGTTTTCCTGCTTACTATGGTGCTACGTTATTATATTTTGACAGGTCACTATATAAAGAGACCTTAGTATACGCTGAAAAATCGTTAAAAAGAGCACCAGATGAAGTAATTAATGATACTGATTATAAACTGAATTTGTATAGACTAATGGCAACAACTTATCACCAATTGGGGAATAACAGCCAATCTTACTTATGTATTAACAGTGCCTTTAACAGATTTTCAAAATTAAAAGAGCAAGATTCATTAGAATCCTTTGAATTATGGATCTTAGAAGGAGAAATTTGCTACGAGCAAGCTCGTTACGCTTCCCTATCAGGAGAGAATAGCTTTGCTGCTTCTAAATTAAAAGCAGCTATGAGTTTTAGTCGCCAATATTATGAAAAGGCTTTAGTAGACTATGCTTTTATTCCTATGAAAGAAGAAGTTAATGAAATCTTAAAAGAATTTCGCATTAAAGAACAAGAACGAATTGCTGCTGATGAAGCTAATAGAGAAAGAATGAAAAAAGAAGCTATTGAGGATAATAAATTAGTAATCGAACAATATCAGATAGCACTTACAAAAATCGCCAATACCATTCAGACATTTCCGAAATCTATAGAACACGAATTCATTGCGTTTGCTAATGAATTGTGGACTTATGAAAAAAAGGAGGAAATTCTTAACGAGTATATTTACATTTTTTTAAATTATATCAAGGGGTACTCAGAGGGAAAAAGTTCCTATATCCTTAAGCAATTAGAGGAACTAAGTAAAGAAAAAGATTCTAACGAAGTCTCTTTTTATCAAGAAAAAATTAAAGCCTTGGAGTCCCTTTACAAAGATTTCATCGCCATGAGTACCAACTATAACAATTGGGTATATGAGGATTGTACTTACTCTACATCAGGATATCTTCTTTTCCAAAAACTAAAACCTTCCATTTATAGGGGTTTTTATAAAAAGGTTCCTAATTATATGGACATGCTACATTTTTATACAGTAAAGGATTATGATCAAAGTGATCATCGTCTCTTATCGGAAATATTCAAAGCTGAAATTAAGATGTTAAAAAATCAACTTAAGGTTACCTTTGGATTTGCTAAATCTTTTGAGTTGAAGAACAAAATAAGAAAACTGGAAAAAGTTTTAAAGATTATAATAGAAGCAGAAAAGGATTATGTTTCTTTTACATCTAACGTAAGGGAAACAGAAAAGGATTATGTTTCTTTTACATCTAAAGCAGACGAGTTAAGAAAGGGTCTTTCATCCTTCTTAAGTGTAAGGATTGCGAGGGCAATCCATACATGTATAGAATCAAACTCTATAAAATAGGTAACACTACAGCATTTTGTAAGGAAGTCTATATCTAATACTGGATTGTTAACACTAAACTATAAAATTTTTAAAATTATTCTAGTTTAGTGTTACACTTCACGTATGACTTATAGATTTTAACCCCTTTAAATTCCTTAGTTTCTTCCTTACCTGCTTCTTATATTCCACTGCTATTATACAGCAAAATCCGACCCACTAATCTAATATTCAAAGCTTAACCTTTACAAGATACCTTCTCCTACATTTCCTTACGTGTTTTCTGAGCCCAATCCCATTTCTCCTCTAACCTATTCGTTTATGATTATTTTTACATATAAAAAAGAATAGGACACGAACGCCCTACTCTACCTATTATATCATTTACCGCTTTAGCACACTCATTACCCTCTATACTTTACACCTAATCCCTTAATGAAATTCCTTGCGTATCTATCGCCGCACTCTTTGTAATTTTTATGGCCTTTTTTTCTTAATAGGGCTCCTAGTTCTCCCTTTGTTACCGTAACGCCTACGCTATCTAATATATCAAGTACATCTTCACTCGTTAAAGATAGTGCAATTTTCATTTTCTTTAGAAGAAGGTTATTCGCACTCTCTTTGCTTTGTACAGGTGCCGGTTGTCCTGGTTTCGGATCTTGCTTCCCTCTTTTTAAAGTAATAAATCCATTGAAAAATGCCTCTAACATCATCATATCGCATGTTAATACGTACTCATCTTCAGCTACCTCATCATTTTCAGCTTCATGCTGAGGCGCTCTCTTTATCTTTGTAAGCATATCAACTACGTCTTCTTTCGTTACTTCCATACCACCAAGTTTAAAGATTTCTACCATATCTATATCTCTTATATCTAAAGCGTACCTTACTCTTTTTAATATATCGTTGTTGCTCATTGCCATTGTTTTTCCTCCTGAAGTGTTGATTATAGTAATGCTTTTAGCATGTGTAAATGAATGTCGTCAAGTTACTACTTTAACATTTTAAAGGTAGGTTTTGTAGTCTTAGCTGGATTAATGCTTTTCGAGTCACCCTTACCTATATTATTTTTTTATAACAATACACAGATATTAATTAGTATAATAGAGTAACAGCATTTTAAGGGCTTTCAGTTGAGTGGAGAATTTCCAGCTTATATTTTCGGCGGAAGGGCAAGTAATTTGTAAACTCTTTCTATGTTACGGATAAAAAAGCATACTTTATTTTTAAGATTGGAGTTTGTTACTCATGTTAGAAAAAGGTTTAGACCGAGTAAAAAAAGTAGAATTAATGGACAAACACCTTGATTCTTATCAAGGAAAAATAACCAGTACCGAGATTTGCAACATTGTAATGTCTATTTTCAAATTTGATTTAACAACTAAACCTGTCCTATCAAAAGAGTGGATAATAGCAGGTGCGATTTCCTCAACTGAGAACATTGCTAAAATGGCCATAGATTCTACTCTTGCTCATTACGGGGAAAAAGTGACAGGAATAGAGATTCGCCAACTTATCAATCAAATTTTTGGTATTAACTTAGATGCGATATCCTCTTTAGAGGGAGCAAGAATTTCTTTATTCTCTAAAGACCAGTGGGTTGTTCAGGATAAGCAAGACTTATTTGTTGTTCATACCGGATCAGGAGATGTCGATGTGAAAATTTTTCCTACCGACTATTTCACTGAACAAACTGGATTAGAGGAATTGCCAAAGGCACTACAGCAATCTTTAACAAACTTTGGATTCTCTTGCGATGAAGGATCCAGTTATTACTATTACTCAAATCCATCTGGAGAAGCAATTCCAGATGCCCATAAAGGGCAGATCATCGGAATGATCCTTAAGGAAATTCACAATTCATATCCATCTTTATAAAAAAAAACATATAGGGATTCCCTATATGTTTTTTTTATGGTGAATAAAATACACTTATTTTCCAAAAGACGATAAAAATTTAACTCTATCTCCCATAGGAGGAGTATTATTATCGACTAAAGCTACCTCTAGTACTGCTGGCCCATTTGAATTCATTAAGCCGTCTATAACATCTTGATTGATATCTTCTAGTTCAGTGATTCTGTAACTTGGTATATTCATAGCCGCGGCCATTGCACTAATATGAATTGATTCCTGTTCAAAGGATGGATGAGTTCTACGGAACTGTAACGAATGACCGTGATATACCATCCCTAAACGGGCATTATTCATCACAACAAATAAAATTGGTAAATTATATTCCTTTGCCGTCAATATTTCCATTCCATGCATGAAGAAGCAGCCATCACCTGTAACACATACAACAGGGCGTCCCGGTTCAGCTAGTTTTGAACCAATCGCTGAACCAATCCCGCTTCCCATTGCGCCGAAATGCACATTAATATTATAAGTATCAATATCTACTACCTTCATGTGGTGGATGACATACGCCATAAATTCACCAATATCAATAGAATATCTAGTAGTTGACGGTAAACATTTTTGAAGCGTCAGGAGAACATTTTTCGTATTATATTCCTCCGTATTCTCTTCCACTTTCTTCTTTTCAGCGGTAAGCTCAGTGCTTTCCTTTTGCAAACCTAAAGCTTTTAATTCTTCTATTAACAATAATAAACTTAAATTTATATCGCCTAGTACTGGAATATCCACTGTGTACTTCCGATTAAAGACAGATTGGTCAAAATCCATTTGAACAGAGAAGCGATCTTTTATCAAGTTTCCATTATAGTTATTTGTCGCAGTTTCTCCCAAGCTGGAGCCTACAATCAATAATGCTTCTCCATCCCCCTCATTAATCAACGTGGAAGCAGCCTCATGACCAGCAAATCCAAACACTCCGACTAAAAGCGGATGTTCTTCAGGGATATATCCCTTTGCTTGTGGAGTTGTTATAATCGGCCAATTCAGCAGTTCTGCCAACTCTATTAATGATTCAACAGAATTTCTTATTCCCTGTCCTGCAAAAATATAACCCTTATCCCTTTTTACTAGTTCTCTAGCTGTTTCTTTTATTGTGCCTAGATCAGGAACAATAGGAAGTCTTTTAGGAAGTGGCGGCATTTCAACACTTCCTATATTTTCGTGTTGAATATCAATCGGGATCGCAACATGGACGGGTCCTGGTACTCCGGATAGAGCAATTTCGATAGCTAGTGCAACTTCTTTAAGTACATCCTTTACATCATTAACCGTAACGCTATATTTTGTAACAGACCTGAAGACTGGTTCTACATCTAATTCTTGTGATGCATTCAAGCCTACGGTATTCATGGGTACAGCACCTGTAATGAATAAAACGGGTAAATGCTCTCGCATAGCATTGGCAGCGCCTGTTACAAGATTTGTAGCACCTGGTCCGCTACAACCAATACATACACTTAGCCGATTTGTATATTTAGCATAAGCGGCAGCCATATAGGATGCGGCACCTTCATGCTTTGCTACAATTGGTGTTAATTCAGGAATATCATACAACTCATCGAAAAACGCATTTACAGAACCGGCTGGAATACCAAATATATGTTGAACTTCATTAGCTATTAAATATTCTAATACATTTCGAGCTGCTCTCATGTTTATTCCCCATTCATTTAAAATTGATTTCTCTATTAAAAAGTTTTTCTATGTCTTCAGCCGTTATAGGACGACTGAAAAAATACCCTTGCATCAAATAACAATTTCGTGCATATAAAAATTCGACCTGCTCTTTTGTCTCAACACCTTCAGCAATAACGTCAAGATTCAAATTTTTAGCCAGCGTAATAATAGTATTCGTAATGGCTGCATCATCTTTTGTCATATCACGCACAAAAGACTTATCAATTTTCAATGTTGAAATAGGTAAGCTTTTTAAATACCCTAAAGATGAATAACCAGTGCCAAAATCATCAATAGCGAGGTTTATCCCTAGACCTTTTAATTTCTTCATTGTTTTTAAAGTCGATTCTGTATTTTTAACAATTAAATTTTCCGTGAGTTCTAGTTGTATATACTTCGGTGATAGCTCTACTTTCTCTAAAACGTTTTTTATGACAGCAAATAAATCACTTTGTTCAAATTGACGTGCAGATAAATTCACCGACATACTAATTAATGGAAATCCTTGATCGTGCCATTTCTTTAATTGCTTGCAGGCCTCTTCCAGAACCCATTCACCTATCGGAACTATTAATCCGGTTTCTTCAGCTATTGGGATAAATTGATCAGGCGATATCATCCCATGTTCTCGATGGTTCCACCTAATTAAAGCCTCTACTCCCTCAATCTTATTCGTTTTACCATTTATTTGAGGTTGGTAATAGATTTCCAGTTCATCTTGTTCCAAAGCCTTATACAAATCATTTTCTAGCTTGACGCTTTCAAAAGTTCTGGTATCCATCCCTTCACTGAAGAAATGATAGCTACTTCCTGATATTTCTTTAGATTTGTACATAGCTGTGTCTGCATTTTTAATTAAGATTTCAGTCGTATCACCGTTATCAGGAAATATACTAATACCAATACTTGTTTTCATATAGATTTCATTGTCTACTAACTGAAAAGGCCTTGAAAAAGAATCAATGACACGATTTACTACCTTTAACACTTCTTTTTCACTTTTGATATTAGGTAAATAAATGGTAAATTCATCCCCGCCCTGCCTCGATACCGTAGCACTTTTGGAGACGCAAGCACTTAATCGGTTTGCAACTTCTCGTAGCAATAGATCACCGAAGCTATGTCCAAGTGTGTCATTCACAAATTTAAACCTGTCTAAATCCAAATACAGAACTGCTAATTTTTCAGCATTTAATTGAGCATATGTCAGCCCTTGGGTTAGCCTGTCCTTTAATAGAACTCTGTTAGGTAAATCTGTTAAACTATCAAAATAAGCATGATATTTTATTTCTTCCTCCATTTGTTTCCTTTGGGTTACATCTTTAAAGGTAATAACTTCTCCGACAATCTCGGTCCCTTCTTTTATAGAGGAAATAACATACTCCACTGGAAATCTGGATTGATCTTTTCTAAAAAATTGCTCGGTTTTATCGTACAGACTCCAATTCTCATCACAACCTGAGGCCACCTGCTTTTTCTTTCCTGTTTCAATTCCGTTGAAAACCATACTAGATGGTTTTCCTATTAATTCATTTTTCATATCATAGCCTAACATGGAGGCACCGGCTGGATTACAAAAGGTTATATTCCCTTCAAGGTCTAAACCAAAAATCCCTTCCCCGGCAGAATTGAGAATCAATTCTTTCTCACGGCTAAGCTGCTGCAATTCCGTTATTACTCGTTCCAGTTCCTTATTTTTCACGGTAATTTCTGAGGTTCTCTCTTCGATAATGACTTCCTGTTTTTCCATATATAAAAGGTTTGATAGCGTGGAGGTAGTTGCATCGACAATAGATTGTGACAGCTGTATTTGTGCTTCAGAATAATTGAAATTACTATCACCTAGATTGACTACAGATATTTGCCCTAATACCTCTCCCATTGAAACCAGTGGCAGCATCAAAAGTCCCTTCATGTCAAAATTACGACAAACATCATGGTTTGGCCGTGAATCTGTATAAACATCTGGAATCCAGATTGGTTTTTTTGTCTTAATAACCTCTTGCGTGACTCTATCATTGCTTTGATCAAATTGTATCTTATCGTGTGTCTTCATCCAGTCTTCTTCTGTCCACTCGGAATCCTTACTTAATTTCACTGGTCTAATTCTTTTCTCCGCTAAAGGCTCTAGTAAATGAACTCCGATATTATAATTACCTAAAACCTTTCCCAAATAAGAAAAACAAGTGTCAAGACTCTCCTGCATGGAGGAACACATAGATAGATCCCGTGTCACATCAAGCAAGAGCTGCTTTTCAGCAATAAGGTTTACCTTATGAGTTAAATTGTTCGCATTTTGAATGGCAACAGCCGCCATATTCACATATGCCTCAACTGTTTGAATTTCTGACTCTGTTAAATTCATAGGAATTCCGTAATCAAATAAAAAAACTAGACCAAATAACTCTTCTTCAAAAGAGATAGGAAGTACGAATAAAGATTTAATTCGAAACCCTTCCACTGCTCTCGGATCCGGCCTACTATCCTTTGATGTATCAGGTATATAGATGGCTTTTTTTGTTTCAATTACTTCTTTCGCCAGCAGATCAATATCTGTATCAATGACATGCATATCCAGTGTCCATCCATTAATAACTTCCGGTTTTCCTACATACCCCCTAAACGTCCCATCTTCCTGCGGTAAATATATACCAACAGAATCGCATTGAACAATTTCTTCAGAAATTGCTATTGTGACTTGCTCTAAAACTTCACGTAAATCCAGCTTTGTATTAATCATTTTAGTTATATTCGCAAGTCGAGAATACCTCGTTTGTTCCTTCAACATAAAAACGAACTCCATTTCATTGAAAATATCTATTTATATTCAAACTTAAATTCTTATTTAAAACCAATCAATACTATCAGTTTACTATTCAATCATTACTAATTCGACAAAATATTTCATATTTCTCACTATTATAATGTTTTTTATAGATTTAATATAGGAATTGTTTGCATAATCATTTAATATTTTTATTACTTAGTTGCGAGATACATACGTTGTCATTACTAAAGTTCATACAGCCACAAACATTCATTTACTTATGGTACAAATCAGCTTACCTAAAATAAAACAAATACCACTCCATTCAGGTAACAATGTACACATTTTAATACATTAAAACAAAAAAACAGATGGGAACCCCTACTCATCTGAGTCAAGATTCCCATCTGCCTATTCAAAATATCTCTACACGCCAGTCACAAGTTCCACATACACAGAGTATACGCAGAAATACAAAAGTGCTGGTTGGTTCAATACTTTTATAAAACTGTTTTCTTTCCATTGCAATCGACAACAGAAGTCAAAACTAAATAAATAGAATCCATTTCCCTCTACTTCAGGGAGTTACACCGTTTCACTATCTTCTACCACATTCACACTCGCCTCAAACTTATCAAGTAATGCGCGTACTTCATCAGTTGATTTTGTGCTCATCAATTGATTTCTTAGTTCAGCAGCTCCTGGGAAGCCTTTTACATAAATTTTGAAGAAGCGATGTAGTCCTGTGATAGAACGTGGTAATACTTCTGCATATTGATCTTGAAGATCAAGTTGTAGTCTTAAAAGATCTAGATGTTCTTTACTGCTATGCTCTCTTGGTTCTTTTTCGAAAGCAAATGGATTTTTAAAGATACCTCGTCCGATCATAACACCATCAATACCGTATTTTTCAGCAAGTTCCAGTCCGATTTTACGGTCAGGAATGTCTCCGTTAATACCTATATTTTGAAGAAAATTATGATTGGTTTCTAATCCATTTTTAACATTTTCACTGCCACTTCAGCACTAGAAATTTAAATATCCCCTCATAAATCCTATCTTAGCATTAATTGGATACTCTAGAATATTACTTCCTCAATCCGACTCATCTTATTTATATATTACTGACATGAATCAAAATTTTCATTTTGATACTTTCAAATTCCCCACCTAATTTTTCACTAAAATTGCCATGTAAGCCATTGTTGTTAAGTCATTTTCCTTCAGTAAAGTGAATATTTTTTTTAAATACACCGTGTTATGTTCAACAGTTTTAGCAAAAGATTGCATAAGCTTAATTACTAAATCATTCGTTAATCCTTTATGGAAACCTGCCATACCGATTAAATGGAGTTTTATCATTGAATAGTGAATGATTAACATAACATAATCATTGAAAAGCGTTTTCTGTCCGAGCGGGAACAAATTTTTAAATACATAATTGACTAAGTAGTTTTCTAAAATGTACTCATGTTCTGTCATAAATGGTTCATAAAATTGTTCATACGCCTTTTTATAGTGCTCTGTAACTTCTTCAATAGATGCTTCTTCTCTATATTGAATACCTTCTAACATCTCTTTTAAACAATCAATGTATCGTTGGCTTGTAATTGATTGGCTAACACGATACTCCACTAATTCTTTACATAGTTTCATTTGCAACGCTAGCTGGGTAGGTATTTTGTCAATTTGTTCTTTCATTCCTTGATTAGACATCCCTTTAGTAAACTGAGAAATGGTATCCGGAATTCCATGAACATCACCTTGATCAATTTGGTTTTGTATCTTTTGATAGAACATTCCTAACATAATTAGACGCTCCGCTAAAGTATAAGATCGATCTTGTATAACTTGAATAGAAAAAATACGTAATTCCCAAAAATATTTTTGTTGCATATTTTTTCCTTTCAAGTCATGTGTTCTTAAATTTTTCCCAATCAATTCACGATTACTGATTGGCTCCTCTATCTCATCAAATTCAATTCCATTGGGATTCAACAACGCTAAACGTGCGACTTCAGGACATGAAATAGTCGCTGATTTCTCAATCACACCGTTAATACTATTAATAGAACGCGGGTAGAACGTACAAGTATTACATAAGTAATCTTCTCCTAAATTTAATTGTACCTTACAAAGATTCTCTTCGGATAAGAAAGAACATCTTCCTTCTTTATCCATTTTAATTTTAGCGTAAGAACTAGTAGTAGGGTTTGAGCGTTCTCTTGTTACTTTCTTTTTAAAAAGTGGTTTTAATTCCAAATCACGTGATTTTTGGTATTTTTTATAAGTATCTTCATCAACATTGACTCTCCATCCAATACAACAAGAATCTTCACACTTTGATCCTATACAAGAAAACTGTTTCATGTATTGTGGAACGAGTAGCGTTCGAGTTTTTGTACTATTTTCCATGGTAATGATCTCCTTAATTAATATTACATAGTTAACATAGACGTCTTTATTAAAGCCACCTATGTTAACTATGTAACAGACAAAGTTTTTTATATCTGCGAAATCAAACGCAATCCAACTCAATTGTATATTAAGAAATAATGATTTTCAATAAAGTAATTTTTCTGTATCAGCTACAGACAATGATACAAAGAATATTATAATTACTTTACGGCCAGTATCCACCAAGATATCAACTAGTACCTATTCTTCAACTCATAACAAATCTAAGCTCAAGAATTGAGAACACCATTCTGTCTTTTTATACGCCTTCAGAAGATCAAATAAAAAATTTCAATTCAGTTCATTAGCTATATTCAAATACAGACAGATAAAAAATCCAAACTCCTCCTTCAGGATTTGGATTTTTTATGTGTCCGCTTATTCAAACCACCTCTACACATCAGCCACTCACTCAACATATACAGAGTATACGTGGAAGCATAAAAGTGTTGATTAGTTCAATACTTCTATAAAACTGTTTTCTTTCCATTGCAATCGACAACAGAAGTCAAAACTAAATAAATAGAATCCATTTCCCTCTACTTCAGGGAGTTACACCGTTTCACTATCTTCTACCACATTCACACTCGCCTCAAACTTATCAAGTAATGCGCGTACTTCATCAGTTGATTTTGTGCTCATCAATTGATTTCTTAGTTCAGCAGCTCCTGGGAAGCCTTTTACATAAATTTTGAAGAAGCGATGTAGTCCTGTGATAGAACGTGGTAATACTTCTGCATATTGATCTTGAAGATCAAGTTGTAGTCTTAAAAGATCTAGATGTTCTTTACTGCTATGCTCTCTTGGTTCTTTTTCGAAAGCAAATGGATTTTTAAAGATACCTCGTCCGATCATAACACCATCAATGCCGTATTTTTCAGCAAGTTCCAGTCCGATTTTACGGTCAGGAATGTCTCCGTTGATTGTTATTAGCGTATTTGGTGCGATACGGTCACGTAATTTTTTAATTTCCGGAATTAGTTCCCAGTGCGCATCCACTTGGCTCATTTCTTCTCTTGTACGTAAGTGAATAGACAGGTTTGCGATATCTTGTTTGAAAATATGCGTTAACCAATCTTCCCATTCGCTTAACTCTTTAAAGCCCAGTCGCGTTTTTACGCTGACAGGTAGTCCGCCCGCTTTTGCTGCTTGAATAAGTTCTGCCGCAACGTCTGGACGTAGAATAAGGCCACTACCTTTTCCTCTTGATGCTACGTTCGGTACAGGGCAACCCATGTTAATATCGATGCCTTTAAATCCTAACTCTGCCATACCAATACTCATTTGACGGAAATATTCAGGATTATCTCCCCAAATATGCGCCACGATCGGTTGTTCATCTTCTGTGAAAATTAAACGGCCACGTACACTTTTCATACCTTCTGGATGACAATAGCTATCCGAGTTTGTGAACTCTGTGAAGAATACGTCTGGGCGACCAGCTTCACTTACTACGTGACGAAAAACAACGTCTGTCACATCTTCCATTGGTGCAAGTACGAAAAATGGTCGTGGTAAATCACGCCAAAAATTATCTATCATTTCAAATTCAAATCCTCTCACTATGAATGCAATTTCAAACTCTCAATAAACCAAAAAGCAGATGGTATAGATTTTCCTATATCAACTGCTTTCCTATTATACCAACTTAAGCCAAGCTACACACTCCACATGAGTTGTATGCGGGAACATGTCAACAGGCTGTACTTCCTGCGTTTTATATCCGCCTTCTTCTAGTACTTTTAAGTCACGTGCTAATGTTGCTGGGTTACATGATACGTATACGACGCGTTTTGGTTTCATGTCGATGATTGTGTTAAGTAGTGCCTCATCACAACCTTTACGCGGTGGATCTACGACCATTGTGTCAGCGTTTACGCCTTCTTTGTACCATTTTGGAATGACTACTTCTGCTTCTCCTACGCCAAATTCAGCGTTTGTCATGTTGTTTAATGCTGCGTTTCGGTTTGCGTCTTCAATTGCTTCCGGGACGATTTCAACGCCGTACACTTTTTTCGCTTTTTGCGCTAGGAATAAGGAGATTGATCCAATTCCGCAATAGGCATCAATTACTGTTTCGTTGCCATCTAGTTTCGCATATTCTAACGTTTTATCGTATAACACTTTCGTTTGTTCTGGGTTTACTTGATAGAATGAACGTGCTGAAATTGCAAATTTAATGTCACCGATAAAGTCATAAATGTATTCTGATCCGTACAGTACTGTCGTTGTGTCTCCGAAAATAACGTTTGTACGTTTTGTGTTTACGTTTTGAACAATCGATTTTACTTCTGGGAATTTCGCTGCAATTTCTTCAATGATTGCTTTTTTGTTTGGTAGTTCTGCTGTACGAGTAATGAAGACAAGCATAATTTCCCCTGTTACTTGTCCGTAACGAGCCATTACGTGGCGAAGTGTTCCTTTATTACGCTCTTCGTTGTATGCCGAAATACCATGTTTTTCACAAATACGTTTTACTTCCTGGATTAATGTATCGTTTTCTTCAGCCTGAATTAAACATGATTCCATATTAATGATGTCATGTGTTCCTTGGCGATAGAAACCAGCTACAAGTCCACCTTCACGTTCTCCAATTGGTACTTGTGCTTTGTTACGGTATACCCATGGGTTCTTCATACCAAGTACAGGGTGCACAGGAACATCGCTTAATCCGCCAATACGCTGCATAACGTCACGTACTTGTTTTTCTTTCGCTTGTAATTGTCCTTCATATGTTAAGTGCTGAAGCTGACAACCGCCGCACTGATTGTACACTGGGCATTCTGCATCTTTACGATACGGACTCTCTGTATGAAGATTCATTAAACGACCGAATGCGAAGTTTTTCTTCACTTTAATAATTTTAATTTGTGCTTCTTCACCTGGTAATCCGTTTTTCACGAAAATAGGATAGCCTTTTACTTTCGCAACACCGGCACCATCATGTGTTAAATCTTCAAATACTACATCTATAAACTCGTTTTTCTCAACTGGTGGCGTCATTTTTGTACTCATTTTCCGACCTCTCTTTTTCATAACACTGCGTTACATTTTATCATACTTATATGGTCTATTTCTATCGGAAGAAAAAAAGCTATTGACGATAGTTCTCTGTTAATGTTACGCTACTACTAATTTAATACGGACGATGTTACCTCATATATACTCGATAATATGGATCGAGAGTTTCTACCCGGCAACCTTAAATTGCTGGACTATGGGGAAAACTAATGAATATTAGCCTATGTGCAAAAAAGGACTCATATTGATTAGCTTTCTCTCATAGATGAAAGTGAATCCATATGGGTCTTTTTTTATTTTTATTTTTCTAAAAGGTCAGACATCTTACGTATGACATAAAACCTCTTTGTTTTATTTTTAGTAATATAACGAGCGTTTTATGTACAAACTTTATACGAACTTCTGAAAGGGGCAACTACATGCAATATGTAATGAGCATTATCGGTATTCTTGTCGTTTTAGGTTTATGCTTTGCTTTGTCAAACAATAGAAGTAAAATCAACTTCCGTGCAATTGCTATTATGATTGGTTTTCAAATTTTAATCGGTTGGTTTATGTTTGGCACAAAGATTGGTCAACAAATCATTATTTTCATTGGTAAAGTTTTCAACAAACTAATTAAACTTGGTACGACAGGCGTCGATTTTCTCTTTAATGGAATTCAAAGAGATTTTGTCTTTTTCTTAAACGTATTATTAATTATCGTATTTTTCTCAGCACTACTTTCTATCTTTAGTTATTTAGGTGTTTTACCATTCATCGTTCGTGTTGTCGGCGGTGCAATTTCAAAAATTACTGGTTTACCACGCGTCGAGTCATTCCACGCAGTAAACTCTGTATTCTTCGGTTCAAGTGAAGCGTTAATCGTTATTAAAAATGATTTACAGCATTTTAACAAAAACCGTATGTTTATCATTTGTTGTTCTGCGATGAGCTCAGTTTCTGCTTCTGTTACAGCATCATACGTAATGATGTTAGATGCGAAATATGTACTAGCAGCTCTTCCGCTAAACTTATTCTCAAGCTTGATCGTTTGTTCGTTATTAACACCCGTTGATACGAAGAAAGAAGATGAAGTGATTCAAAAATTTGATAGAACTTTATTCGGTGACAGCTTTATCGGTGCAATGATTAACGGTGCGCTTGATGGTTTAAAAGTAGCTGGTATCGTTGCCGCATTAATGATTGCCTTCATCGGTGTAATGGAAGTTGTAAACTACGTAATTAGCGCAGCTTCAGGTGCAATAGGATATGCTGTTACGTTACAACAAATCTTCGGTTATATACTTGCTCCATTCGCATTCTTAATGGGTATTCCAACTCAAGATATTATCCCAGCTGGTGGTATCATGGGTACGAAGATTGTATTAAACGAGTTTGTAGCAATCCTTGATTTAAAAGATGTTGCAACAACATTATCTCCACGTACAGTTGGAATCGTTACAGTATTCTTAATTAGCTTCGCAAGTATTAGCCAAATTGGTGCGATTGTTGGTACAATTCGTGCCCTTTCTGAAAAACAAGGAAGCATCGTTTCTAAATTTGGTTGGAAAATGTTATTTGCATCAACACTTGCTTCTATTTTATCTGCGACAATCGCTGGATTGTTTATTTAATAAAAAACTCCACCTAATTTAAGGTGGAGTTTTTTGCTACCTTCTATATGTATTTTCATGTAAATATCACCCCAAAAAAATAAAGTATTTTTTCCGAAATATCCCAAAAATGTATTCCCCTATATATTCTATAGTGATATGATGGACAAGGGTATAAATCAAATTTTTAGAACCAAAAATTTGATTTAATGTCACTTATACGAACGATGGTTTCATGACATAAGTGATGATAATCAAATCACAATAGAAGGATGATAGAATGAAAAAATATACATATATCGCTTTACTTTCTTCTGCTATTCTCGTAGGTTGCAACACTAGTAGTACTAGTGATAAACAAATAAAAGAAGCAACGGCGAAACAAACAGTTGAACAAAAAAAAGCGAAAGCAGTTGAACTTCCTTTAACACAAGGGATTATTACATGGGATCCGTATGAATATAACGCACAAAACACCACGATTTATACAAAGGATTTAAGAGATTCATTCAAACAAGTACGTTACAATATTTGGCGTACTGCTGATGGTCCTGAAAGCAAACAAACTTTTACTTCACAAGAAAAAGAACGTGACTTTGCCCTCCCACTACATTTAAAATCATTTCATTTAAAACGTGGCGAATTCCAAATTGAAACAGTAGGAATCAAAGAAGATAATACTGAAACAAATCTAGTAACATCTAAAATTATATTCCAGCAACATGTACCCGTTTTAATGTACCATGCGATTGAAAAATACCCTGGGCCAAGTGATGGGGATTACGGCTTATATGTACCACCTGAGCAATTCGAAAAACATATGCAATATTTGAAAGATAACGGTTATACGATGCTTACGTTTGAACGTTGGAATGATATAAATCGTGTAAATAAACCTGTTTTTGTAACGATGGATGATGGTCGAAAAAATAATATGAATGCTCTTCATATTTTACAAAAATTAAAGGATGATAGATTCCAACCTACGGCTACTGAATTTCTTACTGCAAACGAGATAGACAAACCAAATCGCCTATCAACAGATGATATAAAACAAATGATGGATTCAGGCATTTTTTCTATTCAATCGCATACTGCTAATCATACGATGATGGCTTATTCCAGTAATTATGATGAGGAATTACGTGGTTCAAAAGAAAAAATTGAAGCTCTTACTGGTAAAAAGGTCATCGCTCTCGCTTATCCAGTAGGTTCTTATAATGATCCAGCTGTTGAAGAAACGAAAAAATATTATGAGTTTGCAGTAACTACTGATCACGGTAATCACATTACAAAAGGGATGCCAAACGAACAGTATTTAATTAAACGCCATTTTGTAGGGCCTAATACATCGATGGAAAAATTCATATCTCTTATAAAGTGAAACTTTAATCACCCCTCACCAATTGGTGATTTCACTAAAATATGGTAGAAATAACTCTATTAAAAGTCACTAACCTATCTCATTACTAAAATGATATGATGAACAAGGGTATGTCCCCACCTCTCTTACAGCGGTGGGGATTTTAACATATAAGTATGCAACATAATACACAATAGAAGGTGATTTTATGAGGAAATACGCAGCAATCGCTTTATGTACGTCTGCTATTCTAGCAGGTTGTAATACTAACAATGTAAGCCAAGAGCCTAAAAAAGAGAAAAAGGTTCAAGAAACTAAGAAACAAGAAGTGACCGTAGAAGAACAAGGGAAAATTTCTTATACTCCAATTACACATGAATCTACAAACACTACTATTCACATGACAGATATAAAAGATACTTTAACTGAGGTACAATATAAAATTTGGCGAACTGCTGATGGAAAAGAAACTGCTAAATCCTTGTCTTCAAAAGAAAGGGAAAAGCAATTTTCACTTCCCTTTGACATAAAAGAATTTGAAGCAAAACGCGGTGAATTCCAAATTGAAGCAATAGGAATGAAAGCAGATGGGAAAACCATTCCACTCACAAAATCTGCTATTACCTTCGAGCAAAAGGTTCCCATTCTTATGTACCATGCAATCGATGATTATTACGGACAAGGTATTAAAGATTTATTCGTATCACCCGCTAACTTTGAAGCCCAAATGCAATATTTAAAGGACAACGGCTATACATTACTAACTTTTGAACACTGGGGCGATACGAATAAAGTAAATAAGCCTATCTTTGTTACATTTGATGACGGTATGAAAAATAATATGAATGCATTTCATATTTTACAAAAACTAAAAGACAATACGTTTAAACCAACAGCAACAGAATATATGATTGTTAATAATGTTGATACCGAAGGCTCTCTTTCTACATCTGACATAAAAGAAATGGTTGAGTCCGGTATTTTCTCTATGCAATCTCATACTGCAACACATGCAGACTTGCCAAAGATTACAAACTATGAAGAAGAATTAAAGGGATCGAAAGAAAGGCTAGAAAAAATAACTGGTAAGCCCGTTATCGCAGTTGCTTATCCATTTGGTCATGTAGATGATAAAGTCGTTGCAGAAACGAAGAAATATTATCAATTTGCGACGACAACAAAATCTGGAAAGTTTATTACAAAAGGTGAACCCGATGAGTTGTTAAAAATGAAGCGTGTTCGTATACACCACACGACGACCGTAGAACAATTTGCTTCTTCAATTAAATAACGATGAGAGCTCAATATATTTTGAGCCCTCTTTTTACGCCATATTTATATATATTTTTTGAATTTTCTTGTATTATATATAGTAAGAAATCTTTCAAATTAAAGGAGATTATACATATGTCATTTGAACAAACGTTAGAGAAATATGCTGCCCTTGCAGTCAATGTTGGTGTTAACATTCAACCAGGACAAACATTATCAATTAGTGCACCTCTTGAAGCTGTACAATTTGTACGCCTCGTTACAGAAAAAGCATATAAATCTGGTGCAAAACACGTATATGTGGATTGGAATGATGAGACGTTAACACGCTTAAAATTCGATCTAGCTCCTGAAGAAGCATTTGCTGAGTTCCCATCTTGGAAAGCACACGCTCGTGAAGAATTAGCAAAAGAAGGCGCTGCATTTATGTCTATTTATGCAGAAAACCCAGATTTATTAAAAGGTGTAGAAGCAACGCGTATCGCAACAGCTCATAAAGTAGCTGGTGAAGCAATGAAAGTATACCGTGATTACGTACAAGCTGATAAAGTAAGCTGGTGTGTCATTTCTGTCCCTACGAAAGAATGGGCTGCGAAAGTATTCCCTGACGTCGTACCAGAAGAACAAGAAGCAAAACTATGGGATGCTATTTTCAAAGCTACTCGTGCTGATTTAGAAAATCCTGTAGAAGCATGGAAAGAACACGATGCAACGTTACATACAAAAGTTGATTACTTAAACGAAAAGCATTATAAAGCTCTTCACTATACAGCTCCTGGAACAGATTTAACAATCGAACTTCCAGAAAAGCATGTATGGGCTGGTGCTGGTAGCTTAAATGAAAAGAACGTACCATTTATGGCGAACATTCCAACTGAAGAAGTATTTACAATGCCACTTAAAACAGGTGTAAACGGCCAAGTATCTAGCACAAAACCGTTAGCATTTGCAGGTAACATTATCGATAACTTCACATTAACATTTGAAAACGGACGTATCGTAGACTATAAAGCAGAAACTGGTGAAGAGGCTTTAAAACATTTAGTAGAAACAGATGAAGGTTCTCACTTCTTAGGAGAAGTGGCTTTAGTACCTCATGACTCACCAATTTCAAACACAAATGTTTTATTCTACAATACGCTATTTGATGAAAACGCATCTTGCCACCTTGCAATCGGAAGTGCTTATGCATTCAACTTAGTTGGTGGAAAAACAATGTCTAAAGAAGAACTTGCTGAAAACGGAGCAAACACTAGTATTACACATAACGATTTCATGATCGGATCAGCTGATCTTGATATTGACGGTATTACAGCTGACGGAAGACATGAACCTATCTTCCGTAAAGGTAACTGGGCATTTTAATACAAATAAAAAGCTATCTTCCACACTGGAAGATAGCCTTTTATGATGCCGATGAAACCTTAAGTCCAATTACCCCTAAAACGATAAAGAGAATACAAAACGCTTGGAATAAGCTAATGTGCTCTTTAAAGAAATACACGCTAATGATTGTAATAAGTAATGTTCCTACCCCAGACCAAATCGCATAAGCGATACTTAAATGAATTTTTTTGACAACGATAGCAAATACGCTGAAACAAATTCCATAAAATACGAAAATAAGTACACTTGGAACGAGCTTTGTTAAGCCGTTTGATAATTTCATCGCAATTGTTCCAGCTACTTCAAAAATAATTGTTACGAGTAATAATAGCCAATATACCATACTAGAATCTCCTTCTCTGTTACCTTATAGAGATTCTAGTATACTACTTATAGTCCTAATGAAATATATTTAATTTCTAAATATTCCTCGATACCGAAATGGCCTCCTTCACGGCCAATACCACTCTCTTTAAAGCCACCGAACGGAGCTTGTGCAACTGATGGAAGTCCATCATTTAATCCGATAATACCGTACTCTAATGCTTCGCTAATTTGGAATGCTTGACTAATATCTTTTGTGAAAATATAAGCAGCCAAGCCATATGGTGTATGATTTGCACGTTCGATTACTTCTTCAACCGTTTTAAATTTCGCAACTGGTGCAACCGGTCCAAATGTTTCTTCATTCATACAAAGCATCGTATCGGTCGCCAATCCAATTACAGTTGGTTGAATAAAGTGACCATCTAGCTCTGCAACCTTTTGGCCACCAAATAAAACTGTTCCACCCTTCTGGATAGCATCTTCAATATGTTCCTGTACTTTTGAAACTGCATTCTCATCAATAAGTGGTCCTACAGTAGTTCCGTCACCGAAACCGTCTCCTACTTTCAACTGCCCTACTGCCATTTGGAACTTCTCTACAAATACTTCATACACTTCTTCCTGAACAAATACTCGGTTTGTACATATACACGTTTGTCCTGCGTTACGGAATTTCGAACTGATTACCGCCTCTACCGCTTTATCTAAGTCCGCATCATTCATAACAATAAACGGCGCGTGACCACCTAACTCAAGTGAAACCTTTTTCATCGTTTGTGCAGCACTGGCCATTAATTCCTTCCCAATTTCCGTGGATCCTGTGAAGGAAACCTTTCGAACACGTCCATCTTCCATCCACGTATCAGCAATTGCTTTCGCACTGCCTGTTACAATATTTATTACGCCTTTTGGAATGTCCGCTTCATGAGCTAATTCAGCTAATTTCAACGCAGTTAACGGCGTTTGACTTGCAGGTTTTACAACTGCCGTACATCCTGCTGCAAGCGCCGGGGCTACCTTTCTCGTAATCATAGCAGCCGGGAAGTTCCAAGGTGTAATAGCTGCCATAACCCCAACTGGTTGCTTCATAACTAAAATACGTTTATTTGGATGAGAAGCAGGAATCATTTCACCATATACGCGTTTTCCTTCTTCTGCGTACCATTCAACAAAGCTATTTGCATAATTCACTTCACCAAGTGCTTCTGCAAATGGCTTTCCTTGTTCTCTCGTCATAATCGCTGCAATCTCTTCTTTATTTTCATCAATAAGTGTGAACCATTTTTTTAACTTCACTGCACGGTCTGCTGCTGTTAACTTAGACCATGATTTAAAAGCTTCATGAGCAGCATCAACAGCTTGCTTTGCCTCCGTTACCCCACCCCTTGGTACTGTCGCAAATATTTCCTTCGTTGCTGGATTATTTACTTCGATTTGTTCTTGCAATGTAATCCACTCACCATTTATATACATCGCCTTTTTCTCTACATTTACAAACGTCGCTTTTTTATCCAATGTTTTCTTCCTCCTCTATAATTTTCTTTATCTTCCTAGTGGCAGCAGATTGACTTATTTTTAAAAACTCCGCTACTTTATAACTCGATCCATATGTTTTATACGCTTTCAAAATAATATTACGTTCTACTTCTTCTAGCATTTTATAGAGACTTTGACCGGACTGTTCAACCGTTGATTCTTGCATCGCTATTGGCAAATCTTCGATCGTAACGATGTCATCAGCAGTTATAACAATTCGCTCAATCACATTTTCAATTTCTCTATTATTTCCTTCCCACGGGTAACCGACAAACATTTGTAATGTGCTAGGTGCTAATTTTACATTCCGGCCATATTTCTCGTTAAAGTGCTGTAAATAATGATAAATGAGTGGCAAAATGTCTTCCGTCCTTTCCCGAAGTGGCGGAATTAAAATTGGAATGACATTCAGACGATAATATAAATCTTTCCGGAATGTTCCTTGTTTCACCATCATACTTAAATCTCTATTTGTTGCCGCTACAATTCTAACATCCACTTTTTTTAATTCTCTTCCGCCAATAGGACGAAACGTTTTTTCTTGCAACACTTGCAAAAGCTTCGCTTGAATTTCAAGCGGCATTTCGCCAATTTCATCTAAGAAAAGAGTTCCCCTATGCGCAGACTCTAATAATCCCTTTTTCCCTTCACGATTCGCACCTGTAAAAGATCCACCTGAGTATCCAAAAAGCTCTGATTCAATTAAATTCGTTGGCAATGCCGCACAGTTAATTTCATAGAAACTTTCATTCTTCCGATTACTCACTTCATGTAAATGACGTACTAATCGACTCTTCCCTACTCCTGTCTCACCTAATACGAGAACTGTACTATCTACCACGGATACTTTCTTGATTGTCTCCACTATTTTTTGCATAGCGATACTTTTAAAAATAAGCCCTTCATGTTCATATGTTTCTCTTAATTCTTTTTTATATGTTTTTAACTGATTATCCATTTCCTCTACCTTTTGACGTAATTGGTAGAGTTCTGTAAGATCACGAGAATAACTAATTACTCTTCTTAAATTTCCCTCATTATCAAAAACAGGCCTTGTACGAACGTGTAAATACTCTCCTGATTTTGTCGTTTGAACGAGTTCAATTGGTCTCTTTTTTTCAATTACTTCTAACGTTGCCGATGGATAAAAGATACCATCCTTCTGCAATTCTTTCACATGCTTACCTACTAACTCTTTAGCAGCTAGTTGATAGTGCCTTTCACATGTACTATTTACACGCACAACGATTCCCTTTTCGTCAGTCACAAAAATTTCGTCAAACGCATATTCAAATACATCTTGTAAATCCATTAACACTCGTTCCTTTTCTCCAACCATCCTAGCCACCCCTAACTTCCAATCCATCGATTCACTTCACTACTTTTATTATAAAGTGAATTTTCTGCATTTTATATAGAGTCAGCTAGAATGTTTGCAATTTATTATTTAGCTTTTAAACACGAGCAGTATTTGCTTTCTCATAACAGACTTGCAGTGATTCTTCAATTATTGTTAACCCTTCTTCAAGTTGCTCATCTGTAATAACTAACGGCATTAACACACGAATAACATTACCGTATGTTCCCGCTGATAGTAGAAGTAATCCGCGTTTGTTTGCCTCTGTGCACAAGTTAGCTGTTAACGTTTTATCAGGTGCCTTCGTCTTACGATCTTGAACGAGCTCGAATGCACACATTGCTCCTAAACCGCGCACATCACCAATGCAATTATATTTATTTTTCATCTCTTCGAATCGCTTCATTACGACTTTTCCTAATTCTATCGCTCTATCATTTAAATTCTCTTTTTCTATTACATCGAGTACCGCTAATGCTGCTGCACATCCTAGCGGGCTTCCTGCATACGTTCCACCAAGCTCTCCCGGCGCAGACTCATTCATAATTTCTTTACGTCCAATAACACCACTAATCGGTACACCAGCGCCTAATGATTTAGATACCGTAATTAAATCTGGAACGACATCATAATGATCAATGGCAAAATATTTTCCTGTCCGGCTAAATCCTGTTTGAATTTCATCTGCTACAAATAAGATGCCGTGTTCTGAACAAATATTACGTACTTCTTGAACAAACTTCTTACTTGGAACGATAAATCCGCCTTCCCCTTGAACAGGTTCCATTACAACGGCTGCAATTGTTTCTGGTGCTACTTCTGATATAAAGAAGTTCTTGAATTCTTCAATCATAAAGTCATCGTACTGCTCTTCCGTTAGTCCTTCTGGGCGACGATATTCATAGGGGAATGGTGCTTTATATACTTCAGGAGCAAATGGGCCAAATCCAAATTTATATGGTTTTACTTTACTTGTCATCGTCATTGTCATTAATGTACGACCATGGAATCCTTTAGAAAATGCGATAATACCAGGTCTTTTTGTATATTTACGAGCGATTTTTACCGCGTTCTCAACTGCTTCTGCACCACTATTTAAAAATAGTACTTGCTTATCAAAACTTCCTGGCGCTAATGCCGCAAGTTTTTCTGCTAATTCAATATATGGTTCATACATCATGACATTAAATCCAGTATGAATATATTGATCTACTTGTTTATGAAGCGCTTCTTTAACAGCTGGATGACAATGTCCTACGTTAATTGTTCCGATTGCCCCCGCGAAATCAATATACTGATTGCCATCAACATCTGTTACAAGAGCACCATTTGCAGATTGTACAAACGTTGGGATGCCGTTACTTACTCCTTTTGGTACTATATTTTGGCGGCGTTCTAGTAAAGACGCTGCTTTCGGTCCAGGAATTTGTTCATTTACTTTAGCAAATTTTTTTGTGTTCATTACGTACCCCATCCTTTTCTTTACATTGTTTTCTCTTTTCATTGCAAAATGTATGCCAACATTCTTTTCCAGCATTCATCCTACATACCTTCTATGTCGACATAAAAAATAAGTCTATAAAGACTCATCAAGAGTCCTTATAGACTTATTTTTCTTACACATTAGACTTTCCTTGTTCCCAAATGAACTCACCCGAATGAGAAATAAATTCCCCAACAGATTGTACTACTAAATCAGCAAGTGGTTCTAACGTTTGACGATCTCCTGTACCAGATAGTACTCCAATCGCATAGCAATCGCCGCCATTTCTCGCTAAATATAAATCAGTTGGTGTATCTCCAACGACGGCTACTTCACATGCTTTTAAATGAAACTTCTCACAAAAAGATTCTATAATTCTTTTATCTGGTTTTTGTGCCGGAAACGTATCTGAAGCTACAACATAATCAAAAAAAGACTCTAATTGATACTGTTTTAAAAACAATTCTGTCGGTGCGAAATCATCAGCTGTAACAACACCTAAAATAAATCCTCTATCCTTTAAACTTTGTAAAACTCTCGGTAAATCCGCCGTCATTTTCATATAAGAACGGTGCTCATACATAAGGGAAAATAATTTTTCACTTACCCACTCATGCATCTCCTCTTCCTTAGATGACGTAATATACTTGCAAAGTCCCTTTGCAACATCAAGGCTTGTTCCTGCTGCTATTGCGCTACGAGGGTTTACAAACACCCCCTCCACGCCGATCTCTTTTAATAAAGTAGGCTGCATTGACTTTGGCAGTTGATATAAATTGATACATTCCGCCACAAGTTCTTCAGCTACTTTTATCCAAATTGAATGAAAATCCATTAATGTCCCATCTTTATCAAATAGTATTGCTTTTATCTTCTCCATAGCACACCCTACCTCTCGCCTCTTATCTCCTCCAGTGTATCAATAAAGTATGGATATAAAATAAACGAATTGTAAAAATACCATAAAAATCAAACTAACTTCCAATTTACAATTACTCTATATAATAAAAAGGATGCCTTTACAGGACATCCTCTTGATGTTCAGGAACAAATAGTTCGAGACAATGATATATATTTTCGAATTCCATCGGTGCATCTCCACCGTATTCACCATCTAAATTAATCATTAGTTTATCTGGTGAATGTACTTTAATTCGATTTGCTTGTGTGTATAGTACTTTTGGATTGTTAATATGTTCACCACGCTGCGCTTGTGTTGCTGCTTTAATTAAGTCAGCAATAGAGCCTTTTTTCAGCACTAATAAATCAAATAAGCCATCGTTAATTGATGCATATGGTGCTACCTTTTCAAAGCCGCCCACTGAACGAGTATTCGTAATTAAAAACATCGTAATTTCTTCTTGTAGCAACTTTCCATCATACTCAATTTCAACATATGTTGGATGTAATGATGGTAACATTTCAATACCTTTTAAATAATAAGCAAGTTGTCCTAATACTGTCTTTAGCTTACTCGGTACTTCATATGTTAATTCTGTAATACGACCGCCACCAGCGATATTAATGAAATATGTATCATTCGCTCTGCCAAGATCTAACGGAACTGTTTTTCCTTCACAAATAATATCCGCAGCCTCTTCAATAGCACGAGGTACACCGATCGCACGCGCAAAATCATTTGTCGTTCCTACTGGAATAATTCCAAATTTCGGACGATGTTCATGTCCTACTAAACCATTCACCACTTCATTTAATGTACCGTCACCACCAGCTGCGATAACAACATCAAACTTACGATCCGCAGCTTGCCTCGCTGCCACAGTCGCATCTCCAGGACCAGTTGTCGCATGACAAGACGCTTCATATCCAGCTTGTTCTAATTTTTGTAATACTTCCGGTAAGCTCTTCTTAAATAGCTCGCGCCCAGAAGTAGGATTATAAATAATTCTTGCTCGCTTCATCATTTATTAGCATAGGAAATTTCTTTATATATTGAAAAAGAACATACCGAACTTCTATTCAGTATTCCCATGCCTACCTCCTCTCATCTTCCTATCCTTCTTTTATCCCTCTCAAACAGGCAGTAAGAACCCGATTCGTGTAGTCCATCAAAAGTAAATATTCATTTCAATGGTTTTGTTTTATTTGACAAAAAATTTATGTCCATCTATTTCCTAACAACAATTTACATATAACGAATAATAATTATCTATTATTTCATGAGATGAAAAAAAACCTCTATGTCTAGATTTATCATTATTCCCACCTTTTTGCAACTATCATACCATAGTTGCTATACAAACATTTTTCCACTTTTGACAGTTAATCAAACGTTTGTTTAAACGATCTTCTCTCATTTAAACAAACGTTTGATTAACCTAGAAAAACACCCGTACATGGGTGTTTTTCTACTTAACCTTTAAAAGTTACTACTATTTTATCGCTTATTAATCTCTTCAAGTAAGATTTTGTTAACAAGCGGTGGATTTGCTTGTCCTTTTGTAGCTTTCATAATTTGCCCAACTAAGAAGCCAATTGCACGGTCTTTACCGTTTTTAAAGTCTTCGATAGATTGCTCATTATTATCAAGAATTTCTGTTACAACTTTACGAAGTGTACCCTCGTCAGAAATTTGAACAAGACCTTTTGCTTTAACGATTTCCTCTGGGTCTCCACCTTTTTCAATTAATTCGTTAAATACTTTCTTCGCAATTTTAGAAGAAATTGTACCTTTTTCAATTAATTGAACCATTTTAGATAAGCCAGCAGGTGTTAATGCAACGTCTTTTAATTCTTTTTGTTGCTTGTTTAAGTATGCAAGCACTTCACCCATTAACCAGTTTGATGTTAATTTCGCATCAGCACCGTCTGCAACAGTTGCTTCAAAGAAATCAGACATTTCTTTCGTTAATGTTAATACGTGTGCATCATAAGCTGGTAAGCCAATTTCTGAAACATAGCGAGCTTTACGCGCATCTGGAAGTTCTGGAATAGAGGCACGAACTGCTTCTTTCCACTCATCGTCGATGTAAAGTTCAACTAAGTCTGGCTCTGGGAAGTAACGGTAATCATCAGATCCTTCTTTCACACGCATTAAGATTGTTTTCTTCGTTGCTTCATCATAACGACGTGTTTCTTGTTGGATGATACCACCAGATAATAATTCTTTCTCTTGGCGCACTTGCTCGTGCTCAAGACCTTTTTGTACGTAAGTGAATGAGTTTAAGTTTTTCAGTTCCGCTTTTGTACCGAACTTTTCTTGTCCAACTGGACGAAGGGAAATGTTCGCATCACAACGCAAGGAACCTTCTTCCATCTTACAATCAGATACGCCAGTGTATTGAATGATTGATTTTAACTTCTCTAAGTATGCATATGCTTCTTCTGGCGTACGCATATCTGGCTCAGATACGATCTCGATTAAAGGCATACCTTGACGGTTGTAGTCTACTAATGAACCATCAGCTGTATGCGTTGATTTACCAGCATCTTCTTCTAAATGAAGACGTGTAATACCGATACGTTTCTTTTTACCGTCTACTTCGATTTCAATCCAACCATTTTCACCGATTGGCTTATCGAATTGAGAAATTTGGTAAGCTTTCGGATTATCTGGGTAGAAATAGTTTTTACGGTCGAACTTCGTTTCCGTTGCGATTTCACAGTTTAATGCCATTGCAGCTTTCATTGCAAAGTTAACTGCTTCTTTATTTAAAGTAGGAAGTACCCCTGGGTATCCTAAGTCAATTACACTTGTTTGTGTATTTGGCTCCGCTCCGAATTCTGTTGGACTCGCAGAGAAAATTTTTGAATTTGTTTTTAACTCAACGTGAACCTCTAAACCAATAATTGTTTCTAAATTCATCTATGCTCGCCTCCTTACAGACTTGCTTTTTTTGTATGATAGTCTGTTGCTTGCTCAAACGCATGTGCAACGCGGTAAATTGTCGCTTCATCGAAGTGTTTACCAATGATTTGTAAACCAAGTGGCATGTTGTTAGCACCAAATCCACATGGAACAGAAATCGCTGGAACACCCGCTAAGTTTACTGGGATTGTTAAAATGTCGTTTGCATACATTGTCATTGGATCATCAACTTTTTCGCCCACTTTAAATGCCGGAGTTGGCGTTGTTGGTCCAATAATAACATCGTAGTTAGCAAATACATTTTCAAAGTCGTTTTTAATTAATGTACGTACTTGTTGTGCCTTTTTGTAATATGCATCATAGTAACCAGAGCTAAGTGCAAATGTACCAAGCATAATACGACGTTTTACTTCATCACCGAAACCTTCGCTACGTGTGTTTTTGTATAGGTCTAATAAGTTATTTACATTATCAGAACGAACACCGTAACGTACGCCATCAAAGCGTGAAAGGTTAGCAGATGCTTCAGAAGAAGATAATAAGTAATACGTTGCTAGAGCGTATTTAGAGTGTGGAAGAGATACTTCCTCCCAAGTTGCGCCCATACCTTCTAATACTTTTAAAGCAGCTAGTACTGACTCACGAGCTTCTTCGCCAACACCTTCTCCTAAGTATTCTTTTGGTACAGCAATACGTAAACCTTTAACGTCGCCTGTTAAACCAGCTAAGTAGTTTCCTACTTCAACGTTTGCAGAAGTTGCATCCATACGGTCAATACCTGAAATAGCTTGTAATAAGTACGCGTTATCTTCTACTGTACGTGTAATTGGCCCGATTTGGTCAAGTGAAGATGCGAATGCAACTAATCCGTAACGAGATACACGTCCGTAAGTTGGTTTTAAACCTACAACGCCGCAATATGCAGCTGGCTGACGGATAGAACCACCCGTATCAGAACCTAGAGAGAATAACACTTCTCCTGCTGCTACAGCTGCTGCAGAACCACCACTAGATCCGCCTGGAACGTAATCTAAGTTCCATGGATTTTTCGTAGCGTAGAAACCTGAGTTTTCATTTGAAGAACCCATTGCGAACTCGTCCATATTTAACTTACCGATTGTAACTGTGTCAGCAGCTTTTAGCTTTTGCACAACTGTCGCATCATAAATTGGATCAAAGTTTGCTAACATTTTGCTCGCACAAGTAGTACGAAGACCGTTAGTTACAATATTATCTTTTACACCAATTGGCATACCGAATAATAAACCATTATCTTCAGCACCAATTTTCGCGTCTAATTCTTTCGCTTTTGCGCGTGCGTTTTCTTCATCTAATGTAAGAAAAGCTTTTACGTTATCTTCAACATCCGCAATACGTTTGTAAGATTCTTCTACTAAATCCGTAACGGAAATTTCTTTGTTGTTTAATTTCTTATGTAACTCTGATACTGAATGATCAAATAATGACATCGAAATTCCCCTCCTCTATTCTAATACTGCTGGAACACGGATTTGATTATCTTTGTGATCCGGTGCATTTTTTAATACTTCTTCAACTGGTAAACCTTTTTCTGGTACATCTTCACGCATAACATTTTTCATAGTTAATACATGAGTTGTTGGTTTTACATCTGTTGTATCTAATTCATTTAACTGTTCTGCAAATGTAACAATTGCATCTAGTTGTTTTTGAAATTTTTCTGCTTCTTGATCAGTAATTGCAAGACGTGCTAAATGTGCTACGTGCTTTACATTCTCAACGGAAATTCTTGACACGGCTAGGCCACCTCCATAATATATCGTTCAATCTACAATACTATTGATGATACCAAATTTTCAGTACTTCAAGCAAGTCAACACATGGCACTTACGGCATTTTTACATAAAAAAAGAAAGGCAAACGCCTTTCTTTACGATTTACTCTTTATCTAACGGTTTATTTTTCGGAAATCTCTCGTTATCTTCTTCATTATCACGAATTGTTTTTTGTAATACAAAACAAGACATCGTTAAAAATAATGTTCCAATTAAATAATATCCTTTTACACTAAGCGTTTCATCTAACGTATAAATTCCAATTAGCATACCTGAAAGCGCGCAAACAAATGAAGTCCATGCTAAAAACGTGAACGCTTGCGTATTACGTCTTCTCATCGTTATCCCCCTCATTAGCTGTACATCCATTATAGATAAGTATATTTACCATGATGGATTTTTATGTAAATTCTAGTTTTATATTTATAAATCTATCATAAAATAATACTATTTTAAAGATAGTTTTCTTTCTAATCTGAAAAAATAGTTAAAGTAATTGACATTTATTTCAATTCTACATAAAATAAAAACAAATATTACGAACCTCGAAATATACGGGAGTGGAATTAATTGTTGCAATATGAACATTTTTTAGACTTACTGCTAGATAACGCCAAGAAACTTTTCTATCCTGAGGAATGGGTAAGCCTAGATTTAACACTTTCTAAAACAGAAGTATTTTGTTTACTTTGGATGGAGCGAAATACAGATATTACAATGACAAAAATCGCTGACCTTCTTGATATACCGATGAGTACAACGACAGGTGTTGTAAATCGCCTTGTAAAAAAGGGATATATCGAAAGGTACCGTGATGAAAACGACCGACGCATTGTATTAATTCGTTTAACAGAAAACGGTGTAATGCTCGTTCAAGAAGTAAAACAAAATGCAGCCCATTACTTTAACCTAGTGACAGAAGCATTATCAGAAGAAGAAAAAGCATTCTTACTACAGATCTTCCAAAAGATCATGAATCACATTGCTACGTCACAGCAAAAAACTGAAGAAAAGGTTTCTACACCTAAAATGAAAAACATTCCGATTGAATAAAAACCCTAATAGGGTTTTTATTCAAAAAAATATTTCGGTACTCGTAATATTCGATATTCGAAACAAAGGGGGATATGATGATGAGAATTATTTTGTATACAGGTAAAGGCGGCGTAGGAAAAACTAGTATTTCAGCAGCAACTGCACTTCAAAGCGCAAAACAAGGCTTAAAAACTTTAGTAATGAGCACAGACCCTGCTCATAGTTTAGGAGATTCATTTGGTATAAAACTTTCTTCTGAGCCATTAGAAATTCTTGAAAATTTATGGGCACAAGAAATTAATACGATTTATGAGATGGAAAAAGGCTGGGGAAAGTTACAGAAATATATTACACTACTCTTCACTTCCAAAGCAGCAGATGATATTACAACCGAAGAGTTAACGATGTTTCCTGGTATGGAAGATTTAATTAGTTTACTTCGCGTACTCGATTATTATAAACAAAACACATATGACGTTATTATCATTGATTGTGCTCCAACAGGAGAAACATTAGCAATGCTCAGCTTTCCAGACATGCTCGGCTGGTGGATGGAAAAACTCTTTCCTATTAAAAGAAAAGTTTTAAAAGTTGTTCGCCCTGTAGCTCAACCACTTCTTGGTGTCCCCCTTCCAACCGATGATATTATGGACGAATTAACGAATACACTTGAACAGCTCGGAGAAATGAGAGATATTTTATCAAACCGAGGCGTAACAAGTATCCGCATCGTTGTAAATCCTGAAAAAATGGTCATTAAAGAAGCACAGCGCAGCTTTACGTATTTAAATTTATACGATTATAACGTAGATGCCATTATGATCAACCGTGTCATTCCTAAAACTGTCACCGATCCTTATTTTCAAGCATGGAAAGATACCCAAAAGAAATATAAAACATTAATTCAAGATAGTTTTGATCCACTTCCTATTTACGAAGCTCCAATGTTTGAACAAGAAGTTGTTGGTTTACCTATGTTAGAACGCGTAGGAGATGCTTTATTTAAAACTGATCATTTTCCTACTGAAGTAAAATTTAACGGCCGCACTCAATATGTAAAAAAAGATGGCGATGAATATATTTTCGTTCTGTCCATTCCCTTCTCTAACAAAAGTGAACTTGCATTAAATCAAAAAGGTGATGAGCTTATCATTCGCGCTGGTTCTGTTAAACGAAACATCACATTACCAAAAACGTTAACACACCTTTCTATTCAAGGAGCAAAATTCGAAGATGATGTACTAAACATTCGGTTTGGAGGTGTAGTACATGCGTGAGGAACTACTAAGAAAGGTAATTCATGCAAAAATAAAAGTCGGTATGAATATATTAGAAGAGTTGCCTACACCAATCCAGCAATCAGCTAAGCAAATGCTAAATATTTTACAAGAGGAGCTAGCTGCTTATCCGAAAAAACGAGAGCATCATGAAGATAATTTAAAAAGTATCATAATTGAATGAACATCTCTGGATAGAGGGCCTTTGTAGGCTTTCTATCCCCAGATTGGAGTGATCTAAGTTGTTGAAAAAACATTCCACTATTATGTTTTGGATTATTCCCTTGTTATTTTTCATTCATAACCTAGAAGAATCTTTCCAAATGCCACAATATCTTGCTAATCAATTTTCAATTCATTTTATAACAAGCCAACAATTTTTCATTGCCATTTCCGCATTAACAATCTTTGTCTTACTTATCGTCTTTCTATATCAACTAAACTTCTTGTCTTCTATATACTGGGTTATTTTTATACAAGGGGCTATATTCTTCAACTCCGTTCAACATATTATTTTGTTTTTCATTTACCGTTCCTATAACCCTGGCGTAATATCGGCAGCTTTCATTTTCATCTTTTCGATTTTCTTTTTTTCATCCCAAAAACACTTAATTTATCAAAAGAAATTCGTAATTACACTCATTTTCAGCTTATTTTCTTATCCTATTATAATTTGGATTACCTTACTATTCGCTAGCTACTTTCATTCATAAAAAAAGACCAGGAAAACTCCTGGTCCATTACTCTACTTAACAAACATTGGATTCTACGTTATACAGAATTGGAAGGTACAGAATTAGGGTTTGTTTGTTAAGTAGATTATATGTTGAACGAACTAACAGCGGAGGGGTTCCTACTGTTAATCGTTAAACCCGATAATTATTTTACGATTTTTTCAAGCTCCTCAAGTGAAAGATCTACTGAAATGGAACCATCATTTGTTTCTTTCTTAATTGCATCTGTTACTTCTTTTGAATGATATAGTTCAATTACTTTTTTCAGTGTTGGATCATCTTTATCTTTTGTACGAGCTGCGAAAATATTAATATATGGCTTCGCATTTTCATTCTTTGGATCTTCTAAGAAAATTGGATCCTTCGCTGGATCTAATCCAGCTTGACCAGCAACACCGTTATTAATAACTGAAGCTGCAACATCTTTTAATACACGAGGTGTTTGCTGTGCGATAACCGGGGTAACTTTTAACTTCTTTGGATTTTCAGCAATGCCGCTTGGATCCCCAAATAAGCCAAAGTCTTTCTTAAGCTTTAATAAACCTGCTGCATCAAGAAGTTTTAATGCACGAGCTTGGTTCGTTGGATCATTCGGAATCGCAATTTCTGAACCATCTGGAATTTCATTTGCCTTCTTATATTTTTCAGAGTATAAGCCCATTGGTGCAATTTGCGTTGTACCGACAGCTGTAATATCTAACTTATGCTCTTTTTTAAATTGCTCTAAGAAAGCAACGTGCTGGAATGAGTTTAGTTCAATATCTCCATCAGCTAACGCTTTATTTGGCGTCGTATAATCAGAGAACTCAATCAGTTTAATTTTAATTCCTTCTTTTTCAGCTTTTTTCTTTAAAATTTCCCAAGCGTCTCCATCTGTTCCAGTTACACCGACGCGAACTACTTTCTCTTTTGCTCCTGCCCCCGCGTCTCTACTTGAGCATCCACTTAACGCTGAAACCCCTAGAATTGCTGATAATGCAAATGCTAAAATTTTCTTCATTTTCTTTTCCCCTCTTCCTTTTTATGATCTGCGTAAAAAGACTTTCGCAAAGTAGTTTCCTAAATTTTGAGCTACCTGTACGAGAATAATAAGTAAAACGACCGTTACGAACATAACTGATGTATCAAAACGTTGATAACCATATGTCATCGCTAAATCACCAAGACCGCCACCACCGACAAGCCCAGCAACTGCAGAAAATTCAATTAGACCAACCGTCATAAATGTAACTCCTAAAATCAATGGTGCTAACGCTTCTGGCACAAGGATTTCAAAAACAATTCTAATTGGTGAAGCGCCCATCGCTTGCGCTGCTTCAATGACTCCCTTTGGAACTGACACAAGATTTGTTTCAACCATTCTAGCAATACCGATTGATGCAACTAATGTCATTGGGAAAATTGCTGCTGCTGTTCCAATCGTCGTTCCAATAACACTTCTTGTTAGTGGGCTTAAAGCTACTAAGAAGATAATGAACGGAACCGGACGAATGGTATTAATAATGATATTAAGAATAGAAAAGACCCATTTATTTTCTAAAAAGTTTCCTTTTCTCGTTACATATAAAAGTAAACCTAGAGGTATACCAAGAATTGTAGCAAATATAAGGGTTACGATTACCATTAAGAGGGTATCCCCCGTCGCCTCTAATATGCGGGGCCAAAATATACTCCAATCAACTCGCATGAGCTTCTACCTCCTTCAGCTGCACTTGTAGTCTTAGATGTTGTAATGCTTTTTGAATTTCTTTTTGCTCACCTTGCAGTTCTACAAGTAGATTTCCAAATAGCACATTTTGAAGTTCAATAATATTTCCGTAAAGCACGTTTACATCGACGTTATAGTTTTTTGCGATATATGATAGTACTGGTTGCCCTGTCTCCTCACCAGTAAATGTTAAACGATAAATCTGTCCTCCGTTTTGAATTTTCCCTAGAACACTTTCTGGTAAATGATCATTAATAATAGAACGTACAAAGTTTTGAGTCGTCTTTGTTTTTGGTTGTGTGAAAACGTCAAACAGTTTTCCTTCTTCAATAACCTTTCCCTTCTCCATTACAGCTACACGGTGACAAATTTCTTTCACAACATGCATTTCATGTGTAATCAGAAGAATTGTTACATTGTATTCTCGATTTACTTTCTTTAATAAGTTCAAAATTTCTGTCGTTGTTTCTGGATCTAAAGCTGATGTTGCCTCATCACATATAAGAATGTCTGGCGATGTTGCAAGTGCTCTTGCAATACCAACACGCTGCTTTTGTCCGCCTGATAGTTGCTCTGGATAATAGTTTGCTTTATCTTCTAAACCTACAAACTTCAGCAGTTCGTTTACTCTTTCTTTTATCTCATTCTTTGGTACTTTCGCTAACCTTAATGGATAAGCAATATTCCCAAACACTGTTCTTGAATTAAATAAATTAAAACTTTGAAAGATCATCCCGATTCTTTGTCTTAGCTTCCGTAATTCTTTCGTCGATAGTGATGTAATATCTTTATCATCTATTGAAATCGTTCCTGCCGTCGGTCTCTCTAACATATTTACTAGGCGTAACAACGTACTCTTTCCAGCGCCACTAAAACCGATGATACCGAAAATTTCGCCCTTCTCAACTGATAAAGTTACATCTTCCACCGCATGAACAGATTGCCCACCTGATTCATATACTTTACTTACATTGTTAAAAGAAATCATTTTCTTCCCTCCTATATGCTGTAAAAACTTGAAGTAGAGCTTTCGAGGTAAAATAAAAAGTGCTCTCCTTCTTATCAACCATAAAGATAAGAAGGAGAGCACTTATATGTACTCGTTCACATCTTCTCATCTTCCAAGCCTTTTATAAGGCTTGCTGGAGTTAGCACGGTATTAAAAAACCCGTTGCTGAGGTATCGTAGGGCCAGTCCCTCCACCTCTCTGGATAAGAATGTATCGATTTAATTGTCGTTTAATTAATTCTCATTATAGAACTCAGAATAATAAGAGTCAATACATTTTTTAGAAAAATATTAATTATTTCTCTATTAAAATTTTCAAATAAAAAACCACAATATAATATTGGTTTTTAAAGTTATGTAAAGTTCTTCTCCTTCATATTTTTTTAAAAGGAGAATCCTCTCTATAAATTGAATACCATTATTTGAATATGAAATTGGAGGAAGATAAATATATGAAAACAGCTCTTTTACTCGTTGATATTCAAAATGATTATTTTCCACATGGAAAGATGGAATTGCGTAATCCAGTAGAAGCAAGTGACTATGCTAGTCAGCTACTACAACTCTTTAGAACGAAAAACGAACCTATTTTTCATATCCAACATGTAGCAATAAAAGATGACGCTACTTTTTTCCTACCCAATACAGAAGGTGTACATATTCATGAAAGCGTACGTCCACTTAGAGAAGAAACCGTTATACTCAAACATTATCCAAATAGTTTTCGCGAAACCGATCTTCTAGAACAATTACAACGTTTAGACATTGAGCACGTCGTCATATGCGGGATGATGACCCATATGTGTATCGATGCTACCGTAAGAGCTGCTTTTGATTTCGGCCTTCAATGTACCGTTATACATGATGCTTGTGCTACAAAAGATCTTTCTTTTAAGAATGCTACTATATCAGCCGTTTACATTCATAACACAATTTTGGCTAGTTTAAATGGCGTATATGCAAATGTAATGAGTACAGCAGAGTTTGTATCTACAAAAAAACACTCCCTTCAGTGAGCAAAACCGAAAGGAGTGTTTCTTGTCAAACCATAGATTTTCTTTCAAATTGTATTATACAGGAAATCCTTAAAATGAATACTAAAAAATGTGACTAATAAGTCAACTTTTCTCGTTGCTTTGTTTCTATTTACATGTTTATCCCGATATTAATAGGGTTTAGCTAGTTCTGATTACCAAATAGTAATATATGGTAATCAGAACTGGTCTCTCCTATCAAAAACGTAACATATTATTTATCTGTTTGTTTTTGCTTCTTTTTCAAATACTCCGCACGCAAATTTTCAATTTGCTGCTTTTTATCAAATTTGGCAGGCGTCTGTTTTTCATGAAACTTTGCCACAGCTACCTGACTCTTGTAATCCAATTGATATTTTCCCACTTTGTTCACCTACTTTTCTTGTCCTTAAAGAGAATCTATTCAACAAATATAATATATCTTATTTACTGAAGTAAACCTTATTAGTTTTTCTACGTATCTCTATCTTAATCCACATATAGAAAGTTTTTCAAAAAAAAAAGAGATCTTCGCATACTGCGAAGATCTCTTCTACTATTTCTTATAAAGTTTCAGAAGTAGTTTTTGCTTGCATGTGAAGTGCTAAGTAGTCAGGGCCACCAGCTTTAGAGTCTGTACCAGACATGTTAAAGCCACCGAATGGTTGGTAACCTACGATTGCACCAGTACATCCACGGTTGAAGTATAAGTTACCCACATGGAATTCTTCACGTGCCTTTTCAATATGTTCACGGTTATTAGTAACAACAGCACCTGTTAAACCGTATTCTGTATTGTTTGCAATTGCAAGTGCATGATCAAAGTCTTTTGCTTTACAGAATGCTACTACTGGTCCGAAGATTTCTTCTTTCATTAAGCGAGCATCTTCTGCAACGTCAGCAACGATTGTTGGTTGGATGAACCAGCCTTTAGAATCGTCTCCTTCGCCACCTGCTAAGATTCTACCTTCTTCTTTACCAATTGCAACATAGCTCATTACTTTATCGAATGCAGCTTGGTCATTAACAGGACCCATATTTGTACCTAATACAGCTGGGTTAGCAACTGTTAATTCTTTCGTTAATTCAACAGCACGATTTAATACGTGATCGTATACATCTTCATGGATTACTGCACGAGAACATGCAGAACATTTTTGTCCTGAGAATCCGAATGCTGATGCAACGATAGATTTAGCTGCTAATTCAAGATCTGCTTCTTTATCAACAACGATTGTATCTTTACCGCCCATTTCAGCGATAACGCGTTTTAACCAAATTTGGCCTGGGTTTACTTTCGCTGCACGCTCATAAATACGGATACCTACATCACGAGATCCAGTGAAGCTCACGAAACGTGTACGAGGGTGATCTACTAAGTAGTCACCAACTTCAGAACCATTACCTGGAACGAAGTTTACTACGCCAGCTGGTAAGCCAGCTTCTTCTAATACTTCCATGAATTTCGCTGCTACTACAGGAGTTGTACTAGCTGGTTTTAGTAATACTGTGTTACCAGAAACTAAAGCAGCTGTTGTCATACCTGCCATAATCGCGAATGGGAAGTTCCAAGGAGAAATGATAACACCTACTCCTAATGGAATGTAAGAGAAACGATTATATTCAATTGGACGGCTTTCTACTGGAATTCCGTCTTTTAATTTTAACATTTGACGACCATAATATTCCATAAAGTCGATTGCTTCTGCTGTATCAGCATCTGCCTCATTCCATGGTTTACCCGCTTCTTTTACAAGAATAGCAGAGAATTCATGTTTTCTGCGACGAACGATTGCTGCAGCACGGAATAAAATGTCTGCACGCATTTCTGGCTTTGATTTTCTCCAAGTTTGGAATGTTTCATCCGCTACTTGCATTGCTTTTTCAGCTAACTCACGGCTTGCTTTTGAAACACGACCAACAAGTTCCTCTTTATTTGCAGGGTTTACAGAAACAATTTTGTCTTCTGTAGTGATTTTTTCTCCCCCAATAATTAATGGATAGTCTTGTCCAAGATAAGATTCTACTTTCTTTAAACCTTCTTCAAACGCTAATTTGTTAGCCTCCACTGAAAAATCTGTAAATGGCTCATGTTTGTATGCTACTACCATTCTTTTTAGCCTCCCCTTAGAAAAACGTTTACATTTTACAACATTATTCTACACGATAATTTAGATTTATTCAAATATTCCTAGACTTATATTTTAAAAATTAATTAATTTTTAAAATATAATAAAAAAATAGAGTTATACATACGTATAACTCTACAAAATATGAGTATATTCCAAAATGTTTTTTCCGATTAATAAGATAGTTACTAATAAAAATAAAGTCCTTACATATCCAACACCTTTTTGAACTGCAAACTTCGATCCAAAATAAGCGCCCAAAATCATCGATAATCCCATAATAATACCGTATTCAAAATGAATTACGTCTAAAAATAAAAAAGTAATTAAAGATACGATATTACTAACAAAGTTCAAAAGTTTTCCAGATGCTGCCGCTTGAATAAAATCCAAACCAATTAATAAAAATGCAAAAATTAAAAAGGATCCTGTCCCTGGGCCAAAAAAACCATCGTAGAACCCTATCATTAAGATAACAAAGAAAAATATTAATGTTTTTCTTTTCGTCATCTTCTTATAGGTAGATACACTGCCCCAATCCTTTTTCGCAATAATATAAATAGCAATAAACACCAACATCACAAGTACTAACGGACGTAAAATGTCCGGTGGAATAAATTTTACTACTAAAGCACCTGCGATTGCTCCTATAACAGTTAACGGGATTAACTTTCCTACAATTTTAAAATCGACCTTTCCCGATCGAATAAAATAAATTGCACTCGTAAACGTCCCCATCGTTGCAGCTAATTTATTCGTTGCAATTGCCGAAGCTGGTGGTAAACCAACAAACATAAGTGCCGGAAGCGAAATTAATCCCCCACCGCCAACAACTGAATCAATAAAAGCTGCTAAAAAGCCGAATGCAATTAATAAAATAATGACTTGAAAACTTAATTCGTCCATGTGCTTTACCCCTTACCCCCATTATTTATAACATTTTAAATTATAACAAAATTCCTCGAGAAAAAAAGCCGTTCCACAAAGGAACGGCCCTTCTATTTAATCTAAAATTTTCACAAACGGTTCATCTTGCTTCGCTTCACGTATAATAATCGCTTCTGGGCGTTCTACAGATTTAATCGTTACTTGTACTTTCATATAATTCGGGAAGTATTCCATAACAAGCCCGGCTACATATTGTGTAAAACCAATTATTTCCGCTTTCCCATTAAACTGGACAGGAATATCAAGCTTTATTTCTCTTAATTCATCGTCTCTATACATACCAGTACCGATAACAGCTGTATAGTCGCCTTGGAAATAATCGCTTAGTTTTGCTTTAAAGTTTGATACTCTCGCCAGGTCTTCACGTTTATTATCTGTTTTCGCTTGTTCAGATGGGAATAAATAATATTTCTCATTAATTTGTTTCCAATCCTCAACCGTTTCACTGCCTTTTTCAACATTCGCATAAGAAACAAAGTTACCTGGCACGAGTGAAGCCTTTGGAGCCTGACGATAAATCGCAAATGTTATCGGAACATTTTTTGTGTCAGGTTTTTTTTCATACATAAATTTCAAGACTTCTTGCGCCATTTTTTTCCCTTCAGCTAACATTTTTTCTTGCTCAATTTTAGCCTCACGCGGATAACCATGCTCTTCCTCGTAATAATGAACCGAATTCATTGCTAAACCAACTACAATGCCTTGGAGTTCATCTGTTTCGCCTTTTTTCACATAATAATCATGCTCTAAAATATTTGAAATATATATTGGATTTTTTTTATTTTTTGCCTCTAATGATTCAGGTCCTCCACCTAACGCCGGGTTTAACCCGATATTTGGAAATTTAACTGCATCTTTTTTTAATTTGTCCTCTAGTTCCTTTTGTTCAGCATCTGTACGCTTTCTTTTAACAAGCATCTGCAAATTTTGAGTATCTAGAGCACTTCCACCTTTAAAGAAATGATCTTTCGTACTAAAGGATTCTTTCGCAATACGCATTAATCCTGTTTCAAATTCATCTATATCAAGACGATTACTTACTCCTTGTACAACTAAACCACGTGCAGCTCCTGCTTCAAACGGAATAGTCGCCTTATAATATTCATCCGAAATAGAGTATTTCGGAACGATTGCTTGTTCTTTTGCTTTCCCCGATTTCTCAACCACTTTTTCATCTTTATCGGCACCTGCACTACACCCACTTACGAGTAGGCCAAGGCTTAATACCGCTAATGCTATTTTTTTCATGGTAAGTTTGCACCTCTTACTTATTTAGCTCTTGTAAGAACCTCTCTTCATTCCAAACCTCAACATTATGCTTCTCCGCTTGTGCTAATTTCGAACCTGCCGCTTCACCTGCAACAACTAAATCCGTACTTTTACTAACACTTCCTGTTACTTTTCCACCTAATGCCTCAATCTTCTTCTTCGCTTCACTACGTCCCATCACTTCTAATTTCCCTGTTAAAACGACAGTTTTTCCTGCGAAGTAAGACTCAACATTTTGTAAATCAGCAATTTTTATACCTTTGTATGCCATATTCACGCCATACTCTTTAAATTGTTGTAATAACTCTAATACGTCTTCATTATCAAAATACGTCACGACAGATTGAGCCATTTTTTCCCCAATCTCATTAATTGCTTTTAGTTCTTCTTCCGTTGCTTTCACAAGCGCATCCATCGTTTCAAAATGCTCTGCAAATGTACGTGCTGCTTTCGCTCCGACATGGCGAATACCAAGACCGAATAATAATCGCTCTAATGAGTTTTCTTTAGAATTCTCAATTGCTTGTACTAAATTTGTCGCTGATTTTTCACCGAATCGTTCTAACTGCAATAATTGCTCTTTCGTCAACGAATATAAATCAGCAAATGTACGAATATAATCAGCATCAAAGAGTTGTGTAATGACACGCTCTCCAAGTCCATCAATATTCATTGCATTTCTTGAAACGAAATGGATTAACCCTTCTCGAATTTGAGCTGGACAAGTTGGATTTATACAACGAAGTGCTACCTCTTCTTCTAAACGAACTAGTTCACTCTCACATGCTGGGCAATGCGTTGGCATATGATATTCTTCTTCCTCACCAGTACGCTTATCGAAAATAACATTCACAACTTCAGGAATAATATCTCCTGCCTTCTTTACAACTACGTAGTCACCAATTCGAATGTCTTTTTCACGAATTAAATCTTCGTTATGTAAAGAAGCACGACGAACGATAGTACCAGCTACTCGTACTGGCTCTAACTCTGCAGTCGGTGTTACAACCCCTGTGCGGCCAACACTTAATTCAATGCCTGTTAATCTTGTTACAACTTCTTCAGCCGGGAATTTATAAGCAATTGCCCATCTTGGACTCTTTGCTGTAGTTCCTAGACTTTCTTGGAGAGCAACATCATCTACTTTTATAACGATTCCATCAATCTCATAATCAAGATGCGGACGTTTTTCTTGCCATTCTTCTACATAAGCGATAACTTCTTCGATTGTTTCACATGTACGACGATTTGGATTTGTTTTGAATCCAAGTTCACCTAAGAAATCAAGCGATTCACTATGTGATGGAATTGTTTTTTCTTCTACATTCGCAAGACCGTACACAAACATAGATAAGTTACGCTTCGCTGCAATTTTGGGATCCAGTTGGCGTATTGAACCTGCTGCCGCATTACGCGGATTCGCAAATACATCTTCACCATTTTGTTCTTTCTCTTCATTTAACTTAACGAATGAACGCTTCGGCATATAAGCTTCGCCTCGTGCTTCTAACGTTACTTCTTCATTTAAACGGAGCGGGATCGCTTTAATCGTTTTTAAATTTTGGGTAATATCTTCACCTGTTACACCATCACCACGCGTTGCCCCCTGAATGAAGCGTCCTTTTTCATAATGAAGTGAAACAGCAAGCCCGTCAATTTTTAATTCACATATATATCTTACATTCGCATCATCAATTCCTTGACGTACTCGTCGGTCGAAATCACGTAAATCTCCTTCGTTAAATGCATTTCCTAAACTTAACATGGGTGATTTATGTGTTACTTTTTCAAATATATCAAGAACAGTTCCCCCAACGCGAATGGAGGGAGAGTCTTCACTCATAAACTCTGGATTCTCTGCTTCTAATTTTATAAGCTCCTGCATATTACGGTCATACTCCGCATCAGAAACAGAAGGATTGTCTAATACGTGATACTGATAGTTAAATGTATTTAACAAATCACGCAGTTCTTCTATACGTTGTTTTGCTATCTCTTTTGACATATCCTCATTCCTTTCCTATTGTTTCGTCACAGGTGCAAATTTTGCTAACAAACGTTTAACACCAATTGGGCTTGGGAACGCAATATCTAATTCTTTTGCATCACCTTCACCTTTTACACTGACAACTGTACCGACTCCCCATTTTTGGTGGGAAGCTTTATCGCCTACTGCCCAGCCGATTTGCTCGCCGCCTGTCGTCTTAGCTGCAGGACGCGCGAAAGCTGAACGAGAGCGTGTTGTGGTTGTAGTTGTCATTTTACTTGTACTTGTTGTTCTGCCTTTTGCACCAAACGAAGTTTCACGCTTTGGCGCTGTTTCATTTAACGACTCTACTAGATCTGCCGGGATTTCTGTAATAAATCGAGAGGCAGCGTTCATACTTGTTCTACCAAATAAAGTACGCATTTGCGCATTGGATAAATATAACTCTTCTTCTGCACGAGTAATACCTACATAAGCAAGGCGACGCTCTTCTTGCATTTCATCTTCTTCCATTAGAGAACGAGTATGCGGGAATATTCCTTCCTCTAACCCAACAATAAAGACCACTGGGAATTCTAATCCTTTCGCTGAGTGCATCGTCATTAAAATAACTTCCTCACCAGCAGTTGGATCTTCATCTACACGATCAATATCAGCAACAAGCGCTAAGTCTGTTAAGAAGGCAACAAGGCTCTTATCTTCGCTTTGAGATTCAAATGTTTGCGTAACAGATAAAAACTCATCTAAGTTCTCTAAACGACCTTCTGCTTCTAAAGTACGCTCATTTTTCAACATAGCGCGATAGCCTGTTTTTTCAATAACTTCTTCTACCAATTCTGTAACAGATAAATACTCTTGCATATTTACCCAGTTGTGTAATAAACCTGCGAATTCTTTTACTGCCTTTGTAACCTTGGCACTTACTCCAACATGCTCAATCTCATCGAATACAGCAGTTAATGAAATTCCATTTTGTACACCGTAATTAATAATTTTATCGATAGAAGTCGCACCAATTCCGCGCTTTGGCATGTTTATAATACGTGCGAAACTAATCTCATCATCTGGATTCCCAATTAAACGTAAATACGCCAAAATATCTTTAATCTCTTTACGATCGTAGAACTTCGTACCGCCGACAATTTTGTAAGGAATATTAGATTTTAGGAAAATCTCCTCGACCATACGAGACTGTGCATTTGTACGATATAACACTGCAAAATCAGTATATTTTCGTTTCCCCATTTGAATATCATCACGAATTTTTTTCGCAACAAAGTATGCTTCGTCTTTTTCCGTTGCAGCACGATAATACGAGATTTTGCTTCCAACTTGATTGTCTGTCCATAATTTTTTCGGTTTACGATTCGTATTTCTTTCGATTACAGCATTCGCTGCATTTAAAATATTTTGTGATGAACGATAGTTTTGTTCTAACAAAATAACTTGCGCATTCTCATAGTCTTTTTCGAATGACAAAATGTTAGAAATGTCAGCCCCGCGCCAGCGGTAAATGGATTGATCTGAGTCACCTACAACACATAAATTTTTAAAACGTGCTGCTAAATGTTTTACAAGAAGGTACTGCGCTTTGTTCGTATCTTGATACTCATCCACGTGAATGTATTGGAACTTGCGCTGATAAAACTCTAGTACTTCTGGAACACGTTCAAATAGCTGAATCGTTGTCATAATTAAATCATCAAAGTCTAATGAGTTATTTTTCAGAAGACGTTTTTGATATTCTGTATATACATCACTCGTTAATTTTTCATATGGATCAGCGATTGTAATTTTTTTCGCATATTTATCTGCAGATAACAATTCATTTTTCGCATTACTAATACCAGCTAAAATAGAGCGCGGCTCAAATTTCTTCGGATCAATATTGCGCTCTTTCATAATTTTTTTGACTACAGTTAACTGATCGCCTGAATCTAAGATTGTAAAGTTACGATTAATACCAATACGATCGATATCACGTCGCAAAATACGTACACACATAGAGTGGAACGTAGAAATCCAAATATCTTCTGCTTCTGGTCCGACAAGTGTATCAATACGCTCGCGCATTTCACGAGCTGCTTTATTTGTAAAGGTAATAGCTAGTACATTCCATGGCGCTACACCTTTTTCACCAAGTAAATACGCAATACGATGTGTTAACACACGTGTTTTACCACTACCTGCACCTGCCATTAATAGAAGTGGCCCGTTCGTTGTTTGTACTGCTTTTTGCTGCTGCGGATTTAAACCATTTAATAACCTATCTGTCTTACTCATATACGCCTGCACCTACTCTCCTTTTACTGCTTTAACTGTTTTTAACGCGGATTTTATATCATCATAAATAATATTTCCAACAACTACTGTATCAGCGTATTGCGCCATTTCCTTCGCTTGTTCTGCATTAGAAATACCGCCGCCATAATACAACTTCGCTTGTTTTAATTCTGCTTTTACATTTTTAACAAGTTCACTGTCTCCATACGTACCGCTATATTCTAAATAAAATATCGGTAAACGTAATAGCTTGTCTGCTAAACGCGCGTATGCAATCACATCATCTTCTGTTACATCACATTTCGCATCTGTAAGCTGGGCTACTTTCGCTTCAGGGTTTAAAACACAATACCCCTCCATGAAAATTTCATCCCAGTCCATAATATCCCCAAATTCTTTCAAAGCCTCATGATGAATGCCTGTTACCCATTCTACTTTTCGGCTATTTAAAACGCTTGGGATATAATAAAAATCAAATCCTGGTGTAATTGCTTCCACATCAGAAACCTCTAACACACAAGGAACTGCATATCTACGAATACTAACTAGCATGTGTAGTACATTATCAATTGTCACTCCATCACTTCCGCCTACAATAACAGCATCGGTTCCAGACTCACAAATCATTTCTAAATGTTCATCACTTAACTCCTTATTTGGATCAAGCTTAAATACATGTTTCCACCCGGAAATATCGTACATGAAAACACCCTTTCTTTTCTCTATTTATATATATTTCTGTTCAAAATAACAGTTTATTTTCATTAGGATTTTTTAACTTCATCTTAAATATTTGTTTAAAACGGAGAATTAAGTTTGGAATTCCCTCTTCCACATTTTTTCAAACTAGAGGATTTAATTTTGAACTTCCTTTTATGCATTCTTTCATTATAACAAAAAAAGCGACTTACACACACGCACAATCCAACATCTTTTTCAACGTCAAAAGTTGGATTACATATCCCTAAAATCACACGGGATACTAATAAAAGAAATAGTATTATCTATTTCAACTTTCATAAAAAGGAGTGTTTTTCTAATGAAGCAAAACATCGGTACAATAAATGCCCTAATTCGAATTACACTCGGACTTATCCTCTTCGGCTGTAGTAGCGCTAAACTTGTACGCAAGCCGTGGTGCACTTGGTCTAACGTCTTGTTATGGATTGGCGCAATGAAAATTGCAGAGGGAATTGTTCGTTTCTGTCCTGTTGTTGAAATGTGGAAATTCGGAAAATACATGAATATGGGGGCATTTAAAATGCCTAGCATGAATTTTACTGAAAAGGGACATGCTAAAGAAGAAGTGAATCAAACTTCCAATCACGACAAACCACGGTCAAATGGAAGTTTTGACGCTTCTGACAAAGAGATTGAGTCAGCGATTGAAGATATAATCCTGGCAAAACCGCTTTGAATCATTTGTCACGATGCAAGATGCTCTCAAAGGGACTTAGCTGCTGCAGTGGGCGGTTAAGTCTTCTTTATTTTACCACAAAACAGAACGTACATTCTTATTTTAAACCTTAAAATATACATAAGAGATGCCCAATCAATAAAATTCAGAAAATTAGGTGTAAACCCCTTGCTAAAAATGATATAAAAGTGATATCATTTTTATATCAGGAGGCGATCATATGAAAGAAAAACAAGTATTTTATGTTAATGGTTTTCTTGGGATTATTGGAATTTTGATTTTAGCCGCTATCGGTGTATTTTTCCTCGTGCAAGAAATTTTCATAGGAGCAGCATTAACTATTATTTTAGCCGCAGTTCTTGCTACAGGTATTGGTATTGTTCAACCAAACCAAGCGAAAGTCATTACGTTTTTCGGTAATTACTTAGGAACAATTCGTCAAAATGGTTTATTTTTAACGATTCCGTTCGCATTCCGTCAAACTGTATCATTACGTGTTGAAAACTTTAATAGTAAGAAATTAAAAGTAAATGATGTCGAGGGAAATCCGATTGAAATTGCAGCCGTTATCGTATATAAAGTTGTTGATTCTGCAAAAGCAATGTTCGGTGTTGAACATTACGATCGATTTGTAGAAATTCAAAGTGAAACAGCAATCCGCCACGTTGCAACAAAATATCCTTATGATAATTTCCAAGATGAAACTTGCATCACGTTACGCGGAAATACGGAAGAAATCTCTGAAGAATTAAAACGTGAGTTAGAAGCACGCCTTGAAATCGCTGGCGTAGAAGTATTAGAAACTCGTTTAACACATTTAGCTTACGCAACAGAAATTGCCCATGCAATGCTCCAACGTCAACAAGCAAAAGCAGTATTAGCTGCTAGAAAAGAGATTGTTGAAGGTGCTGTGAAGATGGCAAAAGATTCAATCCATATGCTAGATGAAGAAGGCGTACTGGAATTAGATGACGAGCGTAAAGCAAATATGGTAAACAACTTATTAGTTGCCATCGTTTCAGATAAAGGTGCGCAACCGGTTATTAATACAGGAAGCCTATACTAAAAGGTTGTAAATCATTATGGCTAAAAAGAAAAGCTTTCCATTACGTATTGATCCTGAATTACACGCAGTCATCGAAAAATGGGCGAATGATGAGTTTCGTAGCGTCAATGCACACATCGAGTATTTACTTCGAGAAATGGCAAAGCAAAAAGGTAAATTGAAAAAAGATAAAGATGCATAAAAAATCCCGCTGATTTCTCAGCGGGATTTTTTATTACTAGCTTCTCGTCATCTCATGCCCAATTGCACGATATCCTATATCACTTCGGTAAAATAGACCATCACTCTCAATTTTGCCGATTTCTTTATATACCTTATCTTTCGCTTCTTGTAAACTATTTGCCTTACAAGCGACAAATAGTACACGGCCACCGTTTGTTACAAAATCACCATGTTTCATTGCTGTACCTGAATGAAACACAATTACATCTTGCAATGCATCTAATCCTTTAATAATGTCACCTTTTTTATATGCTTCTGGATATCCTTTCGAAGCAAGTACAACACCAATTACGGCTTCCTCTGACCATTGTAATGTTAACTCACTTTCATCTAATACAGCGTTACATACATCAACTAAATCATTCTCTAAGCGAGGTAATACTACTTCTGTTTCAGGATCTCCAAAGCGGGCATTAAATTCAATTACCTTTGGGCCATCATTTGTTAAAATGAGTCCCGCATATAAAATTCCTGTAAACGAACGGTTTTCTGCAATCATCGCTTTAGCAGTTGGATGTAATACCGTTTTTATCGCCTCTTGAACTGCTGATTCTGGAATTTGTGGTACTGGAGAATACGCACCCATCCCGCCTGTATTTGGACCTTTATCACCATCGAAAGCTCGTTTATGATCTTGCGCAATTACCATCGGATGCACATTTGTTCCATTTACAAATGCCATTAATGAAAATTCTTGTCCATCTAAAAACTCTTCAATAACGACCTTCTTACTTGCTTCGCCAAACTTTACATCTTGTAGCATCTCTTTCACAGCTTGTAATGCCTCTTCAAGCGTCATTGCTACCGTTACACCTTTACCAGCAGCTAATCCATCCGCCTTAATAACAATCGGTGCACCAACTTTTTGAATGTACTGTACTGCTTCTTCATAATCTGTAAAAGTTTCATATGCCGCAGTTGGAATATCATACTTTTTCATCAATTCTTTCGTAAAAGCCTTACTACCTTCAATAACAGCAGCCGCTTTATTTGGGCCAAACACACGAAGCCCCTCTTCCTTAAAGCGATCAACAATTCCATTCATAAGCGGAATTTCTGGTCCAACGAAAGTTAATTCAACCTTATTCTCTTTGGCAAATAGAACTAATGCATCAAAATCATTTTCATCAATATCTACTGGTGTTGCAACATCGCGCATACCTTCATTACCCGGTGCTACATATACCTTTTTCACTTTTGCAGATTGTGCAAACTTCCAAGCTAAAGCATGCTCACGCCCACCGCGGCCGATTACTAAAACATTCATATTTCATCCCCCAATACTTAAATAAGTACAAACTAGAAGCTATGCTCCTAGTTTGTTTTCATATCAATACAAGTTTAAAAAGGAGACTCAAGAGCACCAAGCAGGTCGAGGCGCATTTGACAGGAAGACACGGAGTGTAGTTTTCCTACATGAGTACCGCACTGGCAATGCAACGACGACATGCGAAGGTTTTCTTGACCGGACTTTTTAAACATCCATATTAATAAAGGTTGAAAAAGGAGGATCAAGAGAACCGAGCAGGTCTAGGCGCATTTGACAGGAGGACACGGAGTGTAGCTTTCCTACATGAGTACCGCACTGGCAATGCAACGAAGACTTGCGAAGGTTATCTTGACCGGACTTTTTAAACATCCTCTATTAGTGTTTGAAATGACGTACGCCAGTGAACACCATAGCAATCCCATACGCATCCGCCATCTTAATAGAATCTTCGTCACGGATTGATCCGCCTGGTTGAATGATTGCTGTAATCCCTGCTTTTGCTGCTTCCTCTACTGTATCTGGCATTGGGAAGAAAGCATCAGATGCAAGTGCGCTACCTTGTGCTTTTTCGCCAGCTTGTGTAATTGCGATTTTTGCAGAACCTACACGGTTCATCTGTCCCGCGCCTACACCAACTGTCATGTTATCATTCGCTAAAACAATTGCATTTGATTTCACATGTTTTACAACTTTCCAAGCTAGTTTTAAATCTTTCCACTCTTGCTCTGACGGTTCACGCTTTGTCGGAATTGAAATTGTACTTTCATCTAATGATAACGTATCTTCCTCTTGAACGAGAAGACCACCTTGTACAGAAGTTAACTTTTTACTTGCACTTGTCGCTTTTTCAATATCTACAGTTAGTAAGCGTAAGTTTTTCTTGCTTTGCAATACGTCTAAAGCTTCTTGTGAGAACGAAGGAGCGATAACGATTTCTAAGAAAACTTCATGTAACTTTTCAGCTGTAGCTTTGTCAATTTCACGATTTGCTGCGATAATACCACCAAAAATGGATACTGGATCTGCTTCATAAGCGCGTGTATACGCTTCATGAATATCAGTTCCTACTCCAACACCACATGGATTCATATGTTTTACCGCTACTACTGCTGGTTCTGTAAATTCTTTCACGATACTAAGCGCTGCATCTGCATCGTTAATATTGTTATAAGATAATTCTTTACCGTGTAATTGTTCTGCGTATGCAACAGAAGAAGTTACAGCGAATGGTGCTTTATAGAATGTTGCTTTTTGATGTGGATTTTCTCCATAACGTAAATCTTGTTTTTTCTCAAATGTCACTGTTAATGTTTCTGGGCTTTCTTCACCCATTTGCTCCGTTAAGTAGTTAGAGATTAACGCATCATATGCCGCTGTATGACGGAATACTTTCGCTGCTAATTTACGTTTCGTTTCTTCTTTTACTTCACCGTTCTCTTTCAGTTCCGCTAATACAACATCATAATCTACTGGATCTACAATTACCGATACAAATTTATGATTTTTCGCAGCAGAGCGAATCATTGTTGGACCACCGATATCAATATTTTCAATTGCATCAGCAAATGTTACATCAGGCTTAGCGATTGTTTCTTTGAATGGGTATAAGTTAACAACAACAAAATCAATTGGTTGCATACCTAACTCATTCATTTGCGCTACATGCGTTTCATTATCGCGAACTGCTAATAGACCACCATGAATGTTTGGATGTAATGTTTTTACGCGGCCATCCATAATTTCTGGGAACCCAGTTACTTCAGAAATACCAATTACTTGTAAGCCGTTTTCTTCTAGTAATTTTTTCGTACCACCTGTTGATATAACTTCGATCCCTTGTTCTAGTAAACCTTTAACAAATTCTACTACTCCTGTTTTATCTGAAACACTCACTAATGCACGCTTTTTCATTTATCCTTCACCCCTGGTTGTATGTTAGTTAACAGTTGGTTCTTTCACAGATTGAACAATTTGATTCACTGTATTTACGTATAATTTATGTTCAACTTGTTGAATTTTCTTTTGTAAGCTTTCTCTCGTATCCCCTTCAGAAACAACTACTGCTTCTTGCGCAATAATTGGCCCTGTATCCATACCTGCATCTACATAATGAATCGTTACTCCAGTTACTTTCACACCTGCTTCTAACGCTTGACCAACAGCATCTTTCCCTGGAAAACTCGGTAATAGTGATGGATGAATATTGATAATCTTTCCGCCGTAAGCTTCTAGTAAAGTTGGTCCAATTAAACGCATATATCCAGCTAAAATAACATAATCAATTTCATACTCTTCTAGCTTCTTTAATATTTCTTTTTCAAATGCTTCTTTTGACTCATATACTTTCGCTGAAAAAGCGAAACATGGAATATGATGATAATGTGCCCGTCCAACAGCGCGTGCTTCTGGTTTATCACATACTAATAAACTAATATCAGCGTCTAATCTTTTTTCTTCTACTGCATTGATAAGAGATTGAAAATTAGAGCCGCTCCCAGAAGCAAAAACTGCTAATCTACTCATAGTGCCGCTCCCCCATTAAAGGTAACGCCGTTCCCTTGTACAGTACGTCCAATAATACGAGCTGTTTCTCCTTGCTCTTCAAGAAGACGAACAATATCTTTTGCCTCTTCTTCCTTCACCGCTACTACCATACCAATACCCATGTTAAAAATATTGAACATTTCTTTCTCTTCTAGTTTTCCAACTTCTTGAAGTAAACTGAAGATCGGTTGGATTTTCCAAGATCCTAACTCAATTTCTGCACCGATTCCTTCTGGTAACATACGTGGAATATTTTCAATGAACCCGCCACCTGTAATATGCGCCATACCGTATACTTCATATTTCTTCAATAGTTCTAAAATAGGTTTGACATAAATTTTCGTTGGTTTTAATAATTCTTCACCAAGAGGTAGTTCTAAGCGTCCGTAAATGCGATCTAAAGATAGTTCTCCATCTTCTAGTAATACTTTTCGTACTAAAGAATAACCATTACTATGAATACCGCTAGATGCTAAGCCAATTAATACGTGACCCGCTTCAATTTTTTCACCTGTTACAATTTTCTTTTTATCAACAATCCCAACTGTAAAACCAGCTAAATCATACTCTTCCGTAGAATACATTCCTGGCATTTCAGCTGTTTCTCCACCAATTAATGCACAACCAGCTTGGCGACAGCCCTCTGATATACCTTTGACGATGTTTTCAATTTTACTAGGTTCAGCTTTACCGCAAGCAATATAATCAAGGAAGAAAAGCGGCTCTGCTCCTTGGACAACAATATCATTTACACACATTGCTACTGCATCAATACCAATTGTGTCATGTTTATCTGCCATAAAAGCGAGCATCAATTTCGTTCCCACGCCATCTGTTCCAGATACTAATACAGGTTCTTCTAATGCAAATTTTGATAGATCAAACATACCTCCAAAACCGCCTAAACCGCCTAGTACTTCTTTTCTCATTGTTGTTTGTACGTGTTTTTTCATGCGAGATACCGCTTCATATCCAGCTTCAATATCTACTCCTGCTTGCTTATATGCATTCGCCATCGTTATCTACACCTCGTCTTTTAATTTCTCCCTATCCAGGGCCGGCCGTTTTAAGAAAGAAGCTAGCTTCTACATCAAAAGAAGTAGAAGCTTTTTCTTCTTATTTCATACTTTCTAAAAGCTCTTGCTCATAATCATAAAGAGCTGTTGGATAGTCTCCATTGAAGTACGCCATACATAGACCGCCGTATTTCCCTTCATATGGACGTCCAATTGCATCTACTAATCCATCTTCACTTAAAAATGTTAATGAGTCTGCACCGATCATTTCACGAATTTCTTCTACTGTATGATTTGCTGCAATTAATTCTTTTCTCGTTTGAATATCAATGCCATAGAAGCATGGATATTTCAGAGGTGGTGACGCAATTCTTACGTGAACTTCTGTCGCTCCAGCCTCACGAAGCATGCGAACAATTCGTTTACTCGTTGTTCCTCTTACGATAGAATCGTCAATCATAACAACTCGTTTTCCCTCAACTACACCTCTTACTGCTGAAAGCTTCATCTTAACCCCTTGCTCTCGCAGTTCTTGAGAAGGTTGAATAAACGTACGTCCAACGTAACGATTTTTAATTAATCCTAACTCATATGGAATGCCTGTTGCCTCAGCATAACCAATTGCTGCCGAAATACTAGAGTCTGGCACGCCAGTAACAACATCAGCTTCAATAGGAGCTTCTGCCGCCAAACGTTTTCCCATGTTTTTACGTGCTGCATGGACGTTAATACCTGCAATATTAGAATCCGGACGTGCGAAGTAAATGTACTCCATACTACAAATTGCATGATCTACTTCATTTGTAAAACGATCTACGTGAATTCCTTCATCATTGATGATAAGTAATTCACCTGGTTCTACATCACGAATGTATGTTGCACCTACTACATCGAAAGCACATGTTTCTGATGCTACAACGTAAGCATCTCCCATCTTTCCAATTGAAAGAGGACGGAATCCATTCGGGTCTAGTGCAACGATCATTTCATTTCCAGTTAGTAAAAGATATGCAAACGCACCTTTCACTTTATTTAGAGCCTCTTTTACACTCTCAATTAACGAATCTTTCGTACTACGTTTAATAAGATGTAAAAGTACTTCTGTATCTGAACTTGTTTGAAAAATACTTCCCTCTGCTTCTAATTCGCGGCGAAGCATTTTTGCATTAATTAAATTTCCGTTATGAGCTAATGCCATACTATGATCAGAAAAACGGAATAATAATGGTTGAACGTTAGCAACTTCACTTCCGCCAGCTGTCGCATATCGTACATGTCCAATTGCTGATTTTCCGTTTAAGCCTTCTAGCTCACCTCTTGAAAATACTTCCGATATTAAACCTAACCCCTTGTGACCGACAATTTTCTCACCATTATTTACGACGATGCCTGCGCCTTCTTGTCCACGGTGCTGTAAACTATGCAATCCGTAGTATGAAACTTGTGCTGCATTTTCATGCCCCCAAATTCCGAAAACGCCACATTCTTCATTTAACCCCTTTATTTCAGCAAGCATGGGATTGCCCCTTTCCAAGCCTTTCTCATTTCATCTACATTTGCTGTAAGTAATACTTCATTTTCTTCATTATGAATTGTTACTTCATTTGTATTTGTCACTTCTCCAATTTGAATTGCTTCTACCGCTTTCTCGAACGCTTCTTTATTTTCACGTTTTACAGTTATAACGAAGCGAGATTGTGATTCAGCGAATAATGCTGCTGTTGCTTCTCCATCTAATTTCACAGTAGCACCTAAACCTTTTGCACCAATTGCACTTTCAGTAATTGCAACTGCTAAACCACCTTCTGCAACATCATGAGCAGATTGAACAAGGCCAGCTTGAATCGCTGCTAATACTTGTTTTTGATGCTTTAATTCTACATCTAGATCGATGCTTGGTGATTGACCGAAAATTTTGCCGTGAATCATTTTCTGTAATTCACTTCCACCAAACTCAGCTTTCGTCTCTCCAATTACATAAACTAAATCGCCAGCTTGCTTAAACTCTTGTGTTGTTACATGTTTTAAATCGTGTACAAGTCCAACCATCCCAACTGTCGGTGTTGGATATACAGCTTCACCACTACGTTCGTTATACATTGATACGTTTCCGCCGATAACTGGCGTTTGTAATGTGCGACAAGCTTCACTCATACCATCTACTGATTTCTCAATTTGCCAGAAGATTTCTGGTTTTTCTGGATTACCGAAGTTTAAGCAATCTGTAATTGCAAGTGGCTCTCCCCCAGAACATACGATATTACGTGCTGCCTCTGCTACTGCAATTTTACCGCCCACTTCTGGATCTAAATAAATGTAGCGGGAGTTACAATCTGTCGTCATTGCTAATCCTTTTTCTGTACCGCGTACACGTACAACTGCTGCATCTGAACCTGGTGTAACAACTGTGCTTGTGCGAACTTGATAATCATATTGATCATAAACCCACTCTTTACTTGCAATCGTCGGTTGTTGTAATAGAGCGAATAACGTTTCTTTATAATTTTCTACTTTTGGTGTTTCCATTTTCATTGCCTGGAATTCAGCAAAGTATGCTGCTTCTTTTGATGGTTTATGATAAATTGGTGCTTCTTCTGCAAGGGCATCTGCTGGTACTTCAGCTACCTTTTCACCTTTATGGAATAAGCGAAGCATTTTATCTTCCGTTACTTTCCCCATCGTAACGGCTGCAAGACCATACTTCTCGAATAAATCTACTATTTCTTGCTCTCTACCTTTTTTCACAACAATTAACATACGCTCTTGTGATTCAGATAGCATCATTTCATATGGTGTCATTCCTGTTTCACGCTGTGGTACATCATCTAAGTACATTTCAATACCCATTCCCGCTTTACTTGCCATTTCCGCAGAAGATGATGTTAAACCAGCTGCACCCATATCTTGAATTCCAACAAGTGCATCTGACTGAATAAGTTCTAAGCAAGCTTCAATAAGAAGTTTCTCCATAAATGGATCTCCTACTTGAACTGCTGGACGCTTCGCTTCTGAGCTTTCAGATAACTCTTCAGATGCGAATGTTGCACCGTGAATACCGTCACGACCAGTTGATGCTCCTACGTACATTACTGTATTTCCAGCACCGTGCGCTTGCCCTTTTTTAATGTCTTCGTGGTTAATTAAGCCTACGCACATTGCATTTACAAGTGGATTTCCTTCATAACACGGATCAAACTGTACTTCGCCACCAACAGTCGGAATGCCAATACAGTTACCGTATCCAGCAATCCCTGCTACTACTTCTTCGAATAAATATTTCACACGTGGTGACTGTAATTCACCGAAGCGAAGTGAGTTTAATAGAGCTACTGGGCGTGCTCCCATAGAGAATACGTCACGGATAATACCACCAACGCCTGTTGCTGCTCCTTGATATGGTTCAATTGCAGATGGGTGGTTGTGACTTTCCATTTTAAATACAACCGCTTGATTATCACCGATATCTACAATTCCAGCACCTTCCCCAGGTCCTTGCAAGACGCGTTCACCTGTTGTTGGGAATTTTCGAAGTACTGGTTTTGAATTTTTATAACTGCAATGTTCAGACCACATAACAGAGAATAATCCTGTTTCTGTATAATTTGGCAGACGGCCTAGAATCTTTTCAACCATGGCAAACTCTTCGTCTGTTAGCCCCATTTCCGCATATATGCGCTCTTCTTTAATTTGTGTTGGATTTGGTTCAAGCATTAACGACATATGTTTCCCTCCACTGTTTTAAGATAGATTGAAAGACTTTTAACCCTTCAGCACCGCCAAGTAATTCATCTACAGCACGCTCTGGGTGTGGCATCATACCAAGTACATTTCCTTTTTCGTTTACAATACCAGCAATATCTGAAACGCTTCCATTCGGATTTTCTACGTAACGGAATGCGATTTGATTATTCTCTTCTAATCGTTTTAGCGTTTCTTCATCACAATAGTAATTACCCTCACCATGCGCGATTGGAATATTGATTACTTCATCTTTTTCATATTGTGATGTAAACATCGTTTCATTATTTTCAACACGCAACTGAACAGTGCGACACATAAATTTTAAATTTTCGTTTCTCATTAACGCTCCTGGTAGTAATCCTGATTCAACAAGAATCTGGAATCCATTACATACACCTAAAATCGGCTTTCCTTGCTCAGCAGCTTTTTGCACTGCTTTCATTGCATTCGCGAAGCGAGAAATAGCACCACAGCGTAAGTAGTCACCGTAAGAGAATCCACCTGGTAGTAGAATTGCATCATATTCATCTAAATTCTCTGTATCGTGCCAAACGTAATCTACTTCTTCGCCGAGCTCATCTTTAATTGCATGGAACATATCGACATCACAGTTCGAACCTGGAAATACTATTACGGCAAATTTCACTGTGCGACAACCTCCTCAACTTCATAACGGAAGTCTTCCATTACAACGTTTGCTAATAGTTTTTCACACATTTCCTTAACCTTTGCGTCAAGGTCAGATACTGATTTATCAATTGTTAGTTCCATGTACTTTCCGATTCGAACATCTTGTACTTCTGTAAATGAAAGACTATGAAGTGCTCCTTTTACCGCTGTTCCTTGTGGATCTAATACGCTTTCTCTTAATGTTACATATACCTTAACTTTATACATGTGAAATTCCCCCTAAACGTTTTAAAATCTCTTCATAAGCATCTGTTAAATTTCCAAGATCGCGACGGAATACGTCTTTATCAAACTTTTCATTGCTCGTTTCATCCCATAAACGGCAAGTATCTGGTGAAATTTCATCCGCTAAAATAATTTCTCCTTCTTCCGTTACACCAAACTCTAATTTGAAATCTATTAGTCTTACACGACAGCTTGCGAAATGATCAATCAACACTTGATTGATTTGTAGAGCCATTTCTCTTAATACGCTTACTTGCTCTGGCGATGCAACGTTTAATACACGAATATGATCTTCCGTTACAAGCGGATCTCCTAAATCATCATCTTTGAAGTAAAATTCTACGATTGGTTCTGCAAGTACAGTTCCCTCTTCCATTCCTAATCGTTTTGAAAGACTTCCTGCAATTACATTTCTTGTGACAACTTCTAAAGGAATAATACTCACTTTTTTAACAAGTTGCTCTATATCAGATAACTTCTCAATAAAATGTGTTTTAATTCCTACTTCTTGTAACTTTCTGAACAATAAAGTTGTAATCTCATTGTTCAAACGACCTTTTCCTGTAATTGTCTCTTTTTTCTCCCCATTGAAAGCAGTCGCACTATCTTTGTACTCTACCCAAACCATATCTGCTGATTCTGTACGATAAATTCTTTTTGCCTTACCTTCATACAGCAATTCTAGCTTTTGCATTTCGCAAGCCCCCTGTAGTTTGAAAAATGTGAATAATATTTTTATAAAGAATGGCACAGAATGACTCTATTCTGTGCCATATGAAATTTTACGCCTCGTTTAATCCTAAGCGTTCAAAGATTGTATCAACGTGTTGCATATGATGCTCATAGTTGAAGCATTCATTAATTTCTTCTTGTGTTAACTTGCTCGTAATACGCTCATCAGCTTCTACAAGTTCTTTAAATTGTACTTGTGTTTCCCAAGCTTCCATCGCTTTAGGCTGTACGATATCGTAAGCTTCTTCACGTACCATACCTTTATCGATTAATGTAAGCATTACGCGCTGAGAATAAATTAAGCCGTATGTTCTTGTCATATTGCGTTTCATATTCTCTGGGTATACAGTTAAGTTTTTAACGATATTACCAAAGCGATTTAACATGTAATTTAACGCGATTGTAGCATCTGGTAAAATTACGCGTTCTGCCGACGAGTGAGAAATATCACGCTCATGCCATAATGGCACATTCTCATAAGCTGTCATCATATAACCGCGGATAACACGAGCTAAACCAGTCATATTTTCTGATCCAATTGGATTACGTTTATGTGGCATTGCAGAAGACCCTTTTTGGCCTTTTGCGAAAGCTTCTTCAACTTCACGTGTTTCACTCTTTTGTAAACCACGAATCTCAACTGCCATCTTTTCGATAGATGTTGCGATTAGTGCAAGTGTTGACATGTAATGAGCATGGCGATCACGTTGCAATGTTTGTGTTGAAATTGGTGCTGCTTCTAATCCTAAGTTTTCACAAACATACTTTTCTACGAATGGATCGATATTTGCGTATGTACCAACCGCACCAGATAATTTACCAACGCGCACTGTATCAGCAGCTTGCTTGAAACGCTCTACGTTACGTTTCATTTCTTCATACCAAAGACCAAGTTTTAAACCAAATGTTGTTGGTTCTGCATGAACACCATGTGTTCTTCCCATCATGATCGTGTATTTATGCTCTTTCGCTTTGTTAGCTAAAATGCTTACAAAGTTTTCTAAGTCTTTTAATATGATTTCATTCGCTTGTTTTAAGATGTAAGATAACGCTGTATCGACTACGTCTGTAGATGTTAAACCGTAATGAACCCATTTACGTTCCTCACCTAATGCTGGTGTTTCTGATACAGCACGAGTGAATGCAACTACGTCATGACGTGTCTCTTTTTCAATTTCATAAATACGATCAATATCAAATGATGCATGCTCACGAATTTTTTTAACATCTTCTTTTGGAATATCGCCAAGCTCAGCCCATGCTTCGCAAGCTAAAATCTCAACTTCTAACCACGCTTTAAATTTGTTCTCTTCCGTCCAAATTGCACCCATTTCTGGGCGTGTATAACGACTAATCATCTTTTTCCCTCCAACAGTTGTTCTTGATGGTCCCAAATATGCAAACTCTTCGCTTTTTCTAGAGCGACTTCAATATTATCATTTAAAATATTAACATGCCCCATTTTTCGCTGCGCTTTTGCTTCTTCTTTTCCATACAAGTGTAAATAGCACCCGGTTAATCTATTCACTTGTCTTAGGACCCCTTCTATATGTTCGCCTAAAATGTTTACCATGACAACTGGTTTTAACAAATTTGTTTCTCCAAGAGGTAAATTGCAGATTGCTCGAATATGTTGACCAAATTGACTCGTTTCACATGCATCCTGTGTATAGTGACCTGAATTGTGAGGTCTTGGTGCTAATTCATTAATATAAATCTCACCATCAGCTGTAACAAACATCTCTACCGCTAGTGTTCCCACAAGTTCTAGTTCATCCGCGAGCACTTTTGCATAAGCAATTGCTTTTTGAGAAAGTTCTTCTGTAATGCGAGCTGGAACGATAGACTCATGCAAAATGTTATTTACATGAATATTTTCCGCTACTGGAAATACTTTCGTTTCACCACTTACATTACGAATTACAATAACTGATACTTCTCTTTCAAAAGGCACCCATTTCTCTAAAATACACTCTGCTGCATTCGCAAGCTCTCGCGCTTTATCAACGTCAGCTTCACTTCTTAAAACAACTTGCCCTTTCCCGTCATATCCACCTGTCGTTGTTTTTAAGACGGAAGGATATGATAACTCGGCGATTGCTTCAGTAAGCTGCTCTTCAGTTTGAACCAATCTATACGTTGCTACTGGTAATCCCGCTTTTTCAATTGCATTCTTTTCTGTAAAACGATTTTGCGTTTTACTTAACAATTGACTGCCTTGCGGTAAGTAAGCATGTTTTTCCAACCATTGTAAACATCTATAATCAATATTCTCAAATTCATATGTGACAACATCACTGATCTCTGCTAAATGCTGAATTGCTTTTAAATCGTCATATGGTGCAACAATTTCAATATCAGCAACTTGTGCACATGGTGAATTTTTTGTAGGATCTAAAACAGCAATTTTATATCCCATCTCCTTAGCTGCCAATGCCATCATTCTTCCTAGCTGGCCACCACCAATAATGCCGATTGTTTTTCCTGGTAAAATGATTCTCGTCATACTAGCTCACTACCTTCGCGCACATCTTTTTCAATTGCTTCTCTTCTCAATTCTAATGCATCATGTATATCATCATGGAATGATCCAAGTATTTGTGCAGCAAGTAAACCAGCATTTGTTGAACCAGCCTTACCAATCGCAACAGTTGCAACTGGAACCCCTCCTGGCATTTGGACGATGGATAGTAATGAATCTAAGCCGTTTAACGCTTTTGATTGAACTGGAACTCCGATTACAGGAAGATTCGTCTTCGCTGCAACCATTCCCGGTAAATGCGCTGCTCCACCAGCTCCAGCAATAATAACTTTCAATCCACGTTCACGAGCCGTCTCTGCATATTCAAACATATAATCCGGAGTCCGATGAGCGGATACAACTTTTTTCTCATACGGTATATTTAATTCATCTAAAATGTCACAAGCATATTTCATTGTTTCCCAGTCTGACGTGCTTCCCATTATGACTCCAACTAGTGATTTCATATTAGAATCCCCCCGATTCAAATAAAAAAAGCCTGAAATAGAACAGTTTCTCTTTTACTATGAGAGAAAGTGCTCTACTCAGGCATACGTATCCCTTGTGAATAGAAAAATACCGAGTGACTTTCCCTCATAGTCTAACGAATAACGGTCGTTAGGTAGAGACTTGCAGGCCATATCCCCGCGATTATATGAGGTCTTATATATTATTCTTTCTATGGCTATATTAACAATATTTCATAAACAATGTCAACAAATAATCGAATGTTTTTTTATTACTCACCAATAACGTTCGTGTTTTAGTTATATTCAAAAGGATAATTGTAACTATATGCAAGAAGGATAAGAAATTAGAATATATATTTCTAGAGATCTATCCTATACATAACGGTTTGTATGCTCACTCCGAATGCTTTATATTCATTTTATTTATAAGGAGGACAATAATGAAAAAAGAACTACACTCTTTTCATATTTATTCCTTTGTATCGCAGTCATTGCTGTAATGATTAAATACTTATTTTATATCCTCTCACTTCTTTTACTCTCATCATTTAAAATATATACTTGTGGTAGAAATAAAGTTTCCTATCATAGGGATTATTTTAGGAGCAATCGGAAAACCTGGAAAACAAAAAATCATTGCTATTACTTTAAATAGCCTCATTTTCATTCTTTTGCCTTTGTAAGATGACTAAAGGTACATAGAATTATACACAAAAAAACCTAAGTCGAATCGACTTAGGTTTTTGCCTGGCAACGTCCTACTCTCACAGGGACAAGGTCCCAACTACCATCGGCGCTAGAGAGCTTAACTTCCGTGTTCGGTATGGGAACGGGTGTGACCTCTCTGCCATCATTACCAGACTATTGAAGGTATATTCCTTCAAAACTAGATAACATTTGCTTCATATTATATGGTTAAGTCCTCGATCTATTAGTATTCGTCAGCTCCACATGTCACCATGCTTCCACCTCGAACCTAT
>NZ_VEDW01000063.1:0-200 GCF_007678085.1 Bacillus cereus | reverse complement strand
TGGAGCTGACGAATACTAATAGATCGAGGACTTAACCATATAATATGTAGCAATGTTATCTAGTTTTGAAGGAATATATAATTTTCTTCTTGACATTTTGAAAGAAATGTCTAAAATGATAAAAGTCTGGTAATGATGGCAGAGAGGTCACACCCGTTCCCATACCGAACACGGAAGTTAAGCTCTCTAGCGCCGATGGT
>NZ_VEDW01000062.1:0-207 GCF_007678085.1 Bacillus cereus | reverse complement strand
TTTAATATCTATCATTCATGTATTTAGCTGTAGAATATATGGGTTGAGAAAATACAAAAAGAAAATGTCGGAGGATGGAGACTTATGAAAAGAGCATATTTAATAGAAATCAAACCGACAACTGAACAAATTAGTAAAATCCGTCAAACTATTGGGGTGTGTCGATATGTATATAACCTGTATATCTCTAAAAATAAAGAGGCATAT
>NZ_VEDW01000061.1:0-211 GCF_007678085.1 Bacillus cereus | reverse complement strand
CTGGGCTAGCTGGATTCGAACCAGCGCATGACGGAGTCAAAGTCCGTTGCCTTACCGCTTGGCTATAGCCCATTAATATTTACTAGTATGGTTATCTTTTCAAAAAAATAAACCCTCTCAGGTTATTTTAAAGAAAATGGTGGAGGGGGGCAGATTCGAACTGCCGAACCCGAAGGAGCGGATTTACAGTCCGCCGCGTTTAGCCACTTCG
>NZ_VEDW01000060.1:0-224 GCF_007678085.1 Bacillus cereus | reverse complement strand
GATTGCATCATTAAAAACGGTAGATTTTTAAAGTTTCCAAAGACGAAATTGCAATTAAATATTGGGAAACTAGGTTTTACTGAAGGTAAACTGAAACAAGTTCGTGTGATTCCAAAATACAATGAATATGTAGTGGAATTGGTAATGGATGTTCCTTCTGAACAACAAATGATTGAAGAGAATGCTCGTTATATGAGTATTGATTTAGGGATTGATAACCTTGC
>NZ_VEDW01000005.1:548176-577379 GCF_007678085.1 Bacillus cereus | reverse complement strand
ATGTCAACTAAGTTTTTCAATTTCTTTTTTGTCGTTTTCTGCGTTTCCGCATCAGCGACGGTTATTAATATATCATGGTGAAAAATGAAATGCAATACCTTTTATAAACTTTTTTTAAGATTATCCACATTTCTTTTTTAATATCATATACTTAAACGAAATATCTCTTTCATGTATAAATAATTCCTACATATATTCTATATAAAGTCACTCTATCAAAAGCGTTTCTTTCTATAATAAATGTTTTATTCATATACCATATCATACAAGGAGGAATATATATGGACTATACCGATTTATTAATCAAACTAGGTCTCTCGGCTATTTTAGGGTTCGCTATCGGTTTAGAGCGCGAATTAAAACGGAAACCACTTGGTTTAAAAACTTGTTTAGTTATTTCTATCATTAGTTGCCTCCTAACAATTGTTTCTATTAAAGCGGCTTACAATTTACCACATACTGATCATATGAATATGGATCCACTTCGACTTGCCGCTCAAATTGTATCAGGAATCGGTTTTTTAGGTGCCGGTGTTATTTTACGAAGAGGAAACGATAGTATTGCGGGACTAACGACTGCTGCTATGATTTGGGGTGCTTCTGGTATTGGTATTGCTGTTGGGGCCGGATTCTATATCGAAGCGATTTTCGGAATGTGTTTCCTTATGATTAGTGTCGAACTTATACCATTAACAATGAAATTTGTAGGACCTAGATCATTTCGTCAACGTGATATCGTAGTAAAACTTGTTGTGCGAAATATGGACAATATCCCAATTGTAATTGAAGAAATAAAAGAAATGGATATAAAGGTTAAGAATATGAAGCTCAAAACATTGGAAAATGGTTCACACTATTTGCATTTGAAATTATGTATCGATCAAAAAAGACATACTGCTGATGTTTACTACGCTCTCCAGCATCTTGAAAGTGTTCAACAAACTGAAGTAGAAAGTATGTAATGTAAAAAAACTCTCTTTTAAATTAGAGAGTTTTTCTTTTTTCTATAATGGTAACAATGAATGTAGTCCTGCAAAGTAAGGAGGAATAAGAGTTTGAAATCCCGTCCAAATTTAGTAGATACATTTCGTGATTCCATTATTTTTCGTTTAGTTTGCTTTATTGTTGTACTTACTGCTTTTTCTGGCTTCCTTATACATAGATTAGAGCCATCGCACTTCACCACATGGTTTGATGGAGTTTGGTGGTCAATCGTTACTATTTTCACTGTTGGCTATGGTGACTTTGCCCCCCATACACTAATAGGCAAACTTATCGGTATGAGTATTATTTTATTTGGAACCGGTTTTTGTTCTTATTATATGGTTCTGTTCGCTACTGATATGATTAATAAACAATATATGAAAATTAAAGGAGAAGAAGCCGCTACCTCTAACGGTCATATGATTATCGTGGGATGGAATGAGCGGGCAAAACATGTTGTAAAACAAATGCACATTTTACAACCGAACCTTGATATCGTTTTAATTGATGAAACACTTTCTTTACTTCCAAAACCATTTCATCATTTAGAATTTATAAAGGGTTGCCCCCATCACGATCAAATTTTATTAAAAGCTAATATTACAACAGCACACACTATATTAATAACAGCCGATAAAGAAAAAAATGAGAGCTTAGCAGATACACATTCCATTTTAAACATTTTAACCGCAAAAGGGCTCAACCCAAACATTCACTGCATCGCCGAACTTCTTACTTCTGAACAAATACAAAACGCAACGAGAGCTGGTGCATCAGAAATTATAGAAGGAAATAAATTAACGAGCTATGTATTTACCGCTTCGCTTTTATTCCCTTCCATTTCAGGCGTACTATTCTCACTTTACAATGAAATCTCTGATAATAAATTACAATTCATGGAGCTTCCTCCGTCCTGCGGCGGACAAACTTTTGCAAATTGTAGCTATACCCTTTTAAAACAAAACATTCTCTTACTAGGTATAAAGCGCGACGAACAATATATGATTAATCCAGTCCATTCCTTTGTTCTCATTGAAAGCGACATACTCATTGTTATTCACCATTAAGAAAATGTTTTTCTAGTTCCTGCATGAGCACTTTCCCAATGTTGATATACTTTCTTTTCACATCTCCATCTGGATCTTTCGGCTCAGCAAATTGATCCATTCCACTCGTTCCAGCTGTTAAAGTATTTACATGATCATCTAGTTCGTCTTGATATACGTGCGAAAGAATATACGGCGTTTCAAGACGGACGATTACACCAGGTACATCTAGTTCTCCATTCACCGCTGTAAATGGTACTCGCAGAAATTGATAGCCATCTTCTTCATCAATTTTATAATCAAAGCATCCTTTATCATAATCCCAATTGCCACCAATGCTATACCCCAGTGGCTTCATTATTTCTTCTAACTTATATAACGCATATGTACGCCCTTCTAAATTTGATTGAATCGGAATCAAGCCCATCCCTCCTAGACTTTTTCTTTAGCATACCCACTCTAGTTTGAATATACTGATGAACTTTTCGATAAAATAATAAAAAGCGACCGGATTCCGGTCGCTTTTTATTATTTTAAACGCTCTTCTAATTCTGCTTTTAACTCTTCAAATCCTGGTTTACCAAGTAAAGCAAACATGTTTTTCTTGTATGCTTCTACTCCTGGTTGGTCAAATGGATTTACGCCTAGTAAGTAGCCGCTCATCGCACATGCTTTTTCGAAGAAGTATACAAGGTAACCGAATGTGTACTCATTTAATTCAGGAATATTTACGATTAAGTTTGGTACGCCACCATCGCTATGTGCAAGTAATGTACCTTCGTATGCTTTTGTGTTTACGAAGTCTACAGTTTCACCAGCAAGGTAGTTTAATCCATCTAAATCGTTTTCTTCTGATTCAATTGTTAGTTCATGTGTAGATTTACCTACTTTAAGAACTGTTTCGAATAAGTCACGACGACCTTCTTGAACGTATTGACCTAATGAGTGTAAGTCAGTTGAGAAGTTTGCTGAAGATGGGAAAATACCTTTTTGATCTTTCCCTTCACTTTCGCCAAATAACTGTTTCCACCACTCAGAGAAGTATTGAAGTGCTGGCTCATAGTTAACAAGCATTTCAATTGTTTTTCCTTTATTGTATAAAGCGTTACGAACTACTGCGTATTGGTAAGCCGGGTTTTCTTCTAGTTCTGATGTACCGAAGTCACCATGACCAGCAGCTGCACCTTTCATCATCTCTTCAATATTTAAGCCGCTAACTGCGATTGGTAATAAACCAACTGGCGTTAATACAGAGAAACGTCCTCCAACATCATCTGGAATAACGAATGTTTCGTAACCTTCGTTATCAGCTAATGTTTTTAATGCACCACGTGCTTTATCTGTAGTTGCATAAATACGTTTGCGAGCTTCTTCTTTTCCATACTTTTCTTCTAATAACTTACGGAAAATACGGAATGCTAGTGCAGGCTCTGTTGTTGTACCTGATTTGGAAATAACGTTAATAGAGAAGTCTTTACCTTCTAATACATCCATTAAATCTTTCATGTAAGTGGAGCTAATGTTTTGTCCAACAAATAGCACTTGTGGAGTTTTACGTTGTTCTTTAGAAAGTGTGTTGTAGAAAGAATGGTTTAACATTTCGATTGCTGCACGTGCTCCTAAGTAAGAACCACCGATACCTACAACAAGTAAAATGTCAGAGTCATTTTTAATTTTTTCTGCGCATTTTTGAATGCGAGCAAATTCTTCTTTGTCATATTGAAGCGGAAGGTCTACCCACCCAAGGAAATCGTTCCCAGCTCCAGTTTTTTCGTGGATTGCGTGATGTGTTACTTTCACTGCATCACGTAAATAAGTGATTTCATGTTCACCGATGAAGGATAACGCTTTAGAATAGTCGAACGTTACATGTGTACTCATCTTTTTCCCTCCAATAATGTATATGTATTTCTGTATTCACTTTAGCGAAACTGAAGTTGTAAATCAAGCGATTCAACAATTGTAAACGTAACCAAAATATATTTTTTAGAAAAAGTTCATTTTTTGCATAAAAATTCGCATTTTTCGGTATAGATGTATATACATCCTTTTTCTTATATTTTTTATGTATAAAAACAACATAACTACACCATTCTATAAAAGAGTTAATTAACTCATCGCTTGCTCATGCTTCACAATTAAGGGGGGCTTTTTCATGAGTACTTTGCAACGTATCGCATTAGTCTTTACTGTAATTGGCGCTGTGAACTGGGGACTTATCGGGTTCTTCCAGTTTGACTTAGTGGCAGCCATTTTCGGTGGACAAAACTCAGCTCTGGCACGTATTATTTACGGCATCGTTGGTATTTCTGGGCTTATCAATCTTGGTTTACTCTTTAAACCATCAGAAAATCTTGGCACTCACCCAGAAACGAACGAAATTCGCTAATCAGTATGTCTTTACTCCACCTCCGACATACGAATATGATTGCATGCAATCATATTTGCAAATATATATCATAAGACAAAGTAAAAGAGGAACGCTCATATGCGTTCCTCTTTTACTTTGTTAACTCGGACTCTTCAATCCATTCTGTTAGCTTTTCTCGCAACGTATTAAATCCGTTCTCAGATGGATTCGGTATAAGAATCCGTCCTTGTTTTCTTTTCGCCGCTTTTAACGATAAACTCATTTTTCTGTGTTCTTCATCAATTGAAAGTACTTTTACTTCTACTGTATCGCCGACTTTTAAAAAGTCATGAATATCCTTTACATATCCATTTGTAATTTCAGATATATGCACAAGCCCTTGTGTTTCTGCATCTAACGCTACAAATGCACCGTAATCTTGAATCCCAGTCACTTTCCCTGTTACAACCACTCCTGTTGTATATTGTTCTGACATATGAAACACTCCCATACGTTTACCATTTTCTCTACAATTGTAGATAGCAAAGCAGATGATTTATTGTTAAATATCCGATTAGTTAGTACGTACCCAGAGTAAAGTTACTCAGGATACGCATACCTTATATTAGTAAATTATACCACTATGACAGAACTCATTCAAAATTAACGAAAAATTTCCTGTAGTACGTATAATTCTCCAATATTGGGATAGAATACTAACACATGGCTTTCTAGTATTCCCCCCCTTTTATGGACAAAACGTATTATGTTTTGTCCTTTTTTTATTTTCTATAAACCGTTCCATTCTCTTCATAGCTTCCATAAGCTGTTCAAGCGACGTTGCATACGAGCAACGAATAAACCCTTCACCACTTTCACCAAATACACTTCCAGGTACAACAGCCACCTTTTCTTCTAATAATAACTGTTCTGCAAATTCCGCCGAAGATAGTCCAGTTGAAGAAATAGAAGGAAAGACATAAAACGCTCCGCCAGGCACATGACATGTTAATCCCATTTCATTGAAAGATGTCGTCATAAAATTACGACGTTTCTTATAACTATCTCTCATTCGAATTACTTCATCATTCCCCGCGCGTAACGCTTCAAGCGCTGCGAACTGAGACATCGTCGGTGCACACATCATCGAATACTGGTGAATTTTAAGCATTAATTCTGAAAAATGAACAGGAGCTGCAATCATACCGAGGCGCCATCCTGTCATCGCAAACCCTTTTGAAAATCCTGAAATTAAAATCGTATGCTCTCGCATATTTTTAATACTCGCGAAACTTGTATATACTTCGTCGTATACAAGCTCTGCATAAATTTCATCAGTTAATACGATTAAATTGTACTTCTCAACAATCACCGCTATTTCTTCAAGCTCGGATTTATTTAACATCGCACCTGTTGGGTTATTTGGTGAACAAAGTAAAATTGCCTTTGTTTTCGCTGTAATAGCTGCTTCAATTTGTTCCGGTTGTACTTTAAACTCGTTTTCTAAAGTAGTCGCCACAGGAACCGGAACTCCTCCAGCTAATGTCACAAGCGGTGCATAAGAAACGAAACTCGGTTCAATAATGAGTACTTCATCATCAGGATTTATAATGGCGCGCATCGCTACATCTAACGCCTGACTCGCTCCAACTGTAACAATGATTTCATCGTTCGGATCATAAGATACTGCAAATTGTTTTTTTAGATACTTTGCTATTTCTTGACGAAGCTCCAATAATCCTGCATTTGCTGTATATGACGTATATCCTTGTTCTAAAGAACGGATACACGCTTGCCTCACATTCCAAGGTGTAACAAAGTCAGGCTCTCCTACCCCAAGAGAAATAACACCTTTCATATTTGCTGCTAAATCGAAAAACTTTCGAATACCTGATGGTTGTAAAGATTCTGCTGCTCTAGATAGTTCAAATTGCTTCATGGTGTCACCACAATCCGCTTATCATCATCGTTTTTTTCATAAATAATTCCCTCATGTTTATACTTCTTCAAAATGAAATGCGTTGTCGTAGAAACGACAGATTCAATTGTTGCTAATTTCTCAGAAACAAACATCGCTACTTCTCCCATTGTCTTTCCTTCTAATGTAATAGAAAGATCGTATGTCCCTGACATTAAATACACAGACTTTACTTCTGAATAACGATAAATTTGTTCAGCAACCGCATCGAACCCAACGCCGCGCTTTGGCGTAACTTTCACATCAATCATCGCCGTTAAACCTGTATGTTCTTTCACCTTCGTCCAATCAATATGTGTTACATAATCCACGATAATCTTTTCCGCTTCTAATTTCCCAACCATTTTCTTTACTTCTTCTACTTCTATATTTAATAGCTTTGCTAATGTATCTACAGATAATCGACTACGTTTTTCAAGACAAGCTAATAATTCTAATTCCTTTTCTGTCACCATATAAATCATCCTTCCTTTTCGTTTGTGTCTAAATTATACAAATACCCTTTCCAGTTTGAAAAGAAGATTTTTTTAGTGAATTATGTCAAAATAAAGTGAAACTTTAATCAGTGGAAAAATGCGTGATAAAGCGAAAGGGGATGGAACCGTGAAACCAAAAGTTTATATTGCCGAACCAGTTCCAACATTTGTAGAAAACTATTTATCAGAACACTGTGATTATGAAAAATGGGAGCAAAATGAGAAGGTACCTCGTGATGTTCTATTGGAGAAAATACAAGATAAAGATGGATTATTAAATTTCGGATCTGCTATTAATGAAGAATTATTAGATGTAGCTCCTAACTTAAAAGTAGTAAGCAACATTTCTGTCGGTTACGATAATTTTGATTTACAAGCGATGGAAAAGCGAAATGTAATCGGAACGAATACACCATACGTACTAGATGATACAGTAGCTGACCTTGTTTTCGCTCTTATGTTATCTGCTGGTCGCCGCGTTTGCGAACTCGACTCCTACGTAAAAAACGGTGAATGGAATGCCGAAATTGGAAAAGAGCACTTCGGACTAGATGTACACCATAGTACAATCGGTATTATCGGTATGGGTCGAATTGGAGAAGCCGTTGCAAAACGAGCGAGATTCGGATTTGATATGGATGTTCTTTATTATAATCGTCGCCGTAAAGAAGAGGCTGAGCAAAAATTTGATGCTACATATTGTGATTTACAGACGCTACTCAAACAATCTGACTTTATTGTTCTTCTTACTCCATTAACAGATGAAACATATCATCTTATTGGAGAAAAGGAATTTTCATTAATGAAAGAAACAGCAATCTTCATTAATGCTTCTCGCGGGAAAACAGTAGATGAAGAAGCTTTAATCCATGCATTAACAGAAAAGAAAATCTTTGCAGCAGGCATCGATACGTTTACACAAGAGCCGATTCAAAAAGATAATCCGCTCTTATCATTACAAAATGTCGTGACTTTACCGCACATTGGATCTGCAACATTAAAAACTAGGCAGCAAATGGCTATGACAGCCGCTGAAAATTTAGTTGCAGGGTTACAAGGAAAAACACCGCCTCATATTGTTCGCAGATAATACTAAATAAGCGAAAGGCAAGATGACATCGTCATCTTGCCTTTTTTTGTTAACATATTTTCTTCTTCCTTGGAAATGATATGAACAAAAATCAATGGAGTGACAAAAAATGAATCACGAATATACTTGTCCTTATTTCACTTTTTCCACTCGCGGCACTACTATTCATTACGAATTGTATGAACATAACAATAAAACAGAACGTCCTACTTTCGTACTCGTTCACGGCTTTTTATCTTCCTCATTCAGTTACCGCCGCCTCATTCCTTTATTATCGAAAGCAGGAACAGTACTGGCTCTTGATTTGCCACCGTTCGGAAAAAGCGATAAGTCTCATCTGTTTAAGTATTCTTATCACAATTTAGCAACGGTTATTATTGATTTAATTGAACATTTATCTCTCTCAAATATTGTGTTAGTTGGACATTCTATGGGGGGACAAATTTCTCTCTATGTAAACCGTATACGCCCTGAATTAATCTCAAAAACGATTTTACTATGCAGCTCTAGCTATTTAGCACGCGCAGCCTTACCTTTACTGTACTCTTCTTATTTACCGTTCTTTCATCTATACGTAAAGAACTGGATTATACGGCGCGGGATTGTTCATAACTTAATGAATGTCGTTCATGATCACTCATTAATTGACGACGAAATGAAGGAAGGTTACTCCGCTCCTTTTTATGACAATCGTATATTCCCTGCTTTAACTCGTATGATACGAGACCGTGAAGGTGACTTATCTTCAACTGAATTACAAAAAATCGAAACACCTACGCTACTCATTTGGGGCGAAAAAGATCGCGTCGTCCCTGTACATGTAGGTCATCGGCTACACAAAGATTTACCAAATTCGAAATTTATTTCTTACGAAAATACAGGGCATTTACTACCTGAAGAAAAGCCTGAACATGTTTATGAAGAAATCATCGCTTTTTCTGCGCAATAATTATAAAGGGCTGTCGGAAATTCCGACAGCCTACAATGAACAACTTCCGCCTTCTTTTATTACAAGTAATTCCACAGCTAACTTCTCGCATTTTTCAAGCGCAGGTACTTCCTCAAAAGACATAAAGTATATATGTTGAATCTTCTTTGCGATATATTTTGAGTCGTCAAACACACTTACGACGTTCACAACATCGCTCGCTTCTGTTTCATAAAACTCCGGTCCCATTTGAAACGGATCCCAATTCTTCACAACCTCTATCATCTTTTCATATGTACCCATTCGCTTCCCGCCTTTTCACTTTTTAATACTTTTCTTTATCCTATCACATCAGCTATTCTATAAGAAGAGAGAGTACTTTCATAACTTAACGGTTTTACAGAAGAAGGGGGCAAACTTATGCAACTATTTCATAAAACAGTCAATCGACGTGGAACTCATAGTATAAAATGGGATACGTATAAAAACGAAGAACTTATCCATGCTTGGATTGCTGATATGGATTTTGAAGTACCACAACCAATTCAAACTGCTTTAAAGAAACGTATCGAGCATCCTATTTTCGGCTATACACTTCCTCCCGAAAATATTGGAGATATTATTTGTAACTGGACAAAAAAACAGTACAACTGGGATATTCAAAAAGAATGGATTGTCTTTAGCGCGGGAATCGTTCCAGCTCTTAGTACGAGCATACAGGCCTTCACAAAAGAAAATGATTCCGTTCTCGTACAACCACCTATTTATCCACCATTTTTCGAAATGGTCACAACAAACAATAGACAATTATGCGTGAGTCCATTATATAAACAAGATGGCTCATATATGATAGACTTCGATCATTTAGAAAAACAATTTGAACAAGGTATTAAACTCATGCTTCTTTGTAGTCCTCACAATCCTATCGGACGCGTTTGGACGAAAGACGAGCTAACGAAGCTCGGAGCATTATGTACAAAATATAATGTAATTGTTGTCTCAGATGAAATTCATGCCGATATTATTTATGGAGATCGTACTCATACACCATTTGCTTCTCTATCAGAAGAATTAGCAGCACGTACGATTACTTGTATGGCTCCGAGTAAAACATTTAATATCGCTGGATTACAAGCATCTATTATTATCATTCCAAACGAAAAACTCCGTCAAGCCTTTACATCTATCCAATATAGACAAGGTTTCCACGGATTAAATATATTTGCCTATACAGCGATGCAAAGTGCCTATACAGAATGTAACGATTGGCTAAATGAAATTCGATTATATATAGAAGATAACGCTCAATTCGCTTGTAAATATATTAAAGATCACATACCTGCTCTTTCTGTAACGAAACCAGAAGGTAGTTTTTTATTGTGGATTGATTGCTCTCGCCTACAGCTTTCTCAAAATGAACGCACTACATTACTTGAGGAAAAAGGAAAAATCATCGTTGAACCTGGTGAGAAATACGGATTAGGCGGCGAAGAACATATTCGAATTAACATCGGCTGTCCAAGATCTGTTTTAGAAGAAATTTTAAATCGACTGCGCCATACATTTTCATAATAAACTCCTTTTTCAGCTTTTGTCGGTAAATCGATATATTTTAAAAATCGCTAATATATTTCAATCTGCGTTTCACAAAAAAGCTACCATGCACGGTAGCTTTTACTTTTTCTTCATATCCGACGCTTTTTTTACAATGACACCACAAGCAATTCGATCACCGGATTTACCTGCTGGTTGTGTCATACCATCATCAGCGTTTTCTGTAATAATAATAGACGCTCCATCTTTTCTATGAATCGTCGTTTTCCCTTCTTCAAGCGTTATGCGCGGCGCATCGATTTCTGCTTTGATCTTTCCAGAACCGTCTGCAATTACGTTCGGTAAATCACCATTTTCTGCACCTTTCGGATTAAGAAGTCCATGCTTTTTATTATCAGGATTAAAATGATTCCCAGATGATTCAAAACGTGGTGCTTTACACTCACCAATTTCGTGTACATGTATGCCGTGCGGGCCGGGCGCGAAACCTTCCCCTTTAATCGTAATTTTCACTCCGCTTGTTTGCTGCACTACTTTTGCAGTTCCCACTTCATCACCTGAAGCGTTATGTAATTTCACGTCAATTTCTTTCGGCTTTCCTTGGTCACAACCTGCCATCAGAAATAATAAACAACAACTGAAAAAAAGCCGTTTTTTCATTCTATTCCCTCCAAAATATATTCTGCCCTTAGATTGTCCGAGCATAGAGGGAAACATACAAAAATGAGTTACTGTTTCTTTTCCGCTAAAAGTTTTTCTTCAACTTTCTGTAATCGCTCTGCTTCTCGTTTTGATACACGAATAAACATACGCCAAGTAGCAACGGCACCAATGATAAATAGAACGCAAACAATTCCTGGAATAATATATTCCGTTTTATCTTCCGGAAAATATAAAGGCATCATAACGAACACTCCCTAATTATAGGATTCGAAAAAACATCAGAATTTTCTGTTATATACCTTTAAATTATAGTTGAACCAGTTCATATTCTCAAGGGGCGTTCCGAAAGCGAATGATTTCTTTGACTCCTCCCCCTACTTTCCTTACTATAAACTTGAGGTGAAAAATATGAGAGAAACAATTGAAATTGGCGAGATCGTTACTGGTATTTATAAAACTGGAAAGTACATCGGCGAAGTTACAAATAGACGTCCTGGCAGTTACGTCGTAAAAGTATTAGCTGTTTTAAAACATCCAGTGCAAGGTGACTTACATAACGTAAAACAAGCAGACGTACCATTTTTCCATGAAAGACGCGCTTTAGCTTTCCGTGAACAGACGAACATTCCAGAGCAAATGGTGAAGAAATATGCAGGAGAAATTCCGGAGTATACAGAGTCACTCAAATTGGCATTAGAAACTCAAATGAATTCATTTTCTGAAGATGATTCACCTTTTGCGGTTCGTAGTCTAGAAACATTAGAGCAGTTAAAAAAAGACTACAAACTTTAAAAAAACAAAACGACCAAATTACATACAGTGCAATTTGGTCGTTACTGTGTACTCACTTTCTTTAAAACTTTTGAAAAATCAACGAGTTCTCCTAATGTTGGAGGTGCTGGTTTCACTAAATACTCTTTATCTTTTTCTACTAACTTAAAAATATTATACGTCGTCATCGCATCATCTAGCGCACAATGATGCTTACCCGTCCCTACTTTTCCATACGCCTCAATTGCTTTCCACAATCCTGTTTGGTTTCTCTCACCAAAAAACTTCTTATACTCAAGTGATAGATCACGACACTGTCCTAAGAATGGGAAGTCTACTCCCGCCATTTCACAATTATGCTTCAACACTTTCATATCCATATTTCCCCACGTAACAATGGTCGGTTTACATCTCTTTTCATATTCTGCAAGTTTTTCAACGAGTTCTAGAAACGAAATTCCTTTATCTACGGCTTCTTGTTTAATTCCTAAAAATTTCTTACATCGATCCGTTAAAGAAGGAAAAGTTTTCGGTCTAACATGAGCTGAATACGTGTCTTCTACCTTACAGCCAACAACCGAAACGAGTCCTACCTCAATAATTTCCGGGAAAAATCCTTTTGGTTTTTTTCTGTGCTGAGGCATCGTAAACTCAAAATCCAAAAATAAAAATCGTTGTTCATCCATACGATCCCTTCCTTATCATCTTTGTCATTCCTTTCTATTTGACACTCCTACACGAACAAGCTCGAATGCTGATTCCATTTTAAATATTCAGATTGGATGTATCTTATATATATGTCAAATACCCACAAATATTTTTAAAAATAAGAAAAAATGACCGATGCAGAAAATATGACAAAATAAGCCCTTTCATTTACATCCTCCTTTTTTCTACTTTATAATGACGTTATGTGTGTTTCATCTAGTAAATTTTTTGACACACTAAGAAAAGTGAATGAAAGGAGATGAGAGTTTTGCACGAAACAACGCAAGAGCTCGCAAACTGGCAGTATTATTTTGCTATCGCAGTCTTTTTAATTACATATGCCATTATTATTTCTGAAAAAATTAATCGCGCTGTCATCGCACTTCTTGGTGCAGCACTCATGGTAATTATGGGGGTCGTTGATTTACACAACGCCTTTACGAAACATATTGAATGGGGGACGATTACGCTACTCATCGGTATGATGATTCTGGTGAACATTACGAGTAAATCTGGCGTCTTCCAATACGTTGCCATTAAAGCAGCAAAAGGAGCACAAGGAAATCCAATTAAAATTTTAATTTCACTTTCCTTACTTACTGCGCTCGGTTCTGCATTTTTAGATAACGTTACAACTGTACTTCTTGTTGTTCCAGTTACTTTATCTATTACGCGCATACTGCAAGTAAATCCTGTTCCGTATTTACTTTCTGAAATTATTTTTTCAAACATTGGAGGAACAGCAACATTAATCGGTGATCCACCTAACATTATGATTGGTTCTGCAAATAAGCATTTAGATTTCAATGCGTTCTTATTCAACTTAGCACCTATCGTAATCATTATTATTGCTGTTACAGCGACAATACTTTACTTCATGTACCGTAAACAATTAATTGCTGATCCTGTACAAGTTAAGAAATTAATGAGTTTAGATGAAAAGCAATACATTAAAGATCCAGTATTAATGAAAAAATCTTTAACAGTACTTGGACTTACAATTGTAGGTTTCATGACTCATTCGATCTTCCATGTTGATGCAGCTATCATCGCTTTAACTGGTGCTACTGTACTTATGCTAATTGGTGTGAAAGAACATGAAATTGAAGAGGTATTCGCAAGTGTAGAATGGGTAACAATCTTCTTCTTCGCAGGACTATTCGTACTCGTTGGAGGACTGATCGATATCGGTCTTATCAAAATGTTAGCTCAAAAAGTAATTGGAATAACAGGCGGAGATATTTCTTACGCATCTATCCTTATTTTATGGGTATCTGGTATCGCCTCTGCAACAATTGATAACATTCCATTCGTTGCAACAATGATCCCACTTATTAACGATATGGCAGTTGGGCTAGGTTTATCACCTTCTGATGCACAAGTCGACGTACTGTGGTGGGCATTAGCATTAGGTGCTTGTCTAGGTGGAAATGGAACATTAATCGGAGCTTCTGCTAACGTAATTGTTGCAGGTATCGCAAGCCGCGAAGGACATAAGTTTAGCTACATGGACTTCCTAAAAGTCGGTTTCCCAATTATGATCGTTTCATTAATCATTTCTCATATTTATATTTATGTACGCTACCTTACGTAGTAGAAAAAGGGCTGTCCTATGTGACAGCCCTTTTTTCTTGGTCAATGAAATATCGTTTTACCAACAAAAAGCTGTTTCAAAATAGCTTTGAAACAGCTCCATGCATATATCTACTCGTTATATCTTACCGGCTCATTCCGAATAATAAATAAGTGAATCGGTAAGAAAACCGAAAATGTAATTGTATGAATAATCGTGAACAATATAGAGTTCGTTCCGTATCTATCTAAAATTGCGTAGATAAGATAAATAGATAGCACAATCGATACAGCTGTTGCTATTAAATATAGAATTGGTACGAAGTTAAAAATGAAACACGCGACATATATGCCGAATACTTTCCATCCTGCTTCTTCTTTCAAGAAGTCTGGTAATTTGTCTTTCGCTAAATCACCCCAGATCTTACTATTTAAAAAAGGAATAAACGCAAGAGCACCATCCTTTGCACCATCATTTTTCGCCATCGTATACAGTGCAAAAGCCGTTAATAAATACGCAATAATTGCCCAAATCAATACAACAAGAATAAACGCAAAACTAAGAGCAAAGAAACCTGCTAGTATGCCTTGATCTTCCATCTTATCCTCTCCTCTCTACTCTCAACATATTTCATTACTTTACAAGTTATGTTTTAAAATTCATCCAAACTCTCTGTATAATGGTATGAGAAAGGTAATAAGAAAGGAGAACCCACTTATGCATCCATTTGTACAAGCATTACAAGAGCATTTCACAGCTCATAACAATCCTGAAAAAGCAGAACCGATGGCACGTTATATGAAAAATCACTTCCCGTTTCTCGGTATTCAAACTCCTGAGAGAAGACAGTTGTTAAAAGACGTTATTCAAATACATACTCTCCCAAATCCAAAAGATTTCCAAATTATCGTACGTGAACTCTGGGATTTACCAGAACGTGAATTTCAAGCGGCTGCACTTGATATTATGCAAAAATATAAAAAGCATATAAACGAAACGCATATACCGTTTTTAGAAGAACTGATTGTAACAAAATCTTGGTGGGACACTGTTGATAGCATCGTTCCTACATTTTTAGGGAATATCTTTTTAAAACATCCGGAATTAATTTCTGCCTATATTCCAAAATGGATTGCATCAGATAACATCTGGTTACAACGCGCCGCTATTTTATTCCAGCTAAAATATAAACAAAAGATGGATGAAGAACTTCTTTTCTGGATTATTGGACAACTACATTCTTCAAAAGAATTTTTCATTCAAAAAGCGATTGGCTGGGTCCTTCGCGAATATGCAAAAACGAAGCCCGATGTCGTTTGGGAATACGTGCAAAATAACGAGCTGGCCTCGCTTAGTAAACGTGAAGCAATTAAGCACATTAAACAAAATTACGGAATAAATAACGAAAAAATAGGCGAGACTCTATCATAGATAGACGCGTTCCTCTATTGAGATTTAAAAAAGAACGTGTTAGAATATGTTCATTATTATTAATATAAGTAGCGATGACGGACTTATAAGTACTTGCACAAAAAGCGATTCAGGGATAGTGAAAGCCTGAAGCCGCAAGGAAACGGCAGTCCCGAGCAATACGTGATAAAGTGGATGCACCTTTTGTGTATCAACTAGGGTGGAACCGCGGGCAAACGCTCGTCCCTAGGCAATTAAGCCTTGGGATGAGCGTTTTTTTATGTTTTCAAGGCATATACCGCTCGTTTCATAAGTACCTGAGCACGTCATCGCCAATACGTTAACTTTCAAAAGGAGGATTTTATTATGTATTCAATGGAACAAGTTGTAAACTTAGCGAAACATCGCGGTTTTGTTTTCCCTGGTTCTGAAATTTACGGTGGTCTTGCAAACACTTGGGATTACGGTCCACTTGGAATCGAATTAAAAAATAACGTTAAAAAAGCTTGGTGGAAAAAATTCATTCAAGAATCTCCACACAACGTCGGTTTAGACGCAGCTATTTTAATGAACCCAAAAACTTGGATCGCTTCTGGTCACGTTGGTAACTTCAACGATCCAATGATCGACTGTAAAAAATGTAAAGCGCGTCACCGTGCTGACAAATTAATTGAAGATGCATTAGATGCAAAAGGCATTGAAATGGTTGTTGACGGTCTTACTTTCGACCAAATGGCTGATTTAATGAAAGAACATGAAGTAAAATGTCCTGATTGTGGTAGCCAAGAATTCACTGAAATTCGTCAGTTCAACTTAATGTTCAAAACATTCCAAGGTGTTACAGAGTCTAGCACAAACGAAATCTTCCTTCGTCCTGAAACAGCACAAGGTATTTTCGTAAACTTCAAAAACGTACAACGCTCTATGCGTAAAAAGCTTCCATTTGGTATTGGCCAAATCGGTAAGAGCTTCCGTAACGAAATCACGCCTGGTAACTTCACATTCCGTACACGTGAATTCGAACAAATGGAACTTGAATTCTTCTGTAAGCCTGGTGAAGATTTAGAGTGGTTCGCATTCTGGCGTGAAACTTGTAAGAACTGGTTACTTTCACTTGGTATGACAGAAGAAAGCATGCGTCTTCGTGACCACGGTGAAGAGGAATTATCTCACTACAGTAACGCAACAACTGATATTGAATTCAGATTCCCATTCGGTTGGGGCGAACTATGGGGCGTAGCATCTCGTACAGACTTCGATTTAAAACGTCACATGGAACACTCTAACGAAGACTTTAACTATATCGATCCACAAACGAATGAGCGTTACGTACCGTACTGCATCGAGCCATCTTTAGGTGCTGACCGCGTAACATTAGCATTCTTATGTGATGCATATGAAGAAGAGCAATTAGAAAATGATTCTCGTACAGTTCTTCGTTTCCACCCTGCTTTAGCACCATACAAAGCAGCTATCTTACCATTATCTAAAAAGCTATCTGAAGGTGCTACTGAAGTATTCGCAGAACTAGCTAAAGACTTCATGGTAGACTTTGACGAAACTGGTTCTATCGGTAAACGTTACCGTCGCCAAGACGAAATCGGTACACCATTCTGTATCACTTACGACTTCGACTCAGTTGAAGACAAAGCTGTTACAGTACGTGACCGTGACACAATGGAACAAGTTCGTATGCCAATTAGCGAACTAAAAGGTTTCTTAGAGAAGAAAATCCAGTTCTAATTATAAAAAAGAGGCAGCTCATGAGAGCGCCTCTTTTTACTTTTCACGTTTTTCTTTAATTGCTACTGTACATCTTGATATACATAGTAAGTCATCATTCTCATCAATGATACGCACATCCCAAACCATCGTTGAATGTCCCCTATGTATCGGTGTTCCGATTGCTGTTACAATTCCATCTTTCTTTGAGCGAATGTGATTCGCATTAATTTCCAGACCGAAACAGATGCATTTCTCTTGATCAATTAAATTGTATGAACCAACACTTGCTACTGTTTCTGCTAATGCAAGAGATGCACCACCGTGTAAAAAACCAAACGGCTGATGCGTACGCTCATCAACAGGCATCGTAGCAACCACCTTATCTTCTGTCATCTCTAACAACTCAATTCCAAGTGAATCCATTAAAGTTTTTGCCATATCGTTTCCCCCTTCTCTTACTGTAATTAAATGTATAATTTTACCTATTTATTTTCAAACTACTTATAACACTTAAATAAGGAGGTTTCACCTAAATGAAACAGAAATTTTGTATATTACTGCTTATGTTCTCCTTGCTGACTATTGTACCAAATTGTGCACTAGCAGCCAAAGCATCCAACCTGACAATCGATGTTCAGACTGTAACACAAAAAGGTAAGAAACCTTATATAGAATATCAAATTAACAGACCTTCGTTTCACAATTTTTCCGATTCTAAATTTCAAAATAAGCTCAATTTCTATTACAAAAAGTCTACTGATAAATTTAAAACCAAATTAGAAAAAGACGCAAAAAAATATTATAAAGAAACAGAAGGATCTAGTACACCATTTCATCCGTACGTGGCGAATGTTGATTATAAAGTCTCCTTAAATAAATCACCGTTTCTCAGCCTATATTTGAATTACTATCAATATACAGGCGGAGCACACGGTCTTTATACGTGGAAGGCAAACACATTTGATTTAAATGAAAAAAAGTTACTACACTTAGACGATTTATTTCAACAAGAAGATAAATATAAAGAAGTAATACGCGCTGAGATCGTAAGACAAATTAAACAAAATGAAAGTATTTATTTTCCCGATGCAACTGAAAAGGTCATGAGCACGAAAAAGTTTCACTTCTTTTTAGAACCGGACAATCTCGTCATTTATTTCCCTTTATATGAGATTGCTCCTTATTCAAGCGGAATTCCACAATTTCGTATTCCGTATACGTTGCTAAGAGACTATTTGAACCCTTCTTATCAAAATATTTTAATTGACAACAAGTAAATATTTTCGCTACGATAATGTTAACCTAAAAACAACAGGAGGTTAACATTATGAGAAGATTTCATGTTTTAGATTTAGCATTAGCTGCCATGTTCGTTGCTCTTATGGCCATTGGTGCAAATATTGTATCTTGGGCACCATTCCTGCAAGTAGCGGGCATCCCATTATCTATGCAACCATTTTTCGCAATTTTAGCAGGGCTTCTTCTTGGAAGTAGACTTGGCGCATTATCAATGACGGTTTATATGCTTGTTGGATTAGCAGGTGCGCCAATCTTCGCTAACTTCAAAGCTGGATTTGGAGCACTGTTAGATCCTACTGGTGGTTTTATTATCGCATTTATTATCGTTGCTTACGTATCAGGAAAACTCGTAGAACAAAAGGAAAAGCCAACATTCAGTACTTTTTCAATTGCCTCTTTCACAGGAATCATTTTAACTTATATTATCGGTACTACTTATATGTACGGGGCAGTCAATTTCTTCATGGGTGGTAATATGAGCTATAAAGCGGCTTGGATGATTATGATGTGGTTCGCAGTAAAAGATATTGTATTTACAATTATCGGTGCTATTATCGCACCTCGCATATACTATGCTGTACGTCGTTCCGCTTATCAGCATTCTCATTCGACGATTTCATAATAAAAAAGAGTTATTTCAGTACACTGAGATAACTCTTTTTTTATATTAAGACTCTTGATTCGTGTGTTTGTCTAAAATTTTCTGCATCATCGTAACCATGTCATCACGTAATTCTGGGTGTTGCAGAGCCATTTCAATTGTCGTTTGAACGAATCCTAACTTTTCACCTACATCGTAGCGCGTTCCTTCGAAATCGTAAGCGAATACACGTTGAATTTCGTTTAAGTTTTGGATTGCATCTGTTAACTGAATTTCGCCACCAGCACCAACATGTTGCTGTTCTAAGAACATGAAGATTTCAGGTGTTAAAACGTAACGTCCCATAATTGCTAAGTTTGAAGGTGCTGTACCTGCCGCTGGTTTCTCAACGAAATTACGAACTTGGTAACGACGGCCTTCTTGCTCTAATGGGTCGATAATTCCATAACGGTGTGTTTCATCTTCTGGAACCGTTTGTACACCAATAACAGAAGAAAGCGTTTTATCATATTCTTCAATTAATTGACGTAAACATGGTTTTTCAGCTTGAACGATATCGTCACCTAATAAAACAGCAAACGGCTCATCACCAATGAATTTACGTGCACACCAAACAGCGTGTCCTAATCCTTTTGGTTCTTTTTGACGGATATAGTGAATGTCTACCATTTTTGAAGAAGCCTGTACTTTTTCAAGTAACTCATACTTTTTCTTTTCTAATAAGTTTTGCTCTAACTCAAATGCATTATCAAAATGATCTTCAATAGAACGCTTCGTTTTACCAGTAACGATAATAATATCTTCGATTCCTGATTTTACTGCTTCTTCTACAATGTATTGGATAGTTGGTTTATCTACTATCGGTAACATTTCTTTTGGCATTGCTTTTGTAGCTGGTAAAAAACGTGTTCCTAATCCAGCTGCTGGGATTATCGCTTTTCTTACTCTTTTCATCACAAAATACCCTCTCTTCTGTCAGAATCAATAACGATTATTTCCTTACATAGAATAAAAGGGAGGTTTCACTCCCTTTTATTCCTTACTACTTAAAATTACTTTATATTATAAACGATTCATAATATCTTCTTTAATAGTAAGTAACTTTTGTTCACTATTTTGTAAAGAACTATCTTGTACACCAAAGTAGAATTTGATCTTCGGCTCAGTTCCAGATGGACGTAAGCAGAACCAAGAACCATCTTCTAATTGATATTTTAACACATTTGATTTCGGTAAGTGAATCTCTTCTTTATGTCCATCTTGTAAAGATGTAACGATGCTCGCTTTATAGTCTTCAACTGCTACAACTGTTAAGCCTGCTACTTCTTTCGGAGGATTTTCACGGAATTTTGCCATCATCTCTTGAATTTGTTCCGCTCCATCTTTTCCTTTTAGCGTTAACGATACAAGATCTTCACGGAAGAAACCGTACTTCGCAAATACTTCTAATAGACCATCGTATAACGTTTTACCTTGTGATTTGTAGTATGCAGCTACTTCACATGCAAATAGAACAGATTGTACTGCATCTTTATCACGGCAGAATGGACGGATTAAATAACCATAGCTTTCCTCATAACCGAATTGGAATTCGTATTGTCCGCTTTCTTCATACTGTCTAATTTTCTCACCGATAAATTTAAATCCAGTTAACGTATCAACTGTATCTAAACCGTATGCTTTCGCGATTGTACGGCCAATTTCAGACGTTACGATTGTTTTTAATACAACACCGTTCTCTGGAAGTGTTCCATTTTCTTTCTTTTGAGATAATAAGTAATCAAGCATTAATGCACCTGTTTGGTTACCAGTTAATACTTGGAACTCACCATCGTGGTTACGAACTGCTACGCCAAGGCGGTCTGCGTCAGGATCCGTTGCGATTAACACATCTGCGCCTACCTTTTCACCGTCACGAATTGCATACTCAAACGCTGCATGCTCTTCTGGGTTCGGTGATTTCACTGTAGAGAAGTTCGGATCTGGTAACTCTTGCTCTTTTACAACTGTTACATCTGTAAATCCAACTTCTTCTAAACCACGGCGTACAGAAATATTTGATGTTCCGTGTAATGGTGTAAAGACGATTTTTAAGTCTTTCCCAACATTTTGTACCATTTCTTTATTAATAATGACATTGTTCAATTCTGCAGCATATGCATCATCTACTTCTTGTCCAATAATATGTAATAAACCATCAGCTTTTAATTGCTCCACATTAGCAACCTCAACTGTTAACTCATCCTCTACTGCATTTACATAGCTAATTAACTCATCAGCTTCTTTTGGAGGCAACTGCCCACCATCTTCACCGTATACTTTATAACCATTATATTCTGGCGGATTATGGCTTGCCGTAAGAACGATTCCACTTACTGTATGTAAATGACGAACTGCGAAAGAAAGCACTGGCGTTGGACGTAAGCTTTCAAACACATATGTTGTAATACCGTGTGCACCAAGTGTAGCAGCTACTTCCATTGCGAATTCAGGTGATTTATGACGAGAATCGTACGCAACAACAACACCGCGTTTTTTCGCTTCTTCACCTAATTTTTCAATAAACTTTGCTAATCCTTGTGTCGCTTTACGAACTGTATATACGTTTAAACGGTTCGTACCAGCACCAAGTTCACCACGCATACCACCTGTGCCAAATTCTAGATTTTTATAAAAGCTGTCCTCAATTTTCTTCTCATCTTGCTTCATGTTTTCTAACTGTTCTTTTAGTTCTGCGTCTAACTCTGCATATGAAAGCCAGCGACTAAATTCTTGTTTCCAGTTCATACTTCTATCTCCTCTCACTTGTCATACCTTTATTATATGAAAAAAACAACCTGTATCTCAATATTTTTTACAATCTAACAGGATTTTACTAGGAATATTTGTATACACTATGGTTAAATACTCCACTAAAGGGAATGAAGATTATGCAAGAATGGGGCCTGTCAGAAGAGCTCAAAATACAAACAAAGCAAATGATTGAAATTGCTGAGAAAGAATTATCAATTATGAGGCAAGCAATTGATAAAGAAGATGAATGTATTTTGTGCAAAATGGAAGATATTCATCATATGTTAGCAAACGTACAAACATTGGCAGCTACATACTACATTCAAGCGTATTTATCACCTTATACGGAAAGCTCACATTCTATTACAGCAACTGTCCAACATTTAAGCGCCCGAAAACACGGGGCTCTTATTGTTGTGGAAAGAAACGAGCCGCTTGACTCTCTCCTTCAAACTGGAACAACATTACATGCTCATTTAACCTCACCGTTACTTGAATCCATTTTCTATCCAGGTAACCCTCTTCATGACGGAGCCGTTCTCGTTAAAAATAATCATATTGTTTCAGCTGCTAATATTCTTCCGTTAACAAAAAGTACAGAAGTTGACCCTGAGCTAGGAACACGTCACAGAGCTGCAATTGGCTTATCAGAAAAAAGCGATGCACTTATTTTAGTTGTCTCTGAAGAAACAGGTCGCACTTCATTCGCTTTAAATGGGACGTTATATACGGTTTCTTTGTAAAGTGAAACTTTAATCAGCCCTCACCAATTGGGCTTTTATGGGCAGTTGATTCCCACCTAACTTCTTCGCTCTCGCTGAATTTTGAAGTGGGGGTCTTACTGCCCATTCATGCAGGATAAAATGAAACGAGTTACTGTGTGAGAAGACAACCATAGTCATACCAATAAAAAAAAGCTGTTCCAAAATATTGGAACAGCCTTCTCTTATGATCTTATTCTTCTCCGAAACGTTCAACAAGTGTTGCAAGTGTACGTACCATTGCACCCGTTGCTCCAGCTGGCCCTAAATCATGCGCTCCTGATGTTTCAGATGTTCCAGCGATGTCTAAGTGTACCCACGGTGTTTCTTCAGCGAATTCACCTAGGAATGTACCTGCCATAACCGCATGTCCTTCGCGGCCTGGTGAGTTATTTAAATCAGCAAACTTACTGTTTCGAACGCGTTCTTTATCACGATCAAAAATCGGTAATTGCCAAATTGATTCATCTGTTTCCATAGACGCCTCTAGCACTTGCTCAAACAAATCTTCATTGTTTGTCATTGCGCCTGTCGTATGATTTCCAAGTGCAACAATTACACCACCTGTTAATGTCGCAACATCAATCAAATAGTTTGCACCTAATTTTTTCGCATACGTAATACCGTCTGCTAATGCTAGGCGACCTTCTGCATCTGTATTTAATACTTCAATTGTTTTTCCGCTCATAGATGTGATTACATCGTCTGGCTTAAATGCTGTACCACTTACAACGTTATCAGTTGATGGAATAACAGCAATCACATTTTGCTCTGGGCGAAGTTCACCGATAATTTCCATCGCACCTAATACAGCAGCAGCACCGCCCATATCACCTTTCATACCGACCATGCCTTCACGTGGTTTTAAAGAATAACCACCTGTATCGTATGTGATTCCTTTTCCAACGAATCCGATGACATCTGTCCACTCTTCTTTTCCTTTATAAATAAGAGCGATCATTTTTGGTGGCTCTGTACTACCTTGGTTTACTGCAAGTAACGCACCCATACCAAGCTCTTCCATCTCTTCTTTCTCAAGAACTTTATAATCCATATCATACTTTTCCGCTAACTCAATAGCATACTCAGCAAGCTTTGTTGCTGTTAATACGTTAGGTGGCATATTTACAAGTGTACGAGCTGAATTTGTTGCACGTCCATGGACGTAACCAACTGTTAATGCAGCTTCAATTTCTTGTGCATCTTCTGCTGTAATAGCCGTGAACTTCTCTAGTTCCACACGATCCTTTTTATCTGATTTATACGTTTGTAACTCATATGTACCAAGACCTTGTACTTCTGCTGCAATATGAGCTACATCAATCGCATCTAATTTCTCTGTTACGAAAGAATCAAGTAAGATTGCTGCATCTTGTACTTTTGCTGCCTGTAACGTTTTAAACGCCTTACCAAGAGCAGCACGCAACGTTTCTGTCGTGTAAGACTCTTTCTTACCTAAACCAACGAAATAATAACGTTTCACATTTGTTTTTCCTAAACTATGTACTTTTGAAATAACTTTCTTCTTAGTAGAAAGTTCTTTCTCTTCTAATAAAACTTGTAATTGTCCTTCAAACGCTTTGTCCAGTTCTTGTACAAAACTACTCGTTTTCTCTTCTTCAAATAAGGCAACAATTACCGCTTCATGGCTTGCTAATTCTTTTTGTACTTGAAACATGTTCAGACCCCCTAAATTTCTCTACTCTACCCTTATTATAACTTTATTTTCGGTAAAATGCGACAATTCCAACTTCTACTCTTACCTCTATTATGAAATAAAAAAAGTCTAGCGTAATTACCACTAGACTATCTTTGTTTTAAATATTGACCGCGAAACACTTGCATCGTTTCGTCTTGATTTAACATCGTTAACTCTTCCTCTGAAAACTTACCATCTCCAACTTTCACTACATACACATTTACTTTTTTCTTACCCCATTGGCTATAAACATCTTTCACCGTATCATAATATAAATCAAGGCGGTTTCCTTTTATTGCACCGCCCTTATCAGCTACTACACCATATCCATAACCTGGTACGAATAAAATTGTTCCAATTGGGAATACGCGTAAGTCCGCTGCGATTGTGGAATATAAATCCCTTTTTACCTTAACACCTGAATATGTAATACCATACTCCGGATGCCCCGGCCTCTTACCAGTTGACTCAATTCCTGACGTATAACCTGTTGCAGTCATTTCAATTGAACGATATTTAGACCAGTCTTTCGCCTGCTCTAAAGCATTTATCACTTCTTTACTCGGAGCAACATTTTTCTTAACTTCTGCTGCATGTACTTCTTTTGCACTCGTTCCCTCATATTTCTTTACAATCTCTAATAAAGAAACTCCTGTGAAAGCATTCCATGTTACGCATAATGCGGATACAAGTAAACAAGTCATCATAATGCGAATACAATATCGTTTTAACATTTTTATATTCCACACTCCTTCATCGTTAATCATTCCCTATACGATGAAGGAATATGCAAAAAAATAATCTCCAAATGAATTGGAGATTAAAACATTTGATATCCGCTTTTTCGGAGTTTCTTAATTACAATTCCTGCTAATGCAGCACCTACTAATCCAGTAGATAAAATAAACACATCCGCTTGTCCTAAATGCGATACACTTGTTCCAAATGAAGAGAAGGTTTCTTTCGGCTTTGAAAAGTAATCCCACATACTTGCCTTATTAATAATAAGCATACAAACAATCGGATATACAATAACCATTACCCATGTCGCTCGCAATATCATGTTGAGTAAAAATCCAATTCCAAAAAACAAAATGAAAAATAACATCATTGAAATAAGTAGTACCGGTATACTCACTCTTTCTCCCTCTCCTTTGTATGCGCCGTAAATACGTGATAGGCCGTATAACCAAATTGCTCTCCTGGATCTAATGTTTTGTTCATTTCAAGATGTAGTTCTGATCTTCCTTCAAACAAATATTTAATAAGTAAAGACGTATTTGGATCGTCCGCAATCGTATCTGGATGCAGAAATGCTACTTCAGACAATTCCTTCTCCTGTACAATAATGCTCTCTCCTTCAGGCTCCAAAAGGAAAATAATCATATTATCACTAATCTCATTGCGAATCACACCCGATCGAACACCAATGATCCCTTTCACATGAGCGACAATGCCTGTCTCTTCTAACACTTCACGTTTCACAGCTTCATCAACCGTCTCACCTTCATTTACAAAACCAGCCGGTAAAGACCATTTCCCCTTTAATCCACTGTATTTCTTCTTAACGAATAGCCACCTGCCATCTTTTGTAGCAACTAACCCACTGACAGCTAGCCACACCTTCCCTCGTTTCTCCATGATGTAATACCCTCCTCCACTAGAACAGACAGAATATTCTTTCTCTTATATATATTATACTATATTTTTGAAATGAAAAAAGCAGAAACAGCTCTTAGCCGTTTCTGCTTTTTCTACTATATATTAAAAGAACTTTAATTTACCTTTTTTAAGAACTAATAAAGGTCCACCTAATAAGAATAGGTAACGGTTATCGATAACTTTCTTCATGAAGGAAGCTTTCCAACCTGTTAACTTTTTGCCCATAACAACACCCATTGCATCGTCATGACCTAAAGAACATACAGATCCTTTATTATCGAATGCGAATTTCTTCATTTCGCCCTTGCCGCGAACTAACACAGTTAAGTTATGTGCAATGTTGTAACCTTGTTGAATTGCGATTTGTGCTGTTGGTGGGTATGGACGGTTAATTTCTTCGTTAATGATTAACGCTGCGTCACCAACCATGAATACCTCTTCGTATCCTGGAGCATGCATGTACTCATCAACTTTTACACGTCCGCGCATTGCTTCAAAGCCAGACTCTTCTACAATACCGTTACCACGAACACCTGCAGCCCAAACTACTGTTTCAGACTTAATTAATTCAGTATCATCGCCATTTGCAACGATAATACCTTCTTCAGTTGCTTCTTTAATTGCTGTACCGATGCGGAATTCTACACCTTTTTTCTCAAGTTGTTTTACAGCGTATTCTACTAATGCTGGATCGAAACCTGGAAGTGCTGTTGGAGCAGCTTCTACACAGATAATACGTGCTTTTTCACGTGGTACATTGTACTCTTTGCAAAGTTCAGGAACACGGTTTGCAAGCTCACCTACGTATTCGATACCAGTAAATCCAGCACCACCAACAACGATTGTTACTAGCTCATCGCGTTGTTCAGTTGCATATTTAGCGAAACTAGCTTCCATATGCTCACGAATTTCACGAGTTGCATTAATGTTAGCGATTGAGAATGCATGCTCTTTTAATCCTGTAATTCCGAATGTCTCTGATTCGAAACCAAGACCGATTACTAAGTAGTCATACTCTAACTCGCCATTTTTTAAGATAATGCGTTTTTCAGCAGCTTTAATTTCTACTACTGTGTCTTGTACAAAGTTTACTTTATTTGTATCAATAACGTCTTGAATATCTAGACAGATTTTTTCATCTTGTAATGTACCAGCTGCGCTCTCATGTAACCAAGTCGCTTGGTAGTGATAGCTGTTGTTGTTTACTAACGTAATTTCAGCTTCATTTACAGATAATGCTTTTTGCAGACGAACAGTCGTAATCATCCCGCCATAACCTGCACCTAAAACTACGATTTTTGGAGTCTTCACCAAATCACAACCCTTTTCTTTATATAATAGTAATGAAAAATAATACCAAGTACTAAAAACTCTATTTGTCAAGAATGTGGAATTTATCACATTCTATATCATAACAAAACGCAGTCAAAAAATCGTACGAATTTTGTCATAGAAATTTAACATAATACTTCCCTATATTAGTCGGTTTTATTCCAGAATTCAAGCGTCTGGAGAATTATCAATATTTTAAAATAACATAGCGTTTTCAAGGGTTTTTCAGCCTTTTTTTCATGTATTTTCCTTTCACCATATTTTATACGATTAAAAACGCATCTATGCGAAAACTTACACACAATTCAGTCGTTTTCAGAAGTATTATGAACTCAAATATGCTATCATTTATTTGAAAGTGTCATCATTTGCAGGATTTTCGTGTACATATGAACAATATATGAAATCAATATCAAAATTCCATCTATAGGGGGAATGAAAGTGGCAGAAAATCAAAAAGTTTACGACATAACAATTATTGGTGGTGGTCCGACAGGACTGTTCACAGCATTTTATGGCGGTATGAGACAAGCAAGTGTAAAAATCATTGAAAGCTTACCTCAACTTGGCGGACAATTATCCGCACTCTACCCTGAAAAATACATTTATGATGTAGCTGGATTCCCAAAAGTGCGCGCACAAGAGTTAGTTGATAACTTAAAAGAGCAAATGAAGAAATTTGACCCAACCGTTTGTTTAGAAGAAGCTGTTGATACGCTTGAGAAACAAGCTGACGGTATATTTAAACTTGTTACGAATAAGCAAACTCACTATTCTAAATCAGTTATTATTACTGCTGGCAATGGTGCTTTCCAACCACGCCGTTTAGAATTAGAAGGTACAGCAAAGTATGAAAAGAAAAACTTACATTATTTCGTTGATGATATGAATAAATTTGCTGGTAAGCGCGTCGTAGTATTTGGCGGCGGCGATTCAGCGGTTGATTGGACAATGATGTTAGAGCCGATTGCTGACAAAGTTACAATCGTTCATCGCCGTGATAAATTCCGTGCGCATGAACATAGCGTAGAAAGCTTAATAAATTCTCGTGCAGAAGTAAGTACACCGTACGTTCCCGTAGAACTCATTGGTGATGACAAAATTGAACAAGTCGTTCTTCAGCATGTAAAAACGGAAGAAAAAATTATCATCGATGTTGATGACGTAATCGTAAACTACGGCTTCGTTTCTTCCCTTGGGCCAATTAAAAACTGGGGCTTAGATATACAAAAAAACAGCATTCTCGTGAACTCAAAAATGGAAACAAATATTCCTGGCATTTATGCGGCTGGTGACATTTGTACATATGAAGGAAAAGTAAAACTCATTGCTTGCGGCTTCGGTGAAGCACCTACAGCAGTAAACAATGCAAAAGCTTACTTCGATCCAAACGCAAAACTTCAACCAATGCACAGCTCAAGTATGTTTTAATATGTAAAAATAAAGCTCCTTCCACGTATGGAAGGAGCTTTTCTGTATATATCAGAAAACGAAAGCACAATGAATCCGATACATGATCGAACTCATTGTGCTTTTAGAGTTACTGTTTTCTTCTTCTACCTAATATGAATAATACTCCGCCAACTAAGAATGAAATTCCCGCGCCAACTGACATCATCCATGGAGACGCTACTCCAGTTTTCGGTAATTCTCTTTCTACTTTTACTTGTGGCTCTTTAATTAATTTTTCTAGTCTTACTTCTGGGTTCTCCGGTTTCACTTCTGGTTTCTTCGGCTCTTCCGGGTCCACTTCTGGTTTCTTCGGTTCTTCCGGATCCACTTCTGGTTTCTTCGGCTCTT
>NZ_VEDW01000005.1:548012-548082 GCF_007678085.1 Bacillus cereus | reverse complement strand
TTCTTCGGCTGTTCCGGGTCCACTTCTGGTTTCTTCGGTTCTTCCGGATCCACTTCTGGTTTCTTCGGCT
>NZ_VEDW01000005.1:478159-547914 GCF_007678085.1 Bacillus cereus | reverse complement strand
CTCTTCCGGGTCCACTTCCGGTTTCTTCGGCTCTTCCGGGTCCACTTCCGGTTTCTTCGGCTCTTCCGGGTCCACTTCCGGTTTCTTCGGCTCTTCCGGGTCCACTTCTGGTTTCTTCGGTTCTTCCGGATCCACTTCTGGTTTCTTCGGCTCTTCCGGGTCCACTTCTGGTTTCTTCGGTTCTTCCGGATCCACTTCTGGTTTCTTCGGCTCTTCCGGATCCACTTCTGGTTTCTTCGGTTTAATGGAAACTGTCGGTTCAAGCGGTTGATTTGTTGTACCTTCCACAATCGCTTTATTCACAATTTCCTCACCGATTTCAAATGTTTCTTTTACCTTCGCTTTAAAAATAATACTACGTTCTTTTGTATCCGTAATGTCTAGATATTTCGCAATTACTTTTCCAAACTCCATTTTTAATTCTATTGGATTTGGCTCAGCGCCTTCAAATCTAAGACTATCTTGCACGTATTCTAAACCGGCTGGAATTTCATCTTCTATCTTTACCACGGTTAATTTTCCGTTCTCTACCGTATTTTCAAAGCTAATTCGGTATTCGATTTCTTCTCCTAGCTTCGGTTCTTTATTACTTACTGTCTTCGTTGCTTTTAACTTACCATCTTTATATTCTGGCTTTATTGTCGCTGTCGGTTCCATAACTGGGTGGTTCGGATCATCCACATGAATAATCGCTTTATTTGTTATTTCTCCTCCAACTTTTACTGTTTCTTTTACCTTCACTTTAAAGACAATGCTTCTTTCTTTCGTATCCATAATATCTGGATACCTCACTATTACTTTTCCGTTCTTTACGGTAAGCTCTGTTGGTGCAGGCTTGTCACCTACAGCCTCCAAACTATCTTTCACATATTCTAAACCAGCTGGGATTTCATCTTCAATTTTCACATCAACTAACTTCCCGCCATCTACTGTGCCGTTAAAAGTAATTCGATATTCAATTTCGTCTCCTAGCTTCGGTTCATGATTACTTACTTCTTTCCTTGCCTCTAGTTTTCCGTCTTTAAATTGCGGCGTAATTGGTATAAGTGACTCAACTGGCGGAGTCGCCTTATTATTATCATCCACAATCGCCTTGTTTATAATCTCTTTTCCTACTTGTACCGCTTCTTGCACTCGCACTTTAAAGATGATGCTTCTTTTTTTCGTATCTGTAATTTCAGGATACTTTGCTGTTACTTTTCCATTCTCAACATGAAGTTCTACTGGATTCGGTTCCGGCCCATCCGACTTTATGCTATCTTGTACGTATTCTAAACCAGCTGGAATTTCATCTTCTACCTTTACCTCAGTTAGTTTTCCGTTCTCTATCGTATTTTCAAAGCTAATTCGATATTCTACTTCTTCTCCTAACTTCGGTTCATGATTACTTACTGTTTTTTCTGCTTGTAATGCACCATCTTTATATTGAGGCTTAATAGCGATATTCGGTTGCTCCGGTGGATGTATTGTATCTTCCACAACCGCCTTGTTCACAATTTCCTCGCCTATTTTAGCTTTGTCTTTTACTTTAACTTTAAAGACGATACTTCTTTCTTTCGTATCCACAATTTCGGGATACTCTGCAAGGACGATTCCGTTTTTCACTTTTACATGCGACGGTTTCGGATGCTCTCCCTCAGCTCTTTCACTACCTTCTACAAACTCTAAGCCATTTGGTAATTCATCCTTAATCTTCACCTTCGCTACTTTTCCATGTTCAACTACGTTACGGAATGTAATTCGATATTCTACTTCTTCTCCTAATTTCGGAGTTAGATTATTTACTGTTTTCTCAGCTTTTAGTTTACCGTCTTTATACTCCGGTGTAATAATCGCTTCTGGTTTTTGCGGCGGATTCTTCGGATTATTATCATCCACAATCGCTTTATTCACGATTGTCTTACCGACCTTTGCTGCTTCCGTTACTTTCACCTTAAATCTAACACTACGCTCCGCTGTATCAGTGATATTCTCATACTTCGCTGTAATTTTACCAGCTTCTTCTTTTAACTCTACTGGATTCGGTTCATTACCTTCTGCTTTTAAACTATCCTTCACATACTCTAAACCAGTTGGTAATTGATCCTCAATTTTCACCTCTGCTAGTTTTCCGTTTTCTACCGTATTTTTAAAACTAATTCGGTACTCTACTTCTTCTCCTAGCTTTGGATCTTTTTTACTTACCTTTTTATCAGCTTTAACTTTACCGTCTTTATACTCCGGTGTAATATCTACTTCTGGTTGCTCTACTGGATTTTGTGAATCATCCACAACCGCTTTATTCACAATTGCTTTGTCCACTTCGACATCATCTTTCACTTTCACTTTAAAGATAATGTTTCTTTCTTTCATATCAGTAATATTTTCATACTTTGCAATAATTTTACCAGCTTCTTCTTTCAACTCTACTGGCCCAGGCTTATCCCCTTCTGCTTTTAGACTACCCTTCACAAATTCTAAACCAGACGGAATTTCATCTTCTATCTTCACCTCTGCTAGCTTTCCATCTTTCACCGTATTACTAAATGAAATGCGGTATTCGATTTCTTCCCCTAGCTTCGGTTTATGATTATTTACTTTTTTATGAGCTGTAATTTTACCATCTTTATATTGTGGTGTAATTCTAGCTGTCGGTTCAGTTATAGGATGTTTCGGATCATCCACATGAATAATCGCTTTATTTGTAATACCCTTGCCTATTGCAACTGAATCTTTCACCTTCACTTTAAAGACAATACTTCTTTCTTTCGTATCCATAATCTCTGAATACTTTGCCGTTACCTTACCATTTTCTACTTCCAACTCTACTGGTTTTGGCTCTTCACCTTCAGCCTTTTCGCTTCCTTGTACAAACTCTAATCCAGCTGGAATTTCATCCTCTATCTTTACCTCTGCTAGCTTTCCATCCTTCACCGTATTATTAAAAGTAATTCGATATTCGATTTCCTCGCCTAGCTTCGGTTCATGATTACTTACTTCTTTTCTCGCCTCAATTTTTCCATCTTTATATTGCGGTGTAATCGGTACGTAAGGCTCTTCTGGCAGATTCTTTGTATCATCCACAATCGCTTCATTTACAATTTCTTCTCCCGCTTTTACGCTTTCTTTTACCTTCGCTTTAAAGACAATGCTTCTTTCCTCTGTATCTGTAATTGCTGGGTATTTTGCCATTACCTCATTATTTTTCACCTGTAGCTCTACTGGTTTCGGTTTAGAACCTTCTGCCGTGATGCTACCTTCTACATACTCTAAACCATTTGGTAATGTATCCTTTATATTTACCTCTGCTAATTTTCCGTTTTCTACCGTGTTTTTAAAACTAATTCGGTATTCTACTTCTTCTCCTAGTTTCGGTTTATGGTTATTCGCCAATTTCTGGGCAACAATCTTGCCGTCTTTATATTGTGGCGTAATTGCCACATGAGGCTTTTCTGGCTCATGTGTTGTATCTACTACGATTGCCTTATTGACAATTTCCTTACCGATTTCTGCTTCTTCTTTTACCTTCACTTTAAAGGCAATGCTTCTTTCTTTTGTATCTGTAATTGCTGGATACTTTGCCATTACCTTGCCGTTTTCCACTTTCAGTTCTACTGGACCCGGTTTAGAACCTTCTGCTTTCACACTGTTCTCCACATACTCTAATCCAGCTGGAATTTCATCTTCTACTTTAACCTCAGTTAGCTTCCCGTTTTCTACCGTATTTTTAAAACTAATTCGGTACTCTACTTCTTCCCCTAACTTCGGCTTCTTATTATTTACAACCTTCTCTGCTTTCAGCTTACCGTCTTTATATTCTGGCATAATCGTTACTTCCGAGGTTATTGGATCTTTCATATCATCAACAACTACTTTATTGACAATACCTTCACCAACTTTGAAGTCTTCTTTTACTTTTGCTTTAAAGACGATACTTCTTTCTTCTGTATCCTTAATCTCTGGATATTTGGCAATTACTTTTCCATCTTTCACTTGCAGTTCTACCGGCTCTGGCTTAGCTCCTTCTGCTTTCACACTTTCTTTCACATACTCTAATCCATTCGGTAAATTATCTTCTATTTTCACCTCTGCTAGTTTTCCGTTTTCTACCGTGTTTTTAAAGCTAATTCGGTATTCTACTTCTTCTCCTAACTTCGGTGATGGGTTATTTACTACTTTTTTTGCTTCAACTTTTCCGTCTTTATGCTGCGGAGTAATTTCTGCTTTTGGTGTTTCTGGTTTGTTTTTTGTATCATCAATACTTGCTTTATTGACGATTTTTTCGCCGACTTTTACTTCTTCTTTTACTTTCACTTTAAAAACGATACTTCTTTCTTCTGTATCCGTAATCTCTGGATACTTCGCCAGTACCTTACCGTTTTCCACTTTCAACTCTACTGGATTTGGTCCGACACCTTCTGCTTTCAAACTATTTTCTACATACTCTAAACCTTCTGGTAAAGTATCTTCTATTTTCACCTCTGCTAGTTTTCCGTTTTCTACCGTGTTTTTAAAGCTAATTCGGTATTCTACTTCTTCTCCTAACTTCGGCACTATTTTATTTACGCTTTTCTTTGCTTTCATTTTTCCATCTTTGTGTAAAGGCGTAATTTTTGCTTCTGGCTCTTTTGAACCTTTCGTATCATCAACAATTGCCTTATTGACGATTTCCTTGCCTACTTCCGCTTCTTCTTTCACCTTTACTTTAAAGGCGATACTTCTTTCTTTCGTATCCGTAATATTTTCGTATTCAGCGATAACTTTTCCATCTTTCACTTGTAACTTTACTGGAGCCGGTTTATCGCCTCCCGCCTTTTCACTACCTTTTACATACTCTAAACCGTTAGGGATTGCATCCTCTATTTTTACCTTTTCTAGTTTTCCGTTTTCTACCGTGTTCTTAAAGCTAATTCGGTATTCCACTTCTTCTCCTAGTTTCGGTGATGGATTATCTACTGTCTTCTTCGAATCAATTATTCCATCTTTATATTGCGGAGTAATTCTTTCCTCCGGCTCAATCGGTGGATGTTTCGTATCATCAACAATTGCTTTATTGACGATTTCTTTACCTACTTTTGCTTCTTCCTTCACCTTTACTTTAAAGACGATACTTCTTTCTTTCGTATCCGTAATATCGATATACTTAGCTTTAACTACCCCAGCTTCAACTGTTACTTCTACTGGACCCGGTGCTTCCCCTTCAGCCTTAATACTATTTTCTACATATTCAAGACCTGTTGGAATTGTATCTTCTACTCGCACCTCTGCTAGTTTTCCATTCTCTACCGTATTATGAAAACTAATTCGATATTCAATTTCTTCGCCTAGCTTCGGCTTTTCATTATTAACTACCTTTGTAGCAGCAATTTCACCTTTTTTACTTTGCGGTGTAATAACAACCTTTGCATCAGCCGGATCATGTTTCGGATCTTTTGCAACTGCTTTGTTTACAATTGCTTCCCCTACTTTTGCCGTCTCTTTTACTTTCGCTTTAAAAACAATACTTCTTTCTTCCATATCCGTAATTTCTGGATACGTTGCAGTTACTTTGCCATTTTCAAATTTCAGCTCTACTGGCTCTGGTTTTATCCCTTCTGCTTTCAAACTATCTTTCACGTATTCGACACCTTCAGGTAACGTATCTTCTATCATTACCTTTTCTAGCTTTCCGTTTTCTACCGTATTATGAAATGTAATGCGGTACTCCACTTCTTCTCCTAGTTTTGGTGTTTGATTCGTTACGCTTTTATCTACGCCTACTTTACCGTCTTTATAACCCGGCGTAATTTTTTCTTCTGGATGCTCAGTCTGACCATTCGGATCGCTCACAATTGCTTTATTAACAATTGATTCTCCTACTTTTGCTTCTTTTTTTACTTTCACTTTAAAAATGATACTTCGCTCTTTTGTATCCGTAATCTCTGGATATTTTGCGATTACCTTACCATTTTCTACTTTTAACTCTACTGGTTTTGGTCCAGCACCTTCAGCTCTCTCACTGCCTTGCACAAATTCTAAGTTCGCTGGAATTTCATCTTCTATTGTAACTGCCTCTAGTTTTCCGTTTTCCACCGTATTTTTGAAGCTAATTTGATATTCAACTTCTTCTCCTAGCTTCGGCTTCTTATTTGTTGCTTTTTTCTTTGCATCAATTTTACCGGCCTTATGCTGTGGTGTAATCTTTTCTTCTAGATCCTTTGGTGGATTTGTTTTATCACTAACAATTGCTTTGTTAACAATTTCTTCACCAATTTTTGCAGTTTCTTTTACTTTCGTTTTAAAGACGATACTTCTTTCTTCCATATCCGTAATTTCTGGATACTTTGCAATTACTTTACCATTTTCAAATTTCAGCTCTACTGGCTCTGGTTTTGCACCTTCTGCTTTCAAACTATCTTTCACAAACTCAAGACTACTCGGTAATTCATCTTCAATCGTCAATACATCTAGACGTCCATCTTTTACCTTGTTTTTAAACGTAATGCGATACTCTACCTCATCACCTAAACTCGGCGTTTTATTAGAAGCTATTTTTGTCGCTTCTATTTCTCCTGGAACTTCTTTTGGAGTCGTAACCGTAATATTTGCATCGTCTTCACTCTCATACTTTATCTCGACACTATCTTGTCCCTTTACAGCAACGACATTTTTTACTGTTGTATCTGATTGTATAGATTCTTTCACTTTCACCTTAAATGTAATAACGGCACTTTCACCAGGCTGTAAAACACCACCGTCTGTAGCATCTGCCCCTTCACCAATACGAAAATCAATTTGATCATTTACAAATTCTGCTTCATCATCGTTTGCATCATCTGTTTTTTGTCCTTTATTGCTTCCACTAATATATTGGATTGATCCTGGAACATACTCTAATCGATTATCTAATTTATCAAAACCTTTTACATTAGATACCGGTGCTTGATTGTTCTTCGTATCATTCTTCACTTCAATTTGGTACGTAATTTCTTCGCCAACTTTAACTTCCTTAATTTCTTTTCCAGCACTATCTAACGCCTTTTTATCAACTTGTAGATTTGGTGCATTATGTTCTGTGACGAATGTGGCGTTGTTTAATACGTAAATATCACCGCCGCCGCCATATGCTCTAAAACGCATTTTTCCTTCTTTTAAATCATTTTTCACTTGATTTGGTCCCTCAAGATGATACGTATGAATATCTGTACTAAATGAATTTGTCCAATCTGGATCATACCCTGGATATTTTTTTGTAACAAATTCGTTAGTGCCATCCACTTGTACTTCTGTCATAGACGAGTCATTAACATCATTATCTTTACCGTTAATATTTTTTAACTTTTGATATCCTAATCCAAAGTCATACTCTCCATAATCATAGGCATACCCATCATGATCAGCAGGATCTCCTTGTGACGAGAAATAACTAAATTTTGCCTTAAAAGCCCCTTCTTTCGGTGTGTTTATTTTATTAACACTAATATCCGCCCAAGCTGTACTTTTTTGAGAAACCAAACCTTCCCAAATCTTCATATCTTTTACGGTTTCTTTATAATTTTCATAAACTAATATAAGATTCCAGTTGCCCCAGTAGTAGCCACCACCATTTTCGAATTTAATTTGTGGTACATTTGCAACTGTCACCGTTTGAGAAATACCTTGTTTTGCAATTACATTTGTTACGTCAGCAAATGCAACATATCCTGCGCCACTGCTATAGTGATTTGCAATATACGGTAAATAATCCGCTTTTCGTATACTATCAGCACTTACTTCAGCGTATTGCTTATTTCCCATCTTCATTTTAATAGGCTGTCTTACATCTTCATCGCTAACTCTATAATCGGTCCTTGCATCACTCGGAGTCCCCATAGCTGCTGTCCAAAATAAATATGCCTTTTTCACTTTACTTCCAGCAGGGATGTTAGGAAAAGCTCCTGTTGATGAATTAAATGTAGTATCATCATTATCAATATCTACAGCTTTTTTATTTACTTTTCCCCCCACACTTTGCCTAGTATAATAATTATCTGTTAGCCCGAGCGTCACATTACCAGTCTGCACTAAATCACCAGCAGCAATTACAGAATACAGTGGCTCTCCAAACCCTTGCTTATCTCCTGTTTGGATTTGAACCTTTGAAGCATTCTCTGATGTAGCTTGTACTTTTGCATCGCTCTGATTTTCCGCTTCTTTTTCTGGTTGCTTCTCATCTTTAGCTACCGGTTGTTCTTCCTTCTCTAGCTCTGTTTTTAATACCGGTTTATTTTTATCTTCTGCAGATACTTTTAATTTTCCATCCACTTCTTTAGTTTTAGCATCAGCGGATGACCCAATGTCTTTCTTACTACTGTCAGCCTCATCATCAGCATTCGCTTCTACCTTTTCTTCAGAAGGCATTTCTTCAATATCTACAGACATGTTTCCTATTTGCACTTGATCTTTTTGCACACTAATCTTTTGTTTGTATTCTTTATTAAAATGCTGTGCACGTCTAGCTTTTATTAACACAGTCATTTTTTCGTGTGATTTTAAACCTTGGATTTTAAGATTAGAAGAAAGAATCTTTCCTCCCTTATCTTTTTCCTCTACATAGAAATCAGCTACCTTATCTTCAGATAACTTCTCTCCGTTTACTTTCATAGATTGAGGAAGAAACATAATTTCATTGTCATTATTTTGTTTCATCATCAATTCTTGAATTGGTGTATCTCCCGTATTTTCAATCGTATATTGAAATACGTGCTCCCTCTTAGCTACTTCTCCCCCATATATTTCAGCATTCACTTGCTCTGCCTTAATGCTCACATCATTTCCTTGTAACTCATCCCAGCTCTTTTTATTTATCTCTGTAGCAAAAACACTAGGTGAAGGCAATATGATGGATAGGAGAAGTGTGATCATCGTTAAGACATTAAAATATTTCAACACTTTTTTCATATTTTCTACCTTTTCTCCTTTCTATATATTTGCTATCCGTCTACTTCATTTCAGTACCCATTTCATTTAGTAGCCGGGAACATAGCAATATATATCCACTCGCAACAATCCGTCCTACGAAAATGCATCATTGAAATCTCTATTTCAACAATACAAATCTCATAGAGTATTACTATTTTAATTTATCAAAAATAGCATATATACCAGATACCCATATAAACCTCTACCATTTTTTTTATAGAGGAAAACCCCTTATTGTATAGGTTTATATAACAGTTAAAGGATACATAAAAATCTTAACACACTCATTAATCTATTTATACAAGCAATAGGAAGTTTACCATTTTTTACTTATTTTAGTTTATTAATTATTATTTAAATTCAAGAAAAATAGTAACCGTTACATGTAAAAATATGTTATATTAAAACAAGAACAAACGTTCTAATTTGAAGGGAGGAATTTTCAATGATAAACGAACCCATTATCGTAAAAAAAGAAGCTTTCCAAGCAATCGGTGTTTCAATTACGACGACAAATGAAACAGAGGCATCTACTGAAGGAAAAATCCCCGGGCTCTGGAACCAATACTTCCAACAACAAATCATGCATCGCATACCAAATCAACAAACGAAAGAAACATTCGCTTTTTACTCAAATTACGAATCCGATGAAACAGGTACATATCAATTTACAATCGGTATGCCCGTTTCTTCATTCGAAGAAGTACCTGAAAACATGACAACTTTAACAATACCTGCCGCTACGTATGCGGTATTTACAACGAGAAAGGGACCAGTTGCTGAAGTCGTTTGCGAGGCTTGGGAATATATTTGGCAATGGTCAAAAGAAAACAAACGTGCTTTTACAACAGACTTTGAGCTTTATGATGAAAGAGCGTTAGATCCAAACAACGTTCAATTGGACATTTATATTGCATTAGCCTGAACGACAAAAAAGAAGATACCATTTGGTATCTTCTTTTTTGTCGTTAAATAGCCACTGTGCAAACCCAACATTATTGTCTACAATGAGAAAGTGCAGTATAGAAATATTAGAAACTGTATAAAACGATTGTTAATAGGTTTTTTAGTTTAAATTTGTCACATAGAAAGGAAGCAATATGGAGGAACTACAACAAAATAAATCTGCTCTAGAGGGAAGCGGAAAACCGTTATTAAAAAATACGAATTTCCTTTTTCTTTGGGCAGCTACACTCTTTTCAAGTTTTGCTTTAGCCTTTTTTACTTTTTCACAAACGTGGTACATAGCAAAAACATTAAACCTTGAGGCTTCACTCGGTGTTGTTTTCGTAGCTCTTAGTGTTCCAAGGCTTATTTTTATGATTATCGGCGGCGCTGTAGCTGATAAATTCCCGAAAAAAAACATTATGTTTTACTCTAATATTATTCGTGCTATTCTTGTCGCAACCATCCTCACATGGTTCATCGTAGGTGATGTAACACTATATACATTTGCTTTATTCGCTTTATTCTTTGGACTTGCTGATGCTTTTTTCTGGTCAGCTGACGGGTCTATCTTACCTGAGCTTGTAGAAAAAAGCCGGTTAACACAAGCAAACTCACTTACACAAATGACAAACCAAGCATCGGTCATCTTAGGCCCTGTACTTGGCGGAATTCTTATCAAATTTACGAACTATGAAACGATCTTTTCGATCACGATTTTGTTACTGATCGTCGCAGCTATACTCGTTCAAAAAATACAATTTACGATGCCCGAGCAGCAAAATACAGACAAAGGCATGTTCACTTCTATTAAAGAAGGAATTTTATACGTAAAGGAATCACCATTCCTTTCAACGTTCCTTCTTTGCAGCGCCTTTTTAAACTTATTTTTAATTGGTCCAATGCAAGTCGGTTTCCCGCTTTTCGTTAAAAATGTTCTGCACGGTGATTCTCTTCAGTTTAGTTACTTAGAAGCGTCTGTAGGAGGCGGAATGGCAATAGGTGCTGTCATTGTCGGTTTAAAAAATATTAATCGTAGACGTGGTCTATTTTGCATTATCATGATGCTACTGTCTGGTGTATTCTTCTTATCCATCAACTTTAGCACCGTACTTTGGCAAGCATTATTAGCTGGCATGTTTTACGGTATTACCATTGCAATGGCTATCGTTCCGCTTATGGCGATGATTCAATCGACAGTAAAAGAAGAAATGATGGGACGCGTAATGAGTTTACTTATGCTATCATCAATGGGCTTTATCCCGCTTTCTTATGCATTCACATCGATCGCACTTGCAATAGGAATTCCAATCGTAACCGTTATGAAAAGCGGTGCAATCGCCGTTATCGTCTTCGTACTATTTGTAGCGATTCGTGTTCCAGTTGTAAGAAAGTTTGATTAACTACTTGGAGTCATGTGTTATACGCATGGCTCCTTTTTAAACGGATCAAATAACGGTATCCCCTTACTTCTTCTCATAGCTGCTCCCCATTCTAGTCCAACCTCTAGAAATAGATCCCGCACTGTACTATATAAAAGCGCCTTAACATTTTTACGGATTTCCCCGTATTTATACGCTCTCACAACACTCTTCACTCGCCAAATGAAATTTCCATACACTTCTTCATCAGCTAATATTTGCTCCAGTAACACACCTTGCTCTAGTAACCCGCTCTTTTTATATGCAAGTTCCACCTTACTCCAAAATATATTAATCTTCTTCGGATTACTCGTCATCGGTACAAGTGCGTATATAAAAGGCTTCGGTATATCGTGGCGGCAATACGTCTCATCAAGTTCGTACGTTTCTTTTCTATTCTCTTTTATTTGTGGAATGTTTTTAGAAAAAATTGTTTCCCCCTCATTTTTTTGCACATTTTTACTACAGCCAGCTGCACGATCCTCACTTTCACATGCGGACATTTTCATGCGGTCATCCATGCGGTCAATTGCAGATATAAGAAATACATATAAGTTCGCACTATATCCGCCGCGTTTATGTCTTTCTTTTGTCGCAACACGTTTTATAATTCCTAGTTCCTCTAACTTTGCAATTGAGCGGCGTACTGTACGAATGCTTTTTCCAACATTCGTCGCAATCGTCTCCATTAACGGGCAAGCAACTCCCACTGTTTTCTGTTTCTCATTCACTGCATACTTTCCTAAAAAATGAATAATAGTAGCATCCGTTTTATTCAATTGAAATCGATAGCACTTCAAAACTTGTTTTTGATATGTATTAAACTCTTCTTTACTTCGAAATTCACTATATGGTTTCATTAAGTTATATAAGCTTCCCATTTTTATCACCTCATTTATAGGTAAGAAGCAGGAAGAGAAATTGGCGTGATATTTAATATTTTTTTAGTGGAGATGAAAATATGATCGTAATTAGCGCTTGTTTAGGTGGTATCGCTTGTCGGTATGATGGAAATGACAATCTCGTTTCAAAAATAGAGGCACTACTGCAACAAGAAGATACAGTCCTCATTTGTCCTGAAGTATTAGGAGGATTACCAACGCCTCGTCCCTCAGCTGAAATTATTGGTGGGAATGGTGCTGACGTTTTGGATGGAAAAGCGAAAGTGATGACAAAAGACGGTGAAGATGTTACAGAAGCTTTCGTGAGCGGTGCTTATAAAGCGTTAGAACAAATTAAAGATTTACATCCAGAATATATTATTTTAAAGGAACGCAGCCCATCCTGTGGTAGTTCTACGATTTACACTGGAGAATTTAACGGAAATAAACAAACTGGTTACGGGGTAACAACTGCGTTATTCAAAAGACATGGATTGAAAGTCATTTCAGAAGAGGATTTTGAGAATATAAAAAGGAATTGACCCTGTTCGTCAATTCCTTTTTTCTTTCTTATTTTGCACCTAGCTTTTCTTTCACTTTCGCAGGAAGCTCATCTTTCTTTACTTCTTCCCAAGCTGATACACCTTTTTTATCTGAATGATATACACGTAGGAATGCATCTTTACGTAAGTTTTTTTGTGCAGTAAATTCTAATTCTTTCTCTTTACCTTCTTTATCAAAACCATTTAATTTATATTGGTAATCTTTATACGGCTCACCATTATCAGATTTACCATTATACTCTTTTCCATCTACTGTAATTTGAACGTAATACTCGTCTTTACCCATACGATTTAAATCACAGCCAACTAATAGGCTTGCAAATACAACTAAAATACTAAAAAGTGCAATATATCTTTTCATTTCCTTCACCTCATGTTTTTTTCTTATATTGTTATCTTAAAGCTTAAGCTTTAAAGAAGAAATTCAAAAACATGACATGAACATTACACTTTTGTAAGATAATAATTATTTCTTCACTTTAGAAACCGTCATTCCGTCACCAATTGGAATAAGTACGGATTCTAAACTTGGATGAGTTGCTATTACTTCGTTAAACTCCTTCATACATATAAACCAACCTCTAATTATGCAAAAGACAAAAATCAGAAGAAAAATAATCACTCCTTATCCAACTAACAATTCCTTCTTCAATATGTGAAAAGGGATTTCTAAGCGATGAATGGAATATATATTTATCGTTTTCTAGCTTTTGAGAGGAGAAATAATATGAATCCTATTTTATTGGATGTTCCGTTGTTACAAATAGAAACAGACAGACTCATTCTTCGGGCACCACTTCAAGCTGGTGAAGGGAATGTAGTACACCAAGCTATTAAAGATTCCATTAGTGAATTAAAGCAATGGTTGTGTTTATTCCAGTCAATTCCTACTGTTGAAGAAACGGAAATTCTCCTGAGAAATGCGCATATAGATTTTTTGAAAAGAGAAAGCTTTCGCTATCTTATCTACCATAAGGAGACGAATGATTTTATTGGAACGGCTAGCCTTCACGGAATTGATTGGAAGGTTTCTAAATGTGAGATTGGATACTGGATTAACACGCAATTTAGTGGTAAGGGATATATGACAGAAGTAGTAAGTGCGTTAATAAACCTTGGATTTCAGTTATTCAAATTTAGAAGGATTGAAATACGATGTGAACGTAATAACACGAAAAGTCGTGCAATCCCTGAAAAACTAGGTTTTGAGCTTGAAGGGATATTACGTAATGAAGATCTTACAGCTGACGGCGAACAACTAACTGATACTTGCATCTATGCAAAGGTAAATTAGATTTTAACATTCGTTATGCAACATATCTTAAATTCGGTTTCTAAATTTGGAAGGTAGCGCTTTTGATTTTTTACGACAAAAGAAAAGACCTCCTTAACGATTATTTTATTTCATCGCTAAAAAGGTCTTTCTCTATTTCTGCTAAAAGCTTAGCACTCTTCCGGCTTACCAGCATTCGTCGCTGTACGGAAAGATGATCCACATCCGCATGATGCGATTGCGTTTGGATTGTCGATTGTGAATCCGCCGCCAAGCATCGATTGTTTATAATCAATTTTTACTCCTTTAACAATTGGAGCACTTTCTGTATCAATAACAAATTCAACACCGAAAAACTCAAGAACTGTGTCGTCTTCTTTTGGTTCTACTTCAAATCCTAAGCCGTAAGAAAGGCCAGTACATCCGCCGCCATGTACAGCAAGGCGCACGTACTTCTCTCCATCTTCAGCATCTTTTAACATATCTTTAATTTGAAAAGCAGCTTGTTCTGTTACTTCAATCATGAAATACACCATCCTTTCTGTTCTCATTCTATTATACATCTTTACGCTTCTATCTTGTACTCATACACTCCGCGGCAAATTACTTCCGCTGGTCCTTTCATTAACACATTGCCTTCTTCTGTCCATGCAATCATTAAATCGCCGCCAGCTAAATGAACTGTAATTTCCTTACCACGTTCCATTTTCCCATTTAAAATAGAGGCTACAACTGCAGCACACGCCCCTGTTCCGCAAGCTTGTGTTACACCAGATCCGCGTTCCCAAACGCGGAAGTTCATCTCTTCCTCATTCAAAATCTCGATGAATTCAACATTTACTCGTTCTGGGAACATTTCATGTGTCTCAAGAACTGGGCCAAGTGTTGTAAGAGGTGCTTGTTCTACATCATCCACAAAAATAACCGCATGCGGATTCCCCATTGAAACAGCTGTAAATGCATAACGATGATTATTGTATAAGAAGTTTTCACGAATAAATGGTGTTTCACCTTCACCAAGCATCGGTATTTCTGCACGTGTTAAACGCGGCGCTCCCATATCGATTTTCGCTAATGTAACTTTCCCTTCTTCTACCGTTACTTCCGCCGTTACAATGCCAGCTAACGTTTCAATTGTGAAAACTGTTTCTTCTACTAGTTTATGCTCATACGCATATTTCGCTACGCAGCGTAAACCGTTACCACAGCTCTTTCCTTCTGATCCATCATTATTAAACATGCGCATTTTCACCGGAGCTACGTCAGATGGACAAATTAAAATCATTCCATCTGCTCCAATACCAGTATTAATATTTGAAACCTTTTCCGCCACAAGAGCTAAATCTTCTTCAGGAATTTGTTCTTCAAACATATTTACATATATATAACTATTGCCAAGACCATGCATTTTTGTAAAAGAAAATTGGCTCATTTGTATTCACTCCAAAAATAGTTTGTTATTGTAAGTATAAAATGCACGCTTTTAGAACACAATATGAATGTCCCCCGTTTCTCATATTTGACAACATTTGGCGATGAGCCATTCTTGCACAAGTTGTGTAAGAAAAAAGCCCTTCTAAAAGGGCCTTTTTTATTTATATACACTGTTATCCTCTCCTGCGAAACAAAATTTTATCTCATAGAAAAAGAAAAAGGTGCTGCCGATTGCAACACCTTAAAACATTGGATTTTCATCCAAATACTCATATACATTATTGACCAGTTCTTCTACTGTAGCACCTTGTACAACTTCACCATTTACAAGTGCAAACGGTCCTTCAAAACAAATGCCACAATATCCTAAACAACCATACTCCATTACATCTAAATTCGGATCTTTTTCTAATTTCTCTAAAGCTGCTTGTGAACCACTCGCAAGGTTACCTACACAAAATTCAATTAATGGTTTAATCAAAATTCTCCCCCCTGTACTACAAAAAAAATTACCTTCTGACTATCTATAAGAAGAAAACTAAGCTGTCTCTTGTTGTTTTTGTTATACATTCTAAACTATTTAGTTACTTCACTATTTCACTTCAAAGTAGATGGTCTTATTTTATATAACATGCTACTTGCAATGAAATAGTAACTAAAAAGGCAAAACAGTTTACTTTACTTTTCTTCTTATTGTACAACAGAGTATTCATTCATGCATTGTTATTTGTTCACAAATTCGATATAATTTGATTGAGTAAAGTCAAAATATTTTATTAATATAAAATTGTGTGATTAGGGGATATTTCAACAGAAAAGGGGTAATCCATCATGAAACACCTCGTAATACTGGGTGGCGGCTACGGGGGAATGAGAATTCTACAGCGGCTACTTCCAAGTAACCAACTTCCAGATGATGTACAAGTGACATTAATCGACAAAGTACCATATCATTGCTTCAAAACTGAATATTATGCATTAGTTGCGGGTACTATTTCAGAAACGCATATTCGTATACCGTTTCCTGAGCACCCACGCCTCAATATTCAATACGGCACAATAACGAATATTGATCTCGAAGAAAAAGCTGTTCATCTCGATGGCGGTGAAGCGATCCAATATGATGATTTAATTATCGGTCTTGGCTGTGAGGATAAATATCATAACGTTCCTGGGGCGAAGGAATATACGCATAGCCTACAATCGATTGAACAAACACGTAAGACATATGAACAATTAAATAGTCTAGAACCAAATGCAACGGTAGCTGTCGTTGGTGCTGGACTAAGTGGCGTTGAAGTTGCAAGTGAACTTCGCGAAAGCCGGTCTGATTTAAAAATCCACTTATTTGATCGAAAAGATAGAATTCTATTCCCATATCCAGAGAAATTAAGTAGATACGTAGAAGAATGGTTCGTAAAACATAAAGTTACTATTATAAGAAACTCTAACATTACAAAAGTAGAACCAAATATTGTGTACAACCACGATGAACCACTTGAATGTGATGCAATCGTCTGGACAGCTGGTATTCAAGCAAATGAAGTTGTTCGAAACCTTCCAGTTGAACAAGATGGTAGCGGACGGGTTGTTTTAACAAAATATCACAATATTCCAAATAACGAGCACGTTTATGTTGTAGGAGATTGCGCAGCACTTCCACATGCCCCATCTGCCCAACTTGCTGAAGGTCAAGGAGAACAAATTGTCCAAATATTATTAAAACGTTGGAATAATGAACCACTTCCTGACGAACTACCTGTTATTAAATTAAAAGGTGTTCTCGGCTCGCTTGGGAAGAAACACGGCTTCGGTTTACTAGCAAACCAACCATTAATGGGACGTGTACCGAGATTATTAAAATCCGGTCTTCTTTGGATGTACAAATATCATAAGGGTTAATACTTTACATGCTGTCTACTAAGTAGGCAGCTTCTTTTATAAGTTACAATATAATTATCTGACACATCTTTCTCAATATGGATGATCATTTATTTTTCATTTTTATATTAAAAACTATTGATAAACAGTGTATGCTATTTATAAGTTGTTTTATTTCCTTTAAGACCGAAGTCATTCGGTCTTATTTTTGTGTTGTAAATACTTTTACAGGAGGTATTCCATTTCACTTATGAACTTAACAAAACTAAACGATCTAATAGAAGCGAAGAAGAAAGAATTGATCTATCTCGTTGAAAAGTACGGATTCACTCATGATAAAGTGATTTCTTTCAGCCAAGAATTAGATCGTTTACTTAACTTATTAATAGAAAACAAGACGAAGAAAAAACGTTGCTCTTTATAACCGTTATCTTCTCTTTTTTGATACGATATAACTAGAATGAGAAAGGAGCCATTTATGTTTATATTAAAAGACGTTACATATAAAGATATACTACACATTCCTTATTTACAGATTCAAAAAGAAAAAATCACATGTATTATCGGTGAGAGTGGGAGCGGAAAAAGTACATTGCTCCGCATGCTAAATGATTTGCAATCTCCAACATCCGGTACAATTGAATATAATGGAAAATTAATTTCCGACTATCCCCCTATTCAATTACGACGTGACGTAGTCATGCTTGGGCAAACACCACCTATTTTTGATGGAACGATTAAAGACAATCTATTAATGGGACTTCGTCTTTCCGAAAAAACCTTTCCAAATGATGATGCCCTGCGAAGTGCATTAACGACTGTTAGCTTAGAAAAAAATTTAGAAGATAACGCTGATTCCTTATCAGGCGGGGAAAAACAACGACTTGCTTTTGCACGTATCGTACTCATGGATTCACCTGTTTATTTATTAGATGAACCAACCTCGGCGCTAGATAGCGATACAGAACGCCGCGTTATGAAACAATTTACTACGCTAGCAAAAGAAAAGAAAAAAACAGTTATCTTCATCACACACTCACAACAACTTCCAGAAGAAATTGCAGACGATATTATTGAAATTAGTAAAGCAAACGGTGCAACTAGAAAGGAAGTGCTCTCAGTTGAAGGGCGTTATTGAACTCCAAATTTGGCAACTTGCCGCTGCATATATTTTTATTCTTATTTTAATAGGTCTTGTAAAATTAAAAGGGATTCCGCGTGAAAAACAAATTGCGCTCGCAACATTCCGTATGACGATTCAGCTCGTACTCGTTGCATATGTCCTTACATACGTATTTGAAAATAGTAATCCATTTTATACAATTGCTCTCATTACTTCTATTACTACCTTTGCAATTTTTAATATTTATAAACGAGTTAACATCCCGATGTCTAAAGACTTAAAACGAGTAGCCGCGCTTTCCATGGTTGCCGGATCAATCGGGCCACTTCTACTATTTATCTTTGTTATTATCGGTCATGATCCTTGGTATGCGCCGCAATATATCGTTCCGATTACAGGAATGTTAGTTGGGAATGCGATGACAGGTGTTTCTCTCGGTGCAAATACATTCTTAAACAATATGAAATCACAAAGAGGTCAAATTGAAGGAGCACTTATGCTCGGCGCAACACCGAAAGAAGCCGTTGCCCCACTCATACGCGACGCTTTTGACTCTGCTATTTTACCAACAATCAATTCTATGGTTGGCATGGGAATTATAAGCCTACCGGGCATGATGACAGGACAAATCTTATCTGGTGTATCACCGTTCACAGCTATTCAATATCAAATTGCTATCATACTTGGGATTTCAGGGAGCACTGCTTTTGCTGTTATTATCTTCTTGCAGCTTGGATATAAGACTTTCTTTAATAAGCGTTGTCAGTTGAAAGAGGTCGACTATAGTGCACGGTAAATGTTTCACTGTTCATGGTAAATGAAATTATATTGATTGACCGACAAAACATGACAATAAAAAAGAGGAGGCTACTCGCCTCCTCTTTTTACTTACGCCTTCTTAACGAATTGTGATTTTAACTTCATAGCACCGAAACCGTCGATTTTGCAATCAATATCGTGATCGCCATCAACTAGACGGATACTCTTTACTTTCGTACCGATCTTCACCACTGAAGAAGTTCCTTTTACTTTTAAATCTTTAATAACAGTAACAGCATCGCCGTCTTGAAGAACGTTTCCGTTCGCATCTTTTACAACTTTTGCACCATCATTACTTTCAGTTTCTGCTTCTTGACCCCACTCATGGGCACATTCTGGACATACGAAAAGAACGCCATCCTCATACGTATATTCTGAATTACATTTTGGACAATTTGGTAAAGTAGCCATAAATTCATTTCCTCCGTTCATTATTTATACGTAAAAACCAAAATTGATGTTTACATCTCGATAAATAAAATTTGTACAGCATTTCTTTATAGTGCCATAGTCTCACGTTATTGACAAGCCTACCTCAAATTCTCATTTTTTATTGTATTTTACAAAATTTCAATTCGTATGGTGTTTTATGTTCACCTTTTTCGTTAATTCGCTTACTCGACATGTACTTCTTCCATCCAACTGCTCGTCTTAGATTTCACTACTATTAAGTGCTCATTTTCCCATTTTAGTTTGCCTAAAAATCTAGAATAGACTACTTCATTCCCTACTTCTTCTACGAGTAGTTTATTTACTACTCGTAGCCCTTTATCGTTATACACTTCACACATTAGCTGAAATCTTTCCGAACGGTGAATTCCTTTTAATATAGCCGTTTTCTTTCGGCTTGGGCTCTTCTTCGGTGTTTTATCCACTAAAAACACAATCTCATAATTCTCTTTCTCTATTTCTTGAAGCGCTTCATTCACATACTCTTTAATCATTTCTAATGATAGATTTGAATATTTTTCAATAGCTGGTACGACATAGAGGTAAACCAACTCACAAAAATGCTTATACTTCTCCTCAACTGATTCCAAATTTAAAAATTGCATATAATCATAAGGTACGGATATACGAATCTTCCCCAGAGCCTCCTGTAGTTCATAAGAAATATCTTCATTATGGTTTGCTAGGCAATATATATCTATATGTTCTACAGTTTCTAATCCAAGATCCAAGCTACTTAACTTCTTTGAAAAAATCAATTCAAAAATTCTCATTTCATGTAATCGATTATAATGTTTTTTAGGACGTTTCTTAGCCCAATCATAAAAATGAACCTCTACCATACTACCTTTTCCTCCTAACATATAAAAAGAAGAACCTTCACAAGATCCTTCTTTCCAAAATGAACGAGTTTCGCTCTAGAAACTCCAACTATTTTCTTCAATATAAAATTGATACTCTTCTAACTCTTCTTCACTTAACTTCTTATTATTCTCGTATACCTCTTGCCACTCGAAATAATCTTCATCGAAATAAACAGCAAATTTTATTTTCACGTTTTTCTTCTCTGTATAATCATAACCAGTAAACTCTACTACGTCATAATCTTTTTCTTTCTTCACAAACTTCCAAGTTGGGTTATCTGTCATAATCTCTAAAGTAACACCTTCACCACTTGAACGAACAACATTTTTAATGTTCGGCTCAGTTGGCAACAGAGAAAATCCAAACATAGCTCCACTAAACACTATCCCCACTTAAAGTCATAATACGCCGTATTCTTTTGAACGACTGTATGTAACTGTTGCGGAGAAGTTGTTTCTTGTAAAACCGTGTCCTTCACGTACATCATCCTTTTCTTATTTCTACATACGTGTATTTTATAGAAATAAAAAGAAGGAATCTAACAAAAAGTACATATATTTCATAAAAATGAACGAAAATCGAACACATTCCGACAATTACCTGTTTATTATTTTATTTTACTTTTAAATATATTAGAATACTTATGAATGATACGTTTAATACACTAAGTTAAACTTTATATATATTTAATACTAAAAATGTTTCACATGAAACTATCTATATTTCGTATTATCTTCCCCTACAAAATAAGAAAGACGCCCTATTCAAAAAGGCGTCTTTTTATAGTTGAAAATTTATTAATATAAAAAATGCATTATTTAATAAATGAATTCCCCATGGGACGAGTAAGTTATTTGTTTTCTTATACGTATAAGCTAAACATATACCGCCACCAAAAATATATAAAGCACTCCCTACTGTAAGGGGATGACCTAAAGTAAATATAGAAGCACTTATAACGGCACTACTAAGTGTAGAGAAGCGCTGAGATAATTTCATAAAAAACATACCTCGGAATACAAGCTCTTCCCAAATCGGTGCGAAAATTGTGAGTACAACTACATATACAATGATTTCACTTTTAGTAGGCTCTATTACTAGATTAGATTCATCCACACCAAGCCCATGTGGTAAAACTAAATTTAATACCGCAAGATATATAAGCAGTACGATCATCGTCATTACTATCGTTACATAATGCTTAAAATTATTGAACTGTATTGATTTTAATAAATGCACACAGTAATTTCTTGCTGGTGAATATATTAAGATGATAGTAAGAAATGTTAAAGGCGGAATAAGGTGGTCTACATACCATGGATATAATGAGGCGTCATATAAAAAGTTCAAAAAATCAATTCCATACATGACCCCAAAGATAATTACTATCATGCTAATTACTTCGCGCATACTCATTCCTATATTCTTTTCTTCATAAGTAGCTAATTCTGTATTCACCCTATCCCCTCCAGTATAATCAAACGCCACAAACCATTATATACCAATTCTACCACAAAAAGAGACGATACAATTTACTGTATCGTCCATTTCTCTTTACATGTTTCAATTAAATGCAGTAAGTACTTTCTCGTCATATCTGCTCTTCTCCACCTTGAGAGCATGCGCTTTTCTTTTGGATTCTGCCGTATTCTCGCTACTTCTTTTAATAAAATCTCCCATTCTTCCCCTGAACTTTCTAACAAGTATTGCAATCCACTATCTTTTGAAACGATTGTTTTATGATCTAGTGTATATAAAATACGCCCCATCGTAACGACTGCTGATTCTACCCACTCCTCTACGAAAAATAAATATGGCTGCTTCGCTTTTTCACTCCAGTACCGTTCTACGTTGTATTTCATCGTATTGACTACATCGTCCCACCTTATTTGAAACGAAAGGTCTTCTGCTTCTTTCCCGGTAACTGTAATACCTTGATTTTTCAATGTCCACCATGTGACTGCATTAATGTCCCAATGACCTACATTCGCTTTACCATCTGCACAATACACGTATTCATTCATTTTATCATTGTATTTCCCTAAATCAGCGAGCGGAATATACATACCGTCCATTCTTTTGCCTAACATACTACCACTAAGTTTCTTATGAAGTTCAACAAGTTGCTGTTTTTCAGCTTCATTCACAGAATCACTTATTACCGTAACAAAATCAACATCGCTCGTTTCCGCATGAAATGCACCAAGTGCGATGGAGCCGTAAATATATACGCCGACTATTTTTTCATCTAAAAAAATTTCTTTTAATTCTACTGTGTACCGCTCCATTAACTGTTGTACTTCCGTTGGTAACGCATGCTTCACTCCATTTTTCACATTTATCCCTCCAATAAAAAAGAGCCTTTGCGAATTCGCAAAGGCTTCCTGCTTTATAAATATTTCTCGATTTCTTCGTAAACATCCTTCAAACGAGGATTTCCTTCTCCAACAATTTCTCCATTTACAAGAACGACTGGATAAAATAGATCTTCCTCCACTACGCGCTCTGCGAATGCTTTTTTATCTTCATCTTCTTGTTCTTCTTGAAAATCAATATACTCGAAATTAAATTTATTTTCTTGTCCTTCATATTTACGACCAATCGCCGCTTGTAGCCACTCAAACGTTTCTGTTGAAGATGGCATTCCAACGCAGCTCGCACAAATTACTTTCGTCCCATACACTTGCACATTAACCATTTCTTTTCCCCCGCCTCTTGTTTCAACAGCATATTCAGATGTCTTAGTACATAAGCACATCATTTTACAAACTTATTCTCTACCCCTATACTGAAAAAACACGATAAAATATTTCGACAATAAAACAAGAAGAGAAAAAATAGATTTTCCCCTCTATCTTGATTATAATAAAACTGATGAAAGGAGTCGATAAAAATGGAAAACCCACATATGCAAGAACAAGTATTAGAAGTATTAGATAAATTACGTCCATTCTTACTTCGCGATGGCGGAGACGTTGAATTAGTAGACATTGAAGAAGGTATCGTAAAATTACGCCTTATGGGTGCTTGCGGAAGCTGCCCAAGTTCTACAATCACACTAAAAGCTGGTATCGAACGTGCGTTACTAGAAGAAGTACCAGGCGTTATTGAAGTAGAACAAGTATTTTAATTAAAAGCGGAAGCGGCTCGTTCAGAACAGGAGGTCATTGGAGCTCCTGACGAAGAGGCGCTTTTTGCCTCACAGGAAGGCGCGAAATGGCCGACTGTTCTAGCCGCTGGAGCTAGATATTAATCTAAAAGCGGAAGCGGCATCGCTTCCTAGAAAGAGACCCATTTGGGTCTCTTTTTTTATTCAAATAACACTTCCCCTTTAACATCATAAAACAAAATTGGAAATCCTTCTCAAAAAATGAGATAATTAATACTATAGAATCGTTCACACATATACAGAAAAAAACATAGGGGGACGACACATGCCAAGAATGGGAAACACTTTTTTAACAATTCAAGAACTAGAAAAGAAAAAAGAGTATTTATTAGACCTTTCATCCGTTATACCAACATGGAATGCGAGCTACCAATTTTTATTCAAAGAAATCCAGCAAGAATTATTGAGTAAAGTAAATGAAAAAATCGAACAACATCAATTCATTTTAAATATATGTGCAGATCAACAGGTAGGGGCATAATGTATTACATACAATTGTAGTATAAAAAAAGAGACCTCAATCGGTCTCTTTTTTATATTTTAAGATAGCCAATCTAATTTCCTAATGCCTAACTTATCGACTGGTAAACGAAGTGATCCATAAAAGTGCTTCATAAATTGCTCTGAGCGGTTCACATCGTGTAAAATGACTTCTAAGCGATCTCTATATATACTTTTTTGTTCTTCGTTTCCCGTTTGGTAATATCGTTCGACTGTTTCGAAATAGTGAAGTGGGAACAGGAGCCTCGCAAATAATAAGCGCCAACCAAATGAGGATAGCGAATAATTTCGTTCGTAATCTGTAACAAATTGAATGATTGTTTGCTCCCAGTCTTTCTTTTTTTCTATCATCATATAGCGAATTAATTCTGCCATATCTCGAGTTGGGTGATCATACACCCAATCAAAAGGAAGTTTGAGACGCTTCGTTTGATGCCATAATAAGGGTGTAAATCGTTCTTGGCAAATTGTTGCTGCATCAGTCATTTGCGGCGTATCATCCATCTCTGTATCAACAACATATTGAATTGCATTTTCTGCAACTCCTAAGTAATACGGGAAGGATTCAATAAACAATTGATCGAATACGTCTGTAGGGTGGTTCATCACTTGTGATTGCCAAAACTTTTCTAATTGATCGAGCCTTTTTTCCCATAACGCTTTCCATTCACCAATGCGGCTTAATTGCTCGATTTCTTCTGGAAAGAATGCACCTCGTTTATGGAATATAGAAAGCTCACTTCCTAATGATGTAGCATGTCGTTCTAACACACGCATACCTTTTAATAAGCAGTAATTTTGTTCTTCTATCTCACTTACATAGTAGCCGTGTATAGTCGGAACGAAAGTCGCTACAGTTATATCCCCTTGCTGGTTCATATAGTCACTGAGCTTTTTCATCTCTACAAGTACTTCTTCCTCCATTTCTCCAATTGGAACAAGTACATAAATTTTGTTGCGAATCCAAAAGCTTTTATAGGGGCCAAGGGGGATTAATTCTTTAACATGCATGTGATAATGCTCATAAATATGATGAATCATCGCAGTCGCCACCTATGGTTTTTCTTTATATATATGAGCTTGTGCTCGCCTTTCATTCCTATGCACATGATAAAGCAACGAAACGTATACAAATACTAAAAAGAAAAAAAGGTGATAAACATGAAAGAATCAAATCAACTACAAGAAAGAGCATTGCAACTATTACAAGAACGCGGTGTAACAATTGACGATATTGCTGAGCTTGTTCATTTTCTTCAAAAAAAATATCATCCAAATTTAGAGATGTCAGAATGCCGTTATAACGTTGAGCGTGTATTATCAAAACGTGAAGTACAAAACGCACTGATTACTGGTATCGAACTCGATGTCCTTGCTGAAAAAGGAATGTTAAGTGAGCCGTTACAAGATATCGTAAAACGTGATGAAGGCTTATACGGAATTGATGAAGTGATCGCACTTTCCATCGTTAATGTGTACGGCTCTATCGGTTTCACGAACTTTGGATATATCGATAAATTAAAACCTGGTATTTTAGAATTCTTAAATGATAAATCATCTGGAAAGGTGCATACATTCCTTGATGATATCGTTGGCGGAATCGCTGCCGCTGCTTCAAGCCGCTTAGCGCATAGAGCTGAGCATTCGGAATAATAAAACATGAAAGACCGTCAGTTTCATACTGACGGTCTTTCATATTCCATAATCATAAATTCTCTTCCGCGGCTCAAAAAAATAGGACCTTGCTGAAAACCTATGTTTTTATATAGCGTAATCGCTCTTGTATTAAATGTCGCTACACTAAGCCGGAATGTTTGCAGCTTATATTCTTTCGCTGCAAAGGCTATCCCAGCTTGAAAAAATATTTTCCCCAGCCCTTTCCCTGTTAGCGCTGGTTTCATGCCAAGTCCGATATCAATTACATCTTCTCCACCATATAAATGAGCATCTCTTCCTCCTGGCACTTGTGCATTTTCGCCAAAACAAAAATAGCCGATAAACTCCCCATTATCGTCACAACAACCATAATACGTCCCATCTAATAATTCTTCTATTACTTCTTCCTCACCTGAAAAACTATACAAATTATAAGGTTCTTCGTACGTCCACATATTTATCTCATTTGCTTCTGCTACCGTTAACTTATGTATATCCATCCTTCTCTCCCCTAATCAAATATTCTATATATACTCATTCATTTTTCGCGCCTCATTTCCCTCTAATCAGAATATGCATAATTGCATACGCGCACCTATGAAACAAATGGTACAATTTTATTTGAATCGCTGTTGCTACACTTCTTGATCAAAGAAAAGGCGTTAAAACGGATATTAGCGCCTTATCAAACTCAAGCAATTGGCATATTTTGTCATCGTTAAAGACACTCAAAAGAGTGTCTTTTTTTTATATCTCACAAGGACTTACTCATTTCAAAGCATAAACACATAAAATAATGTAACTTTTTACATGCATGAATCCCTTTCTAAAAGTTGTAACGTAGACTCAAAATAAAAAAGCACTCTTCACTAGAGTGCTTTTTACTTTCAAATAAGGAGGTTACATATATGGATAGTACTCTCGTATTTAACTTCGGCATTGGTATTGTCATCATTTTATTTGTCTTCTTTGTTCTTTGTATGAGCGGGGTATAGCAACCTTTTATGCCGATAACTCCTTTAAAGTATCACTTAATTTAAACTTTCTTAATTGTAATGAAGCAATCAGTGCTGCCCCTGCTCCAAGCATCACGCTAGCTAGAGCCAATATGACAACTTGATTATATGGAATAATAATAACCGTTAACTCTAAGCTTGATAACACGATATAGCTAAACAAAATCCCACCAAAAATACCAATACAACCAGCTATCGCTCCAAGTAAAGTTCCTTCTAATAAAACGATCCGTCTCATCTGCTTCGGAATAGCTCCTACCGCACGAATCATACTAATTTCAGCACGTCTTTCATGCAAGCTTGCGACAATTGCATTCATTAATCCTATACCAGAAATAATGAAAACAATTACAACTAACAAGCGAATTAGCATCATCATTTGCGATAATAACTGTTCTTGTTCTTTCAATAAATCATAACTGTTTATAACTTCTACATTCTCTTTATTATTTGTAATTTCTTTTACTTGCTTCTTAATCGCTTCAAATGATTGATTAGAATTTGTCATAATTTGAATCGCTTCATATCCTTGTACGTGAAACTTATCGCGAGCCCATTGTTCATTTACAAAAATATCTAACCCTCTTAACCTTAATCCTTGCTCTATAATCGAAACGACTTTAATCGTTTGTTTTTCTTTCCCTTTTCCTTGTACTTCAATCGTATCATGCAACTGAAGTCCTAAATTTTTAGCCACTTCCTTCGTAATGACTCCCTCACCATCTTGTAATGGCTTACTTAAAGTTTGCCCTGCAATCACTTTCGCCTTTGTTACTTTCTGGTACGCTACAATATCGTTACCGACAACTTCCATTGAATCGTAGTTCAAATTATTTTTTTTCGCAAATTCATACCATTCTTGATTCGCTTTTTTAAAGTCATAATTCACAAGCTTTGCTGTAAAGTCAGTAGCATTCCCAACACTCGATTCCACACCATCAATTTTTCTAACCTTCTCCATCCAACTAAACGGTAATGTTTCTATTCCTTGCGACTCTACTGGAATCCTTATTACTAAGTCCGCTGGTAAATGTTTGTGTAATCCTTTTTTCATACCTTCATACATAGAATTTACATACATCGTTCCAACAAGCGCTAACATAAAACCAAATGCTAGTATAGCAACCGACACAGCTGCCTTATTCCGATAACGAATTACATTCCGACTACTAATCGTCGTTTCAATTCGTAATATCATTTGAAACGGTTTTGCAATCACTGGCGCTATCATACGAATAAAGAACGGAATCGCAAATAACAAACCGACCGCAAATAACAGCGCTCCTATCGCACTTGGATTAAAACCGATATACTGCTCTAATACGTTACCTGCTAGTCCAATAACAGTACCAATGATTAAAATGCTAAGGCTAAAAACACTCCATCTCTTTTCTTTTTTCTCATCGCTAGGAAGACCTGGGCGAAGTGCTTGAACTGGTGGAATCTTTCTAACCATGAAAGCTGGTATAATGGCCCCTATGATGGACATAACAATCCCTAATAAAAAAGTAATGAGTAAAATCTCACCTGAAATCGAGAATGATGCTTCCTCTGCCCCCTCAATATTTACCCATTTGTTAATGAATGATGCCGCAATTGTTTGTGTACCTGCCCCAAGAATAACCCCTACTAGCGACCCAATTGCTCCGATACATAAAGCCTCTAATAAAACGACTACTATAATTTGATTGGGGTTACTACCGAGCGCACGTAATAATGCCCACTGCTTAAATCGACTTCTAACAGATAAGAAGAAACTTCCCATTATTAAAAGAGCTACAACAAATAAAGCAATACCACCTAAACTAAAAATTAATGGCTTCATTACATTTAGCCGTTCAAATGCCTTATCAACATAAGTACGTTGATCTACTTTTATATTTTCTATCTTCTTGTTTACATCAAGAGCAATTGCTCTTTTCACATTTACATCGGCTGTTTTCACTTGAACGAGATTGAATTGATTTGGTAGATTTAATTCTTTTTGAAGCCAATGGATTGGAAAATAAGCACTATGCCCCATTGCTGCCATTAACGGCGGATTTAAAATGCCGACGACTTTCACATTCTTTTCTCCATGCTGCGGGAATGGTAATTTAATCATATCTCCTATCCGTATATTTTCACGATCTGTATATCCTTTTGTCAGTGCTACTTCAGCACCTTCTTTCGGATATCGACCTTCTAATATTTTATAAGAATGTATTTCTGGAGAATCTTGCTCAACACCCCAATAGGACGGTTTTCCCGATAACTCTTTATAATTTGGAAAAGGATATGGTATAAGTACTTTTGATATTTTCTCAGCATTTTCTAAGCCATCTATTCCTTTTAAACTTTCATTATTTAAATACATATCGTTTTTTATATAGCCAAATTGTAAATTATAGTCTCCATACCGGCTTACTACTTGTTCCTTCACACTTTGTTCTACTGATTGATTACCAAGTAATAACATAGTCGCTAACATAACACCTAAAGCTGCACCGAGGGCAATCAACATATTACGTAGCCAATTTTGTTTCATCGATTTTACTGCATACTTAATTACCCATCGCATCACCTTTACCCCCTACTTTAAAGTGACGATTCATAATCTCTTGAATGTGAGTAACTTGTTGCGGGATATTTCGAAATTTCCATCCTTTACTTTCAGCATGTTCATGAATCACTTCACCATCTAATAAGAAAACAACTTTATCCGCATGGGCCGCTACGAACGGGTCGTGCGTTACAATGACAGCTGTTTGTCCTAACTCATCACACGCATTGCGCAGTGCCGCGATTATATTTTTGCTATTTTCTGAATCTAATGCCCCTGTTGGTTCATCAGCTAATATAATAGCTGGCTCATTTGCAAAAGCTCTTGCGATCGCAACCCTTTGCTGTTGCCCGCCTGATAATTGCGCTGGTAAATGCTTTTCTTTTCCCTTTAGCCCGACGAGTTCTAATAAACGAGTCGCTGTCACCGTTGCCTTCTTTTGCGAGACATTATCTAACAGTAACGGTAATCCTACATTTTCCTCTGCACTAAACACTGGGATCAAATTAAACTGCTGAAAAATAAAACCGATTTTATGCCTTCTAAATAAAGCGAGCTCTTTTTCTTTTAATGTTGAAACCTCTGTTCCATCAACTCGAATACTACCTACCGACGGAATATCTAATCCACCTAACAACTGTAGTAAAGTCGTTTTACCCGATCCACTTGCCCCCATAATACAAACAAAATCTCCTTTTTGAATTTGAAGATTAATGCCTTTTAATATTTTTACTTTACTATCCCCAATATCAAACGATTTTTCTAACCTTTCAATTTCAATAATATTCATCCCCATATCCCCTTCTCTCTCTATTTACCAATCTATATATTCTATTCAGAATGCAAAATCCCTACTTTTTTGTATTTTTTTGTCACACACTAACATATATCCCATATTAGCTGATTACATTTCCACTTTATTTCTCATGCCAGAAAAGTTGACTCTCACAACAGAAGTAACCATAATAGTTACATAAATAAAAAAACTATTCACATATCCACAAATAGGAGGAAGAACAATGAAACATGTAATCGTTTATGCACACCCAAATACAGAAAGCTTCAACCATGCGATTTTAGAAACGGTAAAAAGTGAATTAGAAGAAAAAGGTCATGAAGTACGCGTTCGCGATCTATACGAATTAAACTTCAATCCAGTATTAGGCGCTTCCGATTTCATCTCATTTTCTCAAGGCAACACACCAGAAGATATTAAAGAAGAGCAAGAGCATATCTCTTGGGCTGATAGCATTACATTCATTTATCCAGTTTGGTGGGCGGGACTTCCTGCCATTTTAAAAGGATACGTTGACCGTGTATTTAGCCACGGCTTCGCTTATGCTTACGGTGAAAATGGTATCGAGAAGTTATTAAGCGGTAAAAAAGGCTTATTACTATCTACAATGGGAAATACGAAAGAGGCATACACAGCAGGCGGTATGTTTGAAGCAATGAAGAAAACAGCAGATGTTGGTATTTTTGAATTTACAGGTATTGAAACAATTGAGCATACATTCTATACGAGTGTTCCTTCTGTGGATAACAGTGTGCGTAAGCAATATCTTGAAGAAGTTAAAGATGTTGTGAATCGTGCATTCTAATAAAAAACTCCGGTTGTTAAAACCGGAGTTTTTTTATTTCATCATTAATTTCGGAATATATCTTTGAAGAATGCTTTCTAATTCATTCATATCTTCCTGTCTAATAAGTAAATTTACATTGTCATTCATTTTTTCTCGCCCGCGATATAAAAATATATTTTCTTTTGGATTTTCCCATGTTGATGTTTTATAGCCTTTTAATTCTTCGTATGAATAAAAGTTTAATCCGTCTACTACACCTTTTTCATATATTTGTACACTTTTAATAAGATGGATAGCTATTAAAGTCATAAAACAACTTGCTACAGCATGAATACCTAGCTGAATGAGAAAATGTTCAACTGTATCAATATCGCCACTTACGTACTGAGCATATATATACATACATTGCCCAATGAAATATGCTGGTCCAAGTAATGCAATCCAACGTCTTTTCACCCGAGGATACATTGCAATGAGTTTTCCTGAGCTTTTTTTCATTTCATTTATTTTATATATCTTCCATAGAACAAAAAACAAAACACATAATGTAAAAACAAACATAATACATGACATCCAGTACACTCTGATTCCCTCCTTAAAATATCATTACATATAAATTTTACATTTTATATAACAACAGCACATATGCAATTCTGCATAAAAAAAACAGGTAACCTATTCCGGTTACCTGCATTTCATTACATCTTCTCAATCCACTCCGTCAAGTTATACACAACTTGCGTTGGTTGTACTTCATATTCTGTTAACTTCTCCACAGTTGTGACTCCAGTGTGGACAAGAAGCGTATGCATGCCAGCATTTACTCCCGCTAAAATGTCTGTATCGTAGTTATCCCCAACCATTAATGCTTCATCTTTTCCTATCCCAAGCACTTTTAACGCTTGTTCCATAATAATTGATTCTGGTTTTCCTATAAAGATTGGATCCACGCCTGTTGATACTGCTACAACTGATGTTAATGAGCCGTTACCTGGTAATAATCCGCGCTCAGTCGGAATGGCAATGTCTCCATTTGTAGAAATAAACGTTGCGCCGTTACGTACAGCAAGACAAGCTTTTGCTAATTTTTCATATGTGATGTCACGATCTAAACCGACAACAACGAAATCAGGATTTTCATCCACAAGTTCAAAACCTTTTTCCACAAGTGCATCATGTAAGCCTTCTTCACCAATCATATATACAGTTGCGTCTTGTTTACGTTCGTAAATGAAGTTCGCTGTTGCCATACTCGTTGTGAATACTTGCTCTGCTTTCGCTGGAATATCGAAACGAACAAGTTTTTCTGCCACCTGTTCTGGTTTACGCGTTGAGTTATTTGTAACAAATAAATACGGAATGCCGCGCTCTCCTAATGCTTTTACGAAGTCGCTCGCTTCTTCAATTTGTTCTTCTCCGCGATACATTGTACCGTCTAAATCAATTAAGTAACCTTTATACATCGATTATGTCTCTCCTTCTATGCTAACGTTCTCACCTTATCATACCACTCTTATATTACCCGCTTTTCCAAAAGAAAAAAACGCTTTACCTTAAAGCGCCCCATAACGTTCATTTTTTCTCTTTTACTTGGTAAGAACAACTACAATCGCCCTCGCACATGTTTGCTAACGTCTTTACATCTGCTCCTGCAAATAAACGATTATACATCTCTTTTTCATCTTCACATACTTGCGGGAATCTCTCTGCAATTTCCTTTAACGGACAGTTTTGTTTTTCAATTACGAAAGAGTTTTCTCCATCTCTCTTTATTTGAACCATATAACCATTTTTCTCTTGCATAGCCGCTATCTCTTGCACTTTATATGCTAAATTCTTTTGATTACTCACTCGCTTTTGCAACTGTTCTTCCATTCGCTTCGTTCTCTCTTTTAAAACGTAACGAAGTATTTTTTCATCACCCATTCGAGCTAAATCTTCTAGCATATCAATCGCAAATTGTTTATACTCCTTCGGGAATGTATCTTCTCCCTTTTCGCTTAATCCATACAAATAAGTTGGTCTTCCGACATGTTGTCTTACCATCTTGGAATAGATTAAACCATCTTTCTCAAGATTACTTAAATGTCTTCGGATCGCCATTTCTGTAATCTCTAAAACGTCAGCTAATTCCGCTACCGTGTGCTCTCCCTTTACTTTCAACAATTGGACAATTTCATCTTTCGTCGTACGTGCTTCCCCCATGCTTAACCCTTCTCCCTTTTCCCTTTTCCCTTACTTTCTCACATACAATATAAGATCCCCAAAAAGGTACCTTGGGGATCTTATAAGCATAATTATTCTGGTACAAATGCAGATACAGGTCCTAATTCCTTCTCTAAATAACTGCGGATATTTGCTGGGTATTTCTCTACCACTGCAATATGTTTTTGAATCGTCTTATATAATTCATCATGATTCATTTGAATATAATCTTGCGTGAGCATTTTTCGAAGAAGAATCACTTCTTTCATTCCTTGTCCTTCTTCTGCACTTATCACTCGCTCGTCCATCAAAATATCGATAATATCTTCATAACTTCCTGGATCGCGCATAATAAATCCATCGATCATCGCATTTCCTACATCTAATACAGTATCAATCATTAGATGAGCTATGCGTTCTAATGCGTAAAATTCAAACTCGGTTTCATATATCTTTTTCTCTTGAAATGTACTTGTTGCTCGTTCTAAACATACTAGCATTTGTTCTATTTTCTTTCTGTCTACAAAATACATGAATGTCACCTACCTGGAAATTAAAGCATTTACATTTTAATTGTAACGCTTTCTTCTGAAAAAATCGACAATTTTTCGAATTCACCTTTTCTCCGTTATTTGTTATAGTTATATTTGTATGATTTTTGAAATTGGAGGAATGGAATCTTGGAACGTGAACTCGCACTAGAAATTGTCCGTGTAACAGAAGCAGCAGCATTAGCATCCGCACAGTGGATGGGCCGCGGAAAGAAAAACGAAGCAGATGATGCAGCAACTACAGCAATGCGTGATATGTTTGATTCAGTAAACATGGCAGGTACAGTTGTAATTGGTGAAGGAGAACTTGATGAAGCACCGATGTTATATATTGGTGAAGAACTAGGAACAGGTAACGGTCCAGAAGTAGACATCGCCGTTGACCCATTAGAAGGTACTAACATTGTTGCAAAAGGTCTTGCAAATGCAATGGCAGTTATCGCAATCGCAGATAAAGGAAACCTTCTTCATGCTCCTGATATGTACATGGAAAAAATCGCGGTTGGTCCAAAAGCAGCTGGTAAAATTAGCTTAGATGATCCAATTGAAAAAACAATCGAAATTGTAGCAGAAGCTAACAATAAAAAGATTCGCGATCTAACGGTTATCGTTCAAGAACGTGAACGTCATCAAGATATTATTGACCGTGTTCGTGCAAAAGGTGCACGCGTAAAATTATTTGGTGATGGTGATGTTGGTGCGTCAATCGCAACAGCACTACCTGGAACGGGTATCGACTTATTCGTAGGTACTGGCGGAGCTCCAGAAGGTGTTATTTCTGCAGCAGCATTAAAATGCCTTGAAGGTGAAATGCAAGCTCGCTTAGTTCCAATGAACGAAGAAGAAGAAGCTCGTTGTCGTGAAATGGGATTAGAAGATCCTCGTCAACTTCTTATGTTAGATGACTTAGTATCTGGGGATGATGCAATCTTCTCAGCAACTGGTGTATCTGCTGGTGAGTTATTAGACGGTGTGAAATTCCTTGGCGGAGATTTAGCTGAAACATATTCTATCGTTATGCGCTACAAAACAAGAACGGTACGATTCATTAAAACGCATCACCATTTAGATCATAAACCACACTTAAACTTAGATATTTAATAAAGGAGCCATGTGTATGGAAGAACGTTTCTTTCTGTACGACGATACAGTCGCTACAAGAACTCGTTTCGTTAGCTTTATGGGAGAAAATGAGCGTCATGATTTAGCGCTTTTATACTCCGATCGTCATTACGGTAAAACAATTGTCCTTGATATGCAGCGCAATAAATTTGCAATCATCGGTCCTGACGATTTAAACGAACCAGGCTACTTAGAGCATGCATTTTCTATGACTGAAGAAATTGCAGAAGAACTACGCTCATTTTTATTTGAACTTATATAATTTATCGTATGCACCAGCTATTTTAGCTGGTGTTTTTCCGTTATGAGGGTTTTGAATTTTCAATCTTTTATGTTATAATTAAGAATAAATCTATTTGGATAGAAAGGACGTTATCTACGTATGCCAACATTTACTTTGTAATGGACCAGCAATTGGATAGCATTACTCTCAAAAAAGCACCGTGCTTTTTCAAGGGAGTAGTCTGCCCATTCCCATTACAAAGGAACGTGATGCATCTGTAGTATGATGTTTACGGAGGTTCCTAAGGGAACCTCCTTTTATTTTTGTCTTTTTCTCATGTCTTCATACTACAAGACATCCAAATAGCTGTATTACGTTCCTTTACCACTACTATAAGAGGTGAAGGAAAATGCAAAAAGTACAACTTTCTTGGAGTTTATATGAAAATGAGCAAAACACAATCGAAAAGTATTGTAAAAATTGCAGACGCACTACCTTATTTACAGACACGAATATTCGTAGGCATAACGCCAATGGAAAAAATATATACCGCTTTGCCATTTATAAATGTCCGAAAGATCATACGTGGAATCAAAAACTTCGTATTTATAAAGCATTTACTGATCACGTTGAAACAGTCGACATGACGCAGCAAGATCAAATAGAAACAACTACTACCATTTCCATTACGCAACATAAAGAAAACGGCATAGCTGAAATAACGATCGTATTAGATATCGTTTTCGGTTCACACCGAATGGATAAAGCCTTATCCACATATATTTCCGACTGGAGCCGTACACGCATTGTGGATAAAATTAAAAATGGGGATATTCAATTGAACGGACAACAAATGAAACCAAACGCAATACTTTCTGAAGGCGATTCAATTTCAATATGTTTGTGAGCAAGTAAAAAAAATCCTCTTACAATCGTAAGAGGATTTTTTTATTTCTTCACTTTTCGTAATACGAAGTGTGCACAACCGAAGTTACAGTACTCGTATAAATACTCTGATAACGTACTAATTTTCGTATCATATGTCGAACGTTGATTACTATCATCAAAGAAACCGCGCAATCTAAGTTGCTCATAACCCCAGTCCCCAACGATGTAATCATATTTATTTAAAATTTCTGCATAACGCTCTTTAAATGCTTCTTCACTAAAACCATCACGAAAGTTTTTAATTACTTCGTACTGAACATTATTAATGCTCACCGTAGCATGCATCTCTTGCTCTTGCTTTTGCTCCATCATTAACTTCCTCTCTAAGCATTCTTCTTTTTATCGTATCACAAAGCATACCAACCAACAATTTCAAATACAAAAAATTGAAAATTAGTGCATGCTATGGAGAAGGAGGTGATACATCGTGAAAAAACAAATTATGCTCTCTCTCCTCACTCTTTCCTTATTTGCAGGCTGCCAGCCAGCAAATAAAGCCGAAATGGAACGTGAAGAAGGAAGCCGTGTTCTTGTTTCCAACAAAAACGACATGTATCATACGGAAAATACAAATACACGATTAACGAGAGTCGGTTATTCATCTAAACAAAAGCATGAAGTGTCTAACAAACAAGTAGGGGCCATTAACCGTGAGAAAGTCGCTGAAATGATCACAAGCATGACAGTCAAACTTCCTGACGTTACAAACGCTGCTACGCTCGTTACCGATGATGAAGTATTTGTTGTATACCGTGCAAACACAACAAATCCAAAACTCGTAGCGGATCAAGTATATAGAGCTGCTTTGTCCATCGTCCCTCGCTATTATAAAGCATATGTCTCAACAGACCAAAAGTTGATTTCTCAAATTCAAGGGCTACAATCTGGTGCTTTAAATGATACAGAATATACGCAAAGCCTTGATATGTTAAAGCGTGAAATGAGTAAAAATCCTCATTTGAACAATACGGGGGATCAGTCTTTAAATGATATGATAAAAAAATAAAGAAGGTGGAGAAAACCTCCACCTTCTTTATTTTTAACTATTTCTTACGATCCGCATAAACCTCCATCGCATCACACATAAACTGCGCTAATCCCACGCCAAACTTATCGATATTTTTCGTGAAGCGCTCATCAGCAACGTACATTTGACCGAGCCCTTTAAAAGCATCTAGTGAATATTCACCGAAGTTTTGCAAGTAATCGTACCATACTCCAATTGCTTCCTGTGCCTCTTTAGAATCTGGTGCACCGTGTCTAAGCGCTGCTAAATTTCTATAAATCGTATTGAACTCTTCTTGATTGTCTTTTGACATACCTTTCGCATATTCATTCGCTTTGTCTACAGCTGCGTCTCCCCATCGTTCACGCGCTTCTTCTTCGTACGGATTATGGCTGAAATCGAAGCCTTCAAATTTCTCTTTGTTCGTCATTTCAATCTCTCCTTTTGTATGCTGAATGGTTTTATCAATCGTCGCAATCACTTTATCTAACCTAGCACGCTTTTCAAGAAGCATTTTCTTATGAAGCTGTAATGCTTCTTCCCGGTCAAATGATGGACTCATGATAATTTCTTTAATTTTCTTCAAAGGGAAGCCTAGCTCTTTAAAAAATAAAATTTGCTGCAATGTCTCTAAATTTTCATTGGAATACAGACGATATCCAGACTCTGTCGTCTCGTCTGGGGTTAATAACCCAATTTCATCATAATGATGCAGTGTGCGCACACTAATTCCAACTAAATTAGCTACTTCTTTTACCTTCATTGTCATGTGTATCTCCCCCTTAATACATACGATAAAGTATGACGCAACGTTAGAGTCAATAAGTAAATTCATTTTTTGTTAAAAGTTTCATCTCCACTATATTTCATGCATAATAGATATGTACATATATTAGAAAGCGGTGAAAGTATGGTTTCAAGTACGGTAATTGCCAGTATCACAATTCAACTTGTGCTTTCGATTCTGGTACCTATTATTGCGTTTGTTTATTTTCGTAAAAAATATCATATTAATTGGAAAGTAGTCGGCGTTGGTGTTCTTATTTTTATTGGGTTTACCCAAATTCTCGAAACACCGTTCCACCTATTTATGCGTGGTAATCCAGCAATCGCTCCAATTTTAGAAAATCCATTTGTCTTTGCACTTTATGGCGGACTAACTGCTGGTATTTTTGAAGAATTAGGACGCTTCGTTGCCTTCTTCTTCCTACTAAAAAAATACCTAGAATATAAAGATGGCTTCGCTTATGGAATTGGTCACGGCGGGATTGAATCTATTTTAGTTGGCGGATTCTCTGCATTGCAGACACTTATATTCGCTAATGCTATTAACAATGGTAGCTTCGCACAAATGGCAGAAAAACTACCACAATTAAATCTTGTAAAGGATATGTTAATAGAACAACCTGCTTATTTATACTTCCTTGGCAGCTTGGAAAGAATTATGGCTCTTGTATTGCAAATTGCCTTTACAATGCTTGTCTTATACGCAGTAAAACAGAAGAAATATATCTTCCTTGTTTACGCTATATTATTCCACGCATTTGTAGACTTTTTCGCGGCATTTTATCAAACAAAAACAATCAACATCTTCGTTGCAGAAGGAATTACCCTTCTCTTCACAATTGGTGCTATCATTCTTATTCGTAAAATGAAAGAGAAATTAATGAGTGTACCGGAATAAAAAATAACCCACCAACTGGTGGGTTATTTTTTACCACGATTTTCGCAATGATGATAACTCTTGCCCTCTTGCAACTCCCTCTTTGTTTCTGCATCTATAACAATGTACTTATGAACCTCTTCTGCTTCATTTTGAGAAAAGGAAGCAAAAAAATAAACTTGGCGATCAGGGTGAACAAAAAAATCTTGAAGTACCACGCTACCACGACAACCCGCGGCTGTTTTTTGTAGGAAAGAAAATTCTTCATCAGGCACTTCTTTAAATAAAATCTTTTTTCGAACGCTATATGCTGCATTGTTGTATTCTTTATACATTTTCTTATCTAGCTGTTCGTAAAACACATCCTCACTAACAAATGGCTTATTCCGATTACTTGGATACTCTACCTTTTGATTGGATTCTGCATATGTTGTGGACAAGTGCATAAAAAAACAAAGACTAAATATAATACACATCATTTTTTTCATAAGTGCACCTCAAATATTCGTTGTCCATATTACTTTTCCACATATTAAAATCAATATGCCGTTTCCCGTTTCCAATAAAAAGGAATTTTTTCTACATTTGTCGAAGTATATAGCGTCAACTTGAAAGATGGGGATGAATTATGAAGAAATTGATTGTAATACGACATTGTTCAGCAATTGGCCAAGAATGTGGTGCCGAATTAACGATTGCAGGAAAAAATCAAGCAAACATTCTTGCTACATTCCTCTTAGAAAACCAACCACAAATAGATCATATTATTTCAAGCCCATTTGTGCGAGCTATCGATTCTATTCGGCCTTATGCGCTCCAAGCTAACCTGTCTATCCAAGAAGATAAACGATTAGCTGAACGCATATTAAGCGACGTTCCAATGGACGATTGGTTGCAAAAACTAGAATCTACTTTTACAAATATAGATATTGCCTTTTCAGGCGGAGAGTCAACAAAACAAGCGACAGACCGTGCTATATCGCTTATCCAAGACGTTTTAAAATTAAACCATACTACAACACTACTCGTTACACATGGAAACTTACTTACGCTCATTTTAAAGCACTTTGATCATACGATTGGTTTTAATGAATGGAGAACTTTAACAAATCCTGATGTTTATGAAATTATAATCGATGAACAATGTACTATAAAACGATTATGGGAAGTATCGTCCAAGTAATATCTCTTTCCAACACATTCAGTTGACGCCACGAGAAGAAACTGTACTAACAATAGAAAGGGGTATCACTCCATATGTACGAAGATGTACTTGCTTTACTACATAAAACAAATGCTTCTTACGAAAAGTTTGAACACGAACCAGTACTCGATTACGAGACAGATCGGATCGTGCGGGAGAGGCTTGGCTTACAAGGTACTCCAAGTAAAAGCTTATTTCTAAAATCAAAGGCTGGAGATTATTACGTATTTTTTACGTTAGAGGGCACAAGGCTTAACCGAGGAGAAATGAAAGAAATAACTGGAGAACGCTTATCTCTCTGTTCCCCTGATGAACTGCAAGACAAAACCGGTTGTACGCCGGGATGTGTAGCTCCTTTCGGTTATTCACACGATGTAACTATTATTGTGGATAACGCTATTTATACGTACGATAAAATTTTAATTACACCTGGTGTACCTGAATTTACAATTGAATTATCCACAGAGGAATTAAAAAAGATTTTATTAACATGCTCAAATACTGTTTTAGAATATAAACAAAAAGAGAGCTAATGATTAGCTCTCTTTTTTCATTATTTTGCTTCTGCTACTTTTTCTTTTGCAGAACGAACTTGCTCGTCCGCATGGTAAGAAGAACGCACAAGTGGGCCAGCTTCACAGTGGCTAAATCCTTTGCTAAGTGCAATTTCTTTAAGCTCTGCAAATTCTGCTGGTGGATAATATTTAAGAACTGGTAAATGCTTCTTAGATGGTTGTAGGTATTGTCCAAGAGTTAAAATATCCACATTGTTTGCACGTAAGTCATCCATTGCTTCAATTAAATCTTCTCTCGTTTCACCTAAGCCCACCATAATGCTCGATTTAGTTGGAATATCAGGCTGCATTTCTTTCGCTCGACGTAAAAACTCTAATGAACGGTCATATTTTGCTCTAGCGCGAACTCGGTTAGATAATCGACGTACTGTTTCAATGTTATGGTTTAAAATATCTGGTTTTGCATCCATTAACATTTTTAAGTTTTCTTCTACTCCACCCATATCAGATGGTAATACTTCGATTGACGTAAATGGATTTTTACGACGAACAGCACGTACTGTTTCAGCAAAAACAGCTGCTCCCCCGTCCTTTAAATCATCACGTGCAACCGCTGTTATAACAACGTGCTTTAAGCCCATTTGTACTACAGAATCTGCTACGCGTTCTGGCTCTTGTAAATCAAGCTCAGTTGGTAAGCCTGTTTTAACCGCACAAAAACGACAAGCACGTGTACAAACCGCACCTAAAATCATAAATGTTGCTGTTTTTCTTACAGCCCAGCATTCATGAATATTCGGACATTTCGCTTCTTCACAAACTGTATGAAGATTCTTAGAACGCATCATTTTCTTTAAGCCTGTATAGTTTTCATTCGTGTTTAACTTAATTTTCAACCATTCGGGCTTGCGCTTATATTCTGTTTGTTTTGTCATGGTTATCAACTCCGCACAATATGAAATAGTTTACCGTGTTCGCTTCTTTCAATGTAACATATCTATTCTAACGTATGAAAGCGATTTGCTCAAATGAAGATTCTAAGATTTTTTCCAATCGTTCCCTATAATGAAATACTCCGTATATCCCACACTAAAAAGAGTGATGTTGTGAAAGGAGTCTATTTCATGCTTCGAAAAATTTCTCTTTTGCTTTCGATTTGCTTTCTTCTCCACCAAAACATCGCTTACGGTGAAGATAATCAGCAAAGCATATACGAAAAGCGCATGGCACTATATAAAGAAACCGAGCAATCTTCAGGCATTCCGTGGTATTACTTAGCTGCAATGGATCAATATGAAAGAAATATACGGAGCGTAAGAAAAGATATTCCGAAAAAACCAGATGCCATCATTTCCCTTTATTTCAAACCAGAAATATGGGCCGGACCTGTTAATGGTAACGACACTCTCCCCCATACAATTTCTCTATTTGGCGGGATAGGTTTAGACGGTGACAAAGATGGATTTGCAAATGCAAATAACGACCGTGATCTTTTGCATACAGCAGCAACGATTTTAAAGAAACAAGGATCGTCCGAAGACCGTATTCACATTATGCTTTGGGAATATTATAGACGTGCGAAAACAGTTGAATTAATTACCGAATACGCCCGAATTTATAAACATTATGGACGTATTAATTTAGAAGGAAATGCTTTCCCTCTTCCGATTCGTAGCGACCATAGCTACCGTAGTACTTTTGGCGCTGGAAGAAGTTTTGGGGGAAGAAGAGTTCATGAAGGAACAGATATTTTTGCAGGCTACGGCGTACCAGTAAGGTCTACTTGCTATGGCATTATTGAAACAAAAGGTTGGAACCGTCTTGGCGGATGGCGCATCGGTATTCGCGACCTTCATAATAATTACCATTATTACGCTCATTTAGGCGGATTCTCAAAAGAAATACAGCTCGGACAAATTGTTGAGCCTGGAAAAGTAATCGGTTTTGTTGGTAGCACCGGTTACGGCCCTCCCGGCACAGCGGGAAAATTCCCGCCCCACCTACATTTCGGCATGTATAAAGACAATGGTTATACAGAATGGGCTTTCGATCCATACATGCATTTAAGTCTTTGGGAGCGAAAAGAACGAGCGAATACAAAACGATAACCGTAGCACATTGCTACGGTTATTTTTTATTTATGGCTAACTATCCGTTTTCTTTTTATCAGGTACAACAACACTTCCGCTTCCGTAATAAGTAGGCACTTCCCCTTGAACGATACGCGTTGCAATTGGAACGTCTTGTTTTACCTTTATTTCTTTCGTATGAAATGGAATAATCACTTGCAACGTGACTTCCATCTCCATAATAATTTGAATCGCTGTCGTATTGATTCCGTGCGGTTCAATTTTTTGTTTAATATCCGTATTCACATGACCAATCGTCGTGAAATCAATTGGAATGTCGGGTCCTATATTCCCAAGAAGCGCATTATCTGTTACACGGCCAAAAGGAACTGCCATCGTTGCCCCATTCTTTTCAGAAATACCTAGCTCCTTCAAATCACCTTGTTCCACTTGCTGTAAATATTTTTCTATGTACATGGTCGTTGACGTTACGATTTCATTTACTTGCTTCGTATTTAAATTAATTGTGGATACTTTGCCGTTTTTATCGTTTTGTACTTTCATTAATGAATCAACATTGAATCCTTCATTAATTCTATCTTTTACCGCCTTCGTCATAACCGCTGTCGCCATTTTATGCGTCTCTACTTCTCCATATTTAATTAATGTCGGCTGAATACTACTATTCACAATCCACAATCCTTGCACGAGTAATATAACAAAAAGAATAAACGACATAAGCAGTATGTGCCGAAAGGAAATAGGCCCCCTTCGAAACCGCGAATTTTTCGAACGAAATATACTCATAAAAAACCCTCCTTCTTATATCATTTCTATGCAAGAAGGAGGGACGATATATGCTTATCTCATTTTTAATAACGCTTCTTTTCCGATTGTGCCGGCCGTAATACCTAAAGCTTCGGCTTCAATCGTTACTGATTCTAGTGGTGCTTCAAGAAGTTGTTCAATTGTTCTTACACCAACCGCGCGGCCAGCAATAATTCCTCGATCCCCTAACTTCTCATTTAAAAGACCTACATCTAATGCACCGCACATAATATATCCTTTATCGCTCATTACAGCTAGCAAATTTGTCTTTGGAAGTTTGACGCTAACCGCAATAAACGTATAATTATCGATTATAATTGGCTCCACATTAACCATAGTTCACACTCCTCTCTTTCTTATCTGTATGACAAGAGAAAAATGAGTGTTACAAGTTAACTAGCCTATAGTTTGACGGAAGATGTATGAGTTATCAACACGTCTGTTAACACATCTCTGAGTAACTCTGGCATATAATATTGTTTGTCAGAAAGTGTGGATAGCTCTGGGTATAAGTATCCGAATGTAAACATATCAATCGTTCCGACCGTATATATACGATCTAATTCCAGCGATTCCCCGTTAATCAATACATCTTCCAGTAAAATTTTATTCCCAGGAATCGTATCTGGAATGACTTCTACACCAGCGTAAATCATTTTCCCCATCACTTTCCCGCGAAATCCGAATCCTTTTACCTCAAGGTTCTCCATATTTGGGCGACGCGCTTTTAAAATAACTTCTCTTAGCGTTTTTCCCGGCACTCTTAATAAACATGGATTAATTGGATGTGGACAAATTCTGTGAATATCTCCGCGCGTCACAACACCCTCATTCAATCCCTCTAATAGCACACCAGCGTTCACCATTCCAATCTCTGCATCGCACCACGTTTTCAGCGCACTTGCTAACATGTGCGAAAATGATGTCTCATGAAACCAATCGACCGGTAATGATTCCTTTAAATGAACGACAGGCTCTGCCATAATATGTTTGCTTTCTTCCTCCAGCACTTCAATTGTGGATAACGGTTTGCTATAAGCACCTAAACGTTCTGTCTTAATCGCCCTACCGTCCTTTTTCAATAACTTCTTCGTCTCTTTATCCACAGTAAGCTGAACGTGCCCAACGTAACGTCCCCACTTTTCACAACAACAAAGTAACGTATTATTCATAAGAACACCGCGCTCAAATAAATGATGCGTATGTGCCCCTAAAATAACATCTACATCATAATGCTCCGCCATATACTCATCCATGCTTTTACCAAGATGAGAAAGGACAACCGTAATATGAGCCTCATCTCGCACTTCTTCTAAAATAGACTCTAAATGGATAAGCGGATCTTCAATATGCCAATCGAGCATATGATAAAACTCTGGATAAGCTACCGTTAACCCGATAAAAGCAATTGTAATCCCATCTGTCGTTGTATGTAATTTATAAGGTTTTGCCCACTCCGGACGTACACCTTCTTTTTCAAATAAATTCGCCACGAGCACCTCAAATCCGGCATCATCATATAGACGATTCAAATGCTCCTTCGCTAACGTAATTCCTTCATTATTTCCGATCGTTACATAATCATATAACGCCTCATTCAAAAGCTTCGTATTGCCAAGTCCATTCGTCGCTTCCGAAATACTATGAAAACGATCCACATGATCGCCGATATCAACCGTCAAAACGGTCTCTCCCGCTTCCTGTCTTCGCTTTTTCTCTCCTTGTACAAACCGAGAAATTTGCGGCCAATTTTCAAAATGACTATGTATATCGTTTGTATGATAAAGGTGGATGATTGTTTCTTTATTTATATTCAGAGAAAAAACCTCCTCTCAGTTCCTTACTGCCATTTACGCTACACGTACGCAATAATCCTGTAAATACTTTTCGTCTTTTCTTGCTATTTTACATTGTACTCGCATTGAGAGAAAAAGCAAAAGATTGCCCTTTTAATATGAGAAACTTTATTTTTTCAAATCTGTGGATTAGTCAGAGGGGCGACATTTGTCAGGAAGTTTGTTGGGTGGCTTGGCGAAGAATGTTTTGCCAACTCCTATATGGAAGATTATTCTATATTTATACCTTGTAACACGACATATGTCGTGTTACAATCTCATCATAAGGTGGTGAACCATAAAATGGATAAAGAGATATTAAAAGGAAGTATTGATATTTTACTTCTCTCCATCATTAAACAGCACGATACATACGGATATGAAATGATTCAAAAGCTAAAAGAAAACAGCAATGATTTATACACGATGAGCCAAGGTACACTCTACCCAGCACTCAAACGCTTGGAACAAAAGGATTTCATCAATTCATACTGGGGTGAATCTGAAACTGGTATGAAACGAAAGTTCTATTGCATTACTACGAGCGGAAAGAAAATTTTAGAAGAAAAACTAACAGCGTGGGATTCAATTACAGCTCTTATTAAAACTTGTCAGAAAGGAGCTTTAAATTAATGACGATTGAAGAATACATAAAGAGTATCGTTCAAAAAACAAACCTATCCCAATCTGATAGAGACGAACTATACTTCGAAATTTATGATCATCTTACAAGCTTAAAACAAGAATTTCTCGATCAAGGAAAATCTGAAGAAGAAGCTACTACATTAGCCATTCAAAATTTTGGAGAAGCCTCTACTTTAGGAACTGAAATTGAAAAAGCGATGCAATTTTCTACACAAAAATATGTACAGTGGCTTGGTTGGGGATTATTTTTACCGTATTCATTTGTTTTGTTATTTAAACTGTTGCTCGGGAGGCCAGCTTTTTACTTTGGCAATCTGGAGTACTTCTTTAAAACAGGTGACTGGCATTCTATACACGGCGGATTAATAAACTTAATTCCTTTCAGAAGTACAATCAGCTATTTAAGTGGATTCGATCCTACTCATCTACTAGATCCTTATAATATAGACATCGTACTTATGAATACATTAGGAAACGTCATCATATTCATCCCATTCGGATTCCTTCTACCTTTATTATTTAAACAAATAAACAATTTAAAAATGGCATCTACAATTTTTATTAAGTTTATTTTATTAATTGAATCGTTACAACTTCTTACTTTTACTGGTGTTTTCGATATTGATGACATCATATTGAATATGTTAGGTGCTTTAATTGGATATGGTTCGTTCATTGGGATGAAACATATTTGGGAGCGTATTAAATCTGTGGATAAGGTGGATACAATTTAGGTTCGGGGTATACAAGCTGTTCTTCCTGTCGTAATTTGTTGATAAGTCGATATATTTGAATAATCGCTGATATATTTAGCTGAACCCAGCACAACACAACATAAAAAAGCGCCCTGCTATGCAGGGCGCTTTCCTCATACATATATTATCCAATAGAACCTTCCATCTCAAACTTGATTAGGCGGTTCATTTCAACTGCGTATTCCATTGGAAGTTCGCGTGTGAATGGCTCGATGAAGCCCATTACGATCATTTCTGTAGCTTCTTGCTCAGAAATACCGCGGCTCATTAGGTAGAATAATTGTTCTTCTGATACTTTCGATACTTTCGCTTCATGCTCAAGTGAAACGTAATCGTTTTTGATTTCGTTGTAAGGAATTGTATCAGATGTAGATTGGTTATCCATGATTAACGTGTCACACTCGATGTTAGAGCGAGAGTTTTTCGCTTTTGGTCCGAAGTGTACGATACCACGGTAAGTTACTTTACCACCATGCTTCGCAATCGATTTAGAAACGATTGTTGAAGACGTGTTTGGTGCTAAGTGAATCATTTTCGCACCAGCATCTTGGTGTTGGCCTTTACCAGCAATCGCGATAGATAATGTTAAACCACGAGCGCCTTCGCCTTTTAAGATAACTGCTGGGTACTTCATCGTTAATTTAGATCCGATGTTACCGTCAATCCATTCCATCGTTGCGTTTTCTTCACAAACCGCACGTTTTGTAACTAGGTTGTATACGTTGTTCGCCCAGTTTTGGATTGTTGTATAACGGCAATATGCATCTTTTTTAATGATGATCTCTACTACCGCACTGTGAAGTGAGTTAGTCGTGTAAACAGGTGCTGTACAACCTTCTACGTAGTGTACGTGTGCGCCTTCGTCTACGATGATAAGCGTACGCTCGAATTGTCCCATATTTTCAGAGTTAATACGGAAATACGCTTGAAGTGGTGTATCCACTTTAATACCTTTTGGAACGTAGATGAATGATCCACCAGACCAAACTGCAGAGTTTAATGCAGAGAATTTGTTGTCTGTTGGTGGGATTACTTTTCCGAAATGCTCACGGAAAATATCTTCGTTCTCTTTTAATGCGCTATCTGTATCTTTGAAGACGATTCCTAGAGCTTCTAGGTCTTCTTTCATGTTGTGGTATACAACTTCAGATTCGTACTGTGCAGATACACCAGCTAAATATTTTTGCTCAGCTTCTGGAATACCTAATTTATCAAATGTTGCTTTAATTTCATCAGGTACTTCATCCCAAGACTTCTCAGATTTCTCAGATGGTTTTACGTAGTACGTAATTTCATCGAAATCTAAGTCGTTTAAGTCGCCGCCCCATTGTGGCATTGGCATTTCATAGAACTTATCCAGTGATTTTAAACGGAAGTCTAACATCCACTGTGGTTCTTCTTTCATACGTGAAATCTCTTCAACGATCTCTTTTGTTAAACCGCGTCCAGCACGGAAAATCGAAACGTCTTTGTCTTTGAAACCATATTTATAATCGCCGATATCTGGCAGTTGCTTCGCCATGTTGGTGTGTCCCTCCTTAGATAACCTCGTTTTTAGGAACCTTTAACATTACTTATCTTCGTTTAAGCCCTTTTCTAACGCTTTCCACGCTAATGTTGCACATTTAATACGTGCCGGGAACTTGCATACGCCTTGTAATGCTTCAATATCTCCTAAATCGATGCTGTCATCGTACTCTTTTCCTAGCATCATGTCAGAGAAAATTTTAGAAAGCTGAAGTGCCTCTTCAATTTTCTTACCTTTTACTGCTTGTGTCATCATTGAAGCTGAAGACATTGAGATAGAACATCCTTCTCCTTCAAACTTCGCCTCTTGCACAATACCCTCTTCTACTTTCATCGTAAGTTGAATACGATCGCCGCAAGTTGGGTTGTTCAAGTTAACGGTAACACTATCTTCTAACACGCCATTGTTACGAGGATTCTTATAATGATCCATAATAACTTGACGATATAACGTATCTAAATTATTAAATGACATTTGTGAAATACTCCTTTGTCTTGATTAGCGATTCAACAAATGTATCAATTTCTTCTTTTGTATTATATAAATAGAAGCTCGCACGTGCTGTTGAAGAAGCTTTCAGCCACTTCATAAGCGGTTGTGCACAGTGGTGTCCTGCGCGAACCGCAATACCTTCTACATCTAATACTGTCGCTACATCGTGAGGATGTACGTCTTCAATATTAAATGTAACAAGACCAGCGCGATGCTTTGGACCATAAATTGTAACGCCATCTACTTCTGATAGTCTTTCTAAAGCGTATTGCGCTAATTCATGTTCATGCTTTTCAATATTATCAAGACCGATTTCTTCTAGGAAATCAATTGCCGCACCAAGTCCGATTGCATTACCGATAATCGGTGTACCTGCTTCAAACTTCCACGGAAGCTCTTTCCACGTAGATTCTTGTAAATCTACGAAATCAATCATTTCACCGCCAAATTCAATTGGCTCCATATTGTTTAGCAATTCTTTTTTACCATATAATACGCCGATACCTGTAGGTCCGCACATCTTATGAGCAGATAATGCGTAGAAATCACAGTTTAAATCTTGTACATCCACTTTCATATGAGGTGTACTTTGTGCACCATCAATGACCATAATTGCGCCATTTTCGTGTGCGATTGCTCCAATTTCTTTTACAGGGTTAATCGTTCCAAGCACGTTTGAAACTTGCATAATAGAAACGATTTTTGTATTCGGTGTAACTGTTTGACGAACATCTTCTAAAGAAATTGTACCGTCTGGTTGAAGCGGAAGGTATTTTAAAGTTGCACCAGTTTTCTTCGCAACTTGTTGCCACGGAATGATGTTACTATGATGCTCCATGTAAGAAATAACGATTTCATCGCTTTCTTTTACATTTTCAAGACCATAGCTAGCCGCTACTGTATTTAATGCAGTTGTCGTTCCGCGCGTGAAAATAATCTCTTCCATTGATTTCGCGTTAATAAACTTGCGAACTTTCTCGCGTGCACCTTCATACGCGTCGGTAGCTTTCGTACCGAGCGTATGAACACCGCGATGCACGTTAGAATTATATTCTTTATAGTAACGTTCTAACGTTTCAATGACTTGAATTGGTTTTTGAGAAGTTGCTGCACTATCGAAATATACAAGTTGTTTGCCGTTCACTTTTTGATCAAGAATTGGAAACTGTTTGCGTATTTCATGAATATTCATTAGCGAACTTTCCTTTCAATTACCTCAACAAGCTGTGCTTTTACTCCTTCAATTGGAAGCTCATTTACTACAGGTGCTAAGAATCCATGGATGACTAAACGTTCTGCTTCGCGTTTTGGAATACCACGGCTCATCAAGTAGTATAATTGGTACGGATCTACGCGACCTACTGAAGCTGCGTGACCTGCCATTACATCATCTTCGTCGATTAAAAGAATTGGGTTTGCATCCCCACGAGCTTTCTCATCTAACATAAGAACGCGAGAAGATTGTTGTGCATTTGATTTAGATGCACCGTGTTCAATCTTACCAATTCCGTTAAAGATAGATGTTGCACTATCTTTTTGTACACCGTGTTTTAAAATCCAACCTTCAGAGTGTTTACCGAAGTGAACAACTTTAGTTGTAAAGTTTTGTGTTTGGTTACCACGGCCAATTGTTACTGTTTTCGTATCAGCATATGAACCGTCGCCCATTAAGTTTGTAACGTTCTCTGAAATTGTGTTTCCGTCATTCATAAGGCCTAGAGCCCAATCAATGCGGCCGTCGCGTCCTACTGTGCCGCGGCGGTTAACGTAAGTTGTTACGTCTTTTGCTAATAGATCAACCGCACCGAATTTCACTTGTGCGCCTTGTTCCACGATTACTTCTGCTACGATATTCGCAATACCTTTAGCATTTTCGTTTGCAACGTAGTTTTCTACATAAGTTGCAGTACTGTTCGCATCAGCTACGAATAATACGTGGTTATATACGTTAGCTTCTTCGCCATCTACTAAGAATACAGCTTGAAGTGGAGTTTCAAGAACAACGTTTTTCGGAACATATACGAATGCACCGCCGTTGATTAATGCAGCATGAAGTGCAGTTAAACGATGCTCGTCTACCTTCACGCCGTCTTTCATTAAATACTTTTGTACTAGCTCAGCGTGCTCAGTTGCAGCTGTTACGATGTCTGTAAAAATAACACCTTTTTCTTTTGCTTCTTCTGCTAAAGAAACGAACGCTGTTGTACCAGTACGTTGTACTAATACGCTGTTGTTTTCATCGATTAAGTTTTTCACTGCTTCTGGAAGCTCTGTTAAAGAACTTACAGGCTCTTGCTTAGCAGCGTCGCCTTTTCCGATAAAGTCCCATTTTTCAATTTTCGTTTTATCAGGCGTTGGCATTGGAAGTTCAGTTGCTTGTGCAAGAGCTTGTAAGCGGAACTCAGTCAACCAAGCAGCTTCGTTTACTTCGCTTGCGCGTTGACGGATTGTTTCTTGATCGAAAGGTAATGTACCGATTGTCATGTTTATGCTCCTCTCTTACGCTTCTTGCTCTGTTGTTTCGTCTTCAATACCTAATTCTTTTTTAATCCAGTCGTAACCTTCAGCTTCTAGACGTTGTGCAAGCTCAGGGCCACCAGATTTAACGATACGACCATTCATCATAACGTGAACGAAGTCTGGAGTGATGTAGTTTAATAAACGTTGGTAATGCGTAATCATTAGGCAACCGAACTCTTCGCCGCGCATTTGGTTAATACCTTTAGATACAACTTTTAATGCATCGATATCAAGACCTGAGTCGATTTCGTCTAAGATTGCGATTTTTGGCTCAATCATCATTAATTGAAGAATTTCATTACGTTTTTTCTCTCCACCAGAGAAACCTTCGTTTAAGTAACGTTGTGCCATTTCTGGATCCATTTCTAGGAATTCCATGTTTTTATCTAATGTACGGATAAATTTCATAAGAGAAATTTCATCGCCTTCTTCACGACGTGCGTTAATTGCAGAACGTAAGAAGTCAGCGTTTGTTACTCCGCTAATTTCACTTGGATATTGCATTGCTAGGAATAGACCTGCTTGTGCGCGCTCATCTACTTCCATTTCTAATACATCTTCACCGTCGATGATGATGCTACCTTCTGTTACTTCATACTTTGGGTGACCCATAATCGCAGAAGATAAAGTTGATTTACCTGTTCCGTTAGGTCCCATAATTGCGTGGATTTCTCCACCTTTTACTTCAAGGTTTACACCTTTTAAAATTTCTTTGCCATCAATTGATACGTGTAAGTCTTTAACCGTTAATGTAGAACCAGCCATCTCAATACCTCCATTAATCCTATATATACATTTTAAAAATTCCTAAAACGTTCATATTCTCATTTTATTCTCATTCTAATCTTATATCAAATAAAATGATATCGCAAACGACGAAAAAAAGTAACAATTTTTTCACAAATGTATATAAGTATTTCCCTTGCATCCTTATATAATACACCTTTCTTCTTATTTATATAAAGAAAAAAGGACTGGAAATTTTCCAGTCCTTTCCTTAATATTTATTCACTTACTGGAAGTACGGCACCTTTATATTCTTTATTAATAAAGTCTTGAATTTCTTTTGAATGCAGTACTTCTACTAATTCTTGAATTTCTTTTTTCTTCTCGTCACCTTTACGAACTGCAATAATATTTGCATACGGAGAATCTGATCCTTCAATCGCAATTGCATCCTTTGTTGGATTTAATTTCGCGTCAATTGCGTAGTTTGAATTAATGAATAAAGCATCGCCTTCATTATTTTCATACAGCTTTGGTGACAATCCAGGCTCTACATCTGTTTTAAACTTTAAGTTTTTCGGATTTTCTACTACATCTTTTACTGTTGCTTTAACAACATCTACACCATCTTTTAATTTAATAACGCCGCCTTTTTGTAACAATGCGAGCATACGGCCACGCTCCGCTACGTTATTGCTCATAATAACTGTCCCGCCATCTGGAAGTTCTTTTAAACTTTTATATTTCTTAGAATAAATGCCCATTGGCTCTAAATGGATTTTTCCTGCGTTTACAATTTTATATCCCTTTTCTTGAATTTCTTTATCTAAGTAAGGAATGTGCTGGAAGTAGTTCGCATCAATTTCCTTATCCGCTAACGCTTTATTCGGCAACACATAATCTTGGAATTTTTTAATCTCTAATTTAATACCCTTTTTCTCTAATATCGGCTGTGCCTTTTCTAAAATAACAGCGTGCGGTACGTTAGAAGCTCCAACAACAAGCTTATTCTCCTCTTTCCCCCCGCAAGCAGCTAATGTAAATACAGATAGTGCTGTAACAACTGACAATAGAATCTTTTTCATATGATGTCCCCTTCTCCCCTATAGTTATGTAGTAAAAAAGAGCCGGCATACACCAGCCCTTTTTCAGCAATTATTCTTTTACAGGAACAACCGCCCCTTTATATTCTTTATTAATAAAGTCTTCAATCTCTTTAGAATGCAATACTTCTACAAGAGCTTTAATCTCTTTTTTATCTTTATCACCTTTACGAACAGCTACTATGTTTGCGTATGGAGAATCATCGCCTTCAATTGCAATTGCATCTTTTTCTGGGTTTAATTTCGCATCAATCGCATAGTTCGAGTTAATTAAAACAGCATCGCCTTCTTTATTGTTATACACTTGCGGCAACAAACCAGGCTCGATATCTGTTTTGAATTTTAAGTGTTTCGGATTATCTGCAATATCTTTTGGAGTTGCACTAACTGGATCTACTCCGTCTTTAATTTTTAAAATACCTTCTTTTTGTAAAATTGCTAAACCACGTCCATGGTCAGTAACGGAATTACTCATAATAATTGTCGCTCCGTCCGGAAGTTCTTTTAAACTCTTATATTTTTGAGAGTATACACCAATTGGTTCTAAATGAATTTTCCCTGCTATTTCAAAGTCATATTTCTTATCTTTAATTTCTTTTTCTAAATACGGAATGTGCTGGAAGTAGTTTGCATCCAAATCCTTATCCGCTAACGATTTATTTGGCAACACGTAATCTTGGAACTTTTTCACTTCTAATTCAATTCCTTTTTTCTCAAGTAACGGTTTTGCCTTTTCTAAAATTTCAGCGTGTGGTACGTTAGAAGCTCCAACAACAAGTTTCTTTTCATCTTTATCTTTCCCGCCACAAGCAGCTAACCCCAAAATTGAAGTTGAAATAAGTGCTGTAAGTAATAATTTTTTCATTTGAAACATCCTCCCGTTTTTCATTATCTTTTATCTATTCGAGTCGTTAAACTATCACCAATCCACTGAATGAAAAATACAACTAGTAATACACAAATTGTCGCAACGATCGTTACATCGTTATTTCCGCGTTGGAATCCTTCTAAATAAGCAAGTGTTCCAAGACCACCAGCACCAACAACTCCTGCCATTGCTGTATAGCCTACTAAAGCAATTGTCGTAACCGTAATACCAGATACTAATGCTGGTAACGATTCTGGAATTAACACTTTCAAAATAATTGTGCTTGTTTTTGCTCCCATTGCTTTTGAAGCTTCAATTACACCTTTATCAATTTCACGAAGCGCAATTTCAACCATTCTTGCGTAAAATGGTGCCGCTCCAATAATTAGAGCCGGAAGTGCTGCGCTTGCTCCAAGAATTGTTCCAAGCAAAATCTTTGTGAATGGGATTAATAAAATAATTAAAATGATGAACGGTATTGAACGAAAAATGTTTACGAACGCTCCAATCGCCGTGTTAACCGTCTTGTTTTCCCATAAATTATCTTTCGCCGTCATAAAGAGTAACAGTCCTAAAATTAGTCCTAAAACAAATGTGGCAAGAGCTGCGATTGCCGTCATATATAGCGTTTCACCAGTTGCTTCTAACATTTGATTCCAATCAACATTTGTGAGTAACTTATCCATGTGCAATCACCTCCAGCTCTACTTGATCTTGATGTATTCCCTCTATTGCTTGCTGAATCGCTGTTTCCTCACCATTTAAATGAACAACTAAACTACCGTAAGAACCGTTATTCGTTTGTGCGATATTTCCTTGCAAAATGCTAACTTCTATATCACTGCGCTGCATTAATCTTTGAAGTACTGGTCTTTCTACAGCCTCACCGATAAACTGCAAACGAACGACTTTACCATCTGGATACTTTTCAATTAAACTTTCAATCGTTTCATTTGTATCTTCAGAATCCGTTAACTGCTGTACAAATCGCTTTGTAATGTCTTTCTGCGGATTGCGGAATACATCAAGTACTGGACCCGTTTCTACAATCTTTCCTTTCTCCATTACCGCCACTCGATTACAAATCTTTCGAATCACGTGCATCTCATGTGTAATGAGTACAATTGTTAAACCGAGACGCTTATTAATATCTAATAATAAATCTAAAATTTGATCTGTCGTTTCTGGATCAAGAGCTGATGTTGCTTCATCACATAAAAGCACTTGTGGGTTGTTAGCTAATGCTCTTGCAATCCCAACACGTTGCTTTTGCCCTCCGCTTAGCTGAGATGGATACGCGTCTCCTCTTCCTTCTAATCCAACAAGATGAATTAACTCGTCGACGCGTTTTCTTCTCTTCGCCTTATCGACACCTGCAATTTCAAGTGGGAACTCGATATTTTCACGTACAGTTCGTGACCAAAGTAAATTGAAGTGCTGAAAAATCATTCCAATTTCTTGTCTTGCCTTACGAAGTTCACTTCCTGTAATTGCTGAAATCACACGATTTGCAATTGTAATTTGGCCAGAAGTTGGTTTCTCCAATTGATTGAACAATCTGATTAAAGAACTTTTCCCAGCACCACTATATCCGATAACACCAAATATTTCGCCTTTCTCTATTTTTAAATTGGCATTATCTACAGCAGTGACATCACCGCTTTTTGCTTTATATATTTTCTTTACATTCTCTAATAGAATCATGGTGTATCACCCCTTTTTTGTTTGGATCGACTCCGCAATTTTTTATGTTTAATGCGTGTAGTCCACCGTTATCACTACTTTTATTATTTGAATGTCCTCCACATTCAAACAATAAAAAAACCTTTCTGCTTTAGAGAAGCAGAAAGGTTTATATGCGTATATAACAACATTATCCCTCTCTCTCATCTCTCAAAGCATTTGCTTTGCAGGAATTGGCACCATTTCAACATAAGTTGACGGTTGCCGGGCTTCACAGGGCACAGTCCCTCCACCTCTCTTGATAAGAGAAATCAGATTACATTTTCGTCTGATTTGTAATTTATGAAATTGTCTATATTTTATGAATTGAATTGTATCAACATCCACACACCATGTCAACAGAAATTTTCGCAAAAAATGAAACTTCAGAATTTTAAGCACCTACTGACATCGGTTTACATATGTGAAACATCGATTCAACTAATAGCATCGTTCGATACGTTCCCGAATATTGTACACGTCCATCGTTCATTAACATTTGCAACCTTACATTGCCGTTCACCAATTGTTTTACATCTTCTTCATCTACACAAACGATTTGCTCCGTTCCTCTTTCCTCATGTAGCAACTCTATATAATCTCTTGAAATTTGTAACGAACAACTTTCATCTCCAAAGCGGAAATTAACAGTTTTTTCTCCTTGTCTTAAAAGCGGCTCTAAATGATATTGACCATTAGCGTAATTTACAAATGATTGCAGCAAAGAATATAATTTCACCCTAAATCACATCCTTCATATCACTTTCTATTACACATACCATTCCCTCTCACTAAAGAGCAATCCTGTTACTTTCGCTCGACAAATACTGTAACCACCCTGCATCTCGACATATTTCCCGAGAAATATGTCGAGGCGGCAAAAACTTTGCCGCCTACTTTAACTCCGTATATAAATATTCAACCGAATGAAATGCATATATCTTCTTCATGAGTGTCCCATCTTCAAAAACAAGTAAACACGGTACACTTTCGATTCCATACTCTTTCGCTAAATGCGGAGCATAATTTAAATCTAACATTCCAATTTGGAGGTCTTCAATTGTCATCTCAACGACTGTTAACATCTTTTTTGCTAATTGGCATGTTCCACACATTGGAGTATATACATATAACACTGTTTTTTCTTCGTTCTCTATTAGGGCTGTTGCTTCGGCTCCTGTCCAGTCAATCACTTCTATCATTCCTTACCGTAAATATTCTGTATAAACGTCAATGTCAGCTCCCCATAATACATTTGCTAAGTGTGAAGATGGCGCAGTTGCCACTTCTCGGTACGAGCGATCAATATAAATATGCTCTGCTTGCGGAAATTCTTTTCGAAATTGTTTCCTTAACTTTTCTCCAGCATCATCAGCATCCACTAGTACATACACTTCCTTATCAAAAAACTGATCAATGAGCTCATCCATTTTCGACAAACCAATTGTACCATTTGTACAAACAATTTCCACCGGTTCACGAATAATAGATTCAATCTTTCTTCTATCTGATTTACCTTCTACAATAATGACTTTTTCTACATAAATCATATGTCATCACCCGATCACCATATACTATACAACCTTTAACTTAGTATATAGTATATTCGTTATTTTCATGTTGTTTCCTGTTTATTTTTGCAAAAGAAAAGCGGAGGCGGCTCGTTCAGATTGTGAGGGGGATGGAGCTTCTGACGTAAAGGCGCTTTTTGCCTTGTAGGAAGAAGCGAAGCCACCGAACAATCTAGCCGCTAGAGCTGGATCATAAAGAAAAGCGGAACCGACTGTTTAGCCCTGTTGGCTAAAGTTCTTTCGCACAGAAGACGCTTTTTGTCTTCTCGTGCGGAAGGTTCTTAGACATGAAGGGCTAGGAGGTGGAGCTGGACAAAGAAAAGCGCAAGCGGCTCGTTCAGAACAAGAGGACATTGGAACCCCTGAACTAGAGGCGCCTTTTGCCTCAAGTGAAGGAGTGAAATGACCGACTGTTCTAGCCGCTGGAGCTGGATCATAAAGAAAAGCGCAAGCGGCTCGTTCAGATTACGAAGTCCCATGAAACCTTACCGAAAAACATTCATTCCCATAATAGCTTATTCAATTGCACCCGATTTTAAATGTATTATGTAACACAAAATAAAAAAGGACAGCACAAAGGCTGTCCTTTAGTCGACTATAATTAGTCTTGGTTTGTCATTTCTGCATATTTTTCTGCAGTTAATAACTTCTCAACTTGGCTTGCATCAGAAAGTTCAACTTTAACCATCCATGCACCCTCGTATGGAGATTCGTTAACAAGTTCTGGTTGGTCACTTAATTCTTCGTTTACTGCTACAACTTTACCACTTACAGGTGCGTATAACTCAGAAACCGTTTTAACAGATTCTACGCTTCCGAATGGCTCGTCAGCTTCGATTGTTGCACCTACTTCAGGAAGTTCAACGAATACGATATCGCCTAGCTCACCTTGTGCAAAGTGAGTAATACCGATAACAACTTCATTACCTTCAGTTTTTACCCATTCGTGTTCTTCAGAGTAACGTAAATTATTTGGAATGCTCATGACTGTACCTCCAGTGAATGTATTAATTATGTAAAAATACCTTATTGGTACTTTTTCCACACACTTTCAAACTGCTCTTCGTTAAAACCAAGTGTTACATTCGTTCCATCTGTTACAATTGGACGTTTAATCAACATGCCATCAGATGCTAAAAGCTCGTACATTTCGTCTTCACTTGCATCCTTTAACTTATCTTTCAGACCAAGTTCACGGTAACGCATTCCACTTGTATTAAAGAATTTTTTTAATGGTAATTCACTTTTTTCATGTAAATTACGTAAATCTTCTTTTGATGGTGGATTTTCAACAATATGAATCATCTCATATGCTACATCGTTTGCCTCAAACCATTTCTTTGCTTTTTGACATGTGCCACACTTTGGATATGAATAAAATGTTACTGTCATAAATTCACCTACTTTTTTACTAACCTTTACCTTTATCATATAGAAAACGTTTTATTATTTCAAACGATTATTCGCTAAACTTTTACTTATTTCGTGATAATTTTTAATAATCCTGCTGATTTTTCTTATTTTTCCGCCATTTGTTAAGAAAAAATAAATATATAATTTTTTTAGATTCTTCTCTTATCACTCGCCGAACATATATCTTAAACAAACGTTTGATTAAATCCCTATTTTTCTTCATTAGCCCTTGATCTGCATCGACTTCTTCCTACCGAACATACATCTTAAACAAACGTTTGATTAAATCCTCATTTTTCTTTGTTAACCCTTGAGCTGCATCAATTTATTCCTACCGAACATACATCTTAAACAAACGTTTATTTAACCATTTCAGCCTATAGTCACAAAACCCGGAAACACTTTAAATGACAAAGACGTACATATAAAAGGGACTAACGATTTTGGCCGTAATAATGAGAGTATTCCATGATGTTGAAGAAATTACTGCATAGAAAAAAGACGCATTTAAATTGATGCGTCTTTTGGAGATGTTTCTTTTGTGAAATCATATAAAGCAATTGCGCCTAAAATAACCAATATATTTTCAGGGGCATCTAACAAAATAGTTCTCCAAGTTTCTGATATTACCCATTTAATACCTGCCGCTGATTCAAGATATGCTTGAAAATAACTGATTGTAAAATCAATTACAAATAAACATACAAGTAATGTTAGACCAAATCGAATTAATTTCTTGTTTTTAAACATGTAACACCTCTCAAAATTCATTGGATATTTCTGATTTCAGTTCATTACATATAAAAATCTCTATATTTAATTTTAACATATAAAAATTCCAAATAAATACAATATGCATATTTGCATATTGAGGAATTACTGTTAATAAAAAAGCCCTACTAGTGTAGGGCAAAGTAGTTTTAGCAATCCCAACAAATAATCACATAAATAACGGAATTAGTTGAACCACTATGTAATAAGGGAAAATCCCAGTTCCTGGTTACCAACCATAACTAATAGCCCGATACTCATTAACTTAACTACTTTTCTCTTTTCCATGATATTTCAAATTCTCCACCATGTTCTTCTGTTATAATTTTAACTTTATATGTATCATCTTTAGACACTTTAATATTATTTTTATTGTTTCCACTATTAACTTCCAATATTGTATTATCATTTGAATCTAAAACATAAGCCTTTATGGTTCCTTGTTTAGTTTTATCAGTAAAAGAAAAGATCCAATTCTCCCCTTTTCTAACTTTCCTATCTTGAGTTGCATATCCAGTAAATTTCCTATAGTCCCCAGATATACTACCAGATACGCTATCTGAAGAACCATGAACTTTACCACCAACAATCGTTCCTTCTCTTGTAAAACACCCACTAAGAACTACCAAACATAGAACAAATAATAATGTATTTTTAATAATTTTCAACATCATTCTCCCTTATCCTCACAATAAATAACGTGATGAATGTTGACAATCCCCTTGTTAGAGTACTATATAAAAGTAAAAAGGAGTAATAAGCAATGAATATTAAAATAGTGGATATATCAGACAAATTATTAGATGGATATAAAGTTTTAGTTCAAGTAGATAGCAATCAATTTATCGCTGATTGGGATGGCGATAAGCCAGAAAAACACGAAAACTATAATGTAGAAATACATATAGATGATGAATTTATATGGAATAGAAATATAACCTTTTCAGATAAAAATGCAAATGCAATAATTCAGAATAGTAAAGGCTTTAAAGTAATTGCTAAGCTAGATTATAACAGTGAGGATAACTTAGCAACACTAAATATCTACGATAGTATAATACTAATTGATTTAGAAGAAATGGAGCAAGATATAGAAAATGAATGGGTAGAAATGCAGTGCACTTCAATTAAGATATTTAATACTAATTTTTAAAAGAAACCCATTACATAACTATGGCATAGTCGTTATGATGTAGTGAGATATAGAAAGAGTAAACGAGTATATAAATAAAGATGTTTGTATGCATATGAATATCCTACTGCAATTCCTGCTTAAGCAGACGCCACTAGCCAATACCAATCACAAAGGGAGATGTGGAACTAACATTATCACCCCTTGATAAAACGAGCTAATATTGGATGCGCTTCATTAAAACTTCATAATTAAATCCGCAATTGCTGATATAAAATTATAAATCGGTATCACTACTCTCGCATACGTTGTAAAGCTTGCGTGAACTTCTCAATCATATTTTTATCTGTGCTTCTGCATAAAAAATAAGAAGCCTCTTATACAGGCTTCTTCATTATCTATTCAAATAATCTGCAATTGTTTGAAATACGACGATATACATATTATGAATGCTTTCTTCAGTATTTCCACCATTCGATAAACCAACTGCCCATTGTTGTCCTTCACCACTTCCGATATTTGCAAATCCTTGCGTATACATAGCATTTACATCTTTTCGGGCACTGTTATACTCTATCCCTTTTGTAATAAAAATCGAATATGATTTATCTTGTAAACCGATAAAAAACACCGGTTTTTTTAGTGATGAAAATACATTTTTATACTGATCTTTTGAGGCTTCTTGAAAGTGATCTTTCATTATTAAAAAACCATCTACTTCCTTAGATTTCTTTTCCAGTTCCTCTAACTTCATTTCCTCAAACTTTATATTCCTAAACGTATCTTTCGGTTTCTCTCCAACAACTCCAATTACGAGTGCTCTTCCGTTATATTCTAATTTCTCTCCTTCTTTATCCTTTGCACACCCAGCACCGACTAGGCATATCAATATAAAAAATAAGAAATACGATAAACGCTTCATTTAGCACCCTCCCCTTCTTTTCAGTCAAGTGACAAAAACGTAAGGTTAATTCAAGAAAATGTAAGTAAAATCGATAGCCCAAATTACGTTTCTATATTATAATCAATTGAATTTACTTACATTACTAAATATAGGAGATTATCATGAAGAAATTTAAACTTTCATCTTTTCTTCCGTTAAGTTATATACTTCTACTCGTACTCGTAAGTCCCCTTTACGATGTATTAAATAAATCTACTGTACACGCAGTAGATGTCACAACTGTAGTAGATGATTGGATTCCATTTGTGAAAGCATTTATTATTCCTTATTTACTCTGGTTTCCTTACTTATACGGCGCACTTATTTATTATTGCTTTGCGGATCGAAAACAATATTATGTCACTTTAAGTAGTATCATTCTTGGAAAACTTGCTTGTTTTTCTATTTATTATTTTTGGCAGACAACTGTACCACGTCCAACAGTCGTTGGATCCGACGTATTTTCCGAACTAGTCCGCTATATTTATAGTATAGATCAACCGGTAAACTGTTTCCCTAGCATTCACGTTCTGACTACCTTTGTCATTATGTTAGCTGCCTTTAAACGTAGAGAACAACATGCTTTTGAATATTACATTCTTACCTTCTTCGGTACGCTTATTATTTTATCAACGCTATTTACGAAGCAACACGCATTTGTAGACGCCATTTCTGGAATGACGCTTGCAAGCATACTTTACTTCGGCGTTCAGCTTTTATTAGCAAAAGAAACGGTACGTGTTCCAGTAAAACAAAATCATAAAATGTAACATAACAAAAAAAGCAGACTGTGGCTTCCAGTCTGCTTTTCTCTATATAAAAGGAGATTTTCAATTTAAGATTGCGGTACAGTCATATCACCAGAGTGAATACGACCTGCTTTTTTAAGAGCAATGTAAAGTATATAAGAAACAGCTACTGGAATGATGATATAAGTGATTACCATCGCTGGGACAACTTCCCATCCTTCGCTAGAAATTAAATTAATTGGTGCGATAAGAGAACTTAATCCAAGACCTGCAATTTCTTTTCCTGCTTCCAGTTGGAAAATTAATGCGGATACTGGACCAACTATAGCACTGGCGACGACAGTTGGGACGAGAATCATTGGGTTTTTAGTGATATTTGGCAACTGTACTTTCGGAGTACAAAGTGCTTGAGCTAATATGCCGCCTAAATTGTTTTCTTTCGCTGAGATAACAGAGAATCCGATAAACTGGGCTACGCATCCTGCAAGAGCAGCACCACCTGCAACACCGTCTAAACTAAGTGCGATCGCTAACGCAGCTGATGAAGCTGGAGAGATAAGTAATAATCCCCAAACTACTGCAATAACGATAGAAGCGATGAACGGGCTACCAGCTGAGCTATCTTTAATAAATGCTCCAACTGTATTTAAAACGGGAGTAATATTATGAGATAACCAAATACCGACTAAACCAGAACCTAATATTGCCGCAAATGGAACGAGCATCATATCTAACGCAGTTTTTCCACTTAAACGTTTACCAATATATACAGCTAAAGTCGCTGTTAATAATGCACCGATTGGCTCACCTGTTTTAATAATTAGACCTGCTTCAGTAATTGAAATGGATCCCGCACCAATCGCTCCAGCTACCATAGCCGAGAAGATTACAAGACCATTTGCACCGAGCATAAAAGCAATTCCGGCACCAATGGCTGGTGCCATAAGTGATTTTGCAACAACTCCGATTGTAATAAGTAACGGAATATCAACAATTCTTCCTATATTTTCGATTAGTAAACCAATTCCAAGGGATACGAAAATACCTTGTGCGATTCCAGCAGATGCTTTAAATACACGAGACATTATATATTCCTTCATTTGTTTCACCTTCTCCTATAAGTTAGTAACCAATTGTTTTCATATAATCACGTAAAATATCGTTTGATTTTGCGAATCGAGATTCTTCATCCTCTGTTAAGTTTAGTTCTACAATTTCTTTTATACCGTCTCTAGTAATAATAGCTGGTACTCCTGTGCAAATATCATATTCACCGTACTCCCCATCTAAAATGGCTGATACAGCAATGACACGGTGATCATCGTTAAAGATTGAGCTCGCAATATATGCTAGAGAATTTCCGATTCCGTAATAAGTAGTACCTTTTCGTTTATAAATTTCCCATCCAGCTTTTGCAGTCTTCTCAACAATTTCATCTAAATCTATTTCACCAAATTTGTCTTTTTTCTCTTCTAAAATTTGTAGAATTGGCTTTCCACCAACAGTTACGTGAGACCAAGCAACCATTTGAGAATCACCATGTTCTCCTAATGAGTACCCATGAATACTACGAGGATCTACATGTAACATTTCAGATAAAATTGTTCTTAAGCGGGAAGAATCTAGTGATGTACCAGTACCAATCACACGATTTCTAGGTAATCCAGATAATTTCCACACTTGATATGTAATAATATCAACTGGGTTCGATGCAAGTAAGAAAATACCGTCAAATCCACTTTCCATTACGCCGCCAACAATACTTTCCATAATTTTCGCACTCGCTCCTAAAGTATCTAAACGACTTTGCCCAGGCTTTGGTGCTGGTCCTGCTGTAATAATAACGATGTCCATATCTTTGCAGTCTTCATAGCTTCCTGCATATACTTTTGTTCTTGTATTTGTAAAGTTAATGCAGTGTGATAAATCCATTGCTTCCCCAACTGCACGTTCATGATTTATATCAATTAATAATAGCTCTTCGCAAATGCCTTGATTCACAATGGAATATGCACAACTTGATCCAACTAATCCAGTACCGATAATTGCAATTTTTCTTGTATTTCGTTTCATAGCAATCTCTCCTAATTGATCATATAATCTATTTCTTTTGTTCTTTACACTCCTAATTATAGAGATTCCCACGATAGAAACCATGGATACTTTGTGAAATATTGAGCAAAGTTTTTGTCCTTTTTGTGAATTGTTATATTCCATTTTCGTCATATTTGTTACAACTGGAAAAATATTTATTATATATTTATTGACATACACAAAAGAAAAAAACGAGCGACTTCATTCGCCCGTTTTTTCATCCCATTATTCTGCACTTAATTGGCCTTTTAATTGCTGTACAATCATTGGGTTAGCAGGTGCTGCCGGTTTGTAATAACTCTTTTGCTTTGCGTACTCATACATATTACGTTGACGCATCTCATCTTGATTACGAATTTGAATTAACGTTTGGTGTAACTGTTCATTATCAGACTGAGCAATATAATTTGCATAACTTGTTAAACTTGCATTTAATCCTGCTAAATAATCATTTACCATATCTTTTTCATTCATCCGTCGCTTCCTCCTATCCTAAGAAAGTCATTAATTGCTGTTTCGTATTTCGCGCATCTTGCGCATCCTTTTGTAGCATTTGTTTCAACTCTGGATCTGTACAAGCCTGTGCATACTGGTCTAACTTGTTAATAATTGTTGCATGTCCACCAATTAAATGACGTAAGTTTTCTACTTCAAGCTCTGTTAAGTTTTGCATGGAATACTCCTACCTTTCTTTATTCGTTCACTGTTAGTATTTAGCTATTTTTTGATTGTATACATAAATTAACTTTTTCACGTGCATACAAAATAAAAGATGAATAGCTAAGCCATTCATCTTTTATACTGGTTATGTATTTATTTTTATAGAGATACAATCATACTTATACTCACAAGTAAGTTCCATACAATGTGTAAAATAATACTAGGTATAATAGATTGTGTCTTTTTGTATAACATTGCAAATACCATTCCCATAATCGTTGCCGTAATTAGAAGACCTCCATGAAGAATTCCAAAAATGAAGGAAGAAATAATGATACCAACTAAAAAATTATATTTCTTTTCTAAAAATCGATATAAAATACCTCGAAATAGAATTTCTTCTTTAACCGGCGTAATGATAGCAATACTTAACACATATATAATACTTTGTATGCTATTTTGAAGTCCTAAACCCCCTAATTGTTCCTTTTGTTCTGCTGCACTTTCAAAACTAAACACATGTAACATTAAATATTGTGATACTGCAATGATAATAAAACCAATTAATAGATATAAATATGTCTTCCCATTCTTCAAAACGGATACATCCCAAATGTATTTAATAAAATGAAGAACTGGTTTATAAGCTAATAAAACGATAGCAACAACAATTGCATCGAATAAGAGTAAATAATATCCTTCTAATTTAGTACTTAATGCTTCTTCTCCATAAATCTCAAAGGCTAAACCAAGAAATAATCCTCCTAGGAGTGAAATCCCTATAATCATTGCTATCATTACAAATAGATTTTTATATGTTATATTCTCGATTTTTCTTTCCACACTATACGCTTCTAACACTGTTTTACTCACAGTATCCCTCCAGTTATTCTCATTTATCTTATTAAAATCCTTTAATCGAAATATAAAGATAATATAACAATTTTTACAAAAAGAATAATATGCAATTTTACATATCATGAAAACTTTATATTTTATAGTTTTAGGAATAGGATTGCTATGCAATAATTATTATATGAAATTTCAAAAAACAATTCCTATCCACCATAACCCTCGCATCATATAAAACTTATTAGTTAAAGGAGCAATAAATATGAAAACACATGACTTCCTTACAGAAATCCAGAAGGGCTCTGAACCTAGTCCATATCAAGATCCCATCGCATTCAGTTTCGTTTGCTTTTTCTTAGCGATATATACATTTTTCAAACCTGCAAAATGATATCATTTCATGAAAAAAAACCTACCATTCTTTTCAAATCATATGCACTAAAAAACCTTAGAATCACTTCTAAGGTTTTTGTTTGCCTCGCTTCTTATTCACGTAATCCTTTAATAAACGTTTCCAATAATACATGTAAACTTATATCCAAATCTAACGGTAAACCAAATCCACCCTGCTGTTCAATCGATGCAAATCCATGACAAATACTTCTGAATCCGCGTGTCGCATGAAGTGCATTCTCTCCTTCTAAGCCGTACTGTTGTAAAACGTGAAGACAAAGCTTTACAATTCCGTCACCAGCTTTTCTTACCGCTTCATCTCGTAAAAAGGTTGCTTCATACAGTCCAGGATGTTTGCGTACGAATGCTACATACGCTTCTCCTAAAGCATGAATTGCTTCATCCATACGTTTACCCTCGGCAGCTTCTTCCAGTCTGTTGTGCAGCTGTTCAATTCCGTAAATGCCAAGATTTTTCCGTACATCTTGTAAGCCCTTCACATGATTGTATAGCGAAGGTGAACGTACCCCTAATCTTTGCGCTAATGAAGCTAACGTTACTTCTTGTATCCCATTTGTATCTGCAATTTCTACCGCTGTTTCTACAATTTTCTGTAATGTAAGTCCGATTCTCGGTGACATAAATTATCCCTCTTTCCTACTTTCTATATTCCGCTTAGCTTCCTTAATAGCGAGTTTTATAGCAGTGCTTGGATTCTTTATCATTTTCCCATGTCCTGCCGCAAGCAAGGAAGGCTCATATTCGCTTAGCTTCTCTGCACTTTGTAATGATATTTCTTTGCTCCACGTTGCCATCGCAGGAAACGGAAACCAAAATTTCATTTGTCCCGAAACAGCCATACCGCCTCTCGTTTGAAATGCATCCCCGACAATAAGAGCTTTATTTCGTATATCAAGAAACGACATGGATCCTGGTGTATGTCCCGGTGTCATAATTGCAAGAAGGGATCCAACTCGGTCGCCATCTTCCAATAAAACATCAGGTACCGTTTTTACTTTTTTAGGTACACCGCCTTTTATCGGTATATTCGGTTCATCCTTTTGTAACGTCGTATCTCCTTCTAACAGCTTTGCGTCCCGCTTAGAAATATAGACTGGAACATTAGGAAGTACTTCCTTTAATGCGTCTAATGCACCGATGTGATCATCATGCGCATGCGTTAATACAATCTTAGTAATTGGCTTCCCTATTTTCTCAGCCGCCTGTAAAATACCTTTTGCGCTATATGGCAAAGCCGCATCAATTAAAGTTAAACCATCTTCTTCCTCTACAAAGTAACAATTCACAGGAAACACTCTTGGCAAAAATGACAATTGATATACCGTTTTTTCATGCATCATTCTCATATTTCCATCTCCCTTTTCACAAAAACTAATACCATTAGTTTTATTATACTAATGGTATTAGTTTTGTGTCACTAAAAATTTCATTTTTACAAAAAAAAAGAAAAGTAGCCGTTTATACGACTACTTTTCTTTACAGCTATTAAACTGTGTAACGCTCATCTTCTAAAATTTTCGCAGCGATTTCACGTTTCTTCGGAATTACGTTAAGTGGTGTGTGGCGAGTTAATTTACGTAATGATGATAACATCATGCGCAGCATGTCGCCGTTTTCAACTGCGATAAGTGTTTCTTTCGCATCTGCTTCGATTTCGTTGAATGCTTCTTGGCAGAATACTTCAGTGTATAACACTTTTTGTTTATTCTTTTCAAGGCCAGTTGTTTTAATTGCTTTTTCTGTACGAAGAACAGCTGACTCCATTGCGTATAGGTTGCTTACGATGTCAGCGATATTCACAAGAATTTCTTGCTCTTTATCTAATGCTTTACCGTATTTTTGAGCAGCTAATCCAGCTACCATTAAGCCGATTTTCTTCGCGTTAGTTACTAAATATTTTTGAAGTGCTAATGGCTCATCGCCTACTTCTTCTGGCATCATCATCATTAACTCTTCTTGTAATTTTTGTGCTTTTTGAAGAAGTGGTAATTCACCTTTCATCGCTTTACGTAAGAATGTACCTGGTACGATTAGGCGGTTAATTTCGTTCGTTCCTTCAAAAATACGGTTAATACGAGAATCGCGGTACATTCTTTCAATCTCGTACTCTGCCATAAATCCGTAACCACCGTGAATTTGAACACCTTCATCTACTGTATAATCTAGTACTTCAGAACCGAATACTTTATTTAAAGAGCACTCGATTGCATATTCAGCGATAGAAGCTGCTACTGCTTTACCGTCCTTTACTTCTTCTTCAGATAATGTGCTCATGCGGCTTTCGAATAAACCTACTGTACGGTATACAGAGCTTTCAGCTGCATATGTTTTCGCTGCCATATTCGCAAGTTTTTCCTGAATTAATGGGAAGCGGGCAATTGGTTGTTTGAACTGTTGACGTTGGTTTGCATATTGTGCTGAAATTTCTACTGCACGTTTCGCAGATCCAACTGTACCAACACCTAATTTATAACGACCGATATTTAAAATGTTGAACGCGATAATATGACCTTTACCGATTTCACCAAGTAAGTTTTCTTTCGGTACTAATGCATCTTCTAAAATTAACGTACGAGTTGAAGAACATTTAATACCCATTTTCTTTTCTTCTGGGCTTGTAGATACGCCAGCATATTCTTTTTCTACGATAAATGCTGAGAAGTGCTCTCCATCAATTTTTGCGTATACGATAAATACGTCAGCAAATGCAGAGTTTGTAATCCATTGTTTTTCACCATTTAATACGTAATGTGTACCTTCTGCATTTAAACGTGCCGTTGTTTTTGCGCCTAATGCATCAGATCCTGAACCTGGCTCAGTTAATGCGTATGCAGCTAATTTTTCACCAGTCGCAAGTAATGGTAAATACTTTTTCTTTTGCTCTTCGTTACCGAATAATACGATTGGTAAAGATCCGATACCTACGTGAGCACCGTGAGTAATTGCAAAACCACCAGCGCGAGAGAATTTCTCTGCGATTAACGCTGAACTTACTTTATCAAGGCCAATTCCGCCGTACTCTTCTGGTACGTCAGCGCCTAATAAACCAAGTTCCCCAGCTTCTTTTAAAAGACGAACAGAACGATCAAACTCGTGTTGCTCTAAATATTCAAGCTCTGGAAGAACTTCATTTACGATAAAGTCCTCTGTCGTTTTTGCAATCATTTTATGCTCAGATGAAAAATCCTCTGGCGTAAACACTTGATCAATCGTAATCTCATCAACTAAAAAGCTACCGCCTTTAACCGCATTTCCTACTATTTTTTCCATAAAAATTTCCTCCTTCATATTTTCATAAGCCGCTTCTCTCTTTTTGAAAGAAGCCAGCTCTCAATTTTATTTTTATAAACCTTTGTTGCTCCCATTCTTTGCTTTAGCGTCTTTCTCGTTCTGAGCAAGCCACTTCCACTTTTTATAATCTAGTTCCAGCGGCTAGAACAGTCGGTCGTTTCATCCCTTCCTGTGAGGCAAAAAACGCCTCTTCGTCAGGGCTTCCAACGCCCTCCTGTTCTGAGCAAGCCACTTCCACTTTTTATAATCTAGTTCCAGCGGCTAGAACAGTCGGTCGTTTCATCCCTTCCTGTGAGG
>NZ_VEDW01000005.1:467720-478064 GCF_007678085.1 Bacillus cereus | reverse complement strand
TGAGGCAAAAAGCGCCTCTTCGTCAGGGCTTCCAACGCCCTCCTGTTCTGAGCAAGCCACTTCCACTTTTTATAGTAATTCAAACACTCCTGCTGCTCCCATTCCGCCACCGATACACATTGTTACGATACCGAATTGTTGGTTGCGGCGTTTCATTTCGTGAATAAGAGATAGTGTTAGTTTTGCTCCTGTACAACCAAGTGGATGTCCAAGTGCGATTGCACCGCCGTTTACGTTTACTTTTTCTTCATCTAAACCAAGTTCGCGAATAACTTGGATCGATTGAGAAGCGAATGCTTCGTTTAGTTCGAACAAGCCAATATCAGATAGCTCTAGACCAGCTAATTTTAACGCCTTTGGAATTGCAGCGATTGGGCCGATTCCCATTACTTCTGGTGGTACGCCAGCTACTGCGAATGAACGGAATTTCGCAAGTGGTTTCATGCCATCACTCACTGCTTTTTCACGGTCCATTAATAGTACAGATGCTGCACCGTCACTCATTTGTGAAGAGTTACCAGCTGTTACAGAACCGCGAACGTTAAATGCTGGACGTAGTTTACCTAAAATGTCTAGCGTCGTTTCTGCTCTTACACCTTCGTCTTGCGCGAAAATGATTGTTTCTTCTTGCAGTTTATTATTTGATCCAACAGTACGTAATGTTACATCTACCGATACTGTTTCATCAGCGAAGTTACCTGCAGCTAATGCTTTCGCAGCGCGTTGATGACTTCTTACTGCAAATGCATCTTGCTCTTCACGAGAAATTCCATATTTCACAGCAACTTGCTCTGCTGTATGTCCCATACCCATATAATATTCTGGAGCCGCTTCTACAAGGCGACTATTCGGACGAACAACGTGTCCCATCATTGGAACTAAACTCATTGATTCCGCTCCGCCTGATAATACCGCTTCCGAGTGACCAAGCATAATACGCTCTGCTCCGTAAGCGATACTTTGTAATCCTGAAGAACAGTAACGGTTAATTGTAATAGCTGGAACATCGTAAGAAAGTCCTGCTAACCCTCCGATATTACGAGCCATATTTAAACCTTGCTCTGCTTCTGGCATCGCACAACCGAAAATTAAATCATCAATTGGTCCTTCATAATTCGCACGCTTTAACGTTTCCTTTACTACTAACGCCCCTAGATCGTCAGGACGAACTGTTTTTAATGAACCCCTTTTTGCTTTTCCAATTGGTGTTCTTGCTCCCGCAACAATGACAGCTTCTCTCATGAACGATATCTCCCCTCGTTATTAGTTACGTAATGGCTTTCCTTTTACAAGCATGTGCTGCATTCTTGCTTGTGATTTCATCTCACTTACTAAGCTAATAAATGCTTCACGTTCTACATCTAATAAATACTGCTCATCAACTTCTGTTCCGTACGGTACTTTTCCGCCCGCAATGACATATGCAAGTTTCTTCGCAATGTGAAGATCATGTTCAGAAATGTAACCTGATAAATGCATTGCTTCTGCACCAAGTACAAGTGTTGCATAGCCTGTTTCACCAACAACTGGTATCTTTTTACGGATCGGCGCTTTATAGCCAGCTTCATATAAAGCAAGTGCTTTTTGTTTCGCATCATATAGTAAGTGATCACCATTCACACTAATACCGTCTTTATCGCCTAAGAAGTTGTTCGATACAGCTTCTTGTGCTGATGTAGAAACTTTCGCCATCGCTACAGATTCGAATACTTTATTCGCAACTTTTTGCAGATCAAACTCTACACCGTTTGGCATTTTATTTAAGTGTTTAATGTATAGCTCTTTATTACCGCCTCCGCCAGGGATTAAGCCAACACCAACTTCTACTAAGCCCATATACGTTTCGCTAGAAGCTTGAATGCTCGCTGCTGGTAAGCAAACTTCTGTACCTCCGCCAAGCGTCATACCATATGGTGCTGCTACAACTGGCTTAGAAGAATATTTAATTTTCGTCATTGCATCTTGGAAGTTTTTCACAACCAACTCAATTTCAAAGTAGTTGTCATCTTGTGCTTCCATTAAGATCATTGCTAAGTTCGCACCAACGCAGAAGTTCTTCGATTGGTTACCGATAACAAGACCTTTATAATTCTTTTCTACTTCATCAACAGCGTAGTTAATCATTTGCGTAATATCCATACCAATTGCATTGCTCTTCGAATGGAATTCTAAGCAAAGGATACCGTCACCTAAATCAATTAAGCTCGCTCCGCTATTTTTCTTTAATACGCCATTTTTCGCTTTTAATTGTTTAAGGGAAATTGCCTTTTTATTACGTTCAATTAGCTTATATTCACCATTATCGTAATAGTAGCTATCTCCGTTATCATGTTTATAGAAAGCAGTGAAACCTTTCTCTACCATTTCTTTCACCCAAGTCGGAACAACTGCGCCGTTTTCTTCCATCTTTTGAACAGACTTTTCAACGCCAATTGCATCCCAAACTTCAAATGGTCCTTGCTCCCAGCCGAAGCCCCACTTCATCGCTTGGTCAATTGCAACGATATCGTCAGCAATTTCTTTATGAAGTTTTGCAGAGTATAAAAGAGTTGGTGTGATGATGTTCCATAACAACTCTCCTGCGCGGTCTTTCGCGTATACAAGCGCTTTCAATTTATTCGATAAACCTTTTTCTTGTTTACTTAACTCGATAGATGCAGCTTTTAATTTTTTGCGAGCTTCGTACTCCATCGTTTCAGGATTTAGTTCTAAAATTTCTTTTCCTTGTTTTAAGAAGAAGCCTTGACCTGTTTTACTTCCAAGCCATTTTTTATCAAGCATGTCATGCATGAAAGCTGGTACTTTAAATACATCACGCTCTTCTTCTTGTACGTTTTCATATACGTTATTTGCAACGTGTACGAATGTATCTAGACCAACAACATCTAATGTACGGAACGTTGCGCTCTTCGGACGACCAATAAGTGGGCCTGTTACAGAATCAACTTCCCCAATGCTATAGCCGCGTTTTACCATCTCTTGAAGAGTTACAAGTAAACCATACGTACCGATGCGGTTTCCAATAAAGTTTGGTGTGTCTTTTGCGATAACAACGCCTTTTCCAAGAACGTCTTCGCCAAATAGTTTCATGAAGCTTAATACTTGTGGATCTGTTTCTTTCGTCGGTATTACCTCTAGAAGTTTTAAATATCGTGGTGGGTTAAAAAAGTGTGTTCCTAAGAAGTGTTTCTGGAAGTCGTTTGAACGACCTTCTGCCATTTTTTCAACTGAAATGCCTGACGTATTCGAGCTTACGATAGAACCCGGTTTACGAACTGCATCTACTTTTTCAAATAGTTTCTTTTTAATATCTAAGTTTTCAACTACTACTTCAATAATCCAATCAACATCAGCTAGACGCTCAAGATCATCTTCTAAGTTACCTGCTTCAATCAGTGCTAGATTTCCTTTCACTGTCAGAGGAGCTGGTTTTTGCTTTAATAGTTTTTGCACAGCCGTATTACTAAAACGATTTCTCACACTTTTATGTTCTAATGTAAGTCCCTTCGCTTCCTCTTCTTTTGTTAGCGCAGGTGGTACAATATCAAGCAATAATGTCGGAATACCAATATTAGCTAAGTGTGCCGCAATCCCTGAACCCATTACGCCTGAACCTAGAACAGCAGCCTTTTTAATTTGGAACATCCAATTCTCCCCCTATTCTTGAATGAATGCTCATTCAATTTTTCGACATAAGTCGCAATCAATGAGTGAGCCTCTACTAATAAATATATGATACAGTTTGAATTTTCGCAATATATTTATTGATAAAATTTTCTGAAATAAATATTTTTCTTTTATTTGCCCATGCTATATGTATGTATTTTCTTCACTCAAATACACTTTTCCTTTTTATAATCTGACGAAACTGGAGGAATATATATGGCAAAACTTAAGAAGAACCCTTCAAAAGCTGGAATTAGCGCAGCAAGTGTAACTGGAAATGCAGGTCCGCATAATCACGGTGTGGAAAAGGGCCGTCAAGGTAATAACCAACAATATAAGAAGCATAATATGGGCGAAAAATAACGGTATATTTTTGGGCAGAAAACGTGGCATAATGGGTAATGGCTGCTTTTTCTGCCCAATTTATTTGTACATATGGAAAACAAAAGAGGGAACGATGATGAAACGAACAATAGTTATGATTGTAATGATTGCTACACTATTTACAGGGATGATTTTCTTCTCTTACGCACAAAGACAACAAGCTGTAAGAGCCGATCAACCTAGCATCACTGGGCAATACGCCATTACAATCGATGCAGACACAGGTGAAATTTTGTATGGAAAACGAGAGGACGAACGCTCTTATCCGGCTAGTATAGCCAAAATGATGACAACTCTTCTCTTACTAGAGAATGTAAAAGAAGATGAAGAAATTACAATTACAGAGAACGCAATTAAAACAGAAAGTCAAAGTAAGAAGATTAAACTTCATGCTGGGGAAAAGTTAAAGCGTGATGAGGCATTAAAACTGATGCTTATCATTAGTGCAGACCCAATAGCTGAATCCATCGCAGAACATATCGCAGGATCAAAAAATGAATTTGTAAAAATGATGAATGCTAGAGCGAAGGAACTCGGTACAAAGCATGCGACTTTCAAAAATGCAAGTGGCGCTGATGCACTCGGAAATAAAGTATCACCATATGACATTGCTATGATTACGAGAGAAGCATTAAAGTACCCAGTTGTTTTAGAATATATGAATTCAACACGTACAACTCTACATACTTCAGAACGCTCTCCAAACATCGCAAACTATGGACGAGAAGAACTATATGACGATCCATATGCAATTGGAAGTAAAAGCGGTCTATCAGCACTCGGAAAATATACGGTCGTAACAGTGGATGAAAAAGACGGTAAACGCGTCATTAATGTTGTATTATCTTCTACTCGCACACAACTATATCCTGATACGAAAAAAATGGCACATTACGCATTTCAGCAATTAAAATAACCAAGGAGTATTTTCTCCTTGGTTATTTTTTAACCATACCTTTTAACACGAACGCAACGTTTGCTGGACGCTCTGCTAGACGACGCATGAAGTAGCCATACCAGTCATTTCCATAAGGTACGTAAACACGCATTTTGTAACCTTCTTTTACTAGCTCAAGTTGACGCTCATTACGAATACCATATAACATCTGGAATTCAAATTGGTCTCTTGGAATATTGTGTTCTTCGGCAAGTTTTTTCGTATATTCAATAATCGCTTCGTCATGTGAAGCAATTGCAGTATAATTTCCATTTAATAAGTGCATTTTAATAATTTTTTTATAGTTATCATCTACATCTTTCTTATCCGGGAACGCCACCTCTTCAGGCTCTTTATAAGCTCCTTTTACAAGACGTAAATTCGGACTATAAGCATTTAATTCTTCCATATCTTTTTCTGTACGATATAAGTAAGCTTGAATAACTGTACCAATATTATCGTACTCAGATTTTAGCTGTTTAAAGATATCAATTGTCTTTCCGCAGCGTGTATAGTCTTCCATATCAATGGTAACAAACACACCATTTTCTTTTGCAGCTTCTAAAATACGGCGCATATTGTTCATTACGATTTCATCAGAGATATCTAATCCCATAGAAGTCATTTTTAAAGAAAGCTGCGAATCAAGACCTTCTCTTCCGATTGCACGGATCGCTTCAATCGATTGGTTAGCCATTTCATTTGCTTCCGCTTCATTATCAACGAATTCCCCTAAATAATCAATCGTTACACAAAGACCTTGCTTGTTTAATGCCTGAATTGCAGCTGTCGCTAATTCAATCGTCTCCCCTGCGACAAAGCGACCTGCACCAAAGCGTAAACCGTACTTTTTAGCCAGTTTTGTTAGCGCTTTATTTTTTGACAAGAAAAGAAACGAATTTCGCATTAATTGTTCCATGTAATTCACCCCTATGACTGTGATTTATCTGTTTTTTACCCCTCTTCAAAATTATATCATTGTTTAAAATTATTGGATACAAATAATTATTTAGATAATTTATAAAATACTATAAAAACATTTAAAACCCTATATTTCCGCTTATAAATATGCAGGAAATATTTTTCGACATTTAGAAAAAACGAATTTACTAGGCACAAAATAAGCATGTCGAAAATATTCGACATGCTTATAAAACCCTTTATATTCCATGTAAATTATATAAGGATATTAATACAGAAAACTTGAGATTATATTTACCTCAAGTTTTTTTATTGCTCATTTCTCTTCTCTTCATTCAGCCTTTTAATATCTGTAATTAACTGTACCATCTCTTCTTTCGCATCAGGATACGTCTCATTCCAATGCTTCACTAAAGCCGGCATCGTCTTTGCTATGTAAGAATACAGTGCCCACTTCTGCACCTGTTCTTTTCTCTCTTCATTGCTCTCTCCAAGTAATAGTTCCGTGTATTTCTCTAACAACCCATCAAATTGTTCGTTAAACTTTTCACTCATCTTATTTACCTCCTATATGAAAAAAGCAGCGAAGATCGCTGCTTTTCCCTTATAATTTTGATCGAACAGAGTTTAATTTCTTCTCCATTGTGCTTACTTTATCACGACGATCATCGATACGAATTGTTGTCGCAACGCGCTGTGCACCTTTCGTATATGGAACTTCGTGCATTTGTTGAATGACTTCTAGAATGACAGGAAGATCTCCTTCAATAATTGTATTCATTGGTGTTAATTGATATTTCACGCGATCTGCATTTTTCTCTAACACCTTTTGTACTTCTGCTACATATTCACTAACACTTGGATTACCAGTTCCTACTGGAATAATCGATACGTCAACAATTGCCATAGTAGTCTTCCTCCTATAATTGTTTCTTATATATCCATTGTCTATTTTACCGAAATACTCATCATTTTACTAATTTGTTATTCCTCTATTTTAAACTGCTCAACTAATCTTTCTAAGTCTCTCATATGCTCCGTCAAACTTTCCATCGTATGAGCTACCTTTTCTAGATGATTCACTTGTGATTCAGTTGCAGCATTTACCTCTTCCGAAACAGCTGCGCTTTCTTGACTCGTACTAGCAATTGTATGCATTACCGCTGTAATTTCTCCTTGCTCGTAACCGATGTTATGTACCTCTGCTACAATTTGTTCCACTGACATACTAATCGTATTTACAACTGACATAATTGTGCGGAATTCTGTTTCTGCCTCTGTCGTAACTTTATTTTGTATATCCGCAATATCTTTCAATTTACTTACAACTTCTACAACTCGTCTTACCTCTACTTGTACATCACCGATCATCGTTGCAATTTCTACTGTTGCATCTTTTGATTGTTCCGCTAATTTTCGAACTTCTTCAGCGACAACAGCAAAACCTTTACCTTGTTCACCTGCACGCGCTGCCTCAATTGAAGCATTTAAAGCAAGTAAGTTCGTTTGATCCGAAATACCTTTTATAAGCTCTACAACATTTTGAATCGATCCAACTCTTTGCTCTAACTTTCCGGATGCTTCTTCTGTATGGACAACAATCGAAGATGATTGGCCCCTTGTCCGAACTAAATTACGCATCGTATGTAATCCTTGCTTAGATGCCTCTTCAGCTTTGCCAGCCACTCCTTTTATTTCACCAACGGAGTGATTCATTTGTTCCACTGACTGCGCCATATTCTCGAGCTGCTCTGAAACTTCATCTACACTATTAGCAAGAGTAGATGCTCCTCCGCTCACATCATCCATTGCACCTGACACTTCTCTACTAGCAGCTACAGTTTCATTCGTTAAATAATGTAGATTATGCGTTGATTGCTGCACTGTTGATACACTATTTTTAATTTTGCTTACCATTTCATTCATTTGCTCAACCATATGATTAAAATGATTCGTTAGCTCTCCAACTTCATCCTTACTTGTCACTTTCATTTGCAACGTTAAATCACCTTCTGCTACTTTTTGAACGTGATTCGTTAATAGTTGCAGCGGTCTCGCTAATCTTCTTGAGAACAAGTATGAAGCTGCGATTCCAACTAATAAGCTAATACATGCCATTATAAGGACTGTATTTCTCGTACTATTCAATAGCCCATCAATCGTTTCTTTCGGATAAAAAATTCCTATTTTCCATTTCATCAAATCAAATGACTGACTATAAACAACTACATCTTCACCTTTTAATGTAGTGACAGCATATTTTGTTACCTCTTTATTTAAACTCTTCACAAGTGGCTCTTTCGAAACATCTTTCCCTATTTTCTCTGGGTAAACAAGAGCCATATTTTTATCATTTATAATAAACATTTCTCCGCCGTTATTGTATTGAATATTATGAAGTAACTTCTGAATTGTTCCAAGTGATACATCCATAGCTACAACACCTAATACAGATCCATCTTGCGCTGTAATTGCTTTAGAAACTCCCACACTTAGCTTACCTGTAGCAATTTCATACATAGGTTGTCCCCAGTGAACCTTTTTCACATCAGCTTCTGAGTCTTTATACCAAGGTCTTGTCGTTGGGTCATATCCCTCTGGCACTTGTCCACCTTCAGCAAGATTGGCACTTAATGTTTTTTTATCTTTCGTACCAATATATAAGTCTAAAATGCCAGGATGATTCTTTTTGTACTCCGAAAATTCTTTCGTCAAAAACGCTTCTTCTTCTGGAGTAACTCCGTCTTGAAGTATATTATGAACCATCTCACTGTTCGCATAATATCCCATATCTTCATCCGTTCTTTGAACAAATGTCGTAAGTTGCTCTGTCACAAGATCCATCGTATTTTGAGAATACTGGTCTAAGGAGCGCACTTCCTTCTCTTTCTGTAATTGATACATTGTTGTACCTAATATTACAAACATCATAGAAATAAGCACCGAAAATACTACCGCAATTTTTAAACGTAAACTTCTCAACATCTTCCCCCAAGCATCCCCTTCTCGTTGTATTGTAATCATATTAATCACTATATTAAGTATAATGGATAAAATTAAAAAATTGAAATTAATTCTCATCTCAATTTGAGTAGAAAACCCACTACCACTTGTGCAAAAACAAATAGTTCATTATCCTTAAGCTATATAAAGTGAAACTTTAATCAGTGGGGTTTTGTTCTTCCCACTGATTATTAGCCTTCACCAATCGGACATTTACGGGCAGCCCGCCTCCCACCTAACCTCTTTGCTCCAGCCAAATTTTGAGGTGGGAGTCTTACTGCCCGTTAATGTGGGATAATCTCATTCGTTCGGAGGGAACTATGTTACAAAAATTCGGTTTCTCACAATATGAAAGCCAAGCTTATGAAGTTGTCGTATCAAGCAACGAACCACTAGATGCTACAACGATTGTGAAGCACTCTGGTGTTCCAAAAGCAAAAATATATGAAGTGCTAGCACGCCTGATCGATAAAGGAATGGTAATGGATTCTGTTTCAGAAAAGAAAAAGCTGTATACAGCATTACCACTCAAGCTAGCAATTGAAAAATTAACGACAGAATTCCAATCAAATATTGAAGAATTAGAAACGAATATATCCAAAAAATCATTTACAGATGACCGTGTGTGGAGCTTAAAAATGCAATCTTCTATTCGAGTTCAAAGTAAAGAACTCATCGAAAGTGCAAAAGAATCAATTCGCATTTCAGCTTGGAATGATACTCTTTTAGAATATCTCCCTTCACTAGAAGAAAAAGCAAAACAAGGCGTCAAACTCGAGTCCCTTATAGTTGGAAAAGTAGAAACAGATTTAGAAAACATGCATTTTCTAATCCCAACTGAAGAACCTAACGCATTAGAACGCTACTTGTTGCTCATCGTTGACGACCGTGAAATTTTATTTGCTGGAGTAGAGCAAGAATCATGGCAAGCAATGAAAACAATGTCGCAACCTTTCGTAAAGTTCTTTACAGAATTTTTCTATCACGACGTTGCACTTGCAAAAATTACAGAAAAGCATCTGGATCTCTTTATGCAAGATGAGGAAATTAAGAGTTTGTTGAGGAAGTTGAGATACTAAAAAAAAACGCCTCTATTACAAGGCGTTTTTTTCTACATTTCTTTTCTATTTTTCATCCTTAACACATAAGCACCAGCAATAATAAAACCAATTCCTAAAACGAATAAAACCGTAAATTCATTGCCAACGCCGCCAGTAGCTGGTAAACGCACTTCATTATGAGTATTAGGTTGTTGCATTGCCTTCACATCAGCGGAGGATTTCACTTCTCCACTCGGTGTTGGCTTATTTGGCTTAGAAGGAAGTGATGTCTTTTCTTCTTTCTTATTTTTCACAATATGTTTAATAATTTCTCCATCCTCTTTGATTTCAAATGCAAATGTCTCTTCATTTATTACATAGCCATTCGGCGCT
>NZ_VEDW01000005.1:212769-467623 GCF_007678085.1 Bacillus cereus | reverse complement strand
TGGCTACACCTTTTTCATCCGTTTTCCCTTTTACTACTTCTTTCCCTTGTTCGTTGTAGATTGTAAACTCTGCATTTGGTAGTTTCGTATTCCCATCCGCTATATCTACTTTCGTTATTTCTAACTCACCTTTTATATTTTCATTTTTCCACTCCAATAGAGCAGTTTCACCAGTTTTCACTTCAATTTTTTTAACACTTCCGTCTAACACATATCCAGCTGGCGCTTGAATTTCTTTGACACTATATATACCGATTGAAAGATTCCCTAGCTCCGCAATCCCTTTATCAGTAGTAGTAACATTTTGTTTAAAGTTTTCATTAGAAACTTCAAACACAGCCCCTTTTAATAATTCCTTTTTTTCTCCTAATTTCATAATCTTTAAAGAGCCTACTGATTCCCAATTTACAACTAAATCTGTACTGATTTTCTCACTATTTCTTTGTAACAATACTGTTGTATTTTGAACTTTTTCCGATCCTTTAAAAGCTATTGCTTGTAAATTTGTTAAAGTAGACTTCACTTTCATTTTAAAATTACCACTACTCGTATCTTTCGGGATTAAAATTTTGAATTTTTCATTAATTGATAATGCACTTTTCTCTTCTCCATTTTCATTTACAATTCGAAGCCCTTTAGGAGCGTTTTCAGGAAGAATTGTATAAGAACCAGAAACCGCATTTGTTTGCACTGCATAAAATCCTGTTTCTAAATAATCACCTTTTTGTGTAGCATTTTGTGGATCTACAGGATTAACTTTAAAAAATACATCTTGTGATCCTGTTTCTTTTTTTGAAGCCTCTACTAAACGCTTCATAAGATTATGTACTCGTTCATTTTTTGCAACTAAATCTTCTACCTTTAATTCATTTGCTGCAATCCATACCGCTAATTGTGTAGCATAATGCGCTTCTTCTACTGTCGCTACCCCTAATTCAGATGGGCTTTTTTGAGGATATCCATTTAATAAAACATGATATACGGCATCAGATGTTTTCCCCATTTCAGGCAAATCCTCTCCATTTGGAGAACGCAAATCAGGCGTTAAACAATACGCAATACTCCCCGAAGCCGTTTTAATTATTTCTGTCTTTATTTCACGATGTTTCGAATTACTATAACTCCAATCCATTTTATATGTTTCTCTGTTCATTACTTCTGCCTTTACTTGCGGCATTGCAATTCCTAATAAAATAATAAGAGCACTTAAAAAACTAAACCATTTCCCTACCATCTTTCGTTTCATTCTCTCCACCACCATATATAAATTTCTACATGAAGCAATCTTACTGTTTCATTGTACTTATAGTGAAAAAAAGAGAATAGGTGGTTTTTTTGTAGTATCTTGTCGAATTGTTGAGAAAGTTTCAAAGTAATAAGCAACATTAAAATTGTTTGTTCTCCTGCCGCTATTGACAAATGAATGTTACATATTTAAAATTTTTAAAAATAATAAAAAGGCACTTTATTAGTGCCTTTTTTACTTACCAGAAACAAATTTCAAACGAATACATGTTACTTATCTTTTTCTTTTATCTCCATCAACAGCTCAATAATTTTCTCATTTTGCTCTACTTGTTTCTCTGAATTTTGATAGATGCAACGAATCCACCCTAATACAAAAACAACTACAACTATCGGCAATAGTGCAAGTATTATACCGAATATAGAGAAATTAAACATCATTTTCCCATCACCTCGCTACATACAACTTTCTCCATACACCTACTAAAACCTGCAAAATTTTACAAATGAAAAAGAACCTATCAAACGATAGATTCTTCTTTTGCAAACTGAGTAGAACGCCCTCTCGTAATCGAGAAAATCGCACAAAGCAGCGCTAATATAATAAAGCCGCCTCCTACCCAAGCGTTATATATAACAGATGATTTCTCAATAACAACTCCGCCTACTGTTGAACCGAGCGCAATTCCTAAGTGAAGCGCAGAATTATTTAAACTTTGCTGAATACCAGCTGATTCTGGTGCAATTTCAATTAAATAATTTTGTTGTGCTGGCGAAATAGCCCAACTCAGCATACTCCAAAGTCCCATCATAAGAATGAAGAGTGGGAATGAGAATGTCATCATTGGCAACATAAAGATTGCACATGCAAATACGATAATGATGGAAATAATACTTTTCTTCGATCCCCATTTATCAGCAAGCAAGCCCCCAAGGCCGCCTCCAAGTACCGCTGCAATTCCGAAAATGAAGTAAAATACACTAATCCAGTTCGCTTCTACGTGCATCACATCTTTTAAAAATGGTGTTAAATATGCATATAGTGTTAAATGCCCCGTTAAAAATAAGAATGATGTTAACTGTGCACTTACGATTTTCTTATCTTTTAACGTAGCAATTTGTTCTCTTATTGATAACACTGATGTCGGTGGTACTTTCGTTAAGAATAATGAAATACAAGCGATTGCCATAACCGTTAAGATTGAAATAAGTACATACGGTGCACGCCATCCATATGCATTTCCGAGTACAAGGCCGAGCGGTACTCCAAGTACAAGTGACCCACTAATCCCCATGAAAATGATTCCAATTGCACGCGCACGAAAATGCGGTTCTACAACGCTAGAAGCAAGTGTTACTGACAGTGCAATAATAAGCGAACCACTCGCTGCACAAACAACCCTTGAGAACATTAACATCTCGTAATTCACACTAAATGCCGAAATAATATTTCCGATTAAGAAAATTGATAATGCCCCAATATACAATTTCTTTCTTTCAAACTTCCCTGTTAACGCTAATAAAACCGGACCTGATAAAGCAAATACTACTGAAAATATTGTTATAAGCTGACCAGCTGCACTAATAGATACGCCTAAATCATTGGCAACTAAATCAAGCGTTCCTCCTATAATTAGCTCAACCGTTCCGACTACGAAAGCCGCGATAGCTAAAATATACACACGAAAATTCAAGTCTTTCCCCACGCTTTCTTTTTTGGTTACTACGACTATAGTAACCAAAAAAGAAATTGAACACAAGTACAATTTTTTTACAGTAAAAAAGGTAGGCGTATTATACGCCTACCCTTCAATCATGACACTTCAGTTTTATTCTTCTTATTTAAATACCAATACACCGGAAGTCCCGTAAATACAATTCCAATTGATAAGAAACAACTTACCGGATCGTTAATAATCGCACTACCGATTACAAAGAACGAACCTAAAATCGCGACGATTGGTACGATTGGGAATAACGGTACACTGTATGCACGCTCTTTATTCTTATTACGTTTTCTTAAAATGAAGACACCAATAAACGTCATTACATAGAAAATATAAATAATGAATACGGAAATCTCAGATAGCTTATTCGGATCACTAATAATCATTAAAATAATTCCTAAAATGATTTCAACAGTAATCGCATTTGCTGGTGTTTTAAATCTTGGACTTTCCTTTGCAATAAACTTAGCAAATGGAAGTTGTCCACGTTCTGCCATCGACATCGGGATACGTGGGAACGTTAAAATCTTTCCATTTAAACAACCGAAAATAGAAACGATAATACCGATACTAATAATTTTTCCGCCATATTCTCCAAGTAACATGCCCGCAGCTGTTGCTGTCGCATTTTCTCCAAGCTCTACAATTTGCGTTGCTGGTAATACATTTAATAACGCTAAGTTAATTAGTACATAAGCAGCCGTTACAATTAAAATCCCAACTGTCATGGCTTTCGGTAATAACTTTGTTGGATTCTTCATTTCTCCGCCAATCGAAGCAAGTAGAATCCAGCCGTCATACGCAAATAACGTTGCTAAAATTGCCATCCCGATACTTTGATTTTCCGATATCGGCACAACTACGTTAAAGATATCGCTATTCCCTTTCCAAAAACCTAACACAACAATTAATACGATCGGAATCATTTTCCCAATTGTCGTAACCGTTTGGACGATACCTCCATATTTTGTTCCCATACTATTTACAACGCCAAGGAACACCACTGTTCCAATTGCGATTGGTAAATTCCATACTTTATCTAAATAGAAAAAATTAATCACTAAAGAACTAAAGTACAAGCCTAATGTTCCAATAATAGCTGGTCCATAAACAATCGTTTGCATCCAGCCTGATAAATATCCCCAAAAACTTCCGTAAATCTCCTCTAAATACGTATACAACCCACCATTTTTCGGGATTTGCGCTCCAATTTCAGCTACTGTTAAACCACTTGCTAGCGTCAACAGACCACCAATTACCCAAGCAAGAATCGCCATATTAGAACTCCCCGAGTAATCTAATACGCTCCCTGGTTTCATAAACACACCAGATCCAATAATCGTCCCTACTACGATAGAAAGTGCTACCGTTAAACCAATTTTGTTCTTCTCATCATGATGCATGCTGCGTATCCTCCTTCCAATTCTAGTGTGATGCAAAAATGAAATAAAAAAACACTCCTCCCTAAAAAAGGGACGAGTGTTGTATTCGTGGTTCCACCCTTGTTTCAATTCGCAAAGTGACACACTTCACCAATTTCTCAAGTCTAAATAACGGTTTTTGCCGGCAAGCAATTACTAGGTATCCGTTCACTGCTGCAGTTCAGAGGTGGTAATCCATTTTTCCGTATTAGGAAGCTCACAGCCAAAGGCTTCCCTCTCTGAGAATCGTAAAAAATTGATCATGTCCTCATCATCACTTCTTGATGTCGAATTTTGTAGTTATTGTTCATTATATTGAATTGTTAGAAAAAATCAATATATTTTTTTATATAACATAAGAAATATTTCTCTTCTTATATTATAACAGAAGTTACGCCACTTCTCTAATTCCCTAAAAATGGTATAATCCATATAGGAGGTGCACGAATAATGATTGCTGTTTTTTGTATCATCGCTACGTTTCTCTCTGTTCTATTCGCTATCATGTACAGGCACAAGTATCCTGGTTATAGCATTTTAGCGGTAGCTATTATACCAGCTGTTTCCTTCTACGTATTAGGTAAATATCAATACACGGAAGTGTTTATCGGTTTTGCAATCTTCTACTGCGTCTTTGGATACATACTAACAATGAAAAGAATTTTATTGAATCATTAAAAGGGACCGATTTCTGCTGACAGAAATCGGTCCTCACACGTACCTTCCGGTTGCCCACACGAAAGATACGACTTCACTCAATTATTTCTCATCTTTTTTCATAAAAAATTTGTGATGCGGAAGATCAACATTCAATGCCTCTAATTGTTTCTTTTCATTCTCTAAAATCGCTTTTGCTTTTGTTTTTGTTGCCTCATCTAATCCCGCAAAGATGTCTTCATGTTTCTCTGGAAGTTTTACACCTAGTTTTGTTAATTCTTCTTTTACTTGTTCATGAGTTAATTTACCAGATTTCTCTTGCTCTAAAATCGACTTCGCTTTTTCTTTTGTTGCTTCGTCTAAATTAGCAAACATGTCTTCACGCTTACCCTTTTCCGGGAACTTCACGCCTAGTTTCGTTAATTCTTCTTTAGCTTGTTCACGTGTTAATTTACCGGATTTCTCTTGCTCTAAAATTGATTTCGCTTTTTCTTTTGTTGCTTCGTCTAAATTAGCAAACATGTCTTCACGCTTACCCTTTTCCGGGAACTTCACGCCTAGTTTCGTTAATTCTTCTTTAGCTTGTTCACGTGTTAATTTACCGGATTTCTCTTGCTCTAAAATTGATTTCGCTTTTTCTTTTGTTGCTTCGTCTAAGTTAGCAAACATGTCTTTACGTTTTTCTTTCTCTGGAAGTTTTACACCTAGCTCCTCTAACTGTTTCTTTGTATCATCCATAATCGTTTTTACTTTTTGTTTTGTAGCGTCATCTAAATCTTTTTTCGCCGTTTTTGTAGCTTGCTCAGCTGCTGGAGTATTCGTTGCCGCGAATGCCGGAATACCGACTCCTCCAATGATTCCGAATGATAAAGCACCTGCAATCGCTAAATACCCAACTGTTTTCTTCTTCATAGGAAATTTCCTCCTTCATATTTCTAAAGCATGTACACTTTCGTATACAATGCCTATAGTAATATTGGTTCCTTAAAATTCCCTTAACGACTTAACAAAAAAAACACCGCTCATCCCGAGCGGTGTTTTTTCTATGCTTTTTGTAATTGTAATTCTTCACGTTCCATTATTCTTCTTAATACAATTGTTTGTGTCATTGTAAATAAATTACCTGTTATCCAGTACAACACAAGTCCTGATGGCGCCGCAAATCCCATAAATAGAATCATTGCCGGCATCATAATTTGCTGCATTTTCAGCATCTGTACTTGCTCTCCAGGTGTAATATTAGATTGGAAAACTTTCATCTGAATAAATGTCGTTAACGCTGCAATAATCGGTAATATATGATAAGGATCTGCATGTCCTAAGTTCACCCATAAAAACGAAGATGTGCGAATCTCTTCTGTTCGGCTAATCGCATAATACAAAGCAGAGAAAATCGGCATTTGTATTAATAGTGGCCAGCAACCAGCAAGTGGATTCCAACCGCCTGATTTCATTAGTTCTGACATTTCTTTTTGATACTGCTTTTGTTTTTCTAGATCTTTACTTACATCACCGTGTTTTTTCTTTAGCTTCTGTAATTCAGGTTGCATTTTTTTCATTTTCGCTTGGCTACGATATTGCGAAACAGCTAATGGAATCATTGCTGAGCGAATAACGAGCGTTATAATAATGATAGCAATCCCGAAGCTAGCTCCCGGTATATGATGAGCAACAAATTGAATCATAAACGAGATTGGATATACAAAATAATGATCCCAAATTCCCGTACTATGTGCATCAATTGGGGCTGCATTACTGCAACCAGATACAACAAAAACAAGTAATAATGATAAACTAACGAGCACAGCTCGGTATGATTTTAACATGTTCATTCCTCCAATGTTTCGTAATTATTTAGCGAAACATTGGTGTATACGGACCGACCTCATCATTCTCTTCACTTGATTCTTGTCTGCGTACAGAACGAATCATTCCATATTTATAAAAAATTGAAAATAGCGGTACATTCCTCGCACTATCTTCACACGTATCAACTAACGCAAAAGCCCTTTGTCTACCGCTTGATGCTTGCTGACGCACAAAGCGAGAAATGTTAGCAAGGAAGAAAACTTCTAATAAACAAAGCGCTGTCGTTACAAACGATATATATAGAATTGCATCCTGCAATAAAAATTCCATCGCTTCACATCCTTAATAAGGTCATTTTAGCACATTCGGCAAACATTCTCTATTTCCTTTTATCGTCAAAAAAAGTATTTTGCATATTTTCTCAAGAAAACAATAATTAAGAAACATTGTATTCGCTTTCTTTAGTATATTCACACACATCAATGAATAGGCTTGATTTATTAGAAATTTATAAAATTTTTGCATTATAATAAAACTATTGCCAGTTTTTGAAAAAACCTTTATTCTCTTCTTGTAATCAAAAATGAATATGGAGATGAAACATACTATGGGTCAACTAGGAGACGCCGATTACGTTCCCGACACCGCCTTTTTATCCTTCCCAGCAGCTAAAACATTTCACTTAGAATTTATCATACAGTTGGTTGTTATTTTCGTAGCCTCTATTTTGTATGCAATTTCTATGAATATGTTCTTTATCCCGCATAACATGATTAGCGGGGGATTCGCTGGTGTAGGGATGATTATCGGTTATTTAATGCACTACAATATCGGTGCACTTATCTTTTTACTAAACATTCCTCTTCTTATTTTAAGTCACTTTTACTTAGGCAAGAAGACAACCTTCTTAACAGCGTACTTTGTAGCTGTATCATCGTTAGCGATGAACATTATCCCGGTACACCAAGTTTCAGACGATATTTTACTTTCTTCTGTATTTGGTGGTGTAATCTGCGGAGCAGCTTCCGGAATCATATTCCGATTTGCTTCTTCAACAGGTGGTTTTGATGTTGTTGGATTGATTGTAGCAAAACATCGAGATATTTCGATTGGAGCAATCATCTTTGGATTCAACTTGATCTTACTTGTTGCAGCAGGATTTATTTTCGGATGGGATATTACGCTTTATACGTTAATTAGCCGGTTTGTAGTCAGCAAAGTTATCGATGCTGTGCATACGAAACATATTAAATTAACGATAATGACCGTTACAGAAAAAGGCGAGGAAATAAAAAGCGCACTATTACATCACGGCATACGCGGGGTGACAATGGTAGATGCTGTCGGCGGCTATACAAACCATAAGAAAAAAATGATTTACACTGTCGTGACTCGATATGAGTTAGGCGAAATGAAACGTATTATCCGTCAAGTGGATAACAAAGCATTCATGAACATTACTGAAACAGTTGAAATTGTCGGCCGTTTCAAACGCATATAAAAAAGGGTAATAAATTAAAGGGCATAACATATATAATATGTTATGCCCTTTGTTATTCAACTAACGCACCCTTTAGCATAATAAAATTACTAAGTTTATTACTACAAATCGGAGGATAGCATTCCATATACAATACTATCTGTCCATTCATTTTTACTCCAAAAATCTTGTATGAAATGGGCTTCCTTTCTCATGCCTATTCGTTCACACAATTTTTGTGAAGCTGTATTACGTGCATCAAGATTAGCTTGTATACGATGTACATGAAATTCGTTAAATAATTTAAATACCAAACTACTTACTGCTTCTGTTGCCAAACCTCTCCCAGCTACTTCATTTGAAAAACTATAACCAATCTCAACAGTTTCTTTCATATTTGTATACCATACAGATAAATCACCAATTACTTTAGTCTTGTATATAACTGCCAAACTTAATATTGTTTCTTTAGTAAGTACATTGTTTGCTAGCTTCTTATTAAATCTCTTCTGCATGTCTTCATGAGTCCACTTATTATGTAATAGGAACTTACAAGTATCATCATTATTATAAATAGCAAATACATCCTGTAAATCAGTCCTCTTAAAAGGTCTAATTATTAATCTTTCTGTTGTGATCTCCAAGTTAGCTCTCCTCCCTTTCATTCATACTGCAAAACATTTTTATAGTATTTAAGTCCCCTTCTTATATGCCGCCTTGATTACATATTTCATCATAGTAAATGAAAATCCTTCTTCCACTAAACTGCACCGTTAATGGTATTTCCTTGCGATTTTTATTTTTTACACTTATTACAAAATCAGATAATTCTATTATTGTGACCCTAAATGTGTTATAATGAAAACAGACTCACAAAAAAAGAGTATATAGACTTGGAAGTTTCTCTTATTTTACAAGCAAAAAGAAACGAGCAGTCGGGTATATTTCAGACACCATACACGTAACGGTTTAAACAACCGATCACTCTTCAATGATCTTTTTTATAAAAAGATACGTACAACTAAAACTCACTTCAATATACTATACCTACCTTTTTGACTTCCAAATCATCTTATTACATAAGGAGATGAACATATGAATCAATATATACGATATACAATAGCTGTCCTGTTTGCTATTATCGGCGGAACAATCTGCTTCTGGACAAACACTCAGCTTGGAGAGAATATCATTTTTAATGGAATCGAAACACTTGTAAGCGCTTCAATTTTAGGTGGATACATTTTCTTCCTCTTCAATCCAGAAGAAAATGCACAAAAAACAATGTTATTAACAATGATTGGAATCGTTGGCGGATGTATTTCCTACTCAATGACTAACTATACATTACCACTTCAATTAAGCTCAGCTTTCTTCCACGGTCTATGGACTTGGTTCATTGCATTTTGCCTAGCAGACGTATTCAACCTATTACAAGACAATGAAGAAGAAAACGGTCGCCAAATTGAAAGTAACTCGTAAGCTGGAAGATATTCTTCCAGCTTTTTTATGTTGTTTTGCATACCCTGGCACTACAATAAAAAGAAGCTACCCTCACGGCAACTTCTTTTCCACATACCCCACTTAGTATTCACTAAAATATATCAACGATTTTTCAAATATATCGGCGATTTCTCCACTTATATCGACGATTCGACATAGGATATCGACTTACCGACATCCTTCGACACTCAAAGCGTACAACATACCTTATCCCCCAAGCAATTTACTGCCGAACTCTACGATTAAAAAGATCACTAATAGGATCGCAAGTATCTTTAATGCTACATATGCTACCTTAAAAACAGCATAAATGAGCAAGACTATTAAAATAATCGTTAAAATTTCCATCTAGAATTCCTCCAAGCTTTGCTCTTCTTACCTTATTTTACTCGCCTCAGACTTTTTATGGAACGCCATAAGACGACATAGAAAAGAGAGGATACCTTACCCATCGTAAGATACCCTCTCTTTCAACTGCTCAAACCATTCTCTCTCTAATTGTAAATATCCCAGTTCATTCTTTTCAGCACTCTTCAATTCTTTATCGGCTTTCTTCATATACATACGGGAAGCTTCTAGATCATTCTCTACATATTTCACAATTCCTTGTGTGCGATAATACCCATGTAAGTCTATTTTTGTAATGGCCTTCCCATGCACCTTCGCTTCTTGCAGAGAAAGACGATCCATCTCATAAAGAGCTTTATATAAAAGATACCAACTATGAAAACTACTAACGAAAAATTTATTTTCTTTCGTTACAGGTTGTTGAACAATTGGTTCTATATACGGTATCGCTCTTTCCATTCCCTTTTGATCCGCTCGAGCATAAAAGACGAGCATAAGTCCGCTCATGATCTCTCTTATACTTTTATTCTCTTTTAGTTTGTCTTCGCTCAGTTTTACTAATCTCTCGTCCCAATCTTTCGGCCTCTTATAACTAAATAACTCACTCGATACTTGAATATTATATAAATGCTGCTTCGCCTTTTTATCATCTTTAATTAAAATGAGAAATTGCATACCATCACTCAAAAACGTTCCTTTTATCGGTACGATTGTAGCTGCAAAAATTGTAAAGTGTAACACAGCAAAGTATAAAAGGTATTGATAATAACTCACCATATATATGTAACCAAAAGTAATACCAAATAATAGACTTGTCATTGGTCCACCTAAAGTCATCCATGCCCATTTTTTTGAAAGGTTCGGTGTCTCTATAGAGGGTGGCACTAACATTACGACGCCTCCAAAGTACATCCACAATTTATTTTCTCGAATGCGTACTTTCCCCTTCTCTTTTTGAAAAGTAATCGGCCCTACTGTCATAAATTTAAAATTCAAACCACCTATTAAACCAAATACTACATGCCCCAGCTCATGAATAGCTAACACTAATAAAAAGATTCCAAATAATGCCCATATATCTAACATTACTTCTAATTTCTCAATTCGGATCACTCCGTATAAAATGGACAAAACTAACGCCGCCGTCAGTGAACCAGCTGGCCTTCTTAAAATATCCACCTTTTTCTCCCCTTAATAAATCATTTTTCTCTGCATTTCGTACATGAATTTTCCGAGATGCAATATCCAAATAAATGAGATTAAGCCAATTAATACAAAATCGATATCACTAGCCGCTGTATAAATAACGGCAGCCCACCATACATATGCCAATATTGTATTCGTAAATTCATATGCTTTATATCCAGCCTCATGCACAATGTGTTTTAATCCTTCATCTGCATTTTTCGTCCACATTTTCATAGATTCCATATATGTTACACCTTGTTCAGGATATAGCTTGTTATAACGATTTTTTGTTATGAGCCCGATAACCACGACAATAGTCAAACAGACAATAGAAGCTACTAAATTCCACACTGCAAATGACACATTTGTACCCTGCAACAGTGCACGTCTACATGTAATAACTGCATATACAAACCATGCTTGCGTAACGATATCACCTACACGTAAATATATACTTATAATGCCTAACTTTCTGCCTTGCACGCTCTCTTCTTCATCGCGTGCCTCCGCTAACATACGTGTATTCTTCCAAGTGTAGTACATCATTAAGATTCCAAAAATAGTACATACACCTATAAATGTATTAGATGATAATTTTCTCGGTTCGTCCGAGAGTAAATTTAAAGCTATATAAGATGTTAAAAAGCCACCCATCATACTTAATACTATTTTCCCCACAACATCAAATTGTTTTTTTCGATTACTCTTCATCTTCCTCTTCCCCCTCCACTAACGCAAATATTTCCTCCACCGGTACGTTGAAAATTTGTGCGATTTTTAGCGACAATACAATAGATGGTGCATAATCTCCCCGTTCAATTAAACTAATTGTTTGCCGTGATGATCCAATCGCTTTCCCTAAATCCCCTTGTGATAAACGATGCTTTGCTCGCAATTCCCTCACTCGATTTTGAAGCTTCATGTCTTCCCTCTTTTTCATTTATTTAAATAAAATTGTAAATAATATCCTTATTGTTGTCAATTATAATTGTCATTACGACTATAATAATTGACAATTATTATGATGGAAATAACCTATATAAAATAAAAAAGGCAGTGCGTCTGCACTGCCTTTCTAAATTTTGACATAGAATGGATTTCATATTAACTTGCGTTTTGTAAAAATACTCGTTTTAACTGTTTGCGGAAACGAACTCCTAACGTAATTGCTACAATCACAATTACTCCAAAAATGATTTTACCGATGTGACCTTCTAGTACTCCAAAAATATCCTGTAAGTTGCCACCTAACCAGTAACCCCCGATTAGGAAGAATGATACCCAAAATAGAGCACCTGAGTAAATTGTAATCGCAAAGCGGCGGAATGGTAAGTTAATAATTCCTGCAAAATATCCTGTAAAATGACGTACACCAGGAATAAAGAAACCGATAAAAATCAGGAAGTATCCATACTTATCAAACCACATTCTTGTTAAGTCGATTTTTCTTTGTGTTAAAAATACGTATTTTCCATACTTTTGAATAAAGGGCATACCCAATTTATTGCCTAAAAAGTATTGAATTGTCATTCCTACACTTGTCCCAATAAAGGATAGGATAATTAAAATCGGTAAACTTAAATCGCCTTTCTGTGCTAAAAATCCTGCATATGCTAACGTTGGCTCTCCCGGAAACGGAAGTGCAATATATTCTAACAGCAAACCAACAAGTACAACATAGTACCCGTACTGCTGAAATAATTCATGAATCCATTCCATGTCATCTCTCCTTTCAATCACGTACAAATTCTTACTATTATTGTATAAAAAAATTGTCGAAATAACTATCACAATAGCTTACATTTTTATTACATTTTTGTAAGACTCACACTAAAGTTTTCCGTTCATTATTTGCTGCTATCTATTAACATTTTAAAATGAGCTAACAACTATATATCGTACGAAGCAAAGGAATTAATATACATTTTTTATCCAGTTTTTAACACCTAGAAATCAACCTATTTTGTTCTCAATAAAAAACCACTACAAACTCATACGAACTTCATATTAGCTTCATATACGTATTGTAAGATTATATCGGAATTTGTTGAAAAATTTAACCAATATATGACTAAACATTAATTTGAATAAATATAAGTCGCTTTTCGAAATTGAAAAAAGGGTGAATAAGAAATGGAAGCTTATAAAATGCACGATTTTATTAATACAAATGTTGAATCTCATCAAAATGAAACCGTTTTTAATTTACAAATATGTGAAACAAGTGAATTTGACGTAAGTTTAACAAAATCTACAACGCTGTCTTTTATCGTTTCAAAAAAGAACATTAAGATTGTTACGAAAAAATGGATTAATTCAAATCAAGAAAGCATGATTGGTAAAAGTTACATCATTCCAACGAAAGCTTTCCACTACTTCTTACCAATTATTTCTGAAACTGAAGATGAACTAAATATTCAAGTTCAAAGTTTTGGACTACATGGTGAACTTTTACTAAATGAAAGATTACTTATTGATAAAAACAACAAACAAAATCCAAAGATTACTACCTTCTTTGAAACATTAGATGAAAATGTAAATAAAGTATTACGAGGATTGCAAATTCATTGTATGTAAGACTATTACAATAGCAAAAGGAGAGTATAATGAAAAAACTATTATTAAGCGCACTATTATCATTAGGATTTTTAACTATTCCATTCACAAATGCTGAGGCAGCTACAACGAACGATCAACTGATTGTAAACACGCAGTTAAATAAAATGGATTATTATCAAAACGGACAATTTATAAAGAGTTTTACTGTCGCTACTGGAAAAGCAGGTACACCTACACCTAAAGGTACTTTTCAAATCGTTAATAAAATTAAAAATCGTCCTTATTATACAGGCAAAATTAAAGGGGGCGATCCACGTAATCCACTTGGTGACCGTTGGCTCGGACTAAACATGGCAGGAACTTATGGAACAACTTATGCGATTCATGGTACGAACAATAATCAGGCAATCGGCAAATGGACAACACTAGGTTGTATTCGTATGTATAACAATGATATACACTGGTTATTTGAGCGTATTCCCCAGCAGGCTACTGTCACTGTAAAATAACCTAACAACTCGATTTACGTGTAGCCAAGAATTTTATGTCTTGGCTTATTTTATTTCTTCATTTACAGTAGCAAAACAACTGTATTTACATATATAATGAGAATAGATTGTGTCAAATGACATTAAAACATTGATAAACATGGATATTAAAATTATACAGTTATAATATTTTATAAATTTTACATTACATACTATAATAGAACTACTGTAATTCTGAAATATTCAGTTTCGCTAAACAACTCCCCTTGCTACTTTCATGATTATTTTATAGCGGGGGCTTATTATATGTATAAACAATCTGAGCCATTCAAAAATGATGAATTCGAATATTGCAGTAAAAAGCGTTATTTAGGAGGTGTTACTATGACGCATATACTGGTGATTGAAGACAACCCAGATATACAAGAACTGATTCGTGAATTTCTAATGGCACAAAGCTTTACCGTTGATGTCGTTGGCGCTGGAACAGAAGGTATACTTCTTTTCCAAAAAAATTCATACGATCTTGTCCTCCTTGATGTGATGTTACCAGATATAGATGGCTATAGTATTTGTAAAATTATGCGAGGACAATCTGATGTACCGATTATTATGTTAACAGGCTTACATAATGAAGAAAGTGAAATTAAAGGATTTGAATTAGGTATTGATGACTATATTACAAAACCGTTCCATTACACCGTATTTATTAAACGTGTAGAAGCTGTATTAAGAAGGGCAGCAACGAAGGAAGCAGAAACTGCAACTATACTACAATTCCATGAATTGATGTTAAATTCTACAGCATATGCCGCTTATGTTCATGGTAATCAAATTGAATTAACAACAAAGGAATTTGAAATTATTTATACTTTACTGCAAAATCGCGGAAAAGTATTATCAAGAAGTGATTTGCTGAATAAGGTATGGGGCTATGAACATTATGGTGATGTAAGAGTTATAGATACACACATTAAAAACTTAAGGAAAAAATTAGGGATTCCTTATATTAAAACGGTGAAAGGCATTGGCTACAAAATCGAATCGTAGCACAGACAACATCACCAAAAATATTTTCATCAAAACCTTATTATTTTGTATTCTTTTATCACTTTGTCTTTATCAAATTATTTATTTTCTAGCTTCAAACTACGATAAAGAACGTTTTGCAAAAGAAAATGGAGCGCTGTCTACAGAACAAGCGGATTCAGACAAACAAAACGACCAAAGTAAAACGAATCAAAGTAAGGCTGTTTCAGAGAGTATGATTTCTAATTTCCAACCTTCTATTATAGATTATAAAGCACTCTCTACAGCCATAAATCACCTTTTGCAGCCTAGCCAAACTGCAAAAGCAAAAGAGCATAACCAAAATATTGCAGAAAAAAATAGCACTTCTGCTCCACCTATAGAAACGGAAAAGCAAGTCGCTACTAATGATGCCTTACATAAACAAAATGCAGCCAGTAACACAAATGATACACAAGATCATCCAAAATTAGCAGATGCACTGCAGCAATTAGCTCCACATATTGGCGCGACAATGCTTGCATTATCTTTACTCGGATCTTTAATTTATACAAAATTAATTGCCAAACCTTTTCAATATATGAGCGATGCTTTAAAAGATATTATGAATCTTGATTTCTCAGATAAAAAAACATTGAACCAAAATACAGACCAAACCGATTTTAATTTACAAGTAGCTGCTTCACAGGTCCCAAATATTGTGAAGAATTTACATGCGAGCAATCAAGATTTAAAAAATGAGCTCAAAAAGGAACAACAATTAGAACAATCTCGTAAAGAATTTATGTCTATGGTATCCCATGAATTAAAAACACCAATCGCGGCAGTTATGGGACAACTCGATGGCATGATTCACGGAATTGGCGCTTATAAAGATAGAGATAAATATTTAAAACGCTCCTATGAGATGATGCAAGATATTAACATATTAACGGAAAAGATGTCAGAATTATCCAAAATACAAAACCCTCAATTTAAACCGAATTTAGAAGTTATTTCATTAACTACTATTATTGAGGATGTTATGAAAAAAGTAGATTACTTTGTATCTGTAAAGCAATTAAATGTTCAATCTAACATTAAACAAGATGTAAAAATTTTAGCTGATCCTAAATTTATTCAAACTGCTATTTTTAACATTATTTCAAATGCAATTCATTATACGATTGACCATCAGCATGTCTATATAAAGCTTTATGAAAAGCCAAATGGTTACGCATTAGAAGTATTAAATACAGGTTCACAAATCGATGAGGATAAACTTGCCCATTTATTTGAGCCATTCTATCGCGCAAACCCTGGCAAACACGGATTAGTGCAAGGTAGTGGCCTTGGGCTATATATTGTAAAACAAATATTAGATAAACATCAGTTTCCTTATGGGATACAAAACACACCTCAAGGTGTAAAATGTTCTATTGTATTCCCAAAAGCAATGTAACAACCTACTACAATTTCATACCCCAAATTCATACTTCGTATGAGTGGCGGAATTTTGTAGAGTATCTTACTCTGTTTCGTTCGCCCGTTATCCTTATTTGGATAGCGGGCGTTTTTTATTATGTAAAAGGAGGATTTTCATGGAGAAATTTAAATATTCATTACTCGTTTTATTCGGAGCTTGTAGCTACGGTGTACTTTCAACTATTTTCAAACTCGGATTCATTGATGGATTTTCAGCACATCAACTATTAGGGGGACAATATGTCTTCGGATGGATCGGGCTTCTTCTGCTCGTTCTTTTCGCTTCACGTCATAAAGTAACAAAAAAGCAATTCTTTTCCTTACTAACAGTTGGCACAACAATGAGTATGACTGGTATCTTCTACGCTATCTCTGTAGAAGAACTACCAGCATCTATCGCTGTTGTCCTACTTTTCCAATTCACATGGATTGGTGTAGTCATTGAAGCAATTGCAAATCGAACATTTCCAAGCCGTGAGAAAATTATATCCATCATTATTTTATTTACTGGTACATTGTTTGCAGGCGGTGTCTTCGAAGGTCTCGGACAAAGCTTTTCCACAAAAGGTATTATCTTTGGTCTGTTAGCCGCTGTCTCTTTTTCATTCTATGTGTTTGCAAGTGGGCGTGTTGCTACAGACGTAGCGCCTTATACGAAAAGCTTTCTTATGACAACAAGCGCTACTCTTATCGTATGCCTATTCTTCCCGCCAACCTTTTTAACGGACGGTGCCCTGCAAGCAGGTCTTTGGAAATACGCTTTCTTCCTCGGATTGTTCGGCGTTGTCGTACCTGTCATTTGTTTTTCAATTGGCGTACCGAAAGTAGGAACAGGACTTAGTACAATACTAGGAGCAGCTGAATTACCAACAGCCATTATCGCTTCTATTACACTTGTACATGAAGTCGTAACCTTCATGCAGTGGATTGGGATCATCTTTATACTCCTTGGAATTTTTACTCCTCAGCTCCTTGCATCTAGGAAAGCAAAGAAACATAGTAGCGTGCATAGTGCATAACAAAAGACCTTTCATTTATTTGAAAGGTCTTTTTCTCTATCTCACTTTACTGCTCCATACAGCTTTTCTATCTCATGCTCAATTTGTTTTACATCAATTCGTTCAAATAGCGGCTGCACACTATCAATTCTATTCGGCAACGTATGTTGAGGCTCCCAATTTCGGTTCACAATCGATAATGTGTTTCTAACTCTCTCACTTGAAAATGGTAAAAACGGTTCAAGGAGATTTGCAAAATTAGCGATAAGATACACACAGTTATAAATCGTCTCTTCGCATGAAACTGGGTCATCTTCTCTTTGTTTCCAAGGCTGCCTCTCATCAAAGTATTTATTTGCAAAACGTACTGCATCAAATATTGTTTCTAGCGCCACCTTAAATGTAGTTTGCTCAATCGCTTCTCCTACACCTTTATATAATCCTTCTACTTTATCTTTCAGTGCTACATCAATACTTCCTTTCGGTACAGTACCACCATAATATTTTTCAACAAACTTTAATGTCCGGTTCACAAAGTTTCCGTATGCACCTAATAATTCACTATTATGACTGTAAATGAATTCACGCCATGAAAAATCAGTATCACGATTTTCTGGTGCGTTGACTGTTAAAAAGTAACGAATAGAATCTGGATTGTAGCGTTCTAATATATCTGGCACCCACACTGCCCAGTTTTTACTTGTAGATAATTTTCTTTTTTCAACTGTTAAATATTCATTCGAAACGATATGACGAGGAATTGCTCCCTCTCCTATTCCAAGCAATACCGCTGGCCAAATGATGGAATGAAACGGAATATTATCCTTTTAAATATAAAAAAGCCCCGCCCTTATCTTAAAAAAGATAAGGGCGGGGCTGTATAAACAGTCGCGGTACCACCTTATTTCGCCAATTACTCACATAACTAGCCTTAACAAGTACGGAGCTATATGCTCTTATACTGTGATTTTGATAACGAGTACCAACTCTCGTCGCCGCCTACTATTATCATTTGATAAGTTCAGGACGAAGCTCAAAGGCCATTGTTCAAATGAATATTCTTGCTTCTTCTCAGCTACCGAAGCTCTCTGGACAGAATGATTTCATTCTACTTTTCCTTTTCAACGCTTTTATATATAACACGTATTTTACGACCTAATTGCAGAAAAATCAAACTTTAATTCAAAAAGAAAAGGAAATCCCCTTCTCCCGCAGAATAACTATACGTTCACAAAAGGAGTGATACCATTGAATCAAAAACAACTAAGCACACGTAATGAAAAAAGCTGGAATGCAGCTGCTTATGAAGCTTGGACGAATCGCCACGGGGCACCGGCCGATTATGCGAAAAAGCTTATGAAAGATCCCGTGCGCGAGGTAAATCACTATTTACCTTACATACAATCTCCAAAAGGAAAACATATTATTAATTTACTCGGGTCAAAAGGAAATAAAGCCGTTGCTCTCGCTCTTTTAGGAGCTGACGTAACAGTTGTTGATATTTCAGCAAGCAATGCAAAATATGCCAATGAACTTGCGGAAGCAGCAGGTGTCTCTATCCAGTATGTCGTTTCTGATGTATTAAATGTGCAGCTCTCCGAATCATTTGATATCGTATTGCTGGAGCTTGGTGTACTCCATTACTTTCTAGATTTAAAACCGCTCTTTCAAAAAATTGCTACCATGCTTAAAGGAGATGGAACGCTTATTCTTCGTGACTATCATCCTGTGTACACGAAATTATTAGGAGTAGACCACCCATCATTTCGGGCTAACGGAAATTATTTCGATGAAGAATTGATTGAAGATGATGTTGCTTATAGCATCCTTCTTACAGAAGCGCAGAAAGAATCATTGCCTAAAACAACCATCCGTCGCTGGACGCTAGGAGAAATTATTACAACACTTGCACAAGAACATTTTAAAGTTGAAAAACTAATTGAAGAACACGGGTCTCATCAAAGGTGGGTCTTCCCTCCTACTGCACCGGAAGGAATTGAAGAACATATACCAGGTCTATATACATTAATTGCGACAGCATGCAAAAAAGGATCCCTTCACGGATAGGATCCTTTTTGCATGCTCACGCATATAAGTTGAGGTTGGAGATTACCATAATTCTGTAGAATAGGACACAAGATATTTCAACATTTCGTCTCTGACTTACGTCGTCAAAAAGGGGTATGACCAACATAACGAAGAGTAATGTTACAGTTGATAGTGATAATCGTTATCAACTAATTAGAAGTATACATGATGTTATTTCAAATTACAATAGCATTTCTAATTTTTATTTATGAATTTTTTGATATACAAATGTATACATTTTAAGAACATTTACTCCTATTAATCTGCCATCTTCCATTATCTGCTATAATTTTCATTGAACAGATTAATAACTTCATAATGGTGTTTTTATTAATGTCGTTCTTAATATTTATAAATCATAATAAATAGTTTTTAAAGGCAGGGATAACGATGAAATATGTTAGTATTCGCAAAAAACTACTGTTCACACTCTTAAGCATTTCTTCTCTATTTAGTATTGCTCTTATTGTTATTCTTTCATTCGCTATGAACCAAGCAAGCGAAATTGAAACGTTAAAAAATGATGTATCTAAACGAGCAACAATTTTAAAAGAACGTGGTGATTGGTTCCAAGCACAAGTTGCTGGTTTACAAGAATATTTACTGTCACATGATCAAAAAGGATTGGATAAATTCAACCGAGAAGGAAAAAAACTTGCTGATACTAGAGAAAAAGTAACAAGTGATAAAAAACTTCCAGAAGGAATGAAAGAAGCGATTTTAATGGGAGGAAAATGGCGAAGCGTCATAGATAATCAAGTCCTCCCTCTCGCTCGTGAAGGAAAATGGGACGAAGCATCCAAAATCGCTTTAGCTCAAACTGATTATGTAAACGACCTTTTAGGTAGATTTACGAAATATGCAAATGAAGAAAATGATAAACGTGACGCATTAATTGCTGACGTAGAGTCTTCTTCATCTCTTATTCAATATATTATTTTCTTCTCACTCATTACATGTACAGTAACGTCTATTTTATTAGCATGGTGGTTCTCAGGTAAACTCGTTAAACCGATAAGACAAATTGATGAGAAATTAAAAGAATTAGCTTCTCAAGATGGTGATTTAACTGCTAGATTGCACGTAACGAGTAAAGATGAAATTGGTGATATCGCCAATTCCTTTAATCAAATGCTTGCTAACTTACAACGTATCATAAAACAAGTTCAACAAACATCAACAAGTGTAAAAGAAGCGTCTGAAAATGTATTTATCGAAACAACTGCTTCTATGGAAAACACAGCAAAAACCGAGGAAACTATGAATGCTCTTGAGCATAATATTCGTTCACAAGTTTCCAGCATAGAAGAAAGTTCAACTGCAATGGATGATATGGCAACGAGTGTTCAGCGTATTGCAGAATCCGCCTCTTCTGTTGCTAGCCTAGCTGTTACAACTTCAGAAAAAGCAGATAGTGGAAATAAAGTTATTGAGAAATCTATTACACAAATGCATACCATTAACGAAGCTGTTAATGCTACATCTCAAGTAGTAGAGCGACTCATTACACATACAAATCATATTGATACTGCACTTCAATCTATTTCTAATATCGCGGAACAAACGAATTTACTCGCTTTAAATGCATCAATTGAAGCAGCCCGTGCTGGCGAACATGGGAAAGGATTCGCTGTTGTTGCCGATGAAGTGCGAAAACTTGCTGAACAATCTCAGTTAGCAGCAACTGAGATTAACCATTTACTTCATCAAATTCAAGCTGATACAAAAATAGCGAATGAAATGATGGCGCAAGGTCAGTCAGAAGCTTCGGAAGGAATTACAGTCATTCGTACTGCTGGATCTTCATTCTCAGAAATTGTTAACTACATTAACAAAGTCTCTACACAAATACAAGAAATGTCTGCAACTGCTGAAGAAATGGCTGCAAGTTCTGAAGAAATGAATACGGCTTTAAATAACATTGCTTCTATTTCAAATGAAGTTGCCGCCGAAACATCACAAACAGCAGCTTCAGCTGGTGATCAAGTAAACAAAATGAGTGTCGTCGCTAAAAAAGCGTCTGAAATGAAAACGACCGTGCAAGAACTTGAAGTTCTCGTTTCTCATTTCAAAACAAACGTTTAAAGCGAAACTTTCATGTATACTTCTATGAGCTTCAAATCATTAAAAAGAGAGATTTACAGTCTCTCTTTTTTCACCTTAAAATATCTCTTTCTATCTCTCATTCCGTCTGCTATAATTCCTAAAGGAAAGAAGAAAGCTTTATTCCCGACGGAGTAAAGCTTTCTTTCAATTTTTTACATTTATTAATTCTAATACTAAGATTTCACAAGGAGGCTTTTATCATATGAATTTTATTAGCATTCGAAAAAAACTAATGTTCATGATGGGAACGATTTGCGCTTTATTTGGCATCGCCTTAGCTCTTATTTTATTTTTTGCTATCGACCAATCTCGTAAAGCTGAAGCATTACAAAAAGAAATTTCTCCTCTGGCAACACAATTAAAAGAGCGTGGGGACGCTTATCAAGTACAGCTCTCTGCTTTAAGAGGTTATTTATTACAACGTGATCAAGTTGAATTAGACAAGTTTAATGAAATGAGTAAACTTCTTGAAGATAAGAAAGATGAGCTTCTTTCAAATCCTAACCTTTCTCAATCTGTGAAAAATACAATGGAATCAGGGTCCACCTGGAGAAAATTTATTGAAGAAAAAGTTTTCACTCTTGCAAAAGAACAAAAGTGGGAAGAGGCTTTACAAGTAGCTTATGCTGAAAATGGTACTGTGTATAAAGTAATTGGGGACTTCACAAATTACAGTAATGAACAAGCTAAGTTACGTGATAAATCTATCGAAAAAATTGATCAATCTTCACTACAAATTGAATATGTTGTCTTCTTATCACTTGTTATTTGTATTATCGTAGCTATCATTCTTGCATGGTGGTTCTCTGGTAAACTTGTAAAACCAATTCAGCAAATTGATAGTAAGCTAAAAGAATTATCATCTCAAGAAGGTGACTTAACAGCCCGCCTACAAGTAAATAGTAATGATGAAATTGGTGCAATCGCAACATCATTTAATACAATGTTAGAAAACCTACAACATATTATCAATCGTGTTCAAAAAACATCTATAGAAGTACAAAACGCTTCTGAAAATATGCTAGAAAAGACAAGTATATCACGCGAGGCAACAATACTTGTTCAAGGCTCAATGTCTAGCTTAAATGCAAATATCCAATCGCAAGCCTCTAGTATGGAAGAAAGCTCAACTGCAATGGACGATATGACAGTAAGCGTTCAGCGTATTGCTGAATCTGCTTCCTCTGTAACTGAACTGGCTGTAGCTACATCTGAACAGGCTAACGATGGAAGTACTGTTATTCAAAAATCTGTTTCACAAATGACAACGATACATGAAGCTGTAAATGCTACATCAGAAGTGGTCGAACGTCTAATCACACACACGAAATATATTGATACAGCTGTACAATCTATTTCTAATATCGCAGAGCAAACAAACTTACTTGCTTTAAATGCATCTATCGAAGCAGCTCGTGCGGGCGAACAAGGAAAAGGCTTTGCTGTCGTAGCTGACGAAGTTCGAAAACTTGCGGAACAATCTAAAACAGCGGCAACAGATATTAACCAATTACTACATCAAATTCAACAAGACACTGAAACTGCGAGCTCTATGATGTCACAAGGCCGTTCTGAGGCATTTGAAGGCATTCATGTCATTCGTGAAGCTGGCAATTCTTTCACAACAATTGTGGAACAAGTAAATAAAGTATCTACTCAAATGCAAGACATCTCAGCAACTGCTGAAGAAATGGCTGCAAGCGCTGAAGAAATGAACGCTTCACTGAATAACATCGCTTCTATTTCGACTGAAGTATCTAGTGAAACAGCGGCAACAGCACAATCTGCTGAGAAAAAAGTCATCACGATGAATGAGATGACACAAACTGCTAGACAAATGAAACAAACAGTTGAAGAATTAGATCAACTCGTATCTCACTTTAAAACTGAATAGACATTCCAAAAATATTCCTCTTCCAAGAGGGATATTTTTTTGAGCTCATTTCCTGCACATTATACATATATCCGTTATAATGAGAATCGATATCATTAATATGTAGGGGGTGCTACACATGTCACAACAAGCATTTGAAGAAAAGTTATATGCAAACTTAGAAGCTGTTATTGACCCTGAACTAGGTGTTGATATTATCAATCTTGGATTAGTTTATGACGTTACAGCAGACGAAAATAATAATGCTGTCATTACAATGACGATGACTTCTATCGGTTGTCCAATGGCTGGGCAAATTGTATCAGACGTAAAAAAAGTATTATCAACGAACGTACCTGAAGTCAATGAAATAGAAGTAAATGTCGTTTGGAATCCGCCCTGGTCTAAAGAACGCATGTCACGTATGGCGAAAATTGCATTAGGTATTCGCGACTAAATAAAGTGAAACTTTAATCAGTGGGGGTTTTCTCCATCCCCACTGATTATTAGCCCTCACCAATCGGGCTTTAATGGGCAGCCCGATCCCCATCTAAATTCTTTGCTTTCGCTGAATTTTGAGGTGGGGGTCTTACTGCCCATTAAAGCGGGATAAAGAAAGACCTGACATCCTAGTCAGGTCTTTTTCTCTTATTATTTTACGCCTACTGCATCATAAGCTTTCGCTACAGCTTGTACAGCTTTAGAGTTTTTACCATATAAATCTTCAGCTGACTGAAGAGCAGCTTGACGCATCATCTTAAAGTCAGAGTTTGCAGTTAAATATTTCGTAAGAGCACGGTAGTAAATTTTTTCTGTCGCTTCACGACCTACTCCAGTTACTTTCACGCCGTAATGCTCTCCGCCATCAGATACTAAATATGCAGCTTTATTGTTAATACTACTGTTAATATGAACGCCGCCATTATCAGCTGTTCCAGTGTAGCGTTTATTGTAGTGGTCTGGGTAACCTTCACCTGGTTTTAATGGATTTGGAATAGATGCTGGATCTTTCAGAGAACGAAGTGCATCACCAGGTTTTCCAGGTGTATAAATGTCAGCACCTAAATCCCAGCTCTTCTTCTCAACCATGACACCCATAATATCAGACAACGATTCATTTAACGCACCTGACTCATTTTTATAAACAAGATTTGCTGTATGTTCAGTTACAGCATGCGTCAATTCGTGACCGATAACATCTAATCCAGCAGATAATGGAATAAACGTCGTACCGTCTCCATCACCATACATCATTTGTACACCGTTCCAAGCTGCGTTATTCCAGCTTTCTCCGACGTGAACAGTAGAAATAAGCTTCGCACCTTTATCATCGAAAGAGTTACGATTAAACGTCTTTTTGTAGTAATCGTATACTTTTCCTGCATTTACATGCGCATCAACTGCAGCTTTATCTTCGAAGAACTTAGATTTACTCTCAACTTCTTCTCCTGTATATCCAAGCCATTGTGAGAATAAATTAAACAAGTTTTCATCCATATTTTCTGCATCAAATGTATGAACACCTTGTCCTCGTTTACCATCAAATAAGTTGAACGCTCCTGTTTTCTCATCTTGAGCAATTTCAAATGATTGTCTATCGCCTAATACACCGTAACCAAATCCTGTAATGTGATCTACAGCGTTATATTTCTCAATTACATTTCCATTAGTCGCATCAACAAAATAATGCCAATATCCTGGAGCTGGCTTTGAAATCGATGCTTTCACTAAGTATGCAAGATAGTAATTCCCATCTTTTTCATATACATATAAATCTTTTTTCACACCATCATAATTCTTTACTGCTCCAATTTCTTTCTCAATATCTTTCTTTGCAATCTTTTCTGCTTGCTCTGCGCTAATATTTGCAAACGCAGGAATATTTTTATCCTCTAAATTCGGAATTACTTGTCCGAAGAATGCTTTTACATTATTCTCTTTATCTAGTGTAACAGTTTGATCTGAACCATACACAGGAATGTTGTTATGTTTTTCAACTAACTTCACGTGTGTTGTACCAGATTCAGCATCTTTTTCCTCTCCAACAACATTGAAGTGTTTATCAATATTTCCTGCTAATTTGAACATATCTTTCTTACTCTCTAAATATTGAAAGACCGTTTCTTTTTTATCTAGTCCTTCTGGCGCTTTCCATTCTTCACCTATGTATGCAGGTGTTTTAAATTCTTGATGATATTGAATTTTTTGTTCTTCTGCTTTCGTTGTCGTTGCTCCAAATGTTCCAAATCCCCCGGCGATAACAGTTAAGGCTAATGCTGATGAAATGACTTGCTTTTTCACTATAACATTCCCCATTCCCATAAAGATTTTTGACACTTTTATACAATTCTTGTTTTTCAAGTTGATACCTTTACCGAAAATTTGAGAAAGTTTTTTCTGACAATTCTACTCAAAAAAAGAGGACATCTACTCGATGTCCTCTTTTTCATAAACGTTCTATTGTCTTTTCAATTCAATTGCTAAATAATGAGATTGCTCTTTCGCTTCAATATGAATATCTTCTTCCACCGCTTCTGCTGCATCACGCATAACAAGACTTTCACCATTTATTACACTACTTCCCTCAATTTGTACAAGGTACAATTGACGACCTTTTTGCACAGGAAAATGAATTTCTTTTCCTGCATCTAACGATAAAGAATATAAATTCGCATCTTGGTGAATTTGAATTGGTGCCCCGCCTTCTAATGGAGATACCATATGAAACCATTCGTTTTCACGTTTGCTCCAATCAAATTTAAACTCACCATAGTTTGGTTTATGGTCCGCACGGTCTGGTAAAATCCAAATTTGGAGTAAGCGTAGTGTTTCATTTCCTAAATTATGCTCACTATGAAATACACCTGTGCCAGCACTCATATATTGAACATGCCCTCGCTCAATTGTTCCGCGGTTCCCCATGCTATCCTCATGTGTTAAAGCACCATCTACAACGTACGAAATGATTTCCATATCACGGTGCGGATGCATATCAAAACCAGTTTGTGCCGCTACTAGGTCATCGTTATTTACACGTAATGCACCGAAATTCATGTTATTAGGATTATAATAATTCGCAAATGAAAAATGAAAATGTGTATTTAGCCAACCGTGATTTGCTCTTCCCATATTTTTATGATCAACTTTTCTAAACATACCCTTCACCTCATATTATCTCGAATTCAAGATTTATTTTAAAATTTTTTCTCACTGTAATTTTTTTAGTAATTGTAATAATTGATGTTGTTCTTCTACATTTAAATTTTGAAACTGCTCCGCTTGGAACGTTTCTTGAGGCGGGACAGTTTCCTCATATAAAGCTTTTCCCTTTTCTGTTAACGAAATATATTTTGTAGTCCCTTCTTGTTCACGACAAATCCACTCCAGCTGCTCCATTTTATTTAACAACTGCGTGATATTTCCCTTCGTAACAAATAGTTTATTTCCGAGCTCTTGCTGCGTTAGACGATTATGTCCTCCAACTTGAGCTAGCACATCAAACTGAGCGGCAGATACATTCCATTCTTTCAAATGCTGATTCGTCTCACGAATACTTTTGTTATAAAAACGTGATAAGCGAAACCATAATAGTAAACCTAGTCTATCTTCTGTTTTCATTCTATCACCTCGCTCATTTCATACCATTAGTTTAGAACTAAACTTTATAAAAGTCAATCACTTACTTTTAGTAATCAACAAAGAAAGCACAGTGCCATTTCTCCACTATGCTTTACATTAACTTTCTATTTTTATATTCATCTAACTTCCTCTCCGCGAACTTCCTCGCATCTTTCTCAATCCATCTATCTTCGTACAATTCATCTCCAACATACAATACTTCTCTCTTATGCTGCATCGCATGGCGAAATTCATGTAGTAGTGTTTTGAGCACTTGCTCATACTCTTCCCACATACAAACAAAAATTAATTGTTTTTCTTTATGATAAAAACCGCCTACTGGAAATAAGAATTCCTCTTCTTCTTCTCCTAACGATAGAAGCACATGGTTCGCATCACACGTATCACAAAAAACAACTGGCGTTTTACATACTTCAATCAGTGAAAACAAATCATCTCTAAGCCTTTTGACATCCCAAGGAAGCTCCGAATCCAACACATACCAATTCTCCACCTGTTGATATACATTTTGAAACTGGAGTTCCATTTCTCTATAATCCCCTTTCCAAACTCCCTTTTCCTATATGTATGCCACAATATGTAAAATATTAAACATACTCTTTCCTCTTTCGAAAAATGACAATAAAAAAAGAACCTATGACAGCATAGATTCCTTTTACGTAATCACTTTTTTTTCATCACTTTTTTTAATACAAAATAACCAATCGCACAAACAATAGCAGCAACTGCAAAATATTTAACATAAGGACCAGCTACTTTATTAATACTTTCCCACTCTGATCCTAACTTAAATCCTAAATATACAAACACAATTGACCATGGAATAACAGCTAGTGTAGTTAATGTAATAAACTTTGCATGTGACATTTTCGCAATACCTGCTGGTATCGAAATAGCATGACGCACAACTGGAATAAAACGTGCGGTAAAGATAACGCCAGTTCCGTAACGATTAAACCAATCTTCAGCATAATCAATATGTTTCTTCTGGATCAAAATATATTTTCCATATCGCTCAAGAACAGGCCTTCCTCCGTATCGACCGATCCAATAAATGAATAATTGTGCGATTACACCACCAATTGTACCGAACGCGACAGCGCCCCAAAACGTAATGCTTCCTGTTGATACTAAATAACCCGCATAAGATAATACGATTTCACTTGGGATAACCTCTAGCATTAATCCAAGCATAATTCCCCAATAACCAAGTCCTTCTAGAAAAACTAAAACGGAATGAATCAACTCTCCTAACATCATGTACCTCTCTTTACTGTTTTCATTGCAAAAAATAAAAGTACAAGCAGGCAATATCTTGTACTTTTATTTTTTTAAAATTTATTTCGTCTTCGTATCCCACTTAAAGATTTTATTTAAAAATTTATATACATTCTTTGACTCTTTCGTCAGAAGTGGACCTAAGATGGATAGTATAAGCACGTATAGTGCTGAGAATGGTTTCAGTACTGACATTAAACCACCGGCGATACCGATATTAGCCATAATGATGGAGAATTCTCCTCTTGAAACGATCGTTAATCCAATATTTGTTGAAGCTTTATGAGATAATCCAGCTTGTCGCCCCGCAATCATCCCTGCAACAAAGTTACCGATGATTGTAAGAAGGACAGCACCTAACGTTAACCATATCGCTCCGCCTAATGAAAACGGATCAATACTTAATCCGAAACTGAAGAAGAAAATAGCTCCGAAGAAGTCTCTAAATGGAACAACGAGATGTTCAATTCTGTCACTATGCTCTGTCTCAGAGAAAACTAATCCTAAAAGAAGTGCTCCAATTGCTTCAGCAACGTGAATTGTTTCTGAAAATCCTGCAATAAAGAATAACGAAGCAAATACTACAATAATGAAAATTTCATCCGAACTAATATTGAGTAATTTATTTAATAACGGCGTCGCCTTTCTAGCTACGATAAAGAATAGAAGCATGTATCCTAAAGCAATTCCAATTGAAGTAAGAGCACCTAGGAAGGAAGCATGATCTCCTAGAACTAAACCAGATACAACTGATAAATATACAGCAAGGAATATATCTTCGAACATAATAATTCCTAAAATTAATTCGGTCTCATTATTACCAGTTCTTCTTAAATCTACTAACACTTTAGCAACGATAGCACTAGAAGAAATCGTAATAATACCCGCAATAATTAAGATTTCTAGTAAAGGGAATCCCATTATAAATCCGTATAATAAGCCAAGTGAAAAGTTAATTAAAATATAGATTGTTCCGCCAATCGCAATAGACCGTCCAGATTTAATTAGTTTTTTCATCGAAAACTCTAGTCCTAGATAGAACAGAAGGAACAGAACACCAATCCGTCCAAGGAAGGAAATTACACTTGCACTTTCAATAAACTTGAAATCGATCACACCTATTGTTGGCGCATGTGGCCCCACTAACATCCCAAGAACAATTAGAAAAGGAATTACTGAGAATTTAAACTTTCCAGCAATTACTGCCGCAATTGCAACTAATACTAACGCTGTACCAACTTCAAAAATTAACGTATCCATCTAGTCAGTCCCCCTATTCGAAAGTAACTCATTAATAATCTTTTTAATTTCTTCTCTCTCACCAGAAACTACAAGCATATCGCCTTCTTCAATTACCGTTTCTGGTCCTGGATTAAATAGCTTTTTCATATTCTTCTTCATAACTGCAATGATCGTTACGCTATATGTTTTTCTTATTTCAAGATCGCCAATTGTTTTTCCAAGTGCTAGAGCTGCATTCTCCACTTTAAACCACTCAATCGCTAAACCTTCAAAGACCATTTCAACATTTTCTAATGCTCTAGGTTTGTATACCATTCCGCCTAATATTGCTGCAATTTGTCTTGCCTCTGAGTCACGTAACGAAATACTTGAGATACTTTCTTCATGGTCTGAATCAAAATGATACATTTCTCTACGCCCGTCATCATGAATAACAATCACCATCTTTTCGTTACCTTTCGTAACGATTTGAAACTTATAACCAATACCCGGAAGTTCACTTTCTCTAATATTCATATTTAACTCCTCCACAACATTTTTTATTTGAATTTTCTGTTTTTCTGTCTTTTATTCATCCAATCAACTTTAGAAATTCTAACCATTCAGGATACTTATGAGTTGGAAATCTTTTATTGTAATAATAAGTGGCTCCTAAAAAGATACTTACAGATGTAATGATAAAAAATATATTACTTCTCGTTTTCAAACTCTTAAGGCTTACATTCAATAAAGATTCTTCTTTCAAATTATCCCCTCTTCCTCGCTTTACATTTAGTTTTTTAAAATGTAAATAATTCTAAAAATATTACGATGTAACATAATCATAACACAAAATATGTTTATGTAACATAATTTTTTAGAAAAATTGATTCTCATATATTTTTTGCATATAATTTTCTTATTACGAAAAAAGGAAGTGTATTATATGGTTGATATCTTTAGCAGATTCCTTGAGGTAACGAATAATATTTTATGGTCATATATTCTTATTGCAATGCTAATCGGCTTCGGTCTTTATTTCTCTTTCAAATTAAAATTTGTCCAAATTACTCATTTTGGTGAGATGGTCGGTTTAATTAGTAAAGGGTTTAATCGAAAAGAAAAAAAGAAAGATAGCATCTCTCCATTCCAAGCATTTTGCTTAAGTGCAGCAGCACGTATCGGTATCGGAAATTTAGCTGGTGTAGCATTAGCCATTTCAATGGGTGGACCTGGCGCAATATTTTGGATGTGGTTTATCGCTATCCTTGGAGCAGCTACTAGTTTCGTAGAATGTACGCTCGCTCAAATTTATAAAGTAAAAGATGGAAGTAGATTCCGTGGTGGACCAGCATATTACATGGAAAAAGGATTAAACAAACGCTGGATGGGTGTTTGGTTCTCACTTCTTATTACAGTTGCGTACGGATTAATTTTCAATTCTGTACAAGCAAATACAGTAACAATAGCATTTGAAAATGCTTTTGGACTAGAGCGCACTCTCGTAGGAGCTCTATTAGCTTTATTAGTGGCAGTTATTATTTTTGGTGGTATTAAGAGCATTTCACGTATTACAGAAATGATTGTTCCTCCAATGGCAATTATTTATATTGGTGTGGCAATTTTCGTCGTTATTAACAACTTCACTATGTTACCAAGCATTTTTACAGAAATATTTAACAGTGCATTCGGTTTAGACCAAGCTATCGCTGGTGGTATCGGTGCAGCAATCAAGTTCGGAATTCAGCGCGGTCTATTCGCGACAGAAGCAGGTATGGGTAGCTCGCCTAACGCAGCAGCAACATCAGATGTATCTCACCCTGTAAAACAAGGACTTGTTCAAGCATTAGGAGTTTTCGTAGACACATTCTTAGTATGTACATCAACAGCGTTTATCGTATTATGTTCTGGACTTTACAAAGGATCGAATTTAGAAGGTATTGAATTAACACAACAAGCATTAAGTTCACAAATTGGACCGTGGGCAAGCACTTTCTTAGCGATTATTATTTTCCTATTCGCATTCAGTTCTTTACTGGGAAACTACTATTATGGTGAAACAAATATCGCATTCATTAAAGAAAGCAAAACATGGTTAATGATTTATCGCGTTGCAGTTGTCGGAATGGTATTCTTCGGATCAATCGCTGCCCTTCAAACAGTTTGGAGCTTAGCTGATTTATTCATGGGACTAATGGTATTCACAAACTTAATTGCCATCTCATTCCTTAGCAAGTTCGCCTACGCAGCATTAATAGACTATATGAAGCAAAAGAAACAAGGAAAAGATCCTGTCTTTGTTGCAAGTTCTATCCCTGGCTTACAGAATACAGAGTGCTGGGATGGACAGGATGTAGAAGAAAAACAGAAGGCTGTGTAATAATTAAAAGCGGATGCGGCTCGTTCAGAACAGGAGGGTGTTGGAACTCCTTCATTCGAGGCGCTTTTTGCCTCGAATGAAGGAGTGAAACAACCGACTGTTCTAGCCGTTGGAGCTGGATAGATTTAAAGCAAAAGCGGCTCGTTTAGAACAAAAGCTATATATCAAAGCAAATCCCTATTACTCCACAGTAATAGGGATTTTTATTTACAACAGTTCATAATTTGTTCAAATTAATTCCAGCAAAAGGGTTGATTTATACGAATTACTAGATTATAATAATTATAAATTAGTAATTGATATAACATAACAACTCAAAAGGAGATTGATCATAATGAACAAACAAGTAATCGAAGTATTAAACAAACAAGTAGCAGACTGGAGCGTTTTATTCACAAAACTACACAACTTCCATTGGTACGTAAAAGGACCTCAATTCTTCACACTACATGAGAAATTCGAAGAACTTTACACAGAATCAGCTACTCACATCGACGAAATTGCAGAACGTATTTTAGCAATTGGTGGTAAACCAGTAGCAACAATGAAAGAATACCTAGAAATCTCTACTATTCAAGAAGCAGCATACGGAGAAACTGCAGAAGGGATGGTCGAAGCAATCATGAAAGACTACGAAATGATGCTAGTCGAACTGAAAAAAGGCATGGAAATCGCTCAAAACTCTGACGACGAAATGACATCTGACCTATTACTAGGCATCTACACAGAACTAGAAAAACACGCTTGGATGCTACGTGCGTTCTTGAATCAATAATAAATTTAAAAGCGGAGGTGACTTGCTCAGAACAGGAGGGCATTGGAGCTCCTGACGAAGAGGCGCTTTTTGCCTCATAGGAAGGCGCGAAATGACCGACTGTTCTAGTCACCGGAGCTGGATAGACTAAAAGCGGAAGCGGCTTGCTCAGAATCGTAGGACATTGGAGCTCTCGACCTTGAAGCGCTTTTTGCTTCGAGCGAGAGAGCGAAATGACCGGAGATTCTAGCCGCTGGAGCTGGATATCACTTAAAAGCGGATGCGGCTTGCTCAGAATCGCAGGACATTGGAGCTCTCGACCTTGAAGCGCTTTTTGCTTCGAGCGAGAGAGCGAAATGACCGAACATTCTAGCTACTGGAGCTGGATATCACTTAAAAGCGGATGCGGCTCGTTCAGAACAGGAGGGTGTTGGAACTCCTTCATTCGAGGCGCTTTTTGCCTCGAATGAAGGAGTGAAACAACCGACTGTTCTAGCCGCTGGAGCTAGATAATACTAAAAGCAGAAGCGGCTCGTTCAGAGTCGCTTTTTTTCTATGGAGTGGTTGCGCATATCAGTACATGAAATTTATATCAACGATTTTTTTATTATATCGACGATTCGACATAGGATATCGACTTACCGACAAATCACGACAATATCAGCACCCTTCTCCTCTACTTTTATCAATATATTACAATCCCTTTTATGTTAAAATATAGGTAACAGCCTTTAGTAAAATAGATCCAAAAAAGCTTTTCCATATTCATCATTTACTACTTAAATGGCGGGAGTGGTTCAGTTGAAAGACTACTTAATTAGAGCATTTTTTGCATTAATAACAGTTGGGATTGTCTTACTTATAGCTAATATTTTCAATATACGTATCGAGGTGAAAGACTATGCTTTCCTCGTTGTTGTAGCAATTGGTGGCGGCTGGGGTGGCTGGTACCTGTATAAAAAACAAAGTAATCAAAATGATAAAGGCATTCCAAAGTAATACGGAATGCCTTCTTTTATTGCCGTCTATAATAAATAATAAAATTCAAACCGCTAATACAACCAATCGCAATAAACATGCTAAAACTCTGTGCATCCCCAGCTAGATTATACTCATCAACGATAAACCCAGTCATAAACAACGTGATCGCTGAAACACCGATACATAATATCGAAATAAACCAAAGCGAAAATTCATTAATTAGCTCTTTCTTCTGTGTTGAAACAATTAGCATAACAAGAATAGCTGCTGCTAAAATACTTTTAAAAACCGGCCTTAAAAATACGAACTCCTCCATCTATTTCTCCTTTTCCAAAAACATTATATTTCAACATTAACATATTTAACCAAATTAAAAACACATGCCTTTTCAAGATAAAATGACATGTGTTTCCAAAAATCTCTATACAATTGGATTATGATAACTGTTTCCACTTCGTTCCTAAAACAGGACGCTCATAATTTTGGATCTCATGAATTAGTTTATCTGCCGTCTCAGCTGAAACGATTAACTCTTTATTCGATGGATTCATAAACCCTTCTTCCGCTGCGCGTTCAACCATTTGCAAAATTGGTCCGTAAAAGTCTTTTATATTCAATAAACCAACCGGCTTATTATGTATACCAATTTGTGACCAACATACTACTTCAAATAGCTCTTCAAACGTTCCGTATCCACCTGGCAGCGCAATAAAAGCATCCGCAAGCTCTGCCATTTTTGCCTTGCGCTCATGCATCGTTTCTACTTCAATTAGTTCTGTTAATCCTGTATGAACAATCTCTCCTCGGAATAGACCGCGCGGCATAACCCCTGTTACACGCCCGCCTAAACGAAGAACTTCATTTGCTACTTCTCCCATTAATCCAACACAAGAACCACCGTATACAAGCTCATAATCGTTTTCAACAAACATTTTCCCTAACGCTATTGCCTGCTCTTTGAATTCTGGTCTCTCCCCTAAATTGGAACCTGCAAACACACAAATCTTTCTCATTCCTACACCCCGAAACTATATATTGTTATGATACAATGAATATTGTACAACATATTGAAGGGATGAGGAAGAAATGGATATCGTCGCATTTCAAAGATGGGTGGAGGAATTTTACGAAAAACGAAGCTGGTCACAGTATAATTCCTTTATTCGCTTAAATTTCTTAACAGAGGAAGTTGGGGAAGTTTCACGAGTTGTTCGTGCCATTGAAATCGGCCGTGATCGCCCTGATGAAGACGCGAAAACAGAAGAAGAGCTAAAACAAGAGTTAAAAGAAGAACTCGGTGACGTACTATCTAATCTTATTATTCTTTCACAAAAATATGATTTAGATTTACAAGACATTATGGAAGCACACGTCACAAAGCTTTCGAAAAGATTCGAGACATCCAAATGAGAATATTATCAATTATGGTATAATATTCTTGTCACAATACTAAGGGGGATTTTATGTTATCTAAAAAATTGCACGACGCATTAAATGATCAAATGAACTTTGAATTTTTCTCTGCCCATGCTTATATGGCAATGGCTGCTTACTGCACGGCGGAGAGCTATGATGGATTCGCTAACTTTTTCCTTGTACAAGCTGAAGAAGAACGTTTCCACGCAATGAAGCTTTACAACTACATTAATGACCGCGGTGAGCGCGCTATTATTACTGGATTTGATAATCCGAATAATGAATATGAATCTGTACTGAACGCTTTTGAAGTGGCACTTGAGCACGAGCGTGAAGTAACGAAGCGTATTTACAACTTATCTGATATCGCTTGGGATGAGCGTGAACACGCAACAATTACATTCTTAAAATGGTTCGTCGATGAGCAAGTAGAAGAAGAAGCTTCATTCGATAGCATCATCCAAAAATTAAAACGTATTACAAGCGATTCAAACGCATTATTTATGCTAGATGCTGAATTAGAGAAACGTACATTTACGCCTCCAGCTGAATAGTATTTCAATCACCTTAATGAATGTATTAAGGTGATTTTTTTATCTCTTCTCTCAGCTTAATAACCTTAGCCAAATCCTTCTTATAAAAACTTGAAACCTTTTCAACAAAGTCACTATGAGTAAAAGTTCTATCCCCTTCTTCTACTCTGCTTAAATATCCATGTATAAATTTCAAAAACGCTCTGGCATCTTCTCCAGTTAAACGATTAATGTTATCTATAACCTCATCAAATTCCTTTAAACTATCCCGTTCTTTCACCCTAATTCCCCCCTCTCCACACTATTTATCATATCAAAATAAAAAAAGCCGCTCATCCCTCTAGGCGAGAGATAAACGACTTCTTTACCATTTTATTAAAGCATAACCCCAACGATAATCGCTGATAATATACTTACTAACGTTGCACCGTATACAAGTTTTAATCCGAATGATGATACAACGTTTGCTTGTTTGCCATCGATACTCTTCGTTGCACCCGCGATAATTCCGATTGATGAGAAGTTCGCAAATGATACAAGGAAGATAGATAAAATACCTACTGTACGAGTTGATAAATCACCAGCTACTTTTCCAAGGTCAAGCATTGCAACGAATTCGTTCGTTACTAATTTCGTTGCCATAATTTGTCCTGCTGTTAGCATCTCTGATGTTGGAATACCCATTACAAATGCTAATGGTGAGAAGACATATCCTAAAATGCTTTGGAATGTGATTCCGAAAATTGAATCGAATACACCGTTAATTGCTGTAATTAATGCTACGAAACCGATTAACATCGCCGCTACTGTTACAGCGATAGAGAAACCAAGCATAATATATTCGCCTAACATTTCAAAGAATGTTTGTTTTTTATCTTCTTGTAATTCTAAAATATCGTCTTCTTCTTTTACTTCATACGGATTAATGATATGAACGATAATGAATCCGCTAAATAAGTTTAATACAAGTGCTGTTACTACATATTTTGGATCAATCATTTTCATATAAGAACCGACGATTGACATCGATACTGTTGACATAGAAGATGCACAAAGTGTGTATAAACGATTTTTCGGTAATTTGCTTAGTTGATCTTTTACTGTAATGAATACTTCACCTTGACCAACGATTGCAGCTGCTACCGCATTATATGATTCTAGTTTTCCTAAGCCGTTAATTTTACTTAATAGGAAACCGACTGCACGGATGATAATCGGTAAAACTTTAATATGTTGCAGAATCCCAATTAGTACTGCTAAGAAAATAATTGGTAATAATACTGTTAAGAAGAATGGTGCTTGTCCATCGTTCGCTAAACCACCAAATACGAAATTAACCCCTGCTTCCGCAAATTTTAAAATAGCGCCAAACCCATCTGCAATCCCTTTTACTAATACAAATCCGACCTTTGTATTTAGTAAGAAATACGCAAGTACCAATTGAATGACAAGCATAAGTGCAATTGGTTTATATTTAATTTTCTTACGATCTGAACTGATAAGGAAACCTAGTACAAATACTACAAGTAAACCAACTAGAAACATTACTATTTTCATATGTGAATCCTCCACTTCTCCCACGAGTTATTGGTCGTATAACGAATGACGTCTGACCATTGATGTTAAAAAAATTTAAACCCCTAAATACTATTCAACTATTATCTAAAATCAGTAAGCGTTTACATGAATTGCAATTTATAAAAGGTAGCTTCTTCTCTCCTACCATACTTGAAAGTCTGAAATTGATACCACCTACAAATCAAATTGTAAGCGTTATCTAATCGAAATGCAATATAAATTTTAAAAGATTTTTATATGTTAATATATTCCTAAATAATTGGTTTTTTCATGCAAATTTACCATAAAAAATAGCCCTAGCTATAAGCTAGGACCATCTTTTTTATAACATAACACCAACGATAATCGCTGATAGAATACTTACTAATGTCGCACCGTACACAAGGCGTAGACCGAATGATGATACAACATTTGATTGGTTTTCATCGATACCTTTCGTTGCACCTGCGATAATTCCGATTGATGAGAAGTTCGCAAATGATACAAGGAATACAGAAAGAATACCAACTGTACGCGCTGATAAGTCACCAGCTACTTTTCCAAGATCAAGCATCGCAACAAACTCGTTTGATACTAATTTTGTTGCCATAATTTGTCCTGCTGTTACCATCTCTGCTTGCGGGATACCCATTACGAATGCTAATGGTGAGAAAATGTATCCTAAAATAGCTTGGAATGTAATTCCGAACATTGAGTCAAACAAGCTATTAATTGCTGTAATTAATGCTACGAAACCAAGTAACATTGCCGCTACTGTGATTGCAATTGTGAAACCAAGCATAATATATTCACTTAGCATTTCAAAGAATGATTGTTTTTTCTTATTTTCTAATTTCAGTGTATCTTCTTCTTCTGTAATATCGTACGGGTTAATAATATGAATAATAATGAAACCACTAAATAAATTTAATACAAGTGCTGTTACTACATATTTCGGTTCGATCATTTTCATATAAGAACCTACGATTGACATTGATACTGTCGACATTGAAGATGCACATAATGTATATAAACGATGTTTTGGGATTTTACTTAATTGATCTTTTACTGTAATAAATACTTCCGCTTGCCCAACAATGGCAGCTGCTACTGCGTTATATGATTCTAGTTTTCCTAGACCATTTACTTTACTTAACAACGTACCAATAGCACGAATAATTATCGGTAAAATTTTAAAGTGTTGCAGAATTCCGATTAAAACGGCAAAGAATACGATTGGTAATAGCGCCGTTAAGAAGAATGAAACCTCTCCTTTATTAACAAGACCGCCAAATACGAAAACGATTCCAGCTTCCGCATATCCAAGAAGCGCGCCAAATCCATCTGAAATTCCTTTTACTAAAATATAACCAACTTGCGTATTTAATAAGAAGTAACTTAATGCTAACTGAATAACAAGCATGATTGCGATTGGTTTATACTTAATCTTCTTTCGATCGGCACTTATAAGAAAACCGAGTACGAATACAACGAGCAATCCTACAAGAAACATAACAAACTTCATTAATAAAATCCTCCATTTAACTCTTCATTAACGTTGAACGTCTGACCACTCAAAATAAGAAATAATCCGAACTTTCCATTTCTCCTCCAAAACCTTCAATTGGATGGGAAAGATCATAAAACCTCTTGTTTCAAAGGCATTTTCCATTCTAACATAAATCACAACTCATATCCGCACTTTTCTTAAAAAAATTACATTTTATTATAAAACATTCATTAATGTTCGTCTTTTACATTATAAAGTAAACTTTAATCAGCCCTCACAAATAGCGGGATAAAACAAAAAATGAGCATCAAGTTTCACTTGATGCTCACCTCATTATACTGCTTTTTCCTTATCAGCTACCGCTGGCTTGTCCCAACACTCTGTATTGTTCAAACCTGGAATAGACTCCGCATAGAATACCGGATCTTTTCCTTGTTTCTTTTGCTTAATGTAATCTGATAACGCTGCGAAAGCATACTTAGAAAGGAATACGATCGCCACTAAGTTAATAACAGCCATAATCCCCATGAATAAATCTGCTAAATCCCAAACGATTTGAATTGTTGCTACAGATCCTAACACAACCATACCAAGTACAGCAATGCGGTACGCTGTTAATAACACTTTACTTCCATTTAAGAATTCAATATTCGTTTCACCATAGTAGTAGTTACCTACTAATGAACTAAATGCAAACAAGAAGATTGCAACCGCTACAAATATAGATGCCCACGGTCCGATATGTTGGCTTAATGCTTGCTGTGTTAATTGAATACCATTTAAATCAGCCGCATTATGCACATCTGATAAAAGAATGATAAATGCTGTACAACTACAAATTAATAATGTATCTGTAAATACCCCTAAAGTTTGAATAAAACCTTGTTTAACTGGGTGCGTTACGTTTGCAGTCGCAGCTGCGTTCGGCGCACTCCCCATACCTGCTTCATTTGAGAATAACCCACGTTTTACCCCTAGTAAAATCGCAGCTCCTAATCCCCCACCTACTACTTCTTTAATTCCAAATGCATGTAAGAAAATCTCTTTAAATACATACGGAATTGCCGTAATGTTTGTTACAACAACGAATAATGCCACTGCTACATAAATAATTGCCATTACCGGAACAATCATTTCAACCGCGCGTGCAATACGTTTTACACCGCCGAAGATAATAACTGCAAGTAAACCAGCCATTACAAGGCCTACTAATCTACTGTCTGTTTTGAATGCCCCATCAAAAGCAGCAGCTACAGTATTAGACTGTACAGCGTTAAAAATTAATCCGAAACTTACTGTTATTAAAACAGAGAAAATAGCTCCAAGCCAGCGCTTATTTAATCCTTTTTCCATATAATAAGCTGGTCCACCACGGAACGCATTCCCATCTTTTACTTTATAAATTTGCGCTAATGTGCTCTCTACAAATGCAGAAGCACCCCCAATTACCGCGATTAACCACATCCAAAATACTGCTCCTGGTCCACCTGCTGAAATTGCGATAGCTACACCAGCTAAGTTACCAGTACCTACACGAGAAGCTGTACTCATACAAAAAGCTTGGAACGATGATACACCACTCTTCTCTTTTTGTGCTTTCCTCGTTTTCGAACTTGCCCCATCCCCAAGCAATCGAATCATTTCACCGAAGTAACGAACTTGGACAAATTTCACACGAAACGAAAAGTAAAGTCCTAACCCAATTAACATCGCAATAATGACATATGACCAAAGGACATTATTTATATCCCCAATTACCTTAGCTAAAAAATCCATAATTGCATTGCCCCCTCTTCCTAACAATAAGAAAATTATATTCTAAAAACTTTTAGTAATCAAGAACTTTATGTTAGGTTTTATGACACGATTACGTTAATTGTCTTAACATATATGTTTTTTTACGTAAAAATATAACCCGTACGTGCATGTATCCAATACTCAATCACTTATCCCATTCGACCAGTCATACTTTTAAGACAGTACGTTCCCTACAAATAACAAGAGGAATGAACAAACCAAAATTATATTAATAATTACCTCTCACTCTTTTCATCATTTACTACAACAAAAAAGGCGAGCATCGAATTCATCTCGATGCTCGCCTTTTCATTATACTGCTTTTTCTTTATCCGTTACTGCTGACTTATCCCAACACTCTGTGTTCGTTAAACCAGGAATAGAATCCGCACTGAAGACTGGATCTTTTCCTTGTTTCTTTTGCCTTACATAGTCTGCCAAAGCAGCATACGCAAATCGCCCAAGAAGTGTAATCGCAATTAAGTTCGTGATTACCATTAGTCCCATAAATAGATCCGCCATATTCCATACAACTTGAAGCGTCGCAACAGAACCGAATAATACCATTCCAACTACCGCAATACGGTAAATTGTTAACCACGTTTTACTTTGTTTAATGAATTCAATATTCGTTTCACCATAATAGTAGTTTCCTAAAAGAGAACTAAATGCAAATAAGAAAATAATAATTGCTAAGAAGCTACTTGCCCATGGGCCGATTTGTGAGCTTAATGCATTTTGCGTTAATTCAATACCTTCTAAATTTGTTGCTTTATATGCACCAGAACATAGTACGATAAATGCTGTTGATGTACATACTAAGAATGTATCTACTAATACGCCAATTGTTTGAATAAAACCTTGTTTTGCTGGATGTGTTACATCCGCTGTGGCTGCCGCGTTCGGCGCACTACCCATACCTGCTTCGTTCGCAAATAATCCGCGCTGAATACCATATTTCATCGCAGCACCGATACCGCCACCTACAGCTGAATCTAAACCGAATGCACCTTTAAAGATTTCCGTAAACACATCTGGTATTAAATAGAAGTTTTTAATGACAACAAAAATAGCTACCGCAATATAAATAAGCGCCATTGGCGGAACAATCATCTCCGACATACGTGCAATACTTTTCACACCACCAAAAATAATAACCGCAACTAATGCAGCTAATACAATACCAACAATATAACGCTCTAAACCAAATGCATTTTCAAATGCTAATGTTACTGTATTCGCTTGTACTGAGTTAAAAATTAAACCGTAACTAATTGTAATAAGGATAGAGAACCAAATTCCCATCCAACGTTTATTTAAACCTTTTTCCATATAATAAGCAGGACCACCACGGAAGCCACTGCCATCTTTTACTTTATAAATTTGGGCAAGCGTACTTTCTACGAAACTTGAAGAAGCCCCAATAATCGCAATAACCCACATCCAAAATACTGCTCCTGGTCCTCCCATAGATATAGCTAACGCTACACCAGCTAAGTTACCGATACCAATACGAGCTGCTGAACTCATACAAAACGCTTGGAAAGAAGATACACTACCTTTTTTACGCGTCTTTCCAGTTAATCCATCACTCATTAGTCGAACCATTTCCCCTAAATGAGTAATTTGTACGAATTTCAATTTAATAGAAAAATAAAGACCTAAACCAATTAACATTGCAATAAGAATATATGACCAAAGAATTGTATTCGTTGATGAAACAAATTGCTCTAAAATATTCATACAATTAACCCCTCCTTTTCTCCATAAAACGAATTATATTTAAAAAACATTCAAAAATCAACATTTTTCGACAATTTGCAATTTCCAAATATTAGCCCGGCTTGCAGTAACAATATCTTTATGACTGCCCTCTCTCTAACTGCGCATACTAAAACAAACAATAAATTCACAAACAACCCCATTGACAAAAATACCAACCTGTAACTATAATGATTACAACAGGTTGTAACAAACCTAATTACAATACATTCATTCACTTTCAGATATACACTTTAACAAAACATTTTGGAGGGATTTATTATGAAAATCGGAATTATCGGAGCAACTGGTAAAGCAGGAAGTCGTATTTTAAAAGAAGCATTAGATCGCGGACATGAAGTAACTGCAATCGTAAGAAACGCTGCAAAAATTACAGAAGAAAACGTAAAAGTTTTAGAGAAAGATGTATTCTCTCTTACATCTAATGACCTGCAGGCATTTGACGTAGTTGTAAATGCATTCGGCGCTCCAGCAGGCGAAGAACACCTTCACGTAGATGCAGGAAATGTACTAATTGAAGCTATGAAAGGTGCACCTAACACAAAATTACTTGTAGTTGGCGGAGCTGGAAGCTTATTTGTAGACGAAGAGAAAACAACACGTGTATTTGATACACCAGGTTTCCCAAATGAATACCTTGCAACAGCTCAAAACCAAGGAAAAAACTTAGAAATTCTGCAACAAACTAACGATATTACTTGGACATTCATCAGCCCTTCTGCACTATTTGCATTAGGAAAACGTACAGGCTCTTATACAGCCGGCAAAGACAACCTTCTTGTTAACTCAAAAGGTGATAGCTACGTAAGTTACGAAGACTTCGCAGTTGCAGCACTTGATGAAATCGAAAATCCAAAACACGTAAACGAACGCTTCACAGTTGTTTCTGAAGCTGAATAATAAAAAAAGCTCGTAAAACATAATGTTTTACGAGCTTTTTTATTATTGCACTTGCTCTAAACCATTTGGAGTAATCTTGAAGGAAATTTCTTTGAATTTTTTCTTATCTCCTTTTCCAACGAACTCACTGTTTTTATACCAACTTAAACGATCTGATTCTGCATGGTATGCTTTCACCACATCTCCATATTGGAATGAAGTTCCATTTACTTGCTCAGCAAAATTCTTCGAAGTTTCTTGCCCTTCTGCTGTTACATATTTTTTCTCAATCCCATTTTGATCATATAGCGTAATTCCCATGTATAATTCATTTTTAAAGTAGCTATGAATTTGTTCATCTGTATACGTTACATGTAGTTTCTTTTCTTCATGATTAAACGTTACGATTGAAGTAATATCATTGTAAAGACCTTGATAAACAAGACTGTCTCCATACGTTACTTCTAAAGCTACTTCCGTTACTTTCTTATTTCCAAAACGATCTTTCGTTTCTACTTCTACTGTTTGCTTACCAATATTTGTAACATTCGGTTTTCCTACAAAACCTACTACTTCTCCATCATTTACTTCAACAAATTTCTTCGCATCTAACATTTCGCTATTTGTTCCGATTACTACTTTTTGCGGCATAGCTTTTACTTCTTGCAATGCTTCCATTCTTTCAAAACCTTGCTCTGTAACTTTAAAGAATACTTCATGAACGCCATACTCCTTATCCACGAATTCATTCTTTTTGTACACTTTAAATCTATCAAACTCTTTTTGATATACTTTTACTACATCACCATACTCAAAAGTCGTTCCATTAAATTGTTCTGCGAATGCTTTTGTATTTTCAGATGCTTTTACAGATAATGCTTTCTTCTCTTTTCCAGCTTTATCGTATACAGTCATTTCCATATATTTTTCATCTGCAAATGAAGTATGCATTGGACCTTCTGAATTTGTTGTACTAAATTTCTTTTCTTCATGGTTTAATGTCACAATCGATTTAATATTCGTTCCACCATGCCATGTACCAAAGAACATAATGCTATCTCCGTAAATCACTTCTACTGGTACTTCTGTCACTTGCTTATTTCCGAAAATATCTTTCGTTTCTACTTTTACTTTTTGTTCACCTAGTTTTGTTGTAATTGGTTTCTCTACAAATCCAATTACTTCTCCAGCTTTTACTTCAACAAAGTTTTTCGCATCTAATTTTTCAACATCTGTTCCTACTACTACTTGTTGAGGTTTCGCTGTTACCTCTTGCGACATATCCATTTTCTCAAAGCCTTTTTCTGTCACTTTGAAGAATAGTTCTTTTGCCCCTTTTTTCTCGCCTTGACCAGCAAGGTTATTATTTTGATACCATTTCAAACGATCTGGTTCCGCATGAAACACTTTCACAACGTCCCCATATTCAAACTGCAGTCCATTTACTTGCTCTGCAAAGTTCTTTGAAGTTTCTTGCCCTTCTGCTGTTACATGTTTTTTCACTGTTCCATTTTGATCATATAAAGTGATTCCCATATATTGTTCTTTATCGAAATACTCATGAATTTGTTCATTCATATCAGTCGCATGTAATTTCTTCTCTTCATGCTTTAACGTTACAACTGAAGCAATTTCATTGTTGTATCCTACATACGCAATACTATCTCCATAAAGTACTTCTAACGATACTTCCGTCACTTGCTTATTTCCGAAACGATCCTTCGTTTCTACTTTTACCTTTTGTTCACCGATTTTTGTTGTAATTGGTTTTTCTACAAAACCGATTACTTCACCGTCTTTTACTTCAACAAAAGCTTTTGGATCTAGCTTTTCAATGTTGGTTCCGACTACTACTTGCTGTGGTTTCGCCGTTACTTCTTGTAAACTATCTTTTAATTCAAATCCTTGCGGAGTAATCTTGAATAATTTTCCTTTTTTATTTTTAGCTTCCCCTTGATCTGCAAGTTTATTATTTTGGTACCATTTCAGACGGCTTGGTTCTGCGTGGAATACTTTTACTACATCACCATATTCAAAATCCACTCCATTTAGTTCCAGCGCGAATCGTTTTCCAGTTTCTTGTCCTTCTGCTAATACACTTTTCTTTTCAATCCCATTTCGATCATATAGCTTTAAGCCCATATATTCTTCATTTTCAAAACGGTAATGTATTTTATTATTAGTAAAGTTTGCATTTAATTTTTTTTCATTGTGATGAAGCATCACCGTCGACATTACATCATTTGAAAGTCCTTGAAAAATGATACTGTCGCCATAAATCCCATTGACTTGGACAGGAATTAAATTTTTATTTCCTTTCTCATCCTCAATTTCTACTAACACTTCCTGTTTCCCATTCTCTAATTTAGGCCATATAATATTACCTGTTACTTTTACATTCTCACCTAACTTTTGAACAAGCTTACTTGCTTCATTTTCATCAAAATCTGTACCAACTAAAAGATTTCTCATCTCATTAGATGGTTCACCATATGGAACTTCGTATGCTTCAACTTGCTTCTCGCGAATATCATTACTATCTGTAGCTTTCCAAATTTCCTTTTCTAATTTAGGTAAATTTAATGTTTCTATTTTCTCTCTAATATCATCATTTGGCGTTAATCCCCATTCCTCAAAGAAAGGAATTAAATTTTGCCCTGCCACTTTTGATGTCATATAAACAAACATTTGCTTTTTCTCTTCATCAGACGCAGGCATTTCACTCTGTGGTAACAAACGATAAGCTTGATGTAACCTAGGATAGAAATGTTCCCCATACACTACATTTAATTGCCAAAACATCGTAAGGGGATTAATTTCATCAATTACTCTTTCCGCAATAGGTCTTTGTAAATACTCAAATGATTTTTCATAATGTTCTTCCATGTCTAGTTTATTCCCTAATGCTTTTTGTACTGCTAAAGAATAAATGTTGACTGTTACTTCCCCAACAGCATCCCAGTCCCAAGGCCTTTGTTGATGTAAATGTCCAACTTCATGCCATGGTCCCCAGCCATCCTTTTCAAGCACTTCTATATCTAAAACTCTATTCATTGCGCTTGGAATATATCCTGTATGATAATTTGTTGCAAACATAAAGTCATCTTCATCAGGATTCAGTTTTTCAACGAACTGAACGTAATGATTTGGAGATTTCGCGACTCCAATACCGTCCTCAGATAATCCTGCTAATGCATTTTCCAAACGAATAATCTTATCATGTAATTTCATTAACTTTGTTGGATCTGTATCGTTCATATGATCTTGAACAGCACTATAACTCGCAGTAATTAAACTTCTCTCACCTTTTAATTCCACTGCATAAGGATCTTTATATTTCTTCAACATTTCATCAAAATCTTTTTTCGTATGCTTACCTAAAATAAACAAAGGAAAGTGACTTCCACCATTCGTAACAGAAGCCGTTACCTCACCTTCGTCATTCATATTATAAAAATACAAAATACCACCATTTGATGATGAAATAACATTTTTACCAGGTTTTAAATCAAACTTTTCAGGATCCTTTTCATCATATGTTCTTGTTCCTATAAAAGCTTGAATAGACTGCGTTCCTTTTATTTCAATTGTAATCTTTTCATTTGGCGCTGCATAAATTCCAGTCGGTTCGTTAACCGAAAGGTGAAAAGTTACTTTTAAGCGTTCTGTTTCCTTTTCTATATCACCTTTTCCAGGTACATGAAACGTCCTCTGCTCAAACTTATTCTCTTTAACCTCTTCTAATTTTCCACCTTTATTCTCTTCCAAAGGTGCTGCATATCCTTTCGATGCTTCGAAAGCTACTGGCGATAATAATGTAGATATACATATTCCAGCCACTAATACCCTACTCGTCTTTTTCTTCGACATAATCTGTGTCCCCTGTTCCTTTATTTAGAAAAACCTTCCTATATGAATATTCGTTTAATAAGACATCCTATTATTTTTATAAAAACATTTAATGTATAGACTAACACCTCGCGCACCTGTATCAATTACTACCGCATTCCTCTCAATGTATTCGCTTTCTTACATTATAAAAATTTTTATGTAACGTATCCTCCTCACTTTCCTCTACTTGTGATGAGTTCTCTCTACATAAAAAAGAGAATAGTAAAAGATATATTTCAGTATTGTCATCTATACATCTAAAGTTGTGAATAATAATAGAAACTTACATTTTATTCATATATGACCATCTATAGGTAGTTTTTCCAACTGAATTTTACACGCTTTCTACACTGTTTGATAGCCTTTCCAATCAGAATAATGTTACAATTTTGTGAATACAATCTATTAATTGTAACGTTTGAATTTTAATATATTTATATTATTTCCAAATAGAGTTTAAACTGTATAAGCAGTAATTTTATCCCGCATTTAATTTTTCTAATATAATTTTATCATTCATATAAAAAAGCATTGGCACACAGCCAATGCTTTTTCATTATCTCTTTTGATTCGGTTTATGTGGTTCATTTGGAGTATGTGGTTTATTATTATCATGACCATTTGTTGTTTTCCAACTTACCGATAACTCCGGACTTGTTTTTTCCTCACTTCGCTCAAGTAATACGACCGCATTTTGAATTGTTGGTGTACCCTTATGAGCGATGCCTTGTAGCTTCGTTAATTTCCCTATTACTTTAAAGCTAAATCCGCCAGCTGGTGTTTGTTTTGGAATTAAGATGCGGAACTTTTCTCCCACGTTAAATTCCGTTTTTGCTTCGCCTTTTTCATTAACAAACTTCGCGCCAGCTGGTGCACCTGTTGCTTGTACTTTATACGTTCCGCTTTTCGCGTTTGTTTCTACTGTATATAAACCTGTTTCAAAGAAATCATTTTTCAACACTGCTTGTTGTTCTTCTGACGGCACGACACTCATCGTAATTTCTTGTAATTCTTCACTAGCGCTTGCTTTTGCAACGATGTCTTTCGTTACTTTTTCTACATTTTTATTACGGAACTCTAAATCGTTAATATCAATTTGCTTTAACGCATTCCACACCGCAAGCTGCGTTGCGTAATGGGCATCTCTCCAATCAGAAACACCTAATTCTTGTGGACTCTTTTGTGGATATCCATTCAATAGTACACGGTACACATTAATATCCACTTTCCCCATTTCCGGTAAATCTTGACCACTTGGAGATTTCAAATCTACATTTAAGCAAAAGGCAATTTTACCATCTGCTGTTTTAATAAGCTCTGTTCGAATTGGTTTCTTCTTTGACTTACTATAACTCCAATCCATTTCATACTTTGTATGATCCATAACTTCTGCGGATGCCTTTTGAAGTGGAAATAATAAGTTCACAAATACAAATAAAACACTTAAAAAAGCAGCCATTAGCTTGAACGATCGTTTTATCTTCATGTTTACAACCCCTTATGAAATAACAAATTTTCTCCTGTTTATTATTTAGTTAGAAAATTTTTTTATGCATAAGCAAAACAAAAAAGAGTGCAAACTGTTTGCACTCCTTCTCTCTACTATAAGTTTAGAAATCAAAGTTATCAGGGTCTGGACCAACGCGATGATTTTCGTTTAACGCATCGATTTTCTCCATATCTTCTTTCGTTAATTCGAAATTAAATATATCGGCATTCGCAACGATGCGGTGTTCCTTCGTTGACTTCGGAATTGTTACAACTTCATTTTGAAGATCCCAACGTAAAATGATTTGAGCTGTCGTTTTACCATACTTATGAGCAATTTCTTGCAATGTTTCGTTATCTAATAATTGACCTTGCATAAGTGGTGACCATGCTTCCATTTGAATACCTTGCTCTTTACAGAACGCTTGTAATTCTTTTTGCGTTAAACGTGGATGATATTCTACTTGGTTAATCATCGGCTTAATTTCTGCACCTGCTAGTACGTCTTGCAGATGATGAATTTGGAAGTTACTTACGCCAATTGCACGCACGCGTTCCTCTTTATAAAGTGTTTCTAACGCTCTCCACGTATCTTTGTATTTCCCTTCCACAGGCCAATGAACAAGATATAAATCTAAATAATCTAGCTCTAATTTTTTTAAGCTTTCTTCATATGCAGCAAGTGTCGTTTCATATCCTTGATCTGAATTCCACACTTTTGAAGTAATGAATAAATCTTCTCGAGAAATCCCTGCTTCTTTTATACCTTCGCGAATTCCTTCTCCTACCGCTTTCTCATTTCCATAAATCGCTGCTGTATCGATACTGCGGTATCCTGCTTTAATCGCCGATTTCACAGCTTCTACAAGTTCTGGTCCGTCTTCTACTTTAAATACACCTAAACCGAACCAAGGCATTTCTACACCGTTATGCAATGTTGTTGTACTTTGTAAATTTTTCATTATATTTTCTCTCCCTTATTTCACTTGATCTCTTTTTTCTAATGTCATACTCCACGCTGTTAAAATAACAGCCCCTGCTACCATGATGCCGCCTACCCAGGCCGTATGAATTAACCCTAACGAGTTCGTTACAATACCACCCAAGTAAGCACCAAGAGCAATTCCTGCGTTAAATGCTGCAATGTTAATCGCAGATGCTACATCAACAGCACTAGGTACAAATCTCTCAGCCAATATAACGACATACACTTGTAGTCCTGGAACATTCATAAACGCGAATAGTCCCATGAAAATAATTGTGATGAGTCCAGCGACTTTAAACGGTGCTGTAAATGTTAAAACAAATAATACAATTGCTTGAATAAAGAACATGTAAAATAGCGCTCGAATCGGATTATGATTTGATAATTTTCCGCCAACCATATTCCCAATCGCAATTGCAATTCCGTACACTAACAAAATAATTGTAACCGTACTTGCTTTAAATCCTGTTACTTCTTGTAATAGCGGAGATAAATACGTAAATGTTACGAATGTTCCCCCGTACCCTAATGCAGTAATGATAAATACCAGTAATAGTCTTCCATTCGTAATCAGCTTACATTGATCGCGAAATGATACAGACGTACCTTTTTTTAAGTTAGAAGGAATTAGCATACTATTGGCGATTAAGGCAACGATTCCAATTGCCACAATTACCATAAACGATGCTCTCCAGCCAAATTGTTGACCGATAAATGTTCCAATTGGTACGCCTGTAATGGTCGCAACAGTTAAACCAGTAAACATAAATGCAATTGCACTTGCACGTTTATTCTCTGGTACAAGCGCAGCCGCAATTGTGGATCCTATCGACATAAAAACGCCGTGTGCAAACGCAGATACAACCCTCGCCATAAGCAACACAGTAAAACTTGTTGCCACTGCCGCAATTCCATTACCAATAATGAAAATAATCATAATCCACATTAATAACGTCTTTCGCGACATACTAGCTGTTAATGACGTTAATACTGGGGCACCAAATGCTACTCCTAACGCATATAAAGAAACGGTTAAACCCGCTGTTGTAACAGAAACATGTAAATCCTCTGAAATAGATGGTAATAAACCAACACTAATAAATTCGGTTGTACCAATTCCAAACGCACTAATTGCTAATGCTAATAAAGCAAACATACTTCTTCGATTCGTCTGAACCGCCGAAGAAGATACTGTATATGAATTCAATTGAACTCCTCCTTAATACGAGAAATCCAATCATAATAGTATGATAAAAAGGCCTTTTTATCTTCTACAAAAATAATGTTACTGCTCATATATGCTATTATGAATGGCTTCACTCTTTTTTTGAAGAACGCACTTAAAAGTACGATAGGTACCAAAAAGTAACATAGGTACTTTTTAGTACCGTACTACTCATTTCCCTCTTACGTATGCTATTATGGAACATATTCAACATGATAAAAAGTACGTACTTTAAAGTGCTATAGGCACTTTTTAGTAACATTTAAATTATTTAGCTTCTTTTGTTGGAGAACTGAAATCTACATTCACCAAAGGAGATTTTTATATGAAGAAATATAATATTCCCGTTGAAGCGACTTTAGAGGTTATCGGCGGAAAATGGAAAGTCGTTATTCTTTGCCACTTAACGAAAGGTACAAAGAGAACGAGTGAATTAAAACGTCTTATGCCTGGTATTACACAAAAGATGTTAACACAGCAATTACGCGAGTTAGAAGAAGATGGAGTTATTCAAAGAAAGATATACAATCAAGTACCACCGAAAGTAGAGTATTCTCTTACAGACTACGGTTGGTCTTTAGAATCCATTCTTGATTCTCTTTGTACTTGGGGCGAATGCCATCTTGAAAAAAGCGGTAACACATCAATGCTAATTACAGAAGGTGAACAATAAAAAAAGGAAAAAATGAACATAAATTTGTCCATTTTTTCCTTTTTTTATTTATATATACGTACATTTCTAACCTTAACAAAATAATTTATGCGCTTTCACGCCTTGTCAGTACTACGTTATACGCTTAATATCAAATAATTAGGAATCATTTTTATGTTAACATAGGTGCATATAGTATATAATATAGGATATATATTATATACACTTTCCGATAAAGGAACTTTCCATTATGCGGACAAGCCATGTATCGGACAGTTCATAAATAATAGGTAGGACTTTATGGTTTTGGATTTATGATTTCAGCTTACTTGCTGGCATAAATTTAAAGGCATTTTATTGTGCTTTGTGAAACTTTGTATAAAGTTTCGCAAACGTTTACTATCTTACCTATCAAAAATAAGAGTATTGCTATCGTAAAGGAGAATTGGAGATGCCAGAAACTATGACTCAAACAAAGCCAGAACAAGAAACTGTACAAATTTCTGCTAGCCAAGGACAACTTGATGTACTTGATCAGTTGTTAAAACCTGAGGTACAAGAATCATTAACTACACTAGTAGAACAGCTTCCAAAATTAACTGAGCTTGTTAACATTTTAACTAAGTCTTATGACTTCGCTCAAACTGTTGCTACTGATGAAGTATTAAAAAGCGACACTGTTGGTGCAATCACAGAGCTTGTAGAACCTGTAAAAGACACAGTGAAAAGCATGGCTGCTACTGCAATCGAAGCGAAAGATCGTGCTGACGAAAGCAACGAAGTTATCGGCCTGTTCGGTCTATTGAAATTATTAAAAGACCCACAAGCACAAAAAATGTTCCGCTTTGTGAACGCATACCTTCAAATTAGTGCAGAACGTAACAATAAATAATTTAACTTATAACAACAATTAGTAAAGACGGGGGATATCATACTATGTCAAAACAAATTGTCATCTTAGGCGCTGGTTATGGCGGTCTTCTTGCCGCTTTAAACGTACGTAAATATTACAGCAAATCAGAAGCACAAGTTACAGTGATTAACCAATACCCAACACACCAAATCATCACTGAACTACACCGCCTTGCAGCTGGTAACGTTGCTGAGCAAGCAATTGCAATGCCACTTACAAAGCTTTTCAAAGGTAAAGACATCGATCTTAAAATTGCAACAGTTGAGTCATTCTCAGTTGATAGCAAAGAAATCAAACTAGCTGGTGGCACTACTTTATCTTACGATGCACTTGTAGTTGCTTTAGGAAGTAAAACTGCTTACTTCGGTATTCCAGGACTAGAAGAAAACAGCATGGTATTAAAATCTGCTGCTGATGCAAACAAAATCTACAAACACGTTGAAGACCGTATTCGTGAATACGCGAAAACGAAAAACGAAGCTGATGCTACAATCGTAATCGGTGGTGGCGGATTAACTGGCGTTGAGCTAGTTGGTGAGCTTGCTGACATTATGCCTAAACTTGCAAAAAGCCACGGCGTAAATCCTAAAGAAGTTAAACTTCTTCTTGTTGAAGCAGGTCCAAAAATCCTTCCAGTATTACCAGACCACTTAATCGAACGTGCAACTACTAGCCTAGAAGCACGCGGTGTTACATTCTTAACAGGTCTTCCTGTAACAAACGTTGCTGGCAATGAAATCGACTTAAAAGACGGTCAAAAACTTGTTGCTAATACATTCGTTTGGACAGGTGGCGTTCAAGGTAACCCACTAATCGGTGAATCAGGTCTTGAAGTTAACCGTGGTCGTGCAACAGTTGATGCATACCTACAATCTACTTCTCACAAAGACGTATTCGTTGCTGGAGACAGCGCCGTTGTCTTCGCTCCAGACGGACGTCCATACCCACCAACTGCACAAATCGCTTGGCAAATGGGTGAGTTAATTGGATACAACTTATACGCAGCACTAGAAGGCAAAGCATTCGAAGAGTTCGCACCTGTAAACTCTGGAACACTTGCTAGTCTAGGACGTAAAGATGCTGTTGCTACAATTGGAGCAAGCAATACTCCACTTAAAGGCTTACCAGCATCATTAATGAAAGAAGCAAGTAACGTTCGTTACTTATCACACATTAAAGGTCTATTCAGCTTAGCTTACTAATCTGAATATAAGCCCGAATCATGCCCTGCATGGTTCGGGCTATTTTTGTCCGTAATTTCCTCTAACTTATTTATTCGGCGGATAAAGAATATAACCCTTTTAATTATCTAAATTTACTGATTACTTTATGTCTAAATTGTGTATATGAAAGGATGGAAGTATTCTTTCTACCCCCATCCTTTCACACAAACTATTCTCCTAACTTCACTAAGCTGTAATTCTTCTTCCCTTTACGAATAATAATAAAACGTCCATCAAATGAATTCTCTACAGTAACATCCGTACCCACATCTGTTACTTTTTCGCCATTCATCGAAATAGCTCCGTTATTAATATCTTCACGTGCTTGTCGTCTAGATGATTCAATCCCTAAATCAACTAGCCATTCTACGATGTTTTTCGTCTCTTTTGAAGACTGGAACGTTGGCATCTCTTTAAAGCCTTGCTCAATTTCATCGGCTGTTAGCGATCTAATATCTCCGCTAAATAACGCCGCTGTAATTTTCACAGCTTGCAGGAATGCTTCTTCTCCATGAACGAATTTCGTCATTTCTTCCGCTAATACTTTTTGCGCTTCACGTTTATGAGGTTCTGTTTCTACCTTCACTACCAATTCATCAATGCGCTCTTTCGTTAAGAACGTAAAGTATTTCAAGTATTTAACAACATCACGATCATCTGTATTCACCCAGAACTGGTAAAATTCAAACGGTGTTGTTTTTTCAGGATCAAGCCAAACCGCACCACCTGCTGATTTACCAAACTTCGTACCGTCTGATTTCAATAATAACGGAATTGTTAGTCCGAACACTCTCGCTTCGTGCCCTTCTAACTTACGAATTAAATCTAAACCACTCGTAATATTTCCCCATTGGTCACTACCACCAATTTGCAGTTGCACATCTTCTTTCGTGTATAAATGATGGAAGTCCATCGCTTGCAAAATTTGGTACGTAAATTCTGTGAAAGAAATTCCTGTATCTAAACGACTTGCTACTATGTCCTTTGCTAACATGCTATTAATGCTAAAGTTCTTCCCGTAATCACGTAAAAACTCAATAATGTTTATTTCATGTGTCCAGTCGTAGTTATTTACCATCTTCACTTCGCTATTTCCGCCAAAATCAAATAGCTTTTTCATTTGCGCTGTTAACGCATCCACATTATGCTGAACGACTTCTAACGTTTGAAGTTGACGTTCTGATTGACGTCCGCTCGGATCACCAATTGTTCCTGTTGCCCCGCCAATTAAAATAACTGGATGATGGCCAGCTAACTGGAATCTCTTCATCATCATAAACGGAATCAAATGTCCAATATGCATACTATCACCAGTCGGATCCACTCCGCAGTATAGCGAAATCTTTTTCTCTTCTACTAGCTTACGTAAACCTTCTTCGTCCGTCTGTTGATTAATGGCACCGCGCCATTCTAATTCATCAATAATATTCATCTTTTGTCATCCCCTCTATTTTTTTGAAAACAAAAAGTCCCTATGTCTATGACATAGGGACGATTATTCACCGTGTTACCACCCAGTTTGTATAAATAGCATAGCTACTCATACCACTCTTAGCAATAATATCGATTGCCAATCCGCTTAGCATTACCTAAGATACTCCAGAGTGTAATTCGCAAGTTTGTTTGTGCTAGGTTCCAGCAACCCCTAGCTCTCTCATTAACAGTGACAAACTGCTACTGGGCTCTTTCAACGTATATTATTTGTTAAATTATTAGCCATTATATTGAATTGAAAACAAATTGTCAAGAATACCCAAATGTTATTTTAAAATAATTCACATTTTCATACGTATTTCGTTACTCTTTATCTTCTCCAATAATCCTTACTTCTCGCTCTAACTTCACGCCAAATTTCTCTTCAACAGTCTTTTGTACGAAGTGAATTAAATCAATGTAATCTTGTGCTGTTCCGTTATCTACATTCACCATAAATCCAGCGTGTTTTAGAGAAACTTCCACTCCGCCAATTCGTTTACCTTGTAGTCCTGATTCTTGAATTAATTTACCAGCAAAGTTATTTGGTGGGCGCTTAAATACGCTACCACATGAAGGATATTCTAGAGGCTGTTTTGATTCACGTTTGAACGTTAAATCATCCATTTTTGCTTTAATTTCTTCACGTACACCTTGTTCAAGTTCAAATCTCGCTTCAAGAATAATGTAATGGTTGTTCGCAAATACACTCTTACGATATCCAAATTCAAATGCTTCTTTCGTCAAAGTACGTAGCTCTCCATCACCTGTCATTACAACAGCTTCTGTTAATACAAACGATACTTCACCGCCGTAAGCACCAGCATTCATATATAATGCTCCGCCAACTGAACCTGGAATACCACAAGCAAACTCAAGACCCGTTAAATTATGATCTAATGCAATACGTGATACATCAATAATTGCTGCACCGCACTGTGCTACAATTGTCGTTCCTGTTACAGTCACACCTGTAATGTGAATTAAACTTACTGTAATCCCGCGAATTCCACCATCTTTAATAATGACATTCGATCCATTTCCTAAAAACGTAACTGGAATATTATATTTGTTAGCATATTTAATAACTTCTTGAATTTCATCATAATTCGTCGGTGCAACGAACACATCTGCTTTTCCACCAACTTTAATATGCGTATGATTCTTTAACATTTCATCTTGTTTCACATGACCTTCAGGCAATACCGTACTTAAATATTCATAAACCTCTTGCATATTCATTTTACGATTCCTCTATTTCTATATTCTTTTTATCCCGTTATACGGGCCCATAATATCCCCACATACATGAACGAACCTAAAGTGGTGGATACAGTGTACCCAAAATCAATTCGAGACACCTATAAACCTCTTAATTTATAAGAGGTGCCACTCATATTAAAATATATATTGCCTAATAAAGCAACCCAAATGAGCTACTAAACTTGACATGTCATCAGAAAGACAACAATTTGTAAAATATATTACTTTTTCAAAACACTATCCTTCAGTATCTTACTATATCATACGAAAATAAAGTGGTATTTTTTTGTAATCTTTACTTTATTTTCATTACTAAAAAAGGATGCTTTTACCTATGTAAAAGCATCCTTTTCATCACTTATTATAAATTACTTTTCGTTCTCTTCTTTTTCTTTATCAAACCATAATAGTTCGTCATCATCAACTTCACCGTTATAGTTGATTAAAATTTCTTCTCCCGCTTTTATATCCTTATAAGCGAAAAAGTTAAACGTATGATTCTCGAAGACAATTTCATACGTTGCATTCGGATTATATGCATGATTAAATAACATACCGTATCCTAACAGGAATGCCGTATGATTTACCCCATACTCAAATGCGTAGTCAGCAAGTAACGTTTTCTCAATGTGTTCATGCTGTTCATTCGGATAAGAGATAACTGGTGCTGAGTGAATCAACTCACCCTTTTTAATATCACGAGTTGCAAATACACCTCTATTAAATTCTCCATCACTAAGTTCAGAAGTCTTAACTTCAATCATATGCGTCACCTATATAATTCTTTCTTTGAAGTATTTTATCCCGCTATTTGCGAGGTTCAACTAATAATCAGTAGGTATTAGTCTCACTTTATCTCCTTAAGCTTGGCAGAAAACGCGCAGAAAAGCAATTAAATTCCTATCAAGTATTCGTTTAAATGAAAAAAGAGCACACATGGTGTACCCTTTTAAAACTAGATATTACTTTTCTAAAATATCTTCTAGCAACTTCACTTGCTTGCTAACAGTATGTAACGTCTTCACTGATGTATCATTTCGATGTTTTTCTTCTTCCACACTTGCTAATACTTCTTCCGTAGCCGCAGAAGTTTGCTGAATTACATTAGAAGCATGTGTAACATCCTTTACGATATTCGTCGTTTTAACCTGGAAATTTTCTTGATGACCAACAATCTCTCTCATTACATCATTAATTGTATCAATAAACTTCCCTAAATCTGTTACATTTGTTAAAACACTCGCTAGCATTTCGTTACATTCTTCTTGTACTCTTTCTGATTTTTCTACCTGCACTTCCACCTTACTTGCTTGATTACTAAACTCCTTCAAAATACCTTGAATTCTCCCCGCAGAACGATTCGATTCTTCCGCAAGCTTTAATACTTCATTCGCTACAATAGCAAATCCTTTTCCATGCTCGCCTGCTCTTGCCGCTTCAATATTTGCATTTAAAGCTAGCAAACTCGTCTGACTAGAAATATTCGTTATCACATCTACAATTTCATTAATTTGCTTCGATTGCATCATTAAATCTCTAAATATAATTCCTGATTGTGAAACAACATCATTTAAACTTCTCATATTCGCTTCAAAATTCCGCAAAGTATGTACACTACCCTTTGAAATTTCTAAACTTTCATCAACACGAATCGATGCATTTCTTACTTGAGAAATAATTTGTTCAATATTTCCTTCCATATCATTCAATACTTCTACTGAACGATACATCATCTCTGATTGTGATTGGGTACCAACTGCCACTTCTTCAAAAGCGAAATTAATTTCACTCATCGACTCCATCGATGTATTCATATTTTGTCTTAAATGATTGAAATTACTATCTAACTTTACAACCGTTTCCTCAATAAGTCTTTGCGTTTCTTCTAGCTCCTGAGCTTTCCTCATTACTTCTTGCTTCTCATCACTTAAACGAGCTAGCAAATTAGAGCCAATCTTCGTTACGCCCCACATTGCGATTGTTACGATCGCTAACAAGCTTGCGAAATTTGCAGCTTCAGATGCAGCTGTATACGCAAAAAATTGCTCCGGCCAATAGCTACAAAGAATAAATGTAATAACAACCGCCACTCCGCCGAGAATGATAACGAGACGTTCACTTAAATAAATAAGTGAAACCGCTAATGTAAAGTAGACCATTTGAAATACAGCCGGGCTTTCATTAAAAGCTTGTACCATAATGAAAGACATAATAAGCAGCATAAATGTCATAATATATTTATACATCGCTTCCATGCTTGCTATAAAAGTAAGCAGCGTTCCAAATACAACAACTGAAATACCGCAAACCCAAAACGCTATTGCTCTTTCTGTAAAAATATATCCGTAATACCCAATCGCGATTATTCCAAGGAAGAAACTACAAATCGTGATAAACAGCAATAAATGATTTTTCTGTGATTCTTTCTCAAGGTTAGAAAAACAAGTTTTCTTTAACCACTCCATATATAAAGTCCCACCTTCTGCACTTAATTACTTCAGCTTAAATACCGCACTCACTGGGTTATGATCACTATTTTCAAACTTTAAATCTTTCCCTTGTACATTTACAATCTCCACATTCGGTGAAACGATAAAGCCATCAATAATCGTGACGAAGTTTTCACCTTCTACATACTTCTTCACATCATCTCTCACCGTCATAACAGATGGGTCTACAGCCCACTTAAAGCCACCATCAGTAAAGTCCTTCGGTAACTCTACTAACCACTCAGGACGCTCTTTCACAAACTTCGGATCACTTAATTGAACGTTAGAAAGCAATTGATTCCAATCTCCACCCATTATTACATAATCACCATTTTTATAATGCTTGTTCATATATTCTTTTAAATACTCTACTTGCTGTTTTCTAATTTTCCCGCCTTCATCATAAGCAGACAAATGTAAATTTACGAGTCTTACAAACTTTCCATTATTAACAGGTATTTTATGTTCAACAATGGCTCGATCTAAATCAAACAAACGCTTTGGCCAAGGCTCCATTCCGGGAAGCTGGAACCTCTCCGCTGTTTGGACTTTATATTTAGAAAACGTACTTAATCCAGCCTCCGCATATCCCATTGGACTTGTTATTGGTACAGGGACCCATTTTGTATCATAGTTCTTTCCGAACGACAAAGCATAATCAGGTAATCCCTTCTTCAAAAATTCATGCCCATTTACATCAAAAGATCGCAGTGACTTTATATCAACTTCTTGTAGTAACGCAAAATCACTATTCTCATTTTGTAAAAACGAAAGCATATTCTTTAAGTTCGTTTCCGTTTGCTCTTTACTACTTGAACCTGATCCCTTTCCGCCATCCATAAAGAAATCTTGATCCTTATCTAATCCAGCATATCCAATATTGAATGTTGTAACCTTAAACTCCTTGTCAGGCGCTAATACGCGCTCCTGATTATTTTCCACCTTCAAGCTTATAACATCAGCCGGCTGTTCTTTTGTAATTGTCATATACGCTAAAAAACCACCTAAAATGCAAGCTCCTATCAAAATACATATAAGTACTATTTTTAATAATTTCTTCAAATAAACGCCCCTTTTCTAAAACACACAGTTTAATTTTCTTTATTTTCAGTTAACTGAAACTGAATGACAGACATAAGAAATATTTTATCACATCGAAAACCCTATATCACTATATTTAGTTTATTAGTAATTATTCTTACTCTCAAATTAGCAAAAATACAAAATGCCCCGACTCCTTCACTGGAAATTCAACAAAATGTTTAGTACACTATATGTAATAATCATAGGCGATGGAGTTCGCCATAACTGCTGCTTAGCTAATGACTCCTACCAGTATAACTACTGGTAGGAGTCTATTTTTTTGAGCAAGCTATTTAAAGAGGTGAAGGAATTGATTTATATTATCGTTGGCATAGCCGGTATATTAGGAGCCCTCTCTCGCTATTATTTAGGTCTTATTATTCATACTTCATGGCATCATTCATTTCCATTAGCTACATTACTTATTAACTTAGCCGGGTGTTTCTTATTAGCGTGGCTAACTACGTATATCGCTCGGAGAAATATCTTACCTTCAGAAATTATCACAGGCATTGGAACTGGATTCATCGGTTCCTTTACGACGTTTTCGACATTCAGTGTAGAAACTGTGCAATTAATCAATCATTCTGAATGGAGTACGGCTTTCTTATATGTATCATGCAGCATACTTGGTGGCCTCATTATGTCTGCTCTTGGCTATACAATAGGTGATTTCTTAATTAAGAAACATCTTACGGAAGGTGATCCCTTATGATAGAAGCTTTATTAGTAGCAATAGGTGGGTTTTTCGGTGCTATTACACGATTTGCAATTAGCAATTGGTTTAAAAAAAGAAAGAAAACTTCCTTTCCAATTGCTACATTTCTCATTAACATAACAGGGGCGTTTTTACTCGGATATATAATTGGCAACGGAATCAATACAGGTTGGCAATTATTATTAGGTACTGGATTTATGGGTGCCTTCACGACATTTTCGACGTTTAAATTAGAATCTGTTCAACTTCTCACTCTTAAAAAATTTAGCACACTCCTTTTATACGTAAGCACTACTTACATAATCGGTATCCTCTTCGCATTCCTTGGAATGAAGCTAGGCGGAATATAAAGAAAGAAAGCGACTCTGATCAGTCGCTTTCTTTCATAAGAAATATGTCCCGCCATATGGGATGGAAAATAAACCTGCTGGATGCACATCATAATGTACAACTTGCATCGGAGGCTGTGAGTACGACATATACTGCCCTTGCATCATTTGTGCAAAATATGCTTGCTGCTGCATTTGAATCACTTGATTCACAGCATGAATTGTCCCCTGTGCTCCTGCCAAAGTAATAGCTGCTCCCACTTGTCTACCACTATAAAAATAATGATTCATCATGATTCAGCTCACTTATTATTTTTCTTCCATATTATATGTTTCTATTTCATAGTAGGTGTTTTAGCTCATAAAATTCCATTTGCCGTAAGCTAATAACCTATCAGGCTGGCCCCACAGACTAAAGTTCTATTTTGTCTATTACTGTTTTTTCAACTTCGAAGTAATAACTCCAAATAGTAATACACCCATACCACTCAAGAACAATACATAACTTATTGGTACTAGGAAAAAGAAAGGTTCTATAAGCAAACCATTATCCGCTACGTTACTAGTTGCCCCGTGCATTAATAAACAAGTAACTCCTAACGATAGCAGTACGATAGCTAATAAAAATTTATTTTTCATAATATATTCTCCTTTAACTTCATAATTCATTTATTTGTATTCCTTTTTACTACCATCATAATAAATTCAGAAAAACTATAAGTCAATAACTTTTTATCGTTTTTCGATAAATGATTATTGATTTGTAATTAAAATAAAAGGTTTATGAAGCACCTTAAATCACCTCACAAACCTTTTTAATCATGAATATTTACACTTCAAACCTCTTACTTACTACAACATAAATCGCACACAACAATACGAACATCCCAGCATAAATTAACAAAATTTCTACACTAAACATATCAGCCAATGGGCCAAATATTATCATTCCTAAAGGAAGCGCGCATGAATTAGCGATTTGTACAAGACTAAACATCCGCCCATGCATAGAAGGTTCTACTTTTTCCTGCAATAACACGGTAACTGGTGTATTGAAGCACGGCATTGTTATACCAATTAAAAAATTAAATACTAAATACACAATAAATACCGGAGCAATCCCTAGTCCAATCATAAGCAGTCCATACAACGCACAAGCTATCGCCGTTGTATGCATACGATTACGGAAACCACCCCACGCCGCAATCAATACGCCACCAACTGCTGCGCCGGCACTAAAAGTCATCTCGCTAGCAGTAAGTCTCCACATTTCTGCACCGAAAGAACGAGTTACCATTAAAGGTGTTAAAAAGGCAGCTGGACTTATTAAAATCATGACAATAATTAATAAAACGAGTAGCCTTTTAATCAATACATTTTCTTTTAAATAAGCAAAGCCTTCTTTTATGCCTTGTAGATTAGATTTTTGCTTACTCTCTGCATTCACATGTCTCTCCACTTGAATGATAAACATAATACTAATTCCAATCATAGCCGTAATAACATCAATAAAAAATGTCGTTTCAATGCTAGCAATAGAAAGAATTGCAGCACTTGCTGCTGGCGAAAGAAACATAATTAAAGATGTAATACTGCTATTCATCCCATTTACTTTCATAAGATGATCTTTCGGAACGATTTGTGGGATTAACGCATTCACAGCTGGCGTTTGTACCCCTGTCCCAGCTGAACGAATAAGGAGTACTATAAAAAGTAACCAAATACTTTTATATCCAGTTAAAAATAAAACTGCTAAAACTAACGTAGCAATTGCTATAACCCCGTCCGATAACATAATCATCTTTTTACGGTCATAACGATCAATCCAAACACCCGCAAATAAAGAAATCGCAATTTGTGGTAAGAAACCGCAAACGGTCGAAATGGTCAACATTAACCCTGACGATGTCGTTAAGGTGATATACCATATAATCGCGTACTGTACGAGAGATGAACCGAACAACGAAATCGTTTGAGCGGTCAAAAATAATATAATTTTCGTTTTCCAATTATTTTCACTCATATGTTTCACACCCCCTTAACTAATCCTGTCTCTATATTAAAAATACTATCTGCCCAATCAAGATAAAAACTCGCTTCGTGAGATACAAGTATAACGCTCCCCTTAAACTGTATTAACGCCTTTCGCAAAGCTTCCTTTGCTTCTGCATCTAGATGATTTATCGGTTCATCTAAGATTAAGAAATTACAAGGTGATAATAATAATCCGCATAATTTAACCTTTGATTGTTCACCACCACTCAACGTACGTATTTCTTGGGAAACATGGGTATCCTTCACACCACATGCAGCTAAATGATGACGTATTTCTTTCATATTCAGTTTAGGAAACTGTTCTGAAATAATTTGAAGCGGTGTTAAAGAATCATTATTCCAATTTAAATCTTGCTCATAATATCCAATCTTTATTTGCTCTGAGAAGTGAAATTCTCCAGAAATGCTAGCAATATTTCCAAAGATTGTTTTTAATAAAGTAGATTTCCCCACTCCATTGAACCCTGTAATCACAAGTTTTTGCCCACCCATTACTGAAAAATTCACTTTTGGTAAGAGAGCAAAATCGTAACCTACTTCAAGGTTATTTACTTCCAGAACTGTCTGAACTAAAATGGGAAGTTCCTGAAAATGAATAGACGGTTTATGAGTAAAACTTGGTGGTGCAATTCTTTCCATACGTTGCAACTGCTTTCTACGCCCTTGTGCTATTTTTGAATTTACCCCAGCAATATTTCTACGAATATACTCTTCCGTTTTTTCAATTTTCTTTTGCTGTGCATAATATTGGCGCATATAATCTTTTCGCAAATGCTCCTTTTGTCTTACAAAATCTGAGTATTTGCCGTAATACTTCTTCACCGTTCCAAACTCTACATCACATATGCAAGAAGTCACTTTTTCTAGAAAATCAAAATCATGTGATACGACAATAAACGCCCCTTCAAAATTCACTAAATAATTAGCAAGCCATTCAACATGCTCTTTATCAAGAAAGTTTGTCGGTTCATCTAGTAATAAAATAGTAGGCTCTTCTAATAAAAGCTTTGCTAAAATTACCTTTGTCCGTTGCCCTCCGCTTAATTCCCCAATAACACGATCCATCCCAATAGCATCAATACCTAAACCCGCTGCCACCTTATTTATTACGCTGTCTACTGAATAAAAATCACGAGCTTCAAGCTGCTCTTGTATTTCAGCTGCTTTCAATAGTTGCTTCTCATCTCCAGTCATCGCACTTTCTTCATATAACTTATTCATTCTCTTTTCCATTTCAAACAAATCATAAAAGGCTCGCTTTACATATTGCGAAATGGTGTAGCTCCCATCAATTTCTGCATATTGATCAAGATGTCCAATTTGAATATTAGGTTGCCACTTAATGCTCCCCTTATCGGAAATAATTTCCCCCACCAATATTTTCATTAACGTACTTTTTCCTGCACCATTCTGTCCAACAATCCCCATATGTTCCCCTTTATGCAAATCAAAAGAAGCATTTTCGTATAATACTTTATCTATAAAACTATGTGATAAACTTTCAACTTTAAGTAAACTCATTTTTATTCCTCTTTTCCTGAAATTAAAAAAAGCAGAGAGATAGCGTCATTCGACACTAGCCCTCTGCTTCGTGATTTTTCCCATACTACTCCAATTTACAGTAAAAGCTCATTGGAATAATATACACAAAGGACCATAGACAAAGCATTGTCTATGGCCCCTTAATCTATTTTATACATCAGCTGAAAAACCATAACGAAATAAGCATAGGCAAACTATACTTTTTCGAAAAGTTATTCAGCCGATGAATATAGGGATTTATACCCCTTGATTAAGCTCCGTACAACGCTTCACCGTATACATTTGTGCGGAGCAAAGTTTTCTAATGAGTTTTACAAATTTTATATAAAGCATGTTCTGCACCTTCCTTACTACTTAAAAGGGATTTTAGCACACGGTTTTATGAAGCGTCAACATTACTTCCAAATTATTCAACTACTTATTTTTAAAATATTCCTTTTGGAACATACACATTCTTATCGCATTATGATAGTTACCATCAACGAAAAACTCGTCTAAAAGCTCGCCTTCCACTATAAATCCAACCTTTTTATACACATGGACTGCTTTCTCATTTTCTTTATCCACAACTAAATAAATCTTATGCATATTTAATACAGAAAAAGCGTAATCCATCGCTAAACGCGTCGCCTCTGCTGCGTAGCCATGCCCTTGATAATTAGGATCAATAATAATTTGGAATTCTGTTCTACGGTGAATATAATCGATTTCCACTAACTCGACCAATCCAACCATCTCATTATCTTTCTCAACGATAAATCGGCGTTCACTTTGATCATGTATATGTTTATCGTATAAATCCTGCAGCTCCACAAATGCCTCATATGGCTCTTCAAACCAATACGACATAATATGTGCATTATTATTTAGTTCGTGTACAAACTTTAAATCTTCTCGCTCTAATGGACGCAATTTCAATTCCTGACTCATTTCTATAACCTCCAAGTAAAAGAAACCTCTTCACTTAATTTCTCAATTTTTTTCAATTTCAAACGCCCTATTTACATTGTAAACTTTCAAGCAACTTGAAGGTCAAGATATAAAAAAGTAGTGCAAACATATGCCTGCACTACTCTTTTCTCAAATCTCTCATATTTGATATGTATAAAGCAACGACTAAAACAAGAATGGATCCTGCATATAACAACGTCTCCATCGGTTCCTCATGAGATACAATAATTAAACGAATTAACGCCGTAATTCCGATATAAATAAAATAACGTAACGGGAAATGATAATTCGACTTAAAATACTTAATAATCAATGCGATGAACTCAAAGTATAAGAAATAAACGATGATGCTCTCAACCAATTTATACGACGTATACTCCTTTGTTGAAAATATATATTGAATAAAGGTAATCGTCTCGTTAATTAAAAAGATCGATAAAACAATGGACAATATAATTAACGCTATATTTAATATCCACTGTAAAACGCTAGCTATATAATGATCGATATTAAACTTCATTTCACACTCTCCTTCACGTAAATACTTATTTATTATAGCAAAATTATACTTACAGAAGTGTTAAATCAAATATGATCATCCTCTTTCACTATCACTTCACCATTCTGATATTTACGCTTAATATAGTCACTTCTCCAATCTTTACTTTGTATCTTTTAGCTTTTTCACAATGAAACTATATGCGTCAAAATCGTTTCATGACATTATTACCTGCACATACCTACACTTTATATAATAACGGTACAGTATAAACAACGTACTGTACAAATATATGTGGGGGGATTAACTATGAACGAAGCTTTACTATTAGTCGACATACAAAATGATTACTTTGAAGGCGGCAATATGGAATTACATCAATCTGAAAAAGCCGTACAAAAAGCGAAAGAAGTCTTGAAAGTATTTCGTGAAAATCATAAAACAGTTATTCACGTACAACATATTGCGAACAATGACGGAGCTACTTTCTTCTTACCCGAAACAGTGGGCGTTCAAATTCATGATGATGTACAACCGATTGCTAACGAAATAGTCATACAAAAACATCACCCTAACAGTTTTTTAAGAACCAATTTATTACAAACATTAAAAACAGAGAAAATAGACCAACTAGTCATTTGCGGTATGATGACTCACGTATGTATTGATGCAACCGTACGTGCTGCCAGTGATTTAGGATTTCAATGTGTTGTAATTGAAGATGCTTGTACAACAAAAGATTTAGAGTTTCAAGGAAATCTAATCCCCGCAGTACATGCTCATCAATCGTTCATGAGTGCATTAGAGTTTGGTAATATTTATGCAAAAGTCTTATCAACAAGCAGTTTTATAAACAAAATCAAATAAAGAATTACAGTTCCATATAAAAAAAGAAAGAATAAATATCTTATTCTTTCTTTTTTTCAATTATTTTAATGACAGTATTTATACGATAATCACCATAATGTAAAACATCTGCAAGAGTCTCTTCTAATTGCTGGTGCGAAGATGTATGAAGAATCATGATATAACACCCATCGCCACTTATACGATACATTTCAGCAATTACGTCCGTTTTTTCGAAAAAGGTTTGAATTTGATTATGATAATGTGGTGCATGCAAAAATAGCGTAACAAACGTCATGATAGATCCTTCCAACTTAGCCCTGTCGATATCTATCGTATATTTTTGAATGACACCTGCCTCTTCTAATTTATTAATTCGTTTCCCAACAGCCTGGCCCGTCAAATGTACTAACTCTCCAATTTCCTTCCAATTCATTCTAGCGTTTTCTTGTAGTAACTTTATAATTTTAAGATCTGTTGAATCAAACATAGCCGTCCCCTTCCTATATGAATCACCTTCTATAAGATCTTCATTTCCCCTACAATTCATCTTGAAAATTTTTACAATGCGATTGATTAACTCTATTAAGAATTACATTACTATTAACAGCTTTCCTTCTTCCTTACTATGTATTTTTGGATTACTCCTAGGCATCAAAAAAATTGGTACGTGTTCGAAAGAGGCATACAGCAAGCTAGCGATTTTTTTATAAATATGAAAATTTTTTAGTAATTAGTTTATCTTTTTTTAATGATTTATTTAGAGGGATTTTATAGTCGGCTATTAACATAAGAAACGTAGCAACTAAGTTCATCTATTCAATTTAAGGCTTTTCATATATGACGAACTGCTACTATAATCGCAAACCGTACTACTTAAAATCATAAAATAAGGAGACGATAAACATGAACAAAAAAACAAAAGCACTATCATCCATACTGCTCGGATTCACATTAGCATTAACAGGGTGTGCCGGTACTAAAGCTGAAGAAAATCATAGTAAACAAAAACAAGAGCAAGAACAAGTTGCGAAAGATACTAAAAAGGAAAATAAGTTAACTAAAGGACAAAAAATGGCTAATCTTCTTAGCGATACGAATTGGCAAGGTACAAAAGTATATGACAAAGATAAAAATGACTTAACAAAAGAGAATGCAAACTTCATTGGTCTTGCAAAATATGATGCTAAATCAGGAAGATATGAATTCTTTGATGCTAAATCTGGTGCAAGTCGTGGCGATAAAGGAATTTTCTTTGTCACAAATGATGGGAAGAAGAGAATATTAATTTCAGAATCAATGAAGTATCAAGCTGTTGTTGACATGACAAAACTAAATAAAAATGTATTTACTTATAAAAGAATGGGAAAAGACGCTAACGGTAAAGATGTAGAAGTCTTCGTTGAACATGTTCCATATAAAGAAAAAAACCTTTCTTTCACTGATCCAGACAAGCAACTGAACTCTACTACAGGAGATATTGTTAAAAATGTTGACGGAGATAAAATTTTAGGCAGTACCCTTTGGCACGGAACAAAAATATTAGATGAAGCTGGTAACGATGTAACACAATTTAATTCGAATTTTATAAGTCTAGCAAAATTTAATGATACGTCTAATAAATATGAGTTCTTCAATAGCGAAACAGGTCAAAGCCGCGGAGATTATGGCTACTTCGATGTTGTACACGAAAATAAAATAAGAGCTCATGTTTCAATTGGAAATAATAAATATGGTGCCGCCCTTGAACTTACCGAGTTGAATAAGAATAAATTTACGTATAAAAGAACCGGTAAAGACCAAGCTGGTAAGGACATAACTATATTCGTTGAACATGAGCCTTATAAAGGTGATATGAAACCACAATTTAGCTTTTAAAAACATTTCATTACAAACCCTGTACTGAGCTACAGGATTTTTTTAAGGCAAAATTATTTATGACTCCCTAAAAAAAGCCTTACTACACATAAATTGTAGTAAGGCTCTGACTATTTAAGATAAACATTAAACGACTTCATTATCTCTATACAAATAAAGTTTAGCAAATAATGTTACCATCCCCTCCAAGGAAAAGAAACCTTATTTCAACTTTCCTATTGATAAGTTAACACGATAATTCCCATACTTTAATAGTCGCCCCAGAAAGTTATCCAATTCTTCATTAGAAGCGAAATGTGTTTTTAATAAATAACATCCCTCACCACTTATACGATGCACTTCAGAAATTCCTTCTTCTCCTTGAAAGAAATTCATAAACTCTTGATGATTAGCTGTTGTTACAAACAAAGTAACAAATGCAGTCACTACTTGTCCTAATTTGATTCGGTTTATTGCGATTGTGTATTGCTCAATAATCCCTAAATCCTCTAACCTTCGAATTCGATTTCCTACGGCCTGCCCCGTCATATGTATTTTTTGACCAAGTTCTTTCCATTGTATTCTTGAGTTTTCTCCTAATAATTTCAGTATCTCAAAATCTGTTTGATCAATGATATAAACCAATCCTTTCACCGTGAAAGTAGAAAGCCCGAAAGTGTTTCGCCAACTTATTCTGCTTATCGATACAATTCACTATACTTAGTTTATCCTCTTACATCACATTATTTATCAGTTATATTTACTTATAACACAGAGGACGCAACAAAAAAATACATCTAGATTTAAAGGAGGTTACAAATATGTTATTACAAGAAATTCTATCGTTCAATGAACAATTTGTAGAAAATAAGGAATACGCTCCTCGTGAAGCGACAAAAATGCCTAAAAAACGTATGGTTGTTGTTTCTTGCATGGATGCTCGTTTAATTGAGCTACTTCCAAAAGCTTTAGATATACACGATGGTGATGCAAAAGTTATCAGAAATGCAGGTGGTAAAATTGCTTCTGCTTTCGATAGTGTTATGCAAAGTGTTGTAGCGTCAGTATACGATTTAAATGCAGATGAAATCTTCCTTATTGGACACCATAGATGTGGTGCGAGCCAAACGAATCCAAAAGGAACACTTCAAAAAATATTAGATCGCGGAGTAGCTTCACCAGAAATTTTATCAGCGATTGAATATGCTGGTATCGACCTTAAAAAATGGTTATTTGGATTCGATGATGTCTGCGATTCAACTCAAGCTAATGTTGATTTAGTAAGAAATCATCCACTTATTCCAAAAGATGTTCCTGTACATGGTTTAGTTATTGATCCTCACACAGGGAAATTAGATGTAGTGGTTGATGGATATAAAGCGTTAAATAGTGAAACAAAATAATAATTATTACGTACATGAAGGGAAGTTATGAGATATGAAAAAACAAGTATTAGATATGAATAGACAAGAAGCTACGCAAAAAATTCTAGCGGCAAAAATTAAAAAAGGGTTAACTTGGGAAGAAATTGCAAAAGTAAGTGAAAACTCTGAGACTTGGGTTGTAACAGCATTATTAGGACAAGCTACAATGACACGTCCAGAAGCAGAAAAAATCGGTAAACTATTAGAATTAGATGAAGAAGTAGTTCAAGCATTAACAGTAGTTCCACTTCGTGGCCAAGTAATGGAAATGCCTCCTACTGACCCGATTGCATATCGTTTATATGAAATGATGTTACAATATGCACCAACTATTAGAGAATTAATCTTAGAAAAAGCCGGCGAAGGTGTAATGAGTGCAATTAACTTCAACCTGGGTGTGGATACACAAGAAGATCCACAAGGTGGCGACCCTCGTATCGTCATTACACTTAACGGGAAATTCTTACCATTCCGTACATGGTAAAAAATTAAAAAATCCATCTATATAATTAAAGTAATTTTATAGATTTACAAAATCCATCCTTTCTAACTGTGTAGAAAGGATGGATTTTAACTATGAAATTCTTTTTCGGCAAAGGAGACTAATATGAATAAAAAATACTTTGATACGAGCTTTAGTATTCTACAGTGGTTTGTGTTTTTATTAGCAAATGCAATTGCATTACCTATCATTATTGGTGGCATATTCCATTTACCAATAGAAGATATCTCAACATTAATGCAGCGAACTTTTTTAGTAGTAGGAGTAAGTTCATTTATACAAGCATGGTTTGGGCATCGCTATCCTATTGCGGATGGACCAGCCGGTTCATGGGTAAGTATATTTGTCATATTGGGACAAGTCGCTATGCATCAAGGACAAAGTGCAAAAGATGTATTACAACTTTTAGAAGGTGGTTTAATTATTGCAGGTATATTACTCTTCGTTCTTGGTATAACAGGGCTTGTTCATCGAATCTTACGTTTATTTACCCCTTTAGTTACAGGAACTTTTCTTTTAATCTTAGCACTTCAGCTTAGTGGTGTGTTACTAAAAGGCATGATGGGATTACAAGGATCTGCAACTCATCCTGACTATACAACAGCTACTATTGCTCTCTTTGTTTTTGCCCTTATTACTTTCTTATCAATTAAAGGGAAAGGATGGATGAAAAGTTACGCTGTATTACTTGGCATTTCATTTGGTTGGCTTTTGTATGCAGTATTAGGAAAATCATCTCATATGCCTTCGCACACAACGCTAGTTAAGTTACCAGAGATATTTGCTTGGGGCACACCTAGATTCGATATTGGAATGACTCTAACGGCAACTTTATTTACATTTCTTTTAGTTGCAAATACAATCGCTGCTATTTCGGCTGTAAAACAAGCGGCTCCGTTATCTAAAGAAAATGAAAAGCAAACACTGAACCGTGGTGTATGGGTCGGAGGTATATCACATATTATCTCGTCGTTGTTCTCTACAATTGGAATTGTACCATTACCTGCATCGGCAGGATTTATCCAACTAACAGGACAAAGAAAAGTGAAGTCGTTCCTTATAGCAAGTCTTATATTAGCAGGTATTTCTTTTATCCCCTCAATTGTAAGCTTTATATCCTTGCTACCAGGACCTATTGCTAATGCTGCACTTTTAGCAACATTTGTCCAAGTAATAGGCATTTCATTTCAATCCATTTTACGGGAAGAATTAAATCAACGCCGATTCACTATATTAGGAATTTCATTATTAATCAGTTTAGGTATAATGTTTCTTCCAGAAAGTGCATTTAGCGGAGTTTCTTCTTCCTTACAATATGTTTTAAGTAACGGATTACTCGTAGGTACTATGATCGTTATTTTGCTAGAACAGTTTTGGAAAGAGTAAAAAAGCGCCCTGCTTACAGGGCGCTTTTTTATACCTAATGACTAATACTGGCAGTTGGGTATAATGTTGTTCCTCCAATTGAAACTTTTATTTCAATTGTTAATAGGAAATATTGTAACTAATAAACAGCGATTGGACCATAAGGACCTTTGATAATTTCTATTTTTGTTTCAAAAATATCTGTCAAAAGTGCTGGGTCCATAACCTCTTCTACTGTTCCAAAAGCAGCAATTTGTCCATCTTTCATAGCACAAATTTTATCAGAGTATTTAGCTGCAAAATTTATGTCATGCATAACAGTCAAAATTGTTCTTCCGAATTCATTAGCTGCACGTCTCAAATGCTCCATCATTTGAACAGAGCGCGCAACATCAAGGTTGTTCAAAGGCTCGTCCAAAAGTACATATTCAGTCTCTTGGCACAATACCATTGCTACATATGCTCTTTGTCTTTGACCACCAGAAAGCTCATCTAAATATCTATTCTCTAAATTAGTTAAATCTAGGAAATCGATATATTTAGAAATGATAACTTCATCCTCTTTCGTTAATCTTCCCTTTGAATAAGGAAAGCGTCCAAACCCAACTAACTGTCTAACAGTAAGCCTAGTTACAAAATGATTTTCTTGTCGCAATATAGTCAAAACTTTTGCTAAGTCTTTTGATTTGGATTCAGAAACATCCATATTTGCTACCTGAATTTGACCTTCATCCATATCTAAAAGTCTTCCAATCATTAAAAGTGTCGTAGACTTTCCAGCACCATTTGGTCCAATTAAAGAAGTAAAGCCCGCTTTTGGTATTTCAATATCCAAAGGTCCTATTTTTACCTTATCAGTATAGAACTTTTTAACATTATCAATTTTTATCATAAAGCCCTCTTCCTTAAAACAATAGTTAAGAATATAATTCCACCAAATAATTCAATAATAACTGAAACTACACCTTGAGCATTGAATACATGATACATTAAAAAGTATGCACTCGTCATGATCAAAAATCCTATAGCAAAAGCCATTGGAAAAATATATCTATGATCATAAGTTGCCGCCGCCTGATAACTCAAAGTTGCCACTAAAAATCCGTAGAACGTAAGTGGTCCAATTAGAGCAGTTGAGATGGACATCAAAATAGCAACTAATACAAGCGTATAAATTACACTAGGTTGATATTTGACGCCAAAAGAAGTAGCAACATCCTTTCCGAGTGACAAAACATTTAAATTCTTAGAATGAGCAAAAATTAATACTGCTACAACTATAATCATAGGAATTACAATAGGAAAGTATGCAGGATCTGCATGATTCACAGAACCAAATAATTTCGCTTGTAAAATATCAAACTCTGAAGGTGCAAGTAGTTTTCTCATGAAAGTTGACATAGAATTTAGTCCAGTGCCAATGATAATCCCAACTAAAAGCATAAGTTGTAAATTCCCGTATTTACCCGAAAGTAACCATCCATAAAGTATCAAACTCATAAGGACCATTACAACAACTTGGAATAAAAATGATCCAATTCCATTAAAGTTTATTAATGCACTAGCACCAAAGAAGAATATTGTACTCGTATGTATCGCTGAATAAAGTGATTCAAAACCTAAAAGCGAAGGAGTAATAATCTTATTGTTCGTAATAGATTGGAAAGCAACTGTCGACAAGCTATGGCAAACTGCAGCAATAATCATCGCGACAATAGCTACTATTCTTCTCTTAACAACTGGGATAAAAGAAGGGGAATCTATCGGAACCGGATTGTTATAAACTAAAAGTCCATAAGAAGAAAGGAGACCTAAAGCAATCAATGTTGTCAGTACAATCCAATAACGTTTTGCTTCCTTCTTAGAACGAAAAGCACTAGCTGATCTACTTTTATTATGAAGGCTAGAATCGACTTCGACATTTTCTTTATTTTTATAGTCTAATGTAATCATCGTAGCCTCCTTGGTTTTCTTCTTCTCAATAAAATAGTGATAAACACGACTGCTCCCACTGATGCAAGTATTAAAGAAACAGGTAGTTCAAAAGGCTTTATAATTGTTCGAGAAATGATGTCACAGGCAGTTATTGTCCCCATTCCGATCACACATACCCAAGGTAAATTACTTCTAAGATCATCACCTCTAAACATGGAAACAATATTTGGAACAATTAATCCCAAGAAAGGTAAGTTTCCAATAACAGCTGCAACAATTCCAACAGCAACAGAGATAAGACCAGTCCCAAAAAGAACAATTCTATTGTAATTAACTCCAAGGCTTGTTGCGACATCTTCGCCTAGTCCAGCTAAAGTCAATCTATTCGCATACATAAAAATAAGCAAAGTAACGATAACAATCAACCATAAATATTCGTATCTTCCCACCTGAATGTTAGCAAATGAACCTACAAACCAAGTTTCAATACTTTGCGTCATTTGAAAAAGGAGTCCCAAAAAAGTAGACACTGCAGAAATAACTGCTCCAAGCATCAATCCAATAATCGGAACAATTAAAGATGAGCGAAGCTTAACTCTTCTTAAAAATAGAAAGAAAATCATAGTTCCTATAAAAGAAAAAATGATTGCACCAGTCATTCTTTGAACTAAAGTCGGGGCAGGAAATAGTAAATACACAAAAAGCAGGCCTAAGCCTGACCATTCAATCGTCCCCGTTGTAGTAGGTTCAACAAAACGATTTTGTGTAATTAGTTGCATGACGAGCCCCGCCATCGCCATTGCAGCTCCAGTAAGCATTAATGCCACTGTTCTCGGAACACGAGTTATGAAAAACATCTCCATTCCGTCCTCTTGTCCACGTATATCATAAACTCCAGTAAACAGTGATATAATCCCTAAAATTATAACAACTATAACCGCTATTATAAAAGGTTTTGTCCATATTTTATTGTGATTATAAAACTGGGGTTGAGAAATATTCTCAACCCTAGAAATCATATTTTTTGACACTGCTTCGTACTCCTTTACACTACTTAGCTAAAGTTTTTGCAATATTTCCAAACAACTCTATATAAGTCTGAATTGATTCATTTGTGTAAGTATCTGCTGGTGCATAAATAACTTGTTTCTTAGAAACAGCAGTTGTGTTTTGAAGAGCTGGTGATTTAGAAATAACATCTTGAGCAGGAGCTGACTTAGCAGCATCAGATGTTGCAGCATCACGATCTAATACGAAAAGCCAATCAGGATTTGTTTGTGCGATAGCTTCAACAGAAACGTCATCACCTTTATGACCTGCAGTAGAATTCGAAACTTCTAATGCTGGAGTCCAACCGAAAATTTCATACATAGGTCCCCAAACACGACCAGAGTGCGGCGCAGCAAAACCAATATTTCCACCAGTAACGATAACACTCATAACTTTATCTTTTCCGTTATAAGCAGATTTTGCTTTTTCAATAGATTTATCGAAGTCAGCTACTAATTGTTTAGCTTCTTTATCTTTATCAAAGATTTTCCCTAAAGTCATTGTAGAATCTTTAAGTCCTTTTACTAAATTCTCGCCAGGTTTAGTAGCTTTCTCAGAAACATCAACATTAAGATCAATAACAGCTGCATTTGGTACTAATTTTTTAATTTCTTCGTAATGGCCAGCAAATCTTTGACCAACGATTACAAGTTCAGGGTTTGCCGCTGCTATAATTTCAAGATTGGGTTCGCGGTGATTCCCAATATTTTTAACTGTTTTATCATTTTTATACGCTGAATCTGCAGGCATAATATCCTGTGGAGCAGCCGCTAATTTAATTCCCCAATCAGCTAAAGTTTCAAACGTTCTATTATCTAAAGCAACTACATTCTTTGGATTTACAGGAACAGTAACCTTTCCATGAGCATCAGTGATTTCAACCGTTTTTGGCTTATCACTACTATCACCTTTATTAGCCTTCGAAGTTTCTTTACCTGAATCTGAGCAAGCTACTAACATTAAAGTGAAAATTGCTAGAATACTTACTAATTTTAAAAGCATAGTTTTTTTCATACGTATACTCCTTATTATGTAATTTAGTTCGAAAATGATAAAGTCCATAAATTAAATTAGATAGTAACTTTCATACATCTAAATTGCTATTGATAATCATTTTCATTTGAACATCCTGATAATAAGTATAGTCGTTAATTATGTGAAAATCTTGTGAATGGTGTGAGTTACTACAATTAAAAATAAATTCGATACGGTCTCAACTAATGCACACCAGATCCATCCCCCCACACGCACTAACCGATAGATTAGTACCTTATAAACCGTAATTTCTACTGCAAAAAATGCACATTTCCTTATAGCAATCTTCTTTTAATATTTCACACAAACTACTTTATTATCTTACTTTTATCATTCAACCATTGAATAGCCTCTGCCATGTATCGTTTGAATATATCTGTCTTTCTTCTCGCACTTTAATTTTTTTCTTACATACCCAATATATAAGTCTACTACATTTGGATTTACTACTACGTTATATCCCCAAACTTGATTCAAAAGCATTTCACGGCTCAATATCGTATTTTTATTCTTGATTAAAAATACAAGTAAATCATACTCACGCTTCGTAAGCGAGAGATTTTTACCACCTTTTTTCACAATATTGCTAGATGCATCAACAAGGAGATCTTTAAACTGAAAAAAGTTTGTCTCATTTTGCTGATTATAGTCACTTCTTCTTAAAATAGCTTGAACCCTTGCTACTAATTCTTCTTTCACAAATGGTTTTCTAATATAATCATCTGCTCCTGCTTGTAACCCTGCTATGCAATCCTTACTAGAAATATTGTCGGTCACAATAATGATCGGTGTCGTTTTAACAAGTCGTATTTGTCTGCAAATTTCTGGTCCCGATATACTTAATGAATCCCAATCCAATATGATAATATCCCAATCTTGTTCATATATTATATTTAAACCTTGGTTTTCATTGTGAAGTTTTAAAATGAAATAGCCTTCTTGCGTTAAACCGCTTACGATTTTCTTCGCTAAAGACCTTTCATTCTTAATTACTAGCACCTGCTTCACCGATGGTTCACCTCTACTTCAATATAACTTAGTTACATAAAAAATTATCTCAAAAAAATAATTTAAGATTTGTAAATGTTAAATTCCTAAAAAAGCCATTATAACAGCTTATTAGGAGAACTCTATATAATCTTACAATAGATACGGATAAAAACACAAAGAATATGAAGATTCAAATACATATTATGTAATCATTAAAAGCATCTATAGTATCTATCTGCTTATCAGCAATAACTACTTCTTCATTTTCTGGTTCAGGGGGTACCGCCCCATACCCATCAACTTAAGTATTTTATAAAACTACAAAACAAAAAGAACCATAACCTCGCCAATCTGGCAAAGTTATGGTTCATATCATACAAAATAAAAAACCACCAAACAGTTATGTATTGGTGGAGACGGTGGGAGTCGAACCCACGTCCAAAAATATCGGCACTTAAGCTTCTACGAGTGTAGTCGATATATTAGCATTTCGCGAACTCTTCGGCCTATCGACAGGCTTCCAAGTTGCTAGTCTGATTGTTCTCTTCCTTCGCCCTCAGACGGCGAACTCCGGCGTAGTCCACTTAGTTTGAGTCCCTTACCCTACCACATGGACGATGGAGGGAGGAACCTTTAGTGCAATTAAGCAGCTAAAGAAAGATTGTTTTGTTTGCCAATTATAGGCTTTGACGTTTTAACGAGGCCGATCCCCTCGACTCGCAACCTAAGCTCGAACTATCCCTGTCGAATCCGTAACGTCCCCATGATAAAAATGGAGCATACGAAGAAATTTCGTGATAGCTACTAAGAGCTGTTTTTCAATGTGCAACAATCTTACATAAGTTATTATATCATACGCGCGCCGTTTTACAAATGTAAATATCTGTATTACATCTTTTGTCGATCACGGAACGCGCGTGCAATTTCACGTTTTGCTTCTTTCTCTTTTAAATCGTTACGCTTGTCATATTGCTTTTTACCTTTTGCTAAACCAAGTGCCATTTTCGCGAAGCCATTTTTCAAATAAATTCTAACTGGAACTAATGCATAGCCTGTTTCTTTTGAAGCACCCGTTAACTTCTCAATTTCTTTTTTATGAAGAAGTAACTTTCTCGTGCGAAGTGGATCATGGTTGAAACGATTCCCTTGCTCATATGTACTAATATGCATATTATGAACCCATACTTCACCATTATGTACACGTGCAAACGCATCTTTCAAGTTCACGCGTCCAGCGCGAATCGACTTAATTTCCGTTCCTTGAAGGACAAGCCCTGCCTCGTATGTTTCTTCGATGAAATAATCATGAAATGCTTTTTTATTTTGTGCAATAACCTTACCTGTACCCTTTGGCATATAACGTCCCTCCTCTATTTTTACTATTGTAACAAATGTTAATAAAAAGCGAAAGTGGCTCACTCAGAATCTTTGGACATTGGAACTCCCGACAGAGAAGCGCTTTTTGCTTCGTCCGAGGGAGTGAAATGGCCAACAGATTCTAGCCACTGTAGCTGGATTATACAAAAAGCGAAAGTGGCTCGCTCAGAATGTGAGGTGGATGGAGCTTCTGACCTTGAGGCGCTCTTTGCCTCTTGGGAGGAAGCGAAGCCGCCGAACATTCTAGCCACTGTAGCTGGACTTCATAAAAAAGCGAAAGTGGCTCACTCTCAAGCCACCACTAAAAAAGAAAAGGCTTCGCTTTTCATCAAAGCGAAGCCATTCTTTTCTTACTTACGCTTTTTCTTTTTCTTCTTGAATCCTGGTACATTTTCGAAGAATGCTTTTTTCTTCTTGCCGTTACCATCTTTTTTCCCTGGCTGACTAGCTGATGCTGATGTGGACGCGGAAGCTGTTCCTCTTCCTTTTCCTTTGCCACCACGGTCAAATTTTCTACCTGTTCCACGTTCTCCGCCGCGCTCATTACTGCGCTCACTGCGTCCACCACGTTTCTTTCTGCCTGTTCTTGGCTGTTCGATAACGACTGGGCGATCTTTGAACTTACGACGAGGCGTACCTTTCATGCCAACGATTTCAAAGTCGATTGCACGCTCGTCCTTGTTTACGTTAATAACACGAATTGTAATTTCGTCGCCGATGCGGAATACGTTACCTGTACGTTCTCCAATCATTGCGAAATGCTGTTCGTCATAACGGTAGTAATCATCCGTTAAGTAGCTAACGTGTACAAGACCTTCAATTGTATTTGGAAGCTCTACGAATAAACCGAAGTTTGTTACAGAGCTAATCATACCGTCATACTCTTCGCCAATCTTATCAACCATATACTCTGCTTTTTTCATTTCGTCCGTTTCACGTTCTGCTTCAACAGCACGACGTTCCATATTAGAAGAGTGCTCTGCAATCTCAGGTAAGTTTTCACGCCATTTTGCTTGTGTTTCGTTGTCGACTTTACCGTTAATGATGTATTCACGAATTAATCTATGAACGATTGTATCTGGGTAACGACGAATTGGTGATGTGAAATGTGTGTAGAACTCAGTTGATAAACCGAAATGTCCTAAGCTATCCGCATCGTAACGCGCTTGCTTCATTGAACGAAGCATTACTGTTGAAATAACTACTTCTTCAGGCTGTCCTTGAACCATTTCAAGAATTTGTTGCAGTGCACGAGGATGTATTTCATTCGCACGTCCTTTTACTGCATATCCGAAGTTCGTTACAAACTCGAAGAAACGTTCCAACTTATCTTCTTTCGGATCTTCATGGACACGGTACATGAATGGTACGTTCATCCAGTGGAAATGCTCTGCTACTGTTTCGTTCGCAACAAGCATAAATTCTTCAATTAACTTCTCTGATACAGAACGATCACGCATGACAACATCTGTCGGTTTTCCTTCTTCATCTACTAATACTTTCGCTTCTTTAAAGTCAAAGTCAATTGCACCGCGGCGCATACGTTTTTCACGTAAAATTTGTGCCAATTGTCCCATCTCTTTAAACATCGGTACTAGCGGCTCATAACGTTTGATTAATTCTTCGTCCTCATCTTCTAAAATGCTTCTTACATCAGCATACGTCATACGCTCTGTCGTTTTAATTACACTTTGGAAAATCTCGTGCTTTACAACATCACCTAAGTTGTTGATTTCCATTTCACAAGATAATGTCAGGCGGTCTACTTTCGGGTTTAACGAACAAATACCGTTGGATAGACGATGCGGGATCATCGGAATTACACGGTCAACAAGATATACACTCGTCGCTCTCTCCGCTGCTTCTACATCAATTGGAGAACCTTCTTGAACGTAATGACTTACATCCGCAATATGAACCCCAAGCTTGTAGTTACCGTTCTCGAGCTTCGTTACTGTAACAGCGTCATCTAAATCTTTCGCATCTGCACCGTCAATCGTTACAATCATTTGGTCACGCAGGTCACGGCGATCTTTTAAATCTTCTTCTGAAATCGTTTCTGGTACACTGTTAGCATGCTCCATCACTTCTTCAGGGAATGCTAAAGGTAAATGATGTTTATGAATGACAGATAAAATATCTACTCCTGGATCATTTTTATGACCTAGAATTTGAATAACTTCACCTTCTGCACTTAAACGATTCTCTGGATAGCTCGTAATTTTCACAACTACTTTATGGCCTTCTACAGCACCCATTGATGCACTTTTCAAGATAAAGATATCACTCGTCCAGCGCTTATTGTCAGGTATAACAAATCCAAAGTTTTTCGATTCTGTATATGTACCAACTAGTTCTTTCGTGCCACGTTCTAAAATGCGTACAATTGAACCTTCTTGGCGTGATCCGCTCGATTGAGAACTAAGGCGTGCTAATACTGTATCGCCATGAAGTGCACCGTTTAATTCTGTAGGCGGGATGAAAAGATCATCGTCTCCTGTTTTCTTCTCGTCTGGTACAACGAATGCAAAGCCACGTGCATGTCCAATTAACTTACCACGTACTAAATTCATTTTTTCAGGAAGACCGTAACGATTGCTACGTGTACGAATAACAAGTCCCTTCTCTTCCATCATTACAAGTGCCTTTACAAAATCTTTAAAGCCTTCAGAACCTTCAATTCCAAATGCCTCTTCTAACTCTTGTATCGTTAACGGTTTATACGCTTCTTCTCTCATAAATAATAACAACTTATCAATATGTTCTTGTGTGATTTCTTCCAAGCAAAAATACCTCCTTTAAAACCTTATATTATTTAGTGTATCCGAAAGATAGGGGATGTATAAAGCGAAACTTCAATACGCCCCTAATGATTTTTTACAGTTTTCATAAAGTGAAACTTTAATCAGTATTTTTTCTATTCCCACTGATTACTAGCCCCACCAATCGGGCTTTTACGGGCAGTTAGTCCCCTCTCCACTTTCTTGGCTTCAGCCAAATTTCGAGTATGATTCTTACCACCCGTTAATGCGGGATAAAAAATTCCCTTATGAAAAAAAGAGGCAACTAGATCTTACCAATCTAGTTGCTCCAAGAAGTTATATACATCCTCATGTAGCTCGTCACGCTCTTTATCAAGTGTAATGACATGCGTAGAGTCTTCATACCATTTAATTTCTTTTAACGTAGATTCTACACCGTTATAAATAATGTTAGCACTATCTGTATTAATCATTTCATCATGACGTGCTTGTACAACAAATGTCGGTGCATAAATCATATCCACATTGTTACGTACGTCAGCAATTAATTGTTGTAATGCTTTTAATGTATTCATCGGTGTCTGTTGGAATTCCAACATTTCTTGTTCGATTTGCTCTGGTGATTTTTGCTCACGCTTTTTATATTCGCGGGCGTATGCCAATATACCTTGGTACATCGTTTCTTCACTCTTAATATACATCGGTGCACACATTGGTACTACACCTAAAACCGGTACTGTATAACCTAATTTTAAAGAAAATACTCCGCCAAGTGACAATCCAACAACAGCAATTTTCTCAAAGCCTTTATCTTTTAAAAGCTGATATGCCTCCGTTACGTCTTGCCACCAATCTTCAGGACCTGTATGAACAAGCTCTTCTGGTGGTACACCGTGCCCTTTATAAATTGGCGCATGACAAGTGTAGCCTTTCTTTTCTAAGAAACGCCCTAACATACGTACATCAGCTGAGTTTCCTGTGAATCCATGTAGTAATAAAACAGCGCGGTCTCCACCCTCAAATGTAAATGGTTTCGGAGATGCTAATTTCATCATGTACTTCTCCTCTTTCTCTTCTGTAATCTAGTCGTATTCTTTCTATATCTAGTGTACCATATTTATATTTCTATAATCTAATTAGAAACATCTTTCATATGGCAAAACAAAAAAAGAAGAACCATTAGTACATCTTACTAACGCTTCTTCTTTCAATTCTATAAATTTAAGTACGTAACAGCAATTGTTAATACAAAGAATAGAACAGCTAAAACAATTGTAATACGGTTTAATACCGCTTCAATTCCACGTGCTTTTTGCTTACCAAATAATTGCTCTGCACCGCCTGAAATTGCACCTGAAAGGCCTGAGCTATTACTAGACTGCATAAGTACCATAACAATCATTAAAATCGATACAATAATAAGTAAAACGGATAATAACGTATGCACTTGGCGTACCTCCTACAAAGATTCAGTTATTGTAACTGTAGCATAAATTCTATAGAAAAGCGAGAGCTATAGGGTTGCTCTCGCTTTTCTTCTATTACATGAACATCATTGCAAATAAAGGTCCGAGCAAACATGTCAAAATTGCTGTTAATGTCATTGTTACAGATCCAATAACACCTTCATGTTCATTATTTTTCATCGCTCTCATGACGCCCATAATATGAGAAGCACATCCAAATCCGATACCTTTACCAACTGAATTTGTAACGCGGCTCCATTTTAATAAAAGTGGGCCGGTAATCGTTCCAGTAATACCCGCAATAACAACGAAAGCTGCTGTTAATGACGGTACACCACCAACTTGTTCTGAAACACTCATCGCAACTGGCATTGTTACCGATTTTGGTAAAGAAGATAAAATTAAGCTTTTATCAGTTCCCATAAGTGATGCAATAGCAAAATCGCTCGCGATTGCAACTGTTGTACCTACTAATACGCCACCAGCAATCGGTACAACATACTTTTGAAGAACGTGACGTTGTTTATAAAGAGGAATTGCAAATGCTACAACACCGGGTCCCAGTAGTTTTGCAATCCAGCCGCCACCACTTTCCATATAATGTTGATATGGTATATCAAGCATGATAAATAAGAAAGCCATTAATCCTGTTGCTACAAGCATTGGAATGGTGAATGGTGTTGGAAATACTTTATAGATTTTTTTAGATAATTGGTATAATAGCACCGTAAAAAGAACCCAACCAATTCCGATTAATATTTGACTCATCGCGACTCTCTTTCCTTTCTATTCGCAAGATATTGTCCTGTATGTCCTGCGACAATAATAATTAAAAATGTGCTCGCTACAATTGTAATGAAAAGAGAAATTCCTTTACTCATAAAAAAAGCACCGTAATTCATTAGGCCAAGCGTTGGCGGAATTAATAAAAACGGCATAATAGCAACGAGTGTTTCTGCTCCTAAATCGAACCATTTCACTGGAAGAACTTTTAGGCTAAGTAAAACAAGTAAGAGGAACATCCCAATCAAACTTCCTGGAATCGGAATATTTAACATTTCTTGTACCCAAGTTCCAACCATATAAAAAACGTAAAGAGCAGCAATTTGGACAAGAATCTTTGTAAATTTCATGTTCATCATCCCTCATGTTTATACGATCTTCTGTTAATATCTTTATCATAGTATAAATTGTAAAAAGCTGCAATTTATCAACTTGACAGCAAAAACAGCCTATGTTAGACGCTTACAACCTTGATATGACTGGATTTCTGCGTAGAAATTAAGTCAAAAACCTTGACCTAATATAAAAAGTTTTTATTTTCTGAATTTATAAGGTTGTTATTTCAATAAAGTAATCTTATTATCCTTAAGCTTACATATATATAAAGTGAAACTTTAATCAGTGGGGGGGTTCTTCATCCCCCTACTGATTATTAGCCCTCACCCATCGGACTTTAATGGGTAGCCCGACCCCCACCTAAATTCTTTGCTTTCGCTGAATTTTGAGGTGGGGGTCTTACTGCCCATTAAAGTGGGATAAATAAGATAGGTGGTGAACATATGCCCAAAAAAGTTCTTATTTTTTGTGATCCTGGGATTGATGATGCGATGGCCCTCCTCTTAGCATTCTTTATCGATGAAATAGAAATCGTCGGTATTGTTGCAGATTACGGCAATGTTCCAAAAGAAATGTCCGTACAAAATGCTCATTTTCTTAAGCACGAAACAAAAAATAGAAATATTAAGGTATTTGGTGGTTCAGAACAACCGCTTACTGGTGCCCCTCCTGCTTTCTTTACGAATGTACACGGGAAACAAGGACTCGGGCCAATTATTCCAAAAGAAAATGTGACTAACGGAGAGATGGAGAATTTTTTCGAAGTTATTCCTCTTATTGAACAGTATAAAGATGAATTAATCATTGTAAGTTTAGGAAGACTTACCTCCCTCGCAATTTTATTCATCCTATGTAAACAGCTAATGAAGCAAATTAAATCTTACTACGTAATGGGCGGTGCCTTTTTACACCCTGGTAATGTTACACCTATTTCCGAAGCAAACTTTTATGGCGATCCTACTGCGGCTAATATAGTCCTTCAATCCACAGCTAACATGTATATATACCCGTTAAACGTCACTCAATATTCCATCATTACACCAGAAATGGCTGAATACATTGAAGCAAAGGGAAAAGTCCCACTTGTCAAACCGTTATTCGATCATTATTACTACGGATATTATAAAGATGCCCTACCAGATTTAAAAGGAAGTCCCTTTCATGACACAATGCCAATACTCGCTTTACTTGATAACTCTATGTTTACGTATCACAAATCACCTATCGTTGTCATGACGGAATCCTATGCACAAGGAGCAAGCATCGGGGAATTTCGTTCTTTAAGGGAATCTAATCCATTTGTCGATTGGCCGAGTCATCAAATCGCAGTTGATTTTGATTATAACCGTTTCTTTAAACATTTCATGTCACTTATGACGGGTGAGCAATTTTAACATAAAAAAACAGACCGTGATTTCTCACGGTCTGTCGTTATTTTCTACAATTATCGTTTGATGTTGTAGAAAGATTTGATACCATCGTAAACAGCGATTTCGCCTAGTTCGTCTTCGATGCGTAATAATTGGTTGTACTTAGCAATACGGTCAGTACGGCTCATAGAACCAGTTTTGATTTGGCCAGCGTTAGTTGCAACTGCGATGTCAGCGATTGTAGCATCTTCAGTTTCACCAGAACGGTGAGATACAACTGCTGTGTAACCAGCACGTTTAGCCATTTCGATAGCTTCGAAAGTCTCAGTTAAAGTACCGATTTGGTTAACTTTAATTAAGATTGAGTTAGAGATACCTTTTTCGATACCTTCAGCAAGTTTTTGAGTGTTAGTTACGAATAAGTCGTCACCAACTAATTGTACTTTATCACCGATACGCTCAGTTAATAATTTGTGACCATCCCAGTCGTTTTCGTCTAAACCATCTTCGATAGAGATGATTGGGAAGTCTTTGCAAAGCTCTTCGTAGAAATCAACCATTTCTGCAGAAGTTAAGCCAGTACGGCCTTCGCCTGCAAGGTCATATTTACCAGTTTCTTTGTTGTAGAACTCAGAAGAAGCAACGTCCATTCCTAAGAATACATTCTCGCCAGCTTTGTAGCCAGCTTTTTCGATAGCTTCGATGATTACTTCTAATGCTTCTCGGTTAGAACCAAGGTTTGGAGCGAATCCACCTTCGTCACCTACTGCAGTGTTAAGACCTTTGTCATGTAATACAGCTTTAAGTGCATGGAATACTTCAGCACCCATACGGATTGATTCTTTGAATGTTGGAGCACCAACTGGTAAGATCATGAACTCTTGGAAGTCTACGTTGTTATCAGCGTGAGAACCACCGTTGATGATGTTCATCATTGGAGTTGGTAATTGTTTTGCATTGAATCCACCAAGGTAACGGTATAATGGAAGACCTACGAAGTCAGCTGCTGCGTGAGCTACTGCCATAGATACACCAAGGATAGCGTTAGCGCCTAGTTTACCTTTGTTTGGAGTGCCATCTAATTCGATCATAGCACGGTCGATACCAGCTTGGTCAGTTACGTCGAAACCAACGATTTCTGGAGCGATTGCTTCGTTAACGTTGTTTACTGCATTTAGAACACCTTTACCAAGGTAACGAGATTTGTCACCGTCACGTAATTCTACTGCTTCGTGCTCACCAGTAGATGCACCACTTGGTACGATAGCGCGTCCGAAAGCGCCGCTTTCTGTGTAAACTTCTACTTCTACAGTTGGGTTACCACGAGAGTCAAGGACTTCGCGAGCATAAACATCAATAATTGTTGACATAATAAATTCTCTCCTTTTTATATAAGCAAATTATTTAATAATTGTTTTACCTGTCATTTCTTTCGGTTGTTCCACATTTAAAAGTGTAAGCATTGTTGGGGCGATATCTCCTAAAATACCACCTTCACGAAGCTCTACGTCATTTTTTGTAACGATGAAAGGAACCGGGTTAGTTGTATGAGCAGTCATTGGCTCGCCATCAGCAGTTAACTCCTGATCAGCATTACCATGGTCAGCAGTAATAAGTGCTACACCATCTTTTGCAAGAATCGCTTCTACAACTTTTCCTAAACATTCGTCAGTTGCTTCTACTGCTTTAATTGTTGGTTCCATCATCCCAGAATGGCCAACCATATCACAGTTCGCAAAGTTAAGAATGATAACATCATGTTTATCATTTTCGATTTCATTTACTAGAGCGTCCGTTACTTCGTAAATGCTCATTTCAGGTTTCAAGTCATATGTTGCAACCTTCGGTGAGTTAATTAAGATACGCTCTTCTCCTGGAAATTCAGCCTCACGACCACCGCTAAAGAAGAATGTAACGTGTGGATACTTTTCAGTTTCCGCGATGCGAAGTTGCTTTAATCCCGCTTGCGCAACAACTTCACCTAATGTGTTATCAAGATTCATTGGCTTAAATGCCACATAACCATCTACAGTTTCACTAAAGTGTGTCATACAAACGAATTCAGGAATGTGAGGTACTTTTTCACCACGATCGAACTCACGGAAGTCTTCGTTTGTAAATACACGAGCAATTTGAATTGCACGGTCTGGACGGAAGTTATAGAAGATAACTGCATCATCATCATTGATTGTTGCAACTGGCGTGTCATCTTCGTTAACAATTACAGACGGCAATACGAATTCATCGTAGATACCATTTGCATAAGAGTCTTCTACACACTCTTCTGCTGATTTATAAGTAGGGCCTTCACCATTCACCATAGCACGGTAACATTTTTCTACGCGATCCCAACGCTTGTCACGGTCCATGGAGTAATAACGACCAGAGATAGTCGCGAATTGTCCTACTCCTGTTTCTTTAATTACTTCATTTGTTGCATCAATATAACCTTGTGCTGTTTTTGGTCCAACATCGCGGCCATCTAAGAATGCATGAATGTATACTTTCTCAACGCCTTCTTTAGCTGCTAAGCGAAGAAGAGCAAACATATGGTTCATGTGACTGTGCACACCACCGTCAGAAAGTAAACCGAATAAATGAAGTGCAGTACCTTTTTCTTTTACGCTTTTAATTGCACTTTGGAACGTTTCGTTCTGATCGAACTCACCTTCACGAATTGCAACGTTTACGCGTGTTAAGCTTTGATATACTACGCGGCCAGCACCGATATTTAAGTGACCAACCTCAGAGTTACCCATTTGACCTTCTGGAAGACCTACTGCCTCGCCACAAGCTGTAAGCGTTGTGTGAGGGAATTTGTTCCAGTAACCATCAAAATTAGGTTTCTTAGCTTGTGCTACAGCATTCCCATGAGTTTCTTCACGTAGTCCGAAACCATCAAGAATGATTAAAGCTGTTGGCTTTCTCATTTTACCGCCCCCAGAAGACCTAAGAACGAAGCAGGCTCTAAGCTAGCACCGCCAACTAAAGCGCCGTCGATGTCAGATTGTGCCATATACTCTTTAATGTTTTCTGGTTTTACGCTACCGCCGTATTGAATACGAACAGCTTCTGCAGCTTCTGGAGAAACAGCTTCTGCAACAACTTTGCGGATGTGCGCACATACTTCGTTTGCATCTGCAGAAGAAGAAGATTTACCTGTACCGATAGCCCAGATTGGCTCATAAGCGATAACAGTTGCTTTAACTTGCTCTTCTGTTAAACCTGCAAGTGCTTTTGTCACTTGACCTGCTACTAGATCAAATGTTTTTCCGCTTTCGCGCTCTTCTAAAGTCTCACCACAACATACGATTGGTGTTAAACCATGTTCAAATGCTGCGATAGTCTTTTTGTTTACTGACTCATCTGTTTCAGCAAACATTTCACGACGCTCAGAGTGGCCAAGTACTACATAGCCTACTTTTAAGTCGCTAAGTGCTACTGGGCTAATTTCGCCAGTGAATGCACCATTTTTTTCGAAGTGCATGTTTTGTGCACCTACTTGTAAGTCAGTTCCTTCAGTCGCTGCTACAAGGCGCTCTAAGAATAGAGCTGGAGAGCAAACTACTGCATCAACAGCTGAAGCTGCTGGGATTTGACCTTTAACTTCCTCTACGAAGCTAACTGCTTCAGATAGAGTTTTATTCATTTTCCAGTTACCTGCGATAATTGGTTTACGCATGCTTTGCACCGTCCTTTTTCTTTGGCTGCTACTTATTTGTCGTTAAGACAAACTACACCTGGAAGCTCTTTACCTTCCATGAATTCTAATGACGCACCGCCGCCAGTAGAAATGTGGCTCATTTTATCAGCCATACCGAATTTTTCAACAGCTGCTGCAGAGTCACCACCGCCGATAACAGAGTATGTATCTTCTGCATCTGCTAATGCTTGTCCTACTGCTTTTGTACCTTCTGCGAATGGAGTCATTTCGAATACACCCATTGGTCCATTCCATACAACAAGCTTAGAATTTTTAATTACATCTGCATAAATTTCACGTGTTTTAGGACCGATGTCCACGCCTTCCCAGTTAGAAGGAATAGAGTCGATACCAACGATTTGAGTTGTTGCAGTTTCAGAGAATTCCTCTGTGATTACAACGTCAACTGGCATGTAGAAGTTTACGCCTTTTTCTTTTGCAAGTTGCATAAATTCTTTAGCTAGTTCGATCTTGTCGTCTTCACATAGAGATAGACCAATTTCATGACCTAAAGCTTTAACGAATGTGTAAGCAAGTCCGCCACCGATGATTAAGTTATCTACTTTGTCTAATAGATGACGAATTACACCGATTTTATCTTTTACTTTCGCACCACCGATGATAGCTGTGAATGGACGTTCTGGGTTAGAAAGTGCTTTACCTAATACATCTAACTCTTTTTCCATTAATAGACCAGATACTGCTGGTAGGTAGTCTGCGATTCCTGCTGTAGAAGCGTGAGCACGGTGAGCTGCACCGAATGCATCATTTACGAAGATGTCAGCAAGAGCTGCAAATTCTTTCGCAAGTTCTGCATCGTTCTTTTCTTCGCCCGCATAGAAACGTACGTTTTCAAGAACTAATACGTCGCCTTCGTTCATTGCTGCAACCATTTCTTGTGCAACTGGTCCGAATGCTTCGTCTGCTTTTTTAACATCTTTACCAAGAAGCTCGCCTAAACGTGCTGCTACTGGAGTAAGACGTAATTCTTCTACTGCTTGACCTTTTGGACGGCCTAAATGACTTGCTAAAATAACTTTCGCACCTTGCTCTACTAAATATTGAATTGTAGGAAGAGCTGCACGGATACGAGTTTCATCTGTAATTTTGCCTTCTTTCATAGGTACGTTGAAATCAACGCGGCAAAATACACGCTTACCTTTTAAATCTACGTCACGAATTGATTTTTTGTTCATTGGATTTCCCTCCGACTACTAGTTAGGATTGACAAAACCCACTCAAAAGCTTAACACATTTGCTTTTAAAACGAAAGAAGAGAGAGAGGGAACAAACCCTCTCCCTCGTTTTGTCATTGATAGCTTATAGAATTAAGAATTAAAGACCTTTAGAAGTCATGTAAGCTGCTAAGTCTACTACGCGGTTAGAGTAACCAGTTTCGTTATCGTACCAAGAAAGTACTTTAACCATGTTACCTTCCATTACCATTGTAGATAATGCATCGATTGTAGAAGAAGCTGTACATCCGTTATAGTCGATAGATACTAATGGCTCTTCGCTGTATCCAAGGATACCTTTTAATTCGCCTTCAGCTGCTGCTTTGAATGCTGCATTTACTTCTTCAACTGTTACTTCTTTGTCAAGTTCAACAACTAGGTCAACTAGAGAAACGTTAGCAGTTGGAACACGTACAGCGCCACCGTTTAATTTACCTTTAAGTTCTGGTAATACTAATGCTACAGCTTTAGCTGCACCAGTAGATGTTGGGATCATGTTTTCAGCTGCTGCACGAGCACGACGTAAATCTTTGTGTGGTAAGTCTAAGATTTGTTGGTCGTTAGTGTAAGAGTGAATTGTTGTCATCATTCCGCGTTTTACGCCGAATTTTTCGTTTAATACTTTAGCGAATGGAGCTAGACAGTTTGTAGTACAAGAAGCGTTAGATACTACGTTGTGGTTAGCTGCATCGTATTGTTCGTGGTTAACACCCATAACTACAGTGATATCTTCGTCAGAAGCTGGAGCTGAGATGATAACTTTCTTAACTGATCCACCTAAGTGTTTTTCAGCGTCTGATTTTTTAGTGAAACGGCCAGTAGATTCTACTACTACTTCTACTCCGTAGTCGCTCCATGGTAATTGAGCTGGGTCACGCTCAGCGATAACTTTAATTTCTTTACCGTTAACAACGATGCTGTTTTCGTTAGCAGATACTTCTGCATTTAAAGTTCCGTGAACTGTGTCATATTTTAAAAGGTGAGCTAATGTTTTAGCATCTGTTAAGTCGTTGATTGCTACTACTTCTACCTCAGAGTTGTTAAGAGCTGCGCGGAATACGTTACGTCCGATACGTCCAAATCCATTAATACCAATTTTAGTCATTTGAATTTCCTCCTTGGGGGATTATATTAAAGGGTAATACCCTTTGTTAACTGTTTTGCTGCACCTTCATCTGTAATTAGAATCGAAGTGTGCCCTTGTTTAATTACAGCCTGTATTGCCTTTGCCTTTGAAGAACCTCCAGCGACTGCCACAACGTGAGATACATGTTGTAAATCCTCAAGTTGCATACCAACTGTTCTTACTTTATGAACAACATTTCCTTGTTCATTAAAGTAGTAACCGAAAGCTTCGCCAACTGCTTCGCTTGCTTGAATCTTTAACCAATCTGCTTCTGAAGTATTTCTGCGACGTGCCATTGTTAACGCATCACCTATTCCATGAATGACGATATTGGAAGATCGAATCAACTCAAGAACTTCTTTCACGGAAGGCTCTGTCACAATAGACGCATATGCTTCGCTACTAACATGGTCTGGAACATACAATAAGCGATAATTACTCATCGTATTTTGTGCCATCTTGGCACAAATGGTATTGGCTTCTAATTCGACGCCCTCTCCAATTCCACCACGTGCTGGGACAAATAGCATATGTAAATCTTTGCAATCAAGCTGCATCATGTCCGCAGCAGCAGCTAGCGTAGTTCCTCCAGCCACAGCAACGATATTATTCGCTGTCAGACGGTCTTTTATACAAGTCACACAAGCACGGCCCATCTCCAGTTTGACCCAAGGCGATTCATCACTATCACCAGGGACAACGAAAACTTCATCCAAGTCTAATGTTTCCTTAAGTTGCTTTTCTAAAACCTTTAACCCGGAAATTTCTTTCATAAAGTCTTCCAAAGCAAGAACTAAAGCTGTTCCTTCTTCTGTCAAAGTCATTCCAGAAGAAGCGACGTGAACTAAGTTTTGTTCTTTCAAAACTTGAACTTCACTTCGCAATACTCGTTCTGTCATACCGAGACTTGCTGACAAGTTTCTTCTTCCAATCGGCTGCATGAGCCTAATGTATTGAAGAATTTGCATTCTCGTTTGCATAACAGGTAGCAGATCAGGTAATAATTTTTTTGTGTTCTGAATCCATGAGCGCATATCTTTTCTCCTCACTACATTGGTTCATTTTTCCTTGTGGTCACTTTACGTCCCGTAGTGACATTTTGTGTCCCACATAGGTTAAAAAAATAATCCCTGCTACGTGTATTATTGTAACAGGAGATAGAAACTTATTCAACTCTTAACTGCATTCTTTATATAGTTTATTATGACACCTTTGTGAATGTTACCATATTCTACTTGTTTCCCGCCTATTTCTACAACCGGAATCATTAGGTGATATTTTTCTAAAAGGTCATTATCTTCATATATATCTATTTCCTCGATTTGAAAAGAATATTCACATTGTACTTCCTGTAAAACTTGTTTCGCCTTCACGCAAAGGCCACAATCTTTTTTTGTATACAGTACAACTTTCATTTTCTTCACCTATCCGATCGTTTTTCGTAATGACGACGCTGGAATATGCATTTGTTCTCTATACTTCGCCACTGTTCTTCGAGAAATAACGATTTCATGCTCTTCTTCTAATAATTTCGAAATCTTTTGATCTGAAAGTGGCTTTTTCTTATTCTCTGCCTCAACAAGCGTTTGAATAAACTGTTTTACACGTTTTGTAGAAACTGCTTCATCTTCAGTCGTTGAAACGGCATTACTAAAGAACGATTTCATCTCAAATAAACCATGTGGTGTTTGCACATATTTATTTCGCGTTGCACGACTAATTGTAGATTCATGCACACTTAACTCTTCTGCTACCTCTTTTAAAGCAAGTGGCTTTAAATAAGCCGGACCTTCCCAGAAAAAATCACGTTGTTTTTCCATAATAATAGTCATCACTTGAAGAAGCGTTTGTTTTCTCTGTTTTAAACTTCGCATAATCCACTGCACATGCTGATACTTTTCTGACACGTAAGATGCTACTTCGCTTTCACTATCATTCAGAAGTGCACTATACTCAGAATGAATTTCAATTCTCGGCATATTTCTCTCGTTCATTTGTAAAACGAGACGATCGCCATCTTTTTTCACCGCCATATCAGGCACAATATAAAGTGGTTTATCAGAGGAAAACGCAAGACCTGGTTTTGGTTGTAATGACGTTATACAATTTACCGCATCCTGCAATTCTTCATTACTACACTTCAACACTTGAACGAGCTTTCGCCAATCCTTCTTCACGAAATAAGCGAAATGATCTTCCACAACCTCTTCTGCTAATCCATTCCGTCTTTGTAAGCGCTTCAATTGCAAAGTTAGACATTCCTGAATATTACGCGCGCCTACCCCTGCTGGCTCGAGTGATTGGACAAGCTCTACAGAGCGGTCAACTACATGAAGCGGTGCGGAAAGGAGATCTGCTAACTCCTCGTTCGTTTCTTGTAAATATCCATTTCCATCCATGTTCATAATAATGAAAGAAGCTGCTTTTCGCTCTTCTTCCTCTATTTTATAATACTGTATTTGATTTAATAAATGTTGCTGAATCGTTGTAGAATCCACACTGTAGATTTCCATCTGATTTTCGACTTGTTTGCTGGTACTTTTACTGTTGTTAGAGCTCTTTTTCTTCTCCCTCTCAAAACCACCTAACTCAATAAGGGGATTCTCTAACGATTGCTCATACAAAAACTCCGATAATTCTTGTACATTATACTGGAGCATTGTAATCGCTTGCCTTAACTCTTGTGTCATTGCCAAACGTAAGCTTTGTTCTTGTAAAAGACTTGCCTTCAAACTAATCTCCCCCTTGTTTCTATTGTACAATAAGTTTGGTAAAAGGAGAATGCTATCACAGACACCCATTCCAAAATATTATTAATTTATATGTATTAATGAGATTTACAACTTACAACCGAAATTTGAATAATATTGAAAGAAAATAATAAAGCACAACAGCATTGTTACCAAGTACTAATAGTAAATCTTATCACTAGATATAACAAGAGAAAAATAAAAAAGTCCTAACCTACAAAACGTAAGTTAGGACTTTTTGACGCGCCCAGAGGGATTCGAACCCCCGGCAGACGTGGTACCGGAAACCACCGCTCTATCCGACTGAGCTATGGGCGCATGATTATAGAAAACACTTCATTTTCTTTTCATAATAATAGCAATAAAATCCATCTAAATCAATAAAAATATCCCTATAATCCGTTATGCAACTTAGTTATGAGTATATTAACAAAACACTCTCCCCTATATTTTCCAATCATAATTTCACCCCAACTCACAAATTATAACCTTTGAATTGATATTCCAAAGGGGGCTTCATTCAATGACTGTAATTACGAAACTAAAGCAAACTGTTTCTGGATTAAAAAGTGCACAAGCTAGCTTAGAGGGATTCGCTCTTGATACGGATAACCAACAAGCGAAGCAACTTTTCCAAACAGCTGCGCAGCAAACACAAACGATTATCGATTCTTTAAACCCACGCGTTGAAGAAGTCCAACAAGAAGAACCACAATACTCACAGCAATAACGGATAGTTATGCTGTGAAATAGAAAAAGGATGATATGCAGTCATCCTTTTTCTATCACATTACATATTGCAATAGAAATGGAATGATAATTATGCGAAAACTCGGCCTCATAACCGCATTATTTGCCCTTCTATTTAGCTCTTTTACCGGATGTGATAATAGTCCCTTAGATAAAAAAGTGAAAGAAGAAGCAAAACGAACGGAGAAAGAAAAAGGTCCCAAATTAACAAAGACAAGTACGGAATCCTTTAATCAATCTATATCACAAGGAGCGAAGAAAAGGGCTCTCGCTATGGATGAAATTATAAAAAGCACAGCAGTGAATTCAAATTTAGATCTCTACATAGCAGTTACACCTGAGCATCACGAAAGGTTTGGATTAAAACCTCTTCGTAAGAAGCTTCAAAAACAACTAAGTGATGAACATCCTACTTTCGATGTTCGTGTAAGTACAGATAAAAAAATCTTTATGTTACTCGAAAAGCTTGAGAGCAAGATCAAGAAAAAAGAAGTATCGAAAGATGAAATTAATAAACAATTAAAATTCATTGGTAAAAAAATGGAGTCTAACACTTAACGCTTTTTAATAGAAAAGGAAGGATCGCAATGTCTAGTAAAGATAAGAACTTAACCCCCGTGCAACAGGAGTATAAAAAATTCGAGCAAGAACGAGAACCAAAGCGCCCTGTCTTAAAAAATTGTATAAAAGCCTTTTTCGTCGGTGGTTTTATTTGCTTCATCGGACAACTCATTTCTACGTTTTATATCACATATTTTGATTTTACTGAGCGTTCAGCTGGAAATCCAACAGTCGCAACTCTCATTTTCATTTCCATGTTACTAACTGGTTTCGGTATATATGACCGCTTTGGGCAGTTTGCTGGAGCAGGCACAGCTGTACCTGTCACTGGATTTGGTAACTCTGTTATTGCCGCATGTATCGAACACCGAACGGAGGGATTTGTCCTTGGTGTTGGCGGTAACATGTTTAAATTAGCTGGATCCGTTATTTTGTTTGGTGTATTTTCAGCTTTCGTCATCGCACTTATTAAAACGATTCTCGTTCAATGGGGAGGGCTATAAATGTTACAAGGGCACCGAACGTGGGTATTCGAAAACAAACCAGTTATTATCTCGACAGGAGTCGTTGGCGGGCCGTTTGAAGCAAAAGGGAAAATCCCAGAAGACTTCGATATCCTTCATGAAGATTTATGGCTCGGACAAGATTCCTATGAAAAAGCACATAAAATTTTATTTGAAGAAGCTTGTAGCCGCGCCACTGAAAAAGCAGAACTTCGTAAAGACGATATTCAATTCGTACTTGCAGGAGATTTAATTAATCAAATTACCCCTACAAGCTTTGCTTGCCGTACACTGGGTACTCCTTATCTCGGATTATTCGGCGCTTGTTCTACTTCTATGGAAGGTTTAGCACTCGGGGCAAGTATTGTAAATGCAAAAGGCGCAAAATATTTACTAACCGGGGCATCTAGTCATAACGCTGCTGTAGAAAAACAATTCCGCTATCCAACTGAATACGGAGGTCAAAAACCTCCTACCGCACAATGGACAGTAACCGGGGCAGGCGCGGCTATTTTAAGTGACACTGGACATGGCCCTAGGGTAACATCTGCCACGATCGGACGAGTGATTGATATGGGATTAACAGATCCTTTTAATATGGGTGGTGCGATGGCCCCGGCAGCTGTCGATACAATTGAGGCTCATTTACGCGAACGACAAATTGACGCCTCTTATTACGACTTAATTGTAACAGGGGATCTTGGACATGTCGGTCGTGAAATTGCTTATGACTTACTACATAAACACGGTACAAAAGTAACGAGCGAACAGTTTCAAGATTGCGGGATACTCATTTATAGAGAAGGACAACCTGTCATAGCTGGTGCTAGTGGACCAGGATGCTCCGCAACAGTCGTGTACGGTCATTTATTAAACCGAATGAAAAGAGGAGAGTTCAAAAAAATACTTGTCGTTGCGACAGGCGCTTTACTATCTCCACTTACATTCCAACAAGAAGAAACGATTCCGTGTATCGCTCACGCCGTTTCGATTGAATTTGGAGGTGCAACGCAATGATTTTTTTCTGGGCTTTCGTCATCGGCGGACTCATATGTGTAATTGGCCAACTTATGTTTGATGTTGTAAAACTTACACCCGCTCATACAATGGCAACACTCGTTGTTGCCGGAGCTATATTAGACGGATTCAATTTGTATGAACCATTAATTGATTTTGCTGGAGCCGGGGCAACTGTACCTATTACAAGTTTCGGTAATGCCCTCGTTCACGGCGCAATGGAAGAAGCCGCAAAACATGGTATCGTTGGCGTCATTACCGGCATGTTTAAAGTAACGAGCGCCGGTGTATCCGCAGCTATTATTTTCGGCTTCATTGGAGCATTGCTATTCAAACCGAAAGGATAAGAGGTGTTTGTATGACAGTTATCGCTAGCGTTAAAACCTGCCTTGCTAGTGTAAGGGGAGCTCAAGCAAGCCTAAGTTCCCTTTCGCTAAATTCTACAGACAATGAAGCTAAACGCGTATTTCATGAATGTATGTTAGAAATGGACAGTGTCATCGCTGATTTACAGGATAGAGTTTCAGTATTAGAACGTGAAGAACCTCAATATAAAGGGTTTTAAGTAGACTGGAGGAAATGACTATGTCTCACCTACCGGAATGGACACTTGTCATCCTTCGCTCTGTATTCATATTAATTATTTTATTCACTATTACAAAGTGCTTAGGAAAAAGGCAAATTTCTCAACTTTCCTTTTTTGAATACATAGCGGGAATGACAATCGGTGATATCGCTGCTCAAATAGCTACAGGGCTTGATCAAAAGTTTTTCCATGGTGTCTTCGCTATACTTATTTTCGCCTCGGTACCTTTTTTCGTTGGCATTCTCTCCTTAAAAAATAAAACTGCTAGAGACTTTTTTGAAGGAAAATCAACTGTGTTAATAAAAGATGGAAAAGTACTCGAGGATAATTTAAAGAAAGAGAAATATACAAGTGATGAGTTACTTGAACTTCTTAGAGGAAATGGTGCATTCAGTATAGCTGAAGTCGAATTCGCTGTCTTAGAACCGAGCGGAGAATTAAATGTATTATTAAAGAAAGATGCTCAGCCACTTACTGCAAAAGATCTCGGTTTAAAAGTACCGAATGAAAAAGAACCACAAACTGTTATTATGGATGGGAATGCACTAGATGGCCCCCTTTCAGCAAGCGGGCATAACCGTGCTTGGTTACATTCAGAACTAGAAAAGCTCGGTGTCGTTATTGAAAATGTCTTTCTCGGTCAAGTGGATTCATACGGACAACTTACTATCGATATTTATAATGATAAACTACAAATGCCTTCTCCTCAAAACAAGCCTTTACTATTGGCATCTTTAAAAAAATGTCATGCTGATCTTGAACTATTTTCCCTAGAAACAAAGTCGAAATCAGCAAGCGAAATGTATAGTAAAAACGCGAAACACATCGAAAAAATTTTAAATAAAGTAACCTATCTTTTAAAAGAATAGATATCGAAAGAACGCTTCAGTAAAAAGGCGTTCTTTTCTTTTTGTATGCAGCTTTCATGACGTTTAAATTTATGTAATTCGGTTATGATGTTGAAGATACATAAGCAGGGAATTTCAAAAATATAGCGAATAATTCATGGTACAACTACATATTTTTTTGATTTAAAGTGGTTTCGTTTGACCTTTATTGACCATAATTGTATTATAAGACTAAGAAAGCTTTAGAAGGAGGAAATAACAGATGAATTTAATTCCTACAGTAATTGAACAAACAAATCGTGGAGAACGCGCTTACGATATTTACTCTCGACTATTAAAAGACCGCATCATTATGCTTGGTAGTGCAATTGATGACAACGTAGCTAACTCAATCGTTTCCCAGCTTTTATTCTTGGAATCTCAAGATCCAGAAAAAGATATTCACATTTACATCAACAGCCCTGGTGGTTCTATCACAGCAGGTATGGCAATTTACGATACAATGCAGTTTATTAAACCACAAGTATCAACAATCTGTATCGGTATGGCTGCATCTATGGGTGCATTCTTACTTGCAGCAGGTGAAAAAGGAAAACGTTATGCACTTCCAAACAGTGAAGTAATGATTCACCAACCACTTGGTGGAGCACAAGGTCAAGCGACTGAAATCGAAATCGCTGCTAAACGTATCCTATTCTTACGTGAAAAACTAAACCAAATTCTTGCTGACCGCACAGGTCAACCACTTGAAGTACTACAACGCGACACAGACCGCGACAACTTCATGACAGCAGAAAAAGCTTTAGAATACGGTTTAATCGATAAGATCTTTACAAATCGTTAATAGATTTAAAGCGGAAGCGCCCTATAATAGGGCGCTTTTTTATGGTCAAACCTCCGCACATGCATCCCCCCCAACAAACAAAAAAAAACAAAAAAGCTATCGCACATGCGCGATAGCTTCTTATTGTACATATGCAGCTAATGCTTCTAAAGCTTCTTCTGCATCTGAACCTTCTGTTGTAATTGTTATCATGCTACCAGTTCCGATTGCTAAGCTCATAATCCCCATTATGCTCTTTGCATTCACTGTCTTTCCATCTTTCTCGATGAAGATATCCGCATGAAAGCGATTTGCCTCTTGTACAAACAACGCAGCCGGACGTGCTTGTAAACCGTTTTTTAATGAAACCTGAACTCTTTTTTGAACCACAGCTCCATTTCCCCTTTAACCTCTTATTTTTTTGCTACCGTTTCCCCCGCGCGTAATTTCTCTGCAATCTCATCGATTTTACGCAAACGATGATTAATACCCGATTTACTAATTTTCCCCCCGGATACCATCTCACCTAACTCTTTCAATGTTACATCTTGATAATCTCTTCTTAATTGTGCAATTTCTCGCAGTTTATCTGGTAATATATCAAGACCAACCGTCTCATCAATATAGCGGATATTTTCAATCTGCCTTAGCGCTGCACCAATTGTTTTATTTAAATTGGCTGTTTCGCAGTTCACTAAACGATTTACTGAATTACGCATATCGCGAACGATTCGAATGTCTTCAAATCTTAAAAGTGCATTATGAGCGCCTATAATATTTAAAAACTCCGTAATCTTTTCTGCTTCTTTCAAATACGTAATGTACCCTTTTCTTCTTTCCAACGTCTTACTATTTAAATCAAATCCGTTCATCAGTTCACATATAGCATCATTATGTTCCTTATATAACGAAAAGATCTCTAAATGATAAGATGATGTTTCTGGGTTATTTACTGAACCACCTGCTAAAAATGCACCGCGTAAATACGATCGTTTACAACATTTCTTCTCAATCAATTCTTGTGATATATTTCGAATAAATGAAAAGTCGTCTCGAACAATATGAAGATCAGCTAATATTTCACGAGACTTCTCAACAAGCCGCACAATATATACATTATTTTTCTTCAATCGCATTTTTTTACGAACAAGTAATTCTACCGTCACGTCATATCCTTTTTTCAAAAGCGTATAAATCCTTCTTGCAATTGCCGCATTCTCCGTTTGAATATCGATAGATAGACGACGATTTGAAAAAGAAAGCGAGCCGTTCATCCGAAGTAACGCTGATAATTCTGCTTTCTCACAGCATTCCTTCATCTCAAGATTCGTCAACTCTTTCTTTGTTTCTGATGCAAATGACACAGTCAACACCTCCTTATACGATTATTGTGGAACAAAAATCTTGTCCTATATGAAATGATGAGCGTTACCCCAAACGAGGCAACGCACATCTACAACAGTGAATATAAAATTGAAGCTAGCTTTAATGTATCGTGCCTTACAACACGATCATCATACTTCGCTAATTGATCTTGAATGACATCAATATTGTTTTCAGTAAAACGCTCTTCATCTACTATAACTGGTGCTGACATTTCTTCCTCATATAACTGACGTAATTCACAAGGAATATCACGGTTATTTACAATTGCAGTATCGATAAATGGCTTACCTAAATGATCATGTAACGCCTGCACATGGTCAAACGCAGTATATCCCATCGTTTCACCAGCTTGTGTCATAACATTACACACATATACCTTCTTCGCTTTTGCAGCAAGAACAGCGTCCCCGATTTTGTTAACAACTAAATTCGGTAATATACTCGTATACAAACTTCCTGGACCGAAAACAAGTAAATCAGCCCGCTTAATCTCAGCCAACGTTTCATGTAACGGCTCTACATCTTCTGGAGTTAAAAAGACACGGTTAATCTTCTTTCCGTAATAAGGAATCTTTGATTCACCTGTTACAATTTCTCCATCTTCTAGTTCCGCATGAAGTACCGCACTTTGGTTCGCTGCCGGTAACACACGTCCTCTGACGTTTAATACTTTACTCGTTTCCGTAATCGCATGAAAAAAATCTCCTGTAATCGAGGTCATACCTGCCAATAGTAAATTTCCTAACGCATGACCTTTCAGCCCATCTCCCGTTGTGAAACGATGCTGAAATAAAGCTTCCACCAGCGGCTCTACATCTGATAACGCAACAAGTACGTTACGAATGTCACCTGGGGGTGGAATTTCTAGCTCATCACGTAATCTACCTGAACTGCCACCATCATCAGCGATTGTAACAACTGCTGTAATATCCACCGGATATTGTTTTAATCCTCGTAATAAAACAGAGAGTCCAGTGCCGCCTCCCATGATAACAATTTTAGGCTTTCTCTCTTTTTTCATCCCTTAATGGCCCTTTCTCTTCTCCACATCACGATGAGATACATGAACGCTATACTCTGGTTTCAAATGTTTCCCAAGGTATTCTGTAAGCGTAACAGAACGATGCTGTCCACCTGTACATCCAATTGCAATTACAAGTTGACTCTTGCCTTCTCTTTTATAATGAGGCAGCATGAAAGTAATAAGATCCGTCAATTTCTCTAAAAACTTATGTGTCTCATTAAATTTCAGCACATACGATGAAACTTCCTCATCTAGTCCTGTTAACGGCTTCATATGTGGAATGTAATATGGATTTGGTAAAAAACGAACATCAAATACTAAATCTGCATCAATTGGAATACCGTACTTAAATCCAAATGACATAACATTTACACGAAATGCTTGCTCAGTTTCAGTTGAAAACAGATGAACAATTTTTTCACGTAATTCTTTCGGTTTTAAATCTGATGTATCAAGCACAATATTCGCTCGCGCCTTCATATCAGTTAATAAGCTACGCTCCATTTCGATTCCCTTTAACGGCAAACCAGTTGGTGCAAGTGGATGCGAACGTCTCGTTTCTTTATAACGAGTTACAAGCGTGCCATCTTTCGCATCTAAGAATAAAATATGAGGAATAATCCATGTACGTTCTGATAAATCATCAAGTGCTCCCCATAAATGTTCGAAAAACTCTCGGCCACGTAAATCAACACCGAGTGCTACTTTATTCATTTTTCCTTTTGAATCTGCCATAAGCTCAATAAACTTTGGCAATAACATCGGTGGTAAATTATCAACACAGAAATATCCTAAATCTTCAAAACTTTGTAAAGCTACTGTCTTTCCAGCTCCAGACATTCCTGTAATAATTACCATTTTTATATCATTATTCTCTGTCATCGTATCCTCTCCTTGACGGTTTAACTCGGATCTAATCGATATGAAAGCAACTCAAAATCTGGGGTATATACAAATGTACCGTAGATTATGCCATTCCCTTTAATTAAATAATCAATAATGTGATAATCTCCTGGTGCCATTGCTAGATCATCAATTTTATCAAATGTATGCCAACCAATGATGCCTTCTTCGCTCTCTAGTTTGTTTTCTCCTGCAAAATCTGTCGCTAAGAAGGAGAACATCATCCATTCAGAAACAACTTTATCACCTTCTTGGATGACAAAGGTGAAGACCCCCTTTAACGCTGGGTTCTTTAAATAAATACCTGTTTCTTCACGATACTCGCGAACAACGGAATCTCTTACAGTCTCACCACGCTCCATTTTCCCGCCTGGTGCAACCCACCAATTTCGGCGAGGTTTTTGGAGTAAGAGTACTTCATTATCTCTAATTAACACACAGTTTGTCACTCTTTGCATGTTTCTTCACCTCAGCTACTTGCAGTAAATTTCTCACTGCATACTCATTTCATTATACTATCAAAAACAGTTTGCTACAACGAAGGAGCCAGTCCTCTTTCGCTAAGCATATGCTACTCAACAATTTTAAAAAAGCTTTCTATAACAAGCAATGTAAATGCCTAGACTTTCAATGAATAGCATGAAAAATCCCCTTAACGATTTTTATCGCCAAGGGGATTAAAGTCCTTATTTCTTACCGAAATAAGTAACAATCGCAAATCCTAAAATAAAGGTAATAATTGAACTTATAATTGAAAATCCTCCAGTTGGAATACCAGGGAACACAATTACAATTGAGCCGATAACAAGTCCAATAATTGCCGCAAATGTCATGCTTTTATAACGATCTAATAAGAAACTAATTCCTTTACTACTTACAACAAACCCTACCATAACACCGGCACCGATAACTACGATTAAAGGTAAGTTCAGTGTAGTTAAAGCATTGATTGCTGTCGGATACACACCAATAATTAATAAAATAAATGATCCGCTAATTCCAGGAAGCAACATAGCCATACTAGCCATCCATCCTGCGAAAAACAAACCAATTGCATTTAAAATTGTTAACGTCGTAATTGGATCTGCTGCCTTATCTGGTTTAAAGAAAGCTGTGATCGCAACAAGAATTGCTGCAACTATTAGTAACACAATGTGCTTACCTTTAAACGAAGACTTTGCATCAGCTTCTCTCATTAACATTGGTAATATACTAATAATTAAACCTAGGAAGAAAAATTGAGTCGGTTCATAATGATTTGCAAGTAAATATTTAATAACGTGGCTTAATGTTAAAAACGCTACTGCCACACCAGCTGCAAGGGGAATTAAAAATCCTAAATGTTTTTTCCATTCACGACTAAAGAATCCACTAATTGCCGCAAGTAATTGTTCATAAATCCCTAACACAACAGCGATTGTACCGCCGCTCACACCAGGAATTAAATCACTAACACCCATACAAAATCCACGATATATATTACGCCATTCCATACTGAATAAATTCCTCATTTCTTATAGTGATTTTTCCGTAAAGTCCAGTATATCAATAAGAAAGCTTATAATCCTAATATTTTTTGACAAAACTTTGACATTTTCACACAAAAAAGAAGAAAGCTCCTATCGGTAGCTTTCTTCTCAAAAGGTATGTTATCCCTTATTTTTCTGATACAGTTTTTAGTTCTTCTAATAATTCTTCTACGTAATGTTGTGCACTTTGTGCTGCGATACTACCATCACCTGTTGCAGTTACAATTTGACGTAGCATTTTTTCACGAACATCACCAGCTGCGAAAATACCTGGAACTTTCGTTTCCATACGCTCGTTTGTTTCAAGGTAACCATTTTCATTTGTAATACCTAGTTCAACAAATGGTTTTGATAATGGTAACATACCGATGTATACGAATACGCCGTCAGTTTTAACTTCTTTCTCTTCTCCACTGTTTACATCTACAAGTGTTACGCTTCCTACTTTACCATTTGCATCATTAATTTCTTTAATAGTGTGATTCCAAATGAAGTCTACTTTCTCGTTTTGGAAAGCACGATCTTGTAAAATTTTCTGTGCACGAAGCGTGTCACGACGGTGAACAATTGTTACCTTCGATGCGAAGCGTGTTAAGAACACACCTTCTTCAACAGCAGAATCTCCGCCGCCAATAACTACAAGTTCTTTTCCTTTAAAGAACGCACCATCACATACTGCGCAATATGATACACCGCGGCCGCCAAGTTCTGCTTCGCCTGGCACACCAATTTTTTTATATTCTGCACCGCTTGCAACGATAATTGCACGTGCTTTATATTCTTTTTTACCAGCAATAATTGTTTTGTATTCTTTACCATCGATGACTGCTTTCACATCACCGTATGCATATTCAGCACCAAATTTCTTCGCATGCTCGAACATTTTATTTGATAAGTCCGGTCCTAAAATAGACTCATAACCTGGGTAGTTTTCTACATCTTCTGTGTTTGCCATTTGGCCACCTGGGATACCACGCTCAAGCATTAATGTGCTTAAATTCGCACGAGATGTATATACTGCAGCTGTCATACCAGCTGGTCCTGCACCAATAATAATGACATCATAAATTTTTTCTTCTGACACACTATTCACTCCTATCCATTCCTACACAATTAAGTTACCCTCATTATACTGTTAGCATCATTTTTTTCCCAATGATTTGCTTACCCTATGTGTGCGTACGCTTAACAGCCTGCACATACTTTCGAACAGTCGCTACAGATACATTATATACATCTCCAAGCTCCGACTGTGTCATCTTATTTCCTTGTTCACTGCGTACAATATATTCAACCGCAGCTGACCAGCCGTACACATTTGTAAAAACTGCCCCAGATGTATATAAACGTATGAACGTACAAAACCAAAATTGTAAACACTCTTCGATTAATTCATCATCTTTTTTCGTATAATTATATAAAGAATCCGCAATTCGTGCGCACTGTTCAAATTGCTGTAAATCAGCCGGAATGCTCTTATGGCTATTAAGTAAAAAGAAATATTTTGCAAGTTGCGATACGATTGGAACACCATTCTTCGCTTGCGTTACATCAAAGAAGAATCCCACCTTCTCCGGCGTTGATAATTCATTCATTAAATATAAAGCTAGCATTTGTTCCTCTAGCGTCGCACTTTGCTGAAATGATTTTCGTAATTCTTCAAATAACACGTTTTGTCCTTCATCCGCTAAATTCAGCGCATTCCACGGCTCTTTTCCCTTTTTATCAGGGTGCAATTCTACAACATGTTGCCACATTTTTTCAGCTACTTGCTGATCTTTCACCATATAAGCAGAATATGCAAACCAATAATAAAAACTAACGTCTCCCTCGTATCCTTGACGCTTTAATACTTTGAACCATTTATATGCAGGTTCAAAATGACCAATTGTTGCAAGTGTCGTTCCGAGTTTCAAACGATGTTCAAATGAAATTGGATATACTGAAACTAACTGCTCCGCTAACGCTTCTACTTGTTTATGCTCTCCAATTGAATATAGAAAAATAAGCGTATTACAAAGCGCATGTATATTACCAGGATTTTTCTCTAAAATCATTTCCGTTAACTTCAGCGCCTTATCTACATTACCAGATTGAAAATGTGCAATGGCTAAATTATTATGACCCGACCAAAATTCCGGATAATCTTTCGTAACAATTTCTAATGTAGCAATTGCTTCTTCCAATTGTCCATTACGAATATAACGATTCGCTTCTTCCTGCATAACAATTAGATCATCTTCATCCTCAATTTCTTCCGCACCCATCGCTTCTTCTTCCATAATTTCAAGTAATTCTAATGTATCTTCTACAAATTCCTTCTCTTCTGCAACTTCTAAATAGCGATCCGCATACTTTTTCGCCTGCTGAAATAGCCCCATATATGCATAATTATTTGCAATAAAATAATAGCACTGTTCAAGTTCTGGATTAGATCTAACAAGCTTAAAGAAGATTTGATTCGACTCTTGATATTCACCAGCCTCAGATAATACTGTTGCTAATTGGCATAAAATAAACGGCTCCTTCTCACTTTGTGCCGCTCTTCGAAAATATTTAATTGCATCTTGCAATTTTTGCCCTTTATAAGCCCTCATCCCTTTTTTATAAAAGAAGTCCGCTAATTGATTAAAAGAGATAACTTGTCCGTTCTCCTTATATATTCCTTGATTTTTCCCCATATATCCTCCAGTTTTTTGTTTTCTTCGTTCACACATTCTTCTATCTATAAGTATAAACGATTCCGTAAAAAACAAAACAGTATATTATACTCAATTATTTCCTTTTTATTCATTAAAAAAGAAGAGAAATGTTACATTTTTAGCATCAACCTTCTCTAGCATCCATTTCTTCTTTCGTATAAATAACACGCATTGGATTTCCACCTACGAAAGTACCACTTGGGACATCTTTATGAACAAGTGTACCAGCTGAAACAATCGCGCCATCCCCAATTTTCACACCTGGTAATATCGTTGTATTCGCTCCAATCATCACTTCATTTCCTATGATGATCTCTCCAAGTCGATATTCACGAATTAAATATTCATGTGCTAAAAGCGTTGTATTATAGCCGATAATCGAATTCTCTCCCACAGTTATCTTTTCTGGGAACATAATGTCCGGCATTACCATAAGCGCGAACGATGTTTTCTTTCCGACTTTCATCCGTAAAAATGTGCGGTACAACCAATTCTTGACGGATAAAAATGGTGTATAACGAGCAATTTGGATAATAATAAAATTCTTCATTACCTTCCAAAAGGACACTGTTTTATACACATTCCATAATGAATTTTCTCCTGAAACAGGATAGCCCGTTGTCCGTCGCAATTAGCTCGCTCCTCTACTAAAAAGTGAAACTGTAAGTTAGTAGGGGACTCCCCTACTAACTTACTTGGAACTTTATGAACGGTTCATATCAGACAAAATTGGTAGCAAATCACTCATTTTATCTAGCATAAAGTCCGGCTTGTAAGCCTCTAAATATGCTCTACCTTTCAATGTCCATGAAACAGCAGCTGTTTTCGTACCCGCATTTTGTCCGCCAACAATATCATGATGGTTATCCCCAACCATCAATGCTTCTTCCGGTTTCGCACCTAATAACTCAAGCGCTTTTTGAAGTGGCTCTGGATGTGGTTTCACATGCTCTACATCATCAATTGTCACAACAACATCAAAAAATTCATCAAGCTGTGACAACTTTAATCCCATCTCAACAGTTTGTCTCGCTTTCGTTGTAACAATCCCCACTTTATATCCTTGCTTCTTCAACTCTTGAACTGTTTCATATACAGTTTCATATTCTTCTACTAATTCATCGTGATGATCATGGTTAAATTGACGATAACATGTAATCATCTCTTCAACCTTACTTTCATCAATCTTGCTGAAAGTATCATGTAAAGACGGACCGATAAATGGCAATACATCTTCACGCTTATATTGATTTGGATAATATGTATGTAACACATGTAAAAAAGAAGAAATAATAAGTTCGTTTGTATTAATTAAAGTTCCATCTAAATCAAATAACACTGTATTTATTCTCATTGCCTTAGTCCTTTCTCTTTCCTGAATATGAAAGAAGCAGCACCTTATAATAAGATGCTACTTTTCTCTAATTTTCCGAATATCTTTTATCAGCTTGCCCCATTTTCCGTCTCACAATAATGAAAATAATAGAAATAACAACAAGTCCAATTGACATTACTTGTGCGATACGAAGTGGTCCTAGCATTAAACTATCTGTACGTAAGCCTTCTACGAAGAAGCGCCCTACTGAATACCAAATTAAATATGTGAAGAATAATTCCCCGCGGCGTAAGTTTACTTTTCGTAATGCAAGTAATAAAATGACACCTGCAAAATTCCATAATGATTCATATAAAAACGTCGGATGATAGTATACACCCTCAATATACATTTGATTAATAATGAAATCTGGTAAATGAAGGCCTTCTAAAAACTGTCTTGTTACCTCATCACCATGTGCCTCTTGGTTCATAAAGTTTCCCCATCGGCCAATTGCTTGTCCTAGTAAAATACTTGGCGCAGCAATATCAGCCAACTTCCAGAATGAAACCCCGCGGCGTTTCGCAAAAAGAATCCCTGTAATAACAGCCCCGATTAAACCACCATGAATCGCCAAGCCACCTTGACGAATATTAATAATTTGACTCGGGTTTTGCGCGTAATATTCCCATTCAAAAATAACGTAGTACATTCTCGCAAATAGAATAGCGATTGGTACTGCAATTAATACAAGGTCAACAAATGTATCTTTTGGAATACCTAGCCTTTCTCCCTCGCGAGTTGCTAGCCAAAGACCTAATAGCACACCTGTACCGATAATAATCCCGTACCAATAAACAGGAAACGGCCCAAGTTGGATCGCTACGCGGTCAAGCTGTGGTACAGAACCTAACAGCATATGTATGACCTCCCTCTCCAAAGTTTACTCCTGATTCCCTAACTCAATCGCACTCATTAATCGTTCAGAGAACTGTTGTGCTGCATTAACTCCCATACGTTTTAAACGGAAGTTCATCGCTGCCACTTCAATAATAACAGCCAAGTTTCGACCAGGACGAACTGGAAGTGTAATCTTCGTAAGTTCTGTATCAATAATCTTCATCTTCTCTTCATCAAGACCTAAGCGATCGTAATTTTTCTTTTGATCCCAAATTTCAAGATTAATAACAAGTGTAATACGCTTATAATTTCGCACTGCCCCTGCACCGAATAACGTCATAACGTTAATGATACCTAGACCACGAATTTCTAATAAATGCTCAATTAAATCTGGCGAGCTTCCAACTAACATGTCTTCATCTTCTTGGCGAATTTCTACACTATCATCCGCAACAAGGCGATGACCACGTTTTACAAGCTCAAGAGCTGTCTCACTTTTACCGACACCACTTTGACCTGTAATTAAAACACCAACACCGTAAATATCTACTAACACACCATGTACAGCTGTTGTTGGTGCTAACTTACCTTCTAAATAATTTGTTAAACGACTTGATAATCTTGTTGTCGTTTGAGAAGAACGTAATAAAGGCATACCTGATTCACGCGATGCTTGCAGTAACTCATCTGGTACATCTTGGTTACGAGTTACAATAATACACGGCGTCTCCTCAGTACAAAGCGCTTTCATTCTCTCTTGCTTTTGCTCTGACGTTAACGTGTCAAAGAACGTAAGCTCCGTCTTTCCAAGAAGCTGTACGCGATCAGCTGGATAATATGTAAAAAATCCTGCCATTTCAATTCCAGGTCGTGATAAATCACTTGTATCAATCGGACGATGAATTCCTTCTTCACCACTAATTAACTCCAATTGAAATTGTTCAATTAAATCTTTTGTCCTTACTTTCGGCATATGTATAAACCTCCACTCCGCTGCGGGTTCAGTCTCATTTGATGTAAAATTCCATTCTACCGGATATTGTACCATTTTTTTCTGGAAACAAGAAATACGGTTTCTAATAAATAGAAAAAAACATTTCATACACATCATGAAATGTTTTTCTTTTTGTCATTTTCTCTTTTTTTCATATAAAGGTTCCACAATTGCCTTTTCAATAATCATATTAAAAATTGAAATACAAATTGCCGCAACTATTGCCACACCAAATCCTGATATATTAAATGCATCCCCTAATAATGAGTCTGTCATTTTTAACGTAATCGCATTAATAACAATTAAGAAGAACCCGAAAGTTACAACAGTAATTGGTAACGTAATTAAAATTAATAACGGTTTTACGAATACATTTAAAACAGCTAAGATAATACTCGCAATAATTGCAGTTTGTATATTTGCTATGTAAAATGCGTCTGGTGCAATCCCTTTTAAAAGTCCCGATACAGCGATTAACACAACGCTATTTACAAGAAGTGATACAATCCATCTCATTTTCTTACACATCCTTTTGACATATATATTTCATCATACGCTAATAGATAATAAACGCAAGTATCCTATACACACTTATACCAACTTATTCTATCCTTCATACTTGTATACCTACTAACATTTCCTCACAAAATAAGGGCCATACCATCTGTGTTCATGAGTTTTTACAAAAGTCCAAGTGAACTCTTTATCTACAATATAAATATCGCCTTTATACGCATCATACGTCTCCCGTAATATATCATCCATATGTAGTAAACTGGCATCCGTTATTAGTATGACTTCCTCACAATGTTGATAGAATATGTAACAATTCTTTTTCACTTCATTATGAAATGCGTTCTCCGCTTCTTCACCCTCTAAACACTTCTTTTTCTCATAACTAAATATGTGCCAAAGAAAACCACATGCATACTTATCATCATACAGAAAGATGTCTTCCTTTTCCTCATCACTTAAATGATTTACAAAGTTATCCTCCCAGCGCTTGCGAAAATAAACACCCCAACTTTGAAACTCTCTTACCTTCATGTTTTTCTTTCTTAAAACATCTGTAAAGTGAAACTTTAATCAGTGGGGGTTTTGTTCATCTCCCACTGATTATTAGTTGAACCAATCGGGCTTTTACGGGCAGTTGATCACCCACCTAACTTCTTTGCTTCCGCTGAATTTTGAGGTGGGGATCTTACTGCCCGTTAATGCGGGGTAAACTCCATTTTCTCCCCCTATGAACGAAAAACCGAGTGGTATTTCCACTCGGTTTTTAATAATACACTTATTGTGATAACTCTACTTCTTTTATTTTCTCTTTCATTCTTGCTTTATCACGATTTAAAATCTCTTTTAAATACTTACCTGTATACGAGCGCTCTTCTTTCACTACTTGCTCTGGCGTTCCTGAGGCAACGATTTGTCCACCTTTGTCTCCGCCCTCTGGCCCAAGGTCAACAATATAATCAGCTGTTTTAATTACATCTAAATTATGTTCAATTACAAGCACCGTCTCACCACTCTCAACAAGACGTTGCAGCACTTCTAGAAGACGCGCGATATCATGTGCATGTAAACCAGTCGTTGGCTCATCTAAAATATATAACGTTCGCCCAGTAGAACGACGGTGTAATTCAGAAGCTAGCTTCACGCGCTGCGCTTCACCACCAGATAACGTCGTAGCCGGCTGTCCTAATTTCATATAACCAAGCCCTACATCTACAAGCGTTTGAAGTTTACGCTTAATTTTTGGGATATTAGCGAAGAATTCTACTCCATCTTCAATTGTCATCCCTAACACTTCAGAAATGTTTTTATCTTTATATTTCACTTCTAACGTTTCACGGTTATAACGTTTACCATGACAAACTTCACACGGAACGTATACGTCTGGTAAGAAGTGCATTTCGATTTTAATAATTCCATCACCACGGCACGCTTCACAACGTCCACCTTTTACATTAAAGCTGAAACGTCCTTTTTGATATCCACGCACTTTCGCTTCATTCGTTTGCGCAAACACATCACGAATATCATCGAACACACCTGTATACGTCGCTGGATTAGAACGCGGTGTACGACCGATTGGCGATTGATCAATATCGATTACCTTATCTAAATGTTCAAGACCTTTAATCTCTTTATGCGTACCTGGCTTCGCTTTCGCTTTATATAATTTTTGTGCTAACGATTTATATAGTACTTCGTTAATCATCGTACTTTTACCTGATCCAGATACACCCGTTACCGCTACAAACGTACCAAGCGGGAATGACATCTTCGCATTCTTTAAGTTATTCTCTTTTGCTCCAACGATCTCCACTTTACGTCCGTCACCTTTACGTCTTTCAAGTGGAACCGGAATAAACTCTTTACCGCTTAAATACTTCCCTGTTAGCGAATTCTCATCTTGCATCACTTCAGCTGGTGTACCTGCTGACACAACTTGACCACCATGAATACCTGCACCAGGTCCGATATCAAGTAAATAATCAGCAGCCATCATCGTGTCTTCATCATGCTCAACGACAATTAACGTATTTCCTAAATCGCGCATTTCTTGCAATGTACGAATAAGACGATCGTTATCGCGCTGATGTAAACCGATTGAAGGCTCATCAAGAATGTACAGTACGCCAGTAAGACGAGAACCGATTTGTGTCGCTAAACGAATACGCTGCGCCTCACCACCTGATAAAGTTCCTGCGGCACGACTTAACGTTAAATAGTCTAAACCAACGTTTACTAAGAACCCAACGCGCTCCTGAATTTCTCTTAAAATTAAATGAGCAATTTTTTGTTGTTTCTCCGTTAGCTCTACATTTGAGAAGAATTCCTGTACTTCTTGAACAGAATACTTCGTTACGTCAGCAATCGTTTTATCACCAACGAAAACAGCTAAACTCTCAGGCTTTAAGCGTCCACCTTTACACTTCGGACAAGCTTGCTCTGCCATATATTTCTCCATTTGCTCGCGAACATAATCAGAACTCGTTTCACGATAACGACGTTCGATATTTGGAATAACACCTTCAAATAAAATCTCATTTTCCTTTACTTGACCAAATTCATTTACATAGCGGAAATAAACCTTCTCTTCTCCGCTTCCGTACAACACTTTATCAAATAAATCTTTCGGTATATCTTTCACAGGCATATCCATATCAACGCCGTAATGATTACATACAGATTGTAAAAGCTGTGGATAATATTGTGAGCTTGTCGGTTCCCACGGAGCAATCGCATGTTCATTTAATGATAAATCCCAGTTCGGAATAACAAGTTCTAAATCTACCTCTAGCTTTGAACCAAGTCCATCACAAGAAGGACATGCTCCGAATGGACTATTAAATGAGAACATGCGCGGCTCTAATTCTCCAATTGAAAAACCACAATGCGGACAAGCATGATGTTCACTAAACAGAAGTTCCTCTTCTCCCATTACATCAATTAACACTCGGCCCCCGCCAAGTTTTAGTGCACTTTCGAGAGAATCCGCAAGACGGCTTGCAATCCCTTCTTTTACAACAATACGGTCAATTACAACTTCAATGGAATGCTTCTTGTTTTTATCTAACGCAATATCTTCAGACACATCCAGCATTTCACCATCAACACGTACACGAACATATCCTTGCTTCTTAATATCTTCAAGCACTTTCACATGTGCACCTTTACGCCCAGAAACGATAGGAGCTAACACTTGTAATTTCGTACGCTCAGGATATTCAAGTACACGATCTACCATCTGCTCTACTGTTTGTGATGTAATTTCAATGCCATGATTCGGACAAATTGGCGTACCAATTCGCGCAAATAATAAACGTAAATAATCATAAATCTCCGTTACCGTTCCGACAGTTGAACGTGGATTACGACTCGTTGTTTTTTGATCGATTGAAATCGCTGGTGACAATCCTTCAATCGTATCTACATCCGGCTTATCCATTTGTCCTAAAAACTGACGCGCATACGCAGATAACGATTCTACGTATCTGCGCTGCCCTTCTGCATAAATCGTATCAAACGCTAATGATGATTTCCCTGAACCAGACAATCCCGTCACAACAACAAGCTGATTTCTCGGAATGGTTACATCAATATTTTTTAAGTTATGTGCTCTAGCACCTTTTACAACAATAAAATCCTTGCTCATGCTCACTCTGTTCACCCTTCCGCTTTTAATTCTAATAGTAAATCTCTTAACTCAGCTGCACGCTCGAAATCTAACGCTTTTGCTGCTTCTTTCATCTCTGCTTCCATCTTCGCAATTGTCTTTTCACGCTCTTTTTTCGTCATCTTCTTAGCTGGCGCTGCTTCATACGTTTCTGGTTCTTCAGCAGCTGTCGTTGCACGTATAACATCACGAACGCCTTTTTGAATCGTTTTCGGCGTAATACCATGCTCTTCATTGTAAGCTTCTTGTATCATACGACGACGCTGCGTTTCTTCAATCGCAATTCCCATCGATCTCGTTATACGATCTGCGTACATAATTACGCGTCCGTTTTCATTACGCGCTGCACGACCGATTGTTTGAATTAATGAACGCTCTGAACGCAAGAACCCTTCCTTATCAGCATCTAAAATAGCTACAAGTGATACTTCTGGAATATCTAATCCTTCTCGTAATAAGTTAATACCGACAAGTACATCAAACTTACCAAGGCGAAGGTCACGGATAATTTCAATACGTTCTAACGTTTTAATTTCAGAGTGAAGATAGTTCACTTTAATTCCTACATCTTTTAAGTAATCCGTTAAATCCTCTGACATCTTCTTCGTTAAAGTCGTAATTAATACACGTTCATTTTTTGCAATGCGATCTTGAATTTCTCCTAATAAATCATCAATTTGTCCTTCAATTGGACGTATATCAATTGGTGGATCTAAAAGCCCTGTTGGGCGAATAATTTGTTCTATTACTTCTGGTGACTGCTCTAACTCATACGGTCCTGGCGTTGCCGAAACGTAAATAACTTGATTCGTTTTCTCTTCAAACTCATCAAACGTAAGTGGTCTATTATCTAAAGCTGATGGCAAACGGAATCCATGATCCACAAGCACTTGCTTACGTGCTTGGTCCCCGTTATACATCGCTCTTACTTGTGGCACGGATACGTGTGACTCATCCATAACGATTAAGAAATCTTCTGGGAAATAGTCTAATAACGTATACGGCGTTGCACCCGCTGGACGAAGCGTTAAATGACGGGAGTAGTTTTCAATCCCTGAACAAAAGCCCATCTCACGCATCATTTCTAAATCATAACGTGTTCGCTGCTCTATACGCTGCGCTTCTAACAACTTGCCATTATCATTTAATTCCTTTAAACGCTCTTCTAATTCTTTTTCGATATTTTCAATAGCGACCTTCATCTTTTCTTCACGTGTAACGAAGTGAGATGCTGGGAAGATTGCTACATGATCACGTTCTGCTAATACTTCACCTGTTAACGCATTTACTTCGCGAATACGATCAATTTCGTCGCCGAAAAACTCAATTCGAATACAATGCTCATCAAGTGATGCTGGGAAGATTTCAACTACATCTCCGCGCACACGGAATGTACCACGCTTGAAATCAATGTCATTACGTCCATACTGTACATCAACAAGTTCACGAAGCAATTGATTGCGGTCCTTTTCCATACCAACTCGAAGTGAAACAACTAACTCGCGGTATTCTTCTGGAGAACCTAAACCATATATACACGAAACACTCGCAACAATAATCACATCATCCCGTTCAAATAGTGCAGATGTTGCTGAGTGACGTAATTTATCGATTTCATCATTAATCTGCGCATCTTTTTCAATAAACGTATCTGTTTGCGGCACATACGCTTCTGGCTGATAATAATCGTAATAACTAACAAAATATTCAACTGCATTATTCGGAAAAAAATCTTTCAGCTCACTATATAACTGTCCTGCTAACGTTTTATTATGAGCCATGACAAGTGTTGGCTTCTGCACTTCTTTAATGACATTTGAAATCGTAAATGTCTTACCCGTTCCTGTCGCTCCAAGCAACACTTGCTTTTTCTTCCCACTATTAATTCCCTCTACAAGCTTCTCTATAGCTACCGGCTGATCACCTTGCGGGGAATACGCTGAGATAATTTCAAATTGATGTTCCAAACAAAACCGACCTCCTCGTAAAAAATCTGTATTCCCATTTTACCACGAATGCCCATAAAAAAACCAAGAAAACGAACAGATATTCGGTAAAATTTTCGACAATATATACATAGAAAAAGGAAGGCGTAAAAACTTCCTTCCTCTACTAACTCTATTTTTTAGGTACATATAATAAATCATATCCATTGCGCCCATTTTCATTCACACAGTCTATTAACCTATAAGCCGTTTGTGATTCGCGCTGCTCTTTAACAATCCTTTTACAGCTATCTTTATATAACCCTTTATCCTCAGCAGCAAATTGGTCTTTTCTATTATCTAACACATAAAGTATATCGTTCTCAATATGCTCTAACGTTTGAAAGATTGGGTCACCTTCATGGGTATACTGTACAATTCTTATTTTATCAACTTCCCCTTGGACCACATTCAAAACGAACTTTTCGAATTTATCTAGATTGGAAATTCCTGCTCTCTTTACAATGACATCATTCTTCCTATCAACTTCAATGTTAGGTTGTGAGCATGCTACTAAACTAAAGAAAAATAGGCATATAAAACGACTTCTTTTTCCTATTGTCATCCGCTCCTATAAAAATCATTTGTATACTGCAAAAGCTACTTTCCTCTACGAAAGTAGCTTCTCTTTTCCTTTTTCCTTCTTCGGGAAAAGAACATATGAAAATGAAATAACTGTATCCACTAACAGTATAATCGCCCAAACTTGGCTAATACGACTCGCTGCTTTATTTAAAACAATTCCCGTTTCTAGCCAGTTCCCCCACTGTTCAAACGGTACAAACCCATATAAGAAGAAAAAGAAAATATGCACAACAACAAATAAAACAAGATGTAATACCCAATTTTTTATTTCCTGCTTCGCATAGGCCATACCTGTTAATTCTACTTGTTCTTCCATAATAGGTGCTGGTTCATTCCGCCATTTCGCAACCAGCTTTTGCGCAAATATATCAAGCTTCTTCAAATCCTTTTTCCCGTAGAAAACTGCATACAATAAAATAATTACCGTAATGATTTGAAAGTTAGAGAACTTTCCTGTTTGATAATAGTCCACTACCCCTAAGGTTAAAATGAACACTTCATTTACGAGGAGTACAATCCCCATAATAAAGCTCGCCTTCTTCAAACGGAATCCGTAACGGAGTAAAAAGAAACCGATAGCCGATAACCAAAATACAATCTCTGCCCCAATTAAAAAATACCAACGATATTCTGCGAGTATACTCATTTACCCTTCTCCTTTTCATCATATATACGAAAAGCTTCATCCATATATAATAAAAGTTCTTCTTCGATTGGATACATGCTCATTTTCTGTGAATCTTCCTTCGATTTTCTAACTTCCCATAACTTATCTAAAAATGCTTCATCACCATTGGCCATTTCTAAACACTTATGCATTAATCTCTTCGTTGCTCTTTGTACCTCATCACTTGCGACTTCTTTGCCGTCTTTCATAAAAGTACGTAATTGCTTTAATAAATCTACCCACTCTAAAACATTCGGATCTTCTTCACTCATATTCGGCAAATTATGAAGCAATTTTTGTTCTTCCTTTGAAAATACTTCATTTTGAAATATTTCACGTATACGAGACGACTGTTTCGAAAGCTGAATTAGTTCAAACATAACTTTCCAATCAAGTTCTCCCTCTACATCTACCGAATAAACAACAGCTTGTAAAACACGCTCCATTTGATTGAATTTCTTTTGTTCTTCCTGTACAAACCGAAGTTGTTTTTCAAGCGAATCCTTTAAATTAAGCTCACCTTTTACTAACATATTCGCAGACTCTTTTAATGAAAATCCCATTTCCTTTAAAAATAAAATCTGTTGCAAACGTATTACGTCAGCTTCACTATATAAACGATGCCCACCTTCTGTTTTCCCGCTCGGCTTTAATAAATCTATCTGATCATAATAACGTAATGTACGTACGGTTACCCCTGTTTCTTTCGTCAATTGTTGTATTGAAATCACTACCATCACCTCTTCTCCTTCATTATAAAAGATGACGTTGCGTCACTTTCAAGCCTTTTGTAAAAAAAATACAAAAAGCTGTTTATACTCTTCGTATAAACAGCTTTTACGGAAATAATCCTTTTTGTACAGCGCGTCCACAAAATAAAATAAGTGCTCCAACAACAACACTCGTTGCTGTTTTATGATAATGAGCTGAAACTAATAAATAATATGATAAACCTACAGTACTAAGCATAATACAAATACTCGGTACTGGATTACGAGAGAAGTTCTGCATTCCCCAAAACAAAGCAAAAATAGCCGTAGCGACACATAATACCGGTAATCCCATCCCAGTTCCCCTTTTTCTATCTATTCCTTGTTGCTAACACACCCGTCGATGCCATACTTATTAATAAACCAAAAATAGCAATATATAATAACTCATTTACATGTACTGCTTGCCTATCTAAATACTTATTTACACAAAGATACATAATGAACAAGAACACGAAGCTTGTCATACTAATCGTAAAATATGACTTCATCTTGTTCACAACTCGCTCATCAATCGACGGTACTCCCTCTTCTTTCAAACGCTTCTGTTCTCTATATTCCGCAATACCATATAAAATGACTAGCGCTACATTCGATACGAAAATAGTTCCCCACGAAATACTTAACATTATTAAGCTCGCATTTAAAATAAGACCCGCTAAAAATAAACTTCCCATAAACCTTATAACATCTTGCTTACTCATACATGATCAACCTCTTTTTGATTTCTATATTTCCATTTCGGCCAATAGTTCACAAAGAAATAAACAAACTGCCCTAGTACAAATAATACAAACGGCATACCAGCACTTCCGTAAACTATTAAATTGTACAAACTCCACACAGCTAAACTAATCGTAAAAAATAATCCTACATATTTAAACGCTTTATCTGACTGGAATCTCTCAAACTCATCCTGCATTTTTTCATTTCTCCTATCGCTATGCTCGTTTTCCTACCATAACTCCTATGATGAGACTACCTGCAAATAAGGAACTACATATTATAAGTATCTCTTGCACAGGTATAACAACCCTGCCTATTGCTTTACTCGCAACAATATAAACAATAAGCAACAGAAATGCGAATACAAATGAGACGTTTACATGCTTTTTTATATTTTCATTTACTCGCTCATCTATATCAGGGAGTTCTTCTTTTTTGTACTTACGCTTTTTGTAATACGTATACACTATCAAAAATACAATTGCTAAAACGTTACTCACTACGAGCGGTAAAATTGGTATAGCCGGATTCATAATATGAACTACAATGTCTCCCAAAAACAATCCAATAGTCGCACCAATCAATAACTTTTTAGTATCGTCCATTTTTCTCCCCTTACTCTAGCGTAAATATTTCTTCCACCTTCACCTCAAAATATTTAGCGATTTTTAAGGATAACTCTAAACTCGGGTTATAATGATGGTTTTCAATCGCCACAATTGTCTGCCGCGTCACCTGCATCGCCTTCGCCATTTCAACTTGCGTTATATGATTTTGCTTTCTTAACTCTTTTATTTTATTTTTCACACCCATAGGCTCCACCTTCGAAAGTAAAGATATCTTTACGTTAATTATAAATATTTTCCAGTTGCAAGTAAAGATATCTTTACAAATTTTAGAAAAACATTTCACTACGGCACCTTCTCTAACAAAGTACAGGCGTAATTCAATTTATATCAGCGATTTTTTTAATATATCAACTTACCAACATCCATAGCCCTATAATCATAAGAAAAAGCTGTTCCCAAATACCTTTGGGAACAGCTTCTCCGCCCTACTACATAAATCCTAACGCATATACAAGAACGTATCCAAGAATAGAAAGGAAAACCGAACCAATTAGCCCTGCCACGAACGCCTTACTTCCTAACTTACGGAACGTTTTAAACTCTACATTTAAACCAAGTCCTGCCATCGCCATAGCGATAAGCATGTAAGCAATGACAACAATGTATCCGGCAACAACTTCTGGGATAATACCGAGCGAATGCACGGCACTCATTGCTAAAAATCCGAAGATGAACCATGGTATTGGAAGGTCGCGCCACGATCTTTTTTCCTCGCTCCCTTCGCTCTTACCAAACCATAGTCCAATTAAAATCGCTACTGGCACAAGCATTGCAACGCGCGTTAACTTCACGATAACTGCGATATCTACAGCCGTGCTTCCTCCTGGCGCCGCAGCTGCGATGACATGAGCGATTTCATGCAGCGTCGCACCTGAGAATACACCGTAACCGTACGGTGAGAAGCCAAGCACTGGGTACAATAGCGTATAAATAAGTGTAAATATTGTACCTAAAATTGCAATAATCGCTGCGCCGACTGCCGTTTCCTCATCCTTCGCTTTCACTTGCGGTGCAATTGCCACGACCGCTGCCGCGCCGCAAATTGCTGTTCCGCACGCTGTTAAAATTCCAAGCTTCTTCTCTACTTTAAATACTTTCGTTAGTCCATATACAACGAAAATCGTAAATGTAATAACAACCGCTGCGATGACCAGTACTTTCGGCCCTGCCTTCGCAATATCAACAAGATTTAATCGCATTCCAAGTAAGATGATCCCGAAGCGAAGTAACTTCTTACTCGCAAAGTTCGTTCCAGCTATCGCTTCTTGCGGAACTCCAATTGCCGCACGCCAAACCATCCCAATTAGAATAGCAATTACTAATTGTCCCATAATATTTAAAAATGGAAGCTCTGCTAAATATTTCGCAGCAATTGCGATTAATAGTGTAATCCCAATTCCTTGCGAAAATCCATAACCCTTCTTCTTTTGTATAACAAGTGTTTGTTCCACTTTGAACCACTCCAATAATCGTATTGGAACATGCATGTTCTTTCTACTTACATTATAAGAGAGTTTCTATAATAAGTTTAATACCAATATTGAATCTCTATCATCAGAAATAATTATGATAAGATGAAAGAAAAACGAAAGGAACCCATTACATGAACGTAGACATTTTAAAAATTTTTGTTACTGTCGTTGAACAGAAACACTTCTCCCGTGCAGCAGAATTATTAAACCTTTCACAGCCTGGCGTAAGTATGCATATACGCAACTTAGAAAACGAATTTGGCACTACACTTATTCAGCGCTCTCCGAAGCACGTTCAAGTAACGGAGGCTGGAAACATATTATATATACATGCAAAGCAAATGCTCTCTCTTTATGAAGATGCTAAGCAAGAGATTAACGAACTACATAACGTTGTAACAGGAACTCTTCGCATCGGTGCTAGTTTTACAATTGGTGAATACTTACTTCCCAAAATACTGGCTAACTATGCGAATGAAAATCCACACGTCGAAGTTCATACTTTTATCTCAAATACAGAAGATGTTTTGCAAAGCCTTCGCTCTAATCAAATTGATATCGGCTTGGTGGAAGGGCAAGTCGTATACGCCGACGTTGACGTTGAAACGTTTATGCAAGATGAAATGAAGCTCGTCGTCCCGCCAAATCATCCACTGCTCCAAACAAATGAAATAAGTGAAAGCACACTCCAAGATCAAGTATGGGTATTAAGAGAAAGTGGTTCTGGTACACGCGCTTATAGCGACCGCTTTATTCATCAACACCATTTGAAAATGAAACGATTCTTTACATTTAGTAGTATCCAAAGCGTGAAGGAAGCAGTTAGTGCCGGACTTGGCATCGCTATCCTTTCTGATTGGACCGTACGGAAAGAGTTACTGGCAAAAGAGCTATTCCACGTTGAAGTTCCGAATGAACAACTCATCCGTCCATTCTCCATCGTGCGCGGCAAATATTTTATTCCATCTAAAGCTATTCAAGTGTTTTTAAATCATGTAGATTCTTTTACGAAAAAACAGCATTGACCTTTATATTAGTGTGAAAGTTTACAATACATGTAAAAGGAGTGAAATACATTACTGCTTATTACCCATCTTTGATTTTGTTAGTTCTTCATTTAAAGGGGATATTATTTGGGATGCGAATGGACTAGATAAAATCAAAAATCATAAACAGAAATAAGTTTGACAAACTGTTTTGTATGCGCATACAATAAAAGTAATATTATGAAAGGAAGGTACTTTGACCAATGAAGTTCTAATTCTCTTATTTATTTCATCCATCACAAATAGTGAACAAAAAATGATGAAAACTAGCAGGGGATTAGTCTGTCCATTTGTCGATACTTTCTTTCGAAACGATCATGTAAAAAAATCGTTTATTTATGTACGATTTTTTACATGCAAGGGCGACGTTTATCCTCTCTAGTGAAACTAGGGAGGTTTTTTTATGACTATTTTATTCGCACGTAATATTGGAAAGAGCTTTGGTAATCACACACTATTTACGTTATCATCACTGGAAATTCAAGCACAGGACCGTATAGGAATTGTCGGTGTTAACGGAGCTGGTAAATCTACGTTATTACAAATATTAAGTAAAGAAATAGACGCTGATAAAGGCATAGTAACTCATCATAGTTCTATCAGCATCATTCCTCAGCTTAGCGAGGACCTACCGGAAACCGCTTCTTCTCTCGCAAAGGGAAAATGGAGTATTTCAAACGTTACAGATGCAATGAGCGGTGGTGAACGAATGCGACTAAAGATTGCCCATGCTCTCGAACAAGATGCAGGCATTTTATTCGCTGATGAACCAACAAGCCACTTAGATATGTTCGGTACAGAGCAATTAGAAAAGGCACTTTTATCTTATAAAGGGGCACTTGTTTTAATATCGCATGACCGTGATTTTCTAGATAATATATGTACAAAAATCATTGAAATTGAAGACGGTACGATTCAAGAGTATAAAGGGAATTATTCGAACTATCGAAAACAAAAAGAACGTGAACGAATACAAAAACAAGCAGAGTATGAGCAATATATACAAGAAAAAAATCGTTTAGAGCAATCCATTTTACAAAGAAAACAACGTGCTTCCAACATGACAAAAATCCCAACTCGGTTCAGTTCATCTGAATCTAAACTTTATAAGTTAAGCGGGGCTCATGGGCAAGAACAGGTTAGCAAAGCAACAAAGGCATTAGAAACACGTCTCGAAAAACTAGAAAAGAAAGAAAAACCAAAAGATCTTTCTCAGGCTCAGTTTGACGTGCAATATCATACACCCATTCATAGTAAAGTGGCAGTACAGTTTAATAAAGCAGCGAAAAAGATAGGTGAACGCACACTATTTAAAAATATGAATGGAACTATTGCTCCTGGGGCAAAGCTTGCTATTCTAGGTGCAAACGGAAGCGGCAAAACAACTTTGTTCAACATGCTTCTCGCCAACGAGCGTGGCATTCAGCTTTCGAAAAGTTGTAAAATTGGATACTTTGAACAAACATTATCAATTTTAAAAACAGATAAAACCATTTTAGAAAACGTTCTAGAAGAAACAAATTATACTGAATCGTTCGTTCGAACAATACTTGCAAGGCTCCTATTCCGCCGTGAAGATGTTCATAAACCTGTGCACGTTCTAAGCGGTGGTGAACGAATGAAGGTTGCACTCGCAAAAGTATTTTTAGGAAACTATAATATGCTTTTGCTCGATGAACCGACAAACTATTTGGACTTAGCGACGCAAGAAGAATTAGAAATCATGTTACAAGAATACCCTGGCACAATACTTTTCATTAGCCATGACCGTGCCTTTATTCGCTCTGTTGCAGACCATATTCTACAAGTAGATGAGAGTGAACCAAGGGTATTCCACGGTAATTACGAGCAATACACAAAAAGAACAACCGAGGATTCTGTAAACGTTACTGAACAAGAATTATTACGATTACAAACAAAATTAACAGAAATCATCGGCCGAATTTCCATACCAAATCATCACGATGACATTCCATCTCTCGAACAAGAATACGAAACATTATTAGTTCAAATCCGAAAATGTAAAGAAGCGCTCTAATGTCTTCCCTATATGTCGACAAGGCCTTCCACATTTCCCAAGAAATATTGAAGCTTCGACATGATAACAAAAAAGCCGTGCACCAGCACGGCTTTTTACTTTATATACGGACAGCAGTCCCGCTCACTGCAACCATTAGCATCCCTTCGCGAACTACTTCGTAATCCACGTCGATACCTACAATTGCATTTGCATTTTTTTGTCTTGCAAAAGTTTTCATCTCTTCCATTGCAATGTCGCGCGCTTCTTTTAATTTACTTTCATAAGCGCCAGCACGACCGCCGACAACGTCACGGACGGAGGCAAAAAGGTCGCGAACGATATTCGCACCCATAATCGCTTCTCCATTGACGATATCGATATACTCAATAATTTCTTTCCCTTGAATTGTAGACGTTGTTGTTACAATCATACTTTATAGCCTCCCATATGAGATTTTTACCTACTTATGGTGCACTAATTCAGTACAAATTATATTTATGAACTAAACTGAGCTTCGTATAACCTGCTGTATCCTCCGCCTTGCTCAATTAATTCATCATGGGAACCTTGTTCTGCAATACCATCTTTATTTACAACAACGATACGATCTGCATTTTTAATCGTTGCAAGTCTGTGAGCGATAACTAATGTTGTACGACCGACAGATAGTTCAGCAAGTGATTTTTGAATCGCTAGTTCCGTCTCTGTATCTAATGCAGAAGTCGCTTCATCTAATATTAAAATTGGCGGGTTTTTCAAGAACATACGAGCAATCGCTAGACGCTGCTTCTGTCCACCAGAAAGTTTCACGCCGCGCTCACCAATAACAGTATCTAAACCGTCTGGTTGTGAGTAAATTAAGTCTTCTAACTGCGCACGTTTTACTGCCTGCCAAATTTCGGCTTCTGACGCCTTTAAATTTCCGTAAGCGATATTTTCACGAATCGTTCCAGAGAATAAGAACACATCTTGCTGCACAATTCCAATCTGCTTACGAAGTGAAGATAGCGTCATATCTTTCGTATCAATACCATCAATTTGAATCGATCCAGACGATTGCTCATAAAAACGTGGGAGTAAACTACATAACGTTGTTTTCCCTGCTCCTGATGGTCCAACGAATGCGACTGTTTCACCTGCATGTATTTTCAAACTAATATCATTTAAAATCGGTTCTTTATTTTCATATCCGAACGTAATGTTGCTATATTGAATATCACCGTGTACATGTTTAACTTGGATCGCATCTTTAGAGTCTACAATATCTGGCTCTGTTTCAAGAAGCTCTACATATCTCTTAAAACCAGCGATCCCTTTCGGATAGCTTTCAATTACCGCATTAATTTTTTCAATTGGACGGAAGAAAATATTCGTTAATAAAACGAATCCGATAAATCCACCGTACGTTAACTCACCTTGCAGAACAAACCATGTACCACATATTAAAACGAAGAGCGTTACGAGACGCATGAGCATATAACTAATCGACGAATTTAACGCCATAATTTTATATGCCATTAATTTCGTTATACGGAAACGAGCGTTATTTACAGCAAATTGCTCTTTCTCAAACTTTTCATTTCCAAATGCTTGTACAACGCGGATACCACCAACGTTGTTCTCAATACATGCATTGAAATCAGCAACATCTGAGAATAAACGTCTAAACGTACCTGTCATTTTTTTGTTGAAGTAAAGTGCTAACCATAATAAGAATGGAATGACGAAGAACGTTAATAGCGCTAACTTCCAGTTGATCATCATCATAAATGAGAACGCCCCAACTAAAGTCATTACGGCGATAAATAAATCTTCTGGTCCGTGGTGAGCAATTTCCCCAATTTCCATTAAGTCGTTTGTAAGACGGGAAATTAAATGACCTGTTTTATTATTGTCAAAAAATCTGAATGATAGCTTTTGAATGTGATCAAATAATTTCTGCCTCATATCCGTTTCAATGTTAACCCCAAGCATATGCCCCCAATATGTAACGACATATTGTAAGCCTGCATTTAATATATACACTGCAAGTAAACCGAAACAAGCCCATAAAATAAGCGTCCAGTTTTGCCCTGGCAATAACTTATCAATAAATTGATTTACGATAAGCGGGAAGCCAAGTTCTAGTAACCCTGCGACCACCGCGCAAGAAAAGTCGAGTATAAATAAACCTTTATACGGTTTATAGTAAGAAAAAAATTTACGTAGCATATTTCCCCTCCATTTTCCAAAATTAAAAAGACTCCCTAAATGATAACCATTATCAAATAATTATTCAAGTTATCCGTCTATGAAACTTAAAAATAAGGTTTGCGATAGTTGTCGTTTTTTGCCGGAAAGTCGATATATTTTCAGTTGCGCTGATATATCCCAATAATCGCTGATATAATTTTCATTTACTACTGCCCCCACCCATCAAAAACAAAAAAGGGTATCACCACAAGGTGACACCCTCACTTCTATTACATAGCTTCTGAATCCCATTCATGCTCCTGCTGAACAAACACAATTCCTAATTCGTGATGTCCTCCGGCGTATAATGCCGTTTGAGCAAGGCGAAGCTCTCCATTTGTATCTAATACTTCTAATTTACAAAATGCTCCTGTCGTCTTCGTTTGAAGCGCATCATAAAATTCTTCAGCGCTCCTTGGAATGACTCCATTTACTTTCGTAATAATTTCTCCGGGTAATAAATTCAGCTCTGCCCCAATTGTATTCGGGATTGTATCTAGTACAACGAGTCCATCATTACGTGCAGCGAAGTACGCCGGTCTTGTCTCATCGGAAATTTTTTCTTGCATGGAGATCGTGAAACGTCCAAGCATTGCAACACCCATCGCGATAATGGCAAGTACGTGCCACCAATAACTTGCGATTCCTAGAACAAGTACAATTCCTGCTAATCCGTAGACACGTCTTCCTGTAAATAATAAGGCTTCCGTCGGCTCATAACTTCTAATCTTTCTCATAAATCCAATTAAAAATGGAACGAGGAATAGAGAATATGTATCTGAACCTATTGAAACGACAGGCCACCATGAAATAAACTGCGTTACTGCATCACCTGGTACAAGAATAAAAATCGGAACGATCCATAAACGCTTTGATTCGTGTAAACCAATCTTTAACCCACGCTTACCCTTCCTAATCTTCGGCGTAGAATATCCTACTGCATTTTTAGAAATCAACAAGCCCTCTACAACTAGCATGACGCCTAGTAAAATAGCAAGAGATACAATCGTACCCTCTTCACCTTCTCCAAGCTGTAAGAAGGAAACTGGTAGCTTAGAAGATAGTAGCACACATACAATCGCGATACTAAATGTATAAGCTGCTGATAAATATCGATACATAGCAGTTAAGCCAAATAGAAACGTCCAAAGTAAGATGACCCATAAGCTTGCTTTAGAAACGACAAGGCCAAGCCCAATCGTAATAATAGATACGATTAATCCGTATCCAACTCCCGCAAATAGAGATGTTCGCAGTTCAAACCAAATATCATAAACTTTAAAGGAAAAATCCTTTCGTTCTCGTAACATACGTAAGTATCCAACAAAGATACTACTTATTAAAAATACATAGACAGCAGGGTGTAAGAAAAAACGTCCAACTGCCCGCATTATTTCAAAAATCCATGCCTCCACGAACCCAATCACCACCATTTATATCATTCTTTCTTTTTATATTATCATAACTGGACAAACGTTTGTTTAACACAAAAAAATACAGGCAGCAAACTGCCTGTATTTCTTCTTATTTCGCTATTAATTTTAATGCTGACTGTAATTGTAGATCATTTTCTCCAGAACGGATTTTTTCAATAATTTTCGTTTGAATCGCCTCAGCTGTCTTTTTATCCAGCTGTCCTGTCGCTTCCATCTCATTCGCATTTTGGAATGCTTTCAGCGCTGATTCTGTCTCTTTACTAAAGTATCCATCTTCACGTCCTGGTACATATCCTAAACTCTTAAGCATTTCTTGTGCGTGTTTTACTTGCACATCATTTGAATTGTATGAAAGTGTCTTTTCAATTTGAATTGGTGTCGCATGATAATAATCTGGTTGCTTCACTTCTACTGTTGGCGCGATTCCTTTTTTATGAATCCAGTTTCCATCCGGTGTTAACCATTTAAACATCGTTAATTTAATGTTGCTGCCATCTTTAAATGGAACGGCTTGCTGCACAGTACCTTTACCAAATGTTTTTTCACCAACTAAATCGTATCCTTCTCCCTCTTTTAACGCACCCGCTAAAATCTCTGAGGCAGAAGCACTTCCGTTATCAATTAATACTGAAATTGGATATGGCTTTCTCTCTTTCAGTTCCGTAGAGAATTTCTTCTTCCCACCATTTCGCTCTTCTACTTGTAGCATTGGCTTTTTATCCGTCATAATTTCCCCTAGTATCTCTTCTACACTATTTAAGTAGCCACCAGGATTACCACGCACGTCAATAACTAGGCCTTTTATGTTTTTCTTCTCTAACTCTTTTAACTGATCCTTAAATTCTTTCGCTGTATTTTCAGCAAAGGAAGTGATTTGCATATAACCGATATCTTTTCCGCTCTCTTGTTTCACAGAACTAAACACTGTGAAGATTGGAATTTTTTCACGCTTAATTTTAAATACAATCGGATCAGCTACTCCTGCACGCTTAATTTCAATCGCGACAGTCGTTCCTTTTTTACCACGAATCTTTAACACTGCTTCTTCACGCGATAAATCTTTCACACTATTTCCATCTACAGATAAAATTTGGTCATTCGGTTTAATTCCAATCTTTTCTGCCGGTGAGCCTTTAATTGGAGATACGATAATAAGCTTACCGTCCGTTTTGTTCACCTCAGCCCCAATCCCCTCTAGCTCAGGATCAAGCGATTCACTAAACTGTTTAGCCGTTTCTTTATCCATATACGTGGAATAAGGGTCCTTCAGCGTAGACAACATACCTTGTATTGCACCTTCGACTAACTTGTCATCCTTCACGTCTTCCACATAACGTGAATCAATTAGTGCATACGCCTCATTAATTTTTGCCAAATTCCCTTGCGCGGTGCTAGCATTTCCACTCGAAATTGTTTGCGTTACTTCTGCTGGGTTAACCCCAAATAAAGACATACCTGCAAACATTCCGCCAGCACCAATTAAAAATGCAACAACCATTCCAATAATCGCAACTCTACGTTTCAATGCGGAATTCCCCTTTCCAAAACACACAGGTGGTGTAGCAAAAGGCATCACACAGTGTGTGATGCCTTTACCTATTTCTACTATATGATAAGCTTGTACGAATTATGTTTGCAACTTTTTATACTTTTAAGAAGCGACGAATTGACATTACACTTCCCCACATACCGATTAAAGCCCCGATTAACACTAATAAACCTGCTAATTGGAATACGAAAGGACTGTATGGTAGAAGTTCAAAAATTGTTCCGCCAAGTTTTTCGTTAAACACACTTTGTAGTGAATTATACGTAACTAGAATTAGGCCAATTGGAATAATTGATCCTAATACTCCTAGGAATAATCCCTCTAATAAAAACGGCCAACGAATAAACCAGTTTGTTGCACCTACTAGCTTCATAATTTCGATTTCTGTACTACGAGCATAGATTGTAATTTTAATTGTATTAGAGATTAAGAACATCGCTGTGAATAAAAGACCTGCAATCAACGCAATCCCGATATTACGTCCTGTTTTTACAGTATCAAATAATTTTTCAACTTGGCCTTTACCATATTGAACATTACTTACAAACTGCATTTTCTCAATCTTTTTCGCGATTGTCGCTGTATCTGTTGGTTCTTTTGCTTTTACAATGAATACGTTTTTAAGTGGGTTATCTTGTTCAAATAACTCAAACGTTTTTCCGCTATCGCCTAAGCTTTTAATTAAACGTTTTAACTCTTCTTCTTTAGAAGAATATTTAATAGAGTCCACTTTTGCAATCTTACTCATATCATCTTCTAATTTCTTTTGATCAGCTTCTTTTGCTGCTGGATCAATGTGTACACGAATCTCTACATCTTGCTCTACTTTCGTCGCAAAATGGTTCATATTCATAATCGCTGTTAAGAAGACACCTACAAGTAATAATGTAACTGTTACTGCACTAACAGAAGCAAACGTCATCCATCCGTTACGTGATAGATTCTTTACACCTTCTCGCAAATGTCGACTAAGGGTCTTAGCCTTCATATCCGTATCCTCCCTCAATCTCATCTCGAACAATTTTTCCGCCTTCAATCGCGATTACACGATGACGGATTGTATTTACGATATCTGCGTTATGTGTCGCCATAACAATCGTTGTACCACGCTCGTTAATACGCGTGAAAATCTTCATAATATCAAGAGCTGTTTCAATATCTAAGTTACCTGTTGGCTCATCGGCAATTACAACCTTTGGTCTATTAACAATCGCTCTCGCAATGGCAACACGTTGCTGCTCCCCACCCGAAAGTTCACTTGGTAGTGCGTCTGCACGATCCTCAAGACCTACAAGACCTAAAACTTCTGTTACACGCTCAAGAATTGCTTCTTTTTCTTCTTCAATTACTTCTAAGGCAAACGCAACATTCTCATATACCGTTAACTTAGGTAATAATTTAAAATCTTGGAAAATTACGCCTAATTGACGTCGAAAATATGGAACATCTCTTTCTGCTAATGTTTCAATAACAAGTCCATTTACATTAATCGATCCTGTAGATGGCTTCTCTTCACGATACATCATTTTAATAAATGTAGATTTCCCGGCTCCACTCGGTCCAACTACGTATACAAACTCACCTTGTTTAATGTTAACTGTGAGACCAGCAATGGCTTTCATACCATTCGGGTACTCCTTATAAACATTCGTCATTTTTATCATTATTTATCACCCAATACTTAATGATTTTTTTCGAAATACTTTTCTGTACATTTGAAAATAAAGGTAACCTTTTATTTTCGCTTGACCACTCTTGTTGAAGGTAGTCTACTTACAACCTTTTTATAAGCAATACTACTATGTAATATATTTCAGCAAAATTCTACAAACCCCATTGTAACATCAAACTGTTTCCAGTTCGGATACAATTTTGTTACAGTTATGTTACACTCCAAAAATAGGAAACGAGCTGTCATAGTTCTTATCCAAAATCATTTTGGGATAAGATTATATAATCAACTCGTCCATTTTACCCTTTTTATTTATGTTCAGCTAACCACTCAGCTACTTTTTTCGCATCCTCACCTTGAATAATTCCTGGTGACATGGAACCGCGACCTTTTTCAATGATCTTTTCAATCTCTGCTGCATCATATTTCTGTCCCACTTTTCGTAAATCCGGTCCAGTTGCTCCCGATAAATCTTTCGCATGACAGCCTATACAACTTTTTTGGTAAATTTGTTCTGCGCTATCCGTGCTTGCAGATTGTTTCGAAGGCTTACTCTCTTCTTTATTTCCACATGCTCCTAAAGCAAAAACGACTGATGTTCCTAGCGCAATAGCCAACAATTTCTTTTTCACTTCTATCGCTCCCCATTGTTGATATTCTTTTCATTCCTAACACACTCATTTTCATTATAAGCATTATCTTTATATAGAAAAACTAAGGTATATTTCATATTCTTCAAAAATACAGTAAGAACCCTGATAATATAAAGCTTTCATAAGTTGTTTCAATTCTGTGAACAACGTAAAAACTTCTATAAAGAATTCTTTTTGAACAGAAAATCAGAAAAGTTCTGTTAAAGTCTTACTCTATTACCGCTCTGTTTTACTATTCTCTACTTTTTACAAAACAATATACCACAGTATATGCTACATATAATCCCATCAAAAAGAGAAGTTGTCGTTTCCAACTTCTCTTCCTCTTTACTTCATTTATAGAAATAAAATCAAATTCTTTATATCCTCGATTATCCTCAGCATACGCCGACAACTTTGTTGGCTTTTTTTCGCTTATCCCGCATTAACGGGCAGTAAGATCCCCAACTCAAAATTCAGCGAAAGCAAAGAAGTTAGGTGCGGAATCAACTGCCCGTAAAAGCCCGATTGGTGAGGGCTAATAATCAGTGGGGATGCCCCCTACTGATTAAAGTTTCACTTTATTAGATGCGAGAACGTAAGTAAGCATCAATAAATGGATCAATTTCTCCATCCATAACTGCTTGCACGTTACCAACCTCTGTATTTGTACGGTGGTCTTTCACAAGAGAATACGGGTGGAATACGTAAGAACGAATTTGGCTACCCCATCCGATTTCTTTTTGTTCACCGCGAATTTCATCTAACTCCGCTTGTTGCTCTTCTAATTTCTTTTGGTATAATTTTGCTTTTAACATTTTCATCGCGTGCTCACGGTTTTTAATTTGTGAACGCTCTGACTGACATGTTACAACTGTGTTTGTAGGTGTATGTGTAATACGAACTGCTGAGTCTGTCGTATTAATATGCTGTCCACCTGCACCACTTGCACGGTACGTATCAATTTTTAAGTCCTCTGAACGTATTTCGATTTCAACTTCATCATTGAACTCAGGTACAACTTCACAAGATACGAACGATGTATGACGACGGCCTGAAGAATCGAATGGCGAAATACGTACAAGACGATGTACACCTTTCTCTGCTTTCAAGTAACCGTAAGCGTTATGACCTTTAATTAATAAAGTAACACTCTTAATACCAGCTTCATCACCTGGTAAGTAGTCAACCGTTTCTACTTTAAACCCACGTTTTTCAGCCCAACGTGTGTACATACGTAATAGCATAGAACCCCAGTCTTGTGACTCTGTTCCACCAGCACCTGGGTGTAATTCTAAAATCGCGTTATTTTTATCATACGGATCACTTAGTAGTAACTGAAGTTCATACTCATTCATTTCTTGAATTAAGCCTTTTACTTCTGATTCAAGCTCCTCATGTAAATCTTCATCATACTCTTCTTTTAAAAGCTCATGCGTGATTTCTAAATTTTCAAATGTCTCATCTAACTGACGGAACTTTCCAACCATATCTTTCAGTGCATTCGCTTCGTTAATTACAGCTTGTGCGCCTTGTTGGTCATCCCAAAATCCTGCGCCCATCATTTTCTCTTCTAATTCTGCAATTTGTTTCTCCTTAGTAGGAAGGTCAAAGAGACCCCCTAAAAGCCGCTAATCTCTTAGCCATTTTCTCTAATTCCTGTCTAATTTCTACTAATTCCATTTCCTTCACCTCTATGTAATTGCTGTTACTTTCGTATGAAAACAAGGGAAACTCTCTCCACTTATGACGGAGAGAGTTTAATCCTTCTTAATTATACATTTTTGATGTAAAAGTTTGCAAAGCAGTCAGGGCTACCGCCCTGTATTACTTCCCGATACCACAGCAGTTTTTATATTTTTTACCGCTACCACATTTACATACATCGTTGCGTCCTACTTGGTCACCTTTTACAACTGGTTTTTTCTTCGCCTCTTCGCCATCACTAGATGGATGAACAGCTTCACCTTGAACAACTTCTTGACGCTCTAAGTTTTGTTCAATCTCAGCTTTCATAATGTAACGAGAAATTTCCTCTTCAATAGAAGCAATCATTGACTCGAACATTGCGAATCCTTCCATTTGATACTCACGAAGTGGGTCAATTTGACCGTAAGCACGTAAATGAATACCTTCACGAAGGTGATCCATCGCATCAATATGCTCTGTCCATTTCGTATCTACAACACGGAATACAACAACTTTTTCGAACTCACGCATTTGCTCTTCTGGCATAAGCTTTTCTTTGTAGTTGTAACGCTCTATTAATTTCGCGATAATTGGCTCGCTCATTTCCTCTGGAGCAAGGCGACGTAATTCTTCTTCTTTTATATCTCCTTCTTGCAGAAGGTTTGTATTTAAGTAGTCAACAAGACCTTTAATGTTCCAATCTTCTTCAATTTCATCTTGTGTATGAAGCGCAACAGCACGTTCTACTGTAGATTTCATCATACCTTCAATAATATCGCGTAAGTTGTCCGATTCCATTACTTCTTGACGCTGCTTGTAAATAACCTCACGTTGCTGACGAAGTACATCATCGTATTGTAGTAACTGCTTACGTGCATCATAGTTATTTCCTTCTACACGTTTTTGCGCAGATTCCACTGCACGAGAAACCATTTTACTTTCGATCGGCTGTGAATCATCCATACCAAGACGATCCATCATCGATTTCATATTATCAGAACCGAAGCGGCGCATTAATTCATCTTCCATCGATAAGTAGAATTGCGTAACACCAGGATCCCCTTGACGACCAGCACGACCACGTAACTGGTTATCAATACGACGACTTTCGTGACGCTCTGTACCGATAACTGCTAAACCAATATTTTTAATATCGTCTCCAAGCTTAATATCCGTACCACGGCCCGCCATGTTCGTCGCAATCGTTACAGCACCTTTAATACCAGCTTCTGCAATGATATCTGCTTCACGCGCATGGTTTTTCGCATTTAAAATGTTATGACGTACACCTTTACGTGTTAACATTTTTGAAATAAGCTCCGACGTTTCAATTGCAACTGTACCGACAAGCACAGGTTGTCCTTGTTTATGGCGATTTACAATATCCTCAACAACAGCATTAAATTTACCTTCCATTGATTTGAAGATTAAATCAGCACGGTCATCACGAACAATCGGTTTGTTTGTTGGAATTACGATAACATTCATGTTGTAAATGTTACGGAATTCTTCTTCCTCTGTTTTCGCTGTACCAGTCATACCAGATAACTTTTCGTACATACGGAAGTAGTTCTGGAACGTAATTGTCGCAAGCGTCATACTTTCATTTTGAATTTCTACGCCTTCTTTTGCCTCGATAGCTTGGTGTAAACCTTCGCTATAACGACGACCTTTCATAAGACGACCAGTAAATTGGTCTACAATTACGATTTCGCCTTCTTGTACAACATAATCTGTATCACGGTGCATAACAACGTGCGCACGAAGTGCCTGATTAATATGGTGAAGAAGTGCTACATGTTTTAAATCGAATAAATTTTCAATATGGAAAGCTTTCTCTGCTTTCGTAATACCATCTTCTGTTAACATTACATTTTTTGTCTTCACATCAAATGAATATTCTTTTTCATTTTCTAATGTACGTACGAATGCATTTGCAAACATGTATAGCTCTGTTGATTTTTGGGCTTGCCCAGAAATAATAAGCGGCGTACGCGCTTCATCGACTAAGATAGAATCGACTTCATCGATAATAGCAAAGTGAAGCGGGCGTTGAACACACTGCTCTTTATATAAAACCATGTTGTCACGTAAGTAATCGAATCCAAGCTCATTATTTGTGCTATACGTAATATCAGCAGCATAAGCTTCTTGTTTTTCTTCGCGTGACATACTGTTTAAGTTAATTCCTACTGTTAAGCCTAGGAACTCATGAAGTTGTCCCATTTCACTCGCATCACGTTGCGCTAAGTATTCATTGACTGTAACAACGTGAACACCTTTTCCTGTTAAAGCATTTAAATATACAGGTAATGTAGATGTTAACGTTTTACCTTCACCCGTTTTCATCTCAGAGATATTCCCTTCATGTAAGGCAATACCACCCATTAACTGTACGCCATACGGACGCATTCCAAGAACACGAGTCGCAGCTTCACGAACAACCGCAAAAGCTTCAGGTAGTAGATCATCTACTGTTTCACCTTTTGTTAGACGTTCTTTAAATTCAAGCGTCTTTCCTTTTAATTGTTCATCAGTTAATGGCTTAATAGATGGCTCTAGTGCATCAATTTGCTCAACTGTCTTCTGCATACGTTTAATTTGGCGTTGATTTACATCAAACACCTTTTTTAAAATACCGATCATAGGAAATACGCTCCTCTTTTTATTAAAATAAAACTTCCAATTGTTTTTCTTTTTCTCTATTACAATCAGTCGTTATAAAAATCAAATGTATGTTATGCCAATTTTTCTCCTAATTAAAAAAACTAAAATGTATATACCTAATGATAATTGTAACACTTGTCTTATAACTATGACAACAATCGGCCGAATGTCTCGTTCTAAATTAAGAAAACTTTTTGTAGAAATCTATTTTCAGCAAAAAAAGCGCAGCCATTTCGGCTGCGCTTTTGAATTATTATTTAGTTTCGATTAAACCATATTTCCCATCTTTACGGCCATATACAACGTTAGTTTCATTTGTATCAGCATTTGTGAAGACGAAGAAATTATGTCCTAGCATATCCATTTGTAGGATTGCTTCTTCAACGTCCATCGGTTTTAAATCGAATCGTTTTGTACGTACAAGTTCTAGTTCATCCTCTTCTACCTCATCCAGAACAGCTACTGCTTCTGGAAGGATAAAGTTCGTTTTCATAGAACCTTTCTCACGTAACTTACGATTTACCTTTGTTTTATGTTTACGAATTTGTCGCTCAAGTTTATCAACTACTAAATCGATAGCAGCGTACATATCGCTATTAGTTTCTTCTGCACGAAGTAATAAATCAGTAAATGGAATTGTTACCTCGACACGTTGCTTGTCAGAGTATACTTTTAAATTAACTTTAATCTCTGGAAATGTATCAAAATAACGCTCTAACTTACCTAGTTTTTTCTCTACATATTCCTTTAATGCTGGAGTTACTTCAATATTTTCACCACGAATGTTGAATTTCATAGATGAATTCCTCCTTTCAAGCCTATGTACTATAATTTCGACACTGGCTTAAAAACTCCTTCTAACTTTTTTAAAAAATTAGTGGAATTGCGATTTTTTTATCGTTTTTTGTTGAAATGAAAAGATGCATCGTTTCTATCTTTATTTTATCCTATTAACATCGTGAATAACGAATATAACTGTGGACAATTCGTTACAGAAAAGAAACAACTTTTTGACAACTCTATTCATAACAAAAACCCCTTGCAAAAAACAAGAGGTTCTACCATATATATAACGTTGCCACAAACGCAGCTTTCTCTTCCCAAAAACAATATTCCTACAGTTTTACAACATTGGCTGCTTGTGGTCCACGTGCGCCATCTACAATGTCAAACTCAACTTGTTGCCCTTCTTCTAATGACTTATAACCATCTTGTTGAATCGCAGAAAAATGAACAAACACATCATCACCGTCTTCACGCTCAATAAACCCAAATCCCTTTTCTGCATTGAACCATTTCACTCTTCCTTGCATGTTCATTCCATTCCCTTCACTCTAAAAATCAGGGCATTTGCCCCATAATTTGACTATAACGAATGACAACTTACGAAGTCAAAGAAGACTTATCGTCTTTTTATTATCTCTTTCGACAGTTACAGATCAACTTCTACAGAGCGTCAAACTAGAAACTTCTCTTGCTCCTCTATCGTATAAAAGACTTCCCATTTGTCTCACTGTAATTCCTGTCGTGTATACATCATCCACGATTAAAATGTGTTGACCATGAAACATCTCTTCTCCTTGAAAATAAAAAGGATTACTTCCCGAAAGTCTTTCTTTACGCGTCTTCTTACTTTGCTTCTCTGTTTCTCTCCTTCTTAATGATGGATAAGAAATTTTGACAGGTAAACAAACTGCTAATAACTCTGCCTGATTAAAACCACGTTCACATTCCCGTTCCCTACTAAGCGGAACAGCAATCACACTTGAAACACTTGTAAAATGCTTTTCAAATAGCTCCCGAAAGGATCGATAAAAAATATGAACTAACTCCGCATCCCCCCGAAACTTAAACTGTGCTAATATTTCTTTCATCTCATCATCGTACACGTGCAAAGAACGATTTTTAAAAGGACGATACTTCTCCTTGTTTATCCACCCTACGCAATCCACACAAATATCATTTTCTTTATATTCGGAAGGCAAGTCCTCTAAAGGGCGCCCACATTCCATGCAAATCTCTCCTACAATATAGGAAAGTTTCCGCTCACACCTATCACATATATATTTTTTATAAGGCTTTACAAAGAAGGTGTACCAACTAACTGTTTCCAACATGTACTCATCGCAAAGTAGACAATGCATTAATCGATTAATCCTTGTTCTTTTGCCTTTTTGTTCATACTTTGAATATGTTTTTTCGCGTGTACCATCGCCTCTGTCTTGCCGCAATGAAAATAAACGACCTCTCCATAAGGTTCTTCAAAACTACGACCTGCTCGGCCTGCAATTTGTACGAGTGCACTTTCCGAAAAGATTTCTTCTTCTGCTCCTAACACCGCAACTTGTAAATTCTTCACAGTTACGCCTCTCTCTAAAATTGTCGTTGTAACTAATAACGGAATTTCTCCCTTTCTAAAAGCTGCTACTTTTTCCTTTCTCATAGGATCTTCTGCATGTACACCTTCAACTCTATTATCCAACGATTTCAATAACAGGCTGATTTCTTCTATATATCGCACATGGGGAACAAATAAAAAAATGGGATACTTTTTGCTTACTTACATTTTTAACCATTGTAGTAACACTCGAGGGATTTTTTTATGATGGAGGCTTTTCTTCCAACTTCCGCACCAGCAAAATAGAGGAACTGGCAACGGGTGCCTGTGATATCGCCCAGAGACAATGACACCTTTTTGTTTACCCCTTCTGAAATTACGCTTCCACTTTGCATCTGGAGTTGCAGTTAAATAAATACGCGCTGCTTTCTCTTTCATCGCTTGCTGTACTGCATACTGTAACATTTGATCTGCATGATATGGGAAAGCATCAATCTCATCTACTATCATGACATGAAACGCTCTATAGTAACGTAACAGTTGATGAGTCGTTGCAACGACTAACGCTGCATCTTTTTCACGATCTACACTCCCTCCGTATAAAGCAGCTACGTTTATACTAGGAAACGCTTCTTGTAATCTCGGTGCTAATTCCAGTACAACGTCTGTTCTTGGCGTTGCGATACAAACTCTTTCTCCTTTTTGAAGTGCCTCTGCAATACCGTAAAATAACATTTCTGTTTTTCCAGCCCCGCATACAGCCCAAATAAAAAAAGAGCCTTTCTGCTTAATAGCTTCTATAACACCTTGCGCCGCCAACTCCTGACCAGTAGACAAAGTCCCGTTCCACTGTAATAAATTTAAACCTTTTTCTCCTTTTCTTTCAGAGATCCCACGAACGAGTACAGCACATTCACTAACTCTCCCCATCGTTATACACTTCCGGCAATACGTACACACTTTACTGCACCTTTTACATGAAAATGATGCAAATAATCGTTGCTCTACATTTCCGCAGCGCTGACATATATATTTAGAAGACTTCTTTATTACGCCTTGTACACATACGGCCTCTCCCTTCTTTTTCAAATCACTTAATTTTCTCTGTAAATCTGAAGAAAGTTCTTCTAATAGCAACTGTTTTCCAGCAAGCATCAGCAACCACCTCCAGCACTACTATAAACCTTTATCATAATCTCGTAAAAACTCAAAAAAGCCGATAACCTACTTATAAAATAGTAAGCTATCGACTTTATACACATGTTTTATTCGATTATTAATCCTAGAATCGACCGTATCCTAAGAAATGTTTTTGGTTATAGCTACTGCTTAAGCTAGAGTATGCAATCCCTTTATCACCAGCATGAATCATTTGGCCATTACCAACGTAAATACCGATGTGAGATGGACCTGGTTTATAAGTACCTTGGAAGAATACTAAATCTCCAGGTTGTGGGCTACTTACTTTAGAAACTGAATTCCAGTAACCTGCAACATCTTGACGTCCTACACCGAAGACGTAAGAAATAAATCCACTACAGTCAAAACCACCGTTTGATGGTGATGCACTTCCCCAAACATATGGCAGACCTAAGTATTGTTGTGCTTTACCAATTACGCCAGGAGCCGGAGCTGGGCCTGGTGTTGGTTCTGATTTTTTCTCTTCTTTTTTAGGTGCTTCTTTTTTAGGCTCTTCTTTTTTAGGTGCTTCTTTTTTAGGTTCCTCTTTTTGAGCTGGTGCTGCTGGCTGAGCAGGTGCCGCTTGTGCTGGTTGAGCTTGCGCATCTTTAGCAGCTTGCTCTGCTTGTTTTTGAGCAGCAGCTTCTTGTGCAGCTTTTTCTTGTGCTTCTTGTTCAGCGATACGTTGTAATTGCAGTGCTTGTTTTTCAAGATCTTTCAATTGACTTTCCGTACTTGTCATTGAAGTTACAACTGTATCCATTTTACCGCTTAAATCGTTTACTGCTGTTGCTTTTTTCGCTTTTTCAGCGTCAAGTTCTTTCTTAGCAGTTTCAATTTGAGCTTGTGCTTCTTTTAATTCTTTTTGCTTTGTTTTTACCGTTTCAACATCTTTTTTCACGTTCGCTTGATCTTCTTGTTGCGTTTTCATGATATCTTCATCAGACTCAAGAATTTTAGAAACAGAAGTTAAACGATCAACTAAATCTGCAACGTTTTTAGAGTTTACAAGAACTTCTGTTACAACATTTGTGTTTGGTTGTTCTTGAAGTGCAACTAAACGTTTTCTTAATAACTCTTCACGTTTTGCAATTTTCGTTTGTAATTCTGCAATATCTTTATTTTTATTTTCGATTAATTTCTCAGTATCAGCAACTTTTTTCGTTGTTTCATCAAGTTTTGAAGCATTTTCTTGAACAGATTTATCCAAACCTTGAATTGTTTTGTTTAAGTCATTCATTTGTTTTTGTAATTCATCACGTTCTTGTTGTTGTTTATGTAAAGTGTCATTTTGTGTATTAATTTGTGATTTCACGTCAGAAATTTTATCTTCTGCAAATACATTTGGTGTTAGTCCTGAAAACATTAACCCTGCAACTAATGCGCAAGATGCCATTTTTAGCTTTTTCATTTTATTTTTTACACCGCTTTCTTTTGTCTTTTTTCCGTATATAACCTATAAAATTTATACCATAATTCGGGATTTTTTTTGCTAATGTTACGCTATTGTAAAACAAATGTAATATTATATGTAACTCTATCGCAAAACATGCATATTTTTGTATGTATATGTAGAATTTTAAAAGCTTTTTATAAGCAAAGAAAAAACGCAAGGTTTCCCTTACGTTTTGTTAAATACACTAATACGAATGAAATCAAAACGTTATTTCATCCATTTCTCCGCCCAGTTTTGGACTTCATCCATAACACTTTCTAATGCTTTCCCTTTTTCAGTTAATCCGTACTCGATTCGAACTGGTACTTCTGGATAAACATTACGAACTACAATGCCTTCGCTTTCCAATTCCTTTAAACGCTCTGACAACATACGATCGCTCATATTTGGTATAATATCTGCGATTTCTCTAAAACGTTTTGACTCTTCAAGCAAAGATTTAATAATTAAGCCAGTCCATTTTTTACTAAGCAAAGTAAAAGCTGACTCAAACTTTGGACATAAACAAGAATTATGCTCCATATGTTTCACCTCTCTTCCATTATAATATAGTCTCTTGTAAAAAGTAAGTTATAAAACTTTCCTCATTATTTTATTTTACGCTCATTTTAACATTTCCAAATATTAACTTGTCAACTACAGGCAAAATACCCGTAAAAAAACCCTCTTCAAAAAGAGAGCTTTTTATATCTTTATTACTTCGTATACCATCCAAGACCTAATGCACCTTCACCTAAATGCGTACCAATTACAGCACCAAAATAACCTGTGCGGATTGTGACATGAGGATATTTTGCTTCTAATTCAGCCTTCCATTCATTCGCTTCCTCTTCACGTTGCGCATGAATGATAACTGCTTCCATAGGTACACCTTTACTTGCTTGCTCATCAAAAATTTCAACAATTCGTTTTAACGCTTTTTTACGCGTACGAATCTTTTCAAATGGAATAATGATTTTATCTCTAAAATATAAAACTGGCTTCACTTGTAACAAACTACCAATAAAGGCTTGTGCACTATTTAATCGTCCGCCACGTTGTAAATGATGTAAATCATCCACTACAAAATAAGCGTCCATCGTTTGCTTCATTTCATCAAAACGGGCAACGATCTCTTTCGGATCTTTTCCTTCGCTTGCTAATTTTGCCCCTTCACGTACATAGAATCCTTGTACTTCACAACTAATTTCAGAGTCGTACGTATATACATCAATACCCTCTACCATTTGCCCGGCTGTCGTTGCCGTTTGATATGTACCACTAATCCCACTTGAAAGATGAATGCTAATAACCGCATCATAATCCTTCGATAGTTCTTCAAATAACTCAACAAACTTTCCGATTGCTGGCTGAGAAGTTTTCGGAAGTTCTTCCTGCTCACGTACTTTTACATAGAAATCATCTACTGAAATTTCAGCTTCTTCTTGATAAGATTCCGTTCCAAACACAACGTTTAATGGAATCATATATATATTGAGTTCATCACGAATATGCTTCGGTATATATGCTGTACTATCAGTAACAATAGCTGTTTTCATTTGCGTACCTGCCTTATAAAAAAGTTTTTATTCCCTAAGTTTACACGAAAACTAAAAATGGTGCATCCATACATGAAAATGCAGATTTGAAATTATACTCACCATCTCGACAAATTACAACAAAAAGGGGAAATCCTCACCAAAAATTTCAACTTATTTATAAAAAATGTTTGAATATAAAAACGCTCGCTTTTAAAATGTAAAGTACTAGTCATTTTGGTAGATAGGGGCGTATAGGAGTGTTATTACAATATTTAACAATCAAAGACTACGGTGAGCACGAAATTGTCATTCAAAAATCAAGATTTATCTGTTATGTTAGTCGAGCTACAACCGAAGAAGAAGCTCAAGAATTTATACAAAAAATAAAAAAACAAAATTGGAATGCCACACATAATTGTTCTGCGTATTTGATTGGCGAACAAGATCAAATCCAAAAAGCGAATGATGATGGAGAACCTAGCGGTACAGCTGGCGTACCTATGTTAGAGGTACTAAAAAAACGCGGTTTAAAAGATACCGTCGTTGTCGTTACCCGCTATTTTGGCGGCATCAAACTTGGCGCAGGTGGATTAATTCGCGCATATGGAAAATGTACAAGCGAAGGCATTAACCATGTCGGTGTTGTCGAGCGAAAACTAATGCGTGTTATGCAGACCGAAATTGATTACACATTACTTGGCAAAGTTGAAAATGAATTACGCAATTCAAAATATGCCATTAAAGATATACATTATCTCGAAAATGTCACATTTGATACGTATGTAGAAGAAGACGGAAAACAAGCATTCACAGATTGGATGATTGAATTAACAAATGGGAAATGTAAAATTACAGAAGGAGATATGTTGTACTTAGAACAAGATGTTATCTAAGAATAACTACATCCTCACCTTTAAAGATTAATGTAGTGAATTACTTCCCTACAAATGAACTAAGGAGATTATATATGGAAGAACGTTATTATCATCTCCAAAATAGCAGAATAAAAAAGAAACGAAGAAGAAAGTTTTTCTACTTCCTTATTTTCGTATTTTTATTTGGTGGTGTAGGACTTTATTTATTAAATTCCTACTCTTCTCTCATGGGGATGTATAGTGGTTTTACTCGTCAAAAATCGGACTTGCGAACCGAAGATATAGAAATTACAAAGGAGCCTTTTACACTCCTTATTATGGGTATAGAAGATTATGCAACGGACGGTCAAAATGGGCGTACAGATTCATTAATGTTTGCGACAGTCAATCCTAAGACTAAAAAGATTTCGCTTATGAGTATCCCTCGTGATAGTCGCGTTCCAATTGTTGGTAAGAACAAAGAGGACAAAATTAACGCTGCGCATGCTTACGGCGGAGAAGAAATGGCAATCAAAACTGTCGAAGGTTTTCTAAAAGTTCCTGTAGACCATTATATTAAAATTGATTTCCAAGGCTTTAAAGGTATTGTTGATGCTGTTGGCGGTGTTACTGTTGATGTCCCATTCGATTTTTGGGAGCGTTCGGACGTGGATTACTACAAAAAAATCGAATTTAAGCAAGGACAACAAGACTTAAATGGGGAAGAAGCCCTCGCATACGTCCGTATGCGAAAGCAGGATCCAAACGGCGATTATGGTCGGGCTGCTAGACAAAGACAGTTACTAGCCGCTGTTGCTCAAAAACTAAATTCAGCCTCTACCGTATTTAAAATTAAAGATTTAACGGCAGTCGTTGGAAAATATATAAAAACTGACATTCCTATTTCTGACGGACTTGCACTTTACAATAAAATATCTGGGTTTGATCCTTCTACAATACAAACGTTCAAACTTGAAGGAGAAGACAAAAAAATAGGTGGTATTTATTACTTCCTTCCAGATCCAATCGGTGTAGAGACATTACGTAACGAAATTAAAAAAGAATTAGGAGAAACAGCAAACACTCAAGAAGATCCAGCAACAAAAACCGAATCAAATCCTTCTTCAAACTCTAACGAAAAAACGAAGAAAGAAACGAATCCGAATCAGGACAAAACACCAACTGAGCCACCTCCTTCTACGAATGCTCATGCAGAGTGGATTATGAGAAATCAGCAATAATAAAAAGAGCCAAATCGCATACGATTTGGCTCTTTTTTATTTACTTATTAAAGTGTTGTAAAATTGCTTCTACAATACGCTCTGATGCACGGCCATCACCATAAGGATTAGATGCTTTTGACATCTTATCATGAGCTTCTTTATCTGATAACAACTCATCAGCAAGACCAAAGATTGTCTCTTCGTCTGTTCCTGCTAATTTCAATGTACCTGCTTCAATACCTTCTGGGCGCTCTGTTGTATCACGAAGAACAAGAACCGGTACACCAAGCGACGGCGCTTCCTCTTGTACACCACCAGAATCAGTTAACATTAAGTATGAACGAGCTGCAACATTGTGGAAATCAATTACATCTAGCGGCTCAATTAAATGAATGCGGCTATGATCGCCTAAAATATCATTCGCTGTTTCACGAACAACAGGGTTCATATGAACAGGATACACAACTTGTACGTCTTCATGCTTATCAACAAGACGCTTAATTGCACGGAACATATTACGCATTGGCTCTCCTAAGTTTTCACGACGGTGAGCTGTCATAAGTACAAGACGATCATTTCCAAGTTTCTCTAGTACAGGATGACTATATGTTTCTTTTACAGTCGTTTTTAGTGCGTCAATCGCTGTATTTCCTGTTATGAAAATGCGTGACTCATCTTTATTTTCTTTCTGTAAGTTCGTTGCTGATTTTGCTGTAGGTGAGAAATGAAGATCTGCCATTACACCTGTTAATTGACGATTCATCTCTTCTGGGTATGGAGAATATTTATCCCATGTACGAAGTCCTGCTTCAACATGACCCACTGGAATTTGATTATAGAAAGCAGCTAAACTTGCAATAAATGTTGTCGTTGTATCACCATGTACAAGTACAATATCCGGCTTTGCTTCTTTCATTACTTTATCCAAACCTTCTAAACCACGCGTTGTTATATCAATTAAAGTTTGGCGGTCTTTCATAATATTTAAATCGAAATCTGGCGTAATTCCAAAGATACTTAATACTTGGTCTAACATTTGACGATGTTGTGCTGTTACTGTCACAATCGATTCAATTTTTTCTGGATGCTTTTGCAACTCTAACACAAGAGGTGCCATTTTAATTGCTTCTGGACGTGTCCCGAAAATTGTCATTACTTTTAAACGTTCAGTCATTTCATTGCCTCTTTTCTTTCACTAATTACAAATTCTATTATGACATATAAGAATACACATGAATACATGCCTTTTTAACGAATAACGGAAAAGTCCCTCTTACAAATACTTTCTCTGCCAACCGAATAATAATCTATCTCTTGCTTCTTGACATCCTCATTAGTATAACAATTTCTTCCATCGAATAAAATAGGCTTTCTCATAAGTTGTGCGTACTTTTCTAACGGATAAGCTCGGATAGCCTCCCATTCTGTTATGATAAAAGCCGCACTCGCTCCTCTAATCGATTCATCTATACATTCGCTATATTGTATAGTCTCTCCAAAGATATTTTTCATATTTGGAATCGCTTTTGGGTCATATAGAACTACATCCGCACCTATATGAATTAATTCTCGTATCATAATAAGGGACGGTGCGTCTCTTATATCATCAGTATTCGGTTTAAATGCAGCTCCCAGCACCGCAATCCGCTTCTTGTTCATATTTAATACTTTCTTCGCTTTCTCAATCAATAACAACTGTTGTTTATTATTCACTTCAATGACCGCTTTTAACAAGCGAAAATCATGCGCCACATTCCCTGCAATCTGCACAAGGGCTTTCGTATCTTTCGGAAAACACGATCCCCCGTAACCAATGCCCGCATTTAAAAAAGACGCCCCAATTCTCTTATCCATTCCCATCCCTTGTGTAACGTCTAATACATTGGCTCCTACCTTCTCACATATATTTGAAATTTCATTGATAAAACTAATTTTTGTCGCTAAAAAAGCATTCGATGCATATTTAATCATCTCTGCACTTTTTATATCTGTAACATACGTTTTTAAGCGTAATTCACTATATAAATTCTCCACTTTTCGTGCCGCTTCCTCATTATCTGCTCCAATTACAATACGATCTCCCCGAAAAAAATCGTAAATCCCTGAACCTTCTCGTAAAAATTCTGGATTCGATACGATATGTAATTCATATCTATTTTGTAATTTCTCCTCAATCCATCCCCTCATAACATCATTTGTACCTACAGGAACCGTGCTTTTCGTAACGACAATAATGTCGTTCGTCGCATATGTTCCGATATCGTCACAAGCACTTCGAATATATGTTAAATCCGCTGTCCCATCTAATAAAGATGGCGTTCCAACTGCAATAAATATAAATTCTGCATCGTAAAATGCTTTTACTCTGCTTGTTGTAAAAGTTAAACACTCATTCTCACATGCATCATTTATTAATTCATATAAACCCGCTTCATAAATAGGCAGATTCCCTTGCTTTATCCGTTCAATTTTCTCATCATTTATATCAAAACATGTGACTGAATGGCCTAACATTGCCAACCCTACTCCTGTAATCAACCCAACGTATCCGGTACCTATTATCGTAATTTTCATTTCCTTTTCGCACAGGAATATACAATAGAAAATATACGAATACATAGAATTTCTCCTGTGCTTCCCCCTCTCACATTAAAAATGAGAAAACTCTTTTACTTCTTTATTATATGAATTACTTTTTCCATTCTTTTTTAAGTTTTTGTAAAATTACATGCAAGAATATAAAATGAAATTTTATTCAATGAGGGGCACCCATCCCCGACTCATTATTAGTTAAACCAATCGAGATTTTATAAGAATTAAGGTTCCCCCTAATTTCTTTGCCTCAACTGAATTTTGAGGTGGAAGCCTTACTGCCCGTTCATGCAGATAAATTCCCACATTTTAACACGGAACTTACTCATTTCTACGTGTAACACTTATAATACTGAAATAAAAATATTCATTATCGAAGAAAAAGAGAAAATGTCATATTCTAAAGTCCAATACGATTAACCTTCTCAAACGATTCAATATTCTGTATACAATTGTCATATATTCTAGCTGCTTCCATTTACCGTACAAAGAAAAAAAGATTGAATTCTAATCTTTTTGTGATACCATATGTTATGAGCCTGTAAATAAACATCATAATTTTCAGATAAATACATTTTAAAAAAATTACGTTAGACTATAAAAGGGTGGGGTATTAATGGACTCACAAGTGATTTATGCCATTTTGGCATCTTTCATCACTGTACTCGTCGTTACTCCTTTAGTTATTAAGTTAGCTTTTAAAATAGGAGCAACAGATAAGCCAAACGCGCGTAAAGTACACCAAAAGATCATGCCTCGTCTTGGCGGATTAGCGATATTTATTGGTGTAGCTGTAGGATTTGTTGTTGGCGGCTTATATGAACAAAGAATGTTATCGATAACGCTAGGTGCGATTATCATTGTAATCATCGGTATTTTAGATGATATGTACGAGTTATCTGCGAAGGTAAAATTCGGTGGACAACTATTAGTTGCCATGATGATTGTAAAAAGTGGATTATTAGTGCAAGTATTATATATTCCAATCCTTGGGGATACTGAACTTGGATGGCTTGCTTATCCAATTACAGTATTTTGGATTGTAGGTATTACAAATGCAATCAACTTAATTGATGGCTTAGATGGGTTATCAGCTGGTATTTCATCTATCGTACTTGCAACGCTAGCATATATGGCCTTCACTAGCCCATGGGGCACTGGAGCTGCTATTATTTTACCACTAGCATTAATTACATTAGCAAGTACAATTGGATTTTTATTCTACAACTTCCATCCAGCAAAAATTTTCATGGGAGATACAGGCGCACTATTTTTAGGATACTGTATTTCTGTTATATCGTTACTTGGATTATACAAAAGTGTAACGTTATTCAGCTTTATTGTTCCAGTTATTATTTTAGGCGTACCTGTATTTGATACGACATTTGCAATTATCCGCCGTATCGTAAATAAAAAACCTATTTCAGCACCAGATAAATCGCATTTACATCACCGTTTACTTGCAATGGGCTTCTCTCATCGTAAAACGGTACTAATTATATACGCATTCGGTATTTTCTTTAGTGTAAATGCAATCATTTTCTCTAGTGCGACATTATGGTTATCCATTATTCTTCTTTTCGTTTTAATCTTCTTTACAGAGATTATTGCTGAAGTAATCGGGCTTGTACATGAACGTTACAAACCACTTATTTCCTTTTATAAAAAAGTGAAAAAACGCGAAGACTAATTGTAGTATAGCCTTTACTATTATGAAATATTCAAATAGCATCCTCTTTCTTATAAGAGGATGCTATTTTTTATTTTTTACTCCTCATTTCATATTTCCAAAATATAGTTTGTTTGAGAGTCCCACTATTGGAGAAAGATATACATAATAAGAAAAGGATTATATTTTCTTTTTTACATCTTGATTGTCAAACTGAGGGTGAATGTTATGATCAAGCGAGTATTTCAATACATTATTTTATTTTTAACGATTACTATGTATGCGTCATCTCATGCAGGGGCAACTACAATGATTCCTGCTGAACATCATCCAAATACTGAAACTACCTCTTCTACCAAAAAAATCGCGTACTTAACATTTGATGACGGACCAAACAAATATACTACGCAAATTTTAAACATCTTAAAAGAAAAGAACGGAAAAGCAACTTTCTTTGTTATTGGTGGCAAAGTGCCACATTATAAAAAGACAATGCAACGATTAATTAAAGACGGACATTATATCGGACTTCACAGTATGTCACACGATGTAAAACGACTTTACACTGGTGATCCATCCGCTTTAATTACAGAAATGGAACAAACACAAAATATTGTTCAACAGGTTACAAAATTAAATACACATCTCGTTCGTGTCCCGTATGGTAGCATGCCTTACTTAAAAAAGAATTACCGTGATGCACTTGTATCCGCCCAGTATAAAATGTGGGATTGGACAATCGATACATATGACTGGAAAAGCTATGACAATCCTTCTGCCATACTAGAAAGAGTACGTAATCAGAGTGATGAACAAGTCGAAGTAATTTTAATGCATGATTCGAGTGTAACCGTACAAATACTGCCCAAAGTAATTGATTATTTACAGTCACAAGGATACAAACTTCTTCCCTATAATCCATCTTCCCACCTCGAAGTGAACTTTTGGAAAGACACAAGATTGTAACAGCTTTAGTGCCTATGTGCTAAAGCTGTTTTATTTTTCTCTTCCCACCCTTCCCATTTTTGTGTAAAATTTTAAATAGTGATGAAGTTTCGAGGTGAATAGAAATGAAACGAATAGATCTCATTTTTAACGCAATACAAAAAGGCAATTATACAGAAGGTGTAACCGCATTAGAATTAGCTACCCTGTTGCAACTAGATCGCGCAAATGTAAGTAGCGACTTAAACAAACTTGTAAAAGATAAACGTTTATTAAAAACAAATACGCGTCCTGTTCGTTTTTATATAGAAACGAACGCTTCATTGGAAACGCATTCAAAAGAAGTAACTTCATTAGATACATTTGCAATTGAAAATACGAGCCTTAAAATCGCAATTGAAAAAGCGAAAGCCTCTATTCTCTATCCTCCAAACGGTATGCATACTTTACTGCTCGGAGAAACAGGAGTCGGAAAATCTATGTTCGCTTCTTTAATGCACGAATATGCAATTGAAGTTGAACAACTTCCTAAAAATGCACCATTTATCGTCTTTAACTGTGCTGATTACGCAAATAATCCACAGCTACTACTCGGGCAGTTATTTGGGATTAAAAAAGGAGCTTATACAGGGGCAAGTGATCAAAAAGGGTTAATTGAAAAAGCACATGAAGGAATTCTTTTCTTAGATGAAGTACATCGTCTTCCTCCAGAGGGACAAGAAATGCTTTTCACCTTTATTGACCGCGGGGTATACCGCCGCCTTGGAGAAACAGAAAACGAACGTAAAGCACAAGTATTAATCATTACTGCAACAACAGAAGAACCAAATTCATTTTTATTAAAAACATTTACAAGACGTATCCCGATGACTGTTACGCTGCCACCACTTCGTGAGCGTACGCATAAAGAACGCTTCGCTTTACTACAACTATTTTTCACAAATGAAGCAATTCGTCTGCGAAAAGAAATTCACGTTAGTCCGAATGCAATGCGAGCTTTCGTCTTTTACAATTGTCCCAATAACATCGGTCAATTAAAAACGGATGTACAAATTGCCTGCGCAAAAGCCTATTCTGACTTCGTGACAAAGAAACGTGATTCTGTCCATGTTTCAAGTACAGATTTACCTTGGTATATGAAAGAGGGGCTATTCATTGAAAGAAAGAGCCGTCATCTATACCAAATACCGAATGAAACATTTATATTTACAGGTAATGAAGGTTGGAGTAATCATAAAATAGAAAATGAAAAACAGTCTTCTATTTACGATTATATTGATTACAAATATGAAGAACTTCAAGCTCGTGGTATTGAAGAGGACGAATTAGAATTACTCATAGAAAATGATCTACAAAGCTTTTTCGTACAATATTTTAACCAAATGTCCAAAAAAACAAGTCATGAAAATGTTTTTAAAATTGTGGATCGTAATATCGTTTCCGTTTGTGAAAGAATTGCGGAACTTGCTGAAAAACATTTATCTAAGACGTTTGATGAAAAAGTATTTCTCGCTTTAAGCTTACATGTACAGACAACTCTACAACGTTTGCAGGCTGGGAAACAAATTCATCACCCACAATTAAATCAAATTCGTACGAAATATAAAGAAGCTTTTTCCGTAGCTATGCAATGCATTCAACTACTGGAGGATGAATTACAAATAACAATGCCTATTGATGAAGCAGGCTTTTTAACAATGTTCTTCGTTGTTGATCCAATTCCTGCCTCACAAACAGAAGTAAAAGTATTAATATTAGCGCACGGTAACGGCATCGCAACAGAAATGGCAAACGTCGCAAACGAACTTCTCGGCATTGAGGAAGTAACCGGTATTGATATGCCGTTACATGAATCGCCGAAAGATTTCTTAGAGCGTGTGAAAGTGTATATGAAAACACTCCAAAATGTAAATGGACTTCTCTTACTCGTTGATATGGGCTCGCTCGCTTATATTGGGGATATATTAGAAACCGAGTTCAAAATTCCGGTACGTGTTCTTTCCATGACAAGCACTCCACATGCACTAGAAGCAGCTCGAAAAGCACAGCTTGGCTACTCGTTAGATGCATTATATGAAACAGTGAAGAACTTAACACCGTTTTACTTAAACGTACAAGAAGAAAAGAAAAAGCCACTATCACCAATGAAGTCTGTTATTTTAACAGCTTGTTTAACTGGTGAAGGCAGCGCTTTAGCTATTCAAAAAATGTTAGAGAACTATTTGCGATTTGACAAAGACTTAATTGAAATTATTCCGATTAGTATCGTCCATGAAAAAGATTTAACGAAAATGATAGAGAACATAAAAAAAGAGCGGAATATCATTTGTATCGTCACAAATTTTGATGTGCAAGTTCCATGCTTAACATATCATTTCCAAGACATTGTAAACTACACAGCGATTCAGCCAATTCAAGAATTAATTACGTATGAAGAAACATATGCAAAAATGGCTGATATTCTTGAACAACAAATGCAGCGGAACGACGGAGCATTACTTATTAAAACAATTCGTTACGCATTAAATACAATTCAAGAATTAATTTCCTTACAGCTAACTCCTGACAGCTTAATGGGTGTGATTCTGCATATGAGCTGTATGGTTGACCGTCTTCAAAAAGGAGAAAGCCTCCTCCCACATCCAGATAAGGAGAAACGAAGACAAGATGAATACTGGATGTATATGAAGGTGAAAAAAGCATTACAACCAATTGAAAATACATTTGAAATACAAATACCTGATGATGAAGTGTTTTATATCATGGACTTCTTCATTAAAAATCAGCCTGTAAAAAATTAATCGAGGCAGTTTTTTAAACATATCGATTTACCGACAATAACCGCTAAAATTTGCACCTTATAGCAGAAAAGGCTGTTCCAAAATATGGACAGCCTTTTTTCTACTTCTTTACTTTTCTGATTCTCCCCCTGATTTCACCCTTCTTATTGGACTTCGTATAAACATTTACATATACATTCGCCTGAATGATTTCTTGAAGTAAGCTATCAAACGCTCTTCCCTGTAAAGGGCCTTCAAAATCCTCTACATTGACTACACCGGTCACGACTCCTTCATTTACACTAATACCTTGCTTTAGCGGACCAAACAAATTTAAAACAACTGGGCCAATTTGATCCGCTTTTCCTAAATGAATTTGGCATGATGTAACTTTTTCGATGTTTTTCAATATGATCCGATATTGTAATTTCTTTAAATCAGCACTAAATATAAACTCTGTTACACCATAAGCTTCTGTATTTACAGGAGGTATTTCCCTCTTTCCTGTTAACCTCGCAAAGAAATGTGTTGTCATACGGGCATTCTCCTTATATAAATTTCCCAGCACTACTTCTACTACTTTATGGTTTATACATAATCATTTATGACTTTTTCAAGTTTTAATTACGAAGAAAAGATTCACACAATCTTTACATTAGAATCGTTCCTTTTGCTTTACTACCTCTTGTATAATGCACTTAGGAAAACATTCTAGGAGGGCATTTTGGAAAATAACAAATACACTTTTCGCACATTATTAGAGATTTTTCTCGTCTCATTTAAATTAGGACTTACTTCATTTGGTGGTCCTGTCGCCCATCTCGGCTATTTCCACCACGAATACGTAAAAAAAAGAAAATGGATGGATGAACGAAGCTATGGAGATTTAGTGGCACTATGTCAATTCCTTCCTGGTCCTGCTAGCAGCCAAGTTGGTATGGGGGTTGGATTATTAAGAGGCGGGGTATTAGGAGCTATTATTTCATGGATCGGATTCACTTTACCGTCTGTGCTTGTTTTGGTTTTCTTCGCTTCATTCGTTAATCAGTTCAATCTCGGAAGCGCTGGCTGGATTCATGGACTAAAACTTGTAGCAGTCGCTATTGTTGCTCATGCCATATGGGGAATGGCACAAAAATTAACGCCAGACCGAAATCGTGCGACGCTTGCTATTGTAACTGCCGCAATCGCCTTATTATGGCCAAGCAGCTGGACACAAGTCATCCTCATTATAATATCTGGCTTTATCGGCTGGTTTTTATATCGCAACCAACCAATTAGCCAATCTCAACATATAAAAGTGTCTATTTCAAAAAAGATAGCAGTTTCTTGTCTCGTCTTATTCTTCGGACTATTACTGCTGCTACCAATATTAAGACCATTCTCTTATTACATCGCTTTATTTGATAGTTTCTATCGCTCTGGTGCACTTGTATTTGGAGGCGGACACGTCGTACTCCCCCTTCTTGAAGGTGAGTTCGTACAAAACGGCATGATGACGAAAGAACAGTTCCTAGCTGGATACGGATTAACACAAGCCGTACCAGGCCCACTATTTACATTCGCTTCTTATATAGGAGCAGTGTTAAACGGTACGCTTGGAGCCATACTCGCAACAATTGCGATCTTTCTTCCTGCTTTCTTACTCGTTATTGGTGTTTTACCATTTTGGAACGGTGTGAGAAAAATATCTTTCATACAAGGGGCACTACTTGGAATCAATGCAGCCGTTGTTGGTATTTTATTAGCAGCTTTTTATGACCCTATTTGGACAAGCACAATTATGAACGCTGTAGATTTTGTTTTTGCGTCTCTTCTATTTTGCTTGCTCGCTTTTTGGAAAACACCACCTTGGGTTATCGTTATACTTGGAGCCTTTGGCGGATACGTTCTATCCATTTTGTAAATAGAAAAAACGACGGCATTATGTAGCCGTCGTTTTTCTATTAAAACTTCACAAGCTCTATTCCTTCAGGCAACTTACTCTCTGTTAAAATACGTAATTCTTTCACACGATCCATTACGTAAGAAGAACGCTTCACAAGCTCTGGGTCAATATAAGCTGGATGAACCATAATTTCTACCGTTTGTTCACCTTGTACTCTTTCTTTTAACTTCACAAAGTAATCTTCCGTCACACCATCCGCGTAAAAGTCACTGTAAAACACGTCAGAAAACGGGCGTACTGCTCGCTCTTCCTCACAACGACGAATCGGAACATTATATGTAGCCGCTAATCTCTCAAGAACATCGTGCAAGATCGGCAATCCATGCACGTGATGATGACTATCTAAATGAGTTGGTGTTAATCCGTAAGATAGGAATTTCTCAATTTGAGCAGCCCACTCTCTCTCAACTTCTTCTGGATTTACATTCCCTTCCCATACGACGCTTTGTTTATGAAATGATCCATCGATGCTTACAAGTGATGGTACGTCTCCAAGAAGTGGTTCCCCCGCTGTTAATACGAGATGTACGCCTACTCCGAGTAGGTTATACTCTTTCGCTAAACGTACCGCATGCTCTGTTCCAGGCATATTCATCATCATCGTCGTTGAATTTACAAGTCCATTTATATGTCCATCAATAATACCGTAATTTGTACCTTCTGTAAGACCGAAATCATCTGCGTTTACAATTAACTTAATCATCGTAATACCTCCTAATAGATTAAAAAAAAGCGGGCTAAATAGCGCCGCTTTATTTCTCTACCTTTTTGAAGAACTGCGGAAGATATTCTTTATGTGCTTCCAACATTTCATCTAAAATTTGTTTTGCAACTTTATCTGATGGTACAAGTGGATTAATTGTCATAGCAAGCAGCGCTTTATGATAATCCCCTGTAACAGCAGCTTCAATTGTTGTGCGCTCAAATGATTTAATTTGCTGTACTAAACCGCGAACTGGTACCGGAAGATCTCCAACTGCAATTGGTTTTGGACCTTCTTTCGTAATAATACAGTTCACTTCAACAGCCGAATCATGTGGTAAGCTTGCAATCGTTCCGTTGTTTCGTGTATTAACAGGCTGGATATCACCTTTATTATTGTAAATAGACGTAATTAAGCTACATGCTGCGTCACTATAATAAGCGCCGCCACGTTTTTCTAATTGTGGTGGTTTAATATCTAAGTTCGGGTCTTTATATAACTCGAATAAATCATCTTCTAATTGTTTTACTACTTCTGCACGTGTACCTTTTTCAACTGAAGCTTCTTTCTCTTCTTCTAACATTTCACGTGTTTTGTAGTAATAACGATGGTATGGACATGGAATTGCACGAAGGCCGCGAATAAAGTCTGGCTCCCAGTTAAGCGCTGCAATATTTTCCATCGTAATTTGCTTTTCTGGATCTGTTACAAGCTCTAACACACGATCCATTACACTTACGCCATCTAAGTATACATCTAGTCCGTATACCATATGATTTAAACCTGCAAAATCAACGTGGACACGACTTGCATCTACTTCAAGTAATCTTGCAAGACCCATGCGGATTCCGATTGGAACGTTACATAGACCAACTACTCTTTGAATATTTGTATAACGAAGAACAGCTTCTGTTACCATACCAGCTGGGTTCGCGAAGTTAATTAACCATGCATTCGGACAAAGCTCCTCCATATCCTTACAAATATCTAAAATAACAGGAATCGTTCTCAGCGCTTTGAATAAACCACCAGGACCATTCGTTTCCTGACCGATTACATCATATTTTAATGGGATTGCTTCATCTTTTGCACGAGCTTCTAATAAACCTACACGAAGCTGCGTTGTTACGAAATCAGCATCTTTTAATGCTTCACGGCGATCAAGTGTTAAATGTACCTCAATTGGTAAACCTGATTTTTTCACCATACGTTTCGCTAAGTTACCAACGATTTCTAACTTTTCTTTTCCTGCCTCAATATCTACTAACCAAATTTCACGAACAGGAAGCTCATCATAACGCTTAATAAATCCTTCAATTAACTCTGGTGTATAACTAGATCCACCGCCGATTGTAGCAATTTTAATTCCAGTCATGCTTTATTCCCCTTTCGCTTCTAACTTTTTATAAAGGTCGATAAATTCTGCTGCCAATTCTTTTACTGTAATCGCATTCATTAAATGATCCTGTGCATGAATTAAAAGAACACTAATCTCTGTTTTTTCTCCTCTTGCTTCTGATTGTATGAGCTCTGTTTGGAAATGATGCGCTTCATTAATCGCTTCTTTCGCCTTTACCATCGCTTCATCAGCCTCTGCCATTTTCCCCTGTTTGGCAAATTGAAGCGCCTCCATTGCAAAGCTTCGTGCATTACCACTATTTAAAATTAATTGGAATGGAATTTGTTCTGCTGTAGTCATCATAATTACCGCCCTCTCTATTATGGTTCAACCGATTTAAATACCCCTTCAGTTTGAACATTTCTATTAAATTATTATTTTATTAATGATAGTTTGGTGTTCTTGTAGATGGGTCTCATCTTTTTGAACATGATATAAAGGTGATTGTTCTCACAGATAATGTTATCTGTGAGAACAATTACTATGTTACATAGGTACAGAGTTGTTATTTCCTTGTGCTGCTGCTTTTTCAGTACGAACAACAGAACGGTCGCATAATACTACGAATGGATAATAGATTGCCATCGCAATTACAAAGTTGAATAACTGTAGAATTGCACCTGAAAGATGTCCACCTGTTACAAGATAACCACTAATAATTGGTGGTGTTGCCCATGGAATCATCACAACTGTTTTTGGTACCCAACCAATAGATATAGCTGTATAAGAAGTAATTACTAATACAATTGGTGTTATGATAAACGGTAAGAATAAAATTGGATTTAAAATAATTGGTGTACCAAAGATTACTGGTTCGTTAATATTGAATGCACCTGGTCCAATTGATAAGCGAGATACACCGCGTAATTGTGCACTTTTTGCTACAAGTAATACGACCACTAAGAACGCTAATGTTGCACCAGAACCACCAAGATATACGAAAGTATCAAAGAATGGTTTTGTAACAATGTTTGGAACATCAAATGCAGATGTACCACCTTTGAATAAATTCATGTTTTTCTCTAATGCCGGTAAGTATAATGGCTCAATAATACCACCAACGATATTTGGACCATGTAAACCGAAGAACCAAAGAAGATGAACAAGGAGTACAATGACAATTGCACTTGGTAATGTCCCTGCTAAACTTTGCAGTGGTGATTGAATCGTATTAAAGATAAATTCATGAACACTTGTACCAGCTAATTTCACTGCTAATTGAATACCTGCAACTACTGTTAAGATAACAAATGCTGGAACTATAGCTGCGAAAGATCTTAAAACTGCTGGTGGTACTCCATCAGGCATTTTAAAAGTAATGTTTCTTTGTACAAAGAAACGGAATACTTCAGTAACAAGGAGTGCCACAATAATTGCTACGAATAACCCTTGTGCACCTGTCCAAGCTAAGTTCAATCCGCCTTCTTTCGGTGTTGTTGGCGTAAGAATAATTAACGCACCAAATGAAATAATACCTGCTGACAAACCATCAACGCCGTAAGATTTTGCTAAGTTATAACTTGTTGTAAATGCTATGATTAGTGCTAGAATTGCAAAAGAACCAGTCCACATTCCACCGCCAACTTGTTTCCACGTTTCACCAAACAAACCTTTCATGAAATCTTGGAAAGCTTCAGATGGAAAACCATTAATTAGTGATGCCAGTGCACCAACTAAAATAAGTGGCATAACTGCAATAAATCCGTCACGGATCGCAGCTAAGTGACGTTGCGATCCGATTTTACCAGCAACAGGAACAATATATTTCTCCATGAATGCAATAAACTTTTGCATTTTGCTTCCCCCCTAATTATTTTTTAAGTGTTAATGCGTGATCTAAAACTGCCTCTCCATTCATCATGCCGTAGTGCATTGGATTGATAACGTCGATTCCAACGTTCCTCTCATCAGCAAGCGTTTTCATTGAAGAAAGCATGTAACGAACTTGTGGTCCTAGTAATAATACATCTGCTTGATCGATATTTGTTTTTACTGCATCCCCAGATACAGCCCAAATCTTTCCTTCTAGACCGCGAGCTTTTGCAGCCGCTTCCATTTTTGTAACTAGTAAACTTGTAGACATCCCTGCTGAGCAACATAATAAAATATTCATTTGAAAATCCCCCTTGTGTAGTATAAAAAATTTATGTTTTATTTATTTTTCTTTACGCTATTTATTAATGCAATTAGCGTGCCAACTTTTTAAAACCACTAAAATCAGCACTTTTTCGACTGTTTTCTTTGTGTGTTAACGCTTTCAATTAGTGTGTCACCTGAAAAACACACAGTGTGTTATAAAACAACACGCTTTTAACACATAACTGTATGAAAATAGATTAGTGTTTAGTTGTCTAGTTGTGTTTAAAACAAAAAACACTAAAAAAATTTTTTCAAAGTGAAAATCTAGTAAAAAATAAACCTCTCTTGAACACACTCTTCTATCTATTGTCCAATCAAACTCTACTAAATTACATAGAATAGAATAAAATAACACAATTCGAAAGGGGATTCCTATGCCAAAACATAGAAAACAGAACAAAATAAAGATTTATAGAATAACAAGCTATAAAAAAGAAAAGCGTTCTGAATTAGACTCTGACAAATTTGAACTAGAACAAGAGGAAATAGAGATTAAGCAGGACAAGCAGGATAGACAGGACAAACACGATAAACAGGACAAGCAGGACAAACAGGACAAGCAAGATAAACAAGACAAACAGAACAAACGAGACAAACAAGACAAACAAGACAAACAGGACAAACGAGACAAACAAGACAAACAAGACAAACAGGACAAACAGGACAAACAAGACAAACAAGACAAACAGGACAAACAAGACAAACAAGACAAACAAGACAAACAGGACAAACAAGACAAACAGGACAAACAGGACAAACAAGACAAACAGGACAAACGAGACAAACAGGACAAACAGGACAAACAAGACAAACAGGACAAACAAGACAAACAGGACAAACAAGACAAACAGGACAAACAAGACAAACAGGACAAACGAGACAAACAAGACAAACAGGAACAATTGGAACCTATAATAGAAACAAGTTCACACAACTTAGATGTATGGGATGCAATTTCTCTACAACAGATAGAAAATGGCGAGCATACAAGTTTATTTGCAGAACAAAGTAATTATCAAAATATTACTTTGTTACAAGTAAGCGACGTCCGTTTATATTTAGACAAACAACTACAATTCAGTTCCGTTGACGAACAAATTTATCATGAAGCCCTTGTGCATCCGATTATGTCAAAAGTAATTGACCCAAAACGTGTTCTCATATTAGGTGGTGGCGATGGCCTTGCTTTACGAGAAGTTTTGAAATATGAAACTGTGCTACATGTAGACCTTGTTGACTTAGATGGATCGATGATTGATATGGCTCGTGACGTTCCTGAATTAGTTTCTTTGAACAAAAGCGCATTTTTTGATAATCGTGTGAATGCACACGTATGCGATGCAAAAGAATTTTTGAATTCTCCTTCCTCTTTATACGATGTAATTATTATTGATTTTCCAGACCCCGCGACAGAGTTGTTAAGTACTTTATATACAAGTGAACTTTTCGCTCGTATCGCTACGTTTTTAACAGAAGGTGGCGCGTTCGTCTGTCAATCTAATTCACCTGCTGATGCACCTCTAGTATACTGGAGCATTGGTAACACAATTGAACATGCTGGATTAACTGTGAAAAGTTATCATACAATCGTACCTTCTTTCGGAACTGACTGGGGATTTCATATTGCAGCTAATTCTGACTATGTACTCGATCAAATTGAGCAATTATACGTTGTACCAACTCCTCAAACATTACCTTCTCTCCTTTCTCCCTTATTTCAATTTAAAGAAGAACATCTCGAACAGCGTAACCTTGCCCTTTTAAATTCAGAATCAAACCTTATCCTACATCAGTGTTATAAAAAAGAAATGGAGTTTTAACGATATTATAGTGAGGAGTGCTACCTTATGGAATACTCTACTTTCGGTAAGCATATAATAGTAGATTTATGGGGAGTGGATTTTTCCCTATTAGATGATGTTCACTTTTTAGAATATCATCTAGTTACCGCTGCGGATCGCTCAGGTGCACATGTTTTAAACGTAAGTGCAAAAGAATTCGAACCGCACGGTGTTACTGTTTTAGTTTTACTATCAGAAAGCCACCTTTCTATTCACACTTATCCAGAAAAAAACTTTGCAGCCATTGACTGTTATACGTGTGGTACGACCGTTGAACCGCAAATAGCGATTGATTACATCGTGAGTATATTAAAACCAAATGAGATGAATATAAAAAAACTAATTCGTGGTATAGGGGAGATTGTTACTACCGATTAAATATCAACCTTACTCATTTGTAAAAAGGAGGATTGTTACTACCATCAGTGGAACGAATATTCCACTGATGGTACAGAAACATATATATCTTTTTCACCTTAATCGATGATTTAATTTCGCGATCTTTCGCTTCCAATATACCGTCATCATAAACCATATAATGAAGTAAATAACAATAAAACTTCCTATACAAATAAGAATCGGACCAAAACGATTCGGAACCCAACCAATCCAAATCGCTATAGGTAAAAATGTTCCTAGTAAAACAATAAAGTGAATCATCGTCTGCTTTAATATGCTCCATTCTTCTTTTTCAAAAATAAATGAAGCGAAAGAAAAGATAAGTCCTACTATATTGGCTGTAAGTAAATAAACAATTAACATCTTTAGATTCATTTCCTCAATTCCATTCATATAACCAATCCATAAAAACAACAAACTATATAACATCGCCATCCCGAGTCCAAAGGCTATTTTATTAACAATTCTATCAAACATCTTTTAACCTCCTCCTATATTTAAAGCTTCTTTAATAAGCGGTACATATTTTCTCGAAACATATTCTTTCATTCCGTTAGAAAAATGAGCACACATACTGCCACTAAAAGACATTTCAAAGCTTTGAACATGCCCTAAATTTGCAAGTATTGACTTAGAAAATCTAGCAAACCGCTTTCCAGCTAACTGTTCCTCTAATTCATACAAACGAGCCTTCACTTCAAAACTCCCTTTCCTTGTCTTCGCCATAACTTTTCTTCCTTCTGTATAAAACCAAAAAATATCATTTAAAGATAATAAATAATACTGCTGATCTAATACACCGACAATTTGATTTACATTCCCTCCTTCAATTATTTTTAAAATCTGCTGAATTTCATCTGTTACTTCGCTTGTCTTTATAATAATTTCTACTTCTTTTTGTGATGGGTCCAATTCGATGTGAACTTTCATCTATTTCCCACCCCCTTTACAACTTCATTTTTACATAAAATTGGTAATGATAAATATAATCCTGCGTAAGTGGTTTTTGTTTCATCATAACTGTCTCTTTATACAACATAAAAAAACCTTGCATACGCAAGGTTCATTCATCCACTGACATCTTCTTATATAATTCTACAAATTCACTCGCTAATTCCTTCACCGTAATCGCATTCATTAAATGATCTTGCGCGTGTACCATCAGAAGGGTAACTTCAGTCTTTTCACCACCAGCTTCTTTTTGTATGAGATCCGTTTGTACACGGTGCGCCTCTTTTAATTCCTCTAACGCTTCTTGTAATTTAGCTTCTGCTTCTATAAATTCCCCACGCTTTGCGCAATCAATTGCTTCCATTGAACAACTTCGCGCATTTCCCCCATGCAAAATCAAATGAAAAGCCTTCGTTTCTATCGTATCCATTTTAGTTCTTTACTCCCCCTTTTCTTCCGCTACTTTTTGTTTATCCCATATTTTTAAGAACGGTAAATAAATGAAGAATGCAAGCGCAAAGTTAACAAGTTGTAAAACAACACCTGAAAGTTTCCCGCCCGATCCTAAATATCCACTAAACAGAATCGGTGTCGTCCAAGGTACAGCAGCTCCGCTCGGACGAGCAACCAATCCCCATTCCATTGCAAAGTAAGAAACAATTGTTAACACAACTGGAACCAAAATAAATGGAATTAATAAAATTGGGTTCATGACAATTGGCATCCCAAAAGTTACCATCTCATTAATATTAAATATACCAGGCGCAATTGACAATCGACCTATACTTTTTAATTGCTGACTTCGGGCAAATAATAACATTCCTACAACTAAAGCAAGTGTTGCACCGGAACCGCCCATATAAATCCATAAATCAAAAAACTGTGCAGTAATCGTATTTGGTATATCTTGCCCTGCTTGGTAAGCAACTCGGTTTTGATCCATTAACGACAACCAAACGGGACTCATTACACCACCAACAATAGTAGCTCCATGAATTCCACATGACCAAAGAACATGAACGAGAATAACAGCTATTATTGCGCCCCAAAGACTAGCACCAAGTACACTAAGTGGTTCCTGTAAAATTTGCCCCACAATATTATGGATACTGCCAAAAGAAGTATTTTCTATAATTAAACGTAAAATCCAAATAACCGTTACAACAATAAATCCTGGAACAAGTGCGGCAAATGAACGTGTTACAGCTGGCGGAACTGTCTCTGGCATCTTTATAATTATCTTTTTTTGTACAATAAACCGATAAAGCTCAGTAGATATAAGTGCAATAATCATTGCTACAAATAACCCTTGGCTTCCCATTAATGCAGCTGGGATAGCACCTTCTACAAGTACACTCTCTTTTGTACTTGGTATAATATATGCAACTTGAAATGGCGTCGCAAGTAAAAACGTCACAAGCGACAATGCCCCGGATGCTAAAGCGTCCACTTTATAATATTCTCCAAGTCTGTAAGCGATTCCAAAAACAGCTATTAAAGCCATTATATTAAAAGTTGCACTAACTGGATACCCCAAAGCCCTCTGCCAATTCTCCCCAAACAAACCGGCCATAAAATCATTATAACCTGGTATTGGTAAAGCACTAATGATGAGGAAAAATGATCCTATAATTAAGAAAGGCATCGTCAATACAAGTCCATCACGAATCGCTAGCAAGTGTCTCTGTTCTGCAACCTTCCCTGCTACTGGCATTACATATCTCTCTAAAAACCGTATCATCTATCCCACTCTCCTCATGGTTTCATTGACAAAGCTGCTTGTAAGATAGCTTCTCCATTACAAAGTCCGTAATGGACAGATTGAATGACATCAACAGGTACTCCCTTCTCCTTACATAACTCTTTCATTTTCGGTAATAAATAACGTACTTGTGGTCCAAGTAAAAGTACATCAGCTTCATCTATGTGACTATTTACTTCAGAACCTGATACTGCCCAAATCTTTACCTCTATTCCTCTTGCCTCTGCTGCTTTCTCCATTTTCGTAACAATTAAACTGGAAGACATTCCCGCTGCACAGCAAAGTAAAATATTCATCCCTTTTCCCTCCCCCTTTTTCCAAACCTAAGTTACAGTGCATCCTTTGCCACCACTAGGTTACAAATATATATGTCTAGATTTCCTGCTGTATGCCGAGCTTAAAAACAAAAATTTCTCGGTTTTCACGCTATTCCATCTATCATTATTCTCCTAGTAAAGAGGACTCTAACTCGCTATAATAATTCAGTATGATTTTTTTAATTGATAGGAGGATACATTTATGAAGGCATATCGCTTTCCGCTTATTTTATTATCTTCTATCCTAATTGGTGGTTTCATTGGTTATTTCATGGGTGCCGATGCAGTTGCTTTAAAGCCGCTTGGTGACATTTTCTTAAACTTAATGTTTACGATTGTTGTACCTTTAGTGTTCTTTAGCATCGCGTCATCTATTGCTAATATGGATGGATTAAAACGTTTCGGTAAAATTATGTCTAGTATGGCTGGAACTTTCTTATTTACAAGTATTTTAGCTGCTATTTTTATGATTATTGTCGTGAAAGTATTCCCGCCAGCACAAGGTGTCGTATTAGAACTAACGCAGCCTGATAAAGCTGAAAAAGCAGTTAGTGTTGCAGATCAAATTGTTGGTATTATAACAGTATCTGATTTCTCGAAGTTACTATCTCGTGAAAATATGTTAGCTCTTATTTTCTTCTCTATTTTAATGGGGGTTGCAACTTCAGCAGTTGGTGAAAAAGGAAAACCATTCGCTACATTCTTACAAGCTGGTGCAGAAATTTCAATGAAAGTTGTATCTTTCATTATGTACTACGCTCCAATCGGACTTGCTGCTTACTTCGCAGCATTAGTTGGTGAATTCGGACCACAACTTCTTGGAACTTACTTCCGAGCAGCAATGGTATACTATCCAGCATCACTAATTTACTTCTTTGTATTCTTCACGTTCTATGCATACCTTGCAGGTCGCAAACAAGGTGTACAAGTATTTTGGAAGAACATGGTCTCTCCTACAGTTACATCACTTGCAACTTGTAGTAGTGCTGCTAGTATTCCAGCTAACTTGGAAGCAACGAAGAAAATGGGTATCTCTTCTGACGTTCGTGAAACAGTTGTCCTTCTTGGATCTACACTTCATAAAGACGGCTCTGTTTTAGGCGGCGTATTAAAAATTGCTTTCTTATTCGGTATTTTCAACATGGAATTCGAAGGACCGAAAACATTAGCAATCGCACTTGTTGTTTCTCTATTAGTAGGAACAGTAATGGGCGCTATTCCAGGCGGCGGTATGATTGGTGAAATGTTAATCGTTTCTCTATACGGCTTCCCGCCAGAAGCATTGCCAATTATCGCGGCAATCAGTACAATCATTGATCCTCCTGCAACGATGTTAAACGTAACAGCAGATAACGCTTGTGCCGTAATGACAGCTCGCCTTGTAGAAGGTAAGAACTGGATCAAAAACAAATTTGCTTAATAAATAGAAAGAGGATGCTCCAAACGAGCATCCTCTTTTTTTGTTGTTAATCCATTCCGCCACAAATTTGTTATAATCTTCACAAATATTCCACACTCATTATCCATTCTCCGTACTATAATCATGTATGGAAAAGGAGATGGACCTAATGAATCAAAGCGCACCAGAATTTAAAGTTTTACAAAGCATTGCATTCCTTGCTGTTGTTTTGCAAAGTTCCTTATTATATACAATGAACCAAGGAAATGTCTTACTTGAGCAATCCCTCATTATGGGCATGCTATTCAACCTTGCAAAATTTTCAGCACCTGCATTCATATTTATCGTCGGCTTTCACTTAATTCGGCAATATACGAAGCAACTAGCCTACACAGAATATATTTATGAAAAAGCCGCACATTTACTCATTCCTTACTTCTTCTGGTCTATTCTTTACTTATTAACAACAAACGATATGATTACACTACAAAGTGGAATAAAAAATTTATTACTCGGAACAGCCGCACCCCATCTTTGGTACGTGATTATGATGTTCCAAATTCATTTATTGTTTCCTTTGCTGTGCACACTATTTTATTGGTTTCAAAAACGAACAGAAAATAAAAAAGACATATATAAATATATGACCATCTTTGCTTCTCTATATTTCCTCTTAATGTGGTATTCTTCTCACTACATTTTTAATGGAGAAAAATTGACTAGCTCAACCATTTTACATTATACAGACCGTTCTTTCTTCTTCTACTCATTCTATTTCGTCATGGGAGGAATCGCTGCTGTCGCACTAAAAACGTGGCGTACATTTGTCATGAAACATATCCCGCTTATTACAATATTATTTTTTATCTTATTTTTATTCATCAATTATGAGTTATTTAGTTTTTACGGAGCAAACTCTATTCATTTAACCGTTTCGACTTATTTAAAACCGTCTATGTTTCTATATATCGTATGCGAAATTATTATACTTTACGTGCTTTCTATTACAATCGTACAGCGACGCGGTTTTTTATATAAAGCTTTACGCTTTATCGGGAATTACACATATGGTGCTTATTTAGCTCACTTTTTCTTCTTGCAACTATGTACAAAATTTCTTTCTTTATTCACACTGCAAGAAAACACAATATTATATAGCCTATTATTATTTACAATAACAGCCACAATCTCAATTTCAGCAATGGTCATTTGCAGTACACTACCATTTCATACGTGGATTACAGGACCTTCTCCTACGACGAATATGAAATGGGCGAAGATTGTACTTCGAAAAAATCATGAAAAAGTATTCAAACCATATCTTTGATATAATAGAATTCCATACAAGAAAAGAAAGTAGGACACACCTATGATTAATCAAATTGGACAAATTATGTTATATGTAAATAACCAAGACGAAACAGTACAATTTTGGACAGAAAAAGTAGGGTTCCAAATCATCACTGAAGAAAATAATGGAAAAGGATTTCGCTGGATTGAAATCGCTCCAGCAAAAGATGCAGGCACAAGCATCGTCCTTCACGATAAAGCGTTAATTGCGAAGATGCAACCTGAATTAAACTTACATACACCTTCACTTATGTTCTTCTCTAATAACTTAGATCAACTGTATAAAGATCTTTCTGAGAAAAACGTTACAGTTGGACAAGTTGTAGATTTACCTACAGGTAGAGCATTCAACTTTGCTGATAATGAAAACAATTACTTTGCGGTAATGGAACGCAAATAAAAAAGAAGCTATCCGAAAAACCGGATAGCTTCTTTCATTTTAAGAAACTTGTTCTGCATTCGTTTCCTTATGTTGTATATGACTCGTGATCCAAGCAATTCCGCCGGCAACAACGAGATAGCATAATAATATTAAAATTTGCATTTGTAATTGCGACCAATCTCCTAAAGAAATCACATCTTGTAGCCCTCTAAGAGAATGAGACATTGGGAGAAATTGTCCAATCTTGCTAAGAATAGCTATATTTAATTCTCCTGGGAAAGTCCCCCCGCTCGTCGCTAATTGCAAGACGAGAAGCGTTACTGCTAAGAACTTTCCAACGAGACCAAATACCGTTACTAACATGAGAATAAATGTCATGAACGTAAAGGAAATAACAATACTTGATAAAATAAAGAGTGGCACACTTGCAACTTCTAATTTCATAACTCCTAGCACAACCACATCCACAAGTAATGCTTGAATAAGTCCAATTAAATATACTAATCCTAATTTATTAATAAAATGTACCGTTCCGCTTACTTTCATATTTTGTCTACGGCCAAGAGGTAAAATATTCGATGCCATAATTCCGCCAACATAAAATGCAAGTGATAAGAAATACGGTGCAATACCTGAACCGTAATTAGGCACGTCAGAAACTGTTGACTTCACTAATTGAACTGGCTCTGAGAACATCGTATTGCGTGTATCATCATTGCGAACATCCGCTATCTTCTCTGCTCCATCTCCCAATTTCGTAGAAAGTTCTTTCGCGCCATCGTCAAGTTTAACAAGTCCGTTCGTTAACTGATCAGCACCATGATTTAGTTCTGTTCCACCACTCGCAAGGTGATTTACACCTTCTTGTAATGATGTAAATCCACTTCCCCACTTCGTAAATCCATTAGCTAAATTCGCAGCACCATCTGCAATCTTTTTCGTTCCAGTAGTAGCCTCATTTAACTTAACTCCAAATGTATTCATGCCTTCTTCAATCTTATGTTGACCGTCAGCAAGCTTCTTCGCGCCTTGCGTCAATTGTTGTTGGCTATTATTTAAAGTGCTTGTTGCTTTAGCTACTCCGTTAGAAGTAGCAATGATTTTTTGAAAAGCAGGGTCTTGCTGCACTTCTGGATGACTTTTCACGTACTCTTCTAATTGTTGCTTTACACTACTTGCTGCATTGTCCACTTTCACTTGCCCTTCAGCAAGTTTCTCACTTCCGTTCACCCATTCGTTTGTACCAGTACTTAATTCACTAACCCCTGCTTGTAAAGTTTTTTCACCTTGAGCTAATAATTCCATACCGCTATGAAGTGAGTTCGCTCCTTGACTCAGCTCATTTGCTCCGCCAGTTAAGGCAGATTGGCTAAAAGCAAGTTTTTCACTTCCCTCTTTCACTTTTGATGTCCCGTCACTTAAACGATGAATACCATCTGCAAGCTGATTGGCCCCATTTCTTGCAGATATCGTTCCTTCATGTAACTTCTCAGCGCCATTACTTGCATCACTCAACCCTTGCGCTAAGTCTTGAAACTTTGAAAAGACACCTTCTGTATAAGATTTCGTAATACTATTTGAAATTTTTGTTTTCATATTTTCAACAGCTGTCGTTCCAATTTGAGCTGCTACAAAGTTTTTACCCGGATTCACTTTGTACTGAAGTTGTGCTGGCTCTGGTTTCTCATCCATAAGTGTACTTACCTTTTTAGAGAAATCCTTTGGAATCGTAACAACCATATAATACTTATCTTCTTTTAACCCTTCATCAGCATTTTTTTCTGATACGAAATGAAAATCTAGTTCCTTATTCTCTTTTAAATTTCTTACAAAATCGTCTCCCGCATGAATTGTTTTTTCATCCATCGCAGCACCCTTATCTAAATTTACAATCGCAACAGGTAATTTATCTAATTTTCCATATGGATCCCAATATCCAGCTAAAAAGAATCCTGAATAAATTAAAGGAACGATTAATAAAAAAATTAAAGCGATACGTCCATGTTTATGGTGCCACATCGCTTTCCAATCTTTAAATATAAGTTGAATTCCTTTCATGAAACATACTCCTTCTCCTAATTTCACACCATTACAATGGTTTAACAGATTTACTATACACGCCACTTTCCATACTGTATAATACATCTTTAATTATCAATCCATTCCTTTTGGTCTATAGAAAGGAGAGTCAAAATGGAACTTCTTCAACTAAAATACTTTCAGACAGTCGCACGATTAGAACATATGACAAAAGCGGCTGAAGAATTGCATATCGCACAACCTTCGCTCAGCAAAACAATCGCTAGATTAGAAAAGGACTTAGGCGTCCCCCTATTTGATCGCCAAGGTCGACAGATTACATTAAACTCTTTTGGGAAAGTATTTTTAAAACGAGTAGAGCGCATTTTTCATGAATTAAGTGAAGGTGAACGAGAAATTAAAGATTTAGCTGAATTACAACAAAGCTCTATTACACTGGCAGTTTCTATTCCGAGAATATTACCAGAACTAATCGGTTCTTTTTTACTAGAATATCCTAACGTTCGATTCCAGCAGTTTCTCGCATCTACTCCTTCTATGAAACGACAACTAGATAATATAGAAATTGACTTTTGCATTTCTTCTGTGCCAATTGAAGGCGAGGGAATTATGTGGGAACCACTTATTACAGAAGAAATTTTCTTAGTCGTCCCTTCAGGTCATCGTTTATCAGGACGCGACAGTATCCATCTGCATGAAGTAAAAGACGAACCATTTATTAGTATGAACACTGGTTACGGATTCCGGCACTTAACGGATGAATTTTGTAAGGAAGCTGGCTTCACTCCATATATCGCTTTTGAAGTAGATGAACCAACCGTAATTAGCGACCTTATTAAGCAAGGCCTCGGCATCGCCTTTGTTCCAAGTTTAACTCTATTAAAAAACTCTACTTTAGCATTAAATAAGTTGCGTATTATTGAACCCGTTTGTAAGCGAACGATTGGCTTAAGCTGGTCAAAAAAACGTTACTTATCGAAAACCGCTCAGCAATTCCGTGAATTCGTGATTGATTACTTCTCCAATATTAGGACGTAAAATTATATCAACAAATAAAAGATGCCATCCCCATAGGGTGGCACCTTTTATTATTCACTCTTCTCTAATTCCATTTCCGCTAAAAGTGGTAGTACATTATCAAAAATATGCGTATTGTTATTTTCGCCTGTTACGTATCCACCGTAATATCTACTAAATACGTTGTCATTTCGGAATGTGGCCATATGATCATATAATTCCTTTGCAAACTTTGTATCACCTGTGTGTAGTACGTACAAAATCGTTAGTCCGTAAGCGGCTGGCGATTCATAGTTCACAGTTTGTTTTCCCGTTTCTAAATTGTAACGACCGTATAGCTTGCCGTCCTCCTGGAATTTCTTCTTTATAAATTCCAAATAAGCATCTGATGAAAGACCGCCTAAACTCCGGTGATATGCAACGTATGATTGGTCGATTAGATTCACTTCTTTATCGTACGTAAATGTACCATCCTCTTTATACTCTTTCGGGAATGCCCAGCCATTCCTTGGATAATCCGCTAAAAATTGAACGACTTCCTGATATTGCTGAGCAGAAACTTTCCCATACTTTTTCATATACGAGAATGCGTGTGGATTTAAGTATGATGTAGTTACAAAATTATTTTGTTTCCCTACATCTGCATCATAATAATCAACATAATAATTATCTTTCTTATTATAACGAATTACAGCGTCACTCAATTGATCTGCCAAGTTTTTATAACGCTCTTCCTTATACATTTCATAAGCACGATATAATTGCTCTATAACACGAAGATCATCTATAAGTGCATTGGTAGCAGACTGCATTTCTCCCTTTTCAGAGATTTTCCATACAACGATTTGATCCTTATGTACAAAGTTATTTTGAATAACCTTAACTTGTTCATCGAATAACGCTTGATCGTCTTTATCGAGTGTATATTGTAGCCATAGTCCTGCTGATTCCGATAAAGCTTCACGGCCTTTCGCTTCACCCGTACCTGCCTTTGTATCCCCTAAACGATATGTAGCAATTGTCCCATTTTCATTCACCATATGTCTCAAAATAAAATGTTCTGTACGGTTTCCTTGTATAGCTGACCAAAATACAATTCCACCTAAAGCGATTAAGAGAATAACTCCAATCCCTATATATAAACGTTTCCGCAATCTATTCACCTCCCTAATAAGGCTAGCCTTAATTTTACCAGAACATACGTAAAATTAAAAAAGACAATCTATTAGATTGTCTCCCTTCCTCTATCTCTCACAAGCCTCTTTAGAAGGTCTATATAGCGATTCTACAAGTCGATCATATTCACGACGCGTAATCTCTTTATTATACAGCTTCAATAATAAATCTCTATGCTCTTTTGAAAATGCCATCTTTTTAATGACTTCAGGATACATAAAACATCCTCTCCATTTCACATAAACTTCTTCACCCCGGAAAACAGAACTTATGTTCGCATAAAAGATTATAAAATATTCCTTACTAAAAAACAAACAAAATATTATTAAACATTAACTTCTTTCTTTTTAGAATATTCAAACATTATATTACCATATCTACTTTTTAAATACATATATATTTTTGGTAGTTTTTTTGAATAAATCTTCCAATTCAATCAGAAAATAATGGCAAAAAAGAAGAGGAGTTTACATATGGATACGGTAACATTAGCAAGAGCATTTTTCGGTTCTTCATTAGCATTCCACATTATCTTTGCAACACTTGGTGTCGGACTTTCATTGATGATTTTTATAAGTGAAATACTCTATCACTGGAAGAAAGATTCCGATTACGCCATTATGGCGAAAAGATGGACGAAAGCGTTCGCCATCCTTCTCGGTGTAGCAATTCCGACTGGAACAATCGTTGGTGTGCAAATCTCACTTCTTTGGCCTGGTTTTGCCAAAATTGTTGGGCAGGTTATTTCTGTTCCCTTTCAAATTGAGATTTTCGCCTTCTTTTTAGAGGCTTTGTTCATGTCCATTTATGTATATGCAGCTGACAAACTACCTCCATTCATGAGATTAATCTCGCTATTCTTCGTCATGATTGGTGCCACGGCATCTGCCGTGCTTATTACATCAGCAAATACATGGATGAATACACCCGCGGGATTTTCAATGGGACCAGATGGATCAGTTTTTAACGTTGATCCGTGGAAAGCTTTCTTTAATCCGAGTTTTGGCACAAGCGCATTCCACGTTGTGATTACAGCCTACGCAACTGGAGCTGCTGTCATTGCCTCTATCGCTGGATTTAAATTATTAAAGAAAAATTTAAGTGAACGTGAAGTAGCATATCATAAAAAAGGACTGCTGTTAGGACTCGTCGTGACATTTATTACAGGTGCTACGATGTGGCTTTCGGGACACGAATCGGCAATTGCCTTACATAAGCATTCCCCTGAAAAACTTGCATCTGCTGAAGCTTTATTTGAAACTACATCCCATGCACCGTTATCAATTGGCGGAGTTGTGGATCCTAACACACTTGAACTAAACTATGCACTAGAAATTCCGAACATGCTTAGCCTACTAGTAGGACTAGACCCTAGCACCGTCGTAAAAGGACTAAATGAATTCCCACAAGAAACATGGCCACCATTTTACACACATACACTATTCAACTTAATGGTCGGCACCGCTGCCTTCACCTTTGCAGTTGCAGCAATTGCCCTCTTATATTGGTACTTTGTTTACCGAAAAAAAGGCGCAGAATTACCGAAGTGGCTTCTTTGGGGAGCGGCCGCATGTGGACCAATTATGATGCTCGGCATTGAATTTGGATGGATTTTTAGCTGTAGTGGTCGTCAGCCGTGGACCATTTATGGTATGCAACGTACAGTCGACGCTTCTACACGCGCTGATTTTGTCGGTCCTTTATTTATTCTATTCATCATTTTATATATTGGACTCGGTATTTTAACTGTTTTTGTACTGCGGACATTCTTTAAGAAACATCCGCTTACAAATGATTTACATCACGAAGGAGGCGATTCTCGTGCATGAGGAAAGTATTGCAATCATCATCTTGTGGGCTCTTATTTTCGTATACAGTATATTAGGTTCCATCGATTTTGGAGCAGGTTTTTGGGGCATGGTATACGCAAAACATCCAACAATCGCTGCCAAGCTTGCCAACCGATACTTATCACCAACTTGGGAAGTAACAAATACATTTCTCGTCTTTGTCGTTGTCGCTTTTCTCGGTTTCTTTCCAAAAGCCGCTTTCACCCTTGCGACAGTGATGTTTGTACCAGTTATGTTAATTTTAATACTCATTGCAATTCGCAGTACATTCATGGTATTTGCTTACTCTGTGCCAAAATATCAGTACCTTCTTCGGGTTATTTCAGGTATTACTGGGCTCTTAATTCCAGCCTTATTAATTACCGTTTTACCTGTTACAGAGGGAGCTTATATTACAATGTCTGAAGGAAAAGAAGTATTACTGTATGGAAAACTTCTTTCTAGCCCGGTTATCTATTGCTATATGCTCTTCGGGCTAACTTCGGAACTATTTCTCTCTTCTCTCTTTCTTGCTGATTTTGCGAGAGAGCAAGGTTCAGAAGATTCATATAGAGTTTATCGAAGAAACGCCATCATCCTTGGCCCTGCAACACTCGTTACGGCGATTATCGCCCTCGTTGTAATGGACCCGGAAACACACTGGCTTATGCAAGGACTTATAAAGCAATTCCCATGGTTTACAGTTTCTATCGTTTTATTCGTTATCGGGTACTCTTCTCTTTGGTGGACAAACAAGAAGTATGACTCACTAGGATACCCTCGTATTGCCGTTTTAGCAGTCGTCGCTCAATATGCATTTGCAAGTTATGCTTACGGCGTTGCGCATTTACCGTATATTATTTATCCTGATGTAACTGTATTTACAAGCTTTACAACGGTCGAAACATTCTATGCATTGCTTATTTTATATGCAATTGGGATTGCAATTTTATTACCAGGATTTATTTTCTTCTGGAATTTATTCTTGAAGGATCGAACTTTTTTGAAGGAAAAATAATATAGCCTTGGAGTCTGTTCCAAAAATCATATTGGGATGGGCTCCTTTTTTCATGTTTTGTCGATAAGTCCATATATTTTAAAAATCGCTGATATATTTTGAGTTGCGCTAGTATATCTCCATAATTGCCCATATAATTTTCATTTACTATCTTACCGCCCCACTAATTTATAGACTCCTCTCACGATAGTTATTTCACTATTCGTGACACTTGTCCTTTCGCTTGAAAAACACATATTCACTTTATTCCATTATATGTCTAGTTCTTCCTATTTTTTGTTGAATATACTATCAATACAAACTTGAGACAAGCTACATTTGTTCAAAGGAAAATAGAAAGGTAGGCAAAATATGAGCATTGAAATATGGATTACTATTATTGTATTCTTCTTTACGATGATTGTTATCTTTTGGCGACCCCGTGGTTTAAATGAGGCGTGGCCGGCAGCAATTGGCGCTGGCATTATCTTGATTACTGGACTTGTATCAAAACCAGACGTCATGGACATTATTAGTAAAATTGGCGGTGCCTCTATAACAATATTAGCGACCATCGTTATGGCGGTTATATTAGAAAGCTTCGGCTTCTTCCACTGGTCCGCAGCGAAACTTGCAAATTTAGCAAAAGGCTCCGGTCGCCGTTTATACTGGTATATTCAATTATTATGTTTTCTTATGACTCTTTTATTTAATAACGACGGTAGTATTTTAATTACAACTCCAATTTTAATTCTTCTTCTAAAAAACCTTCAATTAAAACCGCATCAACAAATTCCTTATTTATTAAGCGGTGCCTTAATCGCAACTGCTTCTAGTGCACCAATTGGTGTAAGTAATATCGTAAACTTAATCGCATTAAATATTGTGAATATGACTCTTTATATGCATACTGCTATGATGTTTGTACCTGCAACATTAGGATTATTATTTATGTCATGGCTTATGTACACAGTTTTAAAGAAAAAACTACCAGAGAAATTACCTGTTTCTTCATATGATATTGAAGAAATATTCTTCACGAAAAACTTCCATCCATTAAAAGGAAAAAATTCTGTTGATACGAAACAAAAACGTACAAAATTCATGCTAAAAGTATTAGGTTTCGTCTTCCTTATGCGCTGTCTTCTATTCGTTGCATCCTTCTTATCCATCCCAATCGAAATTGTTGCTGTACTCGGTTCACTCGTTCTTCTCATCTGGAGATGGTACTACCTACGAACGAATCCTGTCGACATTTTGAAAAAGACACCGTGGCACATTTTAATTTTCGCATTCTCTATGTATGTAATTATTTACGGACTTCACAACGCAGGGTTAACAACGGCACTTGTAAATTGGCTTGAACCAGTTGTAAGTCAACATCTACTCTATGCTAGCTTTGCAATGGGCGGACTCGTTTCTCTTCTCTCTAACGTCTTCAATAACCATCCTGCACTTATGATTGGTACAATCACATTAACAGAAATGGGACTAGACCCAGTCACATTAAAAACTATCTACCTCGCAAACATTATTGGTAGTGACATCGGTTCACTATTATTACCAATTGGTACGCTAGCTTCCCTTATTTGGATGTATATCCTGAAACAAAACAAAATTAAAGTAAAATGGAAAGACTATTTAAGTGTATCCCTTATCGTTATTCCTCTCACAACAGTCGTCACATTATTCCTCTTATACTACTGGGTACACCTCTTCTTCGCCCTATAAACGACAGAAGCCCGCTTTGCTACCGTCTTAGCAAAGCGGGCTTCTTCTATATTTAAGTTAGGTACTACAGTGTGATCAATCAAGTAAAGAGGTGTAACGTGTTATTGGTATAAATGACTACCAGTGTCTTTAAATTCTTTCGCTTTCTCTTTCATCCCTTTTTCAATTGCTTCTGTCGTTTCTAAATCGTTGTCTTTCGCATATTCACGAATATCATGTGAAATTCTCATACTACAAAACTTCGGTCCACACATTGAGCAGAAATGAGCCGTTTTCGCGCCTTCTGCTGGCAATGTTTCATCGTGATATTCCATCGCGCGTTCAGGATCTAAAGATAAATTAAATTGATCGCGCCAACGGAATTCAAAGCGAGCTTTTGAAAGTGCATCATCACGCTGATGAGCCGTTTTGTGCCCTTTCGCAAGATCAGCCGCATGTGCAGCGATTTTGTACGTAATAACACCCGTGCGAACATCATCTTTATTCGGTAAACCTAAATGTTCTTTCGGCGTTACATAACAAAGCATCGCTGTTCCAAACCAGCCAATCATCGCAGCTCCAATTGCCGATGTAATATGGTCATAACCTGGTGCAATATCTGTCGTTAACGGCCCAAGTGTATAGAACGGGGCTCCCTGACAAATATCAAGCTCTTTCTCCATATTCTCTTTAATTAAATGCATCGGTACATGCCCAGGTCCTTCAATCATCACTTGCACATCATGTTTCCAAGCAATCTTCGTTAATTCACCTAGTGTTTCAAGCTCAGAAAACTGTGCTTCGTCATTTGCATCTGCAATCGAACCTGGACGTAATCCATCTCCAAGAGAGAACGAAACGTCGTACTGCTTCATAATTTCACATATTTCTTCAAAATGAGTGTATAAGAAGTTTTCTTTATGATGGAATAAACACCACTGCGCCATAATTGAACCACCACGTGAAACGATACCTGTCGTACGCTTTGCAGTAATCGGAATATAACGAAGTAATACGCCCGCGTGAATCGTAAAGTAATCAACACCTTGCTCCGCCTGCTCAATTAACGTATCACGATACACTTCCCACGTTAAATCTTCTGCAATTCCGTTTACTTTTTCCAGCGCTTGATAAATCGGTACAGTTCCAACTGGTACAGGCGCGTTACGAATAATCCACTCACGCGTCGTATGAATATTTTTACCTGTAGATAAATCCATAATCGTATCTGCACCCCAGCGCGTTGCCCACGTCATCTTCTCTACTTCTTCTGCAATAGAAGACGATACAGCAGAGTTTCCGATATTTGCATTGACCTTCACGTGGAAGTTACGTCCGATAATCATCGGCTCTGCTTCCGGATGGTTAATATTCGCTGGTAAAATGGCACGACCTTCCGCGATTTCCTTACGAACAAACTCAGGCTCTACTCCTTCACGAATCGCAACATATTCCATCTCAGACGTAATCATGCCATTACGTGCATAATGCATTTGCGTAACGTTTGCACCTTGCTTCGCTCTAAGTGGCTGACGATCCATTTGCGGGAAAACAGGTGTATGTTTCGAAGCCACCTTCACACCATCATCCTCTGGTTTCACTTCGCGCCCTTCATATGCTTCTACATGTCCGCGCTCTAGGATCCAAGAGTGGCGCGGCGCCTCCAACCCCTTTTCCAGCTCCACTTTATACGCAGGATCTGTATAAGGACCGCTCGTATCATATACACGAATTGGCGGATTCGGAATGCCGTTCGTTTCACTTTGTTCAATCTCGCGCATCGGCACTTTCATACCCGCGCGTGGTCCATCCACATACACTTTCTTACTTCCTGGTAAACTCGATTTCAATTCAATTTGCTCAGCTGAAACAGACTGTTTCATAACCTTTGTTGCCCCCCTGTACGTGACAAGGACGAGATATGGCCAGCGCATGCCAAAATAAAAAGAGCCAGGTCCATAAAAAAATAAGGACCTGGCTCATAAAGACATCATTATGTAAAGCCGTTAACTTCCCTACGCTGGTACGAGCCAGATCAGGTCCAAAGGGTTAAGAAGTTCACGCGCTTCTCTCTCAGCCTACGCATACGTTAGGCACCCCTAGTTTATCACTGATTTAATTTTCAATACTTTCCCATCATACACGATAATCTGAAAAATGCAAAGTTTATTTCTTTTGTTGTTTATGGAATCATCCACGTTAAATAATATGCCTGTACATACGTCATAATACCAACAATAATTACGAAGAATAAACTATGCTTCACTGTAAAACGGAATAGATCTGATTCTTTTCCAGCAAGTCCAACTGCCGCACAAGCAATCGCAATCGATTGCGGAGAAATCATTTTTCCTGTTACACCGCCCGTTGTATTTGCTGCAACGAGAAGTACTTCAGATACACCGACTTGCTGCGCTGTAATCGCTTGTAAATTCGAGAACAGTGCGTTCGCTGAAGTATCTGATCCTGTTAAGAATACGCCAATCCAACCTAAGAATGGTGAGAAGAACGGGAATAATCCGCCAGTTCCTGCTAGTGCCAACGCTAATGTAGAAGACAAACCAGAATAGTTTGCGATAAATGCGAATCCTAATACGAATCCGATAGATAGAATTGGCATCTTAAGTTCATTTAACGTTTCTTTAAATGTCGTTACTGCATCTTTTGCACTCATTTTCAAAATAAACATGGAAATGATACAAGCAATTAATATTGCTGTTCCTGTTGCTGATAATACATCAAACTTCAAAATTGCCTCGTAAGGCGTCGGTTTATTTACAATCGGCTCTGCTTTCATTACTAAATTGTGTAAACCTGGAATTTCAAACTTAAACACAAGGCTTTCCAATGCGCCGCCTGGAGCAAATAACGCCTTAAAGAAGCTTTGGCTCCAAATGACTACCATAACTGTTAATACGATAAATGGAGACCATGCCTTTACGACTTTTCCTAACGTTAATTTCGGCATTGATGCCGCCGTCGTTGTTGCAGCTACTTCACTATTTGCTTGTTTTGATTGATAGATTTCTTTCGGTTGCCATACTTTTAAAAACAGCGATAAACTTACTAAACTTACAAGTGCTGACGTAATATCTGGAAGTTCTGGTCCTAAGAATGTCGCTGTAATGAACTGCGTAATTGCAAATGAACTACCCGCTACAAATAGAGCAGGCCACGTTTGTCTTACTCCTTTCAATCCATCCATTAAAAATACGATAAAGAACGGAACAAATAATGATAAGAACGGTAATTGATGTCCAGCCATTTGTCCAATTTTATGTGGATCAATACCTGTTACTTGTCCAGCAACTGTAATCGGAATTCCCATCGCACCGAATGCTACTGGTGCCGTATTTGCGATTAAACAAAGACCTGCTGCATATAAAGGATTTAACCCAAGACCTGCAAGAAGTGCTGCCGTAATCGCTACTGGTGCACCAAATCCTGCCGCCCCTTCCAAAAATGCTCCAAATGAAAAACCGATTAAAATAACGAGTAAACGATGGTCATTCGTAATAGATAATACAGATGCACGAATCACATCGAATTGACCTGTCTTCACAGATATTTTATATAAAAATACCGACATAATGATAATCCAAGCAATTGGCCATAGTCCGTACAAGAAACCATATCCCGTCGCTGCCATTGCCATCGTGAACGGCATCTTATAAGCGAATAACGCCACTAAAATTGTAAGTAAAACTGTAAGTAATCCTGCCACATACCCCTTCATGCGGAAAACTGCTAAAGCTAAGAAAAAAAAGATAATCGGAATAAGTGCGACCGCTGCCGAAATCCAAATATTTCCGAACGGATCATAAACTTGTGTCCATGTGTTCATTGTTCTCTCCCCCTAAAGAATCCCCTTTTAAATAGAATAACCTCATCAATAGGCTATCAGGTCATCATACCTTTAAGTCTAAAATAAAAAACGTTTAAGAAAACGTTTTCATTAATTTTATCACAACAATTTCCATTTAAAAAGATTTTTTTGAAAATTTTATTATTTAATATGGAAATCTTACAAAAACGTCACGTTCTTGTAATGTTCATCGATAGGAAGCTCGCTACATTTCCTGCATAATAAAGGTATAACAACGGACATTATTTATGAGGTGATATATATGAACGGAAACAAAATATTAGCAGCTTTATCATACTTTAGTGTATTATTTGCCCCTATCTTATTCCCTATTATTGTGTGGATTGTGGGTGATTCTGAAACAAAACCACACGCAAAACGTGCTCTATGGACACACATCATTCCAAGCATCGCGTCATTTATTGGATTTATTATCCTAGGAATTATGGGTATCGGATCGGATCAACCAGACGTAACACTTGGCATTGGAGCAATAATCGTCTTATGTATTTGCGGCATTATTAGCTTATACTACTTCATTTGGAACATCGTAAAAGGTATTAAAGTGCTGAAAGCTTAAATTTAAACAAACGTTTGATTAAAACAGCACGCATCATAATAAATGAAATGTTATCAGCGATGCGACAACCTTTTAATAAGAAAAAACCGTCCCAAAATACTTTTTGGGACGGTTTTTTTATCTTCTGCGTTTCTTCTTTTTTCTCATCATTTTCTTGCGGCGCGTATTCACTTTATCCGCTATAATGTGAAGCGTACTTGCCACAACAATTCCCATTACGAACGTTACAATTTCAACCTCATGTTTCTTCGCAATTTCTATCAAATTCCCGTCAAGCGCGATTATATTTAATAGGAATAAAAACGGAGAAAATACAATTAACATGTATGCAATACGAATCACATCACCAAGTATAATTGTATGTGTAAAGAAGGATCGATGCGGCATGATCTTCTTATACGGATACCAAAATATACGTAGGAACCCCCATTTATTATACGCATTACTATACGTATCTAAATCCGGTGTTAAAAATGTAGTACCTACTAAAAAGCCAATTGCAAAAGTTAATAAAAAATCAAAATTGGTTAATCCATACGAAAAGAGCATAAACAAAACAACCGGAAGGGATATTAAGTTTATTTTCGTATGCGTTCTTCCTGATGGCATAAAGCACTTCCTCGCTTACGTTCGCCCTGTCACCATACGACAGTTCTCACCTATTGATCTAATTTCTGATCGATAAAGGATGTGTCTATATCCGAACCAAACCATTCTGCCAACTTCACTCGTGCCCTATCTTTCACCTCTTCATTGACGTATAACGACGCTTGTAATAGCGCAGCCATTAACGCCCCTAAATCATCTGTATAACCAACTCCAGCAATGAAATCTGGGATGGCATCAATTGGTGCAATAAAATAAGCAAGTGCTCCAATCACAATAATTTTCACTCGCTTTGGAACATCAGGTCTTTGCAAAACGTAAAACAATAATAAACTTGCATAAATGACCGACTGCCCTGCTTGCTTTGCAACATGTTTTGCTTTCTTCCAAAACGCTTCAACTGAAAATTTTTGTTCCATGTGAAAGCCTCCCTATTTTTAAAAAGAAATAAGCTACAATATGTTATCAGTAAAAGTTCATCAAAATTACACATAATCTATCAATGAACTTTTATTGTAACAAACAAACTAAAAAAGAACAAGTGTTCGTTAATTTTTCCATACTTTCCTTCATATAATAGGTTTCTAGATAACCGCTTACCCATCATCATTTCTTATTTCTCAACAAAGAAAATTTTCAATTCCACTTAACATTCTGCTCTACCTTTGTTATATTTTCTAGTTGACGGACATATAAACGAATGTTAAAGTTTTCTCTGGTAGTGACAAATCTCATACAAAAAATGTAAAATGTTATAGTGTTTCTCAGAAATGAATTTTGTTGTATAATACAGAAATGACGTTATGCTTATGAGCAGCACAAGAAACCAAAAGGGTATGCATAGTTATAGTCGTATATGGGTGAATATAGAACCTCTAATTATGGCCAAGAAAACTATGTATTTTTTATTTTAGCATTTTTCGCTCCAAAATCGACCAAGCCTGATAGAGAAAGGGTGGAAATGAATGAAAGAAACCTTGAAATCACAATTTCAAAATGTGCGTTTCACTGTATTCGTAGCTTTAGCCGTATGGTTAAAGACATATCTTATTACACGCACAAGCTTTGATTTAAAACTTGAATCTTTCATGCAAGAATTCATTTTATTCCTTAGCCCATTAGCAGCATCATTACTGCTGGTTGGCCTTGCATTATTTGCAAAAGGGAAAAAACGTAACTATATAGCACTTGGAATTAATTTTGTCTTAACAATCATTCTTGTTGGTAACGTAATGTTCTACGGATTCTACAATGACTTCGTTACTTTACCTGTACTAGGACAAACATCTAACTTTGGGAGTTTAGGTTCTAGTGTGAAAGAATTGTTTAACTACAAAATTATCCTTGCATTTGCTGATATTATCGTATTCTTCATTTTATTGAAGAAGATGAAGAATTTTGCACCGACAGAACGTGTAGCACGCCCAATGCGTTCCCTATACTTCGTGTCAACAGTTGCTATTTTCTTCGCAAACTTAGGACTGGCAGAAGCCGAGCGTCCAGAACTATTAACACGTTCATTCGACCGTGTTATGCTTGTTAAAAATTTAGGTTTATATGTACACCAAGTGTATGACCTTGGCTTACAAGCAAAATCAAGTTCACAAAAGGCATTTGCTGACGGTAGTAAATTACAGGAAACAGAGAACTACGTAAAAACAACGCAAAGCAAACCAGATCCAAATATGTTTGGTACTGCAAAAGGGAAAAACGTAATTGTTGTCTCTCTTGAGTCATTACAAACATTTTTAATTGGTGCAACAGTTAACGGACAAGAAGTTACACCATTCTTAAACCAATTTACGAAAGAAAGTTATTACTTTGATAACTTCTTCCATCAAACTGGGCAAGGAAAAACATCAGATGCTGAATTCTTAGTAGATACTTCAATGTACCCACTAGACCGTGGTGCTGTATTCTTCACACACGGTAATAATGAATATACAGCAACGCCAGAAATTTTACGTGAGCAAGGATATCACACATCAGTATTCCACGCGAACAACGCAACTTTCTGGAACCGTAACATTATGTATCCGGCACTTGGTTATGATCGTTACTACAACGAGCTTGACTACAAGATTACACCAGAAACAAAATTAAATTGGGGATTAAAAGATATCGAATACTTCGATCAATCTATCGATATGTTAAAAGAAGTGAAGCAACCGTTCTACACTCGCTTCCTTACTTTAACAAACCATTACCCATTCACTTATGATGACAACACGAAATTAATCGATGAATATAATTCTGGGGATGGCGTGTTTGACCGTTACATGGTAACTGCTCGCTATTTAGATGAAGCAATGAAACACTTTATTGAGCGTCTAAAAGCAGAAGGCATTTACGACAACTCAGTTATCGTATTCTACGGTGATCACTATGGTATTTCTGAAAACCATAACCGTGCAATGGCACAATTCTTAGGAAAAGAAGAAATCACTGCATTTGACCATATGAACTTACAAAAAACACCGATGTTTATTCACGTTCCAGGTCAAAAAGAAGGTAAAACAATTTCAAAACCAACTGGTGAAATTGATATTAAACCAACAATTCTAAACTTACTTGGTGTAGATTCTACGAATCAAATTCAATTTGGTCATGATGTATTCTCACCAGAAAATAAAGGATTCGTTGTTCTTCGTGACGGTAGCTTCGTTACAGATAAGTACATGTACACGAACAGTACATTCTACGACCGTGCTACTGGCGAAGTTGTACAACTGCCAAAAGAAGAATCTCAACCACTCATTGATCGTGCCCAAAATGAATTGAACATGTCTGACAAAATCATTGAAGGTGACTTACTTCGCTTCTCTGAAAGTAACAAGACAAAAACGGGTGAAGTAAAGACAGCTATTAAAGAAGAAAAGAAGAGCGCTGAGTAATCTCAGCCTCTTTTTTTATATTTCTCCATACAATTACTTATATTCATTAACTTTAACATTACATAACCTTTACCAAATATTAACATAGAATTAATGAAACATCTCTATAATAAAATATGTAAACAAGGTTCTCTATATTTCTTATCTCTCATCTGTAATAAGATCCCTTAAAGAAATATGTGAATCGTTTATTTCTACTTTCTTATAATCGTCTTATTAAATGTTTTGTTTCCATACACAAAACATTTAATAAGACGATGTCCCTATGAAAGATAGCTACCCTCCTTGTGCAGCATTCCATAAGAATGTTGCTTTTTTTTATTTAAAAGCAGGATTCTTATTTCTCATTTTCGAATTTGTATATACAAAATGCTGTAAATCACTACTACTTCTCTACACTTTACAAATACATATACGTCATATGTAAAGAATTACTCACATAAAAATTACTATAAGGACTTTATTCCACTATTAGTACACAGACCGAACGAATTAAAGCTTCACTTTACTTATGCACTTACGAAAGGATGGGACGGAAATTGGCATATGAAAGATTTGTACTTTGGAATGATGCAGTTATTGATACAACGAAACAAAAAACGTACATAGAACTTGAAGAAAGAGGCTTGCAGTTTGGAGATGGTGTCTACGAGGTTATTCGCCTATATAAAGGGAACTTTCACTTATTAGATCCGCATATCACAAGATTATATCGCTCCATGGAAGAAATAGAATTATCACTTCCTTTCTCAAAAGCTGAACTTATTATCCTACTTTACAAACTAATTGAAAATAATAATTTCCACGAAGATGGAACGATTTATTTACAAGTATCTCGTGGTGTACAAGCTCGTAACCATACATTCTCATATGACGTCCCTCCGACAATCTATGCCTATATTACGAAGAAAGAAAGACCCGCGTTATGGATTGAATACGGTGTACGTGCTATATCAGAACCAGATACGCGCTGGCTACGCTGTGATATCAAATCGTTAAATTTATTACCCAATGTATTAGCTGCTACGAAAGCTGAACGCAAAGGATGTAAAGAGGCCCTTTTCGTACGAAATGGCACCGTAACTGAGGGCAGCTGTTCTAATTTCTTTCTTATAAAAAACGGAACTCTCTACACACATCCAGCCAATCACCTTATTTTAAATGGAATCATTCGTCAATATGTCCTTTCTTTAGCGAAAACCCTTCGCATTCCGGTACAAGAAGAACTATTTAGCATTCGCGATGTTTATCAAGCAGATGAATGTTTCTTTACAGGAACGACCATTGAAATCTTGCCGATGACTCACATTGATGGAACTACAATTCAAGATGGTCAAGTTGGCCCTATCACAAAAAGGCTACAAAGATCCTTCTCTCAAAGCTTGTTACAATCCAACATGTCATCTTCTTAAACACGAATCATTTCTATCCTTTCTACATTCAATATATGTATTTAAATGGAAATCACGGTATAGATTTATACCTTGATTTTTTTTTGTAATCTTTTTGTCATATTCAGATTACCGCATAAGTCTTGACAGTAATCGACATGCTCTTTAGAATTTTTAACAGTTGGTAAATATTTCTTCACTATATTACAGACAGAAAGGAATCGACAAATTATGAAAAAATACCTTGCCGGTCTTGCGGCAGTGTCTGTAGCAGGAGGAGCAGCACCTACACTTGATAGTGTTCAAGCTGCCCCTGAACAAAATACACAAAAAGCTGCTACACAAACTGTCCAAGCTTCCGCATCAAACAGCTCATCTCATACGGTAAACACTAGCGTATTACATGTTCGTGCAGGATCAAGTACTTCTCACGACATCATCTCGCGTGTTTATAACGGTCAATCACTAAACGTGATTGGCGAAGAAAATGGTTGGTTCAAAATTAACATTAATGGAAAAACAGGCTTTGTTAGTGGCGAATTTGTATCAAAAAATGGAGCAAGCAATTCTAATGTAAGTAATACAGGTGGAAACAATAAAGTTACTGCTGATGTATTACGTGTACGTACAGCTCCAAACACTTCTAGTTCTGTTTCAGGACGTGTATATGAAGGACAAACATTAAACGTAATTGGCCAAGAAAATGGTTGGGTGAAAATCAACCATAATGGACAAGTAGGTTATGTAAGTAGCGAATTCGTATCTGGCGTTTCTTCAAATGCAGGTTCTTCAAACAACAATACGAATAATAACAACCAAGAATCTGTAAAACCAGCAAGCGGAAACTATACAGTAAATGTATCTTCCCTTCGTGTTCGTACAGGCCCTAGCACTTCTCACACAACTGTAGGTTCTGTTACAAAAGGACAAGTTGTACAAGTTGTTGGCGAAGTTCAAGATTGGTTCAAAATCAACTATGCTGGACAAACTGCTTACGTAAGCAAAGACTACGTAACAAAAGGCGGTTCTAACGACAACGTTACACAAGGTAACAACCAAGATAACAAACAAGAACAAAATAATAATGTAACCGTTCAAACTGGTGGTACTTACGTTGTTAATGCAACATCTCTACGCGTTCGTACAGGCCCTGCTGCTTACCATAGTGTAATTGGTGGCGTGTTAAATGGGACTACATTAAACGTAGTTGGATCTGAAAACGGTTGGTTTAAAGTAAACTATCAAGGAAAAACAGGCTTCGTTAGTAGCGAGTTTGTAAAATTCGTTAAAGGTGGCACTGCTACTCCTGAACAACCGAAGCAACCTGAACAGCCAAAACAACCTGATCAAGGTGCAATTGGTGACTACTACATTAATGCCTCTGCCTTAAACGTACGTAGCGGCGAAGGTACAAATTATAGAATCATAGGCGCACTTCCACAAGGACAGAAGGTTCAAGTAATCTCTGAAAACTCTGGATGGAGTAAAATTAACTACAACGGCCAAACTGGTTATATCGGAACACGTTACCTGTCTAAAACACCAGTTGGTGGCGCAGTAGATAATAAGCCTAACAACAACCAAAATAACAATCAAAATAATAACAACAATAATACTACGGGTAATAATAGCGGTGACAGTTCTTCTATACTTGCATATGCAAAATCAATGCAAGGCGTACCATACGTTTGGGGCGGTACTTCTGCTACTGGTGTTGACTGCAGTGGTTACATCTACCACGTATTTAAGAAGTTTGGTCATAACATTAGTCGTCAAAGTGTTGCAGGATATTGGAGCAGCTTACCAAAAACTTCAAGCCCACAACCAGGTGATTTAATTTACTTCCAAAATACTTATAAAGCAGGTCCTTCTCATATGGGTATTTACCTTGGTGGCGGATCATTTATTCAATCTGGAGATAAAGGTGTAGCAATTGCTTCACTAAGTAACTCTTATTGGAGTAAGCACTTCTTAGGTTATACGAAAGCACCTTAAGTTATATTTTTAGAGCCTTCTAGATTACTAGAAGGCTCTTTTTAATGTGTATAACCTATTTCCCTGAAAAAATAATGTATCTATTTTCTTATTTCATACACTATATTCTACAATAATGACCCATAACGTTATCATAATGTATATTTTCACATAAAAAACATAACCTATTTCATGTCTATTCATTTTATATGTGTTTTTTTAAAGAATTTTCTTTTTATTTAAACTTTTCGTTAGACGTTTGACCTCTGATGTCCATTATGATAAGTTACTTAAGATGTTATATTTGCAGAAGTATAGACAACTGTTTTATACATTTTTTACTATGAGGAAGGAGCACACACTGCATGAATCTTTTATGGGGAATTGGCGGCGTGATTGGAGTATTAGCAATCGCTTTCTTATTATCTTCCAACCGCAAAGCTATTAATTGGCGCACAATTTTAATCGCGCTAGCATTACAAATGTCATTTTCATTTATCGTATTACGCTGGGATGCCGGTAAAGCAGGTTTAAAATACGCTGCTGATGGCGTTCAAGGATTAATTAATTTTTCTTACGAGGGAATTAAGTTCGTTGCTGGGGATTTAGTCAACGCAAAAGGCCCTTGGGGATTTGTTTTCTTCATTCAAGCACTACTTCCAATTGTATTTATTAGTTCATTAGTAGCAATCTTATATCATTTCGGTATTATGCAAAGATTTGTTAGTGTCGTTGGTGGCGCATTAAGTAAACTTCTTGGAACTTCTAAAGCAGAAAGTTTAAACTCAGTAACAACTGTATTTTTAGGACAAACTGAAGCTCCAATCTTAATTAAACCTTACTTAGCACGTTTAACAAATAGTGAATTCTTCGCTATTATGGTAAGCGGTATGACAGCTGTTGCCGGATCAGTTCTTGTCGGCTATGCAGCAATGGGTATTCCGTTAGAACACTTATTAGCAGCAGCAATTATGGCAGCTCCATCAAGTCTATTAATTGCGAAACTAATTATGCCAGAAACAGAAAAAGTAGATAATAACGTTGAACTTTCTACAGAACGTGAAGATGCAAACGTTATTGACGCAGCGGCACGTGGTGCATCTGAAGGTATGCAACTCGTTATTAACGTAGCAGCAATGTTAATGGCTTTCATCGCATTAATCGCTTTATTAAATGGTCTATTAGGATTAATTGGCTCTTTATTCGATATTAAACTTAGCCTTGATTTAATCTTCGGTTACTTACTATCACCATTTGCAATCTTAATCGGGGTTTCTCCTGGTGAAGCTATACAAGCAGCAAGCTTTATCGGTCAAAAACTTGCAATCAACGAATTCGTTGCATATGCAAACTTAGGACCACACATGGCAGAGTTCTCTGCGAAAACAAACTTAATTTTAACATTCGCAATCTGTGGATTTGCAAACTTCTCTTCTATCGCAATTCAGTTAGGTGTAACAGGAACATTAGCTCCTACTCGCCGTAAACAAATTGCACAGTTAGGGATTAAAGCAGTTATCGCTGGTACTTTAGCGAACTTCTTAAATGCAGCAGTTGCAGGTATGATGTTCCTATAAAATGATGTAAAGTCTCCTCTTTCTAAAGAGGAGGCTTTTTATTATGTTTTTTCCGTATATATTCAATACTTAATGCCGAAATATAAAAACATTATGATACAATAATTAGTAAGTCTGTTTATTTTTTCTTACAAAAGAGGGATACTACTTGTGGTTGCTCTCCAAAATAACCTATTCATCCGGTCTATTTCTTAATAATTGCGCATACTACAAGTATCCTTGCATGAATTATCTTTAAGGAGGAAAGTTTTGTGAAAGATAACTTCTATAAAGTCCTCTCTATGTGGATTTTACAAATTTTATTTTATTTTACAACTGTACATGTAACGCAATATGAGCATGCTCTCATTTTCACAATTATATATGTAATTGTTAATGTACTATTTCTATTATTGACTGATAAAACCGCATTCGTTCTCTTTATATTAGGAACCATTACTTCTGTATTCTATCTGTTCTACCAAGCATGGCTTTACTTATGGAGCACATCAGAACAATGGGAATACATTATTACTCACTTCCTAATGGCAGCAAACTTCTTCATCGTATATATCTCAACTCATTTATTAAAGAAGGTTATTCATGAAAATAAAGAACTAACCGAGCGTGTGAGAACGTTAGAACAATACATTGGAGAATCAAAATTATTAACAAGACAAGAATTCGAAAGACGACAAGCATTATTAATTACTGCCATGAATCGTCGTAATGAAACAGGCGTTATTATTTACTTTGACTTCACTTCCTTTAGTAAATATACGAAGGAAAGTGTTATGGACCGTGTAGCTTCATTATTAGTTGAAACGATAAGAGATGACTTTGACCTTGCTGCTGAATACGATAATAATACGCTCGTTATTTTATTACAAAACACAAATGAAACTGGTGCTGACATTGTAATGAACCGTCTAAAGCCAAAAATGGACCAATGGCTTGCTGCTGAAGCGATCCAAGATATAAAACTTTCACGTGAGCAAATTGGAAACAAAGGACAGACATTATTATGATGACACTCGTTATACTGCTTTTATTCCTTCTGTTTTGCGTACTCGTTTTTTGGATTAGCATCACATTTTCGATTAAGTATATACTTATCTTTACAGCCTTTCTATTCTCTGGCTTACTTGTTTACTATTCGTTCTTAACACTCGCAGGTTTAATTCACCGAAATAGTAAACGAAAAGATCGTACGCTAGAACATTATCCAAGCGTGGATATTTTAATACCTGCCCACAATGAAGGCGTCGTTATTAAAGATACTTTAGAGGCGATGGCGAAGATTGAATATCCAGGAAAACTAACTGTTTATTTATTAAACGATAACTCGCAAGATGAGACACCTGAAATTGGTGACGATTTTGACAAAGCTTATGCTCATATTCGCCACATTCGTGTTCCGGCGGGTGAACCAAAAGGAAAATCACGTGTATTAAACTATGGTCTTAGTATTTCAGATGGTGAATACTTCTGTGTTTATGATGCAGATAACCAGCCTGAACCACATGCACTGCGAATGCTTGTAGAACATGCTGAAACAACCGAGGATGCTGTTGGTGCTGTTGGTCACGTTCGTACTGTAAATGAAAAAAGAAACTGGCTAACACGAATGATTTCGTTAGAATTTCAAATCTTCCAGCTCCTTATGCAATCCGGACGCTGGTTACTATTCCAAACAGGTTCACTAACAGGAACAAACATGCTTCTTCGCCGCTCTGCATTAGAAGAGCTTGGCGGCTATGACCCTTATGCAATTGCAGAAGACGCTGAATTAACATTACGCATTACACAAAAAGGCTATCTCTTGCCAATCGTTCCAGAATCGATTACTTGGGAACAAGAACCTGAGCATTTAAAAATCCTTATTAAGCAGCGTACACGTTGGCTCCAAGGAAACTTGTACATTTTAGAAAAAATGTTTTCTTCATTAAGTTTCTTTAAAGGAAAACTTCTCGTCCATTCCTTACAACAAGTTTTAGTTTACGTTGTATTTTGGTTATTCTTAATCATTTCGAACGTTTGGTTTGTAATTGGGTTACTTGGGATCTTCCAAATTCAATATAGCATTCCGCTACTATTTATGTGGTATGTCGCATATATTACATATGTTTCTCAATTATTTAGTGCCCAGAGTGTGGAACGAACCTTTACACCAACTAATATTTTTATTAGTGTTATCATGTACTTTACGTACGCACAGCTCTTTACGTACTTATTCATTCGTAGCTTAATTTTATACTTACGTGCAAAGAGCAAGAAACAAGTCATTGGCTGGGATAAAACAGTTCGATTCAAAAAAGATAAATAATAAAAATAAGCACAGAGCGCCGTATGCTCTGTGCTTATTTATTGCCGTATAAATTATATATCAGACAATACCCCTTAGCTGAAAGTAATTTCACGTCCATCCCCCAACGAACGATCGACCTTCATTTATATACGAAAAAGTGATTGCTATTTTTGTAGAACCAATTGCTTCTCTTGCTGTTCTTTGCGCGTTTCAGTCTTAGGTTCCGTGCTTTCTTGGACACTACGATGTGCCACACGTTTCAAACAAATATGCTTCCACTTTCTTTCGTAACGTTTCATTATTCTAGATGTCCCCCTTGAATGCGCTTTAAAACTATTTGAAATCGCTTACAGGAAATAATATAGCACATATACATAAACGTGACAACACATTTCCGACAATTCTTTGTCAAAAATATGAATAGAATCTACAAAATATCGAACGTTGTCGAAATTAATCGATTTTCCTTTATATAAAAGGCCTACTACTTATATAGTAAAGTATTTTATTTCCCTTACTTGTATGTAAAATCCCTTCTATATAAAAAAGAGCTGATACATAATCAGCTCTTTTTCCTTCTATTATTTATGACGCTTCATACGTCCTTCTTTTTGTAACTCTTTAAATAATGCGGCCATCATAAAGAATATAACGAAGACGAATGGGAATGCCGCAATGATAGCTGCCGTTTGTAAGGCTTCTAATCCACCAACATATAATAAGATAGAAGCTAGCGCTGCTAAAACGATGCCCCAAACCATTTTAATGCGGTTTGGTGGATTTAAACTACCATGTGTCGTTAACATCCCTAAAACAAATGTCGCAGAGTCTGCAGATGTAATAAAGAATGTAGAAATAAGAAGAATGGCTAAAACAGATAAAGCTGATCCAAAGCTTCCCATCTGATCAAACATAGCGAATAATCCTACTTCAGTCCCCATCTCTTTCACTTTTTCAAAGATATGTGCATCGCCGAACAGTTCCATATGAATACCAGTGCCGCCGAAAACAGAGAACCAAAGCGCACCGATTACAGTCGGTACGAGTAACACACCGATAACAAACTCACGAATCGTACGTCCTCGTGAAACACGAGCAATAAACGTACCTACGAATGGTGACCATGCAATCCACCATGCCCAATAGAAAATTGTCCACGACTGAATCCATTGATTTCCGCCTTCATCTAATGGACTTAAACGGAAGCTCATGCTTGGCAATTCCTGAATATAAGAACCGATTGTCGAAGTAAAGTAATTCATAATAAAGTTTGTTGGACCCGCAAATAATACAATGATCATAAGTGCAAATGCCAAAATAATATTCGCATTACTTAAATATTTAATTCCTTTATCAAGACCTGTTTGCGCAGATAACATAAATAATACTGTTACGATTGCAATAATAACTAACTGTGTCGGTAATGAATTTGGAATAGATGTTAAATAACTAACACCACCTGCAATTTGTTTCGCACCAAGACCTAATGACGTCGCAACACCAAACACAGTTGCGAAAACAGCTAACACATCAAATGAATGAGCAATACGCCCATGTTCTCCGCTTTTAAACAACGGACCTACTGTCGCACTAATCGTACTTGCTTTTCCTTTTCTAAAAGTAAAGTAAGCAATACATAGCGCTACAAACGCATATAGTCCCCACGGATGTAATCCCCAATGGAAAAATGAAAAACGTAGTGCAAGACGCGCACTTTCCTCAGTTGCACCTTCTCCAAACGGAGGTGCGTACAAATGGTTTAATGGTTCAGCAACGCCCCAGAAAACTAAGCCGATACCCATACCAGCGCTAAATAGCATAGCAAACCATGTCATATAACTATAATCAGGTTCATCATCATCTTTACCTAAACGAATAGAACCGTACTTCGAAACAATTAAAAAGATAGACACACCTAAAATAATAGAGACAGAAATAATATAGAACCATCCAAACTTACTAACTAGTGCAGTTTGAATTGCGGTCGTTACATTTCCTAAGCTACCTTTTCCAATAATAGATTCGGGAATAATCCCCCAAATTGTAAATGCAATACATAATGTTAATGAGATAATAAATGTTTTCGTTAGTTTCCTCATCAAATCCCCCTTCGTAGGTTTACTTTAATAAATAACATAAATTCCGATATGTAAAATCGGATAGAAAACTATAACTTTACGGTGATTTTCTTACTTTCACCTTCACCAACTAGAATTCTTATGGACAGCCTTACCTTCCGTATAATCTTTTTACTCTGCAAGAGCTATAAGATCGAAATACTGCTGTCAAATTGTGCGAGAAGAATGCGGATGGGAATGTGTTTTCCCAAAAAAGGATGTGTTACAGATGTAAAAAAGGGCAAATTTCTTCCTTGCAACCCTTTCTTTTTGTAACAATTATGCGGTTTTTTTGCTAGTATATAGCACGTGTTTATAGTTTCACAAACAAAATGTTTATGTTTATATAACTATATTACCCATAAAACGGTAAAATACTCAAGGAATGTAACTGTTTAGTAAACATCATGTAACACTCCTGTAATATTCTTATTTATGCCGAAAACAATATGTTGTATTAAATATTTTGAATATAAGTAGAAACCTACTAATCATATAGAATGAAAAACGCTTTCCTATATTTTTTGTTATATTACAGGATGTTAACGACTGATTACGAATGGTTTGTAATTGTGTGTTTTCCCGAAATCCGAAAAAATCTGTTGCTATAATGAGGACACGAAAACAAACGCAATGGAGGCTATCATGAAAAAATTAATTGGAATAGCAACAGCAGCAGTTTTTGGTCTTGGGATTTTCACATCATCTGCTAATGCAGAAACTGTTGTAACAACAGACGTACTAAATGTACGCGAAAACCCTACTACGGAATCAAAAGTTGTCGGTAAATTACTAAACGGTAATAAAATAGATGTTCAAAATACAGAGAACGGATGGTCAAAAATCACTTTAGATGGTAAAGACGCATTCGTAAGTACAGAGTTTACAAAAAGCATCTACTACGTAACAGCTAACGTATTAAACGTACGTGCTGAAGCGAACACAAACTCAGAAATTCTTGGAACGTTGAAGAAAGACGATATGATCGAAACAACGAACCAAGTACAAAATGAGTGGTTACAATTTGAATATAACGGGAAAACAGCTTATGTTCACGTTCCTTTCTTAACAGGTACAGCACCTGTTATTGAGAAACAAGAACAACCTGCTCCTGCTAAAACTGTAGCACCAGCTAAAGCACCTGCAGCACAAGCAAAACCAGCTGCTAAGCCTGCTGTGAAAGCTGCTGAAACTAGCACACCTTCTGGTGGTCGTGAGTTAACAGTTGTAGCTACAGCATATACAGCTCACCCAAGCGAAAACGGTGGCACATACGGCGGCCGTGTATTAACTGCAATGGGTCATGACTTAACAGCGAACCCAAACATGAAAATGATCGCTGTTGACCCGAAAGTAATCCCATTAGGATCTAAAGTATGGGTAGAAGGTTACGGAGAAGCTATCGCTGGAGATACTGGCGGTGCAATTAAAGGTAACCGTATCGATATCCTACTTGGATCAGATAGCGCTGCTCAAAAATGGGGACGCAAAACTGTTAAAGTGAAAATTTTAAAATAACCAATGACTGCTAAGGCCAGTTCTCTTTGTTGAGAGCTGGCTTTTATTTTTTTATAATAGCTATAAGGAGGTTACGCCCATGAATGTACAAGCAAAAGTAGACTGGATCGGTACACCGAAACCGTATATATATAAAGATGAAGTAACATACGACGCTACTTCTATTGATTTTTCACTTGCAGGCGATGACAAGCGATATAAATTAATTGTGCTCAAATCTGAAGGAAATACACATTACAAACTTGTCCAATATGGAATCAAACCCGGCTCACAAAAGCCATTTCCTATCGATATTCCATTTGAACAAAACATGTTAACCGTTATAGAACAAATATTATATGATCCATATGTACAAGCGATATTAAAGGAAACACGCTTCTAATCGTAAAAAGACTATCTCTATAATTGAGATAGTCTTTTTATATTAGCGAGTTGGACCAGATATTTCCTCTGATTTCAACGTATTATTTGCTCCAAGAGAATGATATAGTATATTTCCATTCCCATCCACTGTTACAATATGGTCATTACTAAAGCTCTTAAATTTAACAGAGCCATCACCATAACGAATATGGTACTCTTCATATGTCGTTACTTTATATTTCGTAGCACTTTGACGCTCTACACTACGAACCTCCATTGTTAATAAGTCTTCTGTAATTCCTTTTTTGTATAGATATTGTAAATACTCACGGTCCTGTTTATAAGATGGCCCGCTCTTATCATAATTATTTGCAATAATACTAAAATCATTTGATGAAATCGCACGTACATTATCATAAATATGTGTTCGTACAAATTCACCAGCTGCTGAGCTCGATATTTCTTTTACGCTTGGCGTTTCTTTTGGGAACTTTAAATAATATGTGCTTTGATCCCCAATTTTTATACTTTCGGATTTAATGGTACCAAGCTCTGTATTTTTCTCTAAATGCACTTCTACTGTTTCATCTGTCGCTACAGGTCCCAATTTATAACTTCCATTACTCAATTTCCCACGCTTTTTACCATTCACAAAAACAGTTGCTTCATTTTCATCAGAAGAGATAGTTACATAATTTCCTTCAAGTGATAAATTCACTTCTACTGTCCCTTTCTTTTCGTCTGCTAAATCCACTTCTTTTTCTGTCTCTAATTGAGTAAGTTCTGCTTTCGCCTTTGCCTTCACAACATAAGAACCTGGGAAATATGGCCCTAATTCTTTTGAAGTTTTACTACTAGAAAGCTCTGTTTCTTTTTTATCATTTACATATATTTCAGCATTCTTCGCGGTTGTGCTAACATTCATGTAGTAAGATTTCATATTGAACTTATACTTCGGATATAAGAACCATTCTTTCCCGTCTTCTATAATTCTCCCATCTTCAAAGGATACTGTACCACTTACTGAATCTTTAGCTATCGCCTCTTTTTGCAAGTAGTATAGTAATGCTTTATTGTATGAAGGGTTGTCTTTTAAATAACGTATGTATGCCTGAATGTCTTCTGACTTCACTTTTAGACCTGGATCATCTACTTTCACAAACTCATCTATTGCACTAACATCGTTCTTTTGGAATGCCTCAAGCATTTCATTTACTTGCTTCTCTTTTGAGAACTTATATGCCCCGAATTGATATACTCCAAATAGTAAGGCAGCAATTACGATGAAACCAATGAAAAGAAATATATTTTTCTTACTTCGTACTGGTCGTGTCTCTCGTTGTATCTCCTCACTAGAAGCAACCATACTTGCCGAAGTATCTTCTGATTTATTGCGGCACCTAGGGCAAAAATTCAAATGACCTGCAAACTGTTCCTTACAAGTTTCACAAAACTTCAATATGCTCTCCCCCAATTTTTCTCTAACTTTATTGTGACACAATAAAGCTTATACTTTTTCTATAGCAGGTAATTTCAGCCTTCCTTATTCACTTTACTCCCCAATTCGAGCCTTCTTTCTCCCTATAAACATTATATATATTACCATGATTTTCAATTTGTGTAATCCAAATTTCATTTTTTCTGTTTTGAGCATTTTTTGTTTATAATGGTAAAGGAAAGAAATATGTGTACGGAGGAATATTATGCTGCAACACTCAATTACGAAAGATGAAATTATGATGATTGCGAATGAGTTCGTTCAAGGACTAGATCCACAGCAAACAGCTGATCAGGAACATGTCGCTACAGCTCGGCACCTATATCGTAGTGGTGTTGTCTACAACGTTGACTTTGATGGTTATACGCTATCAGGAACCGTAGATGCTGAAGGCAGTGTATATAGTGTCCATATCCCGATTCGTAACGTCGCTGAAAGCTATTGCGATTGCTTCGCACCAACGCAATGTGAGCATATGCTCGCTGTTTTACTATCTGCAGCATCTAGTTTCGGGCAAGTAGGAGATGTATTAACTTTATTTAAAAACAATACGAAACCTTCCCTTCCTCCTATTCGAACTGCAAGACAAGTATTGCAATCATCAGCTTTTGAAGACACGGATTATAAAAGTTGGCAATCATATTTTGATACCGAATATGAAGCATTTAAAAAAGAACAAGCTCGGCTTACTTATAAACAAATGTATTTTCTTATGAGTATTTTTACGGACTTCTATACGAAACTCGAGCGGAAAGCTCCGCGTATTGTTGCGATACATGAATTGTTCAGGTTACATGCAGCGCTTTATTGCTTTCAAAAATTATTAGGAGAAATTCAGGACTTCGAAGCAAATAAAACGTATTCTTATCATCAGCCTGTTAATGTCGTTCGCCTATTTGTAGATAAAGTGGAATCCATCGTTCGGGACTTACAATCAGAAGCGATTCCTTCAGAGTCTGAAGCAATTTTGCAAGAAACAGCTCGTCTCGTTCACGAAGTATTCTTCTCCACCGATGCCTATACGCAAGAGAGATTCTTTATTTATCGTCACATATGGAGTGAACTGTTACACAATAAAGAGCAACTACATGAAGAAGAAAAACGAATTGATACGAAAATCAATCCACTTTCCAAAACATTAGCATCTTCTCATCTACTCTTTTTAAATGACGAAGATCTTTTAGCGATGGATTTACTCACGAAACAACCAGCTTCTGTTGTAAGCCTGTACTTTTATTGGTTAGAAGAGCTATTAAATGCAATGAAGTGGGATCGTGCGAAAAACTGGCTTTCCTTTACGTATAAACAAGTGAAGAAAACGATACATGAGCAAGAAAATACAATTTTCATAAAAGATATCGTTCGCTTATTCGTCATCATGTATGAAACGTATGCAACCCATACAAATGAACAAGCCGGACTCGAAATGATTTTGCAAGAGCTATTACCATATAGCTTCGCAAACTATGAGCAATACGTACTCGCGAAAAAGCAGTATCGAACATGGGCAGAACTTCAGCTCTTACATGGGTTTGAAGCAATTGAACTTTTGAAAGAGCCACTGAAAGATATTGAAAAGGAAGCACCTGAAGCGGCACTTCCTCTGTATCACCTTGCTGCTACCGAGGCCATTGAAGAGCGAAATCGCAAATCATATAGACGTGCAGTTCGTTACTTAAAGAAATTACGTACATTGTATAAACGATTAAAGCGTACCGATGAATTTGATGCATTCATTATTCACATCGCAAACTTACATTCACGTTTGCGTGCACTACAAGAGGAATTACGGAAAGGAAAATTAATCGATGATCAATCAAACTGAAGTAACGATTAGGCTCCAGCATGTTAGTCAAGGTTGGTTCCTTTGGGGAGAAGATGACAGCGGTACTCCATTATCCGTAACAAGTTGGAAACGAAATGCATTTACATGGCACTCCACTTCCTTCTACGGCACGTTTCTAAAAGAAGCAACCTTTGAAGGAAAACAAGGTGTTATGCTAACAAACGCACAAGCATTTGAATACATCGCTAATAAACCGATGAACTCCTTTGCCCGTATTCAAATGAACGGCCCTATTACAGCACTTACAGAAGATGCGAACGAATTATGGGACGCCTTCACAAGCGGTAGCTTCGTACCTGATATGGAGCGTTGGTCTCAGCAACCATCTTGGAAAGTACAACATACACCAATCGAAGATGAAACGTTGGCATCTCTTTTCTCGTCTGCGGTAAATGAAAGCATATTACAAGATAACCGTTCAAACGACGGATGGGAAGATGCAAAGAGACTTTATGAACATTACGACTTTACGAAAAGACAATTGGATGCAGCACTACATGAAGAAGATTGGCTTCGAAAAATTGGATACATTGAAGATGACCTTCCTTTTACAATTGGACTACGGTTACAAGAGCCGCCAGAAGAATTTGAAATGTGGAAGCTTGAAACAATTGTTACGCCAAAGCGTGGTGCTCATCGCATATATGTATATGAAAACATCGATTCTTTACCAAAACGATGGCACGATTATGAAGAGCGTATTCTTGAAACACAAGAAGGTTTCAGTAAGCTTGTACCATGGTTAAAAGAAGGCGATACATTCCGAAGTGAGCTCTTTGAAACAGAAGCGTGGAACTTCTTAACAGAAGCAAGTAACGAATTACTCGCTGCAGGTATTACGATTTTACTACCATCATGGTGGCAAAATTTAAAAGCGACAAAACCAAAATTACGTGTGCAACTGAAGCAAAATGCGACACAAACACAATCATTCTTCGGTATGAATACACTCGTTAATTTTGACTGGCGCATTTCAACGAACGGCATTGATTTATCAGAAAGCGAATTTTTCGAACTCGTTGAACAAAACAAACGATTATTCAATATAAATGGTCAATGGATGAGACTGGATCCAGCCTTTATTGAAGAAGTACGAAAGCTCATGAACCGTGCCGATAAATATGGACTCGAAATGAAAGATGTCCTTCAGCAACATTTATCCAACACGACTGAAACAGAAATTGTAGAAGAAGATAGTCCGTTTACCGATATTGAAATTGAACTAGATGGATATTATGAAGAGCTATTCCAAAAACTATTGCACATTGGAGATATTCCAAAAGTAGATGTCCCTTCTTCACTAAACGCCACACTCCGCCCGTATCAACAACATGGTATTGAGTGGTTATTATATTTAAGAAAACTTGGATTCGGAGCATTATTAGCGGACGACATGGGACTTGGAAAAAGTATTCAAACAATCACTTACTTACTATATATAACAGAGAGCAATCTCAAAACCGGCCCGGCCCTAATTGTGGCACCGACATCTGTTCTGGGAAATTGGCAAAAAGAATTTGAGCGTTTCGCACCAAGTTTACGTGTTCAGTTACACTATGGAAGTAACCGAGCGAAAGGCGAATCATTTAAAGAGTTCCTTCAATCAGCAGATGTTGTATTAACATCTTATGCATTAGCTCAGCTTGATGAAGAAGAACTTAGTACGTTATGCTGGGATGCTGTTATTTTGGATGAAGCACAAAATATTAAAAACCCACATACGAAGCAGTCGAAAGCAGTACGAAACTTGCAAGCAAATCACAAAATCGCTTTAACCGGTACACCGATGGAAAACCGTCTTGCCGAGCTTTGGTCTATTTTCGACTTCATTAATCACGGATATCTTGGCAGCTTAGGACAATTCCAGCGTCGCTTCGTCTCACCAATTGAAAAAGACCGTGACGAAGGAAAAATCCAACAAGTTCAACGTTTTATCTCGCCGTTTTTACTGCGTCGTACGAAGAAAGATCAAACCGTCGCATTAAACTTACCAGATAAACAAGAACAGAAAGCTTACTGCCCACTTACTGGTGAACAAGCTTCCTTATATGAACAACTCGTTCAAGATACATTGCAAAATGTAGAAGGATTAAGTGGGATTGAAAGACGCGGATTTATATTACTCATGCTGAACAAGCTCAAACAAATTTGTAACCATCCCGCTCTTTATTTAAAAGAAACAGAACCAAAAGACATCATCGAGCGTTCCATGAAAACGAGCACGCTAATGGAACTCATTGAAAATATAAAAGATCAAAATGAAAGTTGTTTAATCTTCACACAATACATCGGTATGGGGAACATGCTAAAAAATGTGTTAGAAGAACATTTCGGTCAGCGCGTCCTCTTCTTAAACGGTAGTGTACCGAAGAAAGAACGTGACAAAATGATCGAGCAGTTCCAAAACGGAACGTATGACATTTTCATCTTATCACTAAAAGCAGGTGGAACTGGCTTAAACTTAACCGCTGCCAACCATGTCATTCACTACGACCGTTGGTGGAATCCAGCTGTAGAAAACCAAGCAACAGACCGCGCATATCGTATTGGTCAAAAACGCTTCGTTCACGTTCATAAACTGATTACAACGGGGACACTCGAAGAAAAAATTGATGAAATGTTAGAAAGAAAACAATCACTAAACAACGCCGTCATCACAAGCGATAGTTGGATGACCGAACTATCTACAGACGAGCTAAAAGAATTACTTGGTGTATAAACAAAAGGAGCTAATCTCAAAAGATTAGCTCCTTTTTCTATTCCAAAACCAATTACTTATTAGAATCCCTGTTAATCCGCCGCACGTATCCAGTAATGAATCTTGCCACATCGGTGTACGATCTCCCGTAGTCCATTGATGAATTTCATCAAATGTTGCATATGCCCCAACGAAAAGAAGAGCGTATATAAAGCACCTTTTTCTCGAATAACCCGATCGATGAAAAGCATAATACGTCAATGAACCGAGCATAAAGAACACCATAAAATGAGCACCTTTACGAAGGAAAAACTCAATAAATCCGCCTACACCTTTATTTGCAATGCTAACAGGTGTACCACCGCCATAATCGATAGATACCCACGAGAAATGCTCTTTTACAAACTCAAAATTTACATATCGTTCAATATCCGAACGCATATCCTGGTTTTTATATGGTTGTGCCGAGGAATAGAAAATCAACCCCATCCATAGTAGAACAGGAATCCAAAATAACCATTTACGTTTCATTCTTCCGAAGCCCCTCTCTTAGTCTTTTAAGCGTACCAAAAAAAAGAATAAATTTCACGCCAAAACATGACATTTGCACCCTATTTATAAAGTGAAAGGAGGTGATAGACATGGCAGTCGAAACAATCGTAATGGACTTAACTTTACGTCTTGTCTTAAACAGTGGATTAGATAAGAACGGAAAAACAGCTTTTAAGCACAAACAATTTAAGCGTGTTAAAACAAATGCAAACTTAGAGCAAGTACAAAACGTAGCACGTGCTCTTGCTTCTTTACAAGCATCACCGCTTCACGCTATACAACTTGTTAGCACATCAGATCTTTCTACCCTATAAGGTTAATGGGGGGGGGGAATCCCCCGCTAATTATTAACCAACACCGATTGCCCTATCTGCATATAACACGATAAATAAAAAGGAGGAAATAATATATGCAAGTACTAGAATTAATTTTTGCGAAAGAAGATGGAAAAACAGTTGTCTTTTCTATCGAGAAACCGATCACACCCATCGATGCACAAGTCGTAAATCAAGTAATGGATACCATCCTTGCCTCATCTGTCTTTTCGTCAATCAATGACAATACTCGAAAAAAAGGAGCTCGTCTCGTAGAAAGGAATGTATCTGAAGTTCCCATTACCTTATAAACAAAAAGACGAATCTGCATCATTTTGCAGATTCGTCTTTTTTCTTCGGCATTTCAATCGGAATAAAGATTTTTGAAAAACCGACGCATACATATTTATAGTGTTCTCCGCCTATATCAAACTCGGTCGTATATGTTGAGAAGAAAATATAATCACTTCGCTTTGTATAATTCTCGATTAATAATCCAACTTGTGGCTCAACATATTTTTTCGCCAACTTCTTACCAGCCGATGCTAAATCGCCAAGGAGACCCTCTTCATTTTCCTTTTGAACTTCGTCTAGCTTCTTACTTACATCATTACGTTTCATAAACTGCTTTGCTGCCCAATCCGTATATTCACCTTTACTCGGATTACTATTTGCTAAATATACTAGAACAACAACAACTAGAGCCATAATAATATACTTTTTCTTCATACTATCTCACCGCCTACTCTTTTCTATTTTCATATATATGTACAAGCGATGCAAATTAGAAAGACTAACATCTATTGATTGTAAACGAATAGCCAAAATTTACAATACAAAACAAAAGATTAACAATCATTTTACTTAATTGGTATATAATGATATTTATAACAATATTTCATAGGGGAGGACTCGAAATTATGAACAATGAAAATGATATTTTTATTTCTAATTCCACAATGATGTTAGAGCCATACAAGCACCCTTATTATCAAACAAAAATAATCGAAAGTAGCGGGAACCATCTTTACTCCTGTCAAACTGCTCTCCAACTCATCAAACAATCTTGTCTAACCAATGTTCACTCTACTTATCAAGGCAGACGTAAAGCAGTTCAAACAAACTTTCATTTCAAACAAAATGTCCCAATTCCAATTAATCATCGAGAATATATTTGTGCTTTCCCGACAGAATCTCCCTCTTCTCCAAACTGTATTTGGCTGTTTTATAACCATATAGATGACATAGAGTTTTTCAAAAAGAGTAAAAAAGCTAACATTCATTTTTCAAATGGCACTACTACAACCATACATATCAGTCCCCATAAGTTAAAACAACAATTATTAAAAGCTGGGTACGTATTATCGCGTATGAACATGCAAGATTCACTACAATTTAAAAGCCTCTTATTACATTTACTACCTTAACAGAATAAGTAGAATGGAAAGCAATATCCCTTGCCTTCCATTCTTATGATAATATTTATCCTCTTAAGCTATTTCGCATTTTATCAAGCGCTTGCCGATACACCCATCTCACTTGATAATAAGTCATTTCCATCTCGCTAGCGATCTCCCCCATCGTCTTCCCTACAAAAAAACGTTCATAAATAATGTACTTCTCCTTCTCATCTAATACACTCATAAAATCCTTCGCTCTCATTTCAATATCTTCAAAATGAAAGATATCCTCATACTCTCCTACACATACACACTTTTCTTGCACTGCAAACTCTTTCTTCAACCTTTCTAATATATAACCACGCACCGTTACAACTGCATATGCTGGGAAACTTCCTTTCTCCGCATCAAATCTTTCATACGCATACCAAAGACCAATTAAACCACATTGATAATACTCTTGATAATCTTGACGAATACCTAGCTTCTTTATTTGATTCACAATCATACCTTCATACAACACAACTGCCTCTTTAAAAGTTGCTGGTTTCACACAGTACCCGTTTCTAAAAGGTATACCTCTTTGTTATTCCGCCGGTACCTCCACAATATAAAAATAAAGAGACAAGTTCACTGTGAGTAAATTCAAATACGACCACCGAAATTTGAATTTATACGAAGTAGAATTTGAAATTTTGCTGATCGTATTTGAAATAAGGGTAAAAATAAAAAAGATTCCTTCTATACATAAGAAAGAACCTATCGTTTATAAATTTTCAATTTATACTATTCTGTAGTTATACGTTTGAAGTATCTATCGATTGCATATAGACCTGTAGCTAAAATACTGCTTATAACACCAACAAATACATAAGGATTCTTATTCGGCATATATTCTACCGCTAACAATAATACAACTAACATGAACAAAACATTTGCTAATAATTTCTTAAACATATGTATCTACTCCTTATAACAAAAATGCAGCAATTACTTTTATAATTGCTGCATTTCTTTCTAGCGACATGAAATATCAAGATTATTGCACTAGTCCTCTTAGCGCACCAAAGCCAATCGTTAAGATGAAGAAAATAACCATAAGAATCGTTGCTTTCTTTTTGCTTAAACCAGCTGTAATTTGAAGACCTAACCATGTAATCACAAATCCCCAAATTGTAAATACTTCAATGCTATTTGCAATACCTTTTACAGCACCGCCGCTTGAAGCGAAAATTGGTCCTAAACCAGTGTAAAATTCTTTCCCTGAACCACCTAGAATAAGTGCTAAAACTGCATTTATTAATACGCCAAGTAATGAAATAATGCTTGAATATACAGTAATCGTTAATAATTTCTTATAAGAAGTATCATTACTCATTAACATCATTAACACTTTATATACAGCAGCACTAATGAAGAAACCTATTATCATACCGAGAACACCAAATACAAAACCAGCACCGAAATTCATCACAGGTGTAACATTAACCCCTAATTCTTGATTGAGCTTAATTGATTCAGGTGTTAAAGAATATACATAAGTACTAATACCTCCAGTAATCCCTGATAGTAAAGAAAGTATCCAAAACGCACCCCAAACTGCATTACTAGTCTTCATTCTCTCAAACTGTTCACCTGGAGATGTAACCATCCCTAATAATGATGGCTTTTTCGAACCTACATCTTGCGTATTAATATTCGCTTCCATTATAACGCCTCCTTCTATTTATATAACCCGTTCTAACGGGCGGTTCACTTCCTCAACATAGAGGCTACGAACCGCCCACTAGAACGGTAATGTGTAGTAGAGAGCCCCCTCTCTATTACACTACTAACTTATTCATAACGTAATGCTTCAATTGGATCTAATTTCGCAGCTTTGTTTGCTGGAATTAATCCAAAGATAATACCAAGTGTCATAGAGAACAGTACGCCTCCAACGACAACTTCCCATGAAACGAGTGGTGGCCATTTCGCAAATGTGGAAACGATATATGCCCCGCCATATCCAAGACCAATTCCGATTAAACCACCGAGAAGCGTTAACATAACTGCTTCAATTAAAAACTGTAATAAAATTTTACTACGTGTTGCCCCAAGCGCTTTACGTATCCCAATTTCACGCGTACGCTCCGTTACAGATACGAGCATAATGTTCATAACACCAATACCACCAACGACTAATGAAATACCAGCGATACCGCCGATGATCATTGTCATAATGCCTGTGACTTTAGAAACATTTTCTTGGAATTCTTTTAAGTTCACCAGTTCATATTTACCTGGAATTTCACTTGGCTTACGACTATTTAATACATCAACAGCTTGTTTCCCAGCTGCTTCTAAATCGTCTACATTTTTAGCTTGAATTGCGATATTTTGAATATCATCTGTTCCGAATAAAACAGGCCATAATGTAAGGGGGATTAACGCTTCTTCCATTTCAAACCCCATAAACTCATTATCAGATGTATACACACCGACAATCTGCATCGGTTGTCCTTTCATCTCAATAATTTGCCCAACTGGGTTTACGTCCTTAAATAACGTCTTTTCTGTTTTTGTACTAATCATCACAACGTTATTTGCATGAGAAATATCTGATTCATTTAAAGTACGTCCCTTTACGACCTTTACTTTATTAACCGCAAAATATTCATTATCAAGACCAATAACATTCAGATTTGCTTTTTTATCATTTACATCTAGTATCTCTGTCGCCTGGTTTGTCGTAATAACATGTGAAACATCTTTCACTTGTTTTACTTCTAAAATATCCTCTTCCGTTAACTTCGGTATTTCAAATCCGCCTATAGCAAACTCATCATTCATATCTGGTTTAAATTGAATTGGCATAAGGTTATTACCACCAGAACCTGCGAATTTCGACTTCAGCATTGCTTCCCCGCCTTGCCCAATCGCAACGACAGTAATAATAGAACCAACGCCGATAATAATACCGAGCATCGTAAGAGCTGAACGTAGTTTATGAGCTAAAATAGAAGATAGGGCAATTTTTATACTATCTAGTAAACTCATACCGCACACCTTCTATCTTCTGTAATTTTCCCATCTCGCAGTACAATACGGCGGGAAGAATACGCTGCTACTTCCTCTTCATGTGTAACCATAACAATCGTTGTACCTTCTGCATTAAGCTTCGTGAAAATATCCATAACTTGCTCACCAGACTTCGTATCAAGCGCACCAGTTGGCTCATCGGCCATAATGAACGTTGGGTTATTTGCAATCGATCTTGCAATAGCTACACGCTGCTTCTGTCCACCTGATAATTCATTCGGTAAATGATGAACCCTATCTGACAAACCGACCTTACCAAGCGCTTCTAGAGCTCTTTGACGACGCTCTGCTTTCTTCACACCACCGTATACAAGCGGAAGTTCAACATTTTCTACTGCTGAAAGACGCGGCAGCAAATTAAAGTGCTGGAACACAAATCCAATATATTCATTACGAATTAAAGCAAGCTTTGACTCGTCTGCTGTTAAGATATTCACATCATTCAACATATATTCGCCTTCTGTTGGACGATCTAAACAACCGATAATATTCATAAGCGTTGATTTACCAGAACCAGACGGTCCCATAATCGAAACGAATTCACCACTTTGAATCGTTAAACTAATACCGTGCAAAATCGGTACTGCCAATTTTCCTTGATAATACGTTTTAGCAATATTATTTAACGTAATCATTTCTCTTTCACTTCCATTCCGTCATACACATCGTCGGAAGGATTTTTAACCACCTTTTGCCCCACTGTTACGCCTTCTACAACCTCTGTCCAGTCTCCATCAGTAGAACCTTTTTTCACATTTTGTTTACGAAGCTTTCCTTTATCCTCAACATAAACAAATGCATCATCAGCTTTTTCTACAATACTCTTAGTCGGAACAGCAATCATCGTCTTATTCTCTAAACTTACTTGCAGAGAAACGTGATAACCTGGAGATAAACCATCTTGACTATCAAGACTTGCTTTATATGTATACTGGGACATATTTTGAGTCGCTTCACCCATACCACCAGCTTGAGCCATTTCTGCACTCGTTGGGAATTCACTTACCTCTGTAATCTTACCTGTCCACTTCTTCTTATTATTTGCTTTCGCAGTTACAGTAAATGTTTGATCCTTTTGAATTTGTGACTTTTGAAGCTCAGTTAACGTCCCTTGAACTTGGAATGGATCTTTAGAAGCCACTTGTAAAAATGCTTTGCCTTGACCACCTAAAGCTTGAGATGAACTTTGCGCCGCATCTTTATCTAACTTTTGAACGACACCAGAAAAATTACTATAAACCGTAAGTTCTTTCTGTTTTTTACTTAACTCCTCTTTTTGCAACTTCCCTTTTTCTTTCTCAAGATCAGTTGTCTTTTGCGCCATCTCTAACTCACTTACTTGCTCTTCCATCGGATCCGTTACTTCTTTCCCAGCTCCGCTATCTTTCGCTTTCTTAATTTCTTTCTTCAGCGAATCAATCTTCTTCTTCCCTTGATCATAACGCATATCCGCCATCTTCTGATCAAGCTCAGCTTGCTTCATTTGCAAATTAATCTCTTCATTATCATAAGAGAATAACTTCGCACCTTTCTCAACCTCTTGTCCTTCTTTCACCTCAATATCTTTCACTTTTCCTTTAGTTGGATCTGCATAAAAACTTTCAATATTCCCAGGCTTCACCTGACCAGAAATTAACTTCGTATTATTAAGCTTTCGCTCCGTTACTTTCTCAAAACTTACAGCATCAGCAGATGTTGATGCTCCTTTCTTCTTACCTTGCATAATAAAAATATTAACTGCTGCTACAATAACAATTAGTGCAATAACCCCGATAATAATCCATTTCTTCTTCTTGTTTGGAGTACGAACCGTATTTGGTATCATATTCTCGCTCCTTTTATAACTTAATAGTTTAATAGATATTCGAATTGTATAAAACTTTCTGAAAACAAATTACAAATTATTACATTCTTTTTACAAAGTTTTACACATTCATTTATATTGTAACAAAAATTCCAATGATTAGAAATATGACATATTGTCTTTTAAGATAGATTTAAGGAAAGATTATATTAATATAAAAAAAGCTATCCAAAATAATAATTGGATAGCTTTTCGAACAAAATATTATGCCGCTTTAGGAGCATTTCTCTCATGTCCACGTTGAACGATGAACAAGAAGATTGTTGATAAAATTGCACCTGTTAATAGTAAGATGAAGCAACCGTCCCAGCCAGAACGATCAACAATAACACCGATTGCTGCGTTTGCTACAAGACTTCCACCTACATAACCGAACAGGCCACACATGCCAACTGTCGTACCTACTGCAAATTTCGGTACTAATTCCATCGCACTTAAACCGATTAAGAACTGTGGTACATAAATTAAACAACCGATAATAGAAACTGCAATACTTACAACAAGTATGCTAGTCGCTTGCCAATATACAAACGTACCAATAACAACACCGACCATACTAATGATACATAATGGCATACGTTTTCCTTTAAATAATTTATCACTTAAAAGACCAACGATTAATGAACTTGGAATTGCCATACCTTCAAAGATTGCGTACGCTGCATGTGCTTCATTTTTTGAGAAACCTTTAACTGTCGTTAAATAAAGCGGAACCCAGTTAATAACGCCGAAACGAATTAAATAAACAAATGCATTCGCAATACATAAGAACCAAACAAATTTATTCTTTACTACATATTTCATTAAAATTTCTTTTGGTGACATCTTGTTAGCATTATCTGCTTTTTCAAGATTTTCATAGTCATTACGATACTCATCAATTGGAGGAAGACCTTCTGATTCTGGTGTATCCTTCGCATTAATCCAAACAAGAACTGCAATTACCATTGCGATAATCGCTGGGAAAATAAACACGCCGCCTTGCCAATGACTTTCACCAAAAATAGCTACACCAATTCCGACAAGTGGCGGTACAAGCATTCCACCAACGTTATGTGAAATATTCCAAATACCTGTTTTCGTACCACGTTCTTTCTTTGAGAACCATTTCGTCATAACGATACTACAAGGTGGTGCTCCCATACCTTGTACAATACCATTTAGGACAAGTAGTGTAACAATCATTCCGAAGGATGATGCAAAACCGAAACAAATATTTACAAGCCCTGATAAGAATAAACCGACTGCGATAAAGCGCTGGGCGAAAGCTTTATCTGATAAATTCCCCATAAAGAACTTACTAAATCCATAAACAATTGCCATGATTGAACCTAGTAGTCCAATTTCAGCTGTACTAAATCCATATTCTTGTACTAAATACGTACTTGATAACGTAAAGTTACTACGAACTAAATAATACGCAGCATACCCAACTGAAATTCCCATTAATACACGAATACGTAATAATTTGTATACTCGATCAATCATATCTGCTGGCAATCTCTCAATTGCAGGTGCTGGCTTAAGCCATTTAAACATATTCTTTCGTCTCCTTTTCTCACTTCTGAGAGAGACGCTGTCTATTCCATATCTCGATTATTCCGCTATTTGCTATATTTTTATTTGTTCTTCTAACCGGCTGTCCTTCTATTTCTTGCTCATTCTTCGCAAACATCGTTGGTACGCCAAACGAAACTTTTTCTAAAATGTGACCCGCTTCTTCTGATAAACAATAATCAATAAATAAATCCGCAATAATACCATTCGGTGCACGTTTTAGTTTCGAAATCGCATTAACAGATAACCCTGTTTGCTCAGGTACAATACTTACAATTGGAAAGCCTTGTTTTTGAAGCATTCTCTGATCTCCCATGAAATTAATACCTATCATATACTCACCACTCGCAACTAATTCCACTGGTATATAACCATTCACCGTTACTTCACCAATTTGTGCTGCGAGGTTCTTCACATATTCCTTCGCTTCCTCTTCACCTACAGTATCAATAAGTGATTGAAAAAACGTATATGCTGTTCCTGAGACATTTGGATCGGGCATCACAATCTTCCCCTTATACACCGGATTTAATAAATCATTCCACCTTGATGGATAGGGAACTCCGAGCGGCGCTATTTCTTCATTCCACCGCTCTTTATTAATCGCAATTGCCAGTTTCTCCACTTCATAACCGTACCAATAACCGTCTTTATCTTTAACAGTTTTTGAAATACGGTTCGCATGCTGGCTCGTAACAGGAATAGATAGATTTTTTTGCTTCATCATTTGATGCGCATCTACCGTACCGCCAATAACAATATCCGCTTTCGGATTTCCAGCTTCCTCTTCTACCCTCCGAAGAAGCTCTTCTGTCGAAAGACGAATAAATTCATACGTACAGCCGCGTGATTTACAAAATGATGAAAGCAAAGCTTCACCAACTTCCTCGCGTGCTGCCACATACGCAACAAGATGACGATCATCCAAAATAGGGAGACCACTTTTATTATATTTAATAGAGGTTGTATCTCGAGAGCAACTAGACATCGCTCCTCCAATTACTAGCAAAAAGAAGAAAAAGGCTATCTTTCTCATGACACATTCTCCTTTACAAATAAATTTGCGAGGGAGCTTTTCATATACATAACATTCCCGTTATTATCACCGAGATATTGCACAACAAAGTACGATGGATATACAGAAATAGTAAGAATGTCTTCTCGCTCATTCTTTATACGCTTTCCTGTTTTATAAGCGGTAATATAAGCAATCGGTTCATTCTGTGATTGTAATAATTTCTGTATTTCTCCGTAATCTGTAATTTGCTTTGCATACCGAATCGAATCAAGTATGTGCGTAAGATTCATCGCACGTTCTACATCACCTTGGCGTACTATAACATCCTGTGCTGAAGCAAAAAAATCACTAATACGTTCTGGTGTGTAATACAGGCTTAACAAATATGTTTGAAATGCTGAAATCATTGGATCCGTACCATTCTTTCCGTACATATCAGCCCCGTACTGGAACAAGTCACCTACTGCAAAAGTACGTTTATGTCCATTCAAGTACGTTACTTCTCCAGTAAATACTTGTTCTTGATTCTTAGCTTCTCTCGGTTCTATTTGAATTCGGTCAAAGAATGAAACAATCGTATGCAAACGAACTTCATCCGTTATAACAATTTCTCCCCACTTTTCATGCCTAACCTTCATTTCAGTAGGCAGGGATTCATTCACTCTTTGTAAAACAGTTTGTTTGTCATTCACTATTGTGATCCGATTATATATTTGCTTCTCCATCACATAAAACAAAATAAGAGAAACGATTATACAAAGAACAAACATAAGAATTTGAAATGATAGCCTTTTCATTTCTGCCTACCTCCAAGATAAAAAAACGTTGTTTCGAAAATACCGCATAATTGTTTCATAAATGTATCATTTAACCGCTTTCAAGTTCTTTATGTCTTCCATCCGTCTCGGAAGCAAGAATGTAATAAATATCGTAGTGCCTATTTCTTCACTACTCTCAATCCGCATACTTCCACCCTGCTTATTCATAATCTCCTGACAAATATACAAACCGTAACCATTCCCGTAACTAGAAGGCAGTACCTTCCCTTCTGGCGATTCATTCCACTCTGCAAGTACACCTTCATCTATACCAATGCCATCATCATGAACAAAAACCTTCGCCTCACGTTCATTTACAATTACATTCATACGAATTTGCGTAGCATCGCTATATTTTATCGCATTATCAAGCACGTTTAAGAAAATCTGTTTCGTCTTATCAAAATCCGCAACAACATGTACATCTGTTAACTCATTTATAACTTCAATCTCAAATTTCTGCAGGCGAGGCTTCACAATTGAAACTGCTTCTTCTGCTAATTCTTTTATATTCACAACTGTAGGTGACACTTCAAACGTACTCGTCCCGTACTTTGAAGACTTGAGTAATTCTTCTACAAGTGATAATAAACGCTCACTTTCTACAGCCACATAACGCAGGCTTTCCTGTACATCTTCCTTCGCCTTTAACTTCGGAATTAAATCCACATAACCAATAATCGCCGTTAGCGGTGTTTTCAACTCATGCGTAATACGGTCTAAGAAATCTTTCTGCTTCTCTTTCTCCTCTTTCAATTGCTTAATATGCAGTTCAATTCCATCAGCCATCGCATTAAAAGATGCTGAAAGCTGAGCAATTTCCACATATTCATTTAGCTCAATCTTACTTTTATAATCACCATTCGCAAGCCGCTTTGCCATTTGTCTTAACTGATCAATCGGCTTATGAAGAGACTTCGCCAAACGAATTGCAAAGAAAATACCCGCAGCCACTAGGCAAAGAGACGTCATTAAGAACGTCCAGCCAACATTTGTTAAAACTTCCTTCTCACCCTTTAACTCATTTATAAAACGAACACTTCCAATGACATCGTTTCCATAATAAACTGGGCTTGAAAACAAAAGAATTGGAGCTGGGTCGCCCTCTTCAAAAACATAAGATTTCTTCCCCTTCAAAGAACTCTCAATATCAATATTCCGATGAAGAAGTGCCCCCTTTTGCGTATCCGCAACAACATCTCCATTCTTCCCAATCATCTGTACACGGACATCCATGCGTTTTGCTAAATACGAAGCAATTAAAAGTGAATTCGGACCGAGTGTCTCTACCTCTGCTTCCTTCTCTAAATAATTCATCGTATAAATTTGCGCTTCTACACTTAACTTCTCTAAAGAATTTGCCGCGTTATGATACATATTCTTTTCTAACGTAATATAAACAACTACGTACAAAAGAACAAAAATCGGGATTAACAGTCCAACTATTCCAAACACCATATTTCTTTTTAAAGACATACCATCACCACTTAACAATCCAGTTTATAGCCAACGCCATAAATTGTCTTAATATATTCCCCGCTATCCCCTAGCTTTTTCCGCAGTCTTTGTACCATAATATCCACCGCTCTCGTATTTCCGATATACTCAAACCCCCATACTTTCTCAAGTAACTCATCTCTCATAAATACACGCTGCGGATTTGAAACAAACAACTGACATAAATTAAACTCTCGGTACGTTAACTGAATTTCTTGTCCACTAACATGCACTTTTCTTTCCTTAGGACAAATCGTTATCTCTCCCGCCCCAATCACTTCATGACTTACCGTTACCTCTGTCTTCTTCACACGCCGCGTCATATTCTTAATCCGAAGAATAAGCTCCGCATAATTAAACGGCTTCGTCACATAATCATCTGCGCCAAGCTGCAAGCCAAGCAATTTATCATTCATCTGACTCTTCGCAGTTAACATGAGTACTGGAATATCCCTATCCTTCTCACGGAACAAACGAAGCAACTCATACCCATCTGTATCTGGAAGCATAACATCCAAAATCAATACATCCGGCCCTTCATTCCACTTCGCTAAAGCTTCTCCCCCGTCAGCCGCCGTGAGCACTTCATATCCTTCCATCTCCAACTGCATCCGAATCAAATTACGAATACTCGATTCATCATCAACTACAAGTATTTTCATTATTCTCCTCCTTCCATCCCGTATTATAGTACAGTTTAGTATAGCAAAAATCTTATAAAAAAAGAGAGGGTATTGTCGAACATATGTTGAACGACAATACCCCTCCTTTCACTTATTATATTTTATTTCTCATACCCATTAGGTCTCTTCTGGTGCCAATTCCAAGCATGCTCAATGATTGTCTTCACATTTACATACTGAGGATCCCATCCTAGCTTCTCTTTCGCTTTCTGAGAAGAAGCAACTAAACGTGCTGGATCTCCCGCACGGCGCGGTGCTACTTCAGCTGGGATTTCATGATTTGTAACTTCACGAACTGCATCAACGATTTCTTTTACACTGAAACCATTACCATTTCCTAAGTTATAGAAATCACTTTCTCCGCCGTTCTGTAGATCTTTAAGCCCTAAGAAATGAGCTGCCACTAAATCCTCAACATGAATATAATCACGGATACAAGTACCATCTGGTGTATTATAGTCATCGCCAAACATCATAATCTTCTCACGTTGACCTAATGCTACTTGCAGCACAAGAGGAATTAAATGCGTCTCTGGACGGTGATCTTCCCCAATAATACCATTTGGAGTTGCACCAGCCACGTTAAAGTATCTGAAAATCTTATAACGTAAATTAGAAGCTTGGCTATACCAATGAAGCATCTTCTCGATTGCTAACTTCGTTTCTCCATACGTATTCGTTGGATTTGTCATCGTTTCCTCAGTAATAAGGTCTACATCTACCTCACCATACGTTGCCGCAGTAGAAGAGAAAATAAACTTATCTACCTTAAACTCATCCATTACCTCTAATAAACAAAGTGCACCATACACATTGTTATTATAATATTGAAGAGGCTTCTCCATACTAACTCCAACTAAAGAATCAGCTGCGAAATGCATAACAGCCTCAATATTTTCTTGTGTAAAAACATCTCTTAAAAATGCTTTATCACGAAGGTCTCCATTATAAAACTTCGCACCTTCCGTAATTGCATCCTCATGACCAGTTTGTAAGTTATCTACTACTACTACAGATAAACCTTCGTCTACTAATTTTTTCACAGCGTGAGAACCGATATAACCAGCTCCGCCGCAGATTAGAATTGAATTCATTGTCTTCCTCCTACATATATTAGGATTTCTTATTCACTTACTTATTATAAAAGGTATACGATTGCTCGTATACCTTTTGTGTACCTTTATTACTTAGCAACGAAATAATCCGTTACATATTGTGCCCAAACTTCATGAATATAAGGTATAATAAAAAATTAAATTTATCTCTATACATACACATCCTATTAGACAATACATTAATTTTAATATATTATCGACCCGCATTAATTATTTTTGCGCTATACTTAACTTTATTATCAAAAAACTACTTAGAAATGAGGATTATATAATTGCGCTACCGTTTTATTATACCAATCATATTAATAATACTAGCTATACTTTCTTTAAGCTCAAAACATTTTAAAACTTATAACGTCCAGAAATACGATATTATTGGTGATGGTACTACCGATAACACTCAGGCTATACAAAACCTTTTTGACACGATAAATACCGATAATGCAACTGTTCAATTTCCAAAAGGATCCTATATTATTTCAGCACCAATTGTGATTACAAGACCAGTAACAATCATTGGTGAACATGCCACATTGAAACTTAGCCCACAATTTAAATCAAATAAGATGGGGCAAGGCTTTTTTTATGCAAATTCTATAGATAATATTACGATTAATAACCTTAATTTCGATGGAAACAAATCAAATTTATTAAAAGATCCAGTAAATAATTTTGTTACTTGGTTTGAAAATACTTCTCATGTTACTATCGAAAACTGTAGTGTTACTAATTTAAATGGTGGGGGCGAAAACCTTAATACCGCTTTTGGATTTATTGGAAATTCACATTATGGAAAGGCTCTAGGAAATACAGTTACAAATTCTGGTGGGGGGGCTGTTTTTTTCCAAGGAAAACATAGTGAAGCAAAAAATAACACCTCTATCAAACTAGATGACGTAGCACTTGTTGCGAATAGTACTGGTGCTCAAAATATTGTTTTTAAAAACAATACAGTATATGACACCAAAAGTGGAGGCATCGGTATCGAAAATGGCCCTTCTGAAATAACAATTACTGATAATACCATTAATAATTTTACAGATGGATATGGAATTGGTGTACTCCATCTCAAGGACCTTTCAAGTCCACCACCTACAAAAATCAACATAAAAAATAATAAAATCAATACAAATTTAGGGACTAATCCTTGTAATGCTATAGCAATTGAACGGGGGGAAAATATATTAATCGAGGAAAATTCAATACAAAATGTTAATAATAGTAACCCTCATAATAACTCTATTTGGATTAGCAATATGGTAAAGACTACAAAGATATCTTCAAACACCTTATCCAAAACTGCTGCACATGCAATGTTAATTCAAAGTACAGAGGGCATTATACTAAGTAAAAACCATATTAATACTGACGATATTGGCGTTTTCATAGCTCTTGATTATATTAAATCAAATAAGACATTAACAGTTTCTAATAATATTATTACTGCTAAAAAAGCAATCTATACCGAATCCACTAATAATGCCATTCAGCTTATTAATAATACTATTACTGAGATTTAACTTATTATACAATTAAACTAATCGTAGTTATTTATGCTCTTTAATAAAAAAGGATTACCTCATAATTTACGAGGTAATCCTTTTTAAATATAACAAAAAAATTTTTCCTTCTTAATCTTTATTAGAATTTCTGTGTACTAGTACTAAATAACCTATCATTTTTTATTGCATAAAACAGCATAACTACTGTTAATATCAACTCACCAGCATTAATTCCAATTAAGATTCCATAAATATGCATCTTCGGCGTTAATGCAAGAAATAGTGTAAGAGTGATGATGGTAGAAAACAAGAAACTTTTACTATATAAATTAGATTTCCCTGAGGCCACTAAATATTGAATTCCAATAATATTATTAAAAATACTTGTAAATAACCAAATAGCAAATAACTGTACTACAAGATCATACTGCACGTAGTTATCACCATAAAAAATTAATAAAATCCATTTTGCACCAATCATCATAACTATCGAAATAAATGCAGCTAAGAAAATAATCCATTTTCCAAATTTAAAAACTGCTTGTTTTCCACTATCATAGTTCACTCCAAATTTTTCACTAATGTAGGGGAATAATGCTTGTGTAATTGGTGTGAATAAATTTATAATTGCCTTTGCTAATTTTTCTATCGCTGAATAAATTCCAACAACCTCTTTATTAGTAAATACACCTAATATTAAAATACCACCAGATGTTAAAATAAAGCTCATGAAAGCACTAGTAAAAACATTCCAACCATCTTTAAAACAATAAATAATTTCTTCTATATCAGGAAATACATAAGTAATAGTTAATTTACGCGAAATAATGATAAAACTAACAACAGCACAAATTACGAATGGAATTGATTGTAACAATGTAGCAAGTACATAGTCACCTGGCTCTTTTACAATTATAAAAATAAGTAAAGTGGTACTAATTTTTGCAAACATATTAATACCCGTAATATACTCCATTTTCTCAATACCTTGAAACAGCCAAATCGGGAACAATGCATTTCCAATAACATTAAAAAAAGCTATATAGTATACTACATTATTTCCTTGCAACTGAGGGATCACGCTTAATGCTGTACATAATAATCCAAAACTAATTAACATCAGTAGTATCTTTACAGTTAACACGGAGGAAAATATACTCTTAACTTTTTCCATATCTTCCTTATGAATTGAAATTTGTCTAGTAGCCGTCAAATCAAATCCATAATTTGTAATCATTACAAAGAAGTATGAAATTGCAATTGCATATGACATCTCGCCAAACTTCTCATTCCCTAAAATTCTTACTAAGTAAGGAACCGTAAGTAACGGTAGTAAATACTCAAACCCCTTTAATAGTAATAAGGAGAATGCATTCTTTGCCAACTTATTCTTTAGCATCCTATAATCTCCTACCTGTTTCTAATATATACAAATAAAGGTCGATTTGCGTAGTTACATCCAAATCGACTCTTTATTATTTATTCTTTTGCAATAAAATAATTAACAATATACTGCGCCCAGACATCTTGACCTTTAGCGTTTGGAAAACCGAATTCATCTTGTAGATATGATAAAATATCCTTAGTGTTCGAATTAGGCCACGCTTCCCAATGATTGATATATGTATAATCATTTTGTAGTGTAAATTGTTTCAATGCTTCAACAGCCTTCGGATAGTTCTTTGCATTATAAACCGGATTTGGCGGTTGAATCATAACAGTAACATCTTTCATACTATTACTAATCGATCTTATAAATTTCTGCGTATTGGCTACAGAGTTTCCATTACCTATCTTGTTATTATCTGTAATAAATGGAGCCTGAAATAAAATCACATCCGGCTTTAATGCTATAATTTCTTTATCTCGATTTTTTACCACTAATTCTTCTGAACTTTCATCTTTATATTCTTTAACTGTGACTTTCCACAATTTTTTTCCATATGCCTCTTCTAAATTAGACTTTAATTTTTCAGGCCAAGCGTCCTTTTCAGAGAAAGATGCTTGATCACCAATAATAACAAGATGTACTGGTTCTCCTCCACTTGCCGCTTTCTTTAACTTTTCTTTTATTGCTTCAGGTAGATTTTTTATGTAATTCTCATTAAGATTAAGTTTTTCCTCTTTTGTTTTTTTCACTACCTCTGTCTTTACTTCACCAGTTTGTTTCGTGGCGCTCATAACCTTCTTATTCCAATATGAATTACCAACTACAATCGAAATCACAAATACTATAAAGACAATAAACACAAATATATTTTTCTTATTCATTTATTCACCTCATCTAACAAAATTGAAATACCCCCAATTACTTTAAAAGTAATTGGGGATCATTCAGATCATTTTTTATTTACTTCAAGATGTTGTCTTAATTTATTTGTTACATCTTGTTTTACTTGATCCGGTACATAATAATACCAAATACCATCAGCAGCTTTATGTCCGTCACCTGCAATTTGAACTTCTTCTATATTTTTCATAGCATTTTTATAATCTTTTTGAATATCAAACATTTGCTCTTGAGTTAAGCTTGTCTTTACATTTTTCTCAATTGATTTCAGTACACTTCCGTAATTCGCTAAAGAAGACACATTTGCCCCCTTTTTTATGACAGCTTGAATCACTTGACGTTGACGCATTTGGCGTCCAAAATCCCCACGTGGATCTTCGTACCTCATACGAGAATATCGTAAAGCCTCTGTTCCATTCAAATGAATATCGCCTTTCATAAATTGACTACCTTCATAAGAAAAGGCTAAATCATTATTTACTTCCACTCCACCAACTGCATCAACAACATCTTTAAACCCTTCCATATTCACTTCAATATAATGATCTACTGGAATATCAAGAAAATTTTCTACTGTTTTCACAGACATATCAATTCCACCAAATGCATAGGCATGATTGATTTTATCTTTTTTACCTTTTCCAACAATTTCTGTATAAGTATCACGAGGAATACTTACAATCTTCATAGATTCTTGTTTAGGATTTAAAGTAAACAACATTAAAGAGTCTGATCTGCCAACTTCATCTTTTCTTTGATCACTTCCCATTAATAAAATAGAAATTGGCTTTTTATCTCCTATATCAACACTTTCATTACGTTTCTCTGATTTCTCGCGCTCCAACGGTTTATGTACAGCGTCTAATGTACTTGATACGGATGAATATAAATAATAAGCGTATCCACCACCAGCTACGATCAAGAATCCAACAATCCCTAAAATCCAAATTAATATTTTTTTCTTCATTTTATATACCTTCTTTGTTCTTAATTTAAACTTCTTATAATCATGTTAAATTAAAATAGATTGGTAAGAACTATACGTAATATTTGCTGCATTTTCGTAACTAATGTAATGTTTATATGCATCTGGTAATTCAACGTTTTTCGGGTTTTCCATAGCAGTTAAGATACTTTCCCTTATTGATTTCACATCATAAGGATCACATTGATGACCATACTTATCAAACTTATAAAAATGAACAGGACAATATTCCGGGGTAGCAACCACTATCTCAGTTCCACACCATAAAGCCTCCAAAGTTGATAAACCTGGTGATTCTCGGAAAGATGGTAAGATGTGAACCTTCGCTTTTTGATAATAGTCTATTAAATCATCGTGGCTTAACTCGCCTAAAAAGAATACGTTCCCCCTCTTCTCTGCTAACTTTATAACCTCTTTATAATATGCTTCATTACCAATTCTTCCAATAAACACAATTGGTATTTCCTTATCCTCAAACATAGCTTTTACAACATTAAGTTGATTTTTAATAGGTTCTATTCGTCCGACTTGTAGGATATAACCTTCGACATTTATCGAAATACTATTCCTAATATTTACTTTTTCTTTATTTTCTATTGCATTAGGAACAAGAAAAGCCTTTTCATCCAAAATCTCCTTTGGTATACCGAACTCATTAGCTACTATTCCTAATTCTTCGGCTGAATTTGGTAACAATACATCTGCATCTATAAGAGCTTTTTTTCTTAGCTCCTTGTAAGTATCTGTTCCATATGTCTTTGTTTTTCCAATTACCTTACTAACGTTCATCCGAACCTTGTTGCAGACATTTTTATATTTGCTTAAGTTATCCATATTAAACACTTTTAATTTACTTAACAAATCAATATAGTACGCATGTGATAAATCCCAATATATAGTGGATAATGCAACCTTTTTTCCATTTTTTTTGCATACCTCTATATATTCAAGGGTTTGTTCAATAGTCTGTATATTAAAGATGTGTACTATCGATACATCTTTATGCTTCTCTATCTCTTGTGGAGACGTACAATATATTACCTCAATATCATACTGCTTTTCTAAATGCTCTTTTGTTTTCATCATCTGGACGGTGTCTCCCCCCATCCTATCGAAGCAATCTTTCCGATTAGCAAATATAACTTTTAAAGTCATTTTTCTCCTCCATCTATTGGGCAATATTAACGCTTAATTTTTGCTAATACTGAAAATAATAATGGATATACTAATTGAAAGCTTAATCCACTGAATTCTAACATATTATCAAAGGTACTAAATAATAAAATGGAGCTAAATATACTAACACCAGTTAAAAAATATTTACTATTTAACCTTTTTAAAATCATAATATATGCTAATGAAATGAATAAGAGTGTAATAAAATAGATTATTAATCCTAACCATCCCAAAGTAACATAACTCCCAGCAAAGGCCGTAGCTACAGTTAATTCTGTAGAGATTTGTGCAATGGGTGGTTTTGTTACCCCATACATGTCATTAATTCTTTTATTTATAAAATCCGGGAAAATTTCATTATTAACCATATAAAATATATCTACAAACTCTAAATCTTTTACTTCTATTGCATTAATTGTATGTTGAAGATTAGCTAATGGAGACGATATATATATATACGACCAAAAGAACGCATCCGGTATGGAGGAATTTATAAATTCTTCTTTAGCACCTCCAACCCTTAATATTACATCACTCTCCCACATAGTTTTATCATTTTGATAAGAATGATTTACACGGGCATTACCAGATAATCCAAATATATATAAAACCAGGATTGCTACAACACCTAGACCTATAACAATTTTAAAATTCATCTTCTTTTTAATTTTCAAAAGATATATAAACAAACAACTAATTAAAATCATCATGATCATTCCCCTATTAACTAATAATAAGGGTAATGAAAGAGTTATAAGAAAATTTATTAATATCTTTTTCGCTTGGTATTTATTTGAAATTAGCATATGGAACAAGTATGTTGCATAAAAAGAGTTAAAAGTAACCACAAATACATGAAAGACCGGAATTCCAAATTCCATATAGATTAAATTAGATTTCGTCAGTAATGATAATAAAGGAAATCCACCTTCATATATAAATTCCAACAAATAACATCCTATAATAAAAATGGTAATTAGGCTTACTTTTTTTTCAAATTTAATATTTGAATACTCTATAATCTTTTTATTATATACATAAAATCCAATAAAAAATGCACTTACAATAGTAAATATAAGAAATAACAGTAGGGATACACTTATTTCCGGAAAAACATATGACCATCCCAATTGATATACTATTATTGCTATCACAAACGCTACAATATACATAAAGTATGGATTAATCACAATCAAAACTCCTATTTAATTATTTCATATACGCCGAAAATTTACGTTTTATATTGTCATTAAATAAATGATGTTTTTTCCCCATTTTATACCCTGAAAATTTAGCAACATTTTCAAAAACACTGTAAAACATATATCTAAAGTGTTTTCCACCTAATAAATATTGCTGCTGATGTTTAATCATCTTTAATCCTTCTTTTTCATTGGATACATTCTCTAAAATATAACTAGTCTCATCAAAGGCCATTCCAATATCAAAATACCTTTTAAATTGCTGTTTCAAGGAATAGTCATGTGAATGAAATACCTTCGCTTCCGCTTTATATACAACTTTATATCCGGACATAATAGTCTCATAAGCTAGAATCATATCCTCATTTAAAATAATTTTTTCAGGAAATCCTTTAAATGGTTCTCTAAATAAAGTTCGATGATACATACTACACACGTTAGAATTAAAGAACGTTTTGATTCCTAACTCATCAATAGACTGTTTAGTCTTTACTTTGCTTTCAGCTGGATAATTAAAATTACGAGCAAATTTTTCTAAAGGACTTACATTATCCCTAGGAATTTGTCTAGCTGTAACAATTTTCACATTTTCATCTTCAAATTGTGCTAACAGATTCGCTATTAAGTAATTATCAAATGGAATAGCATCTTGTGTCATATACAATAAATAATCTCCTTCTGACTGCTTCATTAAGAGATTTCTTGTTCCGCCATGATCAAAGTCTTTATTTTTTATGACCGTACATTTTACTTTTGGAAACTCCTTATTTAAAATCGCAACTGTATTGTCACTAGAAGAAGAATCTACTGTAATAATTTCCATACTAACATCTTTTGGCAATGATTGTATCTCTAACTTTCTCATTAAATCGCGTATAAATACCTCTGCATTATATAATGGGATAAGCACTGAAACCTTTTTTTTCTGCATTATATTCTTTTCTCCTTGTTCATCATAAATACAATTATAAAGAAACCTATATTCCTAATTATCCCTTGTTTCAAAAATCCATACTTATTAATAACTTGTACTCTTTTAAACTTGTTGATGTTTTTCAATTCGATATAATGCTCAATATCTCCCTGCATTTCTGCTGTAAGTTCACTTTGATATGTTAAATAAAAACTATCTGCTTGTTTAAAGTTTTTGTTTACCATTTCAAATAATTTATTATATCCTTTTACTCTTTGATAAAAATAGCTAAATGAATATTGTTTTGCTCCCGTATCATTTCCCCCATGTTGACGATATTTTATGGTGGAATTCGAAACGAACCCTATCTTTCCAAAAGCTGACGCTACTAATGCTAACCACCAATCATGCATCATTGCATCTTTTGAGATAGGAAGTGCTTTTTCCTTCAAGCTTTCATTAATCATAGTAGTACAACCAGTTACATTATTTTGTGTTAATAGATTATTTAAATTTACAAAGTTTGAATTTAAATTTTGATATTGAAACATCGAATCAGCTACAGTCTCTAATTCCTTATTAACAACCTCTAAATCGGTATGTACTAATATTGGTTTATCCTTATAACCGTTATTTTCTATTTCTTTCATTTTTTCGAATGTTAATTTAATTTTATCTTCTTTCCAAACATCATCTTGATCGCAAAACATTATATATTGAGCATTTGAATTTTCTAGTAGTCGTGCAAAGTTCCCACTAGGTCCCAAACCTTTGTCACCATCCTCTATTAATTCAATGCGATCTCCATGTTTTTTTATAAATTCCCCAACTATTCCTAATGTATTATCTGAAGAACCATCATCACGTATAATAATCTTCCAATTTTCATAGCTTTGTGCCAATAATGAATCTAATTGTTCTTGAATGAACCTTTCTCCATTATAGGTAGCTAATAGTATATCTATTCTAGGATTTAAATTTGAAGTCATATAAATATCCTTTCACATGTTGTAGTTTTAGAATTTCTTAATTTAAAAAATAAATTAATTTTATTCACTAAAGTAAAAAATCCTATATAACTACACAAAACATCTAATATAGATGTTTTGTGTAGCAGCTTTTTATTTATTTTCAAGAAGATAAGCTTTTAAAGCCTCTTTCCAATCTTGTAAAGAGCTAAATCCTTCATCTTCAATTTTTTGTTTACTTAATACTGAATAATGTGGACGTGCTGCTGGTCGAGGAAATTCCTCTGTTGTCACCGGATTCACCTTAACATCTATGCCTGCTTGATTGAAAATCTCTACAGCAAATTCATACCAAGAACAAACCCCTGTATTTGTCGCATGATATATACCGTACCTTTCAGAACGAATTAATTCAATCATAAAACGTGCCAAATCTACTGTATATGTAGGTGAGCCTATCTGATCATGAACAACACTAATTTCATCATGCTCTTTTCCTAAACGTAGCATCGTTTTCACAAAGTTATTTCCAAATATCCCAAACACCCAAGCTGTACGTACAATAAAGAATTTATCTACATATTGTTGTACAAATGTTTCACCTGCTAATTTTGTTTCACCATAAACCCCCAATGGTTTTGTAGGTTCACTAGTTTCATAAGGACTTTTTGCTGTACCATCGAAAACATAGTCAGTACTAATGTACAACATTTTCGCCCCTATTTCTCCTGCAGCTTGCGCTAAATACTTTGTACCTAGTCCATTTACTTTATAAGCAGTTTCTGCATCTTCTTCTGCCGCATCAACATTTGTATAAGCTGCACAATGCATAATTGCATCTGGCTTAATTTCATTTATATAAGCTTGTACAGCCTCATTATTTGTTATATCTAACTCTTCACGATCAATACCGTATACTTGTAAGTCTGTATGTTCTAATTGTTTCAAAACATCTTGTGCAAGTTGACCTTTTGCTCCTGTTACAATAACTTTCATTTACTTAACCTCTAATCTATTACCATATTGATTATCAAAGTATTCTTGGTATTCTCCAGAGATAATATTCTCCCACCAGTCTTGGTTTTCTAAATACCAGTTAATTGTTTGTTCAATTCCCGTATCAAAGTTATATTTTGGTGACCAACCTAACTCCTCACGAAGTTTTGTTGCATCAATTGCATAGCGGCGGTCGTGTCCTGGGCGATCTTTCACATATTGAATTAAAGATTCTGGCTTATTTAACGCTTTTAAAATTGTTTTTACAATTTCAATATTTGTACGTTCATTATTTCCACCAACATTATATACTTCACCATTTTTACCTTTATGAAGTACCAGATCAATAGCTTGACAATGATCTTCAACATGTAACCAGTCACGTACATTTAATCCATCGCCGTATACAGGTAACTGCTTATTATTTAATGCATTAATAATCATTAATGGAATTAATTTCTCAGGGAAATGGAATGGTCCATAGTTATTAGAGCAACGTGTAATATTAACAGGTAAACCAAAAGTTTCATGATATGCACGAACTAGTAAGTCTGCCCCAGCTTTACTTGAACTATATGGACTATTTGAAGCTAAAGGTGTTTCTTCTGAGAAATAGCCTGTATCGCCTAAAGTACCATATACCTCATCTGTTGAAACTTGCAAATATTTCTTTACTTGTGCATTTTTTGCTGCATCTAATAGCACTTGAGTTCCTTGAATATTTGTTTGAATAAATATATCTGGATTAGTAATACTTCTATCCACATGTGATTCTGCTGCAAAATTTAATACATAGTCAAATTTTTCTTCTTCGAATAGTCGATTGATAAACTCGCGATCAGCTATATCACCTTTAACAAATTTATAATTAGGTAAGCCCTCAATCTCTTTTAGATTCTCTAAATTACCTGCATACGTCAATGCATCTAAATTGACAAGATTATATTCAGGGTATTTCTTTACCATATAACGTACAAAATTACTTCCAATAAATCCTGCCCCACCTGTTACTAATACTTTCATGTTGCTCCTCCTTAATTTTCATATACAAAATTAATATTTGCTTCTTCCAACATTGGATGTTTGTTATCTTTATCCGATAGTATTGGATTACTTACTGGCCAGTCTATTCCTAGCGCTGGATCGTTCCATAAAATACCAGAATCATGTTCTGGAGAATAATATTCATCTACTTTATAAGCGACAGTTGAATTAGGTACCAATGTACAAAAACCATGTGCAAACCCTTTTGGTACAACTAGCTGACGCTTATTATGTTCACTTAAAATAACACCCACCCATTGACCATATGTAGGTGAACCTTTACGAATATCAACCGCTACATCATAAATGGCACCAGTAATACAACGAACTACTTTTGTCTGTGCTTTAGGATTTAATTGAAAATGTAAACCACGTAATGTTCCAACAGGCACTGACAATGATTGATTATCTTGAATAAATTCATATTTTAAACCTAACTTATCAAATGCATCTTTATTATAACTTTCCATAAAATATCCGCGATGATCTCCAAATACATTTGGCTCTAAAATAAGTACATCAGGAATTTTTGTCTCAATAATCTTCATACTTAATACTCCTTTATTGATAAATTGGTTGCTTCTGCTTACTTTGCTCTGCCAATTTCATTAAATATTGACCATATTGATTCTTTTTCATAGGCTCTGCTAGAACTAATAATTGCTCTCGATTAATATATCCTCTTCTAAAAGCAATTTCCTCTAAACAAGCTACCTTTAAACTTTGACGTTTTTCAATTGTTTCAATAAATTGTGATGCCTCTAATAACGATTCATGCGTACCTGAATCCAGCCATGAGAAGCCACGTCCAAGAATCTCTACATTTAATTCATTTGCTTCTAGATATACTTTATTGATATCTGTAATCTCTAACTCACCACGAGCTGATGGTTTAATATTTTTAGCAATCTCTACGACTCTATTATCATAAAAATAAAGCCCAGTTACTGCATAATGAGATTTAGGATTTTCTGGTTTTTCTTCAATAGATATAGCTTTTCCATTCTCATCAAACTCAACTACTCCAAAACGTTCTGGATCATTTACATAATACCCGAAAACAGTCGCTGCATTTTGACGTCCTACAGCATTTTGTAGTAATTGAGTTAAGCCATGTCCGTAAAACATATTATCCCCTAATATTAGAGCGACTGAATCATCACCAATAAAATCTTCTCCAATAATAAATGCCTGCGCCAATCCATCCGGTGATTCTTGCACTGCGTATTCAAGGTTAATTCCAAACTGAGAACCATTCCCTAGGAGCTCCTCAAAACGTGGTGTATCCTGTGGCGTAGATATAATTAAAATATCCTTGATTCCAGCCAGCATTAATACTGATAATGGATAGTAGATCATTGGTTTATCGTATACTGGTAATAATTGTTTTGAAACAGCTGTAGTAAGTGGGTACAAACGAGTTCCACTTCCTCCGGCTAAAATAATTCCTTTCATAATCATAAATCTCCTTTATTATAAAATTAATAAGCACCCTTACGTAAAATTACATTTATAACTGTAAAAATTATAATCTTAATATCAAAATATAAAGAAGCATTATCCACATAATGAAGCTCTAAATCTACTCTTTCTGGATAACCAACATCACTTCTCCCACTGACTTGCCAATATCCTGTAATACCTGGTTTAACAGATAAAAACTCACGTTCTCTATGACCGTATTCCTTTAACTCTTCTTTTACCACCGGCCTTGGACCAACCAGACTCATATTACCTTTTAAAACATTAATGAATTGAGGTAACTCATCTAAGCTTGTTTTTCTCAAAAACTGTCCTAATTTAGTAATGCGAGGGTCTTCATTTGGTTCTAATTTATAATTATTAGCAACATATTTTTTATATAATAGTTCATTTTCTTTTAATTTTCCCTCTGCATTTACAATCATTGAACGGAATTTATAAATGTGAAATTCTTTACCGTCCTTGCCCATTCGTACTTGTTTAAAAAATACAGGTCCTTTATTATCCCCCCACATATAAAAGATTGAAATTACGATGAAAATTGGGGAGAAAATCGCTAACCCTATTATAGCGCCTATAAAATCTAGCATTCTTTTAAAAAACAAATAAATTATACTTTGATTTTTTATTACCAGCTCTTTCGATTCAACTGGAGTACCTACTATTTTTCTGCTTTCCAACTTTATCTCCCCCCTTTTATAAACATCTCTGCTTTTACAGTCTCACTAATATATTCTAACAATCTTTCCCTTAGTTCCACATGCTGCAATGCCATTTCAATCGTAGTCTTAATAAAACCAAATTTTTCTCCAACATCATAACGTGTTCCTTCAAAGTCATACGCAAATACTCGTTGAATTTCGTTTAGGTGTTGAATCGCATCTGTCAATTGAATTTCGCCACCTGCTCCTGTTTCTTGATTTTCGAGGAAAGCAAAAATTTCTGGTGTTAATATGTAACGACCCATAATCGCTAAATTAGATGGTGCTGTTCCTTGAGCTGGCTTTTCAACAAATTGACGTACTTGATAACGACGGTCATTTTGTTCAATTGGATCAATGATACCGTAACGATGCGTTTCATTTTCAGAAACTGTTTGTACACCAATAACTGATGATTGTGTCTTTTCATATTGATTCATCAATTGACGTAAACACGGTATTTCTGCTTGGACAATATCGTCACCAAGTAATACCGCAAATGGTTCATTCCCAATGAATTTACGTGCACACCATACTGCATGTCCCAAACCTTTTGGTTCTTTTTGTCTTATGTAATGAATATTAATTCTTGATGATGCTTGTACTTTTTCAAGGATTTCATACTTTCCTTTTTCTAGTAGGTTTTGTTCTAGCTCAAAAGAATGATCAAAATGATCTTCAATTGCGCGTTTTCCTTTACCAGTAACAATTATAATATCTTCAATTCCTGATTCTATTGCTTCTTCTACAATGTATTGAATTGTTGGTTTATCAACAATCGGTAACATTTCTTTCGGCATCGCCTTCGTTGCTGGTAAAAACCTCGTTCCAAGACCTGCCGCTGGAATAATAGCCTTTCTTACTCTTTTCAAATTTTACCCCCCTATTGGTATCAAAATATTATAATACACAAAATAAAAAACCTACCTCTATAGTCATGTTTATAACTCCACAGGTAGAGTTTTTACCAAAATAAACCACGGGCATCTAACCCAACCTCACGTCATACTCCCGACGACAAGCGTCTAAGGTAGGCACGAAATAAAATTTCTACCCACAGCACGACCGAGTGCCCCCGTTGATAACGGTTAGGAGACATCACCAGTTTACTATTTAGAAGATACCAAATAATTTTTTACGACGGATTTGTTCTGGATCTTCTTTATAAATTACCTTCCCGCTAATTAATAAGTACGGATTTTCTTTCAAATCATTCATAACGCTCGTTCCAAATTCTTTCTCAATTAGTTCATAACCTTCTGCTAAATGGAATCCTCTTGATGTTGTATTATGTGCATCCGATGCGATCATATGCGTTAAATTATGTTCCACAAGCTGCAGCGAAAACTTTTTGATTTTTTTACCAAACTTACCTAGTAAACTACCTGCTGTTACTTGTGTTAAAGCTCCTTTATTTACAAGGTTGTATAACTTATCTGGTCTCTCCATTAACTCGGCATTACGTTCTGGGTGAACGATAATTGGAATCATTCCCTTAACACGTAGTTCATATAATAATTGTTCTGCATAACGAGGTACGTGATTTGATGGAAATTCAATTAATATATATTTGTTTGTTTCATTTAAGGTAACGATTTTACCAGCCTCATAGTCTTCTAATAAATCACCATATAACCTGACCTCTTGCCCTGGTAATATTTTTAGTGGAATTTCATTTTGTTGTAGTTCATCATTTAATTGGTTTACTTGATGAAGAATAGAAGTACGCTCATTTATATATTTTCCGTTTTGGTGATGTGGTGTTGCGACGATTGTATGTATTCCTTCTTGGGCAGCCTTTTGGGCCATCGCTAAACTATCGGTTATTGTTTGTGCACCGTCATCGATGCCAGGTAAAATGTGACAATGTAAATCAATCATTCTTTGCATCCTCCCTCTCATATACAAACCTTTTTTCCCTTGAATATGAGGCATGTCTCATATTCAAGGGAAAAAAGGAGATATGGCCTTGCCATATCCCACTTTTTAATTAATTAGCACCATAATAATAATATAAGCCTTGTTCACGTTCACGATCATTCAGAACTACACCTAAAAGCTTACCTTTTGCCGATTCCAATAATACTTTTGCCCTTACTGCCGTTTCTTTCTCTGTCGATTCACTACGAACAACAAGAATTGAAGCATCACATACATTTGCCATAATTTGCGCATCAGTAACTGCCAAAATTGGTGGTAAATCAAAAACAACTAAATCGTACAGGCTATATGCTTGTGCAAGAAGCTCTTGCATTGATTTTGATCCTAACAATTCTGCTGGATTTGGTGGAATTGGACCACAAGCTAAAAAGTGTAAATTATCTACAGCTGTCGTTTGTACACATTTTTCTAAACGTTCACTATGTGTTAATACGTTCGTTAATCCGAAAATATTATCTACTTGAAACATTTGATGCATCGCTGGTTTACGCATATCTGCATCAATTAATAGTACTTTCTTTCCTTGTTGTGCAAAAACAACTGCCATATTTGCTGTCGTCGTTGTTTTTCCTTCACTTGGGTTTGCCGACGTGACCATTAATGAGTGTAAATTCGTATCAACAGCTGCAAATTCGATATTCGTTCGAATATTACGATATTGTTCTGAAATTGGTGATTTCGGTTGTTGATGAGCAATTAATTGACGACGTTGACGATGATTTTTTTTCTTTTTAAATAAATTAAGAGCCAATTGTTTGTCCCCTCACTTTTCTTGATGATGGAGCATGCGAATTTATATTTTTTGTTTCTTCATCCATACGAGCTACAATCCCTAATACTGGTAATCCAAGTAAGTTTTCTACATCTTCTTCTTTTTTCACAGTGTTGTCTAAGTATTCTAGTAAGAATGCAAGTCCAACTGAAGCCATTAAACCAACAATGAACGCAATTACTATATTTAACATTGGACGTGGTTTAATTGGGGATTGCTTTTCTACCACTTCTGCCTTTGATAATACAGTAACGTTATCAACACTCATGATTTTCGCTATTTCGCTTTGAAATACTTCTGCAATTTTATTTGCAATGGCACTTGCTGTTTTTGGATCTTTATTCTGAACTGTAACAGCAATCACCTGTGAATCCTTTTCATTTGTAACATCAACTTTTTTGGTTAACTCCTGTATCGTCTCCTGCAATTTCAATTTCTCTTTCACTTGTTCTAAGATTACAGGACTCTTAATAATAACCTTATATGTATTCGTTAATTGTATATTTGTTTGAACTTCCCCAATCTGTAATGCAGTTCCCTCTTGCTTCTTCTGATTTACAAGGATTTGTGTTGAAGACTGATAAATCGGTGTCATAAAGAAAAAGCTAATAATAGCACTTATAATTGCCACCGCAAATGTAACAGTGAGGATCATTGCTAAACGTTTTTTTAAAATATGAAATAACTCTTTCAAACTAATTGTTTCTTCCATAAGTTCCTCCAACTTTCTAAAATTTGCACATAAGAAAAATTATAACATATTCATCTTATATTTTTTTATTTTAATAAATTATTTAATACAAGCTCATAACAAACAAATATAATCTTACAAAATAATCTTAAATATGACAACACATTCCAACGAATTTCCAAAATTTCCATTATATCATGCTTTTCATATAATGTAATAAAAAATTTTATAAAAATTCAAAAAAAGCCGACAAAAATATTTATCGACTTTCCCATTTACTATTCTATACATTATTTTCTAATAATATCCATATTGTTCTTTTTCTTCTTTTTTATCGTTTAAGACGACACCAAGTAATTTACCGGACGCTTTGTCTAATATTTGCTTCGCTTTTACAATTTTATCTTTTTCTGTTTTTTCACTGCGTACGACAAGTACGATTCCATCGCATTTGTTCGCTAGTATTTGTGCATCGGTAACCGCAAGAACCGGTGGTGTATCGATCAAAATAATATCAAACATGTTATATGCTTCTAGTAATAGATCATCCATTCCCCGGCTACCTAATAGTTCAGCTGGGTTGGGCGGGATTGGACCTGCTGCCATTAAGTATACGTTCTCTATATCTGTTTTTTGAATGCATTGCATCAGTTTCGCTTGTCCTGATAATAAGTTCGTTAATCCATTTGAATTGTGAATGGCAAATAAGTTTTGAATCGTCGGCTTACGCAAGTCAGCTCCGATTAATAAGACTTTCTTTCCTTGTTGGCCAAAAGCAACTGCTAAGTTTGCGATTGTTGTTGTTTTTCCATCGCCTGGATCTGCCGAGGTAACAATAATAGAACGAACATGACTATCTACAGATGTAAATTCAATATTTGTACGAATGTTACGGTATTGTTCTGCAATACGTGATCTTGGCTCTTTATGCGTAATTAATTGTCGTAATGATTTTCTTTTCTTTCTTCCGAACATATTCATAATCTCCTTTTGTGTAAATTGCGACATTTCTCCTTTTTCTCTCTCTATGCTCGATTTCATACGTCTAATTAATATTTTGTATCACTGATTTCCCCACATCTCATCTTAATCAATATCATTCTACTTTGTCTTATATGAACGCCTTTACAATATGACAATGACTTTACTTCTTTTCTACCCTTATCGTTTATCCTAATTTTCGAATAAACAATAAAGTAATTATATGGGAATTACTTTCCATACACAAGTAATCTTCTGACTAGTTTGCATTTTATTGATTACACCAATATATATTGGAAATAAAAAAATCTCCTTGCATTTTCACAAGGAGATTTTTTATTATCTTTATTCTTTTTTATCACCAATCGCAAATGTAATTTCAGCTTCACATGCAACTTCACCATCTACTGTTGCGATTGCTTTCCCTTTTCCGATCGGACCACGTACACGTGTCATTTCTACTTCTAGGCGAAGTTGATCACCTGGACGTACTTGTTTTTTGAAACGACAATTGTCGATACCAGCGAAGAAAGCAAGTCTTCCGCGGTTCTCTTCTTTTTTTAATACCGCAACTGCTCCGACTTGTGCTAATGCTTCTACAATAAGTACACCAGGCATAACTGCATAGTCAGGAAAATGCCCGTTAAAGAATTCTTCGTTTGCGGATACATTTTTAATTCCAACCGCTCTTTTTCCTTCATCTACTTCTAATATTTTATCAACAAGTAAAAATGGATAACGGTGAGGAATGATTTCTTTAATTTGTTCTATATTTAGCATATAACAATCGCCCCTTTTGTAATATTGGTCTTACCACTTGGACATATTGTTTATTATCCCATTTTGTTTATTGTTTGTCATTATAAAGTGAAACTTTAATCAGTGTGTGCCCTTTCCCACTAATTATTAGCCTTCACCAATCGGGCTTTTACGGGCAGTTGATCTCCTACCTAACTCCCTTGCATTCGCTACATTTTGAGGGGGGAGTCTTACTGCCCGTTAATGCGGGGGAAGGTGAAACTTTACTATCTTTTCAGCTTTATATATAAAAAAATGCACACACTCTATTCCATTAAAATAGTTGCATATTCTTGCAACTGACACGGAGGTAGAAAAGAGTGTATGCCCAAATTAGGGAAAGGCAATATGTATTAAAACATTATTTGCCTTAATGTCGTATTCGACTCATTATATTATAAACGTTTTCAAATAAGGAAATATTAAATTTAACCATATATATGAATATTTTACCTATTTCCTTCGTTTTTCTTTATTTTTCTTCTATTTTCTCAATAAATCAAAATAAAATAAAAAAATAAAAGAATAAAAAAACAAAAAAAGAACTACGGTTAACACCTTAGTTCTTTTCATCTTCCCCGCCTTTTGCGAGCTAATAATAAGTGGGGGGATGCCCCCACTTATTAAAGTTTCACTTTATCGTAATGCACGACGTGGTAATTTATCAATATTCTCTAACATAATACCTGTACCAACCGCAACGCAGTGCATTGGGTTTTCAGCAATTAATACTGGTACTTTTAGTTCTTCTGCTAGAAGCATGTCGATACCGTGTAGTAAAGCTCCACCGCCTGTTAGAATAACACCGCGGTCGATGATGTCCGCCGATAATTCTGGTGGTGTGCGCTCTAGTACGCCTTTTGCAGCTTGTACAATAACAGCTGCATTTTCTTTTAATGCTTCTGTAATTTCTTCAGAGCATACTGTAATTGTGCGTGGTAAACCTGTTACCATGTCACGTCCGCGAATTTCAAGTTCTTCGCTACGTGCACCTGGGAATACTGTACCAACTTTAATTTTAATATCTTCTGAAGTACGTTCTCCGATTAATAGCTTATACTTACGTTTAATGTAGTTTAAGATCTCCATATCAAACTTATCGCCAGCCATTTTGATAGAGGAAGAGGTAACAATATCACCCATAGATAGTACAGCGATATCTGTTGTACCTCCACCAATATCAACAACCATATTACCGCTTGGTTGGAAGATTTCCATACCAGCACCAACTGCGGCTACTTTTGGTTCTTCTTCTAAAAATACTGTTTTACCACCTGAACGTTCAGCAGCCTCACGAATTGCTTTTTGTTCTACTGATGTGATATTTGTTGGACAACAAATTAAAATGCGAGGTTTTGAAAAGAAGCTCTTTACGTCCAATTTGTTAATGAAATACTTTAACATTGCTTCTGTAATTTCGAAATCTGCGATTACACCATCTTTTAGTGGACGAATTGCTACAATATTACCAGGCGTACGTCCCACCATACTTCTTGCTTCTTCACCTACTGCTAATACTTTACCTGTGTTACGATCAATAGCAACAACAGATGGCTCATTTAATACAATACCCTTACCTTTAACATGGATTAATACGTTAGCCGTACCTAGGTCAATTCCGATATCTCGCGCAAACATTCCCGTTTTTTCCTCCTCGATATTCAAAATCAGGCTACACCCGAATTCTTTTACACCTAATTTCTGATTTTATCATAAATTTAACAGAAACGTAATATTCGCAAAAAGAATTCTTCTGAAAAATATTACCGAATTGAAACGGAATGTTTGCGATCGCATATTTATTGACGTACTGGCTTTTCTACATCTTCTTTTCTATACTTTTGTTTTGTTGCTTCTCCGCCTCTTAAATGACGAATAGACTTATGATAATCAAGAATTTCTTTCACTTCATTTGCGAGCTCTGGATTAATTTCTGGTAGACGTTCCGTTAAATCTTTATGGACTGTACTCTTTGATACCCCAAATTCCTTTGCAATGACACGCACTGTCTTTCTTGTCTCCACGATATACTTACCAATCTTGATAGTTCTCTCTTTGATGTAATCGTGCACACCACTCGCCTCCCTAAATTGGATGTGAGAAGTGTGAAATGAGCCTCGCTGCATACGACTAAGAAGTAAGTGTGAGTGCTGTTTGTAAGCGTTAAACATTCTTGGATTTATAATGAAATGATTCACGATTTCTCACCTCAAACACTCTCTTTGCTTTGGTTTATACCATTGTATTGCCCGCACTACTGATATATGCTACATGTTCACTATTTTTGCGGACTAAGTTAAGAAAAATTACGTTTTTTTGTGAGAAATACGTTAACAGTGACTATTTTGGCGAAAAAAAATGACGCCTTGTATATAAGGCGTCATTCTTCTCTTTCCAACTCTTCTTCTAATAACTGATGGTGGGGAACCTCTTTCTTACCAGCAATGTAATAATATAAGGTGAATAAAACAAACAATAAAATAATAGCAGTCGACAGAACAAACAAAAATGACACAGTATCCCCTCCCTTTTGTAATATATATTCGAGAATCTCGTCATTTTTCCTTGTTATTGCAACTTTTTTCTCGAAATTGAGTATTTTTATATAAAGTGAAACTTTAATCAGTGGGCGCCATTTCCCACTGATTATTAGTTGAACCAATCGGGCTTTTATGGGCAGTTGACCCCAACCTAACTTCTTAGCTTTCACTGAATTTTAAAGTAGGGGTCTTACTGCCCGTTAATGCGGGGTAAAAATAAAAAAATCAGCTCCCCTAGTGGGAACTGATTTTTTCACTTTCTTATTCTTGTGAAGAAGAACTGTTAGATGATTCTGTAGAACCATTTGTTGATTTTTCTTCTTTCTTCGGTTCTTCTTTTTTGTCACTAGTCGAACCGCTAGTTGATTTCTCTTCTTTTTGAGACTTATCTTCTGTTTTACTTTCTGGTTTCGTGCTCGTTGACTTTTCTTCTTTTTGAGATTTGTCATCAGCTTTTTTACCAGAAGCGTTCGTTGCCTTTGCAGCACCTGCATCAGCTTTAATTTCTGCTACTGACTTATTTAAATAGCGCTCAGGGTTCACAGCCACGTTGTCTTTACGCACTTCAAAGTGAACGTGAGAACCTGCTTCTTTATTCATTGCACTTAGACCGGATTTTCCTAATACTTCACCTTGTACAACTCGTGCACCTTTTTCTACTTTTACACTGCCTAAGCTTTGATAAGAAGCTGCTACACCATTTCCGCTATCAACTGTTACAACATAACCAAGAAGTGAATCTTTTTCAGCTTTCGTTACTGTACCGCTTAAAGCAGCAGCTACATTGAATTCTTTTCCATTCTTCGCAGCAATGTCAATTCCTTTGTTTGGGGAATATGTGTTGTTATAAAAGACAAGTGCTTTTTCTTGTTCCGCCTCAGTTGCTGCATCTTCATAGAACTTCTTCTGTACGACTACTTCCACACTCGCGGCAGCTGGCATTTTCACTACTTCTGAAGATTTCGTTACTGGTACTGCTGGATCTTCCGATTGTGTATACGGTGTTGCTTGATCTTGGTTCGGAGTCTTCTTCGGATTAGCTCCTTGGAACCATAGCGCAACCATTAAAATTACCGCTGCACAAGCAATGTATAGTGCCGGAAACACCCATCTTTTTTGAAATAAATGTACTACCTTTTGCGACTTTTTATTATTTCTTCCTCGCATTCCATCATCACCTCAGCAATCATTTTGAACAATATTCACGTATCCTATACAACGTATAACTAATTACTTTTCGACAAAATCTGTAAAAATATGTATAAGAATTGTAAAATTTCCGAGGAAATGATTGAAAAAAGAAAAAACTGAGCGTTTCAGCTCAGTTTTTAGTCTAATTGTTTCTTTTTATATACGATTAAACATGCCATAAGTGAAATAATAAGCCACACTCCAACATTTAGCATATGCCCACTAATACTACTAAACCCAGCACCATCCACTAAGCTTTTAATTGCTTTTTCAAGATGAGATGTTGGAAGATAACTAATCATTGTCTTAATTACTTTATTTTCAACCATTGGCTCAAATTGTACAGCTAAATACATCGTCATTAATATTGGCATTCCAATTAGTGATGTTTGCGGGACAGACTCAGCTAATAATCCAATCATTGTTCCAATTAAGATAAATAGAATTGTTCCACATAAGAAAATAAATGCTAGCAATAAGAGATTGCCACTTAATTGATCTAAAATGAATAAGTTTACAATGGAAATACCTAACGTTAAACATGCTGTTAATATGCTTTTTCCAAGAAGAACTTCAACAGAAGAAGCTGGTGATAGCATTAACACACGTAACGTATGTTTTTCTTTCTCTTCTGCAATGACCATCGATTGAACAAACCCTGCAACAAATAGAAAGGACATTAAAGTAATAATGCCAACCCCCATGCGCCCTTCTCCAAATCTGCTAAATATAAATGCAAATATAATTGGTAAAGATGCCATTAACAACACTTGTGAATTCGTCTTAAAATCTTGTACTTCTTTTCTAAAAATAGCTGATACACGTCTCATTGAAAATGTCATTATAGTCCCCTCCCAGTAACTTCAATAAAGATATCGCCTAGCGTTGGTTCATAAGAATGAATGGATAATAGTTCTCCTTTTTTCATCCACTCTGAAATGCGTTTTGCACCTAATTCATCTTTTTGTACCGTTTCTTTCTTCTTATCCTTTAACACGACTTGTATTTGATCTTTCGCGTATTGTAAGCGAAGGTTCTCCGGTGTATCAAGCGCTACAATTTCTCCGCCACATAGAAAGGCAATGCGGTTACAAAGCGTTTCTGCTTCGTCCATGTTATGCGTCGTTAAGAAAATTGTCGTTCCTTCTTTATTTAAGTCTTTTAAGATTTTATGAATGTTTTGTACGTTAACTGGGTCGAGTGCAGATGTTGGTTCGTCTAAGAAGAGGATATCTGGTTTATGAAGAATTGCTCTTGCTAGTGTAACGCGTTGCTTCATTCCTTTTGATAGTTTCTTGACTAATGTTTTCTTATCATCTAATAAGTTCACTTGCGCTAACACTTCATCTATTCGCTCTTTTTTGCAATCGTATAAGTCACAAAATAATAGTAAGTTATCATAAATGCTAAGTCTCTCATATAAACCGCTGTTGTCTGTTAAAATACCAATCCGTTTGTAATCGATGCTGCTTGGTCCTGTAATATCTTTTCCTAGTACCCTCACTGTTCCAACACTATGAAGTAATTGAGAAGTTAAAATTTTTACTGTTGTTGTTTTTCCGGATCCACTCGGTCCGAGGAATCCAAAAATTTCTCCTTGCTTCACTTCAATATTTACATTTCGAAGTGCTGTTTTTTCGTTGAAACTTTTCATTACATCTTTCATTTCAATTGCTAATGTCATCTCGTCATCCCCTTTGTTTTTTCTTTTATAGATGAAAGTCGCTTTAGCGCTTTTCGTTTGTTTGTTTGTTTCGCTTTTCTTGACTCAATCATATGAAAAACAAAGGGTAGGCGCAGTAAAATATCGGTAAAAGGAGTATTTTTACCGATGAATGAATCGTATTTTGAGCTTATCGGAGCAATTTTATAGCCCAATTACACCTTTTAATTCATCCATTCGTCCTTTTGAAAGCGGGATTGAACTTTTTCTTTCGTCATCCAAAATTAAACTAAAACTATTACGAGTCCACGTAATTACTTCTCGTACTCTTTGTAAATTCACAAGGTACGAGCGATGACATCTAAAGAACCCGAATCCTGTTAATCTCGATTCTAGTTCACTTAACGTTAATGCACATACGAAATCACCTTCGCGTACATGAATATGTGTCACTCCATTTTGTGTTTCAATGAAATGAATTTCCATCGGATCAAGTAAAATGATTTTATCGTTCACTTTCGCTGGAATTCTTTCAAGTTTCATTTGCGGAATCATTTGAACAACCTTTTCTTCATCCACCTCTTCAACTTCTTCTTGTTCAATTTCTACTTTTTTCACACCATCATTGTTTAATATGTATACATCTTCTGTTAACGAAAGGGCGTCCGATAGGAAAGATGATGTAATAAAAATCGCCTTTCCTTGCTCTTTCATTTTCATAATCGCTTTTCGAATAATAATCGTACTCTCTGTATCTACATTTTGCTCTGGTTCTTCCAAAATAACTAAATCCGGATTATGAATCATAACTCTTCCAATATGAAGACGACGTTTCTCTGAAAATGATAACTTTTCTATTTTAACGTTTAATTTATCTAAGAGGCCCACAAATTGTACTACTTCTTCTATACTCATATTTGATTCATACAGTCCTAATAAAAACCTGTAGTAGTCCTTTACCTTCAAACGATCATATGCTTCATCTTTCAAAAAACAAAAACCGATGCGCGAATAATTTCTCTTTCCAATCACTTCATCTTCAAATAGCACATTGCCAGTTGAAGCTTCTTCCTCACCAATTATGATGCGGTGCAACACTTTAGCTGTATGGTTATTACATTGCAAAACAACACATTGTCCCTTCTCAACCTTCAGTTCAACTACTGGTAACTGGTTCGTCTTCCCTAATTGTTTCAACTCCAATAACGCCATTCTGTCTCCCCCAAATGTTTTTATCTTATTATACCAAACAATTAATGGAAAATTATGATATTTCATACAGCATTTTAAGGTATTATAAAACTATGAAAACATAAAGGGGGAATTCGTAATGATTCGTGATGCAATTATTGAAGGAAACCACCGTTATAGTTTGACGAGAGAGTGGGATATTACAAACGAAAACCGTACTCTATTTATTATGCTAAACCCAAGTACAGCAAATGAACAACACGATGACAGGACTACGAAGCGTTGTATTAACTTCGCAAAGCGATGGGAATGTGGCAGTTTAGAAATTTGTAACCTGTTTAGTTATCGTACAACCTATCCTAAAGACTTATATAAACTCCCACACTCTGAAGTCATAGGAGAAAAAAATCGCTATTACTTAGAAAAAGCCTTTAAGGAGGCAACTATTATTGTTGTCGCTTGGGGAGAACACGGGAAACTACATAAACAATCCACTCACATGCACTATCTCCTCAAACAATGGTCACACCAGCATAAAAAAACTATCTATTGCCTTGGATTTTTAAGAAACAAAGAACCACGCCATCCACTTTACGCACCTGCAGAGACCAAAAAAATTAACCTTTTCACAAATCCACCATTTGACGGAGGAGAAACTACCATGCAAAATTGGCAAACAATAATTAAAGTAGCTGGCGAAGGAGGCTCTATCTCATTATTCGGCTTACAACAAGCCGATAAAAGATGGATTTTTTCTCGGCATATAAATGAAATGGATTATGGGGTTGACGATATAGGTGCTATCTCTCATTCCTCCCATGTTGTACACACTTGGGAAGAAGGATTAAATTTACTAAAGCGTTTCCCCTGGCCACATCTTCGTCCTATTACTGTTCATCCAGATTTTGAACAGCGTATATGGGAAGAAGTTCAAAGCCATACAATAAAGCGTCGTTCACGCCTGAAAGATTGGAAAGAAGTTTGTCATATCGACTAAAAAAGGAGGCTATCCAAATGAATGGATAGCCTTCTTCTCTAGTTTTGCTCTACCATATAAGTCTTGAGCTGATCACGCAGCGCTCGTTTTAGAAACTTTCCTACAGACGCTTTCGGAATTTCGTTTACAAATAAAATATCATCTGGCATCCACCATTTCGGAAACTCTGCTTCTAATAAAGCTTACAGTTCTTCTCTTTCTACTGCTTGTCCTTCCTTTAATACAACGCAATGGGACGTTCTTGCCATTTTTCATGCGGCACCACCACAACAGATGCTTCTAACACTTTATCGTGTGACATTAAGGCATTTTCTAAATCTACGGAAGAAATCTATTCGTCCCCGCTTTTCGATCCGCAATCTTAATAAACCCTTCCGAGTCACCCCTGACAATATCTCCTGTATGAAGCCAACCATCTCTCATTGATTCTCTTCTGTACACTCATCCTTATAATAGCTTCCAGCGATCCACGGACCCCTTAAACAGAGTTCTATCATCGCTGAGCATTGACGATTTTTTTAATATATCAACGATTCGACAAGGATAACCTATCTACTAACAAAAGAAAACCGTCCCAACATACCTCTTGGGACGGTCTATTCTGCACCCTACTTCCTCACCATTAACTTTCCTTCATAATCATTCATCGACTTTATTTCGACACCCTTATAATAATGAGCGACGATATCTGTATATTTCTTACCTTCCGCTGCCATGCCGTTCGCTCCGTATTGGCTCATGCCAACGCCGTGACCAAAGCCTTTCGTTGTAACGACGATTTTGTCTCCCTCTTGTTTCCACGTGAAATCAGAAGAGCGTAAATCTAATTTGTCACGCACATCTCTTCCGGTTAATGTTTTCCCTTGAAATGCTACATCTTTTACACGTTTTCCTTCTGTACGCCCTTTAATATCACCAACTTTTCCGTCTGCTAGCACTTTCACACCGAGACGTTTTTGAAAGTCAGCTACTGTAAAGGTTTGCTCGCTCGTAAATTTTGGAGAGGCTTGATCCCACGGACTATCTACGCTCTTTAAGTACGGATAATCATTTCCCCAATAATCAGCCGCATTTTCTGTCCGGCCATTACTCGTTGAGAAGAAGGATGCTGAGATCGGTTTTCCATCATACGTTAAAACTTGTCCTGCGGTTTTCGAAACAGCTTCTTCGATTTTCTTCAAATTATTTTCGTAGTTATTGCCCCATTGTTTCTTCAATTCTTCTTTACTTTTGTACACTTGATCTTTCACCGTATCGGTCACGTCCGCATTGTTTTTCTTTCCACCGCTTAGCATACGCTGCACCACAAATGTTCTCGCTGCTAATGCCTGCGCCTTTAGCGCCTCTATTTCAAAACTGGCATTCATCTCAGAAGCTACTACACCGGTCACATACTCCTCCATAGGTAATGTATCTACCTTTTTCTGTTTCTCACGATATACAGCAACTTGAACCGCTGTATCCACTTTCCCTGGAGCTGGTATACTTTCTATCGCTGGAGGAGTTTTAGAAGCTGCTTCTTCCCCTACTTTTGCTTTCGCAAACGGAATAACAAGAGCAGCAGGTACAATGATAACGAGCGCTATTAGAAGCGCTACTGTAATAAAAAGTGGCTTTGAAAATTTCATCTTATTTCCCCCAATATGAAAAAGCTTTACTCCATTCATTCTTATGGAACAACTCTTTCTTTTAGAACATACTTAAGGGGACCTGGATAAAACGAAAATTTTCTAAATATTTTCACTGGTACTTGCATAAGTATAGAATTTCTTGACTATAACAGTAATAACCCAAAAAAATAGCCCCTACGTCAAAAGACGTAGAGACTATTTCAATTAAGCGTGAAGATCAGAAACTTCTTGTTCTTTCACTTCTTCTACTTTTTCGTTTACACGTTCAATAGTTGCACCTAATGCAGCTAATTTCTTATGGAAATCTACATAACCACGGTCAAGATGCTTTAACTCAGTTACACGAGTGTAACCTTCAGATACTAAACCAGCTAAGATTAATGCAGCAGCAGCACGTAAATCAGTTGCGCCTACTTCAGCACCTTGTAAGCTGTTTGGACCGTTCATAATAACAGAACGACCTTCGATTTTAATATCAGCATTCATACGACGGAATTCTTCAACGTGCATAAAGCGGTTTTCGAATACCGTTTCTGTAATCATACTTGTTCCATCAGCTTGTAGTAATAATGCCATCATTTGTGATTGCATGTCTGTTGGGAAACCTGGATGAGGCATAGTTTTAATATCAACCGCTTTTAACTTATCTGGGCCGATAACACGTACACCTTCGTTTTCCTCAATAATTTTAACACCCATTTCTTCCATCTTCGCTGTAATTGAGCGTAAATGTTCAGGCACAGCATTTTCAATTAAGATGTCTCCACCAGTAATTGCTGCTGCAACCATGAATGTTCCCGCTTCAATACGGTCAGGAATAATAGAGTGGTTTGCACCATATAATTTATCAACGCCTTCGATACGAATCGTTCCAGTTCCAGCTCCGCGTACTTTCGCTCCCATCGCATTTAAGAAGTTAGCTAAGTCAACGATTTCTGGTTCTTTCGCTGCGTTTTCAAGGATTGTTGTCCCTTTTGCTAATGTAGCTGCAGACATAATGTTTTCTGTTGCGCCCACGCTTGGGAAGTCTAAATAAATTTTAGCTCCTTTTAGTTCTCCCTCAACGTATGCCTCAACAAAACCATTACCAACCTGTACTTTTGCTCCCATTGCTTCGAAGCCTTTTAAATGTTGGTCAATTGGACGTGAACCAATTGCACATCCACCAGGAAGTGCAATACGAGCACGACCGTTACGTGCAAGTAATGGTCCCATTACTTGAACAGATGCACGCATTTTACGTACATATTCAAATGGTGCTTCGATGTTTAGTTCTTTAGAAGCATCGATTGTTACTTGGTTATTTTCAAATACGACTTCAGCATTTAAATGACGTAATACCTCATTAATTGTGTATACATCAGACAAAACTGGTACTTCAGATAGTACATTCTTTCCATCACTCGCTAATAGGGCTGCAGCGATTATAGGTAATACAGCATTTTTTGCGCCCTCAACACGCACTGTGCCGTTTAACCGCTTTCCGCCACGGACGATGATCTTTTCCAAATTATTCCCCTCCGTGTCCTTTTTTCAGTATCTATTCACTCAATACTCAGAAGTTATGATCGGTGTGCCAACCACAATTGTATCTTTGTTGTCTGTAGAACGTATTGCTATTTGCACATTTATTTTCTCTCTATTTGTTGAAAGAGCGTCATCCCACTTTTTATTGTATGCGGAGACTGACACAAATGCTCTTTCTTCTATCTGTTCGATCGCTCTTGCTGAAAGATCTTTCAAAACCTGATTGGTTTTATTTTGCAAAACACCTTCAATCTTATCATTCAGTACACCTTGAACACAAGTGTAAATTATAGGTTTTCCATTAAAAATTTCATTTGTTTTCTGAATGTACTTCGGGTCCCATTTCGCCCCGCTCACTTCAAAAATAATGAAAGTGTTTTCTTTAGTATTTTCCTTACTCCAAGTTACTACTACTCGTTCTTCATAAGAAGGAAACTTTTTATAGGATGTAGCTTTATATCCATCTGGAGATTGCTCTAATTCCCATTTTTGAATATTCGCCTTGTCCTTCACATCGTTTAACAATTTTTGAAACGTATGTATATTAGAAATTGTTTTTGTTTCTCTCGCTAACCATGACCACTTCTCTACTTTAGCATCATTTTTCTCTAAGGATGCGATCATGCTCTCCATTTTCTGTTCATCGCTTGTCGGTTTCATCTCTCTATATCCAACCAAAAATAAAACAACACTCAAGGCAATAATAAGAATGGCTTTAAGCTTCAATTTCATCCCCTCCTATCCCCATTGTTAACGGAGATATGAGGTTCTATACACTTACTTTACTAAATACGTTAAACTCTTTGAATAGCCTAAATAATCAAGGAAAAAGTTACTTACAGATGTCCCAATTGCAATTGTAATTAGGATGAGTAATACTCGCGTCTGCATCACCTTTCCAGGCTTCATTAAACGCTCAATATGAATACCTTGTAAGGCCCACCACGTAATGGTAATAAACAATAAATGCGAAACAATGGCAATCAGTGCTTGTTGCCCTAAAAGATGTGCCAAAAAACCGACCCCTTTTTAACCAGCTACTACTTACGAAATACTATAAAAACGATACCATAATAAGTAGGAGCCACACTTTTTCAAATACAAATAAGCATCTTACATTTCACATCGTAATTTGCTCTCAAAAAACGTATACCTATATGCATTTTCAATTGTAGTTCACACAAAATAAAAAGCGCAGAGTAACAACTCCACACCTTTTATTTTCACTATTGTACCACGTTCCCTAGGAAGAAGAAATCCTTCATTAATGGAAAATATTCATAAAAGAAATTGTATCCGATCATCGGCATAATCCCTAGTATTACAATCGAAATTGCACAAAGGCTCATAACAACCTTTATATTTAGTGGCAAACGAATCTTCTCTTCTACTTCTCCCGTCCGGAAAAACATTTGCTGTAAAATACGGAAATAATATACGAATGAAATAACTGTCGTCCCCATCATAATAGAGGCTAGTACGTAATGAGCTGGCTCTACATGAAGTGCACCTAAAAAGATGTTAATTTTCCCGATAAAACCAGCTGTTCCTGGTATCCCGGCCAACGATAAAATAAAAATCGTCATCACTATCGCTGTAAATGGCGACCTTTTATATAATCCGGTGAAAATGGTAATGTTTTCTTTGTCGCTTTGTAAGATTAAGCCGTGGATAATTGCAAACGCGCCTATATTCATAAGCATATACGCAAGCATGTAAAACCACATGCTATCCATCGTAAATGGTGATAATGCTATAAGCGGAACGAGTAAGTAGCCCGCATGTGCGATTCCCGAATAGGCAAATAGGCGTTTTACGTTATATTGCTTTAATGCTACTACATTTCCAATAATCATCGTAATACTCGCTAGTACAGCAATGTATATGCTCATACGTCCGTATAAAGATTGCATGTCTCCTTGCACCGACACACTTGCAAAAACCATGAGAAACAGACGAATAATGAGTAAGAACCCTGCAATTTTAGAAATCGTTCCAAGAAAAGCAGTAACAGGTGTAGCCGCTCCTTCATACACATCTGGTGCCCACATATGAAACGGCACCGTCGCAATTTTAAACGAGAGCCCAACGAGTAATAGTAGAAATGCGAGAGCTAACAATAACTGAATACCACCAGCAAGCTCCCCCGCGAATACTTTTTGCATATCCACGATATTAGTCGATCCTGTAATACCGTACAAATAACTCATTCCAAAAAGCGTAATTGCTGTTCCAATTCCTCCATTAATAACATATTTCATTGCCGCCTCGTTTGATGCACGGTTCTTTTTTCGTATTCCTACTAAAATATACGAAGAAAGTGAAAGCAATTCTAAACCGACGAAAAGTGTAATAAAGTCGACACTAGAAGCCATAAACATAGCCCCCAGAAGTGCCATTAAAAATAAGTAATAATATTCTCCCTTATCTTCAATTGGATTCTTCTTATCATCGCTCATTGCGGTGCATAAAATGAGAGCTGCTCCGCCTAATAACAACGTTTTAAACCCTTTTGAAAACCCATCTAACACAAACGATCCGTTCAAAATATCTCCCGCTGGTTCGCCGTATAGCGTGATTAATGACAAGATTGCTAATATGACGGCTGCTATTGCACTAAGCGCTACATATTTATGGTTCAGCTTAAAAAACAAATCACATATGGAAAGAAGGATGGCAGCTCCGAGAATAATAAATTCTGGCACCATGAGATGCCATGATAGGCTAAGTAACGTATTCATATCCATCCTACTTCACCCCCAATGTTTTCAACGTATTTTGAAGCGGATCCCCTAGTATTTCTGGCATTACTCCAATTGCAATAATGCAGAAGATGAGTAGCAATATAGGAACATACTCCCATCCATGTATATCAGCTTTCGCTTCCCACTCTTTCTTACCAAATGTTACTTGAAGTGTCGCTCTTAATACGTATACAGCGGTTAAAATGATGCCAAGCACACCGACTGCAGCAATGAATGGCTCTCCTTGGAATAAACCGAGAAAGGCAAGAAACTCGCTAACAAATCCAGACATTCCTGGCAATCCAAGCGATGCCATCCCTCCCGCTAAGAAGAATCCGCTAAGTACTGGAACACTTTTTGCGAGTCCGCCAAGCGCTGTAATGTCCGATGTCCCAAAGCGCTGTTCTATAACGCCAAGTAAGAAGAAGAGTAAGGCTGCAATTAAACCGTGAGACACAACTTGGAATAGTGCTCCTTGTGTACCTGGTGCATTTAACGCCGCAAGACCCATTAATACAATGCCCATATGCGAAATACTAGAGTAAGCAAGCACCTTTCGAAAATCCGTTTGGATGAGTGCTAAGAAGGCTCCATACAATAAATTGATGACTCCTAAAATCGCAATGAGCGTTGCAAACTCGCGAAAGTATTCCGGGAATAACCCCTTTCCGAAGCGGATCATACCGTATGCTCCAATCTTCAGTAAAACGCCCGCATGAAGCATAACTACAGCTGGGTGCGCTTCAATATGCACATTGACCATCCAGCGATGTAACGGGAAAACGGGGAGTTTAATCGCAAAAGCAATCATTATGGAAAGAAACAAACCGAACTGTAAGCTACTTGAGACAGCCATTCCTCCCCCAGCACCTACACTTGCTAATATTTCTTTAAGCTCTGTAATATTTGTTGTCCCTGTTTTTGCAAATAAAACTGAGAAAACGATGAGTAAAATAGCAGAGCCAATACCGTTATATATTAAATAACTATAAGCAGCCTTTTCACTCGACAATTTCCCCCACTTCCCAATTAATAAAAACATTGGCGGCAATGTAATTTCAAAAAAGATAAAGAACAACATTAAATTTTGAGCAGCGAAGACGCCCAGCATCCCTATTTCTAACATGAGTAGCAGCATATAAAAGGCTTTCAAGTTTCTTTTAATCGTAAATGCCGCAATTGCTGCAAGCATCGCTAGAAGGGCCGTCAGCACCATCATAACGAGCGATAAACCATCAATGCCGAGCTCATAATAAATGGAAAACCATCTTTTATCTACCGCTGCAAAATCCCCAAATTTAATCCATTTCACTTTTTCATCGAATAGCGACAAACTCTTTCCAGAAGCATATGTACAAGCGAGGACGATAGCGATTCCAAATGGAAGCGCCGTCCCAAATAAACCAAGCGCTCGCACTGTACGCGATTCTTTTTTCGGTGTTAATGCAAGTAAGAGAATTCCTAAAAGCGGGGAAAAAATGAAGAACGTTAATAACAAATCATTCATCGTAAATCCCCTCCCGTATAAAGCAAAATAATGACGAGTACTGCAAGTGAAACAGCTGTTACAGTCCCGTACACTTGTACATTTCCGTTTTGAAGTCTAGACCCCAGTCCGCTTATCCCTTTAACTAAACTCCCTATTAAAACGGCAATTCCCTCGACTACATACACCTCAAACAAGCGAAGCACATGAGCGATTCCTTTCGTAATAGGAAGCACCGTCATATTGTATAGTTCATCCACATAATATTTTTCTTTCAAAAGATTATAGTGAGGCGCTTCTTCGCTCCCAGCCCAATCTCTAGAAATAGATTTCTTGCCATATATGAAATATGCGAGAGCAATTCCTGCAAATGAAACGAGAGTTGCAACAATCATAATCCAAACTGGTCCATGTGCCTCTCGAGCTTTAAATGCGACATCTTTCGTAAGCCAATCCCCGAGAAATGTCCCAAACCACGGTGTATTTATATAACCTGCCACTACCGCAAGGACCCCGAGGACGATCATCGGATACGTCATAATGCGGGGCGATTCATGCACGTCTTCCTTCGTCTTCGCTTCCCCAGTAAAGACAAGGAAGTATAGCCGGAACATGTAAAATGCTGTTAGGAATGCTGCAATTACTGCTAATATGAATAAAACGTAATTGCCGTTCATCCAAGTCACCGCTAAAATTTCATCTTTACTAAAGAAACCGGAAAGGAGTGGCACACCACTAATTGCGAGAGTACCGATTAAAAATAATGCACCCGTTACTTTCATCTTCTTCTGTAAGCCGCCCATTTTATTAATATTTTGCGTATGCACTGCATGAATGACACTTCCTGCTGCCAAAAATAGTAGCGCCTTAAAAAAGGCGTGTGTCGTTAAGTGGAAAACACCAGCTACATAACCAGCAGATCCTAGCGCAAGCATCATATACCCGAGCTGACTAACTGTAGAATAAGCGAGCACTCTCTTTATATCCGTTTGTACAAGACCGATGGAAGCCGCAAAGATTGCAGTGAAGGCTCCAACGATTGCCACCGTCTGCATCGCCACCGCACTTGCTGAAAATAGCGGAAACATCGTCGCCACTAAATATACGCCAGCTGCGACCATCGTCGCCGCATGAATAAGTGCTGAAACGGGCGTCGGCCCTTCCATTGCATCTGGTAACCACGTATGAAGCGGGAACTGACCTGATTTCCCCATTGCACCGATAAAAATTAAGATCGATGTTATTGTAATCATCGTAGGGGTAAGATCCCCAGTATGAATCGCTCTAAAAATTGCATCATATTCAAAACTACCTGCATGCCAGAAAATTAAGATCATCCCAATAAATAAACCGACATCGCCAATACGAGTCATAATAAAAGCCTTTTTCGCAGCAGCCTTCGCTTCTTCTTTAAAGAAATAAAAACCGATGAGTAAAAATGAACCAAGGCCCACTAACTCCCAAAATATATAAAGCTGTAATAAATTAGGTGATATAACGAGCCCGAGCATCGCAAATGTAAAGAGCCCTAAATAGGCATAAAAGGTTGGTAATCTTTCTTCACCTTTCATATAACCTTTCGAATATACATGTACAAGTAAACTCACAAGTGTAACGATAAACAGCATTAAAGCCCCTAATGCAGTCACTTCAAAGCCGAATGATATATCAATATCTCCAGCTCTAAGCCATACCCACTTATGCTTCACTGGCACTGTTGAAAACCTTTCTATTAATACAAGTACCGCAAATATAAAGGAGAGAAAGACGAGGAAAATACTAAGTACACTGCTTCCTTCTCTAATTTTCTTCCCGAATATAAGTAATAAAAAAAACGAAACAAGCGGGAAAAGCGGTATGAGCCATGCATAATCGATCATTGTTTCCTTCCCCCTTTTCGGTCACAATGTTATCCTTTGAGCGTATCCATTTCATCTACATGAACCGTCGTACGATTACGATACAAAGCAATTAAAATGGCGAGTCCTACCGCCGCCTCCGCTGCTGCTACAGCCATCGTAAACAGAGAGAAAATTTGCCCTGTTAAATTTGGGAACAAACCTAATTTACTAAACGCGACTAAATTTAAATTGGCTGCGTTAAGCATTAATTCAATACAAACTAATACAATCACCGTATTTCGCTTCGTTAAAGCCCCAAACAAACCGATGCAAAACAAAATAATCGCAAGCGTTAAATATGCAGAAGCAGGTACGCTACTCATTGGAATCCTCCTCTTTCTCATCCTTCTTCGCAAGTATAATCGCGCCAACAAGTGCTACAAGTAAAATAACTGAGGTTAACTCAAATGGAATAATATATTCTGAATAGAGAAGTGTACCGATTTGAAGTGTGTTTTTTTCATGGAGAGGTAAACTTCCTTGTGTGCTTTCATTTGCAAAATCAATATTGTTAACAGCGAAATACATAACTGCCCCAAATGCTACAACTGCAAAGAAGATAATCCATTTTCGAAGAGTAAGACGCGACTCATTTTCCGCATTATGTTTCGTTAACATAATGCCAAAGATCATAATAATTGTAATCGCACCCGAGTAAAGTAAAATTTGTGCAACTCCGATAAATTCGGCCGATAAAAGAAAGTACAAACCTGCAATGCTGAGAAATGTCAGAACGAGAGCTAGCATCATATGCATGACTTTCGTTAAGTTCAACATAAGAATACCGCCGATAATTGCAGACAAGGATAGTATGAAGAATGCTACAAACTCGCCATTCATGCTTTATTCTCCTTCCTGACGTTTTCGTCATTTTCGTCGAGCCACTGCAAATTTTTAAATAAATCATCACGTGAATATTCCGCAAGCTCAAAGTTATTTGTCATAACAATCGCCTCTGTCGGACAAACTTCTGTACATAAATCACACAGAATACAAATTTCAAAATTAATATCGTACGTGTCGATAATTTTTCCTTTTTTCGTAGGATCCGGATGTTTTTTCCCTGTTAATTGAATACAGTCTGTCGGACAAATATTGGAGCACTGATTACAAACAATACATTTTTCCGGATAAAATTTTTGAATCCCTCGAAAGCGGTCTGGCAACGGCAACGGTTGATTCGGATAATCGTAAGTCACCTTCTTCTTACTCAAATTGCTTAATGTATATTTTAATCCTTTAAATAGTCCTTTCATCTCTTACTGGCACCCCCCTCATAGATTAGAAGAATAACTCCTTAATCAATGCCGTTAAGAAAATATTTGCAAGTGCAATTGGCAATAATACTTTCCAGCCAAACTCCATTAACTGGTCACCTCTTATACGCGGAAACGTGACGCGGAACCAAATTAATAGAAAGACTACACTGCTAAATTTCAAGGCAAACCATACAGCTCCTGGGATAAATCCAAGGAACATGACTGGATTCCACCCGCCTAAAAAGAGCACTGTAATTAAAGATGCCATTCCGAAGAAATATACGTACTCTGAAAGCATGAAAAACGCCCAGCGAAATCCTGAGTATTCCGTATGATATCCAGAAACAAGCTCCGACTCTGCTTCTGGTAAATCGAACGGCGTCCTATTTAACTCTGCTACCGCTGCGATTAAGAAGACGACGAAACCTATTGGCTGTACGAAAATGTACCAAACATTCTCCTGCGCTGCTACAATTTCATTTAAATTTAGGCTCCCAGCTAGCAAAACGATACCAATTACACTCATTACGAGCGGAATTTCATAAGAAATCATTTGCGCCGCCGCACGCATCCCTCCTAAAAGGGAATATTTATTATTCGATGCCCATCCTCCGGTCACGACACCAATCGTCGTAATGCCAGAAACAGCAATGTAATACAGTAAGCCTACGCCAATATCCGCGAACTGAAATTTATCAGTAAATGGGATGACTGCAAGCACCATAAATGCTGGTGCGAATGCAATGACAGGTGCTAATATAAACAACGGTTTATCTGCCGCCTTCGGAATACTATCTTCTTTCAGTAATAGCTTTAAAACATCAGCTACTGTTTGCAGTAACCCGAATCGGCCCCCAACTTGGTTTGGTCCAATCCGCCCTTGCATAAAACCCATCACTTTCCGTTCTGCCAAAATACCATATGTAACGAAGCCAAGGACTGCAAATAATAGGAGTACCGCTAATCCGAAAAAAATGAAGAAATTCGTCCAGCTTGAAGGTGATTGTAAGAGCGTTTCAATCATCAGCCATCAACCTCCCCAAGTACAATATCAACTCCACCTAAAATCGTAATTAAATTGGCGATGTTTTCACCTTTCAATAACTTCGGTAAAATTTGCAAATTGTAAAAAGACGGCCTGCGAAACTTCAAGCGGTACGGCTCTTTCTTTCCGTCACTAGCAATATAGCAACCAATCTCTCCTCGCGGCGATTCTATACGTACAAACGCTTCACCTTTAGGCGCCTTAATGATTTTCGGCACTTTCGCCAGCACAGCTCCGTCTTTCGGGAACTGCTGGACAGCTTGCTCAACAATTTTTAATGACTCCTCAATTTCCTCCATGCGGCAAACGTAACGATCCCAAGCATCTCCAACACTCCCAACAGGAATATCGAAATCAAAACGATCATAAATGGAGTACGGTTCATCCTTGCGAAGATCCCAGTTTACTCCAGTACACCGCAAATTCGCTCCGCTTAAAGAATACGAAATTGCTTCTTCCGCGCTATATATACCAACGCCTTTTACACGATTTAAGAAAATCTCATTACCGCTAACGAGATCATGGTAACCTGCCAATTGCTCTCTCATATACGGAACAAACTCTTCCACTTTTTCAATCCAACCGTCCGGCGCATCCCATTTCACACCGCCGACTCTCATATAGTTAAAAGTAAGCCGTGCACCGCATAATTCGTTTAATAAATTTATAATCATCTCTCGCTCACGAAACGCGTACAAAAATGGGCTGACCGCTCCTATATCAAGAAGATTCGTCCCCCACCAAACGAGGTGGCTCGCTATCCTTCCAAGCTCCATTGCAAGAACTCGCAAGTATTCGGCCCGCTCCGGGATTTCAAGCCCCATCATCGTCTCTACAGCGTGGCAAATGACGTAATTATTCGTCATGGCCGATAAATAGTCCATCCGATCTGTATAAGGGATAATTTGCGTATACTGTAAGCTCTCTGCAATCTTTTCGGTCCCGCGATGCAAATATCCAATAACTGGTGTAGCTTCTTTAATAATTTCCCCGTCAATCTTAATAACAAGCCTGAACACACCGTGCGTACTCGGATGCTGAGGCCCTACATTCAAAAGCATTTCTTCCGTACGGATCATAAGCTACACCTCCACATCATACGGTTCATAATCTTTCCTAAGTGGATGCCCTATCCAATCATCAGGCATTAAAATACGTGATAAATTTGGATGCCCCTTAAATACAATGCCGAGCAAATCATACGCTTCTCGTTCTGGCCAGTCCGCGCCTTTCCAAAGCGCTGTCACCGATTCTACTTGCGGCTCTCCCCTATCCAGCTTCACCTTCACCGCTACTGACTGTTTCTTTCCATATGAAAATAAATGAACATATACTTCCATATGTGTCACAAAATCCGTCGCATGTAGCTCTGACATATAATCAAAAGCAAGTCCCTCATGGAATCTCAGTAACTCCATCACTTCATAATATTTTGAAGGCTCCACCACAAGAGTTGGCACATCTTTTGAAAGTTTATTAATGTAGGAATCTACTAATATATCCTCTCCTACTTTCCCCTTAATAACTTCAACATACTGATTTAAATACGGTTGATTCACGGATGGCTCTTCTGGCTTCGGCTCCTCTTCCATCTTACCTTCAGCGTCCTTTGTCTTCGCTCTTGCAGCTGCAGCCGCTTTTGCCTTCGCCGCTGCAATTGCCTTCGCCTTTTCATCTCCTAAACCCCCATCACCTCGCGAGACCTTCTGCTTCGCTAACGCCGCTGCCTTTGCTTTTGCTGCCGCCACAGCCTTCGCTTTTGCCTTTTCTTCTTCCGTTACTTCCTCTGTTCCTTCTCTTTTTTGCTTCGCTAATGCCGCCGCTTTCGCTTTCGCGGCAGCCGCTGCCTTCGCCTTCGCTTTGACCTTTTCTTCTTCTGTTACCTCTTCTGTTCCTTCTCTTTTTTGCTTCGCTAATGCCGCCGCTTTTGCTTTCGCGGCAGCCGCTGCCTTCGCCTTCGCTTTGACCTTTTCTTCTTCTGTTACCTCTTCTGTTCCTTCTCTTTTT
>NZ_VEDW01000005.1:0-212672 GCF_007678085.1 Bacillus cereus | reverse complement strand
TTTTGCTTCGCTAATGCCGCCGCTTTTGCTTTTGCGGCCGCAGCAGCGCGTCGTTTTGCATCTTCCAAAGTCATTTCACTACCTTTTGGTAGCGCTTTCTCTTTTTCTCGATTTTCTTCCTCAAGTTTACTTATTTCCGCATCATGTTTCGCAACAAGACGCTTTCTCGCCTCTTCTTTCGCACGCCTAGCCGCTTCTCTTTTCAAATCCTCTAAGTCTTTATTTAGATCACTCATTTATTCGTCACCTGCTTTCCTGTCTTTGCCTCGTAACGAATTTTTTCTTTCAATTTATTAATTCCATAAATTAAAGCGGCAGGATTTGGTGGGCAACCAGGAATATACACATCAACTGGCACAATTTGATCTACACCTTTCACAACAGCGTATGAATTTACATATGGACCACCTGCTGTCGCACAAGATCCCATTGCAATAACCCATTTCGGTTCAGGCATTTGATCATATAAACGCCGAACAATAGGGGCCATCTTCTTCGTTACCGTTCCCGACACAATCATAACGTCCGATTGCCTTGGTGATGTCCGAAAAAATGACCCAAATCGATCTAAATCGTAATGTGATGAACCTACTCCCATCATTTCGATTGCACAGCATGCTAGTCCGAATGTCATCGGCCATAAAGAATTGCTCCGTGCCCATCCTTTCAACTGCTCCAAAGTAGAAAAAAAGATATTTCGTTCTAATTCCGCTCGCTCATTTGGATGTAATTCCTCAAAATTTATAACCATTGTAACACCTTCTTTTTCCAAGCATACGCTAATCCAACTAGCAACATTACAACAAAGATGAGCATTTCAATCAGTGCAAATAAACCGAGCTTGTCATATGCAACAGCCCATGGATATAAAAATAATGTTTCTACATCAAAGATGACAAACAATAAAGCAAAAATATAATAACGAGCATGAAACCGAATATTTGCATCATGAAAAGGCTCAATCCCACTCTCATACGTCGTCGCTTTCGCTGCACTTGGTTTATTTGGGCGCAGCATCCTTCCTAATGTAAGAGCCACTACCGGCAGCAATATGCCTAATAGCAAGAAAATCAAAACGATCATATAACTATTTTCATATACACTTGCCATTGTGAAACCCTCCCCCCTGAATTAAGAACAAGTTCACTTAGTAAACAATATGTCCTAGTTGCAGTAATTATTATTTTTAAATTTTTCTAAATAATGCAACTATTTTAATCATTATAGCAAACTTCAAATTCCTATGTCGATATGTTGGAGACAGAAACGAGAATTATTAAAATCTATTTTTATAACTGGCTATACCTGTGCAAAATAAGTATAGAAATTATATATATTTTTTAAGAAACAATAAAAAATAAAAAGAGGAATTTATATGTATATACCGTGGGTGAGATAAATGAAAAAACAAACACATGTAAGTATTCTTATAAGCATTACATTGTTGTCTATAGCGATTCATTACGTGGCAATGCCTTTTCTATATGAATACTCATTTCCTTTTCAAATTTTAATTGGAATGAGTACCTTATTCATTGATATTATCGCTTGTAGTTATATACTTTATTTTTCAAATAGGAAAGAAGGGTTACCTCGTTTATTTTGGACCATTTTATCTGTTGGAACTCTCTCTTATTTCATTGGTGATATCGTTGTTGCCTATCAACGTTTAATTTTAAAGGACTACTATACATTCGTTGATGCGTCCGATTTTTTTTATCTACTTTTTTTAATTAGCTTTGCATTTGCCTTTCTATATGAAATCATATATAACCGCAATTTATTAGAAAAGCTTTTTATGATATGCGATATTTGTATTATTGTTACAGCACAATTCACTTTGAGTTACTACTTACTTATTGAACGCACCATTCACGTTTCTTCAACATCCTATATCGACATATTTGTTCAACTGACCTATCCAATGGCCGATTTGCTCTTTTTCCTCATAGGAATCAATCTATTATTCAGACCATTATCCTTATTATCAAAAAAAGTTGGTGCGCTTCTTGGCAGTGCTTTAATTTTATATGCTACTACAGACGCGATTTATGCTTATATCAAATACTTCACACCAGAGTATTCTATGTTTACAGTTACTCCTCTCTATCAAGCAACTTTAGTACTAGTAGCAATCGCCTGTATTCTGCATACAAAAGAACCAGAGAAACAAGAGCAAGTACTATTAACACCTAAACTTGGGGAATCCATCAGATTGTCATTACCTTATATTTCTGTAGTCATGCTTATTGTTTTTATATTAGTTGAATACGTTTTTGCACCTATTGTAGTAATCGGGCTTATGATAACTTTCTCCTTCGTTCTCATTCGCCATAGTTTAGTTCGAAAACAAAATAAAATATTATTACTAGCTCAAATGCAATTCAACTTAGAACTTGAAAAACAAATTGAACTACGTACAGAAGATTTAGTAGAACAAAAAAATGAACTATACCATAACCAACAAATGTTTAAATCTTTATACGAGCACCATCCAGATCCAATCTTCACTTTAGATTTGTACGGTAATTTCCTCAATGTGAACAACGCCGGTACTACTTTACTCGGTTATCAAACGAATGAATTGTTAAAACAACCATACTATTCACTTACGTATGAAGAAGATTTGGAAGAAATCATTAATGCCTTTCACCTTGTAAAAAAGGGGAAATCTATTTCTTTAGAAATACGGGCATATCATAAAAATAGAGATATTTACTACTTGCATGTTACAGCTGTTCCTATCTTTTTAAAAAATCATATTTCTGGGGTTTATTTAATGATTAAAGATATTACAGAAAGCAAACAACAACAAGAACAAATTAATTTTCTAGCCTATCATGATACGTTAACAGAGCTTGCAAATCGCCGTGCCTTTCATCAATATGTAGAACAAGCGATTGCTCGATCCGAAATATCAAAAAAGCCTTTTGCTGTTATGTTTCTCGATTTAGACCGCTTTAAGGTTATTAATGATACCCTCGGTCATAGGGTAGGAGACCTTCTATTAATTGCAGTAGCAAAAAGACTCGAAAGACTATCGACACCAAATATGAAGCTTGCCCGGCTAGCCGGGGATGAGTTCACAATCCTTATCGAAAATTATAAAAAAAGACCAGATGTAAAAAAAATAGCCGATACAATTGTAGCAGCTATGAACGAACCATTCGAAATTGAAAATCAACATTTACAAATCTCACCGAGCATCGGGATTGCAATATATCCTGAAGCAGGTGAAGATCCATTGTCCATTTTACAGCATGCTGATATGGCTATGTACGAAGCAAAAAATAAAGGGAAAAACGGTAGCTCTCTGTACACGAAAGAATTGTATAAAAAAATGGAACGAAAAGCTCGAATTGAAAAAGATTTACCACTCGCTTTAGTAAACGAAGAGTTTTATCTCGTCTATCAACCACAAATTGATATTACGACGAAAAGGGTTATTGGCGCTGAAGCATTAATACGCTGGAAACACCCACTCCTAGGTGACATTCCGCCATGTGAATTCATTCCAATTGTAGAAGAGACGCCACAAGTCGTTCCACTCGGTCATTGGGTATTAAAAGAATCTTGTCGCCAGTTAAAAATATGGCATACTTTCGGCTACACAGATTTAAAAATAAGTGTGAACTTATCCGCAAAAGAGTTCCAGCAAGAGAATTTAATCAAGAACATTTCACAAATAATAACAGACATTAACGTCAATCCAAAGCATGTAATACTTGAGTTAACAGAACGAATTGCAATGATTGATGAAAAAGAAACGTTATCAAGGCTAAAACAATTAAAGGAATATGGTATTCAAATATCCATTGATGACTTCGGTACCGGCTATTCTTCTCTCGCTTATTTATCCATTTTCCCTATCGATACATTAAAAGTACCGAGAGAATTTACACAACTTGCCGATCATCGGCCTGAGGAAAGAGCCATCGTTTCCACTATCCTTTCCCTTGCAAATACTTTAAACCTTTCTGTCGTTGCTGAAGGAATTGAAACAGAAAAACAACTTAAGTTTCTACAAAAGAACAACTGTAAATATATGCAAGGTTACTATTTCAGTAAACCACTTACGAGTCATCAATTTATAAAATTTCTACAAAAAACACCCAGTATGAACCAATAGCTCATACTGGGTGTTTTTATAGTGTCGGAATTGTTTTCTCGTAATACTCCTCTGCAATTTCTTCATAAAAGGCTGCTGACGTCGTATAAAAATATGGAATTAACCATAGGAATCCAATCCCTAACGTAATACAACTTAATATAAACCAACCAATAAAGCTTAAACATAAAATGAAATACTCCATCTTATGTCCATCCATCATACGACGGCTTTCTGTAATAGCTTGATTTATGGAATACTCAGGATGATCATTTATTATAAAGTACGTCATCGCATAAGAAAATGATTTAATAATGCCTGGAATAATAAATAGTAAAAACCATAAGAAAATATAAATGTTCACTACGATATATAATAAAAATGACTTTATAAACTTACTTCCTTCTGTAAACCATCTAAATATATGTCCAATACGTGCCTCTTTTTCACGAATGAAATGCAGCGCTAAATAATAGCCACCTAACGTCAATGGACCTACCATCAATATTGAAATAACATCTACTGAAATTGAGCTATTTACTTCTTTCCAATCCCAAACCTGAGAGAAAATGAAATTAATACTAAAACTAAAAGCTGAAATAAGAATCGAAATCAGTAGTGTTGCCCCGACAGCTAATCCCCATTTCCCTTCTAATGAATCTAGCGCTTCTCCTTTTAAATCACTAATCATATTTTTCCTCCTATACGTAATAACTCTATTAGTATAGCATGTTCCTACTACAATTCATCTTTTGAAAGATGGCGATAAAAATGCGCTGTCGTTGTACTCATATACGGGCTAAGCCAAAGAAATCCTATTCCGAGTGTAAGAATCGCTAAAATTGCCCAACCTATAAAACTCAGCCACAGCAAAAATAAATCTAATTTGTGCCCCTTCATAAGACGCTTACTTTCTTTCATTGCCTGTGACACACTATATTCTGGATTTTCAATCATAACGTAGTACGTCATCGCATAAGAAAAGTACATCACAATCATACCAATAATTGAAATAGCTAATAGTACAAAGAAAGCAATAGCAAAAGACGTATTTCCTTCTTCACCAAAAAATGCAAACAATGCTACTAGCAGCATTGGAATCCATGTACCTGTATATAACAAAATCGCAAGCATTGCCCACATCGTTTTCATCATTCTTTTAAAGCCACGAAATCCTTCGAATAAGTAATCTACTTTGGCACCTTCTCGTTTACTGATCTGTAAAAATACATTTGTATAACCGTATGATGTAATTCCATACGATGCGTTACTCAAAATTATTATAATGCAATAAAAAATACCAAATGTAATACCTGCTCCGATTGACATCGTTTCCTCTTCAATTGACCCAGTTACGCTAACAACTAAGAAAAATATAATAATTCCTGGAATTAACATTATAAGCATTGCAGCCATTGAAACAACATAACTTAAAATAAAATATAAAATCGTTGATCCAACACCTAGTCCCCAATTTCCTTTTAAAGAGTGCAACGCTTCTCGTTTCATTTCACCGATCATTTATTCATCCCCTTTATAAATTGTTGTACATTCTCTACTTATACAAGCATCAATATAATTATACCATTTTTGTAAAATTATCCATGAACTACACAAAAAAATCCGTAAAGGCAAAGCCTTTACGGATTTTTTATTTCATATTGGAAACGTTTAAACGGTTCACAGCACGTTGTAATGCCATTTCTGCACGTTTAAAGTCAACATGTGCTTGTTTATCTTGCATACGTTGCTCAGCGCGACGCTTCGATTCATTTGCACGATGGATATCGATATGGTTTGCTTCTTCAGCAGATGATGATAATACAGTTACTTTATCTGGACGAACTTCGATAAAGCCACCGCTTACTGCTACATAATCAGTGTGTCCACCATGTTTCAGACGAACTGCACTAATTTTTAATGGTGCAACAGTTGGAATGTGACCTGGTAAGATCCCCATTTCTCCACTCTCTGCTTTTACGCTTACCATTTCTACTTCTTTTTCGTAAACCGGTCCATCAGGAGTTACAATACTGACTGGAAATGTCTTCATAATTCGTCCCTCCTAAGGCCTTACGCCATCATTTTCTTCGCGTTTTCAATAACTTCTTCAATGCCACCTACAAGACGGAATGCATCTTCCGGAAGGTCATCATATTTTCCTTCTAGAATTTCTTTAAATCCGCTAACTGTATTTTTTACAGGTACGTAAGAACCTTTTTGACCTGTAAACTGCTCAGCTACGTGGAAGTTTTGAGATAAGAAGAATTGAATACGACGAGCACGATGTACAACTAACTTATCTTCTTCAGATAACTCATCCATACCTAAGATAGCGATGATATCTTGAAGCTCTTTATAACGCTGTAAAGTTTGCTGTACTTGACGAGCTACTTCATAATGCTCTTCTCCTACGATTTCTGGAGAAAGTGCACGAGATGTAGATGCTAATGGATCTACGGCTGGGTAAATACCCATTTGTGTTAAACGACGCTCTAAGTTTGTTGTTGCATCTAAGTGAGCGAACGTTGTAGCTGGTGCTGGATCCGTATAGTCATCGGCTGGTACATATACCGCTTGGATAGACGTGATAGATCCTTTATTTGTAGATGTAATACGCTCTTGTAATTGACCCATTTCTGTTGCAAGTGTTGGTTGGTAACCTACCGCAGATGGCATACGACCAAGAAGGGCAGATACTTCAGAACCTGCTTGCGTGAAACGGAAGATATTATCGATGAACAGAAGTACGTCTTGTCCTTGCTCATCACGGAAATGCTCAGCCATTGTTAAACCTGTTAATGCAACACGTTGACGTGCTCCAGGTGGCTCGTTCATTTGTCCGAATACCATCGCAGTTTTCTTAATTACGCCAGAATCGCTCATTTCGTGGTATAAATCGTTACCCTCACGAGTACGCTCACCTACACCAGCGAATACAGAGATACCACCGTGTTCTTGTGCGATGTTATTAATTAATTCCTGAATTAATACAGTTTTACCTACACCGGCACCACCGAATAGACCGATCTTACCACCCTTAATGTAAGGAGCAAGTAAGTCTACTACTTTAATACCAGTTTCAAGAATTTCTACTTTAGTAGATAATTCTTCGAATGCAGGTGCTTGACGGTGAATTGGATCACGACGTACATCGGCAGGAACCTCACCATCTAAGTCAATTGCATCACCTAATACGTTAAATACGCGACCAAGTGTTGCATCACCAACTGGTACAGAGATTGCTTTACCAGTATCTTCTACTTCTGTACCACGAACAAGTCCGTCTGTGGAAGACATTGCAACTGTACGAACTGTATCATCACCTAAATGAAGTGCAACTTCAAATGTTAAGTTAATGCTTGTTCCGTTTTCGTTGCTTTGTTTTACCGTAAGGGCGTTGTAGATTTCTGGTAGCTTTCCGCCATCAAACTTAACGTCTACAACCGGACCCATGATTTGCGTAACGCGCCCTTTATTCATCGGGTTCCCTCCTAGCTTTCTTTTAATTAGCCAACTTGCTACGAGCAGTTAGCTTTTAATTTTTTTATTGGTTTATAGCTTACGCGACTCTTTTGAAAGAGTCGCTAAGCTTTTTATTGAATCTAGTTCCAGCGGCTAGAACAGTCGTTCCTTTCGCGCCTTCCTACGAGGCAAAAAGCGCCTCTTTGTCAGGAGCTCCAATGCCCTCCTGTTCTAAACGAACCGCCTACACTTTTTAATACTACTCTAACGCTGCTGCTCCACCAACGATTTCCGTAATTTCTTGCGTAATCGCTGCCTGACGCGCACGGTTGAATGAAAGTGTAAGTGAATCGATAACTTCCATTGCATTGTCTGTAGCACTCTTCATTGCTGTCATACGCGCTGCGTGTTCACTTGCTTTACCGTCTAGTAATGCACCGTACACTAAGCTTTCTGCATATTGTGGCAATAGTACTTTTAAAATTTCTTCTTCAGAAGGTTCGAACTCATAAGCTGTCGTCGGTTTATCAGACGCCACATCAGTAAGCGGTAAAATTTTATTTTCCGTTACTTCTTGTGAAATTTTACTTACGTAATGGTTGTAGTAAATATACAGCTCATCATAAGCACCATCTGCGAACATCGCAATTGCTCGAGAAGCAAGGTCTTTAATATCAGTAAATGATGGGTGGTCAGATAATCCAACTACTTCATCAATGATGTTAAAGCCGCGACGTTTTAAATAATCACGTCCTAGTCGGCCAAGCACAATAATTGAATATTGGTTTGAGTCCATATTATGACGTTCACGAATTACGTTACTCACTGTACGTAATACGTTACTGTTATAACCACCTGCTAGTCCGCGATCAGATGTAATAACGATGTATCCTGTACGCTTTACAGGACGCGCATTTAGCATCGGATGATTAATTCCTTTACTTCCTTGCGCAATGCTCGCTACTACTTCTTGAATCTTTTCCATATACGGAACGAAAGATTTAGCATTTTGCTCTGCACGGTTTAACTTAGATGCAGATACCATCTCCATCGCTTTCGTAATTTGACTCGTTTTCTTTGTCGAGTTAATCTTCGCTTTTATATCGCGTAAAGATGCCACAGGTTTTCACCACCTTTTTTCCGGAAGTTGGCACGATTAGTAAGAATTCTCTTTCTAATCTACGTTGCAAGATATTCTTGCTCATGATTGAAGGAAAAGAATAGGTGCACCTACTCTTTTCCTTTACATAACCGTCAGCAATCTCAAAGCCTGAGATGCTTTATATATTATCTAGCTCCGGCGGCTTGTACGAGCCGCTGGAGCTTTTATTTATTACTCAGAAGCTACGAATACTTTTTTAAATCCATTAATAGCTGCTGCAAATTTGTCGTCATCCGCAAGTTTCTTAGTTGTGCGGATTTCTTCTAATAAGTCAGTCGCATTAGAATCTAACCAAGCATGTAATTCTTCTTCGAAACGAGTGATATCTGCTACTGGGATATCATCTAGGAATCCACGTGTTAAAGCGTAAAGAATGATAACTTGTTTCTCTACACGTAACGGTTTGTGTAATCCTTGTTTTAATACCTCAACAGTACGAGCACCACGGTTTAGTTTCGCTTGAGTTGCTTTATCAAGGTCAGAACCGAACTGAGCGAACGCTTCTAACTCACGGTAAGATGCAAGGTCAAGACGAAGTGTACCTGATACTTTACTCATTGCTTTAATCTGAGCAGATCCACCTACACGAGATACAGAAGTACCCGCATCGATTGCTGGACGTACGCCAGAGAAGAATAGGTCAGATTGTAAGAAGATTTGTCCATCCGTAATAGAAATTACGTTTGTTGGGATGTAAGCCGATACGTCCCCTGCTTGTGTTTCGATGAAAGGTAGTGCAGTTAAAGAACCGCCGCCTCTTGCATCACTTAATTTTGCTGCACGCTCTAATAGGCGAGAATGTAAGTAGAATACATCCCCTGGATATGCTTCACGACCTGGAGGACGACGTAATAGTAATGACAGCTCACGGTAAGCCGCTGCTTGTTTTGATAAGTCATCATATACTACTAATACGTGTTTACCATTGTACATGAACTCTTCACCCATTGTTACACCAGCGTAAGGAGCTAAGTATAATAATGGAGCTGGTTGAGAAGCTGATGCAGTTACAACGATTGTGTACTCTAATGCACCGTGCTTACGTAGTGTTTCTACTACGTTACGTACAGTTGATTCTTTTTGTCCGATCGCTACGTAGATACAAATCATATCTTCATCTTTTTGGTTAATGATTGTATCAAGTGCAACTGCTGTTTTACCTGTTTGACGGTCACCGATGATTAACTCACGTTGACCACGGCCAATTGGTACAAGAGCATCGATCGCTTTAATACCTGTTTGAAGTGGCTCATGAACAGATTTACGATCCATTACACCTGGTGCTGGACTTTCGATTGGACGAGTGTTTGTTGTATTGATTGGGCCTAAACCATCAACTGGTTGACCTAATGGGTTTACAACACGACCGATTAGTTCTTTTCCTACTGGTACTTGCATGATGCGACCAGTACGACGAACTTCGTCACCTTCACGGATTTCTGTGTAAGGTCCTAAAATAATGATACCTACGTTGTTTTCCTCTAAGTTTTGTGCTAGTCCCATAACGCCGTTAGAGAACTCTACAAGTTCACCAGCCATAACGTTATCAAGACCATGAGCACGCGCAATACCGTCACCAACTTGGATAACTGTACCAACATCACTAACTTCGATTTCAGACTGATAGTTCTCGATTTGTTGCTTTATCAGTGCGCTAATTTCTTCAGCTCTGATGCTCATGTGCTTCACCCCTATCTATTCTTCATTAATTCACGCTGAATACGTGCTAATTTTCCTTGTAAACTTCCATCATAAATGCGATTTCCAATACGTACTTTAATGCCGCCTAGTAAATCTTCATCTACAACATTTTTTACGCGAATTGCATCTTTTCCTGTTCTCTTTGCAAATGCTTCTGCAATGTTAAGCTTCTCTTCTTCTGATAGAAGACGAGTAGAATATACAGTTGCATCCGCTACGTTACGTTCTTCATTAGCAAGAACAACGTATTCATCTGCAATTTCAGGTAAGATATCAATGCGTTTGTTATCAATTAAAATATATAACGTATTTAAAATAGATTCAGAAACAGACCCGAATACGTTTGCAAGAAACGTTTTCTTTTGTTCCTTTGAAATGTTCGGTTGCGTTAAAAAGCTATGTAGTTCTCCGTTCTTTACATAAACGTTTTGTACAAGGCGTAATTCCTCTTCAAACATTTCTAATACGTGTTTTTCTTTAGCAATTTTAAAAAGAGCGACAGCATAACGTTTTGCTACAATCCCATTGCTCATCGCGCTTCTCCTACTTCTTTAATATAATCGCGAATTAACTTAACTTGATCTTCTTCTTTTAACTCTTTTTCAATTACTTTAGAAGCAATTTGAACAGATAAAGAAGCGACTTGTTCTTGTAAAGCAGCAATCGCTTGCTCTTTTTCGCGTTGAATTTCTTGTACAGCAGATGCTTTAATTGATTCTGCTTCTTCTTTCGCAGCAGCAACAATAACATCTTTTTGATCTACAGCTTGTTTTTTCGCTCTTTCGATTAACTCTTGTGCTTCAACACGCGATTGTTTTAACATTTCACGTTGTTCTTCTACTAATTTCTTCGCTTCAGCGTTACTTCTTTCTGCAGCGTCGATTTCATTAGTAACATGCTCTTCACGTTCTTTCATAATTCCCATTAAAGGACCCCACGCGAATTTGCGTAGCATTACTAATAGAAGTAAGAAAATGAACAATGTATAAGCAATCGTTCCAAATGGAATGGCAGCCCCTAATAATAAAGTTGGCACAAGGATTCACTCCCTTCAAAATATCTAAATTGATCATATGAAAAAAAAAGACATACGTTTCATCCATAAAGCAATGGCGAAGAAAGTTCGGAAAAACACTCTTCGCCATCTATGTAAGGGGAGTCTCCCTTATTTGTTCATTACGATGAATGCAATAACTACACCGATGATTGGAAGTGCCTCAACTAAAGCAACCCCGATGAACATAATTGTTTGAAGTGCGCCTTTTAATTCTGGTTGACGAGCAACACCTTCGATTGTACGTGATACGATAAGACCGTTACCAATACCTGCACCTAATGCTGATAAACCAATTGCAATTGCAGCTGCGATTACACCTAAACTCATTTAATTTGTCCTCCTTTGTATTATAAAAAAATAAATTTTTTCTTACTTAAATTATATTAATGGTCATGGCTTACTTTATGAGCCATATAAACCATCGTTAACATAACGAAAATAAATGACTGGATTGATCCAACGAATACACTGAATCCCATCCATGCTAACATCGGTACAAGCGCACCTAATGCTCCAAGGAATGATGCCCCGCCTAACTTAGCAAGTAATCCTAATAAGATCTCACCTGCATAAATGTTACCGAATAAACGAAGACCTAACGTTAATGTGTTAGCAAACTCCTCAATAACCTTTAATGGGAATAAGAATTTCATCGGTTGGAAATAACCTTTAACGTATTCTTTCGTACCCTTCATCTTAATTCCATAATAATGGGTGAGGGTAACTACCATCACGGCTAATGTTAATGTAACTGCTGGATCAGACGTTGGTGATCTCCACCATGCAATATGTTCGCCAGCCTCAACTGTTGAATACATGAATGGTAAACCAAGGAAGTTCGATACGATGATAAACATGATAAGCGTAACGCCAAGCGTTAAGAAACGTCCACCTGTTTTCCAGTCCATCGTACTATTGATAATCCCTTTCACGAAGTCAAACACCCATTCCATGAAATTTTGCATTCCTGTTGGGCGCAGAGCTAAGCTGCGAGTTCCGATAACAGCGATTAAGAAAACAATAACTGCTGCTACAGTAACCATCATAACTGATGACAAATCGAACGTTAAACCTAGAAATTCAACTAATCTACCGTGTTCCACTAGTAATTCACCTCTCTTCCCTGCTCTTATACTCTAAATAAAGAAAATCTATGATCATGACAAGGTATCCTGTCAGCAATCCTACACCTAGGCCCCACATCGCAATTAACTCTTGATATTTGGCTGCAAATAAAATTAATAACCCAATCGTGGCGAATCTTGAATATGTACTTACCGCCGTCGCCTTAAACTTCACGTTTTCTCCATTTGTTACGCGATCCAACAGCTTGTCTGTTCTACGTGCAATGATGCGCAAACTAAGAAAACTGAAAATCGTTCCGATAATCAGTCCAAGAAATACATCCTTGTAAGAGGTGAATCCCCATCCTAGCACTAGAAGCGCAAGCAAGTAGTACATATATTTCTTTTGTCTTTGGACAAGTCCATGTACGTCTATCATCATTGCTCTCCCGAATAGTAATGTCGAATGAGTCGAATCATTGCGTATATCCCAGTTCCTAATCCGAGTAATAACCCTATAATAAGAAACAACGGAAACGTTCCAACCTTATTATCAATCCACTGCCCACCAAAGATTCCAATAAGAATAGAACCGACTAACTGAGCAAGAATACCTGACATTAAAGCATAAGCTTTTATATGGCTGCGATCGTTTTTTTGCAAGGATTCATCCCTCCAATATGTAACCCTCATTCACGATGTGTTAATAATAACTCATTTTTTTGCATAAATCCTATACAAAATAAAAAGTTTACATTTTCGTCACTGAATAGATGTATTTTTGTCACTGAAAGCCCTACCATCTATCCCCGTTGTTAGCATACAATAGGGTATTAACAGTGTCAACGAGAAATCGTAAAAAATCAAAAAATTTGAGTATTAGTCATTTCCTCCCAAAAATGAAAACGTTCCCCTTCTAAATACTGGTTAGAGATATGCAATTTCTAACAATTTCCTCTTTATAATAGAAGGAAATGTTCACAAGTTTGTCACTATTATATTTTTAAGATATAACGCTTTCCTTCCATAATATAGTGCTCTTTAGACGTAAGACTTCTATATTATATGTGATGTGTATGCAACTTATGTTGTATATACTATGTATATTTATCCCCCCTCCCCTACCTCATCAAGGTACAAAAAAACGAGAGGGGAACCCCCTCTCGTCAGTTGTCTTACTTCGTTCCGAATAAACGGTCACCAGCATCACCAAGACCTGGTACTACATATCCGTGTTCATTTAATTTCTCATCTAATGCTGCTACATAAATATCAACATCAGGATGTTCTTCTTGTACTACTTTTACTCCTTCTGGAGCTGCAACGATACACATTAATTTAATTTGTTTTGCACCGCGCTTTTTCAGAGAGTTAATTGCTTCAGCTGCAGAACCACCTGTTGCTAGCATCGGATCTAGTACGATAAAGTCACGCTCTTCTACATCCGTTGGAAGTTTCACATAGTATTCTACCGGTTGCAATGTTTTAGGATCGCGGTATAAACCAACGTGTCCTACTTTTGCTGCTGGAATTAATTTCAGAATTCCATCAACCATTCCTAAACCTGCACGTAAAATCGGAATTAAACCAAGTTTTTTACCAGCGATCACTTTTGTTGTCGCTTTGCTTACAGGCGTTTCAATTTCAATGTCTTTAAGTGGAAGATCGCGCGTAATTTCAAAAGCCATTAAGCTTGCTACTTCGTCCACTAATTCACGAAAATCTTTCGTACCTGTATTCTTATCGCGAATATATGTAATCTTATGTTGAATTAACGGGTGATCAAATACATACAGTTTTCCCATGTGAATCTCTCCTTTAGATGATATTCATGCGTTTGCACGCTTTTTTACACTATTTACGATTGTAAAGAAAACGCTACTAATATTCAAGGGCAAATTTGGCAAAATCATGATTTACGATGAATCTATCTAGTATCTTTACCAATTATGGGAGCTGTATCCTTCATTATATCGCCAAAATTTATTCATCATTTGTATACATACTTAAAGAACAATATATGTCCAAAAAAAAACTGCCAAAACAATTACGTCTCAGCAGTCTTCTTTCATCTATTATAGATCTGTGTACATTGGGAATTTGCTCGTTAACGCTTCTACACGCTTACGTGCTTCTTCTAATGCAGCTTCATTTTCATGATTTTTTAATGTGTAAGCAATAAGTGACGCAATTTCATCCATTTCTTCTAAACCGAAACCACGAGATGTTACAGCTGCCGTACCGATACGTACACCGCTTGTTACAAATGGGCTTGCTGTTTCAAATGGAATTGTATTTTTGTTCACTGTAATACCAACTTCATCTAATACGTGCTCCGCTACTTTACCTGTGATTTCTAAGTTACGAACATCAATCAGGATTAAGTGATTGTCTGTTCCGCCAGAAACAAGTGTAAGTCCTTCTTTTTGAAGACCTTCAGCTAGGCGGTTCGCATTATTAATGATATTTTGTGCATATGTTTTAAACTCATCTTGTAGTGTCTCTCCAAATGCAACAGCTTTTGCAGCGATTACGTGCATAAGTGGACCACCTTGAATACCAGGGAAGATTGATTTATCAATTTGTTTTGCAAATTGTTCTTCACATAAAATCATACCACCACGTGGGCCACGTAATGTTTTATGTGTTGTCGTTGTAACGAAATGTGCATGTGGTACTGGGTTTGGATGTAAACCAGCAGCTACTAAACCAGCGATATGTGCCATATCAACCATAAAGTATGCACCCACTTCATCTGCAATCTCACGGAATCGTTTGAAATCGATAACACGAGGGTATGCACTTGCACCTGCAACGATTAATTTTGGTTTATGTTCTTTCGCTTTTGCTAATACATCATCGTAATTAATACGGTGAGATTCAGCATCCACGCCATATTCTACGAAATTATATTGTACTCCACTGAAGTTAACAGGGCTTCCGTGTGTTAAGTGACCACCATGGGATAAATTCATACCAAGTACTGTATCGCCTTGCTCTAAAATCGTGAAGTATACTGCCATGTTCGCTTGTGCACCAGAATGCGGTTGAACATTTACATGCTCTGCACCAAAAATTTCTTTCGCGCGATCACGTGCGATATCTTCTACTACGTCTACGTGCTCACAGCCACCATAGTAACGTTTTCCAGGATATCCTTCAGCATACTTATTCGTTAAAACAGAACCTTGCGCCTCCATTACTGCTTCACTTACGAAGTTTTCCGAAGCAATTAACTCAATCTTTGAACGCTGTCTTCCTAGTTCTGCCTCAATTGCAGCAAATACCTTTTCATCTTGACGTTTTAAATGATCCACCAAAATCCCCCTTTTCTGAACGAATTACATCGATTCCCAATAGTTTTTTCTCATTTATTCAGAAAAAACGAAAATTCAGGTTGTAATTCTTTCGAACCTTCATGTTTTCAACTACATTCTAACATGACTTTCTATATCATAAAAGAAAAAAAAGACCAAAAATCGGTCTTTTCTTTCTTCTATGATAAAGTCAGACAACATACCTTATTCGTAGGATACAATGAAACTTCAACGGCAAGAGATAGTCTCTTCCTTCGCCGCATAAACAGCACGTGCTCCACCAATTAGTTTTCCACGTGTTGTTGCCATCGTTACATGCGCACTTCCAATTTCCTTCACACCTGTACGAACCGGAACAGCTACATGTTTTAAATGCATACCGATAAATGTATCACCAATATCCATTCCTGCATCTGCTTTAATAAACTCAATTACTACCGGATCTTTCAAATTGTGATAAGCATATGTTGCTAATGCACCACCTGCTGATCTAACAGGCGTAACTGTTACAATTTCAAATTGATATTTCATCGCCAACTCTCTCTCAACTACTAAAGCACGGTTTAAATGCTCACAACATTGAAACGCCAACTCAATACCTGTTTGCTCTTGAAATTGTTTTAACTCAGAAAAAATCGCCTCTGCTACTTCCATCGTTCCTGATGTTCCAATTCTTTCTCCTAGCACTTCGCTCGTGCTACACCCCACTACAAAAATTTGACTACTTTGTAATGAAGCTTGTTCTTGGAAATCAGAAAGCGACATTTGTAACTGTTCTCTTACCTTTACGATTTCTGTCATTACGCCTCTTCCTTTCACAGGTTGGTTCACCAAATTATATTTCATACTGCTTCTAGTTAGAATCTATTACTTTGTTTCGTATGTTTTAATTTTTCCTACGCGGTTTTCGTGACGACCACCTTCATAGTCAGTTGTTAACCAAATTTTTGCGATGTCACGTGCTAGACCCGCACCAATTACACGCTCGCCCATCGCTAACATATTCGTATCATTATGCTCTCTCGTTGCTTTCGCACTGAAAGTATCATGAACTAACGCACAACGAATACCATTTACTTTGTTTGCAGCAATTGACATACCGATGCCTGTCCCACAAACTAAAATACCACGATCCACTTCACCATTCGCTACCATTTCCGCTGCTGGAAACGCAAAATCAGGGTAATCAACAGAACCAGCTTCACATTCACAACCTAAATCAATATATTCAATATTTAATTCTTCTAATAAACTTACAAGTTCTTTACGGATATTCATACCGCCGTGATCAGATGCTACTACTACTTTCATTTTTACCCCTCCAAAGTTTCAATCAATTATCTTCATTTCTCACTCGCCACCATAATGGAACGAAGTGATCTCCAATATCGTATTATACACGAAACATCAACCTTCTGAATGTTTTTTCAGTAAAGTTTGTACAAGTTTTTCCATCTCTTCTAACGTTTCTTTATAAATAGAAAGTGATCCGCCAAATGGATCTGAAATATCCTTACTTATCCCCTTGGTTACTCCATATAACGTATCTACTTTCTCTTCAACACTCGGGTAATGCCCAAGGACAATTTGCTTATGGTTTTCCGTCATTGTTACTACAATATCTGCCCAATCAATCAAAGTTTCGTTTACCTGCTGCGAAGCATGATCGATTGCAATTCCCTTTTCAGCTAAAGCTTCCTTTGCATATATCGATGCATCACTTCCAGGATAGGCGAAAACACCAGCAGATTGCACTTCAAAATTATCTTCCCCATGATGACGAAGTAACGCCTCAGCCATCGGGCTACGGCATGTATTTCCAGTGCAAATAAATAACACTCGTTTCATCCAAACCCACCCCTTTTCTTCTTTTTCCTACTTTTTATCATAACGTACATAAGAATAGAACAAAAGAAATGTGAATATACGAAAGGCGCATTTCTCTTATATTTTTTCTAAGAAAAATGCGCCTTATCCACATATATGTGAAACCCTATTTCCAAGTGCCCAAAGTATTTTAACATACATAAGGAACAGACTCCAAAAGAAAATAAGGAATCCATTTCATAAGAAACGGATTCCTTTCATGTAATAATTATTTCATTGTAACTTTCATTACTTCTGTTGAACCTTTTGTAGCAGTTACACCTACAGTTGTCTTAATAGACTCAGCTGCATCTGTATTTGTGATAACGATTGGAGTAATTGTGCTTTTCGCTTTTTCACGGATTAATTCTAAGTCGAATGAGATTAATTTATCTCCAGCTTTTACAGCTTGTCCTTCAGAAACGTGAGCTTCGAAACCTTCGCCTTCCATTTTTACAGTTTCTAATCCAACGTGGATTAAAATTTCTGTACCGTTTTTCGCTTTAATTCCAATCGCATGTTTCGTGTGGAATAATTGTACGATTTCACCATCAACTGGAGATACAACTACACCTTCAGTAGGATCAATTGCAACACCATCGCCCATCATACGACCAGCGAATACTGGATCTGGTACTTCTTCAATATTTTTCACTGCTCCAGTTAATGGAGCTACGATTGTTTCTTCATTTGTTTTTGAACCAAGACCGAATAATTTTTTAAACATAGGATAGTCCTCCTTATAATTTACCTAAAAGTTTATAGGGCAATCTCTATTAAAGATCTGAATAAACGTAAGACCTCATACTTCGAATATTATACTGTAAAAACGCTTTCGAAATAAATTACGTCATTACTACTAGACTCTTATTGTAGCGTCTCACAAAATTCCAGTCAATTCTGATTGTCTGAATAACAATAAGAAGTTAACTTCTACTTATATTTTCTCTTTTTTTACCCAACTTGTCTAGAGGTCTTTACTACATTTTATTTTTTGTTGTTAATTTGTAAAATTTTATTCAAACTTTTTTCGAAATACGCTCGACTAAAGTAAGTAACTATTTTATCATTACTTACATAAGGTAAGTTAATAACTTTTTGGAGGTTTTGAAAATGATGGATTTCGGTCTTCTTATTATTCGTCTTATTATAGGTATTACATTCATGGGTCATGGTGCTCAAAAATTATTTGGTTGGTTCGGCGGTTACGGTTTAAAAGGAACAGGTGGCTGGATGGAATCAATTGGTTTACGCCCTGGTGTATTCATGGCGTTTATGGCTGGTGCAACCGAATTATTAGGTGGTTTCTTATTCGCATCAGGTATCTTCACTGCAATCGGTTCATTATTTATCGTTGGAACAATGTTAATGGCAATCTTCACTGTTCACGGAAAAAATGGTTACTGGGTTACACAAAACGGATACGAATATAACTTAATGTTAATCGCTGTTGCAATTGGCGTAGCTTTAATCGGACCTGGCGCATACGTTTTATTATAATTTTTATCTTGAATTCAAGATTATTTGAACGGAACTTACTTCATTACGATTGAAGTAAGTTCTTTTTATGTAATAAAAATATTATTTTCAGCAGGAGTTTTCCACTAACATCTTGTAAAGAAACAATAAGTCGTCATATTTAGAAAGGGGATTTTAAGTATGTTATCCATTAATCCAAACGAACAAACGGAAAAAGAGAATTACAAATTATTAACAGGAAGTATTATTCCACGCCCTGTCGCATTCGTTACTTCTGTAACAAAAGACGGCATATTAAACGGCGCACCATATAGTTATTTCAACATCGTCGCTGCAAATCCACCACTTATTTCAGTTTCTGTGCAACGGAAAGCAGGAGAAAGAAAGGACACTTCTCGAAATGCAATTGAAAAAGGTGAGTTTGTCGTACATATTTCTGATGAATCTTACGTAGAAGCAATTAACGAAACAGCAGCTAACCTCCCGCCAAATGAAAGTGAAATTGAACTAGCGAAACTAACACCAATTGAAAGTGATGTCATCTCCGTTCCAGGTGTAAAAGAAGCAAACATTCGAATGGAGTGCGTACTAGAGCGTGCAATCCCTCTTGGCGGAACAGAAGACTCACCAGCTTGCGATTTACTAATCGGACGCGTCGTTCGTTTCCACGTCGCAGAACACCTATACGAAAAAGGTCGCATTCACGCAGAGGGACTAAAACCAGTAAGCCGTCTAGCAGGACATAACTACGCAAAACTAGGAGAACAATTTGAATTGGTAAGGCCTGTTTAAAAGTGGAAGCAGCTCGTTCAGAATCGCAGGGCACTTCAAGCTCTCGACCTTGAAGCGCTTTTTGCTTCGAGCGAGAGAGCGAAATGACTGGAGGTTCTAACCGCCGAAGCCGGATATCACCCTAAAGGCGGACGCAATTCACTCAAAATAAAATACCTGTAAAATACAAAAGGCTGTACCAAAATAATTTGGTACAGCCTTTTCATAGAAGAAGAAAAATAATTTTTCAATTTTGGTCATCGACCTCTTTTACCATCATTGGTCATCGGTAAAAAGTAACAGTGTGATTGGTTATTGGATGATTGGTTGTACCCTTTGCCATCACAAAATCTCATTTTACAAAAGTGGTCTTCTTCTATGCCTTGAAGCGGAGTCTCACCACTTCAAGGTTTAAAAGTATTTTTCACCATCGAAGTCTAGTTCAACCGCGTAGTTTTTCGCATTAATTAAATTGGACAATCTATTAGCTTGTCTCTCTAATTCTAAACCTTTTACACGATATACTTCAGGATCAAACATCGCTACTTTTAAAAGAGACGATGTTTCACCGTAAGAATATACATGCTCTTCTTTCTTACTCACACCAAACTCTTTACACTTTCGAGCTTTTGCACGTAGTTGTGTTGCAAGTTCTATCGCTTCAACAATCGTTATATTCTCTCCATTGAAATTCACTTCATTTTGGATATTAGCTTCATACATCAATTTATCTAAAAGACGAAAATCAGCGCGAACTTCATCTAGTTCCTGCTCAACCTGTATCAATGTACGCGTCTGTTTTGGAAGTGTATCACCTTTTTCAATTTCAACAAATCCAATTTGGTTCATCTCTCCTTCTAACTCATGTATTCTTTTCGATAATACACTTTTTAATTTTACAGCTTCTGCTAAAGAAATGTTAGACATAGTATCCCCCTTATATCTCTTCCTTCTGCTCCTCTAAAGTAGGTACTTTCTCTTTTTTCGGTTTCCCAAGCTTAATTACTAAGAAATATAGGGAAAGCAATGTAATTAGAAAAACAATTAAAAACGGGTATGGAGAATAAAAGGCACGCGCTGCCTCCGTTTTTCCCGCAACAAACTTCAATGAATCAATATCTAAAAACTCAGCAAACATTTGTACGCCAAGCATACTAAACCAAAATACAAAAAAACTAATAATAATACCAAAAACTTGCTTCAATCTCGTCATTCATCTCATCCTTTCTATATGTGTAATTTTTTAGTGCAATCAGTATAGTATAAATAAAACTATGCACAGAAAGGAGCTATCTTACCATTCGCGAATTAACTTCATCCAATCTAAAATTGAAATTTGCAAAATAATACCCCAAATAATAAGCAGTCGCAACCATCTAGGAAAGAAAGTTACAAATCGAATATACCATTCTAATAGCTTGTTCATAACGCCCTCCTCCTTAAAATTATATAGGAAAAAGGAGATATAATCCAAATCCAACCAAAATGATACCGCCTACTATCTCGCCATATGTGCCGAGCATATCTTTCGCATGCCTACCAATTAATAAACCAAGCCACGCTAATAACATACTAACAAACCCAAAAAGTAATATCGTAATAAGTGTCTGCGCTCCGTAAATACCAAGACTAAGGCCTACTGAAAAACTATCTATACTAACACCAAATGCAAATACGAATAAACTAATTCCAATAGGGGCCGTTCTAGTCTCTTCATTCTCCAAAATAGAGGAATATACAATATAGAACCCTAGTCCAATTAATAAAATAGCACCTGCAAAATGTGCAATATCCCCATACTGCTCTGATAAAAAACGACCTAATACCATCCCTATAAATGGCATGATAATATGAAATATCCCTATCGTCATACCGATATACAGGATTTGTCTTCCCTTTAAGGTCATCATTCCCATACCAAGACTCACCGAGAATGCATCCATCCCTAAGGCGAATGCCATAATTGTTAAAGGTATTAGCTGTTCAAACGTCATTCATGCCCCTCCTCGGACGTGCTACTTCAAAATATGCTTATCCGAGGAGAAATATTCTGTTTGCTAATCGTACCTTATCATTCAGTAATAATTTGATGGCCTGCCGCTTTCGTTAAGCGATTCATAATGGCATTCCCTATTCCTTCATTCGGGAATGATTCACTAAAAATAACATCTACTTCACTTGCATCAAACGTTCTCAGTACATCATATAATTTAGTCGCAACGCTTGCTAAATCGCTTCGAACACCACAAGACAAGACAACATCCGTGCTATATACATGCTGATACTCTTCTGTCGTTAATACACCTACTTTGAACCCTTCTTCTTTCTTCTCATCCACAAGGCGTTGAATAAATTCACGTGAACCTTCCACAATACTCAGTGGCGCTTTCGGTGCATAATGTGTATATTTCATTCCAGGTGATTTCGGTTTTTCCTTCTCATCCTTTAAAGCCGGATCTAAAGAAACAGTACCAATCACCGCTTCCAATTGTTCTTTCGTAATCCCACCTGGACGTAATATCGTTGGAACAGCGCTCGTACAATCAATTACAGTCGATTCAACACCTACTCCTGTTGCACCACCATCTACAATACCTGCAATTTTCTCATTTAAATCTTCATATACGTGAGACGCTAACGTCGGACTTGGACGACCAGAACGATTCGCACTCGGTGCTGCAACAGGTACATTTGCCTCTTCAATAAGAGCAAGCGCTACTGGATGATCAGGCATTCTTACTCCAACCGTATTAAGTCCTGCCGTCACCTTCTCTGAAATACCTTCTTTTCTAGGTAAAATAATTGTTAACGGGCCTGGCCAAAAGTGCTCCATTAATTTCTCTGCAACGGGCGGAATTTCTTTCACAATCCCGTCCAACTGTGATTTTGTACCGATGTGGACAATCAGTGGATTATCACTCGGTCTTCCTTTCGCTTCAAAAATTTTCGCGATTGCTTCATCATTCATCGCGTTTGCACCTAATCCATATACCGTTTCGGTAGGGAAGGCAATCGCCTCGTTTTCCCTTAATAATTTTGCTGCTTCTTGTAACTGTGGATAATATTTTTTTCTTTCCACAACATTATCCACAACCCACATATTTGTATGCATTTTTTCCCACGTCCTTTTCTACCCTGAAATACTTGTCTATTTTTAGTTTACTATGAGATTTATCCAAAAGACAAACAAGGTTTATCCACAAAATGTGGATAAACCTAATTAATCCGTGGATAACTTTGTGAATAGCTGACAATTTAGTATTATTGCATTTGGCTCTTTTATATTTTTACAAAAGTGTTCTAACTGTCGAATTCCCTCAGGTACGTTTTCTTTCTCTATAGTAACAAAGTCAAAAAACTGAAAGATTGTTATAGATTGTGGATGATTTGTTAGTAAGTACAATTGTCGAATATTTTTTTCTTTCATATACTGCAAAAACATTTCAAAAAAATATAAGAAAGTCTGTTTATCCACATTAGGTGTGAATAAACAAGAACGAATCAGTGCGTGTTCTTCACTTTGTTCATATCCGATGACAGCCCGTATTTCTTCCGCCTCTTCCAAAATCATAAATTGCGCGTACAACTCATTTATTTTATCATCTTTTTTATTAGCTTGTCCGAAAAAAGAATGCAATCTTTCCACATCTGCTTTCGTCGCAAAATATACTTTCTTCATAGTAAATCCCTCCTCTTTTTTATATATGAGAAGGGACCTACTAATAGTACTATTTAGAGAATAAAGATGTAAAAGCCTCTACAATAAATAACTTCACTTCTGGCTTTTCTTCTTCCTCCTCTACTTTTACATACTCATTTTGTTTTTCTTGCTTTTGTTCCACAGGTTTCTCCACTTTTTCCACAGTTTTTGTTTCTTCTTTACTTACAGGTTGTTCTTCTACTTTCGTTTCATTTTTTACTACTTTCTTTTCAGAAGCTGTTACTTTGTTTACGACTTTCTGCTTTACAACTTTCTCTTCTTTCACCTCATCCTCTTTTTTCTCTTCTGGACCTACTTCTTCTTCATCTAATGGTTTTACCCGCTCCTCTTCAGGAGATTCAGCCTTCACAACATGTTCTTCTTTCCTTACAGCTGTACCACTTGAAAAATCTAAGAAACACATCGGCGGAAATAATACACACCACCAGTTTGCCCCTTCACCTTCACCAATTGTAATCAATACCGCCTCATATTCTCCTGCCGGGTAAATAAAATTCCCATATACCTTTGTCGGAAACTTTACATTCTTACTGAATTTCACTTGAAATGAATCTTTACTACCTTCTTTTTTCAACGTATTTGCCACTGTTTTTTCGATTTCTGGAATATGACTTTGAATGACTTTACGCGCCTCTTCAAATGAAGTTAAATCCGCTACCCATCCATCAATTTGTGCTTTTACTTCATCACGTACTTTGCGCTTTAACTCCTGATCTTTATCTGAATCACTATTTGCTAAAATCCGTAATCGAACGGCCTCTTTCGGAATAACTGAAGGCCCTTTCGCATCAGCTTTCATATATCCAAACTGCACAAGCAACTGTGCACCAATTAATAATAGAAGAAGATAAGCAATAACTTGTTTTTTCATTTCCTCCACCGTCCCTTCTACAAACAGTGTGGACAGACTTTCATCTTTCTAAACTATTAAATTCAAAATCTATATGAATTTTTCCACAAAAAAATAGAGTAAGGTGTGAACCTTACTCCATCTCTGCAAATACCATACGGTCTTTTCCATTAATATCAAAAACAACCTCAACATAAGCATGAGGAAAAGCTTGTTGTAACAGCTCTTTCACGTCCTCACCTTGCCCCACTCCAACTTCAAATGCCACAATTGCTTTCTTCTGCAACACATTCGGCAACTCTTCCATAAAACGGCGATAGAAATCTAATCCGTCTTCACCACCAACAAGTGCTCTCTTTGGCTCATGCTCTTTCACCACAGGAGAAAGGCCACGCCAATCCTCTTCCGGTATATACGGAGGATTTGAAACAACAACGTCTAACTTTTGACCTGTTTTATGAAATGGTGATAATAAGTCACCGTGATAGAACGTTACTTCTGCGCCCAAAGTTTTTGCATTTTCTTTTGCAACCTCAATCGACTCCTGCGCAATATCTACCGTATACACATGAAGATTTTTATTTTCTAAAGCAAGCGTAATCGAAATCGCTCCGCTACCTGTACCGATATCTGCTACATGTAGTTTCTCATCACCAAAATGGCGCTCGATTCTTTCTAATACTCCCACTATAAGCTCTTCTGTTTCCGGTCTTGGTATTAATACTTCTTCATTCACAAAGAACGATCGGCCATAAAACATTTCATAACCAATCATATATTGAATAGGAATACCTTCTACATGCTTGTGGATAAACTCTGTAAAACTTGTTTCTTGTTCTGCAGTTATTTCCTCACGCATATTCATCAACAATCCAGTTCTATTCACCTTTAATACATGACAAAGGACAATTTCTCCCGCATTTTCATCTCGTCCATTTTCCTGTAAAAAAGAAGAAGCCCATTTCAGGGCTTCATAGACACGCATTACTCAGCTGCCTCCATCTTTTGAGCCTGATCTTCCATCACTAAGGCATTGATGAAATCATCTAACTTACCTTGTAAGATTTGATCTAGCTTTTGAATCGTTAAGCCGATTCGATGGTCTGTAACACGGTTTTGCGGGAAGTTATACGTACGAATACGCTCTGAACGATCACCCGTACCAACAGCTTGTTTACGGTTTTGATCATACTCAGCTTGTGCTTCTTGTCTAAACTTATCATAAACACGTGCGCGTAATACTTTCATCGCTTTTTCTTTATTCTTAATTTGTGATTTCTCATCCTGACACGATACAACTACACCAGTCGGTAAATGCGTTAAACGTACTGCTGACATCGTTGTATTAACGCTCTGTCCACCAGGTCCACTAGAAGCGAATGTATCAACACGAACATCTTTCTCATGAATGTCAATTTCTACTTCTTCTGCCTCTGGTAATACAGCTACAGTTGCTGTAGATGTATGAATACGTCCGCCAGATTCCGTTTCAGGAACACGTTGTACACGGTGAGCACCATTCTCGAATTTCAGCTTCGCGAACGCACCTTTACCGTTAATCATAAAGATAATCTCTTTATATCCGCCTAACTCTGTATAGCTAGCCTCAATAATCTCCGTTTTCCAGCCTTGCACCTCAGCGTAACGGCTATACATACGGTATAAGTCACCAGCAAATAAAGCAGCCTCGTCGCCACCAGCAGCTCCACGAACCTCAACGATAACGTTCTTATCATCATTAGGGTCTTTTGGAACAAGTAAAATTTTCAGACGCTCTGATAATGTTTTATCTTGTGACTCTAACTCAGAAACCTCTTCTTTTACCATTTCACGCATTTCTGCGTCTAACTTATCTTCTAACATTGCTTTCGCATCTTTTAATTGCTCACGAACATCTTTATACTCACGATACACTTCTACCGTTTCCTGTATATCAGACTGTTCCTTTGAATACTCACGAAGCTTATTTGTATCGCTAATAACCTCTGGGTCGCTTAACAATTCATTTAACTTCTCATAACGATTTTCTACAGCTTGCAAACGATCTAACACATCATTCACCTCTACATCCTAGTATCTAATACAAATAGTATATGGTACTTACTCAAAAAAACGCAAATTATATTTAAAAGTGGAGGTGGCTCACTCAGCTCTGACTGGCTAAGGTTCTCTTGCACAGAAGACGCTTTTTGTCTTCTCGTGCAGGAGGTTCTTAGAAACGAAGAGCTAGCCACCGGAACTAGATATATTTAAAAGCGCAAGCGGCTCACACCGCTCATACTCTCAATTCTGAAAAAAACCCGCCTTGCGCAGCGAGTTTTACTTATCTTTGTTTGTAGGAACTGCATGACAATGACGACAGCGTGGTTCATAAGATTCTGAAGCCCCAACTAAAATAATCGGATCATCAAATGCCGCTGGTTCTCCATCAATTAATCGTTGTGTACGACTTGCCGGAGATCCGCATGCAGAACATACTGCTTGTAGTTTTGTTACATGTTCAGCAATCGCCATCAGCTGAGGAACTTGTCCAAATGGTAGACCACGGAAATCTTGGTCTAAACCAGCTACAATGACACGATAGCCACGATTTGCCAATACTTGCACCACTTCCACAATGTCCCCATCAAAGAATTGCACCTCATCGATTGCAATTACATCCATCTCTTCAGTGATATGCTCAAATATATCTTTTGACGCTGAAACAGGAACTGCTCTTACCTTTAATCCGTTATGTGATACAACGTCTTCTTCACTATAGCGATTATCAATACATGGTTTAAATACAATTGCATGTTGTTTCGCAAATTGTGTACGGCGCACACGGCGGATAAGCTCTTCTGATTTGCCAGAAAACATACTACCGCAAATCACTTCAATCCAACCGTTCTGATTTATTAAGTACATGAAGCTCTCCTTTCATCTACTTTTACTTAAAAGTAGGGTAAAGGTATAATATTTTCGCAAAAAAAACAGACAAGCGAATACATACACTTGCCTGTTTTATGTTTTTATTACTTAAGACCGTATTTCTTATTGAAGCGGTCAACGCGTCCGTCTGCAGTAGCAAACTTCTGACGTCCAGTGTAGAATGGGTGAGAATCAGAACTGATCTCAACTTTTAGTAATGGATAAGTGTTACCATCTTCCCACTCAACAGTTTCGTTAGATCCTTTAGTAGATCCGCTTAAGAATTTGAAGCCTGTGTTTGTGTCCATGAATACAACTTTCTTGTAATCTGGGTGAATTCCTGCTTTCATTCTTTTCATCTCCTTCCGCCCTGAATCATTTTCGAAACAGAGTTTTTCATCTTCAGCTGCATACACAACTATATTGATGAAACACATATGATGAAATTATAACAAGGCTAACTTCATTTTGCAACTACCTGTTTTTGTCTTTTTAAATTTAAAGTGGAGACGGCTTGTTCAGCTCTGACTGGCTAAGGTTCTCTCGCATAAAAGGTGCTTTTTACCTTTAATGCGGGAGGTTCTTAGACACGAAGAGCTAGCCGTCGGAACTGGATACATTTTAAAAGCAGAAGCGGCTCGTTCAGAATCGCAGGCTATTTGGAGCTCTCGATCTTGAAGCGCTTTTTGCTTCATGCGAGAGAGCGAAATGACCGGAGATTCTAGCCGCTGGAGCTGGATATTATCTTAAAGTGGAGACAGCCCATCCGGCTATGATTAACTAATATTCTTCCACTCATCTCTCTTTAACATCACCTAAAAAACATAAAAAACTCGCTTACCACAAAATAAGCGAGTCCCAATCTTTTCCCTTTACTTCGTTGTTACATATCTTTTTGAATCTGCAACAATGTTTTGTAAAAATTCTTCATTTGTCTTTGTTTGACGAAGTTTACGTAAGAAACCTTCGACAAAGTCTGGTGTATCGCGCATTGTTTTACGAATACCCCATAGCTTGTCTAAATGTTCTTTCGGAATTAATAGATCTTCCTTACGTGTACCAGAACGGCGAATATCAATTGCCGGGAAGATACGACGCTCAGCTAATGAACGATCTAAGTGAAGTTCCATATTTCCAGTTCCTTTAAATTCTTCGTAAATTACATCGTCCATACGAGATCCTGTATCAACAAGCGCTGTTGCTAAAATTGTTAAGCTACCGCCTTCTTCAATATTACGTGCAGCTCCAAAGAAACGCTTCGGTCTATGGAAGGCAGCTGGGTCGATACCACCCGATAATGTTCTACCACTTGGCGGAATAACAAGGTTGTAAGCTCGCGCTAAACGGGTAATACTATCCATTAAAATGATAACATCTTTTTTGTGCTCTACAAGACGCATTGCACGTTCTAACACAAGTTCCGCTACTTTAATATGATTTTCTGGTACTTCATCAAAAGTAGAGCTTACAACATCACCTTTAACAGAACGTTCAATGTCTGTTACTTCCTCTGGACGCTCATCAATTAGCAGTACAATTAATTCAGCTTCCGGATGATTTGTTGTAACACTGTGTGCGATTTCTTTTAATAGACTAGTTTTACCAGCCTTTGGAGGCGCGACAATTAAACCACGTTGTCCAAATCCAACTGGTGCGATTAAATCCATGATGCGTGTCGGTAACTTTTTCGGTTCCGTTTCCAATTTCATTTGGCGATCTGGGTATAATGGTGTTAATGCAGGGAAATGCACACGCTCTTTTGCTGACTCTGGATCATCTCCGTTTACAGCTTCAACTTGTAACAATCCAAAATAGCGTTCATTTTCTTTCGGAGGTCGTACTTTACCAGAAACCTTGTCTCCATTACGTAAATCGAAACGACGGATTTGCGAAGCTGAGATATAAATATCTTCTGAGCTTGGAGAATAGTTGATAGGACGTAGGAATCCAAATCCTTCTGATTGAATAATTTCTAATACGCCTTCCATGAAGAAGAAACCTTCTTTTTCTGCTCGAGCTTTTAGGATAGCGAAGATTAACTCTTTTTTCGTTAATTTGCTATAATACGAAATCTTAAATTCTTTCGCAAGCTCGTATAACTCTTTTAATTTCATGTTTTCTAATGCTGCAATTGACAAATTCATTCAGACACCACACTTTAACGTTATTCTCTTTTCACATGGGTAAAGGGAAAAAATACGGAAGGCAAATAATTAATAATGAAAGGCAATAAGTTCAAGTAGGGTAATATTCACTATTGTAACCCTTTTATCTAGTTTTAATCAATACGTTGGAACACAAATACAAGAAGCGAAGACAAGAAAATTTGTCTTCGCTTTTATTTAACCTAGTTCCAGTAGCTAGAATGGTCGAGAGCTCCAATGCCTTCCCCTTCTGAGCAAGCTGCTTACGCTTTTACTTAGTCCAGTTCCAGCAGCTAAAATCCCCGGTCATTTCACTTTCTCACTCGAAGCAAAAAGCGCTTCAAGGTCGATAGTTCCAATGCCCTGCGATTCTGAGCGAGCTGCTTCCACCTTTTATTTAATCCAGCTCCAGCAACTAGAATGGTCGGTGGCTTCACTTCTTCCTACGAGGCAAAAAGCGCCTCTACGCCAGAAGTTCCATCCCCCTCCCATTCTGAACGAGTTGCTTACGCTTTTTATTTAATAACCAAGTTTGGTTTTTTATTCAAACTATGACGTCCGTCTACGAAGCGTACTGTACCTGATTTTGCGCGCATAACAAGGGATTGTGTTGTTCCTACGCTACCTTTAAATTGAACGCCGCGTAATAGTTCACCATCTGTTACGCCTGTTGCTGCAAAGATTGCATCGTCACCTTTTACTAAGTCTTCCATACGCAGGATACGATTTATATCTTCAATGCCCATTTTTTTACAACGCGCCAATTCAGCTTCGTTTTGTGGTAATAGTTTTCCGTGAATCTCTCCACCTAAACATTTTAGTGCAACTGCTGCTAATACACCCTCAGGTGCTCCACCAGAGCCGAATAAAATATCTACACCTGTACGATCAAATGCAGTATTGATTGCGCCAGCTACGTCTCCATCATTAATCAATTTAATGCGAGCACCAGCTTTACGAATTTCTTCAATAATTGCTTGATGACGTGGACGGTTTAAAACTGTCGCTACAACATCTTCAATATCTTTATTTTTCGCTTTCGCAACTGCACGTAAGTTATCGATAATAGGCGCATCAATATCGACCGCCCCAACTGCTTCTGGGCCAACCGCGATTTTATCCATGTACATGTCAGGAGCATGTAACAAATTACCGTGATCTGCAATTGCAATAACAGCAAGAGCATTCCACCCACCAGCTGCCACGATGTTTGTCCCTTCTAAAGGATCAACTGCAACGTCTACACGTGGACCATATCCTGTACCTAATTTTTCTCCGATATACAGCATTGGTGCTTCATCCATCTCACCTTCACCAATAACAACTGTACCTTTCATCGGAATCGTATCAAATACGTCACGCATAGCTGATGTTGCTGCACCGTCTGCTTCATCCTTTTTCCCGCGTCCCATCCAACGCGCTGATGATAAAGCTGCAGCCTCTGTTACACGTACTAACTCCATAGATAAACTTCTTTCCACAATAATCCCTCTCCTTTAAGTCTTTATATTTCTGCCGTATTTTGTGAACCGTGTTTTTCTATAAAAGTGTACTTCCGCAAGTAGTGATGCTTCGCTTCCCCCTTGCGGAAGTATCACTTATGCGTTCTTCATCTCTTCAATTTCTTGCTTTGTCATTTGTTCTCGCCAAATGTTTGCGCCAAGGCCCTTAAGCTTGTCTACTATATTTTCATAGCCTCGATCAATATGCTCAAGTCCGGTTACTTCTGTAATTCCATCCGCCATTAACCCCGCAATAACAAGGGCCGCTCCAGCTCGTAAATCACTCGCTTTCACCTTTGCACCTTGCAATAAAACAGGACCAGTTACAATTGCAGAACGACCTTCTACTTTAATTTGTGCATTCATACGACGTAATTCATCAATGTGTTTAAAGCGTGCGCCGTAAATCGTATCCGTTACAACACCCGTTCCGTGCGCCTTTGTTAAAAGCGTCGTAAATGGTTGTTGTAAATCTGTTGGGAATCCTGGATATACAAGTGTTTTTATATCAACTACTTTTAACTTTCTATTACCGTTCACTGTAATTTGGTCATCGTTCGTTTCAACTTGGACACCAGCTTCTCTTAACTTCGCTGTAACTGACTCTAAATGCTGAGGAATAACATTATCAACCGTTACTTCTCCTCCTGATGCAGCTCCTAAAATCATATACGTACCCGCTTCAATACGATCCGGAATGATCGTATGGTGACAACCGTGCAATGAATCCACACCATCAATTCGGATTACATCTGTACCAGCACCTTTAATACGTGCCCCCATACTTGTTAACAATGTAGCTACATCAATAATCTCTGGTTCTTTCGCTGCGTTTTCAATAACAGTTCTACCTTTCGCTCGCACAGCTGCTAGCATAATATTAATTGTAGCTCCTACACTAACAACATCTAAATAAATACGTGCACCGCGCAATTCATCTGCTCTTAAATAAATCGCACCCTGTTCGTTCGTAACATGTGCACCTAACGCTTCGAACCCTTTAATATGCTGATCAATTGGCCTCGGTCCTAAATGACATCCACCTGGAAGCCCAATAACAGCTTTTTTAAAACGGCCAAGCATCGCGCCCATTAAATAATAAGAAGCACGCAATTTTTTCACTTTTCCATTCGGTAAAGGCATTGCAACCATGTTAGAAGGATCGACTACCATCTCTTCCTCCTGTCCATAAGTTACTCTTCCTCCAATTTCCTCTAGCAAGTCGCCTAACATTTTCACGTCCGAAATATTAGGGACACCACCAATAGTTACTGGAGTATCTGCTAAAATTGTCGCTGGAATTAGTGCAACGGCGCTATTCTTTGCACCACTCACTCGAATTGTTCCATTTAAAGCTCTTCCGCCTTCAATTAGCAATTTTTCCATATTGAGCTCCCTTCTTGTGAATGTATTTACTTTCTATATCTTTATAGAAAGCTCCCCTTAAGAATCTCAATCACTCTTTCCACCCTAACACTCAATAAATAGGAAACCATTATCTTCATTTCTCCTGTAGTACGACTAGATAAAGATTAACTATTCATCGAATTTTCTTTATCAATTTAGATACGTTATCACATTTATTTAATAGGACTATGCACATTATTTTCTATTTCAAAAACAAAATGATGAAAATCTTTAGACTTGTTCACGCTTTCATTATACAACGAAAGGAAACCGTCTAAAAGACTAGACGGTTTCCAAAACGGAATTTTATTCTTACGCTTTACCGTTAGAACCGAATTCACGCATTTTACCAGCAACAGTTGCTTTAATAGCGTCGCGGCCAGGTCCAATAAATTTACGAGGATCGTAAACTTCTTGGTCTTTGCTTAATACTTCACGAACAGCTTTTGTAAACTCGATTTGGTTCTCAGTGTTTACGTTAATTTTTGAAGTACCTAAAGAGATAGCTTTTACGATATCAGCAGTTGGGATACCAGTACCACCGTGTAATACTAAAGGTACGCCAGTGAAGTCACGAACTTGTTCCATTTCAGCGAATCCTAAGTTAGGCTCACCTTTGTAAGGACCGTGTACAGAACCTAAAGCTGGAGCTAGGCAATCGATACCTGTTGCTTCAACAAGGTGCTTACACTCTGCTGGGTCAGCGTAAATTACGCCTTCAGCGATTACGTCGTCTTCTTGTCCGCCAACTGTTCCAAGCTCAGCTTCAACAGATACGTTACGAGCGTGTGCGTATTCTACTACTTTTTTAGTAGTTTCAACGTTTTCTTCAAATGGGTGGTGAGAAGCGTCGATCATTACAGATGTGAAACCTGCATCGATTGCTTCTTTACATTTTTCGAAGCTTGAACCATGGTCAAGGTGAATCGCTACAGGAACAGTGATGTTCATTTCTTCGATTAAAGCTTTAACCATAGCTACAACTGTTTTGAAACCAGTCATATGACGAGCTGCACCCTCAGATACACCTAGGATTACAGGAGATTTTTCTTCTTCCGCAGCAGCTAAGATAGCTTGAGTCCACTCTAAGTTGTTCATGTTGAATTGACCAACTGCGTATTTTCCTTCTAGTGCTTTGTTTAGCATTTCTTTCATAGAAACTAAAGGCATGGTGAATCCTCCTAAAAAACGTTTTTTGTATCCGATAAGTTCTTATCGCTGGTAGTATGACCAGAATAAGGTAAAATATGTATATTTACATACCGGACTTTTTTCTACACTCAATAGGATAACAACTTGTACTCAAAAACTCAACCGTATTCACCTGCTCAATAGTCCATGTAAACGCTTTTTTCCATATTTTTTATAAAAAATTCATTTTTTACGCCTCTACAGCAAGCTGATCTCTCACTGCTTGACGAATCTCATCAATATCAAACGGTTTAGCAAAGTGCATTAAAGCTCCTAAATCTTTTGCTTCTTGGATCATATCAAGCTCCCCATAAGCAGTCATTAAAATTACTTTAATACTCTCATCAATTTCCTTTACATGCTTTAAAATCTCTATACCATCCATACCTGGAATTTTCATATCTAACACTACTAAATCTGGATTATCCTTTTTCACGATATCTAAAGCTTGAAATCCATTTGCTGCTTGGAATGTCTGATAACCTTCTTTTTGGAACACTTCATGTAATAACACACGAATGCCATATTGATCATCAACGATTAAAATTTTCCCTTCCATAACTCCCAACCTTTCTGTGTAAGTACAAGATTTAAAGCTTCTTATATCTTAACGATTAATTTTCGCTATTCTTTGGCAAATTCCTTCCTATTCTTTCTTATTTTACCGTTTCCTATTTTGTTATGCTACCCTTCGATTTCACCTTTCTAAAAAAATAAACTATAATGAAAGCCGGTAATCATGTACGAAGGGAGTAACATTATGTTAAAAATTTTTTCAACTCAATTAAGTGGTTATTTCTCCAGAGTTTCTCAGAAAGAGGAAATGAATATAGAAGATAGCGCCCGTCTACTTGCTCAAGCATTAGTTGGCGAAGGTTTCATTTATTTACATGGTACAAATGAAATGGAGGGCGTTGTTGCTGAAGCACTATTTGGTGCTGAACCAATGAAGCAAGCAAAACGATTATTTGAAAATGGTAAAGAAGTAGAAGTAACTTCTGCAGATCGTGTACTTCTTATTAGCCGTTTTTCAACAGATGAAGAAGTTGTAGCAATGGCAAAAAAACTTCAAGCAGATGGACACTCTATCGTCGGCATCTCTGCTATTCAAGAAGGTACTGAATCACTAGAACAATATACAGATGTACATATTGATACAAAGCTGTTAAAAGGTCTTATTCCAGACGATGAAGGCAATCGTTACGGATTCCCAAGTTTAATGATAGCTTTATTTGCATATCACGGGATCAAATTTACAATCGATGAAATGTTAAATGAATATTAAAAAAAGCGCCCTATTTCAGGCGCTTTTTTTATTACTTGCTCTCTTTATTCGTAATAGAAGCTCTTACGAAGTCATGGAACAATGGTTGTGGACGGTTTGGACGAGAAACTAATTCTGGGTGGAACTGTGCTGCCACGAACCAAGGGTGATCTTTTAATTCAATGATTTCAACTAGACGACCGTCTGGGCTTGTACCAGAGAATACAAATCCTTCTTTTTCCATATCCGGACGGAATTGATTGTTGAACTCATAACGATGACGATGACGCTCATATACAACCGGCTCATTGTAAGCACTGTAAGCATTTGTTTCTTCAGCAAGCTTACATGGGTATAGGCCAAGACGAAGTGTACCACCTAAGTCTTCTACATCTTTTTGTTCTGGTAATAAGTCAATGATTGCATAAGGTGTGTCAGGATTAATTTCAGAAGAGTTAGCTCCTTCTAATCCTAATACGTTACGTGCAAATTCGATTGATGCAAGTTGCATACCTAAGCAAATTCCTAAGAATGGTACTTTGTTTTCACGAGCATATTGAATTGCAACGATTTTACCTTCTACACCACGATCGCCGAAGCCACCTGGTACAAGGATACCATCTGTGTCACCAACTAATTCTTGTACGTTCTCTGCTGTTACGTGCTCAGCGTTTACCCATTTCACTTCTACATCTGTGTCGAATGAATAACCCGCATGACGAAGTGCTTCTACAACAGAAATGTATGCATCTTGAAGCTCTACGTATTTACCAACAAGAGCGATTTTTGTTTTCTTAGAAAGGTTACGTACTTTATCAACTAGCGCAGTCCACTCTGTCATATCCGCAGCTGGATTGTCTAATTTTAAGTGATCGCAAACGATTTGGTCCATATTTTGCTCTTGAAGAGATAATGGAACCGCATATAAAGTATCTGCATCGCGTGCTTCGATAACTGCTTTTGTATCAATGTCACAGAATAATGCAAGCTTGTCTTTCATATCTTGAGAAACAGGCAATTCTGTACGAACAACGATAATATTTGGTTGAATACCTAAGCTACGAAGCTCTTTAACGCTATGTTGCGTTGGTTTTGTTTTCATTTCACCCGCTGCTTTTAAGTACGGGATTAACGTACAGTGAATGTACATTACATTGTCACGACCGATGTCGCTCTTAATTTGACGAATTGCTTCTAAGAATGGTAGAGACTCGATGTCACCAACAGTTCCACCAATTTCTGTAATAACAACGTCCGCGTTTGTTTCGCGACCAGAACGGTATACACGCTCTTTAATTTCGTTAGTAATGTGAGGAATAACTTGAACTGTTCCTCCTAGGTATTCACCACGACGCTCTTTTTGAAGAACTGAAGAGTAAATTTTACCTGTTGTTACGTTGCTGTATTTGTTTAAGTTGATGTCGATGAAACGCTCATAGTGACCAAGGTCTAAATCAGTTTCTGCACCATCATCTGTTACGAATACCTCACCGTGTTGGTATGGGCTCATAGTCCCTGGGTCTACGTTAATGTATGGATCAAACTTTTGAATCGTTACGTTTAAACCACGATTTTTTAAAAGTCTTCCAAGAGATGCTGCTGTAATACCTTTTCCTAAAGACGATACTACACCGCCTGTTACAAAAATATACTTAGTCATGAAAAAGCTCCCTCCTATTTTGCTGTTATATAATCACCGTTGCAAAGCGCAACGTATGTAGATAACACTGTATCCATCTTATTGTTAGACTCTTTTTATTTTCTAAACAAAAAACAAAAAAGAAAATTGCTCCCCTCATCACATAAAGTAATAAGTAGGGAGCAATTTTCTTTTATATTTACACTTTAAAAGTATTATCGTCCTTTTTTAAAGAGCCCAAAAATGATTCTACATGGACGATAATGAAAAGTCAAGAACTACAGTTCTTCCTCTTCTTCTTCTTCAGTTTCATCATACTCAAGTTCTTCTTCGGCGAAGTCATCGTCTTCATCTTCATCTAAATCATCAAGATCATCGTCATCTCCGTCTTCGTCTTCAAGAACCTTGTCCAGATCTTCTACATCTTCTTCATTTCCGTCTGCATCGTCGAAGTCTTCATCTTCTTCAATGTAGTCGTCAAAACCGTCTTCTTCAACTTTACGTTTCTTCTTCGGTTTTGGTTGAGGCAAGATTTCTTCATCAATTTGCTCATATGGGTACCAGCTGCGTAGCCCCCAACGATTTTCTCCTAAATTAATGAAACGTCCATCGATGTTTAAGTCTGTATAAAATTGTGCGAGTTTCGCATTAACTTGCTCTTGAGATAGTCCCAGCACTTGAGCGATTTCTTGAACCAACTCGTTGAATGTCGTTGCTTGTTTTTTATCCCCTAAAACGCTATGTACAACTTCAATCATTGAACATTCTTTTAGCTCTTCTGGTGAATATTGCTTAAAATTCACTTATGCGGCACTTCCTTTCATCAAATATAACCTTATATATAACGGTCTGCTTAAAAAAATCCATACTATTCATTATAAACAAAAGTCGCACAAATATGCTACAAAAAAAACGTGAAACTTTATATAGCAATAAAATTATAATTTGCCCACTCTTTATTTCGGAAGCATATGGGCCCCTTGTAACACATACCTAATTTGCATTTCTGTATATTCTTCGAGCGTATATAGTTTTTGCAGCGCCCATCTTCTAAATCCCCACATCTGTCCTTGTATAAAAATATTATGTGCAAGAAGCTGTATTTCTTTTTTATTTAATGTAAATGTTCCATTTTCCGTACACTGTTCTAAAATATTCTCGAACATTCCTACCATTTGAAACTCCTTTTCTAATACGTACGGGAGTGATTCTTTCGGTAAAAAGCGTACCTCTTGATACATTATTAATACTTCTTCCTGCAATTCATCCATCACTTTAAAGTAATTCGTTATTGCTATCTTTAAACTTTCTATACTCCCTTTTTCTGTACAAACTACTTCCTCTAATCTTTCCTTTACATGTTCATAAATACTATCACAAACTAAATACAAAACATCATCTTTTGTACGAATGTATTCATAAAGCGTTCCGATACTAAATCCAGCTGCCTTCGCAATCTCTCTCGTTGTTGTACGCGGAAATCCTTTTTGCTTAAACAATTGCACTGCACCTTTAATCATTTGTTCACGCCTTAACGCGACTAATTTTTCATCTTTCACGGACGCATGTACATTATGTTTAACCATCCCCTTCACCTCTCTCTATTATTTTTTGGAAGGAAAAAGCGTAGGAAGATCCCTACGCCTTTGCTCCTACTTCGTTAACATACGAGAAATTACGAGCCTTTGAATCTCTTGTGTTCCTTCATAGATTTGTGTAATCTTTGCATCTCGCATATAACGCTCTACTGGATAATCTTTCGTATAACCGTAACCACCAAATACTTGTACCGCTTCAGTCGTCACCTTCATCGCTGTATCGCCTGCAAATACCTTTGACATCGCTGACTCTTTCCCATACGGAAGCCCTTCCGATTCAAGCCAAGCCGCTTGGTATGTTAGAAGACGCGCCGCCTCCACATCCGTTGCCATATCTGCAAGTTTAAAGCCAATTCCTTGCTGCGCCGCAATCGGCTTCCCAAACTGATGACGCTCTCTTGCATATTCTACGGAAGCATCTAAAGCCCCTTGTGCAATACCAACTGCTTGCGCCGCAATACCATTACGGCCACCATCTAATGTTTGCATCGCAACTTTAAATCCTTGGCCCTCTTCCCCAAGTAGGTTCTCTACAGGAATACGGCAATCTTCAAACATAATTTCAGTTGTTGGTGAAGAGCGAATCCCTAACTTACTCTCCTTCTTCCCAACTGAAAATCCTGGTGTATCACTTTCTACAATAAACGCGCTCGTGCCACGCTGCTTCGATTCAGGATCAGTTAACGCAAAAACAACATAAATATCAGCAATGCCACCATTTGTAATAAATATTTTCGATCCATTTAAAATGTAATGGTCTCCATCTCGTTTCGCAGTTGTCCTCATTCCGCCAGCATCTGAACCAGAACTTGGCTCCGTTAAACCGTATGCGCCAATTTTCGTTCCTTCTGCCATCGGTCGTAAAAACTTTTGTTTTTGTTCTTCCGTTCCAAATTTAAAAATGGGCCAACCAGCAAGTGAAGTATGTGCAGACAATGTTACGCCTGTAGAAGCACAGACGCGGGATAATTCTTCAATGGCAATTACATATGCTAAGTAATCGCTTCCAATTCCTCCGTATTCTTCAGGCCACGGAATGCCGGTTAAACCAAGCTCGGCCATTTGATCAAATAGTGCACGATCAAATCTCTCTTCTTCATCACGCTCAGCTGCCGTCGGTGCTACTTCGTTCTTAGCAAAATCCCGAACCATTTTTCTTATCATTTCATGTTCTTCTGATAGTTTAAAATGCATGCCCGTCTCCCCCTAGTTCTTTTATAAAGCTCGGCTAATAACGAGTTTTTGTATTTCACTCGTTCCTTCATATATTTGCGTGATTTTCGCATCACGGAAAAATCGTTCTACTGGATAGTCTTTCGTATAACCGTAACCACCAAATACTTGCACCGCTTCAATCGCAACTTCAACAGCTATTTTAGAAGCGAACAACTTCGCAATAGATGCTTCTTTACCGCACGGTAATCCTTGCGCTCTTAGCGATGCTGCTCTATATACGAGTAATCGCGCTGCCTCTACACTAGTTGCCATATCTGCAAGTTTGAAGCCAATCCCTTGCTGCGCCGCAATTGGCTTTCCGAATTGCTCACGTTCTTTCGCATAATCAATTGCACATGCAAGCGCTGCTTCAGCGATTCCTAAAGCCTGTGCACCAATTCCAATTCGTCCAACATCTAAATTTGCCATCGCTACCTTAAATCCTTGTCCTTCTTCACCAAGTAAATTCTCAGCTGGTACCTTCATATCTTCGAACGTAAGTTGTACAGTACGAGAACCGAGAAGTCCCATTTTATGCTCATCTTTGCCAATAATTAAGCCCGGTGTATCTTTCTCTACTATAAATGCAGAAATCCCACTTTTTCCTGCCTCTGGATTTGTAGAAGCGAATACAATGTATGTACTTGCTTCGCCGCCATTTGTAATAAATACTTTCGATCCATTAATAATGTAGTGATCGCCTTTCTTTACAGCTCTTGATTTCAAACTCCCTGCATCTGATCCTGCATTTGGTTCTGTTAATGCAAATGCACCTAAATATTCACCAGTCGCAAGTTTAGAAACATATTTCTGCTTCTGTTCTTCTGTTCCGAAATATAAAATCGGGTTCATTCCAACTGACGTATGTACAGCTAAAATTACACCAACTGTCGCACTCACCTTTGAGATTTCTTCAATTGCTAAAATGTAAGAAATAAAATCCATTTCTGCACCGCCGTATTTTGCAGGCGCTGGAATTCCCATTAATCCAAGCTCACCCATCTTCTGCAAAATCTCTTTTGGGAACACCCCTTGTTCCATACTCGGAACAAAGGGTGCTATTTCCTTCTGTGCAAAATCTCGAACCATTTTCCTCATCATTTGCTGCTCTTCATTAAAACGAAAGTTCATATACTCCGCCTCCATTTGCTATATATCCTTTTAATAATTTGGTAAGACCACTATTTTGTAACAAAGGGGAATTTATTCGTAAACGTAGAAACCACGACCTGTTTTACGTCCTAACCATCCTGCATTTACGTACTTACGTAGTAATGGACATGGGCGATATTTACTATCACCTAAGCCTTCATGCAACACTTCCATAATGTATAAACATGTATCTAAACCGATAAAATCAGCAAGCGTTAAAGGCCCCATCGGATGATTCATACCGAGTTTCATTACTTCATCAATCGCTTCTTTCGTCGCTACACCTTCATATAACGTATAAATCGCCTCGTTAATCATTGGTAATAAAATACGGTTCGATACGAACCCTGGGAAATCATTTACTTCAACTGGTACTTTCCCAATTTTCTTCGTAATATCCTCAATCGTTTCATATACCACATCATCTGTAGCCAAACCACGAATAATTTCAACAAGCTTCATAACCGGAACCGGATTCATAAAGTGCATACCGATTACTTTCTCTGGACGTTTCGTTACCGCTGCAATTTCTGTAATTGGCAGAGATGACGTATTCGTCGCTAAAATTGCGTGATCTGGAGCAATTTCATCTAGATTCGCAAAGATTTTCTTTTTAATATCCATTTTCTCAACAGCTGCTTCAATAATAAGATCCGCTTCCTTTACACAATCTAAATTAAGCGTTACTGTAAGGCGATTTAACGTTGCTTCCTTCTCTTCTTCCTTCATGCGTCCTTTTTCTACTTGGCGCGCTAAATTTTTCGTAATAATAGCCAATCCTCTATCTAATTGCTCTTGTTTTAAATCTTGTACCTTCACATCATATCCTGCCATTGCACATACTTGCGCAATTCCCGATCCCATTTGTCCCGCACCAATTACAACTATTTTTTGTACACCCATTCTTTCTTCCCCCTTAATATAAATTGTTAATAAATCAATAATCACCTACACGTAAATTAACGAACTTCAATCATAATTGCGTCACCTTGACCGCCACCGCTACAAATAGAAGCAATTCCAATTCCGCCGCCACGCTGCTTCAGTGCATGGATAAGTGTAACGATAATACGCGCTCCACTTGCTCCAATCGGATGTCCCATTGCCACTGCGCCGCCATTTACATTCAATTTGTCTGGGTCAATTCCTGCAATCTCTGTACTTGCAATTGCTACCGCTGCAAATGCTTCATTAATCTCGAATAAATCGATATCTTCAATTGTCTTGCCTGTTTTTTTCAACAATTCGTTAATTGCATAACCTGGCGTTCTTGGGAAATCTTTAGACTCCACTGCAATTGCTGTATGTGCCAAAATTGTCGCTAATGGTTTTCTTCCCTCTTGCTTTGCTCTGTCTTCGCTCATTAGTACAAGTGCAGCACCACCATCATTTAGTCCTGGTGCATTTCCCGCTGTCACTGCTGACGTCTTATCAAATACAGGTTTTAATTTCGCTAATTTTTCAATCGTTGTATCTTCACGTGGCGCCTCATCTTTTGCAACGACAATCGGATCGCCTTTTCTTTGCGGAATCGTTACTGGCACAATTTCCTCTTCAAAACGTCCTTCTTTATGCGCTGACACCGCACGTTGATGGCTACGATATGCCCATTCATCTTGTGCTTCGCGAGAGATTCCATCTTCCTTCGCAACTTCTCCGCCATAAACACCCATGTGTATACCTGAAAATGCGCATGTTAAACCGTCAGCAACGTTTAAATCAACTACTTCGTTGTTCCCCATTCTGTATCCCCATCTTGCTCCGCGTAAAATGTAAGGACTGTTACTCATCGACTCCATACCACCAGCTACAATAAGTGATTGATCGCCAGTACGGATAATTTGATCCGCTAACGTAACCGCACGAAGCCCTGATGCACAAACTTTATTCACTGTTTCCGTCTGCACTTCCCAAGGAATTCCAGCAGCCCTCGCAGCTTGGCGTGATGGAATTTGTCCCTGTCCACCTTGAATAACCGTTCCGAATATAACTTCTTCAACATCATTAGCAGAAACGTTTGCTCTTTCAAGCGCTGCTTTAATTGCAATTCCCCCAAGTTCTGTTGCTTTCACGTCTTTTAAAGATCCTCCAAATTTCCCAACCGGTGTTCTTGCGGCACTTAAAATAACTGTTTTACTCATATCTATTTCCCCCATCTCTTTTTTTAGCACCGAGCGCTCGCTCGGTATTGTTACGTTGAGAAGAGGTGCAATGATTGCACCTCTCTCTAAAGTTGTATTCATGCTTGCAGATTACATTGCTTCTTTCTTCTGTCCGATAACAGAGCGTTCTAAAATCTCTGTTACATCAAGAGTTTGAACCTGCTCTTCTACTTCTTTCGCTTTCGTCCCATCACTAATCATCGTTAAGCAATATGGACAACCTGTACCGATAATGGATGGTTGCACAGCTAGCGCTTGTTCTGTACGAGCAACGTTAATACGTGAACCTGCTGTCTCTTCCATCCACATTAAGCCACCACCTGCGCCACAACACATTCCTGTTTCACGGTTACGTGCCATTTCTACAAGATTCACACCAGGAATTGCTTTCAAAATATCGCGTGGCGCTTCGTATACTTCGTTGTATCTTCCTAAATAACAGGAATCATGGTACGTAACTGTTTCCTCAATAGCGTGAACAGGTTTTAAGCGTCCTTCTTTCACCCACTGAGCTAACAATTCTGTATGATGATAGACTTCTGCTTGCAAGCCAAAGTCTGGATACTCATTTTTAAATGTGTTATAAGCGTGAGGATCAATCGTAACGATTTTCTTCACTCCTGCTTTTTCAAATTCCTCGATATTCTTTGTTGCCATCTCCTGGAAAACAAATTCATTTCCAAGACGTCGCGGTGTATCTCCAGAATTCTTTTCTTTATTACCAAGTATCGCGAATGAAATGCCTGCTTCGTTCATTAACTTCGCAAACGATATCGCAATCTTCTGACTACGATTATCATATGATCCCATTGAACCAACCCAGAATAAATATTCGAACTCCTCGCCAGCTTTCGATTTTTCTTTTACAGTTGGAACCGTTACTTCATCATCACCTTGGCGCCAAGTTTCACGCTCTTTACGATTCAGTCCCCACGGATTCCCTTGACGCTCAATGTTTGTCATCGCACGCTGCGCTTCCGCGTCCATCTTTCCTTCTGTTAAAACGAGGTAGCGGCGTAAATCGATAATTTTGTCAACATGCTCATTCATAACCGGACACTGGTCTTCACAGTTACGACACGTTGTACAAGCCCAAATTTCTTCCTCTGTAATAACATCTCCGATTAAACTCGGATCGTAAGCTAGCGTTGTAGCCGCTGATTCTTGTTGCCCTTTTCCAGCTGCCATCATCGCTAACTGATTTCCTTGTGTATTATTAAAAGCAACTACTGGAACCCACGGTGCTTTTGATGTCACTGCTGCCCCTTTATCAGTTAAATGATCGCGGAGTTTCAAAATTAAATCCATCGGCGATAACATTTTCCCTGTTCCTGTTGCCGGGCACATATTTGTACAGCGACCACACTCTACGCAAGCGTATAAATCAATAAGCTGATTTTGTCTAAAATCTTCGATTTTACCAACACCAAATGTTTCTTGCGTTTCATCTTCAAAGTCAATCTTTTCAAGTTTCCCTGGATTTGAAAGACGACCGAAGAAAACGTTAGCTGGTCCCGCAATTAAATGCGCGTGTTTTGATTGTGGAACATACACTAAGAACGTTAACAAAATTAGTAGATGCACCCACCAAGAGAAATAGAATACAGAAATGGCTACGGTTTCATTTATTCCCGAGAAAACGTAAGCGATTGCAGAAGCGATTGGTTCACTCCATGAAAGCTCTTCGCCGTGCCATATAATTCCCATTCCATTACCGAGTAGCACAGAAATCATTAAGCCACCAATAAAGATAAGGACAAGGCCTGATTTGAAATTACGTTTTAAACGAACTAGCTTCTCAACATAACGTCTATGAAAAGCCCAAAAGACTGCAATTAAAATAACAAGTGTGACAATTTCCTGGAAGAATGTAAATGCAGGGTATAGTGGTCCAAGTGGAAGATGTGATCCTGGTGCGAGTCCTTTCCAAACGAAGTCAATTGCTCCAAATTGGACAAGAATAAATCCGTAAAAGAACATAACGTGAATAATGCCGCTCTTTTTATCTTTCAGCAGCTTTTTCTGACCGAAAACATTGACCTTAAGAAGATCCCAACGCTCTTTAAAACGACGGTCAAATTCAATCTTTTTTCCTAACTGTATGTAGGCCATTCTCGTTCGTATAAGATACACAAACAAATATCCCGCATAAGCAATAACAGCAATGGCAGCCAGCCAATTCATGATCAGTAAGCTATTCATTTTTATGCTACCCCTCTCTTTGTAAGCCCTCTTTCTTTTTTAGAATCTTCAAAAACATATAATTTTCTGAATTTTTTCCCCTATCTTCATTATATAATGAGTGAGCATTCAGTCAACAGTTTTTTGTTATACAACAACATATTTTTTCATAAAGCTGTTTATTTCGGTGAAACTATAAAGTGAAACTTTAATTCAGTAGGGAGCTGTTCATTCTCCACTGAATTATTAGCCCTCACCAATCGGGCTTTTACGGCCAGCCAACAAAATGAAGGTGAAAAGAATGCAAAGGAGGGAATTCACTTATGTTCTTCTTATCTCTCTTGTTAATATGCGTTATTCTTTGGATCACAATTGACCTTTTATATGGGAGGATTCTTCATTTAAAGCGTGTGCGCTCTCGTACTTTCCCTTTACGTCAAAGTAATTTTCACCTTTATACATACGGACAGGATTTATATGATGCTTTATTTACTGATATACAACAAGCAAGGCACCATATACACGTTTTGTTCTTCATTGTAAAAAACGATAAAATTAGTCGTGAATTTTTAAAGTTACTTATCGATAAAGCAAAGGAAGGAATTGAAGTAAGACTTCTACTCGATCGATTTGGAAGCCATTATTTATCAAACGAGGCAATTCGTTCCCTACAAAAACACGGCGTCTCTTTTTCATTTTGTCATAAAGTGAAATTTCCGTTCCTTTTCTTTTCTGCCAATCAGCGCAACCACAGGAAAATTACAGTAATTGACGGAAAAATTGGTTATATCGGTGGATTTAATATCGGTGAAGAGTATTTGGGACATAATGAACGTTTAGGATTATGGAGAGACTATCATTTACGCCTTACAGGCGAAGGAGTACAAGATTTACAAAAACAATTTTTACATGACTGGTTTGATGATACAAACCAAAATTTATTGGATGCTTCTCTTTATTTTCCGAAACTGCAACCTGGTACCATCCAACATCAATTTATTCCGACCGATGGGGCTTATTTACAACATACTTTTTTACACTTAATTGAAAATACGAAAGAAGAACTCTTTATCGGTACACCATATTTCATTCCTGGAAAAAAAATAATGAACGCATTATTAAAAGCACGAAAACGTGGGGTTCAAATCACGATTCTCGTTCCAGAAAAGGCCGATCACGCCCTTGTTCGAGAAGCAAAATTTCCATATTGTCGAAAGTTAATACAAGCCGGGTGTAATATTTACGCATTTCAACAAGGTTTCTTTCACGCCAAAGTTATTATAGCGGACGATTATATTTGTGATATCGGAACTGCAAACTTTGATATGAGAAGTTTATATATTAATCATGAAATCAACTGCCTTTTATATGATAAACATTTTATACAAATAGTAAAAAACAGATTCCATGAAGATTTAGAAAACGCGTCCTTGCTTTCCTTTAAAGATGTTAGCAGCCTTTCTCTTATTGATAGAGGGAAAGAATGGATAGGAACGATACTTTCCTTCTTCTTATAGGAAAGATACTGAGTAAAAAGAGGTGTATCACATATGATTATGCGGTTCGGATATGTCTCACATGCAATGGCACTCTGGGACTGTTCTCCTGCCAAAACGATGACATTTACAAGCTTTCAAAAGCTTAGTAAACAAGAGCGTGAAGATAAATTATACGATGTTACAAGGCAGAATCTTGAGCATACACTACGTATTCTTCATTACAATATAGCGCATGAAATTCCGTTATATCGCTTATCTTCTTCCATTGTCCCACTTGCAACACATCCGGAAGTCGATTTTGATTATATCGAGGCATTTACACCGCTTTGGCGTAAAATTGGGGCATTAATTAAAGAACACAATTTACGAATAAGTTTTCATCCAAATCAATTTACGCTATTTACAAGCGACAAGCCACATATTACAACTAACGCGATTACAGATATGACCTATCATTATAAAGTATTGGATGCAATAGGAATTGCAGATTCTTCTTATATTAACATCCATGTAGGTGGTGCCTATGGAAATAAAGAAGAAGCGGTTGGACGTTTCCATGAAAATATAAAAAAACTTCCTGCACATATAAAGAAGCAAATGACACTCGAAAATGATGATAAAACATATACAACTGCTGAAACTTTATCTATTTGCCAAAAAGAAAAAATCCCATTTGTATTTGATTATCATCATCATATGGCCAACCTTTGCGAGGAACCACTAGAAGAGTTACTTCCTGCAATTTTTGAAACTTGGTCACATACAAATATCTCTCCTAAAGTTCACATTTCTTCCCCTAAATCAGAGAAAGAATTTAGAGCTCACGCTGCATATATTGATTTAGAATTTATTAAGCCTTTCTTACACATTGCAAAAAAAACCAATCAGAATTTCGATATTATGATTGAAAGTAAACAAAAAGATTTAGCACTTTTTCAATTAGTAGATAAAATTTCCTCTATAAGAGGAATAAAAAGGATAAAAAGCGCAATGTTACAATGGTGAATTGTAACATTGCGCTATTTTTTTCAAAAAAAGTAAGTTTTTTAATAAAAAACACCCTATTTTATATGCTATGATTGGAGTTAGCATTTTCCACCTGTGATTCAACTTTATTGAAACGGAGTCATACTATGATTAATCAAAAAAAATATGTACACTTTGTCATGATGTACATAATTATATTTTCCCTTTGGATATTCCTTATTCCTAAGAACTTGAATATAAAAGAAATTGGAATTCTCTTCTTATTTTGTTTTGCCACACTCTTTTCTTGCTATTGCCTATATAAAGCAATTATGAAAATGAAGCGTGGGGACAAACTATTTTGGGTTTTAGTACTATGCACTTGCCTATGTGGATTGACAATGGAGATAACTTTATTTCTTCATTCACTTTCTATATACGACCAAGTTATATTCTCATATAAGGCATTGCCCTTTTTCATCGTACAATATATTTTGCTCTTCTCTGGCTTTGCTATCAAGTTCATAAAACATTACTCTATTAGAGGTCTTGCTCAATTTTCATTTGATAGCATCTTTATTGTTATTATGAATATTTATTTTACCTTAACTTTTATTTTAGACCTTTCAAACTTTCGTATGTTAACAACAGATAAGTGGGTTTTAATCGGATATTTTATTGCACAATCATTAGTAATTTACGCGGTTATTAGCCTATATAGAAGAGAAGAATATTCTGCTAGCAGAATTTCATTAATTATCGGCTTTACTATCATACTTGTGTACGGATATATACATCTGCTCCAACTAAATATCGGAATGGAAACTTCTTCTGAAGTCTCTTATTTAGTACATACTGCTTCGATTTTATTAATCGGTTTATCATCCATACTATACATTTTAGATAAACCAATGCAGCATGAAACGAAAACGAAGTATTACCGATTCGACTATGTGCGCTTTATATTACCCTATTTCAGTATAATCATTACCTTTTCCTTTATTCTTATTCAACCTTGGGATGATAAGTTTATGCTAATCGGTCTAGTATTATCACTCATCTTATTATTCCTACGGCAACTTTACATGTGGAAAGATAATCAAGCACTAATCGGTACATACGAACAGTTGACTACACAACTAGAAGGCAAAGTAGAAGAGGGTGCATCTGCGTTATCAAAGAGTGAACAACGCTATAAATCGTTGTTCGAAGATCATCCTGATGCCGTTTTCTCTTTAAATATGGACGGTATTTTCCAAAAATCTAATACAGCTTGTGAAAGCTTATTTACTGCCTACTATTGTGAAGTAGAAAGCTATTCTCTTCTACACTTTATTGACTCAAAAGACCATGATCTACTAAGAAAAGCTTTGCAAATGACAAAAGAAGGTAGACCACAAACTTTAGAAGTTCGCACAAAAGAAAAAGAAGGCTATTACTATTACCTTCATATTACGCTCATCCCTACTTTTATAAACAAAGAAGTTGTTGGGATGTTCGGCATAGCACGTGATATTACAACTTTATATGAAAAGCAAAAACAAGTAGAACATTTAGCCTTTCACGATGCACTTACTGGATTACCAAATCGCCGAAAGTTCGAAAAAGATTTAAAAAACATTTTAAATACAGCTCAAACTAGCGCGAATGATGTTGCCGTCATGTTCCTTGATTTAGATCGATTCAAAAAAATAAACGATAGACTTGGTCACGATGTCGGAGATCTATTATTAATTGAAGTAGCAAAAAGATTACGCAGTTGTTTGCGTTCAAAGGATGTCGTTGCTCGCCAAGGTGGAGATGAGTTTACAATTCTATTACCAGATATGTACTCAGAGAAAAGTGCGGCTTTTATAGCTGAACAAATTTTAACCATTTTAAACAAACCATTCTTCATTAAAGATGAAGAACTGTCTATTACACCGAGTATCGGAATTGCAATGTACCCTGATTATGGAACAGATGTAACAGAATTAATGAAAAATGCTGATATGGCTATGTATCGCGCGAAAGCAAATGGAAAAAACAGATTTGTTTTCTTCTCAAAAGAAATGAGTATCGCCCAAAATGAGATCCAATTCTTAGAAGGCGAACTTACAAAGGCATTACAACAAAATGAATTTTTCCTTGAATACCAGCCACAAGTAAGTACAGCTTCAAAACAAATTATCGGTTTTGAAGCGTTAATTCGTTGGAAACATCCAAAACTCGGCATCGTATCTCCTGTCCAATTCATTCCTCTAGCGGAGGAAACTGGATTTATTATTGAACTTGGAAATTGGATTTTACGTACCGCTTGCTTAGAGGCAAAAAGATGGCATAATCAAGGTTTTGCTCACTTAAAAGTTGGTGTAAATTTATCTGTTGTTCAATTTAACCATGCAAATTTAATTCATACTATTTCAAAAGTGCTAGAAGAAACCGAACTCAAACCTGAAGCACTAGATATCGAAATTACAGAAAGTATCGCTATTAATCAAAATCAATCTGTCATTTCCAAACTAGAACAGCTGCAAAATCTCGGTATTCAAATTTCAATCGATGACTTCGGAACGGGTTATAGTTCTTTAGCTTATTTAACAAAATATCCTATCAATACATTAAAAATTGCTCGAGAGTTTATTTGTGGAATTACAAATAGCCCTTTAGAGGAAGCAATTATCTCTTCCATCATTACACTATCAAAAGAACTAAATTTAGAAGTTATTGCAGAAGGTGTAGAGACGGAAGAACAATGGAAGTTTTTATATGAACAAAACTGTGACCACATTCAAGGATTCTTTATTAGCAAGCCTGTTTCTAGTAAAGATGTTTGGAGGTTACTCCACAAAAAAACAACCGTCTAAGTAAGACGGTTGTTTTTTAATATTCAAAAGGTAGATCTCCTGCTAATTGTACCTCTTGATCATTATGAGAAATTACTTGGCTTTTCTCTAATGCTGTATCACCTAATGAAATACCCCATGCCATTGCTAACGTTAATAGGCTACCAATAAGTAGTTTCTTCATATTCCATCACCCACATTTTTTTATTTTAATATATCATGAAATTTTATCCATATCCTATGCAATTATGCATATCCATTTTTTAGGTTATCTATCTGCTGATTTTATCTGCGAGCGCTTCTTTATATGCATGCATCTCTAATATATCAAAAAAGAAACTTGCCTTTTTATATGCATCTTCAATCTCTGCCTCATCATACCCCAATTTTCCTAGGCATTCGCCTCTTTGATAATATAACTGTCCAATTAATGCCATACTATTAATTCGGCATGATATTTCAATTGCTTTATTTACTTGATAAAGTGACCCTTCATATTGCTCATCTAAGTATAATGCTTTTGCATGATTATATCTTACCTTCACGTCGAATTCTTCATTATCATGCAATGTCTCTAATTGTTTTAATATATCTTCAAATAACTCAATACTTTTCTTAAAATAATTATTTTCAGCATAAATATTTGCAATTGCATTCTCTATATAGAGATTTTGGTATACGTCTATTCCAGCTAATTGTTGGTTTAACAATTTTTTTAATTCTAAAATACAATATTCGTAATCAATTTTCTTCAATATGTAAGCTGCTACATGATATTGCCATTGAAGAAACTGCTGGAATTCAGGATGATATTCTTCCTTTTTCAGCTCATTCCATACTATATTATAAATCTCTTTATATTTTTTTTGCTTACACAGCATAATGACTTGATCTTTAAACTGTTTTTTTCTTTCAATATCAGAATAAATAAGTACTTCATAAAAGTGAATAATGGGAACTTGTAATTTTGCTGCAATACCTTGTAATATATCCATACTTGGGTATACCGCGCCCGATTCAATTCGACTCACTTCCGATTGATGACATATGTTCTCGGATAACTGTTTTTGTGTTAATCCCCTCATTACCCTAATCTTCTTAATTTCACTTCCTAATTTTTCTGCGTGCATACTTACTCACCATCCCATTATAACAATCTAATTTGTTAAGTTGTCATACCACTACCATAATGTGAATTCGACAATTTTTGATATGAAATAATGCATAATATATATAAAATTCGGCAAATTTTTCATACAATCCATCTCACATAATATAATAGACTAGTAATTTTATAGATAAATTATAGAAAATTTGCCCATGCTTTCGTTACATTCGGTCTTCTTTATCCTTTATCAGCAGAAGATATCCACACCCAAGAACTAGATAGAAATGAAGTAAAAGTTGAAATCGCTCAGCCTAGTTTAACGATTTAAAAATTAACACAACCTCAAAATGATACAAAAATATATGGCGAAAAAGTATTTAAAGAGTGAGATAAACGAGGCTAAAGCTCAACAAGAGTGAGTGACAACTGAAATGAATGTAGATTCCCAACCTACCAATAAAGAAACAAAAGAAAATCAAACCGAAGTTCACCTTGCACAAACTTACAAAAATTACAAAGTATATTGCCAAGATCTTATTGTAAAAGTAGATAAAAATGGAGTAATTACAACTGTTAGTGGTAAAGTTGTCCAAAATTTAGACCAACAACCTAATCTTACTATAACAAATTTTTTGTCGAAAAATGAAGTAAAATCTAAATTACGCGATATACTTCAAATTCTGAGCGATGCAACTGCGACGAAACTCTCTATTGAAATACTTGTTTATAAGAAAAAAGAAGTTTACCACTCATAGGTAAACTTCTTTTCATATCCATCCCTTTTCTTCCGCAATTGTAATTGCCTCAATTCTATTTTTCGCATCGAGCTTCGTTAATACTTCAGAAATGTAATTACGCACTGTGCCGGGTGAAAGATAAAGTGCCTTCGCAATTTCATTTGCCGTCTTTCCTTCTTTCGCAAGTAGCAATACTTCTTTTTCGCGATCTGATAACGGATTTTGCTCCTGCCATAAGCCGAACATTAAATCTTGAGAAATCTCTCGCTTTCCTTTCATTACATTACGAATAGATGCAGCTAAATCTTCACTTGGGCTATCTTTTAATAAATATCCGTGCACGCCAGCTTTCATTGCTCGTTCAAAATATCCAGGGCGTGCAAATGTTGTTAAAATCATTACCTTACATGCTGATTTTTCTTTCTGTAACGTTTCCGCAACATCTAATCCACTTTGAATTGGCATTTCAATATCCATAATGCTTACATCAGGTTTTAGCGATTCTATTAATTTTAACGCCTCTTCCCCGTTCGCGGCTTGCCCAATTACTTCAATATCATCTTCTAGATCCAGTAGGGCCCCTAATGCACCACGAAGCATCCGCTGATCTTCTGCAATAATAATTCGAATCATGCCCTCACCTCATCTTTTCCTGTTCTAATGACGACTGGTATTTTTACTATTAATAGTGTCCCTGGATTGACCGTACTCAGTTCAACAAACCCATCAATAAGAGCGATGCGCTCTTTCATACCACGAATGCCATTTCCATCGTGGTTTTGATCTGCTAAACCGATTCCGTTATCTTCTACTGTCAAAATTAATTCACCTTGTGATTCCAGTACAGAAACTGTGCAACGCGTTGCCTTACTATGCTTTACAACATTCGTCACAGCCTCTCGTAAACACATTCCTAAAATATTTTGTTCAATTGGTGATAACGAACTTGCACTCGTTTCTTGTTTTATTTCTAATTCAATAGTAGCAGCGTGTAAGATTGCTTTTATTTGCTCAAGCTCTTCTTCCACTGTAATCATACGCATATCAGAAATTAATTCCCTTAGCTGCTTTAAAGCGGTACGAGATGTTTGCGTAATTTCCTTTGCTTCCACACTTGCACGCTCCGGATTTTTTACAATTAACTTCTCCACAAGCTGACTTTTTAAAGTAATGAGTGATAACGTATGCCCTAACGTGTCATGAAGATCTCTTGCAATCCGCTGCCGTTCTTCACGTTTTACTAAGTCCTTAATTTGCTCATTCGCTTCGTTTAATTGATTTCTTAACATCTTTTTCTGATTAAAATTACGCATTCCAAATGGCGTAAGGAGCATTAAAATAAACATCGGAACGATATTTACTAAACTTGTAGTTGTTAATTGATTCATATTTACAAATAAAAATGCCCCAAGCATTATAACTAACAAACATAATAGCACTCGAAACACTTTCTTATTTGGCGTAAATCCCATCGCACTTGCCGTGAAAAAGCCAAAGAATATCATGAAAGGATTATAAAATAAAGCAAATAAAAAGATAAGTACCATTTGAATACATGCCCAAACAACAAACGTCCTCTGCACAAAATAAAGCTGACGGTATGTGATAATAAAAACTATCAACATACCGCTTCCAATTACAAGCTTCCACCCTGACGCCTGCACTAAATGGTAAATTGGAAACAACAGATACACAAGCCACATATACGGGAAGAAACCCATATGTTTCGGAAAAATCTCAATCCTCTTCTTCTCTATCATTTATACCGCTTCCTGTCTTTTTCTTATATATATTGATACTACAACAAATATAAGGAAATAACCTCCTAATACCGCGATATTTTCCCAACCAACTGATTTTCCAGCTACAATATCCCATGCACCGCTTCCGAAATGATATGTTGGTGTCCATTCACCAATCGTTCTTAATATTTTCGGGAATACTTCGATCGGCATCCATAGACCGCCAATTACAGCTAAACTCATATTTAAAATATTCGCTAAACCCGCTGCTGCATCCGCCTTCTTAATAGAACCTATTACTGTTCCTAACGCTAAAAATGGTGTCACTCCTAACAACAACCACAATCCAGCACCAATCCATTGCCCTACTGTTAACTCAACATGATTAATTAATATTCCTGCGATAAAGATAACTAAGATTGAAAAAGCATTCACTACTGTTTGAGCAATAATCTTTGCTGTTATATACGCTCCCTCTGGAAGTGGTGTAATTTTCAACAAATGTGTCCACCCTTGCCCCTTTTCCTGAGAAATCCTTACACCGAAACTAAAAAGTGCCGTCCCTACAATACTAAACGTCGCCATTGAGATTAAATAATGTGCTTTCCACGCATCTCCATTTTGTGGCACTTGAATAACATTTGTGAAAATGTAGTAAAACATAACTGGCATTAATAATGAGAAAAAGATAAATAATTTATTGCGGAACGTACGTAAAATTTCTATTTTGCATTGCATCCATAAAGCTTTCATGCGATTTCCCCCTTCTGATTTGCGACAAACTGTTCAAATGCTTCATCAAGACTTCCACGTTCAACTGAAATATTTGTTACAGGTAAGTTCTTTTGATAAATTGCTTTTAAAGTTGCATCTGTATCTTCGGTTATTAAAGTGAAGTGCCCTTCGTTTGACTGTACTTCTGTTACATTTGGTAATTCTTTTAGTAATTTTGCAGGAATACTTTCCTTCGAATAAAACGTAATTGTTTTTCGTGAAATCGTCGCTTTCATCTCGTCTGGCGTACCGTTTGCGATAATCTTTCCATTCGCAAACAATAAAATACGATTCGCCAATGCATCCGCTTCTTCTAAATAGTGCGTTGTTAAAATAATTGTTTTCCCTTCACTTGCTAGCTTTCGAATTGTTTCCCAAAACGTTCTTCGAGACGTAATATCCATCCCCACTGTCGGCTCATCTAAAAATAGCAAATCTGGATTTCCTGCAAGTGCGAGCGCAAAATTTAACCTTCTCTTTTGACCACCTGATAATTTCTCACATCTTTGCTTTCGCTCTGATTCTAAATTTGATAACTGTAGCAACGTTTCTTTCGCTACCGGATTCGTATAATAACTACGGAATAACTCAATCGCCTCTTCTACTGTAATGCTATCAATGACACTTACTTCTTGTAACATCGCACCGAAGCTATTACGAACGTCCCTATGCTTTGGACTCTTTCCAAATATAGAAACATTTCCTTCCGTCGGATCCTTTAATCCAAGCATCATCGACATCGTCGTCGTTTTCCCTGCACCATTTGGTCCAAGCAGTGCTACTATTTCTCCTTTATTCACATGAAATGAAACGTTATTTACTGCCTTTTTATATTTAAATGTTTTAGAAACACCATTTACTTCTATAATCTTTTCCATCTCTCCACCCCCGCTGTTTCTTATATTTATATTGTACGTTTTGGAAAACTTAGGAAACAGTATGATGCGTCATGACATCGATATGACAATTGTCATGTATTCCTTATGAGAGGAATCAACTCACATACCGCAAGCGAGTAGCAGGACGAAAATAAACATGATACAATCGGGTAAGATATACATTCGAGGAAGGACAGTGGTTTTCATGATTATTCGTAATGAACAAGATTTAGAAGGCTTACGAAAAATCGGCCGCATCGTTGCGCTTGCACGTGAAGAAATGAAAAAAGAAGCGAAGCCAGGTATGACAACGAAAGAGCTTGATTTGATCGGTAAAAAAGTATTAGATGAGCATGGTGCTATTTCTGCACCTGAAAAAGAATATGATTTCCCAGGTGTAACTTGTATTAGTGTAAACGAAGAAGTTGCTCACGGTATTCCAGGAGATCGCGTATTAAAAGAAGGCGACTTAGTAAATGTTGACGTATCTGCTGCACTTGATGGTTATTATGCAGATACAGGTATTTCATTTGTACTTGGAGAAGATGAAGCAAAAGAAAAGCTTTGCCAAGCAGCGGTTGATGCATTTTGGGCAGCAATGAAAAAGGTGAAAGCTGGTTCAAAACAAAACCAAATTGGTCGTGCTGTTTCAAACTTTGCACATAAAAATGGATACAATGTGATTCAAAACTTAACTGGTCACGGTATTGGTCTTAGCTTACATGAAGCACCAAACCACATTTTAAGCTACTTTGACCCAATGGATAATGCACTTCTAAAAGACGGTCTTGTTATCGCTGTAGAACCATTCATTTCTATGAAAGCTGATCACATTATTGAACGTGGCGATGACGGTTGGACATTCGTTACACCTGATAAAAGTCTTGTTGCACAATGTGAACATACAGTTGTCGTAACACGCGGCGAGCCGATAATCTTAACAGAAATATAAAAAAGAACCGCTTCTTAGTAGGAAGCGGTTCTTTTTACATACTTTTTTGAAAAGAGGCAATACGGTTGAACTCTTTTTCATTTACGTATATAATTTTTAACGAAGGTTATTGATGATTATCTCTCATAAAAGATGATCAAGGGAGTACCTTCTTTTTTTATTTAATAGCATCGATTAAAGGAATGCGTTCTATTTATTATAAAACGCTATCTTCGCTTTAATCTACGAATTGTATACTCTTTTAGACAGTACATATTTTCTTCATCCTGACCAAATTCAAGCTACATTTTATTACTACCTCAATACGAAAGAATTTTTTACAATGGGATACATTATTTTGGTTAGTATGTATCGTAAAACTCACCTTTATAACAATTCTTTGCACATTGCAAAAATACCGATCAGTATAAAATAGTTTAAGCATTTCACTGCATATTTTTTGTATGTACCTATTTTATAAAGAACTACGTAACAAGTCACATTCTATAAAGGTCTGATATCATTCCTTATCAGTATTTCATTCGTCATTTTTTTGTCGAAATTTGTATATTCACTCCCTATATTATTAAAATATGCAATTTTTTTACGTTACAAAGCATCGAATATGAATACTTTCCCTAAAGAGTATACGTAGTAAAGGAGGCATCACGTAAATCACATTGATCCATGACAAATAATCTCTTCACAAAGCATTTTTATACAATAGAAGGATTCATAAAGGAGGCACAATGAAAAAACTTTTCAATATATGTTTAATTGTATTCGTACTATTTTCACAGCTTGCTAGTTTTCCATACAATCAAGTAAAAGCGGAAACATTAACAGGCAATTCATTATTTGACACTGTTGAAATGAAAGATACAACGAATCATATTATTGACGAAGCACTAAATCCTAAAAACTTAATACAAGTAGGATCAACCATTCACCTAGAATATGCTTGGTCAATAAAAGATCATCAAACAGACTCAGCAGTGCTCGAAATACCTAACGCATTAAAAGTTAAAAATAATCAACAAGGAAATCTGATGGCAGATCAGCAAATTATTGGTCAATATTTTGTTACAGCAAACGATAACAAGATGAAACTAGTATTTAACGATCAAGTAAAAGATTCCAAAGGTGCTAACGGAAAAATCAATTTTGATACAGTATTCAATCCTGATTTAAAACCTGGTGCAAAATCTGTTCAACTCTCATTCCCTCTAGGTACAACAGCTAAGTCTATTTCAGTTCCCGTTCAAGTAGATAGCCCTGCTTTCCCTACTACGAACAAGGACACTGCAGAGCAACCTGTGGATGCACAAAAGAACGGCGACACTCAGCAACCTACGGATGAGCACAAGAACGGCGATGCTCAGCAACCTGTGGATGAGCAAAAAAATGGTGAAGCTCAGCAACCTGCGGATGCACAAAAGAATGGCGATACTCAGCAACCTGCGGATGAGCACAAGAACGGCGAAGCTCAGCAACCTGTGGATGAGCACAAGAATGGTGATGCAGAGCAGCCTACGGAGACTCCTGGTGATAATACAACAGAACAACCTGTTGAGAATCCAGATCCATCACCTAAGCAAATTACAGAAAATATTTTAACGGGTGTCACATTAACGGATAAAGACGGTAAACCATTTAATAATACGGATAATCGTCCAAATCCAAATTCTATTACCCAAATCGATTTTACATGGGAAGTTTTAAAATCACTAAACGTCAAAAATGGTGATTATTTTACTTTCCAACTCCCAGAATACTTTATTGTCCACAATACGATTACACAAGATTTAATAGATGGAAAAGGACATACGATTGGATCGTTCGTTGTTACGCCTGATGGCAAAGTAACGATGACTTTTAACGAATATATTGAAGATCATCCTAATATAGCTGGAAATTTAAACATTCGTACGGAGTTTAATGAAGTAAAAATTACAGGGACTACAGAAAAACAAATCCCATTCCCTATTAAAGAAAAAGACGTTATTATTGAGCTCGATTTTAAACCTAAAGTAAAACAATCTATAGATAAAACAGGTGTACCTGATAGACCAATTAATACGAATCAAATTAATTGGAAAGTAGAAATGAACAAGACGAAAGATAAGCTTACAAATGCCGTCTTTCAAGATGAAATCCCAAAAGGGGCAAGCCTCAACGAAGATTCTATTAAGGTTTATTATTTAGAGGTAGATATTAACGGGAAGACAACTCGTGGAGCAGAAGTTCCTAAGGAAGAATATGAGCTTACTTCATCCTCTGATAAATTAAATATCGCTTTTAAAAATGAAACGAATAAAGCATATGAAATTGAATATGCAACAAAGATTACAGATGAAAGTGTTACTAGTTTCAAAAACAACGCAAAAGTATCCAGCAAGAATCAAAAAGATGTATCTGCAAATGCAACTGTAACTGTTTCACGCGGTACACATCTAGAGAAAACTAGTAAGTACAACCCAAAAACACAAACAATCGAATGGACGATTACTTACAACGGGGACCAAAAAAAGATCAAAAAAGAGGCGGCTCTTTTAAAAGATATTCTAGATAAGGATCATAAAATTGATCGAAGTTCTATTGTTGTAAAAAATGCTTCTTATAATGATAGTGGGCAAATTGTCACTGGTGACGATGCTACAAACTTCACAGTAAAAGAAACGACTGAGGGATTTGATTTACAGTTTACTACTGATATTGATAGTGCCTACGTAATTACTTACACATCAAAAGCCGCGAGTGATGTCATCGCAGATGGAGAAATCGAAAATAAAATTATCGCAGATGGTGGTTCAAGTAAAACAAACAAAGTTACATTACAACAACAAAACATCATAAAGAAACATAATAAAAATGCAGGCGATACAGATTACAATGCCAAAACAACAAAATGGACAATTATTGTCAATAATAACAACTACGTGTTAAACGATGCTGTTATCAAGGATACGTTTGACTTTGGCGGTCTAACGTTACAGGAAAATAGTTTCAAGATTACTGACGGATCAAATGAACTTAAATTAGGGCATGACTACACACTTCATGTAACCGATAAAGGATTCGAAGTGAAACTAACTGGTGATTATAAGTCTAATATGAATAAAACTTTAACTATCACATACACAACAGACTTTAATTACGAAACCCTATCTAAAGTAAAAGAGGATAAGAGTAAAAATAACTCATTCCAAAATACAGCAAATTTATCATGGATAGACATAAATGATAACAAGAAAAATAGTTCCTCCGATGATACGTTTGATCCCGATTACTACACAAAAGGAAACGGATTTAAATACGGTTCTTACAACGCCCAAACGAAAGAAATTAAATGGGACATAGGTTTTAACTATAATAATATGACGATTAAGGACCCTTCTATCGTTGACGTATTAAGAGATAACCAAAAATTAATACCGGAATCTATTGAAGTTAGACATATGAAATTAACTGGTGGTGCAAATGGATTTGAAGTAAGTGATCCTGTTCCATCTAGCGAATATACGATAGAAACTCCAACAAAAGATAATAACAATACATTAACGATTCATTTTAAAAATGAAATTAAAACAGCGTACCATATTAGCTTTAAAACTTCACTTGCAGGTGAACAAATTAATAAACGCTACGATAATTATGCCGATTTAAAAGATGGATCAGAAACCATTGCTAGTATTCATGGTGCATTTAAAATCACAAACGGTGGTAGCGGGGTTATGAAAAAAGCGAAACAAAATGACAAGTACATTGATTGGAGCGTTTCTATTAACCCGAGTCAATCAACTATTGAAAATGCAGTTGTAACAGATGATCCAACAGACAATCAAATTCTTGATGAAAAGTCATTCCACCTATATCCGACAACCGTAGCCGTGGATGGTACTTTAACAAAAGATGCAACAAATGAATTAAAAGAAGGTACAGACTATAAACTCAAAGTAACAACAGACAACGATACAGGGAAGCAACAGTTTAAAGTTGAATTCCTTCATACGATTAATCGAGCATATATTTTAGAATATCGATCACTCATTAATGCAGATCATATGGAAACAGTAAGCAATAAGGCAAATATTACTGGCCACCGTTTAGTATTAGAGGAAACGAAAACTACTGAAAAGGTAGTTGTTAAAGTATCTTCTGGATCTGGAGGTGGTTCTGCTAGTAAAGGACGCGGAAGCCTTCAAATTATAAAGGTTGATGATAAAGATCAAACAGTACCATTAGCTGGAGCAGAATTTACTTTATATGATCAAACAGGTACAACCGCTATTCGACCAATTACAACAGGTGATGATGGTGTCGCTAAGTTTAACAACTTACGACGCGATAAATATATGATTAAAGAAACGAAAGCACCTAAAGGTTATGTAATTAGTAAAGAATTAAGAGAAGGTATACTTGTTGAGCTAGGTTCTGAAGAAATTACAAAATATACCCTTACAAATAAGAAATTTGTTGGGAAAGTAGTACTTACAAAAACTGATGCTCACAGTGGGGAAAAACTTGAACATGCTGTTTTCTCTTTACTGGATGAAAACAAACAAGTCATTCCTAAACATAAAGAATTAACAACAAATGATAAAGGGCAAATTACTGTAGATAATTTAAAACCAGGAACTTACTACTTACAAGAAATAAAAGCTCCTGAGCATTATCAATTAGATGGTCAACTTATTGAAGTTAAAATCGAAGAAGATCAAACAACAGTAATTGAAAAAGAAGCCACAAACAATTTAATTAAAGGGTCGGCTATACTAACAAAAGTTGATAAAAATGGTGAAACTTTAGCGGGGGCCGTATTTAGTGTACGGGACCGAAAAAACAAAATAATCCCTGGCTACGGAAAATTAACGACAAATGCTCAAGGGCAAATCGAGGCAAAAGATTTACGTCCTGGAGATTATCAATTTGTTGAAGAAAAAGCGCCTAAACATTATAACCTAGATAAAACACCGATTAAATTTACAATTGAAAAGAGCCAACAAAAAGCACTTACTGTTACAGCAACGAATCACCTCATTAAAGGTGGCGTAACTTTAACAAAAGTTGATGACATCGATGGTACAGCTCTTAAAGACGCGGTCTTTAAAATTGTTGATGTTAATGACGAAAAGAAAGTTATTCGCGAAAACGTAACAACTGGTGCGGATGGTAAAGTAACTGTTAAAGACTTAGAGCCTGGCACATATAAATTTATTGAAACGAAAGCTCCACAGGATTATACGTTAAACACAGATCCTATTACGTTTACAATTGACAAAAGCCAACAATCTTTAGCTACCGTTACGGCAACAAACAGTTTAAAAACAGGAGAAGTGGAATTATTAAAAGTTGATGAGTTTGGTGAGAAAAAGCCGCTAGAAGGTGCAGTATTCAAACTTGTCGATGCAAATAATAATGAAGTTCCCCCTCACACTAACTTAACTACCGATAAAAAAGGTAAATTTAAAGTTAGTAACTTACGTCCTGGTACGTATAAATTTATTGAAACAGCTGCTCCTGAACATTACGTTTTACGAGCAGAACCTATTGAATTTACAATCGATAGAAGTCAGAAAGAAACTCTACTTGTGAAAGCTGAAAATGCTTTGAAACCAGGAGATGTTGAATTAACGAAAGTTGATGATATCGATGGTACAGCTCTTGCAGGTGCTGTATTTAAAATTGTTGATGCTAATGATGAAAAGAAAGTCATTCGCGAAAATGTGAAAACTGGTGCGGATGGTAAAGCTATCGCTACTGGTTTACGCCCTGGCGATTATAAATTTATCGAAGTAACAGCACCGAAGTATTACGATAAAAATACGCAACCTATCAAGTTCACGATTAAAGAAAGTCAAGGAACTTCACCAATTACCGTTACTGCTAAAAACAGCTTAACAAAAGGCGGTATTGAATTAACAAAAGTGAATGCTGCAGATGAAAAGGAAACACTTGAAGGTGCAGTATTTAAAATTATTAATAGAGATACGAATGAAGTTATTCGTACGGAACTTGTTACGAATAGTAAAGGAATGCTAGTTGTAGACGACTTACGTCCTGGTAACTATAAACTTATCGAAACAAAGGCTCCAACTTATTACGATGTAAATGTAGAACCTATTGAATTTACAATCGAAAAAGGACAACAAAAACTTCTTCCACTTACATTTAAAAATAGTTTAACGAAAGGAAAAGTTAAACTTATTAAAGAAGATGATGTGGAAAGTAGTATCGCCCTTGCCGGTGCGGTGTTCACATTACAAGACGCAACTGGCAAAGAAATTGCGAAAGATTTAAAAACAGATGATTATGGAGTACTAGTTATTCCTGATTTAGCACCAGGAGATTACCAATTTATTGAAACAGCTGCTCCTGAACATTATAAATTAGATCAAACACCAATTAAGTTCACGATTAAAAAAGGTAGCAAGGAAGATCTTCCTATCCCTGTAATTATAAAAAATAGTTTACTTACAGGTGGCGTTACTTTAACTAAAGTGGATGATGTTAATGGCATTACGCTTGAAGGTGCAGAATTTATCATTGTTGATGCTCATGATACTAAAAAGGTCGTTCGTAAAGACTTAACGACCGATGAGCACGGTAAAGTTACCGCTTCTGATTTACGTCCTGGAGACTATCAGTTTGTTGAAGTAAAAGCTCCAAGAGACTATACGTTAAGCAACGATCCTATTCCGTTCACTATCGGAAAAAGTCAACAAGAAAACATTACTGTTACTGCTACTAACAGCTTAAAGAAAGGTGCAGTCACATTAACGAAAATTGATGACATCGATCGTACAATGCTGAAAGGTGCAATCTTTAAAATTGTTGATATGGATGGCATTGAAGTTCGCACAAACCTTGTTACAGACGACAATGGTGACATCTCGGTTTCTGATTTACATCCAGGAAACTATCAATTTATTGAAACAACTGCTCCTGAGCATTATGTATTAGACGAAACACCGATTCCATTTACAATTGAAAGAAGTCAAACGAAAAAAATTACTGTTACAGGTAAAAACACGTTGAAAAAAGGTAGCGTGGAATTAACAAAGATTGATGATATCGATACAAACACTAAACTTGCTAATGCTGTATTTAATTTATTAGATGCAGAAGGAGAGCTAGTTGAAGAAGGTTTAAAAACAAATGATGAAGGGAAAATTGTTGTTGAAAACCTACGTCCTGGTACGTATAAATTTATTGAAACAACTGCTCCTGAACATTACGATTTAAATAAAACACCGATCGAATTTACAATTAAGAAAAGCCAAACTGAAACGCTTCATGTTACGGCCAAAAACGCTCTAACAAAAGGTGCAGTGGAACTTTATAAAGTAGATGACATCGATGGTACTAAACTTGAAGGCGCAGTATTTAAAATTGTTGATATGAAGGGTACTGTAATTCATGAAAGTCTTGTTACAAATGGTAAAGGGAAAATTGAAATTAACGACCTACGTCCTGGTGATTATCAATTCATCGAAACAGAAGCTCCTAAGCATTACGTTTTAGATGAAACACCAATCAATTTCACTATTGAAAAAGGGCAGAAGGAGACTATTTCTTTAACCGCTAAAAATAGTTTAAAACAAGGTAGTATCGAATTAATTAAAGTGGATGATTTAAACGATCAAACAAAACTTGCCGATGCCGTGTTTAATTTACTAGATCAAAACGGTACTGTAATTAAACCAGATTTAAAAACGAACGGTGAAGGAAAAATTATTGTTGAAAACTTACGTCCTGGTACGTATCAATTTGTCGAAACAGCGGCTCCGAAACATTATGATTTAGACAAAAAGCCAATGGTAGTTACAGTTGAAAAAAGCCAGAAAAATATTGCTACTGTTACTATGAAAAATAGTTTAACAAAAGGCGGCGTGGAACTTATTAAAGCGGACGACGTCGATGGTACTACTCTTGAAGGCGCAGTATTTAACATTGTTGATATGAAGGGTACTGTAATTCGCGAGAATCTTACTACAAATTCACAAGGTAAAATTAGTGTTTCTAACTTACGTCCTGGTGACTATCAATTCGTCGAGACGAAAGCTCCGAAACACTACAATTTAAATAAAGAACCGATTCCTTTCACTATTGAAAAAGGACAAGCCGAACCGATTTCTGTTACTGCTAAAAATAGTTTAACAAAAGGTATGGTAGAGCTTTCTAAAGTGGATGACGTCGATGGAACTGCCCTTAAAGGCGCAGTATTTAACATCATTGATTTAAGTAATGGTAAAGATCTTCACATTAATCTTACGACAGATGCAGATGGAAAAATCTCTGTTCCAGATTTACGTCCAGGAGACTATCAGTTTGTTGAAACGAAAGCTCCTGAACACTACAAATTAGACAGTACACCGCTTAAATTTACAATTAAGAAAAGCCAAGCAGAGAAACTACAAGTCACTGCTACTAACAGCTTAATTGAAGGTGCTGTGGAATTAATTAAAATAGATGATATAAATCCAGATACAAAACTTTCTGATGCAGTATTTAACATCATTGATGCGAAAGGTAAAGTTGTTCGCACGAATTTAACTACTGATAAAGACGGGAAAGTTTCTGCTTCTAATTTACGACCTGGAGATTATCAATTCGTTGAAACGAAAGCTCCTAAAGACTATGATTTAAATAAAACACCGATTCCTTTCACTATCGAGAAAAGCCAACCAACTCACGTTTCTGTTACTGCTAAAAATGGCTTAACTAAAGGTGGCGTGGAATTAACGAAAGTTGACTCTCTAGATGCAAAAGAAACGCTGGAAGGTGCGGTATTTAAAATTACTGATATAAACGGTAACGATATTCGTACGAATTTAGTTACCAATAAAGATGGAAAAATCATCGCTAAAGACTTACAACCTGGAGACTATCAATTTATTGAAACGAAAGCTCCAAAACATTATGACTTAAATGAAGATCCTATTAAGTTCACAATTGAAAGAAGTCAAACAAAACATGTCTTCGTTACTGCTACTAACAGCTTAACGAAAGGTAGTGTGGAGTTAATTAAAGTGGATGATGTTGAAGAAAACACAACACTTGAGGGTGCGGTATTTAAAATCGTTAATAAGGATGGACACGATGTCCGTACTGATTTAACGACTGATAAAAACGGCCGTTTAGTTGTGGATGAATTACCACCAGGAGACTATGAGTTTATCGAAACAAAAGCTCCTACTCATTATGACTTAAACGAAACACCTATTAAGTTCACAGTTAAAAAAGGGCAAGAAAAAATCGCTTCCGTTACCGCTACAAATAGCTTAACGAAGGGCGCTGTCGAATTAACTAAAGTCGACGACGTTGACAACTCTACTCTTGAAGGAGCTATCTTTAAAATTGTTGATATGAACGGCAACGATGTTCGTTCTGATTTAACTACTGATAAAGGTGGAAAAATCTCTGTTTCTGATTTACGTCCTGGGGACTATCAGTTTATTGAAACGAAGGCTCCTACTCATTACGACTTAAATCAAAATCCTATCAAGTTTACCGTTGAAAAGAGTCAAACAGCTAAAGCTTCTGTTACCGCTACAAATAGCTTAACGAAAGGCGCTGTTGAATTAATTAAAGTCGATGACGTTGACAACTCTACTCTTGAAGGAGCTATCTTTAAGATCGTTGATATGAACGGCAACGACGTTCGTTCTGATTTAACTACTGATAAAGATGGAAAAATTTCTATTTCTGATTTACGTCCGGGAGACTATCAATTCGTTGAAACGAAGGCTCCTACTCATTACGACTTAAATCAAAATCCTATCAAGTTTACTGTTGAAAAGAGTCAAACGGCTAAAGCTTCTGTTACTGCTACAAATAGCTTAACGAAAGGCGCTGTTGAATTAATTAAAGTCGATGACGTTGACAACTCTACTCTTGAAGGAGCTATCTTTAAAATCGTTGATATGAACGGCAACAACGTTCGTTCTGATTTAACTACTGATAAAGATGGAAAAATTTCTATTTCTGATTTACGTCCGGGAGACTATCAATTCGTTGAAACGAAGGCTCCTAACCATTACGACCTAAATCAAAATCCTATCAAGTTTACTGTTGAAAAGAGTCAAACGGCTAAAGCTTCTGTTACTGCTACAAATAGCTTAACGAAAGGCGCTATTGAATTAACTAAAGTCGACGACGTTGACAACTCTACTCTTGAAGGAGCTATCTTTAAAATCGTTGATATGAACGGCAATGATGTTCGTTCTGATTTAACTACTGATAAAGATGGAAAAATCTCTGTTTCTGATTTACGTCCGGGAGACTATCAGTTTATTGAAACGAAGGCTCCTACTGGATACGATTTAAGCGCTAAACCAATTCCTTTCACAATTGCGAAAGGACAATCTCAAGTTACTTCTGTTACAGCCTTAAATAGTTTAACAACAGGTTCAGTGGAGTTAACTAAAGTTGATATCGATCACCATGGAACACTTGAAGGTGCCATTTTCAATATTTTAGATCCAGACGGAAAAGTAATACGAGAAGGTTTACAAACAGACGGGCATGGTAAATTAATCGTAAATGATTTGAAACCTGGTAATTATCAATTAGTGGAAACAAAGGCTCCTACAGGCTATCAATTAGATGCATCACCAATAAACTTTACAATTGAAAAAGCTCAAGCCGCACCACTACAAGTTACAGTTTCAAATAAAAAAATCGACTCTTCATCAGGTGGAGATGATAAACCAATTACTCCTCCTAATAAAGAAGAAGAAACAGGAAAAGAAACTTCTGAAGAACTAGAAAAAGGAAATCCTGAAACACATGGTAAAGGAACTTCTGAAGAACTAGAAAAAGGAAACCCTGAAACACAGATAAACAAACAGCAAGATGGCCGAAATACGGGTAAAGAACTTCCAAATACAGGTCACAAAAATGATCCTACTCAAACAGTAGGCATCATACTTATACTAGCTGGATTGTTAAGTATTTTAGCTACAAAACGAAAAAAATATTATTAATAGTTTTTCACACCCAATCAAGTAAACATTTGATTGGGTGTTTTTTTATGCAAAAAAAACGATACATAGAGTATCGTCCTTTTAACGGGGTGAGGCTGTCCAAAAGTACGGAAAACCTTTGAACAGCCTCGTATTTTCATATGGATGCCTTACATATATCACTGATAATAAGTATGAAATGCGGAAACATATTTATCATCACATGATTCAAACATGAGAAAAGAAACCCTATAGGATTCTTTTCTCTACATAATCTAAAGTTTGGGTACACTAGATTCATGCAATGTAGGAGCTTTCCAAGCAGAAAGCGAACCTTCATTTAAAATGATAGCATACATATCTCCATCAAAAATATGCAAATATGCATATAGCATTTTTTTATTTCTCAATGTCAGAATATTGAAAAATAATGAAAATAAAGGTAAAATGAAGTCGTTATCCGTCTTCTTTTGTCAGTCAGAGAGAATAGAAGAATAGGAGAGGAAAAAATGAAAAAATCTTTGAAACAAAAGATAGTAAGCTCTTTGCTTGCCGTATCACTCGCTGTTAGCTTAGCTCCAATCGGACAAGCCAAAGCTGATTCCACGTCAGAAATCACACAGACTTCACCTATCACAAAACAAGTTGATGCAAGCCGCGCCATCGAACATATTCGTTTCTTATCCGAAACAATTGGTCCTCGCCCTGGTGGGACAAAATCAGAAGAATGGGCTTCTCGCTACGTTGGTATGCAACTTAAATCAATGGGCTATGAAGTAGAATATCAACCATTTCAAGTGCCTGATCAATACGTTGGATTTATTGAATCACCATTATCCACAAAGCGTAATTGGCAAGCTGGTGCTGCCCCTAACGCACTAATTTCTACAGAAGCTGTTACAGCTCCTCTTATCTTTGTTCAAGGTGGGACAAAATTAGAGGATATCCCAAATGAAGTAAACGGGAAAATTGTTCTATTTGAAAGAGGAACAACAGTTGCAGACTATAATAAACAAGTTGAAAATGCTGTTAGCAAAGGAGCAAAAGGTGTCCTTTTATACAGTTTAATTGGCGGACGCGGAAATTATGGACAAACCTTCAATCCCCGCCTAACGAAAAAGCAGTCTATCCCTGTCTTTGGTCTTGCTTATGCGCAAGGAAATGCATTCAAAGAAGAAATCGCTAAAAAAGGGACCACTCTTCTTTCTCTAAAAGCGAGACATGAATCTAATTTAACATCCTTAAACGTCATCGCTAAAAAGAAACCAAAAAATAGTACAGGTAATGAAAAAGCTGTCGTTGTAAGTTCGCACTATGATAGCGTAGTTGGAGCACCTGGAGCAAACGATAATGCTTCTGGTACAGGATTAGTATTAGAGTTAGCTCGTTCTTTTCAAAATGTAGAAACTGATAAAGAAATTCGTTTTATTGCTTTTGGTTCTGAGGAAACTGGCTTACTTGGCTCCGATTATTACGTTAATAGTCTACCCCAAAAAGAACGCGATCGAATTTTAGGCGTCTTTAACGCAGACATGGTTGCAACAAATTACGATAAAGCAAAGAATTTATATGCTATGACGCCTAACGGTTCTCCAAACCTTGTAACAGACGCAGCCTTACAAGCAGGTAAACAATTAAATAATGACCTCGTACTGCAAGGAAAATTTGGCTCTAGTGATCACGTACCGTTTGCTGAAGTTGGTATTCCTGCCGCTCTATTTATTTGGATGGGTGTTGATAGTTGGAATCCATTAATCTATCATATCGAAAAGGTATATCACACACCTCAAGATAACGTATTTGAGAATATTTCACCTGAACGTATGAGAATGGCATTAGAGGTTATTGGGACTGGTGTTTATAATACCCTTCAAAAACCTATTACTCAAACTGAACAGAAAGCTGCTTAATTATTTAAAAGACCACTGATTTTTATCAGTGGTCTTTTATTGAGAAAATACATATATGCATAAAAGCATATTTCCACCAACTCATTATCATATACAATATTAATTGTAACAAAAATGATTACAACTAATAAGGAGGATTTTTCTACTATGAAAAAAATGATTTTAGCCGGTGCGTTAACTTTAGCAGGAATTACTGGTGCTACCGCGTTTATTCCCGAAACAAAGATCGCTGCTGCCACTCAAGAACAAAGCTTTACAAAATTTTATTCTTTGCAAACTGGAAGTAGTTCTGAACAAGAACCTGTTTTCCTTCAAAAGGGACAAGAGTTAACAATTCAACCTAATAGCAAAACTCCTAGTTACAGTGTCTATGATTCAAATCATAACCTTATCGGGCGTTATTCTGATGGTTACGGCAGAATTTTCACTGCAAAAACAGATGGAAATATGTATGTTCAATTTCATACACCTTTCGTTTACTATAGTCCTGTTAGCTTTTCCGTTACGTATACAATCCAATAAAATAAAGGGCCTTTCTCAAGGCCCTTTATTTTATCTCCCAATTCACTTTTACAAAACCATCTTTAACCATTAAACCACTTATATTAAATACATACTTTTCATTTGCTTTTAATGTAGCTTTGAAAGTACCTTTTTTCGATTCACAGATCTCTTTTAATTCTCTTATACCTTCTCCTTGCCTTTCATATAAGCTAAAACATAAATTCCCACGTTTTGCATCTGTCTCATAAGAAAATATTACTTCTGTATCTTTTGCATACTCAAGTTCAATATCTTTCCCAGCGATATCCCATGATGAAAACTCCGCTTCATAACTTGTCTCTCCTTGCTTCTCATTTTCTAAATATATATCTCCTGATCTCCACGTATCATCTAACGTTTGCACAAAAGTAAAACCACTAAGTAATACAAACATTGTACTTGAAAATATCGCAACTAATGTTAATTTTTGTTTTTTCATACCATTCATATTATGTTCTCCGTCTACTTTCTTTTTGTTTCTTCTTAACGTATATATCAATACTCCAATAAAGAATGGCACTATAATTGCCACTACACTCCACCACTTACTTATTCCATGTGCTTTCGCGTCAGTATACACCCATGATGCAACACATATTAAAAGTGATATAAAAGCCAATAACATGATAATCCCAACTGTTTCAAATGTAATAATTGAATTAACGAATTCCTTCATATAATTTATACTCCTTCTTTAAAAATGACTGTATGACAACATATATCGGAATGTATAGGTGCATCACTATAACAATTGCTATTATCATAGGTATTTTATTATCTAAATGAACAACAAACTGTTCTAGGGCAGCTGTTAATAATACAATCCAAATAACATGTATAAAAGCAAACCATCTTTTCTCTAATTTCCGAGCCTTTCGCACACTATTTTTCGTATTGTTTAGCAGCTCTGCACTAGGAACCATCTCTCCTGCTAAGCTACTTTTTATCTTTTGATCAAACTTATCTTCCGTCATAAACGAACCCCTCCAAATGTTCCCGCATTTGCTTCTTCGCATAATTAAGGCGGTATTTCACCGTACCAATCGGTATATTTAATATTTCGCTCATTTCTTTATAAGAGTATTGTTCATAATAGTAGAGTACGAGCACGATTTTATATTTTTCATTCAATAACTGTATAACTTCCCGTATCAGTTCTGCTTCCACTTTTTGAATAAACTCTTCTGATATATTCACTTCATCTGCGAAATCTATTTCTCCACCCTCCTCTTTATGAAATAAATCCAAGACGCGATCTTTCCACCTTTTCTTCTTACGATAAAAGTCATAAAATGTCCGAACACAAATTGTAGTAATCCATTTCTTATAATTTTCCACGTAAGAAAGTTGGTGCCTAGAGGAAAAAACTTTTATCCAAGTCTCTTGAAAAATATCTTCTGCATCTTCTTTCGTTTTCGCTAATTTATAGCATAAGGAATATATTTGCCGCTTATATATATCGATTAATTCTTCTACTTTTTCTTCCATCGGAAACCTCCTGTCATTTATATAAGACGACGCAAATTCTCCTTTTGTTTGATAAAATTTTATTTTTTTATTATCTCCATAAAAAAAAAGCAATCACAACATCGTGTGATTGCCTTTTACTGAAAGCGAAAAATTGACTAGAACACTCGGTGGCTTCGCGCCTTCCTCCGAGGCAAAGTACGCCTCTCTGTCAGGAGCTCCATCCCCCTCCTATTCTGAACGAGCCGCTTCCGCTTTTCTTTATGTCCAGCTCTGCCTCCTAGTCCCTTCTGTCTAAGAACCTTTCCCACGAGAAGATAAAAAACATCTTCAGTGGGAAAGAACCTTAGCCTTCGGGGCTAAACAGTCGGCTCCGCTTTTCTTTATTACATTTTTTCTGGTGCAGATACTCCTACGATTGCTAATGCGTTTTGAAGTGTAGTGCGTACTGCTTTCATTAACTCGTAGCGAGCTTTACTTAATTCTACGTTATCTTGGTTTAATACTTTTTCAGCATTGTAGAAGCTGTGTAATGCTGCTGCTAATTCAAATGCATAGTTTGTAATGCGGTGTGGTAGACGTTTTTGCGCTGCATCCGCAACTACTGCTGGGAATTCACCAAGTTTTTTCAGTAACTCTACTTCTTTCTCAGAAGTAACAAGTTTATAGTTCACATCTCCGCCTGTAGCTAATCCTAGCTCTTCACCTTGACGAAGGATACTGCATACACGAGCATGTGCATATTGTGCATAGTAAACTGGGTTTTCATTAGATTTTGATACAGCTAAGTCCATATCGAAGTCTAAATGAGAATCACCACTACGCATTGCGAAGAAGTAACGCATTGCGTCCACGCCTACTTCTTCCATAAGCTCACGAAGTGTAACTGCTTTACCTGTACGCTTACTCATCTTCATTTTTTCACCGTTTTGGTACAGTTGTACCATTTGGATAATTTCTACTTCAAGTGTTTCTTTATCGTAACCTAGCGCTTGAATAGCAGCTTTCATACGAGGAATGTAACCGTGATGATCAGCACCCCAAATGTTGATTAACTTATCAAAACCACGCTCTAATTTATCACGGTGATACGCGATATCTGGCGTTAAGTATGTGTAAGAACCATCGTTTTTAATTAATACACGGTTTTTATCGTCACCGTAAGTCATTGAACGGAACCAAGTTGCTCCATCTTCTTCAAAGATCTCTTCACGCTCTTTTAATACAGCAAGAGCTTGATCGATTTTTCCGTTTTTGTATAATGATGTTTCTGAGAACCATACATCAAATTTAACACGGAAGCTTTCTAAGTCTTTTTGAAGTTTCGCTAACTCATATTTTAAACCGTACTCACGATAGAATTCATAGCTTTCTTTTTCATCAGCTTTCGCATAACGATCGCCAAATTCTTCAGCTAAACGTTTACCGATTCCAATGATGTCCGCACCATGGTATCCGTCTTCTGGCATTTCTTTCTCTAACCCTAAAGCTTGCATGTAACGAGCTTCAACAGAAAGAGCTAAGTTATGAATTTGGTTACCAGCGTCATTAATGTAGTACTCACGAGATACATCGTAACCAGCTTTTGCTAATAGGTTACATAAAGTGTCACCTACTGCTGCACCACGTGCATGTCCTAAGTGAAGGTCACCTGTTGGGTTCGCAGATACGAACTCAATTTGTACTTTTTCACCTTTACCAGTATTCGTTTCACCGTAAGCTTCGCCAGCGTTAACGATTGTTGGGATTAAGTCTGTTAAATAGCTATTATCCATGTAGAAATTAATGAAACCAGGTCCTGCGATTTCAATTTTTTCAATAGAAGCTTTTGCTTTATCGAAGTTTGCAACTAATTCTTCTGCAATCATACGAGGTGCTTTTTTTGCAACGCGTGCAAGTTGCATTGCCATATTTGTAGAGAAGTCACCATTTGTTTTATCTTTTGGAGATTCTAATACAACGTTTGGAATCTGTTCTTCTGTCGCTAATTCTGCCTTTAATACAGCAGCTTGAATTTCTTCTTTAATTAATCCTTTTACTTGTTCTAAAGAATTCATTATTTTGCCTCCTTCAAATTAAGTGTAATTGTATATCTGCCAGCTTCTTGTTCACTTAGAAGCAATGCGTACGTTAAGAAGAGTTGTCCTTTTTTCTTTTCATCCGACCATTTAAAAAGAACGTTATCAGTTTTCGTTTGCAATGCAAACGTACCAAGTTCACTCGTATACGTACCAGTTGTCCATTCACCTTTCACATGCGTTTGACGCATTGAAACAGCACCTGAACGCATAATGAGAACTTGTTCATCTTGAATTTTAATAATTGTTTTCACTTCGCCCTGTTCGTTCGGCTCTTGGAATGTTACATATGTACCTTGACCTTTTACATAGTATTGACCGTTTGCTTCAAAAGCAACGGTTTCCTTCCTCGCCCCTTCACGGATTTCTGTTACGAAATGAACGTGTACCGGCAAGCCTGCAAGTTGTTTCTCCACGTCTTGCACACCTTTCAAATGTTATAGATATTAAATACTACTTATAATAAATCACTTTTCCTATCATATCAAAAAAAACCTCTGCCTGTCTGCTGAAAAATCAGGAAAACTCCATTTCAAAAAATAATTCACTTTCACTTTATTTCATATGATAAAATGTTTTTTAAATCTAAATATTCTTTTATTTAAAGAGGTGAGTTATTTGCTACCAACAAAATTGAAAAAAGGTGATGAAATTAGAGTGATTTCACCAGCTTGTAGTTTAAGTATTGTCTCAAATACGAACCAAGAGCTTGCTATAAAAAGATTAACTGACATGGGCTTTCAAGTTACATTCTCAACATATGCTGATGAGATAGATCGATTCGCTTCCTCTTCTATTTCTTCACGCGTTCAAGATCTCCACGAAGCATTTAAAGACCCAAATGTAAAAGCTATTTTGACGACACTTGGTGGATACAATTCTAACGGTTTATTAAAACATCTCGATTACGATTTAATTCGAGAAAACCCGAAATTTTTCTGTGGCTATTCTGATATCACTGCTTTAAATAATGCAATTTACACAAAAACAGGACTTGTTACATATTCAGGACCCCACTTCTCTTCATTTGGAATGGAAAAAGGTCTCGAGTATACAACCGATTACTTTTTAAAATGCTTAACTTCTAATGAGCCTATTGAAATCCTGCCATCTGAAACATGGAGCGATGATTCTTGGTACATCGATCAGGAAAATCGAGAATTCATAAAAAATGAAGGATATGTTTCAATTCACGAAGGCGAAGCAACTGGAGAAATTATCGGTGGTAATATGAGCACATTGAATTTACTACAAGGTACACCATATATGCCAAATTTACAGGATAAAATTTTATTTCTTGAAGAGGATAGTTTAACTGGAACAGCTACTCTTAAAACTTTTGATCGTTATTTACATTCCCTTATGCAGCAGTTAGATTTTGAGTGCATAAAGGGCATCGTCATAGGAAAGATGCAAAAAGGTGCAGAATGTACGATAGAAGACATTCAAGAAATGATCGCTTCAAAACCTGAACTTACACATATTCCTATCATCGCAAACGCAAGTTTCGGGCATACAACCCCGATTTTCACTTTCCCAATTGGTGGACGTGCAAAAATCATTTCTAACAAAGAAAAGACATCTATCACCATTTTAACGCACTAAAAAAGGAGCGAATGAGTCGCTCCTTTTATGGTTTTTCTATTTTTTCCAACGCTTTTTGCGGAATTGATTCTTTTGAGATTTCAGCCCATCCTTTTCCTTGCATACCTTTTGCATAAATTTTTATAAATGCCCCCGTATGCAATTCACGGTTCATCATTCTTTTCACAACTTGTAACTTTCCGTCTTCTGTATACCCTTTAAATGTATACAAGTATTCATCGTCTTTTTTCTCACCTTTATCTATAACCGCATAATAATCTTGTATTTCTTTATTTGAAAAGAAGTTGTCTACAAAAGCATGTACACCTTCTGTTTTTGTGTTTAAATAATATGCTGTTCCCCCTAAAATAATGGCGAACACAGCTAAAACTTTAATTACCAATTTCATAAATGCGCCTCCTGTTTGCACTTCTTTCTCACTAACCTTATGTCTATACATGTATTATACGAAAAACAACATACTATACTCTATCGAAACGCCTTACACTTTCCTTACATTATTGTAAGAGTTTTTCCCTTTATAGCAAATTCCCATCAAAAAATTTTTCCGTTTACCAAACTTTTATATTATTATTGAATGATACGAATTTTTATTACAAAAATCAAAGGAGACAGTTTTCAAATGGCTATCTTGCAAGGTTTAGCACTATTACTTGTTGTACTTTGTCTATTTACACTTTTTAGTTACCGTGCTCCTTACGGCATGAAAGCAATGGGTGCTTTAGCTAATGCAGCAATCGCGAGTTTTCTTATTGAAGCATTTCATCGTTATATCGGTGGAGAAATGTTTCATAATGACTTTTTACAATCAGTAGGAGAAGCTTCTGGTAGTATGAGCGGTGTCGCAGCGGCAATTTTAGTCGCACTAGCAATTGGTGTTTCACCCGTATATGCTGTTTTAATCGGTATCGCTACTAGTGGTTTCGGTATTTTACCAGGATTTTTCGCTGGATATATTTGCGCTTTCGTCGTGAAATTTCTCGAAAAGAAATTACCGGCTGGTGTAGAATTTTTAGCAATTTTATTTATTGCTGCACCAATCTCACGCGGAATGGCAATGCTTATGGATCCGCTCGTGAACGCAACACTCGGTAAAATCGGTTCTATGATTTCAGTTGCAACTACAGAAAGTCCTATCATTATGGGTATCATGCTTGGTGGATTAATAACAGTTATTTCTACCTCTCCATTAAGTTCTATGGCACTAACTGCAATGCTTGGATTAACAGGCTTACCAATGGCAATTGGTAGTCTTGCCGTAGCAGCCTCAGCCCCGATGAACTTTATTTTCTTTAAGCGACTAAAAATTTGTTCAAAGAAAGATACAATCGCTGTAGCAATCGAGCCTTTAACACAAGCCGATGTTGTTTCAGCAAATCCAATTCCAATTTATGCGACAAACTTCGTTGGCGGTGCACTTGCTGGTATTATTACATCTCTGTTCCAGCTCGTTAATAACGCACCAGGAACAGCATCACCAATCCCAGGACTTCTTGTCTTATTCGGATTTAATGACGTTGTAAAAGTAACAATTGCTGCTGTATTATGTGGAATCGTTACCACTATTGTTGGATATATCGGATCGGTCATATTCCGCAAATATCCAATCCGTTCTGCTGATGAAATTCGCGGTATTACTTCGGAAGAGAAGGTTGCATAAGAAAAAGAGCTATTCTCATTGTTTGAGAATAGCTCTTTTTTATGTTGCGTAACGTTAAATGAAATAATATCGGCGATTTTTCGAATATATCAGCGATTTTTTTAATATATCGACAAAATAAGAGCCCCCCTATTCATATAGGAGGCTCGTATTTTATCTAGCTACAACGGCTAGACCCTTGCGTCTAAGAACCTTAGTCACCGGGTCTAAACAGTCGGCTTCACTTTTACTTTATCTAGCTGCGGCGGCTAGAATGATCGGTGGCTTCGCTTCTTCCTTCGAGGCAAAAAACGCCTCTACGTCTGAAGCTCCGTCCCCCTCACATTCTGAGCGAGCCGCTTCCGCTTTTACTTCACCCAACCGAGCAGCATTTCCCGCACGAATTTGCTTGCTGCGACTGGCGTTTGATCACTATGGTCGTAGACAGGAGCTACTTCTACTAAGTCTGCTCCAACTACATTTATATTTGAATTTGCAATTGCTACGATGGAATCTAATAGTTCTTTAGATGTGATACCTCCAGCTTCTAATGTTCCTGTTCCAGGAGCGTGAGCTGGGTCTAATACGTCAATGTCAATTGTGACATAGACTGGGCGTCCTGCAAGTTTCGGTAATACTTCTTTTAACGGTTCTAATACGTCAAATTTATATAAGTTCATACCTACTTCTTTTGCCCATTCGAATTCTTCCTTCATTCCAGAACGAATACCGAAAGAATATACGTTTTCCGGACCAATTAAATCGCACACTTTACGAATAGGTGTAGAGTGGGATAAAGGCTCCCCTTCATACGACTCACGTAAATCAGTATGAGCATCCATATGGATGATTGCTAAATCCGGATATTTTTTTGCCATTGCCTTAAAAATTGGCCAAGACACTAAGTGCTCACCGCCGAGACCTAGTGGAAACTTATCGGCATCTAAAAGTTTTGATACATACTCTTCAATCATGTCTAAACTGCGTTGTGCGTTTCCGAATGGTAATGGGATATCACCCGCATCAAAATATTTTACCTCTTCTAATTCACGATCTAAATATGGGCTATATTCTTCAAGACCGATTGATACTTCACGAATACGTGCAGGGCCAAAGCGAGAACCTGGACGGTAACTTACTGTCCAATCCATAGGCATCCCGTAAATAACTACCTTTGACTCTTCAAAACTTGGATGACTTTTAATAAATACTTTACCTGAATAAGCTTCATCAAAACGCATATTCTTTTCCTCCTTATGTGGAACTTAAGGTATCCCAACCTTTCATTATTTCTCAAATTTGGAGCGAACTGCTCCTCTTTCTCGATTTACCGGTGTCTTCTTTTTTAACAATAAGAAGACGATTTTCTTTACAGGAGTGTAAGTAGCTAGCATGTTCAAGTCTTCTGGACAAACACCTTAAATGAGCTACCTACACTTTATTTGTTCAAACTCGATTTCTTACTTAATTAAATCGCCAACAAATTTCGGTAATGCGAATGCTGCATTGTGTAATTCTTTTGTGTAGTATTTCGTTTCGATTTCGTGGAAACGCTCTTCACTTACTTCTAATGGATCATGTTTTTTAGATCCAATTGTGAACGTCCAAAGACCACTTGGGTAAGTTGGAATGTTCGCTGTGTATAAACGAGTAATTGGGAAAATCTCTTTTACGTCTTTAAACACAGTTGTAATTAGTTCTGGTGTGAACCAAGGGTTGTCCGTTTGTGCAACGAAAATACCATCTTCTTTTAACGCTTTAGAGATTCCAGCGTAGAATCCTTTTGTAAATAAATTTACTGCTGGTCCTACTGGCTCAGTAGAATCTACCATAATTACGTCATATTCATTTTCGCTTTCTGCGATGTGTAGGAAACCGTCTCCTACTTTTACTTCTACACGCTCATTGTCTAATGCGCCTGCAATTGATGGTAAGTATTGTTTAGAGTACTCAATTACTTTTCCATCGATTTCAACAAGAGTTGCTTTCTTTACGCTTGGGTGTTTTAACACTTCACGAATAACACCGCCATCACCGCCGCCTACAACTAATACGTTTTCAGGGTTTGGATGTGTAAATAAAGGTACGTGCGCTACCATTTCATGATAAACGAACTCATCTTTTTCTGTTGTCATAACCATGCCATCTAAAATAAGCATGTTTCCGAACTCTTTCGTTTCAACCATATCAAGTTTTTGGAATTCTGTTTGCTCCGTATGTAATGTGCGGTTAATACGCGCCGTAATCCCAAAATGTTTTGTTTGTTTTTCAGTGAACCATAGTTCCATCGTACAATCACGCCTTTCAATGCAAATTTATAATAGGGACATCATTAATGTCCCCTAACAAAAATAAAACAAAACATCCAAAAAGTATAGTTAAAAGTACAAAAATACCGAAAATATATTTTAGTCAGAGGGTTCTAACATATATACGAAAAGGGATTACCCTATAATAGGAAAGAAAACCCTTTCTTAAGAAAGGGCTTTTCTCTCTACTTCTACCGGCTTTCGAACCGGAATTAAAATCATTACGCAACCGACTAATACAACAATTCCGCCGACTAAAAATGGACTTTGCGGTGAAACGGTGTGACCGATGATTCCTGATAAGATTGGAGCAATTGCGCCACCTAGCCAACGAACGAAATTATAAACACCTGATGTAACAGATCTTTCATAAGGTGAAATATCCATTACATAACTTGTAAATAATGCATTATTTAATCCAGATGCTAATCCTGATAGAACAATTAATACAATTTGTAACCACATAACTTTCACAAAGAATAATGCGATTAAGAAAAGCGCAAATACGAGTAAACTACCTTTCAACAATGTTTTTGGCTCATATTTACCTTCTAACTTATGAGCTAAAATTGCAGAACCGTAAGCTAATGCTAATCCCCATCCGCAAAATACAAATCCTAATTGAATAGCAGATAAATGCATAATAAGTGGTGAATATGCTAACACAACGAAAAATCCGTAGTAATATAGCATTCCTGAAATCGCACCTTGCATAAACGGTTTATATTTCACCAGGTTAAGTAGTTCTCCTACGCCTGCCGCTTTACGCTTCACTTTTCGCTCCGGTTCTTTTACAAAAAAGAAAACTAAAATAAATGCTAAGAAAATTAAAATACTCGTCGCAAAAAATGGGTAACGCCAAGAATGTCCACCTAATATCCCGCCTAATAACGGGCCACCTGCCATCCCTAAACCGATAGCCGCTTCATATAATCCTACTGCTTCATGAACTTCTCTACTTAATGCAATCAATAATGTCATCGCCGTTGCGAAGAACATTGCATTTCCTAATCCCCACCCCGCACGGAAAAGAGATAATTGGGCAATCGTTTGCGATATACCGCATATAAACGCAAACACAGTCACAATCGCAAGGCCGATCGTCATCATTCGTTTATCACCAAATCTCGATGCGAATACTCCAGCTGGTAACATCATAATGGCCATCGTTAAAATATATGCTGTAAATAACATCTCTACTTGCCAATGCGATGCACCGATTTGCTCGGCAATGCTTGGCAAGATTGGGTCGACTACCCCTATACCCGAAAAGGCAAGGAAGGTAGCCACCACTGTAATCAATCTCCCTAGTTTTTGTTTGCTCTCCATTTTGATCATTCTCCTTTTGTACTCTCCAAAAATGTCACTGCACGATGTAAGCTATCTTCAAGTTCTGCCTTTACACGCTGCATTTGTTCCATTTTCTCGTCTAGCGTTTGCACTTGTTTTTCAAGCATCTCTTTAATTTCTTGAATCACTTCGCGGTCACGAGGATTCTCGCTATTTCTTCTTTGCTCCATTCTTTCTTTTAACGATAAGAAATGTTGCATTTCTTGAAGCGTAATTCCTAACACTTCTTTCGCTTCCACAATTCTTTTAATTCTGGCGATATCCTCGTCTGTATACAGGCGAATGTTCCCCTCACTACGCTCAGGCGGATGAATTAAACCAATTTCCTCATAATAACGAAGTGTACGTTTTGTTAAACCAACTTGCTTTGTGACTTCATCAATTTTATACATGTTTATTCCTCCCTCCACTCAATTATTACATTTTACGTTAACGTTAACTTTTGTGCAACTGTTAGACTTTTGTAAATGTTTATCCTGTTCAATTGTATTTTTCCAGAAGCAGTTTCATAATGAAAGAAAAGAAAAGAAAAGAAAAGATAAGGAGATTTCCGTATGAATAAACCACTTATTTTCGCCCATCGCGGGGTAAAAGGAACACATCCAGAAAATACGATGATTGCCTTCCAAGAGGCTGAACGTATCGGCGCCCATGGAATTGAACTTGATGTCCACCTATCAAAAGATGGTGAACTTGTCGTAATTCACGATGAAACGGTAGACCGCACAACAAATGGTAGAGGTCTTGTTTCTGAAAAAACGGTAGTGGAATTACAAGCTCTAGATGCTGGTAGCTATAAAGACCCTTCTTTCCATGAAGCAAAGATTCCGACATTACGCGAAGTATTCATTTGGTTATCTACAACAAAGTTACAGCTCAACATCGAGTTAAAAACAGATGTTATTCACTATCCAAATATTGAAGAAAAGGCTGTTGCTCTCGTTCGTGAATACCACCTGTCTAATCAAATTGTATTCTCGTCATTTAACCACGAATCTGTTTCATTATTAGCAGAAATAGCTCCTGAAATCCCCAGAGCAATTTTATATGATGTACCACTTGCTGACCCTATTGCTGAAGCAAAAAATAGAGAAGCAACTGGTTTACACCCAAACTTTCAATTATTAACAAAAGAATTTGTTCAATTCGCACAAGATCAAGGGTACGTTTTCCGCCCTTATACAATTAATGAATACAAAGATTTACAAACTATGATTGACTATGGCGTAGATGTCATTATTACCGATTGGCCAGCACGTGCCTTTGAGCTCCTTTCTTAATTGAAGGGGCTTTTTGTTTTCGAAATTTCATTGTTTAAAATAACCGAAAACCCTCAATACTAATACAATAATGTTTGTATGAATGAGGGGCTGAAAAAGATGGATCAAACTATGAATCCGAAACTTAAAAAATATAAACGTCTTTTCTTCACCGTAATGTTTTCTTCTGTTCTTTTTTTCGTTTTTTCCTTTTTTGTTATTATTATAGTTGCAAAAATTATGGGACCTCCTCCTGTTGCTGTTCCGCAAACAAGTGTCTTTTACGCTAATGATGACACTGTTATAGGACAAAGTAATGAAATGCAAAAACGCTACAATGTATCTCTCAATGAAATTTCTCCTTATGTAAAAGAGGCGACACTATCTATCGAAGACCAACGATTCTACAAACATCATGGCTTTGATATGAAGCGTATTGCTGGTGCCATTGTTGCCGATTTAAAAGCGATGGCAAAAGTCCAAGGTGCCAGTACAATTACCCAACAGTATGCTCGTAACCTATACTTAGATCATGATAAAACGTGGAAACGTAAACTATTAGAAGCGATGTACACAATCCGCCTTGAGGTGAATTATAATAAAAATCATATTTTAGAAGGATATTTAAATACAATTTATTACGGGCATGGCGCTTATGGAATCGAAGCTGCGTCTCGTCTATATTTCGATAAAACAGCAAAAGAATTAACATTAGCGGAAGCTAGTATGCTCGCAGGTATTCCGAAAGGACCTAGTGTCTACTCTCCTTTTTTAAAAGAAGATCGTGCGAAAGGACGCCAATCTCTCATATTAGATGAAATGGTAGAACAAGGTTATATTACGAAGAAACAAGCAACTTCAGCGAAGAAAGAGCCGCTAACTTTTGCCTCATTAGATACGAAGAAAGTGGCAGAGGTCGCGCCTTATTTCCAAGATGCTGTACAAGCTTCTCTTCTTCGTGATATCGGATTAGATGAACAAGCCTTACAAAAAGGTGGTCTGCGTATTTATACAACGCTAGACCCTAAATTACAATCGGTCGCAGAGCAAGCTGTAAAAGACAACATACCTGACACAACAAACATACAAACTGCTCTCGTCTCTATGAATCCAAAAACAGGTGAAGTAGCTGCCCTTGTTGGTGGAACTGATTATAATACAAGTCAATTTAACAGGGCTACACAAGCCGCTCGCCAGCCTGGATCTACATTTAAGCCATTCCTATATTATGCGGCATTAGAACGAGGATTTACGCCTGCTACGCGCTTAAAAAGCGAATACACTGTATTTACTTTAGGTGACGGTGTTTCAAAGTATAAACCGAAAAACTATAAAGACTATTATGCAGACGATTTTGTAACAATGGCGCAAGCTCTTGCGGTCTCTGATAACGTATATGCCGTGAAGACCAATTTGTTTTTAGGCGAAGACATTCTTACAAAAACAGCAAAGCAATTCGGTATTACTACTGCATTAAAAGATGTACCGTCTCTTGCTCTCGGTACATCTCCTGTAAAACCAATTGAAATGGTTAACGCTTATAGCATGTTCGCAAACGGCGGAAAAGAAGTAAAACCGATGTTTATTCGACGCATTATGGATCATGAAGGAAATATATTATATGATGCTCATTTGGAGAGTAAACAAGTTCTCGATAAGAGCAAAACGTTTGTAATGGAAGAAATGATGACAGGTATGTTTAATAAAAAGCTAAGCAGTTATGCTGCTGTAACTGGTCAATCGATGTTATCAAAATTATCAAGAACATATGCCGGAAAATCTGGTTCTACTGAAACAGATAGTTGGATGATTGGATTTACCCCACAAATCGTAACGGGTGTATGGGTTGGATACGATCAACCTAAATCGATTTCAAATGTAGCAGAACAAGGATATGCAAAAAGAATATGGACCGATACGATGGAAAAAGGCTTAGATGGACAACCTAAAAAAGATTTTAAACAACCAAGTGACGTCGTTGCAGTCGATATTAACCCTGAAAACGGAAAAATCGCTACAAAGAACTGTCCAATTTCAGTGAAAATGTATTTCGCAAAAGGTACAGAACCAACTGAATATTGTATGGATCATGTTGATGATAAAGAAGAATTTGAAAAGACAACTGAGGAAAAGAAAAAAACAAGTTGGTGGAAAAAATATCTTCCTTGGTAAAAAAATAGCTGACGGGCATCCGTCAGCTATTTTTTATTCACTTAATAATGCACGGCGCAATTCTTCACTAGATTCGTTCCAAATTGCTTCATTATGTTCTTTCAAGAACGTACCAAGCACTTTTTTAGATGATTCATCCATATGGTCAACCATAATGTGACGCTTCATTGATTTATCCATTTTGTTTACGTGCTCTGGAAGTGATTTATATCCACGGCGAATTTCACGGTCAACTGTCATTTCACAAGCTGTTACACCTGCATAATAAGCTCCCGTCGCAGTTCTTTCAATCGTTACCCACACAAGCCAAAATGGTTTTCCGTTTGGAACCTCATCTTTATTTGTTAAAAACTTAATACCTTTTTCTACTGTACTACGCGCATGCATCGCACCGATATCAACGAATGCTGTTTTCTCTAGTACATCAACAAATACTGGTGAAATGTTTTCTAGACTTAATGACCCAACGCCAAAACCACCATGTCCATCTGTTGAATCATTTTTCACGATATTAAAACCGATTTTTTTCTTTTTCTCTGTCATATGTAAGCTCCTCCTCGTTTAAAGGCCGAAAATAGGCGCAATGATATTCTGTAAAAATATTAATACATACGGAATAACAACATTAAAAATAGGCTGGATTGTGTAATTGCTAAGCGGTGTAATAACAAGAATTAATAACGCTATCGCTCCATACTTTTCATACTGTGTCATTTTCGCACGAATATTTGTTGGTGCTAAATCCTCCACTACGCGATATCCATCAAGTGGTGGGATTGGTAATAAGTTAAAGACAAGTAAAACGATATTCAACATAATAAAAATCTGGAAAAATTGAGCTAACGTATCTGCTACTGCAGATGGAATCGAGTATAATACACCAAATTTTAATAAGCTATACCAAATAATTAAACCGATTGCGCTTAAAATTAAGTTACTAATTGGTCCCGCAATAGAAACTAATATTCCTGCGAGACGCGGTCTTTTAAAATTATACGGATTAACTGGTACCGGTCTTGCCCAACCAAAACCAAGAATTAATACAGCAATCATCCCGATAGGATCTAAGTGTGCCATCGGTGATAATGTTAAACGGCCTTGCTTCTTTGCTGTATCGTCTCCAAATTTATATGCAACATATGCATGCGCAAATTCATGCACTGATAATGCAATAATAATGGCCATTGCTACCAACGGAATTTGGTGCAACGGATATCTAAATAACTGATCCATGCTTCATCTGCTACTAAAAATATAAACAAATGTACATTCTTAGAGTATTCCTGCTTCTATGTGTCCTGTCTCGCCACTAACTCGCTACTACAGTTTGCTGTAACACTCCACAGGCGTAAATTCCGATGTAGCCCACCGTACATATATACAAACTATTTACGTTAGTATTGTATATTCTTTTGCTTGTAAAAGGTTGATCGCTGCATTCAAATCTCTATCCATTACATTGCCACATTTACATTCATATCCTCGGTCAGATAGTTTTAAATCTGCTTTCTTTTGACCACAACATGAGCACAACTTTGACGAGGGATAGAATGTATCTACTTGACGTAATTCAACTCCATATTCCTCACATTTTGTCAAAAGCCACACTTTAAAATCATAAAAAGACTGCTTAGCAATTGTTTTAGATAGATGTTTATTCTTCAGCATACCTTTCACATTCAAATCTTCCACTGTAATAAACGCTGGCTTGGTTTTCACCAGGTCATTTACAATAGACTTTACATACTCTAGTCGAATATTTGCTAATCGAGCATGTAGTTTTTGCACCCTAAGAATGTTTTTATCTATATTCGCTCTCTTGTTAGTAACAGATTGTTCACCTCTCTTTTTTCGATTTTCAAATTTACGCGATAAAGAGCGTTGTTCACGTTTTAACCGTTTTTCTATCTTTTTTACTTTCACTGTTTTATTGATATTGTTGTGAGTTTTTCCATCGCTACGTACAGCGAAATCCTTCACCCCTAAATCAATCCCTAAACCTGTCGAATGGAGTGTTGGCTTTGCTTTTGTTTCTTCCAATTCGCAAAGCACAGACACAAAATATCTTCCTGCTCTTTTACCTATCGTTCCACTTTTTACAATAGCATCTTTGGGGATATACCCATATTCTTTTAACCTCATCCAACCAATCGTTGGGACTTTTACTCTATGTCTCTCTACTGTCCAATCTGTTTTGTTGTTTTTCGGAAAATAGCATTTCACATCTTGATTCTTCTTTTTCTTATAACGTGGAAATCCTGACAAACCCTGAAAAAATCTTTTAAAAGCTTTGTCTCCATTCATAATGGCCTGTTTAACCGCTTTACTAGATACCGCTTTAATCCATTGGTTACATTCTTTTGTATAAACATTGTTTAACCATTTTGAAAAACCATATCCACTCAAAAACTTCCCATCTGATTCATACATCTCTTTGCTTTTAGAGAGATACAGATTGTAAACATACCTGCACACTCCAATCGTTTGATTAATCTTGGTTATTTGTTCATTTGTCGGTCGTATCTCTATAAAATATGCTCTTCTCATATCTCTTTACCCTCGACATTTTTTGTATTTTCTCAATCATATATCCTACAACTACATACACGAATGATAGATAACAAATCTTGAACAAGTTCTTTTTGTGGAGATAATTTTTCATTATGAACAAAAGTGATTTCCACTCCGATTTTATGAAGAAACTATGCAACCCTATCCCAAACAAATCTATCCTTGTGTGCAATGATAATGGTTGCAACGTTCCCTTCCATATATCAAAAAAGAAAATATTTGTTTTTTCGATTGTTCTTCCCCATAATCCGCTATAATAAGATTGTAACTTACATAAAAGGAGCGATTATATATGCCATACGTAACAGTGAAAATGCTAGAAGGACGCACAGAGGAACAAAAGAAAGCTCTTGCTGAGAAAGTAACAGCAGCAGTAAGCGAAACAACTGGTGCTCCTGAAGAAAACATCGTTGTTTTCATCGAAGAAATGTCTAAAAACCATTATGCAGTTGGCGGAAAACGCTTAAGCGACAAATAATTTCAAGTTCTTTCATAAGAAGCAGCCCTTAGCTGCTTCTTATTTTTTTCCTTCTAGTAACTCGATGATTCTCTCTTTATATTTTCCTTTTCTTCCATCTTCATAGATTAAATCATGCGGATAGAATAATTTTTGATCCCTTCTCTTCTTACCAGTAATCGCCTCAACAATATCCGATTCACGTGAAAGCTCTCTAAGCTCTCCATTGGGCATAAGAAGTAAGATTGGCAGACGCTCTTCTTCTTCACCAGCACGGTAAAAGTCGTACGGTAAGTCTGATGTTGAATCAACTACTAAATAGTATTCTGGATCAAGTCCAATCTTTTTAAATAAGCTACTTAATTCCATCCAATTATCTAAACCGTGCTTATCTGTAAACTCTACATATTTAAATAGGTTTCGATTCATAAAACGGCGGCATAAATCACTTAAAATTGGATCTTCTTCATCCTGCCATACTTGGAAGTAATAATACATGACGTTCTCGTCTAACTTTAAATAATCCTCTACCGTTACTTCTTCTTCAAATAAAGAATAGAAATGAACCGGATGATTTTTAAACGTATAATACTTCTCATGCAATGATTTTGCACGGTGTAAAATCTTCGTTAAAATAACTTCGGCACTGCGCGTTACCGGGTGGAAATATACTTGCCAATACATTTGATAACGACTCATAATATAATGCTCAACAGCATGCATACCACTATTTTTAATAACTACTTGATTGCCGTACGGACGCATGACACGCAGTATACGTTCCATATCAAAGTTTCCATACTTTACGCCAGTGAAATACGCATCCCTTAATAAATAGTCCATACGATCAGCATCAATTTGACTGGAAATCATACTAATCGCTAATTTATTAGTAGATGTTTTTCCAATTACATCGGCTACCTTTTGCGGAAAATCTTTATCCACACGACTTAATATGCGATTAATTTCCGTATCTCCAACGATAATCTTTTGCGTAAATTTCTCATGATCTAATGAAAATACTTTTTCAAACGAGTGAGAAAACGGGCCGTGACCGACATCATGAAGTAATGCCGCACATAAACATAACAATCTATCTTCAGCATTCCAATTCGGCCTGCCATCAAACACATCATCAATCATACGACGAATAATTTCATATACACCTAACGAATGAGTAAAGCGACTATGCTCCGCACCGTGAAATGTAAAAAATGTCGTTCCAAGCTGCTTAATACGGCGCAAGCGTTGAAATTCTTTCGTTCCGATTAAATCCCAAATAACGCGATCGCGCACGTGCACATATTTATGTACCGGGTCTTTAAACACTTTTGTTTCGCTGAGTTTGTCGTTTAAATATACCACCTTCCGACATCCCCCTTTCTTTACTGCATTCTTACTATATATTATAAACGAAATAGGAAACAGAAAGAAACGAAAGACTATATTAATTGCCCTTATATAAAGAAAAAATCACTTTTACCAGAGTAAAAGTGATTTCTTTTTATACATTATTTACCTAAAACGAATTCAGCAACTTCATCTAAGATCATTTCTTTACCTAGAGGGAAGTAACCTTTGTTTAAGTCTTCGTTTTTAATTGTAAATACGTGGTTGTTTTTAACAGCGTTCATATTTTTCCAAATCGATTCTTCTTGGAATTCTTTTAGACGCTGAGAACCGTCACCAGTCGTAAATACGAATAAGTAATCTGGATTGTAATCGATTAAAGCTTCTTTTTGTACTTGTACTAATGGTTTATCCGTTGGTGTACCTTTAACTGCTGGTAATTTCAAGTCATTAAAGATTACGCTACCGTAACCGTAGTCACCGTATACACGGAAAGCATTTGGATATGCAGCCATTTTCATGAATGTTGCATCGCCAGTTTTCGCAATGATTTTGTCATGTAATTTGCTTGCTTTTTCTTCATACTGTTTGAACCATTCTTTTGTTTCTTTCTCTTTACCGAAGATTTGACCTACTTCTTCGAATTTTGGACGCCATTGGTCTAATGGAGTTTTTAACATAACTGTTGGTGCGATTTTAGATAATTGATCATAGATCTTTTCTTGACGATTGTTTACAAGAATTAAGTCTGGTTTTGCAGCAGCTACTGCCTCGATGTTAATTTTATCGCCCCAAGCAGAACCAACTGGTTTTACGTCTTTTAATTTCTTTTCAATATGTGCATCAATTTTTTCTTGAGATGTATTAGCAGTAATAATTGGTTTCATACCAAAAATTAATAATTCTTCTGTTGAACCACTAAGGTCAGCAATTTTCTTTGGATTTGCAGGGATTTTAATTTCCCCTTTTGCATGTTGTACAGTGCGCTCTTCAGTTTTCGCATCCTTCGCATCTGCTTTCTTCTCTTCTTTGTTAGAACAAGCTGCAAATAGTACAGAAGTAACGACTAGTACCATTGCTAATAACACCATTTTAAAATTCTTCATGTTCCCACTCCTTCTAGCTGTATTTCTCTTATACGTTACAGTGAACTATAAGAAACAAGGTTAACAATTAATCAATATATATTTATTAATTGTTGCTTATGCCCCGTTCTAACGGGTGTTCAACTTCCTATTTACGAATAAGAAGCTCAACGTCCATTAGAAGCCCCCCTCCTTACGAGGGGGATTCTACTTATGCTTTTTTACGCAATTGATTACTAATCATCGCTAAATCATATGTTAAACAAATTGGTTTACAGTTTACTGGACATGGAACGATTTGAGCTTCAATCTCAAATACACTGCGAAGTGTTTCACTCGTCATCACTTCGTCTGGCGTTCCTTGTTTCATTAACTTACCTGCTTTTAATGCAATCATATGGTCTGAGAAGCGAGAAGCATGGTTTAAGTCATGGATAACCATAACAATCGTTCTTCCTTCTTCTTCATTTAACTTTTTCAATAAGTTTAATACTTCTAATTGATGAGCCATATCTAAGTACGTCGTCGGTTCATCTAATACGAGTAATTCTGTTCCTTGTGCAAGAGCCATCGCAATCCATACACGTTGACGTTGCCCACCTGATAACGCCTCTGCAGGACGGTTTGCGAATTCTGTCATTCCTGTCACTTCAAGCGCCCAATGTATGTAGCGATAATCCTCTTCTTTCAATGTTCCAAATCCTTTTTGATGAGGAAAGCGTCCATATGAAACGAGTTCAAACACAGTAAGGCCAGTTGGCACTTCTGCAGTCTGTGGTAAAATTGCCATTTTCTTTGCGATTTCTTTCGTTGGCTGTTTCTCAATTGCTTTTCCGTCAAGATAAACAGTACCTTTTTTCGCCTTCAAAATACGAGAAGCCGTTTTTAATAATGTGGACTTCCCACAACCATTTGGTCCAATAATTGTTGTAATTTTCCCTTCCGGAATTTCAACTGTTAATCCATCAATAATTAACCCTTCATTATAGCCAACAGATACCGCATCAACTGCTAAAGTTGCCATACAAAAAGCCTCCCTTTATTTTGTCCTCATAAGTAAGTATATAAAATACGGTGCACCAATTACAGAAATAACAAGACCGACCGGTATTTCTGAAGTTGTTAACACACTTCTTGAAATTACGTCTGCGAATAAAAGCAAAAACGTTCCTATTAGTGCAGCGGTAGGCAGCATAATTTGATGTTTACCACCAACAAGGCGCCTCGCCAAATGCGGAGCCATTAAACCGATAAAACCAATTCCTCCGGCAACAGCAACAGATGCACCAGCTAAACAAACTGCAATAAATAATAATTTACGTCTTTCTTTTTCTACATTTAATCCAAGGCCAACAGCTGTGGAGTCGCCTAGGTTCATTACATTTAATATGTGTGCCTTACTAATTGCAAGTGGCAAGAAAATAACCATCCACGGAAGTACACTTAGCACGAACTTCCAATCTGTGCCCCACAAACTTCCTGCTAACCAAATCGTAGCAAAACGGAAATCATTAGATGTCATCTTCATAGAAAAAATTAAACTAACAGCACCAAACCCGGCTGCAACAGCGATACCGACAAGTATTAATCTCGTTGATGAAACGCCGTCTTTCCATGCTAGTAAATAAATTATAACCGCTGCTAATATCGCTCCAACTAACGCGAAGAAAGGAAGGATAAATACAGATAAAAATGTACCAGTCCCAACTTTTCCGAAGAAAAAGTAGACGAAGATAACGACTGTTAACCCCGCTCCAGCGTTAATACCGATAATACCTGGATCAGCAAGTGGATTTCGCGATAATCCTTGCAAAATCGCCCCTGACATCGCTAAAGCAGATCCAACTAATATAGCAATAACCATGCGCGGCATACGGAATTCAAATAAAATAACAGACTGATCTTCAGCCCCAAGTCCAACCAATGACTTTAATACGTCTATTGGGGGTATTTTAAATGTCCCTGTATTTAAACTCACTAAAAATACAGTAACGATTAATCCTACTAAAATTGTTAAAATAGAAACGTTCTTTTTTGTTAAGACACTTGTCCTCACATTTTCCCTCTCCCTTCGTTACGTGCTAAGTAGAGGAAGAATGGAACCCCAATTAGCGCTGTAATTGCTCCAATTGGCGTTTCAAACGGCGGATTAATAACGCGAGATAACATATCTGCACATTCAATTAACAGCCCGCCTAAGACCGCAGAACATGGGATAACCCATCTATAGTCTGAGCCTACAAGGAAACGAGTCATATGCGGGATTACAAGACCAACAAATCCAACCGATCCTGCCATAGAAACTGCAGAACCTGTTAACACAAGAACAAGCACTGTTCCGATAAACTTAATTAGCGTCGTATTTTGACCAAGTCCTATCGCAATTTCTTCACCGAAGCTTAAAATTGTAATATACCTCGACATTATAATTGCAATAAAGAGACAAACTAGACCAATTGGTACTAACATATTAATACTTTCCCATTTCACGCCAGCAACTCCGCCTGCATTCCACATACTCACCTCTTGGGCAAGGTTGAAATATAGCGCAATTCCAGATGAAATGGCCCCTAATAAAGCACTAATTGCTGCACCTGCTAAAGCTAATTTCACAGGCGTTAATCCACCTGGTGAAGAAGATCCAATTCCATATACAATGCTCGCTCCAAACGCAGCACCAATAAAAGATGCGATAACGAACATTAAATAAGGTGAATTAGGGAAGAATGCATACATAATCGCAATTCCAAATACAGCCCCATCTGTAATCCCCATTAACGATGGAGAAGCAAGTGGATTTCGCGTCATACCTTGCATAATTGCCCCTGATACTGCTAAAAAGGCACCTGCAACTACGCCCCCTATTGCTCTAGGCATGCGAAGTTCTTGAATTACGTTATGATGCGTAATAGAACCGTCAAACTGAAATACAGCTTGCCATACAGTCTTTAAGCTAATATCTGCAGCACCAAATGAAATAGACAATGCCATGCTTAAAGCTAACAAAATTGTACCTGCTACTAAAATAATAGAAGCAATGAGCGGCCTGCTCTTAATCTCTTTAACATTCACATCTTGCTGTTCTATACTCCTTGCGCTCGCTTCCATCCCTCAACCATCCTAACCAACAACATATATTTAATTTAATGAAATGAAATTTATTCTCAAATAGTAATAAAAAAATTTAATAAATCGTCCTTTTCCTGATAATGATTCTCAGAATCAGACACCTTCTATTCTACCTATCGCTTCAAAAGACTGTCAACCATTATTTTGAAATACAAATTCATATAGGTTGAGACTTTAATAAATAGATAATGCCTATCTGTCATTAACTATTATTATCATCAATTAAGCTTCCACAGAATAAACGCTTCCTCTTTTGGGCATAAAAAAAGAAGAGTAATCTGTTCACTCTTCTTGTTCTTACTTCTTTAACTTTGCTTCAATTTTTACAATTAATTCGTCTTCTGTTGGCGCCGCAACTGGACGATTATTTACAAATGCGAATGATTTTTTACGACCAGGACCACAGTAAGACTGACATGCAACTTCAATCGTTGCACATGAATCTACTTTTTTTAGCTTCGGAATCAACGTTTTAACGTTCGTTGCCTGACAATCATCACACACACGAAATTCGTTTCCCATTATATAACACTTCCTCTATTTTAAACTTTTCTCAAGTACATTTAAAAATAAACACTAAATGGTATTTTACCGCTCTTTGAAGCTCGTTGCAAGTTTCCTTGCGACGCTCTTTCCTCCTATAATGCTACATATTTATATGCTCTCCTACAGAAGCTTCCGTCATTCTTGGCAAAATTTATACCTTTCATCGAAATCTACCATATTTTTAAAAGCTTTGTATAAAAGCTCGTTTTTTTGCCCATTATAAAAATAGGAAGTTCATAAAAAGAAAGGGAGTTGAATCTATGAAAGTAAGACAAGATGCTTGGACAGATGAGGATGATTTATTACTTGCTGAAACTGTACTTCGTCACGTTCGAGAAGGGAGTACGCAATTAAATGCATTTGAAGAAGTAGGGGATCAATTAAATCGTACATCGGCTGCCTGTGGTTTCCGTTGGAATGCTGTTGTTCGCTATAGCTATGAACAAGCTCTTCAACTAGCAAAAAAACATCGTAAAGATAAAATGCGTGCTGCAAGCGGTGAACAAGCGAAAAAACGTTTACTTTATACACCACCAGCTTCAGATTCGATAACTGATTATGAAGAATTCGTACAAGAGGAATCAATTGTACAATATAAAGAAACTATTCCATATCAAGAAACTACCGTTCCTGCTGCAAAAAGCTCTATGACAATGCAAGATGTTATTTATTTTTTACAAACAGTCGGATCTTCCAATATAAAAGTGACAGCTCTTGAAAACGAGAATACGAGATTGAAACAAGAAATTAAATCACAAATCCTTCGAAATGAAGAACTAGAAAAGAAACTAGAAAAATTAGAAAAACAATCTCATACTGTACAAGAAGATTACGAAACACTTATGAACATTATGAACCGCGCTCGTAAGTTGGCAGTCATGGATGACGAAGAACGTTCTCAAACATCCTTCCGAATGGATCGAAATGGTAATTTAGAAAAAATTGCAGAATAAAAAGGATGCATTACATGCATCCTTTTTTATTTCACTTCAACCATATGCGCTTCTTCTACTTTCGAATCTCTCTTTATATCTGGGAAAATTTTTTCCTTTGGATTTTCTTTAAAGGCCGCTAAACCAATTGTTTTTACCGGTTCACTTATTTTTGCATATTCCGTATCACTAACAAATGCATACATATCTGTATATTTGCGCGCATCACCAATTACTACATTACCTTCATACTTCATTTTCTTTCCTGCAATTACTACATCTTTTTGTTCCTCTTTAGCAAATACGATTCCAGCTTCATCAGAAATAGTCGGCAATGCTTTAAGTGGTTCCACATCTTCTTTCACGACTTTTTTCAGCATATTTTCTTTTACCATCTTTTCAGCTGTTGTTTTATTCATAATTAAAACCTTTTTCTCATTAACAGTACCTAGTTTTGCTTCAAATTTACTTTGGGATTCAATTTTATCTTTATATTGATCCATTGTTTTTTGAACGCCAGTTTCATCTCCATACATCACAACACCCTTTGCTTGTGGTGCAATCATATCCATAATAGAACAACCACTAAATACAGCAGCTGACATAATCGCTACGAGTCCTAATTTCACTTTTTTCATTTGTATTCCTCCTAAAGTCATAATTACATCTCTTAGTTTAACTATCGCAGCTAGTTTAACCAATTTACTTTCCTTACAACAACATTACAATTTAGTAAGATTTCTCCCTAAAACTACTTTCTATATTTTTGCTATAATAGAGATTGTCATTTTAAAGATAAGGGGTTAGTTATATGAGCAATTCCCGTTCCATTTTATCTCAGCCAGAGTGGCGTATTGTAGATCAGTCTAGTTTGGGACCAACATTCCATGCATTGCAATCATTCGCAATGGATGACACACTGTGCACAAGCATTGGAAATGGTCAATCAGCTGCAACAATGCGTTCTTGGGTTCATCACAATACAATTGTTCTTGGCATTCAAGATTCACGCCTACCACACTTAGAAGAAGGCATTTCCTTTTTAAAAGAAAACAATTTCAATGTTATCGTCCGTAATTCTGGCGGACTTGCAGTCGTACTGGATGAAGGTGTTTTAAACGTATCACTTTTATTCCAAGAGACGGAAAAAGGCATCGATATTGATCTTGGATACGATACAATGTGGCATTTAATTCAGGAAATGTTAAAGGATTACGATGTTACAATCGAGGCAAAAGAAATCGTTGGTTCTTACTGTCCTGGTAGCTACGATTTAAGTATTCGCGATCAAAAATTTGCTGGTATTTCACAGCGCCGTATTCGCGGCGGTGTCGCTGTCCAAATTTATCTATGCGCTACAGGAAGTGGCTCTGAACGTGCCGCACTCGTTCGTGATTTTTACAACCTAGCCATTCAAGGAGAAGAAACACGCTTTACGTATCCTGAAATTGTACCGAGTACGATGGCTTCACTTTCAGAATTACTTGGCGAAACCATTACAGTACAAGATTTAATGATGCGCCTTTTAAAAACATTGCAGCAATTCGCTCGAAAGTTAACACCATCTCAATTAACAATAGATGAAATACCTTTATATGAGACGAATTTACAACGTATTATTGATCGTAACAATAAAGCACTTGGCTTAGAAAAATAAAGACCGTCGCTATTATAGCGACGGTCTTTATTTCAATTCATTATAGAATTAAAGTGCTTGAGCAGCTGTAATTAAAGCTAACTTGTACACTTCTTCTTCGTTACATCCACGAGATAGGTCATTTACAGGCATGTTTAAACCTTGTAAGATTGGTCCTACTGCTTCGAAGTTACCTAAACGTTGAGCGATTTTGTAGCCAATATTACCAGCTTCTAAGCTTGGGAATACGAATACGTTAGCATCACCTTTAATTGTAGAACCTGGAGCTTTTTTCTCAGCTACAGATGGTACGAATGCAGCATCGAATTGGAATTCTCCATCTAAAGTTAATTCAGGAGCCATTTCTTTTGCAATGCGAGTTGCTTCTACAACTTTTTCTGTTTCTGGAGATTTCGCAGAACCTTTTGTAGAGAAACTTAACATAGCAACGCGTGGATCAATACCGAATAGTTCAGCTGTTTTCGCACTCTCGATACCAATTTCAGCTAAATCTTGGCTGTTTGGTGCAATGTTAATTGCGCAATCAGCGAATACATATTTCTCTTCTTCACGTACCATGATGAATACACCAGAAGTTTTTGTAACGCCTGGTTTTGTTTTAATGATTTGAAGTGCTGGACGAACTGTATCAGCTGTAGAGTGAGCTGCACCACTTACTAAACCGTGTGCTTTGCCCATGTATACAAGCATTGTACCGAAGTAGTTTTCGTCTTTAAGGATTTTGCGAGCATCTTCTTCAGTTGCTTTACCTTTACGGCGTTCAACGAAAGATGCTACCATTGCATCCATTTCTTCGTATGTAGCTGGGTCATAAATATCAACGCCTGCTAAGGTTAAATTCATACTAGCAGCTTTTGCGCTAATTTCTTCTTTATTACCAACTAAAATTGGTTTTACTAACTCTTCTTTTGCTAAACGCTCTGCAGCGCCTAAAATTCTTTCATCAGTTCCTTCAGGAAGTACGATAGAAATGCCTTTTCCTTGAACTTTTTCTTTTACTGTTGTAAATAAGTTGCTCACGAATAAACCCTCCTACATATGTTAAAAAACTCTATCTTTAAGAATACTGCTTTTCCTCTATATTTTAAACTTATAGCTCCCAAAAAATAGATAAAATGAAAATGATTATATTTTCATAAAATTCAGCCTAGAAATAAACCCCTTTTAAGCCTTATCCCCTCCTATTTTCAAGTAAACTTAAATGTGACAATTTTATGCGCCAAAGCTTTATATAGATGATTTTAAAACTATATATGCTATAGTTAACGTGTAAAACTATCATTAACTGAGGTGAATAGAATGAGTGAAGCAACAACAACGTTAGATGGCTGGTATTGTTTACATGATTTACGTTCTATTGATTGGGCTGCATGGAAAACATTATCTAGCGACGAACGCGGACAAGCTGTGTCTGAATTTTTAAATGTCGTTGAAAAATGGAACGAAGTATCTACTGCGAAAAAAGGCAGTCATGCAATGTATACTGTTGTTGGCCAAAAAGCTGATATTATGCTTATGATTTTACGTCCAACAATGGAAGAGTTAAATGAAATTGAGACAGAATTGAATAAAACAACATTAGCTGAATATATGGTTCCTGCATACTCTTACGTATCTGTTGTTGAACTAAGCAACTACCTTCCAGCTGATGAAGATCCATACCAAAATCCACAAATCTTAGCTCGCTTATATCCAGAGTTACCAAAAGCAAATCACATTTGCTTCTACCCAATGGACAAGCGTCGCCAAGGTGATGACAACTGGTACATGCTTCCTATGGAAGAACGTAAAAAAATGATGTACAGTCATAGTAAAATTGGTCGCCAGTACGCAGGTAAAGTACGCCAAGTTATTTCAGGATCTGTTGGATTCGACGATTTTGAGTGGGGCGTAACATTATTCGCTGACGATGTTCTTCAATTTAAAAAACTTATATATGAAATGCGCTTCGATGAAGTAAGTGCTCGTTATGGTGAATTCGGAACATTTTTCGTTGGAAACATTTTACCAGACGAAAAGGTAGCGAAGTTTTTACACATATAAAATCGTAAAAAAGGAACGAAATTCGTTCCTTTTTTTATTACCCTTTATATTTCTCTTCAAAAAACTTCTTTTCTCCGCAAATTTGAACAAAAATCGACAAATCCCTTTCAAATTCCTTACAAAATTGTAACCTTTCTATATCCAAATTTATGCTAAAATGGTACGAGCTACATGCTAATAACGATGCGAAGGTGATAATGTATATGAAGAAAATCTTGTCTATTTTACTAATGCTTTTATTGTCAATTTATCCCTTAGGAGTAACAACATCCCATGCCGAAGAAAAAATACACATTGAGGCAGCTGCTGCACTTCTATTTGATGCAGATACAGGAAAAATACTGCATGAACAAAATCCAGATGAATTACTAGCTATCGCTAGTATGTCAAAATTAATTGTTGTTTATGCCGTGTTAGAAGCAATTAAAGAAGGAAAAATCAGTTGGGATACAAAGGTAAACATTTCTGATTACGCTTATGAAGTTTCACGTAATAATGAATTCTCTAACGTTCCATTTGAAAAGGGACGTCAATATACTGTAAGAGAACTATATCATTCTATCGTTATCTTCTCTGCAAACGGATCTAGTATTGCCTTAGCAGAACTTCTTGCAGGAAGTGAGAAAAACTTCTTAAATCTTGCAAATGAACATGCAAAAAAACTAGGGTTAAAAAAATATAAATTTGTAAACGCTACTGGGTTAAATAACGCTGACTTAAAAGGAAAACATCCTGAAGGAACTGATCCGAATGGAGAAAATTCCATGTCAGCTCGCGATATGGGTATGCTTTCAAAAGCAATGATTACAAAGTATCCAGAAATGCTAGAGGATACAAAACAAAGATTTAGAAACTTCCCAGATAATCATCCGAAACCAATTCGTATGGAAAACTGGAACTGGATGTTGCCAGGTGCCGCTTTCTCTTATGAAGGAGCAGATGGTTTAAAAACTGGTAGTTCTGATACCGCTGGATACGGATTCACTATTACAGCAAAACGTGGTGACTTACGCCTCATTTCAGTAATTATAAAAACAAAATCAATGGACGAGCGTTTCACTGAATCTCGTGAATTAATTGAATACGGATTTAATAATTTCGAAAAACAAAAACTAAAAGTGGATAAACACAACACAATCTCTGTAGTAAAAGGGAAAGAAGATCAAGTCACTGTTACACCGGAAAAAGAAATAACAGTAATTGCGAAAAAGGGTAGCAAAGATCCTTATAAAATTGGGACTGAAGTAGATAAATCCCTCGCTGAAGATGGGCATTTAGTTGCTCCTGTTAAGAAAGATGCCAAGGTAGGATCGATCACTTTAGAATCAACTGATAAATATGGTTTCTTAGACGGTAGTAAAAGTATGAAAGTTACTGCAAAAACGAAAGAAGAAGTTGAAAAAGCAAATTGGTTCGTATTAACAATGCGCTCTATTGGAGATTTTTTCTTAAACTTATGGTCTAAAGTATTTTAATGATGAAAAGCTAGCTCACGCTAGTTTTTTTATTTTCCATTCTCAATGTAAAACTTCGTTTGGTTGTCATATCTGATTCCTTTTTCTCATACGTATGAACTAGTAATTGTTACACACTTCATCTAGAGATAAACCTCTTTCCACAAGGTATTCCAAAAAGAGAGGTGACACATAATGGGCGTTATTGCTTATAACGAAGAAGATGTAAAGTTATTAGCTAGACTGATGCGTGCTGAAGCCGAAGGAGAAGGACAACAGGGGATGTTGATGGTCGGAAATGTTGGGGTAAATCGTGTCCGCGGAAATTGTTTAGACTTTAAAAAAATACGTAATTTACGTCAAATGGTTTATCAAAATCCTGGCGGTTTTGAGGCAACGCAAAAAGGGTATTTTTATCAGCGTGCAAGAGAACAAGATATCGCATTAGCAAGGCGAACGATTCAGGGACAACGCTTTTGGCCTGCCAACTTTTCCTTATGGTTTTTTAGACCGGAAGGCCCTTGTCCGCCGACTTGGTATAATCAACAAAACTCTGGTCGCTTCAAAAAGCACTGCTTCTTCCAGCCATCTGGCGAGGATTGTCCTAGCGTTTATTAAGGATTGATAATGAGGAGGGATTTTTGAATGGCACAGCAACAAAACCCGTATTACGGAACAGGATTTTATCAACCATCTGGAACTTATGTACAACCGCAACAAATGACCCCACAGCAACAGCAACAACAGCAAGCGATGCAACAACAAGCTGCGCAAGCTCAATATGCCGTTTCTCAAGGCATGTTACCATTAGAACAGTCGTATATTGAAAATATTCTCCGCTTGAATAAGGGCAAGCAAGCGACAGTTGTAATGACTTATGAGCGCGGCAGTTCACTCGGTACACAATCTTATACAGGTATTATTGAGGCAGCTGGTCGTGATCATATCGTAATTAGTGAGCCCCAATCAGGGAAACGTTATTTACTATTAATGATTTACTTAGATTATGTAGAATTCCCAGAAGAAATTACGTATTTACCTAGTCAACAAGCAACCTATGCTCCAAGACCATAAAAAAAGCTGGCATATGCCAGCTTTTGTTTTTTATAACCCTTTTACAACTGCAGTTCCGACTAAGATCCATGCCACAATAAACGCTACGCCACCAAGAGGTGTAATTGGGCCAAAGAACTTAATACCTGTCGTACTTAATGCATACAAACTGCCTGAAAACATAATAATTCCAGCTACCATAAGCCAGCCAGCGGTAGTTAAAAGTGATGATTGAATTTTATCCATCAATAAAGCAACTACGAATAGTCCACCTGCATGAAACATTTGATATGTAACGCCTGTTTTCCAAACTTCTAACATTTTTGCAGAAACTTTATTTTCTAAACCGTGTGCTCCAAAAGCCCCTAAAGCAACAGCTAGCCCTGCTGCAATACAACCTAGTAAAAAGAAAATTTTCATCTTAATTCCCCTTTTTTACCTTTATCATAAGCAATTTTTTCATATAAGCCAAACGATTTAATCATTAAAAATCAAATAATGAATTACCATTTGCACCTTCTTCTTTTATATACACAGGTTCTCCAGAAACTGGCATAACCGGTTGAACTGTCGTTATAGGCTGTGATCCAATTATTTTTGATTGAATTTGTGGCTCTCTATACGTAGAAGATTCAACCTGCTCATCTAGTAGTAAATCGCATAAAGCACGCACAACTAATACATGCTCTTTTGATTTTTGCCCTTCACTGCTTTTTGCTTTTGCAATTTCATTCGCCATTTTATTTAAAATCTTATCGCTCGATATTTGCATTCCTCGTCACCTCTTACTTTGTAGTTCTTTCTCAAATTGTCCCAGTTTCTCTACTGAACCAAATACTATTATCATATCATGTTCTTGTAGTTTTTCCTGCCCTGTTGGATTATGTATAACATTCCCATTCCTCAAAATCGCTAAAATTGTTACATCAAATTGATTTCTCACATCACTCTCTAGTAACGATTTACTAGCTAAAATAGAGCCCTCGCCGACTGCAATTTCTTCAATTACAAATGACTGCTCCACACCATACAGTACTGTATCAATATAATGAACTGTTAGCGGATTCGCAATACCTTTTGCAATATGAATTCCTGCCATGCTAGATGGATTAATAACCTTATTCGCCCCAGCCCGCTTTAATTTGTCTTCAGTTTCTGGTTTTTCCGCTCTTGCCACAATTTTAATTGCATCGTTTAATCCTCTTGCCGTTAATGTAATAAATACATTTTCAGCATCATTTGCTACGATAGCAACTAAACCAGCTGCCTTTGAAATTCCAGCATGATGTAACACTTGGTCTTCCGTTGCATCTCCGTGTACATACAAAAGTTTTTCCTTCTCTAATATGCTTTCATCTTTATCCACAACGACAAATGGAATTTTCTTTTCTTGTAATTCATTTACAACTTGAAGCCCGACTCTACCACAACCACATACGATAATATGATTTTGTAACTGCGCTATTTGTTTATCCATCTTCTTCCTCCGCACTGCATGAAATAAATTCCCTTCAATAATCATAGCTGCGACTACACCAATTGCATACGTAACGATACCGACACCAACCGGTATGATAAGAAGCGCAAAAACTTTTCCTGCATGTGTTACAGGAACAGCATCTCCGTATCCAACAGTTAATACAGTAATCATCGTCATCCAAAATGCTTGAAACAAACTAATCTCTTCAATCGCCATAAATCCTAACGTTCCTAGAATTACAACAAAGGTCATACATATAACTGCTATCCATAATTGCTTACGTGCATTCATATCGTGTTTCAACTCTTTTCTCTATCTACAATCTTTGCCAGTGGAAATGAAATACATATATACTAGATACGGAATCTATGAAAGAGGTTGATATAATGAAAACATTTCTTTCCGCCTTACAATGGGCGCTATTTATTTTAGCCGGGAGCCTTATTGTACCAATTAGTGTCGCAACTAGTTATGGTCTCGATGGCGCTGAAGCTATTGCATTCGTACAAAGAACATTATTTGTTCTTGGTTTTGCTGGCCTACTGCAAGCTATATTTGGACATAAACTTCCTATTCAAGAAGGTCCCGCAGGACTTTGGTGGGGGATTTTCTCCCTTTATGCAAGTTTAGGAGTCGTATTATTCGGATCCAGCAATGAAACGCTGAAAGTCCTTCAGTACGCTTTCCTATTAAGTGGTATCATTTGTATTATTCTTAGCGTTTTTGGACTTATCGATAAACTAGTTCGCTATTTTACACCGACAGTCATTGGAACATATTTATTTCTTCTTGTCGCGCAACTTAGCGGGTCCTTCTTAAAGGGAATGTTCGGCCTTGACGGACAACATACAGAAGTACAAGCTGACGTATTTATTCTTTCACTCATTGTTATTTTACTATCCTTTTTCATCATGAAGCTACCTATTATTGGACAATATTCCGTTCTTTTCAGTATCGTCTGCGGCTGGATATTATTCGTATGCTTCGGATTATCTAATCCAGTAACGCCTGTGACAGATATAATCCGTTTTCCGTCTCTATTTGTTTTCGGAATGCCTCGTATTGAATGGAACATGGCAATTACGGTAGTTTTCGTTACACTATTACTTCTAACAAATATGTTAGCAAGTATTCGCGTTGTGCAAAGGATTGTCTCTAAATATGAAAAGAATGCAGCACCAGATCGTTTCAAACAAGCCGGTATTATAACAGGAATCAATCAATTGCTAGGCGGCCTATTTTCAGCTATTGGCCCTGTTGCCATTTCTGGATCCGCAGGCTTTATTGCAACGACTAATATTTATAAACGACTCCCATTTATGTTAGGGTCAAGCTTTATTATTCTCGTTAGTATATTCCCAAAGATTACTTCATTCTTTGCCGCGATCCCTGTCGCAGTCGGATATGCTGCCATTTACCCTGTATTTGCAAGCATGATTGGTCTTGCCTTTCGCGAATACGAAACAGTACAAGATAAAGAACGATTATTTAAAGTAGCTGGTCTTTCAATCTTTACAGGAGTCGGAGTTATGTTTGTTCCAGCAGGAGCATTTTCTACGCTACCACCATTTCTAGCATCATTTTTAAGTAACGGTCTCGTTCTTGGATCTGTAATGGCAATTTTGCTTGAAATGCTATTTTCTCGTTCTACAGAAAGACAACCATCGTAAATTGGAAAACTTCCATTATTGCACTCTATCTTTAGAGTTGTTACGATAATGATAAAGTGAACGCTAATCAGGCGTTAGCGGTATAAATTATCATGGGCAACGTGCTCATGGTAATTTATACTAACAATACAGGACTTCTCTTAGCTTCAAATAAAGAAGTTCGATGTCTTACTATATATTCCCCAATATCTTCATAAAACTTTATTTCTATTTCAACAAAGAGAGGAATTTTCAATATGACTTATAAAATGATTGTTTTAGATTTAGATGATACTTTATTACGTGACGACCATACTATTTCACCTCGTACGAAAGAGGCTCTAATGACTGCACAAGAGCAAGGTGTAAAAGTTGTACTTGCTTCTGGGCGTCCAACGTTTGGTATGCGCAATGTAGCGAAAGAACTTCGTTTAGAAGAATACGGCAGCTTCATTCTATCTTTTAATGGTGCAAAAATTATTAACTGTAAAACAAACGAAGAAATCTTTAGCAGTACGCTATCTCCTGAAATCGTTCACAACCTATTTGAAATTAGTAAAGCTGAAGATGTATGGATTCATACTTATATTGGCGATGATATCGTAACAGGAGAAAATAATCCTTATACTGAAATTGAGGGCGATATTACTGGTATGCCAATTGTTGTAGTAGACGACTTTAAATCTGCTGTTAAAGAGCCTGTAGTAAAAGTATTAATGAATAAAGAAGCTGAACGACTTGTTGTAGTAGAAAAGAAACTACAAAAACAACTAGAAGGCCAATTAAGTGTTATGCGTTCTAAACCATTCTTCTTAGAATTTACTGAAGCTGGTGTTACAAAAGGAACGAGCTTAAACCAACTGATTCAAAAACTTGGCATTAAGCGTGAAGAGGTTATCGCAATGGGCGATAGCTATAATGACCAAGCGATGATTGAATTTGCTGGTCTTGGTGTTGCAATGGGGAATGCACCAGATGATATTAAAGAAATTGCCAACTACGTAACAGATACAAATATGAACGATGGCGTTGCAAAAGTCGTAGAGGAATTTGTACTAAAAAACGAAGTACTTGTTTAATATTTTCATTCACAAAACCTATTTGAAGTCAAACACTTCAAATAGGTTTTTATTTAAATTACCATTCTTTTGTGACTATATTTTGAACTTTGCACTATTCTCGTAGTGTAAACTTTCTTTTTGTATATAATGAAACAAAATAGACTATTTTATTTTGAAAAAGAATACAAATTTACTATATACAAGCATACATTAAAGGAGGCTACTTCATGTTATCTACACCAATCGGACGATTAAGAGCAATCGGCTTAATTGAAGGGATTTCTTTCCTACTACTATTATTTGTAGCAATGCCATTAAAATATTTTGCAGGATTTGCTACAGCCGTTAAAATTACAGGTATGGCTCATGGTGTTTTATTTATTCTATTCATCTTTGCAGTAATTCAAGTAACAATTGTACACCGCAAATCAATTGCATGGGCACTTGGGGCATTCGTTTCATCAGTTATCCCATTTGGTACGTTTGTACTAGATGCAAAACTAAAGAACGAACAACAATAATAAAAAGGTAGTTAACGACTGTTAACTACCTTTTTTATTTACAAATTTGGAATTTCCCAATCAATTTCTCTTTCACCCATAGTAGCTAATATCGCATTCACTTTAGAGTATGGCTTACTACCAAAGAAACCACGTCTTGCTGATAATGGGCTTGGATGTACAGATTCGATAATATGATGCTTCGTATTCGTAATTAACTTTTTCTTCGCCTGTGCATGACGTCCCCACAATATGAAAACAACTGGTTTTTCACGTTCATTTAATAGCTCAATTACGCGATCTGTGAAGTGCTCCCATCCTTTTCCTTTATGAGAGTTCGCCTCACCTTGACGAACTGTTAATACCGTATTTAATAATAAAACTCCTTGCTCTGCCCACTTTACTAAATAACCGTTATTCGGGATTTCATAACCATATTCATCTCGAAGTTCTTTATACATATTTAGCAATGACGGTGGTGTTTTAATGCCAGGTTGTACCGAAAAGCTTAAACCATGAGCTTGATTCGGTCCATGATATGGATCTTGGCCTAAAATAACGACCTTTGTATTTTCATAACTTGTATACGCTAGAGCGTTAAAAATATCTTCTATCTTTGGATAAACAACATGTGTACTGTACTCTTCTTTCAAAAAATCAGCCAAATTACGATAATATTCTTTCTCAAATTCCGGCGCCAATAATGACTCCCAATCATTTTTTAAAACATTTTTCATGCTTTCACTTCCCGTCCAATTAATTCACCATATCCTGCTTTGTAAATACTACAAACGAAATAATAAGGGACACAATTGCCCAAACAGTTAAATTCATTAAAGAGAACCCCATCGATAACCCTTGTAATGCAGGTAATTTTCCTGATAGATAATCTGTTAATGATAAATTCACACTAAAAATATATTTCGCACCTTCCCAAGATGTTGCGAATGAGCTTAAAATACCGCCCGCAATTAATGCAGCTAGCATAACGCCCATACCAGCTGGTGTATTTCGAATTAAAACGGAAACCATAAATGATATAGTTCCGACAACGACAGCAACAAACCAAGCTAATCCATACGCCATCAAAATATATTGCCACTGCGGAATAAGGTGTACAAAATTCGTATTTAACGTTTCCTTATCGATAACAAATCCTGTTAAAACAGGTAAATTCCATCCTGAGTACCCAAATACAAGTCCAGATAATACGTAAGCAAACACACCGACAAGGAGCAGTATGAGTGAAATGAAAAATAACATCGTCACGTACTTACTAAGGAGTATTTTCCAGCGCCGAATCGGCCGCGTAAGTAACATCTTCATCGTTCCATCACTTCGTTCTCCTGAAACAATATCAATGGCGACAATCATTACAAGAAGTGGAATAAACAGTGTAATTCCTTGCTCAATAAACGCCCTTACAAAAGTTGGTGCGCCCGGTGCCATCGGGTTAATATCATGATCTAAATAATATTGTTGTTGCTCCACTCTTACCTTTAGCCAATCACGCCATTCTTCTGGTAATCTAGAATTGTTCAAACGGTTTTGAGAATCAACAATTTGTTGTTGCAGCGAAACTTTCCAATCTGTTGTACCTAGCCTTTTTTGTGTCGTTTCTACTTCACGATACTGAGCATACACGAAAAGCGGGATCAAGATTGCTAAAATAAGCATGACAACAAAAATACGCTTTTTACGATAAATTTTCTCTGATTCATTTAAAACTAGATTCGCAAATTCACGCATGCTGCTCACCCCTTGTGAGTTCAATAAATAAATCTTCTAGTGTAAATACAAGCTCCTTGACACTATGAACATCTATCCCGTTTTCTACAAAATGTTTATTCCAATTACTTATAGATGCGATATCCATGCGGCATAGTAATCGATCACCTTCTGTACTCACTTCTCTTACTTCCTCAGCATCTTCTAGCATGTCTTTCGCCTTAGAAATCGGTGTAACAATCCATTCTACACGATCACTTGCTGTTTTAATTAACTCTTCAACCTTGGCAACTGTTATCATTTTTCCTTTATGAATAATGGCAACCCGATCGCATATCATTTGTACTTCGCTTAGCAAGTGACTTGAAATAAACACACTCATATTTTCTTCTTTCACAAGCTTATGTATAAATTCCCTAAGTTCTCTAATTCCAGCTGGGTCTAAACCATTTGTTGGCTCATCTAATATGAGCAATTTTGGATTTCCAAGAAGCGCTTGCGCAATGCCAAGGCGCTGTTTCATACCAAGTGAGTATGTTTTCACCTTATCGTGAATTCTTTCATCTAAATGAACCATTTGAGCAATTTCAATAATACGTTCATCTGATATATTACCTAGCATACGGGCAAATTGTTTTAAATTTTCCCATCCCGTTAAATATGTATACAGTTCTGGGTTTTCAACGATACTCCCAATTTGACGCATCGCTTCTCTGAAATTTTCCTTAATAGAATAACCACCGATAGAAATCGTACCTTCTGTTTCTTTAATCAATCCAACTAACATTCGAATGGTAGTCGTTTTTCCGGCACCATTTGGTCCTAAGAAGCCAAACACTTCTCCTTGTTTTACATCGAAGGAAATATTCTCTACAATTGTCTTCTTTCCAATTACCTTCTTCACGTCTCGTACGGAAAGTATCGTCGTCATTTTACCCCTCCTTGTTCTAGTTTTAATTTACTCGCAACATTTTGAACTAATCGGTCCGCCATATATGTATACCCTACTTCATTCGGATGGAAATGATCAGAGTATAATAAATCTTTCCCGCGATTTTGGAATAAATCAAATGTCGGTGTAATATACACATTTTTATTATTTAGCGCTAATTTTTCTAAAGATGCATTCCAATCTACAACAATGTTTGAAGACCCTTTTAAATCTTCTACATCTTCAAAAGGATTATATAAACCTAACCAAAAAATAGGACTATCTGTATTTAACTTACGAATTTCTTCTATAATTTTCTTCGCTTCATTCTGGAATGTTTCTGTATCAGGACGGTATGTTTCTAAATCTATCTTTCCAAGCGATTCCCAACCTGGAAATAAATCATTCCCTCCAATCGTTAAAACGATTACATCCGCTTGCTTAATTGAATATCGAGCGCCACTACTCTCCATTTGTTTTAATAAATCAGGCATTTTTGCACCACTAACAGCTAAGTTAGTTAAAGCAACCTTTTGCTTATAATCTTTTTGTAAATCTTCTTTCATCCGTCCAATATAGCCAATTCCTTCTTTATCACCAACACCGCGTGTTAATGAATCACCTAAACTAACGATTTGTAACGTTCCCGTTTTCTTTTTCTCTTTTGCCACTACATCGGTCTTTTTAATTAAATTTGAAGCTTTCGGATTTAACACATCATTTACACCTGAAACAAAGCCATATGCAAATAAACAGAAAGATGCAATTGTAATGAGTAGAATTACTTTTACTACTTTTGATCTCATATCAAAACCCCTTTTAGCCCTCATAGATTGTCCATAATTATACCAAACGCAATTTTGAAAAGCGATTTTCAAACCTTATCTATTATGTTGTTTCCCTATGTACTAATTCTGGCAATAGCTCTACGTGCTTTACATCTATTTTCTCATCATTAATCTTTTCATATAATAATTCAAATGCCTTCACACCAACATTTTTACTAGAATACGAAATCGTCGTAATACCTAAAATATCTGCCACATCTTGATCATCACAACCGATAATCGTAATATCTTCTGGAATACGAATTCCTTGTTTTTTCGCTTCTGTTACCATTCCCGCCGCAATATGGTTGCAAGATACAAGAAATGCAGTTGGTTTTACTGACATATGAGCCCATTCCCTAATTACATTACGCCCATCTTCCACCGTAAAACAGCCCTTAAACTTCCATTCCTCTATCGGTGTTACAGCGATTTGTTGAAGCGAATCCTCATATGCTTGTTTTCTTCTCTGACTATTAATGCTATTACTTCTTCCAATGCAATATCCAATACTTGTATGACTGGCATCTATTAAGCTCTTCATCCCGCGCGAAAAGACTTTATAGTAATCAATATGCACACTCGAAATGGAATTCGAGTCTATTTCTTCACACATAACAATTGGACCAAATTTCGTATATTCTTCAAGCTTTTCCTTACTATTTGCCCGCGAACATATAATAACCCCATCAAGCTTTTTCATTTTTAACATATTCAAAATTTCTAATTCCCTTTCCTCACTATAATTCGTTTGACAAAGCATCATATTATAATTATTCTTTGCTGTTTCCTTTGATATTCCCTCGATAATAGCACTATAATATTGATCATTTACGTGCGGTAATAACACGCCAATGACATTCGTTTTTCCTTTCACTAAATGAATTGCATTCACATTTTGCGTATAATTTAACTCTTCTATAATTGCTAAAATTTCTTTTCGTTTCTGTTCATTCACATATGGATGATTATTCAGTACACGTGAAACAGTTGAAACAGATACCCCAGCAAGTTCAGCAATCTTTCTTATATTCGTCATCTCATTTTCCCCTTCCCTGTAAAAATTCTCCCTTGACCTGGTAAGCTTTCCACAATATATCCTTTCCTAGCAAATACATTTTGAAAGGATATACAACTATGCTTCGATTCAAATTAGAATATATATTTTTCATTGGCGGTCTACTCACTCTCGCCGTCGGTATTAATATGATGACGACAATTACTTCCTTTGGACTTAGCCCTTATGATTCCTTCTTTATTGCACTATATCAAAATTTCGGGATAAGTATCGGTTTTTGGATTTTCATGATTAACTTTGCTTTTACCCTTATCGTACTCTTTTGGAATAAAAAACAAATTACGATTGGTACAATTGTAACGATGGTTCTTATTTCTCTTTTTGTTGATTGGATTGGTTCCATTACAACTATTATGGACGTTATCCGTTCTCTTCCAAAATATATAACACTTATTTGCGGAAATCTATTCGTTGGAGCTGGGATTGGTCTTTACGTCTCTACAAACCTTTGTGCAGCACCTCAAGAAGCTTTTGTTTTAACGGTTGCTGAAAAAAAGAAATGGACATTTAGAAGAACAGAAATTTCATTAGCTTTTTTATTTTTAACATTAAGCTTTTTATTAGATGGACCTATCTATTTTGGAACAATCATCTTATCTTTTACAACAGGCTGGATTATCCAGGCATTTATTCAAGTTGGTACGCAGATTTTAAATAGAAAAAAACCTATTAAGCAGGCCGCTTAATAGGTTTTTTATTAGAGGAGATACTATTTTGCATCCCCTTCAATTCGATAGTTTGCTTTCAAACAATCTATTTCTTCATACGATTGCAATGTATGTAGAATATAATCATAATCAGCAAGAGACGCACGATGCGTTACAATTACAATTTCAGCCTTCCCTTTCTCTTCAAGCGGCATTTGAATAATCTTTTCAAAACTAACACCACGCTCAGAGAACAATGAAGTAATTTTTGCAAATACACCAATTTCATCTTTTACATGAAGTCTTAAAAACTTCTTCACGACAATTTCGTTTGGCTCTTTTAATACCTTTTTATACTGCGGGGATACCGCACTATTTCCGTTTACACCTAATCTAATATTTTGCATTACAGCTACTAAATCTGAAACAACAGCTGTTGCTGTTGGTAAACTTCCTGCACCTGGTCCATAAAACATCGTTTCCCCGACCGCTTCACCGTACACATATACAGCGTTATATTCGTTTTGTACAGCCGCAAGAGGGTGTGTATTTGGAAGTAGTGTCGGTTCAACTGTCACCTCTAATTTTTCACCATCTCGCTTCGCAAGACCAATTAATTTAATCGTGTACCCTAAACTCTTACTGTATTCAATGTCTTCTTCTGTAATAGAAGTAATACCTTTTACCTTCACATCTCCAAGCTCTACATTTGTAGAGAAACCAAGGGTAGCCAAAATCGTCATTTTTCTCGCTGCATCTAAACCTTCCACATCTGATGTTGGATCTGCCTCTGCAAATCCAAGTTGTTGGGCTTCTTTTAACACGTCGTTATATGCTCTCCCTTCATCTGACATTTTCGTCAAAATAAAATTTGTCGTTCCATTTACAATTCCCATTACTTTCGTAATAAGATCTGAAGAAAGTCCTTCTACGATACTTCGTAAAATCGGGATCCCTCCGGCTACACTTGCTTCATAAAACAAGTCTGCTTTATTATCTTTTGCTACCGCTAAGAGTTCCGCCCCATGTAACGCCATTAAATCTTTATTGGCAGTCACAACATGCTTCCCGCTTTGTAAAGCTTGCAAAATATATGCTTTTGCATCATCAATGCCACCCATTACTTCGATGACAACATCAATATTTGGATTATCTAAAATTTCATTTGCATCTTGTGTTAATAGAGTAGAAGGTACCTCTACCTCTCTCTCTTTTTCAATATTTTGTACTAATACTTTCGTTACTTTTACAGGACAACCTACTTGGTGTATAAGTCGCTCTTGATGATCTGTGATGATACGAACTACACCGCTACCAACTGTCCCAAGACCTAATAAACCAACTTGAATTTCTTTCATAATACTGTCCACCCCTCAAAAATTGTGTTTAGATGAAATTATATGAGTAAAAAATCTGAAAAACAATGTTTTTTGAACATTCGGAAAAATATAGGTTAATCTTTACAAAGAAAACGTTGCCACGTGTGACACAATCTTTTTTTATAATACATAAGGGGTTTCTTGATACACGTAATAATTCAGCCAATTAGAGAATAATAGATTCCCATGGCTCCTCCACCTTACAAGTGGTTTCTCACTTGGATTATTATGCTTAAAATAATTTTTTGGAACATCAATATTTAACCCTTTTTGGCGGTCCCGTTCGTATTCTTGCTTTAACGTATCACAACTATATTCACTATGCCCGAGCGCAAACACTTGCCTTCCTTCTTGCCCAATAACAAGGTGAACACCCGCTTCCTCAGAGTTTGCTAATAATGTTAATTCTTTCACCCCTCTAATATCACTCTCTCGTACTTCTGTATGACGAGAATGCGGAGCAAAAAATAACTCATCAAAGCCCTGTAACAGTTTCACATGTTGCTCACGGACTTCATGTTCAAATACACCGAACATTTTTTCCTTAAGAGGATACTTTGGAACACCATAATGATGATACAGACCAGCCTGTGCCCCCCAGCAAATATGAAGTGTAGATGTTACATTCTTTTTTGAATACTCCATAATACGTTTAAGCTCTTCCCAATAATCTACCTCTTCAAAAGAAAGGGTCTCTACTGGAGCTCCTGTAATAATAAGCCCATCAAATTTCTCATTCTCAATATCACGGAATGTTTTATAGAAACTCGTTAAATGTTCCTGTGCTACATTACGAGACAAATGTGATTCCATATGAAGTAAATGAACATCTAATTGCAACGGTGTATTGCCAATTAAACGAAGTAATTGCGCTTCTGTTTCTTGCTTTGTAGGCATTAAATTTAATATAGCAATCTTCAATGCCCGGATATCTTGTGTTTCTGCTCGCTCCTTCGTCATTACAAAGATATTTTCCTCCTGCAACACTTTGCGAGCTGGTAAATCTTTATCAATTATGATCGGCATGTTGTTTGCCTCCGACTAAAGCTGCTTCTAAATCTGCAATAATATCAGAAACATCTTCTATACCGACCGATAAACGAATTAAATCTGATGTGACGCCAGCTAAACGCTGATCTTCAGCATTTAATTGTCTATGCGTCGTGCTAGCAGGATGTATAACGCAAGTTCGTGCATCCGCTACATGCGTTACGAGAGTTGCTAGTTTTACATTTGCGATAAATTCTTTCGCCGCTTCTAATCCTCCCTTAATGCCGAATGTTAAAACACCACTAGCACCTTTTTTCAAATACTTTTGTGCTAACGAGTAATTTTCATTACTATCTAGTCCCGGATAATTCACCCATTCAATACGTTCATGGTTAGCAAGCCACTTAGCAACTGCGAGAGCATTTTCACTATGACGCTCCATTCTCAAATGCAGCGTTTCTAAGCCGATATTACTAATATACGCATTGAATGGGCTCATACAGTTTCCATAGTCTCTTAATAATTGAACACGCGCCTTCACAATGTAAGCTGCTGCACCAAAATTTTGAATGTAACTTACGCCGTGATAACTTGGATCCGGTTCAACAAGTTCAGGATATTTCCCATTTTTCCAATCGAAGTTCCCTCCGTCAATGACAATGCCGCCCAAGGAGCTTGCATGACCATCAATATATTTCGTCGTAGAATGAACGATAATATTTGCTCCGTGTTCAAATGCTTGGCATAAATAAGGAGTTGCTAATGTATTATCCACGATAAAAGGTACTTCTAGCTCTTTCGCTGCATCTGAAAACTCTTTGAAATTTAAAACGTTCATCGCTGGATTTCCTAGCGATTCCGCATAAACGAGTTTCGTCTTGTCATTAGCAAGGGCCACAATTTCATCAGCAGTTAAATTCGGATTAAAGAATGTAACATCAATACCAAGCTTACGTAAGCTCACCCCAAATAAATTAAACGTTCCACCGTAAACTGTGGAAGAACAAAGCAAGTGGTCTCCACTACTACAAATATTTAAAACAGCAAGCATAATAGCAGCCTGCCCGGAAGCCGTTGCAACAGCTCCTACACCACCCTCTAAATCCGCTAATTTTTGCTCAAATGCAGCTAAAGTAGGATTTCCAATACGCGTATATATATATCCTTCTGCCTCTAAATTAAATAGCGCTGCTAAATCATCCGAAGTATCATATTTATACGTTGTACTTTGATAAAGTGGCAAAACACGCGGTTCACCATTCTTTGGTGTATAGCCACCTTGCACACAAATTGTTCCTTTTCCCCATGATTCTCCCATCTCTCATTCTCCTTTCTTTTATACAAAATAAAAAAACTGCTCCTTTCCTGAAAACAAGAAAGGAGCAGTTTGAAAACACGCTCTAAAGGCTCTTTCTTATCTCTCAGGATTTATTACCTGCAGGATTTGGCACAATTCCGTTATACGGCTGTTGCCAAGGTTTCGCCGGGCCTGTCCCTCCACCTTTTCTTGATAAGACTATGCAATTACCGTTGATTTTATAGCAATAATTTCCTAATGTCAATCTGTTTTTCTGAATGTTCTAAATTAACCACAAAGAATTTGACATGCATAACAAAAGAAATATATTCCATATTCATTTAAAAAAGACCTTTTAAAACCCCTGATTACTATATAGAATTAAATAAGTAGTGTAACTATATACATTTCAAATTCTCACGAGACCTCAATATATTGAATAAGCCAACCTCTCAAAAAGATACTATACATATTCATTCCAAAGTAGCATATTTAATCCTTTTAACATTACAACTTACATAACGGAGGTATAACATGACAAACACAAAGGACATGCACTATATGCTCGTCCTATACGGCATTCTTTTAGGCTCTATAGTAGGAGCAACAGTCTGGCTATTTTTAGTTACAATAAATATCGGCATTCACTTTATTTGGGGATACTTACCTACAATCTTCTCTTCTCCCCCGTATTACACTATTTGTGTAACAACTATCGGTGGTATTCTCGTTGGTTTAACCCAAAAATACTTCGGCACATATCCACGTCTTATGCCGGAAGTATTGGGTGAATATAAAAAAACAGGTAGAATTGAATACCGTTTTGTACATAAAGCTACTTTAACTGCAATTATCGTTTTAATATTTGGTGCTAGCTTAGGTCCCGAAGCAGCACTTGTTGGAATTATCGGTGGACTTTGTACATGGGTAGGGGATCGCTTTACATTCGCCTTAAAAGGAATGAACGAACTAACAGAGGTTGGAATTGGTGCTACTTTAAGTGTAATTTTTAACGCACCATTATTCGGTTATTTAGCTCCAAATGAAAATGAGAGTGAGCAAATTAACGAATTTTCTAAAGGAAAAAAAGCAATTGTATATTTAGCTACCACTTTCGCTGGTTTTTCCGTTTATTTATTGCTTAGTAAATTCGATAATCGAGGATCCTTTATCGTTGATTTTGGGGAAGGTTCCCTTTCTCTTAATGAATGGATTGCCTTTCTACCACTTGCTAGTATTGGTGCTATAGTTGGCTTCTTTTATTTCAAATTAGAATTCACATTAGAGAAATTAATCCATCCCTTAAAAGAATACAAACTATCACTTGGAACTATCGGTGGTATTTTATTAGGAATTACAGGAACTTTTCTCCCGTACACGTTATTCTCAGGAGAACACCAATTAAAAGATTTAGTCGTTGAATGGAGCCATTTATCCTTCTGGGTACTACTTCTTTCAGGTGTTTTAAAATTATGTATTACTGCCGTTTGTTTAAATACAGGTTGGCGCGGCGGACATATTTTTCCAATTATATTTGCTGGATCTAGTATCGGATATGCTATAGCTTCCATTATCCCGATAGATCCAATCGCTTCAGTAGCCATCGTCACAACAGCAATTTCAAGCTATGCATTAAGAAAACCAATTGCTATAACATTACTATTACTCATGTTTTTCCCGCTCAATTTACTATTACCGATGCTTGGAGCGGCCGCAATTGGTAATGCATTTCCACTTCCTAAAAACAACGAAGCTACAAACGAATAAAAATAGGCAGTAGGGACAAAAGTTCCACTGCCTATTTTTATTACACACGTTGCTTCAATAGTGCGTATAACTCTTCAAAATTTTGAACTTCATATGTTGGCACAATCTCACTATCATTTGATTTCTTTTCTGGATTAAACCAACAAGTATCAAGTCCCGCTACATATCCACCTTTAATATCAGCACTTAACGAATCCCCAATAATGAGCCCTTCTTCAGGGGAAAAATTAGGAATTCGTTCAAAAACATAATCAAAATACTCTTTCATCGGCTTTTGGAATCCCGTATCTTCAGAAACGAAAATATCTTTAAACAAGGCATGTAAGCCTGCATTACGTAAACGTTTATCTTGCGTCTTAGAAATACCATTTGTCACTATATATAAATCATACTCACTTTGAATTTGATTTATAAATTCAAACGCACCTTGGATAAGTTGGTCTCCTTCTTCTAAGTAGCTACGATAATTATTTTCGAATAATATCCCATCTACCTCTTCCCCGTATTCTTTAAACAAAATCGAAAACCTTGTACTTACAACTTCATCACGGTTTATTTCACCTTCTTCAAAAGCATCCCAAAGCCTTTTATTAATTTTTTTATACCGCCCTTCAACCTCGCTAGTTAGAGGGATCCCTTTCTCTTCAAAAAGCATACGTAACGCCATTTTCTCCGCCTTCTGAAAATCTAACAATGTATCATCTACATCAAATAGCAATGTTTTATATTTTTTCATAAGCCCTTCACACTCTCTTTTCTACAAAAATAAATTTACTTAAATCGTATCATTCCTTCTTGTAAAAATAATAGGAGATATCTCATACTAAGGCATGAGGTGAAAATATGAAAGTCAGCAATAATAGCGAAGAAATCTCTCATTACATGCAAATTTACAACTTCCATACTCTTTTTTCTTTTGATGTCTTACCGTATGCTGAACTACATTCCTTTCAAAAGAAAGAAAGGATATGTAATGAAGGCGTTGATGTTCCTTATCTTTATTACTTAATTTCCGGGAAAGCGAAAATATATATGAGTCACAAAAACGGGAAGGTCTCCTTAATTAACTTTATTCAAGCACCTTCGTTCATTGGGGAGTTAGGGTTAATTGGCGTAGAATCCGTTACGAAAACGGTGGAAGTAATTGAAGATTGTATATGCTTAGCGCTTCCTCTTAAAGATTGTCAGCATCTTTTATTGCAAGATGCTATCTTTCTACAGAAACTATGCAAATTTATCGGTGAAAAAACAATTACCCGAACAGAAAGTTACGCCAAAAACAATAGCTATCCGTTCGAAAATCGATTAGCAGCTTTTATTCTATTAACGGAACAAAATAACAGTTATACAGAAAAACATACTGAGGCTTCAGAATACTTAAATGTCAGCTACCGTCATCTTTTATATGTATTAAACCAGTTTTGCCAGCAAAATTACTTAAAAAAAGACGGAAGAACCTATTACATACAAGATCGAATCCAATTGAAAAAACTGGCTGACGAACTTAAAATATAAAAAAGCAGCATTAACATTTGCCTGTTAATGCTGCTTTTTTCGAGTGACGATTCTATCTTTAATTAAAATTTGCTTGCTACTTTAGCTGCTTCTTCAAGACCCGCTGTAATGATTTCTTCTGCTTTATCTGGGAATTGATTATGGCCTTCAATAACTACTGTTTCCATATTTGTTGCACCGAAGAAGCCCATCATGCTTGCTACATATTTAACAGCCATTTCTACTTCGGCTGCTGGACCTTCAGAATATACGCCGCCACGCGCGTTTAATAATGCAATCTTCTTATCTCCAATTAGACCAACTGGACCTTCTGGCGTATATTTAAACGTTTTGCCAGCACGGTTTAAATAATCGATATATGTGTGCAGCACTGCTGGGATCGTTAAGTTCCATAATGGGAAACCGAAAACGACTTTATCAGCTTCTAAAAATTGATTTAAATACTTATCCGCAACTGCTACTGCTTTTGCTTCCTCTTCCGTTAAATCAAATCCTTTACCTGCTTTGAATGTACCATTAATCATATCTACGCCTACATATGGTAATTCTTCTTTATATAAATCAAGTTCTACTACTGTATCATTTGGATGTGCTTCTTTATAGTTTGCTAAAAATGCCTCGTATAATTTCACACTAACTGCTTGTTCTGCTGGACGATTGTTTGCTTTTACGAATAAAACTGTTGTCATTATTTTTCCTCCTAATACTCACTCTTATGTTGTTTTATGCTTTCAAAAAGGTATCCCTTGTAATTGTTGTTTTGTTGCTTACAAACATATTTTATCTTTATATCAAGGTAATTTCGTCCTCACATAGACGTATTTTTCCATAAAAAAAGTCCACCTTCTAAAGGCGAACTAGGTCTTACGACTTTTGTCTTATACAATTCCATTTTTTACTGCATATAATGCCGCTTGCGTACGATCAGATAAATTCAACTTACTCAAAATACTACTTACATGAGCTTTTACCGTTTTTTCTGTAATAACTAAAACAGATGCAATTTCCTTATTACTCATCCCTTTCGCTAATAGCTGCAACACTTCATTTTCTCTCGCCGTTAGCACATCAACTTGAATAGAAGGTTCTTCTTCCTTTTCTTCCACGGGTAGTGTTTGAGAGAGAAGAGCATTTGCTATATCCGGATGTAATTGAATATTACCTTTATATGCGCTTCGAATCGCTTCAACAAGTTGATCCGGTTCTACATCTTTTAAAATATAGCCGCTTGCCCCCGCCCTTAACGCCGGTAAGACATGCGCCTGATCAGAAAAACTAGTTAATACAATTACTTTCACATTTGGATATTCTTTTTTGATGCACGCCGTCGCCTCGACACCATCCATTTCGGGCATATATAAATCCATTAGTACCACATCAGGATTTGTCTCCCCTACTTTCACTAACGCTTCTTTCCCATTATTTGCTTCTCCAACTAACTCTAAATCTTCCTGTGTACTTAAGAAAAATGCTAATCCTTTTAAAACGACTGTATGATCATCGACTAACAATACTTTTATTTTCACAAACTTCCCTCATTTTCACATCATAATGGTACGTTTACCTTTACACTTGTTCTTTTCTTATCACTTACAATTTTAATTGTTCCACCAACTAATTCTACTCTTTCACGCATCGTAGTCATACCGAGTGATTTCTTCTCTTTTATATTCTTTTCTACAAAGCCGTTTCCTTGATCGACTATTTCTAATGATACATTCTTCTCCGTCACTTTGAAATAAATCGCCGCTTCTCTGACATTCGCATGTTTACTTACGTTATTTAAAGCTTCTTGTCCAATTCGCCATAGCGCTTCCTCTACTACGCGCGGCAAATCACGAACACCTGTAACTTGTTCCCGAATTTTCAATCCTAAACTTTCACCATATTGTTTTAAAGCTGGTAATAGTCCTTTCTCTAATCCTGCTGGACGTAGTTGCCAAATTAACGTCCTCATTTCTTTTAAAGCACCTTGCGATAACTCACGTATCTCATACAAAGACTGATCTACCCTTTCACTTTTCCCCTTTAAGACAGCTTCGGCACCTTTCGTCATAAAAGTTAATGAAAACAACTTTTGTGAAACAGAATCATGCAAGTCTCTAGCTAAACGATTACGTTCTTCCATTCGTACAAGTTCTCGGCGCTTTTCATTTAACCTTAAGTTCTCTATCATTAACGATATATGGTTTGCTAACGCCTGTACTACATCTATCGTATTTATATCAAATTCTCCACTATTCGAACTTACACTTAATACACCAAATATATGATCTTGAATATGTACGGGAATAGCAATAACTGCACGATTAGGATGTACGATATTCCCAACCTGACTCTTTAACAAAACAGGTTCTTCTTTTTCCAATGCTTCCTGTGCTGCTGACTTCAAATCCTCTTGCAACTCATCCACTTTATACGAAGCTCTTACAGTAAGTTCATTTTCTTCTCTAATAAAGAATACAACTTGCTCCCATAGAAATAACTTCCCTATTTGCTTTACAATTTCCTCAGGCAATGCATTAAATTTATGAATCGTCCTTAAAGCTTGAATAAAGCGGTCTAACTTTACATAATAATGAGCCCTTCTCTTTTCATTTTCATACAATTTTGTACGTTTTAATGCTGTTCCAATTTGGAAAGCAACTGATTGTAATAGCACTAATTCTTCTTCAGAAAAATGCGTTTTACCTGGGCTAGCCACATTTAATACGCCAAATTCATCTCCCCCTGCTTTTAGCGGTACCGTGGCATGATGCACAATCCCTTCTGTATCTCCCCAGTTATATTCAATCGCATTATTAATTCTCTTACATTCAATAATATTAACAGCTCTCTCTAGTTTCCCTTCCACAAATCGGTGTAAACACCAACAATTCCCCTCACACATCGGTCGTTTATTTTCAAATCTTAATCCCTCTGGTAATTGATAATCAATTAATTTTGTATATCTACCATTTTCATCCGCAAGAAATATCCATCCTGTCGTTAAACCTGTTACATTCAATAGTTTTTCCAACACAGCTTGCAGCACATGATATGTATCATTTGAGGTATTCAACGTCTCTGCAATCTCTTTTAATATAACTAATTCATTTGTACGATTCTCTTGAAACATAATTCGTCTCCTACATACAAGATTTTAAATAGCTCCTAAAATAAATCATCTACTTTTCACTTTGTACTTATTCGTAACATTGATATAATGGTGAAAACATAGTTTTCATTATATCACTTGAGGGGGCTTTCATAATGACATTAAATAAAGCACTTACTATCGCTGGTTCTGACACAAGTGGCGGTGCTGGTATACAAGCAGATTTAAAAACATTCCAAGAACTTGGTGTATACGGAATGACATCTCTTACGACAATCGTAACGATGGATCCACATAACGGTTGGGCACATAACGTATTCCCAATCCCAGCTTCTACATTAAAACCACAATTAGAAACGACAATTGAAGGTGTTGGCGTAGACGCTTTAAAAACAGGTATGCTTGGATCAGTAGAAATTATCGAAATGGTTGCAGAAACAATCGAAAAACATAATTTCAAAAATGTAGTAGTTGACCCTGTTATGGTATGTAAAGGTGCTGATGAAGCATTACACCCCGAAACAAACGATTGCTTACGTGACGTTCTTGTTCCAAAGGCATTAGTTGTAACACCAAACTTATTTGAAGCTTACCAATTAAGTGGTGTAAAGATTAATTCCCTTGAAGACATGAAAGAAGCAGCAAAAAAAATCCACGCTTTAGGTGCTAAATACGTCCTAATTAAAGGTGGTAGCAAGCTTGGTACGGAAACTGCAATCGACGTCCTATATGATGGAGAAACATTTGATCTTCTAGAATCAGAAAAAATCGATACGACAAATACACATGGCGCAGGTTGTACATATTCTGCTGCAATTACAGCAGAACTTGCAAAAGGAAAGCCTGTGAAAGAAGCAGTAAAAACTGCTAAAGAATTTATCACAGCTGCTATCCGTTATTCATTCAAAATCAACGAATACGTAGGCCCAACACATCACGGTGCATATCGTAAATTCGTTGTATCAAAAGAACTTGTCTAACCTATAAATGAAAACACCCACAGAGTGTATATGTTCCCTCTCTGTGGGTGTTTTTTATAAGCTCTTCTGGTCATCTTATGTTTAAGATGCAGAACTAACCTGATTTCTACCATTTCTTTTGGAGTAATATAATGCATCATCAGCAGCTTGAATAAATTGCTCTGCTGATTCTTCATACACTGAAATACCTACTGAAACTGTAATTTTTATTTTTGTGCCATTTAACAATTGGAATGGATGGTTCTCAACAACTGTACGGACTTGTTCTCCCATACTCATCCCATAAGTTAATCCCTTCTTCGGTATCAAAAGTGCAAACTCCTCTCCACCCTTTCGAAAGGCCAAATTTGGGAACGTTGAAATTTCTCTTAAAATACTCCCTATTTGTTTTAACACTTCGTCTCCTGCGGGATGCCCATACGTATCATTTACACACTTAAAGTAATCAATATCTATAAGTAGTAAACAAAGTGAATCATTTTTCATACGCTTATTACCAATATGACGATTCATCTCTAAATCAAACTGTCTTACGTTTCCTAAACCTGTCAGCGCATCTATCGTTGCATATTGCTTCATCGTTTGAAATAGCTCATTGGATTGCAATACATAATTTGCGCTTATAAATGTTATATATGCTGCAACACCACTACAAACTAAATACAATGCTACAATAGACATATCCTTAAATAAAATAGAAAGTGGCACTGCTAAAATAGATAAACTATATACATTAAACCAGATCCACCTTGTAAATATAGAAGCTTTCATCCGCCAAATGAAAATAATTCCAACACCTATCAATACAATTGTATAACAAGCCAATTTAGAGGCTAAAGAGTACTCAGTAAAAAATAATCGGGTAATTAATATAATAGTAACTGTTATACTACTAGCTATCGGACCTCCAATTATAATTGCCAAAATAACAGCTAAATAACGTAGATCCAACATAATATCTTCAATATGTACACCAAAATGCATCAACAGTACACTTAATATTCCAGTCAACATACCTACTACACATTTCTGCCAAAGGGAAAACTCTTCTTTTAACGGCCTATCCCTTAAAAGCTGACCTCCAACAAAAATAAAGGAAAGAATAATTGTTGTGTTTACAAATAAGTCCCTTAACATAAAATAATCTCCCTACTTTTCTATCTATCCCTTTCCTGATTTTATTGTATACGAGATACCTATAATTCCCAAAGCTTTTTATTTATTTTTTGCTGTTCCACGTGAAACAGCAAAAAACAAATAAAAAAGGACGAAAATTCGTCCTTTTCATTAACAACACCGTGATATCTTTCCACCCTTTGCATTAAATCTAGCTTCTTGCGCTTCTGCAAAAAACTGTTTTTGACATACAACTTCTTCTTCTGGATGATGCTTTTTCATATGCTCTACATATGTTTCATAGCTTGGTACCCCAACGAGTAAACTAATAAAGTGTTTTCTTTGTCCCCATACTTGTCTTAGTCTTTTAAGCATAGTTCCTCGACTCACTTTCATCTCTAGGTATATATGGTGCCTCTTTCAGCGGCATTGGCTTATTTCTTAATACTTGAATCCAAATTCGAATTGCAGAAATTAATACAGCAATTACAACTATCATAAAAATCCCGCAAAGTGCTGCATCAATATAATCGTTAAAAATAATTTGTTTCATTTGAGCGACATTTTTAGCTGGTGCTAACACTTTCCCCTCATCTAACGCCCCTTGAAACACCTTTGCGTGGGATAGAAATCCTATTTTAGGGTTTTCATGAAATAGCTTTTGATAACCCGCCGTCATCGTTACAATAAGCAATCCGACAGTTGGAATAAGTGTCACCCAAACATATGCCTTTTTCCCCATTTTGAACAAAATTGTCGTTCCAAGTAATAATGCAATACCTGCTAACATTTGGTTTGCAATGCCGAAAAGTGGCCATAATGTATTAATTCCACCAAGCGGATCTACTACCCCTTGGTATAGGAAATAACCCCATCCTAATACACATAACGTTGTAGCTATTACATTTGCGAATGTAGAATCCGTTTTCCCAAATGGCTTATATACATGCCCTAAAATATCTTGAATCATAAATCGGCCTACACGCGTTCCAGCATCAATCGTTGTTAAGATGAATAGTGCTTCAAAGAGAATCGCAAAATGATACCAAAAGGCCATCATCGCCGTTCCGCCTATTACTTGTGAGAAAATATATGCCATCCCTATCGCTAACGTTGGGGCACCACCTGTACGTGATAAAATCGTTTGCTCTCCAACGTTTACAGCGAGATCTTTTAGTTCATTTGGTGTAATAGCAAATCCCCATGAAGAAATAACTTGAGCTGCCTGCGAGACATCCGTACCGATAAGTGCTGCGGGACTATTAATCGCAAAATAAGTTCCCGGTGTTAATACACAAGCTGCAATCATCGCCATCGCCGCTACAAATGACTCCATTAACATTGCTCCATAACCTATTGGCTGTGCGTGTCCCTCTTGTTCAATCATCTTTGGCGTCGTGCCTGATGAAACGAGAGCATGGAATCCAGACACCGCACCACAAGCAATTGTAATAAATAAGAACGGGAATAAGTTTCCAGAGAAGACCGGACCTGTTCCGTCGATAAATTTCGAAACTGCTGGCATTTGTAAATCTGGTGCTACAATTAAAATACCGATTGCTAATCCAACAATTGTTCCGACTTTTAAAAATGTGCTTAAATAATCACGTGGTGCTAAAAGCATCCAAACTGGTAATGCCGATGCGATAAATCCATATACAATAAGCATAATCGCAATTGTTTCACCGCTAAATGTAAACATGCTTGCAAGCGTTGGATTTTCCGCTACATACTGTCCTCCAATAAGAGACAGTATAAGTAGAATAATTCCGATTGCTGACCCTTCACCAACCCGTCCAGGCCTAATGTAGCGCATGTATACTCCCATTAAAATAGCAATAGGAATCGTTGCTGCTATTGTAAACATTCCCCAAGGACTTCCGACAAGCGCCTTTACTACTACTAATGCTAATACCGCTAATAAAATAATCATAATGCCTAAAATACCGATCATTGCAATAAGCCCTGTAACAGGACCAATCTCATCTTTAATCATTTCTCCTAAAGATTTACCATTCCGTCTCATCGAAGCAAATAAAATTACAAAATCTTGTACAGCTCCAGCGACAACCACCCCAACAATAATCCATATTGTCCCAGGTAAATATCCCATTTGCGCCGCCAAAATCGGTCCTACTAAAGGTCCTGCTCCAGCAATTGCTGCAAAATGGTGCCCAAATAATACCCACTTATTTGTCGGAACATAATCTTTTCCATCATTTAATGTATGGGCCGGCGTTTGCCTATTATTATCTAAACCGAATACCTTTCTCGCTATAAATCTACTATAAAAGCGATAAGCAACTGCATACACACATACCGCAGCCACTAAGAGCCACACTGCATTAATAGTTTCACCTTGTGATAAAGCTATTACACCAAAAGCACCTGCGCCTACAGCTGCAATAACTCCCCACAGTAAAATCGACTTCAATGTTTTCACATACAATCCCCCCAATACTATTGCTTAGTGGGATTGTACTAAATTTTCTGAATATTTAATTTGAATCCTCCTTATCATGAAGGATTATTAGTTTATCATGTTAAAAAATTCGCATTACCTACTATAATTCAATCTTATTTCGAAGTCGTTTCACATAATTACGACTAACTGGAATCGGTTGCTCATCATATTTATCTAAATACAAATTATATGTACCATTATAATAAGGCTTTAATTCTTGTACATATGACATATTAATTAAATAACTTTTATGCACGCGTAAAAAATCATATGCATTTAGCTTATTTTCTAGCTCCTGAAGTGTATATGTTGAAATATACTGATTATTTGTTGTATAAATTGAAACCGTTTTGTTTTCCTTATTTTTACTTACATATACAATATCTTCAGGGAAAATATACCGAATTCCCTCTTGCCCTTCTATCGGTAGTTTTCGCAAATAACTCTTTGCTTTCTCGCCTTGCTCTTTACCCATTCTATATAAAAGGAATTGCAAATCTTCCTCACGAAATGGGCGTAGTAAATAATAGAATGCTTGAAAACGAAATGCCGTAATGGACTCTTCTATATCTTCACCCATAAAAATCAATTTCGTATAGCAATTTACTTCCCGTAATAAACTCGCATATTCAAACCCGGTTCCATCTAGTAATTTTGAATTCAAGAAAACAAAATCTGGTGTATGCTTTTTCATGATAATTAATGATTCTGTTCCCGTATTTGCTTCAAAACATTCTACATTTCTTATATTTTCAGTAAATTTTTCAGCCAGACTTCTTCTCTCTTCTACTTCTTCCATAATCAGTAAAATTTTCATTTCTTCAACCACCTAATTCTTTTGTCCATATGTCCTGTTGTATACATTCGCTTTTCTAAGAAACATTCCCTTTTTCTTACTATACCATTATTTATCTAAAAAAACAGAAAAAAGGAAACCACTACGGTTCCCTCAGTCCCTTTATACTAATTCTCGTTGCTTCGTTTCTTGCCCAAGTACAATTACAGCAACTACGCCAATTAAAATTGATCCACAGAAAATCGTAAATATTAGTGATAATGAAGCCTGCGAAGCAACTAAATATCCTACTAATAACGGCCCAAGAATACCGCCAATACGACCGAATGCAGCTGCCATCCCTGCGCCTGTACCACGAATAACTGTTGGATACTGTTCCGGTGTATAGGCGTATAATGCACCCCAAGCACCTAAATTAAAGAAGGATAGTAACATACCTGCTACGATTAATACCGTTAATGACTCTGCCACTCCAAACAAGTAAGCACTACACGCTGTACCAATTAAATACGTAACTAAAACAAATTTACGACCAAGACGTTCAATAAACCACGCAGCTGTAAAATACCCTGGCAATTGAGCTAATGTCATAATGAGTACGTACTGGAAACTTTTTATCAAACTAAATCCTTTTAATACCATTACACTAGGTAACCAAAGGAACATTCCATAATAGGAAAAGACAACACAAAACCATAGAATCCATAACATAATTGTTGCCTTACGATATTCCCCGGACCAAACTGACTTTATATTTTCAATAACGGACGGCCTTTTTTCAACCTTTTGGAATCTCGGAGAATCTGGTAAATTCCATCTTAAATATAAAGCATATAGTGCCGGAACCGCGCTCAATACCATTGCAACTTCCCAACCATATTTCGGAATAACAAAATACGAGATAAGAGCTGCAATTAGCCATCCACCTGCCCAAAAGCTTTCTAATAGCACAACTGTTTTGCCACGTTCATGTGCTTCAACACTTTCTGATACTAATGTAGAAGCAACTGGAAGCTCTCCGCCAAGACCCATACCAATTAAAAATCGTAACACAAGGAACATCGCAAGTGTCGTCGTTAAAGCAGTTAAACCACTACCGATAGAAAATAGTAATAATGTAATAATAAAGACTGATTTCCGTCCTATTTTATCTGATAGTATTCCAAAAACGAGCGCTCCGACTGCCATACCAATTGAATTAATGCTACCTATCCAGCCCATTTCTTGCGTACTTAATCCCCAATCTTTTTGCAATGCTACCATTACAAATGAAAGCATTCCAACATCCATTGCATCAAATAACCATCCAAGCCCTGCTATACCAAGTAGCTTTCGCTTCGAAATTTCTTTCACCTTGCCCACATGAAGTCCTCCTTACACAGCTGTCTTTACACATCATTTTACATGTGTGAATTGTATAAGTAAAATACTTTCGTGTAAAAATTCTCCTTCATCATTCCCAAAAAGTAAAATACTTATCCCGCTATTTGAGGACAGTAAACCTCCCGCCTCAAAATTCAGCTGGGGCAAAGAGATTAGCTGCCGATAAATGCACGATTGATAAGGGTTAACAATCAGTGGCAGATGAACAAAACCTCTCTTTATTAAAAATAGCCAAATAAAAAAGTAGCGATATTCCGCTACTTTTTCGAACGCATTACTTCTTTTAAAAATTCCGCTAATACTAACTGACGACGCCAGCGCGTTGGGTTACTACATAATCTATAAAACCACTCTAAGTTAATCGCTTGAATCCATTTAGGTGCACGTTTTACCTCTCCAGCCCATACGTCTAAACTTCCGCCCACTCCAACAGCCATCTTCGTTTCTAAACGATGCTTATTAGTTTGGATAAAGTTCTCTTGTCTTGGGAAACCAAGCGCGACAAGTAATAAATCTGGTTTTGCTTCTTGAATACGAGAAACAATATTCTCTTCTTCTTCTTGTTTAAAATACCCATCTTGTATACCCACAATAGATACAGCTGAATACGTCTTCGTTAAATGATCTGCTGCAGCTTGTACAACATGCGGTTTTGCACCAAGTAAGAAAACAGATACCGGTTTATTCTCTTCTGATAGCTTCGCAAATAAATTACACATTAAATCAAAACCTGCTACACGTTCCTTTACAGGTGTACCTAACATACCACTTGCTTTTACAACTCCAATACCATCTGGTGTAATTAAATCTGTATTTAATAATGTTTTATGGAATGCTTCATCCTTTTTTGCACACATAACAATTTCAGGATTCGCTGTTACTACCTGAAAAGTATGAGTTCGCTCCAATTCTAGTTGCCCCTTCAAATATTGGATCGTTTCATCCATTGTCATTGTAGAAAAAGGAACACCTAGAATATCAACCGTTTTTACTTCCATGATTAACTATCCTCTCTATTTCAGTAAAAGTTTTTTATATGCATTATAAGTATCTTCATACAAATTCTTTAGCGAGAAATGAGTAGATGCATGATTATATAAACGATTTCCCATCGCTTCTAATTCACCATTCAACCATTTTTCATAAGCATTTTCTAACGCTTTTGCTAACGAATCTGCATCACCAATCGGTACAATCCATCCATACGTATCATCAACTATTAACTTTTTCATATCACCTACATTTGTTGCAATAGATGTTAAGCGTTGATTAGCCGCTTCTAATAAAACAAGAGGGAAGCTTTCGCTATAAGAGGTTAACAAATTAATGTGTGCAGATGCATACAATTCTTTTGAATCTGTACGAAAACCTAGAAACATCACCTTATCCTCTAAGCCCTTTTGTTTCACCATCTCTTTTAATTCTGCTTCTATAGGTCCATCACCAAGCAAAAGCACCTTTATATTTGGAATTTCAATTTTTTGTAACGCTTCAAATAAAATATCATGACCTTTAACAGGATGCAGACGCGCTACTTGAACGGCTGTAAATACTCCTTCATCGATGCCAAATTCACTCTTATCATAAGGTTTTGCTGGAGTATTATCATACTCAATTCCATTATAAACCGTACAAATCTTCTCTTCTGGTACACCTAGTTTTATTATGTTTCTCTTAAAGTTTTCCGTAATTGCAAAGAATAAATCTACCTTCTTGAAAGAACGTAAATTTAACTTCGTAAATACCCATCCTTTTAATCCCCTCTTCATAAAATCCAAAGTTGGATCACTGTGGACAGTCATTATCCATTTCGCTTTTATACCTTTTTTCAAGAGGGAGAGATAGAAATTTGCTCGTGCGCCATGTGTATGCACAATGTCAAATTGATTTTCATTAATAAATGCTTTTATTTTTGAAAGAATTGATAGGTCGTACCGAGATGATTGGGAAAAAACATGCACTTGAATACCAAGGTTTCTCGCCTCTCTAGCAATCGCACCTTCTTCAAATACCATTAATTCCACTTCTTCCTTTGAAAATTGAGATAAAAGTGAAATAATATGTGTTTTCCCCCCACCTTCTTCTGCACCAGCATTCATATGCAACACTTTCATTTCTTACATCCCCCATTTTTTCTTTTTATTTACTATAACAAAATAAAAGCTAACATATGCTAGCTTTTATTTTTCTATCATTCAATTTCTAAGTCAACTATTAAATATGCCATGATTAATACTAAGTAGAAACTCACTCCAGGTGCAATTAAAATATGACCAGCCATGAATGAGATACCTAATCCGAGAAGTATCGCTGCAATCACCATTGCATATTTCACTGTGAATATTTGTCTAAATTTAGTAAATACACATACAATAAATTTAATACCAAAGTATAAGAATGGAATTACAAGTAAAACGAACCCTATGATTCCGAAAGAATAGAACCAATCGTGGAAGTCACGTTCAATTAGTTTCGGCTGTTCTTTATAGTTACCAGCATAACCCATCCCTAATAATTTTTGAGACATTGGGGCTTCATTATAGAAATCTTTATACATCTGTTCAAATAATTGGCGCCCACTAAAAATAAGAGCTTGCGTTTCTTCTTTTTTCTCTTCTACTTTTTCTTTTGCTTTCTCTTTCTCTTTTTCTTGCTCTGTCACAGGAGGTTTGTGCTCTTTAGCTTCCTCCTTCTTTTTCTCTTCCTTTTTCGCACTCTGTTCTTGTTCAATTAATTGGAAATGGAATCCCATATTTTTCATGAATGGTGAAAAAGGTGTATATGCCAATATGCCTACTAATACAGTTATTGCAAGAAAACCATTTAATAAGTAAGCATGTTTCTTTCCATCTTTACGCTGTGTAAATGCTTGAATAAAGCACATAACAACTGCGATAGCCATTGATCCAAAGATTGCTCCTACGCCAACCTTTGTCCCAATTGCAAATAGTGAATAAACAACTAAAATTGAAGGAATCCAATAGTACGCTTTACCTATACTTTTTGTTTTTTCAATTGAATACAAAATAACAATTGGACACATGATGGCTAAAATAGATCCTAGCTCGTTACCTGCATAAAACCAACCGCGTGATCCTAACTTTACCCATTCATAACTATTATAATCTGTTCCAGTAGTAATCGAAGCTACCATTACTACCCCTATAATTAGCGATGCATACGTAATATAGTCACGCATTTTTGAATTTGAATGGCTTTTTTCTTTTAAAGACTTAAATACAAACACATAACAAGTAAGCATAACAAACGGATATAATGCTTTTGCTATAAATTTAATTTCCTCTGAAAGCACCATAGGATTTTTTGTAAGCTTATTATTTATCAATCCGATGGTAAAGACTATTCCTACTAAGATTATATACAATATATATTTTATATTTCCTTGTTTCTTCGTTTGAATTAAAATATATATCCCGCCTAGGAACATAACGAATAAGCGTGTAATAACTCCAATGGTCGTATCAATTTTTAAAACCATGATACAGAACGCTGTAAGCAAATCTAAAATCGGTTGCAACAAAATAAAGATTAATAGAAAATTTTCAAATTTATTACTCTTACTATTTTCGCTTAACATCTAGAACCTCCATAACTATTACCTAATTTCAATCTATACTGTTAATATTTTTTTCTTATCTCAAATATTTATTATAACATATATTTTTTAATTAAACGTCTCACATTTCTCCTCAAACTTACCTTATAGAAAAAAGCGTATTTGCATTTTCAAGCGCTTTCTTTCCTCATTTTTTCTTTTTTTCTACATGTAACGAAAATGCATTGTTATTTACATAACTTTAGTGTATATTTTTTCTCTGGAACATCTTTAGGAGGAAGGGATTACAGCAATGTTATTAATCGACATATTTACGTTTCTTGGCATTATCGCCGCTGCTATTTCTGGTACATTAGTTGGTTTAAAAAAAGATTTAGATTTATTCGGTGTCCTTTGTTTAGCTGTAGCTACAGCGCTCGGCGGCGGTATTATTCGTGATATTATGATCGGTAACCTGCCTCCTGTCGCATTTGTTAAACCCATTTACTTTTTCGTAAGTGTATTATCAGCATTATTTACTTGTATGTTTTTTGAACGTATCAATAAACTACAAGTCGTTATCATGCTTTCTGATGCTGTTGGCTTAGGTGTTTTTACAGCTATTGGTGCAAATGCGGCAATGTCGCATCATGTTGACGCCTCATTTTTAGTTGTTTCAATGGGAGTCATTACAGGTATTGGAGGCGGTATTTTGCGTGACATTTGCGCCCAAGATATCCCCTACGTATTCCGAAAAGAGATTTACGCAATCGCTTCTATCTTAGGGGCAATTAGTTTCCTAATCACATATGCAATGGGGGCACACGTATTAGCTTTCTATGTTTGTTTATTAGTAACATTCATTATTCGTGTTGTCACTGTAATATATAATGTACATTTCCCAGTTTTCTTTAAAACACATGCTAAAATTAATAAAGGTCATTAAGAGAATTCTACATAGAATTCTCTTAATTTATATACTATTCTACACACTAATATAGAGTAATTGTATATAAAAATATATAATTATAATAGAAACAAAAATGAAAACGCTTTACAAACAGGGGGAAGAACGATGCTTGGGGTTTTTAAAAAACATACAAATAAAACAAACACCAGTATACTTGAATTAAGTAAGAATCAACAAATCACTTTTAACGTGCCTACTAATTCTGAACTGAACATTCAAATGGATATGTTACATATTTCAAAAGAAGATTTACAAATCGTAAAGGTACTACAGCCTTTTATTTATGAAGAAATTGATTGGATTACGGAAAAATTCTATGCCAATATTACAAAACAGCCTAATTTAATTACTATTATTGAACGTTATAGCTCTATTCCAAAACTCAAGCAAACTTTAAAAATACATATAAAAGAATTATTCAGCGGTGATATGCATGAAGATTTTATTGAACAACGTGTTAGAATTGCCAAAAGACATGTACAAATTGGCTTACATAGAAAATGGTATACTGCTGCTTATCAAGAATTATTCCGCTCTATCATGAAGATTTTGCAAACAAAAATTACAACAATTGATGATTTTTCTTATTCCATAAACGTAATAAACAAATTATTTACTCTTGAACAAGAACTCGTTATTGCGGCTTATGAATCTGAATATGAAAGAATGCAAAAAGAACATGAAAAAGAAAAAGAACTAACAGCTATGACAATTACGCATATTGCAACAGAATTAGCATCTGTATCCGAAAAAACGAGTGCTTCCATTCAACATTTAACCGCTAAATCTGAAACTATTGTAGAAATTGCCAAAACAGGTACATCATTAGCTACAACTTCAGAAGAAAAAGCGAATAAAGGTAAAGAACAATTAAATCAGCAAAATAAACGAATGGAATGCATTCAAACGAATATGGAAACGATTATTACAGATACTCATGAACTTCTCGATATTTCTAACAAAATTAACGAAATTATAGATATTGTAAAATCAATTGCAGAGCAAACAAATTTACTCGCACTAAATGCTGCTATTGAATCTGCACGTGCTGGGGAATTCGGCAAAGGCTTTTCTGTTGTAGCTGGAGAAATTCGAAAGTTATCAGAGCAAACGAAAGAATCTATATTCAACGTTACAAAACTCGTTGAAAAAACAAATGAACAAATTATTCGTGTCTCTTCTTCAGTGAAACAAATTAGCTCCCTCGTCTCTGAAGGAACGGATAGTATGTCTGCGACAGATCAATACTTCCAAGAAATTGTAAAAGACATGTCTAACTCGAAAGAACAGAATAAAAAAATTGAAAATGAGTTAGAAACCATTTCACAAGTAATGAAAGGAATTCAAGATGAATCCTCAAAAATGGCTCTAACAGCTGATAGTTTACAACTAGAATTGAATCGATAGATTGAGGCTTATATCAGTAGGGACTCTTTATCTCTGCTGACTCTTAGTCTTCATCTTCCATCTATAAAAAAAAGAATCCGAACTGGATTCTTTTTATTTTCTGAAGAATATTTTTTGACAATACACATAACTCATATAAACACCAAAGCTTTGTAAAATAAACAAAGCTGGCACTATAAGGTTGTAATATGTCATATCTACTTGGAAGAGTCTAAACAATACGTATCCGCTAATTAACAATAAGAACAACATATATCCTTCATTTTGTTGTTTCTTAATAAGAAAGTGTAATAAAGCTATAGACGTAAATAATGTTACCGCTATATATATAAGTTTTTCACATTTAAATAGAATAGAATGTATTCCCTCACCTGAGAATTGATTAATTACTGGCTTTAAAAGTTTAAATCTTTCTTCTTCAATCTCTTTTAGCTTTTGATCAATATGCTCTGTTACGCTTTGATTCTTTATTATTTTTTCCTCATTTTTACCTTTTCCAATTAAAACAGATTGAACATACGTCTCATTTGAAATTGTATATTGTGACATTCCCATTGTCTGAATTCCATAACTCACCCCAAAATGAGCACTATAAAATAGAATAAGCATCCCTATCATCTTTAATAGTATTTTTTGCTTCATCGCTGATTGAAAGAGTTCAATTAACAACACATATACAGCAATAAAAATAGGAAGAAATAATCCCATTGGGAAAATCATATTACTGCATGCAAATAAAATTGCTGAAAGTACCCACATATAAGGATGATCTAAACCTTTATATAAAAGTATGTAGCAAGCCAAATAAAATAAAAATATTGCGAGCGATTCTGATGTTAATAAGGAACTCATAAATATATTTGGAATATATAAAGCGTAAAATACAGACGCAATACGGCCGCACTCTTCTCCAAAAACGATTGCTGCAATACGATAAATGAAAAATGCAGTCCATGTGCAAAATAAAATATTAAATAACTGCAATGCGAATACCGTATCGCCAAATACATGAATAATCATTGATTCATAAATAATAAAAGGTAACTGCGCTACGTTCTCTACGTTATTACCAATTGCAATCTGCTTTGCAGACTCAAACATAGCTTTCATATCACCACTTATCGGAACGTCTACAAATAGAACCATACTAAGTCTCACAATTATAGATATACTTATAAGAAAAACAAGAAATTGTTTATCTGTAAAACGATACTGTAAAATCGATGCCACTAACAGCATGAGAATAATAAAAATAACCAATACGATTGTTACGCTTGTTGTACTGTCGCCAAAAAATTGTTTACTTGTTTCAAACGCCGACCAGCAACTATAAACAAAAAATGCAAGCATCGCACCAATCATTATTTTACTGAAAAAAGACGAAAAGTTTGTTTGTATATGATTCATATGTCCATTGCACCTCTATTTCCATTCATAACAAAACGATTCTATCATGAATAGGTACACAGCTGATAGGGAATTTCTATGACAAATACAGGGTCCTATTTTTTTCACTTGCAATGTAAGCGAATCCTCTTTTACACTACACTTTATATAGTAATAAATTTTCTTTCAGTTTCATGAATACAAATACAGAAGTTTTACTAACCCTCTTCTGTAATTCTTTACTTCATTAAATATCTATTGATTTTTAATTTTTTTATACTCCACTTACAATACATGTCATTCTGATTGAAAACAGAAAATAGGGGCTGACCATATGGAAAAGAAATTCATGCGAGAATCCAAAGCAATTAAAACAACACGTGTTTTTCCGAATGATTTAAATAATCATCAAACACTTTTCGGAGGAAAATTATTAGCAGAAATTGATAGCATCGCTTCAATTGCAGCTGCAAGACATAGCCGTAAACATTGCGTAACGGCATCTATCGATTCTGTTGATTTTTTAACGCCAATTCACCAAGCAGATTCTGTTTGTTACGAGGCATTCGTATGTTATACAGGAAAATCTTCGATGGAAGTGTTTGTAAAAGTAATTGCAGAGAATTTATTAGCAGGCGAACGTAGAATAGCTGCAACATGTTTCATTACATTCGTTGCATTAAAGGATGGAAAACCTTCATCTGTTCCACAAGTACTACCGGAAACTGAAGAAGAACATTGGCTACACACAACTGGTTCTGAACGTGCTGAAAACAGGAAAAAAGGGCGTGTAAAAAGCAAGGAAATGGCTGAAGTTTTAACTTTAAGTAAACCTTGGAGTATATAGGCCCTCACTATCAAAACATCTTCTGAGCGAATAGATATCACATATTCGCTCATTTTTTATAAACAATTCCATAGCTTCATACAACCATTACTCCTTTTCACACGTATTATGTAATATTTTATACATACCCGTTCGCGATTAACTTTTTCTAATTGATAAAATCTCATTTATCACGCTATTTGCGGGCTGTAAAACTCCCACCTCAAAATTCAGCTTCGGCCGGCCCGTAAACGAGCAATTGGTGAAGGTTGATAATCATTGTGGGGATGAACAAAACCCCACGGATTAAAGTTTCATTTTATAACACGGTTCTATGCCATCAACAGTTGCTTTACAAAGTTTATGTAGGGTACACTTATACGGGTGGTCAACAAAACAATTTAAGGATTTGTAAACTGTGTAGAAAACACCTTACACTTCATTATATTGAAAGAATTAACTGTGGTTAAAAAACCTTACTATGACATAGCAAGTATTTTAATGAAATTGTATTATTTTAATGGAAAGGTGAAATTATGCAGAAATCAATTGCTTCAAATATTTTTTATAAAATACTGCTCAACACGTTTAATATTATACTTCCAATTTTAGTTGGTCCCTACGCATATCGAACATTAGGAGCCAATTCAATCGGAACCGTTAACGTTGCTGAAACTTTTTTCAATTACTTCTTCGTGTTCGCCGTATTTGGTGTATATCAATATGGTTTACGTGAAATTAGCTTAATTAAAAACGATAAAAAGAAAGTTTCTAAATTATTTACAAGTCTCTATGTAATTAATTTCACAACTAGTATTTTGGCTTTATCAGGCTTTGTGCTCTTTAGTTATATTGGATACGGACATGAAAGTCTATTTCCTGTTCTTCTTATTTTCGGTTTTAATTTTATATCTAATATGTTTTATGTGGAATGGTTCAATGAGGCATATGAAAATTATGACTTCATCACTAAAAAAACAGTTATCGTTCGCTTAATCTATGTCGTACTTCTTTTCTCTTTCATTCATGGGGTCGAAGATTACAAAACATATGCTGGTTTATTAGTATTATCGACATTTTTGAACCACTCTATTAGCTTTATATATGTGAAACGCCAAGTGAAATTTGATTTTTCCGACTTAACAATTATTCCTCATTTGAAACCGTTACTATTAGTCTTGATTTTTTCAAATGCTAATATTTTATATACTCAATTAGATCGTCTTGTTTTAGGGGTATATGTTGGAAAGGAAGAAGTTGCATATTACGTAATGGCTTTTCAAATTATGATGATTATTAATACACTTATGTTAAGTGTTGTACAAGTAACCGTTCCAAGACTGTCTTATTTATCAGGAAACGCGTCTGAAATGGAGTATGAATCTTTATTAAATAAAATTTCAAAGGTATATTTCATTACCTTATTCCCTGCAGCAATCGGTTTAATGCTCATTGCTCATGGAGCTGTTGTTATTTACGGTGGGCAAGAATTTGCTAAGGCTGGTAATACATTAATTGTTTTCGCCTTCTATATGATTACAGTCGGTATTGAATCCATTTTATCGAATCAAATTATTTATGTTAAAAAGAAAGAAAGTATTCTAGTGCGATTTTTATTCATTTGTGGATTTATCAACTTAGCATCCAATATTGCATTAATATTCTTCCATGTACTTACACCAACAACCGCAATTTTCACAACAACAATTGCGAATTGTTTCTTAATCACATTTGAATATATTTATGTGAAAAAGAAATTAAAAGTGAATTATACGTTATTCGATATACAAAAACTTAAATATCTATTTTATTCACTAACATTTGTCCCAATAGCATTCGTTATTGATATGATCGTATCGGGGCAAATACTACAAGTTATCCTAGTAATAATAACGTGTGGCTTAACGTATGCCCTTATCCTCTTTATAACAAAGGATGAAATTCTCTTTTCACTACTTGAAAAGATATTAGCACGATTCAAAAAGGCTTAAACGCCATCTCTAAAAGGAGCTGTTAAACTTGAAATTTTCTTTAATCATGGCTACTTGTGGCAGACGTGATGATATTCTTGACTTACTAAAATCACTTGAACAACAAACTTATAAAAACTTTGAACTTATCGTAGTAGATCAAAATGATACGCCAATCTCTGATTTATTTGATGAATATAAAGATAAATTTTCTATTAATTACATTTATACACCTATTAAAGGGCTATCGAGAGCTCGAAATGCAGGCTTAAAAGTAGCAGATGGTGATTTCATCGCTTTTCCAGATGATGATTGTATTTATGAAACAAATGTTTTAGAAAGTATATTAGAAACTTTCAACTCTAATAAAGATGTTCATTTCATCTCAACAAACACTACAAATGTTGAAGGGACAGGTTCTTTAATACACGCACCGAATACAGACATTATTTTAAATAATAAGTATGGATTCATGGGACCCTCTTTCACACTATTCTTCACAAAGCAATTTGTACAAGATGTAGGTACATTTGATGAAGATTTAGGTGTTGGTTCTGGAACGATTTATGGAGCTGGTGAAGAAACTGACTTTGTACTACGTGGTATGAAACAAAATTATACTGGTTTATTTAGAAAAGATCTGTTCGTATACCATCCTGTAAAAGAGGAAATTATTAATGAACAATCATTAAAACGTGCTATTTCTTATGCTGGTGGTTTTGGTAGGGTTATTCGTTTACACTATGGATTCCCTTATTTCTTACGTGCTGTCGCTGCCGCATCATTCCGTATGACACAAAACATTTCTAATGATAAGCGCAAATTCCACGCAAATCGCTTACGCGGAATTGTTCGTGGATATTTAAAATAAAAAGCAAGGTGTAACCACTTTTATTAAATGGTTACACCTTATTTTTTATTGCTCTTACATCGCTTATTTCTTGCAAAGCAACCCATCGTTCTTTGTAAGCGTAGCCCATACTGGTCAATTACATTATATATTTTTGAAATGATAGCATTATATCCAAGAATTTAGTATCATGATTCAAGACACTATTTAGAAATGAACGGAGGACATTATGAGCTTATTAACTGTTGAAAAATTAGGCCATACATTTGGTGATCGTACATTATTTAGAGATGTATCCATGCGCTTACTCGCAGGAGAGCACGTTGGATTAGTTGGAGCAAACGGTGTTGGTAAATCAACATTTATGAATATAATTACTGGTCAGCTTATCCATGACGAAGGTCGTGTAGAATGGACACCTGGTACAAATTACGGTTACTTAGACCAACATACCATTTTAACACCTGGTCGCACGATCCGTGACGTATTAGCAGATGCGTTTTTACCTTTATTTGAAAAAGAAAAAGCTTTAAATGAAGTTGCAGAAAAAATGGGAACCGCTACACCGGAAGAATTAGAGGAACTTCTTGAACAAATGGCAGAAATTCAAGATGCCCTTGAAGCAGGTGGCTTCTATTTATTAGATATTAAAATTGAAGAAGCAGCACGCGGCCTTGGAATTGATGCAATTGGTCTAGATCGTGATGTTGCGGCATTAAGTGGTGGACAACGTACAAAAGTATTACTTGCAAAGTTACTACTTGAGCAACCAGAAGTATTACTATTAGATGAGCCTACCAACTATTTAGACGTTGAACATATTCATTGGTTAACAAATTATTTAAAAGAATATCCACATGCATTCCTATTAATTTCCCATGATACGGAATTTATGAATAAATGTGTCGATGTTATTTTCCATCTAGAATTCACAAAAATGACGCGTTATACAGCAACATATGAAAAATTTCTAGAGCTGGCAGAAATCAATAAAAATCAACATATTAACGCTTATGAAAAACAGCGAGAGTTTATTAAAAAGCAAGAAGATTTTATTGCAAAAAATAAAGCTCGTTACTCAACGACAGGACGTGCGAAGAGCCGTCAAAAGCAACTTGATCGCATGGAGCGTATCGATCGTCCTGAAACAGCTATTAAGCCTGAGTTCTCCTTTAAAGAGAGTCGTGCAAGTAGTCGATTTGTCTTCGAAGGGGAAAATGTAGAGATTGGATATACACATCCGTTATTACCAAAATTAACAATGACAATTGAACGTGGTGAAAAAATTGCAATTGTTGGATGTAATGGTGTCGGTAAGTCAACACTATTAAAAACGATTTTAGGTAAGATTAAACCATTAAGTGGAAAAACAAGTCTTGGTGACTTCTTAAACCCATCATACTTCGAGCAAGAAGTAAAAGCTGATAATATAACACCAATTGATGATGTTTGGAATACATTCCCTAGCTTAGACCAACATCAAGTACGTGCAATGTTAGCAAAATGCGGTTTAAAAAATGAACATATCTCTCGTCCGTTGAATCAATTAAGCGGTGGCGAACAAGCAAAAGTTCGTTTATGTAAACTAATGGGCGAAGAAAGTAACTGGCTACTCTTTGATGAGCCAACAAACCACCTTGATGTTACAGCAAAAGATGAGCTGAAAAAAGCGATGAAAGCATACAAAGGAACAATTCTTCTTGTATGCCACGAACCAGACTTTTATGAAGATTGGATAACAAAAACTTGGGATGTAGAAAAATGGGCCCAAGAAAATTCTTAATCCCCTAAAAAACATCCCTTTACACCGCTATTTAGCGTGTAAAGGGATTTCGTTTTAAAATACCATAAGGTTTGATAAGGAGTTTTTATATATAATGCAAAGTACATTTTTTCTAAAACTCAATACATTTTTTGTGAAATGTTTATTAGTGCTATGTTTAATTATTTCTGCAGCTATTACATGGGACTCAGTATCCGTGGTTAGAGAACAAGCTGATACCCGTTTACTTATTATAATCCCAAGTATCATTCTAATAGGCCTTCTATTTATACTCATTGGCTATATTGCCAATAAATATATGTCAAAACTAATATTCACTATTTTACTTATCATTTTAGCCTTCTCTATTCGATTCATCTGGTTTCTTACTATCCAAACTCCTATCGAATCAGATTTTGCTATGATGTACAACGGAGCCGTGCAAGCAACTAAAGGAGATTTTAGTTTTGCTCAAAGTATTTATTATACTTCTTGGGTTTATCAGCTTGGATTTACAATGTACCAAGCTTTGATTATTAATTTATTCGGTGAGGGGACTTTCTTTCTAAAGTTCTTAAATGTGTTATATTGCACAGGAACAACATTATTAGTTTACAAAATAACTTCTCACATATTTAATGAGTGGACTGGACGCGTGGCGGGATTAATATATGCATTATATATCCCAAGTATTGTATTAAGCTCAGTCCTAACAAATCAACACCTTGCCACATTCCTATTTTATCTTGGATTTTATTTATTAATTACAAAAGGCTTAAGCCATAAATATATGTGGATTTTTATAGGGATCTCCCTTTCTTTAGGAGACATTATGCGCCCACTTGGTGGCATCATCCTAATTGCAGTAACTATTTATTTCTTTTTACACGGTATGTTAGGGAAATCGAAACAAGATATTTTCACTTCTATTAAAAAACTTTGTGGGATTTTCATCGTATTTTACCTTGTTCATTACATTATAAGTTATTCATTTATATCTGCCGGAATTACACAATACCCACTATCCAACCGTGATCCTCTCTGGAAATTCACAGTAGGACTTAATCATGAAACAAAAGGTGGCTATTCTACAGCAGATGCAGAATATATGATGTCCTTTGAGATTGGCGAAGAACGAAAAGCCGCTGAAAAGAAACTGATTCAAGAGCGACTAGCTGATCCACAGAAGGTTTTATCTTTATTCGGTGATAAGTTTACACTCATGTGGGCAGATTACGACTCCGCACCATCATGGAGTCTACTATCGCTGGGGAACACAGATGATAATATGATTACTTTACAAAACGACCTTATGAAATATGAAAAGTATATGTATATGACAGCTATGCTATTTGGTACGCTAGCACTTCTTTATCTCATATTGACTAAGCAAAACAACACGCATTACACAATATTTTTACTATTAATAATTGGTTATGTAACTGTTCACTTCTTAATTGAATACCAAACAAGATATCGATACTTTATCATTCCTAGCTTTACAATCATTCAAAGTTATGGACTATATTTGTGCTATCGATTTATATCAAACAGAAAAACTTCCAAAGTACAAAATTAAACTGTAACCAGTGAAGAGTTAATCATCAAAATACATTCAAACGAACGAAAAAGGCATGAGCCTGGTGCAATACCGAGCTCATGCCTTTTCATGTATATTTATATTTTCTTTTTCATTGTAAGCATGATTTATACCAAATGCAGCCAAAATGATCATCGAAATGGTAGCTGAATAATGATATCTTGATGCCACTTCTACTAATAACTGTGCCATTGTTAATCCTATCGCGTATAAGCAAATAATAAATAGAGAAGATTTGTTTTTATTTTTAATAGCTACCAATACACCTACTAATGAAGTAACAATTAAGAAGTAATAAAACATATTAGATGCTACTGTATATCGTACTGTATGATCTAATGCAGGATCAGCATAGGAAACTGCTGCACTATCCTCACCTAAAAGCTCAAAGAATTTATTGGAGAATAATTTCACAAAATCAATATTATCATTTTTTATCCTCTCTTTTGCTTCTTCTAGCATTTTCAGCTGAGCGTCATTCGCATTCCATCCTGGTTTATTACTATAATGAAACAATAGTTCAGCATCGGATCGATTCCATTTCCCCGAGCTTTCTTCATTAAATCCTACATAAATGTTATACCCTGGGGTTGACGCTATCTCTTCGCCTAAACGTACTGTTATATACTGATTTATTGCTGAAGAAAAAATAAGGTATCCCACAACAATAACTCCTACATACGTTATCTTATTTAACCATATTTTTTTATTCCCTATATGCTTTGTATCTATAATAAAGAACCATATCAATAGAGCAATAATTGGAACTGCTGCAATTGGTCGCACCATATTCATAAATGCAAGTAAAGCTGCTATTAAAACGGAATAAACAAGTAATCGTTTTATATTTATATTGGCGATTTTTTCATGAGTCATTATCATAATAAGCCAAATCAACAACAGTACTGTACAATAGAGCGGTTCTGACATTGCAAACATATTATAAATCGTTTGAGAAGGTAACGCTATCCATAAAACACTTGCTGTTATTGCAGTTTTAATCCCACCAATTGTTCTAGATATAGCATATATTAACCCCATTGATATTGTAGTTAAAATAACATTTAAAATAGGTGGTATCATATAACTAGACCCAAAGATTTTCATGAAAATACTTAAAAACGAAGCATATCCAAAAATATGTGGAAATAATGCGATGTATCTATTATCAATGACAAAGTTTTCACTTAGTGCTTCTGCAGTATAATAAAACGTAGCATAATCAACCAATGGTTGAATTTGGTACGTAAGCACCCATGCTAAATTGAACGCAAAACAAACGATTACTAAAACAAAAAAGCATTTTTTTCACTTAATTTTTCTAGATACAGCGAACTTTTTCTAAGGATAAAACTTCCCACTATAGATAATAATAAAACACCCAATAATAATGTTACATAATTATACTTTTGAGTATCTGAAAAATAATTAATAAGTAATGCTAAAGTAAAAAAAACGTATATAACATATATCGCACGTGTAGAAAAAGTAGACATGCCTTTAAAAAATAATTTCAAAACAATTTACTCCTTTAAAGATTAGTATTAAGAATAACGTTATCTCCATTACAAAAACATAATGAAAATTTAGGACTATTCATTTTTACCACAAAACCCAAAATACACATGTTATTTTTGTTCGCACTATGCTTTTTAATTGGTGGTAGTAAGTAAAGCATATCATATATTTATCTATATTTTGTATATAATACCTATTTTTTCTAATTACTTAAAAAATCACTCTAATCAAAATAAATAACGTTTCAGCATAAAATATGCTATAATAAGTATTTGTTATGTACGAATAACCTTTCTACATTTCCTGTTTTATTTATATATTTTATAAAGATGAGGATACTATTATGGAGAAACTCTTAAAGTTTGGTTTAGTAGGAATCTTTAATACGCTCATTACAATTATTAGCTTTTGGATATTATTAAAATTTGGGATGAACTACCTTATTGCGAATACCATTGCCTATTTAATTGGTGTTGCCAATAGCTACTATTGGAATAAAAATTGGGTGTTTAAACCTAATAATAAAAGCACGTCAATGTTCTTTAAATTTCTAACTGTAAATTTAATTGTATTGGCTTTTAATACATTATGTTTATTTATATTAGTAGATAAACTTACCTTTAATGCGTTAATTGCACAGATTTTCGCAATTGGCGTCGGAATGGTTATCAATTTCGTTCTTAATAAAATTTGGACATTCAACCAAACTGAAAAGGCTACTAATTAAACTTAAACAACTTATTAAAACTACGGAGGATACAACATGCAAAAATTAATTTCGGTTGTAGTTCCTATGTACTTCGAGGAAGAAGTAGCACAGGAATGTTATAACCGTTTAAAGTCCGTTATGCTTCAAAATGATATTAATTACGAGTTTGTCTTTGTAAACGACGGTAGCACAGACCGTACAATGGAGATCTTATCTGAGATTGCAGCAAATGATTACCGTACAAAAATCGTCAATTTCGCACGTAACTTTGGACACCAAATAGCCGTTACAGCTGGTATTGCTGCTGCAAAAGGTGATGCTATTGTAATTATCGATGCAGACTTACAAGATCCACCTGAAGTTATTCCTGAACTTATTGCAAAATGGGAAGAAGGATATGAAGTTGTTTATGCAAAACGTAAACAACGTAAAGGTGAAACTTGGTTTAAACTTTTAACAGCTAAATATTTCTATAAATTCTTAAACTACATGTCTGATATCGATATACCAAAAGACACTGGTGATTTCCGAATCATCGATCGTAAAGTAGCTGATGTTTTCAATCAAATGACTGAACGCAATCGTTTCATTCGTGGGATGATGTCTTGGGTTGGCTTCCGCCAAACGTATGTTGAATATGAACGCGATGAGCGCTTTGCTGGTGAAACAAAATATCCATTAAAGAAAATGATTAAATTTGCATCTGATGGCATTATTGCGTTTTCAACAAAACCGTTACGTATCGTTATGACTTTAGGATTATTATCAGTTCTCATTTCAATAATTGTCTTACTATATACAATTACTGTAAAAATCATTGGCACTGGTACGCAAACAGGTTGGGCATCTATTATGGTTGCTATTACATTCTTTAGTGGTATTCAGTTGCTTGGTCTTGGAATCGTTGGCCAATATATTGCTCGTATTTATGACGAGAGCAAAAACCGTCCGATTTATATTGTGAAAGAAACAATCAATATCGAGCAAGAAGAGACTACACGAACAAAAGAAAAAGTGAATGCATAATAAAAAAGGTAACAATGAAAACTCTCATTGTTACCTTTTTATATTGTAATACCCCATAAGCCTCAAACGAAATTCTTTTAAATTTGGATATATCTCTAAATTAGATAACATCCCTTGAATGACCGGGATTCTTGGATTTTGCAATCTCATTTCTGCCTCCAAAACATCTAATGTCACAAGCAATTCCTCATCTTCTAATTGATCAGCTAATGTACGTTTAAAAATGATAATTTCTTTTAAAAAGTGTTCCTTAACCTGCTCCTTAATAAGCTCTGATTTGCAAAGAAATTCTCCAAGCTTTTCTTCATGTAACACAGGTTCTTCCGAAGATCCTACCAATCCATCTACTAAATCATCTACTCTTTTCAAAATAAAAGCAGAAACATAAGGTAAGTCAATTTCTGATGCTTGTAAAATAATTAACTCTAAATATCCACGGCATATGCCCTCTACCATAATGACTAAATCTAATAAATAAGGCATAATCTTCTCACCATAAATAAACAGTAAACTATTCCGATAAAATGCGTGAGACTCTAACTTCATCCGCATCATAAACTCTTCTACTTCTTTATTAAAAGGTATAGCATTTTCCCTCGCATGCATAATAATAAATTCTTTATGCTTTTGTATATCGTTAAACTGGCAATGCAATTGTTTTGCAAATTTTTCACGCGGTAATAATGATTCTTTTTCAATATCCATCATTTTATTTTGAATCTTGTCATAGTAATATCGAAGTGTTGCTAATAAAAGCTCCTCTTTCGATTTAAAGTATAAATAGAAAGCTCCCTTAGATATGCCGCAAGCTGTCACAATTTCCTGTACTGATGTCGCATTTACACCCTTAGTCGCAAATAACTTCATAGCCATCTCTATAATTAAACGCTCTTTTTCTTTCATATCATGTCTCTCCTAAAATTTAATCTCGCATCTTATTATGAATTTATCTCGCATTAACGGGCAGTAAGCCCCCGCCTCAAAATTCAGCGAAAACAAAGAAGTTATGTGGGGGCTCAATTGCCCGTAAAAGCCCGATTGGTTCAACTAATAATCAGTGGGAATGAAAAAATCCCCACTGATTAAAGTTTCACTTTATTATACCATCCCTTTTCATTGACGGCTGACCAATTAGTCAGTTATATTATGTATTAGACTGACCAGTTGGTCAATACAATACAAAGGGAGCGCAAACATGAACAAAATCATTAATTTCTCGTTAAAAAATAAGTTCGCAGTTTGGCTACTAACCATTATTGTTACCATTGCAGGTATTTATTCTGGGCTGAACATGAAGCTGGAAACAATTCCTGATATTACAACACCGATTGTAACAGTAACTACGGTTTATCCTGGTGCTACACCAGAAGAAGTAGCTGACAAAGTTTCAAAACCGATGGAAGAACAACTGCAAAATTTAAGTGGTGTAAATGTTGTTAGTTCATCATCTTTTCAAAACGCATCTTCTATTCAGGTAGAATATGATTTTGATAAAAATATGGAAAAGGCTGAAACAGAAATTAAAGAAGCTCTCGCAAATGTGAAACTGCCAGAAGGTGTAAAGGATCCGAAAGTTTCACGTGTAAACTTTAATGCCTTTCCTGTTATTTCATTAAGCGTAGCAAGTAAAAATGAATCTTTAGCTACCTTAACTGAAAGTGTAGAAAAAAATGTTGTTCCAGGATTAAAAGGACTTGATGGGGTCGCATCTGTTCAAATTTCAGGTCAACAAGTAGATGAAGTGCAACTTGTCTTCAAGAAAGATAAGATGAAAGAATTAGGTTTAAGTGAAGATACTGTAAAAAATGTAATTAAAGGATCGGACGTATCTTTCCCACTTGGCTTATATACATTTAAAGACACGGAAAAATCAGTTGTTGTAGATGGAAATATTACAACAATGAAAGCATTGAAAGAATTAAAAATTCCAGCTGTTCCTTCATCACCAAGCGGCCAAGGTAGTCAAAACGCCGGTGCCGGTGCACAAACACCACAAATGAATCCAGCCGCTATGAACGGGATTCCGACAGTTACATTAGACGAAATTGCTGAAATTAAGGAAGTCGGAAAAGCAGAATCTATTTCTCGAACAAATGGAAAAGAAGCAATTGGAATTCAAATTGTAAAGGCTGCTGACGCGAATACAGTTGATGTTGTAAATGCAGTGAAAGATAAAGTAAAAGACCTTGAGAAAAAATATAAAGACTTAGAGATTATTTCAACATTTGACCAAGGTGCACCGATTGAGAAATCAGTAGAAACAATGCTGAGCAAAGCCATTTTTGGTGCTATCTTTGCGATTGTTATTATTATGCTGTTCTTACGAAATATCCGAACAACATTAATCTCTGTCGTTTCCATACCACTTTCTTTATTAATTGCTGTATTAGTCATAAAACAAATGGATATTACGCTTAACATTATGACACTTGGAGCAATGACAGTCGCTATTGGACGCGTTGTTGATGACTCCATCGTTGTTATTGAAAATATTTACCGACGAATGTCGTTATCAGAAGAGAAACTGCGCGGAAAAGATTTAATTCGTGAAGCTACGAAGGAAATGTTTATCCCAATTATGTCTTCTACTATCGTAACAATTGCTGTGTTCTTACCGCTTGGACTAGTAAAAGGTATGATTGGTGAAATGTTCTTACCATTTGCCTTAACTATTGTCTTCGCTTTATTAGCATCATTACTAGTAGCAGTTACAATCGTGCCGATGTTAGCTCACTCTTTATTTAAGAAAGAGAGCATGAGGGAAAAAGAAGTACATCATGAAGAAAAACCAAGTAAATTAGCAAACATTTATAAACGCATACTTGCATGGGCTTTAAATCACAAAATTATTACATCAAGTATTGCTGTCCTTCTATTAGTTGGTAGTCTTGCACTAGTGCCAATTATCGGTGTAAGTTTCTTACCAGCTGAAGAAGAAAAAATGATCATTACAACGTACAATCCTGAACCGGGGCAAACGTTAGAAGACGTTGAAAAAATTGCAACGAAAGCTGAGAAGCACTTCCAAGATAATAAAAACGTCAAAACAATTCAGTTCTCATTAGGTGGCGAAAACCCAATGAGTCCTGGTCAATCAAATCAAGCGATGTTCTTCGTGCAATATGATAACGACACGAAAAACTTCGAAAAAGAAAAAGAGCAAGTCGTTAAAGATTTACAGAAGATGTCTGGAAAAGGCGAATGGAAAAACCAAGATTTCGGAGCAAGTGGCGGTAGTAACGAAATTAAACTATACGTTTACGGAGATAGCTCGGAAGACATTACGCCTGTCGTAAAAGATATTCAAAACATAATGAAGAAAAACAAAGACTTAAAAGATATAGACTCTAGTATTGCAAAAACATACGCAGAGTACACTTTAGTCGCAGATCAGGAAAAGCTAAGTAAAATGGGTCTAACAGCGGCTCAAATTGGAATGGGACTTTCTAATCAACATGATCGCCCTGTTCTGACAACAATTAAAAAAGACGGTAAAGACGTCAATGTATATGTAGAAGCTGAAAAACAAAATTATGAAACAATCGATGACTTAACAAATCGAAAACTTACAACACCACTTGGTAATGAAGTGGCTGTGAAAGATGTGATGACTGTAAAAGAAGGGGAAACTTCAAATACAGTGAAACACCGCGATGGCCGTGTTTATGCGGAAGTAAGTGCAAAATTAACATCTGATGACGTTTCAAAGGCATCTGCCGCTGTTCAAAAAGAAGTAGATAAAATGGATCTTCCTTCTGGCGTAGATGTTTCCATGGGCGGCGTTACAAAAGATATTGAAGAATCATTTAAGCAACTTGGCTTAGCGATGTTAGCTGCGATTGCCATTGTATACTTCGTTCTTGTCGTTACATTTGGTGGTGCCCTTGCACCATTCGCAATTTTATTCTCGCTACCATTTACAATTATCGGAGCTCTTGTTTCCTTATTAATCTCTGGTGAAACATTAAGTGTCTCTGCAATGATTGGTGCGCTTATGTTAATCGGTATCGTTGTAACGAATGCAATCGTACTTATCGACCGCGTTATTCACAAAGAGAATGAAGGTCTATCAACACGTGAAGCTTTATTAGAAGCTGGTGCAACACGCCTTCGTCCGATTTTAATGACTGCAATTGCAACGATCGGGGCTCTTATCCCGCTTGCATTAGGATTTGAAGGTAGTGGTTTAATTTCTAAAGGACTTGGTGTAACAGTAATTGGTGGATTAACAAGTTCAACTTTATTAACACTTCTTATTGTACCAATCGTTTATGAAGTATTAAGCAAATTTAAAAAGAAAAAAGCAAAATAACAAAAAATAACCTCGCAGTTAGCGAGGTTATTTTTTATTTCCAAACAAGACTAAAAAATCACCATATCCTTCTTTCTCTAATTCCTCTTTTGGAATAAATCGAAGGGCTGCAGAATTAATACAGTAACGCAGTCCATTTGGTCCTGGACCGTCTGGAAATACATGCCCAAGATGTGAATCTCCTTCCTTACTTCTCACTTCTGTACGCGTCATATTATGACTCACATCCATTTTTTCCTTCACACTAGCTGACATAACTGGCTTCGTAAAACTAGGCCATCCACACCCGCTATCAAATTTATCTAAAGAAGTAAATAACGGTTCTCCTGAAACGATATCTACATAAAGACCTTCTTCTTTATGATTCCAATACTCATTTCGAAATGGTGGTTCCGTTCCATTTTCCTGCGTTACATAAAATTGCATCTCATTTAGTTTTTCTTTTAAATGATCATTATCTTTTGGCCAATGTTGTTTAATAAACGCATCTCGCCCTGATCCTTTACGGTATAACTCGTAGCGGAATGTATTTTTCTTATGATATCCTTGGTGATATTCCTCAGCCAGATAAAACGGCATAGCTGGTAATATTTTTGTAGCAATCGGCTTTGAAAAGCGTCCGCTCATTGCAAGCTCTTCTTTTGAAGTCTCTGCCTTTTTATGTTGTTCTTCATTATGATAAAAAATCACTGTTTCGTAAGACTGTCCGCGGTCGTGGAATTGCCCACCTATATCAGTTGGATCAATTTGTCTCCAGTATATATTTAATAACTCCTCATACGGCATTTTATTTGCATCAAATGTAATTTGTACTGCCTCATAATGTCCCGTCGTTTCTGAACATACTTCTTTATACGTTGGATCCTCTTTATGACCACCTGTATAGCCAGAAACAACCTTTATAATCCCTTCCATCTCTTCAAATGGCGAAACCATACACCAGAAGCATCCTCCAGCAAATGTAGCTAGTTCTACCTTTTCATTTACAGCCATTCTTTCACCCCTATTCTATGTTCTTCTTACAGTATGGCATAAGAAACATCATGTTATAAAAGAAAAAGCACCGAACATCGATGCTTTTTCTTTACTTCACTTTATTTTGTTCCAACATCCTTCTCCATTTCATCACTTGTCACATCTAAGACATCTAATAAGAAAATGAAGATTGGAATACCGATGATTAATCCCCATACACCTAAGAAGTGTTCTGAGAAGATTAATACCATAAACGTATAGAAAATTGGTAAGTTTGTTTTTTGCGACATAAACTTCGGATTTAGCACGTAACTTTCAAGCGCATGAATCACTGTTACGATAACTAAAATATAAACAACATACATAATACCGCCGATATTGTAAGCAATCATACAAAGCGGGAATAACGAAATGATAACCCCAGCTACTGGAATTAAACCGAGTAAGAAGATCATTAACGCTAAACCTAATAATTGTGGGAATCCTAATATCCATAGTGCAATAACGGATAGAACACAGTTAACAACTGCAATTAAAAATTGTGCTTCGATTACTTTTCCGAATGAACGTGCAAATTTCTTACCGAAGTACTCAATTTCAGTATAGAAAATTGCAAGTCGGCTTTCTTTAAATTTTGCAGTAAACGCAACGATACGAGCTTTTTCCAATAAGAAAAATAAACTTAAAATTAAAGAAAGTAACACTTGAAGGCCAAATTTCCCAACATTCGTAATCGATTTATACAAAATGTCAACGCCTTGTCCTACATATTTCGAAAGTTCCATATGGTTGACAGCGTTAACTGCATACTTAATTAATTCACTATCTGGTGGGTTTCTTAAAAATACATTAAATTGATAAATCAATTGTGAAATTTGTATCGTTAATACTGGTAAATATTTAAATAGCGTAATAGCAATTCCACCAATTAACATTACATATAGAAATGCTATAATGAGCTTTCGATTAATGGGCATGAAATGATCTAATTTGCGGGAAATAAACTTTTGGAATCGATCCATTAAATACGTGAGAATAAACGTAATTAAAATTAAATTCAACATACTTTGTAGCCCGTATAACACGAGAGCAAGTATTACTAATACGAGTAACCTCTGAAATCCTTTGCTTTGAAACAGGTTTTTTATTTGCATAATCGACGAGTACTCTCTCCTGTCCTATAAAGTAAAACGTTAATAAGTAGATTTTTTCTCTCTTCTCTACCTTTAATTATTTATTCATATGAAGATTTTTATAAGCTTATTATAGTATCCCTTAGCAGATCCTATAGTAGCTTACTTCTTATTTTACAATACAATGACCTAATTCAAAACGTATTCTACACAGTATTAATGAAGATTTAAGGAAACTTACATTTTATTAAAATAGGTCTTACCACTACTGTAACATAAAAAGCAAGCTATCAGTAGAAATCTGTCCTACAAATAGCTTGCTTTTCTCATTTTTTAAGTAAGTTTTACTACCCAATGAATGGCATAAACATCGGTATGACAACTACAGTTACAACCCCAACTACTGTTACAGCAATACTTGCCATAGCTGCCTCTACTTCACCCATTTCAATTCCTACTGCCACTCCTAATGCGTGACCTGCTGTTCCAAGTGCTAAACCTTTTGCAATTGGATGTTTTACTCTAAATGTCTTTAAGAATAAGGCTCCTAATGCGTATACGATAACTGCGTTAAAAATAACTGCAAACGATGTAATTGCTGGTATACCACCAATACTTTCAGAGATTGGTAACGCAATTGCTGTTGTTGCTGCTTGTGGTAACATTGAATTCATTACCGCTGTATCTAAACCAATTGCTTTTGCAACAATGAACACGACAATTACTGAGCAAATGGATCCGACTACGATAGCCGATAAAATTTGCCACCAATATTTTTTCAACTTATCCACTTGTTTATATAATGGAATTGCAAACGCGATTGTTGCTGGTTCTAAGAAGAAACTAATCATTTTTCCGCCAGTATTATATTCTTCAAAAGTAAAGTTACCTACTTTTAGAAAGACAATCCCTAATACCATCGCTACGAATAATGGTGTGAATAAGAAGAATCCTTTTGAATGCTTAAATAATAGTGTTCCGATCCCGTATGCTATTAATGAAACGACGATTCCGAAATATGGAGTCATTGTGCTTGCCATGTTCATTCCCTCCTAACAATATATACTAAATTAGTTACGCAACTTTTCCGTGCTTGCGTCCTTTATTTACTACTTTCAATTCTTTCGTATCTTCTATTTCTTTGTCATCTTTTCCTAAAATAAATTGTGCAAATAATCCTGTTACAGCGAGTAAAATAATTGTTGCAACAACAATTACAGTTAAAATTTGTACAAAATATTGTCCCATTACACCAAGAGAATTAATAACCGAAATACCTGATGGGACGAAAAGGAATCCGATAATACCTGTTAAAGCTGTTCCGAGTGATTCAACTTGTTCCAATTTAATAACTTTTAAACATAATAAGCTAAATAGAATGACTAATCCGATCACCGATGAAGGCATCGGAATTGGTAAATGTGTTGCAATAATATTAGAAACTAACATAATAGCTGAAAATATGAATGCTTGTGATAAGAAACTATATACTTTTTTCGTACTCATTTTGGCCACCTCTTTCGATTTGGTACCTCAATTGTATAAGATACAAACAAATCTGTAAGCGTTTACACAACAGAACGTCAAATATACAAAATTAATTACAGAAATAGGCAGATGAAATACAAAAAGCTACTTCTTAAATGCGAAGTAGCTTTTTGAGTTCTTTTGCATATGTACGGCTAACAGGTACTTTCGATCCTTCTTTCATAATTAAATTATATGTAGAATTGAACCATGGTTGTATTTCTGTAATATGATTAATATTTGCAATAAAACTACGATGGACACGCATAAAACTTGCTTGCGGCAACTTCTTTTCCAAAATGACAAGTGTATCGTGTGTTACATATGTCTCTCTCGTCGTTTTTACTGTCACTTTTCCATCTACAAGTCCTACATATATAATGTCTTCAATATTCACAAGCACAATCGATTCTTCAATTGGTAATGCTAATTTATGCATCTCGGTCGTTACATCTACACTCTTTACTTCTTGTTTCGTTTCTAATTTTATTTGTTTTTGCTTCTTATATTTCTTTAATGTCTGTACGATACGTTCTTCATCGAACGGCTTTAAAATATAGTCTAACGCATCTACTTCAAATGCTTGCAGCGCATATTGATCATAGGCAGTAGCAAACACAATTGCAGGGGGATTTTTCATCTTCTTTAATATATTTGCAATTTCAAATCCGTTATCATCAGATAACTGAATGTCTAGGAAAACAATATCTGGTTTATTTTTCATTAATTCCTCTAATGCATCCTCTACACAATCCGCCTCACCAATTATCTCTACTTCTTTCGTTTGCTCTAATAAATATTTCAATTCATCACGCGCTAACATTTCATCATCAACTACCAATACTTTTAACACTCCGTTTTTCCTCCCCTACTTTTTTCGGAATTACAAAGAGGAACTTTGTCCCTTGCTCTAATTTACTTTCAATTTGAAGCATTGTCTCTTTCCCGAATAACCCGATAAGTCGTTCATTAATATTATATAAAGCTGTTCCAGTCCCTTTCTTTGATGGAACTACCATTTTCCCTAATTGTCCAAGACGTTCATCCTCAATACCTTGTCCATTATCTTGGACTTCAAAATGCACCATCCCCTCCTTTTCAAACACATGTACCTCAACTTCGCACACTGGCTGCTTTTTCGGAAAAGCATGGCGCAATGCATTTTCAACTAATAGCTGCAGTACAAATGGTGGAACTAAGGTCGTCTTTAACTCTTCCTCAACGTACATCTTCACTTCATACTTATTCGGAAACCTCGCTTGTTCTAACGATAAATATGCATGTACATGATTTAACTCTTGTTCTAATGGGATAAGCAATTGGCGTGCCCCTTGCAAATTACAACGAAAATACACGCTAAGCTGCAATAATAATTTTCTCGCTTTTTCTACATCTGTTCGGCATAAAGCCGATACAGTATTAATTGCATTAAATAAAAAATGCGGATTGATTTGTGCTTGTAATGCTTTTATTTCGGCATCTTGCAATAACTTACTTTGTAACTCTGCTTCACCTAACTCAAGTTGTGTAGAGAATATTTTTGCTAATCCTTCTGCTAATTCCTCTTCCACACGACTTAACTGGCTAGAATTTTTAAAATATAATTTTAATGTTCCAATTGTATTTCCATGTGAAGTTAGTGGAATAACGATCGCTGCCTGCAAAGGGCAGCCTTCATGTTGACAATTAATAACCTCACGCGATTTCGCTTTCATTATTTTTCCTGTGTTCAACACTTCTTTCGATAAACCTGTTATTAAACTATGTGAAGGAATATGGTGATCTGATGCTAATCCAACGTGAGCTAATATTTTCTCTGTATCTGTTAAGGATACCGCATCTGTTCCCGTAAAGCGGTGAATAATTTGTGCCACATGTTTACAAGAATCTTCTGTTAGTCCGCGGCGAAAATATGGTAATGTTTTATCAGCAATTCGTAATACTTTATGCGTTTGCAAGGCTTTCGCATTTTCTTCCTGGCGCAAAATAGCTTGTATCATAGAAAGTAAAATAAAACTCCCGAAACTATTTACAAGTATCATTGGTATCGCAATTGTTTTCACGATACTAATCCCATCCTCTACGATTAATAGGATCATAATCATCTCTAAAGAAACGATAAACACACTTAAAATCGCTGAAAATTTAGGCGTAATTGCACGATTATATTTTTTAAAAATGTATCCAATATACCCCGTTATAACACCTGCTAAAATTGATGAAATTGCACAACTTAGTGCTGTCGTCCCGCCAAGCATATAACGGTGAATACCCGCAATCGATCCCACTCCAATGCCGACGATAGGACCACCAAGCAATCCACTAATTCCAACACCCATAATACGTGTATTCGCAATTGTACTAGATGACGAAACACCTTGTAGCCAATTTTCTTTCATAATTGTATTCCCGGCAATTTCAATTCCTGTGTAATTGCTTACAATTGTAAACACTGAAAAAATACAAATAAGCTTAAGCTTATCTACATACCCATCTTGTCTATGAAGAAGGCGCCTGAACGTTTTAATATGAGAAAGTAAAAATCCTAAAATAACAATAAGTCCGACACGTTCAATCATCATAAGTACTAAATTTAGCATCTGTGATTCATTCCTTTTTATATGAGTTATTTTTATTATGGGAAAATAATGAAGTGTGCGTCAAGGAGAATGAAATATCTTTTGAAATATTTCACACATAATAACGCTCTCTTTATTTGACAATGTAATAGAAGAGTGCTAAAAATAAAGTAATATAATACAGTCCTTTAACCCAACCCCGTGAGGTTGAGAAGGAAGTCGGAATATACTATACGTATGTCCTTTTTTAGGAATACGTATGACTTTTTGGCCTTCTCATCATATCAGGTGAGAAGGCCTTTTGTTATTCTTCCATAGCGACTGTAGAAGAAAATGAGGAGGAGTAATGATGAACGTCACTACTGATGTACAATCAACAACAGAGGAGACGAAAGAGAAAAGATATAAAACATTGTTTGGCTCTGCGCTAGGATATGCAGCAGAAGGTTTAGATATGTTGCTCTTATCTTTCGTACTCGTCTACATTTTAAAAGAATTTCATTTAAGCTCTGTTGAAGGTGGAAACTTAACATTAGCTACCACAATAGGAATGCTAATTGGGTCTTATTTATTTGGATTTATTGCTGATTTATTTGGGCGTATCCGTACGATGGCCTTCACAATCTTACTATTCTCACTAGCAACAGCACTTATTTATTTCGCAACAGATTATTGGCAATTATTAATTCTTCGCTTTTTAGTTGGAATGGGAGTTGGTGGTGAATTCGGGATTGGGATGGCCATCGTAACTGAAACATGGTCTAAAGAAATGCGCGCTAAGGCGACATCCGTTGTTGCACTGGGATGGCAATTTGGCGTACTAGTCGCTTCACTCCTTCCAGCATTTATCGTCCCGCATTTTGGATGGAGAGCTGTTTTCTTATTTGGACTCATTCCCGCTCTACTAGCTGTCTATGTACGCAAAAGTTTAAGTGAACCGAAAATATGGGAACAAAAACAACGATACAAAAAAGAGTTGTTACAAAAAGAAGCTGAAGGTAATTTAACAACTACTGAGGCAGAACAACTAAAGCAAATGAAAAAGTTCCCACTTCGAAAATTATTCGCCAATAAAAAAGTAACGATAACAACCATTGGTCTTATTATTATGTCATTTATCCAGAACTTCGGATATTATGGAATTTTCACGTGGATGCCAACTATTTTAGCGAATAAATATAACTACACATTAGCAAAAGCGAGCGGTTGGATGTTCATCTCTACGATCGGCATGCTAATTGGAATTGCAACGTTTGGCATTCTAGCCGATAAAATTGGTCGCCGTAAAACTTTTACAATCTATTATGTCGGTGGTACTATATACTGTCTCATTTACTTCTTCTTATTCACAGACTCCACATCATTATTATGGGGAAGTGCATTGCTTGGATTCTTTGCAAATGGCATGATGGGAGGATTCGGAGCAGTTTTAGCTGAAAACTATCCTGCTGAAGCTCGATCGACAGCAGAGAACTTTATTTTCGGTACAGGACGTGGGTTAGCTGGATTTGGACCTGTTATTATCGGCTTACTTGCTGCAGGTGGTAACTTAATGGGAGCATTATCTCTCATCTTCATTATCTATCCAATCGGTTTAATTACAATGCTATTATGTGTCCCAGAAACGAAAGATAAAGTATTAGAATAGATTGAAACTGTACAGAGTATTATCCCCTTCGAGAAAAGTAGTTAAATAAATAGTAAAGAGGAAGCATCTCAAATGAAATGCTTCCTCTTTTTATATAAATACAATTCTTTATTTTGATTTACTAGCTTTTTGGAACAAGAAGGAAGTTTTCTCTTCTTCTTTTACAATACCTTGTTTTAACGCTAATTCTCCTGCAACTTTAGGCGCTAGCCATAGCATTGGGAATAGCAGAATAGATACTGGGACAGCTGTTACTACGATGAATGATTGTAAGGCGTTAATACTTCCCTCACCCATGTATAAAAGAATCGCTGCAACTGCGCCCATAATAAGCGACCAAAACACTCGCAAACTAATTCTAGGATCTCCATCTCCAGTCACTGCCATTGAAATCGAATACGCCATTGAATCTCCTGTTGTGACTACAAATAAAATTGTTAATAAAAGAAATGCCGGTCCAATAATATTAGATAGTGGCAGTTGCTCTGTAATTGCAATCATAGCCGCTGGCATACCAGATTCACTTAATGCGGTCGAGATAGAACCAGGATTCATTAACTCATAAAACACACCTGATCCCCCTAGTATAGTAAACCAAAACGTTGTAATAATAGGTGCAATAATTCCAATTGCAACGATGATTTCTCGGATTGTTCTTCCTCTTGAAATACGGCTCACTAAAATTGCCATCATCGGTCCGTATCCAATAAACCATCCCCAGAAAAAGATTGTCCATGATCCTAACCAAGTTGTATCACCACGATATGTGCTCATTGGAATAAATTCATTTATATAAAATCCAAATGAAGAAACAAATGAATCAATAATAAATCCACCTGGTCCAAACAGTAATACGAATGCCATTAATAAAACTGCCAGTCTAACATTTAAATTACTTATAATTTGAATCCCTTTATCAATTCCCGTTACCGCAGATATAGTAGAAACAGCTACTACACAAACAATAATGGCTAATTGAGTAGTAAACACATCAGGAATGTCAAACAATGCTTGTAATCCATAACTTGCTTGTAGTCCTAAAAATCCGATTGGACCAATCGTCCCTGCAGCTACTGCAATAATGGCAAATACGTCGATTATTGTTCCAAGCCAACTCTTTCGCAATTTCTCCCCAAAAATAGGATATAAAAGCGTTCGAGGTTTTAACGGCATACCTTTATGATAGTGTCCGTACATCATAACTACCGCACTAATTGTACCTAAAATCGTCCAAGCAAGGAAACCCCAGTGCATATAGCTTTGTGCTAAAGCAGGCATGACTGCTTCTTGCGTCCCAGCAGATATACCTTCATGTATTGGTGGCACCGTCATCAAATGGTACATTGGCTCTGCCGCTGCCCAAAAAACGCCACCTCCGGCAAGTAATGTAGACATAATAATAGCGAGCCATTTTGTCGTACTAATCTCAGGTTTTTCTAGCCCCCCAAGTTTAACTCTCCCATATTTCGAAAACGCCATACACATTGCAACAACAAATGTACCAATTAATAAAACCTGCCAAAAGGCACCAAAATATTTAATTGAAGCTGCAAAACTGCTATTAATGACTCCCTCTACGTAACTTTTATTTAAAATAACTGCAATTACAAATAATAAAAGTGAGCCACCACTAATAAGAAATACAGGCCAATCCGTTTTTCGACTCTTCATTCTCATTTACACTTCCTCCTTCCTCAGCAATCTAAAAAAACAACTTTATTATGTTTTCTTGTTTAAACCCAAAACACAATGATTATATAAGCATAATAATTCATAAATTTTCTACACACTTATGTTGTCCCTAAAAATATGCTAAATCCTTTATTTAAAAGAAAATTTCTATTCCTATTACATAAAAAAGCAAAACAAAAGACCTTATATTTCTATAAGGTCTTCGAAACAGAAATTTGATTATAACATAAGGAACTCCTTCGTTCAAAAAGCTCCTTCCAAAAATAACCGAGAGTAAAGGCTTCCATTTGCTACGTAACAGTAATTAAAAAAAATTATATTTGCCATAAAAAAACTATACTAAATATCATTTATGAAAGAAATTCGGCTTCAAAATTTCATTCGGATACGGTTTATGATAAATATGAGTGGTAGCTGGCGACAACGGTGGAATGAGCCACACCCAATTGCCCGTTACAACACGACCACATGCGGCTTCTTGCTTCTCAAATTGTTGAAATTGTTGTGCAGCTGTATGGTGATCCACAATACTAACTCCTTGTTTTTTAAAGGAATGTAATACAGCAATATTCAACTCAATTAGTGCCTTGTCTTTCCATAACGTACCGTTTCTCGATGTATCTAACTCCATCATCTCCGCAACAGCTGGCAGTAAATTATAACGATCATGATCCGCTAAGTTACGCGCCCCAATCTCTGTCCCCATATACCATCCATTGAACGGAGCGGCTGTATAGGAAATACCGCCAATTTCTAAGCGCATATCTGAAATCATTGGAACCCCATACCATTTTGCTCCTAAAGATGAGATTGGGTACTCTGGATGTTCAATCGGTACCTCTTTCACTTCTTTTTTAGGGATTTCTTTATATACAGTTTTTTTTCCATCGACAGAAAAAACAAGTGGCAATACATCGAAATTGGTACCTTCTCCTTGCCACCCAAGTTCCTGACAAAAATCCGTAAATGCAGCGGAATGAGAGTCACCAATCACTCCCATTTCTGTTTTATAGCCTGCATATCGAATCAATTGGTGATTATAAATTCGTATATTATTTTCTTCACCTTGATATTGCTTAAAAATTGTAATTGTTGGTTTCACTTTTCCATCGTTCGTTGCATATTTAATATGATGAATTAATGCATTGTATACACCTTCCTCATCATTTACTTCACGTGCATCTAATATATGCATCTTACTCCAAAATAGTCTTCCGATACATCGATTACTATTACGCCATGCCATGCGCGATCCATGAACAAGTTCTTCAAATGTATGCTCATACGTCCCCGTCTTCTCTATCTCAACTTGAATTTCTTTCACACGCTCTTCTATGAATTGCTCTTTATCAAGCTCTCTATAGCAAATCGTAATAAACTGACTCGCTTCCTCTATTAATTGTTTCGTTTTACTCATAAACGATCTCCTTCTATTTCAACAAAACGTTCTACTTTACAGTATAAGCAAAAAGAATACGAGTCACAAATGAAAGTCGAAGTGTTACTTTTATTGTAATATTTTTCAGAAAATTAAAGACATTACTATTGACTTACATAAAAAATAGGTGTATTTTTGACTCAGGTAAATTGTTTTTACCTAGACCAACTTTTAAAAAAGAAAGGAGGTAATGTTATGTCTTCATTTCAATTGCCAAAGCTTTCATATGACTACGATGAACTAGAGCCATATATCGACAGCAACACGCTTTCCATTCATCACGGAAAACATCATGCGACATACGTAAATAACTTGAATGCCGTTTTAGAAAACTATACGGAATTACATAATAAATCTTTAGAAGAGTTACTATGTAATTTAGACGTTTTACCAAAGGAAATTGTTACAACTGTAAGAAATAACGGTGGTGGTCACTATTGTCATAGTCTTTTTTGGGAAGTAATGAGCCCGCGAGGTGGCGGTGAGCCTAATGGAGACGTTGCAAAAGTAATTGATTATTATTTCAATACCTTTGACAACTTAAAAGATCAACTTTCCAAAGCAGCTATTAGTCGTTTTGGAAGTGGCTATGGATGGCTTGTTATGGACGGTGAGGAACTTTCCGTTATGAGTACACCCAATCAAGATACACCTTTGCAAGAAGGTAAAATTCCATTACTCGTTATCGATGTATGGGAACACGCCTATTATTTAAAGTATCAAAATCGGCGTCCAGAATTTGTTACCAATTGGTGGCATACAGTGAATTGGGACCGGGTAAACGAAAAGTATTTACAAGCAATTCAATCACAAAAACATTAGTCGTGCGTATAAGGTAAATTTGGTAATGTAAAATTAGTATTGTCGAAATCCTCCAGAATCCCCCGGATTGCCACCGGGGGATTTATGATTATTTCATTGTATGTATGTAATAACGTAATACTTGCTCTATGTCTATTTTCAACTCTCGAAACGGGAATCCTAATTCACCAGCCTTTCCATTGTGTAATGTACAATTAATCACTTCATTGTAAGGTGCTACATTATCTCCTACTTCTTGAACGAGTGCTTTTATTCCCGTATTTTCTTCTATGAAATGAATGATTTCTCTAGTAGAAACTACTCCATTACTACAAGCATTGATTGGCCCTTCTATACTTTCCACCCCGCACCAAGCTAAAAATTGGCCTGCTTCTTCTTCATGTATAAATGACAACTCTCCATCTAAATGATTCACCGCGACAGGCTCTTGCTTCACAATATGTTCAACGTAAAATTGTAACCTTTCCGTATAATCGTTTTCTCCAATAACAACCGGAAAACGCACTGCAACAACTGGGAATGTTGCTTGTTGAAATAAAACCGCTTCGGCTAATCTCTTTCCTTCACTATAAGCAAAATCCTTCCTACCACCATACGTAATGGCATATTCGTATGGATTAAAGTTCTCTTCTAACAAGCCTATTGCTGGCTCGTAAACAGCCATTGAAGATGTCAAAACGTATTTCTTCGTTTTTCCTCGTAACAATTCACATATTACCTTCGCTGCATTCGAGCTATAGCATAAATTATCGTATACGATATCATAACTTTTATCTTCTAGACGCTCTGCTAGTTGTTTTTCATCTTCTCTATCGACAATCAGCCTTTTTACTGCACTTCCAAAAGGATCTTCTGTAATCCCTCTCGTCGCAATCGTTACATCGTGTCCCTCTTGCAAAAGTGCTTCTACTAAATGTTTACCAAAAAATCTTGTTCCCCCTAGTACTAATACTTTTTCCAACTTTATCATCCCCATTTTGATAAATTGTAAAATACTACCTCTCTATTATAAATGCTAATATATAAAAAGCATGGAATTCGTTTAACGATTCCATGCTTTTCTACAGAAAGTATATTAACGTACTCGATATTTATAAATACAATAACTGAAGTATAAAATAGAAATTACGGATACATAAACCCATAGATCATATACGAATCCCTCTCCCCATACTCCCATAAAATAAAAGAGTGAAGGCAACGTCAACGTTACCCATGATTGTACGAAGGCAATTCTTCCAAGATATTGATTGATATTCTTCTTTTGTGTATTCAATACAAAGAATAAATACCAAAGTAATGCCCACATAAACCACGTTAACGCATTAACAACATCGTGGAATTGAACAAATGAAACAACCATATAGAATAAAGCAATAACTGCTACCCACATACAAAACCAGCCTAGACCGCTACTATCCATTCCTTTTATAAAGGTAACACCTACATATAAATAGGTTAATCCAAATAAGAAAGTAGCTGCATATGAATACACTGTCCAATTACTTTGGTCAGAAATCATAATCAAATAGAACGGAATAATAATTTGTAGTGCACCCACAAATAAATTAAAAACACCCGCACTTTTCATCTCTGCTTTTCCTAATATAACAAGACTATTTAAAAATAAAGCTGCACCCGAAAGTAATAATCCTACGTAACCCATATATCATCATGTGAAAACCTTACATTTTCACACTGTACCCTCCCCGTCTTATAAAAATTATATTATTCCTTATTCTCCTTCTTACTTACAACTACATACAAAGTTTTTTGAAAATAAGTCAGACTTCCTACCTTAAAAAACAATAAAAAAAGCTTTTCATACATGTCATACAGTAATGATGTCAATCGAAATGTACCACATAATAAAAACGCTTTCAATAATACGTAATTCAATCAAAAAGCTAATAAGATTATTTGATTATAAACGTACTTTAACAATGATACAAGTATTGGAATACTTTTCAATTGAACCGGTTGTTATTCAAATGCTACGGTCAGTAATATTTTATTACATTCTCTTTCCTACATTGAATATATTACTGACCTCAAGCAACATAATAAAGAATACAATTTATTATATACATAAAATATCCTACAAAATAATAAGAGAATGCTTTACTAACTACCTTAAATCATTTGGTAGCCATTTTTATTATTTACCTGCCATCTCCAAGAATCTACACACATCTCTTCTAACCCATATTCCGCTTCCCATCCTAATTCTCGTTTTGCTTTAGATACATCAGCAAAACACATTGCTACATCACCAGGACGACGCCCTATCACTTTATAAGGTATTTTTTTACCTGAAACCTTCTCAAAAGCCTTTACCATCTCCAACACGCTATAACCTTTACCTGTGCCAAGATTATATGCCTCAATTCCTTTCGTCTCAAGTACTTTCTCAAGTGCCTTTACATGTCCTTTTGCAAGGTCAACAACGTGAATATAATCACGGACACCTGTCCCGTCTTTTGTTGGATAATCGTTTCCGAATATATTTAGTTCCTTTAACTTACCTACCGCCACCTGCGTTACATATGGCATTAAATTATTCGGAATCCCATTTGGATCTTCTCCAATACGGCCACTTTTATGTGCTCCAAATGGATTGAAATAACGAAGTAATGCAATACTCCATTCATCATCAGCTTTTGCTACATCACGCATAATTTGCTCAATCATTAATTTTGTTTGCCCATACGGATTTGTCACACTTAGCGGAAATTCTTCTGTAATTGGTGATGTTTTTGGAATTCCATATACAGTTGCAGATGAACTAAAAATAAATTTTTTAACATTATGTTTCTGCATCACATCACATAGTATGATTGTACTTATTATATTATTATAATAATATGTAAGAGGAATTGCAGTTGATTCTCCTACGGCTTTAAATCCAGCAAAATGTATAACCGCTTCAATGTTATTTCCCAAAAAAATCTCATTCATTTTTTCACGATTTAAAACACTTTCTTTATAAAATTCAAATTGTTTTCCTGTTATTTCTTTTACTCGGTTTAAAGATTCGATTGAACTATTTGAAAGATTATCTACGACTATAATTTTATAATTATTATTTAATAATTCTATACACGTATGACTGCCAATATATCCTGCTCCACCCGTTATAAGTATCGCCATATATAGAGTCCCCCACTTATTATTAATTATAAAATTTTATAACCTTAATACACATCTATCCTACCATAAAAAGACTGATAATTCTTAAAATTTTATTTTGAATTATTATTTATATAAAAAAGAGCCACATAACCTTTACGTTATGCAACTCTTCAACATACATATGCGCCTATATTTTTATCTATTAACCAAGAAAAGTAAAAATCAATCGGAAATTTCATATTGTTAAATTACATAGCAATATACACTTAAAAAGTGGGCAAGGCTTCCCAACAACACGAACACGTGAAAAATTTCATGATGCCCCATATGTTTAAACTCTAACCATTTTGGCTTTGTTCCATAAATAAATCCACCAATTGTATAAAGAATGCCTCCAAGCACTAGAAGCACGATACCTCCTGCACTTAAGTTAGCAGCTAACGGTGCAAAGAACAGAACAATTAACCAGCCCATTGTAATATAAATTGCTGTTGATAACCATCTCGGGCAACTAAACCAAAACATTTTAAAAACAATACCACAAATGGCCGTTGCATACACTAAACAAAATAATAATAAACCGTTTGCGGAATGTAATGTAATTAAACAAAATGGTGCATATGTACCTGCAATCAATATAAAAATCATAGAGTGATCAAGCTTTCGAAAGAAATAAATAACTCGTTCACTGGCTACCACACTATGATATACAGCTGATGCTGTATACAGAACCATCATTCCGATGCCAAACAAAATAACAGCTGTAATTGCCGCAAAAGATGGCATCTTAATAGAAACTTTTACAAGCATAGCTAATAATGCAATAAATGATAATACAGCTCCTCCCAAGTGGGTAAAAGCATTAACCGGTTCCCTTATATAAGCATTCATATAAACACCCCTCATATAATTACATGTAGTTTTGATAACTACATGTAATTATATACGCATTATTATTAGAGGTCAACATTTACAATTCATTTGTTTCGTAATACCATATTTAGAGATAAATTTAACTTTATGCTCCACTAAGTTATAAAAGTGAGGGGTTCTACGTGGAAAATATAAATAAATTGCTTGAAACATTACATTTAGAAAAAAATATTACGCTTGAGGATATTCCAAATGTCGACTTGTATGTAGACCAGGTTGTCCAACTATTTGAAAATACTTATGCGGATACAACAAGAACCGATGATGAAAAAGTATTAACAAAAACAATGATTAACAATTATGCAAAAGGTAAACTGTTTATTCCAATCAAAAATAAAAAATATTCAAAAGAGCATATGATTTTAATTAGCCTAATTTATCAATTAAAAGGGGCCCTTTCCATTAATGACATAAAAAGCTCCTTAGAAAATATAAATGAATCCTTATTAGGCGATGGTTCCTTCGAATTAAATACGCTATACAAAGATTATCTTACCCTTACCGAAAACAACGTCGAAAACTTTACACAAGACGTAAATAACCGTGTTTCAGAAGTAAGTGAGATTTCTTCCTTAGAAGATCCGAACCTAGAGAAATTTTTATTACTAACATCATTTGTGTCGATGAGTAATATGTATAGACGCTTAGCTGAGAAGTTAATTGATGATTTAAAAGAGTCCTAATAACTATCCGAATGATTGTAGTATTTTAGAAATTATATTTTCTAAGTATCCTCTCCTGTTTATTTTTCTATTGGGATTTTACTCTTTCAAAATAAAAAAGTACATTTTGCATACTCGCAAAATGTACTTCTCTCTAAAATTATAATTTTTATTGTTTCTTTATTAGCAATTCAAAGCGATCACAATACTCTTTTACTAATAATTTACACATAGCATAGAAAATAAAAACATTAATAGTAACGATAAACATTCCCATATTCGTATTAGAGCCCGCATACAGAACCATTACTATATTTAAAAAGATTGTTAACGTTAATCCTAAAGCTATTCCTGTCCACTTCATTTCATATAGCAATAAAAAGATAACAAATACTAATGCTGGGAAAGCATATCTCTCATGCATTTGCGTAGGTAACATAAAGAACGCAAAACTTATAAAAGTTGCTGCTTTTAATAGTACTGCTGTATTCATATGGCGATGGAAAAAGACATATAAACAAGTTAATGCCGCTGCAATAGACAAGAGTATTAATCCGACTGTTTTCAATGTAATATGTGGTAAAACTTGAATAGTATCTACCGTATTAGGATCGGTACCAATCGCGTAATACCAAATATTCATAGCAAATACAGTTACCGTTGGGAAAGTACCCACCGCATTTAAATATGCTTGTGTTAACATAGTAATAAATGTTCCATAGGCTGCAAAATAAAGGCCGAATATTAATAACGGGATACAGAACCCTATTATAAATTTAATTAATTGCTTACCTTCTCTTTTTTCAAAAATAATTTTTAGGAAATACATAGCAAATACAGGCGCAATTACGATTGATTGAAATTTAGCTAGTAACGCTATAGCGTAAATAGCACCAGACCAAGCTGGCTTAGACATTAGCAATAAAATAGAACTAACCATCAATATACTATGTAACATGTCTACTTGACCCCAAATAGTCCCATCCACTATAACCGCTGGGCTAAATGCAAAAAATGTCACTAATGCTGCTCTCACAATCGAATTTTTTATCCTTTTAGAAGCTATAGCAAAAATAATTATAGCTACTACTTCAAATGCAATTGATGGGACTCGAATTAAAACACCAGCAGCATCTACGTATATATTAAAAAATGACAATATCACCCCATAAATACCTAAAAGAGCTAAGAAAAACGGAGGGTAGTTTACTAAATCCCCATGTGCATACACATCACCTAATCCATATTTACCTACCGTGTCCATCCAATCCACGAAAAATAGTTGATCTCGTTCATATCCTTCTAAATGAAATGCTAAATATATTCGTAATAAAAGAGATGCAACAACTACTACAATCAAATAAAAATGAAGCCATTTAAAACTCCACCTATCTTGAGTAAAATTCATTTCATAAACACCGTCCTTACTTTTTATAGCTTACAACAATTAAAATAAAATTGATTTACTTATATAAAAATATACCCCTAAATGAATTAACAATTTTCCCATTAAACGGTAGAAAAAATCAAATAAAAATACTAACATACAAAAAAACAATCGTCAATCACGTATTAGTTAAAGTCCATTCACATTATCCACTCTATAAGTAAGCCTCAAAAAAATATCCACCTTTAAAGTGGATATTTTCATTTATTTAATTGCCTCATGAACTTTTAATTGTTTACCTTTTATCGTTGTATTTCTCATAACCTTTAAAACAAGTGGTCCTTTTCCATTTAATATTTCAACATAAGAAACATTGTCTTGTATTGTAATAATACCTATATCATCAGCAGAAACACCTTGAATTTTAGCAATTGTTCCAACGAAATCTACCGCCCTAATTTTCTTTTTCTTTCCGCCATTAAAGTACAATTTCATAATTCCTTTGTTTAGGTCTGCATTTTTATCCTTTTTTATAATTGGTTTAGCATATATCTTTTCTTCAAATACTGCTTTCCCTTTTATAACTGCTTCTTTTGAAGGTGCCAGTTCCTTTGGAATTTCAAATCCGATATATTCCTCAATCTCTTCTAAAAATCTATTTTCATACGGCGTTATAAATGTAATAGCTTTTCCACTATTACCAGCTCGTCCCGTTCTTCCCGTACGGTGTACATAGCTTTCTTTTTCTAATGGAATATCGTAATTAATAACATGTGTAATATTATCAATATCAATTCCTCTCGCAGCTACATCAGTTGCTACTAAATAACGGAACTTTCCTTTTCTAAAATCATCCATAACTTCAAAACGATCTTCCTGTACCATACCACCGTGTATTTTGTCACAAGGATAATTAACTCGTTTTAGCTGTCTATATACATGATCTACGTTTTCTTGTGTACGACAAAAAATAATACAACTGTCTGGATTTTCAATCATAGTTACATCCTTAAGAAGTGAAAGCTTCTCTTCTTCCCTTACTTCAAAAAGGGTATGTTCAATTTTTTCTGTTGTAATCCCAGCTGCTTTAATTTCAATATGAGTTGGTGCATTCATATATGTACGGGATAACTTTTCAACATCTTCCGGTAAGGTTGCTGAAAATAGCATTGTCATTCTTTTTGTAGGTAATTCATCAATAATTGCCTCTACTTGATCGATAAAGCCCATATTTAGCATTTCATCTGCTTCATCAATCACTAAATATTTCAATCGCTCTAAAGACAGAGTCCCTTTTTCAATATGATCCAACACACGCCCTGGAGTCCCTACTACAATATGCGTCTTTTGTTTTAACTCTAATTTTTGACGTGCAAATGGAGATTTACCATAAATTGCAGCAGCTTTAATTCGTTTGAATCGCCCTATATTCGTAATATCTTCTTTCACTTGAACAGCAAGTTCCCTCGTTGGTGTTAAAACTAATGCTTGTGGTTTATTCTCTTCCCACTCTACCATTTCACAAAGTGGTATTCCGAAAGAAGCCGTTTTTCCACTTCCCGTTTGCGACTTTACAACAAGATCCTTCTTTTGCAATGCAACTGGAATGACCTCTCCTTGCACTTCTGTTGGATGCTCATATCCTAAACCAGTAAGTGCTCGTCTTACTTCTTTACTTAATGCATAATTACTAAAGCTTTTTTTACTCATATATTAACCTCATTTGATTTTATATTTAACCTATTATGTTCTTCATACCTCACTTTAGACTATAGTAAGATACTATATTAATCCACTGTTTTTAATTCGTTTCAACCTAAATTTATCTAAGTATAATTTTAAAATAGTAAAGGGCAGCCTTAATAATAAGTCTGCCCTATCTATACTGTATTCATTTTTATGGAACCAATTTTTTCACAACTGGTATTCTTTGCAATACTAACGTAATAACCAGACTAAGAACAATTGTAATCGTTACATTAATAGGTATTGCCAATATTGCATGCACACGCTCATTTACCTTAGGGAAAACCATGTACAACAAGTTATTTAATAAGAAGAAGTGAAGAATATAGATTCCAAGGCTTGCTTGATTTATAAAACGGAATAACAATGGTAATTCTCTTTCTGATTTTTGGAAAGCATATTTGAAAAATACAAATAATCCAATCGCCATCAGTACAACGCCTGGCGCAAAATATCCGTACCAAAACTGCTCTAACTGTCCATTTGCTTTTACTGTATAGTGATATGTAATAAAGAATGTACTAATAAATCCTACAAGTCCTCCAATGTAAGAAATATTTCTCCACTTTTTCGTAATATCATAATTGGATAAGTAATAACCAAGTAAGAAATACCCTACATAATTTGTAACGTAAAATAACTCAATATTAAAGTTGATAGGATAATAATATTTAACTACATTGACTACAACAGACGCATATAGCCATAAAATTAAAAAGTATTCTATCTCTCTTTTTTTAGCGTTCTTCACAAAGATTTTCAGTAAAGGTGTAATTAAATATATCCCTACAATCATGTATAAGAACCATAAATGTCCCCCGATTGTATCCGTTAAAAAGTGCTTTATCCCTTGCTTTAAAGATGCCGGGAAATATCCTGCATATGCTCCATATGCATAAAATATAGCACTCCAAGCTACAAAAGGTATAATTACTTTACTTGCACGCTTCTGTAAAAATTCCCCGACCGAAATATCTTTCGTTCCTTTTAACAATAAAGCTCCACTAATCATCACAAAAATCGGAACACTTGCACGTGAAATCGATTCAAACAAGTTACCAGCCATCCAGCGTGATACGTTATTTGCATCTAACATAGAAACATAACCCGCTGAAACGTGAATTGTAACTACTGCGATTGTTGCTAATACACGCAACCAATCCATATATACTAAGCGCTTCATTAATAGCCCTCCTAAATTTACCTATTTAACTTTTCTTTTCCAAACATAATTTTACATCAAATAATGCTATGTTTAAACACATTTTAGTAATATGAACTTACAACATAGGCGGATAAATTTAAATTTTTAAATATAAATATGAAAACCTTTGACTTATGAGTGAAAATAATGTAAATTATCTTTTGGACGAACATTTTTAAACAAACTAAATAAAATATTCGTATTTTAGGGGTGTAAATGATGGAAAACGTATTCGACTATGAAGATATTCAATTAATTCCTGCAAAATGTATTGTAAACAGCCGCTCTGAATGTGATACAACTGTCACTTTAGGTAAACATAAATTTAAATTACCTGTCGTACCTGCAAATATGCAAACGATTATTGATGAAAGAATCGCAACTTATTTAGCTGAAAACAATTACTTCTATATCATGCATCGTTTCCAACCAGAGAAACGTATCTCATTCATTAGAGATATGCAATCACGTGGATTAATCGCTTCTATCAGCGTTGGTGTAAAAGAGGATGAGTATGAATTCGTACAACAATTAGCTGCTGAGCAACTTACACCTGAATATATCACGATTGATATTGCACATGGACATTCCAATGCTGTAATCAACATGATTCAACATATTAAAAAGCATTTACCAGAAAGCTTCGTTATCGCTGGAAACGTTGGAACTCCAGAAGCGGTAAGAGAATTAGAAAATGCTGGTGCTGACGCAACAAAAGTTGGTATTGGACCTGGTAAAGTTTGTATTACTAAAATTAAGACAGGCTTTGGAACTGGCGGTTGGCAACTAGCTGCACTTCGCTGGTGTGCAAAAGCTGCAAGTAAGCCAATTATCGCTGACGGTGGTATTCGTACACACGGCGACGTAGCTAAATCTATTCGATTTGGGGCGACTATGGTTATGATCGGTTCTCTATTCGCTGGTCATGAAGAGTCTCCAGGGGAAACAATCGAAAAAGATGGCAAACTTTATAAAGAGTACTTCGGTTCAGCTTCTGAATTCCAAAAAGGCGAGAAGAAAAACGTTGAAGGTAAGAAAATGTTCGTTGAGCATAAAGGTTCTTTAGAAGACACTTTAATCGAAATGGAACAAGATCTTCAATCTTCTATTTCTTACGCTGGTGGAACAAAATTAGACTCTATTCGTACTGTAGATTATGTAGTCGTGAAAAACTCTATTTTCAACGGTGATAAAGTATATTAATTTTTAAATTTAACTCGAAGGACAAGCATTTTTATGCTTGTCCTTTTTTTTCATGTATAGAAATGTAAAAAATTTTCATTTTACTGAATTTTCTAGTATCATATTTTTAGATACTTATAATAAGGGGGATATAACAAATGAAAAATGTAATTGAGAAACGCCATATTCGCGCAGAAGTCCCTACTGAACTAACATGGGACCTTTCTGATTTATACGAATCTGATAAAGAGTGGGAAACTGCATTACTTGTATTAACAGACGATATGAAAAAACTTGATGCGTTTAAAGGAAAATTACACACTAACGCCACTACCTTATTACATTGCCTACTTTTAGAAGAAGAGCTTTTAATGGAGTTAACAAAACTATACTCCTATGCCAATTTAAAAGAATCCACTGATCGTACAAACCCAGTTATTCAAGCGAACTCTTCCAAAATTGCTGCCTTGTGGACAAAAGTACATACTGCACTATCCTTTATCCATAATGAAATCCTCTCATTCGACGAAGGAACAATTGAAAAATATTTAGCTGAAGAAACAAAACTCGAACCTTTCCGTAAATCATTACTAGACATACTGCAAAAAAGGCTGAATACACTCTCTCCTGAAACAGAAGAAGCTCTTGCTGCACTTGGCGAAGTACATAATTCTCCATACAAAATTTACGGTATGACTAAATTAGCCGATATGGATTTTACCTCCATACAAGACGAACAAGGAAACGAACTCCCTGTATCATTTGCATTATTTGAAAGTAAATATGAGTTCTCTCCAAGCGTAGACATACGTAGAAAAGCATACTCATCATTTGTTTCCACCTTGAAACGATATAAGAATACCGTGGCAACAACATATGCGACTGAAGTAAAAAAACAAGTAACACTCTCTCGTTTACGCAAATTTGAATCTGTTACTCATATGCTTTTGGAACCTCAAAAAGTTCCACTTGAAATGTATAACAATCAACTTGATATTATATACAAGGAATTAGCGCCTCATATGCGCCGTTTTGCAGATTTAAAAAAGAAAGTATTAGGACTCGATGAAATGCTGTTCTGCGACTTACATGCACCTTTAGATCCCGAATTTAATCCAACCATCACATACAAGGAGGCTGGTAAATTAATTCAAGATTCTTTAAAAGTATTAGGCGATGAATATAGTTCCATTATCCAAAAAGGATTCCAAGAAAGATGGGTTGATCTTGCAGATAACGTAGGCAAATCAACTGGAGCATTTTGTTCAAGCCCATATGGTTCTCATCCATACATTTTAATTACGTGGCAAAATACGATGCGTGGATGCTTCACATTAGCCCATGAATTTGGACATGCTGGTCATTTTTATTTAGCAAATAAAAATCAGCGTATTATGAATGTACGTCCATCTATGTACTTTGTCGAAGCACCATCTACGATGAACGAATTACTATTAGCCCAGCATTTATTAGCGACGACTGAAGATAAGAGAATGCGTAGATGGGTGATTCTGCAACTACTTGGCACATATTATCATAACTTTGTTACTCACTTACTTGAGGGAGAATATCAAAGAAGAGTATATACGCTAGCAGAAGAAGGAGAAGCACTTACAGCTACAACTTTAACTGAAATAAAAACAAATGTACTTTCGACATTCTGGGGAAATTCTGTAGAAATTGACGAAGATGCTGGCTTAACTTGGATGCGTCAACCTCATTATTATATGGGCTTATATTCTTACACCTATTCCGCAGGCCTAACTGCATCTACTGCGGTAGCCCAAATGATTAAAGAGGAAGGACAACCTGCCGTGGATCGCTGGTTAGATGTACTTCGCGCTGGTGGTACGATGAAACCACTTGAATTAATGAAACATGCCGGAGTAGATATGTCAAAACCAGATGCAATCCGTAAAGCTGTTTCTTACGTCGGTTCCTTAATCGATGAATTAGAACGCTCTTATCAAGAATAAAGTGAAACTTTAATCAGTGGGGGGTGTCCATCCCCCACTGATTATTAGCTCTCACCAATCGGGCTTTTACGGGCAGCCCGCTCCCTACCTAACTTCTTTGCTTCCGCTGAATTTTGAGGTGGGGGTCTTACTGCCCGGCAAATAGCAGGATAAAAAATAAGCCCTCGCTTTACGAGGGCTTATTTCATATTTATTTTCCAAACCTTTTACGGTATCCACATTTCCTGCATAGCTCTTCGACTGCAACCCTTTTCGAAAATCCATCGACAATGTTTGTTGCTCTTTCACCTTCTATAATGTTAGAAAATGAGTCATTATTAATATTCCCAAGGTTAATAATCCCCTCACCATCTAAACAGCAAGGAATAACTGTTCCATTTGCTAAAATTCCAGCCTGATTTCGAAGACCGTGACAGAATCCTTTTCCATCATCCTCTTCTTCATGTAATGCCGGCCACTGGAATTCATAGTCTTGATTAATAAAGACACGTTCCGCAATTTTTATACCTTTTCCTGGTGTAAGCTTCTCTTCGATTTGATAAGATAGACCAAACTCATTTTCAATGATGGATAATAAATCTCTATTTTTCTGGATTTCAGCATTCGTTTTATTATCCTGCGTTAAATTCCATAATCTAAGTGAAACAATTAAATCTGATTGACTTGTCGCCTCTCTAATGAAGGAAAGTATACTCCTTACATAACCTTCTTTATCTTGCGAACCTGGATGTCCATCAAAACTGTGCAATGAAAAATTCATTTGTCTTAATGCAGGTTTATTTAACAGTCTATGCCTTCTCTTATTAATTAACGTTCCGTTCGTTGTAATATTAACTTTAAACCCTTTTTCGTGGCTTAAATCTAACAATTGATCTATTTTCGGATGGAGCAATGGCTCACCCTTCACGTGCAAATAAATGTAGTCTGTGTGAGGTTTAATTTGGTCTAATCTTTTCGCAAAATCCTCCACAGAAATGAACTGCTTCTGCCTTTCCGTCGGCGGACAAAAGCTGCACGCAAGATTACATACACTCGTAATCTCCAAGTAAAACTTTTTAAACTTCTTCACCTTTAATTCCTCACTTCTATGACTACTTGTACTTTTTTCCTCTTCATATTACATCACACTTTTTTAGAAATAGAAACATACTTATTTTAGGAAATATAGAAAACGGCCACATCTGTAGCCGTTTGAATGCACTATTGTACAATTATTTATGATATACACATATAATTGCATTTTTCCTAGAAGAATCTTTCCTTATAGTATTGAACCATTTGCTTCCTTAATAATCAATTACTCAATACTATTTAAATCTGACCTAGAAACTAATTTATCTCCTTGAACTTGTTCTACTTGTTCCGTTTCATAAAATTCCTCAGTATATCCTGCTTCAATCCTAGTTCAGATTTTGGGTTATTCTTAATATCTACTAAAATCTCACTGATGTTTAGCTTTACACTTCTTCAGTGTTAATCTTAATATTGAGTTAGTTAAATAATATATTGCCAAGTTTGTTTAAAATAAATCCTGTGCTGGCATCGTCCCCGAAAAACTTATAGTAATAGTAGGCCACGCGAACTAAAATCCATTCCCCAATTTTTAATATACCTCGGATAATAAACGACAAGACCCCAATTCTCCAGAGAAGAAATGCAATAACAAGAAAAAAGAAGCAACCTATACCCTCTGATCCAAATCTCGCAAAAATTAAAAATAAAATAATTCCACCAATAATATATAACATTTGTTAGCTAGTTCCTTTCCAAAATAAATATCAGGAATATTTTACTATAAAAATTAAAAAGGAAGTATGATTACTTCCATATTTATCCCTTTTTTTCGAAAAACACTCTAACTAAGAAAATTGATATTATATTATTAATTGGTTGCAGGATCCCTTATCCAACTAATTCTAGTGGGAGATGGAAAATATGTTTATATTTCTATCGTATTATCTATTACAAAACCGCTCTAAATCAGCAATACACAAAAACAAGATGGTGAACATTGCAACTGACCATTTGACCTATAAGAATAGATAATCTAATACCCCTCTGAAATTGTCAAACAATTCATAAAAAATGCCTGTCACTCCCGAATAATCGAAATTATTCAAGTGGATAACAGGCACCTTTTTTAAATGAACATTTACTTATATCACTATAACCAGCATCTTACCACTAATAGGATATGGTGCTGATAGTATCTTCACAGATAAACCTCACTTATTTATGATACGGTTCACCACGATTAATACGAAATGCTCTATATACTTGCTCAAGCAATACCAAACGCATTAATTGGTGTGGTAATGTCATTTTTGAAAAAGAAAGAGATTCGTTTGAACGCTTCATTACTTCTGAACTTAGTCCAAGTGATCCACCAATTACAAATGCAACTTTACTCTTTCCATATGTAGCAAGACGATCTAAGCTTACTGCAAATTCTTCTGATGATTTTTGCTTTCCTTCTATCGCTAACGCAATGACATGTGTATCGTCAGAAATTTTATCCAGTATACGTATACCTTCTTTTTCTTTTACAATTAACATTTCTGCTTCACTTAAATTTTCTGGTGCCTTTTCATCTGGCAATTCAATTACTTCTACTTTTGCGTATGCAGATAATCGTTTTAAGTATTCTGCTATACCTTGTTTTAAATATTTTTCTTTTAATTTCCCAATTGAAATAATCGAGATATTCACACGTATTCCCCACCTTACAAACATGTTATCCACATAACTTATCCACATATCCACAAATGTTACCCACATATTGTGTGAGAATCTGTGTTCGATACAACATATGTCGCCTCATTTTGACAAAATTCACATGTTTTTTTCTCTTTTTCCGAGTTATCCACATTGTTGATAACCGGCGCAACTTCACACTCATCCACAATAATATCTAAAGCTAATTCAACATGCTCTAAACAACAAGGTAAATTCATATTCTTCACCTCACTTTTCTACAATAGAAAACAGGAGGTAGGCCCTCCTGTTTTTAATACTTTTGAATGCCTAATTTAACCGTTGTTGTTGCTCGTTTTGTACCACGATAAAACGTAAGAGTCATTTTATCATTAATTTTTTTATCATATAAGGCCGTACGGAATCCGATAATATCGCGAACCGGTTTTCCATCTACTGCTACAATCACATCATGTTCACGTAAACCAGCATCTACACCTGGCGAAGGGCTTTTCACATCTAAAATGCAAACTCCCTCTGTTACATTGCCCGGTAAATGCAATGTTTTTGACCAATGGTAATTTGGAATCTCATTTAACGATCTAAGTTCAATTCCAACATACGGTCTCCTTACTTTTCCGTACTTCTCTAATTCATTCATAATGGGAACAGCTCTAGTAACTGGAATGGCTAGTCCAATTCCTTCTACTTCTTTTGCTGCAATTTTCATTGAGTTAATGCCAATTAATTGACCTGCCGCATTTACAAGCGCACCACCACTATTACCTGGATTAATTGCTGCATCTGTTTGCAATACTTCTACTTGCCAATCGTAATGTCCATCTTGATCCAAATCTACAGGAACAATACGTTCATTAGCTGAAATAATGCCTTGTGTGACAGTCCCAGAAAATTGCAGTCCTAACGGGTTTCCAATCGCAATGACCGGTTCTCCTCTACGAACAGTATTAGAATCACCAATTTCAATTATTTTTTTTACATGCTTTGCATCTATTTGTAGTACAGCTAAATCGGTGACTACATCCGTTCCTAATACTTTACCAGGAACCTTCTTACCGTCACTTAAACTTACCTCAATACGATTTGCTCCAGCAACAACATGATTATTCGTTACGATATAAGCTTGGCCATCTGCCTTTTTATAAATTACACCTGATCCTGTACCAGCTTCTGAATCTGCCTCTGAAAAATTATCTCGTTGAATATTAATAACGCCAACAACAGCTTCAGACGCACGATCAACAGCATCCACAAAACTAATCTGTTTAATTCCTTGCGCTTCGGCCATATTACTTCCACTTGCTTCAGCTTGTGGAAACGCGCCCGCATCATTTGAAAACAAAGGAGCTCCAAATGCAAATAACGAAGCTCCTACAATTGTTCCTGCTATACTAGAAATGACTATACCTTTATGCTTCTTTTTTCTTGCACGTTTCATACGATAATTTTCTTCATCAATAAAGGACATATTTGTTCACCCATCTTCCTGAAAACAACTATATTCACCTTTATTGTTTACTAAAATGAAGAATTATACGTATTGAATTTTTGTCGGCATTTTTGGATCTGTATCGTGAATTTCAAAGGCTTCTCCCACTCCAAATCCTTTTTCCTCTAGTACTTGTGATACTGACATACGTGCTAGTTCTTTCATGTTATTATCTAAACTTAAATGGGCTAAATAAATATGTTTTGTCTCATCTGTAATTACATCCGCCATCGCTAATGCAGCGTCCTCATTACAAACGTGCCCCACATCACTTAAAATACGTCGCTTAATACTCCATGGATAACGTCCCATACGAAGCATTTCCACGTCATGATTACTTTCAAATACGAAAGCGTTAGCTCCCTTAATAACACCTTTCATACGGTCACTCACGTATCCCGTATCTGTAATAAGGGCTAACTTTCTATTATTGTTATGAAAAGCATAGAACATCGGCTCTGCGGCGTCATGAGAAACTCCAAATGACTCGACCTCGATATCACCGAATGTTTTCACATCCCCAACTGAGAAAATGAACTTTTGCTCTGTTGGGATATTTCCTATTAAGTGTTCCATTGCATTCCATGTTTTCTCATTTGCATAAACAGGCAAATCATATTTACGTGCTAATACACCTAATCCTTTAATATGATCGCTATGTTCATGTGTTACAAGAATACCCGATACATCATTTATATTTAGTTCTGCCTGTTTAAATAAAGCCTCTGTTGCTTTACCACTTAAACCTGCATCGACCAGTAATTTCTTTTCATCTGTTCCTACATATAGCATATTCCCTGTACTTCCACTTGCAAGTACGCTAAAATGCAACCCCATTCTTTCTCACTCCAGTATGTTCATCAACCACTTGATTTTCCCTTTCCCCTAATTCCATAACTTGTCCTTCAATTGCATTTACAAAGAAGTCCTGCTTCTGCTCCGTTTTTAAGTTCCATGTTGGAGCAAGTACTTGGTTATTAGAAGTAGATGCGGTAAGGTTGGCATAACCAATTTGTGCTTCTTTTACATGTGTATTTCCATGAACTTTATTTTTTAAATACAGATTTTCTAAGGCCGTTTGGGCAGTAATAATTTCTTGCTGTTTCGTTTTTTCACTTTCGCCCATTTCTTTTAAATCCGTTAGCATCGTCTGCGTGTATGACACAAGTTCATTTTTTTCATTTAATTCCACAACAATCATTGCCTGATCGTTATAGAAAATAGGTTTATCTTTATATTTTTGGAAGAAGTAAATTTTAGAGTCTTTCATCGCTCCAAACTCATACTTTTGTCCATCCAATACATAGTTCTTCAAAAAATCACTATACTTATCTTTCGATAATGATTTTGTATTCAAAAAGGGCTCTTTTAGCTTACTTTCTATCTTGTACATATTTTGTATATGCGCCGTTTGATTTTTTAAAGACTGTACATCTTCTTCTTTAAATGCCTTGTTTTCGGCCCTAATAAATGACTCTTTTTTCGGTTCTTTAGGGAAATTACCCATAGTAATTTTGTTTGCTTTTAATTCTTGATCTATCTTTGTTTCTGCAATAAGCTCCAATTGATTACTATCCTGCTTTTGAATGAATTGAAAAATGAGAAAGAGGTCCAAAACAAAAAAGGTCACAATAAATATGGTTTTAATCCGATCCCAATCCATTTAGTCCTCCCTCACTCCACTCATATATTTTTTGTTTGCCCGTTTCATCTTCAACAAACTTTACATACCAAATTGGCTGTAGTCGAGCCACTTGCCCATCTAGTGATAATTTGTATCCAATACCAATGTCTTTAATGAATCGTTTATCTACCGCGGCATTATTTTCTAAGGATGCTATTACAACGTGACCCGATGGAAGAGTAGCCTTCTGTTCTATGCCTTTCGTATTTAAAGACAACAAAGGTCTCTCATATTCCATTACTTCTTCTGATCCCCTTACTTGTCTCAATTCAGCTAATCCATCTGTATTGAATACGGAATATCCATCTTCATGTAAACGGAATACCGTCTGTCCTTTATTCATATAGTCCAAACGATATGAATCTAAACTCCCACTGTGACCATTTACAAAATCAAAGCTTTTTTGTAAAAGCATTAAATTATCTGTCGTTTTCTCACTTGAAACAGAAGAATTTTTATACTTTAGCATATGATGATCGTTTTCAATCTCCATGGACCTAATACCATCTGTAAATGTTTCTTTTGATTTCTCGGTAATAGGGCTTAAATAACGTGGGTCACTAAAAAGAGCATTCTTAAATGTATCAACCGCTAAATTAGATGAAATATATGTTATATTACTTAACTCTGTCGTTCCATCTGGTAAAAATAGCTTTTTCACATCATTAATTTGATAGTCAAAATAAGGTTTTGCTGATACTATAAATTGATTTTGTGCATTTACAATATCTTTTAAATACACACCACTTAATTTTGCTTCATATATTCTAGAGTTATCACCATCAGAAACAAAATTAATTTTAATTTCTTGATCCCTACTTCTAGAAGGATCGAGAATAATTCGATTAAAATGTTTAGGCTTATTTATACTTTTTTCTTTCATATTAAACATAGATTTAACTGCATCAAATGGGATGTTGGTAGGAAAAATAAGTTCAATTTTCCCCTCACCATGCACATAAGAAAGGAAATCAGCTTTAGCAATCGATATCTCTTTGAAATCATATAATTCCCCTGCTTCCAAAGGTTTATAGATTGATTCTATATCTCCCTCTCTTTCGCTCCCGTAATGATTTTTATCTTTATGCACGATGATAGAAGTAGGGCGGACAACATCAGCAATTTTAGTTTGAGTAGTTCCTTCATTCCCCTGCACAAATTTTGCGTTTTGCATAGACGTGGAATCTGGCACATACGTCCATAAGTTAAAAGTAAGAAATAGGCTAATTACAACTAAATTAATTAAAACTATCGTTTTAACATTTTCCATACTCATTCCCATTCGTCCTCTTCATCCGCTGCCATTGGCAATGTGAAGTAAATAGTTGTCCCTTTTCCTTCCTCACTCTTCGCCCAAATTGAGCCACCATGTGCCTCAATCATTTCTTTTGCAATTGCTAATCCAAGTCCTGTACCACCCATTTGTCTTGAACGTGCTTTGTCTACGCGATAAAAACGTTCAAAGATTTTATCGACATTTTCTTTTGGAATCCCCATTCCTTGGTCACTTACACTAATCTCTAATAATTCCCCACGATCACGTAAGCGATATGTTACTGTTCCACCTTCTGGTGAATACTTTAATGCATTCGAAATAATGTTATACAAAACTTGCGTAATTTTATCCGTATCCATATCAATAAATCGGGATTTCTTAGAGAAAGATCGTTTGAAACTTACGTTTTGCTCTTTAGACATTTCAAAACGATCAATAATGTTATTAAAGAAGTCAGTAAAGTCGACCCATTCTTTCATTAAACGATGTTCTGTACTATCGAGTTTAGAAAGTTGCAATAATGCATTTACAAGTCTAATCATTCTTTCTGTTTCTTCTTGTGTAACTGTTAAAAATTGTGGTGCAATATTCGGATCTTGCCACGCACCGTCCGTAAGTGCCTCTAAGTAACTGCGCATTGTTGTTAATGGTGTTCTTAATTCATGGGAAACGTTTGCCACAAACTCACGGCGTTCCCTTTCTATACGCTCCTGCTCAGTTACGTCATATAATACGGCTATTAAACCATTTGCTTTCCCTGTTTCTTTTTGAATAACAGAGAAACTAGCACGTAGAATATATGGCTCATTTCTCGTACTAAAATCTAATAAAACGGAATCAGGCTCTTCGTATAAATGATCGAGCGTAAATTCTTCTTGTATCCCTAATACTTCTAAAACAGATTGATCGAGCGCCGTTTCACGCGAAACATTTAGCATCTTCTCCGCAGGATCATTTAATAAAATAATGTCCCCTTTTCGGTCAGTAGCAATTACTCCATCTGTCATATGTGATAAAACGGATGATAATTTACGTCTTTCACTTTCCGTTGAAGAACGAGCTTGTTGTAATTTTTTTGATAAATTATTAAAAGATAATGCTAATTGTCCAATTTCATCATGGCTATGCACTTTTACTTTTCTTGAATAGTTTCCTTTTGCCATTTCAATCGCTTGTCTTCGCATATCTGAGATTGGTCTCGTAATCGTTTGAGCTAACAAAATTCCAAGTACAGCTGTTACGAGTAATGCAATAACGGTTCCAGTCGCAAAAATTTGATTAATATCCTTCATCTGTTTATAAACATCTTCCATAGATGCAACAATGTAAATAACACCCAGTGCATCCTTGCCGTTATCATCTATAATCGGAGTAAGCATAACTTGTACACGATGGCCTGTACGACCATCCTTCTCAATTTTTACTTCTGGCTTTTTTTGTACCAATACCCGCTGAACAGCTATATCAGTTGATGTTCTATTTACCTTGTTTTGCTTTGACTCATCTGAAATAGCAAGTAACTTTCTATTCGAATCAAATACACTTACCTCTTGGATATCTTTCTTTCGATCAGAGGCAAATTTTCGAATTGAAGTTTTAATCGTTTCATCTGTTGATTCTGTTTCTGCTTTTGTATGACTTTTTTTAAACTCTTGTTTCAAGTTATATGCTAATAAGTTCGTTTGCTGCGTTAAAGAATCTCTAAAACCTTGTACAAGACTCTTTTCTAACTCCCTAACGAAATATACCCCAATAACTTGCATAGCTATTAATATTAATAGCATATATATGAGCACAAATTTTAAATGAATAGATTGAAAAAAACCGACTTTCTTCATATACTATTCCTGCTCTGGGTCACGCAAGTAATACCCTACTCCACGTCTAGTGACAATTAAAGTAGGATGACTTGGATTATCTTCAATTTTTTCACGTAAGCGACGCACTGTTACGTCCACTGTACGTACATCTCCAAAATAATCATAACCCCAAACCGTTTGCAATAAATGTTCACGAGTCATAACTTGTCCTAAATGTTTTGCTAAATAATGTAGTAGCTCAAATTCACGATGTGTAAGTTCAATATTTTCCTCACGTTTCGTTACACTATACGCATTTGGATTGATAACAATTGGTCCAATAACCATTTCCGTGTTTTCTTCTTTTTCTGCAGAACCACCTTGTTGATGACGGCGTAAATTTGCCTTCACACGAGCAAGTAATTCCCTCGTACTAAATGGCTTCGTTACATAATCATCTGCGCCAAGCTCAAGCCCTAATACTTTATCAATTTCAGAGTCCTTTGCTGTAAGCATAATAATCGGCATTTCTGAGCTTTTACGTATTTCACGACAAACCTCTAAGCCATCCTTACCTGGTAACATAATATCTAATAAGACCATATCTGGCTGTTCTTCATTCGCTTTTTCAATCGCTTCGTCACCATCATGCGCCATTACAATTTCAAAACCTTCTTTTTCTAGGTTGAACTTTAAAATATCCGCAATCGGCTTTTCATCATCAACTACTAAAATTTTCTTTCCCATCATCGTCTATTTCCTCCTTATAAAGTGAAACTTTAATCGACAGGGGGCTTCATCCCCCACCGAGTATTAGCCCTCACCAATTGGGCATCTACGGGCAGTTGATCCCGCACCTAACTTCTTTGCCTTTGCTGAATTTTGAGATAGGGGCTTACTGCCCGCCAAAAGCGGGGTAAAAATATGGTCAATATCCCTAAACACATTGATGTCTACATAGTATGTCCCTATATGACCGCATCTTTTGCTTAAGTACTTTCTCCTCTATTCTCACAGACTCATGTATGATCCACTTTTACACGGAATCCTATACGATCTATAGAAAAACCTCTAGCTTCAACTGCTAGAGGCTCCTCATTCTATTTTAAAATAACTACTCAATTTTGTAAAATTACACAAATAAAAAGGATATTAAGTGGGCCCACTTAATATCCTGAGAGTGGCTCGGGACGGAATCGAACCGCCGACACGAGGATTTTCAGTCCTCTGCTCTACCGACTGAGCTACCGAGCCAAAACTATATATAAAACCACTAATGGTGGTATAAACAAAAGTGGCGGTCCCGACCGGGGTCGAACCGGCGATCTCCTGCGTGACAGGCAGGCATGTTAACCACTACACCACGGGACCAAAAATGAACATAAAAAAACATGACCCGTACGGGATTCGAACCCGTGTTACCGCCGTGAAAGGGCGGTGTCTTAACCACTTGACCAACGGGCCACGAAAAATAAAATGGTGAGCCATGAAGGATTCGAACCTTCGACCCTCTGATTAAAAGTCAGATGCTCTACCAGCTGAGCTAATGGCTCATACTCACCAACGTCATATTTTCGTGACGACAAGATGTATCATAACATGTTTTCTTTATTTTTTGCAATACCTTTTTTATTTTTTTTATAAAAGATAAGAAAAAACTCATGTGGACATGAGTTTTTTCTTAAAAATATTAATTAAGCTTCGTATACGTTACGAACGATATTTGTTTGGTTACGATCTGGTCCAACTGAGAACATAGATAATTGAATTCCTGTTAACTCAGACACACGTTCTACGTATTTTCGTGCATTTTCAGGAAGCTCGTCTAATGATCTTACACCAGTAATATCTTCTGTCCAACCTGGAAGCTCTTCGTATACAGGCTCACATTTCGCTAAAATGTTTAAGTTTGCTGGAACTTCATCGATAACTTCGCCATTACATTTGTAAGCAACACAAATTTTAAGAGTCGGAATACCTGTTAGAACGTCGATAGAATTTAATGATAGATCTGTTAAACCACTAACACGACGTGCATGTCTTACAACAACGCTATCGAACCAACCTACACGGCGTGGACGACCAGTTGTTGTTCCATACTCACGACCAACTTCACGAATTTGATGACCAATTTCATCATGAAGCTCAGTAGGGAACGGACCATCACCTACGCGGCTTGTATATGCTTTACATACACCCACAACGCGAGTAACTTTCGCAGGACCAACTCCAGTTCCAACTGTTACACCGCCAGCAATCGGGTTCGAAGATGTAACGAATGGGTACGTACCGTGGTCGATATCAAGCATAACCCCTTGTGCACCTTCAAATAGTACACGGTGATTGTTATCTAGCGCATCATTTAATACAACAGACGTATCACATACATATTGTGCGATTTTCTGTCCGTACTCGAAGTACTCTTCGAAGATTTCTTCTACACTGAAACCTTCTGTATCGTACATTTTTTCAAATAAACGATTTTTTTCTACTAAATTGCGCTCAAGCTTCTCTTTAAATGCTTCACGGTCTAAAAGATCAGCCATACGAATACCAATACGAGCAGCTTTATCCATATATGCAGGACCGATACCTTTTTTCGTTGTACCGATTTTGTTATCACCTTTACTTGCTTCTTCTAACTCATCTTGTTTTAAGTGATAAGGTAAAATAACGTGCGCACGGTTACTTACACGTAAATTATCAGTACTTACACCACGATCGTGTAAGTATTTTAACTCTTCAAGTAATGCTTTCGGATCTACTACTAAGCCATTTCCGATTACACAAATTTTCTCTTTATAGAAAATACCAGATGGAATTAAGTGTAATTTATATTTAACTCCGCCGAAAACAATTGTATGTCCCGCGTTATTTCCACCTTGATATCTTGCAACTACTTCCGCATGCTCAGAAAGAAAATCAGTGATTTTACCTTTTCCTTCGTCGCCCCATTGTGTTCCTACAACTACTACTGAAGACATTATTAAAGCACCTCCGCAATTTTCAAACGATCTATTCAAACAATATAATTGTACCAAAACGGAAAAAGAAGTCAACCAAAAAGCGAACATTTTTTTATTAAAAAACATTTTCGTTCGTAAGAATTATATTTTTACATTATGAAAGCCTTATCTTTCCTATAAAAAAAAAGAAACACATCTTATTATAAGAAATGTGTTTCTTTTTTATACTATCTTTATGCAGGCGGCGCATGTCCATCCTCGAAGCGACGTTCTAAGTTAACGAACTTATTGAACTCTTTAACGAATGCGAGTTCTACTGAGCCTACAGGACCGTTACGCTGCTTTGCAATAATAATTTCAATCGTATTTTTATTTTCTGTTTCTCGGTCGTAGTAATCTTCACGATATAAGAAGGCTACAATATCGGCATCCTGCTCGATACTTCCCGATTCACGAATATCAGACATCATCGGACGTTTATCTTGGCGAGATTCTACACCACGAGATAACTGTGACAAGGCAATAACAGGAACTTGCAATTCACGTGCAATCCCTTTTAGTGTACGAGAAATTTCAGATACTTCCTGCTGACGGTTCTCTCCTGATTTCCCGCTTCCTTGAATAAGCTGCAAATAGTCAATCAAGATCATACCAAGACCCTGTTCTTGTTTTAATCTACGACATTTTGCCCGAATCTCATTTACTTTAATCCCTGGTGTATCATCAATATAGATACCGGCATTAGAAAGGCTACCCATTGCCATCGTTAATTTCGCCCAATCATCAGAAGTTAATGACCCAGTACGAAGTCTTTGTGCATCAATATTCCCTTCTGCACAAAGCATACGCATAACAAGCTGATCAGCACCCATCTCTAGACTAAAAATCGCTACATTTTCATCCGTTTTCGTCGCCACGTTTTGTGCGATATTTAATGAAAATGCCGTTTTCCCTACCGATGGACGTGCCGCCACGATAATTAAATCATTTCGCTGGAACCCTGCTGTCATCTTATCTAATTCAGTGAATCCAGTTGGTATCCCCGTAACTTCACCTTTTTGATTATGCAAAAGTTCGATTTTATCGTAAGCATCTACAAGAACGTCTTTAATATTTTGGAATGCTTTCGCATTCGTTTGATGAGACACTTCTAATATTTTTTTCTCAGCCTCATTTAAAAGGCCATCCACATCATCTTCTCTCTCATATCCATCTGACACGATATGAGTCGCTGTTCGAATTAAACGACGTAAGAGCGCTTTTTCAGCGATGATTCGTGCATAATACTCTACGTTAGCAGCAGTCGGAACAACTTCTGCTAATTCTGCTAAGTAAGAAACCCCACCAACTTCTTCTAGTAACCCTTGATCCGCCATCGCTGACGTCATCATTACTAAGTCGATTGGCTCTCCCTTATCAGACAAACCAAGCATGACTTCGAAAACCTTTTGATGTTTCGTTCGATAAAATGAGTCAGGTACCAATAGTTCCGATGCTGACGTTAACGCATCCTGATCAATCAATATAGCACCTAGGACTGCCTGCTCAGCTTCTATATTATGCGGAGGGGTACGATCAGCCATTACATCACTCATACGCAATCCTCCTTGCTTAACTTATTTTTATTGTTCACTAACATGAACTTTTACTGTTGCTGTTACTTGCGGATGCAATTTCACAGTAACGTTTGTATAGCCTAATGCACGAATTGCATCATCCATTTCAAATTTACGCTTATCAAGTTTAATCTTGTGTGATTTTTGCATTGCATCTACGATTTGTTTACTTGTGATTGAACCGAATAGACGGCCACCTTCTCCAGATTTAGCCTTTACTTCTACAGTTAGTTTCTCTAACGTTTCTTTTAATTGTTTTGCACTTTCAAGCTCTGCCTCTGCATCTTTTTCTTCTTTGCGTTTTTGAGCTTCTAAAGTTTTCATACTGCTATTTGTCGCCTCAGCAGCTAATCCTTGTTTTAGTAAGAAGTTATTTGCATAGCCATCTGGTACATTTTTTACTTCTCCTTTTTTACCTTTACCTTTTACGTCTTTTAGAAAAATTACTTTCATGATTGTGTGCCTCCCTGTAAATAGTCATCAATAACAAATCGAAGCTTCTCCTCAGCTTCATCTACTGTAACATTTTTCATTTGTGTGGCTGCATTCGTTAAATGCCCGCCACCACCTAAATTTTCCATAATTAGCTGCACATTCACTTCACCTAAAGACCTGCCGCTAATTCCAATGAAATTCTCGCCACGTTTTGCAATAACAAATGATGCAATAATTCCTGTCATTGTTAATAATGTGTCCGCTGATTGCGCAATAAGCACTTGATCGTAGTAATCATCACTATCAACTTTTGCAATCGCAATTCCATTTGTATAAATGTACGCATTTTTAATAGCTTTTGCAACCCGTAAATACTGATCCATATCTTCTTTTAAAAGCTCCTGTACAAGTACAGTATCTGCACCATGTGAGCGTAAATAAGAAGCGGCATCAAACGTACGGGCACCCGTACGGAATGTAAAGCTTTTCGTATCAACAATAATACCTGCTAACAACGCTGTCGCTTCTAACATTGTCATTTTTAAATTTTTCGGTTGGTATTCAAGTAATTCTGTAACAAGTTCTGCCGTGGAAGAAGCGTAAGGCTCCATGTAAACAAGCAATGGGTCTTCAATAAAATCTTCTCCTCGGCGATGATGGTCAATAACAACTACGTTTTCAATTTTGCGTAACAGCTTTTCTTCCATCACCATTGAAGGTTTATGCGTATCAACAACAACAAGTAAGGAATCATCATTTGCAAATTCCATCGCTTGTTCTGGTGTAATAAAGTGAGACCATAACTCTTCATTCTGTTTCACTTTATCCATTAAACGCTTAATTCCCTTATCAGAATCATTTTCATCCAGCACAATATATCCTTTGCGCTCATTTAATTGCGCTACCTTTAAAATACCAATCGCAGCACCAATTGCATCCATATCAGGAGCCCTATGTCCCATTATCATGACATTACTACTTTCTAATACTAAATCCTTTAATGCGTGCGAAATAACTCTAGCACGTACACGAGTACGTTTTTCCACTGGATTTGTCTTACCACCATAAAACTTAACTTTACCTGTCGCTTGCTTAATAGCTACTTGATCTCCACCACGGCCAAGTGCAAGGTCTAAGCCAGACTGAGCCATTGCCCCAAGCTCTGATAAAGGTAAATCACCTGATCCAACACCTACACTTAAGGTGAGTGGTATATTCCTTTTAGATGTTTCTTCACGCACTTGATCTAAAATACTAAATTTCCCTTTCTCCATTTGCGCCAAAATACTTTCATTTAGCACAACGAAGAATCTTTCTGAAGATGCACGTTTTAAATATGCCCCATACTTAACGGCCCATTCATTTAGGCGTGATGTTACAAGACTTGTTATATTCGTACGTAATTGATCATCTAATCCTTGTGTAACTTCATCATAATTATCTAAATAAATGACAGCCAAAACGGTACGTTGATCCTCGTACATCTTTTCAATTTCAGTTTGTTCTGTTACATCAAAGAAATAAATTAACTTTTCTTCCTTCCTTACAAAGACACGAAACTTTCGATTATTTAAAGAGACTATATCATCGGAAGTTTCTCCTTTAATAAAAAGAAGTAACGTTTCTGATACATCATAAAGGTGCCATCCAGCTAATGCATGCTGTCCTAGGCATGAAGATAAATAAGGATTCGCCCAATCAATCCCATAATCCTTATTGTATAACAAAATACCAATCGGCATTTGGTTAAATGCCTCATTACTCACTTTCTTTACCCTTGTAATCATCTCTGTCGTATGTTTTTCAAAGTTCTTTTGAAAGGTAAGTTCAAATCGTACAACAACAAAAAGGACGATACAAAAAATTAAAAAGGAGACTATCCCCATCATTAAATGAAAATAACAGAGGATCGAAATAAGCACAAACACAAAAAATGCCAATACGTAAACAGGATATAAAAACCACTGTTTCTTATAAAATTCAGGCATGTATACAACTCCTATAAAGTAAAACTAACTCATCTTCCAGTTAGTTAAACAGATTAAAATAGTATAAGGAATATTACTTTATCCTCCTATTTTAGAACGCAATGAAATCCCTAAATCAATTATACCTAAGATTGTCACAAGAGGAAACAGCATCGGAATAAACATGCAGACAATAAAACTAATAATAGGAACCCCTTTCGTAAAACCTTTTCTATGCGCTAGAAAAGCGATAAATGTTAGACCTTGCAGTACTAGTAGTAAAGCAAATATGACATATAGGTTAGAAAATACCATATGTAAATATGATGTCGGTTCTACTTTTATAAAAGTTGATAGCAAAATAAATATAACGTAATACCAAACAATACTCTTTGGTAACTGTATATCTTTAAATTTAGGCCAAGGTATAACGTCATGCTTTAATTTTTTCAAAACACTACCTGATATCATAACTGTAATCCAAGAAAAACATACCGAGACCATTACAAGTAAACTTGGGAATAACGTTTGTAACACATCATTAAATTGTGCAAATAACTCTTTTTGCTCTTTACTAATCGGCATACCAGCAGCAGTGACTATCTTTTCACTTTGCGCCATACTTTCATTAAACATATTTTGCATTTGCTTCATTAAATCTATGTTAAAAAACTTTATACTTGCAACATAAATGAGCATAATACCAATTAAGTACGCAAGCATACCCGCCAGCAAAATTTCTACCGGCTTTTTTCGTTTTTTATACATATATCCTAAAACGATACCTATCAATCCAAACATAGTTGTCTTTACTAAGTTCATCGGTTGACTGACAATTACAGTAATAAAAAGCGCCGCCGTAAAAATTACAAAGGCGTTAGATATTCTATGTCGTATCGTTAGCAATATAAATGGTAATGGCAACGCAAACGTTACAACTGTACCTAAAATTGGAACATACATAGATATAAGCAATAACATTGCATATATCGCTAACAATGCTGCACCCTCAGTAATAAATTTCGTATTTTTCATCATCTAACCTCTCTTTCAAAAAAAGAAAAGCATAGCAAAATGCACAGTAGAGTCGGACTCTACTGTGCATTTCATACGCTATTATTCACCAACATATGGTAAAAGTGCCATTTGACGAGCACGTTTAATTGCAACTGTAAGTTTGCGTTGGTATTTTGCGCTTGTTCCTGTTACACGACGAGGTAAAATTTTACCACGCTCAGAAACGAAACGTTTTAATAAATCAACATCTTTATAATCGATGCGAGTGATGCCGTTAGCTGTGAAGAAACACACCTTACGACGTTTCGCACGTCCACCTTTGCGTCCTGCCATGTCTATTTCCCTCCATTCTTTGTTAAAACTAACAAATTTACTGTATTAGAACGGTAAATCGTCGTCGGAAATGTCGATCGGTTGACCTACATTTGAAAATGGATCGTCATTCTTCGTAAATCCAGAGTTTCCTTGATTACCTTGGTTACCTGAATTACTAGATTGACCAAATGGGTTAGAGCTTTGGTTACCGAAACCAGCTCCTGATGGTTGCTGATTAAATGAACCACGTTGCTCCCCACCGCCATTACGCGGCTCTAAAAATTGTACGCTTTCCGCAAGAACTTCTGTTACATATACACGTTTACCATCTTGTCCGTCGTAATTACGAGTTTGAAGACGTCCATCTACGCCTGCTAAGCTACCTTTTTTCAAATAATTTGCTACGTTTTCTGCTTGTTTACGCCATATTACACAATTAATAAAGTCAGCTTCACGCTCACCTTGTTGATTCGCAAATGCGCGATTCACAGCTAACGTAAAAGTAGCTACTGCAACACCATTGGGCGTGTAACGTAAGTCAGGGTCCTTAGTTAAACGACCAACGAGGATAACACGATTCATCAATCGAACCACTCTCCCTTATATATCAATTATTTTTCTTCTTCTTTAACAACGATATGACGAAGGATGTCTTCGTTGATCTTAGCTAAACGGTCGAATTCGTTAATCGCTTCTGCGTTAGAGTTCACGTTTAAGATCATGTAGAAACCTTCACGTAAGTCGTTGATTTCGTAAGCTAAACGACGCTTACCCCACTCTTTCGTGTTAATGATTTCTGCACCATTGTTTGTTAAAACACCTGCAAAACGTTCAACTAAAGCTTTTTGAGCTTCTTCTTCAACGCCAGGACGAATGATGTACATAATTTCGTACTTTCTCATTACACTTTCACCTCCTTTTGGTCTAAACGGCCCGTAATGGGCAAGGAGCAATTAATTTATAGTAATTACTCACGAGTTTAGATTATATCATAGTAAGTTAGATGAATCAACTCACCCATACATAAAAAACTTGGCAAACACATAATATATTTGCCAAGCTTATATCTTTATTTTTCCTAGGAAATATTAAATTAAACGTTGAAACGGAAGTGCATAACATCTCCGTCTTTTACGATATACTCTTTTCCTTCTAAACGAACTTTACCAGCTTCTTTTGCAGCTGTCATAGAACCATTTGTCATTAAGTCTTCGTAAGAAACTGTTTCTGCACGAATAAATCCACGCTCAAAGTCTGTATGAATTACACCAGCACATTGTGGTGCTTTCATACCTTGTTTGAACGTCCATGCACGTACTTCTTGCACACCTGCTGTGAAGTACGTAGCAAGTCCTAATAAATCATATGCAGCACGAATTAATTGATCTAAACCAGATTCTTCAATGCCTAGTTCTTCAAGGAATACTTTTTTCTCTTCCTCGTCTAGCTCAGCGATTTCTTCTTCGATTTTTGCACATACAACGATTACTTGAGAATTTTCATTTGCAGCGAATTCTTTTACCATTTGTACGTATTTGTTTTCAGAAGGATCGATAATATCATCCTCGCTTACGTTTGCTACGTATAACATTTCTTTCGTTGTAAGTAAATGAAGACCTTTAACAATCTTCATTTGCTCTTCTGTAAATTCAACAGTACGAGCTGGTTTTCCCTCTTCAAAAGCTTCTTTTAGGCGAACTAAAATTTCATGCTCATATACTGCTTCTTTATCTTTTTGTCTTGCTAATTTCGCAACACGTTCGATACGTTTATCAACAGATTCTAGATCCGCTAAGATTAACTCTAAGTTGATTGTTTCAATATCATCAATTGGATCTACTTTCCCTGAAACGTGTGTAATGTTCTCATCTTCAAAACAACGAACAACTTGGCAAATTGCATCTACTTGGCGAATGTGAGATAAGAATTTATTTCCTAACCCTTCACCTTTACTAGCACCTTTTACGATACCTGCAATATCAGTAAACTCAAATACAGTCGGAACAGTTTTTTTCGGTTCTACTAATTCCGTTAATTTATTTAAACGCTCATCTGGTACTTCTACAATCCCTACGTTTGGATCAATTGTACAGAATGGATAGTTTGCAGATTCTGCTCCTGCTTGTGTAATTGCATTAAATAAAGTTGACTTCCCTACGTTAGGTAATCCAACAATCCCAGCCGTTAATCCCATATTTTTCACTCCTATGTCTCAATCTTTCATCATTATAGATAGTAACGAAAAAAATGACAAGTTTCCTCCAAACGAAAAAAAGTAACAGCTACCCATCGCAACTGTTACTTTCTCTCTATTCTTCGTGCTTCACAAGTATTTTTTTCACCTTACGATCAAACTCTCTTCGAGGAATCATTACTGAATGGTCACATCCCTCGCACTTAATGCGGATATCCATTCCCATACGAATAATCTTCCAGCGATTCTCACCACATGGGTGGGCTTTCTTCATTTCCACAACATCGTACAAGTTATATTGCTTTTGCTCCATTCTCCAAACCCCTCTCCATACTAAATTGCTTTTCCACTAACCAATTCTTCACGATTATATAAAACCATACGTGGATATGGAATTTCAATTCCATGTAAATCTAGACGATTTTTAATTTCTTTACGAAGTGCTCTTGCAATAACCGCATGTTGCATCGGCTCTACTTCCGCGATAACACGTAATATAACCTCTGATGCAGCCAATGTTTGCACACCTAATAACTGAGGCGTTGTTACCATTTGCGTATACTGTGCAGGCAATTCTTCTAATAACTCCTCGATGACTTGCTCCGCTTTCGCTATGTCAGCTTCATAAGAAATGGATACATCAACAAATGCTACACTATTACTAACTGAATAGTTCGTAACTTGAATGATACTTCCATTTGGTAAAGTATGAATTTCGCCTGTCCAACTCTTTACTTTCGTTGTACGAAGTCCAATTTCTAAAACGACTCCCTCAAACTGACCAATTTTTACATAGTCACCGACTGAAAATTGATCTTCTAACAAAATAAATAATCCTGTAATGACATCTTTCACTAAACTTTGGGCACCAAATCCGACTGCTAAACCAATTACCCCGGCACCCGCTAATAAACCAGATGCATTAATATTAAACACACCTAAAATCGCAATTAGCATAATGAACATAACAACGTATGCCACAATATTTTCAAGTAACTTCGCTACTGTAACTGTACGACGCTCTGAAATTTGAATTGGCGAACGACTTCCCATACGAAACGCATTTCGTACAATTGCACGCGCGACTCGTACAACAACTGCACCAATTATTAAAATAATACATATTTTCAATGTTGCTGTTCCAATATCAGCCCAACGATCAGCATTTAATAAATACTGCTTCGTGGCATTAAACCACTTTGTTAATAAATCCATGTACCTCTACCTCTCCAGCCAAAATTTCTTTTTAGTTATCCTTCTTATTGTATCAGAAGTCTTCTAATTGCTGAAAAATTTTTATGACTTTAATTACATTTGTTAACCTCCATACAGGTATAAAATGGAACAAATATATATATACTAGTACTATTATTTCCGTTTCCACTTAAGTTTTACAGCAAGTACGCACTTATAGTTTTCCATTTTACTCACTATATAACATATTTTGAAAATTTATTAAAAGGATGGGTGCTTCATGAATATTGGAAGTTTTCGCTTACCTTTTTTCGAAAAAGAAACTCAAAATGTTATGCACCAAGATTTAGAAGCCTCCGAGACAATTAGTAACTTCTTACTTTCCCATATCCCTATTAAAACCCATATACCAATTATTCTCGTCTGTATCGGAACAGATCGTTCTACAGGTGATGCACTCGGTCCATTAGTTGGTACGAAATTGGAACAAGTAGGAATTACAAACTTCCAAGTGTTCGGCACACTAGATGAACCAGTACATGCGTTAAATTTAGAAGAAAAAATTCAGAATATACAGAAAGATAATCCGACTTCATTTATAATTGCGGTTGATGCCTGTTTAGGAAAATCTCAGAGTATCGGTTCCATCACTACCGGAATGGGACCTAGTAAACCGGGAGCTGCGATGAATAAGAAATTACCTGCAGTTGGTGATTTGCATATTCATGGCATCGTAAACCTAAACGGGTTTATGGAGTTTTTCGTCCTACAAAATACAAGATTAAGTTTAGTCATGAAAATGGCTGATGTAATTGCACAAAGCATAAAAGAAACAGACCAAAAATTATCTGTATTAAAAAAAGCAAACCATCTATAAACAATAAGATGGTTTGCTTTTTAGTTTTTCTCTGCTAATAATTCTAAAATACGATTTAAATCTTCTTTATTAAAAAATTCAATTTCGATTTTACCTTTTTCTTTTTTCGTTTCTTTAATTTTCACATCTGTGCCAAACTTTTCCCTTAAGAACGTTTCGCGTTCTACGAAAAATATGTTTCTCTCTTTTTTCACTTGTTTTGTTTCACGTGAAACGCGTTGGTTAATCTCCTGAACAATTCTCTCTAATTGACGAACGTTTAATCCTTCTTTTTCGATTCGTTTTAATAAAGATTTCAATTGTTCTTCATCTTTTATCGTAAGTAAAGTTCTCCCATGAGCCATTGAAAGTTGGCCATTTGCAATCATATCTTGCACAAAAGAAGGGAGGCTTAATAACCGCGTATAATTTGCAATGTAAGGTCTGCTCTTACCAAGACGTTTTGCTAATTGTTCTTGTGTTACATTTAGCTCATTCATTAACATTTGATATGCCATTGCTTCTTCCATTGGATTTAAATCTTCTCGTTGTAAGTTTTCAAGCAATGCAAACTCCATCATTTGCTGCTCATTTAATTGCCTTACAACAGCTGGTACCTTTTCAAGCCCCGCCTCTTTGGCTGCACGATATCTTCTTTCACCTGCGACAATTTCATATCCTTTAATACTCTTTCTAGCAATTAAAGGTTGCAATATGCCGTGCTCTTTAATAGAAGCCGATAATTCTTGAATTGCCTCTTTATTAAAGTGTTTACGTGGTTGATATGGATTCGGTCTTAATTCAGTTATCGTAATCTCCTGAATTGTCTCTTCTTCCTTCACATCTAAATCAGGAAAAAACACGTTGATTCCTCTTCCTAATCCTTTAGCCACCTGCAATCACTTCCTCTGCTAAATCTATATATACTTCTGCCCCTCTTGATTTAGCGTCATACTGCATAATTGGTTTCCCATGACTTGGCGCTTCACTTAAACGAACATTACGAGGAATAATCGAACGGTATACTTTATCCCTAAAGTATTTTTTCACTTCATCTATAACCTGAATCCCTAAATTCGTACGGGCATCCAACATTGTTAGCAATACACCTTGAATTGCTAGATTTTTATTTAAGTGCTTTTGCACAAGTCGAACTGTATTTAATAGCTGACTTAATCCTTCTAGTGCGTAATATTCGCATTGAACAGGAATAATAACAGAATCTGCTGCGGTTAATGCATTAATCGTTAATAACCCTAAGGACGGGGGACAGTCGATAATAATATAGTCATATTCATCACGAACTGGCTGTAATGCCCTTTGTAAACGTACTTCCCGGGAAATAGTCGGTACCAATTCAATTTCAGCACCTGCCAATTGAATTGTAGCGGGTAGAACATCTAAGTTTTCAGTTGCGGTTTTACGTATAACCCCTTGAACATCTGCATCTTCCACGAGAACATTGTAAATACATTGATCTAATTCGGATTTTTCAATTCCCACACCAGTCGTTGCATTTCCTTGAGCGTCAATATCTACAAGAAGGACCTTTTTACCTACTTGTGCCAATCCAGCCCCTAAATTAACAGATGTTGTTGTTTTCCCAACGCCACCTTTTTGATTGGCAATAGCAATGATTTTTCCCATGATGTCACCTACTTTCAACCTTTCTATCTTATTCTAGTAACAATTACGTTTATTGTAACATGAAATAAAAGTTTTTCTTTTACGTCCTTATTAAACTTCAAAATTTATTTCTAAACTCCTTCTTCATCTAACAAGAAAATATAGTAAAAGAGACCTATCCAATAGGATAAGGTCTCTAACACGCCATTATTATTTTTTCTTCGGAATTTTAATTGTAATTTGATAGTACTCATCAAACTCTTCTTCCTCAGAATTAACATTTAAACCACTGTCAGCCACCATTTGTAATGACTGCCTAATTGTATTCATGGCAATTCTCGTATCTCGACTTACTGCTTTTTGCTTTGCCTTACGTTTCGGTTTTGCTTCCTCTAATAATTTCGCAATTCGTTCCTCTGTTTGCTTTACATTCAGTTGTTTCTCTACAATTTCCTGTAAAACCTTCAGTTGTAATTCCTCATTCTTCAAAGGAATGAGTGCGCGGGCATGGCGTTCTGTAATGCTTTTTTCTAATAACGCACTTTTTATTTCTTCAGGCAACTTTAACAATCGCAACTTATTTGCGATTGTCGATTGTCCTTTTCCAAGTCGTTGTGCCAATGCTTCTTGTGTTAAATTATGTAACTCAATTAGCTTTTGATATGCCACAGCTTCCTCGATTGCTGTTAGTTCCTCACGTTGCAAGTTTTCGATTAAAGCTACAGAAGCTGTCTCTGTATCATTTAAATTCTTTATAATTGCAGGAACCTTTTCCCAACCTAACTTTGTTGCCGCACGGAAACGTCTTTCTCCAGCGATAATCTCGTACTTATCATCCTCATATTGCCTCACAACAATTGGCTGAATAAGTCCGTGTGTACGAATCGTTAATGCTAGTTCCTCAATACGCGCATCATCAAAAACTGTTCGTGGTTGATAACGGTTAGGAGTAATATTTACTATCGGAATTTCTTGTATTTCTTCATATACCTTTTTATCTATTTCTTCATGGCTTTCGTCTTGTAATTCGAATTCGCTCTCTTTATCTCCAAAGCCAAATAAACGAGAAAACGTATTTTTCATACATATTCCACCACCTTTTAGGCCTATTGACTATTCTCCATAAAATGTTTCCTATGAAACATTTACGTTTTCATTTATATAATTTAATCTTACGTCTAATAAGATTTATTTTTCAATAGGTAATTTATTGGGTGTTCCCGGTTTGCGTGGATATTTCTTTGGTGTCTTGCGCTTTTTCTCGATTAATAAAATATTACGTTCGCTTTCTTCAAACGGTAATTGGAACGTAGACATTTCTTTTAGATCTCCGCCTAGCACCTCTAAAGCATACTTGCCATTTTCAATTTCTTCGTTTGCTGCGGCACCTTTCATTGCAATAAATGTTCCCCCAACTTTTACAAGTGGTAAACATAGCTCGCTTAATACTGAAAGACGCGCAACTGCACGTGCCATTACAATATCGTACGATTCACGTACACCTTCTTTTTTGCCAAATGTTTCAGCACGATCGTGACAAAATGCAACGTCACTTAATTCTAACTTTTGTGCTAAATGATTTAAGAAATTAATACGTTTTTGTAATGAGTCTACAATTGTCACCTTTAAGTGCGGGAAACAGATTTTTAAAGGAATACTTGGGAATCCAGCTCCTGCGCCAACATCACAAATTGAGAATGGCTTTGAAAAATCATAGTAAAAAGCAGCTGTAATGGAATCAAAAAAGTGTTTTAAATATACTTCCTCTTTCTCCGTAATAGCCGTTAAGTTCATTTTTTCATTCCACTCTACTAATGTTTCGAAGTAGATTTCGAACTGCTCTAACTGTCTAGAAGAGAGGGTGATACCCTTCTCTTCTAGCATAGATTGAAATTGTTCTATGTTCATCTAACAATATCTCCTTACTATTTATTGGTTCGATACTCGCGCAATTTTTCCTTGTTCGATATACACAAGTAAAATGGAAATATCCGCTGGATTTACACCAGAAATACGTGAAGCTTGCCCCATTGATAGTGGACGAACATCTTTCAATTTCTGTCTAGCTTCAGAGGCAAGACTAGAAATTGCATCATAATCAATATCCTCAGGGATTTTTTTGTTTTCCATTTTCTTCATACGCTCTACTTGCTGTAAAGACTTTTCTATATAGCCTTCGTACTTAATCTGAATTTCAACTTGTTCTGTAACTTCATCACTTAATTCTACTTCACTTGGTACTAAAAGATGAATATGCTCATATGTCATCTCCGGACGACGTAATAAGTCGCTTGCACGTATTCCATCTTTTAATTCACTTCCACCAATACTGCGAATTAACTCTTGAACTTCAGGACGTGGTTTAATAATAATGCTGCTTAAACGTTCCTTTTCCTGTTCAATTTGTAATTTTTTATTTGTAAATCGCTCATAGCGATCTTCTTTAATTAATCCAATTTCACGACCAACTTCAGTTAAACGAAGATCCGCATTATCGTGGCGTAATAATAGACGATATTCTGCACGAGACGTTAATAAACGATACGGTTCATTCGTCCCTTTCGTTACAAGATCATCAATTAAAACACCGATATAAGCATCCTCACGACCTAAAATAACTTCTTTTTTACCTAAAGAACGACACGCTGCATTAATTCCAGCCATAAGCCCTTGCCCTGCTGCCTCTTCGTAACCAGAAGTTCCGTTAATTTGTCCTGCTGTATATAAATTTTTAATTTTTTTCGTTTCAAGTGTTGGCCATAGTTGCGTTGGCACAATTGCATCATATTCAATTGCATAACCTGTACGCATCATTTCAACATTTTCTAGACCAGGGATTGTTCTAAGCATATCACGCTGTACGTCTTCTGGTAAGCTTGTAGATAAACCTTGTACGTACACTTCTTGTGTATTACGTCCTTCTGGCTCTAAGAAAATTTGATGACGTGGTTTATCATTAAACCTTACTACTTTGTCTTCAATTGACGGACAATATCTAGGCCCCGTTCCCTTAATCATACCAGAATACATAGCTGAGCGATGTAAGTTGTCATCTATTAAACGATGTGTTTCCGTACTTGTATACGTTAACCAACATGGAATTTGATCCGTAATAAATTTTGTCGTTTCAAAAGAGAAAGATCTTGGTTTATCATCACCTGGCTGAATTTCTGTTTTACTATAATCAATCGTATTACTATTTACACGCGGAGGTGTACCTGTTTTAAATCTAACAAGATCAAATCCAAGCTCCTCTAAATGTTCAGATAAAGTAATAGATGGTTGTTGATTATTCGGACCGCTCGAATACTTTAACTCTCCCATAATAATCTCACCGCGTAAAAACGTACCAGTCGTAATTACAACTGTTTTTGCTGTATATTCAGCTCCAGCTTGCGTAACTACTCCTTTACATTCGCCATCTTCAATGATTAAACGCTCTACCATTCCTTGGAACAACGTTAAGTTTGGTGTTTCTTCAATTGTTTTCTTTAATTCATGCTGGTAAGAGAACTTATCTGCTTGTGCTCGAAGTGCGCGTACAGCTGGCCCTTTACCCGTATTTAACATACGCATTTGAATATGTGTTTTATCGATGTTGCGTCCCATTTCTCCGCCTAAGGCATCAATTTCACGAACAACAATCCCTTTTGCTGGTCCACCAACAGAAGGGTTACATGGCATAAACGCTACCATATCTAAATTAATTGTTAACATTAATGTTTTGGAACCCATTCGTGCTGCCGCAAGACCAGCTTCACATCCTGCATGACCTGCACCGATTACTATGACATCGTAAGAACCGGCATTGTATCCCATTGTTTATTCCTCCTAATAATCTCTATCTTTCTGAAACATCACTATATTATTTTCCTAAACAAAATTGAGAGAACAACTGGTCAATTAGGCTTTCATGAACTGTATCACCAGTAATTTCACCAAGTATTTCCCACGTTCTTGTTAAATCAATTTGCACCATATCAATTGGAACACCATTTTCTATCGCCTCAATTGCATCTCCAATTGTTTTTCCTGCTTGTGTTAATAATCCAATATGTCTTGCGTTAGAAACATATGTTACATCTGCAGAATCAATTGTTCCTTCAAAGAATAAATCAGCAATTGCTTTTTCAAGCTCATCTATTCCTTGTTCCTCAATTAACGACGTTGTAATAACACGATTTCCCGCTGCCAATTCTGTAACACGTTCCATATCAATTACTTGCGGTAAATCTGTCTTATTTACAATAACAATGAAATCTTTTCCTTGTACGGCACGGAATAGATCTTCATCCTCATTCGTTAAAGCTTCGCTATAATTAACGACAACTAACACTAAATCAGCTTGACTCATCATTTCTTTTGAACGCTCTACACCAATTCGTTCCACAACATCCTCTGTTTCACGAATTCCGGCTGTATCTATAAGTTTAAGTGGTACACCACGCACATTAACGTACTCTTCAATAACATCACGAGTTGTTCCTGCAATATCAGTTACAATTGCCTTTTTCTCCTGAACGAGACTATTTAATAGCGATGATTTCCCAACGTTAGGTCTACCAATGATTGCAGTAGCAATACCTTCACGTAAAATCTTTCCTTGCTTTGATGTTTCTAATATTTTTGCAATTTCAACACGAACATGTGTAGCTTTCTCAATTAAAATATTATGTGTCATTTCTTCCACATCATCATATTCCGGGTAATCTATATTTACCTCAACATGAGCTAATGTTTCTAATATGTCCTGACGCAGACGGCCAATTAATTTAGATAATCGCCCTTCCATTTGATTAATCGCTACGTTCATTGCACGATCTGTTTTGGCGCGGATTAAATCCATAACTGCTTCTGCTTGTGATAAATCAATACGTCCATTTAAAAAAGCACGTTTCGTAAATTCACCAGGCTCCGCTAATCGTACTCCTTGCGCTAAAATAAGCTGCAATACTTTATTTACCGAAACAAGTCCGCCGTGACAGTTAATTTCAACTATATTTTCACGTGTAAAAGTCCTTGGTGCACGCATAATAGACACCATCACTTCTTCAATAACCTGATTTGTATCTAAATCAACAATATGACCATAATGAATTGTGTGAGAAGGAACCTCTGTTAAATCCTTCCCTTTAAAAATACGATTAACTTTTTCAACCGCATCATCCCCACTTACTCGAACAATGGCAATTGCACCCTCTCCAAGCGCTGTGGAAATCGCGGCAATTGTATCAAATTCCATGTCCTTTCACCTCACTTGCTTATTTATCTCTATTTCAACATGATTATTTTCTTCACTAAATTATTAGAATACCATAACGAACCTATCTACAAAAGAATAATAACTCATTTTATTATGTCCTCATGTGAAAAACACTAAACTTATTCACAGTGGATAAGTTTAGTGTTTTTCAGTTATCCACACCTATTTTCCCCTCAAAAAAACCGGCACTCAATTGAGTAACCGGTCACTTGGAAGAGATTACAACATGTCGATGTGGTTCTTTTCCTTCAGAAGTTGTAATGATATTTTGATGATTAGATAATGCTTGGTGGATAATCTTTCGTTCAAAAGATGGCATAGGCTCCAACACAACTCTTTTTTTCGTACTTACTACTTGTTTTGCTAATCGATAAGAAAGTGCTTCTAACGTACCTTTTCTTTTACTACGATAATTTTCAGCATCTAGTGTGATGCCAATATACTGCTTCGTATTACGATTCGCCACAAGTTTTGTTAAATACTGTAAAGAATTCAAGGTGTTTCCTCTTTTACCAATTAAAACACCTATATTTTCGCCAGAAATTGTAAATTCAACTTCGCGTCCTTTTACAATTTTACTAATCTTAGCTTCCACACCCATATCGTGAATAACATCTTTTAAATATTCTTCACATTCTTGAATCGGATCTTTCTTCAATACAACTTCTACTACTGCAGGTCGATTCCCAAATAAACCTAGGAACCCTCTTTTACCCTCATCGATAATATTTATATCTACTCGGTCTTTTGGAACATTTAGTTGCCTTAAAGCATCTTGTACTGCCAGCTCGACTGTTTGTCCTTTAGCAGTAATTATACTCACTTGCTTGATCCTCCTGCCTTACTAGCCTTAATTTCCGGCCCCTTGATCAAGTACATTTGAGCGATACCAAAGATATTACCAACAACCCAGTAAAGTGATAATGCAGCTGGGAAGTTAATTGCAAAGACTAAGATCATGATTGGCATTAACCAAAGCATCATTGCCATTTGCGGATTTTGACCAGCTGTTCCTGCCATTGCAAGCTTTTGCTGAATAAATGTTGTAATTGCCGCAACAACCGGTAAGATATAGAACGGATCTGCCTGTCCTAAGTCGAACCATAAGAATGTATGCTTACTAATTTCTGATGTTCTCATAATCGCATGGTAAAACGCGAATAAAATAGGCATCTGAACAAAGATTGGTAAACATCCTGCTAATGGATTTACACCATTTTTTTGATACAACTGCATCATTTCTTGTTGTAGTTTTTGCTGTGTTGCTTGATCTTTAGAGCTATATTTCTCTTTTAACTTCACCATTTCTGGTTGTAACGCTTGCATTGCTTTCGTACTCTTCGTTTGTTTAATCATTAATGGTAATAATGCAAAACGAATAATAAGAGTTGTAACAACAATCGCTAAACCGTAATTACTACCAAATAAGTTGGCAAAATACGTAATTAACTGAGAAAGCGGGTATACGAAGTATTCGTTCCAAATTCCAGTGCTTTTTGGTGTAATTGGCTGATTTACTTCACTACAGCCAGCAGTAATCGCCATTAATACAACAACCATGGCTAGTAAACCTAATTTCTTTTTCAAAGCCTACTCCTCCTTGTATCGGTATGTATATAGTGTAATTCATTTCCTTACGCTACTTTTTTATTCTTTTCATACCAGAGCGTTTAAAGACATGAATTAAGCTTTTCTTTAATTCTTCATATGTCATCTCTGCACAAGGCTTCCTTGCTATTATAACAAAATCTTTTCCAGAATCTATCTCATCTTTTAATTCCGTGATCGACTGGCGAATCATACGTTTAATTCGGTTACGCACTACTGCATTTCCTATTTTCTTGCTGACAGAAAGACCAATACGAAAGTTTGGCTGCTCTGCCTTATCTAGTTGATAGACAACAAGCTGACGATTAGCATTCGATTTTCCTTTTTGAAAAACCGTCTGGAATTCATCATTCTTTTTTATACGATGTTTTTTCTTCATATCAATTGACACTCCTGTAGTTCATCAGCGGAAATTCACTATTATTAGAAAAAAAGACCACTGAACGATCAGTGGTCTACGCAGATAATACTTTTCTTCCTTTACGACGACGAGCTGCTAGCACTTTACGTCCGTTCGCTGTGCTCATACGGCTGCGGAAACCATGTACTTTGCTGCGCTTACGTTTATTTGGTTGGTAAGTTCTTTTCATTATATGACACCTCCCTGAGGAATATCTGTTAAAGACAGTCCTATAAATTATAGTTAATCAACTAGGAAAATGTCAATGGTTCTCGAAATTTTCATCAAATATTCATTTTGAACCTATTCACATACTTTTTCACAGAACCTATATTTCCTTGTGGATAAATGTTTTTTCTTGTTTTTTATATCCACAAACTCTTTTCACACTTTTACACAGTATATCGTGTTGTGGACAAGTTTATTCCACAAGGTATTGATTTTGTGGATAACTTTCTTAATTTCATTGCTATAGCTACTTTTTTTTGATATTATAGTTGTGTTTTCACTTTGAATAAGTTTTCCACATCTCTATCTTATCCACAATTTGTGTATAACATGTGGACAGTTTTAATCACATGTGGGTAAATGATTATCCACATTTGCTTTTTTTGTCGAAAACCCTATCTCATATACAAACGACGTTTTTAGGTTTTAAAATACGTTTCGTATAAATATACATTTTATATTTATTTAGGTTGTACATTTGTTGCGCAACCTTATTCTTTTACCATCTTAGTAAAGGAGGGACACCTTTGGAAAACATCTCTGATTTATGGAACAGTGCCTTAAAAGAACTAGAAAAAAAGGTCAGTAAACCAAGTTATGAAACATGGTTAAAATCAACAACCGCACATAATTTAAAGAAAGACGTATTAACAATTACAGCTCCAAATGAATTCGCTCGTGATTGGTTAGAATCTCATTATTCAGAGCTAATTTCGGAAACACTTTATGATTTAACAGGGGCAAAATTAGCTATTCGATTTATTATTCCCCAAAGTCAAGCTGAAGAGGAGATTGATCTTCCTCCTTCTAAACCAAATTCAGCACAAGATGATTCTAATCATTTACCACAGAGTATGCTCAATCCAAAATATACGTTTGATACATTTGTTATTGGCTCTGGTAACCGTTTTGCTCACGCTGCTTCATTGGCCGTAGCCGAAGCGCCAGCTAAAGCATATAATCCCCTCTTTATTTACGGGGGAGTTGGACTCGGAAAGACCCATTTAATGCATGCAATTGGTCATTATGTGATTGAACATAACCCAAACGCGAAGGTTGTATATTTATCATCTGAAAAATTCACAAATGAATTCATTAATTCTATTCGTGATAATAAAGCGGTCGATTTTCGAAATAAATACCGTAATGTAGATGTTTTATTGATAGATGATATTCAATTTTTAGCAGGAAAAGAACAAACTCAAGAAGAGTTTTTCCATACATTCAATGCATTACACGAAGAAAGTAAACAAATTGTAATTTCAAGTGATCGGCCACCAAAAGAAATTCCAACTTTAGAAGATCGTCTTCGTTCTCGCTTTGAATGGGGACTCATTACGGATATTACGCCACCAGATTTAGAAACACGAATTGCAATTTTACGTAAAAAAGCAAAGGCCGAAGGACTCGATATACCAAATGAGGTTATGCTTTATATTGCAAATCAAATTGATTCAAACATTCGTGAACTAGAAGGTGCACTCATCCGAGTTGTAGCTTATTCATCTTTAATTAACAAAGATATTAATGCTGATTTAGCGGCTGAAGCACTTAAAGATATTATTCCAAATTCTAAACCAAAAATTATCTCCATTTATGATATTCAAAAGGCTGTCGGGGATGTTTATCAAATAAAATTGGAAGATTTCAAGGCGAAAAAGCGAACAAAATCAGTTGCCTTCCCTCGCCAAATTGCAATGTATTTATCACGCGAACTTACAGATTCCTCCTTACCTAAAATAGGTGAAGAATTTGGTGGACGTGATCATACAACAGTTATCCATGCCCATGAAAAAATTTCTAAGTTGCTTAAAACGGATACGCAATTACAAAAGCAAGTTGAAGAAATTAACGATATTTTAAAGTAGTAGCTGAATAGTGTGAATAACTTCCCTTGTTTTACGCACAGTCTATCCACATGTAGATAGACTGTTTTTACATCCTTTAACGGGGTTATCCACATATCCACAAGCCCTATTACTATTACTACTATTTTTTATCTTTATTAATTAAATAAAATCTTATACTTACCGGAGGTTTTTCTTTATGCGTTTTACAATACAAAAAGACTATCTTGTAAGAAGTGTGCAAGATGTAATGAAGGCTGTTTCTTCTCGTACAACAATTCCGATCCTTACAGGAATTAAAGTTGTCGCTACGGAAGAAGGAGTTACGTTAACAGGAAGCGATGCTGATATTTCTATCGAATCTTTTATCCCAGTTGAAGAAGATGGAAAAGAAATTGTAGAAGTAGCACAATCAGGAAGTATTGTTTTACAAGCAAAATATTTTAGTGAGATTGTAAAAAAATTACCTAAAGAGACTGTTGAAATTTCTGTAGAAAATCATTTTATGACAAAAATAACGTCTGGAAAATCAGAGTTTAATTTAAATGGTTTAGATTCTGCTGAATATCCATTGTTACCACAAATTGAAGAACATCATGTTTTTAAGATTCCAACGGATTTACTTAAACATATGATCAGGCAAACTGTATTTGCAGTTTCCACTTCTGAAACAAGACCGATCTTGACAGGTGTAAACTGGAAAGTATATAACAGCGAATTGACTTGCATTGCTACAGATAGTCACAGATTAGCTCTTAGAAAAGCAAAAATCGAAGGAATCGCAGATGAATTCCAAGCGAATGTTGTTATTCCAGGTAAAAGCTTAAATGAATTAAGCAAAATTCTAGATGAGTCTGAAGAAATGGTAGATATCGTTATTACGGAGTATCAAGTATTATTCCGTACAAAGCATTTATTATTCTTCTCAAGATTGTTAGAAGGAAATTATCCTGATACAACTCGTTTGATTCCAGCGGAGAGTAAAACAGATATTTTTGTAAATACAAAAGAATTTTTACAAGCAATTGATCGTGCATCTCTATTAGCAAGAGATGGTCGTAACAATGTTGTGAAATTATCAACTTTGGAACAAGAAATGCTAGAAATTTCTTCGAATTCACCAGAAATCGGAAAAGTAGTAGAAGAAGTTCAATGTGAAAAAGTAGATGGGGAAGAGTTAAAAATATCTTTTAGTGCAAAATATATGATGGATGCACTAAAAGCCTTAGATAGTACTGAAATTAAAATTAGCTTTACTGGAGCAATGAGACCATTCTTAATTCGTACAGTAAATGATGAGTCCATTATTCAATTAATTTTACCGGTTCGTACTTACTAAGTAAGAAATAAGGGTTGCTAGTTTTCAGATGCTAGTAGCCCTTATTTGATTTTTGGGTATTACTTTCCTAATGTTAGTTTATTTAGTACAATGAAAGAATGAACACTTTCAGAAAGTGAGCGATTTTATGAAACGTATTAAAATTTCAACAGAGTATATTACACTAGGACAATTTTTAAAGTTAGCCGATATAATCGATACAGGTGGCGCTGTAAAATGGTTTTTACAAGAATATGAAGTGTACGTGAATCAAGAACTTGAAAATAGAAGAGGTCGCAAATTATATGCGAACGATATTATTGAAATACCGGGAAGCGGAAGTTTCCAAGTTCAGGCATAAAGGGGGAGCCCTTTGTTTATTTCAGAAATACAATTAAAAAACTATCGCAATTATGAAAAGTTAGAGCTTTCCTTTGAAGATAAAGTGAATGTCATTATCGGTGAAAACGCACAAGGGAAAACGAATTTGATGGAAGCTATTTATGTTTTAGCGATGGCGAAATCTCATAGAACCTCTAATGATCGTGAGCTTATCCGTTGGGATGAAGATTTCGGTCAAATTAAAGGGAAATTACAAAAGAGAAATAGTTCTTTGTCTTTGGAATTAAATATTTCGAAAAAAGGTAAAAAGGCAAAATTAAATCAACTTGAACAACAAAAATTGAGTCAATATATTGGCGTGATGAATGTTGTCATGTTTGCCCCAGAAGATTTAAATCTTGTAAAAGGAAGCCCTCAAGTAAGAAGACGCTTTTTAGATATGGAATTAGGTCAAATAGCTCCGGTCTATTTGTATGAATTGAGTCAATATCAAAAGGTGCTCACGCAGCGAAATCACTTGCTGAAAAAGATGCAAGGGAATAGTAAGAATGAGGAAACGATGTTGGATGTATTTACGCTTCAACTTATTGAGCATGGTACAAAAATATTGCAAAAACGGTTTGAATTTTTGCATTTACTACAAGAATGGGCAGCCCCAATTCATCGCGGTATAAGCCGTGGATTAGAAGAATTAGAAATTGTCTATAAACCAAGTGTAGATGTATCAGAATCAATGGATTTGTCGAAAATAAAAGAAGTATACTATGAAAATTTTCAATCTGTGAAACAACGTGAAATTTTCCGTGGTACGACTTTAATTGGTCCTCATCGTGATGATTTACAATTCTTCGTTAATAGTAAAAATGTTCAAGTCTTTGGTTCGCAAGGGCAACAACGAACAACCGCACTGTCCCTAAAATTAGCTGAAATTGAATTGATTTACTCAGAAGTTAAAGAATATCCGATTCTTTTATTGGATGATGTATTATCAGAATTAGATGATTATCGTCAATCACATCTGTTAAATACAATTCAAGGAAAAGTGCAAACATTTGTGACAACGACGAGTGTCGACGGAATTGAACACGAAACATTAAAAGAAGCGAAAACAATTCATGTAACGAACGGCACGGTAGATTGTGAAATAGATAGGGCGTAACCCCTGTTTAAATGGAAAAGTAGGTGATCTTTGTGTCAATGGAACAAAAGCAGATGGAAGAAAATTCATATGATGAAAGTCAGATACAGGTACTTGAAGGACTAGAAGCAGTTCGAAAACGCCCTGGGATGTATATTGGATCTACAAGTGGAAAAGGACTTCACCATCTTGTGTGGGAAATCGTCGATAATAGTATTGATGAAGCACTTGCGGGGTATTGTGATGAAATTAACGTTAGTATCGAAGAAGATAATAGTATTCGTGTAACGGATAATGGACGTGGTATTCCAGTTGGGATACAAGAAAAAATGGGACGTCCTGCTGTAGAAGTTATTATGACCGTTCTTCATGCTGGTGGTAAGTTTGGCGGTGGCGGTTATAAAGTTTCTGGTGGTTTGCATGGTGTTGGGGCATCTGTAGTAAATGCTCTATCAACAGAACTAGAGGTATTTGTACACCGTGAAGGTAAAATCCATTATCAAAAATACGAAAGAGGTATTCCGGTTGCGGATTTAAAAGTCATTGGTGATACAGATCAAACGGGAACGATAACTCGATTTAAACCAGATCCAGAAATCTTTCAGGAAACAATAGTATACGAATTTGATACGTTAGCAACTCGTATGCGTGAATTAGCATTTTTAAATCGTAATATTAAATTAACGATTGAAGATAAACGTGAACATAAGCAAAAGAAAGAATTCCATTATGAAGGTGGGATTAAATCATATGTTGAGCATTTAAATCGCTCAAAACAACCAATCCATGAAGAACCTGTATATGTAGAAGGATCAAAAGATGGTATTCAAGTTGAGGTTGCGCTTCAATATAACGAAGGATATACAAATCATATTTACTCGTTTACAAATAATATCCATACGTATGAAGGTGGTACACATGAGGTAGGATTTAAAACAGCCTTAACTCGTGTGATCAATGATTATGGTCGTAAAAATAATATTTTAAAAGATGCGGATAGTAATTTAACTGGTGAAGATGTTCGTGAAGGTTTAACAGCAATTGTGTCAATTAAACATCCGAATCCGCAATTCGAAGGACAAACGAAGACGAAACTTGGAAATAGTGAAGCAAGAACGATCACAGAGTCAGTATTCTCAGAGGCATTTGAAAAGTTCTTACTGGAAAATCCCAATGTTGCACGTAAAATTATAGATAAAGGGACGATGGCAGCGCGTGCGCGTGTAGCAGCTAAAAAGGCTCGTGAGTTGACTCGCCGAAAGAGTGCTTTAGAAGTTTCAAGTTTACCAGGGAAATTGGCAGACTGTTCTTCTAAAGATCCAGCAATTAGTGAAATTTATATCGTAGAGGGTGACTCTGCCGGTGGATCTGCAAAACAAGGGCGCGATCGTCATTTCCAAGCAATTTTACCGCTGAAGGGTAAAATTATTAATGTTGAAAAGGCACGCTTAGATAAGATTTTATCAAATGATGAAGTTCGTACAATTATTACGGCGATTGGTACAAATATCGGTGGAGACTTCGATATTGAAAAAGCACGTTATCATAAAGTTATTATTATGACTGATGCCGATGTTGATGGTGCACATATTCGTACCCTATTATTAACGTTCTTCTATCGTTATATGCGTCAAATAATTGAGTGTGGTTATATCTATATTGCACAGCCACCTTTGTTTAAAATACAACAAGGTAAAAAAATTCAATATGCTTATAACGATAAGGAGCTTGAAAAAATCTTAGCGGAATTACCAGCGCAACCTAAGCCAGGGATTCAGCGTTATAAAGGTCTAGGGGAAATGAATCCAACTCAGCTTTGGGAGACGACAATGGACCCAGAAGTCCGTTCATTACTTCAAGTTTCCCTTCAAGATGCAATTGAAGCGGATGAAACATTTGAAATTTTAATGGGAGATAAAGTAGAGCCACGTCGTAACTTTATCCAAGAAAATGCAAAATACGTGAAAAACCTTGATATTTAAATGGGTAATGACAGGAATCTAAGTATTCCTGTCTTCTACATATAAATCAATGTATGTGTAACGGAAATGTAAGAGGAGGTGCTCGTTGATGTCAGACAATCAACAACAAGCACGAATTCGAGAAATTAATATTAGTCATGAAATGCGTACCTCATTTTTAGATTACGCAATGAGTGTTATCGTATCTCGTGCATTACCAGATGTTCGTGATGGATTAAAGCCTGTGCATCGTAGGGTTTTATATGCGATGAATGATTTAGGAATTACAGCTGATAAAGCGTATAAGAAATCAGCGCGTATTGTCGGTGAAGTAATCGGTAAGTATCACCCTCATGGTGATTCAGCTGTTTACGAGACGATGGTACGTATGGCACAAGATTTCAGTCAACGTTATATGCTTGTTGATGGGCATGGTAACTTTGGTTCTGTTGATGGTGATTCAGCAGCAGCAATGCGTTATACAGAAGCAAGAATGTCTAAGATTTCTATGGAATTAATACGTGATATTTCAAAAAATACGATTGATTATCAAGATAACTATGATGGTTCTGAAAGAGAGCCAATTGTATTGCCAGCGCGTTTCCCTAATTTATTAGTGAATGGTACGACGGGTATTGCGGTTGGTATGGCAACAAATATTCCACCACATCAACTCGGTGAAGTAATTGATGGTGTATTGGCATTAAGTCATAATCCCGACATTACTATTGCGGAATTAATGGAGTTTATTCCAGGACCGGATTTTCCAACAGCAGGTTTAATTTTGGGACGAAGTGGTATTCGAAGAGCTTATGAAACAGGTAGAGGCTCTATTATGCTTCGAGCTAAAGTTGAAATTGAGGAGAAGTCAAATGGCAAACAATCTATTCTCGTAACTGAACTACCTTATCAAGTTAATAAGGCGCGATTAATTGAAAAAATTGCAGAATTAGTTCGTGACAAGAAAATTGAAGGTATTACGGATTTACGTGATGAGTCAGATCGAAACGGTATGCGTATTGTTATGGAAGTACGCCGTGATGCCAATGCCAATGTACTATTAAATAATCTATATAAACATACAGCACTTCAAACAAGTTTCGGTATTAATATGTTGTCTCTTGTAAATGGAGAGCCACAAGTATTGAATTTAAAACAAAATTTATATCATTACTTGGAGCATCAGAAGGTAGTAATTCGTCGACGTACTGCTTATGAATTAGAAAAAGCAGAGGCACGTGCTCACATTTTAGAAGGATTAAGAATTGCCCTAGATCATCTTGATGAAGTTATTACGTTAATTCGTAGTTCGAAAACAGCAGATATCGCAAAGCAAGGCTTAATGGAACGTTTCGGTTTAAGTGAGAAACAAGCACAAGCAATTTTAGATATGCGTCTGCAACGTTTAACAGGGTTAGAACGTGAAAAAATTGAGCAAGAATATCAAGACTTAATGAAGTTAATAGCTGAATTAAAAGCAATCTTAGCAGATGAAGAGAAAGTTCTTGAGATTATCCGTGAAGAATTGACGGAAGTAAAAGAGCGCTTCAATGATAAGAGACGAACGGAAATTACAATTGGTGGCATGGAATTTATTGAAGATGAGGATTTGATTCCAGAGCAAAACATCGCTATTACGTTAACTCATAATGGTTATATTAAGAGGTTACCAGCTTCTACGTACAAAACACAGAACCGTGGTGGACGTGGTGTGCAAGGAATGGGAACAAATGATGATGATTTCGTAGAGCATTTATTAACTACTTCTACGCATGATCACATTTTATTCTTTACTAATAAGGGGAAAGTATACCGTACGAAAGGATATGAAATCCCAGAGTATAGTCGTACAGCAAAAGGTATACCTATTATTAACTTATTAGGTGTAGATAAGGGTGAATGGATTAATGCCATTATTCCAATTCGTGAATTTGGTGACGATGAATTCTTATTCTTCACAACAAAACAAGGTATTTCTAAGAGAACGCCACTTTCATCATTTGCGAATATACGTACGAATGGTTTAATTGCAATCTCTCTTCGTGAAGAGGATGAAGTAATATCTGTACGTTTAACATCTGGTGATAAGGATATTATTGTAGGAACAAGCAATGGTATGTTAATTCGCTTTAACGAGCAAGATGTGCGTTCTATGGGACGTAACGCGGCTGGTGTAAAAGCAATTACATTAGGTGATGAAGATCAAGTTGTAGGTATGGAAATTGTCGAAGAGGATGTAAATGTTCTAATTGTAACGAAAAATGGTTATGGAAAGCGTACACCAATTGATGAATACCGTTTACAAAGCCGTGGTGGTAAAGGTCTGAAGACTTGTAATATTACAGATAAAAACGGTAAATTAGTAGCTGTTAAATCTGTAACAGGTGAAGAAGATATTATGTTAATTACGGCAGCAGGTGTTATTATTCGTATGCCAGTTGATCAAATCTCTCAAATGGGACGTAATACACAAGGTGTTCGTCTAATTCGATTAGAGGATGAGCAAGAGGTAGCGACGGTAGCAAAAGCACAAAAAGATGATGAGGAAGAAACGAGCGAAGAAGTTTCTTCAGAAGAATAAGAGGGGGAATTTCTCCCCTCTTTATTTTTTTATAATAATACTTGCATAGAAAAGAGAAAGTCTATATAATAGGCAGAGTCAGCAAATGAGAGATACAAGTTATCTTAAAAAACTTGTTGACGAAAATAATATACTATGATATATTATAAAAGTCGCTGAAACGCGATGTTGAACTTTGAAAACTAAACGAAACAAACAACGTGAAACGTCAATTTTTATTTTTAGATGCTAGACAAACTAACTTTATTGGAGAGTTTGATCC
>NZ_VEDW01000059.1:0-227 GCF_007678085.1 Bacillus cereus | reverse complement strand
TGGGCCTAAATGGACTCGAACCATCGACCTCACGCTTATCAGGCGTGCGCTCTAACCAGCTGAGCTATAGGCCCATACAAATTGCAGGATTTATTTATATCATATCCTCATTTAAGAGTCAATACTTAATTGAACTCTCAAAACTAAACGAAAACGAAACACGGAAACTTATATTGATGAACAGCGTTCATCAATTCTCCATAGAAAGGAGGTGATCCAGCCGCACC
>NZ_VEDW01000058.1:0-229 GCF_007678085.1 Bacillus cereus | reverse complement strand
ACATTATCACCATCCTCTACTTCTACCCTATATTTTCTCATTCGTTCCAATACTGCACCATTATCCATACATTCATCTCTACCTTTTAATCCATCCGTACCTCCAACTCCACCACCTAAACCAACAACCCCATCACTCTCCCCATTCCCACTAACAAGACCTCTCGCTAAATTTCATGTCCCTGGTCCTCAAGTTACAAGACACACACCCCCTTTCCCTGTTAATCTAC
>NZ_VEDW01000057.1:0-230 GCF_007678085.1 Bacillus cereus | reverse complement strand
CGAGGTCTTTTTCTGAAACCCCGAAGTTGTTGGCGATGACATCAAGCGGTGTGTGGGCGAGCCAGTCAGTCACTTGGAATGTGCTGTTTTCTGAGAAAGAACCGTCATCAAAAACCAAGAGGAATTCACAGCCTTCTTTCAGCGCCTGAATGGAGTGCGGCAGGCCTGACGGGAAGTACCACAGATCTCCTTCCTTCACGTCATCGATAAAACTGCGTCCCTGTTCATCA
>NZ_VEDW01000056.1:0-230 GCF_007678085.1 Bacillus cereus | reverse complement strand
AACTCCCCCTATCACGTCTCCCTACCCCACAAATTCCAATCCAACCTCCACATACCTCCTTCTCCCCCAAATACCTTTACCCCTACCCTTAACTCTAACACTCTTCCACCTACACCACTCATTCCACTACCCCTCCTCATCCCATTACCCAATTCACTCAAACTCCCAATCCCAATCACTTATCCTTACCAGTCACACTCCGACTCATAACATCCCTACTCAAAACCGAA
>NZ_VEDW01000055.1:0-232 GCF_007678085.1 Bacillus cereus | reverse complement strand
ATGAAAATGTTAATCGTAAAGACCGCTAAGTAAAAAAGAGCTGAGACATCAGTATTCCAGTCAACGAGATATCCGAATCAGGCTGGGACATAAGTAATTCAGCTAATGATAAACCTGAACGATTGAGAGTTTCTCACTTTTAATCGTTCAGGTTTTTTGTTGATTGTGAAAACAATGTTGGAAACAGGGTGGAATGGAGCGTAGGACACTCGACTCCTGCGGGAAATACAGG
>NZ_VEDW01000054.1:0-232 GCF_007678085.1 Bacillus cereus | reverse complement strand
GTATTGATTTAGGGATTGATAACCTTGCAACCATCGTAACAAACACAGGTATGAAACCTGTCCTTGTTAAGGGCAAATATGTCAAAAGCATAAATCAATCTTACAACAAAATGAAGAGTTATTTTACAAGCATTCTTAGAAATGGAAAACAAACGAATGAAGGACCTTTTACTTCTAAAAGGATAGAAAAACTTCATCAAAAACGTTACTTGAAAATAAAAGACGTCTTCCA
>NZ_VEDW01000053.1:0-234 GCF_007678085.1 Bacillus cereus | reverse complement strand
TCTTTGTTATTTTGTTATATTATAGATGTGATAAAATTAATAGTTGTGTCATTGAGCCTCTAACAATATGTTTTTAAGGTTCTGTTGCAAAGTTGAATTTATAATATAATTTTAACAAAAAGGAGTCTTCTGTATGAACTATTTCAGATATAAACAATTTAACAAGGATGTTATCACTGTAGCCGTTGGCTACTATCTAAGATATGCATTGAGTTTTCGTGATATATCTGAAAT
>NZ_VEDW01000052.1:0-237 GCF_007678085.1 Bacillus cereus | reverse complement strand
TAATAAAAAAATAATTAAAGAAGCAGTAGATAAAAGTGAAATAGATCAACAAATTTTCAAGGAAAAAGCATGGGATTATTATAAAAAATATAAAGCAGATATTCCGCTAAGTGAAACTAAAGCTTTTTTTGAAAAATATTTAGAATGTGAAACTGAACAAGGGATTGATAAGTCTGAAAAGAATTATATAAAAAATACTGTTAAAAAATTATATGACAAGGGCAAGACTTTGTGGAA
>NZ_VEDW01000051.1:0-237 GCF_007678085.1 Bacillus cereus | reverse complement strand
ATATCGTAAAACTAGCTCAAGAAGAAGAAGTTTGTAAAATCGTTATTGGTCAAAACAAAAGTTGGAAACAAGAAACGAATATGGGAAAAAGAAATAACCAATCGTTTTGTCATATCCCATATAGTTTACTGATTCAAATGATTACATACAAAGCAAATATTGTAGGCATTCAAGTTGTTGTAACTGAAGAATCATATACATCGAAAGCAAGTTTTCTGGATAACGACTTCATTCCAA
>NZ_VEDW01000050.1:0-238 GCF_007678085.1 Bacillus cereus | reverse complement strand
GGCGACTGATGGGAATCGAACCCACGAATGCCGGAGCCACAATCCGGTGCGTTAACCACTTCGCCACAACCGCCATGATTTCTGGTGCCGACTAGAGGACTTGAACCCCCAACCTACTGATTACAAGTCAGTTGCTCTACCAATTGAGCTAAGTCGGCTAAATGGTGGAGGATGACGGGATCGAACCGCCGACCCCCTGCTTGTAAGGCAGGTGCTCTCCCAGCTGAGCTAATCCTCC
>NZ_VEDW01000004.1:324550-645133 GCF_007678085.1 Bacillus cereus | reverse complement strand
AAAGAGCGTTGTTCACGTTTTAACCGTTTTTCTATCTTTTTTACTTTCATTGTTTTGTTGATGTTTTCATGAACGATCCCATCGCTACGTGTAGCAAAATCCTTCACTCCTAAATCAATCCCTAGACCTATTTTATTGAGTGCTAACTTTGTTGCCATTTCTTCCAATTCGCAAAGTACAGATACAAAATATCTTCCTGCTCTTTGATATACTGTGCCACTTTTTACAGTTGCATTTTTAGGGATATATCCATATTCTTTTAACCTTACCCAACCAATTGTAGGAACTTTGACTCTATGTCTTTCTACTGTCCAATCTGTTTTGTTGTTTTTCGGAAAGTAGCACTTCACATCTTGCTTCCTCTTTTTTTTATATCGTGGAAACTTAGATAAACCTTTAAAAAACCGCTTAAAAGCTTTATCTCCATTCATAATCGCTTGTTTTACCGCTTTGCTCGACACTTCTTTAATCCACTGGTCACACTCTTTTGTATGAATATTGTTCAGCCATTTGGAAAAGTCATAGCCACTAAGAAATTTCTCCTCCGACTCATATGCCTCTTTATTTTTAGAGATATACAGGTTATATACATATCGACACACCCCAATAGTTTGACGGATTTTACTAATTTGTTCAGTTGTCGGTTTGATTTCTATTAAATATGCTCTTTTCATAAGTCTCCATCCTCCGACATTTTCTTTTTGTATTTTCTCAACCCATATATTCTACAGCTAAATACATGAATGATAGATATTAAATCCTGAACAAGTTCTTCTTGAATCCCCATATATTCCTTATACTGTTCTTCTGTATAATATCTTCTTCCTTTTGGGTTTCGGTAAGCAGGTAAAACACCTTGGTTGTCCCACCTTTGCAATGTCTTAACAGAGACATTAAGCATTTCTGAAAATTCTTTTGGTTTATATTGTTTCATAATTACTTTTTTGCTATATATGCACACTTTTGTCTATGTTTTTGTTTACTGTTTCTTTCTCCTGTATATAGAAACTTTATCCCGATTGGTGAGGGATAATAACCAGTGGGAATGGTTCCTTACTGATCAAAGATTTACTTTATATATTATAAACGGCATACCCTTTTTCATAAAGGGTATGCCGTTTCTATTTTCTATACTAACTTACTTGCTTTTGTTTTTGTTTCGTTTTTGGACCTGTAAATAGTCGTTCATTTCCCATAAGTAAAATACAAATAATACTTAGCACAGCCGGGATAAGTGCCCAGAAGAATGTGCTGGCAATAGATGTAGCGAGAGCCTCTTTAATACCAGTTAATATTTCAGGTGGCATCTTCTCGGTAGCACCTTGTGATAATAAGAAACTTGTGTCTCCGCCCTGTGGAGCTAATTTAGCTAGTTCAGGAGGGAACACCGTGCTTAATTTATTAGTAAAAATATGATTTTGAATGGTACCGAAAATTGTTACACCAAGAGTCATACCGAGTGAACGGAAGAATGAGTTTGTTGATGTAGCAGAACCACGGTCTCGCATTTCTAACTTGTGAATAGAAGACATACTTAAAACTGAGAACGAGAAACCAACTCCAAGTCCAGTGAGAACCATAAATAGTGTTACAAGTAGACGAGGTGTATCCATCGTTAAAGTGCTTAATAAATAAATACCAATTACAAAGAAAACGCCAGATACGATCATGATGTTACGATAACTTGTTCGTGAAGCTAACTGTCCACCTGTTTGACTTCCAATTACAGAGCCAACCATCATAGGTGTTAAAATTAATCCAGCATTAGAGGCTGAACCGCCGAGAACACCTTGAACGAAGATTGGAATATAAACTGTACAGATAATAAAAGCGGCACCATAGAAAAAGGCAACGCCTTGGCTAGCTGCGAATAAAGGTTTTTTAAAGAGATGGAAAGAAATGATAGGCTCCGTTGCTTTTCGTTCTACGAAGAAGAAAATAATGAGCATAATAACAACTGTTGTAAATAAACCGATAATTACAGTGGAATTCCATGCATATTCTTTACCACCAAGTTCTAAGGCGAACATTAAGCAAACGATACTAATAACAAGTGTAATAGCGCCAGCCCAATCAATTTTTTGTTTTCTAAATTCTAGAGATTCACTGTAGTATTTAGTAATGAAGAAGAAGGAGATAAGCCCTAATGGAATATTAATATAGAAGACCCAGTGCCAACTTATATAGTCTGTAATATAAGCACCTAATAAAGGACCGAACACACTAGATGTCCCGAAAACGGCACCGAATAGTCCTGTCATTTTTCCGCGTTTTTCTGGTGGGAATATATCGTACATAATTGTGAAGGCAATAGGCATAAGAGCGCCCCCGCCAATCCCTTGAATTGCTCTATAAATACTTAACTGCTCAATACTAGATGCTGTTCCGCAAAGCGCAGAACCGAATAAGAAAAGAATGAGGCCACCGATATAAAAACGTTTCCGTCCGTACATATCAGAAAGTTTTCCGAATATAGGCATACCTGCCATTGTTGCTACCATATATGCAGATGTGACCCAAACGAACTTGTCAAATCCTCCTAGGTCTCCAACGATCGTTGCCATTGCTGTTGCAACAATTGTATTATCCATTGCCGCCATTAAAATACCAAGTAGTAAACCAGCAACAACAAATTTTGTCTTGTTGGAGTCTTTTTTTGATAATTGAGATTCCAAATATAACCCTCCTTTAAAAATAAGTAAACTATATTAAGTTTTGAGTGCAGCGCATAAAAATGTAAAGGACAGTTCTTTCAAATCAATTTACACAAGTGCACAAGCCATAAAGAATATTATAGTCAAATTTGACTAAAAGGCAAACTTTTTCATCCGTCAAAATATTCTGTTGTATGGACAGCGAAAGAGTGAGTAATACTTAATGGTGGTATAAAGTCAATGAAGGAAATTGTAAAAAAATATTTCAGTAAGAATACCGTCTGTTAACAGAGGAAAAATGGTTTTTTCTTTACATTGTCGAATAGGATAAAAGGAAGTGTAATAACTATATAGCGTTTGTAACAAGCATTATTAATATTGGGTAGAGAGGCAGAGTAAGGTCGTATAGATGATGCATCTGAAATGGGGTGAATATTATTATGAAAATATGGAAACGAATTTCGGATCAAGGAAGGCGTTCAATACCGCTACAACCGGTATTATGGATTGATGGATCAAAAAAGGAAAACGAATGTCCTAATGTAGCAGTTACATTACAAATCCGTAGTATGTATAAAGAAAAATTTTCATATGAACTGACCTATGATGTAAACGACATACTTATTATTCGAATTGAAGTTGAAAATAAAGGAACGGAAATGATTTCACGAGTTGTAGTAAGTCATATGATTCGCGATTATTTTGCATATATCCCCAATTCATTAAAGGCAGATAAGGGGGTAAGTGAGTTTCTATTCCAACTTGTAAGGTGGCGAATCGATAATTTATTACCCAATGAAAAGGTAGAATTAATTTGTAAAATAAAAGCAAATAAAGATAAAGCACTCAAAAATGCATTATTTCAGGCTACATATACATTTCAATATAACGGAGTACCATATGGTCCACTGCAAACAAATGAAGTTGTTGTGCGGCAATGAAAAAAAGGAACCTGTATGAAAGGTTCCTTTTTTAGTGAAGGTTGTGCTTTTTGAGTACTTTTTTTTGCTCGATTCCTTTTTTTCCTACATAATTATTTTTATAACCAAAATATAGAATGAACAGAAAGGAAACAACATTTACAATAGCGTCAATTTGATCGTTTGAAATAAAGTTCACTCCGAAAGAATTAAATAGTAATTTTAACGATAACAGAAAACCGGCTAGTAAACGTATAATATCTGATAGATTTTCTTTTTGTAGCATATAGGTCACCACCTTTCTAAAACGATATATAGTATATATATGAAATAGAATAGAGATGGTAGACAAGCTTAAGCGGAAATGTACACTCAATATGTACATTTTTTATTTTGTGGAAAAACATAATTGTTATAGAAACATATATTGGTATAGAAAGGAGGAGAAATATGAAACATAAAGGGAAAATTAGTGGATTATTACTTGGGAATACAGTGGCAGTTACAGAATGGATTGCGCTTCAGGATGTAATTACAAAACTGGATTCGCGATCATTTTATACCGTCTTTATTATTTATATATTGCAAATGGTACTCAGTTATTATTTTGGGCATTGGTATGATAAAAGAGCGAGTGGTCGTATGGATACGGAAGGAGGAGGAATGGCAAGTAATGATTTTGTAGTTGATTTCTTTGAGAAAGTAGCTGCTTTATCAGAACGGGATTCTCATAATATTACAGTGTACATTCTTTCTATGAAAGAATGGAAAGAACTAAAAGAAACAGTGCAAGAAAAAAAATTGGAGGCGTTAGTACAAAAATTGGAGAGCGCGATTGTAAAGACAATTCGTAAAGGGGATGTCGTTACTAGATGGGATGAAAATAAGTATGTTATTGTGGCGATTGATAACGGACATGAAAAGTCGACAATAACAAACAGATTAATGGAAAATATTGAAAGTGAAATAGAAAATGGCTTGTTAAGTATGACTCTATTATTTGGAGCTGCTAGTTATCCAATAGAAGGGAAAACTTTTGAAGAATTGTTAAGAAAAGCACAAAATCAATTGTATCAGCATAGGGATTTGTAAGGAAATCAGTGAAACTTTGATTTAAAGAAATATGATATGAAGAAGTTTTTGAATGTAACATTCTTTTGACTTTTATTACAAAAAGAACTTTTATTGTAATAAAAGTCTTTAAAAATATATGGAATAAGCATATAATTATGTTGGATGTGTCAATGCATTTTGCACAATGTGTTTCATTTTTAAAGTGTAGAGGAAAGCATGCTCTACACTTTTCCTTTTTAGGGAATGACAAGAATAATTGTAAGTTGTTGCAAGATGACATTTACACTGTGTAAAATGAACAAAGAGATTATTTGATAGAAAGCGGAAAGGGAATGATAGAATGATAGACGTGACGGAACAACGAACATCTTTTATCAGGTGAATTATTACCGTTGTTCTCCAAATTATTATGGCTGTGATGAATTCCGTTGTACTTTTATGTAATACATAGTATAAACAGGTTTTAAAAAGTGCCAAGTAAAAGGTAGATATGAAACTGTTATTTAGTTCAAAAATGTAATTTTGAGTAATACAATTTGTACAAGCATTATAAATAATATGAATGATTTTCGTAAAAAGGTGCGAGTGTGGAGTTAATAAAAGGATAAATAATTTCATAGCTTTTTACACGATGATCGTATATAAGTAGGAGGAAAAAGATGTTGAAGTATAGTAAATTAGCAATTGTAACTGCATTATCAATGACTTTACTGGCGGGTTGTTTTGGACCGAAACCAGAAGAGGAATTATATGTTTCATTTGAAAATGCTGCAAAGCAAGAAAAAACAATGTTTGAAGATGCGAAGAAACTTGAAACTTTAGAAAAAGAGGGACAAGAATTATATAACCAGATTGTTCAAGAAGGAAAAGATAATAATCAAACTGTTAAGGAAAAACTGAACCAAGCAGTGAAAAATACAGATGAACGAGAAAAAGTGCTTAAAAAAGAAAAAGAATCTTTAAATAAGGCACAAGAAGAAGTGAAGTCAGCAGATAAATATGTGAAGAAAATTGAAGATAAGAAATTGAAAGATCAAGCGGATAAAGTGAAAAGCACATATGAGAAACGACACGATTCGTTTAACAAGATGTATGATAGCTATAATAAATCGTTAAAACAAGAAAAAGAATTATATACAATGTTACAAGATAAAGGTACAAAATTAAAAGATATTAGTGAAAAAGTAAAAGTCGTAAATCAGTCTTATAAAGATATTGAATCAGAAAAAGACAAGTTTAATGAATTTACAAAAACTTATAATACAGAAAAAATAGCTTTTTATAAACAAGCAAATATTAAAATTAAAGAAGAGAAAAAATAAAACAGTTTGGCCTATAATTGGCCAAACTGTTTTATTTTTTTGTATAAGTACGACTATACCATGGGACAGGTTCACTTAATTTTTTTTCTTGTTTCAGTGCTTCAGGACCAATATAATCTTGAAGTGTCTTTTTTGCTACTGTTAAAGATAAGTTTGTTTTCGGGTTTCGATAGGAGGATTCAAGATGACCAAGATGTGGTAGGATTCGAAAATCTTCTTTTGTAGGAGGGATATGGAAAAAATAATCACCTAAACGTATAAGAACATCAGATTGTTGTTGGCTAAAACGTGGATTTCTAGAAAAATGTAATCCTTCTTTAATAGCTTTTTTTTCAGCAATTAAGCGTTCTAAAGCCGTCTTTTTTAACCAATATAAATACTTCGGATTAGTTGCAGCTTTAGCATGACGATTCACAACGAAAATAGATTGAGCTAGTCGATTAATAGAATGTTGGTTTTGTAATTGAGATTGTGGTTGTGAAGGTTTCATATTGAATCTCCTTTCAATTTTTCATTATTATAACATAAATAAAAGAGGTTTTTATTATATGCAAAAAGTGATTGTATATATTTTCAATATTAAAGCAATATTGTTACAAAAAACAACTATTTTGTATAATAGTAATAGAATGTGTTTTAGAAATTTGATAATGAAAGAGTGAGAAGTTTGAAAGAAATATTAAAGCAGCAATATGCCATTATAGATATAGGATCTAATACAATGCGTTTAGTTATTTATGAAAAGCAAAACGGAGGTTTTTATAAGGAGATTGAAAATACGAAAGTGGTTGCTCGGTTAAGGAATTACTTAATCGATGGTGTATTGATTGAAGAAGGAATAGAGGTATTGTTACAAACATTATTTCAATTTCAAGAAAGTACACGATTCCACCAGTTGCATCATGTACTTTGTGTTGCAACAGCAACAATTAGACAGGCTGAGAATCAAGAGGCTATTAAAAAGCTTGTTGAAGGACAAACAGACTTTACTCTTAGAATATTATCAGAATATGAGGAAGCGCGTTACGGCTATTTAGCAGTTATGAATTCAACTTCGTTCTCTGAAGGAATTACAGTAGATATTGGTGGAGGAAGTACAGAAGTTACATACTTTCGAAATAGAGAGATTTTAGAGTATCATAGCTTTCCTTTTGGAGCACTTTCTTTAAAGCAACAATTCATTAAGGGGGATATACCTAATGAAGATGAGTTGAAAAAGATTCAAACGTACTTAGAATATCAATTTCGAACATTACCATGGTTAATTGATAAGAAATTACCTCTTATTGCAATTGGTGGTAGTGCGAGAAACTTAGTGAAAATCCATCAAAATTTAATTTGTTATCCTATAGCAGGGGTACATTTATATAAGATGAAAGAAGAAGATATTAAAAATGTGAAAGAAGAATTGGAATCATTGTCGTTCATAGAACTTCAAAAATTGGAAGGATTGGCAAAAGATCGAGCAGATACAATTATTCCAGCAATCGAAGTTTTTCATACGCTTGTTAATGTTATAGAGGCACCAGCATTTGTATTAAGTAGAAAAGGGTTACGAGAAGGCGTTTTCTATGAAGAGTTGACAAAAGATTTGGGGATTTCATATTATCCGAACGTTGTGGAAGAAAGTTTGTATTTATTATCACATGAATATGAAATGGATATGGAATTTGTAATGCAGCTTATTAAACATGGAAGGTTGATTTGTCAACAGCTTGAAGAAACAGGGCTAATTTCTATGTCAGTGAAAGACTGGGAAGTATTTCACCAAGCAGCGAAAGTGTTTAATATAGGTAAATATATAGACGAAGAAGCGAGCCGCCTACATACGTTTTATTTACTAGCGAATAAAACAATTGATGGTATGGTGCATAAAGAGCGAGTTAGATTAGCGCTTATTGCGTCTTATAAATCAAAAATGTTATTCAAACAATATTTGTCTCCATTTGAAGGATGGTTTGATAAAAACGAACAAAAAAAAATTCGCCTATTAGGGGCTGTTTTACAATTTTCAGCAGCTCTAAATATAAGACAAAGATCGCTTGTTGAATCGATATCTATAACAGAAAGCAAAGAAGGATTAACATTTAAAATTGTATGTGAGCAAGCGGCATTAGCGGAAAAAGTGCAAGCTGAAAAGCAAAAAAAGCAGCTGGAAAGAGTATTGAAAACAACTATTAACTTATTCTTCGAATCAAAACACTAAGTTGTACGGATGTCTTTACGAAAAATTTACACTTTATAATATTGTAATTTGCTAAAATGAAAGTAACTAAATTATAGTAAAAAAGTTTCAAGGGGAAGTGTGAAGAGAATGGAATTATCTAAGGGGAACATAGTAAATTTAAATGATACAGCTTATTATAATAATCGAGAATTAAGTTGGTTAGCATTTAATGAACGTGTACTACAAGAAGCACAGGACGAAACGAATCCGCTCTTGGAAAGATTAAAGTTTATTAGCATTTTTAGCTCAAATTTAGATGAATTCTTTATGGTACGAGTGGCAGGATTGAAGGATCAAGTGAGTGCGGGGTTTAACCAACCAGAAAATAAGGCTGGCTTAACACCCAAAAAGCAATTAAATAAAATTGCGATAAAGGCCCATGAATTAATGACTGTACAATATAATACGTTTAAAAATTATGTGTTGCCAGCGCTGGATCAAGAGGGGATTGAGCGTTTAACATTCCATGATTTGACGAAAGAACAGAGAGAATTTATAGAAGAGTATTTTGATGAGCAAATTTTCCCAGTCTTAACACCTGTAGCTATCGATGCATATCGTCCATTTCCGATGTTATTAAATAAAAGTTTGAATTTAGCTACTCTTTTATATGATGAGAAACAAGTGGAGGAAGAAAATCGCACGAAGTTAGGAATTGTACAAGTTCCGTCATTACTCGAACGTTTTATATTTTTACCGAGTGAAGGGCAAAAGCATAAATTTATTTTGTTAGAAGATGTAATTAGTGGTTTTACTCATAAATTATTTACAGGGTATAAAGTATCATCTGTTACTCGTTTTCGTATTACACGTAATGCGGATTTAACAATTCATGAAGAAGGTGCGAGGGATTTATTAAAGGTAATTGAGAAAGAATTAAAGAAGCGTAAGTGGGGAGCTGCTGTACGTTTAGAAGTTGGAAAAGAGCATATTGATGAAAGAGTATTAGCACTATTATATGAGGTGTTGGAAGTAAAAGATGAAGATGTGTATATAATGGATGGACCGTTAGATTTAACATGTCTATTTTCTTTATATAAAAAACTAGCGCCTTTATATGAGCATCTTGTATATCCGGCTCTTATTCCACAAAGACCTCAAGACTTAGGGGACGCGGAAGATGTATTTGAAAAAGCAATTGAGCATGATATTTTATTACATCATCCCTTTGAATCGTTTCAGCCAGTAGTTGATTTTGTCCGTGATGCGGCAGACGATCCGAATGTACTTGCGATCAAACAAACATTATATAGAGTAAGTGGAGATTCGCCGATTATTCAGGCGCTAAAGGTAGCGGCTGAAAAAGGAAAACAAGTGACGGTATTAGTTGAATTAAAGGCAAGATTTGATGAAGAAAATAATGTGCATTGGGCTAAAGAATTAGAAAAGGCAGGCTGTCACGTTATTTACGGTGTAAGCCACTTGAAAACACATAGTAAAATTACGCTAGTTGTACGAAGAAAAAACGGAAAAATTGAAAGGTTCGTACATCTTGGGACTGGAAATTATAATGACGCAACTGCAAAGTTATATACTGATTTTGGGTATATTACATCACGAAAAGACTTTGGGGTCGATGCAACAAATTTCTTTAATTATTTGAGTGGTTATACAACAAAGCCGCATTTTCATCATTTATCGGTTGCACCATTTGATATAAGAGAGCAATTTATGGATTTAATAGATGAAGAAATCCGTTATCATAGGCAATATGGAAATGGATATATTATCGCTAAGATGAATTCATTAACAGATAAACCATTAATAAAAAAAATGTATGAAGCATCACAAGCTGGAGTAAAGGTAGAGCTTATTGTTCGAGGAACATGTTGTTTAAGGCCTGGTATTCCAAATGTAAGTGAAAATATTCGGGTAGTTAGTGTTGTAGGGAGATATTTAGAACATAGTCGAATTTATTATTTCCATCATAATGGAGAAGAGAAAATATACTTATCTTCAGCTGACTGGATGACGCGAAATATGGAGAAGCGAGTAGAAATTTCTTTCCCAATATTAGATATTGAAATGAAAGCGAGAATTAAGGCGATTTTACAGCTTACATTAGCTGATAATGTGAAAACGCGTGAACAAAATAAATCTGGTGACTACTACTATGTTATTAATAGTAGTGCAGAAGAAATTGATAGCCAAGTGAAGTTGTTTAAGATGGCGTATCAAAACACGGATGCTGAATAATGGGAACAAAGTAAAAAACCTCTTAAAAAAGAGGTTTTTTACTTTGTTCCCTACATATTATACGTTCTCTAAATAGAAGGATACGTAGAGAGAATAGTTTTTATTGTAAGCATATTAATGGATCATGAATCGGTTAAGAAAGGGGATAACATTAGTAGAATTGTTGCAGTACATTAATAATAGTATGGTTGTTGACAAGGTCCACCATAACAAGGATAAGGTGTTGGCGGGGGGAAAGGTGGTGGATATGGTGGGTAATACGGTCTAGGACCGAAAGCTAATGCTCCGCCGAGCAGTCCACCAGCAATGCCAGCTAAAAATGGAACGCCAAAAAACGGAAAGAAGCGTGAGTCGCCTACTGGACCAATAGGTGCTGAACGGACTGGGATTGGTTGATAATATGGATACATGAACAAACCTCCTTTATTGGACTCACTTTTATCATATGGTAAACGAAACGTGGATGAGCGCGTACAAGAAAGGATATGTAAGAAAATAGGCGAATTATTACGAATGTTGGAGCGTGAAAATCGTAATTTCAGGTTTTGACATAAATCGGAATGGGACACGTGTTCTTCCAAGGCCTCGATTTACATAGAGAGATAAATCTTGAATCGTATAGAAACCTTCTACATAGTTTTTAGCAAGTGATGGGGTAATAATAGCACCTACAAAAGGAATTTGGACTTGTCCACCATGACTATGACCAGAAAGCTGTAAGTTAACTGGATATGTAGCAATTTTGGGTGCAATATCTGGCTCGTGAACAAGAACAATGTTATAAGTGTTTTGCCTCGCGTGATGTAGTGTCTCCTCTATTTTGGGTTTGCCTAGTAGTATATCATCAAGACCGAAAATTGAAATTTCACTATTATCCAGTAGACGAATTTTCTTTTCACTATTTAGTAACAGTTCAAATCCAGATTCACGCATGATGTGTTCATAGTATTCCGTTCCATATCCGCCGTGATCATGGTTACCATAAATAGAAAATTTACCGAAGGGTGCTTGTATATTTTTTAAAATGGATGCAACGAAAGGAGTGTCAGTATATGTTTGATAATTATCAATGAGATCACCAGTAAAAAGAACAATGTCAGGATTTACAGCATTAATTTTAGAAACGATTTGAGATAAATGTTGGAGAGAGAAATAGTATCCGAGATGTAAATCGCTAAATTGGAGAATCTTCATACCATGAAAACTTTTAGGTATGAGCTGTGATGTAAGTGTATGCTCTGTCAAAGAGAGTAAATGAGGCTCAATATATTTAGCGTAATAGTATCCAATGCCAGTGGTTATAAATGAATATAGACAAGTGCGCATTCCAGCTTTTAAAAAATCTCTTCTTGTAATTTTCTTCATAAAAATATGAGTATACCTATTTGACTTATATCGTATGTGTTCGTTACATTTACAGGTTACTCAAATCTCCTTTCAGTTTATTTAAAATATATTTTAAATAATAAAAAAATAGTATAGATTACGAAAAAAGACGAATGAAATAAACCTCTTTACGTTAAAATATCAGAAAAATTTAAAAATATAAAGATTTCTATTAAATAAAATGATAAAATGAATGTATATTCATTTTTTGGAGGGGATGTATGTGAAAGAAAAGGTAGTTATTATAACAGGTGGATCAAGCGGAATGGGAAAAGGAATGGCGATTCGTTTTGCAAAAGAAGGGGCAAGAGTTGTTATTACAGGACGTACAAAGGAAAAACTAGAGGAAACAAAGTTGGAAATTGAACAATTTCCAGGACAAATATTACCTGTACAAATGGATGTAAGAAATACGGATGATATTCAGAAAATGATTGAACAGATTGATGAGAAGTTTGGACGAATTGATATTTTAATAAATAATGCAGCTGGAAACTTTATTTGTCCAGCAGAAGATTTATCCGTAAATGGCTGGAATTCGGTCATTAATATTGTGTTAAATGGTACATTTTACTGTAGCCAGGCTGTCGGAAAATATTGGATTGAAAAAGGGATAAAAGGGAATATCATTAACATGGTAGCAACATATGCATGGGATGCAGGTCCAGGAGTTATTCATTCGGCTGCAGCGAAGGCTGGAGTATTAGCAATGACGAAGACGCTTGCTGTAGAGTGGGGACGTAAATATGGAATACGAGTTAATGCTATCGCGCCAGGACCAATTGAACGTACGGGTGGTGCTGATAAATTATGGATTTCAGAAGAAATGGCTAAGCGTACGATACAAAGTGTTCCGCTTGGAAGGCTGGGTACGCCAGAAGAAATCGCAGGTCTAGCTTATTATTTATGTTCAGATGAAGCTGCGTACATAAATGGAACTTGCATGACAATGGATGGAGGACAACATTTGCATCAATATCCATTTTAAAAGGGATGAGAAAATGGATGTTTGATTCATTTTTCCATGGTTAAATGTGACGGAATTGTGACACATGAAAGAAAGGTGTTTACAAGAGGTCATATATACGTTATATTTAAGACCTCTTTTTTCTTCATAGTAGAATTGCTAATTCCCCTTAGCATTTTACCCCTCTAATCCCTTCAGGAAAACTGAAGGGATTTTTTATTATTTTTCCGTAAATATCATGTTATAATTTTTGAAAAGTAAAGGGAGGGAAGCACGTTGATAGATGCATTAGATGTAATGAGTAACTTGGATAAAGTCCTTCCTTATTATCAAGCTATTTTTAGTGCTGATGAGCATACTGTAATTGGATATGAAGTAGTAGGACGCATTCAAACAGAAGAGGGCATACAAAGTTTAGCTTCTTTCTTTCATGATGATTCTATTCCAAGTGAGTTTCAACTGGAAGCGGATAACATTATAGTAGAAAAAGCTTTAAATCGTTATTTAGAAAGTGATCAACAACTATTATTATTTATACATCGAAATGCTAACGTATTAATGAACGATGATGATGAAAGTTTACTTCAACTTTTATTGATGTATGAAGAGCAAGGTTTAAATTTGAAACACATTGTTTTAGAGATTACAGAACATGAATGTAAAGAAGATATAGAGCAATTTAATCATTTGCTTATGTATTATCGTACATATGGTATTCAAATTTCGATTAATAAAGTCGGAACAGGTACAAGTAATTTAGAACGTATTAGCGTGTTAGCACCGGATATTTTAAAAGTAGATTTAACAAACTTAAGGCAAACTGCACTTTTACAATCTTATCAAGATATTTTATATTCTTTATCATTACTTGCTAGAAGAATTGGTGCGACATTGTTATATGAAGAAATAGATGCTTTTTATCAACTACAATATGCTTGGAAAAACGGTGGTAGATACTATCAAGGAAATTATTTGAAAGAATGCTTACCTGATTTTATTGAAACGAACGTTTTGAAAGAACGACTTGGTAATGAGTGTCATCAATTTATTCAACATGAGAAGAAAAAGTTACAAAAGATTTATAATTTAACAGAAATGTTACGTGATCGAATTGGTGATGTTCTAGCTAAACAGAAAAAGAATGAAGATATAAATGATTGGTTATTACAATTTAGCCAAAGTGTATCACAATGTAGTTTTCGCATATTTATTTGTAACGAAGATGGTTTCCAACAATCAGGAAACGTTATGAAAAAAGATGGGGAATGGATTGTGATGCCTGAGTATTATATGAAGAACTGGAGTTGGCGTCCGTATTTTTTAGAAAATATCATGAAAATGCGTTTTGAGAATAAGGCAAGACTTTCAGATTTATATGCTGATATTGAAACCGGTGAGATGGTACGAACATTTTCTTTCCCAATTGATGATGAAAACTTTTTATTTATAGATTTATCGTATGAATATTTATATGAAGAAGATGTTTTATTTTAATGCACGAAGAGATTCGTGCATTTTTTGTTTGTTTTTATCATAAATTGGTAATAGTGAAAATGGTGATGAAAATGCTGTCTATCGTTGTAAAGATTTTACGAACGAAACCAGCCCTTTCTTTGCATAATCATTGTTACAATGAATACTACAAAGACAAGTTCTCTTAAAAGGAAGGTGAAATAATGAGGAAATATGGAATATGGTTAGTTCTATTTGTATGCGTTGCCTTTCTAGTTGGTTATAGTGTTACAACTGTTTTAGGAAAAGAGGAAGTGAAAGTCGATCGGGAAGAAGTGTTTACAACGATACAAAAAGGCTATGAAACCCAATTTTCAATTCGTGGGAAGCAATTGCCGATGAATAAGATGATAGAAACGTTATCACCGTATTTTACAGAGAATTTCCTTCAAGTATTTACAGATGAAAATAGTAGAAGTGATAAACAAAGTGGTGAATATTTACTTCCAGCAAAAGAAGCGCCGTTTTCTTTTCATTCAGAAACGAAAATGTCATATGATGAAGAGCATAAAATTTTATATGTATATGAGCGGGCGAAAAGTGGACAATATCAAATTGTAACATTGCAAAGAGATCAAGGGAAATGGAAATTGGCCGGATATCATGAAAGCCAAGAACTTTTAACTGAAATAAAAAGATTACAACAATTATAAAGTGAAACTTTAAGCAGTGGGGTATATCCCGCTGCTTATTAGCCCGCACCAATCGGGCGTTTACTGCCTATAAATAGCGGGATAAAAATAGGAATAGGTTTTTACCTATTCCTATTCTATATTGAGTAGCTGTTGTAATTTTTCAATTTGAAAACCAGCAACAACTTCTCCATCAATTACAACTGTTGGAGTTGAATAAGAATCATAGTCATATAGAAGACGATTGCGGGCAGCAGCGTCTTTTTTTACGTCAAATTCTTCATATACAACGTTATTATGCTTTAAAAACTCTTTCACAATGACACATGGCGGACAATCAGGTTGTGTGTAAACCTCAATTTTTTTCATTGTAATTCCTCCTTTTTTCTGTTTTTTATTATATTCTTCCATTATAAAAATCGCAATAAAGAAGGGAAAAGATGTTCTTTCTGTTTTTTCCTTCGCATTTCGACAAATTTTTAGTTGAGTTTCTGGCCAATAACCTTTATCCTAGAGTGTGGAACATTTTTTCTGTTATGACGGATAGAATGAGTATAGCTGTAAAACCTATTGGTAGGAAGATCAGAGAAAGGAGAGATTTCATGTCTCTACTCCAAGGAATTTTAACTCGACTTGTTAGTCTACAAGAACAAGCTGAAAGCGGTGAAGTAGCACAACGCTATTTTGAAGTGAACGGTGAGCGCAAATGTAGCGTGAAATTTTTCGATAAAAGTGAAATGTATGAGTTAGAAGTGTATCAACAAGGTGAAAAACCTCAAGTGTATCAATTCGATAATATCGACATGGTTGCAATTGAGATTTACGATATCATTTCTTGATACATATAAAAAAGGTGTTGCCATACGGCAACACCTTTTTTAGTTCTATTACTTTTTAATATGTATAGGGATTTTTCATTTTTCCTACAATGGTAATAAAGTGAAATTGTAATCAGTGGGGTTTCTTCGTCCTATTCTGATTATTAGCCCGCACCAATTGGGTGTTTACGGATAGCAAATAGTGGGATAAAAATAACGAGGAGGTGTGTTGTATGGAACGTTTACCGGTTGTGATTTGTCCTAAATGTCACAATTCTGCTGAGATTATTCATGTATTAACGGCTCAATCGAATCAAAATGTAATTTATACATGCCAAGTTTGCCATTATGTAATTCGAAATATTGAAACGAATAAAGGATAGGAAGTTATAATTTTTATTTTTGTCCCATACAATGAGAATACGAAAAGTCTGTCTAATTGAAAGGACGTGACTATGTGGCCGGTGAACATACATTTTATAATGTTTCAGAGAGACATTTAAATTTTGACATGGTCTTTAGCCGTATTTGTAGTTTCATTGAAAAGGATCCACGAAATTTATATCGTTTATCCATTGGGACAGACTCACAAGCGCATCAAAAGGATACGAGGTTTATTACGGCAATTCATATTCATCGCGTTGGAAAAGGAGCCTGGGGGTGTTTACACCATAAATCAGTAAAAGATAAGCCAGCAACTTTACGTGAGAAAATATATTTAGAAACGCAGTTTAGCCAAGAAATCGCATGCCTATTTACTCCAAACCATATACAAACAATATGGGATTTATTGCATCCATATGCTCAAGATGGGGCTGGATTTATAATGGAAATTCACTTGGATATCGGAAATGATGGTTTAACAAAAGAATTTATTCTAGATATGACAGCGAAAATTCAAGCGATGGGATTAACTGCAAAAATTAAGCCAGATGCTTATGCGGCGTTTAGTTATGCAAATCGATATACGAAATAAAAAACAATTTTTATATATCTTTCACTAAAAACTGAATATTACATCTATTAAATAGGCTGGAAATTTTATATAATAAGAGTAACGATGCGAGTATAAGGAGAGGGGTATATGAAAAGGGAATTTATTTTAACAGAAGAAGAGGAGAATTTGTTACTAGATATTTTATTTCAGCAAAATTATGCGAGTGAAATTTTAGCTGTAGAACTTACAGATATTGAGAATGGTTTAAAAAAGACAGATGTGATGCAATATAAAAAAATCACAAGGTTATTTTATAGATTAAAAAATAAAGGGTATTAAGCGCTACCGGAATGGTAGTCTTTTTTTTGTGTTGTATGCTAAAATAGCTGTGTAATTTTGTTTTTATTTGAAAAAAAGTAAGGACAAAATAATAATATGAAAACGCTGTCATAAAATGTGAATAGAGTCGGTGATTATAAGCAGGAAAAAGGGAAGATGGGGGATGTAATATGATTAGTATTCCAAAAGACGAGTTTCAACAAATTTTTGTGAAAGATTTAATGATTTCATCAGAAAAAGTAGCACACGTCCAAATAGGGAATGGTTTAGAGCATGCTTTACTCGTTCTTGTGAAATCTGGATATTCGGCAATACCTGTTTTGGACCCGATGTATAAATTGCACGGGTTAATTAGTACTGCTATGATTTTAGACGGTATGTTAGGGCTAGAACGCATTGAGTTTGAAAGACTTGACGAAATGAAAGTAGAACAGGTGATGAAGGAAGACATTCCGGTTCTTAAATTAGAAGATTCATTTGCAAAAGCTTTAGAAATGACAATTGATCATCCTTTTATTTGCGCTGTCAATGAAGAGGGATATTTTGAGGGGATTTTAACACGTCGGGCTATTTTAAAATTGCTAAATAAAAAAGTAAGGCAACATAATCGATAATGTGAGAAAAGTGACTTCATAGAAGTGGAGAAGTCACTTTTTTTTCGTGCATATCAGTTGCGTATGTATTATATTTAAAAAGATAAAAAATATAAGGGTACATAGTTAAATTAAGGATGAAAAGCTTATTGAGATAAGGTGTATGGAAGCTAAGGAAAGAGGGAGAAAGTTGCAAATTGATGATTTTCAAATGATGGTTGTGTTAGCTCAGGAATCAAATATGAGAAAAGCGGCGGAACGTTTATTTGTTTCACAACCTGCGCTTAGTCAACGATTACAATCTATGGAGAAACAATGGGGAATGAAGTTTTTTATTCGCTCACAAAAAGGATTGACCATTACACCTGAAGGGGAAAAAGTCGCAAATTATGCAAAAGAAATGCTACAAAAGGAAGAGGATATTAAAAGTGAGCTAGCTGTTTTTAGAACAGAAACTCACGGAACATTAAAAATAGCTGTTGCATCAGTTATTGGTCAATATTGGCTTCCTCCTGTTTTGAAGAAGTTTGTACATAAATACCCTTCTGTGAAAATATCGCTGTTTACTGGTTGGAGTAGTGAAGTGCAAAAGCAATTTTATGAAGGAGACGTTCATGTTGCTATATTGAGAGGCACACAAGAATATAAAGGTCAGAAGCAACAATTATTTGAAGATGAACTGTATTTAGTGGATAAAGAAATAAAAGATATTTCGATGTTAAAAGAAACAAATAGACCATTTATTCAATTTAAAAGTGATTCGACTTATTATGGACAAATACAAAATTGGTGGTATGGTTTATTTTCTAATCCACCTAAGAGAACGATTGTGGTTGATCAAATTGAGACTTGCAAACAACTCGTTTTAAATGGTATAGGTTATGCTCTTTTACCTTCTACTGTTTTAAAAGAAGTACAGGAAAATATGTATAAAACACCTGTTCAATTAACGAGAGAAACATGGTTATTGACGAGTGAATCGGCCAGACAATTGAAGCAAGTACGGGCATTTTTAGAAATTATAGAAGAAATTCAAATGGAAAAATAGGATTATTATCTTGCTACTCGCTCTATCGTTTGGTAGAGTAACATTATAAATGGATTTAGGAGGCAACAAGAATGAAAATGATGGACGCTAACGAAATTATTTCGTTTATTCAAAAAAGTGAAAAGAAAACTCCTGTAAAGGTATACATAAAAGGGGATTTAAAAGAAGTAACATTCCCTGAAACGGTACAAGCATTTGTAAATAAAAAGTCTGGTGTATTATTTGGAGAATGGTCTGAAATTAAGACAATTCTTGATGAAAATAGCAAGCACATTGTTGATTACGTTGTTGAAAATGACCGTCGTAATTCTGCGATTCCAATGCTTGATTTAAAAGGTATTAAAGCTCGTATTGAGCCAGGCGCGATTATTCGTGATCACGTTGAAATCGGCGACAACGCTGTTATTATGATGAATGCTACAATTAATATCGGTGCTGTAATTGGTGAAGGTTCTATGATCGACATGAATGCGGTACTTGGTGGACGTGCAACTGTTGGTAAGAACTGTCACGTAGGTGCGGGTGCAGTACTTGCAGGTGTTATTGAGCCGCCGTCAGCAAAACCAGTTATCGTTGAAGATGATGTTGTAATTGGTGCTAACGTAGTTGTGTTAGAGGGAGTTACAGTAGGTAAGGGTGCAGTTGTAGCAGCAGGAGCTGTTGTAACAGAAGATGTGCCTCCATATACAGTTGTTGCGGGTACTCCAGCACGTGTAATTAAAGAGATTGATGAGAAGACAAAAGCAAAAACTGAAATTAAACAAGAGCTTCGTCAATTAAACCCAGAGAAATAAAAACAAAAAAGCGTAAGAGCATAACGGGCTCTTACGCTTTTTATAGATAGAGGTGCAAAAATGGCAGTAAGCAAATTCATTCAAATACGTAGAGACTTACACAAAATACCGGAAATTGGATTTAAAGAGTGGAAAACACAACAGTATATTTTAGATTATATAGGAACGCTTTCGAATGAGCATGTGGAAGTGAGAGTATGGAAAACGGGTGTCATTGTTAAAGTAAATGGAAAAAATCCAGAAAAAATTATCGGTTATCGCGCAGATATAGACGGTTTACCAATTACCGAAGAAACTGGGTATGAGTTTGCTTCTATTCATGAAGGAATGATGCATGCATGTGGACACGATTTGCATACAACAATCGGTTTAGGCCTTCTAACAGCTGCTGTAACAGAAAGAATAGATGATGACCTTGTGTTTCTATTCCAACCAGCTGAAGAAGGTCCAGGAGGGGCTCTTCCTATGTTAGAGAGTGAAGAGTTAAAAGAATGGAAGCCGAATATAATTCTTGGTCTTCATATTGCACCTGAATACGCTGTAGGAACAATTGCAACAAAAGAAGGGCTATTATTTGCGAATACATCAGAGTTATATGTTGATTTAAAAGGGAAAGGTGGACATGCAGCTTATCCGCATACTGCAAATGATATGATTGTTGCAGCAAGTCACCTTGTAACACAACTTCAATCCGTTATTAGTCGTAATGTGAATCCCCTTGATAGTGCAGTAATTACAATCGGAAAAATAACAGGTGGTACAGTTCAAAATATCATAGCAGAAAATTCCCGGTTAGAAGGAACGATTCGAACGTTATCAGTGGAGTCAATGAGTCGTGTTAAAAGTAGGATTGAGGCAATTGTTGCAGGTATAGAGGCTTCTTTTCAATGTGAAGCGGTCATTGACTATGGAGCGATGTATCATCAAGTATATAACCATGAAGCATTAACGAGAGAGTTTATGCAGTTTGTAAGTGAACAAACTGATATGAATGTAATTACATGTACTGAGGCAATGACTGGAGAGGATTTTGGTTATATGCTTCAAGAAATTCCTGGGTTTATGTTTTGGCTTGGGGTCAATTCAGAATATGGTTTACACCACGCAAAATTAAAACCAGATGAAGAGGCTATTGAGAAAGCTATTGCATTTTTAGATCAATATGTGAAGTGGAAAGGAACTAGAAAGTGAACTTGCTCGCCAAATTTGCAAAGATTTAAAGTGGGTACTTGTTAGTTTCAAGACGAAAACATCTTTCATATTTGTTTTGGATTACACATCGGCATACAAATGGATAAAGTAATGAGCAGTGGTTTTGAGCCGCTGCTCATTATTCATTATCGCTTATTGAGAAGATGATTAGTTAACTAGCTTATATATGTTTACATTTCGTGTAGAAAGTGTGTAAAATCAATGTGAAACATAGAAAAAAGGGTGGGGAATTACGTGCAAATTAGCAGTGCAATGTTGTGTTTCGTCTTATATGCGTATGTTATTATTGCGGCGGTGTATTTTGGGATAAGTTTTTATGCCTACCGTTTAGTAGACAATCATGAATATGACGAAACATATAAATGGGTGAAGAGATATTTATCACCGGTATTAGAAATTATGAATGGGTTTGTGCTCTTTTTATTTATTGGATTAATTGCTTTCTCAACGAGCTTAGTGGGGAATAAAACGACATTATTTGTACTAGGTATCATTATTTTTATGTTGTTAGGAATACGGATTGGTAACACTGTGTTTTGGAATGAAAGAAAAGTAGATGGTTGGACTGGAATGTTAATTCCGTGTATGTTAGCGGCTATCGTGACAAACATAGAGCATGAGTACTATCAATTACATTTTTGGCTTATTATCGTGTTAACAATTCTTTCTGTTTTGTACATAAGTACGGTAGTACTAACATACATTGCACATGAAAAAGGTGATGTTAAAGGAACTCACTTCTTTAGAGGGCGAGCATTATTTTGGAGTGTGCCAACGATGGCGGTTATAGGAATTATCGCGATATTAGTAAATGGATATCAATTTACTAATTGGCAATTGTTTTTAGAAAACTGGTGGATTTTCATCATTTCGTTTATCGCTTTTTTAGGTGCGACGCATTATTTATTCCATCAACATCATTATATATTGGCATTGCTATTCGCATTTATACAACTATTATTTGCTTTCTTTGGACAAGAAACGTTATTATTCGTTTTTGAAACATTTAGTTCATTTGGAAATATATTTGTATTTGGTATGTTAATTTTCAGTATCGCATTTTATTTACAACAGTATTTTTATATGCAAAAACAAAAATAAGAATGATATACAGATTTTTGTAGCAAATCTAAAGTATGTTACAATAAAAATACATAGTATTCGATGTTATTGGAGGAATTCCTGTGGGTGAAAAAGAGAAAGAATTTGCTGTCATTGGGCTTGGACGTTTTGGTGGAAGTATTTGCCGAGAACTCGCTCAATTAGGTATGGAAGTAATGGCGATTGATTCAGATGAGGATAAAATTAATGAGTTTGCAAATATAGCTTCACATGCTGTAATTGCAGATTCAACAGATGAGATGGTATTAAAAAGTCTCGGTATTCGTAATTTTGATCATGTAGTCGTTGCTATTGGAGACAATTTAAATTCAAGTATTTTAACAACATTAATTCTAAAAGAGTTAGGTGTAAAAAATATTACTGTAAAAGCACAAAATGATTACCATGAAAAAGTTTTAAGTAAAATAGGGGCAGACCACATTGTGCATCCGGAGCGTGATATGGGAAAGAGGATTGCTAATAATATTGCATCAAGTAATGTATTAGACTATCTTGAGCTTTCAGATGAGCATAGTATTGTAGAGATTATTGCAAATAAAAAAATTGATGGTCATTCTTTAATCGAATTAGATATTCGTGCGAAGTTTGGATTGAATATTGTAGCGATTAAACGTGGTAAAGAAGTGATTGTATCTCCTCGAGCTACGGAAAATATTCAAGCAGGAGATATATTAATTGTAATTGGTCATGACGATGAAGTAGATCGTTTTAAACACTTTTTAAGATAAGAGAAAAGGACAATACCATGAAGGTATTGTCCTTTTTCTTATATTTCCATAATGATTGGTAAAATCATTGGGCGACGTTTCGTTTTCTCATATAGGAATGGTGCTAATGTGTCTGTAATTTCATTTTTAATTTCAGACCATTGCGTTGTTTTACGCTCCATTACTTTTTCTAAATGAGTTGTAATTAATGTTTGAGCATCATTAATTAAATCACTACTTTCGCGCATATACACGAAACCACGTGAGATAATATCAGGTCCTGCTGCAACTTTAAACTCTTTCATATCAATGCTTACAACTACAATAACAAGTCCTTCTTCAGAAAGAATACGACGATCGCGTAATACGATATTACCGATATCTCCAATACCATTTCCATCAATATAGACAGATCCAGATGGTATTTTACCAGCTACGCTTGCTTCATCTGAACGAAGAGCAAGAACATCGCCATTATCCATGATGAAACAGTTTTCTTCTGGAATACCACAATCGTTTGCTAACTTCATATGCATACGTTGCATGCGGTATTCACCATGAATTGGCATGAAATACTTCGGTTTAATTAGACGAAGCATTAGTTTTTGTTCTTCTTGTCCGCCGTGTCCACTCGTATGAATGTTTGACAGTTTTCCGTGGATTACATCAGCACCAGCACGATACAACATGTTAATTGTACGGCTTACACTAATTGTATTACCAGGGATTGGTGAAGAAGAGAAAACAACTGTGTCGCCAGGAATGATTTGAATTTGACGATGAGTACCATTAGCAATACGTGAAAGTGCTGCCATTGGCTCACCTTGACTACCTGTACATAAAATAACAACTTTGTTAGCCGGTAGGCGGTTTAGTTGAGCTGTATCTATGAATGTATCCTTCGGACAGCGAATATAACCGAGGTTTTGTCCGATTTCAATCGCCGCTTCCATACTGCGACCGAACACAGCCACTTTACGATTGTTTTCAACAGCCGCTTCAACAACTTGTTGCAAGCGATGGATATTTGATGCAAAGGTTGCAAAGATAATACGACCTTCTACTTTGCGGAAAATATCTTGAATACTATCACCAACACGGCGCTCAGACATTGTAAAGTTTGGAACTTCACTGTTTGTACTGTCAGATAAGAGACAAAGTACACCGTCTTTTCCGATTTCAGCCATTTTCGTTAAGTCCGCTGGTTCACCGACTGGTGTGAAATCAAATTTGAAATCGCCAGTATGAACAACTTGTCCTTGAGGTGTTTTCACAACAACTCCGTATGAATCTGGGATACTGTGAGTTGTACGGAAGAAGGAAACAGATGTCTTTTTAAATTTAATAACATCATCTTCTTGAATTTCATAAAGTTTTGCTTTACGAAGTAATCCGTGCTCTTCTAATTTGTTTTTGATTAGTGCAATTGCTAATTTCCCGCCATAAATGGGGATGTTTACTTGACGTAATAAGTAAGGAATTCCACCGATATGATCTTCGTGACCATGTGTAATGAATAATCCTTTAATTTTATCTTCGTTTCGCACAAAATAAGTGTAATCTGGTATTACATAATCGATTCCGAGGAGTTCGTCTTCTGGAAATTTAATTCCAGCATCAATAATAATAATTTCATCTTGAAATTGAACAGCATATGTATTTTTACCGATTTCACCAAGTCCACCTAAAGCAAAAACGGCAGCCTGATCGTTCTTTAGAAATTTCATATGACTATACGATTTCCGCTAATGTTAAATCAGCGTTTTCTTTTTCATATTCAAGATGATTGCCAGTAACAGACTGAACGAACTCGATATTATATGCGAACTTATTTAATTTCTTACGAACATCCTTTTCAGACGTAGCCTCTAAATATAAAACTTTTGTATTTTCACGAACTGGAACCTCAGTCATTTTGTCTTGATAAAATACTTTAAAAATCATTTGGAAAACCTCTCCTTGTCTATGTTTTGCATTATCTGTTACTTATTATAAAGCAAACAGTCACGATTTTCATGTTTTTTCGAATGAGAATGAAGAAAAAGCCCGAAATGGGCACAATTTAAGCGATTGTCTTTTTACGGACTAGGTCTTTTAAATAACGCTTGAGCTTTTTCTTCAGCTTCTTCAGCATGATTACTCCTTCCTTTCCTTATTTTAAACATGCATATTACTAGTGAAAACGTCGTCTCTGATATAAGAAAGAAGACAAAAGTGAATGTTGAATCTTGTCCTTTCTCATACAGGGAAAGTCATTCTATAGTAACGATTAGTAGCCGTTAGTTATAGGTATAGTATGAGAAAGAATAGAAAAGAAAATTCATACGAACAAGTATCCACATTTTTTACTAATATATATATGCAGGTTTCATAAATAAGGTCAGAAAGTGAACGCTTTCTTCACAGATGTTTAATATGTTATACTTTTTTTTAGAATTTGAAAAGCGATAATCAAAATAGGAATATAGAGTAACAGAAAGGATTTTGACAAATGAATGATAAAATTGTCTTTTTTGATATTGATGGAACATTATTAGATCATGATAAGAAGATTCCGCAATCTACACGAGATGCAGTAAGACATTTACAAGAAAAAGGTGTGCATGTAGCAATTGCTACAGGACGTGCGCCATTTATGTTTGAAGATATTCGTGAGGAACTCAATATACACAATTATGTTAGCTTTAATGGACAGTACGTTGTATTTGAAGATGAGGTAATATTTAATAATCCGTTACATCCAGCTGCTTTACATAAATTTACTCTGTTTGCACAACAAGAAGGATATCCACTTGTATATCTTGATCATCAAGAAATGAGAGCATCAGTGGAGTATCATGATTATGTGAAAGAAGGTTTTGGAAGTTTAAATTTTGAGCATCCGGCATATGAACCTGATTTCTATGAGAAACGTAATATTTATCAAACACTTCTTTTCTGTGAAGTGAATGAAGAGGAAAAGTTTATTAATCAGTACCCAGACTTTCATTTTATTCGCTGGCATGCATATTCAATGGATATTATTCCGAATGGTGGTTCGAAGGCAAAAGGAATTGAGAAATTCATTGAAAAATTAGGATTTAACCGTGAACAAGTGTATGCATTTGGAGATGGATTAAATGATTTAGAAATGATTGAAGCAGTTGGGACAGGTATTGTGATGGGGAATGGTCATGAAGACTTGAAAAAACTTGCAAATCATGTGACAAAGGATGTTAGTGAAGACGGCATATATCATGGCTTAAAGTGGGCTGGATTGCTATAAGTGAATATGGAACCCATTTCATATAAAAAGGCGGAAGATAACTCCCGCCTTTTTATTATCGCTCTAGAGGTTTTGAATCGTCAGGAGCAGCAAAAGGATTTTCTTTATTAATGTGGTCATAGAACATAACACCATTTAAATGGTCGATCTCATGCTGAAATACAATTGCTGGTAAACCTTTTAAACGTAATTTTACTTCTTCGCCGTTGATAGATGTTGCTTTCACTGTAATTCTTGTGTAACGAGGGACATAACCAGGTACTTCGCGGTCTACTGATAGACAGCCTTCCCCGCTTTGTAAATATGTACGTTCAACAGAATGACTAATGATTTTTGGGTTGAATAATGCATGACTATATAACGTACCGTCCGTATCAGTTACATGAATCGCAATCATTTTCTTTGAAATACCGATTTGCGGAGCTGCTAATCCGATTCCAGGGCGTAAACTATATTTTTCAGCCATTTCAGGATCTTGGCTATTTATTACAAATTCAATCATCTCTTTAAGTGTAGTTGTATCTTCTTCGCTCGCCGGTAGTGATACCTCTTCTGCAACGTTTCGCAAAATAGGATCTCCTTCGCGAATTACATCTTTCATTGTAAGCATATGTAATCTCTCCTTTCTTCTTTAGTCTACCAAAGGAGATGAAAAAAGTCATCGACAAGTAGGGGAAGCGCTTTGGAAAGTGTTCTACTGTAGAATGTGGATGTAATATAAAGAAAAGACGGCAAAGCCGTCTGTTTCTTTCCATAGTTGTTTCATTTTACATTAGCGAATGCAAGCAGCACCAACGATAATTAAAAGAATAAACAACACAACGATTAAGGCGAAGCCGCGTCCAGATCCGCCACAAGAACCGCCATAACCGTAGGAAGGATATGAACAAGTTGGATAGCAATATGAGTATCCGTACATGAGATGACCTCCTTTATCATTTCCCGCTAATACTGCGGTTACTATAATGTATGGAGCGAAGAGTAGAAATGTATGGGTAATTACCTATAAAAGGAAGAAGAGTTTGTATATTTTTGTTAAGAAGAGAGAAAAACTAAAGAGAATTAAATCGTTTACATATTATTCTAAGAGAAAAAACAAGTTAAAAAGGGAATAATATAACAGCAGGTTAATGCTTACTAATACAGATGTGAAAAATAAAAACACGTTTGTGTAGAAGAAACCTGCAGATTATTTATAAAAAAACGTATTCAAAGTAATTGACATCGTAATTAGAATAGTTGTAAACTAAAAAACGTGATCAAGATTGTATTAATATGTTTCTGAAAAAACATTAGTACAGATTGTTAGGTACACAAAATTATTCTCAACCGACAAATAAATTTGTTGGTTTACATTGTTGCGTTTTCAGTCTAGCTAATAGATAGTGAAAGCGTTTCAGAATATGGTTCAAGAGAGGAAGAGGTGAACGGAATGGGTACTAAAACAAAAAAGACCCTATTTAATGTTGATGAGCAAATGAAAGCTATCGCAGCTCAATTTGAGACATTACAAATTTTAAATGAAAAAGGCGAAGTTGTGAATGAAGCAGCTATGCCTGAATTATCTGATGATCAATTAAAAGAATTAATGCGCCGTATGGTGTATACTCGCGTACTAGATCAACGTTCTATTTCTTTAAACCGTCAAGGACGTTTAGGTTTCTACGCACCAACAGCTGGACAAGAGGCTTCTCAATTAGCAAGTCATTTCGCACTTGAAGCAGAAGATTTCATCTTACCAGGATATCGTGATGTGCCACAATTAGTATGGCACGGTTTACCATTATACCAAGCATTCTTATTCTCTCGTGGACATTTCATGGGTAACCAAATGCCTGAGAATGTAAATGCGCTTGCTCCACAAATCATTATCGGTGCGCAAATCATCCAAACTGCTGGTGTTGCGTTAGGTATGAAACTACGTGGTAAAAAATCTGTTGCAATTACTTACACTGGTGACGGTGGTGCTTCACAAGGTGACTTCTACGAAGGTATGAACTTTGCGGGTGCATTCAAAGCTCCAGCAATCTTCGTTGTACAAAACAACCGTTATGCAATCTCTACTCCAGTAGAAAAGCAATCTGCAGCTAAAACTGTAGCACAAAAAGCAGTAGCAGCAGGTATTTACGGAATTCAAGTAGACGGTATGGATCCATTAGCTGTATACGCAGCAACTGCTTTCGCTCGTGAGCGTGCAGTAAACGGCGAAGGCCCTACTTTAATCGAGACTTTAACATTCCGTTACGGTCCACATACAATGGCTGGTGATGACCCAACTCGTTACCGTACAAAAGATATCGAGAACGAATGGGAACAAAAAGATCCAATCGTACGCTTCCGTGCATTCTTAGAAAACAAAGGCCTATGGTCTCAAGAAGTTGAAGAGAAAGTAATCGAAGAAGCAAAAGAAGATATCAAACAAGCAATTGCTAAGGCTGACCAAGCTCCAAAACAAAAAGTTACTGATTTAATGGAAATCATGTACGAAAAAATGCCTTACAACTTAGCTGAACAATATGAAATTTACAAAGAAAAGGAGTCGAAGTAAGCCATGGCTCAAATGACAATGATTCAAGCAATCACTGATGCTTTACGCGTTGAAATGAAAAATGACCCTAACGTACTTGTGTTTGGTGAAGACGTTGGTGTAAACGGCGGTGTATTCCGTGCTACTGAAGGTTTACAAGCTGAATTCGGTGAAGATCGTGTAATGGATACTCCACTTGCAGAGTCTGGTATTGGTGGACTTGCAGTTGGACTTGCATTAGAAGGTTTCCGTCCAGTTCCAGAAATCCAATTCTTCGGTTTCGTTTATGAAGTAATGGATTCAATTTCTGGTCAATTAGCTCGTATGCGTTACCGTTCTGGTGGACGTTGGACTGCTCCAGTAACAGTTCGTTCTCCATTCGGTGGCGGTGTTCATACTCCTGAACTACATGCTGATAGCTTAGAAGGATTAGTGGCTCAACAACCTGGTCTAAAAGTTGTTATTCCATCTACTCCATACGATGCAAAAGGTCTTTTAATCTCTGCGATTCGTGACAACGATCCAGTTATCTACTTAGAGCATATGAAATTGTACCGTTCATTCCGTCAAGATGTACCAGAAGGCGAATACACAATTGATTTAGGTAAAGCTGATATCAAACGTGAAGGTACAGATGTATCTGTTATCGCTTACGGTGCTATGGTTCACGCTGCATTAAAAGCTGCTGAAGAACTTGAAAAAGAAGGTATCTCTTTAGAGGTTGTTGACTTACGTACAGTTCAACCATTAGATATCGAAACAATCATCGCTTCTGTTGAAAAAACAGGCCGCGTAGTTGTAGTTCAAGAAGCGCAAAAACAAGCTGGTATTGCAGCTAACGTTGTAGCGGAAATTAACGACCGTGCAATCTTAAACTTAGAAGCTCCAGTTGTACGTGTTGCAGCTGCTGATACAGTATTCCCATTCTCTCAAGCTGAGAGCGTATGGTTACCAAACCATAAAGATATTGTTGAAGCTGTTAACAAAGTAATGAACTTCTAATTTTTAGCTTTTCATGTGCAAAAGAAATCAGCACATGCTGGTTTCTTTTGTACATATTCCATAATAATGAAATGAATCAGGGGGCTGAATTCCGTGGCATTTGAATTTAAACTACCAGATATCGGTGAAGGTATCCACGAAGGTGAAATCGTAAAATGGTTTATTAAACCAGGCGATGAAGTAAACGAAGACGATGTACTTCTTGAAGTACAAAATGATAAAGCAGTAGTAGAAATCCCTTCTCCTGTTAAAGGTAAAGTACTTGAAGTACTTGTAGAAGAAGGAACAGTTGCAATTGTAGGAGATACATTAATTAAATTTGATGCTCCTGGATACGAAAACCTTAAATTTAAAGGTGACGATCATGATGCAGCTCCAAAAGCTGAAGAAGCAGCAGTAGAAGCTCCAGCAGCGGAAGCTACTCCAGCAGCAACTGCAGAAGTAGTAAATGAGCGCGTAATCGCTATGCCATCTGTTCGTAAATATGCTCGTGAAAACGGCGTAGACATTCATAAAGTAGCTGGTTCTGGTAAGAACGGCCGTATCGTTAAAGCTGACATCGATGCATTTGCAAATGGTGGACAAGCAGTAGCAGCAACTGAGGCTCCAGCAGCAGTAGAAGCTACTCCAGCAGCAGCGAAAGAAGAAGCACCAAAAGCACAACCAATCCCAGCTGGTGAATATCCAGAAACTCGTGAGAAAATGAGTGGTATCCGTAAAGCGATTGCAAAAGCAATGGTTAACTCTAAGCACACAGCTCCTCACGTAACATTAATGGATGAAGTTGATGTAACTGAGCTTGTTGCTCACCGTAAGAAGTTCAAAGCTGTTGCAGCTGACAAAGGTATTAAATTAACTTACCTTCCATACGTTGTTAAAGCTTTAACATCTGCATTACGTGAATTCCCAATGTTGAATACTGCTTTAGACGATGCTTCTCAAGAAATCGTTCATAAACATTACTTCAACATCGGTATCGCAGCTGATACAGACAAAGGTCTATTAGTACCAGTTGTTAAAGATACAGATCGTAAATCAATCTTCACTATTTCTAACGAGATCAATGATCTTGCTGGTAAAGCACGTGAAGGTCGTTTAGCTCCGGCTGAAATGAAAGGTGCTTCTTGCACAATTACAAACATTGGTTCTGCAGGTGGACAATGGTTCACTCCAGTTATCAACCACCCAGAAGTAGCAATCCTTGGTATCGGCCGTATCGCTGAGAAGCCAGTTGTGAAAAACGGTGAAATCGTTGCAGCTCCAGTATTAGCATTATCTCTAAGCTTTGACCATCGTTTAATTGACGGCGCAACTGCTCAAAAAGCATTAAACCAAATTAAACGTCTATTGAATGACCCACAATTATTAGTAATGGAGGCGTAATAACAATGGTAGTAGGAGATTTCCCAATTGAATTAGATACAGTCGTTGTTGGTGCAGGTCCTGGTGGATACGTTGCGGCAATTCGTGCAGCACAATTAGGTCAAAAGGTAGCAATTATTGAAAAAGCTAACCTTGGTGGCGTATGCTTAAACGTTGGATGTATTCCTTCAAAAGCGTTAATCAATGCAGGTCATCGTTATGAGAATGCAATGCATTCTGATGACATGGGTATCACTGCAGAGAACGTAAAAGTTGACTTTACAAAAGTTCAAGAATGGAAAAACGGCGTAGTTAAGAAATTAACTGGCGGTGTTGAAGGCCTTCTTAAAGGTAACAAAGTTGAAATCATTCGCGGTGAAGCTTACTTCGTAGATGCTAACACATTACGCGTAATGACTGAAGATGCAGCTCAAACTTACACGTTTAAAAATGCTGTTCTTGCAACTGGTTCTACACCAATCGAAATTCCTGGATTCAAATACTCTAAACGTGTTATCAACTCTACAGGTGCTTTAAGCTTACCTGAAATTCCTAAAAAACTTGTTGTAATCGGCGGCGGTTACATCGGTATGGAATTAGGTACTGCATATGCTAACTTCGGTACAGAAGTTACTGTAGTAGAAGCTGGCGATGAAATCTTAGCTGGTTTCGAAAAAGCTATGAGTTCTGTTGTTAAACGTGCTCTTCAAAAGAAAGGTAACGTTAATATCCATACAAAAGCTATGGCTAAAGGCGTTGAAGAAACAGAAACTGGCGTAAAAGTTAGCTTTGAAGTTAAAGGTGAAATCCAAACTGTAGAAGCAGATTACGTATTAGTAACTGTAGGTCGTCGTCCAAACACTCAAGAAATCGGTCTTGAGCAAGTTGGAGTTAAAATGACTGACCGCGGCATCATCGAAATCGATGAGCAATGTCGTACAAACGTACCAAACATCTATGCAATCGGTGATATCGTTCCTGGACCACCATTAGCTCACAAAGCTTCTTACGAAGGTAAAGTAGCTGTTGAAGCAATTAGTGGCCATGCATCAGCAATCGATTACATCGGAATTCCAGCAGTATGCTTTACTGATCCAGAATTAGCATCTGTTGGTTACACTAAGAAACAAGCAGAAGAAGCAGGAATGACAGTAGCTGTATCTAAGTTCCCATTCGCTGCAAACGGTCGTGCGTTATCATTAAACAGCACTGACGGTTTCTTACAACTTGTAACACGTAAAGAAGACGGTCTTCTTGTAGGTGCTCAAGTTGCAGGTGCAGGCGCTTCTGATATTATCTCTGAGATTGGTTTAGCTATCGAAGCTGGAATGACAGCAGAAGATATCGCTCAAACAATCCACGCTCACCCAACATTAGGTGAAATCACAATGGAAGCAGCTGAAGTTGCTCTTGGAATGCCAATTCACATTGTAAAATAATTATAAAAAAAACGTCTTCTAAATTTAGAAGACGTTTTTTTTGTTATATGCATAGAAAAACAAGAGGTGAATCTCTTCGATTCACCTCTTGTTTTTATTCTTTATTTTCAAATTGATACATTTCTTTATTTGTACTAGTGTCATTATAAAGGAATAACACGATATCAGCATTTAGTTTTTCAAGGTCTTGTTTTACATTTTTACTTGCCGCAAATCGTGGATCAATAAATGTTGTTTGTTCAAACTCTTGTGCAAATAAAGGATAAGTTGCATCTGCATAAGAATCTTTAATAATGACAGCGTGTAGTTTGTTTTTTGCATCTGGATTGAAGATATTTATCTGTGCATAGTCTGTTTGGTAAACAGAACTATAGTCTGGTGAAAGCTTATTTTTGTCAGCTGCAAAGAATTCCTTCATCGGCATTTGCAGCGATTCTTCTGATTTTGGACCGAGATACACAGTGTAATTATCCCACATATTTGGGTTTTGCTTTAATTGTACATATGGGACTGTTTCAGGTGTTTTTATTAAATTATACAGTTGTTTATTCCAACTACCGATAAATTGTCCATTCGGTTTTTCTGTAGTTATTTTATAATCATCTCGATTAACAGCATTACCTTTAAATATTTTAGATTCATTAGTAATGTGATTCATTGTTTGTTCGTATGCATAAAATGCACCTTTCATATTCCAATGGTGATCGGTTTTAAAGTATAGATCTTCTAATTGTTCATGAGTAAATTCTTTTTGAAAAGCAGGAAGAACATCAATAACAGGGAAATTTATTTTCTGTAACTCTTGTACAAAATAATCGCGATGCTTTTGATCGTATCCACGATCTACATATGGCGGATATTTATACGAAAATGCCGTTAGTTTACTTGGAGCTAACAAGAAATAAAATTCTGTTTTTGGAAATTGAGTTTGTAAGTTTTCTAATTCATTAACAGATTGTTTAATTTGATCACGCATATCTATCTTTGTAGGTGCGGATAAAATGAAACCGTCATCTGCAACATAATTGTTATTTACGAAAGTTCGATTGAATTTCATTTGTAGCTTTGTGTATGTTTCAATAAATCTGTCTCGTGCTGCAATGTGATCTGTAAAGTGTAATTCAGTATCTTTGAAATATTTTCCGGATTTTATAGTATCGATAGTTAGGACTGGATTTAAAGCTAATTCTCTGTTTTCAAAATCAGAAAAACTTTTTTTGTCCCAATATATTATTTTTCCGGTCCATATACACATTCCAAAAATAATAGTGAGAAATCCTGTAATTAATATACGATTAGTGAAATTTTTCATAGTTAGCCCTCCTTTAGAAGCGGAAGTAGATAAATGGATTGTAAGTTGCATTTGTTAAATACATCATAGTTATGATTAAAACACTCAAGTAATAAAGTGGAGATAAAATGATTACCTTTTTATTTGCTAATAAATTCTTGATCCAAGAGAAGATTGGAGCTGATGTAATAATAGCAAGTATAAAGATTCCCCAATAATTCATTACATAGAAATAACTTGTAATGTCAGTTAACGATCCATTTAATCCGAACATTGCTTGTAAAAATTTAGAACAGTAGCTAAAATTATCAGCGCGGAAGAACACCCAACCAATAATCACTAAAAACATAACGTATACGTGTTGAATTGGCCACCATAATTTTTGTAATATTTTTTCGAAACCAGCCTTTTCTAAAGCAATTAAACATCCGTAATAAATACCCCAAATCATAAATGTCCAACTAGCTCCATGCCAAAATCCGGTTAACGCCCATACAATGAAGAGATTACGATAGATTTTCCAAGTAGATACGCGATTCCCGCCTAATGGAATATAAACATAATCACGGAACCAAGAACCAAGTGAAATGTGCCAACGACGCCAAAATTCAGAGATGGATTTTGAAATATATGGGTAATTGAAATTTTCTAAGAAATCAAATCCGAACATTTTTCCTAATCCAATTGCCATATCACTGTAACCTGAAAAGTCGAAATAAATTTGTAATGTGTAAGCGATTGCGCCAATCCAAGCAGTAGATACGCTCATTGTTGCTGGATCCATCGCAAATATCTCATCAGCAATAGCTCCCAATTGATTCGCAATTAAAACTTTTTTTCCTAATCCAATGATAAAACGACGAATTCCTTCTGAAAACTTATCAGCATTAACTGTTCTAACATGTAATTGAAAAGCGATTGTATTATATCGAACAATTGGTCCTGCTACTAATTGCGGGAAAATAGTAAAGTATAGTGCGAGATCAAATAGATTTCGCTGGGCTTCTACTTTTTTCTTATAAATGTCAATAATATAACTCATTGCATGGAAAGTGAAAAATGAAATTCCAATTGGTAAGGGGATTTTTTCGAGTACAATGTTTGTATGAAAAATTCCATTTATATTATCTACTAAGAAATTAGCGTATTTAAAATATCCGAGTATAGCGGTATTGACAACGATTGCTATAGTAAGAATAAGTTTTCTATTTGCACTAGACAGTCGGTCCTTATTAAGCCATATGCCGAACCAATAGTTGATGAAAATAGAAAAAAGCATTAGGAAGACATATATTGGTTCTCCCCAAGCATAAAATAATAAACTAAACAATAGTAGAACTATGTTTTGTAATTCTTTCCGTACTGAGTAGTACACAAAAAGAATTGCTGGTAGAAACAGACATAAAAAAAAGAGGTTGCTAAATACCATATATCATTAATTCCTTTCTATAGTTACTGCATAAGAATTATATCATGTAACAGACGGGATAATCTATATTTTAAGGGATATGAGAGTATGGTGTGAAAAAAAAGAGCATTTGCACATAATTATATAAAAGAGAGGATATGAGGAGGTAACGCTATGAAAATTACGCTAGCTTCATTTTTTCATCTAGTTTTGTGGAGTGGATTTTCAGCAGTGTTATTATTATCAAGTCGTGATAAACTTCATTATAAAATTTTTCTTTTTCTTATATTTTTGTACTTAGCGTATGTAATAGCGTATGTCATACTAAGTGCAAGGAGAAAAGCAATGCTTCTTACTTGCACAAATAGTATGATCTTTTTAATCATTTATTTTTGTTTTTAAATTAACGTTTATAAAAATACATTGTTCTTCCATTAAATAATTGTAATTCTCCTTCTAATTTCTTTGCTAGAAAACGGCAAAATTCATTAGCTTTTCCTTTATCACCAAATGTTGCATTAGGTGGTAAAGAAATCTGAATAAAAGATTGTTCCTTTTCTATACCGACACCAACATAAATGGAGTCATATCGATCGTGAGTAGATTGTAGTTTTAATGTTGTTGCTGATGTGTCTAAAATTTCATAAGGAAAAGCGGTATTTGTATAAGCATAATTAATTTGAACACCAGTTTTGGAAGTAACTGTTTGATAGTAAATAAAAAGTTGTTTTATATCATCTATTGAAACAGATTGTTGATTGGATTTAGGTACAAGCGTAATATAGGCATGTTGCATATAAGTTCCCCCTAACTTAGTAGAATACTATCATTTTACAGCCTACTGAATTTTTTTGACAATTAAAAGGAGTATTCCTTTTTTTGTTTAATATACTAATGAAAGTTGATGTAGAAAGGTGGAAACCGATGTTTGAAAAATTGTATGATGAGCATGAAAGTGTGAAGGTACGATTTTTGGGGTTTATGACACACGATACTCGGTATGATTTTGGTGTTATTTATACAAATATGTTTTTTGGAAAGCCACTCATTGTTTGTATGCAAACAGGGAGGTCTACTTTACTTGGACGAGATGATGTAGAGAATGTTCAATATTTGCAGGAAATTTTCAAATTAGGGTCAGAGGGTGAAGCAGCGGAGTTAGCTCAGTTCTTCTCATTTCTAGTTCCATCTACATCTTTGCATGCGGAATATGAGGAATAAATAATGTAAAACAGTCGTACGTATAAATATGGCTGTTTTTTTGTTTGAATATCGCATACTAATTTAAATTTAAAATAATTAATGTGTTATACTAAAAACCTATTGACGTAAAAAGTATAACATATTAAAATGAAGACAGAAAGTTAAGCGGTTACAAAAAGTTTTTGGGATTATAAAACTTAGGGGGAAATGAAAAATGGGAACAATCGTATGTCAAGATTGTGAAGGTACAATTGCACACTTTGAGGATGAGAAAGTAACGGTACTTTACGGGAAATGTGGATCTTGCGGATGTGATCACACAGAGCATACAAAAGCCCAATAATTAATAGGAAATGGACAGCTAAAAGTTTTTAGGACCATAAACTTAGGGGGAAATGAAAAATGGGAACAATCGTATGCCAAGTATGTGAAGGAACAATCGGTCATTTTGAAGATGAAAAGACGACAGTGCTTTACGGGAAATGTGGTACAAATTGTGACTGTGCTAATAAAGATAAGGCGAAAGCTTAATTATAAATAAGTAGATTATTATTAAAACTCAGGGGGAAATGAAAAATGGGAACAATCGTATGCCAAGTATGTGAAGGAACAATCGGACATTTTGAAGATGAAAAATCAACAGTACTATACGGAAAATGTGGATCTCATTGCGAATGTGACCATAAGGAACATACAAAAGCTTAAATAAGAAAAAGCGCCTACATATGTAGGCGCTTTTTTAATAAATTGTAGTTGTATGGCCAACTGTTGCAACGATTGCATCATCTCTAATCGGAATAAATCCTATGGATGTCTGTGGAGCGCTAGGAGAAGCGTAGTGGCTCATAAGACGGCTATCAATGCGGGTAATAGTATCGGTCAAGAAAGCCGAAATAAAAGCGTAAGGGACTCGTCGTTCATTTAATGAGTATATAATTTCTTCTTTTGTTTTTACACCTACACCATGTCCGTAAAAAAAGAAATTTCCTAAATAGATTGTATTTTCTCCTTGCCACTCGATTGTAGCTGGATTCACTTGTGGATTTTTAAAATAAACGAGATCACCTGGGACAAGATCGCCACCTGTTTTTGTTATGAGCTTTAAATCTTGATCGTAGTCCCACGTATAAAGTAAAAGGTTTGCAAAGAGACGGTTGAAAGTTTCTTCCTCATACAATGATAGTAAAGCTTTGTAAAAAATAATGATCATAGCGGTGGCACATTCAGTTCCATACAGTTTTCCGTTTTTGAAAATATCTTGTATGGCAATGGAAGGGGGTATGTTTGGAAGGAGCTCGAATCCTCCAAGTGATGTTCTTCTCCAATACTGGGGGTTGCAAAAGGATTGTTGAAATGTGCGAAACTGAAATCCACTTTGAAAAAGTTCTAATGCAGAAGTAATAATATTAACGCGCAAATTTAGATCAAAGCTGAGTTCATCAGATGTTCGGAAGGAATAAATTTCTTGATTTCCTGCCATTATAGATAAAATTTGTTGTTTCTCAGCTGCAAATGGCTCATATTCATTTGTGATATAAGGATGTACAATAGAACGGCCTATTACAATCATAATAGTATCCCCACCTATACATTACATTACTTAATATCGTATGAGAAAAGGGAAAAAGGGTGAAAAAAAAGCCTATCAACTGATAGGCTTGTACTCTTTAATCACACGTAATGTTTGTAATGTCATATCTTCGGGACCTTGTACAGGTAAACCCGCTTCTAAGTTTTTACGAATATACTCTAAGTTATCTTGTGTAATAATTTCCCCCGGAGTAAAGATTGGAATCCCTGGCGGATAAACCATAACGAAATCAGCTATTATACGACCTGCTGCATTTTCAAATGGAATAACTTCTGTTTCCGAATAAAAAGCATCTCGAGGAGAAAGTGCTAGCACTGGTATTTCGGGAATTTCTACTTGAATTTGAACACCCTTATCGGCTTTACTTCTAAATGTTGCTGCTAAATCTTGTAATGCTGCAATAAGTGTATTTGTCTCACTTTCTGTATCCCCAAAAGTGACAAGACATAGTATGTTGTATAAATCTGAGAGTTCTACTTCAATGTTATATTGCTCTCTAAGCCATACTTCAGCCTGATGGCCTGTAATACCTAAATCTTTTACAGATACAATTATCTTTGTAGGATCATAGTTAAAAGTAGCATCCGTACCTAGCATTTCTTTCCCAGGACAGTAAAGATGCTCAATATCATTAATAGCTTCACGAACATGTTCCGCTAATTGTATTGTTTGTTCTATGAGTGCTGTTCCTTCTGTAGCAAGACGTTTTCTAGCAACATCTAGGGATGCCAACAAGATGTAAGAAGTTGATGTCGTCGTAAGCATGCTAATAATAGATTGAACATGTTTTACGTTCACAAGGCCTTCCTTCACATTAAGAATAGAACTTTGTGTTAAAGATCCTCCTAATTTATGAACACTTGTTGCCGCCATATCTGCACCGGCTTGCATCGCTGACATCGGCAATTCATCGTGAAAATGAATATGAACACCATGAGCCTCATCAACTAATACAGGGATATCGTAAGAATGTGCTAATTGTACAATTTGTTCTAAGTCCGCAGCAAAGCCGAAGTATGTTGGATTAATAACAAGTAAGCCTTTCGCATCTGAATGTTCTTCAAGTGCCTTTTTGACAGATTGAATTGTAATTCCATGTGAAATTCCAAGTTTTGGATCGATTTCAGGATGCATGAAAATCGGTTTTGCACCTGAGAAAATAATAGCTGACATTACTGATTTATGCACGTTTCGTGGCACTAGGATTTTGTCACCAGGACCGCAAACGCTCATCACCATTGTCATTATTGCACCACTTGTACCTTGAATAGAAAAGAAAGTATGATCCGCACCAAATGCAGCGGCTGCTAAATCTTGTGCTTCTTTAATCATACCTTTTGGATGATGTAAATCATCGAGCGGCGCAATATTAATTAAATCAATTGCTAATGCATTATGCCCAATAAATTCGCGAAATGTAGGATCCATGCCCTGTCCTTTTTTATGACCAGGAATATGGAATTGAATTGGATTTCGCTTACTGTGCTCAACTAAAGCGGTAAACAATGGTGTTTCGTATTGGGACAATCTATACACCCCTTCTTTTTCATAATATTTATTAGAGTTTGTTTTATATAATCTTGTTCTAAAAAAGTTAAGTGCTTTTTAGAATGAGACTTGTTTTTCTGCCAATCACAAAAGCGTTTTTGAGATGGTAGGTTCACTTTATTTTCTATAAAACAAAAGCATTATATCACCAATAATTATAGATGTATAGAAAAAAATATTATTACAGTGAGTATGTTAAATAGTTATTTCTAATTAACATATAGAGGAAGACAATTCCATCATAATGAATAAATAGTGTATAATGCAAAGTGGCTATAGTGAAGAAGAAAAAAATCCCTTTAAGATAGCATATTGAAATATGAAGAAATGATAAATGAGGTGCGAAATGGAATATCAATACCCGTTAGATTATGATTGGTCAAATGAGGAAATGGTTGCAATTGTGAAGTTTTATGAAGCAATTGAGAAAGCATACGAAAAAGGAATTATAAGAGAAGAATTAATGGGATTATATCGTCGTTTTAAAGAGATTGTTCCATCGAAAGCAGAAGAAAAGAAAATTGATAAAGAGTTTCAAGAAGTAAGTGGGTATTCTATATACCGTGCGATTCAAAGGGCGAAAGAAACGGAAGAACAAAAGCTTGTAAAAATGTAAAAAATATTTTGAAAAATAAAAACTGAAGTGATATAATGTGATAACAACTAAAAACGGACAATATAAATTGTCCGTTTTCTACTATCGATTACAAAGTGCATATAAAGGAAGGAGTGATTGCATCGTAGATTCAATCTTAGCAAGGAATTGTTCGTTGGTCATTGCTGAAAACTCCTCTGGTGATATATGAATACCAACTAATAATTCTGCTTTTTTCACAGTAGCTAGGCGTTCAATCATCTTTTGTAAGTCTTCTGTTTCAAGTGTTTTATGTAATTTTACACTTGGTTTAGTATGGTCAATGGACCAAACGAAGTCATTTGGAATATTTGTTTTTAAATCATTTAAATGTTCTAAGAAGGCGTGAGCCGTCTCCACTTTTTGTGGACACTCATAGATTAAACCAAAGTATATGAAGGCATGAGTACCCCATAATCCAATTTGGAAATGTGGCAGCATTTTATATCCTCGTTTATTTGTTGAAAAAGCAACCCAAGTATCGTTTGGTGGATTGACTTTACGACGTGCATGTTTTGCTACATGATAAAAAAAGTTCTCATCAGTTTGTTTGGATAAATACGCTGCAAACTGTTCCCCTAAAGCTTCTAGCTTAGGATGAATGTTCGTTTTAATTGCACTCATTCGTTCTTCGAGACCATCAACTGTAAAGACCTCAAAATCAGTTGATTTGAATGTTTGTAGTGTCATGATTGTTCCTCCAACTCCTATTTTGTTTTTATTTTAGCATAGCTTGTACTATTCATAAAAAAAACAGCACAAAAAAATTTAAATAAAAAAATATAATTTTGTTGCATAGATGATTTATCCAACATAGTATAGTATAAAACAAAAAATCAGAAAATTGAATTAATTCTAGTCCGAGGGCAGACGAATATTGGGAGGAGGCAAATAATATGAGACAGGTGATTAATGCGTTAAAGAGAACAGATGCTGAAAAGAGAATACCGGTGCTACGTTTGGAGCTAGATTATGAATTAGCAACTTTATATGATGCGATGATGGAAAATGATAAACAGAAAAAAGAAGAGTGTGTACAAAAGTTAGAAGTGTTAAGACTTGAAATGATTCGTTTAGAAGCGTAATAATAGTATATGTATAAAAAATTAGTTGGTGCGAACCTTATAAAGGGTTCGTTTTTTCTGTGAACAGTATAGATCGGAGTGTTTAAACATGCAAGAAGTATGGAAAGACATCGATGCACACGCCAAACAGTGGATTCGAGATGCGGGAGAGTTTTTAATGGCATCAATGGAAAAAGCACTTATTATAGAAACGAAATCCAATGCAGCTGATTTAGTAACAAATATGGACCGAGAAATAGAACAGTTTTTAATTGGGAAAATTAAAGAAACATTCCCGAACCATAATATTTTAGGTGAAGAAGGTTATGGAGATGAGGTAACTTCTTCTGATGGGGTTGTTTGGTTAATTGATCCAATTGATGGCACGATGAACTTTGTTCATCAAAAAAGAAATTTCGCAATTTCAATTGGAATTTATGAGAACGGTATCGGAAAGGTTGGACTCATTTATGATCCAGTTCACGATGAACTATACCATGCGGTAAAGGGAGCTGGAGCATTTTGTAATGAAGTACCAATACCTTTATTGGAAAAAGGGACTGTAGAGCAAGGTATTGTAGCTTTAAATGCGATATGGCTTACTGATAACCCATTGCTTAATAAGGAAAGTATGATGGCACTTGTTAAGCGAGCAAGAGGCACAAGATCATATGGCTGTGCAGCGTTAGAGATGGTATATGTTGCAACAGGAAGAATAGATGCATATGTAACGCCGAGATTATCACCATGGGATTTTGGTGGGGGACAGATAATTGTAGAGGAAGTTGGAGGTAAGGTGACGACATTTTCTGGAGCCCAGCTTTCTATAGTAGAGAAGAGCAGTGTATTAGTTGCAAAACCAGGGGTGTATGAAGAGGTGTTACGATTTATAGCGGAGTAACAAAAAAAGTAAGAGGCTGTATACACGCTTCTTACTTTTTGACGTTATTGCGATTTACGCATTTTTCTTTTTGTTACAAAACCGTATCCAACTGTAACAAATGTGCCGATAATGCAAATAATAACACCGATGGGACTATTTTCAGCAACCATAATGCCGATACCGATTAAGAAAATAACACCGATAATTGCAGTTAATAAAAAGCGATATTGAATGTGTTCCATTTCTTCACCCTCCAATCTCATTTTACTTTCACAAAAGTAAGAATACAACTATATTTTCATTCTTGATTTTATTTTGATTGCCATTGTATCCCCTTCGCTCTTATAATAGAGAAGGATTAAAAAGACATTAGGAGTTGGACATGTTGAAAAAACGACAAGATTTACGTAATATAGCAATTATTGCCCACGTTGACCATGGTAAAACAACACTTGTTGACCAGTTATTACGTCAAGCGGGGACTTTCCGTGCGAACGAACACGTTGAAGAACGCGCAATGGATTCAAATGATCTAGAAAGAGAACGCGGTATTACAATTTTAGCGAAAAATACGGCGATTCACTATGAAGATAAACGAATTAACATTTTAGATACACCAGGTCACGCTGACTTCGGTGGAGAAGTAGAACGTATTATGAAAATGGTTGATGGCGTTTTACTTGTTGTTGATGCATATGAAGGTTGTATGCCACAAACACGATTTGTTTTAAAGAAAGCTCTTGAGCAAAACTTAACTCCAATCGTAGTTGTAAACAAAATTGACCGTGACTTCGCTCGTCCTGATGAAGTAGTTGATGAAGTAATCGACTTATTCATCGAACTTGGTGCAAACGAAGATCAATTAGAGTTCCCAGTTGTATTTGCATCAGCAATGAACGGAACAGCAAGCTTAGATTCAAACCCAGCAAATCAAGAAGAGAATATGAAATCATTATTTGATACAATTATTGAACATATTCCAGCACCGATTGATAACAGCGAAGAGCCACTTCAATTCCAAGTAGCACTTCTTGATTACAATGACTATGTTGGACGTATTGGGGTTGGACGCGTATTCCGCGGTACAATGAAAGTTGGACAACAAGTTGCATTAATGAAGGTTGACGGAACTGTAAAACAATTCCGTGTAACGAAATTATTCGGTTACATTGGATTAAAACGTCAAGAAATTGAAGAAGCAAAAGCTGGAGATTTAGTAGCTGTTTCAGGTATGGAAGATATTAACGTAGGGGAAACAGTATGCCCAGTTGAGCATGAAGATGCGTTACCATTATTACGTATTGATGAGCCAACACTACAAATGACGTTCCTTGTAAATAACAGTCCATTTGCAGGTCGTGAAGGTAAATACATCACATCTCGTAAAATTGAAGAGCGTCTTCGTTCACAATTAGAAACTGATGTAAGTTTACGTGTAGATAATACAGATTCTCCTGATGCTTGGATCGTATCTGGACGTGGAGAATTACATTTATCTATCCTAATTGAAAACATGCGTCGTGAAGGTTATGAACTACAAGTATCTAAGCCAGAAGTAATCATTAAAGAAGTTGATGGCGTAAGATGTGAGCCTGTAGAGCGCGTACAAATCGATGTACCTGAAGAATACACGGGTTCTATTATGGAATCTATGGGTGCACGTAAAGGTGAAATGTTAGATATGGTGAATAACGGAAACGGTCAAGTTCGCCTTACTTTCATGGTCCCAGCACGTGGTTTAATTGGTTACACAACAGAATTCTTAACATTAACTCGTGGTTACGGTATTTTAAACCATACATTCGATTGCTACCAACCAGTACACGCTGGACAAGTTGGTGGACGTCGCCAAGGTGTTCTAGTTTCACTTGAAACAGGAAAAGCATCACAATACGGTATTATGCAAGTTGAAGACCGTGGTGTAATCTTCGTTGAACCAGGTACAGAAGTATATGCTGGTATGATTGTCGGAGAACACACTCGTGAGAACGATTTAACAGTTAACGTTGTAAAAATGAAACAACAAACTAACATTCGTTCTGCAACGAAAGATCAAACTTCAACAATGAAAAAACCACGCTTAATGACTTTAGAAGAGTCATTAGAGTACTTAAACGATGACGAGTTCTGTGAAGTAACTCCAGAATCAATTCGTTTACGTAAAAAGATTCTTGATAAGAGCGAGCGCGAAAGAGCTGCTAAGAAAAAGAAATCTGTAGAAGCGTAAAATAATAGAACAGCTACCTTTGAGGGGTAGCTGTTTTTTATTGTATTTATTTTTGGAATATTTACTCTTTTTTGTGGACAGTATTTTTTTTGCGGGTTACTCTTGTATTAAGTACATAAAAAATTGTTTTTGTGAGAAAGGGGGATGAATGATGTTAGAAAGAATGTCTTTTTTTGCGAAATTATGTAAAGTTGATGAAAATCCAGAACTAGGGATGTGGTTACTGTATGGCATCATTATTATATTAAGTGCACTTGTGTATAATTTAGGTTTTGCAAGAAAACTATCAATAGTAAAAAATATAGTGATATATATATCGTTAGCGATTGGGTGTACAGTTTTAACTTTCTTTGCAGTTTTTTTACCTGTTGGAGAGGGAATGGTTGTAGCGGCAATTGTGCTTGGGATTTATAGGTTGCGATTACATCAAGCAAGACAACAAAAAGCAGGATGAGGGGGCGGAGTTTGATGCGTTCAGTGCAAGATGCATTATATAATTGGTTAACAATTAAAACAGTTGCCGAAGCACGTCCAGATGATAATGCTGCAAAAGAAACGTATTTACTATTTCAAAATATGATATATGAAGAGCACAAATTAAAGAATGTGGAAGTTGAAAAGAACGAAGAAATGTATTTGATTTCATATGAAATGAATGGGGAAAGAAAATCTGCAAGGTTTCCATTAGAAGCTATTGATTGTTTCTTGGATCAAATGAATCGTGAACCTGAAAAATATAAATAAGTCCTTATCTATATGATTAAGGACTTATTTACATTTTACCAATCGTCTTCGACTTTTTTATCACGATATAGTCGAAAATTACCACTTGCATGACGTTCCAGCGTACGTTCTGCAATTCGTTCCGAACATTCCATGCACATATATGTATGAATAGGGCGATTACGCAGTTTTTTTGCCATAGGATTTTCATCATCTAACATATCTTTTTTATCACAAATCATACATTTGACTCTCATTTCGTCACCTCAATACGAATTCTATCAGTATAAGTATATCATGGAAGTGTAATGTTTTTGAATAATAGCGGGAAAAAATAATATTTTCGCAATTCGAAAAATAAGTTATGATAAGGATATATTAAGTATATTTGGAGGTGGAAATATGGCGAATGTAGTAGAGCCTACATTAACAGATGATTTAGTACAAACGTTACGTAAAGAATGTATTGTTATGGTTGCAACAACAGACTTCGAAAAACAAGTTCCTAACGTAAGTGCTATTTCTTGGGTGTATGCGGTGAGTAAAACTAGTATTCGATTTGCAGTAGATCAACGTTCACGTATTGTAGAAAATATACGGCATAGTACTGGGGTGGTTTTGACTATAATGGCGAATGAATCCGTATTTTCCATAAGTGGTGCAGGTGAAATTTTGACTGATAGAATGGAAGGCATTCCTCTAAAATTAACTGTAATAGAAGTAAATGTGCAGGAAGTACGTGATGTTATGTTTTATGGAGCGAAACTTGCAACTGAACCAACATATGAAAAAACATATGATATCCGCGCAGCGAAAAAGCTGGATAACCAAGTGTTAGTAGGAATAAAAGAATTGTAAATGTGATAAATAAGAAAGTCAGTTATAAACTTTTGTAATCGGTTATTGTGATTTTATGTTAATAATTATAATTAAAAGTAATATATTGAATAGAAATGAATAAAAAATAAATAACAGGTTTAATGGCTATGAATTTCGATTCTACCTCGTTTATACGGTACATATAATTATAACAATGGTTCGTCCATATTTTATGGATGAAACCCTTGTTCTACAAATTTAAAAGTGGAGTCAGGGGGTAACAGGTTGGATAAAATTTATGTGTTAGATACGAATGTACTTTTGCAGGATCCTTTATCTATTTTTTCATTTGAAACCAATGAAGTAGTGATTCCAGCAGTTGTATTAGAAGAGGTTGATTCGAAAAAACGTTATATGGATGAAGTAGGACGAAACGCTCGTTATGTATCTAAGTTAATAGACAAATTTCGTGAAATAGGAAAGCTGCATGAAAGTATTCCGCTAGAAAACGGCGGTACATTTCGTATTGAATTAAATCATCGTTCATTTGTTCAACTACAAGATATTTTTGTAGAAAAAACAAATGATAATCGAATTTTAGCTGTAGCAAAAAATCTATCTTTAGAAGAACAAGAAAAAGAGGACGGGAAGTCTGTTATTTTAGTAAGTAAAGACGTGCTCGTAAGGGTAAAAGCTGATGCAATTGGTTTGAAGGCCGAAGATTATTTAAGTGATCGTGTGATTGAAGTAGATAATATATATTCTGGATTTTTAGAAGGGTATATATCAAAAGAGCAATTGGATTATTTTTATGAAAAAGGTGAATTGCCTTTATCCGAAATTGCAAATCATCCTTTTTATCCAAATCAATTTGTAGTAATGAAAGATGCATTAGGGGGATCTAGTTCAGCACTTGGCATTGTGGATCATTTAGGTAAGAAGGTAAAGAAACTTATTTTTCACAATGAACAAGTATGGGGAATACGACCACGAAATGTACAGCAAATTATGGGGTTAGAATTGTTGCTTCGTGAAGATATTCCGCTAGTAACGTTAACGGGGAAAGCTGGTACAGGAAAAACATTACTCGCGTTAGCTTCGGGACTCATGCAAACGGAAGATTTAGGGTTATATAAAAAACTACTCGTTGCAAGGCCAATTGTTCCAGTCGGAAAAGATATCGGTTATTTACCAGGAGAAAAAGAAGAAAAGTTAAGACCGTGGATGCAACCGATTTTTGATAATCTAGAGTATTTATTTAATACGAAAAAGCCAGGAGAGTTAGATGCTATTTTAGCTGGAATGGGTTCGATTGAAGTAGAAGCTCTTACCTATATACGTGGAAGAAGTATTCCGGATCAGTTCATTATAATTGACGAAGCACAAAATTTAACGAAGCATGAAGTGAAAACGATACTAACAAGGGTAGGAGAAAAAAGTAAAATCGTATTAATGGGAGATCCTCAACAAATTGATCATCCATATTTGGATGAGTATAATAACGGTTTAACATATGTTGTAGAGAAGTTTAAAGAGCAACGTATTAGTGGCCATGTGAAGTTTGTTAAAGGGGAGCGGTCTAATTTAGCTCAATTAGCAGCAGATTTATTATAAAAAGGAGTGAGCTGAAGCTCACTCCTTTTTTCTTTCAAGTATACATTTTAGATAATAGTAAATTTACGAATGTTACGGATTGGGTTTTGTCTATTAGATCCATCATTGTAATATAGATGAACAGGTCCATCTTCTTTTAATGGCTTCCCTTCTTTTGAAAAACCAAGAATAGCATTTTCGACAGTTTCTAATGGAAGTATTAATGTTCGTTCTACTGTTTCAATTTCAACTTGCGTAGCGTCATCTGAAATTTCGGCGTTAGCAAGAAATGGATGAAATGGTATACCGAACGTCCCAGTAATTAGCTGTTCTTTTTTATATTTCTTTACACTTTGTTGTATCGGTGGAAACGCAGCACCATCACGGATTTCACGATCCCAATGTTCTGAAGTGTTTTTTAAATAAGCTTCTAGTTCTGATGTGTTTTCTCTTGTTTCATCAAAGTAAGTTGTCAAATCTACTTTTCGATCATCAAAGATCCAAACAGTTGGATCGATAGTGATTGGAAAACGAACTTTTCCATTAATAAATAAAATTTCGCTCATTGTTGTTCCCCCATTTGTGTTATACTCCCACTTTTCAGTATAATAGCATTAGACACGGTTGTCACAAAAAATGTTTCTATTGCAATTTACTAAAACTATCGCTAATATTAATAGATAGGAGAGAGTAGGACGGAAACGGAGGGAATCAATTTGGCGTCTGAGACAGTATCAAATCATCAGGAAAAGGCACTAGCCCTTCTACAAGCGGATGCGGAGAAGATTTTAAGACTTATAAAGGTGCAAATGGACCATCTTACAATGCCGCAATGTCCATTATATGAAGAAGTGTTAGACACACAAATGTTTGGACTATCCCGCGAGGTCGATTTTGCAGTTCGCCTTGGTCTTATTGCAGAAGAACAAGGGAAAGCAATGTTAGGAGAGCTTGAACGTGAGTTATCTGCACTTCATGAAGCATTTACAAACAAACAACAATAACGGGTTCAAATAAGGGGGCTCAAACTGAAAAAGTTTGGGCTTTTTATTTGTATAATAAAGCAGGAAGAATCAATGTACATATGGAATACAACAATAATTAAATTGAGACAGAGAGAGGAAATGAAATGAAAAGAGTATGGAAATCAATGGATTATTCATTATTACTTCCTCTTGTTATCTTATGTGTGTTGGGAGTTATAATGGTATATAGTTCTAGTTCCATTGTCGCGATTTCGTCGAGATATAACTGGCCAGCAGATCACTTTTTTAAAAAACAATTAGTTGCTCTTGCTATTGGAACGGTAATATTAGTGATTGTCGCTATAATTCCTTACAAACTTTGGAGGGAAAAAATAGTTTTAACAGCGATGGGGTTAGGGAGTATTAGCTTACTAACAGCAGCTTACCTTTTCGGTAAGGAAATCAACGGTGCAAAAGGATGGATACTAGGTATACAACCGGCTGAGTTTGTAAAAATAGCAGTTATTATTACGCTAGCGAGTTTTTTTGCTAAGAAACAAGAGAGGCAAACCCCTTTTTTCCAAGGGATAATACCGCCCATATTTGTTGTCGGTGGATCAATGTTGTTAATTTTATTACAAAATGACTTAGGGACTGACATATTAATAGGTGGAACGGTGCTAATCATGTTCTTCTGTTCAGGGGTTAATGTTAATTTGTGGATAAAAAGATTTTTATTAACATCTGTCGTGTGGATTCCGGCGTTGTATTTTATTGGAAACTATAAATTAAGTCAATACCAAAAAGCGCGATTTTCAGTTTTTCTTGATCCATTTAGTGATCCACAAAAGGATGGATTTCAACTAATAAATTCATTTATTGGAATTGCCTCAGGTGGATTAGGTGGTAGAGGACTAGGGAATAGTATACAAAAGTATGGCTATTTACCAGAGCCGCAAACGGATTTTATTATGGCAATTATATCTGAAGAATTAGGTTTTATAGGTGTAGCTATCATTTTAATCTGTTTACTACTTATTATCATTCGTTCGTTTAGAGTGGCACAAAAATGTAAAGATCCATTTGGAAGTTTAATTGCAATCGGAATTGCAAGTTTAATTGGAATACAAACTTTTGTTAATGTGGGTGGTATGTCGGGATTAATACCGCTTACAGGGGTACCTTTACCGTTTATTAGTTATGGTGGTAGCTCTTTATTGGCTAATCTAATCTCGATGGGTATATTATTAAATATTGCTAGTCATGTAAAACGACAAGAGAAACAGCAAAATGAGATAATGAAAGAAAGAGAACAAGATGGACCACGTCTTGTCGTTGTAAAATAAAAACACATCTTGCTTTAGAGCACGATGTGTTTTTTTATTTTTTAAAAATATTAAATATGATACATTAATTAGTATTAATGACAAAAAATATATCACATTAAACCAAATGTGATATACAATTGAGTTGTGAGAAAAGGAAGAGGTATGCTATACTATTTTTGTGAAACAAATTGATCAGAAAACTTATCATTTGCTAAAAAATAAGGTATGATGGATAAAAATAAAGTGAAGCTTTCTAAGTATAATATAATGTAGAAAGTGAAGAACTTCACGCTCTTTAGGGTGTGTATATATTTTATCTCTAGAGTGGTAGGAAAGTAGAGGGGGAAAATCATGACAAAGCTGCAACGTATTCAAAAAGTATTGGTAGCTAACCGTGGAGAGATTGCAATTCGTGTGTTTCGAGCTTGTTCGGAACTTGGATTAAAAACAGTTGCAATCTATTCTAAAGAGGATAGTGGTTCTTATCATCGTTATAAAGCCGATGAGTCCTATTTAGTTGGGGAAGGGAAAAAGCCAATTGATGCTTATCTAGATATTGAGGGCATTATTGAGATTGCGAAAAGTAATCATGTAGATGCAATCCACCCTGGATATGGTTTCTTGTCAGAAAATATTCAATTCGCAAAACGTTGTGAAGAAGAAGGGATTATCTTTATCGGTCCAAAGAGTAAGCATTTAGATATGTTTGGAGATAAAGTGAAAGCAAGAACGCAAGCGCAGCTAGCACAAATTCCAGTTATTCCTGGTAGTGATGGTCCAGTAGATTCAATAGAAGAAGTCGAAAAATTTGCTGAAAAGTATGATTACCCGATTATTATTAAAGCTTCCCTTGGCGGTGGCGGTCGTGGTATGCGTATTGTACGTACTAGTGAAGAATTAAGAGAATCGTATAATCGAGCGAAGTCAGAAGCAAAAGCAGCCTTTGGTAATGATGAAGTATACGTAGAAAAATTCGTTGAAAAACCTAAACATATAGAAGTTCAAATTTTAGCAGATGAAGAGGGCAATGTTGTTCATTTATACGAGCGAGACTGTTCTGTACAACGTCGTCATCAAAAAGTTGTAGAAATTGCACCTAGTGTGTCACTTTCAGATGATTTGCGTCAGCGTATTTGTGATGCTGCTGTTAAGTTAACGAAAAATGTAAATTATTTAAACGCAGGAACAGTAGAATTTCTTGTGAAAGATGATGAGTTTTACTTCATAGAAGTAAATCCGCGTGTTCAAGTTGAACATACGATTACAGAAATGATCACAGGAGTGGATATCGTTCAATCGCAAATTTTGATAGCTGATGGACATGCATTACATAGTAAAATGGTAGGTGTTCCGAAGCAAGAGGAAGTAGTTGTACATGGATTTGCAATACAATCTCGTGTAACGACTGAGGACCCGTTAAATAATTTCATGCCGGATACGGGGAAAATTATGGCATACCGATCAGGTGGTGGTTTCGGTGTACGTCTTGATACAGGTAATAGTTTCCAAGGTGCTGTTATTACACCGTACTATGATTCTTTACTTGTAAAAGTTACAACATGGGCACTTACTTTTGAACAAGCTGCTGCGAAAATGGAACGTAACTTAAAAGAATTCCGTATTCGTGGTATTAAAACAAATATTCCATTCTTAGAGAATGTAGTAAAACATAAAAACTTCTTATCAGGAGAATATGACACTTCATTTATTGATGCGTCTCCTGAACTATTCTTGTTCCCGAAACGTAAAGACCGCGGAACAAAAATGTTAAATTACATTGGGACAGTAACAGTAAATGGCTTCCCAGGAGTAGGGAAAAAAGAGAAACCAATTTTCCCGGATGCTCGTATACCGAATGTATTACACTCAGAGCCAATCCAAAATGGAACGAAACAAATTTTGGATGAGCGTGGAGCAGATGGATTAGTAAAGTGGGTACAAGATCAAAAACGTGTACTTTTAACAGATACAACATTCCGTGATGCGCATCAGTCATTACTTGCGACGCGTATTCGTACAAAAGATTTACATCAAATTGCAGAGCCGACAGCGAGAATGTTACCGAACCTATTCTCAGCAGAAATGTGGGGCGGTGCAACGTTTGATGTTGCATATCGTTTCTTAAAGGAAGATCCATGGGAACGATTACTAGATCTTCGTGAAAAAATGCCAAACGTTTTATTCCAAATGTTACTTCGTTCTTCAAACGCAGTTGGTTACAAAAACTATCCAGATAATTTAATTCAAAAATTTGTGGAATGTTCTGCTCAAGCTGGAATTGATGTGTTCCGTATTTTTGATAGCTTAAACTGGGTAGAAGGTATGAGAGTTGCGATTGATGCTGTACGAGATACTGGTAAAATTGCAGAAGCAACAATGTGCTACACAGGAGATATTCATGATCCGTTACGTAGTAAATATGATTTAAATTACTATAAAAATTTAGCAAAAGAGTTGGAAGCATCAGGAGCTCACATTTTAGGCATTAAAGATATGGCGGGCTTACTAAAACCAAACGCAGCGTATGATCTAGTTTCGGCATTAAAAGAGACGGTATCGATTCCGATTCACCTGCATACACACGATACGAGTGGAAATGGTATATTAACGTATACGAAGGCAATTGAAGCAGGTGTTGACATTGTCGATGTAGCAGTAAGTTCTATGGCTGGTCAAACGTCACAACCAAGTGCGAACACGCTATACTATGCATTAGGTGGAAATGAGAGACAGCCAGACGTTAATATAGATTCATTAGAAAAACTATCTCATTATTGGGAAGATGTACGTAAATACTACGCACCGTTTGAAAGTGGTATGAATGCACCTCATACAGAGGTATATATGCACGAAATGCCAGGCGGACAGTATAGTAATCTACAACAACAAGCGAAAGCGGTTGGTTTAGGAGATCGCTTCGATGAAGTGAAAGTAATGTACCGCCGTGTGAATGACATGTTTGGCGATATTGTTAAAGTAACACCATCATCTAAAGTTGTCGGTGATATGGCATTATTTATGGTTCAAAATCACTTAACAGAACAAGATATTTTAGAGCGTGGGCATTCTATGGATTTCCCTGGATCTGTTGTTGAAATGTTCTCAGGAGATTTAGGACAACCATATGGTGGTTTCCCGAAAAAATTACAAGAAATTATTTTAAAAGGGAAAGAGCCATTAACAGTAAGACCAGGTGAATTATTAGAGCCAGTAGATTTCGATGCGTTAAAAGAAGAGCTATTCCATAAACTTGGACGTGAAGTGACGATTTTTGATGTCGTTGCATATGCATTATATCCAAAAGTATTTATGGATTACGAAAAAGTTGCTGAGCTTTATGGAAGTGTATCTGTGCTTGATACACCAACATTTTTCTATGGTATGAGACTTGGTGAAGAAATCAATGTGGAAATCGAACAAGGTAAAACATTGATGGTAAAACTAGTATCAATCGGAGAGCCTCAGCCAGATGGAAATCGTGTTCTTTACTTGGAGTTTAACGGTCAACCACGTGAGATTGTTGTGAAAGACGAAAGTGTGAAAGCAACAGTTGCACAACGTGTGAAAGGAAACCGTGAGAATCCAAACCACATTAGTGCAACAATGCCAGGAACGGTTATTAAAGTAGTTGTCAAAGAAGGCGATGAAGTGAAAAAAGGCGATTCTATGGCAATTACAGAAGCGATGAAAATGGAAACGACGGTTCAAGCACCGTTTAATGGTAAAGTGAAAAAAGTATATGTTAACGATGGGGACGCAATTCAAACGGGTGACTTACTCATTGAATTAGATCACTAAAATAGAAAAGAGCTGCATGCAGCTCTTTTTCTTTATTGCAAAAAATACCTTGCCAATTTGGCAAGGTATTTTAATGTGAATTTATTTTGTTTGTTTAGAAGTTGATTCAGCTTCTTTTGCATTCACTTTGCTTCTTGTACCTAACATAACTAAATAGCATAGTACAGCAAACAAGCAAGAAATGAATAGTGAATGTAATAGTGCCATTGCTAAACTAGCATTTGTAAATACGACTAAAATTCCTACGATAGCTTGAAGTGTAACAAGGATAAATGAAATGATCCATCCCCAGTATACGACAGGCTGCTGCTTATAATGGCGTATAGCGAGAATCATCGCGTATAGTATCCAAGCGAAAATTAACATTGCTGCAACTCTATGTCCCATTTGAACCCATTCATGGAGTTGAGTTGGCATGGGTCTATTTTTGCTACATAAAGGGAAGTCTGGACAGGCTAAGCTAGCTCGTTCGTGACGTACTAAAGCTCCTGTGTAGACAACGAGATAACAGTAAATTGTTACACCATAAATATGAAATTTCATTTTTTTGTCCATAATAAGTGAACGTGCATCAAATTTTTGGTCAATTTCAAAGATAAGACACGTTAATAAAATAACAGAAGCAAATGAAATTAAGGAAATACCGAAATGGATAGCAAGTACAGCTGGCATTTGTCCCCAAACAACTGCTGCGGCCCCCATTAATGCTTGTGCAACTAAAAATACGAAGGATAAAATTGCTAACGTTTTTGTTTCGCGCACATGTTTATAATATTTCCAGGACAAAATACAAAGGAGAGTGACAAGAATTCCTGCTGATCCTGATGTAAGGCGATGACTTAGCTCAATAATAGTTTCCATGGATAAATTAGATGGAACAAATTCACCGTTACAAAGTGGCCATGACTTACCGCACCCTTGGCCAGAACCTGTTTTTGTAACTAAGGCGCCTCCTAATAAAACTATTAATAAATCAAGACTCGTAATGACTGCTAACCATTTAATAAAGCGTTGCAATCTCTTTCACCATCTTTCTGCTATGAAGTTATTGCGAAATATTTTCATTCCATTATGTATAGAATAAAACGCGCTAGTTCCTATGATATATAAAAAATAATAAAATAGCAAAGAAATGGCGGGGGAAGACAGGGGAGAGAAAATGGGTGTAGAAATAGGATATATAAGGAAATTTTTAGGTGGAAAATAGGCTATTTTGAAAAGAAATGGGGAGAATACGTGTTAAATATGACAAAAAAGTTTATGATAGAAGGTAACATCATGTTATGATAAGGACAAGTAAGAATTAAGTTTTTTATATTCGACACAAAAAGTTCATGTTTTCTTCACAAAATGTTCGGGAAATATGATTTAATATATTGGAGTATGGGCGTAGATTAGTAGTAGAATGGGTTAACAATGTTTCTACTGTAATAATATTGCTATATAGAAGCGAAATATTTCATTCGAAATAGGCGCAAAAAGAAAGATGAAAGTTTTAAGAGGGGGTTAAAGTGATGAACCATGCAACAAGTGAGCTGCATGATGAGTCAGCTGTTACAAGTGTACCGGAAACAACTCGGCTACAAGATTTATCAGCGCTCGTTAAAATGGGGATTGTAAACTCAAATACACTTACTGTATTTACAGGATTTTGGTTGGCGTTACATTTTAATGGATTAAGTGTGATGGACAATCTGGATAAGTTATTTTTTACAATCGTTGGTTCTGGATTAATTATGGCAGGGGTATGTTGTTTAAATAACTACATTGATCGAGACATTGATCCGTTAATGGAAAGAACAAAGACCCGTCCAACGGTTACAGGGAAGTATAAACCAGGATTTGCACTTACGTTTGGACTAGTCATATTACTACTTGGATTTGTATTTTTATTATTAACAACACCAATGGCAGTATTAATGGGATTTATTGGTGCTTTCACATATGTTGTCTTATATACTTTATGGACAAAGAGAAAGTATACACTAAATACTGTTGTAGGTAGTATATCTGGTGCAGTTCCACCTTTAATTGGATGGGCAGCAATCGATCCATCTTTAGGTCATCCAATTGCTTGGATGTTATTTTTAATTATGTTTATTTGGCAAATCCCACATTTCCTCGCATTAGCGATGAAACGTGTTGATGAATATCGAAATGCAGGAATTCCAATGCTTCCTGTAGTTCATGGATTTGAAATTACGAAACGCCAAATTATGATTTGGACAGTATGTTTATTACCACTACCATTTTATATGAGTGGACTAGGGATAACATTTATGGTAATTGCAACTTTGCTTAACATCGGATGGATTGTTTTAGGATTTTATGGCTTCCGTAAGAAAGATGACATCAAATGGTCCGTACAAATGTTTGTTTATTCCCTAAATTATTTAACAATCTTATTTGTATCAATGATTGTAGTTACATTCTTCTAAGACAACGACATAATTGGATTTCTTTACGTTGAGATTTACTTTACTTAACTATAAAGTACAATCTAATTCACAAGGAAAGTGGGGGTTGTTTGTATGAAGAAACAGTGGCGACTGCTTTCGTTCGTTTCACTGCTGGCTTTACTGTTAGGGGGATGCGGTAAAGCCTTTCAATCTACTTTAATTCCGCAAGGAGAAGTAGCAAAAATGCAATATGATTTGCTCTTACTAGCAACTGCGATTATGGTAGGAGTAGTACTAGTAGTTACTATTATTTTCTTATATGTAATTGTGCGTTTCCGACAAAAGAAAGGTCAGGAAGATTATATTCCGGAGCAAGTTGAAGGGAATCACAAGCTAGAAATTATATGGACAGTTATTCCGATTATTCTTTTGCTAATCTTAGCTGTTCCGACGGTTACATATACATTCAAACTTGCTGATGTAAGTGCGATGGAGAAAAAGAATATTGATAAAGATACTATCGTTGTTGATGTAACAGCGAATCTTTATTGGTGGGAATTTTCTTATAAATCAGAAAAAATAGTAACTTCTCAAGATTTAGTCATCCCCACAGGTAAGAAAGTGTATTTGAATTTGAAGGGTGCCGATATTAAACATTCGTTTTGGGTTCCATCGTTAGCTGGGAAAATGGATACAAATACAGATAATGTGAACAAAATGTGGTTAAAGGCAGATAAATCGGGCACTTATAATGGTTTTTGTACAGAATTTTGCGGCCCATCACATTCTTTAATGCAATTCAAAGTGAAAGCTTTAGATGAAAGCGAGTACAAAAAGTGGCTTGCTGATATGAAGAAGATTGATGGGAAGAAAGAAGTAGCTTCAACAAAGGCGCAAGAGGGCCAAGAAATATTTAATAAAAGCTGTATTGGTTGTCACGCAGTTGGATCTAATGATAGTAGACCACCTTCCGCTCGTATCGCACCAAACTTAGCAAACTTTGCGGATCGCGATATGGTTGCCGGTATTGCCGAAAACAATGAAGAAAACTTAAAAAAATGGCTGAAAGATCCTGAAAATATGAAACCAGGAAATAAAATGACTGGTAAATATGGCAACTTAACGGATGATCAAATTGATGCATTAAATGCATACTTACAAACGTTAAAAGTTGAAAAGTAAAGAGGGATTATTCGCGAAGGGGAGGTTGAAAACGTGAGTTCTGTAGCAAAAAAACAGGGGATGGGTGCTGTCATATGGGATTATTTAACGACAGTAGACCATAAAAAGATTGCCATTCTCTATTTAATTGCAGGTGGATTGTTTTTTATAATAGGCGGAATAGAAGCTCTATTTATTCGCCTTCAATTAGCGATTCCTAACAACGCTTTTCTTGTTGGGGATGCTTATAATCAAGTATTAACGATGCACGGTACAACAATGATTTTCCTCGCAGCTATGCCACTCGTGTTTGCATTTATGAACGCCGCTGTACCACTTCAAATTGGTGCGCGTGATGTAGCGTTCCCGTTTTTGAATTCACTCGGATTTTGGTTATTTTTCTTTGGTGGAGTATTTTTAAATTTAAGTTGGTTTTTAGGTGGAGCACCTGATGCAGGGTGGACATCTTATGCATCTTTAGCTTTAGCCTCTAAAGGCCATGGTGTTGATTTTTATGTACTCGGCTTGCAAATCTCCGGTATTGGTACATTAATTGGAGGTATTAACTTCCTTGTAACCATTATTAATATGCGTGCGCCGGGAATGACGTATATGCGCATGCCGATGTTTACATGGACGACATTTGTAACATCTTCGCTAATATTATTCGCTTTTCCGCCATTAACTGTAGGATTAGGACTTTTAATGTTAGATCGTTTATTTGGAACAAGTTTCTTTAATCCAGCATTGGGCGGAAATACAATTATATGGGAGCATTTATTCTGGATTTTCGGTCATCCAGAAGTATACATTCTTATACTCCCAGCTTTCGGAATATTCTCAGAAATATTTGCGACGTTTTCGAAAAAGCGATTATTTGGTTATTCATCGATGGTATTTGCGACAGTATTAATTGGATTCTTAGGATTTATGGTATGGGCGCATCATATGTTTACTGTTGGGCTTGGTCCAGTTGCAAATGCTATTTTCTCAGTTGCAACAATGGCGATTGCGGTTCCGACCGGTATTAAAATATTCAACTGGCTCTTTACGATGTGGGGCGGAAGTATTCGTTTTACGACACCGATGATGTGGGCAGTAGCTTTCATTCCATCATTCGTAATGGGGGGAGTTACAGGTGTTATGCTAGCATCTGCGCCAGCTGATTATCAATTTCATGACAATTATTTCGTGGTAGCGCACTTTCATTATGTAATTGTCGGCGGTGTTGTATTTGGTTTACTTGCAGGAGCTCATTATTATTGGCCACTGATGTTTAATAAAGTATTGAATGAAACGTTAGGAAAGATAACATTTTGGTTATTCTTTATCGGTTTCCATTTAACGTTCTTTATTCAGCATTTCCTTGGATTGATTGGTATGCCGCGTCGTTATTACACATATCTTGAAGGTCAAGGGTTGGAAATGGGGAATATGATTAGTTCTATTGGAGCGGTATTTATGGCCCTTGGAACGATTGTTCTTCTATTCAATGTAATCAAAACAACAGTATCAAAAGAAGAGGCTGGTCGTGATCCATGGGATGCACGTACATTAGAATGGACAATGCCAGCACCTACACCGGAATATAACTTTAAACAATTGCCATTTGTTCGCGGGTTAGATCCGTTTTGGATTGAAAAACGTGAAGGGAATAAAGAGATGACAGCGGCGGAACCAGTTGGTGATATTCATATGCCAAATCCATCATTCTCGCCATTTATTATTTCTTTAGGATTGTTTATAGCGGCATTTGGTGCAATGTATATGCAAGGTGGAAAAGATAAGTTTTGGTTATTGGTAGCAATTATTGGTTTAATCATTACATTTGGCGCAATGTTCCTACGTTCAGTAATCGATGATCATGGTTATCATATTCATAAGGAAGATTTAGAAGATAAGGGGGGCCAGGCATAATGCATGTAGATGAAAAATTAACGAATGAAACATTTCCAGCAGAGCCTGAAAAAGCAACCCTTGAAGGGAAAAATAAGTTTGTCGGTTTTTGGTTATTTCTTGGAGGCGAAACAGTATTGTTCGCTTCCTTATTTGGCACATATTTAGCTTTGAAGAATTCTACAAATGGTGGACCAACATCTCAAGAGATGTTCCAAATGCCACTCGTTTTCATTATGACGATGCTTTTATTAACGAGTAGTTTAACGAGCGTTTATGCGATGTATCATATGAAAAACTTTAACTTTAAAAAAATGCAACTTTGGCTACTAGTAACAGTGTTGCTAGGTTTAGGGTTTTTAGGGTTTGAGATATATGAGTTTTATCATTATACGCATGAATTTAAGCATACTATGAGAAGTAGTGCATTTGGTTCCGCGTTTTATGCTCTTGTTGGTACACATGGACTCCACGTATTGTTTGGATTGTGTTGGATTTTAACATTAATCTTTAGAAACGCGAAGAGAGGTCTGAATCTATACAATGCACCGAAGTTTTATGTTGCATCGATTTATTGGCACTTTATTGACGTAGTTTGGGTGTTTATTTTCACTGTAGTATATTTGATGGGAATGGTGGGATAAACAATGGCGATAAAGCAAACGAATAATCCTAAAGTTGATCTTGTTTATCGGAAGAGAAAAAGTGCGGAGGAAATGAAGCATCAAGTTATTACATTTGCATTAATGATTTTTTTAACATTAGTTGCATTTGCAGCAGTAGCATATCCGAAAACTTTTAGTCCGACTTTCTCAGTACCATTTATTTTACTATTAGCGGTGGTACAAGTAATTTTTCAATTGTATTATTTTATGCATATGAGTCATAAAGGACATGAAGCGGCAAGTTTCTTTCTTTATTCTGGTCTGTTGATCGGGTTAATTACGATTTTAGCTTTTATGACAATTGTGTGGATTTGAAAAGTGAAGAATAAGGGAGCTTGTGTCGTCACAGCTCCCTCTTCATGTTATGTGAAAAGATAACCTTAAGAAGGTAGGTGTGACAATGAGTAACTTGTGGATATTTGGTTTTCAAGCTCTATGGAGTCCAATCTTTTTACTATTTATGCTTTCGATCCTTATCGGGTACTTTTTAATTATTGGGCCATATAGAATGCGATTTGAACATGCGACAAAGGTAAGTAAGAAGCAAGTTTTTTATTTTACGACCGGGATTGTTCTTTTGTATTTTGTAAAGGGAGGGCCTATTGATTTAATTGGTCATATTATATTTAGTGCACATATGTTTGAAATGGCAGTCATGTATATTGCCGTTCCACCGTTATTGTTGCTTGGTATACCAGATTGGTTATATCGTTATATTACTTCTTTTAAGTTTGTTCAAATTATATTAAAGATATTTGCTAAGCCACTTATTGCATTGTTTGTATTTAATGGTCTGTTTTCTTTTTATCATTTACCAGTTGTTTTTGATACAGTAAAACAAAGTCAAATTGCTCATCCTATTTGTCTCGCTATTTTGTTCTTTACGGCAATCATGATGTGGTGGCCGATGCTAAATCCATTACCAGAATATCAAACATTAAGTGATATAAAGAAACTTGGTTATATGTTTGCTAACGGTATATTATTAACGCCAGCTTGCGCGTTAATCATTTTTGCAACTGCACCATTATTTGCAACGTATACGGATTCGGCTGCTTGGATGAAGGCGATGGAACTTTGTGTACCAGCGGGAACTTTATCTGATTTAAATATAACTGGACCAGAATTTTTACACTGGATGCCGGTCGTACAAGATCAACAAACAGGTGGCATCATTATGAAAATTGTCCAGGAAATAGTGTACGGTACGATTATTGGCTATGTATTTTTTAGATGGGCACGTAGAGAGCGTGAAAAAGATAAAGAACAGTTGCAACAATTACCGCCGTATTTACAGACGAAATAAAAATGAGTGCATCAAGTATGATGCACTCGTTTTTATTTTATTCAATGATTTGGAATTCTTTTAACTCTTTTTCGACATTTTGTAGGAGTTGTTCGCTTTTTTGAAGTACATTCGTTGGGAAAGTTTCACCATCACCATACTCGACACCGTGAGGATAATAATGTTTACCTAATAAGGGAGGAAGTAGTTTTATTTCAGCATGTCTACTACCGATGTCACCTTCAACAGCTAAACCTTGTACGCGTAAATAATAAACATCGTTTAATATTTCAAATTTATAATCGTATGTAACTCGTTCATAATCCCACTGTCCAGCAAGTACAAAATGATTCTTTTCCATAATCTCTGTTAATAGTGCTAAATCAACGACTGCCCCATTAAATTTCGTATTTGTAAATTGCATATAATACCTCCTCTTTTCATGTTACATCATTATTTTTATAATAGTATGAATAATAAGAAAGTGCAATTCATATTGAGAGAAAAGGGATAATCCAGACTTTTTTTGCGAAAATATGATATAGTGAAAAGAGTACGGTACACACAAAAAAGGAAAGAAAAGGATTTGTGTATATCTCAATTTTATGTTTTGTGCAGGAGGTATATCGATTGAAGAAATTATTGCGTATCGTAATGATTACATTTTTAATATTAGCTGTTGATTTATACGGGAAATTACTCGTTTCACAATATATATTAACCCCGTCCCAATCAAAGCAAGAAAATAAAATTGTGAAAAAGAAAAAACAAGTAAATGAAGAATCTTCAAATACGGTTTTAAATATGATTGGTGGAGACTCTGAAAATTTATTAGCAAAATGGGGCGAACCATCTAGAATAGAGCCATCTGCTTACGGATATGAATGGTGGGTATACAACCAAGATTTAGCACAGTATGTTCAATTTGGGGTTGCGGAACGTAAAGTTGTAACGGCGTATGTTGCTGGCGAGCAAGTTAAGGTGCCGCCTTATTATATAAATGAAAAGTATGAAGAAGTGTATAAAAAGAATCCACTCTCTCATGAGATTTCGTTAAAAAGAGGGAAGAATAGTTATCAATTTGAGTTATCTGATACGGAAGTGATGGAACAACCGTTAATACCTGTAGAAGATGGCTGGGCACAATTATATTTTGATCATTTTACACATGAGCTTGTTGGTGTTCGTTATATGGATGACGAAACGTTATTACGCCAAAGACCGTATCAGCTTGTTTATTCAGGTGAATTACTAGCTGAACAACCATTGACTCCAGAAAAAATGAAACAAATAGAGAATGGGAATATGCAACAAATTTTTGATTTAACAAATATTATCCGAAGTCGTCATGAGTTGCCGTTGTTAACATGGGATCAACAAACGGCAGATGTGGCTATTGGTCATAGTAAAGACATGAAGGATAATAATTACTTTTCACACGATTCACCTACACTAGGTACGTTAGGAGACCGTTTACAGCGCGGGAAAGTAGGATTTCAACTTGCTGGTGAGAATATAGCTGCGCAACATAGTGATGGGATTGCGGCGGTGCAAGGTTGGTTAAATAGTGAAGGTCACAGAAAAAATGTATTAAATGAACAATTTACAGGATTAGGTGTTGGGGTATACGATAAGTTTTATACACAAAACTTTATTCGAAAATAAAATTTTGTGTAGGGGATACTTCCCGGTTAAGTACTTCGTATTCACTGAATTGTAGGTGGAAATCTTACCGTATGCAAGTAGCAGGATAAAAAGGTGCATGAATCGTCTAAAAATAGGCGAACCATGCGCCTTTTTTTTCTTATTATATAGTAGATATACATGAAGAGGTGAGGATTATGCCGACAACAAAAGGACCGTTACATCCATCGGTTCAACAGTTTAAAGAGTTTGTAAACCATCACCCTAAAATGGTTCATGAAGTTAGAAGTGGTCATAAAACTTGGCAACAGTTTTATGAAGAATGGTACTTACTTGGTGAGGAAGATCCGATATGGGCGACTTTTAGACCTGATGGAGCGCCTGCTTATACTTCGGTAAAAGAAAATAAAAAAGAAAAAGAAAAAGATAATCGAACTGAAGAGGAAAAGACTGCTGATGTGATGGGACAAATGCTTTCTTTCTTTAAAAAGCTAGATGTGGAACAAATGCAACACCATTTAGCCAATGTGACGAGTGCTATTGGAAGTGTGCAACAAGTTTTTCAACAATTTCAAGGAAAGCCCACGCGGCAAGAAGAAAGTACTTCCGAAAATAATCCATTTTTCTTTCAGAAGGATTAGGGGGAAAGCGGATGAGAGCAGAAATTATGGAGTTTATAAAGGCTGATGAGGATTTATCTCGCTATATTAGGGAGCAACCGTACTGGTATAGAAAACTAACGCGAAACCCTGAAGAAAAAGAGGCATTTGAGTTAGCAGCTATGCAACATTTCAAAAAAACGATACCAGATAAAGTAGAGAAATTTCAAAATCAATTGGCAGTTGCTTCCATTATGATCGATATGTTTCAGTATATGAAGCAGCAAAATACAACATAATTGGAAGGGAAAACTATGTCCGTCATGCAGAACTTTTGATACAATAGAAGCGGATTATTTAAAAAGGAGTTGCAGCATGAGCATGACGGAAATTTGTTTAGTACGACATGGACAAACTGATTGGAATTTTCAAGAGATTATTCAGGGACGTGAAGATATTCCACTTAATGAAGTGGGAAAGAAGCAAGCAAGTCAAAGTGCAGCTGCTTTGCAAGCGGAAGCATGGGATTTAATTATAAGTAGCCCATTAATTAGAGCGCACGAAACAGCTAAGGAAATTGCAGGGGCTACAGGATTGCAATCGATTTTATTAGATGAGCGATTTGTTGAACGTAATTTTGGTGAAGCTTCTGGGAAGCCGGTTGCGACTGTTAGGGAGCTAATTGCAGAAGGTAAAGTAGAAGGTATGGAGCAAGATGAAGAGATTGTAACTCGCTGCTTTGCTGCTTTAAAAGATGTTGCAGAAACTCATTCTGGCAAACGTATTATCATTGTAGCTCATTCGCATGCGATAAAAGCAATTTTACATGCAATTGCACCGGAAGATATTTCGTTTAAGACACCATTAAAAAATGCATGTATTAGTTATGTGAAAGAAAATAGTGGGCAATGGGATGTTCTGAAATATAATATTGCGGAACATATTAATGTATAAGTATATGCTAGAATTGTATGGAAAATAGTTAGAGTAATATCTTTCTGTTTAGTGAGACACTTCAATTAGTAGTTCTATTCTAAATGTGGTATGATGAATATTCGGAGGTGTCTCTCATGATTGTAGCGACGCTGGAAAGCGTATTGATATTAGATAAGGCAGAGCAGCTTGCAAAAGCGATCATCTGTTCAGATATAGCAGAAGATTATCGTAAGTGTTATAAAGAATTGCATGAAGATATAGAAGTTCAGACGTTAATTCAGCAATTTACAGCGATGAAAGAACGATATGAAGAAGTGCAGCGTTTCGGTAAATACCATCCTGATTATACTTTCGTTTCGACGAAAATGAGGGAGTTAAAGCGTTCTGTAGACTTACATGATAAGATTGCAGCTTTTAAACGAGTAGAAACAGCTTTACAAAAGTTGTTAGATGAAGTTAGTGTCGCAATCGGTTCTGAGGTGTCTTCTTCCATCAAAGTTCCAACAGGAAATCCATTTTTTGATGCTGGTGGCTGTGGTGGCGGTTGTGGTACCGGCGGAGGTTGTGGCTGTAAAACGGGGTAAATTACCCCGTTTTTTAGAAGGTAGAAGAAAACGTATACAGAGTTTGTCCTGTAATGTTATAAATTTCTGATTGGTTTTCATAAAATATAAAATATATGTTTTTAAAAGGAGAAGATGGAGAAGATTATGTTCGGGCAACGACAAAGTATGATTGTTTATTTACATTCATTGAAACATGCCAAGATTTTAAGGAAATATGGTAACATACATTACATATCAAAACGCTTAAAATACGCAGTAGTATATTGTGATATGGAACAAATTGAGCATATGATGCAAAAGTTGAACAAACTTCCTTTTGTGAAAAAGATAGAACCGTCGTACCGCCCGTATTTAAAAACGGAATTTGAAAATTCACGTCCTGATCGGGCAAAAGAATACGATTATAGCTAATAAAAAAATCCCCTGCTAATTTTAGCGGGGGTTTTTATTTGGAATGAAGTGTTATTTCATTGGAGGAATGAAATTATTCATTCGTAAAATACCAATTAAATGATTGAAAAACAGTTCTTTTTCTGGGAAAGTTGTGGATGGTTTTACCGTAAAGGTAGTTACTTTTTTTCCTAGTTGTTCTGCTGTTTCTTCAAATAAAATGACGCGTTTACTTTTTTTATTTTCAAGTACAGGAATGCCTTCACGACATATGTATAATGGTTGGAAATCACCAGTAGTAGTTGGTTTTAATATTACAACAAGTGAGCACACTTTTTTTTCATTTTTAATCGTTTCAAATTGCAACATATGGGTTATACGTTCTCGATTTGCTTTGGCAATTTCAAGTAATTCATATAAATCAGAGTAGCCTTCTCCGAGTTCTATAAAGCGTTGAATCATATTTTTTCCTCCTCTTTCTTTTACTGTACCATCTCGCTTTTTAAATGAAAAGTAGACAAAGAAAAAAACCCTGCAAAGCAGGGCCCTTCTTATACTAGCATGTACTAGTAAGAAGGCAAAGGGAGAGGAGAAACCGGAGGAAGAACTTATGGGGAAACGTAAGTCTTCTCCGCGGTTGGCAACAACATCGAAGGTGATGTTGTTATAATTATTTATGTCCAATCTAAATGAAGATATACATCATGAAATTAAATTTTATGTTGGGCTTTTTATTTTTCTTTTTTTTATTTTATGATAGGATAAAAAAGATAAAGTGAAACTAATTTACATAATGGGTTCGTGTTAGCGAATGGTGAGATGAATACATAAAAAATGCAGAGCGGTTATTTTAAGTAAGAGTTCTCTTATTGTTCGATGAAAGGTGAATGGAAAACTTCATGGAATAGTAAAGTTTGGTAGCGGTTACCGAATGGAGAAAGGCTTTCTATAATTGCTCGATAGATTGAAATAAAGGTAGTGACAACAGATGAGAGTAGTTTCAGGAAAATGTAAAGGGCACCCACTTAAAGCGGTACCAGGTAATACAACACGTCCAACGACAGATAAAGTAAAAGAATCAATTTTTAATATGATAGGCCCTTATTTTGATGGCGGTACCGCTCTTGATTTATTTGGCGGTAGTGGTGGTCTTGGAATCGAGGCTATAAGTAGAGGGATTGATAAAGCAATCTTTGTTGATCGAGATAATAAAGCGATAAAGGTAATCCATCAAAATTTAGAAAGTTGTCGAATACAGGAACAAGCTGAAGTATATCGAAATGATGCAGAACGTGCGGTAAAGGCTCTTATAAAACGTGAAATATCATTCGATCTTATATTAATTGATCCTCCATATAAAGATCAAAAAATTGTATCTTTAATTAGTGTGATGGATCAACATGGATTGCTACATAGAGATGGATTAATTATGTCAGAGCATGGTAATGATGTGGTTTTACCTGATTCTATAGGGAGACTTGTAAAAGTAAGAGCTGAAAATTATGGGATTACAGCAATATCGATTTATAAGTATGAAGGTGAGGGGACGGAATGACTAGTATAGCTATTTCTTCGGGAAGTTTTGATCCAATTACCCTTGGGCATCTGGATATTATTAAAAGGGGAGCAAAAGTATTTGATGAGGTATACGTAGTAGTTTTAAATAACTCGTCAAAAAAACCGTTCTTTTCAGTTGAAGAGCGCTTAGATTTAATTCGAGAAGCAACAAAGGATATCCCGAATGTAAAAGTAGATTCACATAGTGGATTATTAGTGGAGTATGCAAAAATGCGTAATGCAAACGCGATTTTACGTGGGTTACGAGCTGTTTCTGATTTTGAATATGAGATGCAAATCACTTCTATGAATCGGAAATTAGATGAAAATATTGAAACCTTTTTTATTATGACAAACAATCAATATTCATTTTTAAGCTCGAGCATTGTGAAAGAAGTTGCGAGATATGGAGGAAGCGTAGTAGATCTTGTGCCTCCTGTTGTAGAACGTGCTTTAAAAGAAAAGTTTCAAACCCCGTTAAAGTGAACGGGGTTTTTCTTTGTTGCTACGAAAAAATAATAAGATAACATATACATATAAACAAAATAGTGTAAATATCGGTCCGTAGTGTACAAAAGATGTCCAAATTTTATGCAGTATAGAAGAATGATTCAATAAAAATACGGGGATATCTTTTTGCATAGGTGAAAAAGAGCTTACTTTTTCATAAAATGGTTTCCAAAATATAAAAGTAAAAATTGGAGCAAGAATACTTTGGATAATTCGTGCGAAAAAATAGGGCTTAAATCGGATATCTGTTTCAGCTAATATGCTAGCAACTTGTGCCTGAATAGAAAGGCCGCTAAATGCTAAAATAAAGCTTGTTACCATAGCTTGCTGCAGGAGGGGTGTTTCACTTATTTGACTGATCATTTGGCTTCCGAGTGTCATTTCAAAAATTCCTGATAATATCGGAATGCTAAATTCTGTAGTTAGTTGGAAGAATGATAAAATATGTTGCATAATAAGAGAAAGTGCTGCTGTAATATGAAATACAGTAATCATTTTATTTAAAACAGAGAATAAAATAATAAATCCACCAATCATAAGTAACGTTTGAATAGAAGAAACGATAGCGTCCCCAAGTAATTTTCCTATTGGTCTTTTTTCTTGCATGCGTGTCTTGTGTAGGATTGAAAAAGGGTTTTGAAAAGGACGTTTTGTAATAGTGTGTTTATCATTCGTGGAAATGTTGTTATTGCCGTAAAAACGCATCAATAATCCGACGGCAAAGTTACTTAAATAATGTGCAGCAGCTAATACGATTCCTAATTTCGGATTATTGAAAAAACCGATAGAAACAGCTCCAAAAATAAAAAGTGGATTAGATGAGTTTGTAAAAGATACGAGGCGCTCTGCTTCGATTTGTGTTAGCTGATTACTTTTACGCAGTCTAGCGCTTAATTTGGCGCCAGCAGGGAATCCTGAAGCCATTCCCATTGCCCAAACAAATCCGCCTATCCCTGGAACGCGAAAAAGTGGTCGCATGAGTGGTTCTAATATAACGCCTATAAATTTTACAACACCAATACTAATGAGAAGTTCCGCAATGATGAAAAACGGTAAAAGTGAAGGGAATACAACTTCCCACCATATATTTAACCCTCGAATGGAAGCTTGTAAAGCAGCTTGGGGGTGGAGTACAAGAGAAAAGGTTAAAAAGAGTGTTGATATAGTAAGGAAAGCCGTTTTCCATTTTTCATACATGTAAGTAAATCCCCCTTTGTCCCAAAAAACGTTCATTTCAGTATACGTGGATACGTGGTGAATTTAGACCATAAGTATGAAAAAGGAATGAAAAAAATTAAAGGGTGAGAAAAATGAAAGAACCGAAAATTGGTTTAGCTCTTGGATCTGGGGGCGCAAAAGGATTTGCTCATGTTGGTGTTATAAAAGTTTTAAGGGAAAATGGTATTCCGATTCATATGATTGCAGGAAGTAGTATGGGGGCTTTAGTAGGTACGTTTTATGCAGCTAGTTCAAGCGTTGAAAGGCTGTATAAACTGGCAAATGTTTTTAAGAGGAAATATTATTTAGACTTTACGGTTCCGAAAATGGGATTTATTGCTGGAAAACGTGTCAAAGATATGATTAAAATGTTTACATATAATAAAAATTTAGAAGAGTTAGATATCCCGACGGCTGTTGTGGCTACTGACATCTTGAAGGGGGAAAAAGTAGTTTTTACAAGTGGTCCTGTTGCAGAGGCAGTGAGAGCTAGCATATCTGTACCTGGAGTATTTGTACCAGAAAAAATAGATGGACGATTATTGGTGGATGGCGGAGTGATTGATCGCATTCCAGTATCGGTTGTGAAAGAGTTAGGTGCTGATATAGTTATTGCTGTTGATGTATCCCCGATTAAAGTGAATGGAGAGGTTACGTCTATTTATGATGTAATTATGCAGAGTATTGAAATTATGCAACATGAGCTTGTGATGAACAGGCAAATTGCATCGGATTTAATGATGCGACCAGCTGTAGAACAATTTAGTTCACGTGCTTTTACAAACATTGAAGACATTATTCGAGTTGGAGAAGTTGAAGCGGAAAAACATGTTGCAAATATTTTTTTATTAATCGAGCAGTGGAAGGAGAAACATAATGTTTAAGCGTTTTCGGTTTATATATGCAATTTTAATAGGGGTTATATTGGCGATGTTACTTGTTTACGTACGTTTACCGTATTATATAACAAAACCAGGAATGGCGGCCAAATTAGAGCCTTACGTTCAAGTTGAGGGTGGAACGAAAGAATCTGGTGATTTTATGCTTGTTACGGTTTCGATGGGACCAGCAAATGTGGTGAATTTAATAGCGGCACAGTTTAATAAATATACACATATTTCGAAAGCGGAAGAAATATTGCAAAAAGGTGAGAGTGATGAAGAATATCAATTTCGCCAAAATTATGCGATGAAAGATTCGCAAAATGCAGCAATCTATAATGCTTATAAACGTGCAAATCGTACTGTTTCTTTTGAAAATAAAGGTGTATTGGTTGCTGGTGTAGCGAAAGGGATGCCGTCAGAAGGAAAGCTTAAACTTGGAGATGTCATTATAGCTGTCGACGGAAAAACATTTGAAAAGACGGAGCAATTTATTGAATATATGACAGGGAAAAAAGAAGGGGACGCAGTAAATATTGAGTACAAGAGGAATGGAAAACAGTTAAAAGAAAATTTAAATGTAAAGACCATTCCGAATGGAAATGGACGTGTTGGTATAGGGGTTTCTATCGTTACGGAAAGAGAATTAGTGGTAGATCCGAAAGTGAAAATTGATTCTCATGAAATAGGCGGACCATCGGCAGGTCTAATGTTTACATTAGAAATATATAATCAACTTGTAGAAGATGATTTAACAAGAGGGCATGAAATAGCTGGAACAGGGACGATTAATGAAAAGGGAGAAATTGGCCCGATTGGTGGTATTCAGCAAAAAGTGGTCGCTGCAAGTGATGCTGGTGCTGAAGTGTTCTTTGCGCCAAATGAAAAAGGTGTGGAGAAATCGAATTATAAAGATGCACTTGAGGCTGCGAAAGATATTAAAACAAAAATGAAAGTTGTACCAGTTGATACGCTGGATGATGCATTACTGTATTTGGAAAAAATGGGCGAGAAAAAATAAACCTCTCTGAAAAAGAGAGGTTTTTTATAGAAATTTTGCAGTTGTTTCATCATAACGAATTGGATGGTGTGTTGCATCTTGTTTTAGTAGTTGTGTTCGTAATGGTTCTTGCATGATGGAGAAATATACAGAATTGGCTTTTCGCTCTATCTGTAAAGTAGGATGGTCAAATGTTTTTGTATGGGTAAGGATGGGAAGCTCTATTTTTTTCTTGTTTTTTGAAAGGTAAGTTTGTCCTTTTTGTGACATGCCTAGTAGACGAATGTACGGCGCATGCTGCCCTATATTTGCGCTATGTATTTCTTCTTTTGTTGTATTTGTTAAAATGTGTGTACAAGCTCTTTGTAATCTAGTCCACGTATAACGCTTCGTTTTTAATGCTTCCATGAATGAATGGAAGGAGGAACTGGTTTGTATTTTGGATAAAATACGATGCTCTAAACCTTCCTCTATTTCATATATATGTCGTAAGTCCTCTGGAGACATCGTCATGAGTTTGTATTTAAAAAATGAAAAGTATTGTTCCCAATTATGTAATATCCCGTAGTTTTGTTTGTAACTTGCTAAAAGAGAAGCAGTCGCTTTTGGAATAAAAGGCTCAATTTCTGTAAAAGAACTATTTTCGCTAAAAAGTTGTTTGCGAATACTTGTTGCGCTTGCTATATGTTGGTCGTTAAATGTTTCATCATGATAATGAGATGCGAATCTTTTTATCGTTTGTGCTTGTATAGAACTATTTTGCGTCAGGATTGCTTTCATGTATTGGAAACCTAAAATATTATTTGGTTGTGACATGTCTATGTTTTTTTCAGAAGGTAAAATGTGTAGGAAAGCTTCAGATGTAGCTTTTGCGTAACTATTACCTGCGTTCATAAATTGCTTTACAAGACGATTAAAAGTCTCTTCTTCATTTTTTTGCACAGAAATGGTGTTATAAAAATTTTCTATTTTTCCATCTTCACTACCGAAACAAATTTCAGAAACGTGTAGGGCGTTTAAAATGGAAATAGCGCCATTTGCAAAGGTTTCAGCCTTTTGTGTTGAAAAGGCATATGGAAGCTCTACAACAAGGTCTACACCGCATGATAAGGCCATTTGGGTACGATACCATTTGGATATGAGTGCTGGCTCACCACGCTGTAAAAAAGGGCCACTCATAACAGCGATTGTAATATCAGAGTGTGTTAACTTTTTTGTTTGTTGCACATGATAATCATGACCGTTATGAAAAGGGTTATATTCAACAACAATACCACTGGCTTTTATGGTAATCTCTCCTTTCGATGTAGCATCTTTTTGAAAAACGTGATACTCTATATAATATTTACTATGATGACTTCATTATAGTGTAAAGAAAAAACATTGACAAATATAAAATGGCTAGCTATAATTTTGTTTGTTGCCTTGAGGTGATATGATATGAAATGGTCCATCCATCAATTGAATAAATTGAGAAATAAAGGATTGACATTGGATGAGATGGTAGATGTAAGTGAGCTAAAAGAGGTCGAGAAAGATATTCGTGAAATTAATCCTGTTCATGTAACAGGAAGAGTTGATTTTGGCTCCGGTAAGTTTACGTTCCATCTACATATAACTGGAAGCATGGTTTTACCGTGTTCTCGCTCTTTAGTAGATGTGACATTACCATTTGACATTAAAACAACTGAGGTGTTCCAAACTTCGCAAGAAGAATTTGAAACTGAGGCTGAAATTCATTGTTTAGAAGGAGAAGTACTTGACTTACTGCCCGTAATCAAGGAAAATATACTTTTGGAGATTCCAATGCAAATTTTCAGTGATGATGTTTCTGGTGGAGCACCGATGCAAGGTCAAGACTGGCAAGTGATTTCGGAAGAAAACAAAGAAAAGACTGTTGATCCAAGATTAGCAGGACTTGCAAAGTTTTTTGACAAATAATCGGAAGACTGGTTCAGGCCTTCATATGAAAATAACTATTTCTTTTAAGGAGGTGGGAAGAATGGCTGTACCTTTTAGAAGAACTTCTAAAACAGTAAAAAGAAAGCGTCGTACGCATTTCAAATTATCAGTACCTGGTATGGTAGAGTGCCCAAGCTGTGGTGAAGCGAAATTAGCTCACCGTGTATGTAAAGCATGCGGTACTTACAAAGGTAAAGAAGTAATCAGCAAGTAATTGCGGGAAAATAAACGTAGAAGATATCTTCTGCGTTTATTTTTTTTTGCCTTATTCTTTATTTGTTGTATTCTATCTTTTCTAGTAACTGCATATGCTTAATAAAAAATGCATAGGGAGGACTAGAGAGATGGCGACAACAAGACAAGATGCTTGGACTGATGATGAAGATTTGCTTCTGGCAGAAGTAGTACTCCGGCATATTCGAGAAGGTGGAACGCAATTATCTGCCTTTAAAGAAGTGGGAAGACATTTATCTCGTACACCAGCAGCATGCGGCTTTAGGTGGAATTCTTACGTTAGAAAGCAATACAAAGAACGTATTGAAGAAGCGAAGCAACTACGTAAAGTAGAAAATTATGAAGTAAAAGAGACAAAGGTATTAGAGCCTACGTCAATTACATTAAATGATGTTATTGATTTCTTGCAAAATTATAAAGATGAAAACTCTTTAATGGTGTTACAACAGCAAATTGAATCGTTACAAACAGAGAGAGAGAGTCTTTTGGAGCGATTATCAGTATATGAGGAAGAATATAGAACATTGCTTGATTATATCGATCAAAAAAGAAGTGTAATGGTAGCAGAAAGAAATAGCGCTCGTTCGAATGGGAAATTAGAAAAGTTAAAGAAATAAAAAAACAGCTGCTATGTAGCTGTTTTTTTATTTCTTATGCAGATTCTTCATTTGTAACCGCATTCAAATTTGTTTCTGGGTTCCAAACATAAAAATCACCATCAGGTACTGATACAGGATGGAAATTTAATTTATCCCAAAAACCAGCTGAATGGATACGTGCAATCGTTTTAATTGGGAACTGTAGCCCCTTCGCATAATTTACAAGCATTTCTCCGAATCCTTGTTTTTGGAAAGTTGGTAACACTTCAAGTTTATAGAGTTCTAGGTAAGTACCTGTAATTTCGAATGGTTCCCCGCCGCTTCTTTTCATATATAGACTCATACGTGCAATTAGTGATCCGCCATAATAAATACCGTAAAATGGAGATTCGCTATCGTTTTCAATAATGTTTGCCTGTAATTCTTCTAACATGGATAGTTCTTGAGCTCCGCAACCTTTAAATTTTTTAAATTCATCTAATGTTTTATAATTGATGAGCAAGCGCTCAACTTTTGGGAATCCCATAACATCACATCCTTTTCTTGTCTTGTTGAATGCAGAAAAGTAAAAATATTTATAATAATATTATAACTCATTTTTTTATTTTTATGAAGATGATAGTATATTTCTTTTATTATTTTTTTAAGGATTTGCTAAACTAAGAGTAGAAGCATATTAATAGGTAGTATATACATATTGAAAGAAGAGGTTGCATTTGTTTGTTTAAGAGCAATGAAATTGTAAACTATGTTAATGGAATGGAGAAAGATAAAGTGAAACTGTAATCGGTGGGATTTGTTCACCTTTAGTTAATTATGATTCCGCAACAATCAGGCGTTTGCGGGATGAAAAGGGGGAGGGAAAGGGACTTATGTATCGCGATTATATGAGTTCCTTGTGTGAAAATGAAAATTGGAGTTGTTGGACCAGGAGCTATCGGTCTATTGTATGCATTTTATTTACAAAAAAGTAAGCAAGATGTTACGTTGTTTACAAGGACAGTTAAACAGGCTGAGGAATTGAACATAACGGGTATAACTTGTATGAAGGAGGGAAAAAGCGAAACGGTATTCCCACCTGTTTTGCCAATAGAAAGTATGCTAGACCAGCAGCTAGACTATATATTTATTGCTGTTAAGCAATATCATATAACTGATATACTACCTTTTGTACGAGGGGAAACATCATTAATCTTTTTGCAAAACGGAATGTCGCACCTTCATGCTATGCAGCAAATAGGGAATGAAAATATTGCGGTTGGGATTGTAGAGCATGGCGCAAAAAAAGAAGAAAAACATACCGTTTATCATACAGGGATAGGTGTAACAAAGTTTGGAATCGTGCATGGCCAGTCTATGCATTTTGAAAAAATATTTAATTGTTTTCCTTTCCCTCATTTTCCGATTCAAATAGAAGATGATTGGAAGGATGTCATGCACAAAAAGTTAGTAGTTAATGTATGCATCAATCCATTGACAGCATTATTACAAATCCAGAACGGAGAGTTGATTAAGAACCCGTTTTTTTACCGGATGATGGAACAAGTATTTCAGGAAGTCGTTTTTCTTGTTGAAGAAGAAAAAGAAATGGTATGGGAAATGGTGCGTCATGTATGTGAAAGAACGTCTCGTAATACATCATCTATGCTGGCAGATGTAAGGGCGAATAGACAAACGGAAATTGGTGCGATTGTTGGATATGTATTAGAAGAAGCTAAGAAACAGCAACGATCCGTTCCGACACTTCAATTTTTGTTCGATGCAATAAAAGGATTAGAAGTAAACGTATAAGTGTAATTCTTTGCTTTTACGTGCAACATTGACTACAATGTGGATTGGTGAGAGAACAGGATACGAAAGGAAGAATTATATGGAGATAAAAGAAATCTCTGTTCCGCAACAAGGCGTTGTAGCGGACTATATGAACGGTAAAAAAGAGATACAGTCGTGTTTTGACTATATGTTAACAGAAGATGCTTTTAAACAACGAGTACACGATTTGCGTGAGCGAGAGTTTTTCCGCCAAGATTTAGTAGCGCATTTATTAGAATATAATACAAAATTACAAGCGGGAGAAGCTACGATTCAAAATGTAAAAGCGCTTGGAGATGAAAATACATATGTTGTGATAGCTGGACAACAAGCTGGGTTATTAACTGGACCACTTTATACAATTCATAAAATCATTTCAGTTTTACAGCTTGCGAGGGAAAAGGAAGAAAGTTTAGGTGTTAAAGTCGTTCCTGTTTTCTGGATTGCTGGTGAAGACCATGATATGGATGAAATTAATCATACTTTTGTAACGAAGAATAAAAAAATAAAAAAGACTATTTTTCATGATCGTAATCCGAAAAAGGCGAGTGCTTCAGAGTCCGAGCTTTCTTTGGAAGACTGTAGAAAGTGGATTGAAGAAATTTTTAAAACATATCCTGAAACGAATTTTACAAAGGATGTACTGCAATTTATTGATGATTCTTTGGAAAAATCGAATACGTATGTAGATTTCTTTGGTCATCTTATTATGAAAATGTTCGTGAATTCTGGTTTAATTCTTGTCGATTCGCATCATCCTGAATTAAGAAAATTAGAAGTACCGTTTTTCAAGCAAATTATAAGTAAGTATAAAGAAGTGCAAGAGGGGCTTCATAATCAACAGGAAGTAATTAAAGAATTAGGATATAAACCGATTATTGAAACAAAGTCTAATGCAGTACATATATTTATGGAAATTGATAACGAGCGAGTGTTACTTGAAGATAATCAAGGGAAGTTTGTTGGAAAGGATGGAGCGTATTCCTTTTCATATGAGGAATTGATGGAAGAGATGGAAAGAAGTCCTGAACGCTTTAGTAATAATGTTGTAACGCGCCCTCTTATGCAAGAGTATGTATTTCCTACGCTTGCGTTTATTGGAGGTCCAGGGGAATTAGCTTACTGGAGTGAATTGCAACAAGTCTTCCATACTATCGGTTTCCGAATGCCGCCTGTCGTTCCGCGTATTACAATCACTTATATAGAGAGGGATATAGCGACAGATTTATGCGATTTACAATTGCAAGAGAGTGACCCGTTTTTAAATAACGTAGATACGCTGCGTGAAAACTGGTTATCTAATCAAATAGAGGAACCGATAGACGATCGATTTGTAGAGGCGAAAAAAGAAATAATTGATATTCATATGTCATTACAACAGTTTGTGAAGAAAATAGATCCAGGATTAAGTACGTTTGCAGGGAAAAATGAATTCAAAGTTAATGAACAAATTGAACTGTTGGAAAGAATGTTGAAAAGAAATGTTGAGAAAAAACATGAAGTGCAGCTAAATAAATTCCGTCGCATACAATGTGCGCTTCGTCCATTAGGGGCGCCGCAAGAGCGTGTGTGGAATGTATGTTACTATTTAAATCAGTTCGGTTTGGATTTCGTTGATCGTGTAATGGAAAACCCGTTTTCTTGGGACGGAAAACATCATGTTATAAAACTATAGAATCTTGCTCTTAGGAGCAGGATTTTATTTTTGTCCCGTTGAATTTACTGTGAAGTGAAATTTTTCTGAATTATCAATTTCGAAATGATAGATATCGTAATTATGCAGGATACTTAAATATATGACAAAATAGCACAAAATGTAAACGTATTATTATCTTTTTCGACAGTTTTTTATTTAAATTCCCGCAAAAGATGATAAAATTTAGTATATAATAAAAGAAAATAGCGATTTGTATAGTATGCTGCCTTTGTAGGCAAGTTAAATGAGTCGTTCTTTCATAGTATTTCGTTCTCTAATCGTGAAATGTGCGTTTAGAGGAGGAGATGCATTCAACATAATTAATTGGAAAAAGAGTAGGTGCAACAATGTTTAAACACGTAACAGTGCTTTTAAAGGAAACAGTAGACGGCTTAGATATAAAGCCAGGTGGTACATATGTAGATTGTACACTGGGGGGAGGAGGACATAGTTCTTATTTATTATCCCAATTAACTGAAGGCGGAAAGTTAATCGCGTTTGATCAAGATGAGATAGCGATTCAAAATGCGAAAGAAAAATTCGCTTCATACGGTGAGCAGTTCATAACAGTAAAAAGTAATTTCCGTTATTTATCTGAAAAACTACAGGAATTAGGTATAACAGAAGTAGACGGTATTTTATTTGATTTAGGTGTTTCATCCCCACAATTAGATACACCAGAGCGTGGCTTTAGTTATCATCATGATGCACCGTTAGATATGCGAATGGATCAAGATGCCCCCTTAACAGCATATGATGTTGTAAATAGCTGGTCATATGAGCAACTTGTAAGGATTTTCTTCCAGTATGGTGAAGAGAAATTTTCAAAACAAATAGCTAGGAAAATTGAAGCGTATCGTGAGAATAAAGCTATTGAAACGACAGCAGAATTAGTAGAACTAATTAAAGAGGGTATTCCAGCTCCTGCTCGTAGAACAGGTGGACATCCTGCGAAGCGAGTGTTCCAAGCAATCCGTATTGCTGTAAATGATGAATTGAAAGTATTTGAAGAAGCGTTGGAATCTGCAATTGAGATGGTCAAGCCAGGCGGAAGAGTTAGTGTTATAACATTCCATTCGTTAGAAGACCGTATTTGTAAAACGACGTTTAAGCGAAATAGTACAACGCCACAATTGCCACCAGGATTACCAATTATTCCTGATGAATTTAAGCCGAAATTAAAGCTTATTACAAGAAAGCCAATTTTACCTTCTGATATAGAGTTAGAAGAAAATAATCGAGCGCGTTCTGCGAAATTGAGAATCGCTGAAAAACGATAAAAAGGGGAGAGAGGTATGAGTAACTTAGCTGTAAAGTACAAACAACAAGCGCAAGAAGAGGTACAGATTCAAACGCCCCCACAGCAGATGGTTCAGCCAAAAGCTAAAGCGAAGATTACAAGAATCGAAAAACTGTTGTATGTAGCATTTATTGGCTTTTTATTGTATGCCTGTGTAGCGTTTATTGGAAATAAAGCAGGCCTTTATCAAGTTAACGTAGAAGCTGCGACGATAGAACAAAAAATTGTACAGCAGCAAAAAGAAAATCAAGAGTTACAGGCTGAAGTAGAGAAGTTAAGTCGTTATGAACGAATCTCTGAAGTTGCAAAAAAACACGGGCTAGAAATTAATGCGAATAATGTGAAGGGCCTCAAATAAGGCAATAGGTGTGAAGGGAAAATGAAGAGAAATATGACTAAATTTCATACCAATAAGGGAGCAGGGTATTTTATGATTTTATTCCTCCTGCTCTTTTTGCTGTTATTAGCCCGATTTTTTTACATACAAGCAACAGGATCAGTTCATAATCATGACTTGGATGAACTCGCTAAGCAAAAACATAGTAAAACAGGAGTTTTGGAAGCGAATCGCGGGACGATTTATGATCAAAATGGTCATGTATTAGCGCAAGATGCAAACTCTTATAAACTTGTAGCGGAATTAAAAGGTGCGAATCCGGTTAAGGATAAAGAGGATACTGCAAAGAAAATTGCGGGAGTACTCGGAAAAGATGAAGAGAAGATTTTAGATACCTTAAATAAAGAAGGTAGAAGTCAAGTGGAATTTGGAAAATTAGGTAAGGGCTTGACGAAAGAACAGAAAGAACAAATAGAAGCATTAAAATTGCCAGGTATATCTTTTATTACTGAAAATGCAAGAGTGTATCCAAACGGTGATTTCGCATCCTATGTCGTAGGTCATGCGAGACCTGATGATAAGGGGATTGCTATAGGGCAATTTGGTTTAGAAAAGAGCTTGGATAAGTATTTAGGGGCTTCTAACGGAAAAGTAGCTTATACAGGTGATCGTAAAGGTGTGTCTCTTGACGGTGGGAAAGTGAATGTAGAGGCACCTAAAAATGGAGATAATGTATATTTAACGCTTGACCAGCGTATTCAAAGTTATTTAGAAGACGCAATGAAAGAAGCGAGTAAACATTATGAACCAGAAAGCTTAATAGGGATTGTTGCGGATCCAAAAACAGGGAAAATATTAGGAATGTCTAGTAAGCCTAGTTATGATCCAAACCAAGAGAATAATGAGTATTTTTATAATGACGCAATTGCAAATGCATTTGAACCTGGATCAACAATGAAAATATTCACGCTAGCAGCAGCTATTAATGAAGGTGTGTATAAAGGACAGGATTACTATCAGTCTGGTACATATCAAGTCGGAAACCGAAAAATAAAAGATCATAACGGCGGCGCTGGATGGGGATCTATCACATTTGATGAAGGGGTAGAGCGTTCTTCAAACGTAGCGTTTGCGATTTTAGGGGATCAAAAGCTTGGCCCAGAACGTTTCCGAAAGTATATTCATAGCTTTGGATTAGATGAAAAAACGAACATTGATTTACCTGGTGAAGGTTCAAATACAATTATATTCGATCAGCAAATACAACAAGTAACAACAGCATTTGGACAAGGTTCTACTGTAACCCCAATTCAGCTTGTACAAGCTGCAACTGCTATTGCAAATGATGGGAAAATGATGAAGCCTTATACAGTTGATAAAATTGTAGATCCAATAACAGGTAAAGTAAAATTAGAACATAAGCCAGAAGAAGCGGGAAAACCTGTTACAAAAGAAACAGCAGCGCAAGTAAGACAGTTATTAGAACGCGTTGTTACATCGCCGAAAGGAACAGGAACTGCTTATAAAGTCGATGGATATTCGGTTGGTGGTAAAACAGGGACAGCGCAAATTCCGGATGGAAAAGGTGGCTATATGACGGGAAGGGAGAATTATATATTCTCATTCTTAGGGATGGCACCTATGGACGATCCGCAACTTGTTGTGTATGTAGCTGTAAAACAGCCGAAATTGAAAGATGATGAGAATGGCGCACAGCCTTTAGCTGATATTTTTAAATATGTAACCAAAAATAGTCTAGAGTATTTAAAGATTAAGCCAAATGAAATAAAAGATCCAAAAAAATATGTAAAAGAACAACAAACTGTCGTTCCAGATGTAACCGGGAAAACGATGGAAGAAGCGAAAAAAGCAATTGATAAAGCAAAACTTCGTCCAATCGTATTAGGTGAAGGAAAAGTGCAGCAGCAAGTGCCAAAAGCAACTGAGCAAACATTAAAAGGTGATCGAGTCTTCTTAGTAGGAGATAAACCTACAATGCCAAATATACAAGGTTGGGCACTGCGTGATGTTATGAATTTAGCAAAAACATTAAAGCTTAACTTAAAACCTACTGGTACCGGATACGTAACTGAACAAAGTGTGGCAGAAGGAACATTGTTGCAACCTGGTACAGAGTTAGGTGTAACACTTGTACCGCCACTTGAACCACAACAAGAAGCAGAAAAACCGTAATGGTAAAAGAGAAAAAGTTCTAATTAAATAAGTACAAGCATATATTGGAACAAGCTAGGCGTAAGGGAGGCTTGTTCCAATATGCGTGTATCAAATGTAACAGTTAGAAAACGACTTATTTTTATACTCATATCAGGTATACTTATTTTCACTATCATCGATATTCGTCTTGGATATGTGCAATTTTTTCTTGGCAATATGTTAACGGATCGTGCGAAGGATTCATGGAGTCGTAATATTACTTTTGAACCTGAACGTGGGAAAATTTTAGACCGAAATGGTGTGGAACTTGCTACGAATAAAAGTGCCCCAACTGTCTTTGTTGTACCGAGGCAAATTGAAAAACCAGCAGAGACTGCAGAGAAGTTAGCTGCAGTATTAGGTGTGGAAAAAGATGAGGTTTATAAGCGGATTACAAAAAAAGAATCGATTGTAAGGTTAGATAAAGGCGGAAGAAAAATATCACATGATAAAGCGAAAGAGGTACGAGGATTAAGTTTGAAAGGTGTTTATATCGCAGAGGACTCTATCCGGTACTATCCATTTGGTAACTTTTTATCACACGTATTAGGGTTTGCAGGTAGTGATAACCAAGGCCTTATGGGATTAGAAAAATATTATGATAAAGAATTAAATGGTGATAAAGGTCATGTGCGTTTTTTTGCAGATGCAAAAGGACAAAGGATGCCTAATATTGGCGATGATTTCAAAAAGCCAGAAGCTGGTTTGAATTTAGGTTTAACCATTGATGCACGTATTACGAGAATTATGGAAAGAGAAATGAATATTGCAGAATCGACATATAATCCAGATGGTATGATTGCGATTGCGATGAATCCGAAAAATGGTGAAATTTTAGGCATGTCGAGTCGGCCGAGCTTTGATCCAGCAGATTTTCAAAGTGTTTCTCCAGAAGTGTATAATAGAAATTTACCAGTATGGAGTACGTATGAGCCTGGTTCAACATTTAAGATCATTACGTTAGCAGCAGCCTTGAATGAAAATTTAGTAGACTTAGAGAAAGATACGTTTTATGATGATGGAGCAGCTGAAGTGGGTGGAGCTCGATTGAAATGCTGGAAAGCAGGAGGTCATGGTAGCCAAACGTTTTTAGAAGTAGTTCAAAACTCATGTAACCCAGGATTTATTGAACTTGGTGATCGTCTTGGCAAAGACCGATTGTTTAAATACATTCGTAATTTCGGCTTTGGACAGAAAACCGGAATTGATTTGCAAGGTGAAGGTAGTGGGATTTTATTTAATTTAGATAAAGTTGGTCCAGTCGAGCAAGCAACTACTTCATTTGGTCAAGGCGTTTCTGTAACACCGATTCAACAAGTAGCAGCAGTAGCAGCGGCTGTAAATGGTGGGACGTTGTATCAACCGTATATAGCTAAGGAATTTATTGATCCGAAAAATGATAAAGTTGTAAGTAAAAAGACACCTGTGGAAAAAAGAAAAGTTATTTCCAAGGAAACTTCAGAAAAAGTTCGGTATGCATTAGAGAATGTTGTAGCAAAGGGATCTGGTAAAGGTGCTTTCATTGATGGGTATCGTGTAGGTGGAAAAACAGGTACGGCTCAAAAAGTGAAAGATGGTAAATATTTAGAGAATAATTATATAGTATCTTTTATCGGTTTTGCTCCAGCGGATGATCCGGAAATTGTTGTCTATGTTGCTGTTGATAATCCGAAAGGTGTAACGCAATTTGGTGGAGTAGTAGCTGCTCCAATTGTTGGGAACATTCTTCGTGATGCACTTCCTGTTATGGGTGTGAAACCGAGAACAGAACAAGTTGAGAGAGAATATAAATGGGGCGATATACCAACTGTGGAAGTTCCAAATTTAATTGGTATGAAAAAGAAAGATTTACAGACGCAACTCGTCGATTTGAAGCTTGATATAAGTGGAGACGGAGAGAAAGTCATTAAACAGTCCCCAGAAGCAGGAGCTAAAGTGAAAGAGGGCTCAAAAATTAGAATTTACTTCGGGAATTAAAGGTAACCTAGTACGTTTTATGGTACAATTGGTGGAAGTGAGTTCTTTATAGAAGAGTTACTTAAATTGAGACCGTAAGAGTTTCAATTATAAATAAGTCTATTTATTAGACGACAGTGGCACGTACCTCCTATTTTACATAATTAGGAGGTAACGTGTTGCTTATTAAAAAAGAGATAAATACACAATGTAGAGAGGGTTTAGTGAAATGAAGTTGCATACACTTGTATCATGTTTGCATGATTTTCCAGTTGTTCCAAAAGAAAATCCAGAAATCACATCTATAGAAGCTGATTCACGTAAAGTGAAAGAGGGAAGCTTATTTGTATGTATGAAAGGGTATACGGTTGATAGCCATGATTTTGCTAAGCAAGCAGCGGCACAAGGAGCGGCTGCTATTGTTGCGGAAAGACCAATTGATGTTGACGTTCCAGTTGTACTTGTGAAAAACACTTTTCGTTCGTTAGCGATTTTAGCTGATTATTTTTATGGTCAACCAACACACAAGTTACATTTAATCGGAATTACAGGTACAAATGGAAAGACAACAACATCGCATATTATGGATGAGATTATGCGCGCACATGGTCATAAAACGGGGCTAATTGGAACGATTAATATGAAAATCGGTGATGAAACATTTGAGGTGAAAAATACAACACCAGATGCACTAACACTTCAACAGACGTTTTCAAAAATGGTTGAACACGGTGTAGATAGTACAGTAATGGAAGTTTCGTCACATGCTTTAGATCTTGGTCGTGTACACGGATGTGATTACGATGTAGCAGTGTTTACAAATTTAACACAAGATCATTTAGACTATCATAAAACGATGGAAGAATATAAACATGCAAAAGGATTGCTATTTGCACAACTTGGCAATAGTTATAATCATAATCGTGAAAAATACGCGGTACTGAATAACGATGACGCTGTAACTGCGGAATATATGAGAAGTACTGCGGCAACTGTTGTAACATATGGAATTGATACAACAAGTGATATTATGGCCAAAGATATCGTAATGACGAGTGGTGGAACTACATTTACACTTGTAACACCATATGAAAGTGTAAATGTTACGATGAAATTGATTGGGAAATTTAATGTATATAACGTACTAGCGGCAACAGCAGCAGGACTTGTTTCTGGTGTAAGTTTAGAAACGGTCATTGATGTGATAAAGCAACTAGCTGGAGTTCCAGGACGTTTTGAAGTAGTTGATGGTGGGCAAAATTATACAGTTATTGTTGATTATGCACATACACCAGATAGCTTAGAAAATGTATTAAAAACAGCAAAACAGTTCGCAAAAGGCGATGTATATTGCATCGTCGGTTGTGGCGGAGATAGAGATCGAACAAAGAGACCAATCATGGCAAGTGTTGCAACAAAATATGCAACTCATGCAATTTACACTTCAGATAATCCAAGAAGTGAAGAGCCGGGGGCTATTTTAGATGATATGGTACAGGGTGCAAATGGGAATAATTATGAAGTAATCATTGATAGAAAAGAAGCGATATACCATGCAATTGCTAACGCGAAAGCTGAAGATATCATCATTATTGCTGGTAAGGGTCATGAAACATATCAAATTATTGGTAAAGAAGTTCATCATTTTGACGATCGTGAAGTCGCTAAAGAAGCAATTACAGAGCGTTTAAACAACGAAGAGTAACAACGTGAGAGGAGGACTACATGTGCTTGAGCAAGGTTTATTAGTAACGGCTGGGGTAGCATTCTTAATTTCTGTTGCCCTTTCGCCATTGTTTATTCCATTTTTAAGGAAATTAAAGTTCGGACAGAGTATTCGTGATGAGGGACCAAAGTCACATCAAAAGAAATCAGGGACACCGACAATGGGTGGTATTGTCATATATGTATCTATGATGGTCACTTCACTTATTATGGCAATTAAGTTTAATCATTTAGGTGCAGAGGTTTCGTTATTACTATTAGTAACGTTTGGTTACGGATTGATTGGATTTTTAGATGACTACATAAAGGTAGTTAAGAAGAGAAATCTTGGTTTAACATCAAAACAAAAATTAGTAGGTCAGCTTGTTATTGCTATTGCGTTCTTTTTAATTGGAAAAGGGCAAGCGTTCCACACATATATCATGATTCCGGGAACAGATGTTAAGTTTGAATTAGGTTGGGCGTATTTTGTACTTGTATTATTTATGCTTATTGGTGGATCAAATGCAGTTAACTTAACTGACGGTTTAGATGGTTTATTATCAGGAACAGCTGCTATTGCATTTGGAGCGTTTAGTATTATTGCAGTAGCGCAAGAGCAATTTGGAGTAGCGATATTCTGTATGGCAGTTGTAGGAGCTGTACTTGGATTTTTAGTATTTAATGCAAATCCAGCGAAAGTGTTTATGGGAGATACAGGTTCTTTAGCTTTAGGTGGAGCCATTGCAGCTGTAGCGATTTTATTAAAACAAGAATTGCTACTTGTAATCATTGGTGGAGTATTCGTAATGGAAACTTTATCTGTTATTATTCAGGTTATTTCGTTTAAAACAACAGGAAAACGTGTGTTTAAAATGAGTCCATTACATCATCATTATGAATTATGTGGTTGGTCAGAGTGGCGTGTTGTTGTGACGTTTTGGTCTGTAGGATTTTTATTAGCTGTGTTAGGAATTTATATCGGGGTGTGGATGTAATTGAAAACTGTAACTGAATTTCAAAATAAAAATATTCTTGTGTTAGGCATTGCAAAAAGTGGTTATGCAGCAGCTACGTTGTTACAAAAATTAGGTGCAAATGTTATTGTAAATGACGGAAAGCCTTTAGCAGATAATGTACTTGCTGCAGAATTACAAGCAAAGGGAATGGACGTTGTATGTGGTGGTCATCCTTTAGAATTGTTAGAGAGAAATATTTCTCTTGTAGTAAAAAATCCAGGAATCCCGTATTCTAATCCAATATTAGTTGCTGCGAAAGAAAAGCAAATTCCAATTGTAACGGAAGTTGAATTAGCATATCGTATTTCAGAAGCGCCATTTGTTGGGATTACGGGGTCTAACGGTAAAACGACGACGACAATGCTTACATTTGAAATGCTAAAAGAAGGACAAAAGCATCCTGTAATTGCAGGGAACATAGGAACTGTAGCGTGTGAAGTAGCACAGGATGCAAAAGAAAATGAAGTTGTAGTTACAGAACTTTCATCGTTCCAACTGATGGGAGTAGAATTGTTCCAACCTAAAATTGCTGCGTTTTTAAATTTATTTGAGGCCCACTTAGATTATCACGGGACGAAGAAGGAGTATGGTTTAGCAAAAGCAAATATTTTTAAAAACCAAACAGAAAATGATTATAGTGTAATAAATGCAGATGATGCAGATGTGATGGCTTTATCAGCTTATAGTAAAGGGCAAAAAGTACTATTCTCGACAACAAAAGAAATTGAAGATGGTGCGTGTATAAAAGATAATGCTCTTTATTTTAAAGGTGAAAAAGTTGTTGAAGTAGACGATATCGTTTTACCTGGTCAACATAATTTAGAAAATATTTTAGCAGCGATGAGTATCGCAAAATTATTGGGTGTTTCTAATGAAGCGATTACGGCGGTGTTAAAACGTTTTACAGGTGTAAAACATCGTTTAGAATATGTAACAACTATTAACAATCGTAAGGTTTATAATGACTCAAAAGCAACGAATATGTTAGCGACTGAAAAAGCTTTATCTGCGTTTACACAACCGATTGTGTTATTAGCAGGTGGGCTTGATCGTGGAAATGAATTCGATGATTTAATTCCATATTTCAAAAATGTAAAAGCAATTGTAACATTTGGACAAACAGCTCCAAAATTAGTAAGAGCTGCAGAAAAAGCGGGATTAGATACAATTGAAAGTGTCGATACTTTAGATGAAGCAGTAGTGAAAGCTTATGCTCATTCTACAGATGGCGATGTAATTCTTCTTTCTCCAGCATGTGCAAGCTGGGATCAATTTAAAACATTTGAAGAAAGAGGAGACATTTTTATACAAGCTGTGCATAAACTTATATAAAGTAAATCAAAACATCAGTAGGCTAACACCTACTGATGTTTTGTTACATAGGGCAAAAGTTTCTGCCTAAAGAGGTGGTGTTTATGGGTAATGAAGAAAACGCCTGATTTTATTCTCATCATCGTTACACTTGCGTTGTTAACAATCGGAATGATTATGGTGTATAGTGCGAGTGCGGTTTGGGCCTCTTATAAAATGGGGGATTCATTCTTTTTTGCGAAAAGGCAATTGCTATTTGCAAGTCTTGGTGTAGTGGCTATGTTTTTTATTATGAAAATTGATTATTGGGTGTGGCGTACGTATTCAAAAGTAATTTTGCTAGTTTGCTTCATTCTTCTCATTCTTGTTCTTATTCCTGGGGTAGGACTTGTTCGAGGAGGAGCGCGAAGTTGGATTGGAATTGGGGCATTTTCCATTCAACCGTCAGAATTTATGAAGTTTGCGATGATTATTTTCTTAGCAAAATTTTTAGCGGAACGACAAAAATTAATTACTTCTTTTAAACGTGGTTTATTACCAGCTCTTAGTTTTGTATTTCTTGCTTTTGGGATGATTATGTTACAGCCAGATCTTGGCACAGGAACGGTAATGGTTGGGACATGTATTATTATGATATTTATCTCAGGAGCAAGGGTCTTTCACTTTGCGATGTTTGGTTTGCTTGGTGTAGCAGGATTTGTAGGGTTAATTGCATCAGCACCGTATCGAATGAAACGTATTACATCATATTTAGATCCGTGGTCAGATCCGCTTGGAAGTGGATTTCAAATTATTCAATCGTTACTCGCAATTGGACCTGGTGGATTATTCGGGCTCGGACTTGGACAAAGTAGACAAAAGTTTCTTTATTTACCTGAACCACAAACAGACTTTATATTTGCAATCTTATCTGAGGAATTAGGTTTTATTGGTGGTTCATTTGTGTTATTATTATTTAGTCTGTTATTATGGCGTGGGATTCGTATAGCTTTAGGAGCGCCAGATTTATATGGTACGTTTTTAGCAGTAGGTATTGTGGCGATGATTGCGATTCAAGTAATGATTAATGTTGGTGTTGTAACAGGATTGATGCCTGTTACGGGTATTACTTTGCCGTTTTTAAGTTATGGTGGATCAAGTTTGACATTAATGTTAATGGCAGTAGGTGTATTATTAAATATAAGTCGCCATTCTCGCTACTAAACCCTGTTTTATAAGACAGGGTTTTTCGTATGTGCGCGAAGAAACATTATGTATATAGAAATAAATACGACTGAAATAAGAAAAGAGAAGCGGAGGAGTTAGTAGTGCGTGTATTAGTAAGTGGTGGGGGCACTGGAGGTCATATTTATCCGGCTCTTGCTTTAATAAGAGAAATAAAAAAATTAAATCCGGAAGCAAGGTTTTTATATATTGGTACGGAGAGTGGATTAGAGAGCACAATCGTTCCTAAAGCAGGTATACCGTTTCAATCTATTGTTATAAGTGGATTTAAGCGTAAAATATCGTTAGATAATGTGAAAACGGTGATGCGTTTTCTAAAGGGTGTACAAGATAGTAAACGATATATTCGTCGTTTTAATCCGGATATTGTGATTGGAACAGGTGGATATGTATGTGGACCAGTTGTATATGCTGCGGCAAAATTAGGTATTCCAACCATTGTACATGAACAAAATAGTGTACCTGGTGTAACGAATAAATTTTTAAGCCGCTATGTTGATAAAGTTGCAGTTTGTTTTGAAGCGGCTGCAGAGCATTTTCCACAGTCAAAAGTGGTCATGACAGGAAATCCACGAGCATCAGAAGTAATGGATCAGAATGGAATGAAAGGAAAACGTTCCGTAGGTTTATCTTTACCTAAAAAATCCGTACTTATTTTTGGTGGAAGCCGTGGGGCTAGACCGATTAATGATGCTTTCGTAGAGGCAATTGAACAGTTTGGAAATAAAAGTTACGAAATATTGTATGTAACAGGTGAAGTTCATTATGACAAAGTGATGGAAGCTGTGAAGCAAAAAGGGAATCCAAATAATGTTATTATTAAACCTTTCATTCATAATATGCCAGAGGTACTTACAGGTGTAGATCTTGTTGTTTCAAGAGCGGGGGCAACAACACTTGCAGAATTAACAGCGTTAGGTAAGCCAAGTGTGTTAATTCCGAGTCCTTACGTAACGAATAACCATCAGGAAAAAAATGCACGTTCTGTTGTGGATAAAGGAGCAGCAAAAATGTTGCTTGAAAAAGATTTAACAGCAGAAACACTTATTCGTGATATTGATGAGATTTTATTAGATGCACAAACATTACAAAATATGAAGCTGGCTGCGGGGCAATTAGGTATTCCAGATGCAGCAAATAAGCTATATGAAGTAATGAATAAGCTTGTAAAAAAATAACGTTAGGTGAACGCCCTGCATACTACTGTAATAAGGATACTTAGTATGGGGGAGATTGTTTATGGAGCAATTAGTAAATGAGCTTATAGAAGCAAATGTTGGTCGCGTATTAGTGAATGAACCGTTAGCGCGTTATACCACTATGAAAATAGGTGGACCAGCTGATATTTTAATTGTGCCAAAGCATGTTGCCGGTATTGAAAAAACATTGCAGTTAGTAAAAAAATATAAAACAGAGTGGACTGTAATTGGTCGGGGGTCGAACCTTCTTGTATCTGATCTAGGTATAGAAGGTGTCGTTATTCGTTTAGGAGAAGGATTAGACCACTTAGAAGTCGAAAAACATAGAGTAAGAGTTGGTGGTGGGTATCCCCTTATTAAATTATCAACTTTACTTAGTCGTCAAGGGTTATCCGGCCTGGAATTTGCCAGTGGTATTCCAGGAAGTGTTGGTGGTGCAGTCTATATGAATGCAGGAGCACATAAATCGGATATATCAAACATATTATCAAAAGCACTCATTTTGTTTGAAAACGGAACTCTTGATTGGTTAATGCATGAAGAAATGGAGTTTTCCTATCGTACTTCTGTATTGCAAACGAAACGTCCGGGTATTGTTTTGGAAGCTGAGTTTCAATTACAGGTAGGAGAGCGTGAAGAAATCGTAAGCGTCATGCAAAAGAATAAAGATTACCGCCGTGAAACGCAGCCATGGAATCATCCTTGTGCAGGAAGTATATTTCGGAATCCAATTCCATACTTTGCAGGAGACTTAATAGAAAAGGCGGGGCTTCGTGGGTATCAAATAGGCGGAGCTCAAATTTCTGAAATGCATGGGAATTTTATTATTAATACTGGGGGAGCCAGCGCGCAAAATGTCTTATCTTTAATAGCATTAATAAAACAAACAATTAAGGATAAATTTGGCGTAGAAATGCATACAGAAGTAGAAATCATTGGAAGATAACGGTTATTCGTTCCGCTCATTATCATTTATGTTATAATAAGAAGATAAGAACGGCATGAAGAACATGCCGTTCTTTATGTTACGTAGGGGGATCGTACATGAAAAATAGTAAAGTGATTAAACTACAGGATCGTGTACCAAAGTTAAAAAATCAACAGAAGAAAAACAAGAAAAATGTTAATCATCGGTTGATTTTATACATATCAATTTTATTTTTATTAGTGCTCTTTTTAATTTACTTTCGGTCTCCGCTAAGCAATATCAAAAAGATAAGTGTGTTTGGAAATCATTATATGACAGATGAACAAGTGATGAAGGAATCAGGTGTGACGTATGATACAAGTTATTTCCGAGTGACAGCACATAAAGCAGAAGAAAACCTAACGAAAAGAAAAGAAATTAAAGCAGTAAATGTAAAAAAACGTTTTCCAAATAAAATTGATGTTCATATTGAAGAATATGTAACGATTGGTTATATAAACAAAGATGGGAAATTACAACCGTTATTAGAGAACGGGAAAACACTTGATGTACTCCCGAACGGAAAACTTCCTGTTGCAGCGCCAATTTTTGAACCTTTTAAAGAGGAGAAAATGAAGGAGTTAATTGCTGAGCTTGAGAAATTAACACCAACTATTTTAAGGTCTATTTCTGAAATTCGTTATTCACCGACGAATGCGAATGAAGATCATCTTACTTTATATATGAACGAAGGATACGAAGTGAGCACTACGATTCAAAATTTCGCAAAGCGTATGGAAGCTTATCCCCTTATCTTAAAAACAATTGAGCCGGGTAAAAAGGTATTAATTGACTTAGAAGTAGGGGCATATACGAAAGAATTAGGAGCGGAAGAAAAAAAAGAATAGAACGATAGTTTTTACTACGTTATTGTAGAAAAAACGAAACGAACGTTCTGCTTGATGCATCTGAATTTACAAGAATGGTTCATTTGATGAAAAAGATGTAAAAATTCTTAGATTCATACTAGGATTGGTACAAGTTTCACTTTTCTATGAGTACATCTTAGTGTAGACTTATACTTGGCGGTAATCTTTACACTTGAAATAGAATTATTTCAAGATAAGCAGTTATTCACAGTTTACTGCGATATTCTTAAATGAATGTTAAATAAAAATAAGAAAAATATAGGGTTAAAAAAGGGAAACGTATAAAGACGTTGAATATTTTTCTTATAAATAGTAAAGTTGCGATTGTTGTTCCATATATTGAGTTGTATGGTATAAATAAAGAAGGAGGTGCCAAAGAATGAACAGCAATGAAATATATGTTAGTCTTGACATCGGTACATCCAATGTTAAAGTCATCATTGGTGAAATGGTTAATGACAGCTTAAACATTATTGGTGTTGGAAATGTAAAATCAAATGGTTTAAAGAAGGGATCGATAGTTGATATAGACGAGACTGTTCGATCAATTAAAAAAGCAATTGAACAAGCTGAGCGCATGGTGGGAATCCACATTGAGCAAGTTGTAGTAGGTGTCAATGCAAACCAGGTACAGCTACTTCCTTGTCACGGAGTAGTCGCTGTTTCAAATGAAGATCGTGAAATCGGGAATGAAGATGTCTTACGCGTTCTAGATGCAGCACAAGTTGTGTCAATTGCTCCAGAACGTGAGTTTATTGATGTGGTACCTCGACAGTTCATTGTAGACGGTCTTGACGAGATTAACGATCCACGCGGGATGATCGGTGTAAGATTAGAAATGGAAGGTACACTTATAACGGGCTCGAGAACTTTACTACATAACCTACTTCGTTGTGTAGAAAAAGCAGGTCTTGAAATTGTTGATATTTGTCTTCAACCTTTAGCGGCTGCAACAGTTGCTATATCTTCAGATGAAAAAAATAGAGGAGTAGCCCTTGTTGATATGGGGGGAGGATCTACAACTTTATCTATTTTTAAAGATGGAGAGTTACAAGCGACGAGCGTATTACCATTAGGTGGAGATCATATAACGAAGGATATTGCGATTGGGTTGAAAACTTCAACAGAAAATGCAGATCAAATTAAGTTGAAATATGGACATGCTTTTTATGATACAGCATCTGAAGAAGAGATGTTTACGGTTCCTATTATGGGAAGCGATCAAACAGAACAATATTCTCAGTTGGAATTATCGGATATAATCGAGGCTCGCGTAGAGGAAATTTTAATGTTTGTTCAAGATGAAGTGCGTAAGTTAGGAGTAAAGCAAGTAGCTTCTGGATATGTACTAACTGGTGGAATTGCTTCTATGCCAGGTGTTCTTGATCTTGCATATGATATTTTACATGAAAATGTTCGTATAGCAACTCCTGATTATATTGGTGTGCGTGAGCCACAATATACAAGTGGAGTGGGATTAATTAAACATTCTTATCAAAAAGCTAAATTACGTGGGAAAAATGTGCAGGAAAAGCAAGAGCATTTTGAACCAGTACCAGCACCAGCACCAACGCCGGTACAACAGCAACCTGCGAAACAAAAAACTCGTAATCAAAACAATAATAATCAAAATGATGACCGCATGATGTCAAAAGTAAAACGTGTATTCCGTTATTTATGGGATTAAAATTGGACACGAAAAATGAGGTTCTAGGGGGATTTCGACATGTTAGAGTTTGATACTACTCAAGATCAATTAGCGAATATAAAAGTTATCGGTGTCGGCGGTGGCGGAAACAATGCTGTAAACCGTATGATTGAACATGGTGTACAAGGTGTAGACTTTATCGCTGTGAATACTGATGCCCAAGCATTAAATCTATCAAAAGCTGAAACAAAAATGCAAATTGGTGGGAAATTAACACGTGGACTTGGTGCAGGTGCAAACCCTGAAGTAGGGAAAAAAGCTGCAGAAGAAAGTAAAGAACAGATCCAAGAAGCACTTCGTGGTGCAGATATGGTCTTCGTAACTGCTGGTATGGGCGGCGGAACTGGAACTGGTGCAGCTCCAGTTGTTGCTCAAGTTGCAAAAGAATTAGGTGCATTAACAGTTGGTGTTGTAACACGTCCATTTACATTTGAAGGACGCAAGCGTGCAACACAAGCAGCATCTGGTATCGCGGCATTTAAAGAAAATGTAGATACTCTTATTGTAATTCCAAACGATCGCTTATTAGAGATTGTTGATAAAAATACGCCGATGTTAGAAGCATTCCGTGAAGCAGATAACGTATTACGTCAAGGTGTTCAAGGTATTTCTGATTTAATTGCAACACCAGGTTTAATTAACTTAGACTTCGCAGACGTAAAGACAATTATGTCTAATAGAGGTTCTGCTTTAATGGGTATTGGTTCTGGTAATGGAGAAAATCGTGCTGCTGAAGCTGCGAAAAAAGCGATTTCTAGTCCATTATTAGAAACATCTATTGATGGAGCTCAAGGTGTTATCATGAACATTACTGGTGGAGCTAATTTAAGCTTATATGAAGTACAAGAAGCGGCAGACATTGTAGCTTCAGCTTCAGATCCAGAAGTAAATATGATCTTCGGTTCTGTTATTAATGAAGGATTAAAAGATGATATCGTTGTAACTGTAATTGCAACTGGTTTTGATGATAGTATTGCAACTCAACCACCAAAACCAATTATCCGTCCGAATGCGAATCACACGCAACAACAGCAACAGCCAGTAGCTCAACCTTCAAAACAACGTGAAGTAAAACGTGAAATGAAGCGTGAAGAGCCGGTTGTACACGAGCGTCATTCAGATTCAGATGATATCGATATTCCAGCATTCTTACGTAATCGTCGTAGACGATAAAAGAAAAGGAGCTTTCATGCTCCTTTTTTGTTTTATACAGGGAAAAGATCTGCTAAGCAGGTCTTTTTTTATTTTATATATTTCAATTTATCTCGCTATTTGTTGGGCAGCCTGATTGGTGCGGGGGGATTAAAGTTTCACTTTATATGTAAGTAAAAAGATATAGTATTCTATGAAACATATACTTTTATTTTTTACCGACAGATTATGTCTAGAAAGCACAAAATAACAAAAAAACACCTCCGCAAATTGACACACTTTCCTATTGGATATGCATTATACTAGTCTCAACTTAAAAAAAGAGGTGAATTGTTTGGTTGTTTACGCCGACGTTGTTTGGTTGTTAAACGCCTGCATTGATTTTCTTTTACTTTTATTAACAGCTACCGTGTTAAAAAAGAAGATCAAAAGATGGAGGCTTGTGTTAGGGGCATTTATAGGTTCAACCATTGTTATTTTTGCCTTTACTCCTTTTGCTTCTATGATGACACATCCAATTATGAAACTATTGTACTCGTTACTTATTGTGTATACAGCATTTGGGTTTACAACGTTTAGAAATTATGCACAAGCTGTTTTTACTTTTTACTTTGTAACTTTTATGGTTGGCGGAGGGTTAATTGGGACTCATTTCTTTTTGCAAACGAATGAAATGGTAAATGGATTGGTTCAATCTCAATCAATTTCTTACGGTGATCCAATTAGCTGGTTGTTTGTTATTTTTGGTTTTCCGGTAATTTATTATTTTTCTAAAAAGCGTATTGAAAGCGTAGAAGTTACAAAAATACACTATGATCAAATTGTGAAATTGAAAATTCAATTAGCTGAAGAGGAACTAGAACTCACAGGTTTAATTGATAGTGGGAACCAACTTTACGATCCGTTAACAAAAACACCCGTTATGATTATGCATATTTCATCATTAGAACATTGCTTGCCAGCTTGGTTAACAGAACAAATTTATTCCAAAACAGAGATTCCTCAAATACCAGAAAATGATTCTGGGTGGGCGACAAAATTACGCTTAATTCCTTTCCGAGCAGTAGGAGTAGAGAGTCAATTTTTATGGGCCGTTAAGCCAGACAGTGTACAAATTGATCATGAAGGTAGTTCTATTGTAGTCAGTAAAGTATTGATTGGATTAAATACACAACAGTTGTCAACCAATGGAGAGTATCAATGTATTGTGCATCCGAAAATGTTAATTTCGCAAAAAATGGTAATTGCTTAATAATGGGAGGCGGGATAATATGATGAAATTAAAATTTTATTTAGTATACCTTTGGTATAAAGTATTGCTGAAATTAGGAATTAAGACCGATGAAATTTATTACATTGGTGGAAGTGAAGCGTTGCCACCACCGTTAACGAAAGAAGAAGAGGAAGTTCTTTTGAATAAATTGCCAAAAGGAGATCAGGCAGCAAGATCGTTACTGATTGAACGCAACTTACGGCTAGTCGTATATATAGCAAGAAAGTTTGAAAATACAGGGATAAATATTGAAGATTTGATTAGCATTGGAACAATCGGCCTTATTAAAGCGGTGAATACATTTAATCCAGAAAAGAAAATAAAATTAGCAACATATGCCTCACGTTGTATCGAAAATGAAATTTTAATGCATTTGCGCCGGAATAATAAAAATCGTTCAGAAGTTTCTTTTGATGAACCGCTTAACATCGATTGGGACGGGAATGAACTTTTATTATCAGATGTATTAGGGACAGATGATGATATTATTACAAAAGATTTAGAAGCCACTGTTGATCGTCATCTTCTAATGAAAGCATTACATCAATTAAATGATCGCGAAAAACAAATTATGGAACTTCGGTTTGGGCTTGCTGGAGAAGAGGAAAAGACGCAAAAAGATGTAGCGGATATGCTTGGGATTTCACAGTCATACATTTCGCGTTTAGAAAAAAGAATCATAAAAAGGTTACGAAAAGAATTTAATAAAATGGTGTAAAGAATAAGACCAGCCGTTATCTAGGCTGGTCTTATTCTCTTTCATTGTATGAGGAAAGACAACTTAAATGAAAAATGAAGAGAAAACCGCATGCATAAAATCCCCTTCAAAGGAAATACTTTACACTGTACAGCAACTCCCGATAGGAGGGAACACTTTGACGAGAAACAAAGTAGAAATTTGCGGTGTTGATACAGCTAAACTTCCCGTACTAAAAAATGATGAAATGCGTAAATTATTTCGTGAAATGCAAAGTGGAGAGATAAGCGCAAGAGAGAAATTAGTGAATGGAAACTTACGTCTTGTACTGAGCGTCATCCAAAGATTTAATAACAGAGGAGAATATGTTGACGATTTATTTCAAGTTGGTTGCATCGGACTTATGAAATCCATTGATAACTTTGATTTAGGCCAAAATGTAAAATTTTCAACGTATGCTGTGCCGATGATTATTGGGGAAATACGCAGATATTTGCGTGATAATAATCCGATTCGCGTATCTCGATCATTACGAGATATTGCGTATAAAGCGTTACAAGTAAGAGAGAAATTGATTGCAGAAAATTCAAAAGAACCAACAGCAATGGATATTGCAAAAGTGCTTGAAGTGACTCATGAAGAAATTGTTTTTGCATTAGATGCGATTCAAGATCCAGTTTCATTATTTGAACCGATTTATAACGATGGGGGAGATCCTATCTTTGTTATGGACCAGTTAAGTGATGAAAAACAAAAGGACGAGCAGTGGGTTGAAGAGTTAGCGCTAAAAGAAGGAATGAAGCGTTTAAATGATCGTGAGAAAATGATTATTCGAAAACGTTTCTTCCAAGGAAAAACACAAATGGAAGTTGCGGAAGAAATTGGGATTTCTCAAGCGCAAGTGTCACGTTTAGAGAAATCAGCTATTAAACAAATGAATAAGACGATTCAAGGATAAGGTTTCACCATTTATGGTGAAACCTTTTTATATGTAATATAGTTTGTTTGCGCTCATAGTAGGGTAGCTGTGTTCATATAATGAAAATAATATGAGGTTAGTAGAGGGTGCTTCCTGTTAATTTGAGAAACAGTGCTTTTTCAATTCGTCATATATAAGGGAGAGGATGAAAGTGATACGAATTTCGGAATTGCAGATGAAAGATATAATAAATGTTTCAGATGGAAAAAGGCTTGGGAATATTGGAGATATTGAAATTGATATGAACACAGGGAAGATCGGGTCTATTATTATTTCCAAACAGGCACGTATGTTGGGGATTTTTGGGAAAGATGTAGAAATTGTAATTCCTTGGAAGGAAATTGTGAAAATTGGGGAAGATGTCATACTTGTTAGAGTAAATCCTATTAATTCTGTAACAGAATCAATACAAACACCGACAATTTCATAAAGAATATTACAAATTCCTCTTTTTTTTCTGTTGGCATTATGAAAAAATAAAAGTATGGTAAAATAGACAGGAAGTACCATGCTTTTTTATGTTATTTTAATTAAAAGGAGCCGCTTTTATGATAGAACCATTTAAATATGTGGACGGTATACTGTATTTACAAGCGTGGAAAGAACTTGGAAACATTACTGCTGGATTTACGACAAAAGATGGTGGAGTAAGTACGGGCTCCTTTCATGCGATGAATTTAGGATTACATGTGAATGATATCGTGGAGAACGTTCATGAAAACAGACGCATTTTAGCAAATAAGTTACAAAAACCGTTAGAAAACTGGATTTGCTCTGAACAAGTTCATGATCATCATGTTGAAAAAGTAGGACAAGAAGAAAAAGGAAGTGGCGTCTATTCATATGAAGACGGCATTTCGAAAACAGATGGCATTTATACGACTAATAATGATGTTCTTCTAACATCTTGTTACGCGGATTGTGTTCCACTCTATTTTTATGCGCCATCACATGGTATGATAGGACTTGCTCATGCTGGATGGAAAGGGACTGTACAAGAGATTGCAAAGGAAATGATTCAAAAATGGAATGCAGAAGGGATTTCAAGTGATGAAATTCATGTTGCAATTGGACCAGCAATTGGATCTTGTTGTTACGTTGTTGATGATAGAGTGTTAACAGCAGCAGAGCAAGTAGTAAATGGTTCTGTCCCTTATAAAAAAATTTCTGATGGGCAGTACGCAATTAATTTAAAAGAAATTAATCGTATATTATGTGTACAAGCAGGCATAAAAGAAGAGAATATTGTCATGTCATCTCTTTGTACAAGCTGTGAAGAGCAACTATTTTTCTCTCATCGTCGTGATCAAGGTAAGACAGGGAGAATGTTGAGTTTCATAGGTTTTAAGGAGGAAGAAAGCAAGTGACAGTACAAAAAAATTTAACAACTGTAAACGAAACAATTAAACAATCTTGTGCACGAGCGGGACGTTCGGTGCAAGATATTAAACTCGTTGCGGTTACAAAAACGGTAGGAATTGAAAAAACAAACGAAGTAATTGAAGCTGGAATTATCGATTTAGGTGAAAATAGAAATGAAGGTTTCTTACAGAAGTACGAATATTTTGGTTCAAAAGTGAATTGGCATTTTATTGGATCCTTACAAACGAGAAAAGTAAAAGAAATCATTAATGAAATTGATTACTTACATTCGTTAGATCGTCTTTCACTTGCAAAAGAAATTCAAAAACGTGCTAATAAGAAAGTGAAATGTTTTATTCAAGTGAAAACATCATCTGAAGAATCAAAGCAAGGATTGGCAATAGAAGAAACGATTTCTTTTATTCAAAGTTTGCAAGAACTGGATAAGATTGAAGTGGTTGGACTAATGACAATGGCTCCGTTTACAGAAGAAGAGGAAGAAATCAGACGCTGTTTTAAGGAGTTACGTAAGCTACAAACAGAGGTGCAGGAGCTAGAATTATTACATGCGCCATGTAGAGAGTTATCAATGGGAATGTCTAATGATTACACGATTGCAATTGAAGAAGGTGCTACATATATTCGTTTGGGGACGATTTTAGTAGGAAAAGTGTAAAAGGAAGGAGAATCTTATTATGAGTTGGTCAAAAGTAAAATACTTCTTTTTTGATACACCGGAAGAAAAAGAAGCAGCTCAATATAGTTATGAAAAGGAGCAAACAGACATGAAGAAACAGCAAGATCCGCCAGAACAACAAGATGTTACGTTTCCAAAAGCACAACCGAAACAAAATGTTGTGAGCATTGAAACGGCAAAGCAATCTTCAAAAGTTGTTTTATTAGAACCGCGCACATATTCAGAAGCACAAGGGATTGCGGACCATTTAAAAGGTAGACGAGCTGTTGTAATTAATTTACAACGAATGTCTACTGATCAAGCTGTACGTATCGTTGACTTTTTAAGTGGTACTGTATACGCTATAGGCGGGGACATTCAAAAAATAGGGCCGAAAACATTTATGTGTACGCCTGAAAATGTAGATATTGTTGGTGCAATTTCAGAGTTATTCGGTGAAGAAGAAGACACAAATATAAAGAGGTGGTAATACGCCATGGTAACAGTTTTAAACGTTTTAATTACTGCTATCGAGATTTACTCGTGGGCACTTATTATTTACATTCTTCTATCGTGGTTCCCTGGTGCAAAGGAATCAGCTTTTGGAGAAATTCTTGCGCGTATTTGTGAACCGTATTTAGAACCATTTCGCAGATTTATCCCGCCGCTTGGTATGATTGATATCTCTCCACTCGTTGCGATTTTTGCGTTAAAGCTTGCTACGAATGGTTTAGTAAGTATATTCCGCTATTTCTTATAGTAAGAGGTTAAATACATGAGCATCTATGAACATTTCAGACCCGATGAAGAGGTCTTTGTGGATAAGGTGTTAGAGTGGAAGCGAGCAGCGGAGTACCATCAAGTGAAGTTAACAGACTTCCTTGATCCAAGACAACAACAAATTGTCACTATGGTAATAGGACAAGGGGATGTTGCTGTACAGTTTGATGGTGCAACGCCTCATGCAGAGCGTAAAAGAGCACTCATTTATCCAGATTATCTAGAAGTGAATGAAGAGGAATTTCAAGTAGAAGTATTGGAAATTGACTATCCTTCCAAGTTTTATACGCTAGAGCATAGGCAAATATTAGGTACATTTATGTCTCTTGGTTTAACGAGAGAAAAATGTGGTGATATTTTGCTTCAAGAAGATCGTGCCCAAATTGTAGTTGCGAAAGAAGTTGTATCTTATATTGAGATGAACTTACAATCGATAGGGAAAGTAAAAGTCTCCTTATCACCAGTGCAAGGAGAAAAAATTCTACAGATGCAAGAAACGTGGGGAGAGAAATCTGGAACGGTTTCTTCGCTTCGTTTAGATGTTATGTTAGCTGAAATGTTACATATATCCAGACAAAAAGTACAACCTTTCATAAAAAACGGTTTAGTAAAAGTGAATTGGAAAACTGTGGAGCAAACTTCTTATGAATGTTATCCAGGAGATGTTTTTTCAGTGAGAGGATATGGACGAAGTAAATTGTTTTCTGTAGAAGGTAGAACAAAGCGCGACAAATGGAGAATTTTGTATGGTATACTAAAATGATTGGTTTTTTAGAAGGAAATCCTCCTATTTTGTCGAAGAAAAGATATAATTGAAAGAGGAAATTTAGATAACTACTTGGAGGTGGCGTTGTGCCGTTAACACCATTAGATATTCATAACAAAGAATTTGGTCGCGGATTCCGTGGCTATGATGAAGATCAAGTAAATGAGTTTCTTGATCAAATTATCAAAGATTATGAATTAGTCATTCGTGAGAAAAAAGCTTTAGAAGAAAAAGTTGCGCAATTAGAAGGGAAGTTAGATCATTTCTCTAATATTGAAGATACGTTAAATAAATCTATCGTTGTTGCACAAGAAGCAGCGGAAGAAGTAAAACGTAATGCGCAAAAAGAAGCAAAATTAATCGTACGTGAAGCTGAAAAGAATGCAGACCGTATTATTAACGAAGCGTTAGTAAAATCAAGAAAAGTTGCTTTTGATATTGAAGAGCTAAAGAAACAAGCGAAAGTATTCCGCACTCGTTTCCGTATGTTATTAGAAACACAGCTTGAAATGTTAAACAACGATGATTGGGATAAACTAATTGAGTTAGAAGACGAAGTAGACGAGCTGTTGAAAAAAGAAGAAACAGTGTAAGCTTGACGTTTTTCTCATTATTACATATAATTTTAAACAACATATTTATTAAGAAAAACGAAGATAGGGATAAGTACCTTTTTCATACCTTATATAGCGAACTGAGGATGGTGTAAGCTCAGGATAAGGAGATAATGGGAATATCACCCTGGAGTTCCGCGCTGAACAAATAGAGTAAGCGTAGGCGTATATTCGCGTTAAGAATATAAAGAGGATTGTATACATATGTATAGGATCTACTAGGGTGGTACCGCGGGAGACTTTCTCGTCCCTTTTTGGGATGAGAAGGTCTCTTTTTTATTCCGTTTTTTAAGTGTTTCTTTTATACATGTAAGGAGGAATTGAGCATGGAGTACAAAAATACATTACTAATGCCAAAAACAGAGTTCCCAATGCGTGGGAATTTACCAAAACGTGAGCCTGCAATGCAAGAACAGTGGGCTGAAATGAATATTTATGAAAAGGTACAAGAACATACGAAAGGTCGTCCTTTATTCGTACTGCATGATGGACCTCCATATGCGAATGGTGACATTCATATGGGGCATGCATTAAATAAAGTATTAAAAGACTTTATCGTGCGTTATAAATCAATGACTGGTTACTGTGCACCATATGTGCCAGGTTGGGATACACACGGTTTACCAATTGAGCAAGCTTTAACAAATAAAGGTGTAAAGCGTAAAGAAATGACAGTTGCTGAGTTCCGTAAGTTATGTGCAGAGTATGCATATGAACAAGTAGAACGTCAACGTGAACAATTTAAGCGTTTAGGTGTACGTGCTGATTGGGATAACCCATACATTACTTTAGAGCCAGCTTATGAAGCGCAACAAATTAAAGTGTTTGGTGATATGGCGAAAAAAGGTTATATCTATAAAGGGCAAAAACCAGTTTACTGGTCTCCAACGAGTGAATCAGCTTTAGCAGAAGCTGAAATTGAATATCAAGATAAAAAATCAGCATCTATTTACGTAGCATTCCCTGTAAAAGACGGAAAGAACGTATTAGAAGGTGATGAGAAATACATTATCTGGACAACAACACCTTGGACGTTACCTGCAAACTTAGGTATTTCTGTTCACCCAGAACTTGAATACGCTATTGTAAAAGTAAATGATGAAAAATATATTATTGCTTCTGAACTATTTGAGACAGTTGCAAAAACGTTAGAGTGGGAAAATGCTGAAGTTGTGAAAACGGTAAAAGGTAGCGAACTGGAGTATACAGTTGCGAAACATCCATTCTACGATCGTGATTCATTAGTTATGCTAGGTGATCACGTAACAACAGATGCAGGTACAGGTTGTGTTCATACAGCACCAGGACACGGGGAAGATGACTTCGTTGTTGGTAAAAAGTATGGATTAGAAGTACTTTGTCCAGTTGATGATAAAGGTGTATTAACAAATGAAGCACCTGGATTTGAAGGCTTATTCTATGATAAAGCTAACAAGCCAATTACAGAGAAATTAGAAGAAGTAGGCGCGTTACTGAAATTAACATTCATTACGCATTCATACCCACATGATTGGAGAACGAAAAAACCAATTATTTTCCGTGCGACAGCACAGTGGTTTGCATCTATTGAAGCGTTCCGTAAAGAATTATTAGAAGCTGTTGCGGAAACAAAATGGGTACCAGCATGGGGAGAAACTCGTCTTCATAATATGGTTCGTGACCGTGGTGACTGGTGTATTTCTCGTCAGCGTGCATGGGGTGTGCCAATTCCTGTATTCTATGCTGAGAATGGTGATCCAATTATTACAGATGAAACAATTAACCATGTAGCAGATTTATTCCGTGAGCACGGTTCTAACGTATGGTTTGAGCGTGAAGCGAAAGATCTATTACCAGAAGGATTTACACATACAGGTAGCCCGAATGGTGAATTCCGTAAAGAAACAGACATCATGGATGTATGGTTCGATTCAGGTTCTTCTCACCAAGCGGTATTAGAAGAGCGCGAAGACTTACAACGTCCAGCTGATTTATATTTAGAAGGATCTGACCAGTATCGTGGTTGGTTTAACTCTTCATTATCAACAGCAGTTGCTGTAACAGGTAAAGCTCCATATAAAGGCGTACTAAGCCATGGTTTCGTATTAGATGGTGAAGGACGTAAAATGAGTAAGTCGATTGGAAACATCGTCGTACCTAAGAAAATTATGGATCAATTAGGCGGAGACATTTTACGCTTATGGGTATCTTCTGTTGACTATCAATCTGACGTACGTATTTCAGATGATATTTTAAAACAGGTAGCAGAAGTGTATCGTAAAATCCGTAACACATTCCGTTTCTTATTAGGAAACTTAGACGACTTTAAGCCAAGTGAAAATACAGTAGCTGTAGCTGAACTTCGTGAAGTAGATCGTTACATGTTAGTGAAATTAAATGACTTAATTACAAAAGTGAAAGAAGCATATGAGACATACGACTTTGCTGCTGTATATCATGCAATTCATAACTTCTGTACAATTGATTTAAGTTCATTCTACTTAGACTTTGCAAAAGACATTTTATACATTGAAGGTGCAAACCATGAAGATCGTCGTGCAATTCAAACTGTATTATATGATGTTCTTGTTGCATTGACGAAACTTGTAACACCAATCTTACCGCATACAGCTGATGAAGTATGGCCATACATTCCAGGTGTAACAGAAGAAAGTGTACAATTAACTGATATGCCAGAAGCTGTACAATTAGATGGTGCGGAAGAATTAAAAACAAAATGGGATGCATTTATGACATTACGTGATGACGTATTAAAAGCGTTAGAAGTAGCTCGTAATGAAAAAGTAATCGGTAAGTCATTAAATGCAAGTATTACGCTATATCCAACTTCAGAAATGAAAGCTATGTTAGAGTCTATTAACGAAGACTTAAAACAATTATTCATCGTTTCTGAGTACAAACTTGGTGGCATGATGGAAGAAGCGCCAGCAGAAGCACCGAAGTATGAACATACAGCGGTTGTTGTTGCTCAAGCAACTGGTGAAACATGTGAACGTTGTTGGGTAGTTTCAGAAACAATTGGTAAAGATGCTGAACATGAAACATTATGTGAGCGTTGTGCAACAGTTGTTAAAGAAAACTACGTAAAATAATAAAAAAACTGACTGTGCGTAAGTGCAGTCAGTTTTTTTATTGACGATATATTAAAATAACTTTCACTCTCTTTCCTATGAAGGAAAAATGTGTGTGAGGTAAGCATAGAAATTTCGGACACACTAATCGTACATTGCAGCTGGGAGGAATGTACACGTGAATGAAATATATATGGAAATCAAAGAAGAATTGCAATTGATGCGAAAGGAGTTACAAGAGAGGCTAGCTAAAGAGGTCATGCACAAATATGATACAGAGTTTAGCGAAGAGCTTGGATATGAAATTAAGGAAGAGATAAAGAAAAAACTCCTATTACATGATATAAAAGAGGACTTAAAAGATGTAGAACGTGCATTATTCAAAATGGAAATAGATATGTATGGTATTTGTGAAGAAACGGGGAGAGTAATTTCGGTAAAACAAATGAAGACGATGCCAACTGCCCGTACCATTCATGAATTCTTCTATGAAAACGTAAATGTATGAATGCGCACAACGATATTATATTACCTTTTTTTAATTTATTTTATTCTTCTATAAAGGTTCATTGTGAAAAGGTTGCAGCTATGCTAAAATTTTGAGGTACACTGTCTTTGTGGGGGAAATGAAAATGATATATTATGTAATAGCGTTATTTGTCATTGCCATCGATCAAATATCGAAATGGCTAATTGTAAAGAACATGGAATTGGGTATGAGTATTCCGATTATCGATAATGTATTATACATAACATCACATCGAAATAGAGGAGCTGCCTGGGGGATTTTAGAAAATAAAATGTGGTTCTTCTACATTATTACAGTCGTTTTTGTAGCATTTATCGTAATTTATATGCAAAAATATGCGAAAACAGACAAACTTCTAGGGATTTCATTAGGTCTAATATTAGGCGGAGCAATTGGTAATTTCATTGATCGTGTATTTAGACAAGAAGTAGTGGATTTCATTCACGTGTATATTTTCTCGTACAACTATCCAGTATTCAATATAGCTGATTCAGCATTATGTATTGGTGTTGTATTAATTATTATTCAAACATTATTAGAAGGCAAGAAAACGAAGGAGTAATTGAATGAGTGAAGTAGTACAAGTAACAGTTGCAGAAGAACAAAAAAGCGAGCGAATTGATAAATTCGTTGCAGAAATAAACAGTGAATGGTCACGTTCACAAGTACAACAATGGATTAAAGATGATGTTGTTACAGTTAATGGAAAGTCGGTAAAAGTGAATTATAAAGTTAAAGAAAATGATGAAATTACAGTAACGATTCCTGATCCAGAAGAGCTAGATATCCAAGCAGAAGATATGAACTTAGAAATTTATTATGAAGATGCAGATGTACTCGTTGTAAATAAGCCACGTGGTATGGTTGTACATCCAGCTCCAGGGCATACAAGCGGTACGCTTGTAAACGGACTTATGCACCATTGTACAGATCTTTCAGGTATTAACGGTGTAATGCGTCCCGGTATCGTGCATCGTATTGATAAAGATACATCTGGACTATTAATGGTTGCTAAAAATGATATGGCGCATGAATCACTTGTAAATCAACTTGTAGCAAAAACAGTAACAAGACGTTACAAAGCAATTGTACACGGTGTGATTCCGCATGATAAAGGAACGATCGATGCGCCAATTGGTCGCGATAAGAAAGAACGTCAAAGCATGACAGTTGATGAAAATGGTAAGAATGCTGTTACGCACTTCCAAGTGTTAGAACGCTTTAAAGATTTTACACTTGTAGAATGTCGCTTAGAAACGGGACGTACGCACCAAATTCGTGTTCATATGAAATATATTGGCTATCCACTTGCAGGAGATCCGAAGTATGGTCCGAAGAAAACATTAGACATGAATGGACAAGCACTTCACGCAGGTATTTTAGGGTTTGACCATCCTCGTACTGGTGAATATATTCAGTTTGAGGCACCGATTCCAGAAGTGTTTGAAGACGCATTAAATATTTTACGGAAATAGTATTGACAAATCATAAGAAAACTGAGATACTGACAACAGTTAAATAATGATCCTTTAACACAGCCCCGTGAGGTTGAGAAGGTAACGGTTTGAAATACATAGGGTATGCTGTACCCTTTTTTCAAAAGTCCTCTCGCACACGCTGAGAGGACTTTTTTTATACCATTACTCTCACGCAAGAAAAAAAGCTTGGAGGTGTAGAGCATGCAAGAGAAAGCTGTCGTTTTAGATGACCAAATGATTCGCCGCGCTTTAACACGAATTAGTCATGAAATCGTGGAACGAAATAAAGGTGTCGATAATTGTGTTCTTGTCGGAATTAAAACTCGTGGAATTTTTATTGCACAACGTTTGGCAGAACGAATTGGTCAAATTGAAGGAAAAGAAATGGAAGTTGGAGAGCTAGATATTACGTTATATCGTGATGATCTAACACTACAATCGAAAAATGAAGAACCACTTGTAAAAGGTTCTGATATCCCTGTAGATATTACGAAGAAAAAAGTTATCCTTGTGGATGATGTATTATATACAGGAAGAACAGTTCGAGCAGCAATGGATGCTCTTATGGATTTAGGTAGACCATCACAAATCCAACTGGCGGTTCTTGTTGATAGAGGTCATCGTGAACTACCAATTCGCGCTGATTATGTAGGAAAGAACATTCCAACATCAAGTGAAGAGCGTATCGAAGTTGATTTGCAAGAGACAGATCAACAAGATCGAGTAAGCATATACGATAAGTAAAGCCCTTTTAAATGTAGTCCTGTGAGGCTGCCAAAGGGTCTTGGCTTTCATATGTCAAATTTGGCATACGAAAGTGTAGGACTCTTTGTGCACAGGCACAAAGAGTTTTTTTATTGCAAAGAATTAAACTGAAGGAGGATGTAACAATGGAACAAAAGCCAGTGTTAGACGTTAATGAAGTACCGAAACCGGGAAAATGGTTATTTTTAAGTATACAACATTTGTTCGCAATGTTTGGATCAACAGTGCTTGTTCCGTTTTTAACAGGATTGAATCCGTCAGTAGCATTAATATCAAGTGGATTAGGAACGCTAGCGTTTCTTCTTATAACGAAAGGTCAAGTGCCTGCCTATCTAGGATCATCATTCGCCTTTATCGCACCGATAATAACAGCGAAAACAGCAGGTGGACCTGGAGCAGCAATGCTCGGTGGTTTGCTAGCAGGACTTGTGTACATCTTAATTTCACTCGGAATTAAGAAGTCAGGATCAGAGTGGATTATGAAATTACTTCCGCCAATCGTAGTTGGTCCAGTAGTAATGGTAATCGGTTTAGCTTTAGCACATACAGCAGTTAACATGGCGATGAACGGTGCGGATGGTAAATATAGCTTTACACACTTTTCAGTAGCGTTAGTAACACTAGCAATTACAATTATCTGCTCTATATTTGGAAGAGGATTTTTCAGTATCATACCAGTGTTACTGGGCATTATCGGCGGATATATCTTCGCTTACTTCCAAGGGCTAGTAAACTTAAAGCCGGTAGCTGAGGCAAAATGGTTTGTTGTACCAGATTTCACAGTACCATTTGTAACATATACTCCGGAGTTTTCGTGGAAGATTGTACTCTTGATGGTACCAGTTGCACTAGTAACAATTTCAGAGCATATCGGACATCAAATTGTACTTGGAAATGTTATTAAAAGAGATTTAATTGAAAAACCAGGTTTACACCGTTCAATCTTCGGTGATGGAGTAGCAACATTAATCGCATCACTTATCGGTGGACCACCGAATACAACGTATGGTGAAAACATCGGTGTGCTAGCAATTACGAGAGCATACAGTGTATACTTATTCATCGGTTCAGCGGTGTTCGCAATCATGTTCGGATTTATCGGTAAGATTTCTGCACTGATTCATTCGATCCCAACACCGGTTATGGGTGGTGTATCAATCTTACTATTCGGTGTAATTGCATCAAGCGGATTACGCATGATGGTAGATGATAAAACAGACCTAAGTGACAAACGAAACTTAATGATTGCATCAGTGATACTAGTAATCGGTATTGGTGGAGCGGTACTTCACGTAGGAGAATCGTTCCAAGTAGAAGGAATGGCACTAGCAGCAATTGTAGGTGTACTGTTAAATCTACTACTACCAGAAACAAAACAAATAAAACAATCTAAGCAGATTGCTTCATAATAACAACCTTTTAATTCAGTCCTGTGAGACCGGAAAGGGTGGCTTCTTTCTTGCACCCTAGTCTCACATGACTAGGGTATTTTTATACAAAGGTTGTTATAAAAATACAAAAGTGGTAACATAAAAATCAGAAAGATGAGGGATGACGATGAGCCATTTGTTAACGATGAGTGAATTATCGGAAGTAGAAATTTCAGAAATCCTAAAAGATGCAGAAGATTTCGCGAATGGAAAAGAGAGCAAAACGACAGAGCAAACTTTTGTTGCGAACTTGTTCTTTGAGAATAGTACGAGAACGAGATTTAGCTTTGAAGTTGCTGAGAAGAGATTAGGACTTGAAGTTTTAAACTTTTCAGCTGATGCATCTAGCGTACAAAAAGGAGAAACTTTATACGATACGATAAGAACACTAGAATCAATCGGAACAAAAGCGGTAATCGTCCGCCATGAGAAAGATCGCTACTTTGATGAACTAAAAGATCAGGTAAATATCCCAATCTTAAACGCTGGAGATGGTTGTGGAAATCACCCAACGCAGTGCCTACTCGATCTTCTTACAATTAAACAAGAGTTTGGAAGATTTGAAGGGTTAAAGATTGCGATAGTAGGAGATGTTCGTCATAGCCGAGTAGCGCGTTCTAATGCAGAAGCATTAACGAAACTGGGTGCAACAATTTACTTTGCAAGTCCAGAAGAGTGGAAAGATGAAGACAACACATTTGGAACATACAAACCATTAGATGAACTTGTTCCTGAAGTGGATGTAATGATGTTACTTCGTGTACAACATGAGCGTCATGATCATTATGAAACAGACATTATGAAAGAGTATCATGAGAAGCACGGATTAACAGTGGAAAGAGAAAAGCGTATGAAAGAAGGAAGCATTATTATGCATCCAGCTCCTGTAAACCGTGATGTTGAAATTGCAGGTGAACTTGTTGAGTGTGAGCGTTCACGCATATTTAAACAAATGGAAAATGGAGTTTACGTAAGAATGGCTGTACTAAAACGCGCCTTACCAAATGTATTAGGAGGAATGAAACATGAATTACTTGTTTAAAAATGGTCGTTATATGAATGAAGAAGGAAAAATCGTAGCAACAGATCTTCTCGTACAAGACGGTAAAATCGCTAAGGTAGCAGAAAATATTACGGCAGATAATGCTGAAGTAATCGATGTGAACGGAAAGTTAATCGCACCTGGATTAGTAGATGTACACGTACATCTTCGTGAACCAGGTGGTGAACATAAAGAAACAATTGAAACAGGTACGCTAGCAGCAGCAAAAGGTGGATTCACTACAATTTGTGCAATGCCAAATACACGCCCAGTACCAGATTGCAGAGAACATATGGAAGACTTGCAAAATCGTATTAAAGAAAAAGCTCATGTCAATGTACTACCATACGGAGCAATTACAGTACGCCAAGCAGGTTCTGAAATGACAGATTTCGAAACATTAAAAGAACTTGGAGCATTTGCTTTCACTGATGACGGTGTAGGCGTACAAGATGCTAGCATGATGTTAGCTGCTATGAAGCGTGCAGCGAAATTAAACATGGCAGTAGTTGCGCACTGTGAAGAGAATACTCTTATTAATAAAGGTTGTGTACATGAAGGGAAGTTTTCTGAGAAACACGGATTAAATGGTATCCCATCAGTATGTGAATCTGTACATATTGCAAGGGATATACTGCTTGCTGAAGCGGCAGATTGTCACTATCACGTATGTCACGTAAGTACGAAAGGATCTGTACGCGTAATTCGTGATGCAAAGCGCGCTGGAATTAAAGTAACAGCAGAGGTAACACCTCATCACCTAGTGTTATGTGAAGATGATATCCCATCAGCTGATCCTAACTTTAAAATGAACCCACCGCTTCGTGGAAAAGAAGATCATGCAGCACTAATTGAAGGATTACTAGATGGAACGATCGATATGATCGCAACTGACCATGCACCGCATACAGCGGAAGAGAAAGCACAAGGAATTGAAAGAGCACCATTCGGAATTACTGGTTTTGAAACAGCATTCCCGCTGCTATACACAAACCTTGTGAAAAAAGGAATTATTACATTAGAGCAGTTAATTCAATTCTTAACAGAAAAGCCAGCTGATACATTCGGCTTAGAAGCAGGTCGCCTGAAAGAAGGTAGAACAGCTGATATTACAATCATTGATTTAGAACAAGAAGAAGAGATTGACCCAACAACATTCTTATCAAAAGGAAAAAATACACCATTCGCAGGTTGGAAATGCCAAGGATGGCCGGTAATGACAATCGTTGGTGGTAAGATCGCATGGCAAAAGGAGAGTGCATTAGTATGAAAAGACAACTTATCTTAGAAGATGGAACAGTATTAATTGGAAAAGGTTTCGGAGGAGAAATTGAAAAGTCAGGTGAGGTTGTATTCACAACAGGAATGACTGGATATCAAGAAACATTATCTGATCCATCATATTGCGGTCAAATCGTAACATTCACGTACCCATTAATCGGAAACTACGGCATCAACCGTGACGATTTTGAATCGATTCACCCTTCTGTAAATGGTTTAATCGTAAACGAAATTTGTGATCACCCATCAAACTTCCGTAATGAAATTTCGTTAAATGATTACTTAAAAGAAAGAAATATCCCAGGCTTAGCAGGGATTGATACGAGAAAATTAACGAGAAAAATTCGTCAATACGGTACATTACGCGGCCGCCTTTGTAACATGGATGCAGATGTAGAATACATCGTGAGCCAATTGAAAGCGACAGTATTTACAGATCACGTGAAACGCGTATCAACGAAAGATCCATACCCAAGCCCAGGCCGTGGACACCGCGTTGTACTTGTAGACTTCGGAATGAAGCATGGTATTTTAAGAGAATTAAATAAGCGTGACTGTGATGTAATTGTAGTTCCTTACAATACAACAGCAGAAGAGATTTTACGCCTTAGCCCAGATGGAATTATGTTAAGTAACGGACCTGGGGATCCAAAAGATGTACCAGAAGCAATTGAAATGTTAAAAGACATTATCGGTAAAGTTCCTTTATTCGGAATTTGCCTAGGACATCAATTGTTCGCTCTAGCATCTGGTGCCAATACAAGTAAGTTAAAATTCGGTCACCGTGGTTTAAATCATCCAGTAAAACATCTTGCAACTGGAAAAGTAGCAATTACATCTCAAAACCATGGTTACGCAGTAGAAGAAGAATCAGTTAAAAATACAGAACTTGAAATTACACATGTCGCTTTAAATGATGGAACAGTAGAAGGTCTTCGTCATACGAAGTTCCCAGCATTTACAGTACAATATCATCCAGAAGCTTCAGCAGGACCAGAAGATGCAAATGATTTATTCGAAGATTTCTTAGCAATGATTGAAAACTTCAAGAAAGAAGGGGAAGAGTTATGCCAAAACGCCTAGACATTAACACAATTTTAGTAATCGGATCAGGACCAATTGTAATTGGGCAAGCAGCGGAGTTTGACTACTCTGGTACACAAGCTTGTCAATCTCTTAGAGAAGAAGGTTACAAAGTAATCCTTGTTAACTCTAACCCGGCAACAATTATGACAGATACTGCAACAGCAGATAAAGTATATATTGAACCATTAACACTTGAATTCGTAAGCCGTATCATTCGTAAAGAACGTCCAGATGCAATCTTACCAACATTAGGTGGTCAAACAGGTTTAAACATGGCTGTTGAACTTGCGAAATCAGGCATACTTGAAGAGTGTGGAGTTGAAATTTTAGGAACAAAATTATCAGCAATTGAGCAAGCAGAAGATCGTGATTTATTCCGTACATTAATGCAGGAATTAAATGAACCAATTCCATCTAGTACCATTATTCATACGCTAGAAGAAGCACATGAATTTGTAAAAGAAATTGGTTATCCAGTTATTGTTCGCCCAGCATTTACAATGGGTGGAACAGGTGGCGGAATCTGTAGTAATGAAGAAGAACTAATTGAAATCGTATCAGGTGGTTTAAAACATAGTCCAGTGACACAATGTTTATTAGAGAAAAGTATTGCTGGTTGTAAAGAAATTGAATATGAAGTAATGCGTGATTCAAATGATAACGCGATTGTAGTATGTAATATGGAAAATATTGATCCAGTTGGGGTTCACACAGGTGATTCTATCGTTGTAGCACCGAGCCAAACATTAAGTGATCGTGAATATCAAATGTTACGAAACACTTCATTACGAATTATTCGTGCATTAGGAATTGAAGGTGGATGTAACGTTCAGCTTGCACTTGATCCACATAGCTTCCAATACTATGTAATCGAAGTAAACCCACGTGTAAGTCGTTCATCTGCACTAGCATCTAAAGCAACTGGATATCCAATTGCAAAGCTAGCGGCAAAAATTGCAGTCGGTTTAACATTAGATGAAATTATAAACCCAGTAACACAAAAAACATACGCTTGCTTCGAGCCAGCATTAGACTATGTTGTTTCAAAAATTCCGCGCTGGCCATTTGATAAGTTTGAATCAGCAAACAGAACACTTGGTACGCAAATGAAGGCAACTGGTGAAGTTATGTCAATCGGACGTAACTTAGAGCAATCATTATTAAAAGCTGTTCGTTCTTTAGAACTTGGCATTTATCACTTAGAATTAGAGCATTTAAAAGAACTTGATAAAGAAACAATGAAAAAACGCATTATAAAAGCTGATGATGAGCGACTGTTTATTGTAGCAGAAGCAATTCGTCAAGGTGTAACGAAAGAAGAAATTAACGAATGGTGTGAAATGGACTTCTTCTTCTTACAAAAAGTTGAAAACATCGTAAATATGGAACGTGAAGTAAAAGCGAATGTAGGAAATATGGAAGTACTACAAACTGCGAAAGAAATGGGCTTCAGCGATCACTACGTTGCAGCAGCTTGGAATAAAACAGAGCGTGAAATTTACGATATGCGTAAAGAAAGCAATATAACTCCTGTTTATAAAATGGTAGATACTTGTGCGGCAGAGTTTGAATCTGCAACACCATACTACTACAGCACATATGGTGACGAGAATGAATCGGTTAGAACAGATCGTAAGAGTGTAGTAGTTCTAGGATCTGGTCCAATCCGTATCGGTCAAGGTGTTGAGTTTGACTATGCAACAGTTCACTCAGTATGGGCAATTAAAGAAGCTGGATATGAGGCAATCATTGTTAATAACAACCCAGAAACAGTTTCAACAGACTTCAGTATTTCTGACAAATTATACTTTGAACCATTAACGATTGAAGATGTAATGCACATTATCGATTTAGAAAAACCAGAAGGTGTTATCGTTCAGTTCGGTGGACAAACGGCAATTAACTTAGCTGCTAAATTAGAGGCTCACGGTGTGAAAATCTTAGGAACATCACTTGAAGATTTAGACCGTGCAGAAGATCGTGATAAGTTTGAAGCAGCTCTAACACAGCTTGGTATCCCGCAACCAGTTGGTAAAACAGCAACGACTGTAGAGCAAGCGGTAGCAATCGCTGACAAAATTGGTTACCCAGTATTAGTAAGACCATCTTACGTACTAGGTGGACGCGCGATGGAAATCGTATATCGTCAAGAAGAACTGCTGCACTACATGAAAAATGCAGTTAAAGTTCACGCGGATCACCCAGTATTAATTGACCGTTACATGGTTGGTAAAGAAATTGAAGTAGATGCAATTTCAGACGGTGAGAATGTATTCATTCCAGGTATTATGGAACATATTGAACGCGCTGGAGTTCACTCTGGTGACTCAATTGGAGTATATCCACCACAAAGCTTATCTGACAAATTAAAAGAACAAATTATTGAACATACAATTGCACTTGGAAAAGGATTAAACATTGTTGGATTACTAAATATCCAGTTTGTAGTATTCGAAGATCAAGTGTATGTAATTGAAGTAAATCCACGTGCGAGCCGTACAGTACCATTCTTAAGTAAAATTACGGGTGTACCAATGGCGAACGTTGCAACGAAAGTTATTTTAGGGCAAAACCTAGTAGAGCAAGGATACGGAACTGGTTATCACCCAGAAGAGAAAGAAGTATATGTAAAAGCTCCGGTATTCTCATTCGCGAAACTACGCTCAGTTGATACAACATTAGGACCTGAAATGAAATCAACAGGTGAAGTAATGGGTAAAGACTTAACGCTTGAAAAAGCATTATACAAAGGGTTGGTAGCTTCTGGGATTAACATCCCAACGCACGGATCAGTAATCATTACCGTAGCGGATAAAGATAAAGAAGAGGCGCTGGAAATTGCAAAACGTTTCCACGAAATCGGTTATAACTTATTAGCAACAGCTGGAACAGCACAATCGTTAGCAGAGCAAAATATCCCAGTACAAGTTGTAAACAAAATTGATTCTGAAGACTACAACTTACTAGATATTATCCGTCAAGGAAAAGCACAGTTTGTAATCAATACATTAACAAAAGGCAAACAACCAGCGCGTGATGGTTTCCGCATTCGCCGTGAATCAGTAGAAAATGGTGTGGCTTGCTTAACATCACTTGATACAACGAGAGCAATCTTACGAGTATTAGAATCTATGACATTCTCAGCTCATTCAATGAAAGAAATTACGCAAACAAAGCGTCACGAGGTGGTACATGCATGATGCAAAAGCAAAATATGATCGTCGTTAATCAAAAAGAAATCGCAAAAAACATTTACGAATTAGTGCTTCAAGGAACTTTAGTAAAGCAAATGAACGAACCAGGGCAGTTTGTACACATTAAGGTAGCAGAGGGCATTGCGCCCCTTCTGCGCCGCCCAATTAGTATTTGTAATGTAGATCAAGAGAAGAACGAATTTACAATGCTATATCGTGCGGAAGGACAAGGGACAAAAACATTAGCAACTAGAAAACAAGGTGAAATGGTAGACGTACTAGGACCACTAGGACACGGCTTTCCTGTAGAAGAAGCAGAAGCTGGTCAAACAGCTTTACTAGTAGGCGGGGGAATTGGTGTACCACCACTTTATGAATTATCACAGCGTCTCGTTGCAAAAGGTGTACGCGTAATTCACATCTTAGGTTTTCAAACGAAAGATGTAGTTTTCTACGAAGAGAAATTTGCAGAACTTGGTGATACGTACGTTGCGACAGTAGACGGTACACACGGTACAAAAGGATTTGTCACAGATGTAATTGATAATTACGGAATTGACTTTGACATTCTTTATTCATGTGGTCCGCTAGCGATGCTTCGTGCATTAGAAGGACGTTACAAAGAGAAAAAAGCCTATATTTCATTAGAAGAACGTATGGGCTGTGGTATTGGAGCTTGTTTCGCATGTGTATGCCATTTACAAGAAGATCCAAGTGGACATTCTTACAAGAAGGTGTGTAGCGACGGACCAGTATTTCCAATCGGGGAGGTTGTACTATGAACAGATTGCAAGTTGAATTACCGGGATTATCATTAAAAAATCCAATTATACCGGCATCTGGATGCTTTGGATTTGGTCGTGAATATGCACAGTTTTACGATTTAAGTGTACTAGGATCAATCATGATTAAAGCGACGACAGAACAACCACGTTATGGAAATCCAACGCCTCGTGTTGCTGAAACACCGGGCGGCATGTTAAATGCAATTGGACTTCAAAACCCAGGGTTAGAAAAAGTAATGAATTCTGAATTACCATGGTTAGAACAATTTGACCTTCCAATCATTGCGAATGTTGCAGGCTCACAAGCTGAGGATTACGTAGCGGTTGCAAAGGAAATTTCTAAAGCGCCTAATGTCCACGCACTAGAATTAAATATTTCTTGTCCGAACGTAAAAACAGGTGGTATCGCCTTTGGTACAAATCCTGAAATTGCTGCTGATTTAACGAAGCGAGTAAAAGAGGTTTCTGAAGTACCTGTATACGTGAAGTTGTCACCGAACGTGGCAAACATTGTGGAAATTGCAAAAGCGATTGAAAATGCAGGTGCAGATGGTTTAACGATGATTAATACATTGCTTGGTATGCGTCTAGATTTAAAAACAGCTAAACCAATTTTAGCAAACCGTACAGGTGGATTATCAGGTCCTGCGATTAAGCCAGTAGCGATTCGTATGGTACATGAAGTAAGCCAAGCGGTTAACATTCCAATTATCGGAATGGGTGGTATTGAAACAGCGGAAGATGTAATTGAATTCTTCTATGCTGGCGCAAGCGCAGTTGCAGTAGGTACAGCGAACTTTATCGATCCGTTCGTATGTCCGACAATTATTGAAGAGTTACCAGCATTACTAGATGAATTAGGATTTGATCACATTTCGGAATGTCAAGGAAGGAGCTGGAAGCAAACATGTCACAGTCGTTAATCGTTGCATTAGATTTTCCAGGGAAACAAGATGTAGAACAATTCTTGCGCCACTTTGAAGGGGAAGAGTTATTTGTCAAAGTAGGTATGGAGTTATTCTACAAAGAAGGCCCTGCGATTATTACGTACTTAAAAGAAAAAGGACATAAAATCTTTCTAGATTTAAAACTTCATGATATTCCGAATACAGTAAAAAGCGCTATGCGTAGCCTAGCTAGTCTAGATGTTGATATGGTAAATGTTCATGCTGCTGGGGGAAGCAGTATGATGAAAGCTGCGATTGAGGGATTAGAGGAAGGTAAGCAAGAAGGAAAAGAGAGACCGATTTGCATTGCAGTTACACAACTAACAAGCACTTCGGAAGCTATGATGAAAAAAGAGATCGGCATTGAGAAAACGTTAGAAGAAGCGGTTGCTCATTATGCAAAACTAACGAAAGAAAGTGGACTTGATGGCGTTGTTTGTTCAACACTTGAAGTTCCAAAATTACGTGAAGTATGCGGAAATGAATTTGTAACAGTAACACCGGGGATTCGTCTTGCAAGCGATGATGTAAATGACCAGGTGCGCGTAGCAACACCGAAACGTGCGAGGGAACTTGGCTCAAGCTACATTGTAGTTGGACGTAGTATTACAAAAGCAGAAAATCCGCTTGAAGCGTATAAAACAGTAAAACAACAGTGGGAAGGTGTAACAGTATGAAAAAAGAAATCGCATCGCATTTATTAGAAATTGGAGCAGTATTTTTACAACCGAATGATCCATTCACTTGGTCTTCAGGTATGAAATCACCAATTTATTGTGATAACCGTTTAACTTTATCTTATCCAAAAGTACGTCAAGCAATTGCAGCTGGATTAGAAGAGTTAATTAAAGAGCACTTCCCAACTGTAGAAGTTATTGCAGGAACAGCAACTGCTGGTATTGCGCACGCTGCATGGGTAAGCGATCGTATGGATTTACCAATGTGCTACGTACGTAGTAAAGCAAAAGGTCACGGTAAAGGGAACCAAATCGAAGGGAAAGCTGAAAGAGGTCAAAAAGTAGTAGTAGTAGAAGACTTGATTTCAACTGGCGGTAGTGCAATTACATGTGTAGAAGCACTTCGCGAAGCTGGCTGTGAAGTATTAGGAATCGTATCAATCTTCACATACGAGCTTGAAGCAGGGAAAACAAAGCTAGAATCAGCTAACGTAGCATCATATTCTTTAAGTGATTACAGTGCATTAACTGAAGTTGCAGCAGAAAAAGGTATGATCGGACAAGCTGAAACGAAAAAATTACAAGAGTGGCGTAAAAATCCAGCTAACGAAGCTTGGATCACAGCGTAACACGAAAAAAACGACCGCGGGGGAACGCGGTCGTTTTTTATATTATTGTTAAAGCTTTATGTAAAGAACAGATTGTAGGAACATCACAATGGAGTTGCAAGTTATCCCGATCTAACCATATCCCATGCATTCCAGCTGCTGTACTACTAATTGCATCTGTTTCTAATCGATCGCCAATATAATAGCACTCTTTCATTTCGAGATTCAATTGTAATGCAGTTCTTTGAAAAATTTCAGGGTTTGGTTTCGATATACCAAGTTCACTAGAAGTAAATATGCATTAGAAATATTGTAGAATGTTTAGAGCAATTAATTTTTCGACTTGTTGTTTATAGTCACCATTACTAATGATACCTAATGAGTGCCCTTTTTGCTGCAAGGTTTGTAATGTAAAGTATACATCTTCAAATGCGGTCCAGTTGTTCTTATATAGTTCTATATATTGATTGAATCTGTGTTGAGATTCCTCGAGTGATAAGTTTACTCCATATGTTTTAAATAAATGGTGCATTCGCATCCTTTGTTGTTCTGGAAAAGATAATTCCTTGGATAAAAATTTGTTGAAATATACTTCTGATAATTCATGCCAGACTTCCATTGCCTCTAATTCATTGCCTGAAAAAATAGTATTATATATTTGAAAAAAATCTATAATACCATTTTTTTCAGCAGTGTCGTAATCAAGTAAAGTTCCATCAATATCAAAGAAAATCATATAATAATCTCCTTGCTAACAACTATTTAGCGTTTTCCGCAACCTCATATCCTCTCACAAACAATAGCGTCATATAAGAAACAATAAATGAGAAGATGCTGTACATGCCAACCCAAAAGAAAAATTTTGGAGTAAAGGCGATAACACCTATTATTAAAAAACTAGCAAACGTTACAATCGGCATTACGTAATACGTTTTCGTCTTGCGTGTTCCAATAACAGAAACGATAAAGATAAGTAATGGACAAATTAATAAGACGAAAATCAATTCATTCATAGTTATGTCCCCTTTTCGAATGGAAGTAATCTGTTTCTCGTAAACGTTTTGAAATAAATACTCTCCTAATATAACTTCGCTAACATATACATAATCCCTTTTAAAAGCCCGTAATAAATCATTGATTTCACAATACAAAAGTAAGCAAAAGAACACTTGCTTACTTTATAGAATAAACATCGCGACGATCGTGGTGACAATTAAGCCAATCACAACGGGTAAAAAGTTTCGGCGTGCGAGTTCAAATGGATCCACTTTACAAATGGCAGCGGCAGGAATAAGGGCCCAAGGAATTAAAGTCCCGCCTCCGGTCCAGATTGCGGCAATTTGCCCGAGTGCTGTTAATGTAGCTGTTCCATGCCCAAGTGCTGTTCCGAAAAGATTGGCAATTGAACCAGCAAGTGATATACCAGAAAAGCCAGATCCATCTAATCCTGTTATGACACCAACGATAGTTAATGTTCCCGCTGATACATATTGGTTTAAAGGAACTGTTTGAGACAAAGCGATTCCTAAGTCGTTAATGATTCCGTGTGAACCTTTCGGTAAATAGTTTCCGATAATTTTCACAAAACCGCTATCTCCTAAATAAAAGAGTGCAGCAATTGGAATAACTGGACCAAAGATTTTAAATCCAAACTGGAGCCCTTCTATAAAATAATCGGTCGTTTTATTTAGTCCAGCTCCTTTGTAAGCGATGAGAGAAATGATGATAATCATAATAACAGTGGTCCCGCCGATAAGTGCGGTTGCATCGCTTCCTTGTAGTTTAAATTGAATCATGCAAAGGATATCGATGGCATATATGATCGGAATACAAATAGCGAGCCATTTTTTTGTCCGAGGAGATAATGAAGTGAGTGTTTTAGAAGACTCGGTGGATGGAATAGCTTCTTGTATAGATAATCCTGTATGAAATTCTTTTCGTAAGAAGAAAAATGCGACGGAAGTTGTTACAATGCCCATAACAATTACGAGAGGAACACTGGCAGAAACAAGGCTAGAAACAGGAAGACCAGCAGCATCCGCTGTTAATTTTGGTGCACCTTGAATAACGAAATCACCAGATAAGGCGATGCCGTGTCCGAATAAGTTCATAGCAATGGCAACTCCAATTGGCGGAAGACCGACGCGTACAGCGACGGGTAATAAAATAGCTCCCATTAAAGCGACAGCTGGGGAAGGCCAAAAGAAGAAAGAAATTGTCATCATCAAAAGGCCGATAATCCAGTAGGCGAGGGTAGGGGTACGAATCATCTTTGTAAATGGTGAAATCATTGTATCATTTATGCCGGTATGAACGAGTAGATTACTCATTGATACGATAATAGAGATGATTAATATAGTTGGTAAAAGTTCAGTAATAGCGTAAATGAAACTTTGAAAAATACCGCTAACGGCAAGAGGGATAGAACTTGTAGCGGTTAATGCTAATAAAAAGATAAAAACGATACAAATAATCGTCGTATCTTTCCGGAGAATAAAAAAAGTAATAATAGTGAGTAAACAAAGAATATAGAGAGCATGCAATAGCGTTAATTCAACTCCCATAACATTCACATCCTTTTAGGCGTTCGTGTAGTCTATTGTATGAAAGCAGTGAAAGTATGTGAGTATAGGAAAAAGAAAAAAGTGAAATTTCATGTACTGTAATGGTAAGGAATAGAAATGGATGTTACAATACAATTAATCCTAAAAATGGAATTCAAGGAGGACTTATGCGCAAAAAAATTGGATTTTGGGGATTCATCCTTTCTTGTAGTCTATTAATCATTTTAAATATGTTTACAAACAATGAATGGATCAGTATCATACCTGTTTTCGGGTTTGTATTTGTACTGTTATATAATTGGGATGATATGAAACAATATAGCAAGAAAAGTATCGGAATTATGATAGGAATCATTGTTGTTTGCTCATTTTTCGTAGGTTTTCTTTTAATAGAAGGGCAGAAACAAATGGAGAAAATGTCTATTTTTCAACAATGGATGTCGTCTGCAAAAGCTCTTTATATTGTAATTGTAGTAATTATTTTTCTAAGAATTGTTATAAGCATAGCAAGTTACATATTAAAGGGAAAGTAGAATTGGGGAGTATGAATGAGAGAGAAAATAGGGTATTATGGTGTGCTCGTTTGTTTACTATTATCAGTTATTTCAGGGCAATTTCTTAAAAGTGAATGGATACCGATTATATTATGTATAGGAGTATTGATTTTTGCACCTATGTATCGCTGGAATGAATGGAAGGCATATAGCCGAAAAAAGAAAATTGTTTTCAGTATCGAGTTTGTCATTATAATTAGCACGATTCCATTTTTGTTATTGAAAGGAAATGAGATAATAGATGGAATTGCAACGTTTCAAGGGTGGTTGTTTATTGCGAAATTGATATATTTAATATGCATTTTAACGTTGATAGCGGTAGTCACTAAAAAAGTAAACGAAAAGTTATTCGTTAATGAATAAAAGGAAATGCCACCCTATATGGTGGCATTTTCTTACTTTACTGAATGAGCTTTTTGCATCTTTTTAATTAAACGAATTTGTCCGCGATGGTTGATCTCATCTTCAAATACGTGAAACCACTTAAAGTAGTTATTTGCTGGTTTGTCATACCAAAAGTCTGTCGTTTTAAATAACCATTCATTAGGTAACGATTGAAAAGTCTCGATCGTTTTGGAACGTACTTCTTGTAATGTGTTTATGTAAAATTCTATAGAGTTTCCTTTTATTTTCTCGCGGCCAAGAGATCCTAACTCAATAGCAGGTAACCACTGTTCTAATTCAGCTTCGGTTGGTTCACGGTCTTCAAAAGTATGAATCTGGTAGTAAAATTCAATAGCAGACATATGGTACAGAAGCATGCCAATTGAGTTTGCTTCCTCATCGTATAAATAATCAAGTTCTTCAATTGTTAAACCTTCCACTGCTTGCATTGTTGTATAGCGAGCGTAATTCATCATGGAAACAAGTTTGGAAAATTCAGGCTGTAAACCATCTATCTTGTCGATTACAAAGTTCAATTAAAATTCCCCCTCTTTAAACGATGACTCCAGAGAAAGAATTCTATGTGCAGAGAAAAACTCCTTTTAAAAAAGGTCATGATTTCAACAAGGAATAACAATTAGTTCTCGATTTGATTTTGTAATAACTTCATATCCGTCTTTTGTAATGACGATATCGTCTTCAATTCTACAACCGCCCCAGTTCGGAATGTAAATACCAGGTTCAACTGTAACGACCATACCTTCTTCTAAAGTAGCATTACTTTCTTGAGATAGGCGAAGAGGTTCATGTATTTCTAACCCAAGACCATGACCAGTAGAGTGTCCAAAATATTGACCGTATCCATGTTCTGTAATGTAATCTCTCGTTATATCATCGATACTTTTTGCAGTTTCTCCAGGCTTAATTGCTTCAGTCCCACGTTTTAACGCTTCTCGTACAACATTGTATATCTTTTTGAATTCTTCTGATGGTTCTCCAATTGCTACAGTACGAGTTATATCGGAACAATATCCATCGTAAAGTGCACCGAAATCTAATGTAACGATGTCGCCTCGTTCGATTATTTTATTTGATGCAACTCCATGAGGAAGTGAAGAACGAACACCAGAAGCTACAATGATTTGGAATGAAGAGGATATAGCCCCTTTTTTTCGCATGAAAAATTCTAACTCATCTCTTACATCATTTTCACTTATTCCTGGTTTTAGAAACGTAAGGATGTGGTGAAATGCTTCGTCAGCAATATTAGCTGCGATTTTCATTGTTTCTATTTCAGGCGTGTCTTTAATAATACGAATATTTTCGATGATTTCGCACACTTGAACCATTTCCGCCTGTACGTATTTTTGTAAGTTTTTATATTGTTGCAAAGTCATGTTGTTTTCTTCAATTCCGAGTTTTTGAATGTTTAATTTCGATACTTGATTTGCAATTTCTTTTTCTAAATTGCCTTTATGCATAATGATTTCAGCATCTTTTATTTGTGATTTTGCTTGATCTACATAGCGAAAATCAGTTATAAAAACAGCTTTATCCGCAGAGATTAAGACGACGCCAGCACTACCTGTAAAGCCAGTTGCATATTGACGATTTTCTTTTTTTGTAATCAGTAATCCGTCAATTTCATAGTTTTGTAGTTGATTTTGGATTTTATTAATTTTTAAAGTCATGTTAATTCCCCCTATTCACAGTATTGAATAAAGCAAAGAGCGTGCCAAAAAATATTTTTAGAGAAAAGATAGCAGAAATTGCATGTATTTTAGGTATGAAATTTAGCCCGCTATTTGTGGATAGTGGGCTGCTCGTGAAATATAAATTATTTCAATTATCAGTGGAAGAATGAAAAAATATTGATACAAATTTCGCTTTCTTTACAAGGTGTCAAAAAATTTATACAAATTAGAAATATCACTGTCAATTTTTTTGACAATATGGAAGAAAAGGATAAGAGATTTTTATATATATTTTGAAAGTATGTCCTTTGTTTTAATGTAAAATTAAATATACAAATATACAGCTGTTATTGATATAATAGGTAATTGTTGGATTTCTCTTGAAAATAGGGAAACGTAACGAATATGAAGGAATAAGGATTGTGAGTACATGAAGAAATTAAGTAAAGTAATGTCATTTTGCTTCGCTGCTAGTATGCTAGTTGTAACGGGGTGTGAAAAAGTTGAAAACAAAGTTCAAGTAAATGAAACGATTGAACAGCTTGATGAAGCGCCAGAAGTGACAGAAAAAGAAGCGAAAAAGATTGTAAGAAAGAGTGTAGATGCAATAGCAAATGCATTTAGTGAGATGGAAAAAGAAAATGGATGGAGCCGAAATAATCCTGGAGATTTAGGTACCGCTAAAAAAGGCGTTAAGGGATTAGTTTCAGATAAGTTTGTGGAGGATGCGCTTCCAGGATTGCTTGATACATTTAATAGATCAAGGGAAACTGATATGTTACCATTTCCGATTCATATTGAGCCGGATGTGAGGACAACTTATTCGCAGAAAAATGATGTTTTAAAGATTGAGACGCTTACTCTTGCAAATGATATGGGGAATGAAGCGGAGATGTGGGAATTTATTTTCGTTTATACCGATGGAAAATGGTTAATGGATAGATGGTCATCAAATACGCCAGTAGATTTAAAGTTAACTAAGGAAGAAGCTAAAGAACGTCTTAGAGTACAAGGTTTCAAGAATGTCTCTTTCGTTAGAGAAGAGAATAGTGGAAATAAGAAATATATTTTTAAAGAAAGTAACGGAGTAGTTGCTGTCGACGCCCAAACCTCGGTTATTACTCACAATGTAGATGATGAAGAGCAAGAAAAGGTAACGCAAAAAGATTATATTCAAGAGCAAGAAACGGTTAAGGGGAATGATTCTAGTACGTATACGAGTTCAAAAAAAGAAACTTCGTCAGCAGTAGGTAAAACTAAGGTTTTAAATGAGTTAGCAGCTCTAGAAAACCAAGAAAAACATACAAATGTTATGTCAACAAATGACATAGTAAATGAAATAGAAGGAAATTATCAACTGTGGGATAATAAACTAAATGAAATTTACAGTACATTAAAAAATACGATGTCAGCTAATGCGTTTCAGTCGTTGAAAACGAAACAAATTGCATGGGTTAAAGAAAAGGAAAGTAAGGTTAAAGCCATCGCTATGGATGAAAATAATGGAACGATGAAATATATTGAAGCTGCAGATGAAAAATATAAGATGACAAAAGAAAGATGTTATGAATTAGTGAATGGGTATATGAACTAGTGTGAATGAATATAAAAAATGCGTTGCTTATAAGCAACGCATTTTTTATATTTATGCTTTTAATTTCATTACAGTATCAGCGTCTGGTGTTACATATACGGTTTGCTGATTGTCGTACGTAACAAAACCAAGTTTTGCACCACTCGGTTTTTTGACATGACGTATTTTGGTGAAATCTACAGGAACAGAACTAGAATCTTTTGCTTTACTAAAATAGGCGGCGATTTTAGCAGCTTCTAACACAGTTTCTTCGATAGGTTCAAGAGAACGAATAACAACATGAGACCCAGGGATATCTTTCGTATGTAACCAAATTTCATCACGACGGGCAAACTTCGTTGTTAAATAATCATTTTGTTTATTGTTTTTACCAACGAAAATCTCTGTACCATCACTTGCTAAATATTTATCTAATACAGGTTTGGTAGGCTTTTTCTTTGCGTTTTTCGTTTTACGATTGCGCATATAACCTTCTTCAGCTAATTCCTCACGAATTTCTTCAATATCTTTTGAAGAAGCAGCTTCCATTTGTTGAAGTAAGCTATCAAAATAAAGAATTTCTTCATTTGTTTTTTCGATTTGTTCTTCTACAACAACTACTGAATTTTTCGCTTTTTGGTACTTTTGGAAATAGCGTTGCGCATTGTCCGATGGTGTTTTTAAAGGGTCTAATGTAATTTTTACAGTTCCGCCATTTTCGTCGTAATAGTTAACGACTTCAATATCTTTATCACCTTTTTTCAAAGCGTACATATTGGCTGTAAGTAGTTCTCCAAATAATTGATATTTATCTGCCTTTCCGGCATCTTGTAATGTTTTTTCTAGTTTAATGAGTTTTTTCTCATTTTTATTTTTTTCGTTTTGCATAAAGCGCTCTAAATCATAAGCTTGTTGTTTTACACGGTCGCGCTCTGCTTTTCCGAAAAAGAAACGGTCTAGCAATTCACTAACAGATGAGAATGTCTTGTCTTCTCCTTGCAAGTGTGCAAGAGGGAAAAGATAAAAGAATTCTTTCCCATTTGAAGTAGTCATCGTTGGTGAATATGTATGAGTTAGTAATGGTTTTTGTATGGAAAAAAATGCGTCAGCTAATGCTTTTTCATTTACCATACCTGCTTTTTTCACTACTTCTTTTGCGAATAACGGTGATATTCCTGTAAAGGTGCCGACAAGCTGTTTATCCATGTTTCCAGATAGAAAGTCTAGCGGTCTAATAAATTCATCATTTGTTTCAATCTGAAGTGGGTTAATTTTATGTTGTGCTGGTGGTGCAATATATTCTGCTCCAGCATATACAGTTCGATGTCGGTTCACTGCTAAAGAAACGTGTTTTAAGCTATCTAAAATATTGTTTGTTTTTGTGTCTACTAAAATGATGTTACTATGTCGTCCCATTATTTCAATTACTAATGTTTTTAGCGATTCGTCACCAATTTCATTTCTGCTGCGAACTGTAATTTGAATAATGCGTTCTAAATCAATTTGTTCAATTTTTTCAATGAATCCACCTTCTAAATGCTTACGAAGAAGCATACAAAACATTGGCGGAAGTGCAGGTGAATCGTAATTTTGATTTGTTAAGTGTAAACGTGCATATGTCGGATGAGCGGAAAGAATTAGTTTTTGATTTTTTCCGTTTGCTCGAATATGTAATAAAATCTCGTATTTTGAAGGTTGATATATTTTGGAAATTCTTCCTGTGTAAAGAGAATTTGCAATTTCATGTGTAATTGCTCTTGTAAATAATCCATCGAATGCCATAAATGAACACTCCTTTCTAACTAAAAGTTAATTATAGCATTTTTTTGGACGAGGCTGAATAAGCTTTCAATAGAGTATGTCTGGAATTAGGAGGTCGATAGCGGGATGAACTGGTATGGAATGCGCGCACATGAAGTGGAAGAAAGAACGAATACGAATGTGAAGGTTGGACTTACAGAGAAAGAAGTAGAAGGGCGAATAAAAAAATTTGGTACAAATGAATTAGATGAAGCCAAGAGGCCTTCTGCACTGATGGTATTTTTGGCGCAATTTAAAGATTTTATGGTACTTGTTTTATTTGGTGCAACGATAGTTTCGGCTTTTTTAGGTGAATACATTGATTCTATTGCGATTGTTGCAATTGTTATTATCAATGGTATTCTTGGCTTTTTTCAAGAAAGAAAGGCTGAAAAGTCACTGGAAGCTTTAAAAGAGCTAGCCGCCCCGCAAGTTACTGTACTGCGGAATGGAAAGTGGGTAAAGGCACCATCTAAAGCACTCGTTTTAGGTGATGTTATTAAATTTTCTAGTGGTGATCGTATTGGGGCGGATGTACGTCTTGTTGAGGCATCGAGCTTATATATTGAAGAATCAGCTTTGACAGGAGAGTCAGTGCCGGTGCAGAAGAAGGTAGAAGCTCTGCAAGGGCAAGATGTTTCAATTGGTGATCAAAAAAATATGGCGTTTATGGGTACGATGATTACACGAGGAGCTGGAACAGGGGTCGTTGTAGCAACTGGTATGAATACAGCGATGGGCCAAATTGCAAATATGTTACAAAATGCAGAGCAAATGGAAACACCACTGCAAAGAAGATTGGAGCAACTCGGAAAAATATTAATTATTGTGGCTCTTATTTTGACAGCTCTTGTCGTATTAGCCGGTGTGTATCAAGGAAATGAAGTATATCATATGTTTTTAGCAGGCGTGTCTCTAGCTGTTGCTGCTATTCCTGAAGGATTACCAGCAATCGTTACAGTAGCTTTATCGCTTGGTGTACAGCGTATGATTAAAAAGAGAGCAATTGTAAGGAAGTTACCAGCGGTAGAAACGTTAGGATGTGCTTCCGTTATATGTTCTGATAAAACAGGAACGATGACGCAAAACAAAATGATGGTAACACATATGTGGTCAGGTGGAGAATTATGGAAAGTGACTGGTCAAGGATATGAACCTAATGGCTCTTTTTTGAAAGGTGAAAAAGAATTCGATCCAGCTAAAACAAAAGCACTGTATCAACTACTCACATTCGGTTCACTATGTAATAACGCAAATATTATTCAAAAGAAAAAGGCGTATGTATTAGATGGAGATCCAACTGAGGGCGCACTTGTAGCTGCAGCAATGAAAGCGGGGATAACGCGTGAGGCACTGAAAGGGAAATTTGAAATTATTCGTGAGTTTCCATTCGATTCAACTCGAAAAATGATGAGTGTTATCGTGCGAGATAGAGAGGGGAAAAAGTTTCTTGTTACGAAGGGAGCACCAGACGTCCTCCTGCAAATGAGTCAAACGATTTTATGGGGGGATAAGCAACAACCATTAAGTGAGTTATATAGAAAAGAAGTACAGGCGGCTATTCATAGCTTAGGTAGTCAAGCACTTCGAACAATTGCAGTTGCATTTAAGCCGTTAAAAGTAACAGATTCTATTGAACATGAAAGAGATGTTGAAAAAGATTTTATGTTGGTCGGGATACAGGGAATGATTGATCCGCCAAGACCAGAGGTAGAACAGGCGGTAAAAGAGTGCAGAGAAGCTGGTATTCGAACAGTGATGATTACAGGAGATCATAAAGTGACAGCAATGGCAATTGCGGAACAATTAGGGGTTTTACCACCTGATGGACGTGTTGTTGAAGGGGTAGAACTCGCGAATATGGATGTAGAGGAACTAGAAAGTGTTGTAGAAGATACGTATGTATTTGCTCGAGTATCACCTGAACATAAATTGAAAATTGTTAAAGCGTTGCAAAATAAAGGGCATATAGTAGCGATGACAGGTGATGGAGTAAACGATGCTCCGGCTATAAAAACAGCAGATATTGGGATAGCGATGGGAATTACAGGGACAGACGTTGCGAAAGAAGCTTCTTCTCTTGTTTTGCTAGATGATAATTTTGCTACGATTAAATCAGCAATTAAAGAAGGTAGAAATATATACGAGAATATACGTAAGTTTATTCGTTATTTATTAGCGTCGAACGTAGGAGAAATTTTAGTCATGTTATTTGCAATGTTACTTGCATTACCGCTGCCGATGGTTCCCATTCAAATTTTATGGGTGAACTTAGTTACTGACGGTTTACCGGCTATGGCATTAGGATTGGATAAGGCGGAAGGAGACGTGATGAAGAGAACGCCGCGTCATCCGAAAGAAGGGGTATTTGCTAGAGGGCTTGCATGGAAAATTATAAGTCGTGGCTTTCTAATTGGAGCAGTGACGTTAGTGGCGTTTATTATTGCATATAATCAACATCCAAATGAATTGAAATATGCACAAACTGTGGCGTTTGCGACGTTAGTACTTGCGCAACTTATTCATGTATTTGATTGCCGAAGTGAACATTCTATCTTCCATCGAAATCCGTTTGGGAACGTGTATTTAGTAGGAGCGGTTATTATTTCTTTACTGTTAATGTTAGTGGTTATATATTACCCTCCGCTACAACCGATCTTTAGTACAATGCCAATACAAGCGAGAGATTGGTTGTTAATTGGAGGTTTGTCATCAATTCCGACCTTCTTATTAGTAGGTTCTTTATTAACAGGGAAAAAGGGGAAGAAGGAAAAGCCAGTATTATATAAGAAGGGATTAAACTTGAAATAGTCAATGATATGAAAATGTGATATAATTTACAGAAGGTAGTAGAGCCTTGTCTCTATTACCTTTTTCATTGAGTTATTTCATGGCTTGGATGTGATAAAAATGATTTGTAGTATGACAGGATTTGGAAGATCGAAAGTAGAAAATGATACTTTTCAAATTACAGTAGAAATGAAATCGGTGAACCACCGTTTTCTAGAGATGAGTATTCGACTTCCGAAGCAAATGATGGTATTTGAAGACAAAATTCGTAAAATAATTGCAGAACAAGTTCGGCGTGGTCGCATTGAAGTGTCTATTAGTATAACGGGTGAAGGGCTTGTTGAAAGAAAATTAAGTGTGAATTGGTCGCTTCTTGAGCAGTACCAATCGATTATGGAAGATATAAAAGGAAAATTTCAATTACAAGATTCTATTACACTTCAGCAATTAATGGCAATGCCAGAAGTAACAGCGATTGAAGAAGTAGAAAATGTAAATGAACAATTTGAGAACAGTTTATATGAGGCTGTTCGCCAAGCTGCTCATATGTTAAAAACAATGAGAGATGGCGAAGGAGAACGATTACATAAAGATATAGCGTATCGTTTACAAGAGATTCACAATTGTGTAAATGCAATTATTCCGCATGCACCGATTGTTACACAAAAATATCGTGAACGATTAGAAAATCGCTTAAAAGAATTACATAATCAAGAGTTGGATGAACAAAGATTGCTAACAGAAGTAGCAATCTTTGCAGAGCGTTGTGATATTCACGAAGAGTTAGTTCGTTTGCAAAGTCATTTAGAGCAATTTCGTGAAACACTGGAGATTGAAGAGCCTGTTGGAAGGAAAATGGATTTCATCGTGCAAGAGATGCATAGAGAAATTAATACGATTGGTTCTAAGGCAAATGACTTAACAATTTCAAAATATGTTGTAGAAATGAAAAATAACCTTGAAAAAATTCGTGAACAAGTACAAAATATTGAGTAGCTTTCAAAAAATATATAAAGTTATACGTGGTGGAGAAATCGGATAGACTTACTAGGAGGCGCAAACTATGGCCATGCGGTTTTTAAATATTGGATACGGAAATATTGTATCTGCTCATCGAATTATTGCTATTGTAAGTCCGGAGTCAGCTCCTATTAAACGAACAGTACAGGAAGCACGCGAACATAATGCTTTGCTTGATGCTACGTATGGGAGAAAAACAAGGGCGGTTATTGTTATGGATGATGGGCATGTGGTATTAAGTCCAATTCAGCCAGAGACGATTGCACATCGTTTGAATAATAAAGAAGATTTAAGTGAGGAAGGGTAGGTTTTACATATTTATGAGAAGTAGAAGAGGATTGCTCATCGTTCTTTCAGGACCTTCTGGGGTTGGGAAAGGAACGGTTCGAAAAGAGCTGTTTAGTCATGAGGATACACGTTTTCAGTACTCCATTTCAGTAACGACACGTAAGCCGCGTGAAGGGGAAGTAGATGGTGTAGATTATTTCTTTAAAGAGAGAGAAGAATTTGAGGAAATGATTCGTAATGAAAAATTACTTGAGTGGGCTGAGTTCGTAGGTAATTATTACGGAACACCGATTGACTATGTTGAAAAAACATTACAAGAAGGAAAAGATGTATTCTTAGAAATTGAAGTGCAAGGAGCAATTCAAGTTAAGAAAGCTTTCCCAGAAGGTGTATTTATTTTCTTAGCACCTCCAAGTTTATCTGAACTAAAGAACCGAATTGTCGGTCGTGGTACAGAAACTGAAGATGTTATTGAAAATCGTTTAACGGTAGCGAAAGAAGAAATCGAAATGATGGACGCTTACGACTATGTTGTAGAAAACGATCAAGTTGAATTAGCTTGTGAAAGAATTAAAGCAATTGTGGTTGGTGAACATTGCCGCCGCGAAAGAGTAGCAAAATATTATAAAGAAATGACGGAGGGTCTATAATTATGTTAAATCCATCAATTGATTCATTATTAACAAAAATCGATTCTAAATATACACTTGTAACAGTAGCTGCAAAACGTGCGCGTGAAATGCAACTTGCGAACAATTGTGTTATTGAGCAACCTGTTTCTCATAAATGTGTAGGTAAATCATTAGAAGAAATCGATGCAGAAGTATTAAAATATGTACCAAGCGAAGACAAAATCATCGATTAAGACATTCCTTTCGACAAATTAAAACATAGACTTTATAATTTTCTATGTAACGGTAACAACCTATTTACAAGTAGGTTGTTATTTTTTTACGATAGGGAAGAAATATTGGTACTGACGAGCTGGGAATTCTGTTTCAGTATTATAAGTTTGAAAAAGAAAGAGGACGAGCCATATGCTAAAAGGGAAAAAGATACTTCTATGTGTAACAGGAGGCATTGCGGTCTTTAAAGCGGCTGCGTTAACTAGTAAATTGACACAAGCTGGTGCTATTGTAAAAGTAATGATGAGTGAGTCGGCAATGAAGTTTGTTACGCCTCTTACATTTCAAGCGCTTTCTCGCCATGACGTATATACAGATACATTCGATGAGAAAGAGTCAGCTGTTATTGCACATATCGATTTAGCAGATTGGGCAGATGTAGTACTTGTTGCACCTGCTACTGCCAATTGTATTGGGAAGTTAGCTGGCGGTATTGCAGACGATATGATTACAACTACTTTGTTAGCTACTACAGCCCCAGTGTGGATTGCACCTGCTATGAATGTGCATATGTATGAAAACAAAATTGTTCAAAAAAACATGATGACGTTAAAAACGTTAGGATATACATTTATTGAGCCTGGAGAAGGTTTTTTAGCGTGTGGTTATGTAGCGAAGGGAAGACTAGAAGAACCTGAAGCAATTATTGCACGGTTAGAAGAGGCTTTTTCAGAACAAAAACCATTGCAAGGAAAAAAAATATTAATAACTGCTGGACCAACTCGTGAAAAGATTGATCCAGTACGTTTTATGACCAATTTTTCTTCTGGGAAAATGGGATACGCAATTGCGGAAGTGGCAGCGAACTTAGGTGCTGATGTCATACTTGTTTCGGGACCGACAGCATTAAACCCGCCATTACATGTAAATACGGTACAAGTGGAATCTGCACAAGATATGTTAGAAGTAGTCCTGCAACATTATCAAAACGTAGATGTTGTCATTAAAACAGCAGCAGTTGCAGATTATCGTCCGAAATATGTTCATGATAATAAAATGAAAAAGAAAAATGGTGATGCTGTAATCGAACTTGAGAGAACAGTAGATATTTTAAAAACGTTAGGTGAGATGAAGGACAAACAGTTACTTATCGGTTTTGCGGCTGAAACGACAAACGTAGAGGAATACGCAACAAAAAAATTACGTGAGAAAAATGCGAATATGATTGTTGCGAATGACGTAAAGGCGCAAGGAGCTGGATTTGGTACCGATACGAACATTGTAACAATGTATAGAAAAGATGGAAAAGTTATAGAGTTGCCACTTTTAACGAAGAAAGAGGTTGCTCGTGAAATATTAAAGCAAATTGAAATGATGTTAGAAGATGATCGTCTATGAAATTTGCAAGTGTAATTGTTGATGTACCTGCACGTCAGACAGATCGACCATTTGATTATATTATCCCTAAAAAGTGGGAAGATATTGTCCAGACAGGCATGCGTGTAGTAGTTCCATTTGGCCCAAGGAAATTGCAAGGCTTTATTATTGGGATCAAAGATTCGGTTGAAGTAGAAAGTAAGAAGTTAAAGACAATCCATGAAATATTAGATGTAACACCGGTTTTAAACGAGGAATTATTAAAGCTTGGATATTGGCTTACGAGTGAAACGTTATGTTATATGATTTCAGCTTTTCAAGTTATGCTTCCAACGGCGATAAAAGCAACGTATAAAAAGCGTCTACAACTTCGTAAAGAAGAAGTAGCACCGGAACTACTGTTATTATTTCAGGACAAAGAAGCGATAGATTGGGAAGCTATTGAGGCGCAGCCACATCTATACCGCACGATTCAACAAGAAATTAAAAATGGCACGATTGAAGTTGTTTATCAGGTAAAAGATAAAGTGCAAAAGAAGAAACAAAGGGTTGTTCAACCAGAGTTACCAGAAGATAAATTGGAATTAGCAGCATTTGAACTGAAAAGTAAAAAACAACAAGATGTACTCTATTATTTTGTGGAAAATTATAAAAGTGTGCCGTTGAAAGTGATAACAGAAGAGTTGCAAATAACAGATGCACCGATTAAAGCACTTGTTAAAAAGGGGCTACTCTCAGAAAAGTATGTGGAAGTGTACCGAAATCCGTATGACGATGATGATTTTGAACAAACGAAACCATTCCCGCTTACGGAGGAACAAAATCAAGTTATTGCACCGATTTTATCATCAATTACAAATGAAACTTACAATCCATTTTTACTATATGGTGTTACAGGAAGCGGGAAAACAGAAGTATATTTACAATCTATAGCGGCGGTGCTCGAGAAAGGGAAAGAAGCTATTGTGCTTGTTCCTGAAATTGCACTAACGCCTCAAATGGTAGATCGTTTTAAAGGTAGATTTGGCTCGCAAGTTGCGGTTCTTCATAGTGCGCTGTCTGTTGGAGAAAAATATGATGAATGGCGTAAGATTTTAAGAAAAGAAGTGAAAGTTGTAGTTGGTGCACGTTCAGCTGTATTTGCTCCTTTTGAAAATTTAGGGATTATTATTATTGATGAGGAGCATGAATCGAGCTATAAGCAAGAAGATAATCCGAGGTATCATGCAAGGGATGTAGCTGTGTGGAGGGGACAATATCATAAATGTCCTATCGTTCTTGGTAGTGCGACACCGACACTTGAATCGTTTGCAAGAGCGAAAAAAGGTGTGTATGAATTACTAACGATGGAAAAACGTATGAACGAACAAGCTTTACCGACAGTAGAGATTGTTGATATGCGTGAGGAACTTCGTGATGGGAATCGTTCTATGTTTTCGAAGGCACTGCATGAAAAAATAGCAGATCGATTAGAAAAGAAAGAACAGATGGTACTCTTTTTAAATAGAAGGGGTCATTCTACATTTGTTATGTGCCGTGATTGCGGGTATGTTGTACAATGTCCGCATTGTGATATCTCGCTGACATATCATAAAATGAACCATCGTTTAAAATGTCATTATTGCAGTCACGAAGAGAATATGCCGACTGCGTGTCCTTCTTGTCAAAGTACATATATTCGTTTCTTTGGTACAGGGACACAAAAGGTAGAAGAAGAAATTACAAAACTATTTCCAGAGGCACGAGTCATTCGAATGGATGTAGATACGACAAGTCGAAAAGGAATGCATGAAAAATTATTAAAGGCATTCGGGGAAGAAAAAGCAGATATATTACTTGGAACACAAATGATTGCGAAAGGATTAGATTTTCCTAAAGTAACGCTTGTCGGGGTTTTAACGGCAGATACGATGCTTCACTTACCTGATTTTCGAGCGAGTGAAAAGACTTATCAGTTATTGACGCAAGTAAGTGGACGAGCAGGCAGACATGAATTACCAGGGGAAGTTATAATTCAAACGTATACGCCAGAACATTACAGTATAGAGTTAGCAAAGAACCAACAATATGATGTGTTTTTTGATCAAGAAATGCAAATGAGACGAACAAGACAATATCCACCTTATTACTATGTTGTACTTGTAACGGTATCTCATCCAGAATTATTAAAGGCAGTGCAAGTGACGGAAAAAATTGTCGGTCATTTACGGATGCACTGCACGCAGCAAACGATGGTGTTAGGACCGGTTGCTTCAGCAATTCCAAGGATAAAAGATAGATATCGTTATCAATGCATGATAAAATACAAACGGGAACCAAACTTAAAGAACGTGCTCAAAATGGTAAATGAACATTATCAAGCAGAAATGCAAAAAGAGCTACAAATCTCAATTGATTTTAATCCAACAATGTTAATGTAGCGGAGGGAAATATGGCAGTTTTAGAAATAGTAAAGCATCCAAATGAAGTGTTAGAAACACCATGTGAAAGAGTAATTAACTTTGATAAAAAGTTAGTGAAATTGTTGAAAGATATGCATGAAACAATGTTAATTGCGGACGGAGTCGGTTTAGCTGCGCCTCAAGTAGGTGTAAGCTTGCAAGTTGCGGTAGTTGATATCGATGATGATACGGGGAAAATCGAGTTAATCAATCCATCGATACTAGAAAAACGTGGTGAACAAGTAGGTCCCGAAGGCTGTCTAAGCTTCCCGGGACTTTATGGTGAAGTGGAACGTGCGGAGTATATTAAAGTACGTGCGCAAAATCGCCGAGGTAAAGTATTTTTACTAGAAGCAGAAGGATTTTTAGCGCGTGCAATTCAACATGAAATCGATCATTTACACGGTGTGTTATTTACATCGAAAGTGACAAGATATTATGAGGAAAACGAATTAGAATAGGTATTAAAAGGAGCGGTTTTTAAATGATAAAAGTAGTATTTATGGGAACACCGGACTTTTCAGTGCCGGTGCTTCGTCGTCTTATCGAAGATGGCTATGATGTAATTGGTGTAGTGACACAACCCGATCGTCCGGTAGGTAGAAAAAAAGTATTAACACCTACACCTGTTAAAGTTGAAGCAGAAAAACATGGTATTCCGGTGTTACAGCCGTTAAGAATTCGTGAAAAAGACGAATATGAAAAAGTATTGGCATTAGAGCCAGATTTAATTGTAACAGCTGCGTTCGGTCAGATTGTACCAAATGAAATTTTAGAAGCACCGAAGTATGGATGTATAAACGTCCACGCTTCTTTACTTCCTGAACTTCGTGGTGGTGCACCAATCCATTATGCAATTATGGAAGGTAAAGAAAAAACGGGTATTACAATTATGTATATGGTAGAGAAATTGGATGCTGGTGATATCTTAACGCAAGTAGAAGTGGAAATTGAAGAGCGTGAAACGACAGGCTCTTTATTCGATAAGTTAAGCGAAGCAGGGGCGCACCTTCTATCTAAAACAGTACCTTTATTAATTCAAGGTAAGTTAGAACCAATTAAACAAAACGAAGAAGAAGTGACGTTTGCATATAATATAAAACGTGAGCAAGAGAAAATTGATTGGACAAAAACAGGTGAAGAAGTATACAATCACATTCGCGGATTGAATCCATGGCCAGTCGCTTATACAACTTTAGCAGGACAAGTTGTTAAAGTATGGTGGGGAGAAAAAGTACCCGTAACGAAATCAGCTGAAGCAGGTACGATTGTTGCGATCGAAGAAGATGGTTTTGTTGTAGCAACTGGTAATGAAACAGGTGTTAAAGTTACTGAATTACAACCTTCTGGTAAAAAGCGTATGAGTTGTTCTCAATTTTTACGTGGCACAAAACCTGAAATTGGAACGAAGTTAGGAGAAAATGCATGAGAAAAAATGTTCGTGAATTAGCTCTTGATGGTTTAATTCAAGTAGAAAAAAGTGGTGCATACAGTAACTTACTTTTAAATAATCTAATTGAAAAAAATGCAATTGATAGAAAAGATATTGGTTTATTAACTGAAATTGTATATGGAACGATTCAACGTCGTGACACATTAGATTATTATTTACAGCCTTTTTTAAAAAAGAAAGTTGAGGCGTGGGTAAGAGTATTGCTTCGCTTATCTTTATATCAAATGATTTATTTAGACCGAGTGCCAGAAAGAGCGGCCATTCACGAAGCAGTCGAGATTGCAAAGCGTCGCGGGCATAAAGGGATTGCTGGTATGGTAAACGGTGTATTACGTTCGATTCAGAGAGAAGGGATACCTTCTTTAGATGAAATCAAGGATCCAGTAGAGCGTTTGGCAATCACAACAAGTCATCCAATGTGGCTTGTTCAAGACTGGGCTTCTGAATATGGTTTAGAGACAGCAGAGAAAATGTGTGAAGTGAACATGTTACCACCTGTACCAACAGCGCGTGTAAATGTTGACAAAATAACAGTAGAAGAAGCAATTGAATTGTTGGCTAGTGAAGGGATAGAAGCAAAGCGCGGCGATTTATCAGAGGATGCAATTCAAATTGAAAGAGGGAATGTAGCGCATACAGATGCGTTCAAAAAAGGTTTTCTTTCTATTCAAGATGAAAGCTCTATGCTTGTAGCACGTGCTTTAGAACCGAATGAGGGAGATCTAGTTCTTGATAGTTGTGCTGCTCCGGGCGGAAAAACAACGCACATTGCAGAGCGATTAAAAGGAACTGGTCAAGTGATGTCTCTTGATTTGCATGCACACAAAGTACGTTTAATTAAACAACAAGCAGAGCGACTTGGTCTAGAAAATGTCGAAACAAAAGCACTAGATGCTAGAAAAGTGCAAGAACAATTTGCGAATGAAACGTTTGATAAAATATTAGTAGATGCACCATGTTCTGGATTTGGTGTAATTAGACGCAAACCCGATATTAAGTTAGGTAAAGATAAAGGCGATAGTGAAAGATTATCGACGATTCAATTTGCAATACTAGAAAAAATAGCACCGTTATTAAAACAAGGTGGTCGCCTTGTTTATAGTACGTGCACAATTGAGAAAATAGAAAATGAACAAGTAATACAACGTTTTTTACAAGAGCATCCTGAATTTGAGTGGGATACTACGATAAAAGAGCGTATGCCAGAAAAACTAAATCCGTATATTGATGAAGGTCAAGTACAAATTTTACCGCATTATTTTGCAACAGATGGCTTTTATATTGCTTGTTTAAGGAAGAAGGTGTAGCATCGTGGAAACGACTGTGAGAAAACAAAAGAAAAATTTAGAAACGAAAAAACCATCAATTTACTCTTTACAACTTCATGAAATGCAAGAGTGGTTAAAGGAACAAGGAGAACCAAAATTCCGTGCTGGACAAATTTTTGACTGGCTATATAAAAAACGTGTAAAAAATTATGAGGATATGTCAAACCTTTCTAAAGGATTGCGTGATAAATTGTCGAATTCCTTTGATATTACTACTTTAAACACGTTAGTAAAACAAACGTCTTCAGATGGAACAATTAAATTCTTATTCCAGTTATACGATGGATACTCTATTGAAACGGTATTAATGCGACATGAATATGGAAATTCCATTTGTGTAACAACGCAAGTTGGTTGTCGAATTGGCTGTACGTTCTGTGCTTCGACACTTGGTGGTTTAAAACGAAACCTAGAAGCTGGAGAAATTGTAGCGCAAGTAGTAGAAGTTCAGCGTGCGCTTGATGAATCAGAAGAGCGTGTAAGTTCTCTTGTTGTTATGGGAATCGGGGAACCATTTGATAACTACGATAATTTAATGGGATTCTTACGCATCATTAACCATGAAAAAGGCCTTCATATTGGTGCGAGACATATGACAGTTTCAACGAGTGGGATTATCCCGAAAATTTATAAGTTCGCTGAAGAAGATCTACAAATTAATTTTGCGATTTCATTGCATGCTCCGAACTCAGAATTACGTTCAAAATTAATGCCGATTAACCGTGCGTATAAGCTGCCTGATTTAATGGAAGCTATTAAATACTATGTAAATAGAACAGGGCGTCGTATTACTTTTGAATATGGATTATTTGGAGGAGAAAATGACCAAGTTGAGCACGCTGAAGAGCTTGCTGCGCTCTTAAAAGGTGTAAAATGTCATGTGAACTTAATTCCGGTAAACTACGTACCTGAACGTGATTATGTACGTACACCACGTGAACAAATTTTCTTATTTGAAAAAACGTTAAAAGATCGTGGAGTGAATGTAACAATTCGCCGTGAACAAGGTCATGATATTGATGCAGCCTGCGGTCAGTTGCGTGCGAAGGAGCGTAAAGAAGAGACGAGGTGACGAGATGAAAGCCGTGTTTCTATCAGATAAAGGAAAAGTTCGTCAACATAATGAAGATAGTGCAGGAGTTTTTCACAATTTAGATGGAAATATTTTAGCGGTAGTAGCAGATGGAATGGGAGGTCATCGAGCTGGTGATGTAGCTAGCTCGATGACCATTCAATTATTCCATGATTATTGGAAGCAAACGCATAATATGAATGAGCCGAAAAAAGTAGAAGAGTGGTTACATACTAGTGTTGGGATTATTAATGAGCGTATATATGAGTACTCTAAGCAACATGTAGAATGTAATGGCATGGGAACAACACTTATAATAGCGATTTGTACGCAAAACTTTGTGACAATAGGTCATATAGGAGATAGTCGTTGTTATATGGTATCAGAGGGGAAAATCTCGCTTGTAACGGAAGATCACTCACTTGTAAATGAACTTGTGAGACATGGTGAAATTTCAAAAGAAGACGCAGAATATCACCCAAAAAAGAATGTTTTGTTAAGGGCATTAGGAACAGAAGAAAAAGTCGGATTAGATGTTAAAACATTGGTGCTTGAGGAAGATGATCAGTTACTTCTTTGCTCTGATGGATTATCTAACAAAGTTTCTATTGATGATATGCAACAAATTTTACAGTTAAATGAACAGCTTGAAACTAAGGGACAACGTCTCATTCAATTGGCGAATGATCGCGGTGGGGAAGATAATATCACCCTTGTTCTTATTGATTATGCGGGTTCGACAAACGAAAGTAGGTGAAGTGCAACGTGCTGATTGGAAAACGCTTAAATGACCGTTATAAGCTGCTGAAAATGATTGGTGGTGGTGGAATGGCCAATGTGTATTTAGCTCATGATGATATACTTGGCCGAGATGTAGCGGTAAAAATATTAAGACTCGACTATTCAAATAACGAAGAGTTTATTAAACGTTTCCATCGAGAAGCGCAGTCTGTTACAACGTTGTCGCATCCAAATATTGTGAATATGTATGATGTCGGAGAAGAAGATGGTATATATTATCTTGTAATGGAGTATGTACCAGGACAAACATTGAAGCAATACATAATTGAGCGAGGGATGTTACCTATAGGAGAAGCTCTTGATATTATGGAGCAGTTAACCTCCGCCATGGCACACGCCCATCATTTTGAAATTGTGCACCGTGATATTAAACCGCACAATATTTTAATTCGAGCAGATGGAGTAATAAAAGTAACAGATTTTGGAATTGCGACAGCTACAAGTGCAACAACAATTACACATACAAATTCGGTACTCGGTTCGGTACATTACTTATCACCAGAACAAGCACGCGGCGGGATAGCAAATAAACAATCGGATATTTATTCCCTAGGGATTGTTATGTTTGAGTTGTTAACAGGAAGACAACCGTTTTCTGGCGAATCTGCTGTTGCTATAGCTTTAAAACATTTACAAAGTGAAATTCCGTCTCCAAAAAGATGGAATGAAAATATTCCGCAAAGTGTCGAAAATATTATATTAAAGGCGACTGCGAAAGATCCGTTTCACCGATATCAATCTGCCAATGCGATGAAACGAGATATTGAAACGGCTCTATATCCAGAGAGGATAAATGAGCAACCATTTTACATACCAGAAGATATGGAAGCGACAAAAGCGATTCCCATTATTCAACAAGAACAATTATTCGAAAGTGTGACTGATGAAACAATTGTTTTAAAAGGAAGTAAAGTGGATGAACAGACAAGAAAAGAAGAAACCAAATTAAATAAGAAGAAAAAACGAAGTAATAAATGGCTCAAAGTTTTAATTACGACATTTTTACTTTTAGCAATTGGAATAACGTTAGCGCTTACTGTTGTTCCGGGATTCTTTATTCCAAAAGATGTAAAGGTCCCTGATGTAGCTGGTATGAAGTATACGACAGCGGTAAATAAATTAGTTGAAAAGGGTTTTGAGGTTACGGAACCTAATATTGTATATACAGATGATGTTGAAGCCGGTGATGTGATAAAAACAGACCCAGTGGCAGGAAGAGTCGTGAAAGAAGACTCTAAAATTACTATCTATCAATCAGGTGGAAAAAAGAAAAGTAAGATGAGTGATCTCACAGGAAAAGATTTTGAGAGTATAAGGGATGAATTAGAAGAAAAATATAAGCAAGTTACAATAAATTATATTGAAAATGATAGACCCAAAGGTGAAATCGTAGAACAAATTCCGACGCCGGATCAAATGGTAGTAGAGGCGGAACAAGAACTGAAAATTTGGGTAAGTAAAGGTCCTTATCAAATTAGACCAGGTGATTTTTCAGGATGGACTGAAAATAGTGTAAATGGTTATTTGAATGAGAGGAAACTAACTCCAGATATAAAACGAGAGTATTCCGATACTGTTGATAAAGGGCTTGTAGTTTCGCAATCTCCAAAACCAGGAACGCCGTTAAAAGAAGGAGATAAAGTGACGATTATCATCTCAGAGGGTCCTAAGCCGAAAGTAACAAAAACAGTGAAAGTGGATAATATTTCCATTCCGTATGAGTCTTCTATAATAGGTGAGAAAAAACCGCAAACAATAGAGATTTATAAAGAAGACATGCAACAAAAAATGGATAGACCAATTGAAACTAGAACAATTTCAGAGTCGGCAACTATTTCTTTAGAATTTGTAATTCAAGAAGGTACAAAAGGACACTATAAAATTGTACGAGATGGTGTAACCATTATCGACAAAGAAGTACCATACCCAACTCAATAATAGTGAATTCCGTTTTCTTTCTAGAGAGGGTGGAATGTATTACTCTTGCCTGTTATGCTGTCTACATATAGTGGACTGTATAACAGGCAAAAATATATGATTCAAAAAGCTATAAAAGTGATACTGTTATAAATAATATGTTGAATTTGATGGTAGATTAAATATATTAACTTGTGTATATGACGGGTTTTGAAATAAGTATTTAAAAGGTTCTAATCCATTCAATATGAATTACAGCTTCACTTTATACAAAATAAAGGAGAATTATATGCCAGAAGGAAAAATTGTAAAAGCTCTAAGTGGGTTTTATTATGTGCAGCATGAAGAAGGGATTACACAATGTCGCGGGCGTGGTGTGTTTAGAAAAAATAAAATTACACCACTGGTAGGAGACCAAGTTGTTTTTCAAGCAGATAATCCAAGTGAAGGATATGTGCTTGAAGTATTTGATCGAAAAAATGAACTTGTTAGGCCTCCTATTGCTAATGTTGATCAAGCAATTCTTGTTTTCTCTGCAGTAGAACCAGATTTTAATCCGGGACTGTTAGATCGATTTTTAGTGCTGATTGAATATCATAACATTAAGCCAATTATTTGCATTAGTAAGATGGATTTAGTGGATGAAAAAATGAGAGAGACTGTTGAAACTTATGCAAATGACTATCGTGAGATGGGATATGATGTAGTATTTACTTCTATAAATACATCGGAAAGTATTGATATTTTAAAACCATTCTTAGAAGGCTGTGTTTCTGTCGTTGCAGGGCAATCTGGTGTTGGAAAATCTTCTATGCTTAACGTTTTACGTCCAGATTTAGAACTGAAAACGAATAATATTTCCTCACATTTAGGGCGCGGGAAACATACGACAAGACACGTGGAATTAATTGCGATTGGAAGCGGACTAGTTGCAGATACACCTGGTTTTAGTTCACTTGATTTCATAGACATAGAGGTAGAAGATCTTACATATTGTTTTCCAGAGTTGAAAGAAGCGAGCCAATACTGTAAATTTAGAGGGTGTACACATCTTTCTGAACCGAAATGTGCCGTGAAGGCTGCGGTTGAAGAAGGGAAAATTACGGAATATCGTTATAAGAATTACAAACAATTCGTAGAAGAAATTAGAGAGAGAAAGCCGAGGTATTAGTTATGATTAAAATTGCACCATCGATCTTATCAGCAGATTTTTCAAAATTAGGGGAAGAGATTAAAGATGTAGAAAAAGGCGGAGCGGATTACATTCACGTCGATGTAATGGATGGACATTTCGTGCCAAATATTACGATTGGACCATTAATTGTAGAAGCAATCCGTCCGATTACATCTTTACCATTAGATGTACATTTAATGATTGAAAATCCTGATAACTATATCCCGACTTTCGCAAAAGCGGGAGCGGATATTATTACTGTTCATGTAGAGGCGTGCCCTCATCTGCATCGTACAATTCAGTTAATTAAATCTCATGGCATTAAAGCGGGAGTTGTATTAAATCCGCATACGCCAGTTTCAACGATTGAGCATGTATTAGAAGATATAGATATGGTATTACTTATGACAGTAAACCCTGGATTTGGTGGACAGAAATTTATCCATTCTGTATTGCCGAAAATTAAACAAGTTGCAGAAATGGTTAAAGAGCGCAATTTAGAAGTAGAAATTGAAGTTGATGGTGGTGTAAACGCTGAAACAGCAAGACTTTGTGTGGAAGCAGGAGCAAATGTACTTGTAGCTGGATCAGCAGTGTACAATCAAAAAGACCGCGGTGAAGCAATTCGTGTCATTCGTGGATAATGAATGAACGAGTCTTTATCCCAGTGAATCTTCTAGTGTAGTAAGTTTTCACTTATTTATAAAGGATAGAGAAAAAATATGTAAAAAGGCAATCTACCGAATGGCAGATTGCCTTTTTACGATAGAAGGGGAAGGAAACATGATTATTCATATTTTAGCGGGCGGGCCTGCGGAATATTGCGCAGATTTTTCTCGATATGAAAATGAGAAAGTAGTGTGGGCGGCAGTTGATAGAGGAGTATATCGTTTATTAAAAAGAGGAATTACTCCAGCTGTTGCGTTTGGAGATTACGATTCGGTTACTGAAGAGGAATTAGTATGGATGGGGCAGCAAACAAATGACTTACATATTGTTCCTCGTGAAAAAGATCAAACAGATTTAGAAATTGCGATTAACTGGGCGTTAGAACAAAATCCGACATTGATTCGTATTTTTGGTGCTACAGGCGGAAGGTTGGATCATGGTTTAGCAAATATACAAATGCTTTTAAAAGGGTTAGAAGTCGGAATAGAAATGTGTATTGTAGACAATAAAAATGAAATAAGCGTGAAAAAAGTAGGTACACATATAATTGAAGAAAATAAAAATTTCCCTTATGTATCTTTTGTACCGGTTACTGAAATAGTGGAAGGGATTACATTACTTGGTTTTAAGTATCCCCTAGCTAATAAAACAATAGAATGGGGATCAACACTTTGTATTAGTAATGAACTCATTGAGGAAAAAGGTACTTTTTCATTTACTTCTGGCATATTAATGGTGATAAGAAGCACTGATTAAAGAAACAATTTTGCTCCTTACATCATATAGTGAACAAGTGGAGTAATGGGGATTAGGAGGGAAACCATGAGATTTTATACAATTAAGTTACCTAAATTTCTTGGTGGAATTGTTCGTGCCATGTTAAATACCTTCAAAAAAGATTAAAAAAAGCACCTATTACCGGTGCTTTTTCCATTTTAATAGTAAAAAAAGAGCCTAGCGGCTCTTTTTTTTATTATTAAACACGTTCGATTTTGCCAGATTTTAATGCTCTAGCAGAAACGTAAACACGTTGAACTTTTCCGTCGATGCGTACGCGAACTTTTTGAAGGTTAGCGCCCCACTTACGTTTTGTAGCGTTCATTGCGTGAGAACGAGAGTTACCAGAACGAGCTTTTCTTCCAGTAATAGCACAAACACGAGCCATTTATATTTCCCTCCCTTGATACCTTACCATACGTAATTTTTCAATGTTAGTCTTTTTTGCGATGCTAAAAACACTACTATAATTTAACACAACTAAATAGAGAATGCAACACTGTAGAAAAAAGAAATCAAGAAAAATTACTTGACACTATATGTCAATGAAGAAAAGCTGAAATCAAGAAAAATTGCTTGACATATTATAGTGGTACATGTTGTATAATAACAATGGACTATTTTGCTCATCATAAAAAATGTGATTTAAAACATAAAATATGAGAGTGAAAAGAAAGAACGATGGAATTTTCTTTAAAAAGATTATATGATAGTAACTAAAGTAGTCTAACTCACTTTCACCATTTATGAAGGGGGAAAACGAGATGTCAATTGAAATTAAAACGAAGTACGGTCAAATTGATATTAGTACAGATGTAATTGCAACAATTGCTGGAGGTGCCGCGGTAGATTGCTACGGTATCGTAGGTATGGCATCAAAAAATCAGTTAAAAGATGGATTAACAGACATTTTACGAAAAGAAAACTTCACTAGAGGTGTTATCGTTCGTAAAGATGAAGATGAAGTACATATTGATATGTATATTATTGTGAGCTATGGTACGAAAATTTCAGAAGTAGCACATAACGTGCAGACGAAAGTGAAATATACATTAGATCAAACTGTAGGACTAGCAGTAGATTCTGTAAACATCTACGTACAAGGAGTTAAAGTAATAAACTTGTAATGTGCATTAAGGAGGAAAATCTGTGTCAATTCAAAAAATTGATGGAAAACGTTTATCACAAATGATCATGCAAGGAGCGAATAATTTAACAAATAATGTTCAGCTTGTTGATGCATTAAACGTATTTCCAGTTCCAGATGGCGATACCGGTACAAACATGAACTTATCTATGACTTCAGGCGCACGTGAAGTGAAAGCAAATCCTTCACAGCATGCTGGTAAAGTCGGCGTAAGTTTAGCCAAAGGATTATTAATGGGAGCTCGTGGTAACTCTGGAGTTATTTTATCTCAGTTGTTCCGTGGTTTCTCCAAATCCATTGAACAAAAAGAAGAATTAACAACAGTTGATTTTGCTGCAGCTTTAGAAGCTGGAGTAGAGGCGGCTTACAAAGCGGTTATGAAACCGATTGAAGGAACGATTTTAACGGTTGCAAGGGAAACGGGTAAATATGCAGTAACAGTTGCGAAAAAACAGCGCGACTTTGTTTTGTTTATGGAAGACGTTGTGAAAGAAGCAAATGCATCGTTAAATCGTACGCCAGATTTATTACCTGTATTAAAACAAGTTGGCGTTGTAGATAGCGGTGGTAAAGGTCTTGTAGTAGTATACGAAGGGTTTTTAGCTGACTTAAAAGGAGAAACGATTTCTTCTGATGCACCTGCGCAACCATCTATGAATGAAATGGTACGCGCAGAACATCACCGTAGTGTACAAAGCCAATTGAGTACAGAAGATATTAAGTATGGATATTGTACGGAGTTCATGGTGAAATTAGAGGCTGAAAAAGTGAAAGAACATAATTTCTCTGAACAAAAATTCCGTGAAGATATTAGTGTGTATGGTGATTCTCTATTAGTTGTATCTGATGATGAAATTGTAAAAGTTCATATCCATGCAGAGCATCCTGGAGACGCTATGAACTACGGACAACGTTACGGTAGTTTAATCAAGATTAAAGTAGAGAATATGCGTGAACAGCATACTGCTTTATTAGATGAGCCTACTATGATGCCTGAGCCAACTAGCCAGTCTAAAGAGAAACAACCGTACGGTATCGTAACTGTAGCTATGGGATCTGGTATCAAAACTTTATTTGAGAGCATTGGCGCGACAAAAGTTATCGAAGGTGGCCAAACGATGAATCCAAGTACGGAGGATATTGTGAAGGCGATTGAAGAAGCGAACGCTGAAAAAATCATTATTTTACCGAACAACGGGAATATCGTGATGGCAGCAGAACAAGCAGCGTCAGTTGTTGATCAAGAAGTGATTGTAGTTCGTTCAAAAACAGTTCCTCAAGGTATGGCTGCAATGTTAGCATTTAATCCAGTTGGAACGTTAGAAGAAAATGAAGAAAACATGAAAGAAGCTTTATCTCATGTGAAAACCGGTCAAATTACGTATGCTGTACGTGATACGGAAATTGATGGTGTAGCAATTCAAAAAGATGATTTCATGTGTATCGCGGATGGAAAAATCGTATCAACAAATGCTGAAAAAGTAGGAGCTGCGAAGCAATTACTAGAAGCACTTATTGATGAAGATTCTGAAATCGTAACGATTCTACAAGGTGAAGATGCAACTGACGAAGAAGTAGCTGAGTTAGTTGAATTTGTAGAAGCGAATTTTGAAGATGCAGAAGTAGAAGTGCATGCTGGAAACCAACCAGTGTATTCGTTCATCTTCTCTGTAGAATAAGAAAAAATTCGTTTTAGAAATAAATGGATTACGCACTTGCTAATGGATAAGAAGTAGTAATATGAAGTTCATTACTAGTTTTTATTCAAAAGGCTAGCATATTGAAGATGAAAAAGAGCCTTGCTGCTAATAGTGAGGCTCTTTTCTTTCGTGTTGCTTATAAGGGATTTGAGTAGTTTCTCTTAGAATGCCTATGATAGAATATATAGGGTGAAAGAGAGCGATTACAGATGTCAATAGTATGAATGAATAGAATGAATCAAAAATAATGTGACGGAGCGTGAGAATCTTGAATGAAGTTGTACAAGTTCCTGTTACGGATGTAAAGGGAATCGGAGGAGAAACATCTGAATTACTACACGAGATGGGAATTTATACAGTTTCTCATCTATTAGAACATTTTCCGTACCGTTATGAAGATTATGCGATGAAAGATCTTGCTGAAGTAAAGCATGATGAACGGGTAACAGTTGAGGGAAAAGTTCATAGTGCTCCTTTACTGCAATATTATGGGAAGAAGAAGTCGCGTCTTACGGTTCGTGTCCTCGTTGGTCGTTATTTAATTACAGCTGTATGTTTTAATAGGCCGTACTATAAGCAGAAGTTAAATTTAGATGAAACGGTAACGATTACTGGTAAATGGGATCAGCACCGTCAAACGATTGCGGTATCAGAGCTTCATTTTGGACCAGTTGTACGTCAACAAGAAGTAGAGCCTGTATACTCAGTGAAAGGGAAACTTACAGTAAAACAGATGCGCCGTTTTATTGCCCAAGCGTTCAAGGAGTATGGAGAATCTATAGTTGAAGTGTTGCCTGATGGATTGCTAAGTCGATATAAATTATTGCCGCGTTATGAAGCGCTTCGTGCTTTGCATTTTCCAGCAGGGCAGGAAGATTTAAAACAAGCACGTCGCCGTTTTGTGTATGAGGAGTTTTTCTTATTTCAGCTGAAAATGCAAACATTACGGAAAATGGAGAGGGAAAATTCGAAAGGGACGAAGAAAGAAATTCCTTCAGCAGAATTGCAAGAGTTTATCGATGCACTTCCGTTTCCGTTAACTGGCGCGCAACGCCGGGTTGTAGATGAAATTATGAAAGATATGACATCTCCTTATCGGATGAATCGTCTGTTACAAGGTGATGTAGGTTCTGGGAAAACAGTCGTTGCAGCGATTGGCCTTTATGCAGCGAAATTAGCACATTATCAAGGTGCTTTAATGGTTCCTACAGAAATTTTAGCAGAGCAACATTATCAATCGCTTGCAGAGACATTCTCACACTTTGGTATGAAGGTTGAATTGTTAACAAGTTCTGTTAAAGGTGTAAGGCGTCGAGAGATTTTGGCGAAATTAGAACAAGGGGAAATAGATATCCTTGTCGGAACACATGCTTTAATTCAAGATGAAGTTATCTTTCATAGGTTAGGTCTCGTTATTACTGATGAACAACATCGATTTGGTGTAGCACAGCGACGAGTTTTAAGGGAGAAAGGTGAAAGTCCAGACGTATTATTTATGACAGCGACCCCAATTCCGCGTACGTTAGCAATTACTGCATTTGGAGAGATGGATGTTTCTATAATCGATGAGATGCCGGCTGGTAGAAAGGTAATTGAAACATACTGGGCAAAACATGATATGTTAGATCGAGTTCTCGGTTTTGTGGAGAAGGAGATAAAAAAAGGAAGACAAGCATATGTAATTTGTCCCCTTATTGAAGAATCTGAGAAACTTGATGTACAAAATGCGATCGACTTACATAGTATGCTGACTCATCATTATCAAGGGAAATGTCAAGTCGGATTAATGCATGGAAGATTATCATCTCAAGAAAAAGAAGAGATAATGGGACAATTTAGTGAAAATAAAGTGCAAATTCTTGTGTCGACAACGGTTGTTGAAGTAGGTGTGAACGTACCGAATGCGACTGTAATGGTTATTTATGATGCAGAGCGTTTCGGTTTATCGCAGCTCCATCAGCTCAGGGGGCGTGTTGGGCGTGGTAGTGAACAATCATATTGTTTATTAATCGCGGATCCAAAATCGGAAACGGGAAAAGAGCGAATGCGTATTATGACCGAAACGAATGATGGATTTGTATTGTCAGAAAAAGATTTAGAGTTAAGAGGTCCTGGAGATTTCTTTGGAAGTAAGCAAAGTGGTTTACCAGAATTTAAGGTTGCTGATATGGTACATGATTATCGAGCGTTAGAAACAGCTAGACAAGATGCGGCGTTACTAGTAGATTCAGAAGCGTTTTGGCATAATGATCAATATGCATCACTGCGTACGTATCTTGACGGGACAGGTGTGTTCCAGGGAGAGAAGCTCGATTAAAGGGAGGCAACAAAAGTTTTTGTTGCATTCTACTTTTAATGATTATATACTACTGTTAGTACCTAGTCATAAAAATGGATGGTGCGGTATGAAAAAAAGAAGAAGTAAAAAAGAAAGACAAGAATTATTACAACAAACTATAGAAACGAATCCTTTTATTACGGATGAAGATTTAGCAGAAAAATTTCAGGTGAGTATACAAACCGTACGTCTTGATCGTATGGAATTATCTATTCCTGAATTAAGAGAAAGAATTAAACATGTAGCTACAAAGCAACATGAAGAAGATGTGAAATCTTTACCGTTAGAAGAGGTTGTCGGAGAAATTATCGATATAGAATTAGATAGACATGCGATTTCTATCTTTGAAGTGAAGGTAGAACACGTATTTAAAAGAAATCAAATTGCCCGTGGGCATCATTTGTTTGCACAAGCAAACTCACTAGCTGTTGCGGTTATTGATGAAGAATTAGCTTTAACTGCAAAGTCTACCATTCGATACATTCGTCCTGTAAAATTAGGAGAGCGTGTCGTTGCGAAAGCGCGCGTTGAAGATGTAGAGAATGATAAAGGACGGACCGTTGTCAAAGTGCGTAGCTTTGTTGGAGAAGAACTTGTTTTTACAGGCACTTTTGAAATGTATCGATCTAGTAATTATAGTGAGGAAGGTAACAACTTATGAAAATCGCAATAGATGCAATGGGCGGCGATCATGCTCCAAAGGCTGTCGTATTAGGAGCAATGAAAGCTATTAAGGAATATTCTGATTTACATATTACGTTAGTAGGGAAAGAAGAGGAAATTCGTCAATACTTAACGAGTGAAGAACGAATTACTATACTTCATACAGATGAAAAAATCGAATCGACAGATGAACCAGTAAGAGCGGTTCGTCGAAAAAAACAAGCTTCAATGGTACTAGCGGCGCAGCAAGTGAAAGACGGCGTAGCAGATGCTTGTATATCAGCTGGTAGTACAGGAGCTTTAATGACGGCTGGATTGTTTGTTGTAGGTCGTATGGAAGGAATTGAGCGACCAGCGTTATCCCCTACCATGCCAACTGTTGATGGAGAAGGTTTTGTTATGTTAGATGTTGGAGCGAACGTTGATGCAAAACCAATTCATTTATATCAATATGCAGTAATGGGATCTGTATACGCTGAGAAAGTAAGAGGAATTAAAAATCCTCGCGTTGGACTTTTAAACGTTGGAACAGAGGATGGCAAAGGGAACGAACTTTCAAAACAAGTCTTTGCAATGCTTAAGGATGCCCCAATTAATTTCGTTGGGAACGTTGAATCAAGAGATTTATTGCAAGGTGTAGCAGATGTTGTAGTATGTGATGGTTTTACAGGTAATGTAGCACTGAAATCATTAGAAGGAACAGCGCTTGCATTATTCTCTATGTTAAAAGACCAGTTAATGAGTTCGTTTACGAGCAAATTAGCCGCAGCGGTATTAAAGCCAAAACTTATGGTATTAAAAGATAAAATGGATTATTCGGAGTATGGAGGAGCGGCATTATTCGGATTGAAGGCTCCTGTCATTAAGGCTCACGGTTCTTCTAATGACCAATCGATATTTAGTGCGATTCGTCAAACGAGAGAAATGGTAGTGAAAGAAGTTATTCCTACTATTTCAAGCGTAATGGAGAAAGAGCCACTCCAATAAGAGGAGGATTTGAAATGGGAAAACTAGCATTTCTTTTTCCGGGCCAAGGTTCACAGGCAGTTGGAATGGGTAAACAATTAGCAGAGAATAATAAAGAGGTTGCAAATGTATTTGCAAAAGCAGATGAGGTATTGCAAGATTCACTTTCGGAAGTGATTTTTGAAGGGCCGCAGGAAAAGCTTACGTTAACGACAAATGCGCAACCTGCCTTATTAACAACGAGTTTTGCTATTTTGACAGCTTTAAAAGAGTATGATATTACACCAGACTTTGTCGCAGGGCATAGTTTAGGTGAATACAGCGCTCTTGTAGCAGCGGGTGCAATAACGTTTGAAGATGCTGTATACGCTGTAAGGAAACGTGGGGAATATATGGAAGAAGCTGTTCCTGGCGGAGAAGGTGCAATGGCAGCTATTTTAGGTGCTGATCCACATATGCTAAAACAAGTTACAGAGGAAGTAACAAGTGAAGGATATGCAGTACAAATCGCTAATATGAATAGTACGAAGCAAATTGTGATTTCTGGAACAAAGCAAGGAGTCGAGATTGCTTCTCAAAGAGCGAAGGAAAATGGCGCAAAGAGAGCTGTTCCGCTTAAGGTAAGTGGACCGTTCCACTCTTCGCTTATGAAGCCAGCAGCGGAGAAATTCCAAAGTGTCTTAAATGAAATTACAATTCAAGATACAAATATTCCGGTTATCGCAAATGTAACAGCAGACGTTATTACAAGTGGTACACATATTCAAGAAAAGCTAATCGAACAGCTCTATTCGCCTGTCTTATGGTACCCATCCATTGAATACATGGTGGATCAAGGGGTAGATACATTTATTGAGATTGGACCTGGGAAAGTACTTGCTGGACTTATGAAGTCAATTGATTCATCAGTGAAAGCATACGCGATATATGATGAAGAGACATTACAAGATACCATTTCAAATTTGAGAGGAGAAAACTGATGTTAAAAGGGAAAGTAGCATTAGTAACGGGTGCTTCACGTGGAATTGGTCGTGCAATTGCGATTGATTTAGCGAAACAAGGGGCAAATATTGTAGTAAATTATGCTGGTAATGAACAAAAGGCAAATGAAGTAGTTGATGAAATAAAGAAATTAGGTTCGGATGCAATTGCAGTAAGAGCAGATGTTGCAAATGCTGAAGATGTTACAAATATGGTGAAACAAACTGTAGATACATTTGGACAAGTTGATATTCTTGTAAATAATGCAGGTGTAACAAAAGATAATTTATTAATGCGTATGAAAGAAGAAGAATGGGATACAGTTATTAATACAAACCTAAAAGGTGTATTCTTATGCACGAAGGCAGTATCTCGATATATGATGCGTCAACGTCATGGACGTATTATTAATATCGCTTCTGTTGTTGGGGTAACAGGTAATCCAGGACAAGCAAACTATGTCGCTGCTAAAGCGGGTGTAATTGGATTAACAAAAACGTTAGCAAAAGAATTAGCGAGCCGTAATATTACTGTAAATGCAATTGCTCCAGGGTTTATTGCGACGGATATGACAGATGTATTAGATGAAAATATAAAAGCCGAAATGTTAAAATTAATTCCTGCAGCTCAATTTGGTGAAGCGCAAGATATCGCAAATACTGTAACGTTTTTTGCCTCTGATCAAAGTAAATATGTTACAGGGCAAACGTTAAATGTTGATGGCGGAATGGTAATGTAATAAAAGAATTGATTTCAACTAGTTTTTTTGGACAATATTTAATATAATATTTGAGGGGAGGTGAATGGAATGGCAGATGTTTTAGAGCGTGTAACAAAAATCATCGTTGATCGTTTAGGTGTAGAAGAAACTGAAGTAGTACCAGCTGCGAGCTTTAAAGAAGATTTAGGCGCAGACTCCCTAGATGTAGTAGAACTTGTAATGCAATTGGAAGATGAATTCGAAATGGAAATTTCTGATGAAGATGCTGAAAAGATTGCTACTGTTGGCGATGCTGTGACTTACATAGAGAGTCATCTATAATGCTTAAGTGAAGTCCCGTTTTTTAGCGGGGCTTCTCGGCTTATATCTGGAGGGACCTATGCCGTACCGAAAACATAGAGAAAAAAAATACGAAACAAAATATCGTGAAGCGTTTAAAGTATTTCAAGAAGAGATAGGTATTACGTTTTCAGATGAAAAATTATTGATTCAAGCATTTACGCATTCATCGTATGTGAATGAGCATCGAAAAAAACCGCATGAAGACAATGAGCGTCTCGAATTCCTTGGAGATGCAGTGTTGGAACTTACTGTGTCGCAGTATCTGTTTCAAAAATATCCGACAATGAGCGAAGGAGAGTTAACAAAACTACGTGCAGCTATTGTATGTGAACCATCTCTTGTTCGTTTTGCAAACGAGTTGTCATTTGGTAGCCTTGTTTTATTAGGAAAAGGTGAGGAAATGACAGGTGGACGTGAACGACCAGCTTTATTAGCGGATGTCTTTGAAGCGTTTATTGGTGCCCTTTATCTTGATCAAGGGTTAGAAACAGTATGGGGATTCTTAAAAGAAGTTGTATACCCTAAAATTAATGAAGGTGCTTTTTCTCATGTGATGGATTATAAGAGTCAATTACAAGAGTTGATTCAGCGTGATGGTAGTGGCAATATTGAGTATCAAATTTTGCAGGAAAAAGGACCGGCCCACAATCGAGAATTTGTGTCACGTGTTACGTTAAATAACGTGGCTTTAGGTCTTGGTAGTGGCAAGTCGAAAAAAGAAGCAGAGCAGCAAGCTGCTGCAGAAGCATTGAAAAAATTAAAAGAACAACTATAAGGAATCCCCCTTTGAATGAGGGGGATTCCTTATGCATAGAATGAAACTTTCTTTTTGTTTGTGAATAAAGGGAAGGGAAATCCGTATGATAGCTCGTTTTTGTCTAGATAACAGTTATAGCAACGGAGAATAGGAGGAAGGCCTTTCGTGTTTTTAAAAAGATTAGAAATAGCAGGATTTAAGTCTTTTGCTGAGCGTGTATCTGTTGATTTTGTCCCAGGTGTAACTTCTGTAGTAGGACCTAATGGAAGCGGGAAAAGTAATATTACTGATGCTATTCGCTGGGTACTTGGTGAACAATCTGCAAAATCATTACGTGGTGCAAAGATGGAGGATATTATTTTTGCGGGCAGTGATACGAGAAGAGCAGTTAATGTTGCTGAAGTAACAATAACTTTAAATAATGAAGATCAACGTTTACCGATTGAATATAATGAGGTATGTGTAACACGTCGTGTATCGCGTTCTGGTGATAGCGATTTTTATATTAATAAACAATCATGTAGATTGAAAGATATTATCGATTTATTTATGGACTCTGGTATGGGAAGAGAAGCTTTTTCGATTATTAGCCAGGGGAAAGTTGAAGAGATTTTAAGTAGTAAATCAGAAGAACGTCGTGGTGTATTTGAAGAAGCTGCTGGAGTGCTGAAATACAAACTTCGTAAAAAGAAAGCGGAAGCAAAATTAGCAGATACACAAGAAAACTTAAATCGTGTACAAGATATCATTCACGAATTAAGTAGTCAAGTAGAACCTTTGGAAAGACAAGCTTCTATTGCGAAAGATTATCTTGAGAAAAAAGAAGAATTAGAAAAAGTAGAAGCAGCGCTTATTGTACATGAAATTGAAGAATTACATGAGAAATGGGAAGCGCTTCGAAATCAGTTTGGGCATAATAAAAACGAAGAAGCGAAAATGTCAACGCATTTACAAAAAGGTGAAGAAGAGCTAGAGGAATTACGAGGCCAATTACAAGCAGTAGATGAGTCTGTAGATTCCTTACAAGAAGTACTTCTTCTTTCTAGTAAAGAACTAGAAAAGTTAGAAGGGCAGCGTGAGCTATTAAAAGAGAGAAAGCAAAATGCAACGACGCATTGTGCGCAACTCGAACAGTTAATTGTTGAATTAACAGCGAAAGCTACAAGTTATGATGGTGAAATAGAATCAAGTACAGAAGTGTTGATGCAATTTGTAAATCAAGTAAAAGAATTGGAGACGAAATTGCATGATAATGAGCAATTACTTGCAACGTTTGCTGACAATTTAGAGGAACAAATTGAGAATTTAAAAGGTGACTATATTGAACTTTTAAATCAACAAGCTAGTCATCGTAATGAATTATCTATGATTGAAGAACAATCTAAACAACAAAACTCTAAAAATGAACGCCTTGACGAAGAAAATGCGAAATATGTAGAAATGCGTATGGAAATTACAGCGAAAAAGACGAAACTTGTGGAAAGTTATGAACAAGTGAAAGAAAAAGTAGCTGGAATCCTTGCAAATATACAAAAAACAGAAGCCGCACTTGGGAAATGCAAGACGCAGTATAGTGAAAATGAAACAAAACTGTATCAAGCGTATCAATTTGTACAACAGGCACGTTCTCGAAAAGAAATGCTAGAAGAGATGCAAGAAGATTACTCTGGTTTCTATCAAGGAGTACGTGAAGTATTAAAAGCTAGAGAAAATAGGTTGCAAGGTATCGAGGGTGCTGTGGCAGAACTGCTGACGGTGCCGAAAGAATATGAAATTGCAATGGAAATTGCTCTAGGTGCAGCAATGCAACATATTGTCGTACAAAAAGAAGAACATGCTCGTAATGCAATTGCGTTTTTAAAACAAAATAAACATGGGCGAGCAACGTTTTTACCGCAAGCTGTTATTAAAAGTAGATCGTTATCATTTGAACAATTACGTATTGTAAATCAACACCCATCGTTTGTAGGTGTGGCGGCAGAACTTGTGCAATATAACAATAAATATGAAAATGTAGTTTCAAATTTATTAGGTACAGTTATTGTTGCGAAAGATTTACGCGGGGCAAATGAGTTAGCGAAACAACTGCAATACCGTTATCGCATTGTAACAATCGAAGGCGATGTAGTGAACCCTGGTGGTTCTATGACAGGTGGAGCGGTAAAACAGGCGAAATCCTCATTATTAGGACGTCAACGTGAACTAGAAGAGTGGACGAGCAAGTTAACGGATATGGAAGAGAAAACAACGAAGTTAGAAAACTTTGTTAAAGCAGTAAAGCAAGAGATTCAAGAAAGAGAAGTCCAAATACGCGAACTAAGACAAAGTGTAGAAGCAGAGCGTGTAGATGAACAGAAATTAAGAGAAGAAATTAATCGCTTAGAATTAGAAGAACATCGTATTAATGATCGTTTATCTATTTACGATTTAGAGATTGAAGGATTCTTACAAGATCAAGTGAAGATACAAGGGCGTAAAGAAGAGCTAGAAAAGATTTTAGCGACCCTTCAAGCGGAGATTACGGGATTAGATAGCAAAATTGTCGCTTTAACAAAACAAAAAAGTGAGCAGCATACTTCGAAAGAAAAAGTTCAAAAAGAAATGACTGAGTTAAAAGTGTTGGCGGCTGAAAAGCAACAACGCTTATCTAATCAAAAAGAAAAAGTTGAACGATTGACGAAGGAAAAAGAAGAAACGGATGCAACGCTTGTCAAAACGAAAGAGGATTTAGCATTCTTAAAACAAGAAATGACATCGAATTCAAGTGGTGAAGAGCAAATTACGAATATGATTGAGAAAAAAGCATATGATCGTAATCAAACTTCAGAGTTAATTCGCTCTCGTCGTGAACAACGCGTATCGTTACAAGAGAGAGTAGAACATTTAGAGCGTAATCTGAAAGAAACAACAGGTAAACATAAATACATTCTTGAGATGTTGAAAGATCAAGAAGTAAAAATAAACAGACTGGATGTAGAGTTAGAAAATAGATTACAACATTTACGTGAAACATATACGATTTCATTTGAAGCAGCAAAACTGAAGTATACAATGGTGATGCCTGCCGAGGATGCACGTAAAAAGGTGAAATTAATTAAACTATCTATCGAAGAGCTGGGCACAGTAAACTTAGGAGCAATTGATGAATATGAGCGTGTAGCAGAGCGTCATACATTCTTACTAGAGCAAAAAGATGACCTAGAAGAAGCGAAAACGACACTGCACCAACTTATTACTGAAATGGATGAAGAAATGAAAAAACGCTTTTCTACTACTTTTGAAGGAATTCGAATGGAGTTTCAATCGGTATTCTCTGAATTATTCGGAGGCGGTAGAGCGGATTTAGTCATGACGAATCCAGAGGACTTATTAAATACGGGTATTGATATTGTAGCGCAACCGCCAGGGAAGAAACTGCAAAACTTAGGTTTACTTTCAGGTGGAGAGCGTGCTTTAACAGCAATTGCGCTGTTATTTGGTATTTTAAAAGTGCGCCCAGTCCCATTCTGTGTACTAGATGAGGTAGAGGCTGCTCTTGACGAGGCAAACGTTGCCCGTTTTGCCCAGTATTTAAAGAAATTTAGTGATGAGACGCAGTTTATTGTAATTACACATAGAAAAGGTACAATGGAGGAGTCTGACGTATTGTATGGTGTAACAATGCAAGAGTCAGGAGTATCTAAACTTGTCTCAGTTCGTTTAGATGATGGAGAAGAACTAGTTGCAAGCAAATAGGAAGGATGGGACAGTATGAGCTTTTTTAAAAAACTAAAAGAAAAAATTTCAAAACAAACAGATACGGTAACAGAGAAGTTTAAACAAGGATTAGAAAAAACGAGAAATTCGTTTGCGGACAAAGTAAATGATCTAGTATTTCGTTACCGTAAAGTAGATGAAGATTTCTTCGAAGAATTAGAAGAGATTTTAATTGGTGCAGATGTGGGCGTTTCAACAGTGATGGAATTAATCGATCAGTTGAAAGAAGAAGTGCAACGCCGTAACATTCAAGATCCTAGAGAAGTGCAAGCAGTTATTTCAGAAAAACTAATAGAAATTTATAAAGGCGACAGCGATTTTACTAATGAAATTAATATGCAAAAAGATGGCTTGACAGTTGTTTTATTTGTTGGTGTTAATGGTGTAGGTAAAACGACAACAATTGGTAAGATGGCTCATAAGTTTAAATCAGAAGGTAAGTCTGTCTTATTAGCGGCAGGAGATACATTCCGTGCTGGAGCGATTGAACAATTAGAAGTATGGGGCGATCGCGTTGGTGTAGAAGTGATTAAACAAGGGTCAGGGTCTGATCCAGCAGCAGTTATGTATGACGCTGTACAAGCTGCAAAAGCACGTAACGTAGACGTATTACTATGTGATACAGCAGGACGTTTACAAAATAAAGTGAACTTAATGAAAGAGTTAGAGAAAGTAAAGCGTGTAATTGAGCGTGAAGTACCAGGAGCTCCTCATGAAGTATTACTTGTTATTGATGCTACAACAGGACAAAATGGTTTAAGTCAAGCGAAAACATTCCGTGAAGCAACGAATGTTACTGGTATTGTTTTAACGAAGTTAGATGGAACTGCTAAAGGCGGTATTGTATTAGCGATTCGTAACGAAATGGATGTACCGGTGAAATTCGTTGGATTGGGAGAGCAAATGGATGATCTGCAACAGTTCGATCCAGAACAATATGTCTATGGTTTATTTGCAAACTTAGTAGAAACAGAAGAAGTATAAGTGAAAGAAGCGGTATTTTCCGCTTCTTTTCCTATAAAAATATGTGATGTTAAGAAAAAAACTTGACACTCTTTTATACTCCATGTAAACTAATTCATGTAAAGGGAAATCACTTAACAAAGGATGATCCAACATGCTCGAAAAAACAACGAGAATGAACTATTTATTTGATTTTTATCAATCGTTGTTAACGCAAAAACAAAGAAGTTATATGTCGCTTTATTATCTAGATGATTTATCTCTTGGTGAAATTGCGGAAGAATTTGATGTAAGTCGCCAAGCCGTGTATGATAACATTAAACGGACTGAAGCGATGCTTGAAGAATATGAAGATAAATTAGTATTACTTCAAAAGTTTCAAGAGCGACAGCGACTTGTTGCAAAGCTAAAACAGCTAATCAGCGAAGAAGAGCATGTGAATGAAGAAATGAAACAAGTTGTTGAAGCTATCGAAAAATTAGATTAGGAGGGCGGCAATATGGCATTTGAAGGATTAGCCGACCGACTTCAACAGACAATGCAAAAAATCCGCGGCAAAGGAAAAGTTTCTGAAGCCGATGTGAAAGAAATGATGAGAGAAGTTCGTCTAGCTCTTTTAGAAGCGGACGTTAACTTTAAAGTAGTAAAAGATTTTGTAAAGCGTGTGTCTGAACGTGCTGTCGGACAAGATGTAATGAAAAGTTTGACACCTGGACAACAAGTAATTAAAGTTGTACAGGAAGAACTTACAGAACTTATGGGCGGAGAGCAAAGCAAAATTGCTGTTGCTAATAAGCCACCGACTGTTATTATGATGGTTGGTCTGCAAGGTGCAGGTAAAACAACGACGACAGGTAAGCTTGCGAATTTGCTTCGTAAAAAGCATAATCGTAAACCGATGCTTGTTGCAGCGGATATTTACCGTCCTGCAGCGATTAAACAGCTTGAAACATTAGGGAAGCAATTGGACATGCCTGTATTCTCTTTAGGAGATCAAGTAAGTCCTGTTGAAATTGCGAAACAAGCGATTGCAAAAGCAAAAGAAGATCATCACGATTATGTTTTAATCGATACAGCAGGTCGCCTGCATATTGATGAAGAACTAATGGATGAATTAGCGAAAGTGAAAGAAGTTGCGAAACCGGATGAAATTTTCCTTGTTGTCGATGCGATGACAGGACAAGACGCGGTTAATGTTGCACAAAGTTTCCATGAACAGTTAGGTTTAACTGGGGTTGTATTAACGAAATTAGATGGTGATACGCGCGGTGGTGCGGCATTATCTATTAAAGCTGTTACAAATACACCAATTAAATTTGCTGGTATGGGTGAAAAACTAGATGCACTTGAAGCGTTCCATCCAGAACGTATGGCATCCCGTATTTTAGGGATGGGAGACGTCTTAACATTAATTGAAAAAGCGCAAGCTACAGTTGATGAAGAGAAAGCAAAAGAACTTGAGCAAAAAATGCGTACGCTTTCGTTTACGCTTGACGATTTCCTAGAACAACTTGGACAAGTGCGTCAACTTGGACCACTTGATGAATTGTTAGGAATGCTTCCTGGTGCAAATAAAATTAAAGGGCTGAAAAATGCACAAGTTGATGAAAAACAAATTGGGCATATTGAGGCAATTATTCGTTCTATGACTAAATTAGAGCGAGAACAACCGGAAATAATCAATGCTAGTCGCAAAAAGCGCATTGCCAAAGGTAGCGGTACAACGGTACAAGAAATCAATCGTTTAATCAAGCAATTTGATGATATGAAAAAGATGATGAAAACGATGACTGGAATGCAAAAAGGTAAGAAAAAAGGACTAGGTGGATTGAAGTTTCCATTCATGTAAGGAAAAAAGATGGCTCTGTTAAGAAAAAATACTTTACAAAGCAATAGTCTTTTTGCTAATATAATTATCTGTGTGAAATAAATTCGGAGGTGCTTTATAAATGGCAGTTAAAATTCGTTTAAAACGTATGGGAGCTAAAAAAACTCCTTTCTATCGTGTAGTTGTTGCAGATTCTCGTTCTCCTCGTGACGGACGTTTCATTGAGGAAATCGGCACTTACAATCCGGTTGCTCAACCAGCTGAAGTTAAGATCAACGAAGAAGCAGCATTAAAATGGTTAGGAAATGGTGCTAAACCATCTGATACAGTTCGTAACTTATTCTCTAACCAAGGTATCATGGAGAAATTCCACTTATCTAAACAAGGTAAGTAATTGAGGCAATGACTATGAAGAAGTTAGTCGAGACGATTGTCAAGCCTCTTGTCGATCATCCTGAAGATGTAAAAGTTACACAGGAACTTTACAACGGAGAGATAAAGTATCGATTAACTGTACATCCTGAGGATGTTGGAAAAGTCATTGGAAAGCAAGGGAAAGTTGCGAAAGCAATTCGAATGCTCTTGTATTCAGTGGGACATCATAATGATGAAAAAGTAACACTGGAAATTCAATAAACGTAAAAAGGGCGAGGAGTTATTTCCTCTCCCTTTTTTAACATTTAAAGAGAAGTTGCATGTTCCATATGTGAAATGGAGATGCTTAATTTATATAGAAACCAGGGGTGACATACTATTTATGACAAAATGGTTTAACGTAGGGAAAATTGTAAATACTCATGGCGTAAGAGGAGAAATTCGTGTTATTTCTCGTACTGATTTTCCAGAAGAGCGATATAAAGTAGGAAACACGTTATACATAAGTAATGAGAAAGATACAGACTATCTGCCGGTAAAGGTAACTTCTCACCGTCAACATAAGACATTTGATTTATTAACACTTGAAGGATACAACAATGTAGATGAAGTAGAGAAGTTTAAAGGTTCTTTAATAAAAGTACCAGAAGAGCAGTTAGGCGAACTAGCTGAAGGTGAATACTACTACCATGAAATTATTGGTTGCAGTGTTGTAACGGAAGAAGGAGAAGCGTTAGGGACAATAAAAGAAATTTTATCTCCTGGTGCAAATGATGTTTGGGTAATTAAACGTCCAAAAGGTCAAGATTTGTTAATTCCTTATATTGATGATGTTGTGCTTCAAGTTAGCATTGAGAATAAATTAGTAACCATTCATGTAATGGAAGGGTTGCTATAATGAAAATTGACATTTTAACATTGTTTCCAGATATGTTTACGGGTGTGTTTGGATCTTCAATATTAAAGAAGGCACAAGAAAAAGAGGCGGTAGAGCTTCGTGTTGTCAATTTCCGTGATTATACAACGAGTAAGCATAATAGTGTAGACGATTATCCGTACGGTGGTGGTGCTGGGATGGTATTAACTCCTCAGCCTATCTTTGATGCAGTGGAAGAGTTAACGAAGGAAACAGACCGTAAACCGAGAGTTGTCCTAATGTGTCCACAAGGAGAACGTTTTACGCAGAAGAAGGCAGAAGAACTTGCTGAAGAAGAGCATGTTATTTTTGTATGTGGCCATTATGAAGGGTACGATGAACGAATTCGTGAACATCTCGTAACAGATGAAATTTCTATCGGTGACTACGTATTAACTGGTGGAGAGTTAGCCTCTATGGTTATTACTGATAGTGTCGTACGTCTTTTGCCAGGGGTATTAGGAAATCACGCTTCGCAAGTTGAGGATTCGTTCAGTACAGGTTTATTAGAGCATCCTCATTATACACGTCCAGCTGATTTTCGTGGTATGAAGGTGCCTGATGTATTGATGTCAGGAAATCATAAAAATATTGATGAATGGCGACATAAAGAATCACTACGTCGTACGTACACACGTAGACCGGATCTATTAGAAGAACGAGAATTGTCTAAGCAAGAAAAGAAATGGCTAGAACAGATAAAAGAGGGCAAATAAGGGCTTGATATATTTTCTATTGCAACAGTCCTAGCAATATGCTATTATAACACTTGTGCTACTGAAATCAGTGGCCGTATTAACGATGTTCCGCTGTAATTTATTAAGACTTTATAAGAGCATCTGTTTAAAGGAGAGAATTTAATATGCAACAATTAATCGCAGAAATTACAAAAGGCCAATTAAAAACTGACCTTCCTTCATTCCGTCCTGGAGACACTTTACGTGTACACGTAAAAGTAGTTGAGGGAACTCGTGAAAGAATTCAGCTTTTCGAAGGTGTTGTAATTAAACGTCGTGGTGGCGGAATCAGTGAAACATTCACAGTTCGTAAGATTTCTTACGGTGTAGGTGTTGAGCGTACATTCCCAGTTCACACGCCAAGAATCGCGAAAATCGAAGTACTTCGCCGTGGTAAAGTACGTCGTGCTAAGTTATACTACTTACGTAACCTTCGCGGTAAAAAAGCACGTATTAAAGAAATTCGATAAGACATGTATGGGAGCTTGTAAATGCACAAGCTCCCTTTTTCCAATCTATATAAAATTTTGATATAATACGAGCAGCTTACATAATCGTGGAGGGGAAATGCATGAAGAAAGAAAAGAGTTCACTTTGGGAATGGATCAAAGCAATTTTGATTGCTGTTGTATTAGCCGGTGTTATTAGACAGTTTTTCTTTGCGCCAATTCTCGTAGATGGAGTATCGATGGCGTCTACTTTACATGATCGCGATCGAATGATTGTCAATAAAATTGGTTATCACATAGGAGATCCGAAACGATTTGATATTATCGTATTCCGAGCAACGGAAGATAAAGATTATATTAAGCGCATTATCGGCCTACCAGGCGATGAAATAGAGTATCGTAATGACAAATTATATGTTAACGGAAAGGCTTATGAGGAGCCGTATTTAGACAAGCAGAAAAAACAAATTGCTGACGGACCGCTTACATATGATTTTACTCTTGAAGAAATGACAGGGAAGAAAACTGTTCCAGAAGGCCAATTATTTGTTTTAGGCGATAATCGTCGTTTTAGTAAAGATAGTCGTTCGATTGGTACAATTTCAATGGACCAAGTGATTGGAAAAGCAAATATACTATATTGGCCGTTAAAAGATGCTCGTATTGTGAAATAAAAGAAAAAGAAGGTGGCAACATGGTAATTCAATGGTTCCCGGGACATATGGCAAAGGCTAGACGCCAAGTAACAGAAAAGTTAAAGTTAATTGATGTTGTAATTGAGCTTGTAGATGCTCGATTACCTTTATCTTCACGAAATCCAATGATCGATGAGATTATCACACATAAACCGAGGCTTGTCGTTTTAAATAAAGCGGATATGGCAGATGATCGTTTAACAAAGCAATGGATCGCATATTTTAAAGAAAAAGGCCATATGGCCATTTCAATTAACGCGCAAGCTGGACAAGGTATGAAGGAAATTGCAGCAGCTTGTAAAGTGTTAGTGAAAGAGAAATTTGATAAAATGGTTGCAAAAGGTATTAGACCGAGAGCGATTCGTGCATTAATTGTAGGTATACCAAACGTTGGTAAATCTACGTTAATTAATAAATTAGCGAAGAAAAATATTGCTAAAACAGGAGATCGTCCTGGTGTGACAACAGCTCAACAATGGATTAAAGTTGGGAAAGAAATGGAACTGTTAGATACACCTGGTATTTTATGGCCTAAATTTGAAGATCAATTAGTAGGTCTTCGATTAGCGACAACGGGTGCAATTAAAGATTCAATTTTAAATTTACAAGATGTTGCTGTTTACGCACTACGTTTTATGGAGAAACATTATCCAGAACGTTTGAAAGAGCGATATAATTTAAGTGAGATTCCAGAAGATATTGTAGAATTATTCGATGCAATTGGAAAAAATAGAGGTTGTTTAATGGGCGGCGGAATGATTGATTATGATAAAACATCTGAGCTTGTACTTCGTGAGCTTCGCGGTGGAAAACTTGGGAAAATGACGTTTGAAACACCAGAAGAGTTTGCAGAGCAGACAGAAGATGTAGAAAAAGTAGAAGAAGTATAAGACGTGCGTTTGTACGTCTTTTCTTTTTTGTATATAAAGGGAGTGGCATGAATGCAAAAAGTGACTATTCAAGAAGCGGAACGTTTACTGCAAGAAATTATGAGTGAAGAAGATGACCGCTTTCAACTATTAATGAAAGACGAGCGAAAAGGGGTACAAAAGCTCATTTTGAAGTGGCATAAACAAAAAGAGTTAGCGCAGAAAGAAAAAGAAAAGTTTTTCGAAATGTCCAGGTACGAGATTGCATTACGTGAAAAAGGGCTCACATATATCGCAGGTATAGATGAAGTAGGGCGTGGGCCGCTAGCTGGGCCTGTCGTGACGGCAGCTGTTGTCCTTCCAGAAGATTTTTATATTCCAGGGTTAAATGACTCGAAAAAGCTGAGTGAGGCGAAGCGAGAGCGTTTTTATGATGGAATCAAAGCGCAAGCAATTGCAATTGGAGTCGGAATTGTATCACCACAAGTTATTGATGAGATAAATATTTATCAAGCGACGAAACAAGCGATGTTAGATGCTATTGCGAATTTATCTTGTACACCAGAATATTTATTAATTGATGCGATGAAACTTCCTACACAAATTCCTCAAACATCCATCATTAAAGGTGACGCGAAAAGCATTTCTATTTCAGCCGCATCCATTATTGCGAAAGTAACGAGAGATCGTATGATGAAAGAGCTTGGAGAAAAGTATCCTGCATATGGATTTGAACAACATATGGGATATGGAACGAAACAACATTTAGAAGCGATTGAAGCGCATGGAGTATTAGAAGAACATCGAAAATCGTTTGCACCAATTAAAGATATGATTCAAAAATAAGCTGCGAATATGCAGCTTATTTTTTTATTTTGGTATACGAACATTATTATTTTCAAAAAAGAATAAAGCGATTTCAGTTTTCTGACACTTTATTGTAGACAGCGTGCCAATCATCTTATACAATGGCAATGTAATGTTTTTTAAACATTAAAAAACTTTTCGAGTAAAACAGGAAAACAGGGGAGGATGGGACCATGAATATCCATGAGTACCAAGGTAAGGCAGTCCTTAGAAGCTATGGGGTTAGCGTTCCGAACGGGAAGGTTGCATTTACAGTAGAAGAAGCTGTAGAAGCAGCGAAAGAATTAGGAACGGATGTATGTGTAGTGAAAGCACAAATTCACGCTGGTGGACGCGGCAAAGCTGGCGGAGTAAAAGTTGCAAAAAATTTAGATGAAGTTCGTACATATGCAGAGAGCATTTTAGGAACTACACTTGTGACACATCAAACAGGTCCTGAAGGTAAGGAAGTAAAACGCTTACTTATCGAAGAAGGTTGCGATATTAAAAAAGAATATTATGTTGGTCTTGTTTTAGACCGTGCAACTTCTCAAGTTGTTTTAATGGCGTCTGAAGAAGGCGGAACAGAAATTGAAGAAGTAGCAGAGCAAACACCAGAAAAAATCTTTAAAGAATATATTGATCCGGCAGTAGGCTTACAAGGCTTCCAAGCACGCCGAATTGCATTTAACATCAATATTCCAAAAGAGCTTGTAGGACAAGCTGTGAAGTTTATGATGGGCTTATACCGTGCATTTATTGAAAAAGATTGTTCTATCGCGGAGATTAATCCACTTGTTACAACAGGTGACGGTAAAGTTATGGCATTAGATGCGAAATTAAACTTTGATTCTAATGCTTTATATCGCCATAAAGACATTTTAGAACTTCGTGATCTTGATGAGGAAGATTCAAAAGAAATCGAAGCTTCTAAATATGACTTAAACTACATTCCTTTAGATGGAAATATCGGTTGTATGGTTAATGGTGCAGGTTTAGCGATGGCTACAATGGATATCATTAAACATTACCATGGAGATCCAGCTAACTTCTTAGATGTTGGTGGCGGTGCAACAGCTGAAAAAGTTACAGAAGCATTCAAAATTATCCTTTCTGACAAAAACGTAAAAGGTATCTTCGTTAACATTTTTGGTGGCATTATGAAGTGTGATGTTATTGCAGAAGGTGTTATTGAAGCAACGAAACAAGTAGGTCTTGAGTTACCTTTAGTTGTACGTCTTGAAGGTACAAACGTAGAGTTAGGTAAGAAAATTTTAAATGAGTCTGGCTTAAATATTGTTGCAGCAGAATCTATGGCAGACGGTGCACAAAAAATTGTTTCACTAGTGGGCTAATAGAAAGCGGGGGAGAAAAATGAGCGTATTAGTTAATAAAGATACAAAAGTTATTGTTCAAGGTATTACAGGTTCTCAAGGGTTATTCCATACAAAACAAATGATTGAATACGGTACGAAAATTGTCGGTGGTGTAACGCCAGGTAAAGGTGGCACTGATATTGAAGGTGTACCAGTATTTGATACTGTAGAAGATGCAGTGAAAGCAACAGGCGCAAACGCTTCAGTTGTATACGTTCCACCCGCTTTTGCGGCTGATGCAATTATGGAAGCAGTTGATGCAGAAATCGATTTAGTAGTATGTATTACTGAAGGAATTCCTGTATTAGATATGGTAAATGTAAAGAGATATATGGCTGGTAAACATACACGTTTACTTGGACCAAACTGCCCAGGTGTTATTACGCCTGATGAATGTAAAATTGGTATTATGCCAGGATACATTCATAAAAAAGGCCATGTAGGTATCGTATCTCGCTCTGGTACATTAACGTATGAGGCTGTACATCAGTTAACACAAGAAGGTATTGGTCAATCTACAGCTGTAGGTATCGGCGGGGACCCTGTTAATGGTACAGACTTTATTGATGCGTTAAAAGCATTTAATGAAGATGAAGAAACACATGCTGTAATTATGATTGGTGAAATCGGTGGTACAGCGGAAGAAGAGGCAGCTGAATGGGTGAAAGCTAATATGACAAAACCTGTTGTAGGCTTCATTGGTGGCCAAACAGCGCCTGCTGGCAAACGTATGGGCCATGCTGGTGCAATCATTTCTGGTGGTAAAGGAACTGCTGCTGAAAAGATTAAAACGATGGAAGCTTGTGGTATTAAAGTAGCGGAAACTCCAGCGGTTATGGGCGAAACACTAATCTCTGTCTTAAAAGAAAAAGGTCTATTTGAGACTTGTAAAAACTACTAATCTGTTGAAAGACACCTTCTTGATTGAAGGTGTCTTTTTACACAATTCTTGTTTACATAATAAAAATTATGGGTAAGGAGAATTAAGATGAAAAGAGAACGATTATTACATCTTCATTACTTGTTAGCAGATTATTGGAAGGCGATAGAAAGACTATTATATGTCGATCCCGAATTGAAGGGAATATACACTTTTAATGCAAAACAAATAGAATACTACACTGGAATATCCTCGAAAAAATCTTCAGAATTAGTAAACTTTCTTCAAAGCTCAAACCTCCTGCAATATATATCTTATTTAGAGAAAAATCGAATCTTTTATATGACTATATGGGATGAAGATTATCCACAATTATTACGTCAAATACAAGATCCCCCCTTTGTGCTATATGGAAAAGGAGAGAAGGATTTTCTCAATAAAGTGAATAAATTAGCGGTTATTGGAACGAGAGAACCGACTTTATATGGACATGAGAGTTTGAAATTTATTTTACAACCATTATTAGAAAGAGAATGGCTTATTGTCAGTGGGTTTGCAAGAGGGATAGATACGATGTCTCATGAAATTACAGTAAGACAGTATTGCCCCACTATTGCGATACTAGGACATGGGTTATCGTATATATACCCAAAAGAGAATCGACATTTATATGAAACTTGGAATGAATATATATTGTTATTAACAGAGTATCCCCCGCACTATGCACCGAAAAAATGGTATTTTCCAAAAAGAAATCGAATCATTAGTGGTATAAGTAAGGGGGTTTTAGTTGTAGAAGCGAAATCGAGAAGTGGAACACTTATTACTGCGGACCTTGCTTTAGAGCAAAATAGAGAGGTATTTGCACTTCCTGGACCTATATTTATAGATAGTGCATCAGGAACGAATCATCTAATTCAACAAGGAGCGAAACTAGTGAGAAATGCAGAAGATATCCTGGAAGAAATCTTAAATTAACCGTATATTTTTATGTTTTTATTAAACAATTATTGACAAATGGTAGATAGGCACTGTATGGTATATTCATTCTTGATTGACAAAAACAAGAGAAATCAATAAGATTAATGAAGACTTGAATCCACCTCTTAAGGAGGCACTAGCATGTCAGATTACCTCGTAATCGTGGAGTCGCCTTCTAAGGCGAAGACCATTGAGAAATATTTAGGGAAAAAATACAAAGTTGTCGCGTCTATGGGACACGTTCGCGATTTACCTAAAAGCCAAATGGGGATAGAAGTAAAGAACAACTTCACTCCGAAGTATATTACCATTCGTGGTAAAGGTCCCGTCTTAAAAGATTTAAAATCAGCGGCAAAAAAAGCAAAGAAAGTCTATCTCGCGGCCGATCCAGACCGTGAAGGGGAAGCAATTGCTTGGCATTTAGCCAATACGTTAAATGTGGACGTTGAATCAGATTGCCGAGTTGTGTTTAATGAGATTACAAAAGATGCAATCAAAGAGTCATTTAAACATCCTCGTGCGATTAATATGGATTTAGTAGATGCACAACAAGCAAGGCGTATACTAGATCGTCTTGTTGGTTACAATATTAGTCCTTTATTATGGAAGAAAGTAAAAAAAGGATTAAGTGCAGGACGCGTACAATCTGTAGCAGTTCGTTTAATTATCGAACGTGAAAGAGAAATTCAAAGCTTTGAGCCTGAAGAATTCTGGACAATTAAGACAGAATTTGTGAAAGGGAAAGACACATTTGAAGCAAGCTTTTACGGTGTAGATGGTGAAAAAGTTCAATTAACGAATGAAACGCAAGTGAATGAAATAATTGAACAGATGAAAGATAATGCGTTTTCAGTTGAAAATGTAGCGCGAAAAGAGCGAAAACGTAATCCTGCGTTACCGTTTACAACATCTTCCTTACAACAAGAGGCAGCGCGTAAGTTAAACATGCGAGCAAAGAAAACAATGATGCTTGCGCAGCAATTGTATGAAGGGATCGATCTTGGAAAACAAGGGACTGTAGGTCTTATTACGTATATGAGAACTGACTCAACACGTATCTCAGAAACAGCTCAAACAGAGGCGCGTACTTACATTACTGATGCGTTTGGTGCGGAATACATAGGAACAGAAAAGAAGAAAGAAACGAAAAAGTCGAACGCGCAAGATGCGCATGAGGCAATTCGTCCTACTTCGGTAATGAGAAAGCCAGAGGAACTAAAGAGTTTCTTAAGTCGTGATCAACTTCGATTGTATAAATTGATTTGGGAGCGATTTGTTGCAAGTCAAATGGCGTCTGCTATAATGGATACTGTGACAGCGAAACTCATTAATAACAATGTTCAGTTCCGTGCAAGTGGATCGGTTGTAAAGTTCCCAGGATTTATGAAAGTGTATGTAGAGTCGAAAGATGACGGGGCTGAAGAAAAGGATAAGATGTTGCCGCCTTTAGAAGTAGGGGAAACGGTATTTTCGAAGGATTTAGAACCGAAGCAACACTTTACACAACCTCCGCCGCGCTATACAGAGGCTCGACTAGTAAGAACACTTGAAGAGCTTGGAATTGGAAGACCGTCGACTTACGTACCGACACTTGAAACGATTCAAAAACGTGGATATGTAGGTTTGGATAATAAACGCTTCGTTCCAACTGAACTTGGTGAAATAGTAATTGAACTTATTTTAGAGTTTTTCCCAGAAATTATTAACATTGAATTTACTGCTAACATGGAGCAAAGTCTTGATGAAGTTGAAGAAGGAAATGCGAATTGGGTAAAAATTGTTGATGATTTCTACGTAGGATTTGAGCCGCGTTTAGAAAAAGCGGAAAAAGAAATGCGTGAAGTGGAAATTAAAGATGAACCAGCTGGGGAAGACTGTGAATTATGTGATCACCCAATGGTCTTTAAAATGGGTAAATACGGGAAATTTATGGCTTGCTCGAATTTCCCAGATTGTCGTAATACAAAACCGATTGTGAAAGAAATCGGTGTTACTTGTCCGAAATGTGATAAAGGTCAAATTATTGAACGTCGTAGTAATAAAAAGAAACGTCTTTTCTATGGGTGCGGTACGTATCCAGAGTGTGACTTTGTATCTTGGGATAAGCCGATTGGCCGTAAATGTCCGAAGTGCGAAGGTATGCTTGTAGAGAAGAAGTTGAAAAAAGGCGTGCAAGTACAATGTATTTCGTGTGATTATGAAGAAGAACAACAAATGTGAGCGTAACTGCTCACATTTTTTTCGGGAAGAAAAGGAAAGGTGATATATATATGACAACACAAGTAGTAAACGTCATTGGCGCAGGTCTTGCAGGAAGTGAAGCAGCTTACCAAATTGCAAAACGTGGTGTCCAAGTAAAATTATATGAAATGAGACCAGTAAGGCAAACACCAGCTCATCACACAGATAAATTTGCAGAGTTAGTATGTAGTAACTCGCTTCGTGCAAACACATTAACAAATGCTGTTGGTGTTATTAAAGAAGAAATGCGCCTAATGGATTCTGTTATTATTCGTGCGGCTGATGAGTGCTCTGTACCAGCAGGAGGGGCTTTAGCTGTAGATCGTCATGAATTTGCGGCAAAAGTAACGGAGTATGTGAAAAACCATCCGAACGTAACTGTGATGAATGAAGAAATTACTGAAATTCCAGAAGGACCTACTATTATCGCGACAGGTCCACTTACGTCTCCTGATCTTGCTGCACAATTAAAAGAATTAACAGGTGAAGATTATTTTTATTTCTATGATGCTGCAGCACCGATAGTTGAGAAAGACAGCATTGATATGAATAAAGTGTATTTAAAATCTCGTTATGATAAAGGTGAAGCTGCGTATTTAAACTGCCCGATGACGGAAGAAGAATTTGACCGTTTTTACGAAGCTTTAATTGCTGCTGAAACAGTACCTTTAAAAGAATTTGAAAAAGAAATTTTCTTTGAAGGTTGTATGCCGGTAGAAGTTATGGCGAGTAGAGGAAGACAGACGCTAGTATTTGGACCGATGAAACCTGTTGGATTAGAAGATCCGAAAACAGGGAAAACGCCATACGCTGTTGTTCAATTACGTCAAGATGATGCAGCAGGAACGTTATACAATATCGTAGGTTTCCAAACACATTTAAAGTGGGGACCACAAAAAGAAGTGTTACAGTTGATTCCAGGACTGGAAAACGCAGAGATTGTGCGTTATGGTGTAATGCATCGTAATACGTTTATTAACTCACCAAACTTGCTTCGTCCAACATATCAATATAAACAACGTGATGATTTATTCTTCGCTGGCCAAATGACTGGAGTAGAGGGATATGTTGAATCGGCAGCATCAGGATTACTAGCAGGTATTAACGCAGCTCGACTTGTAAAAGGTGAAGAGCCAGTTGTATTACCATCTGTAACTGCAATGGGAAGTATGGCGAATTATATTACGGCGACAAACGCGAAAAACTTCCAACCAATGAATGCAAACTTCGGTCTGTTTGCACCGTTAGAGAAGAAAATCAAGAAAAAAGCAGAACGAAATGAAGCCTATGCAACACGCGCTTTAGAAACAATTCAAAATTTTGTAAATATTTAGTTAAATTTCTTGCAAAGGCTACTAAGTTGTGATACGATTTAGTAGCCTTTATTGAGGTGAATTGTGTGAATGTGAAGAAATTGTTACAATTATTCGTTGGATATTTACAAATTGAAAGAAATTATTCAAAATATACAATTGCAAGTTATCAAAATGATTTAGAACATTTTGTGCAATTTATGGAGCGAGAAGGCATATCCTCTTTTTTAGATGTTACATACGCGGATGTTCGTTTGTACTTAACGACGTTGCATGATGAAAAGTTAGCCCGTAAATCTGTCGCAAGAAAAGTATCAAGTTTACGAAGTTTATATCGATTTTTGATGCGTGAAGGTTATCGGAAAGATAATCCGTTTGCACTTGCGTCACTCCCCAAAAAAGAATTGTCAATCCCAAAGTTTTTATATGCTGAAGAATTAGAGGAATTATTCGAAGTTTCTGACACGGAAACGCCGCTAGGTCAAAGGAATCAAGCTTTATTAGAGTTGATGTATGCGACTGGGATCCGTGTGAGTGAATGTATCAATTTACAACTTACTGATATTGACTTCGCAGTGGGAACAATTTTAGTAATGGGAAAAGGAAAAAAACAAAGGTATATTCCGTTCGGAAGCTATGCGCAAGATGCTTTAATTACTTATATAGAGAACGGGAGAAAACAGTTAGCTCAAAAAACTGAAGAACACTCTCATATGGTATTTTTAAATGCGAAAGGCACGCCGCTAACAAGTCGAGGGGTACGCTATGTATTGAATGAACTCATTAAGAAAGCTTCGCTGACAATGCGGATAAGTCCCCATATGTTAAGGCATACATTTGCTACACATATGTTAGATGAAGGGGCAGATTTACGTACTGTACAGGAGCTACTCGGTCATGAGAATTTGTCGACGACACAAATTTATACGCATGTCTCTAAAGAAAGATTGCGTTCGGTCTACATGAAGCATCACCCACGGGCATAAATTGCTTTTAAAGCTATAAAAACATATAAAGGAGTTTTTTCTATGGGAAATTTCCACGCTACAACGATATTTGCAGTTCATCATAATGGAGAATGTGCAATGGCTGGAGATGGCCAGGTGACAATGGGGAATGCTGTTGTAATGAAACATACAGCTCGTAAAGTTCGTAAACTTTTCCAAGGGAAAGTTTTAGCTGGTTTTGCAGGTTCGGTTGCTGACGCATTTACTCTTTTTGAAATGTTTGAAGGGAAGTTAGAAGAGTACAATGGCAACTTGCAGCGTGCTGCAGTTGAGATGGCAAAACAATGGCGTGGCGACAAAATGTTACGTCAGCTAGAAGCGATGCTCATTGTCATGGATAAAACAACTATGCTCCTTGTTTCAGGTACAGGAGAAGTAATTGAACCGGATGATGGTATTTTAGCAATTGGATCTGGCGGGAATTATGCGCTTTCTGCAGGTCGTGCTTTAAAGCAATATGCAAGTGAACATTTAACAGCGAAGCAAATTGCAAAAGCGAGTTTAGACATTGCTGGCGATATTTGTGTTTATACAAACCACAATATAATTGTGGAAGAATTGTAGAATCGTAAGGGAGGCATTTTATATGCATTTACATTTTACTCCGCGTCAAATTGTGGAAAAATTAGATCAATACATTATCGGTCAAAAAGATGCGAAGAAAGCGGTTGCTGTAGCCTTAAGAAATCGATACCGCCGAAGTAAATTAGCTGAAAATCTACGTGATGAAATTGCACCTAAAAATATTTTAATGATTGGACCGACAGGTGTTGGTAAAACAGAGGTAGCACGACGAATGGCGAAACTCGTTGGAGCACCTTTTATTAAGGTTGAAGCTACGAAATTTACAGAAGTTGGATATGTAGGTAGAGATGTAGAATCGATGGTACGTGACCTTGTGGAAACGTCAGTTCGCATCGTGAAAGAAGAAATGGTAGTTAAAGTACAAGACAAAGCAGAAGAACAAGCGAACCAACGTCTTGTTGAAATTTTAGTGCCTAGTCCAGAGAAACAATCTGGATTTAAAAACCCATTAGAAATGCTATTTGGCGGTGCTCAAAATTCGAATCAAACAACTGATGCACAGGAAGATGTTGAAATCGAAAAGAAACGTCAAGATGTGGAAAGAAAGCTTGCTGCAGGACTTCTTGAAGATGAAATTGTATCGATTGAAGTGACTGAACAACAGTCTTCCATGTTCGATATGTTACAAGGAACGGGCATGGAACAAATGGGAATGAATTTCCAGGATGCGCTAGGAAGTTTTATGCCGAAAAAAACAAAAAAACGTAAACTTTCTGTAAAAGAAGCAAGAAAACTCTTGACAAATGAGGAAGCACAGCGCTTAATTGATATGGATGAAGTTACACAAGAGGCTGTTTATCGTGCTGAACAGCTCGGGATTATTTTTATCGATGAAATTGACAAAATTGCTGGTAAGCAGTCGAATAGCGTAGATGTATCACGTGAAGGTGTGCAACGTGACATTCTGCCGATTGTAGAAGGGTCGAATGTTGCGACAAAATACGGATCAGTAAAAACGGATTATATTTTATTCGTTGCAGCTGGAGCGTTTCATATGTCTAAACCGTCGGATTTAATTCCGGAACTGCAAGGGAGATTTCCGATTCGAGTAGAATTAACAAAATTATCGACAGATGATTTTGTTAAAATATTAATCGAGCCTGACAACGCGTTAATTAAACAATATATGGCTTTATTAGCGACTGAAGGTATAGAAATTGAATTTTCAGACGATGCTATTCGTAAGATTGCTGAGATTGCTTATCAAGTTAATCAGGATACAGATAATATTGGAGCAAGAAGACTTCATACGATTATGGAGAAGCTCCTTGAAGATTTATCGTTTGAAGCATCTGAAATTACGTTAGAGAAAATAACGATAACACCTCAATACGTTGAGGAGAAATTAGCAACGATTGCTAAAAATAAAGATGTGAGCCAGTTTATTTTGTAATAGTGTCATCAGGTGACTCGCCCTAGTTTCCAAGTGATGAAAAAATATGTGAGTAACATGTAGGAGGAACTTTTGAAATGGAATTATTAGCAAAAACAAGAAAATTAAATGCGTTATTACAGAGCGCAGCAGGAAAGCCTGTAAACTTTAGAGAAATGTCTGACACAATGTGTGAAGTAATTGAAGCGAACGTATTCGTAGTAAGCCGTCGTGGTAAATTACTAGGTTATGCAATTCACCAACAAATTGAGAATGAGCGTATGAAGCAAATGCTTGCAGAGCGTCAATTCCCAGAAGAGTACACACAAAGCCTATTCAACATTACAGAAACATCTTCAAACTTAGATGTAAACAGTGCTTACACAGCATTCCCAGTAGAAAATAAAGAATTATTTGGTCAAGGTTTAACTACAATCGTACCAATCGTTGGTGGTGGTGAGCGTCTAGGTACATTAGTGTTAGCTCGTCTTGGTCAAGAGTTCTTAGATGATGATTTAATTCTTGCTGAGTACAGCTCAACTGTTGTAGGTATGGAAATTTTACGTGAAAAAGCAGAAGAAATCGAAGAAGAAGCACGTAGTAAAGCTGTTGTTCAAATGGCGATCAGCTCATTATCTTACAGTGAGTTAGAAGCAATCGAGCACATCTTCGAAGAATTAAATGGAACAGAAGGTTTACTTGTTGCAAGTAAAATCGCTGACCGCGTAGGAATCACTCGTTCTGTAATCGTAAATGCACTTCGTAAATTAGAGAGTGCTGGTGTAATTGAGTCGCGTTCTTTAGGTATGAAAGGAACATACATTAAAGTATTAAACGACAAATTCTTACATGAACTTGCTAAATTAAAAACAAACTAATTTATAAAACTCTCCTCATTTTTTGAGGGGAGTTTTTTGTGTATAAAAGATTAATGTTGTTTGCAAAAAGCGTCCTAATCGTCTTTTTCGGAAGAACTATGAATTGCATTGCGTTTTTTTGCTTAAAAGAAATGCGGGTTGGTAATACTAGAATTCGAGTATGAACAAAGAAAGTTTTACATTGTTCGCATTTTCGACTTGATTGTAATATTTCAGTATGATATAGTAAGCAGTGGTGTCAGTACAAAGTACACACGTTTACTGATTTAAGTGTTGGTGCTACGTTTGTAGTTTCGCTTAGAGATGAAGTAAACGGAGGATATCAAAAACCATTTAGGAGGAACTATATTATGTCAGTAATTTCTATGAAGCAATTGCTTGAAGCTGGTGTTCATTTCGGACATCAAACTCGTCGTTGGAACCCAAAAATGAAGCGTTACATTTTCACAGAGCGTAACGGTATCTACATCATCGACTTACAAAAAACTGTGAAAAAAGTTGAGGAAGCTTACAGAACGATGCGCGACATCGCTGCTGAAGGTGGAGACATCTTATTCGTAGGTACTAAAAAACAAGCACAAGAAGCTATTAAAGAAGAAGCAACTCGTGCTGGTATGTACTTCGTTAACCAACGTTGGTTAGGTGGAACTTTAACAAACTTCCAAACAATCCAAAAGCGTATCAAGCGTCTTAAAGACATCGAAAGAATGCAAGAAGATGGTACTTTCGAAGTACTTCCTAAGAAAGAAGTTGTTCAACTTAAAAAAGAGTTAGAGCGTCTTGAGAAATTCTTAGGCGGTATTAAAGATATGAAAGGTCTTCCAAGTGCATTATTCGTAGTAGACCCTCGTAAAGAGCGTATTGCAGTTGCTGAAGCACGCAAATTACACATTCCAATCATCGGTATCGTTGATACAAACTGTGATCCAGACGAAATCGATCACGTTATCCCAGCAAACGATGATGCAATTCGTGCTGTAAAACTTCTTACATCTAAAATGGCAGACGCGATCCTTGAAGCAAAACAAGGTGAAGAAACTGTTACTGCGTAACAAAGTTGGAAAGGTGATAAGGGGTTCGGCCTTTTATCACCTTTTTTAAGGTATAAACACCTTTATAAAAGGTATAAATACATATTTTAGGAGGATGAATAGTATGGCAATCACTGCACAAATGGTAAAAGAATTACGTGAAAAAACTGGCGCAGGTATGATGGACTGCAAAAAAGCTTTAACAGAAACTAATGGCGACATGGAGAAGGCAATTGACTTCTTACGTGAAAAAGGTATTGCAAAAGCTGCTAAAAAAGCAGACCGCATTGCTGCTGAAGGTTTAACTTTCATCGAAACAAACGGTAACGATGGTTTAATCTTAGAATTAAACTCTGAAACTGATTTCGTTGCGAAAAACGAAGGTTTCCAAACATTAATTAAAGAATTAGCTGCTCACTTATTAACTAACAAACCAACTAACGTTGAAGAAGCTATGGCTCAAACAATGGAAAACGGCAAACAAGTAGAAGAGCACATCAACGAAGCAATTGCTAAAATTGGTGAAAAACTTACACTTCGTCGTTTTGAAATCGTAACAAAAACTGATGCAGATGCATTCGGTGCTTACCTACACATGGGTGGACGCATTGGTGTTCTAACAGTTCTTGAAGGTTCTACTGATGAAGCAGCTGCTAAAGATGTAGCTATGCACATTGCAGCAGTTAACCCTAAATACATCGACCGCGATGCTGTAACAGCTGAAGAAGTTGAGCATGAGCGTCAAGTATTAACACAACAAGCATTAAACGAAGGCAAGCCTGAAAAAATCGTTGCAAAAATGGTTGAAGGCCGTCTTGGCAAATTCTTCGAAGAAATTTGCTTACTTGACCAAGCATTCGTTAAAAACCCTGATATGAAAGTTCGTCAGTTCGTTGAGTCTAAAGGCGGAACATTAAAAGGATTCGTTCGCTACGCAGTTGGTGAAGGTATCGAAAAACGCGAAGACAACTTTGCTGAAGAAGTAATGAACCAAGTAAAAGGTAGTAACTAATACAGATTAGGGAACACATTGTGTTCCCTTTTTTAAAATAAAGATGTAAGCAATTGGAGGTTCATTATGAGTAAACCGAAATATAATCGTGTCGTTTTAAAGCTGAGTGGAGAAGCTTTAGCTGGCGAGCAAGGATTTGGAATTAACCCATCTGTTATTAAATCAGTTGCGGAGCAAGTAAAAGAAATTGCAGAACTTGATGTAGAGGTTGCTGTTGTTGTTGGTGGCGGTAACATTTGGCGTGGAAAAATTGGAAGTGAAATGGGCATGGATCGTGCAGGAGCAGATTACATGGGCATGTTAGCAACAGTTATGAATTCATTAGCTCTTCAAGATAGCTTGGAGAATATTGGAATTCAAACTCGTGTACAAACTTCAATTGAGATGCGTCAAGTGGCAGAGCCTTACATTCGTCGTAAAGCAGTTCGTCACTTAGAGAAGAAACGTGTTGTGATTTTTGCAGCAGGTACAGGTAATCCATACTTCTCTACAGATACAACAGCAGCATTACGTGCGGCAGAGATTGAAGCAGACGTAATTTTAATGGCGAAAAACAATGTAGATGGCGTGTATAATGCGGATCCATCTATTGACCCAACAGCTACGAAATACGAAACGCTTACTTACTTAGATGTATTAAAAGAAGGTTTAGGTGTAATGGATTCTACAGCTTCTTCTCTATGTATGGATAATGATATTCCATTAATTGTATTCTCAGTTATGGAAAAAGGTAATATTAAACGTGCCGTTTTAGGCGAAAATATTGGAACAGTTGTAAGGGGGAAATAAATATGGGACAACAAGTATTGAAGTCTTCAAATGAAAAAATGGAAAAAGCAGTTGCTGCGTATTCTCGTGAATTAGCAACAGTTCGTGCTGGCCGTGCAAACGCGTCTGTATTAGATAAAGTACAAGTTGATTACTATGGTGCACCAACACCAGTTGTGCAATTAGCGAACATTACAGTTCCAGAAGCACGTTTACTTGTAATTCAACCTTATGATAAAACTTCTATCGGTGATATCGAAAAAGCAATTTTAAAAGCAGATTTAGGCTTAAACCCTTCTAATGACGGAACTGTAATTCGTATTGCATTCCCTGCATTAACAGAAGAGCGTCGTCGTGATCTTGTAAAAGTTGTGAAAAAATATGCTGAAGAAGCAAAAGTTGCAGTTCGTAACGTACGTCGTGACGGTAACGATGATCTTAAGAAGCTTGAAAAAGCTGGCGAGATTACAGAAGATGATTTAAGAGGATATACTGAAGATATCCAAAAAGAAACAGATAAATATATTGCAAAAGTTGACGAAATCGCAAAAAACAAAGAAAAAGAAATCATGGAAGTGTAATAGCGATACCTTCGCAAATATGACCCTCTTCTTAAGGGGGTCTTTTTACACTTTTAGGCATATGTCTGCTTGCTGGAGGGTATGAATGATGTTTAAAAACTTTCCTTTTTTTAAAAGTAAAAAGGTCGCATCGTTTGATCATCTCGTTGAAGAAGTGAAAAAAGGATACATCCCGGAACATATTGCCATCATTATGGATGGTAATGGGAGATGGGCAAAGAGGAGAGCGATGCCTCGTATTGCGGGACATCATGAAGGCATGCAAGTTGTAAAGAAAATCACAAAATTTGCAAGCAAACTTAATGTGAAAGTATTAACTCTTTATGCTTTTTCAACTGAGAACTGGAAAAGACCGAAAAAGGAAGTTGACTATTTAATGAGGCTTCCAGAAGAATTTTTAGGTACATTTTTACCAGAATTGATTGAAGAGAACGTACAAGTCCGAGTGATAGGACAACAAGATCGTCTTCCTACGCATACACGCAGAGCGATGGAAAAGGCCATGGAAGATACGAAAGAGAATACGGGATTAATTCTTAATTTCGCGTTAAACTATGGAAGTCGAGATGAAATCGTTTCTGCTGTGCAACATATGGTGAAAGATAGTGAGGAAGGAAAAATTCGTGTTGAAGATGTAAGTGAAGAAATGCTTTCTTCCTATTTAATGACGAGTTCTTTACCTGACCCAGAGTTGTTAATCCGTACGAGCGGAGAGCTACGTATTAGTAATTTCATGTTATGGCAAATTGCATATTCGGAATTTTGGTTTACAGATGTGTATTGGCCAGATTTTACCGAGGAACATTTGCTAAATGCGATTACAGACTTTCAGCATAGAGGGCGCAGATTCGGAGGCGTGTAGAAAGAGAGGGTTTGGTAGTGAAACAGAGAATTATTACTGGAGTGGTTGCTGCCGCGCTATTCATTCCCATCGTAATTTACGGTGGCGTGCCTTTTACGGTTTTAGTGTATGCACTTGCTTCTATAGGTTTATATGAATTAATTCGTATGAATAAGCTTACGCTTATTTCAGTACCAACAGTTTTAGCTGCAGTATTATTATGGATTATTTTAATTCCAAGTAGTGCATCAGAACTGTTTACACAGATTGGATTAGGTAAATTAGAAATCACATTTGTGATTGTTTTATTACTTTTATCATATACAGTCCTTTCTAAGAATACATTTACTTTTGACCATGTTTCATTTTTACTAATGGCAACAACATATGTTGGAATGGGATTCCTATATTTGAATGAAACGAGAATATTAGGAATTAAATATGTGTTTTGTGCATTATTTGTTATATGGGCTACTGATTCAGGTGCATATTTCGTAGGAAAGGCAGTAGGAAAGAGAAAATTGTGGCCAGAAATTAGTCCAAATAAAACGATTGAAGGTTCATTAGGTGGCATCATTTGTGGAATTGTTGTGGCACTTGTTTACAATATGTTCTTCCCAGTTGAGGCTAATGTAGGGATTTTAATTGTGTTGACAATTATCATTTCTATTTTTGGACAAATTGGTGATTTAGTACAGTCTGCATTTAAACGTCATTATGGCGTAAAGGATTCAGGTACAATTTTACCTGGACATGGTGGTATATTAGATCGAACAGATAGTTGGTTATTTGTTTTACCAATTCTCTACTTCTTATTACAATATAATTAATAAATGAACGAGGGGTTGGAGTCATGAAAAACATTAGTTTATTAGGTGCAAGCGGATCAATTGGTACACAAACTTTAGATGTATTACGCTCGCACCCAGACCAATTCCGTCTCGTTGCTTTTTCTGTAGGGAAAAATATTGACTACGCAGTAAAGGTAATTCAAGAATTTTCTCCGCAAATCGTCTCTGTGCAAAGAGAGGAAGATGTTTTAAAATTACAAGCTGTCTCTGGTAATACAAAAATTGTATATGGTAGTGAAGGGCTTTTAGAAGTGGCATTACATCCAGATGCGGAGATTGTAGTAAATGCTGTTGTAGGTAGCGTAGGGTTGTTACCAACACTTCGTGCAATTGAGGCGAAAAAAACAATTGGAATTGCAAACAAAGAAACGTTAGTAACTGCAGGGCATCTTGTAATGGAAGCAGCGCGAAAACATAATGTTTCGTTACTTCCGGTAGATAGTGAACATTCAGCTATTTTTCAATGTTTGAATGGTGAAAATGAAAAAAGAATTTCTCGACTAATTATTACGGCTTCTGGTGGAAGTTTCCGTGATAAAACGAGAGATGAATTGCATCATGTGACCGTAGAAGATGCGCTTCGACATCCAAACTGGTCAATGGGTTCGAAAATTACAATTGATTCTGCTACAATGATGAATAAGGGGCTAGAAGTAATTGAAGCACATTGGCTTTTTGGTATCCCTTATGAGCAAATCGATGTTGTTTTACATAAAGAAAGTATTATCCATTCTATGGTTGAATTTGAAGATCGTAGTGTAATGGCACAGCTTGGCTCACCTGATATGCGAGTACCAATTCAATACGCACTTACATATCCTGATCGATTGCCTCTTTCGGATACAAAACAGTTAAACTTATGGGAAATAGGGACGTTGCATTTTGAGAAAATGAACCAAGAACGTTTCCGTTGCCTACGTTTTGCGTATGAAGCTGGAAAAGCAGGTGGAAGTATGCCAGCTGTAATGAATGCAGCGAATGAAGTAGCTGTTGAAGCTTTTTTACAAAAGAGAATTGGTTTCTTAACAGTGGAAGACCTCATTGAAAAAGCAATGAACCATCACAATGTCATTGCACGTCCGAGCTTAGAGGAAATTCTGGAAATTGATGCAGCCACAAGACGGTTTGTGATGGAACAAATTTAGCAAAGGTGGTATGGAATTGAATACAGCGATTGCCTTTATATTAATTTTCGGTGCACTCGTATTTTTCCATGAGCTAGGGCATCTATATTTCGCAAAAAGAGCAGGTATTTTATGCCGTGAGTTTGCGATTGGTTTTGGTCCGAAAATATTCTCATTTGAAAAGAATGAAACGGTGTATACGATTCGATTACTGCCCCTTGGTGGCTATGTAAGAATGGCTGGCGAGGATGCAGATACAGTTGAGTTAAAGCCTGGTAAAAAGGTTGGCCTTGTATTAAATGAAAAAGACGAAGTTGCAAAATTAGTTTTTGATGGGTATGAAAAGTATCCAAATGTTCGCGTCATTGAAGTCGAACAAGCTGATTTAGAGCATAATTTAACAATTTCGGGCTATGAAGAGTACGAGGAAGAGCTTCAAACATTCGGAGTGAATGAAAAGGCTCGTATCATTACTGCTGGTGAAGAAATTCAAATAGCTCCGTATAATAGGCAGTTTGGCTCCAAGAAATTGGGTCAACGTGCTTTGACAATCTTTGCAGGTCCTGCAATGAACTTCATTTTAGCGTTTGTTATTTTTGTGATTCTAGGATTTGTACAAGGTGTTCCTGTTGACAAGCCAATGGTCGGAAAAGTAATGGAGAATAGTGCAGCCGAGCAAGCTGGATTAAAAGAAAATGATACAATTCAAGCAATCGATGGGAAAAACACAAGTACATGGAAAGATGTTGTTACCATTGTACGTGAAAACCCAAATAAAGAAATTACGTTACAAGTAAAGCGTGATAGTGAACAGTTTAATGTGAAAGTAACACCAACGCTCGATAAAGAAGGTAAAGAAGAAGTTGGTAGAATTGGTGTTTACTCTCCAGTAGAGAAAACAGTAATGGGTTCTATTAAATCAGGTTTTGAACAAACATACCAATGGACAAAATTAATTTTTGAGTCTCTTGTAAAATTAGTAACTGGTCAATTCTCTATTAATGAGTTGTCAGGTCCAGTAGGAATTTATAATCTAACAGATCAAGTTGTAGATTATGGATTTACGCGTGTATTAAGTTTAGCAGCAGTTTTAAGTATTAACCTTGGTTTATTTAATTTACTACCAGTCCCTGCTTTAGACGGTGGACGTTTGTTCTTCTTCTTAATTGAAGCGTTACGAGGGAAACCAATTGACCGCCAAAAAGAAGGCATGGTTCACTTTATTGGTTTTGCATTATTAATGTTACTAATGTTAGTTGTAACTTGGAATGACATTCGTAAGTTTTTCTTGTAAAATAAAGTGAAACTTATAATGAAATAGAGATCGTAGAATAAAATCCCTCACCTAACTCGAGGTGAGGGGTTTTACTGCGTATAAGAGTAAAATGAAGAGGTGCGAATAAATGAAACAAAGTATGGTATTCAGTCCTACATTACGTGAAGTTCCAGCTGATGCGGAGATTAAGAGTCATCAGTTATTACTTCGTGCAGGTTTTATGCGTCAAAATGCTTCGGGTATTTATAGTTTTCTACCATTTGGTTTAAAAGTACTACACAAAGTAGAACGTATCGTTCGTGAAGAAATGGAGCGCGCAGGTGCTGTAGAATTATTAATGCCAGCGATGCAAGCTGCAGAATTATGGCAAGAATCAGGCCGTTGGTATTCTTACGGATCTGAATTAATGCGTATGAAAGATCGTAACGCTCGTGAGTTCGCATTAGGAGCGACACATGAAGAAGTAATTACAGATCTTGTACGTGATGAAGTGAAATCATATAAAAAATTACCATTAACATTATACCAAATTCAAACAAAATTCCGTGATGAACAAAGACCTCGTTTCGGTTTATTACGTGGAAGAGAGTTTCTAATGAAAGATGCATACTCTTTCCATGCTACACAAGAGAGCTTAGACGAAGTGTACGATCGCTTGTACAAAGCATATTCTAACATTTTTGCTCGTTGTGGCTTGAATTTCCGTGCAGTTATTGCTGACTCTGGAGCAATGGGTGGAAAAGATACGCACGAATTTATGGTATTATCTGAAGTTGGTGAAGATACAATTGCATACTCTGATACATCTGATTATGCAGCAAACATCGAAATGGCTCCTGTTGTAGCTACGTATACGAAGAGTGACGAAGCAGAAAAGGCACTTGAAAAAGTAGCAACACCAGATCAAAAAGCAATTGAAGAAGTATCTGCATTCTTAAACATTGAAGCTGATAAGTGCATTAAGTCTATGGTATTTAAAGTAGATGAGAAATTAGTAGTTGTACTTGTTCGTGGTGATCATGAAGTAAACGATGTAAAAGTGAAAAATGTATACGGCGCTTCAGTTGTTGAGCTTGCTTCTCATGAAGAAGTGAAAGAACTATTAAATTGTGAAGTTGGTTCATTAGGACCGATCGGTGTAACAAGTGACATCGAAATTATCGCTGACCATGCTGTATCATCAATTGTTAACGGATGCTCAGGAGCGAACGAAGAAGGATTCCATTATGTAAATGTAAATCCAGAGCGTGACTTTAAAGTAAGTCAATATACAGATTTACGCTTCATTCAAGAAGGAGACCAGTCTCCAGATGGAAACGGAACAATTCTTTTCGCACGCGGAATTGAAGTTGGTCATGTATTCAAATTAGGAACTCGTTATAGTGAAGCAATGAACGCAACATTCCTAGATGAAAACGGAAAAACACAACCACTTATTATGGGTTGTTACGGTATCGGTGTATCCCGTACAGTGGCAGCAATCGCAGAGCAGTTTAATGATGAGAATGGTTTAGTTTGGCCAAAAGCTGTAGCACCGTTCCATGTGCATGTAATTCCAGTAAATATGAAATCTGATGCACAACGTGAAATGGGTGAAAACATCTACAACTCATTACAAGAGCAAGGATATGAAGTATTACTAGATGATCGTGCAGAACGTGCAGGTGTTAAATTTGCAGATGCAGATTTATTCGGCCTTCCGGTTCGCGTGACAGTTGGTAAAAAAGCAGATGAAGGTATTGTAGAAGTCAAAGTACGTGCTACAGGCGAGTCTGAAGAAGTGAAAGTAGAAGAACTTCAAACATATATCGCTAATATTTTAAAATAAGAAGAGGTACCTCGTAATGAGGTACCTTCTCTTTCTTTGTAAACGTATTTTGTAAAAGAAGAAGGGAGAAATCTTTCTTTGTAGTACGTTTCAATTTATAATAGCAAATGGAAGGAGAGTGCTTATGTCTTTAACAAATGAACAACAAGAGCGATTTCAAATTTTGCTCCAGCAGTTGCAAATACCAGATGACCTTATGAATCAATACTTACAAGGCGGTGGTATTGAAAGGCTCGTTATTGATAAAGCAAATAAAAGTTGGCATTTTGATTTACAAGTGCCACGTATTTTGCCTACAGAATTATATGAATTGCTAGAAACAAAGCTTAAGCAATCATTTTCTCATATTGCAAGAACAACATTTGCATTAGAAACAGAGAATAAACAATTTACAGAAGAAGAAGTGAGGGCGTATTGGCCGCTTTGTACGGAACGAATTACATTTTCACCTATGTTTGCTTACTTAAAGAAGCAGCTTCCACAGGTGAATGGAGTGAAGTTGCTAATAAATGTGAATAATGAGCTGGAATCTACTGCTTTAAAGAAAAATGTTGCGAAACCAGTAGGTGATCAATATGAAGCTTTTGGATTCCCACGTTTCCAGTTAGACACACATATACAGCAAAATAAAGAAGAAATGCAAAAGTTTCGTGAGCAAACGCAGCAAGAAGACCGTGAACGTGTTATACAAGCTATGGAAGAGATGGCGAAGAAGCAAGCTGAAGAAAGTAGCGTTGTGCATGAAGGACCGGTTGTACTCGGATATCTTATTAAGCCAGACGAAGAGATTACACCGATGCGAGAAATTCAAGATGAAGAAAGAAGAAAGACAGTTCAAGGGTATGTCTTCCACGTAGAAACGAAAGAGCTTCGTAGTGGCCGTACGTTATTAACTTTAAAAATAACAGATTATACGGATTCTATTATGATAAAAATGTTCTCACGTGACAAAGAAGATATTCCTATGCTGCAGTCCTTGAAAAAAGGAATGTGGGTGAAAGCGCGTGGTTCTGTTCAAAATGATACGTTTGTTCGAGATTTAGTAATGATTGCAAATGATATTAATGAAATAACAGGACCGTCTCGTAAAGATAAAGCGCCAGAAGGTGAAAAACGTGTAGAGCTGCATCTTCACACACCGATGAGCCAAATGGATGCTGTTACTCCTGTTTCTAGACTTGTTGCTCAAGCGGGTAAATGGGGGCATGAGGCAATTGCGGTTACAGACCATGCTGTTGCGCAGTCTTTCCCAGAGGCGTATTCTGCCGGTAAAAAAGCTGGGGTTAAAGTTATATATGGTGTAGAGGCGAATTTAGTTAATGATGGTGTACCGATTGCATATAACGAAGCGCATCGTGTACTTGCAGATGAAACATATGTTGTTTTCGACGTTGAGACGACAGGGTTATCTGCTGTGTATGACACTGTCATTGAGTTAGCTGCCGTAAAAGTAAAAGGTGGCGAAATTATTGATCGTTTTGAATCGTTCGCAAATCCGCATCAACCATTATCGGCGACGATTATTGAATTAACAGGTATTACAGATGATATGTTAACCGATGCACCAGAAGTGGACGAGGTGTTTAAAAAGTTTGAGGAATGGATGGGCGACCATACACTTGTTGCTCACAACGCAAGCTTTGATATGGGCTTTATTAACGTAGGTTTTAAAAAGGCTGGACTAGAAAAAACGAATAACCCAGTTATTGATACGTTAGAACTTGCAAGATTCTTATTCCCGGAAATGAAAAACCATCGATTAAATACGATGTGTAAAAAGCTTGATATTGAATTAACGCAACATCACCGTGCGATTTATGATACAGAAGCAACGGGATACTTACTTGTGAAAATGTTAAAAGATGTAATTGAAAAGGGATTTGAATATCACGATCAACTAAATGATAGCATGGGGCAAGGGGATGCGTATAAGCGTGGACGTCCAAGTCATATGACGTTACTTGCCACATCAGATGTAGGATTGAAAAATTTATATAAACTTGTTTCCTATTCTCACCTAAATTACTTTTACCGTGTACCACGTGTACCAAGGTCACTATTAAAAAAATATCGTGAAGGAATTTTAGTAGGAACGGCTTGTGATAAAGGTGAAGTGTTTGAGGCAATGATGCAAAAAGCTCCTGAAGAAGTAGAAGAAATTGCACAGTTCTATGATTACATTGAAGTAATGCCGCCAGAGGTGTTACGTCATTTAGTAGAGCGTGAACTCGTTCGAGATGAGGGGCAATTAAAAACAATTATTTCTAACTTAGTAAAACTAGGTGAGACGTTAGATAAACCAGTTGTTGCTACCGGAAACGTGCATTACTTAGATCCAGAAGATGCAATGTATCGCAAAATTTTAGTGAGTTCGCAGGGTGGAGCTAATCCGTTGAACCGACATTCATTACCGCCTGTTCATTTCCGTACAACGGATGAAATGTTAGAGTGTTTTTCATTCTTAGGTGAAGACGTAGCGAAAGAAATTGTCGTAACGAATACACAAAAGGTTGCATCATTAATTGGTGATGTTCATCCAGTAAAAGATGACTTATATACACCGAAAATTGAGGGTGCAGATGATGAAACACGTGATATGAGTTATAAAATGGCGCGTAGCATTTATGGTGAAGAGTTACCTGAAATTGTAGAAGCACGTTTAGAAAAAGAATTAAAAAGTATTATTGGGCATGGATTCGCCGTAATTTATTTAATTTCACATAAGCTTGTGAAAAAATCGTTAGTAGACGGATATCTAGTAGGTTCGCGTGGATCTGTAGGTTCATCATTCGTTGCAACGATGATGGAAATTACAGAAGTAAATCCATTACCACCACACTATGTATGTCCGAAGTGTAAGCAATCAGAATTTTTTAATGATGGTTCTGTAGGTTCTGGTTTTGACTTACCGGATAAAGAATGTCCTGCATGTAATGTTCCGTACGTGAAAGATGGACATGATATTCCGTTCGAAACGTTCCTTGGATTTAAAGGAGATAAGGTACCCGATATCGATTTGAACTTCTCGGGGGAATACCAACCACGTGCCCATAACTATACGAAAGTACTGTTCGGTGAAGATTATGTATATCGTGCAGGAACGATTGGTACAGTTGCGGAAAAAACTGCTTATGGATATGTAAAAGGGTATGCAAATGATCATAACTTAACGATTCGAAATGCAGAGATTGACCGCTTAGTAGCAGGATGTACTGGTGTAAAACGTACAACGGGACAGCATCCAGGTGGTATTATCGTTGTGCCAGATTATATGGACATCTTTGATTTCTCACCAATTCAGTTCCCAGCAGATTCAATAGGTGCTGAGTGGAGAACGACACACTTTGATTTCCACTCGATTCATGATAATTTATTAAAACTTGATATACTAGGACACGATGATCCGACTGTTATTCGTATGTTACAAGATTTAAGTGGTATTGATCCGAAAACAATTCCAACAGACGATCCGGAAGTAATGAAAATTTTCTCAGGTCCAGAATCGTTAGGTGTAACGGAAGAACAAATTAACTGTAAAACAGGTACACTTGGTATACCAGAGTTTGGTACGAAATTCGTAAGGCAGATGTTAGAAGAAACGAAACCGACGACATTCTCAGAGTTAGTCCAAATTTCAGGACTATCGCATGGTACGGACGTATGGCTTGGTAATGCAAACGAGTTAATTTATAACGGTACATGTACGCTGAGTGAAGTTATCGGTTGTCGTGATGACATCATGGTATATTTAATCTATCAAGGTTTAGACCCATCATTAGCCTTCAAAATCATGGAGTCGGTTCGTAAAGGTAAAGGTGTACCAGAAGAATGGGAAGAGGACATGAAAAGTAATAATGTACCAGGTTGGTATATTGATTCATGTAAGAAAATCAAGTACATGTTCCCTAAAGCCCATGCGGCTGCGTACGTACTTATGGCTGTGCGTATCGCATACTTTAAAGTACATTTCGCGCTTCTATTCTATGCCGCATACTTTACAGTTCGTGCAGATGACTTTGACGTAGAAGCGATGGCGAAAGGTTCAGCATCTATACGCGCAAGAATTGATGAAATTGCGCAAAAAGGTTTGGATGCAGCGCCGAAAGAGAAAAGTTTATTAACAGTACTAGAAATGACACTTGAAATGTGTGAGCGTGGATACTCATTCCAAAAGGTTGATTTATACCGTTCGCATGCAACAGAATTTATTATTGATGGGGATACTTTAATTCCTCCATTTAATGCAGTGCCTGGACTTGGTACAAACGCAGCTTTAAGTATTGTAGAAGCACGTAAAAATGGTGATTTCTTATCAAAAGAAGACCTGCAGCAGCGTAGTAAGGTTTCGAAAACAATTATTGAGTATTTAGATAGTCAAGGTTGCTTAGGCGATTTACCTGATCAAAACCAGTTATCACTGTTCTAATAGGTAGGAAAAGTCTTTGCAAATCAACATTTGCTATGGTATACTATTAACCGAGATAACCATGTCATGTATATTGTGTAAAAAAAAGAGTGGGGAAACCCACTCTTTCGTGTTACTATCTACGTTTTATTGATGTGGAGAGGTAAGAAATTTCTGTCGTATATACATATTTTGTTACAAGTTTTACTACTTAAATTTGGTAATACTAAGACAGATATTCCCTGCTTAACGGCAGGGGCTTTTGTTAGCTAACGAGAAAGAATAAGATAGACCGTTTTATGGACGGGGTCTTTTCTTGTAAATGGTACATGGCGGCAGGAAGGAGGCTGTTTATGGATAAGAAAGTCACAGAAGTTGTAGAAGCATTTGCGCAGCCAATCGTTGAAGAGTTAAATCTTGAACTTGTAGATGTAGAGTATGTGAAAGAAGGACAAGACTGGTTCTTACGCGTATTCATCGATTCTGAAAAGGGAGTCGACATTGAAGAATGCGGTGCGGTAAGTGAACGTTTAAGCGAAGCTTTAGATAAAGAGGATCCAATTCCTCATCTTTACTTTTTGGATGTATCATCTCCTGGAGCGGAACGCCCATTAAAGAAAGAGAAAGACTTCCAGCAAGCGGTAGGAAAACAAGTGGCAATTAAAACATATGAGCCGATTGATGGTGAAAAAATGTTTGAAGGAAAGCTACTTTCCTACGATGGTACTACAATTACACTATTATTAACAATTAAAACACGTAAAAAAGAAATCCAAATTCCAATGGACAAAGTTGCAAATGCGCGACTTGCTGTTACGTTTTAGTTAGAAGGGGGATCTTCATGAGCACTGAGTTGTTAGATGCCTTGCTCGTATTAGAGTCAGAAAAAGGAATTAGCAAAGATATTATTATTGATGCGATTGAAGCAGCGTTAATCTCTGCTTATAAACGCAATTTTAACCAAGCACAAAACGTTCGTGTGAGCTTTAACCCAGAAGTGGGAACAATCCAAGTTTTAGCACGTAAAGACGTTGTTGATAACGTGTTTGATCCACGTCTTGAAATTTCTGTTGAAGAAGCAAGACAAATTAATCCAAACTATCAAGATGGTGACGTACTAGAGATTGAAGTAACACCAAAAGATTTCGGTCGTATTGCAGCACAAACTGCAAAACAGGTTGTAACACAACGAGTGCGTGAAGCAGAGCGTGGCGTTATTTACTCTGAGTTTAGTGACCGTGAAGAAGATATTATGGTGGGTATCGTACAACGTCAAGATGCTCGTTTCATCTATGTAAGCTTAGGGAAAGTAGAAGCTTTATTACCTGTAAGTGAGCAAATGCCAAACGAACAGTACAAACCACATGATCGTATTCGCGTCTTCATTACGAAAGTAGAAAAAACAACAAAAGGACCACAAATTTACGTATCACGTACACATCCTGGTCTTTTAAAACGTTTATTCGAAATGGAAGTTCCTGAAATTTATGATGGAACTGTTGAAATTCGTTCTGTAGCACGTGAAGCAGGAGATCGTTCTAAAATTTCTGTACATGCAGAGAACATTGATGTTGATCCAGTAGGTTCTTGTGTAGGACCAAAAGGACAACGTGTACAACGCATTGTAGACGAACTAAAAGGTGAAAAAATTGACATCGTTCGCTGGTCAAATGATCCAGTAGAATATGTTGCAAATGCTTTAAGCCCATCACAAGTTGTTAAAGTGCTTGTAGATGAAGAAGAAAAAGCAACAACTGTTGTTGTTCCAGACCACCAACTGTCATTAGCTATTGGTAAGCGTGGACAAAATGCACGTCTTGCAGCTAAACTAACAGGTTGGAAAATTGATATTAAGAGTGAGTCTGATGCGAAACAACTTGGTATTGTAACAGAAGAAGATAGCGTAATCGCATTCGGATTCGATTCAGTTGAAGACGAAATCGAATAGAGGTGATGAGTATGAGCAATCGAAAAGTTCCGTTACGAAAATGTGTTGCAACGCAAGAAATGAAATCAAAACGAGAGCTCGTTCGCATTGTTCGTTCCAAAGAGGGAGAAGTGTCCATTGATTTAACTGGAAAGAAATCAGGACGAGGTGCTTATTTATCAAAAGATAAAGAAAGTATTCTTCAAGCCCAAAAGAAAAATGTTTTGGAACATCATCTAAAAGCGAAAATCGACGGTTCCCTATACGAAGAGCTTCTTGAGCTTGTTGAGAAGGAGTCGAAATAAGTGTCCGATTGGAAATCGTTTTTAGGACTAGCAAACCGGGCTCGGAAAATTATTTCGGGTGAAGAACTTGTTTTAAAAGAAGTACGAAGTGGCAAAGCAAAGCTTGTATTGCTATCTGACGATGCGTCAGCAAATACTACAAAACGCATCATGGATAAAACGACGTATTACAACGTACCAATGAGAAAGGTCGAAAATCGACAACAATTAGGGCATGCGATTGGGAGAGATGAGCGAGTCGTTGTAGCTGTGTTAGATGAAGGCTTTGCGAAAAAGCTGCGTAGCATGCTCGATACAAATTACCGGGGGTGAAGGTATGAGTAAAATTCGAGTGCATGAATATGCAAAACAACATAATATCTCAAGTAAAGATCTTATGACAAAACTAAAAGAAATGAATATCGAGGTTTCGAATCATATGACAATGTTAGACGATGAAGTAGTAAACAAATTAGATAATGCGTATCAAACTGAAAAACCTTCTGTTGCAGATGAGTTTGAAGTAGAAGAAAAAGTTGTTCGTAGTAAAAAGAACAGCAATAAGAAAAAGAAAAAAGGCAAAGGAAATGAAGACAAACGTCAAGATAACTTTGCTGGAAGACAACAAACACAAACTGTAGAAACACCAGATAAAATTACTTTCTCTGGAAGTCTTACAGTAGGTGAGCTTGCTAAAAAATTAAGCAAAGAGCCGTCTGAAATTATTAAGAAGCTCTTTATGCTTGGAATTATGGCAACAATTAACCAAGACTTAGATAAAGATACAATTGAATTAATTGCTACTGATTATGGTATTGAAGTAGAAGAAGAAGTAGTTGTAAGCGAGACTGAATTTGAAACATTCATCGATGAGCAAGATGATGAAGAGAACTTAAAAGAGCGTCCAGCTGTAGTTACAATTATGGGGCACGTTGACCATGGTAAAACAACTTTACTTGACTCTATCCGTAATTCAAAAGTAACTGCAGGCGAAGCAGGTGGAATTACTCAGCATATTGGTGCATACCAAGTTGAAGTAAATGACAAGAAGATTACATTCTTAGATACACCTGGTCACGCGGCATTTACAACGATGCGTGCTCGTGGTGCGCAAGTAACAGATATTACAATCCTTGTTGTTGCAGCTGATGACGGTGTTATGCCACAAACAGTTGAAGCAATTAGCCATGCGAAAGCAGCTGGAGTACCAATTATTGTAGCTGTGAATAAAATGGATAAACCAGCGGCAAATCCTGATCGTGTAATGCAAGAATTAACAGAATATGAATTAGTTCCAGAAGCTTGGGGCGGAGATACAATTTTCGTACCAATTTCTGCAATTCAAGGTGAAGGAATTGACAACTTACTAGAAATGATTCTTCTTGTAAGTGAAGTAGAAGAATATAAAGCAAATCCAAACCGCTATGCAACTGGTACTGTAATTGAAGCACAGCTTGATAAAGGTAAAGGAACTATCGCGACATTACTTGTTCAAAACGGTACACTTCGAGTTGGAGATCCAATCGTTGTTGGTACTTCATTCGGACGTGTTCGTGCAATGGTAAGTGATATTGGTCGTCGTGTAAAAGTTGCTGGTCCATCAACTCCTGTTGAAATTACAGGTTTAAACGAAGTGCCACAAGCGGGAGATCGTTTCATGGCATTCGCTGATGAGAAGAAAGCTCGTCAAATCGGTGAATCACGTGCACAAGAAGCGTTACTTGCTCAACGTGGTGAGAAATCTAAATTAAGCCTTGAAGATTTATTCCAACAAATCCAAGAGGGCGATGTAAAAGAAATTAACTTAATTGTGAAAGCAGACGTACAAGGTTCTGTAGAAGCAATGGCAGCGTCACTTCGTAAAATTGATGTTGAAGGTGTTAAAGTTAAAATTATCCATACAGGTGTAGGTGCGATTACAGAATCTGATATCATTTTAGCTTCTGCATCTAATGCAATTGTAATTGGATTTAACGTACGCCCTGATGTGAATGCGAAGCGTACAGCTGAATTAGAAAATGTTGATGTTCGTTTACACCGTATTATCTATAAAGTAATCGAAGAAATTGAATCAGCAATGCAAGGTATGCTGGATCCAGAATTCGAAGAAAAAGTAATCGGTCAAGCAGAAGTACGTCAAACATTCAAAGTAACAAAAGTTGGAACAATCGCAGGTTGTTACGTAATTGACGGTAAAATTACACGTGATAGTGGCGTGCGTATTATCCGTGATGGCGTAGTAATTTTCGAAGGACAACTTGATACGTTAAAACGTTTCAAAGACGACGTAAAAGAAGTTGCACAAAACTATGAGTGTGGTATTACAATTGAGAGATATAATGATCTTAAAGAAGGGGACATCATTGAAGCGTACATTATGGAAGAAGTGAAGCGATGATCATCGCTTCACTCTCATTCGAGTGTATGATTTACGATGTGCATTCTTTAAAAGAGAAACGAGCAATTTTGCAACGGGTGCTAACTCGTGTGAAGCAGCGTTATAACGTAGCTGTTTCAGAAGTGGGGCATCAAGATGTATGGCAACGTACAGAAATTGCAATTGTTTCTGTATCCTCTAATCGTGTTATTTGTGAAAAAGAAATGAATCGTGTACTTGAGTACATCGATTCATTTCCTGAAATTGAACGTACAATAACACAATTGGAATGGTATTGAATGAGGTGAAGAGTTATGAAATTACGTGCAAACCGTGTAGGCGAGCAAATGAAAAAAGAATTAGGCGACATCATCAGTCGTAAAATTAAAGATCCACGTGTCGGATTTGTTACAGTAACAGATGTACAAGTGAGTGGGGATTTACAAATTGCTACAGTATATATTTCTGTTTTAGGTGATGAAGAACAGAAAGAAAGTACGTTAAAAGGTTTAGCGAAGGCAAAAGGCTTCATTCGTTCAGAAATTGGCCAACGTATTCGTCTTCGTAAAACACCAGAAATTTCCTTTGAATTTGATGAGTCTATCGGATATGGTCATCGAATTGATACACTTTTACATCAAATTAATAAAGACGGTAAACGTGAAGAATAATGGATAGACATTTGTCTATCCATTTTTTCAATGCAAAATAAATTTTGGATAATTACTATGAAAGAATTATGATGAGGTGAACATATATGGAAGGTGTAGTATTATTACATAAGCCAAAAGGCATGACATCACATGATTGTGTATTTAAATTAAGAAAGATATTGCGTGAGAAACGAATTGGTCATACAGGAACATTAGATCCAGATGTAACAGGAGTATTACCTATTTGTGTGGGACGAGCAACGAAGATTGCACAATTTTTAACAAGTGAGACGAAAACATATGAAGGTGAAGTAACACTTGGATTTTCAACAACAACTGAAGATGCTTCGGGTGAAGTTGTTGAAACGAAAAATGTAGATCGTGTTATTACTCGTAAGGAAGTAGAAGGGGCTCTTGCTGCATTAACAGGTACGATTGAACAAATGCCTCCGATGTTTTCAGCTGTAAAAGTTAACGGAAAAAAATTATATGAATATGCAAGAGCAGGACAAGAAGTTGAACGTCCAGTTCGTACAATTACAATTCATGAATTTGTATTACTAGATGACCGTGAAGTGTTTGAGGGGGAAAATATTTCATTCCGTTTCCGTGTAACGTGCAGTAAAGGAACATATGTAAGGACGTTAGCAGTAATGATTGGTGAAAAACTTGGCTTTCCATCACATATGTCTCACCTTGTAAGAACAGCTTCTGGAGAATTTTTATTAGAAGATTGCATATCATTTGAAGAAATTGAAGAAAACGTGCAAAATGAAACAGTAGAGTCTATCTTCATTTCAATTGATGAAGCGTTAAGTAAGTTCCCGAAAATGGTTGTAGATGAAAAGCAAGCAGAGAAAATAAAGAATGGTATGTTCTTAAAAAATGAATTGCAAATAACGGCGCCATTTATAACAGTGTTTGATAAAAATGATCGCTGCCTTGCAATTTATGAGCACCATCCAAAACACCCTGGTATGCTAAAGCCGATGAAAGTACTTGTGAATAATCAAGAACTAAAGCTATAATGAATTATTGGAAGGATTATTACAGAAAAAGGTGAATTCAAGCGTGAAACTTATTCATTTAACTCATCCACATGAACAAAATAAATTAGAATTACCACCTACTGTAATGGCATTAGGATTTTTTGATGGCATTCATTTAGGACATCAATGTGTGATTCGAACTGCGAAACAAATAGCGGATGAACGGGGATATAAAAGTGCAGTGATGACATTTTATCCGCATCCATCTGTTGTTTTAGGAAAAAAGGAAGCGCATGCGGAGTATATTACACCAATGTGTGATAAAGAAAAAATAGTCGAAAACTTAGGAATCGATATATTATATGTTATTAAATTTGATGAATCGTTTGCAGGCTTATTGCCACAACAATTTGTAGATGATTATATTATTGGTTTAAATGTAAAGCATGTAGTAGCAGGGTTTGATTATTCATATGGACGTTTAGGAAAAGGAAAGATGGAGACTTTACCATTTCATGCAAGAGGGGAGTTTACACAGACTGTGATTGAAAAAGTTGAATTTCAAGAAGAGAAAGTAAGTTCTACAGCATTACGAAAGTTAATTCGAAATGGCGAAATGGAACAAATTCCATCTATTTTAGGTAGAGCATATACAGTAGGGGGAACGGTTGTACACGGTGATAAGCGTGGACGTCAAATTGGTTTTCCTACAGCTAATGTAGGTTTAAGTGATGAGTATCTATTACCACCTGTAGGGGTTTATGCAGTGAGATTAAAAGTTCACGATGAATGGTACGATGGTGTATGTAATATTGGCTATAAACCAACTTTTAAAGAAGATGAGCGTCAATTATCTATTGAAGTGCATTTATTTGAATTTAACAAAGACATATACGATCAAAATGTTACAGTAGAATGGCATATGCGTATAAGAGAAGAAAAGAAATTCAATGGCATCGATGAGTTGGTTGAACAAATCGCAAAAGATAAGAAAACAGCACAAGAATATTTTGCGAACGAAAAGAATATACTTGCTTTTTCAAATGAAAAGTAGTATTCTATGTTATGTACTTTATGACAACCATTGCTTGGCATTGCGACTCACCGACGCTTGCTAGGTAATTGGGGGTTTAATTAATAGGAGGTGAAATAGGATGGCTTTAACACAAGAGCGTAAAAATGAAATCATTGCACAATTTAGAACTCATGAGACTGATACTGGTTCTCCAGAGGTTCAAATTGCTGTCCTAACGGAGCAAATTAACACTCTAAACGAGCACTTACGTACTCACAAGAAAGATCATCATTCACGTCGTGGTCTATTAAAGATGGTTGGTAAACGTCGTAACTTACTAACTTACCTTCGTAATAGCGATATCACACGTTACCGTGAATTAATCACAAAGCTTGGCTTACGTCGATAGTCAAAGAAGCGGGAATATTCCCGCTTTTTTGTTAGGTAAAAATATATCTTCTACTCTTTATAGCTTACCTCATTTTCGGTAATACTAGAGGTAGAATATTGTGATATACTATCCATTTACATAGAAGAATTGAATACTTAAATTGAGAGGGGTACTTAAATGAGTCAAGAAAAGCAAGTCTTCTCGATAGATTTAGCTGGTCGCCAGCTAACAGTTGAAACAGGTCAGCTTGCAAAGCAAGCGAACGGAGCAGTATTAGTAAGATATGGCGATACAGCGGTTCTATCTACAGCAACTGCATCAAAAGAAGCAAAAAATGTAGATTTCTTCCCACTTACAGTAAACTATGAAGAGCGTTTATATGCAGTCGGAAAAATTCCTGGCGGTTTCATTAAACGTGAAGGTCGTCCGAGTGAAAAAGCAATTTTGGCAAGTCGTTTAATCGACCGTCCAATTCGTCCACTTTTCGCAGATGGTTTCCGTAACGAAGTACAAGTTGTCAGCATTGTAATGAGTGTTGATCAAGATTGTTCTTCTGAAATGGCAGCTATGCTTGGTTCTTCATTAGCGTTATCGATTTCAGATATTCCATTTGAAGGCCCAATCGCGGGTGCAACAGTTGGTCGTATTAACGGCGAATTCGTTATTAATCCAACAGTAGAACAGCAAGAACAAAGTGATATTCACCTTGTTGTAGCTGGTACGAAAGATGCAATTAACATGGTTGAAGCAGGAGCAGATCAAGTGCCTGAAGAAACAATGTTAGAAGCGATTATGTTTGGACATGATGAAATTAAACGTCTAATTGCATTCCAAGAAGAGATTGTACAAGCTGTAGGTAAAGAGAAGTCAGAAGTGAAACTTTATGAAGTTGACGCTGATCTTAATCAAGCTGTACGTGAAATGTCTGAGAAGGATATGCATTCTGCAATTCAAGTACATGAGAAACATGCACGTGAAGATGCAATTAACGAAGTGAAAAAGCGTGTAATTGAGCATTACGAAGCGCAGGAAGCTGACGCTGATACATTAGGACAAGTAAATGAGATTTTATATAAAATTGTAAAAGAAGAAGTACGTCGTCTTATTACAGTTGAAAAAATCCGCCCAGATGGTCGTAAAGGTGACGAAATCCGTCCATTAGCATCAGAGGTTGGCATATTATCTCGTACACACGGTTCTGGTTTGTTCACACGTGGACAAACACAAGCATTAAGTATTTGTACATTAGGTGCATTAGGCGATGTGCAAATTTTAGATGGTCTTGGTGTAGAAGAATCAAAACGCTTTATGCACCATTACAATTTCCCATCATTTAGTGTTGGTGAAACAAGACCGATGCGTGGACCAGGTCGTCGTGAAATTGGTCACGGTGCACTAGGAGAACGTGCTCTTGAGCCTGTAATTCCATCTGAAAAAGATTTCCCATACACAGTACGTCTTGTATCTGAAGTTTTAGAATCAAATGGTTCTACTTCACAAGCAAGTATTTGTGGTAGTACTTTAGCAATGATGGATGCTGGTGTTCCACTTAAAGCTCCAGTTGCAGGTATTGCAATGGGTCTAGTTAAAACTGGTGAGCATTACACAATTTTATCTGATATTCAAGGTATGGAAGATCATTTAGGTGATATGGACTTTAAAGTAGCAGGTACAGCACAAGGTGTAACTGCACTGCAAATGGACATTAAAATCGATGGTCTATCTCGTGAAATTTTAGAAGAGGCATTACAACAAGCGAAAGTTGGTCGTGTGCACATTCTAAATCATATGTTATCTGTTATTGCAGAGCCACGTACTGAATTATCAGCTTACGCTCCAAAAATTATTACAATGACTATTAACCCAGATAAAATCCGTGACGTTATCGGACCGAGCGGTAAACAAATCAATAAAATTATTGAAGAAACTGGCGTTAAAATTGACATCGAGCAAGATGGTACAGTATTCATTTCTTCAATAAATCAAGAAATGAATGATAAAGCTAAGAAAATTATCGAAGATATCGTTCGCGAAGTACAAGTAGGTGAAATCTACGAAGGAAAAGTGAAACGTGTTGAGAAATTCGGTGCTTTCGTTGAATTATTCAGCGGTAAAGATGGATTAGTTCACATTTCAGAGCTTGCACTTGAGCGTGTAGGTAAAGTAGAAGACGTTGTGAAAATCGGTGATGTAATTACAGTTAAAGTTATCGAGATTGACAAACAAGGTCGTGTGAATCTATCTAGAAAAGTATTGCTAAAAGAAGAGCAAGAAAAAGAAGCTGCTAAAGAAGAAAACAAACAAGAGCAGCAATAAGTAAAAGCCAGTTAAACTGGCTTTTTTTGTTATGTAAAAAATATGATTTACATATATTTTTATGTCAGTATAGGTATAGTTTTCATTATAACGCTCAAATTAACAAAGATAAGAAGAAAAATGGTTTTTATATAGTTAATGGGAGGGTTTATATGAAAGCTCGTATATTGGCATACATATGTATATTCTTGTTATATGTCAGTGTAGGCTCTTATTCCGTTTTTGCACAGGATAACTTGTATGAAGAAATTCAAAAACATGCAAAACAATATGAGATTGCACCTCAAAATGCGATGATTGATAAGATATGGAAATCAACACCCGGATATAATGGAAGACAAGTTGATATCGAATCATCTTATAATAGTATGAAGAAACTAAAGAAATTTGATCAAAAACATCTTGAATTCAAGGAAGTATCACCGAGTGTCCACCTAGAAGATTTATCACCAGCCCCAATTTATAGGGGACACCCAAATAAAAAGATGGTGGGCTTAACAATAAATGTGGCGTGGGGAAACGAGTATTTGCCACGTATATTAGAAATATTGAAAAAACATGATGTGAAGGCGACTTTCTTTTTAGAAGGACGTTGGGTGAAAGAAAATTTACGATTTGCAAAAATGATTGTCGATGCAAATCAAGAAGTCGGAAATCATTCTTACACACACCCTAATATGAAAACGTTATCTTCTGATGAAATACGAGATCAGTTACAAAAAACAAATCAAATTATCGAAGCAGCTACGAATCAAAAGGTGAGATGGTTTGCTCCGCCGAGTGGAAGTTTTCGGGATGAAGTCGTGAAAATTGCAGATGATTTCCAAATGGGAACGATTATGTGGACTGTCGATACAATCGATTGGAAGCGACCGGATCCAGATGTACTATTGCAGAGAGTAATGAGAAAAATACATCCAGGTGCTATCGTATTAATGCATCCAACTTCATCTACAGCAGAAGCATTAGATACAATGATAACAAAATTGAAGGAACAAGGATATAAAGTAGGGAATATAACAGAATTACTGGATGAAAAACGTGTGGATTAAATACATTTGCATGACATTCATCCTTAAACTTGTTATCATTAAATAATAGCACTTATTTAGAGAAACTGGCAGTAGGAGGAAAGTTTTTGATTAAAAAATATACTTGTAAAAATGGTGTAAGAATAGTTATGGAGAATATACCAACCGTAAGATCGGTTGCGATTGGTATTTGGATCCATGCGGGATCAAGAAATGAAAATGAAAAAAATAACGGGATTTCTCACTTTTTAGAGCATATGTTCTTTAAAGGGACGGAAACACGTAGTGCACGCGAAATTGCAGAATCATTTGATAGCATTGGTGGGCAAGTGAATGCCTTTACTTCAAAAGAATACACTTGTTACTATGCAAAAGTGCTAGATGAGCATGCTAAATATGCTTTAGATGTATTAGCAGACATGTTCTTTAATTCAACATTTGATGAAGAAGAACTGAAAAAAGAGAAGAATGTCGTATGTGAAGAAATTAAAATGTACGAAGATGCTCCAGATGATATTGTACATGATATGTTAACGAAAGCAACATATGAAACACATCCGCTTGGGTATCCTATTTTAGGAACAGAAGAAACACTTGATACGTTTACAGGTGATACACTACGCCAATATATAAAAGATCATTACACACCTGAAAATGTAGTTGTTTCAGTTGCAGGAAATATTGATGAAGCCTTCTTACAAACGGTAGAGCAATATTTCGGTAGTTATGAAGGAACAACAAACCGTGAACAAGTACATAGTCCAATTTTCCATTTTAATAAGGTAGCACGTAAAAAGGAAACAGAACAAGCTCATTTATGTTTAGGATATAAAGGCTTACAAATGGGACACGAAGATATTTATAACTTAATTGTATTAAATAACGTTTTAGGCGGTAGTATGAGTAGCCGTTTATTCCAAGAAGTACGTGAGCAACGCGGGTTAGCCTACTCAGTATTTTCTTACCATTCTTCTTATGAAGATACAGGTATGTTAACACTGTATGGTGGAACAGGTAGCCAACAATTAGATACACTGTATGAAACAATGCAAGAAACATTAGAAACATTGAAAAATACAGGTATTACAGAAAAAGAACTTATTAATAGCAAAGAGCAATTAAAAGGAAACTTAATGTTAAGTTTAGAAAGTACGAATAGTCGTATGAGCCGTAATGGTAAAAATGAATTGCTTCTTCGTAAGCACCGTTCACTTGATGAAATTATTGAAAGTGTAAATACTGTAACAAAAGAAAATGTAGATGGGTTAATTCGTAACATGTTTACAGATGAATTCTCTGCAGCATTAATTAGTCCAGATGGAAAACTTCCAAAAGGAATAAAACTATAATTGCTTTATATGAAGTATGTAAAAATAACCGTATCTCTTTTAAATGAGATACGGTTATTTTTTTTTGATGTACAGAATAGGTACTAATTATGGATAACTTAAATGGATAATTTGTAAGGGGGAAAGCGTATGCGATTAAGTGAATTAAGCGGTAAAGAGATTGTAAATTTAGAAAGAGCCGAAAAAATGGGAGTTTTAGGATATGTGGATTTAGAGATTGATGAGAAGGATGGCCAAATACAGGCTCTTATCATACCTGCTGGGAAATGGGTAGGTTTTAAAAAGGAACCACAAGAAATAAGAGTAGGGTGGAGCCAAATTAAAAAAGTAGGGCATGATATGATCCTTTGTGATATTACGGATCGTTCAAATTCGAAGTGAAAGATGGCCATTTTGGTCATCTTTTTTTGTTCATTCCATTCTGAGTATTAGTTTATATTAATTGAGATTTTGAGCCGGGGGTCTTTTGCATACAAAGAGCTGGATAAATCATACGTGCTTTTTGTTTTTCAATCACCTAAAACTCGTACATTACATATGATGTGGAGGAAAAAGAAAAAGTAGGCACTTTTCTTATAAATGACAGAAAAAGAAGGTGAATTAGGGAATGTTGACTGAGATGCATATTGCTGTCATAGGAGGAGATGCAAGACAGCTAGAAGTAATTCGCAAGCTAGTTGAATTGGATGCGAAACTTTCATTGATAGGGTTTGATCAGTTAGATCATGGCTTCACAGGGGCAGCAAAAGAAAGTATACAAAATTTAGATTTCACTTCTGTAGATGCAATTATTTTGCCAGTTGCAGGTACAAATGCCAAGGGAGAAGTAGATACTATTTTTTCAAACGAAAAAGTTTCTATAACGAAAGAACAAATTGAAAAGACACCAGAACATTTTACTATATATTCAGGTATTGGTACGCCTTACTTGGAAAATCTCGTATCTACTACAAACCGCAAACTCATTAAATTATTTGATCGTGATGATGTGGCAATCTACAATTCTATTCCAACTGTAGAAGGTACATTAATGATGGTAATTCAACATACCGACTATACGATTCATGGTTCTAATGTAATGGTTTTAGGATTTGGTAGAACAGGGATGAGTGTTGCCAGAGCATTTCAATCATTAGGAGCCCATGTCAAAGTTGGAGCAAGACGATCGGAACATATTGCACGTATTACAGAGATGATGTTTTCTCCTTTTCATATGCAAAACATTGAGAAAGAAGTAGGAAATATCGATATTGTCATTAATACAATCCCGCATCTCGTCGTGACAGCGAATGTCATTTCAAAAATGCCAGCTCATACGTTAGTAATTGATTTAGCTTCTAAACCAGGCGGTACCGACTTTAGATACGCGGAGAAAAGAGGAGTAAAAGCATTGTTAGCACCTGGGTTACCAGGTATTGTTGCTCCAAAAACAGCAGGACAAATTTTAGCGAACGTTCTTTCTCAGCTACTAGCAGAAGACGTAATAGCAAGAAAGGAGAATGGGGAATGAATTTAAAAGGGAAAAGAATAGGGTTTGGTTTTACTGGTTCACATTGTACGTACGAGGAAGTAATGCCTCATTTAGAAAAGTTAATTGCTGAGGGAGCAGAAGTACGTCCCGTTGTTTCTTACACTGTTCAATCAACAAATACGAGATTTGGAGAAGGAGCAGAGTGGATTAAAAAGATTGAAGAAGTAACAGGCTTTAAAGCAATTAATTCAATCGTTGGCGCAGAACCACTAGGACCTAAAATTCCACTAGATTGCATGGTAATTGCACCACTAACAGGAAATTCTATGAGTAAATTTGCAAATGCAATGACAGACTCTCCTGTACTAATGGCAGCGAAAGCGACATTAAGAAATGGCAAGCCTGTCGTATTGGCTGTTTCGACGAATGATGCTTTAGGGCTTAATGGGGTAAATCTCATGCGCCTAATGGCAACAAAAAACATCTACTTCGTTCCATTCGGTCAAGATGCACCAGAGAAAAAACCGAACTCAATGGTAGCTCGTATGGAGCTATTGGAAGATACAGTATTAGAAGCGCTGCAAGGGAAGCAATTGCAACCGGTTGTCGTAGAAAAATTCAGATATATGAATTAAAAAACGAAAAAAAACGGACAATTTTTGATGAAACCATCATTCTTACTGTAGAATATGATAAAATTAACGTTATTAAGATTAGAAGGGGTATTGTATACTCCTTCTGATTCTAAGTTATAGAAGGATTGGTATCTAGAAAGGGGCATAGTGATGGAAAAGCAAAAAACTTTTCATGTCGCTGTAGTTGGAGCAACCGGCGCAGTTGGTGAACAAATGTTAAATACTTTAGAGAAACGAGAATTTCCAATTGGGAAGTTAACGTTACTTTCATCTAAACGATCTGCAGGTAAGAAACTTGTATTTAAAGGCGAAGAATTTACAGTTCAAGAGGCAACTCCTGAAAGTTTTGAAGGAGTAGATATCGCATTATTTAGTGCTGGTGGATCTGTATCAAAACAATTAGCGCCAGAAGCAGCAAAGCGCGGTGCGATTGTTGTTGATAATACAAGTGCATTCCGTATGACAGAAAACGTGCCACTTGTTGTACCTGAAGTAAATGAAAACGACTTAAAAGAACATAATGGTATTATTGCAAATCCAAACTGTTCTACAATTCAAATGGTAGTAGCTCTTGAGCCAGTTCGTCAGCAATATGGTTTAAAACGAGTAATCGTTTCCACATATCAAGCTGTATCAGGTGCTGGTGCGGCAGCGATTGAAGAACTTCATGAACAATCACAAGCAATCTTAAATGGTGAAGAAGTGAAGGCAAATGTTTTACCTGTATCAGGTGATAAGAAACATTTCCAAATTGCTTTCAACGCGATTCCACAGATTGATAAATTCCAAGATAATGGATTTACGTTTGAAGAAATGAAAATGATTAATGAAACGAAAAAAATTATGCATATGCCTGAATTAGAAGTAGCGGCAACATGTGTACGTTTACCAGTTGTATCAGGTCACTCTGAGTCTGTTTACATTGAAGTAGAAAAAGAAGGCGTAACAGTAGAAGAATTCAAGAGCTTACTTGCAAATGCGGAAGGTATCGTTCTGCAAGATAACCCAGAAGAGCAGTTATACCCAATGCCAGCTACTGCAGTAGGTAAAAACGAAGTATTCGTTGGAAGAATCCGTAAAGATTTAAATAACGATAAAGGATTCCATCTTTGGGTCGTATCTGATAACTTATTAAAAGGCGCTGCATGGAATTCTGTTCAAATTGCAGAGCGCTTAGTAAAATTACAATTAGTGTAAACGGCTAAGAGAAGGTGCAAAATATGAAAATTATTGTTCAAAAATTTGGTGGCACATCCGTACGTGATGAAAATGGACGTAAGCATGCGCTTCATCATATAAAAAAATCGCTAGATGCGGGTTATAAAGTAGTTACTGTCGTATCTGCTATGGGCCGTAAAGGTGAACCATATGCAACTGATACTTTGTTAAGTCTTGTAAATCAAGAGGAATCTCACATTTCTAATCGTGAGCAAGATTTATTATTATCATGCGGAGAGTTAATCTCAGCAATCGTCTTCTCTAACATGTTAAATGAGAACGGTATAAAAGCAGCAGCGCTAAATGGTGCACAAGCTGGTTTTGTCACAAATGATGATTTTACAAATGCTAAGATTATTGAAATGAATTGCGATCGTATACATGAAGAATTAGAAAATATAGATGTAATCGTCGTTACAGGATTCCAAGGGCAAACGAAAAAAGGTGATACGACAACACTTGGACGCGGAGGTAGCGATACTTCAGCTTCAGCGTTAGGTGTTGCGCTTCATGCTGAATATATCGATATCTTCACAGATGTAGAAGGTGTTATGACTGCGGATCCTCGTATTGTAAAAGATGCACGTCATCTTCAAACAGTAACGTATAACGAAATTTGTAACATGGCTTACCAAGGTGCAAAAGTCGTTCATCCACGTGCAGTTGAAATTGCGATGCATGCCAAAGTACCACTTCGTGTACGTTCTACGTATTCTGATAGTGAAGGTACGCTTATTTCAGCATCGGACGGTGCTACAAAAGGCCGTGATGTAGAAGAACGTCCTGTTACAGGTATCGCTCATGTGTCAAATGTGACGCAAATTAAAGTGCTTGCAAAAGAAACAGCATATGATTTGCAGCAGCATGTGTTTAAAGAAATGGCGAATGAAGGAATCAGTGTCGATTTAATTAACATTTCACCTACTGGGGTAGCTTATACAGTGAGTGATAGTGTATCAAGTCGTGCAGTTGAATTATTAAAAAACCTTGGATATGAGCCAATTGTGACAGAGCATTGTGCAAAAGTATCTATTGTAGGAGCTGGAATGGCAGGATACCCAGGGGTTACTGCGAAAATCGTTACAGCTTTAGCGGAAAAAGGTATTCAAATTCTGCAATCGGCGGATAGTCATACGACAATTTGGGTTCTTGTAAAAGAAACGGATTTAGTGGAGGCTGTAAATGCATTACATAGTGCGTTTGAGCTTTCAAAAGAAAAGCAACTGGAACAATAAGGAGTGAGACCATGATAGATTTTGGGACAATTGCAACCGCGATGGTAACTCCGTTTGATAAAAACGGAAATATCGATTTTGCAAAGACAACGAAATTGGTAAATTATTTAATAGATAACGGTACAACAGCAATCGTGGTAGGAGGAACGACAGGAGAATCTCCTACATTAACTTCAGAAGAAAAAGTAGCGTTATATCGCCATGTCGTATCTGTTGTCGATAAAAGGGTGCCCGTAATCGCTGGAACAGGTAGCAATAATACGCATGCTTCTATTGACTTAACTAAAAAGGCAACAGAAGTTGGTGTTGATGCAGTAATGCTAGTAGCACCGTATTATAACAAACCGAGTCAAGAAGGAATGTATCAGCACTTTAAAGCAATTGCTGAAAGCACGCCGCTTCCGGTTATGCTATATAACGTTCCAGGACGATCTATTGTACAAATCTCCGTTGATACAGTTGTTCGTTTATCAGAAATAGAAAACATTGTTGCGATTAAAGATGCAGGCGGCGATGTGTTAACAATGACAGAAATCATTGAAAAAACAGCGGACGACTTTGCAGTATACAGCGGTGATGACGGTTTAACGTTACCGGCTATGGCAGTTGGAGCGAAAGGTATCGTTTCTGTAGCATCTCATGTGATTGGAAATGAAATGCAAGAAATGATTGCAGCATTCCAAGCAGGAGAATTTAAAAAGGCGCAAAAATTACATCAATTACTTGTAAGAGTAACGGATTCATTATTTATGGCCCCAAGCCCAACGCCAGTAAAAACAGCGTTACAAATGGTTGGATTAGATGTAGGTTCTGTACGTTTACCACTTCTTCCATTAACAGAAGAAGAAAGAGTAACGTTACAATCTGTTATGCAATCTATCCCTCGTTAATAAAAAATGACCTAGTGTAGAACTAGGTCATTTTTTTATGGTAAGAAAATCATCCCCACTCTTTCTTACATATATGTGTTCTTATAAGATCATTAACCGTTTCTTCAGTATAAATTGCGACATGTATAAGAAAATAATCGTTCCCCATTAAATGAATCAAAAAACATAGTAATTATAGAATAAACATTTGTATAAACATAATAAACTATCGATTTTGTTTTTTAGAGAAATCCCTTCGAATATGACGTAATTCATAAAAAAACTTCATTCTATAAGTATTTTTGTTCGATTCTAGAAAAATAAGTCTTGAAAATCTATATTATGAAATAAATTTAGCGTATTTATGGCTATTTCTTTAAAAAAATATGGAATACAAAATCGGATTAAATATAAAGGAAATACGTTCGATGCTTTTGTTGTCATTCCGTTCTTTTACTTTTTCTTTCGCACGATTTAACTTGTGTTCTATTTCTTGTATCAGGTATAATATGGCTAAGTAGCTTAGTACGGGTATGCTTAGCAAAATTGGTAAAAATTATAATTTAATTACATTTTCATATCATATCGAATAAGATATTTGATTTATATAATGAAAGAGAGGTGAAACCTGGTTTAAAAAATAAACAAGGACATGATATCGCATAACGGTAAGGACATTCGTCTTGGACGGTGAATATATGGTGGTTGTAGAGTTTCCCCTGGTGTCTCTGCAATTTTAGTGAAATCAGTGTTTGAAAGATTTTTAAACCAGGCAACAACATGAAGAGAAAAGAGAATGAGTCTGTTAAAGTATTTGCTCTTGGTGGAGTAGGTGAAATCGGGAAAAACATGTATTGTGTTGAAATTGATTCTGAAATCTTTATTGTAGATGCAGGGTTAATGTTCCCGGGAGATGAAATGTTTGGAATTGATATCGTTATTCCTGATATTACATATTTAGTGGAAAACCAAGAGCGAGTAAAAGGTTTATTTATTACTCACGGTCATGAAGATCATATTGGTGGTATTGTTTACGTACTTCGTAAATTATCAATTCCAGTGTATGCAACGAAATTAACAGTGGGACTTATACAAGAAAAACTTGGCGAAGCTGGTATGTTAGGCCGTGTAGACTTAAAAACAATCGATTCAAATTCAACAGTAGAGTTCAATACTACAACGGTGTCATTCTTTGGAACGACACATAGTATTCCAGATTCTGTTGGTGTTTGTTTCCATACATCAAAAGGTGCGATCGTATATACAGGAGACTTTAAATTTGATCAAACTCCAATTGGAAATAGTGGAGCAGACCTTGGGAAAATGGCACAAATCGGAAATGAAGGCGTACTGTGCTTATTATCTGATAGTACAAATGCTGAGCGTCCAGGCTATACAGGCTCTGAAAAAGAAGTTGGTGTAGAAATTTCTAAAGTGTTCTACGGCGCAGAAGGACGTATTATCGTTGCTTCATTTGCATCAAATGTACATCGTATTCAACAAGTATTTGATGCAGCTGCTGAAACAGGACGAAAAGTAGCAGTTGTAGGACGTAGTATGGTGAAAGTAGTAGATATCGCAAGACGTCTTGGTTATTTAGATGTTCCAGAAGGTATGGTTATTTCACTACAAGAAGTAGACAATTTCCCAGAGAAAAAGGTAGCTATTTTAACGACAGGTAGCCAAGGTGAACCGATGGCAGCCCTTTCTAGAATGGCGAAGCAAGCTCATAAACAAATTTCAATTCGTAAAGGTGATACGGTTATTATTGCGGCTTCTCCAATTCCGGGTAATGAAATATCTGTATCGAAAATTATTGACTTGTTATTTAGAGCTGGAGCTGAGGTTGTTTACTATGGCGAAAGAAAAGTTCACGTTTCAGGTCATGGTAGCCAAGAAGAATTAAAGTTAATGTTAAATTTAATGAAACCGAAGTATTTTGTACCCGTACATGGTGAGTTCCGTATGCAAAAAGCACATGCATATTTAGCTGAAGATGTAGGTATTGCAAGAGAAAATATCTTTATCGTAGAAAAAGGCGATGTGATTGCTTTTGGTGACGATGAAGCAAACTTAGTTGGCAAAGTACAAGCTGGTAATGTGTTAATTGATGGATTAGGTGTAGGTGACGTTGGTAATATCGTTCTTCGAGATAGAAAAATGTTATCTCAAGATGGAATATTAGTAGTTGTTGTAACACTTGGTAAAGATGAAAAGAAAATTATTTCTGGTCCAGAAATCATTTCACGTGGTTTTGTGTATGTTCGTGAATCAGAAGCGTTAATTGACCGCTCTACAGAGATTGTACGTATGATTGTTGAGCAATCGATTAAAGAGTATTCAATTGAATGGTCAATGTTAAAACAAAATATTCGTGAATTATTAGGGCAGTTCTTGTACGAAGAGACAAAGAGAAAACCTATGATTTTACCAATTATTATGGAAGTATAAAAAAGATCACCTTTACGGGTGATCTTTTTTCTTTTTTAACTCTATCGAATGAAATTTATAACTTAAGAAATAATAGTGATATACGAGTGAAAGGGGATGCGATATGACAGAACGTGATCGTTATACAAATGAAGGGAAAGAGGCTGAGCCGAAAGAAACGGGGAAAGAAGCTTCAATAGTGGAAAAAATTCAACAGCTAGGGCAAACGAATGTACCACAAATGAATGAATCACGTATTCATTGTTTAACAATCATTGGGCAGGTGGAAGGCCATGTTCAGTTACCACCACAAAACAAAACAACAAAATATGAGCATATCATTCCGCAAATTGTTGCGATAGAACAAAATCCAAAAATTGAAGGTTTGCTTTTAATATTAAATACAGTTGGTGGTGACGTTGAAGCAGGGTTAGCAATTTCTGAGATGGTAGCTTCGCTTTCGAAACCAACAGTATCTCTTGTTCTGGGCGGGGGACATTCTATCGGTGTACCAATTGCTGTCTCTACGGATTATTCATTTATTGCTGAAACTGCGACGATGACAATTCATCCCATTCGTTTAACAGGTCTTGTTATAGGTGTGCCGCAAACATTTGAGTATTTAGATAAAATGCAAGAAAGAGTTATACGGTTTGTGACGAAGCATTCGAAAGTAACGGAAGATCGTTTTAAAGAGCTAATGTTTGCGAAAGGGAATTTGACGCGAGATATTGGGACGAATGTAATTGGTGGAGATGCAGTAAAATATGGTCTTATAGATGATGTCGGTGGTATTGGAAATGCGATTCGAAAATTGAACGAATTAATAGATGCTCGCGGGGATGATAGTACAGAAGGGACAATGTTACAATGATTTTATATACAATTATGCCAGAGCAACTTATATATCCAGCCGATTATTCGCAATGTGAAAGTCAAAAAGTTATAAATATAAACGGTGTTGAATTAATGGTTTCTGAAGAAGAACATGGTTGTTATTCTATTGTACGTGTGTTAAGTACGGATCCGCTTCACTACTTAGAGTTTGAGCCTGGTCAGAAAATAACCTTTTAGCAAAAAGAAGGATTTTGTTTAGAAGCTATGGTATAATATAAAAAACAAGACGGTTGAGCAGCCATGAGAGGGCTGCTTTCTTCTGTTTATTTAACAATTTACAAGAAGTGTAAAAATAGAAGATGTAAGACCTGAAAAAATAGAGAAAACAGATATGTAAATAGGGCTTTTTTAAGGAATCCCTATTTACATGTAGAACACGAGGTGAAGAAATGGCAAAACAAAAGCAAAGAGGGACGAAGGCAAAAGCAAGACGCACGATAAAGCCAACTTTGTATTATGAAATCGTCGGTTTAACTCTTTTTGCACTTTCAATCATTACGATTTTACAGCTAGGTGTTGTAGGCAAATCGTTTGTGTTATTTTTTCGCTTCTTCTTTGGTGAGTGGTACATAATTGGTGTGTTAGGTGTAATAGCTTTATCGGTTTCGTTTGTTATCAAACGTGGATGGCCGAACCTTTTAAATAAACGGTTAATCGGTTTTTATTTAATAGTATTGGCGATATTAATGTTTAGTCATATTACATTATTTAACCTTCTTACGAAAGATGGAGCAGTGCAAAATACTTCTGTTATTGTGAGTACGAAAGATAACTTCTTTCTTGAAATGAAAAAGGGTCCAGATAGCGTTCATTTAGGCGGTGGTATGTTTGGTGCGCTTATGTTCGCGACATGTTACTTCTTATTTGATGAAGTAGGAGCCTATATTATTGGAATTATTTTAGTGATTCTCGGCATACTTTGTATAACAAATAAGCATATTGGGGAAGTACTTGCCCCTGTAGGAAGAATCCTTAGAAGTCAATTTGAAGTAATGCAAGGGGATTATAAAGATTGGAGATCCAAAAGGAAGGCTGAACAAACAGAAAAGAAAAAAACAACAAGAAGCACAAGGAGCAAACGTGCTGCAGAACAAGAAGAGATTGTTGAGCCGATGGAAGAAATCTCAATTGATCCTCCGATTATTTCAAATTTTACTGAGAATTATCCAGTAAATGAAGAAGAGGATAAACGAATTGAAGTAGAGGAAGAAGAGTTAATCGCTTCACCATTTATCGAAGAGGCCCCGCCAATTGAAGAGCCGAAGAAAAAGCGTGGAGAAAAAATCGTTGAATCGCTAGAGGGAGAAACACAAGCTCCTCCTATGCAATTTTCAAATGTAGAAAACAAAGATTACAAGCTTCCTGCACTTGATATATTGAAATTTCCAAAGAATAAGCAAGTTACAAATGAAAATGCGGAAATTTATGAGAATGCTCGTAAATTAGAACGTACATTCCAAAGCTTTGGAGTGAAAGCGAAAGTAACGAAAGTACATAGAGGTCCTGCAGTTACAAAATATGAAGTATATCCTGATATGGGAGTAAAGGTGAGCAAAATCGTTAGTTTAAGTGATGATTTAGCACTTGCTTTAGCTGCGAAAGATATTCGTATTGAAGCACCAATTCCCGGGAAATCAGCTGTAGGGATTGAAGTTCCGAACTCAGAAGTTTCTATGGTAACGCTTAGAGAAGTTCTTGATTCTAAGGCTAATAATCATCCAGAAGAGAAGCTGTTAATCGGTCTTGGACGAGATATTACAGGTGAAGCTGTATTAGCGCGTTTAAATAAAATGCCCCATTTACTAGTAGCCGGTGCAACAGGTAGCGGGAAAAGTGTATGTATTAACGGAATTATTGTTAGTATTTTAATGCGTGCAAAACCACATGAAGTAAAATTAATGATGATTGATCCGAAAATGGTAGAGTTAAATGTATATAACGGTGTTCCTCATTTATTAACACCAGTTGTAACTGATCCGAAAAAAGCATCACAAGCATTGAAAAAAGTTGTGAGTGAAATGGAGCGCCGTTATGAGTTATTTGCTCATAGTGGCACGCGAAATATTGAAGGATATAATGACTATATAAAAGAGCATAATAGTCAATCAGAAGCGAAACAACCGGAATTACCTTATATTGTCGTAATTGTGGACGAGTTAGCAGATTTAATGATGGTTGCTTCATCGGATGTAGAGGATGCGATTATGCGTCTAGCACAAATGGCTCGTGCGGCTGGCATTCATTTAATTATCGCAACACAGCGTCCATCAGTTGATGTAATTACGGGGGTTATTAAAGCAAATATTCCATCGCGTATTGCATTCGCTGTATCTTCTCAAACAGATTCTCGTACAATTCTTGACGGCGGTGGTGCAGAGAAACTACTAGGTCGTGGAGATATGTTGTTTATACCAATTGGTGCATCGAAGCCTGTACGTGTACAAGGTGCGTTTTTATCAGATGATGAAGTTGAGAGAGTTGTAGAATATGTTATTGGTCAGCAAAAAGCGCAATATCAAGAAGATATGATTCCACAAGATGTCCCTGATACGAAACAGGAAGTAGAAGATGAATTATACGATGAAGCGGTTCAGCTCGTAGTGGAAATGCAAACAGCATCTGTTTCTATGCTGCAACGTAGATTTAGAGTAGGTTATACGCGAGCTGCCCGTTTAATTGATGCAATGGAAATGAATGGTGTAGTAGGTCCGTATGAAGGTAGTAAACCACGAGAAGTGCTCATTAATGATGTGCAAGAAAAAAGTTCATAAAAAAAGCCTAATTGTTTTTACAATTAGGCTTTTTTATATGCTGGTTTTGTTATATACTATATTCAGCAATGAAGAAAGGGCTTACATTTAAGCTGATTCTTTAGAATACGAATGCTTTGGTTTGGTTTTTTGCGAACGTTCGATATTTAATGTAGAAAAATGTTAAATTTTGTTGACACGTATGAGAGCAAGTGGTAAGATTACTTCGAAAAGAATCACTGCCTCATATAATCTTGGAGATAAGGTCCATAAGTTTCTACCTAGCAACCATGAATTGCTGGACTATGAGGGGAAAAGTGTGTAACAAAGGATGTAAGAGATCTTTGTGCCGAACTTTTTCTCGAAATGAGGAATGTTTATGGTACAAAGTTTTTTTTATGCAGTAAAGAGTGAAAATTTCATCTTAAAAAATTATTAATATTTATTCGACAATTATGCTTATTTTTAGTATTTAGCAATTTTTATTATGTTGTAAGTTGAAAAAAGAGAAAAGAAGTCTTACATCAGAGGTCGAATAATTGAAATGCGGGGGAGTCTTATGTCAGTAAAATCCGATAGTCGTCACCTATATTTACGGGTGATTGATCACATCAAAGAAAAAATTAAAGATGGAGCTTACAAAGAAAGACAAAAGTTACCATCAGAGTTTGATTTAGCGAAAGAACTTGGTGTAAGTAGGGCGACTTTAAGGGAAGCACTGCGTATTTTAGAAGAAGAAAATGTTGTCATTCGTAGACATGGTGTAGGAACATTTGTAAATGCAAAGCCGTTATTTTCTTCTGGGATTGAACAACTTTCTAGTATTACAGATATGATTTCTAGTGTGGGGAAAACACCAGGAACTATCTTTTTATCATCATCTACAACAAGTTTAACAGAAGAAGAAAAAGAGAAGTTTAATAGTGAAGATGGTTTTAATGCAGTAATGATTGAGCGTGTGCGTACAGCAGATGGGGAACCTGTTGTATATTGTATCGATAAACTTGCAAAAGAAATCTTACCAGATTTATCGGGATACAACGAAGAATCATTGCTTACAGTGATACATAACAACACGCACAAACGTATCACATACGCAGTTGCTCACATTGAGCCAATTGGCTACCATCCGAAAATCTCACCGATTTTAGAATGTGAACCAGAAACGGCACTGCTAGTTTTAAAACAAATGCACTATGATCAAAATGATGAGCCAATCTTATATTCTATTAATTACTTTAGAGCTGATAAGTTTAGCTTCCACGTATTAAGAAAACGTATGTAGGTGAGTTCCTTTTTAGGGAGGTGACAGCAAGAAGTTAGGGACAGCAGCGTATAAAAAAATAGACAATTCATTTCAGGAGGGGTTTCTAGTATGAAGAAAAAAACAGGTCTTTTATTATCATTAACATTAGCAGCAAGCACGGTGTTAGGTGCATGTGGTAACTCGGATAAGGCGAGCAGTGACAAGAAAGAAGATAAAGACTTCAAAGTTGGTATGGTAACGGATGTTGGGGGGGTTGATGATAAATCATTCAACCAATCTTCTTGGGAAGGTTTGAAAAAGTTTGGTAAAGATAATGGATTAAAAGAAAAGACAAATTATCGTTACCTACAGTCTGAAAAAGAAGCAGATTATATTCCAAACTTAAAGAAATTTTCAAAAGATAAGTATGATTTATCTTTCGGAATCGGTTATAAATTAGAAGGTGCAATTAAAGAAGTTGCAAAAGAATCTCCAAAACAACAATTCGCAATCGTTGATACGGTTGTAGAAGCACCGAACGTAACAAGTATTACATTTAAAGACCATGAAGGATCATTCCTTGTAGGTGCGGTAGCAGCTATGTCAACAAAATCGAATAAAGTAGGATTTGTTGGTGGAATGAAGAGTGATTTAATTAGTAAATTCGAAAATGGATTTAAAGCTGGTGCAAAGGCAGTAAATCCAAACATTGAAATCGTATCTGAATATGCAGAAGCATTTGATAAACCTGAAAAAGGTACAGTTCTTGCTTCAGCAATGTATGGTCGAGGTGTAGATGTAATTTATCATGCTGCTGGTGGTACAGGTAACGGTGTATTCACTGAAGCGAAAAATCGTAAGAAAAAAGGTGAAAATGTTTGGGTAATCGGTGTTGACCGTGACCAAAATCAAGAAGGTATGCCTGAAAACGTAACATTAACTTCAATGGTAAAACGTGTAGATATCGCTGTTGAAAAAGTAGCACAAGAAGCGAAAGATGGTAAATTAAAAGGCGGTAAAGTAGAAGCGTTTGGCTTAAAAGATGACGGTGTTGGTATAGCGAAAACAACTGACAACGTGAAAAAAGTTAACCCTGAAATTTTAACAAAAATAGAAGAGTTTGAAAAGAAAATTACAGATGGTGAAATTAAAGTGCCAGCTACAGATAAAGAGTATAAAGAATATGAAGCTTCTCTAAAAAAATAAATAGAGAAATAGCAAAGGTTAGTTCATAGAACTAACCTTTGTATGTATAAAACTTCCAAATTGCTTAATAAGTTAATAGTGTAATAGGGAATGTTCCCTGTTAAAAGGAGGAACACAATGGAATACGTAATTGAGATGAATAACATTACGAAAGTATTCCCAGGCATTGTAGCGAATGATGATATTACGCTGCAAGTAAAGCAAGGAGAAATACATGCTTTACTTGGAGAAAATGGTGCAGGGAAATCCACATTGATGAATGTACTATTTGGTTTGTATCAACCAGAAAAAGGTGAAATTAAAATTAAAGGAAAGTCTGTAAACATTACCAATCCGAATGTGGCAAATGACCTTGGTATTGGAATGGTTCATCAGCACTTTATGCTTGTTCATAATTTTACAGTTACAGAGAATATTATTCTCGGAAATGAACCGAAGAAAAAAGGGAAAATTGCTGTTGAGGAAGCTGCTAAAGAGATTCAAAAACTGTCTGAACAATACGGATTAGCTGTAGATCCATATGCGAAAATACAAGATATTTCAGTTGGTATGCAACAGCGTGTTGAGATTTTAAAAACACTTTACCGTGGGGCAGAAATTTTAATATTTGATGAACCGACAGCTGTGTTAACACCGCAAGAGATTCATGAGCTAATTCAAATTATGAAAAAGCTTGTGCAAGAAGGAAAATCTATCGTTCTTATTACACATAAGTTGAAAGAAATTATGGAAGTTTGCGATCGTTGTACGATTATTCGTAAAGGAAAAGGGATTGGAACGGTTGACGTTGCAAATACGGATGAAAATAAACTTGCAGAATTAATGGTCGGACGTCAAGTGAATTTTAAAACAGAAAAAATAGACGCGAAGCCAAAAGAAGAGGTACTTTCAATTGCAAACCTTGTTGTTCACGATGCACGTCAACTACCTGCTGTAAAAGGCCTTGACTTAACTGTTCGTGCGGGAGAAATTGTTGGAATTGCAGGGATTGATGGAAACGGACAAAGTGAATTAATAGAAGCAATTACTGGTTTACGAAAAGTTGAGTCAGGTTCTATTGCAATTAAAGGAAAAGAAATAACAAATTGGCCTGTTAGAAGGATAACAGAAGAAGGAATTGGTCATATTCCAGAAGATCGTCATAAACACGGCCTCGTTCTTGATTTTTCTGTTAGAGATAATATCGTTCTGCAAACTTACTATAAAAATCCGTTTTCAAAGAAAGGGATTTTAAATTTTAGTAAAATTACAGAAAAAGCAAAGGCGCTTATTGAACAGTTTGATGTACGTACACCTAGTGAGCAAACGTTAGCGCGCGCTTTATCTGGGGGGAATCAACAAAAAGCAATTATTGCACGTGAAGTAGACCGTGATCCAGATTTATTAATCGCGGCACAGCCAACACGTGGTTTAGATGTAGGAGCAATTGAATTTATTCATAAGAGATTAATAGAGCAAAGGGATAAAGGAAAAGGTGTATTACTTTTATCTCTAGAGTTAGATGAAATCTTAAATGTTAGTGACCGAATTGCTGTTATTTATGAAGGGAAAATCGTAGCAATTGTTGATGCGAAAGAAACGAATGAACAACAGCTTGGATTGTTAATGGCTGGAGGAACAAAGAAGGAGCAGGTGGGTACAAATGGCTAAAAAACTTTTAACAGAACGAACGATAAATATTTTAGTCCCAGTACTATCCGTTATTTTCGGCTTACTTGTCGGAGCGATTGTAATGCTAGTAAGTGGCTATGATCCAATAGTTGGTTATAGTGCACTTTGGACGGGAATGTTCGGTAGTCCAAGTGCAATCGGTGAAACGCTTCGTACAATGATACCGCTTATTCTTGCCGGCTTATCAGTGGCATTTGCATTTCGTACAGGTTTATTTAATATCGGGGTAGAGGGGCAATTGCTAGTTGGTTGGCTTGCGGCAGTTTGGTTCGGTTATGCAGTTTCGCTACCAGCTGTTCTTCACATTCCGTTATCAATTTTATTTGCAGCATTGGTAGGTGGAATTTGGGGTTTCATCCCTGGATATTTAAAGGGGAAATTTCAAGTTAATGAAGTTATTGTAACAATTATGATGAACTATATTGCGTTATACGTAACATATGACATTATTAAGCGTTTCTTGCACGAAGGTAATGATAAAACATACGACATCAAAGAGAGTGCGTCCTTATCTTCAGACTGGCTTGCTACCATTACTGACGGTTCGCGTCTTCACTGGGGAATTGTTGTAGCAATTTTAATCGCTATTTTAATGTGGTTCTTATTAGATCGAACAACTTTAGGTTATGAATTAAAGTCGGTAGGATTTAATCAACATGCTTCCAAATATGCTGGTATGAAAGTTTCTCGCAATGTAGTATTCTCTATGACAATTGCTGGTGCATTTGCGGGGATTGGTGGAGCGATGGAAGGGTTAGGGACATTCCAAAGTATGACAGCGATGTCTTCGTTTACAGGAGTAGGATTTGACGGGATTGCCGTAGCCTTACTTGGAGGGAATAATCCGTTTGGTATTATCCTTTCAGCTTTATTATTTGGTGGTTTGAAAAGTGCTTCCCCTCAAATGAACTTTGAGGCAGATGTACCATCAGAGCTTATTAATGTAATTATTGCATGTATCATCTTCTTTGTTGCATGTAGTTATGTGTTAAGATGGGCGCTTACACGCATGAGCAAGGAGGGGAAATAAATGAGCTTTGTAGATATATTAGCCATTCTTGTGACGGGTACGTTATATACATCAGCACCTATAATTTTTACAGCACTAGGTGGCGTATTTAGTGAACGATCGGGTGTTGTAAATATCGGATTAGAAGGACTGATGCTATTTGGTGCATTTATTGGAGTTGTTACAAACTTATTAATGGGTGATACTTGGGGAACGATGACTCCGTGGATTGCGTTATTATTTGCGGCGATTGGTAGTGGGTTGTTTGCATTACTTCATGCGGTAGCATCTATTACATTCCGAGCGGATCAAGTTGTAAGTGGTGTAGCGATTAACTTCTTAGCTCTTGGATTAACGGTATTTGCAATTAAGAAGATTTTTGATAAAGGACAGACTGACTTTATTCAGTACCGTATTGAAAAGATTGATATTCCAGGCCTTTCGGATATTCCGGTTTTAGGGAAAATATTCTTCTCTAACGTACCAATAACATCGTATATTGCTATTATTTTAGCTTTCGTTGTTTGGTATATTATTTATAAAACACCGTTCGGTCTTCGTCTTCGTGCGGTTGGTGAGCATCCAATGGCAGCTGATACGATGGGGATTAACGTATATAAAATGCGCTATATTGGTGTTTGTATATCAGGTGTGTTTGCTGGAATTGGTGGAGCAATTTTTGCAATGTCAATTTCTAATAACTTCTCAGGGGCAACTATTACTGGACAAGGTTTCTTAGCATTAGCTGCTATGATCTTTGGGAAGTGGAATCCACTAGGTGCATTAGGTGCAGCTCTATTCTTTGGTTTTGCACAATCGTTAAGTGTAACAGGTGGAACAATTCCTGTATTAGATCAAATTCCGAGTGTTTTATTAACGATATTACCGTATGTATTCACAATATTAGCACTTGTTGGTTTTGTAGGTCGTTCTGAAGCTCCGAAAGCATTAGGAACGCCTTATGAAAAAGGGAAACGATAAGTATAAAAAAGCTCGCACATTAGTGCGGGCTTTTTTACATAGACTATATTTAATACGGAATTTTACTATGTTCCTTACATATTCAAGTTTTTAGAAAGAGGTTAATGTAAGTATAGTGAGGAAGAAAAGTTGATTTTTTATTTCTAAAAACTGTATATTGAAGAGGAATATTCCTACATACGTAAAGGAGGGCTATAAATGAAACTAATGGAACAACAGTTACATGAGTTAGGTGGCTTGCGAGTACATATTATTCCAACTGATAAATATAAAACAAATACTTTTGTATTTCGTTTTAAGGCACCTTTAAATGAGGAGACGGTGACAGAGCGTGCCCTATTGCCATACGTATTGCAAAGTGCGACAGAAAAGCTTCCTTCTGTAATTCGTCTTCGTCAATATTTAGAAGAATTATATGGATCTTCTTTGGCAGTAGATGTAAGTAAAAAAGGAGAAGACCATATTATCTCTATTTATGTAGACATTGCAAATGAAGTTTATTTACATGATGCACCACCGTTATTTGAAAAAGCACTTTCTATGTTATCGGATATCGTTTTGCATCCAGCGACAGAGGGGAATGGTTTTCTACCTTCTATCGTAGAAAGTGAAAAGAGAGCGCTCTTGCAACGAATTGAAGCTACGTACGATGATAAAATGCGCTATGCAAACGAGCGTTTAATTGAAGAAATGTGTAAAGTAGAACCGTATCGTTTAAGTGCAAATGGGAAAAAAGAGAGTGTTTCTTCTATTACAAATGAAAGTTTGTATCAATATTATCAAAAAGTGTTAGCAGAGGATGAAATGGATCTATACATTATTGGTGATATTTCAGAAAACGCAGTGGATCTTGTAAGTAAGTATTTTTCTATTTCAACGCGTCCTGCCAGAGAAAGAAATGTACTTCTTCATAAGAGAAATAATGAAGAAAAAGAAGTAGTTGAACAACAAGAATTAAAACAAAGTAAATTACACATCGGTTATCGTACGTTTATTACGTATAAAGATGAAGATTATTTTGCACTGCAATTGTTCAATGGATTGTTTGGAGGATTTTCTCATTCGAAGTTATTCGTTAACGTTCGTGAAAAAAATAGTTTAGCGTACTATGCAGCATCCCGCTTTGAAAGTCATAAAGGCTTATTGTTTGTCATGTCAGGGATCGAAGCGAAAAATTATGAAAAAGCTGTTGAGATTATTAAAGAACAAATGCTAGCGATGCAAAATGGTGATTTTTCTGAAGAAGAGATGCATCAAACGAAAAGTGTCATTCAAAATCAAATATTAGAGGCGATTGATACACCGCGCGGATTTGTGGAAATGCTGTATCATGGCATTATTTCAGACCGTACGCGTCCAGTTGAAGAATGGCTTACAGGTATTGAAAGTGTGACGAAAGAAGAAATTGTGAAAGTTGCTAAAAATATTGAACTAGATACAATTTACTTTTTACAAGGAACGGAGGGAGAATAAATGGAGAAAATTGTTTATGAGCAATTAAAAGAGACACTCTATTATGAAAAACTTCCTAATGGATTAGATGTATATATTTTACCGAAGCAAGGATTTAATAAAACATTTGCAACGTTTACGACAAAATATGGTTCTATGGATAATACATTCGTACCACTAGGTAAAGAAGAAATGATTCGTGTGCCAGATGGAATTGCTCATTTTCTTGAGCATAAATTATTTGAAAAAGAAGATCACGATGCTTTCCAATTGTTTAGTAAACAAGGAGCATCAGCAAATGCTTTCACATCTTTCACAAGAACAGCTTACCTTTTTTCATGTACATCAAATGTAGAACAAAATTTAAATACATTGTTAAACTTCGTACAAGAACCATACTTCTCTGAAAAAACAGTTGAGAAAGAGAAGGGGATTATCGGGCAAGAAATTCAAATGTACCAAGATAATCCGGATTGGCGCTTATACTTTGGGTTAATTGATAGCTTATTTGTAAAACATCCAATTAAAATTGATATTGCAGGGACAATCGAGTCTATTAGTAAAATTACGAAAGACCTATTATACGAGTGTTATGAAACGTTTTATCATCCGAGCAATATGTTACTATTTGTTGTGGGCGCAATTGATCCAGAGAAAACAATGGATTTAGTGCGTGAAAATCAAGCGAAAAAAGACTATAAAAATCAGCCGGAAATTGTACGTTCATTTGAAGAAGAACCAGATGCGGTAAATGAAAAGAAGAAAATTATTTCAATGCCTGTACAAACACCGAAATGTTTAGTGGGTATTAAAGCGACAAATTTAAAAGAAAAAGGAAAAGCTCTTTTAAAACAAGAAATTGCGCTTACGTTACTTTTAGATTATTTATTTGGAAAAAGCTCCGTTCATTACGAATCTTTATATAATGAAGGATTAATTGATGATTCGTTCTCGTATGATTATACGGAAGAGAATAACTTCGGTTTTGCAATGGTAGGCGGCGATACGAAGCAACCTGATGAGCTACAAGAGCGTTTGAAAGGTATATTATTAAAGACAAATTATGATCAATTAGATGAGGCAGCATTAGAACGAGTGAAGAAAAAGAAAATAGGTGGATTTTTACGCTCATTGAATTCACCGGAATATATTGCGAATCAGTTTACACGATATGCATTTAATGAATCGAGTCTGTTTGAAGCATTAACGGTATTAGAAGGGGTAACTGTTCAAGATTTACAAGAAGTAGCGAAAACATTATTATCAGAAGAAAGAATGAGCGTTTGTCAGGTTTTACCGAAGAAATAAAAGGTTTTATAAAAATACCCTCATCTTGTCATAAAGAAATGATAAGATGAGGGTATTATTTAGTTGTATGAAAATGAGTTTGTAGAGATAAGAGAGGGAATTTATGAAAAAGTATGCATTAGTAACTGGAGGGAGCGGAGGGATTGGCTCTGCTATTTCAAAACAATTAATTCAAGATGGATATACAGTATATGTTCATTATAATAACGGGGAAGAGAAAGTGAATGAGTTGCAGAAAGAATGCGGTGAAGTGATTCCCGTTCAAGCGAATTTAGCTTCTGCTGATGGAGCGGAGCGATTGTGGGAACAAATTGAACATCCTCTTGATGTTATCGTATATGCAGCTGGGAAGAGTATATTTGGACTCGTAACAGATGTAACGAACGACGAATTGAATTTTATGGTAGAACTTCAAGTGAAGAGTATCTATAAATTATTATCAATGGCATTGCCATCTATGATTCAGCGGAGAAGTGGCAATATTGTACTTGTTTCGTCTATATGGGGCCAAATTGGCGCGTCATGTGAAGTACTTTACTCGATGGTAAAAGGTGCGCAAAATTCATATGTGAAAGCTTTAGCGAAAGAAGTTTCATTAAGTGGAGTAAGAGTGAATGCGGTGGCGCCAGGTGCGATTGAAACGGAAATGTTACATGTATTTTCAGAAGAGGATAAGAATGAAATTGCTGAAGAGATTCCGTTAGGCAGGTTGGGACTACCAGAAGAAGTAGCGAAAACAGTGTCATTCCTCGTATCACCAGGTGCATCTTACATAACTGGACAAATTATCGGAGTGAATGGCGGTTGGCATTGCTAAAAAATTCTTACATAAAAAATTCTTACATAAAAAATAAAAAACTGTACAAATTAAGCATGATTCTATTACTAAGTAGTGAGGTGCTTAAACATGTCAGTTTTAGATAATTTTGATCAATGGAAGAGCTTTTTAGGAGAACGTTTAGAGCAAGCATCAGGAAAAGGTCTTGATGGTAGTGCTGTATCAGATATGGCATTTCGTGTTGGTGATTATTTAGCAAATGAAGTAGAAGCGCGCAACGATCAAGAGAAATTATTGTCTGAGCTTTGGAAAGTTGCTGATGAACAAGAGCAACATACAATCGCAAACTTAATGGTGAAGTTTGTACAACATAAGTAAAAAATAGAGAGGAGATTCTCCTCTCTATTTTTTTTGTATAATAATAACGCGGGTTAGATTATACATTTAGCTTCCCTATTAAGGTGAAATCATATAATATAGTACGTAGGTGTAAAGTAAGCAAGGGGAGTGATCTTGGATGATTGAATGGTATTTTGAATATGAAATACATAAAAACCGACCTGGCTTGCTTGGTGACGTTTCTTCGTTAATCGGTATGCTCGGCATTAATATTGTCACAATTAATGGTGTAGATAATGCACGACGTGGATTACTCCTTATGTGTGATAATCAAGAGCAAATCTCTAGACTTGAATCAATTTTAAATACGATGGATAACATAACGGTAACGAAATATCGTCCGCCAAAGCTAAGAGATAAGCTAGCGGTTAGACATGGTAGGTACATACAACGAGATGCAGATGATAAGAAGACATTTCGATTTGTACGTGATGAATTAGGGTTGCTTGTAGACTTTATGGCTGAAATAATGAAAAAAGAAGGTCATAAACTAATCGGGATACGAGGAATGCCTCGTGTCGGAAAAACAGAATCCATTGTTGCCGCAAGTGTTTGTGCAAATAAAAGATGGTTATTTGTATCATCTACTCTTATTAAGCAAACTGTTCGTAGTCAATTGATTGAGGATGAGTATAGCGACGACAATATTTTCATCTTAGATGGAATCGTGTCAACAAAGCGTGCTAACGAAAGGCATTGGCAGCTTGTTCGTGAAATTATGAGATTACCTGCAACGAAAGTTGTGGAACATCCTGACGTATTTGTGAGTCAATCAGAATACACATTGGATGATTTTGATTATATTATCGAGTTGCGTAACGATTATGATGAAGAAATTCAATATAATTTAGTAGATGAAATTGAGCAAGGTACGCAAAATAATTTCTCTATGTTTGACTTTTAAAGAAATATTGAGGTGTTAGTAGTGACAGAATTAGGACAAAAGCTGAAAGAAGCAAGAGGAACGAAAGGCTTGTCTATTGATCAGCTGCATGAGGTTACAAAAATTCAAAAACGTCATTTAGTAGCGATTGAGGAAGGCAATTATGATGTATTGCCAGGAGCTTTTTATGCGCGTGCATTCATTAAACAATACGCAGATGCGGTTGGCTTAAATGGAGAGGAACTGCTTGTAGAATATCAGAGTACGATACCACAATCTGAAAAACGCGACGTTCCACAAGTATCAACAGGACAAAAAACACAAGAAACAATGCAAAAATCTTCATCATGGCCAATTGCAGATCATATGCCAAAAATTTTAGTTGCGTTGTTAGTAATCGCATTTGGAGTGGTAATTTGGTTTGTTTTCCAAGCGTTAACTGGAAAAGGTGATGAGAAAGTTCCGAATGCTCAAAGTGAGAAAATTGAAGTTAAAAAAGCGGAAAACTCTCCGTTAGATACGAAGAAAGAAGAAGTGAAAGCGGAAGAGCCGAAAAAAGAGGAACCAAAGAAAGAAGAGCCAAAGAAAGAAGAACAACCCGCACAACCAACTGGACAACAAGAAGTAAGAGTAGTTGGAACAACTGGTAAAGTATCTACTTTGGAAATTCATAACAATAAAACATTAGAACTGGAAATATCGGGTAAAGGTGCGAGTTATGTAGATGTTAAAGATGATGCGGGGAACGAAATTCTAAACACTACAGTACAAGAGGGCCAAGTAGAAAAACATAATGTATCAACAGTAAAAGAAGTGCGACTTAATATTGGAAATGCAACGAATGTTGAAGTTAAACTGAATGGCCAAGTGGTCGCTTATCCATTGGATCCAGAAAAAGAACTTCACCAAAGATTGGTGATAAAAAACCAAGGGATAGAGCAACCTGCACAATAACAGTCATCGCTTCGATGACTTTTTTCAATGAACAAATGTTTTTGATATGATGGAGGAATAGCTGTGAATTTACCAAATAAAATTACAATATCTAGAATCTTCTTAATTCCAATTTTTATGGTAATTATGTTAGCGCCATTTGATTGGGGCTCATACACAATTGGTGATGTTGATTTACCAATTCAACATTTAGTTGGGGCACTTATTTTTATTGTTGCTTCGGCTACAGATTGGATTGATGGATATTACGCAAGAAAGTATAATCTTGTAACAAATTTAGGGAAGTTTCTTGACCCGTTAGCTGATAAATTACTTGTTTCAGCAGCACTTATCACGTTAGTTGAGATGCAATACGTACCTGCTTGGATCGTTATTGTAATTATAAGCCGTGAGTTTGCAGTAACAGGTTTACGCCTTGTACTTGCTGGAACAGGAGAAGTAGTGGCAGCAAATCAGTTAGGGAAAATTAAGACGTGGACACAGATTATTGCAATTGCAGCTTATTTATTACACGATGTACCTTTAAATTTAATCCATATCCCAGTTGCTGATATCTTTATATGGATTGCATTATTCTTTACTGTTATTTCAGGATGGGATTATTTCTGGAAAAATAGAGCTGCTTTTGTAAACTCAAAATAGAAGTTTATGGGGGAATTGGGATGAATGCTGAAATTATTGCGGTTGGAACTGAATTATTACTTGGACAAATTGCAAATACAAATGCCCAGTTTTTATCTGAAAAGTTAGCTTCAATTGGAATTAATGTGTACTACCATACTGTAGTTGGAGATAATAACAAGCGATTACAGCAGGCGATTGAAGTTGCGGAAGAACGTGCTGACATGCTTATTTTCACAGGTGGATTAGGCCCGACAAAAGATGATTTGACGAAAGAAACGATATCTTCTTGTTTGGGTGAAGAGCTTGTGTATGATGAAAAGGCATTAGCATCGATAAGCGATTACTTTAAGCGTACAGGTCGCGAGTTCACAGAGAATAATAAAAAGCAGGCGCTCGTTTTGAATGGAGCAACAGTATTTGCGAATGATCACGGCATGGCACCTGGTATGGGGTTAAATAAGAACGGGAAAGTTTATATTTTATTACCAGGACCACCGAAAGAGATGAAGCCGATGTATATAAGTTATGTAGAGCCTTTTTTACGTAACTTTACAACAGGAGAAAACATTTATTCTCGTGTGCTTCGCTTCTTCGGGATTGGGGAATCTCAATTAGAAGTGAAAGTTCAAGATTTAATTGATGGACAAACGAATCCGACAATCGCTCCCCTTGCGAATGATGGAGAAGTGACACTACGTTTAACTGCCAAACATCAAAATGCTGATGAAGCGACGAAACTCATTCAGCATATGGAAGATTTGATTTTAGAAAGAGTAGGAGAATTTTTCTACGGGTATAATCAAGAGTTTCTGCACGATAAGGCGATAGAGTTATTGAAGAAAAAAGAATTAACTTTAGCATGTGCAGAAAGTTTAACCGGTGGTCTCTTCGGCAATCAAGTAACAGAAAGCGCTGGTGTGTCTTCTGTATTTAAAGGCGGTGTCATTTGTTATCATAATGATGTGAAGCAACATGTTTTGCATGTACCTGAGGGAGTTTTGTCTACTGACGGTGCAGTTAGTAAAGAATGTGCTCGTTATCTTGCTGAAAATGTTAAGGGCTTATTAAAAGCGGATATCGGAATTAGTTTCACTGGGGTAGCAGGACCAGATGCTTCAGAACATAAAGAGCCGGGAACAGTATTCGTTGGACTGGCGATTAAAGATGAACCAACTGTAGTCTTTCCTCTTCATTTAAGCGGAAGTCGTCAACAAATTAGGGAACGCTCGGTGAAGTATGGATTTTATCATTTGTATAAAAAGCTAGAAGAGATATGAGTCTCTTCTAGCTTTTTTAATGGTTAAATGCAGTTTTATTTAATGGAAAATAAAAAAATCGAATAAATGTTCGATTTTTGTTGGCAAATTGAATTGAAAATAGGTATAATAAGATTAGCAATTCAGTTAAGGAGGAATTTTGAATGAGTGATCGTCAAGCAGCGTTAGATATGGCGTTAAAACAAATAGAGAAGCAATTCGGTAAAGGTTCAATTATGAAATTAGGAGAACAAGCGGAGCGTAGAGTTTCTACAATTTCAAGTGGTTCTTTAGCACTTGATGTGGCACTAGGGGTAGGCGGATACCCACGTGGCCGTATTATCGAAATTTATGGACCAGAAAGTTCAGGTAAAACAACAGTTTCATTACACGCAATCGCTGAAGTACAACGTCAAGGTGGACAAGCAGCATTCATTGATGCGGAGCATGCGATGGATCCTGTATATGCACAAAAATTAGGTGTTAACATAGATGAATTACTATTATCACAACCTGATACAGGGGAGCAAGGTTTAGAAATCGCAGAAGCACTTGTACGAAGTGGCGCGGTTGATATTATCGTAATTGACTCTGTAGCAGCTCTTGTACCGAAAGCTGAGATCGAAGGAGACATGGGTGACTCACACGTAGGTTTACAAGCTCGTTTAATGTCTCAAGCACTTCGTAAGCTGTCAGGTGCAATTAATAAATCAAAAACAATCGCAATCTTTATTAACCAAATTCGTGAAAAAGTTGGGGTTATGTTCGGGAACCCAGAAACAACTCCAGGTGGTCGTGCGTTGAAATTCTATTCAACTGTTCGTCTTGAAGTGCGTCGTGCTGAGCAATTAAAGCAAGGTAACGACATCGTTGGTAATAAAACAAAAGTAAAAGTAGTTAAAAATAAAGTAGCACCACCATTCCGTGTTGCTGAAGTTGATATTATGTACGGAGAAGGTATTTCAAGAGAAGGTGAAATCTTAGATATGGCTTCTGAACTTGATATCGTTCAAAAGAGTGGTGCTTGGTACTCTTATAATGAAGAGCGTTTAGGGCAAGGTCGTGAAAATTCTAAGCAGTTCCTAAAAGAGAATACAGATTTAAGAGAGGAAATTGCCTTCTTTGTTCGTGACCATCACGGAATTGGTGAAGACTCTGGTGTGGAAGACACGGAAGATTCAAATCTTCAAGATTAAAAATAAAAGACACGGAACCGTGTCTTTTATTTTTAATTATTATGAAAGCGTTGTATATCGTTGTAGATAAAATATTTAATCAGCCTAAAAGGCTATGTATAAAGAGGGATATATGCATGTTTTGTATGCATAAACTGGAATTTACTAAGGTTTTCCAGGATAATATGCTCTCTGCTTTTTAAATTCATATATGAATTAGGGCTGAAGGTAAAGAAAGTAAAAGTAGACAACGCTTGACAATGAAAATTGCGATAGATACAATGAGAATGTATATTTTTTCTTATATACGAAACACTCTTCTCAAGAAGAGAAGTAATATTCGGAGTAAGACTTAAATCTTGCCGAAATAATAATATGACATTTTAATTGTGAAATGAAGAAAGTCCCTTAAAAAAGTGGGACGACGGTCTTTGCTGTATGTTGGTATTCAATGTACATGCCGACAGTCTTTTTTCATTCATAGCAAGGGGAGGTGAAATCATGAGTAGTACAGTTTGGATACTCATCTCCATTTTGCTTGCAACAGTCGGTGCAGTTGTTGGCTTTTTTGTTCGAAAGTCTATTGCTGAAGCGAAGATTAATGGTGCAGCTAATGAAGCGAAACGTATTCTAGACGAAGCGAATCGTGAGGCTGAAGCACTTAAGAAAGAAGCGCTTTTAGAAGCAAAGGATGAAATTCATACACTTCGTACAGAAGCTGAATTAGAAATTCGTGACCGTAGAAGCGAATTACAAAAACAAGAAAATCGTTTAATGCAAAAAGAAGAGAACCTTGATCGTAAAGACGAAACGCTCGATAAACGTGAGCAACAGTTAGAAAAGAAAGAGGATTCTCTTGTAGCGAGACAACAACAGATTGAAGAGTTGGAAAGCAAAGTGGGAGAGTTAGTTCAAAAGCAACAAACAGAATTAGAGCGCATTTCCAATCTGACACGCGAACAAGCGAAAGCAATTATTCTTGGTAAAGTAGAAAGTGAAGTTTCTCATGAAATTGCCGTAATGGTAAAAGAAAGTGAAGTTCGTGCGAAAGAAGAAGCGGATAAGAAAGCAAAAGAGATTTTATCTCTTGCAATGCAGAGATGTGCAGCTGATCATGTTGCTGAAACAACCGTTTCGGTTGTAAATCTTCCAAACGACGAAATGAAGGGACGTATTATCGGACGTGAAGGTCGAAATATTCGTACGTTAGAAACGTTAACAGGTATTGACCTAATTATCGATGATACACCAGAAGCGGTTATCCTTTCTGGATTTGACCCAATTCGTCGTGAAACAGCTCGTATCGCTCTTGATAAACTAGTACAGGACGGACGTATTCACCCAGCGCGTATTGAAGAGATGGTCGAAAAATCAAGACGTGAAGTGGACGAGTATATTCGCGAAGTCGGAGAGCAAACAACGTTTGAAGTGGGTGTTCACGGATTACATCCAGATTTAATTAAGATTTTAGGTCGTTTGAAATACCGTACAAGTTACGGGCAGAACGTCTTAAAACACTCTATGGAAGTTGCATATTTAACTGGACTTATGGCAGCAGAGCTTGGTGAGGATGAAAAACTAGCAAGACGTGCGGGTCTATTACATGATATCGGTAAAGCGATTGACCATGAAGTAGAAGGTAGCCACGTTGAAATTGGTGTTGAACTCGCAACGAAATATAAAGAGCATCCTGTAGTTATAAACAGTATTGCATCTCACCATGGGGACACAGAACCAACTTCTATCATTGCAGTTTTAGTTGCAGCAGCAGATGCATTATCAGCTGCAAGACCTGGAGCGCGTAGTGAAACACTTGAGAACTATATTCGTCGTCTTGAAAAGTTAGAAGAGATTTCAGAGTCTTATGAAGGCGTAGAAAAATCATTCGCAATTCAAGCAGGACGAGAAGTTCGTATTCTGGTAAAACCAGATACAATTGATGATTTAGAAGCTCATCGTTTAGCTCGTGATATTCGAAAACGTATTGAAAATGAACTGGATTATCCAGGACATATTAAAGTAACTGTTATTCGTGAAACACGTGCAGTGGAATACGCAAAATAAAGTGGTGAAACACCACTTTATTTTTTTGTGTTGGAATTGGTTAAAATAAAGGAAATTAGCATACAAGTGAAACAAACTTATAATACACATATTGTAAGGAAATCACTTGAATCTATAGTAATAAAAAATGTAGTACATAGGAAGGGTAAGACATATGAGAATATTATTTGTTGGGGATGTAGTAGGATCTCCTGGTAGAGGTATGATTCAACAATACGTACCGGCATTAAAGAAAAAATATACACCTACAGTAACCATTATTAATGGAGAAAATGCAGCAGGTGGACGTGGAATCACAGAAAAAATATATCGAAACTTTTTAGAATGCGGAGCACAAGCAGTTACACTTGGAAACCATGCTTGGGATAACCGTGAAGTATTTGAATTTATTGATGATGCAAAATATCTTGCAAGACCAGCTAACTTCCCAGAAGGAACTCCAGGAAAAGGGCTTATCTTTGTAAATTGTAATGGAACAGAAGTTGCAGTTATTAACTTACAAGGACGCACATTCCTTCCTCCAATCGATTGTCCATTCCGTAAAGTGGATGAATTAATTAACATTGCAAAAAAACGTACGAATATTATCTTTGTTGATTTCCACGCGGAAACTACAAGTGAAAAACAAGCGTTAGGTTGGTATGTAGATGGTCGTGCTACAGCGGTAGTAGGTACACATACGCATGTTCCGACAGCGGATAATCGTATTTTACCAAGTGGAACGGCATATATCACAGATGTTGGTATGACAGGACCATACGATGGAATTTTAGGTATGGATCGAGAAGCTGTATTGAAGAAGTTTTTAACAAACTTACCAGTACGATTTGAAGTGACAAATGGTAGAACACAATTAAGTGCAGTGCTAATTGATGTGGACCCTAATACAGGAAAAGCTAAGAAAATTCAGCGTATCTTAATTAATGATGATCAACCATTTTTTGAGTAATTTTAAGGTAAAAATTAGAAAAGTTATTATTTTTTAATTTTTTAGAAAAATTACAGAAATTTAGCAGGAATACGTGTCATTCCTCGTGAATATAAGTTAAAGTGAAATAATTGCTAATACTTTTTATAGAAACGAGGAGGAAACGCGGAATGGAAATATTAAAAGTTAAAGCAACGTCGGTCCCTAATTCTGTAGCTGGTGCACTTGCAGGTGTTATTCGCGAACGCGGAACAGCAGAAATTCAAGCTATTGGTGCAGGTGCATTGAACCAAGCGGTAAAGGCAGTAGCAATTGCAAGAGGATTTGTAGCGCCTAGTGGTTTGGACCTGATTTGTATCCCAGCGTTCACAGATATTATGATTGATGGGGAAGAGCGTACAGCAATAAAATTAATTGTAGAACCTCGTTAAGTTTAAACAACCTGTTTGCAGTATGCAAACAGGTTGTTTTTATAATGGAGGAATGGAAATGAAAATTTTTGATGCTCATTGTGATGTACTCTTTCAGTTATGGAGTGCACAGGGGAAAAGGGATTTTAAAAACGATTCGCAATTACATATTACGTTTGAACAGTTAAAGAGAAGAAAAGGAAGTATACAATGTTTTGCTATATATGTTCCAGAAACGGTAGCGTATGAAAAACGGTTTGAAGCGGCATTACAAATGGTAGATATTTTTTACAATGAAATTTTGTCACTACCGGGTATGAAGTTAATTCAAACAAAAGATGATATTAACATGTTAAAACAGGACGAGGTTGGAGCGATATTAACACTAGAAGGATGCGAAGCAATTGGGAAAGACGTAATGAAATTACGGTTGTTTTATCGCCTAGGAGTACGTTCTTTTGGATTAACATGGAATTATGCCAATTTATTAGCTGATGGTGCGCTAGAGACACGTGAGGCGGGTTTAACGACTTTTGGTAATCATGTTGTACAAGAACTTAATACGTTGCATGTATGGACTGATGTGTCTCATCTGAATGAGAGAAGCTTTTGGGATGTGATAGAAGTTGCAACAAATCCGATTGCTTCCCACTCAAATTGCATGAAACTTTGTCAACACCCACGTAATTTAAACGATGAACAACTTAAAGCTCTTATAAAGCAAAATAGTATAATTGGTGTCACTTTCGTACCACAGTTTCTAACAAGTGAAAAACAAGCGAATATAGCAGATATAGTAAGACATATTGAATATATTTGTTCATTAGGCGGAGAGAACAATATAGGATTTGGTTCCGATTTTGATGGGATAGTAGAAACGGTTGTAAATGTATCAGCGTATGGAGAGTATGAAAATGTCATGAATGAGCTTTGTAAACACTATGCTGCATCTACTGTAGAGCGATTTTTATATGATAACTTTGTTGAACGTATAAGTTTTTAAGATTTTTGTTTTAAAAATCCAGAAAAATTAGAATTAATTCATTTGATATTATTGCTTTTTTTAAGACCTAATACTAGAATGAAAAACAAAATAGCTTTATACTAAAGATTCAGGGAAATCAGAAGAGGCATAATTTGCGTCCGTTGTAGTTTATTTGTATAAAAAATGCTAAACTATTACTGTAAAAAAATACACTACAATGAATGCAGCCAAAAGGGGTGTAGGAGATGATTAGTCAACTTTCATGGAAAGTTGGAGGCCAACAAGGTGAAGGAATTGAAAGTACAGGAGAGATCTTCTGTATTGCATTAAACCGATTAGGATACTACCTATACGGTTACCGCCACTTCTCATCACGTATTAAAGGCGGCCATACAAATAATAAAATTCGCGTAAGTACAACAGAAGTACGTGCGATCTCAGATGATTTAGATATTTTAATTGCTTTTGATCAAGAAACTATTGATTTTAACTTCCACGAACTACGTCCAGGTGGAATTGTAGTTGCGGATGCGAAATTTAATCCAACAATACCTGATAATACAGATGTAAATCTATATGTGATACCGTTTACAGATATTGCTTCAGAATTAGGCACATCATTAATGAAAAACATGGTTGCTGTTGGGGCATCAAGTGCGGTATTAGGATTAGATGAAACAGCTTATTTAGATGTTGTTGAAGAGATCTTTGGTCGTAAAGGAGAGCAAGTCGTTCAAAAGAATATGGACGCAATTAAACGTGGCTCTCAATATATGAAAGAATTGCTAGGTGAGAAAGTAAACATGATGCAGCTTGAAAAAGCTGATGGTAAGAAACGCATGTTTATGATTGGAAACGATGCAATCGCATTTGGTGCGGTAGCTGGTGGTGCTCGCTTTATGTCTGCATATCCAATTACACCTGCATCTGAAATTATGGAATACTTAATTAAAAAATTGCCAAAAGTTGGCGGGACCGTAATCCAAACTGAGGATGAAATCGCAGCTTGTACAATGGCAATCGGTGCAAACTATGCTGGTGTTCGTACATTAACTGCATCTGCTGGTCCAGGTCTATCTTTAATGATGGAAGCGATTGGTTTAGCGGGTATTACAGAGACACCATTAGTAATTGTTGATACACAACGTGGTGGTCCAAGTACAGGATTACCAACGAAACAAGAGCAGTCGGATTTAATGGCGATGATTTACGGTACGCACGGTGAGATTCCAAAAATCGTAATGGCGCCAAGTACAGTTGAAGAAGCTTTCTATGATATTGTAGAAGCATTTAACCTAGCTGAAGAATATCAAGTACCTGTTATTTTCTTAACAGATTTACAACTTTCTTTAGGAAAACAAACGGTAGAACCGCTTACGTTAGATAAAGTGGAAATTCGTCGCGGTAAGCTTGATTTAGAAGCGGAATTACCAGAACGTGAAAATAAAGCATACTTCAAGCGTTATGAAGTAACAGAAGATGGCGTTTCACCACGTGTTTTACCTGGTATGAAAAATGGTGTTCACCATGTTACAGGTGTAGAACATGATGAAACTGGTAAACCATCTGAATCAGCAATAAACCGTAAAGATCAAATGGACAAACGTTTCCGTAAAATGGAGAACTTGAAGTTTAATACCCCTGTCTATAAAAATGTTAAGCATGAAGAAGCAGACGTATTGCTTGTTGGATTTAACTCAACTCGTGGTGCAATTGAAGAAGCAATGGAGCGTTTAGAACAAGAGGGTATGAAAGTAAACCATGCTCATGTGCGTTTAATTCACCCGTTCCCAACAGCTGAAATCGATCCACTTGTGAAAAATGCGAAGCGTGTTGTAGTAGTAGAAAACAATGCAACAGGTCAGCTTGCTAACATTATGAAAATGAATCTTGGTAACGGTGAGAAAATTTCTAGTCTTTTAAAATATGACGGGAACCCATTCTTGCCGAAAGAGATTTACAACGAATGCAAAAAAGGGGTTGTATTAAATGGCAACATTTAAGGACTTTCGTAACAGTGTAAAACCAAACTGGTGCCCAGGTTGCGGAGACTTCTCGGTGCAAGCTGCAATTCAACGTGCGGCAGCTAACGTTGGCTTAAATCCAGATGAACTTGCTGTTATTTCTGGTATCGGCTGTTCAGGTCGTATTTCAGGTTATATTAATTCATACGGTGTGCATAGTATTCATGGTCGTGCCCTTCCAATTGCACAAGGTGTAAAAATGGCAAATCGTGATTTAACAGTTATCGCATCAGGTGGCGATGGTGATGGATTTGCGATTGGTATGGGTCATACAATCCATTCTATTCGCCGTAACATCGACATTACGTACATCGTAATGGATAACCAAATTTACGGATTAACAAAAGGGCAAACTTCACCACGTAGTGAAGCTGGATTTAAAACGAAGAGCACACCACAAGGTTCAATTGAGCCATCACTAAATGTTATGGAAATGGCTTTAACAGCTGGTGCGACATTTGTGGCGCAAAGCTTTTCAAGTGATTTAAAAGAATTAACACAAATCATTGAAGCTGGTATTAACCATAAAGGATTTTCATTAATTAACGTATTCAGCCCATGTGTTACTTACAATAAAGTAAATACTTACGATTGGTTTAAAGAGAATTTAACAAAACTAAGTACAGTAGAGGGATACGATCCGTCTAATCGCATGATGGCTATGCAAACGTTAATGGAAAATAATGGATTGGTAACAGGTTTAATATATCAAAATACAGCACAACCTTCATACCAAGAACTTGTAAAAGGTTATAGTGAGAAGCCTTTAGTGCAAGCTGATTTAAATATGGATCAGAAAATGTTTGATGAACTTGTTGCTGAATTTATGTAATATAAGAAGAGGAGGTTGCCATGTGGCAACCTTTTTTATTAGAAAAATATAGGGTAGTCTTGTTTACTTGGAAAATTCAGAATGGTAAAATAATATATAAATCGTTGTATGAAAATGGCAAGTTCATTGCTAATGAAATGTAAGATAAGACAGCGCCAATTTTTTGTTAAAATTGGCGAAACGCTTCATACTATGGTAATGTTTATAGGGATAAAGCAATATGCTTTAGGGTAGGACAAATAAAAGGGAATGTCTATTTGTGTGGGGAAGACTTCATTCTTATAGATGATTAGATTGATTACTCAAGTTTCAAAGGACAAGTTATCTCTCAAGCTATCTAACCATTTTTGAGGTGGGTCTAAGCGCATTAAAATGGACTATAGAGTGTGTATAGTTAAGGGTGAAAGGAGATTACCGATGAACGAGCAACAACGATTAGCAAGTCAACAAGCAAATTCCTCTACGAAAAAAGAAGAGAAAGATTATAGTAAATACTTTGAAAGTGTATACCAACCACCTTCCTTAAAAGACGCGAAAAAACGAGGGAAAGAAGAAGTTAAAATTGAACGGGATTTTGGCTTACCTGAAGAGTTTCGTAATTTGGGTACAGGAAGAAAGTTCTATATTCGTACATATGGTTGTCAAATGAATGAGCATGATACAGAAGTAATGGCGGGTATTTTCACTGCACTTGGGTATGAACCAACCTTTTCAACTGAAGATGCAGATGTAGTATTATTAAATACTTGTGCCATTCGTGAAAATGCTGAAAATAAAGTGTTCGGTGAACTAGGTCATTTAAAGTCATTAAAACGAAGAAATCCGGACCTTTTAATTGGTGTATGTGGTTGTATGTCGCAAGAAGAATCTGTTGTAAATAAAATTATGCAAAAAAATCAGCATGTAGATATGGTGTTTGGAACGCATAATATTCATAGATTACCGTACATTCTAAAGGATGCAATGTTCTCGAAGGAGACGGTAGTTGAAGTTTGGTCAAAAGAAGGGGATGTAATTGAAAATCTTCCGAAAGTACGTCGTGGCGATATTAAAGCTTGGGTAAATATTATGTATGGCTGTGATAAGTTCTGTACATATTGTATCGTACCGTATACACGTGGAAAAGAGCGAAGCAGACGTCCAGAAGATATTATCCAAGAAATTCGTCATTTAGCTGCGAATGGATATAAAGAAATTACGTTACTTGGACAGAACGTAAATGCATATGGTAAAGACTTTGAAGATTTTGAATACGGACTTGGCGATTTAATGGACGAACTCCGTAAAGTTGATATTGCCCGTATTCGTTTTACAACGAGCCATCCACGTGATTTCGATGATCACTTAATTGAAGTGCTTGGAAAAGGTGGAAACTTAGTAGAACATATTCACTTACCAGTTCAATCTGGAAGCACAGAGATGCTAAAAATTATGGCTCGTAAATATTCACGTGAGCATTATTTAGAGCTTGTAAGAAAAATTAAAGAAGCAATTCCAAACGCGGTATTAACGACTGATATTATCGTCGGTTTCCCAAATGAAACCGATGAGCAATTTGAAGAAACGATGTCGTTATATCGTGAAGTAGGATTTGATACTGCCTTTACCTTTATTTATTCTCCGCGCGAAGGTACACCAGCTGCAAAAATGAAAGATAATGTACCGATGGAAGTGAAGAAAGAACGTCTTCAACGCTTAAATACATTAGTGAATAAATTGGCAATTGAAAAGAATGGTCGTTATAAAGGTCAAATTGTAGAAGTGTTAGTTGATGGGGAAAGTAAAAATAACGCGGAAGTACTTGCAGGTTATACTCGTACGAATAAACTTGTAAACTTCGTTGCGCCAAAATCTTTAATTGGGCAGCTTGTGAAAGTAAAAGTAACGGATGCGAAAACTTGGTCTCTTAACGGAGAATTAGTTGAAGAGCCGATTGAGGTGGAATAATAGATGAAAGTATATACGAAAGATGAAATTGTTGAGCAAGCGAAAGAATTAGCAAAAATGATTTCTGAAACAGAAGAAGTGGATTTCTTTAAGAAAGCAGAGGCGCAAATTCATAAAAATGAAAATGTAAAGCGTGCAATTGATGAAATTAAAGCACTGCAAAAGCAAGCAGTAAACTTGCAGCATTACGGGAAATGGGAAGCTTTGAAAAAAGTAGAAGCTGAAATTGATGCCCTGCAAGATAAGATAGATAGTATCCCAGTTGTACAAGAATTTAAATCTTCACAAACATATGTAAATGACTTACTACAGCTAGTTGCCAGTACGATTTCTAACAACGTTACAGATGAAATATTACTTTCAACTAATGGCGATGTATTGAAGGGGGAAACGGGTGCAGAGGTAGAAAGTAAAAAAGGAAATTGTGGTTGTTAAAGAGATGTCGAATTGACATCTCTTTTTTTAGTGGGTTAAACGTAAGTTCTTCTTGAAAAAAGAATGACACATTCCGCTATTGTCACGCATATGATTAAGTGAATAGTGATTGAGGAGGGTTACGAATGTCCGAATTTAGAGAGATTATTACAAAAGCAGTGGTTGGAAAAGGACGTAAGTATACAAAGTCAACGCATACATGTGAATCGAATAATGAGCCAACAAGTATTTTAGGGTGCTGGGTAATTAACCACTCGTACGAAGCAAGAAAGAATGGAAAGCATGTGGAAATTGAAGGTTTCTATGATGTGAACACTTGGTATTCATTTGATGGTAATACAAAGACAGAAGTTGTAACAGAGCGTGTGAACTACACGGATGAAGTAAGCATTGGGTATCGTGATAAAAACTTTTCTGGTGATGATTTAGAAATTATTGCTCGTGTCATTCAGCCACCAAATTGTTTAGAAGCTCTTGTATCACCAAATGGTAATAAAATTGTTGTAACTGTAGAACGTGAATTTGTAACAGAAGTAGTTGGCGAAACGAAAATTTGTGTAAGTGTAAACCCTGAAGGTTGTGTAGAATCAGACGAAGATTTCCAAATCGATGATGATGAGTTTGAAGAATTAGATCCGAACTTTATCGTTGATGCAGAAGAAGAGTAATAGAAAGCTAGGGAGAAGTTCTTCCTAGCTTTTTACTTTACATAAGTGGTACTTGAATGAACATGAGTCCTTATGAAATGTGCTATAATGAAGAAAGACTCCTGAAACAGGAGATATGGATGTCCGTGAAATGTGACATATATGAATATAGATTATTATGTAAGAATTATGGAGGATAAGTATGAAGCAATATACGCCTATGATACAGCAATATTTAAAGGTTAAGGCAGACTATCAAGATGCCTTTTTATTTTTTCGCTTAGGCGACTTTTATGAAATGTTCTTTGAAGATGCGGTTAAAGCAGCTCATGAACTTGAAATTACATTAACGAGCCGAGATGGTGGTAGTAGCGATCGTATACCGATGTGCGGTGTACCGCATCATGCGGCTAAAAACTATATTGAACAACTTGTTGAAAAAGGCTATAAAGTAGCGGTTTGTGAGCAAGTAGAAGACCCAAAAACAGCTAAAGGTGTAGTGCGCCGTGAAGTCGTACAACTAATTACGCCAGGAACGATGATGGAAGGGCGTACGATTGATGAGAAAGAAAATAACTTCTTAGCAGCATTAACACATTTTGAAGATGGATCATATGCTTTAGCTTGTAATGATTTAACGACTGGACAAAATACAGTAACGTTGTTAACAGGCTCAGTAGAAGATATTTTATTAGAAGTGTATGCAACTGGTTCAAAAGAAATTGTTGTAGATTCTACATTTTCGAAAGATGAATTAAATAAATTAACTGAAACATTAAAAATGACGATTTCGTATGAAGATGCAACAACTATTCCAGAAGGGCTAGAACATCTTGTGAAAAATGTTTCACAAGCAAAGTTAATTAAAGCAATTGGTCGCTTATTTAACTATGTAATAAGAACACAAAAACGTTCGTTAGATCACTTGCAACCAGTTGAAATTTATTATACGAACCAGTTTATGAAAATTGATGTGCATTCAAAGCGAAATTTAGAGCTGACAGAAACACTTCGAACGAAAGAAAAAACAGGATCATTATTATGGCTATTAGATAAAACGAAAACAGCTATGGGTGGTCGTATGTTAAAACAGTGGATGGAACGTCCACTTATTCAGAAAGAAAAAGTTGAAGAGCGTTTAGAAATGGTTGAAACGTTTGTAAATGATTACTTCTTACGTGAAGATTTAAAAGAAAAGTTAAAAGAAGTATACGATCTAGAACGTTTAGCAGGGAAAGTTGCATTTGGTAATGTGAATGCACGGGACTTATTACAGTTAAGACGATCATTACTTCAAGTACCAGCTATTTTAGAAGCGATTAGTCTGTTAGATAATGCTTATGCAGCAAGGTTAATTCAAGGTGCGGATCCATGTGAGAGCTTAACTGAATTACTAGGAAGAAGTATTCAAGAAAACCCACCGCTTTCTATTAAAGATGGAGATATTATTAAAGATGGTTATAATGACAAGCTTGATCAATATCGTTACGTTAGTAAAAACGGAAAAACGTGGATCGCTGAGCTTGAAAAACGAGAGCGTGATATTACAGGAGTTAAATCGTTAAAAATCGGGTACAATCGTATTTTCGGTTACTACATTGAAGTAACGAAGGCGAACCTTGCAGCATTACCAGAAGGCCGCTATGAGCGTAAACAAACGCTTGCTAATGCGGAACGTTTCATTACAGATGAGCTAAAAGAAAAAGAAACGTTAATCTTAGAAGCAGAAGAAAAAATTGTACAACTAGAATACGATTTATTTACAGCGCTTCGTGAAGAAGTAAAAGTATTTATTCCGAAATTACAACATTTAGCGAAAGTAATTAGTGAATTAGACGTACTGCAAAGTTTCGCGACAGTTAGTGAAGAAGAACAGTTTGTAAAACCTGTACTAACAACGAAGCGTGAAATCTTTATTAAAGATGGTCGTCATCCTGTCGTTGAAAAAGTATTGAACGGGAAATTGTATGTACCAAATGACTGTATTATGCCAGAGAAGATGGATGTCTTTTTAATTACAGGACCGAACATGTCTGGTAAAAGTACGTATATGAGACAATTAGCACTTGTAACTGTTATGTCGCAAATCGGTTGTTTCGTACCAGCAACTGAAGCAGTATTACCTGTATTTGATCAAATCTTTACGAGAATTGGTGCAGCGGATGATTTAATTTCAGGTCAAAGTACATTTATGGTCGAAATGCTAGAAGCGAAAAATGCCATTGCAAACGCATCAGAAAGAAGTTTAATTTTATTTGATGAAATTGGACGCGGTACATCTACGTATGATGGTATGGCCCTTGCACAAGCAATTATTGAACATATTCATGACCAAATTGGTGCGAAAACGTTATTCTCTACGCATTATCATGAATTGACGGTGCTAGAAGAAAGTTTAGATCAACTGAAGAATGTACACGTTTCAGCAATTGAAGAGAACGGAAAAGTAGTATTTCTTCATAAAATTCAAGACGGGGCAGCTGATAAAAGTTACGGAATTCACGTTGCGCAACTTGCGGAGCTTCCAGATAGCTTAATCGCTCGTGCGAAAGAAGTGTTAGCACAACTTGAAGGACAGGAAGAAATTATTATTCCAAAGCGTGTAGAAGTGAAAGAGCAAGAAGTAATTCCAGAACCTGTAGTTGTAAAAGAAGAACCAGCAGAGATACAAGAGACGAAAGTAGAGACTGAAGAAGAATCACAACTATCATTCTTTGGCGGAGAACAGTCTTCGAAAAAACAAGACAAGCCCGTTCTAGATGCAAAAGAAACGGCAGTGCTGACGCAAATTAAAAAAATTGATTTACTTGATATGACACCTTTAGAAGCGATGAACGAACTGTATCGCTTACAGAAAAAGTTAAAGAAAGGATGAGTAAGTAGATGGGGAAAATTCGCAAACTCGATGACCAACTCTCTAATTTAATTGCGGCAGGGGAAGTAGTAGAGCGCCCTGCCTCAGTCGTAAAAGAACTTGTAGAAAATTCTATCGATGCGAATAGTACATCTATTGAAATCCACTTAGAAGAAGCTGGTTTATCAAAAATTCGCATCATTGATAATGGGGATGGCATTGCAGAAGAAGATTGTATCGTCGCTTTTGAACGACATGCGACGAGCAAAATTAAAGATGAAAATGATCTGTTTCGCATAAGAACACTCGGTTTCCGCGGTGAGGCATTGCCGAGTATTGCCTCAGTTAGTGAATTAGAATTAATCACTAGCACAGGTGATGCACCTGGTACACACCTTATGATTAAAGGTGGAGACATTATAAAGCAGGAAAAAACGGCGAGCCGAAAAGGAACAGATATTACAGTACAAAACTTATTCTTTAATACACCAGCGCGTCTTAAATATATGAAAACTATTCATACAGAACTTGGGAATATTACAGATATCGTGTATCGTATTGCCATGTCACATCCAGAAGTATCGTTAAAGCTGTTTCATAATGAAAAGAAATTGCTTCACACATCAGGAAATGGTGATGTAAGACAAGTACTTGCATCGATTTACAGCATTCAAGTTGCGAAGAAGCTTATTCCAATTGAAGCTGAATCTTTAGATTTCACAATTAAAGGTTATGTAACTTTACCAGAAGTAACGAGAGCATCTCGTAATTATATGTCAACGATCGTAAATGGGCGTTACGTTCGAAATTTCGTATTAATGAAAGCTATTCAGCAAGGATACCATACATTATTGCCAGTCGGACGATACCCAATCGGCTTCTTATCGATTGAAATGGATCCAATGCTTGTTGACGTTAACGTACATCCTGCGAAATTAGAAGTTCGTTTTAGTAAAGAACAAGAATTGCTAAAGCTTATCGAAGAAACATTACAAGCAGCATTTAAAAAAATACAGCTCATCCCAGATGCAGGTGTAACAACGAAGAAAAAAGAAAAAGATGAAAGTGTGCAAGAACAGTTCCAGTTTGAGCATGCGAAGCCGAAAGAGCCATCTATGCCGGAAATCGTTTTACCGACGGGCATGGATGAAAAACGAGAAGAACCACTGGCTGTGAAACAGCCAGCACAACTGTGGCAACCGCCAAAGCAAGAATGGCAACCACCGCAGTCGCTCGTAAGAGAAGAACAAAGTTGGCAACCATCTACTAAACCGATAATAGAAGAACCAATTCAAAAAGAGAAATCGTGGAACAGTAACGATGAAGACTTTGAATTAGAGGAATTGGAAGAAGAAGTTCAGGAAATAGAAGAGATTGAAATGAACGGTAATGACTTGCCACCGCTTTATCCAATTGGACAAATGCATGGAACATATATTTTCGCTCAAAATGATAAAGGCTTATATATGATTGACCAGCATGCCGCGCAGGAACGTATTAATTATGAATACTTCCGTGATAAAGTAGGAAGGGTAACGCAAGAAGTACAAGAATTACTTGTACCATACCGTATTGACTTATCTCTTACTGAATTTTTACGTGTCGAAGAGCAACTAGAAGAACTGAAAAAAGTTGGACTATTCTTGGAGCAATTCGGTCATCAATCCTTTATCGTCCGCTCACATCCAACGTGGTTCCCAAAAGGACAAGAAACAGAAATTATCGACGAAATGATGGAACAAGTCGTCAAACTGAAAAAAGTTGATATTAAAAAACTGCGTGAAGAAGCGGCCATCATGATGAGCTGTAAAGCGTCCATTAAAGCAAATCAATATTTAACGAACGATCAAATATTTGCTTTACTGGAAGAACTACGTACAACAACAAACCCATACACATGCCCGCACGGAAGACCGATTCTTGTGCATCATTCTACTTATGAATTGGAGAAGATGTTTAAGAGGGTTATGTAGGGGGATTGAGTATATGAGTGCAGATAAAATTAGGTATAGGGAAGTTGTAAAGAAGGTATGTTTTTAAAAATTAACTACTTAAATTTTTAATCTATATGAGCTTAAGACGAAATGAAAAAATATTACCCGCCGCTCTAAAAAGAGCGGCGGGTAATATTTAGAGACTAGAAAAATTTACATATTCATCTAAAATAGATTGAATCGCAAGATCTATCTTTTGTGCTATTTGTTTTTTATTTGCACAGCTGGATTTAGCAATCTTCTTTTGAATATCATGGAATCGTGTGTGTTCCGGAGAAAGTACCAACTCTCCCATATAAGCTTCGAACTCATAGTCATCTGCTAGTTTTACGGTCCAACGGTAATCTAGTATTCGTCGAGGAAATGTCTCAATTGGGCATAAGATTAAGGTAAATGCAACGTCTCCTTCTCCAAAAGTTTTTCCTGTTAGAAATGTCTCTTCTAGTGTGTCAAATGCCGGATCTCTGAATAAAGCCATCGTTACTCCTCCGTTTCTTTAGTTTCCTTAAAATAAGATTATAAACCTATTCTACTATATTTATACTATAAGCAGGGGAATGGTAGTGAATAATAAATGATACTTTCCATTATAAATAAGGTACTCAACCACTAAGGTTATTCTAAAGTAAAAAACTTACGGATGAGTTTTTGGAACCAATTGTTTGGTTCTTGCTTTTGTGATGGAGTAGAGGGAGCTTCAGTATCCTGTTGTAGTGGAATCGCATCTTTAACTCGATCCCATTCTATAACTGCCGCCACACGATATTCTTTTGCCCCGATAAGCATTCCAGCAAATGCACGGTTTTTCCCAGATTCAATGAAGTATTTATCTATATCTCGAAAATATTTAGCAGTTGGCATTTCTCCTTGTATATTGCCTATTTTTGAAGAATCTGACTGTGCACACTCAGTGCTATTGAGCCATTCTTTGCTTTGTTGAACCGATGTTTCTTGAGTAATCTTAAAGAATTTCTCGAGGGATGTAAAACGAAAAGGATTTACACTCGTCAATAACTCATAAAGACTAATTCCATTCTTTTTTTCTTGGTTGGTAGTATAAAATCCAGCGATTTTATCAATTGGTATAGAAACCCCTTGTTCATACTTCTGTTCTCCAACTTGTGTATATTCTTTTTCTGGAATGTATGTAAGTTTTCTGCTTTTCAAATACTCTACATGCTCGGTAGTATCTAATTCAGTTCCTTTTATATAAGATTGGTAATGCTCGAAGGTAAATACATTTTTCATAACTTATAATCTCCTGTTCGATAAAAATATTGTATTCTTGTTAATTAGCGCTAATTCTGGAAACTCCTTTTTGTTCATCGATAAAAATTATCCATTTATACAGTTTAAGTGACCTGGTCGTTCAACTAATGGAGTACTTTCTTGAATAAATATTATTTGGAATTATCAAACCTTATTATAGGATTTCTATAATAATTTGCAAGGAGAGAATCCGTTTGGTTACGCTATTTTTGAAATGTATTCTTTGTGTTTGGTGTCAAATAAGAAGTAGTCGTGTTTAGTACTAATCTATAATTTATATTGAATTAAAAATAGTTATGAGTAACAGTATTCACCTAGAAATAGATTAGAATCAAAATGATTTTTCATTGTGTATATCCCTGTTTTTAACAGTATTTGTTGTTATAATGGAAATGTTTGATGATATTTAACTATTTTATTTTTGTATTAAAAACAGATGAATTTTCGATGACCAACGAAAATAATAAAGGGGATGGGATATTGTACCTAAAGAAAATAGTAATTCAAAATTTCAAATCGTATAGAGACTTTAGTATGTGTTTTAATGATGATATTAATATTATTGTCGGAGATAATGAAGCTGGAAAATCTACATTACTAGAATCAATTAATTTGGTTTTAAGCGGACAAATTAATGGTAGAAATATACTGTATGAATTAAGTCCATATCTTTTTAATGGAGATACAGTTAGAGAATATATTCAGAAGATTAAAATTGGAGAAAATGTGGAACCACCTCAAATTTTAATAGAAATGTATTTAGAAGATACAGATGAAACAAAACACCTAAAAGGAACTAATAATAAAAATAAAGAAAACGCTCCTGGAATCTATATGTCAATTGAGTATGATGATAATTTTACTGAAGAATATCAAGCGTACTTAGATGGATATACAGATGTTAGAACGATACCTATAGAATATTATACTGTGAAGTGGTTTTCTTTTGCACATAACTCTGTTACCTCTCGTGGTATACCTATAGATGTAACTTTGATAGATACGACAATAACTAAAATGCAGAATGGTACGGATAAGTACATATCTAAAATTATTAATGATACTCTAGAGGTGAAAGAAAGAGTAGAATTAGCATTGAATTTTAGAAAGTTAAAAGAATCTTTTTCAACGATAGATGCAATTCAAAGTATTAATTCAAAACTAACAACCAAAAGGGGGGATATATCGGATAAAGAATTAACAGTGTCTGTTGATATATCTCAAAGAAATAATTGGGAATCTACCTTAATTTCGTATTTAAATGAGATCCCATTTGATTTCATAGGTAAAGGTGAACAGAACACAGTTAAAATGAAACTAGCTCTCGAAACAAATGCCAAGGAATCACATGTGGTATTAATTGAAGAACCTGAAAATCATTTATCTTTTTCAAACATGAGTAGATTGATTAAGGATATCAGTAATAGAAGTCAGGGGAAACAATTAATAATAACTACTCATAGTAATTTTGTAATGAATAAATTAGGAGTTGAAAAAGTAATATTGCTTAATAATAGTCGGGAAACTATGACTTTAAAAGATTTAAGCGGCGATACGAAGGACTATTTTATGAAACTACCAGGATACGATACATTGCGGATGCTTCTTTCTAGAAAAACAATTCTTGTAGAGGGACCGTCTGATGAGTTAATTGTGCAAAAAGCGTATGTTCAAGAGTATGGAAAATTACCTATAGAGGATGGGGTAGATGTAATTTCTGTTGATTCATTGGCTTTCAAAAGATTTTTAGAAATTGCAAAAAAACTAAAAAATATTGTAAGTATGGTAACAGATAATGATGGTTCTGTTGATCAGATAAAAAAGAAATATAAAGATTATTTTAATATAGATAATATCAAAATATGTTTTGATATAGATGAAGGTTACCCTACTCTTGAACCACAGATAGTTAAAAACAATGGGTTAAAGACAATGAATGCGATATTGAATGTCAAATATACAAGTGAAGTGGATTTAATGAAATATATGCAAAGTAATAAAACAAGTTGTGCACTAAAGATATTTGAATCAGAAAAAGAAATCACAATCCCGGGGTACATAAAAGATGCAATTAAATAATAGAGTGGTAATGTCTGCGGCTGGATCAGGAAAAACAACTTTTTTAATAGATGAAGCTAGTAGAGATGAAAAAAAGAAAATAGTAATATTAACGTACACTATACACAATTATAATGAAATAAAAAAGAAATTTATAGAGTTGTTAGGTTTCATACCTTCTCATGTGAAAATTCAGACATGGTATTCATTTTTGTTAACTGAATGTGTTAGACCATATCAAAACTTTGTCTATGATAAATCTCGTATAGAATCAATATTTTTTAGAGAAAAGCCTCTTCAAAGGTGGATTAAAAGAGATGATATAAACCGTTACTATTTCAACAATAGCAATCAAATTGATAGGGATAAGCTATCAGATTTTGCTTATCGTTGTAATCAAAGTGCCAAGGGCTTGGTAATAGAACGTTTGGAAGACATGTATGACTATATATATATAGATGAAATTCAAGATATGGCTGGTTATGATTTGGAATTAATAAAATTATTCTTTAAATCTCGACTTAATGTAGTTTTAGTAGGAGATGCTAGACAAGCTACATATACTACAAATAATTCTTTGAAGAACAAAAAATATAAGGGGAAAGGAATTATTGATTTTTTTGAGGAACAAGAAAAAAATGGGAATTGTAGCATTGAGTATAGAAATATTTGCTTCAGGTGTAATCAATCTATTTGTGATTTTGCTGATTTATTGTATTTAGAGTTACCTAAAACAGAGTCAGCAAATCTCGAAACAACGGGTCATGACGGGGTTTTCTTTATTAAGAAACGAGATTTCCAAAAGTATATAGATGTATATAATCCACAGATTTTAAGGCACGATGCTAGAACTAAAGTAGATAATGCTATTAATTTTGGGGTTTCTAAAGGATTAACATTTGATAGAGTTCTAGTTATGCCTACAAAAGCTGTAAAAGATTATTTGAAGACGGGAAATTTAGAGCATGTGTCGTCTCCTATTACAAAATCTAAATTGTATGTTGCTATTACACGTGCAAAATACAGTGTAACCTTTGTAGTGGATGAACCAGTGAGTGTTGGAAATATTGAAGAGTTCCAATTCAATAATCAGCCAAGCGCAAGTAAGGATTTTGTTGTTAATTGATACTTAGTTAGTACTGAGATGGAGGGGGAAATATGTTTAATTGTAGGGGACCTGAGAATAGGGTTAGGTTATTGGAAAAGTATAATGTAAAGCCTATTTCTCACACTAAATTATTAAAGGGACAGGTAAAAAGAAGTTGTGCAAAAGAAATGTTAACAGATGAATATTATATTTTTACTTATCATGCTAAAAATAATATAAATGAATCAGGAACGTTTGTTTGTGGAACTCATGTTGCACGTCATTTTCTTGAATTGTTACATTTAGAACCGTTGCCACTTTTTAATCCATTGAAAGGGAACAATGAAAATGTTGATTTAAATGATAATTTAAATGGGAATAGCGGAGGGGGAAATATTGTTTGGGATCCGTTAGCGAAAGAGTTGTATAATGCTATTAATCTTTTAATTGTATGCTGGGATAAAGCATTATATGGCACATTACTGAGGATTAAAGAGGAATTAGAACGATATCCAACTAGCACTCCTTTTGAGTGGAAGGTTGAAAGCATAAATTCAGTAATCTCAAGAGACTATAGAAAAAGAAAATTAATACAAATGATAGAAGAATTAAAAAAGGATAATGAAAATCTAAAAACTTATACATTTGAACATGTAACAGAGGTACTAAATAAAAAAGGTATAGAATCTTATTTTGTTTAAGCATAAATTAAGATTGTATTTAGTAAGTATAGACAATACGAAAAGTTATGTACGTCAAAAAATCTATAGATAAATGCCAAATGAAGGGGATTTTTTCTTTTTATTTATTGAGGCAATAATACAAAGTTCATCTAATATAACGGTAATGACAATATTAGGTGAACTGTCGGAATGTAAGCTACATTCATGTTAGCAATATTGTTACTAAGTAAAATTAAGGAGTATATATGATGAATCCAAGCGCAGGACTAGGGGATCCCTATTTTTATGAATGGACTATTGGTTTAGACAAAATTACTTCAATGCTCATACCAGAAAAAGAAATAAAATCGGTTACTCTTCAGGCTAGCGTTGATACTTTGGATGATGTAGTCTGCGAATATGAAAGAAAAATTGAATACATACAAGTTAAACATACAAGAGCAAATGATAAAATGGGTTTTGCTTTTTTATTGGGGTCAGATGGAAAAGAAGATTCTCTTCTAAAAAAAATCGCAAAAAGTTGGAAGAGGCTAGAACATGGAAGTGCAAAAGTCTGCTATGCTATTTTACTTACTAATAGAAAACCAGTTACCTCTGCTACTAGTATTAGTAGAAAATCAAAGAAAATAAGTGTACCGGCTTTTAATGAATTTCTTTCTTGGTTTCAAGAAGTCAATTCTACAATGCAATCATTAGAATCTTTTAAGAAAAATCTTCCTAATGAAGAATGGACCTCTGCACTTGAAGCGTGGTTTGAAGAAATCAACGTATTTGGAAATGAAAAAGAAACTCTTGCGTTTATTCGGAATTTTAGGGTAGTAATCGAACATCCAGATACTCTTGACTTGGATAAAGAAATTATGAAGAAAATTGCTGATATTTTTTCTGTTAATCAAGATGTTAGTCTTGAGTTATATAAGTCGCTGTTTTACTCGTTGAAAAAGTGGGCGTCTTCAAGAAGAAAACAAGAAAAGATTACTGTTGAAGAAGTGTATTCTAGTTTGGCTATAAAGGAAGAACAATATCCTCAGTATCTTTTGTTTCCACCAACTCCTTTTTTTGAGAGCAGAAAAACATTGATTTCTTATATTGAAGATTTTTCTCAAAAAACATCATCGAAAATGCTGTTTTTATACGGAAAACCTGGAATTGGAAAGACAAGTTTGGTTAATTTTTTGGCAAATAAACCTGATACAGTAGTTGATCTCCGATATCATGCATATGTTCCGATTACCCCTAACACTACATATGTCAATCTAGATTATGATGATTCTATTACTGAGGAAATGCTGTGGGGATCATTATTAAATCAACTGAGGGAACTTTTTAGAGGAAAGTTATTTAAATATAAAATTCCTATAAGGAATCAATTTTTATCGAAAGAAGAACTTAGAAAGACAGTCTTACGTTTGGCTGCTGAATATGGAAAAATCCATAATAAAAACACTGTAATTGTGATTGATGGTATAGATCATGCTGCAAGGTCTGGTTCAAAAGAAACCTTTTTAAGATCCCTAATTAGTCCTGAAATGGTGCCAGACAATGTCTGCATTATTCTTTGTGGCCAGCCAGCAGAAGATTATGAAGAGTATCCTATATGGCTAAGATCAAATTCACAAAATGAAAGCTTAGAAAAGGTACAATTAACGGGAATAACTTTAGGGGATATAGAAGTGCTTTTAAAAGAAATAAACCCAGATGTAGATGATTTTCCAGCGGCAGCAAAAATTATTTATGAAATTTCTATGGGGAATACTCTTTCTGCGATATTTGCCGCATATGAATCCCAAAATATCAAAAATAGTACGGAGTTGCTTTTCTTTTTGAATGGAAGAAGTTTAAGTTCAAATATAACGGAATACTATGACTCCATTTGGAACTCTCTAGATGAAAGGGTTCTTAAAAATGGTTATCAAATAAAAGATTTATTAGCGGCGTTGTTCTCCGTTACAGTTGAGAAGCTTTCAATTGATGATCTTGTTGGAATTTTTAGAGATAACTCTATCAATCGAGTCCAATGGAAACAGATATTAGGTTTGTATTCACCGCTTGTTATTGAGACTGAAGGGAAATATACTCTATATCACAATGATATTAGGGTATATTTAAAAAATAAATTACGAATGAATTCAAACATCATTTCGTATGTTGCTGGCATAATAGCAGACTATTACTTAAATTCACCTAGAAAAAACGAAGTAAAACATCGCGATATATTCCGCTTATTGGATTTATCCAATAGGAATCTTGAGAAAATTGATGTATTTTCAATAAAATATATTGATGAAGCGATAATATTGAGACAAGATATGAATAGTTTATTGAATCAATTTCGGGAAGTAGTAAAACAAAGTGACATAGAGTATGATTTTGAAAAGATAAAAAAAATAGCTTTAACTGCGATTTACCTTAATCAGTATCAACGAATTGTTGTTCATTACCAAGATGTCAAACCGTCAGTAGAAATTCCAAAACTATTACATTCTGAGTATGAAAAGATTAATCTGAATACGATAAGTATCACTGATGTAGAAAATGTGGTAGAGGATATTACAGAACTATTAAACGACAAACAATATCATAGAGCAAGGATGCTTTTTGGTAGATGGTTTGGGGATTTAGAGGCAACGAGTACTCACCTTATTGAAAACGAAGAGTGGCTTCAAAATCAAAAATTGTCAAGTGACGAATCTGATGTTTTAATCGAGATTGGTTATCTTTCTAAAACTTTAAATCACAATATTTCTTTAGAATTTTTAGAAGAGCAATCTGCAATTAGAAAATTCATAACTTATGGAGAGATGTTAGGATTAGCTGAAAAAGGATCAAATTTGCAATTTGCTAAGTTTTTCAGAGGAAATGCCCATAATATTCGTAATTCTCAATTTGAAGAGCTTTTAGATAATCTGTTTGAGAATCAGGAATGGAATAAACTTCTATACATTTTATCTAAAATCAAAAAAGCCAAGGATTGTTCATTTGATTCATTAGATGTAAAGATTATATTTTTAAAAACTATTTTAGAGAGAAAGGAAATCTCAAGTTCGTTTTATAACGATGTTAAATTATTGAGTTTTAAAGCATTTGGGGAAAAAGATTATCATTACAATGAAAAGCTTAAAATATATTGCTCATATTCTTTTGTTTTAGGATATATTAAGGATTTAGAATCTAAAAAATTAACAGTGCATGAGGCTGTTAATGAATATTATATAAATTATGGAGATAAGAGAGGCCTATCATATCTTCAAAATTTGATTAGCATTTCTTTTGAACTTGGAAATATATTTGCGACAAAAAAACATATGGATTTTGAGGTATTTAAGAAGTATATGGATTTTTTATTTGATGAGTGCAGGACTCCTTTTCTTACTGGAATCTATGAGGTCGCTGAGCAATTATGCAAATTTATTATCGATTTTATCGAACATTCCAATGATAGCATTTTGCAATCGGATTGTACAAAGTTTCTTTTGAATAGAGCTCAGAAAAAAGAGTATCAATTAAACTATTCAGTTACACTGACATGGGATTACTTAGCTGAACGAGGATATTATGCTGAATTAGAAGAGTGGTTTAATTATTGGTTTCGCATCGAAGGGGAATATTGGGATTCATCCATCGAAGATCTCATCTCAACATTTCAACTTTTTTCTGCACTTATGTTGAAATATGAGATTAATGAGGAACTGGTCGAAAAAGCTAGAGAACGAATTTTTCAAAATTTATTGGGTTTTACCGAACATAAAGATGATGTACTTAAATATCCACATGAAACTTTTAAGCGTATTCTCGAAGAAAATCCGTTATATTGGAATACTAAGGGTCTAGATTTATATAATCTCTCTCTCTTAGCTGATGATAAGGGACATAATTTAGTAGCATCATATATAAAAAAATCATTTATTGACGGGGCAATATTATCCGGTCCACGAGAATTTCAAAGATTATTAGATAATGAGCATTTTGAAAAAGAAATTATTACAGAAGTTCAGCATATTATTTATTTTTTTAAAGAGAATTGGAGAATGTTAAACTTTGGGGAAGAAGATTTACTTGGTTTGTGGTGTTTAATAGAAGCTGCTTCTAACAAAATATCTAATAGTGATGTTCAAGATAAAATTGAATTTAGTAATGAGATTATTGAAAATTTATCCAGTGGAAATAAAGAATTTTTAAAGGAAAGAACTGAGGAACTTAGCAAAATAGAATATGAAAATTCATTCATAAAAAATAATCGTAAAGAAGATTTATCTAAATACTATGAGTTGCCGATAGGAGAACTGATTAGTGAATTTTTAGCTGAGATAGAAAAGTTAAAATATCAATCATATGCGTGGGAAAGATTTAAGATTGTTGCAACTAGGATAGGAGGACATAGAACTAAAGAATTTATAAAATATAGAGACATACTTTTTAATTTCTTTATTAATAGAGAAACTCATTATAGCTGGGAGTCGGATAACGCATCAATTGCAGCAGAAAGTTTAATTTCTTTACTCTCTTCAAATCAAAAAAAAGAAATGTATTCGGATATAGTTAATAATGTATTTGTCCTAGACAATCCTTCATATTGGTTAAGTAGCTTTACTGAAGATGTAAATAATTATGTGCTGTATATGATAAAAGCTGATTCTCCCCAAAATTTGATAACGCATTTTGATCATCAAATCTCTTTATTGTCTTCATGGTATAACATCGATTTTCGACAGATAGAATTATTACCCGGAAAAGAAGAAATTTCTTCTTGGGTGGATATATTCAGAGCATTATTATGGTCATTATTTTCAACTGTAAATATTGAAAGAACTATGAATTCTTTTAATGGAATTTATTATTTCTTAAAATTATTAATTCATCAATTTGATTTTAAGAATGTAATTAGTTTGGGTTCAGTCAAGCAAAAATATTTAATTCTACTTACATTAGAGAAATTGGCTAGAGAAAAGCAAGATATCTCAGCCGCTCAAACATTCTTGGATTATTGTTTGAGTGAAAGTAAATTATTGAATTTACGCCTTCAAAGTTCTATAGTCTTAGCGTATAGAAGTGAGGATATGAATCTACTTAACAAATCACTATGCTGTAAATCCGAAAGGAAGATTTTGATTCAGGATAAATCACAAGGTATTCAAGTTCCTTCTCTAATTCAAAGAACTGAGAAATTATTGGATACTGAATTATCAACTGTTTACCTAGAATCTTACTGTTCTCATGAAAATGAATACTCCCATATTAAAGAAATTAATTTGAATGAAGATAGAATTTTCGTGTTTAATAGCACGGATAAAGAAGATTTTATCATTCAAAGAGTTATGAATGATGTATTAGAGAATCTAAGTGATTCTATCGGTTCGTTATGTCAGATGTGTTTGCCAATGGATGAACCGGATGTTATATTATGCAATCCAATTTATTGTAGCGGACTAGATAATTTCGGTGTAAAAAAATTAGACCAAGAAATAACTCTCCAATATGGATCTGAAATATTAAATACTAATATTCCTGAGGATGAAATATTAATAGCAGGTGCCATTTCTTATTATCCACCAAAAGAAAATAAAATTATCGCTCTTTCAAAGAAAATCGTGACTCCCTATTATAATTCTATGGGGGAAATCGGAAAAACATTTGGAGGAAGAAAATTTTTGAATCACTTAACTGATACGGAATCGGATTCTAATGAAAATGCTACATTATATGATTTAACATTCGGTTATCGTTATTTTGCTAATGAACAATACAAAATGACGCCATCCGATCTTTTCATTTTTGTGCAAAGGCAGTTAGGAAAAAAATTCGAAGTTCGATTTGAACTGTCCTATGGAAAAGGTGAAGAACTATATATGGACATGGCTGTATTTAGGCAGCCAACTATGCAGAGATGGATTATGAAGAAAAAAGATGTAGAGGAATTGCAAATAGAACTAGGAATAGTTTTGAAGGAAGCTAAAGAAATATTGGATTTTTAAGTTGTAAACTTATTTAAAGCAGCATTTTTGTTTCAAGTTCAATTGTATTTTTTGTATAATAAGGAAGTATGTTTTTTATTTGAAATAATTAAGCTATTAAATTTATTTGTTTCAAATAAAAAACTAAGATAAACTTGAATCAATATAACGAAAAAACGCTTCAAATTACTGAAGCGTTTTTTATTTGAATCTAGATAGTTAGTTAATGTTACTGAATCATCATCATAATAAATCATTTATAGGAGAAGCTAATGCTTCATTAATAAACCAAGAATTAGAGGATAATTCTTCATAAAGTGAATATTGCCAGGTGTTTTTAGCTAACCTCTTGAAATTATTAGCTTCCTTTTCTAATTCTGACTTTAAAGCATCTGGTCCTGACGAAGTGAAAATTGTTTGAAAAGAGTAGATCTTAGCAGCTAGTTCAGTGGCTAAATAAATTTGATATAATTTATTTAGAGAGAATCTCTCGAAATGAAGTTTTACTCTATTAAATTTGATATCATCCCATGAACTAGGTTTAATAACATAGAAATTCACCACCAGAGGTGTATTCACCTCTAATTTAGCTTTTAGCCAAAATTCATCATCAATATTATCGTAATAAGGATGTAAGTAGTTTGTAGCACTGTTCTCAGATTTTGCACTTGATTTTTTTTTATTACAAGCTAAACAAGTGGGTACTAAATTCAACGGATTAATTGATAAAGCTGGGTATTTAGTTTTGGCTAATATGTGATCTAAGCTATCGGAAGGTCTATAACCACAGCATGTACACATTTTATCTAGAGATAAATCAAAAATTTCATCATAATACCATCTTGCAGGCTGTCCGATTTTTGATAACTTATCCGAGTATAATTTTTTTAAATTGGTTGTAGCTATTCCCTCAATTATACATGTCTCTTCATCGATAAGATGCAGTTCATTAGCTTGAGCTCTAGTATTATATGTACGATACCATTCATCAAAATCTGTTTGTTTTGATTGTAAAGTTTCTACAAATGTTGAATCTGAGATATTAGAAATACAAGATTCTAATATCTCTTTTTGGGTAAATGAAGGTTTAGGTAAACTTCTCATAGCTCATTTAAATCCCTTTCTGCAATCATAGTACGTAAAATTGTGCGTGCTTCCAAGCCAAGAGAGTCATTAAACATGGAGAGGATTTTATCATAATCTCGCCCTTGATTGACTAACTTTTGTAGTAGGGTGTGAAATCCGGAATATGTAACTTCTAAACCGAATACTTCACGTGTTAATGTACCAACATTTTCTCCATAAGTCTCTATTTTTGGTCTTGAAACACTTATTTTTGTACGACCTCTGCGTAAAATTGAAACACACGACCTTGGAAGTTCCTGTAAAATAACAGGAGAGTGTGTAGCGATAATACTTACACCATTTTGACTTATCAAAATTCTAGACAAAGCACTAACAAATGATGAGAGTAAAGGTGGATGTAAATGTGATTCAGGTTCATCAATTATCACTAGTGATTTTTCAGTCACCTTTTCTATTAATCTAGTAATGATAAGGATTATCAATTTGTGTCCTGAGCTAAGATTTTTAAATAATGATATTATTTCATCGTCAGATTGACTCTTTATTTCTGTTAAATTAAAAGATTTAAGTACATTATCAGCCTCTAAAATTTCAATAGCCGCTTTCCATCTATTAAATTTAGAAACGCTACTAGATGAGGCTATTATTTTTTTTATACTTTCTAAGAATTCATAAGCAAGTTGATCAGGGGTTTTACTAATTCTATGTTCATTTGAATGATCTTGTTTTTTTTCTAATCCACTCTCACTTAAACCAATATAAGAGTAGTAACTTTCACCTTGATTATTTAACTTTTCTTCATAAAAACCATTTAAGTCAAAGGCGCTGAAAGAAATAAAAATAATGTTAGCAAAAAGAGAATCATCTTGCTCTTCATATTCTAAGTTAATAAAATGGTTATTTCCAGTTTTAGTAGGATTCAACACAGAATCAATCATATTTTTGAGTAAAGTAGTCTTACCTACCCCATTACTACCGATAATTGCATGAATATTAGAAGGGGGTGTTGACTTTGGTACTACTTCAAATTCAAATTTAGCAACTGAATTATTATTAATCTCAAAAGAGAATTGAAAATTATATGGAGTAAGTTCTACTCCATTATGAGCAATTCTATTGAATTTATCTTTAACTGTAAATGAATTTACTTCTCTTAATAATGAAGTAGATGTTATATCTAGATTTTTAACATTTTCGTATAAATCTAAATCATATGCTATATCATTTAAAGCAATTAAGATTCTCTCCTTCATTTCAACTCCTAATTTATTGAGGTTGAGATAAAATCCGGAATCCTGTCCTAGGCTAAAATAGCTTTCATCAAGAGAATTAAATTCAGAAGGTATAGATGTAGATAGTTTTTCTGAACGAGAGGCTATTTTTATCCTGCCAATAGTCACCTTTTTTTTGTCATAATAATAAAGTGTATAAAGTGTTTTATAATTAAAGTCATTCCAATTATCTTTAACTAGATATAGACCTTTTTCGTTTGGTACATGGAAAAAGCTGACTTCTTTAAAAAGCATAATTTTCCCCCTTATTTGTTAAGTAAGTATGCGTATTATAATCTGATACTTTTTTAATAAATTTCATTATAGAAGTTTTTTCTCTAGTCTGCGTTGCTATAAAAAGTCATAAAAACAATTCGCAACTTGAATTAGATTTTTATTATTCCTCAATCTGTAACTAGAAGGTATAAATTACTGTGTTATACAAACTATTTATAATTGCAATTTAACACCCAAATTATAATAAGGTGCGCAAATATCTGGAAAAATAGCTGTAAATGGTTTTTAATTTATTTGGATTGCATTGTTTTGCATTTTAGAGTAGATCACTAAGCAACTCATAGGATTGACACGAAGTATCGTTTTTCTCTCCACTACCTTTTAGGTAAAAAAGACGTACACGTTTTTATTTTCTCTATACATAATTATATATGGAGAGGATAAATAATTATAGATATATTCTCAGATAGGTAAAAACGTTTCATCAATAAAATATTTTTTTATTAAAATCTCATTTATAAATAATCATTGTAAAACCATCGTTTTTACAAATGAAAAATTTATAGAAGGCGATTGCTTCTCAGAATATTTAAGAGTGAGAAAATTATAATTACAATAGATAAACATATATAATTTTCTGTGGCTTTGAAATAAAGTTGAACTGTTTATAAAAAAGTCGCACCGTTTTGAAAAAAGTTTAACCGTTCGCAAAAAAGATGAACCGGAATTTCCTATCTCTTTAAAGATTGCGAGACCACTTACTATTTTATAGGTGATCTTTTTAGTTTTTAGGAAAATAAAAAAGACATCAAATTATTCAAGAGAGTATAATGGTATGTATTAAAAATAAGGAGTTAAAAATGAATATGTTAGAATTATTTCGAATGTGGGTAAATCATCCAAAAGAAGGAAGTGGTAGAAGTAATTTAGACAATACAGATGAATGTTGGAAAAAGGTATTACAAGATATTCGTAATTGGGAGAATAGTGAAGATAAATCTCTAAATGAGAGTGCAAAATATCTACTGTATACAGGGAAAATAAGAAGAGTTCATTTAGACCTTGATGAAGTGAATTATAATAATCATTATGTTTCATGGACATCGGCTGAAAAATTAGAAGATTTATATTGGTTCGATTCATCGTGTGCTCATACAATAATTACAGCAGAAGCAACAAAAGATAATCCAGGAATTAGTGTTAAAGGATTTATAGAAGCTGTGAAGAAATTTGAGGATAAAAATTTTGAATTAAACTCACCGGCTATCAGAAAAGAACAAGAAGTGATTTTTCCATTACAAGAAAAATCAATATTAAGCATTGAAAAAATAAAAATAAAATAGAGATGAAAAATGACATTAAATCCTTAGGAACAGAAGGGTTTTTTGACGCTAAATAATAGTTCTAGTAACCACTTACTCTTTTGAATTGGTGGTTATTTTTATTATAGATGGAAAATATAACTCTTCATTCAAATTTACTTATGATATTGCGAAGGTTTTAAAAGAACCTATTGAAGTTCTGTTTTGGTTTGAAGAATAGGTTGGGTATAAGTAAACAGTTAAAATAGATATGTTCATGGGTTTTGATCAATCTTTTTTATAAATACTAAATGCAGATTTCTAACAAAAGACTCCATTTTGATTAAACTTTTTTCAAAATGGAGTTTTTGAAGTTACTGTTAGATAAGGATTGAGGGATATTTTATAAGCACTCTTTATTCCAAATCTACAATGGATTTACCATCTAGTTGCAAAGTACCAAAAAAGTAAAGCAAACAAAAAGTAACTCCCAAATTAACTTTTGTCGTTACTTGGCGTTTACTTTCCTACTAAATACGTGAACTGCATAAAAAACAAACCGGAACCACATTATCAAAACGCTGTTTCAATAATATGGTTCCGGTTTATTTTTACTTTCGTAACTGTTTAGAGATAATAAAGTTGTTTAGTTTTCTTATAACAAATAATTTTGCATAGACATCTATGATCGTGGCAATTTTAATTTAATTTCACCACTTGTTCTATCATCGTTAAATTCAACCTCGAATCCAAACTTTTCGTAATAACACTCCAACTTATCAAAATTGCTTTTATCTATATTTGATAGTTCCCCTTTTATATGAGAAGCATTCATTTTTTCAGCAGTTTTGATTAAGTATTCCATTGCAATTGTACCATTCCCAAATCCTTCTTCAATCATTTCTATGTCTTGAATATATATGTGTGGTTTGGGATTTTTAGCTTGACGGATAAGCGTTTTTATCTTAGGTGGACGAGCACCTTTCCCAACACTAGATTCCCCGTATAGTACAATATCCAAAGAAGATTTGGAATGATCTTTAAAAACAAATACCTTCTCGTTTTTGTTATTTCTTTCAATACCGATAATTTCAGCATCCTCGTACCAATCAAAAATCCTTTCCGGTATTTCGTACGCTTTTTTTAATTCTTTTAATTTAAAATCTGCTTCTTTTTTTATTGATGATTTAACATCCTCAATTTTTCTTTGATAATTATCATGAATTAAGGATAGTTCTTTTTTGAAAAAAGTTTGCATTAAAAATTTTTTCATTAATCTGCCCCCTATGCGTTTTGTATTTAATGAATATCGAAGTGTGCTTTTTCTTATGTAAAGAAACTAAAAAAATAGCCTACGATCACTATTAGTAATATTTAAAAAAGTGAGAGACCAAAAGAATTTTAAAACAGCGACTATCTAAAATAATTTATATTTTTTTCTTAGCTCTTCTGATTTTGTTCTTAGTTCTCTACTTTTAGCAGATAGCTTTTGCATTTCATCTAATGATTCTTTAATTTTTTTTGTATCTAATTTATATATAGATGCTTTTAAATTGTCACTTTGTGTTGAAAATTCTCTAACTGTACGTGTAAGCTCAGTATGAAATTCTTGAATATCTTCTTGTTTTGGTGTATCCATCGCTGCAAGCAGCATGCATCGCAGTAAATCCAATACTCAATCCATCTATTTATGATCCTTTTGTAGAAAAAACACCTTTACTGTCTACAGCTTCTAAAATATCACTTGTTGATAATTCTTTCATAACTTCAGCTTGTTTTTGTACTTCTTTCTTAAAGTGATCTATATAACTAGGGATAGCAGCAACATACTGAGATGGAAGATGATAATTTTGATAAAACCAGGTTCCTATAAGTCCAATAATGATTAGTGGCACGAAAATAAACATGATTTTTTCTTCATTTTCTAGTCTCCTATTATTACATATTTAAGTTTACTATAACATAATAATCCGTTTTCTCCATATATAGATATATTTTCTAATTATAATACTCATATAAAAGTGCTTGAAAAAGGCTAGTGACTATTCCTACTTTATAAATTAGTATTTGATATATTTCCAAAAAAACATCAAAAAAAGGGGGGATATGCATTTGAAATCAGGTTTTTAAAAAAATATATATGAAAATTGATAACAAATTTTTATAATATCTTGTATTAAATGAGGCTTACTCTGTTACTTATGTTAGTACTATTAAGTCAATCTACAGGAATAGTAATAGTAGGGAATGATTAAGAACTTCAATTTTCGCAGTAAACACTTATTTAACGAATAGCTGTGTTGTATGGTTGTGAAAAACAATCAATTATATTTTTGTGAAAAGAGAGGGAATATAATTATTTTTGTGGAATTTTTAACAAAAAAGGTAAAAAGTGTGCAACTAATTCGAAGAATCCAGTTCTTATGCGATTTGCCAGTAGTGAACTTTTTTCCCTTTTGACAATTAATGTTCAAAGAGAAAAAGTTCGTTCCCAGTTATTTGAAACGGTTTGAAAGTGCCTAGTATTATTTATATGTGTTAAAAGAAAATAAAATAAATACGTAATAGCAATGTTCTCTACAGTTATTTTAATAAAATATAGTGAGAAATAAAAAGGAACGATAGTAACAAGTCGCTCCTTTTCATATAATTCTTTTGCAACTATAAACTAGAGATAACCTATTTGTAATATATATGTGCTTTCTCAATTTTTTGTAAGGACAGAGGGTTTTAATTTACAGATTTATCAGAATTATGTAAAGTGTATATAAAACCATAAAACGGGGTGTTCTTTATGTGTACGAGTTTGACATTACAGACAAAAAACGGTCAGCATCTTTTTGCAAGAACGATGGACTTCACATTAGATATGAATCAAGAAGTAATAATCATTCCTCGACATTACCAGTGGAATAATATAACTGGTGAAATCATTAATACGAAACATGCTACGGTCGGAATGGGTATTAATCATCAAGGAAGGATCATTATGGCGGACGGAGTAAATGAAGCAGGTATGACATGTGCAACACTCTATTTTCCAGGATTCGCTACTTATAGTCAAAGTATAGATGACAACAAAACGAATTTGGCTCCATTTGATTTTGTAACTTGGAGTCTGACACAATTCAATTCTGTCAAAGAGTTAAAGGAATCTGTAGACAGCCTTACCTTTTTGGATATACCATTACCGGATTTAGGACTTACGCCACCACTACATTGGATTTTAGCGGATAAATGGGGAGATTGCATTGTACTAGAGCCGACAAGTGAAGGATTAAAATTGTATGATAACCCACTAGGAGTGATGACGAATAGTCCGGAGTTTAATTGGCATTTACAAAATTTAAGACAATATATAGGCCTTAAATCGCAGCCATTCGCGCCAACTGAGTGGAGTAACTTACCATTAAGTGCTTTTGGTCAGGGCTCGGGCTCAATGGGACTTCCAGGGGATTTCACCCCGCCATCAAGGTTTGTACGGGCAGCATATGGCAAACAAAACATTCAATGTATAGATAGTGAAGAAGAGGGAGTATCGGCCCTATTTCATATTTTATCAAATTGCGAGGTTCCTAAAGGCGGAGTAATAACAGAAGAAGGTGCATTAGATAATACCATTTATACAAGCGTAATGTGTATGGAGTCCGGAACATATTATTATCATACTTACGATTGTAGACAAATTATAGCCATTCATTTATTTCATGAAAATTTAGATACAGATGAGATTAAAGCCTATCCGTTCCAGCGGAAACAAAAAATATTTTACGAAAACTAAGTAGCTTTGAAACAATGTTTGGTGAATTTTTGAATATATATATTAGAGCAATAATAGTCTATATAATTCTTGGGTGCTTCTTTAACTTTGTGATTTATCATAAAGCTACTCCTTTTTTCAATGACTTCAACGATTAAAATTATGCTGGTAGGAGCATTGGTTAAGAAACTAGTTTATATTTTTTCTAGAGGAGCCAATAAAGTGCTACTAGGTAAATAAATATGGGCGTACTTTATTTATAAATAGTAAAGAACAAAAAAGGTGTGGAAAATATCCATACCTCTTTTGTTCTTCTATTATCTATGTATAAAAAAGCGCTGTATATCAGCACTTTTTAAAAGTACATGAGCTGTATAAGAAAGATTTTTCTATTACCTATAACTATGCAGGGTCTAATGTAGATTCTTATTCGATTAATTGTTATAAGAGTCTATAAGGTTATTTATTTTTATTATTGTTAATTTTTTCCGTATATAACACTTGTTCTTTATAGTGTTTTTTAATTGGGAAAGTATGTGTACCAGAGCCGTTTTTGAAGTTTTTATTGATGGGATTTTTTAGTGGGATTGTTGTAGTTTCAGTAAATTCATATGGGTAGTTTATTTTAGATTTATCTTCAAACATGAAAATGCCTCCTTTTAGGATTTCCTGAATTCTTTACTATAACATGATATGCATATAGATTTTTTTTGGACTAGTTATTTATAGAGGTTAATGGAATTTAATTCCTTACTTACTGAAATATTTCAAAGGAAAAGAATGTGAGAAATATATGATAATGATTTCTTTCATTTATTAGTGAAGGGAATGTCGCATATATATTCGCTATAAATTGTTTTTATAATATGATTCATATAGGTTTTTCCTGATAATATAATGCGGAAGATTATAGTGTTATTAGGTTATTAGGAACATTTAATGCTGTTTCATAACTGAAAGGGAATTGAAAAAAAACTGAAACTTTTCTCATAAAAATTCAATCTAACTTGAAAAATGAAAGGAAAATGAAATTTTCCAAAAGATATTCTTTGTTAAGATAAAAAGCATACATACAAAAAGTATTGACATATCTTAAAAATGTATTTTCAAGATATAGTGGGGGAAAAGATGAGAGTAGAAAAACAATTAATAAAAAAGATGTATTATGAAACATTTCTAATGGAGAATGAAACAAAACCACCTATTGACGTGCTTGGAGAAGTTTATGTAAACGAAGAAAGAAATGAGATTTCTGATGGATCTTATATTCGTTTTGCACAAGGTGAATTTTATTATCAGCATCAAGATTTTGAAGCAGCTATTTTTAAATGGGAGAAAGTTAATAATGAATTAGCACCATGGGCACAGAAAAATATTGCGGATGCTTATTTCGAGCTTAATCAATTGTCAGTTGCTGAAAATGTTTATACTTCTATTACTACTGATAATATAATATTGATGACAGAAATTAGACTACAATTACTTTCTCTTTACATAGAGCAAAATAATTTTGACTCCGCTTTCGCTGTTATTAAAGAAGCAGTTTCTTTAAATCCAGATTATCCAAATGTCACAAAAATTGCCCGTTCCTTTTATGAGGAGCAGCAAGATTTTGATAGTGCAGTAGAACTTGCTGTGAATGAGTTAATTCGAACAGAATCTTATCCGTGGTTTGAGGTTTTAAAAGGATATATCGATAAAAGATTTACTAAACATATTTCACCAGATTATTTCTATGAAGTATTAGTTACGTTAAATAATGTGGATCAAGTACAATTTACGCAAATGGTTTCATCACTTTGGAACAGTTATAAAAATGAACAAAATTACTTATTATGGCTTAACACAATAAATGAATTTTTCTTACATATTGAAATACATTCGTCCGATATATGGGACAAAATTTCTTCTCTTTACGAAGAAACGTACTTTGAATTAATTCAAGGTCAATATAAGCTTAAACAATTGCACGACATCATTCCAAATTTGTTAACAAATTGGTTAAAGGTAGTCAATCCATCTTATGCTGTATTTCCATCAGCAGCTGTATTGGCGTGGGATGAGATTTTCCCTTCTAAAATAGATTCAGCAAATATAAAACATGCGGAAAACCTGTTGTTATATTCTATTAATCATGTGGATGGCTTAGAGTATAGTTTGCATCTTTTTGAATCTATTACCGAGTGGGCACAAGAGCATAATATCGAAATGGGTCATCGATTTAGATGGTTAGTTGGCGAGCTCGCAGATTTAAGCACAAATCGCATTTTAGTAACAGGAACTTCAGGGAACGGAAAAACTACATTTATTAACTCTATATTAGGAGAAAATATAGTAGAAAAATCAATTTCAAATGTGGTAGTTTTAAAAAATGATGCTCATACAGAAATTAACGCCATAACAGACTCTGCAATTACAACAACGGAAGATGTCTCTGATTACTATAATATGATGTCTCAACACCATCAAACATATAGAGATAGAGCATGTGTTGAATTTAAATTACCATGCAAATTTTTAAGTGAAAATAAACTTACATTTGTAGTTACACCTGGTTTTAATAGGAATAACGACACTAGAGATGAGATATTCGAATATTTAAACTCTGTAGACGAATTATTATTCGTATTGAATGCGGATTCACCTTTTACCGACAAAGAACGTGACATTCTATTAAGCATTCAAGAACATACACCAAATTTACAAATTCATTTCTTATTAAATAAAATTGATAACATTTACAGTGAAGCAGAAGTGAAAAGAGTATTATATGATACGCAAGCGAGAATAAACACATATTTCCCGCATGCGAGAATTTTCCCTTACTCTTCGTTATATACAAGTAGTCAACAATTGAATGATTTAACTGAATTTATTCATTTTAACTTTAATCATAAAAATATCGATACAGAACGTACTGAAAAGCTATTGTTCTTCATTCGAAAAACAATTACATATCTTTTGGATAAACGTGTTGAGAAAGAAAATAATCTAGTGGATGCGATTAATTGGAATGAAGATATGCTAGTGAAACTAAATGGTAGCATTAATAATCTTACTGCTTTTGAGAAGGAAAAAATTCATTTCATTACACAGTCATATCGCACAATGAAAACGGAAATTACGAATGATCTTACTGAAAATATTCCGAAGATATTACAGAGTTGTTCTGATTTAATTAGTGAAGAAAGTAATTTTGGGCACATTGATACGGAACTAAATAAAGCAATGAATGAGAGAGTGCATAAATATTTAGAACAAACTGTATTACCTAATCTTGCTCTTTCTATGCAAAATTGGATTGCAACTTCTAATAATGAGCTCCTTCAAAGTCAATCATACCTAGAAGAACTTAGTGAAGGACTTAATTCTTTATTTGGAGAAAATCGAATACAGTTAGCATGTGATTTTAAAGTGCTTGATGACTGGCGCAGAGATACGGACAGAATGACGACTAGAATACAAATGGATGAAGTAAATATTTTACGTCGATTTACGCCAGCACAATTTTTACTGAAGAGTGCCGGTAAATTGTTTGGAGTTCTTCCTAAAAACAAAGCTGTGCTATATAACAAATATAAACAGTATGTAGAAAATGAAGATTATACAGAGGTAACAACTTCTATTATGAAGAAATTTTTCTTGCAATTTGAGCTGTTTGAAAACACGCAAGAGCGGGATATTCATATATTCTTTAGGAATCCATTTAACTCCTTGAAACAAGCTGTAGAAAACACGCATTTAGAAATACAAGAAAAACAAGAGATGTTACATAAAATGAAATCAAATCCTGAAGTCTACCATGATTCAATCATGCTCTTTGAATTGAGATTACGTCAAGGTGAAGTAATTTTAAATATTGGTGATGATCATACCTATACAGATGTAACTTTAGAAACAAGCGTAGAATAAAAGTAAAATATATGAGGTTTCTATATGACATTGCATCATATGTCATAAGAGAGTAAAAGGGAGCAACTGTAATGAGTTGCTCCCTTTTCATATTTAAATTATTTTTCAGTTTCTTTAATTTTAGTTTGTACTTCGCCAGTTTTCATTTTATTACTTTCTGAGAAACGTAATAAATCGCCTTCAATAATTTTGTCAGACATTCGTAATTCATTTTGTGCACGGTTAATGAGTGCTTGTGCTTCTTTTTTTGGTAAATCTACAATTTCACCTGTTATGCGGTCATAGAAAGTATTGTTTGTGTATGCATACTTGTCTGTAATAAAGCTACCATCACGTAAAACGACAAAGCCGGTATATTCATCTGAAAACATATCATGACCAAAACGGATATCGTTCGTAGTATCAATCCCTAATAAATTTAGAATAGTAGGTTTCATATCGATTTGTCCCGTAGGCTTTGAAATCGTTTGACCTTCTGTTTGGCCAGGCATATGAATATATAAAGGTGTGCGTTGTAAATTTAAAGTATCAAATTCTGTTATTTGATCTTTTTCTAAAAACTGTGCCATTGCACGATTATGTTTTTCAGAAATACCATAATGATCACCATATAACACAATAATAGAATCATTATACATTCCTTCGGCTTTTAAACGCTCAATAAATTTTTTAATGGATTCGTCTAAGTAACGTGCTGTTACGATATAACGATCAAATACGCCATTACCAGAGTTGTATGGTTCAATGAATTTTGTATCTTCATCATACGTAAATGGATAATGGTTCGTTAGCGTAAGGAAACGAGCGTAAAATGGTTGATCAACAGTTTTTAATATATCTACTGATTGATCAAAGTATTCGATATCTTTTAATCCCCAATTTAAATTTGTTTCGGGCGTAATTTTGTAATCAAGTTCGTTATAGTAACGATCATAACCAAGAGCAGAGTACATGATATTACGATTCCAAAATGTTGCGTTATTCGCATGGAAGACAGAAGTGAAATAACCTTGTTGACGTAAAATTTCTGGAGTCGCAGTATATTCATTGTTACCGTGTGTAAAAAATACAGCTCCTCGATTTAATGGATATAACGACGTATCGATTAGAAATTCAGAATCGGACGTTTTTCCTTGCCCAGTTTGGTGGAAAAAGTTATCGAAGTAATAGCTTTCATTTATGAATTCATTCAAGAATGGTGTAACTTCTTGCCCGTTAACTGAGGCGCCTATTAAGAAGGTTTGCAGGGATTCAAGAGTAACGACAATTACGTTTTTCCCTTTCGCTGTACCAAACATATTAGGATTCGGCTCACTTTGGTTTGCCTTTACGTAGTTTTCAGTTTCTTGTAATTTACTACTATCAGCAAGTGCCTTTTGTGATCCTGCTTTTACTTGCAGTGTTAAATCATATACTTGATGAGTGTATAGTCCTAAATTTTTAACGAGCATGACTCGGTCGAATGATCTCGTTAATAGTTCAGGTCGTTCTTTTTCTGCAAGATGTAGATTTGCAAAAAATACACCAATCGTTAAGAGAAAATATACGAAGCGTGCTGGATGAGTTACACGTCCTGTTTGGAAGACCAGTGCCTTCTTCTTTAACAAAATAAAGAAGAAAATAATGTCTACGAAAGCGAGGATAATTTTATAGTTCAATATTTCTAAAATACTTCCGCCTAATTGACCAAAGTTGGATGTTTGTCCAAGTACTGGTAACGTTACGAAATCATTATAAAAATCATAGAACATGACATTCCCAACGAGTACGATTGTTAATAAGAAATTAATACATAGTGCTATATAATTTCGCTTTTCACCAGTTGCAAATAATGCTAATCCGACAAAAGCTAATGATGTAGCGAGAGGACTAATAAACAAAATAAGCTCTTGTGTAGAAGACTCAATTTTTAAATCAAAACTGAATCTTGTAATAAGATATGTTTTTAACCATACTGCCAAAGCAATTATTAAAACAAAGCTTATATTTTGCGTTTGTAAATTGATTTTATTTTTCATTTTTACACCTTCTTTATACAATTTATTTAACTTGTGTTATATATTATATTTTCATAACTATCAGAGTGTAAGGTAGCATTTCGCTTATGTTTTCTAAAGGTAATAATATGAAGTATTCATATACGTACAATGGGGAATTTTAAAGCATAAATCTATTTTTTAGAAAAAGAACAGAAAAAGTCATAGTTGTAGTAAAAAATACTTATAGACATCCTAACATATTAAACACTATGATGATGTTACAAAATATCGAACAAATGAAAGTGGAAATGAATAGAGGCTTTTAAAACTATTGACATTCAATTTATTAGAATTGAATGTCAATAGTTGCACATATATGGTTTTGTTAAATATGTATCTCATAAAACCCCGATCCTTTGCGGGAGCATAGTAAGTTATTACTATGGAAGTTAAAACATTTGATTGCAATCTTAATGAAAGAAATTAAATATGAGATAAATATTTTCCAACATACAGCCCACTTGCAGCAGCTTGAGATAAGGAATGAGTGACGCCCGAACAATCTCCAACTAAAAATAGCCCATTTATACTTGTTTCAAAATGGTTATTGATTTTTATCGTAGGAGCATAGAATTTTCCGTCGATTCCATATAATAAAGTATCTGTATCGATCGGTTCTTGGATGAATTGTTCTAATCGTAATAAAAACTCTTTAAGTCCTTCAATATATAAAGAAGGAATTTCTGTATTCAAATCTCCATAATCTCCTTGTAGTGTAGGCTGTATACGGTTATGTTTCATGACGTTCTCTGTTGTAGGTTGTTCATTTAGTAAGTCCTCTAAGCGCTGAATAACAATCCGATCTCTTCCTTGGTTAATGTTTTTAATGATTGAACTTGCGTATATATTTGCTTCTTTGAGAGTTGAAAAATAGCGCGGGATAAATAAAGTGAAATTTAAGTTAGATGTACCAGTTCCGTTCTCTCGAAAATTTTGACCGTCAGGCATAACTAGACCTTCTTCGTACTTTCTAATGATGCGTCCTTTCGGATTCATACAGTACGTAGTTGCTGTGAAGTGTTCATCATCATAAGAAAGTTTTGTCTCAAATGTATCTTTTAATATAGAACGTAATTGGTGTTCTTTCATCTCTACTCGAATACCTAAATCTACACGAGTTTGTTCCTGAGGAATATTGAGAGAAGTGCACATTTCTTTTAACCAATCCGCTCCGGAACGTCCAGTTGCAAATACTAGTTGCTTAGATTGAACTGTTCCTTCATTTGTCTCTATTGTAAAATGATCTTTCTGTTTCATAATATGTTGCACATCTATAATAAATTGTATATTTATTTTCGTAAGTAAAAACTCATAGAGTTGCTGAAAAATCTCACTTGATAGGGTAGTGCCAAGATGCCGTACTTCTGTTGTTAGCATTTGCAAACCACACGATTCAGCTCTCTTATTGAGAGTTGGATTTTCCGTAGAATATTTTGAGACAGAACTTCCTCCGAACAGACATAGAATTTCATCTACTTCAGCCATTAGCTGTATAAAGCCCTCTTTACCGACTTTTTGCTCAAGTTCGCCGCCAAATCCGTTTGTATAATTAAATTTCCCTTCAGATTTTCCTAAACCACCAAACCCGAAATATTTAGCACATGTAGTACAAGTACACGCTTTTCCTTCGTCTAAAGGACAATGACGATCTTCTAGCGCTTTACCTTTATCAAGAATTAAAATCTTTTTGTTACTTTTAGCTAGTGAATAAGCCATGAAAATGCTACTTACTCCAGCGCCGATAATTGTAACATCATACATATTCTTTCACCTGCTAACGAATAGTTTGTTTTTATTTCTCTAGTGTATAACAATTTTATGAAGTTAAGAAATAGCTTTTATTAAGAAAGGGGTAGTTTTTGAACCTGATGCTTTTTTAATTTCTCAAAGTGGTGGAGTAAATACAAATGTTTGAAAGAATAGTTTTTAAAAATCACTATGTCATATGATAAATAAATTGTTACATACAAAAAAACAGACCTTTTAAGTAAAGAGGTCTGTTAATGATTGCAACTCTTATTTAGCAAACGCATGGTTACCAATTACTGCTACTGTTTGACGTGTCGTAATCCATTTGTCTGTTGATGTTTTCGGATTATAGAAATAAAGCCAATCAGAATGTATTCCATTCGTGGAGATAGCCTCTTCTACTGCCATTTTTGCTTCTGGACTTGCAGGATGATTAATTCTTCCATCTGTAACAGGAGTAAATGCATATCCATATTTAATAGGTTCATAAATAACGCCTGTTATTGTATTTGGAAACCCTTTTGCGTTTACACGATTTAGTATAACTTTTGCTACAGCTACTTTACCTTTATAGGATTCGCCACCTGCTTCAGCGGTAACTAAGCGTGCCATTAAGTCTTTTTCTTTTTCTGAAATGCTTGAGTTAATTTTTAAATGTTGTCCTGTATAAAGTTTGTTTCCGATTGTATTATTAATTTGTTTTATAGATTGAACGGTAACATTGTAACGCTTTGCTATCGTTTCTAATGAATCTCCCTGTCGTACTTGATAAATAATTTGTCCAGAAATGTTCGCAGGTCTGGCTTTTTGACGAACGGTAATTTCATTTGAGTTCGTGGACCCTGGAATATGTAACTGCTCACCAATAAAAGTTTGATCGTTTCCTTTATTATTAGCCTGTTTAATGGATTGTATGGAAACTCCATATTGTTTACTAATGTCCCAAAGTGTATCATTCTTTTTTACTGTATGAATGGTAGATGCTTCAGCTGTGCCTTGATTACATACGAATGTAATTGCAGCTGCAGATAAAGGTATTATATGTTTTATTTTTAATAACTTCATTGTAAATCCTCCTAGAAAAAATTAAGGTGAAACGATTAAGTAATGTAGTTCAGAATGTCTATATGTAATATTTTAATGTAAGTATATTAGCACATATAAAATAAATAATCATTATAAGTTTCTTATTTATTTAGTGTAGAGTCCGAATATGAAATATTGCATACGAAAATACATTGAAGTTCCTTTGAATTTTTCTAATTTAATATATGTGAATGATTTTTTAACTTTACTTCTATGCAATATTTCATAATGATGAAATGTTATTTATTTTTTATGAACTAGATTATATTATATTCAATAAGTTTGATATAAAACAGAAAAAGGAGGAATAATAGTGAGCAATAATAATTTTATTTTGAAATTATTCATATGTAGTATGATATTTATCACATTTGTATTTGCTTTACATGATAAGCGAGTCGTTGCAGCTAGCCCTGTTAATGAGCTTGAAAATTGGTCAAAGTGGATGCAACCTATACCTGATAATATCCCATTAGCACGAATTTCAATTCCAGGAACACATGATAGCGGGACGTTCAAATTACAAAATCCAATAAAGCAAGTATGGGGAATGACGCAAGAATATGATTTTCGTTACCAAATGGATCATGGAGCTCGTATTTTTGATATAAGAGGACGTTTAACAGATGATAATACGATAGTCCTTCATCATGGGCCATTATATCTTTATGTAACACTGCATGAATTCATAAACGAAGCGAAACAATTTTTAAAAGATAACCCAAGTGAAACGATTATTATGTCTTTAAAAAAAGAGTATGAGGATATGAAAGGAGCAGAGGGTTCCTTTAGTAATACGTTTGAAAAAAGTTATTTTGTTGATCCTATCTTTTTAAAAACAGAAGGAAATATAAAGTTGGGAGATGCTCGTGGGAAAATTGTACTACTAAAAAGATATGATGGTAGTAATGAATCTGGAGGATATAATAATTTTTATTGGCCAGATAATGAGACGTTTACGACAACTGTAAATCAAAATATAAATGTAACAGTACAAGATAAATATAAAGTGGGCTATGATGAAAAGATAAAATCTATTAAAGATACGATAAATGAAACGATTAACAATAGTGAGGATTTAAATGATCTATATATAAATTTTACAAGCTTGTCTTCTGGTGGTACAGCATGGAATAGTCCATATTACTACGCCTCTTATATAAACCCTGAAATTGCAAACCATATAAAACAAAAGAATCCTACAAGAGTAGGGTGGATCATTCAAGACTATATAAATGAAAATTGGTCACCATTGTTGTATCAAGAAGTTATAAGAGCGAATAAGTCACTTATAAAAGAATAAAAATGATGAGAGTAAGAAGCGATAAAATACGTCGCTTCTTTTTGTTTTCCAAAATCCAACATTAGATATCATACTTTCATGATAGAAAAAAATAAAAATATACGATATAATCATACATATAAAATTTGTACCTATAAATTTTATATGTGTATATAAATCTGATTTGTTATAATGAAATGGAGGTATATAATATGAAGTTTCCATATGATTTTTTATTCGGAGCTGCTTCAGCTTCTTATCAAGTAGAAGGTGCATGGAATGAGGATGGAAAAGGTGTTACGAATTGGGATGAGTTTTCAAAAATTCCTGGCAAAACATACAATGGAACAAATGGTGATGTAGCTGTTGATCATTATCACCGATATAAAGAAGATGTTCGCTTAATGGCTGAGATGGGGTTAGAATCGTATCGTTTTTCTATTTCTTGGGCGAGAATATTGCCGACTGGAGATGGAGAGGTAAATGAAAAAGGAATCGAATTTTATAACAAATTAATTGATGAATGTTTAAAATACGGGATTGTACCATTTGTCACTTTATATCATTGGGATTTACCATTACCGTTGGAAAAAGATGGTGGATGGACGAATAAACGAACAGCAGAAGCTTTCGTAAAATACGCAGAAATTTGTTTTAAGGCATTTGGTGATAGAGTTAAACATTGGATTACTTTTAATGAGACAGTAATGTTTTGTGGATTAGGTTATTTAAAAGGAGCACATCCACCAGGAATACAAAATGATGTTCCAAAGTATTTTCAAGCGACGCATTATGTATTTTATGCACATGCGAAAACAGTTGCGGTGTACAAGCAGCTGAAACAATATGGGGAAATTGGGATTACACATGTTTTCTTACCTGCTTATAGTGTGGATGGTCAAAAAGAAAATATACTGGCAGCAAGGCATGCGAATGAATATGAAACGTATTGGTATTATGATCCAGTTTTAAAAGGTGAGTACCCGTCTTATGTTGTACAACAATTAAAGAAAAAAGGATGGACTCCTAATTGGACGGTTGAAGAATTAGAAATCATTAAACAAAATGCTGAAAAGAATGATTTTATTGGCTTAAATTATTATCAACCAATACGAGTAGAAAGATACGATATGGATATAAATGACGGGGAGCATTCTCGAGAAAACTCAACACTTGCTCCAGGTAATCCTTCTTTTGATGGTTTTTATCGAACAGTTAAAATGGATGATAAAACATATACGAAATGGGGATGGGAAATATCTCCCGAAGGTTTCTTAGATGGATTACACATGTTGAAAGAGCGTTACGGTGACATAAAGATGTATGTAACGGAAAATGGACTTGGTGATGAAGATCCAATCATTGACGGAGAAATTGTAGATGTTCCGAGAATTAAATTTATTGAAGAGCATTTAAAAGTAATAAAGCGTGCAATTGAAGATGGAATCAATTTAAAAGGTTATTATGCATGGTCAGTGATTGACCTTTTAAGTTGGTTAAATGGATACAAAAAGCAATATGGCTTTATTTTTGTCGATCATAATGATAACTTAAAACGTAAGAAGAAACTTTCGTTTCATTGGTATAAACATGTGATTGAAACGAGAGGAGAAGAGTTATAACAGATAAAAGAGTATTTTAGGAGACAGTGTATGAGTGCAAAGTATAAACAAATTGCAGATGTGTTAGAGCAAAACATTCGAGACGGGATTTTTAATGAAACGAAAAAACTACCTACAGAAGAAGCGTTGATGAATCGATTTGAAGTAAGCCGTAATACGATACGTAAAGTAATTAGTCAGCTTGTGAATAGAGGTTATATTTTTCAAGTGCAAGGCAGTGGCATGTTTTTACGCGAAACTTCTGTAACAGATTATATTAATTTAGGAAGTTTGCGTGGATTAACGAAAAATCTCGTTTCGCAAAATATTGAAACGAAAGTGTTAGAACTTGAAGTAATAGGTGCGGACGAAGAGATCGCAAAGCGGATGCAATGTGAAGCTGGAACTAGGATATATTTTTTGAAGCGTTTAAGAATTGTAGATGGAAAACCATTCTCTATTGAAGTAAGTTATTTCAAAAAGGATATTATTCCATATTTGAATGAAGAAATAGCATTAAGCTCTGTATACAGTTATTTTATTGAAGATTTACGATTAAACATAGGTTTTGCCGATAAAGTAATTAGTTGTGAAAAAGTAAATAAAGAAAATGCAAAGCTTTTAGAATTAAATGAAGGTGATCCGGCGCTTCTTATTGAAAATACAGTTTGTCTTGTAAACGGGACAATTTTCGAATTATCTCAATCGATGTTTCATTATGAAAAGACTAAACTTTTAAATCGGATCAATTTCAAGTGAAAATGAATATAATTAACTTTGCTAAAAAGCAACTGATCATACGGGATCAGTTGCTTTTTATTTTCAAAGTGGATGAGCAAAAAAACACGAAAGTGGTTGGTCCGTTTTTTGCGAACATCCATTATGATAAGAGAAGAAAGGTAGTATGTTATTAACGTTTTAATGAGGAATTTCTTTATTAAAATAGCTTGTCTTTAGAGAGGTGAAAATATAATGGTTTTTGCAATTTCACTAGTGGTTATTATTGTAATTGGATCGCTGTTTGGGACCGTGCTAGTTGCACGAAATGTGGAGGAGAATTACGGCAAGTCTACAAAGAGAAATGTGAAAAACTTATCAACTATTTATATTCTTCTTCTTTTCGTACTACTTATTGGGGTAACGTGGTATGCAGTAGTGATTTAATAGTATTGAAAGAAAAAAGTTAATATTGTATATGATGGAGGAGTATGATTTTGATAAAAAATGAACGTCACGTTTTAATTGTTTTTCCGCATCCGGATGATGAGTCATATTGCGTGGCAGGTACAATTTTAGCTTATGTGCAGCGAAATGTTCCTCTTACTTATGTTTGCTTAACTTTAGGTGAAATGGGGAGAACGATGGGGAATCCTCCTTTTGCAACACGTGAATCATTATATGCTATAAGAGAGAAGGAACTAAAGAGAGCTACAAATATTTTAGGGGTTAAAGATGTACGTATGATGGGATATCGTGATAAAACTCTTGAATTTGAAACGCCGGGAGAGTTAAGATGTGTCATACAAAAATGTGTAGAAGAATTGAATCCTTCGTTAGTCATTTCTTTTTATCCGGGATATGCAGTACATCCAGATCATAATGCAACAGGAGAAGCAGTAGTTGAGGCGTTATCTAATATTCCGAAGTATAAAAGACCAACATTTTATGCGGTAGCTTTTTCAAATAATCATGAAGCAGAAATAGGGTCTCCGCATTTCAAAAATGAAGTGAAACAATATGTTCCAAAAAAGCTAGAGGCATTGCAGGCACATGCATCACAATTTGCGACTAAAGTAACGGATTTAAAAAGAGAGTATGAAGAAGGTGTGCAAGAAACAGTGGAATGGTTAGAGGAAGAACCGTTTTGGATATATCCATTTAAGGATAAGAAAATATGACTGATTCATACTATTATTACTTAAATAAGGGATAGTTCGTTTTGAGAGGGGGCAACAAGGTGGAATGGAAACCAAATCGTGCAGATAAGACGCCTGTATATAAACAAATAGCAGATTATATTGAAAGGGGTATTTCTTCAGGTGAGTTTCCTTCTGACAGTAAGTTACCTTCTGAGCGTATGTTAGCGAAAGAATTACAGGTGAACCGAAGTACAATAGTAGCTGCATATGAAGAATTAAAATCACTTGGAGTAGTAGAACGGCAAAAAGGAAGCGGGACACGGGTGAATACAGACATATGGGGTGTTTCACATAAACGAATACCGAACTGGGGTAGGTACGTTGAGGATGGATCGTTTTTACCTAATGTACCACTCGTTCAACAAATTAGAACGGAAACACAAAAAGAAGACTTAATTAATTTAGCGAGTGGTGAATTGTCACCAGAATTGATTCCGAGCGATAGATTCCGAACGATTTTGTCGGAGAAAACATTTATGGGAAATCTCGGTTATGACCATCCACTTGGAAATGAAATGTTGAGAAAAACAATTGCAGCACATGTTCAGCAATATAAACAAATTGAAGCAGATTCGAATTCTATCCTTATTACATCCGGCGCACAACAGGCACTTAATCTTATCGTTCAATGTTTATTAAAACCAGGAGATGCGATTGCAGTTGAGGACCCTTCTTATTGTTTTTCATTGCCGATGTTTAAATCTGCTGGTCTAAAAATATTCCATTTACCTGTCGATCAGCATGGAATGAATCCAGATGATTTAATTGATTTGCATAGAAAACATCGTATTCGCATGGTATTTTTGAATCCAGATTATCAAAATCCAACGGGAACTGTGCTTTCATTAGCAAGGCGTAAAAAGATATTGGAACTGTCTTCTGAATTTGGTATACCGATTGTAGAAGATGATCCATATAGTTTAACGTCATTTAATGGAGAAGTGAATCCAACATTAAAATCAATGGATCAAAATGGGAATGTTCTTTATATAAGTTCATTATCAAAAATTGTTGCATCAGGATTACGTATTGGCTGGGTAATTGGTCCTACGCGTGTAATAGAACGTTTAGCGGATGCGAAGCAGCAAGTTGATTTTGGGCATAGTGTATTTACGCAGTGGGTGGCAAATCAGTTTTTAGAATCAGAAGATTTTCATGCACATATTACAATGCTCCGTAGACAATTGAAAGAAAGAAGAGATGTGCTAATTAGAAAGCTTGAAGAAGTATTAGGGGACCAGGTTGATTTTTTTGTTCCAGAGGGTGGAATACATTTATGGTGTAAAGTGCAAGGAACGTTTGATGAATATCATTTATTAGGTGAATCTATACGAAATGGTGTAGCGTTTGTCCCGGGAAGTGTTTTAGGTACTAAAAGTGAATATATTCGTTTTACTTTTGGGAGAGTAAATGCCGAACAAATTCACCTAGGAATGACGAGATTTGCGGAAACGTTAAATGAGATTTCATAATAGTGATGTGTAATATTGAAATGAGGGAAAGAAATGAAGTACGTGACGCTTTTACTTCAAGTAGGCGTGCTATATGTATTTAGCTTAGTTGGTACGTGGATTCAAGGAGTATTCCATGTATCGATGCCAGGAAGTTTAATAGGGATGTTAATGCTGTTTCTACTCCTTTCTACTCGTATTTTACCATTAAAGTGGTTTGAGGAAGGTGCGGAAAAGTTAATCATATTTTTACCGTTATTTCTAATTCCCTTGACAACAGGTTTGATGGAATACGGGTCTTTTCTTTTCAGTAAGGGGAGTATTATATTCCTTTTAGTAGTTGCAAGCACGGCAGTAACTTTAGTTGTTTCAGGGTATATAAGTCAATTATTAGTAACATCAAAAAAATAAAATCGACAAGGTGCAATGTGTAAATGGTCTTAATTATTATTACTGTAGTAATGTATGTATTGGCGACAAAGTTATATAAAAAATTCCCGTTTCCCTTTACGTTACCGGTGTTAACAGTTACAGCAAGTATGATTTGCTTATTTTTGATTTTAGGCATTTCGCATCATGAGTATAGAGAAAATGGAGGAGATATTCTTTCCAGTTTATTGAGTCCTGCAATTGTAGCGTTAGCAATCCCTTTATTTAAGGAACGAAACATACTTATGAAAAACTTTTTGTCGATACTTATCGGCGTAGCAGTAGGTATAGTGGCTTTAACGAGTATGAATGTAGTGATTGGCGGGATGTTAAATATAGATAGGGAGCTCATAGTAACGACACTGCCGCAATTAGCGACGATGCCAATTGCTATTTCATTATCAGATCAAATTGGAGGTATTCCATCTATGACTTCTAGTTTTGTAGTTGTTGCAGGAATAACAGGTGCTATGATCGGACCGACAGTACTTAAATTTTTCCGAATAACAAGTGCGATTGGAAAAGGAGTGGGGATGGGATGCGCATCACATATTATCGGTGTGAGCCGTCTTGTGAAAGAAGGCGAGAAAGAGGCGACAATCGCTTCGGTAACGATGATTATAACTGGAATACTCATTAGTATATTTATACCTTATGGAACGAAATTTATATTTTAAAATGTAATGGAGATGAGAAAATGACAACATGGTTTATAGTTACATTATTTATTTTTGGCTCTCTTAAAGTACTCGTTTCTAGTATGCCAACTTCTGTTGTAGAATCAATTATTAGTAGATTTGAATTACATCAAAAACTTGAGGAAGAGAATACCTCTATATCGATAGATGGCAAGAATATAGAGGGAGAAATGAAGCTACAAGTTATTCATGAATTTAATGAGGCTTTATTTTTAGATAAACATTATTTTCCGCCGCACGGGGAAGGAACACCGATCGTTATTAAGACGAAGAAAGGGAATAAAGAGATTCGATTTTCTCTATATAGCCATGAGGAACATGTGGATGTAATTAAGCAATATAAGAAGAAAATCGTTGCCTACCGTTTACGTTCAAAAAGTCTTCAAAATCTTGCACCATTAGCAATAACTGAAGATTATGCTTAAGAAGAGATCTATAATGGTCTCTTTATTTTTGTATGAAATGATATAGTTTCCAAATAAAAGAGAAGAAAATCATATAGCCAAATAAAGAGTATGTATGATTCCAATCTACGCTATGGATAAAGAGACCGAATCTTTCAGCAACCTGTTCAAAAATGCTAGCGCAAACACCTATTGAAACAATAAATAGAATTCTAGAAACTGCAGATAATGTTTTTGAAATTTGTATGAAAATCGTTGTTAAAATTGGTAGTACAAACAAAGTAAAGCCGATGTTAACTGAAAATATGGAGGAGAATGGTCTAACTGGGAAAGAATATATTTGTTTCGCAACAAAGAAAGCATCTAAGCAAGTTCCAATAATAAAAGAGAGTACGATTGTAACGACTAATGCGAAAAGGTTATTCTTCTTCTCGAAGAAGGACATTTTTCTTTGCAAGAATGGCGAGTTCAATTTTTTCGAGTGTTTTACAGTAGTCTTCTGTAATTTGTCCATGTATTCTTTCCTCCTTATCGGTTAAATAATGTATGACTTGCCAGTCGTTAAACCAATCTTCATATTCTGTTTCTTCATGTTTCATATTTTTCCATGCATACATAAGTGCAGGGCTATATATACGATAGGCATCACTTTTTAATTGGCACTTCTTTATTCTTCGTTTATAAAATTCTCTTGAAAAGGATTCATTCACACTTGAAAATAAATGTGGCCAATAATCTTTTCGGGATCCGGTATGTGGATGCGTATCCGCCCATTGTAGTATATGAGCTAAAACGTGTTCATCATGAAACAATAATGCATATAATCGTTTTCCAAGCAAAATTCGTTCGTGTAAGGAGGTGAAATGTTGCATTGTATCACCGATTAATATAGTTTTTTGCATAGCATTTTCTTCAGAGAAAGGGAAGAGAATATGATTAAATTGAAAGAAATCAAAGAGTTTAAATCCAATACTATTTAGTACATTTTTTTTGAAGTGTTTATTTTGAATCAATCTTTTTTCTAAGTAGTTTTGTTCATTAATAATAGTCGCAATCGTTAATATTTGTTTGTTTCCAGTTTTCCAAAAAAAGTTCCACATCGTTTCCATAAATGTTGACACATTGAGGTGAGGGAGGAGATGAAAAAGATTTTTGTTTTTTTTCACACTCTGTTCATATAATAAAAATTGTGGATACACATCTTGAAAGATAAGCCAATTACCCCGTTCTAAAAAAGAAAAGAAAGTAAATTGATCTTTCTCAGATAACAACTTCGTATATAAATCCCCCTTTAAATCTGTCATGTTCCAACCGCCGTTACGCGATACCATATGTCCAAGCAATGCCCAATGTATTTCAGGGTATCTTTTGTAAAATTGATAGTAAGCACGAGTTCTTGTAACATTATTTTGATTTAATAATTTTGTTCTTTCTTTAATTGTATGTATGAATACTTCTTCTTCTTTCGAAAGGGGAAAAAGGAAGTTATTTACGTTGGTGCATTTTTGTTTTAACTCATTTTTTATTGAGAAGAGGGATAGAGGAATGTTTTTGTAATGTTTATTATTTGGATTGTCGTGGTGCATATAAATCCTCCTATTTTTAAGTCTGTTATCATAAATGTATTAGTAACTACTTACATAAATGATATGTGAAGGAAATGAAAAGTTGCAAAGTACAAAAAAAGGAAAGAAGAGTCCGTCTCTTCTTTCCTTTTCTTGTATATATTTACGCTACAGAGAATGAACACCTTTTTTGAGCAGAGTAGAAAATGAATCAGCATGAATAGGTTTGCTGTAATAGTAACCTTGAATAAATTTACATTTATTTTTTTGAAGGAAATGCACGTGTTCTTTCGTTTCTACCCCTTCAGCAATGACAGACATTTCTAATGTATGTGCCAATGTGATAATCGTTTTAATAATTTCCATTCCATCTTCGCACGTTTCAGACATTGTAATAAACTCCCTTGGGATTTTTAATGTGTCTATTGGATATAAAGGTAAATACGCTAGTGAAGAATAGCCTGTACCAAAGTCGTCGATTGAAATGTGAATCCCTAAACTTTTTAGTGTGCGCAATTTTATCAATGTTTCTCGCTCATCCATCATTGCAATTCGCTCTGTTAACTCAAGATCGAGAGAACTTGCTGGTAAACCTGTATTTGCTAAAGTAGAAGAAATAGACTTTACAAAATCGTCTTGTTCAAATTCTTTAGCAGATAAATTTACGCCTATTTTCAAATGAGAATATCCGAGTGCATGCCAACGTTTCATTTGCCCGCAAGCCTTCTCTAATGTCCATTTTCCTATTGGAATAATTTGCAGTGTTTCTTCTGCAATCGGAATAAACTCGTATGGAGAAATAACGCCTAATTCAGGATGATTCCACCTGATTAAAGCTTCCGCACCGATAATTTTGTTAGATTCGCTATTAACTTGAGGTTGATATAAAAGGAACAATTCCTCATTTTGAATTGCATTTGGTAAATCTTTTTCTAATCTTAATCGTCTTTCAATTTTCTTAGCAATAACATCATCATAAATAGAGACAGAGTTAAGTTCTTTTGCTTTCGCATCATACATTGCAACATTAGCGTTTTTCAGAAGTGTAGCGGTATCGATTCCAGAATGTGGATAAATAGCGATACCGATACTAAGTGATAAAGTTAATGTATGCTCATGTATGACAAACGGTTTTTCTATGCTTTCAAATAATTGGTTACATAACTCGAATAAGAAATCTTCGTCAGTATAATTTTCAATTAAGATTGTAAACTCATCACCACCGATTCTTGACAAATGAGTATGTGATGGAAGGCAGGATTGAAATCGCTTTGCTACTTCTTCTAATATGTAATCTCCTGACGAATGTCCAAGTGTATCGTTAATTGCTTTAAAGCGATCTAAATCTAAGTATAATAATGCGAACTCACTGTCTGTTGTTTTCGCATTTTTTATAACCCTTTTTAATTTCTTATGGAAAAAGGCACGGTTCCCAATTTTCGTTACAGTATCATGGAATGCTAAATATTTTATTTCTTCTTGCTGTTTTTTTAGTGCAGTAATGTCTTTCACCATAATATAGCTTCCTGAAATTTGTCCGTCTATCATAATAGGAACGATGGTAACGTATAAAAAATAAGTAAAGCCATCTTTATATTGAGAACTAAGTTGTAAGGATGCCGATTCTTGTTGTTTCACTTTTTCTAATGCAGATGCTAGTTTATGTTTATCTTCTTCTAAAATAATCGAAAAACAAGTTTCACCGAGTAACTCATTCGTTGGTGCTCCCAGTAACATACTCCCAGCTTTATTTACATTTAAGAAGATTCCATTTAAATCAATCGTAAAAATAGGGTCAGGATGATATTCATATAGTGATTTGAATTTTTGTTGTTTTTGAGATAAAGCCTCTGATTTATAAACTAAATCAGAAGTTCGTAAAGTCACTTTTTCTTCTAGTTGAGCATTAAATGCCTGTAAACGTTTGGTTAGGGAATTGTTGTGCATACGTACAATAGAATGACGAATGAGTACGAAAATAAAAGTAATACAATTTCCTGTAATGAGAGTTGAAGATGCTGTTTGTTCTTTTAATGTAAACCCGATTAGTATCGCAACAGCAAGATAGGGAAATACAACTAAAGCCTTTTTTCCTATTAGAGGATTTACAATGAAATAATTTTTATGGCTATTATGATCTTCTGAAATAGATCCAGCTATTGCAATAAATAATATAGGTATTCTATATAAAAGACGTAATAATGTTATCGTTTCAGTTGATAAATGATTATTTAAGTAAAAATAAATATAGTTAAAAGTTGCAGAACTTATTAATACAAAAATAAAGATGTAAATTTTCCGTTTGGAATTAAAAATTGTTGGACGGAAAAAAAGACTAACACCTAGTAGAAGAAATAATAAATCTGCAATTGGATATAGAAATGAAAGGAAAACATCTCCTAGTGAAAGAGAGAATATATTTAAATTTGGTTGATTAAATAAATACCACTCCAATGTGAATATGGAAGTAAGTACGATGCATATATCACAAATAAAGAACGCTTTTTCCCATTTATCACATTCTTTTAAAATTTTATAGCAGAAAGCGATAAGACAGAAGAGTAGAAAAAACATGTAAAATACATCAGAAATAGTAAATTGATGTATTGGAATTTCGAAGAAGCTATCTTGATATGTATATACTATTTTCCCTAATAAAAAGCTACCGATTGCTATTGTGATACATATCCAAAACGGATTTGAACTAACTTTTTTAGAATATATAGAGTAAATGAGTGATACAAATGTAATGGCTTCAACGATAAGTGAAGCGAAGCGTACATCAGAATTTGAAAAATGAGTAGGGAACAGATAAAAAAATATAAAATAGATGGAATAGCATATCAATGATGCGATTAATATACATATTTGTAAATTTTTATTTAATTTCAATAAAATCACCTTCTTTAATTATGCACTTTATTCGTAATATCTATACATAATAATATTATTTAAGAATTGTATCAGATTTCCTTATAAAAATCATGTATATAAGGAAAGTGTTGAAAAGTGAAGTAATTCTTAGAATTAAAAAAGTATTGTTTTTAATAATGTGTACTTCATCAAAATTTTAAATTGGAATTGTATATTTAGTCATCTTTTGAATTTTATAGGTTTTTTAATAGTTCGCAAGTAAATATGCATAATTGCATAAAGATAAAACATTCAATTTTATATAAAATGTTTTTGTTATAAAGTATGAATTAAACTTTTGTATGTATTCTCATACTAATGGGGGATTTCAAAAAGGTGTTGCGTATATACAATAATACGTAAGCATGTATAAAATTTTTAGTATGGGAGGAAGAGCATGAAGAATTGGGTAAAGTTTCGAATAGCACGTCCAACTAACCGATTTGAAAAGGTTATAGAATTCTATGAAAAAGGATTAGGCTTAAAACGTATAGGTGAATTCTACAATCATGAAGGCTATGATGGGGTCATGTTTGGACTCCCAGAGGAAGAGTATCATTTAGAATTTACAAGACATATAGATGGGAGTCCTTGTCCCGCTCCGACAAAAGATAATTTACTTGTATTTTATATGAGTGAAGATAGTGAAATGAAAAAGGTGAGTAAAAGGCTGCATGCATTGGGTTATGACGAGGTCGAACCTGAAAACCGATACTGGAAAGACAAGGGGATAACGATAGAGGATCCAGATGGTTGGAGAATTGTGTTGATGAAACTAGAGGAATAAGGGGTAATGAAACTAATAAGAACAAGGTTTCAAATTATGATAGGGTAAAAATAGCTCAGCTTCCTTCTAGGAAAAAAATAGAAGGAAGCTTTTTGTTTATGGTCTGAAAATTTTGATTTGACAATCAATTTTAGGGGATGTAAATTGAGAACGTGTATTCTTATAAGTTTGATAGTGTTGCCATTCAAAAGGATGTATAAATAGGGAGGATTTTTTATGTTATTTCGAATTGAAGATGCAGAAATATATTATGAAATCGTTGGAGAAGGCAAACCAGTCATTATTATACATGGTTGCGCTCCTGACCATAGGTTAATGATGAAATGTATGGAATCGGTATTTCAGAAATATGAAGGTTATAAGAGAATATATATTGATTTACCTGGAATGGGAAAATCGAATGCTCCACATTGGATAAATAGTTCAGATCGTATAGTAGAAGTGCTTATCACATTTATTAAGAAAATCATTTCTACTGAAGAATTTTTATTGGTAGGAGAGTCATATGGAGGCTATTTAGCCAGAGGAATACTCACAAATCTGTTTGAAAGAGTTAACGGATTACTATTAGTATGTCCTGTTGTTGTAGCGGATTCCGAAAAAAGGACTCTTCCAGATAAACAGGTAATTTTACAAGATGAGGAATTTTTAAATAAACTCACTTCTACGGAAAGAGAGGAATTTTGTGAGTTAGCAGTGATAGCAAATGAATATACATATAAGCGATTTAAAGAAGAAATTAAACCGGGGTTAGATGTTGCTAATTATGAGTTTATTGAAATGTTGCAAAAAAAATACTCTCTTACTATGGAGTTTCACCGTAAGAAATATGAGAAACCTGTTCTTTTATTAGCCGGAAAACAAGATATATCGGTAGGTTATCAAGATATTATAGAAATTATTGATGATTATCCAAGAGCGACATTAGCGGTGTTAGATATGGCAGGGCATAATTTGCAAATTGAACAACCTGAATTATTCGAGAGTTTAGTAGGAGAATGGATTACACGAACAAAACAACAAAATTTATAAAAAATGAATGAATATTTTCAAGGAGGAAGTATGAATACATATATTTATATGGTTAGGCACGGTGAATCACCAAAATTAGAAGAGGGTGAAAGAACGCGTGGTTTAACTGAAAAGGGAAGTTTAGACGCTCATAGAGTAACAGATATATTAAAAACAGAAGGAATCAATACTTTCATTTCAAGTCCGTATAAGAGAGCTGTATTAACGATAGAAAAAACGGCCAATTTCTATGAAAAAGAAATAGTAATATATGAAAATCTTAAAGAGTGTATGTTTTCTAGTGGAGATCAAGTTATATCAGATAAAGAAGTGTATCCACTTGTAAAGAAGATGTTCTCTAATCCGGACTTTGCACGAACGGAAGGAGAGTCATATACGGGTTGCCAAAGAAGAGTAGTGAAAGTGTTAAAAGAAATATTAATGGATTTTCAAGGACAAAAAATTGTAATTGGTACACATGGGTTTGTCATGACATTAATGATGAACTATTTTGATAAACAATATGGTTTTGAATTTTTAATGAATACGTCAAAACCAGATATATATAAGATGGAGTTTAAAGATGAGCAATTAATGAATGTAGAAAGATTATGGATAGGAGATAGAAAGAATCTTTATCAACTATTTTTAGAATCTTAAATCAATAAGTAATTATGCAAATTCTGAATAATATAAATAGAAGTTGGCTTAGAGAAACTATTTTAAATATGACAAAACTCCAAACGTTGGATTTCTATTCAATTGGAGAAAAAGATGTAAAATTTTGTCTTACGGTCCCCGTTTACTTTTCATTTCATTACATATAGGCTTTGTGGTGTAAGGGGGGACATTACCTTTACGCAAAATCTATAAGGAGGTCATTGTAATGAAAAAAATTAAAAAGTTTGCGGGAGTTGCTTTAGCGGGGACGATTGGATTAAGTGGACTACTGTTTTTAGAACCAAGTGTAAGTGCTGCGGAAGCACAGCAAGTGAAAGAGGAGAATTTCAATACAATTGATGTATCGATGAAACTAAATGAATTATATGTATTAAGTGGCAGAAGCATTGATGTTATTTCTGGAGATAAAGAAGCAATTCAACTAAATAAATACACAATTCGTTTTAGTAAACCAGGGAAGTATGTCATTAAGGTAAATGGCTGTATTTGTGATGATGTATATACTTTTATTGTAAATGAGTAGTATATATTCTTAAATTGTGAGATGAAAAAAGAAACACCCTATTTGCGGTGAGAATCGTAAATAGGGTGAATTCATTTGTATTAAGTGATGTTTTATAAATTTTCATTAATTTGCTCTTTGTTTTTGCTATGTAAAGTATGTAAAAGTGTTTGAAACATTTTAAATGATTGCTGAAAGATTGGACTTTGAATAAAGGTGTACAGAAAAGTTACGATGAAAATAGGACCTCCTAGCATAAATCCAATTACTAGTACAACACATTCTACTATAATTCTAGCACGGCTAATAGATAGTCCTGTTTTGTCGGAAATAGTAAGCATGAATCCATCGCGAGGTCCAGCGCCAATCCCAGCCGCAACGTACATGCCTCCACCAATACCTGTAATTGCAATGCCAGCAAATAAAATGAGTAAGTTTATCCATAAATACTCACTAGTGTTTGGAAGGATATTTGATTGTAAGAAAAAGTCCATAATGGGACCGATAAGTAGTGCATTTAAAAATGTCCCCACATTTATATATTTTTGATCTACTAGTAAAGAAATGAGAACGAGACATAATCCGCATATGACACTCCACGTACCAATTGTCCATCCAAATTTTTGGTAGAGAGCCATATTTAAAACTTCCCAAGGATGTAAACCGAGAAATTTAACTTTTACTGCAAGAGCATTTCCAAGGCCGAAAAAAATTAATCCTAAGAAAAAAAGAAAATAGCGAAAAAGATTTAGCCTCATCTTTAATACCTCCCATATTTATAATTATGTATGTTACTTGTTAGAGTCGTGGTAAGCAAATATTATGAATTTTTATCGTTTGTGAAAATATAAACGGAATATATATCTTCATAGCCAAAAAAGTTAAAATATTTCGTTTTAGGGATTATAATAGAGAGAGGAATATAAAAGGGAGTGAATGAATTTGAAACAAGAACTTATTGAAAGATTTACGAGATATGTAAAAATTGATACACAATCAAATGAAGAAAGTCATACAGTACCAACAACACCTGGACAAATTGAATTTGGTAAGTTATTAGTTGGAGAGTTAAAAGAAATTGGCTTAACAGAAGTAACGATGGATGATAATGGGTATGTAATGGCAACACTTCCTGCTAATACGGATAAGGATGTTCCAGTAATCGGCTTTTTAGCACATTTGGATACGGCAACAGACTTTACAGGGAAAAACGTAAGACCACAAATCCATGAAAACTTTGATGGAAATGCGATTACGTTAAATGAAGAGTTAAATGTTGTGTTAACGCCAGAGCAGTTCCCAGAGTTACCATCATATAAAGGACATACAATTATTACAACGGATGGTACGACACTTCTAGGAGCAGATGATAAAGCTGGTTTGACTGAAATTATGGTTGCAATGAACTATTTAATACATAATCCGCAAATTAAGCATGGGAAAATAAGAGTTGCATTTACGCCGGATGAAGAAATTGGTCGTGGGCCAGCGCATTTTGATGTAGAAGCGTTTGGTGCATCATGTGCTTATACGATGGATGGAGGTCCATTAGGTGGTTTAGAGTATGAAAGCTTTAATGCTGCAGGTGCTAAGTTAACGTTTAACGGAACGAATACACATCCTGGAACAGCGAAAAATAAAATGCGTAACGCAACTAAACTTGCTATGGAGTTTAATGGGCATTTACCAGTAGAAGAGGCACCAGAATATACTGAGGGCTATGAAGGATTCTATCATTTGCTTTCATTAAATGGTGATGTTGAGCAAAGTAAAGCATATTATATTATTCGAGATTTTGATCGTGAAAATTTTGAGGCGCGTAAAAATAACGTTGAAAATATTGTGAAGCAAATGCAAGAGAAGTATGGACAAGATGCAGTCGTATTAGAAATGAATGATCAATACTATAACATGCTTGAAAAAATCGAACCAGTGAGAGAAATTGTTGATATTGCATATGAAGCGATGAAAAGTTTAAATATTGAACCAAACATTCATCCGATTCGTGGTGGGACAGATGGATCACAGTTATCATATATGGGATTACCAACGCCGAATATTTTCACAGGTGGTGAAAACTATCACGGTAAATTCGAGTATGTTTCGGTAGATACGATGGAAAAAGCTGTTCAAGTTATTATAGAGATTGCAAGACGATTCGAAGAACAAGCTTAAAAAAGAACCAAGTAGTGCAAACGTGCTACTTGGTTTTTTAGTATAATACTCGCCATAAATAAAAAGTTGCGTAAGACTCCCAGTTAATCCAATTTGCCGCAAAATCTTTTATTTCCTGTTTGGTCGGTTTACTTTCGGAACCTGTTATATATTTAATTGCATTGTGCAAGCCAACATCGTCAATTGGAAAAGCGGAAGGAAATCGTAAACAGCGCATTAAAACATAGTTCGCAGTCCAAGGTCCTATACCATGTATAGCAGTTAATTGTTTTTCAGCTTGTTTCACATCTTGTATTTGCAATAAAGATTCTTTTGATAGTTTTCCTTCTGTAATAAGCTTTGCAACCCCGATTAAATATTCACATTTTCGCGTCGTCATTTTTAATTTTTTGAGATCGTCTACGTGTAAATGTGCAATCGTTTCAGGAGAAGGGAATATCCAATGTTTTCTATCGTTCCACTCTACATAACTTCCAAAGTGTTCGACTAATCGTCTTTTTAGCGTATAAGCATATGTGAGATTAATTTGCTGACCGATAATTCCCCAGGAAAGTGCCTCAAATAAGTCTGGAATACCTAAAGTACGAAGCCCATAATATTGTTCAATTGGTCCTTGAAGGAGTACATCATGTTTAGCTAATGTATAAAAGGGAGCTAAATCAGTAGTTAAATCAAACCACTCTTTCACATAGTGAGCGACAGCTTCGCATATCGATTTTTCAGATGTATATGATTTTTCTAAAAAACGTATTTGAATATTATCATCCGAGTTGATACTGATTTCAACTAAAGGATTTACATCATGAACAGCAATAACTTTATAAATTTTATTATCTTCAATGTGGAACATACATTCATTGTTAGAACGTGATAGATAGCGCAAATTTTCTTGGAAACTAAATTCTGTTGGAACTGCTAAAGTTAATGTGCTAGTATATTCTGCTGTCATATGCATTCTACCTGCGACTTTTCTAATGTAAGCAATTCTCTCTTCATTTCTAATCCCCCTCTAAATCCGGTTAGTTTACCATTCTTTCCAATAATACGATGGCAAGGAATTGTAATGAGAAGAGGGTTGGCAGCAATAGCGGTAGCAACAGCACGTACAGCAGTAGGTTTTTGCATTCTTTTGGCAATTTCTGAATAAGAATATGTCTTCCCATAAGGAATTTCACGTACCGTATTCCAAACAGATAATTGAAAGTCAGTTCCGTAAGCATCGATAGGGAATGTAAAAGCTTCTCGCTGGGTCTCTAAATACTCGATAATTTCTTTGGTATATGTTTGTAGATAATCGGGATTACAGGTCAAAATATATTGGGGCAATTTTTTTCTAGCCCATATATTTAATTCTTCAAAGTTTTCATCTTGAGACCCAATGAAACATAGTCCATGTTCAGTTGCAGCAATATGAAACTGCCAATTCTTATGTGTAAGTAGCGTCCAATATATAAATTTATTGTTGTAGGAATTCATTATTGTATCCCTCTTTCATTTCGTTCTTTTTTCGATATTCAGTAGGCGTAAATCCGGTTTTCTTTTTAAATAAAGTAGAAAAATACTCGGGGTTTTCTATCCCGACAGCAGTACTAATTTCTTTAATAGATTGATTTGTTTGTAATAGCTGTTCTGCCGCTTTAACAATCCGGGATTGTTGTATATACTCTATTGGGCTTATTCCTGTCATCTTTTTGAAAGTACGTTGTAAATGAAATGGGCTACCATGGCACATTTCAGCAAGTATGTCGAGAGTTAATAATTCATCAAAGTGTTTTTCGATATAATCTTTAATTTGTTTTACCCACTCTTCATTAGGTAAAGTGATTCCGTTTGGCTTGCAACGTTTGCACGGGCGAAAGTTTTCGCTTAATGCTTGTTCTGCATGATGAAAAATTCGTACATTGTTTCTATTCGGTATTCTTGATTTACATGATGGCCTGCAAAAGATTCCGGTTGATTTCACAGCATAAAAGAATTTGCTATCATAGGAAGAATCATTCTGAATAATTGCTTGCCAATGCTCATTTGTTAACGTAATTCCTTCATTGTGCAAAGAACATCACCTCTGAAATTAGTATAACCTGAATAAAGTGCGTATGTATGTATTCACAAATGTAAGAGCAAGATTACAAAGGTGAAAATATGATTGTTTTTCTATTTTGTGATAGCATGAAATTTGGAAATAAACATCAAGAGGAGGGCTATAAGTGAAGTTAATTTCATGGAATGTAAATGGCTTGCGAGCTGTTATCGCAAAAGGTGGATTTTTAGAATATCTCGAGGAATCAAGTGCTGATATATTTTGTCTACAAGAGATTAAATTACAAGATGGACAAATTGATTTAAATCCAGAGGGATATTATACATACTGGAATTATGCCGTGAAAAAAGGTTATTCAGGAACAGCTATTTTCACGAAAAAAGAACCGCTTTCTGTTACATACGGTTTAGGTATGGAAGAGCATGATCAAGAAGGACGAGTTATTACTTTAGAGTTTGAAGATTTTTACATGATAACGTTATATACACCAAATTCAAAACGTGGATTAGAACGATTAGATTACAGAATGAAATGGGAAGATGATTTTCGGACCCATATTAAGCAATTAGACGAGAAGAAACCGGTTATTTTTTGTGGAGATTTAAATGTTGCTCATAAAGAAATCGATTTAAAAAATCCAAAAAGTAATCGTAAAAATCCTGGATTCTCTGATGAGGAACGAGAAAAGTTTACATGCATTTTAGAAGAAGGATTTATTGATACGTATCGTTATCTGCATCCTGATCAGGAAGGTGCATATTCGTGGTGGTCGTATCGTATGGGAGCGAGAGCGAAAAATATTGGATGGCGTTTAGATTATTTTGTTGTTTCCGAAAGAATGAAAGACCAAATAATTGAGGCGAAAATTAATAGTGAAGTAATGGGATCAGACCATTGCCCAGTTGAATTACATATAAATTTCTAAAAAAAGAAGTATCTCCCTGATAATAGGAGGTACTTCTTTTTTGATTCAGTTTGTTAAAATTTTTCAAATCATTCTTGAAATTATTTCGTATTAAATATATACTTAGTAACGATAATCATTATCAATGGAAAAGGTTATCAACGGATGAGGTGTAAAAGAATTATAGCTTAGGGGAAGTGAACGAGAATGAGTTCTGGATAGAATTATTAATCTAATGAAATATATATGTAAGACAAGTTTCATATAGTTAAATTTTATTAAGAATATTGTTTGAAAATTCGAGAGGAGATATATAAAGATGAATAAGAAGTTATTTACATTAGGGATGGTTACAGTTTTAAGTGTAGGACTAGCAGCATGTAATAGTACGGATAAGACTTCAGGAGAGCAAAAGCAACAGACAAAAGCTACAGAAACGAAAAAAGACGAAAAAAGAAAAATTACATATTTAGGTAAAGAATATACAGTACCAGCAAAAGTAGATAAAATTGCAACAGCTAGTTTAGAGTCAATGGAAGATGCGGCAGTACTTGGAATTAAACCAGTAGGTGCCATTACTGTAGGTGGTAAATTACCGAAGTACCTTGAAAAAGATTTAGAAGGTGCGAAATCTGTTGGTGAGAAAATGCAACCAAATTTCGAAACATTACTTCAATTAAAACCAGATGTTATTACATCAAGTACGAAATTCCCAGCAGAAACAGCTGAAAAGTTTACGAAAGTAGCTCCTACATTCCCGGTATCACACGTTTCAACAAATTGGGAAGATAACTTAAAGTTAATGGGAGAATTAACTGGTAAAAAAGATAAAGCAGAAAAAATTATTAAAGATTACAATTCAGACGCTGAAAAGGCAAAAGCAAAACTAGGAGATAAGTTAAAAGATAAAAAAGTACTTGTTATTAGACTAAGAGCAAACGAATTATTCCTATATCCAGAAGGAGTATACTTCAACCCTGTAATTTATAAAGATCTTGGGCTAACTGCTCCAGAACAATTGAAAACTGTAAAAGCACAAGAGAAAATTTCATTTGAAAAACTTGCTGAACTTAACCCAGATTATATTTTCTTACAATATGAGACAACTGAAAATAAAAATCCGAAAGTATTAGAAGAAATTGAAAGTAATCCAATTTGGCAAAGTATGAATGCTGCGAAGGAAAAGAAAGTATTTGTAAACGTTGTAGACCCAATGGCACAAGGTGGTACTGCTTGGAGTAAAACAGCATTCTTAAAAGAAGCAGTGAAAAATTTATCTAAATAATACAATAAGTAAGGTGCGTTGAATGATATGCAGAAAACAAATGCAGTACCAGTGACTATATTATGTATAGCACCCATACTCATCTTATTTACAGTTATACTTTCTATTTTGTATGGGGCCAAAAGTATTGATGCTGAAACAGTGTGGAACGCATTATTTCATTTTGATTCAAGTGATGTAAATCATAATATTATTATTACTTCACGTTTACCAAGGGTAGTTGCAGCTCTTTTAGTCGGAGCATTTCTAGCCATATCAGGAGCACTTATGCAGGGGATGACAAGAAACTATCTTGCATCCCCTTCTATTATGGGTGTGACGGATGGGGCAGCTTTTGTTATTACACTTTGTATGATTTTTCTTCCGGGAATGTCATCAATTGGTATGGTTGTATGTTCAATGATTGGCTCTGCACTAGGAGCCGGTATCGTATTTGGTTTTGGTTCGCTCCTTCAAAATGGCTTATCACCAGTTAGGTTAGCGATTATCGGAACAGTTATTGGAACATTTTTAAGCAGTGTATCGGCCGCGATGGCTTCGTATTTCCAAATTTCTCAAAATGTTAGTTTTTGGTTCAATGCAAAGTTAGACCAAGTGGACCCTAATATCATTAAAATCACGATACCGTTTGGAATAATTGGAATAATTTTAGCATTGTTAATATCAAAATCTATTACCATTCTCTCTTTAGGCGAAGAAGTTTCTATTAATTTAGGGCAACGTACAAAACTAGTTAAAGCAATAGCAATTTTGTCAGTTATTTTTTTAACAGGAACGGCAGTTGCTTTAGTAGGGAAAGTTGGTTTTGTAGGTTTAATTATCCCACACATTACTCGATTTATAATTGGGGTAGATTATAAGTGGATATTGCCATGTGCAGGCGTTATTGGTGGAGTTTTCTTAGCATTATGTGACGTTTTGAGTAGATTTGTAAACTATCCATTTGAAACACCAATTGGAGTCGTTACCTCCTTAATTGGAATTCCTTTCTTCCTTTATTTAATCCGTACAAGAGGAGGAGAGAGACATGCTTAAAAGTTCAAGTCAACGTTTCGGAATGACGATGGGGATTATTATATTTTTAATACTATGTGCTATTTATATTAGTTTAACGAATGGTACGTTTGATATTACGATTACAGATGTATTTAAAACACTCTTTAGAATAGATCCAGTACCAGATCATGATTTAGTTATTTTTGAGTTTCGTCTTCCGCGCATTGTAATTGCTGGATTAGTAGGATTAGGTCTAGGCGTTGCAGGTGCTGTAATTCAAGGGATTACGAGAAATGGACTGGCGGATCCAGGTATTTTAGGAGTAAATGCCGGAGCAGGAACAGCAATCGTCATCTTTATGTTTTTCTTTCAAGGACAATTAAAGAGCACAGACTGGGTTTCTATTATGATGATGCCAATGTTTGGTTTAGTCGGCGGATTAGGTGCAGCTATTATCATTTATCTGTTTTCTTGGAAAAACGGTAAGTTAGATTCGCAGCGTCTTTTATTAACAGGGATTGCAATTGGATCAGGATTTGGGGCATTTTCTATGTACCTATCACTCAAAATGAAGTCAACTGATTTCGAGATGGCTGCAGTTTGGGTGTCAGGAAGTATATATAATGCAAACTGGAAGTATATTATTGCAATGTTGCCGTGGCTTATCATATTAATTCCGCTTATACAAAAGAAAGCTTATTTATTAGATTTATTTCAATTGGAAGAAACGAGTATTACAAGTTTAGGAGTTTCAGTAGAAAGAGAGAAATCTATTTTACTACTAAGTAGTATCGGACTTGTGAGCGCTTGTGTTGCAGTTTCAGGAAGTATCGGTTTCATTGGACTAATGGCACCGCATATAGCGAAAAGACTTGTCGGTATTCAGCATAAGCATATTATTCCTACGTGCGGGGTAATTGGAATGTTCCTTGTAATTGCTTCAGATTTTATTGCAAAAACAGTTTTCACACCTGTAGAGTTACCAGTTGGAATCGTTATTTCTATTGTCGGTGTACCGTATTTCTTATATTTACTTTATAAGGCGAAAGCGTAAGAGGAGGAATAAAAGTGAGTATTTTAAGTGCAAAAAATTTAGAAACGAGCTATGAAAAGCTTACAGTGTTTCGCGATTTAAATGTGGAAATACAAGAAGGAAAAGTAACGACAATTATAGGGCCAAACGGGTGCGGTAAATCGACATTGTTAAAAACAATGGGAAGAATATTAAAGCAAAAGAGCGGTAAAGTATATTTACAAGGACAGGATTTAAATACAATTCCAACGAAAGAAATTGCAAAGCAGCTAGCATTACTACCGCAAACTCCAATTGCGCCAGGAGAGCTTAAAGTAGAAGAATTAATTTCTTATGGACGCTATCCACATCGAAATAACGTAAATAAGTTAACTTCAAAAGATAAAGAGATGATTGATTGGGCATTAGATATAACGAAAACTTCTGAATTTCGAACGAGACAAATTGCCAATTTATCAGGTGGTCAAAGGCAAAAGGTATGGCTAGCGATGGCCTTAGCACAAGAGACAGAAGTGTTACTACTAGATGAACCAACGACATACCTTGATATGTCTCATCAATTAGATGTATTACAAATTGTGGAGAAGTTAAATAAAGAACATAATTGTACGGTCGTAATGGTACTACATGATATTAATCATGCAGCAAGGTTTTCAGATGAAATTATTGCAATGAAGGAAGGGGAGATCGTTACAACTGGTATCCCAGAAGAAATCATTACAAATGAAGTGTTAAAAGAAGTATTTCATATTGATGCGCGTGTCATGATTGATCCGTATAATGGGTCTCCTGTTTGTTTTGGCTACGATAGCGTTGTATCTCAAGAAGAGAAAGTAGAAATATATGTAACAAGTTAAGAGGGGGGATATAAGATGAATAGTACGATTGAAAAACAGCAGATCATAACATCTAATACAGAGCAGTGGAAAATGTATTCTAAATTAGAAGGTAAGGAATATCAAATTCATATTTCAAAGCCGAGGCAACCAGCACCGGATTCAGGATATCCTGTTATATACGTATTAGATGGCAATGCCTTTTTTCAAACATTCCATGAAGCGGTTAAAATACAATCAGTTAGAGCAGAAAAAACAGGTGTTTCACCAGCTGTTATAGTAGGCATTGGTTATCATATTGAAGGGGCGTTTTCAGGGGAAGAAAGATGCTATGATTTTACGCCTAGCGTAATTTCAAAAGATGCGCCTTTAAAACCAGACGGTAAACCGTGGCCTAAAACAGGAGGAGCACATAATTTCTTTACTTTTATTGAAGAAGAATTAAAGCAGCAGATTGAAAATAATTTTGAAATTGATAAAGGAAAGCAAACGTTGTTTGGGCATTCGCTAGGTGGATTATTTGCATTACATATATTATTTACAAACGTAAATGCCTTTCAAAATTATTTTATTAGTAGTCCATCTATTTGGTGGAATAATCAATCCGTACTTGAAAAAGAAGAGAACCTTATAAGTGAGTTAAACAGTGCTAAGTTTGAAACAGGAGTGTTCCTTACAGTCGGATCACTAGAACGAAAGCATATGGTTGTAGGGGCAAACGAATTATCAAAGCGTCTTCTTCAAGTGAAACACAATCAGTTTCGATTTGCGTTTTATGAAGCTGAAGGGGAGAATCATGCATCTGTTGTACCGACTTCTTTAAGTAAAGGATTAAGGTTTATTAGTCACGTATAGAAGAGGGGAAAGGTAAGCAATTGCTTACCTTTTTTCATTATTGTTTTATTGCTACGTATCCATCAATTAAAAAACTAGTGAAAAAGCGAGTAATTTGAGTAAAGCCACATTCCTCCATAATAGTTAGTAGATTCGTTTCGGAAATAGGGGATATTTCTGTTTCAAAAGAATTTTCAAATCGGTTCCAATCTTCTAATGCAATTTGATTTTGCATCATATGGTTGCGCCAAGCATTTAATTGTGCAGAAAACATACTTGTATGGGGTATACCATTTATTGAAGAGAGAAAGAATGGAGCACCGGGCTTTAAGCGACTACTAATTTTAGTAAGTAATTCTTTTTTCTCCTTCATAGTTGGGATGAAGTGAAGAACAAGCATACAAGTAGCAGCATCAAATAATGAATGCACAGTTCCGTGTACAAAGTGAATTTGATTTTGTATGCCTTCGTTTTCAATTCTTTTTTTAGCTAACTGTAGCATGCTTTTAGATGGATCAACACCTGTAAAAGATAAGTTGCTATTTTGTTTACCTATTGAGAGAATTTCTTGTCCACCACCAGCACCTATAACTAGTAAATTTGGATTAAGATTTTCTTTAGAGAGTGTAGTAAACAAGAAATGATTCATCATTTCATATAGGGTGTAGTAGCCTGGGATTTTACATGGAATTTTTTGTTCATATGAATTTACGGTAGTATCATTCCAATTCATTATTAACCTCCTAAGTATGTGTACTATAGGTTTATTATGGAATGAAATTATGTAGAGGAACAATCCCGTAAATCTGGGGGGAAGAGGATGTATGAAAAAACAACAAAAGAAATTAAAGTGGTAGCGAATTGTATAAGTTCTATAAGGACATTTCAAGAGTCATTTCTTCATTTGATACGGAAAGTCATTGATTTTGACGCCGCTTGTTTTACAATTATAGACCCAATCTCTTTTTTATCTACTGGGGCATTTACGGATGCAAGTGTTGAAAAGATTCATCCGCAATTGTTTATGAATGAATTTCTAGAAGATGATTTTAATAAATTTAAATATTTAACAGAATACTCTCCTCATGTTGCTTCTCTTAGTATGGCGACAAATGGTGAACAAAAGAAAAGTTCTAGATACCGAAATATTTTAAAACCAGCAAGTTTTGGAGATGAGTTAAGGGGTGTTTGTATGAGTAAGGGGAAATGCTATGGGCATCTTAGTTTATTTCGATGGAGTACAAGTCCCACTTTTCATATCGATGATTGTAAATACTTAGCAACGATAGTCCCAATTGCTGGAGAGGCTTTAAAGAAGGCATTTCCTATACCTTTTTCAGAAGAGAAGGTGGTAGGGACAGGTACGATTATATTGAGTGAGGATTTTAATATATTATATTGGAATCAAGATGGCAGCGATTGGCTCTCAAATCTTAGAAAGTATGAACAGTTAAATATAAAAGAAATACCAAGGCCAATACGTGCAGTTTGTTCGAAAGTAAAGGCTAACGAATATAATATAGGTTGTATGAATAGAGAAGAAAAAGTTTGTATACCTTTAGTCTATGGACATTTTTTAATCATTCGGGCCAGTAAGTTAGAACGTACAAGTAATTTTCAAGGTGGTTATGTTGTTCTATTCGAAAGAGCAAGACCAGAAGAAATCTTTCCGCTTATTATGGAAGGTTATAGTTTTACAACACGTGAGAAGCAAGTAATACGCAAAATTCTTACCGGTATGTCGACAAAGGAATTAGCCCAAGAACTTTGTATATCTATATACACGGTACAAGATCATTTAAAATCTATTTTTGAAAAGACTGGGGTAAGTAGTAGAAATGAACTCGTGTGGGAAGTTTTTTCGAGATTTTGTTTTGATGTTGATGAATAAAAATAAGTCTAAAAAAATCAAGTGAAGTACAGTGGATGAGTTGTAGAATAGGGCTGAAAAAAGGTTATGGATGAAACATTCCATAACCTTTTTCGTATGTAGAATTGTCCTTTTTGAACGTTTTGTTTCAACTTTTCGTCTAAAGAGACAAAAAGTTGTCACAATTCGGTCACAATTAGCATAAACATAAAATAGACGAAATGAACTTATTTCCAAAAAGGCTTAGTTCATTCCAATCATGATTCGTAGAGCTGCAAAAGCATGGATTAAAAGTTCACTATATTTTCAAGGAGGTAGATCGTATGAAAACTATTCTTGCTATCGCTGGGCTTATTTGGGTTTTATCACATGGCATTCCAATTTATGAAGGAGAACAAATTCGCAGTGCTCTGAACAAAAATTTTAATGAATATCACGTTATCGATCGGCAAGATAATGTTGTGACAGTTCGTGTAAATGACTGTTTTCATACGGTAACCGTTGAAGGAACTTCAGTAGTAAATGATGAAAAAGTATGTGATCAGCAATAATTATATATAGGAAGAAAAGAGTCTCAATTTGCACGTGTGAAAATTGAGACTTTTATATTTTTGTATGAATAATAAGCGGGGATGGATAATCCCTGCTTATTATTGTTTTTTGAAAAAAAGGCAAGGGTATCATAATAATTGAGTCTGAGAAGCTAATAAATTGTTAAGAATAAGCTTAGAGCGGAAATATACTCATATGGGGTATCATACATAGATAATTAATGCTATAATTGGTATACTCGTAAAAGCAATTGTTTTATTGGATGAAGAGAAACTTTAAGAAGGTGATAATATGGATCATAAAGAGCATGAAGCGGTAACACATAGATCAGAAAAAGAAAAAGAACAAATTATAAATAGATTAAAGAGAATTGAAGGACAGGTCCGCGGTATTCAAAATATGATTGAAAATGATCGCTATTGTGTGGATATTTTAGTGCAAATTTCAGCGATTAATGCAGCGATGAAAAAAGTAGGAATGGGTGTATTAAAAAACCATACAAGTCATTGTGTTTCAGGTGCTATTAAAGATGGCAATGGTGACGAAGCAATTGAAGAATTAATGACTGTATTTGAACGTTTTTCAAAAGCGTAAAAACAAGCTAGTATGTAACTGGCTTGTTTTTTGTTTACCTTCATATAAGGTTTCGGGGTATTGATGTAAAAAAGTGTATGTAAAATAAACTTTTAGAAAATAATTGAAAAATCATGATACAAAACCATTGATTACCTTAGGGGGGTATGGTAAGATGTATTTGTAGTTAACAAACAATGAAAAAACAAGAGGAGGATTTTAAATGGAACAGTTAACATTAAAAGTTGAAGGTATGTCTTGTGGACATTGTGTAAATTCTATTGAAAGCAGTGTGAAAGAACTAAACGGTGTTGAACAAGTGAAGGTTCAATTAGCAGAAGGAACTGTTGAAGTTACAATCGACTCGTCTGCTGTAACACTAAAAGATATCGTTGCTGTAATTGAAGATCAAGGATACGATGTTCAATAATTATTTTTAGATATGGAAATAAATCGTACTTTATAGGAAGTACGATTTATTTTGCTAATAATTATACCTCATAAGGGTATATAGAGGTGAGAGACATGAATGAACAAAAAGAGGCCAATCTTCAAATATCAGGAATGACATGTGCCGCATGTGCAAATAGAATTGAAAAAGGTCTAAAAAAAGTAGAAGGTGTTCATGATGCAAATGTAAATTTTGCACTTGAAAAAACAAAAATAATGTATGACCCCCAAAAAACAAATCCGCAACAGTTTAAGCAAAAAGTTGAATCGTTAGGGTATGGAATTGTCAGTGATAAAGCTGAGTTTACTGTTTCAGGGATGACATGCGCAGCATGTGCCAATAGAGTGGAAAAGCGTTTAAATAAGTTAGAAGGTGTGAATGGAGCGACAGTAAATTTTGCTTTGGAGTCAGCTACAGTAGATTTTAATCCTGATGAAATTAATGTAAATGAAATGAAGAGTGCAATTACGAAATTAGGATATAAATTAGAAGTGAAATCAGATGAACAAGATGGATCATCTGATCATCGTTTACAAGAAATTGAGCGACAAAAGAAGAAATTTATCATTTCGTTTATTTTATCATTCCCGTTACTGTGGGCAATGGTAAGTCATTTCTCATTTACATCGTTTATTTATTTACCTGATATGCTTATGAACCCTTGGGTACAACTCGCTCTTGCAACGCCAGTTCAGTTTATCATTGGTGGGCAGTTTTATGTTGGAGCATATAAAGCGTTACGAAATAAAGGCGCAAATATGGATGTTCTCGTGGCACTTGGAACGTCTGCAGCGTATTTTTACAGTGTGTATTTAAGTATTAAGTCGATTGGTTCTTCGGAACATATGACAGACTTGTATTTTGAAACGAGTGCAGTACTTATTACATTAATTATTTTAGGTAAATTATTTGAAGCGAAAGCAAAGGGACGCTCGTCAGAAGCAATTAAAAAATTAATGGGATTACAGGCGAAAACCGCTACTGTTGTACGAGATGGAACAGAAATAAAAATTTTAATCGAAGAAGTGGTAGCTGGTGATATCGTTTATGTAAAGCCTGGTGAAAAAATCCCAGTAGATGGGGAAATTGTAGAAGGAAAGTCAGCGATAGATGAATCGATGTTAACAGGTGAAAGTATTCCAGTTGATAAAACAATTGGGGATGGAGTAATCGGTTCTACAATAAATAAAAATGGCTTTTTAAAAGTGAAGGCAACTAAGGTAGGAAGAGATACTGCATTAGCTCAAATTATTAAAGTAGTAGAAGAGGCTCAAGGTTCAAAAGCTCCTATTCAAAGGGTAGCAGATCAAATTTCAGGTATTTTCGTACCGGTTGTAGTTGTGATTGCTATTATCACATTTGCAGTGTGGATGCTATTTGTTACACCTGGTGATTTTGGCGGAGCACTTGAGAAAATGATAGCGGTACTTGTTATCGCTTGTCCGTGTGCATTAGGTCTTGCAACGCCTACATCTATTATGGCAGGATCAGGAAGATCGGCTGAGTATGGCATTTTATTTAAAGGCGGGGAGCATTTAGAGGCAACCCACCGATTAGATACAGTTATTTTAGATAAAACAGGTACTGTGACAAACGGGAAGCCGGTGTTAACAGATGTAATTGTAGCAGATGGATTCCACGAAGAAGAAACACTACGTTTAGTAGGTGCGGCAGAAAAAAATTCTGAACATCCACTTGCAGAAGCGATTGTGGAAGGAATTAAAGAGAAGAAAATTGATATCCCAAGTTCAGAAACGTTTGAAGCGATCCCAGGATTCGGTATTGAATCAGTTGTAGAAGGGAAACAATTATTAATTGGTACACGTCGATTAATGAAGAAATTCAATATTGATATTGAAGAAGTTTCTAAAGCGATGGAAGCGCTAGAACGAGAAGGAAAAACAGCAATGTTAATAGCAGTAGATAAGGAGTATGCTGGAATAGTAGCCGTTGCGGATACTGTAAAAGATACTTCAAAAGCAGCTATCGCAAGACTTAAGAAAATGGGTCTAGACGTTGTTATGATTACGGGAGATAATACACAAACTGCTCAGGCAATCGCTAAGCAAGTTGGTATTGATCACGTAATTGCAGAAGTATTACCAGAAGGAAAAGCAGAAGAAGTGAAAAAACTGCAAACGCAAGGTAAAAAAGTAGCAATGGTTGGAGATGGAATAAATGATGCTCCTGCACTGGCTACGGCGGATATCGGTATGGCAATTGGAACAGGAACGGATGTAGCGATGGAAGCGGCAGATATTACGTTAATCCGTGGTGATTTAAATAGTATTGCTGATGCAATCTTTATGAGTAAGATGACAATAAGAAATATTAAGCAAAATTTATTCTGGGCACTAGCTTATAATGGCTTAGGAATCCCGATTGCAGCGCTTGGTTTCTTAGCACCTTGGGTTGCAGGAGCGGCGATGGCATTTAGTTCTGTATCAGTTGTATTAAATGCATTACGATTACAGAGAGTGAAATTAAAAAAATAAAAATCTATAGAGTAATTGCATATGCTTTTAAACAAAAAACAATACTTTGAAATAAGTATTGTTTTTTTGTTTATATAGAAAGAAAAAAGATATAATAAAGCAGAAATATTGAATACTAGATGGTAGACAAGTTAAATGATAGTTTAGTAAGGAGGTAATAACAGTAAATAAAAATCTATAAAAACTATCAAAATTTACAATTACAGGTTTTATATTTTACAGAATTCAACATATAATATTTTCAGGTGATGAAAAAGGGGGGGAAGGATGAAAACAACACGTACTTGTAAAATCAATTCTATTACAAAAGAACAAACGGAAGATTTAATTACTTTGATCCGTACGTTCGAAAGTGCAAAACGATATAGTTTTAATCGTTTGATTGAGGGCGAAAACGAGAAAGAATTGATAAAAAAACTACAACCTAAATATTTGTTAAATAAACGTTTTTGTGAAGATGCGATTTTACAAGCGCAAACGATCCTTTTCTCTCAAAAAGAACTTCTTCCTGTTTACCTAGAAAACAATCAAAAAAAGTTAGAAAAGACGTTACAAAAAATAGATGATTATGAACGCGGCAAAAAAAGACCTAAACAAGTTGCATTAGAAACTTGTTTAATTGGCTTAAGAAAACGAAAACAAAAATTAGAACAAAAAATTGAAATGTATGCAAAACATATTAAAAATAAAACATTACCTCCTATTATTTTTGGTGGGCGGAAAAATTTCTATGAAAGAATGAAAAACAAGATATCCAATCAAGAATGGAAAGATTTGCGGACACGACAATTATATTCTCGTGGAGATAAAAGCAAAAAAGGGAATTTGAACATGCGCATTACAGTTGATGACTGTGGGCAAGGATGGTTAGAAATTGCAAATCCATTAGGACGAACAAATGGAAAAACAAAAAGCCCACGAATCAAAGTTCCGATTATCATTCCATATCATTTTTATCATCAAATTACAAATGTCGTTATGGGAAAGCAAATCGGTGTAAATCCAAAAGGAAAACCGATTATAGAGCATCAAAAATATAGTGTAGAAATCATTCGTAAACAAAATGAATTTTATGTAAATATTACGTTTGATGAAACAGAAATAGGTCGTGTACTTGATTTCAAGGAAATACCACAATCAGATGTAATTGCAGGAATTGATGTAAATCCGGACCGCATTGCAGTTAGTTTATGTACAAAACAAGGTAATTTTAAAGGGTCAAAAATTTTTTATCTACACAATCTGAATACGCTTTCAACAAACAAACGCACAACGATAATTGGACAAATTGTACAACAAATTAAAACATGGTTATTGGCAAACAATGTAGGTGGAATTGTTTTAGAAGATTTAAAGTTTCAACAATCTCATGATACTGATAAATACAGTAATCGTAATTTCCATCAATTTACGTATAAAAAGATGTTGAACAGTTTAATTCGTATGTCTCTTCGTAACGGATTTTCTGTTAAAACAGTAAACTCCGCTTATACAAGTGTGATTGGAAAATTAAAATACAGTAAAAATTTCGGTATTAGCGTTCATGAAGCAGCCGCATTCACGATCGCAAGACGTGGATTAGAATTGCAAGAACAATTACCAAAAGAGATTATATTATTATTAAAAAACCAAATTACAACAAAACTGCGTATTCTTGTTGCTTCCATGGAAGAAAGTAAAAAGAATACGAAAAAAGTATATAAAAAATGGTTACAAACAATTCAAACGTGGAAAGAATATCACAATTGGAAATTGTGGAGCATTCTTCATAAAACTGTTTATATGAGCAATCAACAATTCGTATTTAAAATTTAAATGAGAAGGGGGGTACTGGTTTATTTCTTATAACCTCTTGCATACTACTGACTTGGATGAATGGTAGTATGCAAGGACAGATCGTTCCTAACAGGAACCTGCCGTCATTCTTTCACAATAGGTGGATGAAAAGGTCACAACCCTTACGGACAGGAAAAAGGTGAGATTCCTTTTCGGTAGTTGGCATTTGACTTGGTTCGCCAACAATTTATAGATTTTTATAAGAATTTTAAACCAGGTTCATATATGTTAAAAGACATGATCATTAGAACATTTCATAAAGAGGATTTAGAACAAGTATTACAGTTGTTTTATGAAACAGTTCATACAATTAATGCAAAAGATTATAACGTGTTACAGCTACAGGCATGGGCACCAGAGCGACTAGATAGAGAAAGTTGGTTACATTCTTTAGAGCAGAATATTAGTTATGTAGCGGATCATAACGGTATGATAGTGGGATTTGGGGATTATAATGATGATCATTACGTAGATCGTTTATTTACACATAAAGATTATCAAGGGGAAAGGATAGCTTCATACATACTACAGAAGTTAGAAAAAGAAGCAGTGAACTTGGGGCATGGGGAGATATATACAGAGGCGAGTATTACAGCAAAACCTTTCTTTGAAAGTAAAGGTTTTATTTGCATAAAGGAACAAAAGAAACAGCATAATGGTCAGATCTTTATTAATTATGTAATGAAAAAAATAGCCCTCTCGTAAACGAGAAGGCTATTTTTTCATTATTTTACAGCTTCTTTAAGTTCTTTACCAGCTTTGAAAGCAGGTACTTTAGAAGCTGCGATTTGCATTTCTTCACCAGTTTGTGGGTTACGGCCTGTACGAGCAGCTCTTTCGCGTACTTCGAATGTACCGAATCCGATAAGTTGTACTTTTTCACCAGCAGCTAAAGTGTTAGTGATTGATTCTACTACAGTTTGTACAACTACAGTAGCTTCTTTTTGAGAAATCTCAGCATTTTGTGCTACGTTTTTAATTAATTCTGTTTTGTTCATGTTTTTCACCTCATATGTAAATAATGCTATTTAAGTTGTTATTATAACGTATAAAACATTCGAGAACAAGTGTACGCACATATATTCGTAAAAAAAATGAAATTTGTAATATTTTTTAGAGTCACTGTATAGACAGTTCATTTAAGCGGATACAGATCTTTTCTTTAATTCGGTTTGCTCTTTATTGGAAGGCAGTTTTTTATTATAAGATATGAAATAAGGTAATGCTACAAATAGCATACCTCCTACTAAGTTTCCGAAGAAAACCAAAATGAAGTTTGAAAAATATTCAATCCAAGTTAAATGACCAGCAAAAATTGCTGCTGGGATGACAAACATATTAGCTACAACGTGTTGAAATCCAATCGCAACAAACGTCATAACTGGGAACCAAATGCCGATAATCTTTCCGATAAATTCTTTACTTCCCATACTAAGCCAAACAGCTAAACAAACGAGCCAATTACATCCGATTGCAGAAATAAAGGCTTGTAGTGGTGTGTCTTGTAGTTTAGCTTGCGCAATAGCAACTGTTTTCGCTAGAAAAGCGCCCTCTGTTAATCCGACGATATGACCGAAAAAATAAGCAACGAATACAGCACCTATGAAGTTGCTAAACGTAACAATTACTAAATTTCGAATGAAGTGAAATAAGTCGATTTTTTTGTGAAGCCAAGCCATAGAAACTGTCATCATGTTACCAGTTACTAGTTCACCACCTGCAAGAATAACGAGTATAAGACCGATAGGGAATACAGCAGCGCCTAGAAAACTAGTAAATGATCCCCAAGATTTTGGCATTGTTCCGATAACATGGATATCGAGTAAATACCCTAATGCTATGAAAGCACCACCAAAAAAACCGAGAATTAGCATAGGGAGTAATGATAAATAAGCTTTTTTTCTTCCGGAATTCGCAGCAAGTTCCGTAATTTCTTCTGGTGTAAATACAGACATGAATAATCTCTCCTTAATAAAATGATAGAATGAATAGAAGGAACATTTTTAAGAATCTATGTATTATAAAAATATGTTATGACTTCTGTATAAAATTGTCAAAGTGAATGGGATAGAATTGGATATAACTAACATTGTTCATGTTGTCACATTAATGTAACAATAAGGATTTAAAGTACTTCTAGAGGTGAGAACATGAATACGAATCATGTAAAAAAAGAACAAAAAACATCAATCATAAAAATATTCATAATCAGTTTTATAAGTATAGTAATGATTTCAGTAAGTTTGTATTTCTATGCGACAGAAATTGAACGAAAACTAGTAACAGTTACGTGGAATGAAATAGAAGCATCTACAATTCCTAAAGAGTTTAATAATAAAAAGATATTACAATTCTCAGATGTACATTTAGGGCCAGAATTTACACTGAAACAACTAGAAAATTTGGTGGAGAAGATGAATGCGTTGCATCCAGATATAGTAGTTTTTACAGGGGATTTGATAGATAAGTTTGGATCATATAAGGAAGAAAGAGAAGAAGCGAAAAGCATTTTACAGAAAATACATGCGCCATTAGGGAAATATGCAGTGTTTGGGAATCATGATAGGGGCGGGGGAGGTAGTTTATTTTATAAAAAGTATATGGAGGAAGCTGGTTTCTCTGTGTTAGTAAATGAAGTGCAGAAAATTAAGGTGGACAACGGCAATTATATTACAATATCAGGTTTGGATGATTTTTTATTGGGGAAGCCACAAATAGACGCGACTTTAAAACAAGTAAGGCAACAAGATTTCAATATGCTCTTAGTACATGAGCCGGATGTTGTAGACAAAGTAGCTCGTTACCCAGTTGATTTTCAAATGTCAGGTCATAGTCACGGAGGACAAGTTCAAATTCCTTTTATAGGTCCATTAATTACTACAAAATTAGCTGAGAGCTATGTGGAAGGTATGTATGAATTAGAAGGGGAGAATAAGCCGTTACATTTATACGTAAATCGTGGTATTGGGACAACACGAATGCCTGTTAGATTTTGGAGTGTACCTGAACTTTCAGTATTTGTGTTAAAGCAAAATAGTAACTAGACTATTCTAGAGTAGTAGGACTTTCAGAGAAAGTTCTCTTTTTTTATTGATTGAAAACAGAATATTGTGTAAATTTTATTTGAAGTGTTAAAAAAGAAAGGGGAATTTTTATGATAGAAACATGGCATAAAGACTTGGAAAGTTTATATAATGAAATGGTTTCGTGGCGAAGAGATTTTCATCAATATCCAGAGCTATCGTTTCAAGAAATAGAAACACCGAAAAAAATAGCCGAAATCTTAAAAAGTTTTCATATTGATGTGACAACTGGTGTTGGGGGAAGAGGAGTAATCGGCGTAATTGAAGGTGGAAAACCTGGGAAGACGATAGCGCTACGTGCTGATTTTGATGCACTACCTATTCAAGATGAAAAGCAAGTTGCATATAAATCAAAGGTCCCCGGCGTAATGCACGCTTGTGGCCATGATGGACATACAGCAATACTTTTAGGCGTTGCCAAAATATTAAGTGACCATAGAGAACAGCTTTCTGGCAAAATAGTTCTTATACATCAACATGCAGAAGAGAAAGAGCCTGGCGGAGCAATTGCTATGATTGAGGATGGTTGTTTAGAAGGAGTAGATCTTGTTTTTGGAACACATATATCTTCTCAAATGCCTTTAGGAATAGTTGGGGCGAAAGCTGGAGCAATGATGGCGGCAGCTGATACTTTTGAAGTAAAGATTCAAGGGCGAGGCGGTCACGGTGGTATGCCGCATCATACTGTTGATGCTATTATCGTTGCAACACAAGTAATTAATCAGTTACAACTTTTAGTGAGTCGAAAAATAGATCCACTTCAATCTGCGGTATTAACAGTTGGTACATTCCATGCTGGTCAAGCGGATAATATTATTACGGATACTGCTACGTTTACAGGGACCATTCGAACGTTAGATCCTGAAGTGAGAGAATATATGGAGAAGGAATTTAGACGAGTTGTTGAGGGGATTTGTCAGTCTCTTCATGCTAAAGTTACTATTCAATATAAACGAGGTTATCCAATATTAATAAATCATGTAGAAGAAACGCGTCATTTTATGACGGTTGCGGAACACGATCTTGGCAAAGAAAGGGTGATGGAGGTACCTCCTATTATGGGTGGAGAAGATTTTGCATACTACCTAGAACATGTTCCAGGAGCATTTTTCTTCACAGGTGCGGGTAATAAAGAAATAGGAGCAACATATCCACATCATCATCCTCAATTTGATTTTGATGAACGAGCGATGTTAATTGGTGGTAAATTACTTTTAAGTATTGTAAATAGTTATGTAAGAGATGGAAAAGAGTCTTTTCATCATGTAGAAGTGAAAAAGTAATTTACATAAATAAAAAACCAACAATAGGTTATATGACCTATTGTTGGTTTTTATTATTTTTGCAAGGGGATAGCATCAAAATATGTTCTGTAGTTATTAGAAAATTCAAAGTTGTTTTTTGCATCCCAATTAATAGACCAAGACATTAGGCCGCGGAATGTAGGATAGCCACTCTGATTTGAAAGCTTATATTTTCCTCCGAAAGGAATTCCTTTAATGATATAATCTAAAGCTTTTTTCATTTCAGTTGGAGAAATATATCCGCCACTTGGAGCGGCTGCTGGTGCTGCAGGAAGTCCAATCATGACTTGATCCGAACGAAGAGCTGGGAAAATATTATTTGCATTACCACCTACGGGAAAACCATGTAAGAGCATATCTGCCATAGCGACCTCGTAATCTGCTGTACCTTGATTGTAGTTATTACCGTCCATTCCAATCCCGCTACCAGCGTTGTAGTGTTGAACGTGAATGTATGTTAGTTTGTCTTTCACTCCGTAAATGATCGGTAAATATGCACCCCAGATGCTTCCATATGCGCTATAACCACCTTGAACATAAGCTGTTTCAGGGGCCATGCTTAATAGAAAACCTGGACCATAATGATCTGAGATTGTCCGAATAGCTGAAATAAGATTTACGATTTGAGGAGTCGTGGGGTTTTTGAAATTAGTGTCATTTCTGTTTAAGTAAATTCCTGATTCAAGATCAATATCTATTCCATCAAAACCGTATTTATCGATTAGAGATTGTATGGAATTAATAAAACGTAGCTTAGCGGCATTGTCAGGAAGTAAAACGACCCCATTTTGTCCACCTATTGAAAGAACTACTTTTTTTCCTTTGCTTTTTAAATAAGCAATATCTGATTTGAACTCTGCATCTGTACCATACACAGGAGAAAATTCAACAGTGGAACGATCACCACTAGTTTCACCAAAAGATACATTGATTACATCCCATTTTGATGAAACGTCTTTTAATTTAATAATGCCAGTACCGTTATCGAAGTTATGCCAGTATCCAACGAGTAGTTTTGATCCTAAATTGGTTGCTGCTTGTGCTTGAAAGGGGACTAGTGGTAGCAGTAAGAAAATTACTAAAGTACAACAAATGAATTTGAACTTGTTTAACATATCAACACTCCTATACAAAAAGTTGTCTAGATGTATAATCTTGTTTATTTAATAATATCTGAAAATTCATTCTTTTGTAAGGTGACTATAATTTTCTCAACAATTGTATATGGAAAAATATTAAACCTAATGTAATAATTTCATTAGAAGCTTACATTACGATTGTTAAATTCAGAATATTTTGATATATTTTAAAGTATAGGACAAGGTTTTTCGCATAATACTCTTACATAAATTTCAAAATTACGTTTGGAAGGGGATGTACAAGAGTTGGATAAAAATCTTAAGAAAGACCTCAAAATACGCCATATTACAATGATCTCAATTGGCGGGGTAATAGGAGCTGGTTTGTTTGTTGGAAGTGGTGCGGTTGTGCATTCAGCAGGACCAGGTTCTATCGTTTCATATGCATTAGCAGGACTTCTAGTTATTTTCGTTATGAGAATGCTAGGAGAAATGGCAGCTATTAATCCGACAAGTGGTTCATTTGCAACATATGCAAGAGAAGCAATTGGTCCATGGGCGGGGTATACAATTGGGTGGCTATATTGGTTTTTCTGGGTAATTGTTATTGCAATAGAAGCTACAGCAGGTGCTGGTATTATTCAATACTGGATTCCAGAAATCCCACTCTGGTTATTAAGCTTAATATTAACGATTTTATTAACGTTGACGAATGTTTTCTCGGTGAAATCATTTGGAGAATTTGAATATTGGTTTTCATTTATTAAAGTAATAAGTATTGTTTTGTTCCTTTGTCTTGGACTAGCTGTTATTTTAGGATTTGTACCAGGAACGGAAGCACCTGGCACTTCGAATTTAGTAGGGCAAGGAGGATTTATGCCAAACGGTATAAGTTCGGTGCTACTTGGAATTACCGTCGTTATATTTTCATTTATGGGATCAGAGATTGTTGCAGTAGCTGCTGGTGAATCTGCCGAACCTGTAAAAGCAGTCAAAACAGCAACAAATAGTGTAATTTGGCGTATTCTCGTATTTTTCATTGGATCGATTGCTATAGTTGTTACACTTCTTCCATGGAATTCAGCGAACATACTAAAAAGTCCGTTTGTAGCGGTACTGGAACATATAGGGATACCAGCGGCAGCACAAATTATGAATTTTATCGTTTTAACAGCCGTACTTTCATGTTTAAATTCGGGTTTATATACGAACTCAAGAATGCTTTTTTCGATGGCAGAAAGAGGAGATGCTCCAAAGGCATTTTTGAAATTGAACAGTAGTGGTGTTCCAGTTCGGGCAGTTTTATTTGGAACGTTCTTTGCTTATATTGGAGTTGTTTTTAGTTACATATCTCCAGATAAAGTCTTTTTATTTTTAGTGAATGCATCTGGCGGGATTGCGTTACTCGTTTATCTCGTTATAGCGGTTTCACATTTAAAGATGCGTAAAAAAATGGGGAAAGTAGAACAACAAAATTTGAAAGTGAAAATGTGGTTTTTCCCGTATGTAACGTATGTTACAATTGCCGCTATTATAGCAGTTTTAGTTGCCATGCTTGCAATCGAATCTTTACGTTCGCAGGCGCTTTTAACGATGCTTGTTACTGTTCTTATAATCATTTCTTATTTTATTTTTAATAGAAAGAAAAATAGTACAGTGTTGAATACTACAAGTAAGAATGAGGAATCTGTTCGATTCTAAATTACTTGTTTTAGAAAAGAGTTACACCCAATCATTGCTATAAAAGAATCATATATAATCATAGAAACAAGTAATTACTATTGTCATAGTGAATATAAACTTTTTTCTTGACTTTTTATACGAAGGCGAGCAAAATGGTAAAAAAGGAAGGGGGGATGACGATGGAAGAGTACGTATTAGAGCTGTATAACCTGTTATATACGACAGAATGGCAAGATATTGTTTCGTTTCTAGGAATAATGTTTTGTATGAAAATTATAATTGTATATATGGAAGAGCAAGGTATGTTCTATTCCTTCTCATCCTCGTTCGATGTGCAGCGCGAGCCGTTGCTAAACTATGCCAATGTGAATTACGAACATTTTCCTTTTGTTATATTCTTTATGATTCGATTTATAACTGCAATTGTAAAGAAAAAGGAAAGTGATGATGAAGAGTGCCACTCAACTTGTAATATAGCGAACGTTTTTTAAGCTAAATACAAGGAGGAGATTTATATGTGGTTTCGATTTCTTATGATTGGTTTCTTTTCATTAACAGCAATTTCATTAATGGGATATCAAGTGTCTGAAATTTTTCAAGCATATAGCAATACGTTTTTCAACAAAAACTAATTACATTGCTATTTAAATAATAAAGCGATAAAATCCTTCTTAAGAAGTTTTATTAAGAAGGATTTTTTTCTTTGCTCTGTCTTACTGTGTCAAACTATTGTCACATTTACACTGTGAATAGTATGTTAAAATAGTGAGGTTACGTATACATATTTGAAGGAAGAGGGAGTGACCATTTTGGTGGATCAATCAACTAATCAGAAAAGCTATGCTCCTATTGTGATAACGCTTTCTGTAATTGTAAATGCGATTATTTTATTTTTGTTCTTTGGACCTGTTGGCTATGAAGGAGAAGTACATTTTGATGTAACAATTTTACCAATGTTAAATGCAATTTTTAATAGCTTTACGTTCGTATTCTTATTAGCAGCTTTATACTCTATTATTAAGAAGAATGTGAAAATGCACCGTGGTTTCATCCTGGCAGCATTTACAACAACGTTGCTATTTTGTGTTTCTTATTTATCGTATCATTACTTGGCGCCGGCAACACATTTTGGCGGAGAAGGATTCATTAAATATGTGTATTTCATCATTTTAATTACACATATTATCCTGGCAGCAATTATTGTACCGCTTGCATTGTTTGCACTTGTATTTGGTTTTACAAATCAATTGACACGTCATCGTAAAATTGTACGTTGGACAATGCCGATTTGGTTATATGTAAGTTTGTCTGGTGTTATTGTTTACTTAATGATCTCACCTTATTATCAATAAAAAAATCTCAGCCTGTAGGCTGGGATTTTTTTGTTAGGCAAATATTTTTGTGAAATGAAAAAAATATGTTATACAAAAGTATAGTTGCTTTTCATATAGAAGGGATGGTAAAGGGATATGCAAAATTTTGTATTTCGTAATCCAACGAAACTTATTTTCGGTAAAGGTCAATTAGAACAGTTAAAAGCTGAAATTCCACAGTTCGGTAAAAAAGTTCTTCTCGTATATGGGGGAGGCAGCATTAAAAGAAATGGTATTTATGATAAGGTACTTTCTATTTTAAAAGATATAAATGCAGAAGTATTTGAATTGACAGGTGTTGAACCGAATCCACGTGTATTAACTGTAAAGAAAGGAATTCAAATTTGTAAAGAGAATGGTGTTGAATTTATTTTAGCAGTTGGTGGAGGAAGTGTAATCGACTGTACGAAGGCAATTGCTGCTGGTAGTAAGTACGATGGAGATGTATGGGATATTGTAACGAAAAAAACATTTGCTAGTGAGGCATTACCGTTTGGTACGGTGCTTACGCTTGCGGCAACAGGATCTGAAATGAATGCTGGTTCTGTTATTACAAACTGGGAAACGAATGAAAAATATGGCTGGGGTAGTCCAGTTACTTTCCCGCAGTTTTCAATTTTAGATCCCGTTCATACTGCGTCTGTGCCGAGGGATCAAACAATTTACGGTATGGTAGATATTATGTCGCACGTATTAGAGCAATATTTCCATCATGGAACAAATACAGAATTACAAGATCGTTATTGTGAGTCTGTTTTAAAAACAGTAATTGAAACCGCTCCTAAGCTTTTAAGTGATTTAGAAAGTTATGAGCATAGAGAAACTATTTTATATTGCGGTACTATGGCGCTAAACGGCATTTTAGCAATGGGAGTAAAAGGAGACTGGGCAACTCACAATATTGAGCACGCAGTTTCTGCGGTTCATGATATACCACATGGAGGCGGTTTAGCAATTCTATTCCCGAACTGGATGAAGCATGTTGTAGATGAAAATGTAAGTCGTTTTAAACAGTTTGCTATTCGTGTATTCGATGTAGAAACAGATGGGAAGACTGATCGAGAAATTGCGTTAGAAGGAATTGAGGCGTTACGTCAATTTTGGACTTCAATTGAGGCGCCGGTAACATTAGCTGATTATGCTATTGGAGAAAATGAAATTGATGTAATGGCGGATAAAGCGATGGCTTATGGTGAATTTGGTAACTTTAAAAAATTAAATAAAGACGATGTTTTAAGTATATATAAAGCTTCTTTATAAGTGAATCGAGCAAAGAAACCCATTTGATTGTTATATCAAATGGGTTTCTTTTTTGCTGTTTATAACTGTTTGTGATTGGTTTTGGTTATTTATGAATGTTTATGGTTGATTTTTGTGATCGTTTTCATTATAATGTAATCAAAGAAGAGGTGAATGAAATGTTAACTCCTGAACGTCATCAAATGATATTGCAACTTGTAAAAGAGCAGAAGGTTGTTAAATTACAACAATTAGTGGAAAGCACAGAAAGCTCTGAATCAACAATTCGTCGTGATTTAGCGCAATTGGAAAAACAAAGATTACTAAAAAGAGTTCACGGTGGTGCGGCTGTTTTAACGGGAAAAGGGCAGGAGCCGACGATGGTTGAAAAATCATCCAAAAACATTCAAATAAAACAACAAATTGCGAAGTATGCCGCTAGCATTGTTGAACAAGGTGATTGTATTTATTTAGATGCGGGAAGTACGACATTTGAAATGATTCCATTTTTAATAAATAAAGATGTTACTGTCGTTACTAATGGACTTATGCATATTGAAGCTTTAGTTGAAAATAATATTCGTGCATATTTACTAGGTGGAATGATGAAAAGTAGGACGAAAGCTTTAATCGGTGCTATGGCACAGGAAAGTATGCAAAAGTATCGTTTTGATAAATGTTTTTTAGGCGCGAATGGTGTCCATGAACAACTTGGTTTTACAACACCGGATCCAGAAGAGGCACTTTTAAAACAAATGGCACTAACATTAGCGAACGAAGGATATTTCTTAATTGATGAAAGTAAGTTTTCGGAAGTTGCATTTGCGAAAATTGCCAATGTTGAAGAGGCAAATATTATTACAAACCATTTAGAAATTGATTTAGAAAAATATAAAAGACAAACCAATGTAATTGAGGCTGATAAACAATGATCTATACAGTTACTTTAAATCCATCTATTGATTATGTAGTACAAGTGAATTCCTTTGATTTAGGCGCAGTAAATCGAGCAGAGAAAGATATGAAATTTCCTGGTGGAAAAGGGATTAATGTTTCTCGCGTTCTCCATCGTTTAGGTGTTGAAAATATAGCGCTTGGATTTATTGGTGGATTTACTGGTCAATTTATTAAAGATGTATTACAGGCGGAAGGTGTAACAACAAATTTCGTCCAAGTAGATGAAGATTCTCGAATCAATGTGAAAATAAAAGGGCAAGAAGAAACAGAATTAAATGGGCAAGGACCTAGTGTGACAAATGATCAATTTGAACAATTAATGAAACAAATCGAAAGTATGAAGCAGGGAGATTGTGTTGTACTAGCTGGAAGTGTACCTGCATCTATCCCAACTACCTTTTATGAATCAATCGCAGCGTTTGGAGCTGAAAAAGGTATTCGCATAGTAGTCGATGCGAGCGGAAGTGCACTGCAACACGTAATTAAAAATAAGCCATTCTTAATAAAGCCTAATCATCATGAACTTGGTGAGTTATTCGGAGTGGAGATTTCGACAGTAGAAGATGTTGTACCATATGGAAGAAAATTAATCGAACAAGGTGTAGAACACGTTATCGTATCGATGGCAGGAGATGGAGCTTTATTATTTACGGCAGAAGGTATATATGAAGCAACTGTTCCAAAAGGTGTTGTAATTAATTCGGTTGGGGCTGGAGATTCTCTCGTTGCAGGATTTGTAGGTAAATATGAACAGACAAAAGATATTGAAAAAGCATTTCAATATGGCGTTGCAACAGGGAGTGCAACAGCATTTTCAGCTGATTTATGTGAAAAGGAAAACGTAGAAGAATTGTTGTCGCAAGTAATTGTAGCTAAGCGATAGGGGGAAGCAACATATGAAAATTACAGAACTATTAAAAAGGGATACAGTTATTATGAATTTGACAGCTTCAAATAAAGAAGCTGTCATAGATGAATTAGTTGAGAAATTAGCCAGCGCAAACCGTTTAAATTGTAAAGCGGAATTTAAAGAAGCGATTTTAAAGCGGGAGTTACAAAGTACAACTGGAATAGGGGAAGGGATTGCAATACCTCATGCGAAAACAAAAGCTGTTAAGCAACCAGCGATTTGTTTTGGTAGAAGTGTAAGCGGTATCAACTATGAATCGCTTGACGGACAGCCAGCACATTTATTCTTTATGATTGCTGCAAGTGAAGGGGCGAATAATACTCATTTAGAAACGTTATCGCGCCTATCTACATTATTAATGGATGAAGCGTTTCGTAAGCAATTATTAGAAGCAAAGGATGAGGAGGAACTTCTTCGTTTATTTGATGAAAAAGAGAAGGATAAAGAGGAAGAGGTTGAAGTTGCAAAACCAGAAGGAAATGAACCGTACGTATTAGCTGTTACAGCTTGTCCAACTGGAATCGCTCACACGTATATGGCTGCGGATAGCTTGAAAGCAAAAGCAGCAGAGCTAGGAATAGCGATTAAAGTTGAAACGAATGGATCAACAGGTATAAAAAACGGTTTAACGAAAGAAGACATTGAACGAGCAACAGCTATAATTGTTGCGGCAGATAAACAAGTAGAAATGAACCGTTTTGCTGGAAAACATGTTATTCAAGTTCCAGTCGCTGATGGAATTAGAAAAACGGAAACACTTCTTAATCGAGCTGTAAAACAAGATGCACCAATCTTTAAAGGTGTAAAAGAAGATGGGAAGACAGAAAGTACAGAGAAAGAAAAAGGATTAGGGATTTATAAGCATTTAATGAACGGCGTAAGTAATATGCTTCCATTCGTTGTTGGTGGCGGGATTTTAATAGCGTTAGCGTTTTGGCTTGGTGGTATTAAGGCAGAAGGACCTTTAGCTGAGTTGTTAATGTCTATTGGAGGAGGAAAAACAGGGGCATTTTTATTCCTCGTACCAATTTTAGCCGGATTTATTGCGAGTTCTATTGCTGATCGTCCAGGATTTATGCCTGGTGTTGTCGGTGGATTTTTAGCAGCGCATGCGAATGCCGGCTTTTTAGGTGGATTAATTGCTGGTTTCTTAGCTGGATATGTTGTTTTAGGATTAAAAAGATTATTTTCAGGATTACCGGTACAGTTAGAAGGAATTAAACCTGTTTTGTTATATCCAGTCTTTGGATTGTTAATTACAGGAGTTGTTATGCAAAAAGTAGTAATTCCGCCTGTAGTAGCATTGAATGAAATGTTAACAGGATGGTTAAATGGTTTGAACGGTACAAATGCTATATTATTAGGTCTTATTTTAGGTGGCATGATGGCAATTGATATGGGTGGTCCAATTAATAAAGCTGCATTTACATTTGGTATTGCTGCAATAGAAGCGCAGAACTTTGGGGTTCACTCAGCAGTTATGGCTGGTGGTATGGTACCGCCATTAGCGATTGCATTCGCAACTACTTTCTTTAAATCAAAATTTACTGAAGCAGAACGTAAATCTGGTTTAACAAATTATATTATGGGAGCATCGTTTATTACAGAAGGTGCGATTCCATTTGCAGCTGCAGATCCGATTCGAGTAATAGTAAGTTGTGTTGTTGGTTCAAGTATTGCGGGGGCATTATCTATGTTATTCCAAATTACATTACCAGCACCGCATGGTGGATTGTTTGTTATCGCATTAGTAAATAAACCCGTGCTATATATTTTCTCGATAATGATAGGGACAGTTGTTTCGGCTATAATGATGGGGATCTGGAAAAAGAAAGTTAAATAATGCATGTAAAGGGAGTAGCTTTTATTAGCTGCTCTTTTTTTATTACAAAAAAGGAGGTTAATAATTGGAAAATGATGATTTTTGGTAAAAGATGTAATGAAATGTGATTTTTTTGTAACAAAAAAGTAATACTGTAATTTTTTTTGGAAAAAATTCTGGTGCTTGTATATGGAAAATATATGAAAACTATTGAGGATTCTATTGGAAATGGAATTCATTGATATGGAAATTTATGTTACAACTCATTAATCGTGTATTACGAATGCTTTGTAATTGTGTGATTTCTAAAAATCCTAAAAATCTGTTGCTATAATGAAAATACGAAAACAAAGCAAATGGAGGCTATTCATGAAAAAATTATTAGGTATAGCAACAGCAGCAGTTTTTGGTCTTGGGATTTTTGCGGGTTCTGCGAAAGCAGAAACGATTGTAACAACAGACGTATTAAATGTTAGAGAAAACCCAACTGTAGAATCAAAGCTTGTAGGTAAAATGTTGAGTGGAAATACATTAGATGTTGTAAATACAGAAAATGGATGGACAAAAATTAAATTAAATGGTCAAGAAGCGTTTGTGAGTGCTCAGTTTACAAAAAGTACATATTATGTAACTGCGGGCGTGCTAAATGTTCGTGCTGGAGCGAATACGGACTCTGAAATTCTTGGTAAACTGAATAAAAATGATGTAATTGAGACGACAAATCAAGTTCAAAATGAATGGTTACAATTTGACTATAATGGAAAAACAGGATATGTTCACGTGCCATTTTTAACAGGGACGGCACCTGTGATTGAAAAGAAAGAAGTTGTAACGCAAGAAGAAGCACCGGTAAGAGTAAATACGCCGGTTAAAAATAATAAAGCAGTTAAGAGCAAAGAGTCTGTTAAGAATGTAGAATCAAGTAAACCTGTGGTAAAAGAGAAGCCAACTGCAAAACCAGTTGCGAAATCTACTCAAACAAGTGCACCTGCTGGTGGACGTGAAATAACAGTAGAAGCGACAGCGTATACAGCGCATCCAAGTGAGAATGGTACGTATGGTGGTCGTGTATTAACTGCGATGGGGCATGACTTAACAGCAAATCCGAATATGAAAGTAATTGCTGTTGATCCTAAAGTAATTCCGCTTGGCTCAAAAGTATGGGTAGAAGGATATGGAGAAGCAATTGCTGGAGATACTGGTGGTGCGATTAAAGGAAATCGTATTGATGTATTAGTCGGTTCAGATGGTAGTGCCAATAGCTGGGGGCGCAAATCTGTAAAAGTGAAAGTGATTAAATAGTTATATATGTATTAACATAAAAGGCGGTTGCTTGAAAGTATGTAAGCAACCGCCTTTTATGGGTTATTGAAAAGGATAAATCGTTTTACCTGTAATAATTTTATAGGCGCTGCAAAATTGATTTTGTATATACTCTGTATTTTTATTTTCTGGATGTAATGTTGTTTCTTGGAGAGTAGAATGAAAAGCACGTAGCAAACAATTTAAGGCGAAATATAATTCTTCTTGTGAGCAATTTTGTTCTTTTGTAGCAGTAGCTAAAATAAGGTCTTTTGTTAAAGATGAAAAATTAATGGTGGATTGTTTCATAGTTAACTCATCCTCTCGAAGGTATTTTTTAATCATGTATATGCGGAATTGGACAAACTATGTTCTTTTTTATTTGTAATTTCATGTACCGGAATGAAAGAACTTGCAATCATGCCGTTAAAATTGGTAAGATTGGATATAATCAATAGATGGAGTACATTACATAAAGAGAGTTGAATGATATGGGAGAAGTGCAACGTGAAAAAGTTGCTGTCATCATTGGACCAACTGCTGTTGGAAAGACGAAGTTAAGTATTGATCTTGCCAAAGCGTTGAATGGTGAAATTATAAGTGGAGATTCCATGCAGATTTATCGTACCATGGATATTGGAACTGCAAAGGTGACGAAAGAAGAGATGGACGGAATTCCACATTATATGATTGATATAAAAAATCCGGAAGATTCATTTTCTGTTGCCGAATTTCAAGAACGTGTTCGTAAGCATATTCGAGAGATTACAGAGCGTGGTAAATTGCCAATTATCGTTGGTGGAACTGGTCTGTATATACAATCTGTTTTATTTGATTATCAGTTTACGGATGATGCTGGTGATACTATATACCGAGAACAAATGGAAAAGTTAGCATTAGAACGTGGCGTGGGATATGTACATAAGAAATTACAGGAAGTAGATCCAGAAAGTGCTGAGCGTATTCATGCCAATAATGTACGTCGTGTCATTAGAGCGTTAGAAATTTTCCACACGACGGGTGAAAAAATGAGTGATCAACTTGAAAAACAAGAAAACGAGTTATTATATGATGTTTCCTTAATTGGCTTGACAATGGATCGAGAAATGCTATACGATCGCATTAACTTACGAGTTGATATAATGATGGACCAAGGTTTATTAGAAGAAGTAGAAGGATTGTATAATAGAGGGATACGAGATTGTCAATCTATTCAAGCGATTGGGTATAAAGAGATATATGATTATTTTGAGGATCGTGTCTCTTTAGAAGAAGCGGTATCACAATTAAAGACGAATTCACGTCGTTATGCAAAGCGTCAACTAACGTGGTTCCGTAATAAGATGGATGTTACGTGGTTTGATGTTACAGACGGTGAAAAAACGTCAGAAATTTTACGATACATAGAAGGAAAGTTACAACTAAAGTCGAATAATAGTAAGTAGAGAAAAAGAGGAGGATTCGACATGAAGCAATCAATCAATATTCAAGATCAGTTTTTAAATCAACTCCGTAAAGAAAATACGTTTGTTACGCTGTACTTATTAAATGGTTTCCAGCTTCGTGGATTAATTAAAGGATTTGATAATTTTACAGTCCTACTGGAAACAGAAGGTAAGCAACAGCTTATTTATAAACATGCAATTTCTACATTTGTACCACAAAAAAATGTTTCAATTGAATTAGAGTAGTAATGAATTATTGTACATAACAAAAAAAGAGCGAGTTTCTCGCTCTTTTTTTATTTGTCATAAACAATACATAGTGAAATTTAAGCAATTCTAAATACAGTAAGGCGAATGTTAGTGTTTCCTGTTGCAGGGATCGTAATCTCGTTAAGAGTAGATTGGACAGAAATGTTTGCGCCAGCTCTTAACGTTTCGACTGTAGTAAATGAAAGTGAGTCGCCTATTAAATTTGAAGAGAAGTTATCAGTTGCGACTGCTCCATTTATTGAAATTCCTACTCCGAGTGGAGCGCATCCTGGTGCAGTTGTAGAGATGGATACGCTAATTACATAAATACCACCGTTGATAACAGTGACTGTATCTGTGCCATTGAAGATAATGTTGTTTACGTTAATTGCAGTATTAAAAATGAAGTTGTTAAATTGAAGTACTGTTTGTTGAATGTTGTTTGTTACAACAATTGTTGCTACAGGGAAGCTAGGTCCAGTAGGCCCCGTAGGTCCAGTAACTCCTATACCAGTAGCGCCGGTAGCGCCTGTTGGTCCTTGAATACCTTGAACACCTTGAGGTC
>NZ_VEDW01000004.1:53896-324452 GCF_007678085.1 Bacillus cereus | reverse complement strand
TCCAGTGGCACCCGTGTTACCTTGAGCACCTTGAGGTCCAGTGGCACCCGTGTTACCTTGAACACCTTGAGGTCCAGTGGCACCCGTGTTACCTTGAGCACCTTGAGGTCCAGTGGCACCCGTGTTACCTTGAACACCTTGAGGTCCAGTAGCACCAGTAGCACCCGTGTTACCTTGAGGCCCCTGAGGTCCGGTAGGTCCAGGAGGCCCGCCAGAAGGCCCGGTAGGTCCAGTAACTCCTATACCAGTAGCACCAGTGGCGCCCGTGTTACCTTGAACACCTTGAGGTCCGGTAGCGCCCGTGTTACCTTGAACGCCTTGAGGTCCAGTGGCACCGGTAGCACCTGTGTTACCTTGAACACCTTGAGGTCCAGTAGCGCCGGTAGCACCAGTAGCACCTGTGTTACCTTGAACACCTTGAGGTCCAGTAGCGCCTGTAGCACCAGTAGCGCCCGTGTTACCTTGAACACCCTGAGGTCCAGTGGCACCGGTAGCACCTGTGTTACCTTGAACACCTTGAGGTCCAGTGGCACCGGTAGCACCAGTAGCACCCGTGTTACCTTGAACACCCTGAGGTCCAGTGGCACCCGTGTTACCTTGAACACCTTGAGGTCCGGTAGCACCTGTGTTACCTTGAGCACCTTGAGGTCCGGTAGCACCTGTGTTACCTTGAACACCCTGAGGTCCAGTGGCACCCGTAGCACCCGTGTTACCTTGAACACCTTGAGGTCCAGTAGCGCCGGTAGCACCAGTAGCACCTGTGTTACCTTGAACACCTTGAGGTCCAGTGGCACCAGTAGCGCCTGTGTTACCTTGAACACCCTGAGGTCCAGTGGCACCGGTAGCACCTGTGTTACCTTGAACACCTTGAGGTCCAGTGGCACCGGTAGCACCAGTAGCACCCGTGTTACCTTGAACACCCTGAGGTCCGGTAGCACCTGTGTTACCTTGAACACCTTGAGGTCCAGTGGCACCAGTAGCACCTGTGTTACCTTGAACACCTTGAGGTCCAGTAGCGCCGGTAGCACCCGTGTTACCTTGAACACCTTGAGGTCCAGTAGCGCCAGTGTTACCTTGAACACCCTGAGGTCCAGTGGCACCCGTAGCACCTGTGTTACCTTGAACACCTTGAGGTCCAGTAGCGCCGGTAGCGCCAGTAGCCCCCGTGTTACCTTGAACGCCTTGAGGTCCAGTAGCACCAGTAGCGCCGGTAGCACCCGTAGCACCTGTGTTACCTTGAACACCTTGAGGTCCAGTGGCACCCGTGTTACCTTGAACACCTTGAGGTCCAGTAGCGCCAGTGTTACCTTGAACGCCTTGAGGTCCAGTAGCACCAGTAGCCCCTGTGTTACCTTGAGGTCCAGTAGCGCCGGTAGCACCCGTAGCACCTGTGTTACCTTGAACACCTTGAGGTCCAGTAGCACCAGTAGCGCCCGTGTTACCTTGAGCACCTTGAGGTCCAGTAGCGCCGGTAGCGCCAGTGTTACCTTGAACGCCTTGAGGTCCAGTAGCACCAGTAGCCCCTGTGTTACCTTGAACACCTTGAGGTCCGGTAGCACCTGTGTTACCTTGAACACCTTGAGGTCCAGTAGCACCAGTAGCGCCAGTGTTACCTTGAACACCCTGAGGTCCAGTGGCACCAGTAGCCCCCGTGTTACCTTGAACACCTTGAGGTCCAGTGGCACCGGTAGCACCAGTAGCCCCCGTGTTACCTTGAGCACCTTGAGGTCCAGTGGCACCAGTAGCACCTGTGTTACCTTGAACACCTTGAGGTCCAGTGGCACCAGTAGCCCCCGTGTTACCTTGAACACCTTGAGGTCCAGTAGCGCCAGTAGCCCCCGTGTTACCTTGAACGCCTTGAGGTCCAGTAGCACCAGTAGCCCCCGTGTTACCTTGAGCACCTTGAGGTCCAGTAGCGCCGGTAGCACCAGTAGCCCCTGTGTTACCTTGAGGCCCAGTAGCACCAGTAGCGCCCGTGTTACCTTGAGGCCCAGTAGCACCGGTAGCGCCCGTGTTACCTTGAGGCCCAGTAGCACCAGTAGCGCCCGTGTTACCTTGAGGCCCAGTAGCACCAGTAGCGCCTGTGTTACCTTGAGGCCCAGTAGCACCGGTAGCGCCCGTGTTACCTTGAGGCCCAGTAGCACCGGTAGCACCAGTAGCGCCCGTGTTACCTCGAGGTCCAGTAGGCCCGGTAGGACCTCTGCCGAACGAAGCCGAATTAACTAGAGTAGTTTGTAACTCTGCAATTAATTTAAGGAGTTCTTGGAGTGTACAATGATCGATTCGGAATAACTTTGTGATGTAAAGTAAATAATTAATTAAAATTTGGAGTTCAACAAATACAGCACTTGCTATGAAGGTTGGGTTTCTTAATATAGTTATTAAGTTTTTTATAATAGCTAATCCTTGCGCTTTCAGGGAGGAAGTAGCGTCTAGCGAACAAATAAATTTACTTAGTAGGTTCAATGTATCAATTAAATCTTCAATGTTTTGGGGAGATGGATTTGCGAAAAGTTTTGGGATTATTTTTGTTAAGTCGATAATGATTGCGCGAAATGTTCTAAGTTGTGCCTTAGTAATTGGGATTGATGGGGTATTTGGAATTCGCCCAGCGCTACTTGGAAAGCATGGTTTGGAGAATTTGTTTTGACTGTCGTCATAACGAGACATTAAATCTCTCCTTTCTAATGAGAATGTGAATGAAACTCATCATAGTAGATGCAAAAATTAGTTAAATGGTCATAGTAAAATCGTTTGTTTAAAGAAAAAATAGAAAAAACGCCTTAGGATAAGGCGTTTTTTCTATTTTCTGCGTATTGATAATATCGTTTGAGTGAAATTTTTGATTTGAATCCAACTAGTTTTATAATTTCTGATTCTGGAGTTTCTTTTTTTATTAAGTTTAAGATATAGGTGTTACGAAAGTGTTGTCCTGAGATTCCTTTGCGTAAATTAGCTCTAGATACTTCAAGGCGAATCATTTTTTGGATAGCGATTTCTGTTAAACCCTTTGGTGCATCATTTTCGTATACCCATCTGTATGTTCCGCGATTAAAATCAAATGCAATAAATAATGGATCATTACTATGGTATTTTGGACGAACGGGTTCTGGGATGCTTTTGTAATAAGTATATAGTTGTTTTTTGTCTTCGTTAGTTAATGTAATTGTTCTTTCTACCCCTGCGGTTGCTGAGATAGATAATGTGTTTGTTTCAAAGTGGACGTGGTGCATAGTTAATGCTGTAAGTTCCTGTAAGGATAATCCATAGTCGATTAGTAAATTTAAAATAGCGATATTACGATCCATCAATAAAGGGCGTACAGGACGTTGCTTCTCTGAAAGTCCCTCTAATGAAGTGACAATATGTTTTAATCTTTTTTCTTCATCAGATGAAATGAAATCTTCATTGCGAAGTGTGCGGTCTGGTTGAATAGAAATTCCCATGTTCTTTAATGGATTAGGGATGTTTAGAAAGTGATGCATTCTATTTAATACAATAAATACACGGTGCATCGTTTTCTCTGAGTAATGTCGATTCTTTTTTAAGTCGGAAAAGTAATCTTCGTAGTCTTTTGTACAAAGTGTAGCCCATATATTACTGGAAGGGAGCTTTTTGTTTTTTTCTAACCAATGTCCGAAATCTTCAATGTCATAAACATAACGTTTAATGGTTGAAGGTTTTCGGCCTTTATTCAATAAAAAAATAGAAAAGGCTTGTATTGTATCATGGAATTCCGTTGTCTCCATAGTCCCACCACCTTCATTATTTCTTATATTATAGCAAACTTTTCTGAAAATAGTCATTTGTAGGGGAGACAGGAATAATAATATTTGGTGAGTGGATAAAATGAGGTGATTGTATGGAACAATCGATGCGAAAGAAAAATAATAATCAAATTAACATTGTGTTAAATCATCGAAAGAAAATTTCTTTACCGGCCGCAGAAAATAAAACAGTAATTTCAAGTGAAACTACTACGAAACATGAGATGCTGCAAAGAATTGAAGAAGAGATGGGAAAGCTTGTTGGGATGGATGATATAAAAAAGATAATAAAAGAAATATATGCTTGGATTTATGTAAATAAAAAAAGACAAGAAATAGGGTTGAAGTCTGAGAAGCAAGTACTCCACATGTTGTTTAAAGGGAATCCAGGTACAGGGAAGACAACTGTCGCTAGAATGATAGGGAAATTGTTGTTTGAGATGAATATTCTATCAAAAGGGCACTTAGTTGAAGCTGAACGTGCGGATCTTGTAGGAGAGTACATCGGTCATACAGCTCAAAAAACAAGAGATTTAATAAAAAAAGCAATGGGAGGTATTTTGTTTATTGATGAGGCGTATTCATTAGCCCGAGGGGGAGAAAAAGATTTTGGAAAAGAAGCAATTGATACGCTCGTGAAACATATGGAAGATAAACAACACGGTTTTGTATTGATTTTAGCCGGATATTCAAGAGAGATGAATCACTTTCTTTCATTAAATCCAGGTCTGCAATCCCGTTTTCCGTTTATAATTGAATTTGCGGATTACTCAGTAAATCAGCTGTTAGAAATAGGGAAGAGGATGTATGAAGAACGTGAATACCAGTTATCGAAAGAGGCTGAGTGGAAATTTAGAGATCATTTACATGCTGTAAAGTACTCATCACAAATTACATCGTTTAGTAATGGAAGATATGTACGGAATATTGTTGAAAAATCGATTCGTACACAGGCTATGCGTCTGTTACAAGAAGATACGTATGATAAATATGATTTAATTGGGATATCAAGTATTGATTTGATGCTTGAAGATGAGACGCACAGTACGTAAACTGTGCGTCTGTTTTTTGTATAAGTGCTGTTACTCTTTTTTTGCTTTTTCTTGATAAGATTTATGGAAGTGTTCCATTTTAGCGCTTTTTTCGTGTGCAGAATTAAGATCGTGTCCAATTTGACCTACTGAGCTTTTTTGAGTACCTTTATTAACATGGTTTGTCATTTGTATTCACCTCGCTTTGAGGATTAGTATAAACATTATGTAAAGAAAAACTCGTTAGAAAAGAAAAACCTCTTTACGATTTGTAAAGAGGTTGGATTGCTATTTATGCATTGAACGTTCATTTGTGTCGATGCGTCGATGCGGTAAATGCCATTTGTAATGAATAGAAACCATGCGGAAGCAAACAATTAAAATGAATAAGGTGTATAGAGCCCAATCGCTAACAATAATTTGAGCGCCGATTAAGAAACCTGCTAGAATCGTCCAAAAAGCATATACTTCAGCTCGAAGAACGAGAGGTTTTCTACGGGCTAAAAGATCGCGTATAATACCGCCGCCAATGCCGGTTAAAACAGCTGCTACAATTGTAGCGCTAATTGGTAAATTTAATTTTTGAGCGTATAATGCTCCTTGTACGGCAAATGCTGATAAGCCGATAGCATCAGTGATATTTTCCCACTTTTTCCAGTGTCTAATTAATTTATTTGGAAAAAGAAAAATAATTGTCATTGATAAAAGTGCGATTTGGAATAACATGTCTTGTTGCCAAAACGCGACAATCGGATATCCGATTAATAAATTACGAAGGGCACCTCCCCCAAATGCGGTTGCCATTCCTAAAATATACACCCCGAAAATATCATAATCCTCTTCCATTGCAACAATGGCTCCGCTTAGTGCGAAAGCGATTGTGCCTATGATGCTAAAAATCTCCCATGCCATGAATTTTCTCCCCCGCTAACTAGATGAAATGTGCTTCCTCTGCTATTATATTAGAAGGTTTAAATTTCGAAAAGGATGAGTGAACATATTTGATGGAAGAAAAAGAAAAAGTCATATTAGTGGGCTGTCAATTGCCGCAAGAAGATGATGAAAAGTTTATGCATTCCATGAAAGAACTTGCATCGCTAGCGAAGACTGCACGTGCAGAATTGTTAGTGTCTACAACGCAAAAACGACCGAAGTTTCATCCGGCGACTTATATAGGTAAAGGTAAATTAGAAGAGCTGACAATGTTAACTGAAGAATTAGAACCGGATGTGATTGTATTTAATAATGAATTAACGCCGAGTCAAATTCGGAATTTATCCTCAGTATTAGATGCGAGGGTAATTGATCGAACGCAACTAATATTAGATATTTTTGCGCAACGTGCGAAGTCGAGAGAAGGTAAGCTTCAAGTAGAATTAGCTCAGTTGCAATATACAATGCCGCGTCTTATGGGGCAAGGATTGTCTTTGTCACGTCTTGGTGGTGGTATTGGAACAAGAGGGCCGGGTGAGACGAAACTTGAGACAGATCGTCGTCATATTCGATCACGGATTGATGAAATAAAGAAACAACTTGCAGTTGTTGTGGAACACCGAAAAAGATATCGTGAGAGAAGAAAAGATAATAAAGTATTTCAAGTTTCGTTAATAGGATATACGAATGCGGGAAAATCTACACTGTTTAATAGATTAACGGAAGCTAATACGTTTGAAGAAAACTTGTTGTTTGCAACGCTAGACCCGACGACAAGGAAAATGCTGTTACCTTCTGGTTATACAGTACTACTAACTGATACCGTTGGTTTTATACAAGATTTACCTACGTCATTAATTGCTGCTTTTCGTTCGACTTTAGAAGAAGCTGGTGAAGCAGATGTTATTTTACATGTAGTTGATTCAGCAGATCCTAATTATGTAGGACATGAGAAAACAGTCAAACAATTATTGTCAGAACTTGAAATTAATCATATTCCTATTATTACGTTATATAATAAAAAAGATGAATTACATCAAAACTTTATTCCGTTTCCGAAAAGTGACTTCTTAATGACTAGTGCTTTTGAAGAAAATGATTTATTCCATATAAAAGAAGCGATAGAAACGAAAATGAAGGAAGAAATGAATTGTTATCAAGTGGAAGTTCCTCCGGGTGAGGGTAAGTTGTTAACGCTATTAAAGACGGAAACGCTATTAACAAAGATGGAGTTTCTGGAAGATAAATTTGTATATAATTGCGCAGGGTATATTTTTGCTCATTCATCGCTTAATGTGCAATTAAAGAGATTTTTAGTGGAAGAAGGAGAAAATAAAAATGTTTGATCGTTTGAAAAATGGAGAAAAAATTGCTCCAATCGTAAAAGAAGTAGAGAGCCAAATTACAGAAGTACATAAACGCGCGGATGAAGTAATTGAAAGTAATCAGTTTCGTGTATTAGAAAGTTTTCGTAAACATAAAATTAGCGATTCTCATTTTATTCCAACAACAGGTTATGGTTATGATGATATTGGCCGTGATACGTTAGAAAAAGTGTATGCGGATGTATTTGGAGCGGAATCGGGTCTTGTTCGTCCACAAATTATTTCAGGTACTCACGCTATTTCTACAGCGTTATTTGGTATTTTACGTCCAGGAGATGAGTTGTTGTACATCACTGGCAAACCGTATGATACGTTAGAAGAAATCGTTGGTGTACGCGGAAAAGGTGTAGGTTCATTTAAAGAATATAATATTGGTTATAATGCAGTTCCGCTTACTGAAGAGGGGCTTGTTGATTATGGAGCTGTTGCGGGTGCCATGCATAGTAATACGAAGATGATTGGTATTCAGCGCTCAAAAGGTTATGCTACTCGTCCGTCGTTTACTATTTCTCAAATTAAAGAGATGATAGCGTTTGTTAAAGAAATTAAGCCGGATGTTGTTGTGTTTGTAGATAACTGTTATGGTGAGTTTATTGAAGAGCAAGAGCCGTGTCATGTTGGTGCAGATTTAATGGCAGGTTCGCTTATTAAAAATCCTGGTGGTGGAATTGTTAAAACTGGTGGTTACATTGTTGGTAAAGAGCAGTATGTTGAAGCGTGTGCATATCGTTTAACATCTCCAGGAATCGGTGCGGAAGCAGGGGCATCTTTATATAGTTTGCAAGAAATGTATCAAGGTTTCTTCTTAGCGCCACATGTGGCGGGACAAGCCCTAAAAGGTGCGATTTTTACAGCTGCATTTTTAGAGAAGTTAGGAATGAATACATCACCAGCATGGAATGCACCGAGAACAGATTTAATTCAGTCTGTTCAATTTGATGATAAAGATCGTATGATTGCATTCTGCCAAGCAATTCAGTATGCATCTCCGATTAATTCTCACTTCACTCCATATGCCAACTATATGCCGGGTTATGAAGATGATGTAATTATGGCTGCGGGAACGTTTATTCAAGGTGCAAGTATTGAATTGTCAGCTGATGGTCCAATTCGTCCGCCTTATGTTGCTTACGTGCAAGGTGGGTTAACTTATTCACATGTGAAGATTGCAATTTGTTCTGCAATTGATGCATTAATTGAAAAAGAATTATTAACAATTTCTTAAGGGGGGAAGCTGTCGATTTCGACAGCTTTTTTCGTGTGAAAGTCATGATTTGTTTCATTAGAAAAAAGAATGAAAAAATTTATAAAAAAATCATGTAAGAAAAGCTAACATCTATTGACACTAAACATAACATGGTATAAAATGAGAAACAGTTAAGGCGAAGGAGGAACTGAAACAATGAAAGAAGATAGACGTTCTGCCCCGCTGTTTCCTATTGGTATTGTTATGGATTTAACACAATTATCTGCACGTCAAATTCGCTACTATGAAGAACATAATCTTGTTTCTCCAACCCGTACAAAGGGGAATCGTAGATTATTTTCATTTAACGATGTAGATAAGTTGTTAGAGATTAAAGATTTATTAGATCAAGGCTTGAATATGGCTGGTATTAAACAAGTATTACTAATGAAAGAAAATCAAACAGAAACAGTGAAAGTAAAAGAAGAAACGAAAGAAATTTCAAAAACTGAGCTTCGCAAAATACTTCGAGATGAACTACAACATACAGGTAGATTTAATCGAACTTCATTGCGACAAGGGGATATTTCAAGGTTTTTTCACTAAAGAGAACTGATTCTGAAGGTGTTTAGAGGGACTAAGGAGGAATTTATAATGGCTAGGTACACAAAAGAAGATATTTTCCGTTTGGCGGAAGAAGAGAATGTAAAGTATATCCGTTTACAATTTACAGACCTTTTAGGAGTAATTAAAAACGTAGAGATTCCAGTGAGACAATTAACGAAAGCTCTTGATAACAAAATGATGTTTGATGGATCTTCGATTGAAGGTTTCGTACGTATTGAAGAATCTGATATGTATTTATATCCTGACTTAGATACTTGGGTAATTTTCCCATGGACTGCTGAAAAAGGTAAAGTTGCTCGTCTAATTTGTGACATTTACAATGCGGATGGCACTCCATTTGATGGAGACCCACGTAACAACTTAAAACGTGTGTTAAAAGAAATGGAAGCTTTAGGATTCTCGGATTTCAATCTTGGACCAGAGCCAGAATTCTTCCTATTTAAAGTAGATGAAAAAGGAAATCCAACATTAGAGTTAAACGATAACGGTGGATACTTCGACCTTGCGCCGATGGATCTAGGGGAAAACTGTCGTCGTGATATCGTTCTTGAATTAGAAGAGATGGGGTTTGAAATTGAAGCGTCTCACCATGAGGTTGCTCCAGGGCAACACGAAATTGACTTTAAATATGCAAGTGCAATTCGCTCATGTGATGATATTCAAACATTCAAACTTGTTGTAAAAACAATTGCTCGTAAACACGGTTTACACGCAACATTTATGCCAAAACCATTATACGGTGTGAACGGTTCAGGTATGCACTGTAACTTATCACTATTCAAAAATGGTGAGAACGTATTCTTCGATCAAAACGGTGACTTACAATTAAGTGATGATGCTCGTCACTTCATCGCAGGTATTTTAAAACACGCACCAGCATTTACAGCGGTAGCAAATCCAACTGTAAACTCTTATAAGCGTTTAGTACCTGGATACGAAGCTCCTTGTTACGTAGCATGGTCTGCACAAAACCGTAGCCCATTAGTACGTATCCCTGCATCTCGTGGTATTAGTACACGCGTAGAAGTACGTAGTGTTGACCCAGCTGCAAACCCATATTTAGTAATGGCTACATTATTAGCGGCAGGTCTTGACGGAATTAAAAACAAATTAACTCCACCAGCTGCAGTAGACCGTAACATCTACGTAATGACAAAAGAAGAGCGCGAAGAAGCAGGTATCGTTGATTTACCAGCAACATTAGCGCAAGCTTTAGTTACATTACAATCGAATGAAGTAGTATGTGGTGCACTAGGTGAGCATTTACTTGAGCACTTCATCGAAGCGAAAGAGATTGAGTGGGATATTTTCCGCACGCAAGTTCACCAATGGGAACGCGATCAGTATATGTCTCTATACTAAGAGAGAGAAAAGCCTTGATACTACGGTATCAGGGCTTTTTTTATTTGTGGGCAAATATAGAGATTTGTGAAATAAACTGGATGGGTGCCCGAAAAATGCCCGAAAAAAGTCATGTGGACTATTTAAAATGCGTGTTAGCTATGAATGAAAATGTGAAAGTTGAAGTATGGTGTGGATGTATTTAATTCGAAAATTAAGTATTGAAAAATATAGTACCTTGCAATAAATAATACTAAGTGGTATATTATGGATATAACAGGTACCGTGTATTGAACAGTACTGAAGTGAGAAAGGGGGATTGACCTTGAACGTTCAGTTTAAAAAAGGTGTGTTAGAGCTGTGTGTTTTGGCACTTGTAAAACGTAAGGATTGTTACGGTTATGAACTTGTTCAGCAAATCTCAAATAAATTTTTAATATCGGAAGGGTCAGTGTATCCTTTGTTACGTCGTTTAACGAAAGAAGGATATTTTCAAACGTATTTGAAAGAATCTACGGAGGGGCCGCCTCGTAAATATTATCAACTAACGGAGCAAGGGGAAACGCAACTGAATTTGTTAGTAACAGAGTGGCGTGATTTTGCAAAAGGCGTACAAGAAATTATTGAAGGGGTGGAATCGGATGAGTAAAGAGCAGTTTCTTAAAGAATTATCAAGTCATCTTAGAAAGTTACCGGAAGAAGAGAGGAAAGATATTTTATTTGATTATGAAGAGCATTTTCAGTTTGGGAAAGAAGAAGGGAAAACTGAATCGGAAATAATAAAGGGCCTTGGCTCTCCGAAAGTAATTGCCAAAGACTTACTTGCTTTGTATCGATTTGACGAAATGAAAAAGGATCCATCTACTTCCAATATAACGAGGGCTGTTATGGCAGCGATTGGACTTAGTTTGTTTAATTTTATTATTGTGTTAGGCCCGTTAGTTGCCATTATCGCTTTTATATTTTCCTTTTGGGTCGGTGGGATTGCTAGTGTAGTGACACCATTTTTCGTTATCGCAAAAGTATTTATGGGTACTTTTATATGGTTGGATTTATTCGTTAGTATAACGTTTGTTGGAGTAGGTTTGTTGTTATGTATAATCGCTTATTATAGTACAAAGTGGTTTAAAAGGTTATGCGTACGTTATGTAGTATGGAACTTCAAAATGATAAAAGGGGAGTAGATGATGAAGAAAATATTGTTAGTAGCGATTGCTTGTATCATTATTGGAGTAATAGGGGTTTCACAAACATATAAAAAAGCAGTACAAACTGCAGAAAAAGGAAACAAAGAAGATATAATTAAAAACGAAACATTAAAAAATATAGAAGTTAAGTTAGATGCCGGGGATATTGCTATCCAAAAATCTCCTGACTCTTCTTTTTATGTAAAACAATCAGGAGATGCACGTAAACAAGAGCTTCGTATTGCTGAAGATGGTGACACATTAAAAATCATCGGGAAAAGAGAAAAAGGTGCTTCATTTGATTTTTCCTTTTACGATTTTAAGTTTCAAACGTCTACATTGACTCTCTTTGTACCTGAACGCTCTTACCAGGATGTAAAAGTAAATTCATCTGCTGGACAAATCGAAATAAGTGATCTGAAAAGTGACCGTGTAAGTGTTGAGACGCTTGCTGGAGAAGTGAATTTGAAACATGTAACGGCTAAGAATGTGGAGGGAGCTACAAAAGCTGGTGAGATGAACTTTAAAAAAGTAAAAGGGAAAGTGACCACAAAAACGACCAGTGGGGAAATAAATATTTTAGATCATGATTCTACGTATAATTTAGAAGCAAGTTCAACTGCTGGAGATATAGATATTACTTTATCGGAAAAACCACAAGATGCAATAATTACTGGGCAAAGTGCTGCTGGAGATGTAACAATTTTTAATGAAGAAAATAACAAGGTAACAATTGGAAATGGTAGTAAAAAGATTAGTGGTAAAACAACTGCTGGAGATATTACTATAGCAACGCGTTAATGATTAATGCAATGCATTCTTTTGAATAAATGGAATTCTATCAAAATACAAAAAAGATAATTACCGTATATAAATAAGGTAATTATCTTTTTTATTACTTTTAATGTAAATCACGGTATACGCCAATTACTTTACCAATAACTGACACTTGTTTTAAAATGATAGGTTCTAACGAAGAGTTTTCCGGTTGTAGACGGAAATGGTCTTTTTCTTTATAGAAACGTTTAACAGTTGCTTCGTTATCTTCTGTTAAAGCGACTACAATTTCGCCATTATATGCAGACTGTTGTTGGCGAACAACAACTAAATCTCCATCGAAAATACCAGCGTCAATCATACTATCTCCAGAAATACGTAACATAAACACTTGGTCTGCCCCAGCAACAATGCTAGCTGGAAGTGGGAAGTGATCTTCTACACTTTCAACTGCTGTAATCGGTAATCCGGCAGTGACTTTTCCGACAATTGGAACTTGAATAACAGATTGTGTTTCCGTATCCATTCGATCGTCACCTAAAATTTCAATTGCTCGTGGTTTTGTTGGGTCGCGTCGAATGTATCCTTTTTCTTCTAATCTTGATAAATGTCCGTGCACTGTAGAACTAGAAGCGAGGCCGACTGCTTGACCGATTTCACGTACGGAAGGTGGATATCCCTTTTCTTGTACTTTTAGCTTAATAAAGTCGAGAATGTCTTGCTGGCGTTTCGTTAACTTTTCCATGTTTTCTAACACCTCGTTTTCTTTCATTTTTCTTATTTATAAGTATAACATGCGAAAAAACATTCTACAAACATAAGTTCGAACAAAAGGCGGATTTATGTTACACTGGAGGGAAATAATAGTGAGAAAGAGGGGGTCATAATGAATGCAATTATTTATGCACGTGTGAGTACAACGAAAGAAGCGCAAGAAACATCATTATTACGTCAAAAAGATGAATTATTGCATTTAGCGGAGCGCTATCAAATGAATGTTGCTAAGGTGATTGAAGAACAGGCTAGTGGATATACAATTGAACGTGACGGTATATTAGAAGTGCTAGATACAATTCGAGACGAACAAATTGATGTGCTACTCATACAAGATGAAACGCGCCTTGGTAGGGGAAATGCAAAGATTGCATTAATGCACTGTTTACATAAAGAAGGAATAAAAGTCTACACGCATACGCATAATGGGGAATTGCAATTGTCGGATTCTGATTCGATGGTATTAGATATTATCGGTATTGTGGAAGAGTACCAAAGAAAGATTCATAACTTAAAAATTAAACGTGGTATGCAACGAGCAGTAGAAAAAGGTTATCGTCCAGAAAACAATTTAAAGAATCGTCATTTAAGTGTAGGACGAGAGAAGAAAGAAGTGCCGATTGAGGAAATTGTACGTTTGCGCAAAAGTGAACTTACTTTCGAAGAAATTGCAGCGACGCTTCGTGGTTTTGGACATAACGTTTCAAAAGCGACGGTACATCGTAGATATGTAGAGTATACAAAGCAATTGCTTGATAAAGAAGAGTAACTATTGTATGATAATAATCAGTTTTGATTAGAAGGGGGATTCGAGATGCTTAGTCACGAACTCGTTGAACGCATTAACTTCTTAGCGAAAAAAGCAAAAGCAGAAGGTTTAACTGAAGAAGAACAACGTGAGCGTCAATCGCTACGTGAACAATATTTAAAAGGATTTCGTCAAAATATGTTAAACGAACTTAAAGGAATTAAAGTTGTTAACGAACAAGGTACTGATGTTACACCGGCGAAATTAAAAGCTTTAAAAAAGCAAGATAATGCAAAATTAAACTAAAAGATGGGCGAAGCCCATCTTTTTTATTTAATATATCCGTTATTTAATAACTTTCCAGTTGTTATTAACTGTTGCTTCTATCTTTTTGTGTTTCAAAATATAATTAGCGATCAGTTCAGACATATCTGTTGGTATGTCTTTTATTACGGGCTTATTTTGGAACATAAAGAAGTTTCCTCCGCCGCTTGCGCGATAATTATTCATAACGACGTCATATTCTTCATTCATATTAAGGGGAGCCCCTTTATACTGTAAAGATTCTACTCTCTCACCAACTGGTTTGGAAATGTTAAATACGTACGAAATCCCTTCCCACATATCGTAATTATAGTGTTGCGGCTTTGGGTCTATGAAGGTAGGGTTTACGATGATTGCTCCATCTGCATTTAATGTGAAATAAGAAGCAGAGAGTTCAAGGGCATCTTTTATATCGGTTCCAGTTATTCTAATTACTTTTAATGTATTTGGATAAATATAATTTGAAACGATATCACGCATTGTTACATGATTAGGGAAACCTGGAGATGTATTATGGAATAAGCTTGTGCAAGAAATAGAAACATTAGCTATATTCATCTGTATCTTATTTATGAATTCAATAAAAGGATGGTCTTGCAAACGAGTTTGCATAGCGTCTGAAATTTGCATGTCCCCATCGATTAATCCAATAGGTTGATCGAGCCAATTTTGTGTTTTCTCTTCGTAATCGGCAACTAAAGAAAGGATATGTTGGTCCGCCACAATTCCTTGCACGGGCAATAATTGTGAATGACTCTCTTTTTTTACCCATTTGTTTTCTGTTTTTTCGAATGTTACTGTTACTTTTCCAACGGAGTGTCCATTGCATCCAGTCTGTAGAATTGTTACACCATTCATTACGGTGTGAGCGATTTCCCGGTGTTGGTGGCCTGTTAGTAAAATGTCTATGCCTTCAATTTCATGGCACATTGCATATCCTTGGTTTTCACCTGTTAAAACTTCAGTCGGTACCCCGGTTTGTAAATCGCGTTCAAATCCCCCATGATAGGCTACGACTAATAAATCTGGTTTCTCGTGTTCGCGAATGTAAGAAACCCACCTTTTTGTTGTTTCTAATGCATCTTCAAATTGTAAATCTTGAATGTGATGGGGTTGTTCCCAATTTGGGATGTAATGCGTTGTCATCCCTAAAATAGCAATTTTTATATTTGATTCAATATGTTTTATTACATATGGTTTTCCGAAATAAGGTTCTTTTCTGTTTGTATCTAAAATATTTGCTGATAGATACGGGAAGTTCGCAGTAGAAATAGCATGATTTAATACGTCCATTCCATAATTAAATTCATGATTCCCGATAACTGCAGCATCATAACGTAAATAGTTCGCTAATAAAGACATTGGATTTTTCTTATCTTTTGCATATGTAGCGTAATGATAAGTAAAGGGTGTTCCTTGTATGAAGTCACCGTTATCAATTAAAAGAACGTTTCTATTTTGGAAACGTTCTTTTTTTATAAGGGTAGAAATTTTAGCTAAACCAATTTCAGCTCTGGAGTTATCTTGGTAGTGAATTGGATAAACAGTTCCATGTATATCACTTGTTAATAAAATGTTTAAAGTTACAATTTGATTTGGATTCAATATCATTCACCTTTTCTATTGTTATCTACTAATTAAGCATATCAAATATATGAAGAGAATTTTAATGAGAATGTATAGAATGTGTAAAGATTCTGTAAATAAGCAATTATACGTGAAAATGTGTGATATATTTCTTCATGTTTACGGAAGGTAATTTATAACAACAAAAATGGAGGCATTAATATGTTGAAAAAAGTTTTTGCAATGAGTACGACAGTTGTACTAGCGGCGGGATTATTAAGTGGTTGTGGAACGAAAGAATCAAGTGCAAGTAAAACTGAAGATACGAAAAAAGGTTATGTACCGAAGACTTTAAATGTTCAATTTGTTCCTTCTCAAAATGCGGATACGTTAGAGGCAAAGGCAAAACCATTGGAAAAGCTATTAAGTGATAAATTAAATATTCCGGTAAAAGTTAGTATTTCAACGAATTACAATACAATAGTAGAAGCGATGGCGTCTAAGCAAGTAGATGTAGGTTTTTTACCTCCAACAGCGTATGTGCTAGCGCATGAAAAAAAGGCAGCAAACGTAATTTTACAAGCGCAACGTTTTGGAGTAGATGATGAAACGGGAGCTCCTACAAAGGATTTAGTAGACTTTTATAAATCTGAGTTCGTAGTTAAGAAAGATTCAAATATTAATAGTGTAAAAGATTTAAAAGGTAAAAAAATTGGTTATCAAGATGTAACATCATCAGCGGGGTATGTATGGCCTGCGGCTGTATTGTTAAAAGAGGGTGTTGATCCGCTAAAGGATGTGAAACCTGTTACATTAAAAGGTCACGATCAGTCACTTATTGCTCTTTTAAATGGTGATGTAGATGCAGCTGTTGTATTCCAAGATGCTCGTAATATTGTAAAAAAAGATTATCCGAATATATTTGAACAAACGAAAATAGTGAAATTTACGGAGAAAATTCCAAACGATACGATTTCGGTACGTTCTGATTTAGATGCAGAGTGGAGTAAGAAATTACAGGACGCTTTCATTGAAATAGGAAAGAATGAGGAAGGTCATAAAATCATTAAAGAAGTATATTCACATGAAGGATATGTTAAATCTGATGATAGTAAATTTGATATCGTTCGTGAATATGGAAAGAAAGTAAAAACGCAATAATACATATGGAAATGGAAGCTAACTGGAAGGTGTATGTTTCCAGTTAGTTTGCCGTTTTGAATACATAGAAGGTAGGTAAGATGTGTGATAGAATTTCGCAATGTTTCCAAAATGTATCCGAATGGTACAAAAGGATTGAATAATATAAATTTGGACATTCAAAAAGGTGAGTTTGTTGTAATGGTAGGGTTGTCCGGGGCTGGAAAGTCTACACTTCTCAGATCGGTAAATCGCCTTCATGAGATTACAGAAGGAGAAATCATTATTGAAGGTGAGTCTATTACTGCTGCGAAAGGAAAAGAATTACGACGCATGCGCCGGGATATTGGTATGATTTTTCAAAGTTTTAACCTTGTAAAGCGATCAACGGTATTGAAGAATGTATTAGCTGGGCGTGTTGGATACCATTCGACTTTTCGTACAACCTTAGGTCTATTTCCAAAAGAAGATTTGGAGCTTGCCTTTCAATCGTTAAAAAGGGTGAATATTTTAGAAAAAGCATATGCGCGAGCTGATGAATTATCAGGAGGCCAACAGCAACGTGTATCGATTGCTAGAGCGTTGGCGCAAGAAGCAAAAATCATATTGGCAGATGAACCTGTTGCGTCGTTAGATCCGCTAACAACGAAGCAAGTATTAGATGATTTGAAAAAAATTAATGAAGATTTTGGAATTACAACAATTGTAAACTTACATTCTATTGATTTAGCGAGGCAATATGCGACACGCATTATTGGATTACATGCAGGCGAAATAGTTTTTGATGGTTCAGTAGAAGAGGCAACGGATGAAAAATTTGCTGAAATTTATGGAGACGTAGCGCAGAAAAGTGAATTATTAGAGGTGGCAGTTAAATGAATGACGTGACGATATATTCGAAATCGATACCGAAGCCGCCGAGTAAGTTGAAACATATGTTAACGGTTATTCTAGTTATTTTACTGTTGTGGGGAAGTAGTGTACAGGTCGACGCATCATTTTCAAAACTAGTAGTTGGTTTTCCTAATATGATGGATTTATTAAAAGAGATGGTGCCGCCAGATTGGAGTTATTTTCAAGTTATTACAACAGCGATGTTAGATACAATACGTATGGCGATTATTGGGACGACTTTAGGAGCGATTTTAGCGATTCCACTGGCACTATTTGCGGCAAGTAATGTGTTTACTAGTGCATTTTTGTATGGTCCAGCTCGCTTGCTTTTAAATTTTATCCGAACGATACCAGATTTATTATTAGCGGCAATTTTCGTAGCTATTTTTGGAATAGGACCACTTCCAGGTATTTTGGCTCTTACTTTTTTCTCAATTGGGCTCGTGGCGAAATTGTTGTATGAGTCAATGGAATCGATTGATCCAGGTCCATTAGAGGCGATGACAGCAGTGGGAGCAAATAAAGTTCAATGGATTGTGTACGGGGTAATTCCGCAAGTGAAAGCACATTTTGTTTCCTATGTTCTTTATACATTTGAGGTGAACGTACGTGCAGCAGCTGTTTTAGGTTTAGTAGGGGCAGGCGGTATTGGATTATATTATGATCGTACACTTGGATTTTTACAATATCAACAAACTGCATCTATTATTATCTATACTCTTGTTGTTGTATTGTTAATTGATTATGTAAGTACATTGTTGCGGGAGAAATTATAATGAGTAAAACGACGTTAATTGTACCAAAACCAAAGAAACCGAGTGTGTATCGCTGGTTTATTTTTATTGCACTTACATTTGTTTATGTTTGGGCTTTTTCAGGAGTACCGCTAGAGGGAATAAAGGATACGGCGGGAGAAATTACAAAAGCAATTATGACTGGTGTATTGAATCCAGATTGGTCGTATGTATCTTTGCCAGATGGTGAAGATTTATTACATGGTTTAATTGATACGTTGGCAATTGCGATATTAGGTACATTTATTTCTGCCTTTTTATCTGTTCCATTCGCTTTTTGGGCGGCAACGAATATGAGCAGTGGAAAATTAACTTCAGGAACTGGGAAATTTGTACTTAGTGTTGTTCGTACATTTCCTGAATTAGTTATGGCTCTTTTATTTATAAAAGCTGTTGGACCAGGCTCTTTTGCCGGAGTTCTAGCTTTAGGATTACACTCTATCGGAATGTTAGGGAAATTATATTCAGAAGGAATTGAAAATATAGATAAAGGGCCGACGGAAGCGTTAATAGCTACAGGCGCGAATCGCTTTCAAATACTTTGGTATGCAGTATTGCCACAAGTATTACCGGATTTTTTATCGTATACGTTATACAGGTTCGAAATTAATGTACGATCCGCTGCCATTTTAGGTGTTATTGGAGCAGGTGGGATTGGTACACCTCTAATTTTTGCACTGAGTTCACGCAATTGGTCTCGTGTGGGTATTATTTTATTGGGTATTATTTTAATGGTCATTATCATTGATTTTATTTCAAGTTCGATACGGAAGAAAATTGTATGATTTATTTTAAGCACCTATAAAAGGTGCTTTTTTATATAATAAGAATAATGAATGTGGGCAATAGGGGGGATATTTTGGCTTTACAGCATGAGTTTGTATTTGTTTCAAATGAAAAAAAGGGTTGGATTTTATAGGTATAGATTGGATCGAACTTTGTTTTTTATATAAAGCAGAGGCAATGATAGATGAGTGTGTTGTATTAAGTGATGAGCTAATCGTATATCTATTAGATTTCATCCATTGGATTCCGGTCTATTATCCAGCGAAAAGAGCAGAAGGATTCGGAATTCACTATAATGGTATTACGAAAATAGAACAGCAAGGGGCAGTGATAGCAGAACAGTTATTTTGTTCGCTAGTTAGCATGTTTTCTTTAGCGCCAGAAACAATCGAACTGACAGGGCAGTTTCAATGGGAAAATGATAAGGATACGGATGGAGAATATGAAAGATACGTATTTGATCGAGATAAATTATGCCGAGATTTACAGTCGTTTATTCATTTGCTTTACAAAGTGAAAAATGGGGAAGGATATATTTTGCATTATGGAATTTGAAAATGATGAATAAATATACAGATAATTCCCTTTCTTTTTAAAATAAAAATAATTAAAAAGTATGTCATATTGAATGCCCATACATTCCCGGAATCATTGATTTTTTTATAAAAAACCAAAAAAATATCAACATATTTGTCGATACATGTTGTATAATCTTGCGTGGGAAGCTATCATATAAATGTATAAAACGTTTACTAATATAAGCGAAGGGAAGAATAGCATGTCACATTCAATCGAACAACTTTCTATCAACACGATTCGCACATTATCCATCGATGCGATTGAAAAAGCAAACTCTGGTCACCCAGGAATGCCAATGGGTGCAGCACCAATGGCTTATACATTATGGACTCAATTTATGAAACACAATCCAAATAACCCAACGTGGTTTAACCGTGATCGTTTCGTATTATCTGCAGGTCATGGTTCAATGTTATTATACAGCCTACTTCACCTTTCTGGTTATGATGTAACAATGGATGACTTAAAGAACTTCCGTCAATGGGGAAGCAAAACTCCAGGACATCCTGAGTACGGTCATACAGCAGGTGTAGATGCAACTACTGGTCCACTTGGACAAGGTATTTCAACTGCAGTAGGTATGGCAATGGCTGAAAGACATTTAGCTGCTAAATACAACCGTGATGCGTATAATGTAGTAGACCATCATACATACGCTATTTGTGGTGATGGAGATTTAATGGAAGGCGTTTCTGCTGAAGCATCTTCATTAGCTGCTCATTTACAATTAGGTCGTCTAGTTGTGCTTTATGATTCAAATGATATTTCATTAGATGGCGATTTAAATCGTTCATTCTCTGAAAGTGTAGAAGATCGTTACAAAGCATACGGATGGCAAGTAATCCGTGTTGAGGATGGAAACGATATTGAAGCTATCGCGAAAGCAATCGAAGAAGCGAAAGCTGACGAAAAACGCCCAACGCTAATTGAAGTAAGAACGACAATTGGTTTCGGTTCTCCAAACAAATCAGGGAAATCAGCTTCACATGGTTCTCCACTTGGTGTAGACGAAACAAAATTAACGAAAGAAGCATACGCTTGGACTGCTGAGCAAGACTTCCATGTAGCAGAAGAAGTATATGACAACTTCCGTAAAACAGTACAAGATGTTGGTGAAACTGCACAAGCAGAGTGGAACACTATGCTAGGTGAATATGCACAAGCATACCCAGAATTAGCAAACGAATTGCAAGCGGCAATGAATGGTCTTCTTCCAGAAGGTTGGGAGAAAAACTTACCAACTTATGAATTAGGATCAAAAGCAGCAACTCGTAATTCTTCAGGTGCTGTAATTAATGCAATTGCAGAGTCTGTACCATCATTCTTCGGTGGATCTGCTGACCTTGCTGGTTCTAACAAAACATACATGAATAACGAAAAAGACTTTACAAGAGATGATTACAGCGGAAAAAACATTTGGTACGGTGTACGTGAGTTCGCAATGGGTGCAGCAATGAACGGTATTGCACTACATGGCGGTTTAAAAACTTACGGTGGTACGTTCTTCGTATTCTCTGACTACTTACGCCCAGCAATTCGTCTTGCAGCATTAATGCAATTGCCAGTAACGTATGTATTCACACACGACAGTATCGCTGTTGGTGAAGATGGTCCAACACATGAACCAATCGAGCAATTAGCAGCGCTACGTGCAATGCCAAATGTATCTGTTATTCGTCCAGCTGATGGTAACGAATCTGTTGCAGCTTGGAGACTAGCTCTAGAATCTACAAACAAGCCAACTGCTTTAGTATTAACTCGTCAAGACCTTCCAACATTAGAAGGTGCAAAAGACGATACGTATGAAAAAGTAGCAAAAGGTGCATATGTAGTTTCTGCAAGCAAGAAAGAAACAGCTGATGTAATCTTACTTGCAACTGGATCTGAAGTAAGTCTAGCTGTTGAAGCACAAAAAGCTCTTGCAGTAGACGGCGTTGACGCAGCTGTTGTCAGCATGCCATCTATGGATCGCTTTGAAGCTCAAACTGCTGAGTACAAAGAATCTGTATTACCAAAAGCAGTAACAAAACGTTTCGCAATCGAAATGGGTGCTACATTCGGATGGCACCGTTACGTAGGTCTTGACGGAGATGTGTTAGGTATCGATACATTCGGTGCTTCTGCTCCTGGTGAGAAGATTATGGAAGAGTATGGATTTACTGTAGAGAACGTTGTTCGTAAAGTAAAAGAAATGCTTTAATGATTTTAGAAAAATCTCTCCGGCATGGAGAGGTTTTTCTATGTAAATGAGTTTTTTCGACAGAAAAAGTTTTTTATCTCTCCGCAGTCAGACAATCATTGCAAAATTTCTTCTATATAATGAAGAGAAAAGGTTGTCCAGATTGGGAGGCGAAAGATGAAAACGTATGAATTGTATTTAATTCAAGAGGATATTGCGAAAGCTTACTTTGGTCGTGAATATTTGTTTTTTGATTTATTTGCTCGATTTTCAGAATCTGGGTCCCTTTCGGAGAAAAAAGTGTTATATAAACAAATGATGTATATAACGATGCCATTACAAGTAATGAAAATTCATCATAAATTAGAACAAGCTCTGCGTGTTCTTGGTAAATATGATCGAACACATCATACACATACACTTTATACAGGAGCGGAATACGGCGAAATAATGGTGAAACCGCACTATATTCGCATGAATACCTCTGGAAACGTTTCTATGGAAACGACTTTCTTTGAGGTGTTGAGAAAGTGTGAATTAACATTTTTAGCAATGGATTATGAAAATACAAAGTATGGATGGCTGAATCCTTTAAAACAAGTACGAACATATGTGTAAAAAATGTCGAATTGTATCTTGTCTTATTGAAAAGGTTTTAGTACACTGTAAGGTAGACAACATGAAGGAGGAAAATATATGCCAATTTGGTTAGGTATTCTAGTGGGCGTAGTAGCACTAGTAGCAGGCGTGGCGTTAGGATTTTTCATTGCCCGCAAATACATGATGAACTACTTAGAAAAAAATCCACCAATTAATGAACAAATGTTAAAAATGATGATGATGCAAATGGGACAAAAACCTTCCCAAAAGAAAATCAATCAAATGATGAGCGCGATGAACAAGCAACAAACAAAATAAGCGCTAAAGGGCACTCGATAAGAGTGCCCTTTCCTATTGGATTATAAAAAGTGTTTAAAACTTTTAAAAATTCTGTATTTTTGGTAAACTGAAAACATCGCTCATTTTAAGGGAGGAGGATAAAAATGAAGGTATTTATTAATTTAGCTTGGTTTTTTAAACAAGAAAAACGAGCGTACATAATCGGAATTATTATGTTATTTGGTGTCGCGCTTCTTGAACTTGTAGCCCCGAAAGTACTAGGTATTGTAGTGGATGAAATTAATAATGGAACATTAACATCCGAAAAATTGTTGAAGTGGGTTGTTCTGTTAGTAGTTGTAGGGATTACTATGTACATATTACGTTATTTATGGCGTATTATGATTTTTGGATCTTCGTTAAAATTAGCCCGTCAATTACGAAAGAATTTATATGAACATTTTACAAAGATGAGTCCATCTTTTTATCAATCACGTCGTACGGGTGATTTGATGGCGCATGCGACCAATGATATTCAGGCAATTCAACAAACTGCGGGATCAGGCGTTTTAACGCTTGTTGACTCATTAGCCGTTGGGGGATGTGTACTCGTAGCAATGGGCTTTACAATTAGTTGGAAGTTAACATTGTTAAGCTTAATTCCAATGCCGATTGTAGCGATTTCGACAAATTATTATGGAACGTTATTACATAAAAGGTTTCATAAAGCGCAGCAATCGTTTTCGGAAATCAATGATAAAGTGCAAGAGAGTATGAGTGGAATGAAGGTAATTCGATCACTTGGACAAGAGAAAGAAGATTTACAAGCATTTCGAAAAAAGTCAGAAGATGTCGTACATAAAAATATGTTAGTCGCACGTATTGATTCGTTGTTTGATCCAACAATCTCTCTTATCGTAGGATTTTCTTTTTTAATTGCAGTATGTTACGGGTCGTTATTAGTTGTGAGAGGTGAACTAACTGTTGGTGAGCTTGTTACATTTACAACGTATTTAGGTACCCTAGTTTGGCCAATGTTAGCCTTTGGATGGTTGTTTAACATTATGGAGCGTGGGCGTGCTTCGTATGACCGTGTAGAAAAAATTCTCTCGCAAAAATCAGATGTAGTAAATAGAGAAGATGCTGTGCATACAATAGCGAGCGGTGATGTTACATTTGCGATTGATTCATTTTCATATAAGAAAAATGAACTGTTACAGCTAGTAGATGTTCACTTTGATTTAAAGAAGGGTGAAACACTAGGCGTTGTCGGACGTACAGGTGCAGGGAAAACGACGCTATTAAAATGCTTAATCCGTGAGTATGATCATTTTAATGGAGGATTAAAAGTTGGGGAGCGGGATATTCGCGATGTAACACTTTACGGTGTCCGTTCTGCTATTTCATACGTGCCGCAAGATCATTTTTTATTTTCAGCGAGTATTGGGGAGAATATTGCCTTTGGAAAGGCGGATGCTACATATAATGAAATTACCCGCGCTGCAGAGATTGCTTGTATTCATGATGATATTCTCCAATTTTCAGAAGGGTATGAAACAGTAGTAGGAGAAAGAGGTGTTTCGTTATCTGGAGGACAAAAACAGAGAATCTCTATTGCACGTGCTTTATTAACGAATGCGGAAATTTTAATTTTAGATGATTGTTTATCAGCGGTAGATGCAAAAACAGAAGAAACGATTTTAAATGCATTAAAGAGAGAAAGAGCAGGAAAAACAACGATTATTACTGCTCATCGTTTAAGTGCAATTCAACATGCCAATCTTATTCTTGTTGTGGATGAGGGAAGAATTGTGCAACGAGGTACACATGAACAATTAATGGAAGAAAACGGTTGGTATAAAGACATGTATGAAAGCCAGCAGTTAGAAGCATTAGTCGAGAAAGGAGGCGTATGATGACTGGGAAGAAGCAGAGTGATTTAAGTAGATTACTTTCTTATATGAAGCCATATAAAGGGTTGCTATCTTTAGCATTTATTTTTTTAGTTGGTGCAACTGTCACTGAAATGATGGGTCCTTTTTTAATTAAACAATTTCTGGATGAACATTTAGTACCACGTAACTTTGATCAATCAGCACTTGTTACTCTATTTGTAGTGTATCTTATTGCTCACTTATTAAAAGTATTATTTACTTATTTAGACTTATTGTATTTTCAAAATATCGCTTTTAAAATTGTTCAAGATATGCGTGTTGAAGTATATGATCATGTTCAAAAGTTGTCATTAAGCTTCTTTGACCGTACGCCGATTGGTACGCTCGTATCGCGCATAACGAATGATACGGAAGCAATTAAAGATTTTTATGTCAGTGTATTATCCACATTTGTCAAAAATGTAGTCTTTTTAATAGGTATTTTAGTAGCAATGTTTTTATTAAATGTAAAACTAGCCCTATTTTCTCTTGTATTAATTCCGATAATGTTTGCAATTATGGTGCTGTATCGCCGGAAAAGTGCAGTTTTTTATTTAGAAGTACGTAATCAACTTAGCGTGTTAAATGCAAAGTTAAATGAGTCCATTCAAGGAATGAATATTGTTCAAGTGTTCAGACAAGAAAAGCGTATGAGAAAAGAGTTTGAAGAAGTGAATAATAAACATTATAGTGCAGGGCGACGGACGTTAAAGCTAGACGCGTTACTTTTACGTCCAGCAACTGATTTAGTTCATATTGTAGCTATTGCGTTAGTACTCGGTTTATTTGGAATTGATGCTTTGAAGAGTCCTGTTGAAGTAGGTGTCTTATATGCGTTTGTTAACTATATACATCGTTTTTTTCAACCTGTAAATGAGATGATGATGAAATTATCATTCTTCCAACAGGCACTAGTTTCATCATCGCGTGTATTTCATTTAATGGATGAGAGAGATTTAGCGCCAGTTCAAAAAGGGGATGGAAATCCTCAAGTCGTTAATGGAGAAATTGAATTTAAAAATGTTACTTTTTCGTATGATGGAAAACGTGATGTTTTAAAAAATGTATCTTTTCACGTGAAACAAGGGCAAACGGTTGCTTTCGTTGGGCACACTGGTAGCGGAAAAAGTACCATTATGAATTTATTAATGCGATTTTATAATATTAAGTCTGGAAATATTGTAATAGATGGTGTAGATTTAGAGAGATTTGAAGAACGAGAAATTAGAAAGAAAATAGGACTCGTATTGCAAGATGCATTTTTATTTGCGGGAAATGTAAAACAAAATATTCGTATGTATAATGAAGAAATTACGGATGAAGAAGTAAAAGAAGCGGCACAATTTGTGCAAGCGAATACGTTTATTGAAAAATTACCAGAGCAGTATGAAACTGAAGTAGTAGAAAGAGGGGCTGCATTTTCTAGTGGTCAACGACAATTAATTGCTTTTGCTAGAACGATAGCAACGAATCCGAAAGTATTAGTATTGGATGAAGCAACAGCTAATATTGATACAGAAACAGAAGATGCGATCCAAACAGCATTACAGCAAATGCGAAAAGGGAGAACGACTATAGCAATTGCACACAGATTATCTACCATTCAAGATGCAGATCAAATTTTTGTTATGCATAATGGAGAAATAGTAGAAAGAGGAACGCATCAAGAATTACTGAGTGAGCAAGGGTTGTATTATAATATGTATTTACTACAAAATAAAGGGAATTTACAAAAGACCTTGTAAAATTACAAGGTCTTTTGACTGCATGTGAAATTTTCACAAAAAAATATACGAATAACATAGTATAATGTAGTAGAAATGTGTATGGAAAATAGTAGAGAACGAAATAAAGGAGAAAAGATATGGATTATGTGCTAATAGGTGTAATTTTATTATTATTAGCTGCAGTATTCGTGCTGTTCTATAAAAATAAACAGTTAGAATCAGAGAGCCAGCAAGTAGAATTTGAAAAGAAGCAAGCAATTGAAACGTATGAAACTGAAATTGCAGCTACAGTTACAGAGCATAAAGAACAACAAAATACATTGAAAAATATGGAGCAGAAGAAATACAATGATTTACAAGTAAGTGCAGCTAGAGAACTTGAAAATATGCGTATGATGAAAAATCAATTAGCTGTGCAACATAGTAAAGAACGCAGTGAAATACAAGAAAAACATAGTAACGAAATACATATGTTTCAAAAGTTAATTGCAGATTTGCGAGAGTATACGAAAACTGGCGCTGAAGTGAGTACACACGAAACATTACAATATATGAAGCGTGGTTTCGTAGAGCAAGGCATAATACTAGATAATGAATTTCATATTATGCCGAATGTTTTTATTAGAAATCAGCATGGGGGAAATGATTTTCGAATTCATCATCTTGTCTTAAGTAAGACGGGTATGTATCTACTTGAGACGAAAGAATGGAAAGGGGAATTAATTCATGGCTTAACGAAAGAAAATGCTAGTATATATTCATTTATGATCGATGAAATTGGCAAGTATCAACAAGAAATAGAGAAAGAAGAGACGTTTGAATGCGTTACAGGTGAAGGTTCATTAACGATACAAGTGAAAAATGAAGGAAATCCAGTATATAGAGCGAAGAAACTATCTCATATTCTATACAATTGTTTGAAAGAAATGCAAGTTGATATTGTAAAGGAAAACGTAACACCGATTGTATATTTTTATAATGAGAGTGGGAAAGAAATGCAGGATCTTTCTAAAGAGAAAACGGCGAGATTAAAAGATAGAGAGCAAATTGTAACGTTCTTCAGAAATGAAATCTTAACAGGGAAAGTAATATATACAGATCAAGAGTTAGAAAAACTGCGAGAAATCATTAACCGAATGAATTATAAAATGAATTAAAAAGGGGTGGGCTTTCTGAGTGCTATATTAAGGGGGATTTTGTACATTTATTTTTGTTTGTATATACTAATGTATCTTGCGTTTATTTTTGTAATTGATGCGGTTCATATGTCAGTAAGTGTAAAAAGTATGTTTGTAGTAGTCATGCCATTTGTTTTATTAGTCGTGATTCAAAAGTTTGTCTTACGTACTTCTGTAAATCGTAACACAGAAAAGAAGAAAATGCTAGGTGTAATAATAGTAGGTTGTATTCTATTGTTAGTATGCACAGGGCAATTAAGTATGAATACATACACTTCAAAGTTTAATCAAGATCGGTGGTTACATGCTGAAGAGAAACGGGTACATATGGTAGATGATCTAATACAAAAATATAAATTAACAGGAAAATCAAATGAAGAAATTACCAAATTGTTAGGAAAGCCTACTGAAACGAGAAATGGAGAAGAAGGGATTATCACTTCGTACTATCTTGGGAATGAACGTGGCTTTATTTCAATAGATAGTGAACAGCTTGTTTTACAATTTGATAGAGATGGCAAAGTTATGGAATATAAGGTGCGTAGAGATTAAAGAAACGTAGAGAGAAGCTATATATTATAGCTTCTTTTTTATATTCCAATATAGTAAATATAGGAAAATAGTAGTCATTCCTATCTATACGAATCGGAATGAGTCTGTTATATTGTAAAAGGTTATGTAGTTTAATAGTTTACTAGATTTCCTATATTTTGGTTGAGGAGGGGGAAATTAACACGAATTTAATTATGAGCGTGTTAAGTATTATTATGAAAAAAAGATTTTATAATGTTTTAGCTGCATCAATTGTATTTGGGATGACAACGATTCCAAGTTATTCCTATGCTAATGAGCTTGAAAAAACAGTAGCAGCTTCACCTGATGAACAAGCTTTAAAAAGTATTGAAAACCATATGAAGGATGAAGATGGTCGCGGAGAGGACAAGGGAGTAATAAATGAAGTGCAAGGAGAGTTTCTTGTACATATAGTGAAAGAAGTACCTTTATACGATTCTAGTAATTTTCAAAAAGAGACAGGGAATCATATTTCGAATCAAGTCGTAAAAGCTGAGAAGAGAAAAGGAAACGCTTACTATGTGCGAACTTCATCTGGAACTGGGTGGATACAAAATAGTGAGGGGAATGTAGAAATTAAAGAAGTTCACCCTTTATCAAGTGAAAAGTTAGTGATTAATGAAGAAACCTCTATATACTCTGAACCATTTGCTTCATACAAAGAAGAATATGTACTGAAGCCACAAACTATTCAAGCAATTGGCCAGGCGGGAGAATGGTTCCAAGTAAAAATAAATAATGAGATGAAATGGATTCATTCACCTTCAGCAAAATTTGAGGGAACAAAAGCTTCGCTTATACAAGACGCAGCACCAACACGTACAAAATATGCAGCAGCTATGTATGCTGCGCCAATAGAAGAGAAAACAGCAGATATTTATGGTGTATCTTTAAAAGAAATGATTGTACCGAAAGGAAATGAAAATATTCGTCCGGGTTATGCGATGAATCCGAAGTATATTACGATTCATGAGACAGATAATTACAGTGTTGGGGCAAATGCTAGAAACCATGCGATATATTTATATAACCAAGCAACGGGAACGGAAGATCGTTCAGCGTCGTGGCATTTTACGGTAGATGATAAAGAGATTTATCAACACCTTCCATTAAACGAAAATGCTTGGCATGCCGGAGATGGAGCAGAAGGAACTGGGAATCGAGAATCCATTGCGATTGAAATTGCTGTAAACGAAGATGGTGATTATAATAAAGCTGTTGAAAATGCTCGTAAACTAGCAGCTTATTTAATGGGAGAATTACATATTCCTATAGAAAATGTGAAGAAGCATCAATTTTGGAGTGGTAAAAATTGTCCAGCCATTATGATTAAAAACAATGCGTGGGAACCATTTTTACAAGGAACAAAAGCTTATTATGATGCGAACCATAAGGATGATATAACAGGTGGTTGGTACGAAGCAGACATTCGTGAATTAGATAAACGAGGTATTATGGTTGGGGATGGGAAAGGTTCTTATTGGCCAGAACGTCTTGTGACACGTGGTGAATTTGCGAATTTAATTTCAAGATCATTGCAGTTACCTGAAGGGTCATCGAATTTTAATGATTTAAATACAGCACATCCATCACTAATAGATGGTATTAATCGTGCAGCAAGTGCCGGGATAATAAGTGGTAGAGGAAATGGGACATTTGCTCCAAATGACACGATTAAACGAGATGAAGCTGTTATCATGATTGACCGTGCACTGCAATATAAAAAAATTAAAGGTAATTTAGTTCAGTTACCATTCTCGGATCAAGATTTAGCATATGATAAACAAGCTGTACAACGTGTTTATGGGTTAGGTATTGTAAAAGGAAATGAAAATAATGAATTTATGCCGAAAGGTTCTGCAACGCGTGGAGAATCGGCAGCATTTATTAATAGAATGTTAAAAGTAATAGAAAGTAAATAATGAAAAAGCATTCGCTGTTGCGAGTGCTTTTTTATTTTTTCAATATGTTACGGAAGGGAGGGGAAGGTATTGAGTGGAATAAGGAATGAAAGCGGAGGTGATGCATATATATATGCATTGGGGTGTTTTTATCGCGTATAAACGGCAACCCGATTATAATCAGAGCGGAGCGGAGTGGACCAAACCAAACCAAACCTCTACTGATTAAAGTTTCACCGTATCATATTGTATAAATGAAAAGGAGGTAAGACGGTGAAAGCTATACCGACTGATGTCCTGAGTAAAGAATTGATGGAAAGAGAGGGCGTTATATCTATTACAGTAAAAGAATTTGAAAAGATAGAAGTAGCTGGAGTAGTAGTCGCTGGCCCTGCGGTAATTTTGATTAATCAAGACTAAGTACATAGTATCAATTTAGAAAAGTATGAAAAGCATCCGTCTAGGATGCTTTTCATACTTTTGAAGTTTTCTATGATTATGACACCAGTTCTAGCTGGATGAATGTTATTGATAGAATGAAAATAATATAGCAAACTAATATGTTTTACGAATGAATTATGTAAGTAATTCATATTTCCCATATAAAAGGATTTGCTTTAATATAATGAGTGTAAAGTTCGAGTATTCGAAGTACTACTTGAATTATATCCCTATCCCTTTTCTAAAAATGCGAACAAGTTTTGCCCTATTCTATTCAATAATTAATTGCATAGAAATATATTGTTCGATGACCATTATGGAACGTACATAATGGGAAAATCCCGATCCTTAAAGAGGATGCCCCTAATCTTCATGTGAAAATATGATCGGATAAGAAAGCTGACCAATTCATGGTCAGCTTTCTTTTTGTTCAAAAGTTATTTCTTCTTTAATTTCTGTTTGCAATAATAAAGCTTTTCCAAAACGACGTTTACATTCCGCACGCACTTTTTCAATGGCTAATAGTTGAGTAGTGGCGGGAACTGTTACGATAGCTTGGCGAGGTTTTCGATTTTCTTCACAAAAGACACATTCCACAACATATTTAGAAATCATATTTTCATCCTTCCGTTTTAAATTTCTAAGAAGGGATTGTCTATGAAGTTGATGTAATCTTTCGTCATTTTTTTACTATTTTCCTCTTTTTTCAAGGAGAAAATAAAAAAGAAGACGAATAGTAGTAGGGGAGGGATGTATATGGAAAGATGGATAGGTTGTGCGGCAGTATGTGTGAACGAAAGAAATGAAGTTCTAATGGTGTTACAAGGACAAAAGGGCGAAGAAAAAAGATGGTCTGTTCCAAGTGGCGAGCTTGAAAAGGGAGAAACACTAGAAGAATGTTGTATTCGAGAGGTTTGGGAAGAAACAGGTTACGATGTGGAAGTAGTAAATAAAATATACGAAAAAGAAGGTATTACATACGGGGTTCCTGTATACGTTCATTATTATGTCGTTAAAAAAATAGGCGGTAGTATGAAAATTCAAGATCCAGATGAGTTAATATATGAAATTGCTTGGAAGAGGATAGATGAAATGAAGGAATTAACGCTATCTTTCCCAGAGGATTATGATATTTTAAATAAATATATAAATAAAAAAGCGAGTGTTTAAACACTTGCTTTTTTAATGTATCCACGATAAGAAAAGCGGAACGATAACTAAACTAGCTCCTGCTGTTAAAAGCATAGATAAACTTGCAATCGTTCCTTCTACAGGACCGATTTCGAATGCTTTTGATGTACCGGTTCCATTTGCGCTCGTGCCTAACATAATGCCTTTTGCGAGTGCTGTTTTAATACGACATATGCGTATGAGAGAAGGGCCGAGCAATGCCCCTGTTAACGCAGTTAAAACAACAAATACGGCTGTTAATTGTGACATTCCACCAATCATTTCTGAAATAGCCATTGCAATTGGTGTCGTTACAATATGAGGTGCTAAACTATGTTCTAACGACGAATCGATTTGAAAATAATTTGCTAGTAGTGCAGAAGTAATAACTGATAAAAACGAACCGACAATGACATTAAGTAAGATAGCCATTCCATGTTTCTTGAGTAAATCAAAGTATTTATAGATTGGCCATGCAAAAGCGACAGTCGCAGGCTTTAATAATTCTGTTAACCATTGACCACCTGTTTCATATGTTTCATAAGGCGTGTCTAATCCGAGTAATAAAGTAATTAATATAATAGGACAAACGAGAAGAGGAGAAAGTAAGCTCCAATTCCAGCGTTGATACATTTTCTTCGATATCCAATATGTGAATAGTGTTAATAATAAACAAAGAAAGCCGATCATTGCATGGATCCTTTCCGCTTTAGTAGCAATTCTGTTAAGAGTCCTGTAACGAGAGTGACACAAAGTGTACTAATCATAATAATTAAAATGAGATCGATTCCATATTGTGATAGTGTATCTTTGTAGCGTATGACAGCGACTGCAGAAGGGATGAAAAATAAAATAAGTTCTTTTAATAAAAAGTCTGCTCCGTCCTGTATCCACTCTTTTTTCACTAGGTTAAATTTTAATGAAATTAATAATAAAAAAATACCGATTATACTTCCTGGAACTGGGAGGTGTGCCTGTTTTGCAATCCATTCACCTGTCCAAGCGAAACAAAATAATAATAAAATTTGTCCGCTTAATTTCCACCATTTCATACAGTAACCACCTCTTTCTTTTTTTACATAAAAATTGTAAAAAAGAATTAACAATTTCTACTATACGTTCATTCAAAAAGTTTGTCTAATATATAAATTATATGTTATTAATATATTAGATGTATTAATCGAAAGTGAAAAGGGTGTCCAAAATGGAATTACGGCATTTGCAATATTTTGTTGTAGTGGCAGAGGAGTTACACTTTGGACGAGCAGCTGCTCGTTTACAAATGACACAACCACCGCTTAGTCAACAAATTCAGCAATTAGAAAAAGAAATGGGAGTTATGTTATTTTCAAGAACGAAGAGAAAGGTTGAATTAACAGAAGCTGGAGAAATGTTTTTAAAAGAAGTGAAAAAAGCGTTCGAACAAATTGAAAAAGCAGTAGAGATTGCACAAAGTGCCCAAAGGGGAGAAGTGGGCTCACTTTCAATTGGTTTTGTAGGTGCGGCGATATATGATATTTTACCATCTATCGTAAGGGAGTATAGAAAGAAATTTCCGAGAGTGTCTGTTGCACTACATGAACTGTCAACGCCAGATCAGGTGCATGCACTTCACGATAACCGTATTGATATTGGTTTTTTACGTCCGCCAATTCCAACGCAATTACTAGAATTAGAACCAATTCAAAGGCTTTCTTGTACGTTATGTTTACCGAAGGCACATCCACTTGCTGAAAAGGATGAAATACATATTGAAGATTTAAGAGACGAACCGTTTGTATTTATTACAAGGCCCGTATGGCCAGCGTTATACGATACAATTTTATCACTTTGCCGTGATGTAGGGTTTAGTCCACATATTGTACAAGAAGCGACGGAATATCAAACAGTTATGGGGCTTGTAGCGGCGGGAATTGGAATTACGGTAATACCTGTATCGGCGAATAAATTGTATAAAACAGAAGTCGTATATAAAGAGTTATATGATTCTAATTTTGTTGCAGAAATGTCAGTAGCTTACAAAAAAATGAATACTAACCCAGAACTTTTAGAGTTTTTAAAAATCGCAAGAGAGAAGAAAAGAATCGAAGTTGAGGATAATATTGATTAAGTTATTTAAAAGTACACCTCATTAAAAACTAAAGCGGAAATGCAATACTATTGCATTTCCGCTTTAGTGTTCTTTTTTAGTTCTATGTTAAAGAGATAAACATGTTCGTTTTCTTGTAATAGTTGGTCAATAGAGTTTTTTTCCTCAAGCATTGGCACTCTTACGGTTTCATTATTCGTTTTTATAATAGCCGCTAAAGTCGTTTTTTGATTATACTTTAAGTTTATAGCAGATTGAATAGTAGTAGAGGCAGAGCTAGTTACGATCGGTGGTGTTTCTTCAGGAACGAGCATGGAACTACCTTCAATATTAACATACCAATGTTTTTGCGTTTGTACATCTTTATCGAGTTGGGATTGAGGTGGTAAAAAAGAAAGCTTTACTTTCTTTTCTGGAAAATGTGATGAAGCTATGTTGGCAATCTCTTTCACCTTTTTACCATTTTGATAATAATCAAGCGTAGCATGTATTTCATCTTTTTCATTTTTTAGTGTAACGTTATAAAACATGCTGTTTCCTTCTTGAAAAGGAGTCATTTGTAAAATAGAAGATTGCTCTTCTGTTAATTTGTATGGCTCAACAACAGCAAATTCATTGTTTTTTAGTGGGCTACAACCGGTGAGAAATAATAAAAACAAGATTGATAGTAATTTTATACGCATGTAATACCCCTCCTTTTTACAATTATATTATGAATGTTATTTTTTACCATTTTATTTTCTAGGACTAAAGACTTAGAAACAATTCAGATTGTAGTGCGATGTTTAAAATGTCATATTTTTATACACTAGTAGTATAGAATGAGTTTGTTATGAAGTAAGGTAGGGGAAGAACATATGTCTTTATGTCAGTTAGTGAGAAAAAATATAAGAACATTTGCTGCCAAAAGGATGAAGCAATTTATGTGGGTTGCTATGAGTACTATGGTTTTATTTTTTATGATATCGCTTCAATTTAATGAAGTAGTTGTTGAGGAATTAGGGATTACACTTTTATTTCAAATGTGTTTTTACACGCTGTTTCTTATATTCATTGTTATATGTATTTTTACTACATATAAAATAACGTTTGCTCTTCTGCAAGTGAGGAAAGAGGAAATTAAATCTTATGTAGCAGAGAATAGGAACGTACTATGTGTATTATGCCAGGAGCAATTATTCATTTATGGCGCAGCGTTTGTTTTTGGATTAGTTAATGGGATGTTATTTTTGAAATTATTTACGATTATCTTTATGAAAATAGTAGGAATACAAGGGATAAATAGTGCACCAATTACAATATATGCAATAGTAGTTGTTAGTATAATTATGATCGTTATCGTCCTGTTATCGATGATGCAATGTTTTCGATTTGTTCAAAGTTTACAAGATAAAAATTCGTTTCATTTCAAGGAAAAGGCATGAGAAATCATGCCTTTTCCTATTTTACACATAAAAATAATCATGTTACAGTGTAAAGACCTGACAAAGAATGGGAAGGAAAGGTTGTATAGAATGACAAATGAACAATCGATTGTAAAGGTTGAACGATTAACGAAGCGAATTGGTTCAAAGACACTTGTAGAAAATATTAGTTTCGAAGTTAAAAAGGGTGAAGTAGTTGGTTTGCTCGGACCAAATGGCGCTGGAAAAACGACTTTAATGAGAATGATGGTCGGCATGATTCGTATGACAGAGGGCGAAGTTTGGATTGATGGCCAATCTGTAAAACAGCAATTCGAAAGTACTGCTTCGAAAATTGGAGCAGTAATTGAGACACCGGAATTTTATCCTTTCTTGAGTGGCTATGAAAATTTAACATATTTCGGACGAATGAATGGTAATGTGACAGAAGAACGTATCGATGAAGTAGTGGAATTACTAGGGATGGGACAAGTAATTGATCGTAAAGTAAAAGCATATTCACTCGGCATGAGACAACGTTTAGGTATAGCTCAAGCGCTTATTCACGATCCAGATGTATTGATATTAGATGAACCAACGAATGGATTAGACCCTAGTGGAATACATGAGATGAGAATGTACATAAAGAAAATTGCGCATGAACAAGGAAAAGCGGTACTTGTATCTAGTCACTTACTTTCAGAAGTTGAATTAATGTGTGATAGAGTTATCATTATTCAGCACGGAGAATATGTTGCGACGCAAAATATTCAGCATAATCAAAGTGAAGAGATGGAAACAATACGTATACGTGTAGATGATGCGAATAAAGCAGCAGAAATGTTAGAACAAGATGTTTTAATAAAAGGTAATGACTTACTTATTCATGTAAAAGATGAAGAAATCCCAAATGTTATTCGTACATTGCTTGAGAAAAACATTCAAGTGTATCGTGTATATGAAGAAAGAAAAACGTTAGAAGAGCAATTTTTAGAATTAACAGGGGGAAAAGATATTGTTTAATTTAGTGTATAACGAACTGTATAAAATATTTAAGCGAAAGCGAACGATTATTCCATTTGCAGTTATTGCAGTATTAATAATTGGATTAGGATGGGTTACGGTAAAGTATTTAGAACCGGAAACAAAAGGATGGAAAGCCGATTATACAGAACGAACTGTAGAAATTGAGAAAAAGCTAGGCATGAAAAAAGAAGATATTTTAGCAGAACGGTCTGGGGACGAGCTTGTAAAGGAATATCAGCTTAAGATGAAGTACTTAGATACAGATACAGCACCGGCAAGCAGTTCTCCGCTTTCTTTCATGAGAGATACAGGTTTTATCGTATTTCCAATATTGCTCCCGTTTATCCTCGTGTATGCAAGTACAATTTTTGCGAATGAATATAGCTGGGGAACATATAAATTTTTAACGATACGACCAGCGAGTCGCTTTAAAATTTTGACAGCGAAATTTTTAGCAATTGTCATATTTGCAGCGTTATTGTTTATATTTAATATGATTTTCTCCACTTTATGTGGACTTGTTATTTATAAATTCCAGCAGCCTGCATGGAGCGAGTTTATTTTCCAAGATGGGAATATTATAAAACAAAATATTTTTGTAGAAGCTAGTAAGTATTATATTTTATCGTGGTTGCCGACAGTTGTGTACGCAGCGTTTGCATTTATGATTTCTGTGCTAACAAGATCTAGCGGAGGCGCGATTGGTATTTCACTATTTCTCGCTTTATCAGGAAACATCGCATTACTAGCAGCAACTAGATATAATTGGGCGAAATATTTATTGCCAGCAAACACAGATTTATACAGTATTTCAAAGAATGGCAGTTTTATTGATGGAGTAACGTTCCCGTTTGCATCATGTATGTTATTACTATATTTATTTGTATTTTTAAGCATTTCCTATACAGTATTTTTAAAACGCGATTTAACTTAATAAGAAAAGCCGTTAAGGGTACACTTAACGGCTTTTCTTTATGTTAATTGTTTAAGAGCTTTTTCGGCTAGTAAAGCGAAATACTCTGCACTTATAGGTAATGCTCGCTCGTCTACTGTAAAAGCGGGATGATGCCATTCATGTGTGCCACTTGTTCCCATAAAGACGAATGAACCAGGTATTTCTTGTTGATAAAAAGAAAAATCTTCTCCGGCCATTGACGGGATAGGAGAGATGATATTTAAATTCATTTTTTCGGCAACTTGAGTCGATAAGTTTGTTAGAGATGTATCGTTATGAACGGCAGGAGGACCTGCATAAAAACGAAATTCTGTTTTTACACCTAAGGCATCAGAAACCCCTTGAATAATACGTTTCATTAGTGCGGGAATTTTTTCACGTGTTTCCGTTTGGAATGTACGTACAGTTCCTTCCAGCGTAGCTTTTTCAGGAATAACGTTCCACGTATTTCCTGAATGGATGTTTGTGACACTAACGACTGCATTATGAGAGGAACTTATATTTCGGCTTACAATTGTTTGAAGTGCCATAACAATTTGAGAGGATGCGACAATAGGGTCTACCCCAGCATCTGGTACAGCTGCATGTGTACCAACTCCGTGAATTTCAATTTCAAATCGATCAACCCCGGCCATCAGTGGACCATCTTTAATACCGATTGTACCTACTGGTAAATCAGGTTTATTATGCATACCGAAAATAGCCTGCACATCATGTAAATGTCCGGCTTCAATTACTTTGCAAGCACCATTGCTACTTTCTTCAGCTGGCTGGAATATAAAGCGTACAGTGCCGCTAAGAGAAGATTCTTTTTCTTTTAATAAATAAGCGGCACCTATAATAGCAGCTGTGTGAAAATCATGCCCACAAGCATGCATCCTGCCGTGAATTTTTGAAGCGTACGGTAAATTTGTTTCTTCTTGAATAGGAAGGGCATCAATATCAGCACGGATTGCTATAATTGTTCCGTTATTATTCCCTGAAACTTCAGCAATAACGCCTGTTTCTAAACTAGAATGTATAATCGTAATGTTTTTCTCTTCTAACCAATTTTTTATAGCTTTCGTCGTTTCAAATTCTTTATATGATAATTCTGGTTGCTCATGTAAAGTTCGACGAATAGAAATTAGCGTCTCAGTTAATTGCTCTAGATTTGCTGCCACTTATTATGCCCTCTTTCTTAAATAAAGTATTTACATTAAGTATACAATAAGAAAAGAGAGGATTCTCAAATGAAAATCCTCTTCCGTTTTATCATTTCCCAACAGAAAACTCCCACCTCAAGGAATGGGTAGGACATGTTCCAATGAGTAGGTGGGAGCTGAATGACGGTTAGGCAATAGCCTAAAGGTTCTTCTTGGTGAAGAATCAGTATAAGGTACCGGTATCGTAATCAGTTCGTTCCTATAGAAAGAAAATGTTATAGCTCAGAGGAATTTTTAAATCTACGAAATTGTTTCATTTGTATTTTTTTGAAAGGGACAGAGGACTTTCAAAAAAAAGAAGAAATGATACGTGATTAGTATTTTTTGGTTATATCATGATATCGTTCCCATGCATATCATGAAAAAGATTGTAAACAAATAAAAAAAGGAAGTGAGGTGAAAAGCGGTGCTTATCCATAAAGCGTATCAGTTTCGGATCTATCCTAGTGTAGAACAAAAAATAGCTATTACGAAAACAATTGGTTGTTCACGATTTGTATTTAACTACTTTTTGGAAAAGTGGAATGATAGATATAAAGAAACAGGAAAAGGGTTATCCTATGGCACTTGTTCTTCGCAATTACCTACTCTCAAAAAAGAATTTATATGGCTAAAAGAAGTGGACAGTATCGCTCTTCAATCTTCTCTTCACAACCTTGCTGACTCGTATGCAAGATTCTTCAAAAAACAAAACAAAGCACCCCGGTTTAAATCGAAGAACAATAAAATCCAATCCTATACAACGAAACATACAAATGGAAACATTGCGATTATAGATAATAAATTGAAGTTACCGAAACTTGGTCTTGTCAAATTTGTCAAAAGTCGTGAGATAGAAGGACGAATTTTGAGTGCTACTGTCAGAAGGAATCCAAGTGGAAAATATTTTGTCTCGATTCTTGCTGAAGCAGAAGTACAAGAATTGCCGAAGACCGATTCCGCTGTTGGTATGGATGTTGGGGTGAAAAACTTTGCTATTCTTTCAACGGGTGAGGTATTCGGTAATCCAAAATGGTCTCGGGTATTAGAAAAGAAACTCGCTCATGCCCAGCGTATTCTATCTAGACGTATAAAAGGCGGAGCGAATTGGCATAAACAGCGAATGAAAGTCGCTCGTATTCATGAACGAATCAAAAATGCAAGAACGGATTACTTGCAAAAACTCTCTACAAGGATCATCAAAAACCACGATGTGATTGGGATAGAAGATTTGCAAGTATCGAATATGTTACAGAATCACAAACTAGCGAAAGCGATTCAAGAAGTATCATGGTCACAATTCAAAGCGATGTTGTTGTATAAGGCATGCTGGTATGGGAAACAAGTGATTTTGGTGTCAAAAACATTCGCTAGTTCCCAAACTTGTTCGCATTGCGACTACAAAAATAAAGATGTGAAAAGCCTGAACCTGCGTGAATGGAAGTGTCCTTCTTGTGGTATGTATCATGATAGAGATGTGAACGCAGCGGAAAATCTGAGAAAAGAGGCCATAAGGCTCCTAACCGTAGGAATTACGGGGATTGCCTACTCATAAAACTGGGGGATACCTTAGTGTTCGTAGGAATCCCCCACTTCAAACAGCTCGTTAGAGTGTTAAGTGGGGGTAGTTCAAGCTGCCAATTTTTTGTGTGTATGATGTTTACGATAACGTCCACGCATTGCATAGGCAATTTGCGGGATTGCAATACCGATTAAAATAAGTGATACACCGAACCATTGTGAAGATAGCACAGCTTCTTTTAAAACGAATACAGACATAATGGTTGTAACCGGTAGTTCTGCTGCACCGAGAATAGTCGCTAAGCCAGAACCAATTTTCGGAATACCGATTGTAAAGGCGATAGAAGGAATAACGATACTAAATGTTCCTAATCCTAAACCGTATTTCCAAAGTCCTTCAGAAATTGCACCGCTAAAAATAAATGTTGGCGGGAATACAATCATTACTAAAGTTAAAGCGCCAGTCATTAAGAGAACACCACGTGGTAATGAAGGTACCTCAACAGCAACTTTTCCGCTCACGAAAATGTATGTTGCGAATGTAACAGCAGATAATAAGCCTAGTATGATTCCAGTCATATCGAAATCACCTGCTGATTTTTCTAGTAAACCACTTGATAAAAATGTACCTGCAAGTAAGAAAATAACGGAAATTACCTTTTCTCTTGAAGGTAATGTTTTTGTTGCGACTGCTTCAATAATAATTCCGACCCAAACGAATTGGAATAAAAGTATAATTGCAATAGATGCTGGTACAGTTTTTAATGAAGCATAATAAAAAATTCCAGTGAAGCTTGCAGATGTACCTGCAACGAATAAAATTAATGCTTGTTTTAATGGAACACGATGTCTAGAAAATAGAAGTGTAATAGCAAGCAAAATAATCCAACCGAACAAATATTGGCTGCCAATTACCTCTCCAAGTGAAAATCCTTCTGCATAGGCAAGTTTAACGAAAATAGCTAAAATCCCATAACTACACGCTCCTAATAAAACTAAAAGAGAATAACGAAGCATGAAAAATTCCTCCCATCTATATGAAATTGTTCCGTAACGGACATATATAACTAGAGGGAAGTATACAAAATTAAAAATAAAGGGTCAAATAAAAGAAAAGTGTGACATTTTATAGAATAATAATAAAAGTATGATATTTATGCATAATCTTGAAATTAATAATAATAGAAGTATTATAAAATTAGCTTTGTATTGTATAAAGATAGCATTTGAAAAAAATATTTTTTAATCAATATGTATGTAGACGTACTCGTAACGTGCTAATCATTTGAGAAACTATGTTACCTTTGTTATGTTAATAACAATTAGAGAAGTTTCGTAGTCCAATTGAGATTTTTCTATATAATAGAAGGAAATGAAAACGTTTTTTTGAAACTGTGTGAAAGGGTAGTTTCTCTTATTATCACGTTGGAAAAGTGATTTCACGAATTGTTCACAGTATTTTTATATGTTTTTGCTACAATATGTAAGGAGAGGAGTGGAATAATGCAAGATATTAGTATTTTTTTAGCGTTTGGCGCCGGGTTTTTATCATTTATTTCCCCATGTTGCTTACCGCTTTATCCGGCATTTTTATCGTACATAACAGGTATGTCGGTTTCTGAGTTGAAAGAAGAAAATGCAATGCTTCGCAAAAGAAGTATGATACATACAGCGTTTTTCTTACTTGGATTTTCAATTATATTTATTGCAATTGGATTTGGTACAAGCTTTATTGGAGGCATCTTTACAAATTATAAAGATTTAATTAGACAGTTAGGTGGTATATTTATCATCGTGTTCGGTCTTATTATTGTCGGTGTGTTTAAACCGAAATTTTTAATGCAAGACCGTAAATTTACGTTTAAAAATCGTCCGAGTGGCTATTTGGGATCTGTTTTAATTGGATTGGCATTTGCTGCAGGGTGGACACCTTGTACAGGACCTATTTTAGTATCTGTCATTGGATTAGCAGCAACGAACCCAGAATCAGCAATGATTTATATGATTGCATACATACTTGGATTTGCCATCCCATTTTTCGTGTTATCATTCTTTATTACGAAAATGTCTTGGATTAAAAGAAATAGTATGAAATTCATGAAAATTGGAGGATACGTTATGATTGTCATGGGTATCTTCCTATATTTTAACTGGATGACGAAAATTATCGTATATTTCTCAAGTTTATTTGGTGGTTTTACCGGTTTTTAGTATTATTCTGTGAAAATGTTGGAAATACTAACGGAAAAGCATATAATGAAAGTATATTTTGCATATAGCCACAAAAAAGGATGAGAAAATATGAACATAGTTGTTTTATCCAGTATCGTTGCTGTTTGTATGGCTGTTGGTGCGATGTTTATTCGTTTAAAAGCAGCTAAGAAACCTGCAACATTGAAAAAAATTATACTTCCACCATTTTTTATGAGTACGGGAGCATTGATGTTTGTTTTTCCAGAATTTCGATTAACTCCAGCAGAAATGTTAGAAGCAATTGGCGTCGGTTTGTTTTTCTCCATTTTTCTTATTAAAACATCTAAATTTGAAATTAGAGGACAAGACATTTATTTGAAGCGTTCAAAAGCATTTGTTTTTATATTAATTGGATTACTTGTCGTGCGGATTGTATTTAAAACATACTTAAGTCAATCTCTTGATTTAGGACAACTTAGTGGCATGTTCTTCTTACTTGCATTCGCGATGATTGTATCATGGAGAATTGCGATGTACCGTTCCTTTACGAAATTACAGAAGGAAATGGAAAAAGAAGATGGTTTTTATAATGAAAAAGATATGAAACTAACTTAAAACTGTATATGTAATAAATAAAAAGACAGCGTTTTTGACGCTGTCTTTTTATTTATATTGTTAACACCTTCTGTCCCAGCCACGGCGTATAAAATGTGTACCATCAAAAAAACAATTTAAATTTGGTGATACAAATGGACCGATAAACGGAATGATGTTTGGTTCTGAGGTTTCGTCAACAGAAATCGGTGGTTTAGTAGGGTCAGGTCTAAGCGTATATCTGACTCGCGCCGTATTTCGAATAAGGCCATTTTGTGGTTCGCTTGTTACTTGTACGATGAAGCGAACGATAACTGCTTCTCCTGGATTAACCGTATCAATTAGAATACCAATAGTTGGATTACTTCCAGGACGTAAAACGCCGTTTACTGTTACTGAATCTGGATAGAAAGTAACTTCGGGAGGCAGTGAATCGGTAATGAGTACATTATTTGCAGGAATAGTGCCATTGTTAGTAAAGGTAAGTGTATATGTGATGAAGTCACCGAGTTCCACACTATTTACATTCGCGGTCTTAATAAATGTGTTTGGCTCATTAGGGTTTACTTCTATTGTAATTGGTGGTGTTGTTGTCGTTGTTGTGACGGGTGGTCTAGTAGGATCAGGTTGAGAAGTATACGTAATGGACGCAATATTTGTAATCATTCTATTAGCTGGAATTGTAATAACCTGTACTTGGAATGAAATCGTTACTGATTCTGTTGGATTAAGGCTTCCAACAGGAATTCCCGTGGATGGATTTGCGTTTGGTACTGGAATGTTATTAATTGTGACACTGTTTGGAATGAATGATGTACCGGTAGGAATTGAATCTGTAACAGAAATGTCGGTGATAGGAATCGTACCTTCATTTTGGAATGTGATAGTAAACGTGATTGTATCACCTACTGAAACGATGGATTTATTAGCGGTTTTTAACGGATTAATAGTCCCGATATTTACAGGAGTAATTGTAGTAGGTGTAGGCGTAGTAACGGATACAGGTGGCTTATTAGGATCTGGTTGATATTGGAATGAAACGTTACCTTGGTTTTGAATTTCTCCGCTTGGTGGAATGGAAGTAACTAGGACGCGGAAAGAAATCGTTGCGGATTCAGAAGGAGCAAGTGTTGAAACAGGGATGCCGGCTGCGGGATTTGCGGTTGGTTGCGGCACGTTGTTAATTGTGACACTATCTTGAATGAACGAAGCACCGACAGGAATTGTATCAGTTACAACTATATTATTAGCAGGAATGGTACCTGTATTTTGGAGTGAAATTGTATACGTAATGATATCACCTAGTGTAACTGTTTCCGGCGTAGCTGTTTTTTGCGGATTTAATATAGCTGTATTTACATTCGTTGTGTTAATTGGAGTAGGGTCTGTAATGGTAATAGGGGGTTCACCAGGAACTGGTTCATATGTGAAAGTAACAGTTGCTTGATTTCGAATGATACCACCAGGTGGTACGCTTGTTACTCTCGCTTGGAATTGAACAGTAATTGTATCATTCGGATTGACTGTTCCTACAGGTATACCCGCTACAGGATTTGCTCCAAGATCAGGAACACCATTTATTATAACGGTACCTGGAACAAATGTTAACCCATTCGCTAACGGGTCAGTAATGATAACGGAAGTTGCTGGGACTGATCCACGATTTTGAAACGTTATGGTATACATTATAATCTCATTTATATCTACAATTTGTTTGTCTGTTAGTTTATTTGGGTTAGGTGTAGGTGTAATAACAGATACTTCAACAGTTGGAGTAGGATCTGTAATGGTAATAGGTGGTACGCCAGGGTTTGGCTGGAATGTGTAAGTGACAGTTGCAGTGTTTTTAATTATACCATCTGGCGGGAGTGCAGTTACAGTAACTTGGTAAGTTAGCGTAACAATTTGCCCTGGCGTTACAGTTCCGACATTTACACCATTATTTGGATTTGCTCCAGGTGAAGAGACGCCATTAATCGTAACGCTATCTGGAATAAAAGTAGTACCACTTGGAGTAGGGTCTGTAATAATCACATCTGTCGCATTAATATTCCCGATATTTTGGAACGTAATTGTATAAGTGACAGTATCACCAAGATTAATAATTTGAGGGTTTGCTTGTTTGTTAGGATTAATAGTAACTTCACTTACTTGCGTCTTTGTAGTAGGTGTAGGGGTAGTAACAGACACAGGTGGTCTAGTAGGGTCTGGCTCATATTGGAATGAAATCGTCCCTTCATTTTCGATAAAACCTGTCGGTGGTATTGATGTTACTTGAACTTGGAAAGTTATAACGACCGAAGTGTTAGGTTCTAATGTACCGATAAGAATTCCGGAACTAGGAATGATGCCTGGTTGTGTAACACCATTTATCGTAACGCTATTCGTTATGAAAGTGGTACCGGCTGGAATCGGATCGGTTACAAGTACATTTGTTGCAGGGACAGTGCCTGTATTTTGCAAGGAGATTGTATACGTGATTGTGTCACCTAGTAAAGTAAATACTTTATCAGCGGATTTTGTAGGATTCGTTGTTGCTGTGTTGACATTTGTAGTAGTAGGTGGCGTCGGAGTAGTTACCGTTACTGGAGGTTCTCCAGGATTAGGTTGGAATGTGTAGGTGATAGTAGCTTCATTTACAATAATTCCGTTAGATGGTATTGAAACAACGCGAACTTGGAAAGTTACAACTACGGATTGACTAGGATTTAACGTGCCAAGGGGTATGCCAAGAGCTGGGGCAACATCACTAGTAGGGGTACCGTTAATAGTTACGCTATTTGGAATGAAAGTAGTACCATCTGGAATTGGGTCTGTAAAAACTATGTCTGTCAGTTGTACTGTTTGTAAGTTTTGGAAGGTAACGGTGTACGTAATGACATCATCTATATCAACATTGTTTCGATCGGCTGTTTTTGATGGATTAATAATGCTGTTAATAATCTCAGTATTAACTGGAGGGGTTTTTTCTGTTTCTGTAATAGGAGGTTCATTTGGATTTGGCTGAGAGGTAAAGTTGATTGAACCAACATTTGTAACAACACCGTTAGGAGGTATATTTGTAATCGTTACCTGGAACGTGATGGTTACTATTTGATTAGGCTGTATTGTGCCGATAGGTATCCCGATACTTGGATCAATACCTGGTTGTGGAATACTATTTACTGTAACAGAATCTATAATAAATTGTGTACCTACTGGTGGTGGATCCATGACAGATACATTTGTCATAGGAATATTTCCGATGTTTTTAAGTGTAATCGTATAAGTGAGTGCATCTCCAATGTTAGCAACTGATAAATCTACTGTTTTAGTTGACTCTAACTCTGCGTTTTGTACAATTGTTTCTGCGATTGGAGTAGGTGTGGTTGTTGTAATAGGCGGAAGAGTAGGGTCTGGTTGAGATGTGTAAGTGACATTTGCTTCATTTGAGATAATACCATTTGGTGGTAGAGCAGTTACTTGTACTTCTAAAGTAACAGTTACTATTTGTCTAGGGTTTAATGTATCAACTGGGATTCCTGTTGTTGGTGTTAAATTAGGTTGTGAAATGCCATTAATCGTAACGCTACCAGGAATAAATGTAGTTCCAGTAGGGATAGAATCAGTAATAATAACATCGGTTGCAGGTATATTACCATTGTTTTGGAGAGTAATTGTATAAGTGAGTGTATCTCCAATACTTGCAAACTCGCGATCTACTGTTTTTTGGGGGTCTGGATTAGCAGTACGAACTGGTAATGTTACAGTCGGGGTTGTTTCTGTTGTTGTAATAGGTGGTTCGCCAGGAGTTGGTTGCGAAATATAGGTCACGCTTGCTGTATTTTCTATTTTTCCGTTAGGTGGAATATCATTTATTTGTACTTGGAACGTAACGGTGACGGTTTCGTCAGGGTTAACTGTACCGACGGAAATGCCTGTAATTGGACTTACACTAGGTTGAGGGATAGTATTTACTGTAACGCTATTCGTAACAAAAGTTGTACCAGATGGTAAAGAATCTGTAATGGTTACACTTGTAGCAGGTATAGTTCCTTGGTTTGTAAATGTGACGGTATAAGTTACAATATCGCCAATTTCTGCAAACGTAAGGTTTGCTGTTTTTGTTGGACTTATGACTACAGTTTGGATAGGAGTCGTTGTTTCAGGAGTTGTTTCTGTTTTTGTGACTGGGGGTAAATTTGGATCAGGTTGATAAGTAAATGTTGCACTCCCTTGATTGCGTATTTCGCCGCTAGCAGGGATGTTTACTACGCGTACTTGGAAAGTAATGGTCACTCGTTCGGATGGTGCTAAAGTTCCAAGTGAAATTCCTGATGCTGGATTGGTTCCGGGTTGAGAAATCCCATTAATCGTAACACTATCTGGAACAAATACAGTACCAGCAGGGATAGAATCTATTACTGTTACATTCGTAGCAGGGACAGTACCGGTGTTTTGGAATGAGAGCGTATAGGTAATGATATCATTTAATGCAACGAAGGAGCGATCAGCTGTTTTTTGTGGATTTAGTGTTGCGGTATTAACTGCCGTTTCTGTTTCAGGAGTTGTAATAGTTGTCGTAACAGGAGGTTCATTCGGATTTGGCTCATATGTGAATGTTATATTTGCTTGATTTCTAATAACTCCCCCAGGCGGGATACTATTTACTACACCTTGGAACGTAACTGTAATACTTTGACCAGGATTTACAGTACCGACTGGTATACCGATTTCGGGATTTTCTCCAAGTTGTGATGTTCCATTCACGACAACGCTACCTGGAACGAATGAAACACCAGATGGAAGTGTATCTTTCACAATAACATTTGTTGCGGGGACAGTCCCTCTATTTTGGAATGTTACGGTAAAAGTAATCGTATCTCCTAAATCAGCAATTTGTTGATTTACTGATTTTGTAGTTGTCGGATTTGGATTGTTAACTGCCACATTAACTGTAGATGTTGGGGTAGTTGTCGTAACAGGAGGTTCATTTGGATTCGGTTGATATTGATAAGTGAAGGATGCTTGGTTTCTAATTGTTCCGTCTGGAGGCAAGCTTGTAACGGTAACTTGATAGGTAACTGTAACTGTTTCCCCGACATTGACTGTCTCAAGTGAAATACCGAGCTCTGGGTTTTCGCCAGGTGTAGGCACACCATTAATTGTGACGCTATTTGTAATGAATGCTGCTCCAGGCGGTATAGGGTCAGTAAGGTTCACATTCGTAGCAGGAACAGTTCCTAAGTTCTGGAATGTGACTGTGTAGGTAATTGTATCTCCGATATCGACAAATTGACGATTAGCAGATTTCGTCGGTGTAACAATAACAGTATCTACGTGTGTTTCAGTTATAGGAGTTGGTGTGATTTTAGTAACAGGAGGTTCTGAAGGGTTTACTACATATGTTGAGGATACGGTACCTTGATTTTGAATAATTCCGTTTGGAGGAACGCTAATAACACGGACTTGAAAAGTAATTGTAGTCGCTTGATTTGGATTTAATGTCCCAATTAATATACCGTTTGCAGGATTCGCATTTGGTTGTAGAACTCCGCCGACTGTAACACTATTTGGAATGAAAGATGTTCCATTTGGTATAGGATCAGTAAGAATTACGTTAGTAGCGGGAACAGTCCCATTGTTTTGTAAGCTAATCGTATACGTAATGATATCACCAATATCGACGAAGGCTTGATTAGCAGATTTTGTAGGGTTAACTGTAGCGGTATTAACAGCCACTGTAGTAGGTGTAGTCGGTTCAGTCATTGTAACAGGTGGTAGGTTCGGATCAGGTTGATACGTATAAGTTGTAGAAGCCTCGTTTGTAATAACACCGCCAGCTGGCACTTGTGTAACAAGAACTTGGAATGAGAGTGTTTTTGTTTCACCAGGATTAATTGTACCAACTGGAATTCCAATTGCAGGGTTAGAGTTTGGAACAGGAGCGTTATTTAAAACTACGCTATTTGGAATAAATGTTGTACCAGCAGGAATTGTATCTGTAAAAATTACGTTTGTAGAAGGGATAGTGCCATCGTTGTTAAATGTGACAGTATAGGTAATGATATCGCCAATATCAACAGCGGTTTTATCAGCCGTTTTTATAGGATTCGTAATGGCTGTATTAACGGGTACAGTAGTAGGGGGAGTAGGGTTTGTTGTTGTAATTGCGGGTTTTGTTGGGTCAGGTTGATAGGTAAAGGTTACATTTCCAACATTTCGAATGACACCGCTAGAAGGAAGGGCGTTTACTTGAACTTGGAAAGTAACCGTTGATGTGGAGCCAGCTGCAATGGTTCCAACTTGTATACCGCCAGATGGATTTACACTAGGTTGTGCGGTACCATTTACTGTCACGCTGTTTGGAACGAAAGTAGTTCCAGCCGGGATCGGATCAGTCACAATAACATTAGTTGCGGGTATATTTCCTGTATTCGGTAAAGTAATCGTATACGTAATAATATCACCAATATCAGCAATTTGTGGACTAGCAGTTTTTGTTGGATTTACAATTGCAGTTCGTACAGAAGTGTTAGTTGGAGGTGGTGTTATCGTAGTAGTTATTGGAGGTTCAGTCGGGTTCGGTTGTGATGTAAATGTTACATTTGCTTCGTTAGTAATCGTTCCATTAGCTGGAAGGGAAGTGACTTGGACTTGAAATGTGACAGTTGTAGTTTGACCAGCAGGAATCGTACCTAGCGGAATGTTTGTTGGTGTTACGCCAGATTGTGTCGTTCCATTAACTGTCACGCTATTCGGAATAAAAGTAGTGCCAGTAGGAATGGGGTCAGTGATAGAAACGTTCGTTGCTGAAATATTACCGCTATTTGGAACGGTAATTGTGTACGTAATGATGTCACCAATATTCACAATTTGTTGGTTTGCACTTTTAGTTGGATTAATGATAGTGGCATTAATTTGTGTTTCAACTATATTACTTGTAGAGTTTCTATTAATTGGTGGTTGGTTTGGTGGATTATATTGAAAGCTTGAGGTTGCGCTATTTGGAATAGGGTTTGGTGTAGGGAGAGTATTAACTCGAACTTGAAAAGTAATTGTAGCACTCCCGTTTGCTGCAATTGTTCCTACATTTATACCGGTAGCAGGATTATCGGTTGTAGAAGTACCATTCACTGTAACGCTGCCTGGGACAAACGATGTGCCGGCAGGAGGTATATCTGTAACGATAACATTATTAGCGGCTAATGGAGCCTCATTTGTAGCGATAATTGTATACGTAATCGTATCACCGATCGTAGCGATTGTTTTATCGACTGCTTTTGTTAATGCGACATTGGCTGTGAAAATATTTGTATCAACTATATTGCTTGTTGCTGTTCGATTAATAGTGGGTGCGTTAGGAGCTGGTTGAAATGTGTATCCAAATGATGCTACGTTACTGGCGATAGGTGGGGTAGGAATACTTGTTACATCTACTTGGAAAGTAATTGTAGCAGAACCACCAGCAGGGATGTTATTAATAGGAATTCCAGTTGAGGGATTGCCAGCTGTTGGAGTACCGTTAACAGTTACACTGTTTGGAACGAAAGTGGTGCCAGCTGGTATAGGGTCTGTAAATGTAACGTTTTCGGCAGGAAGTGTTCCAGTATTTTGGACAACGATTGTATAGGTTAAACGACTTCCTATTGTTGCTATTGCCATTAGATTCGTCCTTTCTAAATGAATTTAAATCCGATCAATGATTCTATTCATAAAAATTCATGGAAAATGAGCTCGTCATTGCATCCTATTCAAATATAAATGAATAGGAATAGGCAAAGGCTTTTTTTTCCTAAATGAGCTCGTACGTATATAAATGGAACTTTTTCGTTTTGCTCGCATTAAATGAAATAGCGAGGAAATATTTATTTTCATAGGAAGGAAGTGAAATTTTTGGCTTTCGTACAAACATATACGAAAACGGATTCTTTATTTATGGTGCATACAGGAAATACAGTAGGTATGCGTGGTATTACAACAGCGACGGCTTATCAATACAACGCATTAATTACAAGAAATACTGGATCAACTTTTGCAGGAGTTCCGTCTTCTACAGATCCGTTAACTTTCGCAGGAACGACGAATGATTGGACATTAAATGGTTCTTGGGCAAGGTTAAATCCTTCACTAGCAGACGTACCAGCAACAGCCACTGTAGATTTTGCAATGTTAGTTTGGCAAGGAACATTGGGAGGAACTGTTACAGAAGCGGTAGTAAATGCGAATACTCCGACATTCAGAACCCCGGATGATGTGACTCATACTATTACAAGTACGCCTGCGTGGGGAGAAACAAGATCGAGTGGGACATTTCAAGGTACGATTTATACACGTGCAGCTAATGTAACAAGTATTCTTCAAGGGCTCCCTGGTCGTGCTGTAGGTGATTATTTTGTAGAACGTGTTCCAACGACAAATCCACCTTTGCAAGGAACAGGGGTAGGGTGGGCATTAGTTGTTGTGTATCGTGATAATTCATATCCTGTTAGGAATGTTAGTTTATATAGTGGATTACTTATTTCTACATTGGGTGAGACAGCGACGATTTCAAATTTCATCACTCCAGCTGTATCGCCGGTTAATGCTCGTGTATTTACAATGGCAATTAATGGTGATACAGATGCGACAGGTGATAGATTTAACTTAAATGGTACTGGACTTTCAGGACCTAATAATTTAATAAACAACTTTTTTGCTTCACAGGTAAATAATTATTTAGGAAATTTAGATACAGTTGGAAGTTTTGGGGATAGAAATATGCCAATTGGTACTTCTGCGACTAACCGTCGTGCGGAATTTGATGTGACAAATGTACCTGCAAATGGCGTATTAGCAGCTGCATCCACTTCTACTACGGTTAATATCCCAAATACATTCGATTATATTTACGCTGGTGCTGTTGGTTTGCAAATAGATTTAGCGGAGGCACGTTTAACTGCTACAAAATCAGTAACTGTAAGTTGAAATAATAGGAAAAGTTAATGAAAATTTTTATCCTAATAGGAGTGAGTTCTATTGGCTTTTGTTCAAGCTTACGGTAAAAATGATAACTTATTTATGATACACACAGGCAATACGATGGGAATGCGTGGTACTGCTAATACAAACTTTGCTTACAATGCACTTATTACATTAAATACTGACTTAACTTTTGGAGGGGTTCCTTCTTCAACAGATCCAAATACATTTGGAGGTACGACAAATGATTGGACGCTAGATGGTTCATGGGCTGAATTAAATCCGTCAACTACTATTGTTCCTGTTACGGCGGTTGTAGATTTTGCATTACTTGTTTGGTCAGGTGGGTTAGATACGGCTGTTACAAACGCTGTTGTTGATGCGAATCCACCAAATTTAGTTACGCCTGATGGAACGAGTACACAAGTGACAATAAATTCAGCGTGGTCATCAGGAGGGACGAATTTACCTTTCATAGCCAATGTTTATAATCGAGCAGCAGATGTTACATCGTTACTACAAGGGTTACCTAACCGAGCAGCAGGAAGATATAGCGTAACAAGATTACCTACGCGTCAGCCAGTGGGTTATGGTGCAGGATGGTCGTTAATTGTTGTATATCGTGATTCCTCATATCCGATGAGAAATGTGAGTTTATTTCCAGGTTTTTTATTATCAGGGACACCACAAACTCTTTCAGGATTCTTTACACCAGCTACAGGAACGGTGACGGCAAGGAGTTTTGTAATGGCAGTGAATGGTGATCCGAATTTTACAGGAGATAACTTTCAATTGAACTCTGTAACATTAACGGGACCGAATAATCCGTCGGGGAATTTTTTTAGAGGGCAAGTGAATGACATTAATGGAAATTTAAATAAAATAGGTAGTTTTGCAGATCGGAATTTTTCTGGAACAACTACTAATGCAAATGCGAGAGCTGAATTTGATATTACAAATGTAAATGCAACAGGTTCTATTGCACCAAATACGACATCTACACAAGTAAACATTACAGGTACAGGCGATACGATTTATACAAGTGCGGTTGGATTACAAATCGACTTGGCAGAAGCTAGATTAACAGCTGTAAAATCGGTAACTGTAAGTTAAAAAAGATTGCTATAGGCTAGCAATCTTTTTTACGATGAGGATTTTGTGAGTAAAGATTCATAATGAGAATAATCAATCTCTTTTTCTTGTAGTTTTTTTACTAAAAATTTATGATCACGCTTCGGTGTAGCAATAATATATCCTTTAATGATTAAATCTTGTGTAATTTGAGAGGCTTTTTCTTGTAATGCAAGTTCTCCGATTTTACCAGCGATTTTTGATTTAGCAACATCGCGAAATAGTTCTGGAACAGGACTTACGAGCTCTTCTAACAATTTTTTTTGTTCGTCATCCCATAAATGCCTAGTTTTATTAATATAGTGCTCTTCCCAATCTAAAATGGACATCCCATCTTCTTTCGGTAATCGTTTTAAAAATTTTCTGAACATAAAATATCCACCGATAGACATAAGTCCTAATAAAATAACAGTCCATAGCACAATAAACCAACTGAACCATCCTTCGAGCAAGTATATCCCCCCTTAATGATTGCGGTTTTCTATTATTCATATTATAAACAGTGAGATTCATAGAAAGCAAGAACGCTTGGTCATTTTGACCAAGCGTTATCATTTAAACGAAGTATAGTTGTTCCACACATAAATTATTATTATCATCTTCTACATATTCAATGATTAATGTGCCAACTTTACGATCTTTATCTTCAGTTGTGAAAATAGAGTAAGAAGTAAAACGTGCTGTTGATAGGCCGCTTATATGTGTAGGTAAAGAAATGTAGTCGTTATCGCGGAAGAATTCCATCAGTTCAATATCCTCAAATTCTTTTCGGTCAACTTGTTTGTTTGTATAGCGGCGTTGAAGTTGTTTTAAAGACTCATTCCAAGAAATTGCTTTTGTATCGTATACCATTGTTCTATCTCCTTACTGTATGTAATCATTAAGAACATACGTTCTAAACTAGTATACTCTTTTTATTAGAAAAGGGAAAGCAAAAAATAATGTAAGCTTGGATTTCCAAGCTTACATTATTGATGCATCCGTCATAATCTCTATTTTTTATTATAAGTTAGATAAGAATAAGAAACAAGATGATATATATATTGTTGATAGTATTGAAAATTCTGTATATTATAGATGTACTAAATTGCAAGGGAATGAGAGGAATGGCATATGTAATTTCACTCCAAGGACCGATGGCAAGTGGAAAAACAACATTGGCTAAAAGGTTAGAGCGATGTGGACTTTCAGTTATATATGAAAATCCATATCCAATTGTAGAAAAGCGAAAACAATTAAAATTGGATATGAATTCAAAAGAAGGATTTATTATAAACCAAAAAATGTTTATGGAAGCAAAAATAAAGGAGTTTCAAAATGCGAAAGATTCAGTTTTAATTTTTGATCGTGGACCAGAAGATATTGAGTTTTACACACTTTTTTATCCAACAATTATAGGAAAAGAGTGGGATATAGAAACTGAATTGAAAGATGAATTATATCAATTAAGAGAATGCCGCTCAGATGCGATATTTTATTTAGATGTCACGAAAAAGAATGTATATGATAGAAAAAATAGTGATAGGACAAGAAATAGAAGTACATTTGAGGAGCAATTTAAATTAGTAGAAACTGAAAAGGAATGGTATAAACAATTTCCTGTAACTTATGTGGACACGAATAGGTTAACAATGGACGAATTAGAGACATATTTTATGAGATGGTTGAAGGAGAGAGGGTTATGAAAAAAATACTTTTATTTGTGTACCCAACATTTGCGGAGTTTGAAATAACGGTAGCTACGGCATTGCTGAAAAATAAATTTGAAATTATTACAGCGAGTGTAACAAAAGAATTGATTATAAGTGAAACAGGTTTGCAAGTGCAACCACATATAGAATTAAGTGAAGTGCGTGTAGAAGAATATGAGGGGATTATTATTCCAGGTGGAGATGCAATACATATGAAGGATGCAGAAGTACTCTTTACAGTCATTTGTCAATTTTATGAACAAGAAAAATTAGTAGCTGCTATTTGTGCTGGACCGTATGCGCTAGCAAAAGCAGGCTTATGTAAAGAAATCTCGTATACGGTGACTATCGATTATCAAAAATTAGATTGTTTTCCAGTAGAAAATTTTGTGTATGAAGAAGTTGTGCAACACTCAAATGTTATTACAGCACAGGGGCATGCATTTGTACCATTTGGAATAGCGATTGCCTCTTATTTTGGAGTAGCGAACGAACATAATATAAATTTTTATGGTGGTAAGGGCAATGTGATGATGGAGAAACTTTTACCTGAGAATGTATAAAAGCTAGCGAATGCTAGCTTTTTTCTTTTTGACATCGATAAATGGCTAACGTTTTCGGATCGCGCCATATACCGTTATGAATTGCCAATTCATTTTCTACTTCTTCTTTTAGCCATTCCTTCATTTCGACGTGAAGATATGTATTATCAGGTATATTTAGTGACGGAAACATGCTAGAAATATAGTTTACAATTGGAGTAGCATGATGGAAAACGAGTGCATTATGAATAATAGTTTCTTCGACAGTTGGAAAAACAGATTGTAATATCTCTTTACCATTTTCTAAACAAAATGAAGTGACTGATGATGTTGTTTTCGGTAGATCAAATGCGTCTAGCATGCGGTTGCACATTTCAACGATACGAGATAATGTGGTGTCAGAATTTGTTGTAGCTAAAAGTGAGCCACCAGGACGAATTACTTTATGGAATCCTTGAATTGTTTTTTCGACATCTTTCATATGATATAACATATGTCTTGCGACGATCCAGTCGTAGCAATTAGCTTCGAAAGGGAGTTTACCAGCATCACCTAGTTTCCATTCAATTATGCTATTCTTTATTGCAGCTTCAGAAAGCATCGTTTTTGATTGATCAAAACCGGTTAGTTGTCCTTTATGCCCGTTAGTTTGTAAAAGAGAAAGAAAATTCCCGTTAGCGCATCCAACCTCTAATATTTTTTCGTCTCCTTGAAGTTGTAAATGTTCCGTGACGAGTTCATCTAAATTCACTTGTTTTTCTTCGTAATGTTTATGCGTATCGATACGTATTTGTAAATGGTTGCTTACGTTGTATTGGCGTTTTACATCATTCATTTTTTCACATTCCACCTTCGTGCAAAATTGCTGAATAGCATGTGTTAATACGTCGGTTTTCTTTAAACCTTCATATTGAAGTGCAGATTCAAACCTTTCAAGTAATTTTTCTTCAATTCGAAAATGAATATCTTTTCGCTTCGTCATTGAAATATCGCCCCTTTGCATCTGTTAGTGAGACTATAGCACGCCTGAAAAAATTGTGTAAATCATTTGTGTACACAAATGGAGAAGATGAAAAAAATGTTTGAATGTGAGTTTAAACTATTGACGATTTAACCGTTTTCATATATTCTTAAATTAAGAAATATTCAAATAATTAAAAGAAATGAGAGAGTCACATGCTTCTTCAAGGAACACATCGAATTGGTCGTATGGCCATGCTGTTGGCACTTGCGGATGAGAATGAAAGCCCTGTATTATCTATTCCAAAAGGTTGGAAGTATTGTACTGGGAAAGTGGGTTCGATGAATTCGCAAAAAGTTGTAGCAGCAATGGAAACAGCGGCTAAGAGCAACCAAGTTATTGAAACAGACGTTTACAGAGAAACACATGCACTTTATCATGCAATTATGGAAGCTTTGTACGGAGTGACGAGAGGTCAAATTCAGTTAGCAGACGTTCTTCGTACAGTAGGACTTCGATTTGCGATTGTGCGCGGTACACCATACGACGGAAAAAAAGAAGGCGAATGGGTTGCTGTTGCATTATATGGAACGATTGGTGCACCTGTAAAAGGATCTGAGCATGAGGCGATTGGTTTAGGAATTAATCACATATGATTTGCCCATAGTCTATTAGTTAGAAGGGGGCCTTACTTTTTTTAGGACAGAAGTCTGTCTTAAAAAGATAAGGTCCCCTTTTGCCTTTTTAAGGAGGAAAAAGAATGATTACGTTAACAGGACACACATTGACAATTGAAGAAATGAAGAGGTTGTTACTTGAAGGAGAAGGTGTAACAGCTTGTCCAAATAGTATGCAAAAGGTGGCGGAGTGCCGCGAAGTAGTTGAGAAAATTGTAGAAGACGGAAAAGTAGTTTACGGTATTACAACTGGATTTGGAAAGTTCAGTGACGTGCTTATTCAAAAAGATGATGTAAAGGCACTTCAACACAATTTAATTCAGTCACATGCATGCGGGATAGGTGATCCATTCCCTGAAGAAGTATCGCGCGGTATGTTAATTTTACGAGCGAACACGATGCTTAAAGGCGTATCTGGCGTTAGACCGCTTGTTGTAAATATGCTTCTTGAGTTTGTAAATCGCAAAATTCACCCAGTCGTTCCGCAACAAGGTTCACTTGGTGCGAGTGGTGATTTAGCACCTTTATCTCATCTTGCACTTGTATTATTAGGAGAAGGTGAAGTGTTCTATAAGGGGAAACGCGTTCATGCGATGGTGGCTCTTACAGAAGAAGGTCTTGAGCCGATTGAACTTGAAGCGAAAGAAGGGCTTGCATTAATCAATGGTACGCAGGCAATGACAGCGCAAGGAGTTCTTTCTTATATAGAAGCTGAAGCAACTGCTTATCAAGCGGAATTCATTGCTTCGATGACAATCGAGGGGTTACAAGGCATTATTGATGCATTTGATGAAAATGTTCATAAAGCACGTGGTTATAAAGAGCAAGTGGAAGTAGCGAGCAGAATTCGTGACATCCTTCATGATAGTAAATTAACAACAAAACAAGGAGAACTACGAGTACAGGATGCCTATTCACTTCGCTGTATCCCGCAAGTACACGGTGCTTCTTGGCAAGTTTTAAATTATGTGAAAGAAAAATTAGAAATTGAAATGAATGCAGCAACAGATAATCCGTTAATCTTTGATGGTGGGGAAAAAGTAATTTCGGGTGGTAATTTCCATGGTCAACCGATTGCGTTTGCGATGGACTTCCTAAAAGTAGGAATGGCGGAACTTGCAAATATTTCAGAGCGTCGAATTGAACGTTTAGTAAATCCGCAATTAAATGATTTACCTCCATTTTTAAGTCCAGAACCAGGACTTCAGTCTGGTGCAATGATTATGCAATACGCAGCAGCGTCACTTGTTTCTGAAAATAAAACGTTAGCACATCCGGCAAGTGTTGATTCAATCCCGTCATCAGCTAACCAAGAAGACCACGTAAGTATGGGAACAATCGCTTCACGCCATGCACATCAAATTATTCAAAACGTAAGACGTGTTCTTTCAATTGAAATGATTTGTGCGATGCAAGCTGCAGAATATCGCGGTATTGAAAACATGAGTACAGTGACAAAGAGCTTCTACCATCAAGGTCGTCAGCAAGTACCTTCTATTACTAATGACCGTATATTCTCAACGGATATTGAAAATATTGCGTATTGGTTAAAAACGAATTATTCGATAAAAGAAAGATTAGATGTAAACGCAGCACTATAAAATGAGAAAAGGGAGAGATTGAAATGGAAAAAGTAAAACAAACAATTCGCGCGCCAAGAGGTACTGAGTTACAAACGAAAGGATGGGTTCAAGAAGCTGCACTTCGTATGTTAATGAACAATTTAGATCCTGAAGTTGCTGAAAAACCAGAAGAATTAGTTGTATATGGCGGAATTGGCCGTGCAGCTCGTAACTGGGAAAGTTATCAGGCGATTGTAGATTCATTAAAAACGTTAGAAAGCGATGAAACATTACTTGTTCAATCAGGAAAACCAGTTGCAATCTTTAAATCACATGAAGATGCACCACGCGTTCTTTTAGCGAACTCAAACTTAGTACCGAAGTGGGCGAACTGGGATCACTTCCGTGAACTAGAGAAAAAAGGTCTTATGATGTACGGACAAATGACAGCAGGAAGCTGGATTTATATTGGAACACAAGGTATTTTACAAGGAACATATGAAACGTTTGGAGAAGCGGCACGTCAACATTTCGATGGTTCATTAAAAGGTACAATAACACTGACTGCTGGTTTAGGTGGTATGGGTGGTGCACAACCTCTTGCTGTAACGATGAACGGCGGTGTTGTTATTGCTATTGATGTTGATAAGCGCAGCATCGATCGTCGTATTGAAAAGAGATATTGTGATATGTATACAGAATCGTTAGAAGAAGCATTAGCAGTTGCGAACGAGTATAAAGAGAAGAAAGAACCAATTTCAATTGGTTTATTAGGAAATGCGGCAGAAATTTTACCAGAGCTAGTGAAGCGTAATATTACGCCAGATTTAGTTACGGATCAAACATCTGCTCATGATCCATTAAACGGTTATATTCCAGTAGGCTACACATTAGAAGAAGCAGCAAAACTTCGTGAAGAAGATCCAGAACGTTACGTACAATTATCAAAAGAAAGCATGACAAAACATGTAGAAGCAATGCTTGCTATGCAAGCAAAAGGCGCAATTACATTTGATTATGGAAATAACATTCGCCAAGTTGCTTTCGATGAAGGTTTGAAAAATGCGTTTGATTTCCCAGGATTCGTTCCGGCATTTATCCGTCCATTATTCTGCGAAGGAAAAGGACCATTCCGCTGGGTAGCACTTTCTGGTGATCCAGAAGATATTTATAAAACAGACGAAGTAATTTTACGTGAATTCGCTGACAATGAGCATTTATGTAACTGGATTCGTATGGCTCGTCAGCAAGTTGAATTCCAAGGTCTTCCATCACGTATTTGTTGGCTTGGTTACGGTGAGCGTGCGAAATTTGGTCGCATCATTAATGAAATGGTTGCAAATGGTGAATTATCAGCACCAATCGTTATCGGCCGTGACCATTTAGATTGCGGATCAGTAGCATCTCCAAACCGTGAAACAGAAGCGATGAAAGACGGTAGTGATGCAGTAGCAGACTGGCCAATTTTAAATGCATTAATTAACAGTGTAAACGGTGCAAGCTGGGTATCTGTTCACCACGGTGGCGGCGTTGGTATGGGTTATTCACTTCATGCTGGAATGGTTATCGTTGCAGATGGAACAGAAGCAGCAGCTAAACGTATTGAGCGCGTATTAACTTCTGATCCTGGTATGGGTGTTGTTCGTCACGTTGATGCAGGATATGACTTAGCTGTGGAAACTGCGAAAGAAAAAGGCGTAAACATTCCAATGATGAAATAAGGAGGAGAAAACATGCTGGACACTTTACTAATAAATATCGGTCAATTACTAACAATGGATCAAGAAGATGGCTTGTTAAGACGGGAAGCGATGAACACGCTTCCTGTTATCGAAAACGGTGTGGTTGGAATTGAAAATGGTGTAATTACTTTCGTTGGAACAGCGGAAGAAGCGAAAGGACTACAAGCGAAAGAAGTTATTGATTGCGGCGGGAAAATGGTTTCTCCTGGTCTTGTTGATCCGCATACTCACCTTGTATTTGGTGGATCTCGTGAAAATGAAATCGCACTAAAATTACAAGGAGTTCCATATTTGGAAATTTTAGAACAAGGCGGAGGTATTCTTTCAACCGTAAATGCAACGAAAAAAGCGTCGAAAGAGGAACTTGTTCAAAAAGCGAAATTCCATTTAGACCGTATGCTATCTTTCGGAGTTACAACTGTAGAAGCGAAGAGTGGTTACGGATTAGATGATGAGACGGAATGGAAACAATTAGAGGTAACTGCACAATTACAAAAAGAGCATCCGATTGATTTAGTTTCCACATTTTTAGGTGCTCATGCAGTTCCGAAAGAGTATAAAGGTAGATCGAAAGAATTTTTACAATGGATGTTAGACTTATTGCCAGAAATGAAAGAGAAGCAATTAGCTGAATTCGTTGATATTTTCTGCGAAACAGGTGTGTTCTCTGTCGAAGAATCAAAAGAGTTTTTATTAAAAGCGAAAGAACTTGGCTTTGATGTGAAAATTCATGCAGATGAAATCGACCCACTTGGTGGTGCGGAAGCAGCAGCTGAAATTGGTGCAGCATCAGCCGACCATTTAGTTGGTGCTTCTGATAAAGGAATTGAAATGCTTGCAAACTCTAATACAGTAGCCACCTTATTACCAGGAACAACTTTCTATTTAAATAAAGAAAGCTTTGCGCGCGGTCGTAAAATGATTGATGAAGGTGTTGCAGTTGCGTTAGCAACAGACTTTAACCCAGGTAGCTGTCCAACTGAAAACATTCAGCTTATTATGAGCATTGCAATGCTGAAGTTGAAAATGACACCAGAAGAAGTTTGGAACGCGGTAACAGTTAACTCTTCTTATGCTATTAAACGAGGTGATGTAGCTGGGAAAATTAGAGTTGGTCGCAAGGCAGATGTAGTTTTATGGGATGCTTATAATTATGCTTACGTACCGTATCATTACGGCGTAAGTCATGTGAATACAGTATGGAAGAATGGTAATATTGCATATACAAGAGGTGAACAATCGTGGAGCACGGCCACTATTTAAAGAAGAATACAAAGTTTATCGATCGTGAAGTGACGAAATGGAGTGAGATGATTAAAGATTGGGAGGAAGGTGTAGAAATATTCGGTGCTGCCTTAATTGGAGCACCCCTTTCTAAACCATCTATTAGTCATTCAGGAGCGAGCTTTGCTCCAAAAACAATTCGTGCGATGTTAGATGCGTATAGCACGTACGCAATTACAGAAGAGCACGACATGAAAGAAAGTGTCTTATATGATTGCGGTGATATTACGATGCATGTGACAGATATAAAAGAAAGTCATAACAGAATTGCAAAAACAGTTGGTCATATTACGAAAGTAAATCCGAGCATGATACCAATCGTTCTTGGCGGTGATCACTCGATTAGTTTTCCAAGTATAACAGGATTTGCAAACAGTAAAGGAAAGGTCGGGATTATTCAATTTGATGCCCATCATGATTTACGTAATTTAGATGATGGTGGCCCATCAAATGGTACACCGTTCCGTAGTTTACTAGAAAATGGTGTCATTACAGGGAAACAACTCGTTCAAATCGGAATTCGCAATTTTTCAAATGCGCGAGCGTACCATGAATATGCAAAAGAACATGGCGTGACAGTGTATACAATGAAAGATGTACGAGAGCGAGAAATCAAAGATATTATGACGGAAAGTATTGAAGTATTAAGAAAGCAAGGTGTGACTTCTATTTACATTTCTCTTGATATGGATGTACTAGATCAAGCATTTGCACCAGGTTGTCCAGCAATTGGTCCTGGAGGAATGGATAGTACGACTTTACTTGATGTGATTGAATTTCTTGGTAAAGAACCGCTCGTTCAAGGGATGGATATTGTAGAGATTGATCCAACGCTTGATTTTAGGGATATGACGAGTCGAGTAGCCGCGCAAGTGATTATGAGTTTTCTTTTAGCGAGAGAGACAGTCCAAAAGCAGGTTAGTATATAGGCGTGAAATTAATAGGGAATGTTTAACGATTCCGTATAAAAAACACATTACTACTTATATGTAGTAATGTGTTTTTATGTAAAAAGAGAAGGTAAAATTAGAATGTATATATGTGTGGAAAAGTTAATAAGATTGCGGGTTTTTAGTGATATTTTACGAATTTATTTTCTTAGTTCGAAAGGATTGACATGAAAAATAATTTTATGATAAAATAAAAATTTTGCTAAAAAATCAATTGTGTGTTAAGATTGAGAAGGTTACCATATATGGAGGTGGATTATTTGTTTCAAATTGGCGATAACATTGTTTATCCAATGCACGGAGCAGGTATAATTAAAGCCATAGAAGAGAAGGAAATCGCAGGAGAAAAACAACAGTATTATGTTATAAAAATGTCGGGTAGTAACATGGAAGTAATGATTCCGGCAGGGAGAATATTGAGCTCAAATATACGACCAGTCACGGATATAACGGCAATAGCACACATATTGGATATTTTTCAACATGGAGAATCTGATAGATTACTTACGTGGAAACAAAGGTATAAATTGAACACTGATAAAATAAAGACGGGTAAAATACAAGAAGGTGCTGAAGTTGTACGTGATTTATTACGTATGCAGAAAGAAAAAGCACTTAATGCAAGCGAAAAGAAAATGTTAGATAACGCACACGAATTTTTGATTAGTGAACTGGGATTAATTGAAGGTATCACAGAAAGTCAAATAAAAAGCTTTTGTTAAGATTCATTACAAATAATGTATTACATCCCAAAAAAGATTTTGAATTTTTTGGGAGCATAATTATAGAAAATTAATCCTTTCAAAGACATTCAACTCTTTCAAACCACTTTTAGAGCATTAACCTCTTTTGTTATTACTACAATCAAATCCATTTTTATTTTTTAATTCTTTACGAATGTTCGAAGTTTAATCAAACACTTCGATAGAATAGTTACTTGATTTTTGCAATCCTGATTCACACTGGCGCGGACGAGGAGCCGTAAGGATGAAAGAGAGGTAGGGCTTTCATTGTTTTAGGTTTATAAGTTATTATTTTTAGAAGAATACCGAATTACTTTCACCACTATTGTTAAAGTTTTTTTTATGTGAAGAGATAAACGAATTGTTAGCCATATATGGTCAACAAAAAAAGGTTTCCTGCCTAGGAAACCTTTTTTTAGTTGTATCATTCTATTTTTTGATATTCGAATGTTTGATGGTAAAGGCGTATAAATTGACGTTACTATCTAAAAGTAAGTATGATGCGTTTATAGTAAGAATTTTTTTAGGGGGAAGAAAAATGGCAAGTTCAAATAATAAAGCAGCAAGTATTTATGAAGGAACAAATATAAACGCGTGGGGATCTTTTGAAAATATTGAAGAAATAAAGTTATTTAATCCGATTCAAATTGGACCTTGGTCTCTTCGTAATCGCATAGCAATGGCACCGATGACGAGATGTTTCGCAAATCATGAAACAGGAGTCGTTGGTGCTGATGTAGTAGAGTATTATAGAAAACGTGCCGCTGATGGAGTTGGATTAATTATTACAGAGGGAATCGTCATTAGCCCAAGGGCAAAAGGTAATCCAGGAGTACCTGGGATTTATACACAAGAACAAATCGATTCGTGGAAGCCTGTTACAGAGGCAGTACATAAAGAGGGCGGAACGATTATTGCTCAAATATGGCATGTTGGTCGTATGAGTCATCACGAGATAATTGGTGGGCAAATGCCGCAAGCACCGTCTGCTATCGCTGCAGAGGGAAATGTTCCGCGTTTTCGTAAACCATTTGATACGCCAGAAGCAATGACGTTAGAAGAAATACAAGAAGTTATCGGTCAATACGCACGAGCTGCGAAGAATGCAATTGAAGCTGGATTTGATGGAGTAGAAATTCACGGTGCACACGGATATTTAATCGATCAATTTACTTATGAGTTTGCAAATAAGCGTACTGATAAATACGGCGGAGAATTAAAGCAAAGGTTAATGTTTATGAAAGAAGTAACGGAGGCTGTAATAGAAGCTGTTGGGGCTGATAAAACACTTCTTCGCTTTTCTGCTTTCAAAGGTGATAATCCTACTTATATGTGGGAAAACCCTGAGCTTGCAATTGAAACGTTTGTAAATATGTTTAAAGAAGTTGGATTAACGATGATTCACCCTTCAACGATGAATTATACGGCAGTTATTGCTGACGGAAAGAATTTTCATCAATTAGTAAGAAAATATTGGGATGGTACGATCGTAGGAGTAGGGAATTTAAATCCGAAAGAGGCTGAAGAAGCACTGCAAGAAGGAACGCTTGATGTAGCGGCATTTGGAAGACCTTTAATTGCTAATCCAGATTTTGTTCATCGAATTAAAAATGCTGAAAGTTTAGTTGAATATGATGCGAAAGAGCATCTTGCTACATTAATTTGAATAAAGATAAAAGGAGAACACATCAGGTGTTCTCCTTTTATTATGGATTTTCATAGGAGGAAGCGGGATGAGTGAAACGCTACTCATTATTATTAGTATATTGCTCTTATTAATGCTACTATTAATCATTTTTTTTATTATTACATTTTTTATTAAAAAACGGACGCATCATTCTATATTAAAGTTACATCCATACTTAGGAAGAATGCGTTATTTACTTGAAAAGATAGGGCCGGAATTTAGGCAATATTGGTTTGATCATGATACGGACGGGAAGCCTTTTTCACGTTATGATTTTCAAAGTGTAATGTTTCTAGCAAAGTACCGTTCTGAAATACTTGGTTTCGGATCAAAACGAGATTTTGATGCATCTGGCTATTATATTGCTAATACATTATTTCCAATATTAACAGATGAACTAAGTGTGAATGTAGCGCAAGAACGTGAAGGGAAAAAGTATGTAATTCATAAAGAAGGGTTATTTTCACGGAGAGAAAAATTGACAGCGGATACAACGAATCTGTGGTTATATGAAGAAGACGATGCGGTTATCGTCGGTGAAAATCGTAAATATCCATGGAAACTGTATGGCATGTTTGGCGCATCAGCAACTTCTTACGGTGCGATTGGCGAAAATTATATTTTAGCGAGTGGTTTTGGCGCGAAGCTGGCTGGCGGTTCATGGATTAATACAGGAGAAGGCGGTGTAATACCGGAACATTTACATACAGGTGCGAATATCGTTGCGCAAATTGGTCCAGGTTTATTTGGTTACCGTGATGAGGATGGTAAGTTTTCAATGGAGAAATTCATGGAGAAAGCAAAAGAAAGCAATATTAAAGCATTCGAATTGAAATTTGGGCAAGGTGCGAAAATACGTGGTGGCCATCTAGAAGGACAAAAAGTAAATGCAAAGATTGCTTCTGTTCGTAATGTACGAGAAGGAGAGACAATTAATTCACCGAATCGATTTACATTTTTAAATAATGCTGCGGATACACTTTATTTTATTCAGCGTTTGCAAGAAAATGGCGGTAAACCAGTCGGTATGAAAATTGTAATTGGACAGCAGGAGCCGTTGGAAGATTTATTCAAAACGATGAAAGAGTTAAACATCTATCCAGATTTCATTACAATTGATGGCTCAGAAGGTGGATCAGGAGCAACGTATAAATCGATGGCAGATAGTATGGGAATGCCCCTTATTCCAGCGTTACTAACTTGTATTGATACAGCGAATCATTATGATGTTCGGGACAAATTCAAAGTGTTTGCCTCGGGGAAATTAATTACACCAGATAAAGTGGCAATTGCTTTAGCTATTGGTGCAGATGCTATAAATTCAGCACGCGGGTTTATGATGGCAAGTGGCTGTATTATGGCGCTCCAATGTAATTCGGGGCAATGTCCGTCTGGTGTGGCGACGACGAATCCTCATTATCAAAAAGCGTTAGATCCGTATGAGAAGAAATGGCGCGTAATGAATTATGTTGTTAGTATGAGATATAGTTTGTTCTCACTTGCGGCAGCAGCGGGAGTCAAGAGTCCGCGTCATTTAACGAGAGAGCATATTGTGTTTAAAGATGAGGTGGGGCGGGTGGTGCCTCTTTCGGAATTGTTTCCAACTAGTAAATAGATAAGCTACGTTTAATAGATTAAAAGTCATACAATTGTATGGCTTTTTAATTTGGAAATGAGGAGCGAAGAAGTGCCTGTTTTGTTTTCTGAATATTTTTACTTTAATTCATTTTGAAAGCGGGGTAATCCACTGTGATAAAGGCATTTATAAAGGTTTTTACATGTAGTAAAAAGTGCTTGTTCACTTGAAAGAACAAAAAATGTTTGATAAGGTAGGGAACCATAAGCGAAAACAAGAAAATAGAAAAAGTCATTTTTCGAAATTTTGAATGGCTTATGTAACTAAGGGAGAGATTTTGTGAAGATTGAAATTATGGTTTCGCTTGCTATTTATATGGCAGGTATGTTGTATATCGGTTATTGGTCTTATAAGAAGACATCCGATTTATCAGATTATATGTTAGGCGGAAGGGGACTCGGTCCAGCAGTTACAGCTTTATCAGCTGGTGCTTCTGACATGAGTGGTTGGATGCTAATGGGATTACCTGGTGCGATGTATGCAACAGGATTATCAAGTGTATGGATTGCGATAGGTTTATTAATAGGTGCTTATGCAAACTATTTAGTTATTGCCCCGCGTTTGCGAACGTATACAGAAGTGGCAAATGATTCAATTACGATTCCAGACTTTTTAGAAAATCGATTTAAAGATCGTACGAAAATACTTCGTTTTGTCTCCGCTATCGTCATTTTAGTATTTTTCACATTTTATGCGTCGGCTGGTTTAGTTTCAGGTGGACGTTTGTTTGAAAATTCTTTTAACCTTGATTATAAAATTGGTTTATTTGTAACTGTCGGTGTCGTAGTTGCTTATACACTATTCGGTGGCTTTTTAGCAGTAAGTTGGACCGACTTTGTGCAAGGCTGTATTATGTTTATTGCTCTTGTATTAGTGCCAATTGTTGCTTTTACAGATGTGGGCGGTGTAACAGAAACATTCAATACAATTAAGCAAGTTGATGCATCGCATTTAGATATGTTTAAAGGGACAACAATTCTTGGGATTATTTCATTTTTAGCATGGGGTCTTGGGTATTTTGGACAACCGCATATTATTGTCCGCTTTATGGCAATTACTTCTATTAAAGATTTAAAAACTTCTCGTAGAATCGGTATCGGTTGGATGACGATTTCAATTATAGGTGCAATGCTTACTGGTCTAATTGGTATTGCTTATTACGCTAAAAATAATGCAACGTTACAAGACCCAGAAATGGTCTTTGTAACATTCTCAAACATTCTATTCCATCCGTACATTACTGGGTTTTTATTATCAGCTATTTTAGCTTCGATTATGAGTAGTATCTCCTCGCAATTACTTGTTATTTCAAGTGCAGTAACGGAAGATTTCTATAAAACATTTTTCCGTCGAAACGCAAGTGATAAAGAACTTGTATTTATCGGTAGGCTGTCAGTATTAGTAGTAGCCATGATTGCAGTTGCTTTAGCGTATCATCCAAGTGATACAATTTTAACACTTGTCGGTTATGCTTGGGCAGGATTTGGTTCAGCATTCGGACCCGCTATTTTATTAAGTTTATATTGGAAGAGAACGAACAAATGGGGCGTTCTTGCCGGTATGATTGTAGGTGCAGTAGTTGTAATTACTTGGGTACAAATTCCAAGTTTAAAAGCGACTATGTATGAAATGGTACCTGGATTCTTCTGTAGCTTATTAGCTGTTATTATTGTAAGTTTAGTAACGAAAGAACCAGTGAAAGCAATTCATCGTGAATTTAATGAGATGGAAGCAGTGCTGGAAGAGGAAACAAAATAATTAGCGAAGAGAGTAAACTGGCGTTTACTCTCTTTTTATTTAAAATGAAGATAAGGAACTTGTTGACAACTAAAAGTAAGTAACTTATAATAAATTTGAGTTCGAAGTAATTTGTGCTTTGAATAAAGGTTTCAAATGGAGTAAATATTTTTTTAGGAATTATCTCGAATTTGAGATAATTTTGATAAACTAGACATTTATGTGTGATTTCATAATCGATATCTCGAATTCGAGATAAAATTATCATGACGGATTTTACTTTGCAGTATGGACAAAATGAATAATGAATTTTAATGTATAAAAATTTTTATAAGGGACTAAAAAGGAGTGAACGAAATGGAAAAGAAAACAATGGGGATCCATCATATTACAGCAATCGTAGGACATCCACAAGAAAATGTAGATTTTTATGCTGGTGTATTAGGGTTACGTTTAGTGAAACAGACTGTGAATTTTGATGATCCAGGGACTTACCATCTTTATTTTGGGAATGAAGGAGGAAAACCTGGAACAATTATTACGTTTTTCCCATGGGTTGGTGCTCGTCAAGGCATTATTGGGGATGGTCAAGTAGGCATTACGTCTTATGTCGTACCAAAAGGTGCAATGGAGTTTTGGGAACATAGATTAGAAAAATTCGATGTTGCGTATACAAAAATGACTCGATTTGGAGAGCAGTATTTAGAATTTGATGATCCACATGGTTTGCATATAGAATTAGTAGAAAGAGAAGAGGGCGAATTAAATAATTGGACTTTTGGAGAAGTTACGCCAGAAGTAGCCATTAAAGGATTTGGCGGTGCTGTTCTTTTATCTGCACAACCTCAAAAAACTGCTGAATTGTTAGAGCATGTTATGGGTCTTGAGAAAATTGGAGAAGAAGGTGAATTTGTTCGATTCCGTTCTTCTGCTGATATTGGGAATATTATTGACTTGAGGTTGTCAACAATCGGGCGTGGTCAAATGGGTGTTGGTACAGTTCACCATATTGCTTGGAGAGCGAGTGACGATGCCGATCAACTAGATTGGAAAGAGCATGTATCTCGTTTTGGATATCACGTAACTCCTGTACAAGATCGAAATTATTTTAACGCGATTTATTTTAGAGAACATGGGGAAATTTTATTTGAAATTGCAACAGACCCTCCTGGTTTCGCTCATGACGAATCGTTAGAGACGATGGGTGAGGAATTAAAGTTACCGGAGCAATATGAATCACATAGAAAACAAATTGAACAAACACTTCTACCATTTGAAGTGAGAAATTTAGATTAAAGTGATTGAAAGGGGAAAAGGATTATGATGAAACATGTTTTTCAAAAAGGAAAAGATACGTCAAAACCAGTGTTGTTATTACTTCATGGTACAGGAGGTAATGAATTAGATTTATTACCACTTGCAGAAATAATTGACCCAGAAGCATCTGTATTAAGTGTTAGAGGAAATGTATTAGAAAATGGCATGCCACGTTTCTTCCGTAGATTGGCAGAAGGCATTTTTGATGAAGAAGATTTGATTTTCCGTACGAAGGAATTAAATGAGTTTTTAGATGAAGCTGCAAAAACATATGAATTTGATAGAAATAACATTGTAGCTATCGGTTATTCAAATGGAGCAAACATTGCTGCAAGTTTATTATTCCATTACGAAAATGCGTTGAAAGGTGCTGTGCTTCATCACCCAATGGTACCTAGAAGAGGAATGAAATTGCCTAATTTAGCAGAGAAATCCGTGTTTATCGCTGCCGGGACAAATGACCCGATTTGTTCATCAGCAGAGTCAGAGGAATTGAAGGCGTTATTAGAAAGTGCAACTGCAAACGTAACAATGCACTGGGAAAATAGAGGGCATCAATTAACAATGGGTGAAGTAGAAAAAGCAAAAGAATGGTATGACAAAGCATTTTAAAAAAGAAGCATCTGCTAACAATTAGTAGATGCTTCTTTTATTATTTACGATTGAATCGTAAGATGAGATGAAGAAAGTGGCAATTGAATATCAACGATCGTACCTTTATTTAATTCGCTTGAAATGTGTAATTTACCATGATGTTCCTCAATTATTTTGTAACACATCATTAATCCTAGTCCAGTTCCCTTTTCTTTTAAACTATAAAACGGTTCGCCTAGACGAGAAATACGATCTTCTGGGATACCGCAACCTTCGTCAATAATCCGTATTAAAATGAAAGTATCATCTAATGGTTTTGTTTGGATGAAAATATTTCCGCCATTTGGCATCGCTTCAATCGCATTTTTTAATATATTTATAAAAACTTGTTTTAATTGGTTACCGTCACATTGAATATCATGTGCGTAATCAAAATGATCCATAATGATGTGAACGCTATGCATAATAGCATTTGGTAAAATAAATGTAACTACCTCTTCAATCAATGCTTGTATGTTACAAGTTTTGATTGATAATACTTGTGGCTTAGACATCGCCATAAATTGACTTGTAATAGATTCCATTTGTGAAATTTCACTTAACATAACATCGATATACCATTTCTGCTCCTCATTGATTTCAGGGAGTAACAATGTTAGAAAACCTTTTAGAGAAGTGAGTGGATTTCGAATTTCATGGGCAATTCCAGCTGTCAGTTGTCCGACTACTGCAAGCTTTTCTGATTTTCGTAATAATTTTTCTGTTTCTTTTAGCTCGGTAACGTCTCTTCCCATTACGATAAGACCTTTACGGGAGCCGTCAGGATGATAGAGAGGAACTTTCGATATACTTAAGATTAGGTCGAAATCATCTCTATGAATAATAAATTCCTCACCATGAAGAATTTGTCTTTGTTGCCATGCTAGTTCGTCGACTTCTTCACAATGTAAAAAAGCTTCTCGGTACGCTTCATTATATTGAATGAGTTCACTATCTTTTTTTCCGTGGTAAGGTACATGATGGAAATTAAAGCAAGAAAGTGCGTAGTCATTTGCTTCAAGCCAGCGTCCTTCATGATCTTTAAATATAACAAACGCAGGCATGGAGTCCACTAATGTACGTAATCTCTTCTCGCTTTCTTTCAGCATATTCTCAATTCTTTCTGATTTTTCAAGAGGTTTCATAATGGCATATACGCCAGCTAGACGATTTTGGACAAAAATAGGAACTAGTTTTGTCACGACGTCTAATAAGAATCCATTTTTATGATAAATAGATAAAATATACTCTTGTTGATTATCCGCTTCCGTATTCTTTATATTTTGTAATACTTGCTCAGAAATATGGGCTTCTAAAATAGAGATAATATTTTTCTGTTCTAATTCTAAAGAAGTGTAACCTAATATTTTTTCGGCAGAAGGATTTATATGTAGAATAACTCCCTCTAAATTTAATGAAATAATACTATCAGGATTGTGTTCAAACAGAGATGCATACATTTCTGTTAAAGAACAATCTTGTATATGTTTTTGCAAACGTCTAGAAATGTTCGGATGACGTTTTTTTTGAGTTGATGAATATTTTTTACGACTCATAATAGTTCCTCCGTACAAATAGCATCTAAAAAGATTTGTCTATTCATAACTATAATATAGATGTAATGTGTATTTCTATAAAAAATGGAAGTTATATAATAAATTTTGTTTTCTTTATTTTTGAAAATTGATTATAAGGTGGTAATAAGGGAAGTTTATATTGTTTTATAAATCTTTTGTAAGTTACAGCGGTGTGGTTTCCTTATAATATTAGGATAGAAGAGGGGGAGAGAAAATGAAAAATTATATTCAAGGGATTGATCATGTGCAAGTAGCTGCGCCTGTAGGATGTGAAGAAGAAGCACGAGAATTTTATGGTGAAAAAATTGGTATGGAGGAAATACCAAAGCCAGAGGAATTAAAGAAGCGCGGTGGATGTTGGTTTAAGTGTGGAAATCAAGAGATTCATATCGGAGTTGAGCAAAACTTCAACCCAGCAAAAAAAGCGCATCCGGCTTTTTATGTTATAAAAATTGATGAATTTAAACAAGAGTTAATAAAGCAAGGTATTGTAGTAATAGATGATCATGCACGACCAGATGTAATTAGATTTTATGTGTCAGATCCGTTCGGAAATCGAATTGAATTTATGGAAAATAAAAACTAGGTGGAAATTCACCTAGTTTTTTAACTTTTTCTAAACAATCCTAATACTTCAACCGTTTCTGTAATGTTAACGAATGCATGAGGATCAATTTCAGAGATTGTTAATTTCATACTTGCCAATTCTTCACGAGAAACGACGGTCATAAGTACACGTTTCTTTTCGCTTGAATAAGCACCTTCGCCATCAAGTAATGTAATTCCACGTACAACAGTTGAAAGAAGTTGTTTTTTCATTTTTTCTGCTTCATTTGTTACAATCATAAGTGTAACCTTTCGATGTTTCGTATGAATGGCATCGATAACTTTACCAGTTACATAAATGGAAAGTAAGCTTGTAAGTGCAACATCCCAAGTGAAGAAGAATCCTGCAATTATTACAACGACTGCATTTAAAATAATAAGGAATCCGCCGAGTTTAATGTCTCTTTTGCGAGACAACAACATACCGATAATATCAAATCCACCAGTTGATCCATTACAGTTAAAAACAAGACCGATACCAGCTCCGGCAATGACACCACCAAAGATAGATGATAAAAGCGGATCTGTTGCGACGACTTTCACTGGGACGTAGTATAATGCAACAGATAATACAATAACAGAGATAATAGTGTTAAAAATGACTTTTTTTCCAAGACCTATGTATCCTAAAATAAGGATAGGTAAGTTTAATACAAAGTTAATAATACCTGTGTTTACAGGAGTTACAATCCCTAAAATAATAGCAATTCCGCCAATTCCACTACTTAAAATTTTGTGGGGGATAAGGAAAAGATTAAAGGCAATCGCAATAATAATAGAACCAATAATAACACCAAGAAATCTGACCATCTCTTTCCCGTCCTTCACTAAAAAATTCATATTATTTCAAGATTATATATGATATTGAAAGTTTTGGGTAAAAACAGTTTATTTCGGGAAATTAGATTAATCAAAAGAATTTGAGTATTTTATTATTTGAAAGGGGATACAGTTGTGAATATAAAAACATATCAACAGAAAAGCCCGTTGAAGCAAGAATGTGAGGATTCTTATTTTTGTAATGAAGAAAAAAAGATTTATGGTGTATGTGACGGTGCAACACCGCTCGTACCCTTTCGTGATGAAAAGGGACATAATGGAGCATACATCGCTTCACATTTATTTGCAAGTTATTTTGCTTCATTACGTGAAAATCATAGTTTACCAGTTGCAGTTGCAAAAGCAAATGAAGCATTGCAAAGCAAAATGTTAGAGTATGAAGTAGATACGAGAAAGAAAGAGCATTTGTGGTGCACATGTATTGCGGCAGTGCAAATAGTTGGTGAGAAAATTGAATATGCACAGTTAGGGGACTGTATGATTGTCGCAATATTTCAAAATGGAACGATGCAAGTATTAACGAAAGACACGGTTGAAGGAATTAGTAAAAGAGCAAAAAAGAAGAGAGAAGAAGATCGTAAAAGAGGGTTATCTGTGCCAGAAGAACATGTTTTTCAAAATGTGAAAGAACAGTTAAAATACAATCGTTATCTTGCAAATATGCAGGGCGGGTATTCCGTTGCAAATGGAATGAAAGAAGCGATACATTATTTACAATATGGTGAATTACATATAGATGAAGTAAGCGGGATTTTTATTTGTTCAGACGGATTATTCCACCCAGATTGGCCAATCGAACAAACTGTTGCATATATAAGAAAGAATAGTATAAAGGAATATGTAGCCATTATTGAAGAGCTAGAAGGGAAAAAGAGAATAAGACCAGATGATAAAACAATAATGATTATTGATTTGTAAGGGGGATGTTCAAATGGAAATTAAATGTGTTAATTTAACATTTCAAGATGAATTAGTTCCTTTAGAAAAAGTAAACAAACTGATTATCCACCATACATCCGAAGATGGATGGGATGTGTATAAAACACATGAATTTCATCAAAAAGTAAGAGGATGGAGCGGGATCGGTTACAATTATTTTATTGAAGAAGATGGAACTATAGTCGAAGGACGAGGTTTACATATTGGAGCGCATGCGAAAGATAATAATAGAGATACAATTGGGATATGTATGACGGGTAATTTTGATAAATATGATCCAACTACCGCACAAATGAATGCATTATATTCTTTATGTAAAATGTTTATGAAGCAGTTTGCTATAAAGAAAGAAAATATACTCGGTCATAGGGAGCTAGAAGGCGTTACAAAAAGTTGTCCTGGAAAGCGTTTTTCTATGGTAGAGTTAAGAAACGTACTATCTTACATATAGAGGAGTAATAAATAATGATGAATATAAAAATACCAAATGATAAAAAAGAAGAGCTAGTAGCACAAATTCAACAATTTTTCGTTGAAGAAGATTTAGATGAAATTGGGCGCTTTCAAGCAGAGCGTTTAATAGAAGAAATGATTAAATTAGTAGGACCATTTGCATACAATCAAGCAATTGGAGATGCTAGAAAACTTGTAACAGAGAAACTATCTAATATTGAAGAAGATTTGTATGTGTTAGAGAAGAATGAAGGGAAGTAAACTTTCTCCAATTATAAAATAAGTATTTGCCACGGCTTCTTTCCGATGTTTTGGTTGGAAAGGGCCGTGAAATTGTTTTTGATCATATAAAATAAAACCTCTTTTTGGTCAGGATCCTAGAATTAAAAAACGTTACTCTTTCTTAACAAGCTAGATGAGAAAGAATAACGTTTTTTTAGATTGAGATTAAAAATATATTATCTTAATTTTATCTTTTTTTAATAATTTATTTATGGGCAATTTATAGTTGCTATTTATAATTCCTATATATAACAGCTATGGATACTACGAAAAAAACTTGGAGGTGTAAGCGATTAGCTGTAATTAAAATTTAAAACATGAATTGCTCACATAGAATCTTATTTTGGAAGATAAGTGGTGTAATTCTTTGTTAAATGAAGGAAGGGATTGGAAAGCGATGAATAAAACAATTTTAAAAACATGTATCATATCAGCAGTTTTAGGTGGAAGTCTATTAAGTGAAACGACTGGAGAGGTGAAAGCAGAAGCGGTTACAGCAAACACGAATCATACTGGTGTATTCAAAGATGTTCCAAAGGGACACTGGGCATATGAGGCGATTCAGCAATTAACAGGTAAGAAAATCATTTTTGGCTATGATGATGGAAGATTTGGGTTTGGAGATAACGTAACACGCGAACAGGTTGCAGCTTTAATGTATCGTTATTTTAATATGGAAGAAAACAAAAATTATGAGAACCCATACAGTGACGTAAGTGAAGATTCAACAAGCTATATAAAGGAAATTTTATCTTTAACAGAAATGGGTGTTTTTAAGGGGGATGAGCATGGAAACTTTAGACCGCAGGCATCGTTAACACGTGCAGAAATGGCGCAGGTTCTTACAAATGCTTTTCATTTAAAGGCAAAGAGTGATCACACTTTTACTGACGTTTCAACGAACTCATGGGCAAGAAATGCGATTAGTGCTGTTCAAACAAATAATATTGCAAAAGGAGTAGGAGAAGGGAAATTTGCTCCAAGTATGGATGTGACGCGTGAACAGTATGCACAATTTTTATATAAAGCAATACAAGGAACTGAGCAAACTAAACAAACGAAAGGGCAATTACTAGCTAGCATACTTGGTGAAACAAATTGGCAAGGGACAAAAGTCTATGACAAAGATCATAATGATGTAACGAAAGAAAATCAAAATTTCATTGGGCTTGCAAAATATGATGCTAAAACTGCAAGGTATGAATTTTTTAATGCAAATACAGGAGAGAGTCGTAATGATAGCGGTACCTTTTTTATAACGAATGATGGGAAGAAAAGAGTGCTAATTTCTGAAACGCAAAATTATCAAGCTGTTGTTGAATTAACGCAATTAGATAAGCAGAAATTTACATATAAAAGAATGGGGAAAGATGTAAAAGGGAACGATGTAGAGGTGTTTGTTGAACATATTCCGTACCATGAAAAAGAACTTTCTTTCACGCGGCCTGATAAAAATTTGGAAAGCTCGACAGGTAAAATAGTTAAAGATGTTGATGGAGATGAAATTTTATCTAGTACACTATGGAACGGAACTGTGGTATTAGACGAACAGGGTAATGATGTAACAAAATATAACTCAAACTTAATCAGTCTAGCAAAATACGATAAAAATACAAATAAATACGAGTTTTTCAATGTGAATACTGGAGAAAGTCGTGGAGACTACGGTTTCTTTGATGTTGTACATGGTAATAAAATAAGGGCCCATGTTTCGTTAGGAAATAATAAATATGGTGCGGTTCTTGAACTTACTGAGCTAAATAAAGAGAAATTTACGTATACAAGACTAGGGAAAGATGCGAATGGAAAAGATATAAAAATCTTTGTTGAGCACGAACCGTATACAGGTGACCTAAAACCAATTTTCACAAAGTAAGATGTAAAATAGTTGTTTATAGACAAAAAGATGCCTTCAGGCATCTTTTTGTCGTTTTAAAATGATTTTACAGGTAAATATAAAATACAAATTCTTTTTTCTCGGATCTAGTAACTTCCTACTTGCACCACCATACATCTTTGTTCTGTTTTATTTATTCTCTTTATGATCTTTATATTCATGTACTTTCTCTTTTACATTACCAACCGTATCTTTAGCAGTGCCTTTTACTTTATCCCATTTTCCTTCGGCTTGTAATTTTTTGTTGTCAGTTACTTTCCCAACAACTTCTTTTACTTCACCCTTTACCTTATCAATAGCACCTTCTACTTTTTCTTTTAGACCATGATCATGTTTAGTCATACATTTCTCCTCCTTGTAGTTTGATTAGAATTCTCTTTTCATATTGCAAGTTGAATGATGTATCTAGTAATAGCGTAACAAATCTAGTTTGAATATTCAAATGATTAATAGGATAGAAAAGGAATTGTCATAGAATGTATAAGATTGTAATGGAAGGAGAAAGAATGTTAATTACATGTCTTTTGCAGTCCATATTGATTTTGTATAAGCAATTTTCATATGGGCACGTTCCATATTATTTTGACTGCCGCTACCGAAACTTGCTTGTCCAACTATTAAATTACAATTGAATTCAATAGCTGTTTCAATTCGTTTTTGAATTAATGCAGTATGACAGCCGTTACGTTGAAATTCTGGCAGAGTAGCAGAAGCAGCTAATGAAGCAACACCGTTCTTTATATAGAGAACTCCTATACTAGCAGGAGTGTTTTGAACTTCGGCTATGAAAAAATGCCAGCCGGGTTTATTGTAGAGAATTTCGTTATTTTGGCGCACGCCATCTTTTGTAAAGGACGGCATATTAAATCCACGTACATATATGTCGGCAAACGTATCAAACTCATTTTCTTTCAGGTGGCGTACTGAAATATGAGAAGGAAGAAGGGGCGAATCTTCTCTCGGTATACTATATAAAGCGGTATGGAAGCTGGATTGGTACAACCCTTTTTCAGATAAGTATTGAAATAGTTTAGTTGTGCCTTGAGCTGGTGTAATTTCAAAGCGGCAAGGGATTTGTAGTGATTGATAATAAGAGATAATTTCATCTATCTCATCTGTATTTGTAAAGGTGACGCCTTTTACTGTGTTAAAAGCAGGACCAGCAATTATTTTTGATGAAAAGGCGGTGGCACTCCCGAACTTTTTCATTTGTACTTGCATTGGATTTCCGTTTATTGCTTGCAGTAGCGTTAATCTAGAAGAAAGCATATGTATTTCTGCGCTTTCAATTTCTTGTGCTGTATTGAGCGTTATAATAGTACTCATAAAATTCCTCCATTAATAAATATATTTCATAGTACATATACGATGTTTGTTCTGAGATTCCTGTTGAAATGTAAGAGAATAAGAGGTTTTTTGGAAGGGAAATGGAAGTGAACTGTCGAAGGGAGTGGAAACAGATTAAAGGTGGTGCTCTCATGAAACAGAAAGACGTGCAGACATGCTCTTATTGTGGCTCACATCACATCGGGGAAGGTGAGTTTATCGGCTATGCACAAATACGGAAAAAGGAGACGATGTTCACATCTTCACCAGTAGATGCTTATATTTGTACAGATTGCGGGAATATCCTTTTATTAAAAGTACGACATTATGAAAAGTTTAAACAGAAGCCGTTATGATTATGGAAAAGTGTTTTTATTAGGGAAATTAATAGGAGTAATATTTTACATATATATGAGTATGCCTTATATAAAGAGATGACAACATATACTGTGTGGGATGCTTATTAATCGTTGCACAACGTACAAAAATGTATAGAAGAAATTGTGAATTAGTATGAGAAAGAAAAATTAGCCCTTCCTGGAATATCTTATACCGAAAACTCCTTTAAATGAATAGGGGAGTTTTTGTTTTTTTCTGTAACAATAATTACTTTTAATTGTTATAATTGGTTATTGAGGTGGGGGCGGGCTGCCCATAAAAGTCCGATTGGTTCAACTAATAATCAGTGGGGGGATGAAGAAAACCCCAACTGATTAAAGTTTCACTTTATTAAAAGAAACTGCTGAGAAAATGTGGATGGCTATTACGTAAGTAAAGAAGTGGCAGAAGGATATATAGTGTACGGACAAAAGATTTCAAAATATATCGCGTTAGGGTTTAGTTTGCTCATTTTATCTACAACACCGTATTTATTATTTAAAGAAAATGCAACAATGTCGAAATTCCTTGTCATTATCATTGCCGCCCTTGGAATTGGAGCAATGATGATACCTGCAACGATAGAAGAGAGTCGATACAATGTATTGAAAAAAGAAGAACTACTATTTGATCAAAACTTTCTAAAAGAATTGACAAAAAGATATGAAGTAATTAAGAAGAAGTATGCTGCAGTGATGATTGTTGGATTTTGTTTTATAGCCGCAGGCGCAATCCCGTTTTTGTTTGAGAAAAAGCATATCACTTCAGGAGAATTAGTTCAATATTATCCGTACTGTTTTGTATTTATTGCAATTGGAGTCTATCTTTTTATTCGTGTTGTCGGAGTGTGGGAGATGTATCGAATTTTAGTAGAAAATAAGGAATACAGTAATCGATTTATTTTTAAAATGAAAAAGAAAGTAAGGAAAAAGGTAGATAGTTTATAAAAAATAAAAAACATGTTTCGAATCAACGTATTCAAAACATGTTTTTTATCGTTCTGAATTATTTCTAAAGAAATAATTCAGAAAATACAGAAAAATGTCGTAATCATTTGTAGAAGTCTGTTATAATAAATGAAAAATGAAAAGGCTTTAAAGGGGGATGTAACCAATATGATGATGAATGTACCGCTCACAATTAGTTCTATGATGGAAAGAGCAGAGAAACTGTTTTCGAAGAAAGAAATTGTTTCACGGACACATGATACAATTACGACGTTAACGTATAAGCAGTTAGGTGAAAGGACGAGAAGGCTTTCCAGTTCGTTAAAAAAATTAGGAATTAAAGAAGGCGAGCGTATAGGAACGTTAGCGTGGAATCATCATCGACATGTGGAAGCTTATTTTGCTATTCCTGGTATTGCTTCAGTTTTACACACAATTAATATTCGTTTATCTCCTCAACATATTTCATACATTATTCAACATGCAGAAGATCGCATTCTACTTATTGATGAAGATCTCGTACCACTCGTTGAAAATATTCAATCACAATTATCAACTGTACAAGCCTACATTATTATGACTGATAAAGATGAACTTCCAAATACTACGCTAGAACCTGTATATCATTATGAAAAACTATTAGAAGAAGGCGATCCAAATTTCCAATTTGTAAAAGATATTGATGAAAATACACCTGCTGGTATGTGTTATACGTCAGCGACTACAGGAAATCCAAAAGGTGTTGTATATACGCATCGTAGTACTGTACTGCATTGCATGGCACTCGGTTTAGCGGATACAGCTGCTTTATCGGAAAGTGATGCGGCAATGGCGATTGTACCGATGTTCCATGTGAACGCTTGGGGACTTCCTTTCGCTGCTACTTGGTTTGGATCAAAACAAGTTCTTCCAGGACCGATGTTTACGCCAAAAATTTTATTAGAAATGATTCAATCAGAAAAAGTAACATTAGCGGCCGGTGTACCGACAATTTGGCTCGGTGTATTACAAGAGTTAGAAAATAATAGTTACGATTTATCTAGTATGACGAGAATACTATGCGGTGGTGCAGCTGCACCGAAGAGTGTTATTAAAGCATTTGAACAGAAACACAATGTTCCGTTCATCCATGCATATGGTATGACTGAAACAAGCCCACTCGTAACACTTGCACGTTTAAAAAGTTATGAAACAGAATTATCGTATGAAGAGCAATTAGAAATTCGATCAAAACAAGGGTATCTTGTTCCTGGTGTAGAGATGAAAGTAGTCGGTACGAATGGTGAAGTGAAGTGGGATGGTACAGAGATGGGAGAACTATGTTTACGAGCACCATGGATCGCTGAAAGCTATTATAACGATGATCGTACTGTCGAAGGTTTTCGTGATGGTTGGTTATATACAGGAGATGTCGTTACGGTTGATGAGGAAGGCTGCGTGAAAATCGTCGACCGTACGAAAGATGTGATTAAAAGCGGGGGCGAGTGGATTTCCTCAGTTGACCTTGAAAATGCTTTAATGGCACATGATGCTATATTTGAAGCGGCTGTCGTTGCCGTTCCTCATCCGCAGTGGCAAGAGCGACCTGTTGCCTGTGTTGTTCAAAAGAAAAATAGTACAGTAACGAAAGAAGAAATATATGAGTTTTTAAAACCACAGTTTGCGAAGTGGTGGTTACCAGACGATATTGTATTTATGGAAGAAATACCGAAAACATCTGTTGGGAAGTTTTTAAAGCAGGCGCTTCGGAAAGAACTTGAGCATTTGCATAAAGAAAAATAATTAAATTTATATTTGTAAACCGATACGGAAAATAAGTTGACAAAAACTAAATAGAAATATAATATAACTCCTATAATATGTTATCTAAAAATCATTTTAAGTTTACAAATAGGAGGAGCAAATATGAATACAAAAAACTTAGTTTTCGTCGCTTTATTTAGTTCTATTATGGGAGTGTTAGGGTTAATACCTCCAATTGCTCTTTCTATTACACCAGTTCCTATTACATTACAATCACTCGGTATTATGCTTGCTGGTGGGTTGTTAGGGGCACGTCTTGGTGCGTTAAGTCAGCTTATTTTCTTACTTATTGTAGGAGTAGGAGCACCATTACTTGCTGGTGGACGCGGTGGTCCAGGTGTATTTGTTGGACCAAGTGCAGGATATTTACTTGGTTATATCGTTGGAGCGTTTGTCATTGGTTATTTAATTGAGCGCTTACGTGAAGTTTCTATAATAAAGGTATTATGTATTAATATAATTGGTGGTATTTTCGTAGTTTATGTATTTGGTATTATTGTACAAGCTTTCGTAATGGATATTTCTATATGGCAGACGATGAAAGTAAGTGTCGTATTTTTACCAGGCGATTGCATAAAAGCGATTATAGCAGCAATTCTTGTAACGAAATTACATCGTTCATTGAAACATATTATTACGCCTGCTCTAAAGAGTGGGAAATATACAAATGCAGGATAAGAAAGAGAAGAAACACGTTCATTGCGTGTTTCTTTTTATTATTTTGTAAAGGAAGGACGTCTCAAATGGGGATTACAAAAGAATATAAAGAGCATGCCTCTTTACAACCAAATAAAATAGCAATAAGGGAAAATAATCGAGTTTTAACATATAAAGATTGGTTTGAGTCAGTGTGTAAAGTTGCAAACTGGTTGAATGAAAAAGAATCGAAGAATAAAACGATAGCAATTGTATTAGAAAATAGTATAGAATTTTTACAACTATTTGCTGGCGCTGCTATGGCCGGATGGGTTTGTGTACCATTAGATATAAAGTGGAAACAGGATGAGCTCAAAGAAAGAATTGCAATTAGTAATCCGGATATGATTGTGACAGAGCGATATAAGGTAAATGATCTACCGGATGAAGAAAAAAGAGTAATAGAAATTGATGAGTGGAAAAGAATGATAGAGAACGATCTGCCTACATATTATCCTGTAGAAAATGTAAAAAATGCTCCGTTCTATATGGGATTTACATCAGGATCGACTGGGAAGGCGAAAGCATTTTTACGTGCACAACAATCGTGGGTTCATAGTTTCGATTGCAATATATATGATTTTCATATAAAAAAAGAAGATTCTATTTTAATAGCTGGGACGCTCGTTCATTCTCTTTTCTTATATGGCGCAATAAGTGCATTATATGTAGGGCAAACAGTGCATATAATGAAAAAGTTTATTCCAGATCAAGTACTAGATGAGTTAGAGGCGGAGCATATTTCGGTCATGTATACAGTTCCGACAATGCTAGAATCTTTATATAAAGAAAATAGAGTAATAGAAAATGAAATGAAAATTATTTCGTCAGGAGCGAAATGGGAAGCTGAAGCGAAAGAAAAAATAAAGGGTATATTTCCTTATGTGCAAAAATATGAATTTTACGGTGCATCGGAACTAAGTTTTGTAACAGCACTAGTTGATGATGAGAGCGATAGAAGGCCCAATTCAGTAGGGAAACCTTGTCACAATGTGCAAGTTCGAATATGTAATGAAGCAGGAGAAGAAGTGCAGAAAGGCGAGATAGGAACTGTTTATGTGAAGAGTGATCAGTTTTTTATGGGATACATATTGGATCAGGTTTTCATTCCGGAGCTGACTGCAGATGGCTGGATGACAGTACGTGATGTAGGTTATGAAGATGAAGAAGGCTTTATTTATATTGTCGGTAGAGAGAAGAATATGATTTTATTTGGAGGAATTAATATTTTCCCAGAAGAAATAGAAAGTGTATTGCATGAACATCCAGCTGTTGATGAAATAGTTGTAGTTGGTGTGAAAGATAGTTATTGGGGTGAAAAACCTGTCGCCATCGTAAAAGGAAGTGCTACGAAGCAACAATTAAAAAGTTTTTGCTTACAACGATTATCCTCGTTTAAAATACCGAAAGAATGGCATTTTGTAGATGAAATACCGTATACAAATAGCGGGAAAATAGCTCGTATTGTAGCAAAAAATATGATTGAAAACCGGGAGAAGATATATGAATAGAGCGGTTATTGTAGAAGCGAAAAGGACGCCCATTGGTAAGAAGAATGGGATGTTTAAAGATTATGAAGTTCAGCAATTAGCAGCGCCGCTTCTTACGTTTTTAAGTAAAGGAATAGAGAGAGAGATAGACGATGTTATATTAGGGAATGTTGTTGGGCCGGGAGGAAATGTTGCAAGATTATCTGCTTTAGAAGCAGGACTTGGCTATCATATTCCTGGTGTAACGATTGATCGGCAATGTGGTGCGGGTTTGGAAGCGATTCGCACCGCATGTCATTTCATTCAAGGCGGTGCAGGTAATTGCTATATTGCAGGAGGAGTAGAGAGTACAAGTACATCACCATTTCAAAATAGAGCGAGATTTTCACCAGAAACAATTGGTGATCCTAATATGGGAGTGGCGGCTGAATATGTTGCAGAGCGTTATAATATATCGCGAGAAATGCAAGACGAATACGCTTGTCTTAGTTATAAACGGACACTGCAAGCATTAGAAAATGGATATTTACAAGATGAAATACTTTCTTTTAATGGATCTTTAGATGAGGCTATAAAACGAGAAATGAAGTATGAAAGAATGATTAAAAGAACTAAGCCCGCATTTTTACAAAATGGTACAGTAACGGCAGGTAATTCGTGCGGTGTAAATGATGGGGCATGTGCCGTTCTTGTAATGGAAGAGGGGCAAGCCCGAAAATTAGGATATAAGCCTGTACTTCGTTTCGTTCGTAGTGCTGTAGTTGGAGTGGATCCAAATCTTCCGGGAACTGGTCCGATATTTGCAGTGAACAAATTGTTAAAAGAAATGAATATAAAGGTAGAAGAAATCGATTATTTTGAAATAAATGAAGCATTTGCTTCAAAGGTTGTTGCTTGTGCAAAGGAGTTACAAATTCCTTTTGAAAAATTAAATGTAAATGGTGGAGCAATTGCGCTTGGTCACCCGTACGGTGCATCTGGTGCTATGCTCGTAACACGTTTGTTTTATCAGGCACAAAGGGAGTATATGGAATATGGAATTGCGACGTTAGGAATTGGTGGTGGAATAGGGCTTGCTCTATTATTTGAAAAAGTAGAAGACTAGAAAAGAACTAGTTTTCTACTTTTTGAGGAACATAAGCGTTGCTACCAGGTTTTGCTTTTATTTCATTCCAAGCAGCGATAGCATCAGCTTTTGATTTTCTTTTGTTATTTGGATCTTCGAAAAAGTCGCGAGTAAAGCAATTATATTCAAACTGCGCACTAATAGTTGTTTTATAAGTAGGGTCTTTTTTACGTTCGTTTTCTTCATGCCAAAAAGTTATCGCATCTTCATATGTTTTTCCAACATTCTCCTTAAAAAACTTTTGAAGAGCTACTGTAAAGCGGAAGTTTGCTCCGATTTTTTCTTTGAAAAAAGCACGAACATCTTCGCTACAGCGGTGATTGTTAGTAATAATCGTTTGAAGAGAAAGTTCTTTATAAGAGAGAGAAGCTTTACTCACCTTTTGACTAGAGCTGTTTTTTAATATTTTACCAGTATGTAAATAATGTGAGATACGCTCGGTTATTTCAATCTTAGAGCCACTAGCTGGTAACCCATGCTCACGACAAAATGTTTGGAGTTCTGCTTTTAACCAATAAAAGTTTTGGAAATCTTCAAGTGATATAAACTTTGTTAAAGGTGGACGCATGAATGTAACAACTACTTTCTTCCATAATTTTCTTTGATTATAAAACATACGTTCTTTTTATGGAAGGATTAATTGTAAATATAATGGGAAGAGGAGATTATATATGGAAAATGTAATGCAAGTTCGTGTTACGGGAATTTTAATTGAAGGTGAAAAGATTTTGTTAGTAAAGCAAAAGGTGGCTAATCGCAATTGGTCTTTACCTGGAGGAAGGTTAGAGAATGGTGAAACGTTAGAAGAAGCGATGATCCGAGAAATGAGAGAAGAAACAGGGTTAGAAGTTAAAATTAAGAAGCTACTCTATGTTTGTGATAAACCTGATGCTAGCCCATCTTTATTACATATTACGTTTTTGCTTGAAAGGATTGAAGGTGAAATTACGCTACCTTCTAACGAGTTTGATCATAATCCGATTCAAGATGTGCAAATGGTACCGATTAAAGATTTAAGTCATTATGGTTTTTCGGAAACTTTTATCACTCTTATAAGTGGCGGTTTTGTAAATGCAGGGAGCTATCAAGGCTTGAAACAAAATATAGGCTTGTAAATATAGTTGAAGGATAGCCGTTAGCTATCCTTCATAAACATGTTTTACACGGCTGACTGTAAGGAAGAAACAAGTTGATTTAAAAATTCATCACCGGTCATAGACGCTTTTCCGCCGCCGCGCGCACTCTTTTTATTTCCGCCACCTTTTCCTTCAATGGCAGGAAGAGCATCTTTTAAAAGTGCGTTCATATCAAGTGTGACTGTTTTTCCGCAAGCGAGGATGCATTGTAGTTTGTCATCATTTTCGATAACGAAATATGTAAGGGCATGTTCTTGTTGTTCTGTAATAATAGCAGAAAGCTTTGCGATTTCTTGCATAGAACGATTTTTAAATACTTTAGAAATAAGTATGCCAGCATGTATTTCGGCAGGCTGTTGCAGTAGTTCATTTGCCTCTGCATATAATAATTTTTCATTCATTGTTTGTATTGCTTTTTCGTTTTCTTTTTGAGAAGTAAGCAGTTGTGCTACTTTTGTCGGAATATCATTCTCGCTACTGTTTAATTGTTTAGAAACATCTTTTATAATTTGTTGCTGTTGCCCCATAAGTTTTAGTGTGCGCCAGCCAGCGATAAAGGTTAATCGTATGCCGCCTTTATTACGCTCCCATCCTAATACTTGAATAGGACCTACTTCACCTGTATGTTTCGGATGTGTTCCGCCACAGCCGTTGTAGTCTAAGTTTTCAATTATAACAACACGTATATTTTCTGTTAAAGTCGGTTCTTTACGAAGGGGCAACGTTTTCGCTTCTTCTAAGTTCATCCACTGGATGCGGATTGGATGGTTTTCAAAAACAATTTTGTTTGCAATTTGTACTGCTTTTTCAACCGTTTCTGCATGGAGATTTTCTGTTTCTAAATCAATTGTTACCGTCTCTTTACCAAGATGGAATCCGATCGTAGGTATGTTAAAATGGTCCCAAAAAGCAGCGGATAAAATGTGCTGAGCTGCATGTTGCTGCATATGATCAAAACGGCGCTCCCAATTGATTTTACCTTCTACTTCTTCAGTATGTAATTGTTCTACAATAAAGTGACGAATTTCTCCATTTATCTCTTCTACATTGATTACATCGATATCATTTAATGTGCCGGTATCATACGGTTGTCCGCCACCTGTCGGATAAAATGCCGTTTCGTTTAAAATAACGTATAAGTTACCGTCTTTATCATAATCTTGCTTTATAATTTTAGTAGTAAAGTCTTGCTTATAAGCATCAGTGTAATATAATTTTTTCTCCAATTTTCTTTCCCCTTTCGTGTTCACTAGTTTCATTGTAAAGCAATTGAAATTAGTTTCCTAATATTTCAGAAGAAAGAAACTATTTTTAGAATTTTCTTGCTATAATAAGAAAAAGAAAATGCGGGGGTGGAATGAATATGTTATATGAAAACGGCGTAGATAAAATGCTTAGTTTAAGCAAAAATATTTCTGAATTGTATCGAGAATTAAATGAAATGACCCGGATTTTAACGGACTGTAATCGAGAAAGTGTGAAGTTCGATCGGTTATATGTAAAAGAGGTACTGTGGAAGAAAGAAGATGTAATAGAGAAATATGACCAGCTACTTGTGCAACTTTGTATAAATGAATGCTTTGATCTAAAAAGTGTCATTACAGGGGAATATAAGTATACATATGAAGAAGTAGAAAATATCGTTTTACAATTTAATGAGAAGTATAATGTCACAATTTTAATTAAGGATGTTTGTAAAGAATTACAGTTTACATACGGCATAGATATGGATATAACGAGAACAACTCGAGTATCAACAGCTCAAGTATAAAAAGGGAAAAGAAAGCAGATCCTTTGCTTTCTTTTTTCATGTAAGAACAGGGAGAGTAGGTTTTTTAGATGAAGGGGAAGTTGCAAAATATACATCCATTAGGAATGACAATTATAATAGGGACTTTATTTGCGAGGTTTGCCACGTCAATGAGTATTCCTTTTTTAGCAATTTATTTAACGACTGTTAAAGGTGTATCAGCTGGAATGACGGGTGCTATTATTGGAACGAGTGCACTTGTTGGAGTTTTTGCTAGTTTTATTGGAGGGAATTTATCGGATCGATTCGGTCGAAATATGATTATAATATGGTCCATGATTGTTTGGGTGTTTGTATTTATAGGCTTTTCGTTTGCAAATCATGTTTTAAGTTTCTTTTTATTAAATGCTCTCAATGGATTATGTAGGTCCTTTTTTGAACCGACGTCAAGAGCATTATTATCAGATTTAACGAAACCAGAGTATCGTTTACTCGTATATAATTTGCGTTACGGTGCAATCAATGTTGGAGTAGCGATTGGTCCACTTGTCGGATTACAGATTGGAAGCGCAAAATCAACAATTCCGTTTTTAGTGGCAGCTGGAGTATACATTCTATATACAGCTATATTAGCATTCCAATTTAAGAAGTATCCAATTGAAAAAAAGAAAGTAAATACAGAAAAGCCTGTCACAATGTTAAATGCAATTCGCATTTTGCGAAAGGATGTCGTATTTTTAGTTGCCTTATTCGGTATTATTTTGAGCAATTGTGGTTTTTCTCACTTAACGACAACAGTATCTCAATATTTTGCAAATGCACATATATTTCAGGATGGGGTGAAATTATTTTCATATATGTTAGCTTTAAATGCGATTGTTGTAGTCGTAATTCAATATCCTGTTATTCAAATGTGTAAAAAGTATACACCGTTAGTATCCATTATGGTTGGAACTTTATTTGTGAGCGGAGGATTGTTTGGATTTGGAATAGTAGAATCTATGCTAGGTGCTGCTATGTGCACAATTATTTTTACAATTGGAGAAGTTCTCATGTTTTCAATGACGGACGTATTTATAGATGATATAGCTGTTTCGCATTTAAAAGGTACATATTTTGGAGCAATGGGATTTTCAGGAATTGGAGCAGTAATTGGTCCATGGTTTGGGGGAGTACTTCTCGATTACTACGGGTACCAAAATGGATTTATTGTCTTTTTAGCGCTAGCTATATTTTCAACTGTAGCATTTCCTGTACTTTTAGTTACAAAAGGTTTATTGAAAAAAAGGGATGATAGAAATTGTAATTTAGAATTACATGCGAAATAAAGTGAAACTTTAATCAGTGGGGGGTTCATCCCCCACTGATTATCAGCCCTCACCAATCGGACGTTTACGGACAGTTGATCTCCCACCTAACTTCTTTGCTCCAACTGCATTTTGAGGTGGGAGTTTTACTGTCCGTTAACGCGGGATAAAATAAGCCCCAGCAGATGACTGGGGCTTATTTTTGTATTTATCCCGCTATTGACGGGCAGTAAAACTTCCATTGATTAAAGTTTTACTTTATTTTAATTCTCAATTTGAAAAAGAACTTTTTCCTCATGTTTATTAGCAACTTCGTTTTTGGAAATATGAATGGCTAAATATCCATTCTCTAAGCAGGCTAGCATCTTCTTATAAATAATATTAGCGGGTAAAGGAATGATCCGCTGCAAAGAAATATTTTTATGAAGTATGCAAATGTTTAGGCCTGTCTCCATCTTTTTAATGACTACATTTTGTTCAGATACATTCGGTACATCTGTTTCCAAAATGTACTCTTGTTCAGTTTCGCAAAGGTCAATATGAATTTGGTTTGGGAAACTAAAGTTACTACAAGAATCAGAACAAAATTGATCCATCCATTCTTCGAAACCATCAACATGAAAAAGACAATCCTTCTTTTTCTTGCCCATGTAAGACACCCTCCGTAAAATCTCAATTCATACTATGTTATGCATGAATGAAGTAGGGGTGAAGAATAAATGGAAAAATATAAACATTGTATGTGATAAAGGTAGCTAGTGTGAGCCTTTTGTTTTACATATCATGATGTGCATGATTTTTTTGGCGTGAATGGTTACGGTTTTTTACTTTATGAGATCCGCTTAATGGTTCAGGTTGTCCCTTTTTTTCTTTTGCTTCACGATTGTTTTTTCCCATTGTATGTGACACCTCCTCTTTCTCTTTAGAATGAGAGAAGTTTGCAAATTTATACGAGAATGTTTTTAGAAAAAAAGGTAAAGATAAATGGGACTAACTATTATGGAAAGGGGATTATATAATGCCATATCATAAAGATAAACAACAAGCTTTTCAAGCAGCGCAGCAAGGAGTTACACAAGCAGAACATGCATTTAACAACATTGTAAAAAATGATCCAAACTACGGTCATGACTTAAAAGAGTTGCGCCAAGAGGTTCAGGAGGCGTATGAACAGATTCAAAATGCATTAGAAGTAGCTTCGGAAACACAACGCCCACAACTTGAGCAATACGAAAATAATCTCCAAAATATTATGCAACATGTAGATCAATTAGAAAAGTAAATGAGGTTGTTGTGTATTCGGCAACCTCTTACTTTCATGAACATTATGCGAAAACAGAAAATTTTTCTATTCGTTTTCTCTTTATTATGCGCAGTACATATATTTCAAGTTGAAAAAGTGGAAGCGAAAATGTTGCTCAGAAAAGAGCTAGAACCAACTGGCTATGTAACGTGGGAAGTACCTAATAATGAAAAGATTATTGCCATTACATTTGATGATGGACCAGATCCAACTTATACACCACAAATTTTACATTTATTACGTCAATATAAAGCAGAAGCGACATTTTTTATGATTGGATTTCGAGTTCAGCGTAATCCATATTTGGTGAAACAAGTGTTAAAAGAGGGACATGAAGTTGGAAATCATACGATGAATCATTTGTATGCGAGTAATTCATCAGATGAAAAATTAGAAAATGATATTTTAGATGGAAAGAAATATTTTAAAAAATGGGTGAAAGAACCTTTGCTATTCCGTCCTCCTGGCGGATATATTAACGATGCTGTATTTAAAACAGCTAAAGAAGCTGGATATCAAACTGTTCTATGGTCGTGGCATCAAGACCCGCGTGATTGGGCGAATCCAGGGGTTGAATCCATTGTAAATCATGTAGTGAAACATGCTAAAAGTGGAGATATTGTATTGTTACATGATGGAGGGAATGATCGTAGTCAAACAGTAGCAGCATTAGCAAAAATTTTACCTGAGCTGAAAAAACAAGGTTATCGATTTGTGACGGTTTCGGAATTACTACTTTATAAACATTAGAAAAAATCCCAAAAGGAAATGGACCTTTTGGGATTTTTCGTTACTGGTTCTTTTTACGTTTCTTATTATTTTGTCGCTCTGCGGGAGTTAAAGGCTCATTTGCAAATTCTTCATTGTAACCAGTTCCTTGACCTTGTGCAGATGCAGCATTCATTCCTGAAATAGTATGATTTGCTTTTCTTTTACCCATTTTATTTCACCTCTATAACTTTTTTTGTATGTTGAATGATGAGCAGTTCATAGTATGTATGAACTATAAGCAAAGCGCTAATAGAGCACTTTACTTTATGGTAATAGTATTCATAAGGAGCACGAACACTATTCAAATTTAGAAACATAAAGAAAACTTATGATAATCTATAAGTTTCTTATTATTTACTTATTTAGAAAGTTGTAATAAGATATTATCGTAAGGTATTGAAAAGTTTGTCTACATTTTATATTCAGACAACTTAGCCACGTTTAACAGGGGGGAAACATAATGGTCAAACATAATCCATTTCAATCACGTGCAACTTTTGAAGTAGATGAAAAAACGTATCATTATTATGATTTGAAAGCGCTTGAAAACGCAGGGGTTGGCAACGTATCTCAATTACCATATTCCGTGAAAGTTTTACTTGAATCCGTACTTCGTCAAGTAGACGGACGTGTAATTACAGAAGAACATGTTACAAATTTAGCAAAATGGGGAACGAAAGATGTGCAAGATATCGATGTTCCATTTAAACCATCACGTGTAATTTTACAAGATTTCACTGGTGTTCCGGCTGTTGTAGATTTGGCTTCGCTTCGTAAAGCAATGGCAGACATGGGTGGGGATCCTGATAAAATTAATCCAGAAATTACTGTAGACCTTGTAATTGATCACTCTGTACAGGTTGATAGAGCGGGTACGGCAGACGCGCTTGCATTCAACATGGACTTAGAGTTTAAACGTAATGAAGAACGTTATAAATTTTTAAGCTGGGCACAAAAATCATTTGATAACTATCGTGCAGTTCCACCAGCTACAGGTATTGTACACCAAGTAAACCTTGAATATTTAGCGCCAGTCGTTCACGCTGTGAAAAATGCTGAAGGTGACTTAGTTGCATATCCAGATTCATTAGTTGGAACAGACTCACATACAACAATGATCAACGGTATCGGCGTTCTTGGATGGGGCGTTGGTGGTATTGAAGCAGAAGCAGGAATGCTTGGACAGCCTTCATACTTCCCAGTACCTGAAGTAATCGGTGTGAAATTAACTGGTACACTTCCAAGTGGTACTACAGCAACTGACGTTGCATTAAAAGTAACACAAGTATTACGTCAAAAAGGTGTAGTTGGTAAATTCGTTGAGTTCTTCGGTAATGGACTAAAGAGCATGCCTTTAGCTGACCGTGCAACAATTTCAAACATGGCACCAGAATACGGCGCAACTTGTGGATTCTTCCCAATCGACGACATTTCATTAGAATACTTACGTTTAACAGGTAGAGATGAAGAGCAAATTCGCGTTGTTGAAGAATATTGTAAAGCAAACGGTTTATTCTATACGGCAGACAGCAAAGATCCAATTTACACTGATCTTGTTGAAATTGATTTAAATACAATCGAATCTAACCTTTCTGGACCGAAACGCCCACAAGATTTAATTCCACTTTCAGATATGAAAGATGCGTTCCACAAAGCTGTTTTAGCACCAGTTGGAACACAAGGACTTGGGTTTAATGAGCAAGAGTTCGATAAAGAAGTGAAGGTTACATTAGAAGATAAAGAAGTAACGATGAAAACAGGTGCGATTGCAATCGCTGCAATTACAAGCTGTACAAATACATCAAACCCATACGTATTAATTGGGGCAGGTTTAGTTGCGAAGAAAGCAATTGAAAAAGGACTTGTAGTACCTGAGTACGTAAAAACATCATTAGCACCAGGATCTAAAGTTGTTACTGAATACTTAGATAAGTCAGGTTTAACAACATATTTAGATCAATTAGGTTTCCAAACAGTTGGTTACGGCTGTACGACTTGTATCGGTAACTCTGGTCCATTAGCAGAGGAATTAGAAGAAGCAATCGCAGCAAACGATTTATTAGTAACATCTGTTTTATCTGGTAACCGTAACTTTGAAGGTCGTATTCACCCGCTTGTAAAAGCAAACTACTTAGCATCACCACCACTTGTTGTGGCATATGCACTTGCAGGTACTGTTGATATTGACCTGAAAAATGATGAAATCGGTAAAGACGCAAATGGCAATGCTGTATACTTCAACGACATTTGGCCATCAGCTAAAGAAATTGAAGATGTAGTTCAAAGCGTTGTTACATCTGAACTGTTCAAGAAAGAATATGCTCAAGTATTTAACAGCAATGAGCGTTGGAACGAAATCCAAACTTCAAACGAAGCTTTATATACTTGGGATAATGATTCAACTTATATTCAAAACCCACCATTCTTTGAAGGATTATCTAAAGAGCCAGGTGAAGTTGAAACGTTATCAGGCTTACGCGTAGTTGGTAAATTTGGTGATTCTGTAACGACAGACCACATTTCACCAGCAGGTTCAATTGGTAAGCACACACCAGCTGGACGCTACTTATTAGAAAACGGCGTACAACCAGTTGACTTCAACTCTTACGGTTCTCGTCGTGGTAACCATGAAGTTATGATGCGTGGTACATTCGCGAACATCCGTATTAAAAACCAAATCGCACCAGGAACAGAAGGCGGATATACAACATATTGGCCAACTGGTGAAGTAACATCAATCTATGATGCTGCTATGAAATATAAAGAAGATGGCACAGGCCTTCTAGTTGTTGCTGGTAAAGATTACGGTATGGGAAGTTCTCGTGACTGGGCTGCGAAAGGTACAAACTTATTAGGTATTAAAGCAGTAATCGCAGAAAGCTTCGAACGTATTCACCGTAGTAACCTAGTATTAATGGGTGTATTACCACTTCAATTTAAAGATGGCGAAAGCGCTGAAACGTTAGGTCTTGTTGGTAACGAGTCATTTGAAATTCAAATCGACAAAACAGTTAGACCACGTGATCTTGTAAAAGTAGTTGCAACTGATGCAGATGGCAACGAAAAACAATTTGAAGTAGTAGCTCGTTTCGATAGTGAAGTTGAAATTGACTACTACCGTCACGGTGGTATCTTACAAATGGTTCTTCGTGAGAAAATTGAAGAATCTAAAGTGTCAAACTAAATAATTGAAATGACCGAGAAGGAAGCTAACAACTGTTAGCTTCCTTCTTTTCTGGAAAGGGATGAAACCAAATGGTTTCATCCCTTTCTTTTTAAGATAAAAATGGAGGGAACATCATGAAAGAATATTGTTACCGTTACAGAAAGAAAAATTATTAATAATAGCAGCTATATGCAGTGGTTCCTTCGCAGTTATTTTAAACTTATCCCGTCCAATTTTCATGGGATTAATTGTAGATAACCTTATTCAACGGGAGCCGAAGGAAGCGTATCTTTACATTACTTTGTTTGCAGTTAGTCGTTTTTTGATGGGGATAAACAACCTTTCATTTGATTATGTAAGCTCAAAGGTAAGTCAGCGAATATTACGAGAGAAGCGTATAGATGTATTACGTCATTTTCTCTCATTACCATTTGAAGAGAGTGAGAAGATTAAACAAGGAGAGTTAGAGACGTTAGTTGTGTCTGATATTCCAAATTGGATCAGATTATATGGTTCTATATTAATAGAATATATACACGCTATTGCACAATTTATAGGTGCGTTTATGGCACTACAACATATAGATATAAAGTTCATATTGTGGGTAACTCCATTTTTATTTTTAAGTGCAACGGTTCCGGTGTTGATGAGGAAAAGGTAAGAAATATTGTAAGCACTGCTCTTATCTTTATTCAGCGTCATTTATTTGATACTCGATAGATTCTGAATGATTCAGATCAACGTTAAAAGTAGCAGTCATAAAGAAAGTTGCAATTCCGAGAATTAAAAAAAGGACGAATGAGACTAGAGAGACGTAGAGACAAATACGCCCTACTTTCTTTTTTTCAAGATCTTTACTAAAGAGTGAAATGATCCATGTAATAATACCGATTGGGTATAAAAGAAAACTAAGAATATATAATGTTGTTTTTTCGAATGAATTCATAAACAATCCCCCTTTTGTTGAAGTTTATATCATAACGAGAGTAAAAAGGTGAATGGGTCCATAAGAAGATAAGCGATACTTAATCTGTTTTTCTAATTATATGATAAAAAGGAAAAAATTACACTTTAAATAATAATATTCTAATTATTTCGACTATGAATATTTCCAAGCTTGTCCGTATAAGCTAAAATAAGGTATATAGTATTTTAGTAATTAAGTTATAACAAGATAAACACGTTAGGGTGATATAAAATGTGGCGGAAGCTTACGATTATTGTAGTGTTACTTTGCTTAGCGGGATATGCAGCTTATGAACAGTTTGGTAAAAACGATCAGGCGGTACAAGGGGAGCAAGAAAAAAGTGAAGCTGCTATGAAAGAGATGATTGCAAGTAATGGTATTGAAATAGGGAAGAGTGCACCAGACTTTGTATTAACGAAGTTAGATGGAACGAATGTAAAGTTATCAGATTTAAAAGGAAAGAAAGTAATTTTAAACTTTTGGGCAACGTGGTGTGGACCTTGTCAGCAAGAAATGCCGGATATGGAGGCTTTCTATAAAGAACATAAAGAAAGCGTAGAAATTTTAGCAATAAATTATACGCCTTCAGAAAAAGGTGGGGGAGTAGAAAAGGTAAGTAATTTTGCTAAAGAAAAAGGAATTACTTTTCCTATTTTATTGGACAAGAACATTGATGTAACGACAGCGTATAAAGTAATTACGATTCCAACTTCGTATTTTATAGATACGAAAGGTGTCATTCAAGATAAGTTCATTGGACCGATGACGCAAAAAGAGATGGAGAAACGGATTGCTAAATTAAAATAACGGTGAGAAGGTAGAGGTGGAAAGTTACCATTTCTGCCTTTTCTTTTTCATGTAGTGATAGCAACATGTTATGATAAAAGAAATATAAACGTTTAGAGGTAAAGGAGTGTTTGGAGTGGGGAATATATCCTTACCGTTAGATTATGTTGTAATTGATTTTGAAACAACAGGATTTAACCCTTATAATGATAAAATTATTCAAGTCGCAGCAGTGAAATATCGCAATCATGAACTAGTAGATCAATTTGTTTCCTATGTGAATCCAGAGCGTTCAATTCCGGACCGAATAACGAGTTTAACAGGTATTACAAATTATCGTGTCTCGGATGCACCGACGATTGAAGAAGTGTTACCTTTATTTTTAGCGTTTTTACATACAAATGTAATTGTCGCTCATAATGCATCTTTTGATATGCGCTTTTTGAAAAGTAATGTGAATATGCTTGGATTACCGGAACCTCGAAATAAAGTGATTGATACTGTGTTTCTAGCAAAGAAATATATGAAGCACGCGCCTAATCATAAACTTGAAACGTTAAAGCGAATGCTCGGCATTCGTTTAAGTTCTCATAATGCATTTGATGATTGTATTACTTGTGCAGCTGTTTATCAAAAATGTGCCTCTATTGAAGAAGAGGCGAAAAGGAAATCGAATAGGGAAGTGCTTGATGAAACAGCAGTATATGAAGCAGTAAAAGGGATACTTGTACGAAATAAACGTGATATCGAATGGGTTCGTTGTATGAATGTAGGAAGCTATTTAGATATAAAGGCTTTTTATCCAGTTATGAGAGTAAAAGTAAAAGGGCGAAAGAAATACATATTAACAGAGATATTAGAAGATGATGTGAAAGAAATATGTACGAGTTTAAAATGTGAACCGGCGTTAAAAAGTGAAGTTGGTAATACGAGAATTATGCTTAATAGCTTAGAGGACGTCTTGAAATTAGAAAGTTATATTTTAGAACAGTATGATTTCGTACTGCAAGCGCTAAGTGAATATAAGCGAAGTGAAATGAATGCGGATGAAAAGCTAAAAGAATATTTAAATATGATGGTATAGAAAACTCCGTGTACGTTTTATTGTACACGGAGTTTTTTTAGGAGTATTAAAACATAAAATTTTCTTGCAAATCTGATTAAAGAGTTTTTCCTTTGCTCATACTATGTATAGTAAGAATGCGAAGGAGAGAGGGTGAACAGCGTGAGAAGAAGTCGCCGTAAATCATTTGACGAACTTGTGAAAGAAAATAAACAACAATTATTAAGCGATCGCGATGCAATCGATCGTATTGAAGAGCGTATTGAAAAACGTTATGAAATGAAACTTTTTAAGCAAGCTGAATAATTCTTAACACTAGTACGATACTAGTGTTAAGGAGGCGATAGTAATGGGTAATCCGAAAAAGAATTCAAAAGACTTTGCACCGAATCATATTGGAACACAATCAAAAAAAGCTGGTGGCAATAAAGGAAAGCAAATGCAAGACCAAACAGGCAAACAACCGATTGTTGATAACGGTTAAAAAAGGGAGAATGTTATCATTCTTCTTTTTGTGATGAGTAAAAAAGGGCTGACTTATGTCAGCCCTTTTTCGTAATCGTAAAGTTTTCGACGAGTAAACGCCAATTTTGCGGGAATGGTAAACCGATCTTCCAGTAGCTAATGCCACCAATGCCTTGTTCTTTCATTAAATTGAATTTACTTTGAATAGATCTCGAATCTTCAAACCAAACTTCGTGTTGTACACCATTTTCATCGAAATAATTAAAATGAGGAGCCTGTGCTGTGAAATCATAGCGGATCGGAACATTGTATTTACGAGCTAGTGCAACAGCTGCGACAGAGCTAATTGCTTTTGCAGGCGGGTTTCCTTGTTTGAACGGAAGTTTCCAATCGAATCCGTATAAATTTTGTCCCATCATAATTTTTTGCGGAGGCATTTGAGATTTTGCGTATTGAAGTACTTCTTTTACAGGACCGATAGGAGAAATAGCCATCGGTGGTCCGCCCTGCCAACCCCAGTCGTATGTCATAATGACGACGAAATCAACAATTTGACCTTGTGCTTTATAATCGTGAGCTTCGAAAAATTTTCCTTTTTGATTGGAACTTGTTTTCGGTACAAGTGTTGTACTTAGTGTGTACCCGCTAGGTAAGCGTGTTTTCACATTTCGTAAAAAACGATTATACGCTTCGCGATCTTCAGGTGCTACGCTCTCGAAATCAAAATGAATGTCTCGCATGCCATATTTTTCAGCTGTTTGCAAAATGTTTGTAATAAATTTGTTTTGAATTGTTGGGTCTCGTAAAATAACTGATGTCAGATCGGCACTGAAATTTCCATTTTCGATGTTCGTAATAACGAGCATAGGAATGGTGTTGCCTTGCGTTGCAATATTAGCTATTTTAGCTGTTTCCGTTGGTTCTTTTAACGTACCATCTCTTTTTGCCTCGAAACTGAAGTAAGCTAAATATGTTAAAAATGGATTAATGGCACGTGTAGCATTAACTAAACTTTCTTTAATAGGTATAGTTGAAGGTTGTAAATAAGCGATGGATTCTACTGCTCGTTTCGTCCCTTTCGGTATATATAATTGCTGCCCAACGTGGAGAATGGATTTTAAAGATAAGTTATTCACTTTAGCTAAACTAGCGAGAGGGACGTTATATGTTTGAGAGATTCGATATAGGCTATCGCCAGGCTGTACATAATAATTATTCCCTTTCGTATTCACAATTAGTGCCTGACCAACAACGAGTGTTTCAGCTGGATTGAGTCCGTTGTCTTTTACTATCTCGTCAGGTGTGGATCCGTATTTTGATGCCAAGCTATATACGCTATCCCCGCTACGAACCGTTACAATTTGAATCATATGCTTGCTCCTTTCGGTAAAAGATTCACTGTTTTTATTTTATTTTTGATTCCACTGTATTATGATTAAATGTATGCAAGGTAGCAGAAGTGAAAGAAGGCGAGTACATATGTTTGTAGCAGAACATGAAGTTGAAATCCGTTATGCGGAAACAGATCAAATGGGTGTTGTTTACCATTCAAATTATTTAGTGTGGCTGGAATTAGGTCGCACGAAACTTATACAAGATTTAGGGTTTTCATATGTTGAAATGGAGAAAGAGGGCATTATTTCTCCTGTGTTAGACTTGCAAATTTCATATCGTAAAGCGATGCGTTACGGTGAAAAAGCAATTGTGAAAACGTGGGTGGACACTGTCAGCCCGCTTCGCGTTGTATATGGTTATGAAATATATAACGGTGATGGAGACCTTTGTATTACTGCAACTACGACGAATATTTGTGCGAAAAAAGAAGGATTTCGCCCTGTATCATTTAAAAAGTTATATCCTGAGTGGTATGCGAAATATGAGGAAATTAAGAAAAAATAAAAAAAGTGTGGCAGAAGCCACACTTTTTTTATTTTTCATAATTAAATTGCGGGAAATCATCACCATCGTTAAATGTAACAGATAAATTATGTCCATCGAAGAACCACTCATCATCGCCTTCAATAAAGAAGTTAATACCTTCTTCTTGAGTTTGAACAGCAGGATGTGCAGGGTCATCTTTACGAATACCTAAAGAAAGTCCTTTTTGCACAGTACTGCAACCGCCGTATTGTACGAAAAGGCGTAGTGTTTCACCCGATTGTAAGTTTAATTCGTTTTTATACCATTGTGCTGCTTCTTTTGTTACGGAAAGATTCATGTATAGTTCCTCCAAATTATGTTGCTTTTTCTTTAGTATAAAAAATAACGCAAAAAGACGCTATTAATATGCTTCACGTTTTCTTTTTGCGTTATGTGGGTTACGATCTTATTTTTGCTTTTTTGAAAAGTTTGCTTTCGGTTCAGTTTTATTTATAATTCGTCCGATATTTGCACGGTGTTTATAAATAACCATACCTGCTAATAAACACATCGCAATAATGAAGATTTTATCCCCGCTAACAATGGATGCAATAACAGCAACGACGGCTGTTACCATAGAAGAAAGTGATACGTATCTTGTTGTAAATAAAAGGCTGAAAAAGACAACAGCTAATATTGCAAAAACAACTGGAGAGTAGCATAATAGTACGCCAGCGGAAGTTGCAACAGCTTTACCACCACGGAATTTTGCGAAAATCGGATACACATGTCCAAGAACAGCTGCTAATCCGAACCATAGTGGGTGCACATCTAATCCGAAAATAATCGGTAGACTTGTTGCTAATGTACCTTTTAAAATGTCAGCAATTGTAACGATAAAACCTGCTTTTTTCCCTAGTGTGCGGAATGTATTTGTTCCGCCTAGATTACCGCTTCCGTGCTCACGAATATCGATTCCGTAGCCAATTTTTCCAACGACTAGTGCGAATGGAATCGAGCCAAGTAAGTAGGCAACGATAAATAAAAGATATGTAGTAACCATAAGTTCAGTCTCCTTTATTCAAATGTGTTGATAAAGGGTAAAAAGAGTTTTTCCCGTATATTGTACCATACATTTGTAAAGAGCACATTTCTTTTTTGTAAATGAAAAATTCATTATTTCGTGAAAAAAATTTCACAGGAATGTTACATTTCTCACAGAAACAATCAGACTATATGTAGTAACATTTTAATCAAAAGACAACAACATATTGGTGGAGGGTTATAAATGTTACAAAAAAATACACGTGGAGAAGAATTAATGAGAGTGTTTGAGACGATTGTCCACGGCAATGAACAGGATTTAATGCAAGAAAATGCAAATGTAGATGGCCGCTCTCCGATGGGAGTAATGGGAACGTTCGCATCTGAGAGTGCGAAATATTACGCTGTTGAAAATTTATTGTCAGATCAAGTGAAAAAAGCGATAAATCAAAATATATTATATCCACATGACTTAGACTTTTATGCGACGGGAACGACGACTTGTTCGCAAATTCCGTTAGCGCAAATGCTCGCGAACGGTTTTCATACCGGACATGGGCATATGAGACAACCGCAAGACATTAAAAGTGCATTGGCCCTTTCATCTATTATTTTTCAAGCGAATCAAAATATGCAGCACGGTGGCCAATCGTTTGCACTCTTTGATATTGATTTAGCTCCGTATGTGAGAAAAACAGTAGCGAGACATAAGAAACGATTGCAGTCATATCCGCTTACGAAAGAACAAATAGAAGAATTTGCATGGAAAGAAACAGAAAATGATACGTATCAGGCGTGTGAAGCTTTCATTCATAATTCAAATAGTATGCATAGTAGGGGCGGGGGACAAGTACCGTTTATTTCTATTAATTATGGAACAGACACATCAAAAGAGGGACGGTTATTAGTTAGACAGCTTTTAAAAGCGACACAAGCTGGTCTTGGTAAAGGGGAAACACCCATTTTTCCGATTCAAATTTTTAAAATGAAAAAAGGTGTGAACTTTGAAGAATGCGATCCGAACTACGATTTATTTGAATTAGCGTTAGAGACAACGGCTGAACGATTGTTCCCTAACTTTTCATTTTTAGATGCGCCATTTAATGCCGTGCATTATGACGGACGACCAGAAAGTGAAGTATGTTACATGGGATGTCGTACCCGTGTTATGTCTAACATACACGGAGAAGAAACAGCGATTGGAAGAGGGAATTTATCATTTACGTCTATTAACTTAGTGAAACTAGCGCTAATTAGTGGTTCAAAGGAAGCGTTTTTTGAAGCGTTAAATTATTACTTAGATTTAGGAATCCAGCAATTATTAGAGAGATTTGAGTATCAATGTACGAAGCGAGCAAGAGATTTTCGATTTTTATACTCACAAGGCGTATGGCGTGGTGGAGAAAAGTTACAGCCTGAAGATTCTGTAGCATCCATTTTAAAGCAAGGGACGTTAAGTCTTGGTTTTATCGGTCTTGCGGAATGTTTAGTAGCTTTAACAGGAAAGCACCATGGAGAAGATGAAGAATCATGGAAACTCGGGTATGAAATCATTTCCTTTATGAGAGATAGAATGGATAAAGCGACAGAAGAACATGAATTGAATTTCTCAGTCATTGCAACTCCTGCAGAAGGGTTATCAGGAAAGTTTGTGAAAAAAGATAGGGAAGAATTTGGCGTGATTAGTGGTATAACGAACCATAATTATTATACGAATTCATTCCATATCCCAGTTTACTATAACATTCAAGCGATAAATAAAATTCGTTTAGAAGGACCTTTCCATGCCTTATGTAACGGGGGACATATTACGTATATTGAACTAGACGGAGCAGCTATGCATAACAAACAGGCGTTAAAACAAATTGTACAAGCGATGGCAGATCATGGCGTTGGGTACGGTTCAATTAATCATCCAGTTGACCGTTGTAAGTGCTGTAGTTATCACGGAGTTATTGGTAATGAATGCCCAAGTTGCGGAAATGAAGACGAGGCTAATATAGAAAGAATTCGTCGTATAACAGGTTATCTTGTAGGAGATATGTCGAAGTGGAATAGTGCGAAACGTAGTGAAGAGATGGATCGGGTGAAGCATAAATGAAAGTGATGAACATCATTCATGATAGTGTAGTAGATGGGGAAGGATTGCGGACAGTCGTGTTTTTTGCGGGCTGTCCGCATCGTTGTTTCGGTTGCCATAATCCGAAATCGTGGAATATTTGTAATGGAACTGAAATGACAGTAGAAGAAATTGTGAAAGAGATTGCAAGTAATCCATTAACTGATGTAACATTTTCAGGTGGAGATCCATTTTTTCAAGCTACTGATGTGAAAAAAGTAGCAAAAGCCGTGAAAGAATTGAAAAAAAATCTATGGATGTATACAGGTTATACGTTAGAAGAGATACAGAGTTCTCAAAATAATGATATGATAGAGTTGTTACATTATGGGGATGTTTTAGTCGATGGAAGATTTGAAATCGAGAAAAAAGATTTAACACTTCCATTTCGCGGAAGCTCCAATCAACGTATTATTCGATTGAAAGAGTAAAAAGGCGGGATAGATGATATGAATAAAACAGTATTACTTGTTGAAGATGAAAGAAGACTACGTGAAATCGTTAGTGATTATTTTCGTAATGAAGGCTTTGAAGTAATCGAAGCAGAAGACGGAAAAATAGCGTTAGAATTATTTGCAGAGCATGAAATTGATTTAATTATGTTAGATATTATGTTACCAGAAATAGATGGATGGTCTGTTTGTAGACGAATTAGAAAAGAATCAGCAGTACCAATCATTATGCTAACAGCACGTTCGGATGAGGATGATACATTACTAGGGTTCGAATTAGGTGCAGATGAGTATGTAACGAAACCTTTCAGTCCGAAAGTGTTAGTAGCTCGCGCAAAGACGTTATTGAAACGTGCAGATGGCGTGGTAGGAGTAGCGGAAGAGAATGCTATGTCTTTAGCTGGAATAGAAGTAAATCGTCTATCTAGAACCGTTTTAGTAGATGGAGAAGAAATTATATTGACACATAAGGAATTTGAACTTCTTGTTTATTTAATGGAGAACAAAGGAATTGTGTTGTCACGTCAACATTTATTAGATCAGTTATGGGGATATGATTACTACGGTGATGACCGAACGGTTGATACTCATATTAAAAAACTACGAAATAAGCTAGGAGATAAAGCGAAGCATATCGGTACTGTTATTCGAGTTGGTTATAAATTTGAAGAATAACGGTTAAATTACTATGCACTTTAGCTTCGGGATATAGCAAAATTATACTCTCTTTTGTAGGTGGAATGTACAAAAAATACTTTTCTTGTCTACAATGATAGATAAGAGTATTTTTTTAATTGGATTTCACGATGAGTTCACAAGAAGGACACAGACTGTGACTATACTGAAAGTACGAATTCACCAGAGAGGGGAAATAAAACATGGGATATTACGACGGACCGAATTTAAATGAAGAGCATAGTGAAACGAGAGAAGTGAGAAAATCAGGCGGTAAAAAAGGTTATTTTTTCACAGGTTTAGTCGGAGCGGTAGTTGGAGCTGTCACAATTAGTTTTGCGGCACCTTATATGCCATGGGCTCAAAATAATGGAGCTGCTGTATCATCATTTAGTACGGATTCAAAAGTTGAAGGTACTGTAGTTCCTGTTGTCAATAAAGCAAAAAATGAAACTGATTTACCTGGTATGATTGAAGGCGCGAAAGATGTTGTTGTAGGTGTTATTAATATGCAACAAAATATTGATCCATTTGCAATGCAACCGACAGGCCAAGAACAACAAGCTGGTTCAGGATCAGGTGTTATTTATAAAAAAGCAGGAGATAAAGCATATATTGTAACAAACAATCATGTAGTAGACGGAGCAAATAAACTTGCTGTAAAACTAAGTGATGGTAAAAAGGTAGATGCAAAGCTTGTAGGGAAAGATCCTTGGTTAGATTTAGCTGTTGTAGAAATTGACGGTGCTAATGTAAATAAAGTTGCAACTTTAGGTGATTCAAGTAAAATCCGTGCGGGTGAAAAAGCGATTGCAATCGGTAACCCACTAGGGTTTGATGGAAGTGTAACGGAAGGTATTATTAGTAGTAAAGAACGTGAAATTCCAGTAGATATCGATGGCGATAAGCGTGCAGATTGGAATGCTCAAGTTATTCAAACAGATGCAGCGATTAACCCAGGTAATAGTGGTGGTGCGTTATTTAACCAAAACGGTGAAATAATTGGGATTAATTCAAGTAAAATTGCACAACAAGAAGTTGAAGGAATTGGATTTGCTATTCCAATTAATATCGCAAAGCCAGTTATTGAATCACTTGAAAAAGACGGAGTAGTGAAACGTCCAGCTCTTGGAGTAGGTGTCGTTTCATTAGAAGATGTGCAAGCTTATGCAGTAAATCAATTGAAAGTACCGAAAGAAGTAACAAATGGCGTTGTGTTAGGTAAAATTTACCCAATATCACCTGCAGAAAAAGCTGGTTTAGAACAATATGATATTGTAGTAGCATTAGATGATCAAAAAGTAGAAAACTCACTTCAGTTCCGTAAATATTTATATGAAAAGAAAAAAGTAGGCGAGAAAGTAGAAGTTACATTCTATCGTAACGGTCAAAAAATGACGAAAACAGCTACATTAGCAGATAATTCAGCTACAAAGAATCAATAATTGAAATAAAAGAAAGTCTCTTTCATATTGAAAGAGACTTTCTTTATCGGCTATACTAAAGGAATAGGAGGGATAAATCATGACAATTGAAAACCCAACTCGTACGGAAATTGGTGAAGTATTAAAGAAAAGCAAAACGATTGCAGTTGTTGGATTATCGGATAAGCCAGAACGTACATCGTATATGGTTTCAAAAGCAATGCAAGATGCTGGGTATCGCATTATCCCAGTAAACCCAACAGTAGATGAGGTGCTTGGAGAAAAAGCAGTTGCTTCACTAAAAGATATTAAGGAACATGTTGACATTGTAAATGTATTCCGCCGTTCAGAATTTTTAATGGATGTTGCGAAAGAGTTTGTAGAGATTGATGCAGACGTTTTTTGGGCACAATTAGGAGTACAAGATGAAGAGACATATAAACTTTTGCAAGAAAAAGGCTATACTGTAATAATGGATCGTTGTATAAAAGTAGAACATGCGATGACAAAATAGTATAAATTTAAAGGTAGAAAGATTGATTCAGCCCTCATTAAAGGTAAATAGGGCCGATGAACGAGGTGTTCATCATGAGATTTTTTAAAGGCTGTTTTTGGGGATTGTTACTTGTTATCCCGTTTTGGATATTGATCATTTGGATCATGACAAAGGTTTGGAATGTGTAATCTTGGCATACATATCCATTTCACGTTGACAAACGATTATTTTTCTGAAATAGTAGCCTAGAGGAATCCTTGTGAAAAAACAAGGATTTTTCTATTGAAAATGGTATATAAAAGAGATAAGATAACTTGCCAAAACTATAGTCGAGGCGTTATTCTATAATAGAAACATATGTTCTGATTTGATTAGGAAAGGGGCAAGGAGTTTGGCAAAGCATCAGTTCCAATATAATGAAGATGCAATTCAAGTGCTAGAAGGACTTGAAGCCGTTCGAAAACGCCCGGGTATGTATATCGGGAGTACGGATAGCCGTGGATTGCATCATTTAGTATATGAAATAGTAGATAACTCCGTTGACGAAGCGTTAGCGGGATTTGGCGACGAAATTTCTGTCGTAATACATAAAGATAATAGTATTAGCGTTATAGATAAAGGGCGAGGAATGCCTACGGGAATGCATAAACTTGGAAAACCTACACCTGAAGTTATTTTAACAGTACTTCATGCCGGCGGTAAGTTTGGTCAAGGTGGTTATAAAACGAGTGGTGGTTTACACGGTGTTGGGGCATCGGTTGTAAATGCCTTATCAGAATGGTTAGTCGTAACGATTAAGCGTGACGGAAATATTTATGAACAACGCTTTGAAAATGGCGGTGTTCCTGTAACGACGCTTGAGAAAATCGGAAAGACGAAAGAATCTGGTACGACAATGCATTTCAAACCAGATACAACGATTTTCAGCACAACAAATTACAATTACGAAACATTATGTGAAAGATTACGTGAATCTGCATTCTTATTAAAAGGGATGAAAATTTCAATAAAAGATGAGCGAAACGATTTAGAAGATGTCTTTCATTATGAAACAGGAATTGAAGCTTTCGTTTCATACTTAAACGAAGAAAAAGATTCAATCCATCCGGTTGTATATTTTACTGGTGAACAAAATGGAATTGAGGCAGAGCTAGCATTTCAATTTAACGATGGCTACTCAGAAAATATTCTTTCGTTTGTAAATAATGTACGTACAAAAGATGGTGGAACACACGAAGCTGGATTTAAGACAGCAATGACTCGTGTGTTCAATGAGTATGCTCGTAAAGTTTCACTATTGAAAGAAAAAGATAAAAACTTAGAAGGTACAGATATTCGTGAAGGTGTAGCGGCTATCGTTTCTGTACGTGTACCAGAAGAAGTACTTCAGTTTGAAGGACAAACGAAAGGTAAACTAGGTACAAGTGAAGCTCGTTCTTCAATTGATGCCATTGTATCAGAGCATTTAGCTTACTTTTTAGAAGAAAACCCAGATGTAGCTACACTTCTTGTGAGAAAAGCAATTAAAGCAGCGCAAGCACGTGAAGCCGCTCGTAAAGCGAGAGAGGAAGCTCGTACTGGTAAAAAGAAAAAGAAATCAGAAGGTACATTAAGTGGTAAGTTAACACCAGCACAATCACGTAACCCGCAAAAAAATGAACTATACCTAGTAGAGGGTGACTCTGCCGGTGGTTCTGCGAAACAAGGACGAGACCGACGTTTCCAAGCGGTATTACCGTTACGTGGTAAAGTAATCAATACAGAAAAAGCAAAGCTTGCTGATATCTTTAAAAATGAAGAGATTAATACAATCATTTACGCTATTGGCGGTGGTGTAGGGAATGAATTCGCTGTTGAAGATATTAACTACGATAAAGTTGTAATTATGACTGATGCCGATACAGATGGTGCGCACATTCAAGTATTGCTATTAACGTTCTTCTACAGATATATGAAACCACTTATCGAAGCTGGCAAAGTATTTATTGCACTTCCTCCTTTATACAAAGTAAGTAAAGGAAAAGGTAAGAGTGAAGTGATTGAGTATGCATGGTCTGATGAAGAATTAGATGGTGTAACAAAAAAGGTCGGTAAAGGCTACATGTTGCAGCGCTATAAAGGACTTGGTGAAATGAATGCTGATCAATTATGGGAGACAACTATGAATCCTGAAACACGTACGTTGATTCGTGTGAAAATTGACGATGCATCAAGAGCGGAGCGCCGAGTTACGACATTGATGGGTGATAAAGTAGAACCTCGCCGTAAATGGATCGAACGAAATGTACAATTTGGTATGCAAGAAGAAGGAAATATTTTAGAAAATGAAATGATTATGGAGACGGAGGTGGAATAACATGCAGGCAGAGAAGTTTCATGACCTCCCGCTTGAAGACGTGTTAGGTGACCGCTTTGCACGTTATAGTAAATATATTATTCAAGATCGCGCGCTTCCAGATGCGCGTGACGGCTTAAAACCAGTACAAAGACGTATTTTATATTCCATGTATGTAGAAGGAAACGTACATGATAAAGCGTTTCGTAAATCAGCTAAAACAGTCGGTAACGTTATTGGTAACTACCATCCACACGGTGATTCCTCTGTATATGAGGCGATGGTACGTTTAAGTCAAACTTGGAAAGTACGTAATGTTTTAGTTGAAATGCATGGTAATAATGGTAGTGTTGATGGCGATCCAGCAGCGGCAATGCGTTATACAGAAGCCCGCTTATCACCAATTGCATCTGAGTTATTACGCGATCTTGATAAAGAAACAGTGGAATTTGTGTCAAACTTCGATGATACGAGTGAAGAACCTGTTGTACTTCCAGCGATGTTCCCGAACTTATTAGTGAACGGATCTACGGGGATTTCAGCTGGTTATGCAACAGAAATCCCTCCGCATCACCTTGGGGAAGTAATTGATGCAACGATGATGCGTATTGATAAGCCGAATAGTACTGTTGATGATTTATTAACAGTTATGAAAGGACCAGATTTTCCGACTGGTGGTATTATTCAAGGGATCGATGGTATCAAAAAAGCTTATGAAACAGGAAAAGGTAAAATTATTATTCGTGGAAAAGCGGAAGTTGAAACAATCCGTGGTGGTAAGCAACAAATCGTTATTACAGAAATTCCGTATGAAGTAAATAAAGCGAACCTTGTTAAAAAAATGGATGAATTACGTCTAGATAAAAAACTAGATGGAATTGCTGAAGTACGTGATGAGACAGATCGTACAGGTCTTCGCATCGTTGTAGAGTTAAAAAAAGAAGTAAATGCTGAAGGCATTTTAAATTATTTATATAAGAATACAGATTTGCAAATACCATATAACTTTAATATGGTAGCGATAAATAATCGTCGTCCGACACTTATGACATTACCTAAGATTTTGGATGCATATATTGGGCATCAGAAAGAAGTAGTTACGAGACGTTCACAATATGAATTACGAAAAGCAGAAAATCGTCAACATATTGTAGAAGGATTAAAGAAAGCATTATCGATTTTAGATGAAGTGATTGAAACAATTCGTGCTTCTAAAGATAAGCGTAATGCGAAAGATAATTTAAGTGCGAAATTTGGATTTACAGAAGCACAGTCAGAAGCAATTGTTTCGCTGCAACTATATCGTTTAACGAATACAGATATTACAGCGCTAGAACAAGAAGCAGACGAGCTCAATAAGAAGATTATAGAGTTACAGTCAATTTTACAAAGTGAAAAAAGACTTCTTCAAGTTATTAAAACAGATCTGAAGAGAGTAAAGAAAACATATAGTGATGATCGCCGTGCTATTATTGAAGAACAAATTGAGGAAATTAAAATCGATGTGGAAGTTATGATTCCGCAGGAAGATGTCATCGTTACTGTAACGAAAGAAGGATATGTGAAACGAACAGGTTGGCGTTCACATAATGCATCGAACGGGAAAGACTTCGGTATGAAAGAGGGTGACATCTTACTGGAGCGATTCGATACGAATACGACAGAGACAGTCCTCTTATTTACGAATAAAGGAAACTATATATATCTGCCAGTATATGAAATGCCAGAAATTCGTTGGAAAGATTTAGGTCAACACGTTGCGAATCTCGTTTCACTCGAGCGGGATGAAATGATTATTTGGGCGACCGTCGTACCGAATTTTGAAGAAGAAAAACGATTTATCGTATTTGTTACACGAAATGGTATGATTAAGAAAACAGAATTAAACCAATATAAAGTTCAGCGTTATTCAAGAGCGTTCGTCGCTGTGAATTTGAAAAAAGATGATTATGTTGTAGATATATTTGCAACAGATGGAACGAGTGACATTGTTCTTGCAACCTATGGTGCATATGCACTTATTTTCCATGAAGATGAAGTAAGTCCAGTTGGTGTTAGGGCTGCTGGTGTGAAAGCCATTAATTTAAAAGAAGATGACTATGTTGCTTCTGGTAAACCGTTAAATGGTGAAAAAGATCAACTTATTCTTGTTACGCAGCGAGGAGCTGTAAAACGTCTTAAAGCATCGGAAATTGAAAAATCAACGAGGGCGAAGCGAGGTCTTGTTATTTTCAAAGAATTAAAACGAAATCCATACCGTATTGTCGGTATTGAAATTGTTCGAGATGATGAACTAGTGTACATGAAGACAGAGAAGCACATCGTAGAAGAAATTGATCCGAAAGCGTATCGCAATAAAGACAGGTATAGTAACGGTAGTTTAGTACTAGATGTTAATGATACCGGTGAAGTTATTGAAACGTGGACGAAAAAACGACCGGAGTAAAGAAAAGCATCTTGCTATGAATAATGGCAAGATGCTTTTTTCTAGGCAAATTATTATGTAAATAATAATAATCTTGTTATAATAACTGAATGAAATCGTTCTCATAAAGTGAAACTTTAATCAGTGGGATTTTCTTTATCCCCACTGATTATTAGTTGAACCAATCGGGCTTTTACGAGCAGTTGATTCTTCACTTAATTTCTTTGCTTTCGTTGAATTTTGAGGTAGGAATCTTACTGCTCGTTAAAGCGGTACAGATGGAGGGGCAATATGAAAAAAATAGGTGTAGGGATTGTAGGATTTGGATTTTCTAGTACAACATTTCACATCCCATTATTACAAACGATAGAAGAATACGATATTCGTGCTATTTTATCTTCAAAAGAAGAACTAGTGAAACAAGCATTACCAAATGCTGAAGTTGTTGGCACAATTGAGGAATTAGTAAATCGTGCTGATATTGACTTAGTGGTCATTACTTCACCGAATACAACTCATTTTCCATATGTAAAAGAAGCAATTTTACATGGTAAGCATGTGGTTGTGGAGAAACCATTTGTTGTTTCAATTGAAGAAGGGGAAGAGCTTATTTCGTTAGCAGAGCAACATAATGTGGTAGTAAGTGTATATCATAATCGTCGTTTTGATAATGATTTCTTAACGATAAAGAAATTGTTAGAAGAAAATAGAATAGGGAATTTATACGCATATGAAGCGCATTTTGATCGTTTTCGTCCGAATGTACGTGATCGCTGGAGAGAAAAAAATTTACCAGGATCAGGTATACTGTATGATTTAGGATCGCATTTAATTGACCAAGCATTATCATTATTTGGGAAACCAGATGCGATAAGTGCAGATGTAATCAAACAACGACCAGGTGCAGAAATTGATGACTACTTCCATGTTGTACTTCATTACGGAGTTAAGCGTGTAATTTTACATAGTAGCAGTTATGTAAAGCAAGCAGGTCCACACTTTACACTGCATGGAGATAAAGGTTCTATCGTGAAATACGGTATGGATTCACAGGAAGAGCAATTAAAAAATGGAATGAAGCCAGGCGATAACGGTTATGGAGTAGACAGTGAAGAGAATTTTGCTACTTTAGATAAAGAAGAAAGCTTAGAGCGTATTCCGACAGAAGTCGGCTGTTATGACATGTATTATAAAGGTGTAAGAGATAGTATTGTAAATGGTGAAAAACCACCTGTAACAGCACAAGAAGGCTTAGAAGTTATAAGACTTATTCAATTAGCGATTGAAAGTAGTGAAACGGGTAGAGTCATCACTGTAAAGTAAAAAAGACACGAATTTCGTGTCTTTTTTATTAGGAATATGTGAATATGGCTAATTATTTAGCTTAATCGTTTGTCATACATTAACTGGATTTGTATGCCGTAAGGGTCTTCAATAATACCATATGCTTCACTAAATATATTTTTTTCTAGCGGAGAGATTATTTTCACATGCTTATCGGAAATTAAATTATTATAAAACCTTTGTATTTCTTCTAAATTAGCGCTTTGAATGCAAAGTGACATGTTGTTTCCAACGTTATAACGTTCCTTAGGATTCATTGTATCTTCTGCTATCATTAGCTTTGTATTCCCAATTTGTAAAACAGAGTGAGCAATATGATCTTTATTTTCTTTTGTAATTTTAAAGGAACGATCTCTTTTCGCCAGTTCTTCATACGTAACAATCATTAAATTCTTCGCTTCTAAATTACGTGTATAAAAATTAATTGCCTCCTTTGCTTGCCCATTCATTGAAAGAAAAATAGCTATTTCTAATGTCATAAATATATAACTCCTTTATTAGTTAATAATTATAATATAGACTAAAAAGGTTTCAATACATGACACCTTTCGGGAGGGGAATATGAAAAAAACGGAACGAATAAATGATATGCTTATTTACTTAAATAATAAAAGATATTTTAATTTAAAGGATTTAATGGTTAGATATGATATTTCAAAAAGTACCGCGTTGCGAGATATTCAATCACTGGAAGAAATAGGTGTACCGATATATTCTGAACTAGGTAGAAATGGAAGTTACAAAATTATAGAAAATAGTGTGTTATTGCCAATTTATTTTAGTGTGGATGAAATGTATGCGTTATACTTTTCAATTCTTACACTAAATGGATACAAGACAAAACCATTTAATATAGAAAGTATAGCGCTTGAAAATAAATTGAAACATGTACTACCGGATAATGTGAGTAAAAATATTTCGATTATGGAGCGAACGCTTTCCTTTGAAGTAACAAATCATAGCAATTTTAGCCCGTACTTAAAAGAAATTTTACAAGGGATTTTTACTGAGCGAGTTTATCATTTAACATATTTAAAAAAAGATGCGAAGAAAGTATTGGTCGCCCAATTTATTCGAATCGAATCTAAATTTGGCCAGTGGTATGCTAAAATATTTAACTTTGAGACAAATCATGTTCAAATAATTAGATGTGATAAAATTCTTTCTATTGAGGAAACAAGCAATACGAATCCAAAAAATCTTGAAGAGTTGCTAAGTTATCTTACTAATTTTCATAGAAAGCCTGATGCAACTGATTTTATTGTCATTGTTAATCAAAAAGGAAAAGACATTTTTGATAAAGAGAATTATCCTTCCATGAAGATACAAAAAGAAAATGAAGATTATATTATAACAGGCTATTTTAATAAACAAGAAGTTGATTTTATCTCGAACTATTTTCTGAATTTCGGTGAAACAATTATCTCAATTCAGCCAGTTATGCTAAAAGAGTTAATCTATAATAAGGTATTATCTATAAATCAGCATCTAACTTCTTTAAGATAAAGTTAGTTTTAATCATTTTTTTGACATGAAAAAGCCCTGGAGATTTAAATATCCAAAGGGCTTTTTTGTGATGGTATTTGTTCTTTAGAAACATTATTTTTCTGGGACAGACAGTCCATAAAAGAACATCGTAACGATATCTTGTATATGTTTTTCGCGATCTCCTTCAAGAAGCTGTGCCCCGAAATCATCACCTAATTTAGTGAACATTTGAATGTATAGCAACATCATTTCTTTAGTAAGATGAGGATTAATTTCATTTTTTTGCTGTGCTTGTTCTAATATTTCTAAATACCAGGGTAGGATTTTTTCGTTTTGATAACTATAAATAAACTCGCGGAGCTCTTCATCTCTTTGCATCATTTGCAGTAACATATCGGGCTGAAATAAACCACCGGTGTCCATTTTTCGTACAATCATTTTTTGCATCATATCATGAAAAGGTAATTTTTCTTCTGCAAGTTTTTTATAATATTGAAACTCAGATGTAATAAATTCTTGTATAAGTTCTCTAAATAACGCGTCTTTACTTCCGAAATGATTATAAATAGTAACTTGAGAAACGCTTGCTTTTTTTGCAATATGTTCTATTTTCACTTCATTAAATCCACGTTCTGAAAATAATAAGAAGGCTGCCTCTTTTATGGCACGTTTTTTCTTTTCTTTCACTTTTTCAAAGCCGTTCAATGCAATCACCTCAATTAAAATATACAAGAAAAAATAATGGAAAACAATATTTTTGAAATATGGACATATAAATATTTCAAAAAGTTGTTGCGAATATGAAGGATGAGGAGTACAATGATTTTGAAATATCACATATTAAATATTTCAAAAAATGAGGTGGAATTATGATTTCAGTTCAAAATGTAACAAAACAATTTTCAAATGGAAAAGGTTTGTTTCATATTACATTTGATGTTAAAGAAGGGGAAGTATTTGGTTACTTAGGACCAAATGGTGCTGGGAAATCCACAACAATTCGTAATTTAATGGGATTTATAAAACCGACAGATGGTAAAGCGACAATTTTTGGATTAGATTGCTGGGATGAAGCAGCGAAAATTCAAAGAGAAGTTGGTTATTTACCAGGAGAAATTTCTTTTATTGAAGGAATGAATGGATTAGAGTTTTTGAAGTTAATGCAAGGAATGCGTGGGCTAAAGGATACGAAAAGACGAGATGAATTAATAGAACGTCTACAATTTGATGTGAAAACACCGATTCGAAAAATGTCTAAAGGGATGAAACAAAAAGTAGGCATTGTTGCTGCTTTTATGCATGATCCGGAAGTGTTAATTTTAGATGAACCGACTTCAGGACTCGATCCACTTATGCAGCAAGTATTTATAGATTTAATAGTAGAGGAAAAGCAAAGAGGGAAAACAATTCTTATGTCGTCGCATATTTTTACTGAAATTGAGCGTACGTGTGATCGAGTAGCGATTATTAAAGATGGTCGCCTTGTAACGGTTGAAAATATTCATGATTTACAAAGTATGAGACGACAGGTAATAGATGTAACCGTATCATCGCAAGAAGAGATTGAATCTCTTACAAAATGTAATTTGCAATTTGAAGCGGTGAAAGGAAGAGAAGCATCGATTATTGTACAAGGAAACTATCAAACTGTTTTACAAACACTTTCAAACTATAATGTAACGGCACTTCAAACGAGAGCAATGGATTTGGAACATTTATTTATGCATTATTACGATAAGGAAGAAGGGGTAAAGCATGAATAAGCAATTGTTTTTAGCTAGTTTGAAAGAAACACAAAAAAGTATTTTGAGTTATGCAACTGGTGCAGCTTTATATTTATGGTTGATAATTTGGATCTTCCCTTCAATGGTATCGGCGAAAGGGCTAAATGAATTAATAAATGCTATGCCTGATAGTGTGAAAAAAATTGTTGGTATGGAAAGTCCGATTCAAAACGTAATAGATTTTTTAGCTGGCGAATATTATAGTCTATTGTTTATTATCATATTAACAATTTTTTGTGTAACAGTTGCAACGCATTTAATTGCTCGTCATGTAGATAAAGGAGCGATGGCATACTTGTTAGCAACACCTGTATCTAGGGTGCAAATTGCAATCACGCAAGCATCTATTCTTATATTGGGACTACTGATTATTGTAGCTGTTACGTATGTTGCGGGTATAGTAGGGGCAGAATGGTTTTTAGAAGATAATAACTTAAATAAAGAATTATTCCTGAAGATAAACGTAGTCGGAGGGCTAATATTTTTAGTTGTTAGTGCTTATTCATTTTTCTTTTCTTGTATATGTAATGACGAAAGAAAGGCACTTAGCTACTCAGCAAGTTTAACTATTTTATTTTTCGTAGCGGATATGGTAGGTAAATTAAGTGATAAGTTAGATTGGATGAGAAATATATCATTATTTACGCTATTTCGTCCGAAAGAAATTGCTGAGGGAACGTATAATATATGGCCGGTGAGTATAGGTTTAACTGCTGGAGCACTTTGTATTTTCATAGTAGCGATTGTAGTATTTAAGAAGAGGGATTTACCGTTGTAAAGTTGAAAGTCCACTGCTAGAGTGGGCTTTTTTTGATGAGGAGGAAACGAATGAATCATTTGTTTCGGGTGCAGCTATATGTAAATGATATCGAAAAGTCATTATTGTTCTATGAAGAAGTAATTGGTTTAAAGCTGTATAAAAAAGGTATGCATGTAGCGCGTTTTAATCACGACCAGTTTTCTTTATTACTAGTCAGTGATGCAAGATTGAATAAAAATCATTATTTTTACAATCGAAAAGAAATGAAGGGAATGGCTTTGAACTAATTATTGTGGTCAATCGTATTGAAGAAATATATGAACGTTGTAAAGAGAAGCGGTGCACAATACAAGAAGAAATTTAAACTTACTCATGGGAGATAAGGGAATTTAAAGTTTTGGTTCCAGATGGATATTTCCTTAGAATTACATCTGAGTAAAGGTAAACATGAAGAATATTTACCTTTTTTATGAAAATATTCAAAAAAATGAACCTTTTTCTAGGCTCATCCGTCTAATACATGTAAAGTTAAATTTGAAGTGAGGATGAAACAGGAGGAGCAATTGTGAAAGTAATCCCTTTATATAAAATGATTGTAAGAGAAGAAACGGATGTTTCCTTAGCGAAAAAAGGTGATCATGAAGCGTTTATGGCGCTTATACATACAGAAAAAGTGAAGATGTATCGTATTGCAAAAGCTATGTTACGCGATGAGACAAATATAGAGGATGCGATACAGGCAACAATTTTAAAAGCCTATGAAAATATAAAAAAATTAAAGAAAGAAGAGTTTTTTCAAACTTGGTTAATTCGAATTTTGATAAATGAGTGTAACAATATTATTAGATCATACAAAAAGATAATGGTAATAGAAGAAAATGATTACAATATGAGTGCTTATGATCAATATGAAGATATAGATTTGTGTAATGCAATTCAATCATTACATGAAGAATTAAGAGCTGTTACGGTGCTTTATTATTATGAAGATATGAATCAAGAAAGTATTGCCAAGCTTTTTGAAATACCAAAAGGAACAGTGAAATCCAGATTGTCACGTGCGAGGGAACAACTGCAAAAACGATTAAAGATGGAATAGGGGGTGTATAGGATGGATAACGAAAAATTATTTGATGAGAAATTAAAAAAGAGAATAAAAGAAGAGAATGTTATAGTACCGCCAGAGTTAAATGAAAAGATTAATAGTACACTGCACAATCTTCCGGTCAAAAAGAAAGGTTACAGAGTTTATATGATGGCTATAAGTGCTGCGGCTCTAACACTTTCAATTGTGTCCATGTCGGAGTTTTCTGATCAAATTTTTGCTCAAAATGGTGGGGTATTTGAATATGTAAAGAAAAAGGCGTTTTCTGATTATGAAAACGAAGAAGAAATAAAATCGAACGTAAATTATCCAGATAAAGAAAAGATTCATGAAAAAATGCTGGATTCTATTGATCATTTTAAAAATATTTCAGGACAATTTGAGGAATATTCTAGCTCATCAAGAATTGCTACAACATATAGGTATACGATTGATACGGAGAAACAAAGGGGTATCTCTTCGAAAGAAGATAAGCTAACGAAAAAACAAACAATTATATATAACGAGGGCAAGAAAAAAGAATTTGATGATGAGAAGTACACATATAAAGAAACGAAATGGAGCCCGAAAGAAAGAAATAATGAACTATTAAAATTAAATCCTACAGAAAGGTTATTGAGAAAATCAGGCGAGAAAAAAAGGTATGATGATGAATATATAGGGTTTGCGAAGTATAGTATTCAATCAGAATTTGCTGATTTATTAATCCGATATAAAGATTGGAATTATAAAGAAACAAAGTATCTTGGACTTGATTGCTACAAAATAGAAGGGACAATAAACATAGAAATGCCTGTAAGTACATCTGAAGATTTAAGAGGGAAATTTGAAATGGTTGTAGAGAAAAATACGGGGATTATGCTAAAATTCCTTAGTTTCCACGAAGGTATGATTCAATATTCGATTACGACTGAATGGATACAAATAAACAAAGGATTGAAAGAGAATGTATTTCAAAAGGATAGCGCTAAGTATGAAAAATTGAAAAATATATTAGATGAATAGAAAACGGAGGGAACGATATGGAGAATACCTCTTCTTCAAGAGAAAAGAAAAATAAAAGAAAATATAAGAAGACAATGATAATAAGTGTCTTGTTAGTAGTATTACTATTTGGCGGAGTTGGATATGGTACTTATATATATATGAAAACTTCTAATCTCGTACAAAAGTCTAGTTTGAATTTAGCACGTGGTGAAAAATCAAATTTACGTGAGGAAACTGTAAAGCCAATTGCAAACAATGTTTCACTTTTAATTATGGGAATTGATGAAAATCAAGAACGACAAAAGGAGTATAATGGTGCATTTCATACAGATGCACTCCTGTTAGCTACTTTTAATAAAGATGATAAGACAGTGAAATTAACGAGCATACCACGTGATACATATACATATGTTCCAGTTGAAAAGAAAAAAGATAAAATAACGCATGCGTATGGAAGTGGTTTCGTTAAAAATGGTAAAGATGGAGGACCGCAAGCGTCAGTGGAAGCAGTAGAAAAGTTGCTACAGGTGCCAGTTGATTATTTTGTGAAGTTTAATTTTAATTCATTTACTAAAATTGTTGATGGATTAGATGGGATTGAAGTAAATGTCCCAGTTGAATTTACGGAGCAAAATAGTAAAGATGAACCTGACGCAATCCATTTGACAAAGGGACTACAAAAATTAACAGGGGAAGAAGCACTTGCACTGGCAAGGACGCGTCATATTGATAGTGATGCAATGAGAGGTCAGCGTCAACAACTTGTTATTGAAGCGATGTTAAGTAAATTAAAAAATGTAGGCTCAATTACGAAGCTAGAAAAAATAGTTGAGGCGGTTGACGGCGATTTTAAAACAAATTTAGTAATGGATGATATTTTATCATTTTATAAATACGGTTTAAACGGTTCAGTTGAAAAAATACAATTAGCTGGTGATGATTTATATTTACCTAACGGTCCAAATGGGCAACGTGTATATTATTATAACCCTAATAAAAAAGATCTACAGAGTTTAAGTAATACGCTTAGAACACATCTAGGATTAAGTGAAAAGCAGATTGAGGAGAATTGAAGCAGGCGAAATGTCTGCTTTTTATTGTGTATAATAGTATGGCATTTATTTCTCAATGTTATATACTATTTTAAAATTAAAGATAATAGTGTAACATAAAGTTGTGGTTTAAGTTAAATAACAAGGGGGCTATCACATAGAATACATGTCATTGATTAAAATAGTTTGGGAGAAATGAAAAACAGGGGAGTATTAAAAATGAGAATTGTAAAGAATTTAACATTCCAAGTTATTGTGGCAATTATTTGTGGTATTGCAGTAGGGGCAATTTGGCCTAGTGTTGGACAAGAGATGAAGCCAATTGGTGAAACGTTTATCAATATGATTAAAATGGTCATTGCACCGATAATCTTTTTAACGATTGTGCTTGGTATTGCAAGTATGGGAAGTATGAAAAAGGTTGGTCGTGTTGGTGGTAAGGCACTATTATATTTTGAAATTGTTACAACAGCGGCTTTAATTATTGGTATCATCGTAGCGAATGTTGTACGTCCCGGAGATGGATTAGATCCTTCAAAACTAAAGGGCGGAGATGTTTCACAATATGTACAAAGCGGACAAGAAATGCAATGGATGGATTTCTTTTTACATATTGTGCCGTCTAACATGTTTGAAGCGTTTGCAAAAGGTGATATTTTACAAGTTCTGTTCTTCTCTATTTTATTCGGTGCAGGGTTAACGATGCTAGGGAAAAATGGACAACCGGTTATCGACTTTTTTGAAAGATTATCGAAAGTATTTTTTAATATTTTATCTATTGTTATGAAGTTAGCACCGGTTGGAGCATTCGGCGGGATGGCGTTTACAATTGGTAAATATGGTTTAAGTACGTTAATACCACTTGGTAAATTAATGATTTGTGTATATGCAACAATGGCATTATTTGTTTTTATTGTTTTAAATTTCATTTGTAAACTGTACAAATTTAGTTTGTGGAAATATTTAATACATATTAAAGAAGAATTACTCATTGTTCTCGGTACATCATCATCAGAATCAGTATTGCCGCGAATGATGACAAAGATGGAAGACTTCGGATGTTCGAAGCCGGTAGTAGGTTTAGTCATTCCGACGGGATATTCTTTTAACTTAGATGGAACAACGATTTATTTATCGATGGCTACTATATTTTTAGCTCAAGTCTTTCACGTCGATCTTTCACTAGGTCAACAATTAACTATAATAGCTATTTTGTTAGTTACATCTAAAGGAGCAGCGGCAGTAACGGGCGGGGGATTTATTGTACTAGCATCTACTTTATCTGCAATGAATGTTATCCCGTTAGAAGGGTTAGCGCTATTACTTGGTGTAGATCGTTTCATGTCAGAAGCACGTGCTATCGTCAATTTAATTGGTAATGGTATTGCGACTGTAGTTGTTGCAAAAAGTGAAAATGAATTTGATGATGAGAAGTATACGAGAGTAGTAGAGGAAATGAAAAGAGAGAAAATGGCCGGGTAAAAAGTCAGCTTTGCTGACTTTTTTATTTTTGTAGGAAAAGGGTTGTTAAAAATATACAGTATTTATTAACTATAATTCACAGAGATTTAGGGTGCAAATATAATAAATACTATTAAAATGGTACATTTATATGAATAGAAAATAGAATTTGAATATTATATAGAATTTTTATAAATATTACTGTAAAAAAATAATTTTTTAAAAATTTTCAATAATAATACTTTACAAAATTCAAAAAATTAGTAGAATAAGAATTAATAAGAATCGTCTGATAAATATATAGAGAAAAACAGAATTATCAGAAAATTCTTGATTAGTTATCGTTTAGAATTAGGGAGGGTACAGAAAATGAAAAAGAGAAAAATAAAAAAACTAACAGCAGTTGTAGCACCAGTTTTAGCAATGAGCATGGCATTAACAGCATGTTCTACATCAGGCGGAGATAAAAAGACAAGCACAAACTCAGGTGGAGATAGCAAGTCAGGAGAAAAACTAGCAGCAAAACAAGTGTTAAATCGAACAGTAACACAAGAGATTCCGACAATGGATTCTTCAAAATCAACTGATACAGTATCTTCACAAATGCTAGGGAATACGATGGAAGGTTTATATCGTCTTGATAAAAATAATAAGCCAATTCCAGCAGCGGCAGAATCTAGTACGAAGAGTGAAGATGGTAAAAAATATACATTTAAACTACGTAAAGATGCAAAATGGTCAAATGGTGATCCAGTAACTGCGAAAGATTTCGTATATGCTTGGCAACGTCTATTAGATCCAAAAACGGCTGCTGAGTATGCATTTATTGCATTCCCAATTAAGAATGCAGAAGTGGTTAATAAAGGAGAAAAACCTGTAGCTGACTTAGGGGTGAAAGCGGTAGATGATCTTACGCTTGAAGTTGAATTAGAACAAGCTGTACCGTACTTCTTAAACTTAGTAGCATTCCCATCGTACTACCCACTAAATGAAAAATACGTAAAAGAAAAAGGCGAAAAATTCGGTTTAGAGTCTGATACAACAGTATATAACGGACCGTTCGTTCTTAAAGATTGGAAGCATGAACAAGGATGGCAATTAAAGAAAAATGATCAATATTGGGATAAAAAGACTGTAAAACTTGAAGAAGTTAACTTTAGTGTTGTTAAAGAGCCAGCAACTCTTATCAATTTATATGATAGCGGACAAGTTGATTTCGCTTTATTAAATGGAGAGTTCGTTGACAAATATAGAAGTAAGAAAGATGAATTCGGCACATATTCACAAGTAAGTACGTACTTCATTCGTATGAACCAAAAACGTGATGGACAAGATACACCATTAAAGAGCAAAAAATTACGTGAAGCAATTGCGCTATCAATTGATAAAAAGAATTTAGCAAATGTAATTTTAAATGATGGATCAAAAGAAGCTGACTTCTTAGTACCAAAAGGATTAGCAACTGGACCAGACGGTAAAGACTTCCAAGAAACATTTAAAAACGGTTTGAAACCAGATGCTAAAAAAGCTGCTGCAGCTTGGGAAGAAGCGAAAAAAGAGCTTGGAAAAGATCAAGTTACAATTGAATTCTTAAACTATGATACTGGTAATGCGAAAAAAGTTGGAGAATATGTAAAAGATCAAATTGAGAAAAACTTAAAAGGTGTGACAGTTAACATTAAACTTCAACCATTTAAGCAAAAACTAAAATTAGAATCTGAGCAACAATATGATATTTCATACGGTGGTTGGAATCCAGATTATGCAGATCCAATGACATTCTTAGATATGTTTGAGTCTAAGCATTCTCATAACCAAATGAGCTTCTCTGATCCTAAATATGATGAAATGGTGAAAAAAGCTGGTACTGAATTAATGGGTGATGCGAAAAAACGCTGGGAAGAGTTAGGGAAAGCTGAAAAAACATTACTTGAAGAAGATGTAGCGATTTTACCTTTATATCAACGTGGAGATTCTTATGTTTTACAACCAAATGTAAAAGATGTAGTGAAACATAATATTAGTCCAGAATTTAGCTTCAAGTGGGCATATGTAACTGAAAAATAATAGAGTTAAAAAAGCATTTTAAAGTGGCTTAGCTACTTTGAAATGCTTTTTTTGTCAGCTGAAAATATTAATTTTTAGCGCAGTTAAATACAGAAGAATAAGGTGTATAGTATGTACATATAGTAGATGGGGGATAAATCATACTAAATTACGAAAAATAAAAATCAGAATATTTAAAATAAAACTATTTACAAACGCGAAAAAAAGAGTAGAATAACATTAGTTGTAATTTTCTGAAAAAGCAAATTGTTCGCAAAGGGTCTCTCAAGGTTTGGTAATGTACATATAATTGGGGAGGGTACAAAAATGAAGAGAAAAAAGATGAAAAAGTTAACAGCAGTTGTCGTACCAGTTTTAGCGATGAGTATGGCGTTGACAGCGTGTTCTGGATCTGGTGGGGAGAAGAAATCAACTACGACGTCTAGTGGTGGTGGAGAAGAGAAAAAATCAGAAATTAAATACGCAGCGAAACAAGTGTTAAATCGTACAGAGAATCAAGAAATTCCAACGATGGATACTTCTAAATCTACTGATACGCTAGGGGCGCAAATTTTAGGAAACACGATGGAAGGATTATATCGTCTTGATAAAGATAATAAGCCAATTCCAGCTGCAGCAGAATCTAGTACGAAAAGCGAGGATGGCAAAAAATATACATTTAAGTTACGTAAAGATGCAAAATGGTCGAATGGTGACCCTGTAACGGCGAAAGATTTCGTATACGGTTGGCAACGCTTACTTGATAAAAATACAGCTGCAGAATATGCGTTTATTGCTTACTATATTAAAAATGCCGAGGCAATTAATAAAGGTGAAAAACCTTTAACAGATTTAGGAGCAAAAGCGGTAGATGATTATACGCTAGAAGTAGAATTAGAAAAGCCAGTACCATATTTCTTAAATTTACTAGCATTCCCGTCATATTATCCTTTAAATGAAAAATTCGTAAAAGAAAAAGGAGATAAGTTCGGTTTAGAAGCAGATACAACATTGTATAACGGACCGTTCGTTATGGCTTCATGGAAACATGAACAAGGATGGCAGCTAAAGAAAAATGATAAGTATTGGGATAATAAGACTGTAAAATTAGAAGAAATTAACTATAGTGTAGTAAAAGAAGTTGCGACGAAAGTAAACTTATATGATACAGGATCAATTGATTTCACATTATTATCAGGAGAATTCGTTGATAAATATAAATCAAACAAAGAAGAGTATGGTGAGTATTCAGAAGCAAGTACATACTTCTTACGTTTAAATCAAAAGCGTAACGGACAAGATACACCGTTAAAGAGCAAAAAACTACGTGAAGCAATCGCATTATCAATTGATAAAAAAGGTTTAGCAAACGTAATTTTAAATAACGGTTCAAAAGCAACAGACCAATTAGTACCAAAAGGACTTGCGACAGGACCAGACGGTAAAGATTACCAAGATACATTTAAAAATGGTCTGAAATATGATCCGAAAAAAGGTGCAGCAGCTTGGGACGAAGCGAAAAAAGAACTTGGAAAAGATCAAGTGACTATTGAATTACTAAGCTACGATGATGGAACTGCGAAAAAAATTGCTGACTACTTTAAAGACCAAATTGAGAAAAACTTAAAAGGTGTAACGGTTAATACGAAAATTCAGCCGTTCAAACAAAAATTAAAATTAGAGTCAGCACAAGATTATGAAGTTTCGTTTGCAGGTTGGAGCCCAGATTATTCGGATCCAATGACATTTATTGATATGTTTGAATCGAAGAGCCCGTATAACCAAATGAGTTATTCGAATCCAAAATACGATGAAATGGTAGCGAAAGCAGGTAATGAATTACTGTCTGATCCGAAAAAACGTTGGGAAGCGTTAGGAAAAGCAGAGAAATTGTTCCTTGAAGAAGATGCAGGATTAGTTCCTTTATACCAAACAGGAAGAGCATATGTAATGAAGCCGAATGTAAAAGGCATTGTGAAACATAACATCAGTCCAGAGTATAGCTTTAAGTGGGCGTATGTAACTGAGGATGGCGGAAAGAAATAATAAGAAAAAAGCATTTCAAAAGTGGTTCATATGCTTTTGAAATGCTTTTTTCTTATGGATAGGAGAATAAGATACATAGAAATTTTGAGGTCATCTTTAGAATTCTACAGAAGGAATTTAATAAGGTAGCTACTGATATCATTTATATAAGAAGAATAAGAGGAGGTATGTTTACATATAGTAGATGGGGGATAACTCATATAGTAGTAAAATAACAAGTTACTATCATGAAAAAATAAAATATTTAGAAAATTTATAAAACTACTTTACAAAACTCAAAAAAACAGTAGAATATTAATTAATAAGAATTTTCTGATAACAAAAGTTAATAGAGAATCTCTAAATGTTAATAGCGTACATATAATTGGGGAGGGTACAAAAAATGAAGAGAAAAAAGATGAAAAAATTAACAGCGGTTGTAGCACCAGTTCTAGTAATGAGTATGGCATTAACAGCTTGCTCTGGATCAGGGGATAAAGAGAAAACAAGCACAACACCGAAAAGTGGCGAAAAAGAAGGTGGAAAATTAGCTGCAAAGCAAGTACTTAATTTAACAGAGGCTCAAGAGATTCCATCTATGGACTCTGCTAAAGCAACAGACCAAGTATCGTTTCTTGCTTTAAACAACGTAATGGAAGGTTTATATCGACTTGATAAAGATAATAAAGCAGCACCAGGGGTTGCTGAATCATATAAAAAGAGTGAAGATGGTAAAAAATATACATTCACATTAAATAAAAATTCGAAATGGTCAAATGGAGACCCTGTAACAGCGAAGGATTTCGTGTTTGCTTGGAAGCGTGCGGTAGATAAAAATACAGCAGCGGAATATGCATACATTATGTTTGATTTAAAGAATGCAAAAGCAATTAATGAAGGAAAAGCAGAGCTTGATACGTTAGGAGTAAAAGCTGTAGATGACTACACATTAGAAGTAGAATTAGAAAATCCAGTTCCTTACTTTGTAGAGTTAACTTCATTCGGAACATTCTATCCGTTAAATGAAAAGTTTGTAAAAGAAAAAGGAGATAAATTCGGTTTAGAAGCAGATACAACGTTATACAACGGACCGTTTACATTAACAGACTGGAAACATGAACAAAGTTGGAAGCTAAAGAAAAATGCACAATACTGGGATAATAAAACAGTTAAGCTAGAAGAAATCAACTTTAACGTAGTAAAAGATAGCGGTACACGTGTCAACTTATATGAAAGTGGACAAATCGACCGTGCTGGACTGACATCTGAAATGGTTGACAAATATAAATCAAATCCAGACTTCTATACACAAAAAACACCATCAACGTTCTTCTTACGTTTAAACCAAAAACGTGGTGGGCAAGATACAGTATTAAAGAACAAAGATTTACGTTTAGCGATTGCAAAGGCTTATGATAAAAAGGGCTTAACAAATGTAATTTTAAATGACGGTTCTACACCAGCAGATTACTTAGTACCAAAAGAATTTGCGAAGAGTCCAGATGGAAAAGATTTCCGTAAAGATAACGGAGATATTTTAAAAACAGATGTGAAAAAAGCAAAAGAGCATTGGGAAAAAGCGAAAAAAGATCTTGGAAAAGAGCAAGTAACGATTGAGCTATTAAACTACGATAGCGATAATGCGAAAAAAGTAGGGGAGTTCTTAAAAGGAGAACTTGAGAAAAACTTACCAGGTTTAACAGTGAATTTGAAAAACCAGCCGTTTAAACAAAAATTAAAATTAGAATCAGATTTAGATTATGATTTATCTTACGCTGGTTGGGGCCCTGACTACTTAGATCCGATGACATTCATTGATATGTTCGTTACAGATGGTCCTCATAACCAAACAGGATATTCAAACCCTAAGTATGATGAAATTGTACAAAAAGGTAAAGGTGAGCTATTAACGAAAACGAAAGAGCGTTGGGATAGCTTACTGAAAGCGGAGAAAATGTTACTTGATGATGCTGTAATTGCACCATTATATCAACGTGGTGATGCTATCGTTCAAAGACAGAAAGTAAAAGGTATTGTTCATCACCCAGTTGGTGGAGATTACAGCTACAAATGGGCATATATTTCTGAAGATAAGTAAGAGAGAGGGCGCGCGATGCGCCCTTTTTTTATGCACTTTTCCTCCGTCCCAGAATATATAAAATAAAAAAGGGAGAATCCCATGAAACGAAATACTTACATTGATTTCTTAGCTTATTACGGAATAGGTAGTGCTCATCCTGGAGGTTTTACGTTAACGAAACAATTGTTAGCACAACTACCTTTTAAATATGGAGCGAATGTCCTTGAGATAGGTTGCGGTACGGGGAAAACAGCGGCGTATATGACAAAAGAATGTGGTTATAAAGTAACGGCGGTTGAAAAGAATGATATTATGGTTCAAAAGGCGAAAGATAGATGGTCGTTTGAAGGAATAGATATTCAATTAATTGAAGGAAGTGTAGAGCAATTACCTTGTTTGCATGACTCATTTGAGTTCGTACTTGGAGAATCGATACTCGCTTTTACAGAGAAAGAGAAGGTTATCTCGGAGTGCTATCGTGTACTACAGAAAGACGGTAAGCTTGTTGTCATTGAAATGATTATTGATAGGCACATTGATAAGAATGAGGAAGAAAAAATTGCTCAATTATACGGGATGAAAGAATTATTAACTGAGAGTGAGTGGGTACAATTATTTCAGAAAGCAAACTTTAAGCGGGTTACTATTGCTGGCGGTGGTACAATTGCAGAAACAATCTCTGGCTATATAGAAGAGCCGGAATGGAATGTATCCTCACATATTCCAAATGACTTATATGAGGCATGGGTACAGCATGAAAATGTACGAATTATGTATCAACATATTTTAGGTCATCGCATTTTTATATGTGAAAAATAAAGAAAGAGAGTTGGCTAAAGATAGTCAACTCTTTACTATGTTAAATGAAAAATAATGCAGCTAATGTAATTCCGAAGATGAAACCAAATCCCAGTTCGACGCCCCAGCCACAACCGCCGCCTCCCCAGCCGCCGCAACTACCACAACCACGACCGCCACATCCACAGCCGCTGAATCCACCACCACAACCAAATCCGCAACTATCACATCTGCTAATGCCACCGCAAAGATCACAGCCACCGTTTGCATATGCGTCATAGTATCCAAATCCTGTATCAAAAGATGAGCGCTGTTGCACTGGTTCAATCCATACAGAGCTTTTTGTCACATCAATTATTTTGCCTAAATGAATGCGACCATCACGATCTTCAATTCGAACGACTTTACCGAAATAACGTTGGCACGTATCGTAACATTTTTGTCTATGCATGTTCTTTCCTCCTTCCCATTACAGTAATACGATATGTAATGGGGACAAGTGCGGCTTGTACGAATGCCCTATCTATCATAATTGTTATAGAAAGGGGAAATATAGGAGAAGGATATATAAGGAGGAAAAGGAAATGAAATCTACAGATCAGTTTCAGATATACGAAGTACGGTGGGAAGAGTTTATTGAAGCCTTACGAGAGGAAATGAAGAAGCAAGTTGGGGCAGATATTATTGATACAGTAGTTTGCAATTTAGAAGATGGTTTTGAAGTGTATACATATGTGCAGGGGGATTTGGATTTTGAATATAAGGAAGCGCTGGAAAGGAAATACGGGAGCGATGCAAAAACTCCTAATGTGTTAACGATTATGTTATTAGCAAGTATTTATAGTACAAGTGAAGAGAATATCCGCTTACATGCAGATCATAAAGATAATCCGATTGTTGAAGTGTATGTGAAGCAATAAAACACGCTGTGAAGGCGTGTTTTTTATTTGTATGATAAAATGTTAGAAAATTAAGAAAGATGGTTATGATTTGAAAATTAAACATCTTAATTTAACAGTTTCAGATGTAGCAGCTACTAGAGAGTTTTTAGAAAAATATTTTGGTTTAACTTGTAGCGGGGCAAGGGGAAATGGCTTTGCAGTTATGCGTGATAATGATGGGTTTATATTAACGTTAATGAAAGGGAAAGACGTACATTATCCACAAACATTTCATGTAGGATTTCCACAAGAAAATAATGAACAAGTAGATAAGATAAATCAAAGATTGAAGGAAGATGGATTTTTGGTTGAGGCCCCTAAACGTGCACATGCGTATACATTTTATGTGGAAGCACCTGGTGGATTTACAATTGAAGTGATGTGTTAATTCAAAATCAAACTTTTTGTTATGTGTTTTCAATATAAAAAGTAGGAAAAGTCTGTTTTAAGTGTAGAGCTTAAACAGGCTTTTTTACTTATAGTATCGGATAGGAAACGCTAGAAGGAATCATATTCAGTTTATATAACTGTTTACATAATAAAGTTATGCTGTGTTAGTTGTCCAAAAATACAAGTCATATATCTTGTATCCTCTCATAAATTTAAACATAGGAATTTGTCTACAAAGGTGGCGAAGCCTCATCATGAAAATTCGAATTTGTGCCACATTCATGTTGTTTCTATTTATATGGTTACATCCTTTTTGGACTTTTGCAAAAGGAGAGGAGGCAAAGGAAAGGGTCGTTTCACTTGTATATGATGATTCGGGCAGCATGAGAAATAACGATCGCTGGAAATATGCCAATTACGCTTTGCAAAGTTTAGTTGCGCTATTAGATGAAAAAGATAAATTTTCGTACGTTCCAATGAGCAAGCCTAATGATTCATTAAACATTTCGTTAACGAAGGATAAGAGACAAACAGAAATTGAGGGAATTGGAGCATGGAAAACGTATTTAAATACTCCGTTTAGCGCAGTAGAAACGGCGATGCAATCTATAAAAAAGGAAGCAGATATAGATGGGAAACGTGAATTTTGGCTTATTGTCTTAACTGACGGGGCATTTAATGACTTAGAGAAAGATAAGGTTGGCGGAAAAGAACAAATTACACAGAAGTTAGCACAGTTTAAGAAGGATATGGATGCAAAAAAGATATCGTTACATCCAATTTTAATTACGATGGAAGAGGATTTAGGACAGCAAGAAAAAGCACAACTAAATACGTTTAAAGAAATATGGAAGAAAGAGATAAATGGAGTTAAGATGCCATCTAGTGGAGAGGATGGTATTGTAAAAAGCGTCAATCAAGTAGCAGCATTAGTTGCAAATCGTGATCCATTCTCCTCTGTTGAATCGATTGTAAAAACGAAAGTAGTAGGGAAGAAAGTAGAGATTACAACACCATTTCCATTAAAGCGTATGACGCTTGTACGACAATCGCCTTCCTTGTCTAATTATCAGGTCACACAAATTTCTAAACCATTACAATTACAATCTTCTTTTTCCATACATGCACCAGGAGAAGCGAAATTATTCGGAAATATAGTTCATATCAGTACGGAAAATCAGGAAGTTATTAAACCAGGAACTTATACGATAGAGGTGGACCAGGATATTGAGAAAGAAGGACTACAAGTACTAGTTGAACCGGCGCTTAACTATACTGTTTCTACTTATGACAAAGATGATAGTAGTCAAAAAAATGTGGAAAAAATGTACGAAGGTGCTACTGCTGTTATTGAAGCGAAGCCTACGGAATTACCAATTCAGTCTTCATATTTTCAGGCAGAAGTAGAAATAGACGGAAAACAGTATCCGATGAAGTGGGACGATAAAAAACATGTATTTTACTACGAAATGAAGATTGATAAAGGGTTAGTACGTGGGAAAGTTCATATGAACATAAAGGGTTTTTACAGACAAACGAAAGAATTTAAAATCGAAGTAACAGAAAGACCAAAATTATCACTACAAACGATTACGAAAGATTATGAAGAAAAAGTAACAAATTTAGAGAATAGTAAACCGTTTATTATACAACCACAGTTAGATGGTAAGCCGATGACAGAAGGGGCTGTAAAGAAATTATTAAAATCTACTGGTGTCACATTTAAACAATCAATCAACTATGAAATAAAACAACAGGGTAATCAAATTTATATTTATCCTCGCCCTCATTACTCCGACACATTCAATTTCACAGATACCGGCACCGTAGAAGCTACCATCGTAGTGCAAGATTCAAAATTACAAGAAGTAAAGAAAAAAATATCACTTCATATTCAAAATGCACCGTTTTATGAAAAATATGAGCTTATTTTTAAGTTTGTTATTCCTATCACTTTATTACTGTTAGTAGTAGGAATAATCGTTTTAGGATGGATTGTTCGTCCAAGATTTCACCGGAAAGCACTATTGTATTACGAATGGGATCAAGAAGTAGCGAAAGATTGGCTATATCAATCTGAACCAGAGTTACTTAAAAATAAATGGTGGAAGCACTATTTTGGTATTCCATTCCGAGCAGAAAGAAAGACCGTGCAATCCGTTACGTTTATAGCAAAAAAAGGATCGAAATCGATATTTGTAGCGAAAGATTCCCAAGTAGTAGGAATGATTATTGATGGGATGTTTATAACAGAGGATGAGGTTGGAATGGAACATAAGACGCTATATCCAAATGAACTTTTAGTAATTGATAGAGGATATGGTAAAGAGATTTACAGGTACGAGTGTGAATAGTAGATAGGGCAAAGGGGGGGGATTTTAGCTTTCCCTCCTCTTTTCAAACAAGCAAGAATAGGAAGGTGGTTCACATGACGTTACAAGTTCCAACGATATTAATTGGTTTAGGTGGAATCGGTAGTACTGTGACACATCAAATATATGAAAGGCTACCTGAGGAGCGCAGAAAAAAGGTAGCAATGCACGTATTTGATACAGATGTGAATACATTGAGTAAATTTGATCATATTCGAAAGTTTAAGACGCAAACGAGTTCTAGTAAAACGCCAAGAGAGTATATTGCGGGAGACCCAACGATTCCTGAGTGGTTTCCAATGGATCCGACTATACTTGATAAACCGCTGACAGAAGGGGCAGGACAATTACGCGTCATTTCCCGTTTAGCGTTACGTGCTGCGATGAAAGAAGATAAATTGACATCCTTTTGGCAAGAAATTGAGAAGATTTTTCCGGTTACAAGCGATCAAACGGAATATGGAGTACGTGTCATTATCGTAACGTCACTAGCGGGCGGAACAGGTTCAGGGATGTTTCTGCAAATTGCATTATATTTACGTGAAATGCTTCGGAAAAAACTGCAACATCACAACATTTTAATACGCGGTGCGTTTCTGATGCCAGACGTTTTAGTTAAGACGAGAACGGTTAGTGCGAAAGAGTTTGAAACGGTGCAAGCAAATGGCTACGCATCGTTAAAAGAATTACATGCGATTACACTCGGTTCTACAGGAGAACTATCCAAACGCGGTGGTGTCACGATTGAATTAGAGTATCGTCCTGATCAGGTAGATGAAGACGGAAGAACGAATCATACGATTAAACAGCATCATTTACCGTACAATTATTGTTTCTTATACGATTACGAAAATCTACATGGACACCATCTGCATAATTTATCAGATTATATGGAGCAAATGGCAAATACGATTTATTTACAGTTATTTAGTCCGATGTCTGCCAATCATTTTGCACAGGAAGATAATCAAATTCAGCAATTAGCAGAATCGAGCGGGAAAGGGCGATATTGCGGGGCAGGAACGGCAAAGATTATTTATCCGTATGAGCACGTGTTAAAATATTGTGCTTTAAAATGGGCTGTGCAAGGTTTAGATGAATCGTGGCTTCATTTAGACCAACTGTTTCAAGAGAAGAAACAAAGATACGATCAAGATGTAAAGCGTGGTATGCAACGTGAAAAGCCAGAGCGTGGGAAAAGTTATTTAGAAGACTTAGAACATCTTGCTACTCGTCCAGAACAGGCTCATATTTTCTATAGACAAATGTACAATGAAACACGTGAAGGAGCAGAGGGCGGTAAGGTCGGCGTTGCAAAATCTAAACTGTTTTTAGAAGCTGTAGAAAGTTATGTACAGCGTACGGTGCAAAAAGACGAGGAATTAAATCGTCTACAGCATGAGTGTAAAATTTCAGCTGCGAAGCTGAAAATGATGGAGCAAATGAAAGGTGAAGTAGCAAGAGTGGATCATGCGGTTCGTTTATATGGGTATGCGATTCCGAGCCGTGTACATGAACATGTAACGACACTATTGTATGACATGATTGAATCAGACCGTTTTTCGCCAAGTGGTTCTGAAGGCCAGTCATATCAACTAAATACATGGTTTTTAAAGAAAACAGATCCTGTTCATCCAGTATCAGCTCGCTTTATGTTATATGAGATTCGAAAGCAGTTAGTCGAGAAAATGAATCGACTACATGAAAATAATGAACAAAAGCGCAATTTAATTCAAAACTACGATAAGAAATTTAATGTGAGTAATATTGATGGAACGGTAACAGCTGTTCGCCGAGTAGAAATCGCGCAGCAACAAGGCTGGTTTGGAAAAATGATGAATAATCAGCAGCGTTTGTTTAAAAAAGAATTTGAAGATATTGTAACGCAGTACGTACACAAATTAAATGAGTATCGTAAAGAAATGCTATTAGAACTCGTTTATCAATCACTATATCAAGCAGTTAATAAAATGATTCAATATTGGGAAAGGTTTTTTGATAATTTACACGAGACACGTGAAAATTTATTGTTCGAAATTCAAAAACGAAGCAAGGAATTTGAAGGGAAAACAAACCCAACGAATGTATACGTATTAGCTGAAGAGAAGTTGCAAGAAAAGATATGGCAAGATATGCAGCAACATTTAAATTTAGGAGTATTACCGAAAGATATATCTGCGGAAATTTATATGAGTTTATACGGGGAATATTGCAGGGATGCGAAAACGGAAGAGATTCAATCGAAAAAGGTAGAAGATTTTTATCGTGAGCACATACTAAGTTATTGCTACGATGAATTACAAATACGCTATCGCGATAAATTAGAACTGAATATCGTTGAGGCGTTACGAAAAGAAGCGGATTATAAGAAGCGTGATCGTGATGAATACGTCCGTGAAAAAATTGAAGACTTGTTCCATTTAGCAAGTCCATTTGTGCCGAAAGTTTCCCATCATAGGGAATTACAATATTGGGGTATACATCCATCTTTAAAGAAAGAACTACAAGAGGAATTAATTCAAGAAATGTTTAAAGAAAAAGATACAGTACATGAAGCTTTTTCGCCATTTGAAGTCATTTGTTATCGTGCGCATTACGGTTTATCATTGCAAGACTTCCCTAAGCTTTCGTCTGGGCATATTGCAAATGGATTTATGAATGATAAAGGTGATTATTTTCAGTCATACTATCGCCGTGTGAACAAGTTGAATAGTAAAAAATCTAGTTTAACGCCACATTTAGATAAGTATTGGCACTTACCAGCATTCATGCCAGACTTAAATGCAACGCAAACGAAGTTGGATTACGATAAATGTAATCGAGCTCTTCTATACGCGTATATGTATCGTTGGATTAGTTTAGTTGCTGTTGATGGTCAGTTCGTGTATCAATATAACGGCGTTGGACGTAGCTTCTTAATTCAGTCGATGGGAAAAAATATTTCAAGTGAAAGTTACAAATTACACAGAGCGTTGCTTCATAATCCGTTTATTTATGAAAACATCTTATCCAGATTCGAAGAAGAACAAGAAAAGGCGATGATACAAGGCGGACATTTATATACACATCCGTTTGTATTAGGTGCTCAAGATATTAGATGGCTTCGTAAAGAGCATGTCCATAATATTTTAGATATGATTTTAATGTATGACCGTGAAGCAAAATATGACCCAACGCTAGAAGAAACTTCTGATGAATTATTGAGGCTATTCCTTGATGAAATTGAGTTGTATTTCCAAAACTATTACGGTACAGGTGCCGATATGGTTGCAAAGAAAGAGAAAGAAATGTTTATTAAACAATTGTGGGATCGTTCGTATGCGAAAGGTTATGTAGATCCAAATAGTGCTCCTTATAAAAAATGGCAAAATTTATTAAGCGTTCATGATGAAGAGGAAACGCCAAAAACGAATGTATAATGAATGAAAAGGGAATCCTTAAAAGTGGCAATACAACTTTAGAAAAGAGGGATTCCGATGCCGTTTTTAGGAAGTGTATATCAAATATTTGGATTGTATCCAGAAATTTATTATGGAATGATTTCAGCTGAACTTGCAGAGCAGCAAAGATTGGAACAAGCGGAAAACGAAGAGCCAGAAATAGAAGCTTAACTGTATAGGAAGATTCAAAATAAATATGATAACACGTTACTTGCTCTTTACACGTATAAGAGCAAGTAACGTGTTTTTATTATTTAATAATCCCGTTTTCTAAAATTTTAATAGTAGGTACTACTTTCACATTCGCTTTTGAAAAGGCACTCGGCCAATCGTCTTCAACTTCTTTCCATTCTTTATATTGAAAGGCTCTCGCATAGTCACCAAATCCGAATGGATCAAGTTGTTGTTTTTGAATTTTGTGGATTAAATCGTTTAGATCTTTGTTCAGTTGTTTTGTAATAAGTGAAGTTAATTTCTTTCTAGCTTTATCTATATCCATGTTGAATGTAAGTTCAGATACGGAAATTTTAAAATCCATTGCAATATTAAATTTGAAGTGGTTGTCGCTATAGCCTGTGTGAATGTCGCGATTCATGCTAAGAACATTTATTGTTACGAAATCGTCACCTTCTGTATCTTTTCGATGACTATTACTTTCAACTGAATGAGAAGGGATTTTCAGTGTAAGTGAAACAGGTATATTCGCTTTTTTTTGCAACATAAGAAGAAGGGCACTTTCATATCGATTTAAAGACATCTTATAGATTCCGCGAGAAGTTAATAGTGCAGAGCCGGTAACAATCACATCTTTTTTTTCTTTTTTTATTTCTGAAATAGTAGGTGTTATACCTTTATTAAACGTTTGCCTATGAAATTCATGGAATGTCGTAAACACGGTTCGATTGTATAGTTTGTTCGTATTAATTAAATCTGTTAAATACTCAGGAAGAGCAGGCTTATCCTTAAAGTTATTATATATAACGGAAGAAATGGGACCGTCTACTGCAACCATGCGCATATTTCCAGTGTTTTTAGGGTCGCGATACCAAACATCAAGGTAAGGCATAGCTCCTTCTTGTTTTAAAAACTTCGTGCTAAATAAAATGAGTTGTAACTTTTCTGTAGATACTAAACCGCTACTTGAGCTATTAAATGTCGCTTTTGCTTCTCGAGGTGTATGTACTATTGCTTCATGAGTTTCGAACTTTTTTTCTACATCTTCATTAAAAATAGGGTTTACGTGATACACCATTAATTTTCCTTTTGCTTTTGCATCAAAACCGTAAATTAATGAAATCGATTGTTTTTCTAAGTCGAGTCGATCTCCACAGCCTGTTAAAAATGTTATGAGAAAGCAAAATATAATGAAAGGAATAAAGCGTCTCATTTAAATTTTTCTCCTTTTCCAATATTGATAAAGTGTCATGTATAAGAGAAATACGACTGGGAATAGAAAAACGATAAAATAACTTGCAGTTCCCCAAAATTCTCGCAACGCACTTATTTGATAAGAGGAAGGGATATAAAAGAACAGAATGAAAGTACAACCGAATAATAAAAACCAAATAGGTAATGAACTCCCTTTTTTGTTAAGTAATTGATTGATTCCATCTGAAGCAGTAAAAATATAAGGAATGCAAGAATCAAAAATGATAAAGAGATAAAATGACAAAAAGATAATTTCAAATCGTTCCAGAAAAGAAAAGTGAAATGGTGTAACGAGAGAAAGGGTAGGCCATAAAAACTTCGTTATACCATCTGGGCTAAAATACAGGAAAGAAACGAACGTCACTTGCAGGTAAACGAATAAAGTAATCATATTTGCGATAACGATTCCTTTTCTTGCAGATGATTTATTACTGAGATAAGGATAAAGGACGAATGCAAACTCAAATCCGAGAAAGGCAATAATAGTTGATTTTACTGTGTTGAAAACCGGTATCCATCCCTCTTTAAGGAGAGGAAGAAGATAGACCCAGTGCCCATCTTTAAGTGGGATAAATAATAGTAATGGCATCCAAAGTGTAAATAAGACAGTAAAAACAGCATAGCGGCTAATAATAAGGACACCTTTACATGCGAGCATAACCATTGGAATAGATAGTAACATCATAATTAAAAACATTGGAGATCTAGGCAAAATCCAAATGTGAATAACGTATAAGAGAGAGAAAATTAAGGAAACAGCTGCAAGCACAGCATATAAAACCCAAAAAATCATTCCTACTCTTCCTAGCCACTTCCCAAGATAACGAGTTAGCACATCAAGTAAATGATATCCAGGATGCTTCTCCATAATTTTTACGATACATAGACTGACTAAAGTAGTGATAGCACATCCTATAATAATAGACATCCAGCCATCTGTATTGGCCCCTTGTGCAACTTCACGTGGTAGTGTAAGTACACCGAATCCTACTTGAACACCACTAATCGTTAAAATGTATTGAAATAAACTAATCTCCCTCTTTGCGCGCTTTGTCAATTATTTTCCTCCGTTTCTTCTATATCCGGTTGTCGATTTTCTTGTTTTAAGTTAAGGGATAGTGGTCGTTTCTTCATTAGTTTCCATGGCAAACGCACAAGAACGTCTTTTAAATCCGTAGCAAATGATGGAGAAAAAGGACTACCGTAAGGAACACCAAGTGATTCCATAGAAAGAATATGGATGATGATAACTGACATTCCAACCATAATTCCAATGACCCCGAATAAAGAAGCGATTATCATCATTGGAAAGCGAAGAATCCGAACTCCTGCTGACATTTCCAGATTGGGGATGATAAAAGAAGCGACTGCGGTAATAGATACGACGATAACCATAACATTACTTACGATTCCTGCTTGAACTGCAGCTTGTCCAATGACAATTCCTCCTACGACGCCAATCGTTTGTCCAACGGGACCCGGAAGTCGAACTGCAGCTTCGCGGAGCATTTCAAGTACTAATTCCATCAAAAGTGCTTCTAATATGGGAGGGAAAGGAATTTTAGCTCGAGATTCTCCAATTGTTAATAATAATTTAAGTGGAATCACTTCATAATGGAAGGAAATCATAGCAATATAAAGAGCCGGAGCAAATATTGCAATAAATAATCCGGTGAAACGAAGTAATCGTATAAAAGATGGAATGATAGGTCTAAAGCTGTAATCATCTATTGTTTGAAAAAAAGATGAAAAGGTCATAGGTCCAATTAATACGCCTGGTGAGCGATCGACAACAACAGCGATTCGTCCATCCAAAATGTGATGAGCTGTTGTGTCTGGGCGTTCGGTTATTGATAATTGCGGAAAGAGAGTGTAGGAATTATCTTCAACAAACCCTTCTAATTCTCCGGTAGTAATAATAGCATCCACTTTGATTGATTCAATGCGGCAGGCCATTTCTTGTACGACATCTTCGTTTGCAACGTCTGCTAAGTACAGTAAAAAAACCTTTGAAGTAGCTCGTTTACCAACAGTGAACTCCTTCACTTTTAATTCGCGATTTGGAATATATCGACGAATAAGTGCAAGGCTGTCGCCCGCTACTTCATTAAATCCTTCGTGTGAGCTTTTTATGGAAGTTTCTGTTGTAGGTTCTTCAATACTTCTTTTTGGTGCCGATTGCGTATCTAGTTCTAACGCTGTAAGTTGTCCATGTATGAATAAAATGCTTTTACCATATAAAAGGGACTGTTCAATGTCTGACCACTGCTGAACTTTTTTTACATTTCCGATTGTAACGGAAGATTCCCAAAAATCGTCCTCATTCCACTGTTTAAATAGGAGGGGGCGAAGAATATCAATGTTAATAACAGTTTTATCTACAAGTCCTTCCATATATATAAGAGCGGCTTCTTTTCCGTTTTTTAACGGAAAAGTGCGTGTAATTAATTCTGGAATACCGCTAAACAGTTTGGACAAGTGTTTTAAATTAAGGGGAAGAGAAGAAGAGATAGCTTTATTTAATAAGTGATCAGCTTGCTCTTGTGCAGAAAAAGACTTTTCACCACGTATCCATTTATTAAAAGACCCCATTTATTTGCTTACTCCTTGTTATGTTTTATATGGGTTATTATGGATAGTTCCATGCTGATATATGCGTAGATTAAATTTTATATTGTATAATTTTAGCTTTAACGCTATAATTATAGTGTTAAAGATGGAATCGTGATATGACCTGTTATGAATCTATCGTTTTATTTATGAATAAATGGATTGGTATTTTAGCAAGATGTGCTAATAAACTACTCCACCATGATAATAACGTGCCGAAATGTGGTGCGTATATTTTCGTGGTGGAGTTTTTTTTATTCTCAAAAAGGGGGAAAGACCATGAATGACAACATGGTTCATATTACAATTGACGGAAAAAAGTATGCAGCGGAGCCAGGTTCAACGATATTGGGTGTTATTAATGAGAATGGGATTGAACATCCACAAATTTGTTACGTGCCAGAAGTAGATCCTATTCAAACATGTGATACTTGTATTGTAGAAGTTGACGGAAAGTTAATGCGCTCTTGTTCGACAATGGCGATAGAAGGTATGAACATTGAACGTAATTCTGCTCGTGCAAAAGAAGCGCAAACAGAGGCGATGGATCGGTTATTAGAAAATCATTTATTATACTGTACAGTATGTGACAACAACAATGGGAACTGTAAACTGCATAATACAGCAGAATTAATGGAAATCGAACATCAAAAATATCCTTATGAACCGAAAGTAGATGTAAGTGAAGTTGATATGACGCATCCGTTTTATCGCTATGACCCGAATCAATGTATTGCATGCGGTCAATGCGTTGAGGTGTGTCAAAACTTACAAGTAAATGAAACGTTATCGATAGACTGGGAAGCGGAACGCCCACGAGTTATTTGGGATGAAGGAGTAAATATTAATGACTCTTCATGCGTGAGCTGTGGTCAATGTGTAACCATTTGCCCTTGTAACGCTTTAATGGAGAAAACGATGCTCGGTGAAGCTGGATTTATGACGGGATTAAAACCAGATATTCTTGAACCGATGGTAGATTTAATTAAAGAGGTTGAGCCTGGATATAGCGGTATTTTTGCGGTATCAGAAGTGGAAGCAGCCATGCGTGATACTCGTACGAAGAAAACGAAAACAGTATGTACATTTTGTGGTGTAGGTTGTTCATTTGAAGTGTGGACGAAAGGGCGTAAAATCCTTAAAGTACAGCCTTCTTCTGATGCGCCAGTTAACGCAATTTCTACTTGTGTAAAAGGAAAATTCGGTTGGGATTTCGTAAATTCTAAAGAAAGAATTACGAAACCTTTAATTCGTAAAAATGGAGCGTTTGTTGAATCTACATGGGAAGAAGCATTGAATGTAGTTGCAAGTAAATTAGGATCGATTAAAGAAGAGTACGGTAAAGATGCTATCGGTTTTATTTCTTCATCAAAAATTACGAATGAAGACAATTATGTCATTCAAAAATTAGCTCGACAAGTATTTGAAACGAATAATATTGATAACTGCTCACGTTATTGTCAATCACCAGCAACAGACGGATTATTCCGTACCATTGGTATGGGCGGAGATGCTGGAACGATTAAAGATATCGCACAATCCGGTCTTGTTATGATTGTAGGTTGTAATCCGACAGAAGGTCATCCTGTTTTAGCTACACGAATTAAACGTGCACATAAATTACACGGACAAAAATTAATTGTGGCTGATCTTCGTAAAACAGAAATGGCAGAGCGTTCAGACGTCTTTGTTAGTCCAAAACAAGGAACAGATCAAGTATGGTTAATGGCTGTTACGAAATATATGATTGATCAAGGCTGGCACAATCAACGATTTATTGATGAGAATGTAAACTTCTTTGAAGATTTCAAAGAGAGTCTTACAGAATATACACTTGAATATGCAGAGAAAATGACTGGTATTTCAAAAGAAACACTTATTCAAATGGCTGAAATGATTCGTGATGCAGATGGTACATGTATCCTTTGGGGTATGGGAGTAACGCAAAATACAGGGGGATCTGATACTTCCGCTGCGATTTCAAACTTACTTCTTGCAACTGGTAATTATCGTCGTCCAGGTGCTGGTGCATATCCGCTTCGAGGTCATAATAACGTACAAGGTGCTTGTGATATGGGTACTTTACCAGGATGGCTTCCTGGATATCAACACGTTACTAACGATATGGAACGTGCGAAATTTGAAATGGCTTACGGAGTGAAAATTAATAGTGAACCAGGTCTTAATAATATAGAAATGCTGCACGCAATTGACGAAGGGAAAATGAAAGCTATGTATCTTGTCGGAGAGGATATGGCTCTTGTAGACTCTAATGCGAACCATGTACACGAAGTGTTATCAAGCCTTGATTTCTTCGTTGTGCAAGATGTTTTCCTTTCTAAAACTGCTCAATATGCAGATGTTGTATTACCAGCAGCACCGTCTCTTGAGAAAGAAGGTACGTTCACAAATACAGAGCGCCGTGTACAAAGACTATATCAAGTACTTCCTACGCTTGAAGAGGCGAAACCAGACTGGTGGATCGTGCAGGAAGTTGCGAATAAATTAGGTGCAAACTGGAATTATAGCCATCCAAGTGAAATCTTTGCTGAAATGGCAAGCTTATCACCACTATTCTCACAAGCAAACTATGAAGTGCTAGAAGGATGGAATAGTTTCCACTGGGGAAGCTTTGATGGTACGAATACACCATTACTTTTCCAAGACGGATTTAACTTCCCGGATAAAAAGGCTCGTTTTGCGATTGCTGACTGGGTACGTCCAGCTGAATTCCCAGCGGAGTTCGATCTTCACATTAATAACGGTCGTATGCTTGAGCATTTCCATGAAGGAAATATGACAAATAAATCAACTGGTATTCAAACGAAAGTGCCTGGCGTTTTCGTTGAAATTTCTCCAGCGCTTGCAAAAGAACGTGGAGTGAAAACAGGTTCATTAGTTCGCCTCGTCTCTCCGTTTGGAGCGTTAAAATTACGTGCACTTGTAACAGACCGTGTAAAAGCGAATGAGTTATATTTACCGATGAACTCTACAGATAATGAAACAGCGATTAATTTCTTAACAGGTCCTGCAGTTGATACGCGTACAAATACACCTGCTTATAAACAGACGAAAGTGCGTATGGAAGTGCTAGAAGTTGATGGTGAAAATCCGATGCCAAAAGTGAACCCACGCAATAAAAAACGTCACCCTCAAGCTGGCATTGAGGTACAGCGTAAGTGGGCACGTCCAGGGTATGTGCATTTAACGGATAAGTAGGAGGAGGAAAATATGGCTGCACCTATAAAAATGATTCAAAAACAAGAATTAACTGAGGAAGAAATAAAACAGCAAAAACTAGATGATTTAAAAGAGCTTCTAGCTAATAATGAAGAAGCTTTAAATCAAATGTTTAATATTGTCGGGGAATTAAATGACATCGGAATGCTAGAAGCCGCAAATTCTATGCTAAAGGCGAAAGAACCAATCGCAAAGATTGTTCTTGGCCAAGTGACTCGTGAGCCTGTTACAAATTTAATTAATAATATGATGGGTGCTGCAGGTGCTTTAACAGAACTTGATCCGGAACTTACGAAAAAGCTTATAGGTAGCTTATTAGTAGGACTAGAAGAAGGTAATGAACATCTAGAGAGTAATAAAAAAGTAGGAGTATTTGATCTTATGAAAGTATTGAAAGATCCAGACATTAACCGTGCTATCGGGTTTGGGCTTCATTTCTTAAAAGGTATGGGTAAAGGGTTAAAAGACGAATAATCTTCATAAAGTGAATCTTTTCGCCCAAATGTTTGTACGAAATAGTTTGGGCGGAAGGATCATTTTGATAAAATATATAATAAAGTAAAATGAGGATTTTTTGGAGGTATAATTGTATGTCAAAAAAAGTACATGAATTTAATGATATGATACGAAAACTTCGAAAGGAACTTTTCGGAAAAGGACCAGAAAGAATTCATACTGTTTTTGCTGAAAATATGGCGATTGCGACCCTTTACGGAAACTTAACACCTACTGAAAAATTCATTTCAAGTACGATGGACGGTGCAGAAATGGTTCATTTGGCTAGAACGAAAATGATTCAAGAAGTGTATGCTGCGAATTCCCGTGAACATTTGGAGGAACTTGTTGGAGCGAAATTAGTGAATTTATTTTCAGATATGAAAGTAGAGGAAGATATTGCAGTTTCGGTATTTGTTTTTGATAAAAATATAACGTGAGAGAAGGATACTGATCGTGAAACCGATACAGGTAGAAAGAGAAATCTTTCGTTATGAACAAGGGGCGTTTAAACATATAGAGGACAGCATTGTAACAGAGTTTCCAGTCACGATTAAAATGAACGGACAGGAGTTTGTTACAATGGTTAGTACTCCAGAATATATAGAAGATATGGTAATAGGCTTTTTAGCATCTGAAGGAATTATTCGGAAGTATGAAGATATTGATGACATATGGGTACAAGAGAAAGAAGGATTTGTACATGTCACGGCGACAAAAGTGAATCCGTATTACGAACAAATGCAAAATAAACGTTATATTACTTCATGTTGCGGCATGAGTAGACAAGGGTTTGTTTTTGCAAATGATGCATTAAGCGTGAAAAAAATGAATGGTGTCCATGTACAGGTTACTGCAGAAGACTGTTTTCGATTAATGAAAGAAATGCAGCAATCTGCAGAGACATTTCGTCATACAGGTGGCGTTCATAATGCATCTTTGTGTGATGTGAATGGCATTATTTTAAGCAGAATGGATATCGGTAGACATAATGCATTAGATAAAATTTACGGTTATTGTTTAAAAAATAATATTTCTATAAAAGAGAAAATTATAGTTTTTAGTGGTCGTATTTCTTCGGAAATATTATTAAAAGTTGCAAAGATTGGTTGTGAAATTATACTTTCAAAATCAGCTCCAACTGAGTTGGCTTTGCAACTAGCAGAAGAATTAGGTATTACGACGATAGGGTTTATTCGGAATCAATCCTTAAATGTATATACGCATCCAGAGCGTGTTTTAAATATAAAATAAGTAAAAGCGAGGCAATAAATATGAAATCTGTCACATTAGACAAACTACAACGTCCTTTAAAGGATTTACGTATTTCTGTTACTGATCGCTGTAATTTTCGCTGTCGTTATTGTATGCCAGAAGAAATATTTGGTCCTGATTATTCGTTTTTGTCTAATGATAAAATTTTATCTTTTGATGAGATTGAAAGGATAACACGTATTTTTGTTTCTTTAGGTGTAAGAAAGTTACGGATTACGGGTGGAGAACCGTTACTTCGAAGAGGTCTTCCGCAGCTTATTGAGCGCCTTAATAAAATAGATGGTGTGGAGGATATCGGTTTAACAACCAATGGATCGTTACTTAAAAAGTTTGCTCCTGATTTATATAAGGCGGGTTTATCACGTGTGACAATTAGTTTAGATTCCTTAGAAGAAGAACGGTTTTTCTATTTGAATGGTAATAGAAGCAAAGTGCAAAGGGTACTAGAAGGAATACAGGCTGCAGCTGAAGTCGGTATGAAAATTAAAATAAACATGGTCGTTCAAAAGGGGAAAAACGAACAGGACATTTTGCAGATGGCGCAATACTTTAAGGAAAATAAACATATTCTTCGTTTTATTGAGTATATGGACGTTGGAAATTATAACGGTTGGGAATTAAAAGAGGTTGTATCGAAACAAGAAATAGTAAGTGCTATTCATCAAGTTATGCCATTAGAACGAATCGAAGCGAATTATGCAGGTGAAGTTGCCACTCGCTATCGTTATATCGGAAGTGATGAAGAAATAGGTATTATTTCATCAGTAACAGATTCCTTCTGTTCCTCATGTACGAGAGCCCGTATTTCTGCAGAAGGAAAATTATATACTTGTTTGTTTGCTTCTAAAGGAAATGACTTGAGAGAACTACTTCGATCTGGATACACTGACGATGAAATAATATATATCGTACGTGATATATGGAACAACCGAGAAGATCGTTATTCAGATGAACGCTTAAGTCATACAAGTAAAAAAAGAGCGCCTAAAATTGAAATGTCACATATTGGTGGTTGATATATAAGAGTGATGCTTTGATGAAGTATATACAAAATGGAAAGTATGCAACGTTTGTAGATTTTCTATTTTATAGTAAAAGTGATGATTGATATCTCTGTAAAAGATGTGCAGAGAAATTAAGCAGCATTCAAAAACCTTTATTTTGAGGAGGTTTTTTGAAGCTGCTTTTTTATTTGGAGAAAATGGAGGAATTAGTAATGGCATTTCATAAACCGGAACAAATTGCTGAACTCGTAATTGAGGCCGGTGTTCAAAAAGTAAGTCAAACGTTGCCAGCAATGCTTATTCTCGGTTTTTTAGGAGGAGCGTTTATTTCGCTAGGTTTTTTGCTTAACATTCGCGTTTTAGGTAATTTACCTGAGCGCTGGGGGAGTTTAGTCAATGTTTTAGGAGGAGCGGTTTTTCCTGTTGGACTAATGCTCGTCGTATTGGCAGGAGGAGAATTAATTACGGGAAATATGATGTCACTGTCTATGGCGCTATATGCAAAGAAAATTACATTGGTAAGTGTATTAAATAATTGGGTTTGGATTACTTTCATGAATTTTGTGGGAGCTATTTTCGTAGCGTATTGTTTCGGTCATCTCGGCGGATTAACAGAGGGAGATTATTTAAATAAAACGGTAGCGATAGCGGAAGGAAAGTTACATGAATCGTTTGGGAGAACTTTAATTTTAGCAATTGGTTGTAATTGGCTCGTTTGTTTGGCGCTTTGGCTCGCTTATGGAACGAGTGATTTTGTCGGGAAAATAATCGGAATTTGGATTCCAATTATGGCATTTGTAGTAATCGGATTTCAGCAAGTAGTAGCAAATATGTTTGTCATCTCAGCAGTTATTTTTGCAGGTCATCTGACGTGGATGGACCTTGCTAGAAATTTTGTTCCTGTTTTTATCGGAAATGTAATTGGAGGGGCTGGATTTGTTGGGTTTGCTTACTTTGCTTGTTATCAAAAACAACATTCTAATATGAAATAGAGTTTGTGAGAGGAAGGGTATGTAATGGCTGAGCGGTATTCACGACAACAGTTGTTCAAACCAATTGGGAGTAGAGGGCAAGAAAAAATTCGAAATAAACATGTGTTAATTGTAGGAGCAGGCGCATTAGGAAGTGCAAGTGCCGAAAGTTTCGTACGTGCAGGTATTGGTAAGTTGACGATTATTGATCGTGACTACGTTGAATGGAGTAATTTACAAAGGCAACAATTGTACTCTGAACAAGATGCGAGAGAGAAAATGCCGAAAGCAATCGCTGCTAAAAATCGGCTAGAACAAATTAATTTGGAAGTACAAATACATGCATTCGTAATGGATGCAGTTGCAGAAAATATGGATGACCTATTAAAAAATGTAGATGTAATAATTGATGCAACAGATAATTTTGATATTCGATTTATAATAAATGACTTATCACAAAAACATAATATCCCGTGGGTATATGGTTCTTGTGTTGGATCGTATGGTATGAGCTATACAATTATTCCGCAAAAGACACCGTGTTTACATTGTGTGCTGAGGAATGTTCCAGTTACAGGTATGACATGTGATACAGCTGGAATTATTAGCCCGGCTGTTCAAATCGTCGCAGCATATCAAGTGGCGGAAGCATTTAAAATTTTAGTAGGAGATTTCGCAGCAATTAGAAAAACATTTTTCATGTTTGATATATGGAATAATCAAAACCATTTTATAAAACTAGGGAAAATCAAAACAGACGAGTGCCCTTCGTGCGGCTTAAATCGAACTTATCCTTATTTATCATACGAAAATCAAACGAAGGTAGCTGCTTTATGCGGAAGAAATACAGTGCAAATTAGGCCAGTAGAAAATAGAAAGTACGATTTTGACGATATAGAAAAAGTATTAAATAAACTAGGGAAAGTAGATCGGAATCCGTATTTACTATCTTGCCAACTAGATGATTACCGCGTCGTTATTTTTCGGGATGGTCGTGTTTTTATTCATGGTACAAATGATATTTCGAAGGCGAAACAATTATATTATCGCGTATTCGGTTAATAGAAAGGGTTGTCAACAATGGAAAGAAGAGTGCCAATTACGGTTGAAGAAGCTGTTCGTAAAGTAATGGGATTTGCTAATGAGGGATTAAAGGAGCTACTACCTATTGAATTAGCTTATGGGCGTATATTAGCAGAGGATTTAGTAGCTGACCATGATGTACCTTCATTCAATCGTTCACCATATGACGGATTTGCTATTAGAGCAGAAGATACGAATGTAGCAAGTTATGAAACGCCAATTGTGTTTGAAGTAATTGGTGAAATTGGTGCAGGATCAATATGCCAGGAGAAAATAGGCCCGCTTCAAGCCGTTCGAATTATGACGGGAGCGCAAATTCCGAATGGGTGTGATGCGGTGGTTATGTTAGAGCTGACTCGTCAATATGAGGAGGATGGCAACAATTACATGGAAGTGAAGCGATCATTTAAAACGGGCGACAATATTTCTTTTCAAGGTGAAGATGCTCGTAAAGGAACGGTTCTTGCAAAGAAAGGGTCATACATTCATCCAGGTATTTCAGCTCTTCTGGCTACGTTCGGTTATAGTGAGGTGCCAGTGGCGAGAAAGCCTGTAATTGGACTATTAGCGACTGGTAGTGAATTACTGGATGTAAATGATTCACTACAGCCAGGGAAAATCCGAAATAGTAATACGTATATGATATTGTCTCAAATTCGAAGAGCGGGCGGCAGAGTAAAATATTTTGGGAAGTTTAGCGATGATTTTCATACATGTTTTACAGCTGTAAAAGAAGCATTAAGCCAAGTAGATATGCTTATTACAACAGGTGGTGTATCAGTAGGGGATTACGATTATTTACCAGCTATTTACGAAAAGTTAGGTGCCTCTGTTCTTTTCAATAAAGTTGCAATGCGGCCAGGGAGTGTTACGACTGTAGCACAATTAAATGGCAAGTTATTATTTGGTTTATCAGGAAATCCATCTGCTTGTTACGTAGGATTTGAATTGTTTGTAAGACCTTGTATTCGGACGTATATGTTTAGTGAAAAAGCACATGTAAAAAGAGAAAAAGCGTTATTAGGAGAAGATTTTTTAAAACCAAATCCATTTACAAGATTTGTGCGAGCAAAACTGACATATAACGAAGGACAGTTAATCGCTTATCCGTCAGGGTTTGATAAATCTAGCTCAGTTTCTTCTCTAGCAGAGACAAATATATTTATTGTACTTCCAGGTGGTACGAGAGGTTATAAAAAAGATATGTTCGTAGATGTTCTCTTGCTGGAAGATAACGAAGGTAGTGAATGGCCTGGAACATTTTATAAAGTGAGGGGTGTTTCTAATGGGACAAGCACTATTTGAAATTGTAGATATACCAATTTTAGTTGAAGAAGTAACGAATAAAGTCGCAAGAAGCGAAGCAGGTGCGATTACAACTTTTATTGGTACGGTGAGAGAGTTAACAAAAGGAAAACGAACGCTACATTTAGAGTATGAAGCGTATAAACCGATGGCAGTAAAGCAACTTACGAGAATTGGTGAAGAAATTTATGAAAAATGGCCGGACGCAAAAGTAGCAATTACGCACCGTGTAGGGCGGCTAGAAATCATGGATATTGCGGTCGTTATTGCAGTTTCATCACCGCATCGAAAAGTAGCTTATGAAGCGAATGAATACGCGATTGAACGTATAAAACGAATCGTCCCAATTTGGAAAAAAGAATTTTGGGAAGATGGAACGATGTGGATTGGAGACCAACTTGAAAATACGGCATATCCAGAAGGAAAACCTAAGAAGGAAGAATGAGAAGATGATTACAATTTTATTGTTCGCAAATTTGCGTGAGGAAGTCGGATCGGATCAATTAGTAATTTTAGAAAAACAAGAAATGACAGTGCAGCAAGTAAAAGAATGGCTCAAAGTAAGTTATTGTTTACAATCGCTTGATAGAGTGATGGTGGCTGTTAATGAAGAGTTTGTAATGAATGAAGAGATGATAAAAGCTGGAGATATAGTTGCATTCATTCCGCCTGTTAGTGGGGGATAATAAGCTTTTTCAGCAGTTGAAGCTCCAAGAAGATGTGGTATATAAATTCGAATACGAGAAGGGATGAGTTCTATGATTATGCAAGAACAAATAATGAACGCATTGAAACATGTAGAGGATCCGGAGTTACACAAAAGTATTGTAGAATTAAATATGGTTAGAGATATACAAATAAATGGAACAGAGGTTAAACTTGAAGTAGTGTTAACGATTCAAGGTTGTCCATTAAAGGCAAAAATTCAACAAGATGTGGAAGAGTCTCTGCAGGCAATTGGTGCGTCTAAAGTAGATTTGAAATTCAGTTCTATGACACAAGAAGAACGAGCTGCGTTAACAGAGAAGTTAAAGAAAAATAGTAGAACAGAAACCGGTATGCCGAGCATGCTTCGCCTTGATTCAGGGGTGCGATTTATTACTGTAACGAGTGGTAAAGGTGGAGTTGGAAAATCAACAGTGACAATTAATCTTGCAACTGCTTTAGCTCGTATGGGCAAAAAAGTGGGGATATTAGATGCAGATATATATGGTTTTAGCATTCCAGCTATGATGGAAACGAATCAAAAACCGACGATGATTGATCAAACAGCAATTCCAGTCGTTAGTCACGGTGTTAAAATTATGTCGATGGGATTTTTTACGGAAGGAAATAACCCGGTTATGTGGCGCGGACCGATGTTAAATAAATGGATTCAAAACTTCCTTGCGAATACACACTGGGGAGAATTAGATTATTTACTTCTTGATTTACCACCTGGTACAGGAGATGTTGCTATTGATGTTGCAGCAATGATCCCGCAGGCGCAAGAAATTATCGTTACAACACCACACAATGTAGCTTCATTTGTAGCATCTAGAGTAGGTGTTATGGCAAAACATACGAAACACGAGATTTTAGGGGTTGTAGAAAATATGGCTTATTATGAAGAACAAGATGGATCAAAAAACTATCTCTTCGGAAAAGATGGCGGCGAAATGCTTGCAGAACAATTGCAAACAGAAGTGATTGCGCAAATACCTTTTGCAAAACGAGAAGAAAATAACGGTTCATCTGTATATGATGAAGACTCTCTTGTAGGAGAAGTGTTTACATCGTTAGCGGAGGATATTATTTATAAAGGATAGAGGAGGAATTTTTTATGGCGTGTAATATCGATCATTCTATGGAAGATGTAATGAATAAGCTTGAAAGTCAAAAGGATTTTTTACCGGAAGGGATTTTTACAGGATTGAAGGGATTTTTGCAACGTAATCATCCACAGGAAATATTAAACGATATCTTTCACCTTTTAAAAAAGTATGACTTAGTTAGTGAAGAAGAAAGAGAGACGAGAAATACTCAATTATTGCTGATTATAAAATAAATACGCTTTGGCTTTTGTTTTTTCAGGAGGGGTGAATGTAATGGATATGAAAAAGATGATTGAAATGGTAGAAGCAACTAAAGTGACTGACGAAGAATTATCGATTTCTACTTTACACCAAAAGCTTGTGAAGTTATATAGTCAAAAAAATATTGCTGATTATACGGAGCTATTAAAATATATTTTATCATTATCTGTGCAGCTAAAATTACATCTCGTATTGAAATATTTTGGTGTGCGACCAGTTGTTGCCGCCGAAGAGCGTATGCAATTTCAAGAGATATTTAAATGCCTAGCTAAGAAAGATGATAATGGCAAATGGTTTCTAAATTTCGTTTCTTTATATGTAGGGCTAATTGTAGTTCTTCATTTTGATGAAAAAGAGATTGAGAGAAGTTTTTTCGATGAAATGGTAGTGGGTAAAGGGAATGAAATATAAGATTCTTCTCATAACATCTTTCTTTTTAATAGCTATAATTGGCCTTTTGATTGGTTATGTAAATATGAAGGTAACTCATTAATAAAAAGTGTTCTTCAGTTGTTTCCATCGTTTTTTCATGTTACCATTAAGCGAATTTTTCATAGGGAGAGAAAGCGATGAAATGGATTTATTTTATTATTATTAACGTTATAGCTTTTAGCCTTATGGGGCTTGATAAACGAAAAGCGAAGAAAAAACAGTGGAGAACGCCAGAAAGTACGTTGTTTTTATCAGCGGCAGCTGGGGGAGCAGTTGGTGCTTGGATCGGTATGTATATGTTCCACCATAAAACACATAAAAAGAAATTTGTTTTCGGTATACCGTTACTTGTCGTTATAACAGTATGTTTACTTTTTGCTGTATGAGAAATGTCGAAAGAATTGCAGATTGATTATTGGTAAAGTGAGCACGTGGGACCTTATAATGGAGAAAAAATGAGAAGAGGAGAAAAAGGAAGATGGGGAGTCAAACAGCACAGCAAAAAAAAGGGATTATATATGCGGCTGGTGCTTATACGATGTGGGGAATCCTACCAATCTATTGGAAATGGGTTGAGGAAGTTCCGGCAGATGAAATATTAGCACACCGCATTGTTTGGGCGTTCGTTTTTATGTTACTTGTATTAGGTGTTACGAAGAGGTTTCGTCAGTTTATTGGGGAGTTCGTGAATCTTTTTAAACGACCTAAATTATTAATGTCATTAACAATAGCTTCAGTCTTGATTAGCGGAAACTGGTTTGTCTACATATGGGCCGTTAATCATAATCATGTCATTGAAGCAAGTCTCGGATATTATATTAATCCGCTTATTAGTATTTTACTGGGTACAGTCGTTTTAAAAGAAAAGTTAAACTTTTGGCAATATGTTGCAGTTGGTTTAGCTGGAGTAGGGGTTATCATTTTAACAGTACGTTTCGGATCTATTCCGTGGGTTTCTTTATCACTTGCTTTTTCATTTGGATTATACGGATTAACGAAAAAATTGTTAAACTATGATGCAACAATTGGACTTACGATGGAAACGATGTTAGTGACACCGTTTGCGATTATTTATCTCGTTATGACAGGAGTGCATGGATTCGGTTCATTTGGATCTATTACCATGTTATCGACGTTATTATTAATAGGAGCAGGAATTGTTACAGCTTTACCACTTTTTTATTTTGCAAAAGGAGCACAACTTATTCCGCTTTATATGATAGGATTTTTACAATATATTGCACCAACGATTAGTTTAATTTTAGGTGTATTCGTATTTGGTGAACATTTCACATCTACTCATATGATTGCATTTTTCTGTATATGGGTTGCATTATTTGTATTCTCGGTAGCGAAAACAAAGTTCTTAGTTCAGAAACAACCGAAATTTATAAAAAATAAATCAGCAAAAGTATCATAATGCGTAGTATTTTCTACGCATTTTTCTTTATACTGATACTATATAGAATTTCCATTATAGCTAGTAGGGAGCTGAGAACGTGGAAACAATTTTACATAATGATCCGCTTATGGCCGCTGTAATTTCATGGTTTTTAGCACAATTAACGAAAGTAGTCTTTAAATTAGTTAAAACGGGTGAATTTGATTTTGCAAAGTTTTTCGCTTCAGGTGGGATGCCAAGTTCTCATGCTTCAACTGTTACAGCACTTGCAACCGGTGTTGGCGTTGTGGAAGGTGTGGAAAGTACCTTATTTGCTATTGCTGCTATCTTTGCAATAATTGTTATGTATGATGCTTCAGGGGTAAGACTTGCAGTAAGTAAACAGGCGAAAATATTGAATGAGTTTTTTCACGGTAGACAAACAGAATATAAGAAGTTAAATGAACTTGTCGGGCATACACCGTATGAAGTAGTAGTCGGTGCTTTAGTAGGGATAATTGTCGGAGTTGGATATTGTTTATGAGCGGAACATTTTATATGTTCTGCTTTTATTTGTTTTCATACATATTCAGCTACTTTTTTGAATATCGTTATACGGATTTCGAAAGGGTGGGTGAGTAACTTGTTATTATATGAAAAAGTGCATGAAGAAATAGCGAGAAGAACAACCGCACTTCAAACGATGCAACGGCGAGATGGAACGTGGCGCTTTTGTTTTGAAGGAGCACCGTTAACAGATTGCCATATGATTTTTTTATTAAAATTATTAGATAGAGATAAAGAGATAGAACCGTTTGTAAAAAGATTAGCATCACTTCAAACAAATGAAGGGACATGGAAATTGTATGAAGATGAAGTGGGTGGTAATTTATCTGCTACAATTCAATCTTATGCTGCCTTACTTGCTTCAAAAAAATATACAAAAGAAGATGCGAATATGAAGCGCGCGGAAATGTTTATAAATGAGCGTGGCGGGGTAGCACGTGCTCATTTTATGACGAAGTTTTTATTAGCGGTTCATGGAGAATATGAATATCCTTCGCTCTTTCATTTGCCAACACCAATTATGTTTCTCCAAAGTGATTCACCTCTCAGTATATTTGAGTTAAGTAGCTCAGCACGTATCCATTTAATTCCGATGATGCTGTGTCTAAATAAAAAATTTCGTATAAGGAAAAAGTTACTGCCAAATTTAAATCATATTTCGGGAGGGGGCGGAGAATGGTTTCGGGGGGATCGGTCTCCGTTGTTTCAAACGTTAGTAAGTGATGTAAAACAAATTATATCGTATCCACTATCTTTACATCATAAAGGAAATGAGGAAGTCGAACGTTTTATGAAAGAACGTATTGATGAAAATGGAACGTTATATAGTTACGCAACTGCCTCGTTTTATATGATTTATGCTTTACTTGCGTTAGGACATTCTCTTCAATCAACAATGATTCAAAAGGCTATAACAGGGATAACATCTTATATATGGAAGATGGAAAGCGGGAATCATTTGCAAAACTCTCCTTCAACTGTATGGGATACGGCGTTACTCAGCTATGCGTTACAAGAGGCCCACGTTCCGAAAGATAATAAGATGATTCAACATGCAGTAACATATTTATTAAAAAAACAGCATACAAAAAAAGCTGATTGGAGCGTACATGCACCAGCGCTTGCTCCAGGTGGTTGGGGTTTTTCGGATGTGAATACGACAATTCCTGATGTTGATGATACAACAGCGGTGCTAAGAGTATTGGCAAAAAGTAGAGGGAACGAAAATGTAGATTATGCTTGGAAGAAAGGAGTTACTTGGGTTAAAGGATTACAAAATAATGATGGTGGCTGGGGAGCATTTGAAAAAGGTGTGAAGAGCAATTTATTAGCAAATTTACCAATCGAAAATGCAAGCGACATGATTACAGATCCTTCTACACCAGATATTACAGGAAGAGTGTTAGAGTTTTTCGGGACATATGCGCAAAATGAATTGCCTGAGAAACAAAAACAAAGTGCGATAAATTGGTTAATGAATGTGCAGGAGGAAAATGGATCATGGTATGGGAGATGGGGGATTTGTTATATATATGGTACGTGGGCGGCTATGACTGGTTTACGGTCACTAGGAATTCCACCTAGCAATCCATCATTGAAACGAGCAGCTTTATGGCTTGAACATATACAGCATGAAGATGGTGGCTGGGGAGAATCATGCTACAGTAGTGTGGAAAAAAGGTTTGTTACTTTACCATTCAGTACACCATCCCAAACAGCATGGGCGTTAGATGCTCTCATTTCTTACTATGATAAAGAAACACCAGCCATTCGAAAAGGGGTTTCATATTTGCTTGCGAATCCTAGTGATGATGAACACTATCCTACCGGAACGGGTTTACCAGGTGGTTTTTACATTCATTATCATAGCTATGCCTATATATATCCGCTACTTACTTTGGCACATTATATAAAAAAATATAGAAAATAAACCGAGAGGATATCTCTCGGTTTATTTTGTTGGGTAGTAGGTCCCTGTTGAAAAAAATAAGGTTGTGCTTCCTTATTTTTCTGTTGACTGGCGTTTTTGACGTGCATCAGCGGCATTTGCACGTGCGTTTGCTTCTAAGTCATTGTGGTCAGCGAGTTCACGAGAGAACTCAACATCAATGCCATCAGCAGCTTTGTTTTGCTTGAAATTTTTTTTGTTCATTCGACACAATCTCCTTGCACTTTATCCCGCTTTAATGGGCAGTAAGACCCCCACCTCAAAATTCAGCGAAAGTAAAGAAGTTAGGTGGGGGATCAACTGCCCATAAAAGTCCGATTGGTTCAACTAATAATCAGTGGGGGATGGAGAAAACCCCCACTGATTAAAGTTTCACTTTATGCGACGTTGCAAAGTTAGTTTGACACAAATAGACTTTTTTATACAAAGAGGAATCGGAAGGCAAAAAGCCGAAATATACAGTATAAGTAATAGAAATGGGGGATAGGGATGGAGTTTTTAAATGGGAAAACAGCTGTTGTAACAGGAGCTGCACAGGGAATTGGAAAAGAGATTGCAAGGGTTTATGCAAAACTCGGGGCGAAAGTATTAATTAGCGATGTGAATGAAGAAAAGCTACAAAAAACGACACGTGAGTTATCAGATGAAGGATATGAAGTGAGCTTATATCGATGTGATGTGAGTAATCAAAATGAAGCGAAGTCGTTAATTGAATATGCGGTTCAAAAATTCGGAACATTACATATTTTGGTGAATAACGCTGGAATTACAAGAGATGCAATGTTACATAAAATGGAGAAGTCTTCTTGGGAACAAGTATTGCAAGTGAACTTAACGGGTGTTTTTTATTGTATGCAACCAGCGCTTCTTTATATGAGACAACAAGGGTATGGACGCATTATTAATATATCTTCAATTAGTAGAGAAGGAAACATAGGTCAAGCAAATTATGCGGCTACAAAGGCAGGCGTTGTAGGTTTAACGAAAACAGCAGCGAAAGAAGTTGGAAGTTTCGGTATTACGTGTAATGCGATTTGCCCAGGATTTATGGATACAGATATGACAAAAACGATACCAGATAAAGTGAAAGAGAAGATGGTTAGCGCGATTCCAGTTGGTAGAATTGGAACGCCAGAAGATATTGCGAACACAGCTGCCTTTCTAGCATCAGAATACGCATCCTATATTACAGGAGAAGTATTGAATGTGAGCGGAGGACTACAAGTTTAAAGGAATACATAATGAAAAGAACCTGACCGGATAGGTCAGGTTCTTTTTTTGTTAATTTAAGTTAAGCCAAACGCTCTTCACTTCTGTATAGTTATTTAATGCGTAAGATCCCATTTCACGGCCGAGGCCAGATTGTTTAAATCCTCCAAATGGAGATGCTGCATCAAAAACGTTGTAACAGTTAACCCATACTGTACCTGCACGTACTTTACTTGCAACATAGTGTGCTGTTTTAACATTTTCTGTCCACACACCAGCCGCTAAGCCGAATTGTGATTTATTTGCTCGTTCAATTACTTCATCAATATCGTTAAAAGGTATTGCAGAAATAACTGGACCGAAAATTTCTTCTTTTGCGATCGTCATTTCGTCATTTACGTCAGCGAATACTGTAGGAGAAACGAAGTAGCCTTGATCGAATGGATTACTTCCTCCGCAAAGTACTTCAGCACCTTCTTCAATTCCTTTTTCAATATAGCCCATTACACGTTTTTGTTGTTCTTCAGAAACGAGAGGACCGATTGTAGTTTCTGGACTTAAGCCAGCACCTTGATTTAATTTTTTAGAGTAAAGGACAAGATCAGCCATGACATTATCATACATTTTCTTTGGAACAAATAAGCGTGATCCAGCAGAGCATACTTGTCCTTGGTTAAACATAACACCAGAAAGTGCACCAGGGATTGCGCGAGATAAGTCGGCGTCTGGTAAAATAATGTTTGGTGATTTACCACCAAGCTCTAAAGTAACGCGTTTTAATGATTCAGATGCTTGTCGCATAATTTGTTTACCGACAGGAGTAGAACCGGTAAATGCAATTTTATCAACGAGTGGATGATTAACAAGAGCTTGTCCAGCTGATTCACCGAATCCAGGAACGATATTAATAACACCTTTCGGGAATCCAGCTTCTTCAATTAATTCAGCTAAGTATAGAGCGGATAGTGGAGTTTGTTCTGCAGGTTTTAAAACGATTGTACATCCTGTAGCAAGCGCTGCCCCCATTTTCCACATTGCCATAAGAAGTGGGAAGTTCCAAGGGATAATTTGACCAACGACACCAACAGCTTCATGGCGTGTATAGTTAAAGTAATCACCAGAAACAGGGATTGTTTGACCAACGATTTTCGTCGCCCAACCAGCATAATAGCGCATATGCTCAATTGCAAGTGGTATGTCTGCTGCCATTGTTTCACGGATTGGCTTTCCGTTATCTAATGTTTCGAGCTGTGCAAGCTCTTCTTTATGTTCTTCCATTAAATCAGCTAATTTGTACATAAGACGGCTTCGCTCAGCAGTGCTCATGCGAGACCAAGGACCTTCGTCAAAAGCCATTCGAGCTGCAACAACAGCTTTATGAATATCTTCGCGACCTGCTTCAGAAACGACGGCAAGTGTTTCGCCGGTTGCTGGGTTAGGTGTTTTAAACGTCTTTCCGGAAGCGCTTTCAATAAAGGATCCATTCACATATAACTTTTTTGTACCTTGAAGAAACTTTTCTACCTTTTCATGAAGATTTACAGCTAGTTGACTCATTGTATAACCCCCTTGAAAATATAATGTAAACGCAGTACGAGACGGCGTTTATTCCGAAATCAAGGATGTAGGAACTAGATGGAAAGCCTCTAATTTAAATCATAATTAACAAATACTGAAAATTCAAATTTCATTTGTGTTACAATTGTAAAAAATATGTAATGTAAGAGAATCTTCTATATGATTATAAAAAATCCTGCTTGTTTTTGCTTTCTAGTAGGAAAAACTAGAAGAACAATGGTACAATAATACATCGTGAGAGGAGGGAGAAAATGAAGAATTATCATGATGATCCACGCTTTCGAATTGCCCATAGAGAAGCGTTAATTGGTCTTGGACTTGCTATTATTAATTTTATAATATGGTACGGATTTGCTTATGGGCTTGGTAGTAAAAATCCAAGTGAATATACATATGTATTCGGTTTTCCAGCATGGTTTTTTTATAGCTGTATCGTTGGATTTATCGTTATGGTTATTTTACTTAGTTTAGTTGTTCGTTTTGTATTTCAAGATATTTCACTCGATGAGGAAGAAAAAAGTGAGGAATAATAGATGAATTGGTATGTAATCATTCCAATGGTAATTTCGTTTATCGTTGTATTTTTAATTGGTGTATATGCTTCAAGACGCGTACAAGCGACTGCTAATAATAAATTTTTACAAGAATATTTTCTTGGTGGGCGTGAACTTGGCGGTTTATTATTAGCAATGACAATGATTGCTACGTACGGTAGTGCTAGTAGCTTTATTGGTGGTCCAGGTATTGCGTATAATATGGGGCTCGGATGGGTATTATTATCTGCGATTCAAGTTGTAACAGGGTATATCGTTTTAACGGTTATTGGTAAAAAGTTTGCAATTATCGCTAGGAAGATGGAAGCAATTACTCTTATTGATTATTTAAAGGGCAGATACAATAATAAAGCAGTTGTTATACTTTCTGCATTATGTATTATTATCTTTTTATTTTCAGCAACAGTAGCTCAATGGGTCGGCGGTGGCCGATTAATTGAATCACTAACGGGTCTATCTTATACAACAGCACTATTTTTATTTACTTTTTCTGTACTTGTGTACGTATTAATTGGTGGATTTCGTGCAGTTGCTTTATCAGATACGTTATTAGGAATCATTATGTTAGTTGGAACGACAATCATTTTAATTGCTACTGTCATTGCTGGTGGTGGAATTGAAAAGATTATGCAGGAACTTGTTCAAATCAATCCGAATTTAATTACACCGTTCGGAGCGGATGGTAGTTTAACGAAATCATATGTTACATCATTTTGGATTTTAATTGGAATTGGCGTTGTTGGTTTACCACAAATTAGTGTGCGTGCCATGTCTTATAAAAATTCAAAAGCTATGCATCAAGCGTTAATAATTGGAACGGTTGTTGTAGGTACAATTATGATTGGTATGCATTTAACGGGTGTGTTTGCAAGAGTCGTACTCCCAGGTATAACGGTACCAGATAAAGTAATGCCGCTACTTGCGATGGAAGTGTTGCCACCTTGGTTAGCCGGAGTTTTCTTAGCTGCGCCAATGGCAGCAATTATGTCTACAGTAAACTCGTTATTGTTACTTGTAAGTTCATCAATTATTAAAGACATATACGTAAATTACATAAATAAAGATGCAGCAGATAGTACGATCAGAAAAGGAAGTTTGTGGATTACTGGTATCGTAGGACTGCTCGTTTATGCAGCAGCAATTAAACCACCAGATTTTTTAATATGGTTAAATTTATTTTCTTTCGGTGGATTAGAAGCAGCATTCATTTGGCCAATCGTATTAGGGTTATATTGGAGAAAAGGAAATGCAACAGGAGCGCTTGCCTCTATTTTGGTTGGGGTAGGTTCATATATGTGTATTCACCTTTTCTATCCAAATCCGTTCGGTATACATACAGTTGTCTTCCCAATTTGTTTAGCGTTTATCGCTTATATCATTGGAAGTATGAGTGCTGTGAAGAAAAACAGTATAGGTTAGAGGAAGAACGTAGTCCTTATAGGACTGCGTTTTTTCGTATAAATTTGTTCTTTTTTATTCTGTATACCTATTGCGATTCATAAATTAATAACAATTGAGGGGATGGAGTTGAGGTCGATGAAAAAAGTATTATTTTTGGGAGACCCGGGAATTGATGACTCTTTAGCAATTATGTATGGATTGTTGCATCCTGATATTGATATTGTAGGTGTAGTAACTGGATATGGAAATGTAACGCAAGAAAAGGCGACAAGTAATGCAGCATATTTATTGCAAATGGCAGGAAGGGAAGATATACCTGTTATTAATGGTGCGAAAATCCCTTTATCTGGAGATGTTACAACGTATTACCCAGAAATTCATGGGGCAGATGGATTAGGACCGATTAAACCTCCAAAAGCTTTTTCACCGAATATAAAGCCTTTTTGTGAGTTTTTTGATATTCTTGAAAAATATAAAGGAGAATTAATAATAGTCGATGCTGGTAGGTCAACAACGCTAGCTACAGCATTTATTTTAGAAAAACCGATGATGAAGTATGTGAAAGAATATTATATAATGGGCGGGGCTTTCTTAATGCCAGGAAATGTAACACCAGTCGCAGAGGCGAATTTTCAAGGTGATCCCATTGCATCACAATTAGTGATGCAAAATGCTAAGAATGTGACATTAGTGCCACTTAACGTTACATCTGAAGCTATTATTACGCCGGAAATGGTAAAATATATTACGAAACACTCTAAAACGAGTTTTAATAAATTAATTGAACCTATTTTTACGTATTATTATAAAGCTTATAGAAAGCTAAATCCGAAAATAAAAGGAAGTCCAGTACATGACGTTGTCACAATGATGGTTGCGGCGAATCCGTCTATTTTGGATTATGTGTACCGCCGTGTCGATGTAGATACAGTAGGGATTGCAAAAGGAGAAAGTATTGCTGATTTTCGTCCTCAACCTGATGCAAAAGCCCTCAAGAATTGGGTGCGAATTGGTTGGTCATTACATTATAAAAAATTTCTCGAAGACTTCGTGAAAATTATGACGTAGACATAATAGGAGAATACAAGTTAAAATAATGGAGATGATTACTAAAATAATCATCTCCATTATTTTGTTTGTAAGAGATAGATAGAGAAGAGTTATACAATAGGAGAGGAATTTTACTTGAAAAAAACTATAGTATGCGCAGTGATTGTGGGTATTTTCGTTTTGCTAATATCGGGTAATTTTTTAGTGAAAAAAGTGTGGAGTTCAAATAATGATGATGCACAGTATATCGCATCCTTTATTGAAGAACATAAAGATGAAAAAAATAGTGCGCTTCTCGTGAAGAGAAATGATAAAGTTGTTTATTCTGTAAATCCAAATGTTGTATTGCCAGTTGCTAGTACGATGAAGTTAATTGTGGCGCTTGAATATACGAAACAAGTTACAGAAGGGAAAATTGATCCGTCTAGTTTCGTTTCCATTAATGATATAAATCGTTATTATGTGCCGAATACAGATGGCGGCGCACAAGATAGATGGCAAAGGTATTTGCAAAAGACAGACAAGATAACAGAAGGGGCAGTTTCTTTAGAAGAAGTGGCAAAAGGAATGGTTAAGTTTAGTTCGAATGCGAACGCTGAATATTTGATGGAAGTGTTAGGATTAGATAATATTAATCGTAATTTACAAAGTTTATCGCTTCCAGCACATCAGCCGCTATTTCCGATTGTTTCATCTTTATACATCCCTGGATATTTGCATAAAGAACTACATGTTCCGAAATATAAAATAGAGAAAAAGTTAAAAGAAATGTCTCAAGAGCAATATCGTGAATATGCAAAGATTATTCATGAACGCTTAAAAAAGAAGGGACCATTATTACAGAAGGAAATTCCTCTTTATTTAGAGGAACGGTACGATAAAATTTGGTCAGATCGATTACCAGCAGCTTCTGCGAACGATTATATGGTACTGCTTCAAAAAGCAAATCATAAAGGCGGCCTAACAGAAGCCGAAGAAAAAGTGTGGGCGAATATCGTTGAAACAGATATGAGCGCTAAGAAATATCGTAAAACATTTAGACATGCAGGGCAAAAAAATGGTTATACACCATGGACAGTTACAAAAGCAGTTTATGCGATGGATAAACGCGGGAACTGTACAGAAATAGTGTTCTTAGCAAATAATTTAAATGAGGACGACAGTGCAGAAATACGGAAACATTTAGCAAACTTACATTTCCAAGTGTTGCAAAGTGATAAGTATGATGCGACTTTTATTAAATAAACTCGGTGCAGAGAGCACCGAGTTTTTTATATACAAGCACTTTTTTCTTATCTCTGGGTATGATGGGTAGTAATACTTAGGTGAGAGGGGAAAAGGTGATGAAACAAAGTAAAGAAGAGTTTATAAAGAGTGAAGGCGCTGATTTCCCTGGGAAAACATATGTGGATTGTGTATTACAACATGTATTTCATTTTCAGCGAAATTACTTATTAAAAGATATGTTTCAAGTGCATAAAGCGCATATTACAATGCTGACTGAAGAAAATTTAATGAAAAAGGAAGAAGCTAAAGTTATATTACACGCCCTAAAAAAAATAGAGGGAATTCCGAAAGCTCAATTGCTATATACAAAGCAGCATGAGGATCTCTTTTTTTTAATCGAATATTTAATTTCTCAAGAAGCGAAATGCGATTTTGTAAGTAATATGCATATTGGTAGAAGTAGAAATGATATGGGTGTAACGATGTATCGTATGAGTTTAAGGCGGTATGTACTACGATTAATGGAGCATCATTTGTTATTGCAAGAAAGTATGTTGCAACTTGCCGATGATCATAAGGAAACGATTATGCCAGCTTATACACATACACAACCAGCACAGCCAACTACATTTGGTCATTATACGTTAGCGATTTATGATACGATGCAAAGAGATTTAGAACGAATGAAACGAACGTACAAACTTTTAAATCAATCTCCGATGGGAGCTGCGGCTCTTTCTACAACAAGTTTCCCAATTAAACGAGAGCGAGTGGCTTATTTACTTGGATTTACAAATGTAATTGAGAATTCATATGATGCTGTTGCTGGAGCGGATTATTTATTAGAGGTTAGCTCGTTACTTATGGTAATGATGACGAATACGAGTAGATGGATTCATGACTTCTTACTATTAGCGACGAAAGAATACGATGGTATTACTGTTGCAAAGCCATATGTACAAATTAGTAGTATTATGCCGCAAAAGCGAAATCCAGTTTCCATTGAACATGCCCGTGCGATTACGAGTAGTGCTTTAGGGGAGGCATTTACAGTATTTCAAATGATTCATAATACACCATTTGGTGATATTGTCGATACAGAAGATGATTTGCAACCGTATTTATATAAAGGAATTGAAAAGACTATTCGTGTTTTTTGTATTATGAATGCAGTCATTCGAACTATGACAGTAGAAGAAGAAACGTTGAAAAGTCGTTCCTATAAACATGCAATTACGATAACTGATTTCGCAGATGTTTTAACGAAAAACTATGGCATTCCATTTCGGCATGCGCATCATGCAGCGAGTGTTATTGCAAATATGTCATTGGATCAACAAAAGGAGCTACATGAATTACATGTAAAAGATGTAAATATATACTTACAAGAAAATTATAAAATACAGCTATTAGAAAACGAGTGGGAAGAAATTGTATCACCAGAAGCTTTTATACAAAAAAGAAATGTATACGGTGGACCGAGTAAAAAAGAAATGGAGCGTATGATTAACAATCGAAAAGAGTCATTTCAGAAAGAAAAAAAGGTATTTGAAAAAGAAAAACAGAGAATTTTACAAGCGGAAAATGATTTGAATACGTTAGTTTCGAATATTATTGAATCGTAAAAGAGGAATTTAGTGAATTAATCGCCAATACTTAATGAAACTATAAATAGAGAGAAGAGATTGTCGATGATTCAATTACATGTATATGAAGAGATTCTTACTTTTAAAGAAGAGGTTACACCATTTTTAGAAAAGAATGAGCAGGAAAATAATCTCATATTAGGTGTATTACAAATGATCCAACAACCGATATTTATGGGGATAGCAAAACGAGAGGAAGAAATTGCAGTTGTATTTCTTCAAACAGAAGAAAAGAAACAAATTATTATTGCTACATCTGAAATGTCAGAAGAGGACATCGTGGAACTTGGCAAAAAATTAACGAAAGTATATCCAAATGTTCCTGGATTGATCGGTAATAAGAAAATTGTACAGAAATTAGCGGAAGAGATTGCAGTGTTAGAAAATAAGAAAACTACTGTTGCAATGGAGCAAGGTATATATGAATTAAAACATGTAAAGAAAAAGTGGAAAGGAGATGGAGTCTTTCGAGAAGTAAGTAGTGATGAGCTAACGTTAATAGAACAGTGGATATATCAATTTTGCGAAGATGTGAAGCTTCCTACTACGAAAGAAGAAGCGAGACAAACCGCTCATACATTAATTACTAATCGTCGTATATTTGGTCTAGAAGTAGACGGAAAACTTGTTTCTGTAGCTGCAAAAACGAGACCAACTACAAACAATATAACTGTTAATTTTGTATATACACCGAAAGAAGCGCGGAAAAAGGGGTACGCATCTAGTTGTGTTGCCGCACTAAGTCAACGTATGTTAGATGAAGGATATAAGACGACTACGTTATATACTGATCTAGCGAATCCTACGTCTAATAAAATTTATCAAGAAATTGGTTATGAACAAATTGAGGAGTCTGTACTTATATTTTTAGAGAAATAAAATGAAAAGGCACGCTATTAGAGCGTGCCTTTTTGTTATTCATCAATTCGAATGACTTCACCTTGCGGGAAATTCTCAGTTTCTAGTAAATTACGAATTGCTTTCGCAACGTATTCAGGTGACAATAATTTTCCTTCTTCTTTTAGTGCGATGAAGCGGTCTAAATTGATGAAATCTTCTTTATTTGTTTCGCGAATTTGTGCTTGCATACTTGTGTCAACAACACCAGGTGCAAAAGAGACGATTTTTACTGGATATTCTTTTTCTGCTTCTTCGGTTGCTACACACTGTGTAAACATATTTACACCAGCTTTCGTCGTGCAATAAGCGCCCCATCCGAAATAAGGATTTTTCCCTGCGCCAGATGAAATGTTTATAACACGTTTATCTACTTTCCAGTCTTTCGTATGTTTCATGAAAGTGGAGGTAAGAATCATCGGTGCAAGTAAATTAATTTGAACATTCGTAATGAGCAGTTCGCTCTCAGCTTTTTCTATTGGTTTCATCGGTGCGAGTGTACCAGCATTATTAATTAAATGAATAGATGATACAGTGTCTTCTTGAATGGATGAAATGATTTCGTTAAAGTTCGTTTCTAAATTATGTACATCTTGAAGATCTAAGGAGTGGAAAACACAATTGCTGTTATATTGCTGTGCAAGTTTCGTAAGCTCTTTATTTTCTCTTCTAGAAATAGAGATGATACTCGTGTTTTCTTCTAACAATTGCGCGGCGATTGCCTCACCTAAACCTTGTGAAGTTCCTGTTACGATAACATAGCGCATAGTGTAGTAAGCTCCTCTCGTATGTGCGGAATTTTGTTGGACAAAGTACATTGCATAGTTTGTCTACATTTTATAGTATAGAGCACTTTTTACTATAATTGAAATGAGATGATTGTGTGCCTTTTATAAATCGTTTTACGACAACAGTACCTGGTGCCGTCACGTTCACTGGGAATACGCTGGGACTTAGCCCTACCTCACCTGCACCAGGTAATATTTTTGGTACACTTGCTGTGTTTACGACAGTAAATACAGCGTTGCAAGTACCAGGATTCCCAGCAGGGACAACAGATGAGTGGCAATTGAATTCTTCAAGTGCAATTTTAAATCTTCCAGCGGGAAGCAGTGTGTTATATGCAGAATTAGTTTGGGCTGGTACTTTCCGGACTGATACGGAAGATGTTTTACCATTTGTAAATGATAACATTACATTTACAACGCCAGCAGGGACGTTTTCTGTTACGCCAGATCCTGCTACCGCGCAACAAGGTTCAGTAGGAAACCAATTTTACTATGCTCGCTCTGCCAATGTAACGAATCTTGTTAGTGCAGGTGGGGCAGGCAGATATACAACGGGTGCTGTGCCAGCTGCAAGAACTTCATCAGATCCAACTATTAGTCGTTCGGCTGGTTGGACACTTGAGGTTGTTTATCAAAATGCAAGTTTGCCACTTCGGAATTTGTCAGTTTATGCAGGTCAAGAAATTATCGATGCTTCATCACCACCAGTTGATGCTACTATTTCAGGATTTGCTACTCCGGGGACAGGAGCAGTTACAGGACGAGTGCTCGTAACTGCTCAAGAAGGTGATTCTAACATTGTTGGAGACCAACTTCGCTTTGGACCGAATGCAAATGCTACAGTGGCATTATCAGGCCCGAGAAACCCTGCTAATAATTTCTTTCAATCACAAATTTGTAATGACATTGGAGAGCTAGATACAACCGGGACATTTGGGAATTTGAATCAGCCGTTAGGGGCAGCTTTAGCCGTCAGAAGACAAGGGTGGGATATTACGAATGTAAATGCCTCTGCATCATTAGTAAATAATCAAACGTCAGCAACTGTTCGCTTCGTTACAAATGGAGATGGATACGCTGCAGCTGGTTTTGGTGTTCAAATTGATGCAACCGGTCCAATTATTAATCCTGTTAAATCGGTTAATAGAACAGTCGCAGGAGTAGGGGATACTCTCACTTATACGATTACGGTCCCAAATACAGGAACAGGAAGTGCAGAAAACGTTGTATTACGTGATAGTATTCCGAACGGAACGACGTTTGTTGCAGGTAGTGTAACGGTAGGAGGAGTAACACAGCCGAATGCTAACCCTGCGAATGGAATTAATTTAGGTACAATCCCAAATAACACGCAAAGAATTGTTACATTTCAAGTTCGAATAACATCATTCCCGAATCCAAATCCTATTTCAAATCGTGCAATGGTGTCATATCAATTCCGTCCTTTCGTTGGTAGTCCTCCTATTACAAGTACGTCTTCTTCAAATACAGTACAAACGACAGTAAATCAAGCAACTATAAGTATGCAAAAATCTGTAGATTTACAGACAGCGACACTTAATGATGTATTAACATACACGGTTAATGTGACGAATAATGGGAATGTCACTGCAAATAATGTTATTTTTGTCGATAGTATCCCTGGTGGAACAACATTTGTTCCAAATAGTGTTACAGTGAATGGAGTAGCACGTCCAGGAGCAAATCCAGCAAGCAGTATTAATCTAGGAAGTATTAATGCTTCGCAAACGACTGTAGTGCGTTTTCAAGTTCGAGTAACATCTAATCCACTTGTCAATCCAATTCCGAACCGTGCGAGTGCAACCTTTAACTTTACTCCAGTACCTGGCCAACAACCAGTTTCAGGGCAAGCGACAAGTAATACTGTAGTTACTACTATTAATATAGCTGATATAAGAACGAGAAAAACAGTGGATAAAGCTTTTGCGACGGTTAACGATATTCTTACCTACACTATTACAATTGAGAATATCGGAAATATACTTGCGACAAATGTTATTTTTCAAGATCCGATTCCAATTGGAACGACTTTTATCGCAAATAGTGTGACTGTAGATGGGATTTCACAACCTGGAGCAAATCCTTCGACTGGGTTTGCGGTAGCAAATATTTCTCCTGGCGGAAGTAGGACAGTGCGTTTTCAAGTTCGAGTGACATCTACGCCATCAGGAGGCACGATTGCGAATCGTGGAAATGTATCTGCTGATTTCGTCGTTATTCCGAATCAACCACCAGTGACGATTAATAGACAAACGAATACAGTTGTGACACAAGTTAATACAGGTGGTTTAAATGTAATAAAAGAAGTGAATACGACACAAGCGGCAGTAGGGGACACTTTAACATATACGATTGCTGTCCAAAATACAGGAAACGTTCCGTTAACAAATGTGTTTTTCCAAGACACTATTTCTCCCGCTGTCTCATTTGTTGCAAATTCTGTAAAAATTAATGGAGTACCACAAAGTGGATTAAATCCGAATACAGGATTTTCTCTTCCTAATATTCCTGCGGCTCAAACAGTTGTAGTCACATTTGACGTATTAATTGTACAGAATCCAGAAAATGAAGACATATTAAATCAAGCAAATGTAACAGCAAGTTTTCAAGTGAATCCGAGTGAACCACCCGTAACAATCAATGTTCCGAGTAACATTGTGAATACAACTATACAATCAGGGAACTTTGAAGTTGTGAAAGCAGTGAATACGGATGTTGCAACAGTAGGGGATGTTTTAGTATATACAATCGAAATTATAAATGCAGGTAGTGTACCAGCTACAAATGTATTTTTCCAAGATTCAATTCCACAAGGGACATTATTTATTGAAAACAGTGTAGTTGTTAATGGAGTTTTACAAGAAGGAGCAGATCCAGAACTCGGATTCCCATTAAATAATTTGCCTACTGGCGCGAGTGTAATTGTTACGTTTGAAGTACTAATTGATGAAATTCCACAAGGAAATAACGTTGTAAATAATGCGAATGTAACTGGAGATTTTCTTGTAAATCCAACAGAACCACCAATTACTGTAACGGTGCCAAGTAATACTGTTATGACAGTGGTGAATTCTTCAGGGTTAAATGTAAGGAAGAGTGTAAGCGCTACTGAAGCAGGTGTAGGAGATACGTTAACATATACAGTTCGTATACAAAATAGTGGAACGGTAGCAGCGACAAATGTATCATTTCTTGATCCAATTCCAGTTGGAACAACGTTTGTAGCAAATAGTGTAACAATAAATGGAACGCCTCAACCAGGTTTAAACCCAACAATTGGATTTCAGCTTGCTAATATTCCAGTAGGAGGGATGGTAACAGTTGCTTTTCAAGTGACAATCACGAGTGTACCACCAAATAGAGTTCTTCCGAATAATGCAAATGTAACTGCGGATTTCCAAGTAAGCCCTCTCCAGCCGCCAATTACAATTGTAACGATTAGTAATATTATTGTGACGCGAGTGAATGTAGGATCACTTAATGTAATGAAGAGTGTAAATACATCGCAAGCAGGAGTAGGAGATACGTTAACGTATACGATTCTTATTCAAAATACAGGAACTGTTCCTGCAACGAATATTATTTTTCAAGATCCAATTCCGTCTGGTACTGCGTTTGTAGCAAATAGTGTGACGATAAACGGAGTCGTACAGCAAGGCGCGGATCCTATGGCAGGTTTCTCAGTACCAAATATTCCGGTCGGGCAAACGGCTACGATTACGTTTCAAGTTACAGTGACGAGTGTTCCGAGCGGTGGAAATGTTAGAAACCAATCGAACGTTACTGCAAGTTTTCTTATAAATCCAGCAAACCCTCCAATAACGACTGTAACAAATAGTAATTTTGTAGTGACGCAAGTAAACACAGCGCAGCTAAGTATACAAAAATCTTCATCTGTACAACAAGCAGCACTTGGAGAAACTTACACGTATTCTGTTATCATTCGAAATAACGGCACAGTAACAGCAACGAATGTTTCTTTCCTTGATCCAATTGCTGCAGAAACAACATTTGTCGCAAATAGTGTAACGATAAATGGAGCGCCACAACCTGGATTTGACCCAAATGTTGGTTTCACACTTCCGAATATTGCAGCTGGAACATCATTGACAGTAACGTTCCAAGTTATGGTAGTTGCACCGTCTACACGTGGAGCAGTATTAAATACAGCATCTGCTACAGCCACTTTTTTATTAAATCCTTTACAACCACCTGTAACGACATCGAACTCAAGTAATACAACGGTAGTTACAATACCGTTACCTCCTCCTGGTGAAGTAACAGCAACAAAAACAGTTGACGTTGCTGCTGGAGCTGTTGGGGATGTATTAACGTATACTGTGCTAATTTCAAACGTAGGAATTATACCTGTTACAGATGTGTTCTTCCAAGATGTCATTCCAGAAGGAACAACATTTGAAGAAGATAGTGTAACGATAGGTGGGGTACAGCAACTCGGTTTAAATCCAGAAATCGGATTTACAGTTACTCCATTATTAATCGATGGTGGAAGTATTGAGGTAACGTTCCGAGTGATGATTACAGAAATTCCAGATAATGAAGTCATATTAAATGATGCAGACGTTACATTTACTTCACAGCCAAATCCGCAGGAACCACCGATTACGGAAACGATATTAACGAATTTAGTCGTTACGACGATTAATATAGCGTTTATTTTCCCGTTAAAACTAGTAGATAAAGAAGTAGCGACTGTAGGAGAAATTTTAACGTATAATGTACTGATCTTTAATTTTGGGACAGTGGCAGCGACTGATGTTGAATTTATCGATACTACTTCTGCAGGTGTAGCATTTGTACCGGGAAGTGTTAGCATCGACGGGGTACCTGCACCAGGATTAGATCCTTTCATTGGTTTTACAGTTCCAAATATCCCTGTAGATAACTTTGTACGTGTCACATATCAAGAGGTGGTAACGAGCATACCGGAAGGTGGAACAGTTGTTAACTTTGTAGACGTTACAGCTACATTTGCTGTAAGTGAAACAGAGCCGCCTATTACAGAAACAACGACAAGTAATACGACATTAACAGAAATCAATGAGCCTGGTTTGAATGTTTTAAAATCAGTAAGTCAGCCGGTTGTTGCGTTAGGTGATACAATCACATATACAACAGTAGTTCAAAATACAGGAACAGTGACAGCAATGAATGTTCAATATAGTGATGTATTACCTTCCTCTATAGCATTCGTGCCGAACAGTGTAACGATAGATGGTGTGTTACAACCTGGATTCAATCCGAATAATGGATTCCCGCTTCCAGATATAAATCCAGGGGGGAGTGTAGAAGTCACATTCCAAGTAACTGTTGTTAGTGTTCCGTCAAACGGAACAATTGCCAATACGGCAAATGTAATAGGAAGCTTTGTATTAGTACCAGGAGAACCACCCGTTATAGTAAACCAACCGAGCAATACAACACTTACAACTGTAAATAGAGGACAATTTAATGTAATTAAACAAGTAAATAGGGTTGCTACTCTCGTTGGAGATGTATTAACGTATACGGTTCAAATAACGAATACAGGAACAGTAACAGCAAATGATGTTCAGTTTATTGATACCATTTCAGCAGGAGCGTCATTTATACCGAATAGTGTAACGATAAATGGAGCCCTGCAACCAAACTTAAATCCGATTACTGGATTTGGAGTTGGAGATATACTCGTTGGTGAAACAGTTATCGTGACATTTCAAGCGACAGTTATAAACATTCCGACATCAGGAACAATTACGAACGTTGCAAATATAACAGGAAGCTTTGTATTAGTACCAGGAGAGCCACCGGTTGTAGTAACAGAGCCGAGTAATACGACGATAACAAGGATAAATAGAGGAAGGTTCAGCGTTATAAAATCTGTAAATAAAGAAGCGACACGTTTAGGTGATACGTTAACGTATAGTGTGCAAGTTACAAATACGGGAACGGTAATAGCGACGAATGTTCAGTTTATCGATGTTCCGTCACCTAGTTTAGAATTCGTTCCTGGAAGTGTACAAATAAATGGAATTCCGCAAGTAGGTTTAGATCCATTTGTAGGCTTTTCATTACCGGATCTTGCAGTAGGGGATAGTATATTAATTACATTTGAAGTAAATGTAATCGCAATTCCGCCTTCTAATAGCATTATGAATACAGCGAGAGTAACTGGTGATTTCGAATTGATTCCGGGAGAACCTCCGTTTACAATTACGAATTCAAGTAATACGACAGTCACACCAGTAAATAGAGGCAGTTTAGATATGCTGAAAGAAGTAGACAATTCAATTGTTGGAGTAGGAGAAACGGTAACGTATACTGTTCGTATATTAAATACTGGTACTGCTGATGCAATGAATGTTCAATTTATCGATGTGCTATCTCAGGAAGCCGATTTCGTCCCAAATAGTGTAACGATAAATGGAGTTCCGCAGCTAGGGTTAAATCCGCAGGTTGGATTTACGATACCAGATATTCCAGTTGGTGAGACCGCACTTGTAACATATGAAGCTACGATTACAAGTTTTCCAGATGGTGGTACAGTAGTGAACGTTGCAGGGGCGTTAGCAGAATATATTTTAGTGCCAGGAGAGCCGCCAGTTACAGTGATGGATACGAGCAATACAGTTATAGTGACGGTAAATACTGCAATCTTATTTGTTGCAAAAGGGGCGGATTTTGAAGTAGCGATGGTAGGAGATGTTGTCACTTACGGAATTGCTGTTATAAATGATAGTACAGTTCCTGTGACGAATATTGTTTTGACAGATATCATTGATCCAAATACGTTATTTATAAATGGCACAGTAACGGTAAATGATGTACCTTTTCCATTTGCCAATCCGAATACTGGCATTCCGTTAGGTGATTTTCAGCCAAATGATGCGGCAATTATTAATTTCAAAGTTGTCATAACAGGAGGACAAATAAATAACTTAGTGACAAATACTGCTACAGCGAATGGGTTTGCAACTGTGAATCCAAATGAACCGCCTGTAGTAGTTGAAGGCGATAGTAATTCAGTTGTTATCCCGTTTATTCCTCAAAATGTTTCAACGACAGTCGTAAAAACGGCAGATCATCAAACAGCAACGATAGGTGATGTTATTACGTTTACGACAGTTATTACAAATACGGGTGATACAGTGATGCAAAATATTCGTTTTCAAGATATGTTAGATAGTAGTGTACGATTTGTCCTTGGAAGTGTAACGATTGATAATACGCTAGTGTCAAATGTAAATCCGGTATCAGGATTTCTTATAGGAAGTTTAAATCCAGGTGAAGCACGAACAGTCTCGTTCCAAGTAGTAGTTCAGAGCGCGCCAAGTGGTTCAGGAAATTATATAAATCAAGCGAGTATTCGCTTCGAACATCAAGTAGGTACGGTGTTACCACCTGTTACGCAAATAATAGAAAGTAATATTGTGGTCATACCATTCGTCCCAACGATCGAACAAATTTGTGAAACGAACTTTAATTGCTTAGATAAAATTCCATTTCCATGTTCTCTGTGTAATCATTTGCACGGATATAAAAAATAAAAACAAAAAGAGCATCTTGAAAGAATAGGATGCTCTTTTTGTTTTAATCATATAGATTCATTTTCGGACGAGGTAAAAAACTCATTAATTTTGTTGGAGAGTAGAAATGGAATGGCTCCTTTTATAACAGAAATATCCCAGTCCCACCATGCGAGATTCTCTAGTTTGTCAATTGTTTCTTGCGAGAAACGATATCGAACAAATTTTGCAGGATTACCAGCTACAATTGCATATGGCGGTACGTCTTTTGTAACAACACTCTTTGCACCAATGATGGCCCCATTACCAATTGTAACACCAGATAAAATGCAGGATTGATAACCGATCCATACATCATTGCCGACTACAATATCCCCTTTTGAAGAAGGGTGACCAGTAATATGTGCTCCTTCATTGAAGAGAGCGTTAAATGGATAAGTCGTTATCCAGTCCGCGCGATGTTCACCACCAAGTATGAAAACGACTTCTTCTCCTAATGAACAAAACTTACCTATTTTTAATTTGGTTTCATCGTTCCAAGAAAAAATGGTTGGCCCTACTTTACTATAAGTATAATCACCAATATCATATTTATTATATTCAGGTTTTTGATTTAAATATAACATAACGAATTTAGCATCCTCTCTAAAGCAAGTAATGGATATGGAACATTATATGCAACTTGGAATGAGTCGAACTGTGTTGGATGAATTGGTAATGCACAAAAATAGGAGTAGGCGCAACGAATAAAAAAGGAGTGGAATGAATGATATACGAAATGGGATTATATAATAAACCTTTTCAGTCAATTCAATCAGGAAAAAAAGTATATGAAGTACGTTTATACGATGCAAAACGTCAACTTATAAAACAAGACGATCATATTGTATTTACGAACCTTACGACAGAGGAAACGATGATTGTAAAAGTAATGGAAATAAAACGATATGAAAGCTTTAAAGCAATGTACGAACAAATTGATAAAAAATTATTGGACTGTGAAGATGATAGTTTAGAGGAAATGCTAGAAAGTACATACAAAATATATACGAAAGAACAAGAAAAAAAGTGGGGAACAGTTGCGATTGGTATTGAGGTAATAAAATGATAAGAAATCGAGGCGCGGCTATCATTGTGCAGGAAGGGGAAACATATTATGTTTTTCCGGGGGGAGGGATTGAAGAAGGAGAAACACCTGAAGAAGCAACGAAGCGAGAGATTTATGAAGAATTAGGGGTACATATAGAATTGGAGCATTTAATTGCAACGGTGGAGTATAAGGGTACGGAGTATCCGCATTATAGGTGGAGTTTTTGGAAGTGGTAAAGCTGAAGAATTCGAACTGAAAGATAGAGGGAGTTATATTCCTTTATGGTTGCCGATACACAAGTTGGAAAAAGTGAATATAAAACCGTATGAAGTGGTCGGAAGTATATTCAATCATTATAAAAAGTGAGGTCTGACAACATACAAAAAAAACCATTGACATAGCCTTCTGATTTAAGTATTGTATTCGAGTATGTTTATAATCAGGAGGTTTATATGAGCAATCAAACAACTACACATCATGTGAAAATGACAACAGCGGATCCATCTGGAATTGGTCTATTTGGATTAGCGATGGTAACACTTGTAGCATCATCTCAAAAGTTAGGCTTAACAGATGGCGTTTCACTTGTATTACCATGGGCAATATTTTTAGGAGGATTTGCACAAATCTTTGCGTGCATTCACGATGCAAAGCATAACAATACGTTCGGTACAACAGCATTCGGTGCATACGGCCTATTTTGGTTAGGTGTTGGAATGACTTGGTTAATTCAACTAGGAGTATTTGGCGAAAAATTAGCACAAGCTGCAGATTCAAAACAGCTTGGGGTAGCCTTTATAGGATATTTGATTTTCACAATATTTATGACAATTGGTGCAATGGAAACACATAAAGTATTATTTATGATTTTCGTCCTTATTGATTTCTTATTTATCGGTCTTTCATTAAGTACTTTAGGTGTTATGCCGCATGCAATGCATAATTTAGCAGCATATTCTGAACTTCTTATTTCATTATTATCTTTCTATGGTTCAGCAGCAGCAGTGTTAAATACACATTTCGGAAAAGTTGTTTTACCAGTTGGAAAACCGTTTGGTATTTTTAAAAAGTAATAAAAAAGCACAGATGAATGTATAGTCATCTGTGCTTTTTTTTTGTGGTAAACAGAAATAATGAAAAATATAATTGAAATTGATTCTCATTATTAATATAATGAGAATGAGAATCATTCATTGTAAGAGGGGGATGCCGAAGTGGCGAAAATTTTAATAGCTTATGCAAGTATGTCAGGAAATACAGAGAGTATTGCTGATTTAATTAAAGTTAGTTTAGATGCTTTTGATCATGAAGTAGTATTGCAAGAGATGGAAGGCATGGATGCGGAAGAATTGTTAGCTTATGATGGAATCATTTTAGGATCTTATACGTGGGGCGATGGTGAACTACCATTTGAAGCGGAAGATTTCCATGATGACTTAGATAATATAGATTTATCAGGGAAAAAAGTAGCGGTATTTGGATCAGGAGATACGGCATATGAACTGTTTTGTGAAGCGGTAACGATATTTGAAGAGAAACTTGTAGAACGCGGTGCAGAGCTTGTACAAGAAGGATTGAAAATTGAATTAGCTCCAGAAGATGAAGAGGATGTTGAAAAATGCAGTAATTTTGCAATTGCATTTGCTGAGAAGTTCTAAGAATGGGAGTGTCAACGTGGAGACAATGTTAAGTGCGACCGCTATTACAAAGTTAAGAGATGGAAAGCTTATGTTAGCTACTACATATAATGGCTTATTTATTGAACAAGACGGAGAATGGAAACAAATTTTAAATGGTTTTCAAAAACGAATTAGGGATTTACATAGCGAAGATCATGTAGTGTATGGTGTAGGTGACGAAGGAATTTTTATTCGTAGTATGAATGGTGGAGAGAACTGGACGGTTCAGCGTTTTCCAACAAAAGCAACAAGTTGGAATGTGTGTAGTAATGTAGAAGGAACTGTCATTGCTCATGGAGATAAAACGTTGTATCATTCTAATAATTTTGGTTCGACATGGGAAACCATTCATCCATTTCTTGAGTATGGTGGCGGAGCACCATCTATTCGATCGTTATTTTTATATAAACATTACGTATTTATCGGTACGAAAATACATGCTAAATATGGTGGTGTTTGGATCTTTAATTTGGAGACACGTAAATTAAAGAGAATTAAAATTGTGATGAATCAGATGATTTCAGCGTTGACTTTACACAACTCTTATTTAGTAGCAGCCAGTGGATCGTGCAAGGGGATTAGCGGGAATATTTCTTTTTGTAAAATAGATGAAAGTATTGAGAGTGAAAAAACATATTGGCACACATGTCAAAGTGAGCAGAAAGCAAGTAGCTATTTAGATTTAAGTGTAGATCAACACGTACTGTATACAACATCAACGCAAAATAAGGCGGGGATTAGTACTGTTTGTCGTGTACTTCTAGAAGAAGGAATTGTTACAGTATGTGACTCAGTTAAAGGGCATGGCTGGCGCATCGTGAACGAAAAAGAAGGCTATGTTGTAGCTGGATCAGGTGAATCAAAAGCGATGCAGTGGAAGAAAAAAGTTGTGTAGCAAAAAAAACTTTGCTTTTATTATAGTGATATGATATATTATATCTAAACCATTTTACTTTTAATAATATAGAGATTTAAATGAGCTGTAACTTCCGAGGAGGATAGCAATGTTAAATCTCCTCAGAGTTGCAGTTTTTTTAATGTCTGACTTATTTTTGTAAAGTGGTTGAAAATGAATATGTACATATAGGTACATTGTAGGAGGATTTTTTACATGCAAAACGGTAAAGTAAAATGGTTTAACTCAGAAAAAGGTTTCGGATTCATCGAAGTTGAAGGCGGAGAAGACGTATTCGTACATTTCTCAGCTATCCAAGGCGAAGGCTTCAAAACTTTAGAAGAAGGTCAAGAAGTTACTTTCGAAGTAGAACAAGGTAACCGTGGACCTCAAGCTACTAACGTTAACAAGAAGTAATTACGGAAAAAAGAAGGGCTTGCCCTTCTTTTTTTTTTGCATTTTTGTTGAATAGCCTCCTATGTACATAGCATAATGAGATTGAATTTTCGTTTTTAGACGAAGTATTACATGCATAAAGTGTATGAATAAATAAATACTGAAAATAAAGTATGTATGTGAAAAGGAATGTAGAAAGAGGTAAATAAATTGGAAAACGCTACACATTTTATTGTGTTTGATATAGAGAGAAATTTCAGGCCGTATAAATCAGAAGATCCGTCAGAGATAGTTGATATTGGGGCTGTAAAAATAGAAGCAAGTACAATGAAGGTAATTGGAGAGTTTTCGGAGTTAGTAAAGCCGAGTGCACGACTCACTCGTCATACGACAAAATTAACGGGAATTACAAAGAAAGATTTAATTGGTGTGGAGAAATTTCCGCAAATTATAGAGAAATTTATTCAGTTTATCGGAGAAGACTCTCTATTTGTTTCATGGGGAAGAGAAGATTATCGTTTTCTATCTCATGATTGTACGTTACACGGTGTAGAATGCCCATGTATGGAAAAAGAGAGAAAATTTGATTTACAGAAATTTGTTTTCCAAGCGTATGAAGAACTATTTGAGCATACACCCAGTTTGCAATTTGCAGTAGAACAGCTCGGTTTAACATGGGAAGGGAAGCAGCACCGAGCTTTAGCAGATGCTGAGAATACAGCCAAGATACTTCTTAAAGTATATAGCGAGAGAGATATTCATAAACGGTACAAAAGACACGGTGAGCTTGAACTTGTAGAGAACGGAAAAATAACAGAAAAAGCGAAAAAAAAGATGCGAAAATGGGTATTTAAAGAAATGAGAAAAAATACAGAGCGTCCTTTCGTTTGGAGTACATTTGAAAGTAGTGACACGTGGGAAAGTATAACGGAAAGATATTATATTAGTGAAGCTACAGTAGAACTTCTGAAAAAGCATTTTCCTACGGCGGTGAGAAAAGCAGAAAGACAGATTAGGTATTTGGCTGAGATGGAGGAGAATGTAGAGGTTAAATGACATTCTCCTCTATGTCTAACTACATAAAATTAACGTGATTGTATGGATGGATGAATAAAGTATTCATATTAAATAGGAATTGATTGTTGTGATTAGGCCATTAAAATTGCTTTGAAAATTATGGTATGGTAAGAATTTTAAAATACATTCATAAAATTAGCGCCCATAGAAATGAAAGAGGGTAGAGTTAAATGGAAGCAATCTTTAACATTGTAACAGTTTTAGTTTTTGGGATAATATTTACACGCTATTAGCGGTAATTACACTGCCTTTCATAGCAAAGAAGAAGAATTGGAAAAAGCTTAATATATCTTTAAATCGTGGTGTATTAAAGATTAAAATCGAAGAATAAGATAAGACTTTTATACAAGGGAGGTGTGGTAGTGATAGACTTGGATATTAAAGACGTCAACGTACAGATGGAATTAAACGGAGTCTTTTGGAGTGAGGATGGACTTGCTGAAATGACGGTGACTACAAAAGCGGAACATTCTCTTCTTATTCGTCTAGTAGTTGACTTAGAGAGTAAAACTATTAGAGCGACGAGTGCCGAAATAGTGAATGGATTCTGCCCTTTGTGTAAACAGAAAAAGGACGAATGTAGTGAACTCAATGACGCGCAAAATAAAATGGATATTTTAGAGGAAGCCTACGATTGGGTGAGAGAGCATCCAGAATATCGTTTTCTATTATCTTTTTACGAGTATAATAAATTTGAGGTAGTGAAGTGAAATTTTCACTTGAACAACATACATAGTGACTAAAAAGAAAACATAAAAAATTTATAGACGGACTTGTTCAACTAGAAATATTGAAGTAAGTCCTTCTAATGGAAATAGGCTTGTGCAATAAGGAAGTAATCTACTTGATTCTGTAACAAATGTCCTCTTGGATCAAAAATAAGCATATTTTGTTATAAATCAGAAAAACCGATTCTTAGTAGAATCGGTTTTTTATATAACTTTCAACTATGTCCCAAATAAAAGAGCGCTCGTTAACAGCGCTCAGTAAAAGTAGTTATATGGAAGGAATTATTCAATCCCGTTCGGATCATAAGAATACTGCTGCTTATTCTCAATCCGCTCAATCACATCTTGCAATTCATCCGGCTTCAGGAATTCGATAGGAGAGAAGCCTTTCTCAAACGTAAGTGTATCAGCTTCGATCATTAGTACGTATCGGTCATTTATCTTTGCGATATGTATTTGATCCCCGAAATCAGCAAGCAGGGCCTTTACAGAGATGTGATCCGCTTTTAGCTTTAATTCCACTTCAGGAGCGTGCTCGACGATTTGAGCAGTAGCTTCCATTACTTCTTCGGTTGAAAATTGTTCCATAATTTCGCGTTTCGGACTGGCAGCCCATACTTCCATCGCTTGGTCGAATTGTTCACGTTCTTCCGTACCTTCTTCAAATACATCTTCAATTTGGTCATATACCATGTCCATTACTTGTGTTTTCATAATTTCAGGCATAGAGCGTTCGTACTCGACAAATTTTAAGAAGTCTTCAAAATAACGGGCATGTGATGCTTGGTGAATTTTTAGTTCGCCCACTTCGACCATACCTTCTTCAGGCATGTACGGATATTGGATAGATTTCATGTTTTTTGTTGTGATGGCCATTTCCACGTTACGAATCAGTGTGGATTCATCTGAAATAGAAGCAACTTTCGGTTCGAAGTCACATTTCATAACGAAAACGAATGGATCATCAAAGTATTTGCGCAGTTTTGCTTGTGCAATTAAAAATACACCACCGCGTACAGCACTTGTGTCAAGATATGTATAAACGAGTGGTTCGCTCATATCTTTGAAGTTTTCCTTAGTTTCTGCGAAGCGAATGCGATTAAATAGGTTGTAATGAGGGTTTGAATCAAATTCGTGCCCTTCTTCTACAATGAAGCGACCGATCTTTGTCGGGGCTTGTTCTGTTTTCGCATGACGTTCTACTTTCCGCTTTGAAATTTTTAATAATTCACCATTCAAAAATTCTTTTAGGGAGCTATCTTCATACTCTTCAGCGTCTAATGTTTGAAAATGTTTGTAGCGTTTATCAACAGCTTCACCTTTTCCTTCTACTTGTACAACATAAAAGGAAAGATAATTTATTTCGAAATCCATATTTATCACCTTGTTTCATTTCATTAACTCTTATCAGTATAGAGATGGAAAAAACTTTCGTCAATTTATATAAGGAAGGGGGGCCCCTTCCTTTATATATTTTTTATCCCGCATTAACGGGCAGTAATGCTCCCACCTCAAATTTCGGCGAATGCGAGGAAGTTAGGTGGGAGATAACTGCACATAAAAACCCGATTGGTTCAACTAATAATTAGTGGAGGGTGGACAAAACCCCCACTAATTAAAGTGTCACTTTATCTTCGAAATTAAAATCCGTCTTCTAATGCTGAAAATGGAATGTTTAGTCTATTTTCTATTGTACGTAAACGTTGGTTTAAGCGGTTTAATCTACGTGTATGACGCTCAACCGTGTTTTCTAATTGACGTACTCTTTGCTCAAGCTCATTTACTCGTCTTTCTAGTTGACGGTTTCCAGCACCAGGAAAAGAGATTGGAAGTTGGAATTGTCGAGTTTGATCATATGGATTAACTTGATTTGTTGGATCTATATATTGTTGGTATTGTGCTTGTAAATCATATTGAGGTTGATAAACATTTTGGTTATATGGATCGTATGGATTGTAGGGGTACATAAAAACATCCTCCATTTCTTTAAAATAGGTTAATTCACCATAATGTATGTGTAAAAGCGGAGTGTGGCACGGCAAATACCTATTTATGTTCACAGGATGTTTCTTTATAAATAAGAATATGGAGTTTTTACATTTGTATTCTGTTCGTTTTATGGTATATACTGGATAATGGGGAGAGGTTACGTAAAGGTTACAATTCTATCAAACTCAAACTTTTATGTAAATATGTATAGACATTTGGAAAAGAAAAGAGTAATTTATATAGAGTAAAAAATAACTTGTAACATTTTATAAATATATTGTAAAATGATTGTAACAAAACATACATAAAAATGAAATAATACATAAAAGTAATATTGGGAAAAAGGGGAGAGTCTATTGTTCCGTAAAGTAAAGGGTATATTAGTTGGGGTGTTATGTGTAGCTGTAGTGAGTGGCTGTGGTACAAAAGTCAGTGATGTTGCATTAGTAAGTGATATTGGTGGCCACACGGTAGAGGCTAAAGCAGAAGTACAGGATTCTATTAGTTTAGTAGATGGTCGTACAGGTACGGAAGTGAAAAAGCTAGATTTATCGAGTCTAGGTTATTTTGAAGATGAAGCGAAGTTTAAAAAATCGGTTGAGAAGGTTGCTAGGGAAGTTGGAAAAAATGTTGACAAAAAGATGGTCCCTTCACGTTTAGGTCCTGACGGAAGTTGGCAAGAAGGAAAGCCTTCTTTTGAATTAATGGAAAAAGAGTTAGTAAATAAATTATTAAACGTAGGTATGTGGGATTCTTCATATCAGTTACCTATTGTTGAGAAAAAACCTACGGCTACATTAAGTGATGCGCAAGGAAGTGGCACGGTAATTGGTAGATATGAAACGAATTTAGGTGGCTCAGCAGGTGGACGTATTGAGAATATTCGTTTGTCAGCAGCGAGCATAAATGGAGTTGTATTAGCAAAAGGGGACAGTTTCTCTTTCAATGCATTAATAGGTGATACAACGCCAGATAAAGGATACCAATTAGGAAAAGAAATTGTAGATGGTAAATTAGTAGATGGATACGGCGGTGGTGTTTGTCAAACATCATCAACTTTATACAATGCAGCAGATCAAGCGGGTTTGAAAATGGTAGAGAGAACAACGCATTCTAAAACGGTAGGATACGTTCCACAAGGAAGAGATGCTACAATTGCATATCCATACTTAGACTTAGTGTTTGAAAACACGAATGATGCACCTGTGAAACTTTATATGGGCATTCAGGGCGGAAAGTTAGTTGCTGAAGTACATAAAATGAGATAAGAGTTATAAGGTCGCCTTTTCTAAAAATTAGAAGAGGTGGCTTTTTTATTACGAAAATAAAAATGTGTATAAATTCTGACTTTTCATATTTACATAGGGTGATTTTAGTTGTATCCTTCATAGTAACGGTTATATGAAATAGGAAAATATTGGGATAAGGAGATGGAGTTATTCATGGTACAAATTCATCCGAAAACACGTATTGGTCATGTTGAATTTAAAGTGATAGATTTAGAGCGCCAAATTGCTTTTTATGAGAATGTAGTAGGCTTAGAAGTAATTAAACAAGAGGCGAATAAAGCATATTTATCAGGAAAAGGTGGCAAGAACACGTTACTTGTTCTTGAAAAGCTAGAGGATGGGGTGCTGCAAGAGCCGCGTACGACTGGTATGTATCATATTGCCTTTTTAGTTCCGACTCGTGAGGCGTTTGCTTCGGCATTATTTGGTGTGATCCGTAATAAGGATGTAATTGATAGTCCGGCTGAGCAAGAAGGACGTTATACATATTCAAATGAAATTTTACCCATTTCAAGGTTTAATAGTGCAAGTGATCATACGTATAGCGAAGCGTTTTATTTACAAGATTTAGAGGGAAATGGTATTGAAATTTATGCAGACCGTCCGCGTGAGCAATGGGGAGAAGGGCCAGGAGGAAGTACGCCGCTTGATTTAAAAGAACTGGCAACGCTCGTTGATTATGAGGTTGATGGATTACCTGCTAATACTGTCGTTGGGCACGTACATTTACGAATAGCTGATGTAAAGAAGTCACAAGAGTTTTATGTAGAGACAGTAGGGTTTGAAGTGCAGCAACGCGAAGATGACTGCTTATTCATTTCTGCAGGAGGATATCATCACCATATAGGTGCAAATACGTGGAACGGAGTACATAATCCACATCCACCAGCACATGCAACTGGACTTAAAGTATATACAATTGTATTACCGCACAAAGAAGCATTAGAGGAAGTAAAAGAAAGACTAATAGAAAAACAACATGAAATAAGTGAAATTTTAAATGGATTTACTGTAGTAGACCCAAGCGGTATTACAGTGCAGTTTGAAATAGAAACAGCATAAAAGAAGTCGGAAGGTGTATAATCACTTTCCGGCTTCTTTTTGATACGTAATCCAAGTAACGCAAGGGTTAAAAGGAAAAGATTTTATTATTTCCATTGCATATATACTCGTTGAATCGAATTTACCTTGAATGAAAGAATAACCGTGTTTACTTGTATACATAGCTTGTTTGAAAACGAGTAGTTTTAGTAAGGATACATTTTCTGTAGTGTGAGTTCCACACCATCCTATTTCTACTGTATTATCCTTTTCTGATGTATGGAGGAAAGAGTACGCAATAACTTCATTCTTTTCATCTATCATTACAAAACTCCGATCTAGTAATATATCATCAGCTAAGATTTTTTCTTTCCAAACTCCGAGAGGGAATGAGGCAACAGGATTTGCTAAGTGAGTATCTTCATAATTCGTTTTTACTAAGTGAGCTAGTTTTTCAAGGAAGCTATTATTGGATAAAATGTTTGATAAGCTTTGTACATCATAATCTGAATGAAGCGTTGTCCCGATAGATATGATTTTTTGTACATCTAATATCGGCATATATGTTCTTCGGATTTCCGTAAAGTTATGTTCTTCATAAAAGGCTTTTAAATGAGCTGATGTTTCCCATATAGAGGTTTGTAATGGGAGTTTAAAGTTTTCTAGCTTTTGAATCTCGTTTAATAAAAACTGTTCAATGTGTAGCTCTGAATAGAAAGGGTTCGTATATATTCGAAAGTATGTGCAGTATGGATGGAAGCTACTGTTCCAGGTAAAAAAGATGCCTACTACATCTTTTTTATAGTAGGCAACATACTCATATTTTGTTTTATTATCTCGTAATAAGTTAAATAGATAAGAGTCTTCATTATATAAATCAATAAGTTGTTTTACTTTTAGCTCGTTATTTCTACTATATTTCTCTATAATAAGATTATTTTCATTAGATGACTTTTTCATAGCTCAATCCAAAACCTTCTTACTACATTTCCATCTTCTTCAGTGAAATCATCATCACGAAGTCCACCGTTATGTAAAATTGTTTTTTCAGAAGCTGTATTCACTTCGTCACAAACGACAAGTGCTTTCTCGATGTTTAATTCCTTCGTTATTTCTAGTGATAATTCTAATAACTTCGTAGCATAACCTTTTCTTCTTTCGGAAGGGCGAATGCCATAACCGATATGACCGCCAGCGTTAAATAAATGTTCGGTTAAACTATGACGTATATTAACAGCTCCTACAATTCTATTATTATCTGTAACGAGCCAATACGTAGAGTCTGGTACCCAGGATTCGGGAAGGTTTATTCCGTTATGCGCATCGTGAAGCTCTTGAATCATTGCCGTGAAATTAGAGGGATCCTTTGAAATAACCCACGGAATCATCGTTTCACCGCTATCTTTCCACTCGTTATAAAAATCTAAGTATTCTTCTTGTAAATCGGTAGTAGGTGTTAGTAAAGAGACGTTCATTGTTGGTAATCTCCTTTGTTTATGTAGTATTTTTTAAAAAATACGATACGAAATGAAAGCGTTTTCTAAATTTTCTCAACCTCATTTTATGCAATCTATATCTCGTTATTAAATGGAAAGTACAGTTTATGATTTTTCGTATAAAAAGTAGGTTGAATTTGATTTATGTTAATATTAAAAATATTAACATAAATAACTTAGGATATTAAGTATATTTTAATGAAATGCTTTTATATCGATAAACAGATGTGTGTGATAATTTTTGTTTCATCTATCTATAATGAACGAAAGGGGGAAGGGCTCGTGAGTGTAAATTTTGATTTAATTATACGAATCGGTGTTGCGGGTTTGTTAGGAGCAATAATCGGTATTGAAAGGGAAATTCGATCAAAAGAGGCGGGATTAAAAACACATTTCCTAGTAGCGGTAGGGAGTGCTTTAATAATGGTCGTTTCGAAATATGCTTTTTCAGATATTATGAATGAAGAGCATATGGCTCTTGATCCGAGCCGTACTGCAGCGCAAGTTGTTAGTGGAGTAGGGTTTTTAGGCGCAGGGACAATTATTATTCAAAAGCAGGCGGTGAAAGGATTAACGACAGCGGCTGGTTTATGGGCTACAGCAGGAATTGGATTAGCAATTGGAGCTGGCATGTATGTAGTAGGGATTGGAGCGACGATTCTCGTTTTAATTGGTTTAGAGATTGTGAGTCGTATTTTTAAGGTGCAATTTTTATTTCCACAAAATATAACGGTGCAAATGTGTATAAATAAACATGAAGCGGTACAACAAATTGTAGAAACGCTACAAGTGAAAGGCATTCCGATACTTTCATATGAAGTGGAAGCTTTACAGCAAGGAGCAGAAACTGTTTATAAGGTAGGGATGCAGCTGAAAAATATATCATCAGAAGAAAAGAATGAGTTGATTCAGCATATGCAAACATTACCAGAAATTACGTTTATAAAGTTAAAATCATAGCGCTGAAAACAAGGATAGATGTAGCAGGAAATTCGCTATTATCTATCTTTTTTTTGATATAAAATGCACATAAAGTCAAGTGTTAATTTTGCAGGGCATGAATACATATGTGAACGATACCTTATTTTTTCTCAATACAGTATAAAAAGTAAAAATAGTAAAATAATGGTGAGGGACACTAAAAAATGTAAGGTAGGGGAGAGCATGAAAGGCTATTCAAAAAAAGTGTTAGTAGGGGTAAGTTTTGCTAGTTTAATGTTAGGGAGTTTCCAAGGCAGCACATTGGCGGAAAGTACAAAGGGAGAGCAAGTTTCTTATCGGAACGTTCTAAAAATGGAGCCAGTTGGTGTGCAATTACCAGTGCAAGAATTAGCTCATTCATCAAAAGTGCTTGAAAATAAGTCTTTTGAGAAAAGGTTACAGTTTGCTGATTTGTCGCAAAGACCGCCTGAAGTAAAAAAAGAAAGTAAGCAATTAGCTGCAGCGAAAACTTACACAATTGCTGAATTAAATCAATTGAGCAATCAGCAGTTAGTAGATTTACTCGTAACAATTGAATGGGAGCAAGTTACGGGGCTATTTCAGTTTAATAAGGATAGTCTTGCATTCTATCAAAATGATAGTAGAATGCAGGCAATTATTGATAAATTGAAGCAGCAAGGACAAGCCTATACGAAGGATGATTCCAAAGGGATTGAGACTTTAGTAGAGGTATTACGATCAGGATTTTATTTAGGATTTTATAATGCAGAATTAAGTAAACTAAATGAGCGGAGCTATCATGATAAATGCTTACCTGCATTAAAAACGATTGCGAATAACCCGAATTTCAAACTCGGTACGTTAGAACAAAATAGAGTTGTATCATCATACGGAAAATTAATAGGAAATGCTTCGAGTGATGTGGAAACGATAACATCAGCTGCAAAGATTTTTAAACAATATAACGATAATTTTTCTACATGGGTAGACAATCTATCAGCTGGAAATGCGATTTACGATATTATGCAAGGTATTGATTACGACATTCAATCGTATTTGTACGATACGAGAAAAGCACTGAAAGATACAGTATGGTACCAAAAAATTGATAGCTATATTAATGAATTAAGTCGTTTTGCATTAATTGGAACGGTGACAGCGAAGAATGGATGGTTAATTAATAATGGTATTTATTATACAGGTAGACTTGGTACATTCCATAGTACAGGAACGAAAGGATTGCAAGTTGTAACGGACGCAATGAAAATGTATCCGTATTTAGGAGAGCAATATTTCGTAGCTGCTGAGCAAATTGCGACGAACTATGGCGGGAAAGATGCAAATGGAAACGTTGTTGATTTAGATCAAATACGAGAAGATGGAAAGAAAAAGTATTTGCCGAAAACGTATACGTTTGATGATGGGGCAATTGTTTTAAAAGCTGGAGATAAAGTGACAGAAGAAAAAGTAAAACGTCTATATTGGGCGGCAAAAGAAGTGAAGGCACAATTCCATCGTACGGTTGAAAGTGATCAGCCTTTAGAAAAAGGAAATCCTGATGATGTATTAACGATGGTTATTTACAATAGTCCAGCTGAATATCAATTTAACCGTCAATTGTACGGATATGAAACGAATAACGGTGGTCTTTATATAGAAGGAACAGGTACGTTCTTTACTTATGAGCGTACGCCAGAAGAAAGCATTTATAGTTTAGAAGAATTATTCCGACACGAGTTCACGCATTACTTACAAGGCAGATATGAAGTGCCAGGACTGTGGGGACAAGGTAAGATGTATGAGAATGAGAGATTATCTTGGTTTGAAGAAGGGAATGCAGAGTTTTTTGCAGGTGCAACGAGAACAGATAATGTTGTACCGAGAAAAAGCATTATAGGAGGAATATCTTTAAATCCAGCAGAACGTTATACAGCAGAGAGAACGTTAAATGCAAAGTATGGAACGTGGGATTTCTATAATTATTCCTTCGCTTTACAATCGTACATGTACACTAAGAGATATGATATGTTTGACAAAATTCATGATCTTATTAGAAAAAATGATGTAACAGCATATGATGCATACCGCTCTGCATTAAGTAAAGATGCGAATTTAAATAAAGAGTATCAAGATTATATGCAAATGTTAGTCGATAACCGTGAGAAATATAATGTTCCATTAGTATCAAATGATTATTTAGCAACTCACGCACCGAAACCAGTTTCAGATATTGCGGCAGAAATTACAGCAGAAGCAAAATTAAGTAATGTATCAGTTAAGAAAAATAAATCACAGTTCTTTAATACATTTACACTGCAAGGAACGTATACAGGTTCGACTGCAAAAGGGGAATATGAAGACTGGAAAACAATTACACAAAACGTGAATGATACGTTAAAACGTTTAAGTGCGAAAGAATGGACAGGATATAAAACAGTAACAGCTTACTTTGTGAATTACCGTGTGAATGCATCAGGACAATTTGAATATGATGTTGTATTCCATGGTATTAATACAGAAGAAGGTGCTGTGAATAAAGCGCCAGTTGCGGTTATAAACGGTCCATATAGCGGAAATGTAAATGAAGCAATTTTGTTTAAAAGCGATGGATCAAAAGATGAAGATGGGAAAATTGTTGCTTATAAATGGGAGTTTGGTGACGGTACTGTAAGTAATGAACAAAATCCGAATCACGTGTATACAAAAGAAGGAACATATACAGCGAAATTAACAGTAACAGATGATAAAGGATTAACGAATACTGTTACAACGAATGTAACGGTTCAAAAGAAAGAAGATAACAGCGTAGAAAAAGAGCCAAATAATTCATTCCAAACAGCGAATAAACTACAATTAAATCAAGTTTTACGCGCAAGTTTAGGAAATGGTGATACGAGTGACTTCTTTGAAATAAATATAGAAACGGCGAAAAACCTACAAATTAATGTAACGAAAGAAAATAATATCGGAGTAAACTGGGTTCTTTATTCTGAAGCGGATTTAAATAATTATGTTACGTATGCCCAGCAAGAGGGGAATAAATTAGTAGGAAGTTACTACACATACCCAGGGAAATATTACTTACATGTGTATCAGTATGGCGGTGGAACAGGGAGTTATACGGTAGAAGTAAAATAGTAAAAAAGGGCGCCGTGAGTGGCGACCTTTTTGTTATGCATTATAGAAAAATTAAATGAAATTTATAAAAGTTTGATAGGCAATACCAAGGGAAAAAGCGGTAGCTACCATATGTGCAGTCCATTTAGGCATATTTAAATTCAATACGACATTATACAAGATTCCATATAAGATACAAATGATTAATATAAATGCAATGAATTGAAGAACTAATAAAAATAGTGGTTGTTCCATTTATTATCACTTCCTTTATTTAATATATTAATATAATTTATTTGCAAGTGAAAGGATTATTTCTATAAAGTTCCAAAAATGTGATGTGAAAGGTATATTGGTAATAGCAACAATTGATGCAAATTATAATATAACTCAAGATATTATTCCGAAATCAGTAAAAAAGGTCGCCATGAATGGCGACCTTTTTTACGCGTTATACCCAAATAACTTTAAATCTTCTCCAGAGTCTGAAATTATCTCTTCGAACTGCAATCCTACTTTTTCTAAAAGGTTTCCTGAATTGATGTTATCAATAGTAGTAATTGCTACAATTCGTTTCAGACAGAGTTTTTGTACACCGTAGTCTATTACAGCAGAAGCGGATTCAAAGCCATACCCCTTTGAACGGAATTTCTCTAAAAAGGCAAAGCCGATATCAACATCTTCTAATGTATCTCTTTTTATAAGCCCGCACATACCAAGTGGAGTGAGATCTTCTTTTCGCTCTACTAAGTAAAGACCAAAGCCCATTTTATTATACATATCAACGGGTCCGTTTAAGATGTATTTTTTTGCATCTTCTAAGTTTTTAATCCTTTTATCACCAATAAACTGAATCCATGCAGGATCGTTTACTAATTCAAGAATAAATGGAGCGTCTTTTATATCAAACCAGCGAAGAACGAGTCGTTCAGTTTCAAGAACTATCAATCCATTGCACCACCTTTAATAGTTATAACAATTAGTATGGGTTGCGAAATACAAAAGTGCAACATATTTTCATTATGATCTACTTGTTCACATAAAGTTCGTTTGTTTTGTATAAAGGGATATTTTATAATTAGGATTGATTGTAAAGAGTGAGATACTTATACAATGACTCCTAGGTAACTAGGAGTTTTTACTATATAACTATCATTATTACTAAATATGACACACTACACATTCTACTCAAGGAGGTACATAATGAAAAAATTATATAATGCATCGTTTACGTATTTGATTATCGGTTTATTATCAGGAATTTTCGCTAGGGAGTATGGTAAGTATAAGGGGATTGTAGGATCTACTTTGTTAAATCTTTTGCATACACATACACTTGTACTCGGCTTTTTCTTCTTTTTAATTGCTTTAGGATTAGCAAAAGTATTCGCATTTCATGAAGCGAAAAGTTTTAATAAGTGGTTTGTTTTACATAACATCGCATTAACTTTAATGTTAGGTTCATTGGCAGCAAGAGGGCTTCTTCAGCTAAATGGAGCGGACTTTAAAGGGTTAACTTATATTGTAGGATTTTCCCATTCGTTAATGGCAGTTACTTTAATTTGGTTTATGTTGTTAATAAAGAAGTCATTTAAAATATAGTTTTATCCCGCATTAACGGGCAGTAAGACCTCCACCTCAAAATTCAACGAAAGCAAAGAAGTTAGGTAGGGGATCAACTACCCGTAAAAGCCCGATTGGTTCAACTAATAATCAGTGGGGGATGAATCCCCCTCACTAATTAAAGTTTCACTTTATAAAAAAGAACTTGCAGCAATTGTTGCAAGTTCTTTTTGTTTCTTCGATAGTATGAAATGAATTTCATATGTATAAAACTTGAATTATTTAATTTTTCGGATTATTATGTATAAAACAGTTAACATATTTTGTAATTCAAATGTATAGAAAGTAGGAGAGTGTACGATGGAGATAACGGTAGAGCGTTTAGTAAATGAATTAAAGGGTGTACTTCCCGAGGATCGAGTAGTTGTAAATACGACAGTAAGAGAGTTACATAGTAAAGATGAGTCTTATCATGCTAGTAGTTTACCTGATGTAGTAGTTTTTCCAAAAACGACTGAAGAGGTTAGTAGATTAATGAAAGTTGCGAGTGAGCATAAAAAACCTGTCGTTCCTTTTGGGGTAGGTTCTAGTTTAGAAGGACATGTCATTCCATATGAAAAAGGAATTACAATGGACTTTTCACTTATGAATAAAATACTCGAAATAAGAGAGAAGGATTTTCTTGTAAGAGTACAGCCGGGAGTGACTCGCTCTCAGCTTAATAAAGAATTGAAAAAGTATGGATTGTTTTTTAGTGTAGATCCAGGAGCAGACGCAACGTTAGGTGGAATGGCTGCTACAAATGCGAGCGGAACGACAGCAGTTAAATACGGGGTAATGCGTGATCAAGTTCGTGATTTAGAAGTCGTACTTGCTGATGGGGAAGTAATACATACTGGAAATTTAGCAGCGAAGTCATCATCAGGTTACCATTTAAATGGTGTTTTCGTAGGGTCAGAAGGTACTCTTGGATGCTTTACAGAGTTAACATTAAAAGTATACGGCATACCAGAGCATGTTATGGCTGCGAGAGCATCGTTTCCAACTATAAATGATGCAGTAGAAGCTGTTATTAATATACTACAGGCCGGTATTCCAATTGCAAGAATTGAACTTGTAGATGAATTATCTATGAAACAAGTAAATCATTATAATGAAACAAGTTACAGAGAAGAGCCTACGCTATTTTTAGAGTTTCACGGTAATGAAGCAGGGCTAAAGCAAGATATTGAATTTACGAAGGAAATTGTTTTTGATCATAAATGTAAAGAAGTTGCTTTTGAAACGGAAACTGCGGCGAGAAATAAATTATGGGATGCACGGCATAATCTAGCATATTCTTACGTTCATAGCTATCCTGGTAAAAAGCTTATGAGTACAGACGTATGTGTACCAATTTCAGAATTAGCTGGTGCAATCCAACATGCGAAAGAGACGTTAGAAAAGAATGGTCTTGTTGGTGGTATTCTTGGTCATGTAGGAGACGGGAATTTCCACGTGCTCTTAATGATAGATCCAAACGATAAAGAAGAAGTGGAAAAGGGCGACGAAATAAATGAAAGTATCGTTTTATATGCTCTTAAACGAGGTGGAACGTGTACGGGAGAACATGGCGTCGGAATCGGAAAAAGGAAGTATCAAGAAGAAGAACACGGGGCAGCATTAATCGTAATGGAAAAAATAAAGAAAGCTCTTGATCCGCAAAATATTTTGAATCCGAATAAAGTGTTTCAATTAAAGGATAGGAGCTGATCGGGTGAAAGTACTAGAAGCGATAAGTAATATAGCTGGAAAATATTTTGCATTTTGGGTTATTTGTATTGCAGCTATTGCATATTTCATTCCTGGACCATTTCTTGGGTTAACTAGTTACATCACAATTTTACTCGGGGTTGTAATGTTTGGGATGGGATTAACATTAAAGGCTGTCGATTTTAAAATCATTGCTACAAAACCATTGCCAGTTATTATCGGTGTATGTGCTCAGTTTATTATTATGCCACTTGTCGCATACGTACTAGCCTATGTTATGAATCTGCCAGCCGAATTAGCAGCTGGATTAGTGTTGCTCGGTTCAGTACCGGGTGGCACTGCATCAAATGTTATGGTTTATTTAGCAAAAGGGAACTTAGCGTTGTCTATTGCAATGACGTCGTTATCAACGTTACTAGCACCAATTGCTACACCTCTTATTTTATTATTACTTGCAGGACAATGGATGCCAGTGAATGCTATGTCTATGTTTCTTTCTATCGTACAAGTCATTATCCTACCTATTATTTTAGGATTAGTAGTGAAGAAGTTTTTCCCTACAACTGTTACGAAAGGAATGACTGTTATTCCTTTAATATCAGTTGTAGCAATTATCATTATAGTTTCAGCGGTGGTTTCAGCGAATGTAAGTAGCATTACTTCTTCAGGTCTTCTTATCTTTATCGCAGTTATGCTTCATAATGCATTTGGTTTTTTACTCGGATATATAACAGCGTTCGTACTTGGACTAGACGAAGGGACAAGAAGAGCTATTTCAATAGAAGTAGGAATGCAAAATTCAGGCTTAGGTGTTGCGCTGGCAACAGCACATTTTGGACCAGCAGCTGCACTTCCGAGTGTATTAGCAGCAGTATGGCATAACATTGCAGGGCCGATTTTAGCAACCATCTGGTCAAAAAATGCAAAGAATACTTTCAGTGATGAAAATTTATCGGTAAATATAGAAAAATAGGGATGGTAAAGAATGCAAAAGCGTATTTTACATTTTGAAGGGTTAGTTGTTTTCGTAGCCACGATTTATGCGTATTCGATATATGAATTTAGTTGGATTATATTTTTGGTATTTCTTTTAGCTCCGGATTTATCAATGTTGGCGTATGGGATAAATAATCATGTAGGTGCTAAAATTTATAATATTTTTCACACATATATTATATCGATAGTAATAGCTATAATAGGTGTATATTTTAAGGTAGATACCATTATAATGATTGGCTTAATTTGGACAGCGCATATTGGAATGGATCGAATGTGTGGATACGGATTGAAATATGAGACGGATTTTAAGGATACTCATATTCAAAGGTTATAAATTGTTTTGGGGAGAGAGATACATTGAAACAGAGAATTACAATCAAAGAATATAACATCAAATGGGAAAGTGAATTTAATAAATTACAAACTATTATTAACGATGCAATGGAAGAACTTGTTTTATCCGTTGAACATGTGGGAAGTACAGCTGTTAAAGGACTTGTATCAAAACCAATATTAGATATTGCTATAGTAATAGAAGAGTACGAAATTTTTCCTGAAGTAGTAAAAAGCCTTGAAACGATAGGGTATTATCATCAAGGTGACTGGAGCTTCAAAGGGAGAGAGGCGTTTGGTAGAAAGGATGCTTTCGTTCCATGGAACGGAGAAAGTACAGTTTGGATGGAACATCATTTGTATGTGTGTGACAAAAATAGCGAAGAGTTAAGAAAACATATAGCGTTTCGGGATTACCTTCGTGAACATGGAGATGTTGCTGTTGAATATGGACGATTAAAGAAAGAATTAGCAAGAGAATCGAAAAATAGAGCGAGCTATAGTGAAGGTAAGACGGCATTTATTACAAATATATTAGGGAAAATAAACTAAGGTCGCATTGAGTATATGCGACCTATTCTTTTTTTATTGAAAGCTGCCACTATAAAATAATGACAAACTGTCCCTGTTGATTGATGCGATTACTAAATATAATAGGAAATAAAAAGAAAAGATCGGAAAAGAGGGAGTTTATGTACGTACCAAAACATTTCGCAATACAAGATGAAGAGATGAAGTACGAAATAATAGAACAAAATAGCTTTGCGACATTATTTTCTCAACATAACGGGGAACCATATGCAACGCACTTACCGTTGTTATTAAATAGGGCGACTCTAACTTTACATGGCCATTTCGCACGTCCAAATGAACAGTGGAAAGATATTGAGAATCAACACGTGCTTGCTATATTCCAAGGACCCCACAGCTATATATCGCCGTCGTGGTATGAAACAAACAATGCAGTACCAACATGGAATTACGTTGCAGTGCATGTATATGGTGAATTAGAAATTGTTGAGGATGAACAGGAATTAATAGATTCCCTTCAAGATTTAGTACATACATATGAAGACCCAGAGAGCACTTACTCACTTAATGATGTAGACCCGAATTATATGGGAGGATTAAGTAAGGGAATAGTTGGGTTCAAAGTAAAGATAAATAAAATAGAAGGAAAAGCGAAGTTAAGTCAAAATCATTCTGTAGAGAGACGGAATTTAGTTGTGGAGGAACTTGAGAAAGTTGGTAGTGAGGGGAGTAGGGGGATTGCGGAGTTGATGAGAAAATAAAGTCTATATGAAAGGAAAATATTCTAAATAAGCGTATTAAAAAAAGACCTTCTTAATTGAAGGTCTTTCGTCTTTTAAAAATTTTTTTCAGCAGCTGTTGTTGAGTTATAGTCTTTACCTACGTCAACGGATTGAACAAGGTCAGGCCTTTGTGGTGAAGGGAAATCTGCATGACTTGCTTGATATGTAAACGAACTATTTACCCCAATAGACACAATTCCGATAACAGATAATCCTAATAAGATGGAACCAATTTTTCTTATCATTTTAATGCCCCTTTCTCAAACGTTTTTTCTTTTGCTTGTAACGCTTTATGAAAATACTCGCTTGCTTTTATATGATTATTTTCATCGTAAAGTTTAACGGCTAACTTTTCTAAATATTCCTGAGTGTAGTTATATAAAGATTCTTTGTCGAAATACGCAATTCCTTCAAGAATAATTTTTTCTAAGTCTTCAGTTGACTCGTTATTGTTAAGGGACTCTAAAATTTTAAAGTGAAGCATATATTCTTCATTGTTAAGTTCTGTACAAATTTTTAATCCTTTTTTTATAAGTTCTGAAGCGATATTTATTTCACCAAGTTTAGAATGTTCCCTAGCTTGTAAGAAAATTGCTTTGAAATGGGTAGGCATTTTTGTCGTGACTTCAGATAAATGGCGAATAGCCAGTGTTGATAGGTTTTGATTGGCATATAGCCAGCCTAAATTATTACGAACTCTTAAAAGTAAAGATTCTTCATTTTGTTTTTGTAAAATATTGATTGCGGAGTTGTAGTGTTCTTCAGCTTGCTCGTATTGTCTTAATTGTACACATGATGCACCTATAACGCTTTCACATGAAGCGACATTTTTTTCATAATCTCTATACATGAAAAATATTTCTCGAGCTTTATTAGCATATTGAATTGCTTCAATAGGTTTATAAAAATGTTGATTAAAGATAGCGAATCGGTAATTATATTCTGCTTCCTCTAGTTTATCTGAAACATTAACTAATAGCTTTTCAGCTTTTTCATAATGTTCACTTGCTAAATTATAATTTGTTGTTAAAGTAGCATGAATTGCTTTAAATAAATGATAGTAGTAAGAAAGTTGGTGATTAGGTGAAATTGCGTAAGAATCTATTTTATTGAAACTGTCTTTTGTGATACTTAAACCGTCAGTTAAAACTTTGAAACGAAAATCTAGTAGAGAATAGTATAATGCTAAGTTTTCATCTTCTTCAAAGTTTAGTTCCTTTTCCTCAATTTCATGCTTTAAGTTTGTCGCCTGGGACACATCTTGTTTAAGCATAGCTAAATACCAATCATTAAATAATTTCGTAATTTGTTCATTACCTTGTAGTTGAACGTTCATGAAATCCCCTCACTTTTTGAATATTCTTATAAAGTATATTATCAAAAATAACAATATTTAGAAATGTAATTTTTATTTCTCAATATTTGTTTAATAAGCTCATGAGTAAGTCTATTGGAATAGTTAGGTTTTTGTTTTGGAGTAAAGAAAAGGAATCGGGGGAAGTGCATTTTAAAGTTCTAGTTGAGAGGGGAAAATATAAAAAAGGTGTGTTCACACAATTTGTATGAACACACCTTTTTACATATTAAACAATCAAGTCCCACAAAAAGTACGATAAGGACGATTCGTCGGTACAGGTGGAACACAGTATTCTTCTTGATCTGTAGCATACGCATAAGGATTAGATAGCGCTTCAAGAAGTTTCTCCATTACGCTATAGTCGCCATTTGTGACAGCTGCTTCTAGTGCTGCTTCTACGCGATGGTTCCTTGGGATGATGGATGGGTTATTATTTTTCATCATTTCGTAGGCGTTTTCTTTCGATTCTTCTTGTCGTTCTAATCGAGATTGCCATAGTTTGTACCATTCTTTAAATTCTGGACTGTCAAATAGAGCTGTATTTTCGATCGTATTAAGAGTTAATGAACGGAATGTATTTGTGTAATCTGCTTTAAATTTCTCCATCATTTTTAAAAGTTGCTCAATAAGTGAGTGATCTTGTTCCTCATTGCTAAATAGTCCTAATTTCTTTTTCATTCCAAGGAACCATTGGTTTTCATACTGTACGCTAAATTTTGAAATTTCGTCTTGAGCAATCTTTAATGCTTCTTCTTCATCTTCATGCAGAAGAGGTATTAAAGATTCTGCTAGTCTCGCCAGGTCCCATGCGGCCATATATGGTTGATTTCCATATGCGTAGCGACCTTGTGTATCAATAGAGCTAAATACGGTTCCTTGGTCGTAATTGTCCATAAATGCACAAGGGCCGTAATCAATCGTTTCTCCACTAATCGTTATATTGTCAGTGTTCATTACGCCATGGATAAATCCAACAAGTTGCCATTTAGCGATGAGACTTGCTTGTTTTTTTATGACTTCTTGTAGTAATGCAGTATATCGGTTTTCATGATCCTCAATTTCTGGATAATGCCTTTTTATCGTATAGTCAGCTAGTGATTGAAGATCCTCGATAGAACCACGGGCGGCAGCATATTGAAATGTGCCGACGCGTATATGGCTACTTGCTACTCTAGTTAAAATTGCTCCAGGTAACTTTGTTTCACGATATGTTGGTTCACCAGTTGTAACAACTGCTAAACTGCGCGTAGTTGGAATATCAAGTGCATACATTGCTTCACTAATAATATACTCACGTAGCATCGGACCGAGTGCAGCACGACCATCTCCTCGGCGTGAGTACGGAGTAGGGCCAGAACCTTTCAGTTGAATGTCAAAACGTTTACCTGAAGGGGTAATTTGTTCACCTATTAAAAGCGCACGACCGTCGCCTAACATATTAAAATGTCCGAATTGATGACCGGCATACGCTTGAGCTAATGGATGAGCTCCTTCTGGGAGTGCATTACCAGCGAAAATAGCAATTTCAACTTCTTTTTTCAATTCCTCAGGATTAAAACCAAGAGATATTGCTAATGAATGATTTAGTTTAACTAGCTCCGGTGAACTTACGGGAGTAGGGGGGATTTCTGTATAAAATGATTGTGGTAAAGTCGTATAACTATGATCTAAATTCCAACCAGCTTCATTATTTTTAGTCATTTTATCTCCTCCTTGTTTATTTTTTATTATGTATTTGTACGTATGTATTCTTTGTAAAATTAGCTAAAAGTATAATATGATATTTCCCCTTGCAATCTATTGTAAGGACTTCACTGCACTATGTCTATTTAACAGTAAATATAAAGACCCCATTTTAAGGAGATGGGGTCTTTATTGCTATTTTATTTTTACAATTATTTTTCCTTTTGCTCTTCCAGACTCTGAATATTCCATTGCTTTTTGCGCATCTTCAAAAGGGAAAACTCGATCGATTACAGGTTTGATTTTTCCTGCTTCAATATAATTTGCGATAGTACGTAGTTGATCGCCACTTGGCTTCATAAATAAAAATGAATATTGAGCATTATGCTTTTTTTCAAGTGCAGTAAGTTTTCTACTTGCTAATGAAAATAAGAGTGTTTTAAAAAATCCGGAACCAAATTCTTTACCGAAACGAGCATTTGGCATTCCTGAAACGGAAACAATGTTGCCGCCGCTTTTTATAATATCGAATGATTTTTCAAGTGTTGTACCGCCGATTGTATCAAATACTGCATCATAATCTTTTAGTATTTCTTCAAATTTTTCTGTTTTGTAATTAATTATTTCATCTGCGCCAAGCGACTTTACTAAATCAGAACCAGCTTCACTAGCAGTCGTTGTAACGGTAGCGCCCATTATTTTTGCTAACTGAATTGCGAAAGTACCGACACCACCAGACCCAGCGTGAATTAATATTTTTTGTCCTTTTTGTAAATGCATAATGTCATGTAATGCTTGATATGATGTTAAGCCAACGAGAGGGATCGATGCTGCTTCTTCAAAACTTAAATTTTTTGGTTTTAAAGCTATATCATCTTCATGAATGGCTATATATTCCGCGAAAGTACCGATTTTATTTTTTCTTGGACGTGCATATATTGCATCACCAACTTTAAAACGAGTCACTTTTGATCCAACCTTTACGATGACACCGGAAAAGTCATTACCAAGAATTAAGGGCATTTCATATTTAAGTAACATCTTTACTTTTCCATCGCGTATTTTAAAGTCAATTGGGTTAATACTAGCTGCATGAATTTCTGCGAGTACTTCATGCTCATTTATTTCAGGAGTAGGTACCTCTGCCATACGCATTGGAACTTTCCCGTACTTATCAATTATCATTGCTTTCATTTCTTATACCTCCAAATTTCAATAAAGTGAAACTTTAATCAGTGGGGGGGTTCTTCATCCCCCACTGATTATTAGTTGAACCAATCGGACTTTTATGGGCAGTTGATCCCCATCAAAATTCTTTGCTTTCGCTGAATTTTGAGGTGGGGGTCTTACTGCCCGTTAAAGTGGGATAAAAGTTGTGCAATAGCTGTTCAATATCTAATACAAGATTTTTTAATAAGCCTAATTTTGTACGTATATCAATATAATAAAAGTTTTTTGTACCTTCTTTTCGCATTAAAATAATACCGGCTTCTCGTAAAATTCTAAGGTGATGTGATACTGCTGGTCGAGAAAGATGTGTTTGTTTCGTAATTTCACCTACACGTAATCCGGTTTGACATTCTGTTTCCATTAGAACTAACAAAATAGCTTGCCGTGTTTCATCACCAATTGCCAATAATACTTTTTGAGAATCAATAAAATCTTTTTTTATAACGTTTAATTGTTCTTGTTTATTCATTTCAATCACTTTACCTCCAATGAATTAGTCGAAAGGTTTAAGATGATGGACCATTACATCGATACGGTAATGCTACATCATTGTTATATGAGCTGCAATATTGGGAAAGAAAATCGAGACGAATGAAATTTTATGAGTTGAAAATGGTAGGGGGATAGAAAAGACTTTAATAATACGTTGTTTACAGATGAGAAAGGATAAGGATTTTTAAAAAGATAAGCGGTCGTACCCTGAATAACTTATAGGGGTACGACCGCTTATCATGTTTTTATTATGTTGGTGTCTACTAAAGTGAGTTTTTTCGTTTTACTCTTTCAAACATGCATAATTCAAGCAGATTATAGATGTTTGAAAAAGTAAAAGTAATTTGGGGCGTAATCTATCTATATGATAATTTAAAATGAAATATAAGTCTATATCTTTGTTGTTTTTTTGATTATATTTATATCACTGAGCTCAGAACAATGATGTGGAGGGTAAATATATGAAATCGAATTACGTACCAGTTTTAATTGTTGGAGGAGGATTATCAGGGTTAGCATCTGCGCTATTCCTTGCAAAACATAACGTTGATTATTTATTAGTTGAAAGGCACCCGTCTACTGCAATTCATCCAAAAGCGGGTGGAATCACTTTTCGTACGATGGAGTTATTTCGAGAATTAGGTTTAGAACAAAAAATTAGATCGACGGGTAAAGCATTAGAAAATTGCCGTGGAAGAATAGCAGTTCATACAATAGCTGAGGCGAATAAGGAAGAATTAGCAAAAATGCGGGCGACTCAGTATGGAAACGATGAGAAGTTACTTCAAAAAATAGAAGAGATTAGTCCATCAAAACAAACGGCTTGTTATCAAATTATTTTAGAAGAGATGATGTTACAAGAAGCGAGAACATTGGGCGGAGAATTATCTTTTTATCATGAATTAGTTTCTTATGAACAAAATGAGCAAGGAGTAATCGCAACGATTCGAGATCGCGAAACGGAAAAAGAGAGCGTTGTTCATTGTGACTACGTAATTGCAGCGGATGGGGCAAAAAGTAAAATACGTGAGCAACTAAGGATAAGTACGGAGGGAAGAGGTACAATCGGTGGCTATTATATGAATATTTATTTTGAAGCGGATTTAAGTGAGTTTATACAAGGAGATGCATTTGGTTTTACTATGATACTTCATCCTGAAGTTCTTGGTGCGCTTATTCCAGTTGATAACGAAAGAAGATGGATTTACCATGTATCCTACGATCCGTTAAAAGGAGAGCGACCAGAGGATTTCACTATAGAACGTTGTAAACAAATTATTCAAACAGCAATTGGAAGTACAAAAGTTGAGTCAGAAATAGTAAGTGTTTTACCGTGGGAAGCGACTGAAAGTACTGCTGCAAAATTTCAAGATAATCGCATTTTTTTAGTTGGTGATTCTGCCCATATTATGCCGCCAACTGGAGGGTTTGGTTCAAATACAGGGATACAAGATGCGCACAATCTAGCTTGGAAATTAGCGGCTGTTATAAAAGGGAAGGCAAATCCAAAATTGTTAGAAACATATCATGAAGAGAGGTATCCTGTTGCAAAATTAACGACGGAGTATGCGAGTAGTTTATTGTTCCGTGCTGCGAATAGAGAAGAAGGCAGTTTGAATAATATGGATGGTTTAGCTGTAACTGTCGGGTATCAGTATTGTTCAGAAGCAATACTAGATGAATCAGCCACTCCGCATAGAATGGATATCGTAGAGTTGAATGGAAGACCTGGAACACGAGCACCTCACTTTTGTGGGATGTATAAAGGGAAAGAAGCTTCTATATTAGACTTATTTGGTAACAATTTTGTATTACTTACTGGAGTAGACAATAGTTCTTGGGCTGAAGCTGTATATGATGTTTCATCTAAATTAGGAATAAATATTAAAGTGTATCGAGTAGGGGTAAGTGGAGACTTTATTGCTCAAGAAAATGTTTTTCGCGAATTATATGGGTTAGAGAGTGAAGAAGTTGTACTAATTAGACCAGATGGATTTATAGGATGGCGTTCGGAAAAAGCAGTGGTAAATCCAGATGTAATGCTGGAGGAGGTAATGAGTAATTTATTATGTGGTTTTTAAGTAACTACGGAAGTATTGTCTTATATAGGACGATACTTTTATTTTTTAGCTAATAAAAATTATGTAGTGTAGAGGCATTGTTATAGAAATATATGTAAATTAACCCCCTTTTTTGTTAGAATTTTTTCAGTTTTTAGTTTTAAATGATATCTATCGCTAGATTAGATTATCTTTTTATTGTATTATTTTTCCTAGAGATTATATATTACGCTAGATATTTAAAGTGTTTGAATATTCAATATATTATTTTGTCAAATAAATATATATATGAATTAGTATATTTAATAATGGGGTTACGATTGTAATCGGAGCAACTTTAGATAAAATTTTTTAGTTTTTAGGAGAGTAACATGGAAAAATACCACGGAAAAAGCACAGAACAAATTATTCGGAAATTGATGCCTGACAGTGTAAGATCGAGTGTCGTTATGGTGTGGGTAGTTATTAATTTTATGATTTTAACCCCATTTTTATTTCCTCCAACCTTTACTATATACTTATATATAATTTTACCTTTTCTTTTGATTGCTAATATATGGGGAGTATGGGTATTTTTTTATAAACCAAATGAGCCAAGGTTGGTACACATTTTATATAATGGATTTATGGGAATAACTTTTTCTTTTGGAAGCTTTATAGTGATTCAAAAGATTGCATATACCTTTATTAAAATTGAAACACCTCTGTTTTTTATTGTTACTTTTGTGCTTTACATTCTTACAATCTATAAATTGATTTCTATTGGAATGAAAAGTTTTTTAAGGCGATTAAACAATGAAGAAAATGACAATATAAAAATTTCTCCAATTGTGTATTTATCAGGATTGGGATATGTTATTGGACAAATATGTATAGGTACATTATCACAAAACGGTTTAGCGACGGTCTTAATTTTAGTCTTTTCTTTATTTGCTGTTGTGCTTAGTATATCTGGAGTATATATATGGGTATATGTTGATTTGAAGAGGAAGGAAATGGATGGGATGCATAATGGACAAATATAATGGCAACAACATAGTGGATTGTATACGAATATTAATACCATTTGATATAAGAAATATTGTAGGGGCCTTTATGTGGGTTATCATGAATTTTATGCTACTCATCATTTTATTCATATTTCCACCGTACAATATATACTTTTACGCAGCTTTTCCATTTTATGTGATATGTAATCTATGGGGGATTTGGGTTTCCATTTATAAACCTCGGCAGCCTCAATTGCAACATTTACTATATTCTGGATTTGTTGCGTTAAGTATTTCATTTTGTAGTTTTATAGCTGTGCAAAAGTTAGCTTACGAATTCGTAGAAATAGAATCTCCTTTATTTTTTATTCTATCGCTTATTGCATATAGTTTAATTGTTTATAAATCTGAATTATTCTGGATTAAATATTTTACAGCCCGCTTAAGGGGGATCACTGATCAAGATGTGAAAATCCCTAAAATTGTATATTTTTCGGGTTTAGGTTATATGATTGGTCAAGTTAGTATTGGAATTTTGAGCCAAAAAGCTATGGCGATTGTGCTAATCGTTATTTTTTCATTTATTTCAGTTGTTTTCCTAGCGCTAAGTACACATTTGTATTTTTACTTTGATTTCAAAAAACAAGGTATTACTTCGCGACATTTAAAAGAATTATATTTTCAAAAGAAGCCTAAACTGTCAAGGAAGGAAAGGAGACAATCTGTGGCTGCTTCGGGACATGTAAATATACCACATTCTCAAAAGAAACCTAAACTTGCAAGAAAGGATATACGAAATTAAGAATTTGTAATTAAGTAAAGCCTAGATTTACTTAAATATCATGTCAAATGATAATAGAATTTTATCTTGTATGAATGGAAATTAAAGAAGTTAGATAGGAATCGGGCTGTTCGGAAAAATTCGATGTGTTCAAATACTAATTAGTATAAGATAGATATATAACTTATACTGATTAAAGCTTTACCGTACTGAAAAAATAATATTCACAAATTTTAATAGGTTTGGTATGATTAATTTCGACAAGTTAATCGAGGCCGGAGATATTTGAGATAAGCCATAAATTTATTTAGGGATACAGAAGTGTCCTCTAAATAATTTATGGCTTTTTTTATTGATGAAATGTAATCAATAGGAAGTTACATGTGAATAGGAGGGATATGCAAAATAAATAGTATAGTAATAACATAGGAGAATTGTATTTGTAAGATTGGAATTTTAATATAAGCTTATAAAAATAATGAAAGTATATCTTCTATTTCGTGTAAATCTCATTAACTTGTTGAAATTTACAACGTAGGAAGGGTTAAAAGGATGAGAAAAATTATTAGCGTATTAGTTATTTTCTTTATGACGGGAAGTATTTTTGCTGGAGGAGCTGTTCATGCGAAAGCAGAAGGAAAGCATGAGTGGAATAAGAATAAGTTTTTAAATATTGCACATCGCGGAGCAAGTGGACATGCACCTGAGCATACTTTTGCTTCTTATGATTTAGTGAAAAAAATGAAAGCGGATTATTTGGAGTTAGATATTCAATTAACTAAGGATGGCCAATTAATTGCAATGCATGATACAGCAGTTGACCGCACTACAAATGGAACAGGTGAAGTACGAGATAAAACGTTAAGTGAAATAAAGAGCTTAGATGCAGGATCTTGGTTTAATAAAGCTTATCCAGAAAAGGCTAAGCAAGAGTATGTTGGTCAAAAGGTTCCGACTCTTGAAGAAATCTTCCAAAAGTACGGAAGAAGCATGAAGTATTACATTGAAACGAAATCACCAGACGTGTATCCAGGAATGGAAGAGAAATTATTAGCTTTATTAAATAAATATAATTTAGTAGGTCAAAACATGTCTTCAAGCCGTGTTATGATCCAATCATTTAGTAAAGATAGTTTAACAAAGATTCATAGTATGAATAGAAATATTCCGTTAGTTCAACTGCTTTGGTATTATCCAAATGAAAACAATGAGATTGTTGAATGGTCTAGTATTACACATGAACCGAAAAGTGTAACGAATGATGATTTTCAAGAAATTAAAAAGTATGCAGTTGGTATTGGACCGAACTTACGTAATGATAACGGAGAACTAATTATTGATGAGTCATATATGAAAATGGCTAGAAATAATGGGCTGTTAATTCACCCTTATACAATTAATGAGAAACCAGATATGAGATTGTTAATTAAATGGGGTGCTACAGGAATGTTTACAAATTATCCTGATCGATTACATAGTGTACTAAAAGAAAAATAAATAGGAGAAAAGGTATACCGACGTTTTGGTATACCTTTTTCTATTATGCTAGATTATAGTAGTAGGATACATATTCTTCTAAGCCTTGAACTTCTTTTTCAGGTGGCTCAATACCACCTTTTCTACCGTAGCAAACATTTCTCAAGTATTCTCCAAAAATCATAGAGCGACTTTTTTCATTCTCCATCCAATTATATCTATTAATTATAAACTCACCATCGAAACTTGTATCAAATGTAAATGGAATACAAGTAACAGTGTTAGGTAAATGTTTTTTTAATACTCTATATTGCCGACCAGCTCCTAAACTTTTGCATACAAATAGTAGCCGATTAATTTTTGTGAAATCAAAAATCTTTTTCGCTTCCATTACATTAGCGATAGAATGAAGGGAGTTTGTCTCGAATATGATAGCGTCTTTTGGTATGCCATGTTCAATTAATTTATGTACAATTACTTCTGCTTCTGACAAATCCCCGTAATTCCAGCTCGGATGTTTCATGCCATGTAAACTAGTACCACCTGTAACGATAATTTTATTTCCTAAACCTTGTCGATAAGCTTCTAGAGGAGCTCGCCAATTACCAGGATGAGAACCGCCGAAAACGAAAATAGCATCACATTTGTGTGGTGTTATTTCTTTTAGAAAAGCGATTTCTGTAATTTGATCGATTTGTTTTTTCGTAAGAGTAGGGACATCAGGATATTTAGGTATTACCATTTAAAAACCTCCTATATAGTAAAATGATAGATTCATTATATAGCGATTTTGTTAAGTGGAAAAAGGGAAGCTTTTCATTTGAAAGTACCCCTTTTAAGATAACTCTCCAATAAACCAAATCTCTTTTTTATTGATTGCATCTTCATCATAAATGACTTCTTGAAAGTGCAACATTTGGGCAGTAGGACAAATTGAAATTCCCCATGTCTTCCAAAAATCAGATTCATTTGCAAGAGGAATCCATTTTTGAAATTCACTATTTCTATTAAAGAAATTATGAAAGTACCCCTCATTTTTAAATATAATGATTTGCGAATCCCACAACCTTTCTATAGAAATCAAAACAACAACTCTATATGTATGTGTATCGCTCGGTTTTATTTTTATTAAATGATTTGCTTGATTTAATAGAGTTTGTATACATACTCGTTTTACTTTTCTAGGCGTTTTACACGAATTGATAAAAGCTTGGGAAACTGGTAATGGCATATACCAATATTCATCGTCATAGAAAGCAGAAGGGAACGTTTTTGTATGTTCTTCAATTCGCTGTATCATAGTGTTTGTTTTACACTTCATCCCACGCATTTTCTTTTCACGCATTGTTAAATCATCTCCATAAATTTTTGTAATGCAGCTGAGTGATATATGTCTTTTCTAGTAACAAAAGTAGTAGGAACATTTTTGAATCTATTAGGTAAAGGATTAAATGATAAGTTATGTGCATGACCATTTAATATAGATTTCATCATAATTGCTACGCCCATATTTGATTTTACACAGGCGAGTATTGCTTCAATTGTTCCAAACTCTAATACTCGTTTAGGCGAGATGCCTTCTTCTTGAAGCCAGTCTTCTAATAAACTTCTATAATAGCAACCGTGACTAAAAGCGAGTAAATTCATATCTTCTATATTTTTAAGAGAGGATAAAGTGTTTTTACTAATGAGAACTAATTCTTCTTCACGAAATACCTTTGTATGAAGTTCAGTATGCTGAGTAGATCCTGCTATAAACGCTCCGTCTAGTTTTCGTTCTAACACAAGCCTAATTAGTTGTTCGGTCGTATTTGTTTCTAAAATCAATTCGACTTCTCGGTATTTCTCATAATAGGCCGTTAATATAGATGGCAGCCTTACCGCGGTTGTAGATTCTGTACATCCGATTTTCAAAGTACCTTTAGGATCAGTTCCATTACTTTGAACCGCTTTTATAGATTGATCCATTAAGTGGATAATTTGTTTGGCGTATGTTAATAAAATCTCACCGTTAGAAGTTAAAGTTACCCCTTTCCCGTTACGGTAAAATAAAGGCACACCTAATTCATTTTCTAGATGTTTCATACGCATTGTTACACCTGATTGTACATAGTTCAAATTTTTCGCAGCGCGAGAAATATTACTTTCCTTTGCAACTTCGTAAAATACAGTTAAATCTTTTATGTCCACGTATCTTCCCTCCGAAAAGGTATCAATTTTTTTGATGGTTTATATGATGAACCTTTATTTTATATGATATCAGAACTTTCATACAATGAAAGGGGATGGAGGGATTATTGTGTTAATTGAAGAAAGGATGAAAAGTAATCATAAGTGGGTTATGTTAATGTTTGCGACGATTGCTCAAACGACAGCGACACTTATAACATATGGTGTCGGAGCTTTCTCTTTATTTTGGAAAGAAGAATATGGGCTTACGAATATGGAGAGTGGATTGTTAGTAAGTGTTGTAAATGTGGGACCATTATTTTGTATGCTTTTTGTTGGGCGGTTACTCGATCAATATAATGAAAAGTTGTTGATTTCTATCAGTTCATTTTTGTTAGGAGGTTCGTTTTTACTAACTAATATAGTAAATGGATTTAATGATCTGTTATTTGTACTTTTATTAGTAGGAATGTTCTATAGTGTTTCCCAGCCAGGAGGAAGTAAAGTGATTTTAAAATGGTTCCCAAAAGAAAATCGCGGATTAGCGATGGGAATAAGGCAAGCTGGTATACCGATTGGTGGTGCGTTAGCGGGAGTGCTAATCCCGTTTTTTACAATACAATATAATGTGACTTACGCAATAAATAGTATGGCATGCATTTGTATAATTGGAGGATTATTATTTTTTATGTTATATAAAGAGCCATATGTTCAAGAGGATGCTACTAGGAAAGAACATATTAAAATTTCTTTTTGGATGCAGCTAAAAGTAGTGATACGTAAAAAAGAGTTGTATCCAATATATATAACAGGTATTTGCATGATTTCATTACAAATGGTGTTAGTTGGACACTTCATGAAATTTTTAGTAAGAGAACAATCTATTACATCTATTGTAGCTGGAACAGTATTTTCAGTGATGTTCTTTTCTGGAATGATTGGCCGTGTTGCATTAGCAGCTATTAGCGATACGTTTTATAAAGGGAATCGGCGCATACCTTTATTTATAACTGTCTGTGCTTCTATTAGTTTGATTCTATTGTTAGTGATAAGCATACATACAGTAATGAGTGGAGTATTGTATGGTATAAGTGCAATGTTAGGGTTCTTTTCAATTGGATGGTTTAGTCTTTTTATCGCCGAAGTTGCTGAATGGGCAAGTGAAGAATCTGTTGGAATAACAGTTAGTTTGGCACTTACATTCAATCAAATTGCGATTATTGTTGCACCTGTCTTATTTGGTTATATTGTCGATGAGAAAGGGTATATGTATGCTTGGTTGTGTATAGTGCTATTATTAAGTATTTCGGCAGTGAGTTTATATAGTAAAAACAAAAAATAAAAGAAAGTTAGCAATGTAAATTTTTTATGAAGAAATTCTAAAGAAATGCCGAATGAGCGACATTTCTTTTTTTATATGTTGTATAATCAAAACATAAATGAGATTCATTTTCATTGACGTTCATTTCCTCTTTTGAAATTACCTGTAACTTTAGCCATAATGAGTTGTTTTTCTGTATCGTTATGTGCATGATTTATTTTGTTTAAAAATTTTTCAGCATCAGTTCCTTTTAATATCGTAATTTGTTTTCCGTAATATTCAATTAAAACTATGTTATTTTTTGTTACCCTGTAATGAAACATCATATCATCTAAACGATTGCGTTTATCAGTATTTTTCATGTTTATAACTCCTTTTTGATAATGTGTAACAAATGTTACATAAGATATTGAAATTATAGTAGGGTGTATCCGATTGTAAGGTGGAAATTTTGCAAGAAAGAAATACAATAGAGAGTAGCCGAAAACTGAATATGAGAAAAAGGAATCTAGTTCATTTAGGTGAATAATAGGTAGTATTATAAAATATTTGAAAATTAAAAGATATAGAACAGAATGGATGTACGTTAAGTGAAACTAGATAAAAGAGGGTTCCTATTATGTTAAAGAAATGGTTAATCGTTTTCTTTATTTTTGCTATTTTTTGTGGGAGTGTCATTGCACTAATACATGCAAATAAAGGTAAGAAATATGATATAAAGGCATTTTCTAATGTAAATAGTAAGCAAAAGGATGATATGCAAGAAGTTGATGTAAATGAGAAAAAGCGCTATGAAGTTGTAGCTGGAAAGCTAGATCAATATTTAAAAGATAAAGGATTTAATGGGAGTGTTCTTGTAGCTAGTAAAGACCATGTGATTTTACGAAAAGGTTATGGTTATGCGAATGTGAAAGATAAAGTAGTAACAACGCCAAGAACGAAATATCGCATTGGTTCAATTACGAAAACAGTCGTTGCAATATCTATTATGCAGCTAAAAGAAAAAGGAAAATTAAATATTGAAGACAATGTAAATAAGTATATTCCATCGTTTCCGGCAGATAAAAACATTACATTGCGAAATTTGTTAACACACACGTCCGGGTTACCAGATCAGGGACAAGGTAGGGTGAATGCGGCGTCACGATTAAAGTTAGTAACGTGGATTGGAGCGCAAAAATTGCAATTTCCTGCAGGGACAGGATGGAAATATACAGACTATAATTATATGGTACTTGCGTATATTGTAGAAAAGATAGCAAATAAACCGCTCGCTGAATATGTGAAAGAAAATATTTTTACTCCTGTTGAAATGCATGAATCTGGAATGGGTGCAACTCTCCCTGAAGATATTTTTTTAGCAGAAGGTTATACGAGAAAAGATAATGAGTTAATAGCTACACCCCGTTTGAAAATGAACTGGTTGTATGGGTGTGGTGAAATGTATACGACTGTTGAAGATATGAAAAGATTAGATGAGGCTATTATGGATGGGAAACTGCTCTCTAAACAAAGCGTATTAGATATGTTTACTGCATCACCTGCAAGAAAATATGGATTTAGTTTCTATACGTATCCAGATTATTATCATAACCACGGCGTATTAGCAGGTTGGAATACATTTAATAATTTTAACTGGGATAAAAAGACGTTCGTCATATTATTTTCTAACGTCCAAAATGGTATGAATGACTCATTCAATCAAGAGTTTAGGAAAATGGCGAATGATTTAATAGAAGGAAAAGAATAATTTGAAAATCGGTATTGATATGTAATTATCAATACCGATTTTTTTTATTTCGTAAAGTTTTGCTTGCTATATAAGTAGGTAAGGAAGGTAGTTGAATAAATACATATAGTTAGTTAAATGATAGGAATGTAAAGAGGAATTGGTAATTTTTACATTTAAGAAAAATCTTGAGCTTCACACTATGTGAAGCTTTACATTATTGGAGATAAGAACTGGAGGTTGAAAAATGAAAAAAGTTGTAAAGTTTTGCTTAATAGCTACATTATCCACTGCGATTATTAGTGGTTGTTCTTTTGAAGGTGGTAATGAAAATACAAAAGGGAAAGAGAATGTAAAAATAGAGGTACAGAAAAAAGTCGGAAAATATACGATGCCAGATGAAAAAGATAAACATGAAGGTACATGGCTGCAATGGCCTCATGAATACACATATGGTGAAGAGTATAAGCAGGAAGTTGAGCCGATTTGGGTTAAGATGGCAAGCGCTTTAACCGAGGGTGAAAAAGTCCATATTGTTGCATATGATGAGGAAGAGAAAGAGCGTATCAATAATCTTTTAACAGATAAAGGACTGAATATGGATAAAATTGATTTCTTTATCGCTCCTACTGATGATGTATGGGCAAGAGATAGTGGGCCGATTTTTGTTTATGACAATAATAAAAATCTCAAAATATTAGATCCGGCATTTAATGGTTGGGGAAAGAAAACTCCTTATAAAAATGATGCTCGTATACGTGAGAATGTTAGTAAACAAGTAGGGATTGAAAGGATTGATTGGGGGGGATTTGTCCTTGAGGGCGGTGCGATTGAATTAGACAGCAATGGGACTGCTTTATTAACTCGAAGTGCAGTAACAAATAAAAATAGAAATCCAAATTTATCAGAAAAGGAAATTGAAAAATATATAAGTGACCTTGGAGTAACAAACTTTATTTGGTTAGACGGAGTACCTAATTTAGATATTACGGACTTTCATATTGATGGATTTGCTAAATTTCATAATAAATCCACCATCGTAACGATGAAAGAAGATGACCTAGCCGAGTGGGGGTTATCAAACAAAGATATGGACACATTGTTAGATGCAAAAAATGCATTAGGACAGAAATATAAGTACGAATACTTACCCCTTAGTAAAGATAAAGTTACTTTAGAAAATGGAAAAGCTCTCGATTATAAGGGATCATATATTAATTATTATATTGGGAATACAGTGGTGTTGGTGCCTAATTATAATGATCCAAATGATAAAATCGCAAACGATACGATTCAGAAGTTATACCCAAATCGTAAAGTAGTTGGTATTGATGTGAGAGAGCTTTATAAAAATGGTGGCATGATACATTGTATTACACAGCAACAACCGATTCATTTGAAGTAATTGATTGAAATGTAGCAACGTAAGGACAAAATAGGTACATTGTTACTTTTACCTATTTTGTCATGTTTTATTTTTGTAAAAAGGGAGTAAGGGCATTGAAAGGAATAATCTTAACTAGCTTCATAATGATAGGATTTATGATGCTATTATTCAATTTCATATTTTCATATAAATTTCTATTATTGTATTTTAAAGTTCTGTCAAGAGTCAATTTTTCGCTCAACAACAGGGATATATTTTTTATATAAATATATAATATTTCTCCGTGCTATAATCCATTCATGAAATGTGCACGTTTCGAAAAGTGTTATGAAGAGGGAAGTAATTGGCATAGTGAAATTAGTTATTCAACCATTATTAAAAAGCGAGGTAAATAATATGGAACAAAAACAAAATGGAATTATTTTTACTGCAATACCAGATAAATCAAATGATTATTATCGTCCATTTTATGAAGACCTGATTTATTTTAATGAATATTTAGATGGAAATAAATCATTTACTGATCAACTTGTTTCTTTATCTGTTGAAGAGCAAGACTTTCATACAAGCTTTTTTGAGTATGATGATATTTGGCTAAGAGATGTTGCACCAGTCGTCACAAATCATTTAGTTAAATTTAAATATCAACCAAATTACTTACCGAAAGATCAATGGCGATATTTAGATCAACAATTTAATAAATGGTTGAAAAAGAACGATTTTGAATATGTGAAGTCTCCATTGATATTAGACGGTGGAAATCTTATTTGGAATAAAAAAGATACAGTTATATTAACGGAACGCATATTTGATGATAATTATGATTGGACGGAAGAAGAAATTATAGAGCAACTGGAATGGGATCTAGATGTGAGCCGAGTTATTATTATTCCTGCTGAAGAAGGGGATGTACTCGCACATGCAGACGGAATGGTTAAATTTATTGATGAACATACGATGTTTATTAGTGATTTTTTAGGGGATCATGAATTTAGATATAATGTTCAAGAGATTATTCAAGATCAAATGCCAGAAGCTAAATTTATAGTTGTTCCATCGTCATATACAGAAAAGGGACAATATGATCAAGAAATAGCATCGGCAAAAGGGTTGTATATAAATATGTTAGAAACATGTGATACGATTTACGTTCCTAAGTTTGGACTACCTAAAGATAGGGAAGTTTTACGACATATTCAACAGCATACGGAGAAACAAGCTATTCAAATTCATGTAGGAGAAATATCGACAATGGGAGGCGCAATAAATTGTTTAACTTGGTATTGTCCTTATCATTTGTTACCTTCAAAAATGAAAAGATTGAACAATCAGAATGAAGAATTTTCAGTTAGGAAAATTTTTGATTGGTTTTAAAATAAGCGTATAAGAAAATGTATTCAAGGGGTAAGTATATGTATACAATTACTGAGTTTTCGCGGATTTGTAAAATGAGTACACGGATGCTAAGGCATTATGACAAAGAGAATATATTAAAACCAGCATATGTGAAGCCGGAAAATGGGTATAGATATTATGAGCAAGGGCAGTTAGAAATAGCGTTGAAAATAAAAAAGTTAAGGGAGTATAAGTTCCCTCTACCGAAAATTAAAATCATTCTTCAGTCGTCAGATCAAGATTCGTTTGTGAAACATATGCAAGCACAAATTATAGAGTTATCTCATGAGGTGAAACAAAATTTACAGGTTATTTCAGAAATGAATGAAATGGTAAGTATGAATAATGGTTTAAATATCGCTCGCAATAGAAATTACGATATATTTATTGGAATGAGAAATGAAATAACAGTAATTGCTCAAAGACTGCAAATAAATATAGATGATATGGATGATTATTTTTATGACTTATATGAAAAAGTACAAAAGAGTAACTTTCAAATAGTCGGTTCGCCCTCTACAGTCTTTTATGACGAAGAGTATATTCCGAATCGGAGCGAAATTGAATTAAGAATTCCGGTCATGCATAGAAACAATAAAGATGTAGTACAAGAATATGAAATAAAAAAACTAAATCCGCATCAAATCGTTACTACTATGCATTATGGAAGTTATGACTATATAGGTTACGCTTATATTGCGTTAGAAAAATGGATTGAAAGAAATGGTTATGTAATAGAGGATTCGCCATATGAGGTTTACGTAAAGGGACCTGAATGTGATTGTTTAGTAGAGGAATATGTGACACAAATTTGTTTTTTAGTGATGAAAATAGACTGAAGATAAGGATTGACATTAACACTATGTCAATCCTTATTCTATTTATGTAAGTAATTCATCATAATAAAAAGGAGAAAAAATATGAAAAAAACAATCATGATTATTTGTCTGATTCTAAGTATGACATGGGTTTCAGCTTGTACTCCTGGAGTAGGAGAAGGTGAGAATGGTAGCTTTGTTCTACCTAATCAGTTGCCTAAAAATGTAGTGTTAAAAAATGGTACAATCTATACTTCAAATGGAAAGCAAGACATTGTAGAGGCTGTAGCCGTTAAAGAAGGAAAAATTATATTTGTTGGTTCGAACAAGGATGTAGAAGGATTTATAAATGAAGATACGAAAGTGGTGGATTTACAAGGGCGTTTTATTCTCCCTGGTTTTGTGGACAATCATAATCATATATTTGAGGCGAAATCACCAGCAGCAGGGAATTGTAGTGTTTCACCAGATGCCGCGCTGCAAAAACAACGCTCGTATTTAAAGGCTTGTAAAAAAGATGTGAAAGATGGCGAATGGATAAGTGGAACAGGATTTAGTTTGGAAGAGTTGTTAAAAGATATGGACGAAAAATCAGAACAACAAACGCCATTACAAGTTCTTGATGAGTTATTTCCTAATAACCCTGTATTAATTATGGAAAGAACTTCTCATTCTATATGGGTTAATTCAAAAGCATTGGAGCTTGCTGGAATAAATAAAGAGACGAAAGATCCGCAAGGTGGAAGAATTATTCGGGATCCAGAATCAGGAGAACCTTTTGGTATTCTTTATGATACAGCTGGGGATATTGTGATGGAGAAAGCATGGAATTCCCAGTCCAATCTCTTTGAAAAAAATTATGACGGTTTGCTAGACGGTTTAGATGAGGTGGCGAAGAATGGTATTACTACAGTCGGTGATGGACGTCTTTATTGGAAACGAGGCTGGTTAGACGTTTGGAATAAAGTTAATGATGAGAAAAAGTTAACGTCACGAGTAGTACTTCGCCCGTGGGTATATCCAAATTTAAATGAAGCAGAACAAATGGAGTATTTCAAAAAAATTAAGCGTGATGATGTATCATCTCGAATGCTTATCAATCAAGTGAAAATGTATAGTGATGGAATTAGTATTAACAGCACAGCTAAAATACTAGAAAAATATAAATTTGAATGGTTTAAAGGAACACCGTATGGCTTGAACTATATTCCAGAAGAAAAGATGAAGTGGTGGTTGACGGAACTGAATAAAATTGGTTACGGTGCACTCATTCACGCAATTGGAGATGGCGGGGTAAGAGAGAGTTTAAATGCAATTGAAGCAGCGAAAAAAGAAGGGGCAAATCAGCCGTATACACTTACCCATGTGGAAATGGTAGAAGATAGTGATATAAAACGATTTGCTAAGTTAGGAATTAGCGCTGATTTCCAAGTAGGTCATGATTTTGCAGAGGATCCTAAGCAAAGCTGGGCAAGTACGTATTTTTCAAATCAACAGATGAAGCGAATTATGCCGTTAGGGGAAATTTGGAAAACAGGTGCGAATGTATCGCTTAGTAGTGATTGGGATGTAAATGAACTAAATCCACTTGTGACAATTTCAAATGCACTAAGTATTGATGAAAAGGGCTTGTCTGATGTATACGCAGCTATTGATGCTTATACAATTAAGCCCGCCAAAGCGTTAGGTCTTGATAAGATTACTGGTTCAATTGAAGTAGGTAAATCAGCTGATATGATATTACTAAATGAAGATATTACTAAAATGAGTGCCGATAAGATTCCGGATGCGAAAGTTTTAGTGACGGTTTTACAAGGAGAAGTAGTATATCACAAGGGAGAATAAAAAATTAGTTAATATATTTCTGTTGACCTTAACACGATGTCAAAGTTTAGACTGAACTTACATTCATAGAAGGGGTGAACACGTATGAGAAATATAGAAAATAGTTTGTTTTATATGCCTGCTGAGTGGGAGAAACATGAGGGGACATGGCTCCAATGGCCTCATGACAAAGCTCATAGAAGTGAAGGTTACAGAGCTAAGCTAGATGATATTTGGGTAACGATGGCAAAGGAGCTTCATTACGGAGAAATTGTGCATATTGTTGTATTTGATGAAGAAGAAAAAGTACATGTGCAATCGAAGTTAATGGAAGGGAAAGTGGATATGGATCAAATTGATTTCTTAGTTCAAGAGACGGATGATGTGTGGATAAGAGATAATGGACCGATATTTGTAAAAGACAAGGAGAGAAACCTCTGGTTAACACATTGGGTTTTTAATGGTTGGGGAGATAAATATCCGTATGAAAATGATGCTGTTATTCCGACTAAAATAAGTGAGATGTATAGTATTCCGAAAGTTAAATCTAGTGTCTGTCTAGAGGGTGGGGGAATAGAGATAAACGGAAATGGGACCTTAATGGCGGCAAAAACTTCTATTATAAATGAAAATCGAAACCCTACACTAAGTCAGGAAGAGATTGAAATGGAGTTAACGAAGTATTTGGGGGTATCGAATTTTATATGGATAACTGGCATTCATGGTGAGGATAATTATGATGAAGATACGGATTACCATATTGATGGCGCAGCCCGTTTTGTAAATGAAAATACAATTCTTTATGAATATGATCCTTTCGGGGAAGGTGAATCATACCTTTTGGAGGCATATGAAAAGCATTATCAAGAATTGCGACAAGCAAGAAATATTGATGGAGAGCCATTTCAGCTCATACCAGTACCGGTGACAAGAAAAATGGTAAAAGAAGCAGACTGTAAGGGCTCATATTTGAATTTTTATATTGGAAATGAAGTTGTATTGGTTCCTATATATGGCGATGAGCATGATAAGTTAGGGCTTCAAATTATTGAAGGGCAGTTTCCAGGAAGAAGAATTGTCGGCATTTATGTAAATGAGCTGTTTGCGTATGGTGGTATGATTCATTGCGTAACGCAGCAACATTTAGCATAAAGTAATCGAAATGAAAAAAGCATGCAGAGTATATACTCTGCATGCTTTTTATAATGCTGAAAATTCTTCAACAAGTGAGCTGAAACGGTTTAATGCACTTTCAATTGGTGCTGGCGTAGTTAAATCAACTCCAGCTTTTTTTAGTAGATTTAATGGATAGTCAGAACTTCCACCTTTAAGGAATTCAATATAATGTTTTTGAGCATTTGGATCACCGCTCAATAACTTATCAGCAATTTGGATTGCAGAAGCGAATCCAGTTGCATATTTGTACACGTAAAATGGACGATAGAAATGCGGTATTCTAGCCCATCCGTATTTTACTTCTTCGTCAAATATGAGGGAGTCGCCATTATACTCTCTAAACAAGTTTTCATAAACTTCGCTAAAGACTTGGGCATTTAATGGTTTACCTTGCTGCGCCATTGAATGTGTGATTTTTTCAAACTCAGCGAACATAATTTGTGTAAAGAAAGTGCCTTTAAATTTGTCGATGAAATGGTTTACTAAATGGCTACGTACATTAGCATCTTTTGCTTCTTTTAATAAATGATGAATTAATAGTACTTCGTTTACTGTTGAAGCGACTTCTGCGACAAAAATAGTATAGTGTGCAGAAATTCTTGGTTGGTATCCGTGCGAGTAGTGCGTATGCATACCGTGTCCACATTCATGAGTAAGAGTGAAAAGACTATTTAAATCATCGTGATGATTTAAAAGAATGAAAGGATGAACGCCGTATACGCCAAAGTTATAAGCACCGGAACGTTTTCCTGGCGTTTCTCTCACGTCGATATAACGTTTATCTTTAAAGCTTTTTAATGTTTCAATATACTCTTCACCTAATGGAGCTAGTGATTCAATCATGATGTCAAACGCTTTGTCATATGGAATATCTTGTTTTACACCTTTTACTAAATCAACGCTTAAGTCGTATTGGCGTAGTTCATCTACATTTAATTTTTCTTTTCGAAGTTCATTATAAGTATGTAGTGATTGAATATTTTTTTTCGTCGTCTCAATTAAATTTTCATATACTTCTTTCGGAACCATGTCGCCAAATAATGACTTTTCTAAAGCTGATGGATAGTTTCTTAGCTTTGAAACAGTAACATTATTTTTAATAGCAGCAGATAAAGTAGAAGCGATAGAATTTTTTAATTGAACGTATGGTTTGTAATAAGCTTTATAGGCTTCCTTGCGTTTCTCTCGATTTTCATCTTCTATTAACTTTGCATACATTCCGCGTGTAAGAGTAACTTTTTCTCCTTCATCAGTAGTCACTTCACCAAATAGTATATCTGCATTATTTAACATGCCATATGTATGCTGAGGAGAGGAAAGTGCTTCGCCCATTTGTGATAAAATCTCTTCTTGGTCCTTATTCAATACGTGTTTTTTATAACGGTATAATTCAAATAAGTCTTCTTTATAATATTGTAAACCTTCTGCTTCTTCTATGTAAGAATGTAATGTGTTTTCATCTACGCTAAGTAAGAATGGGGAAAAGAAAGATTTAGCTGCACTTACTTTTACGTGTAATTGTGATACTTTATCGACAAGAGATTGAGCGTCAGTATCGCGCGTATCAAGGTCAGATTGTAATCGTGCATAAGCGAACATTAAAGATATTATGCTAGAAACTTCTTCACTTTTTGTTAAATAAGCTAATAAGCTATTACCATCGTAAATATTTCCATTAAACGCATGTAATTCTTTCGTTAATAATTCAATTTTATGAAAATCATTTTCCCAATCTTCAATTGTATGGTAAATATCTGTTAAATCCCATTTTTCTTTATCATCTACTTGTAGTCGATCTTTAAGTTCAGTCATAATCATTTCCTTTCTAAATATGTAGTTATATTCCTATATAACTATGAAATACAACAAATTGCAAAAAATCCCTGCTGGAAAATGAAAAGCCTTGCTAAAATGGCAAGACTTAAAAAATTATAATGTAATTCCGAATTTTGAATGTAAAAGATTTTTGTATTGTACATCTGTAACGTTTTCTTTCGTTTTTTTACCGTTTTTCGCTATGGTCAGACTATCCTTTGTTAAAGATGCATGCCCATTTTCAGTTAGTTTTACAATAAGAGGTACTTTGTTAAATGGTGAGCCCTCATGTTCAACGATAATTTTTTGTGCCGCATTTACTTTTTCTTCAGTGACTTCTTCTATATAAAATGCATAGCCTAACGTCCAATCATCAGCAGAAGATTGATCCAAAAACTCATTGTTTTTACGCATCTCTAACATGTAGTTTCCCTTTTCGGTCACTTCTTTACGAATACGATAATCTCCTGTAACAGAGTGAATGACTTCTCCTGAGAAAGGGACAGGAGCAAGAGGTAAGTATGATCCGAATCCTACTTCAATTAAATAAAGTTCATTACGATGTGTTAAAACAGTTGCGATGTGTCCAGAATCAACAGCCCATATAGAATTTGCTGCATTGTACACTGTTCCTGAAACGAGATGAACATCAAATCCAGCGTCTTTAAGGAAGTAGTACATAGTAGGATTAAGTTCATAACAAAGCCCGCCACGGTTGTTTACTAAAATTTTTTCTTTTAGATTTTCTTTTGATATTTCTGTAAAGTTGTTTTCGATAATATTTAAGTTTTCAAAAGGGACAGTTTGTGCCATTGCGTACATAATGTTAGGTAAATCTTCAAATGAAACTTTGTGTTTTTCTTCTATATGTAATCTTGCAAAAAATTGTTTTTGAAAGTCTGTCATAGAAATCCCTCCGTTACGCTTTTATAGATAAATTGTAAACAATCTTGAATAAGATGTGAAATGAAAACTACTTTGAAGTATTTGTTGAATATTTGAAGTTAGACTAAAAAATAATGTGGGAGAGTGAGAGATTGCTACTTTACTAATTGTAGAACGAATATTATAATAATTTCGATAAACTATGCAAACGTTTTCTCGGGAGGGGAAGGTGTAAATATGTTGAAAAGAATAATAGTAGTCGGTTTGTCGGTTGTTTTGTTTTTACCTAGTATATATGTGGGGAGTAAAGTGTATGCAGATACGGTTAACAATGGAACGTTAATGCAGTACTTTGAGTGGTATGCTCCGAATGATGGGAATCATTGGAATCGTTTGCATTCGGATGCTGGAAATTTAGCTCAGAAAGGAATTACATCTGTCTGGATACCGCCTGCATATAAAGGAACTACGCAAAATGACGTAGGATATGGAGCGTATGATTTATATGATTTAGGAGAATTCAATCAAAAAGGAACGGTGCGGACGAAATATGGGACAAAAGCACAGTTGAAATCTGCAATTGAAGCTTTACATAAGCAAAACATCGATGTATATGGTGATGTAGTTATGAATCATAAAGGTGGAGCAGATTATACTGAAACTGTAACAGCTGTTGAGGTAGACCATAACAATCGAAATATTGAAGTATCAGGTGATTATGAAATTAATGCATGGACAGGGTTTAACTTTCCAGGGCGTGGAGATGCTTATTCTAATTTCAAATGGAAATGGTATCATTTTGACGGAACGGATTGGGATGAAGGAAGGAAATTAAATCGAATTTATAAATTTAGGGGGATAGGTAAAGCCTGGGACTGGGAAGTGTCTAGCGAGAATGGAAATTATGATTATTTGATGTATGCAGATCTTGATTTTGATCATCCAGATGTTGCTAATGAGATGAAAAATTGGGGAACGTGGTATGCGAATGAATTAAATTTAGATGGCTTTCGTTTAGATGCTGTTAAGCATATTGATCATGAATATTTACGCGATTGGGTAAATCATGTCAGACAGCAAACAGGAAAAGAAATGTTTACAGTGGCTGAATATTGGCAAAATGATATCCAGACTTTAAATAATTATTTAGCGAAAGTCAATTATAATCAATCTGTATTTGATGCACCACTGCATTACAATTTTCATTATGCTTCAAAAGGAAATGGGAATTATGATATGAGAAATATTTTAAATGGAACAGTAATGCAAAATCACCCCGCACTTGCAGTTACTCTCGTTGAGAATCATGATTCTCAGCCTGGACAATCATTGGAATCTGTAGTAAGTCCGTGGTTTAAACCGTTGGCATATGCATTTATTTTAACTCGTGCAGAGGGCTATCCTTCAGTTTTCTATGGTGATTACTATGGGACAAACGGAAATAGTAGTTATGAAATTCCAGTGTTAAAAGATAAAATTGATCCGATTTTGACGGCACGAAAAAACTTTGCATATGGTACGCAGCGTGATTATTTAGACCATCCAGATGTAATTGGATGGACAAGAGAAGGTGATGGTGTACATGCAGATTCCGGTTTAGCGACATTAATCTCAGATGGGCCAGGAGGGTCAAAGTGGATGGAAGTTGGAAAGAATAACGCAGGGGAAGTATGGTACGATATGACGGGTAATCAAACAAATACTGTAACAATTAATAAGGACGGATGGGGGCAGTTCCATGTAAGTGGAGGATCAGTTTCCATATATGTTCAGCAGTGAATTGCTGATAAAAAAGAAGAGGAAGACTGAAATATAAGTCCTCCTCTTCTTTTTATATTGTTATCATTCCTAAATTTTTATTTTCATAAATGAACTAGTCGACTTTTAAAATAACGAGAGATGCGTTGGAATAAATAATGTCACCCGTGGCTTCTCTTATTCGTACTCGAAGAACGTCTCCTTGGGTTAAAGGTAATAAATCTGTTCTGGCGGATGTAGCACTTACCCCAGGACCACCACCAACTCGTGTTTCAATTGCGAATTGAATAGAATCGTTTATTGTAAGATTTAATATACTAGACGAAATAGCTTGTATCGCAAATACGATTGAAAAGGATACAGCGTATATACCAGTGGTATTAATTGTAATGGAGTTGTCTACTGGATTTAGAGTAGCTCCACTAACAGGTCCTGGAATGGTGAAATTAACATTTGTATTAACTACTGCTGAAAAACCGATACCTATTTCAGAAGTTATTGTTCCAAATACGGGGAGTATCCCGAAACCGGTTGCTCCAGTGGGACCAGTTATTCCAATTCCAGTAGGCCCTGTACCCCCAGTGGGACCAGTTATTCCAATTCCGGTAGGTCCTGTAACTCCAGTGGGACCAGTTATTCCAATTCCGGTAGGTCCTGTAACCCCAGTGGGACCAGTTATTCCAATTCCGGTAGGTCCTGTAACCCCAGTAGGACCAGTTATTCCAATTCCGGTAGGTCCTGTAACCCCAGTAGGACCAGTTATTCCAATTCCAGTAAAACCTGTCGCGCCGGTAGGTCCTGTGATTCCAGTAGGTCCGGTCGGAAATGTAAATGGTGGAATTGGTGGTAGTGTGGGACCAATTAAACCTGGTTCAAGAGCAGGTCCATGTAAAATAATATATTGTTCGTTCATATAGTAACCTCCTATCATTGCTTGTCATAATTATTAAATGTATTAGGGAAAGTAAATGACATTCGCAATAGCGGAGGTGCTTATTTAATTTTTTGCAATGAAATTAAAGTTGGATACAATTCATGTATATGCCGCGATATTGAATTGTATAGATGCGTATTAATTAAGTGTGACACCTTTACTTCTAAAACAACATATAGTATGATGATTTCAGTAAATTAGATTTCAATGACTATAATATAAATTAATGAGAGGTGCTTTTTGTGAGTGCGGTAGGTACTAAATAGGAAAAATTTAATGAAATAAATCGGATAAGAACAGGGGATTTTTATGTATAGCATACCCCTAATTTTGTCATGGATTTATTTCGATACCTATGAAGATACCTACAATACTTTATAAAGCGTGTAATAAGGGGATTGCCAACTGTTTTTTGTGGTTTATTTCCTCATATGTTATTACTCATGCCTTGTAAATGTAAAAGCTGCGGTATCCCCGCAGCTTTTTTGTATATATTTTTAATGTATAAAAATGGTAATTGAATCATGTAGGGCTCATTGGAATCTAATGGGTAGGTATCTTCATTTATGATAAAAATCAATCATAGTGAGGAGAAACAAAATGAATACGATGACTTTTGAAAAGTTACAATATAACGAATTAAAGGATATAGTGAAATCTTATTGTGTAAGTGGATTAGGTAAGGAATTATTAAATAAATTAGAGCCGAGTACGAGTATAAAAGTAGTGAGGAATCGTTTGAATGAAACGACGGAAGCACGAGCTATATTAGATGCAGAAGGGCATGTTCCTTTCTTCGGCATTTCAAATATCGCAAGTACAATTCAAAAATTAGAAAAAGGGATGATTTTAGATCCTGAAGAGTTAGTAAGTGTTTCAGACTTTTTACGTGGATGTAGAAAGATTAAAAAATTTATGTTAGATAAAGAATTTTTTGCGCCAGTATTAGCTTCTTATGCAAATTCAATGACTGAATATAAAAGTATTGAAGAGGAAATTAACTTTTCCATTAAAGGCAATAGTATTGATGCAGCTGCGAGTAAAGAGTTAAAGCGAATTCGCAATAACATTGATTCGGTAGATGGAAAAATAAAAGAACGCTTAACGAAGTTTTTAAATAGTAGTGCAAATAAGAAGTATATTCAAGAGTTCTTTATTAGTAAGAAGGATGATAGGTATACGATTCCAATTAAATCTTCTTATAAAAATCAAGTTGCGGGAAGTATAGTTGAAGCGTCTGCTAAAGGTTCTACTGTATTTATAGAACCGCATACGGTTACAAAGTTAAATGCGGAACTCGCAAGTTTGAAAGCAGAAGAAGCGATGGAAGAGTATCAAATTTTAGCGACTTTATCAGGGATGGTAGTAGAAAATATTTATCATATAAAGATTAACATGGAGTTAATTAGCCAATATGATATGGTATTTGCGAAAGCGAAGTTTAGTAAATCAATCGATGGAATAGAGCCGAAGTTAAATGATCAGGGCTATATTCATTTAGTAAATTGTAAGCATCCGCTTTTAAGTGGAAAAGTAGTACCGTTACACTTTGAAATCGGTCAAAACTACCGTAGTTTAATTATTACAGGACCAAATGCAGGCGGGAAAACAATTGTATTAAAAACAATCGGATTGTTGACTTTAGCGACAATGTCAGGCCTTCATATCGCTGGAGATAAAGAAACAGAAATTGCTATTTTTGAAAATGTATTTGTAGATATTGGTGATAATCAAAGTATCGAAAACGCACTAAGTACATTTTCATCTCATATGAAAAATCTATCTGAAATTATGAGGATGTCAAATAATAATACGTTATTATTATTTGATGAAATAGGAAGCGGGACAGAACCGAATGAAGGGGCAGCACTTGCAATTTCTATTTTAGAGGAGTTTTATCTTGCAGGATGTATTACAGTTGCGAGTACGCATTACGGTGAAATTAAACGATTCTCAGAAATGCATGATGATTTTATGAACGCAGCGATGCAATTTAATAGTGAGACACTAGAACCGCTTTATAAATTAGTGATCGGTAAATCAGGTGAAAGTAATGCACTTTGGATTGCGAATAAAATGAACGTAAGAGAGCGTGTACTGCAAAGAGCGAGAGCGTATATGGAAAATAAAGAGTACGCTCTAGAAAAAGTGAATGAAAGTAAAATTAGAAAACCGAAATTCGTGCAAGAAAAAAGAGAAAACCATTACGAGTACAAAATCGGTGATCGTGTAAATGTATTAGATTATGATGATTTTGGTATTATCTATAAGGAAATAGATAATTTCTATAACGTCGTTGTATATTGTAACGGTGAATTTGTTGAAGTGAATGTAAAACGTATTACGTTAGAGGTAGCAGCAAAGGAATTATACCCAGAGGGATATGATTTAAATACACTATTTGTCGATTATAAAGAAAGAAAAATGCAACATGATATAGAGCGCGGATCGAAAAAAGCGCTTCGTAAAATCCAAAAAGAAATAAGAAAGAATAGAGGATAATATAGAATGGTAACGATTAGACAAGAGCAAAAAAACGATTATAGAAAAACAGAGGAAGTTGTGCAACAAGCATTTTTACATGAAGAATTTAGCGATAAAAAGGAACATGCACTTGTAAAACGTATTAGAGAATGTGACGCGTTTATTCCTGAATTATCAATCGTTGCAGTAGATGAGGAAATCGTTGGTCACATTATGTTATCCAAAATTACGATTGAACAGGATGGAATTTCTGTAGAATCGTTAGCACTTGCACCGGTTTCAGTTGATAGGGACCACCAGAAAAAAGGAATTGGTGGGAAGCTTATTGTAGCTGCTTTAGAAAAAGCGAAAGAACTTGGATACGGATCAGTTGTAGTGTTAGGACATCCAGCGTACTATCCGAAATTCGGCTTTAAGAAAGCAAGTGAGTGGAATATAAAAGCACCATTTGAAGTGCCAGATGAAGTGTTTATGGTGATTGAGCTAAGCGAGAACGCTCCACAAGGTGTAGAAGGAGTTGTGCAATATTCGAGTGCTTTTGCTGAGTAAGAGTATCGGTTGAAAATATAATCATAAAAGATGCTATCTTTTTGTAGGGATATACAGAAAGATAGCTTTTTTTATTAAGTAAATCTACTTACGTATATTTTGCTCAATGAATAATTAAGGTGGTAAAATTGATATAGAAATGTAAAGGGAGAGAATTGAATGAAGAATCGAGAAACAGATAGCAATGAGAATGTAGTTACGTTATATGTTACAAGGCACGGTAAAACAATATTAAATACGAACCATCGCGCGCAAGGTTGGGCAGACTCTCCGTTAGTAGAAAAAGGTGTGGAAGTTGCCTCTAATTTAGGAACGGGATTAAAAGATGTTCATTTTGCGAATGCATATAGTAGTGATAGCGGCCGAGCGATTGAAACTGCTAATTTAGTATTAAAATATAGTGAGCAATCAAAGTTAAAACTTAAGAAAAGAAAAAAATTACGAGAATTAAATTTTGGTATTTTTGAAGGTGAAAAACTTGAGAACATGTGGGATGTGGTTGGAAAAGCTGCGGGCGTTGCATCGCCAGAAGAACTTATGAAGTTTTCTATTCAAGAAGTGATTAATCTTATTAGAGCAGCAGACCCTACGAAACAGGCGGAAGATTGGGAATTATTTTCTACTCGTATAAAAGCAGAGATCGATAAAATTAGTGAAGACTCTGCTGCAAATGGAGGCGGTAACGTTTTAGTTGTCGTTCATGGGCTTTTAATTACTACCTTAATAGAAATGTTAGACAGTAGTAAAACAAAACTTGGAGTAGAAAATGCTAGTGTGACGAAGATTGTATATAAAGGCGGAACATACACAGTCGAGTCGGTTGGAGATATGAGCTATGTTGCAAAAGGGAAAGAAAGTGTGGAAATATAAAAATAAGAAAAGGAAGGTAGAGAAATCTAGCTTCCCTTTTATTTTTCAATATATCATTTATTAATTCAAATCGGAATATTCCGTTAAAAATGAACTATGAAAATTATCGTAATGGTATAATTAGAGAGTAGGAACAACAAATTAGTTTGCAGTGTATTGGAGGGACATTAGCCTTACATTTCATCTCGGAATCTAAAGTAAGTATACGAGAAATAAAACAAAGTAAGGAATGTGTGAATATGGGTGGTACATGGTATGTGATTTATGTTCAGTTCTAAGAAGAAAAGAATATTAACAATTATATGGAGAAGTGATTATGTTGATTAAATTCGTTCATTTGTTATTTGGAAAACCGTGTGAAAAAGGTGATTCGTTCCAAACTAAGTTTCCACGTTTTATTTATTGGAGTGCAGTTGTATTTTATTTTTTTGGAATGCTATTATTTGGGATTCTTTCTTTTATTGATACTGTATTTATTGGATCGTTGATATCAGGAGGTTTGTTCTTTCCTTTAATATTTAGATTCATTTATTATATAAACTTAAAAATGAGGGGCCTAGAAAGAGAAGCGTAGAGAAAAAATATAAATAACAGGGTTATTGAAAAGAAGCGAGATTGAACATAAATAACGTTAAAAAAGGAAGCAAAGAAATACATTCTAGCTTCCTTTTTTTATTGGAATGATTATGGGATTAATAAAATCTTCCCTGTGCTTTTTCTGTTCTCTAATAATTCATGAGCACGGGCACCATTTTGTAAAGAGAAGGTAGTAGGACTTGCGATCTTTAATTTTTCGGTCGTAATCCATTCGAATAATTGAGAGGAGCGTTCTTTTCTCTCTTCATAAGATGTAAGCACGTTCCACAGGTCTCCGCCAGTTAAAGTTTTCGAAGTATCCATAAGCATACGCGGATCAACGGGCGTAGGATTACCGCCAGCCATTCCGTAAAATACGACAGTACCACCAGTTTTAGTTGCGCTAAAACTTTCCTCTAACGTAGAACCTACTGATTCATATACAACATTTACTCCATCACCATTTGTTATTTCAAGTACTTTCGCAGGCCATGCTTCCTTATATAAAAATACGTGATCAGCACCAGCTAATGTAGCTATTTGTGCTTTTTCTTTTGATGACGTGAGGCCGATTACTTTTCCGCCTAGTAGTTTAATTATTTGGATAAGAAGTTGCCCAACACCTCCAGCAGCGGCGTGTACTAAAGCTATATCACCTTGTTTTATTTCATAGCTATCTTTCGTTAAATAATGTGCTGTTAATCCTTGTAATAAGACAGAAGCGGCTGTTTCAAAAGAAATAGAATCTGGAAGTATAATTGCTTTCTCAGATGGAACGGCAACTAGTTCTGCATTTGCAAATGGTACATCAGCAAATGCAATACGATTTCCAGGATTAATATTCGTAACGTCAGCTCCTACTTTTTCAACAATGCCAGCCCCTTCATAACCTAATATATACGGTGAATTGCCAGCGAGATTATAATCGCCGCGGCGTCTATAAATATCAGCAAAGTTTAATCCAATTGCTTTCGTACGGATAAGAATTTCATTTGGCTTTATGATTGGATCATGTATTTCTTTATATTGTAGTACATCGGGACTTCCGAACTGTTCGAAACAAAGTGCTTTCATATGGAATACCTCCATTTTTATTGTTTGTCGATGCTCTTTATCATACAATACAAATATCAATAGACAAAGAGGATTATTTCGATGAAATCAATCGAAAATATCGATTGGAAAGAGGGACGATAAATGGAGATAAAACAATTAATTACTTTTAAAGTAGCGGCAGACACTTTGAATTTTACGCAAACTGCGAAGAAATTAAACTTTGCTCAATCGAGTGTGACAGCGCAAATTAAAACGTTAGAAGCTGAGTTAGGTACGCCGTTATTTGAAAGATTAGGAAAACGTCTTTTTTTAACTGAAGCAGGCAGAAAGTTTCGATTATATGCCGACAAGATGATTGCACTCAGTAATGAAGCGAAAATGGCTGTGAAAGATGATGAGGAAATAGCAGGTACGTTAATAATCGGTGCGCAAGAGAGTCAATGTACATATAGGCTGCCATCTATATTAAAGAGGTTTAAAGCACAATTTCCTCAAATAAAGCTTATATTTAAACCAGCACATTCCAATAAAGATGCGAAGGAACAATTGATGGAGGGAAAAGTCGATCTTGCCTTTATTTTGGACGAATGTAAAACAGAAGATGCTTTACATGTGGAGCCGCTTATGAAAGAAGAATTAAAAGTAGTAGCTGCTTCAGGGCATCATTTACTCGAGCAAACTTCCGTTTCTGTAAAAGATTTAGAAAGGGAAACACTTTTGTTAACAGAGCTAGGGTGCTCGTACCGAACTTTATTTGAAGAGCTACTTCGTACAAAAGATGTGTATCCAGCAAATAAAATTGAGTTCGTTAGTGTCGAAGCAATTAAACAATGTGTTATTGCAGATTTAGGAATAGCTGTGTTACCAGCAATAGTAGTAGAAAAAGATATACGAGAAGGGACGATAAAAGAGTTACATTTAGAAAATGAAATCTCACCGATTTATACACAAATTGCTTGGCATAAAGATAAATGGATGACAGTGCCACTGCAGCAATTTATTGATGTAACGAGGGAGTTTTTTACAACGGATTAAGTGGAGAAATATTTATTTTATATAAAAGAAAAATGGCACTTTTGTATAAAGAACCGATGCTTGCATGTAACAAGTATCGGTTCTTTTATGTTTTAAATAAAGAATGCTATAAAATGTGTATTTCTCAACTTTTTTTCTTGCAAGGATAAGTAAAATTCTTCGTATATTCCAATAATCATAAGGAAATTTACAATGTTTATTCGTTTCTGTAAGATGCCTCTAGGAAGCATGAAAGGAGGGGCGTACATAGGGAGAAGATTGTCTTTATTATACGTACTTATTTTTGGGGAGGAGATTGAAAATGTTTAAAAAGCTTATGAAAGTATGTGTGTTAAGTGTAGCGAGTGTAGGGGTATTATTTAGTTTCCAAGGAAGTACATTTGCAGCTACTGATTTAAGTAGTTATTATGACGGGAAAAATCCAGCAACAACGAAAGTATACGGAGGCAGTACAACGTGTGATGCAGATGGATTTAATGCAAAGTCTACAGCGGTGTACGAAGGTAGTAAAAAAGTAGGGACAGTGTATTTACGTTACAGTAATAAATGTCATGCAGCTTGGTCTAAGTTTGTTTTAGATCAACCAGCACCAGCTGTTTCTGGAGGAGTGTATGCGTACGCTGTTGTGAATAAATATAAAAATGGTGTATTCCAAAAATCAGTCACTTCCAATCAGGGGAACGGGACAATAAAAACAGGTCAAACGAGTACGTATACAGGAATGGTATTTGATTTAACTGCTGATTTCGGATACACAGCAGATGCTGAAGCGGTTACTTTTAATAACGGTTATGGAAAAACTGGACGCTATTAAAAAGGAGTGGAATACTTTGAAACTTTTAAAAAAGCTAAGCGCATGTTTTTGTCTATCATTGCTCGTTTTAACTAGTATGTTTAGTACGACGAATAATGATAAAGCATATGCAGAAAATCATTCGTATGATGGGAAAAGTCCGTATTACAATAGCTGTGACCAATCAGCAGTAACGAAAGAAAAGAAGTGGATTGATTCCAATTCTTTTGTGGAATTAAAATTTAGCACAACGTGTAAGACAGCGTGGGCAAAAGTTACAGTGACTCGTGCAGCAATTTATAATAACGAAGCTGATGCAAGAATTGTAAGAAAAACAGATGGAAAGGCATATACTTGCGGGAGTGCTGGAGGAAATGGTGTTGTGAATAAAGGGCAAACCTCATGCTATACGCCAATGGTATATGATTTAGATCCAAGAAAGGCACAGGCGCAAGGGAAACATGCTATTCCGAATAGTGATGCATATAATTATGCGGAGACTATTTGGTATTGATCATATTATAAAAAATTTGAGATAGCATATTTTAAAGAGCATGTTTTGATTGGTTTTCAAAGCATGCTCTTTGTTTATCCAGGCTTAACGAATAATAAGACTCTAACTTCGAATCTCAACTGAAGTAAAGCAGGTAGTGGGATTGTTTGTAAAGATCTAATTAAGTATGGATGTTCCTTTCGGTTTTTGGGATTATTTAACATAAATAGTTTTCATATCTCCTTATTTATGCTCTAATTAAACCAAAGGAGGGGAGTAGATGAGTAATGAGATTAAACGATATGTAATGTGCACTTTAATATTTACATGGATACTATGGGGGTTACTAATTAACTTAATAAAATTTAACATTACGACATTTGGTACACCGCTAGCGATGATAGTATTTGTTTTTGGGGGAATCATGCCGGCAATCGTTGCAATTAGCTTAAAGAAAAAATATGGATCACAAGAGGAGTTTAGAAGTTTCATTAAAAGTATTGTAAATCCTAAGTATCATTTTTTATGGTATATTCTAATCGTTGTTTTGGCTTTTATTAGTTGTTATCTGCCAATAATATTTGGTGGAGCAACGATGCAAAAACCATTATACGTGGCATTACTTAGTTTTCCAATAATGATCGTTGGTGGTGGTCTTGAAGAAATTGGATGGAGAGGATTCTTACAGCCTGTCCTTCAGAAAAGGTTTTCGGCATTTTTTAGTACGATTATTGTGAGTTTTATATGGGCTATTTGGCACTGGCCGTTATGGTTTATTCCGGGCACGAATCAAACTCAAAGGGATTTTATAGCTTTTATAATTACGACAATTGCCATATCGTTCTTATTAACTACAATTTATAACGCAACTAAAAGTATTTTTATGTGTCTAATTTTCCATGCGCTTCTTAATTCTTTTTGGAGTGTATACGTGCCAAATGATAAAATGTTACCAGCATTTTCAACTTTTATTTTCGGAATTTTCGTGTTTATTGTGTGTAAAGTCGTAATAAAAAGAAAGAACCTTTTATTGATTAGGTAACTGAAATAATAAAAGGAAACATATTCATATATTTTTTATGGATATGAAACTAATTAATAAGAACACGACTGTTAAAACAATCGAATTAACTAAGATCTGTATCAGGAGGAGTGTACCCAAGGTGACGAGCCATTGATACAATTTGTCCTTTATGATGAAACTCATGTGTCTCTGTATGAGTTAAAAGCCATAGCGGAGTTGTACTCCAAGGTTCTTTTTGCCATTTTACTTCATTTGCTATATTTTCGAGCCAGCGGTCATTGTATTCATCTAAAAAACGTTGTACAGTCTCATCTACTAACTTAAATCTAGCACGGATTTTCCCCACATCTGCATGCTCAATTTCATCATCACTAGCAAATGAAAAATCCGCTCGCTTTTGCTTAAATGCAAATGATCCAAGCCAGTATCGATAGCAATCGGCTACATGAATATGTGTCTTTATAATGCTACCACTCCCGAAATTAGGAACAGTGCTATGTAACTTTTCTAATGGGATTTCCTCCAAAAATGAAAATAGAGTTTCTCTTGTAGAACTAATTAGATTATATTGTTGTTTTAAAATATGCAACATGTAATTGACACTCCTCTATTATTTACTAAACTAATTGTGTAGTAAGTAATTCTATATTTATTAGGGGTGAACCTTTTAAATATTTTTAGTAAGCATATTAGATGTATTTCTTCATTGTTTCTGATAGATTAAACAAGGTGAAACTTTAATAAGTTGAACATTCTTAGTTCATAATAAATGGTACATGAAGAAGGAGAACAATCAAATGAATAGACTAGTTGGCTTAAAACAATTTGAAATAACGCGCGGGGAATTGCTTAAATTTATGGAGACGCTAGACGATAAAACTGTGGATACACAGCCAGAGGGATTTAATAATACAATTCGCTGGCATATCGGTCATGTGTTAACGGCAGCAGAAGTTTTCATGTTTGGAAAAGAATTCAAACAATTACCAACTGAATATCCAGGTATGTTTGGGTATGGATCAAGACCGTCTAAATGGAAAACAGAAGGGCCGTCATTGGAAGTGTTAACGGCTCAATTAAAAGAACAAGAAAAACGTATTAACGAAATTCCAGCAGAAGTATTTGAAAATAAACTGCCAGAGCCATTCCTAGGATTGGAAACAGTAGGGGAGCTATACGGTATGATGCTTTATCATGAAGCAGATCATATTGGACAAATGAAGGCGATGGAACGTATTATTAAGGCTCTTTAGTTTGAATTGCATATAAAAAACGAAAGCACAATACAGGTGTAATGTGAAATAATATATAAACAAAAAGGGTAGATAATTTATTATCTATCTTTTTTGTTGTTGAATTTCTTGAAGGATTATGAGCGCTTACCATAGTAGGAATAGTTATTACTTTTTGTTTTACATAATAGAAAAATATTGAAGGAAATACAGAAATAAGGTTGCGAAATCTATATGAAATATAAGTATAATAGTAGAGAAGAACTAGAAATAGGGGTGAATATTATGATTACATTAGAACAAAAGTTGGAGCAATACAAACATACATATGCACAGTTAAAGGGAGAACTAAAATGGAAAACGAGTGATTCTCGAACAGGAATGATGATTGCTGCTATGTATGTAAGTAGTGATAAAGTGCTTGATCTCGGACGTTTTTTAGAAATTAGTAGTTATATTAAGAATCAAGTAGGGATGTTTTCATACTTAAAGTCTTATCATCGCTTTGTGGTGGCCGCAACATTAGATATTCACTTTACAGATTATAAGAAAGCTTTTCGGGATTTTTTAGATTTATATGAACAATTGGTCGCTGGTGGTTTTAGCCGAAGTATATTTACTTATCTCGCAGCAGCTGTACTTTTAACAGAAGAAAATGAACAGCATGGCACGCACATTCAGCGTTCGATGCAAGTATATAAACGTATGAAAGAGGATCACCTTTTTCTTACAAGTACAAATGATTACCCACTTGCAGTTTTACTAGCAGGACAATCAGAGAATGTAGAAACACTCATGGACCGAGTGGAACGTCTGTATCAGAAACTAGCGAAAGCTGGTTTGCGTAAAGGGAATGATCTTCAGTTTTTAAGTCATATCCTCTCACTAAAGAAGGATGTTCGTGAAGAAATGTTAGTTGCAACATGTACAAACATATGGAATTCGTTAAAAAAAGAAAAGGTAAAAGTGAAACAGATGCATTACCCAGCCATAGGGCTACTAGCGTTACTTGAAGATGGAGAAAAAGAGATTTATGCTATTAAAGCGTTGATTGAAAAACTGCAGGGGGGGAAATTATTCCGTTGGCATACAGATGCGAATATTCTTATTGCTATTCAACTGTTCGTAAGTCAGAAAGGTGAGGAAAGTAAAGCTACCAACACAGGTTTACAAACTATGATAGAAGTCCTCATACAAGCACAACAAGCAGCTATGATGGCAACGATTGCCGCTTCATCTGTAGCAACATCTTCTGCTAGTAGTAGTTCATAATGTATAACTGCTTATGCTCCTGTAATTTATAACTCCTTTGATAAGGAAGGTAGCCCATCACTCTCTCATGAGTGATGGGCTACCTGTTTTTACATAATCAGCATTATTTTTTCGACTCTTTCAAATGTTTGAGTTGTGTAACAATCATAATGCTAATAACAACGAGTAAAAACCATGAGCTAATTTTGCTTAAGTGAACGAGATTCCACGCTTCCCGTTGATTTGGATATTGCCATGCTCCAAAAAATGTTGCGATGTTCTCTGCAATCCAAATAAAGAAACCGATAAGGAAAAAGGAGAGAACGAGTGGCATTTTATATGTAACACCTTGTAATGAAAATTCTACAAATGTCCGAAAGAAAACGATGAATAATAGTAAAGTTAATACCCATCTAAAGTCATATAGAAAATGATGTGTGAAAAAATTAAAGTAAATCATAGCGCCTAGCGGTATGGCAAAAATAGCCCTCGGCCAATGGTGCATTTGCAAATGCAATCTTCTCCACGCTTGGCATATGTAACTTGCAACACTGGCATACATAAAGCCACTGTAAAGTGGAACTCCAAAAGCTTTTGAATACGCCTCTTCTGGATAACTCCATGAACCGAAATGTACTTTATATATTTCTAGTAAAAGCCCGATAAGGTGAAAAACAGTAATTACTTTTAATTCGTCTTTCGTCTCAAGTCCAGTCTTATACATAATCCACTGCATAAGAAAACATACGATGAGTATGAAATCATATCGGTACAACCCTGGAATCGATATGATTTTTGAAAGAGCAAGTGTTAAAAAAATAACGACAGGGAACAAACAGGATAATGCTTGTTCATAAGTAAAATAGAGTAGTTGTTTTACATAAAACATGTTTTCACCTTCTGTGATTTCTTGTTTTGATTGAATAATCTGAAGAATAATTAAGTATACTATAGTTCTAAATGATAGAGAACTATAATTAGTTTGTTTGAAAAATAAAAAAATGTAAAATAAAGTTAATTCAATGTAGAGGAGATGTGCCAATGTCAGCGCTTATTGTAAGTATCCCGTTTAAAAAACAGTTTATGGAACAAGGGGATAAATAGGCTAGAATAAGTATCCCCATTATTTAATAAAGGGGGAGTTTGAAATGACAATGAATCTATTTCAAAATAAAACGATTAAATTATCAGCTATGAGAGAAACGGATGCTACAGTAATGGCTATGTGGCAAGAAGATAGTGAATATTTAAGAAACGTAGATACAGATGTAGCATTCCCACAATCTTTACAGGAAATAGCGAGTGATGGGTTATTAAAGGGGCGAAGATCGAATAGTGTTTCTTTCATGTTAAGGACAGTTCAAGAAGATCGCTTAATTGGTTTTGTTGCAATTCATGGCATAGAGTGGAATAACAGAACGGGTTTATTAGCAATTGGTATAGGAGATGCAAATGATAGAGGGAAGGGATATGGAAGAGAAGCGATCCATCTTATCTTAAAATATGCTTTCTATGAATTGAATTTGAACCGCGTCAGTTTGGATGTTATTTCTTATAATAAAGCTGCTATTGAGTTGTATAAAAAGATGGGTTTTCAGATGGAAGGTTGTATGAGAGAAGCGGTGCAAAGAGATGGGAAGTGTTTTGATCGTATCATTATGGGGATATTAAGGGATGAATGGATGGGAAGATAGATTTTAACTATTAAAAGTGATGAAAACAAGCTAAGGATGCAATCTATTTATAATTGAATAAAAGGTTGATTGCTTTCTTTGGTTTGTAGCAAGGAAGATTATGATATGAAATTATATGTAATTTAATAGTATTAAATTATTTTTGGCATTATCCGGTTAAATGATGAATAAAGTACAAAGGCCATCCTGTGGATGACCTTTGTACTAATGAAATCTCTATATAATTACTTTTAACTATATGTAATTATAAAAAAGAGATACCTCATCTTAATATCGAATTATAAATTTTAACAAATAATAAATGTTAAAAGATTTGTATAATAAACTAGGGGAATTAATTGTTTATATTTATTGATTACCTAAAAAATCAATGATTTATTATGCTTTAATAAACCCTTTGTAGACTACAATCCACGTGTCTCCCGTTGATGCATAACTATGTCTGGTAAGGTAACCAGAATATATCATCCCATCTCGGATTTCTGAATGATAGTATCTAGCTGGAGGTAGTGCATGCTCACGTTTGCTAAAATACGCTTCTACTGTAACATACGTTTCTACTGCAACATAGGATGGACCTGGCGTTGTAGATTCTTGTTTGGTTGTTCCTTTAATGGGACTCCCTTTGATTTCTGCTGCTAGTGTATCTGTAGGCGCAAAGCATAAAAAAGAAAATGTTAAAGCAAAGAACATCTTTATTAGGTTGTTTTTTTGAAAAATATTTGTATTCATGTAATTTCTCCTCTCAAATATGTCCCCTAGTTATTAACGTAATGTAATTTTATTAATTAAAATGCTCGTTATATATCACCTCCTTTAATTACATTATTAGAAAAATATTAGTAGCTATTAATAGGGTGAAATTATTTATGATATGTTTTTATGAATAGTTTGTATCCTGCGAATAAAAGGGTATAGCCTAAGGCGAATGTCAACATTACCGCAGTTGAAAGATTAATAGAAGGACTAAAAACTAAAGCCTCCGTTTCGTTAGTTAGAATATTTTAAATATTCACTCAAGCGAAAGGATTGTAAGGAAATAAGGAACTTTTCATTGTTATAAAAGTTATAATACCTACAAAATACGCTGTAATACTTAGGCTTTTTAGTGAAAGTGATGAAGTATAGTAAAAAGAATATAGAAAGAATGTTAGTATGGCAGTTAGTAATAATACTTGTCCAAAGTAAGTTTCAAAGGGATAAAGTGAAATTTCAGAGCTGGATATCGTCCACGACGGAATAATTCAAGAAATATAAGCTATTAATGAAAAAATAGAAATTAGTACTGCAATCCATGTTGTTTGTTCTTGAAGATTTTTTGAACTCGAATTGGAAGAGTTATTTCATGTTACACACCCCGCTTTTGATTCATATATATGACACATAGTAAGAGAAATAGTGCACTTCCGATTAATATCACTGCACCTAATGGATAATATTCATTATTATCTAAAATAACGTGATCTATTTGTTGATAGGAAAGGGGAGATAGAAACGGATTAAAGCTAATTTTTGATAAAATGAAACCACTGCTCAAAATAAAAGTGAGAATTAAATATGTAACAAGATTGTTTCTTATCCAAAATCCAATGGGCACTAATAAGGAAATAGCTCCAGTGGAATAACATAGACTGTAAGTGAAAGCTGTTTTTAAGTAAGTACCTGAACTAATAATAGTTTCTGTTTTGTGAAAAATGGATAATTTAAAATATTACCGGTAGTATATAAAACAGTGAAAATATTAGTAAAATCCATAGGAGGCTAACAACAAGTAAACTGAAAAATTTTATTAAGATATAGTGACTACGAGAAATAGGTAAAGTATAGGCTAACTTAATTGTATGGTCTTTAAATTCTTTCGTAATGACTGTACCTAGTAAGAGTAGTAAAATAAGAAATCCTGGGGCATTAAGTAGTAGTGAAATTATTTTTTTCATAAATAGAGATGGTTGAATGGAAAGGTCAAGGTCTTCTTTTGGCAAAGCTTGTTGTAATAAGTTTTCATTAAGGTGAATAGTTTTTTCATCTCTACATAATTGTCCCTCCCTACATATTTTGCAACTTCATTCATGCGTTCTTTTGAAATTTTTTTGCACATCACAAATGAATGTAAGATGGTCGTAGCCATTTAAGTAGTCATAGAGTACAGAAGTAGCTTGTAAAAAAGAAACGTCTTTAAACACAGAAACATATTTGTTAGTTATTTCTATCGATTCGATATTCCTGGATGTAGTGGGCAAAAAGTTAGTAAAGTAGTTTTACCAACACCTTTAGGACCTACTAAAGCTTAAATTCCTGGGGGGTTGATTGTGAGGTTAATTCCATCTAATATTTTCTTGTGTTTGAAAATTTTCGGTAAAATTATTGATAGATAGAATTGTCAACCATAACCACACTATGTTTTGTATATTTTTGAAAAAATGTAATTATTAACCTTTATTATAACTGAAAATTCAGTTAAGTAAAGTAGGGAATTTAATTTTAGTTTATATAATAAATATTTCATCTATTAATACATAACGTTTTGTGGTGGGTAAGTATAATAGAAAGTTAGTATTTGGAGGTTAAAAAAGTAGAGTTCTGAATGTTTCTATATAAGGTATATGCGAATCAACGAACATTTAATTTAACGGTTATAGCACTCAATATGGTTTGGAAATAAATTTAATATGAGAAAAAATTAGAAATAGAGAGAGAAAGAAAGGAAAAGAGTAATTATTGGCGAAAATTTACAGTGTACTGATTGAATTTATGCCGCGTTAACGGGCAGTAAAACTCCTACTTCAAAATTCAGTTGGAGCGAAGAAATTAGGCAGGAGTCGGGCTGTCCGTAAATGCCCGATTGGTTCAACTAATAATCAGTGGGGGATGATCAAAACCCCACTGATTAAAGTTTCAATTAATAAGGAGTTATGCAAAATGAATTTAGAAAAAGCAAAACCAGTAAATGAAGAGGTCGCTGAATTAAAGGAACTAATTAAAGAATTACACGGAAGTGTACATCAACTGCAAAGTGAAGTACAGCAACTAAGGCACGAAAGACCAGTTGTTGAAGTACGAAAGGGTGTTCAACTATCACCAGCAATCGTTGGACAAATTGGTGGTATGATATTAGGTGGGTTAGCAATTATCGGTATATTTTGGTGATGAAAAAGGTTTGCAGCATAGTGCTGCAAACCTTTTGTATTTGACGATATAATTTCACGCACTACAACTTTTACATTAAATAACGCAAATATATATAAGCGTGTGATAATAGTAATGCAATGATTGTTAACGGTAACCCAATTTTTAAGAAGTCCATATAGGAGAAAGCATGTCCTTCACGTTTTGCAATACCAGCAACGACTACGTTGGCAGATGCTCCGATTAATGTTCCGTTTCCTCCTAAGCAAGCTCCAAGTGATAACGCCCACCATAGTACTTCGATTTGCGGGGAGTCGACAGATAGTCCGAGTCCTGTAGCTAAGTCTTGAATAAGTGGGATCATCGTTGCGACAAATGGGATATTGTCAATTGTTGCAGACGCGATGCCTGATACCCATAAGATAAGTATCGCAGCGAAACCGATATCGCCATTTGTTACGTCGAGTACTTCTTTTGCAAGTGAAGAAATAAGCCCGATATCAATTAACCCGCCAACGAGAACGAATAGTCCGGCGAAGAAGAAAATGGTTACCCATTCAACGTGGGCAAATACATCTTCAATATCATGTTCTTTTACTCCAATTAGCATAAGAAGTGTAGCGCCTGTCATAGCGATAACGGCAGCGTCTACATGAATAACAGAATGAAGTACAAAGCCTAAAATAGTTAGTCCTAAAATTGAAATGGATTTTAAAAGGAGGCTTTGATCTTTAATATAATCTTTTTCGTTCAATGCCATTAATATTTTAATTTGCTCAGGTGTTGTTTTTAGTTTGTTACGATACATAAAGTAAATAATACCAAGTGTAACGATAGAAATAATAATTACAATTGGAGCTAAGTTTAGTAAAAAGGCATTAAAATCTAAATGCTTATTTGCTGATCCGATCATAATGTTCGGTGGGTCACCGATTAGTGTTGCTGTTCCGCCTATATTTGAAAATAGTACTTCTGAAATCAAATAAGGGACAGGGTTTACTTTTAAAATACGTGTAATGGATAGTGTAACAGGAACGATTAATAAGACGGTCGTTACGTTGTCCAAAAATGCTGATCCGACAGCAGTTAGTAGGGATAGCAATAATAAAATGCGGATTGGTTTTCCACCAGCTGCTTTTGCCGCTTTAATGGCCACAAATTCAAATACGCCTGATTGACTCGTAATATGTACGAGAATCATCATCCCAATTAAAAGGGTGATTGTTTCCCATTGAATATGTGATGTGAAAGCGGTATGTAAATCTACAACTCCAAAAATAATCATAATAGCAGCGCCGAATAATGCAATTACAGCACGATTCAATTTCTCAGAAATAATAAATCCGTACGTGACTAAAAATACGGCAATTGCAAAATAATATTGCCAATTTGCTACTTCATGTGCTGATTGTTCCAATCATGTCACCTTCTTTAAAGTATGTATTCAATTGTCAAAACGTATCTCGCTGTATAAATACGGGATAAAATATATTGTAGCAAATTCAAAAAAGAAAGAAAACTATTTAACAAAGTGAAGGAAAAGACGATGATTTTACATATGATATAAAAAAATAAAGAAACACAGTGCAAATTATTAGGAAAAGTGGGCGCTGTCCTCTAATATAGAGATAGCAATTTACATTATTTTTGCGTAAAATGGTTTAAAGAGGTGAATTCCGATGGAAATAGTAAAAGATAGTTCTCTTATTCAAAATGAAATTGAACGTTTTGTAAATAAAGATGTATATATTCATTTAGAAACAACGAACGGAGCGTATGCGTCACACTTTAACGAAAAGATGATGACAGTTGGTGCATTCATTCGAAATGCAATTATTCGCTTTGAACGCGGAAAGATTACTGGAACGAATCCATACCGAGTTGGTCTGAAAATGGATCATGGCTGGGTATATGCAGAAGGTATTACGCACTGGGAAGTAGACGATAAAGAGCGTTTATTACTTGCAGGGCATGATAATCAAGGTCGCTTAGCAGTTGCACTTGAGTTAAGCTTAACGCCATTTAAGTAAGAAGGAGGGAAACTTATGGAGAGACATGTACTTGTTGTATTTCCGCATCCAGATGATGAAGCATTTGCTGCGGGAGGAACAATTCGCTTATTAACAGATCAAGGAGTACCTGTAACGTATGCGTGTGGTACTTTAGGACAAATGGGACGTAACATGGGGAAAAACGTATTCGCTAACCGTGAAACGATTCCAAATATCCGTGAAAAAGAATTAAAAGATGCATGTGAAGCGATGGGAATTCAAGATTTAAGAATGCTTGGTTTCCATGATAAAACGTTAGAATTTGAAGATGTTGATTTCGTTGCAGATAAAATTGAAGCAATCATTCAAGAAGTAAATCCATCTCGAATTATTACATTTTATCCAGAGCACGGCGTACATCCAGATCATGATGCATTTGGCCGCGCTGTCGTTCGCGCTGTATCACGTATGTCAAAAGAAGAACGTCCAGTTATTCATGCAGTTGCGATTACAAGAAATCGCGAAGCTGTATTAGGTGAACCGGATGTTGTAAATAATATTAGTGAAGTATTCGAGCATAAACTAGCCGCGCTAGGTGCGCATCGTTCCCAAACAGAAGCGATGTTAGAAGAAACACATGCAAAAATTAAAAACAAAGATGCAGCAACATTAAAATGGCTGCAACTTGAACAATTTTGGACTTATAAATGGGAGTAGGCTAGAAGGGAACCTTCTAGTAGCTCTTACATAGAAAAAGCATCGTCATTTGTGACGGTGCTTTTTTAGTGAACAGTTATCACGTTATCTCGTACTCCATTCTTTTACGAATTCATCATGATATGCTTCGCTCCAATGGTATGGCTGCAACTCTTTTAACGGTTTGAAAATGATATCTTGTTTAGAATTTGTAATGGCGCATAGTACTTCTGGTCCCCAATAAAATAAACGTTCTTGGCATACACCACAAGGTGATAATATTTTTAATTCAGAATGCTCATTTTCTCTTGCAAGACAAATCGAATGTGTAACTTTCTTATGAAATTTATGTGCTTCTAAAATAGCACCTGTTTCCATACAAAGTTCTGTTGAAGCATTTATTACGTCTGGGGCAACACTTGTATAAATGGATCCATCTTCTACACGAATTGCTGCAGCTCCGCCCCAACCATGTGGGTATCTTTGGTCAATTAAAGTTTTCACTGCATCATATAATTGTTGTTCAATGCTCAATTGTATTTCCTCATTTCTATGTAATTTTCGGTTTAATGACTGTTATTTTTTAGTAATACCGTTAAAAAAGAATAGACACTCAATTTCAAACTATGAATGTAAGAATTACTTTTCATCTGCATACTTTTCCTCTAAGGCAATTAATAGAGGAATTGATATAGTTACAAGAATGATTAAAGTGGTTATAAAAGATTTAGAAAGAGAAAAAGAACCTTCGATTAAAGGTGATAAAAACTTGAATGAAAGTATACTTGTTATTAAGGAAACTACTAAAAAGCTAAAAAGAGACACATTTTTATTTTTGATAGATGTTTCTATAAAATCTTTAAGACAGCTTATGACGACAAATATAGTTAATATAATAAGAGAAATAAAATAATGTGTTACATTTGTCATACTAATAGTAGAATCGTCTATTATGTAAGCAAGTAACTTAGATACTAACATACCTCCAAATAATAAAATAATAAAAGCAAGTAATCCTTCCGATGTATAAGTGCTGAAATTATCTTTCTTGTTAAAGAGTTTATAATTCAGAGTAGATTGGCTTATTTGAATTAGGAACAGGGTAATAATCCACACATAATATACAATTGGTAATTCTCCTGAGAATAGAGCAATCAGGAAATTTATTACTGTCTTTAAAATTTCAATCATTACGAAAGGCCTCCTGTTTGTAAGCTTTACGACATTAAAATATGCTAGTCCGTCGTTTAATAATTTGAACTATCAATTCAAACTATTCCTAATTATTCCATAAAAAGGTGGCGGCATCAAGTTATCTTTTTTAACAAATACTCTAAGGCCAAACACTAGAAAAAGAAATGCAATATGTAATATAATTGAAAAAGTATATATTAAAATCAATGTTAATATTACCCTCCTATAAGTATTAACATACGTAATTGAGGTGTTTTCTTTGTTGTTTTATGATCGAATTTCTATAATGGCCCCTCCTGTTCCGTAGCTTAGGAAAGTCTTTTTATTTCTGAGATTTTCAAAGTTATAGGAGGGTATGAAAAATGAAAAAAGTCTCAGTACCATCAATTTTGTTAATGATTATTCTTGTGGCATTTCCGCAAATTAGTGAAACGATTTACACACCGTCTTTACCTGACATTTCAAAGGCGTTACATGTAAGTAATAATGAGGTACAGTTAACGCTTAGTGTGTATTTTGCTGGATTTGCTTTAGGTGTATTTTTTATTGGATGGTTATCGGATATAATTGGTCGTCGCCCGGCAATGTTACTTGGAATTGTTGTATATGGCTTAGGGAGTTTCTTATGCTTTATTGCAAATTCCATTGAAGTTTTATTGCTAAGTCGTTTTATTCAAGCGTTTGGAGCAAGTGCTGGCTCTGTTGTTACACAAACGATGCTTCGTGAAAGTGTAGAAGGGCATAAGAGGCATGTTATGTTTGCTCAAATCTCGGCAGTCATTGCTTTTACACCAGCGATAGGACCATTAATTGGTGGCTTTCTTGATCAAATGTTTGGATTTAAAATCGTATTTTTGAGTTTAGTAGTTATGAGTGTCGGGATTTTTCTGTATACGTTTGTTTCTCTTCGGGAAACAAAAACGGACTCAGTAACGAATAAAATAAATGTGTTTTCTGTTTTAAAACGGTTGGTTACAAATCCGAAAGTAGTAACATATGGGCTATTAATTGGAGGCGCGAATGGTGTTTTATTTAGCTATTATGCAGAAGCGCCGTTTATCTTTATTGAATACTTTCAGTTATCGCCTAGTATGTATGGATTGTTAGGAATTGTTGTTGCTTCCGCTTCTATTATTGGAGCGAAAGTTTCGAAACGATTGCTTGCCACGTATAAACCAGAGAAGATTATATATATCGGTTGTCTTGTAATGACAGGAGGAGCTATCCTTTTATCTGTTATTACGTTTGTTGGATCAAATCCGAATGTAATATATATGATAGAATTTTTAACAGCGATGTTTATATTGCTATTAGGAATTGGGATAGCGTTACCTAACTGTTTAAGTTTAGCATTAGTAGATTTTCAAGATGTCATTGGTACAGCCGGAGCATTGTTTAGCTTAGGATACTATGTAATTGTAACAATGACAATTTGGGGAATGAGCCAGCTGCATACGGGCTCGTTACTGGTGATGCCACTTTATTTTCTGGTTATAGTAGTTATCATGATGGTGTTTACTAAAGTGTTTATTTTAGGTAAACAAACTTCAAAAATGATTTAAATATGAAATGGTAAAAGGGTCTCATTAAAAATGAGACCCTTTTATATATTATCCCGCTGTTTTGAGGTAGTAAGGTTCCTGCCTCAAAATTGGGCTGGACTAAAGAAATTAGTGGTTTATTAATATATTAAATTTCTGGTTGGTATATGAATCGGACGTGTGGGAAATTACGTTATCAACTATAAAGATTGAAGTGCATGGGATGTGAAACAGAGGAAGAAATACTCTCCTCGGTTATTTATATTGTAATAATATTCATACCGGAATCATATTGAACAGATGTATTTTATTGTTAATTTAGTTAAAAATTAATCAGACTTATGTATAATAATTTATTGAAAAAATAATTGAATTTTTCAGATTAATGAATTAATATAAGGTAAGTAATTTTAAGATTTATAGAATATTGGAAGATGAAAGGTTTTGAGAATTTTGTAAGAGGCAAAAAACGATTTTAGGATAGCTTTAAAGTTAGTCTGAAATGACGTTTGCTTCATCATTTTCAGGGCCGAAAGGAATTAGGGGAAAGCATCTTGTTTTAAAATGCGGCTATGAATCATCTAAGAGGGGGAAGTGAAGTGGCAAACAAAGAATTGAAAAGAGGCTTAGAAGCACGTCATATTCAAATGATTGCTTTAGGCGGAACGATTGGTGTTGGCTTGTTTATGGGGTCAGCCAGCACAATTAAATGGACAGGTCCGTCAGTAATGCTTGCTTATGCAATTGCAGGTATTTTTATCTTCTTCATTATGCGTGCGATGGGCGAAATGTTGTATATGGAGCCGAGTACAGGTTCATTTGCGACGTTCGGTCATAAGTATATTCATCCGTTAGCTGGTTATATGACAGCGTGGAGTAACTGGTTCCAGTGGGTTATCGTTGGGATGTCAGAGATTATCGCGGTTGGAGCATATATGAAATATTGGTTCCCTGACTTACCAGCGTGGATACCAGGTGTAATCGCAATGGTTATTCTTGGCGCAGCTAACTTAATTTCTGTTAAGTCATTTGGAGAATTTGAATTTTGGTTTGCGATGATTAAGATTGTTACGATTCTATTAATGATTATTGCTGGATTTGGACTTATTTTCTTTGGAATTGGTAACGGCGGAGAAGCGATTGGCATATCTAATCTTTGGTCAAATGGCGGTTTCTTTACAGGTGGTTTTTCAGGGTTCTTCTTTGCATTATCACTTGTAGTTGGTGCATACCAAGGTGTGGAATTAATCGGTATTACTGCTGGTGAAGCGAAGGATCCCAAGAAGACACTTACAAAAGCGATTCAAAGTACAATTTGGCGTATTTTAATTTTCTATATTGGTGCTATTTTCGTTATTGTAACTGTGTATCCGTGGGATCAATTAAGTACAATTGGTAGCCCGTTCGTAGCAACTTTTGCGAAGGTTGGTATTACGGCAGCAGCTGGACTTATTAACTTCGTTGTTATTACAGCGGCGATGTCTGGTTGTAATAGTGGTATTTATAGTGCGGGTCGTATGCTTTACACGTTAGGTGTAAATGGACAAGCACCGAAATATTTCACGAAACTTTCTGGAAATGGTGTACCTTTATTCGGTACAGTTGGCGTACTTATCGGTTTAGCGGTTGGTGTTGTATTAAGTTATATTGCTCCGAAAAACTTATTCGTATATGTATATAGTGCGAGCGTACTTCCTGGTATGGTACCATGGTTCGTCATTTTAATTAGTCAAATTAATTTTAGAAAAGAAAAAGGGGCAGAGATGAAAGATCATCCGTTCAAAATGCCATTTGCTCCTGTTACAAACTATTTAACAATTGCCTTTTTAATTATGGTATTAATCGGAATGTGGTTTAACGATGATACGCGTATTTCACTAGTTGTAGGTATTGTTTTCTTAGCTATCGTAACAATTAGTTTCTATGCTTTCGGAATAGGGAAACGACCTCCGTTAGATGTTCCAAATGATCAAGAGATTTCAAGTAAATAAAGATAGTAAAAAGTCCGATTTCTCATTTGGAAATCGGACTTTTTGTTATTAAAACTTTTCTAAAACGATTTTCCCAATTGTACTTCCGCTTTCAAGTAGTGCATGTGCTTTCTTTATGTTTTCAGCGTTAATTGGTGTGAATGTTTCATTTAGAGTAGTCTTTAAAATGCCTTCATCTAATAATTCACTTACTTTATTTAATAGTTCGTGCTGCGTAATCATATCACCAGTTTCATACATCGCTTTTGTAAACATAAACTCCCAAACGAATGTAGCGCTTTTACTTTTTAAAATCCCCATCTCAAGAGGATGTTCATTTTCTACGATAGAGCAAATTTTCCCTTGTGGTTTAATAAGCTCACATATTGCTTGCCAATGTTGATCTGCATTGTTTAAGCAGAAAATATAATCTACGTCTTTTAGCCCAAACTCTAATATTTGATCTTGTAAAGGTTGGTGATGGTTAATAATATAATCAGCACCGAATTTTTCAACCCAGTGTATCGTTTCAGTGCGGGATGCAGTTGTAATTACATTCAGTCCAGCCCATTTCGCTAGTTGAATTGCAATCGAGCCAACACCACCAGCACCGCCAATAATTAAAATGTTTTTAAATGTATTTGTATCCTTCTTATTATAATCAATGCCTAAACGTTCAAATAAACCTTCCCATGCTGTAATAGCTGTTAAAGGAAGTGCTGCAGATTCAGCATCACTTAACGTTTTTGGTTTCTTGCCAACGATTCTTTCGTCAACTAGGTGGTATTCACTATATGTACCTTGTCTCGTAATGCTCCCAGCGTAAAACACTTCGTCGCCTTCTTTAAACAACGTACAACTTTCGCCCGTTTGTACGACAACACCACTAGCATCCCAACCAAGTATTTTCGCTACATCTTCTTTTTTATCTTTCGGAGAGCGAACTTTTGTATCAACTGGATTAACGGAAATAGCGTTAATTTTAACGAGTATATCTCTTCCTGTAGCAACAGGTCTTTCAACTTCAATATCAATTAAACTGTTTTCTTCTTCAATAGGTAAGTATTCATGTAAACCAATTGCTTTCATGTGTATTCCCTCCATTAAAATAAGAGTCATTTACTCTTTTATTATAGATGGTGAAATGCCATTATGTAAAAAAGTACACCCTTTTTATTTATGCTGGTATGAAAGTGTGGAAGGAGTTTGTTTCTAAAAAGCAGAATTTTTTACTGTGTTACTTTATCTCAAATTAAATGTAAAGGTGGATACATAATGACAGTAAAGAAGCTTTATTTCATCCCAGCAGGTCGTTGTATGTTAGATCATTCTTCTGTTAATAGTACGCTCACACAGGGAAAGTTATTGAACTTACCTGTATGGTGTTATCTTTTGGAGACAGAAGAGGGGCCTATTTTAGTAGATACAGGTATGCCAGAAAGTGCGGTTAATAATGAAGGGCTTTTTAACGGTACATTTGTTGAAGGGCAGATTTTACCGAAAATGACTGAAGAAGATAGAATCATAGCTATTTTAAAACGTGCAGGGTATAAGCCAGATGATCTGCTATATATTATTAGTTCACATTTGCATTTTGATCATGCAGGAGGAAATGGTGCTTTTTCGAATACGCCAATCATTATACAGCGTGCTGAATATGAGGCGGCACAGTATAGAGAGGAATATTTGAAAGAGTGTATACTGCCGAATTTAAACTACAAAATTATTGAAGGTGATTATGAAGTGGTACCTGGTGTTCAGTTATTGTATACACCAGGACATTCTCCAGGGCATCAGTCATTATTAATTGAGACGGAAAAATCCGGTCCTGTATTATTAACGATTGATGCATCTTATACGAAAGAGAATTTTGAAGATGAGGTGCCGTTTGCTGGATTTGATCCAGAATTAGCTTTATCTTCAATTAAACGTTTAAAAGAAGTTGTGATAAAAGAGAAGCCGTTTGTTTTCTTTGGGCATGATATAGAGCAGGAAAAAGGATGTAAAGTGTTCCCAGAATATATATAGTGCAAAAAGTCATGAGCTCACTTGCTCATGACTTTTTCGTTTAGATAATTTTTTTAAATAAGTTATAAACTTTTTTTGAACTATCTTCATTTAATTGATAGTACGTAAGGTTTACATCATCAGGAGCATCTTGCTGAGCAATCATTACTTCGTTATTGTGATGGTCAACTACCCATATGAAATATTTTTTATAAGTTCCATCCTCGAAAGTGATCCACATATCACAATCTATTAAATCTGATCCTTCTTCATCTAATGTTAATTTTCCTTTTTTGGCTGTATCCATACTGTTAATGAGTGTTTTTAATTCATCGGTTTTTGTGAGAAAGATATCCTTTTTTGTTTTAATTGACTCGACATGTATATCTTTTATTTCCTGTTTTCCTAAAAAGACAGGGGGCTTATTTGGGTCTCTTTGAGTGGAAATGATAGTAGCTTTTTTCTTTGGTTTATTTGCTGTATAGAAATCTTGAATAGATTTTCCAGAGTTGAAAAACCATACGATTCCAAAAATAATTAGTGCGCTACCGAGCAGTAAAATGATTTTCTTAATAGAATATTCTCCTCTCTATCACTTCGTATGAAGAGCTTTTCTATTAATATATGATAGGGGAGCGCAAAGTATTATAGTTGAACGTGGTTATGCTTCACGGTTTTTATCGGGCGATCTATGAGTAAATTGTAAGTGAGACCAATTAGTACGAAAATGCCACCGACAATTTTGCCCATTGAGAGTTCGTGTGACAAGATGAAATCAATGATAGTCCCCGCAAATAATTGTCCGATAAAGATGAGTAACGTTAAATAAAATGCTGATATTTTAGGAGTAATGTAGTTCGATAACGAGATGACGATAACGCCTACTAATCCGCCTAAGTAAACAGCGATAGGAATAGACTGCAACGTATGAACAGGAATGTACATTGAATCAGAGCTGAAAATTAAAAATAACATAGAGAAAAATAGTCCAGTAATATAATTAAAAAACGTGCCTTCCCAATTTCCAATTTTCGCTGCTAAATTCGCGTTAATAATTCTAGCAACAACGATAGAAACACCAGCTAAAATAGCGATCGTAATATATAACATTTTTCTGCCTCCATTAATAAATTGTCATGATTATAATTCCGGAAGAGATGAAACATAATCCAATTAGTTTTTTCTTTTCAAACTTTGCAACTTTCATTCCTAATAAGCCGAAATGATCAATAACGATGGAAGCAATGGATTGACCGAATAAACTTAATGCGATCGTAATAGAGGCACCAAGGACGGAGAAACTTATATTGTTAAAAAGAACAGTGAATACTCCAATCGCTCCAGCGCTATATAGAAAAAGTGGAATACCTTTATCGAAACGAATTTTATTTTTGTTTATGATTAAAATGAAGATAACTGCAATTAAACCGACAAGGTGAATGACAACGCTCGCTGTGTACTTGCCAATTAACTCAGATAAAATCCCATTCAATGGCAGCATAACGGCGATGAGCACACCAATAAAGACAGAAAGAAAGTTATACAATGTAATATCCCCTTTAATTTTCATATTTGTAATGATTGTATCATGCTGAAATTGTGTATTACTATGACATATGTCATTATGTATTTAACGATTTAAAGAAGATATCCCTATGTATTTAGGTGTTACGAAAACAAAAAAAGAATCTTCGTTTTATAAACGAAGATTCTTCTAATTTCTATTGAAGTTTCATATCAGTCATTAATAATTGTACTTTCCCTTTTTCTGTTTCACTTTCAAAAAGGAACCCTTTCTCTTTTTCTATAGAAGTTGAGTGATAATAAACATGTAATTGTTTAACGCCGCTTACATCTACAGTAACGTCTTTCATTGGTGAATCACTTGTAACTTGTTCATGTAGTAATGGAGTTCCTGTTGGATTCCCCTCTCCTTCTGAATTAAAGTCATCACCGTAAATAAAGACTTCGTAGTTTCCGCCTTGTCCTTTGAATTTCTCTCCTGCACCTAATTTAAACTTTAACGTTTTAAATTCCTTGCCTAATGTATATTCATAAGTAGCTCGTTCAGAAGTATCTCCTATGCCGTGATTCCAGAACGTTCTATCTGATTGGATTCCATTATAATATTTTTCTCCATTCACAGCAGTAAATCCATCTAAGCCTAAATCATCAAGATAACTTTCATTATCTATGATTGGTAAATCGTCTAAATTAATTGGCCCAGAATACTTCTTGCCTTTTGCTGCATCAAAACTAAATAGGATGCCATCAAAATCAAAGTTAAAAATAGAACTTTTGTCTTTTGCAAACGGAATTTTTGATTCTAATGTCATAGTGAAGTCAACCGGTATACCTGCAAAAAGTTCAGACTGTTTCATTGAAATAGAAGGAGTACCGTATTTATGAATAAAAGGTCTCGTATAGTGGAGCTTACCATCATCAAAGGTCATGTCCTTTTTGCTTTCAATTTTACCACTAATTTTTAATTCTTCTGATTTTGTTGAATCAACATAAATTTTATCGATTGTCAGTTTAAAATCATCATTTTCTCCCTTGATGTTTAACTTATCAGCAGAATTATTAGTAATCATTTTCAAAGCAGGAATTTTTATTGTTCCCGTAGCCTCTTTGAAAGTTAAACTTTTCACATCGACTGGATTATCATTATTTTCATTTTTCTTAAAGCTGTAGTCCATTCTCATTAATTTCGTTCCGTCTACTTTACTCAGTGATTCATATACTACAATAATTGAATCTTTCACGAATCGATATCCTGAAAAGTCAGCCTTGCTCAATTCTTCGGATTTTCCAGAATCTGTTACGAATTTTAATTTAATATCAGGAAGTGTTGCATTTTTTAGTTCTCCATCTAATTGGATTGCCGCCACAATAGTTCCTTCTGGAGTAATTGTTTCACCAATAAGCGTTGCCTTTCCTTTGTTGTTTTCAAATAAAACTTCATTTCTCTTGTTTACAGAAGCTTCTTCTACGATGTTCAGTTCTTTTTCAGCTTCTTTTTTAGAATTTCCAGTTTTAGAGACTTCTACTTGTTCCTCCGAATTTTTTACCTTTTCTTCCTTACTAACTGTTTCTTCTTTAGCACACCCAGCCCCAAGTGCTAAAGACAAACTCATAACAGCAATCCCAATCTTTTTCATAATTTATTTCTCCTTTTTTTTGGATACACAGTTCTGTCTTTCCTATACAGGAAAACAATTCCTAACACATAGTATTATAGAATTATGGATTTGACAAGACCCGCCTTAAATTCTACTTTTTCGTTCTTTTAAAGTAAAAGAAGAAAATTTTGATTACAATGGGGAAGAGTGGTAAAGGAGGGGGATTATGAAAAAGGTATGTAATTCTAGTAAGTTAGCAGAGTATATGAAACAAAATAAAATTGATTCATTTTTTAGTAAAGATATGAAGCCTTATATGGAGCTATTATTTTTTAGAAAGAATGAATTTATATGTAGAGAAGATGAGGATATAGATTATTTGTATTTTTTTGTTGAAGGAAAAGCGAAAGCGTTTAATACATTAAGTAACGGGAAATCTGTATTATTATGCTTTTATGATAGTTTGCAGCTGTTAGGGGATGTGGAGTTAATTCATTCTCAAAAGACGGCTTCAAACGTACAAGTGATGGCAGATTCATATTGTGTTGCTTTACCTTTAGGAAAAGTGAGAAATCAACTATTTCATGATGCGAAATTTTTACGATGTATTTGCGGATCATTAGCACATAAATTAAATCGACTTTCAAAAAATAGTACAATTAATTTATTATATCCACTTGAGAATAGACTTGCGAGTTATATGTTAGCAGCAGGGGAACGAGCGGTGCAGCACGGAAATAGAATTGTATTTAGCGGGAATTTAACGGAAACAGCTGAATTGTTAGGAACGAGTTATCGGCACCTATTACGTACATTAAATATTTTTTGTGATAAAGAGATTATAAAGAAGAACAATGGTTGCTTTGAAGTAGTGAATGTGGATGTTTTGAGGGAATTGGCGGCAGATGTTTATAAATAGGAGGAGAGTTTAAATGATTACACCTATATTTAGAATTTTTGATGTTGAAAAAGCAAAGCGATTTTACATAGATTTTTTAGGATTTAAAATGGATTGGGAACATCGGTATGAGGAGCATATGCCATTATATATGCAAATTTCGTTACACGATGCTGTAATACATTTATCAGAACATCATGGGGATGCTTCGCCAGGCGGTGCGATTCGGGTCAAAATAGGTAATGTAGAGGATTATCATTCTATATTATTGAATAAAGAATATGCTTATTCAAAACCTGATATAGAGAGCACGCCGTGGGATACAATGGAATTAACTGTGATTGATCCGTTTTTGAATAGAATTATATTTTATGAGGAGAGGGTTTAGAAATTAAGATATCCTAAATAATTTATCAAAGTAGGTGCTATAATGAATAGGAAAATAGCAATCATTTCAGATATTCATGGAAATAGTCACGCATTAAAAGCAGTATTAGAAGATATTGAATGTCGCAAGGTCGAAATGATAATAAATTTAGGGGATAGTGTGTATGGGCCATTAGATCCTTTAAGGACAATTGAAATATTAATGAATACTGAGATGATACATATTAAGGGCAATTGTGATCGCATGCTTTGGGAACCTATACAAGAGCAGTCTGCTACACTAACTTTTGTCCGAAATCAATTAACAGAAAATCATATAGATTGGTTAAAACAACATCCTTCACAATGTATTGTAGACGATATTTTATTTTGTCATGGTACGCCAACTTCAGATGAGGTGTATTTACTAGAAGAGATGGACGAGAATGGTGCAGTATTAAAGAGTGAAAAAAATATAATGGATCAACTCCAAAATATAGAACAAAAAATAATAGTATGCGGTCATACGCATATTCCTAGAGTTGTTTATTTGGCAAACGGTAAGATAGTTATAAATCCAGGGAGTGTAGGACTTTCTGCATACAAAGATGAATTACCTGTTGTACATAAAATGGAGTCGGGAACCCCGCATGCAAAATATGTAGTGATAGAAGAGGTTTTTGGAGAATGGATAATTGAACAAATTTCAGTTCCTTATAATTGGGAAGAAGCTGCTGGGTTAGCTATTCAACAGGAAAGGCATGACTGGGCACAAGCACTAAAGACTGGGAAAGTAGAATGAAGGGGAGTATACCCCTTTTTATTTTGAGTAAATATTGAATGATGTAAAAATAAAATGTTATGATTATAAAAACGCATGAATATATGAACAAATATTCATGCGTTTAATGGAAGGAGGGATTAGAGTGAAAGACCTAATTATTATCGGAGCTGGTCAAGCTGGATTAACACTGGGATATTACTTGAAGCAAGAAGGATATAATTTTTTATTATTTGAGGCAGGACACCAAATTGGGGATTCATGGAGAAACAGATATGATTCTTTACAGCTCTTCACACCGAGGGAATATAGTAGTTTACCAGGTATGATAGTAAAAGGAGAAGGAAAGGGATTTCCATGTAAAGATGAAATGGCAACATATTTAGAAGAATATGCAAGGCGCTTTAAATTACCCGTCCAATTGCAAACCGAAGTTTTAAAAATAAAGAAAGAAAAAGATATATTCGAATTACATACTCCTACAGAAATTTTACAATCAAAAAAGGTTGTTATCGCAACAGGTGGTTTTCAGCAACCATACATCCCCTCATTTTCACAACATCTTTCATCGCATGTTTTTCAAATACATTCATCTCAATATAAATCACCATCACAAATTCCTAAAGGAAAAGTACTAGTAGTAGGTGGCGGGAATTCCGGAATGCAAATTGCAGTAGAACTTGCAAAAACTCATGAAGTTACAATGTCTATCAGTCATCCTTTAACATTTTTACCGTTACATCTTTTTAGAAAAAGCATTTTTAGTTGGTTAGAAAAATTGGGTTTATTGTACGCTGAATTAAATACAAAGAGGGGAAAGTGGTTTAAGAAGAGAAAGGATCCTATTTTGGGTTTTGAAGGTAAAGAACTTATTCGTAGTGGAGCAATTAAACTAGAGGAAAAAGTGGTTAGTGCATCAGAAAATAATATTATGTTTGAAAATGGTGGCACGTATAGTGCAGAAAGCATTATATGGTCAACTGGTTTTATTCAAAACTATAAATGGATCGAAATAGAAAAGGCAGTGAATGAGAATGGATTTCCTAATCATGTAAGAGGAATAAGTCCAGTAAAAGGATTATATTATATCGGTTTACCGTGGCAATCTCAAAGAGGCTCTGCACTTATTTGTGGTGTAGGAAAGGATGCAGCGTATTTATTTTCTGAAATCAAAAAAATAGATCAGTAGTAACAGCAACTACTGATCATCCATATGTACATGAATTAGGAGAGGTCAAACATTTATTAACTTTATTATAATAGATTTTCACAAGAATAAAAACTGAAAATTCTAATTTTATGTTGAGAAAGTTTTTTGTATCGAAATATATAAAAGAATAGGGGGCTTTTAGTAAAAAGAAATATGATATTTATATTTTAACAAATTATGATATAGTTTATTAAGAATAGATTACATAAAATGGTATTTTGTTACATAGAGATCGTGTTTTTGATTAAGGAAGGGGAAATGGTTGTGAAGTTTGATGATCAACGCTTACTAGGGGTACGATTAGGCTCTGTACTTGTAACAGAGGAAAATCAATATTTAGTAATTAAGAAAAAAGATCATTATGCATTATTAAATATACATAATTTAGAATGCACACATGTTGAAGTGCAGTTAGAACATATTGAAGAAATGTTGCAGGAAGATTTTCAAGAAAGTATAACGGAGATTATCGCACCAGAACATATAAAAATTGTTGCGAAAAATGTAATATAAATAAAGAAGTTGGAAGGAACAGCTTCTTTATTTTCTTTATAAGGATAATGTTTTTAACACGTCACCAATAATCCCTTCCATTTGATGAACACCTAAGTCAGTGTTCGTCATAATAACAGCACCGTTACCTCGGTATGGATAGCATACCATCATACATTGAAATCCCACGCCCCATCCAAGTGAATACATTTTTAAGTCTTCGTTAGAATCATCTAGAAAAACACCTAATCCAGTCCATTTTGAGCAACCTTGAGGGGAAATCACATCTTGTCCTAATTTTTGAGAAAGTTTTAGTCTACCTTTTCCTTGTAAGGAATGAATGATTTCAATTACTAAAGTTGATAAGTCTGTTGGTGTTGTCCAAATACCTGAAGAAGCTGCGAATGGATAAAATGGATACTTCTCATTTGTAACAGTACCATCTTTATTATGCCCACAAGCAAAGGCCTCCATTTTATTTATATCTTTAGTAGAGAATACGGTACTATTCTTTAGCTGCAGTGGCTGAAAGATATATTCTTCAAGTAAAAGATTGAATGGTTTTCCAGTTATATCTTTAAGTAGTAGTTCAATAATGCAAAAGTTTGCATCAGAGTAGTGAAATTCACTTTCTGGTTTATAAGTCACTTCAATAGGTATGGAGCAATATGATGTTTTACCAGCAAGTAGTTCAGCTATTTTTGGTCGCCTTTGTGCAAGTGTATAATGTTCAAAACTATTAGGAGGATCAATAATTCCAGATTGGTGGCTTAATAAATTTCGTAACGTAACTTTTTTCTGTGAGGTAAATAGATTGGTAGGTATGTTCCAAGATGTGAGTTTAACATTTACGTCTTCGTCTAAATGTACGATTTCTTGATCTGATAACGTTAATACAAGCATTGTAGTGAAGAATTTACTAATTGAGCAAGAATTGAATAGGGAATCCGTAGTGACAGTTCTAGTTGTTCCAGATTCAAGTGTTCCAAAAGTAATCGCTTCGTCTAGTTTGCCGTCACGTATAACGGCAAGACTTAAACCTGCAACGGAATATTGGTTCATTTTCTCGTATATATTGTTACTTTTTAAGTTCATAGTGACTCCTTTCTTTGAAAAGACAGAATGTTAGTTCTATTATACAGTAGTTATATAGAGAGAATGAGAGAAAAAGAAAAAACTTCATCTTTTATCGATGAAGTTTTTTTAGTTAATTCGAAGTGAATGTTTTAAAAAATTTATCTCGGTACATGTACATTAGCCATGAGGTTGTTAGTAAGGAAATAATGCTTACTTTGTTTTTAATTGGCGCATTGAAAACAAGCCAGCCAACGATATCAAATAATAAATGTAGTGCAATTGAAAGAACTACAAATTGTAGTAATGTCTTAAAAAATCTTTTCATGAAGTGCCTCCTAAAATAAAAGGTTGTATCAACAATGCTGTACATTACTATTATACATTAAATATTTTTTGTGGTAAAATTTACATAATCTAGTGAAATAAAACAAATGAAAGCTAATAGGAGGGATAGTCATGGAATTTTGGATGATCATACCGATAGCGGTCTTTGGGTTTATTTATATTGCTGAAAAATTAAATAGAATCGAAAAGAAAACGGATGCACGTTTAAAGAGGATGGAAGATAGATTACAGCTAATTTCGAAAGAAATGGGAATCGTAGATAGAGAACCTGAAATTAATAAAGAGTTGCGTCAGCTTATGGAAGAAGGAAAAACAGTTACAGCAGTTAAGAGAGTAAGAGAGGCTTTTGGGTTTTCCTTATTAGAAGCGAAGCAATATGTTGATAAATTATAAAAAAGATCATCCGATTGGATGGTCTTTTTTTACTGAACCATACGTGTATTTACATAGGCAGCGATTATAACGTGTCCAATTATAATGATAGGAAATACGATTTTTACATTAGGAGTAAGGAAGATGCTACCAATTGTAGCGATAACACCAGCAATTAAATTATAAAGACCAACTATTTTTGATAACTTTATTTTATCTGACACACGGCGTTCATTGAATCCTGATAAGAGCCAAGTGTATTGTTTAACTCCGATGAAATAGGCTAGTGCAAATGAAATGATTGCTAGTATGAATAATGATGGAGAAGCGAAGAGAGCCATTGAAAACACCTCCGTTAAAGGGCTATAAATAAATTATAGTATGAATGTTATAATTTAACAAAATAGATTTTAAGTGTAATAGAAAAACAGAGTATTTATCATGAAGGGAGATTAAGTATGAATATTGTGGAATTCCAGAGATATGTATTAAATTTCAGTAAAGAAAAAGGATTTCAAGATACAACAATTGAAGAGCGTACGATGTATGCGATGGCGGAATTAGGTGAATTAGCGGAAGTTATATTAAAGCGTGATAAAATACAAGATTCGAAAAGAGAGATTGGTTTAGAAATGTTTGATGTCATTTGGAATGTATGTGATTTAGCAAACAAGTTAGAAATTGATTTAGAGAAGGCATTTGAAGAAAAAATGAGGATTAACAATAAACGTAAATGGTAAGTGGAATATTAATGTGTAAAGATGGGTGATACGAATGAAAAAGAAGCTTATTATAGGAGGAGTCTTTACCTTAATTAGTGTAATGAGTGTTTTCGCTTACTTAGTTTTTCAAGGCATATTTATTCTGAATCAAATAAGTGCGGATAAGTATGAAATAAAAGGTGTAGATGTTGCGTCATATCAAGGTGATATAGATTGGAGGGAGTTGGAAAAGCAAAATATGAAGTTTGCGTTTATAAAGGCTACTGAAGGAAGCGCTTTTGTGGATAAGTACTTTTCGAAAAATTGGACGCATGCGAATAAGACAGGTATGCGCGTCGGAGCGTATCATTTTTTTAGTTTTGATAGTAAGGGTGAAACACAAGCAGAGCAATATATACGAACTGTTCCAAAATATAAACAAGCATTGCCACCCGTAATTGATGTTGAGTTTTATGCTAACAAAAAAGATAATCCACCTAAGCGTGAAGATGTTGTGAAAGAGTTGTCGGTCATGATTGAAATGCTAGAAAAACATTACGGTAAGAAAGTAATATTGTATGCAACTCAAGAGGCATATGATTTGTATATAAAGGATGCGTATCCCCAATGTGATATATGGATTCGTAGTGTTTTTACAAAACCGAGTTTATCGGATAAGAGAAAATGGACGTTTTGGCAATACACGAATCGCGGGAGATTAAAGGGTTATAATGGAAAAGAAAAGTATATTGATTTGAATGTATTTTATGGGAATGAGGAAGAGTTTCAGAATTATGGAATAAAAGGTTAAGTTTTAAAGCGTACAAAATTTTGTACGCTTTTTATTAATGGTATGAAAAATATGTAAAAAAGATGGAACAAACTGTTAAGGTTAATTGTCTAATATAGGTAATAACTATTTCGTTTGAAAGAAAGGGTGGAGAAAATGAAAAATACATTATTAAAATTAGGGGTATGTGTTAGTTTACTAGGAATAACTCAATTTGTTAGTACAATTTCTTCTGTGAAAGCGGAACAAAAGCTAGAGCAAAAAGTAATAAAAAATGAGACAGGAACTATTTCAATTTCTCAGTTAAACAAAAATGTATGGGTTCATACGGAGTTAGGTTACTTTAACGGAGAAGCAGTTCCTTCGAACGGCCTAGTTCTTACTACTTCTAAAGGGTTAGTACTTGTCGATTCTTCTTGGGATGATAAACTAACGAAGGAATTAATAGAGATGGTAGAAAAGAAATTTAAGAAGCGTGTAACGGATGTCATTATTACACATGCGCACGCTGATCGAATTGGCGGAATAAAAACGTTGAAAGAAAGAGGAATAAAAGCGCATAGTACGGCATTGACTGCAGAACTAGCAAAGAAAAATGGATATGAAGAACCACTTGCAGACTTACAAACCGTTACAAATTTGAAGTTTGGAAATATGAAAGTAGAAACATTTTATCCAGGGAAAGGACATACAGAAGATAATATTGTCGTATGGTTACCGCAATACAACATTTTAGCTGGAGGCTGTTTAGTGAAATCTACGGAAGCTAAAAATTTAGGAAACGTTGCTGATACTTATGTAAATAAATGGTCTACATCGATTGAGAACGTGCTGAAGCGATATGGAAATATGAATTCAGTAGTGCCTGGTCATGGAGAAGTAGGGGATAGAGGATTACTTTTACATACATTAGATTTGTTGAAATAAGAAACTGTGGGAATATAAAAACGAGGAGAAACAAATTTCTCCTCGTTTTTTTCTAACTATATTTAAATGCAAAGTCTGCATACGTTACTGAGATTTTAATTCTAAGTATACAAATACCAGTACCGTCATAATTGCTATAACAACGTAAGTAGCATCAAGCATTATAAGTGTTTTTAAAGTTTCAGTCATCCTAATTCACCCCTGGTATGAAAATATAACATAATCTCTTATCAATCAGATCAGAGATTATAAAGATAACAATGTAAATGAAATTTCTTAAGTAGATTCTATATAAATATATCATATAAATAATGTAAACATTGTAAAGATAGTGTAAATGTATTGTAAATAAAGTGATTTTTCATAAAATCTTTAATCAAAAAATTGATAGTTCTTCAAAATGAAAAAACGCTATTCTTTCAGTTGAATAATAAAAAGAAATAATAGCGTTTTTGTATGTCTATTTCTGTTAACTTTCTAGTTTATATGTGATTCAGCAATAGTTTAGATATTTGAAAACCTGAACAATATGATTATGTAATGTTTTTTGGTGTCAATAAAAATATTATGTCAACAATGTGAACTGTCACAAATTTTTATATATTATTGTGATTGATATCACATCCTTTTTTCCTAATGGGTATTATGCTTGATTTGTAAGGAATGATTGGGAGAGGGTGGGATGATCATGTTCTGTTATCAATGTGAACAAACGCCAACAGGCGGATGTAAAGTAATCGGTGTTTGCGGTAAAAATGAAACAATTGCAAGTTTACAAGATACGATTGTGTTTGGCTTAAAAGGAATTGCGGCTTATCGTACGCATGCTGCTCAGCTAGGGTATACGGATGCATTTGTAGATGCTACAACGCAAGAAGCACTGTACATGACATTAACAAATTCTAACTTTAATGAACAAGAACATATTGATATGGCTATGAAAGTAGGGAAATCGGCTTTACGAGTGATGGAGTTGTTAGATGAGGCGCATACGAATCACTTTGGTGTTCCAGAGCCTGTTCAAATTACACAAAACCATGTAGAAGGTAAAGCAATTGTAGTTACTGGTCATAATTTATTTGCGTTAGAAGAATTATTAAAGCAAACAGAAGGAAAAGAAATTAATATTTATACGCATTCTGAAATGTTACCAGCACACGGGTATCCGCAGCTGAAAAAATATAAGCATTTAAAAGGAAACATCGGTAAGGCATGGTATGATCAACGACGTCTTTTTGAAAAATTTACAGGTGCCATATTAGCGACAACGAACTGTGTGATGCCAATTAAAGGATCATACTCTGATCGATTCTTTTCATATGATATTGCAGGTTTAGAGGGTGTGCAAAAAATTGAAAGTGATGATTTCACGCCGTTGATTGAAAAAGCGCTAGAACTTCCAGAAGTACATATGGAGTCGGATGAACAGTTAGTAACAGGGTTTCATCATAATACAGTATTATCATTAGCTCCAGAAATTATTGAAGCGGTAAAAGAAGGAAAGATTAAGCGTTTCTTTGTCATCGCAGGTTGTGATGCACCAGGAAAAGGCGGAGAATATTATCGTGAATTAGCAACGTCACTTCCGCCAGAAACGGTTATTTTAACGACTTCTTGCGGGAAATTCCGCTTTAATGATGTGGATTACGGTGTTGTACCTGGTACAGAGATTCCGCGTTACATCGATTTAGGGCAATGTAATAATTCAATTTCTACAGTGAAAATAGCAGCCGCTTTAGCAGATGCTTTTCAATGCGAAGTGAACGAATTGCCAGTTAGTATTGTCCTATCATGGTTTGAACAAAAAGCGGTTGCGATTTTACTTGGACTATTTAGTCTTGGTATTCAAGATATTCGCATCGGTCCAAAGGCGCCTGAATTTATTTCACCTGGCGTGCTTGATGTATTACAAGAAACATTCGGTTTGAAACTGATTACAAATGCAGCGGAAGATATGGAAATGATGTTATCGTAACAAAAGGATAATCTGTCTTATTAAAAATAGCTAGCCTATAGCGCTCCAAAACAAAAATGTAGAATATTTGTTTTGGGGTATTTTCTTTTCTTGGCGAGATATGTGGAGAAATTTCTTCAAAAAGAAAAGCGTTGTATCTAATAGGCAATAGATGATTTAAGAAAAATATAAAAATCGAGTTGACATTTACAACTACTCAGTCATACAATGTAGAAGTAATAGGTAATACTGAGTAGTGTTGTTTTTCAAAATGTTTTCAGTAAACAATAGGTAATAGCGGATTTTAGAAAAATTTTGAAAATTAGTTGACATTCATCTCTACTTAGTCATACAATGTAGTTGTAATAAGTAATACTGAATAGTGTAGTTTTACTCAAAAGCTATTCAGTAAAAATTCGCCTTAGTACTCTGTGATACTGAATATAAGTCAGACAGAATAGGGGGTAAAGGAGGATCAGGACATGGAAAATTTAACTGAAATGCTGAAAGGTTCACTGGAAGGGTGTGTACTGGAAATCATTAGCCGCCGAGAAACGTATGGCTATGAGATTACCCGCCACCTGAATGATCTTGGGTTTACCGAAGTCGTGGAAGGGACGGTTTATACTATCCTCGTACGATTAGAAAAGAAAAAGCTTGTGAATATTGAAAAGAAACCATCAGATATGGGACCGCCACGTAAGTTTTATTCATTAAATGAGGATGGCCGTCAAGAGCTTGAACTGTTTTGGAGGAAATGGGATTTTGTATCTTCAAAAATTAACGTCTTGAAGTCAAATTAGCCTCATAATATAAAATGTTCCGGCTCATATTTGGAGAGTTTCTTGTTCTGCTTTATAAAAAAGGAGGAAAATAAGATGTTGGAAATGTTTAAAAAATTAATTGGTGATAAAAAAGAGTACAAAATGATGATGGCACGTGTTGGAGCACTGCCAGAGGACTATCAGTTTGTGTTTAAGAAAATTCAAAATTACATGTGGAATTTCTCAGCCGGTAATGGAATGGATATGCTGCACATACAGTATGAATTAATCGATTTGTTTGAAGCTGGTGCAGCGGAAGGCAGACAAGTGCTTGACATTACTGGGGAGGACGTAGCATCTTTTGCTGATGAACTAGTGACAAACGCTAAAACGTATGTCTCTAAGTATCGTGAAGATTTGAATGAAAGTATTATGAAGAAATTGAGAAAAAAATAAATGCAATTAGTAATACCGACTGATTAGCTGGTTACAAATGTGAATTGCCGCCATCGCTATTCAGTTATATTTTTAAACCACTACTAAGTAATACAGATTATAAGTGATACTAAATAGAGGGTATAGGTAACCTATTTTAATAAGGGGGAAAAAATATGAGCAACGCAGCGATTTCTATAACAGGGTTAAAAAAATCTTTTAAAGATAAAGAAGTCTTAAAGGGAGTGGATTTTGAGGTGCAGCGTGGTGAAATTTTCGCGCTGCTAGGCTCAAACGGGGCGGGAAAGACGACAACGGTCAATATCCTTTCGACGCTAATGAAGCAAGATGATGGTGAAGTGAGTATTTGCGGTTTTGACATCGAGCGACAACCAGATCATGTTCGGCAAAGCATCAGTTTGACAGGACAGTTCGCAGCTTTAGACGGCATGCTTACTGGAAGGGAAAACTTGATAATGATTGCTAAGTTACGTGGTGTTTCTAGTCCCGCCCAAGTTGCTGATAATCTACTTGCAAGATTTAGCCTGACTGATGCGGCCAACCAGAGGGCAGACCAGTATTCAGGTGGGATGAAGCGCCGACTTGATATCGCGATGAGTTTGATTGGGGCGCCAGCAGTTATTTTTCTAGACGAACCAACGACTGGACTTGATCCGGAAGCGCGGATCGAAGTGTGGGATACAGTCAAGGAACTTGCCGGCAGCGGCACAACAATTTTGCTCACGACGCAGTACTTGGAGGAAGCAGAACAACTGGCTGACCGTATCGCTATTTTGCATGGCGGGAAAATTATTACGACAGGTACTCTTACTGAACTGAAAGAGATGTTTCCGCCAGCAAAAGTAGAGTATATTGAGAAGCAGCCGACATTGGAAGAAATTTTCCTTGCGATTATCGGTAAAAAGGGGGAGATGTAAATGAAAAGCAAAACAGGGGTATTACTAGGGCGCTTAATGCGTAATATTATGCGTAGTCCGGATACAATTATTACAGTAGCGATTACACCAATTATGATGATGCTATTGTTTGTCTACGTATTTGGCGGGGCTATAAAGACAGGAACGGATAACTATGTCAATTATTTATTGCCGGGAATTTTGCTAATGGCTATCGCATCCGGTGTGGCTTACACTTCTGTGCGATTATTTACGGATGTAAAGAGTGGGCTAATGGCACGTTTTATTACGATGCCAATTAAGCGCTCATCGATATTGTGGGCTCACGTTTTAACCTCTCTTGTTGCTAATGTTCTTACTATCGTAGTGGTTATTCTTGTTGCGCTCTTAATGGGCTTCCGTTCCAGTGCTAGTATGCTAGAATGGCTTGCAGTAATTGGAATACTAGGAACGTTTACGCTAGCGCTCACATGGCTAGCTATCATTCCAGGGTTGAAAGCGAAGTCAATGGAGGGAGCGACAGCGTACTCGTACCCACTAATTTTTCTACCATTTATTAGTTCAGCATTTGTACCTACTGAAACGATGCCAAAAATTGTTCGTGCATTTGCAGAGAATCAGCCTGTAACTTCAATTGTGAATGCGATTCGTGCCCTCTTATATGAAGGGACTGTTGGTAACGATATTTGGATTGCACTTGCTTGGTGCGTAGGGATCATGATTATCTCGTACTTTTTTGCTAGTAAAGCATTTAAACGTCAGTTAGGGTAAGTGAATTAAGTCATCCGAAATTATATATATTTTTGAAAAAGCACGGGGAGATTTTCCGTGCTTTAATAATACATTCATACTTCACTTAATTGTAATAGTTTTAAAGTAAATAGGAGAATAATGAATTGAATACAAATGCCATGAAATATGGTATGTAAAGCTTAACTAAAATAACTTAAGAATAAACAGAATATTCTATATAAATATAGAGGTTATAGTTGTAATGTGTTATATTTATACTTATAAGGTATATAATGTATATATTAATTGTTTAGGGGATGGAAAAGGGAGAGATTCAAATGAAATGGTATTTATATGCTCTCAAAAACTATGCGAAATTTAGTGGGAGAGCAACGAGAAAAGAGTACTGGATTTTTACTTTAGTTAATAAGGTTACGTTTTGGTCATTAATATATTTTGCCTCATATTCTCCGTCTGTCTTCTATTTAAGAGCCAATATTACTTTGCTATATATAGCAATTTTTATCGTTCCTACTCTGGCAGTGGAAGCTCGTCGATTACATGATAGTGGAAAAACAGGATGGTGGCAGCTATTAAATTTGGTACCATTTGGAGGAGCGGTTCTACTTGTGTTTTGTATCATTGAAAGTGACGAAGGTGAGAATAAGTATGGACCAAATCCACATTTAAATCTTAAACAAGCAATTTAATGTATGTATAGTAAACTCTAATATAAAAAGGTGTGAACTAAAAGCTAGTTCACACCTTTTTATTGTATTATTCTTAGAAGCTTCGTTTAGCTTTGATAGCAAATACAATGTTTTCCCTAGGAACTTAAAAATATGGACAACTGGTAACGAATTAAATTCAATATTTTCAGGTGTAACCGATCGCTGCTTATGGTGAATATAAACATAACCTCTCTTGGAAATCGTTTAATACTTCTTCAGGCATTTCCTTGATTGTAAGATCTTTCCCTAAGAAAAGTAGCCAATTTGTCATCTCTGTCACTTCATCGGAATTGTGAACATCGATAAATGTTTTTAAAATAGCTGTAGATTGGTAAGGATTTGTATAAGATATAGAAACTTTGAAAGGATGGTATTTTTTGTACTGGGCAATTGCTTTTGGACCAAGTTCAAGTACAAGGTTAATTGCTTCGTCCTTCTTACTGAGTTTTTCTAAAATCTTTTTCTTATTTAATCTCTTTTTCGGCGTGTACGGTTCGATATTGATAAGGTCATCGACAGGAAACATCATCTTCTTTTCTGCTTTTAAGTCAAATCCTTCAATGGTCCAATTGCCTTTTTCTTTATAAAGATGAAGTAAATAAATAGGATAAGACTTGGTTTCTTTCTCTTCTTTGGTTGTAATCAATAAATGTCTATCCAAAAGAAGGATTTGGATGAGTTTTTCTAACATAGGGTGGGGGAGGTCAGAAAGCTCAAGTAAATCGGGATTATGAGGATTAGTCCCTTCAAAAAGTAAGAGTTGATTTAAAACAACAAGGTCATCTTGCTGTGTTTCTGAGATGAGTCCTAGTAGTTTTTCGGCTAAAGACTGGCGGCTCTTTAGGTAGGGAAGTTGTTGATTTCTTGTAGCCATAAAGGCAATAAAAAGTGCTTTGACTTCGTTATCAGTAAAACGAACAACGGGCAGGATAGAATTATGCATGACAAAATATCCACCAGTTCGCCCAACTTCAGCGACAAGTGGCATGCCCATAGCTTCAATTTCTCTAATGTCTCTAATAGCTGTCGATCGTGATATGTTAAATTCTCGTATGATTTCAGTAATTGTAAAGTGGGAGCGGTTGTTGATATACCGCATAATTGTATTAATCCGTTCAACTTTTTTCATTTGAGTCTCCTAAACAGTATCATTTTTTGACATGATTTAAAGATATTATAAACGTATCAGATGAAAAGATAAATCATTTGATTCATTTTAAAAGAAGGCAGGTTTTGAATATGAAAAATTATACGATTGAAGAAAAAGATAGCTTTATTGTGTTAGGTATTGGAACTGAAATTAAGAGCGAATACACAGACTTTGCGGGAATAAATAAAGAAAAGGAAGACTTTTGGTCAGCTGTTAAAGAAGATGGAAGGTTGGACACTTTAAAAGCTCTCGCTACAAATGAATACATTTTTTCTGTTAGCGAAGCGGTGAATAACAAGATGATGTATTATGCTGGTGTCATGACAGAAGCACAAATAGAAGAAGAATCTAGAGTGATCCAGTTTCCGAAGGGAGAATACTTAGTAGTAAAAGGGGAAGACAAAACGGCTGAAGAGCTAAGTAATAAGCTGACTGGCATTGCCTTCGGTCAAGCTTTACGAGAAGCAACGGAGTTTGCTTATGTTGGGGGACCAAATACAACGGTTGAGATGGGACAGAGAGACGGCTTAGTATATGGTGAAATGTGGATTCCAGTTGTTAGGAAGTAAAGTAATAAAAGGTACGAATATGGAAAGTAAAGGCTAACAATCTTGAATTGTTAGCCTTTTTGACATGATAAAATATTCATGCTGCAACACATTATGTTCTGGTAAAATGGAATAAAAGGAAATTAATGTAAGGTGGTGGCGATTTGAATAAAAAAAGGATATTTGAGCTATTCATAGTAGTGTTTGTTTTTCTATTCCTTCATGTAAGCACATATACCAATGAGAAATTTAACGATAAATTCGGTTCCTTTACTTTCGTTGTTTTATTTCTTATCGTTTATATCAACGCTATATTTATAGAACGATATTTTGATGATATACAAAAGTGGATTCGAAATATCACAATTTGTTTTGCTTTGTTAGTAGTTGCTGTAGTATCACTATGGATAGGTTATTTTTAAATCTCTGTTTAAGAGAAGAAGAGGTATATCATTACCATAAATTCGATCCGATTATATTACTTAGTTACATCGACTGATATTAATCTTTTTTCTCCTTAATCATGATAAAATGTACAATAGGAAATTTTATGTAACATGAAGGGGGAAGAGTTATGGTGAGCTTTAGTACTTTGTTAGCCTTTGCAATTGTTTCGCTTAGCATGGTTTGTTCACCAGGGCCTAATATGATTTATCTCATTTCTCGTTCCATTACGCAAGGACGTATGGCAGGATTTATTTCTCTCTTGGGCATTATGCTCGGATTTGTCATTTATATAATCGCAACAATGTTCGGACTTACAGTTCTATTCCTTGCAGTACCCGCTGTCTACGAAGCAGTCAAGTGGGCAGGTGCCGCTTACTTGCTTTGGCTCGCCTGGAATTCGATAAAACCGGGTGCTACTTCTATTATGGAACCTCGTACTATTTCTAATGAGCCACCACGGAATTTATTTCTAATGGGACTTATGACTAATCTTCTAAATCCAAAGATTGCTATTTTGTATGTGTCACTGTTACCTCAATTTGAAGATCCTGAGAAGGGATCGTTACTTCTACAAGGTGCAGTTTTAGGCCTTACGCAAATCACTGTTAGTTTTATAGTCAACCTTCTAATTGTGTTTACAGCAAGCAAAATTGCTACATGGTTTGGCACACGCCCAACGTGGCTGCGAGTGCAGCGTTGGCTTATGGCAAGTGTATTAACGGGTCTTGCTGTACGTCTTGCTTTTGAACGCCGACAGTAGGAGTATCTAAAAATTTGAAGATCTTTTTTATGTTACGGAAGGAATGCCATTTTTTATATAAATATATGAATAAACCCCTCTCATAAACAGAAGATACTTTTTATGAGAGGGGTTTATTCAATTTAAGCCTATAAAAATTGAATGCAAGCAATGCAAGTTCTCACTTATCTAGAATAAGAGAAAAGATGATGTTTTATTTGTTCAATAAAATACTGATGGTGGATATTATCGTTCGATACTCGACTTGCCATAATAGCGCCCTCCATTGAAGATGCAAGAAAAGAAGCGAGCGATCTAATGTCTATATCTTCTTTAAGTTCATGTTTCTCTATTCCTTCTTTTATGAGAGAAGCCATTAACATTACTGTATCATCATAACCTTTTGCTGCTGCTGTTTGTAATTCTGGGAATACGCCAGTACTTTCAATTGCGCTATTAAGCAATGGACAGCCTCCAGCAATAGGGGGATTATTAGCTGCATCTTGATATACAAGGAAAATTGCAAGAATTTTATCGATTGCTGTCTTTTTATTTTCCATTGCTTTATGAAAATGCCCCCACATAATCTCACCACTTTTGTCGTAGGCAGCAAGGACAATTTCTTCTTTATTTTTGAATCTACGATAAATAGACCCTTTAGGTAGTTCAGTAGCTGTCATTATATCCTGGATGGATGTGCGAGTTATCCCATTAGTATTAAATAAATATAAAGATGTTTCAATAATTTTTTCCTTTACCGTATCAACTTTAGTCATGCTTTGTAGTCCTCCTAATAAAACCGAGCTTAATATTCCAGGTAATGTTTATCCTCTATTTTTTTGTAAGTATAAATAAGTGTGAAGCAAAAATATAGTATCAATTCCTATCTTATGGAAACCTCAAATAGTACAGTTTGAACAGAGGTTAATCAAATTGTATTATTTATAATTTTTAAATGAATTTTCTGTCAAAAATAACATGATCAATTGTTTAATTTATTCATGTTAGAAAACTAATTTTACCTAAAATCGTAGAAGATGTAAAAATATATAGTTAATTTGAGTGCATAGACATATGAGTATTATATATAATCTTCATCAATATGTTTAGCTAAAGTGTTTGAACTACTCCCACTTTTACTTCTTATATAATAATATCTCTCGCAGTTCTTGTGGATAAAAGCCTGATCACTTCATTCTATAAAAGAAATAATTAATGAGTACTGGAATGTGATTGTAAATAAGAAACCGAGTTATAAATATATTTGCTTTTTTCTATTTTGTTAATCATTTGTAAAAAGGGTTTAAAAAACTAGAAACTTATAGTATCATTATATTCCGGACCGGACCGTTCGGTCTGTTAACTTGTATGAATATATTTTGGAAGGAGAACTTTATGCAGAAAGAAAAATCAAAGATTGTAGGTAATTTAATTAGGAGGATAACAAAATGAACTTTATAAAAATGAATAAAAAAGAACTTATTATGTTAGTAATCTTTACACTGTTTGTACCATTTCAAATTGGCTTGTTCATATTATTTGGCATATCACTTTTAACTAATGTCAATTTAGTTGAATCAGAATTTCTTCTTAGTGCCATCGGTTTTACTGTATCTGCTATTGTAGGAATAATTTTCTTTAGGAAAGAAATCATTCAAAGTTTTACTTATTTTAAAGAGAAAACAATTTTGAAAATAGTGAGTATTCCTATGGTGGTTTTACTTATGATGATTATTGAAAATTCTATTATGCATTTTCTAGCAACTGGTCAGCCAGAGAATCAAGAACAGCTCCTTGAAAGGGGTGGGGAGGTATCTCTTATATTTACATTGCTTGTATTTGGTATTCTGGGTCCAATACTTGAAGAAATTGTGTTTCGTTATATTTTAATAAATCGCTTTTCACATTATATTGGTACTGCTATTGCATCTATCATTTCGATTCTAATCTTTACATTCCTTCATACGAACCAGCTTTCGGATTATGCCATTTATTTACCAGGCGCGGTGATACTTACTATTGCTTATCTAATTTCTAAAAGATCCCTTGCATATGTCATAGCGATACATATGTTAAACAATTGCCTTAGTTTCATATTGTAAGAAGTTAGCCTTGCATCTGTTACAGAGTTAAAAAACTAGAAACGGATATTGATAACTCATTAGATAGTCAACTAATGAGTTATGTAATTCCTTTTGTACGTCGAAAAAACGCACTTCGTGAAGAAAATTTGATATATATGGAGACTGGGACTTACTTAAAAATCCAAAAGTAATATTAGCTTATCTAAAAGGAGATAATCAAAAATATGCAGATAAGACATATTATGATAATCAAGAAAGATAACAATAGAGAAAATCGGTAGGAAATAGTGAGAACAGTAGATATTCTTACATATAATGAAAGTCCAACTTAATTTAATAGATATTATAAGAAAACCATTGATTAGCCTTTTTTCAAATCAATGGTTTTTATTTTTTTATAAAAATATTTTTTGACCCCCATAAAACTTTGTATTCCTCCGAATATGTATAGAGAAGAAAAATGATTATGAGAGAATATTGAAGTGTTAATAAAATTGCTAGATTAATTGAGGAAGCCGAGAGAAAAGGCTGAAATTACCAGAAATATAGAGAAGAGTTATTTAAAGATTGCAGATAAAATAGAAAAAGGGCAAGCAAAAAATATAAGAAATGAAAATGCAGATTTAACTTTTATATAAACAGAACAGAATAATCATTAAGAAAACGATGAGGAAAGTCGTTTTTGAAAAATATGAGCAAGAAGACAAGCTCAAAGAAAAGTACTAACAAAATGTGGTTGAATGATCACTTGTTTAGTGACCATTTTGCTATGTGAAGGAGGCTGGGAGATTACAAGTGTTGAGTTTAGTAATGAAGATCTTAAGAAAACCAAAAATAGAAGATATCGTATATAACATACAAAATAACGAAGAAGATAAAGAAGCTTTTATCGTGCAGTATCAGCCGTTTATTAGAAAATCAATCTCGTCTGTCTGCCGCCGATATATTACAGAACAGGATGATGAATATAGTATTGGATTGTTTGCATTTAATGAAGCAATAGAAAAGTATTCATATAAAAAGGGGAAATCTTTTCTAGCGTTTGCTGATCTTCTTATAAAAAGAGATGTAATTGACTATATACGCAAGGAGTCAAAGCATAACCTTGTCTTTTTAAAAGAAGATGAGCAAGAGGAAATGTTAGAAATGCAAGTATCACTTACGGAGTATATGAAAGAGATGGAAAATAGTAACCGTAAGGAGGAAATTCTTCATTTTCAAACTGTGTTAGCTGAGTTTAAAATCACATTTTTAGAGCTTGCTAAAGAATCTCCTAAGCATCGTGATACGCGTGAACACTTAATAGAGATTGTGAAGATTATTATAAAAGAAGAGGAAATGATGGAAGATCTGTTCCGAAAGAAAAAATTACCGCTTAAACATATTGAACCGCGTGTTAGGGTAAGTCGTAAAACGTTGGAGCGACATAGAAAATACATTATTGCAATGTGTATTATCTTTGCAAACAACTATACATATATTCTTGATTACATAAGAGGGGGGAAGAATGATGAATAAAGGAATTGTAATGGATATAAAAAAACATAACGTAGTTGTATTAACTCCAAATGGAGAGTTTATTACGTTTAAAAGAAAAGCGCACTCTTACATGGTTGGGGAGGAAATCTCGTTTGATGAAGAAGAACAAAGGTCACCGCGTTTTACAATGCCTCCTTTTTTAAAGCCTGCATCAATACTTGTTACTTGTTGTCTATGTGTGTTTCTGTTTTTCTACAACCAACCGGAAGAAAAAGCTTTTGCTTATGTTTCAGTTGATATAAATCCAAGTTTAGAGGCGAGCGTAACGAAGGATCTTCGTGTTATAGATTTGCGAGCTTGTAATGATGATGGAAGGCGTATTTTAAAAGAAATGAAGCAATGGGAAAATAAACATGTGCAAGACGTAATACGTACTATTATAAAGCTGAGTCAAGAAGATAAGTACTTAACGAATGATAAGGAAGTTATGTTAACAGCTGTTGCAAAGGACAAGTTGCTTGAACCACAGTTGGAAAAGGCTATGCAGGAATTAAAGAAAGAGTATGCGATAAAACATGTTACAGTCGTATATCAAACCAGTACGATGCAAGTACGCGAGAATGCCAAGAAAGCAGGAATTGGGACAGGGGTTTATATAAAGCAAGAGAATGAGAAGAATAAACCGCTTACGCCTCCTGCCACGCCGTCTAATCCGGTGGAAAACGAAGAAGAAGTGCAATCACAGCCGGAGTCATCTCCTTATGTATCACCAGATTTGTCTTCTGTAAAAGACAAAAAATATGAGAAGCCAGAACATCAAGAACAAAAGAAAACAGAGGAACAGCCATCTAGGCAAATAAAAGAAAATAATGGACAACAGCAAGGAAATAACGGAAGAGGATCTCAGCAAGAAAATAGAGGATCCCAACAAGGAAATAATGAGAATGAGCAAGGTAACAATGGAAGAGGATCCCAACAAGGGAATAATGGAAATCAGCAAGGTAACAATGGAAGAGGATCCCAACAAGGGAATAATGGGAATGAGCAAGGTAACAATGGAAGAGGATCCCAACAGGGGAATAATGGGAATGAGCAAGGTAACAACGGAAGAGGATCCCAACAAGGGAATAATGGAAATCAGCAAGGGGACAATGGAAGAGGATCCCAACAAGGGAATAATGGGAATGAGCAAGGTAACAATGGAAGAGGATCCCAACAGGGGAATAAT
>NZ_VEDW01000004.1:0-53802 GCF_007678085.1 Bacillus cereus | reverse complement strand
AATAATGGGAATGAGCAAGGTAACAACGGAAGAGGATCCCAGAAAGAGAATGTTGGAAACGGGCAAGGGAACAATGGTAGGGGGTCTCAACAAGAGAATAGAGGGCACCAGTAAGGGAATGAAAAGAAGAATTAATAGAAATATGGAAGTGGGAGATTCATTTTAAAGCGAAAAGGAGTTATCTCGCTATTGCGGGCAGTAAAACTCCCATCTCAAAATTTGGCTGGGGCAAAGAAGTTAGGTGGGAGTTGGGCTGCTTAAAGTTGCACTTTATTATTCTATAGTTCTATTAAGAAGGAGTATGTGAGGAATATAATGGAGAAAAACATTCAACAAGAGAAAGATAAATCAAAACCTATTTTTTATGATCCGAAAGGAAGGAGAAACATAGCTTTTATCTCGTTTCTATGTATCTCAATAGTTAGCGTAAGTATTGTATTTTATTTTTTCTTTCAAAGTATTTTTACAACACCAGAAATTCCAAATATGAATCCTACTGTAAAACAAGATACGAAACTTGTACCAATTAATCAAAAGCTTAGTGACGAGCAGTTAAAGAAGGAAGAAGTCAAACCAAGTACCGAAATGAAGGATAATAAAAATTTGGTAAATCCGACGAACGATAGTAAACAACCTAAAGAAGTGTATGGTTTTTATGTAAATTGGGATGAAAATAGTACAGCGTCTTTAAAAGAAAATATTGATTCATTAACCACGTTAGTACCAGAATGGTATCATTTAAAAGAAGATTTAACGATTAGAAGTGAGATAAAACCAGAGATTGTAAAACTAGCGCAAAAAAATCTTGTGAAAATTATGCCGTTACTTACTAACTATACAGAAAAAGCTTCTGGACCTGATAGTGAGCTTATTCATAAGTTATTGAATTCGCCGAATGATGTGAAGACGAAATTTATTAATGATTTAGTAAAACAAGTTGAAAAGAATCAGTTTTCAGGTATTAATATTGACTTTGAGGCCGTACCTGAAAGTGATAGAGAAAACTTAACAAATTTTATGAAAGAACTTACTACGGTCTTTCATAAACATGATTTGCTCGTTACACAAGATGTTCCAGCTAATGATAAGGCTTTTGATTATGGTGCATTAGCAAAAATAATAGATCGTATGATTGTAATGATGTACGATGAGCACTATGGAGCGGGGGAACCAGGACCAATTGCTTCAAATAAGTGGTTCCAACATACATTGAATGAACTGAATATTCCGTCTAATAAACTTATAGTTGCTTTCGGTAACTACGGATATGATTGGGAAGTAAATAGTAAAAAACCTGCGAAGTCTTTAACTTTTTCAGAAGTTATGACAATGGCGAATGATTCCAATATGAAAATTCAATGGGATAACATGAGTGGAAATCCTTATTTTAGATATAAAACAGGAGAGAAAGAACATACTGCTTGGTTCTTAGACAGTGTTACTCTCTATAATCAAGTGAAAATCGCAATGGACAACAATGCAAAGGGGTTTGCGTTATGGAGATTAGGAGCAGAAGATCCTACAATATGGAAAGTTTTAAAAAATCCGATTGAGGCACAAAAAAATCCTGATGTATTACATAAAATCACTAGTTTAGATGAAGTGAATTATGCTGGACAAGGTGAAATTTTACAGATTGAGAATGAAAAGCAAAATGGATTGAGAGATTTTAAAGTAGGCAAAGATGGTTATCTTACAGATGAAGTATATCAATCTTTACCATCTGCATACGAAGTGCAACGATATGGAAAACCCAAAGGGAAACAAGTAGTATTAACATTTGATGATGGACCAGACCCGAAATATACGCCGGAAATTTTAGATATATTAAAAGAGAATAAAATAAAAGCTGCTTTTTTTGTCCTTGGTGAAAACGCGCAACTAAATCCTAGTATTGTAAAAAGAATATACGATGAAGGGCATGAAATTGGCAATCATACTTTCAAGCATCCTAACGTAGCTGATACGTCTTTACTACGAACAAAAGTAGAACTTAATACGACGCAACGTCTGATCCAGGAAATAACTGGGCATTCTACAGTTTTGTTTAGGCCACCATACGAAGCGGATGCTAACCCGGATTCCTCAAATGAAATATTGCCTATTTTACGGGCACAAAATATGAACTATACAATGGTAGCAGAAAAAGTGGATCCTGAGGACTGGGCAACACCATCAACTAATGAATTAGTAAAGCGTGCTCTTAATCCCGTTTATAAGGGAGAGGGAAATATTATTCTTCTCCATGATGCGGGAGGGAATCGTACCCATACGGTAGAGGCATTGCCGATCATTATTAAAGAGCTTAAAAAGCATGGATATAGTTTTGTAACAATTTCAGATTTAATGAATAAAGAACGAGATGAAATTATGCCCCCAGTTTCTTCTGAGGGTGAGCAATATTTACTTTACAATAAAGCTGTCTTTTCAGGGGCGGGATACTTTAAACATATATTAACAACTATTTTTTATATTGCTATTGGATTAGGGATTTTTCGATTCTTATTCTTAATTTATTTTGCATGGAAGCAAAAAAGAAAAACGTTATCTCGCTCTATTAATTCGTCCTACCAACCTTTTGTTAGTGTTGTCATAGCAGCATATAATGAAGAAAAGGTGATAGCTAAGACAATTCGCTCAATTTTGGATAGTAAGTATGGAGAATTTGAAGTTATTGTTGTGGATGACGGATCGACAGATGGTACGTCAAAAGTAATGCAAGAAACATTTTATAAACACCCTAAAGTTCGTTTCATTCAGAAAGAAAACGGCGGGAAATCATCGGCAATGAACCTAGGGTTTCAACAATCTCGAGGAGAGATTATTGTCACTTTAGATGCGGATACTATTATTGCGCAAGACGCTATTTCTCTCATGATTAGACACTTTGAAAATCAGAATGTAGCGGCAGTTTCAGGTAATGTCAAAGTGGGAAATAGACGAAACTTGTTAACTACTTGGCAACATGTTGAGTATATTACCGGGTTTAATTTAGAACGTAGAGCTTTTGATGAGTTAAATTGTATTACAGTAGTTCCAGGAGCTATTGGAGCATGGCGTAAAAAAAATGTAGTTGAATCTGGATATTTAAGTGAGGATACGTTAGCAGAAGATACGGATCTTACTATTACATTTTTACGTCAAGGATATAAAATTGTATATGAAGAAAAGGCCTATGCTTTTACGGAATCACCTGAAGATGTGAAAAGTCTCATTAAACAGCGATATCGTTGGTCATATGGTACACTCCAATGTCTTTGGAAACATCGAAAAGCAGTGTTTCATACAAAACATAAAACGTTAGGATTTATTGCATTGCCTAACATGTGGTTATTCCAATATGTTCTGCAATTCATTGCTCCTTTTGCAGATATTTTAATGATTATGGGGCTGTTTGGTAGCAATCCGCTAAAAGTGTTAGGGTTTTATCTTGTATTCTTTTTATTAGACCTTTTTGCATCTCTGTTTGCATTTAAATTAGAGAAAGAGGACCCTAAACCGTTAGTGTGGTTAATTTTACAACGCTTTATTTATCGTCAATTTATGACTTATGTTGTCATTAAATCTATATTCTCATCTATTCGAGGAGTAGCGGTAGGATGGAATAAATTAAAGAGAATGGGGAGTGTTAAGCATTCCGCGGAACATAAGGAGGCATCATAAGAGGGCAGTTGACCTGCTCTCTTTTTCATTAGTTTTAGTAAGTTGACTTTAGTTTTTGGACTAAAGTTTTTTTATTTTTTTTTAAATGACGGACACAAAATCTTATATCCTTTCGAATTATATATATGGATATCAATAATGTTTACATAAAAGGGGAGTAAGAAATATGAAAATGAATAAAGAAATGTACGTAGAAATCACTGAAGTGTTAAAAGTATTGGCACATCCTGTCCGTTTATCTTTAGTAGAAATAATGCTAACAAAAGGCCCTACTAATGTAACAACAATGTATGAAACATTACAAATGCCTCAAAGTACAATTAGTCAACATTTATCTAAACTAAAAGCCACTAAAATGGTTACAGGTACTCGGAAAGGATTAGAAATTTATTATGAAGTAACTGACAGTCGCACAAAATCAATATTAGCATGTTTAGTTTAAATACTGATTGTCTAGACATTAAGAAGATGATGCTAAAGTAATTCTATGACTACAATTTTTAAGATTTTATACGAAAGTAATATGTATAAGTGTATGTGATTTTCTTACTAACATAAGTTGTATGTAGACTGGTTATTAATTTGTTATACTTCTTAATTAGATTATTTTATTTAATAATATTGTATGATTTTTACCTTGTTAAATTTAATATTATTTTATTAAAAATTAGTAAGGTGAAGGATCATTTATGTACACATGAAATGTTTTATAAAGAGTACGACTTTACTCCAAAGCTACATTTTTAGTTTTTTATCTATAGATCTAATACTAAAGGGAAAAGAACTGAAATATAAATGTAATTGAAAGGAGTGAAGTAACAATGGAGGTAAGCCTTTTTTTAGGATTTTTTTGGGGATGGATAACGGTTATCATCTCAGGAATACTTTTTATGCGACCATCTATACTACGTGAACTGAAAAAGTTAGTGGTAGAAGACAGAGGATTTGGAATTATGTATGGCTTTCTATCAATTTTCCTCGGGTTAGGTACAGTTATCCTACATAATGTTTGGACACTTAATTGGCAGGGACTCATTACACTTATTGCATGGCTCGCACTATTAAAAGGGATTTATGTAATTGCATATCCTGAACCATCCAAGAAAACCGATTTTGAAGTAAGAGTGCTATCTACTCGTATAGTGCTTGCTATCCTTTGTGCTTTATCTTTATGGATGCTTATCATACTTTATATGAAATAGAGACAAATGTTTTTGAGCATGAGAGTATGTAGGTGGAAGTTTTCTATAGTTCATTGGAGTGGAATTTTATAGTTAACTGTAAGTTTAGTATTTTTCCCTTGTAGACATGTTTTTATAAATAGTGAGATGGGTAAAACGAAAAGAATCCTAAATAAATAGGATTCTTTTCGTTTTATAAAAGTGAATTTATCTTGTATCACTAATACAATTGATAATCGTTTTTCAGGAATATTCCCAGTTATCTATCTTGGTATACTCAATGTCGGCTATGTGACCATCTGGTCGAATCAAAATGGTATCTATATTTTTTAACTCGGAATCTTGTATTTCTCCTACAACTACCTTTATGTGCGAATCAATATTCATTTTATTTATCTTATCTATATAAGAAGGGTGAATTAATAAAATAAAGTTACCATCTTTCATTAATTCAAAGAGTTTATAACTTTTCTTATTTAGAGAAGAAATAGTGAGATTTGTACATCTTTTTCCTATTAATGGATGCCCTTCTGTATCGTGCATCGACGAATACATTATCCCTAAGCCACTTACTCTTTCAGATAAATCGTGATTTATCTCGGGGTATGTAAGTAGGTGCGAAAATAAATCCCTTAATTCCATTCCTGCGTTTGAAAAGTTTATCATTAATTGTTCTTGTGCTTGTACTTCCTTGAAAAATTGTTTTCCCACAGCATGTCTTTCAATATGATAACTTTCTAATAGGCTTTCATATTTTTTTTGTTTTATTGCGAGTCCTAATTTCCAGCCTATATTAAAAGCATCTTGTAGACCTACATTCAAACCTTGTCCTCCAGCAGGGAAATGAATATGTGCTGCATCCCCTGCTAAGAATACACGCTTATGTTGATAAGTATTTGCTAGTTTGGTTGCATTGCCAAAACGAGAAAGCCATATTGTGCTCTTAATTGGAAGATGTTCACCTGTAATACTATAAATACTATCTATAAACTCTTTTTCTGTAACAGCAACATGAACGGGTATTGTCTGATTCTTAGAATCAACAATTGCAAAACGAAATACATCAGGTGTAATAGGTACCATCATTAATATCCCATTTATATTAGAAGTAGATAAAAATGGAGTATCTGGTATATCTTCTAAAATAACATCACCTAATATAGCAGTAGTTGTTGTGTTTGTTCCATTAAACGGTATATTTGATAATTCACGAACTTTACTTCTTGCTCCATCAGCTCCTATTACATATGGAACTTCTATTATAGATATTGTTTCTCTTTGTTCTATTTCTAGTTGTACGAATGTTTCATATTGTTTTAAGTCTTTCAGAGTATGCCCGCGTTTAATGACTACACCTAATTCTAATGCACGTTCTTCTAATATTTCTTCTGTAATAGATTGGGGAATAAAAAGTGTATACGGAAAATCAGTATTTAAATTTTTAAAGTTTAATCTTGTATCTAAGGCAGCAAAATGACTCGTATTTAATTTCTTGCCTCTAGCTAAAAATCGATCTGCAATACCTCTCATAGCCATCAATTCTAAGGAGCGGGGGTGTAGTGTGAGTGCTCTAGAATTTCGTACCCGGTCTAATCTTCTCTCTAAAACAACAACTTTTACGCCTTGGATAGCTAATTCACATGCTGCCATAAGTCCAACTGGACCACCACCAACTATCGCTACATCATAATAATTGTCCATATCATACCCTCCATTTATTTAATTGTTTAAGAGCTAATGTAAAAATGTAAATAGATTTATAAATGCTATCTATTGTACATATATAATTATACTTCATTTTAGTTTCCTTGGAAACTAAAATGAAGTTCCTAGGAGAAGTCTACATAGTAAGTGTGTAGTTAAAGCTGTATAGCGTGTCTGCAGCAGTAGCCATTGGATAGCATTGATATGTAATGGCTACTGCTGCAGATTCTTCTGCTTGTGCTATTTGGGGTAAAAATGCTACTACTGTAGTTCTATGTGGGAGTTGTAAAGGTCTTTCTGCTATTCGTAGTTTTAATGAAGTAGTAGTGGTTTTAACTCGACTTCAAATAATTCGCTTTCCATTTCATTAAGTGCATACATTGATACAGGATATGGAGAGGTATTAGATAAGACTTGTGATGAAAGAAGTTCTCCTGATGATGAGTAAAATGTAACAAACACTTGTGAAAATGGAGGGACCATAATGATTACACGATCAGCTTTTTGTAACGTATTAACCAACTCCAAAATAATATAGTTTTATAAAAATCAAAAAATAATAGATAAATATAAAGATATTATTATGGGTACTTTTCCGATAGTGAATTAAGAAAATTAATAAACTCTTTATTTTATTGTAAATAATTTAAGAGCACACAAATATGCGTGCTCTTAGAATAGAAAGGTAGTTTTCTATGAGTAGGGAGTCCCCATATAATAAAATATGCTTGTCCAATTTAAATGTGAGAAGTTTTTTATAAAAATGCTATTTGGTAAGTCTATGTGAAAAAACACCTTGTACAGAAACTCTTTGCAAAGTATTTTGTCTGCAGTCATGATTATTAAAGTTGATGAGAGCTGTTATCCGACTAATAAAACTAGCCATTAAGCTCCCAAAAAAGAAACCCCATCGACCAGTTACTAGAGCGACAGTTAAGAAAAGAGTGCTATTAAAATAATTAGTATTAAAGATGTTCCTTTATATGAAGTGAATTCTGAAAACAGGAAACAATTATAGTCCATCTATCACTTATGATTGCTGTTAATTATATGGAGCATGTAGAACTAGGATTGAAGAAAGTCCCGATATTTGTGCATATTCCACTTCAGATTATTATACAGGTAATTTATATTTGTTATTGCTATAATTCGCAAAAGGATACATTCATAAGGGGATATTTTAAAAGATTAGCGGTGATCAATATATATAGTGTCAAATGCAGTGACGATGTTTTACTATGACTATGAGATAACCTGTATTTTTCTAGGCATAATAAAACCACATCTCAAATTGTTGATTATATGTCTAACAACTAGGATGCGGTTCAATTAATAAAAAGTGTCCGAGTTAAATATAAGGTAAAAAGTATAGGATACTTTTGTTATAAAGAATATTTATAGATCAATGTTATTGTTTTTTACTTCTGAAAGATTTGGGGTTCTAAATTAAGAGTTGTTGGAGTCCCACTAATATAACATTTCAGTAGAAATATTGAACTACTAATATGAATGTAGAAGATTTAATAAAGACGGTAATGTTCTGTTAGTCATGTAATCTTTTCATTTGATGATCTTTTCCCCATTCACATAGTTCATCCATAATTTGCATTAAAGATTTCCCGTATTCACTTATTGTGTATTCAACCTTTGGTGGTACTTCTTGATATACAGTACGATAGATAATGCCATCAGCTTCAAGTTGCCGAAGTTGTTGTGTAAGAACTTTTTGCGTAATGTTTGGGATTTCTCGCCGGATTTCATTTGTCCGCATTTTTCCATCCATCAAAACACATAAAATATGAACTTTCCATTTTCCACCAATTACATCGAGTGTCGTTGCAATTGGGCAGTCTTCATTTTGATTCATATAACACCTCCACAGGTACTTTAAGGTTCCTATAGCACTTTAAAGTACGTACTTTTCAATTATATGTGACTCATTCATACTAATACGTAAAGGATTGATTAATTTATAAAGGGGATGGAAGATGATGAAAACACTTGTAATTGTAGCACATCCTGATATTGAAAAATCAAAAATTAATAAAAGATGGATTGAAGAACTTGAGAAATATTCGGATGAAATTACGGTGCATGAATTGTATAAAGTGGCACCGAATTGGGAGTTTAATGTGGAAGAGGAACAAAAGCTGTTAGTAGAACACGACCGATATATATTTCAATTTCCACTCTACTGGTACAGCTCACCACCATTATTGAAAAAATGGTTTGACGATGTATTAACATATGGATTTGCTTACGGATCAAAAGGGGATAAAGTGAAGGGGAAAGAGTTTGGGGTAGCTATTTCTATAGGTGGATTAGAAAAAGACTATGAAAATAGCGGAATCACGATGGATGAGTTAACGAAACCATTTCAAGCTACGTGCTTATATACAGATATGAAATTTATACCTTCATTTTATTTATATGGTGCCGAATATAAATTAAGTGATGAAGAGATTGATAAAAGTGCACCTGAGTATGTACGATATGTGATGAATAAGGAGTATTCTAATATATAAGAGGAAATAGCCATTTACTTGTTAAGTAGATGGCTATTTTTATTGATTTTATATTCACTAAGTGTAATCTTTAGTAAATTAATAGTTAATCTGATAAAATAAAAAATCTAACATATATAAAGGGGAGTTTTACTTGAGAACGATGCAAAAATTATTACAAAAAAGAGCAATGCAATCACCAAATTTGGAAGCGCTTGTAGGCGGAGAGAAAAGGTATTCGTTTCAGCAGTATAATGAACGAGTAAATCAGCTGGCACATTATTTGTTACATAATGGTGTGCAAAGAGGGGATCGTATAGGAATACTATGCAAAAATAATCACCCGTTTCCAAGCGTTATGATGGCAAGTTTAAAAATTGGAGCGGTATGTATTCCGCTAAATCATCAGCTTACTGTTTATGAACTAGAAACGATTGTAAAAGAAGCGAAATTAAAAGTGTTAGTTATTGATGAAGAATTTAGTGAAGTGTTATTAAAGATTGATGCTGTTAAAGAAATTCCTTATGTAATGAAAACGACAGAAGAAGGCTTTGGTTCATTTGAATTAACATTACAAGAACAGCCAATGACAGAACCGAACGTAGAGGTTCATGAAGATGATGATGCAATTTACTTATTTACTTCAGGAACGACTGGACAGGCGAAAGCATGTGTAATTGGACATAAAAACTTACATCATTATTTTATTGAAATTGCGGGCCAAAGAGAATTTCCTGCAGGTGAACGCTTTTTATCCGTGCATCCATTGTTCCATATGAGTGGCGTGCTTTCTATTTTAAATTGTATTTATCATGGCGTTACGATGATCTTCTTAGCTGATTCGAATCCTACTCTTATTTGGGATAAAATTGAAGAAGAGAATATTACAACGATGCTTGCGTTCCCAGCTGTTTATAGCTACATGCTTGATGAGCTAAATAAAAAAGAACGTAACATTTCAACTTTTAAAGTAGCACAAAGCGGTGGTACAAAAGTGCCAGAAACACTTATTCAAAAATATATGGAAAAAGGAATATATATGGTGCAAGGCTATGGGAGTACAGAAGGTTGGGTTGTAACTTCATGGCATCCAATGATGGGAAAAGAAAAGATGTCTTCTGTAGGAAAAACACTGAAACATGTAGAGTTAAAAATTGTTCATCCAGAAACAGGTGATGAACTAACAACAAATGAAGTCGGAGAAATTCATGTAAGAAGTCCATACATGTTTAAAGGGTATTGGAATAATGAAAAGGCGACAAAGAAGGTAGTAAAAGATAATTGGTTTAACATGGGCGATGCTGGCATGATAGATGATGACGGATTCCTGCATATTATGGGAAGATATAAAGACGTTATCATACGCGGTGGTGATAACGTATATCCAGATCAAGTAGAAGATGTCATTCATGAACTACATGGTGTTTTAGAAGTTGCAGTAATTGGAGTTCCAGATGACTTTTGGGGAGAGATTCCGACAGCGTACATTGTAAAAGATATGCAAACGTCTTTAACGGAAGAAGACATTATGCAGCACTGTAAAGAAAAACTAGCAAGCTATAAAATACCCGAAGTTGTATTTATGGAAGAATTACCGAAAAATGCTTTAGGGAAAGTGCTGAAGAGGGAATTAAGGGAAGACGTACTTGTAAAATAATAAGTGATTAGATGATGAGGAATCCAGTTATGTACAAACCATAACTGGATTTTTTGTTTATGATTCTGTTAGTGGATATTGTTAATATTTGAAACTTTTTGTTTATTTTTAGTGTAATATTGAAAATAAAGGAAGTTAATTCATTTCAGTACAAGGGGGAGAAAATGTGGCTATAAAATTAGAATCTGAGCATTTATGTATAGAACCTTTTACCAATGATGATGTATGTAGAATTAAAGAATTAGCTAATGACAAGGAATTAGCCAATATTCTTGGGCTTCCACACCCATATAAATTGGAGTTCGCGCAAGATTGGGTTGATATGCAACCAGAACTTATAAGTCAAGGAATCGAATATCCTTTAGGAATCATTTCTAAAGAATCAAGAGAAATTGTAGGTACAATTACATTAAGAATTGACAAAGGTAACAATAGAGGTGAGCTTGGTTATTGGATTGGTAAGAATTATTGGGGGAAAGGTTTTGCAACCGAGGCTGTAAATAGAATGATTCATTTTGGCTTTATTGAATTAGGTCTAAACAAAATTTGGGCATCTGCTATTTCCAGAAACAGATCATCGATTAAGGTGTTAGAAAAGTCGGGTTTGCGTAAAGAAGGCACATTGAGACAGAATAGACTTTTATTAAATACATATGAAGATGTTGATGTTTATGGGATATTAAAGACAGAATATACCGTTTTAAATCATAGATAACATTGGTAGTGTAATGGCAAAAGGAAACCCTTCAGAACGGGGTTTCCTTTTTGTATGTCTCAAAAATCGACATTGTAGTTTAACAGAGCTCTGTTTATCAAAAACATAATAATTTACTAGATTTTGTATTTCATGTAAGATAATAAAGAATATTCAATCAATAATTAAAGGAAGAGATATAAATGAAGCTGCCGCTATTACAAATAGAGACAGAGAGACTTATGATTCGTCCGTTCCAAAATGATGATTATGAAAGTTGGTTCGATGGATTTCATAAGAGGTTACCATCGCAGTATAAATATGACGATGGCTATCAAGTTATGGCATCATCAACGAAAGAATGGTTTACGGAATGGATAAGAGGTTTTGATGAAGCAGCACATCGAGATGAGATGTATGTATTAGGTATTTTTCGTAAAGAAGACGGGGCTAATATTGGAAAGCTAGAGCTGATAAAAATTTTACGTATGGACTATCAATGGGCGATGATGGGGTATTCCATACATAATCAATACTGGAAAAATGGATATGGTATTGAAAGTGTGAAAGCTGCGTTATCGTTATTTTTTAATAACCTTCGTTTTCATAGAATTGAATTACATATACATGTTGATAATGAGCCATCCGTCCGTCTCGCGGAAAGAGCAGGTTTTTCTTTTGAATGCAAGAGAGAGGCATTTTCTTTAGAGAATGGTAAGTGGATGGATTTTCTTATTTATTTTAAAAATAAGGAGATGAATATATGAGAGTGTTTATTACAGGTGGAAATCGTGGATTAGGATTACAGTTGGTAAAAGTATTTCATGAAAATGGGCATATTGTTTATCCGTTAGTTAGAACTGAGGTTGCGGTAACACAATTGAAGCAAATGTTTAGTTGTAGATGTTTTCCTATATTGGCAGACTTATCACTTGATGAGAGTACGGAGCAAATTAAGAACCAGCTTGCGGAATATACAGGGTATTTGGATCTAGTTATAAATAACGCTGGCATTACTGGAAAGGAGACTGAAGTTTTACATACGAATTCAGAAGAGTTAACGGATGTATTTAATATTCATTGTTTAGGTGTAATTCGAGCTGTAAAAGGTACATATGTAGCTTTAGAGAAATCGGATCATCCGAGAATAATAAATGTGTCCTCTCGATTAGGTTCATTACATAAAATGGCGAACAAAGAGTTTTCGCAAGGTCAGTTTTCCTATTCCTATCGAATTGCTAAAGCTGCACAAAATATGTTAACGCTTTGTCTGCAACAAGAATTTGAAGATAAAGGAATTCGTGTAACTGCCATTCACCCTGGAAAATTAAAGACTGACATTGGTGCTTTTGATGCGAATATGACTCCGGCTGAAGGAGCGCAAAATATATATGATTGGGTAATAGATTCAAATGAGGATGTTTCAGGGAAGTTTATTGAGCCGGGGATAGGAGAATTAAAGTGGTAAAGTACGATCTTACAGTTGTTCAAAGTTTATTTGGTCCTATGAATAAAGTATTAAATGGTTTACCAAATGCAGTAACGATTGAAGAGATAGAAGAAGATGCCTTTTATAACGTACAAACTTATAAAGAAAAGATAAGTAGATTTGAAGAAATTTGTTTTAACTGGGAGTTAAAAAGAGCGAGTATTGTATTAAATAAGAGGTTTAGTAGTTATAACTCAAGTGCGAGAGTGTTACTTGATGCGGATTTTTCTTTACATGCAGCAAAGATAGAAGTGTGTAGAGAGTTAGACAATGTAGATGCACTTGAAAAACAATTTACATACCGTTCAATAGAAGAAAGATTATCAGAAAAAGAATTTAAACGCATTTGGGAGCAGTGTATGTTGAATTCAGGAAATCAAACTTCCAATTTAACTATTGATGAGCATTTTTATTCAGTGCAAACAGAGTTAGGTAAAGGCTGGGAGAAGTCATGTATTGTTTTTTATGATGAAAATGAGCCAATTGGTTTGTCCATACCGCATATAGAGCATGGAACAGAAAGTGAAGGACGATTATTTTACTTTGGGGTAATGCCTCATTATCGAGGGAAAGGAATCTCTTCTCAACTGCATCTTCAATCTTTACATATGTTAAAAGAAATGGGCGCTACTTATTATATCGGAAGCACACATACTTCAAATGAAAAGATGCAGAGGATATTTTGGAGAAATAATTGTTCGATGAAAACGGAGATAGAGCTTTATTATAAAATTTTTAAAGAAAGTTAAAAAAAGCCCGGCATTTTGCCAAGGCTTCCCTTTATCTGTTCAACACTTCAATATACGAAGCATCTCCAGTTGTTCTTAAAGCAGAGCGGAAATTGTTATTTTCTAACGTTTTAGCGACTTGTTGTAACTGCTGTGCATCATCATGGTGAATAAGTAAGCTGTCCGCACCGCTTTCTTCTATATGAATGTGCTCGACATTTCCAATGGCATCATGTACAGCTTTTAAAAATTCTGGTTTCATATTGACCTCCTATATGTATATAGCGTTGTTTTTATTATTTCCTTATTTTTGAAATATAAAAGTAAATGAATTTTTGTTATATTAAGATTTTGGAAGGGTTTCCTATTTGTTTGTCAAATAATAGTAAAGTTGTCTTTTTAATTGAGGGAATCTTCGGAATTAAAGGGTGAGGGAATGGATATTTCAATAATTGCTGCACAACTCGTTAAGGAGAAAGTTATTTTACATTATCCAAATAGCGTGAAAGTGTTGAACGGAGGAACGACAAGTACTGTATATTTGTTGGATGAAAAATATGTAGTAAAGCTGAATGAAGCGGAAGTAATACGTGAAGAATCTCATTTTCTTTCGTTTTATGAGGGGAATACTTTATTGTCAAAGCTTTTGTATAAGGAACCTTTCCATACATATTTCGTGTATTCTTTCCTTGAAGGCAGTACGTCGTGCGAACAAGGATATAAACGAAGTACGCTTCGTACACTTGTAAAAGAAGTGATCAATAAGTATAAAATTGTTCCAGAGGCAGGTGGCTGGGGATGGAAAGAAAATCCGGTTCAATCTTGGAATGAATTTTTAACGGGAAACGTGAAGACAGCTTATGAAAATGTAAAACGTTACACAAGTGAGGAAGAGTATAGAAAAGTTCTTAAACTAGCAAATAGGGATGCCGGAGTAAATCAGCCATTCTTATTACATGGTGATTGCGGATTTCATAATTTTATATTCCGGCAGAATAAGTTACATGGAGTAATTGATCCGTTACCAGTCCTTGGAGATCCTTTATATGACTTAATTTATGCGTTCTGTTCAACTCCGGAAGAGTTAACGAAAGAAACGATTAATTATGCGATGAAACAATGTGTATTTCATAAACAAGAACGAGATTTGTACGAGGAAATAGTCATAGGATTATATTTGCGTATAGATATATGTGTAAGACATCACCCGAAAGATTTAGAAGATTACTTAATAGCTTGGCGTTATTGGATGGACGAAATTGAGCCGGCTTTACAGTACAAATAGTTTGGGGGAGGTAGTGAAATGAACATAGCAGAAGCAAAAAGAGATTTAGCACAAAGAACGAAAAGAGGATTTCCAGTTATAATAGCTGGTATTTTATTTTGGATTGTAGCGAGTGTAACTGGTGTTCTTCTTTCAGAAAAGCAAGTTGTTTGGGTGTATTTAATTGGTATGGGCTGTGTGTTTCCTTGTGGCCTAATGATAGCGGCTTTATTAAAAATAGATATGTTTGCGAAAGGAAATCCGCTAGGGACTTTAGCTGGATTAATTGGCGGGATAAATGTATTAAATATTCCGTTTGTATTACTTGCCTATTTTCAATTTCCAGAGTGGTTACCTTTTGTAGTAGCGATGTTAATAGGGGTTCATTTTGTACCGTACGTATGGATTTATGAAAGTAAAAGTTATGGTTTATTGTCAGTAGGGACTGTATTCGTAACGTCAGTTTGCGGGATTCTTTTTGCAGACGCTGGATTTACTGTCATTCCATTGTCAGTTACAGTGGTCTATTTACTGACTTTAATAGGTTTATTGATTGAAAATAAAAAACTAGATCATTATCAGCAAAAATCAGCTTAATAAAAATATAGGGATAGGGGGAATTATTATGAAAAATTTCATTTGTACAACGTGCGGCGTACAATATGCAGCGAGTGTGGAAGAACCGGTGAGTTGTGTTATTTGTGATGAGGAGAGACAATATGTAAATCCGAAAGGGCAGTCTTGGACGAATTTAGAAAACTTGCGAACGAGTGACACATATAAAAATGAAATGATAGAAGAAGAGCATGGACTTTATAGCATTACGACAAAACCGAAATTTGCAATCGGTCAAACGGCATTTGTCGTAAAGACGGATTCCTATCGTTTATTATGGGATTGTATTACGTATTTAGATGAAACGACAATTGAGAAGATAAAAGAGTGGGGCGGGTTAGATGCGATTGCACTATCTCATCCTCATTATTATTCGACACAAGTAGAATGGGCAGAAACGTTTGACGTACCAATTTATATACATGAAGATGATAAAGAGTGGGTAGTACGCCCGAGTAGTCGTATTATTTACTGGTCTGGGGGGTCTTTACAATTAGCGGACGGAATTACTATTCATCGTCTCGGAGGACATTTTAGCGGCGGTTCTGTATTACATTGGGAAGAAGGAAATGATGGGAAAGGTATTTTGTTAACAGGTGATATTATTCAAGTCGTAGCGGATCAGCAGTGGGTGAGTTTCATGTACAGCTATCCAAACTTAATTCCATTGCCAGCGAGAAAAGTGGAGGAAATGGCGAATCGAGTGAAGCCATTACAGTTTAATCGTTTATATAATGCTTTTCACGGAGTAGTGAAAGAGAATGCAAATGAGGCAGTGGAACGTTCCGCTGAAAGATATATTAAGGCGGTAGAAGGGAAGTTATTTCGTACGTAAAAGGAGAATTAGCTCTATGAAAACGTTAGTATGCTTCGGTGATAGTATTACAGCTGATGAAATGTTTTTTGATGGAACGCCGAGATTAACACCGCGTTTGCAGGAGATGCTTCCAAATTGGAAGGTAGTAAATGCGGGGGTTCCGGGTGATACTACGTTCGATGCGTTACATAGGGTTGAAGATGATGTACTATCCTATAAACCAGACTTTGTAACAGTTTTTCTTGGTACGAATGATTCGGTGTTATTTGATCCAGTACCATTACAAGTATACAAAGACAATTTAGAGAAGATTGTAAGTATGACTTCACCAGAAAAAGTATTACTTATTAGTCCGGCGCCAGTTGATGAAGAACGCCAGCACAATAGAAACAATAAAGTACTTGGTCAGTATGCAGACGTAGTAGAGGAAGTGGCGAAGGAAACAGGAAGTTATTTTCTAAATTTATATGCTGAAATGATTCAAGAGCCTCATTATAAAAGATTTGTAGAAGATGATGAAAAAGACGGTTTACATTTTGGCCGACAAGGTTATGAATATGTAGCGGAGTTAATTGGTAAAAAGTTAAAAGGGATTTTGTAAAAAGCAAAGTGTGCGCGCTTTGCTTCTTTGCTCTTGCCAAATTTTGAGGCGGTGCACGCAAATAGCGGGATAAAATGTACTTTAAAGAAGTGGTTAGCCGTAATACTATGAGACATTCGTACAAAAGAAAATGATTTGTTGTGCTAATGGAATGCATCCAAGACTTAACAGTTGATTAATTGAACTGTAAAGTTTAAAATTACAGTATAGTTTTTAGAAGTGAGTTGCCATCGTTTGTAAAAAACAGATAAATTAAATATTCTCGAATAAAGTGAAACTTTAATCAGTGGGGGTTTTGTTCATCCCCCACTGATTATCAGCCCTCACCAATCGGGCTTTTACGGGCAGTTGATCCCCAAACTAACTTCTTTGCTTCCCCTGAATTTTGAGGTGGGGGTCTTATTGCCCGTTAATGCGGGATAAATAATCTAACGTGTATTTCATCCTAAACTGTAATTTTTTTTAATACATTTCAATAATCTATATAATGATTTTAAAAGTAAAGGAGTGTGTGTAAAATATGGTGATTTTATATACGACAGCAAGCTGTAGTTCATGCCGAAAAGCAAAAGCGTGGCTTGAAGAACATCAAATTGATTATACCGAAAAAAATATCGTATCAAATTCGCTTACAGTCGATGAACTGAAATCCATTCTTCGTTTAACTGAAGATGGTGCTACTGAAATTATTTCAACTAGATCTAAAACTTTTCAGGAATTAAATATAAATATTGAGGCGCTTTCGCTTAATGAGTTTTATCAATTAATAATTGAGTATCCTCAAATGTTACGTCGTCCAATTATGCTGGATGAAAAAAGATTACAGGTTGGTTTTAATGAGGACGAAATTCGCAAATTTTTACCGCGTAGCGTTCGAACATTTTTGAATATTGAATTGCAAAAAATGGCTAATTAATAAGTAATATTTTGAAAGGAGGAGACAGAAGTGATTGAAGTATGTGTTACAGTTAATTATAAAGATAGAAACTATCACACAAATGTTATTGTGAGTAAAGATACGATTTGGACACAAATTAAACAATTGGCAGAAGAACAAGTTAAGAGACAGTGGACTGTTTAAATTTATTTGCAAATTAAAAAGCTATATGAAGTTAGGAGATATAGGGGAGTTCTGATAGAATATAAAGAGATTTATTTTTTCATGCTAAGCATGCTTCTTATATATTTTAACGTTTGACTAACCTATCTGTAATATTTATGGCTACAGTAAGTTACTAAGCGAGAAATCATATTTTTTATCGTAGGAGGACAACAATGAACAGCGACTTTACCTTGGCCATACACAGTTTAACTTATTTAGCTTTACAGCCAGATCGGATGTCAACAAGTAATGCTATTTCCGAAAGTGCAGGTGTTCATCCAGTACGCATTCGTAAAGTGCTAAGTTTGTTAAAAAAACATAAGTTTATACAATCAAAAGAGGGAACTGGTGGAGGTTTTATTTTTGCCCGTGATTTAAGTGAAATTAATCTTTGGAATATGTATCAAATAACCTCTGAAGGTGCATTGCAGCCGAAGTGTCCAGAATCAAATGATCAGTGTATTGTAGGTTCGAACATGCGGAAAGTTCTGTTTGCTATTTTCTTAGGTGCGGAAGAACATCTAGGTGAATATTTAAAGAATTATACAATGAAAGAAGTTGTTGACCTTATTAATCAAGAACGTTAAGCGGCTTAATTATTATGTAGCTGTGAGTTCTTTGGGGAAACTGTAATGTAAAATATTACAGTATAAGTTAGTTTATATATCTTTTTATCGTTACAAAAAATCTTTATAAGAAGGTGAAAAAGTATGGTGTCAAATAATAATCATGTTTTAAAAGTGGGAGATTGGGTTCGTGGAATATCAAATGAGGGTGAATTCATAGTTGGTTACATTGTATCACTTGATGAAGTAGAAGATGTAGTTACAGTTAGTATTGTGAAACGTGACGACAAGTACACAAAAAATGAAGCGATTTTACTTTTTAGTAAACATGTTAACAAACTCCCTGAATCAAAGGTAATAAATAAGGAGCAAATCCTTTATCTTATAGACCTTGCATTATTAACAGGGGATGAAGAATGGTTTATTGAGCTCTCAGCAAAATTAAAATCGATAAGAGAGCTAGTTAATGAAGGGTTTTAAAGATTACATTATTATATTTTCTATGTAACTGTGCAAATTCAAACTTTTGAAGGGGCACACAATCCGCCTTATGGAGAGGACACAATTACTTTTCGTATAAAAGGAAATGAAATAAAACCCATTCAATACAAACATAGAAATATTCCTGAAGAAGTGTTGAAAAACTAAAATTAAGATGACATTGAAGTGATTTGTTTGCCGACTCCTAATAATGATAATGATGTAAATAAGCTGTCCATATGGGCAGCTTATTTTATTTTTTCGTGTAGCAAAATGTGAGCGGTTCTCTCATTAGCATCAAGTTTAAAAATGTATATGAATGCACCGTTCATAATATATATCCTAAAATTTGGTTTATGCATTTAAAAAGATATTTCTTTTTCACCACATTAATTGTTTATTAGGATATCTATTTTAATTTGAAATAAAATTTTTCGATAAAGAAAAATATAAAATTTTTAAAAATGAGTAGCTTAAATAAACAATATTTTACTGTATTTTATGCTAATTAATTCCGTTATAAGTGATAGGGACAAGGGTTGCGTGCTAACTGTAAAATATTATCCATGTAAAATTATATCCAATTAATATTTCTGAAAATATAAAAATATTAATTTTATAAATATACACGTTATAATGAGTGCGTCGAGAGAAATTTTATTATCTCTGGAGAAAATATAAAAAATGCGATTATTAGTAAGAAGGGTGTGTGGTTAGAGGCGAAGTGTATGTAAGGTGCTTCAGTGGCTTGTGTAATCAATACCATAAATGCTGCCGAAGCTATTAAAGTGATGTATAGAATTGAGAAAGAAATGCCTCATAAATGAAGAGAGGCCGGTTTAACTGAAATTACTGTTACAAGTAATTTAGAGAAACCATTAAAGTAATACACTGTTATTAGAAATGTTGCAACGTATTTATGAAGTCTATTCAATATTGTTCTCTTAAGCGGTCTTTATATAAAGGGCGGATATTACGAGTAAACTTTTTTGTGAACGCTAACATTTATGTTAGGACGCTAACTAGCGAATGTTTCAATTTGGATTCATTATGATGAAGAACATACAATGTGGGGCAACTTGTAAGGAATTCATTATCCAAAAAGGTAAATATTTGTTAGCTATAAAGAGAGAAGTAGGAATAGATACAAGGGGGAGTTATTATATGAACGGGAATACTGCAAAGAAAATAGAAGTTCAAGCTGAAAATACCGCACTAAAAAATGAGCAATATGCAGATCCGAAAAAGTGGCATAAGCAGGATACTACATGGGCATTGAGCCTATTTGGAACTGCAATTGGAGCAGGGGTGCTCTTTTTACCGATTAATGCAGGTTCAGGTGGTTTATTATCTTTACTACTAATTACATTGCTTGCATATCCAGTTATGTACTACTCACATAGGGCACTTGCTAAAATGATTTACGCTTCTAATTCTGCTGATGAGGGGATCACAGGTACGATTAGAGAGTATTTCGGAAATAAAGCGAGTATCATTTTTAACATCGTATATTTCGGTTCAATTTATACAATCGTACTAATGTATTCGGTTGCGCTTACAAATACTGCAAGTAGTTTTATCGTGCATCAATTGCACATGCCAGAACCTCCAAGGGCTATTTTATCACTTGTATTAGTTCTTGGTCTTATCGCTATATTGAATTTTGGTCAAGATATTACTGTAAAGATCATGAGCATGCTAGTGTATCCTTTCATAGCTTCTCTACTGTTTATCGCGATATCTTTAATACCGCAGTGGAATACGTCAATGCTTAGCTTCTCAGCTGTTTCTACTGCTTCAACAGGAACAGGATATTTAGGAACAATATTAATGATTCTACCAATCATCGTATTCTCATTTAATCATTCACCTATGATTTCATCATTTGTTGTGAAACAGAGAGCTACGTATGGAATAGAAGCTACTGATGCTAAATGTGCGCAAATACAAAAAGTTTGTTATATCATGACATTCGTTGTAGTTATGTTCTTCGTTTGGAGTAGTGCACTAAGCTTGACTCCAGAGGATTTAAAAATGGCAAAAGAGCAAAACTTATCAATTCTTTCATATCTTGCAAATGAACTTAATTCACCTGTAATCACGATTGCAGCTCCAATCATTGCTTTTGTGGCTATTACAAAATCTTTCCTTGGTCATTATATCGGAGCATTTGAAGTAATGCGTGACATGATTATTAAGTTCGGTAAATCACGTGGAAAAGTAATTGAAGAAAAAACAATTAAGACAATCGTCCTTACTTTTGTTGTATTATCATGCTGGTTTGTTGCTTATACAAATCCAAGTATTCTTGGACTTATTGATTCTCTAAGTGGTCCATTAGTTGCTGCTATTTTATGTCTACTACCGATGTATGCGATTCAAAAAGTACCAGTACTAGCTAAATACAAAGGGAAAATGAGTAACGTATTTGTTATTATTGTAGGTGTACTTACTGTTTTAGCAAGTATTAAATCATTATTCTAATTCACGATTGTTAGTTCTAATATAAAATAGAACGATTTTGGGACAGGCTTCTCCGTTTGGAGAGTCTGTCCCTTTTTAAATTAGTGAGTAAAGATCATCTTTTACTAAGACTCTTCTCGTACATAAGGTTGCTTTATTACGTTACAATTTTATCTTATTGATTTTATAAGATAAAATTGTAACTAAGGGAGATGATTCTAATTTGAGTAAACTGAATATTAGCACGACAGTTTCGGGAGATATAGTTGTTACCCGTCTAATTGGCAAGATTAAAACAGATGATGTGTATGAATGGTTTAATGGTTTCGAACAAGTTTGTCACCAATTCATTTCCGAGGGGCGGAAATACAAATTGTTGGTCGATAGAAAAGGATACATACCAGATCATTTTTCTGTTCAAAAAGCATGGAAAGAGAAGTTTTTCAATGAAACGATTTTGAAACACAGTAAGGCAATTGCTTTTCTTCTTGAAGAAGGAGAGATACTGAATTATTTACAACAATCTAATACAAAAGAATCAGTAAAATTTTTCGATGATTATGAACAAGCATTCCTTTGGTTGAATGAATATCCCATATGAAATTGTTAGCGAACCAGTTGCTTAAGTAACTGGTTTTTTTATGCTTGTAAGTAGTAGCAGGAAGAAAACTTCTATACGAAATGTTTAGCACTAGAGGACATACATTTTTAATGCGTTAAATATAATTCATAATAGTACCAAGAAGAAAAGAGTACGCTTTGCGGTATTAGTTATATGGAAAGGGCGTACGATAGAGTCACAGAAATTCAACAATATCAATGTGACATAAAGTGAGTAAGGGGGATAAACATATGAGCGCTTCAAATTTGAATGAAATCAGTAAACAAATTTTAATAGAGGAGGAAACACTTCAATTTTCCTCTTTTACAAATGAAGATGCACTGCAAATAGGTTTATTTATCGTTGAAACGGCGAAAAAGGAAGGGAAATTAATCGCTGTTGATATAGCGAAAAATGGTGTGCAACTATTTCATTTCAAGATGACAGGGACAACTGCGGAAAATACGCAATGGATTGAGCGTAAAAAACGAGTTGTTTCTTTGCATAATCATAGCTCGTATTATATGCAAATACAAAGTGAAATAACGGGCGTTCCATATAATGAAAAGTATCTGTTAGATAGGTCGGATTATGCTGCGTTTGGTGGCTGCGTTCCTGTCCAAATAAAAGATGTAGGGGTTATTGGGATGATAACAGTTTCAGGATTACCACCAGAAGAAGATCATGAATTAGTTATAAGGGCAGTTAAAAATCATTTGAAACAATAATAAAAAGGCAAGACCGAACAAGAATATGTTCGGTCTTGCCTTTTTATTATTCATGTTATGAACCTGTTTCTAATAAATAGACAAGCACGCAAAAAATATTACGGACGGAAAACCTTTAATTCGAGACACTTTTCTTGACGATAATAAACTATGTAGTTAATATGATAGACATAAAATAACTTAATTACTTTTAATAATTAAGTTATTTTATATAAGTTAAGGGTGAGTAGTATGTGGTAAAAATGCTTTGAATTGCCACTATTAATATTGGGGACAATTAGAAAGCGACAAATATAAAAAATTAGAAGTTAAGAAGCAAGTGTGAATCACTAATAATAGTAGCTTCTGTACAATGCATTTTTACTATAGTGACAATGACTATACATCACGAGGGGGACTGAAATTGGAATCAATGACCTTTGTTTTATTTGGAGCAACAGGGGATTTAGCTAAAAGAAAAATTTACCCCGCGCTATATAACTTATATAGAGATCAAAAGCTTCCAAAGCAAATATCCGTTATTGGGCTTGGAAGACGTGAAGTATCTCATTTAGATTTTCAAAAGAGAGTAAAAGAATCCATAGAAACTTTTTCGCGTCGCAAGGAAGAAGGTACTCCGAACATAGAAGCTTTTTTAGAGTATTTTCGTTATTGTCCGTTAGATGTGAATAAGCCAGAAGACTATAAAAGGTTATTACAAGTAGTTCTTGAAAGGGAAGAAGAACAAAATATACAAGGGAATAGAATGTTTTACCTTTCAGTTACTCCTGACTTCTTTGAGACCATTGCTTTAAATATTAAAGAAAGTGGACTGGATAAAACGGATGGATGGAAGCGCCTGATGATTGAGAAACCGTTTGGTCATGATCTTCCATCTGCTCGAGAGCTGAATGATAAGCTTAGTCGAACGTTTGAAGAAGACGAAATATACCGTATTGATCATTATTTAGGTAAACCGATGATTCAAAATATTGAAGCACTTGAATTTGCAAATCCTGTTCTCCAATCGATTTGGAATAAAGAACATATTGCGAATGTACAAATAACAGCTAGTGAAACGGTTGGGGTAGAAGAAAGGGCAGGATATTATGATCATGCAGGAGCCATTCGCGATATGGTTCAAAATCATATGCTGCAAATATTAATGATGACTGCAATGAATCTGCCGGAAAAGATAAATGCATGTGAAATTCGTGAAGAAAAACGAAAAGTGATGGAGACTCTTCGTAAAGTGAAAAAAGAAGATGTTCAGAACCATATCATTCGCGGACAATATGATTCAGGTGAGATAAAAGGACAACAAGTTGTAGCGTATAGAGAGGAGCCAGGAGTAAATCCTTCTTCTCAAACAGATACATTTGTTGCGGCTCGCTTATGGATTGATAACCCATTTTGGACTGATGTTCCTTTTTACATACGAACAGGAAAAAGAATGAAAGAAAAGTCTACTCGTATTGTAATTGAGTTTAAAAATACATTAAAACAGCAGTATCAAGATAGTAATCCAAATGCAGCGCCTAATTTGTTAATCATTGAAATTAGTCCAAATGAAAATGTTTCACTCCAATTAAATAGTAAAAATCCATTGAACAATGGAGAGCTTGAACCGATCCGTATTCATTTCACTTGTGAGCAAACAGGAGTGGGAATACCTGAAGCTTACGAAAGGCTTATCTATGATGCTATATGCGGAGATTCTACATTCTTTGCACACTGGAGAGAAGTTGAATTGTCATGGGAATGGGTGCAACCAATTCTTGAAGCGTTCGAAGAGAACTTGTTACCTCTTCATGAATATGAGTCTGGCTCGTATGGTCCGGATGCTGCTCATGCTCTATTACAAGAAAGTGAATTTAAATGGTGGTTAGATGAAGGATTGAAAAAGTAAGTACATCCTTATAAGTAAAGCAATATGACAAAAAGATATTCATCATTTTATTAACATGTATTTATGGTGAAAGGTAATTCAAGGAGGAATTATATTATGAGAGTAGGATTAATTGGTTTAGGTAAAATGGGATTGAATTTAGGGAAGAATTTAATGGACCATAAACATGAAGTAGCAGCATTTGATTTAAATACGAGTGCAGTGGAAGAAATGAAAGAGTATGGTGCTACAGGTGTATCAAGTTTAAGCGAACTTGTTCAATCATTAGAATCACCAAGAATTCTTTGGGTAATGGTTCCGCACGTTGTTGTTGATTCTGTTATTAATGAAGTTACCCCGCTGTTATCAAAAGGAGATATTTTAATTGAAGCTGGGAATTCACATTATAAAGAATCTATTCGCCGATACGAGCAACTAAAGCAAGATGGCATTCACTTTATGGATGCAGGAACTTCTGGTGGAATGGAAGGCGCTCGTAATGGTGCTTGTTACATGATCGGAGGCGATCAAGAAGCTTGGGATATCGTTGAACCTATTTTCCGTGATACAGCTGTAGAAAATGGATTCTTATATGCTGGAAAAGCTGGTAGTGGTCATTTCTTAAAAATGGTTCACAACGGAATTGAATACGGTATGATGGCTGCTATTGGTGAAGGATTTGAAATCCTAGAGAAAAGTGAATTTGACTACGATTATGAAAAAGTATCAAGAGTATGGAACAACGGTTCAGTTATTCGCTCTTGGTTAATGGAATTAACTGAAAATGCATTTTCTAAAGATGCGAAACTGGATGAAATTAAGGGCGTTATGCATTCTTCTGGAGAAGGGAAATGGACAGTAGAAACAGCGTTAGACCTTCAAACAGCAACTCCGGTTATCGCAATGTCTCTATTAATGCGCTACCGCTCATTAGATAATGATACGTTTACAGGAAAAGTTGTAGCAGCACTGCGCAATGAATTTGGCGGACATGCGGTAGAAAAGAAATAAACATTTTAAAAGTATAACTCGTTAACATTTAAAAAATGGAGGGAATAAATCATGAAGTTTTTTATTGATACTGCAAATCTTGAGGACATAAAAAAAGCATATAAATTAGGGGTTTTAGCTGGCGTTACAACGAATCCGTCTTTAGTAGCAAAAGAAGGAATTAAGTTTGAAGACCGTATTGCAGAAATTTGTCAGGCAGTACCTAACGTTGAATCTGTTTCGGCAGAGGTAACGCCAGATGCTGTTACAGCGGAAGAGATGATCGCCCAAGCAGAAGAACTGATTAAAATTAACGGTGGCGATGAAAAAGTTACAATAAAACTTCCGATGACGCTAGCAGGACTAGAAGCTTGTCGTTACCTTACTGAAAAAGGTGTGAAAACGAACGTTACACTTATTTTCACTGTGAACCAAGCTCTTTTAGCTGCTCGAGCAGGTGCAACGTACGTTTCTCCATTTTTAGGTCGTTTGGATGATATTTCTGAAGATGGCGTGTTATTAGTTGCTAAAATTGCTGAATTATTCGATGTTCATCTATTAGATACACAAATTATTGCGGCTTCTGTTAGACACCCAGATCATGTAACGCGTGTAGCGATGGCAGGTGCTCACATTGCAACAATTCCTTATAAAGTCATTGAACAACTTGCTATGCATCCATTAACTGATCAAGGTATTGAAAAGTTTGCTGCGGATTGGGCGAAAGCACCTAAGTTATAATGAAGTGAGGCTTTCATTTTTCAAAATAGCACTATAGTTAGGAAAAGGACCTCCTTATGAGAGTGAAGTTTATGAAAACGTAGCTCTCATAAGGAAGCGTCTTTTTTGTATAAACAATGGTGCTATTTTGTTATAGGAATGTTTTGAAAGGGGTTACATGGTGGACTCAAAATATATGATTGGTGTAGATATTGGAACAACTAGTACAAAAGCAGTTTTGTTTTCAATCGATGGATCTGTTATTGCAAGTCATGGGATTGAATATCCTTTATATTCACCTGCGCCAGAAATAGCAGAACAAGATCCAGAAGAGATTTTTCAAGCGGTCATACATACGATTAAAGAAACTATACAATCAAGTAATGTGCAGCCAGTTGATATTCTTTGTGTTTCTTTTAGTTCGGCAATGCATAGTGTCATTGCTGTAGACGAAGCAGGGAAGCCGTTAACGAGATGTATTACTTGGGCAGATAATAGAAGCGCAAGCTGGGTAGAGAAAATAAAAAATGGTATGAATGGTCATGAAATTTACCTTCGTACTGGGACACCAATTCATCCTATGTCACCACTTTCGAAATTAGTTTGGCTTAAAAATGAACATGCTGAGTTATTTGCAAAAAGCTATAAATTCATCTCAATTAAAGAGTATGTTTTCTATAAGTTATTTAAAGAATATGTAATTGATTATTCTATTGCATCAGCAACAGGAATGTTTAATTTGAAATCTTTAAATTGGGATGAAGAGGCCTTGCGTGTTGTTGGAATTACAGATGAAAAGCTATCTACAGTTGTTCCAACGACGCACAGTTTAATAGGGATAAACGAAGAACTTGCAAGAGAGATGAATATACTTGTTACGACTCCTTTTATAATAGGAGCGAGTGATGGAGTACTATCGAATTTAGGTGTAAATGCGATAGAACCTGGAGTAGTTGCTATTACAATTGGTACGAGCGGTGCAGTGCGAGTTGTCACAAATCAGCCTGTAACGGATCCGAAGGGGAGGACTTTTTGTTACGCGTTAACTGAGGACCTTTGGGTAATTGGTGGACCTGTGAATAATGGCGGTATAATTTTTAGGTGGGTTCGCGACCAATTATGTACGTTAGAAGTTGAGCAGGGGAAGCGCTTAGGAAAAGATCCTTATGAATTGCTTACGGAAATAGCCGCAAAAGTGAATCCTGGGTCGGATGGTTTATTGTTTCATCCGTATTTAGCAGGAGAAAGAGCTCCTTTATGGAATGCCAATGCACGGGGATCTTTTTTTGGGCTTGGCCTACATCATAAGAAAGAGCATCTTATCCGTGCTGTTTTAGAAGGAATCATTTATAACTTGTACACAGTTCTTCTTTCATTAAAAGAATTAATTGGCGAACCGAAAAAAATTCAAGCGACAGGTGGTTTTGCAAGGTCAGAACTTTGGAGACAGATGATGGCAGATATTTTTCATCAAGACGTATACGTTCCGGAAAGTTTCGAAAGTTCATGCCTAGGAGCAGCTATCCTCGGGTTATATAGCATAGGTGAAGTAGATACATTACATGTAGTTTCTAATATGGTAGGTGCCAATTTTTATCATGAGCCAAACATGGAAAGTGTGGAAAAATATAAAGATTTAACACCGATCTATATTCGTCTGGCACGTCATCTGGAAGAAGAATATGAAAGTATTGCAGCGTATCAAAAAAAGTGGGTTTAAAGGTAATTTAGTAGGAAAATATGGTAACGTATAAAGAGGTACTCCGATTTTTTTAGGATACTCTTTCAACATAAAATATTTTAAGTAGTATGGTGAACGAAAAATATAGGGAGAGAGGGTTATGAAAATGAAGGAAAACAAAGAGTTTATTGGATATGTTGGAACTTACACGAAAGAAAATAGTGAAGGAATATATAAGTTTACTTTAGATACGGAAGCAAAGAAAATTAGTAATGTAACACTTGCGGCTAAGCTGGATAACCCTACATATGTAACGATTAGCAAAAATAATGAATATCTCTATTCTGTTGTTAAGGAAGGCGAATCTGGTGGTGTAGCTGCTTATTCGATTCATAGTCATACTGGAGAGCTAACGGAACAAAACAGACAAGTAGTAGAAGGGGCTTCTCCTTGTCATATTAGTGTTGATAGTGGAAATCGTACGGTAGTTACAGCGAATTACCATAAAGGAACGATTGAGTCTTTTGTAGTTAATGAAGAAGATGGAACTGTAAATCCTGCCACATCTATTATGGCACATGAAGGTTCAGGTCCGAACAAAGAAAGACAAGAAAAACCACATGCACATTACGCAGGATATACTCCAGGTGAAAAGTATGTGGTAGGTGTTGATTTAGGGATTGATAAAATACTTACGTATGAAATAAAAGATAGTAAGTTAAAAGAAGTAAATAGCTTGTCTGTAAAACCAGGAAGTGGTCCGAGACATATTGCTTTTCACCCGAACGGGAAGTACGCTTATGTGATGACTGAACTTAGCTCGGAAGTTATTGCATTATCATATAATCCGGAAGAAGGGTCCTTTACAGAGTTGCAGTATATTTCTACCGTTCCGAAAGAATTTGATGACAATAGTCAAGGAAGTGCTATTCATATTTCTTCTGACGGCCGTTTTGTATATGCAGCGAACCGCGGTCATAATAGTATTGCTGTTTTCAGTGTGGATCAAAATTCAGCTGAGCTTACATTTGTTGCACATACATCTACAGAAGGAAATTGGCCGAGGGACTTCGTATTAGATCCGACTGAAAAGTTCCTTATTGCTACAAATGAAAAGTCACATAACCTTGTGCTATTTTCAAGAAATGAAACGACAGGGAAGTTAACATTGTTACAATCTGATGTTGTTGTACCAGAGCCTGTTTGTGTGAAGTTTTTGAATGTTTAATTGGAGTTTTAATGCATATAGAAATTTCGTTATTTGTCGGTAAGTCGATATATTAAAAAAGTCGTTGATATAATTTCAAATCCTCAAAAATAATAAAAAGCAAAGCGAGATCGCTTTGCTTTTTATTATTTCTTTTTCGGTCTACGAACTAATTCGCCGCCGCAGTTTGGGCAAACGTTTTGTCTTTCTTCTGTACAGGGTGCACAAAATGTACATTCATACACGCAAATGTAAGCTTCGGAATTTGATTCGAGAGTTTGATCGCAAATTTGACAGTTTGTTTTCATTTCGAGTGCCATAGTAAGTCTCCTTTTAATTTGAATATTTGTAATTTAATTATAATTCATTTGATAGAAACTGTCTTTTTCAATTGAAAGGAAATCAAATGATAAAGTTATGATTTGAAATGAAAGATGCTATTTTATTTTAAAATTGATTATTTAGTGCAGTTGGAATATTATGAAATAGTCAAAAGACAACAGGGGGTATATATTTTGACTAATCATAATGAACATTTAAAAGCAAACTGCGAAAAATGCTTCGGTTTATGTTGTGTAGCGTTACCGTTCGCAGCATCGGTAGATTTTGCGGTGAATAAAGATGGCGGGAAACCATGTTCTAACTTACAATCAGATTTTAAATGTAGCATACATAAAAATCTTAGAGGAAAAGGTTATAAAGGTTGTACAGTATTTGAATGTTTCGGCGCTGGACAGAAGATTTCGCAAGTTACATTTAACGGGATTGATTGGCGAAAAGATGCTAAGCATGCGAGAAAAATGTACGATGCTTTTCCAGTTATGCATCAACTTCATGAAATACTGTGGTATTTGAATGAGGCTCTTCTGTTAAAGGCGACACAATCGATTCATAAAGAACTAAGTAAAGCGATTGAAGAGACGGAGCGCCTTTCAAATTTAAATGTGGACGAGTTAATGAAAGTAAATATTCCATTACACCGTGCAGAAGTAAATGTGTTACTTTTAGAAACGAGTGAGCTAGTTTGGAAGGAAATGAATGCCACGCGTAAGAAACGAATTAGTCACCGTGGAGCAGACCTTATGGGAGCAAATTTGAAAAAGAAAGATTTGCAAGGAGCGAATTTAAGGGGAGCTTATTTAATTGCGGCTAACTTAAATGGAGCAAACTTAAGAGGAGCAGATCTCATCGGAGCAGATTTACGAGATGCAGATATTCGAGGGGCTGATTTTACAAATAGTATTTTTCTGACGCAAGTTCAAATTAACGCGGCGAAAGGGGATGCACATACGAAATTGCCGAAAGTGTTGTCCCGTCCATCGCATTGGAGTGCGTAAAGAGTATATACGAACAGGCAGAGATTAAAAATCTCTGCCTGTTTTTTCATTTCTTTTCAAAAGTAGTAATGAAAACACTACATATAATAAGAATGCCACCAATAAAAAAGTTAATATTTAATGTCTCATTTAATAAGAGCCAACCGAGCAATGATCCGACGATAGGTTGGAAGAAGAAAAATAACGATCCGATGCTTGCGTCCATTAATTCTAATCCTTTATTCCAAAGGAAAAAGGCACCTGCTGTTGAGACGATTCCTAAATAAAGTACGCCTAATAATACATACATGTTCATATGTTCAATAGAACTTGATGGTAGTTCCCATATCATAAAAGGTGTAATAAAAAAGAGTGAAAAGAATATGGCGTACGTTGTAATTACTAAAGATGAAAATCGAGCTGAAGTAATTTTTACGTAAATGGATAGTAAAGCCCACGTAATAGCGGCCCCGACTAATATGATTGTACCGATAAAATAGGAACCAATTTCAATATTCCATCCAATGACGATAATGACACCGATTGTCGCTATGATAGTAGATAGCAGTCTACGAGCGGTTAGCTTTTCTTTTAAAATGATCGCTGCAAATATAACCATAAATGCAGGTGTAGCAGATGTTACTAACGATCCTGTATGAGCGTCAGAAAGTTTTGTACCGATAAATTGACATGTAATCGAAATGAAATAGCCGATAAATCCAATCCAAGCGAATAATAGCCAATCTTTTTTACGAATGGTTACTTTTTTCTTTTGCTTTTTCTCAGCTATTTTCAAAATTGCATATAAAACAACAAAAGCAATGATAAAGCGTAGCCAAACGAGTGTCAGTGGTGGGATAAAGTCGAGTACGTATTTACTAACGACATACATACCGCCCCATATACTAGCTGCTAATGATAAACATATAGCTCCTAAAATTGTTTGTTTCATGTAAAGTACCTCCGTCTATTTTTAGGGTATTATGAGTTCCCTAAGACGAGGCATAGTGTATGTGTTATATGAATGCCGGCCTTAGTTTATAGACGGCCTACAGGTTGATCGTTTTCGAATGAAGTGTTGTAGTACATGAGTGCATTCCTCCTTCATATTTTATAATGATATTATAACTTAATTTTCAGTTTATTGGGATGTTTCTTTAGAAAATGCTGCTTGTTTAAGAAAGCATAGTATATGGTAGAAAAACATATTTTTAAAATAACAGAAACCAATTACATAACTGATAAGTATAGTAAGTGTAGGATGAAAAAGTAGATTGATAGAGAATGAGGAGGAGATTTACATTACTACAACCGTTATTTCTCATTTTTATAATGAAGAATATTTATTACCGTGGTGGCTTGCTCATCATACGAAACTGTTTGATCATGGCATTTTAATTAATAAAGGTTCAACAGATCGTTCAGTGAAAATTTGTAAAAAATTCGCACCGCATTGGGAAGTGCGAGATTCTTTAAATCCAGAATTTGATGCACTAGCGACAGATAATGAAGTGATGATGGTAGAACAAGAAGTAAAGGGATGGAAAATGATTTTAAATACGACTGAGTTTCTTTGCGTGCAAGATAAAGATCAATTTTGGAAATCCCTAAATGAATTGGGAGGGAGGATGTATTGGCTGGAAGGGCTTATTATGGTCGATGATCTTAACTATAATTATCCAGACCTTAACTTTGGAATACCTTTAATGAAACAGCGATTTCACGGTTATTTACCAGAAGATTGGCCGTTATGGAGAAGAGGTAGATTTATTCATAATCATGAATACGGAAGTTATACGGTTGGAAGACATTTATCTGCACATGAGTCTATGATTTATCCGCCTCTAGCATGTATTGCATGGTTTGGTTTCAGTCCATGGACCGATGCGATGAGAAAGAGGAAATTACAAATTGGACCGACACTTTCAGAAGCTAGTAAGCAAGGGGGAATGGGAACGCATCATATTATTACACCTGAAAAATTAGAAGAATGGTATAAGGATTTAGCAAGAGGGACGAAGGATTTACGTTTTAGTGGTGCGTATCGTTATGTTTTTTTATAAATGATTCCCACCATAAAATTGTTTCTTCGATTCCTGTATTTAGATCGTATGTTGGTTTCCAGTTTACTTCAGTTTTTAAACGTTTTACATTAACGCCGACGAATAAAGGTTCATTTTTAGAGAAAGAGATTGCGCCTAGTTTAATTAAATGTTCTTTTCCTATCTTTTTAGCAATGATAGAAGCTAATTCTTTAATTTGTATAGATTGACCAGAAGCGATATTGATTGTGCCTGTAACGCCGTGTTCTAATACAGTTACGAGAGCATCAGCGACGTCACTCACATGGAGGAAATCTCTTGATTGTTTTCCATGTGTACATAGTGCTTCCTCATTCTTTAATAAGGAAGTGATAATGTTAGAAACGAGCCGATTCCCTTGTTCGTGAGGGCCATACATATGAAAAATGCGGCCCCAACACATGCTGAGGCCTGTTTGCTCAGCGTATGATTGTAGCCAGGAGTGTAGTGCGTTTTTACATAATGAATACGGGGTTTTATAGGAAAGAAGCGGTGAATCTTCAAATAGTACGCCGTTAAACCATTCATATTCTGCGCCAGTACCGGCAACAACGACTCGCTTTCCGCCGCAAGTTGTGAAGTGTTGAATCAACGAGATACTGGATGTAAGCCAATAGTAATTATTAATAGATACATAACACGCTGGTGGCACTGCTTCCCAAGCTAAATGAATGAGATGACTAGGCTTCATGTCGTAAATGAGTTTTTTTACTTCTTCATCGCAAAGTAAGTTTACTTTATGCCAGTGGCAAGAGATGTGAGGAGGCTTATTTGTATAATAAGTGGCGTGCACTTCATAGCCCTTTTGTATAAGAGAATTTACAACATATTTACCAATCCATCCGCTACCGCCTGTTACAAGGATTTTTTTCATGGCTCAATTACCTCAACTTCTGGAATTGTTACTAAAAATTTGCCGCCCCATTCACGAATGAAAGAGCATTCTTTCATAATTTCGTCTTTTAAATTCCAAGGCAGTATGAGAATGTAATCAGGTTTTGTACGTTTTATTTCTTCTGGAGATTGTACTGGAATACGGGTTCCTGGTAGAAGGAGATTTTGTTTGTGAGGGTTTTTATCTACGGTATAAGTTAGAAACTCTTTTCCTATCCCGCAATAGTTTAAAAGGGTGTTTCCTTTTGCTGGCGCACCGTAACCGATAATTTGTTTGTTTAAAGCTTTTGCTTCGATAAAAAACTGTAAAATATTTATTTTCAATTGTTCGATGTGTTTAGAAAAAAGGAGATAGCAATCTAATGTATTTAGCCCGTGATCTACTTCTTTTTGGATTAATTTTGTAACACTAGATTGGATAGTGGATTTGTCACTATGATGTTTTACAAAAATACGTAAGGAACCACCGTGCGTTGCAAGCTCTTCTACATCGACAATTTGTAAATGATGGTGAGCTAAAACTTTTTGAAGACTTATAAGTGAGAAATAGGAGAAGTGTTCATGGTAAATAGTATCAAACTGTTTAAAGGATATAAGGTTTAATAAGTGCGGGAATTCAATTGTTATCGTGCCATCTTGCTTTAATAACGTTTTTAAACCGGCGACAAAATCATGTAAGTTCGGAACGTGTGCTAATACGTTATTTGCGACGATTAAATCAGCTTTTGGTAATTTTTTTGCTAAGTCATTACTGAAAAAAATTACTTCAGTAGGGATTCCTTTTTGAATAGCGATTTTTGCTACATTTTTTGCTGGTTCAATTCCTAACGTCTGGATATTTTCTTTTTGAAAGTATTGTAATAAGTACCCGTCGTTACTCGCGATTTCAATTACTTTTGAATGGTTTGTTAAGTTAAAACGTTTCATAGCCATTTCTACATATTGCTTAGCGTGTAGTAGCCAGCTTGATGAGTATGAGCTGAAGTATAAATAGTCATGAAAAATATTGTGCGGAGATTCAAATTCATCTAATTGTACAAGTAAACAAGAGTGACAAACAAACGTGTGCAGCGGATAAAATGCTTCCATTTTATAGGAGTGTTCTGGATCTACAAATGAGTTAGCGAGAGGGGAAACACCTAAATCTAAAAAAGTATTTGTTAGTAATGTGTGGCAAAAACGGCATTTTTTCTGTTCCAATTTATAGCCCCCTTATAAATTTTTGAATGCATCGATTTGTTGTCGCGTGAAAGATTCCAAATTTTCACCAGATGCATATTTTTTGTACCAATCAATCGTCCAAGCGATAGAATGATCTGTTGATAACTTAGGAGTCCAACTGAGTTTATTTACTGCTTTTGTACTATCAAGTGTTAAAATTGGCGATTCATAAGGGGGATTTGTATGAGGAGAAAGGACTGTTAATGGTTGATTCCATAATTTCATTATAGATTGAATGACATCATGAACTGTTCTGTTAGGTTCATTCATCGGGCCAAAATTCCAAGCTTCTGCATATTCAGCGTCCTGCCAAAGTTTTTCGGCTAAAAGGATATAGCCATGTAAAGGATCTAATACGTGTTGCCACGGGCGAATAGCGAGTTTGTTTCTAATATTTAACGTAGCATCTTGTGAATATGCACGAATGACATCTGGGAATAATCGGTCTTTTGCCCAATCACCACCGCCGATAACGTTACCTGCTCTTACTGAGGCAAGGTTAAGTGCATTCGTGCGGAAGAATGATTTTTGATAGGATGTTGCCACTAGTTCAGCGCAAGCTTTACTAGCGCTATAAGGATCGAAACCTCCTAACCGGTCAGTTTCCACGAATGCTCGATTACCACTCCCGTCATTTTCATAGCATTTATCACTTGTAACATTAATGATGCCGCGTATACTTTCTATATGTTTTGCCGCTTCTAATACGTGAACAGTACCTAAAACATTCGTTTTAAATGTTTCGATAGGATTTTTGTATGAAGTAGTGACGATTGGCTGAGCTGCTAAATGAAATAGTATGTCAGGGGTATGTTGCTTTAGGGCATGGAATAAAGAATCGTAATCTGTAATGTCGCCATTAATTGATGTGCACTCTTTTGCTACGTTACCTTGTACAAAAAGGCTAGGAGTTGAGGGGAGTGGAGAGGAGTATCCGATTACTTCTGCGCCTAAAGAAGTTAAAAAAAGGGTGAGCCATGAGCCCTTAAAGCCAGTATGTCCCGTGATAAATACTTTTTTCTTATTCCAAAAAGATGATGAAGTCATATTACCAAACCTTCCACGGAGCGTTATTACTTTCCCATAGCTCGACTAATTTATTTTTATCGCGCAATGTATCCATTGGATGCCAAAAGCCAGTATGTTGATATGCTGTTATTTCATTTTTGTTTACTAACTGAACTAAAGTGTCTGTTTCAAAAACAGATTTATCTCCACTAATGTAATTGAAAATATCAGGATTTAAAATGAAAAAGCCACCGTTAACCCATCCGCCATCCCCTAGTGGCTTCTCTTGAAAGGATGTGACAGACTGTTTATCTAATACGAGAGAACCGAATCTACCAGGAGGTTGTACGGCTGTAACAGTAGCCGTTTTTCCGTGTTTTTTATGAAATGCAATAAGTTCTTTTATATTTACATTGCTTAACCCATCACCATAAGTGAGGCAGAAAGGTTCGTCCCCAACGTAATTTTGTATTTTCTTAACCCGTCCACCCGTTTCAGTATTTAGACCGGTATCAATTAATGTAACTTTCCACGGTTCTATACGATGAGAATGGTTAGTGATTGTATTGTCACTTAAATGTATCGTGAAGTCGGACATGTGTAAGTTGTAATTTAGAAAGAATTCTTTAATTGCATATCCTTTATAGCCTAAGCAAATAATAAACTCAGTAATGCCGTAATAGCTATATAAACTCATAATGTGCCATAGAATAGGCTTTGTTCCAATTTCAATCATAGGTTTTGGTTTTAAATGAGTTTCTTCTCCAATCCTTGTTCCGTATCCACCTGCAAGAATAACAGCTTTCATTTTTTCCTCCTACTTATAAAAAGAATTTGATATCGATGTTATTATGATATGTACTTAAATGAGAAAGGAACGGGCAATTTCATGGTTATAGTTCGTTCGTTTTTGTTTTTGGAATTTAAGTATTTTATTATTTTATTATAAAGTTAAGTTAATAGATTAAACCATATAAAATGAAACGATAAATTTTGTATAAATTTTGAATAATAAACCGTCACGTTTGACTGTACAGTTTATGTATTGTATGATGGTAGTAATATAAACAAGGGGGGAAGATCGTTGGGAAGGTGTATCGAATCGGACAGTTGGCTCTCATGGCTCACGTGTCGAAACGAACGATTGATTATTATACGAATCTAGGAATCTTAAAAGCGGAGCGATCTCAATCTAATTATCGCTATTACGATGAAACAGCATTTGAGACATTACAATTTATTGAGAAGTGCAAAGAAATGCATATGCCGCTTTGTGAGATTAAAGAGAAAATCGAGGAGAAGAAGAAGCTGCTCGGTATCAATGAACACGTTTCGAAACAAGTGAATGAAGTGACAGACCATATTCATCGATTAGAAGCAGAGTTAACGGAGTTAAAGCCGCTTTTAGATGGATTGACTGATTCACAACGTGAAAAAATATCGAAATCTTTATCTGGTCAAACGACAGCTTTAATACAGACACTTGCTCTATTATTATAGAAAAAAGTGAAATCCGACCTCTTTAATTTTTGTATCGGGCTATGTTTTCTAATGAACAAATAAGAAAACATTATAGTATACAGGAGGTGGACACCTTAGTTTTTTAAACTAAGGGGATTCATTGGAAATATTTAATTTAGTCATGGTTGCGATTTTAATCGCATTTACTGGATTTTTCGTAGCAGCAGAGTTTGCGATTGTAAAGGTACGTTCAAGTCGTATTGATCAGCTTGTTGCGGAAGGGAAACGCGGTGCTTTAGCAGCGAAAAAAGTAACAACAAATTTAGATGAATATTTATCTGCTTGTCAATTAGGTATTACAGTTACAGCTATGGGATTAGGTTGGTTAGGTGAACCGACAATCGAAAAGTTACTACACCCGTTATTTGAGAAATGGAACTTAAATCCTTCTATTTCATCAGTATTAACATTTGGTCTTGCTTTTATGCTAATGACGTATTTACACGTTGTAGTAGGGGAATTAGCTCCGAAAACGATGGCAATTCAAAAGGCTGAAAAAGTAACGTTATTATTGGCAACTCCGTTAATGATGTTCTATAAAATCATGTATCCATTTATTTGGGTATTAAACGGTTCAGCTCGTGTTGTAACTGGATTATTCGGTTTAAAACCAGCTTCAGAACATGAAGTAGCTCATACAGAAGAAGAATTACGTCTTATCCTTTCAGAGAGTTATGAAAGTGGCGAAATTAATCAAGCTGAATACAAGTATGTAAATAACATTTTTGAATTTGATAATCGTATTGCAAAAGAAATTATGGTACCGCGAACGGAAATCATTGGTTTCTACCTGGAAGATTCAGTAGAAGAACACATGAAAGTAATCCAAAATGAGCGATACACACGTTATCCGATTTTTGGAGAAGATAAAGATGATATTATCGGTATGGTCAATGTAAAAGATTTCTTTATTCGATATATGACCGAGGATCAAAAAGATTTATCATCTATTCGCTCGTATATGCGTCCGATTATTGAAGTGATGGAAACGACTCCAATTCACGATTTATTACTTCAAATGCAGAAGAAGCGAATTCCGATGGCTGTTTTATATGATGAGTACGGAGGAACAGCAGGGATTGTAACGCTTGAAGACATCTTGGAGGAAATCGTCGGCGAAATTCGTGACGAATATGATGAAGATGAAGCACCACCAATTCAGCATGTGAATGAGCACCATAAAATCGTTGATGGAAAAGTGCTTATCTCAGAAGTAAAAGATTTGTTTGGATTACACATTGAAGAAGACGATGTGGATACAATCGGTGGCTGGATTATGATGCAAAATCATGAAATTGAAGAAGGACAACACGTTGAGGCCGAAGGTTATGAATTTAAAGTGTTAGAAAAAGACGCTTACCAAATTAAACGTGTTGAAATTCGTAAAATGGAACAAGAGCAAGAAGAAGAGAAAGCAGCAACTGTGTGAGTTGCTGCTTTTCTTCTAAAGTATAAAAAATGCGAGATTAGGAGCGGATATTTTGATTCAAGCAGCCTTACGTGTATATCGATTACAATTGTATGCGATCTTTAGTGGTTTACTACTTATGTGGACGATTACTCCGTTTGGAAAACAAGTAACAGGATTTGGTATCGGATTAGCTGTAAGTGCATATTGTCTTTGGTTATTAGCTCGCAGAGTGGAGAAACTCGGAAAAAGTATCGTAATGAAAGAAAAGGCTCCGGGATTAGGAGTTTTAAACCGATTCGCTGCAGCCATTTTAGGAGCTATTATCATGTATGAAATTGAGCATGAAATGGAAATGTGGGCATTCGGTACAGGCATTTTAGGTGGTCACTTTTTAATGATTGCAAATTTAGCTTATGCGAATATGCAATTAGTGAAAGAGGAAGAGAAGCAAAGAGAACATGCTTCGAAAAACATAGAGCTATGATGAAAGGGGGCCTAATGGGGTTCCTTTTTTGTGTTTAAGCGAGTTAATGAAAGGAATCAAATTAACGACAAATATAATACGCTTCTTTTTTGCGTTTTTCAATAGTATGAAAAATAATGTGAAAAAATTTAAAAACCCATCGATTTCTAAAGGTTATGTATGTTATTATGACAAAAGACTTTTTGAAAGAGGTGGATACCAATGTTACAAGCGTTACTTATTTTTGTGCTTCAAATTATTTACGTTCCCATTTTAACAATCCGTACGATTTTGCTTGTAAAGAATCAAACAAGATCCGCTGCTGGTGTTGGATTGTTAGAAGGAGCTATTTACATTGTCAGTTTAGGTATTGTGTTTCAAGATTTATCAAATTGGATGAACATCGTTGCCTATGTCATTGGCTTTAGTGCGGGACTGTTGTTAGGCGGTTATATAGAGAATAAATTAGCAATTGGTTATATTACGTATCAAGTTAGTTTACTAGACCGTTGTAATGAATTAGTAGATGAACTACGTCACTCTGGATTTGGCGTTACAGTATTTGAAGGTGAAGGAATTAATTCTATACGTTATCGCTTAGATATCGTTGCAAAGCGTTCTAGAGAAAAAGAACTGTTAGAAATTATTAATGAAATTGCACCGAAAGCGTTTATGTCTTCTTATGAAATCCGTTCATTTAAAGGTGGATATTTAACGAAGGCGATGAAGAAAAGGGCGTTAATGAAGAAGAAAGATGAACATGCGTCGTAAAAAAGGGGAGTAGTGCTGCATTAAAAGTGCAGTATAAGGCGATATGTAAAAGAGAGGAATCTATTTTGATGTAGATTTCTCTCTTTTTTATGAAAAGATTATCAGTTAATTGAAAAACTAAATCGTATAATTATTTTTTCTACTCATTCTCAAATTAATGATTAGCCATATAACTTGAAAAAATACCGGTATGATAAACGCGATTAATAAAACGATAAGTGATATGGATTTAATTTCTGGTGTTTGGATAACACCAGCGCCATCAACGTCGCGTAACCAAATAATAGCGGCCCATATTCCAAAAATGATAATCCAAAATATGTTACCGATCCACCAAGAAATCCATCGTTTTTTCATGTTAACACCCCTTACATTTCTCCTCTTTTAAAAGTATATTTTCGTTCGTTACATTTATAATGAAATGACTATAAAATTAGTTTTTATTAACTGTATATCTAACTTGTTTAAAGGTTACCATTTCTCCATCTTTATCATCATCTTCATTCTGTAAAAGCTGAACTCGTGGTTTGTAGCCTGTCCTATGAGCATCCTTGATACCTGTAATATCAAGCTTGTAGGACTCACCATTCTTTATTTTTTTTTCGAATACTTTTGTATTGGCAACATAAATAAAAGTTACTTTATTTTCATCAATGCCTTCGGTCTTAATTTCTAATTCGTTATCTTTTGTAGTAATCGTTGGTGTTAATAATTCAATACTGCCATTTCCGGTTTCTAAAGAATGTTCTACTATAGTTGAACATCCAGATAATATGATTGCGGTGAATAGAAGTATAGCTACTTTCTGTTTCATAACATCCCCCAATTTCAATTGATTTTTGATTTTGACATTGCTAGGCTGGTAGTGTTTTATGTAAATGTTTAGCTAACACTCTTTTTAATTGTACCATAATATGTAAAGTGAAACAGGTTATACATCCAATTTGTGGATAATAGGAAAACTTACTTATGACCGAGAATCAATACTTTTACAGTAAGTATATATTTTCGTTAGAAAACAGTGTTGCTAAAGACATTATAAATTGGATGTCCAAATGTGGGATAATGAATTTATTTTTTATGGAAATTATAATTTTTACATTTTAAAATAATGATAGGGAATAGAGGAATTCATTTACATCGGAGGTAGTTACTTGAACATTAACGAGAAGGCAATTGAAATGTTTGAACAAAATAAATATGAGGAAGCGATGGAACTGTTTCAACGAGCGGTACATGAATCTAGAGGTGTACAATCCCTCAATAATCTTGCTTGGATGTACTTTTATGAGGAAGAGAATGATGATAAAGCTCTTGAATTAATAAAAGAAGTTGTTAAGTTGAATCCTTCCTCATACTTTCCTTATAACATTTTAGGGGACATTTACTTGAAGCAAAAAAAGTGGGCAGAAGCGAAAGAAGCATTACAAAAATCTATTTCAATTCAACCATCGGATGAAGCATATCACAATGTAGCTGTAGCTCATTATAATCTTGGAGAGCTGGAACAAGCTTCGGAATTTTTCTTACGAGTTGCAGGGGATTCGGACTATATCATGTATTGCTATGTAAAATGTTTAATTGATTTAGGGAGAACGACAGAAGCGAAAGAGAAGTTAGATGCTTTTAATAGCAAATCTGATGATTTTTTAGGAGAAGTTAGTGTAGCAGATTTATATGTTGAGTTGAATTGCTATAATGAAGCAATTGAATGGTTCGAAAAGGGATACAAAGAATGCTGGAAAAGTCCTAATTGGATTGGTAGATTTGTTTACGCTCTATATAAAGCGAATAATTTCTCGCGTATAAATGAAGTTATACGGGAATCTATCGAAGCGAAAACAGAAGAAATAGAAGATGTTCAGAATGAAGAAGTAGAAGAAAACTGGACAGAAGAAGATAAGAGAGAGTTAATTGAGGAATATACAGAAGAGAATAATTGTTATAAAACAATGATAGAACGTATCCAATCTGGATATGTTCCAGGTTTAGAATTTGAAACGGATTATATTGGGGGTTGCTATTTATTTGGTTGCAAAAGACATAATCATCTTGAATATAAAGAATAAAAAATTCGACTGTCACATATGACGGTCGAATTTTTTATTATAGGTCGTTTGTTTAAAGGTACTATTTCAATTGTAATGTGTTAAAGGTGTTTCGTATCATTACATAGGTATATATCTTCTTTAGGGAATCCTTTTTTAATATTTAAAATATGTAGTGAAATAAAACCAATAAGTCCTATTCCGCCGAAAATAAGCCATGGTGTATACATTCCGCTTAAGTTGGCTGTAAAAGATGTACCGGTATAATTACCGATGATAAAACCAAATGCGAGTGATAGTTGATAGAATCCGAAGTAAGTAGCTGTATATGATTCGTTACTGTAACTTGCAATAGCGATATCAGCGTTAGGTAATACGAGTGTTTCACCGATTGTAAATAAAATTATACAAATAAATAGCCAATTTGGGTGTTGAAATAAAGGAATGAGTAAAAAGGAAATGCTCATTAATAAAACACCGTATTTAATAATCGAAAGTGTGTTGTATTTGTGAAATAGTTTTCGGAATAACACCATAAATATGACGCCTGTTATTGCGTTTATCGTAATAACGAGTGTAGCAAGCTGGTTGCTATTACTAATGTTTTTCATATGAAGTGGAAGTGCGACAGTAAGCTGAGTAAACATAATATAGAAGAAAATCATGATAAATGAAAACAGAAGAAAAGGCTTGTTTTGTAAGATAGCCTGTATTCCTAATGTAATAGACGTGTTTTCAGTAGTGACTAGGAAGTGATTTTTAAGTAAGTAAAAGATAAAAGCGAATAACAGCATAAGTGATCCTGTTAGAGAAAAAGCATAGATTGGATCGAGTAAGAGTAAGAACCCCCCGGCAATTGGTCCAATTATTGCACCGCAATTAAAACTAAGGTTTAAATATGTAAATAAATTTTTTCTTGTAGGAGCTGGTTGTGAGCCGAATATGGCGCGCGCAGCAGGTTCATAAAATGCAGTTCCGAAGCCGATAAGTGCAGAAGAAATAGATATGGTATAGAAATCAGAGCATATTCCTAAAGCGATAAATCCAATTCCTCTTAAAGATAATCCGGCTATCATCATAATGATATAGCCTATTTTGTCAGCGATTAATCCTGAGAATAAAGGGACAACTCGTGATGTGATTGTCATAACCGTCAACACTGTTCCTACTTGGACAGCAGAAAAATGAAGAAAGGTTAATAGATAAATAGCTAAAAATGCGTATACAGCAAAATACCCAAAAGACATAAAAAATGAAGAAATAAGCATGAAACGTATCGGTATTGAGAAACTTTTCATAGAACTCCTCCTAATATTGTAACCAGTAAAATTAATTGATGGTTAACTATTTTATATTATAATTATACATAAAGTCAGAAAAAAGTAAATTTTAAGAAGAAGGTGGATGGAATTGAATCAAAATGCACCAAATGAACTAGAATATATTCGGGAATTTTTAAATACATGGAAAATACCAAATGATACGAGAGAAGCAATTGATTTGTTGCAGACCGAAGATGATATAAAGCAATTTATGAACAAACATTTTCATGAAGAGTTTCCGTTTCATACGATAGAGGAATTAAAAAGTTTTCGAGAAGACATTAGGACGACAATTGAAGGCGAAGGATCATTGCAAAAGTGGTTAGAGAAATACCCATTTCATGTACAGATAAAGGAAGATATGAAAGTTATTACATATGGGCCTGTGCATGAAGAGAATGTATATACAAAATTATTAAGTATTGTTTTAGTGTCAATTCAAGAAAATTTTTGGGGAAGGTTAAAAGCATGTCCAGATTGTCGCTGGGTATTTTATGATTATTCGCGAAATGGAAGTAAAAGATGGTGCGGTATGTACGCTGGAGAAGAAGGAGGGAGAGCGTGCGGTACGATAGCGAAAGTGAAAAATTACCGAGCGAAGAGAAAAGGAAGATCAGGTTATAATGTGTAATTTATAGTAGGGGAAGAAAATGGAATGGGGGGAATGTAGAGTATGAAAGATACACAAATGTTAGTGTTAAATAAAAAGTGTTGGGATACAGTAGCACCATATTTCTTTCAAGTAGATTGTTTACCGAAATATGGTCCGTATACAGCGTCTGAAGATGAGATTCATTTGTTTGATTCAATTAAAAATAAAAAGGTTCTTGATATTGGGTGTGGAAGTGGGCATTCGTTACAATATATGGCAGAGCATGGGGCGGAAGAGTTATGGGGTCTTGATCTTTCAAGTGAACAAATTAAAACAGCAAATGAAACGTTAAAGAGTTGGAATCCAAAGTTAATATGCAGAGCAATGGAAGAGGAATCGGATATTCCGAAAGGGCATTTTGATATTGTATACTCCATTTATGCATTAGGTTGGACTTCGAATTTACGAAAAACGTTGGAACTGATTTATTCATATGTAAAGCCAGGAGGAAGTTTTATTTTTAGTTGGGAGCATCCAGTGTATTCAAATTTACAGTATGGCACAGAAGAAATTGCTTTAAAGTCTTCTTACCATGAGGAAACGCCTATTACGTTTGAAACATTTAAAGGAGAAAATGTACAAGCGACATTATATAAGAGAAAAATAAGTACATACATAAATGAGTTAAATAGAGCGGGATTTACAATTGAGAGGATAGAAGAACCTGAGCCATCTAGCGTGTTTGATGAAGAATTAGCTGAGCCGTCTACGAAATATTATTCGTTATATAAAGCTAGAATGGTGCCAACTACTTTTATTGTTAAGGCGAGAAAATGAAAAATACAGCGTACGCTTTTTTCAGTGTACGCTGTATTTTGTTAAAGGTCAGTACTTATCTCTTCGGTTGAAAAATATGTTGAAAGAAGTATTTGTGATGTAAATTATCGACAACTTTATTTGCTTGATATGTGCGGTGTTGTTCAAGTCGAAGTCTTTGCTCCATCATTTTTATTGCGTGATCAGATAAACGTAACATTTTACATTTCTCCTTTTCTATAAATATAGGTGACTAATTGGCATCGATTCCATATTTATAATTAAGGAGGCAAAATGTGTAACATAGGCAAAAAGCACCTTCCTCTCCCATTACGCTTACGAGGTTAGCTGTCGGACTCGGGAAGTGAGAGTTTCCCTACTTAAATAAGATTCGCCCCAAGTAGCATGGCTACAAAAATGGTTCCCCCGCTCCAAAATTTGGACTCAGCAAAAGGTTTTATAAAGTAAAAGATAACATAAATAAATTGATGAGTCAAACTATTTTTTGTTTTCTGATTTTTCAAGAGAGGTTAAAACCACACCATCGGGTAATATGATATCCTTTATTTCAATAAAACCATGTTTTTTATATAAAGACAGAGCAGGGGTATTTTCTTTCCCTGTTTGTACAATATATGTTTTGGAAGGGGAGAACATGTCAAATACATATAGTAGTAGTTTAGTTGCAATTCCTTTATGAAAATGATCAGGGGATACTACTAAACGATGAATATCAACTTCCTCTTCATCCATTTTAAAAGAAATAAACCCGGCAAGTGTATCTTCATAAAAATAGCCGTAAAAAATTTCATCACATAATTGAATATCGGCTACAGTATCATAAAGACGAGGGATAGCCGTACTATTTATATATTTTGCTTCAATTTCATAAGCGGGTATTTGAATGTTTAAAATAGAAGTAGCAGTGTTGTGAGAAGTTGTTACTAATTTTTGAATCATAGGGTAAAACCTCCTTATAGGCATTATTTTCATAGATTTGACAAGATTTTTCTTTATTGGATATAATAATTATAATAGTTACATAACAATTTAGTATTAAAAAGAAATACACCATAATAGAAATGGAGGACTAAAAATGGGATGGATTATCACATTAATAGTTGGTGCTATTATAGGTGCAATTGCAGGTTCTATAACGGGTAAAAATTTTCCGGGTGGTATGTTTGGAAATATTATCGCAGGTTTATTAGGTGCTTCGTTAGGTGGTAGATTATTTGGATCTTTTGGGCCATCATTTGGTGGGATTCATGTCGTGCCAGCATTATTAGGAGCAATCGTGTTAATTTTTATTGTATCATTTGTAGTGAAAGCTGCAAAGAAATAGATATATAGATTATGATAAAAAGCCCTGAATAAGGGCTTTTCATCATTCGAAGAGGTGGTTTCGTTGGAGAAAATAAATATAAGAAAAAGAGATAAGCTGAAAAAGTTTTTTAGAGAACACAATTATTTAGCAGTGTTACTTGGGTTTGCACTATTGTTCATTAATATTTTATTACTAACAAAAATATCATTTGTTTTTACACCGTTTATCGTCTTTTTAAAAACAATTTTCTTCCCGGTATTATTAGCGGGCGTACTATTTTACATTTTGCATCCATTCGTTTCACTTTTAGAAAAGAAAGGTGTTTCAAGAATTGTATCGATAGCCTCGATATACTTAATCGTAATTGGATTATTTGTGTTTTTAGTTTTAACGGTTATTCCGATTATTAAAGATCAAATTGATGCATTAATAGATAACTTACCGTATTTCGGTCATGAAATTGAACGAGCAGCACGACGATTCGGGGAAAGTAACTTACTAGGAAAAATTCAGGAGAATTTAAATATTGATGTAGCGAGTATGGTAAAAGACTATACAGTTGATTTTACGAAGTCGTTATCATCAGTAACAGGAAATGTAACTGGATTTTTAAGTACTGTTACAGAGGTCGTTTTAACGTTTGTAATGGTTCCGTTTATATTGTTCTATCTTTTAAAAGATGGTGAGCAATTACCGAATCATTTCTTAAAGTTTATTTCAGAACAAAGACAACCAGCAGCGATGAGAATACTAGATGATATGCATTATGCGATTAGCTCGTATATTAGAGGGCAAATTATCGTTAGCTTGTTTATTGGTATTATGTTATTAATCGGTTACCTGATTATTGGTATTAAATATGCGGTACTACTTGCTATTTTAGCGATGATTGTAAATATCGTTCCGTACGTAGGACCGATCATTGCAATTACACCAGCATTAATTATCGCATTTATTGACTCGCCAGCAATGGTTCTAAAAGTAATTATCGTTATGATGGTCGTACAATTAGCAGAAGGTAAATTTATTTCTCCGCAAGTCATGGGGAAAAAGTTAGATATTCATCCAATTACAATCATATTTATCATTTTAACTGCTGGAAACTTATTCGGTATTATGGGGATTATTTTAGCGATTCCAGGGTATGCGATATTAAAAGTGTTAGTGACGCACGGGTATAGATTTGTTAAGTTGAATACGTGAAAAAATAGCTAAAACAGATAAAACTGTTTTAGCTATTTTTCATTTATATTCTTGTTATAGTAAACAAATTCACCTTATGCGTAGGCTTTTAATTCAATAATAGGTAGATTGCTTTCCTTTAGTTTGTAGTCAAATATTAAATCGTCCATGCGAAAATTAGCATCTACTTCAAGAGAAATGAAAGTACCTCCAATTTCTACCTGTTTTCCGTTCTCGTTTTCAAAAGTGAGCGCACCGTCAAATGTTTCTATGTACTCATCGCAAGTGTATACATATATAGCGATAGGTGTGAAATGTATAATCACGCCTAAAGTATCATCTTGCGTTTTATCATCGTTCTTAAACGTATCAATCTTTCCATCATTCTTTTTAGTAAACCAACCCATGACATCACCTCGTTTTTATATTGCAAATCGATTCTATATATATTGATTATATATCGCTCGGAATAAATTGGTAATCAGTATTGCTAAAATCTAACAAAAAAGAAAATTCAGTTTTAGATGAACGAGAAATGTGATAAACTGTAAAAAATAATGAAAAGCAATGAAAGAGAAGAGTACATATTCGAAACTTTTCAGAGAGCTGATGTGTGGTGGAAATCAGTAAGGGATGAATATGGAATGGGCTCTAGAGCTTCTAGCTGAAATGAGTAGGCAAAGACGGTTACTTCACGTTAAGAAGTTGAAGTGAGCTATGATGATAGCTAATGAAGGTGGTACCGCGGGAGTCTCTCGTCCTTTTTTAAGGATGAGGGGCTCTTTTTATTTTGAGAAAGGAGGAGTTAGGTTGAGCGGAAAAATAATGTTAACAGGAATTAAGCCGACAGGTTATCCGCATTTAGGGAATTATATTGGCGCGATTAAACCTGCACTGCAAATGTCAAAGAGTAATGAAGGAAAAGCACTATATTTTATAGCGGATTATCATGCATTAAATGCTGTACATGATCCAGAAAAGTTCAGTAGTTATACGAAAGAGGTAGCAGCTACTTGGTTATCACTCGGACTTGGAGAGGATGTTATTTTTTACAGGCAGACAGAAGTGCCGGAGATTCTAGAATTAGCTTGGATATTAGCTTGCTTAACTCCGAAAGGACTCATGAACCGTGCTCATGCGTATAAAGCGAAGGTAGAGCAAAATAAAGAAGCGGGTTTAGAGGTAGATGCAGGCGTGAATATGGGATTATATACGTATCCGATTTTAATGGCAGCTGACATATTACTATTTCAAGCTACTCATGTGCCAGTCGGAAAAGACCAAATTCAGCATATTGAAATCGCGCGTGATATTGCGACGTATTTTAATCATACATTTGGCATGACGTTTACGCTTCCAGAGTATGTCATACAAGAAGAAGGTGCCATTTTACCTGGTCTTGATGGAAGGAAGATGAGTAAAAGTTACGGAAATGTAATCCCATTATTTGCAGAACAAGAAAAACTACGAAAGTTAATATTTAAAATCAAAACAGACTCTTCACTTCCAAATGAACCGAAAGAACTAGAAACGTTATTTACGATATATAAAGAATTTGCGACAGAAGATGAAATGCAGTCGATGCGTGAAAAGTATGAAACTGGAATCGGATGGGGCGATGTGAAAAAAGAGTTGTTTCGCGTTGTAGACCGCGAATTAGCTGAACCCCGTGAGAAATACGCTATGTATATGAATGAGCCGAATTTATTATATGAAGCGTTAGAAAAAGGTGCTGAGCGGGCAAGAGAAATCGCGAAGGTGAATTTAGCGGAAATTAAAAATCGGATTGGATTTGAGAGGGAACGTTAAGAGTTCCCTTATTTTTTTACAAAAAAACCGAACGGAATTCCAATTTGTTACCAATATAGAGTGAGGAGGGATAGAAATGGTCACAACTCTCGAATTAAAAATGTTGCTAGTTCAAATAGGAATAGAAATTGTACCACCTAGTAATTTAAAAGAAAAAATTTTAATTCAAGTTAATCTGATGGAGGAAATAACATTTAATCATGTTGAGGTGAATAAAGATGAGTGAAATTGTGTTAGCAGTTCAAGGATTAAGTAAGACTTATGAGAGTGTAGATACAAATGTTAGAGCTTTACAAAATGTATCTTTGGAGTTAAATAAAGGAGAACTCCTTGCCGTAATGGGGACGAGTGGGTCTGGGAAGAGTACATTACTTAACATACTTGGTGCTTTAGACAAGCCTGATGAGGGAGTCGTATATGTAAATGGTGAAGTCCCTAAAAATATGTTTGTTGAACCATACGCGACGGAGTACAGGCGGGATAACATAGGATTTATATTTCAGTCATTTCATTTATTAAAGGATTTATCTGTAGAAGAAAATATTGCGTTACCTCTCATATTATCAGTCGATTCAGAAGAAGAGATACGAGAAAAAACAAATAACATATTAGATGTTCTTGGTTTAGTAAATTGGAGAAATCATCGACCAGTTCAGCTTTCTGGGGGACAACAACAACGTGTTGCAATTGGTAGGGCGTTAATAACATCTCCTCCAATTGTTCTTGCAGATGAACCTACTGGAAATTTGGATTTCAATACGTCTAATGATATTTTACGAGTACTAGTCGATATGAAACAAAGATTTAAGCAAAGTATGATTCTTGTTACTCATGATCCCCATATCGCTACGTATGCAGATCGGGTTCTCTTCTTTCATAATGGAGAAATTGTTGATGATTATACGTGTACTCATGGAGTAAATGATATAAATATCATTTTAGGTAAATTTAAAAAAATAATGGAGAAATCAAAATGATAAAATCAGTACGAGGATTAAGTTTACGCTTTTTTAAGACGAATAAATATACTGCTATTTCCTCTATAGTTAGCGTTATGTTGGCCGTTTCTCTAATTGTTACGATGATTATATTTTCGAGTCATGCGAAACAGTCTGTTATAAATGAAGTGAAAAATGTATATGGAGATATGGATTTATCAGTTGGATATAACCTTGATCAAAATAAATTGATGGATAAATCCTTGCTACAAAATATTAAGAAACAAGAAAATGTTGAATACATGTCAAAAGTATTAGTAAATCATTTGCAAGTGAATAAATTGAATACAGCTATTTATACAGTAGGTGTTCAAAATGATTCGTTATCTAAAAGTCGATATCACTTTTCTAAAAATCTATCAAATGAGGAAGTAACATTAAATGATGGATTAGCCGAAACTTTACAAGTAAAAGTTGGGGAAAAGATTGAAATAGAAAATAAATCATATGTAGTAAAAGAAGTTTTATCTGATATAGAAGCTGGAGGTTCAGCTCCAGATATACTCATTTTATCGGAAGGTGCAGTGAAACAGCACGTATATGAAAAAACAGGTAAACACAATGAGGCTACTTATGTGTTGATAAAAGCAAAAGAGAATGCAGATGTACTAGCCTTGTCTAGTCAAATTCATAAAATAGACAAAGAATTAAGAATTGATATTGCGGAGGAAGACGAGTTTTTAAAAAGTAACTTAGCATCATTACATATTTTTATAATCGTTTTATCTATATTAACACTTATTATTACTGCATTATTATTGATGTCTAATTTTGAAGTGTTTTTATATAAATATAAAAGTCAATTTGCTATTATGCGATCAATGGGAGCAACAACGAAACAAATGTTTAAAGTTATATTTATTCAATGTAGTGTAATTAATTTTTTTGGTGGAATATTTGGCTTGTTTCTAGCTGTAATAAGTGACCGTTTTTTACAAAGTTGGCTAGAACAGTTATTTGCTTTTCAAATTAATTCGATGAGTTTTGACTATAAAATAGCAATTGTAACAATGATTTGTAGTATCTTTTTTATCGAACTGTTTATGTTATATCCTTCATACAGAAGTTCGAAAATATTGCCAGTAAAGCTTATGCGTGAAAATGAAGAATCCGATTTTTCTAATAAAAAAACACGCAGTATGATGGGGAAATTCCTTTTAATTAGTAGCATATTTTTAACTGTTTTAGGTGGATTTGTAGCAAATACGGGAGATACGCAGGCAATAGTGATAGTAATAGGATCTATATTTCTCGTTTTAGGAGTATATATTTTATTTCCGACTTATCTTTCTTCGATATTAATAGCATGTCTTCCTATAATGAAAAAAATATTTGGAAGGAATACATTTGTTGCTATTAAAAATGTAATTCCACAAGTAAGGAAAAATACATTTGTTATCTTAATGATAAGTACAATGATGGTGATAGTTGTCTTCGGCTCCACCATATTTAAAACGATGCAAAAAAATAATGAAAGATATTTAAAACGAGAATTTCCAACACATATTGTTGTGGAAAATCGTTTGAATAATGATTCAACCATTACCTTACCTCATATACAAAATATATTTAAAGAAATAAGTAGTGTAAAAGGAGCTAGTACAATTAGTACGAACTCACTGGCAGAATTAAAACAAGGTGAAAATTATATTACTTTTGACTATAATTTAGGTGATTTAAAGGAAATGGAAAAGCAAGGATTACTGCCAGAAGTACCTGCAAATTTGGAGAATAGTATAATTGTTACAAAAGAGTTAGCGGAGCGGTATAAACTTCATGCAGGTGATATCGTTCAATTGGGTCTATTTTCAGAACAGGAACAAAAAGTTAGACCGACTAGTAAGGTAGAAATCGGATTAATTGTTAATGAGCTACCGAATTCTCCTGCGGTACTTATGGATTGGAGTAATGTAACATATAAACAAGATTATACAGTTTTTGAGCGAGCATTTATTAGTTCAAATAATGAGAGAGAGACGTTGGAGCAATTAAAGAAATTGAAAGGTCAATATCCACAATTAAAAATAAGTAGTTATACTCAATCGTTAAAGCAATCTAATTTAATATTTCAGCAAAGGTGGTCCATCTTCATCGTTGTTATTGTAGTAATTTTATTTAGTGTAACATTAGGGGTATGTAATACGCTTATAAATAATATTCAATCTAAAAGAAAAGAGTTTGCTATTTTAAGAGCAATAACAGTTAAGAAAAAGGGGATTGTACAAGTTATTTTGACGCAAGTTAATTTATATGTACTTATTGGAATCGTACTAGGGGCTGTTATAGGAATATTATTAACCTATATGGTAAGTATAATAGATCGTACACCTTTATTTTTTGATTTCCAACTTATCGTAACGGTAATAGCGGGGATGTTCGGAATAGTCCATATTATTTTTATTCCTTTTGCTAATAGAATAGGGAAAAGGGACATTGTAGAAGAGTTAAATAAGGATAATAAATAAAAGAGGTTAACCCAAGTAGTTATTCAGCTACTTTTGGGTCAATCTCTTTTTTATTAACAATTGATTTGCGTATTGTTGTGCTCATTCATAAATGTAAAGTGCATTATTTTAGTTAGATGCCACCGAGTAATATCATTAGGTGAAGTAAGGAGTTCGTATTTCTTTTTGAAACTTATTAGTTGCATATATTAAAAAGTATGCTACTATAGGGATACTTTTTAAACTTGTTTAATAAGTATAATTAAAATCACTTATTAAAGGTGTTTAATAAGTGTGGTTCATTCGATAACAAAGGAGATGATTCTATGAAAACAGAAAAAGAAAAGATGTTAGCGGGAGAAATGTATATTGCGGATGACGAAGAATTAGTAGCTGATAGGGTGGAGGCAAAACGTTTAACACGCCTTTATAACGAGGCGATGGAGACAGGAGATGAGAGACGTTTTACGTTATTAAATCAGCTTTTAGGTTCTTCAGCTGATGGGAAAGCCCAAATTAATCCTGATTTTCGTTGTGATTATGGCTACAATATCCATGTTGGAAAGAGCTTTTTCGCAAATTTCAATTGTGTGATTTTAGACGTTTGTGAAGTTCGAATCGGTGATCATTGTATGTTTGCACCTGGTGTTCACATTTATACTGCTACGCATCCTTTACATCCGGTAGAGCGGAATTCTGGTAAAGAATATGGGAAGCCTGTAAAGATTGGTAACAACGTTTGGGTTGGCGGGGGAGCTATTATTAACCCTGGTATTTCAATTGGAGACAACGCTGTAATTGCTTCAGGGGCAGTTGTGACAAAAGATGTACCTAATAATGTAGTAGTTGGTGGTAATCCAGCTAAAGTTATTAAAACGATAGACTTATAGAAATCATTTTTCATGGGTATATGAATAAACTGGTGTCGTATCGTATAGACAATGTGAAAGGTGTTTTATTATGAAGAAAGATAGTACGAACAATTGTACAAAGACATTACTGGCTTCTTGAAACGTTCTTTTTCTCTTATTTGTTTTGCCGGTTTTCTCGTTTGCTGTAAGTTTCTATCATGCCTTTCGAGAGGACTCCCACCTCTAAACGTAAGTGAAGGTGGTGAGGTGAATCGAAAGAAATATTTTATTTTCAAGAAAACAATAGAAACATACGTTCCGTTTTTGTTATAATATCCTTAACAAGGAGGTGAATAAAATGACAAAGGAAAATCCATCAAACTATAAAACTCTTCAAATTTGGAT
>NZ_VEDW01000049.1:0-239 GCF_007678085.1 Bacillus cereus | reverse complement strand
ACCATCGGCGCTAGAGAGCTTAACTTCCGTGTTCGGTATGGGAACGGGTGTGACCTCTCTGCCATCATTACCAGACTGTATTCATTTAAGACAAGAATCATTGTAACTTATTTAACTTTTAAAGTCAACAAGTTTTTTATATTCTTTCAAAACTAGATAACATTGCTTCATATTATATGGTTAAGTCCTCGATCTATTAGTATTCGTCAGCTCCACATGTCACCATGCTTCCACCTCGA
>NZ_VEDW01000048.1:0-241 GCF_007678085.1 Bacillus cereus | reverse complement strand
AAAGCATGGCATTCAGCCGATTGATCTTGTTGTCGTGAATCTCTATCCTTTCAAAGAGACAATCTCAAAACACGATGTAACGTATGAAGAAGCGATTGAAAACATTGATATTGGCGGACCAGGAATGCTTCGTGCGGCATCAAAAAACCACCAAGACGTCACAGTCATTGTCGATCCTCGTGATTATGATTCAGTCGTTCAACAAATCAAAGAAGGCGGCGTGTCGCTTAAGAAAAAACGT
>NZ_VEDW01000047.1:0-242 GCF_007678085.1 Bacillus cereus | reverse complement strand
ATCCCGTCCATCTAATTCAAATAGATCTGGACATTCCCACATATAGCCGAAATCCTCTAATCCATTTTTCCCACTGCCTGCAATGATGCCTTGAAACGTCCAATTGTCTAAAGTATCAGAGGTAAATAAGACGAGATTCCCTTTCAGGTCAAGGCTTTGTGCACCTAGAACCATGTACCACTGGTCATTTCGCTTCCATACTTTCGGATCACGAAAATGGGCAGTGAATCCCTCTGGAAGCG
>NZ_VEDW01000046.1:0-243 GCF_007678085.1 Bacillus cereus | reverse complement strand
TATGCGCCCGTAGCTCAATTGGATAGAGCGTTTGACTACGGATCAAGAGGTTAGGGGTTCGACTCCTCTCGGGCGCGTTTTCTTTCGGGAAGTGGCTCAGCTTGGTAGAGCACCTGGTTTGGGACCAGGGGGTCGCAGGTTCAAATCCTGTCTTCCCGATACTTGTTTGGGGCCTTAGCTCAGCTGGGAGAGCGCCTGCCTTGCACGCAGGAGGTCAGCGGTTCGATCCCGCTAGGCTCCACC
>NZ_VEDW01000045.1:0-245 GCF_007678085.1 Bacillus cereus | reverse complement strand
ACTTCTCTGATTACATCTTTGACTGGTTTTGACACAGATGCATCGCTTTGTGCTTTAAGTCCGTAGGAAAATTGCGTATCAGTCTGATAAAAAAATGATTTGGTCGTTCCAGTGGCATTGGCAGTATTATTATGATTTTCTTTAGCTAAGGATGCGGGGACAAAAGCAGTAGTTACAAGGGCTAAAGATGCGGCAAACAGAATGCCTTTAGCTGCGTGTCTAATGGGAAATCCTCCTTTAGAAAC
>NZ_VEDW01000044.1:0-249 GCF_007678085.1 Bacillus cereus | reverse complement strand
TTCCGCAGTAGCTCAGTGGTAGAGCTATCGGCTGTTAACCGATCGGTCGTAGGTTCGAGTCCTACCTGCGGAGCCATTATGCTTCCATAGCTCAGCTGGTAGAGCACTTCCATGGTAAGGAAGAGGTCACCGGTTCAAGCCCGGTTGGAAGCTTGGGAAGAGTTTTAAAATTTTTGGCCCGTTGGTCAAGTGGTTAAGACACCGCCCTTTCACGGCGGTAACACGGGTTCGAATCCCGTACGGGTCACC
>NZ_VEDW01000043.1:0-251 GCF_007678085.1 Bacillus cereus | reverse complement strand
ACGTCTAAAACAAGAAAAAATAAACGCCGTACACATTTTAAAATTTCAGTACCTGGTATGACTGAATGCCCTAACTGTGGCGAATACAAATTATCTCACTGCGTATGTAAAAACTGTGGTTGATACAATGGTGAAGAAGTAGTTTCTAAATAATAGAACACAAGAAATAAATCCAACAATCTCATGTGAGGTTGTTGGATTTTTTGTTTTGAACTAGAGTAGCTAGAATAATTTTTTTATAAGAAGTTAAT
>NZ_VEDW01000042.1:0-252 GCF_007678085.1 Bacillus cereus | reverse complement strand
AAATGGTGAGCCATGAAGGATTCGAACCTTCGACCCTCTGATTAAAAGTCAGATGCTCTACCAACTGAGCTAATGGCTCATTTTGAAAGTGGTGCCGACTAGAGGACTTGAACCCCCAACCTACTGATTACAAGTCAGTTGCTCTACCAATTGAGCTAAGTCGGCTTGCGACTTCAAAATGGTGGCTCGGGACGGAATCGAACCGCCGACACGAGGATTTTCAGTCCTCTGCTCTACCGACTGAGCTACCGA
>NZ_VEDW01000041.1:0-255 GCF_007678085.1 Bacillus cereus | reverse complement strand
GCCTCATACGCTTTGATTTCTTTTTGGTACTTTTCCTCATCTTTTTCAAAATCGTCCCTAGAAATCGTTCTCAGTTGCTTGTATAGGTCGATATCTTCTTGACCCTGTTGAGAATCCTCTTGTAAAAAATGATTTTTCCGTTTTAAGTTTTGAATATCCCGAGTTAAATGTTCTTTTTCATCGTGTAAATGGTTGATATCCCTCAACAATTGTTTTTTCGTTTCAATTTGTTGGTCTAATTGACTTAAAACTTTC
>NZ_VEDW01000040.1:0-257 GCF_007678085.1 Bacillus cereus | reverse complement strand
GTCAAGCAACTAAAGATGCTGGTAAAATTGCAGGCTTAGAAGTTGAACGTATTATCAACGAACCTACAGCTGCTGCACTTGGTTATGGTTTAGATAAAACTGAAACAGATCAAAAGGTTCTCGTATTTGACTTAGGTGGGGGAACATTTGACGTATCTATTCTAGAGTTAGGCGACGGCGTATTTGAAGTATTATCAACTGCCGGAGATAATAAACTTGGTGGCGATGACTTCGACCAAGTGATTATTGATTATCTT
>NZ_VEDW01000003.1:630077-691723 GCF_007678085.1 Bacillus cereus | reverse complement strand
GCGGGCGCAACAGGTGCTACTGGTGCTCAAGGGCCAGCAGGCGCTCAAGGTGCTACTGGTGCTCAAGGACCAGCGGGCGCAACAGGTGCTACTGGTGCTCAAGGACCAGCGGGCGCAACAGGTGCTACTGGTGCTCAAGGTGCTACTGGTGCAACAGGACCAGCGGGTACTCCAATTCCTGTAACTATCGCGGCAATCGGAAACTCAAATCCACAAACTATATCCCCTGGAACAAACATCCAATTTAATCAAGTTTTTGAATTAAATAATATCACTTTCAACGATACTTCAGATACTTTAACAATTTTAGAAACAGGCGTATATGATATTAGTTTCTCAGCATCAACAACTTTCCCAGGATCTTCACCATTTGGATTCGGTATTTCATTCAATGGCCAACCACCTACTCGTAATTTCTCAACTAACGTTATCGGTAGTGCTGTTTCATTCTCTACAATCGTTACTTTACAAGCTGGTACAACGATTTCTGTACAGCCTACAGCAAACACTATTTCTATTCCTAACACAGGCGATACAACTGCAACACTATCAGTATTCCGAATTTACTAACTTTCACTAAATACGCATATTTATAATAATATGTATCGTTTAACCGTGCATTAAATCTCTCTTTATATAGAAAGGAGCACTTGTTTGGGAGGATAAGTGCTCTTCTTTACGTTTCTTTACCTCAAATTTACTCTACCTTAATCCTCATTTTGTATGATAAATAGTGAAGTCAAAGATATGAAAGAGGGATGAAAATGAGAGTTATGTCACTAATACGCATTTGGTTTGCTCTTATGGTATGCATTATTTTATGTGTAGGATTTTTTTTAACTCTAAAATATTCCACTATATCACAAGCAGAGAGAAAAACTGTTCCATACAAACTTTTGTATACAAAACAAAGCAACATCCCTTATTCCAATGCCACAAAGAATGAAAAAAAAGTTATAAAAGGAATGCTTATTACGAAAGCTTCTAGTTCCGAAGCGTTACTTCAAATTGCTGAAACGATTAAAGATCAATATACAAATAAAGAAATCGATGAAATTACACTTTCTATCCACAATAAAAATAATGGTAATTACGAAGAAGAATTACCTTACGAACCTATTAGTAAAGGAAAAATAATCGTCACATACGATTCCGAATCCTTTGGCAGTACGAATATTCTACTTAACGAGTAATATCTTGTATCTCAATGGATATCGATTAATAGCTAGTAATGATAGACAAAAATCCCCACCGATTAAAGTTTCATTTTGTTTTTCATACGAAAAAGAGGCGAATTTCGTTATTCGCCTCTTTCTTTTACCAAAATGAAGGAATCCATTCTTTCACTTTATCAATCCACTCTTGTTGCTCTTTTTTTCTTTGTTGTTCCTCTTCTTTCCTCTTCTTCTCTTCTTCTTTTCTTCGTTTTTCCTCTTCTATTGTATTCAATTGTTTTTTATAATCGGCCTCAGATATAAGCGATAACTGGAATGCTTTTTGAGCTGGATTGGCATTCGCTTTTTTCATAATATCCCGGAACATTGTCGTAGTAATTTGACTTCCCCCCGGAACATAATGATCACTATCCGTTTTATCATATCCTACCCAAATCGCACCTACTAAATCTGGTGTGTATCCAACAAACCATGAATCCTTTGCGCCAGTGCTCGGTCCATTTACAATTTGAGTAGTTCCTGTCTTACCTGCCGTATCAATATTATTAACTTTCGCCTTTTCGCCCGTTCCCTTTTCAACAACACCTTTTAATAAATATGTCATCTTTTGAGCAATTTTCTCGCTCGTCACCCGTGTCTCTTTCTTATACCACTTTCCAATTGTTTCACCTTCAGCATTTTGTATCTCCCTAATCGCATGAGCTTCCACTTGAACACCGTCATTTGCAAATGTACTATACGCCTGAGCCATTACAAACGGAGAGGTTCCCACATGCATCCCGCCTAAAGCAATCGGGTACGTACGATCTTCTGGCACTAATGGAATACCAAATCGCTCTAAAGATTTCAATCCTTTATCTAATCCAATTTGCTCCAATAGCCAAACAGCTGAAACATTGTACGACTTTGCCACGGCTTCATACATTGTCACATCACCGTGAAAAGTATGATCACTATTTTGTGGTTTATATTCTTTAATATTAAATGGTTCATCTTTTAATATATCGTATACTTCATACCCGTTCTCTAACGCTGGTACATATACAGCCAGAGGCTTTAATGTTGAGCCAGGTTGTCTTTTTAATTGGGTTGCATGGTTAAACTGTAAAAACTGATACGGACCTCTACCTCCAACTAAAGCTGGTACACCACCTGTTTTTGGATTCATAAGAACTACACCAGTTTGCATAAGCTGGTCTGATCCATTATCTTTGAAATAACTCTCATTATTCACAACGTCTTCTACAGCCTGTTGTTTTTTCGGATCAAGCTCTGTATAAATACGATAACCACCCGCTAAAATTTCATTTTGTGTTAATTCATACTTGTCCATCGCTTCCCTAACAATATAGTCTACATATTGAGAGTATTTCCCCTTGTATTTATCATCCACACCACGTTTTAACACGAGGCCGCTCTCTTTTTCTTTATTATACTGTTCGTCAGAAATATATCCTTGCTCTTTCATTAAACTTAATACAACATTACGTCGTTCGATTGACTTATTAAAGTTTTTATAAGGCGAATACGCAGACGGCGCTTTAATCAAGCCTGCAATCGTTGCAGCTTCTGAAACTGTTAAATCCTTTACATCTTTATCAAAATAAGATTTAGCTGCCCTTTTTATACCCCAAGCACCTTCACCAAAATAAATTTGATTCATATACATTTCAATAATTTCATCTTTCGTATACGTACGCTCTATTTTTTTTGTTAAAAAATATTCCTTTATTTTTCGAGAGTATGTGCGATCTTGTGTCAGAAATACATTTTTCGCAAGTTGTTGTGTAATTGTACTTCCCCCTGCTACAACTTCTCCTGCTGTAATATTTTTAAAAACTGCACTTATAATTCCACTATAGTAAATACCGTTATGGTTAAAAAATTCCTTATCTTCTACTGCAACAATTGCCTGTACCATAACATCAGGAATATCTTTCCTTTTAACACCTTCTGTTTTAGAAGAAGCTAATTTAGTCGCAACTTCATTATTTGCATCATAAATTAAAGTTGGTTGCGGAACAGCTTGTTTTAATTCAGATATGTCTTGAATAGAAATTATTATATTTATAGCAATAAATAGAGTAGCAAGTAAACTTCCTAATACAATTAATGAATTACGAAGTTTCTTCCTCTTGTTGAACCACTCCCGCATGTTTTTTAAGTGAGTGTTCTTCAATTTCATTCGTTCACTTCCTTCGTTTGTTTACACTCTTCTTTTCAAAAGGAAGAATATACCTCCTTTTAAATTTATTATAATAACGTAGTCTTTCCTGTAGTGTAAAGCTTTTCTTTCACATTCATACTTTTTGCAAGAAAAGGACATTCTACAAGTAAGATATTCAATATTGATTAATAATATTATTAATATTATTAATACAACAATGAGAGTTATGTTAAGTTTTTGTAAACTTTTCGATAAAATGTTTTAAAAAACGACAGTTTTTTGTTAGAATTGACTAGCCAATATATTTTACATATATTACTTTTGTGGGGGTAACTAATAATGGTATTTAAATCAAAAAAAGATAAATTTTCTGAAATGTTAATGAATGTTTCCGAAAATTTAAAAGAAGGCGCGCAGTTTTTCGTGGAGTATAAAATTAAAAATGCTAGCGATTTAAAAGAGTTTTCTATGCGCATGAAAGAGTATGAGTCAAAAGGTGACTCATTTATTCACGAAATCATTATGGAGCTAAACAAAGCGTTTATTACTCCTATTGAACGTGAGGACATCCTACAACTTGCAATGAGTATGGATGATGTATTAGACGGATTAGATCATAGTGCTGGTCTATTCGAAATGTATTCTATTACAGAAGCTGATGAATACATGATTAAATTCGTTGAAGCAATTAATCAATGTGCGATTGAGATTGCAAATTCTGTTGAACTACTGTCTAAAAAGAAGTTAGTCGACATTCGTACGAACGCGATTAAGATTAAGGATTATGAATCACAATGTGATGATATTCGCCGTCATGCGATTAAGCACTTATTCTCTCGTGAGAAAGATCCGATTAAGATTATTCAATACAAAGAGATTTACGAAGAGCTTGAAGAAGTAGCGGATAGCTGCCAAAGCGTTGCAAACGTATTAGAAACAATTATTATGAAGAACGCGTAAGGAGTTTGATCATGGATACACTCTTGATACTGACCGTTTTAGTAGTCATTTGCGCTTTAGCTTTTGACTTTATCAATGGATTTCACGATACAGCAAACGCTATTGCAACGGCTGTTTCAACGAAAGCTCTAAAGCCTAGACATGCAATTATTATGGCAGCTATTATGAACTTTTTAGGTGCGATGACATTTACAGGTGTAGCAAAAACGATTACAAAAGATATCGTTGATCCATTTGCTTTACCAAATGGTTCTCTTGTAATTTTAGCTGCTTTACTTGCGGCAATAGCTTGGAATTTAATTACTTGGTACTACGGTATTCCAAGTAGTTCTTCGCATGCAATTATTGGCTCAATCGCAGGTGCAGCAATCGCTGCTGCCGGTATTAGCTCATTAAATCTTAAAGGATTCATAAAAATTCTTGAAGCTTTAATTATTTCACCGATTATCGCTTTTGTTATTGGTTATATCGTATACAGTATTTTTAAAGTGGTCTTCAAAAACTTTAACTTAACGAAAACGAATAAAAACTTCCGTATATTCCAGATCTTTACTGCCGCATTACAAGCTTATACACATGGTACGAACGATGCGCAAAAAGCAATGGGGATCATTACGATGGCTCTTATGGCCAATAACTATCATACTTCTAGCGACATCCCGTTCTGGGTACAATTATCTTGTGCAATCGCAATGGGTCTTGGTACTTCTGTCGGTGGATGGAAAATTATTAAAACTGTCGGTGGACAAATTATGAAAATTCGTCCTGTAAATGGTGTAGCTGCCGATTTATCATCATCACTTGTTATTTTCGGTGCAACATTCATTCATTTACCAGTTAGTACGACGCACGTTATCTCTTCTTCTATTTTAGGGGTTGGTGCTTCTCATCGTGTAAAAGGTGTAAAATGGGGAACAGCAAAACGCATGTTAATTACATGGGTTATCACGCTTCCTATTTCAGCTTCTTTAGCTGCTTTATTTTACTCTTTATTACACTTAATCTTTTAATTAAAAGTCGTCTTCCTTATTTTTCTAGGAAGACGACTTTTTTGTGAACATATCTTTTTCTTATTAAAAAGAGTGTATAATAATTGGTGGATAAGTTATATAGAGGAGTTGGCAATTTTGGAATACATCATGTTACTTTTCATCGGGTTAATCGCCGGGACAGTCGGGAGTCTAGTCGGGCTTGGTGGCGGAATTATTATTGTTCCGTTATTAATCGGATTACACAGTCTATCACCACAACTTGCAGTAGGAACTTCAATGGTAACAGTCGTTTTTACAGGACTATCTTCCACCCTTACTTATATGAAACATAAACGAGTAGATTACAAAAGTGGACTTATTTTATTTATCGGGAGTGGACCTGGTGGTATCATCGGCTCGTGGGCAAACAAATTTTTAAACCAAGATACATTTTCTTTATATTTTGGGATTTTCCTTATTTTCGTCTCCATTCTTCTTATGTTACGAGACAAATTAAACCCTCTTTCTTTATCAAATATGACGGTAATTAAGCGTTCTTTTACAGATAACGAAGGAAACACTGTACACTATCAATTTCCACCGCTTCTCGCTATCTTTATCGCCTTTATAGTTGGTTTTATATCTGGGTTATTTGGAATTGGTGGCGGTGCCTTACTCGTTCCAGCAATGATGCTACTTTTTGCATTCCCAGCACATATTGCTGTAGCAACTTCGATGTTTATCGTATTTCTATCAGCCATTGTAAGTTCTGCAACTCACATCTCTCTTGGAAATGTCAGCTGGATTTATGCATTAATTCTTATTCCTGGTGCATGGATTGGCGGAAAAATCGGGGCTTATATTAATACAAAATTAAGTGGTAAAGCCGTAATTAATTTATTACGTATCACATTAATTATTCTCGGAACTAGATTAATCATCACTTCTTTTTTATAACGCGTTCTTTTTAGAATGCGTTTTTTCTTATACACATGAATATAAAAATCCTCCTAAGAGAACAAATAAAATTAAACAAACACATAATAACATATAATTGGAAATATGTACTTTCTTCAAGTTGACCACTCCTATAACTGCGACTGTTATCTTTATGATAGCGAAAAAATAATTTACTTGCAGTTACAAAGTGCTAACAATGCAAAATCATTTATTACAAATTTTATCCTTATATTTCATTTCTTTGTATATTCTATCGTTTTAATAAAAAAAGATGTCATATTGACATCTTTTTAGTGAAGAAGTGACCATCCCATAAAATCCTCATGTACTTGGCACGCCCTCTTATCGTTTCGATCATATAATTCAGCATAACTATCTGTTTCTTCATCGTAAGCCATCGTATAAATAATTTGGCCGTCTACTTCAACGGATAATACGACTCCACCTTTCATCTCTTCTACATGAATGATAGCATTCGCCGGAATTCTCATATCCGTCATTTTTATCGCATCTAACAATATACTAAACCCCCTACAGCGTATTCATTGCTAGTACTATTACACACTAAATAGTATACTACTGTAATAGCATATATTTCGTCAATGAAATTGCTGTTTAAAAGCATATTGTCTTTATACATATACGCTAAAATAAAAGAAATAGAAATGTTTAAATGGGGGGCTAACATTGATTCTACACAAAGGAGATGTATTATTCCGTCAAGGCGAGGACGGTCCTTTATATTTTATAAAAACAGGTTTATTAAAAGTAGTACGGATAGAAGAAGATGGAACACCATTTTTATTCAACATTATCGTTCCAGGTGAAACGATACCTCACCATTCTTTAATTTCACCGAAGGAATATCACGGTACAGCAATCGCTTTAATGAAAACAGAAGTTGAACCTATAATTAGTAATGAATGGTACGATCAACTTCAGGCAAATCCTGCATCATATGCAAATATTGCTATGCAACTACAATCAAAATTAAGAATGATGCAACAGCGTATCGATCAATTGACAACCGTCTCTCCGAAAGAACGTCTTCATCGTTTACAAGAATGGTTCACACTATATTTAGGTGACATTCCTATATATGAAATATTAACACAAACTGAAATTGGTCAACTCATAGGTATACGCCGTGAAACGGTAAATCGTCTGTTACGAGAACAAATAAAAAACGAGGTAAAATAATACCTCGTTTTTTGCTTATTTCAAACCTCATTTATTGTAAGCTTGCTGCTGGACCGAAAAACTCATAATGAATATGCTCTTGTTTCACACCTAAATCAGTTAGTGCAGCATTTATATGTTTCATAAATGGTACCGGACCACAGAAGTAAAACTCTGCTTCAGTTGTTGGAATAATCGTTTGTAACCATTCAGCTTCAATGAAACCTTCTTTATCAAAGTTCTTCATTTCCAAATCTTTTTCAGTTGGCGCAGAATAGCAAGTATACGCTTTAACTTGTTCGTATTTATTATCTACTGCCTCAACGTGTTCTTTCATTGCATGTGTATTACTATTTATCGCTGCATGAACAAAACATACACTACGTTTTGAATCTTGTTCAATTAACGTATTTAGCATACTCATCATTGGTGTAATACCTACTCCACCACTAATTAATACAACTGGTAATGTGGAATCCATATTTAATACGAAATCTCCTGCTGGTGCACTTACTGGTAACATATCCCCTTCTTCTACATGATCATGTAAGTAGTTAGATACTTTACCATCCGGTGTATCTACACCTTTTTCTTTCTTTACACTAATACGATAATATTCTTTCCCTGGAGCATCTGATAAACTATATTGACGATTATGTGTATATGTTTCACCTTCTATATTTATTTGAATCGTTACATATTGTCCTGGGATGAATGAAGAAACTTTCCCGCCATCTTCAGGTTTTAAATAAAATGATGTAATAACGTCGCTTTCCTTCACTTTTTTAACAACCACAAAGTTACGGAAATCTTTCCATCCACCTTCTTTATGTGCCGCTTCTTCATACATCTCTGCTTCAATGCTAATGAATGCATCAGCGATGACACCATATGCTTCTCCCCATGCATTTAAAACTTCATCAGGTGCACCTGCGACCTCTTTAATCGCACGTAGTAAACATGTACCTACAATCGGGTAATGCTCTGCTTTAATACCTAAACTTCTATGCTTATGACCAATTTGTTTTACAACTGGAATAATAGCTTCTAAATTATCAATATACGTTGCAGCTGCATAAACAGCATTCGCTAGCGCTTGTTGTTGTCTTCCCTTTTTCTGATTTGTATGGTTGAAAATATTCAATAATTCCGGATGTTCCGAAAATAAAATTTGATAAAATCTCGTTGTAATTTCAACGCCTTTTTCTTGTAATAATGGTACTGTTGACTTTACGATTTCAATTGTTTTTGCACTTAACATTGTATCCCACTCCTCTATTTCCTTAACTGTTTTTAGTTTAACTGAATTGTATAGTACATATTGTGATTTTAATCACTATTAACACTGTGTTTTTGTGAATAATATATGAACATTGCACTTACAAAAGAAAATAAGCCAACTAGAATTCTAGCTAGCTTATTATTTGGACTCTATAGCTTGTTCAATTACCCTTATATCTTTCCCATCTCCAAACTCTGTATACCCCCAGATGTTCGTTTCACCTCTATATTTATTTACGATAATATCTAAGTCATGATATACACGGTGTGCATAAACTACATACTCAATATTTTGAAGTTCCACACCTTTTTTTACAATTTCATAGCTTCTATTTACATCACGTTTTATTTTTTCATTCTTTATTTCTGTATGTATACTTTTTAAAGACGATTCTTGTTGTTGAAACCATTGTTTAAATTGGTTCCAGTCCCCTTCTGTATAATTCTCTGCTTTACCATAATTTAAGAAATTATTATAACTTTCATGTGTCATACGAATAAAATCAAGTACTTTTGTCTCTTCTTGTACATCTTCTACTTGAGCTATTGTATTTACGTCAGCAGGCTTATTCGCATAATGTAACAACACTTTCATGAGACTATAACTTGCAATGATCATTACGATAATAACCCCAAATACACGTAACAATTTCTTCATATACAGAACTCCTTCTCTACTAAAGATATTACAATGTATGACTATACTTGTAACATTCTCTCGTAGAAATATAATTCCTGTATAAATCTTTCCCATCATTTCGACAATATTTTTCTATACATTTCTCGTTGGCAAATGTTCTTGTAAAACAATATACCCTTCATAAGCTGTGTAACCGAGTATAGCCATTAATCCGATATAACAAGCAAATACCGTCCATTTCGTTTTCGTATCCACTTTGTAATAGTTTTCCTGTTGTCTCTTTTCTGCTTCCCATTCCTGTAATTTTCTTTCTGACATTTCAAATGCTTCTCTTATATGAATTGTATGAGTTTCTTTTTCATCTTCATATGGGACGTAATCAAGTGGCTCAAACTTTGGTAAAAGATACTCTAACACTTCAATCTTTTGAAGTTCTCCTGTTTTTAATTCTTTCTCTCTCTCTTTTTGCCTTAATATATTTATTTCATGTTGCATCATATATATATTTCGATGCACCGCACCTGTTTCTTTTAACTCCTCTTCAAGCCTTGCAACATAGTCTTTCATTCCATCAATTCTATATCCTAACTCCTTAATTGGCCCCTCTCTCTTTATTACTCTATATAATTCCATACAGCCGATAATAAAAATAAACCCTCCCAAAATACTTTTAAAGTAAATGGAATAACCGAGCAATACAATAAGGCCCGCTCCCCAAATCTTTGTACTTACAACCGAAATAATTCTTCCACCATCCAATGGAGAAACTGGAATCAAGTTAAAGAAGTTAATCATACTGCCAAGTAAAATAATTAATGCCCAAAATGGCTCTTTCGTTATTATATAAAGTGGGATTGCAGGTAAAAATGATAACAATCCGAAAAGAGGTCCCATATAAGCGATATAAGCTTCATCTTTTGCATTTTTCGGCATCTCTTTCATCCCAATAAGAGCACCCATAAATGGAATAAATATTGCTGGCGATGTTGGTATACCTTTTCTTTTCGCAGCCCATAAATGGCCCATTTCATGAATAAACAACAAATAAATGAGCGCTACCCCAAATTTCCAACCATATATAACTGCGTATGCACCAAGTGATAGAAACATACTAAATACCGTTGAAAACTTTGCTAGTTTAAAAATTGCAAATACCCACTTTAACTTAGAAAGTAAAAATAGCCCTATTGCAACAATAATTCCCCATAATCCTTTTTTATTATTTTTCATATTCCTCTCCTTTATCTCTCATTAATGAATCATATTCATCAAAACTATTCTTTTCTCTATTATGACATATTTTTTTCTATTGTTAGAAACAATGTTTATTTAATCCATTTTTAGCCAAAAATATAAATAAAAGGAGGTGTTCGTAAATGAATTTACAATCTCTCATAATAGGCGCTCTATCGTTTTTAGCTTCAACTCTTATTTTTTATACCGTTAGTTACGTATTATTATTAGATTTGTTGCCCAATCACGTATTTATTGCCCTTATCATCTTTTCCGCTCTTATGATTTCTTTTCTTATTACACGAAAATCAATGAATGAGCCATCTGCAAAAACAAAATAATAGAGAGGGGATTTCCCCCTCTCTATTATCATTTCCTAGGAAAGGTCATATAGACTTTACGAATTCACATACATCCCGATCCATAATGGCAAATTAAAGTTTCACTTTATCTTTGCAAATCCATTTTTTCACCATACTCTTTAACAATTTGAATGATATTTTGAAAAACACCTATTTTTTCTTTTTTACTATTTAATATTTTTAAATCATAATTTTCATAATATGTTTCTAATGACTTTAATTGTGATTCTGAAGCACCTTTTACCGGAACAGTAGCATGTAATTCATACTGTTTATATCCTTCTCTTACCTTTTCTCCTGAAATTTCTTCGCTCTCTTTTGCTCCAATTAATTTTTGAACTTTTTCTGGATAAATGACTTTCAAATAATATTCTTGTTCCTTCTCTAACTTGTTGTATAGTGATTGTGAAATCGTATACCGTACCGTATAATTCACTTTTTGATCTCCTGCTTTAATATGAAACGCGGTAATCTGCAAATCTTTTTTTGTTACTTCCGTTAAAGGACCTACCTGCTTCTCATCTTCTTTTTGTTCTGAAACATTTGGAAATATAGCCAAAAGCTTTTCCGTATCTTTTTTATTCAGCATATACATAGCTTTCTTATGTTGTACCCAACCTCGTCTATCTTCTCCCCTTAGCCATGCATAATACGTGTCTTTCTTCCCATCCCTACTAATTTGTATTTCATATTCAGGTTCACCAAAGCTTCCTGTTATTTCTTGTTTCTCTGCTTTATCCATAATATCTATTACTAACTTCGCTTCTGATTCCTGTAACTTTTTCTCTTTATGTTTTTTTTGTATAACGGTTACCCCTATTGTTTCTTTCACTTCATTCACCGTCTCTTCTACTTTTTCTGTTTCTTTTTTTGGCTCTGTTTGACTACAAGATGCTAGTAACATAGCAAATACTAACAATACATATTTCCTTTTCAACTTAATCCTCCCTTTACAATAAGAAATCCTTATAATCTTCATACAAAAAACAAAAACGTGACACACTATAAAATACGCTATACTAAGCATTGAAAGGAGGTCTTTTTCATGTCCATTAATTTTCATGATGCAAATAATAAATACACATACGCACAGCGAAACGCCCATATTTCTTGGGGAGAAATGATAAAAAGTATTACAAATATACAAAACAAGCAAATAATTGATATCGGCTGTGGTGGCGGAATTTATACGAAAGAACTTGCTCTTATGGGAGCAAAAGGTGTTGTTGGGCTTGATTTTTCCAAAGAAATATTACAAGCTGCAAAAGAAAATTGTAACGGCTTTTCAAACATTTCATTCATTCACGGCGATGCGCATAGCGTCCCATATCCTAATGATACATTCGACATTGTTATTTCGCGCGCAGTTATTCATCATTTACACGACATTCCTACATTTCTACGTGAAGCTTCTCGTATATTAAAGAAAAACGGTGTACTTATTGTACAAGACCGAACCATTGAAGATTGTACAATTCCAGGAAGCCCCGAACACATTCGTGGATATTTTTTCTCTATCTTTCCAAAACTCATTGAAATTGAATCAAAAAGACGTCCAAAAACCACCACGATACAAAAAGAATTACAAAAATATTTTCTTCACGTGTTCCCCACTCAAACACAATGGGAAGTACGAAAAATACATGATTCTGTAGAAGCATTGCTACAAGATTTATCACCTCGAACAGGTCGATCCATTCTATACGAATTAACGGATCATGAACTTTCTCAACTTCTACAACAAGTACAGACTGCCTTGCAAAACGTCTCTCCTATTATCGAAAGAGATCGGTGGACAATTTGGAGCGCTATGAAATTGTAAGGAAGGAAGCCTCACAAAATAATGTGAGGCTTCCTTCTTTCATAATCTAATTTTGCAACACTCTTGATATCCTCCACTTCTGGCCTGTGCACTTCCACACTTCGGACATACTAAATATCTAGACTGATTTGTCAACAAACTACCTTTTTGAAAGAGTAAAACTTCTGCTTGTTTAAACGAACGCGAATAATATAACCACATAAAACCAATTATAGCAATAATGCCAAATAATACTCCCATCGCAAGCATTTCAGTCACCTCTTTTGGTTTGTTCTTTCCAGCAAGTGGATTGTTGTATTATTCTCTGTAAATTCAAACAATACCTTCTTTACTCCTATAAATATCAACTTTCTCCACAAATTTTACAATTCTCTACAAAATTTCACTCCCATTTTACAATTCACCATTCCCTTTACTGCAACAAATATCTCATTCGATATTTCTGGATATAAATATATCTTTCAAAAAAATATTGACTTTCAAAAAAAAACATGTAACAATACTGTCAGAATACTTGAATAAAAATTCATTGACGAGAACGAGTACGTTATAGGACTGTCCCCCAGAGAGTTGGCGATTTGCTGAAAGCCAACGTTCAGTGCGTAGCCGAAAATCATCTCCGAGAAGTAGAACCGAATGTTACAGTAAGTTCTTACCGGCTTTCCCCCGTTACAAGGAACACGTATCATGTTGTACGTTGTAAAGCCGTATACATATAGACTAATTTCTACATGTATAAATTAGGGTGGTATCGCGGGTAAATATAACTCGTCCCTTTCTTTAGGGACGAGTTTTTTGTGTTCTTACAAATGAATTTAAAAAGGAGGAAAAACAATGAACACTGTATCAAAAAAACATATTTTTTCCACGGGTCTTATGCTATTTTCTTTATTTTTTGGGGCAGGTAATTTAATTTTCCCTCCCATGCTTGGACAAAATGCAGGTGAAAACTTTTGGCCAGCAATGATTGGATTTTTACTAACAGGAGTCGGTTTACCACTATTAACCGTTATTGCAATTTCTTTATCAGGAAATGGTATGCAACAACTTGCAAGTCATGTTCACCCATTATTCGGAATCTTCTTTACTGTAGTTGTATACATCGCAATTGGTCCTTCTATGGGAATTCCACGCGTTGCAAATGTCGCTTATGAAATGGGTGTGAGTTCTTTCTTACCAGAAACAATTCGCTCTAGTAACCTAGCACTATTTTTATACACAGTCATTTTCTTCGCTATCGTATTTTGGCTTAGTTTAAATCCATCTAAACTTGTCGATCGTATCGGAAATATATTAACACCTATTTTATTACTCTCTATTTTCTTATTATTTGTTAAAAGTGTATTTACACCACTTGGGCAATCAGGACAAGCAATGCAAGAGTATCAAACTTCTCCAATCTTCAAAGGCTTTATGGAAGGATACTTAACGATGGATACCATTTCTGCGCTTGCATTTGGCATTATTGTTGTAAATGCCATTCGCTCTAAAGGTGTGAAGGATCGTAAATCGATTGCCATCGCGACAGCGAAAGCAGGACTTATTGCCGCTACTGGTCTCGTACTTGTATATGGTGCACTTGGCTGGCTCGGTGCAACTAGCGTCTCTCTCGGATATGCAAAAAATGGCGGACAATTACTTACTGTTATCGTACAACAATTATTCGGTCCATACGGTTTGCTTCTATTATCTCTAATCGTTACTCTCGCTTGCTTAACAACATGTGTCGGACTTGTATCTGCATGTAGTCAATACTTCTCAACATTATTGACTAAATTTTCATACAAAATGTTCGCTAGCATCATTTGCGCATTAGGATTATTAGTTGCCAACTTAGGTTTAACAAAAATTATTGCTATCTCTGTTCCAATCCTACTTGTCGTATATCCAATTGCGATTGTACTCGTGCTACTATCGTTACTTCATAAATATTTCGGTGGATATCGCTCTGTTTATGTAGGTGCTTTAATTGGAGCAGCAGTGGTTAGCGTATTTGATGGATTAAAACAAGGTGGTATTTCAATTTCATTTATCACACCATATTTTGAATTTATCCCTTTATATAATGAAGGAATTGGCTGGTTAATACCAGCATTAGCCGGAGCCCTTATCGGCCTTATAATCGCTAAGCTAAGCGGCGCAAAAAAAGTTCCTTTACTAACCGAATCTCATGAAGCAAAAGCATCCTAAAAAAACTCCCGAATGGGAGTTTTTTTACATTTGATAAGCAGTATGATTAAAGCTGCTTATTTTATAAGCTTTCGTATAGTAGTCGATATTTGTATCCACTGTTTCTACTTTGACAACATCATAGCAATCTTCTTGCTTTACTAAAAATAAATAGTACTCTTCTGTCGCCTCAACAATTGCAATTTTATCTGTTTCAACATTATATTGTTCACAAAGCGCTTGTAATGCGTTTACATAATCCCCTAATTTTTTAGACTTATCCATGCCAAATATAGTTTGAACTAACATATACATTCTCCCCTTTGTATGTACTGTTAACAACTCAATGATAACGCTTACATTTATTAACGTCAATAAAAAGATTTGTTGCAAACTAATAATCAGCGGGATAACTCCTCCCACTGATTATTAGTTTCACTTTATCATTTCGTCAATTGATGTCTAAACGCATAAATAACCGCCTGTGTCCGGTCACTTACATTTAGCTTATTTAATATATTACTCACATGTGTCTTTACTGTTTTGAGGGCAATAAACAATTCATCTGCAATCTCTTGATTACTTTTCCCCTCTGCAATTAATAACAAAATTTCAGACTCTCTTTCTGTTAGCTCCTCATGCAAAGGTTGTTCTTTCTTCTGACGCATACGAGACATCATTTTACCAGTCACTTTTGGCTCTAATACCGTTTCTCCATCGTAAGTAGCTCGTACAGCGTCTGCTATATCACTCGCTCTTGATGTTTTTAATAAGTAACTTGTCGCTCCCGCCTCAATAACAGGATACAATTTCTCATCATCTAAAAAGCTCGTTACAACTACAATTTTCGCTTCTGGCCATTCTTGAATAATAGCACGTGTTGCTTCAACCCCATCCATCTCGTCCATGACAAGGTCCATCAAAATAATATCCGGTCTTAATTGCAAAGCTAACTCTGCACCTTTTCTTCCATTTTCAGCTTCTCCAACTACTTCAATATCTGACTGTGTTGATAAATATGCTGATACACCCATTCGAACCATCTCATGATCATCCACTAGTAATACTTTTATCATGATTCTCCCCCTCTCTCAATCATAATCGGTACTTTCACTTCTATTTGCGTACCTTTAGCCGGAAAACTAAGCACTTTTAATGTCCCACCAATTTCATGAACACGCTCTTGCATTGATCTTAAACCATATGAACCAGCTTTATTAACTCCGACTTCAAATCCAACGCCATCATCAATAATTTTCAATATTGCATATTGATCAATTTTTCGAAGACGCACTTCCGTTTTCTTTGCCTTCGCATGCCGTAAAGTATTAGACAGCGCCTCTTGTACAATGCGGAATAAATGATCTTCTACACCTTTTTTCAATTCTATTGGCTCAATTAACCATTCAATTTTCATATGTTGTTTTCTAGACAGTTCTGTTAATAACTCTTCTATGCCCTCTGTTAGTTTCTTACCTTCTAACTGCACTGGGCGTAAATGAAGAAGCAATGCTCTCATTTCTGATTGTGCATTTACAACCATATTTTCAACAAGCTGTAACTGCTTTTTCGTCGTTTCTGGAATTTCAGCTACTTGTTCATTAATAGCCGACATCATCATTGACATTGCAAAAAGCTGCTGACTAACAGAATCATGCAGCTCCCTCGCCAATCGATGCCTTTCTTGAGAAATCGCTTCTTGTCTCATCTCTTCATTCCAATGAGCTCGTTCATTTGTTACTTTTTGAAAGAGTCCAGCTTGCTCCTCTAATCGACGAGCAAGACCGATTACTTTTCGTTCCACTTCATGAAATTCATCATCTGCAGTAAACGAAACATCGCTCGGAAAATTCCCTCGCTCTACTTCAAATAAAAACGTATTTAATCCTTGTATACGCTGCTCTATATAGTAACCGATTGCATATCCTACAATTCCCCCGATAAGTAAACTTGTAGTCATAATAAACAAGCCAATTGGAACAGAAGCGATGGATTCCTTCCATAATAAATCATACACTTTTTGCTCGCTTTTCCATACATATACAATTGTACAAATAAGTGCGATACTAACAGAGGACAACATAGAATAACGAATATACATCCATGAAATATTTTTTTGTTTCTTCATTATACTTTCCTCACTTCCGTATCGCCTACGACAAGCGAAGAAATAATTTTAATACGACGAGGAGCCTCTTTATACTGCTCTGTTCTAAATGTAACATTTCGGTTAAACCCTGTCTCTTCATGTCCTGGCAGGAGCACCCGTCCGACAATAACAGAATGATTTAAAGACAGTTCAATATCATATGGCACATATAAACGAATATTACCAACGACACCCCGAATAACAATTACCGTCTCTCCTTCTGGAATCATAGCAGTTGTTAAATCTATTTCCACATCACAAGCACCATATTGAACATTAATATCCTCAAGTTCATAAATATGATCCATCATTCGTACATTACCTACAAACATATTTTTCAAATATGGTTCTGTACGATATATTTGCTTCTCTTCGTCTATAATCCCTTTTTCTTTAATTTCAACCTTCATTACCTTTTGCTTGTGTCCTTGTTGAATCAATTGATAACCAATTAAAGCTAAACAAGCGAATACGACAAGAACAAATGCTGCTGATGAAAATAAGAAAAATAAAAATACGATACCACCAACAAATAAAAATACATTTCCCCGTACATAACGATTCTTTTTACGATAATGCCTTCCAAACATAAGCATAATAAATGCAAAAATGAGACCACCTGGTTCAAAATGTCCAAGTATCATATCAAGAAAAAGACCGAATCCAAATATGATGAGGAGCATCCCCATTAATTGTGTTTTTGAAAAATGTTTCTTCATTTCAGCTCCCCCCCTTCTTGTCACATATACATAGAAGAAAAGGCATTGCTTTCCAACACCTTTTCTCCTATCACTATATCATAAGCCTGTTTTATAATATACTACTATTATTTTGTTAACTCTTTCGTTAACGGTACATCATTCTTTTCTTTCATTTCACGCTCAAGCTTTGCAATCTTCATATCAAATGTGTCACGTTCATGCTCCTCATTTATACGTGATTCTAAGTCGCGAATATGATCTTCAATTTCTTCAAAGCGTAAGAACGGATTGTTTTCATCCATTTTATGCATCGCTGTATTCATACGACGATTTGCATGTGCCATATTTTCACGTGCCATTAATTCCATACGTTTTGCGTGCATTTCTTTTAATTTATTTTTCATCTCAGCAAGACGACGTTCTAACTCATCAATTTGATCTACAACACCTGCATACATTTCTTCTAATCGAGTTACTTGCCCTTCATAATACGCTACTTCTTCTAACGCACGCTCATGTAGTTGTAATTCGCCTGCTTCTTGAGCGATGATCGCTTGCTTTGATCTTTTATTAACAAAATAACGTGCTTGCTCAAGCTCACGAGCAAAATTAGATTTTAATGTTTTGTGGCGCTCAATTAACTTCTCAATTTTTGTTATTTCACGCTCACTATCACGTAAATATTGATTTAACATCGCGATTGGATTTTTTCTTTCTTTCTCATCTAATACATTATGAAAATCTGCTAAAATTGCATCGCGTACACGTCCGAATAAAGATTGTTTCATTATAATCTTCCTCTCTTCTACTTTATAAATTTGATTTGATTGTTATTAATTTTTTATTAGTTTTTCATTAACTTGTTCCACTCATCTTCAAAGTTGCTATATGGTTTAGAACTTTCTGGTGCAGAATCAACAACTACATTTTTTTCTTTTTTCCACTCACGGTACCCGTAGTATAAAACTACTAATGCTGCGATACCGATTAATGCTGGGGAATGAGAAAGGGCGATGGACAAGCCGATTAAACCAACAATACCCCAAGCTAACTTTCCAAAAAATGATTGTGCTCGCACAAATGATTTATAGCTCCAGTACACAACTCCTGCTCCGATTGCGAATCCTATAATACCAGCAAGACTGCCAAGAGCAATTAAAGCTAAAATACCAGCCGCGATAAACGCTAGAAATTGTTTCATCTTGTGCTTGCCTCCCTTCGATTTGATACTCTTATCTTAACTATTTTTTCACTTTTCCATAACGAGCTTAAGAACCGTTTTCGACTCAGACTTAAGACTGAGTTGCATTCAGCCTTTTGTAAAAATATGCGGTAGGATAGGATGATTCAATCTTTTATCGCACATAAAAAAGCCGTACAGAGAACATTCTCTGTACGGCTTTCGTTACGATTCATAAACTTCATTTTAAATTATGCTGTTTTGTGATACTCTTTCTTTCCCGCTACTTTAGAAAACCTTGGGAAACCAATTAATATAGAAATGATTCCACATACTCCAACTAAGATCGGATAAAACGCATATGGTAACAATTCAATTGGAGATAACGCCGCAAATCCTGCTGCCGTTAACATCTGCGCACCATACGGTATTAATCCTTGTACACAGCATGAGAAAAGATCTAATACACTCGCTGATTTACGAGGGTCAATTTCATATTGATCTGCAATGTTTTTCGCAAGCGGACCTGTAAAGATAATCGAAATCGTATTATTCGCTGTACACATATTCGTCATACTCACTAAGCCAGCGATACCAAACTCTGCTCCTTTTTTTGAACGAATGTTACGCGTTAAAATATTCATTAAATATTGAATGCCACCATTATATTGAATCAGTTCGACCATACCGCCAATTAAAATAGCAAGTAACACTAACTCCATCATACCGCCCATTCCAGTCGTTACACTTTTAAAGAAACTCTCTAACGTGTAACTACCATCTAAAAGACCGATAACGCCAGATAGTACAGTTCCACCAGTTAATACAATAAGTACATTCCAGCCAAGTAGCGCTGTAATAAGTACTCCTGCATAAGGTAAAATCTTTATCCAGTCAAAGCTATGTGCTTTTATCTGCGTGTCGCTTCCTAAAGTGACAATTACTAATAGTACAATTGTAATAATAGCTGCTGGTAATACAATTAAAAAGTTCGTTTTAAACTTATCTTTCATTTCTGTTCCTTGTGAACGTACAGCTGCGATCGTTGTATCTGAAATAAATGATAAATTATCACCAAACATCGCTCCGCCAACAACAGTAGCCATCGTAAGTGCAATGGAGATATCAGTTTGCCCACTAATACCTACAGCAATTGGTGCTAATGCAGCAATTGTTCCCATTGAAGTTCCCATCGCTAATGAAATAAATGCACCTATAACAAAAATTCCAGCTACGATAAATCCTTGCGGTAAAATGGATAACGCTAAGTTAACTGTAGAATCAACGCCACCCATTCCTTTTGCTGTTTCAGAAAACGCTCCTGCTAATACAAAAATCAGAACCATAATCATGATATCCGGGTTCCCTGCACCTTTAGCGAATCGTTCTACTTTTACATTAAAGCTCTCTTTACGATTCATTGCTAAAGCGACTCCTACAGCAATTGAAATTGCTACAAGTATCGGCAATTTATAGAAATCACCTGTAATAATTCCAGAACCAATAAATAGCGCCAAAAATATCCCAAGTGGTAATAAAGCCAAACCATTTCCTCTCGTTTCTTTCAAAGTACCATCTCTCCCTAGTTTCAACCTTTTTCTAATGAATAACAAAAGACCTCTTCCAATGAGAAGAGGTCTTATACATCTATAAGAAACACTCTTCTCATCTTTCAAGCACATGCTTGCTGGATTTGGCACAGCACTCTGAAATCGAGTCCGCTGCCGAGGCATCGTAGGGCCAGTCCCTCCGCCTCTCTTTATAAGAAGGTTTCATATTTATTTTTTAATAATAATTTCTTCCCTAACTTTACTCGCTTACAAAACAAAAGTCAATTATTTTTTGTATAGTTTTTTTTGGTAATTATGCAAAAATTTGAATACAACAATCATTTTAACTTTTTGATTTCTTCTTCCAATATTGAAATCCAATAAAATTCACTATTTTTTATTGCATCTATTATCCATTTCGTAGTGTACCAAGCTAACTCGTACTCTTCTTTTGTAACATCGCCACTTTTATAGGCATCCTCTAGCTCATCTTCATCTAGTACATACATCTTACCGTTCGGTAATAACACCACATCTAAATATAAATCATCAAAATACGGTAAATCACGGTCATCAATTTTATATTCTTTCGCCACATCGATGTAATATTGCACTAATTTTTTCCGATCATCTAACATAGCTGTAATCGCAAAGTTTTTCCCGTCTACGAAATATTGAATCCACGTATATTGATTCCCTGCAATACAAAGTTTTTTACCATCATATTCTTTACAACTAGGTTCTCTCACCTTTTTTATTTCCAGTATTCCTAGCATTCCCTCTTCTATTTGCTTAACCGTATAATCTTTCTCTATTAGTCGCTTCCACGAAGAACCGTCACCATATTTACGTTTCATTACGTCCGCTTCCCTTCTATATAGAAAAGCCCCCACATATTATGTGAGAGCTTGTTCAAATTATAATTAAGCTGCTTGCTTATTAGAAATTTCTTTCAAATAGGCCTGTCCTTTTTCAGCGTCATACTGACCTTCCCACTTAGACATAACTACAGCTGCTAAAGAGTTACCTACAACGTTAACTGCTGTACGAGCCATATCTAAAATACGATCAATACCAGCGATGAATGCTAAACCTTCAGGTGGAATACCTACTGTACCAAGTGTCGCTAATAATACAACGAATGATACGCCCGGTACGCCTGCGATACCTTTTGATGTTACCATCAATACAAGTAATAATGTAATTTGTTGTGTAATAGATAAATCAATACCGTACATTTGAGCTAAGAAAATAGCCGCAATTGCTTGATATAAAGTTGATCCATCTAAGTTAAATGAATAACCTGTCGGAATAACGAAAGATGTAATTGCTTTCGGACAACCGAACTTCTCCATTTTCTCCATGATTTTCGGTAAAACTGTTTCTGAACTAGCTGTAGAATAAGCTAAGATCAGCTCGTCTTTTAAAATCTTAAAGAATTGGAAAATGTTAATTCCAAATATTTTCGCTGTAATCCCTAATACAACTACAACGAAGAAAATCATTGCACCGTATACTACAATTAATAATTTCCCTAACGGAATTAATGAAGCGAGACCAAATGTAGAAACTGTAACTCCAATTAGCGCAAACACCCCAAATGGTGCAAATTTCATAACTTGATTTGTTACGTAAAACATTGCATCAGCTACACCTTGGAAAAATTGAAGAACCGGTCTTCCTCTTTCACCAATTGCTGCTACACCTAAACCAAATAATACAGAGAAGAAGATAATAGCAAGCATATCTCCGTCAGCTAATGACTTCATAATGTTCGTTGGAACAATATTTACAAATGTATCTGCAAATGAATGACTTTGTACTTGCTCTGTCGTATGTGTATATTTGGAAATATCTGTCTTTGTTAATTGCTCCATATTTACGCCTTTTCCTGGTTGGAAAATATTCGCAATTAATAGACCGACAATAATTGCAATTGTTGTAATAATTTCGAAGTAAATAATTGTTTTTCCGCCTAGTCGACCTAATTTTTTAACATCGCCAACACCAGCAACTCCAACAACAATACTTGCTACAACAATCGGTACAACGATCATTTTAATTAATCGGATAAAAATATCACCAATTGGTTGTAAATAACTCACCACTGCCGGATTGCCAAAGAAAATCGCCCCAACTGCAATACCTAACGCAAGACCAATTAATATTTGCCATGCAAGTCCTATTCTTTTCATATTTGTTGTAACCCCCTCTTCGATGTGTCACTCTATCTCTCATTCTATCTCTATAAAACTCGAAATTAAGAGTATTACATATTATTCGACAATTCACTACATTTTGTCCCTGTTAAAAATCATAAATCAAAATTTAAAATCTGACAACAAAATAAGTTTGCCCGAACGCAAATAATTTTCTTGACAAAAACAAAACCCATGTCAGAAAACCTCACATGAGAACGATTCCTTATCAGTGTTTTATTGGATTCCTATCTACTATTTTACTATGTAAAACAAATGTTTTTTCCTTTATTTTACAAGAAAAACCAAAAAATACATCCTTGTTACACGAACAAAAAAGCGTATCCACCATGACAATTATCATTAAAAGATGATAAATTCCGACAAAACTTAGCAATTTTATAAATTTTTCTTTACATTATGGTTACAACGATAGACACTCTTCTTCTTATGATATATAACATTCATAGGGAAAGGAGCCAGGCAACCATGAAAAAGAAATTTGCAGCGTTTAGTGTTTTAGCAGCAGGAACGATTTTTGTTTCTCCGCTACTTTCACCCGTATACGCTGAAACGAATCAAGATAAATTATCTAATATTCAATCTGAATTAGAAGGAAAACAAAATGACTTACAAAATAAATCAGCTGAGAAAGATCAAATAGAAAAAGAAATTCAAGAATTACAAAAGAAAATTGACGATTTAACTACTTCTATTAATAAAAACGAAGCTGAATTAAATGATACAAAAAAAGAAATTAGTAAAACACAACAAGTAATTACTGAAAAAAAGAAACATATAGAGCAATTACAAACAAACATAGATACGCGCCAGGAAGTTATTAAGCAACGTTTACAATCTATGCAAGAAAAACCTCGTACAAATATTATTACAGAGGTAATTACAACTTCTACAAATATCGCTGATCTTGTTGATAATATGTACTCTGTAAGTTTAATTTTAAACAACGATACTGATATTGTGAAAAAACAAACAACTGATCAAAATGCTGTGGCGAAAGAAAAAGAGGCTGTCGAGAAAAAAGAGCAACAACTGAAAGAATCAGAGCAAAAATTAGAACAAAAACAGCAAGAATTACAAAATAACCAACAACAGCAACAAACTCTTATTAACGATCTACATACGAAAGTAGCAAAAGTAGATTCAGAGATTGAAGGGTTAGAAGAATCCAAAGGCATTTTAGAAAACCAGCGTCAAGCTGTTCAAAAAGCAATTGAAGAAGAAAAACGCGCAGAAGAAGCTCGTAAAGCTGAAGAAGCTCGCAAGGCAGAGGAAGCTCGCAAACAAGCTGCCACACCTGCTCAAGCCGCTCCGGTACCTCACGATACAAACATCGGTGGATTTATTAAACCAGCAGCTGGATCAAAAACTTCTGGGTTTGGCGCACGTTCTTTAGATAACCATAAAGGAATCGATATTGCCGCTTCAGGAACTGTTCCAATTATAGCCGCTGCAGATGGCGTTGTTATTCGCTCAGAGTTATCATCTAGTTACGGAAACGTTGTGTACTTATCTCACCGTATAAACGGAAAAACATACACGACAGTATATGCTCATATGAGTAGCCGTTCTGTATCAAATGGACAAACTGTAAAACAAGGCACTCAACTTGGATTTATGGGGAACACTGGCCAATCATACGGACAACACTTACACTTCGAACTTCACCTTGGAGAATGGAATGTCGGCAAAACAAATGCAGTTGATCCATCTCCTTATATCGGATTATAGAAAAAAACTCGGTGCACACCGAGTTTTTTCTTTTCCCTTCACACACTATAGGCATTCCACACAGACTACAACTAAATGCCTATATTTTACGGAGTGAATCATATGAATACCCTATAAAGCGCATAATCTTTTATTAAATACACCTACAACATAATAAAAAGACGGAGAAATCTCCGTCTTTTTATTATGCAAACATTTTAAATACGCCTATCGCATTTAAAAATACAATAATTACAGTTACCGGAATAACGTAACGAAGCAAGAAGAACCAAATATTAAATAATGTTTTCCCTTTCGTTTCCGTAACTTCTAATTCTTTCATTAGCATTTCTTTACTCATTTTATTTGGTACGAATAACGAAATGGCTAGTACTCCGAGTGGCAGTAATACATTACTTACCGCAAAATCGACGAAATCAAAGAATGTCTTACCAAATATTTTCACATCACTCATAATTCCAAACGATAATGCTGACGGGATTCCAACTGCAAAAATAAGAATACCAATTAATAATGATGCCGACGGACGCTTTTTCTCATTATCTTTGGCAACAGATGCTACTACAATTTCCAACATGGAAATCGCAGATGTTAATGTTGCAAAGAAGAATAAAACTAAAAACATAATGAAGAAAAATTGTCCAAATGGTATTTTCGCAAATACTGCTGGAAGGACGATAAACAGTAGTCCTGGTCCTTCAGTCGGCTTAACGTCTAATGCGAAAATCGCCGGGAAAATTGCTAATCCTGCAAGCACTGTAATAAAAACAGTTAAACTTACAATAGATGTTGCTGATTTAGCTAAATGTTCTTCTTTCTTCAAATATGAACTATACGTGACCATTACTGAGGCACCCACTGTTAGCGAGAAGAACGATTGTCCCATCGCGTATAAAATCGTATCTGCTGTCAACTTTGAAAAATCTGGTTTCAAGAAGAACTCTACCCCAGCAAAAGCACCATCAAGTGTTAAAGCACGAACTATGATCGCAATAAACAAAATAAATAATAGCGGCATCATATACTTACTTGCTTTTTCTATCCCTTTCTCGACACCTTTACTTACAACAAAAATAGTGCAAAGCATGAAGATAAATTGTGCTCCAATCGCACTGACTGGATTTGAAATCGTTTCACCAAATAATTTCCCGTAATCAACAACACCATTCCAGAAGCTTCCTGTAACACTATAGTATAAGTACAGTAAAATCCATCCACCTACAACACTATAAAATGATAGTACACTAAAACAAGTAACAACTCCCATGCGACCAATCCAAGGATATAACTTACTATTTGGTACCAATACTTTATATGCTGTAACTGCCTCTTTTTGCGTGCTACGTCCAATAACAAATTCAGCTAAAAGAAGTGGCATACCTATAAATAAAGTTAATAGTAAAAATACAAGGAAGAATGCGCCTCCCCCACCATTACCTGCAACATATGGAAATTTCCATATGGCACCAAGACCTACTGCGGCTCCGGCTGCTGCGAGTACAAAGCCTATTTTCGACGTCCATTGCTGTGTTTCTTTCATCATAATTTCTCCTTTTCTGAATATTTAAACTTTTATCAATTATACACTTTCATTTCATACTCGCACACCTCCTTTAGAAAATAAAAAAGTCCCCTACACGCAAATATGCATGTAGAGGACGATATATGTAATGTAAATACCGTGGTACCACCTCAATTGGATTGATAAATCCCACTTGTTCAAGTACAGGAAAATTCCGATACTCTATCCTTTTAACGGCGGAACCCGGGTTGCCTACTACAATGTTCAACATACCTCTCGCAAGCCCATTCTGTATATTTTATCGTACCGGGCTCACACCTTACCCCAGCTCTCTGAACGTATCAAATATACATACTCTTCTTGCTCATCGATTTCATTTATTAAAGTTACTTGTGATTATAAATTATATTTTTATAGTTGTAAAGTACAATTTATTCATTATCCTATATGAACTCTTCTCTCTAATTCTCGTAAAAACAATTCCCTTTTTTGTTCATTTTGAACATATACCGACTTTAATACTTCTTGCAACAATATATTTCTCTGCTTTTTCTCTATTTGTAATTCTTTCACTTTTATTCTAACTTCGTATAAAAAATCAAGATACACTTCATACGCCTCATCATATTTATTTGCGATATCATCACGAATTTTTTTTGCCAGTTTCGGACTCGCTCCTCCAGTAGACACAGCCACATTCAGTAATCCACGATGAATCGCCGCTGGAAAATGAACATTCCCACTTTCCGGGTTCGTAATAACATTTACTAATTGATTTTCTGCGCTATCTTCGGCAATTTGTTCATTTAATACGGCATCACCACTCGCTGCAACAACTAAAAAAGCGTCTTTAATATCACTTTTTTCATACTCCCTTTGATACCAACGAATTTGCTTTTCTTCCACTAGTTTTACTAAATTTGCATCCAATTCAGGACTTATCACAACTATATCCGCACCTTGTTTTAGTAAAGGAATAATTTTAAATCCCGCGACTTTCCCTCCACCAATGACAACAACACGTTTCTTCTCAACTCGCACTGTAAGTGGATACATATTGATCTCCCTTCAATAACTTCTTCGTTTTCTGAATTAACATATATTGAAACGCCTCATTCTTTCCTAAATACGGACTTATTTTTATCTCATCCGACTCGTATTGGCGTACTTCTTTTTCAATATGTTTCATAAGTAAACCGGTAAATAACAAGTAAGGCAACACAACGATGTTCTTTTCTTTTCGTTCTACAACTCCCTTTAACTTCTCCTCAAATTTTGGCTCGGCGGCCGCTAAATAACAAACCTCTACTTTTTTAATTTTCTCTTCCGTTTGAAATAAAGAAGCGATCCAGTTTATATCTTTTAATACTTCAGGATCGCTACTCCCTCTCGCAACGAGAAGTAACGTCACTTCATTCGTCTCTTCCTGTTCGATGCCACTTCCTTTATACACTGATTTAACGAGTGTTTCTGATACACCAAACGGATTACCGTAGGTCACTTTAACATTCGAAAATTGATTATTTAACTTTTCTAATTCAAACGGGATATCTTTTTTCACGTGACCTGCCGCTAATAGAAAAACTGGAATAACAATAATCTCTGTAGCACCACGCTCCACACACGTACGGAAACCTTCATCAATAGTTGGACTCGCTAACTCTAAAAAACAAACTTCTTGAATATTTGCCTCTACACGGTTCATGCATGACGTAATAAACGCAATCGCTTCTTCTTTAGCTGCTTTCAAACGACTTCCATGACATATATATAAGATGGCTTTCATTTTATAACACTCCGCTTACTTGATACGTACTTTCTGTCTGTTTCTCAAACCAATGGATCTTTTCTCTAAAACGGACCACTTCTCCAATTACAATCATGCTTGGATTTTGAATGTGCTCTTTTTTCGCAACATCTACAATTGTTCCTAACGTCCCGACAACTGTGCGCTGCATTGATGTCGTTCCCCGCTCAATAATAGCAGCAGGTGTACTTTTATCTTTTCCATGCTTCATCAGTTGTTCACATATGTAGGGTAAATTGCTAACCCCCATATATACAGCTAAAGTCTCTACACCTTTCGCTAAATTTTCCCACTTCACTTCTTCTTCAGCATTTTCTTTCCTATGCCCCGTCACAATAGCAAAACTTGCACTTGCCTCACGATGCGTCACTGGAATGCCAGCATAAGCAGGTGCAGCTATTCCAGCTGAAATACCAGGAACAATTTCAAACGGCACACCTTGCTTCGCTAACGCTTCAGCTTCTTCTCCCCCTCTACCAAATACAAATGGATCGCCGCCCTTAAGCCTCGTTACAACTTTTCCTTTTTTCGCATATTTAATAAGAAACGTGTTAATTGTCTCTTGTTTCATCGTGTGATAATTTGGTAGTTTTCCGCAATAAATTAAATCCGCTTCAGGCTTTGCATAGGAAAGCAACTCTTTATTTACGAGACGATCGTATAAAATAACGTCTGCTTTCTTAATGCATTTCAATCCTTTCACAGTAATTAAATCTGGATCACCAGGACCTGCTCCAACGATATAAACCTTCCCCATCATCTCTCCTCATTTCTACTATTAAAGTGAAACTTCCATCCTTATATACGAATGGAAGTTTTCATTATTTCCTATTACCTGTTCCCTACTCATGAATAACAAATGCCGCACCTTTTCGAATCTTCTTTTTTTCAAATAGAGAAATCTCCTTTACTTCTGGCAGCGGTAAAAAATGCTTTTCAAGCTCCATCTCCGCGAGCTTAAACGCCTGTTCTTCACTTTGAGCAACAACAACAATCGGAACAATACTATTTACTAACACAGCTTCAAATCGATATAAATCCATATTGTCCCTCCTAAGACGCTATTACTTCTTCTAGCACGTTATTTAAGGCTATTTGTAATGTCTCTACACCGATACGACCGACAAAATCATAAAACGTTTCAGCTGGTAATTTATTCTCTTTAAAATAACTTATAAATGATGCAAGTACATCAGGTAGATCCTCACCATCTATTTTTCCTTTTAACTTTTGATTGTAAGCACCGCCATCTAACAACGTTCCACCTACATATATTTCAAATGCCTCAACAATCCCTTTTTCCTTCGTTTTCATTTTCACCCCTTGTAATCCAATGTCAGCAATTTGACGTTGACCACATGAATTCGGGCATCCTACCATATGAATACGAACCGGAACATCGAGTGCAATTTGTGTATCTAAGTATTCGGCGATTTTACGTAATCTTTCTTTCGTTTCTACTAATGCAAGATTGCAATATTCAATACCAGTACAAGAAACCGCATGACCAATAAACGATTTCGGACTTGCTGATATCGCTTCAAACAACGGCTCATTCAGTAAACCCGTTACATTTTCTGGCGGAACATTCGGAATAATGAAGTTTTGCGAGTTACATGTACGAATCTGTCCATTTCCATACTTCTTAGCAATTTTTGCAATCTCAAACATTTCTTTTGCATGTAGACGTCCTACCGGCACATTAAAACCTACATATTTTAGTCCATCTTGTTTTTGATCTTGAACACCATAAAAGTATCCAGCATTCCAACCTTTGAGAGCACTTTCTCCTTTACTTTGCAATGGTCCTGTATACTCTATTAGTTTCTCTTTAAATTTCTCCGCTCCCCAGTCTGCAACTAGAAATTTCAAACGGGCTAAATGACGTTTTTCACGGTATCCAAAATCACGGAATACCGTCGCAATCGCAATCGCTACCGTCTTTACTTCTTTTGGTAAAACGAATACATCTAATTCATCAGCTAAATATGGACGAGCTGATAATCCACCACCTACTTTTATATGAAAACCAACTTTTTTCTCACCATCTATTTCTTTCGTAGCAGGTGTAAATGCAACACAGTTAATCTCTGCGTTTGCTGAGTTATAAATGTTAGAACTAATAGACATTTTAAATTTACGTGGTAAGTTAGAAAACTCTTCATTATGTTGGAAATAATCATATACCTCTTTCACAATACCCGTTGTATCAAACAGTTCATTTGCATCAATACCAGCAAGTGGATTCCCTGTAATATTACGCGTTATATCACCACAAGCCCCAGCTGAAGATAACCCAACTCTCGCTAATCTTTTAAAAATATCTGGAATTTGATGAATTTCTAACCAATGAAACTGAATCGCCTGTCTTGTCGTAATATCTATTACGTCACGCCCATAATCCTCAGCGATAGAAGCAAGCACTTCCGCCTGTGCGTTCGTAATAATCCCTGAAGGAATATTTACACGCATCATAAAATAACCAGCTTCTTTCGGTCTTTGTAAATACAACCCTGCCCATTTGAATGCGTCCCACTCTTCTTTCGGAATAGATTCGAAGCCATTCTCTGCATAGTAAGGAATATCATTAAAGATTTCCAATCCATCTTTTTTTAATTTATTTTTCTCAGTTTGATTTAATTTTTCATTGTTAGCCCATACTTTTTCATAACTCATTTTTTAATCCCCCTATATAAAGTGAAACTTTAATCAGTGGGGGGTGTTCATCCCCCACTGATTATTAGCCTTAACCAATCGGGCATTTACGGGCAGTTCATCTCCCACCTAACTTCTTTGCCCTAGCTAAATTTTGAAATGGGAGTTTTTACAGCCCGTTAACGCGGGATAAAACTACGCTCTTGTAAGTACTTCACGATTTGTTCTGCACATTCTTCAATCGAATACTTGTGCGTTTCTACAATTAATTCCGCTTTCTCTGGTTCCTCATACGGTGAATCAATACCTGTAAACTCTTTAATATCACCTTGTCTTGCTTTTTTATACAGCCCTTTCGGATCACGCTTTTCGCACTCTTCAATTGGACACTTTACAAACACTTCTATAAACTCATCTGCTACTAATAAATCTCTAACTTGTTTTCGGTCTACTCGAAATGGTGAAATAAACGCTGTAAGAACAACAGTACCTTGATCTACAAATAGCTTCGCCACTTCGCCAATCCGTCTTATATTCTCCATACGATCACTTTCAGAAAAACCTAAGTCTTTATTTAAACCGTGGCGTATATTATCCCCATCTAGTACATAATTTCCAATATTCTTTTCAAATAGTTTACGAGCAACCGCGTTCGCCACCGTAGATTTACCTGAAGCTGATAGACCAGTAAACCAAACTACAAAACTATGATGCCCATTTCTTACTCTTCTCTCATCTTTTGAAACAGATGCTGTATGCCAAGTAATATTTGTATCCATCACATTCTCTCCCTATTCTGTTACTACTTCTTTTTTCAAACCTTTAATTAGCACTTCTACTACTTCTTTACGACTAAATGTACTTGGCGGAACCTCACCGTTCCTTAATAGCTCTCTTACTTTCGTACCCGATAAAATGACATGATCCTCTTTTCCGTGCGGACATGTTTTCGTGGAAGCCATCGCTTCACATTTCGTGCAGTAAAAACTATGTTCAAAAAATAACGGTGTAATCCCTAACTCTTCCACTGTAAAGTTTGTAAAGATTTCTTGCGCTTCATAAGTCCCGTAATAATCTCCTACTCCTGCATGGTCGCGCCCTACAATAAAGTGGGTACATCCAAAATTCTTTCTGACTAATGCATGGAATATAGCTTCCCTCGGTCCTGCGTAACGCATCGCTGCAGGAAATACACCTAAAAAGACACGATCTTTCGGATAATAGTTTTGAAGTAATACTTCATAGCTTTCCATCCTTACATCAGCAGGAATATCGTCCGACTTCGTTTCCCCAACGAGTGGATTTAAAAAGAGACCATCTACAATTTCAAGAGCTGATTTTTGAATGTATTCGTGGGCACGATGTACTGGATTTCTTGTTTGAAATCCAACCACTGTTTTCCAACCACGTTTTGTAAATTCTTCTCTCGTTTCAATTGGATCTAAATGATAAGAAGGAAACGGATTATTTTCAAAGCGTTTCGTAAGAATAATAGCTCCTCCAACGTAAACGTTCGGTCGTTCATATAATTTTTTCACTCCTGGATGAGCCTCATCCGTTGTTTTATACACAAGTAACGCTTCTTTTTCCTTGTCAGGTACAAAAATATCTTCTATTTGAATGACACCATATACATTTCCGGCGTTAACAAGTTTTACTTCCTCTCCAGCTTTCAGACTTTCTGCTACTTCTTCTGTTACTGGTAACGTAATCGGTATACTCCAAACGCTCCCATTTGCTAAGCGAAGCGTTTCTACGACCGAGTCATAATCTTTCTTTCCTAAAAAACCAATAAGCGGGCTATATCCCCCTGTCGCTAATAGCTCTAAATCACTTAACGCAATGTTGTCTAGTTGAATTTCTTTTTCAATTTGTGATACGTCATATGTCTCGTTTATAAGATTTACTAATTCGTTCTTTGTGCTCATTTTCTAAATCCCCTCTTAGCTTTATTTTCAAATTCATCTTATTGGTAATGTAGACCGCATTCAGTTTTCACTTTCCCGGCCCATCTACCATCTCTCGAATCGCCACCCTCACCTACAGGTAACGTACACTTCTCACACCCAATACTTGGATATCCAATATCATGCAGCGGATTATATGGCAAGCTATATTTGTATACATATCGCCATACCTCTTTCCACGTCCAATGAATGAGCGGACAAACTTTAATAGATTGAAAGCGATGATCTTGATTTATAAACTTTGTATGCTTACGTGTTTCTGATTGTTCCCTCCTTAAGCCCGATATCCACGCTTTTTCTGCTGCTAATGATTTTTCTAACGGTAAAATTTTTCTAATTTTACAACAGAGATTCGGATTACTTTCCCATAATTTCTCACCATGCAACTTCGCTTGTTCATCAAGTGTAAGTTCCGGTTGTTTTTCTATAATATTTAATGAAGGAAATCTTTCCCGCACTTTTTGAATTAATTCATACGTTTCTCGAAAATGAACATTTGTATCTAAAAATACAACTTTAGCAGATGGATTTACTTGGTTTATAAGATGCAGCAATACCATTCCTTCCACTCCGAAGCTACATGCGTATACAATTTCACTTTTATATTCTTTATAAGCCCAACTTAATACAGATAGCGCGCCTTTCGTTTCATCTTCTTCTGAAAATGAAATGTTATTTTCTTCCCACGTTTCATACGTCAACATGTTCTTTCCCCCTGTAAAAGCAAAAAGACGGTTTTAACCTAATGACATAGGTTAAAACCGCCTCTAGTTTTTCTAGTCAGCGCTTTTTACTTTAAACGTACTTTTTCACTTTTCTCTAATTGAATGACTTTCCCATCTTGCACAACAATTGTAATTGAACCATATTTCATATCAGCAAGCATCGCTTGAATCTTCTCAGATACTTCCTCAAAATGTTCCCGTACGCTCACGCGAACAGCCCCCCCTTTTTATTCATAAAAAAAATCTTTCCCATTTCGAAAAGACTGTTCGGTAATATATTTTACCTTATCTTTCAAAATGGATTCCATTTTGCTGGAGTTAGCACCTTGCTTTCTATAAGCAGGTTGCCGAGCTTCGTCGGGCCAGTTCCCTCCGCTTCTCTTGATAAGCTTTGTATTTGTATTTTATCACAATTCAGATTTTTTTCAATCCTAGTTTTCCGATATATTTTAATTATTTTATTTTACAAAAAAGGAATTGCCCATCCGAACAACTCCTTTTTCCCTATTTAAACCAGTTCTTTAATACGTATGCGATCGTTCCCAATAATATTTTCATATGTTTCGCGCTCTACAACAATTTGTGATGTGCCGCCTTTCGCGAAGACGACAGCTGGTCTACGAATCCTGTTATAATTATTCGCCATCGAGTACCCGTATGCCCCTGTACAAGAAATTGCTAATAAATCGGCCGTAGCAATTTTCGGTAGAGTAATATCCCAAATTAACATATCTCCACTCTCACAACATTTTCCTGCAATCGAAACAACTTCCTCATTCTCATCATTTCCTCGATTCGCTAACATCGCTTCATAACGAGCGTTATATAATGCAGGTCTTAAATTATCAGTCATCCCTCCATCCACTGATACATATTTCCGAATACCAGGAATGTCTTTCACAGATCCAACTGTATAAATTGTCGTTCCAGCATCACCTACAATACTACGGCCTGGTTCAACCCATATTTCTGGCAAGGGATAATTACATACTGTAAATTGTTCCCTCACTGCACTTGTTACAGCTCGCACATATGTCTCAAGAGTTAATGGTGTATCTGATTCTGTGTAGCGTATTCCGAATCCTCCGCCCACATTTAATACTTTTACTACATAGTTCGCTCTCTCTCTCACTTCTTCTAAAAATTGATGAAGAACTTCAATCGCTCGAACAAATCCAGCCGTTTCAAATATTTGCGATCCAATATGTGAATGAATTCCTAACACATTATAGTTTGATTTTTGTAAAGCAAGCTCAATTGCTTGCATCGCTTGACCATTTGACACGCCAAATCCAAATTTCGAATCATCTTGGCCTGTTGTAATATATTCATGTGTGTGCGCCTCTACTCCAGGCGTTACACGAATTAATACGTTCACAAATTTCCCGTGTTGCACTGCTAAATCATGCAAAATTTCTAATTCTAAGAAATTATCTACGACAAAACAGCCAATATTCGCCTGAAGAGCCATCACAATCTCTTCTTCTGTTTTATTATTGCCGTGAAAATGAATGCGTGATGCCGGAAATCCTGCTTGCAACGCAGTATATAATTCTCCGCCAGAAACAACATCTAATGACATATTCTCTTCACGAGCCACTCGGCACATCTCCATGCACAAGAACGCCTTGCTTGCATACGCTACTTGATAAGAGAAACCACTTTCTTTAAAAGCACGATGAAACGCGCGGCATTTTCCTCGAATAGACTCTTCATCGTATACATAAAGTGGTGTTCCGTATTGTTTTGCTAGCTGCGTCGTATCGCACCCTCCAATTTCTAAGTGTCCTTGCCCATTGATTCGGCTTGTGCCGTGTAAATACATTTGAATTCCTCCCTTATTTCCTCTAAAACTCATAACCCCAATCTTCTATTCATTGCAGCACGCTTTTAGATAGACAAAAAACGCGCGGAACAATGTTCACACGCGTTTCTTATTAGGAAAAATATATATTGAAAAAATAAACGAGTTGTTATCTCCTCAAAATAAGAAACCGCATCAACATCTCCAAATAGCTCTCCATAAAATAAATCTTATGACAGTACTACATTTATTCAATGCAGTCCCAATATATGAATAAGATGGTTATTCTTATATTTCGGCAATAGTCCCTTTCAACCTATGATCACAGATTCCATTAAATCTCCCATAGCTTACTCTTTCCTATCGCGGCCTCTACCTTTGAGAGTAGATGAGGTAAGTCTATTTAATTTTCAAACATCTAATTGTTGCTATTAACAATACCAAAGGACCATTTTATTTGTCAAACAATTTTTTATATTGTTTTTTTGCAGTTTAATTTCGTATCATTTGGTAAGCGCTTTACTATTATCTTTGTTACTTCCCATTCGCCCTCTTCGTTATTAAATGTAATCGTTACCTTCTCAAATGGTGGAACAATTTTCCCACCAATCTGTTCATACTTCGTCACTTCAATAACCGCTTGAAATAAATATGTACCGCTATACACTTTTTTTAAACTGATGATTTTAGGACATTGATAAGGTTTCAAATTCCCGTATTGTTTTTCAATTGCTTTATTTATTTTCGGAAATAAAACAGAATAAAGGGCATCTTCCATAAGAGGTGCATCATATTGAGCTACCGACACACTCGGTGAAGCAAAAAGTATAACACTACTGCATACTATAAAATATAATAATTTTCGCATTATAACCTCCGTATTGTTACACGATTCTTTCTACGCACGACAATAATCATACATAGGAACTCCGTTTTATTGTCTCCTACCGCCCTTTTTCTACTCAATTATTATAAAAAAGCCCACAACTCTCTTTTATTTTCGTATAATGATACTCATAGTATAATAAACATAATAACAAAGGACTGTTCGTATATATAAAATGAGGCGCTAATCAAATCGACTCACAAGAACTGTCATGCTTTTTAGGAGAGGAGTATATTATGCTACAACGTCTGTTTCCAAAACTGCGATTTGCACTCGTTGCAGTCGTTTTATTATGGATAAAAACATATATTGTGTACAAGCTAGCATTTGATATTAAAATTGATAATTTCTTTGAAGAATTTATGCTTTTTATTAATCCACTAGCTGCGTTACTTTTATTTTTCGGTTTTGCTTTATTTGCATCTAAAAACCGAAATCGCATTATAGTTGGAATTAGTTTTATACTATCATTCATTTTATTTGGAAATGCAATGTTTTATGGGTTTTATAACGATTTCGTTACATTCCCAGTATTATTTCAAACAAATAATATGGCTGATTTAGGGACGAGTATAAAAGAACTCTTTACGTATAAAACATTACTTTTATTCGCAGATGCAATTATTTTAATGTTTCTTTCGCGGAAATTCCCGGCATTTTGTGACAAAACGCCACTTTCTCGCTCTGAGAAGCGAACTTTCTTTAGCAGTGTAACTGCTCTATTAGCATTACAAATTGTTGTTTCAGTTATTTATAAACCACAAATGTTCTCACGCTCATTTGACCGTCAAACTGTCGTGAAAAATTTAGGTTTATACACATATCATCTATTTGATATTACACTTCAATCTAAATCTTCAGCTGAACGTGTATTCGCAAGTGGAGACGGGTTCTCTGAAATTAAAAACTATACAGATTCAAAAGATAAGCAAGTTGATAAAAACTTATTTGGAGCTGCAAAAGGTAAAAATGTCATTTTGATTTCAATGGAATCTACACAAAGTTTTGTTATTAATAAAAAAATAAATGGAAAAGAAATTACTCCATTTTTAAACGATTTTATTAAAGATAGTTTTTATTTCGATAACTTCTATCATCAAACAGGACAAGGTAAAACTTCTGATGCTGAATTTATCGTTGAAAATTCACTTTATCCGTTAGACCGCGGTTCTGTATTCTTTACTCACGCAACAAATGAATATACAGCTACACCAGAACAATTAAAGAAATACGGATATTCTTCCGCTGTCTTCCATTCAAACGACAAAACGTTTTGGAATCGTGATGTAATGTATCCAGCACTCGGATATGATCGTTACTTTAATTTAAATGATTACGTAGGCACAGAGCAAATGTCTGTCGGTTGGGGATTAAAAGATAAAGAGTTCTTTGAACAATCGATTCCAAAGCTAAAATCTTTACCACAGCCGTTCTATACAAAGTTCATTACTTTAACAAACCATTTTCCATTTCTTCTAAATCCAGAAGATCAATATGTTGATGAGTTTAATTCCGAAAGTGGTGTTGTAAACCGTTACTTCCCAACTGTTCGTTACACAGATGAAGCTCTTAAACAATTTATTAAACAATTAAAAGAAGAAGGGCTGTATGATAATTCCGTTATTATCATTTACGGAGATCATTACGGTATTTCTGAAAACCATAACGCAGCTATGGCTCAGTTCCTTGGGAAAGACGCTATTACACCGTTTGATTCTATGCAATTACAACGCGTCCCTCTCATTATTCACGTACCTGGTCAAGAAGGAAAAGTCATCTCTAAAGTATCTGGTCAAATCGATATTAAACCAACGCTACTTCATTTACTTGGTATTAAAACAAATCAATCCGTTGAATTTGGAACTGACTTATTTATTAAAGAAGAAGACCCACTTATGGTAATGCGTGATGGTAGCTTCGTTTCAGAAGATTATGTGTATACAAAAAACATGTGCTATAAACGAAATACAGGTGAAGAAGCAGAAATCTCATTATGTCAACCGAATATTGAAAAAGCAAAAACTGAATTGAAACTCTCCGACAAACTCATTTATGGAGATTTATTACGTTTCGATCCTAACAATCGATATAAAACCGGAACAATGACAACGAAATTTGAATAGTGCAAGAAGCAACTTTTATAAAAGTTGCTTCTTTTTTTACTTATTTTTCAAATCATTCTGCTTTGAAATCTTTCACAAATTGGGAATTTTTTTCGTATGAGGAAGAAATTTATGGTATGATAAAATAAGTAAACTTTCATACACTAATTAAGAATTTATTACAGAAAGCAAGGGATCAGATTTTGTATAGAGCAGCTATTCCAAACTTATTTACGCTCGGAAATTTATATAGTGGATTCTTGTCAATCGGCTATGCATCTTTAGGATATTATAAATCAGCTGCTATTTTAGTACTTATCGGGATGATGTTAGATAGTCTTGATGGGCGTGTTGCTCGTTTATTACGTGTTGATTCACAAATGGGAAAAGAGCTTGACTCGCTGGCGGATGTCGTAACATTTGGTGCAGCACCTGCTGTCCTCATGTATTACACATCTTTCTCCAATTACGGAATCATCGGACTATACATAGCGGGACTATTCCCTCTTTTTGGAGCATATCGTTTAGCACGATTTAATGTAACACCATCTTCTACTTCAATGAAATATTTCACTGGGGTACCGATTACAGCAGCGGGAGGGCTTGTTGCTTTCTTAACATTATTTTCACATACCATTCCAAAAATCGTTCTCATTACAGTATTTGTAACGTTCGCATTTTTAATGGTGAGCCGCATTCGTATCCCAAGTTTAAAAGATGTACCAATTCCACGATATAGCATCATTATTACACTATTTTTAGTTGGAATCATTATAACAATGTACCAAACAGGGTTCGGTAATTTTTCTGTTTTCTTATTCATTGCTATTCCACTATATATTTTGTATATGCTATCTCAATTTCTTAGACAAAGACCATCTAAAAGAGCAAATAAAGAAAAATAAGAAAAACCTTCCGATTCCGGAAGGTTTCTTTTTATTTTGTAACTAATAATTTTTGATTTACAGGTGTTACAGGCTCTTCATCGTTTAATACGGCTAAAATATTTTTCACTGCCATTTCAGCCATCGCATCACGTGTTTCGAATGTTGCATTTCCTACATGAGGAGCAAGTACTACATTCTTTAATCCTTTTAGCTCCTCAGTAATTTTCGGTTCAAATTCAAACACGTCAAGAGCTGCCCCTTCAATTTCATTCGTTTTTAATGCATGAGCAAGTGCAAATTCATGCATAATTGGTCCACGTGAAGCATTTATAATATACGCTGTTTTCTTCATCATTTTAAACTGTTCTTCATCAATCATATGATGCAATTTCGGATTATACGCACAGTTAATTGTAATGAAGTCTGCTGTTTGTAATAATTCTTCCAATGTTACATATGTTGCTTCCAGTTCACTTTCAGCTTCAGGCTTTCGATTCGGTCCTGTATATAAAATATTCATTCCAAACGCTTTTGCACGCTTTGCAACTGCCTTTCCGATTTCTCCAAGGCCAATAATTCCAATTGTCTTACCGTGTACTTCGCGGCCTAAGAAAAACAACGGTGCCCATCCATTAAATCCAGTTGTACGACATAACGTATCACCTTCAGGAATTCTACGTGCAGCTGCTAAAAGAAGTGCAAATGTTAATTCAGCTGTCGCTTCCGTTGATACTTTCGGTGTATTCGTTACCGAAATCCCTTTTTCTCCAGCATACGTGTAATCAATATTATCGTAACCAGCACCATAGTTTGCAACGATCTTTAAATTAGGTGCCGCATCAATCACTTCTTTTGTCACCTTTGTAGAAAGTAAGCTTAACAATGCATCTTTATCTTTTACACGCTCTGTTAATTCATCTAAAGAAATTAACGCCTCTTTATCGTACATTTCTACATCATGATCCTTTAATAGTTCTAATCCGATTGCTGGAATTTTCCCTGCTACTAATATTTTTGCCACTACTAACACCTCTTCTACAGAAAATAAGATAGCTCTTATCTTTCATTGTAAGAAATCCACATATAAAAACCAAGGAATTTGATTATAGTTTTGAAAATCGACACTTTTCCATGAAAAAAGAGGAGATGCAAGTCTCCTCTCTTCTTATGCTTTCTCTTGTGATTCTTTTCCAAGCTTCACATCGATCGTTCCTTCTGCAACTGTATCACTAATTTGTTCCTCGATAACGGATTGAGAAGTAGCATTCGTTTCAGAAGTATACGCTTGTTGCTGTGCACCTTGTACATTTTGTTTATTTTGTTGTCTCGCCATTTCTTTACCCTCCTTTTTATTCTTTCTTATTTTGAACAAAAAGGTAGGTTTTCATCAAAAAATCATGATCATTTTAAAATTGTAACTTCTTCTTCAAACAATCGCATCGTTCTTACTCGTTTCGTAAATGTAGCTACATGCGAAATATCATGATTGCGTAACGTCTTTATATTCTCTTCCACATATTTTCCTAAATGATTTGGATAATGAGCATCTGAGGAAAGTGTAATCGGGACCCCGTGCTTAGCTAATACTTGTAAATATAGTGGACTCGGGCACATCTCGCGCACAGGGTATCGATAGTACAATCCCGCATTTATTTCCGTTGCCGTATTTGTTTCTACTAACGCACGCGCAATTTCCTTATAATAAGAAAGTTGTTCATTCTCATCTAGTCGGTAATTAAATACTTTTATGTTATCAAGATGAGCTATTATATCAAATAACTCAGAACGAACTGCACACTCCACCGTTTTGAAAAACGTATCATATAAAGCATATAAGTCATGTTCCTTAAAATATTCTTTCGTATCTGGATTATCAAATCCCCATCCATTTAAAAAATGAACAGAACCAATTACATAATCAAAATCTCCTAATGCGAGTAAAGATTGTAATTCTTGTTCACCACCAATAAAATAATCCGCTTCAATTCCAAGTTTAAGCGTAACACCTCTTTTACTCCACCGTTCTTTTGCCTCTTCAATTGCCTTTGTAAAATCATGTAGTGACGCTACCCTTACTTGGTCTAACCATTCCTTCTGTAAACGACCAAGCTTCGAATCACTAATATCGACATATCTTTCATAGTATTCTTTCGCTTCATAAAAACGGTATAAATGATCGACAATCCCAACTTCTTTTATACCTTTTCGCAAAGCTTCTTCTAAATATAAATCAATCCATTTCGTTGTAAATGGCCCTTCTTTCACACGCCTTTGCAGACGTTCTTGTGTTTTCACAAGCCATTCCATAGAATGTTTTTCTTCTTTAAGTGGTTCATAATGTTGCAGTGCTTCATTTATTTTAGCTAGCCATCCTATTGAATACGGCCCTTCTTCTAAATGAATGTGATAATCCACTTTCATACATATTCCCCCTTATAATGTATCTATTTCTCTTCTGTCCCCTAATCTCGAAAGCTTCCCATTTCTTTCTGTTACTTCCTCCATAATATCTTCTAATGATATATTTTTTTCGGCTAATAAAACGAAGCAGTGATACAATACATCAACCATTTCTTTCACTAACTCTTCTTTATCATTATTTTTAGATGCGATAATTACTTCCGTACATTCCTCACCAATTTTCTTTAAAATTTTATCTTCTCCTTTTGAAAACAAGTAATTTGTATATGATTCAGGAAGTGGATTTCTCTTTCGTTCTTCAATTGTTTCAAATAGTAATGTAAAGGCGTTTTCCATATGTATCCCCCTAAATAATTTTGTAATGAAAACATGTCTTCTCTCCCGTATGACAAGCAGGTCCTACTTGCTTTACGACAACAACGATTGAATCTTGATCACAATCTAAATAAAGAGATTGCACATATTGGACATTTCCTGATGTTTCTCCTTTATTCCATAACGACCTTCTTGAACGAGAATAAAACCAAGTTCTTTTCGTTTCTAGCGTTTTTTCATATGCTTCTTCATTCATATAAGCTAGCATTAAAACTTCTTTTGTCCCTTCTTCCATTACAACTGCTGGTAATAATCCTTTTGAAAAGTTAGGTTTCATAACCGCACCTCAATGTTTACGTTTCTTAATTTTCTCTTTACGTCCTGCACTGTCGCCTCACCATAATGAAAGATGGATGCTGCTAACGCTGCATCGACTGTTGTTTTTTGAAAAACTTCTATAATGTGATCAGCATGACCACAGCCACCTGACGCAATGACTGGTACGGAAACACTTTTTGAAATTTCTTCTGTTAAACGAAGGTCATATCCATTTTTCGTTCCATCTGCATCCATACTCGTTAACAAAATTTCGCCTGCCCCTAGCTCGGTAACGCGCTTTGCCCACCCGATTGCATCCATTCCCGTATCAACTCTTCCGCCATTCACATATACATTCCACTTATCTTCTGCTACTTTTCTAGCATCAATTGCTACTACAATACATTGTGAGCCAAAGTGTTCTGCCCCTTCTTCGATTAATTTTGGGTTTCGCATTGCTGCTGAGTTAATTGAAACTTTATCTGCCCCAGCTCTTAATAAATTGTACATATCTTTAACACTTGAAATCCCCCCGCCAACTGTAAGAGGAATAAATACTTTTGATGCTGTTTTTTCTACAACATCTATAATCGTTTTTCGTCCTTCATGCGTTGCCGTAATATCTAAAAATACTATTTCATCTGCTCCCGCCTCATTATATAGAGCGGCTATTTCAACAGGATCACCGACATCTTGTAATCCTATAAAATTTACACCCTTTACGACTCGCCCTTCTTTCACATCTAGACATGGAATAATGCGTTTTGCTAACATAACTTCGTTACCTCTAACACTTCTTCTAAATCAATCGTTTTCTCGTAAAGAGCCTTACCAATTATGACGCCATATATATTCATATCATTTAATTTTTTCACATCTTGAATAGAGGCCACTCCTCCAGAAGCAATAAGACGAATAGCAACGTTTTTTTGTAGTAACTCCAATTGCTCTACATTCGGCCCTGCAAGTGTCCCGTCTTTCGAAATGTCTGTAAACACAATCGTTTGAACACCTACATTCTCCATTTGCTTCGCTAAATCAATGTAAGAAATTTCAGACACATCAAGCCAGCCTCTCGTTGCTACGAAACCATTTTTCGCATCAATGCCAACAATGATTTTCTCTTTATATAGAAGAACTGCTTCTTCTAAAAATGCCTTATCATAAAGAGCAGCTGTTCCTAAAATCACTTTATCTACACCTACTGACAATAACTTCTCCACCACTACAAGTGAGCGAATTCCTCCTCCAACTTGGACAGGAATACGTACTGCCTTACAAATTCTTTCAATAACGAGAAAATTTACTGACTCCCCAGCAACTGCACCATCTAAATCAACAATGTGTAGTGTTTTCGCTCCCAATTTTTCAAATATAATCGCTTGTGCAACCGGATTTTCATTCATTACTGTTTCTTTACTAAACTCGCCTTGATAAAGTCTAACGCATCGACCTTCTTTTAAATCGATAGCTGGGAAGATTTCCATGCTTCTATCACTCCTTTGAAATTTTTCAACATTTGCATCCCAATGTCACCACTTTTTTCAGGATGAAACTGTGCGCCGTATATATTTCCTTTTGCTACAAAACCAGGTACTTTCACCCCATATTCACTTATTCCATACACAATTTCATTTGGACAATCTGCGTAATAAGAGTGGACATAATATACGAAAGAACCATTCTCTACTCTATTCCAAAGTGCTATTTCTCCCTCTTTCTTTAACTCATTCCATCCCATATGAGGAATTTTATAAGGAACCTTTAACTTTCGAATAACACCTGGCAATAAACTTAATCCGTTACAGTCTTGTAGTTCCTCACTTTTTTCAAATAAAAGTTGCATTCCTAAGCAAATGCCCAGAAGCGGTTTCCCTGAAATCCCGACTTCTTTTAACACACGCACTAAATCTTTTTCTTCCAATACATCCATCGCTTTTGGAAATGCACCTACTCCTGGTAAAATCACTCCATCACTTCTAAAAATCTCTTCTTTATCACTCGTTACGATGTACGCTGCTCCAATATATTTTAATGCTTGTTCTACACTACGAATATTTCCCATTCCATAATCTATAATAGCAATCAATTACAACATCCCTTTCGTTGAATTTACACCAGTAATGTTGGCATTTTTTTCGACTGCTTCTCTAAGCGCTCGACCAAACGCTTTAAATAATGCTTCAATTTTGTGATGTGTATTGCTTCCGTATAAAATGCGAGCATGTAATGTAATATTGGCAGCATGAGCAACTGCTCTAAAAAACTCTTCCGTTAGTTCTGTATCAAAATCCCCTAGCTTTGGATTCGTTAATTCTCCTTGAAATACAATATACGAGCGTCCACTTATATCAATTGCGACAAAACCTAAAGACTCATCCATCGGTACATATGCGGAGCCGTAACGGTTAATCCCCTCTTTACTTTGCAAGGCTTCTTTCAAACAATTCCCGAGTACAATTCCAACATCTTCAACTGTATGATGCGCATCAACAAATACATCGCCTTCCGCCTCCACTTGTAAACCAAATCTTCCATGCCTTGCAAATAAAGTTAGCATATGATCAAAAAATCCAACTCCCGTTTGTACAGAAACGCCCTTTTCCTCATCAAGCTGTAAACTTAATTTTATTTTTGTTTCTGTCGTCTCACGTATTTGACTAGACTCACGCATTATTCTTCCTCCTCAAATCTTATTTGAATTGCTCTCGCATGCGCATGTAACCCTTCTTTATTGGCAAGTTCTACAATATGATGTTGTACATCTCTTAACGCTTCCTCCGTATAAGACAGAAAGCTTGATTTTTTCACGAAATCATCGACTGATAACGGTGAAAAAAATCTTGCCGTTCCACTTGTCGGTAACACGTGATTCGGTCCTGCTAAATAATCACCGAGCGGTTCTGGTGCGTATGGTCCAAGAAAAATAGATCCTGCATGTTTCACATAAGCTAGAGCACTCATCGGTTCTTTTATATGTAACTCTAAATGTTCTGGAGCGATTTCATTCGACAATTGTAGTGCCTTCTCTAAAGAAGGAACAATACAAATAGCTCCATTTCTATTTATTGATTCACGTGCAATTTCGCTTCTTGGTAATGTTTCCAACTGTCTTTCTATCTCTTTTTCTACTTCTTTTGCTAACTCTGTATTCGTTGTAATACAAATTGCTGTTGCTCTCTCGTCATGTTCTGCTTGTGACAGTAAATCAGCAGCGATATATTTTGCATTACCGGTTTCATCAGCAATAACTACTATTTCTGACGGTCCAGCAATCATATCGATATTTACTATTCCGTATACTTCTCGTTTCGCTAGAGCGACGTATAAATTTCCTGGTCCAACTATTTTATCCACTTTCGGAATCGATTCCGTCCCATACGCTAAAGCAGCAATTGCTTGCGCACCACCTATCGTATAAATTTCATCTACTCCTGCAAGGCTTGCAGCAACTAAAATATGTGGATCAATTCCTCCTTCTCTTGGCGGTGTTACCATTACAATCTTTTTCACACCAGCGAGTTTTGCTGGTAATACATTCATTAACACTGACGAAGGATACGAAGCAGTTCCGCCTGGCACATATACTCCTACATTCTCTAATGACCGAATGATTTGTCCTCTAATGATGCCTTTACTCGCGCAATCGAATATAGATTGCCTTTTTTGCTTTTCATGATATGAAATAATGTTTTTCTTCGCCTCTTGTAACGCTTCTAAAAATGAATTCTCGACAAACATACTCGCTTGTTTTATTTCTTCTTCACTTACGCGAAATTCTTTAACCTTTACACCATCAAACTTTTTTGTATAAAAAGATAGGGCCTCATCCCTACTTTCCCTTACATTTTGAACGATTTCACTTACACTTCTTTGAACAGTTTCTTCTATTATATTAGCGTTTTCTCGTAGCAATTTTATTTTCGATAACGCCTCTTTGAAATCTTCATAAACGATTTCCATTTTAATCCCCCTATTTTCCTGATAAAATTTCTTGTTCCATCATATTTACAATACTAAATATTTCGTCTTTTTTAGTTTTTAATGCAGCCTTATTTACAATCATTCGAGCGGATATAGAACACATTTCTTCAAATACAATGAGCCCGTTTTCTTGTAATGTTTTTCCTGTTTCAACAATATCAACAATCGCATCTGCCAATCCAAGAATAGGCGCAATTTCTACCGAACCTTCTATTTTTATAATTTCTACATCTTCTCCTTTATCATGAAAATAGTTAGAAGTAATATGTGGATATTTCGTCGCAATACGTTTCTTCCGGTAGCTCTTCGCGTTATAAGTAGGAATAGAAGCAACACAAAACTTACACACACCTACTCCTAAATCCAACATTTCATAAATATCTTTCTCGTTTTCCATTAAAACATCTTTTCCAACGACTCCAATATCAGCTACTCCATGTTCCACATAAGTAGCAACATCTACTGCTTTCACTAAAATAAATGAGATATCTGTATTTTTACTTTGAAAGACAAGCTTTCTTCCTTTATTTTTGAGTTCTGAACAATCAATTCCAATTTGCTCAAAGAGCGGAATCACATGTTTTTCTAATCTTCCTTTCGTTAACGCAATTTGAATGTTACGCATGAAGTTTCTCCTTCTTTCTGGACTACCCATTTTTCTTTCCACACATATTCCACTAATGATTCATTCTTTGCCTCAACGACCGTTCCGATTTGATTTTTTCTTGCAAATTGAAAGGTGTCATTTACATTAGAGAATAAAGATAGCTCTACTTTTTTTCCGTCCTTTTGAAGTAAACTTCGTAATCGTTCCGCTTCTGCTAATCTATTTAACTCATAATGAATGATAATATCTATTCTCTTTCGTTCATATGGCTCTTGTTGCTCTTGTAGTGCCTTCACAATTTGATTGACTTGCACCGCGAGTCCAACAGCCGGCAACATTTCTCCAAAATTTCCAATTAGCTCATCATATCTTCCGCCACTAACAATTTCTTCCCCAATTTCATATATATACCCTTTGAAAATAACACCTGTATAATAATCCAAATGTTGAATCATACCTAAATCAATTGATATGTAAGATCCATAGCCTAGTTTTTCAATCGCTTCATATATTTCTTTCACTCTTGCAATAGCCATTTTCATTTCATTACTTGAGGCGAGTTTTTCTGCCTCCTCAATCACTTCTAAATTCCCAAAAAGCCTTGGTAATTTCTCCAATAATCTTACTGTTTCATCACATCGATCTAATTTCTTTTCTCTAATAAAATTTGATAGCGCAGCATAATTTTTACTTTCAATATACGTTCTAAGTACTTTCTCTTCTTCCTCATGAATAGAGAGCTTTTTTACAATACATTTATATAACTGCACTTGCCCAATCTCTATTGTAAAAGATTGTACTTTCAACTTTTGAAGTGATTGAATAACGCTTATGACACATTCAATTTCCGCTCTTACATTATCAATCCCGATAATTTCAATACCACTTTGTACAATCTCATTATATTTTCCAGTAAGAGACTCATTTGCTCGAAATACATTCCCGCTATACGTTACTTTAAGTGGCGTATCACATCTCTGCGTTCCCATCACTCTCGCTAAAGGAATTGTCATATCTGGACGCAAGACGATAATCCGTCCCTTTTCATCAAAAAATTTATACATCTTTTCTTCATCTATCGGTCTATTTTGAAAGGCAAACACATCATAAAATTCAATTGTAGGTGTCCTTATTTCTTCATAACCTCTCTCTAAAAAAGTACGCCTTAATTTTTGCTCCACTTCTTCAATTAACGTACATTCTTCGAATAAATAATCTCTCGTTCCATTTGGGTTTGCACGCTTCCATTTTGTCATCTAAATTCTCACACCTTTCCCTTTCTAATGTATGCCTATTTCATTCACCTAAACCGAAAATAAAAAGAGCCTTGTAGACAAAATACCTACAAGGCTCTTTAGTAGAGTGTAGGTACAACGGGAATAACCCTTGTGCCTACACGTTTTCACGCTAGGTTCAAGGGCTTTATGTATGATGATGTAGTTGTGTAAGCATTTTAATAGATTGCATTGTTTTCATAATACTTACTCCCTTTCTCCTCTGATTTTTACATAGTATATAATACTTAATTCTGAATGTAAATACATTTTGAACATTCCGTTATTTCTTAATATAAAGCTACTTTCCTTTCATATTCTACAATTTCTTGTTCATATTGCATCGTAATACTAATTTCGTCTAGACCATTTAATAATTTCTCTTTCCACATTTTCTCGATTGTAAAATGAAGCCTGTGCGTACTCGTTGTAATTACTTCATTCTCTAAATCTACTTCTATTTGTTCTCTCGCATCCGTTTTGGCAAGTTGTTCGCGCATTTCTTTATCCATTACAATTGGTAACATACCATTTTTCATACAATTCATATAAAAAATATCTGCAAACCCGCCAGCGACAATAACGCGAAAACCATAATCAGCAAGCGCCCACGGAGCATGTTCTCTTGAAGAACCGCAACCAAAATTATCACCTGTAATTAATATGCTTGCCCCTTTTCTATCTTGTGCATTAAGTGGAAAATTAGGGTTTTCATGGCGGTTATTATCAAAACGCCATTCATCGAATAAATATTTGCCAAATCCGGTCCTTTCAATTCTCTTTAAATATTGCTTCGGAATAATTTGATCTGTATCAATGTTATCATTCATTAGTACTGCGGCAGTACCTTTATGAATACGAAACGGCTCCATCATAACTCTCCTTTCTAGTATCAACAAAATGACCATATAACGCAGCTGCTGCCGCCATTGCTGGGCTAACCAAATGTGTTCGCGCTCCTTTTCCTTGTCTTCCTTCAAAATTACGGTTTGAAGTGGAAGCACAATGTTCTCCTTCAGGTACTTGATCTGGATTCATTCCAAGACACATTGAACATCCAGGTTCTCTCCATTCAAATCCAGCTTCTTCAAAGATGTGATGTAGTCCTTTTTGCATCGCAGCTTCTCTTACTCTTTTCGATCCAGGCACAACGAGTGCTCGCACACCTTCTTTTACCTTTCTCCCTTTCACAACAGATGCAGCAATTTCTAAATCAGAGAGCCTGGAATTTGTACAAGATCCAATAAAAACATGCTGAACTGGAATGTCATACGTACTTTGTCCAGGGCTTAATCCCATATAAGAAAATGCTCTTTCGTCATTTGCATCATGCTTTTCTGGCAATTTTTCATCAATACGAACACCCATACTCGGGTTTGTTCCCCACGTAACGTACGGTGCTAAATCCGCCACATCTATCAAAATATGTAAATCATAAATTGCATCTGAATCTGTATACAGTTCAGACCATTTTTTCTCGAAAGTTTCATAGTCTTTCGGTGCATATTTACGTCCTTTTACATAAGTAAATGTTTTTTCATCTGGTGCTATAATGCCAGCCTTCGCTCCTCCTTCAATTGCCATATTACAAAGCGTCATTCTCTCTTCCATCTCCATAGCTCCAATTGTCTCTCCGTAAAATTCCATTACGTATCCAGTTCCAACTGCTACACCGTACTTTGAAAGGAGATGCAAAATAATATCTTTTGCGTAGACACCTTTCTGTAATTTCCCTTTTAACTCAATGCCCATCGCTTTCGGTTTACGTTGCCATAACGTTTGCGTTGCCAATACATGTTCCACTTCACTCGTACCAATGCCGAATGCTAACGCACCGAACGCACCGTGCGTTGCTGTATGACTATCACCACAAACAATTGTTTTTCCTGGCTGCGTGAGCCCTAGTTCTGGTCCGATAACATGAACGATCCCTTGCTCTTCATCCCCGATATCCGCTAACGGTACCTGAAATTGTTTACAGTTTTCCCGAAGTGTATCTAGTTGCTGCTTCGCAATGCGATCCGTAATATTCCAAACATCTTTCGTCGGGATATTATGATCCATCGTTGCGAATGTTAAATCTGGTCTGCGGACCGTTCGATTTGTAAGCCGCAAGCCTTCAAAGGCTTGCGGTGACGTTACTTCGTGAACAAGATGCAAATCAATATATAATAAATCCAATCCATTTTCGTTTGTCGTAACTACGTGTCTTTCCCAAAGCTTATCTAGCAACCTTTTCCCCATTATCTCCCTCTCCCTACTAGCGCTTGTTCTTCCATTTCTTGCATAACTGCCTTCGTAAATGAAGTTGTCGTTTCAGTCCCTCCGATATCTGCTGTACATTTTCCTGATTTAAGGACTGCAGAAATTGCGTCTTCAATTGCACACACTTCTCTCGTTAATCCGAACGATTGCCCAAGCATCATGGCAACGGAGCGCATCATGGCAATTGGATTTGCCTTATTTTTTCCGGCAATATCCGGTGCTGATCCGTGAATAGGCTCGTATAATGAAGGTCCCTTTTCCGCATGACTTGCTGATGGAAGCATTCCTAATGATCCAGCTAATACGGAAGCCTCGTCACTTAAAATATCCCCAAATAAATTTTCCGTTACAATTACATCAAACCGTCCTGGATTCCGAATTAACTCCATCGCAGCTGCATCTACTAAAATATGTTCTAGTTCAACGTCCGGATAACGAAGTGCTACTTCTTCTGTCACAGTCCTCCATAGTTTACTAGATTCTAAAACATTCGCCTTATCAATAGATGTTACTTTTTTCTTCCGCTTACTTGCTAATTGAAAAGCATAAGAAACGATACGTTCAATTTCATGGCGATGATACGTAAGTGTATCTGTTGCTACTTCGTCCGTCCGTTCTTTCGGATAAGAAAAATAAATCCCACCTGTTAACTCACGAACGACAACGAAATCAATTTCATCAGCCTTTTTTAATGGCGATAAATGTGCCGTTGCACTTTCTACCGTTACAGGGCGAACGTTCGCAAATACACCGAGCCCTTTTCTTAAAGCTAATAATCCTTTCTCCGGTCTTTCTTTCGCACCGTCCCACCTTGGTCCACCAACCGCTCCAAGTAAAACCGCATCACTTGCTAAACAAGCAGCAAGCGTTCGTTGTGGTAATGGTTGCCCATTTAAATCGATAGCACTCCCGCCAAAGTACTCGTCTTGTAAGTGAAAATGATGTCCATATAACCTCTCTACCATATGCAATACTTCTTTCGCGCTTTCCATAATTTCCGGACCAACACCATCACCAGCTAAACAAACGATACGTTTTTCCAATTTCAACACTCCTTTTAACTGAATTTTCAGAACTTTGATTTGATAGGTAAGGAAACTTCCCTCTCACCTACCAAACACTTATTTCACAAGCGCTATAAGAGATTTTAATTTCCCTGCTGCATGGACATATGCTCTTGCCGACGCTTCCAATACGTCTTGCGCAACACCAAAACCTGATACTTGATGCGTTCCTTCTCTTAATTCAACATGAACATGAGCTAGTGCGTCTTGACCTTGTGTAATAGATTGTATGCGATAATCCGCCAATTCACATTCTAATCTTAAAATTCTTTGGATTGCATTATAAATTGCCTCAATACTACCAGAACCAGTAGCTGCATCTTCGTATACATTTCCTTCCTCGTCTTTTAGTACAACTGTCGCGCATTGTGTACTATTTGATACGAAATGTACTTGTAGTTGCGTAATGTTATATTGCTGAGCCGCAAATGCTGCTTCCCCAAGCATAAGCGCACGTAAATCTTCCTCAGTAATTTCCTTCTTACGATCAGCTAATTTTTTGAATGCTTCAAACACCGCGTCTCGTTCTTCCTTTGTAAATTCATAGCCAAGCTCTTTCATTTTTTCTGTAAATGCGTGACGTCCAGAATGTTTTCCAAGTACGAATAGATTTTGAGATTCGCCTATTAGCGCTGGTTCAATTATTTCATATGTTGTCACTTCTTTTAAAACACCATCCTGATGAATTCCAGATTCATGAGCAAATGCATTCGCTCCAACGATTGCTTTATTTTTCGGTACAACCATACCTGTTAATCTGCTTACTAATGTACTCGTCGCTTTAATTTCTTTTAGCGTCATAGAAGACTCCGCTTTATAGAAATCTTTTCTAATATGAAGAGCAACTGCGACCTCTTCTAGCGCCGCATTCCCTGCTCTTTCTCCAATTCCATTAATTGTTCCTTCTACTTGCAATGCTCCGCCTTCAACCGCAGCTAGCGAATTTGCTACAGCCATCCCAAGATCATCGTGACAATGACAAGAGAAAATTGCTTTTTCATAGGAAGGAACGGCTTCTTGTAAGTATTTAAAAAGAGAATAATATTCTTCTGGATTCGTATATCCAACTGTATCTGGAATATTAATTACATTCGCTCCTGCACGAATCGCAACTTCTACTGCTTCAGCTAAAAAATCCCTTGCTGTCCTTGTCGCATCTTCTGCAGAAAATTGTACTGTCGGAAATAATGATTTCCCGAGTGTAACCGAGCGGTAAATACTATCTAATACATCTTCTTTTGACATACAAAGCTTATATTTCATATGAATATCACTCGTAGCTAAAAATACGTGTAAACGGGGAGATACAGCACCTTTCACCGCTTCATATGCCCTTCGAATATCATTTTCTTTCGCTCTAGCTAAACTCATAACTGTAGCATTTTGAATCGTATTTGCGATGCGTTTTACCGATTGAAAATCCCCTTCGGAAGCTGCTGCAAAGCCAGCTTCCATGACATTAATACCTAGTCTCTCTAATTGCCTTGCAATTTGCAATTTCTCTTGTTCATTTAAATTCACTCCTGGTGATTGTTCGCCATCACGTAGCGTTGTATCCATGAACAAAATCTGCTTCATATTATTTGATCCCTGCCTTTACTCGCGGCTGCACGAAAGGCATCATTTCACGTAATTTACGTCCAACTACTTCGATTTCATGTTCATTCTCTTTCTCATTTGTCGCATGGAAATTTGGTTTTCCTGCTTTATGTTCTGCGATCCAGCCTCTCGCAAACGTACCATCTTGAATTTCTGCTAGCACTGCACCCATCGCTTTCTTCGTATCTTCAGTCACAACGCGTGGTCCTGATACGAAGTCGCCCCACTGCGCTGTATCTGAAACTGAATACCTCATATTTTCAAGTCCGCCTTCATACATAAGGTCAACGATTAGTTTTAGTTCATGTAAACATTCAAAATATGCAAGTTCCGGCTGATATCCGGCATCAACTAACGTTTCAAATCCAGCTTTTACTAGCGCAGTTACTCCGCCGCAAAGCACAGCTTGCTCTCCAAATAAATCTGTTTCTGTTTCTTCTTTAAATGTTGTTTCTAATACACCAGCTCTCGTCGCTCCAATTCCATCGGCATAAGAAAGTGCCTTTTCAGTCGCAACTCCTGTTGCATCTTGATATACTGCAAATAATGCAGGAACAGCTCCTCCTTCAGCAAACGTACGACGTACGAGATGCCCTGGTCCTTTTGGTGCTACTAGAAATACATCTACATTTGCTGGTGGTTTCACTTGATCAAAGTGAACATTAAATCCGTGTGCAAAAACGAGAGAATTTCCTGCCTGTAAATTCGGCTTAATTTCCGCTTCATATACTTCTGGCTGCAGTTCATCCGGTAGTAAAATCATTACTACATCAGCTTTTCCCGCTGCTTCTGCTACTGTATATACAGAAAATCCATCTTCTTTCGCCTTATCCCAAGACTTCCCTTTTCTTAAACCTACTACTACATCAAATCCGTTATCACGTAAGTTTTGCGCATGCGCATGACCCTGCGATCCGTATCCAATGATTGCTACTTTCTTTTCTTTTAATACATTTACCATTACATCTTTCTCATAATAAACTTTTGCCATTTTCATTTCCCCCTATATTTAAATGATTATTGAATTAACATAACTTGCTTATCTTGTTTTTTCATACTACGCGTAAATGCTGTTACACCTGTTCTAGCAATTTCTTTCAAACCGTACGGACGAAGTAATTCAATTAATGCTTCTACTTTCTCCTGCGTACCAGTTACTTGCACAACTATGGAATCCTTCCCAACATCTATTACAGCGGCTCGAAACGGTTCAATTAAACTATATAATTCTGCTCTTGCTACTGATGTTGCGACTTTAATAAGTGCAAGTTCTCTTGCGATCATCGCTTCTTCTGTAATATCTGATACTTTCAGAACATCAATTTGCTTATGAAGTTGTTTAATTAACTGCTCCACTTGCTGTTCATTTTCAACGTGTACAACAATCGTCATCCGCGATATATCTGATGATTCTGTATGACCTACTGAAATACTTTCAATATTAAAATGTCTTCGTGTCATAACACCTGTAATTCGGTTTAACACACCACTTTGATTTCGAACTGTCGCTGTAACAATTCTCTTCACCTTTTTTCCACTCCCTCCATTTGGTGAACTCCTTTCCCTGGTGCAACCATCGGCATTACCTTTTCTGATTGAAGTACACGGCAATCAATTACGACTGGTTCTTGTAATTTAATCGCCTGCTGTATTTGCTTCTTTGCAAGAAGTGGATCATCTATGCGCACTCCTTTTATGCCATATGCATTCGCAAGAGCAACGAAATCTGGTTGACACGATAGTAAAGAGTGCGAATATCTTTTGTTATAAAATTCATCTTGCCATTGTCTTACCATTCCTAAAGCTTCATTATTTAAAATAAATACTTTAACAGGTAAAGAGTGTTCTTTTAACACACTTAATTCTTGCAAGGTCATTTGAAATCCAGCGTCACCGACAATTGCAATAACTAGTTCTTCAGGCTTTGCAATTTGTGCACCAATTGCTGCTGGAAATCCGAATCCCATCGTCCCTAATCCCCCTGAAGTTACCCATTTATCTGGGTTTTTCAACGGATAATATTGGGCTGCCCACATTTGATGTTGCCCAACATCTGTTGTTACAATCGCTTCTCCTTTCGTAATTTCATATAACATATCAATTGCATATTGAGGCTTAATACTTTCTGAATTTCGTTTATAAGATAGTGGATACTTTTCTTTTCTACTCTTTAATAAAGAGAGCCACTTATGATGATTTTCTTTCCTTCCTTCTGGTTGAAGTAATACTTCTAGCGCTCGCTTAGCACTTGCAACAATAGGAATTTCAGTCGGTACATTTTTTCCGATTTCCGCTGGATCAATATCGATATGCGCAACGGTCGCCTCTTTAGCAAAATAAGCTAAATTTCCAGTAAGGCGATCATCGAATCTTGCACCTATATTAATAAGTAAGTCGCATTCATATAACGCCATATTAGCTGTGTAAGAACCATGCATCCCTCCCATCCCTAGAAAAAGCTCATCATCCGGCGGAAAACCACCAAGACCAAGTAATGTATGCACAACAGGAATTTCATATTTACGAGCAAAACTTGTTAATTCTTTCGAAGCTTTCGCATGCAATACACCTGCTCCAGCTAAAATTAACGGTTTTTTTGAAGTCTCAATTGCTTGTAATAATTTGTTTATTTGGAGTAGATTCGGTTCATAATTAGGGTTGTATCCTGGTAAATCCATTTGTACGTCATTACATCGTTCTCCTTGCTCTACTACCATATCTTTCGGAAGGTCAATAACGACTGGGCCTGGTCTTCCTGTTCTAGCAATATGAAATGCTTCTTTAATAATTCGAGGTAAATCTGAAGCCTTTCGCACTTGATAGTTATGTTTTGTCACCGGCATCGTAAGCCCCATAATATCCGCTTCTTGGAAAGCATCACTTCCAATTAACGTTGTTGCTACTTGCCCTGTAAATACAACAAGTGGTAATGAATCAATCATCGCATCTGCTAGACCCGTAATAACATTTGTAGCACCTGGTCCACTCGTTGCAATGACAACCCCTGGATTACCAGTAATTCTGGCATACCCTTCAGCGGCGTGAATAGCTCCTTGCTCATGCCTTGTTAAAATATGCGGAATTTCACAGTCATAGAGTGCATCATAAAGAGGTAAAACAGCACCACCAGGATAACCAAAAATCACCTCTACTCCTTCCTTTTCTAGCGCTTCTAACAATAGCTGTGCACCAGTTGCCAGTTTCTCTTCCGTTTTTGAAGACATTGTTCTTATAAGCCCCCTTTTTGAAAACTTTTATCAATAAAAAAAATCCTACGTCCACACTCCAGCTATGTGCTGAAGGGACGAAAGATTTCGCGGTACCACCCTTCTTTGCAAGAATACTCTTGCCTCAGTGACCCATAAATGAGTCTAGCTAATAACGGAGCTACCGTCTAAGCCTAGACAAACGCTTCAGCTTAGCACTCAAGGGCGATGTTCGTCGACGTGAACCATCGGTTTTCAGCAACCACCGACTCTCTGTGAGGCTTCACAATCAACTACTCCTCCCTCTCAACGCTTTCTTATGTTATAAAAAGTTGTTATCCAACTTTATTTTCTTCATAAATCTTCTCTCCATCTTCTATAACTAACTTTCGGAATTCTTCTAATAAACGATTCGTATGTGGACCTGTTTGCCCTAAACCAATCGTTCTACCATCTACTGTCGTAACAGCAATTACTTCAGCAGCCGTTCCTGTTAAAAATACTTCATCAGCTACATATACATCATGTCTTGTAAATAACTCTTCTCTAACGTCATATCCAAGTTTTTCACCGATTTCTAAAATAGCGTTTCGTGTAATACCTTCTAACGCTCCAGCAGAACTTGGGGGTGTAATTAATTTATTTCCTTTTACAATAAACACGTTATCTCCTGAGCCTTCAGCTACGTATCCTTGATCATTTAACATAAGTGCTTCTTGTACTCCAGCTAATTTCGCTTCAATACGAACTAAAATATTGTTTAAGTAATTTAATGATTTTACTTGAGGCGACAAAACATCTGGACGGTTTCTGCGCGTTGCAACTGTTACCACCGGAATCCCTTTTTCATAATATTCTTGAGGGAATAAAGATAGTTGTTCTGCAATTACTACTACATTCGGTGTCTTACAAGAATCAGGATCTAATCCAAGATTTCCTGCTCCTCTCGATACAACAAGGCGAATGTATCCATTAGATAATTTATTTTGTCGAATCGTCTCAACAACAATATTCGTTACTTCATCTAAAGAATATGGAATTTCTAACATGATGGATTTTGCTGATTCATATAACCGGACAAGATGCTCTCTCAAACGGAAAACATTACCGCTATATACTCTAATTCCTTCAAATACTCCATCGCCATATAAATAACCATGATCATATACTGAAACTTTTGCCTCGTCTTTTGGAACAAATTCTCCATTTAAGAAAATCCATTGCTCGTTCACTGGAAAGCGCCTCCTATGTTCTATGAATTTTTTATTGTTTCCTAGTTTACTCTCCTTTCTAAATAAATCAAGTTAATTTTTAGAAAATTTATAATTTTTAATCGTACGTACATCTTTGATTATATTGATTTAACAGCATTGTTAACGTTTACAAAAAGTCAAAATTTTTTTTTCGCCAATTTTCACTAAAAAAAATATTTGTTTAAAAGAAGGATTTTCATCAATTGATACGAATCTATTGTATTCAATAAACGGACGTCCGTTTTTATAAATTCGGGAATATATAACGACTTTTGCTGAAAAAGGGGGAAAATAATAAAAATAACGCTGTCTAAAAATAACATTCATATTTTTCATCTCGCAATCATAATCCTATTTTTAAAAAACAATTTGTCAAAATGAAGGAGGAAATCAATATGGCGTGTGTACAAATTAAAGGAACGAGACAAGAGGTAGTAGAAATGCTTCAACTATTTGATCTAATGGATACGAAAGGTTTTTGTAAATTCGATAATTATGTAGAAGTAGAACCAAATAATAAAGAACATAATAATTTTATTGCTTCCATCGACATTCATTCAAATACTTCTTCTGCCCAAGATACTTTAAACGATCAATTCGTAAGTCAAATGCTTACTGGTGTATATAACGACTAAGTAAAGTGACACTTTACTCAGTCCACCTGTAAATATCAGGATAAATATATGCGATGTACTTGATTATACTAGCAAATAGATGGTAGAAAGTGCGAATTATGGCTAGAATTGGCGTTGAAAACTCATTAATAGATGTTAAACAAGGACATGAAGTTATTACCCTCAACTCAGAACATGATGCACAAGGGTGTGATTGTTGTATTGTAACTGAGCAAGATTTTAATATGATGGGAATTGCAGATGCATCAATCAAGGGATAGGTAGTTGTAGCTCATGGTTTAACAACAGATGAAATTTGTCAGCACGTTGAGAGCCGTACTTAAATGTATTATACAAAAAGAAAGAGGACTCCTTTTGAAAAGGAGTCCTCTTTTTTATATTCACCTAACGGGAAAGTAACATATACTGGATGAAAGCCCTACCTCTCTCTCATCATTACGGTTCCACTGACCGCTCCTTGATTCACTAGTATACCTATAAAGCCTACACTTATAATTTATAGGGTTTGTTCACAAAAGTTGTTGGTAAGACTACCCGATCTTTCGCAAACTTTTCGTATTATATTTATAAGATTTATTTACTTTATACTAGCTGTAACCGAGACACGAATTAAAATTTTAACACCAATACAATAACTTGTCAACATTTTGTACAAATTAAAAACAGACAGTAACGGTTTGTCTGTTTTAGAATGGAGCTTTTTCTTTTATTACATATACAACAAAACCGCTTACTAACATACATAAGCCAAATACTAAGTTTTTGATATTAATCATAAATTCCTCTCCCTTATTCCACACATCATATATATTTACAGTTCAATTATTCCGATCATCCTAAAGCGCACTTTTTCTAATATATCATAATTCCTAAAAAATGCAAGTTCACTTTTGGCGACCATTTACAAATTTATCTACAGTGCTTGGTACAGTATTTAAAGCCTTTTCAATTAAATGTGTACTACTATTGAGGTGCAATACTTGCACACCGTTTGAACCAACTACTAAAAAAGCAACTGGGCTAATAGAAACCCCAGCCCCGCTTCCGCCTCCAAATGGGTGACTTTGCTTATTCTCTTTATGCTGCCCTTGTCCGTTATTATGTTTTTCGGAAATAAAATCACCTTTAAAGTCACTTCCGCCAGCTCCAAAACCAAAAGCCACTTGAGATACTGTTAATACTACATTTCCATCAGCTGTTGAAACTGGACTTCCGACAATCGTATTTACATCTACCATCTCTTTTAAATTTGTCATTGCTGTTTTCATTAAATTTTCAATTGGATGTTCCATTATGTATTGCACCCTTTCCTCATTATTCTTTTTTATACTTTCCAAAATAGAGGAAGTCATACTAACTTTTCCTATTTCAAAAAAACAATTTCTCCCTTCTAAATGGATATTACTCCCTGTACATACTCGGATAAAGTGAAACTTTAATCAGTGAGGGTTTTCTTCATCCCCCACTGATTATTAGCCCTCACCAATCGGACTTTAATGGGCAGCCCGACCCCCACCTAACTTCTTTGCTTTCGCTGAATTTTGAGGTGGGGGGCTTACTGCCCATTAAAGCGGGATAAAAAAGAAAAAGAGATACATACTACTATTGAACCTTGTTATGAAAGGAGTCATGACTTTGACTGAGAAATTTGATGAGTATAAAAAAAGAGATAGAATAGATAGTGATTATAGTGACTATAAAGAAGAATATGCAGCTGAGGTTGCACCACAGCGCATGGATTATGATTACGATGAGAAAGATCATAAAGATGATGTAAGATCGTCCGCCGCTGGATCAACTGCTGGCTTTATCGCTCTTGCCCTATCTATCTTATCACTCTTTACCTTCCCAACATTATTTGGTCTTGTTTCTGTATTACTAGGAATTTACGCTTATAATCGCGGAGCTACTGTAACTGGTGGTATCGCTGCGATTGTCGGCGGAATTGCAGCACTCATTGCAATTTTATTCCGAGTAGCACTTGTCGGATTATTGTTCTCCCTTTTTTAAAAAGAAAAAGGTATCTCGCTTATGCGGGATACCTCATCCTGTAAATACATCTTCCGATGGATATTTAATTTTTTGTTTTGCTGGTCGCGCTAAAGAAAACACAAGTGTTAACGGTCCAATTAATCCGCAAAACATAACAAACATAATAATACATTTTCCAAACGCTGATAACTTTGCAGTAATCCCCATCGTTAACCCTACTGTTCCAAACGCTGAAATTGTTTCAAATAGTAACTGAATAAAGCTGAAGTTTTCTGTAAGCATTAATAAAAATACTGCTGCAAAAATGAGTATTTGACTGGCAACAGCAATGGCTAACGCTCTCGTTACTGTTGACATTTTAATTGTGCGCTGAAATAAAACGATTTCCTCTTTTTTTCTAAAGAAAGAAAGGACAGATGTAACTAAAATAACAAACGTTGTTAATTTAATCCCTCCACCTGTTGATACACTTCCTGCACCAATAAACATTAAAACCATCGTAAATAATATAGATGATTCTTCCATTCCCCCGTAGTCAACTGTATTAAATCCAGCAGTACGAGGAGTAATACCTTGAAAGAAAGAAGCCCATAACTTTTCATTTAAAGGTAAATTCCCTAACGTCTTCACATTATTATATTCCAATACAAAAATCACAATCATCGCTATCACATTTAGCGCTACCGTTCCAATAATCATGATTTTGGAATGAAGTGATAATTTTCGAAAACTACGGCTATACCATATATCAATTAATACAGTAAAACCGAGACCACCAATTACAATTAATGAGCAAATCCCAATATTAATAATAGGATCTCCTACATACCTTGTTAAATTATCCGGCCATAAAGCAAATCCAGCATTATTATAAGAGGCAATAACGTGAAAAATGCTATAATATACACCTTTTCCAAAGCCAAACTCTGGAATAAAACGAAATGATAAATAGATGACTCCAATAAGCTCAATACAAATTGAAAATATAAAGACACGTTTTACTAATTTTACGAGACCACCTATATTTGTCTGATTAAATGCCTCTCCAATTAATAAGCGATGGCGTAATCCGATTTTTTTACCTAATACCCAAACAATTAAAATGGCAATTGTCATAAGACCTAAACCACCTGTTTGAATTAAAAACATAATAACAATCTCGCCAAACATCGTAAACGTACTTGCAGTATCTACTACTCCCAATCCCGTTACAGTTGCTGCTGACGTTGCCGTAAAGAAAGCATCTACCCAACTAATATGTACTTTCGTTGCAAGTGGTAACTTTAATAACAAACCTCCAACCACAATTAAGCAAAAAAAACCTAATGCTAATATTTGTGGTGGATTTAATCGTATAAAACGATTATACAGACCTTGTCTTTTTGTTACTTCCATTTCACTAACTCCCTTTTCCCCTCATAAATAAAAGCTTATAAGAAACCTTAAACAGCGGGATAAACCTTATATTCTTATAATATAGTTGAGCATAATCCTTTTTTTCCTAGTTTTCAACTTTTATTTATACTCGAACTTCATTTCATTTATGACAAGACACTTTCTATTATATTTCTTCTTACTCTACAACTCTTGCAATAATCATTTTATATGTATCGTTTCACAAATCCTCATATCTTTCACTCTATGTTCACATGGGGGTCACATCTACCTTTTATAGTATATGTATCGGAGCTGTTCCTCCCTAATTTATAAGACATTCCCCAGTGTCTTGAACAGCTTTCCATCCCTAATTAAATTGACATAAATTGTCCCCTTCCTTGACCATCTCTTATGTGATGGTCTTATTTTTTGTTTACGCTACCTCTTATATAAAACTCCCTCTCTCTTTCACTCTATGTTCACACCTTGGTCACATCCACCTTTTATAGTATATGTATCGAAGTTGTTCCTG
>NZ_VEDW01000003.1:344695-629980 GCF_007678085.1 Bacillus cereus | reverse complement strand
CTCCCTAATTTATAAGACATTCCCCAGTGTCTTGAACAACTTCCATCCCTAATTAAATTGACATAAATTGTCCCCTTCCTTGACCATCTCTTATTTGATGGTCTTATTTTTTTGTGTACTCTAATCCTTTATGTAAAACTCCCTCTCTCTTTCACTCTATGTTCACACCCTGGTCACATCTACCTTTTATAGTATATGTATCGAAGTTGTTCCTCCCTAATTTATAAGACATTCCCCAGTGTCTTGAACAACTTCCATCCCTAATTAAATTGACATAAATTGTCCCCTTCCCTAGACCATCCTATGTGATGGTCTATTTTGTTTTCTCACTAGATTTTCCAACTTTTTTTGCTCACTTTAGCAAAAGCAATCTATATTTAAATAGATGCTTTTGTATAAAATATTCAGAAAATATTGTCAAAATAGGTAGTTTTTCAGTACAATTAATATAGAAAGTAATTTCACAAAAATAAGGGGGGGTTTTATTGAAACAAACAAAAGCAATCTTAATTGCATTATTTCTCGGTTTAGTTGTCGGACTCACTTTAAATTTAGCTGCACCATCCATTTTTGAACCATTAAATCAATATGTGTTCAATCCACTTGGTCAATTGTTTATTCGACTCATTAAAATGCTAGTTGTTCCTGTTGTGTTCATTTCTATCGTGCTTGGGGCTGCTGGGCTTGGAGACCCGAAACAACTTGGAAGAATCGGCTTAAAATCAATTTCATTCTTTCTTGTCACTACAGCCGTTGCCATCTCTATTGCAGTTACATTTGCACTTATTATACAACCAGGATCTGGCGGTAACTTTAAAACCGAAGGCCTTAAATATGAAGGTGCAAAAACCGAAACATCATTCGTCGATACATTGCTAAATATCGTACCAGATAATCCAGCAAAAGCGATGGCTGATGGAAACATGTTACAAATTATTGCCTTTGCCGTATTAATCGGACTCGGTATAGCTATTTTAGGGAAACGAGTCCAAGGTATCCATTCATTACTTGAACAGGGCAACGAATTAATGATGTATCTTGTTAATCTCGTTATGAAATTAGCTCCAATCGGAACATTTGGATTGCTTGCTTCATCCGTTGGTAAAATGGGTCTTGCAGGCGTCGCTGCGATGTTCAAGTATATGATTGTCGTTATGCTAGTACTTATTATTCACGGCGTCTTCGTGTATGGCGGATTATTAAAGGTATTAGCAAAAGAAAGTATTGTCCGTTTCTTTAAACATTTCGGACCGGTAATGGCAATTGGATTTAGTACATCTAGCTCTAATGCATCTCTTCCGTTCGCGATGAAAACAGCACAAGAAAAACTTGGCGTTCCAAAAGCGATAAGTTCTTTTGTCCAACCACTAGGTGCAACGATTAATATGGATGGTACTGCCATTATGCAAGGTGTAGCAACTGTATTTATCGCTCAAGTATACGGAGTTGAGCTTACTATGTCCCAATTAGCTGTCGTCGTATTAACTGCTGTACTAGCTAGTATCGGTACTGCCGGTGTACCAGGTGTTGGACTTGTAATGCTTACGATGGTATTAAATCAAGTAAATCTACCAGTAGAAGGTATTGCCTTAATTATCGGTATTGACCGCATTCTAGATATGTCACGAACAGCTGTAAATATTTCTGGTGATGCAATTTGCGCAATGATTGTCGCAAAATCAGAAGAAAAATATAATACGGATCAATCTGCAGCATCTTAAATCAAAAAAGGAGTGATAATTTTCACTCCTTTTTTGATTTACTTCCTTTTTTCGAACGATATTCTTTTCCTTTGTTATCATTACCAGTCTCAAATTCAGTACTAAACTCTTGCTGAAATTGCCCTGATTTCGGTGAGCCTTGATTTCCGCTCCCTTTACTACCATTTCGATTTGTCATATGTCTGCCCCCTTCCTTTACTAGTAGTATGTTACATATTTTCTTTTTTATAATCTTTTACAAACGAAAGAAGACCTTCCTCATATAGGGAAGGCCTTCTCCTTTTATTGCGTAAGCGTTTTCTTACTTGTAATGAATTAAATAAGTTTTTTAGAAATAGATATCATTACATTCATTTCTTCTTCTGAAAGCGCGGAGAATCTTTCTTGTAAATATTTCTTTTTCTCCCCTTCCATTTTCGCAACTAAATCTTTTCCTTGTTCTGTAATCTCCAAATATACAACTCTACGATCTGACGTAGAACGTGAACGAGTTACAAAACCTTTATTAATTAATTTTTCTGTAACAGCTGTAATATGACTATTCGACACATTTAACTCATTTGCTACACGTGATACCATTTCTTTATTCGTACGATTCAATATTCTAAGGACGATGAACTCATTCCACGGTATGTAACCACCAAATATCTTTCCAATATCATTACGCAACGTGCGGAACATGGAGAATACATTTGTCGATAGTTCTTCCATTAATTGCTCTCGATTTTGAGACAACTTTGACAGCCCCTTTTATTTCATTTAGTTAAATAAAAACCTTATTAATAATTTTACATGAAATCTTACTTTTTGTCACCTTATTTCCCCATAATTCGTAGTTTTTTAATATACATTTCATGATACAATAAAATTAAATTCCCAGAAAAAGGAGATAGAATAGTGAGTGAAGAAGACAAATTTTCTAATCTCAATCTAAAAGATAAGACTTTGATTATTGGTTTTGTTATTCTGTTTCTCATTATAATTTTTGCATTTATATTCTTTGTATATGTAGGAATCTTTCATATTACAGGTATAGAGTATAGATCACGCACTGCTTTACTTCTATTTTTTTTATTAATCACTTTCTTAGACGGTATTACATTCTTTATCTTCGGTTTCCTCAAGGCGTTGCTATATCCAATGACAAGAAACATGCCAAATTGGCTGGCTATTACTCTTTTTGCAATCATTGAAATTACATTAGATTGGTTCGTCATTCATACTGCCGACGATTGGATAGAGAGCGTACAACTGTCCAACATAGCTGAATTATGTGTCGTACTATTCTTTTTCCTCTTAAATAAATTATTAAGAGACAAGAAAGAGTAAGAATACAAGCTTTTCTATATAAAAATTGGTACAATGAAAACAAATCATACTAAAGAGGTGTTACTTATGAACTTACAACAATGGGCTGATAAAGGTATGTCCTTTGATACATATGTGAATGAAATGAAAGTAAATCAATACGAGCTACTACACATTTACAATAACTTTTTAATTCCAAATGAATTACTTCCTGTATTAGAAGAACGCCAAAATGACGGCTGGCGTGTTATCGTATTAACAGCTGATTGGTGTGGTGACGCTCTTTTATGCGTACCTGTTATGAAACGAATTTCTGAAGTTGCAAATATTGAAATGTCATTATTAATTCGCGATGAAAACTTAGAATTAATGGATCAATATTTAACAAATGGAACAGCACGTGCCATTCCAATCTTTATTTTCATTGATAAAGATGGAAATGAACAAGCCGTTTTTGGACCACGTGCTCCAAAAGTACAAGAGTTAGTAACTTCAATGCGTGCTACATTGCCTGAAAAAGAAGATCCAACATTCGAAGAGAAACAAAAAGAAATGTACGCTAATTTCCGTGCTACGTTAGCTGATGATACTTCTCTTTGGGAACATGTAATGGAAAGCATGATGGAAAAAGTAGTAAAATAAAAAAACTGCCGAACTCGGCAGTTTTTTTATTACATAATGAAGAAATAGAATACCGCAGCTAAAATGAAACGATAGTAAGCGAACGGTGTTAGTTTTACACGAGATAATAATTTTAAGAATGAAACAATTGCAAGCATCGCAACAACGAATGCTGTAATAAATCCTGTTGCAAATAATGGTATATCAGCCGCACTTAATATATCCCAGCTTTTAATTAAATCTAAGCCACTTGCAGCTACCATCATTGGTACTGCTAAAATGAATGTATATTCAGCCGCCGCTGTATGTGACACGCGAGCTAATAAACCACCACTTATTGTAGAACCAGAACGAGAAAATCCTGGCCAAAGCGCTAAACATTGGAACATTCCAATTGTAAATGCTTGCTTATATGTGATTTCATCTAATGTTCTTGCTGTACTTGGTTTCGAAAACTTTTCAGCAACAATCATTAAAATACCACCAGCCACTAAACTGATGACAACTGGGCCTGGCCCAAATAAAACTTCTTTAATCGCACTATGGAACAATACGCCAAGTACGCCGGCAGGAATCATCCCGATAATAATATGTAATAAATTTAACGATGGTCCATCTGTTACTTTCCCTATACCTACTAAAGACCATAGACGCTTCCAAAATATAACAACAACTGCTAAAATCGATCCCAATTGAATAACAACTTCGAAAACTTTCGCTCTCTCGTCGTCAAATCCAAGTAAATGACCTGTTAAAATCATATGTCCTGTTGATGAAACTGGTAAAAACTCTGTTAAACCTTCAACAGCACCCATGATTATTCCAATTAACCAATCAGCCACGAGTAGTGCCTCCTTAATAACAAATATGTAATTTTTCACACCTTATCATAATACCTTATCCCCTATTAAAGTGCATCCTTTTTTTATTAATTGTACATATTGTATGCGCGTATTTCTTTTCTATTTTTTGATTAAATTGTATGATAGTAAGGGTTTGTTTTTTAGCGGAAAGGGGATTTTATGAAAGAAACTAATTCATTCTCACAAAAATTAAAGCAATTTGTATTACTATTTTTCCCGATTTTCGTAACACAAATGTCATTATTTGCAATGAGCTTTTTTGATACGACAATGTCAGGGCACGCGAGCCCTATTGATTTAGCAGGTGTTGCTATCGGAACAAGTATATGGCTTCCCGTTAGTACCGGATTAACAGGAATTTTAATGGCTACTACTCCAATTGTTGCGCAGCTCGTTGGATCCAAGAAAAAAGAGGATGTTCCCAAAATTGTCATACAAGCAGTATATTTAGCAATTTGTGCTAGTTTCGTGGTCATCCTTATCGGTTTCTTCACTGTTTCACCTATTTTAAACGGCATGCGCTTGGAAGAACCTGTGGAACGTATTGCGGCACAATTTTTAAGTATTATTGCAATTGGAATTATCCCTTTATTTACTTACACTGTTTTACGCGGATTTATTGATGCATTAGGAAAAACTCGCACAACCATGATCATTACATTACTATCATTACCAATTAACGTAGTATTAAATTATGTATTAATTTTCGGTCATTTCGGTTTTCCAAAACTCGGTGGAGTCGGAGCAGCAATTGCTTCTGCAGCAACCTATTGGTGCATTTTAATTATTACCGTTATGATTATTCGTACGAAAGAACCTTTCGCATCTTTCCATATCTTTAAACAATTATATCGTCCTTCTCTTTCGAGTTGGAAAGAGTTCTTACAACTTGGCGTCCCTATCGGGTTTGCTATCTTTTTTGAAACAAGTATTTTTGCTGCAGTAACACTTATGATGAGTAATTTTAGTACGACAACAATCGCAGCTCATCAAGCAGCTATGAACTTCGCTTCCTTGTTATATATGACTCCTTTAAGTTTAGCAATGGCAATGACCATCGCTGTTGGATTCGAAGTTGGAGCAAAACGATATAATACCGCAAAACAATATGGATTTATCGGGATTGGCTTAGCACTTGCATTCGCCCTATTATATTCAATTCTTCTCTACTTCTTTGATGATGAAATTGCTTCTATTTATACGACAGATATACAAGTTCATCATTTAGCAAAAGAATTTCTTATATTTGCGATTTTATTTCAAATTTCAGATGCAATTGCAACTCCTGTACAAGGGGCACTACGTGGTTATAAAGACGTAAATGTTTCCTTAATTATGACATTAATCGCTTATTGGGTAATAGGTCTCCCCCTCGGTTACATATTAGCAACTTATACTGACTGGGCGGCAAAAGGATATTGGATCGGTCTTATTATCGGTCTAGCATTTGGCGCCATCTTCCTTCTTGCCCGTCTCGTTCAAGTTCAAAGAAAATATACAATAGAAAACCGCCGCTCACGATAGAGGGCGGTTTTCTTTATGCATATTTTTTCTATGAACGTATAACATAATGAAAAAGAAAGGTGGATACATATGGATGAAAAAGAAAAACAGCAATCATTCGATGAAGAATTCGCCCCTGAAATTTCACCTGGATATCAGCAAGATGTACATAAGCCACCTAAATATAAAAACACTTCGTTTTTAATGGGCATTACCATTTTCGCTGCTGTATTGCTCGTACTTATTATTTTCGTTTATTTTTGATGGAAGGTGGTCTATTATATGAAGAAACAAAATTCTAATCATTCAAAAAGAACTGTAAAAACAGAAAAAGGATATGCAGGTGATTCCGTTCTTACTCAGAAACAAGTCGAGCAAGGAAATTTATATATTGCTCAAAAAGAACTTGGTCAACAAAATGAAAACCTTTAAAATCCCTCAAAGAACTGGGGGATTTTTTTATCGGCTATTTGTAGCACTTTATTGTACATACTGCTTTTGTTCTAACACCTTAAATATATTATTAACCTTTACAATTTTCATTTCATAATTCAATTTCATTTCGCTTCTCTTACCATTTTCAGTACCCGCAACGTACGCTACAGTTTGATAGAGAAAACTTCCATCCATCACTTCACCTATCTCCTCGTTTGTAAATTTATATTCTAAATCCCGAAAACGATTTGGATAATAATTTTCTATTAATCGTTCATACCCTCTATTTAAAAATATTTCTTCACCTTTTCGTTTCACATCTTCTTTATTATTAAACTCAAACACTGATAGTTGCTCTGCCACAAAATGTTCTCCTACCTTTTTCATTTCATTATGAGTTAAAGTTTCTATATTTTTGTTCTGTAATCCCTTATTTAACCCGTACTGATCAATCGATTTATAGCTAGCAAAAACCTCCTCTTTATATGACCAAAACAATCCAAAAGCGATACATAAAGAAGTAATTAATAACCTTTTCTTCATAATACTCCCGCCCCTCTTCATAATGATAGGTATATTTTAACACATAGAAAGAAAATTCTGATATTATAAAGTGGAATAAGTTAACATAGAAATGAGGAACAATTATGGACTCTTACAAACAATATATAAAAGAAGCTTTACCTAATCTTTCTATACATTCCTTTAAACAAAATGAAGAAGGGTGGGATAATGTAGCAATTATCGTAAATGATGAGCTACTGTTTCGCTTCCCGCGAAAACAGGAATATGCAATGCGTATTCCGTTAGAAAAAGAACTGTGCATAATTCTCTCTCATTCGCTACAAGAAATCGAGGTTCCAAAGTATCACCTATTATATAAAAAGGATACTGATACTTTTCCACTTTGTAGTTACTATACTCTCATTCATGGTGAACCGTTAAAAACAGAACTAGTTGCGAAGTTAGATGAAAAAGAACGGAAAATAATTATTACACAATTAGCGACTTTCCTTGCGGCTTTACATAGTATTCCTGTAAAGCGTGTGAAAGCATTAGAATTCCCTATAGAAAAAACACTCACCTATTGGAAAGAGCTACAAACAAAATTAAACCAATATCTTACTAACAATCTTACTTCATACCAAAAATCAGCGTTAGATTGTTTATTTAAAAATTTCTTTGCGTGTATAGCTAAATCCACTTTTCAAAATACAATTATTCACGCTGATTTTACACATCATCACATTTTATTTAATAAGCAGAACAAAAACATTTCAGGGATTATCGATTTTGGTGATGCTCAAATTGGAGATCCCGCCTTTGATTTTGCTGGGCTATATTATGATTTTGGACATGAATTTACTACATCAGTATATGAGCAATACAGTACACTTACTTCACAATGTGACCCATTACTAAGTCTCCGTATCATTAATTTTTATCAACACAGTCCTTTACTACACAATATTATTTATAACTTTGAAACAAAGAATGAACTTGAATTCCTAGCAGGTACAGAAAAACTGAAAATAATATTACAGGAGCAAGATTAAATTCTCTCCCTATACTCTCTCTCCTCATACATCATTAACTTTTTATCCATTTCAACAATGACTTTATACAGTTGAAATGCTTGTAAAATTTGCAGTTGAATTCCAAAAGGGGCATTCTGTTCTTTTAACCATTGAAATACTTTCGTTTCATCTTTCATTAATTATTCCTCCCTTTATTAAAATCTGCTACAAATATACGGTAAATGATGAAAAGCTTTTCATGTCAATAACAAAAAAGGATGCAAATTTGCATCCTTTAATGTACGATATTTTTCTTCTGCTTTGCTTCTTTCTTTACTTCTTCCCCTTGGCATTCACTACGAAACGCACAACTTATACACTCAGAACGAAAATGACGCTCTGTATAATGCTCAGGTTGTTGCAACATTTCTTTCATTCTAGATAAATCAGCCATTCCAGTTATAATATCTTCCTGTTTCGGAATATACTCATACTTAGTTCCTTCTATTAAATTAATAACTTCAATTTTCCCTGGAAGAATGCCGAAAGCTTTATAACTGAATACTGTCATTAACTTTTGACAAAGAGCAAGCATTTCCTCATCCGCATCGACAACATACTTTTTAATTACAAACGACTCAGTACTCCACTCACCAACTTCTAATGTCAATGACATGTGGACACCTAACTCTTCCATATATGTTTGAAATTTTTCATATAAAAATAACGGCGGTGTCTGACTATCATCTCTTTCAACAAACTGTAATAAGTGATCCGTTAACTTTGCTAACACAATATAATACTCCGTCTTCGAAGCAAACATATTAATCCTTACTTTTTTCCAATACTTTTCTATTAATATTAAAAGTACGATTTTCGTTTGTTGGCCCGCAGGTAGTGTGTAATATTCGTTAATAATTCGATTTACAACCATTTGTGCGATTTGTTGCCACTCAAATGAAGAAGGTTCTCTTCTTTTTATATGACGAAAATAAAATTTATGCGGACAACGCATAAAATCATACAAATGATAATCGGTCATCGTTTTGATTGCGATTTTTTCGTGCACTTGCTCTTCATCTCCCTTCTGCCATTAAGAAAGGTGTTTTACAAATTCAGCTCCAAACTGTAAACATTTTTCTACATCTTCATCTTCTGGCGTTAATTCTACTTTTAGTCCTTCTAACACAACTGCAGCTCCGCGCTCTTGTAGCTTTTCTATTAAAATGTCAACCGCCACACCGTATTTCGGATAAGCTGAATCACATGATCCGAATACTGCTGCTTTTTTCCCAGTTAAATCAATAGAATCCATTGCGTCATAAAAATCTAAGAAATCATCCGGAAGGTCACCATCTCCCCAAGTGTAAGCACCTAAAATAATTCCATCATACTGTTCTAGTATAGAAGCTTCTGGTGAATCCATAATATCGATAACTTCAATTTCATTTTCTGTTTCACGAACTGCACCCGCAATATGATCAGCCATTTCCTCTGTATTTCCACTCATACTTGCAAAAATCATTACTAACTTACTCAACTGAATCTCTCCTTTTACCTTGTATCTCTTTTTCTGTGGGAAGTATACTCTTCTCATCTACATATTCAGAACGAATTACATTTCGTTGCCATTCCATATGCTGATCAACATCTTTATTTTTATCTTTTAATCCCCTCCGCAGAAGGTGAAATTTTTTTCTCATTAACATGTCGCATCCATCCTATTGATAATAATTATCAATTTCAACTATCTTTAGATTAATTGACAGTGATTATCAATGTCAATAACTATTTTTAAAAAAATGATTAAAATGTACAAGCTTGTCCGTTGGCCATTCATATACTATAAATGAGCATAGTTCTTTCTCAGCCCTCTCTGACGGAAAGAAATAAAAGCAACTGCGATAGAGCGCAGTTGCCTTTTTTTATACTTTTCTATGATTTTAGTAGTCTTATCACTGTCTCTAAAAATAATTCCACTCCATAAATTAGAGCTGATTCATCTACATCAAATTTCGGATGATGATGTGGATAACAAGTATCTATCTTTTCATTCCCCGTTCCCAATTTAATGAAGCAACCTGGTGCTTTTCTTAAATATGCAGAAAAATCTTCGCCTCCCATAGAAGGTTCAAGCTTCACAACACGCTCATTCCCAAACAAATGTAGTGCACTTTCTTCTACTACTTTCGTAATATATTCATCATTAATAACTGGATCATATCCATATCGATACGTATATATATACTCCCCTCCATGTGCTTTTGTAATTCCTTTCACGATGTTTTCAATTTTCTCTTCTGCTTCCACCCTTAATGCTTGATTAAATGAACGAACAGTTCCCATTAAAGTTGCTGTGCTAGGAATGATATTATCAGCCATCCCCCCATGAAACTGTGTAACTGAAACGACTCTTTGCATGAAAGCACTTGTATTTCTTGATACGATATGTTGTAGATTTGTAATAATCTGCGCTCCGATAGCAATAGGATCTATCGTTTCTTCTGGCCTCGCTGCATGCCCTCCTTTCCCTTGAATTTCAACTGTAAATACATCTGGTGCCGCCATCATCGGCCCATACGCAATTCCAATTTTCCCGCTCTCAAGTCCTGACATAGCATGTAAACCTATTACATAATCAACACCATCCATCACGCCTGCCTCAACCATTTCTTGTCCGCCGCCAGGATACATCTCTTCTGCGTGCTGAAAGAATAGACGAATCTCACCTGCAAAATCTTCCTTTATATTTGATAGTACTTCTGCTGTACTTAACAAAATAGCGGCGTGAGCATCATGTCCACATGCATGCATCACTCCTTTATTCACAGACGTATAAGATTTCCTCGTCTCCTCTTGAATTGGCAAAGCATCTATATCAGCCCGAATCGCAACTACTTTCCCTTGTTCCGTTCCTCTTTTAATTGCTAGTACACTATACTTCGTCGGTCTCGTTACTTCAAAAGAAGAAAATGAGCATAACGTATCATATATAAATTGCGAAGTTTCTTTTTCATGAAATGATAATTCCGGATGTTTATGAAAATACCGTCTCCATTTAATAATGTTGTCTGCTGAAATAAGATCCTTCCACATCCTCTTCATCAGGAATGCCTCCTTTTATGAAACTTTAACAATTCATTCATTAACTATGAAAAACTCAAAAATTCAAACAAATATTACATTCCTATCCATTCTCCCAGACCACTTTTATACATTGACACAATCCACTTCCTATTTACATATCAAACCCATTACAAATTGATGCTGAATGTAATATAATTGCTAAGTTAGGGATTTTCTTTTTTAGTATTTAGTGCTAATATCAGAAAAGAGCCTTTTGACTTATTTTTACCTAAAATGTGGAATTTTGTTTTTTTCACAATAATGTAGGACATGATACCTACAAAGAGCTATTATTTCATTAAGAGAGGGAAAGACATGGAAAGATTAAAAGAGATATGGTCTCGACCACTCACACAATGGGTTGCAAAGACGGTTTATTACCTTGCAATTTTATTTGCATTACTTTGGTTGTATGGATTCCATGATACAAACACAAGTACATTTATTTACAATGAATTCTAGGGTGGGAACGTTATGAAGTTATTAGAACAAATTGAAAAGTGGGCTATTGAAACGCCTGATCAAACTGCTTTTGTTTGGCGAGATGCGAAAATTACGTACAAACAATTAAAGGAAGATTCTGATGCGTTAGCACATTGGATTTCTTCTGCGTATCCAGATGATCGTTCACCAATTATGGTGTATGGCCATATGCAACCTGAAATGATTATTAACTTTTTAGGTTGTGTAAAAGCTGGACATGCTTATATTCCTGTAGATTTATCTATCCCAGCTGATCGTGTACAACGTATCGCTGAAAATTCTGGTGCGAAACTACTTTTATCAGCAGCAGAAGTAACTGTAACTGATTTACCAGTTCGCATTGTAAGTGAAGACAACTTAAAAGATATTTTCTTTACTCATAAAGGGAACACTCCAAATCCTGAACATGCGGTAAAAGGTGATGAGAACTTCTACATTATTTACACATCAGGAAGCACAGGTAATCCGAAAGGGGTTCAGATTACTTATAACTGCCTTGTAAGCTTTACAAAATGGGCTGTAGAAGATTTCAACTTACAAACAGGGCAAGTATTCTTAAATCAAGCACCTTTCTCATTCGATTTATCTGTCATGGATATTTACCCATCATTAGTAACAGGTGGTACACTTTGGGCAATCGATAAAGATATGATTGCACGTCCAAAAGACTTGTTTGCTTCTTTAGAGCAATCGGATATACAAGTATGGACTTCGACACCATCTTTCGCAGAGATGTGTTTAATGGAAGCATCTTTCTCTGAGAGTATGCTACCGAACATGAAAACATTCTTATTCTGCGGTGAAGTGTTACCAAATGAAGTAGCTAGAAAATTAATTGAGCGTTTCCCGAAAGCAACAATTATGAATACGTACGGTCCAACTGAAGCTACTGTCGCTGTAACAGGTATTCACGTTACAGAAGAAGTGCTTGATCAATACAAATCACTTCCAGTTGGCTACTGTAAATCAGACTGCCGCCTTCTTATTATGAAAGAAGATGGCACGCTTGCACCTGATGGTGAAAAAGGTGAAATCGTAATTGTCGGTCCAAGCGTAAGCGTTGGATATTTAGGAAGCCCTGAATTAACGGAAAAAGCATTTACTATGATTGACGGTGAGCGCGCCTATAAAACAGGCGATGCTGGCTATGTTGAAAATGGTCTTCTATTCTATAATGGTCGTCTTGATTTCCAAATTAAGCTGCATGGTTATCGAATGGAATTAGAAGAAATTGAGCATCATCTTCGTGCGTGTACTTACGTAGAAGGAGCAGTTATCGTTCCAATTAAAAAAGGTGAGAAATACGATTATTTATTAGCGGTTGTTGTTCCGGGCGAACATTCATTTGAAAAAGAATTCAAATTAACATCTGCAATCAAAAAAGAACTCAATGAGCGATTACCAAACTACATGATTCCACGTAAATTCATGTATCAATCTTCTATTCCAATGACACCAAATGGAAAGGTAGATCGCAAAAAATTATTGAGTGAGGTTACAGCATGACCGCATATGGATCATTTTATTTTTTCGCTATAGTGGGCATTTTATTAATACCTACTATCATAGCTGGATTAAAAGGTAAAATGTTGCGTAAATATAATGCCGTTTTAACATTAGTCATGATTGCTATTATCTTCTCGGATAAACCGAAGCAAGCGATTATGTTAGCCGCATTTATTATTTGGCAATATGCCCTAATTAAAGGCTATTTAATTTTAAGAAAACAAAATAATAGTACATTCATGTTTTGTATAGCTGTTATTTTATCAATTTTGCCACTTATTTTGGCAAAAATCGCACCATTTGTACCTGAATTACATTTTATTGTTTTCGCAGGTATGTCTTACGTAACATTTAGAGCAGTACAAATGGTCTTTGAAGTTCGTGATAATTTAATTAAAGAACTTTCCTTCTTTAATTTCTGGGAATTCGTTTTATTCTTCCCTGCGATTTCAAGTGGACCTATCGATCGTTACCGTAGATTCCAAAAAGATATCCAAAAGCCACCTAGTGCTGAGGAATATCAAAAATTACTATATACAGGACTTAACCGTATTTTCCAAGGTTTTCTGTATAAGTTTATAATCGCGCACTTGATAACAACATATCTTGTTAAGGCAGTATTCGCCAATCAAGATACACTTTTATCTAATGTGATTTTTATGTACGCTACTAGCATGCAATTATTCTTTGACTTTGCAGGTTATAGTGCGTTCGTAATTGGTATCAGTTACATGATGGGAATTAAAACGCCAGAAAACTTTAATAAGCCATTCCTTAGTCGTAACATTAAAGACTTCTGGAACCGCTGGCACATGAGTTTATCATTCTGGTTCCGTGATTTTATTTACATGCGTTTCGTCTTTTTTGCAACGAAGAAAAAGTTAATCAAGAACCGTTACACAATTTCGTATATCGGTGCCTTTTTAAACTTCTTCATTATGGGAATTTGGCACATCCAAGGAAGCGCCATTGCGCAGTATGTTATTTATGGTCTCTATCATGCCGCACTGTTTATTTTATTCGATATTTTCGAACGAAAAAACAAGAAGCATAAGTTTTGGCCCAACAATAAATTTACACACGTCCTTGCGATTGTAATTACGTTCCACGTTGTATGTTTCGGTTTCCTAATTTTCTCTGGACACCTTAACAGATACTTTTAATGCACCCTTCTTATACTAATAAGAAGTTGCACATATAATATATTTCGGATATAAAGGAGATTTTAAAAATGGCAGAATTCAAAGAGCAAGTATTAGATATTTTAGAAGAAGTATGTGAAAACGATATTGTGAAAGAAAACTTAGATGTTCAATTATTTGAAGAAGGTATTCTTGATTCTTTCGCTGTAGTATCTTTATTAGTTGAATTCCAAGAGCGTTTAGATATTGAAGTTTCTATTTCTGATTTTGACCGTGACGAGTGGGCTACACCAAACATGGTTATTAAGAAGTTGGAAGAAATCCGATGAACAAAGCAAAATTTGGTCCGATGCTTTTAGCATTGGCCCTTTTTGCTGTATTCTTACTTATTCCAACGCGCTTCCTACTTCCACTTTTAAGTGATGAAAAAGTAGAACAAGCTGCCACTTCTTTAAAAGAAGAAAAGATTCAAAGTATGATTTTACAGCAAAAGATGTTAGCAGACCCGAAATACCTTCCGATGTACGGTTCATCGGAATTTGCACGTATGGATGCTTTCCATCCATCAAATTATTTCAAAGTAAAGCCTGAAGGGTTCACACCATTCCTTCTTGGACGCGGAGGAACACAAGACCTTGTACATGTGTTAAACTTTGCATCTACAATGGATCAATTGAAAGATAAGAAAATGGTATTCGTTCTTTCTCCTCAATGGTTTGTACCACAAGGTATTGATGAAACACACTTTGCACCTAACTTTTCGAAACAACAAGGCTATCACTTGCTTTTCAATGATGACTTAAAGCCTGAAATGAAAAAGCAAATTGCAAAACGTTTATTAAACTTTGAGATTGTTAAGAAAGAAACTTTACTAAAAATTTCGCTTGAAGGTATCGTTTATGATGATACAAAGCATAAAGTAAAAGCACTTGCTGCTAAACCTTTCGCTTATATTTATCGTAACATTTTAGATCGTAAAGATTTATTTACAGCAATGTTTGATATTAAACCGCATAAAGAAAAACTTGACCCTTCATTAAAACAAATGAATTGGGAAGAAGCTCGTAAACATGCAGATCAAACTGGTGCAGTAGAATCAGGTTCTAACGAATACGGTATCGAAGATGATTACTTCAACAGCAAGATTAAGAAGAAATTAAAGCAACGTGAAGGCTACTTAAAAAATGATGCTTATGATCAATCGCCAGAATATGAAGATTTACAAATTGTACTTGATTTACTAAAACAATCTGGTGCAAAACCACTCTTCATTTCTGTTCCTGTAAAAGGTCCTTGGTACGATTACGCTGGCTTCCCGAAAGAACGTCGCGAATTATACTACAAGAAAGTTCATGAGCAAATTGAGAAAGCTGGCTATCCAATTGCCGACTTCTCAAATCATGAGTATGATAAATACTTCTTAAAAGATCATATGCACTTAGGTTGGAAAGGCTGGGTTTATATCGATGAAGCCATCCAACAATTTTATAAAGCAAACTAATGAAAAGACCGCTTGAATTATTCAAGTGGTCTTTTTCTATATACATTTTGTAATTGTTCGATTACATTCTCTGCTTCTTTCATAACTCGCTCCACTACATGCTGAGCTGATTCTATTCGTGCTAATGATGACGCTTGCCCTGCCCAAAGCGACATGTATTCTCCTTTATTATGCTTTGCTGCTTCTTGGCGTATTTTAGAAGTTAATACATTTTGCACTGGATACATCGGAAGCCCTTCTTCATGCCCTTCATGCTTCTCTATGAATTCATTACGAATACCTCGTGCATATTTCCCGGAAAACGCACGGGTCACAGTTGTACTCGTATCTGTACTATGTAAAACTGCTTCTTTATACACATCATGCGTAATACTTTCTTCACTCGTTAAAAAGGCTGATCCCATTTGAACAGCTTCTGCCCCCAGTGTAAATGCCGCAACAAGCCCTTGCCCGTTCATTACACCACCTGCTGCAACAATTGGTATATGCGGGACTGCTGCTACTAACTGCGGAATTAATGCGAATGTCCCAATCATAGCGTCCTGTTCTTTCCCGATAAACGTTCCTCTATGTCCTCCTGCCTCGCTACCTTGACCGACAATAATGTCTACTCCTAATTCAGCAAGCACTTTTGCCTCTCTCACATGAGTAGCTGTTCCGATGACTTTTATTCCTCTTCTTTTTAAGTCATCTATTTCTTCTTTTTCTAACGTTTGAAATGCAAAGCTAACGACTGGCACGTTTTCTTCTACTAACACTTGTAATTGTTCTTTATAACTTTTTGGAAGCTTTAGCTGCTCTTCTTCCTCTATACCGAGTTCTCTATTCACTCCGCTAAGTAATCCCTTTGCCAAGGTTACCTTCTCTTCTTCTATCTGTATCTCTTTCGTTAACAGTAAATTAACACCGAAAGGCTTATCCGTTCGTTCCCTTATTTTATAAATTGCGTCACGAATTTGTTCAGGGCTCATATAACCTGCTCCAAGCGTTCCTAGTCCTCCGCTATTACTTACAGCTGCAACAAGCTCAGGCGTCGTAATTGCACCTGCCATACCTGCTTGAATGATTGGATACTTAATTTGTAATAGATCTATTACACGACTTGTAAACATCATTTCTCCTGCTACTAAAAATATAGACAAATGTATATTCTTAGAGTATTCCTGCTTCTACGTGCCCTGCCTCGCTAATCACTTGCTACTACAGTTTGCTGTGACACTCCACAGGCGTAAATTCCGATGTAGCCCACCGTACATATATACAATCTATTTACGTTAGTATTGTATATTTTTTTGCTTGTAAAAGGTTGATAGATGCATTTAAATCTCTATCCATTACATTTCCACAATCACATGTATATACTCGGTCAGACAGCTTTAAATCCGACTTTTTTTGACCGCAACATGAACATATTTTAGAAGATGGATAGAATCTGTCCGCTTGCCGTAGTTCAATTCCATATTCCCTACATTTCGTTGATAGCCATGTTTTAAAAGTATAAAAACATTGTTGCGCTACAGCTTTAGATAGATGTTTGTTCTTCATCATACCTTTCACATTCAAATCTTCTACTGTAATAAACGTTGGCTTGGTTTTCACCACATCATTTACAATAGACTTTACATACGCTAATCGGATATTTACTAGCCTAGCATGTAGTTTTTGCACCCTAAGAATGTTTTTATCTATATTCGCTCTTTTATTAGTAACAGGTTGTTCACCTCGCTTTCTTATATTTTCAAATTTGCGTGATAAAGAGCGTTGTTCACGTTTTAACCGTTTTTCTATCTTTTTTACTTGTACTGTTTTATTTATATTTTTGTGAGTTTTTCCATCGCTACGTACAGCGAAGTCTTTAATTCCCAAATCAATTCCTAGACCTACTGCATTGAGAATTGAATTTGGTTTTACCTCTTTCACTTCACAGAGTATAGACACATAGTATCTTCCTGCTCTTTGACATACTGTACCACTTTTTACAGTTGTATTTTTTGAAATATATCCATACTCTTTTAACCTTATCCAACCAATTGTAGGGACTTTTACTCTATGTCTTTCTACTGTCCAATCTGTTTTGTTGTTTTTCGGAAAGTAGCACTTCACATCTTGCTTCTTCTTTTTTTTATATCGTGGAAACTTAGATAAACCTTTAAAAAATCGCTTAAAAGCTTTATCTCCATTCATAATCGCTTGTTTTACCGCTTTGCTCGACACTTCTTTAATCCACTGGTCACACTCTTTTGTATGAATGTTGTTTAGCCATTTGGAAAAGTCATAGCCACTAAGAAATTTCCCCTCCGACTCATATGCCTCTTTATTTTTAGAGATATACAGGTTATATACATATCGACACACCCCAATAGTTTGACGGATTTTACTAACTTGTTCAGTTGTCGGTTTGACTTCTATTAAATATGCTCTTTTCATAAGTCTTCATCCTCCGACATTTTCTTTTTGTATTTTCTCAACCCATATATTCTACAACTAAATACATGAATGATAGATATTAAATCCTGAACAAGTTCTTCTTGAGGAGATAGTTTATTATTGTTAACAATAATAATTTTCACCCCCATTTTACGAAGAAACTTTTCAAACCAATCATATCCAAAACGTACAAATCTATCTTTGTGTGCAATGATGATAGTCGAAATATTTCTTTCCATACAAATGTCAATCAGTTTATTCCACTGTTTTCTTTTGTAGTTTAATCCGCTACCAATATCTGTGATAACTTCATCTACAATCATCCTTCGTGCATTTGCGAATGCTTTTAAAAACTCAACCTGATTTTCTAAATCATCTTTCTGACCTGGATTTGATACTCTTGTGTAAATAACTACTTTGCCTACTTTATTTTCTTCTTGAATACCCATATATTCCTTATACTGTTCTTCTGTATAGTATCATCTTCCTTTTTGGTTTCGGTAAGCAGTTAAAACACCTTGATTGTCCCACCTTTGCAATGTCTTAACAGAGACATTAAGCATTTCTGAAAATTCTTTTGGTTTATATTGTTTCATAATTACTTTTTATTATATATGCCTACTTTTGTCTATGTTTTTGTTTACTGTTTCTTTCTCCCATTCCCCTTATATCTTCTTTATTTGACAAACTTTCCCCTTCTTTTACAAGGGTTGAACTTCCTATGAAGCGAATATATTGAAAGTGAAGGAGGCTGAAAATGATGATTTATCCAGATGCGTTACAACAAGGTGATACAGTAATGGTTATTGCACCGTCCGGTCCACCAACAATTGAAAGTGTATTAAAAGGTGTAAATGTATTACAAGAGATGGGTTTATCTGTAGTAATCGGGAAGAGTGTTTATGAGAAATATGGATATTTAGCTGGAAGTGATCAGGTTCGCCTTGATGATATACATGAAGCATTTTCCAATCATGAAGTAAAAGCCATTTTCTGTGCACGGGGTGGTTACGGAAGTGCTCGTCTCCTCCCTCACATTCAATATGAAATCATTAGGCAAAATCCAAAAATCTTTTGGGGATATAGCGATATTACAGCTTTACATACGGCCTTTTCACGTTATGCAAAGCTCATTACTTTTCATGGCCCAATGGTTGAAGAATTAGGAAAAGGTGTAGATTCTCTCTCTTTATCTTCTTTCAAGCAACTATTTCATCCGTATTCCACCATCTTATCTGCTTCAGAATGTATCGCATCAACCTCTTCATGTACAGTTACAGGCACATTAGCGGGAGGGAATTTAACTGTATTAACGAGCATAATTGGCTCAACCTATGAGATAAATACGGCTAATAAACTTTTATTGCTTGAAGACATTGGGGAGGAACCGTATCGCATTGACCGTATGTTAAATCAGCTACTTTTATCTGGAAAATTCAATGAATGTAGTGGTGTTATTTTTACAAGTTGTCACGACTGCACTCCTTCTAAACCGTCTCAATCATTGCAAACAATATTATATGAATATTTCGCACCCTATCATATACCTGTTCTATTCGGTTTACCGATTGGACATATAAGCCCAAATATCGGGATTCCTCTTGGAGCTACAGCGACTATAAGTACAAATAATAAAACACTCTCTATTTCTTCTGGCGTAGTCACTCCGTTTTCAAATTAAAAAGGAAAAGCGATTCCGCTTTTCCTTTTATTTATAATAATTAAAAATTCGTCCAGATGCGATATCTGCAATTTCTTCTGGAATAAATGTTTTACTTATCTCAGTTCCAACATTTAATACTGCCGTAGCATCTTTTTCAATGCCACCAAATAACTCTTTCCCACGTATCGTAATAAGGGGCGTTCCTTCTGGCAACACGTCTTTTACAAATTCCATTTGTGTAAAGAACGGAACGATCCATCTACCCTCTCCTTGGAAATGACGCAAACGAAGTATTCCTTCTGTTGCCCCGTCCTCTGCTTCTAGTGAACCAGCAACATAAAACTCAGTAGATAAGAGCAATTCATAAAATTCCTTTTGCTTCTGTTTATCGTCCCCTGCTACAACAAGTACTTCTTCTATTCTTTTCACCGGAATTTGCTCCATATGATGCCACCCCTATTTCAAAATGATTGTACTTAGATTATACGAAATATTCTTATTTTTTTCTACATAATTCGCAATTATTTTCTTAAAATAATTTTAATACTTCTTTTGTCATCACAATCGTAGCAAACTCTTCATGTAAATTTACAAGTGTCATATTGTGAATATCCTCTGCATAATACTCTTTACCATCTAGACCTTTACGGTTAAAAGTAGCCGTTGCATCACTCACTACATACGTTGTAAATCCTAAATTCCCTGCCATTCGTGTCGTAGTCTCCACACAATGATTTGTCGTTAATCCTACAACCACTACTGCATTGCATTTGTTCTCTCTTAATCGCTCTTCTAAATTTGTCCCAATGAACGCGCTGTTAACAGATTTCTGAATAATCACTTCACCTGGTAGTGGCTGCACTTCTTCTTTAAAGTTTACTGTTTCCGCTCCCTCATAAAACATCGACTGAGCATTTTCTTTATTTACATGTTGAATATGAAAAACTGGTTGTTTCCTTTTTCTCCATCCTTCTAACAAAATTCCTATGTTTTCTTCAGCAAAAAGATTATTTCTCTGGCCCCAATATGGTAACTGAAACGCCTTTTGTACATCAATTATGATAAGTGCTATTTGATTAGTCATTATTTTCTCCTTCATTCGGCTGTAATTGAAACAAAAAACCAAGTTGTTGTGACGCAGTAATAAAACAAATATAAGCGCAAAGCTCTACAATTTCTTTTTCCGTCCAGTATTGTTTCAATACATAAAACATCTTATCATCTATCGCCTTTTTGTCATGAACAAATGTATGTGCAAAAGTAACGGCTACACTCATTTCTTCTACCTTTTGCATATCATCAGGCCTTCCCTTTGCCATACAGTACGGACATTCATTCCCGTACGCTAATGTTCTTCTTACTTGCTCCTTCAGCTCTGCCGAAAGAGTTCCTTTACTATACAGTGTATTCTCTAACGTACTCCATGAATGTAATAACTCTGGATTATGCCCTAATAACTTTTGAAACTTTGTATCTCCTACATTTGATAATGAAATTCTCTCCATCATTTCCCCTCCTATTTCCTTCTGTTTTATTGTAAAATAAATAAAGTTCACTTTACATTTCATATGAATCTTAATTTATAGTTTCCCTTTACAAACATCATTATTTTACTGGAGGTATATTTACAAATGCAACTAGACCGTGTAGATCGAAAAATTTTAAATGAATTATATAATGATAGTCGCCTATCCATGCGTGAATTGGCAAAACGAGTAAACTTATCTGCTCCATCTACTGCAGAACGTGTTCGTAAACTTGAAAGTGAAGGCGTGATTCAAAAGTACACAATCGATATCGATTATAAAAAAGCAGGACTTGTTTTAGATTGTATTTTGGAAATCACTTTAAAAAATGGTGATACAACACGTATGCAACAGTTTATTCAGTCTTATCCATCTGCAAGTTTTTGTTACCGCGTAACAGGAAGCTTATGTTACATTGTAAAAATTTCTGTTCCTTCACTCGTTGAACTTGAAGAATTTATCAATGATGTTTCCTCATATGCAACGACTGTTTCTCATATCGTATTATCAGAAGTATCTCTTACTCCTGATATTGAACATATCTTCCCAGAAAATTAATTAATTTTTATTCATAAAATATAAAAAAACCCCTTACATTAAGAATAAAAATAATATATCATGTATTAAAATACATAAAGTTCGAGAAAGGGGCTTTACATTGAAAATCTGGTTTTATGAAAAAACGGCACAATTAGATGACTTGCTTGGCATTTGGGACAATGTTCCGACTATCCCTCGAATTGGTGAAAAAGTGGAGATTTTAAAAACAGTCCGTATCGTTACAGATATTAAATATGTAAAGAACGGTAATAATTTTCGTGTAGAAATTATTACAAATTAAAAAGTAGCTCCTAAGGAGCTACTTTTTAATTATCTATCAAGTGCTTTCTTTATAACGATTTTATCTTCTTCTACAGATACTGTTACATAATCATTTTCTTCTAACCGAAGCTTATTTACAGCCTCATCTGGTAGCTCTACAGCCATCAGTCTATCTGTTACGAACACTTGACTATACTCTTCATTTTCTTGTAATGCACTCACTATTTTTTCCTCATTTATAAAGCGCACTGGTGGCACACCAACTTCTTTTACCATGCGCCATTGTTTCCAAACGTAAGGAATTAACCAAAGTAATCCAACAACTGTAAGACCGATACCGATCCATAAATTACTTTGCGCTTGTAATTCAGGAATTGAAATGGCACTACTCTCTTCTCCACCGACAAATTGCATACTTGTTGCAATGAAATTATTTAGAGCGTGCACAGCGATATTCGTCCATATATTTTTCGTCTTTATGTATAAAAGACACATAACAACGCCAAACATGAACGCGCCAATAACATCAAAATGTCCTAGGCCAAAAATAAGTGAAGATATAATGACAGCTTTTTTAATTCCCCATTTGTAAGCCATTCGCTGTAAAAAGAATCCCCTAAAAATAACCTCTTCCATAATAGGTGCTAACACACACGCTGAAATGAAAGTAAATATCGTCATATATACGTTACTCGTGTTAATAACATTTCCGTCTTCTAACATAGTAACTAAGAAATTCGGTAACGTATGTGCTAATATGTAAAATTGAATATGAGATATACCAACTGAAAAAATCATTCCCATTATCGTTGCTAATACAATTAATCCCCACGGTAAACGTCCTGTTTTATCAAAAAAACTATTGAATACAACATTATTTTTATTTGTTTTTACGTATAACCAAAATAACGGAAATACAAAAAATACAGTTATTTGTGAAATAACCTCCATCGTATTCTCAGAAACATTTGCTAGACTTAATGGAATCATCGTAAGGAACAATCCTATAATCATCCATCCAAAAAAACTGCGTAGTCTTATGTGTGAAAATGCATAGTGCATATAGTACACCTCCAAAGATAGTAAAAATAAATGGTGTGATAACTAAATTATAATATGAATATAGTTGAAATTCTTCCTATTTTTCTCAAATACTTTCGAACAACATATATAGTAATCATTCTTTTCTTGCAGTTGAAATATACGAGAAAGTTATGTAATAAAAATCCCCGTTTTTACAAGCGGGGATTTCTTTTATTATAATACGTCACGTTTTTGGAATAATACACTTGATGCTACAAGTAATACAACAAAGTATGCAGCTACAAGTAAGAATGAAGTTGTAAATGTAAACTCTGTAAATGTCGGTTCTGATCCGCCGCTTACTAGTTTATTGCTATCATACACACTTAAATTTAAATGGAAAAACACTACAAACTTTGCTACACCTTTTGCAAACATCATCAGTACCATATTAATTGGTCCTTGTAAAAAGAAGAGGAACATCGTAATAATTAATGGTAATACAGACTTTCTAAATACGTTTGCTAAGAAAAATGCAAGCGTCGCAAAGAAGAATGGTGAAAGCACTTGATATAAAGTAGATTTCATTACGATTCCTACCGTTAATTCTGTTTTACTACCATCCATTACAATTCCGCCAATAATCATTGCAATTAACGTGCTAGCAAATATGATAAATACTATAGTAAGTAACACTGTAATATACTTAGAGAATAAAACTGTAATTCGTTTTCTTGGACGGATTAATAACTGCTTAATTGTACCTTTTTGGAACTCATCCGTAATCATACGAGAAGCAATCGTAATTCCAAAAATTGTTGCAAACAAAGTAATTAAACCAATCTCTGAACTTGCAAAATCTAAATATGATCCTTTAAATTCACTTCCGTCTCCCCATTTCAGCATCGCTAAAACTCCCAAAATCTCCAATACTGCAATGGCACCAATTAAAATATACATACCTTTTTTCGCATGCAACTTTAAAAATTCATTTTGAATTAATTTAAACATTACGCTTTCACTCCCCCTGTAATCGCTAAGAACTCATCCTCTAACGTTTTATTTTGAACAGTAACTCCGTATATAAGCACATTATCATTCACAAGTCTTTTTACAAGTTGTGGAATTTCTTCTTTCGTTACAGATACTGCAATTACATTTCCTTGCGCCTTACCTTTAATGATTTCATTTGCTTTCTGTACTTGATCTACTTCAAACGCTACGACGACTGTCTCATCATGTTTCGCTTGTTCATGTAAGTTGTACTCTTGTACAAACTCCCCTTGCTTAATAATAACGACACGATCACACATAAGTTCAATTTCACTTAACAAGTGACTTGATACGATTACGGCAATATTCTCTTCTTTCGCTAAACGCTGTAAATAATCACGAATTTGACGAATACCAGCTGGATCTAATCCATTTGTCGGCTCATCTAAAATTAAGATTTTCGGCTGATGAAGTAATGCCTGTGCAATTCCTAAACGTTGTTTCATACCAAGTGAATATGTTTTCACCTTTTTATGAATCGCATGCTCTAATTCAACAAGCTTTACAATCTCAGCAATGCGCTCTTTACTAATTGATGTAATTGCCATGTTCGCAAAATGCTTTAAGTTTTGCATTCCTGTCATATAATCATATAGTTCAGGATTTTCTACGATCGCTCCAATTTGCTCTAGCGCCTTTTCACGCTCCGTGCGAATACTATGACCACAAATTGTAATATCGCCCTCTGTCATTGATATAAGACCTGTCATCATACGAATTGTCGTCGTTTTACCACTACCGTTCGGTCCAAGGAACCCGTACACTTCCCCTTCACGAACTTCAAATGATAAACCGCGGATAATTTCCGTTCCACCAATTTTTTTTCGAACATTCTCTAACTTTACTACTACATTTCCCAATGTTGATTCCTCCTTTAGACTTCTAGTTTTTTATCAATTATGCGACCTGTTATATAAACAAGTAAAACAAATATACCGATTGAAAAAGCAATACTATATACATTCATAAGTTTTTCTGGATATAGTATGAGATTTACATCTGTCGATTCATCTATATAAACTAATTTTTTGATAAAAGCAGATGTAGGTGCAAATCCGCCTAACATTTCATATATCATATTGATTACTTTCGTCACTAGTAAAAATAAGAAGAAAATAATTACATACTCTATTTTTTTCTTTTTCAAAGAAAATACTTTAACTCCAGCTACTATAAAAAGTAAGACTAACAATATACTTGATAAATTAAATACATATAACACGCTACTAAATAACTGCTTTACCATATCTAGTGTAAGTGTACTTTCGGTGAATAACAATTCATGGAGTTCTGTACCTTTTATTACTTTCATCGAAATACTATAGAAAAACATAGCACCTATTAATTCAAAACACATTAAGCTAATTGCTGCATATGACAATATTGCTAAAACAATTTTTTTACCAGATATCGGTGTTAACCGAAATAATTTACTTTCAGTCATTTTCCCAAACGCAGACATCGCCTGCAGAAATACTAATACCGCAAAAATTAAATAAACTAAGAATACTAAAGCAATTGTAATCATTTGCCTTACTTCTCCTGATTCTTGTTTAATATAATTTCCCATACTTACAAAAGCGACAGCTACAATAAATATGAATGACAATAACGAAATAACAATTTGTTTTTTATTCGCATTGTACATATATATTAAACTGGCCTTCATCTACTAAACACCTCCTTAAACACATCTGTGACAGCTTTTCCTCGCTGAAAGCGTAACTCCTCTACATTTTCATGTAGTACACTCTCACCATCTTTTAAAAAGATTACTTCGTCAAAAATATTTTCCACTTCTCCAATTAAATGTGTTGCAATTAAAATGGTACAATCTTCGCGATAAAACTGTAAAATAAGTTCTAATACATGTTCTCTAGAAACGAGATCAATTCCGCCAAGCGGTTCATCTAGTACGTATAACTTCGCTTTCCTCGAAAATGTTAAAATAATTTGTAGCTTTTCAACCATACCTTTTGATAAAGCTGTAATTCTTTCTTCTAACGGTATTTTAAATTCCGCAATCGTATCTACCGCTTTTTGAATGTCGAAGTCTTTATAAAAATCTCGATAGAAAAATAAAGAATCTTTTACTGTCATCCAATCATCAAATACTGGTTTATCCGACATAAAAGAAACAATTTCTTTCGTTTCTAATCCGACCTTTTTACCAGCGATTGTAATACTCCCTTCGGAAGGGTGCTGCAGACCAGCAATCATTTTCAATAACGTCGTTTTCCCGCTCCCATTATCTCCAACGAGTCCTATAATTTTCCCTTCCGTAATCTCTATGTTTAATTCACGAATCACTGCTTTTAATCCGTATCTCTTCCATAAGTTTTCTATTTTTAATAACTCTGTCATTCGCTCTCCTCCCTCTTCTCATGTAATGAAGAGCGCAGGATTGTAAGAATTTCTTCTTCTGAAAAACCTAAATTGTCCATTCCATCTATAAAAGAATGAAGTAATTCTTTCGCCATCTCTTTTCGCAGCTCCATAATTTTCTCCCCTTCATTCGTTACATATCGTCCCATTCCTCTACGTGTTACAACAACCCTATCCCGTTCTAGCTCTTGAAATGTACGCTGAATCGTATTTGGATTTACTTGTAATTCACTCGCTAATTCACGTACAGAGGGAATTTTATCACCAGGCAATAAATGTCCTGTTACAATTTCTTTTTTTATGTATTCCATTACCTGAATGTAAATTGGTGTATTTGGAGAAAACTCTATTTTCATTTCTTCCCTCCTTTTGTATCGGTGTACTAGTTAAATAATACACTGATACAAAAAGTTTGTAAATACCCATTTAATTACAAATAAGTTTTATCCATTAGCTGGATAGAACTTTTTAAATAGAATTCGTTATACAAAAATAATAGTGTTATGTAAACAAAACCATAAAGAAAAGCTGTCTTATCAATAGATAAGACAGCTTTTTTATAATCATATATTAAAAATTAAACACGAAGTCATCATCAGATAACTTTTCAACGTTCGTTGCTTTTACGTAACCATTTCCTTTTACTGAGAAGAAATCATGGTTTTTCGTATCTGTACGTAAACCATTTAAAACGATTGGGTTAATTTCTTCTTCTTCAAACTTCGGCTCAAGTCCTAAGTTCATAAGTCCTTTATTCGCATTGTAACGAACGAAACGATTTACATCTTCTACAAGACCGATAGAAGTATAAATTTCTTCTGTGTATGCCATTTCAATTTCATATAGTTCCATTAATAACTCTTGTGTTTCTTTTTGCACTTCTTGTTGATCTTCTGCAGAAAGTTCTGCGAAGAGTTGTTGTGCTAAAATACCGACGAATACGCCGTGAATTGACTCATCACGAATTATTAAGTTAATAATCTCACCACTTGCCGTCAATTTACCTTGACCTGCTAAGTAAAGTGGATAGAAGAATCCACTATAGAATAGGTAACTTTCTAAGAACACACTGGCTACCATTGCCATGTATAACTCTTTTTTCGTTACTTCAGGCTTTAATAAACGACGATAGTAACTCGTAATAATACCAGCCTTTTTCTCAAGTAATGGATGATTGTCTACCCAGTCAAAAATATCATCGATTTCTTCTTCAGTAGCTAACGTTGTGAAAATATGACTGTAACTCTTCGCATGTACTTCTTCCATAGCACCCATGAAAGCTAATACACTTTTCGCTTGTAAATTTTCAAGATGAACAAGTACAAGAGGCATCCCTTCGCCGCCTTGTTTCGTATCTAAAAGTGTTAAACCACCTAATACACGCTTATAAGCAATTTGTTCTTCTTTCGATAATTGCACCCAAGTATTTTTGTCAGAAGACACTGCAATTTCTTCTTCTGTCCAAAACTGAGCGATGTTTTGCTTCCAAAACATTAAACTAAAATCATCTTCTTTTTTGTTCCAGTTTACCGCACGCATTCAATCGCCCCTTCTCTAAATAAACATGACAAATTGATAACTAAGCATGAGCAGGGTTCAGAAAACCCTGCTCATCATGTATCAATTTTTATATTAAACGGTACAAGCCACGCACTCTTCCACGCTTAACTTACGTGTTCTCGTATAATACAGACTCTTTAAGCCTTTTTTATGTGCATAGATGTAGTAACGTGCTAATTCACGTGTTGAAATATCACTGTTAACGTAAAGAATTGTACTAATTCCTTGGTCAATATGTTCTTGAACTTCTGCGATCAAATCAATTAATTTAAACTGATTCATATCGTAAGACGATTTATAGTACCAGAACGTATCTTTTGATAAATACGGCATTGGATAATATGTTGTCGCATTTGCATACGTTCTTGACTCAATTTGACTTACAATCGGCATTACGCTTGAAGTTGCATTTTGAACGTAACTAATAGATTGTGTTGGAGCGATAGCAAGACGATATGAGTTGTATAAACCATTTTTCTGTACTTGCTCTTTTAAACTTGTCCAATCTTCTTTTGTCGGAATATGAATTCCTTCAAATAGTTGCTGAACTTTTTCAGTTACCGGGCTATAATCAGTCGTTTCGTACTTTTCAAAGTAAGTGCCGTTCGCATAGTCAGACTTATCGAAGTCTTTAAATGTTTCGCCTTTTTCTTTAGCGATTTCCATACTTTTCTCAATAGAGTAGTAATTTAACATCATAAAGAATGTACGAGCGAACTCTTTCGCTTCTGCACTTTCATAAGCGAGTTTATTTTTAGCTAAATATCCGTGTAAGTTCATGGCACCAAGTCCAACTGAATGAAGCTCATCATTCGCTTTTTTCACAGTTGGTGCATTCGGAATGATTGTCATATCAGAAACAGCTGTTAAAGCTTCCATTCCCGCATGAACCGCTTCACGAATTTCTTTATTTTCCATTACATTTACAATATTTAACGATCCTAAGTTACAGTTAATATCGCGACGAATGATGTCATCTGTACCGTAATCATTTATTTCTGAAGTTTCTTGTAGCTGGAAGATTTCTGTCTCGAATGTTCAACCGAGTTCGCTACTCCTCAGTCCGTTGCTCAAGCAACTGCTGTATGTCACCATACAGGACAGACTATATCATCACCTGCAGCATTACCTGGTTAGGTGCTCCGCTTTTCGAACGCCAATCGCTTGCGCTCTACTCCCATAAGGGATAGTCGTTAGGCTTTTACTTATCTTAATACTTCAGAAAGTCTCTTATTACTTTATGTTGTCCCATCACTCTGCTATACAAAATAATAAGATACATTCTGAACTCTTATATTTTCATTCTAAGATAAGATTTAGCACGGTAGGTTACCTCAAATTTGAGGCTTTCCCCGTTTAACGGAGTTTTCGACTAGCATTTCTACTAGAAGGTGCTACATATTTAACACAAGTTCGACATCTTCACAGTTCCAATATCCTTCAGTGGATGTTGGTTATTTGCATTTGATTTAAACATTAAGTATGGGTAACCAGACTCAAGCTGAATCATAGCAATTTTAATAAGCATATCACGTGCACTAATATCTAGCGGCTTCTTCTTCACTTTCGGATTGCTCATTAATTCATCGTACATTTCATCGATATCAATATCATCTAAATGCTTTCCATATTCTTTATACACCGTATAAGGCGCGAAAACATGGAAAGGTTCGTTTTTCTCAGCAAGCTCAAAGAACTTACTTGGAACGATAATTCCGATTGATAGAGACTGAATACGGCTCTTCTCATCGGCATTTATTTTTTTTGTATCAAGGAATTCAATAATATCCCAATGGAAAATGTTCAAGTATACTGCACCGGCACCTTTTCGTTGGCCAAGCTGATTCGCATATGAAAACGAATCTTCAAGTAATTTCATAACAGGTACTACACCACTTGCAGCATTATCGATACCTTTAATTTGCTCACCGCGTGCGCGTAGCTTAGATAAGTTTAACGCTACTCCACCGCCGATTTTCGATAATTGCATTGCAGTATTAATGTTAAAGCCGATTGAATTTAAGCTATCATCCATCTCTAACAAGAAACAAGACACCATTTCTCCTCTTCTGCTTCGTCCCGCATTTAAAAAGGTTGGTGTCGCTGGTTGGTAGTTTTGTTTTACAATCATGCTTGCGAAGTGTTTTGCCTTCGCAACATCACCGCGTCCTAAGTATAATGAAACAATTGCTACACGATCTTCATAGCTTTCTAAGTATTGTTTTTGATCATTTGTTTTTAACGCATAATCTTTGTAGAACTTAGATGCTGCCATATAAGATTGGAACTCGAAGTTTTCACCATAAGCGATGTTATATACCTCTTCTACTTCCTCCAAGCTATACTCGTCCAGAACGTTGTAATAGTAATCATGTTCTTTCATATACTCCATTCGCTCTGCCACGCTATTAAAATGAACGGTATTCTCTCTAGCTTCTTCCATAAAGACTTCTAATGCCTCTTTATCTTTATGAAGCTGATAAAAACCGTCCTGCATTTGCGTGATTTCATTATTCAGTTCAATGTGTCGCAATCTCCCGCACCCTTTCCTTAAAATATTCTACATCGTTATTTGTTCCTGATAACTCAAATTTTGATACAATAGGCACTTCATATTTAGCAGAAATTTTGTCAGCACTTGCACCGAACATGTCTCCCCAGTTACGATTGCCGCTTGCAGATACGCCTTTTAATTTTTCATTATTGCGCTCTAAAAATTCTAAAACACGTTCTGGTACATTGCCAAAACCTGTTGTATACGTAATTAAAACAAAGTCTTCATCTATTACTAGATCTTCACCAATTTGAACGGCCGGCATATTTAATTTGTGAATGAAACGCTTCACGTTTCCTGTCATAGAATCATATGCAACTATCATTTCCGACCCTCCCTCTCCAATCTATACTCTCTGTATGTTGTTTCTTGATTTCTCTATATATTGTATTACGTTTCAAAATAAGACACAAGATATATGTATAAATTCTTTCTTTTTTTAAATTTTACTTTTCGACAAGATAGTCGATTTTTTTCAATACAATGACTATGAAACAACATTCTAAAACTCATGTCAATAAAGTGCTTTTCAAAAAAGTTGTCAACGAATTTAACCTTATTTTTAAAAAAGTTACCAATATATTTTGTCATAAAACGGCAAATGCTGGAGGAATATATTTCTCCAGCATCACGCAAAAAAGAACAGACATGAAACGATAATCTGTTCTAAAAAACGATTACATTTATCAATTTTAGTTTATTAAATATTATACATATACTTTCGGTTCGCGTTACATACTAAAAGATAACTATTATAGAAAAAGATTATTATTATGGAAATTCAACTTACTTATGAAAAGATTATTCAGAGTGCTCAATACGCAAAATATCTTTTACAAATATATGATGTGGATTTTCATCTTTATCAATCATTGTACATACAGGAGCTTCTTCATCAAAGTACACAATCATTCCTTCTACGTACTGATATGTATGTTGAACTTGTACAGTTACTTTAATTTCTACAGCTTCTTCATATGCTCTTTTTATTTTCTGAAGCATTTTTGCCGAACACTTTCGTTTCTCTGGGTACATTACCATCCCCATAAACCTATTCCCGGCTCTATCTTTCCACATATAATCCCAATGCGGTAATATGCCTTGTTTAAAATCGCCCATAATTCTCCTCCCCTATATTCTTCTAGTTACGAACGTGGCGTTTCTGAATATGTATAAATTACTTGTCCGCCGCGCTGCGCGTTCCCAATAATATGTTTAAAATCTTCACGCCCTACTACAACTTTCCTAAACGTATAAAATACATCTTTCGTTACAACATACTCCTTTATTTCACCGTTTTTCAGCTGATCCAAAATTGTATTTGCTAATTGCTCATCCATGTATTTCACCTCTATGCAATATTTTATTTTATCGTATATTCTTTAGGTCAACAACTGTAAAATTATCCAGATGCTATACCTTCATTTCATTTTCAATATTTCGCAAACGATATCACTTTACTATATGTCCACTAAATATCATATACTAACATAGCTACTTCTCTATATCAAACATTTCGACATTCAATTATGCAAAGTTCCATACCACTATGCTACAATATATAAATAGAACTAGGAGGGATACTATGATTCGGAAAGCAAAAAAGACAGATGCGAAGCTAGTAGCACCTTTATTGTATAACGCTCTGCACGAAATTGCTGAAAAAATCACAGGTAGCACAGTTGAGACAGAAGTATTACTAGGACTTGAAACATGGTTCTCAAAAGAAAGAAATCGACTGAGCTATGAAAACTGTTTTGTATATGAGCAAGAAGGGGATGCAGTTGGAGTTATTGTCGCTTATCATGGTAGTGAAGCAACAACGCTTGATGCACCAATTGTACATCACTTAAGAGAATTACATAAAGATGAATCGATTACGTTAGAAAAAGAAGCTGAGCTTGATGAATATTACATTGATACATTATCAGTTTCAAGTGCGTATGGCGGAAAAGGAATTGGTTCTAAATTAATTGAAGCTGCTGAAATCCATGCAACTGAAAAGGTGTATGAAAAAATCGCATTACTTGTTAATTTAGAAAACAAACGTGCCTATTCACTATACGAGAAACTAGGTTATAAAAAAGATCAAATCGTTATGCTCGTAGGGGAACCTTATGCACATCTCGTAAAAACATTAAACATCAAAGTTTCTATATCTTAAAAAGAAAGCACACGATTTTTTATATAAATCGTGTGCTTTTATGTTAAATTCGTATTTAATACATTTCCATTCATCGCCTCATGAAACGTATATGTTGTACAACCCCATGGCTTCCTATGGAAAATAGGTGAACCAGACCACCCCATTGCCCTCAGTTCAGTCCCAATCATCGTATTAAAATAACTATGACCTACAAGAGCAATACTTCCATGTACGAGAGCGTAACGGTGCAATAGATGAGCTGCTTGCTTTGCCCTCTCCCTTACTTCCTTATAAGACTCTACATCTTTATGATAGCCAAGCACCCATAATGTTCGTCCGATAAACATCCATACGTTAGGTTTGCATTTCAAGCATTTTGGAGAAAAAAATCTTGAAGGAACCTCAGCTTCTCTAAAAAGAGAATTTTGTATAAAAGATAAAGAATCCATTAATTCAGCTGCTGACTGTACAGCACGCCTTTGATCACTAGTTACGACTAATTTTGCTGATTCCATTGTTTCAATTGTTTCCATTGGTATAGAAGCTTCTGTTGTTATAGTGTGTAAGCCATATCGTTTCATCCATTCATGAAATGAAGTAACTGTCATTGGTTCCATAGTACGATCTAAGCGACCATGACGAATAAAAGAAATCCTCATTCTTTCCACTCTCCATTCATCACTTACGAACTGTATTATGTACTATTTCTTATTGCCATCATACCATGCATAAAAAGAAAGTTATACATTACCACCACTATCATGTGTTATCGATGCATGCGCACCATCCAATCCGTCAAAATATGTAGTTGTTTCATGATGCCGGATTTTCTTCAACTGTATATAAGAAAATAAAAATAATAAAATCACTATAAAGCTCCCCACAACTTCAAACATCATTTTACCGCCCCTAGTTTCTCCCACTTTAGTAGGTCATTGTATATTTTCATTATACTCTTATATAAAAATATCTGCATTTCTCCCGTTCATCTCCTAAAAGGATGTTTTTTCATATATTTTCTTACAAAAAGTGAATATTTTTCGAATTTTTACTTTGAAAACATTTACAAAACAGGAAACATAGTTCAAAATAAAGGAAAATAAAAAATCCCAAATTATTCTTTTTTGGAAAAACTGTAACAAGGAGAGTTGCTTATGCAGATCGCAGAAACTGGAGATATCATCGAATTTAAAGGTGGCATGCAAGGCCGTGTTCAAAAAGTAAATCAAAACTCTGTTATTGTTGATATAACAATTATGGAGAATTTTAGAGAACTAGATATGGAACCTCTTACAGTTGTAAGTCATAAAAACTATACTGTCATTAACCAAAATGCATAATATAATAGAAAGAAGGGGCCTGTATAGTATACAGGCCCCTTCTTTCTATTAACGATTATCAATTGTTTCTGGATATAGATCGTGATTCATCATGCGGTAGTCTGCCATTTGTTCATATTTCGTTCCTGGGCGACCGTAGTTGCAGTAAGGATCAATTGAAATCCCTCCACGTGGCGTGAATTTCCCCCATACCTCAATGTAGCGCGGATCCATTAATTTAATTAAATCATTCATAATAACGTTCATGCAATCTTCATGGAAGTCACCGTGATTGCGGAAACTAAATAAATATAACTTTAAAGATTTACTCTCTACCATTCTTTGTTCTGGAATGTAGCTAATATAAATTGTCGCAAAATCTGGTTGACCTGTTTTCGGACATAAGCTTGTAAATTCAGGACAATTAAATTTCACAAAATAATCACGGTTTGGATGATTATTATCAAATACCTCTAAAATTTCTGGGCTATATTCAAATAAATATTTTGTATTTTGATTTCCTAATAATGTTACATCTATTAAATCTTCATCTAATCTTCCTGCCATTTTAAACATCCCTTCTCATTATACTCCGCGTTTATTTCCCCATACTAACGCATGAAGCTGCGGCAATACTTTTGCATTATTCATTTCTTTACAGTTAACCGCTTTTTCAATAAGCCACTCATACTTATCTAATAATTTTTTAATCAGCATCGCATCATCCACTGTTTTTGTATCATCATTCCCTACTTGTAAGAAAAATGGCACATCTGGATAACGTTCGTGCATCTTAACTGCATATTCAAAATCTTGATCGTCAAACACTACTACTTTTAAACTAATATCTTTTCCTGCTAGTTTCTGAATAATAGCATCTAACTTCTGAAAATCAGTATTCATCGTCGAACTTGGTGGTTTTGGAGAAATCGTTATCTCATCAATTTGAAGTAACCAATCTTGCCATTTACTCCCTTGCGTTTCGATTGCCGTTCGCATTCCATTCTCTTTTAATATAGAAAGAAGAAACTCAATATTTTTCAGCAACGCTGGATTTCCACCTGAAATCGTAACATGAGAAAAATTTTCGCCACCAATTTCTACAAGCTCATTCCAAACTTCCTCTGCTGTCATCTGTCTAATTTGATCTTTAGCCGATCCATCCCAAGTAAAAGCAGAATCACACCAAGCACAGCTATAATCACAGCCAGCTGTACGGATAAACATCGTCTTTTGTCCTACAACCATTCCTTCACCTTGAATAGTCGGACCAAATATTTCTAAGACAGGGATTTTACTCATCGAGCATCCACTCCCGTCTTACTTCCGCATAACTAGTTGGCGTCTCGAAAAGACGAACAAATTCAACACGAGCTCCTTTATATTCGTTCGCACGATTATCTTTTATTAATGCTTCTGCCATCTTTTCGTAAATCCAAACGACCATGTTTTCAGCAGTCGTATTCATTGCTGGTAACGTTTCGTTTAAATAACGATGGTCTAAATAGATTTCTATTTCATTCTTCCAAATTTCTTTTATATCTCCAAAGTCAATCGCAAGACCGATTTCATTTACATATCCACTAATCCCAAATACAACTTTATATGTGTGACCATGTAAGTTTTTACATTTCCCTTCATAACAATGTAAATGGTGTGCTGCATCAAATGTAAATTCCTTGCTGACCATTACTCTTTTATTATGATATTTAAGCTGTTTACGCTGAATATCCTTGTCCATTTTTTGCAAATTTTCTACGATGCGAAATCCAAAGAAATTATCCATTAGTTATTTGCTCCTTCGCGTTCTTGTAGGTACGTATCTAATCCTGCTTTACGAAGCTGACATGCTGGACATTCACCGCAACCATCACCAATGATTCCGTTATAACATGTTAATGTTTTTTCTCGAACAAACTCGAATGCTCCAAGTTCATCTGATAATTTCCATGTTTCCGCTTTATCAATCCACATAAGTGGTGTATGAATTACAAACGGATAATCCATGGATAAATTTAAAGTAACGTTTAACGATTTCACAAACACGTCACGGCAATCTGGATAACCACTAAAATCAGTTTCACATACACCCGTTACAATATGACGTGCCCCAACTTGTTTTGCTAATACAGCAGCAAATGATAAGAATAGTAAATTTCGTCCATCTACAAACGTCGATGGCAATTCACCTTCTTCATGTGTAATCTCCATATCCGTTCTCGTTAACGCATTTGGAGCAAGTTGATTTAATAGACTCATATCTAGCACCGTATGTTTAATTCCTAGCTCATTTGCAATTTCCGCCGCACAATCAATTTCTAACTTATGACGTTGATTGTAATTAAACGTTACAGCTTCAACTTCTGCAAACTGCTCTATTGCCCAAAATAAACATGTCGTACTATCTTGTCCTCCACTAAAAACAACAACTGCCTTCTCTTTTTTCATTTCACTCATTCTCCTTCTCTACTACGAATAAGAAGAAAGAACGTTCTTGAACTGTCACAATAAAAAAACAAAACAATACCTAAAGATATTGTTGTTTCCATAGTTTTTTATAGAGGGAGTTCGCGAACCTCTCCCGCGCATTGCACGGAATTCCTTCTTTCATTGACAAAGCTTATTGTAACATATTGTATACTACCAGAAAAAATTTCTGATTTTTCCGCTATTTCTCATTTCATTTCTTTCATTTTATAGTATGATTAATTTAATATGAGAAGAGAGGAGGCATCCCACTGAAATCCTTTATTATTTATCTCTTTTTAAATATATTATTCATCCTTGTTACAATGCTCGTATACCATTTATTTTGGAATCAAAAAGGGAAACGCTCTCCTAAATTAAATTCAGCTATATTTATTGTATTATGTTGCCTCGTTACTATACTATGTATCACTTTCGCAGCAAAAACAGATTATGGATTTCAATTTGATATGCGTCATATCGTATTAGTTGTCGGTACATTAACCGGAGGTCCTATTGCCGGTGGATCAATATTAGTGGTATTAAATATATACCGCTTCTTATTAGGAGGAATAGGTGTTTTCCCATCGCTTATCGGTTCTATCCTTCTATTTATTGTTCTACTATTTACATACAAATTTTTCAATCGAACTTCTAATCGTATAAAAATAATACTTGCTATTATCTACAGTCTCACATACGGATTTAGTTGGATACCTTTCTTCCTTTCAAAGGTTACAAATAAGGCTGATTATATACCACATATTATTGTATATGAGTTATGTACGATACTTGGTACCATCCTTATTTTATATTTATTACACATATTACAAACTCAAGTTCGTCTACAAAACGAACTTATGAATGCTGAAAAATTTCATTTAATTGGTGAAATGGCAGCATCCATCTCTCATGAAATTCGCAACCCATTAACTTCAACGAAAGGATTTTTACAACTTTTGCAGTCAGATACCTGCACTGAGCAAGAGCGAAAATTATATATTGACATAGCCATCAACGGAATCGAACAAGCAAATCACGTTCTTACAGATTATTTAACCTTTGCAAAACCAAGTATTGAAAAAGAACAAAGATTACAGTTAGAAGAAGAACTATTACATGCATTATCGCTAATTACACCGCTTGCTAATTTAGCAAATGTGCGTACTCATTATATAAAGCAAAGTACTTCTTTTTTTATCTCGGGAGAAAAACAAAAACTAAATCAATGCTTGTTAAATATTTTAAAAAACTGCATTGAGGCCATGCCAAAAGGCGGTGATCTTTATTTCACATTAGTTCCTGATCATAAGCATATTCAATTATATATAAAAGATACAGGAGTTGGCATGGATCAAGAACAAGTAAAACGCCTTGGATCCCCTTTCTACTCAACAAAAGACAAAGGTACTGGTCTTGGAATGATGGTCGTATTCAGCGTTGTGCAAGCTATGAATGGAAAAATTGATATTATAAGTGAAAAAGGGACTGGTACAACCTTCTTATTAACTTTTCCACTCATACAAAAAACGTGATGAGTATTTCATCACGTTTTTTCTGTTCCTTCAACTAATTCAGCAAAAGCTTTCACTTTTCCATGTGGTTTTTGATTTTCTTTACGTGCTTTCCACGCGCGCTCTTCTTCTTTCTTTTTCTTGGACATACTTTTCAACTCCTTCTTTTCTTTCTCCATGTAGTATTCCAAAATAAGAAAGAAAACTATGCACGTATCAAAAAAGAAGTGGTCTCCCACTTCCTTCTGATTATCGTTGCAAAATTGCGTGTTTCGCCTCTTTTAACTGCGTAAGATGTCTTTGTTCATGCAAATCAAGAAATTGAACCCACTGATACAAATTCAAATCATTAAAAATAGGATGCTTTAATCCATTTTCAAATAGATCTTTTTCATCTATCACACTATGAAGCGCGTGTAATAGTTCTTGTCGTGAATGTTCTAGCAATTGAATTCCTTGCTGTTTTTTCATTAACGTTTCTGTTGGTTGCATTTGCTGAGGTGCTTCTCGTTTATATGTGCGATCAAGCGTAAGTTGGAGGTCTTTAAATGGAGTCGTGTTTCTTTCATTTTTTTGTAAAGCATATACAAGGGCAGACGTAACTGATTGTTCAACTAAATGCAAGTGATGCAAAATTTGAATAATACTCCATTTATCACGGCGTGGCTTTACATTCACTTCTGTATCATTTAACATTTCAATTTCTGATAATAGCGTGCTTCGAGTAGACTGTAATGAGTTCACCAAACTTTCTAAACTCACATCCATATTAGATTGAAGCATACTTCTTTCCCCCCTTTTTGTTGGTGAAAAGAGGTGCTCCTTATTAGAAACACCTCTTTAGTATTCTGAATTTTCTTTTATTATCTCATCATTTTCTCGTTATGTCGATGTTAAACATGTGAAAAAAAGCGCATGTTTTTTACAATTTTGTGTCGTCAATCGCATGTAGCCACGCTTCAATTTCTGTAATGACACTTTTCACACAGCCTTCAGCAAATGGTGATGTTAAATTTGCAACTTCTACTAATTCCAAGAATGATTTACTTCCACCTTGTTGGCACAGATTTACATAATCTTCCCACGCCTCTTGTCTATTATCTCTTGCACGTTTCCAAAATTGCAGTGCGCAAATTTGTGCTAATGTGTAGTCGATATAGTAGAACGGCGAGCTATAAATATGTCCTTGACGGTGCCAGAATCCACCGCGCTCTAAATAATCGTTATCTTCATAATCACGATGTGGTAAATACTTTTTCTCTATATTACGCCATGCTGTCTTACGCTCTTCTGGTGATGCTTCTGGATTTTCATATACATAATGTTGATATTCGTCAACAGATACACCATACGGTAAAAATAGAAGTGCAGAACTTAAGTGAGAGAAATAATATTTATCTGCATCTTCTTCAAAGAATGACTTCATCCATGGCCATGTAAAGAATTCCATACTCATAGAATGAATTTCACATGCTTCATACGTTGGCCAATTGTATTCTGGAATTTCAAACTTACGGCTTTCATATACTTGGAAAGCATGACCAGCTTCATGTGTTAATACATCAATGTCGCCAGATGTTCCGTTGAAGTTTGAGAAAATAAATGGCGCTTTATAATTCTCAATATATGTACAATATCCGCCACCAGCTTTTCCTTTTTTTGCAACTAAATCTAATAAATCATTATCTAGCATGAAATTGAAAAATTCGTCCGTTTCAGCCGATAACTCTTTATACATCGTTTTCCCATGATTAACAATCCAATCCGCATCTCCTTTTGGAGTTGGATTACCAGTAGCAAACTCAAAGTTTTCATCGTAATACGCTAATTTCTCTACACCGATACGTGCTTGTTGTCGTTTTCTTAATTCCGTTGTAACCGGAACGATATAATCAAGTACTTGCTGACGATAATTCGCCACCATTTCCGCATTATAATCTGTACGATACATTCTTGCATATCCAAGTTCAACAAAGTTTTTGAAACCTAAAGATTTGGCGATTTTCGTTCTCACTTTAACAAGCTCGTCATAAATACGATCTAACTCTTCTTCATTCTCAGCTAAAAATCCGTAATATGCTTCACTTGCTACTTTACGTTCACTTCTTTCTTTCCCTTGCATAAATGGAATAAGCTGCGATAACGTTCTTTCTTCTCCTGCAAAGTCAATTTTTGCAGATGCTAATAACTGCGTATATTGTGAAGACAATTTATTCTCTAATTGTAAATCTTTCACGACTTCATCAGAATATGTTTTCAAATCACACTCCGCTAAAGCAAATAATTGTTTTCCATAATACGCTTCTAATTCTTCACGGAATGGAGAATGTATTAACGCATTATAATACTTTGTACCATATCCTTGTACAACTGGAGAGAATTCATCAAAGAAATCCTGCTCTTCCTTATAAAAAGCATCTGTCGTATCAACAGAATGACGAATGTAACAAAGATTTCCCATTGTACCGAAGTCATTACGAATTTCGTTAATTGAATTGATGACTTGTTTTTGTTCTTCTACAGTTTTGGCGTTATCAAACTTCTCTAAAGCAACAGTAAACTTCTCTTTTAATTCTTCAATATTTGGCCGTTTATATTCATAGTCTTTAAATGACATGAACGAGCCTCCTCTCCATTATATGCATCCTTACTATAATTCAATGCTTACTTACAAATCTCCTCTTCTTCTTCAGCAAAATAAGGCATATACTGTCCTCATTACATATAAACAAAAAAGCTTTGGATTTCTTTATCCAAAGCTCCTTTGGAACATATTATTACTTTTCATACTTTCCAATCTTTTTTAATAGATCAAGTAATTCATCCTTTTCCTCTTTCGTTAACATTTCAAACGACTGATGTATAACTTGCTCATGCCCTGGAAAAATAGAAGCAATAAAGTTCTCTCCAGACTCAGTTAATTGTGCATAAATAACACGTCTGTCATTCGGGCACGGAATTCTCTTTACTAGTCCCTTTTTCTCTAGCTTATCTACAACATATGTAATGCTGCCACTAGCGATTAAAATACGTTCACCAATTTGCTGAAGTGGTTGACCGCCTTTATGATATAGCAGTTCTAATACAGCAAATTCAGTTGGATTTAACCCGTTACTTTGTATAGATTTATTTGTAGTATCCATAACAGAACGATGTACACGAGATAATGCAATAAATACTTTTAGAGATTGAGAAATATCTTCTCGTTCATTATTTGATGTCATACAACTTTCAACCCTTCACTTAAATTCTCAGTAATAAAAAGAAAAAACAGCTTAGTACTTCATGTAATTTCCGAATGAGTATTCACTCATTCATTTCCTCTCCCCAAATATATGATGAATGATTCTTGAATAAAAACATGACAATTTTAACATAGTTTATATATAATGATAATAAAAAAGAAGGAGTACCAAATTTGAAAGTCAAATTCCACAGCATAGTTTTATATATAGTGCTTGTTATCCTACCAACAATAGGGATTGGTGCTACATTTTATTCATATCATTCGTATAAGATGAAACAGGAAAACAAACTATCTGCTCACACGGTTCTCTTTTTATATAGAGACTATTTAGATCATCACCTTGGTGAAGCAATTTCTGCATTAGAAATGCTCTCAAAGGTCGTAGGAACCGAGACTGGAAATATAAATGGAGTGAAACAAATTGTACATGATACAGATGGAAACGATGCCCGTTTTTCTGGGTTATATTATGCTACACCAGAAGGCATCATTACAATCGCATCCGAAGGCGACCGACCACCTGTTGATGTCTCAGATCGCAAATATATTCAAGACGTATTACAAACGAAGAAAACAACTGTATCATCAGTCATTACAGATCGTGTTCTTGGACATCAAGCTATTATGATTGCTTCTCCCATTTTCAATAAACAGAAGGAGCTATCAGGCTTATTGTTAGCAAGTTTACGCTTTGACTACATTTCATCATCTTTAAATGCCATTAAGCCACAATACCATTTTGAAGTAACTGATAAATATGATGTAGTTTTTCTAACTGATGACAATAACGAAACAAGCGATGCACATTCTAATATGCTTACTACCCCACTCCAAAGATTAAATTGGAAGGTCTCTGTTTCTCCATTGCCTATCCATCAAAAAACCTTATACCAGTGGGTCGCAATAGAGTGTATAGCTACTTTATTTTTAATGTCTATTTTATTTTTACTTGCTCAATATATGCTATTAAAACGTCAAACTAAACTAGAAAGACAACAAAATGAACTACAAAAAATTGAATTAGTTGGAACTTTTGCAGCTAGTACAGCCCACGAAATCCGTAATCCTCTTACCGGAATTAAAGGGCTCGTCGCTCTATTAAAAGAGAAATATAAAGATGAACAAGATCAGTTCTATTTTTCCATCATCGAACAAGAAATAGAACGGATTAATGAAATTGTAAGTGAATTTCTTATTCTTGGAAAGCCAACTGCTATCATTGAACAAACATATGATGTGAGAAACATTCTAAATGAGGTAGCATTAATTATTCAATCTGAGGCGAATCTACATAACATTGTATTCCATTTACATTTGCCAGACCACCCTGTTCATATCCGTTGTTCAAAAGACCATATGAAACAAGTGGTTTTAAACATTACAAAAAATGCAATTGAAGCCATGACTTCTAGTGACACACTGACTATTTCCGTGACAAACAATGAAACACACGCACAATTGCAAATTATAGATACTGGAAAAGGGATTCCAAAACATATTCAAAAACACCTCTTTCATCCGTTCTTTACTAATAAAGATACTGGAACAGGTCTTGGACTTGTCATATGTAAACGAATTGTAGAGATGTACAATGGGCATATTTTTATCGACAGTATAGAAAACGAAGGAACGACAGTTCATATCGAAATTCCGTTACACCTAGTATAATTATCCTTATCCCAAAAGGGTAATTATACTTATTTCATAAAACCAGCCACAAGCATTCGCCAAAAATTACTTGATTTCCCTTCATACCCAATTTGAAAAATAGGTACCTTTATAATTGATAACCATTTTGGTGTTTGCTTTTCTTTATAACACTGGTACTGTAAAATAAGCTTGTCCAATTCTTGACTAACTTGAATTGTCTCCATACTATTTAACCCACTTGTTAAACCTAATTGAATCATTTCTTCACGTTTCATATGAATATCACGTGAAAGCTTTTCTAATGTGTACTTCCTTTTTACAGTAAACATTCATATCCCCCTTATTATACTTCCATGCTCTCAACTTCACTTCTCCATTGGCCTTTTAACAGCTTAATCATATTTGAATTTGAAGAATCAGAAAATTTAACATTTTCTCCCTGTAATTTACAAATCTTTACCCTCACTTTGAGAATTATTACAAATTATTCTATCTTTGTAAATACATTCGCAATAATAGACATTTTTTTCATCTTCTTTTTTTACAAATACCAATTAAATAGCGGATTCTCTATTTTCCATATACTTTTCTTCGACATTTTTTGTTTAATTTATATAAAAACGCAAAACATAATGATGATTGATAAAGTGAAGTTTAATCATTGGGGATTTTGTTCATTCCTCACAGCTCGCAAATAGCGGGATAAAATAGAAAGGAAATATTTATATGCGCAAATATACGATTGCATTGCTTATGTTTACGATGTTCTTACCATCCTTCTTATTTCCTATCGAAGCAAAGGCTCATACAAACAAAGTAGCTATTGTCATTGATGACTTCGGCAATAATATGAAAGGGACTGATAAAATGTTATCACTTCCTATTCCACTAACTGTTGCTGTTATGCCTTTTCTTCCTTCCACAAAGGAAGATGCAATAGCGGCTCATAAGAAAGGACACGAAGTTATTATACATATGCCAATGGAACCTATTAAAGGTAAAAAAGAATGGCTTGGACCAAAAGCAATTACAACTGATTTAAGCGACGAAGAAATAAATAACCGACTCGAACAAGCGATTCAAGAAGTACCACATGCAATTGGGATGAACAATCATATGGGATCAAAAGTGACCGCAGACGAAAGAATTGTAAGACTTATACTTGCAGCTTGTAAAAAACATGGTTTATTTTATTTAGATAGCAAAACAAATCCTAAGAGTGTCGTCCCAAAAATCGGGAAAGAATTAGGAGTGCCTATTATTGAAAACCAATTATTTTTTGATGATGTATATACAGCGGCACATATTTCAAAACAAGCCCAATTACTCATTAAAAAACTTCAAGAAAAACCGATTATGGTAGCTATCGGACACGTTGGGCCTCCAGGTGAAATTACATCACGTGTTATAGAAACTTCTATTCCTAACATTCGCGAACATGCAGATTTTATTTTTTTATCTGATTTAGCACTATCTCCACCTCCTGTTTCAAAATAAGATTCATTACTCACACTAAAAAGGTACCAATTTGCATATAGCAAATTGGTACCTTTCCTTTCCACCTTAAATATAATCTACATGACTCACCCTGAATCCTTTTTTCTCTATTTTTTCGATTAATTGCTTTAATCTTTTTTCATTTAACTCATCTGCTATATTTACGATAACGCGGCGAATATATTGATCACCGTTATCTAGCGTAAATAGTCCACCGATATTAAATGCTTTCAACAATGTCCCAAGTTCTTTAATCGTTCCCTTACAATCTTGTGTTGCAATTGTTAATATATAACCACCCGTCCGCATACCGAATGAATCTTCAATAACATCAAATATATTGGAATGCGTCAAAATACCGACAAATTCATTATAGTCATTTAGCACAGCTAAAAATGGAAGTCGACGAATAACATAAAATGCTCTAAAAAAAGAATCTTTTTCAAAAATAAATGCAGAGGAATCTTCCAGCATATGTTCCGTACTCACTTTCTCTAATCCACTATTACACTTTTTTTCTAAAAGATCTACTTTATAAATAATCCCCATGAATTTCTTTTCATCTTCTGCTAATACAGGGATTGCTCGAAATCCCGTTTCATTCATAATGTGCAAAGCCTCTTCACCTGAATCGTTCATTTTGCAAAATGTTACTTGCTGTTTTGGCAGAAAATGATATTTAACTCGCAAAATATGTTCCTCCTTACATGTCAACATGTAATCTATATATAATAAGGAGACCTATATTTTATGAGTAAAATTATTTTTAAAACGCTTTCATTTATTTATTGACTTGTAACGACATCACAAACATTCTATATAACAGAGCTCTTTGCACCTTTTATCATTAACAACTTTACATGGTAATTCATTAAATATTCTATACCCTCTAACCATTTTTTCGCTTCTTCTGGAGTTTTCCCCCACACGATCATGCCATAATTATGAACGAGAACTACTCCTCCACCTTCAATAAAATTCGGTACATTATTTTCTAATAAATCAGCGAATTTTTTCTCATCTTCTACAATGGGAATTGTCATTTCTGTTATGCCTTCTTTTCCAAAAACACGTTCCACGCTACGTTTATCGAATGTTACTTCCCCTTCTTCTCCATATAACTCTGATATTAAATGGCTATCTACAGTCTGCACTTGTAAAATACATTCTGCACTACTTTTTTTATAAATATCCGCATGCATAAATGATTCTGCAGCTGGTTTTTCTTCATTTTCAAATACTGGCTCACACATACAATTAACAACAATAAAGTCTTCTTCTGAAAATAACCCTTTATCTCTTCCCTCAACGTTTACTAAAAAAGTTAACGGCTCTTTTGACGTACAGAGTGATAAACTAATTTTTGTACCATAAAACCAATCACGAAGTGCCAATTCAGATTTCACATCTTTTAATTCATTCCATTTCTTTAGAAAAAATAACATTTCGTCACCCCCGGCGTAATATTTATATAATGTTCGAATCCTTTCTATGTAAAAGGAATATTTTTTGATTATTCTAAAAATTTAATTGAATTATCACATGAGAACGCTTTTTTGTCAATATGGTTTCACAGCTCTTCTTTAAAATGGGCTATTCATATGTCTATACTTCTGTCTATTTCCTATCTCATTTTATATATAAAAAATACGCTATTCTTTTTCAATCAAAGAATAGCGTATTTTCTCATCTTTTATTTCGTTATTGCGTTATATAAAAACTGTGCATATTGTTCACGTGTTACGAAATCATCACCTAAAAAGTTTCCGTTTCCATCACCTTTTGATATATTATTATCCGCTAACGTTTTTACATAACCTTCTGCCCAATGACCAGTTGGTACATCTTTAAAGTTCACTTTATTATTTCCAGCTTCTTTTAACTGAAATACTTTATGCAATACTACCGACATTTCATATCGAGTTAATACTCCATCTGGACGAAACTCCCCAGTACCATCACCTTGCATAATGCCAGCTTGCGCAACTGCAGCAATATCTTGCTCAAACATATGCCCTTTCGTATCTGTAAATCTCTCTTTCTGCTCTACTTTATTTTCTAATTTCAAGTACCTTTGTACTAAAGACGCAACTTGTCCACGAGTAATACTATCCCCAAATCCAAATTGTCCATTTCCATATCCCTTGAAAATATTTTCTTTCGCTAAATAATTAATTGCTTCTTCTGACCAATGTCCTTTTGGCACATCTTTAAATTCCACTACTTCTACTTTTTCATCTTCTTTAGAAGTATTATCCCCTTTACTTTCTACCACATTTTGAATGACAGATCCCGTAAAGAAGATTCCTGTATCCGCAAATGGATCTTTCACACCAAATTCATATACTTTCTCACCTGGTGTACTCCACTTAACTGCATCGTTACTATACGTACCACCTTCGCTCTTCAAACGAATTTTTGTAGAGATTTTACCATCTTTTTCGTATACAGGTACTTTTACTTCTTTATTTACTTCTGTACCCTCTAAAAATACTTTTTGGTTTTGAACATTGATATAAGCTGTTTTACTTAGTTCTATAACTGGTCGAACATCACGGATTTCATTTGCAACAAAACTTAGAAATACTAACTTTTTCAAATTGCTAACTGGTGTTAAGTCTGAAATATAATTTGCTTCTAAATCAAGCTTTTGTAAGTTTACTAGACTCGATAATGGAGTAATATCCTTTAACTCATTGTTAGGTAAATCTAGTTCTGTAAGTTGAGTCATTTTAGTAAGTGGTGTCACATCTTCAATTTGATTTTTCCCGATAAATAATTTACTTAATTGATTCATTTGATCAATACCCGATAAATCTTTAACTTTATTACGCGTTAATACTAAGTCTTTTAAAGGTAATGAATATAACGGTTTAATATCTTCAATTTGATTACCCGCTAAAGTTAAGTATGTTACATTTTTTAACGCGCTTAATGGAGCAACATTAGTAATTTTATTATTTGCTAAATTCAAGTAACCTAGTTGTTCCATTTTCGCTAATGCTGTTACATCTTCTATTTGGTTGCCCGATAGATATAAACTTTTTACATTTTTCATTTCAACTAATGGTGCAACGTTTGTAATTTTATTATTACTTAAATCAAGAGATTCTAAATTATTCATTTTAACAAGTGGCGTTACATCTGAAAATTCATTACCACGCAAAGCTAAATGATTTAATTGCTTTAAGTTCGCAAAGAACGACGGATCTGTTATCTTCGCATTCGCAACTGTTAAAGACTTCAAATTCGGCATATATTTTAATGCACTATAATCAAGAATCTCATTCGTATTTAAAAACAAATCCTTTACTTGTAATAACTCTTCTTTCGTAATCGGTGTATTTAAATCTTTTCTATTAAATACTTTTTTATTAACAAGCTCTCTTAATTTATTATCTGTTATCATATTTTGACTATCAACTGGATGATCCGTTTCCGTATTGCCTGAATTAGAGTTATCATCTGGTTTCTCCGTTTCTTTGTCACCTACAGTTGGATCTTTAATTTCAAATTGAACTTGATATTTGTGATCATATCCAATGGCCGGAATAAGTATATGCATTTGCATATTATGCTTCTTCTCAAATTCGCCAATTTCAAATTGGACTACTTTCGTTCCATTTTTCCTCTTATCTTCTGATAAAACTTTCACATCTTGAAATACACCAGGTTGGTTTTTATCCTCTATTCTAAGATATTGAAAATAATCGCTATCTTGTATTGTTACAGTAACAATTTTTTTCCCATCTTCAATTGCTACTTTAGGATTTTTTATGTACTGAGAAACCATAGATGGCTCATCTTTTTGATCCTTATATATTTTAATCTCAGTATCGTATGTACGTTCACTAGCTGCTGCCACCGACTGGTTTGCTTCAGCTTTTAGTGCTGCTAATGCTGGAGTAGAGTATGTAGCAAATGGAATTGCTAATGTTGTGGCTACTACTAGCGCCTTAATATAACTTTTTTTCAAAATAATATCCCCTATCATATATAATTTTTACAATTGATAATTCTTATCAATTACCTACAAATAAATGATAATGAATCTCATTATCATTGTCAATGGTAATATTACATTAAGTTTATATTTTCATAGATAAAAAATAAAAAGCCCTTTATTCACAGGGCTTTTTTGCCTATCGTATGAAGAATTTCACTTTTTTCTTTTTCATTAATAAAACCAATTTTTTGTAAAATATTTGCATACAATACAAGTTTATTATATATCCGTTCTGACATGCTTCTCCCTTCTTTCCTTCGACCAACTTTTTTTGTATTGGTAAATTATATGAAAGAGATGAGAAAATGTGTCCACTTTTTGCATAAATACAAATCTTTTATCCCGCTATTTGCGAACAGTAAAACTCCCACCTCATAATCGGGTGGGAGTTCAATTTATTCAGCAAATTGTCCATTGAATATTATGCTTTTTGACTTCCTCTTCAAAACTATAAGGCATTTTCTTATCACAAATTACATGTTGAATACGCGAAAATGCTGCTATTCGGTAATTTCCTTTTACACCTACTTTTGTATGATCACATAAAATATATGTTTTCTCCGCTAATTTCAGCATCGCTTCTGACAATTTCGCCTTTTCTAATTCAAAACTAGAAACCCCAAAACCGGGTAACAATCCATCAATCGAAACAAATGCTTTATGAAAATGAAATTGCTGGATTACTTGCTGCGAAATAGACCCTGACACACGTGAATGCTTTGGAGATACTTTTCCACCAATAAATAAAACTTCACCGTGAAACATCTTTTTATTAATAGAAGAAATTAATTGTGTTGCTACTGGAAATGAACTTGTTACAATCGTTAAATTTTTACGATGAACAAGATATGGCACCATTTGAAGTGGTGTACTTCCATCATCAATCGCAATCACATCTCCATCTTCTACAAACGTTGCTGCTTTATACCCAATTCTCTTCTTCTCTTCTATATGCAGCATCTCTCGTTCTAACATTGGTGCCTCTATTCCAGCTCCCGGAAGTTGGACGGCTCCACCATACACTTTCTTCAACTTCTTTTCACGATCTAATTCTTCTAAATAACGACGAATCGTCTCTGTTGATACAGCAAACTCTCTCGCTAACTCTGAAACTTTTACTTTTCCTTTAAACTCTACCTTCTCAAGAATGGTTCGCTTTCTTTCTTCACCTACTACAGACATAGCCTCACCCCATTGATTTCTACCTCATAAACTGCCTTACTTATACAAAATTATAACTTTCTTTGTAAGTAGAAACTTCTTCATGAATATGAATTCCACGCTTTTTTAGTTCATCAAAAACAATTTGTGGATTTACAAAAGCTTCCTCAGGTGTCACAACACCAACTTTATTTACATTCCCTTTTGCGATTAACTCTGTAGCAATCCCAAATGGAATACCGACGTTTCTCGTATAAGCTCTTAATTTTTCCCATCCTATTACAGATCCATCAGATAACGGGTGTGTATGATATAATACGTGCCTTTGTTTCTCATTATTTTTCATACCTATTACTTCTACATGAAGTGCATAACCGTAAATTTCCGTTTCTTGTCCTTCTTTCGATTGCAATAAATACTTCGAAATACAATCCATAATGCCGATTTCTTTCCCATTTATGTCAACCCGATCATTACGCAATATACCATAATCATATAAAGCACGTACGAGCTGCATATTTTGCTTTGGCCAAGTTCCTCTCGTCTCTATCAGCTTGACACCTTTATTTTCTAGTGCCTTCGCTAACGTAATCGTTTCAGAGTGTGGGATTATATACTGCGTTGCCGTACCATAAGGCGCCGGTAATTCAATTTCCCTCGGACGCGCAAACGGAGGTACTTGCTTAAACTCACCATCTTCATACACTGTACGCGATGGCAAATGTGGATCATATTCATATGTCGTTGTTTCTGTAATTGATGCAGAAAAAGCAATTGGACGATACGATCCATGACTTACACGAACTGACTCTACAGTATCTAGCTGATTTGCTGCATGCATTGCCATCATTTGCGTTACACCTGGCGTCATACCAAAACCAGGTAAACACGTTCTTCTATTTTGAGTAAATATAGAATGAGATTCATTTTCTTCACCAAATCCATTCAAATTCACACCGTGACAACCTGCTTCTGCAATACATCGAGTAGACAATCCATTTAGCTTTATCGTCGTGCCATCCATTACAATGTCATAGCCTTTCATTTTTGCAACCGTATCCTCGTGATTCGTTACATCTACTTTCACAAAATCAACACGGGGATCATTGAGCCATTCTACTACTTTCAGGCCCTCTCCTTCATTAAAATCAGCTACTGTAATCGTCTCAAAAGATGAAAATTGCACTAAATCTAAAATTGCTTCACGACAAATTTTTCCTGCTCCACCTAAGCAAAATACTTTCAACCTATAACAACTCCTTTAGCGATACTATCAACTAAGCGATTAATATCAGCCTCATGTACATCACCGATATTTCCAATACGGAATGTATCTACTTTTGAAATTTTACCTGGATAAATAACAAATCCATCACACTTTAATTCATTATATAACTGCCCAAAATCGAACCACTCTTCTGGATAAATGAAGGATGTAATAATAGGCGATTGATATTTTTCATCTACTAGTGGCTTAAATCCGATTTCTCTCATTCTATTCACTAATAGTTTTTGATTGTTATCATATCGATTGTAACGAGCTTCTACTCCGCCCTCTTTTTCTAATTCAAGTAGTGCTTGATAAAAAGCGTGTACAACATGTGTAGGTGACGTAAAACGCCATTTCCCATTTTGATTTTCCATCGTTTCCCACTGATCAAATAAATCTAATGATAATGAACGTGCCTGCCCTTTACATTTCACCAATTCATCGCGCTTTGCAATAACAAAGCCGAACCCAGGAACACCTTGGATACATTTATTCGCACTACTAATCAGAAAGTCAATTTGCAACTCAGCGATATCTATTTCAATGCCACCAAAACTACTCATTGCATCAACTAATGTTACTTTTCCATATTGCTTCCCTAATTTACATACATCTACAATTGGATTGATAATACCTGTTGTTGTTTCACAATGAACAACTGCAATATGTGTAATCTCTTTATCTTGTTGTAATATCTTTTCTACTTCTGCAATATTAGTAGGCTCCCATTCTTCCGTTTGACTAACCACCACATCTATATGTAACATCTCTGCCATTTGTACAATTCGCTGACCGTACGCACCATTTGTACAAACAAGCAACTTTCCATTTCTAGGAATAACAGAACCAATGACTGCTTCAACTGAAAACGTACCGCTTCCTTGCATGAGAACAGTCGTATATTTTTCTTCTTCCTTCGTTGCTAACGATACAAGTTTAGCTCTTACCTCTTGCACCATTGTGTTATATTCAGCATCCCACGTACACCAATCGTATAACATAACTTCTTTTACCGTTTTTGTTGTCGTTAACGGTCCTGGTGTTAATAATAAGTAGTGATTTTCAGTCATGATCCTATTCCCCTTTTATGAAATAATAAGTTCTTGTTTCTCGATATGTTCCATTACGCTTTCGAGTTCCTGCATCGTTTCTATCGTAAAGTGCGCCCCATTTTCAACGAAACGATTGCGAACTACTTCTATTTTTTCACGAAGTTCTACCGAATCCATATTCTCCACTTCTTCTTCCGTTAAACCGAGCTCGCTACTGCCAAGAATTACACCCACTGTCCACATTCCAGCATTTCTTCCCTCTTTCATATCCGATACCGTGTCTCCAACTTTTATCATATGATTCATTGGATATACACCAAGTTCCATCGCATTTTTATAACACATCCACGGATATGGACGACCCGCTGGAACATCATCTGGCGTTACAAGAAAATCAGGTTTATACCCTTGTAGCGCTGCTTCTCTTGCTACAATATCCATCATTTCTCTCGTATAACCAGTCGTTGAACCAATTTTAATTCCTCTTTCACGTAAAGAAACAATCACTTCTTTTACGCCATTAATCGGCGACGCATAGCGCGGTAAAATAGCGAAGAGAATCTCTTCAAATTCTTCATACATCTCCCGAATGTCTGCTTCTGTTGGTAATTGTCCGAAAATACGATTCCACTCACTCGCAATACGAGGCATTTCTGTTAATGCCCTTACATGATCAATTTTCAATAACCCCATTGGCTTACGAGCTTCTTCTGCAGTAATTTCAACACCGCGTTTATGGAAAATCTCCATAAATACTTCCAGTGGTGCAAAACATCCATAATCAACTGTCGTACCCGCCCAATCAAAAATAACTGCTTCTATTTTCATTCAATCCATCACCCTTCTTATTTATCTTTTTTGCCATTGTGAAGTTCGGTTACGAAGTGCTTTCGTTCCCCATTCATATACAACTCTTACTACAATATTTGTAACAACAATAAGTACACTCATTGCAGCTGCCGGTGCTACATTTCCTGCATCATCCATATTTACAATTGATACGGCAGCTAGTTTAAAATCAGCTGCATATAGGAATACGACTGCCGATACAGTTACCATTGAATTTACGAAGTAGTACATTACCATTTCTAAAATCGCCGGTAAACACATCGGTACTGTTACTCGAAAGAATGTTTTATAAAACGGAATTCCCATCGACTGGGAAACAAGTTCAAACTCTCGATCTAATTTCTTTAAAGCTGTCGTTGCTGTAACAAATGTTACAGAATAAAAATGAATGATATTGACTAGTACTAGCACAGCGATTGTTCCGTATAGAGAATGAAACGGATTCGTTACGGAAAGTCCAAAGATTTGTATGGTTGGTTGACTAAAGAAGAAGACATAGCCTAACCCAAGTACTAAACCTGGTATCGCTAAAGGGACGATAGAGAAAAAGTATCCTGTTTTTCGGAAAAATTGTAGCTGATCTATTTTCTCAATCGCATAAGCGAACATAAATGTTAAAACCGCTCCAATAACCGCTGTGATTGCTGAAACAATTACGCTATTTTTAAACGCTTCAAGTCCATCTCCTGTTAAACTAGAAAAGTTAAAATGCTCAAATGTAAAGCTCATATTATATGGCCATACTTTCACACTTGCAGCAATACCAACTGCCACAAATAATAGAATGATCATAAGCGTTACTACGCTACAATATACGAATGAAATAACATCTCTTTTCTTATTATTTATTATTCTGTAAGGTACTGATTTGGAAGATAAGAGATTCGCCTGCTTTCTTTGCGTAATGCGATCGACTGCAAATGCAAATATAGCTGGGATTAATAAAATCATTCCAACAGTTGCACCCATCGGCATATTTTGCTGTCCAATTACTTGCTTATATACGTCAGTAGCAAGTACATTATATTGTCCACCAACAATTTTTGGTGCCCCAAAATCAGTGAAACTAAGTGTAAACACAACGAACATCGCACTAATTAATCCGTACTTTACACTAGGTAAAGTAACAGTGAAAAATTGCTTTGTTTTACTCGCTCCTAACATATTAGAAGCTTCATATAAACGATAATCAGAGCCTTGAAAAGCAATTAATAATATAAGAAATGCTTGCGGAAATGTATACATGACTTCAGCCATTACAATTCCTACTGGTCCATATAAAGGGATTTGTATCCCTTCAAACAAACCAAACATGCCTTTCGTTACTAACCCTTGATTACCAAATAAATATGTCAGTGCGATACCGTGCATCATCGTTGGTGCGAATAGTGGTAACAACGCGACATATTGAAATACACGCTTCCCAAACACATTCGTACGAGCAATTGCATAGGCGTAAACAAAAGCGAGTGTCACTGCAATAATTGTTGTCGCACCCGAGATCCATATCGTATTTTGTAATGATTGAACTAGCGTTGGTGTTGTGAAATATTTACTGAAATTCGCAACACCAATGAAAGCTCCATCTTTATCGTAAAAAGCTTGTGTAAACAATTGTAATAGGGGTAATACAAGCATGATCAAAAAAGCAAGAAGCATACCAATAATTAATAGTCTTTGTATCCACTCTTCTTTACCAATACGTCTCTTAATCTTTTTTTTCGTACTTTCTACCTTGAAATTTTCTAACATCTCCATCTATACAATGACCTTCTTTCCATATGACAACATATGATTTTCTGAGAAAGAGATTTGAATCGGCTTTCCTTTTCTAATAGCGGTTTTTTCTACTTCTGATGCTAATATATCCACTACAATTTTCTCGTTATAAAGATGTGTTTTTTCTTCTACGACTCGCACTTCTGTCCGATATACAGATCCACGGAATTCCATACTTTCCACAACCGTTTTAATACCATCTTTTTGTACAACTGTTACATGTTCAGGACGAATTGCATGTTCTTCATTATTTTTCGAAAAGAAATTAATAGAACCAATAAAATCTGCCACAAACGGATTGGCTGGTCTTTGATAAATCTCCTCTGGTGTTCCAATCTGCATAATTTCCGCATGATTCATTACAACAATTTTATCAGCCATCGTTAATGCCTCTTCTTGATCATGCGTGACCATAATAGTTGTTACTCCTACTTTTTCTTGCAAATCACGCATTTCTCTACGTAACTTTTCACGTACTTTTGCATCTAAAGCAGATAACGGCTCATCCAGTAACAAAATATCCGGAGACAGAGCGAGCGCACGTGCAAGTGCCACTCGCTGCTGTTGTCCACCAGACATTTGAGCAGGGTATTTATCTTTTACATTCAGTAAATCAACTAGTTCTAACGCCTCTAGCGCTTTCTCTTTTACTTCTGCTTTTCCATATTTTTTTGTCTTTAAGCCGTATTCAATATTTTCAAGTGCTGTTAAATTCGGAAATAATGCATACGATTGAAACACCATTCCGAAGTTCCTCTTTCCAGGAGGTAATGCTGTAATATCTTTTCCATCCACAGCTATATTACCTGTTGTTGCCTCTTCTAGCCCTGCTAAAATTCGAAGCAATGTCGTTTTCCCACAACCACTTGGGCCTAATAAACATACAAACTCATTTTTTTTCACAGTAAAAGAAATATCTTTTAACGCTGTAAATGCATCAAACTGTTTTTGAATGTGTTGAATTGATAAATATTCGCTCATTTTTTCTCTCTCCCACTCACTTACTTTTTCGGTTCTGCTTTTTGACCAAACTCTTTTTCCCATTTTTCTAAAATTTTGTCGCGATTTTCTGCTGCCCACTTAAAGTCATTCTTTTTGTATAACTTTTCTGTTACATCTTTAGGGAATCCATCTGGAAGTTTATAATCATTTTTAATTGTCGCAAATCCATTTTTCTCGAAGTATAACTTCATTACATCATCAGTAATTGCCCAATCTAAAAATGCTTGCGCTAATTTTTCATTTTTTGCATTATCTTTTTTAATAAGTGCGTTCGCTTCTACTTCCCAACCTAATCCTTCTTTCGGCAATACAACTTCAACTGGTGCACCTTTTTGTTTCTCTTTCAAAGCACTATAAACCATTGATACGCCAACTGGATATTCACCTGCGCCTGCTAATTTCGCTGGTTTTGAACCCGAATGAGTATAAGTTGCCATATTATCATGAAGTTTCTTCATGTAATCCCAGCCTTTATCTTCACCCATAATTTGTAACCATGCAGAAACTGTTAAAAATCCTGTTCCAGAAGAAGCTGGATGTGGCATAACAAGCGTTCCTTTATATTCTGGTTTCGTTAAGTCTTCGTATGATTCTGGCATCGGTAAATTTTTCTTCTTTAATTCTTCTTTATTTATAGCAATCCCCGTCATAAATGCCGTATTACCTACCCATTTTTCTGGTTGCTTATCATCTTTAAATTGCGGAAGAACACGATCTGCTCCTTTTGGAGAGTATCCTTTTAACATATCTTTTTTATCTAAAGCCAATAGACTAGACGCTGCTGTTCCCCATACAACATCTGCTTGTGTATTTTTTCCTTCAGCTAGCAATTTCGCTGTAATAACTCCAGTTGAATCACGAACAATGTTCAGTTTTACATCTGGATACTTCTGTTTAAATGAATCAAGATAAATTGGTACAAGTTCTTCTTCGATCGCTGTGTAAACAGTTAATGATCCAGATAATTTATCATCTTTCACTTTTGCCCCAGCACTTTCTTCTTTCTTTGCACCGCACCCCATTAATAACGAAAATACCATTCCAGTTGCTACAGCTTTAAAGATTGTTTTTTTCACTGTCTCTCTCTCCTTTTACAAATCTTATGTACAATTCAAATATAAACAACTAGTGTAAAAGCAGTATTAAACCAACATTAATCTTTTGTTTGTTGTTTGTTTTTGTGTAATACGTTGCTACTTCTATGTTTTTTCGCATTTTTCTGCTAATAATGAACCCTAAATTTACAAATAATTAAAAAAACCTTTATAATCCCACAAAAAAATGAGGCGTTTGTAAAAACGCCTCATTTTTGTTTACCTTTTTTTGAATTACGATTTGCATACTTCGCGCTATTTTCTCCTTCATACTCTAATGCAAATTCTGCATCTGGTAAGCTTTCTTTCGGAGTTTTATTATTATTGATTGCCGCATTTTGTTTCACTTTTCTTTTTACCAATACATTCACCTGCTCTCAAAAATTCACTTTCTACTATAGTTTGAAGCAACATTAAATAATTATTACTGGCAAGTGTTAACAAGTACATACGGGCCGCTAGATGGAAATACTACCTATGAAGAAAACATTACAAAAGGAGCGATTATTTTGAAGAAGAAAGATAAAATTCAGTCACCAATTTTAGATGAAACGCTCCCGCATCAAATGAATTTCCCATCTTTTAAAGGAACAGGAAAGAAGATGCAACAACCTTTCATAAATCAATATGACGTCGTAATCGGAGACAGTAAATATGATTCCGAGAATAGTCCACTTCACAATTGGACTGATGAAGTAGACCCTGCCATTATGGCTGGAGAAGAATGGATTCATCCTACAAATGATATTGGGTGGATTTCAGAAGAAAATCAAGAGTTGCTAAAAAAAGAAGTGGATAGTAAGAATGAAGCTTTCATGCATCCACAATTTGGCATTAACGACTAAAAAACCATTCTACCTAACGTAGGTAGAATGGTTTCATATTATCCAATAATAATTCTCTCTTTCGGATATTTATAGCGAGGTGGCTGTTCTCTTCCACCACTAGCTAGTATAAATGTTAAAATACCGACACGCCCGATAAACATAAGTACAATGAGTACAAGTTTACCAACAGTTGTTAAATCTGGCGTAATACCTGTCGATAGGCCTGTCGTCCCGAAAGCAGAACACACTTCAACAATTAAACTCATAAGCGGTACATTTTCCGTAATAGATAAAATAAATAATGCCGTGGCACATAATAAAATCCCCATCGTCATAACGACAGATGCTTTCAGCACGTCCTCTTCATGTAGCTGACGTTTGAAGACTCTAACTGTTCTCCCGCCTCTTGCAAAAGTGTATAACGATAATATGCTAACAGCAAATGTTGTTGTACGTATTCCGCCCCCAACCGAACTTGGAGATGCCCCTATAAACATTAATATACTCATAAATAAAAGCGTCGGTTGTGCCAACTCACGTATGTCCATTGTAGCCAGTCCACCACTTCGCGTCGTCACAGATTGGAATAATGTATAGAAAACTGTTTCATGCCATGACTTTCCTGCTAAAAACTGATTTCGTTCTAGTAAAAAAATCATAATTGTTCCAACGATAACGAGTGCAAAAAATGTCGTTGTCGTCAATTTTGTAAACAACGAAAAGCGGAATAGTTGCTGTCGTCTTTTACTAAAGAATTGCTTTACTTCCATTAACACCGGGAAGCCAATCGCTCCTAAAATAATAAGTAACATATGAATCATTTGCACAATATAATCTTTTTTGTACGGAATTAGTGATTGTCCAGTTAAATCAAATCCTCCGTTCGTAGTTGCACTAACAGCGGCAAAGAAACCGTGAAAATAAGCTTCTTGCCAAGTTGGAAAATAGAGTAGAAATCTTGTACCTAATAGTATTGCTCCAATAAGTTCTATCGAAATAATTACAATTAAAATAGAACGCATCAATTCTACAAGGCCTGATAAATTCCCTTGATTATGGTCTGCCATAATGAGTCTTCTTCTCTGCAAACCAATCTTTTTCCCTGTTATAATCCAAACGAACGTACCAAGCGCCATAATTCCTAAGCCGCCTAATTGTAAAATAAGGGCTAACATAATAATTCCTGCCGTAGTAAATGTATCTGAAATCGTAACAACAGACAGGCCCGTAACACTTACCGCGCTAACAGATGTAAAGAGGGCATCGATAAATGTCCATTTCACACCAGCCTTCGTAACAAACGGGAAACTAAGCAATATTACCGATACAACTACTGCTAATAAATAAAACAAAACAATGAGTTGTACAGGACGCAATTTTTGTAAAAACTTTTTTATATCTTTCATTCCATCACTTCGCTACCTTTTTCTATCGATTAAATAAAGAAAAATCTTTACTTTCTTTATTTGTAAATAACTGCTCAAATAATTTGGCAAATACCATTCCATACACAGTTCCATTACCTCCATACGGCAATGCGTAAAACAAATTATGTATCTTTTTGTCTTCTTTTAAAATAGGGAGACCATCATGACTACCACCAAATGCTGCTGCCCAATAGTAGTCTGCCTGTATATTCTTATACTGCGGGAACATCTCTTTTACAATGTTAATAAGGAGATCACGCTTATGCAATAATTTCGTATCACCGATTGTTTGAATTTGCATCGCTTCATCTAATCCACCTACAATAATACGGTTTTCATACGTTCGAAAATATAAGTAAGGTCGTGCTGTTTCCCAAATTAATGATTGTTCATGCCAGCCTTCAAAAGAATCTACCTTATTTGTCACAACTGCATATGATGTTTCCACTGTTGTATTTTTTTCTTTCTTTCCGAAAAGTGCTTCATAACCCGTCGCCATAATAATATTCTTTGCTACAATTTGATTTCCTGTTTTCGTATAACAAATTAAATCATTTTGGCGTTTTTTTATATGTATGGCCTCTGTATGCTCAAGTATAGTAGCTCCCATTTGATTTGCTTTATGCAAAAGGCTATGCGCTAATAAATACGGATTCACCTCGGCATCACCGTGTGTATATAATGCCGCTTGTTTTGTAAAAGAATAACGCTCTTTCACATCAGTTTCTGTAAAATACTCAACCGGAAATCCATAATTATGTAACGTATTATACTCCTCTTGTAAAAATGAAACATCCTCACTTTTACTTGCATAATACAAACTACTTCGCGGAATAAAATGGGGATCAATATCGAGAGTTGGTACAACTTGCTCCATTGTTCGTAGCGCTTCGTAACAAAGTTTATATGCTCGTATCCCTTTTTTTTCACCAAATGTATGGATAAGTGAGGTTAACGATTTATCATGAAGAAATTGTAGTAAACCTGTATTAGCAGCTGTGCTACCACAGGCGATTGCTCTTTTTTCAATGAGCGTAACACGCATTCCAATTTTCGCTAACGAATACGCTATATGAGCACCCGCTTCTCCGCTTCCGACTACAAGCACATCACATATCATATCATTTTCTAATGATGGATAACAAGGTATAGAAACTCCTGTATTCCAAAACAACTTACCAGTCATAAGTTTCATAATTATACTCCTAAAATATAAATTTTTCCTTTCTATGTTTTGTTATTTCCCATAAAAAAATCCAACTAACATAAGCTAGTTGGATTTTTTATTTTTAATTAGAACGCTCCTCCAGCCAATTTCCAACCGTCGGATATGTTTGTTTTACTGCTGTTCCACCGTAAACGATCGACATATGTCCCGTCGGTAAACATACATATTGTTTATCTGTGCTAGAAATATGATCTAGCAACGCTTCTACTTGGCATGGCAGAGCGATATGATCACGTTTCGCAGAAATATTTAAGACATTCGCCTTAATATTTGCAAGGTCTACCTTTTGTCCGCGAATAACGAGTTCACCTTTCACTAATTTATTATTTTGATAAAAATCACGAATCCATTGTCTATAAGATTCACCTGGGAATGGAATACCGTCACCAACCCACTTTTGAACTAATTTCCAGCTTTCGACGAAGCGCTCATTTTCTGAACGATCGAGTAAAGCGACATATGGACCTACAAAGTTTGTAATTGGTTTTAACATCTTATTTCCGAAATCAATCATTTCTGGCGGAATATTTCCGAATGTATCAACCGCTTTATCTAAATTGAAGTATTTCTCATCTAATAAAGGACCGTATAATCCTGTTTCAGAGAAATCAAAAGGACTTGTCATAAAGATTAAGTTGCGAATTGGCATGTGCGGATGAAGTGCTGCATAAATAGAAGTTAGCGTTCCACCCATGCAATAACCAAGTAAAGAAATCTCGTCCGATTTCGCCGTTCTCATTACTTTCTTCACTGCTTTTGCAATATAATCAAACACGAAATCATCAAATTTCAAATGACTATCTTCTAAACCAAATGTGCCCCAATCAAGCATATACACATCAAAACCACGATCTACTAAATATTCCACTAAACTATTTCCTGGAGTTAAATCCATAATATACGGTTTATTAATAAGCGCGTATATCAATAGGATAGGGACTCTCTGTGTTTTTTCTTGTTTTGGAATGTAACGATACAACTTCGTTTTATTCTTCGTCCAAATAACCTCTTTCGGTGTTAAACCAACTTGTGGTTCTGGTTCGCGTAATAAAACTTCGCTCGCTCTTTTCACACGGCGATATGCTTTACGATATTCTTCTGGGTACAACTCCAACTGCTTTTCCCATTCCGTTACGAATGTAGTCATTTTTCTATCTCCTTTTCGGTCGATTTCTTTCTAAAAAAAGAAGTGCATTCCTGCTATGGATATGCACTTTTTTCTTACTTCATTACATGTATAATCCACCGTTAATGTTTAATTGCTGACCTGTGATATATGCACCGTCACGGCATAGGTATACTACACCTTTTGCAATTTCATCAGCTTGACCAAAACGTTTTTTCGGGATTTTCGCAACGATTTTTTGACGTACTTCTTCTGGCACTTCTGCTACCATCTCAGTATCAATAAATCCTGGGCAAATTGCGTTTACAGTTACATTTGTTTTTGCAAGTTCTAACGCTAATGATTTAGTAAATCCTAACATTCCGGCCTTTGCTGCAGAGTAGTTTGTTTGTCCAAATCCACCAGCTTGACCAATAATAGAAGAAATACTAATGATTCTTCCTTCTTCAGCTTCCGTTATGTATGGAAGTACAGCACTTGTCGTATTAAATACGCTGCTTAAGTTCACGTCAATTACGCGCTCCCAATCTTCACGATTTAACTTTTTGAATGTACGATCTCTTGTAATACCAGCATTATTAACAAGAATATCAACTTTACCAAAATGATTCACAGCTTCTTCTACAAGTCGGTTTGCATCTTCTACTTTCGAAACATCCGCTTGAACTGCATAAACGTCATGTCCTTCTTTTCCTAATTCATTTACTAAGTTTTCAGCTGCTTCTTTACTGCTGTTATAGTTAATAACTACTTTTGCTCCCTCTTGTGCTAATGCTACTGTAATTGCTTTTCCAATTCCTTTTGCCCCACCTGTTACGATTGCTACTTTGCCATTTAATTGAACCATTTCTTTTCCCCCTTAAATGAATTTGTGAACGATTATTATGAATCATTTTGGTACTCCTATAAATAGAGTCCATATATTAATTATGTTTCGTTGTTTATACATGAAAAAGAGATTCTCCCTTCCCTTTTACACGTTATAAACAAACGCTATTATCATTTTTTATTTTCTGGCTTATTCGCAGGCTTTACTTCTTCTTTTACAGGTACTTGTAGTTTCGCTAGAACTGCATTTTGCTTTTCTAGCAATTCCAAAATTTGATCAACTTTCGTTTCTAATGTGCGAATATCTTGCTTTACTTTCGTAACATCACGCTTTAATGTAGGGGCTTGTCCTAATGAATCCACTTTCTCTTCTAGAACTTCCTCAATGTTATCAACTTTATTTTCTAAGTTAATAACAAGCGTAGCTACTCTAGCGATATCCTCTTTCGTAGGCACATTCACCTGTTCTAAATAACTTTTTGTTGTATCATTTAACGCTTTTTGATAAAACAAATTCAAGTCTAGAACGCTGCCCATCCAAGCAGAATATTCTTCTGTTTTAATTGTTTCATTGAGCGCTTTTCCCCAAAATGTTTCGGTTTGTTCATAAGCATTTTTCCATGCTTGCAATGGATCGAATTTTTGATCAATCACTTCGCCTACACTCCCTTTTTTGTTTTTGAAACAATTCAACCTATTCACTATTTTCTAATATTCTGAATAAAACTTCAAGTCTATATTTTATTTTTCTTTATTTTCCAATAAATGTGTTGACATTAAAAACAGATAGGTGTAAATTGCACTTATAAGCAAAAAATTCCATCTAACTGATTCATGAGGTGATGCACAATCATGCTACATAATGAACCAGAACACCCAGAAAGTTTGGAAAAAAACCAAGCGAAACAACCAAACTCCATGCCAAAAAACTTCTTAGTTCCTTTCTTACTTCTCTGTCTAAAAGACTGGAGTCTTCATGGTTACAAACTCATTCAAATGCTAATGGACATCGGCTTTTCTTCTGTTGACCAAGGTAATGTGTATAGAACACTACGCAAATTAGAAAAAGAAAACCTTATTTCTTCTACTTGGGATACAAGCGAAGGCGGGCCAGCGAAACGAATTTATTCTTTAACAGAATATGGAGAGCAATATTTAACAACATGTGCGACTTCTTTTGAACATTATCAAAATATGTTGCGGACGTTTTTTACGTTATACACCAATGCGTTCTTTCCATTTTCTACTTCTCCAGAAAAGGATGAAAAGGATTCTTCATCTTCACCTGGTGGTACAGCAGAGTAATCTGCGTTCACAATATGCAAAAAAACATTTGGAGGTCAAACAATGGAAACTAAGCCATACGAATTAGTCGATGCATTTTGGAAAAACTGGTCTCAATCTCTTTCCCTCTTCTCTTCAGCTGGGAAACAATTAGAGCAACTTACTTTAGAAACTTTAAAACAACAACAAGACGCTTTGCATAAATTAACATCAGGAGTAGATGAACTAGAAAAAGAACTACAACAATTCACTGCTCAGTTCAATAACCAATATACAGATTACGTGAAGCAATTAACTGGAAACTCCTTAAATGATCAAATTAACGAGTGGCAAGGGAAATGGAATGAACTTTCTACTCAAATGCACCAACTTACTGTTTCTCCTACGAAAACATCTTTGTCTATTCTTACTCAAACTAGCGGTCAATTTGAAGAAACAACAAAACAATTTATTGAACAACAACAATTACAACGTGAAGAGGTTCAAAAACAGTTAGAAGTTTTTTTGGGGGAGTTCAAGTCCAAACAACTAGAACTCGCAAAGCAGTTCGAGGAAAACTCAAAAAATTTATTTACTTCCATCAAGTAAGAAAAATGTGGGAGCTAACTGCAGCACAAACAAAACTCTTTCTTCCTCCTACTACATCAAGATGGCTGGCATTTTTCGATATGGAAAAGAAGGAGGCCAAAATGAATCCATTTCAAGAAGCACAAACTGTTCCGGAGCTTCGTTATGATGAGATTCAAGTCGGTGATCAAGCATCCCTTACAAAAACGATTACGGATGAGGACGTTATCAATTTTGCAAAATTAACTGGAGATGTGAACCCTATTCATATTTTAGATTCTTTTGCAAAAACGACAATGTTTAAAGAACGTATTGCTCATGGCATGCTCGTTTCTAGTTTCATTTCGACGATTCTTGGAACGAAACTCCCTGGCAAAAACACGATTTATTTATCTCAAAACGTTTCATTCCGTGCTCCTGTCAAAATAGGCGATACACTTCGCGTTGTGGCAGAAGTTATTAAAAAACGGGACGATAAAAAAATCATTACATTGCAAACAAACATATATAATCAATCAGGTGATATTGTCGTAGAAGGTACAGCGACAATACTGAAAAAAGAGTAGCAAATTTGCTACTCTTTTTTCTATCCAATAACTTCTAATCACACCGATTACTTCCGCGTATGAGTACGTCATTTCCACATAAAATAACGTTACCAGTTTAGATAGGTACTTAGCTGAACTGGACTACTCATAAGGATGTGTATCAACATGGTAAAAACAAGCAAATTACTAGTTCCAGGTGCAGAACAAGCACTTGAACAATTTAAATATGAAATTGCACAAGAATTTGGTGTTAGCTTAGGCTCTAATACAGCATCTCGTTCTAACGGTTCAGTTGGCGGTGAAGTAACGAAACGACTTGTTGCTTTAGCTCAACAACAATTACGTGGATAATACTATAACATATGGCTTAGAGGCAGATATTCTCTGCCTCTTTCTATTTTTAACATACATAATCATGCTTTTTCACATACTAATAAGAGCAAACTGAAAGGAACGATATGTGACATGAAACGGATTAATATTAGCATGAGTCCTCCCCGTGTTCTTACTTTGTCTTTTATTATGTTATCAATTATCGGTACATGCTTATTAAAGCTACCAATTGCTACAACAACGTCTATTTCATGGCTGGATGCTTTATTTACAACCGTTTCTGCTTGTACAGTTACAGGGCTTGGTGTTGTGGACACTGGTAAAGTATTTACCTTATTTGGCCAATGTGTCATTTTAACGCTTATACAAGTGGGCGGACTTGGCATTATGAGCTTTGCCGTTTTAATTGCGATTATGCTCGGCAGAAAAATTGGTCTTCAAAACCGAATTTTACTGCAACAAGCGTTAAATCAAACGAATATTGGAGGCGTCATTCGACTTGCCAAAGCATTATTTTTATTTTCTTTTACAGTCGAATGTATCGCTACTTTGATTCTTTCTTTTGAATGGGTACCAAAATACGGTATTGCTAAAGGGATCTATTATAGTTTTTTTCATTCCATCTCTGCTTTTAACAATGCTGGTTTTTCTGTGTGGAGCGATAATTTAATGTCCCATTCTCATAGCATTCTTGTCAATCTCGTTATTTCTTCCCTCATTATTTTAGGTGGGATTGGTTTTACAGTAATCGTAGATATAAAAAGAAAGAAAAATTTTAAAAACCTTACATTACACTCAAAACTTATGCTCTCTTCTACCCTAATCGTCAATATTATTGCGACTATTTTTATTTTTATATTCGAGTTCCACAATTCTTTTTCTATGAGAGGATTTACCCCATTTGAAGAAGGAATGGCCGCTTATTTCCAGGCCGTTTCAACTCGAACTGCGGGGTTTAATACAGTTGATATTTCTGCATTATCAAAGCCTTCCCTACTATTAATGATGCTCCTTATGTTTATTGGCGCTGGTAGTGCCTCAACCGGGGGTGGAATTAAATTAACAACCTTTTTAATCATGTTTTTTGGGGTATTTAAATTTTTACAAGAACAAGATGATATTGTCGTGTTTAAAAAATCTATTAAAGATACTCTCATCGTCAAATCATTGACCATCACTATTATTTCCATTTCATTTATCTTTTTTGCTATTTTAATTTTAAGTATTACTGAGCGAGTTCCTCTATTGATGAGTGCTTTCGAAGTATTTTCAGCATTTGGGACTGTCGGTCTTAGTATGAATTTCACACCACACTTAACGATGATCGGAAAAGCTATTATCATCTTTATGATGTTTTTCGGGAAAATGGGACCTTTAACACTTGCTTTTTCATTTGCACGTAAAAAGAACAGAAAAATAAAATATCCGAATGAAGATATTTTAACAGGTTGACAACCGTATAATTTATCCATATAATGAGAGTACAATAGCATATCTCCAAAGGGGAGTAGCGTCCAAGAATATTTCTTGGAAACAAAGTCGTCATTACGTAGAACTTAGTTCTTCCGGCTTTGTTGGCATTTTCATTACATATGTCTAGCAAGACCTTTGCCTATTAACGGCAGAGGTCTTTTTTGTATTCATTACCAAATTCTTCCAAAGTTAATAGGCAGGAGTATGGGGAAACTAAATAGTGGGGAAATTCTTCACTTATTTAGTACTTATAGAAATGAGAGGAGAATGTACATGGATGTATCATTATTATTGGAGTATGGTTGGGTATTACTCATCCTAATTGCACTAGAGGGGATTTTAGCGGCTGATAACGCTCTTGTTCTTGCAATTATGGTAAAACATTTACCAGAAGAAAAACGAAAGAAAGCACTATTTTACGGATTAGCGGGGGCATTTGTTTTCCGTTTCGGATCATTATTTATGATTTCGTTCCTAGTCGACGTATGGCAAGTGCAAGCAATCGGTGCCATTTACCTTATGTTTATCGCTGGTAATCACTTATTTAAAACGTATGTTAAAAAGAATACGGATGAAGAAACAGAAGAAAAAGAAGCAAAGAAAAAACAAGAGAACTTTTGGTGGACTGTATTTAAAGTTGAGGTTGCTGATATCGCCTTCGCAGTTGATTCAATTTTAGCTGCTGTTGCATTAGCAATGACTTTACCGAAAACAGGATTAGGTACAATTGGTAGTCTTGATACTGGGCAATTCGTTGTTATCTTTGTAGGTGGACTTATCGGATTAATCATTATGCGATTTGCAGCAACTGCTTTCGTACAAATCTTAAAACGTAAACCAGGACTTGAAACTGCAGCATTCTTAATCGTAGGTTGGGTTGGTGTGAAACTAGCAGTTTATACTTTAGCACACCCTGCATTAAATGTAATTCCGCATTCATTCCCAGAATCTACACCTTGGAAGCTTACATTCTGGATTGTATTAGTTGGAATCGCAGTTGGCGGCTGGTTCTTCTCGAAAGAAGTAGAAGTAAAAGTAGAAAAGAATTTAGACGAAAAAGCGCTGTAATTACAGCGCTTTTTCTTTTTCCTTTCTTCCTCTCAATGTCCAGAAAAATTTCTATTGTACTACATTTTGCAAACGTTTTCTTGATGTATGTATGTCCTTTTTGTGAAACATTGCACAAACTTATTGAAACTATGATCGAATCCATGTACTTTATTCATATAAAGAGTATTTATAGATGATGTACTAAAGGAGCGTATTACTCATGCTAGAACAAGGATTAGATTATGTTGTCAAACTGGCTAAGAGCAAAAAACAAATGCTAGATACAAACCCGATGCAATATTTCATTCGTGCCGCACTTGCGGGTATTTATATCGGTTTTATTATTGTACTATGTTTTAAATTAGGTAACTTTTTTCACATTGCAGATTCACCAGCAACTTATTTAGCTGCTTCTATGTTTTTCGGAATTGCCCTCGTACTTATTATATATGGCGGTGCTGAATTGTTTACTGGCAACACAATGTACTTCACTGTAGCAACTTTAAGAAAAGAAACAACGATTTCTGATACACTTCGTAACTGGGTCGCTTGTTATGCCGGGAATTTAGCTGGAGCTTTATTCTTTGCCTTACTATTTTATGCAACTGGAATTTTCGAAGCAATTGATCACGGTCATTTCATGAATAAAGTAGTAGAAGGAAAAATGAATACACCTACAATGCAATTATTCTTTAAAGCAATTTTATGTAACTGGCTTGTATGTCTTGCGTGTTTCTTACCTTCTCAAGTGAAAGGTGATACAGCAAAAATTATGATGATGATGCTACTCGTTTTCACATTCTTCTTATCTGGTTACGAGCATAGCATTGCAAACTTATCACTGTTTGCTTTATCTTTAATTTCACCGCATCCGGAGACAATTTCTTTTACAGGTGCTATTCATAACTTAATTCCAGTTACAATCGGTAACATTATTGGTGGGTCTGTATTTGTTGGTATGGTTTACCATTACTTAACAAAGAAAGTACCTGACGTGAAACAAGAAGAAACTGAACTAGTAGCAGCTCAACAAGAAGAAATCATTCCGTTGCAAGCGCATATGAAACATTAAAAACTCCAAAGTTTTACTTTGGAGTTTTTAGCTCCCCACATATTTAACAACAAGGTGAGGATTAATTTCCCCTTCTTCCTTTCCCTTATTAATCCTCTGTTTCATCTTGTGCATACCGATGACATCATTCATATGAAGGTGAGCTTCATTTACATATAAACCCTCTTTACAAAAAACTTCTACAAAATCTAATCCACTTTTTTCTCCCCATCCCATGTTAAAGTCAAGGGAAAGAATATTCACCTCATAATCCCGAACCATTTGCAAAGCACATTCTACTGTAGTTGCCGGTACATACCCGTACGGGCAACTTCTTTGATCATCCATATATACATTCATTTTCTATCCCCTCTCTATTTTGTATACGTGACCAACATGTAACATATTGCCCCAAGGCTAATAAAAGGACCAAACGGAATTTGGCTCCTCATTTTCATACGTTTTAATACTATACCAGCTCCAAAGAAACAAAGACTAAAACAAGATGCTAAAAATAAAATCATAAAAATCCCTTTTAGTCCCACTATAAATCCAAGCAACGAAAGTAATTTTATATCCCCTCCACCAAGCCCTTCTGGATATATCTTTTGCATGCAATATAACAAAATGAATATAACGCTACTACCAACTATACTATCTGTCCAAGTGACTAACGGTACAAAAATACATTCTAAAATGAGCAAACAGGCAAACCAAACTAAAATACGATTTGGGATTAACATATATATGTAATCTGTAACTGAAATAATAAGAAGTAATGAAAATAGCGATAAAATAATAATAAGCTCTCGTTCCACCCCAATCATGTATACAGTAAGAAGAAATATCATTCCGGTTACAAGTTCAAATACTACATACAAAATTGAAATAGCCCTCTTACAATTCGTACAACGTCCCCTTTGTATACAAAATGAAATGATTGGGATCAATTCTTTTGGCTTTAGCACATACTTACAATAATGACAATGTGAACGCGGGGTAATGATAGACTCACCTAGTGGCACTCTCATCGCAATTACCATAAAAAAAGAACCAAACACCATCCCCACTAACAATGCATATAAATAAGTGAACATCCCTTCCTCTCCTTTCCAGAAGAACATAGCAAAAAAAGGAGAGAACTTCTACTTCATATTATCTCTATTCTATTAAAAAAGCAGGCCATTTTCTGGCCTGCTTTCCCCTCTTTTATACGATGAAATATACTGCTTTTAATGGTCCATGTACTCCGACAACAAGATTCATTTCAATATCTGCTGAGTTACTAGGTCCTGTAATAAAGTTAATACAAGATGCCACTGTCTCACCATTTTCTACACGTGTGTTCATATCCTGAACTGCTTGTGTAATACGAGGCACAAGTGTTTCACGTGGAATAATAGCAAAGTAGACCGTCGGTAAAAAGTGTAAAGAACGTCCTTGACCTTTATGACTTTGTACCACAATCGTACCAGATTCAGCTAAAGTATAATCACTAAATGCGATTCCAATATTCGCTCTTTCTGCGATACGCATATTCTCTTCTTTTTTCTCAGGATCCCACACATTCACTTCAACATTTTGCTTTGGAAGCTCTTCTTTAAATAAAGAAGTCAATCCATAAGAATCAAAACGTTCATCTGCCGATAACATAATAGGTCCCCCGCCGTTTTCCACGATTACTTTTTGAATATCCTCACGTAAACGGTCGTTTGTCGTTTCCACTACAGTTGTATGAATGTTTGTACATTGATTTTTAAATACTTCTAACAATTCTTCTTGTGAATAATCTTTTAGCGTTTCTACATTCACATTACTTTTCCATGCTGGACGCTTTACGCCCTCCGTTTTCCGCTCACGTCCAAGTTCTTTTGCAATATTATCTAGAAAGGACTCACGGTTTTGAATTAATCCTGTCATTATTTGTCCCCGCCTTTCTTATGATCTTTATACCAATCACGGAACCGTTCTTTACTTGGAGCTGGGAATTCACGAATATCTGTCCAGTTTTTAAGTGGCCCAACACCTTTTGATACACGGTTACCAGATGTAAATGGACTCATTGCTGCTGGCGCCATTTTTGATCCCATTTTATATAAAGCTGCTGAAGATGCACCCATACTAAACATTTTCATTGCTAATTTTTCTGCAAGTGGAGCACGTCCTTCTTGCTCAACAATTACTTGACGATGTTTTAATAATAAATCATGCAATGGTATTTTTACTGGACAAGCTTCTGTACACGCTCCGCATAAACTAGAGGCATAAGGAAGCTCTTTGTAATCATCATATCCGCCTAAAAGTGGAGTTAATACCGCTCCGATTGGTCCTGAGTATATAGAACCATACGAATGTCCACCAACGTGACGATATACAGGACATACGTTAACACAAGCAGCACAACGAATACATTGCAATACTGAGCGGAATTCAGAGCCAAGAATTTGAGAGCGGCCATTATCAACAACAACTAAGTGGAATTCTTCTGGTCCATCTACTTCCTCTTCTTGAATTGGTCCCGCTACAGTTACATAACTTGTTAATTTTTGCCCTACTGCACTACGACATAGTAAACCAACTAAAACATCTAATTCTTCCATTGTTGGAACCATACGTTCCATACCCATTACTGCAATTTGAGTTTTCGGAATCGACATAACAAGATCGGCATTACCTTCGTTCGTTACCAAACAAAGAGAACCAGTATTTGCAACTGCAAAGTTACAACCTGTTACACCAATTTCCGCATCCATAAATTTCTCACGAAGTTGCTTGCGAACAAACTTTGTCATTTCGTATGGATCATCAGAATTTTCATAGCCAAGCTTTTCTTTAAATACATCACGAATTTGCGTTCTATTTTTATGAAGTGCAGGCGCAATAATATGTGAAGGTGGATCGTTATCTACTTGCAAGATATACTCTCCTAAGTCACTTTCTAACACTTCACAACCAATCTCTTCAAGGGCATGATTCATACTAATTTCTTCAGTTACCATTGATTTTGATTTTACAACTTTCTTCGCTTGTTTCTTTTTTGCAACGTCTTGAATATACTTTGCTGCTTCCTCTTTCGTTTTCGCAAAGTACACGTGTCCGCCTCTTTTTGATACATTATCACTTAACTGCATTAAGTAATAATCAAGATTTTCTAGCGTATGTTGACGAATTTGTTCACCTAGTTCACGCCACTCTTCCCAATTTCCTAATTCATCCGCTGCTTTTAAGCGGTTCGTATATAAGCGCGTTTGTGCAGAAGATACCGCTCCGCGCATAAAAGAATCTTGAATTCCATCGCCAACGCGATCATTAAATTTTTTCTCACTGATTTTCATAGACATAGCTTATGTTCCCCCTTCATGAGCGACTATTCAGTACCTCAGCAATATGCATTACTTTTATTTCTTTTCCTAAACGCTCAATACGTCCGCCAATGTTTAACAAACACCCACAATCTGCACCGATTAAATAATCAGCACCTGTTTCCATTGCACTATCTACCTTTTCATCTACCATTTGCTCAGAAATTGGAGTCATCTTCACTGAAAACGTTCCCCCAAACCCACAACAATTTTGTGCATTTGGCAGTTCTCTCACAGTTAATCCTTTTACATTTGATAATAAAATTCCTGGTGCCTCTTTTACTCCAAGCAGGCGTGTCATATGACAAGATTTATGAATAGTAGCGATCCCTGGTAAACTTGCACCAACATCTGTCACTTTTAAAACATCTACAATAAATTGCGTCAATTCATATGTTTTATCAGCGACCTTTTGTGCACGTTTAGCCCACTTCGGATCATCTTTAAAAACATGCGGATACTCATGAAACATTGTCGCACAAGAACCAGATGGTGTAACGATATATTCTGCATCTTCGAAAGTTTCAATCATATGTTTCATCGCTTCTTTTGCTGCTTCTACATGGCCGCTATTATAAGCAGGCTGACCACAACAAACTTGTGCTTCTGGAAATTCAATTTCACAACCTAAACGCTCCAACACTTCAACTGTTGCTTTGCCGACGTTTGTTTCAAACATATCGACTAAACAAGTAACAAATAAAGTAACTTTCATAACTATTACTCCCCCTTTTTACAACTCCACCAACAAACATATGGTCATCAGATGACTAAAGAAAGAAGAAGTAGGCTCAACCATGGCCTATCCTCTCCCTCTTCTAAAGAAAACGCTTACTTAATCTCTCTCTATTTTATCAAAAAATTTGATTTTTAAAAGATTAAATTACGAATTTATATCGTTTTTACCTGTGACAATGTGTTCTACATTTGTTAAATGATCTAGCATTGCTTGCTGCGCTAATTCTACATCTTGCTTTAACACTGCATCATATATAACTTGATGCTCTTCTATAAGTCGTTCTGATGTTGTTTGTTCACCATATAAAATAATGCGTCTTGATTCACCAATCGTTTCAGCAATCATCTCTGAAACGTGATTCATGAGTTCAAGCAAAATGTTGTTATGCGAAGACTCCGCAATTCCCATATGGAACTGAAAATCTGCTTTTTCGCCAGCCTTTTCATCTCCAATGCTCTTTGCCATTTCATCTAACCAATGCTTCATATTTTGCAAATTATCTTCCGTACGCTTTGCCGCAGCTGCTCGAACTGCCCCCACTTCAAGCACCTTTCGTACTTCTAATAAGTTCAAAATATCTTCTTTCTTCATTAATAATTTATTGTTTAATGATTTTGTTAATGAAGAAGAATCGAAATTCTTCACATATGTACCTTCTCCTTGTTTCATCTCAATTAAGCCCATTGCTCTTAGCGCACTTAACGCTTCACGAACAGCAGATCTACCAACTTGAAACTGCTCAGCTAATTGATGTACAGGAAGTAGTTTGTCACCAGGTTTTAACGTACCATTTTTAATCATTGTTAAAATAGCTTCAGATACTTCTTCGTAAATCTTTTTCGGTTTAATAGATTTGTACTCCAGTTAAATCACCTCAGTATCTTCCAAACAACAATTGAAACGATTTATAAGAACTTTGCATCATAACTATTTTAGAACGAATTGGTAAGAAGTACAAATGTTTTGTTCATAAAATCGTCAAATTCTTAATATTTATTTGCTATTAATTTATATGTATTCATGAAAAAAAGCATATCCTTCACGTTAGAACATGCTTTCTTCAACTTGTATTTTCAATTTAATACTAACCGTCGTTCCATTCCCTTTTTCACTTTCAATTCGCCACTGTCCATCATGGATATGAACAATTTGTCTGACAATGGCAAGGCCTAAACCTGTTCCACCATGTTGACGACTTCTTGCTTTATCAACGCGGTAAAAACGTTCACCAAGATTTTCTAAATGCTCTGTTTCAATACCGATTCCTGTATCTTTTATGTTTAATTCACAGTAATCATCTATCTGCCTGAGTGTTATCACAATATCCCCGTTTTGATTTGTATACCGTATCGCATTATCTAACACGTTATGAAGTACTTGTTGCATACGATCCTCATCAATCATTACAATGATTTCTGGATTTAAATTCGTTGAAATACGAATTTTCTTTTCTATAAACTTAATCTCATACGTATCTAACACATCTTCAATGAGTTGTGAAAAAACGATAGGTTGTTTCTTTAATGGAAAATGTTCACCTTCTAATTGTGCTAAATCTAATAAATCATGAACGAGACGCTGCATACGACCTGCTTCTTTATGAATAAGCTGTGTTACTTTTTCTTGCTGTGGTCCCTTCGCTATACCATCTAAAATAGCTTCGCTATATCCTTTTATATAACTAAGCGGTGTTCTTAGTTCATGCGAAACGTTAGCTAAAAATTCCTTACGCTTTACGTCTTCTGTCTCTAAAGAATTTGCCATTTTATTAAATGCTTTTCCTAACCGTCCAATTTCATCTTCCGAAGAAATTGTAATCCGTTCTGAGAAATCTCCTGTAGCCAAATGATTAGCAACTCGTTCCATTTGCGAAAGCGGTCTCGTAATAGCAATAATAATCTTTCTACCAATCCATATTGTCAGTAAAGTCATAGCAAGTGCTAACGGTGCTAAAATAAGGCCCATATCATATATTAAGTCTTTTATACTTTTTAAAGGAATATAAGAATATACGATGCCAACTAATTTTTTATTTTCTAAAACAGGGATGACAACCCCCATAATATTTCGGTCAAAATGTTCCTCATATCCTATCTTTGTCACAGTTTTCCCATCTAATAATGCTTGCCTGTCCCCTTCACTTATAAGAGAATGATGATGAACATCAAAAGGTAAACACGCGCTTAAATCACGCGGATTAGATACGAAAAGAACGTCTGAACTAGATATTTGATCAAATGCTCTTACTTTCTCTTCAAAAGTTGATATGCCTTCACGCTTATCATATTGCGCAGCAAGACGCTTCCCTTCCATTACTAATGAATCTTTTAAATTATCAACGTATAGTTTTTCATACGAGTATAAAGATACAAAATAAAGAAAGGAAACTGTTACACATACTGCACATACTACTGTAAGCCAAAGCTTCTGTACCATCGTAAACATACGTTACACCTCAAATTTATAGCCTACACCCCAAACGGTTTGAATGTAGTTTCCACTTTCTCCAAGCTTCAAACGCATCGTTTTCACGTGCGTATCTACTGTTCTTGTACTTCCGGCATAATCATATCCCCATACCTTTTCCAGCAATTGTTCCCGGCTAAATACTTGGCCCGTATGTTGGCAAAGAAAATAGAGTAAATCAAACTCTTTTACTGTAAGAGAAATCGGCTCACCATCAGCCTCAATCTTCCTACTTTTTTCATTAATAAGGATCGGTCCAAACTGAATCTCCTCTTGTTGCTCTTGCTTTGTATAACGTCTTAACACAGCTTCCATACGAGCAATTAACTCTCCAGGACTAAATGGCTTTACAATATAATCATCTGCTCCCATACGTAAGCCGTTCACCCTATTCCACTCTTCACCTTTTGCTGTTAAAAATATAATTGGTACATCCGACGTTTTTCTAATTTCTTTACAAACTGAAAGTCCATCCATCTCTGGCATCATAATATCTAATACAACGAAATCATAATGATCCGTCTCTAATTTTTTTAGAGCCTCTTTTCCATTTTCAGCTTCTCCCCACTCGTATCCGAAATTATCTAAGTACATTCCAACAAGCTGCCTCATATCACTTTCATCATCTACAACTAGCACCCTATATTTACTCATTGTCCTTCCCTTCTCTCTCTATGAGTTGAAACGGCCCTTTTCCGACTTTAATTGTTTGTTTTATTTTCAAATTCTTCATATCTATGATGCACACTTCATCACTATCATAGCTTGCTACGTATCCTTCTGCTCCGCTCTTCAAAAATGCAAATGGGTTCGATCCTACTTCTACAGAAAGCACCTCTTTATACGTGCTAACATCAAACTTTCTAAGCGTATTCGAACCGTGACTTAATGCATATACATACTTATCATCCTTCGTTATATTCACAGGCATAAACGGAGCATGTAAAGAACGTACCATTTCTCCGCTCTGCAATGAATACACTAATACTTTCTCATTGACTTGATTTCCATCACCATGTCCGCCAATCCATATTTCTTTCCCACCTGAGCTAATTGTCGCTCCCGTTGATGCTGGGGGAATCATAAAGGATTGTATCACTTCTTTTTTCTTTGTATCAATTGTCGTTAACTTCGTATCATAAAAGTTTAATACAGATAACTGGTTATGGTACTCTACCATCGTTATTGGGCCTTTTCCGGTTGACACACTCCCTGTCTCTTTCCCTTTTATCGTAAAGAACCTTACCTTTTGAGCAGTTTGATCGGCAGCAAATAATTGCTTTTTATCTTCGGATACAATTACATTTACAATGCCTTTTCCAGTTTTATATTTGTCCACTTGCCTTCCTTCTGCTAGTGAATATACATACATGTACTCTAACTGCTTCCCATATACAAGTATGTCCTCGCCGTTTGGAAGTAGTGCAACTCCTGCCATTGGTTCATTAAGTTCCCATGTCGTAATTAATTTTTTAGTTTGTTTGTCAACAAAACTAATACTACCTTCTTTTATATTCGTTGTTATAATAACACTTTTATCTTTAGCAATAGGTGTATATGAACTTCCTTGACACCCTACTAATAGAAATAAAAAACAGAGAAGAAAAACATACTTTCTCAAAAGATTCCCTCCATCTTCGGATGATTTCGTTATAATTGTAAAATAACAAATAAATGTGTGGAAAGTGTGAAATTTCCCTTTCTTACTTCATTTACATATATAATGTACAACAAATAGAATTTGAGGTGTGCAAATTATGCTTTTTCCTGATTTAGCGAATAAAATTGTACGAGAAGTACGCAGACTAATTAAAGAAAATATCATTATTATTAATATACAAGGCGTTATTATCGCAAGTACAGATGTAAAAAGAATCGGTCAATTTCATGAAGGTGCACTCCAATGCGCGAAACAAAAGAAAACTGTCATTATTACAAAAGAAGATGAGCGACGTTTGCAAGGCGTAAAGGCCGGTATGAACCTCCCCTTACTATTTCATGACGAAGTAATTGGTGTCATTGGAATTACAGGCGAACCTGAAAACATTTCACAATACGGAGAAATATTACGTAAAATGACCGAACTACTCATTCACGAAAACTACTTTTTAGAACAACTAGAACTCGAACACCGTTCTTATGAAGCATTTGTCTTTGATTGGCTCCAAAATACAGACTGGTCTCCAAGCTTTCTCGATCGCGCAAAAACACTTGGTATTGATTTATATAAGAAGAAACAACTCATTTTGTTCTCTATCGATCAAAATGACACGATGCTTCAGCGTAAGATTTGGCAACACGTACGCAATCTATTAACAAAAGAGCATCTATTTGTTCGCTGGGGAAACGATCGATTTATTTTATTTACAGCCACGAACTCCAAAGAGCAAACGTATCAATTTTTAACACGATTAAAACAAGACTGTGAAAATTCGTTTTCTATTCCTTTATATATCGGGATTGGACAATCCGTTACGCCAAGCAATATGAACTTATCGTACGAACAAGCATTACAAGCCCTTTCCGTATCACTTGAAACGAAACAAATTATATTTAATGAAGATTTACGCTTAGAAATGTGCTTACAAGATATTTCTGCAGAAACGCGGGAACAGTTTCTAAGACGAACGATCGAAAACTTACTATCATTTCCTGAGCTTATGCACACTTTACGCTTATTTATCGATTATAACCAATCCTATAAGCAAACAGCTGAACAATTACATATACACATTAACACTTTGCATTACAGACTTAAAAAGATTGAGGAGCATACAGGACTTGACCCGAAACAATTCAAAGACTTACATATTTTATACTTCTCGCTACTCTTATTAGATAATCATACAAAAAAGAATGATAAAACAGATTAATCTTTAGATGATTATACATAGAAAGAATCCCCCAACTTTTTTATCATTATAATGAAAGCACTGTTACAACGTTTTTTATACTGATTAAATACGTTAACAGTTTGAGGGGGATTTCCAATGTTAGAAAAGCAAATTATTCATTCATTCGTATCCATTGTTGGCGAAGATAATGTAGATACATCCAATATGGGGCGTTTAACGTATAGTTATGATGCCACTCCAAACTTCCAAGCAATGCCTGATGCAGTCATTGCTCCTCGTAATACAAATGAAGTAGCTGACGTGTTAAAAGTATGTAACACTCATAAAATTCCTGTATATGTTCGTGGCTCTGGAACAAACCTTTGCGCAGGAACATGCCCACTTGAAGGCGGTATCGTCCTTATCTTCCGCCATATGAATAACATTTTAGAAATTGATGAAGAGAATTTAACAATTACTGTACAAGCTGGTGTCATTACACTTGATATTATTAAAGCGGTAGAAGAAAAAGGTTTATTTTATCCACCAGATCCAAGCTCAATGAAAATTTCTACAATCGGCGGTAACATTAATGAAAACTCAGGTGGCTTACGCGGATTAAAATATGGCGTAACACGTGATTATGTGATGGGTCTTGAACTTGTCTTACCAAATGGTGATATTATTCGCACTGGTGGTAAATTAGCAAAAGATGTAGCTGGTTACGATTTAACTCGGTTATTTATCGGTTCTGAAGGAACACTTGGCGTCGTAACAGAAGCAATATTAAAACTTGTTCCTATGCCTGAAACGAAGAAAACAATGCTTGCGCTATATGAAGATATTAATGAAGCTGCACGTGCTGTTTCTTCTATTATTGCAAATAAAATCATTCCAGCGACACTTGAGTTTTTAGATCAACCAACAATCGAAGTAGTAGAAGAATTTGCACAAATCGGTTTGCCAACTGACGTAAAAGCAATTTTATTAATTGAACAAGACGGCCCGCCCGAAGTTGTCAATCGAGATATTGAAAAAATGGCTAACGTTTGTCGTTCTATGAATGCAGTCGATGTTCGCGTTGCAAAAGATGAAGCAGAAGCAGATGCGCTTCGGACAGCTCGCCGTAGTGCACTATCAGCACTTGCAAGACTAAAACCTACAACAATACTGGAAGATGCAACGGTACCACGTTCACAGATAGCTCCAATGGTTGAAGCAATTAATGCGATTGCCAAAAAATATAATATTCCTATTTGTACGTTTGGACATGCTGGTGATGGTAACCTACATCCAACTTGTATGACAGATGCTCGTAATGAAGAAGAAATGCACAGGGCTGAACAAGCTTTTGCTGAAATATTTGCAAAAGCAATCGAACTTGGTGGCACAATTACTGGTGAACATGGCGTTGGTGCGATGAAAGCTCCGTATTTAGAAATGAAATTAGGTAAAGAAGGTATCGCTGCTATGCAAGGAATTAAACAAGCCTTCGATCCGAATAACATTATGAATCCAGGCAAGATGTTCGCGAAAGACACTCGCAAAAGAGTGGTGGTTGAACGATGACAACCTTAAATAAAGAAAACATTCAAAAGGAATTTAAAGAACGATTAAGTGAAGATGAACTACTAAACTGTATGCGATGCGGTTTCTGCTTACCAACTTGCCCTACTTATATCCAATCTGGATATAAAGAATCACATTCACCCCGAGGACGTATCGCATTAATGAAAGCGGTCGTTGACGGTTTAATTGAGCCAGATGAAGATGTTGAAAACACATTAAATGTTTGCCTCGGCTGCCGTGCTTGTGAACCTGTTTGTCCATCTGGTATGAATTATGGACATTTATTAGAAGAAACTCGTGATATTATAAATCAAAATAAAAAGTTCTCGGTGCCAGTGAGAGCCGTTCGTAAAGTCGTTTTTGAAGGACTATTCCCGCATCAAAATCGAATGAGAACATTAACAGGACTAATCGGATTTTATCAGCGTTCTGGTTTACAAACGCTAACACATAAAACAGGGATTATGAAGTTATTCCCTGAAACACTTGCAACAATGGATCTCGTTTTGCCAAAAGTCCCTAAAATGAAAGCAATGAAAGATCGTCCTGCATTTTTACCTGCTGAAAGTACAAAGAAGAAACAAGTTGCATTCTTCACAGGTTGTTTAATGGATACGATGTTTTTAGAAACAAATAACGCAACGATGAAACTTCTTCAATTAGCTGGTTGTGATATCGTTATTCCGAAAACACAAAGTTGCTGCGGGGCATTACATGGACATGCTGGTGAGAAAAGCGGAGCAAAAGAACTAGCGAAACGCAATATAAAAGCATTCGAAGATTTAAACATCGACTATATTATTACGAATGCCGGTGGTTGCGGAGCTTACCTTGTAGACTACGATTATCTTTTAAAAGACGATCCACAGTGGGCTGAACGCGCAAAGCAGTTTGTTTCTAAAATTAAAGATATTACCGCTATTCTAGTAGAACTAGATTTCCATAAACGTAATGACTTACGACTTCCGTCGCAAATTATTACGTATCAAGACTCTTGTCATTTACGCAATGTTATGCGAACATCTTCAGAACCTCGTATGTTACTAGAAGCAATTCAAGGCGCAACATACCGTGAAATGAAAGATGCAGATCGCTGCTGTGGTTCTGCTGGTATTTACAATATTGTTCATTCAGAGTTATCAATGGAATTTCTAGATTATAAAATGGACCGTGTGCATGAAACAGAAGCAGCAACCATTGTTACTGCAAATCCAGGTTGTTTATTACAAATGAAATTAGGCATTGAGCGAGAAGGTCTTTCTCATAAAATGAGAGGAATTCACATTGTAGATCTATTATTAGAAGCAATTGAAACCAACTCGTAATAACTCGTAACATACGTAATAATAAGAAAACGGCTATCTCCTTCGTCTACGTAAAGAGATAGCCGCTTTTTTGTCCGCTACAACATTAAAAATATGTTACTTTATTATAAAAAAGAACAACAGAAACATTACAGTTTTGTAAAAATCAATCCAGTATATTCCTCAAAAAAATGCTCAAACCATTGATACAATAGGATTCTTCATTTTCATTATAGGTACATTTATCCAAAAACACCCTCTTAAAACGAAGTATAAAAATGCTGAAAATTCCTTTTATACTCTATGTTTCTCTTATTTCCCCTCCTTTCCCCTCTTAGGATAAATTAGGTAAATTTTAAGTCTATGAATTTTTTTCCATCTTTTTTCTTGCAAATTGTATGCTACGATGAATTTGTCAGTCAGACAGGCTGTCAAAAACAAATCGTGTGAAAACAAATTAAAACTTTATATAGGGGGACACACATCATGAAAAAGCGTGTTTTATTATCTGTAGCTGCTGCAACAGCTCTTACTCTAGGAGTATCATCTTTAGATGCACAAGCTGCAACAGTACAACCATCTAACATAAAGGTTCAAAATATTCAGCATTCAAAAGTGATGATGAAGCAAATGAGCCAACAAGAATTACAAGCATTCTTACAATCTATGGGAGTTGAGTCATTAGCACAATGGCAACAAGGAAATTTCCAACCAAACTGCTTCATTCCTGGTCAACAACCAACTGAAAATGTTGTAACTGAGCAACCAACAGCTAAGCCAGAAACTCAAAAGCCTGTTGAACAAAAACCTGCTGAGCAAAAGCCTGCTGAAGAAGTTCAAAAACCAGAAACTCAAAAGCCTGCTGAAAACAACAATACTCAAAAACCTGCTGAACAAAAACCTGCTGAGCAAAAGCCTGCTGAAGAAGCAAAATCTTTAAGCGAATTCGAACAACGTGTTGTTGAATTAACAAACGCTGAGCGTACAAAACAAGGCTTACCAGCATTACAAATCGATACTGAATTAAGCAAAGTAGCACGTATCAAGTCTGAGGATATGCAAAAAAACAACTACTTTGATCATAACAGCCCTACATACGGGTCTCCGTTTGACATGATGAAGAAATTTGGTATTTCTTATAAGTCTGCAGGTGAAAACATCGCTCAAGGCCAACGTACACCTGAAGAAGTAGTACAAGCTTGGATGAACAGTGCTGGACACCGTGCAAACATCTTAAATAACGGCTTCACTCACATCGGTGTTGGCTATGTAGAAAGCGGCAACTACTGGACACAACAATTTATTACGAAGTAAATAGATTAAAAGAGTCTTCTCATAATGAGAAGACTCTTTTTTATGTTTCATAACTTTCTATTATGTATGAGTACAATATGTAGAACATAAACAAAATAGAGCCACAACTTATTACAGTAAGTAACACATAAAATCCCCATTTCAAGTTCAAAAACAATGAGAACAATATACTACATGCCATCACTTGAAAAATCCGCCTGCTCACTAAACGAATTTTTTGTAATTGAATTGGGTCTTTTTCCGTACTCTTAACTTCTTTAAACCCTTTACTAAGCATAAAAAGAAACATACTAATCCCAATTGTTAATCCTGTCTGAAAGGATATCACACTTCCAAAATTAATAAAGAGAATGAGCATATGGATAAACAACATAAATAAAGTAATCGTCTTTAGAAATCCACTTATAATGATATGCTCGCCTTCATTCAACTTATATATATTATGTGAAATAATATACACGCATCCATGTAAAAAAGTAATAAGACAAGGAATAAATGCTATAACAACTTGTTTACTCATAAACTCGTTCGGTCCACCATTTTCATTCCAATGTACTGCCATACGATTTGGTAAATATGGATAGAGACATAGAGTAACTAAAAGACAAGCGAAAAATATTCCTAGTATATATTTATATTTGACCAAGTAATTCTCACCTCTCTTTTCTCTTAACGGCTTCGCTTCTTTTAGAGAAATCCCTGCAAAAATTTACTTTTCTCAAATTTAAACTTACATTTTACGCATTCATTCTTTGAAATTCTTTCATTGTATTATTTAATTTTATAGGAAATGGTACATCCACTTCAATCTCTTCTTTCGTAATTGGATGTAAGAAGTTTATTTTCATCGCATGTAATGCTTGCCCGGACATATATTGCGTTTGCCCACCATATAATACATCCCCGACTAATGGATTACCATTGTAGCTCATATGAACACGAATTTGATGTGTTCTACCTGTTTCTAATTGTAACGTTACGAGGGTAGCATTTTGTTTTTTAAAGTACTTCTCTACTTTATAATATGTGATTGCTTGGTCTCCCTTTGGAGAAACACGTCGTCTCGTCGCATGATGGCGATCTCTTCCAATCGCTGCGTCAATTGTTCCTTGTTTCTTTTTCACTTTTCCTTCCACAAGCGCCGCATATGTTCTTTTAATTTTTCGTTCCATTAATAAACGATCCATAATTGCACCCGCAATTCTATGCTTAGCAAACACGACACCACCTGTCGTATCTTTATCTAACCGATGAATATGACGAACCTTCGTCTCTAAACCTTGCATTTGAAAATGAAAAGCAACAAGGTTTGCAAGTGTTCCCGTCCCGCCTTTTTCAGCAGGATGCGTATCCATCTTCTCAGGCTTATTTACAATAAGTACGTGATCATCTTCATACACTACATGTAATTCACCATACTCAGGCTCTACATCGTATGCTTCCTCTATAAACATATGCACTTGTAACTTATCGCCCTCTTTTAAAAGTTCATTCCATCTTCTCTGTTCCCCGTTAACGGTAACACCTTTTTCCATACGAAGCTGATGTAACAACTTTTTCGGTATTTCCCATTCTATTTTTAATAACGAATCAATACTTCTGCCATTCCATTTCGCTGGAACAGTAATTTCGCACCATTCGCCTTTTTTCTTCGTTTCCATACTGTATCACCTTATTTCTATTGATTCTCTCATTGTAACGGAAAATACAATTTGATGCACCGTCAAAAATAGAGGACAGTCTTATAGTAGACTGTCCCCTCACGCTCTACGCCGTTTCATTTCCTGCAATACTTCGTCCGCTTTTTGCTCATAGGATAAATCTTTAAAGAAATCCGCCAATCTTTTATAATCATTATACGTATCTAATAAATCATCCATCTTTTCTACTTTCATCACTTGTTGTTTTTGCTTCATTTTTACTGGATAACGATAGCCCGATACCTCTTGTATTTTGTAATACTCATCCTCTACCTGAATGACCTTTACAAGTTCCTCCTCTTCCGCATCCATCGTATATCCATCAAAATCTCTAAGCAATTCATAAATGATATGAGTCCATTCATCTTTTGGATAAAATCCTTTTTCTAACCGATAACCGACAATGCGATACATATGCCCATCGTTTTCTGCAAACTGTACTGTATCATTTAGCTTAAACTTAAAATAACGAAACATTGCCTTCACCTACTTATATGTAATGTTCTTATCACATACTATTTGCAAAATGTAGGTCTTGCTATTCATAAAAAAATACTCATCTTATAGATGAGTATTTTTTACGATGATTTTTCTCTTTTCTTTTGAAATGGTAACCACCAGTTCCAGTCTCCAAACAATTTCATTAAACTCGGTACAAGCATAAGACGAATAATTGTTGCATCAAGGAATATCGCTAATGCAACGCCAAGCCCCATTTGTCGTACTGGTAAAATATCAGTAAAAGCGAACGCACCAGTTACAACAATCATAATTAACGCAGCTGATGTAATGATTCTACTTGTTGACACAAGTCCTTCTAACGTCGCTTGATCATTATCTCCTGTTTCTTCATATAGCTCATGAATACGTGAAATAAGAAAGACTTCATAATCCATACTAAGTCCAAATACGAGACCGAAAATGAAGATTGGTAAGACAAATAGAACAGGACTCGCTTCTAATCCAAAATGCCCACCTTCAAATAACCAAACAACAATTCCAATTGTTGCGCTTAAACTAAGTATATTCATAATAATCGCCTTAATCGGAATGAGTATAGATCGGAATGCAAATAATAATATAACAAAGGTCGATCCAAATATAACAGACATACCAATTGCAACTTTATCTTTAATTTCATCTTCTAACTCTTGTTGGAATGTCGTCATTCCACCTAGATAATACGTAACATCTGTTTCTTTATAATTTTGTTTAAAATCACGAACCCACTGTTTAGCAGTTTCAGTACGTGGTTTTGTTTTCAAAAAGACTTCTATTGTCGTCTTATTCTCTTTCGTATATGCTTCAAATACAGGAGCTAGTTTCGCTGCTTCTGGCGACGCTAATATTCCAGCAACTTGATCTGCTTTCATACCTGTTAACCCATCGTATAAATTTCTTACTTCATGCACTTTTTTATCGTCTTTTAATTTTTGAACGACTTCTTCTACCTTTTGTAAACTTTCTTTTTCTTTCATATCTTTTTTCGTCTCTACTACTAACGTAACATCAGCATGTGTTTTTGCAGTTTCATTAAATGCCTCTTCATACTTCTCGTATGCAATTCTTGTATCACTTTGTTTAGGTAAAGCTTCTACGTCAGGGAACTGTAAATTAGCTGTACGTAATGGTAATAAGCAAATCACAATAAATGTTGTAACAACAATAATCATCGCAATTGGATGCTTCATTACAAATTGTGCAAATTTACGCCACGCCTTTGCCGGTGTATGTGCTACTTGATTCTTTTTTAATATTCTTTTACCAATTAATGATAATAGCGCTGGCAGAAGTGTGAGTGAGAATAAAATACTCATAATGACAACAATCATTCCGCTAATTGCGACAGACTGAATATAATCGATCTTAAAGAAAAACAAGCCAGATAATCCAACAAATACACATAATCCTGAAAATACGATTGCGCGCCCTGCTGTTTGATATGTAATTGCTATCGCTTCTTTTACCGTTCGCTTTGCAACTTCCTCTCGAAAGCGATTTACAAATAATAGAGCAAAATCAATAGATAACGCAAGTCCAATCATCGGTGCAACATTTAACACAAAGATAGATAGTTCCTTATCGCTACCTATAAAATATAATATGCCCATCGTACTAATAACACTAAGTGCCCCATTTACAATTGGTAAAATAGATGCCAAAAGACTACCAAATGAAAATAGTAATACGAGAAATGCAATTGGTAATCCAATCATCTCTGCTACTTTTAAATCATTTTGCGTTCTTTCATTAATCTCTTGATTAATTTTTGGAAACCCTGTAGGTGTTACTTTTAACTCTGCATTACTTTCCTTTTCGATTTTATCAGCAAATTGTAACGTCTTTTCCATTCGTTCCTTGTTTGTTTTCCCGGAAAATAAAATTGTCGCATAGCCGATATCATCTTGTAACATTTCTTTATTTTGCACTGGGTGATGGAAAGATTCATAAGTCTCTTCCTCTTGTACATTTTTTACAATTCCCTCTACTTGCTTTTGAAATTCCTCATGTGAAACACCTTTATTTTTTTCAAAGACGAGTAACAGCGTATCTTGAGACCTCTTAAAATCTTTATCTAAAATTTCTTTCGTTTTTTGATAGTCTCCTTCCGTTTGGAAGCCATCACCACCTAATACTCCCGGAAGCTTTGGAGCGAAAATACCGAGTGCGATCGCAACCAATAGTAATGCTACAATTACTGTATAACGAAATTGATACAAAAAAGCGCCTAACTTCCCCCACTTATCTACTTTATGTACATTTGTTTTCAAACATTTTCACCTACTTTAAATAATTCAATTGTCATTTATACTGTATCACATCTTCGTACAAACAAAAAACGTCTAGAAACACTATAATGATAGTTTTTCTAGACGTTTTTTCATCTCTCTTTATTAAGCCCCAATCTCTCGGTAAGTAAACGATGGTAGTAAATCGCCATAATTAACAAAATACCACCTACGCAATAACCAGCTAAAATATCAGTTGGATAATGCACATTTAAAATAACTCTGCTTAACCCAATCGATACAATTAAAATTCCCATCAAGATCGTTATAACATATTTCCCCGTTACACTCTTCAAATTTGCCGCAATGATATAAGCAAGAAACCCGAATGTCATAATAGATAACATTGCATGCCCACTAGGGAAACTATACCCAAGTGCATCCAACGCTTCATTTAACGACGGACGCTCCCTTTTCGCAATTTCTTTTATTCCTTTATTTACAAGATGTGTTACTAAAATACCAACTGGATATACAATCATCGCACCATAATAACGTTTTCTCCAAAAAACAAGTAAACTTATAACGAGCGTAGTTACAATCCCAATAGCAGACCCTAATTTTGTATAATGTGAAAAAAATGTAAGCGAACCTTCTGTTTGTAATCCTTTTACTAATGCTCGTACATATGTATCCATCACTGTAACGCCACCCGCATGTACACGCCAAGCAACAATGCCAAATACAGCAAGTAATAAAACGATACATACTACCTCATATTGATATAACTTCTTTTTCAAACGATTTCCTCCTACTATGAAAAAATGCGATTTCTGTTTTAGAAACCGCATTCTCTTACTTATTTACCTTTTGTTTTTAGCTCTGTCCAATAACGATCATAGTCTTTTAACTTATCGTCTACATCAACAAGCCATTCTGTACGATCTAATTCTTCTTTCGTTAAGAAAATCATATGGTTATCACGATATTCTTTACTATGAAGAGGATGAGCTTTTTCATTTGGATTACTGTATCCAATTGACTCGTAGTTTTTTACACTTACTTTCTCATCTAGTAAGTAGTTCATAAACTTCTCTGCAAGCTCTTTGTTTTTCGCACCTTTTGGAATTGCTAACGTGTCAGCCCAAATTGTGCCGCCTTCTTTTGGTACAACGTACTCTACATCTTTATTATCTTTAGCGATAAATGCTGCATCTCCAGACCAAACTGTTCCGATCCAAGCATCTTCTGTAATGAATTTTTGTTTAATATTATCTGTATCAAATGCTAATAAGTTTGGAAGCAGCTTCTTTAAATCATCTGCTGCTGTCTTTAACTGCGCATCTTCTTTCGTGCTGTTTGAGAAACCATGCTTCTTAAGACCCATACCTAATACTTCACGAGAATCATTTAATAAAGTTACATGCCCTTTATATTTCTCATTCCATAAGTCAGCCCAGCTTGTAGGAGCTTCTTTCACATACTTTTTATTGTATGCAATCCCTGTTACACCCCAAGTGTATACTAAAGAATATTTATTCTCTGGATCAAATGCCGGTGTTTTGAAATTAGAAACCATATTTTCGATGTTCGGGATATTCTTTTTGTCTAACGGCGCTAATAAATCCATTTTTGCCATTGTTTTAACCATGTAATCTGATGGCTGAATTAAATCATACTTCGCGCCACCAGCTTGTAATTTCGCAAGCATTTCTTCATTACTTGCGTACTTATCATAGTTAATTTTTACGTTATATTTCTTTTCAAAATCTCTTAGCACTTGCTCATCAAAATTGTCAGCCCAGCTATAAATGTTTAACTCTTCTTTCTTTTCACCACAACCAGCAAGTACACCAGCAACAAGACTAAAGCTAATTGCTGCGCCGGCTAATCTTTTCATTAATTTCATCGGTTTATTACCCCCTCGTACTTTCTATGTCGTTCGTATTATAAAGGAAGGTGTCCTCCAGAGTTTTCTTCACCATCTGCACCTTTGTTACGGAAGATTTCAGATAGAACCATTAATCCTACGATAGCTACAATTAAAATTGTTGAAAGTGCATTAATTTCTGGTGATACTCCACGCTTAACCATACTGTAAATGTATAATGGCAATGTTGTTGATCCTGGTCCTGATACGAAGAAACTAATTACAAAATCATCAATTGATAATGTGAATGTTAATAATGCAGCTGAAATAACTCCCGGTGCAATTGCTGGAAACGTTACATAACGAAACGTTTGCCACGGCGTTGCTCCTAAATCATTCGCAGCCTCTTCTAAATCACGTCCCATACCAGAAAGACGTGCAGCTAAAATAACGACAACAAATGAAATACTAAATGTAATGTGCGCAATAATAATTGTTGTTTTGCCAAGTTCCATACCTAATTGACTAAATAAGATAAGTAAAGATAATCCCATTAAAATATCAGGAATTAAAATTGGTAAATACACAAGACCGTTAATAGCCCCTTCATAACGATATTTATAACGATGTAATGCAATCGCGAAAATCACACCAAGAACTGTCGTTACAATCGTCGTTATGATCGCAATCGTCATACTATTTACAAACGCATCAATAACATCTTGCTTTTGAAATAAATCTGTATACCAATGGAATGTAAAACCTTCCCATTCCGCATTAATGCGAGAATCATTGAAGGAATATACCATTAAAACCATCATTGGAAAATACAAGAACAATAAAATTAACCAAGAATAAGAAACTAAAAACTTCTTCATTTTTGCCTATTCCCCTCCGTTCCCATCATATTTATATACTTTCGTTGCACGATAATATAAGTAAATTAACAGTACAGAGAATAGAACAACAATCATAGATAACGCAGATCCAAACGGCCAATCACGCGCTCCTAAGAATTGATTTTGAATTACGTTTCCGATTAATGCTACTTTCGATCCACCCATAACGTCTGATACAACAAACATTCCGATAGAAGAAACAAACACTAAAATAGAGCCAGTAGCAATCCCTGACATCGTCATTGGTACTGTAACATTCCAAAATGCCTTTACTGGTGTTGCCCCTAAATCATAAGCTGCTTCTAGCTTACGCTTATCAAGCTGCTCAATTGCTGCATACACTGGTAAAATCATAAATGGTAATAAAGAATAGACCATTCCGAGTATTACAGAAGGTGTATTATATAGTAAATTTAAAGGTTCACTAATAATACCTAGTTTCAATAGCAATGTGTTTACAAGTCCTTGTGAACGTAAAATAACAATCCATGCGTATGAACGAACAAGGAAGTTAATCCAAAACGGGATCGTTGCCAATAATAAAAGAATGGAACGATATTTACGATCAACAATCGTAATTGTATACGCAAATGGATAACCAATTACTAAACAGATTACTGTTGTAATAACTGCAATCTTAACAGTTTCCCATAACGTCCCCATATATAATGGATCAAATACACGCGCTATGTTTTCTAATGTAAATTGCATTTCCACTGTCCCATATGCTCCGCGCTGCATGAAGGCAAATGCCAATACAAACAGAAGGGGAATTAGGAAGAAGATTAACAGCCACGCGACTGTCGGTAGTGCGAGTAATTTCCCTTTTTTCAATTTAAGGTCACCTCGTCCTCTTGCTCCCAGCCTACGTATACATTATCTCCAATGCTCCACTGCGTTGCTTCTTCAGCAGTTTGATATGCCATTAGTAATTCTGATGTTTTCTCGTCACGTACATAAAGCTTTTCCATATTTCCAACAAACTCAACGTCTTCAATATGTCCAAGATGGTATTCTTTTAAAATCGGCTCTTCAACCGAACGTACCTTTACGTTTTCAGGGCGAATTGCTACATAGCCTTCCCCGTTTTTCACAATATTATTTTCACCGATAAATGTCGCAACGAACATCGTTTTCGGCTTATTGTAAATTTCTTTCGGCGTTCCAATTTGTTCAATATGTCCTTTATTCATCACGACAATACGATCACTCATGCTCATCGCTTCTTCTTGATCGTGCGTTACGTATATGAACGTAATTCCTAAATTACGTTGTAAGTTTTTCAATTCACGTTGCAAATCTTTTCTTAACTTAAAGTCTAACGCCCCAAGTGGCTCATCTAGTAATAATACACGCGGGTTATTTACAATTGCTCTCGCAATTGCTACACGCTGCTGTTGTCCACCAGAAAGCTTTGCAGGTTTACGATTACGGAACTCAAGTAACTGCGTTAAACGCATTGCCTCTTCAGCACGCTCTTTCTGCTCTGCTGCCGGTACTTTCTGCATTTTCATACCGAAACAAATATTTTTCTCCACATTCATATGTGGGAATAGCGCATAATGTTGGAACACTAAGTTCATATGACGCTTATATGGTGGCAAATCGTTAATCTTTTCATCATCTAATAAAAGATTCCCTTTAGTTGGCGTTTCAAAACCTGCGATCATACGAAGTAACGTCGTTTTCCCGCAACCACTCGGTCCTAAAATCGTTAAAAATTCCCCTTCTTTAATGTCTAAAGAAAGAGGTGGGATAATCACTTGATTTCCAAAATGTTTTTCTACTGCTTCAACTTTAATAATCTTTTTCATTTTCCCGTCCTATCTACCTTAAATTTTAATTTTTATATTCATGAATAAATATTTATGTTCTATAGACTATTTTTTTGTTTCGATCCAAACAAAAATGGTTGTTTAGCAGCGTTCTCTTCTATTCTTTATGTAGTATGTTTGATTCATTTTCGCATGATACATAACATCGAACAGAAAAACCCCTTCCATTGCGAAGGGGCTATTATCATACGGCTACGCCTACTGATAAACACCATCATCATTTTAACAACTTTCGTATGAATTTTAAAGCACTTTTTGTAGAAGAGTAACGAATTTTCATATCGAATGCCGTAGATTGGGCCAAAATGCTTTTATAATGTGAAAAAGTCCGAAAACTTTCTTCCCCATGATAACTCCCTAATCCACTACTTCCAACGCCCCCAAAAGGTAAATATGGCGTTGCAAGATGATAGACAACATCGTTAATACAGCCTCCGCCATATGAAATATTACTCGTCACTTTCTTTTGTACTTCTTTATCTTCAGAAAATACATATAACGCTAATGGCTTTGGATGTTGCTGAATTGTGTCAATTACATCTTCTATGTTGTCGTATTCTATAATTGGTAAAATCGGACCAAAAATTTCATCTTCCATAACCGCATCTTGCCATGTAATGTTCGTTACTACTGTCGGTTCAATATGTAATGTATCTTTCTTATAATTCCCGCCGATTACAACTTGACCATCTTGTAAAAATCGACATAATCGTTCAAAATGACGCTCGCTCACAATGCGCACGTAATTGTCATTTTGCAAAGGTTCTTTTCCATACTGCTCTGCAATTTCGTGTCGTAATGCCTCGATTAACTGTTCTTTCACCGAAGCATGCACGTACATATAATCAGGCGCTACACACGTTTGCCCTGCATTTAAAAACTTCCCCCAAACAATTCGTCTTGCTGTTACGTCTATTTTTGCATCTTTATGTACAATACACGGACTTTTTCCGCCAAGTTCTAACGTGAGTGGCGTCAACCGTTTCGCAGCTGCTTCCATCACAACTTTTCCGACACCAACGCTACCTGTAAAGAAAATATAATCAAACGGTTCCTTTAACAATTCCGTACTCTCTTCTACACCGCCTTCTACTACAGCTACAAGCTCTTCTTGGAATAATTCCTCTAACATTCTCGTAAGCACTTTTGAAACGTTTGGCGTTAGCTCTGACGGCTTTAAAACGATTGTATTTCCAGCTGCCAACGCTCCTACAAGTGGTGCAATTGCTAATTGAAACGGATAGTTCCACGGTGCAATAATAAGTGTCACACCGTACGGTTCAGGTACGACTTTCCCCTTTGATCCAAAATGAGTGAGCGCTGTTCGAACACGCTTCGGTTTACTCCACGATGAAATATGCTTTAATTGAAAGGAAATTTCTTTTAATACATATCCAACTTCCGTTGTGAATGACTCATGAACTGACTTATTTAAATCTAATTTCAATGCCTGAAATATTTCCTCTTCAAAACGCTGAATGCCTTCATAAAGCTTCTTCAAATTATTCTTTCTCACTTCTATACTTCTCGTATGGCCATTATAAAAATATGCCTTTTGTTTATTTACAATAGAAGAAACACTCATTCATTCACCTTCTCCCACTATTTTTATCCAATTCTTTCATTATTTATATAGACTTCATATATAATAAATTCCTATTCGTAAAGTTACATTATATATAACTTCTTCTTGTATATAAAATTCATTGCTCACAAAAAAACTACCGAAAGAAAATCTTTCGGTAGTTTTACTGTATTAACGATATAAACGAACAGCACCTGCAGAATTATCATCAGCTTGTCCTACTACTTCAAACTTCAGGCCAAGATTCGGTAAAATACGTCCTGCATCTGGAATCTGTTTATTAATATACGTTTTCGAATCATCAAACTTCGGTACGCCTGCTAAGCCATTATACGTATACGTTCCGCGCGTTGGAGATACAACTTGCCAAGCTGGCGTTTTATCGAATGAGAACGCCGCATCAGCGATTTGGAATCGTGTACTACTTTCAATTGTCGGTTTACCATTTAAAGTTCCTACAATTGCTTCTGGATGAGAATCCACTACACCAAGGAAACCATGTCCTGGATGTAAACCAACCCAGTTATCTGTGTAAGCTGAGTCTGCATACCATACAACCATACCAGAGTTATATTCTGGACCGCGAGCAAATTTCAATGCGCTATCTGATCCAGTATGATTTCTCCACTCTACATAGTAGTTATGTTTTTTCTTCTCAGTTCCGTTAGAAACTGCAAAACCATCTAATTTAAATTGTGGTGTACCTTCTGCATCATCAGAGAATACTACTTTACCATCTACTGTTAATGAAGCATTATCAAGTAAGAAACCGTTTAATGCTAAGCCACCATCTGTAATGTACTCAAATGTTAATTTTACTTTCTTACCTTTGAATTGGCTTAAATCATATGATTTATCAATCCATTTTCCATTTGTCGAATCAGCATTTCCACTATTTGCTTTCTCACCAAGTTTTTCAATTAGCGTTTTTTGACCATCTTCTGTTACAGCATGTACTTCAAGGAAATCATACTCCGCTTCGATTTCATATAACGATTTGAAATCAAATTTCGCATTCGTTGCATTCGTTAAATCGAACAATGGTGTTTCTAACGTTGTATGCAGATTGTCACCTTTTGTGCTGTAGTAATACTGCTTACCAAACGCTGGAGCAATCGTTTTTATATCTTTATCAGGTAAGTTTACACGAATCATACCTGGTCGGTTAGATTTCGTAACACTTTGGTCTAAATATGTCGCTAGACCGATACCTTTATTTAATTTCTCGTAATCTACTTCTACGATATTCGCCCAGTTACCACCAATTGTTTTTTGGAAAAACTCTTTATTTTGTGGTGAGAAACTCGTTGGCGTTGTTCCTGCAATCTTACCAGCCCAACTTCCGCCACTCATAACAGACCAAGCTTGAATTGGCTCACCATGACCGGTATAGTCTGTATCATACTCATCTGGAAGACCTAAATCATGACCGTATTCATGCGCGAATACACCAACCGCGCCATCTTCTGGTTCAATTGTGTAGTCGAATGCTGCGATCTTTCCGCCCCAATATGGAACTTTCGCTTGTGTACCTTCAATTGGGAATGGTTTTGGTCCAACTGTCCAACGGTGTGACCAAATTGCATCGTCACCTAATTTACCACCGCCCGCTTCTTGTCCAACACCTGCATGAATGATCATTAAGTGATCGATTAAACCGTCCGGTTGTTTTTGATTTCCATCACCATTTACATCGTATTGATCGAACTGATCAAACTCAGATAAATCAATACCGCTATCTACAGCTGCTTTTAATGCATCTTTTACTAAATCACGTGGTCCTTTTGGTCCTTTATTATCATGCCCTGTAGCAGCATCTGCACCGTAATCAGCAGCTTTACCAGGAACTGTTAACCATTTTGTAACTGTTCCGTCTACTGTATAACTACCACCAGATTGCTCTTCGTAATATTGTTTAAACGTTTCGATTTTGCTTCCATCCTCTAATGCGAATGGCTCATCACCGAATAACATTTTTTCATAATGTTCTTTGTTAAAGTCTTCCGAATACATATAGCCAGGCTCTTTATCGATATTGTTATGTTTAAAGTCAGCGTACTCTACAAGTAAAACGAGTACTTTATCTTTACGAACATCACCGTTGTATGCTTTTTCCTTCGCTGGAGATGTTGGTACTTTACCATTTAGACCACCCCTAACTGGTCCTGTCGCTGCAGGTGTTCCTGTTGCAGGTTTATCTAACTTTTCTTTCGTGTCTGCTTTCGCATCTTTCACTTTCTTTAAAAAGTCAGATGCTTCTTTCGTAAGTGGGTCCCCATTTGATACTTCTTTCCCAGGATTTTCACCCTTTTTGTTCTCTACGTATTGTTCGACAGCTTTCTTTGTTTCTTTCTCTGAAGCCTTCGAATCAATTACCCCACGTTTTTTTAGCGCATCTGCTAAACGTTCTTCTGGAATTAAATGATCATCAACTGGGCTAGTAGCTGTCTTATTCACAGGCGTTTCAGCATATGCAGACTGACCACCCGCTCCCAATGAAAGACCTAATACAGCTGTCAAAGCGATTGATGACAAAACTTTGAACGGTTTCTTGTTCATCCCTTATTTCCTCCCCTAATAAATAATATGTATTACAAATTGAATTTTATTAAAAATTCAATATTTTTTCAATATTTAGTCATATTATGTAATGTTTTTAATATATTTGTAAAAATTCCATAGTTAGCATACGAGCATATCACAATTCAACAATGTTTTCTGAAAATATTGAAAATATTTGTCAAAAACTTTATAATCGCCATAGAGGGAATTTAATGGGGATTTTATCTTTGTTTTATCTACAAAATATTTGATAATTCACTACATAAAAATACAAAATCCGATTGCATTATCACGTATTCTGTAGCAGCAGTTATGACCGATAATTAGGGAGGAATTACATTTGTACAAAGATAAGACTGACGCATTGGATCAAGAATGGATTGATTTAATACTTGAAGCTCTAGACGCTGGTATCGCTCTACAAGATATCGAACATTTTTTCCAACGTACGAAACCATCAAGCCAGGCTCAATAGGTTTGTTCTTTTTAAAGAAGTTTATGTTATAATAATGACATCATAAGACGACGACATATTGATAGAAAGGTGCGCAAATATGATTGGAGAACGTATAAAACGCCTGCGTTTACAAAAAGGTATTTCATTAACTGAACTTGCCGAAAAAGCCGGTGTTGCTAAATCTTACATTAGTTCTATAGAACGAAATTTACAAAAAAACCCTTCCATTCAGTTTCTTGAAAAGATCGCAGCAGTTCTACAAATTCCAGTTGACACTCTACTTCATGATGAAACAACAAAGGAAAATCACTTAGACTCCGAATGGACACAACTCGTTAAAGATGCGATGAGCTCCGGCGTCTCCAAAGAACAATTTCGTGAATTTCTTGAATTTACAAAATGGAAGCAAGATCAAAAATAATAAATAGAAAGAAGTGCTTACAATCGGCACTTCTTTTTTCTTTATAAAAAAAAGCGGGGGATACCCGCTTTTTTATTATTTTTCTTCTCCAGCTTCTTGGTTAGCATTGAATGTCCATTCTAAATTCAATGAATCACCTTGGAAGATATTTTGGTCTTTTCCATCATCTACAAATTCAAATTGTACCCATAAATAATCCTCTGTACCAGCTTCTAATCCACCCTTTTCTCCCCACTCAGGAGCAAAGATGTCTTTAGCTAAAAGATCTGGGTCAGTTTTTTGTAAGTCTGCTAAAGTTGTTTCATATACAGGCTCACTTTGTTTATCCCAGTTCCAAAGGAATTTCACTTTAACGTGCTTACCAAAGTCTTCACCAGCATTATCACCTTTTGCATCTTGTACAGTATACTTTGTCGCTAGTTTAACATCTTTAATTGTTAATGAACCGCTATTCTTTAATAAGAACTCTTTCTTAATAGAATCCCCTGGTTTTAAATCTTTAATATCTACAAGCGTTTTAGGGTCTAATGTAAGATCTAACGTCCCAGCTGCAAATGTATTGTTCGATACTTCTTTATCACTAAAGTAAGCGAATGTTCCTCCACCAATTAAAGATAACCCCAGTGCCGCTGATGCAACTCCCATACCTAATTTCTTTTTCAGACTCACAATCAATTCCCCCTAGCTGTTTTTTATATTTTTACCCCTTATTTTTCAATAAGGAACATAAAGAAAACTATATTAGCTTCGCTAACATTCGTTCTCTTTTAAAAACCTTAAGTTCATTATAACGAACAACACTATATAAATACAACATTTTTTTATTAGTATTTTCAGTTATTTTTATTTCTCAATACTATTTTAAATTTTCAAAAAAATATTGAGAAATAAAGAAAACAAGCTGAATAGGTGAGGCGCAATGCTCTCTTGCCTATTCAGCTTTATAACCTCTATTCGCTCTGAAATGTTGCTGTATTTTACTTGCTATCTTTATTTTTCTGTTCTTCTTGTTTCTTCTTCTCTTCCAACTTTTTCGCCTCTTCTTGTTTCTTCTCTTCTAGTTTTTTCGCTTCTTCTTGCTTCTTACTCTCTTCTAGTTTTTTCGCTTCTTCTTGCTTCTTACTCTCTTCTAGTTTTTTCGCTTCTTCTTGCTTCTTACTTTCACTCACTTGTTTTGCCGTTTCCTCTACTAGTAATTTCTCAAAATCTTGAATTTGTTTATCAATCACCTGTAACCTTACCTCTTTATCAACATACTCACAATTGTCTTTCACTATATGGAAGCCAGCATTCACATACGAGAATACTTGCTTATTCGATTCGGTTGTATTACTTTTTAACTCTTCTTGTACTTGATTATAAGGGGTTTCTATTGATACATATACTTTTTGTAACAATTCTCTTTCCGCAACTATTTTCTCACGCCCTTGCTTCCACGTAACAAGCGCCTGTTCTAACTCTTGAGTGGAAGTGACAGTTACTTTTGATTTCATCTCTTCATACTCACGTAAAATAACTTCCTTATGTTGCTTAGCTTGTTCTGTTAATTGATCAACTGTTTTTGGAAAAATACTTGCTGTAGAAATTGTAGCCGTTACTTTCGTTTCATGAACGAAAGCTGCTTCTGTATAAGTCATCATTTGAGAGCCTAAATAAAAAGTAATAGAACACAAACATGGCAATATAAGCATCTTTTTGAAATTGCTAGGTGGCTTCAGCATTTTAATCTCTCCTATCGAACAACTTGTTCTTTATCAAGAACTATACCTTTATTATAATAAAGGGAATTATAAAATGATATAAGAAATTATGTTTCTTTTTACATTTCCCTTTTAACAGAAAAGGAGACTATCATTTTTGATAGTCTCTTTTTGTTGTCCTTATTATTTTGTTTCACCATCGCCTTGCTGTGCATCAAACGTCCAAGTTAATTGTAACTTATCGCCTTGGAATTCATTTTGATCTTTTTTATTATCAACGAATTCAAATTTCACTTTGAATTTATCAGATTTACCTGCTGAAATACCTTTTTCATCCCAGAACCAAGCAGCTAAATCGTTATTTACCGCAGTAAGTGTATCACCCTTCAATTTATCTAGCGTTGTTTCTTTTACGATTGTTTCATGCTTGTCTACATTTTTTAAGAATGTTACTTTAATATGTTTACCAAAATCATCTTTATTATCTTTCTTCACATCTTCTACATTGTAATCTGTTTTTAGTAGTACTTTTTTAATATCTAATGTCCCTTTATTTTCTAATTTAAATTCTTTTTCAACTGTATCACCAGGTTTTAAATTCGATACATTAACAACTGTTGATGGATTTAATGCTAAATCAAGCGTACCAGACGCAAATGTATTATTTGACACTTCTTTATCGCTAAAGTATGCAAATGTTCCTCCGCCAACTAATGCCGCTCCTAATACAGCTGATGCGATACCCATCCCTAATTTTTTCTTTAAAGTCATGTCCATATCCCCTTAATATATATATTTGTTAACTTCCTAAAAGGAAAGTATAACCAAACGAACTAGACGGATTGTTCTACTTTTTTCTCTTTCTTTTCTCCGTCAATGCTACGAATAGCACTAAAAATAGAAATCGCGGAATAGCCTAGTAAAAAGATCCCTGGAATAATAAGAAGCAACGCAGCTCCAGCTTTTGAATTCGCATAATTTAATGCATATCCTGCATAAGGAACTGTAATATCCGCATATTTCCCAATGACATTCTCCGCAAGTACTGGTTCTAAATCAGGGCCGTTGTTGTTATCCCCTTTTGTTTCATACATTACTTTTCCATTTGTATCTTTCACACCGATAATACGGTGAGTGATAATTTTTTCATCTTTCTCTTTAAAAGTAATAACATCGCCTTTTTGATATTTAGAACCATCTTTCGTCGGCTCTATCGCAATGATTGATCCTGTTAAAAATGTCGGTTCCATCGATCCTGATAACACTGATTTAAATTGATATCCCATCACTGTTGGATCCCCACCGCTCGCTTTTGAAGAAATAACTACAAAAGCTAAGCAAATCATCAATGCAAATAAAACAAATGAGATAACGTTGCTAATCACCTTCCAAATTAATTTCATCGTTTCTCTCCCTCTCCGTTGTTTTATATTATTTGAAGTATGCAATATTCACTATCGTTCTTTAACGAGAACACAAGTAAATAATATAACGAACAACACAGAAATGCAATAAGAAAATTTACAATTATTAGTTATTTTGTATATAAAAAAAGACTGTGACAAAGTCTCTTCACAGCCTTTTAACTAATAATTTATTTTTCTTCTGATTTCATTCCTGTTGTATTTCGGCGTAGCACTAGAAATAGAATGGCTCCAAATAATACAGCTGCGCCTATTCCAATGCTTATTATTTTCATATTTGATTCGCTTACTTCAGGCGTAGCCGTATCTTTTTTAGGCATCGCAAAAGTAACATCTTCTTTAGAAAGAACATTTATCGTCGCAATTGTTTGATTGTTTTTCGTAATATCCACTGCACCAACTACTTCACCACGATGAATTCCTTTATGATACAAAGAATCTTTATCTAATGAAGCCGCACGGAAAATCGTCCTCACATTTTTTCCTTCATCTTTCTTAAGCATAAGTTCTGCACTTTGCTCCAGTTCACTATCAATATCTTTATTTAAATACGTTGTCTTTTGATGCCAACTATGTTTATCTAGTACAGTTTGCTTCACAAATTGACCAAAAGAATATTCCGCCATCTGCTTCAAATCTTCATAAATTTCAGGTCTTTGAGAAGCCATTACTACATTTATAATACGATTCCCATCCTTCTCATTTAATAAAACGAGTGTATTGCGTGCTTCATTTGTAAAACCCGTCTTACCACCAATGCTATATGGATTTTCAAAATAAGTAGACTTATTAAAAATAGAAACCGTCTGGCTAGATGTCGTAACCGTCGTCCTTTTCGTATTCATCGCTTGTAAAATCTCAGGATACTTTTGTACACCTCTCGTAATCATAGCCATATCATACGGCGTCGTATAATGGTTTGGATCATGCAATCCATTTGGCGTTACAAAGTGACTATCTGTAGCACCTAATTGCTTCGCCTTCTCATTCATCATATGAGCGAAATTCTCAACACTTCCGCCAATGCGCTCCGCAATTGCATACGACACATCATTCGCACTCAGCACCATTAAAATCATAAGCGCTGTATTTCTATTAATCGTCTCACCAGGTTGAAACTCAATTTGATAATTACTCTTCTCTTGATCTAATGCTAATTGTGAAAACGTAAATTGATCCTCTGGCTTCGTATGCTCCATAAGTAAAATTGCTGTTAACACCTTCGTCATACTCGCCGGAAATGCGCGATGATGTGCGTTTTTGTCGTACAAAACATCTCCTGTTTTCGCATCAATCGCAGTTGCAAACTGACTAAAAACATTTGGCCCTTCCTTAGGTGGTGGTGCCACTTGTTCTGGATTCACTCCAATATTCGTCTCAGCACGTAACGTCATAGGTGTCAAAAAAAATAAACAAATAACGGTAATAAAAGCCAAAATTTTCTTAAAATTTACCATATGACTCTCCCTTTTCACTATACTCTCACAGCTTAAAAACTGAATCTACCAATCTATATGTAATTTGTATTAAATTGGAAGAATATTTACTGTTTTTTACTATATCATACTTTTACGATAAATAACATAAATATACAACAAAAAATAAGAAGGAATTACTCTTTCTTATCCTTCTCATCAATCAATGAATCTATTAGATTTTGACTAGCTTCCTCAGGTGTAATCTCATCTGTCATCCCCATAAACGACCAACCTTTAGAATCGACCCACTCAACAAACTCTTGTAAAAACTCATCATGTGTAACATCCACATCAAGAATCGAGCCATTAATCGAAATCGTTCTATTTCTAGATACGCGCATCTTGAACGTTTTCCTTACCATTACAATAATTCTCCCTCTACTTCTGAATATTTATAAAGTGAAACTTTAATCCGTGGGGGGGCTTCGTCCCCCACGGATTATTAGTTGAACCAATCGGGCTTTTACGGGCAGTTGATCCCCCACCTAACTTCTTTGCTTTGCTGAATTTTGAGTGGGGTCTTACTGCCCGTTAATGCGGGGTAAAATAATCTTGTATCTCTGTTATACATGATTTTAAGTAAATTGTAAAAAGGATATATTGGCCAATTTGCATATTGAAACTGAAAATCTATCATCCTGCAAAAACATCAAACGATATGTAAATGATCATAAATTACTAAATACATTCACATAAAAATAAAATAACTTATATTTTATCACACCAAATACAAATGACTTTCGTACAATAGAATGGAATATACTAGAAGAAAGCTTAACATGAGGAGGAACTCTATGGCGCGTTGTACGTATTGTAAAACGAAGTGGAAAGCAAAAGATGTATGGTCGATACTCGTGACATTTGAAAAAGATTGCCCGTATTGTTTTGGGAGACAATATCTATCAAAGAAAACATTGAGCGCTATGCCGGAATTTATAAGCTTACCTTTACATTTCTTACTCCCTTTTCTTGTTGATTTAAGTGATGAGGGTCCTTTAGATTGGTATAGAAAAAAATAATATAACTGCTTTATTCGAACTCACTTTTCATTACATTCTCTACTTATATATTCCTTAATACACGACTAGCGCCATTCCAACTACTTTCCCTTCAAATTTAATATATAATATTGTAAAATTTCAGTTAATTTTATATAATTACTTTAGCATACAGATTAAAGATGCTGTTACATACACATTTTTGAAGATCCCGTAGCTCAGCAGGGAGAGCGCCACCTTGACAGGGTGGAGGTCGTGAGTTCGAGCCTCTCCGGGGTCATAAAACCTAATAGTATCAAGGCTTGATAGAGTATTCTCACAAGCTAAACTTGTGGTGATCTCTATCAGACACCATAAGTAGTCCTCTTTTTTGTTTCCATAAAACTGAGAAATGACTGAAAAGAAAATGCTACTTAAATTTGTATAGTAATTAAAATTATAGTTTTTACACTCGTTGAAATCAGTTAGATAACTCTTAAGACTACCGTTTATTTAACTCAGATCCCTATCCCCCTCAGATATCCTAATTTAACGATACTCTACTTAGTAATTCTATACAAAAAATAAAGCAAGGATTTCTCCCTGCTTCTGTTAGCTTCTTTTATTGAGAAGATTAACCACCAATATTCTTATCTGCCAGTCTATACATTTTATATCTATTTTGCCCTCTTCTTTTTTCGATTTCTAAATATTACCTCTAACACTACTACTGCGATGAATCCTACAGTTAGTTGTAAACCTGTAAAAAGAAGTTTAACATTTAGAGGAATGTCAGGTGCACTCCACATTAACGCTGGAGGAATAAGGATACCAATAATTACAATAATTCTCATTATCTTCCCCATTTTGTTTCTCCTATCATATCTTTAAGATTTATGTTTCTTTTTACAATTCTACTAATTTCTCACGTAGAACCAATTCACTCTCAGTCATATACCCTCTATGCATTTCCTCTACAACCTTTTCATGATTAAAACATAATACTTTTTCATCACCTAGATAGCCTACTGGATAAGGAACACCCACGTAATCAAAATCACGTTTATCTGCTGATACAACCATTCTTCCAATAATCATAACAAATTGTTCTATCTCTTCTAGCTTAACTACTGTTCCGATTGGTAAAAGTTTCATTTACTCATTCTCCTTTTAATATACTCCATTAAATTAATTGCTCCTATCGCCATTGCTCCCCAAAAGACCACACCAAATGTATATACAATCTTTTCCTTTATTGAATATGGCCCCATCAGCCCGACAGCGATTGAAATTACAACTATTATTACCATTATAATTTTCGGAATCTTCATCACTTTACTACTCCTCATCCTTCTTCTCAAACTTAGCAAAAAATCCCCCACCATGACTTTTCCCAAAGTATGCACCCATCTCTTGACCAAGGTGTATTTTTGCCCCAGCTGTACCAAATCCATACTCTAGGCGAACTGTTAAGTCATGATCTTCAAAAAACGGGATAATATTTGGAACATCAATTTTTTCCAATAAAAGTTCATATTTATTTACTGTAACTTCCGCCCCCAATTTCAAAGTGTACTCATCTATTCCAGCAACACCTGATACATCTCCATATTTTTGTGTCACTGTTGCTTGTCCTACATAATCATTAGACATTTCTTTTTGAATCGAACTCTCAAAAAAAGAACCGCCAGCTTTAATTCCAACCAGCCCCCCGCCTGCAACATCACCGATTAATATCTTCTCATCCTTTGGAATACTAACTTCAAGAGAACCTGACCCACCTTTAAATGCAAGTTTGTTCCCCTGAGATATTTCATACTCTCCTTCTATTAGTGACCCTTCTGCTTTGAATCCCGTATGGTCACCTTCCGCAAATTTAAAATCCCCCTTTAATACCTCATAATCCCCTTTAAAAGGTTTCCCAGTTAAAATACTGGAGGCTAGTGCAATAGCAACATCCATGTTATCTACTTGTTCAAATTTATTAGCAGAATCAAGAAGAAACTTCTCAAGTGGCTCTAATATGATTATAAATTGTGCCATCTTAAAGGATGAATCACGGAAATCCGTATTAAATTTCATATAGGTTGAGCCCAACCAATTACTAGAAATCATATCAATATCTCGTTTTAGTCTCTCCTGTGTTACAGTTGCATTCGTGATAGTTGATCTAATAGTTCCTGCCACTTTTCGCAACTGTTCAGGAGTAACTTTTATATCCCCCATATCCATTCCCCTTTTAAATATTTATATAGAATATTTTACCACAATAGAGTTTTCGCAACTATGAATATTTTATATAATCTTAAAACTTCGAAGTCTTTTTCTCCTCAAAGTTACCCTTTCGGCACTTGAATTTATAACTTATGCATTCGCGCTAACTCAGTAATATCATCTAGTCCCATTCTACGAAATTATTTCTACTATAAGTATCTACTATTAGATACGTAGACCTATCCCTATTCAATCTTTCTAAATAAAACTAAAGAGGTATGCCTATCAACTGTTTCCTGTATAGTATCTCTATGGAACGGAGCTACAACAACTTTCATCCCCTATCATCTGCTATAATCATGAAAGAGTGTTGGTGGAGATAGTGAGTTCGAGCCTCTCCGGGGTCATAAAAAAGAGAAACCATATCACCCTCCTACGTGATATGGTTTCTCTTTTTTATCTAAGCTAGTTACTTCCCACCAAACATCTTCTCCAAAGACTTCGCATTGGCAAACAATACTTCTTTCAAGTTATCATCTGCAACGATTTTATAGTCACCATCTTTGTTTTTCTTTAAGTTCAATGTAACTTCGCGAGTTGCCATGATTGCATCTTTATCTGATAAGTGTTTGACGATTGCTGATGTCATCGTTTTTTCGATTGCTTTTTCAGATTGCTCTTTGTCTTCGCTAAAAGCGCTAGCGAAGGCCATTGGCATAACTTCTCCCACTGCTTTTGTTACAGCAACGGATAGATCAGCAGATGTAATTTTCACTTTCACTTCTGCTGTGTCATCTTTTTTCGATACTTCTTCTGGCTTTTCAAATTTAAAGTTTTTCGTAATTGCACTCAGCATTGCTTTTGCCTCAGCATCATCTGTTTTTTCATTTAGTTTATTAAATTCCTTGTCACTCTCAACAAATGTACGTGCCTTTTCTGCATCACCTTTTTGTATCGCAGTTAAAAATTCTTCTGTCGTATCTTTCGGATTTGCACACCCTGCTAAAACTCCTACTGTTAATCCTACTACCATCATTAACAGCAATAATCTCTTTATCTTTTGCATGCTCATTCTCCTCTTATCTTTTCTAGTAAGTCATCACTATATAATAGTATGAAACTGACATTACAAACATTTTTTAGTATAGCATTTATATGATTCATTTTCTATTCATTCCCAAAAGATAAAGAACCTTGTAGTATTCCTACAAGGCACCTTCAATCAATCCGTATAAATAGCAAAATAAAAACCAACACCTTCAAGGTTGCTGGCTTATCTCTTATCCATATTCGAAAAAACAATAACAATTGCTCCAAGTACATAATGCCCCGCTACCATCCAAATACTCCAATCAAAGATCCTAAGCGATAACCAAAGCGATATATTAATAGTAGCAAATGATACATATACAATAAAATCTCTCTTTTGTAGTGCTTCTCTATTCATCAAAATATAAAGTGAAACTTTAATCAGTAGGGTTTTGTTCATCCCCCACTGATTATTAGTTGAACCAATCGGGCTTTTACGGGCAGTTGATCCCCCACCTAACTTCTTTGTTTCCCCTGAATTTTGAGGTGGGGGTGTACAAAGATAATAAAGTTGTTTAATTTACAATAAAGTCATTTAAAAAATAATATAGTAGTTTAAAAATCCTTCTTCTACTAACGAGGCAGGTTAGTGGAAGAAATAGCAAGTGGGTTTAACTAGGAGAAGTGTCGATGACATTACAGAAGACAACGAGGTGTCTTCTGTTTTTTAAATTAAGGATATCGATAAATTAAGATTTATTTACTTAACATTGTACTTATTTTCGGACCGAGGCATCTAATCGGTGAGTATATACAAACCAAGTAATGCTTGCTGTTAATAATGTTGACGAAATTAAAGCTGTAAGAACACTATATGTTTGCCAAATAAGTATCGTTGACCAATCGAAGGCAAAAAACATTATACACTGGGCAATCGTAGCGATTAGGAAAATAATTGTTACGATTGTTCTCTTTTTTGTCATTGGCTGCTGCTCATTCGTTTTCCTTTTTCTTAATCCTAAGAAAAATAACAGAACGGCTAATAGGCAAAGAATAATTGTGGTAGACGACAAAATGATGTCCAAAAGCTGTGTGCCACTTATCTCATATGACTGAGTTAGATTGCCGTTTAATATATTTTTAACTTGTAGTACCAGGTTTATATTGGTATTTGCGCCGTTGCTCAGTAAGCAGATGGCTGTTCTTTCATTTGGCAGTATGGCTACTTTGGTACTAAAATTTGGATTACCCCCAGTGTGTTCTATAAACGTTTGTTCGACGTTTACCGACCAACCTGCCGCATAATACATATCATTGACAGCCGAAACAGACATATCACCCCTATGTGATTTTTCGATGGCCCTGTGAAATATTTCGGGTATGTCCTGCACGATACCCATCTGTATGCCCATCCAACGCGCCATATCTTTTGTATTAGAAATGATATAGCCGGCAGGTTTATTCCCAGTATAATACGGAGCGTTAAATGGAGTTGTTATAAAAAAGGAAGAACGGTAACCCTGTGCTAACCGTCCAGTGGCTTGAGCATCTTCTTTATAAACATACGTCTGGTAAAGACCTAAGGGTAGAAATACCTGCTCCTTCATAAAGTCTTCATAGCTTTGTCGTGATACAATCTCAATAACCAAACCCAATACGTCATAATTAACGGTTCCATAGTTATATTGTTCACCAGGAGAGAACGCCAATTCTGCATCTACCAGCGTTTCCACAGTCTTTTGCAACATATCAGGCGTATTACCTTGTGGAATATTTTGAAGATGTCTAATATTTGTTAGGCCGCTGGTATGGTGAAGAAAGTTATTTAGTGTAAGGTTTTGCATATCAACAGGTTTACCTTGATACTTTAACGTAAACCAAGGTAAATATTTTTGGATAGGGTCAGTCATTGATAGCAGCCCTTGCTCTTCCAATAGCAAAATCCCCATACCAGTAAAAGCTTTACTCACCGAGGCCAACTCATAGAGTGTATTTTCACTTGCAGACAGTCCCTTTTCAAGATCTGCATACCCAGAAGAAAAGTAGAACACTTCACCATCAGCAAGTATTGAGAGTGACATTCCAGGCACACCTGACGTACGACAGGCATCATCTAGCAATGCTTGTATTGCCACAGATTTCGAATCTGACAACGCATAACTTTGTGTTGCGAATCCTGAGAATAATATAGATATCGTTAATACAAAAACAATAGTCTTTTTCATACACTCTCCTTTCTGAAGAATTATAAGGGTATAAATAACTTATTTTTATAACTATAAACTAAATTCTGATTTATATTTCTATTTATCTATATAATATCAAATAATTGTGAAGAGTTACACTTAAACTAAGGGGGCGTTAGTTTAATAAGAAGTAAACAACTTTATTATTCATTTTTTAAGCATTACATAAGCAGATGGATATAATTTGAAACAACTTTAAAGAGCCTTGCTGCATATAGAATGTAGTAAGGCTCTTATCTTTTTTAGTCAAAATTCAATAACTTTATTATCACTATACAGGGGGTTCTTACTGCCCGTTAATGCGGGATAAATTGCACCGATTGGCGTAAGGATGAAGCAAAGGAAAAAAACAAACATTTATCTTAACGACCATGGATATGAAGTTACTGTCTGCATATGAGTCTCCTTTTCACTTTATAGTACATGTAACATCGGTCTTACTACTCTATATTCGTCACTATAAGGCTCCTTTATCATTAAAGGTGAGTGAGGATTTTTTTCTTCTATCATTGTAAATACTTCTGTTTTTTCTTGTAATGTGTTGGATTCACTGTTTTTAGTAGGCTTTTTACTTGTTTCAATTTTCTTTGTTACTTCTCCTAGCCTTTGCCCGACTTCTTCTGCTTTGGCAGGTTCATGCGTTACATAGTATTCCTGCCCCTCCCATACTAACATAGGTGGCACTTGTTCTCGTTTGTTACATATTATATAAGTAATACTAGCTATAAGTAGTAGACATGTTAATAAAAAGAAGATAGTTTTTTTATTCATATAGTATGCTCCCTATCTATCATTTTATTAAATTATATAATATCCATTATATGTAGTAAATGGATATCGTAGGGATTTTCGGATTTTATAACAAAAAGAAAAACCTTACTCAAGTAAGGTTCATTCTATAGTGACTGATTTATTAAAACGATCATTACGATAATCGCTATAAACATAACAACTAAACAGCCGATCATTTTATAAAAGCCTCGTTTCGTTAACGTCCCGCCTTGAACGTCTTTACGAATAAGTAAAAATACAGCTAAAAATAATACAAGCCCAATGCCAAAAGCATACATCATTTGCATATGTTAATCTTCCTTTCTCTCTTCCATCTTAATATCTTTTCGACAAAACAACAAATGAGATAAAAACTGTACTCATCGTAAGTGCCATTAGTATGTTCAATAGTTCAGTAGCAGATAGTGTAAGTATTTTTAAGTTTAAGCCGAAAGAGAAAAGAAGATAATATGCTATTAAGGCAAAAAAGGTCACGAACATTCCTTTATAACGAATGAGTTTCATTCGCTCATCTTTTTCTTTAAATTGTGGGTGTAAATAACTTAAGCAAAAACACATAATCATCATACCAAGTAATGGATAAGTTGCTGGTGGTGGTGCAGAATGCGTCATTATACCTGTTAATATCATAAATCCACTCATGATTAGAAAAATAATTCCCATAATTACAAAGTACTTTTGTGAATAATTCATTCCGATTCCTCCCCTTCTTTTCCTTCGTAAATAAATACATGTTCTATCATTGTCTGAAATGTTTTCGCGATTTCAAATGCTAACGGAAGTGATGGATCGTATTTTCCCTTTTCAATTGAAATGATGGTTTGTCTGGAAACTCCAAGTTTCTCAGCCAATTTTTCTTGAGATAGTCCAAATTTTTTTCGGTATTCGACCATTTTATTTTCCAAGGAAATTTCTCCCTCCTCCCTTATACCGAGTATATATGTAAAGCAAACTTTACGTCAAGCTTCCTTTACATTCATTTTGTTTATTTTTCGTTCTATTTATATAGAAGAAACTTTTTCATTTTCAGCACGTCTATTTTGAAATGAAACGCGGAACACTGTAAATAATCGTTACTATATCTCTTGCTCTCTTTTTTTAAAATTTAATATCTTCATATTTGTTTTATCCTTTTAAAATATTTCATTTATCTCTTTATTCCACGAAATACGTTATTGGTTTTACGGTGTTTTTCGTCATATTTATAGAAACTAACTGTTTATGAAGCATTTTTTATGTTTAGCAACTTTTTTTGTAGAAATCCTTCACTTTCCTTTCAATATTTAACACTATCTAAATAAAGTTTACGATAAATTCATAATTTTTTATTTTTTATACTATATTCCGTTATATTGTTGTATAATATCAATGAAAGCGCTTATTATTTCAATATACATAATTCGAACTCATTTTTATCGAAACATTCTAACTATTATACTTATATTTACATGCAACAATTTTAGTTATCCGTATAGGTATACCAAATATATCCACCCCATTTTTCTGTAAAATTACTTTATAACATGAAAGATTAACTTGGGTGATAAGTTATTGTGAATGTTTTTTTACAAAACAGATAAGTAATAGTGTTTGGTATTATGTAAATTATTGTAATAACATAAGAGTAAAGAAAACATTTACATTGATTATTGATTCATCAATTATTGAAAAGAGCAAAATGCACCTTTTGTAAGGAAAAGGATTATATGCATTGGGAGGTTTAAACAAATGACGAGGAAGAATACAACGACAAACCCTTGGGCCAAGTTCCACGGTCCGAACCTTGGTTATGTGATTGAACAGTATGATCTTTACGTAACTGGAGCAGGTTCTGTTGATCCGGAATTACAAGAGCTTTTTGAAATTTTTGGAGCTCCTTCGTTTCAAGATGATGTCGTAACAGGGGACAACACAGCAACACATTTTTCTCCTCAAAACACAGGGAACATTGAAAAAATTCTTAAAGTCGTTCAACTTGTTGAACAGATTCGTTCTTTCGGGCATACGTTGGCTCACATCAACCCGATGGAAGATGCTGCAAATGGACAATCTCTTCTTGAGAAAGCAATGAACGAACTAAGCGATGCTGACTTGAAAGCGATTCCAGCAAAAACAGTATGGCAAGATGCACCAGAAGGTATTCACACTGCACTTGATGTAATTCATAGATTAAAAGACGTTTATACAAAATCTTTAGCTTATGAATTTTCTCATATACAAGATAGTGAAGAACGCGCGTGGTTGCATCAAATGGTGGAATCAAATTCATTGCGTCAACCACTATCAAATAAAAAACGAACTGCTCTTTTAAAACGTTTAACAGCTGTTGAAGGTTTCGAGCAATTCTTGCATAAAACATTCGTTGGGCAAAAGCGTTTCTCTATCGAGGGCGTTGATATGCTTGTACCTGTTCTAGATGAAATTGTTCTAGAAGGTGCAAAAAGCGGCGTAGAGGATGTCATGATTGGTATGGCTCACCGCGGTCGTCTAAGCGTACTTGCACACGTATTAGAAAAACCATATAGTCACATGTTTGCTGAGTTCAAACATGCAAAAATAGAAGGCGCAGTGGCTAATTCTGGCTGGACTGGCGACGTAAAATACCATTTAGGTAGAGAACAAGTCGTTAGTAACGAAGAAGTGAGCACGCGTGTTACATTAGCAAATAACCCAAGTCACCTTGAGTTCGTTAACCCTGTTGTGGAAGGTTTCGCACGTGCGGCTCAAGAGAATCGTAAAAAATCTGGTCTTCCAGAACAAGATACTTCAAAATCATTCGTCATTTTAGTTCATGGTGATGCTGCATTCCCTGGTCAAGGTATTGTATCTGAAACGTTGAACTTAAGCAGATTGAACGCGTACCAAACGGGCGGAACAATTCATGTTATCGCAAACAATGCAGTTGGTTTTACGACTGATAGCTATGATTCTCGTTCTACGAAATATTCAAGCGACCTTGCAAAAGGTTTCGATATTCCGATTGTTCACGTGAATGCTGATGATCCCGAAGCTTGTCTTGCTGCTGCTAACCTTGCGATTCAATATCGTACATTGTTCAAAAAAGATTTCTTAATCGATTTAATCGGTTACCGCCGCTACGGTCATAACGAAATGGATGACCCAGCAGTTACGCAACCACAAGTGTACAAAAAGATTAAAAATCACCCAACTGTAAGAGCGATTTATGCAGATCAATTACAAGCTGCTGGTGTTCTAAATGCAGATGAGGTTGAAACAATTACTCAGTTTATACAAGAGCAATTAAAATCTGATTATGCACAAGTACCACCAGCTGATACGAGCGATGCAACAATTCATGTTAAAGTGCCAGATGTTGTTGCAAAAGGGATTCAGCCAATTGATACTGGTGTTGAGATCGACTCACTTCGTGCAATTAATGAAGGTCTACTATCTTGGCCAGAAGGCTTTAACGTATACCCGAAAGTAAAGAAAATTCTTGAGCGCCGTAAAGATGCTCTTGAAGAGAATGGTAAAATTGAATGGGCACTTGCTGAGTCATTAGCATTCGCTTCTATTTTACAAGAAGGTACGCCAATTCGTTTAACTGGTCAAGATTCACAGCGTGGTACATTCGCGCACCGTCATATCGTATTACACGATACTGATACAAATGAAACATATTCACCATTGCATCGCTTACCAAACATTAACGCTTCATTCTCTGTTCATAACAGTCCGTTATCAGAAGCTGCTGTTGTTGGTTACGAGTATGGTTATAACGTATTCGCTCCAGAAACGCTTGTAATGTGGGAAGCGCAATATGGTGACTTCTCAAATACTGCGCAGTCATTATTTGATCAATATGTTTCAGCTGGAAGAGCAAAATGGGGTCAAAAATCTGGTTTAGTCCTTCTATTACCACACGGTTATGAAGGTCAAGGACCAGAGCACTCTAGTGCACGTCCAGAGCGATTCTTACAGTTAGCTGCTGAGAATAACTGGACAGTTGCAAACTTAACGAGCGCGGCACAATACTTCCATCTTTTACGTCGTCAAGCATCTATCTTAGGAACAGAAGCTGTTCGACCATTAGTACTGATGACGCCGAAGAGTTTATTACGTCACCCACTTACGCTTTCAACTGCTAGTCAGTTAAGCGAAGGACGTTTCCAGCCTGCTCTAGAACAAGAAAACCTTGGCACAAAACCAAACAAAGTAAAACGTCTTGTTTTAAGCACAGGTAAAATGGCGATTGACTTAGCTGCAGAAATTGAGTCTGGTAAACATGAATACAACTTAGATGAAGTTCATGTCGTTCGTATTGAACAGCTGTACCCATTCCCTGCTGAGAAAGTTCAATCTATTATTAAACGCTTTAAAAACTTAGAAGAAATTATTTGGGTTCAAGAAGAACCTCGTAATATGGGTGCATGGCATTACATGGCTCCAATTCTGTTTGAACTTGCTGGAGATAAAGTGAAAACAGGTTACATTGGACGCCCAGATCGCTCTAGCCCATCTGGTGGCGATCCATTCGCTCATAAAGCTGAGCAAGAACTAATTGTTGCACATGCTTTAGATGTGAAGTATAACTTCCGTCAAGATAAACAAGAAATTGAAGTTTACAGCAACTAAAAAGTAACAACGAAGCTTTCTAGCTTGCCCCCCGGGCAGATATTCTGTCCGGGGGGCAGGCTAACAAATGGAGATTACCGAAGACAAAAGAAGAAAAAACACACCGTTAGGCAAATAAGGGGAGGACATTTAAAATGATCGAAATTAAAGTACCTGAGCTTGCAGAATCTATTACTGAAGGAACTATCTCACAATGGCTTATCAACGTAGGCGACAAAGTTGAGAAAGGTGGCAGCGTTGTTGAGCTTGAAACGGATAAAGTCAATGTAGAAATCATTGCAGAAGATTCAGGTATTGTATCGAAGTTACTAGGCGAACCTGGGGATACAGTTGAAGTTGGCGCAACTATCGCAATTTTAGATGCAAACGGAGCACCAGTTGCAGTAAGTACACCTGCACCAGTGGCTGAGCAACCAAAACAAGAAACGGCTGAAGCACCGAAAGCTGCGGCACCAAATGCTGAGCAAACTGCAACTTTACAAGGTTTACCAAATACAAACCGTCCTATCGCATCACCAGCTGCTAGAAAAATGGCTCGTGAATTAGGAATCGACTTAAACGACGTACGTAGCACAGATCCACTTGGACGTGTGAGACCACACGATGTACAAGCTCATGCTGCAGCACCAAAAGAAGCACCAGCTGCTCCAAAAAGTCCAGCTCCTGCTCCAGTTGCAAAAACGGAATTCGAAAAACCAGTTGAGCGCGTGAAAATGTCCCGCCGCCGTCAAACAATTGCAAAACGTCTTGTAGAAGTTCAACAAACATCTGCAATGTTAACAACATTTAACGAAGTTGATATGACTGCAATCATGGAATTACGTAAAGAGCGTAAAGACGCTTTCGAGAAAAAACATGATGTACGTCTTGGCTTCATGTCATTCTTCACAAAAGCAGTTGTTGCAGCATTAAAACAATTCCCATTATTAAATGCTGAAATTCAAGGCGACGAGCTTATCATTAAAAAATTCTATGATATCGGTATTGCAGTAGCAGCTCCAGATGGATTAGTTGTTCCAGTTGTACGCGATGCTAACCAATTAAACTTCGCTGAAATCGAAAGCGAAATTCGTAATTTAGGTATGAAAGCACGCGATAACAAACTTTCATTAAAAGAGTTACAAGGTGGTACATTTACAATTACAAACGGTGGTGTATTCGGTTCTCTAATGTCAACACCAATTCTAAACAGCCCACAAGTTGGTATTTTAGGAATGCACAAAATCCAAGTACGTCCAGTTGCAATTGATGCAGAACGTATGGAAAACCGTCCAATGATGTACATCGCTTTATCTTACGATCACCGTATTGTTGATGGTAAAGAAGCAGTTAGCTTCCTTGTTGCTGTTAAAGATATGCTTGAAGATCCAAAATCATTATTATTAGAAGGTTGATAGATTAATAATCTATTACAGGCTGTAGAATGAATCATTCTACAGCCTTTTTTTATTGCGTTCATACGGGACAAATTTCATAACATAAGTTAATAATGTATGCCTAAACGTAAGGAGGATTAATATGAGTAACCTTCCAATTCATACAAAACTGAAAGCAAATAAAGATACTTTCTTCCTCCCCGACTCAAACGGGGGTGTCTATTTTCGAAATAACGCCAGTTCATTTCGTATGGACGGTGATGGAATTTACAACTGGATTGAAAAATTAATGCCGATGTTTAACGGGAATTACTCTTTAGCAGAAATAACCGATGGTCTCCCTCTCCCCTATCAAAATCGTGTATTTGAAATCGGAGAGATTTTATATGAAAATGGTTTCGTTCGGGATGTAAGTCAAGATGCACCTCATGAATTAAATAGCGCATTACTTGATAGATACGCTTCACAAATTGAATTTTTAGAAGCGGATTCTCATTCAGGCGCTCTAAAATTCGAAATGTATCGCGCGGCAAATGTCCTTATAATTGGTTCTGGAGATATGCTTATTTCCTTAGTTTCTTCTTTATTAGAATCTGGATTACCGACCTTTCATTACCTTATTACAGATTATGCGGAAACAAATTACGAACGCATTCATGAGCTAGTAGAACTTGCACATGAAGTAGATGATCACGTCCTTGTTCAAGAAATAGATACGACAATTGATCGTCCCCTGCATGAAGTGTTCGAACCTTTCGACTGGATTTTGTACGTTTCTCAAAATGGAGATATTGAAGGTTTAAGAGCAGTTCACACGATTTGTAGAGATACAGGAAAGAACTTCATACCAGCCGTCTGTTTATCAGCACTTGGTATAGCCGGCCCTATCGTCACAGCTAATCGTGAAGAATGCTGGGAATCCGCATGGCATCGGCTACATGAAACGACTTTACAAAATGAACATTCATCAGCATCATTTTCACCCGTTACATCTGCAATGTTAGCAAATATAATCGTATTTGAATTATTTAAGCATGTCGCTGATGATTCTTACCGAGAAAAAGAACCACAATTCTTTTTATTAAATTATGAAACACTCGAAGGCGCATGGCATCCTTTTATAAAACATCCTCTCGCAACAGATGAAAGTTTTACAATTGATACGATAGAAAATCTTTCTGAACAACTTGAACATCGGTCCAACCAACATACCTCAACTGATTTATTCCGTTTTTTCGATTCATTAACTTCTAAAGAAGCTGGTATATTCCATGTATGGGATGAACAAGATTTATATCAATTACCGTTATCACGATGCAATATTCAAGTAGCTACTCCACTAGCAGATGGTCCTGCTTCCCTCCTACCCCTTATGACTTGTGGTGGTTTGACTCATAATGAAGCACGCCGAGAAGCTGGTTTAGCAGGAGTTGAAACATATGTAGCAGAAATTATGCACCGCCTTATTCCTGAACATAACGATATCGGTATTGGCGCTGGGGAAACAATGACAGAAGGTGTATACCGGGCGCTACAACAACACTTAAATAACAAATTGTATGAGCGGCAGTCACATATGCTAGAAGAAATTACGACGGTCGAATTAACCGAAATTCATGATAAACATTGTAGATTTTATTACGATGCTCTCGCTACAATTCATGAAACACCTAAAATAGCAGTAAGTGAAGAGATTCTCAGCTTTCCAGTCGTTTGGGTCGGTATAAATGAGCGATGGTACGGCGCATCTAATATTAATACAACGTTAGCGTTACGACACGCACTACAACTATCCCTTCTTCATATTCAAAATGAAGAGACTCCATACAGAGCTAATATTTTGCCGGAATCCTCTATTATTTTATATGACACGGATTCTTTTAGGTTAGAAATACAAGCGGAAGAAGAAATTCCAAGCACGCAATCTGTACAGCTTGCCTTGCAACATTTAGAAGAACATAATTTTTATCCATTCGTATTTGATTTAGCAATTGAACCATTTTTGAAAGAAAACTTAGATGGTGTGTACGGGGTATTAATTGCAAAGGAGGATAGTCTATGACTCAAAATATATTACTTATAGGAGATGGCTTACTTGCAGACTATGTACACAATCAATTAAGTGAACAATTTTCCATTATTCGCCAACATACTATTACAGACGAACTCCCTGAAAATATTCAACTCGCTCTCGTATTACACGATGGCTCTCCTTCTGCTATTCATCATGATGCCGAGCTAATTTTTCGTTCCAATCAGATTCCGTGGCTACGTGGGTTTACTTCATTTGGTGAAGGTGTTATCGGTCCTTACATTCATCCTCTTGCAGCTGGCTGTACCCATTGTGCCGATGGACGACGCTTTATCGCTGGTTTTGATCAAAAAGAAATGTGGGAGCTACAACGAAAATACGCGGTAAAAGAAGATAACGTAACGAGGCGTGATGTATGTGCCACCCAAAATGGCATGTTACAAATGTGCCATCTTATTTGCGCAGAAACAGAAAAGATATTAGCTCATCGCCATTCTTCTTTAGAAAACGAACTCATTTTACTAAACTTACAAACACTGCAATGTACGCGGCATTCTTTTCTTCCAGATCCGCTCTGCCCTGTATGTAGCAATTTGCCTGACGATACGGCAGATGCAGCTGTGATTTCATTACAACCGAGCTTAAAAACAAGTGATACAACATATCGCTGTCGTTCCATTCATGAACTAAACACATTTTTAACGAGAGATTATTTAGATTACCGCGTCGGTATGTTGAACGGAAAAATGCAGCATTCTTTATTACCGTTTGCTGACGTTATTATAAACATGCCATTAATGTTTGGAAATGAAGGTGTTGCAGGCCGAACTCATTCATTTGCAATGAGTGAAGCGACTGCTATTTTAGAAGGTTTAGAACGATATTGTGGTATGTCACCTCGAGGAAAAAAGACGAATGTGCATGGTAGTTTTCATGATTTAGAGGATTATGCACTGAATCCCCTCTCGCTCGGTGTACATACAAATGAACATTATAATCGTGATAGTTTCCCGTTTAAACCTTTTGATCCTGACTACGAACAAAACTGGGTATGGGGCTACTCTTTACTACAAAATCAGCCAATTTTAGTTCCTGAATCAATCGCTTATTATAGCCTCGGTCATCGAGATGCTTACGTATATGAAACATCAAATGGATGTGCCATTGGTGGTAGTTTAGAAGAAGCAATTTTTCACGGTATTTTAGAAATTGTAGAGCGCGACGCCTTTTTGCTCACTTGGTATACCGAACTACCCCTTCCCCGCCTTGATCTTAATTCAGCAAATGATACGGAATTACAATTAATGATCCAGCGGCTGTACACAATTACTGGGTATGAGTTACATGCTTTTAACGCAACGATGGAACACGGTATCCCAAGCTTATGGGTAATTGCGAAAAATACGCGAGAAAATGGAATGAACGTTGTTTGTGCTGGGGGCTCTCATTTGGACCCAGTCCGCGCTTTAAAGAGTGCTATTCACGAAATAGCAGGTATGTTACTAATAACAGACGATGAACTCGAACAAAAAAGAGAGCACTACGAAAACTGCTTACAAGACCCTTATCTCGTAAATAAAATGGAAGACCATAGTATGTTGTACGGATTGAAAGAAGCGGAAGAACGTCTTCACTTCCTTTTACGTGAAGATGCACCGGTGCAAACGTTCCAAGAAATGAATACAATACAATCTGTTGACCTTGATTTAACATCCGACCTTCATCAACTTTTAAACCGCCTGCAGCAATCTGGACTTGAAGTAGTCGTTGTAGATCAAACCGTACCTCTTATAGAAAAGAACGGATTACATTGCGTAAAAGTCATTATTCCAGGCATGCTACCGATGACGTTCGGCCATCACCTCACTCGAGTTACAGGACTAGATAGAGTATATACTGTGCCGATGACACTTGGATATACAAACGAACCTTTAACGAATGAACAATTAAATCCACATCCGCATCCGTTTCCATAGTAAAGGAGGGGATTTTATGCAGCTGGATACCTTTTTACATCATCTCCATTTTTCTATCGATGAAATTATGCCGAACCATGAAGTGGACTGGAAAGATGCACCGCTTCCTTATAAATTATATCGAAATGTACCTGTCATCCCTCTCCCTTTAGAAATCCCATTATCTTTACCTAACTCTTCTACTACACCTACTTTGAAGGAGATTGGTCATTACCTTTGGTCCTCATTTGGTTTAACACAATTATGTCAGCTAAATAGCGAGAAAATTTTATTTCGAAGATCTATCCCTTCAGGCGGCGCTTTATATCCAAATGAATTGTATATATATTTAAAGATTGATCATTATCCAGACGGTATTTACCATTACGACGCTGCGCATCACCGGCTTATCTTACTTCGTGAAGGAAATTTTGATTCTTATCTTACTGAGGCACTTGGCAATCGTTGTAACATACAGTCTTGTTTTGGCGCTGCATTCGTATCCACTATGTTTTGGAAAAACTTCTTTAAATACAATAACTTTTCATATCGACTTCAAGGATTAGATAGTGGTGTTCTCATCGGACAATTACTCGAATGTGCCAAACAATTCGGTTACAACAATGGCGTATACTTTCAGTTTCTAGACCGGGCAATCAATCATTTGCTCGGACTATCAGAAAGCGAAGAAAGTGTGTATGCTGTCGTTCCTTTAAGTACAGAACCGCAATCTAATTGGTTTCACAATGATTACCGTGAAAATAAAACAGTTACTTCTCATGAGTTGTTACAGCAAATTCCGCCGTTAGCACATGAACATTTCGTTCGCTCAAAACATGTAAATGAATATCCAATGATAGCAAAAATAAATGAAGCTTCTATGATTGAATCGACAGCGCACTTCCAAACGCTACATCATAAAGAGCGCTATCAACATCATGCGTACGCTGTACAGTTGCCGCAAGTAGAACGGTTATCGTATGATTTCTTACAACTTTGTAAACAGCGGTATTCCCCTGATGCTGACTTTACTTTAACGAAATGGGATGCAGCCGAGCTCGCTACTTTACTACAAGAAGCGAGCCTCTCCTTCCCTTATTACAACGACCTTGATGGTAAGTATGTAAATGAAAATGCGCGCGTCTCATTATATGGATGTTTCTATAATGTAAAAGATATAGAAAACGGCGCTTACACTTATAACAGTAAAACGCATTCCATACAACCACTTCGGTACGGAGACCTTCGTTATCCCCTTCAATCTAGTATGACGATGGATAATGTAAACCTTTTTCAAGTACCGCTTTGCCTACATGTAGTCGGAAAGAAAGATTACTATACAAATGCATTAAGCTATAGAGGATACCGTATTCACCAAATGGAAGCTGGTATACTCGTTCATAAACTCGTTTTTGCAGCGACCGCAATGGGAATGGCTGGGCACCCTTTACTTAGCTTTGATACAAATTCATGTGATCAGTTGTACGAAATAGATGCTGGAAATGAAACGTCTCTCATTCAAATTCCTGTTGGGGCGTATCGAGCGCGGAATTGGTTAAAAGGGGATTTGCGTAATTAGAAGCACGCCGCCCACCGGCGTGCTTTTTTTAAAGGACTTAATTTATAAAAAGCGAAATGAGTATATATTCTTACATAAAAGGAGATTTTAACTTGAGCATTTTCCAACGATTAATTCAGCAAGCAAAAAAGCCTCGCGGGACAATTGGTTCTTCCATGCTTTGTATTATGAACAGTGCACATACGAGACTAACAAATTGGGCATTACAGAAAGTACATATAAAGACAAATGCAGTCATATTAGATATTGGCTGTGGCGGAGGCAAAACAATACACACTCTTTCAAAACGAACTCCACTTGGGAAAATATATGGGATTGATTACTCCGATCAAGCTGTAAAAAATTCTATACAAACGAATATAAAAGATGTTCAAAACCAAAAAGTCATTATTCAACAAGCAAGTGTTTCTTCTATTCCCTATCATACAAACTTCTTCGATCTCATTACCGCTCTTCAAACGCACTACTTTTGGCCTGATGTGGAACAAGATATAAAAGAAGTATTTCGCGTCCTACAACCGAATGGATCTTTTTTATTAGTAGCTGAAACCTTCAAAATTCAATATCATATGGAGAAATGTAAAACGAATGAAGAAATAGTAAACCTATTTTATAAAACAGGATTTACAAGCGTGAAATGTTATGAAGAAAGAGGATGCCTTTGTGTAATAGGAAACAAATAAAAAGGCAGACCCTTTGAGGTCTGCTTTTTTACTAGATTAACTTAAAAATACTCTTAATTTGTCTCGCGAATAACCAATTTTTCGTACCATAGTTATCATTTAAACTATCTAAATTGATAGATTGTCCATTAGCAAACTTTAATTCTAGCGTTGTATTTTTGTCATTTGTTTTTAAGTTACTATGTGTAATAGCATCATACTTTAGTTTTTCAATTTCAACATATTCGTCTTTTTCTTGTCCGATCACGACATGGTCTTGGAAGAAGAACAATACTTCTACTTTCTTACCGAAACAAAATACATTTTTCGTATAAATTAATGTCGCATTATCAAGTCCAACGCATACTTCTTTCATCTCTTCAACAACGTTTCCAAAGTCTTCTTCATGTCTTGCGTTTGATTCAGCAATCCATTCTTCAATTGTTTTCATATTAATTGCCATACTGTGCCCCCTGGTTCGTTCATTGCTTTATTTTAAAATAAATACTATATGAAAATATAAGCGATAAGTACTATGTTTTCAAGGGTGAACGGTATATTCGAAATAAAGTGAAACTTTAATCAGTGGGGGTTTTGTTCATCCCCCACTGATTATCAGCCTTCACCAATCGGACGTTTACGGACAGCCCGATTCCCACCTAACTTCTTTGCTCCAACTGAATTTTGAGGTGGGAGTTTTACTGTCCGTTAACGCGGGATATAGTTAACTTTCAAAGTAATATACTAGGAGCATCGATTTCATTATATTTTAAACGTTTGAACAAGACATTCTTCATCATCGATTAACTGTTTTTTCTCATCAAATTCGATGCTTAGCTCCCTATATACTTTCTTCCAAAAAGAAACTGCTGGTACATTTTTCACAAGTTCGATAACAAAATACTGCCCTCGTTTCTCTTTTAATAAATTCTCAATAACTCTTTTACCGATTCCTTTTCCCTTATACTGATTCAATATGAAAATGTCATTTATGCCAAAGTCATTTTCTTTTTTCAAGTATGGACGTTCCAGTAGTAATAAAAATCCTACAATACTATTTTCAGCTTTTATAAAATACGGAGTGATTCCGTCATTTTCCCAAAACATGTGTAAATCTTTGCATTCAAAAAAGCCATTTTCTTCAATCGTTATATTAGGAGTAAATGTAGAGAGGTCATGAAGATATAGTGCATACAAATTACGTAATATTTCTTTTTCTGATTCTTGAACTGTTTGAAGTGTTACAAACATTTTTTATGATCCCCTTCCCTATATGTAACTGTTTCTCCCTCTTTATTATTCGCTAAAAAAGTTTACCTACCTTTGCAAAAAAAATAGCACTTTAAAAGTGCTATTCCGCTCTCCTTGCCGCTTGCTGAATTGGATCCCAAACGCTGTTATATGGTGGTGCGTAACTTAAGTCGACATCTTCTAAATCATGAATGCTCATTTTATTGAAAAGTGCCATTGCGATTACGTCAATTCGCTTATCTACACCTTCTTCTCCAATTATTTGTCCGCCTAATAATTGTTTCGTGTCAGAGCGATATAGTAATTTCAAATAAAGTGGTTTCGCATTTGGATAATAGCCCGCCATATTTGTAGAATCTACTTTGACTGTTTTATACGGAATATGTAGTCCTTTTGCCTCTTTTTCATTTAAGCCTGTTCTTGCAAGCGTCAAATCCATAAATTTAATAATACCTGTACCTAACGTACCTTTAAAGGCTCTTCGTTTATCAAGCATATTCAGTCCTGCAAGTCGGCCTTGTTTATTGGCAGTCGTTCCGAGCGGGATATGATCATGAATCTCCTTTATAACGTGGTAATGTGTTGCGCAATCACCAGCTGCATATACGTCCTGCACATTCGTTTGCATGTATGCATTTACTTCAATTGCCCCTTTATGATTTGTACGTATATTTGTTCCTTCAAGAAAATCAGTATTTGGCTTTACTCCAACCGACACTAAAACAAGATCCGCTTTATACGTTCCTTTATCCGTTTCAATTTGTTCTACTCTTTCATTTCCTTTAAATGCTTTTACATTTTCATTCGTTAAAATTTCAATATTATGTTTACCTGCTTCTTTATGTATATATGCAGCCATATCTGCATCATAAATTGTACCGATATGATTATTTCGCTCAATCATTCTTACTTTTTTACCAAGTTCGACGAATGTTTCTGCCATCTCCAGTCCAATCGCACCGCCGCCGATAATAGTTACATCCTCAACTTTATTCGTTTCTAACGTTTTTAATATGCGCTCAGCATCCGGAATTGTTTTTAAAAGATGAACGCCTTGCAAATCTCGACCTTCCCATTCTGGCATAAAAGGACGCACTCCAGTCGCAATTAATAAACGATCGTACGGAAATTCAAAAACTTCTTTCGTCTTCGTATGCTCTGCATACACCGTTTTCTTTTCCGTATCTACTTTCGTTACTTCATGTCGTACTTTCGCATCAATTCCATATTTATCACGAAACGTCTTTACATTACGCGCGATTAATTTTTCCGTTGAAGCGATAGCACCACTAATGACATACGGCAATCCACACTGCGCGTACGAATAAATTTCACCTTTTTCTAACGTTACAACATTTGCATTTTCATCGTTTCTAACAATTTGCATAGCTGCACTCATACCAGCTGCATCTCCGCCAATAATGACATAGTTCACTTTACCACTCCTTATTTTTTACATACTCTTTACGTTTTCCATATTTTATAGAAATAACACCTACTTTCTATTGTAAAGAAAGAGAATTTCATGTTCAAATTTGGTGCACAAACCTATGCCTGAATAGGTAATCGTCGTGTCTTAAAAACAACATGTTTAATATGCTATAACAGTTACTATTGAAAGTAGGTGAAACATACATGTGCGCCAGCCTTCTCGCCCAGCTTCCAGATGAACCGCAAGAACCAAAAGAACCGAAACCCGCCCTCTCACTTGACCAAGAATTTTCCATTAATGCAACAATATACAGCGCTCGTGCTTGGTTATCTAACGATGATACTTTTGCGCAAGATATTTGGAAAGCTACCCAATTCGCTTCAGCATCACATGCTGGCAAATCCATCTTTCCAGTCGGTTCCGTTAAAATTTTGAACTTTTCTGACGATACAATAACTGTTACTGCTTCGCCAGATTCAGATCATGCGCTCAAAATAGTCGTGCCACCCCATTCCGAGGCAGCTCTAACATCTGGTCCTTTATCCCATATACAAGCTAGTACATCAGGAGGATCAAGTAAAGTCACATTTCTCTTTCACATCTTTTTCTCAAGGGATCCTGGTTCAGATAAATAACCATAAAAAAGGTACAGTTATACACTGTACCTTTTTCACGTGTTTATTCTCTTGATTTGATTAGTTCAACATTATAAGATTCAATCTTCAAACTGAGTCCCACACTTACTTTGTACATACATTCATCCACCTTTTCTTTAGAGGCCAGTGAATCCCTGTGTAAAGGCTCGAATTATCGTGATCATGTAAGACCACAGTACAATGAATGTTGCAATTCCGATTAAAATATTTGCGATAAGAAGTGTGTAAACGGGATCTAATCCGCCGTTATCTAATTTTACTGTAGCTACAATTATACTAATTCCCATATACGTTATAGCCAGCCCTAATAAGATTGGTAAGAAAAAGATTAATAAAAAACTAAAAAGAAAAGAAAGCACCAATATAGCAATAGCTGGCGTCGCTATCGTTCCCCATATACCGAATACTTCAAGAAACGAAAAAGATGATTTCATCATCTTACCACTTACAAAAACAACAAATCCTACAAATAAAGTTAAAATTAGTAAAAATAAAAAGACCTTTATAGACTCTCCAAAGAAAGAAGCCGTAGATAAATCTGGCACTAATGTTCTCGTAAGCGCTGCCCCAGCGCTCATTATTCTATAAAAAATACATGCTCCTAAAAAACAAATAAGAACAAGACTTGTAATTCCATTTCGCACTTCCATATTTCCACTTTTCATAATGGCCGATGGTGATGTAAAAGCATTTTTAAAGAACTGAAAATAGCCACTCGCAAACCGCTTCGCTTGCTCTACCTTTTCATTCGGTCGAGTTTCCTTTGCTGGTGCTACGCGTGCTTGTTGCTCACCTTCTTCCTGTGCACCACTCGCTACTACTTCCTCGGTCAACGAATGTCCACAATTTCCGCAAAACTTTGCCTCTGCAGCATTTTCCGTATGACACGCCGGACATTTCATTCTTTCATTCCCTCCTTAAGCAGATACCATATGGGGTGTTACAAATTCAATATATGAATTTGTACATAAAACATGACTACAAGAAAAAGATTATGAAATCCTTCTTTCAAATGAAAATATATGTGCTAGCAATCTTGAAAAATAATGCTATTATGAAACAGAACAAATAACATTTTTAACAGATTGGATGACTGGCAATGGAATTGGTAAACTCAATTTTTCAAATACTCCTTACAAGCGTAATCCAATTATTTTCCTTAATTGGCGTTATCATTGTAATTGGATTTCTATTAGGCTATTTAGAATCTCTCACACGCATGTATTGGTCGAGAGCTTTCGGAAGAAAAGGATTCCTTTTAACGGCTTGGATTGGCGTTCCTATTCATGAACTTGGACATGCCATTATGTGTGTACTATTTCGTCATAAAATCGTAGCAACGCAGTTTTTCCCAACAGATACAAGTCAAGGTGCTTTAGGCTACGTACAACATCAATACAATCAAAAAAGTGTATATCAACGAATTGGGAACTTCTTCATTGGAATCGGTCCTATTATTTCCGGTATTACTGCATTAATCCTTTTAATGCGCTATTTCGTACCCGACTCATATTTCTTATTTAATACAACTCTCGAAAAAACAATCGCTTCTACTTCTATTAATGTAGAAATGGTTCAGAATATGCTCTTGTCGACGTTCGTATTATTGAAAAGCTTATTTACAATAAGTAATGTATTGAATCCTTCCTTTTGGTTATTTTTATTTATCGCCATTTGTATTTCTGCACATATTGCTTTAAGTAAACCAGATATTAAAGGATCAATAGACGGTGTGATCGTCATGTTTATCGTGTTATTTTTATTCAACATAATCGCAGGACTATTTCAGTACGACAGTAACCAACTCATTGGCAAAGTGATGAAATATAATATGTACCTCATTGCATTTTCTAGTGTCGCGCTGCTGTTCTCTTGTCTTTCTACACTTGTTAGTTTTGGGTTTTATAAAATAAGAGGAGGGCGTTCGTTTTGAACGCCCTCCTCTATTTTTAGATGACTATTTATCCGATTTAATAAGTTATTGAATCGGAATAGATGGCCCAATCACTTCGTTTTCTTTCCCCGAATACGGTACAAGTGAATATTTTCCTACCGATACATTAATTCCATCGAATCTACTAAAAGAAATGTCTCCTTCTTTATTCGATGCAAATGCCTCTTTAAATATATATGTTTTTCCAGATTCTGATTCAATTTTAAAATAAATATCTTCATTTGTACTTTGTGTTACATCATAATAAACTGTTGTAGAAATCGGCGTTGAAACTACTTTTTTAACATTTACTTTATTGCCATCAGATAAAACAATTGTTTCATTTAAATCAAACGTCTGCTTCTCTTTCATCAACTGAGCTTGCGATACTTCAATATCAAATATCCATGGTTGCTCAATTACAGTATCCCTGTTGAATGTATTATAAGTAATTTCGATTTGAAGTTCGTCAGTTTGTGGCATTTCACTTAACTCGACACCACCGTAGATTTTATACATAGAATCATTTACTTCAATTGATTGTGCATCCTTTATACTAGAAAAATCACGGCCATTTATTCGTACCTGTGGGATTAAATATGTTTGATAATCAAATTCCACACCCTTCGCTGGCTCAAATGTTGAACTGATGAGTAGTTTATTATCATCAACTATTACCTCGTTTAAAGTCAGTTTACCGTATTTATTTTCAGCAGTTTTTCCAATAGCTGTTTTATAGGGAGCATAGTCACGCGGTTGCTGTTCATCAAGATATTTTTCAATCAATCCAGCAATAAATGGAGTATTTGCTAAAGAAGATTGTCCAAGTGGGGCTGTAATACTGACCATTAACATGCAAGCTGCTGCAACTCCGAACCATTTCTTTGACTGTTTGTTTTTCCGGAGCTTATTTTTCACACGTTTTTCCCAATGTTTTTCCTCTAATTTGGTTAAAGGAATCTCTTCAAACTCTGTGATGTCCAGCTGAATATCATTTAACTCTTTATAAATAGACATGCCCTCACACTCCATTTTTAAAAATAAAAATCTGTTTGAGCTTTTTTCTTCCACGTGACAGTTTGTTATGAACCCATGACTCTTTCACATTAAGGTGGGATGCAATTTCACGAGACGGTACACCTTCTAGATAATACTTTTCAAAAATGTTCCGCTCCGTTGCTGACAGTTTACTGAGCAATTCTTGTACGTCTAAGAAATCGTTTTGTCTTCTTTGTTCTTGATACAGACGATCATTAATCTCCGTACAAACAGTTTGTTTCCAATTTCTCGCATTTTTCCGCTGATAATCAATTGCTCGATATTTAGCAATTGCTGCTATCCATTGTTTAAAGGTATTTTTACTTGGATCGAATGAGTCGATATGAAACCAGATAGCTAGTAATACATCATCTAAACATTCTTCATAATCTTGCTGATTACTCTGTACATATCTTTTAATGATAGCGCTGAGTAAACTGCCGTATGTTTGAATAATAAACGTAATGCTTTTCTCATTACGTTTTTTTATTTGTTGCACAACATTTTCTTCCGTTATCTTCAAAGCTAGACCTCCTTGTACTGCTAATTGATACCTACTTTCTAATACGAATAAAAATCAATAACTCTATCACCATTTTTAATATTGCATACATAATCCCACCACTATATACCATTTATCTTGTTTACAATGAGAAGAGCTAGTTCATTACGAACTAGCTCTTCTCATCACGTATTGTTCTTATAATCACAATGCTCAACCGGAACACGAGCATGTCCTTCTTCATCGGTACACCATGACTGTGATTGGAAGGCAAGAAAGATACCAATCCACTCTTCTTCCTTTTCGAAGTGAATGAGTATGCCTCCGTCTTGCCATATACCATTATCACCTTTCCATTTCTCTACATTTCCTTGATTCATGTGAATATCGTGTATACCGTTTCCTGGTTCAAAATGAAAATAAGAATCGGGTGTATTTTCTTCTGGTCCCCATCTTTCACCAAACGCGTAAATAATCGCTTTGTCTTCTATTGCTCGTTTTATATAACGTTCTATTTTTTCATTTAAATCATTATCTACTCCTGCTTTTTCAGCAGGTAAAGGAATCATTTGCTTCGAATCAAATACATTACCTCTTACATAGTCTAACGCTACTTTCGGTTCATTGTTTTTTATTTCTGTAAAACCGAATGGTAATGTCGGTAAAATACGAATTGCTTCTGACCGGATATCATTACTCGCAAAATATAAAACTTCTGACGGATAACTTTGCGATTTCACGTTAATTGCAATACGATAATCTACTTCTGCTTCGCCTTGTAAATGAACTTGATAATGAGGTGTTTTCCCTTTTCCAATCTTTGATTGTATAACTGTCCCTTTTAACACGCCGTAGTTTTTTAGGGGCATACATTTCATCTCCTATTCATTTAGTAGAAGCTTTACATATTTAAAACATTATCCAATCATAAAAAAAATCCTCCCATGTTAGGAGGATTTTTAATTTCTCAACATATACCAAACAATCACCTCTACTACTACGAGCAACACCGCACCAAAGATCATTAGCGTCGTCTTCTTTAATAGTTCATTTTCACGATACGGGATGTTACATAAATACGCACCTAATGTAATACGTGATGGGCAAGCAATTGTCGCTACTGATGACGCGGTGTTTTGAAGCGTTGTGACGTATTGCCACGGAAGTGCTACGTTTTGCGCAGTTTGCATTTGTAGTTTTATAAACATCGCATTTGAGCCTGCATTACTACCTGTTAAGAATCCACCGATTCCTCCGATAAACGGAGCAACGAAAACGAAAAACGTTCCAAATGTTTCACCTGCTGTTTTTGCCAATAATGCATGCATACCAGATGCACCCATTAGTTCTGAAATGGCGATAAACATTGTTGTCGTAATCGCAAAAGGAATCCATTGTTTTATCGTTTGCAAGATTGATTGTTTAATAATATGAGATGGAATACGGAAGAAAATAATAGTAAATAAGCAAGTCATACCGAGCCAAAATCCTGGTGAATATAGCATTTCTAACTTGTAAGAGTATGATTTTAAATCAAGGACTGCATATGATCTGAACAAATCATGTAATGCTGGTACGAGGCGAGAAAGCAATATACAAACAGTTAAGAATATATAAGGGCTAATAATTTTTATAATAGATGCTTCTCTTTCCGTTGCCGCAGCATGTTCTGTTATTAGATTTTGTTCATTTTTCCCTTTTACTTTAATGATAAGAAAGCCAAATGTAATTGTAACGATGGAACTTAATATACCTGCGAGTTCAACACTTACGTATGCGTTAGAAAGATAGATTCCGAGAGAAAATAATAGAAAGAAGCCGAATCCTTCCTTCCACTTTTCAATCACAGCCTGCCAGCCACCAACAACGTGTAAAGAAAGAATGACGAAATAAGCAAACATCGGAATGCTTAGTAGTGCCGTATTTGTGCCAAGTGTTGTAAGCGGCATATTTATAAGCTGCGAACCGATAATCGTACCAGTTGCCATTGCGCCCCATGAACTAGCTAGTAAACCAATAAACGAAAGTAGTACAGCTTGAAACGGTTTATAGCCTAATGATAGAAAGATAGGTGCTGCAACCATGAAACCAATTCCGAATCCACTTACTGATTCAATTAGTGGGCAAATACCAAAACACATAAGAAGCATTTGTAATAAACGATCATGCGTAACCTCTTCTAGAAAACGTGCTACTTGGTCGATGTACCCCATTTTGTTCATGAGGTGAAATAAAAAAATACCGAAAAACAACACGTACCCAACGATAAAACAAATTAACCATCCTTTAATCGTTGCGTGCACAGTTTCACTTATCCCTAATTGAAACGTTGGCGAGAGTAAAACGATTCCAACACATACCGCATAAGAAATTAACGAGGATCTTAATGACGTTTGTTTAAATAAAAATAAACAAATGAAAATCATCATAATTGGGATAAGTGCCAACAATATGGCCATGTTATCATCTCATTTCGTTTAAAATACAATTTTTAACTATTATATAACAGATGTAATATTTTTCAATTGTTTTTACAACAGATTAAAAAAAGAAGCCAAACGGCTCCTTTTCACTCCCATTTTCTATTATCCTGAAAAACATTCTGCTGTCCGACTATTTTATCTAACACAACAAACACAATATAAGCACATATGACTTGCAATACAACATTTCCAAATTTCATTAACTCAAATGAATGGATCCAGCGAAATAATTCGTTTAATAATACAATCGAAACGATACTAAATAGTTCTATACTAATCGAAAATATACATATTTCTAAAATAGATTGCTCTTGAATGCGATTTAAGTTGGAAAAGATGAATACATATCCTAAAAATAGAGCCATCAACTCTATTGTCGTCATGCTAATGAGCCAAGCGTATAGTGGTACAGTTAAAAGAAGATATAGTAGTTTCCGTCTTAGCATGCCTTCTCACCCTCTAAGTTATATGTATTTTCTGTATATTTTAACATTTATTACGTAAAACAAAAAGAAGAGACTTATGCCTCTTCTTTTTGTTTTGTTGCCTGTATTAATTCACATATTTCTTCTCGCTTTTCATTTTCTAACAGCTCAATAACTTTACTTCCAACGACTACTCCATCACATATTGTAATCATTTCTTCTACATGTTCCTTTGTTGAAATACCGAACCCTGCCACTACCGGTAAATGCGTATGTGATTTTACTTGTTCTAAGTAACTATGAATCTCACCTTTAAAGTTTTGACGTACTCCCGTTACGCCCGCTACTGTAACGGCGTAGACGAATCCTTCTGATTCACTCGTAATTTTTTCAATTCGCTCAATTGGGCTCGTTACGGTAACGAGTGGAATTAGCGCAATGTTGGCCTCTCGAAGTAACAGTGCAATAATGTCTTGTTCTTCATACGGTAAATCTGGAACGATGATGCCGTCTACCCCTGCTTCTATACAGTTTTCGATAAATCGTTCTTTTCCGAATGCGAGTACTGGATTTAAATATGTCATGAGTACAAACGGAATTTGCACTTCTTTCCTTACCTCTATTAATGCTTGAAAAATGCCTTTTACTGTTACACCGCTATCTAGTGCTCGTTTCCCTGCTCTTTGAATCGTTGGACCGTCTGCGACTGGATCTGAAAACGGGATGCCAATTTCAACGATGCTTGCTCCTGCTTCGTCTAAAAAACGAATTCTTTCTTTTAATTTTTCAAGGCCACCATCTCCGCCCATTACGTACGGAATAAATGCTTTCTTACCATTTTCAAACGCTGCTTTAATTTTTTCTACTCCCATTTTTTACACCTCTTCCATATAACGTTTTATACTCTCTACATCTTTATCACCGCGGCCAGATAAACAAATGACAAGCCCTTCGTCTTTCTTCATTTGCGGCGCTAATTTTAAAGCGTATGCGACAGCATGTGAGCTTTCTAATGCCGGAATAATCCCTTCTTTTTTCGTTAATAATTGAAATGCTTCTAACGCTTCTTCATCTGTAATGGAGTGGTAAGAAACACGACCGATATCTTTTAGCAAGCTATGTTCTGGCCCAACACCTGGATAATCTAGCCCTGCTGAAATAGAATGAGCTTCTTGAATTTGTCCTTCTTCATCTTGTAGAAGATACATCATCGATCCGTGTAAAACACCAACGCTTCCTTTCGTTAAAGTCGCTGCGTGCTTTTCTGTATGAACGCCTTTTCCAGCTGCTTCTACACCGTAAAGAGCGACTTCTTCATCGTGTACGAACGGATAAAACATACCCATCGCATTACTACCACCGCCAATACAAGCAACGACTGCTTCTGGTAGTTTCCCTTCTAACGCCTCATATTGTTTTTTCGTTTCTTTCCCAATTACACTTTGGAAATCACGGACAATTTGCGGGAAAGGATGCGGTCCAAGAACTGATCCCATAATGTAGTGCGTATCATGTACGTGTGAAACCCAGTAACGAAGCGCCTCGTTCACCGCATCTTTTAATGTGCCGCTACCTGCCGCTACACTTTCTACTTTCGCTCCGAGTAATTCCATTCGGAACACATTTAATTTTTGACGTCTCACATCTTCTTCTCCCATAAAGATGACGCATTCTAATCCGAGTAGGGCACATACAGTAGCGGTTGCCACTCCGTGTTGTCCTGCCCCTGTTTCAGCGACAACTTTTTTCTTGCCCATTCGTACCGCAAGAAGTGCCTGACCGATTGTATTGTTAATTTTATGAGCTCCTGTATGGTTCAAATCTTCACGTTTTAAATAAATCTTTGCACCGTCGCAATACTTCGTCATATTTTCAGCGAAATAAAGCGGTGTTTCTCTTCCGACGTACGTTTTTAAATAATGATTTAATTCCTTTTGAAACACTTCATCTTGCATTGCTTCTTTATATGCTTCTTCTAGCTCTAATACAGATTGCATTAACGTTTCTGGAACGTAGCGTCCTCCGTATATACCGTAATGACCTTTTTCATCTGGATATGTGTAATTCATTTGGAACACTCCTTCGCTTTTATAATAAATTGTTTTATTTTCTCTACATCTTTCTTTCCATCTGTCTCCACTCCGCTACTTACATCGACCATGTAAGGCTGAATCGTTCGAATTGCTTCTTCTATATTAAGAGCGTTTAATCCACCAGCTAATATCGTTTTCTCTCGCAATTTTTTTGGCATATGCGTGAGTAACTCCCATGAAAATGTCTTTCCATTTCCTCCGTGAAACTTTCCTTTCGGGCTATCAAACAATATATAATCCGTTTCATATGCTTGAGCATTTTTCAAATCACTCTCTGAAGTTACTCCTAGCGATTTTATAGACAGAATATTCAATCTTCTAATTTGATGATTGTCTTCATCCCCATGTAGTTGCACGTGTGTTAACCCGCATTCATCTGCAATTTTCTGAATACCTTCTACTGATTCATTTACGAAAACACCGACCTTTAACACGTTTGCTGGAAGCTCCTGAATAATTTCTTTCGCTAGCCTTGGAGTGATTTTTCGCTTACTTTCTGCAAAAACAAATCCGAGTGCATCTGCTCCGTATTCGCAAGCACGTTTTGCCGTTTCAACATCAGTGATGCCGCAAATTTTCACTTTCATATGTTCACCTTACAGTCTTCGAAAAAGGTACTTATAGAAGATGATGTCATAAGTGCTTCTCCAACTAATACACCTTTTGCTCCGGCTCGTTTGACGCGAATAATATCTTCTTTTGAATGAATCCCGCTCTCACTAATCCAAAGTAATCTCTCCTCATTTAATCGTTTCCCGAGCTTTTCCGTTTGGCTTAAATCCACTTCAAACGTTTTTAAATTACGGTTGTTAATACCGATAACGTGCGGATTTAATTGGATCGCAATTTCTAATTCCTGTTCATCATGAACTTCAACAATTGCTTCTAATCCTTTTTCTAGTACGTAGTTATACAGCTCTTGTAACTTCTCTTTCGTTAACGCGGCTACAATTAATAAAATAATATCTGCCCCAGCTTCATACGCCCTATCAATTTGAATCTTATCGATTATGAAATCTTTGCATAAAAGCGGAATGTTACTTTCTTCTCTTGCCGTTTGTAAATCATGAAACGATCCTTTAAAAAATTGACCTTCTGTTAAAACAGAAACTGCTCCTGCGCCGCATTCTTCATATGTTTTTACTTGTTTTCGTACATCAACGTGTAAATTGATATCTCCTTTTGATGGTGATGCTCGCTTTACTTCTGCAATGACAATAAACTGCTGTAACGCTTCTACAAGAGAATGTGTCTTTCTACTTTCTTTTAATGGTGTATACGTTTCATATAAGGCCGCAACTTCTTTTTTCTTTTGGTCTACAATTTTGTCTAAAATCGTCTCCACTTTAATTCACCCTTTCTAATTTCTCATTACTTGCTGCAATTAATAAGTTTAGTTTGGCTAATGCTTTTCCAGAGTCAATGCTATGCGCTGCGAGTGTAATTGCTTCTTCAATCGTTTCTGCTTTTCCATTTGCGAAAAGAGCTAGACCTGCATTTAATAAAACAGTATCGCGGTAGACACTCTTTTCTCCGCTTAATACTCCGAGCGTAATCTTTGCATTTTCTTTCGAATCTCCACCCCTAATCTCTTCGTTTTTCACTATTTGGAAACCGTATTTCTTAGGTTCAATACTCGTTTCTACTATTTCATTATCTTTTAAAATGACAACGTGATTTTCTCCTTGCAATGACGCTTCATCTAAAAAACCACTTCCGTTTACGACAAGCGCTTGCTTTCTGCCTAGTTTCTGTAATACTTGCGCAACTGGTAATAACATATCTCGTTTATAAATGCCGACAAATTGTGTTTCTAAATTCACCGGATTTGTTAAAGGTCCAATTAAATTAAAGATCGTCGGCACATTTAATTCTTTTCTTATTTTCATAATGCGCCTTAATGCTGGATGCATTGCTGGTGCGAATAAAAATGCGATTCCGACATGCTCTAATAAATAATCAATTTCGTTTGGTGTACTGCTAATATTTACACCGAGTTCTTCTAATAAATCTGCACTTCCTGTTTTACTAGAAACAGCACGGTTACCGTGTTTTGCAACCTTTACGCCTGCTCCTGCCAGTACGAATGCTGAAGTTGTACTAATGTTAAACGTTTGGGCACCGTCACCACCTGTCCCGCAATTGTCCATTGCTCCTTGTATATGGTTCGAAAACGGTAATGCCTTTTCACGAAGAGCTCGAACGAGGCCGTATATTTCTTCTGCCGTTTCACCTTTCGCTTTCAGTAAAACTAAGAATGCTGCAATTTCACTTTCCAATATGTTTTCATTTAATAAAATAAGCCCTGCTCTATACATTTCCTCTTCTGTTAAATGTTGTCCCTCCACTAATTTACGAAGATAGTGATTCATACTCTTTCCTCCTCTTTCACTTCGCCTAAAAAGGCACGTATCAACTTTCCGCCTTCTTCTGTTGCGATTGATTCCGGATGAAACTGTAATCCGAATAGCGGATAATAATTGTGACGAACTGCCATAATTTCTCCATCGTCCATCGCTGTCGCTAGTATGTCAAAACACTGTGGCAAACTCGTTTGCGCTGCTACCAGTGAATGGTATCGCATCGCTGTTAACGGCTGGGTAACGTATGAAAAAATTGACGTTCCGTTATGTTTCACGCGTGATGTTTTTCCGTGTTTAATGCGCTCTGCTCTTACAATGTCTCCTCCAAATGCTGATATAATCGCCTGATGGCCAAGGCAAATACCTAATATGGGAATGTTCTTATAAAAATAACGAATCATTTCGATACAAATACCAGCATCCTCTGGTTTTCCTGGTCCTGGTGAAAGCACAATTCCTGTTGGATTCATCCCTTCTAACTGTTCTATCGTTATTTGATCATTCCTTACGACTACAATATCTTCTTCATATTCACCTAACAATTGATACAAGTTATATGTGAATGAATCATAATTATCAATCAGTACAATCATTTCATTACCTCCAATAGTGCTCTCGCTTTATTTAACGTTTCTTCATATTCAGCTACTGGGTCTGAATCATAAACAATTCCCGCTCCTGCCTGAACGTATGCTTTTTCATCCTTTACAACCATCGTTCGAATCGCAAGCGCCATATCAAGATTCCCTGAAAAACTAACGTATCCAACTGCACCTGCGTATACATTTCTTTTTTCATTCTCTAGCCCATTTATAATTTCCATCGCTCTAATTTTCGGAGCGCCTGACACTGTTCCTGCTGGTAGACAATATGCTAATGCATCAAATCCACTCATTTGTTTTCGCAATGTTCCGTAAACTTCAGATACAATGTGCATAACGTGAGAGTATTTTTCTACTTTCATATATTTATCTATCGTAACTGAGCCAATTTCACTCACTCTACCTATATCATTTCTTCCAAGATCCACAAGCATCATATGCTCCGCTCGTTCTTTCTCATCTTCTAACAGTTCTTTTTCGATTTCCATATCTTCCTGCTTCGTTTTCCCTCTCGGCCTTGTACCGGCAATTGGATTCGTCATCACTTTATCCTCTCTTACCGTTAACAAACTTTCCGGCGAAGAACCGAGTACAACATAATCTTGAAAATCGATATAGAACATATATGGTGATGGATTTGCAAGTCGAAGTTTTCGGTATAAAGCGAAAGGATCACCAATACATTCACTTTGCAAACGCTGAGATAATACGACTTGGAATATGTCCCCGGCTCGAATGTATTCTTTCGCCGTTTCTACCATCGCGCAAAATTCTTTTTCCGTTATAGAAGAAGTAAATGATAATGTTGATCTTATTTGAGTTACTTCCGCTTCTTCCCCCTGTAGCACTTCCTCTTTGTATGCTTGCAATCTTTCGTATACTTCTTCATAAGAAGCTGTATCGTCTTCCCTGCATACATATACAAACGACAATTTTTGGCGTAAGTGGTCATACACGATAAACTCACGGTACAGTAAAAGATGTACTTCTGGAATATTTAACGGATCGTGTAAATCTACGCCAATGTTTTCATACTGCCGAATGACGTCATAGCCAATATAACCAACTGCTCCTCCGCAAAATGGGAATGGACTGTCTACTTGAGCTGACCGGGTTTCTTCCTCTAACACTTGTAGTACGTTACCTTGCAACTTTTCTGTTTGGCCATAAATCGTTCGTTCCACTTCCGTACCAATGCTTTTCACTTCGCCATACGGATTACATCCTAAGTAAGAATAGCGTCCTTTATCTTGATGAAGCTGCGAACTTTCTAATAAAAACTTTTTCTTTCCTTTCATACGTCTATATAAAGAAATTGGCGTAATGCTATCTCCTTCTTCTTCAGCGATTACTAAAAATGCTCTTCCCTCTTCTTTTTGCTTCATAAATTCCTCTTTTGTTATCATGCCTTTCACCTCAATCTGAAAAATAAAAAAGTCCTCTACATATCGAAAATATGTAGAGGACGATAAATTTACCGTGGTACCACCTCATGTTGGACGCAAAAGCATCCCACTTTGTTCAGGTACAAAATATATACCTTATCCTTGTAACGGCGGAACCCGGGTTGCCTACTGAAAATAATTGTTCAGCATACCTCTCGTAAGCCCATTCCGTATATGGCACCGCACCGGGCTCCCACCTATCCCCGGCTCTCTGTAACGTCTCCAATATACGTACTCTTCTTACTTCAACGATTTCATTTATTTAATTTTTTGTACACAAAAAGGGAGTACTCATCCTATAGAAAGGACGGGTACTCCCGTGGTGCCACCTTAATTCGTTACAAATGTAACGCACTTTACCGTATCAAAAACAATACGTGTCTCTTATATCGATGAGATCATGTCGCCAAAGCCTACTTCTTTCGTTTCGGTTTGGAAGCTCCGAAGCCCATTCCACATTAATCCCATACTGATTCGCACCAACCATCAGCTCTCTGACATGTTCATCATGTGTACTCTTCTTCATCAACGCTTGCATTTTTTAAGTTGCACTCATTATAGACTTAACTTTTTTCATAAGTCAATACTTTTTTTAAAAAAATATTTTTCTCTTCTTTCAATATTATATTGACAAAACAACCTCTTTTTATGTAAATATAATAAATACTCTATTAAAAATAAGGTTTTTTGTATGAATATTATATATTAAAAAAGTAAAATAACATCAAAAAACGCTTACATTTCTGAAAATTCATATTTCTATATGGATTTTTCAGAATAATCATGATAGATTATAAATATGCATAACGCATCAAAAGACATGACAAAAGAAAGGGGAACTACATGAGTACGCAGATGTTAATTTTAACTTCTATCTCTATTTACATGCTCGGGATGCTAATTATCGGCTATTTCGCTTATAAACAAACATCCAACTTAACAGATTATATGCTTGGCGGGCGTACACTAGGCCCCGCAGTAACAGCATTAAGTGCTGGAGCAGCTGATATGAGTGGTTGGCTTTTAATGGGCTTACCCGGTGCAATGTTTAGCGTTGGATTAAGTAGTAGTTGGATTGCGATTGGCCTAACATTAGGCGCATACGCAAACTGGATCTATGTCGCTCCTCGCTTACGTACCTACTCTGAAATTGCAAACAACTCTATTACTATCCCAGAATTTTTGGAACACCGTTTCCACGACAAATCCCATATGCTACGCCTAGTATCTGGACTTGTTATTATGATATTTTTCACGTTTTATGTAGCTTCAGGATTTGTCTCTGGCGCTGTATTATTCGAAAATTCATTTGGACTCAATTACCATGTTGGTCTTCTTATCGTTGGTGGAGTTGTTGTAGCTTACACATTATTTGGTGGATTTTTAGCTGTAAGTTGGACAGACTTCGTGCAAGGAATCATTATGGTAGTCGCTCTTATTCTTGTTCCAGTCGTAACAATTATGCACGTAAATGGACTTGGGCCAGCATTTGAAACAATTAAATCTATTGATCCGGCATTATTAGATATTTTTAAAGGCACTTCTGTATTAGGAATTATTTCATTATTCGCATGGGGCCTTGGTTATGTTGGACAACCACATATTATCGTACGCTTTATGGCGATTTCTTCTGTAAAAGAAATTAAAAGCGCACGACGTATTGGTATGAGCTGGATGATTTTCTCTGTTGCTGGAGCTATGTTTACTGGCCTTATCGGTATTGCGTACTATTCAAAAGCAGGTTTAAAACTTTCTGACCCAGAAACGATTTTCGTTGAACTTGGCACTATTTTATTCCATCCACTTATTACTGGATTTTTATTAGCAGCTATTTTAGCAGCGGTTATGAGTACAATCTCATCTCAGTTACTCGTTACTTCTAGTGCTATAACAGAAGATTTATACCGTACATTCTTTAAACGTTCTGCTTCTGATAAAGAACTTGTATTTGTCGGTCGTATGTCTGTTCTTGCTATCGCTTTAATTGGATGTGCATTAGCACTTAAACAAAATGATACGATTTTAGCTCTTGTTGGATACGCTTGGGCTGGATTTGGTTCTTCATTCGGACCTGCTATTTTATTAAGCTTATATTGGAAACGTATGACGAAGTGGGGCGCACTTGCTGGTATGATTTCTGGTGCCGCTACAGTAATTATTTGGACTCAATTCAAATTCTTAAAAGAATTCTTATATGAAATGATTCCTGGTTTCACTATTAGTTTACTAGTAATCGTAATTGTTAGTTTACTAACACAACCTTCAAAAGAAGTTGAAGAGCAATTTGAGAATTTCGAAAAACAACATAGTCATAATCTATAAAGGGAAAGCTCTGCTGTTATCGTATCAGCAGAGCTTTCTTTATATCAAAGTTCGACAATCTTCTGCTCGAATTTAACAATTTCTTTATGTTTCGTTAAATTAAACATAACACTACTCCTTTATAGTAGTACTATCAGCACTTATACAGAAAGGGGACTCCAACATGTTAGCAGCTTTCCAGCAACAACAAACACGAAAATTTTCACCTATCACAAATACTTCTATGTCTTGTTTAAACATACAACCTAATCCACCTAAAATTTCTATCGCTCCTTCTGTTATTTCAGTCATCGGTGTTCATATGGAAAAAAATAAGTTGAAAGTAAGAACTGGACAAAGCACTGAGTTATCAGCTTCCGTTTTGCCAGTGCAAGCGACGAATACAGAACTTATTTGGACAAATATGAACGCTGATGTTATCACAATGTACCCAAAAGGGGATACGGTAACGATTACTGGAAAAAGTGCGGGAAGAGCAGTCGTAATTGTCACAACTGCTGAAGGAAAGTTCCGTGATTTATGTATGATTCATGTACAACCTTATATGACAAACCCAAAGTAAAAGAGTGGCCTCGTAGCCACTCTTTTACTTCATTTCAATGTGTGAATTTTTACTTGTAACGAGATTGATGAATTGTGCTTTATCTTTAGGAGAAATAATTTCTGTTTGATGCGCGCCGTAAACAATTTCAAGCCGATCAAATGATAAAGCATGAGCCGCAATTGGATTTTTCGTATTTGAAATTTGTTTTATATCTCGTATAAATATGCGCTTTTTAACGAAACCTGATCTAATTGTAATTGTTTCTTCTCCGACGATGTATTTTGTCGAAAACCAACTCCATATAAATAATATTGCTAATGGAATTGTAAAAAATAAAAGAAAATATTCTCTTCCTGCAAATAGGGGAGCAAAACACGCTCCAATGACAACGAAAAAAATCGGATATAACCATACATCTTTTTTTGATGGAAATTCCATTTCCTTTCCCTTTCCACACCCGTATTTATATAAAACAAAAAGAGAAGTATTACAACTTCTCTTTTCTTCCCCTAATACTATAATTCCTGTGTATACGCCGGCTCGTTTACTACATTTTTTGCTGTTCGTTTTTGTTGCTGTAGTAAGAACACAGATACACCAAACAATACGAGCATGCTACCGATAATTTGCATGGCATTTAGTCGTTCACCGAGTAAAAAGAACGCTAATATAGATGCTCCAACTGGTTCTCCTAAAATACTCATTGAAATTGTTGTTGCATTTACGTAGTTTAATAACCAATTATTAATGACGTGTGACACTGTCGGAACAACCGCAAGTAAAAGAAAAACGGTCCAATCCCACTTCGTATAACCTGTAAAAGGCACTTGCAACACTATATTATAAATCCCCATAAAAATACCTGCGAATGCAAAAACTGTAAAGCTGTAAATCCAGTGTGATACTTTCTTTACTGTCGTTTGCCCGATAAATAAATAACCGACAACCGCTATTACACTTAAAAAGGATAATATATCTCCATAAATTGCTTGTTCACTTAGCCCTAAATCTCCCCATCCAATACACATTACGCCTAATATCGCAATTCCCATTGTTGCAATAGCTGAGTATGTTGTTCTTTCTTTAAATAAGAAAAAGCCTCCAACTAAAGATACAATTGGTTGAAGCGCTAAAATAATCGTTGAACTAGCAACTGTCGTATGCTTTAAAGATTCAAACCATAAAAGAAAATGAAGTGCTAAAAAGAAACCAGATCCAATTAAAAATCCCCAATCTTTTATTTGAATCTTACTAAATTCTTCTCGTTTTTTCCAAACGATAGGCAGCATAATAAGTACGATAATCCATAATCGGTACATACTTAATATTGAAGATGGTGCTGAGGACATCTTTACAAAAACTGCTGCAAATGAAATGGCTATAATGGAAATGGCTAATGGTAGTGCGATTGATCTATCTTGTTTCAAATTCCGTCTCCCCTCTCACCTGTCAAAAATCCCACTTCATTATATCCGTTTTCTTTCATAACTTAAATACTAATTTTTTAGATTCTTCGTACCATTATGGTAAAATAGAAACGAAAGCACCTATTAGTGAATATTTCTTTCTTTTTCACTACAAGCGTCGCTCTTACAATCATTACAGTAAATTTTTATTTAGGGGGATCTACATGAATCAAACAATAGGGAGAATTGAAGAAATTTCATTTTATAGTGCATCACTTCAAGAAGATGTCACACTTCTCGTTTACTTACCAGTAAATTACACACCACTGCACAAACATACAGTTGTAATTGCACAAGATGGTAGAGATTATTTTCAGCTCGGTAAAGCGCACCGTGTAATTGAGCGCCTTCGTGAAACTGAAGAAATTGACCGTACAATTATTGTCGGTATTCCATATAAAAATGTACACGATCGTAAAGAAAAATATTTCCCAAATGAAGTGAAAAACGCTGCGTATATTCGTTTCCTTGCTCATGAACTTGCACCATATATCGATGAAAATTATCCAACGTACCAAATGGGAAAAGGTCGTGTGTTAATTGGGGATTCTCTTGGCGGAACAGTTTCCTTCATGACTGCACTTATGTATCCGCATACATTCGGTAAAGTCGTTATGCAATCACCATTTGTGGATGAAACAGTGATGAACTTAGCAAAAGAATTCAAAAATCCGGAGGCGCTAGACCTTTATCACGTCATTGGGACAGAAGAAACAGCTGTAAAACGCACGGATGGACAAGTTTCTGATTTCGTAAAACCAAACCGTGAGCTCAATACGCTTCTGACAGATAGAAATTTCATCACGCATTACGAGGAGTTTGAAGGTAACCATACGTGGAAATATTGGCAAACTGATTTACCAAAAGCTTTCTCTCATATTCTATCAATGAAATAATAGGGAGCAGTATTCAGAATAATTTGATATAATAGATTAAGAGAATTATTTTCTCAAAATCTAACTAGACTTACAAAGGGAGGAATTGGAACATGAAATTAGGCATTGTAATTTTTCCATCTAAAATGATTCAAGATAAAGCGAACGGATTGCGTAAGCGTTATGATCCGCACTACGCATTAGTTCCGCCACATATTACATTGAAAACACCCTTTGAGACGCAAGATGAACAATTAGAATCGATTGTAAATGAGTTACATACAATCGCAAGTAAAACGAACCCTTTCACTCTTCATGTTGGAAAAGTTGGTTCATTCGCACCTGTTAATAATGTTCTTTATTTTAAAGTAGAAAAAACACCTGAACTTACTTTCTTAAATGAAGAAATGCATAGTGAATTCTTTACACAAGAACGCGAATACGCTTTCGTACCTCATTTAACAATCGGACAAGGCTTATCAGATGCAGAGCATGCTGATGTATTAGGTCGATTACGTATGAAAGATTTCTATTATGAACAACCAATTGATCGCTTCCATCTTCTATACCAACTAGAAAATGGAACATGGACTGTACACGAAACATTCCACCTTGGAAAGGGGAACAACTAATTTGCACGCACAAATCGTACAAACGGACGAACAACTAAGAGACGCATTCTCTGTACGTAAGCAAGTATTTGTAAATGAACAACAAGTTTCTGCTGAAGAAGAGTATGATGAGTTTGAAGAAACTTCAACACACGTTGTTATATATGATAATGATGTTCCAGTTGGTGCTGGGCGTTTTCGCATACTGGATGGAATAGGAAAAATGGAACGCATTTGCGTACTAGCTTCCCATCGTAAAAAAGGAATTGGAAAAATTGTTATGGATGCACTTGAAGCGTATGCGAAGGAAAACTCGCTACCCAAATTAAAGCTGCATGCCCAAACACATGCTGAAGATTTCTATAAGAAACTTGGATATGTAACGAATTCTAATGTATTCATGGAAGCAAATATTCCTCACATTGTTATGATAAAAGAATTGTAATTAGAAAACAGGAGGTATCCCCTCCTGTTTTTTACATTGCTATTTTCTTTTTCTTCCGCTAAAGTTAAATGTTGATGCTATAGTTTTGAAGGTGAATATATGACACAAGAAAAATTTTCACAAAAATCATTAACGCACGCTGATATTCCGCGTGCAACATATCATATTCCGAAAACATCTACCCATTTAATTATGGAAGAAGATGCAGATGCAGCGTATTTCCGCGCTCTCGAGCAACAAAATGTATTTTTAAATGAAAAACAATTAGAAGCCGTGCGAACGACAGAAGGCCCTGTCCTTACATTAGCTGGTGCTGGAAGCGGGAAAACATCTGTTTTAACAACCCGCGTAGGTTATTTAGTAAATGTAAAACAAGTTCATCCGCGAAATATTTTACTGCTTACATTTACACAAAAAGCAGCTGAAGAAATCCGGAACCGTGTAGCAAATTTACCAGGTATGAATCGTGCTGCAAGTAGCTACGTTGTTGCTGGTACATTCCACTCAGTCTTTTTAAAATTGCTTCGTAGTCAAGGCTATAATCAGCAAATTTTAGCAAACGAAAAACATAAACAAATTATGATAAAGAAAATTTTAAAAGAGTTACGCTTAAAAGACGATTATGATGCTGAAACAATACTCGCTATGATTTCACTTGAGAAAAACAAATTGAATCGTCCGAAAGATGTAAAAGCAAAAACACCCGTTGAACAAGAATTTAAAGAAGTATACGAGCGTTTTGAAGAAGTAAAACAACGATATAATTATATTGATTTCGATGACATCCTATTAGAAACATACTATATGTTAGAGAATAATGCTCCTTTGCTTACCCAATTACAACAACGTTTCCACTATATTGAAGTAGATGAGTTCCAAGATACATCGTATGCACAATATGAAATTGTAAAATTGTTAGCCACGCCAAGAAATAATTTATTTATCGCAGGTGATGACGACCAGGCGATATACGGCTGGCGAGGAGCAAGTCACCAAATTATTTTATCTTTTCCAAAAGAATTTGATAACACTACGATTATCGCGCTTAATACGAATTATCGATCCAATCCTTTTATCGTCGGACTTGGAAATGAAGTTATCAAACTAAATCAAGAGCGTTTTGATAAAGAGCTATATTCTGTGCGCGAAGAAGGTGTACAACCTTTTTACGCCAGACCTGCTACGACTCTTGATGAAGCAAATCAAATTTTGCAACTCATTCAAGAAAAAGTAGATAGCGGCGAACGTAGCTTTAAAGATTTTTGTTTACTGTATCGCACACATTCTGTAAGCCGTTCGTTACTTGATCAGCTTACAATTCACAAAATCCCGTTTATTAAGCACGGTGCGAGCCAATCATTTTATGAACATTCTTTAATTAAGCCTGTATTAGATCATTTAAGACTGGTGATTGAACCGTTTCGACTAGAATCACTTTCAAATATATTGCCCACAATGTATATAGGGCGTGATGATTGTATTTCATTTATTGAACGTGAACAATGGAAATACGGTGAGGGCCGTTTCCCTTCTCTTCTTCATTTCTTATTATTAAATCCGAGCTTAAAACCTTTTCAAGTAAAAAAGGTAAATGAGCGTATCGATTTTATTAAATTTATAAAAGAATTAGAACCAAAAAAAGCATTGAAAGAAATTATTCATGGTAAAGGAAAGTATTTAGAGTACTTACAAAGTAATGATCGCTCTTCCTTTACAATGCATAAAGATATACAAGAAGAAATGTTAGAAGAATTAATGGAGTCTGCAACTCGTTTCACCGATATTCCAGCATACTTACAATTTATTGATGAAGCAATTCAAGGTCAAAAAGAAATGGAAGCATTAAAAACAATGCCGGAAAAAAATGCTGTTTCACTTATGTCTATCCATAACGCAAAAGGCCTTGAATTTCCATGCGTATTTTTACTTGGAGCGAGCGATGGTATTCTACCCCATACTTCTTCTTTAAAAGATGCAAATGATCGTGTTACAGAGACTTCTGAAGCTTTAGAAGAAGAACGTCGACTACTTTATGTCGCAATTACACGTGCGAAAGAAGAACTTTACATTTCCTCTCCGCAATTTTTTAGAGGAAAAAAATTAGATATCTCTCGTTTTTTATATACTGCGCGCAAAGATTTACCTGAAAAGACATCCACTAAATAAGGATGTCTTTTTTCATATTGCATTATGTACATCCCTACTATATAAATTCCTTGTTTTTATCATAAGAATTAACGTAATATCAACCATATCCCGTTCATATTGTAATAGTGTATGTCAGAACTCACGATAAGGAGTGAACATAATGAGCTGCAATTGTAACGAAGATCATCATCATCATCATCATCACGATTGTGATTTCAACTGTGTATCAAATGTCGTTCGTTTTATACATGAATTACAAGAATGTGCAACGACAACATGCGGATCTGGTTGCGAAGTTCCATTTTTAGGAGCACATAATAGTGCATCTGTAGCAAATACACGCCCGTTTATTTTATACACAAAAAGTGGAGAACCTTTTCATGCATTTGCACCAACTGCAAGTCTTTCTAGCTGCCGATCTCCAATTTTCCGTGTCGAGAGTATAGACGATGATGATTGCGCTGTATTGCGTGTATTAACTGTAGTATTAGGTGATACTTCTCCTGTACCACCTGATAATGATCCAATTTGTACGTTTTTAGCTGTACCAAATGCGAGATTAATATCGACCAACACTTGTCTTACTGTTGATTTAAGTTGCTTCTGCGCTATTCAATGCTTACGTGATGTTACGATTTAAAACTAAATAATGAGTTAAGCATGGATTGGGTGGCAGAAAATTCTGCCACCCAATCCATGCTTAAAAGGTATTATTATGTATTTTTTATAAAATTGGGAACTTGTCTAGAACATAGAACCTGTCCTTTTCATTAACTGAAAGTAGAAACAGATAAAGGAGTGAAAAACATGTTCTCTTCTGATTGCGAATTTACTAAAATCGATTGTGAGGCGAAACCAGCTAGTACACTACCTGCCTTCGGTTTTGCTTTCAACGCTTCTGCCCCTCAGTTCGCTTCATTATTCACACCATTACTATTACCTAGCGTAAGTCCAAACCCAAATATTACTGTTCCTGTAATAAATGATACAGTAAGTGTCGGAGATGGCATTCGAATTCTACGAGCTGGTATTTATCAAATCAGTTATACATTAACAATTAGTCTTGATAACGCACCTGTTGCACCAGAAGCTGGTCGTTTCTTCTTATCATTAGGTACGCCAGCTAACATTATTCCTGGATCAGGTACAGCAGTTCGTTCTAACGTTATTGGTACTGGTGAAGTAGACGTATCCAGTGGTGTTATTCTTATTAACTTAAACCCTGGCGATTTAATTCAAATTGTACCAGTTGAGTTAATTGGAACTGTAGACATCCGTGCTGCAGCATTAACAGTTGCACAAATTAGCTAGTAAAAAGCGGTATTTCTTCATTAGAAATACCGCTTTTTATATTTATAATAAAAAACACTCACAGTAATATGAGTGTTTCATTCTTCATAGTGTTTTATTGTGCTCTTCTTTTTCCCACAATTACATCCCTTTTTCTTTACAAATCCTTGTTGCTGTAATTGTTCTTGATATGCCTGTTGTTGCAATTGGTGTTGTTGCTGTATATGATACCATTGCTGCAGGTCATATGAATTTTGCCTTGGATTATTGCTCACAGCAAACATCTCCTCTACTGTCAATTCTGTCTATTTACTATATGAACAACTCTTTATTTCCGTTCCCTCATTCTTTTAAACTCCGCTTTTTCTCATATTATGAAAATATATTATTCTCCTATAAAATATCCTGTAATCGTTTCAATGATTGCTGCTGCTCCTGCAATAGCTAATAATGCAAGTAACGGCTCTGCAACGATAGGAGTCCAATTATATAAAACTAATAAAAAAGCACTAACCCATACACCTGTACACCAATAACAGCTTAATAATTCTCCAATCCACTTTCTTAATCCTTTACCTTTTACTTTTGTAAACGTTGATACACTTCCATCCGGCTCTGTAATCTCTAATTCATCAATAAACGGTCTTCGCAAAAAAGCTGTAATTTTATCATACACAATTAAACGGGTGAGCCTAAAAGCAGCTAACGCGAAAATGAAAAATAAAAGCCAACTTGTAAACAGCATGATTCCACCTTCCCTTATCTTCTTTCGCCTATTTAAAAAAAAAGGTCTTGAGATTGTGACCAAATCTCCTCGACTCCAATATCTTATTAATGTAAATACAAACAAGAAGATAAGGAGTGACATTAATGAGTTGTAACGAAAATAAACACCATGGCTCTTCTCATTGTGTAGTTGACGTTGTAAAATTCATCAATGAATTACAAGATTGTTCTACAACAACGTGTGGATCTGGTTGTGAAATCCCATTTTTAGGAGCACACAATAGTGCTTCAGTAGCAAATACACGCCCTTTTATTTTATACACAAAAAGTGGAGAACCTTTTGAAGCATTTGCACCAACTGCAAGCCTTTCAAGCTGCCGATCTCCAATTTTCCGTGTGGAAAGTGTAGATGATGATAGCTGTGCTGTATTACGTGTATTAACTGTAGTATTAGGTGATACTTCTCCTGTACCACCTGATAATGATCCAATTTGTACGTTTTTAGCTGTACCAAATGCAAGATTAGTATCGACTAACACTTGTCTTACTGTTGATTTAAGCTGCTTCTGTGCGATTCAGTGCTTACGCGACGTTTCTATCTAATAAGTGAAGTAAACTAAAAAACTATTGGGGTGGTAGAAGATTTCTACCACCTTTACATATTTAAAAGCCGGCCATACTAATCGATTGGATATCATCTATAGACAACTTAATATCTCTCATACTATTTTGCGGCATAATGGATACAATGCCATTACGATACGATATGATTGATCCAATATAAGAAACTGTAGCCGTTTTTATTCTGCACCTTACTTTCGGAATGTAATGAGGACGGTTTAATAAGAAATGAATTTTCTCATCATTATTCATATCCTTAAATGATTTATTATACGGAACAGTTCTCACTGGCTCTTGCTGCTCTTGTTCTTGTTCCTCTTCTTCTATTTTTTCTTCTACTTGTTGTTCTATTACCTCTTCCACAGCACTACTTACAACATTTTCATTTCTATTACTTTCCTCTTTTCGATCCTCATTTTCAAAGTTTGTTAAGATAATTCTTTTTATTTTCGGTGCAGCAAGTTCTAAACTTACTTGTGCAATATATAACAACGGTTTTCCAACTGTTGAACTTTTATTTTTATTCTTCACACTCGTCCCTCCCACTTCCATACGTAGCTGAATAAATCGTGTACTATTATAGTTATATTCATAACGTGGTAAGAACTTTCGTTAAAAATCATTCTTTCTAAGAACAAATAAAAAGGACAATCTCAGCATTTAGAGATTGTCCTTTAAAAATGAATATTATATTTATCCTAGGATATGATATCCTGAATCAACGTGAATGTTTTCTCCTGTTACGCCGCGTGCTAAATCACTGAATAAGAATACTGCTGTATCCCCAACTTCTTCAGGAGTTGTTGTACGACGAAGTGGTGCGCGCTCTTCAATTTCTCTTAAGATTGAGTTAAAGTCGCCTACACCTTTTGCAGATAACGTACGAATTGGTCCTGCAGAAATAGCATTAACGCGAATGCCATGTTGGCCTAAATCGTTAGCTAAATATTTCACGCTTGCTTCTAATGAAGCTTTCGCAACACCCATTACGTTATAGTTTTTCACAACGCGCTCGCCGCCAAGGTATGTTAACGTTAAAATATTTCCGCCTTCTGTCATTACTTTCTTCGCTTCTCTTGCTACAGCTGTTAAAGAGAATGCACTAATATTTTGTGCAAGTAAAAATCCATCGCGAGAAGTATCTACAAATTCACCTTTTAAATCATCACGATTTGCAAAAGCTATACAGTGTGCAACACCGTGAATTGTACCAACCTCTTGCTTGATTGTTTCAAAGCAAGCTGTAAGTTCTTCATCATTTGTTACATCACAAGGTAATACAAGTGATTCTTGTCCTTCTAATGTGTCCGCTAATTCACGAACGTTTCTTTCTAAACGTTCTCCTGCATATGTGAAGATTAGTTTTGCACCTGCATTATGCAAAGAGCGAGCAATTCCCCACGCAATACTTCTTTGGTTCGCAACGCCCATAACAACAAATGTTTTCCCTTGTAATAGTTCCATGATATATCCTCCCAGAATTGCTTATACTTGTTATTAGTACCTGATACTATAATTATAGTACCATAAAACCTCTTAAAGGCAAACAAAAAAGTCATTAACTTAAAATTGTTAATGACTTTTTGTTTCTATAAAAAACCGCTCTAATCCTTCTTCCCAAGAAGGCATTTGTGAAAAACCATTTAATCGTAGCATGTTATGTTGAAAAACAGAATATTTCGGTCTCGCTGCCGCCGCTCCAAATTCTTCAGTTGAAACTGGTAATACATTCACTTTCATATTTGCATTCGAAAATATTTTCTTTGCAAATTCAAACCAAGAACACGAGCCTCTATTTGATACATGATACGTACCGTATAAAGAAGTATGAATGAGCTTATTAATCATTACATTTAAATCTGTCACATAAGTAGGAGAACCGATTTGATCCGCTACAACAGATACTTCTGTCCTCTCTTTCCCTAATCGCATCATCGTTTTCACAAAATTATTTCCATACTTACCATATAACCACGATGTACGAACGATAAAGTATTTATTATGTAACTCTTTGACGAACTGCTCTCCCGCATACTTAGAAGCTCCATATATATTTATCGGTGCCGGATTATAAAATTCATCATACCCTTCCGGTCTGTCGCCCTGAAATACATAATCAGTACTAATATAAACTAACTTCGCTCCTACTAATTGTGAAGTAACCGCTACATTTCGAGCTCCTATTGCATTTATTCTATACGCAAGATCTTGTTCTTTCTCAGCATAATCAACCTTCGTATACGCTGCACAATGGATAATTATATGTGGCCTTATTTTTTGTACCACTTGCTGCATTCGGGATATATTTGTTATATCTAGTAACTTTTTATCAAATGGATATATGTCATATTCTTCAGGATTTAACTCTTCTTGTAGTTGCTTTCCCAATTGACCATTTGCTCCTGTTATGATAATCCGTTCTTTCATTTATATGCCCCTTACTTTTCTTTTAGTGGTTTCCACCATTCTATATGATGTTCATACCATTCCACCGTTTCTTTTAGCCCTTGTTCAAACGTATACTGCGGTTCCCAGCCAAACTCATTCTTCATCTTTTGCGCATCAATCGCATAACGACGATCATGCCCTAAACGGTCTGTAACATACGCAATGTCTTTTTTCGTCTTTCCTAAGAGAGAAATAATTTGTTCCACAACATCTACATTTGTTTTCTCATTATTTCCACCTATATTATATACTTCTCCTATACGCCCCTTATGCAGAACAACATCAATCGCACTACAATGATCCGTTACATGTAACCAATCTCTTACATTTAATCCATCGCCATATAACGGTAATTTTTTTCCTTCCAGCGCATTCGTAACCATTAACGGAATTAGTTTTTCAGGATATTGATACGGCCCATAGTTATTGGAGCAACGCGTTACTATAACTGGTAATTGATATGTTTTATAATAAGATAAAGCTATCATATCGGCGCTCGCTTTGCTTGAAGAATACGGACTATTTGGAGCTAATGGTGTTTCCTCGGTAAATCGACCTATTTTCCCTAAAGAGCCGTACACCTCATCTGTTGATACTTGCACAAGTTTAATATGCGGATATTTTCTAACTAATTCTAATAAGGTGACTGTCCCAATTATATTTGTATCATAAAAAGGAATCGGGTTTTCAATACTACGGTCCACATGTGATTCAGCTGCAAAATTGACAATTACTTGTACGTCACGTTCCTTAATAACATGCTCCACCAGCTCTCCATTTTGAATTTCCCCTTTTACAAAAGAGTAATTCGGATGATCTCGAAGAGACTTCACGTTATTTAAATTCCCGCTATATGTTAATGCATCGAAATTAATAATTTTATATGTTTCATAGCTTTGTAACATGTAATGAACAAAATTACTTCCAATAAATCCGGCCCCACCTGTTACTAATATATTCATAAACAACTCCCCTACTCAAAAGCTATCTTCACATTCCTGAAGTGACGGTAATATTCTATCTTTGTCAGACAAAATAGGACTTGTTACTGGCCATGGAATTGCTAATTCTTTATCGCTCCAAAGTACCCCTGAGTCATGATCAGCACTATAATACTCATCTACTTTATACATAACAATCGTATGCGGAACAAGTGTACAAAATCCATGCGCAAATCCTTTTGGCACTAATAATTGCCGATGATTATCCGCACTTAAAATATATCCTCTCCACTGCCTAAACGTTGGGGAATCTTTTCGCAAATCAACGATAACATCATAGATTGCTCCTTGCATAACTTGAATAAGTTTCGTTTGTGCTTTCGGATTCTTTTGAAAGTGTAATCCCCGAATCGTTCCCGCCTGCGCTGAATAAGATACGTTATCCTGTACAAATGAATACGTAATCCCTAATGTTTCTAGCACCTTCTTATTATAACTTTCAGTAAAAAAGCCACGCTCATCTCCAAATAACCTCGGTTCTAACAATTTTGCGTCAATAAAGTTTGTTTCTACAACTTTCATATTCTCACCTATTCTCCGTTAAACTGTTTCCCAAAGTTTATATCCCGCGCTAACGTATTCGCCTTTTGAAGAGAAACATGAGTTCCCGCATCCGTCCACCAACCGCTCATTTCATTATAAGTAAGTACCCCTCGGTTTAAATACCAATTATTGATATCTGTAATTTCAAGTTCTCCCCTTGCGGAAGGTTTTAATTCTTTTATATAAGAAAAGACTTTCGAATCATACAAATAAATCCCTGTGACTGCATAGGAACTTTTCGGTTCTTTCGGCTTTTCTTCAATTTCAATTATTTTTCGGTTTTGAATATTTGCTACGCCAAATCTCTCCGGATCATCTACAGATTGCAGCAGTACTTTCGCACCTTCTTTTTGATTTGCAAACTCTTCAACATACGGACGAATGTCATCAGAAAAGATATTATCTCCTAATAGAACTACCATGCGATCTTTCCCGACGAAATTCTCACAAAGCCCTAATGCTTGCGCAATTCCGCCAGCCTTATCTTGCACACGATACGTAAAAGACACACCAAACTCTTGACCGCTTCCTAAAAAACTAACAACATCTCCCATATGCTCTTTACCCGTAATAATCATAATATCTGTAATCTCGCATTGTTTTAGTTTATATACTGCATGATAAATCATTGGATAACGTCCAACAGGAAGCAAATGTTTATTCGTTACTTTCGTTATTGGATATAATCTCGACCCAGTTCCACCTGCTAAAATAATTCCTTTCATCCTGCATCTCTCCCTTATGATGGAGATAGTATATCTTTGTAATGTTCTACAAACACTTTCCGATCCTTCTCATATGTATCCGCATCAAACTCATCTCCGTTGTAGTGAATACACCATAAATTTGCTTGATTAGGGATACCAATTAAATAACCCGCCTTTTGAAACTCTAAAGACTGCGAAACATCATAAAAGTGGAATCCTTGAAACAAGTCTTCACGCCACGGAATATCATATTGTGTAGCCATTAATAATCCATCAATTGCTTGAACTGACATAAATGATTGATTCCCATAAAACAGCTGGTCTAAATTTAATAATTGATAATTCTGCCTTCTATACTCAATCACTTTCCCTACTAAATTTTTCCCCTCCCACCATATCCCGTTGCTCGGTAAAAACTGGGCTCCAGCTACGCCAATTAAACCGAGTTTTTCATTATCTTTAAAAAGAGAAATGAGTGTATAAAACATATCTCGATTAATAAGATACGTATCTTGATGTATATAAACCTTATACTTCGCGGGATATGAAAGTGCTCGGTTATATGCACTTGCCATACTTTTCGCATCTCGTATCGGAAAAATTTGTACGACATAACCAGGGGGAACAAAAAGATTTCTTACTTGTCTCTCACATTGTTCAAACAGCTCTTCATTATTTATACAAACAACGACTAATATTGTATGATCTTTCATTTTGTAGCCCCTCTATTCGTCTTGTTTTACATCTGACATATAGTGTTCCACAAATATCTTTCTGTATTTTTCATAGTTAGTCATATTCACATCAATATGATAATGAATGCACCACGCATCACGCTGTACAGGAACCCCAACTGTATATCCAGCTTTTCTAAATTCAAATGATTGAGACACATCATAGTAGTCAAACCCATCAAACAAGTCTTCACGCCACGGAATATCGTATTGCGTTGCCATTAATAAACCGTCAATACATTCAACTGGCATAAATGTTTTTGAGTCATGATACGGCTTTTCTTGACTGGCCATATAAAATAAATCATTCATATAACCAATTACTTTTCCAACAACTCCTCTACCTACATTCCATATTCCATTCGGAGGAACATATTGGGCTCCAACCATACCAATCATTCCAAGATGTTCATGATCCTGAAATAATTGCAATAATCCATATAAAAATCCCATATTTACAATGAAAACATCTTGATGTATATATATTTTATATTTCGCTGGATGCGAAATTGCTTGATTATATCCGCTCGTCATACTTTTCGCATTCCGAATCGGCATAAACTGTATTGTATATCCTGGAGGAACTGGCAATTGTAATATATGTCGTGCACATTGTGCATACATTTTCCGATCATTTATACACGTAACAAATAATATTGTTTTATCTGCCGTACTCATAATTGTGATTTTTCTGCTTCAATAATATATTGAAATACAACTGTCTCAGCCATGAAGCCACTTCCAAGACGATATTTTTTACAAATCCCATATAACTCCTCAATAAGCGGTTCATACATTTTATGATCAACGTATACACGATCTACTTTACTAATCGAATAACCTGCTTTTAAAAACATTCTTAGCATTTCATTAAATGTAAAGAAACGAATATGTGTTTTATCTAATAGACCATATTCTGTATACGTCCAGTTTCCAGCGAGTAAGGGAGCTAATACTGAAATGTGAGAAACGTTCGGTATACTAGCCAAAATTACACCATTTTGCTTTATATATGGTTTTACTTTTTCTATTACAGCCCACGGATCAAATAAATGCTCTAATACGTCCCCAAATATAACGCAATCAAATTGCTCCTCCTCATACGGCATATCCATTGTTTCTATATCACCTAAAATAACATGATCTAGTTTTTCTTTTGCTTTTTCTGCCGCCTCTGGGAATGCCTCAATTCCTGATACACGTGTGCCATTTTCTTTTATGACCGCTCCCAATGCACCGCTCGAGCAACCAATATCAAGAACTTCTTTCCATTCCTTTTTTATATGCTTTAATAAATTCGGATTCACTGCATTATAATAATGCCCAGACTTTTCTTCATATAAAGAATTCTTTTGGGGATTCATTTCACACACTCCTTATACAAATTGAATTTGAAATATAAACCTCATCTATAGACTTTACTAGATAGCCAATCTATTAGAGTTAGAATCGTAATAGGCCATTTCTAAAAAACGCAACCTATAACGATTTATATTGTTCATCAAAAACACTCCGAAAATATTTGCGGTTATATTCAATTGCAGCATTATTCGGAACATAAGAAGCTGCCAATTCATTGTAATAATAAGCTTTATCTTGCTCGCCTAACTTGCTATAACAAATACACATTTGTAAATAAGGAATCCACGTGTAGCTAGCTGGACTGTGAAAAGGACTGTCTGTTGCCATTGTCACTTCTGTTGCAAGTTTAAACCAAAAAATTGCTTCATTATATTTTTGTTGATCCATATATATATATCCTATTCTTGTACAATTCTCTCCTCTAGGGACATCATACCGAAATGACTTCACACAAGATTCAACTGCCTTTTCCCACATTCCAAGCTTTGCATAGCAATCTCCTAATTTACCACATGCATAAATTTTCTCTTCATACCAACCTTCGTCTTGATTAAGAAATGTTTCATATAGCAAAACTGCATCATCATATTTTTGATTATCCATAGATTCATTCGCGTAATAAAACAAATCTCTCGGACTCAATTCCTCTCCAGCTGCTACAGCATCTTGAAAAATTTTCAAATTGCGGTTCGTTACTTTCTTTTCTTTTTTATGCGTAATCGCAACATTACTATTAAAAATCTCACCAAAAATAGCTAAATACTCATGCACCTTTCCAAACCATTGAAATTCTTTTTCACGCTTTACAAGCCGATATCTTTTTGTACAGTATAAAGGTTTCCCATTAGAATCCATTACAAGATGATAAGGCATCGAAACAGCATCCACATTAGAATCTAAATCTTTTTTTAATAGCTTCAATGCCTCTTGAGCATCTTCTAACAACACATCATCAGCATCTAGCCATAATATATATTCTTGCGTTGCTTTTGAAAAAGAAAAATTTCTAGCTGCCGCAAAATCATTAATCCATGGAAAGTCATATATGTTAGAGGTATATTGAGCTACAATTTCTTTCGTTCGATCAATGGAACCTGTATCAACTATAATAATTTCATCCACAATTTTTTCCACTGCGTCTAAACATCGACCGATTGTATCTTCCTCATCTCGAACAATCATACATAAACTAATTGTAATTCCTTGCTTGTTCAACATAATCACCCTCTTCCAAATCAATCATATGTTATACATACAATAAACTTTCCACTTTTTTAACTTGCACAAGCAGTTGAAGATTTCTTTTCAATAATTCAAATGTCCGTGTCATTTTCTTCCGGTTTTGCATCTACTATATAATGAACGCTTTATGGAGGTGAATTTATGTCAAATAATAATTATTCAGATGGATTAAATCCCGATGAATCTTTATCAGCTAGTGCATTTGACCCTAATCTTGTAGGACCAACATTACCACCAATACCACCGTTTACCCTTCCTACCGGGCCGACTGGACCGACTGGACCAACTGGGCCAACTGGGCCAACTGTACCAACTGGACCGACTGGGCCAACTGGGCCAACTGGGCCAACTGGACCGACTGGACCGACTGGACTAACTGGACTAACTGGACTAACTGGGCCGACTGGGCCGACTGGGCTAACTGGTGCTACTGGTGCTACTGGCGCTACTGGTGCTACCGGACCGACTGGACCGACTGGGCCAACTGGGCCGACTGGTGCTACTGGGCCGACTGGTGCTACTGGCGCTACTGGCGCTACTGGCGCTACCGGACCGACTGGACCGACTGGGCCAACTGGACCGACTGGGCCAACTGGACCGACTGGACCGACTGGACCGACTGGACCTTCTGGCTTAGGACTTCCAGCAGGATTGTATGCCTTTAACTCAGCTACAGTTTCTTTAGCTCTTGGAATTAATGATCCAGTACCATTTAATACCGTTGGATCTCAGTTTGGTACAGCAATTTCTCAAATGGACCCTGATACTTTCGTAATTAGTGAAACTGGGTTCTATAAAATTACTGTTATTGCTTATACAGCAGCAGTAAGTTTATTAGGAAGTCTTGCCATTCAAGTTAACGGAGTTACTGTACCAGGTGCGGGCACAAGTTTAATTTCACTTGGAGCTCCTATCGTTATCCAAGCCATTACACAAATTACTACAACACCATCACTCGTTGAAGCAGTTGTTACAGGAATTGGTTTATCACTAGCTCTTGGTACAAGTGCATCAATTATTATTGAAAAAATCGCTTAATTTTGTACTTAGCAGTAAGACTGATATCAGTCTTACTGCTTTTTCATTATTAAATTCAATCATTAAATCTTTCTTTTCTACATAGTCATAATGTTGTATGACATTCCGCAGGAGGCACTTATATGGAAAATAAATCGGCTGTCCAGCTTTATCTCGAGTTATTAAAGAAAACAATTCTATTTGAAATATGGTTAGAATACGAACCATACTTACCTGCTTCGTTACATATATCTAAAGAGCTATCCTATGAACCAGTTACAGTTCCGCTTCCTTTATTTCTCAAGCAATACGTAGAAAATCACAATTTAAAAATCGTTGATCCTAACGTTTCAAAAAATGCGCGTCAAGGTGGTAAGGATTGGCCAAGAGCAGCACACAGTATGGTTGGCCGAAAACGTATGAATCAATTACATGAGGCTATGGAAACTGTTGTCAGGGAAAATATAGAAGGTGATTTCATTGAAACTGGTGTATGGCGCGGAGGATCATGCATTTTTATGAATGGTTTTTTACAAGCAAACAACATTACAGATCGTACTGTGTGGGTTGCCGATTCGTTTGAAGGTCTGCCAGCACCTAACTTAGAACAATATCCGAAAGATTACGGTGATTATTTGCACACATTCGATTACTTACGAGTTTCTTTAGAAACAGTGCAAGAAAACTTTAGAAAATACGATTTATTAAATGATCAGGTAAAATTTTTAAAGGGTTGGTTTAAAGATACATTGCCTTCAGCACCGGTAGAAAAAATTGCAATTGCTCGCCTTGATGGTGATATGTATGAATCAACGATGGATAGTCTGGTAAACTTATACGATAAAGTTTCAACAGGCGGCTATATTATTATTGATGATTACGGATTGGTAACATGCGCAGAGGCTGTAACAGATTTCAGAAATGAAAGAAACTTACAAGCTCCTATTACTAAGATTGATGATTTCGGTATTTATTGGCGAAAAGAATAGAATATAACTTTATTTTTTGAGGGGTTCTATTACACTACTTATTCATAAAAACTAATTGTGTAAAGTTCCCCTCACTATAAATGATTAACTTATATATACAATAGAAATCCCCTACTTTACTACAAGGACGGAGTGAATGTATGAACGAAAACGAGAAAAAAATCACATTAATTCCACCACCAGAACTCGTTCAATATGTAGGTGGTAATTTTGAAGAAGTTGGAAAAGAGTTTATGCAGTATTTTATTGACATTGGCAATTTAAAATCAAATGAAACAGTGTTAGATGTAGGCTGTGGCATTGGCCGAATGGCGGTTCCATTAATGGATTATTTAAACGATGAAGGTACTTATTATGGATTTGACTTATTCAATGCGGGCATTACATGGTGCAAAAATAACATTTCTACACGCCGTAACAATTTCCATTTTGAACATGTCGATATATATAATCAATTCTACAATCCCGATGGAAAAGAAGATGCTTCCCAATACAAGTTTCCATATGACGATGAATCATTCGATTTTATTTTTTTAACGTCTGTATTTACCCATCTCCTTCCAAAAGAATTAGAACATTACGTATGCGAGATTGCACGAGTTCTGAAAAAAGATGGGCGATGTTTTATTACTTTCTTTTTAATTAACCCTGAATCATCCTATTACTTAAATGCAGGACTAAGTACGTTAGATTTTTATCACCAAATTGACAATTGTTATGTTCTAAATAAAGATATCCCGAATTTCGCAGTTGCCCATCCTGAGAAAGATATTCGTACCCTATTAAATAAGTATGGACTAGAAATGCAGACTTCTCCCCATTATGGTTCATGGTGTAGCAGAACGGAACACACAAGTTATCAAGATATTATTCTTACACAAAAAATTTCTGAAAGGTAGTTGTATATGAATAATATAAAAAATCCGCCGCTCGTTTCCATCCTTATTCCCACCTATAATCGACCACATTATTTTAAAATCGCTTTAGAAAGTGCATTAGCGCAAACTTATTCAAATATTGAAATTATTGTAGGGGACGATAGTACAAATAATGAAACAGAAAAATTAATATACAGACATTATTTACATAAACATAAACATATAACATACATTCGAAATGCCTCTACTCTAGGACAATTTCATAACGCCCTTATGCTCTTAGAACAGTCAAACGGAGAGTACATAAATTTCTTAATGGACGATGATACATTTTATAATAATAAAATCGAAAAAATGATGTTTTATTTCCAACAAGACCTCAATAAAAATCTCGCTCTTATCACATCCTATCGCACTTGGATTGATGATAATGGAGATATAATTGAACAACATCCCTCCATGAAAAAATTATATGATGAAGATACTCTACTAAATGGGAAAGATTTTGGAAACCGTATGCTTATGGCAGGACAAAATATTATCGGTGAGCCTACAATCGTACTCTTTAGAAAAAGCCTATTAACGGAACCTTTCGGCACTTTAAATGGCAGAAAATATGGTTGTAGTGTTGATATGGCCTCTTGGATAAGTTTACTTTCAAAAGGTGATGCGATGTATATCACTGAGCCCTTAAGTTCATTCCGTCTTCATACTGGACAGCAAGTACGTCACAAATTCCTTGAGGGCTGTGAAGATTTTTCCCAGCTCGTTTTAACCTCAAAAAAGTATGGTTTCTTACAAGACGCCAGATATTATAAAAAAGGTTTGATAAGAGCTTACGGATGGTATAAAAATGCGGTCAAATTTTACGATTTATTTCCAAACCTCATTCCAGATCAAAATACACATGCACGACTTTCTTATTGTTTAAATATCATTACAAAAGAGCTCCGTGCAATATAGTCCATCACAAGGGAGGAGCTATTCCTTCCTCGTGATGTATGACTTCCCACAAATAGTGGAATAAATGTATGCATAGTCTGCTTGTATATTATTTTTATCATGACATGATCCATATACTTACTAGGCGATAGAAAGGAATACATACATTGAAAGATCCAAATTCTCAATATCAAATAGACTACGTATTACTACTCATTTTATTTGCCATTGGGACTGTTAGTTGCTTTGCAATTGCAAGTGCACAAGCCTCTTTACCACCATTTTTGCAAAATGTAAATTTTGTATTAAAGCAAATCCAATGGTACTTCATTGGATTTATAGCCATTGGTATGATTATGATTATTGATTTCGATCGTTATCAAAAAATTGCTTGGTATTTATATAGCTTTGCATTGGTACTACTTATCGGACTAGAACTTCAAGTACCTGGTGCCGTTACAATTAAAGGTGCTACCGCTTGGTACAGGCTTCCCGGCATCGGAAATTTCCAGCCTTCTGAAATCATGAAATTGTTTTTAATTATCGTCACTGGACGAATTATAGCAAATCACAATGAGAAATATTTTTTCCGAACAATACACGATGATTTTTTATTACTCGGAAAAATATGTGCAACAAGTTTGCCACCCCTACTACTTATTGCAAAGGAACCTGATTTAGGAAACACAATGGTAATTTCAGCTATGCTCGCAGCAATGATACTAGTTTCTGGTATACGTTGGCGTTTTATTTTCGGATTAGTTTCTGGTATTTTTGTAGCTGGCGTTACATTAACGTATATTTTTTTTACTCATACAAAATTCTTTAAAGCACACATTTTACAAGAATATCAACTAAATCGCTTCTATGGCTGGTTAGCGCCATACAAATATGATGCGCAAGGCTATCAATTAAGACAAGCTTTCTTAGCTACTGGATCAGGAGAAATGCAAGGAAAAGGTTGGGAAAATGGGCAAGTATACTTTCCAGAACCACATACAGATTTTATTTTCACCAACGTCGCTGAGCAATTCGGCTTTTTAGGCGCAAGTGTTATTATTGCACTTTTTTTCCTACTTATTTTCCGCATGATTCATATCGCTTTAGAAAGTAATGACCCATTCGGTAGTTACATCTGCGCGGGCACAATTGGAATGTTTACTTTTCAAGTATTTCAAAATATCGGGATGACCATTGGATTACTGCCTATTACAGGAATCACATTACCTCTTATGAGCTACGGAGGAAGTTCCTTGCTCACATACATGATAGCGATTGGATTTGTTTTAAATGTTCGCTCAAGGACGAAAACCTTTATGTTTAACTGAAGCATAGAAACGATATATTTTTATCTCTATCCTTTTTTAGATATACTAATGAAAAATATGATGGAGGTTTAAATATGAAATATGACATTATAGGAGATATTCATGGATGCTTCCAAGAGTTTCAAGATTTAACGATGAAACTCGGATATAACTGGAATAATGACCTGCCGATTCACCCTGATCAACGCAAGCTTGCTTTTGTTGGTGATATTACAGATCGCGGTCCTCATTCATTACGTATGATTGAAATTGTGTGGGAACTTGTTATAAATAAAAAAGTAGCTTATTACGCTCCGGGAAATCACTGTAATAAACTATACCGATTTTTCCTTGGGCGCAACGTGACAATTGCTCATGGACTCGAAACAACTGTTGCTGAATATGAAGCACTGCCTTCTCATAAACAAAACATGATAAAAGAAAAATTCATCACACTTTACGAGCAATCCCCTTTCTATCACGTACTCGATGAAAAAAAGTTAATTGTTTGTCACGCCGGAATTCGGCAAGATTACATAGGAAGACAAGATAAAAAAGTACAAACTTTTGTATTATATGGAGATATTACAGGAGAAAAACATGCTGACGGCTCACCTGTCCGTCGCGACTGGGCGCAGGAATATAAAGGAACAGCTTGGATTGTATATGGACATACACCCGTAAAAGAACCTCGCTTTGTAAATCATACAGTTAATATTGACACTGGGGCTGTATTTGGTGGCAAACTAACCGGACTACGTTATCCTGAAATGGAGACCATTTCCGTTCCTTCTTCCCTGCCTTTTGTACCTGAAAAATTCCGCCCAATTTCATAACCCTTATTTAAAATGTACGAGGGATTATCGTTTCATTTAGGCGGCTCTCATAAAAAACTAGGTAAAGTAATGAAAAAAAGATGCACGAAAGTGCATCTTTTTTTCATTACACGGCATATACTGTCGCAGGAGGTGACAGTATGAAGAAAAAATCTTCTAAACAAAAAAGAAAATGCCCGCCTTTTTATCTACCCATGTACGGAATTAACAACTGGTGCAGCATTCGAGCTGCAGCTTTAGAAGCACCGGAAGGACAAGAGGCTTCCACAAAAAACAAAGATAGACCAAAATATGTCTCTTTAGAAAATGCTGTAATGAGCCGCATAATTGATAATAGAAAAACAAAGATGCAGCAAAAAAATAAACCTCTCTCTACTCAGAATAAACAGATTGTGCCTTCTGAGCAAACAGAGAAAAATATAGAAGAAAATATACCTGTAGTAATAAATAAAAAAACAGAAGCAGAAATTCCAGCTGCTATTATCAATCAAGTGAAGAAAATAAAAGAAGCTTTAGCACCATCCAATGATATACAAACAGAAAAAACGATCATAATCCAAGCCCCTACACCTGAAAATACAAAAGTAAAAAAAGGTGGGCGGTATGCACATGCAGAGGGGCTTCACTCTAATGCAGAGGGTATAGCTTCACATGCAGAAGGGCTTCTTACACATGCAAAAGCTTCTTTCTCTCATGCAGAAGGATCAAAAACGAAAGCAACTGGACATAGTTCCCATAGTGAAGGAAGTGAAACGACAGCAGGCGGCTCTTATTCTCATGCGGAAGGTAAACATACAATCGCTTTAGGCGAAGCAGCACATGCAGAAGGAACCGCGACTATCGCTAACGGATTCTCTTCTCATGCGGAAGGTAATCATACATCAACAGCTCATTTTGCAGGTAGCCATATTATGGGACGTTTCGGCACAGCAGAAGAATCTTATTCTTGGTTTATTGCAAATGGTACAAATGAAACTGACCATAATATCGGTGCAAAGTGGCTTGCTCATAATGGGGAAATGTATATTGATGGTGCTTCTTACAATGCAAGTGGAACTGATTTTGCACAAATGTTTGAAACAGCAGACAATAATTTTATTGATGTAGGTTATTTCGTTACATTTAGTAGCGAAGAAAAAATTCGGATCGCTACTTCAAACGATTCATTCATTTTAGGAATATCTAGTGCAACCCCCGCCCTTATAGGAAATAGCGGTGCTTTAAGTTGGCAGAAACGATATAAAACAGATAACTTTGGAAAACGCCAATATGTACGTACGGAATCACAAGACATACAACCTCTTTTAAATACAGAATGGGATCCAGCTTGCAAATATATAGCAAGAAAAGATCGTACCGAGTGGCTTCCAGTCGGATTGATTGGACAAATGTTAGTACACGATGACGGTACTTGCGAAACGCATGGATATTGTCGTCCAAATAACGATGGCATTGCTACAAAATCCGAAAGTGGATTTTTCGTTATAAAGCGCACGGGTGAAAATCAAATTTTAATATTATTCCGCTAAGAAAAAAGGGAACAAAATTCTTCATTACATAAGAATTTTGTTCCCTTTTTAAGTATGCCTTAATACCCCTTGCATATCGCTTGGAATCGTTGTAGTGAAAGACATTTCCTTCTCTAAAACAGGATGATAAAACGTCAAAGATGTACTATGAAGTGCTTGTCGTTTCATTTCATCCCTTTTTCCTCCATATAAATCATCGCCAAGTAACGGGTGTCCTATATGCGCCATATGCACACGAATTTGATGTGTTCTTCCTGTCTCAAGCTCAAGCGATACATGCGTATTATGATTGGCGCTATCAATCACTCTAAAATGAGTAACTGCTCTTTGCCCCTCCTCACAAACAGTTCGCTCAATAATGCTATCCGATTTTCGTCCAATCGGTGCCTCAATCGTTCCTTCTCGTTCTATCATCTCACCATGAACGATTGCTTCATATGTTCTTTTCACAGCTTTTTGTTGATGCTGTTTCGATAATAGATGATGCACGAAACGATTTTTTGCAATAAGCATAAGCCCTGAAGTATCACGATCTAACCTTGTTACGATGTGCACCGTACTTGCAAGATGTTGCTTATCATAATGAGATAAGAGCGCATTCGCAACACTCCCTGCCGGATGTTCTCTAGACGGAATCGTTGACATGTTCGCCTCTTTGTTTATGACAAGAACCGCATCATCTTCATATACAATATATAAAGGGATATCTTCTGCAATCATCCCTTCACTTCTTTCTTCCATTGGAAAAAAGACACGTAATTCCTCACCAGCTTGCAACTGATGACGAACGCTCGCATGTTGACCATTTACTTCAATAGCTCCGCCGTGAAACTTTATATCCGTTAATGCGGCTTTAGAAATCCCTTTTGTTCTTAAAAATTCTCTAACTAAAGTTCCCTCTTCAGCCGATTCTATATCCCACTTCAATGTAAATCTGTTCAAATATATAAACCCTTTCTATTTATCTGCAACAAACGAGTCACGAACTCGTTTCCAGAACGGGAATGGACGGAAACGAACAAATCGTACTTTCTCGTTTGCAACGCGATACTGGATTGATTTCACATCTTGATGAACCATCGTTAAATGGTCTACCGTAATTTGTAAGTTCATTCCTGCAGCCGGCTTCAACACACATGTATGATGCTTCGGCAGTACAAGCGGCGAACCTACTGTACGAAACACACGATTATTAATAGATGCCATTTCTGCAATTTGAATCGCTTCAATAGAAGGGTGAATAATTGCTCCGCCAAGCGCCTTATTATACGCAGTACTTCCCGAAGGAGTAGAAATACAAAGGCCATCCCCGCGGAACGTTTCAAAGTACTCTCCGCGTATTTCCACTTCTGTTACTAATGTACCTTCCGCACTTTTAACAGTTGCTTCATTCATCGCCAAATACTGTGACTCTTTACTCCCATTCACATAGCGAATAATCACTTCTAAAAGCGGATATTCCACCACTTGGAATGGTGTTTTAGCAATTGCAATTACTAATTTCTCTACTTCTGTCGGTAACCAATCTGCATAGAAACCTAAATGCCCTGTATGTACACCAACAAATGCTGTTTCAGCCAATCGATTATAATAACGATGAAACGCATATAAAAGCGTTCCATCTCCCCCAACAGAAATTACAATATCGGGTTCCTTTTCATCCATTATAAATCCAAAATCTAGCAAGTACTCTTTCATCGTGCTTGCCAATGTATCTGATGATTGATCTCCCTTTGACATAATTGTAAATTTCATCGCCCAACACCCTTTAGTTTATGATTCGGAATCTTTCGTTTCTTGCTTTCTTGAAAAAGCTTTCTGCGCTTCTTGAATTTCAAGACGGATAGAAGACATTTCTTCATCTAATAAAAATGCTGCTTCCGCTGCACGTTGTAAGCGTATTTTTATATCTTCAGGAAAACGTCCACTATATTTATAATTTAAAGAATGCTCAATTGTTGCCCAAAAGTTCATTGCTAGCGTGCGTATTTGGATTTCTACCAATACTTTTTTTTCACCCTGAATCGTTTGAACAGGATAACTAATAACAACGTGATAAGAACGATAACCGCTATCTTTCTTTTGCGTGACATAATCACGTTCTTCCACGATTTCAAAGTCATTTCGTTTTCGAAGATATTCTACAACAGGCTTAATCTCATCAACAAATTGACACATCATTCGAAGGCCCGCGATATCTTGCATATCTTCTCTTAACCGGTCTAGCGGTACATTTCTCTTCTCCGCTTTATCAATAATACTTGCAACCGACTTTACCCTTCCTGTTACAAACTCAATTGGAGAATGCTCTGTTAACATTGCAAATTGAGTACGCATTCCTTTTAGTTTCACTTTCAGCTCTGCCACCGCTTGGTGGTAAGGTGCTAAAAATTCTTCCCAATTTCGATTCATTTCAACCACCACCAAAATCAATCCATTTGCTTATAGAAATACTTTTTCTACAGCAGTTACTAGTTCTTCTCCGTAATTTGCATTACCTTCAATATTTTCAACTAAATATTCTACTTCTTCTTTTAATCCTTCTAATTCCATTTCAATGTCATTCACGCGAACAAACATTATAACATCGTTATTCATCGCTTCATGCATTGCTTCCCAGCATATGTGCGGAATACTTACATAAATGAAAGATGATTCGTTTTCTAAGATATATAAAAATGATAAATTGTCTGAGTCTACAAGTACGTGATTACGTGCACTTAACTCCTTTACCTCTATTTCACTATTTTCCGCACAAAAAATAAGAGCATTCTCTCTCTTTTCTACGCTCTTAACTTGGATTTTATTTTGCATGCTCTAACTCCTCCATCTCAACTTCCTGTCTTACTTAACAGTATTATTGTATCATAACATGGACGCAAACAAATAAAACATTGAACCAAATTTGTGAAAAAGCGATAATGTGTAAGGAATTATTTTTCAAAAGGAGTGCATACAATGACACAAGAAATTGAAATTGAATTTAAAAATATTGTTACAGAAGAAGAATTCGATACATTATGTAAATCATTCTCTATTGAAGTATTTACGAAACAGGTGAATCACTACTTTGAAACACCTGACTTCTCATTAAAAGAAGCTGGCTCTGCACTTCGTATTCGTCATAAAGGAGAAACTTATACATTAACATTGAAACAACCTGCAGAGGTTGGTTTGTTAGAAACACATCAAGTCGTAACAGCAGAAGAAGCAAACATGATGATGGAAACAAACGTAATCATTCAAGGGGCTGTAATGGATCAACTACACAAATTACAAATTCCTGTTTCCGCTTTAACTTATATGGGTAGTTTAACAACTGAAAGAGCCGAAACGTTATTTGAAGGCGGAACGCTTGTCTTTGATCATAGTTTCTATTACAATCACGATGATTATGAAATTGAATTTGAAGTGCAAGATGAAGAAACAGGAAAAGCAGCATTTATTCATTTATTAAAGCAGCACGACATACCAATCCGTCATACAAATAATAAAGTAAAACGCTTTTTCCTTGCCAAACAAAACAAAGCACGCTAAAGTGAAAATTCCACTAGTGAATACGTTCTACTAGTGGATATATCTCACTTTTTAAAAGGAAAAGATTCTTTTACATTTGTAGAATAAGCAAAGAACGTTATGAAGGCTGTTTATTTGCCCTCTGGAACATTCCATTGCTACAATAGATATACATTTCATGGAAAAAGGAGTTTATAAAGGATGAGCAAGCAACCGATGACACCATTTGAAGCAATTGGCGGTGAACAATGCATTGCAATATTAGTAGACACATTTTATTCCTATGTCAGGAAACACCCTGACCTATCTCCCATCTTCCCGGATGATTTAACAGAAACCGCTAGGAAGCAGAAACAATTTTTAACCCAATATTTAGGTGGTCCCAATTTGTATACTGAAGAACATGGTCATCCTATGTTAAGAGCACGCCATCTTCCGTTTGAGATTACTCCAAAACGAGCAGAGGCTTGGCTATCATGTATGGAGCAAGCAATGGATGATACAGGAGTGCACGGTCATATTAGAGAGTTCGTTTTCGAACGTTTAGCATTAACTGCTCAGCATATGGTTAATACTCCAAACGAAACAGGTGAAGTGTAATGGATAAGCAGGAAGCAAAGCATATAAATATGCCATCTCCTTCCGCATGTGAGCATAAGTCTGTAGAAGCATATTTATTTATTGATCCACTTTGTAAAGATTGCTGGGAAATTGAGCCCTTTATTATTAAACTATGGCTTGAATATGGGAAATACTTCTCTATTCGTCATATCGTAACAGGAAAAGTGGACGGAACGAACGCTTCCTCACACAAATGGAATAAACCTGCTAATATTCGATTTGTGTGGGAAAAGACAACAAGTTTACAAGGTTTTTCATGTGATGGAAAAGTACATATGCAAGAGGCATCGTCAACACCATATTTAGTTTCGATGGCAATTAAGGCAGCGGAGTTGCAGGGCCGAAAAGCAGGTTCGAAGTTTTTGCGAAAACTCCAAGAATACATCTTCCTTGAAAATGTATCAAACCCTGACTGCGAATTATTACTTGCATGCGCACGAGATAGTGATATTGATGTAGAAGAATTTAAAAAAGACCTACATTCCACTAGCGCAAAAAAAGCTTTCCAATGTGACTTGAAATTCACAAATGAGATGCATATTACAGAAATACCTTCTCTCGTATTTTTTCATGCGAATTCAGATGAAGAAGGTATTAAAATCGCTGGAACTTATTCCTACGACGTATACGTACAATTATTGAAAGAGCTTGTAAAATGTGAAATCGAACCAGAACCATTACCACCTTTAGAAGTGTTATTAGAAGCAACGCAATTTATATCTTCAAAAGAAGTAGCATTTATATATGACTGCTCGCAGCAAGAAATCGAGCGTGAACTGAAAAAATTACAACTGAAACGAAAAGTACAAATGATTGACGTAAAATGTGAGCGTTATTGGAAATGGATAGCAAAAGAAAAAGACCTGGTGTAAACACCAGGTCTTTTTCTTTACGGCTTATAAAAATATTAAAGGGGATGGGAGAAATTTTCACGTTCAAACAAAGGGGTATATGTTTGTATGTGAATTCGTTCACGCTTATTATATTACAAGATTCGACGTCAGATGACAACCCCTTTTGTCGAATTTCACACTTTTGTCACATTCTAAACGTTTTCATTTCTGAATAAGCTATAAAAAAGCTATTTTGGAGGTGTTCTGTATGAAAAAAACGTATATTTTACTTATCATTCTAGCTGTCATCGTTTCTTTTTTCTTGTACATCCTCTCTCTACTACAAGCTTTTCCTAAAATTATTGCCTTCCCTCTTTTATTTGGAGTCATTGTCATCGCTCTCTCTTATTTCAACCATAAAAAACGCTTTAAAGGATTTTAATTAACTGTAAAACTGCCTTCTACTTTAGAAAAAAGAAGGAAATTCGCTTTATTTTTCGACAAATATCGACAAAAAGATTTAAAACAAAAAAGACGAGGTAAATCCCTCGTCTTTTCTATTAATTCTCTTCAAATAATAATGCTTCTAATTCATTTAATTTCTCTTCAAATACTTGCAATGCTTCTTTTACCGGTTCTGGAGATGCCATATCTACTCCAGCTTTTTTCAGCACTTCAATTGGGTAATCTGAGCTTCCTGCTTTTAAGAACTCATTAATGTAACGTTCTACTGCTGGTTGCCCTTCTTCTAAAATTTGTTTAGATAGAGCCGTTGCTGCACTAAATCCTGTTGCGTATTGGTATACGTAATAGTTGTAGTAGAAGTGTGGAATACGAGACCATTCTAAACCAATTTCTTCATCGATTACTAAAGCATCACCGAAATATTTCTTATTTAAATCATAGTAGATCTCAGTTAACATGTCAGGCGTAACCGCATGTCCCTCTTGTACTTTCTTATGAATAATATGCTCAAACTCTGCGAACATCGTTTGACGGAATACAGTACCACGGAATCCTTCTAAATAATGATTTAATAAGTATAGACGCTCTTTCTTATCTTCTGTCGTTTTTAATAAATAATCATTTAAAAGCGCTTCATTACAAGTTGATGCTACTTCCGCAACGAAGATTGAATAATCACCGTATACGTGTGGCTGTGTCTTTCTTGTATAGTAACTATGCACGGAATGACCGAACTCATGGGCAAGTGTATATAAATTATTTACATTATCATGCCAGTTCATTAAAATATACGGATTTGTTCCATATGCACCAGATGAATATGCTCCACTGCGCTTCCCTTTATTCTCATACACATCTACCCAGCGATTTTCATATGCTTCTTTTAAAATGTCAACATACTCATCACCAAGTACGTTTAAAGATTTTAATAACATGTCTTGTGCTTCTTCATATTTCACGTTCATTTTCACTTCTGGTACAAGTGGTGTATATAAATCATACATATGAAGCTCATCAAGACCTAGTGCACGCTTACGAATATCAATGTAACGATGTAGCAAGTGTAAATTATCATTTACAGATTCAACAAGTTGATCATACACCGCTTCAGGAATGTTATTATTACTTAATGCCGCTTGACGTGCAGAATCATATTTACGAACACGCGCATTGAAATTATTACGCTTCACAGCTCCGCTTAACGTGCTTGCAAATGTGTTCTTATATTTTCCATACGTTTCATATACAGCTTTGAATGCATCTTCGCGCACACGACGATCATCACTTTCTAAAAACTGAATGTAACGACCATGTGTAATTTCCACTTCTTCTCCATCCTCACCTTTAATAGATGGGAATTTCAAATCCGCATTATTCAACATACCAAATGTATTACTTGATGCACTCATTACTTCAGATGCTTCTGCTAATAAAGCTTCTTCCGCTTCAGATAGTACGTGCGGGCGTTGACGCGTAATTTCTTCTAATGCATGTTCATATACACTTAAGTCTCTATTTTCTTTCAAGAATGTTTGCAGTGTATCTTCTGAAATCGATAAAATTTCAGGCACAATATATGCTGTGCTACTAGATACTTGTGAATATAAATTTGTCGCGCGGTCATTTAACGCTTGATACACAGAGTTTGTTGTATCTTGATCGTAACGCATATGTGCATATGTATATAGCTTACCTAATCGCATTGAAATTTCATCTTCATATTGCAATGCTTCAAGTAAATTGTTCGCAGAGTCACCAAGTTTCCCTTTAAATTCAGTTAACTTCGGTAATAGCTCTTTAATGGCTTGGAATTCTTTTTCCCATTCTGCATCTGTTTGGAAAATATCTTCTAGTCGCCACGTACTTGATTCTTCAATCTCTTTGCGATCTGGTAATGTTTTTGCTGTGTTTTGTTCAGACATCCTTTAAGCCCTCCTTTAAATATCTCTACTTACATACAATTCGATTTTTCTTATGTAATTCCTTCACGATCAGTCTTTATTATATCCCCTTTTCCTTCTCTCATGTTGTACTTTGCCTCAAATAAAGATAAGGCATACGCTAAGCAAATTTCATCATATTTTATAACTTCCTCCTCTGTTTTTAACATAGCGATCCCCCTTATTTTCTGGTACTTATAAGTCCTTACTTTACGTAAGACACCTGCATAACATAAAAATTTCATATATTCAGTAACTGCTACTTTCCATATATGCTGAGAAAAGTATGGGAGCATGCGCCTTTTCGTATACTTTTTCACATGACTACACGCATACTCGAGGGAAATATAATCCCCTACTGCAAGCTCACCTATACACTTCATATATAGAAAAGCTTGCCATATAAATGGATTTGTTTGAAAAGCAAATGAGAACGGGAGCGGCACACCAATTTCAGAAGGGAAATTTGCTGGGGTACATTTACATTGATATAAGAGGCGTAATAGTGACTTATGATTGTAATTCCAAATCGGCAGAGCATTTTGCCGAAAGTAGCTCTTTCGCTTTTTCCATTCCTCACCTAATGTTTCTTTTCGGAAAGAGACGGGAGAAAAGAGCATTTCAAAAGTAGTTGTATCAGTTGGCAAATGAAGAGTATGTGAGAAAGAGATGCTTGTAGAAAATGAAGTGATAAACGCGCATTTCAGAAATGATTTTTGTTTCGGACAGAAAAAAATAAGAAATGGCTGAGGATAAGATTGTAAGGAGAAAGCCATAAGGGAGGAGAATTTCATCCAATATGCTGATTGCTTTTTCAATTGATTTCCACCAATGATCCAAATGACCTGTATACCAACTCGACAATACGAATAGGTTCGTTTGTACAGCTGTTCTATAGAGAGGTTAGCGCACTGGTATTCAATCGCTATTTTTCTCCCTGCTCTCTCTATGAAAATATCTGGTCGTTGCTGAATCTCTGGCAGATAATGCTCTATATTCACATGAAAGTTTTGACGTTTGAACCATCTATATAACAATTCTTTACCGTGCCTATGATACATAGATTCTGGTTCATAAAAGGCAAGACATGCGTCCATTTTCTTATGGGCAAAATGCCAGCTTTTTTGTTTTCCTAATTTCATTTGCACTTCCTTCCCGCAAGCTATGCAAAAGAAACTTTCCATTTTACGCATACGGTGTAAAAGCTCCTCATCACGATGATGGAGTAGGTGAATTTTTTCTCCGTTTTCTCTTTTGGCGATAAACATCGTAATCACACCCTTTCAGCTCCTTATATTCTACAATTTATTACAAATTCCTTTTAAAAAAAGAGATGTCCCAATTTCGGACATCTCTTTTTATAATAATGGTGATAATAACCGATATGTTGATTCCACAATTCGTCTATGAAGACGCCTTTTATGAAAACGATCGACATGAATTTCACTTGATTCTTCTATATCCTCTTTAAAATCTTGAACAAGTTTTCGAATGCTATCTGTATCATATAAAAAGGCATTTACTTCAAAGTTCAAATGAAAACTTCTCATATCCATATTAGCAGTCCCAATTGAAGCTAAATCAGAATCGACAATGACAACTTTACTATGGAGAAAACCTTTTTCGTATTCATATATCTTTACCCCGGCATCTAAAAGCTCTGGGAAGTACGATCTCGACGCGTAAAAGACAGTACGCTTATCAGGCTTACTCGGCATTAACAAACGAACATCAATACCAGCAAGTGCCGCTACCTTTAATGCAGATAAAATGTCATCATCCGGAATGAAATACGGCGTCGCAATCCAAATGGATTTCCGCGCAGAAGCAATCATGGCAAAATATAAATGTTTAATTGTTTCCCATTTATTATCTGGCCCACCTGCAACGAGCTGCACGCCTCCCCAATGCTCCCCCTCAACTGCTTTCGCTTGTAAATATTCAGGGGCTAGCACAGCCTCACCAGTCATATAAAACCAATCTTGAAGGAAAATAAGCTGCAAACTTTGTACAGCTTCACCACGCAAATATAAATGCGTATCACGCCAAAAGCCGAAATACTTATCCTTCCCTAAATATTCATCACCAATATTTAATCCACCAACAAATCCTTCATTTCCATCTATAATAACGATTTTCCTGTGGTTTCGATAATTAATCTTATCGTTTAAAATCGGAAAGCGCACAGGAAAGAACGGAATCATTTCGACACCTGCATCATTCAATTCTTCAATATACGAATTCGATAATCTAAAACTTCCAACCGCATCATATAAAAAACGAACGACTACGCCTTCTTTTGATTTTTGTATTAAAATATCTTTAATTTCTGTTCCAAGCTTATCATCACGCACAATGTAATATTCCATATGAATGTGATGTTTCGCTCGTTTTAATCCATCTAAAATAGCCTGAAACGTTTCATCTCCATTTGTTAATGTTCTCGTTTCAGTTTGAAATGAAATATTTAAAGCCCCTAAGCGATCCGCTAAACGAAATAACAACTCTTGATGCTTATGATTGCGCAAAATTCTTTCTTCGTAATCTTCATGCCCCTTATACTGTAAAAATGCTTGTTCATCGAGCAACGCCTTCTTTTGGAACATTCTCTTCCTCCGAAAGTTCTGCCCAAATAATAAATAAGCGAAGAATCCAAATACCGGAAAAATACCTAACACAATGAGCCATGTAAGTGTTTTAGACGGATGACGGTTTTCTAAGAAAATAACGCAGCCAATTAAAAATGCAGATACCGTAAATAAAATACTAATAATACCTAAAATCGAAACATCTTTTATCCCAATTACATCCGAATAAAATGCTACATCAATAAACATACGTAACGAAACAAATAATGCGAACAATAGTAGAACAAAGAAAATCAACTTTAATGTATTTTTCATCTCTTACCTCCTTACTAAGAAAGCTTTCCTATTCTTCATATAAAAAGCCGATTTCATACTACAGAAATCGGCCTACGTTTTAGCAGGAAAATTATTGCGAATTGTTTCAAGCGCATGCTCTTTCACAATTTGTTTCCCATACTCACTTACACGATGAATTGTTAAAGTTGATTCTTCTCCGTATTCTAAAACAATACTTAAAATACGATCAATTTCTTCTTCATCATGTAGCACTTCATCGAATTCCACATATACATAATAGCGGTTCTCAAATGAATACAGCTCATCTTTTATATCTTCAAAGATAAGACGGTGGCTTAATGAAATGACATCTTCAAAATCACTAAACTTAATTAAAAAGCCGAACGTACCATCTTCGTTAAAGTTTGTTCCTGCTTGTTCCTCTACCTCTTCCACTAATTCTTGCTGGAATAATGATTCAATGCCTTCATCTAGAGGAATGTCTATAATTTTATCTACCCCTATTGGTAGTTCTAGCTTTTGTCCATCCTTTGAAAGCTCTGCTTTTGTTACAAGTACTTCAATCCCTTTATCGACTGCTTGCACTTGAATCCATAACGGTCCATCAATAAAGAAATCATCATGATCACGAGCTTCGTCCATCATTTCCCAAAAGAGCTCTTCGCTTCTTTCGCGGTCATACCAAATTTCCTCACGATTAAAGCCTCTGTCCTCTATATCAATGTACGTAATAAAAAATTTCATCGTATGGTCATTAATTCTTTCAATATCCAAAATACAACTCTCCCTTCCTGCTTAGAATTGTTATGAAGGGATTCCCCACTCATATGACAAATCAATAGATTCTTGTACTCTCATTTTATGATAAGATTCTCCAGAATGGAAATAAAATCGATTTATTTTACAAAAATAGTTATATGCCTATCTTCATTTGACCATCTACACAAATATATCATTATAGCGATTTCTTACTCACAAAAAATTTGGACATACATTTCCACCTTCCCCCGTACACTGTAATAAAGTGAAACTTTTATTAGAGAAGATGATGTAGTCTCTCTTTTCACCGCATACATATAGTTCGCTTATTAAAACATCATAAATGGAGGCAGACGAATGGACTTAGAGTTTTTAACATCTGTACTAATGATTGTCGGTATCGATGTTGTATTAGGTGGTGACAACGCAATCGTCATCGCACTAGCTAGCCGAAATTTACCTGAATCGAAACGAAATAAAGCCATTTTGATTGGTACTCTTTTAGCAATCGTACTAAGAATTGTACTTACTATACTAGCTGTCTATTTACTCGACATTCCATTTCTGCAACTTATCGGAGGCGTTTTACTTACATTAATTGCAGTAAATTTACTAACTGATAATAGCAACGACCTTTCTGCTATTCAGGGGAAAACAACTTTATTTCAAGCTGTGCGTACAATTGTATTCGCGGATCTCGTTATGGGGTTTGACAATGTTATCGCCATTGCCGGTGCAGCTCACGGAAGATTTTTACTCGTAATAATCGGCTTACTCATTTCTATCCCGATTATTATTTGGGGCAGCAAGCTTATTTTAATACTTATGGAACGCTTTCCATTCCTCATTTATTGCGGAGCAGCGATTCTCGCCTATACAGCCGGAAAAATGGTTACACATGAAGACAGGCTTGCAACCTTTTTTCATAACAACCCAAGTTTCACTGCAAGCATTCCTTACTTATTTATTTTCACCATTTTATGCATCGGTATTATCGTGCAACAAGTTCGATTACGAAATGTAAAACATTAAAAAAAACCTTCTACTATATAATAAGTAGAAGGTTTTCATATTATTATAATTAATTTACAAGACGCTGTGCTTCACGTAATTGGAACGTTCTTACTGTACGTGGTAAGAAACGGCGGATTTCGTCTTCATTGTAACCTACTTGAAGGCGTTTCTCGTCAATCATAATTGGACGACGTAAAATCCCTGGATAGTCACGAATCATCTTATATAAATCTTGAAGTGGTAAAGACTCTAAGTTTACATTTAATTCTTGGAAAACTTTTGAACGAGTAGAAATAATCTCATCCGTTCCGCTTTCTGTCATACGTAAAATCTCTTTAATTTCCTCAATTGTTAATGGATCCGAGAAAATATTACGTTCTGTATAAGGAATATGATTTTCCTCTAGCCATAATTTCGCCTTTCTACAAGACGTACAGCTTGGAGAACTATATAATGTTACCATACAAAGCTCACTCTCCTTAAAGAGTACAAATTCTGTACTAATTACAGTTTAAATTTCTAAATTCAGCAATTTTTTGCGATACCTTGTCTTAAAACAAAGTGCAAAAATCGCATTTCATGTAAGCAACAACTTTTAGCAAACAACAATTACTTTTAATAAGTAACTTCTATAATCATTATACAATAGATTTTGCAAGAAATATACAGTAAATTTCCTTCTAATTGAGAAAACTCTTCCGTGTATTCCACTGCTATGTAACATGACCACACTCACTTCATCTGTACTTTAACAATAACCTTCAACCCTCTTAATGCTTGCTTATCATAGATTTTTCATGTGATATACCGTTATTTTCCCATAATCTTTCCTATGAAAAAGAGAACGTTTTCTTACCTTTTCTTGATAAATCAATTAAGAAATGTAAGACTGTACAAGTGAGAATCAAAAAGAACATTTGTTCTTATTTTAACAAACATTCTCATTCATGTCTATACGATTTCTAAAATAAATCAATTATTTTTCTGACATTTCTTTCTTTTTTATCTTTTATCTCATACAATAAACATACAGACAAGCAAAGGGGGAATTTGCAAATGATTGCTTTTTTTATTGATTTTGTCACTGTTGCTGCCCTCATCATCGGAATCACAGCATTGATTGGTGTCATTACAAATAGCATTGGTGAAAAACTCTTTGGCGGAAAAGAAAAGATGAAGTTTGTTAATAAAAGTTTAGATGTACAATCTGGATGGAATCAAGTTGGCGGAAAAGGTATTTATAAGAAACGTACGTATTAAAAAAAGCAGGTAATCACCTGCTTTTTTCTTATTTCTCTACTGACGCCCATTTAAAGCTTAAATCGCCGCCATATTTATGGTTGTACATATTTTTAATTGATTCTCTTTGTATATAAGCTCTACCACGTTGGTATACTGGAACAATCGCAGCGTCATCAAGTAACATTTTCTCTGCTTCCAGTAAGTTTTTCCAACGAGCATTTACATCGCTTCCATCTTTCTTCGCTTTCATGATAATTTCATCATATTTCGGATTAGAGTATTTCATTTTATTTTGTGATCCATCCGTTACGAACATATCAAGGTATGTAACTGGATCTGGGAAGTCTGCACTCCATCCAGAGAATGACATGACATAATCGCCCGCATCTTCTAATTTTAGTTTTTGCGCGAATGGTTGTTGTTTAATTTTCACTGTTAAACCTGGTAAATTCTTTTCTAACTCACCTTTTAAATATTCACCCGTTTTCTTCGATAATTCAACGTCTTCATTTAATAGCTCTAATTCAATTTCATTTTTACCAAGCTCTTTTTTACCAGCTTCCCAATATTTCTTCGCTTCTTTCACGTTTGGTTTTACAATATCTCCATTTACAGCACGGAAGTCCTTTTTATCCGGCCCTTTAATGAAGTTATCAGGAATTAATCCTGTTGCTGGCTTAGAACCGTTATTTAATAATGTATCAACGAACGGCTTACGTTCAAAAGCAAGTGAAATTGCTTTACGAATATTTTTATTGGCTAAAGCTGGATCTTTTTGATTTAAACGAAGGAAGAATACAGATGTATCTTCTACTGTTTGGAAATCTGGTTTTCCTTTATATTTATCGATGAACTCTGCTAATAACGTTGCTCGATCGACTGCGTTTGTTTCATATAAATTAATTGGCGTTGACGTATCTTTAACAATATTAAAGTTTACTTCCTCAATCTTCACTTCTTTATTGTCCCAATATGACGCGCTCTTTGTCATTTTAAAGCTACGTTCATGTTGCCAATCACTTAATGTAAATGGTCCGTTATAAAGTGTTGTATTCGCTTCCAAACCAAACTTCGTACCTTGCTCTTTTACAAACTTTTCATTCACAGGATAGAAGATTGGATATACCATTAAATCTACAAGGTATGGAATTGAATTGTCTAATTCCACTTCTAATGTATAGTCATCAATCGCTTTTACACCTAATTGATCCGGACTCATCTCTTTTTTATTAATTTTCTCTGCATTTTTTATATCATACATAATGTAAGCTGATTTCGCAGCAGTATCTGGGTTAATCGCTCTTTGCCATGCGTATACGAAATCCTTCGCCGTCACAGGCTCACCATTTGACCATTTTGCGTCTTCACGTAATTTAAATGTATATTTTTTACCGTCTTCTGACTTTTGGAATTCCTTCGCTACACCAGGAACTAGCTTATCATCTTTTCCTAAACTGTATAAGCCTTCCATTGTATTAGTCATTACTCTTGAAGAAACTGCATCAGCTGATAACGCTGGATCCATCGTTGGAATTTCTTGTGTTTCAATTAAGTTAATAACTTGCTTCGCACCGCTTTTCCCGCTATCCCCTTTTGCGTTCGCTTGCGGTTCATCTTTTTGGTAGCTACATGCCCCTAACATCATGCTCAACGCTACTGTTGATACTACAAAAACTGGCATCTTTTTTTTCATACTTCCACCCTCCACAAAAATGTTAGCCCTTTCATTTTCAAACAAATAGAAATATATATATGTTCTAATAATTCATATTATACACACAAATACGTTTTTTGTATATTTATATTTCTATTTTATTAAAATTTTCTGTTTAAAAATAAACCTTTGTAAACGTTTTATATTGCCGATTTTCCTTACTAAAGTGTTGAAAATAATTATTTTTAAACTTTTCTAAATTATCAGAGAAAAATAAATTTTATATCTCATAATACTTTGTGCATAATTATCCTTCTCTTTTTAACATAAAATTGCAGGCCCTTCATAATAAAGATATGTAGGCTAAAATGAGTGCAAAGGATAAGAAAGTGTGTTACGATACACTTTGCTAAAAATAGATATCGGTAAAGAGGGGACGGACATGACAGCAATTCAGGCAAAAAACGGGCCGACAGAGAAATTAAGTTTATTCTTATTAACATGGCCTATTTTTCTAGAAGTTTTTCTATTTATGTTAATGGGGATCGCTGATACTTTCATGTTAAGTGCATTATCAGACGATGCTGTATCTGGGGTTGGCGCAGCGAATCAATATCTCCATATCGCTATTTTGGTACTAGAAGTTATCGGGAATGGCGCAGCTATCGTCGTATCTCAATACCTCGGTTCCAAACGTTTTATGGAAGCATCTAAAATATCAGCATTAGCCGTCACATTAAATTTAGTGGTCGGACTCATTATAAGCGCTGGTTTTCTTTTATTTTCAAAACATATGATGATGGCAATGAACTTACAAGGCGATGTACTCATGTACGCGCAAGGCTATTTATCCATCGTCGGAGGCGCTATTTTCCTTCAAGCTATTATTAATTCATTAGCCGCAATTATCCGCGTACATGGCTTCACAAAGCAAGCGATGTTTATTTCACTTGGAATGAATATTATTCATATCGCTGGAAACTACGTACTCATTTTCGGAAAATTCGGTTTCCCAGAACTCGGTGTACAAGGGGCTGCCATTTCTTCTGCTGTCAGCAGATTAATCGCTCTTATCGTTTTCTTCTGGTTACTGTACCGCGTTATGGAATATCGTGTGAAATTCCAATATTACTTCACTTTATCAAAAGAATACATCGGGAAAATTTTAAAAATCGGGATTCCATCTGCATTTGAGCAGGTTATGTATCAAGCTTGCCAAATTGTCTTCTTATACTATGCAACATATTTAGGAACGGAATCATTAGCCGCGAGACAATACGCTACAAACATTTCTATGTTCACTTATTTATTCGCGATTGCGATTGGTATGGGAACAGCAATTATTATCGGACGCCTCGTTGGCGGTGGTGAAAAAGATGAAGCCTATGAGCGCGTATGGAAAAGTGTAAAGTGGGCAATTGGAGTCACTTTATGTATGGTCGCTCTCGTTATTACATTCCGCACACAATTAATGGGACTCTTTACAGATAATCCGCACATTATCGCCTTAGGTGCATCAGTTCTTTTATTAAGTGTACTACTTGAAACAGGGCGTACAATGAACATCGTCATCATCAATTCACTTCGCGCAGCTGGTGATGCAAAGTACCCAGTTTTAATCGGAGCATTCTCGATGGTGTTAATGAGTTTACCACTCGGTTACTTTTTCGCCTTCCATTTAGATATGGGACTCGTTGGTATTTGGTTAGCGATTGCTATTGATGAATGGACACGTGCTATCATTATGTTCTTCCGCTGGAAAAGTAGAGCGTGGGAGCGTTATGCACTTGTTAAACCTGAAGAACAAGAGGAGACTGTTTCTGTTCAGGCACAGTAATACTCATTTAATTAAAATGCATATATTCACCTACAGACAAATGTTAACAATAAAACGGTTTATATAGTAGAAAAAAAGCCAATCTTCCATAACGGAAGATTGGCTTTTTATTATTGATAAATCTCTTTATATTTCTTATACTCCGCTTCAGAACATAATACGAAATGTCCTGGGCGAATTTCACGCATTGTTGGTGCTTCACTACCGTAATCATGTTGCGATGGATCGTATACGATACGTTTACGATTGCGCTCATAATCTGGGTCTGGAAGCGGAATTGCTGATAATAGTGATTTTGTATAAGGATGAATTGGATTCGCATATAACTCTTCACTTGTTGTTAGCTCAACAATTTGACCACGGTACATTACACCGATGCGGTCACTAATGTATTTTACCATTGATAAATCATGGGCAATGAATAAGTATGTTAAACCTTTTTCCTTTTGTAACTTTTTCAGTAAGTTTACAACTTGCGCCTGGATTGAAACATCAAGTGCTGAAATTGGCTCATCGGCAATGATAAATTCAGGTTCTACAGCAAGTGCGCGAGCGATACCGATACGTTGACGTTGTCCACCTGAGAATTCATGTGGGAAACGGTTTGCGTGCTCTTTATTTAAACCAACTGTGTTTAATAATTCATGCACACGGTCCATACGCTCTTTTTTGCCTTTTGCTAGTCCGTGAATATCAATACCTTCTGCAATAATATCCCCTACTGTCATACGAGGGTTTAATGATGCATATGGATCTTGGAAAATCATTTGCATTTTACGGTTGAACTTCTTCAGTTGTGCACGTGATTTTTTACCATGTACATTTTCACCATCGAACAACACTTCACCAGCAGTTGCATCATATAAACGAATAATCGTTCTTCCAGTTGTCGATTTACCACAACCTGATTCTCCTACAAGACCAAATGTTTCTCCGCGGTAAATATCAAATGAAATATCATTAACCGCTTTGACAACACCACCACTCACGTCGAAGTGCTGCTTTACATTTTTTACTTCAATTAATTTCTCACGTTGTTTAGTCATGTTGTTCACCTGCTTTCATTTGAAGAATGCGTTTTTCAACAACTGCCGGCGGTCTTACTTCTGGAGCTTGCTCGTGAAGTAACCAAGTTGCCGCATAGTGTGTATCACTTACTTTAAATAAAGGTGGGTCCATTTCAAAATCAATTTTCAGTGCCTGTGGGTTACGTGGTGCAAAAGCATCTCCCTTTGGCGGCTTTAATAAATCTGGAGGCGTTCCAGGGATTGCATATAACTCTTCTTCTGAACCATCTAAACTTGGCATAGACGCGATTAAGCCCCAAGTGTACGGGTGTTTTGGATTGTAGAAAATTTCATCAACCGTTCCAATTTCAACAACTTTACCAGCGTACATAACTGCTACGCGGTCCGCAACGTTTGCCACTACACCTAAGTCATGCGTAATGAAAATAATTGCCGCTTCTGTTTTTTGCTGAATGTCTTTCATAAGCTCTAAAATTTGCGCCTGAATTGTAACGTCTAGCGCTGTTGTCGGCTCATCGGCAATTAATAATTTTGGGTTACAAGCTAACGCCATCGCAATAACTACACGCTGTCTCATACCACCTGAGAATTGGTGAGGATATTGTTTTAAGCGCGCTTCTGGATTTGGAATACCTACAAGGTCGATTAATTCTAACGCAACTTTACGTCCATCTGCTTTACTCATCCCTTGGTGTTTAATAAGGCCTTCCATAATTTGATTTCCAATTGTCATCGTTGGGTTTAATGATGTCATTGGATCTTGGAAAATCATCGCGATATCTTTACCGCGCACTTGTTGCATTTCTTTTTCTGTTAATTTCGTTAAGTCACGACCTTCAAATACGATTTCACCGTTTTTAATACGTCCTGGAGGATTCGGAATTAATCCCATTAACGCTTTAGAAGTAACTGATTTACCAGAACCAGATTCTCCTACAATCGCTAACGTTTCTCCTTTTTTCAAATCAAAAGTAACACCGCGTACAGCTTGTACTTCACCTGCATGTGTATCAAAGGAGACTTGCAAATCTTTTACCTCTAGCAATGTTTTCATTTTTACTTCTCCCCTCTTTTACTTACGCATTTTTGGATCTAACGCGTCGCGTAATCCGTCTGCCATTAAGTTGAATGCTAAGATTAACATACTGATGACAACCGCTGGGATGAACATCATATGTGGATACGTTTGAATTGATTTATAACCATCGTTTACAAGAGAACCAAGTGATGCGAATGGTGGCTGAATACCTAAACCGATGAAGCTTAAGAATGCCTCGCCAAACACTGCTGTTGGAATTGTAAACATTGTCATTACGATAATTGGTCCCATTACGTTCGGAATTAAGTGTTTTACAATTAATTGTGTATTTGTTGCACCTAATGTACGAGATGCTAATACGTATTCTTGATTTTTTAATTTCAGGATTTGTCCACGAACGATACGCGACATCCCTATCCAACCTGTAATTGCCATTGCGAGTGTAATTGACCATATACCAGATCCCATAATGATTACCATTAAAATAACGATGATTAAGTATGGAATACCGTTAATAATTTCCATAACACGTTGCATAAGATTATCTACTCTACCGCCATAGAACGCTGAAATACCTCCATATGCGACCCCAATTACTAAGTCAATTGCTGCTGCTAAAAGAGCGATATATAATGATACACGCGTACCTTCCCATGTTCTTGTCCATAAATCACGTCCAAGATCATCTGTACCAAACCAGAAATACTCTTTAATATCACGTTTTTCATATTGGTCAACACCATATTGATCTGTACCGTCAAATGGTAGCCAATGAACATTTTCAATAACAGGAATTTTCGGTGGTAATTTCGCACGACCTAAGTCTTGCTCTTTATATGAGTGCTTACTTACCATCGGTCCTAAAATTGCTAGTAATATAATAATTGTTAATAAAACTAAACCGAACATCGCTCCTTTATGTTGGAACAAACGTCTTCTTACATCTTGCCAAAACGTTAAGCTTGGACGGGCAATGACTTCATTATCCACATTATTTTGATTGGCTTGTTGAAATAAATCTGGAGATAATTTTTGTACATCTTTCATCATTTTTTCCCTCCCGCTAAACGAATTCGAGGATCAATAATTCCGTATAAAATATCAACAATGAAAATAACTAAGATGAAAATCGCACTATAGAAAATTGTAGTTCCCATAATAACTGTATAGTCATTTACTGTAATAGATTTAACGAACTGTTCCCCAAGTCCAGGTACAGCATAAATTTGCTCAATAACTAATGTCCCTGTAATTAACCCTGCAACCATTGGTCCTAAAATTGTTACAACTGGAATTAACGCGTTACGAAGTGCGTGTTTAATAATGATAACACCTTGGCTAATTCCTTTCGCTTTCGCTGTTAAAATGTAGTCAGCTTGCATAACTTCAATTAACTCTGCACGAGCGAAACGTGCGATTGTTGCGATAACTGCCATCGATAAAGCGATTGTAGGCATTACTGTAAACTCTGGCCCTTTCCAGAATGCTACTGGGAACCACCCAAGTTTTACCCCTACGAAATATTGTAGTAATGCGGCGAATACGAACGATGGTACCGACATCCCGAGTACGGAAATAATTGTCGCCCCATAATCGACCCACGTATTGTTACGAAGTGCCGCAACGATTCCTAAAATTAAACCGATAAATGTACCTAATATAATCGCTTGTAAACCAAGTTGTGCTGATGGTCCAATACGATCCACAATCATATCTGTTACTGGACGGTTATCATATTGGAATGATACCCCTAAATCACCTTTTGCTAAGTTACCTAAGTAACGTGCATATTGAACTGGTACTGGATCATTTAAGCCATATTTTTCAAGAATGATTTCTTTTTGTGCCGGTGATAGTTTCTCCTGGTTTTTAAGCGGAGAACCCGGAAGTAATTTCATCAAAAAGAAAGTCAGTGTAGTAATTAAAAATAATGTCAAAGCCATGTACACGAAACGTTTTAATACATAACGTCCCATAGTCAAGCACCTCCCCGTTTTTCTCAAAAGCAATAAGATAGTTTTAAATATTCTTACTTTTATTTTTTTAAAATAAGAGCATATGCCCATCATAAGCATATACCCTTATTCATGATGGAAACCATTTTTAGTTTTTTAGTTCAACCCACTTATAGCTAAATTCTCCGCCATATTTATGTTCTAATAGGCCAGTAATTGAGCCACGTTGTAAATAAGCTTTTCCTGGTTGATATACTGGAGCAATCGCTGCATCTTCAAGCAGTTGTTTTTCTGCTTGTAATAATGCATCCCAGCGAGCTTGTACATCAACTTCTGTTTTCGCTTTTTTAATTAAATCATCATACGCTGCATTTGCGTAATTTACTTTGTTTTGCGCATTACCTGTCGTATACATTTCAAGGAATGACATTGGATCCATATAATCTGGACTCCATCCCGCGTATGACATTGCGTAATCTCCACTTGCTTCAAGTTTTAATTTTTGTGCAAATGGCTGCATTTTTGTTGAAACTGTTAAACCTGGTAAGTTCTTTTCAAATTGGCCTTTTAAATACTCTCCGATTTTTTTAGCATCATCAGTATCAAAGTTTAATAGCTCTAACTCTACTTTGTCCACACTAAGTTCTTTTTTACCAGCTTCCCAGTATTTTTGAGCTTCTTTAATATCCTCTTTTATAAGCTTTCCGTTTTCTTCACGGAAGTCTTTTCCATTCGGACCTTTTGCTAAGCCTTTCGGAACAAAACCATATATCCCCTCTGAACCATCGTTTAAGATAACTTTCCCGATATTTTCACGCTCAAAGGACATTGCAATTGCTTTTCGGATATTTTTATTTGCTAAAAATTTATTCTTTTCATTTAAGCGAATAAATTGTGTAGATGGTCTCTTAATCGTTTTAAAGTCAGCATCTGATTTGTATTTGTCTACAAACTCTGATGTTAAGACTACACGATCAATTGCTTTCGTTTCATATAAATTTATAGCAGTTGAACGATCCTTAACAATATTGAAGTTTATTTCCTCAAGTTTTACTTCTTTATTTTCCCAATACGTTTGATTTTTCTTAAGTTGGAAACTTTGTTCATGCTTCCATTCATTTAATACGAATGGACCATTATAAAGTGTCGTATTGGATTCTAATCCAAATTTTGCTCCTTGTTCTGTTACAAACTTCTCATTCAAAGGATACAATGTTGGATAGACTGTTAAACTTACAAAATAAGGAACAGGGTTATCTAATTCCACTTCAAGTGTATGATCATCAATTGCCTTTACACCAAGTTCTTCAACTGGTAATTCTTTTTTGTTAACTTTCTCCGCATTTTTAACATCAAATAGTATGTAAGCAAACTTGGCACCCGTGTTTGAATCTACAGCTCTTCGCCAAGAATAAACGAAGTCTTTCGCTGTTACAGGTTCACCATTAGACCATTTCGCATCTTCACGTAACTTAAATACATACTTTTTGCCATCTTCTGATTTCTCATAAGATTTAGCGACACCTGGAACAAGCTTATCGTCTTTCCCCAGACGATATAATCCTTCCATTGTGTTATTCATGATGTTAGAAGATGCTGCATCTGTTGATAACGTCGTATCCATAGTTGGGATTTCAGCTGTCTCGGTTAGATTTAACACTTGCTTGTTTGAGGATTTTTCTTTTGCGCCTGCTTTATTATCCTCTTTTTGGTAACTACAAGCTCCTAACATACTGACAGTCAACGTCGATGCAAGTAATAACGGTATCTTTTTCTTCATGTTGTGTTGCCTCCCCTAATTGCACTTCCTGTACCCTCACTTGTAAAAAAGTAGAATTGAAAGAATAATCTCCAAGTTTCTACAATTTTCATTATACATATAATATAACAATTGTGAATATAGTTTTTTGTTTTTTTGTTAAAATTTTTAATAAAATGTTTATTTTTTTTATTTTTTTTATTTTTTGTAAAGGGATACGTTAACATTGCTACCATCATCTTGAAATCAGACCTTTAATTGCGTATAATTTTCAAAAAATTAATTCTAGTACTTATTATAGCTTTTATAGTATAATAATTCTAGTAATATTTTGACGGAGGGGAACATTTTGAATAAAGTTTTTTTTCATACTTGTATACTAATTTTCATAGCGATAATCGCTGCTAGTATTGGCGCATTCCTCGTTTCATCGCAATTTTTGTTGAATTTTGTCAACATATCGTTTTATATCGCACTATTTTTTATTCTTATAGGCGGTTTTTTATTCATATTTCAAAATGGATTTTTTAACGTAACAATTTACGCCTTCCAAAGAGTGTTTGGTACGAACAAAAAAATTGACTCTTTAATTGAAGAAGTAGAGGAACCTGTCGATAAGAAAGAACGTATTTATAAAACATATTCATTCAAATGGACGTATCCAATTTGCATTACCGGTATCGTTCTTGGGTTGTTCTCGACCCTCATTAGCTTTACTATTTTGATGTAGTTTGCAAACACTATCCCATATGATATAATAATCAGCAAAACATTTTGTTATAAAACTTTAGTTCTTTCATATTAAAGAGCTCAGGTAACAATAAATAAATTTATATGTATGCGATGATAAAGAAGAGTACATATTGAGGCAATTTCAGAGAGCTTGTGGCTGGTGTGAACAAGTAATTGTGCAGTATGGAATGGGCTTTTGAGCACCAAACCGAACCGAAAGTAGTAGGCTTTGGCGTTATATCCAAACGTTATTATGGATTAGAGAGATTTCACAGTAGTGAAATAATTAGGGTGGTACCGCGGTCCATTCGTCCCTATAGTTTTTTGGGATGAATGGGCTTTTTTGTTTGCCTTCTCTTCCCTATCACGCATTCAAATTTAGGAGGAATTACTTATGTCAGTTATCTTTTCTGGTATTCAGCCGAGTGGAACGATTACACTGGGAAACTATTTAGGAGCTATGAAGCAATTTACAGAGCTTCAAAATGAACACGACTGTTATTTCTGTATTGTAAACCAACATGCGATTACAGTACCTCAGGATCCCGTACAACTTCGTAAAAATATCCGCAGTCTTGCTGCACTTTATGTAGCATGCGGCATTGATCCTGAAAAAGCTACTTTATTTGTACAGTCAGAAGTACCAGCACACGCTCAACTAGGATGGATTATGCAATCAGTTGCTTACGTTGGAGAATTAGAGCGTATGACGCAATATAAAGATAAAGCTTCTGGTAGAGATTCAGTTCCAGCTGGATTACTAACGTATCCACCATTAATGGCTGCTGATATTTTACTTTACAACACTGAAATCGTACCTGTTGGTGATGATCAAAAACAACATATGGAATTAACACGTGACCTAGCAGAGCGTTTCAACAAACGCTTCCGTGAAGTGTTCACTGTTCCTGAAATTCGCATTCCAAAAGTTGGCGCTCGTGTTATGTCATTAACAGAACCTACGAAAAAAATGAGTAAATCTGATCCAAATCCAAAATCAATGATTAGCATGCTTGATGAACCAAAAACAATTGAAAAGAAAATTAAAAGTGCTGTAACTGATTCTGAAGGTATTGTGAAATTTGATAAAGAAAACAAACCTGGAATCTCTAACTTATTAACAATCTACTCTTCATTCTCAGGAAAAACAGTAGAAGAAATCGAAGCAATGTACGAAGGAAAAGGATACGGAGACTTCAAAGGCGACCTAGCACAAGTAGTCGTAGAAGCAATTCGTCCAATCCAAGACAAATATAACGAACTAATCAACTCACCAGAACTAGACGAAATTCTAGACAAAGGTGCCGAAAAAGCAAACCGCGTTGCATTCAAACAACTACGTAAAGTAGAAAACGCAATGGGGTTAAGTAGAAAACGTAGGTAACATATAAAGCGGAGACAGCTCGTTCAGCTCTGACTGGCTAAGGTTCTTTCGCATAGAAGGCGCTTTTTGTCTTATGCGGAAAGTTCTTAGACACGAAGAGCTTGCTGCCGGAGCTAAGCTACAACAAATTAAAAAAACCGCCAATTGGCGGTTTTTTAATTTACCTTTTGCTCGTTTTCCATTTCCCATAACTTTTCAAAAAATGGCTGTCCTTTTACGAGACGCTCGCATAATTGTTCGTGCTTCTCAGACCAGCCTGCTTTCGCTTCATCGTACAGTCTAGACCAAATATCTTCAAATTCCATATGTTGAACCATCCCGTATGCTGATGGATCCCACTCTGTGAACCAATAGCGAATTTCTGCTGTGTTTTTCGTTGTATGTAATTGATCTAACGCCATAAATAATAATTGTTTAAGTTGTCTTTCTTTACGAGTTAAGCCATTCATAATGAAAGGTGATGGTGATAAAATATGATGTTCTTTTTCCATTTCTTCTACTTGGAACTCATATTTTTCTGCTTGTACGCTTTCTACCATCTCATATACCATCTGCTCTTGGCGTGGTATAAGTCTACTTTTTCGAATTGGTACATTGTAACCAATTGTGTCGATCGCAATAATTCCTTTTCCATCTGTAACTACAAAGCAATACTCTTGCTGCAAACGTTCATGATTTTTACGAATATAAGCCTTATGATGTACGTCTTCCAACAATTTTTGCGGAAGCTCTAACAATTCGTCTTCGATGTAATGATATAATGTGGAATCTACTTTTAATAATGGCACTTGATCTAATAGCTCAATCGTATCATCTTTTCGCCATTCGTAAAAATGACAAACGTTATACCCATTCTCTTCACCTTCAAACCAATTTACCCATACATCATGTAGATATAACATTCACTACCCCTCACTTCACTACTGTTTGTATCAATCATTATGTTCAATTTTCCTTAACTTTATTCCACCTAAGGAAATATATTCTAATTATTATTTTTTCTTCTATTTAGGCATGGGTCCAGTATTGTAACGTGCTCATGCCCCTTTAGCTTTGCCTTAATTCTTTTATGATTATTGTACTCTATATATTTTGCTAGTTCTTTCTTAAAATGTTCTATACTCTCAAAGTCTTTTCAATACAGATATTCTGACTTCATGATGTCAAAGAAGTTTTCAATCATTGCGTTATCGTAACAGTTTACTTTACGAGACATGCTTTGGGTAATGCCACGTTTAGTAAGGGGAATAACGATATTGTTTCATTTGATAGCGCCAACTTGATCAGAATGGATCAATGTTGTATCTTTGACTGTTAAGTGTTCAAACTCTTGGCCTAACATCGCTAAAACAAGTGAATACGTTGGTCTTGAACGTACAAATTAATATGGGGCCTTATCTATAATGAGGACTTTTGGTTCTTCAAAAGTTTTTACTAACTTTTTCATAAAGGTATATGCCACTTGATGATTTCGTGTTTTTCGGGGGTGAGATATCCAATGTGTATCATGAAAAATCCTTCTGTTTTTAAATTTTGGCTTGTCTGACCTATCAATAAACCTATACACACCAAAATTTAAAGACATAGTTTAAAACAGGAACTTTAATTTTTTAATTTTAGGAGGAATTTTTATTATGAACAACAATGGATATTCATCTTATCCCCGACCACATGTAGATTTGCACTGTCCACCTGGAGGTATCTGTCATTACGATGTTCATTATCCAGACCCTTATGGACATGGCCCTGGTGCTTTAATACCGATTAGTCCATTTGGCGGAGGAATGGGTGGAGTACATGGCCCTGGCCATGGTGGTTTATTAATCCCTGTTACTCCTCCATTTGGTGGCGGATTTGGCGGAGGATTTGGCGGAGGGTTTGGCGGAGGGTTTGGTAGTGGATTCGGTGGCGGACATATCGGCCATGGTCATAGATAAATATAATGTACACGAATACAGATAAAAGAAGACACTTGATGTGTCTGCTCTTTGCAACAAATACACGAACACAATTAAATATGATACTGTTTTAATTAGAAAAATAACCGATTCGAATGCATTTACAATCCGCGTGTATAGTTGGCCATCTATATCATTTTTAAACTTTCCATCACTTGATTGTACATCTTTCAATACTTTATTCACATCTGTAACAGGATTTGCAGCAAATACATGAGGAATATATATAATATTGCTAAATATAATAGCACTACTCATCGCAAGGCTACTACGTACCGCCACAGGTGCGTAATTTTTTTCTTTCTTTTTGAACAAGCTCCATCTTTTCTTCCCCCCATAATTACCATTCATACCCCCTTCATTCCCAATGGGATTAGATGTTCCTTTAATACTAAAAAAAACAGGAAATAGCGCTCCTGTTTTTTTATATATGAAATGTATTTGCTTTATTTAATATTTCTTTCGCATCTATAGATAATAAAGAAAGTGTATCTTCTCCTTCAAAAGTTACACAATCTTTGACAATATGGAATCCGAGTGCATAACCAAGCATCTTCGGATAAGAATGAAATCCATTTAATAAAATGTCGTGCTCCCTTGTTCCTCGTTTTATACTTATTCTTTCATGGACAACATTTTTCCAATAATAAATAGCCTCTTCTTTTGAAAGATACGTCGTCCACGGTGCATTGTTTTTTTCTGAATATCTTTCCGTTACTGCTTGCTCAGCTAGCCCTTCCATAATCATCGTATCAAGTAATGTATATTCTGTTTCTTTCGTCTCAATTTGATGTAACCTACATATGTGATGATATTCATGTGCCAATAACACTTTTAATTCTTCCACCGAATTCCGTCCGCATACGAATAAGAAAATAACGTGACGCATAGATAATCCAGCTCTGCCGTTATACTCTTCTTGTACAGTTCGATTATAGGAATCTGATAATAAAATAAAGACAGGGACATCCGGACCTTTTAACCAATTTTTCAGTTTCTCATACTCCATACGTAACTCTTTCCAAATTTCCTTCTTTTCTAACTCTTTAATTTCTTGTTCTCCTCGCATAACCGGGCGATACATACCTTTAGAAATTAAAAAGCGATACAACCTTTCTTTTGGCAGCGGGATATACTTCGTAAACTTCTCACACAGCTTTTCTGGCCGTCCATAATATAGATGTAACCACTCAGCAGTTTCAACAATCCCCATCTTTATCCCTCCTTTTTCTTATGTATATGCACAAGGAGAAAAAGGCGTAAAAATAAATAAGGAGTTTTTTCGCAATATATTGCGAAAAAACTCCTTATTTCATCTATTATTTATACGATTTAAATACTAACACTGCGTTATGACCACCGAATCCTAGTGAATTACTTAACACTGCGTTTACTTCTTGATGTCTCGCATTATTTGGTACGTAATCTAAGTCACACTCTGGATCTGGCGTTTCATAGTTAATTGTTGGAGGAATTACTCCGTCTGTAATTGATTTAATAGAGAAGATTGCTTCAACAGCACCAGCTGCTCCTAATAAGTGACCTGTCATTGATTTCGTTGAGCTAATTGCTACTTTATACGCGTGCTCACCGAACGTTTCTTTAATTGCCATCGTTTCATACTTTTCATTCGCATCCGTACTTGTACCGTGCGCATTAATGTAATCAATATCTTCTGGCTGTAGACCTGCATCTGCTAAAGCTTGACGCATTGCACGCACCCCGCCTTCACCGCCAGGAGCTGGCATTGTAATATGGAACGCATCACCAGTTGCACCGTAACCAGCGATTTCCGCGTAAATGTGAGCACCACGAGCTAATGCGTGCTCTAATTCTTCAAGAATTAAAATACCTGAGCCTTCACCCATTACGAAACCACTACGGTTTTTATCGAATGGACGGCAAGCTGTTGCTGGATCTTCATTGAATGTTAATGCTTTCGCTGAGCTAAATCCTGCAAATGCCATACTTGTTAAAGGCGCTTCTGCTCCGCCTGTTATCATTGCATCCGCATCACCGCGCTGAATTGCTTTAAACGCATCACCAATTGAGTTTGCACCAGATGCACAAGCTGTTACTGAACAAGTGTTAATTCCTTTTGCTCCTGTTGCGATCGATACTTGACCTGCTGCCATATCTGGAATCATCATCGGTACGAAGAATGGGCTCACGCGGCGCGGGCCTTTCTCAGTAAAAATCTTAAATTGTTCTTCGTATGTTTCCATACCGCCAATACCAGAACCAATCCATACACCAATTCGAGGTCCGTTTTCTTCTGTAATTTCAAGCTTTGCATCCTCAACTGCCATTTTCGCTGCTGCTACTGCATATTGTGTAAAGCGATCCATACGGCGCGCTTCTTTTTTATCAATATATTTCTCGACTTCAAAGTCGTTAATTTCTGCTGCTACTTTTGCTGGAAATAGTTCCGGATCAATTCGTGTAAGTCGTCCGATTCCAGATACACCCTTTTTAATGTTTTCCCACGCTGTTTCAACATCTGTTCCAATCGGTGTAACAGCTCCTAGTCCTGTAATTACGACCCTCTTTTTTTCCATACAAAATACACTCCTTTTTTTCTCTCAGTCCTTATTTACCCCAACGAAGAGCAACTGCTCCCCATGTTAATCCGCCGCCGAAACCAACAAGTATAATTAAATCACCATCTTGAATACGTCCATTTTGCAATTCCTCTACCATTGCAATTGGAATTGAAGAAGCTGATGTATTACCAAACTTTTCAATTGTCATACTCATTTTTTCTTGTGGTAAATTTAATCTCTCTCTTGCAGATTCCATAATGCGAATATTCGCTTGATGTGGTACTAAGAAATCCACATCCTCTTTCGTAAGACCAGCTTTATCCAGCACGCGAAGACAAGATTCACCAAGTTGACGAACAGCAAATTTAAAGACTTCTCTGCCATTCATCATAACATACTCGTCTTGATAAAGATGCTTACCGCCACTTCCGTCTGCTCCTAATTCGAAAGATAGAACGCCTCTTCCTTCTGAAACAGCCCCCATTACAATAGCACCGGCTCCGTCTCCAAATAGTACTGCTGTATTGCGATCATTCCAGTCTACAATTTTAGATAGTTTATCACTACCAACTACTAATACATTTTTATAAGTTCCCGTTTGAATAAATTGCTGTGCTGTAATCATTCCGTACATAAAACCAGCACATGCTGCACCTACATCCATTGCAGCTGCATGTTTCGCTCCAATCGCTTCTTGAATGACACAAGCTACCGCTGGAAATGCACGATCTGGTGTTACTGTTGCCACTAAAATAAGATCTATTTCCTCTCCGCTAACCCCTGCATCTTCAAGTGCTTTTTTAGCAGCCTCTACGGCCATATATGAAGTATCTATTGTATCATCGGCAATGCGTCTTTCTGCAATTCCCGTTCTCGTACGAATCCATTCATCGGATGTATCCATTATTTTCTCTAAATCGTGATTTGTGACTACTTTTTCCGGCACATATCTTCCGATCCCTAAAATGCCCACGTTCACATCGCAGCCCTCCGTTTTATATCAATTATTATGACTTGGTACTAATTTTAAAACATAAATGTATTTTTGTCTAGAATATATTTCAGCTAAAACATAAAGCTAGGCATTATTCACTTTATTGTTTATTAAAAGAAACAGAAACATACCTTTCCTGTTTCTTTTGAAATATAAAAAAGCCCGAACCGCTTCTACTTACGGTTCGAGCCTCTCTTCCCTCAAAAAAGAAGGTTTTATTCTTTATCTGCTTTCCCAAGCTCATATGCTTCGTTCATAACTTTCATCAATAACTCTAATACTGGTTGTGCTTTCTCCATATCAAGCGCAATTCCATTATCATCTAAAATGGCCTTTGCTTCTGGTAAATGCTTCATTGCGATTTGTAAAAATTGCATGCTTTTCTCATTCATATTACGTTCTTCCTCTCCATTAAAACTTTCACATACATAGTGTAACACGCTCGTTACCCTTCGTATAACTCTTTATATTTTTTCATATGTGCCAATTGTTTATTTAAACCGTATTCTAACGGGGTATTTCTTTTTATCAAAATAACCTCTACAGTTTCATCTCTTTCTCCCTCATTCTCTTTATTCACTTTATCCTCTGCACGTAAAAGGTTCATACCTTTTTTCCATAATGATTTTTTACCACTAAGTAAATTGTATATGCCAAGATGCTCCTCGTTCAATCCATTTTCCAACAAGTATTCACATACATCTTCCACGTACAGTAGATCACTTCCGTCTTCCTCACTCACATAATGGCACTCTTTCTCATCCAGTTCTGATAACATGAGCTGATGATATATCATAAAAGATGGTTGCCATGGTCCATATAATGTAGGAACTCGAAATACACTATATTGTACCTCTCCTTTTTTCAATCCTTCTTCCACTTTCGAAAATAGACGTTTATTTTCGGATTCATCTGCGTTCCCTATTTCAATAGAGGAAATTAGATTTAACTTCACTTTCTGTTCTGCACACAGCCTTATAATCCGCTTTAAATACTGTAATATAACTCTTTCATTCCGAAAGCCATTTTGTTGATTTGGCTCATACAAGCAAAAGTAAACCGTATCGAACTTCTCTTCTTCTACTGATCTCCATCCATCTTCATCTCTTATCGAATAATACGTAAATAACGCATTTCGTCCAATTAACAATAACTTTTCTTCATTAATTTTTGTCATATTCTCGAATTCATCAAAATCAAGACCGTACACTTCTACTTCCTCTGCAATCATTTTATTCACAAGGTGATAACCTACAAACGTAAGTGCACCTATAATTAGCACGCGCTCCATACCACCAACCCTTTCTCCTTGAAACAAATAGCTCCTCATTTATGTATATGGGAGCTTCACAATTCTTCTTCATATTTTTTAAAGAAATCCGTCGTTTGCCTAACCATTTTATATTTCACATCTTGCAGATGGAATAGGACAGAAGTATCACATTGATTGAATTGCCTCATTTTCTCATATTTACGTAACAACTGTTTTCTCCCTCTTTTTTCTTGTGTTGATACGAAAACTTTAACAGGTACACAAGATGGAAGAAGCGTAAATGTTTTCTTATTTATTTTGGACTCCAATTCTTCTTCTTTGGAATCATACGCCAAACTTAATTCCTTCAATAATCTTTTGTAAAAAAACTTATGCTCTTTCTCAAACTCCACATATTCTGGTAAATCTAAACACGGATTTAACATAATGACAGAGCGTATACATTCAGGGTATTTGTTCATCATTTCAAGTGCTACAAGTGCCCCCATACCATCTGCCATAATGTGCATTTTCGCATTCAATGTCTCTTTTCTCAAAACAACATCATATAAGCGTTTTGCTAAACGAACAGATTGGTCGTTTCCCCAATGTCTTCCGTATAAATTAGAAGAAAAGACCGTGTAGCCTTCCTCAATAAGGCCATGTAAAAAATAAGATCTACCTGCATGCTGTGTCCATAAACTTGTACCATTCTCAATAAAGTAGTTGTAATCACCAAGAAGCATTACAGAAAATCCATTTGGCTTCTCTGGTAAATAAATGACACATGGTTCTTTTTCTAAATAAAAAAAACGTTCCGTAATACTCATTTTTCCCCCGCCTTATTTTCTAAACGTATAAAAGTACTCTTCTATAATGTATGAACGGAATGCAAATTTGCGTTGAAAAATCTACAAATATTTTTCTATATTCTTTTTTCAATTGTGTTACAATAAGGACAGATTGAACGAATAGAGGTGTAAAATATGCGTTTCATTTGGGCATTAATTTGGTCGTTCGCGCTTGTACATATGATGAGCTACGTAATCGGCTCTATGACTGGCGGTACATACGATTTTAACCAAGCGTCTATTTTCTCAGTTGTTCTTGCGGTATTAGTACTAGCAATTTCAGCTGCAATTCCAAACGAGCCAGTAGAACAACACTAAAAAAGAGTCCGGATTTTATCCGAACTCTTTTTTATTTTACTTTACATGAACGACTAATTCGTTATTTTCTACATCAACAACTACGTGACTGTTATCAGTAATCGTTCCTGCAATTAATTCTCTCGCTAATTTCGTCTCAACTTGACGCTGTACATATCGTTTTAATGGACGAGCTCCGTACATCGGATCAAAGCCAGCTTCTACAACAAATTCTTTCGCTGCGTTTGTTAATTCTACTGTAATATGACGGTCAGCTAAACGACCTTGTAATTCTTTTACAATTTTATCAACAATACCTTTAATTTCATTCGTTGTAAGAGGTTTGAATAAAATAATTTCATCGACACGGTTTAAAAACTCTGGTCGGAAATGTCCTCTTAATTGTCCCATTACAAGTTCCCTTGATTCCTCTTTAATTGAGCCATCTGCTTCTAATCCATCTAACAAATGAGCAGATCCAATATTTGAAGTCATAATAATAACCGTGTTTTTAAAGTCTACTGTACGTCCTTGCGAATCTGTAATGCGTCCATCATCTAACATTTGTAATAAAATGTTAAATACTTCTGGATGTGCTTTTTCGATTTCGTCTAATAAAATAACTGAATACGGTTTACGTCTTACTGCTTCTGTTAATTGACCGCCCTCTTCATATCCAACATATCCAGGAGGCGCACCAATTAAGCGTGACACAGCGTGTTTCTCCATATACTCAGACATGTCGATACGAATCATTTGCTCTTCACTATCGAATAAAGACTGCGCTAACGTTTTTGCAAGTTCTGTTTTACCAACACCTGTCGGTCCTAAGAAAATGAAGGAACCAATTGGACGGTTCGGGTCTTTAATACCAGCGCGTGCACGAAGAACTGCGTCTGATACTAAGCTTACCGCTTCCTCTTGTCCGATGACACGCTCTGATAAAATTTGCTCTAAGCGTAGTAATTTCTCACGTTCTCCTTCAACGAGTTTCGCGACAGGAATACCAGTCCAACGTGAAACAATATCAGCAATCTCTTCTTCACTTACTTCCTCACGTAATAAACGATTTTCTTGTTTATTATGCGCGCCCATTTCTTCCGCTTCTTTTAACTCTTTTTCAATCGCAGGAATTTTCCCATGGCGAAGTTCCGCTGCTTTATTTAAATCGTAATTACCTTCTGCCTCTTCTAATTCGCGGCGCAGACGCTCTAAATGTTCACGTAAGTCACGAACTTTGTGAATATCTTCTTTTTCTTTCTCCCATTTCGCTCTCATACCACTTGCAACTTCTTTTAAATCCGATAATTCACGTTGCAACGTTTTTAGACGTTCTTGGCTACCAAAGTCCTTCTCTTTTCCAAGAGCTGCTTCTTCAATTTCCAGCTGCATAATGCGGCGCGTTACTTCATCTAATTCTGTTGGCATAGAATCAATCTCTGTTCGAATCGTTGCACACGCTTCGTCAACAAGATCAATTGCTTTATCTGGTAAGAAACGATCCGAAATATATCGATCTGATAAAACTGATGCTGCTACAATCGCACGGTCATGAATATTTACACCGTGATAAATTTCAAAACGCTCTTTTAAACCACGCAAAATGGAAATTGTATCTTCAACAGTTGGTTCTTCTGCTAATACTTGTTGGAAACGTCTTTCTAGCGCTGGGTCTTTCTCAATATATTTACGATATTCATCTAACGTTGTCGCCCCAATGCAATGCAGTTCACCGCGAGCAAGCATCGGTTTCAACATATTTCCTGCGTCCATCGCACCTTCTGTTTTACCAGCGCCGACGATTGTATGAAGTTCATCAATGAATAATAAAATGCGGCCTTCACTCTTTTTAATTTCATTTAATACAGCTTGCAGGCGCTCTTCAAACTCACCACGGAATTTCGCTCCAGCTACAAGCGCACTCATATCTAATGCAAAGATGGTTCTATCTTTTAACCCTTCTGGTACATCCTTTTTCACAATACGCTGCGCTAATCCTTCAACGATTGCTGTTTTACCAACACCTGGCTCACCAATTAAAACTGGGTTATTTTTCGTTTTACGTGAAAGAATGCGAATTACGCGGCGAATTTCACTATCGCGGCCGATAACAGGGTCAATTTTCCCCGCTCTTACTTCCGCCACTAAATCACGTCCATATTTTTCTAACGCTTCATAAGTTGCTTCTGGATTTTGACTAGTCACTCTTTGATTCCCCCGAACTGTCATTAACGACTGTAATAAGTTATCTTTCGTAATATGAAATCTTGTAAGTAATTGATTTATATCGCCTTTTTCTTCAGAAAAAGCAAGTAGTACATGTTCAACTGAAATGTAGTCATCTTGCAATTTCTCTGCTTCTTTTCCTGCTCTTACAAGTAGTTGTTGCAGAGCACCTGTTATATATAATTTTCCTGCTTCTGCACCGCTTCCCGTTACAGAAGGCTTTTTCTTAATTAAACTTTCCGCGCCTTGTTTTAACGCTTCTATATCGACATTCATTTTTTGAAAAATACGCACTGCTAACCCATCTTGCTCTTCTAATAATGTAAACAAGAGATGAACAGTATCTACTTCTTGATGATGATGAGATACCGCTAAAGATTGTGCACTCATAATCGCCTCTTGTGTTTTTGTTGTCATTTGATTTAAGTCCATCTTTACAGTCCTCCAAATGTTTGACTTTCTTTGACCTTTGATTTGATTATACGCCAACTGACTTTTTTATACAATAATTTTGCTTATGTATTTTCAAACTTATTATTGGAAAAAGAAAAAGGGAACATTCATTGTACAATTGAAAAATATACGGTAAATGAAATTATAATATGTAACGACAAAAAAGCCGCAATAATGATTGCGGCTTCTATTACGGTTTTCTTTTATATGTCCACTGACGGTTATGATTCGTGTTATCTGGAAACTTTTCACCGGCAGTTAATTTCACCATTTGCGGATCTTTTACCATACTTCCTGTTTCACCAATTTCTACGTAAATGCCATCATTTGGCGCTTTTTGTCCAGAACGAAACCTGCGATTTTGTCCCATTTCCATTCTCCTTCCATGACGTCTTTGCCTCATTAGTATAACCATTTTAAAAGAAAGCTTTTCTGTCATGTTTAGGAAACAAGTATTACATTTCGTTCTTGTACATATACATGAATGACACAAGCTTAGGAAGGGAGTTCTTTCCTATTTGTAGAAAAAAAGAAACCAACCTACTATAGGCCAGTTTCAAAGGAGAGTCAAACATATACGAGAAGATTACATGTTCATTATAAACTTCCTCACACGAGCAATGTAACCCTTTTCACAATTTGTACATAATGAAAGAAACATTGTTTGAACTTTCTAAAAAGACGTTGACTTTTCTTAATTTCCAGCGAGAAATAGTAGACACCGTAGCACTTTGCGACGTAAGATGGATATATAGTGAACTTTCCATCTTTGGTGTTCTCACCCAGTTTAACCTCTTATTTCTGCATATTAAAAACGGAAATACAGATAGAAACAAAAAAATTATTATAAGAGGTGAAATTATGAATAAACAGCATTTAATCGCATTAGACTTAGACGGCACTTTATTAACAGACAACAAAATAATTTCCACTCGAACGAAACATACAATTGCAAAAGCAAAGGAACAAGGACATATTGTCGTTATTTCAACAGGACGTCCATTCCGCGCTAGTTATGATTACTATAAAGAACTTGATCTGAATACACCAATCGTAAATTTTAATGGCGCTTACGTACACCATCCTCTTGATTCAAAGTGGGGAACACATCACTCTCCTCTTGAGCTAGCAACAGCCCAAGAAATTGTCCGAGCTTGCTTTGATTTTGGTGTAAAAAATATATACGCTGAAGTAATGGACGATGTGTATGTTCGTGAAATTGATGAAGATAAAAAACATATTTTCGAATTCGGTTCTCCAAAGATTTTTACAGGAGACTTATTAAATATTTTAAACGATCATCCAACTTGCTTATTAATTGACGCACATGACGAGCATTCTAGTGCAATTCGTCAGCATTTAACTGATATGCATGCTGAAGTAATCGACCATAGAAAATGGGGCGCACCTTGGCCGATTATTGAAATTGTAAAAAGCGGGTTAAATAAAGCTGTCGGATTACAAAAAATTTCTAGTCATTACAACATTCCACAAGAGCGAATTATCGCTTTCGGTGATGAAGATAACGACTTTGAAATGATTGAATTTGCTGGTCACGGCATCGCAATGGGGAATGCAATTCCTGAATTAAAATCACTCGCAAATCATACGACATTAACGAATGAAGAAGATGGTATTGCGCTATATTTAGAAGAGGTTCTTGGGTTATAATCTAAAAATTCCCTGCTTATAGTTTCTCGCCAAACGCTCATACTATTATTAGACGCGAAAGTCAGCGCGTCGATTGTTTTCAGCTAAATAAAGGGGGTTTTTCGAATGGGTAAAAAGAACAAATCAAAACGTTTTATCCAACAAGGAGCCGATGCTGTAATGAAGCATGATGCAAGATTCCCGTACAGAGGTACATTAGCTGAGGCAGAAAAAGCGAGAAGTAACTCTTCTTTTGGAGGGGTTTAAATGGGGAACTTACTATTCCAACAAGCTAGAGATGCTGTTGCAAATGCCGTATCTTGTTCAAGCGGTTCTGAGCAACAAGATCTCGTATATAGAGCAAAAAACGCTTTGCACTCTGCTTATGCAAACTCTTCAACAGCTGAAAAAGTTCAGCTACGTGAAATGCAGGAGCAGCTGCAAAACATTACGAATTTGCATTAAAAAAGAGGACCAGCTTTGGTCCTCTTTAATCTTTTCGAAACAATCCAAACACCCCAACCGTTTGCAGTACGTTTGTAAATGCACCTGGGTCCACTTGCCTAATAACTCTCTCTAATTCATATAATTCATAACGCGTAATAACAATCATTAACATTTCCTTATTTTCATTTGTATAAGCACCTGTTGCCGGTATAGTTGTAATCCCCCTCACTAAACGTGAATGAATCGCCTTTCGTACATCTGCCCCATTCTTCGTAACGATTAATGCTGTAATTTTCACATGACGCGTATGAATCGCATCGATAATTCGCGTTGAAACATACAAAGTTACCAAAGTATATAATGCTTTTTCCCATCCATACACATAGCCAGCAGCGATAATGATAAGTGCATTAAAAAAGAAAAAATACGTACCGACCGGCTTGTCTTTAATCTTTGATAAAATCATGGCGATAATATCTAAACCACCTGTAGAAGCCCCCCACTTTAACGCAATCCCTACCCCAATTGCTGAAATAATACCACCAAAAATCGCATTCAATATGATGTCGTTCGAGACTGCCCTAACCGGGATAATTTCTAGAAACAAAGTCATAAATATAACACAAAGAAAACTAAAGAAAGTAAAGGCCTTTCCAACCTTTTTCCACGCTAAAATAACGACGGGAATATTAAACAAGCTAAACAATACCCCCGTCGATATATGAATAGATAAAAAGTCACCTAATATTTGTGATAATAATTGAGACAATCCAGCAAAGCCACTCGCGTACACTTTCGCTGGCGTTAAAAATAAATTCATTCCAATCGCGTTTAACAAACCTGCGACGATTACAACGATTAACTTCTTTATAAGTTCGGTATAATTCAACTTCAAATCCATTTCTAATCCACCTTTATTATTCATGAATGCACTGCTATACATAGTCTTTACGAAAAAGGAAATGATAAACGTACAACGTTTAGAAATGGAGTTGATACATATGCCACATACGAGTGATAACGACAAAAAAGCACGCGATAATAATGCAAAGCGTACGCAAAAAAATGAGCAAGAACAAAAAAATATTCAGCAAGGTAAGCGTGCCTATTCTAAAAAGACCGATCACCTTTGATTCCATCGTACATCAACAGTATTGTTGATGTACTTTTTTACATTTTACAGGGAAAAAACATTAAAAATTCACTTCATGTTCACTTCTATATTCTACAATAGCGATAACATATTCGGATGAGGTGTTGGCATGAGAGGGAAACACATTTTCATTATTACTGCACTAATAAGTATATTAATGCTAGCTGCTTGCGAACAAAAAAATAGCTCAGCTACAGTCGCTACAGCAACAGACTCAACCATTACGAAGAGCGACTTCGAAAAGCAGTTGAAAGATCGTTACGGAAAAGACATGCTATACGAAATGATGGCACAAGACGTTATCACGAAAAAATATAAAGTATCTGACGATGATGTAGATAAAGAAGTACAAAAAGCGAAAAATCAATACGGAGACCAATTTAAAAACGTATTGAAAAACAATGGTTTAAAAGATGAAGCTGATTTCAAAAATCAAATTAAATTCAAACTTGCTATGAATGAAGCGATTAAGAAAAGCATTACAGAAAAAGACGTGAAAGACCACTATAAACCTGAAATTAAAGCGAGTCATATTTTAGTAAGTGATGAAAACGAAGCGAAAGAAATAAAGAAAAAATTAGATGCTGGTGCTTCATTTGAAGAATTAGCAAAACAAGAATCACAAGATCTACTATCAAAAGAAAAAGGCGGAGACCTTGGGTACTTCAATTCAGGCAGAATGACTCCTGAATTTGAAACAGCTGCTTATAAACTAAAAGTCGGACAAATTAGCAATCCCGTTAAATCACCAAACGGTTATCATATTATTAAATTAACTGATAAAAAAGATTTAAAACCCTATGATGAAGTGAAAGACTCTATTCGCAAACACTTAGAAGAAGAACGTATCTCTGACCCTGTATTCAGCAAAAAACTATTACAAGACGAATTGAAAAAAGCAAATATTAAAATAAACGATAGTGACTTGGAAGATACGTTTACTCTTGTGCATGAGCAAGGGAATTAAAAAAACACCGCCTTATTTTTTATAACAAAATAAGGCGGTGCTTTTTATTTCATTTACTTCTTAAAATACGTCCAGCCTTCTTCTTGATAAATCTTCTCTTCTTTCATCAACTTACCAAGTGCACGCTTAAATGCAGCTTTACTCATGTTGAAACGTTCTTTAATGTCTTCTGGATGGCTCTTATCCCAAAACGGCATTGCTCCGCCTCGTTCTTCCATATATGCATAAATTACAGCAGCATCATCTTCCATTCCTTCTTCTTTACGAGGAAGAAGTGAAATGTTAATTGTACCGTCATCTTTTACGTCAATAATACGGCCCGTTACGCGTTCACCGATGCGGACTTGTTCTTTTCTTTCCGTATGGTGTAAGAAAGCACGGAAATGCTCATCAGTTAGTATGAATGAACCAACTTGAAGTGAACGATACACACGTCCATTTACGTTTTTATTACGCATAGATGGCGTCGCATCTACGATAATTTCTTGCATATCACTATCTCTTGCCGGTAGAGCGATAAGACGATCACGATTCGTTAATTTTAACGTACAATATAATTCGTCGCCAACTTCTGGCCATACTGGCATATAAATTGGGAACTCATCAGCTGGGATTAGTATATCTTTTGATACACCGATATCAACAAACACACCTAAACTAGGAATAACTTCTACAACCTTTACCCAGTTCCAGTCAAAAGTTGTAATAAGTGGCTCCTTCATTGTTGCTGAAACACGATTTTGATGATCAAGGTATAAGAATACATCAATCGTATCGCCTTCTTCAATTTCTCCAACTAATTCGTTTTTATGTAGGAAAATTTCTTCTTCTTCATTCCCAACCATATATCCGATTTCCGTTTCACGTAAAACAGTTACCTGTTCAATCGCTCCTAATTGTAAATACATATTTTTTAATTCCCTTCTCTATATAAAGTGAAACTTTACTCAGTGGGGTTTTGTTCCTTCCCACTAATTGTCAACCCTCACCAATCGGGCGTTTACGGCAGTGGATCTCCCACTTAACTTCTTTGCTCTAACTGAATGCCCGTTAATGCGGGATAAAATTATCTTTTTTATCATTCCAAACAAAAGTTAATTATAACACGATTTTCCCTTTATTTGTCCAACTGCCCAAAATTCACTATAATAAAATGAGGTTACATGATTATAAGTATGAAAACACTTAAGTCTAAGCTCGTTTTCAGCTATACTTTAGTATGTACAGTACATAAAAAGATTAGAAATTTATTTGGAGGTGCTAACTATGGCAAAAGATAGTTCTTTTGACATCGTTTCGAAAGTAGAATTACCTGAAGTAACAAACGCAATTAACATCGCATTAAAGGAAATCCAAAACCGATATGACTTTAAAGGAAGTAAAAGTGATATTAAATTAGAAAAAGAAGTACTAGTTTTAACTTCTGACGACGAGTTCAAATTAGACCAAGTAAAAGACGTTCTAATTTCTAAACTTGTAAAACGTAACGTTCCAATTAAAAACTTAGATTACGGAAAAGTTGAAGCTGCGACTGGTAATACTGTTCGCCAACGTGCAACACTTCAACAAGGTATCGATAAAGATAACGCGAAAAAAATTAACAACATCATTAAAGAAATGAAATTAAAAGTAAAAACACAAGTACAAGATGACCAAGTACGTGTTACAGCGAAAAGCCGTGATGACTTACAAGCAGTTATCGCAGCAGTTCGCAGTGCTGACTTACCGATTGACGTACAATTTATTAACTACCGCTAAAAAGAAAAACATCCTCTGCACAGAGGGTGTTTTTCTTTTTAGCGGTAGGGCAAGATCTAAGCTTACAGGTAATCGGATAGTTAAAATAGGGATTGAATTATTGTAGCTTTACTTTTATACATTTGATATATATTTTTATGCATAAAGCAAGTTCTTTTAAAAATCGGCGCAAAAACCTCCTTCCCCACTCAAATGTAACAATTTATGAGTATAAGAATATTTTTTCCCCTTTCACGTAATGTAAAATTAGTAAGGAATTTATTTTATGAAAAATGTTAATTAAAAAAGAGTTAGAAGTGGTTATTTGAAGAAATTAATACTATGGTTTTTATTAACTACATTCTGTCTAAATATTGCAGGATGTTCTAATAATATAACTACACACAGGGATACACCTAAAACTTCGACACCTGAGAATTGTAAATACATCAACAAAGCTTGGTATAAGAAACTTATGGAATGTAATAATTGATGATATAAGTCATAAAAAAAGACACCATAAGGTGCCTTTTTTATAGAAAATAATAAGATGCTCATCAGAAATTATGAGTGATTTTTTTATTTTGTTTTTCAAAATATTTTTCTTTAACAATTTTTATCAAATTTTCTTTTTCTGTTAGTTCAAATATAAATAATGCTTTTTTCATGTTATCAGCTACATCTTCTTCATTATATTGTGTCAGTTTTAGCAAGTTCCAAGCTTTCCCATAATATAATTCACCTAATAAATATAAAGTATTTAGATTAATAGCTAATTTGATACCCATATCATTGTATTTTATTGCCTCTTCATGTTGATTTGCATGACCTAAAATTTTTGCTAAATTAAAAATGATTTTTAATTTAATCTCTTTATCTCTAGGAAAATCTAACTTATTAAAATTAGTTAAACATCTTCTTAATATAGTAATACTCTTTTCATATTCTTTATTTGCCCCATGAAATATAGCCATTGACTGCATAATATCTATTTCTCTCTCTGATAAAAAATCATCATTCGTTACAGTTAGTTTTAATGCACTATTTAAAAGATTTAAAGCAGTTTTTATTGATTTATTCACATGAAATATAGCAATCGCTTCATGCCATATTAGAAATTGTTTATCTTCTTTTAACTGGAAATTATTTTCGTTTTTCTCTTGTTTCACTATTTCGTAAAGTTCATCATATTGTTTTTGCTTTGTACAATCTCTCATTACATATTTTACATTTTCTACATATTTTAGTTTTTTATTTTGAGTTAGTGCAAAAATATGGTTTGGATCAATACCAAGCCTTTCAGATAACTGATATAACAATATACTAGATGGATAAATCATACCTTTTTCTATTTTGCTAATTTGACTTTGCGAACATATTCCATGACACAATTCAGATTGCGATATATTCTTTTTCATTCTTAGTTCTTTAATGGTAATACCCAAATCGTAAAATTCCATTTTTCCTCCTCAAATATAGCCCTCAATGAGTATCAGAATATTTTTTCACCCTTTAATGTAATGTAAAATCAGTATAGTTGCAATTATTGTTGTTCTAAAGGTCTTTTCACTTCTTTTCTCAGCTGTATTTCGAAGCGAGAGTCTCACTTCACACAAAAAAGCAGGCTAGGGAGAAAGTACCTTCCTTAGCCTGCCCCCTCTAGCTTTCGCACTTATTACGAGCAACACCATATCGCTTTATTAAATAATTTTTCCGGAATATACACTTTATCATTTTCGATTTTGTATTTTATATCGTTTCTCTTCAGAACTGCCGTATCAACAGAATGAACACTATCGCCCCACTGAACAAATTCCCCATCATCACGGTTGTCCCAAAAATAAAAACTTACGAATACGATAAAAACACATAAACATAGGGCGAACCACTTCTTTTTCCGCAAATATCTCACCTCAACTTGAACTGTAAACAAACACCTAAAAGAAAGAGTTATTCATTTCCGTTTCCTTTTAACGGCAATTAAAAATGTAATAAATAATACGTTCACACCGACTATTAAAGAGATAAATAACCAATTCACACCTGTTTCTCCGCTCACTTTATACACATTTGATTCTTCGCGCTTTAAAACAAGATAAAACTTTCCGTTTTCTTCTCTTATAATTTCATCTTCTAACAATCCTCTTAACTCTTGTTTTTCACCAATCGTACTTACGGGTACAGCAACCTTTTGTGTTTCTTTCGTATTATTAATCGCTACTAATGTGACTTCATCTTTATATTTTCGTTTTAGTATACTCATTCCATCTTTATCATACAAAAGTTCAAACGTACCGCGTCGTAGAGATGGTCTCGTTTGTCTAAGCTCACCTAGTTTCGTTATGTGCTGCATAAATTTTTCATCCGATTTAAAATCCATTAATCGTCTATTATCCGGAGTATCCCCTCCATCTAATGCAATTTCAGTCCCGTAATAAAAATTCGGAATACCCGGCGATGTTAATAAATATGTAAGAGCTAGTTTCAAACGAGATGGCGGATAATTTATATTCTCTTTTGCAATACGGGCAAACCTTTTTGTATCTTGATTATCTAAAAATGTAACGAATTCCCCGTCCTTTTCACTCACATCATATAAAGGTTTCACCGATACATCCGCTTTTGAAAACGATTCTACTATTTTTTCGTTATACTCACTAGCTTCCTTTGTCATAATACGAAAATCTTTCTTTATCGCTTGCATATCTTTTTGTACGTCATTCCAGAAAGAACGCGACTTTTTTTCACTATGTATTACATAACTTCCATCTAAATCAACTTCTTTGATCCACCATTTCATCGCTTCGATGACTTGCTGTTCGTTTTCTCCAAGCGGAAATTGAAGTACAACTTTCATTCCTTTTGCGTGCGCTTCTTGTACAAGTTCTTTCACATCATTTTCTGTTCCGAAATGTTCATTTACTTTTTGAAAATTACGCACGTCTAACCCATCGTACTTTCCACTTTCAAAAAGTGGAGAAAGCATAACAGTGGTAAAACCCATTTCTTTTATGTAATCCAGCCTTTTTATAATCCCTCTTATATCTCCGCCCTGATATCCTTCTAAATTGCCAACTTCTAACTGTTTGTCATTTTTCGGTTCTCCATTATTGAAGCGATCAATCATAACGGAATATATAACTTCGTCTCGCCACTCTCTTTTTTCATCTGCAAACGTATGTATTGGTACAAACAAAACGACAGCTAAACAAAAACAAATAAATAGTTTCCTAGTCCATATTTTCTTCACACGCATCCCCCATGTTTTTTAATTGTAAGAATATTATACCAATTTTCCAAACGAATCGCATACGTTGATTTCATTCTCCTTAAAACACTTCATGTTAGATTTCCTTACATAAGTCATAAAATTTTCTGAATTTTTAGTTGTTTTTTCTTTTCTTTTCGAATATGATATGAAACATAACAAGTTGATGTTATTTTTTCTAACATTATAGGAGGAGAGAAAATGAATACAGGAGATACAGTTTTTATGTTTGTAACGACAGTAATGGTCATGTTAATGACACCAGGATTGGCACTTTTTTACGGGGGCATGGTTCGCAGTAAAAACGTACTCAGTACGACAATGCATAGTTATAGTGCAATGGCTATCGTTTCGATTCAGTGGATTGTGATCGGCTATTCTTTATCATTCGGACCAGACTGGCACGGACTTATCGGTACACTCGATTGGTTCGGTTTAAACGAAGTTACCTACGCACCAAATCCAGACTACTCATCTACTATTCCTCACAATCTATTTATGATGTTCCAACTCATGTTCGCCATTTTAACTCCCGCTTTAATTTCAGGGGCATTCGCCGAAAGAATGCGATTTTCTGCTTTCCTTATTTTCATCCTTCTATGGACAACAATCGTTTACAACCCTGTCGCTCATTGGGTATGGGGTGTTGGCGGGTGGCTAAGAGAACTTGGCGCGTTAGACTTCGCTGGTGGTAACGTCGTTCATATTACATCTGGCGTAGCCGGCCTTGTATTAGCTATTTTTCTCGGAAAACGAAAAAACATAAACGGTACTTCTCCTCACCATTTACCATTCACAATGTTAGGGGCCGGTCTACTATGGTTCGGCTGGTTCGGTTTTAACGTCGGTAGTGCATTATCTTTAAATGATGTAGCTTTAACTGCATTTATTAATACAAATATAGCCGCTGCTGCCTCCGCATTAACTTGGATGCTTTCAGAATGGTTCTTCCAATCAAAACCGACTGCGATGGGAGCTGCTTGCGGAGTTGTTTCCGGTTTAGTCGCTATTACACCAGCTTGTGGGTTCGTTACACCTTTCTCCGCTCTTCTTATCGGAGCAATCGGCGGCGTATTATGCTTCGGAGCAGTCTTTTTCTTAAAAACAAAATTCGGATACGACGATACACTCGATGCATTCGGATGCCACGGTATTGGCGGCACTTGGGGTGGTATTGCGACAGGACTATTTGCAACTACTACGGTAAATACCGATGGCGCTAATGGAGTATTTTACGGAAACGCCGCTTTACTGCTTAAACAACTTGTAGCAATCGGAGCAACATATGCATTCACAATTATAATGACATATGCCATTATTAAAGCCATTAACTTCTTCCTCCCTGTTCGGGTAGATGAGCACGAAGAACATATGGGACTTGATATTTCGATGCATGGGGAGAAAGCTTATGAGTATACAGAGCGAGTAAACTAAAAAAGAGATGCAATCTATTCGTAGTAGATTGCATCTCTTTTATTGTGCTCGTTGCTGGTATACCCCACCTAGTATTCTAGTGAATATATCGGCGATTCTCCAGACATATCGTTTTATCAATAAATCCCAACATAACGAACTCGAAGAATACCCCGGTATGACTTACGAATCACCATACTTACTTTTATTCAAACTTAATATAATAAGAAACGCAATCGCTATTACAGCTAAAAAACGAACCGGATTAAACGGTGTTCCTACCGTTTCATTAAAACGATGATAAATAAAGGGAATCATCTCAAGTACCATTAGCCCCATCGCTATTTTAAATGTCTCAGCCATCGCTTTATTTTTTATAAACGTAGCACGCTCATCACCTTGTTTTCCAATTGCTATAAACATTTTTATAATAGCAAACACTACAAATAAAAAGACACTTAACGCAATAATGAAAATCAAAACATCCATCAAAACACACCTCTTTTATGTAAAACTTATTTGACAAGAGTATAGCATCTTTCGCCTCGTATGTAAAACATCTTTTACATATAAAAAAGACGACCGTTTAACAGTCGTCTTTTCCTATTTATTTCGGAGCATTCCCTACATATTGCGTAATATCAACATTTAAAGACTGCGCTAAACGCATTCCGTACTCTTGATCTGCACGGAAGAAGTTACAAACAGCTAGTAATTTCGTGCGCTCATTTACGTCTTTTAAGTCATTTGTTAAGTTTGCAATTAAGTTGGCTTGCTCTTCTTTAGAGAATGAACGGTAACGCTCACCTGCTTGTTTGAAGTCGTTTGGTTTGTCAATTTTTTCACGAGATACATAGCCTTCTACTTTCATAGTTGAATCGCGGTAAGCTTTGTCTTCAACTGGATTTTCAGCATGACGGCTCGGTTCGTAGTTGATTGTAGATGGGTTTTGATTGATTTGCATCGCACCATCACGTTGTTGGTTATGAACAGCTGCGTACGGGCAGTTTACAGGAATTTGTAAGTAGTTCGCACCAAGACGGTAACGCTGTGTATCTGGATAAGAGAATAAACGACCTTGTAATAATTTATCTTCAGATGGTTCAATACCATTTACAGTTGCACTTGGAGAGAACGCCACTTGCTCTACTTCTGCGAAGAAGTTTTTCGGGTTACGATTTAACGTCATCGTCCCTACTTCAATTAACGGGAAGCGATCTTCTGGCCATACTTTCGTTGGGTCTAATGGATCAAAGTCTAAAGAATCCGTTTCTTCTAGTTGCATCACTTGTACGTGTAAATCCCACTTTGGATAATTTCCTTTTTCGATTGCATCGAACAAGTCACGAGTTGCATGGTTGAAGTCTTTTCCTTGTACTTCTTGCACTTCTTTTGCATTTAAGTTACGTACACCTTGCTGTGGTTTCCAGTGATATTTAATATAGACAATTTTACCTTCTGCATTAATCCATTTAAATGAATGGACACCGAAACCTTCCATTTCGCGATAGCTTGCTGGTGTACCGTAATCAGAAAATACCCACGTCATCATATGTGTAGATTCTGGACTTAACGTCATGAAATCCCAGTAACGATCTGGCGTTTGAATATTTGTATCAGGTGCTGGTTTTAAAGAATGCACCATATCAGGGAATTTAATTGCATCACGAATGAAGAAGACCGGTAAATGGTTACCTACAATATCGTAATTTCCTTCTTCTGTATAAAATTTAACAGCGAACCCGCGTGGGTCACGAGCTGTTTCCGGAGAACCTTGACCATGAATAACCGTTGAGAAACGAACAAATACAGGCGTTTCAGTTCCTTCATTTTGTAAAAATGCTGCTTTCGTATATTGCTTCATGCTGTTTTTCGTTACGAATACACCGTGAGCACCTGCACCACGTGCATGCACAACACGCTCCGGAATACGTTCACGATCAAAGTGCGCAAGTTTTTCTACTAAATGATAGTCTTCTAATAATACCGGTCCACGGCGACCAGCTGTACGAGAATTTTGGTTGTCTCCAACTGGAGCACCTTGGTTTGTTGTTAAGCGATTATTTGGATTCATCTAGGGGGATCCTCCTCTTTCTTTCATAGTAATTATTATTTATTTAAAATTATTATAAACTAATTATTATTCAAAACTAAATTCTTGTCAACTATTTCCTTCATTTTTTTGGAAACAATTTCAGCTAAGCAATCAATAAATACAGATTGTGAATTTGGCATATTTGGTCTAAAGTACGCCAAATTTAATTCATCAGTTACAACTTTACATTCATAATCGTTGTCATATAAAACTTCTAAATGCTCCGCCACAAACCCAACCGGACAATATATGAAAGATTCATATCCATGCTTTTCAAATAAATCTCTCGTTAAATCTTGCACATCCGGACCAATCCATGGGTCTGGCGTATTTCCAGCACTTTGCCAACCCGTTGTATAGTTTTGAATATCGGCAGCCTCCGCAATTAAATCAGCTGTATGCTGCAATTGCTCCACATAAGGGTCCCCTGCTGCAATAATTTTTTCAGGCAAACTATGTGCCGAAAAAATTACGACTGCTTTCTCTTTATCTTCAATCTTTGTAAATGTTTCTTTTATTTGATCTGCCCAATAGGAAATAAATTTCGGTTCATCGTACCATTGTTCAATTGGTTCAATAACAGGGCCACCGATTTCTTTTGAAAGACGCATCGCACGGTCATTATACGCTTTAATGCTAAATGTAGAATAGTGCGGTGCTAATACGATACTAATCGCCTGCTCAATTCCATCGCGCTTCATCTCTTCTACTGCATCTTCTATAAATGGAGCAATATGTTTTAAGCCTAAGTAACAAGTAAATTCATACTCTGTAAATATATTATTCATTGCATCTGTTAATTTATGCGCTTGCTCTTTCGTAATTTTTGCAAGTGGTGAAATTCCACCAATCGCTTTATAGCGCCCGATTAAGTCTTGGAGTGATTCTTCGGAAGGTTTACGACCGTGGCGAATATGTGTGTAGTACGCTTCTACATCATCTAATGATTCTGGCGTTCCATACGCCATTACGAGTAAACCTATTTTTTTCTTTACCATCTATATAACACCTCAATTTTATAAATGAGAATCTTTTTCAAGAACATTTGTTTCCAATTATAACAACTAATAATAAATACGTAAAGATAATTATTCTAAATAAGTATTTTTTCTAATATGATTTTGAATTTTATTTGACAATTTTTTTAATAAAAAGCGACTTACATAAAAGTAAGTCGCTTTTCTTCTATTCTTTAATATTTACCCCGTATTCTTTAAACCAAACATGAATTTGCGCTAAGTGAGCTAAAAGTTGAGGCCCAGTCATTAATTGACCGAACCATGGTGATTGAAATGCACTACCGCCTGACTCAATTAATCCGCTCAGCTGCTCTTTATCAAATAGTTCGTGTAAAATTGAACCTTTATCCGTCAATAAATCTTGTAGCCATACTGTGACTGCATTTGTATAGTGCGGATTATGCGTTTTCGGATACGGACTCTTCTTTCTATATAAGATGTCATTTGGAAGCAATCCTTCTAACGCTTTACGCAATAGACCTTTTTCGCGGTTTTTATACATTTTCATTTCCCAAGGAATATTCCACGCATATTCGACAAGTCGGTGATCCGCAAACGGAACGCGTACTTCTAAGCTTGCCCCCATGCTCATACGGTCTTTTCTGTCTAATAATGTTGTCATAAACCATACCATGTTCAAGTAAAATAATTGTCGTCTCTTTGCTTCAATTGGGCTTTCTCCCTCTAAAATAGGAACTTCTTGAATGGATTCTTCATAGCGCTGCTGTACATATTGTTGTAAGTTTAATTTATTTCTCCATTCTTTCTTTAGCAGTTGTTCACGTGCTTCTGTAGAGCGCATCCATGGAAACGCACTCGATTGTAAATCATCTTCTCTATAAAACCACGGGTAACCACCAAATATTTCGTCTGCGCATTCCCCAGATAAACCAACAACAAAATCTTGTTTAATTTCGCGGCAAAACCATAATAATGACGAATCGATATCTGCCATACCAGGCAAATCACGAACGAGTACTGCTTCTGTTAAATACTGTGCTAATTGTTCATTTGAAATGACGCAGCGATGATGGATCGTTTCAAACGTCTCCGTCATCAAATGAATAAATGGTGCATCTGAATTCGGCTGAAACGCATTCGCTTTAAAGTATTTGTCATTATCTTCATAATCAACAGAGTATGTGTGTAATTGCCCTTTCCCTGACCTTGCGTATTCTTTCGCAGCAATTGCCGTAATGGCACTCGAATCTACACCACCTGATAAAAAAGTGCATAACGGTACATCAGAAACGAGCTGCCTTGTAATCGCATCTTGTAATAAAAAGCGTGTTTTCTCTACTGTTTCTTCAAAGGAGTCTTCGTGCTTTTTGCTTTCTACATTCCAATATCTCCATATACATAAACCGTTCTTTGAAAATGTCATCGCATGACCTGGACGTAATTCTTTTATACCAGCATAAATACCGTGACCAGGTGTTCTAGATGGTCCAAGACCGAATATTTCGGATAATCCTTCTAACGTTACTTCCGCCTTCACATCAGGATGAGCCAATATCGCTTTTAACTCTGAACCAAATAGTAATCGTCCACTATCATATTTAAAAAATAGCGGCTTTACACCTAATCGATCTCGCGCAATAAATACTTGCTCTTTCTGTTCATCCCATACGGCAAACGCATATATACCGTTTAAATGATCGACACATTCTTCTTTCCATTCCATATATGACGCTAATAGTACTTCTGTATCAGAATGACCTTTGAACGTATATCCTCTTCTTAATAGTTCCTTTCGAATATCTTCGGTGTTATACAGTTCACCGTTATAGCAAATTGCATAATTCGTTTCATCTTTTAAACAAGTCATCGGTTGTTTCCCACCCTCAGGATCAACAACGATTAACCGTTTGTGCCCAAATGCAACATTGCCTTTAATCCAAACTTTATTATCATCTGGGCCACGCTTTGCTAACGTCTCAGCCATTTTCGTAACGACGTCCCGCTCTCCTTCTAATGAGCGTTTATAATCCACCCACCCTGTAATCCCGCACATATAAATCATCCTTCCATCTTATTTCTTTTCTTGAACGCGCAGTAATCCCCACCCTTAGAGGTGCGGATCAAAAAATGAAAAACTTGACGATAACCTACTATCCACATACGGAATAGCATTTTCACTCAGTAAAACGTGTTTTATTGTATGCCCACCTATGTCTAGATGTGTCTAGTTATAAAGAATGCGCGAACTGTCTATAACAGAAATAACTACTTTTCATAAAGGAGAAATCGTGTATGATACAACGTAACCATATTTTATATAACCAGCCTCGTGCTCATACGGTCGGTAATGTAGAATATATAAACAATGAATGGGTATTCTTTGATGATGAAAATGATGAAGCATTTTTATTAGAAGATATTGCCGAAGATGGCTTTGAGATCTTATATAACAACAACTGGCTGCCAGCTCGTTTCTATGAACAAGATGTATTACAAATCGCCAACGAACAGCACCATTTGCAAAACGGGGAAATGATACGAATTCGAAAGAAATTACTTCTCAGCTATACGGAATGGCTCGAGGAATTACCTGACTCTGTCTTTACATTATTAACGGAATCATTGCAATCCCTTCATTACTCTTTATATGATTGCATGTATTGTCATAATTATTTATCTTTCTTACCGAAAGAGGAAGCGTGCGAAGGAGTAAATATTCTTTTGTTTGATAACGAAGAGATGATTTGTACACTGCAGCACCATTTCGTTCGTCACGGTACGTCAAATAAAAATATGTTTCGTTTTACGAAAGCAAACGGAGAAGAGTTGCATATCGATGCGATATAAAATAAAAAACCACCTTATCTCCCAAACATTTGAGATTATAAGGTGGTTTTATTTTTTATTAGAATACTTGCCAGCCAATCGGTAATTTCAGTCCAAGGTAAAATACTGCTACTAGTGCAACAATAAATAGCCCCCAAACTGCCCCTGTTGCTTTGTTCTTGCTCATTTTTACAAGAACCATTTCCATTCCACCGATAACTAAAATACCAGCTACCATTTTTAAACCATACCACATGTGCATGTTACTTGTTGCAGTCTTCATAATACCCATGTACAACATGAAACCTGTCACAATAATGATAATGTACATAAGACGAAGCCCCATATGTACACCTTTACCTTTTCTTCCTGCTGAATAAAGTGAATACGCAACGAAGAATAAAATTAAACCTAACGCCCATGCTGTAATATGCATATGTACCATCGTATCCCTTACCTCCTCTTTTCACACTTTTTCACTCTATATGATAACATGTTCATTTATTTTCAGGAAATGTTTCGCTTTTTTACATTTAAATGCTATAATATTTAGAGTATTTACAAACTTCTTGTAATAACAAAAGGGGGAACAATCATGATTCAAACTAAGGATATTATCGAACTTACAGACACATACGGAGCAAATAACTATCACCCACTTCCGATCGTTATTTCTAAAGCAGAAGGCGTTTGGGTAGAAGATCCTGAAGGAAACCGCTATATGGACTTATTAAGTGCATATTCTGCAGTAAATCAAGGTCATCGTCACCCAAAAATTATTAACGCTTTAATTGACCAAGCTAATCGTGTTACGTTAACTTCTCGTGCTTTCCATAGCGATCAATTAGGTCCTTGGTACGAAAAAGTTGCGAAACTAACTAATAAAGAAATGGTACTTCCAATGAATACAGGTGCAGAAGCTGTTGAAACTGCAATTAAAACAGCTCGTCGCTGGGCTTATGATGTGAAGAAAGTAGAAGCAAACCGCGCTGAAATTATCGTTTGTGAAGATAACTTCCACGGACGTACGATGGGTGCTGTTTCTATGTCTTCAAACGAAGAGTACAAGCGCGGATTCGGTCCAATGCTTCCTGGCATTATCGTAATTCCTTACGGTGATTTAGAAGCGTTAAAAGCTGCTATTACACCAAATACAGCTGCATTCATTTTAGAGCCAATCCAAGGTGAAGCAGGAATTAACATCCCACCAGCTGGTTACTTAAAAGAAGCTCTTGAAGTATGTAAAAAAGAAAACGTTTTATTTGTAGCAGATGAGATCCAAACCGGCTTAGGCCGTACTGGTAAAGTATTTGCTTGTGACTGGGACAATGTAACTCCTGACATGTACATACTTGGTAAAGCACTTGGCGGCGGCGTATTCCCAATCTCTTGCGTAGCAGCAAACCGCGACATTTTAGGCGTATTCGAGCCAGGTTCTCACGGTTCTACATTCGGTGGTAACCCACTTGCTTGTGCTGTTTCTATCGCAGCTCTTGAAGTGTTAGAAGAAGAAAAATTAACAGAGCGTTCTCTTCAATTAGGTGAAAAATTAGTTGGGCAATTAAAAGAGATTGATAACCCAATGATCACTGAAGTTCGTGGTAAAGGTTTATTCATCGGCATCGAATTAAACGAGCCAGCTCGTCCTTACTGTGAACAATTAAAAGCAGCTGGTCTATTATGTAAAGAAACACACGAAAATGTAATTCGTATCGCACCACCTCTAGTAATCTCTGAAGAAGATTTAGAGTGGGCATTCCAAAAAATTAAAGCGGTCTTATCGTAATAATAGAGAGGTTGTCCTACATGTTGGGACAACCTCTTTCTTTTTATATTGATTTATACTAAAATGAAATTATAATTTTCTGTATTTTAAAATTATAAAGGAGATTCGATATGTTATTAAGGTATGGCAAACATATTAACTATTTGGCTACATCTTTTATTTTAGTTACATTCTTTGGCTTCCTACTTTCCGTAACATCGCTTATTCACTACTCCACTTCTACTACATTCACACTACTGAAAGCATCATTTTGGACTGCTGTTATTCTTACTATCATTGGTTTTGGACGAGAAAAAAGCGCACTTACCGTTATACTATTTGGCATTTGTACACTTGCATTCATTGGTCTTTACACTTTTTCGGTTATCGATTACCTCTATAATCCAAGGCCATAGAAAAGAGCTATCTTCGATAAGATAGCTCTTTTCTCATTTCACGACATTTCGTAAAGTACCAATTCCTTCTACTGTGATGACCACTTCATCACCAGCATGCAAAAACTTCGGTGGTGTGAAACCTTTTCCGACACCAGCTGGCGTTCCTGTTGCGATTATGTCGCCTGGTTCTAATGTCATTCCTTTACTTATTGTTGAAATAATTTCTTCTATTGAAAAAATCATTTTATTTGTATTGGAAGTTTGCCTTACTTCCCCACTTACTACCGTTTCAATGTGTAACGCATTGGGCGCACTTACCATTGATTTATGAATTAAATATGGTCCCATCGGACAAAATGTATCGAAACTTTTTCCAAGGAAAAATTGTTTATGCTTCCTTTGAATGTCGCGAGCAGTTATATCATTTATAATGGTGTAACCAAAAACATGTTCAAGCGCTTTTTCTTTTTTTATTTGTTTTCCTCGCTTACCAATGATGATAGCTAGTTCTCCTTCATAGTCTAATTCATTCGTTGCGTGGGGATGACTATTAATTTTTTCATCTATTCCAATAACTGTCGTTGGCGCTTTCGTAAAGATCATTATATTTTCTGGAATTGACTCTACTCCGCCCATTTCTATCGCATGCTCACGATAGTTTTTTCCAACGCAAAGAATGTTCTTCCTTGGCCTTGGAATTGGCGCTAATATTTTTACCTCAGTTAACGGATAATACGCCGCCCCCTCAGTTTCCTTCGCCCAATTTACAATATCACATATTTTTTCAACACATTCGGTTCCTCTTTCAATACACTCTAGCATCGTAATCGGAATCGTAACCTTTTCCCCTTTTTGTCTTTGCGCTTCTCTTAAGTGCAATACCTTTTCTTCCTCTTCATCCACAATACCTACAAATACCTTTTCATCTTTTTTTGCCGTTACCAAACGCAATATTTCCACTCTCCATCCTAAAACTCATACCCTTTAATTGTATTCGCATCCGCAAGAAAAAAACCTTCTCACGCACGCTAATTTTTACAATATTCTTCTCATATCCTATTCGTTACTGCTTTATATTTGGCATAAAATGTAGAAATTTTACTTTTTTTAGCGAAGGTATTTCTTTTTTATGGTTTTTTTGTATAATATGTACTACATATATACTAAAAATTTCATTTAGAGATGGAGCCGATTTCAATGTTTGAGCAAGCGATTGAAAAAAAACGTGAAAAAATGATTTATTTTGCTGAACGCTATGGAATGACTTCTCAAAAAACAGTGGATTGTAGCCAAGAACTGGACAGGCTCTTAAATGCAATTTGGCATGTACATACGGATTTTCACCCTAATCAAACACTCGATACACACACGCAATAACGTGTGTGTTTCTTTTATTTCAAAAAAATACACATTTTATTGAAAACGCCCATACAATAGTAGAAAAGAAAATTTTAAAAATGAAAGGTGTTTTGTATGCCAGCTATGGTCGGACATATTCGTATCGTCAATATTGGATCAAGTGGTATTTTTCATATCGGAGATGTATTTGCGATTAGGCCTATTAGTTATTCACGCGCTTTCGCCGGAGCCGGCTCCTTTAATGTTGGAGATAACGTTTCTGTCTACAATTATCAAAGCGCAACAACTGTTAATGATTCAGATGTAGTTGACCAAACGATAATTGGTTCAACTTAGAGGAGGCGATTGCATTGAATTTTTACGTAAACCAAAGCATCATCATTAACAGCATTAGAATTGATAGCATTACAACCTCTTCTGTATTCCAAATTGGTACTGCTGGAAGTATTAAAGCTCTATCTAAATTCTCAAATACTGGTGGATTTACAGAACCCCTTCGCCCATTACAGGCGAAAGGACAAATTATTTCTATCAAACCATCAACTAGTTCTTCTTAAGACATCCTCGTCATAAATATATAGCAGGAATATATTTACCCTCCCTATTGAAAAGGAGGTTTCACAAAATGAATCAAGATATATATACTTACTTACACCAACTTCAACAAGCTCTTCAAATACAACAAGCATCCATCCTGAATTTAGAGGATCAAGTGCGCCAACTACAAGAAGAGCTTAACGAATTAAAAAGTCGCCCCTCCTCTTCTATAGGAAAAGTGGAATACAAATTCGATCAATTAAAAGTAGAAAATTTAAATGGCACTTTAAATATTGGCTTAAATCCATTTTCAACAAAAGGACAGCAAATTGAGGATTTTCAAGTTGATACAGAAACTTTGAAGGTCAATCCTGAAACTGACATAAATCCAGACTTTTACCAAGGAATCCTTCAAGAAATGCATCGTTACTTAGATGAAGAAGCATATAATCGAATTCTCCATTTTGAACAAGAAGAGAGAACGCCGCTCGATGAAATGTATCGACAAATGATGGTGGATGACATAAAAAAACAGATGGAGCATAGACTTCCTTATTATTTAACACAAGCGCAATCCTATGAAGGGATTTCAACAGATCCAGATTATTTACGAGATATCATTATTCAAGCAATGAAACACGATATCGACAAAGCTTTCCTATCTTTTATTCAACACATACCGGGCAATTTCCGAAAGGAGTAAGTATGTATGAATGTTAACGTTGTAAATCGTGAATTAAAAGTCGGACAGATTAAAATGAACGGTGTATCGTCGTCCGCACTCTTTTTAATCGGGGATGCAAATCTCCTCATTTTATCTTCTATTCTTGATACACCATTTGAAACTGTTACAGAGGGTCCATTTGTACCATTAGTCACAGATGTCCCTCCTACTCCAGGTTAAGGAGACTGAGAAATTATGTTACATCATGTGTCTGTTGTCCAAAATGTTTCTATTATTTCTTTAGGGATTACTGCCGTATTTCAAGTTGGAGACGCAAATCAAATGGAGTTAAAAAGTAGGGCTCTTGCCGTCCACAGAGAAATTCCTTGTTATATAAAAGGCGAAGGTCGCTTCGATGCATTTGAAATCTTTACAGATGAACATGTCACCATCCCCAAACGATCGACAGATGTAAAATTAAACATTGTAAATGAATGCCCTTTTATTGAAGTAAACAACGTTGAATTACGATCACTTTTAAATTCTGCTTGCTTTCAAATTGGAAATGTTGATTATGGTTTTAATAATTCTCGTATTATGCAAATCCGCCAATATATTACGGATGAACCTTCCGCTCCATAATTCATATAGTAATTAAAAAGCTTAGTAAGGTAGGTGGATGGTATGCCTTCTGTTGTTGGAAATCTCGTCGTTCAAAACAGTAATGGTTCTTTCAATTTAGGGGATTTTTATAATGTGTCTCCGAAAGAAAATACGAAAGCTTATAACGGATCCGGAGCTTCTAATGTTGGATTTGTCGTGAATACTTTTAACGGTGTTAGTGCAACAAATACGTTTGATTCCGATGTGGCCGATCAAGATCAAATTGGAACAGCGTAAAAAAAGTAGGAGATATTCTCCTACTTTTTTCTTATTGCAATTTCATTTTATTTAAACGATAACCCAGCTTCCTCCAAAGCCTTTCTAAGCTTCGGCATAGACGCAGGTCCCATACCGTGCAGTTTTAAAATTTCTTTTTCACTATACTTTGATAGTTCTTCTATCGTGTGAATTCCATGATGTTGCAGCGCATTTCGTGCTGGTGATGAAAGAAGTGAAAGAAACCCTGTTTTCGGCTTCTTTTCTTTCTCGCAAGTTGGGCAAGTTGGACAATCGCTACTTTTGTAGTATTCATGACCTTTTTCACACGTTCTTAACGTTTTTTCCGTTGCCATTTTTCAAGTCCCTCTATTCTTCAATTTTTACAACATGATTACCATCAAAGAAGTATAAGCATTTCTCTTTCACAGGATGTTGCAAGCTTTTCTCAAGTGCCTTTGCATACAACGCAAGCTGTACTTTGTATCGATCTTCTAAAATCGGTTTCGCTTGATCGAATCCGCCTGGGAACTTCCCTTCAATCGTATCCGTTTTAAAGTCGATTAACGTGATACCTTCTTCCTCTTCAATCATGCAGTCGATAACCCCTTGGACAAGAATTGATTCCCCGCTCTTTCCTTGCCAATCTTGATATGCTTCTTCTGCTGCAAGCATCATCGTAAATGGTACTTCACGCTCCACACTTTTCGCCGCCAATACCCTTTTACCTAGGTCACTGTCAAAGAATGAAATGACTTTTTCGATTGCTATTTCTTCAGCTTGTTCGAATGTTAATAGTTCTTTATTAACCATGCCATTAATTTGCTCCCGAATCACTTCTTCTGTAATCGGCTTCTTCAAATCAACATGTTGCATGACAGCATGAACTGCTGTACCTCTTTCAGCGTACGTTAATCCTTTTTTCTCCATAAAACGAGGACGCGTTTTAATTGGCGCACGCATTTTTTTAATAAAGGCATTATCGCTACCTTCTTCAGATTGATAATTTCTCTTTATTTCTGTAACAGATTGCTTCGCACGATGAGATGTCGCTTCCTCATATCCGTACTTCCACATTAATCTGTCATACACTTCTTCTTTTCGTTCACTTTGCAGGGGAACAGCTTTTTTCTCACGAAGTGCTTCTAGTAATTCTTGTTTCTCTTCTTGAACTGGTTCTGGCGCAAGTAACGTGTTACCGTCAACAACTTCTACTTTCCAGCTCGCACTATACCCATAAATTTCATCTGGAACGCTTCCTTGTCCTAATTCAAGAAGCATTTCACTATCACGATGTCTATATAATGCAGGTGCAATCCAGTCTAAATAACAAGACGCTCCGGCACGAATGTGATCTGGTAATAACCATTCACTATGCTCTCTTGCATCAAGCCATTTTTCCATTTCCTTATTTGCATCCTTAACTGTTCCGATTAAAATTAACTTCTCTTTTGCACGCGTTAACGCTACGTATAATACGCGCATTTCTTCTGCGATTAATTCCATTTTCATTTTACGCTTAATTGCTAGTTGTGATAATGTCGTATATTTAATTCGTTTACGAGGATCGATAAATTGTGAACCAAAACCGAAGTCTTTATGCAGTAAGAAACGTTTCATTAAGTCTTGTGTATTAAAACGGCGACCAAGTCCAGCTACAAATACGACTGGGAACTCTAGTCCTTTACTTTTATGAATCGTCATAATACGAACGACATCTTCTTGTTCACCTAAAGCTCTCGCCGTACCCATATCATCACCGCGTTCTAAAATACGCTCAATAAAGCGTAAGAAGCGGAATAATCCTCTAAACGATGTTGCTTCATATTGTCTTGCGCGGTCATAAAGTACACGCAAGTTTGCTTGCCTTTGCTTTCCGGCTGGTAAACCACCGACAAAGTCGTAATAACCTGTCTCACCGTACACTTTCCAAATTAAATCAGAAAGTGACTGTTGCCGCGCGAATTCACGCCATCCTTGCAGCAAGTTATAGAACCACTCTAATTTATCATGTAGTTCTTTTTCTTCCTCAAGCGGTGCCCCTTTTAAGAATGAGCTCATGACTTCATAAAACGAACCTTTCTTCCCATGAGCACGAAGCGTCGCAAGTTCCTCATCATTTAACCCAACGATTGGTGAACGAAGCACTGCTGCAAGCGGAATATCTTGCATCGGATTATCGATAACGCGGAATACGTTCATCATAATATTTACTTCCGTCGCTTCAAAGTAACCAGTCGCAAGATCAGCGTATACTGGAATTCCTTGCAATTTTAACTCTTCCATAATTTGCGGCGCCCACGGCATGGAGCGCAGTAAAATAACGAAGTCGCGGTATTGTACAGGGCGCATACTATCCGTTTTACGGTCATACACTTCATAACCTGAATCAACCATCGCTTTAATACGCTGCGCCATAAGACGAGCTTCAAGCTGTGCTTTTTCGACTTCTGCACCTTCTTCTCCGTCTATTACTTCTTCTTCCGTTTGCTGAATGCATAGTAGTTCCGCCGCTACATCTTCACCTTCTGGATAGGTAGCACCTAACTTCAATTCAGCGTCAGCATCGTAGTCGATTTCTCCAACTTCTTCGCCCATAATTTGTTTGAAGATAAAGTTCGTACCTGCTAACACTTCATGACGACTACGGAAATTTTTCGCTAAATCGATCTTCATTCCGCCGCCTAATCCTTCTTGTGTGAAGCGTTTATACTTTCCTAAGAATAAGCCTGGTTCTGCTAGTCGGAAACGATAGATCGATTGCTTTACGTCACCAACCATGAACAAGTTTCCTTCACTCTCAGAATCTTTCGTTACGAATTTAATAATCGATTCTTGTACGAAGTTCGTATCTTGATATTCATCGACTAGTACTTCAGCAAATTTATTGCGATATTGAAGCGCTACTGCTGACGGCTTCATTTCACCATTTTCACTTTGTTCACTTAAAATTTGTAAACAGAAATGCTCTAAATCTGTGAAATCGACCATTCCTTTATCTCGTTTCATCGCTTGGAAACGCTCTGTAAATACTTTTACAAGTTGAACAAGCTTTTCTAATACAGGGTGCATGTCTTGAAAATCTCGTAAGAAACTTTCAGGTCTGCGGCTAAATAACTCTTCTTGTAATTTCTTCACTTCATCTTTCGCTTTATTACGAAGAGAGTCTACTTGTTTTACAACATCCTCGTTGTAATCACTTTTCTTAATACGCTTTAACGTTTGCCACGATACGTTTTGCATCGCTTCATACACACTTGTCCATGACTGACGAGCTGCTGATGATAACGTTCCAAGTAAAGCTGCATCAGCTTGCAAGGTTTCAACGCGAGGCGCCGGGCCATCAGGAAGCATTGCGAGTTCCGTCGCTTTACGAATATGCGCCTCCGCCGTTTCAAGCTGGAATTTCACATCTTCTAATAAGTAAGAAGCGTACACTAAATCTTCAATTGTCTTTCCTTCTACGTCGTATGCTTCTACTAATTTATCGAGCCATTTTTCCGGATTTGGATGCGCTCTTGATTCTGTATGAAGCGCTAAAATCATACGCTGTAAGTCATCATCACTACGATCACTCGTATAACGATCAACGAGTTCAAAGAATATCGTATTATCTTCAATTCCATACTCTGCTTCTAATATGTCATCTAACACTTCTTCTTTTAATAATTCGTTTTCTGTTTGATTCGCAATGCGGAAACGAGGATCAACATCAAGCATGTAGTAGTATCCTCTAATTACTTGTAAACAAAAGGAGTGAATCGTTGAAATAGAAGCTTTATTTAATAAGCTAAGCTGCTTTCTTACGTGCTGCGATCCTGGCTCATCAATTAATACTTTTTCTAACGCTTCCCCAATTCTGTTTTTCATCTCTTGCGCCGCTGCATTCGTAAATGTTACAACGAGTAGGCGGTCGACATCGACTGGATTTTCTTCACTTATAATCTTTTTAATAATACGTTCAACTAATACTGCTGTTTTCCCTGATCCAGCTGCTGCTGCGACTAAAATATCACGTCCGTTCGCTACAACCGCTTTCCACTGGTCATCTGTCCACTGACTACCTTCTGGTTTTTTAGGCCAATTTCCAATCATTCTCCGCCAACCTCCTCTCTAATTTTCTCCATCGCTTCGCTATCTTTCATATCTTTTAGCGTACGGAATTGATTATCTTCAAGTGATTCATCGAACTGACAAACAGATTTGAAGTTACAGAACGTACATGCCGCTTTATTCCCCTTCTTATAAGGAGCAATATCGATCACGCCTTCTGTAATGTCTTTACCGATATTTTCAAACGTATGGTGTACGTATTTTTGCAGTACGTTAAACTCTTGTTCACTTGCGATACTCGAACGCGCACTAAAGCTACCGTCTTTTTTCAGACCCGCAGAAATAATATCAGAGCTTCCTGTTGAAAGTTTGTTATCCATTAAACGAACAACATCAGCATCGCCTAGTACGAGTCCTTTCATTTTAAATTTCTTTAAAATCTCTTTCTCAATTTCTGCTTCAGATGCGTCACCTTTCATCTCAACAATCGGGTTATGAATATGGAAGTACAGTACACCAGCCGGTGATGCCGTGCCGCCTTTTTTCATCCACGTATGTGCATTCGAAGTAACAACATCTAAATACGTTAACATTTGAAGAGCTAATCCGTAATACACTTCCGTTAAGTCTAACGCTTTTGAGCTTGATTTATAATCAATAATACGGAGGAATGTCCCATTTTCATCTTCTGCCTTATCAACACGGTCAATACGGCCGACAACTTCCATCTTCACACCATTTGGTAATGAGAATTCCATCGGCGGAAGCGATCCTGTACCGCCCATACCGAACGGCACTTCTAAATCAACTGGTACGAAACCGCTCGATTTCGCGTGTTCACGAAGAATAATTGACGTACGGAAAATGATTTGCTGTAATTTTTGTTTTAAATAGAAATGACGATTTGAACTTAATAAAATTTGTCTTTGTAATAACGGTGCAATCTCTTCTATTACTACAGCCGAAAGATGCTCACACTCTTTTATTGATAAATCTGCCCAAGTACGATTTTCACGTAATAGCCTGTCTGCAATTCTCTTCAGCGCTGCATGGAATAATTCACCGATATCTGGCGCATCTAGTTTGAAAATATCACGCTCTCTTAATGCTAGACCGTGCTGCGCGAAATGAGCGTACGCACAACGGTTAAATAATTCCATACGAGAGACGCTTCCTTTTATTTTGTCTCCGTATAAATCTCTACTTACAACTGTACTTAGCTTTTGCGCACGATTCCGGTAGAATAAGCTTGATAATACGCGGCTACTTTTTTGCTTCCATTCATCTGAAGTAACGTAGAAGTTATATACGTCCCACCAAAAGTCTAAATTCCCTTCAAATCCGTATCGCTTCCACGTTTGTAGTTGCTGCATAACATATGACAACGTTACTTCTGGCGTTGCTACGTATGAAATTTGTTCCGAACGTGATAAATCATTTACATCATTCGTAACAAACGAGTCTTTCACATCAGGGAACATTCTTTTTATTTTCTTAATAAAGCTAGACGCAAGTAACGTCTTCCCTTCCTCATCTGCAAGCGGACATGAAATATATAATTTCTCAGTTGCTCTCGTTACCATTTGGTACATAACGAACTGTTCTTCTAATAAAGTTTGTCTCGTCGTTGGCGCTAATTCGATACCTGCAGCGCTAAGAACATCTCTTTCTTCATCAGAAAGCATACCTTCATCCATCGGCGCTGCTGGAATAACTCCTTCATTCACTCCAATGACAAATGTCGCTTTCACATTTGATAATCTAGAACGATCAATATTAGCAATTAACACTTGATCTAATGAAGGCGGAATGTTAGCAAATTGAAGCGCCTCAAGACCTGTCGACATAACGTCTGTGAACATAGAAAGTGACATTTTTTCTTCGCCAAGCATCTCTACAAATGTATCAAGAAGGCTCATTACTTCTTCCCATACTTGTTCATGATCTGTCGCAAATAAGAAATCTCCGCTCTCTTCTGCACGAATACGTAATGCTTCTAGTTTTTTCGGAACGTCAAGTTCTTCTAAAAATAAGTAAACAGCTTCGCACATTTGCATAACTGTTCCCGCACGCTTCAGTCTTTTTTGCATACGAATAACTGGCGTTCTTACAACGTCGCGTAGCCTATTTATTTTCTCTTCCATTTCACGTTCACTGTCTGTAATCATCCCGTCCGTATCGTCAAGAGAACGATAGCGGCGATACATCCACGGATCCTCAGAAGTCCATCTCTTCCCTTGTACACCGTACGCTAAACAGTAGTTTTCAAACTCATCCATCTCTTCACGCATCGTTTCTTTTCTTACGTCTAATGGATATAAAAGCTCTGTTTTCACGCAGCGAAACACTGCATCATAACGCCAATTCCCGCTAATAATCTCGAGTGCAGAACGAATGCATTCTACTAGCGGATGATGTGACATCGGGCGTTTTTCATCGATGAAGTGTGGGATATTATAATCTGTAAATAGCGTTCGCATTACATCGTAATAACTTTCCCCGTTACGAAGAAGAACCGCGATATCTCGGTAACGATAATCTTCATCTGCCACAAGTCTACGAATTTCACGGGCAACGCCTTCTACTTCAGCTCGTAAATTCGCTGCTGTACTAATCGTTACACTTGCTTCCCCGTGAAACTTTTCATTTGGTCGTGCTTCGTAATGCGTTTCTAAATGCGCTAATGATTGTGAATGAAAACGCGGTTGTTCCATAAGTGGAATCGTTTTTTCAATTTCTATCTTCTCTTCACGTGCTACTTGTTTTATTTTTTCATACGTTAACGTCGTTTCATAAAATAAATCTAGTTCATTTACCGGCTGTGCTAACGTTTTTTCATCTAGTGTTAAAGTGATTGTAACTCTCGCACCGCAAATCATAAGCTTTCTTACAATTTCTAGTTCTTGCGGTGAGAATGAATGAAATCCATCTATATAAATTTCAGCCCCATTTACATAGTCAGACTGCGGAAGCTTTTCGATTAGCAATTGCAAGTAATCTTCTGAATCTAAATATTTTCCGATTAAAGCACGCTCAAAATCATCATATAGTAGTTGTAAATCATACACTTTATTCGCTAATAGCTTTTGCTCGGCACTGCTACTATGTGCATCTAATTGTTGCCACATTTCATATACGTTAGATGGCGTCACGTTGTAACGTTTAAACTCCGCAATCATACTACCAAGATGTTCAAAGAAACCGTTTTGCTCCGCTGCTTTTTGGAACACTGATAATCCATCTTTACGAGACTCTACAATTTTACGAAGCAACATATGTACACCCGCTTCATCAATGTGAAGACGACTCGCTCCGCCAACTTCTTGCAGTACCTTCCACGCTAATCGTGAAAAACTAAAAACTTGTGCCCGAATAGAACCTCTAACATCCTCACTCCCGATTAACGCCTGCTGCGTTTGGAATGTCATCTGTTCTGGCACAAGATATAATATTGTTTCCCCTCTTGGGCGCTGCTTTAACTCTTCTTGCACTTCGTGTAAACAAAGTGTACTTTTTCCACTTCCCGCTCTACCAATCACAAATCGAAGTGACATGTAACCCCACCTTTCACTTACATAACGAACGTTAGTTTGCTACTATAATTGTATTATAGGACACGAAAAAAGACAAACGGAGTAGTTTGCCTTTTTCTATACTTCTATCTAGTATATCAACCTTTTGAAAAATTCGTTTGCACCTCTTGAATTGGCCAATATCGTAAATCAACTTTACCGACAACTGTATCAGCTTTTACAAATCCAAAGTGTCTACTATCCCAGCTTCCAAGGCGGTTATCGCCTACTACAAAAATATATCCAGATGGCACGGATTTTTCTTTCGTTAACTCTTCTAGTTTAAAATCACCTGTTAGTTGTCGTCCATTTATCTCTTTCTTATACGTTTCTAAATAAGGTTCATCCACGAATTGTCCGTTTATGTATAATTTATCATGCTTATATTCAATGTGATCTCCAGGTAAACCGATAATTCGTTTTACGTAGTCCTCTTTTTTATTCGCATGAAACACAACAACATCAAACCTGTTCAAGTCCCCCACTTGATAACTCACCTTATTTACAACGAGCATATTGCCATCTTGCAATGTCGGCATCATTGACTTCCCCTCTACAACGTACGTTGAAAAGAAAAACGTTCGAAAAAATACAGCTAATAATACACCAATTAAAATTGTTCGTATCCATTCTATGCCTTCTTTTTTCAAAGTTTTCTTCATCCGCTTCTCCCCTTATCCTTTAATAATGAAGCCTGCATTTATAAAGTAAAACTTAATCAGTCCGCACCAATCGGGCATTTACCAGTAATCCGACTCTCACCTATCCAACCGAATTTTGAGGTGGGAGTTTTACTGCCCTCAAATAGCTGGATAAAGAAGACTATTCTTAATGTAGTTCTAACTTTACTTCAATTTTCTTACCGACATACCATAAAATAAAAATACCAATTGCTACAATAACTGATTTCACCGGATTATGAATAAATGACATCAAATCATGACCGATATACGTTAAAATAAAAATCATCACAAGCTTTCCGAACGCGAGCGCAAGTCCAAACTGCTTTACACTAATGCGAGATAAACCAGCAACAACATTTATAAGCGCAGACGGTGTAAACGGAAAACAAAATATGACGAAAATCGGCGCAAACCCTTTCCTTTCAATCCATCCCATTGCCTTTCGTACTCTCTCATGCTTATTTACAAAAGAAAAGAAACGACTTCGGCCAAAATGACGGATAATGAAAAAGACAAGTAAAGCACCCATTACTGATCCAAGCCACGAATAAAGAAAACCGAGCCAAAATCCAAATGCAACAGCATTCGCCAGTACAAATACGATGAGTGGCAATGCCGGAATCAACGCTTCTATCATCGGTAAACCAATACCAAGAAGTGGTCCAAACGCTTTATAGCTTTCAACAATATGATCCATATTTTCTGGTGAAAAATACTCTTTGATTGTCTGAAAATCCATTCTACACTTTACCCCTTTACTCTAAGTACTACCTCTACTGTATCATTGCTTATATGAAAGAGGAAATGGTAGATACGACATATGGAGATGTAATTATTAAGTTTCCATACCTTTCATTAGAATTCCTTCATTATTACGCTATGATAATCTATCAATATTCGACAGGACGTGTCGTTACTTGGGCATTTTTTTCGAATGTATCAACTTACGAACAAAACTGCAAAGTAAAAGGATGGGGTTTTCCCCCATCCTTTTAAACGTCGCCTTCCTTAACAAAATATACTTTCTCATATGCTGGTTTTAATCTAGATTCCTCATTTTTATCAATTAATTTGAAGGAATGATTTCCTTGTTTTTTTCTACGATCTTCATATTCAGTACGCAATTTCGCTGTACGATTTTGTTGATTTTCAAAACTACTTTTTGATATTTCTAATTTCACAGCAAAGCCATTTATAAATCTAACAATGACATTTCCATCTTTTAACTCTTTATTACTTTCAATATAAAAATGAGACAACCAAGCGCACTCTTTTCTAGAGTAAGAATAAGTAGGGAAAAAATAAAGTTGATCTGTTGGACTAATCGCAATCGGTGCTTTATGTGTAATATGAGTTAACTCTTTCGTTCCTTCTTTTCTGCCTAAGAAACTAGAGCCATGCTTGCGGCAACTTCTTTCTATAATATCTAGGGGCTTTTGAAATACGAAAAAAGAATCTTCCATCTCAATAACTCGTGTAACTATTTTCTTTTCACTTAGAATAACAGGAAGTAAGGCCATTGTATTTTTATTTACCACATAGTTTTCAACATAACGTTCTACTTTACTTTCCATATTCTACTGTCTCCTTTTTTCCATTTATATTAGCAGCTGCATATATAATTTTAGCATCTATGAAAAGGAAACGGTTTACAAATCCCGCTTTTTTACAATACTTTATCATTTGTCAAATATCTTTCAAATTACAAAATAACGATATAGTGATTATAAAATAAAAAACCTATACAAAATGTATTTATACTACCTATAAATATTTACAACTGCTTCCTCATTTTTCATCATTACGACATTTAACTTTGCTATAATTAAAAGAAAAATCCAATATATGGAGGTCCACTATGGAAGAAAAAGAAATTCAACCAACGATTCAAATGAAAAATAGCAGCATTGTGATCGTGAAAAACTCATCCAGCATTATATTCGGACTATTTTTCATTCTACTATTCTTCGCAAAGCCTTTTCGTAAATCGAAATGCTCTGAATGTAAAAAACGCGAAAAGAAAAAGATTGAAAAAGAAGAGTAAAAGGCCTTCCATACTGGAAAGCCTTTTACTCTTCTTCGTCCTCAAAAAAACCGACTATTTTTTCTTCTTCATATTCATATTTTCTTCCAAGATTTTCTGTATTTCTTACAATTTGTAATAGAACTATATATCGCTCTTCGTCTAAAACAAGAGAATGGGATTTCTTCAAATCAATTAACGTCACTTTATCATGTTCATACATTTTCGCATACGCTTTTATCTCTTCAATCGTATTGTGTAAATCTTCGTTACCTCTACGAACATCGAGTATTACTTCATTTGTATACTTTTCCATCATATATATTCTCCGCCTTCTCCCCCACATAATTATTGCGCTCGTATATTACAATAACAAAAAAAGGGATGGCAGCAGCCATCCCTTTTTTCCATAATAAACTATAAAATTATAGTTTGATTACGTTTTTAGCTTGAGGTCCACGGTTACCTTCTTCGATTTCGAAGCTAACTTTTTGACCTTCTTCTAAAGATTTGAAACCTTCAGTTTCGATTGCAGAGAAATGTACGAATACATCGTTTTCGCCTGGAACTTCGATGAAACCGAAGCCTTTTTCGTTGTTAAACCATTTTACTTGTCCTGTTACTGCCATAATTATTTCCTCCTAAGAAAATACACATTTTATTTTTTTAGTCTTCCTGTCTAAAAAAAGAATCCACACATTATCAAATACGAAACATAAACTAGTTCTCACATACTTTTTCTCGTTCGTTTTCAGCACTTGATAACATATGGATTGCTTAATTTAACTATTCAACTGGGACTATCATAGCACATTAAAATAAAATGTACAATCTTTTTTGAAAATAACTGACAAATTAAATTGATTGTACATTCGTAAATATTTGATTTTAACATGTGCGGATTTCATTTTAAAATGAACATACACATCATTTGAATGCGATTATATCCCTTGTTCTGAAGTGTTACAATATAGTTATATTGGAGGGGATTATATGTCAAATTACACAAACGAAGAAAAGCTTACTGGGGGAAATGTATCAAATGTATATCGTTCTGAAAATACTGTTCGGCGAGAATTAAAGGTTGGCAGCGCAAAAATTCATACATTATTACAACACTTAGAAAACAAGGGGTTTCATCATGCTCCAAAGTTTTTAGGGGTAGATGAAAAAGATATAGAGATTTTATCTTTTATTAAAGGAGAAGCTGGGAATTATCCTTTAAAAGAATATATGCGATCTAATGATGTTTTAAAAGAAATAGCAAAGATGCTCCGCCTGTACCATGATGCGGTAAGTGATTTTCCGTTATTAGATGACTGGCAACCGATGGATCTTACTCCAAATAACATTGAGGTTGTATGCCATAACGATTTTGCCATATATAACATTATTTTTCATGACGAAAAACCAGTAGGTATTATTGATTTCGATATTGCTGCTCCTGGTCCAAGAATTTGGGATATCGCTTATACACTTTATACTTGTGTTCCTTTAAGCAGAACGTATTATACAGAATCAGGTAAGGCAGTTCATTATGAACCTGCACAACATGCTGATCGTACGAAAGAAAGAGTGAAATTGTTTGTCCAGTCCTACGGGAAAAGTATGGACGAAGATTACATAAGTATGGTAATACTACGCCTAGAAGCGTTATGTACGTATATGAAAAGAAAAGCGCAAGAAGGCGATGTGAATTTCCAAAGAATGATTGATGAAGGACATTTAGAGCATTACGAGAAAGATATAGAGTTTATTCTTGCTCATGGAGCTGAATGGATTTAATCATATTGTCTTTTTTGTCGGTAAGTCGATATCCTTTGTCGAATCGTTGATATATTTTAAGTTATGATAGATATATCGAAAAAATCGTCGATATATTTTCATTTACTCCTCGAATCGTTCAAAAAATAATAAGGGGCACCCTTCAAACAGGTGCCCCTTCCTTTTATTTCGTAAACTGTGCTTCTTCTGTAGATCCTTTTAGCGCTGTCGTTGATGAAGTACCGCCTGTAATAACTTGTGCCACTTCATCAAAGTAACCTGTTCCTACTTCGCGTTGATGACGAGTTGCAGAGTAGCCGTGTTTTTCTGCTGCGAATTCTGCTTGTTGTAGTTCAGAGTACGCTGCCATGCCGCGCTCTTTATAGCCACGCGCTAATTCAAACATGCCGTAGTTTAACGAGTGGAAGCCAGCAAGTGTTACGAACTGGAACTTATAGCCGTAAGATGCGATTTCTTTTTGGAAGCTCGCAATTGTTTTCTCATCTAATTTTTGTTTCCAGTTGAATGAAGGTGAACAGTTGTATGCTAGCAATTTCCCTGGATGCTCTTTATGAATTGCGTCCGCAAATCGTTTTGCATCTTCTAAATTTGGTTCAGACGTTTCGCACCAAACGAGGTCTGCATAAGGAGCGTATGCTAAACCACGCGCAATTGCTTGATCAAGACCTGCTTTCGTACGGTAAAATCCTTCTGGTGTTCTATCCCCTGTAATAAACGCTTTATCAACAGGATCGATATCGCTCGTAATTAAATCAGCTGCATCCGCATCTGTTCTTGCAACGATAATTGTCGGCACTCCCATTACGTCAGCAGCAAGGCGTGCCGAAATTAAATTACGTACCGCTGTTTGCGTCGGTAGTAATACCTTTCCGCCTAAATGACCGCATTTTTTCTCTGAAGATAATTGATCTTCAAAATGCACTCCAGATGCACCTGCTTCAATCATACCTTTCATCAGTTCAAATACGTTTAATTGTCCGCCAAATCCAGCTTCTGCATCTGCTACAATCGGTACGAAATAATCTGTATCATCGCTTCCTTCCATATGCTGAATTTGATCCGCACGTTGCAGTGTTTGATTAATTCGTTTTACTACAGCAGGTACGCTATTCGCCGGATATAAACTTTGGTCTGGATACATATGTCCAGAAAGGTTCGCATCCGCTGCTACTTGCCATCCACTTAAATAAATTGCTTTTAGCCCAGCTTTCACTTGTTGCATCGCTTGGTTTCCTGTTAATGCGCCAAGTGCGTTAATGTAATCTTCCGTATGAAGCGATGACCAAAGCTTTTCAGCACCCCGTCGCGCTAACGTATGTTCAATATCAATTGATCCGCGCAGGCGAATTACATCTTCTGCCGAATATGGACGTGTGATCCCTTTCCAGCGCGTATCTAATTCCCAGCTCTCTTGTAATTTCTCGATTCTTTCATTTTTCATATGTTCCATCCCCTTTTCATTTTTTATAAAATTTCATAACCCGGTAATGTTAAAAATGGTACGAATTCAGCATTCCGAACGAGATTTGTAAACAACGTTGTCGCCTCTTGGAATCTCCCTTTCTTAAAGGCTTCTTTACCAATCTCTCTTTCTATTTTTGCTAGCTCTTCTTCTTTTAACTCTTCCATCAATTCAAGCGTAATATTACGACCGTCATGTAGCTTTCCGCCTTCATGACGAATCCATTGCCATACTTGTGCCCTAGAAATTTCCGCTGTTGCCGCATCTTCCATTAAGTTATAAATTGGTGCTGCTCCCCGTCCACTTAACCAAGATGCGATATATTGAATACCTACGCTAATATTCAGGCGAAATCCCTCTTCTGTAATCGTTCCCACTGGTACTTCTAATAAATCCTTTTCTGTAACATGTATTTCTTCACGTTTTCTAAAAATTTGATTCGGTGTTTTCATAATGTGATTAAATACTTCCATCGCGACTGGTACGAGTCCCGGGTGGGCAACCCAAGTCCCGTCATGACCGTCTAAAGCTTCGCGCTCTTTATCTGCACGGACTTTTTCAAAAGCTGCTTCATTCGCTTCTGGATTGTTTTTAATCGGAATTTGTGCCGCCATTCCTCCAATGGCTGGCGCATTACGGCGGTGACACGTTTGAATTACTTTCAAAGAATAAGCGCGCATAAACGGCGCCGTCATTGTGACTTGCGCTCTATCTGGAAGTAAAAATTCATTATGATTACGGAAACTCTTTAAAAAGCTGAAAATATAATCCCATCTTCCGCAATTTAATCCAGCAGAATGATCTTTAAGCTCATACAAAATTTCATCCATTTCAAACGAAGCGTGAATCGTTTCCAGTAACACCGTTGCTTTGATCGTTCCGTTTGGAATACCGATATATTTTTGAGCAAATACGAAAACATCATTCCATAACCTTGCTTCTAAATGGCTTTCCATTTTAGGTAAGTAAAAGTATGGACCGCTTCCTTTTGCTAGAAGAGCTTTCGCATTATGGAAAAAATAAAGTCCGAAATCTACTAAGCTACCAGACATATTTTTCCCATCAACTTGCATATGTTTTTCTTCTAAATGCCATCCTCTTGGACGCACAATTAATACTGCTGTTTTACTATTTAAACGATATTCTTTTCCGTTTTCATTTTTATGTGAAATTGTTCCCTGCACAGCATCTCGTAAGTTTATTTGACCTTCAATCGCATTCTGCCAAGTTGGTGAATTCGAATCTTCAAAATCTGCCATAAAAAGATGTGCTCCTGAATTTAAAGCATTAATAACCATCTTTCTATCTACTGGTCCAGTAATCTCTACGCGGCGATCCTCTAAATCTTTTGGCAATTTGGCAATTGTCCAATCCGCTTCACGTATGTGCTTTGTTTCTTCTAAAAACTTCGGAAACTCTCCTGTATCAATTCTCTTTTGTTTCTCCGCACGCTTTTGTAAAAGTTCTATGCGGCGCTCATTGAAGTTTTCATGTAGTTCCTTCAAAAAACTAAGCACCTCAGGTGTCAATATTTCGTTGTACGCTGGTAACATTTCTCCGGGCAATGTAACCCGTGAAGTTTGCGTCGACATATTAGCATCCCCTTCTTAAACTGTTTTATAACAGATTTGATTTTATGTTTTATATTATATAACAAATCTTCAGAAAAGGAAGTTTTTTTTGAAAATTTAATCGTTTTTTTATAAAACTGTATTCTTTCACCCGCATTACACACAAAAAAAGGATCAGTGTTATACAACACTGATCCCTTTTTTATTAAAGTGCTCTAAATAAGAACTGCGCATATTGTTCACGTGTTACTTCCATGTTCGGAGCGAAGTTACCCTCTCCATCTCCTATTGAAATACCATTTGAACCTACTGCATTAATCGCATTTTCTGCCCAATGTCCCTTTGGTACATCTTTAAATCCTGCTGGTCCTTGTACCTTTAATCCAAATGCTCTCGTAAGAACTTGCGCCATTTCTGCACGTGTTAACGTATCTTTTGGTCTGAAGTTCCCTTTCTCGTCACCTGTAAAGATACCGAATTCTGTTACTGCTAACACTTCGAACGGAAACATCGTTGAGTTATCATCAACAATATCATTATATGGGCTTTCTAGTTCCTCATCTTCACCAAATTCTTCATCAAGATCCAGTGCACGATAAATTAAAGCTGCTACTTGTTCACGAGTTACATTATGTCCAAAACCAAACATCCCGTTTCCATAACCAAGCATAATCTCTTGTTCTGCTAAAGTTTGAATTGCTTCATAAGACCAATGTCCTGCTGGTACATCTTTAAAGATAGCTTGACTTGTTTGTTGTGGCTTTGCAGCTACTTCAGCTTTTGCTGTAGTCCCTTCAGCACTAAATGCTACTCCACCCATAATTGTTAAAGCTGTTGCTACTTTTAGAATTTTTTTCTTCAAAGTACTCTCTCCCTAATCAAAGTTTATTTTTTTCTAATATAAAGAATTAGCAAAAGAGTAACAATGCATTTATTCATATAATTATTGTCCAAATTGTGAATCATAATTCACTTAATTTCCTTTACACTTCATTGATAATCAAGGTGATACAACATGTTTTTTTGCGCATAAAATAAGTATATAACCAATCACTTTTCACGCTTATTTTCTTTCTCCCACCATTTGAGGTCAATAACATCCCCACCGAAAGAAAACGGAGATACGCGAGGTAGATTACAGATCGACCATCCGTAAAAACACGATTATTTCAAATGGTTACTCCACTATAAATAGAAGTATAAAAACACAGTATATAGATTAAAAATAAAAAGGAGGAATGTAAAAAATCACATCCCTTCTTTTTATTCACTATATTTATATATTATCTATAACCTACTATTAAATTAAATGGTTTTTTGTATTTTAACTTTAATAGTCTTCATCCTTCAAATTAAAATTAATAACAGCTCTATTTAAAAACGTTGCATATTGCTCGCGTGTTACAACTGTATTCGGTTCAAATTTCCCATTTCCTGTTCCTACTATGACATGATTAGACTGCAGTGCACTAATCGCATTTTTTGCCCAATGATTATTTGGTACATCTTTAAATGTATGGTTCTTCTTCACCTCAAATGTAAATGCATTCGTAAGAATTTGCGCCATCTCTGCACGTGTTACTGGTGCGGCTGGTCTAAAGTTTCCTTTTTCGTCCCCTTTAAAAATACCATGCTCTGTTAATACTAAAATTTCATCTAAAAACATTGTTGCCCTCTCAGAAATATCTTTGTATGGATTTTTTAAAGGTCCTTCTTTTTTCAAATCCAATGTACGATAAAGTACTGCTGCTACTTGTTCTCGCGTAACATTATCTCCTACACCAAACTTACCATTTCCATAGCCTAACATTACTTTATTGTATACTACGTCCATTATATCGTCATATGCCCAGTAATTTACTGGAACATCATCAAACACAATCATTTCTGGATATTCTTCTGCTTTTACGTTTGGTACATTTGTACTTACAAACAAGCCGCCCATAATAGTTACCGTTGCCATTATACGTAACATGTTCTTTTTCATTGCCCTCTCCCCTTTATCTCCATTTAATAAAACGGAAAATAATAGACTGAAATCCTTTCCAATATTACATATGTTGCCTCCGCACCCATTATGCAATATATTACATTTAAAAAATCTATTATTGTGAAAATCACTACTAAAGGAGAGCCAATTCGCTCTCAATTTCAATTTTTATACCGAATTGTACGCAAATCATATCCCTTTCCTATGGTCATTTAAAGGTGTTTCTATACATTAAATATTCTACTTTTTTAAAAAGAAATCCTTCACATTTTTAAAGTTCATTTTCTAGACAAAAACCGCCAATATATGTTGTTACTCCGTGTATATCGACGTTTCGACAAAGGATATCAACTGGACTACAACATACGAAAATAATAACCTATCTATTAATAAAAGCTCATAATGAGCAGAAGATGCCTCCTCTACAGATTATGAGCTTTCTCTTTCTCTATTCCATTTTCCCTGGAGAATTATCAATGGATCGTTTTAAAAATTTCGCAAATTGCCCGCGTGTAACAAGCATTTCAGGCTCGAACTTGCCATCTCCCGTTCCAACCACCACTTTATTAGACTGTAATGCGCTAATTGCATCTCTTGCCCAATAGTTTTCTGGTATGTCTGTAAATGTATGCGGACGCTTTGTTTTCAACTCATATGCTTTCGTTAAAACTTGTGATAACTCTGCACGAGTCAGTGTTGCTTTCGGACGGAAATCTCCATTTTCGTCTCCTTTAAAAATACCAAGCTGTGTTAAGCGTAAAATTTCGTAAGGGAACATGGTTGATTTCACACTAATATCTCTATATGGATTCCCAATATCCGCAGTTCCTTTTACATGAAGTGCGCGGTATAATACTGCCGCTGCTTGTTCACGTGTTATATGATCTTCTATACCAAACTTACCATTTCCATATCCAAACATAATTCGATGATATACTAAATATTTAATATCATCACACGCCCAATGATCTGTTGTTACATCATCAAACTCTATCATCTGACCAGATTTTTGGATAACATCTGCATTTGCAGACACACCATTTACACTTACGAATATTCCTCCCATTAAAGTTAATGATGTCATTATCTTTACTAGCTTTTTCATCTCCCCCACCCACTTTTCCCTTTATTTTCCTACGATTTTATTGTACAAAAAATTAGGGAATTATCAATAGAATGTAGGTGAAAATATTTAAAATTCAGAATGCAAATTTTCTTTTATCGCTATTTTTTCCTCCTTCGTTTTTCGAAAAGTAAATGCCATCCCTACAAATATAAGAACAATTCCTACTACTTGCATACTAGTCGGTCTAAACCCGGTAAAGACTGTATCTAATAGTATTGCAACCGCAGGATCTAAGAACACTAATACAGAAATTAATCTCGTCGATAAATCTCTTAAACTGTCAAAAAATAAGTAATATACAAATCCAGTATGTATAAGACCTGTCGCTGTAATCATCATCCAGTTCATCTCTGTTAACCCTTGGAACTTGCCAAAATCTATGAATGGTAGCAATAAAAATATACCTAAAAACGTTTGTAAAAATGTCATTGCATATGCGCTCGTATGCTGAATTCCTTTTCCTAATAAAGTGGTAAAAGCATAAAATACAGCTGCAAGAAGTGCCCATACCATTCCAGATGACATCAGTTTTTCGAGCGATAGACTTCCATCTACTCCAGCTACTAAAACTGTACCTATAAAACAAATGACAATGGACATAACCGCAAATACTGTAAGTCTCTCTTTAAATACAATACTACCAATCATTAATACGATAATAGGTGCAAGGTGGTAAACTGAAATCGCAATTGTAATCGACATAACTTCAAACGCTTTAAATAGAAATACCCAGTTAAAAACGAGAAATACACCGCATGCTAATATTTGCATTACTTCTTTTTTATTCCATTTCTCATTTTTATACTGTCCTGTTACGAGCCAACATAATGCTAAAAATATAGTCGCACAAATGCAACGAACGAATACTAACTCAAAAGACGGTAAACCTGTTTGAACAGAAAAAAATCCAATTGATCCAAAAATAGACATCGAAAGGATCATTTTTATAGCCGGCATTGATTTTGAATGAAACAAAATATTAACCTCCTAAACTTTTAACTGAATATTCCATATATTATACACTATAATTTTCCAAAACTCGAATGAAGCATAAAAAAGAAGCAGTACACTACTGCTTCTTTTCTTTTTCATATTGTTCAAACGTATGAATTCTTTCGAAAATTGGTGGATGTGTGTATAAGAAAAACTTCACTAACGCAGGCGGATTTACTTGGCTTAAACTCGTTTTTGATAAATATTGGAACGTTTTCACACCAGATTTCCCGTCCTTCGTCATGTCTAAAGCATATTGATCTGCTGCTCGTTCTTCTATACGAGAAACATAATTTGTTGCTGGCTGCGATGCAAAAGAAAGTACAGAAGAAATTAAGAAAAATAAAGGTAAAATTGAGAAACATGCTGCTTTTGAAATTTGCAGCGTATCTCCCCATTTTCGAATACACATATTTATAATACGGCTAATGAAATACATCCCTATAAACGATAGCAATACATAACTCGCAACGCCCCAATATATATGTTTCATAACATAATGCCCCATTTCATGGGCCATTATAAACAAAATCTCTTTATCTTTTAATTGCTTAAGCGTTGTATCCCACATTACAATGCGAAGATTTTTTCCAAGTCCTGTTACGTATGCATTTAACGCATTCGTTTTTTCTGACATATTCACTTCATATACGTGTTCAGATGGAATATCAGCTTTATCTGCAAGTGCTAAAATTTTCGTTTCTAATTCTTTATTTTGTAGCGTCGAGAAGTCATTATAAAGTGGGTCAATAACGACTGGCTGCACAAATGTTAAAAAGATTGTAAATGGTACAGAGAGCGCCCATCCTGCTAGCCACCATCGCTTCGGAAATTTACGAATAAGCCATAACAAAACAGTAACAATGAGTAACATCGTCGCATAATTCACCCAAAAATCGATTACGTGATCTTTTATCCAGCTTTGTGTACTTTGCGTTGAAATGCCGTAATCAACGGACACTTTTCGGCTAATCCATTGCATTGGCAGGGCAAGAACTGTTGTGAGTAACGATAAATAAAAGAAATAAATCGCAACTTGCAGAACACTTATTTTCGTCGTTTCCTTCGACCATTTCTCAAACTTTCTTGAAACACCGAGCACAAGTACAAATAATAAAATAATCCATTCCAGAGGCGTCGCTAAAAAGTACAGTAAGTTTTTCACGCGCGAATAATCTTGGCTTAGCGTAAGCTCTCTTGCATTCATAAACGTTTCTGGATCTGCCTTTGTTCCTTTATACATGTCCGGAATCAGTTCATGATTCCATCCAAATAAATACCAATATATAAGCAACGCAAACCCAACGTACAAAAAAAGCGACCACCCAATAACCTTCCTCACGCTATTCCCTCCTCTATGCTGCCTGTCTATTATTATTGTAAGTTCGTACATGCTAAATTAGAACAAGCTTATTATGCGAATTGCTCGAGAACCTTCTATTTACATAAAAAAACTCTTCTACAAAAAGAAGAGTTTTACCTACCTTTAGACACTTTCTTCGGTTCATAATCTGGGATAAGAAATATACTTACAACCCAACATATGAAACCAGCGCCTTTTATATAGCGTATATATTCATAGTCTTGAAAAAATAACGTCGTTACAATAAGCGTAAAAAAACCAATTAAAACTAGTACGTATCCTATTTGCTTCTTAGATAACATAACGCGCCCCCTTAAGGAAGTACATCCATTAATAAACTAAAATCTTGTAAAGAAAAAGAACTATATTTCATAATACCTTGTACTGCTAATAGTAAAATTAGACCGGTCACACACATATAATTAATGCTTTCTTCACTCTTTTTTTCAGAAACTATTCCGCCGCTTATACATAATATTCCTAACAAATGAAGTGCTAAATACATAAAGAAATAAGCTTCCTCCCAGCGAAGAATAACATTGACTGTCGTGATCAGCACAATACTAAGCAAAATCAAATAAAAAAACTTATTTGATGATATTGTTTCATTCATATAATTTTATACATCCCTTTCAAATTTCGAATTAATGATGTTTCAAAGCTATAACGTAAATGATTGTTTTCATACTATAAAACAAAAGGAAAGCCACTATTACTTTCTCGAATACTTTATGAACCCACATATACTTCTCTTCATTCTTTCTGAAGATGCGCTTCATCATTTCTTCTACTATTAGACCAAATATTAGTAAAACCCCTAGCACAATAAGAAGAGAAATAATATTTTCTTTCAAATGATTACTAGAGAACAAATAATACTCTGGAAACACAATCGTATCTACTACAGGTTGAAGCCAATGACAAACGCTTTTATCACACATATCTGTAATAGACGTAGCATCTATAATGTCTTTCAATATTTTTTCAATCGTCTTCTTCATCTCATTTACTCCCCACTACATCTGAAAAGCTCTTTTCTTGCTCTACATATATAGCTGGCATTTCTTTATTCCAATATTTGCGGTTAACAAATAAAAAGATGAGTACTAAGTTTAATCCCGCTATAAAAATAATAAGTCCTGGAAAGAACGTCGTATAATTTGAGAAATCTGCAAAACTCATTATCTCTTCTTTATTTATTAAAAAAGAAGCACCGATTACAAATGCATTGTTTAACATGTGAATAGCAATTGGCATGAGTAAGCTATTTGTACGAATATATACGATTGATAGTACAACACTAAATACTACTGCGCCTAGAAAATCAACATGTAGCAACGCAAACAACATCGCTACTACAATGATCGCTATACTCGTTCCCCATTTTGCTGCAAAGCGTTGCAGTAAAAATCCCCGAAAAACAAATTCACCAATAATTGGTGCGATGAACACGACCATAATAATTTGATATACATATCCCCCTGTGCTATCAATAACCGGTTCACGTAATGCATTCATAATAAATTCCGGTGTAATCCATGCAAAGCTATACATGTACAAAATAAGGTATCCATAACTAAACACAGCTAACATAATTGCAATGTATAAAACTTGCACCAAGTTAAATGTTTCATTTTTATTAATAAATAATGAAAAGGAAACACGGTGTTTTCTATATTCATAAAAAATCCACGTAATCGGAAGAATATAGAATATAAGAATATTTATAAAAGTAGAATTTTGCATATGAAATGTATTTTCTATCAATTCATTACTGGCTCTTGCAACTAAAGTTAATAGTGCAAATACAATTAAAAAATATCTAGCTCGCATCGTTTGAAACGGATTCACACTCATCTCCTCCCCTATGTTACTTTTATCATATCATTTGATTCTTAATTTTTTGAGAAAGAAAACCTTAAAATTTCCTTAAAAATTCCATAAGTTACAGAAAGATGATATGATATTCGAGGAAATTAGGAGGGATTTTTATGTATGAAGCAAATATTTTGCTCGTTGATGATGAAACAGCAATTTTACAATTACTAACTACCATTCTTGAAAAAGAAGGTTTTTCTCATATTACAACTGCAACATCCGCTGAAATAGCTTTATCTCTCACCGAAAAAAACGATTACGATTTAATTATTTTAGATGTCATGCTTCCTGGACAATCTGGTTTTGATATTTGTCCCATCATTCGCCAGAAAACAGATTGCCCGATCTTCTTCCTCACAGCTAAAACATCTGATTTAGATAAAATATCTGGATTTTCACACGGTGCAGATGATTATATTACGAAGCCATTTAATCCACTTGAAGTAGTAGCTCGTATGAAAGCACAACTCCGAAGACATATGAAACCAGCAGTACCACATGAACCAAAAGCACAATCCAGTTCATTTGGCAGATTTGAAATAGATCCATATTCCGCAGAACTTACAGTAAATGGACGTGTTGTCGAATGTTCCGCCCAGCTATTTCAGCTACTACTCTTCTTTTGCGAGAATCCGAACTACGTATTTTCGAAAGAAGAAATATATGAAAAAGTTTGGGGAGCACCTGCCTATAATGGCGATGATAATACCGTTATGGTTCACATTCGAAAACTACGTGAAAAAATTGAACAAGACCCAAGTAAACCAGAATATATAAAAACCGTTCGCGGACTTGGCTATAAGTTTATTACAAAGTAGGGTGACGATATGAACTTTAATAAACGACTTATTATCCAGTTTATCATGCAACACGTATTTGTTTTAGTTACATTACTGATTGCTGTAGTAGCTGCATTCACTTATTTAATTTTTCTTGTTACGAGTACTTCATACGAACCGAACATTCCAGATGCTGATAATTTTATGATTGCAAGATATATCTCCTCAGAAGATGGCAATATTTCGTTGAAAGCTGAAGTAAAAGACTTAATTAAAGAGAAAAATGATTGGATTCAAGTTGTAGAGGAAAACGGAAAAGTTCTCTATCACTTTAATACACCAAGTGACGTGCCAACATCTTATACGAAAGTATCATTATTCTCATATATACAGAATCACATAGAAAGCCCTTATACATTTACATATTGGGAAATTGAATTAGAAGAAAAGAACGTACTTGTTATTTATGGCAGTACGTTAAAAAGCAATGTATTACTGAAAACGATACAAAAAGAGCACCCTTCTGTATCTACGGATACGTTCACATTAACAGAAGAAGAACAACAGTTACTTTCTAAAGAAAAAGCAACACTTCAAATCTTTAATCGTGATGGCGAAGAAGTATTCTCCTATCCAGATGGAAAGAAAAAACCGTTTTCTGTCATACAAACTGCTCTTAGCGAAAAGGAACCGTGGAATCATAAAGAAAACACGTCTAGCTTTTACGACACAGATAGCAATCATCTTCTTGTTGTAACTGCCAAAAATGAGTACTACTACCCAGATGATGAAATAGACGATGTATTTACTAAAAAGTTTCTAATCGGATGCGGATTAATCCTTCTTATCGTATTTGTTTATCTAGTCATTCTTTCTATTTGGTACGGTAATAAATTTGGAAAACCGTTATTACATGCGATGCGCTGGCTTAAAAATATAGCTGGTGGAAAGTACGAAGAGCCTGTTAGTAAAAAAGGGAAAACTGTCAGATTCCGGCGATCTGGTAAAGAGAAATGGTCGTTCCGCTTATTTAGTGATGTTACAAATTCACTAGAGCACCTTTCTATTACACTCAAAAAAAATGATGCAATGAGGCAAGTACTGCAGCAAACACGTGAAGAATGGATTACCGGTCTCACACACGATTTAAAAACACCACTTAGCTCTATATATGGCTACGCATTATTACTAGAATCACAGCAGTATAACTGGACTGATCGTGACATTCAACAATTCGGCAGCGTTATGAAAGAGAAATCTCAATATATGACGACATTAATTGATGACTTAAGCTTAACGTATCAATTAAAAAATAACAGTCTTCCTGCGCAGCACGTAAACATTGAAATGAATCAATTCGTCCAAAAAGTATTATTACAATTTATTAATAATCCGACACTTCAAAATCAAAATATTGAATTCGTACCAAGCTCAAACAAAATTCAATATTTTATTGAAGAAAAATGGTTCCAGCGTATTATCGAAAACTTACTCGTAAACGCTGTAAAGCATAATAATGAAACGACAAATGTCATCGTAAAGCTTTCCCAAAACGCTACTTCATTCACACTCTCTATTTCAGATAACGGAAAAGGAATGGATGACAAAACGAAAGAACTTCTATTTGAGCGATATTACAGAGGAACAAATACAGAAGAAAGCAACATCGGAACTGGACTTGGCCTCGCTATTACGAAACAGCTCGTTCATGCTCATAACGGAGCAATTTCTATTGATAGCGAACTTGGAAAAGGAACGACGATTATACTTGTGTTCCCGTTTCATTCGTAGAAAAGGCGCTATGTGGCGTCTTTTCTTATTGGGGAGTTTGATGGCAAATGAAATTATATCGATTTACCGACAATAACAATCCTTTCTCCTTACCATACAAAATAACCTTTCACAGCTCACTATGAAAGGTTATCTCCATATTTTAGCTATTTCCCTACTAACACAAACACATTCTCATCAGGTGCTTCCATTACCGCAACGTGTCCTGATTCTGTTGGAAATGGTGCGCGAATCCATTTAACATCTTTATTATCTTTTAAACTTTCATACGTTTGTTGCACATCTTCTACTAATACTTCGACTTCCATAAAATGAATATCCGGATGATTACTTATTACTAACTCCGAACTTTTCTCATCTGGAAACTTCAATCCTATTAACGTCCAAATAACCCCTTCTTCTAATTCTCTTTCTATAACCCAGTTTTGCTTCATTCCCATTTCTTTATAAAAAGAAACTGATTTTTCTATATCCTTTGTATGTATAGATACACATTCTAATTTTTTGAACATCTTCCCATTTCCCCTTTATAAAAAAGCGAACCATCTCCCAATGATTCGCTCTTATCCTATTACTTCTTCTTCACCGGTATCCAAAGTTCAATTTGAGCGAACTCGCTTTTATCTGCATGGGAACGCTCATCGTATAGTTCAAATTCATTAACGCCGCAATGTTCGTATCCTGAATGCGGGAACCATTCTGAGAATACTGCATTCCACGTTTGGTGAATAGACGCTACCATTTCTTCATGAGGAACTTTCGGCGTTGTAAATACAGCATACGTCGCTGCTGGGAAAGTACGCTTCGCAACTTCATTTGGTACATTTTCAAAACCTGTAACTTCCATTCCGATAATATAAGTGAAGTCCCCTGTTTCTAAATTAAAATCAGTACATAATCCAAGCTCTACCCATTGGCTCGTATCTTTACGATTCGGAATCGTTGTTCCAAGATCTTTTTGTAAATATTCTTGCCAAAATGCTGGGATGTCTTGATGGTTTTTCCCTTCTTTACTTGTCGTCTTCAGTTCATAACCCGCCATTAAAAATTCTGGTTTATTTACAATACGATATTCCATTTGTATGCCTCCTAAATACGGATTTAATTTTCTTTGCTTTACATTTACACTGTAATACATCGGCGTTTCAATTTCTTGTTTTCGATATTCACTCGGTGTCATTTGAAATATTTTTTTAAAGGCTCTCGTGAACGTTTCGTGAGATTGAAAGCCATGCTCAAATGCGATATCAATAACTTTTTCATCCGTATGAGAAAGTTGATAAGCTGCCCGGGCTAACCTCCTCTTTCGAACATACTCCATTACTGTATCACCTACTAACGCCTGAAATACACGATGAAAATGCGACTCAGAAAAACCTGCAATACGTGCTAAATTACGCAGCGTCTGTTTTTCCATGACATCTTCTTCAATATAATCAATTGACCTTTGAATTTGTGTTTCATAGCTTTCCATCTCTGTTCACCCGCCTTATATGTATTATGATAAAAGAGAATCCTATCCAATTCTTGACGTTTTTTACTATAATTTCAAAAACAAATGTAACTTTTTTATATGTATTTCGTTGTTATGTATGAAGGGAGGGAAATGTAGTGAAACGCAAACAATCATTAGAAGAAATTTACTCCGAACATATGCAAACTTTATTTCGCTATCTTCTCTCCCTAACCGGAGATTCCCACTACGCGGAAGATCTCATGCAAGAAACATTTTATCGAATGCTCGTCCATATTGACTATTATAAAGGAGAAGAAATTAGGCCGTGGTTATTTACGATTGCCTACAACGCCTTTATCGATTGGTATCGAAAAGAAAAAAGATATAAAACAACGACAGTTGAAGAGTTCCATTTACCGAACGTACCAAGTACAGAGCGCTCTTATTTCGTAAAACACGAGATTGCTAGTTGGTTAGACAGTTTATCTTCTCTTCCTCTTGAAAGACGAAATGTCCTGTTACTACGAGATTACTACGGATTCTCGTATAAGGAAATAGCCGAAATGACTGGTCTCTCACTAGCGAAAGTGAAAATTGAATTACACCGAGGACGAAAAGAAACGAAAAGCATAAAGGAGTGATAATAATGGGTTGTACAGAGTTTAAAAAACTATGGGAGAAATACGAAAACGGAACGCTCACGCATGATGAACAAGAAGAGTTAGAAAGTCATATTGAGACATGTGAAGAGTGTGAAGCTTACTTAGATGAGTTGCTTTCAAAAAGTGAACCAATAAAGAAAAGACTACCACCACAAAATTTGAAAGTCCCATTTTGGAAAATAAAATGGAAACAGCGTTGGCAAACCGTTAGTTTTGTCCTTGCTGTTTGTATTGCAATCTATTTTATTGGTCATTTTTCATCTTCCTTTTACTTCTATTCGAACGAAATGAAAAACTTAGGGAAAGTAGATGATATACCAGCACTCGCACTAGAAGCAACAATGCCAAATAGTTGTTCCGCTGGAGGAAGTACGAAGGTTAAACCCTTTTTCCGTACAGAAAATGAACTGAATTTATATAAAACGGTCGGCAAAAAAGAATTTCTAATCGGGACAGTAACAACGCGTAGTTTCTTATCATCTATAACTGCCAAAAATCCATCTTGGGAAAATAAACCCTATTCAAAAAAACTTTCCTTTGTTCATCCAAAAATCAAGGAAGAAGCTTCTTTGAAAGAATCATCTAAAAAAGTTTGGGATACACTTGGAAAGATACATGAGGGGACCGTTGCAGAAGTAGCGATATCTTTCGATAAAGCTTACACTTTACAAGAAGTCGAATCAATTCTATATAGCGCATTTGAAGCACAAGAAATGCCGCCGACTCCTTTATGGTACGCTTTAGACACAGGACAAGAGAGAATAGATGAGGAGGATTTCATCCTACATGGTGGAGAAATTATAGGATTTTCAGAACATATAAATCTCCCTGATAATGAAGCAATACGACCAAAGACAAAAGAAGATGAAGTAATCGAAATGATGCACATTCTTTCTACACATAAAGAAACTGTAAGTAAAACTACTCGAACTCCTGAAAAAGAGCTGAATTTAGATAAGCGCTATCAGTATGTAAAAGATAACGGCGTTAAAGTATACGGGATTGTCATTACTGGTCCATCGAAAGAGTTATTAAAATTACAAAACTCGTCGCACGTTCGTTATGCGACTCTTGGAGATATTGAGGTTTGGAATTGGTTTGATTATTAATGAGGAAAAGGAGAGCAAAGATATGCTCTCCTTTTTAATCCGAAATCACTTTCACATACATCCCTCTCACCGCTTTTTCATAAGCAATTTCACTCATCTGTCTTATGTTTTCTGATACGACAGACGATGAAACAACTTTACCTTCATGAAGTAACGGCGGATTAATGAGACGCACTTTATTTTTCTGATCCAAATCATAATCGTTTCTATCTTCTTTTACGTTTACATTCGGATGAATTTTTCTTAATAAAGCATGTACTTCTGAATCATTACATTGCTGCAATTTCGAAATAAGCTCATCATCTTCAAGAAGAAAGTCATCTGCATAAATAATCCTTTTATGAAGAGCTAGCTTTAGCGTTTTCGCTAACATGTCGTTTCCGTAAATATTCATTGGTTTCATAAAGAAATCAATTACTTCTTTGTAATACGTTTCTGTAAACCATTCTGCCATTCCGACACTTTGAAGAACCATTTTCCCATCTACAGCGATGACATCCTCTAAAAAGCTGTGAACTTCTTCTAAAGAAACATACCCATATGTATACATATCTCGTAATGTATAATCCACTCTGTCTGCACATAATTCTGGTGCTGACCTTTCAAGTAGCGTCCATTTCGAATCATCTAACAAAATATCTTCATAGTTATAACCATACTTTGAAAGGATCGCTGGAATTTCTGAGTTTTTCACGACAGAACTAAATATCTCTTCATGATAACTTTCCCCCTCATTATGAAAAACGTAATCAATCACGTGGGAAAAAGCGGTATGTGATACGTCATGCAGTAATCCTGCAATTTGTTCTTCTACTGAACCACCAAGTTTTTTAACCAACAACATAACACCAACTGAATGATCAAAGCGCGTTACATTCCAGTTCTCATTTATTAAGTAACTTGCGCCATTTTGATGAATACCTTTTAGTCTTTGCACAGGCTTGCTTAAAATTAATTCTTCTACTACTTGATCCACTTTAAACTCACCGTAAATAACATCTGATATAACCACTTATAATCCCCCCTTTATTTCAGCAGAGTCTTCTAATCGTACCTCTTTTATGAAATCGACATCAACAAAAATATTAAATCTAAATATTTTTATATAATTTTATAATTATTGTATATTATACATGTCTGTTATTTCTTTTAATTCATTTGAATTGCGAACATTACGTTAGAAATAGGAGCATACATATTCCAGCGAGAAAAATGATAATATTTCCAGTTTTATTCTTTTTTGATTTAATACAGGTATGGCCGTCAAGGAAAAGAGGGGAAACATGAAAAAGATTTTCTTCACCATTCTATTCATCATTATTGTATTAATTAGTTTAGGATATTGGAAGTTCTTTACTTTATCTGGGGTTTCAGGCGGTGAAAAAATTCAATCCATACACTCACCAGATAAAACGTATACTTTACATATATACAGGCATAATGGCGGCGCAACGACTAGCTTTGCTATAAGAGGAGAGCTTGTAGCAAATAATAAAAAATTTATGAACACGAAAAATATATACTGGAATTATCGTGAAGAAGATGCAACTGCACAGTGGTTAGACGATCATACAGTAATGATTAATAAACATAAATTACATGTAGAGACGGACACGTATGATTTTAGAAAAAATGAAAGAGAAAAGGACTGACTTTTATCAGTCCTTTTCTCTTTAGCCCGCTATTCAAACGTAACTTCCACCTGCACAATCTCAGATCTACTTCCAAGTCTAAGCGGTGGTCCCCAGAATCCGAAACCAGAAGAAACAATCGCGTGGAATGCACCTTTTTGTGCGTATCCCCAGTCTAGCTCGTACATTCTTCTCGTTACAATATGATTCGGCGCCATTTGTCCGCGGTGCGTGTGACCTGATAATAGTAAATCAACACCAGCATCCGCTGCTTGTTTCAACTCAAATGGTTGGTGATCCATTGCGATAACTGGCATAGATTTATCTACCGTACTCATTAGATTTTCAAAGCTTTGACGATCTCGCTCTGTTTTATCTCTTCTTCCAACGAGATAAAAATGATCTTCAATTGTAATCACTTCATCTAACAGAATACGAATATCAATCTTATCCATCTCTTGTAAAAATTCAGGAACCGCTCGTCCGTAATATTCGTGGTTTCCTAACACACCATATACGCCTAGTGGAGCTTTCATTTGTTTCATAATTGGTCCCATATTTTTTTGAATGAACACACCTGGATGATCATCGATAATATCACCTGGCAGTAAAATAATATCAGGCTCCATCTCATTTACATGACGGACAAGTCTTTTTAAATGCGAAACGCCAGATAATTTACCGAAATGCATATCAGAAGCCATCGCAATGCGTAAGCTTTTACGTCCCTCTACTTTTTTCGGGATGTGCACCTCGTACTTTCTAACTACTGGGCTATATGCGTTGAATACCCCATATGCAAAAATAAAGATAAATGCAAGTAACACGGCCGTTCCTGTCCAAATAATTGCCGCTTCTTTCTCCACTGAAAACTGTAAAAGAAAGACCGTAATATTTGCTAACGGCAACAGCATAAGCGCATATTGTATGACCGCAAACCAAATCGAACCTATCGTTCGTAGAAATGGCAAGAACTTAAACACTTGCACGAGAATGTACGCATATGAAATAAATCCGACTACGAAAGCGTAATATCCCCAAGATTCCCAGCCAAACACCGCATGAAGCCAAACCCAACCGTTCCAGCCGATGTATAACATGAGTAGTGTGTATACAATTAAAATAGTAAATATATTGAGATAACGAAAATTTTTCACTGATAGCCTCCTTATTGATTTCTTCTATTATATCTTGTTATGCACGTTTAACGTAAATATTAAGCACAGCAACCTTCACAATAAAAACCTCTAACTGCTAGATGCAAACCTAACAATTAGAGATGTAATTCAAAACAAAAGGCTATATAGAAGGAACTGTCATATGGTTTGAATACTTCAAAGAACACAAACCATTTTTCGCAGCGTTATTCAGAAGCAACAGCACATTATCATTTCAGAAAAAGTTCCTAACGTTCATCATGAGTGAACTAGAAAAAAATTAAACACAAATACATCCGTAAATAAAAAAATTGATAAGCTCATCGTTTTAAAATTTTTAGGAACAGCTTTCATGTGCATTTTGGAATCTTACGTATTGGATGAAATTGATAATGATGTTGAGTACGTTGCGACGCAGGTTGGAGAGTTGATGAGGAGGAATATATAACAATGCAAAAAGGAAGATTTGAAGTTCAAATCTTCCTTTTTTATTTATACAAAATCTAGTATACGTTTTCATTTATTTCTTCAACTTATCCGTCTTCGCAATAAATTGTGCTGCTTCCGCGCGGCTTACCACTTTATCTGGAGCCCAGCCATTATCTGTTCCATTTGAAATGTTTTCTTGGATTAAAATATTCGCATACTTCGCACCCCAATGATTGTTTAAATCAGCAAATTCTTTTGGTAGTTTAACATTTTCATTTCTTTCTAATTTATATGCATTTACTAGCATAGAAGCCATTGATGCACGATTAATTAACCCACTTGGATTAAAGTTGCCCTTCTCATCACCTTTTACAATACCTGCTTTTTCAACAGCGGCAATATATGGAGTTGCCCAGTGATTTTGTGCATCACGGAATGATGGCTTTGCATCTTGCTTAATTTCTAACCCTAAAACAGTTGCTAATATTTTCGCAGCTGAGCCACGATCGATATTTTCAGCCGGAGCAAATGTACCGTCTGGCTTACCGTGCACTGCTTCTTTATCAACTAAATATTGAACTGATTCTTGTGCCCAAGCTGGTACATCTGAGAATTTAGGCTTCTGTTCAATTGCACTTGCATCTATTTCAAACTGCAGTTGATATTTATGATCATATTTAATTGCTGGAATTAATATATGCATTTGCATATTATATTTTTTCGAGAACTCACCGATTTCAAATTGAACAACTTTCGTACCGTTATTCGCTTTATCTTCGGAGATTACTTTTACATCATGGAATGTCCCTAATTTATTTGGATCTTCTACTCTAAGGTACTGAAAATAACTACTATCTTGGACTGTTAACGTAACGATTTTTTTATCACCTTGAATGGTTACTTTTGGATTTTTTAAATATGTAGACGCAACTGATGTATCATTCGTTTGATCTTTATAAGTCTTTAAAATAACATCATATGTACCATCTGCAAGTTTACTAGCTGCCTTCATTTCAATCACATCTGCTTTTGCAATTGGTGCACTGAAACCACTTAGCGGAACTGCTAAAGTTGCTGCTATAACGAATGCATTAATATATTTTTTCTTAATCATTATCAATATGACATCTCCCTTTATATAAATATACCCAACATAACTATCATATTGATAATGATTATCAATGTCAAATAAAAAATATCATTTCCTGCACAAATACGCCTTTCGCTCATTTTTAAATAATAAATAATGCGCCGTATGAACTTTCCGTTCTAAATAATCGATAGAATACGAGCTTGATGGATCAACTAAATCCCCTATCGCACCTGAAAGATGATCAATGACTTGCTGCAGTATTTCTAAGTTTTTCTTCTCATTTTCAGAATTCATTTCATCCATAATGTCACAAATCAAGTATTGAACTCTCCGTAAACGTAATTCCTTTTTCTCCACGTATATCTCCTCCTTATTAGTCATATTACGGTTTAAATATATGGGGCTATAGCTTAACCAATTCTAAAAAATATAAAGGCAACCACCTTCATAAAGATGGTTGCCCCTATTTTTATAATTGCATCGCTTTCTCTTTTAACGCTCTTCTTAACAATTTACCCGTCGTATTCTTCGGCAATTCTGTTAAAAATTCGATACTCATTGGCACTTTATATTTTGCTAAATGTAACGTGCAATAATGCATCAGTTCTTCTTCTGTTACTTGAGCCTGTTTCAGAACGACGTACGCTCGTACTGCTTCTCCTAAGTTTTCATCAGGAACGCCAATTACAACAACTTCTGCTACAGATTCGTGTGTATATAATACTTCCTCTACTTCACGAGGGTATACGTTATAACCACCAACTAGGACGATATCCTTTTTACGATCAACGATATAGAAGTAACCTTCTTCATCCCTTTTCGCTAAGTCTCCTGTATACAGCCAGCCGTCTTTCAATGTCGCAGCTGTATCTTCTGGTGCGTTATAGTATCCTTTCATAACGTTAGGTCCGCGAACAATTAATTCACCGACTGCGCCAACAGGTACTTCTTCCCCAAGTTCGTTCACAATCTTGTTTTCCACATGCCAAATATTTGTACCAATTGATCCTGGTTTACGCGGACGATCTAGCGGGTTAAAACAAGTAACGGGTGATGCTTCTGATAAACCGTATCCTTCTGAAACAATAACGTCAAAACGTTTTTCAAAGTTTTGTAGAAGAGCAACAGGCATGGACGCACCACCTGAAATACAAAGACGAAGTGTCTTCACATCTTCTGCGCTTGCTTCTTCGAATAAATATAAGTAATTGTACATCGTCGGTACACCAGCAAAAATCGTTGGTTCGTACGTGCGACAAATACGGAATACTTCTTTCGGACTAAATTTCGGTAACATTAAAATAGTCGCCCCGTTCACAATCGGTGCATTTACCGCCACTGTTAAACAAAATACATGGAACATCGGCAGTGCTGCAACGACGCGGTCATCAGCCGTATATTGTAAATACGACGCCACATCGCTCGCATTACTATATAAATTTTTATGTGTTAACATAGCGCCTTTCGGTTTTCCAGTTGTGCCTGAAGTGTATAGAATAACCGCTACATCTTCTTCATCTAGCTCCGGGCCTTCGTAAGTTACATCTCCAGCCCCTACCATTCTCGTAAACGTTTTCATTTTTTCGGTTTCTGTATGGTTAAAATCTGATGAGGTTTCGCATATGATGATGTTTTCAAGTGAAGGAAGTCTTGTTGTAAGAGATTGTATAACAGGTAGAAGGACGTCGAGTACGATAATTGTTTTTACATCTCCATTTTGTAAAATGTAATGCATTTCGTCTGCTGTATAAATTGGATTAACTGGAATAACTGTTGCTCCAGCTTTCATTGTTCCATATAAACCGACCAAAAAATGTGGTGAGTTTCCAACAACTAATGCGACATTGTCCCCTTTTCCAATGCCCATTGCTGCTAAATTGCTAGAAAACCTTGTGACCATTTTGTTTAATTGGTCATACGAGACCGACTGATCCATAAATATATAAGCCGGTTTATCCCCCTTCTTTTTCGCCGTTTCAGCTAAAGATTGAACGAGATTCACAAAAACCCCACCTTTATAAAATTTAGAATATTTAAAAATTCTAAATTAATTATATTAAAAGAAAATTAAAGTAGCAAGTGATATTCCATTAATTGCATATACAACGACCACCTCCTACCGACTCCCTTTGGAATAATAAGGGAATTTTATTTATTAGCAAATGATGAAACAAAGGCTAAAATCATTTCAGGATAATATGCACTCATCTTTTCGCTAAGTTTTTCTAGTTCCTCTTTATTCAAGCTCGTATGCTCCCCATACAAGTTGAGTGCATCCGCTCCGTTTTCATGAAAAAACAATGTAACATATAACGTCGGTAACCCGGTATTGGCCTCATCTATCGACAAGACAAGATCTGGCGTTTTATTCATCGTACTAAAAGCTTCATTTCTTTTCCATTTCTTATTTTGAAACATAGTTTGTATATCATCTATCTTTCGTTTGTTATCCGTATGCGTAAAATATATGACATTATCCTTCGCAGGCTTTCCAATAGATAAAAGTGTGCGACTTGAGGACGTTTCATCGTTACAAGCTGTCATTCCAATAACGAAGCTGAACAATAATACAACGTACATTACCCTTTTCATTTCGATTCGCCTCCTTTTGAATATATATATTCCTTTATAAGGGGCAAATATCCTATGATTTTATGGTGAATGAAATTATATCGACTTACCGAAAAAACGCGACAATCTATGCAAAAAAAAGAGGCTGCCCGTTACGGCAGCCTCCCTCATTTTTAGAAGAATAAATGTAAGAAATCTTCTGTTGTAATATTACCGAAGTAACGCGCGATATCTACGCCTTCCAAAGCTACAGTGAATGCATCTTTATCAAATTGTACACCTGTTAGACGCTCTTCAATGTCATGTACATCTAGTGAACCGAAGAAGTCACCGTAAATTTTACATTCTGTTACTGTTCCTTTTTTCACTTCAAGACGAACGTCAACTTGTCCAACTGGGAAGCGGTGTGAATGTTGTAAGTTGAACTTCGGAGATTTTCCGTAGTTCCAGTCCCAATTTTGGTAACGTTCTTCAGAAAGTTTATGGATCTCTTTCCAATCATTTTCTGTTAATTCATACGTTGGAATTTCTGTTTCTCCTTCGAAAATTGTTTCTAGAAGAAGTTGTCTAAACTCTTCTGTCGTCATTTTTTCGTTTAAGAACTCTGTAATGTTCGCAACGCGGCTACGGATTGATTTAATGCCTTTTGATTGAATTTTATCCATTTTTACTTTTAACGCTGATACGACGTGATCGATTTCAGAGTCAAATAGTAACGTACCGTGACTGAACATACGACCTTTCGTTGAGAACTGCGCGTTACCTGAAATTTTTCTACCTTCAGCTAAGATGTCGTTACGACCACTTAGTTCTGCATTTACGCCCAATTTACCAAGCGCTTTCGTTACAGGCTCTGTGAATTTTTTGAAGTTGCTGAAACTGTCTCCATCATCTTTCGTAATAAAGCTGAAGTTTAAGTTTCCTAAATCGTGATATACTGCGCCTCCGCCAGATAGACGACGAACGACATGAATCCCTTTTTCTTTTACGTAATCTGCATTAATTTCTTCTACTGTGTTTTGGTTTTTACCAATGATAATAGAAGGTTCGTTAATGTAGAACAGTAAATATGTTTCGTTAATATCTAAATTCTTCACACAATATTCTTCAATTGCTAAGTTTATTCTAGGGTCTGTAATTCCTTTATTATCAATAAATAACATCGTATCACCTCATGAGTTCCATACGTAGCCACTATGCGCTAGCGTAATATGGCCACTGAAAATTTGTTTTGCTTCTGTTACTAAATCAGATGTGTTGCCTGTATGTGGTAAGTGCGTTAATAAAAGTTCTTTTACATTCGCATCTTTCGCAATACTTGCTACTTCTGTACTATTCATATGTCCTGCTTTTGCAGCCTCTTGATGTGCATACATATTACACTCACAAATGAAAAGATCAGCATCTTTTGTGAATGGAATAAATTCAGGAATATAACTGGAATCCGCGCTATATACTACAGCCTCACTACCAGCTGTAATACGCATCGCAAAGCATGTAACAGGATGAACAGTTTTTAAGAATGAAATCGAGAACGGTCCAACTTGAAGTGTTTCTTCTGGGTTGTACGCGATTCCTTTCGTATGTGGTTCATGCGTTAAAGAACAGAATCCATTCTCGTCAAACGTATGACCGTATATTGGTAATTCCGGTAGTTGCCCCTTCGCCCCGCTCATAATTAATCTCGCATATTGCAATACCCCAATGTCTGCAACATGATCGTGATGATAGTGCGAAAGTACAACTGCATCTATATCAGATGGTGTTATATATTTTTGAAGCTGTGCTAGTACACCACTACCACAATCTACAAGTAAACGAAAACCATCGTGCTCAAACAAATACCCCGACGTTGCTTCTCCCGCTTCTGGAAAGCCGCCCCAAAAGCCGACAACAGTCATTTTCATATGTATCCATCCTTTCTAAAACCGAGTAGGAATGCATGTTTCACTTACATCCTACATTGTTAACTATAATCCATTTCCTAAACTTTTTCATTAATTTTCAATTTTGTTATAAAACAGTTATTGACTTTTGTTTTTTGTACTAATACAATGATAGTAAGAAATGGAAATGGAGGGATTGACATGATCGATCAACCAATGGAGTTTTTCAGAAATTTACCGACGAAAACTTGTGCGCACTGCGGGAAAGAAATTGATGAGCAACACGAAGCATACCATAACAAATGTGATGACTGCGTTCACGAAGAATAGTAGTTTATGAACATAAAAAAACCTAGCAGACATAGTCTACTAGGCTAATAACATCGTATCCTTCATCGTTGAACCTTTCACCAAGAGCTCCAGTTCAAACTCATACAATTCTTTTTTTCGATAATTTTTCGTATGGATTTTATCCATCATCAGGTCGACAACTTTTCGGGCCATCTCATCGATTGGCTGTTCAATTGTCGTAATACCTGGCTCTGTAATCTGTGATAATATTTGATTATCAAAACCGATAACAGCGAGATCATCTGGAATGCTCCAGTCATGGCGTTTTGCCTCTGAAATAATTCCAGCTGCAACCTCGTCGCCTCCTGCCAAAATCGCGGTAGGATTTTTTTTGTCCTTTAATACTTCATGGAATATTCTCTTTCCATCATCCCAAGAGAAAGCGTTTTCAAGAAAATCGATCGCTTCTACTTGTCGGCTCTTCTCCGTTATAGCACGTAAAAAGCCCATTTTTCGCTGTTGACTAACGACTTTGGTTTCGTTTCCACGGCAAAAAATAAGATTACGATATCCTTGTTCTAACACATGCTTAGCAGCTATGTATGCTCCTTGTGCATGATCAAACTTCACTGTTGGAACATTTGCTTCCTCAATATATTCATTACATAACACGATTGGACCGTGCTGTAAGTATGGCTCTACATCTTCCCACGGATTTTCTAGTGAACATAGAATAATCCCATCTACTTGTTTCGTAGATAATAATTGTAAATACTCCATCTCTTTTTCCGGTAAATATCTTGTTTGACAAATAATCAGTTTATATTTATGTTCAGAAGCAGCAATCTCGATTGCTTCGATAAATCTACTGAAGAAAGGATTTGTAATCCTTGGAACTAGCACCGCAATTGTTTCCGTCTTTTGTTTACGAAGCCTTCTCGCCGCAGAATTAGGAACGAAGCCTAAATGCTTCATTGCTAATTGAACCCTTTTTTTCTTCTCATCTGAAACATATGGATGATTATTAATCACCCTAGAAACCGTTGTCCTTGATAACCCCGCTAATTTCGCCACGTCCTCTATAGTCGACACGAAATTCTCCCCCTTTGCATGAAAACGTTTTCTTAAATTGATTATATAGTATATTATTGGAAACTGCAATATGGGTTGTTATGATTTTACTATATTAATATTATACATAGGGAAAAGTCTGTTAATAGGAGAAGAGTTTATACTGATTTTAGAAGTTTACAGTAGGCATATTTATAAAAGATACAGGGGGATATTTCATGAATCGGACGGATCGTTTATTAGCTATATTAATTGAATTACAAAGAAGACAAACTGTTACAGCACAAAGCTTAGCTGAAAAATTTGAGACAAGTATAAGAACGATTTATAGAGATATGGATGCACTTAGTGAATCTGGCGTCCCACTTTTCGCCATGCCTGGCCAAGGTTATTCATTAATGGATGGCTATTTCTTACCACCCATTCAGCTTACGTCTGAAGAGGCTGTTACTCTTTTATTAGGCGGTGATTATATCGAGAAAACTTTCACTTCTTCTTTCTCTGTACATGCAAAATCGGCAAAAGAGAAACTTGAAATTGTTCTCCCTACTGATCAACAAAAGAAAGCCCGAGAGTTACGAGGGACTTTCCGTTTCCTTTCTCCTATATTTTCACATCAGCAATCTGAACAAGAAAAGCTAGAAAATCAAATTCTCCTATTGCAAGAAGCTATTCAAAAAGAACAGGCTATCTCTTTTTCTTATCTGAAACCGAGAGAAACTACAAAAATAAAACGGACCATTCATCCTTACGGCTTAGTCAATATTTCAGGAATTTGGTACGTCGTTGCCCATTGTTTACTTCGAAAACAAATACGTAATTTCCGCTTAGATCGAATGGATGGACTACAACAAGAACAAGAATTCTTTATAAAATCCGAAGACTTTTCTTTGCAAGAATATCAGCCTGAAAGCAACCGTACTGTGATGATTCATTTATTATTCCCAGCCCATATTGCACATAAAATTATTGAATCACGATACTTCTTTATAGATTCATACGAACATAGAAATGATGGTTTTCACGTCTTTTTGAAATCAAGAAACATAGATGAAGTGTTTCAATGGGTATTGAGCTGGGGAAGCCAAGTGCAAGTACTTGAACCAAACGTTCTATCTGAGAAAATCCGTGATGAAGCAAAGAAAATGTTACATCTTTAATTTTTGCATTTCACTACTGACATAATGTTGTCAGTATTACTTCTTTATAGTAGGTAGTAACAAATACATTTTCATAAAAAGGAGTTAGTGATATGAAGAAATTTGAAGAGTTAGCAACGTACTACATAAAGGAATTAGAAAAGTACTCTATAGAACAATTTAGGATGAAGCCTTCTAATGAGGAATGGTCTCTTGGTCAAATGTATAATCATTTAATTTCAGCTACACACATGCAGTTAAATGCAATCGCGAAATGCAGAACTGAAGCGCCTTCTGCAACTAACAAAAAAACGGATATGGGAGAAAAGGTATATATGATGGGAGCTTTCCCAGACATAAAAATCAAATTACCAGATCATCCTGGATATACGCCTGAAAACCCAGCTAATAAAGAAGATGTACAGAAACAGCTTCTAGAATTACTTACAATTGTTAAAGACATTGAGCCAACACTTTCTTCTATCCCTAGTGATTGTAAAGTCGAACATCCTGGGCTTGGTTACTTACATGCAGCAGAATGGTTCCAGCTTATTTCTATGCATTTTGCACATCATCTGCGCCAGAAAGAACGATTAGAACTTAAGGTTTGTTGTATGTAAACACTTCTACTAAAAAGAGACTGCCAATATTGGCAGTCTTATCACTAAAATATGCACCGTCTATATGATGACTCATAAAGTCTCACTTACTATCAATAGAAAACTCCTTTATTTTATTCAAGATAAAGCCCCATCAATACGTCATCTCCATATGTTCCATCTTCATATTTAATTTGCTTTTTTTGTCTTCCTTCTTCTACAAATCCCATACGTTTATACACTTTAATTGCCCTATCATTAACAGAAACTACACCTAAGCAAATTTTCTCTAAACCTTTCTGTCCTTTAGCCCAACTAATAAGAAATTCAATTAGTTTCGTACCAATACCTTGATTACAGTACGCCTCTCTAATACCCATTCCCATTGTACCTACATGTCGTAGACGTTCTAGTTTGTAGCGGTTGAAAATTAAAAAGCCAACGACCTTACTATCTACTTCATAAACTATATAAAGATTCCCTTTTTTATTGCCTTTCCGTATCTTTTCTTTTTCTGCATCAATATCATTTGGTAATTTTTTTGGAGATACTATAAAAAACTTTGTAGTAGTTTCCGATAATATAATTTCTTTTCTAATATCTATAATTGATTCCGCATCAATCTCTTTTGCTAATCGTATCATTGAATCACCTCATACCCTTTTCTAAAAAAATAATATTTAAACTATAAAATACTCAATATGCAATATTACATATTGAGTACCTTTTCACTTTTGATACAATATTTTTACATCTATATAAAAGGAATGTACACAATGAATCCAATCTTAATAGCTGCAAAACAACTATTACATAAAGAAGAAAAGATTTTATCAACTTTAAATTGTTCACTTACTGGCTATATTATGACACATAATGTTCCGTATCCGGGCATGCTACTGGCTACTAATAGAAGACTTCTCTTTCATGGACAATCTAAAAATACATTCATTGCCGAATTTAAGTATGAAAAAATTGAATCTATAGAAACGAAGAGAAGAATCTTTGATAAAAAAATAATATTTTACTATGAAGATGAATATATAACGCTTGGGTACATTACAAGTTCGAATGTTGAAGAGTTCATAGACTTACTACAAAGAAGCTGCAACACTAGCACAGACTCATAATCAGTGGGGATCCCCCGCTGATTCATTATTTTAACTCCTCCCACTTCGTCCACACTTCTCTCCCGTTTATATGGTACGTATTATCCTCTCGATCCATAAACCCGTGTACAATAAACTCACGTCTAATCGTACAAAAATCATCGTGATATTGCTTTATAAATGTATTCATTTCTTTTTCCGTATATTGATTTTCAGCGTTTAATTTGCTAATTAAATGCTCTAACAATACTAGTTTTTTCTTCTTTTGACCTGGAATCGATTTTAGGCGGTCCTCTTTATCAAAAAAGTTACGAATCGTCATATCTCTGAATTTCATTTCATTTTCGGTCATTTTGTTATCCTCCATCGGTTTTTAAATCATACACCTTTATTGTTTGTCCTTATTATTTTTCTTCATTCTTTTACTTACAACATCCATCATATAATACCCGCTAATTAACACATAGTAGAATAATAGTATTCCTAATGTATCTTTTATACTTGTATATTCCTCTTTATGAAATAAGATAGGTGAAAGGGTGAAAACAAGAAAGAAGATTAGTGGATACAAGATAAAATAGTAAGTAAGATTTCCTTTCATCATATCAACTCCTCTATATCTAATTTTCTCTATAATTTGTTGTAAATCCTTTTCTTTCGTCTCTATATCTTGTAAAAAGGTTTATATAAACTACAGAAAAGACCTCCTACAATAAAATAAAAAAAGCACCGAAAAGGTGCTTTTTTCTATGCTTCAATCGATTGATTTTCCGCAATATTTCTAAACTGTCGTTTGTGCATCCAAGTTAAGGCTGCAATTGTTCCAAGTGATAATACAACGATGAAAATCATGAGCACTCCTACGTTTTGCCACATGAAGTTAAAGTCTCCACTTGATACGACTGCTTTCAATCCTGATACAGAGTATGTCATCGGTAACCAAGCATTGAATGGTTGTAAAAACTTCGGAATCAATTCTAGTGGGAATGTTCCAGCACTTGTTGTAAGCTGAATGATTAATGTGATGATGGCGATGAAACGCCCTGCATCACCGAATGCTGTTACTAAACACTGAATTAATGCGATAAACGCTAAACTTGTAACGATGCTAAAGAGTATGAAATACGGAATACTTTGTACTTCTACACCTAATCCGAATAGTAATATCACATCTGCTACAATCGCTTGAATAATACCGACTGATAGTAACACGCCGAACTTACTAATAAACCAGCTAAATCCTGATTTTGGAACGCCAACTGTATCACGTAATGGATATACGATTGATAATAGTAATGCCCCAACAAATAAACCGAGTGATAAGAAATACGGTGTAAATCCAGTTCCGTAGTTTGGAACTTCCGCCATTTTCTCCGTCTTCACTTTTACAGGACTTGCAAACATATCATACGTTTTATCCGTCCCTTTCACTTCACCTGTTTTCTCTGCCCCTTCGCCGAGCTTCTCCGCAAGTTCACCGGAACCGTCGTTTACTTTTACAAGACCCTCTGTTACTTTTCCTGATCCGTCTGCTAGTTTATTTACGCCGTCGATTAGCTGGGTTGAGCCTGTTGACATTTTATTTAGACCACCATTTAGAGTACCTAATCCCGTTGTTACTTGATTTGAGCCATCTGCTAATTGATTTACTCCACCTGCCATTTGATTTGCTCCTACAGATACTGTACCTAAACCACCTGTTACTTGGCTTGAACCATTTGCTAATTGATTTACACCACCTGCCATTTGATTTGCCCCTGCAGATAATGTTCCTAAGCCGCCTGTTACTTGGCTTGAGCCATTTGCTAATTGATTTACACCACCTGCCATTTGATTTGCCCCTGCAGATAATGCACCTAAACCACCTGTTACTTTTCCAGAGCCATCTGCTAATTGATTTATCGCATCAATTAGTTGACCGGATTCGTTTTTAAATTTATTTGCGCCTTCTTTTGCTGCATTTAAATTCTTACCAAACCCTTGGAAATTCCCAACAAATCCTTTTTGTATACCGGCTAATTTCTCAATATTATCTGTTAAAGAGTCCAATTTCTCTGTGTTCGGTAGTTTGTTTTGCGTATCACTTGTTTTTTGATCTATTTCGCCTTTTAATTGTTTTACTTCTTCATTTAATTTATTTGTTCCACCCGCTACTCCAGCAACTTTTTGCTGAACTGTCGCTGTATTTTTTACAGCATTTGTTATGAATGGTTGTAACTGCTCTTGATATTCTTTCGGTAAACTTTCAATTTGCTTTTGTAAATTCACTACATCTTGCGCTGCATTTTTTGCATCTCCTGCTGTTGATTGCGTAAGTTCATTTAACTGATTTACATTCGCCCCAGCTCCATCTATTTTCTCATTTACTGTATTCAATATAGAAGGGCCTTTTGACTGCATTTCCTCTAAAGCTGCAGCAGAACTTTTCACTTTACTATTTAAATCTTGCAAACCTTTTTCAATTTGTTGAGAGGCTTCCTCTAATTGTCTTTGCCCCCCAACCAGTTGTTCCATACCATTTGATAAATCCGTTGTTCCTGTTTTTAATTCACCGGATTTACTTACTAATTTGTTCAAACCACCGGTCACTTTCTCAGATCCATCATGTAATTCACCAATTCCTTTTTGCATTTCACCGGTTTTGCTATTTAACGTATTTAAACCGTCTGTTACTTTTCCAGAGCCATCTATTAATTTTCCGATACCTGTCTGCATCTCACCTGTTTTACTATTTAACGTATTTAAACCGTTCGTTACTTTTCCAGAGCCATCTACTAATTTCCCTATACCTATCTGCATTTCACCTGTTTTGCTATTTAGCGTATTTAAACCATTTGTTACTTTGCCTGACCCATCTACTAATTTATTAGATCCATCTGCTAATTTCTGAGCTCCATCCTTCATCTCTCCAGACTTCCCTTGAAGTGTATGAAGGCCATCTGTCACTTTACTTGAACCATCATGCAGCTCACTTGATCCGTCGTGTAGTTTGTTTGCACCTTCCGCTCCATCTGCTAATCCTTTTGAGACGTCTTGAATGGAATCAAACATTTTCTCTGCATATGTTTTCGTTAACGTACTTGATACTTCACCTTTAATTTTTTCAATGGCTGTTCCGCCAATTTGTGAAGATAGGAAGTTTAAACTTTCGTTTGGAATGTATTCTAAGTTTAATGGTTTTGGATCATCTTTTAATAACGTTGTAGCATTACTTGAGAAGTCATCTGGAATGCGTACTAACATGTAATACTTTCTACCTTCCATTCCTTTTTTCGCTTCTTTTTCACTTACAAATTCCCATTTAAAACTTGTATTATCTTTTAAGTTATCAACGAGCCCTTTTCCGACTTCAATTGGTTTCCCATCAAATACTGCACCTTTATCTAAATTGACTACCGCCACTGGTAAATCATCTAATTGTTTATACGGATCCCAAAAGGCCCATAAAAACATACCTGCATATAAAATTGGCACGAATAAAACCGCGATAATTGGAATTAATATTTTTTTACTTTTTATAATTTCAGTAAACTCTTTACGAAGTAACTGATTCCATTTCATCTTTACTCCCCCTCTTCCGAATGACCAAAATGTTCATTTAGTCATTTTTACCCAAATAAAAAGGCTATATTTATTCATACATATGCCTTATCCCCGGATTTATACTATGCAACTTTTACTCAATATGAAATTAATATTTCTATTTTCCCTCCTTAAATTAAATGTATGACCGTTTTGTTCATTTGGTCATATTTTATAATAATAAAAGGATTATCTTAATTTGACAATCCTTTTAATAAATAAAGTTCAAATAATTCTGCGATTTTTTCTTTTTCTAGCGGTTCATGATTTTTTTCCCAATCAAAAATAAGCGATACGTATAAGCGAAGCATAATAAATGCTGTAATTTCTGGATCACATTTGCTAATTTCACCTTTTTCAATCGCAATCTTTAAATACGATTGAATGACAGAAACGATTTCTACATCTACTTGTTGCATCACTTCTTGTACTTCTTTCGTTCCCATATCACGCTCTTCTTGAATTAACTTAATCATGAGCTGATGTTCTTTTCTGAATTCTAATATGCTATATAATGCTCTATGTACATTTTCAAAAAATGAAACATCTGAACGAATTGCATTTTCTGCAACTTGCTTCATTTCTGTAATTAAATTAGAAATAATTTCACCAAATAGCTCTTCTTTATTTTTGAAAAAAGTATAAATCGTTCCTTTTCCTACATTCGCTAATTTCGCTACTTGATCCATCGTTGTTGCTTTATAACCGAACGCTGAAAAAGACTTTGTTGCAGCTTCAATAATAGAACGTTTTCGATCTATCGCCACATCGTCACCTCCAAAAATGACCAATTGGATAATATAGTCAATCAGTACATCTTTGATATTACCACACGCTTACATTCTATACAAGTTCTCTTTTTTATTATTTCCAGTATAAAAAAATTCCAGTCAAGTTATATATTACTGTCCATAGTGTATCAAAAAGTATACTTGTATGGAAAGCTAGAATATCTTCATAATAATTGCTGGATAGATCACTCTAGAAATCTAATTAAATAGACAGTGTTCTTAAAACCAAAAGTTGAAGAACACTGTCTTTTATTTTGACATAGAGAGTAATATTTTCTCCATCTCTTTCTTAGTTAGATCATCATTGATTATCTCTTCGTATATCTTTGTATCTCTTGTAAAAATATCATTCACTATGACAATTTGATACTCACTATTCTTACCTTGTGCTGGTACAAACATTTTGAGTCCTTTTAACTTACTCTCTCCTTGAGAATATTTATTATAGACCATTTCTTTCCCGTCTAAACTATAACTTTCTAGATTCTCGTCTCCAGGCATCATGTAGTGTAGTGGATCCTTGCCACCATTAACATTACCATCCATATACATCCTTGACTGGTAAATTGTAAAACCATATTTCCCTTTTGTATATTCTGATTTAATAACTAATTCTACATCTCTTCCAAAATATGAATCAGCCCATTCTCTCTTTAATTCATAACCTTCAGGTATATAAGTTGGCTCTTTAATTTGATACGGTACATGTTCTTTTGCTTCTTCCATAGTATATGTTAAAGACTTCTGCAATTTATCATTAAAAGGGTTTAATTTCTTCTGAATACTAGCTAATTTTTCTTGATCAGTTTTATTCAAACGTTCAAGATTAAATTCCTTTGTATCTCCATCGTAATTCTCAGGCACATTTTTCTTAACCATTGCTTGTTTCTGAATTTCACTAGCCTCTTTAAATAATTGGACATATTGTTCAAATTCTTTTTTTGTAAAATTCTTTTCTGCCAAATACAAAAAATCTGTATCTCTTTTATATGACTTTATCGACATACCCCATTCTCTACTTGCATTCTCTGGTGTACCATATACTGTTTCTATCGCTTTTTCAAATGCCGCTTTAGATTGCTTGTTTTCTACAACCTTTTCCTTCTGTCTTTCATCTCCCTCAGTTATCCTTGCATTCAATAAGAATCCCCCTGCTATAACTGCTATAGCAATAACTCCAAGTAAAGAAAGACGATACGATTTCTTTTGGAACTTTTTAATCATAACGATTCTCCTTTTTAGTGTTCGTTTATTTCTACTTAAATTGGCTAGGCTTGGTACTTGATAGGAATAATGTTCTAAAAGGGTAATGATGGTATGACCGTATGCAATTTGCTCCTCTTTATCTATAAAAGTAAGTGCATATGCGTCACAGGCTAATTCTTGATCTTCTCGCATACAGAAATAGGCGTACCAAAGAATCGGATTGAACCAATTTAATAGGATTAAACTGTACATAATCCAATTTACAGCTACATCGCTTCTTTTAATATGAGCTAACTCATGGTAAAAGACATATTGTAATTGTTGCTCATTTAATACTTTCATATGTTTTTTTGATAGTAATACTTTCGGGCGAAAGAAACTAAAAACAGTTGGACTCGCAATCTTTCCTGCAAGACGTAATGAAACTGCCTTCTTCATTTTCATAGACTGCTTACAGCGATTAAACACTGTAACGACTTGTTCATCCGTAATATCTGGTTGTTTCTTTATGTAAGAATATAAACGTCTATTTGTAATAAACGTGATGACTGCTAATACGATTACTCCAGCTAACCAAACATATAGAGCGATTTTGTATAAAGAAAGTGTAGTCTGTTGTTCCGCACTCGCGTTTACTTCAGGTTCACTATTTTTGATCACAGTTTCAGAATTTGTTTCTAATTCTACTGTCTGTTTTATCTCGTTATTCACTGTATTCTCAAGGGAAGATGTATTTTTTTGAATCACTTCCGACACACTAGAACTATAAGAAAGTAATGAATAAATGCTATAAGAGCTATCTGGTGACCATGGTAAAAGGAGTCGTATCATTAGTACGATCCACAGCATATATTGCCACCGGGGCGTTAACTTATTTTTGAATAGCACTTTTATACATAAAATAAATCCAACTAATATACTGGCCATAAGTGACGTTTCTATAAGCCAATCAAAAAAATGGGGAAGGTATACATTTATAAACATGTCTATCATTGTTATCTATCCTTCCTCTTATTCTCCTCTGTCTTTTCATCTAAAATGCGTTTCAGTTCATTAATATCATCTGAAGACAATTTTTCCTCTTTTAAGAAATTAACAAGTAATGGCTTGAACGCTGCGCCGCAAAAACGCTTTAGCAAAGATTTCGTTTCAACTTGTAAATAATTATCTTGTGATACTAACGGATAATAAGCATACATACGCCCTTTATCTTGATGGTAAGAAACGGCTTCCTTTTGTACTAACCGATTAATTAATGTACGGATTGTTTTCGGTTTCCAGTCCATTGGATCTTCTAGTTCTTCTATAATTTCATTCGCTGTTTGTGGAGAATTAGACCAAAGTACTTTCATAATTTCTAATTCCGCTTCAGATATTTTAGGTAATTGATTTGTCATAATATATTTCACTCCTTAGTATTACATTTGTAATCTACAATTAAGATTACAAATGTAATACTAAATTGTCAACCATATTTTAGAAAATATAATTTCTGTTAAACCTTACTTAACAACAACAAATTCCCCTTTTTTCAAATAATCAAATAAAAAAACAAGAAAATCTTTACATTTAATAGTAATATAGAAAATAGACAAGTTTATCAAAATAGTGGAGGCTTTTTCAGTCATGATGCATGCGCTTCGTTTAAATATAAAGCAAGCTTTTTGTAGTCGTATTTCTTTAATTATGATGTTTAGTGGATTCGTTCTTATTTGTATTTATCACTATTACTATGTCATTCGTTATTTAGGAGACGCTGCGAGTGGACCTATTTCAACAGATATAAAATGGATCGGATTTCGCGACAATGAAATGGATGTTTATTTATTATTAATGCCAGTTATTGCGAGTTTTCCCTTTAGTACAAGTTACAATTCGGATAAATCAGATGATTTTAAACCGTTTGTCAGTAAGGGGATTTCTTTATTTCCTTATTCAGTAACGAAATATATCGTTACGTTTTTTTGCGGAGGATTTCTTTATACGCTTCCATTCATCTTATCGTTATTATTTTGCAAATTAACCATTCCAGACGGAACACCTACGATTGGCTCCGGCATCATAAATGCTGATGGAATGTTCGCAAACCTATATTTTGATGCGCCTCTCACTTACATTACTGTATATATCGGAATTAATTTTTTATTTGCAGGTTTAATGGCTCTTTTAGGACTTGCTGCATCTGTATGGTCACAAAAGGACTATATGGCGATTCTCTTTCCATTCGCAGTTGCCTCCATTCCGTACGTCCTGCTAAATACAATACTTCCTTCAATAGGCGGAGCACCTATTCATTTATATGATCCGAAACAACCATTGCAAGGCATGTCACCGTACATTTTAACGATGCAATGTACTTTCTTCCTTCTCGTTAGCTTATTCATGTATATACAAGGAGTAAAGCGGGATAAGAAAAAATATAGAAGAAGACTGCAAAAAAGAGATCGATGTAGAAAAGCGTTTCAAGCAATTTCAGACTAAATCATTGAACGAATAAGAGCGTAATTCCCTAAGCAAGCTTGGAGAATTACGCTCTTATTATCATTATTCATATAATCATCTCCCCCTTACGGCGTATCTGCTAATCCCCATAAAATAACGAACACCGCAAAATAAATCGCTTTAATACCTACAACTGAACATAATAAAATAATTGCATATTTACTTAATTCTCTTCTTGCACCTATTAAAGTAAAAATGACTGCCAAACTAAACGTTACATAGGACGATCCTGTATGTATTAAGTTATACGTGATATCTAAATTTTGAGTAAGTCCTGTTACTTCAGCTACAAATTGAAACATGACAATTGTACTAAAAAAAATGGCAAGCTGATTTATTAATTTTCCATTTAACCATGCTTGCATTTTTAACCTCCTCATTATAAAAAACTGAATTTTTAATTAATTTTAACATGATTTTTACAGAAAAAGAACGCTCAGTATATTTCTAAGCGTTCTTTTACAACGATTTAAGAAGCTTTCTTCAAATCAATTTGAGCAAGTACTGGGTCGTGGTCACTTACACGTCCATGTTCTTTCATAATGTTTGAGTTTAAATGTACTGGATCTACAATTGTGTATGGTGCGATGTTGTTTGTTACTAAAATATGATCTAACACTTGTGCATTTCCTTCATGAATGTACGTGTAACGGTTCTCTTTTGGCACTGTGTTTAACATATTTTTCAAGATTGTTCCTTCTAGTGTTTTTAGTGGTTTAGCGAACTCAAAATCGTTCATATCCCCTAACACAACAACTGGTGCATTCGTATTCTTTTTCTGAATACCTTGTACGAAATTGTTTACTTCTTGTGCTAATTGAACTCGTTTTTCTTCACTCTTTAATACGAGTGGCTGCACTTTTCCAAATGGCGTTGCATCCCCTATTTTTGAGTTTAAGTGATTTGCAACGACAACAACGTTTTGTCCTTGGAACGTAAATTCTGCCGCAAGCGGTTTACGTGTACTTTCAAATAATGGGTTCTCGTCTCCAATGCGAACGACATTTTTATCAAGTAACTTCGGTACTGCTGCTAATTTCACGCGTGATGGGTTGTAGAAGAAACCGACGCGAATATTCGCTCCTGGTGCTCCTCCGTCTAGATTATTATGCGGAGCAATTTCTACATACTCATACTTTGGTCCGCGAATTTCTAGCACTGCATCAATGATACGTTTTGCACTTAATGAAGCATCTGTTGTACCATCATTAATTGATCCATTATTATCTTGCATTTCCTCTACACCGATAATATCTGGCATTTTTAAATTGTATTTAATAGAATACGCTAACGCTTTTACTTTTTCATCTGTTGTTTCTTTTTTATTCGCCGAGAAGTTTTCAATGTTATATGTAGCAACTGTTAACTTATCAAGACGAGGCTGAATATTTGCGCCTACTTGCTTAAATCCACCGTCCACTACAGATGGTAATTCCGTTATTGGTGAAATACGGAACGAACCGTAATCATATCCGACTACCCCTGTTATATCTCCAGTGAAAGTATCTCCTACTTTTGCTACATAATCACGAGATACTTTTACAGAAAGACGCTCTGGGTTTAATTGATTTTCATCTAATACAGGTGTGCCGTATTTCGTTACGACTTTATTTCCGCCATTTTCTACTGTTACATATAAATTTCCGTTTTTCTGAGGTGCAATAATTTTTGGCGTTGGCATCGTAACGCGCATACCTTCTATACTTTCATAAAAATCGATTGCATCTTCATTTGGATCAAATAAACCGAATGCATCATTATCGATAATTTGATCAGGGATTTTCACACCGTTTTCTCCAAGTACGATCGGTGCTGGTAAAGGTTGATCTTTTGCGATTACAGCAACGCGGCTCGCTTTAATTTCCGTCGTCGTTAAGTCTGTGTCAAATCTTTCTGCGTATCCAGGACCAACATATTCTTCTACTTCTCCATCAACTTGAATAAGATCTCCTACTGCTACGTTCGCATCTTTTTTGTATACGTACATACCTTCTGAAGTAGCTGGATCATTATCCGGCTGGTTATCTTCGATATAAAAACCGTTTTTATCAAGCGCTGTTACAACGCCTTCCACATTGTATACTTTCTTCCCTTTGTAAGGAGAAGTATGTGACTTTCCTTGAATATCATGAATACGAACCTGTTCATTGTTTACGATGCTAAATGAAAATGTTGAAATCGCTGAAGAAGTAAGCCCTTCTTTCTCTGCGATTGCTTTAATCACACTATTTTCATTCACCACAATTTGTCCGTTATAACGAACGCTCTTATTTGTAGGGTTAGAGCCATCTAACGTATAGTAGATTGTTGCTCCTTCTGTATTCGTTGTTAATGTTACCGCTGTTCCCTTCGCAACTTCTCCGCCACTAGGCGAAGCTACTACATCGCTAACACGGTTTTGTCCTTCTCCTTGAAACTTATGAGCTGTTACTGATTTTAAACCTGGGCTACTAAAATATAATTCAAGCGTCCCTGTTAAACTAACTTTCTTCCCGATGTTTTCAGGATGATCTTTCACGTTTACTGCTGCTCTCACATCGCCTTTTGGCAATTGAACAGGCATGATTTTGTCTGGATTCGTTTCATTTGGCGAATCCGCAATTGCTACGTTTGTATCATCAAACTTAGCCGGATCTTTCGTGTATTTAGAAGGACTTTGCGTATACCCAACGATATATCCTTCCACTATTCCCTTCGTTTTCCCTTGCTCCTTAATTACTTGAATTGCTTTTTCTACTGACATAGAAGTAGTTTCTTCTGCTTGTACTATAGTTCCAGTAAATGAAAGCAATAGTATGAATGATAAAAAGACACTTAACAATTTCTTCACAGCCATTTTCCTCTCCCTATTTCATATTTTCTCAGCATTTCTATCATATCAAATGATTCGTTATATAGAACTACATTTCGACAAGTTTTACAAAAAATTTATTTAATTTACAAGCTTTCAAACTATAATACAAAATAATAATTTTACACCTTCTACGAATGCGCTCTATAATGTTAGAGAGAGAAAACAGAAAATATCGAAATTTAACTGGCATGTAAATGGATTCATTTGAATAGGAGTGATTGGATGGAAGTGCAAACAGAAACATACCGCGCAGCTATGAATGGAACATTAGAACGTCATTTTTCAGATATGATTGCCGTTATACCAACTAGAATTACAATTGAGCAGTTAAAACAGCGGCTAGAAACGATCGCTACTAAAGTTGATGAGTTAAAAATTATTTTTAGTGATGAGACAAGCCTTATTGTTGAGTTACATATGGATGAAACCATCATACCGTATGAACTGCATATTGATGAAGCGAATGAACCAGAAGAATATAAAATGTACAATAGACAAGATTCTACAATCGTAGATCGTCATTTTGAAGATGCTGCTTATGGCACTGAAATTTTTACTCGTACGCTATTTGTAGGCGATGTGCTGGACTGCTTTTTCCAGCAATTACAGTTTTTATGGAACCTCGCTCCAGACTTGTTATTTGTAATCGATTCAAGTGCCGCAATGAAAGTGATATCTAGAAGCTATATTGAATATCACGTTGAAAATGAATTATTACCTGACATTCCTGACTTGTACGTTATTCATTCCGTTTATGAAGACGATAAAGACGGTGAGCCTACGCAATATTGGTTTCATACACATGGCCTTTTAAGAGCAGGTGTAACAGAAATAGAATTAATTATTCCAAATCGCATTTCTTCCTACTACGGTATTGGTGACCTCTTTCAAACCTTTGCTAATAATGCCGTTGAGAATGGACAAGTTCCTATGAATGAGCCTATCGTTATCGCGCATAGTCAGCAAGGTTCTATACATACAGTAGCTGTTCCATGGGAAAAAGGATTATCTTATATTGGGCATAAAACGAGTATGGATCAATTATCTTCAATTGAGGATGAAGAAGTAAAACTACAACCAATAGATGCGCAAAACGTATTTCTTGGCGGTATGGATGACCGAGATGAATACCATCAATCTCCATCCGTTCTCTTATTCAAATTTAATACTTCAGAAGAATATATTGAAAGCTTTTTCCAAGAACACGAGGAAGCTACAGGGCTCATGTTCTATAAAACAAATAGTGAAACCGATCGTATGGCTTACAATGCGAAGAATACTTTCGGGTATTTCAGTAACATTTTTCACATTGAACAATCGAATGAAGATTTTCGTTTCCTCGCTAAGTTTGGTGTCTCCTACGAAGAAGGAAAAAGTGAACATATGTGGTTTGAAATGCAAGAAATTACGGAAGATTTCATTCAAGGAATACTCATTAATGAACCATATTTTATAAAAGATATGAGTGAAGGAAATAGTTATCAGTTAGATTTTGATAACTTAACAGAGTGGGTTATTTATGCAGGAGATGCTGTTATAAAGCCAAATAACTTATATATGTTTATTGGTGAATAAATAACAAAACGCCTTCAATGTGATTGAAGGCGTTTCACTTTATTGTGCAATTAATTCGGTATCCATTACTTTCTCCAAATGAGAGAGTACACGCTTTGCGGCTTTCTCACCTTGATCAATACAGTCCGGAAGACCAGAACCAGCGTAAGAACTACCTGCCAAGTATATACCTGGCAACTCTTTTTCCATAAATGTTGTAAGTTTCTTCATTCGCTCGTTATGGCCTACTGTATATTGGGGCATTGCTTCTTTCCAGCGACTTACGACTGTAAATTCTGGATCCTCTGTAATATCCATCGTCTTTCGTAAATCTTCTAGTACAAGCTGAACGAGTTCCTCTTCTGTTTGTTCTACAACTGCTTCATCACCAGGGCGTCCAACATAACAACGAAGTAGCATTTTTCCTTCTGGCGTTGTATGTGGCCATTTTTTATGTGTCCACGTACATGCTGTAATTGTGTAATCACTATTTCGAGATACGACAAACCCTGTGCCATCAATATCGCGCTGAATGGCTGATTTCGGGAATGCCATTGCTACATTCGCAACTGATGTGGACGGAATGTTGCGGAAGAAACGAAACTGCTTGTACTGCGCAAACATAGATGGCAATACTTTATGTGAGCTTGCCACTACGACCGCGTCCGCTTCTATTTCTTTTCCGTTACTAAGAGTAATCATATAACCATCACCGAGTTTTGCAACTTTTTCAATGCGAGTACCCTTTATTATCGTACCTTCATGCATCTTCACTTCGAGAGATTCTACGATAGATTCTAAACCTGTTTTCACTGTTTGGAAGATTCCTTTTTTCGGTTCAGATGTCTCTTTTTTCGGGGCAAGTGTACGCATACCGAGTGAAATACTGCGATGTTTCTGCTCAATTTGATACATTTGCGGGAATGTTGACATTAAGCTCATTTCATCAATATCTCCTGCATAAATACCCGATAGTAATGGTTCTATTAAATTTTCAACCACTTCGTTTCCGAGGCGGTGTCTGAAAAAACGCCCGAGTGATTGGTCAGATACTGGCTTTGATCTCGGCATTAACAGATCAAAACCAGCTCTTAGTTTACCAATTGGGGAGAACAGCCCGGAAAATAGAAACGGCGTAATTTGCGTTGGAATTCCCATCATTGATCCGGTCGGCATTTTATGTAACCGATTGTTTACGAGGATAAATGATTGACCGGCCTTATTATTTACAAGTTCATCGCCAAGACCTAATTCTTTCGCTAATCTTGCTGCACTTTCTTTTCGTGCTAAGAAAGAATCAGGACCGCGTTCAATTGTAAATCCATCTTTTCGAACGGTTTGAATTTTCCCGCCAAGTTTACCGGATGCTTCTATCAGTAATGTATCGATCGGCAAGTTGTTGTCACGAATATCTTTTTGTAAGTTATACATTGTTGTTAATCCTGTGATGCCACCGCCGATGATTACAACTTTTTTCCTCAAGCAGGCTCCCCCTTTCTTTTTACATTACAGATTCTTTTTTCTTTAATACAACATCTGTTAAGCAATCAATAAATGCGTCCGATGCATTTGGCATTTCTGGACGATAATATTTCGCGCCAATTTCATCTGTTACAACTTTACATTCAAAGTCGTTGTCATATAAAACTTCTAAATGTTCCGCAACAAATCCAACTGGTGCGTATACGAATGAAGTATAACCGTACTTTTCATTTAATTCTCTCGTTAAATCTTGTACATCTGGACCAATCCAAGGATCTGGCGTGTTTCCTGCACTTTGCCAACCTACTGCATAGTTTGCTACTTCAGCACCTCTTGCAATATAGTCAGCTGTTTCATTTAATTGATCTGGATATGGATCGCCAAGTGCGATAATTTTTTCTGGTAAGCTATGTGCAGATACGATTAATACTGCCTTTTCACGTTCTGCTTCTGCCATACCGTTATATATACCTTTCACTGCATCAACCCAGTACTGGATGAATTTCGGTTCTTTATACCAGCTATCAATGCCGTGAATTGTTAAGTTTCCAAGTTTCTCTGCTTCTTCTTGTGCTCGTCCTACATACGATTTCACGCTAAATGTAGAATAGTGCGGTGCAAGAACAAGTGCGATTGCATCTTGTATACCGTCGTTATGCATATCTTTCACTGCATCTTCAATGAACGGTTCGATATGTTTTAAGCCAAGATACATATGGTACTCTACTTCATCTTGTACTTCATTTAAACGCTGTTCTAACTTTTTAGCTTGCTCTAATGTAATAGTAGCTAAAGGAGAAATACCACCAATTGCACGGTAACGCTCTGTTAAATCTTCTAGCATTTCAGGACTTGGCTTTCTTCCTCTGCGAATATGTGTATAGTAACGTTCAATATCTTCTTCTTTATATGGCGTTCCGTATGCCATTACAAGCAAACCAATTTTCTTTTTCATACAGCAATGCTCCTTTACTTCGCTAACTGTCCTTTAGAGTATTCATGAATAAATGTAGTTAAACGTTTTAATGTATCTGGATTTACTTCTGGGAATACACCGTGTCCTAAGTTAAAGATATAACCTGGCTGTTTCATCCCTTGATCTAAAATACCTTTTACATGTTCTTCAATAACAGACCATGGCGCAAGTAAGAATGAAGGATCCATGTTACCTTGCACTGCCTTATGAACGCCACGCGTGCGTGCCTCTTCGATCGGTAAGCGCCAATCTAAGCCTACTACATCAAGCGGTAAGTCGTGCCATTCGTTTACTAAGTGTGCAGCTCCTACGCCGTGCATAATCATTGGTACACCCATCGGACGAACTTCTGTAAAAATACGCTCCATTGCTGGTTTAATAAATACGCGGTAATCTGCTACATTTACTGTTCCAACCCAAGAATCGAAAATTTGAACTGCTTTTGCTCCTGCGTTAATTTGCGCTTTTAAATATGTAATAACCATATCAGCTAGCTTATCCATTAAAGCGAACCAAGCTTTCGGCTCTGCATACATGAACGCTTTCGTATTATGATAATTACGAGATGGACCGCCTTCAATCATATAGCTCGCTAATGTAAATGGAGCTCCTGAAAAACCGATTAACGGTACGTCTAGCATTTCTGTCGTTAATAAACGAATCGTATCTAATATGTACGGTACGTCATCTTCTGGATTGATTTCCCCTAGTTTTTCTACGTCTTGTAAAGAACGGATTGGATTATCAATAACTGGACCAATACCTGATTTAATTTCTACATCCACACCAATTGCAGGTAGTGGTGACATAATATCTTTATACAGAATTGCTGCGTCTACGTTATATTGATCAACTGGCAACTTTGTAACGTAAGCACATAACTCTGGATTGTGTGTAATTTCAAATAAAGAATACTTTTCTTTTATCTTTCTATATTCCGGCTGCGAACGACCTGCCTGACGCATATACCATGCTGGTACATAATCAGTACGTTCCCCCCTACATGCTTTTAAAAATGTCTCATTTATATTTCTTACCAAGACCCTTGCTCCCTTCCTTACCAATGCTTCGAATACGTTCGATATTTATCTTTTTTTACTATACAGCTTGTAAAAACAAAATGCATAATATTATGTACGTTGTTCATTAAATTGACACAAACATTCTTAAAAACGCTTACTATTTTCACAACATTCTTATTATAACACAGAGAAAAACTATGGTTTAGCTACTTTTGACTTTTCTCCCTCACGATTCGTTTGTGTGTTATATGGCACAACGTAAAAACTCGGTTTTGAAAAGATGTTAACGAACTTTTCTTCATATTCTCCAGCACCATTTACAGTGCCTACATGCGTATGGATTCCGTTTTCTACTCTATAAATTCGATACATAATTCTATCATCAGGAAGTGGCGTCCAGCTTAGTTTCGCTTTAAATAAACCGAAAGGGCTAAACGCTAATTTCATTTTCACATCTTCAATTTTGCGCAGACGAATCGGAGCACCGATTGTTTCCACACCTTCTGGCTTCATAAACTGCCCTTTCTTTTCTACATTTGCCTTCGTTAAAATTTTCTTAAACAATTTCGTTGCTGATGCACTTTCTCCTTGCAACTGATGCTCTTTATCCGTACGGTCATACCCAATCCAAACAGCGCCTACTAAATTTGGCGTATAGCCAACGAACCACATATCTCTAGCTCCATTATCGTCATTTGGCAGTGAAGTTGTACCTGTTTTCCCAGCTAACGCCCCGTTATATTCACCGGCTTTTGCTGTCCCTTCCTTTACAACTCCTTCAAGCATTTTCGTCATATACCATGCCGTTTGTTTCGAGAAAATTTTCGTTTCTACTTTTGGCGATTCTCCAATAACCGCGCCGTGTCTATTTAACACTTTATCAATAACATGCGGCTCAATAATATCACCATTTGCTAAAAACGCACGATACATTTTCACAAGATCAAATGTGGAAACACCATTTTTCAGTCCGCCAAGCGCTGTACTTAAACCTGCATCGGCAATATGAACATTACCTTTCTCTAAATATTGCTTTCCTTCTTCTACCCCTAACTCATTTAATAAAGAAACTGCCGGTACATTTGCTGACTCTAAAATCGCATCGTACATCGTCATTTCTTTCGAATACGCATGGTTATAATTTCGAGGTTCATAGCCTTCAAAAGAATGTCTTTCATTCGTCAATAAAGAATATGGATTATACTTTTTCGTTTCGAGTGCTGGTGCATAGACGATAAGTGGTTTTAACACAGAACCCGGTTGTCTTTTTGCAAAAACACGATTAAATCCTCTCGGGACGTACTTTCTTCCGCCAATCGCCGCTTTAATTCCACCCGTACGATTATCCATTAATAAAAAAGCACCTTGCGCCCCCTCTTCTTTACCAGGGAAATTCCTTGCATCCTGAAACTGGTTATACGCTACCTTTTGAATTTTTTCATCCATCGGAACGACAAACGTGTATCCTCCGCGAAGTACTTCTTGATGAGACAACCCGTATAAACGTGCTGCTTCATCTATAACCATATCAATATACGGCATATATGCGAGCTCATTCTCATCTAAGTTTTTATATAGAGCAATTGTCTTTCCTTGATAACGTACACTTTCTTCTGCAGTCAAATAGCCTTGTTTATGCATAAGCGACAATACGAGATCACGGCGCTCCTTACTCTTCTCTGGAGAGAAATAAGGTGAATATCCGTTTGGCGACTTCGGAAGGCCTGCAAGCATTGCTCCCTCTTCTACTGTTAAATCTTCCACATTTTTATTAAAATACAACTTTGCTGCCGCTTGAATACCGTAAGCCCCATGGCCAAAGTAAATATGATTCATATACATTTCAAGAATTTGTTGCTTCGTATATTTTTGCTCTAATTGAAGAGAAATTGCGACTTCCTTCAATTTACGTGTAACTGTTTTTTCCCGAGTTAAAAAGACATTTTTAGCGAGTTGCTGCGTAATGGTACTACCGCCTTCTACCTTTTCTCCAGCTAACGTATCTTTATAAAGAGCCCGGAATATAGACGGGTAATCAATTCCTTGATGCTCATAAAAACGAGAATCTTCCACCGCAATAAATGACTGCTGCACGTATTTTGGAATTTGTTCGATTGGTACGAGATCTCTATTTTCTACGTATAATTTCGTAATTTCTTTCCCTTTCTGGTCAACGATACGTGATGAAGAGTGGAAAACGAGCTGCTTTTCATCCATCATATAGCCACCAGCTAACACGATAAGTTTATAAAGTACAACCGCTAATACGAGCGTTGCTAACCCACCTAATAAAGTCCACTTTACTTTCTTCATACATCGTCCTTCTTTCCAAATGATGGTACATTTATTATTTGAAAAAGAAGTATCTTTATGTATATAATCTTCGAAGTTTTTTAAGAGAGTTGATATAATAGAAACAAATAATTAAAGGGGGCATTAAAATGAAGGCTATTATTTCATACGAAACACCTCTAGAACAAGCACATTTCACTGCAAAAAATAATGAAAAAGATATGTTTTATAAAGAAAATACAGAAGAATCTGTAGAAGGTTCTCTTCAGTATGACGTATTAGACGCTGTTGGCGAATTTAAAGGACAACCTGGCTATATCGTTTGTAACAACATTTCTGTAACAGACGAAGGTCGCCCAGTATTTGAAAATCGTTTTAAAAACCGCGCAGGCCTTATCGAAAACGAACCAGGTTTCCAAGCGATTCGCGTTCTTCGCCCATTAAGTAACGATACATATGTCATCTTAACGATGTGGGAAACGGAGCAGAACTTTAAAGACTGGACAGAATCACGTTCATTCGAAAACGCTCACAAAAAACGCCCTGCACAAGCAGAAGGACAAGCTCCATCTCAGGCTCATCCGCATGCGGAACAGCAGAAAAGTATTTTCTCTCGTCCGTCATTTGTGACTACTTTTGATGTGTTAGTTTAAGTTCTTTTGTACTGTAGTTCCTTCAGGGATGCGGTACATGAAATTATATCAGCGATTTTTCGAATAGATCGACTTATCGACAAATCACGACAGAAAAAAGGAAACACCATTACGCACCGGTGTTTCCTTTTTCTTTGTACCAATTATATATGCGCAGCGCATCTTCTTTTCGCATATGCTTCACTTTATATTTATGTCCCGCTACTGATACGGCAGCTGTACATAGCTCGTCTTTCTTTTGAAAATACGATTGATTGTATCCTACTGCTTGAACATGCCTTCTTCGCATAATTCCTGTATATTTTGCCAGGCCGCGGTATACCATGACTAACTGATTGTCTCGTATCATATATCTACCACTTTTATACCGGGCATATGCAAGTAGCGTAAATGCGATAAATAGTGGTATTAAAGTGAATAACGCCATATTTTGCTTAAAATATATACTCGCACCGACGATCGGCACAGCAAGCACTGCACTTGTAATCCAGCCCATTATTACGTAACGACGTAATGCAGCTTTCGGTAAGTGAAAGATTTCCTCTTCCGTTTCATACGGTAACTGTAAATACGTAAGTAACTGCTGGACATCTTTCTTTTTCATAAAGGGATGTAGCATTACTTCATTTCCAGCCGCTTCTATACTTTGAATAACTTCTACTTCAACAGAACAATAACCGAAAGGTTGACGGAGAATGCCTTCTTTCACCGTGATCGCTTGAATGCGATGTAATTTTAAAACAAACTCTTTCTTATCAAATAACCCTTGTACGATGCGAATTTCATTTCCTTTTCGCTCTATTTTAAAGTTCGCATATTTTAACGCATAACCAGCTGTTGAAATGACCCACGAAACTGCCATTAAAATCGCGGCCATAACGATTAATTCATATACACCGTTATCCATTACATACGCTTCTACTTTATTGATGAGCCATTCTGGTAGAAATTGATTAAACTCTGTGTAAAGGATGACTAACATAGAAAATACTAATCCGAATCTACCAGATGTAATAGATGCGAATAAAATTTCTTTCGCTGTTAACTGATAAATTGTTTTATTTTCTGTCGTCGCGGGCTCTTCTTCAGTCACAATGCTTCTCTCTTTATGTAATAAAGAAATCAGTTCCTTCGCTTCACTTTCTCTAATGCCAGCTAACATCACTTCCGGCTCAGTACCACCGCCGGCTACTTCTATGTTTAATTTCGTCAATCCAAGCACTTGATAAATGATGTTAGAAGACGTACTAATATTTTGCACACGTTCTTTATTTAAGTAGCTTTCCTTCTTAACGAACACACCGTGCTTTATATGTACAATATTATTTTCAACCCAGTACACTTTGAAATACCATTTTATAGCTGAGAAAATTGCCATAATAAATATAATAAACAAGATGAAAAGATAAAAGAAATACCAAGGTTTCACTTGTTCTTCAGGTTTAAACATAACAAGGATAATAAGTGGAAATAAACTCGAAATCCTAATACCTAACAATATCGTGATCGGATGTTGCCTCTTATACATCCTCATCACTCACTTTCGCAAGTTCTCCAATTTGTCTTTTCAGCTGCTCTGCTTCTTCTTTTGTTAAACCTGGAATACTATGAGAAGTTGCTGCTGTGGAAATATGTAATTCTGCTAAATTATACTTTCTCATAATCGGTCCTTGTTCAATCGTTACGTGCTGCACACGCATCATCGGAATGAGTACGCGTTTCACAACGAACATTCCCTTTTGTATCTCAATCTCTTCTTCATTTAATCTGTAACTATAATAACGTTGACGTAAATTTGGAAACACAAAATAATCAAGCGGGATAAATGTAATAGCGCCTGTTACTAACAAGCCAAACAACCAGCCCCACCAATTAAAATTGATCATAAAAAAGAAATATGCAATTACGACTGCTAGTATAACTGCCGCCCCAATTAAAGCGTGAACCCTCCACACTTTCAGCATATTAGAATGAATTTCCCTTTCTAATGGCTGCATCTCATCACTCCAATTATATGAATGTATTAATTATATATTAGTTGGTATATACATATTTGTAAAATTATAGTTTTTCACATCGTATCCATCATTTCTTTAAAATTCCCTTCATTAATCGCATACACTTGAAACTGAATGTAATCTATTTCATTCGTATTCGGACGAGCATATGGCAAAATGGTGAATTTAGAAGCTGATCTTCCTAACATATCTACAATCATTAAAGAAACGTCAATATATTCGAAGTCTACACGGAATACTACTTCTTCTCCCGTAAATTCATAATCTTTAATCGCATCATACGACTTATTCGCACTAATTAGCATCACTTTTAATAGTTGGTTTAAATTTTCTGGTTTAAAATTAATCATATACACAGCTCCTTTTTTCAATAAAACACTATGAAAACAGTGTAATCTTATACTTTCATAGCTTTACACATCAAAGATATAAAAAATAAAGCTAGTTTTTTATAAATTTTTTGATATAATTACTTACGGGAAACGGGAAGATATTTATTTTCCCTTGTGTTTTTATTTGCATCTAGTACTTTTGCTAGATGCCTTTTTTTATGTAAAAAAAGGTACCCTCATATACTTTGAGGATACCTTTTCCATCAATTTAGTGCATTTCAACGATTGTACCATCTTCGAATACTTTAAATACACCAGTAAATCCTGGTCCACCTGCACCTTCTATTTTATATGTCGTATGCACTCTTATTTGATAATATTTCTTTCCATTCTCTACTTGCGTATTTTCTAGCGTGTAATCATAGTCTTCTTTATATTCATTTTTGATATATGCTTTCGCTTTCTCAAAAGTAAATGCATCTTGAGTCTTTCCTGTCTCTACTTTTTGGTTCTTTTCTGTTACTACCTTCTGATTCTTTTCTGCCTCAGTTTTTTCGTTCTTTTCTGTTACTACCTTCTGATTCTTTTCTGCCTCAGTTTTTTCGTTCTTTTCTGCTGCTACCTTTTGATTTTTTTCTGCCTCAGTTTTTTGAGTCTTTTCTGTTGCTACTTTTTGATTCGTTACTGCATTTGTTTTTTGTGCCTTCGCTGTTGCTTCACTCTTTGCCATTTTTTCTTCTTCATTTATTTTAGTAACTAATCCTACTGCTTTTTTATTATATTCTTCAAGATTCTTGTTATCTTTTGTTTCTGCAACTAGCTTATTTAATATATCTTTCGCTTCTGCATAATTTTTCTTACTTATTAACTCTTCACTTTTCGTCAGTTGCTCGCTATACTTCTTTTTTTGCTCTAAGATGGCTAGTAATGCTGTTCGTTCTTCCTTCGCTTGTTTTACAAGCGTAGCATTTCCATTCTTCATGTTCTCTACTTTTTCAAATGATTTGATTGATTCTTCTATCTTTGTTTCTTCTTTTAACTTCACTGCTTCAATCATTACTTTCGTTTGTTCTACAAGCATCTTTGCATCTGAATCGTCTTTTTTCTCATCTAACGCTTTTTCAAATGATGATAAAGCATTTTTATATTCTTTATTCGTTAACGCGGTCTTCCCTTCATCCATTGCTTTGTCAAAATTCCCATTACTACATCCAGCTAACATTAAAAACGTAAGTCCAATTACCATTAATAACTTTTTCATTTTTTCTCCTCCTATATATCCCTAAAACAATAACAGCATATGTATAAAAGTCTGTGTAGTAATTAGACTGAAAATAAAGATGTACTTTGTGTGTGGGAAAGGAAGTACATTTCATTTACTATCATTACTTAAAACTCCTAAATAGTTGGTAGTTGGTTTTCTTCTTTTAAAGACAGAAAGGAATTTTAATAATGTGCGTAAAGCTCTCACCAGGCTCTTTACTACACACACTCTTATACACATAGAAAAACTATTTTTAGGTTGCTATTTTTTTAGTTTTACATATTTTCGTAACATAAAGAAAAACAAAAGAAAACAAACTGTAACATAATTTACCGTTTGTAACTTTTCTGTAACACAAATGTAACATAAAGTTTTTAAATATACAATAGTTTTTTTTACATTATTTTCCCCTATCTATATTTCAAGGTGTTAATACAGTGCTAAAACGAGTTTCATCTTCCACCTGCTATTGGACTATCATCCTTTGAACACTTTAGGAAAAAGCCCTCTGTCTTAAAGTACTCAAATTAATTACATAGATAACTCTTTTTTCACCCAAACATTACGAAGACCTTTAACCTTTTATTTTCACATTAAATATATGTTATTTTTGATATAACCATATTAAGAAAATAGGACGATTTTTTTCTTCCTTTTTGTTTCTATTTGCATCGAGTTCTTTTGCTAAATGTTTTTTCATGCCAAATAAAAAAGGTATCCTCCAATACTTGGAGGATACCTTTTCATTTTTATTATCTCTGCTGTTTTCTACCTAATACGAGCAATCCAAAACTCATCATAATAAGAAGTGCTCCCATATATGGTTCCACAGGCATTTTCTGTCCTGTTTTCGGTAATTCTTTTTCAGGCTTCTCTGGATTCATTGTTTCTGGTTTTTCTGGATCCGTTGTTCCCAGTTTTTCTGGATCCGTTGTTTCTGGTTTTTCTGGATTCGTTGTTCCCGGTTTCTCTGGATCCGTTGTTTCTGGTTTCTCTGGATCCGTTGTTTCTGGTTTCTCTGGATCCGTTGTTTCTGGTTTCTCTGGATCCGTTGTTTCTGGTTTC
>NZ_VEDW01000003.1:311443-344596 GCF_007678085.1 Bacillus cereus | reverse complement strand
CTCTGGGCCTGGTGGTGCTAAAGAAGTCAATTTGTTTAATACTTGTAATTGAACTGGACTTATCATTCCTTTTGTAATTTCAAATGGAATTGGATTAGTTAATTTTTCATAACCCTTTGGTGCTTCTACTTCTACAAGTGTGTAGTGACCTACAGATAAATCTGAGACTTTCGCTTTCCCTTCTTTATCTGTTGTTACTTTCGTTACTACTTTTCCTTTTTCGTCATGAACTTCAAAGACTGCCCCTGATAATACATTCTTACTTTCAGCAGCCATTTTTGTAATTTCTACTGAACCTTTATCTAACTGTTCATTCTCTACTTTTAGTGATAAAACCTCTGTCATACCTTTTTTGATTTCGAATGATACTGGCTCTGTTAGTTTTTTGTAGCCTGGTAAATTCTCTACTTCTACTAATTTGTAACTTCCTACAGATAGATCTGAAATTTTCGCTTTTCCTTCTTTATCTGTTTTTACTTTCGTTACTACTTTGTCTGCTTCATCTTGGATTTCAAAGACTACACCTTCTAATGCTTTCTGACTATCTTTATCTACTTTTGTAATTTCTACTGAACCTTTATCTAACTGTTCATTCTCTACTTTTAGTGATAAGACTTCTGTCATACCTTTTTTGATTTCGAATGATACTAATTCTGTTAATTTTTTGTAACCTGGTAAGCTTTCCGTTTCTACTAATTTGTATTTTCCTACTGATAGATCTGAAACTTTCGCTTTCCCTTCTTTATCTGTTGTTACTTTCGTTACTACTTTGCCTTTTTCATCCTGCACTTCAAAGACTACGCCTTCTAATGCTTTCTGACTGTCTTTATCTACTTTTGTAATTTCTACTGAACCTTTATCTAACTGTTCATTCTCTACTTTTAGTGATAAGACTTCTGTCATACCTTTTTTAATTTCAAACGATACTGGCCCTATTAGTTTTTTGTAGCCTGGTAAATTTTCTACTTCTACTAGTTTGTAACTTCCTACAGATAGACCTGAAATTTTCGCTTTTCCTTCTTTATCTGTTGTTACTTTCGTTACTACTTTTCCTTTTGAATCTTGCACTTCAAAGACTACGCCTTCTAATGCTTTTTGACTGTCTTTATCTACTTTTGTAATTTCTACTGAACCTTTATCTAACTGTTCATTCTCTACTTTTAGTAATAAAACTTCTGTCATACCTTTTTTAATTTCAAACGATACTGGTTTTGCTAGTTTTTTATAGCCTGGTAAGCTTTCTACCTCTACTAGCTTATATTTCCCTACTGATAAATCTGAAACGTTTGCTTTTCCTTCTTTATCTGTCGTTACTTTCGTTACTACTTTATCTTTTTCGTCTTGTACTTCGAAGACTACGCCTTCTAATACTTTTTGACTGTCTTTATCTACTTTTGTAATTTCCACTGAACCTTTATCTAACTGTTCGTTCTCTACTTTCAATGATAGGACTTCTGTCATACCTTTTTTAATTTCGAACGATACTGGTTCTGTTAGTTTTTTATAGCCTGGTAAGCTTTCTTTCTCTACTAATTTGTACTTTCCTACAGATAAGTCTGAGATTTTTGCTTTTCCTTCTTTATCTGTCGTTACTTCTGTTACTACTTTTCCTTGCTCATCTTGTACTTCGAAGACTACGCCTTCTAATACTTTTTGACTGTCTTTATCTACTTTTGTAATTTCTACTGAACCTTTATCTAACTGTTCATTCTCTACTTTTAGTAATAAAACTTCTGTCATACCTTTTTTAATTTCAAACGATACTGGTTTTGCTAGTTTTTTATATCCTGGTAAGCTTTCTACCTCTACTAGCTTATATTTCCCTACTGATAAATCTGAAACGTTTGCTTTTCCTTCTTTATCTGTCGTTACTTTCGTTACTACTTTATCTTTTTCGTCTTGCACTTCGAATGTTACGCCCGCTAATACTGCGCCACTTTCTTTGTCCACTTTTGTAATCTCTACTGAACCTTTATCTAACAGCTCGTTCTCTACTTTCAATGATAAAACTTTCGTCATACCTTTTTTGATTTCAAACGATACTGGTTCTGTTAATTGTTTGTAACCTGGTAAGCCTGCTTTTTCTACTAATTTGTACTTTCCTACAGATAAGTCTGAGACTTTCACTTTTCCTTCTTTATCTGTCGTTACTTCGGCTACCACTTTTCCCTGCTCATCTTGCACTTCAAAGACTACGCCTGCTAATGCTTTTTGACTGTCTTTATCTACTTTTGTAATTTCTATGTTACCCTTGTCTAACATTTCATTTTCTACTGTTAAAACAAGAGATTTCGTCATACCTTTTTCAATTTGGAAAGTAATTGGATCTATTAATTGTTTATATCCCTTTGGTGCTTTTACTTCTACTAATTTGTATGTGCCAACTGATAAATTAGTAACTTGTGCTTGTCCTTTTTTATCTGTCGTTATTTTAGCGACTACTTGTCCTGCTTCACCTTGAATCTCAAATACTGCATCAGCTAAAACATCTTTATTTTCTTTGTCTACTTTTGTAATTTCTACATTTCCTGTATCCACTAATTCATTTTCGACAGTTAATTGTAGTGCTGTTATTCTACCCTTTTCAATTTCGAATGAAATTGGTTTTTCAAGTGGTTTGTATCCCGCTGGTGTCTCTACTTCCACCAACTCATACTTCCCAATGGATAAATCTGAAACATTTGCTTTTCCTTCTTTATCCGTTTTTACTTTTGCAACTACTTTTCCTTTTGAATCACGTACTTCAAATACAACATTTTCTAATGGTGCTTTACTATCTTTATCTATTTTTATTATCTCGACATTCCCTGTATCCACCATTTCATTTTCTACTTTTAATGATAGGACTTCGGTCATGCCTTTTTTAATTTCAAATGATATTGGTTTTTCTAGCTTTTTATAACCAGGTAAACTTTCTACCTCTACTAAGTCATACTTTCCTACAGGTAAATCTGAAACATTTGCTTTTCCAGCTTTATCTGTTGTTACTTTTTTAACTTCATTACCCTTTTCATCTTGGACGATGAATATTACTCCCGCTAACGGTGCTTTATTATCTTTATCTATCTTTGTTATCTCTATATTTCCCGTATCTACCATTTCATTTTCTATTTTTAATGATAACATCTCGGTCATGCCTTTTGTAATTTCAAACGATAATGGCTCTGGTAGTTTCTTATAGCCTGGTAAACTTTCTTTCTCTACTAATTTGTACTTTCCTACTGATAAATCAGAGATTTTCGCTTTACCATTTTTATCTGTTTTTACTTCCTTTACTACCGTTCCAGCTTCATCTTGCACTTCAAAGATTACGCCTTTTAATGCTTTTTGACTGTCTTTATCTACTTTTGTAATTTCTACTGAGCCTTTATCTAACTGCTCATTCTCTACTTTCAATGATAAGACTGTCGTCATACCTTTTGTAATTTCAAATGATACTGGATCTGTTAGCTTTTTGTAACCTGGTAAGCTTTTCATCTCTACTAATTTGTATTTTCCTATTGATAAATCAGAGATTTTTGCTTTACCATCTTTGTCTGTTTTTACTTCTGTTACTACTTTACCGTTTTCATCTTGCACTTCGAAGACTACGCCTGCTAGTGCTTTTTGGCTGTCTTTATCTACTTTTGTAATTTCTAATGAGCCTTTGTCTAACTGCTCATTTTCTACTTTCAATGATAAAACTTCTGTCATACCTTTTTTAATTTCAAATGATACTGATTCTGTTAGTTTCTTGTAACCTGGTAAGCTTTTCGTCTCTACTAATTTGTACTTTCCTACCGATAGATCTGAAACGTTTGCTTTTCCATCTTTATCTGTTACTACTTTTCTTACCACTTTATCTTTCTCATCTTGGACTTCAAATTCGACACCCGCTAATACTGCACCGCTTTCTTTGTCCACTTTTGTAATTTCTACATTACCTTTGTCTACCATTGCATTTTCTACTGTTATTGGGAATATGCCGTCCCCTGTTACATTTACTTCGAACTCTTTTTCTTTTAATTGGTATCCTTCAGGAGCTTTCGTTTCTTTTAAAATATATTTTCCTAGTGCTAACGGTTTAGAAATTGCCTTACCATCTTTATCTGTAACAATATGTTCGACTACTACACCGTCTTTTACTATGTCAAACTCTGCATTTGCTAATGGCTTTTCACCATTTTCCGAATCAATTTTCTTTAATTCAATTTGACCCTTTTGTATAGTATTTTTAATTTCAATTGTTTTTGTTTCTCCAGCTTGAAGTGTAACCTCTACTGGTTCTTTTAATTTTTGATATCCTTCTGGTGCTACTTTTTCATAAACTTTATACGTCCCAGGAGTTAAAGTTTGAGGTGCTGAAAAACCTTTTTCGCCTGTTTTCAGTACTGCAACAACCTTATCCTCACTATCTCGAACTTCAAATTCGGCACCTGTTAACTCTTTAGTCGGATCCTCAGCATCTATTTTATGAATAGCTACTGTACCGTCTTTTGGAGGTTCAGGCGGCGTAACCGTTACTTCATTTGATGTTAATTTCTTATCATCAAAATGTAATTCTGCTTTATTAGGAATCTTCTTATCTACGTAAGAAGATAAGTCTGCATCAGCTTTAATTTTCGCCTTAATATTCAAGTTAATTATCTGGTCTTCATATGACTTATAGTCAAAACTCTCACCGAACGTAAATGTTACTTCACTTTTTTGTTTATCTATCTTTAGTGTTCCTTTAGAGGTAATATCTTGGCCATTTTGATCATACACTTTTGCCTCTAATACTTCTAATACATCTTCTAAATCATCACTAATTACCATAGATGTGTATTTAGGAGGATCGTTTGGTATATGTGTACCAACTTGGTATTGAATAACTTGATCCATTTGTGTTAGCTGCTCATTCTCTACAAGCTTACCACTCTCATCAACTATATTCTTTTCAATACTAGGTGGATGATCGTCGCCTGAACCAGTTCCTCCCCCACCACTTACGAATACTTCTCCTACTTTTTCTTCAGTTTTAATATTTTTGCCTTCTAATTTCACTGTATTTTTATGAGGCTTTGCAGCGGGATTGGTAATCTTTGTTTTATATCTTAAAATATAACCTTTTGAACTGTCTGGAAATTCAATTGTAAATCCAGTTTTCGTTGCATTGATTTTAATTTTAGATAAATCTGCTGGCTTAATATTTGTTGGTGCATAACCATCTTCAAATACAGCCTCTTCTAATACTACGCTGTCTGTAATTAATTCATGCCCAGGTCCCAATGTATCTGTTAATTTAAGATCTTGCATTTCTGTTCCAGTTGCATTTACATATACAAGCCAATCAGCAATGGACGGATCTTCTTGATTATAAGAACCCCACTTCAATAGATTATCTGTATTGGGCTGCGGCTGCGGTCTCTCTGTCGTATTACTTACACTTACTTCTTTATTTACGATTTGACCATCAACGTTAAATTCTAATGGAATTTTTTCGACACCATCATATGCTTCTAGATTAAAGTAGAATTCTACGAATAAAGAACCTTTAATGTTATTCTTTCCATCTACGTAATCACCCATAGTACACGTCAATAGACCATTTTTCATATCACATGTACCAACTATTTTTCCTTCAGCATCTTTTAAAGGAAAACTCAGATTCATAAGATCTTTTCGAAATTCTTTTGGCATATCAATTGTAAATTGATCTCCACTCTTTATCTGTTCTTTAGCAGACCACTTCACTTCTACTTTCATACCATCTGAAGCCTGATATGGTTCAGATGTCGTGCCATCAGTACGGGAAATGTTAATCTCATCTACTGGACTTTTCATCACAGCAGCTTGAATCACTGGAGCCCATACATTCAGCACCGAAAATAATACTAGAAAAACTAATGAAATCATTGAAACGTATCTTTTAGTACTCTTCGTTTGCATATTTTCCTCCTTGATTATTATATTTATATAATAAAAAAGATCGTCTGATTGCATCAAAATGTGCAACCAGACGATCTTAGTAACCAATATATATTACCGTAGACTCTAAGCTTTGCGGCCTATCCTTTCGAATAGTGTGCTAAAAATTTTTTCTATTATTTTTTTGTTTCATTTTCCTTTTGAACCAAATATTACTATACCGTCTGGACGGTTATAATTCAACACTCTATATAATTGTTCTATTATTCTAACAAAAAAAAATTCACCAATGGATTAAATAACCAATGGTGAATTATATAGTTTGTATATTCTATTTATAAGAATAATAGATAAGAGCTCGCATCACTTTTTCTCTTAATTCGGGGCTTAGTCTTCCAACCCCTAAATATTCCGAATACCATAATCCATCTGCTGCTAATCTAATAATTGTGGCACAAACTGAATCCATTTCATCATTTTCTATATTATTTTGCAGTTGCTGAAATGATTGTTGTAACGGTTCAAGTAATTCAGGTTTTAGCATTAATGCTGCCATCATACTACTACACAACTCTTCTGTTCTTCTCTCATTACTTAATCTTTCCTCTACAAAAGAACGAACCCACCTTCCTTTCTTCTTTGAGTCTTTCATTGCCTTATTATGAATAGCACCATGATACTCCTCTGTCCCTTTAAGTATCATGCCTTCTATTAAAGCTTCTTTATTTGAAAAGTGATACAATAATCCACCTTTACTTACACCTGCCTCTTTTGCTACTGCTTCTAAAGTTAACTTAGCTACTCCTTTAAATTGAACAATTTGAGAAGCGGCGGCTAAAATTTTTTGCCTTGTTATACTTATACTCATTCCTTTTTAAAACCCCCATTTCTACTAAATTTATATAAATACGTATCTTATTTTTAATATCGCTGAGTAATAATAAATATTTTCTTTATACAAAAAAGGCTTCATTACCTTTGAATTGTTCGTTGCTTCTTCTATTAAAAATTTCCATATCATTCAATATGATAACATCAAACACTCACGATTGACTATACATCTATACAATTATATTCGTTGAAAATATATCCATAAACACGAAATGCATACAAATTGATTATCCTTATATATTTATATCTATAATTTAAAGAGGTTTATATGTTCATAAAAATAAAGTGAACTTTTATAAGGATGATTCCATTAGAAAAATTTTCTCTTAGTTATTTAATATGCTTACTAGTTTTCTCTGTCACTGTGAATGTTTTACAGTATGCACAAACTCCAAATTATGCGGATTCATGGGGACCGATTTGGATATCTATTGTTATGTTTTCAATTCTTGGAAGCATTCCCGTTCTTATCGGTTGTTTATTAGGTGAATTTTGTTATAGAAAAATAAAAGGAAGTCACGAATTAAAAATCGGGATTCCTTTATTTATAGTGTTAGGTATTTCCTACAATCATTTATTCTTTATGTGGCTTAACAACAGAGATTTTCTATCCTTTACTTTAGAAGCTTTTCTGGATACTGGCCTTCCTATTACTGTATCATCTGTACTGTTTTATCTTGTCAGACGGCGTTAATTCTTTATTCACTACAAAAAAATGTTATTACTCCTGTTACATCGAGTAATAACATTTTTATTTAAAGCTATTTAACAAACTTGCTTCCAACTAGCATCCTTCACATCTTCACTATTTGGTTTTCTAACTGATTTCACAAAACATTCCTCGCAAGCACCAAATGCAATGAAATTTTTCTGTGCTTGTCTTAACGAAACTTTATTTGCTCCGCCTTCAAAGTCAGGATTGTTAAACTGGACCTCATCATCTTCCCAATAACATATATTACAAATTCCATATGTACCTGGTGGTTCTTCTTCTATTGTTCTATACCCGCAGCATGGACATGTGTATTTCATTATTTCACTCCATTGTTAACTTGTTTTTTCTCCCATATATTCCGCCCCATAAAGAACGTAACAGCACAAATTATAGTTATTACCATGAAAGTAGTATTAGAATCTTCATATGTAGTTGGAATTCCAACCGTTACGGAAACAATACTACAAGCTAAAAGTAAATATAATAATAAAGATAGAATATAGCTTAGTTTAAATCGTAAAATGATACCTCTAAACAATAACTCCCCAAGAAGACAGCCACCTAAAATAATAGGTACTCCGAAATACAATGTAAGGACTCCCATTTGCGCAGTAGATTGAATTATCTTTCCAATTATGTTCGGCGAAGTCATCTCATCATTTCTTCCCATCCTATCATATAAATCAAGTGCCGTTACTGAAATAAAGAAACTTAATATAGAAAACGAATACGGTATTAAAAATTTGCTCACTCTCATTCACCTCACTTTTCCTTCCCTATATATTATTCATTATTTTTACATAAAGTGAAACTTTAATCAGTGGGGGATTTTTCATTCCCCACTGATTATCAGCCCTCACCAATCGGGCTTTTACGGGCAGTTGATCCCGCACCTAACGTCTTTGCTTTTGCTGAATTTTGAGGTGGGAATCTTACTGCCCGTTAATGCGGGATAAAAAAATAGCCCGCATTCCGCAAAAGACGAGCTGTTTTATTTAATTCTCACTTAATTTCTTCTTATACCAATCCTGCATTCTCTCCGCATCTTCTACTCTCGTATGCTCTAATTTATAATCCGATGATGCGTTAGAGAATTTATACGTACATAGATTTGCACGGCGCTGGAAGTATGATTGTGTTTTTTCCATTGATTGGACGTGCCTTCTTCTAACAAGTCCTGTATATTTGCCGACGCTGCGATATACAAGCGTAATTTGCTCTCCGTTTACACTGTAACCATTCGTTCTAAATGTTGCGTATCCAAGTGTAAAGATGAGAATTGCGAGCGGAATTAATGCCCACATGATGAAGTGCTTTTCAAAGTATATACTTATTCCAATAAGCGGGATTGCTAGCATAGCGAAAAAGATGAAACTATCAATGAGATAGCGGCGTAATGCTGCTTTTGGTAATGAAATAATGTTTGTATTCAGTTCGTATGGTAATTGTAAATGCGCGAGTAACTGTTGTACGCGATCTTTTCGAATGATTGGGTGCAGTGTAACTTTTTCTTTCTCGTCACCCAGTCCTTTACTTTGAATCACCTCTACTTGTACAACGCAATAACCGAATGGCTGACGTAAAATACTTTCTTTTATCGTAATACCTTGAATACGGTGCAATTTTAGGACGAGTTCTTTTTTCTCAAGTAATCCTTGCGAAATGCGGACTTCGTCATTCCTTCGATTCACCGTGAAATCACCATGTTTTAGCGCATAACCGATTGTCGATATAATCCACGAAAGGACAATCAAAATGGCTACCATGAAAATCAAGCCATATATATCATGTTTCATTACATACGACTTGACGCCATTCTCTATCCATTTCGGAATGTACTCATCTACTTGATGATACACGAAAAAGATTAATGAGAATAATAGTCCAAACTGACCAGATGTAACAGACGCTAGTAAAATTTCTTTCCAAGTTAATTTATATTCAGTCGCTTGTTTTTCTTCTGTAATGATTTCTTTTTCTACTGTATTTTCTGTTGCTTCGTCTAACGTTTCTTCTGCTTTCACTTCTGGAGTTGGCTCATTTAGCATTGTAATAAGCTCTGTTGCTTCTTCTACTGTAATACCAGCTAAGCTTACTTCTGCATCATCACCCCCGCCAGCTGTTTCAATTTGAATCTTTTTTAAGCCAAGCATTTGATATAACACGTTAGAACTTGTATTAATCGTTTGCACACGTTCTTTATTTAAGTAGCTCTCCTTCTTCACAAAGAGCCCTTGTTTTACATGTAATACGTTATTTTCAACCCAATACGTTGTGTAATACCATTTTTCAAACGCTGAAAAAACAGTGAGTAAACCGAATGCAGCGGGAATTAAATACCAAAACGGGAATTTTCCGTTTAAGCTAAACATGAAAATAATGAGTGGTATAAAGTCTGTTATTTTTAATTCTAATAACATCGTGATTGGATGCTGTCTCTTATACATCCTCATCACTCACTTTCGCTAATTCTGCGATTTTCGTTTTCAACATTTCTGCTTCATACATCGTTAAACCTGGGATACTGTGAGAAGTTGCCGCTGTTGAAATGTGTAATTCTGCTAAGTCATATTTTCTCATAATCGGCCCTTGTTCAATCGTCACGTGCTGTACACGAATCATCGGTACTAATACACGCTTTACGACGAAAAGACCGTGCTGAATTTCAAGTTCTTCTTCATTTAGTTGATAGCTGTAATAACGTTGACGTAGTTTCGGGAATAAAAAGTACGAAAATGGTGCGAACGCAACTGTTAGCCCAATCATTACATACAAAATCCACGCCCACCAATCAAACTTTATCATGAGGAAAAGGTAAGCTAACATGACAAGAATACCAATCCCTTCTTCAATTACAGCACGAACTTTCCACACCTTGACCATGTCAGGGTGAATTTCATTTTTCAATGGATCCATGTAACCACTCCAAATCTAGTAATCTAATATACGAATACTCTCAATCTATATTTTACATAACTTTACAGAAAATTGTAATTTAATTATCTTTCTTCTCAGGAATAAAATATCCGAACCAAAGTAGCCAAATGAAGCCGATTAACTTCATCCAGCTTCCATCCGCTTGAAAAGCTTCAATCATACCGGGTATTTTATAAATCCCAATGAATCCAAGAAAACCGAGCCACCAGTTTTTTTGCATTTTCACTTTTATTCCTCCTTCATGACGTTTTTCACATTTCGAATCCAAATTTCTTTATACTTTAACTGGAATCCCATTAACATGTAATTACTCATATTATCGATCACGAGCGCTAACGTATGTGCATTTTCTTCCGTTGCATGTTGTGACACAACGTCAAGTTCCACACCTTTCTTCAATAAATCGTGGAAACCATTTAAGAAATCTTCTTGTATTTCAAATAAGCGTTTCTGATACTTTTCATTTCGCGATGCAGTTACGATAAATTCATTTATAACGCGTAATATTCCTTCTTGCCCTTCATATTCAGAGAGCATATGTAAACCATCTGAAATTAACTTTTCTGCAAAGTTTTCTTTCGTATATTGTTCTTTATCGAAATAACTCACGAAATGATACCCAGAAAAAATTTCTTCAAATAAAAAATCGACTAACGCTTCTTTAGAAGAAAAATGATAATAAATAGCCGGTTTTGAAATACCTACCTCTTTCGCAATCATGGAAAGGCTCATCTTCTCAATGCCATGCTCTGCCATAAGTTTAAATGATGCCTCGACAATGTTTTGCGATGTTTGTAAATTCTTTGTCATACTGTACCTCACTTATTTTTACTTACCGGTCGGTAAATAAATTGTAAAATAAAAAATCATCGTTTGCAAGTTTGATTCAAACCTGTATATTACTTTTTCAATCTACATTACGGATCTAGGATCATATTCCTTAATAATGACTACAATAATCTTGAATCCAGTTAAACTACAAAAAGCACCTTTGTGAGTGCTTCTTGTAATTTAATATTTAGGCCCCATATAATCATAGCTTTGGTCCAGCGCTTTTAATAAATCAATCGCACCCTTTAACTCTCTTTTATCAGACTCTAATTCTTCCATCCTTCTTTCGATATCTTTTTTAAAAGATTCTAAATCGCTAATGGCTTTTTTCCCTACTCCAAGTTGCGACCAGCTTGATAAGAGTAAATTATGTACATTACTTACAACTCTTTTATTATGATTTAAGTCTTGAATCATATGGTCAAATTGTTGTATAGCTTGATTCAAAGCTTCTTCATTTAAGTAAATTCTCGGCATCCTAATCTTCTCCCTTAATATTGTTGATCCGTCTTCTTATAATCATCGGCTTTCTTCTCAATAAAATCTGAAATTTCCGTTGCTGTTCGTATGTACCAAAAACTTAAATGCTCTACATGTGCACGTATATTATTTACTTTAGCTTCTACCCTTCTACTTTCAGCCGTTTCTAATAATGTCATCATATTAGAAATTAACCTCGGTACTCTATCTTGAAATTCTTGCGCGTTTCTCTTCATATCTCTTACGGCTTGTTCTAAATTCTCTACCACTACACGAATTTCTCCCCCGCCTAATAACGCGCCTGGTGAATCATAAACTCTTTCATTCGTGTCTACATTTAACAAGTATTTATTGGATAAAGACCCATTCTCTCCAAACCGGAAGTTTTGATCTGTTTGATAATGATAACCAGGGCCACTTATCGAATTTAAAAATCGAGTAACCTCCATCCCAAGCTTTTGCTGTAATGATAGCTTTGATATTTCTTCTTTCGAAATTGGTGGGGTTACCGCATAAGTAGAGCCTATATGACTTTCATATGCACCAAATGGTCCATAGCCAATTGAATCATTTCCGTGAACAACACTTACAATTCTATTATTAAACTCACCATTATTTGCTCTTTCTTGTAAATCAGGCGGTAACAAATGTTTTGCACTCGGCGCATTCCATGACATACATCTTACATTATCATTAGATGCCGCTGCATATTCCGCTAAAGCTCCCCCTAACGAATGACCCGTCGTATATATCTCTACATCATCCCTGTCCTTGTATGTATCCGTTACTTGTTTCATGACCCTTTCAGCTTGTTCGAATTGATTATGTGTTTCCCAGCGCTGATTCTCTTCATTCCAATATTTCTTTGAACCTTCATTCTCAGTCCCTGCTACAGGAGGTGCTGCTGGTTCATGAACACCTTCTCGTAATACAAAATGATTGGTATCCGTTTTTAAATCCTTCATACCTTCCCCTGGCTTCATCGGAATGCCTAAAGAGTTTTTCTCTATAATTTTATCCCCTTCTGTTCCTCGGAAAGATACCATAACTTGCTTTTTCCCATCGACATCTCGTTCAAAGACTACTGCGTCCATTCCGGTTTGTTTGTCGTGGAATGTTTCATTTACGCCCCACTCTTGCATTACATTATTGCTACTATCTTTAATATAAACTCTATCTTTAAGTTTCTTATCATTATAATATGCCATATTAGATAATTGATAATATGTACTATCTAAAACTTGATTATTTCCAGTCATCTTTTCTCCTCCTATAAAAAAAGTATTATAATAATTAAGATAACATTTTTTGGAGGGTAATTATGGCAAATAAAAACAAAAAAATTAGTTTTTATTTAGTTTTAATTCTTATTCTTACTATATTAGGAGGGTGTACTGTGAAACAAGAACAAGAAGAACAACAAATAATTGAAAAGGCCAAAGAAGAAACCATTCAATATTTCAAAAAAACAGAGGGCTTAGATGTATCAATTACTGATCATGAATTTGGACCAAAAGACTTTCAAACTATCTCTATATCAGGCTATGTGACTAATGATAAAACTAAAGAATTTACTGCTTCAGTTGAATACGCAAATAATTATCATATCGGCGCTATTTCAACCACCAAAAATTTAGAGCTTAAAAACTAATAATCCGGGCACTTTAGATTGCCTTTGCTTTATGCTTCACCACACAATGTCCAGTGAATATAAAATTTATTGAAGAGGAATATAACGCACTATTAACGGAGTGATTATTCGTGAAAAAATATGCTATAAGATTATTCTTTATCTTTACACTTATCCTTTTAGGTGGATGTACGATAGATCAAAAGAATGAGGAACAACAAATAGTTAATAAAGCAACAGAAACTACAATTCAATATTTTAAAGAAAAAGAGAATTTAGAAGTGACTATTACAAATCATAGATTTCCTTCTAATGATATCGAAACTATTTTTATAACTGGTCATATCAAAGATGATACAAATAAGAAATTTACTACTTCAATTGATTATAAAGATGATTATAATATCGGTTCTATCTCTACCACTAATTTCAGCCTAAAACACTGAAAAGACAATCTGAAAATTTCCTTTTAAACATTAATTATTAGAACAAAAAAGATATCCTAAATATATGATTTAGGATGTCTTTTTTATAAAACAAATTAATTCCTAGTTTCATCTGTAATTTTATTATTTTCTTTCAAAATACTCCCTCCTTGTAAAAAACGGTATATTATAATAACTAGGACAACATCATTGAGGGGAGAAAATGGTTATCAAATTCCAAAAAATTAGTTTTTATTTCCTTTTAATCTTTGTATTTGCTACTTTAGAAGGGTGTACTGTGGATAATAAAAAAGAAGAGCAACTAATAGTAGATAAGGCTACAGAAACAACTATTAAATATTTTAAAGAAAAAGAAAATCTAGATGTAGTGATTACTAAACATAAATTTGCTCCAAAGGACTTTCAAAGTGTTTCGATTTCAGGACATGTGAAAGATGATAAAAATAAAACATTCTCGGCAGCTGTTGAATACGCTAATGATTATCACATCGGTTCCATTTCCACATCTGAAGGTTTTGATTTAAAAAACTAAAATAGTTTCTCTTCAAAACTATTTTAGTTTTCTTCTTTCATTCAGGAGTGTCCCTTATAAGAAATAAAAAGCATCCTAAATCAAAATTTAGGATGCTTTCTTTTTAATCCCTCTTCAACAATCGCATACGATAACAATTCATCGTTACTTCCCCAAGTCTTTGCAGTAATTGATAGTTCGCATATGCACCGACCGGGGCACCGATTATTGGTACGAGCTGAAGCATTTTAGCTAAATCGATATAGTCTCGGTACTCTGTTTGGAACTTTTCCCAGTCCATATGATTTTCTTCTTCTGTGTCCCACGTTTCGATTGCTTTCCATATTTCTTTTCGGTGATCGTCACTTGAAAAGGCAAGCTGAAAGACGTGAAGGATAAAAAGGCGCTCTTCTTTGTCGCTCGTATCAAATCCGTACAATGTTGCTGCATCGAATAAAAATTTAATTTTAATGCCGAGTAAAAGCGGAAAGTCAGCAAGCCCAAGGAGAATACCGCCAGCTCCCGTCCCTGCTCCTTCTGCCGCTGCTATTTTTTTGTACTCATCCATTTTTTTACGTACTTCGTCGTCTCTTCTTTGCAATGACCAATTCGTCTCTTTTAATTTCGGCTTTATAAAGTTTGATCCAGCACTAATCGTTTGCACCATCATCCGAATCGTTTCCGTTAATACTTTTTGCACTTTCGCCGGAATAAGCTGCTGTACTTTCGTTTGCACTTTCTTTGAGAACCGTGTCATCATAGAAGAATCTTTCATGAATGTAGCTTTCCACTGCTCCAATTCTTTTATAACCTTCTCTTCGTATGTAATCATAGGTTCATTCCCTTCAATTTAAACGCTCAATACGTTTCGCCCCGTATTGATAAACGAAACCGATACTAAATATTATGCTTACGACTAATAAAATTCCCGTCATCATGAAATCTTTCGTCGCAAGGGCGAATATAACTGTAAATATCACGCTACCGATAATAAGGATTACATTTAATAAAGTAAGAAAATCTTTCTTCTTCTCTTCTCCCCCGACTGGATACAAATCAAGCCAAATCTTCATGCGGTGATGCTTCCATAAAGTTAATAGCTGATAACCGATTAAGTATAGGAAAATAAGGCTTACGATAAATCGTCCATATAAAAACGGAATGAAGTACAAAATAACTCCGCCAAGAGCAAGCAGACGCACATACAAACCGAAATAGTTACCAGATCGTAAAAACGTTCTCGTATATAAGTATAAATATGTACGCTTTTCACCAATCATTGAAAGAATGAAATCGAGCCATTTTCGACGTGCTACTCTTTCTTTTAATGCTGGTACATCAACGAACATATTCGCGATGCGATACAGCAGCATCATCTTCTTACCCTCTTCAGAAATTAAATACTCCCAGTTTAGCGGCTTTCCCTTCACCATTTGATGCAGCAGCCCAAGGTATAACACCATGAGAAGGATGATTCCGCCAATAAATATAACGGAAGTACGCTCTACAAGGAAGTACACAAATAAGCCGTTTAAAATAAAACGAATGAACCAATCAGCTCTTTGTATATTTTGGTCTGTTAAAAATGATTTTTCCCACGCGACGAATAAGTTCCACGCTTTTACAATGACAAACGCGAGTACAATCCATATGTAAGCCGCTCCTGTTTGCTTCATTTGCTGGAAGTATAACGGGGCAAGCGCTGCCGCTACAATTGCGATTATGTATAACTGAATCATAAACGTAAAAAGAAATGCCTTTGTGAAGTAAGGTTTTAACTTTTCTTCAACTGGCAGCAAGTAAACGAGATCCGCTTCTTTTAATAACGTTTGAATGGATCCGGCCGTTAATATGAGTCCAAGCAACACTGCCATAACGAGCGCCGCCGGAAACGAAGGTGTTAACGTTTGTAACCATTGCTGGTAATAATACGCTCCTGCGCCGATGATAAATACGAAAATAAATTTCAAATGATCATTAAATACGTATTTACTATATGTACGAACTTCTTTTAGAAAGTGACGAAATCGTTCTTTCCATAATGCTGTGCTATTCATAATCTTCTTCCTTCGTTAATGCAATATAAATATCATCTAGCGTTGCACCTGGCATATTAAACTGTGATTGCAGTTCAGATAATGTTCCCTTCGCTCTTACTTCACCTTGATGCAGAATAATGAATGAATCACAATAACGCTCTGCTGTCGCTAAAATATGTGTACTCATTAAAATGCCCGCGCCGCTTTTTTTCATTTGATCCATCATTTGAAGAAGTGATTGAATCGCTAACGGGTCAAGCCCAACGAAAGGTTCGTCCACAATGTAAAGAGATGGTTCCACTAAAAACGCACTCATAATCATTACTTTTTGTTTCATCCCTTTTGAGAAATGAGACGGAAACCATTTTAAACGATTTTTCATGCGAAATTCTTGTAATAGTTGTCCTACACGTTCTTCATATTGTTTTTCATCGACACCGTACGCCATCGCCGTTAACTTCAAATGTTCTTCTAGCGTTAGCTCGTCATATAATACTGGTGTTTCTGGGATGAACGAAAAACTAGAACGGTACGCTGTCATATCGTCACGAATTGTTTTCCCATTAATTGTGACAGTTCCTTTTTTCGGTTCCATTAAACCGATAATATGTTTAATCGTCGTACTTTTACCCGCTCCATTTAAACCGATTAAGCCGACAAGTTCGCCTTTATTCACAGAGAACGAAACATCTTTTAGTACAGGTCGTTTCGTATATCCTCCTGTAACATTTTCTACACGCAATAACTCGCTCATACGACACCACTTTCTTCATTAGTATTCATTCTATATTCATCTTACCAAAAATGGCGCTGTACTACATAGTATCGATGTCTTAAAAAAAATTTTAATTTGTTCGCATATATTTTTACGAAAGCGGACATCATAATTAGTGAAGAAGGAACACATTGAAAAAGCAACCACCAATTGATGAGTAGAACAACATAGTGAAGTCATCATGAAATGGGGTGTCCATGTTGGACAAAGAAATTTACACATAACCAGATCATTTGTTTCATTTTAGAAACGGGGTGTCTCCGAAAGAGCATATACTGTTTTAAAAAATAAACAATTTCCCTTTATAAAGATTGCAATTCATTTCACTTGAAAATGGGGTGTCTACGGCAGAAACTTTAGCCGATTTACCGTGCATTTCTTAAATAAATGAGGTGTCTGCGAAACGTAAATTACGATAATGCTTTTTCAATCCCTCTTCAGAAAACAGGAAGCTGAGTCAGCTTCCTGTTTTTCGTGTTTGTTCTCTTATGTAATTATGGTAAAATACGGCTAAGGATATTCGAAAGGATGAGATTAATGAATCATACAGCGGATAATTGTATTTTTTGTAAAATTATTGACGGGCAAATCCCTTGCTCAAAAGTATACGAAGATGAACATGTGCTTGCATTTTTAGATATTAGTCAAGTAACAAAAGGACATACCCTTGTTATTCCAAAAGTTCACAAACAAGACATTTTTGCGTTAACGCCAGAAATCGCATCACACATTTTTTCTGTCGTTCCGAAAATCGCAAATGCGATTAAAGCAGAGTTTAATCCAGTTGGCTTTAACCTACTTAACAATAACGGTGAAAAAGCTGGACAAACTGTGTTCCACTTCCACCTTCATTTAATTCCACGCTACGGTGAAAACGATGGTTTCGGTGCTGTTTGGAAATCACATCAAAATGAATACACAATGGAAAATTTACAAAACATCGCAAGTACAATTGCAAATAGTGTGAAATAGTGACACTATAATAAGAAGTAATACATAACAAGCCACTTTCCTAAAGTGATTAAATATTGCACGGCTTGTTTCTCCATTCAAGATGCCGGGGAATGTGCACTGCACACTTTTCTTCCCCTTGTCTTAAAGATATGCATATTTTTTCACATCATGAATACGAACAAAAAATAAGGAGGTCTCCTTTTATGTCAAAAGCTAAATCCTTTATTACAGGTGTCATTTGCGGCGGAGCAGTTGCTGGATTAGCCGTTCTTTTCTCTACTCCTTCTTCTGGCAAAGCTATGCGCGGTAAGCTGAAAGAAAAAGGAAATGATATTAAAAAGACTTTAGCTGATATTACAGCTGATACAAAATTATTAAAACGTCAAATCGTTGAAACTGCTTCAGAAGGTAAAGAAGTGTTTCAAGAATTAAAAGACGATATGCAAGACACGCTTTCTAACTGGAAGCAAGATATTTCTCAAAACAAACGACATATTGAGCAAGAGATTTTGGACATTCAAAAATCAATTGAAAAACTACAAGAAGCTGTTCCTGAAAAGGCGTAAACAAATTCCTGCTTAGTTTTTTGCATATAACAAATATTTTTTATATAAATTGACCTTAACACGGCATATCACACAGATATGCCGTGTTTTTATGCATTTACAATATATGTTATCACTTAACATGTAAGGACAACACATGTATTCACGACTCATAAAACGCTTCCATAGTTATGCATGATTTGTATAGAATGTCATTTTTCCAAAAAATTTTCACAATTCTCACAAAAAGACTTTATTAATTTTTATTTTACTGGCATAATAGATAGTAATGAAAAAGAATGTTAAAGTGGGTGAGTAAATGAAAAGTGGAGAAAAAGATTACTCGGTAAAAGAAGCGATGATTTTCAGCCAACGCATTGCTCAATTATCGAAAGCGTTATGGAAATGTGTAGAGAAAGATTGGCAACAGTGGATTAAGCCTTACGATTTAAACATTAATGAGCATCATATTTTATCAATCGCTTATCATTTAAAAGGGGCTTCTATTTCTGAGATTGCTAAGTTTGGAGTTATGCACGTATCAACGGCGTTTAACTTCTCAAAAAAACTGGAAGAACGCGGCTATCTTGTATTCTCGAAAAAAGAAGATGATAAACGAAATACGTACATTGAGATTACAGACAAAGGGGAAGAATTACTACTTCGCTTAATGGAGGAGTATGACCCTGAAAATAACTCTGTATTTAATGGGGCTCTTGCACTTCGTAATTTCTATGGTAAGTTCCCAGAAAATATCGAACTTATCGCTATCTTGCGCAACATTTACGGACAAGACTTCATCGATATTTTTGAGAAATCATTAGAGAATATTGAGGAGAATTTTACGGAATCCGATCAGAAGTTAGTTAAGAAGTAATCTATTTATTTTTTCGCAATCATGCTTAAGAATTCATTCATAAGCGGCTTAAATAAACCTTGTTTTGCTAGCGCTTCCGCAGTTTCGTGTACTTCGAGCTGATGTGGAAGCGCTTTTTCAAATTGATCTAACAGCGCATCGAACAAAAGAAGCCCTTCTGCTTTCTCCACTACATATTGCTCGTTCAGCATTTCACAAAGATTTAGTATACGTTCAATATCTTTTTTACGAGCTTTTTTCTTTATGATTAAAGAATAAAATGGACACTTTTCTTCATCAATCATTTTAAATAGTAGGTCTACGTAGTATTCAGCTTGTTCTAATCTTCTAACAACGTCCATTTTCTCCCTCTCTTTCTAACACAAAGTCTTCTATTTCTGAATTTTATAACACGAACAAAATATCGTATGATACAATATATAAAGTATATGTATTTTAGCCAAAAGGAGGTCTCGCCTCATGACACTTATAACAGTTGTTTTTGTCGCATTCGCACTTCTTGTTATATTTTACACGAATTTCATGACACATACACTGTGTGAACGAAAACAAATAGCTGCGAGCCGCCAACCCGGTGTCTTTCGGGTTATTAATGTATGTATAACAATTTTATTAATTTCTAGTTATATAGAAATTATATTTCATGGAAAGTGAGGAAGGAAAGCCCCTTCCTCACTTTTTTCCTCTATAAGCAAATTATACCTACTATAACCAATAAAATAAACAGTACAAGTAATAAAATAAGTTGAGAATTCATCCCCATTCCCCCTCCTCTTTTCTGTATATGCGGCATATGCCCAATATGGAACACCTTCAAAATCTGACACGTACTGGTTAATTTTTCTTTATCAATATGAAATCGAGTCGAAATATGATATATTAAATTCTGTACATATTGCTTATACTATGAAATAAATGACACGCATCTTAACTTTATCCTAAAGCCTCGGTAAGCCCTGTTAAGCGCGCTTTACCAATATAGAAAGCAAAAGTATCAGTGAGACTTAATCGGGCTCTTATGAAGTAAAATTCATTGGTATAGGATAAATTAAAAATACATAATAGTAGGAGTGTTTATCGAATGAAGAAAGCTATGCTTGCCTTAGCCGCAACAAGTGTAATCGCATTATCAGCATGTGGAACAGGATCATCAGACAAAATCGTTACATCTAAAGCTGGTGACATTACAAAAGAAGAATTCTACGAGCAAATGAAAACACAAGCTGGTAAACAAGTACTAAATAGCATGGTTATGGAAAAAGTACTTATTAAAAACTACAAAGTTGACGACAAAGAAGTAGACAAAAAGTACGATGAAGTGAAAAAACAATACGGTGATCAATTTGATACACTATTAAAACAACAAGGTATTAAAGAAGAAACTTTTAAAAATGGTGTGCGCGCTTCAATAGCTCAAGAAAAAGCTATTGAGAAAACAATCACTGATAAAGAATTAAAAGATAACTACAAGCCTGAAATTAAAGCAAGCCACATTCTTGTAAAAGATGAAGCAACTGCTAAAAAAGTTAAAGAAGAACTTGGACAAGGTAAATCTTTCGAAGAGTTAGCAAAACAATACTCTGAAGATACTGGTTCAAAAGAAAAAGGTGGAGACTTAGGATTCTTCGGCGCTGGTAAAATGGTTAAAGAATTCGAAGATGCTGCTTACAAACTAAAAAAAGATGAAGTAAGCGAGCCTGTGAAATCACAATTCGGTTACCACATCATTAAAGTAACAGACATTAAAGAACCAGAAAAATCATTCGAACAATCAAAAGATGAAATCAAAAAAGAAATCGTTCAGAAGAAATTACAAGACGGCGAATTCATGAATGATCTTATGATGAAAGAAATCAAAAAAGCTGACGTAAAAATTGACGATAAAGATTTAAAAGATCTTTTCAAAGAGACAAAAGCTGATGAAAAGAAAGACGAAAAGAAATAATGAATTAAAAAAAAGCTTGGGCTTCGGCCCAAGCTTTTTACTTAATATCCGTTTCTTCGATTTTCATCAAATTGTCACGAGTTAAATTTACACCTCGTAAACGTACTGCTTGATTTCGTTTTGTTTCCTCATATACATTACGTACATATCTTCCGTTACCAAACTGTTCTGCTGTTCGAGCTATTTCAGCCTTCTCTCGAAGTTTCTCATAAGCAGCCTCTGTTAACTCATATCCGTTCTCTTTAAACATTTTCTCTCCCATTTGCAGTAGCTCATCAACACTATAATCTTTAAATTCAATTCTATTTGGAATACGTGACCTCAGTCCTGGATTTGTATTTAAAAACCCTTCCATTTCATCCGTATAACCAGCAAGAATTACGATTAAATCTTCACGATGGTCTTCCATCGCTTTTAATAACGTATCAATCGCTTCCTTCCCAAAACCATGGCTAGTATTTACATCTTTAGCTAGAGCGTAAGCTTCATCAATAAATAGCACTCCACCAAGGGCCGATTGAATCACTTCTTTTGTTTTTATAGCCGTTTGACCTACATATCCAGCAACAAGACCCGAACGATCTACTTCAATTACCTTATTAGAAGAGAGAATTCCTAGATGATAAAGTAACTCTGCCACAACTCTTGCTACAGTCGTTTTTCCTGTTCCTGGATTACCAGTGAAGATCATATGTAATGCAGATCCTTCATCTACTGGCAAACCTAAGTTTTTCCTTGTTTGTGTAATTCGAATTTGATCTTGTAAACTTCTCATAAAGTCTTTCACTTCATTCAATCCAATAATTGCTTGTAAATGTTCTTCTAATTGGAATTCCGCAGTTGCATTATTTTGTTCCTTCTCAAAATCTTCAGGAAGTAAAGTAACCATTTCATTTTCATCTAGAATTCCTTCATTTACAATCCGATTATCTAACTCTCTCTTAGCTTTCTCAATCACATTTCGTACCAATCTTCCATTTCCTGCATCGGCTTTCAAGCGTTTAACCTCTCTTGCAAGCACTTTCGACAACGGTGCAATTGACTCCTCTGCTAATACCAGTCCTTCTTTTTCTGTCGTTACCTTTGCAATCTCTACTAATTCAGCAACCGAATAATCCTGGAAATATACATCATTCGGGAATCGAGACTTCAGACCTGAGTTCGCTTGTAAAAAGTCCTGCATTTCTTTCTCGTATCCAGCTAGTATAACGATAACGCTATCTCGATGATCTTCCACTAGTTTTACTAATGTATCAATCGCTTCTCTACCAACATTATCAGTACTCAACGCATATGCTTCATCTATAAACAGTACTCCACCAAGCGCAGACATAAATACTTCTCTTACCTTCTCAGGCGTTTGACCAGCGTAAGGAGAAATAAGATTACTCTTATCCACCTCAACCAATTTACCGCTTTTTAAAACCCCCATTCTCTTTAGTAAATCACCAACTACACGAGCTACAGTCGTTTTTCCTGTCCCTGGATTCCCGGTGAAAATCATATTTAAATTTTGAGAAGACTTCTGCCTAATCCCAACGCTTTGGCGAAGTTGCTGGGCAATTAGTTGTTTTTCTAATGAACGGACGAAATCTTTTATGTCTGTTAATCCAACAATCGTTTCTAGTTCTTTTTCTAAATCAAAATCTTTATCTCTTTTATCTATGAGAAAATCTGCTGCTTTAAAAGTAATAAGTTCTGTGGAATCCGTATATTCGTATTCACCTTTACTAATTCGTGCTGACTGTCTACGAATCCCTTCCTCCACAATATTTCTAATCATTCTTCCGTTTCCTGATTCTGCGGAAGATAGCTGCATTTCAGATTCTACTCTTTCCACTAAAGCCTCTCTTGCCTCTTCTGTTAAAATGAATTCTCTTCCTTTAATCATGCTTTCTCCAATCGTAACAAGCTCCTGTAGAGAGTAATCTTTGAAGTCAACATTTAAAGGGAATCGAGATTTCAGGCCTGAATTTGTTTTGAGGAATTCTTTCATTTCCTTCTCATACCCAGCTAGTATAACGATTATATTCTCTCGATGATCTTCCATAAGTTTTACAATTGTATCGATTGCTTCTTTTCCATAACTATCAGTAGCTAACGCATACGCTTCATCTATAAATAAAATCCCGCCTAAAGCAGACATAAATTTGTCAGTTGTTTTCGGTGCTGTTTCTCCTACATACCGTCCAACAAGCCCACCTCGATCAACTTCGACAAAATGTCCAGATTTTAAAATCCCCATCTCTTTCATCATTGTCCCTAATAATCTAGCGACAGTTGTTTTACCAGTTCCAGGGTTACCAGTAAAGATCATATTCAAACTTTGATTCATCGTAGAGTGTAATCCAGCAGTCTTCCTTTTCTTTTGCGCTACAAGCTGAAGTTCCATCTCCCTCATAAATTCTTTCACTTGATCGAGGCCAATGATTTTATCTAATTCAGCGTTTAAGTCAAATGTATTTTCGGCACCTAATCCAAAATCTTCTTTCGTTAACATATTTAATTCTTCATCACTTAAAAGTTTTAAAGCTCCACCAGAACCTTTAAGTCGAACTGATTGCTCTGCTATAGCTTTCTCAACAATATTTCTTGCCAATCGTCCATTTCCAGAATCATTTTTTCCGGGTATTTGTTTTCTCGTAAATTCTTCAATCAAATCATCTTTCAAATCATCTTCAATAGTAAACCCTTCACTTTCTACAATTTTTTCAGAAATCATGAAAAGTTCTTCAGATGTATAATCCGGAAAATCTATATGATTATTAAATCTAGATTGCAGGCCTGGATTCGTCTTTAAAAAACCGTCCATTTCATCCTTATATCCAGCAAGAATTACAACTAAATCTTCTCGAAGGTCTTCCATTCCTTTAACTATAGTGTCAATGGCTTCTTTCCCAAAATCATTTCCTCCACCTCTAGCTAAGGAATATGCTTCGTCGATAAATAAAACCCCGCCTTTTGCAGAATCAATCACAGCTTGTGTTTTTGGTGCTGTATGTCCTATATATTGACCGACTAAAAGAGATCGATCTACTTCCACTAAATGACCGCTTGATAAATAACCTAAAGCCTTTAAGTATTTCGATACTAATCGTGCGATAGTAGTCTTACCCGTACCTGGGTTTCCTGTAAAGATAAAATTCATCGTTAAACGCGTTTGTTTCGACCCGCGAGATTGTCTAATCTTTTGTAATGCCAAAAACTCTTCCAACTGAAAAACTCTTTCTTTCACTGCATTTAAACCAATAACTTTTTCAAATTCTTTTTTAATATTTTCTAAATTTTCTGCCCCCGCTTTTTTACGAGTAACTTGTATTTTCTCCACACCATCATCTAAATATAATTCATCTGATGCTGTAAGCTGATAAATGATACCGGGTTCTACTTTTCCCGATATGCGTAAATTTGTAATAGATTGATAAATATCATCTTCTATATAACTCTTAATTCCGTGTACACCCATTGCTAAATTGGCTTTCTCAACAATAAAGTCAGATACACCATGTGTGTAGTTCATATTCACTTGTAATTTCGTATGAATACGTTTTTGGTATTTTTTCAAATAACGATCTGATATTTTTATTAAAGTACGGGGCGGTAATACAGACGTTTGCGGATAATCTACTATTTTCTCTAATACAGTAGCTGGGAACATTGTACGAATATCTTTCAAATCTTTTTCGGTAGATAAAATAATTAACTTATTTTCTATTTGAATTGAATCAATGCTTTTCTCCGCTAAACTGCTATATGTTTTTTCGAGCGTTTGCCAATTTGCATTGTAAATATAGCGATCCTTCAACTTAATTTTTCCATCCATAATTAATTCTGATAACTTAGAAATTAAATTAGGCGGACATTTATCGATATTATCAAAGTACAGTACATCTGATTTAGACTTGATTCCTCTATATACATCTGATAAAAAAGTACTTTCAATATCTGACGCTCCAAGCGAACTGCTAATATCGATATAGTGTACATCTGGTTGTTCATATAAATCATACTCATTCATAATCGCTGTTAAATATTTTACGGATTTATATATACCTGTACCTTTTCGACCAGAGACAAAAATAATATTTTTTAAGTTCGCATCTGGACGTTCGTAAATAAAGCTTCTCATATAACCCGTACATAACTGATCGATAAACTCTTCCTGACCGAGTATATAGCTATTTAAACGTTTTTTCCCATCTTCAAATACCCTTTTATACTTATCGATTTCGTTGTTACGATTTTGCTCCTCCGTATTGGAATCATAATTCGGGTCTCTTCTTCTTTGCTGCTTATATTCCTCTTTAGGAGGTTGCTTCATATCTACTCCTTGAGCTTGTAGCATTAACTCACGGAATCGATCAGCCCAAGAGGAATTCGGATTTCTCATCAAAAATTTCTTACAACACTTTATGCATTGCGCTTCCATTTCTGACTGTAAAAGAGCTTTCGCATAGTAATACTCTAATTCTTCACTCTTTCCGCTTTTCAACGCCTGTTCAAAATATGTAATTGCTTGTTGCACATGTTTTTTTTCAAACAGATAAGCTTGTCCAATTCTAAAATTCGCTTCATGGTACGATGCATCTTGACTTAAAACTTTGTTGAAATAAAATCTAGATTTCTCGTAGTTTTCCTGTTTTAAATATAATTTTCCTAACCCCATTAACGTAGTAATATCTGCTTCACCTAAATTATATGCACTTAGAAGCAATGTTTCTGCTTGATTAAGTTCATTCAATTCTACGTAAGTTATCCCTAAATACACCATGTATTCACTATTGCTCTCGTCTAATGATAATGCTTTTTCAAAATACATTTTTGCCTTATCATAATTTCGATTATGTAAAAATAACAATCCGGCTAAATAAAATAACCCTGGATGATCAGGATATTTCGCAAGTAATCCCTCAATTTGAGTCAATGCTTTTGACAATTCTCCTGAATGGACATTTGCTTCAAATAATGATTTAAAAGCCAAAAACTCTTCTTTGTTATATAAATTTGTCGTTGACATTGTATCCCTCCTATAAAGCAATTAAAGATTTATGAATAAAGAAAACTCCTATATAGGAGTTTTCAAAGTGTTTCATCATCTTCTACCAAATACAACCGCTATGGCGGTTAAAATACTTCGATTTCGCTTCTCTCTTTGGCCCGTATGAACTTCTTTATTATCAAGCCAAACTGGAATTCTACTAATTTTCCAAACAAAATAAAGCAAAGCTCCACTAATTACTAAACTAATAAATGAGAAAGAAAATAGTGCATTTAAGAACCATATTGCTGGAATAAATCCTAAACCAACAAAACGTCCTACAAGGAACTTTGTTTGTAATGCTTTTTCACCTAAATCAATAAATGTTTGAATGAATCCAAGTAAATCTCTATCTGTCGCATAAATCTTAGCTTCTCTTAATAAGATTAGTCCTTGTTCAGCGCTCTCTTGAGAAATATAGCTATAATAAGTCTCACCATTACTCTCTTGAGCATATAGCATCGATAAACACTTATAATAGTAATTATAAGCTAATTCATTACCTAAACTTGGGTCTTTCCCATATGTTTCAATTAATTGATGTAAAATATCAATCGCTTGATCATAATTATCTCTATATCTTGCGATTACTGCCATTCTGAAACGATATGCTCGCTCGTTCGGGTTAATACTTAATGCTTGTTGAGTTAATCTTTCAACATGATCTAATCGCTCTTCAAAGCTTAATTTCGGATGGTCGAAATACACATCAGATAAATCATAATAGAATACATCGTTATTTGTTTCGATGTCCATCGCTTTTCTATACTCATAAATCGCATCATCATACTCATTCCACATATAATGCGCTCTCGCTAATATCGCCCATCCATGTGCGTTAGCTCCATAATCTTCAGTGACTTTTTTTCCTACAACAATCGCATCTGCAATTCTGCCTTCTTCTAGTAGGCTCCATGCATAATCTATTAATTCTTGTGCAGTAGATTCTGTTGTATTATCAAACTGTTCTTGTTGATTCGTATTCACTTCAGGTTCAGAACCTTCTAGCATACGGTTATACTCACTTCTCTTCGCTTCATCCAAAAGGATTACCTCAGCTTCAGCAAGAATCTCAACTTTTCGTTCTGCTTCCTGTCTACGCTTTAAATCAGGTGCATTTGTTCTCCCTAACCATTTTCGCTGCGCCTCAGTTAACTTCTCTTTCAGCTCACTTGCTCCAATATTCGGATCGACCTGCAGCAATTCATAATAATTCTCCAAAGGTTAAACACCCCTATCCGTATAAAATACATCAAAAAAAATCGTTATTCTACTGAAATTCCTGCTAATTTTTCAGCTTTTTGTTCAATTGCCGCTTCTGTTAAATTTGATTTTCTTTCAATTTGCATTTCACCTAAATGTTGACCAGTATTTTCATCTTTTCCATAAACGTGTACAACGCCATTTTCATCATATGTAAAAATGAAGCGAACTGGGTATCCTTGTGGTTTTGGTCCTCTTAAATCTAGATTCGATTCACCAATAATTTTTACAAAATCAGGGTCACTGTCTTCCCCTTCTGTTACTTGAACGCGAAGAGATGTTTGCCCCTCATCAACTGTGTAAAACACAGCTTCTTTACTAGTTGGAATTGGTGTATTTCGAACAATCATTTTTTGGTTAATGTCTCTACCAGTGTTATGATCAACAAGTAACATCCCTAAACTATGCGAGTTTACATCTACTACTCTCGTTTTCGGTTTAAACTCTTCTGCATTGTTAGACGCTTCATTATCTACTTGTAATAAACTTCCTTGAATAGCAGCTCCTAATGCAACTACTTCATCAGGGTTAACATCTTTTGAAGGCTTAATTCCTGTTGTACGTTCAATTAAATCTGAAACAGCTGGAACTCTTGTCGAACCGCCAACAAGTACAATCTTATCAATGTCTTCCCAAGCTAAATCAGCATCTATTAAAACATTCTTCATAATTAAAGCAGTACGACTTAAAAGAGGTGAAAGAAGCTCATCAAATTTTTCTTTTGTCACTTCAACTTTTACTGTACGCCCTTGAGATGAAAGTGTAATAACCGATTTTTTACGAGATGATAGCATTTTTTTACAAGCTTCAGCTTTTTCACGTAAATCTTGTACTGCATTTAAATCATCATATAAATCTAATCCATGCTCTTCTTCAAATTTCTGCTCTACTAATTCAAAGATTTTGTTATCAAAATCGAAACCGCCTAAGTTACGATCTCCCCCAGTAGCCTTAACAACTACTTCATCTTGATTTAGTTGTATCAGCGTCACGTCAAATGTACCTCCGCCTAAATCGTACACCATTACATTCTGCTTTTGCTCACGATTCGCTAAACCATATGCTAATGCAGCAGCCGTCGGTTCGTTAATTACCTTAAGTACTTGTAAGCCAGCAATTCTCCCAGCATCTTGCGTTGCTTTTCTTTGCGCATCATCGAAATATGCTGGTACTGTAATAACAGCTTTCGTCACTTTAGCGCCTATTGCTTCTTCTGCATCTTCTTTTAAACGTTTTAAAATAAGAGCCGAAAGATCCTCAGGTGTAAATACCTCTCCACCTATCGGGAATTTATAACTTGCATTTCCCATCTGTCTCTTCACAAATTGAACAGTATTTGTTGGGTCTGATACAGAAATACTTTTTGCAGTTGAACCTATAACAGGTGATCCATCTTCAAAAAATATAACTGATGGAGTAACTCTTTCTCCCTCACGGTTTGGCAGAATTGTTGGGTTTCCACTATCATCTATGTATGCCACCGCCGAGTTGGTTGTTCCTAAATCGATACCAATAATCACCTAATCAGCTCCTCAATATCCTTTTTTCACTACATATTGTTATAACAAATAAGATAAATCTAACATTTTTTTCACAAATTTACCATAAACACGACTCATTAATTATAATAAATAGTTAAAAAAGTTCCGTCAATGAAAATTTCCCTTAATTTAACTACATCATTTTATGTATATTTTATACCTTCTACAACCATTTTTGTTGTGTTTTTTTTCAGAAAAATCATAAAATATTTTCTGATATAAAAATAAGGTGGCTTTAGTAAGCACACTACAAGCCACCTTAACTACAAATATATTAAATTTTTTCATCTACAATGCGAATCATAAAGTACTCAACAAGCGACTCAATTGTTAGAAACTTAGTCCCAACTTCGTTCAAATCCATTTCAAAGTTCAGCTCGAAAATATCATGTAATTCAATAAGAGCTGAAATGAACATCCCTACATCCCCAGTGTATTCAACAGGGGATCCATCTATCTTCAACTCTTCTACTGGCTTTAATCCTTTTTCCGAAATCACCGCTAATACCGATGCAATTACAGATTGTATTAAATTCTCTTTTATTGTTTTTAATGTTGACATTTTATCCACCTCATAAATATTTTATTAAACTACTATCTTTTTCGCTTATACAACAGTTTTCCTAATTTAATAGTCAGGCGAGGGATAGCAAAAGTAGCACACGTAACGTGACGGCCCACATTTTTAGCTTCTTCTCCCAGCCCTTTTGCAAATTCTCTCGTAAATTCTTTTCTTCTAATTAATTCCTTATAATGCGCCATGGCATTTTTCCATTGCTCTACAAATGTATCTCCTTCACCATTTTCCTTCCCTTCCTCAACACGTGTACGAACGTGACGAAGAAACGAAAAAACTTCTCCTAATATCAATTCCGTTACTTCACTTGCAAGTTCATCTATAGTTTCTTCTATTCCCTCTTGTAATGTTTCACTTATTTCTTCTGGAATTTCATCTACACCAAGTTTACCTTTCACATAATGATCTACCGATTCTGCAAGTATACTATCGTTTCCTTGTAGCGACTCCATAAGGTCACTTACTTCTACATCAGCTTCTATTTCTTCGGTAAACTTATTTATCGTGTCCTCTGTCTCGGTTGACAATAATCCTGGTGTCGCCTCTGCAAATTGCTTTTCAACATCTTCCCAGCCATCTAAATATAATTTACTAGATATTTTCTCTCCAAGATTATCAATAAATATTCCTCTAAGTGTTGTATCAACCTCCACTTGTAACACTTCTTCTACAATACATTCTTTCACATAAGCTTCCGCCGCCAAGTCAATCACTGTATCCCTAACTTCTTGTATACTTTCCTTTTTTAATTCTTCTTTCTCTTTTCTTCTAGCCGTCTCCAAACCAATTTCTTCCTGCAGTTCTGCTACCAATTTTTTATAATCGGTCTCCTCAACACTTTCAATTTCAGCACTCATTTGATCGAAGAAAGATGGTGGAAGCTGCTCTTCATAATTAATTGAATCATCCGTCTCTACTTGATTCTCTATCTCCTCTCTTTCTATTTCTCTAACCTTTTTTGTATCATCTTTTTTCTCAGAATCCTTATCATCCACTTCATCAAATAACCCTGGTGTGTCCATATATTTAATAAGATACATTCTTCCATCTTCAAACAGATGTCTCGTTTCTCTCTGAATACCTTTTATATTATAATCCCACCATGCTTTTGGACTCTTATTAGCTGCCTCTAGCTGCGCTTTAAAACTACTTATTATCGTATTTGCTTCACCAGCTTCTCTCCATTTTTTATCACGTGCTTCCAAAATATCTCTTGCATCAGCTAACGGTTTATACTTATCAATGATTTTATTCGCTACTTTCATGCTATCTTCATAAACTGTTTTTATTTCTCTACTAAACTCTTCTTTATTATATTTAAACCATTCTGCCGGACCTTGCTTTATCGCTTCTATTTGTGCTTTAATACTACCTTTCAATGTGTACTTTTCGTCTCCAGACTCACTCCATATTTTCTCGCGTTCTATGGCAACTTCTTTTATAGAAAATAGTATTTTATTACCTTCTATCATTTTATTTGCTACTTTCATACTATCTTCATACACATTTTTTATTTCTTTACTAAACTCTTCTTTGTTATATTTCAACCACGCTTTCGGACCTTCTTTTGCCGCATCGATTTGTGCCTTCACACTATTTTTACACATTTCCAATAGCGTTGCGCCCTCGCCATCTTCTATTCGCTTTTCATGTCGCTCTCTCAATGATACTTTTGCATTTGCTATTACCTTATAAGCATCAGTAATTTTATCCGCTATTTTCACGCCGTCTTCATACACATTTTTTATTTCTTTACTAAACTCTTCTTTGTTATATTTCAGCCACGCTTCCGGACCTTCTTTTGCTGCATCGATTTGTGCCCCCACGCTATTTTTACACATTTCTAATAGCGTTGCGCCTTCACCAGCTTCTATCCGTTTTTGATGTCGCTCTTCCAGTGACACTTTTATATTTTTTAACGTTTGATAATTGTCGGTGATTTTATCCGCCATTTTTGCACAATCTTCATACGCAGTTTTTATCTCTTTACTAAACTCTTTCTTATTATACTCCCACCATGCTTTTGGCCCTTGTTTTGCGGCTTCTATTTGCGCCTCAATACTACTTTTTAATGTGTATTTTCCTTCGCCAGCTTCATTCCATTTTTTATTCCGCTCTTCCAGTACTTCTTTTATAGGACCTAGTATTTTATTATTTTCAATTACTTTATTCGCTAACTTCATTCCATCTTCATACACATGCTTTATCTCTTTACTAAACTCTTCTTTGTTATATTTCAACCACGCTTTCGGACCTTCTTTTGCCGCACCGATTTGTGCTTGTATGGCATTCTTCCACATTTCTTTAAAACTATCACCATAGCCAGCTTCTATCCAAGCATCTTTTCTTTCTTTTAAAATTTGTCCAATCGTTCGTTGATCTATCTCTTTCTTTTTCTGATCAAACAATTCATCTAAATTGAATCCCGATTCTTCTTCTGTCTCACTTCTCGGCTCAAACTCTTTTTTAACAGTTTCTTCTCTTAGACTTTCCGACGAATCAGTTCCTTCTATATTCTCTCTTGTCTCAGAGGGATTCTCATCCTCTTGCACTTCTTGTTCCGTTGGTTCTTCCGTCTGATCAAGTTTCTTTTCTTCATTTATTTCTTCTTGCTTCAGCGTTTCTTCTACTTGCTCTGGTTTCTTTTCTCCAACTTCTTCCGCCTGTTCAAGTGCCTTGCCCTCATCTGTTTCTTCTTGCTTCGGTGTTTCTTCTACTTGCTCTGGTTTCTTTTCTTCAGCTTCTTCTGTTGGTTCTTCCAACTGATCAAGTTTCTTACCTTCACCTGTTTCTTCTTGCTTCGGCTTTTCTTCTACTTGTTCTGGTTTCTTTTCTCCAACTTCTTCCGTCTGTTCAAGTTTCTTTTCTCCATCTGTTCCTTCTTGCTTCAGCGTTTCTTCTACTTGTTCCGGTTTCTTTTCTTCAGCTTCTTCTGTCGATTCTTCCAACTGATCAAGTTTCTTACCTTCACCTGTTTCTTCTTGTTTCGGCTTTTCTTCTACTTGTTCTGGATTCTTTTCTCCAACTTCTTCCGCCTGTTCAAGTTTCTTGCCTTCTTCTATTTCTTCTTGCTTCGGCGTTTCTTCCACTCGCTCTGGATTCTTTCCTCCAGCTTCTTCCGTCTGTTCAAGTTTCTTGTCTTCTTCCATTTCTTCTTGCTTCAGCGTTTCTTCTACTTGCTCTGGTTTCTTTCCTCCAGCTTCTTCCGTCTGTTCAAGTTTCTTGTCTTCTTCCATTTCTTCTTGCTTCAGCGTTTCTTCTACTTGCTT
>NZ_VEDW01000003.1:311185-311349 GCF_007678085.1 Bacillus cereus | reverse complement strand
TTGCTCTGGTTTCTTTCCTCCAGTTTCTCCTGCCTGATCAAGTTGGGTTTCTCCATCTGCTCCTTCTTGCTTCGGCATTTCTTCCACTTGTTCTGGTTTCTTTTCTCTAGCTTCTTCTGTTGGTTCTTCCAACTGATCAAGTTTCTTGTCTTCATCTGTTTCTT
>NZ_VEDW01000003.1:280320-311088 GCF_007678085.1 Bacillus cereus | reverse complement strand
TTCTTTTCTCTAGCTTCTTCTGTTGGTTCTTCCAACTGATCAAGTTTCTTGTCTTCATCTGTTTCTTCTTGCTTCGGCTTTTCTTCTACTTGTTCTGGTTTCTTTTCTCTAGCTTCTTCTGTTGGTTCTTCCAACTGATCAAGTTTCTTGTCTTCATCTGTTTCTTCTTGCTTCGGCGTTTCTTCTACTTGTTCTGGTTTCTTTTCTCTAGCTTCTTCTGTTGGTTCTTCCAACTGATCAAGTTTCTTGTCTTCATCTGTTTCTTCTTGCTTCGGCGTTTCTTCTACTTGTTCTGGTTTCTTTTCTCTAGCTTCTTCTGTTGGTTCTTCCAACTGATCAAGTTTCTTGTCTTCATCTGTTTCTTCTTGCTTGGGCGTTTCTTCTATTTGCTCTGGATTCTTTCCTCCATCTGTTCCTTCTAGAGATTCTTTTGCTTCCTTTATTTCTTCCGCATTTTCTTCCATATTCTCAAGCCGCTTTTCGGTCTCAACATTTTCCTTTTCAACCTTTTTGGCTTCCATAACTTCCGGAGAATCTACTTCAGGATTTATTTCATCTTGTTCATTTTGTTGTTCTTTTATGTCCTTATTTAATTGCTTTTGATATTTATCAAAACTAATATTCCGAGTATTTTCAGCAAGTTCATCTTCAATCGTTTCCTGCTTACGCCCCTCAAATCGTTCATTATATTTATCAAAATTATAAGCCTGCTCCTTCTTGCTTTCTTCCTCTATACTTTTTTCTTTCTTTTCTTCAAGTTTGTCTTCTTCCTCTACTTTATCAACATGGTCTTTTCGATCGAAATCTTTCATATTCATTCATCCTTTAATAGATTATGTTTCATATAATTTATAACAGCTTCTCGTTTATAGCTTTCTTCTAAATCTCTGTTACCTAAAAAGACATTTAAAGTACATAATCTCGTATGATAATTTCGGAGTGAGCTCATTCCATTCTTTTCTAACATTTCAAACAAGCCTTCAAACCAATCTGGTTTAAATTCTGCATTTTTAGCGTCATCTAACATGTCGCTTAACCAATTTTGCTTCACAATAAATTCCTTTATTTTCCCCATCTCTTCCCGACGGTTACACTTATCCATACAAAAAGCACAAGCAGGCCCAAAATCATATTTTCTATCATAGTGATGAAATTCATTTTTCACTGTATCTTTCACATTTTGAATAACAGTTCTTCTTGGATAATCAAAATCTTCCTTTATATAAGGCATTTGTACAAGTTTTGGCCGCATATCTCCTTCTGCATAAACAGCAGCAAATCCTCTTCTTAAAGAACTAATATATTCAATTTGTTCTTGTGTCATATTCATAGATTGTCCAATTAATTCCCGATCTTCTTGCATAACAATTCTATGTACAATTTTTAAATTTGTATTTTTTAATGTATCCGGTGCTAGTTTCGTCGGAACTTGATCCGCAATTAAAAAACCTTGTCCATAACTACGAATTTCAGCTAATAAATTCGTGAAAAACTCTACTGATTTCGCACGAACATTCCCTTCCCCACCACTTGATACATTAGCTAACAATCTATGTGCTTCTTCAATTAAAATAAGATGTTCAAATCCTTTGTTTCTAGTAAGCTTCGTCCTTCTATATTCATACAATTGAACTAAAATAATTCCCATCATAAATGCTTTTACATCATCATCGCCTATATCTTCTAGTTCCAAAATGACAGGTCGGGACAATAAATCTGCAATTGGAATAGACTTATCTGTATTTAACATAGCACCTTTGCCACCAACACGTAATGAGTGAATCCTTGCCTTAAGTGCTGCTGTAATATCTGATTTCAAGCGTTGATCATACCCTAAATTATCAACAACAACATCTACTTTGTAATATAAGTCATCTAAAGTTGGAAAAACATTTGCACCGTATTTATTTTGATTACTTAAAATGTCCCAGCCTCGATCTTCATATATTTGATAAATGCTAGTTTCTAAAACATGCGGCATTGGTGCATAAAGCTCAAAACTCGCCTTAAAAGTCGATAGCACATAGTCAATATGAGTCTGTAATGGAACACCTTCTATTTTTTCAAATGGGTTAATTCGATACGGAACAGAATTTTCATCCTCCGCTCCCAAGGTGAAGACTAATACATCTTCAAAACCTTCCATATTATACATTTCCCAATATTCCCGTTTAGCGGATTCAATTACCATAAAAGGAATGCGGTGCTTATTCCATAAATTACGAAGTAGTCCTTTAGACGTATTGGACTTACCGCCACCAGTAATTCCTACAATTAAACCATGTCGACTTAAATCCATTAAATCCATATCATAGATGAGATTACTTGGCTCTAATTTTTCATACGACTTTATTTCTTCATTACCATTAATAATCTTTCCTACTGTAAAATTATTACTTTCATCATGGATTGAACGACGGTTCGCAACATCAAACTCCACATACTGATCAATATAAAAACCTGGCATTTCTTTCCGTGGGATTTGGCATAAAGTTGAAAGCTCTCTGGTTGGCAAAATCGTTTGATACAAATACTTATAACAATGAACTTCCTTCGTAATTCCTTCACCATGTAAATCCCATAATCCTATCGGATGTTTCATAGCCTTCTGGCGTGGTAATTCATTTGCTGGAAACTGAAAATTAGACGCATAGTATAAAATGTTATCTACAGGTAAAGTCCTTATTTTCTCCGGTTTGGATTGTTCACCATTATAAACAGAAGTAATTAAGTTTCGTAGTTTCGTTGCATTTAGGAATTCATCCGCCAAATAGTATCCAGCAACTCTCCACATTCCCATCGTTCTTCCACTATCTATGCTCTCTTCTAATGAATTAAGGTTGTCCACGTACTTTTGAATGGTTAAGTTCGTTACTTCCCAAGATTCCTTACCTAGACTTCCACCTGATTCTGATACTTTAATAAACTTACTTACGTTATCAATTTCATTCAATACCCTTTCATGGGCTAACGTTACTTGAAAAGGACTCATCGACTTCGCAACCACAATATACGCCCAAGAACTCCCATACATCCCGGTACATAAACGTTCAATTTGTTGACTCTTACTTTCCCCAAAAGTTTTATTAGTCGGGATACCTGTAATAATTCCTCCGTTATTCCCGATGGAACGTAACTTCTGTGACATCTCATCCATTTCAACTTCTTGCAATTTGGCATAAGGATATGAAGCGTGCAATGAAGAAGATAAAACGGACTGATTGAATTGATCCGTTCCAACATAAACACCTATTTCTTTCGGACTACCAATCAGTAAAAATGTAAATGTTGACTGTAAAGATGAAAAACCACTAAGCACATCGCTCATAATGGCATCAAAGTCAAATTCCTTTTCGTCCTTTCCCTCCCAGAAATTTGCAAGACCTTTTATTTTAACGAAACTAAGTTGTCCCAATGATTCCATATTTAAATCCGGATTTAAATTCGATTTATCCAAGTAAGACTTTCTCAGTAAATGATCTTTTTCTCTTATTTCTACTGTATCTATGTTATGTAAGCGCAAAGAAATCCCCCCATTAATAAACTAAAGATTGCATAAAAAAGCACTCATACTTTTGAGTGCTCATTTTCATAATCTATTTAACGAAAAACCTTTTTAATCATTATCCAAATTCCAAAAAGAACGATGATTAACGGTAATATGGCAACAAATATATTTGATAAGAAAGTCAAAACGACAGATACAACTAAATGAACAAGCCCAATCCAGTCAAAAGAAATAACAAAATTAATAATAAAATATAATAAAAACATAATAATTGCCGTCAAAAATCTTACACTATTTGCTGACATACCACTATTGACTGAAACTGTCGTGTTGCTATTTAAATTTTCAATATGCTTAGCTACTACTGTCCCATGACGATCTCGCTTTCCAAACACTTGAACTAAATTATGATCTCCAATCTTCCCTCTTACAATTTTTCCATATACAACTACTTCATGTCCTTCACCATCTTGATCATACACTTGGAATGTATTCATATATCCATCCTTCATAAATGGAATTCCTTTTATACATGCATCAAACCATCTTCCAAGCGTTTTACCTGGTATTACATCTTCCTGAAAATTACTTACCTGCCCTTTTATCGATCCATTCTTTTTAGCCTTGCTTACTTTTATTGTTTCTCTCGCTGCACTTGTTTGCTGCTCCGTATATGTAGATTCAAATGGGTCAGTTGTTTTATTAGGGGGTGTGGGCTTCTTTTCTTCATAAAAAGTATTATCAAATACATCCGCAAAATCATCATTTACCGTAGTATTCGCTGATTTTGTTTTCATCCTTAAAAAGTTTTTACACTTCGGACATTCCCCAACATTTTTAGGATATTCCACCCCATCTAAACATATTGGACATTCTTTCACTTCTCTCTCTCCTCCCAAGGCAAGCCTTGTATAAAATAAATATTACATTTCCATACATATTTTAGTATATAATAGGAATTTAATTTTAATAAGCTATTTTTTATATTTTCAATATAAAAACTATTTTTCTGTATATAAAGAATATAAAATGTTATTTACAAAAAAATATAACTGAGTACTCGAACATACAATAAAGTGACCCTTTAATCAGGTGAGCTTTGTCCCCCTCATCATTAGCAGCACCGATCAAGATTGTACGTGTAGTTAATGCAGAATACAACAACTAAAAAACAAAAAAGACCCTAACCTCCTCAAACTATACAGGAAATTAGAGTCTTGTCTCATTAATCATTGATTAAATTAAAAAACTATGTTAAATTAGTACAGAAACACGTTTTCAGAAATACAAAGAACGTATTTATCCGTATCTTAATTGTACACCAAAACAAATCTTCAGTCAACCTCTATTTTTCACTTTTAAAGGAGTGCTTACGTATGAACAAAAAACTTGATTTAGAGCAAAAACGATTGGATACCGTAATTGAAACGATTACGGAACAAATTGATAAACTGGAAAACGAAACTGGCAGACGCCGGGCAGAAGTAATCCATATTCGTAAACACTTTTGGGATGACGTGAAAGTGAATACTGATACTTTTGATGATTATCTTGAAACAGTTATCAACTTAAGACAACAAGCTCAGTCACTAGCTGTCACACAAATTACCCATAAGCACACCTTTAATCGACTTGCTGCATTAAAACGCATGCATAAAGCACCTTACTTTGGGCGAATTGATTTCAAAGAAGAAGGAGAATCTGCTGCGGAGAAAATTTATATCGGCGTAGCTACACTTACTGATGCAAGCGGAGAAAACTTTCTTATATATGACTGGCGCGCACCTATTTCAAGTGTCTACTACGATTATCCACCAGGACCGGCTGAATACAGTACACCAGGCGGCGTAATCCACGGTAATGTGGAGAAAAAATTACAATACATTATTCAAAATGGCGAGATTGATTCTATGTTCGATACGAGCCTTACAATTGGTGATGAAATCTTGCAACAAGCGCTCGGAAAAGGTACGAACAAACATATGCAGAGCATCGTTGCTACGATTCAGCGCGAGCAAAATGAAATTATTCGTCACGATGAAGGCCGACTCCTTATCGTGCAAGGAGCTGCTGGTAGTGGTAAAACGTCAGCTGCCCTGCAACGAATCGCCTACTTACTATATAAATATCGCGAATGGTTAAAAGCTGATCAAATTATTCTCTTCTCCCCTAACTCTATGTTCAACAGCTACGTATCTAACGTACTACCTGAACTTGGCGAAGAAAATATGCAGCAAGTGACATTCCAAGAATATTTAAACCATAGACTAAGTAAGTCATTTGATGTAGAAGACCCTTATGAACAATTAGAATATATGTTAACGGAAACAGATAGCCCTACCTATAAAACGAGAAATGCGAGCATTCGATTTAAAGCCTCTACTCAATTTTTCGAGATGATTAGAGCGTACAGACAATCTCTTGAATCTTCAGGTATGCTATTTAGAGGAATGAAGTTTAGAGGAAAGTTAATTGCTTCTGCTAAAGAAATTACAGAGCAGTTTTATAATACGGATTCCTCCCTCCGCTTCCATAATCGAATTGAAAAGTTAACGGATTGGCTAAATAAACAAATAGATGAGATTGAAAAAACAGAACTGAAAAAGCCTTGGGTAGAAGAGGAAATTGAATTACTTAGTAAAGATGAATACCAAAAGGCTTATAAATATTTACAGAAAAAAGGCGAGTTTGAAGACAACTCCTTTAATGATTATGAGAAGGAAACGAAAGTACTTGGACGTATGATTGTCCGTAAAAAATTGAAGCCGCTTCGTAAAGGCGTTCAAACATTGCGCTTCATCAATTTCACAGGCATATATAAACAACTCTTCACAGATGCATCATGGGTTACTGGAGAAAAGCCGAAAGAATGGGATGACATTTGCTCATTAACAGTAAACATGCTTGATGAAGGAAAGCTCTATTACGAGGATGCGACTCCATTCTTACTTTTAAAAGAATTAATTGAAGGCTTCCAAACGAATAGATCGATTAAACACGTACTCGTAGACGAAGCGCAAGATTACTCGCCGTTTCAGTTCGAGTTTTTAAAACGTCTCTTCCCTGCTGCAAGAATGACTGTACTCGGAGACTTTAACCAAGCGATATTTGCCCATGCGAGTGAAGCAGTGAATTTCAATACACTTACTAGCTTATACGGACCAGACGAAACGAACGGCATCAACTTAACTCGTAGCTATCGCTCAACAAAACCAATTATTGAATTTACACGTGCTCTCGTACCGGAAGGAAAGAACATTCACGCCTTTGAACGTGACGGCGAGAAACCTACAGTGACGAAAGTATCGAATGACAGCGAACTGCACGAGCATATTACTGCCAAAGTTGCTGAACTACAAAAAGAGCAGCACAATACGATCGCAATTATATGTAAATCTGCAGCTGAAAGCGCCGCTGCCTACGAAGCACTTCGTCATATCGAGAATATTAAACTCGTGAAAAGTAACTCAGCCGAGTATGAGCAAGGCATTGTCGTGATCCCTGCTTACTTAGCGAAAGGTATCGAATTTGATGCCGTTATTATTTACGATGCTTCTAAAGATGTGTACAGCGATGAGAGCGTTCGTAGATTGTTCTACACTGCTTGCACGCGCGCAATGCATGAATTGCAACTTTATAGCATTGGCGAGGTTAGTCCGTTTATACTTGGGGCTGATTTGGAGAGTTTTGAGCTTATAACGAAAACACCTTGATGATTCAAGGTGTTTTTCTCATTCTAAACGAAATATCTTTGCGCCTATATACGCTCAGCACAATCCCCATTATAAATGCATGAAATAAAGTTGGTATCAATCCGTAGCTAATAAAAGGTAATGATATAGAAGTACGCGGTAATAATCCTAAAATCATGCCAACGTTATAAATGAAATGAACTACAAAAAGAGTCACTCCGCCAACGAGAAGCAATTTACCATAACCATCATTTATTTTATAAGCTATGTTCATTATTCTTACTGCAAAAAGAGAAAGAATCAGGACCAAAACTAGCGCAAGCACATATCCATAATAGTAAGTCAAACTCGCGAATACAAAATCAGTATGGGCAGCAGGGATAGACTTTATATTTCCATATGTACCAAACCAACCTGCTGAAGACATCGCCTCTTGTAAACGTAAATCCCATTGATCATGCGCTGGGTTTATAAATCCTAAAATTCTAGCTATCCGGTATTCTTTTACAGCAGACCAGGAAAATAAATCCCTAATAATCAATGGTAAAATAGGTAAAATCGTAATGAGCCATGCCGTTTTCTTTCCTAGCTTACTCCACCAAAGCATAACGAATACCATCGTAATATAGATGAAAATTGGTAAAAGAATTGATATAGTTGAAAATAGATATAAAGAGAATACGTACAACATGAGAAGATGCATAAACTTTAACCTACTATTATTGAAAAAAGAAGCCCAGGCTAGAAAAAAGAATGGTATCGTCATTAAACAGTCAATTTTGATGGGGCCTATTTTTATTACTGCTTCCCCAATCACGTAACCAGTCGGAAAACATTTTATAGCTAACAAGATAAGTATTCCAATTGTATAAAACAGCCACCCGAGTCTTTCTAGCTTCCGGTAATCAAGCAACATCATCCCAACAGCTGTTGCAATGCCGAGAATTACAAAAATTACTTTGTTCATTAGTAAATCGTTCGTATGCCCAAGAGCGATTATTGGTAAAAATCCTAACCCCATAGCAGCCACTAATAAAATAATTAAGAACCAATCCACCTTTGGCTTATGAAGTTTGTTAAGCTCCTGACCAAGTTTAATCGGGCTTCCCATTTGTTCTACCGCTTTATTTTCAGCAACTTCCTCACTTAAACCTTTTTCTATCCATGTGTTCTTTGCCTGTTTTAAGTGAAAATCTAGTTCGGTTGCTACGAAGCTCTTTGCTTCTTTTGATTTAATATGATTCGTAACTTCGCTTACAAAACGCTCCCCTTCTTTATTCATCTTTGCCTCACTCCTGTACTAAACCTTTTAATATAAATCCTGCCTTCGTAGCATTTTTTTCTGCCTTCCGCAGCATCTTTCTTCCTTTATCATTTAATTGATAATATTTCGCTCCTGCATGATCCCAACTTGAGTGGATAAAACGATTCTGTTCTAGACGATGTAATACGGTATATAAAAACCCTTCATTTCCTTCGAATTTCCGAATCCCTCTCCCTCGTAGTAGCTGTGACAATTCGTATCCTGTTTTTTCATTACTGAGGAGTTGTAAAATCGCTAAAGAAATGTCCTCTTCTTTTTCGTTTGACGCATTGATTTTTTCGCGCACCTGCTTTCGATATTGATCAGAAAAACTCAAATGTTTAAACGTTGTATTCTCCATTGATTTTCGCAGGCCTTTTAATCGATCTTCCATTTGATTATTCCTCCAATCCTTTCTTCAAAAGCTCCTTCGCTTTTTTCAGTCTCGTTTTTATCGTGTTTTCTTTCACGTCTATTACAATAGCAATCTCTTTAATTGATAATTCTTCATAATAAAATAGATAAATGACTTCTCGATATTTTATCGGTAAATTCATTACCGCAGAAGCGAGCTCACGGTCCTCCGCATTTTGAATGACAGTTTGTTCGACACTATCATTTTGAACCCCAATATAAGCAGCTTCATCCTCTGTCACGATCACCTTTTTGTTATACCAACTTTTTATATAGTCCTTACATTGATTAATCGCAATTCTCCATAACCACGTTTTCACATTCGACTTCCCTTTGTATGTATGAAGAGATTTATAACATTTCACAAATATATCTTGCGTTACATCCTCAGCAATCTCTTTATTGTTTACATATGAATACACAAGCTACAGAACTTCTTGTCCATACTTGTTCATAATTTCATCGATAAGGAGTTCCTTATCTTCTATTTCAAATGCTTCTACCGTTAATTCATCCACATCATTTCCTCCTTTCCATATATTAGACGACGCACCCTACGGAAAAGTTTTATACATTCATAAAAAAATACGGCTGGCAATGTCCATACCGTTTTTTTAACTTTAATTTTTCTTCACTAAGAGTAAACCTTGTATTATGATACAACACTTTAGTCAAGAATTTAGCACATTCATAATAAAACAAATAACCACCTAAAGGCTCCCCTTCAGGTGGTTTTCTGTGGTCACGATTTCTCTCACCCTTAAAAAATCGCTCAATCGAGACCCCATTTAATTGAGTCCTCTTTCCCATAAATCCAAACACTAATTACTCACTTAAAGAATCTAATATCTCATGGCCATACAAAGATGGCTTGATAATATCAAAACCAATAAATTCTTCATACTTCTTATCCGCAAAATAAAATACAACATTTTGAAACAACACTTTTTACAAATAATTATCCTGAGAAACTCTAAATGAGTATATGTATGCATTATCGTTTGAAGTTTTCTTTTTATATATTTTACTCATATTTGTTAATTCTTTTAATTTATCAGCATTTTCTCCAAAAAACTCAATTCCCACTATACGATCAAATTGATCTATATCTAAATTCAACTTTGGATTTTCTTCCAATTCTTCAGTCGACTCAATCTCAATATGTGAAGTGGATGGAATTAAATAAAGATATGCCATCTGGATTTCAGAATCATAAGTAATTAATTTTTTCATGATACACCTCATATCGGTATTCATTTGTCTTGTTCCCTATTTTAAAACATAATACAATTGATATGTAACTTAATAAGCTATAACTAGTAGGTGTGGTAATCATCTCTTCCATTTCGAAAAAAGGGGGAGGTGATAAAATGATCGCGATGTTTGTAATTAAATTAGTGTACGGTATCCTAACCGGAGCTGGCGTTGTCATCGGTAGAAGATACGTCGGTCCGTGGCTAATTTCTGTATACAAAAAAGCGAGAACCACCCTGCTTCGTGGAAAAGGTAAGGGCGGTTCTCGGCTAAAACGTTAATGTAATTGTCTTATAACCGCACCTACTACCACCACAATAGCAAGTTAGGTTACAAAGGCAGAAGTTTCTCAGGCTTCTGTCTTCTTTATTTTATGCAAAATTCATATTATATACTCTATCATCATTGTAACACATTCTAATTATTTTTAGTCAAGAGAAAAAACACCTAAAGGACTCTCCTTCAGGTGTTTCTCTTTTTATGCTAACGCAGCTGCCTGCTCCTGCTGATCTACAGGAATGACAGCGTCTGTTAATGCTTTTTCTAGTTCTGCTGTGTATTTCATTTGCTCTTCTTTGCTCCAGCCTAGTTTCGCAGCCATGTAGTTAATTACTGCTTCTTTCCACTCGTATACCCAGTGGATGTTGAAGAATACAGCGCCTCTGCGGCGTACGAAGAAGTCAACTGGTTTCGCTGTCATTTCGTAATCCATTGCGTATACAAGCGGGATTAGAACGTCTAGCGGCATGTTATATTCTTTCGCTTCGTCTTTATGTTTTTTCGCTAAGTCGAATAGTACGTCTACGTTAGAACCGTAGAATTTCGCGAATTCTTCTGCTTGTGCTTTCGTTAAACCAGATTTCGTACCTTCTTCTGCTTTTTTCGCAACGAATGCTGGGAATCCTTGTGAACCACTTACATGTCCACCAGAGATTGGCATATGTTTCGTGTCGCTCTTCGGATATGCACTATGACCTTCTTTTTGTAATAGATTCGTTACATAGTCTACTACCATTTCAGCCATTTTGCGGTATCCAGTTAATTTACCACCTGCGATTGTAATTAAACCAGATTCAGAAGTCCAAATTTCGTCTTTACGAGAAATTTCAGATGCACTCTTACCTTCTTCGTAAATTAATGGACGAACACCAGCCCAGCTTGATTCGATGTCTTTTTCCGTAATTTTTACGCTTGGGAACATGTAGTTAATCGCATTAATGATGTATGTGCGATCTTCTGTTGTCATTTGTGGTACCGCTGCGTCTTTATCGTAGAACGTATCTGTTGTACCTACATAAGTTTTTCCGCCACGAGGAATCGCGAATACCATACGTTTATCTGGTGTATCGAAGTAAATCGCTTGGCCTAATGGGAAACGTTTTTGGTCAATTACTAAGTGAACACCTTTTGATAACTGAAGTACTTTTCCTTTTTTCGAGTTATCTTTTTCACGAAGTGTATCTACCCAAGGACCAGCTGCGTTTACAATTTTCTTACCGTAAACTTCATATTCTTCACCGTCTAGTAAATCGATTACACGTACACCACATACTTTTCCATCTTTATATAAGAAACCGTCTACTTTTGCGTAGTTAACAGCTTTTGCACCGTGTTCAATTGCTTCTTTCATTACTTCAATTGTAAGACGCGCATCGTCTGTACGATATTCTACGTAGTAACCGCCGCCTTTTAATCCTTCTTGTTTTACAAGAGGCTCTTTCTTCAGCGTTTCTTCACGGTTAAACATTTTTCTGCGCTCGCTTCGTTTTACACCTGCTAAGAAGTCGTATACACGAAGACCAATTGATGTACTGAATGATCCGAACGTACCGCCTGTATGGAACGGAAGTAACATCCACTCTGGTGTTGTTACATGGGGACCGTTCTCATATACGATTGCACGCTCTTTCCCTACCTCTGCTACCATTTTCACTTCAAGTTGTTTTAAATAACGTAGACCACCGTGTACAAGCTTCGTTGAACGACTTGATGTACCTGCTGCAAAGTCCTGCATTTCAAACACAATTGTTGATAACCCGCGTGTTGCTCCATCTAATGCAATACCAGAACCAGTAATACCTCCACCAATTACGATCACATCTAATTCTTGTTTATTTACTCCGTTTAATACGTCTTTACGTTGTTTACTTGAAAATTTCATGGTAATTCCTCCCTTTGATAACGAAAAAAGAGACCACAAACTCCGCTATAGATTTCGCCTCTATAGCGTGTTGTGGTCTCTCCAAATCTCCTACCGAATTATTAACTTGTCACCATTATAACACTGTTTATGATTATTTGAAAGCTTTTGTTGCTTCAATTGCTTTTTTCCATCCAGCATATAACTCTTCGCTTGTTGCCGCTTCCATCGTTGGTTCAAAGCGTTTGTCCATATGCCACTGTTCTTTAATTTCATCTTGGTTTTTCCAATATCCAACCGCAAGACCTGCTAAGTACGCTGCACCTAAAGCTGTCGTTTCGTTGATTACTGGACGCTCTACAGGAACATCTAAAATATCACTTTGGAACTTCATTAAGAAGTTATTTTTAACAGCTCCGCCATCAACGCGTAACGTTTTTAGTTCAATACCTGAATCTGCTTCCATTGCGCATAATACGTCTTTCGTTTGGTAAGCTAAAGATTCTAGTGTTGCACGAATGAAATGCTCTTTCGTCGTACCGCGTGTTACGCCAAACATAGCGCCGCGTACTTCACTATCCCAGTACGGTGTACCTAAACCTACGAATGCTGGTACAACGTATACACCTTCAGTTGATTCAACGCGAGAAGCATATACTTCACTCTCACTTGCATCTTTAAACATGCGCATTCCGTCACGTAACCATTGAATTGCAGAACCTGCTACGAAAATACTTCCTTCTAATGCGTAATTTACTTTACCATCTATTCCCCATGCAATTGTTGTTAATAGGCCATGCTCAGAAGCTACTGCTTTTTCACCTGTGTTCATTAACATGAAGCAACCAGTTCCGTACGTATTTTTCGCCATACCTTCACCGAAGCAAGCTTGTCCAAATAACGCTGCTTGTTGGTCACCAGCTACACCTGCAATCGGTACATTTTGACCGAAGAAGTGATAGTCAATTGTTTCGCCATAAATTTCAGATGATGGACGTACTTCTGGAAGCATGCTCTTTGGCACTGTTAACATATCTAGAAGCTCATCATCCCACTGTAAGTCGTGAATGTTAAACATTAATGTACGTGATGCATTTGAGTAATCCGTTACGTGCGCTTTACCACCAGACAATTTCCATACAAGCCACGTATCAATTGTTCCGAATAATAGATCGCCGTTTTCTGCTTTTTCTCTTGCACCTTCAACATTATCTAAAATCCATTTTACTTTTGTACCAGAGAAGTATGCGTCAATTAAAAGACCTGTTTTTTCGCGAACCGTTTCGCTATATCCTTTTTCTTTTAACTCATCACAAATTTCAACTGTTTGACGAGATTGCCATACGATTGCGTTGTAAATTGGTTTTCCAGTCGTTTTATCCCATACAACTGCTGTTTCACGTTGGTTCGTAATACCGATACCAGCGATTTGTTCTGGTTTTACATCTGCTTCGCTTAAGCAAGTTGCGATAACTGCTAAAATAGATCCCCAAATTTCTTGCGCGTTATGCTCTACCCAACCTGGCTTTGGAAAATGTTGTGTAAACTCTTTTTGAGCTGAATGAACAATTTCACCTTTTTTATTGAAAAGAATTGCGCGTGAGCTAGTTGTTCCTTGGTCTAAAGAAAGAATATATTTTTTCATATCGGTTTCCCCCTATGCTACTTTTCTACTATTTGTATTGCTTTCACTTTTTTTACTTGTCATATAAGAGATTGCTAGTACAATCACAGTTGCAATAATCACATAAATAAGTGCTGCATTTTGTTTTCCTTCAAATACAACTTGATGGAATAATCCTGCAAGTGATCCACCTAGAATTGGACCAACTACTGGAATCCATGCATACTTCCAGTTTGAACCGCCTTTTCCTGCAATCGGAAGGAAGAAGTGCGCGATACGCGGACCTAAATCACGAGCCGGGTTGATTGCGTATCCTGTCGTTCCACCTAATGATAAACCAATACTTACAATTAAGAAACCTACGATAAATGGATTTAATCCATCTGCAAATTTATTTGCTCCAATTGCTAATATACCAAATACTAAAACGAATGTTCCAATCATTTCACTTAAAAGGTTTGCAAATGTGTTCGGAATTGCTGGACCTGTTGCAAATACACCTAATTTTGTTCCTGGATCTTCTGTTTCTTTCCAGTGTGGTAAGTAATGTAAATATACGATAACTGCCCCGATAATTGCCCCAATCATTTGTGCTGCGATATAACCTGGTACGTCACTCCATGGGAACGCTCCCTTAAATGCTAGCCCTATCGTTAAAGCCGGATTCAAATGTGCCCCACTAATCGATCCAACCGCATACGCTGCAACCGCTACCGCTAAGCCCCAGCCCATTGTAATAACAATCCAACCAGAATCTTTCGCAAACGATTTCTTTAAACTTACACCAGCACAAACGCCGCCACCAAGTAAGATTAACAACGCAGTCCCTATTAACTCTCCTAAAAATGCTGACATAGTATCCCTCCACAATCAATTTAAACGCTTCCAAATGTGATAGAGGTAAAATGAATGGCCATTCGTTTTTGTCAAAAGAAAAAGACCCACAGCTTTGCACGCTTCTATATAAATTTATATAGAAACAATGAAATGTGGATCTCTTCTTTTCTCCGTCACGTTTATTAACTTGTCTATAATGTTAACCTTTCATGAAAGCGGTGTCAACAGAATTTTTTCACATTTTCGTCACTTTTTTTGGTAATGTTTCCATAGTTCGCGTTTTGATGTCGTAATTGCTGTCGCACCAGCATTTAACGCTTTCTCCACATCATCAACTGTACGAATAAAACCGCCCGCCAAAATCGGTACACCAGTACGCTCTTTCACTTCAGCGATAATGTCCGTCATTGCCCCTGGAAGCACCTCAATATAATCCGGCTTCGTCTTTTCTAACAGATTGCAACTCTTCTCCATTGCGCTAGAATCGATTAAAAAGATACGCTGAATTGCCACAACGCCCTTTTGCTTCGCCTTCATAATGACGCTCGCCTTTGTTGAAAGTAACCCGTACGGTCTAAACTCTTGGCATAAATACTCCGTCGCATGTCCATCACTCTGCAAACCATGAATTAAATCCACATGTAAAAATACCTTCTTACAATATTGCTTCGCAAGTGATATAACACTCTTCAATTGACCGACATGAATATCTAAAATAACGATATACTCATACGAACTATGTAACAACTTCTCCAAATCTTTAATTTGCCTCACTGCCGGCAAAATCTTCTGTTCATGAAATTCCATTCTAAATGTCCCCTTCTTTATGTCATCCTATCCTTTATAGTACACAATTTGAGTAGAAAGAACAGCTAGTGCGGGGAATTATTTCTTCTATCTATATATTTTCTTCAACTTATCAGAAGCCATGCCACCTACAACCATTAAGACGAGGGGTAAAAAATTCATTACATACGGGGCGTCTGCTACAAATGTAATGCTCGCTCCGGCAAACTTATTTAACATCCATACAACGATTTTTGTAAGAAACAAAAATACTCCTAGCATGAATAGACTATCGAAAAACACCTTCCATTTTGGATACGCTAACTGTTTACTATCTTCAATTACTTTTTGCGTCAACTCTTCATCGCTCCTTAGCAGTTCATCAATCGTAATACCGAACAGATCGCTTAAATGAATAATAATTTCAATGCTCGGATAGTTCTTTCCCGTCTCCCATTTCGAGACAGATTGCCTACTTACATGAATTTTTTCAGCCAAATCATGTTGTGACCAATTTCGTTTTTCTCGTTCTTCTTTTAAACGTTCACTAAAAATCATACTGTGTTTATCACCTCTCTACGTCTAGTATGGGCAAATAACTGATGAAGAGTAAAGCGAGTTGTCGTTGCGTAGGTTGTGCAACTTGTGCGTTACAGGTTGGAATGGAGCTATTTCATATGTAGCTTTCCTATACTATGCTCCGATAATAATTTCCCGAACAATAATACAATGAACAGATGACTAGATTAAGCATAAAAAATACGCCATCCTTTCTTATCATTCTCCAGAAAGAATAACGTAAAATTTCATTTTCATCAAAAAGAAAAGAAGCTAACAATACATTGTTAACTTCTCAGCTGAAAGTAAAATATTATCTTTCTTTATCTTTTCTAATATCTAGGTTGTGATTGAATATTTGTAAGGTGAACATCATACATATCAATGATTTCAAGAAATCTATCAGCTTCACGGAAAACATGGTCTGCTAATAATGGATGAATGATACTCTTTATTTTACATTGCTCAATTAAATCACGTGCTGTTTTCTTAAAATCCCGAAGAGATGCAACCGACACACGATTTTGATCTAAAAATTGATCTAAAAGAGGGACCGTTTGGGATTGTGGTTTCATAGATTCTAAGTCAATTGCTTGATACATTAATGCATCAAAATCATTGCTAAAATTCCGTGCAGTATCTACAAGCTTTCTTTCTGATGGATCAAGAAGATGACCAATAAATTTAGCATGGTCTGCCATAATCCTCAAAAAGAAAACATTTTCTTTAATAATAGCATCAGGAAGGGCATCTAATTTCCCTTCATTTAATTGTATTAAACGTTTTCTAAAATAATCAGCTTCCCTACTCGTATGGTCAACTAACAGTGGAAAGTTATTTTGTCCTGGCAATTTACACGTGAGAATCAACCCTAAAATTTTTCGTTTAAATCCCCAAATATTAGTTGCGGCTTGTTGTACTTCTGAATTAAATCTTTTTATTTGCTCAGGATCTGTTTCATTTGTGTAGGAATGCGCTATTTGTTCAATATGTTCAAACAATCGATAAAATTGATTCGCCTCTTCGATTAATTGCGTATCCTCGCATCTAAACCCTAAGCGAAGAAAAAGAGAATGCTCCTTCATGATTCTAGACCAAAAACGAATTTCATTTAATGAACGCTCAACAAACATTACAGATGTAACACCTGTATCAGGATGTAATGAAGTTTCATCCCTATGCATTGTTAATCCCCCCCAGTAAATAACACGCTAGTTCCATTCTTATGAGGAAAAATACACATAAATACCATCAATTAAAGTTCATGATGAATTTCGTATACATGCTCCCAAAAAGAAAAAGACTACCACCTAGGTGTAAACTTCTACTAGTTGGTAGCCTTTCAAAATTTCTATTAAAGCAATACTGAATCCTTATCACTACTTTGATTACGTTTCTCGCGCTCTTCTTCTAAACGCTTCATATACACTTCGCCTTCTTTTTCGATAAACTCATTATCCATCTCTTGCTCTTTTTTCGAAGTATATAAAACCATGTAGCCACTTAATACGATCCCGACGATTACAAGATACACCCACCATGGTAAAGTTTCCACTTAACTTCATCCCTTTCCTTAGACAAGCCTTATTAGTTTCACTGTATGAGGAAAGAAGTGGATTTATGCTTAAAATTTATTGTGGATTCTTCGCGAAGAACGCTTGTACATATTCCATAAATTCGACTGGTTCCTGGCGAAACGGTGCGTGGTATCCCTTTTCAATGATATGGAACGTACTATTCGCAAATAGCTCATGATACAGTTCACCATTTTTCCAAGGAACGCTCTTATCGTTTCGTCCCCATATAATTAAAGTCGGTACCTTAATTTTCTCGGCTTCCATCGCGATGCGGCGCTCTCTCATTTTCGTCAGCTGATCATAATGCTCTTTATCGTCGCGACTATTTTTTACCGCATTTTTATTATAATCTGTAATCTCTGTTACAGTTTGTAAGTCTGTCGATAGTGGCGGTCCTTCATAACTTTCTTTTTGCTGGAAAGACTCTATCCCTGTAGCATCCGCTAAAACGAGATGTGTGACTGCATCCGGATATAAATACGCTAAATTCAGAGACATCTCTCCGCCCATCGAATGACCAAGTACTGCGAATTGATCATATCCGAGCTTCTTCATTAACTTATAATATAAATTCACTTGCGCAGGAAATGAATACTGAAAATCAACCGGCTTCGAAGAACGCCCAAACCCTAAAATATCAACCGCGATAATCGTATGTTCCTTTACAAGTTCCGGATAAATATCACTAAATCCATCAGATGAACCACCAAACCCGTGCAGCATAAGTAAAGGCGGTTTCCCCTCACCAATTTGCTTAAAATAAATCGTCTGCCCATCGATCTGCGCCATACTCTCTTTCGTATGCAGCTTCATCATAACAGTATCTTTCACTTCTCCAACCTTCGCAATCGGCTTATCAACGAAGTTACATACGATAAGCAAAACGAGTACAATACCGCTGACCAAATAAAACTTAAACCGTTTCAACATTCCCGTCTCCTTTCTCTTGTTGCTATTTAAAGTTTTTACATTTTTTGGTTGTTTTATGATTAATTTTAATTGTAACTAAATTAGTTACAATTATATTAAAAAAATATTACTCACTGCCATTAGTAATAGTTGTTTTGTAACCATTATAGTTACGAACGAAAAGTAAGTCAATTATTTTATTCCATATAATAAAAAGAGCACTGAACAAACATCAGCACTCTTCCTTATCATCCTCGTTATTTACACACAGTTGTTCCGCTATTTCTTGTACCCGTTCCATCGTTATTCCTTCTCTAAATTCCACAGCTAGAGGATGGTCTGTTGGCTCTAGCTCAATATAAGGACGAATACCATCGGCTCTTGGATGAACCACCGTTTTTAAATTTACTGTTTCCAACTCATATGGTAAATCCGTTGAAAGCCACCCAAACATCGGCTCTAACAGTTCTTGTTTATCCCAAAATTCATTCACCTTTTCAAAATTCGCTTCACTTAATGAAACCCATACACCCCATAGAAAGTGTTCATCTGTACCAACGATAGGAATTTCAATAATTCCTCGAATGAAAAAATGTTCTCCATCCATCACACATAAGTCATCACTCATCTCAAACCTAGCTTCTCGCTCTTCAGGTTCAGCATCATAATAATAAGCTGGAGCTTGGTACCCATAACTTATTGGAAGTTCTTCATGATATGTACCGCAGCACCCACAAGTATACCCATTAATTTTCGTCATTCTATTCCTCCATCAGTTTTACATTCATTTTAGCAAAATACTTATAAAGCGAAAATAAAAAAGCAAGCAGTTCTAGCGATCAGCTAAAACTACTTGCTCTCCTACTTACTATCTCTATTGTTACTCTTTAATAAATTCCTTCGTACTTCTCACTGTATCAATTGGACGCACTAATTTTTCAATTTCTTCACGTTTTGGCTCTAGGAACGGAGGTAATGATAATTTTTCGCCAAGTGTTTCATATGGCTCATCTCCCATAAACCCTGGGCCGTCTGTTGCAAATTCAAATAAAATTTGTGGTGCAACTCTTGCGTATAATGACTCGAAGAAGTGACGATCTACATATCCAGATGAAGGAAGCCCCACGCTACTGATTCTCTCAATCCACTCTTCTAATACAGCGCGATCTTCTACGCGGAATGCAGCATGGTGCACTGTACCAAAACCTTGTCTTGCTTCTGGAAGAACCGTATTATGTTCTACAATAACAGAAGCACCATTTCCACCTTCGTTTACTTCAAATAAATAGAATTCTCCTTCTTGCGCAATCTCTTTAAATAATAGAACTTTTTCTAACACTTCTTTAAAGAAACTAAAGTTTGAAATGCGGATAAATACAGGTCCTAAGCCAGTAATTGCATATTCTAATGGAACTGGTCCGTTTTGCCACGGTGTACCTGATTCTATCCCGTTATCAAGTTCATCTGAGATTAATTGATAGTGTTGGTCATCAAAGTCAACGAAAGAAAGAGTTTTCTTACCAAATTGCTCTTTAATTCCTGTATGTTCTACTTCAAGACGATCAAAACGTTTCACCCAATATGCTAACGCTACATCAGTTGGCACTCGGAATGAAGTTTTTGAAATTTCATTCGTACCGTGTACTCCTTTTGGAATACCTGGGAAGTCAAAGAATGTCATATCTGTTCCTGCACTACCTTTATCATCTGCAAAGAATAAATGGTACGTTTGAATATCATCTTGGTTTACTGTTTTTTTAACTAAACGCATTCCTAAAACGTGAGTGAAAAACTCATAGTTCTTTTCTGCACTACTTGTAATTGCTGTAACGTGGTGAATTCCTTTTAATTGGTTCATCTTATATTCCTCCAGTGGTTTTAAATTTTATATTTTCTCTTCTATTACTTCTCTTCAATAGGTGCTAATTTCGCTTCAATTTCTGCTCGCTGATCTTCTAAGAACGGCGGTAAATCAAGTTTTTCTCCTAAATGTTCTACATCGCCATCAACTGTAAATCCTGGTCCATCTGTCGCAATTTCAAATAGGATTCCGTTTGATTCGCGGAAGTATAAGCTTTTAAAGTAGAAACGGTCGATAATGCCTGAAGAATGGAAACCTTTTTTTATTACCTGTTCTTCCCAGTAAGCTAGCTCTGCATCGTTTTTTACACGAATTGCTAAATGGTGAATGCTACCGCGGCCCGGCTTTTCAGTAGGACCATCCAAATATTTCACAACGATTTCTCCGAAGGCTTCTCCTTTAATAGATTGGAAAATCGCTTCTTCGTCGCTTCGGCTAACTTCTGTATAACCAAATATGTCTGTAAGTGTACTCGCCAGTTTATCAAGTCTACGCACCGTCATTTCCACTGAACCCATTCCTTGAATTTGATGCTTTGCAGGAACTTCTGATTTCTCCCAAGTTTCCCAGTGCTCCACTTTTTCTCCGTTTGAAACGAGTAGGACGAGACGAAGACCTTCCGCATCCTCAAATTGCAAAGCAGGACGATTTGCATATGTTGTCATTTCACTATGTTTTACATCAAATTTCTCAAATCGTTCTTTCCAGTAATGTAAACTTTCCTCTGACGGAACGAGTAATCCGATTCGCGTAATTGCATTCGTACCACGGTACGTTTTTCCTACTAAAGGAATTTCAAAAAATGATAGTTCTGTACCTGGACTTCCTGTTTTATCTCCGTAAAATAAGTGATACATGGACGGATCATCTTGGTTTACTGTCATTTTCACACGGCGTAAACCAAGTATGTTTTTATAAAAATGGTTATTCTCACTCGCATTTTTTGTAACCATTGAAATGTGATGATGCCCTTTAATTTCATACATTGTTTATTCCTCCGTTTCGTTTTACTAGTCAAGTGATAACTAAAAAATAATATGCTTCTTAGCTTTTTAATTTATTCTCATTATGTTTTTGTAAATTTATCTTAGTTTTTACTGAATAAGTTACTTTATTTTTTAAATCGAAAGCAACTGAGTGTATGTTTTTCATATGACTCAATCGCTTTCGTTACTATCACTTTACAACTCAAGTGATTAAAAAGCAAGAAAAATATCTCAAATTCGAGACTTTTTATTGCATAACATTTTGGACTAGAGAATGGTTTAGTAAATAAAAAAACATTAGTGGAGAGAAGAACCGTCAATCTAGATTAAAGTTGCAACGCCATCAGCAAAACAAAACATCATCAAATCAGGAGCTTTCTCACCCTATGAAACACCTGGTGGGCAACTTAATGGAATGAAAAGATACTTGATCGTAGATGTTGGTGGTATGAGGTTAAGTAAGATAAGATCCTTCCTGTTGGGTGGCTTTTTTTATGTTCGTTTCATTATGCTTGATATGCCATGCTATCTGGAAATTCCTCGTTCTTTCTAAGACATCGCACAATCCTAATACACGCACAATTAAAATAATGTTCTCTCATATTTAATGAATCCACTGGAGCTTGCTCTATGTCATAAAACATTCGTTCCTTTTTATTATAGTGCATCTTACCTATTTTAGCGGGTGATTCAGAAGGATAGTATTGATAAACAACTATCTCTTCATTCTCAAATTCTTTAGTCATTAATAAACATATTGCCATAAATAAGGCCCCCTTTATTTATATTGAATTTCATGTTTGGAGTTGTCCGAGGAAAATGATTTCCTGATTTCTAGTTTGAAGTTGTGGAAAATGACTAGCCTTCTTTTACAAATTCAATATTGATTCTATCAACTTCAATTTCAACATACTTGTTAAAGTATTCACTGTGTTCCGGGAATATTTCATCTTCATCTGTAATAATAATCCCTGCATCAATAAACTCAGGATTTAATATTCCACTAATACGATACTTGAAAGAATTATCAATTCTCTTTAAATTTTTCACTCCATCTATTCCTTCATTTATTTCAATATCATCAAAAACTGTAATGTCGAGAATAACAGGATAATTTTTTCCTTCTTCAATTTTATATGAACAAACCGTGGAGAATCCCGTAAACACTACACCGTTAATATTTATTGTAACTTCCTCTTCAATTAGCTCATCGATTTTTTCTACATATGCCATGTATTTCATATTTTTTCCTCCTATTATTAATCAACAGGGTTTATAGATTAATAATCTACGTTTCAATAATACTCTTCTTGGCAGGGTAAAGATGTTACTGTAAATGAAGTCTATGTATAAGTCTACTAACCTAGTAACAGTATGAAAAAAAAAAAAACGTCTCTTTATTTGAGTCGTTTTTTTATATCTTTGTTTGTTGTTCTATACTCCATATGTCATTTCGTCCAAAAATTCTCCGCCATTTCTCAGGCATATTACTATCCTAGAAATCGCACAATTAAAGTAATGCTTTCTTGTTCCGATTGATTCTTCTGGAACAGGTTCTAAATCATAAAACATTTCCTCTTTTTTATGAAAATACATTTTCCCAACTTTTTCTGGTGATTCAGATGGATAATATTGATATACAACTATCTCTTCATCTTCAAATTCTTTATTCATTGTTATATGGATTGCCATAGTGTATCTCCTCCATAATTAAAATTATGAGATAAAAAGAAAAAAATGTAAATACATAAATTTTAGATTAGTATAACAATGTGTATATAAAATAAAATCTGCTTAATTGCAAATAGAACCTATGTGTGTGCAATTACGCTAATAAAATAAAAGGGCATCCCCAAACGGAAATGCCCTTTTATTTCAGGTTTAAATTACACCCATCCCTTTTAACATCTCAATTAAACTAGTATAGACGTATTCACATGCTTCTGTCTTAGAATTAAATATCTTAATATTACTCTTTATCCCTCGCTCACTATAATATTTTACATTCTTTTCGAAGATATTTAATGAACTCACACTTGGTAAATTTACATCTCCTCGAACCATTTTACCTTGTTGTCTTTAGATTTTCGTATCCTCATCAAACTTCTTTACCAGTTAAATTATCAACAAATCTTATTTTTCCATTTTCAGAAACTAATTGTAAATCACTACCTATTGGTAGTTCGTATATTCCCAGAATAGCGGGTTCAATATTTGCTACAGTATTAAAATCACATACTACTAAATTATCAGGATTATTAATGTAATCATCATCATCAATTTCTGAAAAAAATCTCCAACCATTATCTACCGTATCTATTGATTGCTCTCTCAATATCCATTTCAATTTTCCTGTTTCATTTATTATATTTTTTGAAACAATACAGGCCCCAGCTTTTTCAATAAATTCAATTGGCTCTTTTTGATTCATATTTTTCCATCCTTTCAATTAAACTTGATCTATATGGGAATTTTCTAGCGTATTCAATAGCTGAAAATCCTGTACTATCTTTTTAACTATTTCATTTCATTTTTTATAAAAAACAGCCCCACTAAGCTTTTAACACTTAATGAGGCAATTTGATTCACACTATTAATTATGGAACGTCGGTTTATAGAACGAACGATTATCAAGTGCAAAGACACGCTCAGTGTATTCGCCTGGTTTTGTGCGTCCTAATGTGCGGTCCATCATGTTCATTTTTGCATCTAAGTTATCGATGTAGTGCAGAATTTTTACCACAATACCAATTATCTAGATTTTATATCTACTAAAGCATTATACAGATTTACAATACCTTTTCCTGAAACATTTTCATCGTAATAGCTAGTTTTATCTGCATTCCTATACAAAGTACTTTCAACTTCCTCATTGGACATTTCTCGTCCGAATTTTTTGAAATATTCGTCTTTCATTACAGCAATCGTAGCTGTTACTTTCGGAGCAGCCAAACTTGTTCCTAACATGAATTCATATCCTGGTTCAATACCAATACTCTTACTTAGTTTTGTTTGCGGAAAATAAGTAGGATAGGTCGCTAACACTAGACTATTAAAATCATATACTTTATTTTGTTTGAAATCAGGACCATAATCCCCACCTGGGGCAGATATCGAAATAACACTTCCGAAATTGGAATAACTCGCTAATTTATTCTCCTTATCAGTTGCTGCAACCGTGATTACGTTTTTGTTACCACCTGGCAAGTGTATTAACAAGTCATCAGGTTTCCCAAGTTTTTCTGCTAATTCTTTTGGATTGCTTATATCTAATCCTTCATTACCTGACGATGCTACTAAAACTACGTTATTTTCTTTTGCATATTTAAATGCTCTTTCATAAGCCCTGATAAGATTGCTATCTTCCTTGTTTTTGATTGATTTAAAAGTACCTAAACTTAAATTAATTACATCCACACCATCTTTAGTAGCTTGGATAATTGCTTCAATAGTCCAACTTGAATCACCACCTGTTTGATTGAATACTTTATATGGTATAATCCCAATACTTGGACCAACACCTTGGATTTTCCCGTTTGCAGCTATAGTCCCCGCTACCATTGTTCCATGCCCAATATTATCACTAGTACTAGCATCATTAGGGACAAAAGACTTTCCTGCACTTATAATATTTCCTTTTAAATCTGGATGATTGAAATCAATCCCAGAGTCAATAATTCCTACCTTTACATCATGAGATCCTTTATTAATTGATTGGCTTTTATAATTATTTGTTACTTGTTTTATATCCCACATCCATTTATCATAAGGCCCCTTTTCTTCTTCCTTCAAAAATTGAAAACTATGTTGTTCCTCCTCACTTATGGGTTTTGAACTTTTAATTCTTAATTCCACATCATTTACTATATTATTACTGGGAATCTTTAAATCCTCACTAACATATTGCTTCATATCAGGCAATTGTTCTTTATCAATTCCTTTTACTACTAAGCTGTTAATTTCTTTAATTTGATGTACCTTTACATTTGAAAATTTATTCTCTATTTTTTCTTCCGTCTCTTTAACATCACCATCTAATAATATAATTAAAGATTCCTTACTAGTGGCTTCTGCATAAACATTTACGTTAAATATCATATATATAAATATTAAAATACATAAAGTACCTATAGTACCTTTGCTTAATAGAAAAATGGATTTTTTCATTTGAACCTCCGATTTTTGATTTTTCAGTATTTTTTAGGTGCATAAACATTAAGATTATAAGTAGATATACTTATATATTCTTTCGATGAAAAAGTTTATTTATCTATTTATAATATAGGATTATATAACTCAGCTATGTTATATAATCCATCGCTTCATTTTAAATGCCTCATTCCTCTAATTGAAACTAAACAAGTCTCACCATTATTCATAACTACTTGCTTATTTGTCTTGTCTAGATATTTAATATTATTTTTATTTACAACAAAGGATTTATGACATCTACAAAACTCTTCTCCTAACTCTCCCAGCTCTTTAATAATTCCATAAAACTCTATATAAGTATCCTCTAGATGCATGATTATTTTATGAGGCGTGACAGAAGATTCGAAAAAGAATATATCAGAATAATGAACAGTTCGAATTGTATTACCTACTTTATATCTAAATAGATTTTGTTTTCCCCCATCTTCATTCAAATGACGCTTTAAAGCTACCGCTATACAGTCTCGAATTCTGCCAGTCATTTCACCTATATTTCCCTTAATTATATAATCCATCGCTTCAATTTTATAAGTAAATGTCATATAAGACAATTCACTATGTGTTGTAATAAACACGATTTTCCCTGTAGCATCTATATCTCTAATCTGAGCCGCTAATTCCAATCCATTCATATTTGTTTTTAAATTCACATCGATAAAATATAGCTTTGTACCCTCTGTTTTTCCCTGTAAACTTTCAATAATTTCATAGGGATTTTCTGTAGATAAAATTAATTTAGCATTTAGCTCCTCTATCATTATGTAATTTTTCACACACGTTTCAATATACTCTCTTTGAGTACGATCGTCTTCACAAATATATACTAAAAGCATATACTACTCCTCCAATTGAATATGAATTTTTTGAACAAATAAATTATTTTTTTTTGTCGTTTCAGTAGTAACATTGGTCAAAGGTGCTAGCAATTCCTGAAGATTATTTAAACCTAAGCCCCTTCCCTCACCTTTTGTTGAAAACCCTATTTTTTTCAACAAATGTAGCCTTGGCGTGTTATCTCTGCATGTATTTTGAATGATGATTGAAACATTGTCTCCATCCTTAATTACACCCGTCAATAATTCACTATATTCATATTCTACACACTCTATTTCTTCAATTGCATTATCTAATAAAATACCTACAGAAGTTATTAATGCAAATGAATCGATCGGAAGTTTTTCAATTTCTGCATTTGCTTCAAATCTAGCATTAATACCTAGCTCTTGTGCCCGCATTAACTTAGAAGCAAATATGCTCTTTAATTCTTTTAATTTAATCTTACTTAAATTTTCTAATTTAAAATTATTCTCATCCAAATATTTAGACGTTGGCTTTAAAATTTCTTCAAAGTAACCTTTTAATCCTTGCATATCTTTCTCTAAAATAAACATTTCAATAGATAAAAGGATGTTTTGATAATCATGCTTAAATTTTCTCATGTTTTGATAATGGATTTCTATTTCATTCAAATACTTCTTCAAACTATCATATTCCTCTTCTTTTCTCTTCTCCTGAAATAATTTCTTTAAATGTGCAAAATATATAATGACAGTAACAATAGAAAGAAATAAATACATAAAAAAGAAAAATAGATTTAATCTAATTAATTCAAAAGTATTGCCTTTAGAAGCTGCCGCGAAAATTAGAGTATAATAAACAAAAACTGTAGAAACCCCAATGAAAGCCATAAACAGTTTTAACTGTATATTTATCCCACTTAATTTCTGCAGTACCTTTTGCACCAGAATTGAAATAAAAATCCCCATTAGGACACAGGATAATAAATGAATCCAAACTTCCACTTCAACTATATTAGGGAGATATCCTAAAATAATCGTATCTAGATAAGAAGAGATGTGATCACTAATCAGTACAACTATTAGTGCATAAGAACCATACATCAAAGAATGAATTATCTCTCTTTGGTAAAAATAACTCATACAATATGTAAATAAAATCAATATAATTGATGCATATATAAATCCTTCGATATAACTAATAGCTCCAATCAAACTAATTACTAAAATAACTATCCCCTCTAAAATATTCCTCTTTTTCACATTAGAAATAATCTTTAATGAGACAATCGTTATTAAAAACTGTACAAATAATACACCGAATGTAGACATACTTCTTTCCACCTTAACTATAATAAATAAGGTATATTATATCTCTATCAAAAGCATCAAGTCTACCTATAAAATGGAGATTATTTCATTTTTTGCAATTCTTTCGGAATTTTAGGGTCATAAAGTACCCCCAGACATCTTCCTTTTAAAGTAAATTCTCCTACTTTTTCTAACATATTTATTAACAGTTTTTGCGTTGTTTGTTTCTCCACCATTTGTTTTTTCACTGTTTTATGCCACTCCCCTTTTTTTTCCATTTAATACATGACTTGTTAGTGGTAATAGCATTGCTGCTCCCAAAAATGCACCCACCCCAATTAAATTCCCAAAATATAAAGAGGGTAATAACAAACTAACCATAGCCAAACAAAAATTAATTCTTATAGCTCTATTCCTAAGTAATATCCTTTCATCTTCATCGTACATTTGATATCCTGTACAAGCTGGAGCATATTTAAAAATAATAACAAAATTTAACAAGAACAATAGAGCTAAACTTAATTTAGATATAATAAGAATTTGATTTATTAACAATGGTGCACCTATAAATAAGCTTACAGTTATTATAGTACAATAAAGATTGTTATTTGCATGAGCTCCAAAAGCATAGATTCTGATACTCATGAAAGAAATATGAAAAACAACAACCTCTAACATTATCCCTAAAGTATATGCAAATATGTATACTATAAACAATTTAGATATATTTAATACTAAAAATTCCATTGCATACTTACATTTAAGATATTTAATACGATCATATTGTAAATCAGAGGTATTCACTAACCGTTGAAATAGATTAGTAGCAAATTTTTCTATCATCAATATTTTCTCATTCTCTTTCTGTAATAAAAATTGAAACACTCATTACCTGTATAAAATTTATAAAACCTTTTTATAATTCTTTTCTTTTATATGCACTTATTGAAATGAAATATGAAATGATAAAAATAAAACAAGATACCAGCAAGAAGTTCACTGAAAAAATTCTATCAAAACCTTCCACTTCTCCCATCATCATTTTTTGCATAAGAGAAACAAGCCCAAACATCGCAAAAGCAAAAATTATACTAATTATACGTATTAACTCTGATTTATCTCCTCCAAATATATAAGTCAACGAATATATAGTAGAAGCTAAACAAAGTACCAATCCCATCCCACGAAGCACACTAATTAAAATTAACTCACCAGAAATTTTCACAAACAATGAATTTAACATAAATACCCCAGCAGTCACTAGAATACTTATTATTAATAATAACAGAAATGTTATATATTTACTTCTTATAATTTCTTTTCTTTCAACCGGAAGAATAAATTCAAACTTATCCCATCCAGACAAATTATCCTGCTTTAAAACTTCAAATGCACTTACTGTTATCAATGCCATTGGCAAATAAAATGCCATTTTTAACGCTGTTGCATTTCCTGATAAAACCAAAACCACATTACTTACAATTGCAAGGAGTAGTGAAAGGGCAATACTCTCTCTCACAGAATAAAAATTATTTAAAATAAGTCCCTTCATCCTTTTTCTCCTTTCAATAATAACATTGTAATATTCTCAATCGAAACATCATTTGGAATTATTCCCCTAGGACTATTGTGTTTATTTGAAACAAGTACCTCAACGTGTTCTCCTATTTTTTGATACGCTACAATACTAGACTTATCCAGCTCTTGTAATTCATTTTCAGTACACGTGAAAATAGCATAGTTATGTAATAAATCTTCTTTATCTACCCTTAAAATAATCTCTCCTCTTTTTATAAAGATAAGATAATCTGCAACTTTTTGAATATCACTTATAATGTGAGAAGAGAGTAAAATAGCATGTTTTCTATCTTTTACAAATTCCAAAAATACATTTAATATCTCTTCTCTAACTACTGGATCTAATCCAGATGTAGCTTCATCTAAAATTAACAGTTTTGGGTCATGTGCAAGTGCTACTGCTATAGAAAGTTTCATTGACATACCACGAGAAAAATTTTTTACTTTTTGTCCTTTAGGCAATGAAAAGACATTAATATAATGCAAAAACACTTCTTGATTCCATTGATTATAAATATTTTTCATAACTTTTGATAATTGATTTACACTTAAATTACCCGAAAAATTAAAATCATCGAATACAACACCGATATTTTCTCGCATCTTTATTATAGCAGTATCCATTTCTTCTCCAAAAAACTTTATAGAACCGGCGTCCTTCTGTAATCCACCAAGTATTGTCCTCATTGTCGTAGTTTTCCCTGCACCATTTTCACCAATAAATCCTACAATAGAACCATATGGTACTGAAAACGAGAGTTTCTTTAATTCAAAATTAGAAGTAGGATATGATTTTTTTAAATCTTTAATCTCTAAAACATATTCCATGTTTATTCCTCCACATAGTTTATTAGGAAAAGAACAAATAGAACACACGTCCATTCGTCCCTTTCCTAATTTCAACAAAATTGCAAGATCAATATCGTTTCAATAGTCACAAACAAAAAACTTATTTCAGCAAGTGTTACTTACTGTTGACATAAATCCTGTTACTGTCCATGAAGCCGTTGGCCATTCTGGTTGTACATCTGTACCTTCGTTTAATTGTTGTAATGCTAATACGTCTTTCATTATTATCCCTCCTCTTATTTGTACTTCTGATCTATTTGGATTCCAATCTATTTTTAGCAGTGGTTACTTACTGTTGATATAAATCCTGTTACTGTCCATGTAACTGTCGTCCATTCTGGTTGTACATCTGTACCTTCGTTTAATTGTTGTAATGCTAATACGTCTTTCATTATTCTTCCTCCTCTTATTTGTACTTCTGATCTATTTGGATTCCACTCTATTTTTAGCAGTGGTTACTTACTGTTGACATAAATCCTGTTACTGTCCACGTAACTGTTGTCCATTCTGGTTGTACATCTGTACCTTCGTTTAATTGTTGTAGTGCTAATACGTCTTTCATTATTATTCCT
>NZ_VEDW01000003.1:133491-280223 GCF_007678085.1 Bacillus cereus | reverse complement strand
TAACTGTTGTCCATTCTGGTTGTACATCTGTACCTTCGTTTAATTGTTGTAGTGCTAATACGTCTTTCATTATTATTCCTCCTCTTATTTGTACTTCTGATCTATTTGGATTCCACTCTATTTTTAGCAGTGGTTACTTACTGTTGACATAAATCCTGTTACTGTCCACGTAACTGTTGTCCATTCTGGTTGTACATCTGTACCTTCGTTTAATTGTTGTAGTGCTAATACGTCTTTCATTATTATTCACCCCCTTTCAATTCCTGTTCATTAACCCTTTATATAGCGTCCAATCAAATTACTTCACTTCTTATATCCTGTTTTTTCTACAAAACTATTAACATTAATAATTGGCAACCAATGTAGTGGATTGGATTTTAGGATCCCATTTAAAGCCAATATTATGCCCGCACTTCCAGAATACATATCATCCGACAACCTATAACAAAAATTACCAGGGAATGAAAGTGCATTAGCTTCTTTAATAAGGAATAAGTTTAGCTTATCTACTGACTCCATTAAGTCCTTTTCAATACCCTCTATTTTCTCTTCCATGATAAGTGGCAGTAACAAGAACCCTCCGATCCCATCAAATAATCCGCCACTAAATGTACATCTAATATCATTAAGATTAGTGATTAAATTTAATTCTTCTTGATACAACTTTTGACCACTTACATGATTTAAATACCATATGGCTACTCCAATTCCTATTGATCCTCCAGATAGGTATGGTAATAATCGGTTTTTATCATCTTTAGTTTGCAATATTCCGATTTTTTCATCTTTTTGTGTGTTTCTTAAATCACGTTCAATTACATCTTTAGCAAGTATATAAAATTCTTTCTTTTTGGTAACCGAATACAACGCTGCATAAAATATAGAAACACCAGACCATCCATCTAAGATACCAATAGGAACAGCAGCCCAATCACTTACAGTTAAACTTTTATTTTCATTTATATAGCTTTTAATACTATTAGCAATTGATTCTGCTTTCTTTAAATAAGAATCCTCTTTCTCCTCTAAATATAAACTGATATATGCAAGACCAATTCCAGCTAATCCTGATCTTAATGAAACATCATTGTAACTATTTTTCTTAATATCCCTATTAAATAATTCTAATCCTTCTCTCTTATATCCTAATTCATATAATGCGACTGCGATTCCAGCTTCTCCCGTAAAAAGACCTTGTTGTGTTATAGAATCCAACTCATTCATTAAAACATTTTCCATCCATTTAAATACTTCCACATCAACATTGCCAGATTTAAAGAGAGCTAAAGCTGCACCAGTTCCACCAGTAAACACATTATATTTTCCATCCGTAACCTCGTATTGTCTGATATCACCATGAATTAATCCCTGTTCAGGAACAAAATTCTCCATAACCCCTTTTCTTAATCCATCTATTATGGAAGAGATTTTTTCAGAAAAGTTTTCATATGGTTTATTAACATCATTACGTTCTTTTTCTCTCGTTTCAGATAAATACTCATCACATTTTTTTTCTATATTCCTAACGAAAGAATAAAAGTCTCTACCAAACTCCCTTTCAATCCATTCATTTTGGTATAGATATGAATTGTCTGTAAGGGTACTGACAGGCCCCATTGGTAATATACAATATCTCAAAATCTTCTTAACTGCATACCAATCTCGTTCTTTATGATTTTTATTTTTAAAACTAGCAAATCCCATTGTTTGCATAGCTGCTTTTGATTCGATTTCTGCTTCATTTGCAGATTCAAAGTCTATAAGCTTTACATTTAATTCTTCATCAATTATGACGTTTGATGGCTGTAAATCACCCATACCTATGCCTTTTTCATGCATCCCTTCAACAATATTTACTAAACTAAAAATAATTTGTTTTACATCAGCTATATAAATTTCCTTATCAGTTTTCCGATGAAATGGGTATTTAACCGAAATCCATGTTTTTAAATCCAATCCTTCTACATATTCTTCCACCAAAAATATATGTTTCCAAGACTTAAAATAATCGATGACATTTACTACACCTTTAACATCAGTAAGTTGAGTTAAAGTATCATATTCTACTTGAATTCTTTCTATAGCATCTTTATTTTGAGCATCTAAACCAACTTTTGGCCTAGCTTCTTTGATAACAACTTTTTCTTTATCCTCCTTTCTTTCAGCTAAATATATACCTCCTCCATTTGTATATCGAAAGGCCTCCAGAAATTCATATTTCTTAAGTCTATCCTCTTTATCATTCTCTTTATCAAAAATATTTTTAGAATCTAAAAACTGATCAAAACTCTCTACAAATTTCGGTACTTGATAATAAGGTTTGCGATCATCCGGGATTAAGTGACCGGATTCATCCTTGATACATGGTTCACCTTTTTCATTATAAATACTTCTAAACCCCCCATATCGATAATAAATATTACTATTCTTCCAACATTTATCACTTAAAATATATGGGCCATTCTCTTTATTTTTAATCTTTTCATATAAAACATTTAATAATTCCAAAAACACTTCATCACTAGGAGGATATATAGTTATAAATTTCCCTGAACTTATCCTATTTCCATTTTTTGAATTCACACTATGTAAAGTCGATTCATTAATAATATGTTTAAAAGCAATTTTACGTTCTACCAATATTTCGCTTACCTCTTCTAGAATCTCTTGTGCATTATATATTGTCGAACTTATATGGATCTTCCAACCTTGATCTTTAATCTTCTGATCTCTAAAAGAGTAAAATTTCCAAGGTGAGCTATCTTCATTAAAAACTAAACAGCAATCAGGTAAATTTAGTACCTTATATGTGCTATCTATATGATTAGAACTTCCCTCTTCGAAATATTTAGAGTTTGGCTTCAAGTATTTAAAATAAAGATGATTTTTATTCAAAATTATTCTCTCCTTATCTATCGAGCTTGTAACTGTAGTTCACAGAACTGATTATATAATCGATGATGTTTCTGTAACTCATCATGTTTACCTTGCCCTGTTATTTTTCCATTCTCCATAAAAATTATATTCTCAGCATCAATTATTGTAGATAATCTATGCGCTATTACAATAGCTGTTCTATCTTTAGCAATATTTTTCATAGCATATTGCACCTGTTGTTCAGATTTACTATCCAGATTTGCGGTTGCTTCATCTAATAGGATTATCTTAGGATTTTTAAAGAACATCCTTGCAATTGCAATTCTTTGCCTTTGTCCCCCCGATAGCATTAAACCTTTTTCACCAACATTAGTATCTAAGCCATTAGGTAAATCTTTAATAAATTCCCAAGCATAGGCCATTTTACAAGCATTAATTATTTCTTCTTCACTCCTTGGTGACTCATCCAATCCAAATAATATATTTTCTCTTATAGTCCCACTAATCAAACTATGCTCTTGTGATACATAACCTATTTGGGAGCGCCAAGAATTAATAGAAAAATCCTCTATATTTTCTCCTCCTATATAAATCTCTCCGTCACTAGGTTTATAAAATCTCTCTAACAAGGATACAAGTGTTGTTTTTCCACTACCACTTGGACCAACAAATGCATAAGTATGTCCTCCTTTAATAACTAAATTAAGATTTTGTAAAGTAAACGATTCATTATCTTCGTTATTATATTTGAAACTTAAATTTCTAATTTCTATATCTTTATTAGTTACATTTAATACCTTTCCTTTATCTAAATCTTCTTCATACTCGTACATTAAATTAGAAATCCTTTCGGTTGCCCCCTTCGTTTTTTGGAGTTGAGAAAAGAATCCTCCGAAGTTAACCATCGGTCCCATAATATAGAAGATAAGCGTCAAAAAGGCAATAAATGTTCCTGGTGATAACTCACCATTCGCAAGTTTAACTCCTCCATAACCTACAATAGAAATAATAATTAGCATCATTAGCAAATTAATTATTGGGTTTACAGTAGCCATCCATTTCGCTTGCTTTATCCCAATACATTTTAAATCATCTATGTTTTCTAAACCTTTTTTGATTTGATAGTTTTCTGCTGTGAATGATTTAATCAATTTATTTTCTGAAATCATTTCAATGGCACTTATATTAAGCCTACCCATTGATCTTTGTTGTTCTTTAGAAAGGCTAGACAGTTTCTTTCCCAAAGGAATAAAAAATGCAAGAAATAATGGGATAGCTCCAATAATTATTAACGATAGCTCCCAATCGTAATAAAATAACCAAAATCCACAAAATAAAATCATCAATACCGCATTAATAAATTGTGAAAATGAAATGCTGACTAAATTATAAAGTACTGTAGTATCATTAACTAATCTACTAGCTATGTCACCTGATTCATTTTTATCAAAAAAACCTGCTGGTAACTTAACAATTTTAGTCCACGCTAGTCCTCTTACATTCGCGACAATTTTCAGTCCAATTACACTCAGTAAGTAACTAGCTATTAAACCTGTTACCATTTGAAGAATAAACAGTGTAACCAATCCAAATAATATTCTCATATCTACATTTCCTGAAACAGCAAATCCATCAATAAAATTTTTCAGGAAATTCGGTATAAATGTTGAAACTATTGCACTCATAGCACTGATAATACAAGAAAGAATAAACAAACCATATTTTGGCTTTGCTAAATTAATTAACTTAAAAAAATCTCTCCATGTATATTTATAATTACTACTCTTATCCCTGTTCATTTTCCCACCTTTTCCCAATCATTAATTAACTTACATCAACCTTATATACAGAAGTTTATCATGCAAATTCTAGTTCCTATCGTTTCTATCCTGAAACATTCAAAAAGTAGCATAAACGTCTTCTAAATATATAGAAGTAACAATTCCGATATCATAATTGTTACTTCTATATATCTTTATTATTAATCCAAACAAAATTCACATTATATGATTGGTGTTTCTTATACTTTCCTAAAAATTATTAAATTAACTCTTTAACTAAAAAAAGGCAAGTGACTTAGTCTATAAACTAAGTCACTTGCCTTAAATTCTTTATTTAATTATGGAACGTCGGTTTATAGAACGAACGATTATCAAGAGCAAAGACACGCTCTGTGTATTCGCCTGGTTTTGTGCGTCCTAATGCGCGGTCCATCATGTTCATTTTTGCATCTAAGTTATCGATGTAATGCAGAATTTCTGCTTCTTTTACTAATGGTGGTTTTGGGCTACCCCATTCTGCTTTTCCGTGGTGAGAAAGAACGATGTGTTGAAGAATTAATACTTCTTCTGCATCGATTTGCAGCTCATCTGCTGCTTTGCCAATTTCGTTCACCATAATCGAAATGTGACCTAGTAAATTTCCTTCTAACGTATACGTTGTAGAAATTGGGCCAGATAGTTCGATTACTTTACCAAGGTCGTGTAAAATAACGCCTGCATATAATAAGTCTTTATCTAATGATGGGTATAGATTTGAAATAGCTTTCGCTAAATCAAGCATCGATACGACGTGATAAGCTAGTCCAGATACGAACTCGTGATGATTCTTTGTCGCTGCTGGATATTCTAAAAATTCATTTTGATGCTTATTTAATAAATGTCTCGTTAGACGTTGAATGTTTGGGTTTCTCATTTCAAATATGTATTGCGTAATTTTCTCGACCATATCTTCTTTTTTCACTGGCGCTTTTTCTACGAAATCTGAGATGTCCGTTACTTCATTTTCATTCGCAACTCGAATTTGTTTCACACGTAATTGAATACGTCCTTTGTAGTTTAGAATGTCACCAGCTACTTTAACGATCGTTTCCGCTACATATTGTTTCTCAACTTCTGGTGATACGTCCCATAGCTTCGCTTCAATGTCTCCACTAGGATCTTGTAAGATTACTGTTAAAAACGGCTTTCCATTGCTTGCTAGACCTTTTGTCGCTGTTTTAATTAACAAGAAAACATCGACTTGTTCACCAACTTCATATTCTGCAATTTTCTTTTTCATTCGAATTCCTCCACCATATCAGTTACTTTTAGTATAGCACACTACAACTCATTTTCTTTACGCTTACGCACTAATTTTATAATCTGTTTTTCTGTAAAATACGTTAGTAAATGCGCATGACATGTAAAGAAGATGACTTGCCTATCTTGCGCAATTTCCTTTATTAGTTCAATTGTGCGATTCGTTCTTATCGCATCAAAATGCACGAAACTATCATCAATAATAAACGGATAATCATGCTCAAATGTTTTCGCTAACGCAAATCGCAACGATAAATATAACTGCTCCGCTGTCGCTTGACTTAGTTCATGACTGTAAAAACGCATACCGTCGTTACGCTCAACAATGAACGGCTCTGCCTCTGACGGGGAAAAGATTTTACTATATCGTCCGCCTGTTAAATACACAAAGTACTCTTCTGATTTTTGTAAAATACGAGGAAGATGTACTTCGTGATAATATTGCTTCGTTTTCGTTAACACTGTCTTTGCGGCCGCATACGCAGCCCACTTCTTCACTTGTTCACGCACTTGCGCTTTTTTCATTTCCCATTCGTGTAGTAAATCACCGTACGTACTTCCTTCTTCTAAATTCGCAATTTCCATACGATGTTTCGCAATGCGCTCTGTCAGTTCTTTTTCCTTTGTAAGACAGTTTTGCGCAGTTTTCATTTCTTGCTTTAATTTTTCATCATAACCGTCAGCTTCATAATGTTCAGCTAATGATAAACTCGTTAAACGCTGTTCTAACAGATCAATTTGCGGTAATAAACGCCCCACTTGCTTCTCTGCATCTTCACGTTTTTCCGCTAATTTACCTGCTTCTAAAAACATCTCTTCATCTGTAGAATGTGCGATATGCCATAAACTATCTCGTTCTACTAACAGTTGTTTCAATTGCTCTTGCATGAACGCATATTCTTCTTGCCATTCCGCAAGCTTCTCTTTTAGCTGCTTACAAGTTTGGCGTTTTTCTTTCTCATTTTGCATACGGCTTTGCGCCTCGTGCAGCTTACTATACTCCGCACTGCCGATAACAGTTTCTAGTTTATGTTCAAAATGCGAAATCATTTCATATAATGAAGATTTGCGAGCGAATTGTTTCTCTAACTCACGATATAATTGTTGCATTTTTTCCATACGCTCAAACGCTGGCAATATGTGCGCATACGTATAAAAATCAGGGAACATATAGCGCATTTTATACACATTTACTTGCTCGCTCGTGCGGAACGTTTCTCGCTCCCATTCCTCATACGATGAAACGACTTTATCATACGATCGCTCCATTTGCTGCAACTTATACGACTCGCGCTCAAATAGCTTCCGAATCTCTTCATCTTTTTCTAACTCATAGCGCACAGACATCGCTTCTTCACTTTGTCTCCCGCCAGCACTTTGCTGAAGAGTTAGAAGTTCTTCTTGTAATCCACTTGACGGATCTTTATATAAAACAAGGGCAAGAACAATTCCTACAAAAACAATGACGCTAATAAATAAGAGCGGGCGGTTGTCCATAAATAAGCTCGTGAATAAAATGCCTGTGTTAATAAGAAGTAACAGAAGACAAACTCTTTGCCACTGCTTTTTCTTTTGCACTGCTGCTCCTGCTTTTTCCTCATACTTACGCTTCATTCTCTCTGCACCCATGCCGATAAACGCCGCATCTTGGAACGACTTCTCTTTCTCAGCTAACGCATTTCGCTCTTCATCCGCTAACATTTGTTGCTTAATCTGTCTTATATTTTCTTCTTGTTCTTCTAATTGCTCCTGCGCTACTTTAAAACGATCATCGAGCTGTGCTTTTTGCGTTTCTAATTCACGTGCTTTTTGCACTGTTTGCGTAATTAACTCTTTCGTTGCCAAACTCATATCAAACGAAAGAACTGTTTCTTTTTCAAAAGTAGCACCGATTTGTTGCTCTAGTTCTGCCAGCTCTTCTTTTATATTCGTAATCGTTCCTGTTATATCGCGCATTTCTTGTCGTGCATTTTCATAAGACATATGCTGCATCCGAAGTTCTTCTACATAACTTTCTTTTTGTAAAAACTCCTCATCTACTTGAATCGATTCCATTTCCGATTGCACATTCTCTATTTTTTTATAGAGCGAATCCACTTGTAATTGGAGCGGCTCCATCTTCGCCTTAATCGCTTCATAACGCGCCATTCCGTTTACAGGAAACTGCCCGTTCTCTTTTTCTAACACTTTCTCATGCGCACGCTTTTCAATAACGAGAGGCTCTAGCGCTGCTAATATTTCATAATCTTGCTTTCGCTTTTCTGCACTCTCTTTTTCCGCACGAACAGAAGCAAGTTTCTCTTCACTTTCTTTTAACTGCTCCACTTGCTTTTCATACGTGCCAATTTTCCCTTGCCACTCTTTCATCTTCTCTTCAAGCTTCTTCATTTCTTGCAGTGACACGTTAATTTCTGGTTTACGCCCACTCGGTTTAAAACGCTGATCCATTTCTTTTTCTAGCTTTTTATCTAGCTGTAATAACGCATCACTTCCGACTGCGCTTGCTGAAAATAAATAATTTCCGATATCCGATTCGCCAAGCTGATGAATATTTTGAAGGCCGTGCATATCAAATGAAAAGACAGATTCAAATAAACTTTCATTCATCCCGCTTAATATATCGTGTAAAATTTCCTCGCCGCCCGTTTTCCCGTCTTCAAAATAAACGGTCACCTCGCCAGCTGCCGTCTTTGGCAATCGTTCAATTTTCAAACGGCCATACTTCTCTGTTTCCACAGTCATCGCACCGCCGTACTTGCCGCCTTCTTTCGGCTCATAACGGCGCTGTCCTCTCGTTGGAAAACCGAATAAAATACTTTTCATAAATGAGCGAATTGTCGATTTCCCCGCTTCATTTTCGCCGTATAAAACAGTCAGTATTGACAGATCCATTTCCACATTTTCTAATTTTCCGTATCCATAAATATGGAGTTTTTCAATTCTCATTTCTTATCCCTCTCTTGCTGGAATAATTGCTCTAAAATAATATTTTCTGCTTCCTTTTGAATCTCTCTCTTCTCTTCTTCTGTAAAAGATTCAATACTATTACGCGCTACAGGAGATGTCCAAATACTGCGCAACACGCCGTCCATATTGGTGAAAGCTTCTAACTCTTTTAGCACACTACCAACGAAATGATTTTCTTCTCTCAAACGCTCGATTTCTGCAAACGAAACCGTCTCATTTTTCCACTTCATCGCATATACGAAATCTTTTCGCTCTTCTCCAGCTGCTAAAATATGAAAAATTTCTTCTACACGCTTTTCATCACGTAAATAAGGAGAAAGCGGTCCCTGTCCTGTAAATACGACAGTTAAAAGCGTCCCTTCTTCTTCTCTTCGGCACTCATTCATCGCACTTGATATCACAGTCATAAGTTCATCAACAGTTTCAAGTCCATCAATATTCACTTCTATCTCATCCCATACAACATCCGCCGTATGGAAAAATGAACATTGCGTTCCTTGTTTCGTAAGTTCAATCAGGTACGCACCCTTTTCCCCTGTTTCCTTACGATGACGTCCTTGTATGTTCCCTGGATAAATAATGCACGGCTCTTCTGATAAAATTTCACGTTTATGTATATGACCAAGAGCCCAATAATCAAACTGCTTTTCTTTTAGCTCACGAATTTGAAACGGTGCATAGCGATTATGCTCTGCATCTCCTTCCACACTTCCGTGAAGCATGCCAATATGAAAAGGCGCATCACTCATTTTCGTATACTGCGCTGTCATATTATCCGTTACCGCTTGCTGCAAATAACTAAACCCGTAAATAGAAGCTAATCGCTCACCATTTTTATAAAATGATTTCTCTTCTACATAAGGCTCCGTAAACACATGAACATTTTCCGGAAACTCAATTGCTGCCCAGCTTCCCCCTAAATGATCGTGGTTACCGTGAATAATAAAAACAGGGATATCGTACTGCGACAGTCTCTTCATTTGCTCGCGCACAAACACTTGCGCCCTCAAACTTCTCGTCTCCGCATCATACAAATCCCCGGCTAGTAATACGAAATCAACGCGCTCTTGAATCGCTTTATCAACAATACGTTCTAACGATTCAAACGTACTCTGCTTCATTCTCTCCCAAACAGACTGCGGTACATTCATCCCTATCCCTTTAAATGGACTATCCAAATGCAAATCAGCCGCATGTATAAACTTCACTTGTTTCACAAATAACGATCCTTTCCTTTTCCGTACTTTACTACGAATAGTAAATCTAGTGTCCATAAAACTTCCCCTTTATTTTACCACGCAATGTCATATATTTCTTTGCATATTCTAGTGATTTATGCCAAAATAGTTATAAGATTCTGATTTTTATTATTGGAGGGAATTTTCATGGGAGTATACGTTCTAACAGTCTTTGAAAAAGATGGTTCTAAAGCATTAGACGAATCATTCGAGGCGGCAACTGAAAAAGAAGCGAAAGCAAAAGGTGAATCTATTTTACAAGAAAAAGGATTGTATGAAAAAACGCATCGCTGCACATCTTCTGCAGGTAAGCTCGTTTTATTCCAGCGCTAAAAAAAAGAAGCGTCATCCGCTTCTTTTTCACTCTACTATATCTTCGTCACACCACGTAAACGTCACATCTAGAATACGATTACCGATACGTACGCGCTTATTCCATTTTCCTGTTTGGATCTGATGTTGCAATTCTGCTTTCATCTTTTCCGTCCAGTCATGAATCGTTTCACTACCGTTGTACGGATATACGCTTGGAAACTCTTCCTGCAGTAGATGCAAGCTCTCTGCATCAAAATGAAAATGGAAGAAGTAGTTTGCTGTAAGCGATGGTTCTTGCAATCGTAAAAAATGATCATCAATTTGCTTTCTATTTCGATAGAAAGTAAAGATATTCACTTTACCGCTCGTAATTTGGTCAATTTGAATTTCGTGCTTCTCTATAATCACGTCTTGCCCACCTCGTTATATACTACCTTTAGTATATATGTCTTTTGCAACAAAGTTAACCATTTTCGCGCGAAATTCATTTCCTTCATTATATTACCTGTACCTCCATATGCAATCAGAACAAATAAAACAAAGTTGAAGGGGAGCGATCACATGTATTTCGGAAGCAAAGGTTGGTATGTAAAAGAACTTAAAAAATTAGGTATTCGTACTTACGAAGGTAAAAAACTAGAATCATATCGTACGCATGTGTTATCTAGTTTACTTGAGAGAATGAAGAAAGCTTCGGCTTAATTGATGTAGGAAGCAACTACGGTTGCTTCCTTTTTATATAGTGAAAAAAAAGAAATAATCCTATCTTAACGTTCTATCTTTACCGTTATACTCTCTTGATAAAAACCACCCATTATCAACTGAATCTCTATTACCAAATCTCTTTCTAGATAATCATTCGTACATACTTTAAATTTCCCATACTTATTAACCCGTCCGCTTCCAACATACATATCACCACTTGTTATGACAATTGTTGAATGTGGTTCTGCACGACCCAACACAAAATTATGACCATATTCCACAGAAGCTATCGTTATTTTTTGATGCATATTATTAATTGAACCTATACATTTCTTTTTACACAAATTAACATTACTTTCTTCAGCCCTCGAAAACGCCAGATTCCTGTTAATCTTTTCCGAAGAGGAAGCAACATTCCCCAGCCAAATAAACCTATCAAATGTAGTAATAGGTAGAAACATCTAAGCTAACTCCCCCATTCTTCTTTCTCGTTTTTATCGGCTACAATCTTTTGATGAACTTACAGTATTAATTTCTATATCAATATAAAAAAATATCCTTTTTCCATTCAATTTCGCACTGTTAATTTGTATAGAATACATAGAATACTGTTTTTCACCCCAGACGCAATGACAACACTACACAAAATAATCCACAATCCATTAAATGTAAATCCACCTTCAAATGTGTTAATAATAATTATGTTGCCGATTATTAAAAGAATCCATGAAATGGAATACTGTTTTCCATTTGTAATATATAAAACTCCATCCTCATAACAAACTGTATTTCCTCCACCTTGCCAAACACCAATAGCGAAAGAAAAAAGCGTAACTGCCAATAACTCTGCTTGTAAATCTCTAGTCATTGGTTGCGGCGCCGTATAAGTAATAATCCCTATCATCAGGAGAAAAGTAATAATATGTATCCAGTTTAATTTTGTTTGTTTGCTTTGCAGCCAAATAAACAAAATTACTACAGAAATTAAAAACAAAGTTGCCATTTAATTATTCTTCTTCCTTTCCCACATTAAAAACGTCTGTGTAATGCAATTAGAGCGTTCTTAAATCTCTCATACTTTCTAAAGCATAACATGAGAAAATAATAAAAAAATCGTACAAAAGGGCAAGCCTATAATGTACGATTGGGCATATATAATGTTTTAAAAATGAATTAACTTCCTTTCAATAGATACAGCTACTGCTTCTGACCTTGAATTAACACCTAATTTATTGTATATATTTGTTAAATACGCTTTTACTGTTCGCTCAGCTATTCCCATATCGAATGCAATTTCTTTATTCTTATTTCCACGCGCAATAGCTTTCAACACAAACAATTCTTTTTCTGTTAAGTTATTTTCTTCAACCTTATCAGCATATACTTCTTTCCTTTTATAATTCACTATTTTTTCCATAATATTGGGTTGTAGTAAAATCTCACCTCGAATAGCCGCTTCCAATGTTCGAAACAAATTCTCACGATCCGTATCTTTTAGCAAATATCCTTTTGCTCCTAGCTCAATTCCCTTTAACATTAATTCATCTTCGTTATAAGTAGTTAATATAATAATCGGCGTATGATTTTGTTTTTTATTTAAAGCTTCAATTGTTTCTAAACCACTCATTTTAGGCATATTTAAATCCATTAAAATAACATCAGGTTTCTTTTTTTCTATGAAAGAAAGGGCTTCTTCTCCGTTTGCAGCCTCACCAATAATTTGAAATGAATCACTCGTTTCTATTATTAATTTCAGACCTTCTCTTACAACGAAATGATCATCCACAATTAATACGTTATACTTCATCGCTATCTCCTTCATTATTGATAGGTACTTGAATACACACTTTCGTACCCTTCATCTTTTCACTCAATATATGTATTTCCCCATTAATCAATCGAACTCGCTCATTTAAGCCAATTAAGCCGTAATGTCCAGGATTCTTACCGATATATCCAGTGTCAAAACCAATTCCGTTATCTTCAACTTCAATAGTAAGTTTTTCAAGGTTATCGCTATATTCAACTTTCAAATTTACATCTGTTGCCTGTGAATGTTTTGCGATATTCGTTAAACATTCACTAATTACATATAAACAATGTTCCTTTACTAATCTTGAAATATGCGGGGGGCTTTGAATAGTAAATCTCACATGTATAGACGTAGCCTCAGAAAAACGTTGAACTTCTTCCTCTACAGCTTTATTAAATGAATTAGTAGTATGACGCAAATCATCAATAACCAGCCTTGCATCATGTAAAGTTTGTCTCGCTCTTATCATAGTTTGTTTCATAATCTCTTGAGATCTCCCTGTATTCCCTTTTTGCATATGGGCGTCTATTGCTTCCAATTGCATAATTAAGCTCGCTACACCTTGCGCTAACGTATCATGTAAATCCCTTGCCATTCGCTGCCTTTCATTAGCTAATGTCAATTCTTCTACTCTCATATACGCAGACTCTAACTCTTGAATGTAGCTCTGTATACGATTACGTGCATCATATTGCTGCTTATTAATATAAGAAAAAGGAATAATAATTGCTAGTACTAAAAGGAACATAGAGATAAGAATAGCTACTTTATTCACACCATAATTCATACTAATCGCAGTACAAAATATGGCATACATGAGAGTAAAAACCGCCATTACTTTAAATATATTGTTATAAACATATAGACTTTGGGCAATTAAAATAGGCGTTAATCCAACAAAAATAGCTATTGAACCATTTGGTACAATAAATGCAGCAAGAAACACAATGAAGAGTTGGACAAAAAAGAAATACAACAATTGTCTATTCTTTAATGAACTTGCATACCAATGAAAGATAGTATGAATAACAATAATTATTGTGAAGAAGAAACTATCCATTGAGAGAATATTATTACGAAATTCTAAAAGCATTGAAGCTATATATACGAGTGTAATCCATAAAACAATAAACCTTCTTGGAATAAATACCGCTTCCAATACATTTGTATCCACGTCTATATTTGAATTCATTTTTTTCATATTCGACCTCCACCATTATATTATACAAGATGTAGCTTACATTTTGATAAAGTGAAACTTTAATTAGTGGGACTTTTTCCCATCCCTATTACAGAATATAAATATGAAATATTGCATATCGAAATGCATTGATATAATTGTAAGCGCTTACTATAATAAGCGTATAAAGATTTATTGCATCTTACCATTAAAAAAGGAGGCACTCATATGGAAATCGCAATGGCAGTTTTAAAATTTGTAGGTGGAGTAATTCCATTAGTTCAAGAACTTTTAAAAGCATTCATGTAAGGTTATCATTCAGCAATTATCTATAATAATTATCATACAAATGATCTGTATATCAAAAGCAAATTGATACACAGATCATTTGTGTGAGAAAACTTTATACGAAAACTATGTAACCTAGTAGAACAATAATAATGCATCTATCTCAAGTTAGAAAAAGACGCTCACAAGAGCGTCTTTTTCTTATTATTACTACGTATTCAGGAGAAATCGATTTTATCAAATAGATAAACGACGAATTTCTGTTCCCTTTTATTTTTTGATAACGAAATAATCACTCCAACCAAAAATGCTATAATAAACCCAATCAAACTAAGGGGGCACTTTTATCTTGCACGGAAAACACATTCAATTTCATGAGTTTGGTAACCCAAAAGATGTATTACAAGTTGAATATAAAAATATAGAACCTCTAAAAGAGAATGAAGTTCTCGTTCGTATGTTAGTTAGACCGATAAATCCATCTGACTTAATTCCAATCACCGGAGCGTACGCTCATAGAATCCCATTACCTAACATACCTGGTTATGAAGGTGTTGGTATTGTAGAAGATGTAGGTGCGGGCGTTACGAGAGACCTTATCGGTAAACGTGTTTTACCGTTACGCGGAGAAGGTACTTGGCAAGAATATGTGAAGACATCAGCTGATTTTGTAGTCCCTATTCCGGATTCCATTGATGATTTTACAGCGGCACAAATGTATATTAATCCTCTTACGGCATGGGTTACTTGTACAGAAACGTTAAACTTACAACGTAATGAAGTTTTATTAGTAAATGCTTGTGGGTCCGCTATTGGTCATCTTTTTGCGCAGTTATCACAAATTTTAAACTTCCGATTAATTGCCGTTACAAGAAATAATAAGCATACAGAAGAGTTACTGCGCCTTGGTGCTACATATGTAATTGATACTTCCACTGCCTCGCTTTATGAAACAGTTATGGAATTAACGAACGGGCTCGGTGCAGATGCTGCGATTGATTCTATCGGAGGACCGGATGGAAATGCATTAGCTTTCTCCCTACGTCCAAACGGGCACTTTTTAACGATCGGTCTTCTATCAGGAATACAAGTGAACTGGGCAGAGATTGTCACGAAAGCAAAAGTACACGCGAACATATTTCATTTACGCCATTGGAATAAAGAAGTGTCACCACATAAATGGCAAGAAACGTTTCGTCACTTAATTCGCTTAGTTGAAAATAAGCAATTACGTTTTATGAAAGTACATTCTACATATGACTTAGCGGATGTGAAAGCGGCGGTTGATGTCGTGCAGTCTGCTGAGAAAACGAAAGGGTAACTAACTGTTACGATTTATTTAACCAATTATAACGAAAGTTAATTAAATATATCAGTAAGCCCTGCTAGTCAAGTGATTGGCTAGTAGTGAGGGTTAACTGCGGGCAATCCCTAAAGCTGATTGAACTACAACGTGGCTAGAAATGGCGAGCGTGAATGTTGCGAAAGCAGAAAAAATCAATCAGATCGTGCAAGGTTAAATCCTAAACACTAGAACAATGGGTCTTCCGCCTCGAATCATCTAAGTCAAAAGTGATAAGATGAACGTTCAACGACTATCTCGTATAACTGACGAGAGTACATCACAAGCCTATGGTGGTGGAAAAATCCTCTATCTCTAAAGAGATAAACATATAGTCTGCGCTCATGTGAAAACATGAGAAGTTCATAAGAGAACTGGCTAAGGAATTGCGCCCTTAGTTGAACGAGATACATTTAATTAAATCTATCCAACCTCATTGAATTTATCGAACGTATGTGCTATTGTGAGTTTGATGAGGTAAGAATAATAATGAAATTTTTACGAGTTAGTCAAGTATCAGAATTAACAGGTTTGCATCCGAGTAGTCTCAGGAGAATGCTGGTGGAACACGCTACGATTCAGAAGAACAAATCTTTCATTAAAGGAGTTACATTCTGATGATATTGGCGAAGAAAGTCAGACTGATTCCAACGCCTGAACAAGAAAAAGTGCTTAGAAACCATGCCGGTGCTGCAAGATTTGCTTATAACTATTGTAAAAGAATGAGCGATAGATACTATAAGCTATTTGGAAAATCTGTTTCACAGTTAGCTTTACAGAAACGATTTACAAAGATCAAGAAGCGAAAGCGATATGAGTGGTTAAAAGACATTAATGCACAAGTTCCCAAACAGGCTTCAAAAGATTTTGATACGGCGAGAAAACATTCGTTCAAAAAGTACAAAAATGGTTATCACACTTCTTATAAATCCAAAAAAGATGTAATCCAAGGATTTTATGCCAATTATGAAAGACTGATTATAGGAAAGAAAGTAGTTCATATTCAGTCTATCGGAGAAGTGAAAACAAGCCAACAACTACCAAGAAACAAAAAACCATCTAATCCAAGAGTTACCTTTGATGGTCGTCACTGGTGGATTAGTGTAGGATTCCAAGAAGACTTTGAATCACAAGAACTAACCAATGAGTCGATTGGTGTGGATGTTGGTTTAAAAGAGCTGTTTGTAGCTTCTAATGGTATGAAAGAACGAAATATAAACAAAGATGCCAAGGTTAAAAAACTTTTGAAAAGGAAAAAGTCAGCACAAAGAGATATGTCTAGGAGGTTTAAAAAAGGTGTAAAAATTCAGTCTGCCGGATATGAAAAAGCTAAAACTGAGCACCTGCGGTTATCTAGGAAAATTACGAGTATCCGAAATAACCATATCCATCAAGCGACAGCTAAATTGGTGAAAACCAAACCAATGAGAATTGTTGTGGAAGACTTATCTATCTCAAACCTGTTAAAAAACAAAAAACTATCGAAAGCATTTTCATTTCAAAAATTAAACTTCTTCTTTCAATGTTTATCATACAAGTGCGAGAAGCATGGCATTGAGTATGAAAAAGCTGATAAATGGTTCGCCTCAAGTAAGATTTGTTCATGTTGCGGGGTAAAATACGACCATTCCGTTCAACCAGAAGGACAGTGGAGTTTAAAAATACGTGAGTGGCGTTGTGCTTCATGCAATAGCCATCACGATAGAGATTTGAATGCTTCGATAAATTTATCAAGATGGGTAAAATAATTGCTTGATAATAGGAGGTAACGATACTGCCTCGTGTGGAGTGTTGTACCCCTCGTCCCTTCGGGGTTGCGAGAACACTTTGAAGCACTAACTTGTGTAAATTTGATTGAATTGTATAGATTTAGTTAAGTTTATCGTATCGGAAAGTGTTTTTGACGAGTTATTAAATGCAAAAGAAGAAGTCTTTTGCATTGACCTTTTAAATAGACTAGATAGTACGTTTAGTAGTCTATAATTGTAATTTTTTGGTACAATTATATTAAAAGGTGAAAGGAGATTTACACATGTGGTTCATTTCGGCAATCGCACCTGTTGTAATAGTTGGTGGAATTGTAGTATTTATTATTAAAAGATTGGAACATAAATATAAGAACGGAAAATTAGGTAAGAAAAAACCTCAAAAAGCTCAGCTGTTATTAGATAGTTTAATACCTATAGGAATGCTTGTTGGCTGTATAATTAGTTTGATTTTCGGTATGTTTTTCCCGGATTTCTCACTGCTTTCCATTAGTTTAGGATCTGGGATAGGCTATTTATTTGGGTTTTTCGCCTATGAATTTTATAGCAAAACAGGAAATAACTTTTCCTAATCAAAAAAATAAGCGGGACAGTACATAGTCGTCATATAAAATATGTACTGTCCTTTATTTTTGCATCAACACTATCACCTTACCTCTCACATCCTATACACCTTTTTTATTAATTTTCCTCTCCTCGCTCTTTTGTATATCCGCTTTTTTATTTTCATTGGATCTATACCCATAGTAAAGTAGAGCACATGTAATAACTGAACCTACAATGTATCCTAAAAAACATCCTAACCAAAACATAATGTAATCGCCTCCATTCATTATAAATTTTATGTAATACAACTCTTTACATGCTCAATCGTTTATTTCTATAAACTATACACTCTCTCAAGTTATTCATACTATTATTTCTCCTCTTACCTCAAATAACAATTTCATTATTTGTCATAAAGTTAACACCTTCGTAAAACATATATAAAGATTGTTGTATTTCTTACTTTTTTCTTTGAAAACAATATATACTACATTTGAAATAAGCAAGGTGTGTCAGCTTATTTTTACATTCCTATACAATACCCCTCACGAAATGCTAGGAGCAATCCTAGCATTTTTTCAATAACATTTTGCTCATTTTAAGCATATGTACAGTATAGTTTTTTCAGCTTATCATTTTAGCGAGCTAGTACATTCGCCCTTATCTTATTTTTTCCACTTATAAAACTCCATCAACTCTTCTTCATTTTAACTCCAGTCATGAAACAAAAAAATCCCCTCAAAGCATAAACTTCAAGGGGTGAGCCTGTTTTTTCATTTACTTATATACGTACAGCTGTACCACTTACAGCAACCATTAACATTCCATCACGAACAACTTCATAATCTACGTCAATACCAACGATAGCGTTCGCACCTTTTTGTTTTGCAAGTTCTTTCATTTCATCCATTGCGATATCACGAGCTTCTTTTAGCTTGCTTTCGTAAGAACCAGCACGACCACCGACAACATCACGAACGGAAGCGAATAAGTCGCGGACAATATTTGCACCCATAATAGCTTCACCATTTACAATATCAATATACTCAATAATTTCTTTACCTTGAATTCCAGACGTTGTTGTTACAATCATGACTGACACTCTCCTAATAAGTTGTAGTTTGAATAAGCTTTCTTATGCCTTTATTATGACATGGAAAAAGTAACTAATCTATTGAATTACCTTACAGGAGTGTGACAATTTTGTAAGAATGAAATACCTATTATTTTTAATAAAGCGCTTTAATATCAGGATACATAAACGATCTTCTATTTTCTTTCCAATCCTTTTCTACTTCTTTAAAAGTTGGTCGCCCTAATTCTTCCTTGTTTCCCTGTTTATGAAACCATTTCTTTACATACTTCTCTCCATTTTTATTTTGCACTGTACAAAGGAAGCTATTACTACTATCCTTTACTATTTTTACAATCACGACAAGACACCCCTTCTCTCTTAAACTTGATCTTTTACTATAAGCCCTTCCTCTCTTATAGTCATACGACTCCTCGGTCGCGCCAAAGTTGTAAGATCAAAAAACGATATTCACTATGTTTCATATGTGATGTACATATTATTTAAAGAAATCAGAGTTATAAGCATTATGTTTATCAAATATTTTATAGATTTCTAACTTATCATCTAATTTTGCATCTACTAAAATTAATATATTTCCATCGTAAATATATTCTTCATACTTCTTAGCGTGCTCTTCAGGAATTCCCAATCCGATAAATGCTCCTATTAAACTTCCAGCTCCTCCGCCTATACCGGCCCCTCCAATAGCTGCTGCGATAGGTCCTGCCGCTACGATTGGACCCATTCCAGATACGGCAAGTATACCAAGACCTGTTAATAAACCACCGAGTCCGCCTGCTACTCCTCCTGCTACGAGCCCTGTTGCCGAAAAGATATCCGCTTTATGTGCAGTTTCATGATTCACTTTTTCACCCGATTTTTCTTCCAGATGTTCAATTTCCTTTTGATCTTTTGCAATAGCTGAGATGTTATCAGCCGCATATCCTTTATCTTTTAATTCATTAATAACGAACGCCGCATCATCGATTGTTCTAAAAACACCTACTATTTTTCTATCTACATTCATAACTATTAACCTCCTAAAGTTTTATATAATGTATTTTTATTTTTCTTCATTTCTGTATACACTAATCTTCTTATTAACATAACCATTTATGAAAAAAGCGAATAGTAAAAGCATTACAAGCGAACTACTTAACAAGTAAATTAAATCAAATGTAATATCAATCATCATTTCATTCATGTATACCAGACTCCTTTTTATTTAAAGTAAAAGTATATTTTTATAGACTAGAAATCTTACAATTCATCTTCAGTCAATCTCTTTGTAGTATATGTATACCCTTCGTAACCCTTTCTAAACGTAAAAATACTATAATTATATTTTTCTTATTTATATGTTTAACATTTTTTAAAACGGGTATGTTTATATTGTTATGCTTACTATATGGAAAGGAATATTTCGATGAATGAAATCCAATCTACTACTATTCTTTATAATGAAACACCTACAATAACGCAGATTCATCATTTTTATGCTTTAATGACAACATTTCAAACGAATGTATTTATAAGTAAACACGGAACACTTACTTCTATTAAAAACTTAAGCACATTAATATCCTTTTTTCTTACTATCAAAAAAAGAGAACTTGTATTATTTATCTTTGAAGGAATAGATGCAAAAAAGGCTTTAAGAACACTCTTTCCTTCTTAAAAGTTTTATGCCCCCTATTCCCTCGATTGTTACTTTTCATATATAGTTTTATATTTCAAAATGATTTCCTCTATAAAAAATGAGCCCCCTAATACAATAGGGGGATTTCTAGTTTGGCCTTACGAAAACTGATATAATATATATTACGTTTTCATTCTTTACAATCGAAAACTTTTAATAATCTTGAAGGTAGGAATTTTTAATGGACTCGAAAGCAAAATTTAGTATTCGTTACAAAATTATGGCTGGTTATTTAGTTATCATTTTGTTCTTACTTATTTCTTTCATTATGTTAAACAATGAGATTTCCAATTTACAAAAATCTCGTAATTTTATTATTGATCACGATTTTAAAGTTCTTAATTTAACGAATCAAGTGGAGAAAGATTTACTAACAATTGAAAATAAAGCGAAAGGATTTATCACTTCTAATGATGCAAGTTACGTTCAATCCCTTAACGCTGCGGAAAAGGATTACGAAAAACATTATCAAGATCTTCTTGCTCTATTAGAGGATAACCCCTCTCAGCAGGAAAAATTAAAACAGATTAATGAAAACATTACTAGTTGGATTAATAAAGAGATTCACCCATTCATTACAAATAGCAATAGTAATAACGTACAAGCAATCGACACGACTCAAATTCAGTCATTACAATCGCAGCTAACGAACTTCCGTAGTGTAGAGGAACAACTAACGAAGAAAAGAGCTGCACAATTAGACACTGAAAATAATAAATTAGAGATTTGGTTATACAGTTTATTATTCTTACTTTCTTGTATTTCTATTATCATTTCACTTTATATTTCGAATTCCATTACAAAAACGATTAAAAATGTAATTCAAGCTATTAAATCCATTTCTTCGAAAGAAAAAATTACGGAAAGAATTCATGTAAACAGCCATGATGAAATAAAAGATCTGGCCCACACAACGAACCACTTACTAGACGAAATATCGAAAAGAGAGTGGTTGCAAACCGAGCTTGCAGAATTAATTTTAATGTATCAAGGTGTATCTTCTATTGAGATGTTAGGTAACAAAATTCTTAGTGGGGTTATACAAAAAACGCAAACTTCTTGCGGTGCATTTTATGTACGTGAAGAAATTGAAGACACTGTCTACTATGTGAAAAAAGCTTCTTTCGCAGATCAAGGTGCTGATGTTGGGAAACAATCCATTAAAATGGGTGAAGGTTTCATTGGACAGTCTGCTTTAGAAAAGAAAAGTTTTATTCTCAGGGACATACCTGAAGAGTTTCGTTACGTTACTACTGGATTATTAGAAATACGCCCTAAAAACCTACTAGTCATCCCGATCTTATTTGAGGATGAAGTAATCGCAGTAATGGAATTAGTAAGTGTAACTGACATTTCAGATTTACATCAAGATTTAATTCAACAAACTGTTGATAATCTAGGTTTAACAATCCATAGCATTATGGGACGTATGCGAATTCAAACTCTTTTACATGAATCACAAGCAATGACAGAAGAGCTGCAAGTTCAATCAGAAGAATTACAAACGCAAGCTGAAGAACTACAAATGCAAGCCGAAGAATTAAGAACAACGAATGAACAACTAGAGTCTAGAACGGAAGAGGCGGAGCAAAAGACAGCTGACTTACAAATTACTAAATCAGAATTAGAAGAAAAGGCAAGTGAGTTATTACGTAGCTCAAAATACAAATCAGAATTTCTAGCAAATATGTCTCATGAATTACGCACACCGTTAAATAGTATTTTACTATTATCTGAAATGTTAAAAGAAAATCATGATAATCATTTATCCGACGATGAAATTGAATTAGCAACCGTTATTCATTCATCAGGGAAAGACTTACTTACTTTAATTAATGACATACTAGATTTATCTAAAGTAGAAGCCGGAAAACTAGACGTCATTTTTGAAGCAACGAACATAAGTGATATGGCAGCAAGTATGCAGCAAAACTTCTTACATATTGCTGCACAAAAAAATGTTGAATTTACTGTTGAAGACAGTGATACGATTCCTGATCTGTTTTATACAGATGCAAAACGGGTTGAACAAATTATTAAAAACTTATTATCCAATGCATTTAAATTCACGGAAAAAGGATCCGTCTCTTTACATTTCGATTCGATAGAAGCAACTAATTTAAGTCATGAAATGCAGTCTATAAGTAATGATTGGATGACAATTTCAGTAAAAGATACTGGTATTGGTATCGCTAAAGAACAGCATCAACTTATTTTCGAAGCCTTTCAACAGGCAGATGGCGCAACGATTCGAAAATATGGTGGCACAGGCTTAGGGTTATCTATTTGTAAAGAGTTTGCTAGATTGTTAGGTGGTTGGATTACGTTAGAGAGTCATGTAGGAGAAGGTAGTACTTTTACCGTATATATCCCTAACCTTCCAAATGGGTTAATTGATATGCAAGTATCCAATTTAGAAGTTGCAGCAACGATAGAAGGTGTTATTCCTGCTGAAGTTGTTGAGGAAACTATCGTGACTCCTGAAACAAATACCGTCTTCCAAGAGAAAACTATTTTAATTGTCGATGACGATCATCGAAATATATTTGCATTACAAAATGCATTAAAAAAACAACATGCCAACATTATTACTGCACAAAACGGCATAGAGTGTTTAGACATACTAAAAAACAATACAAATATTGACCTTATTTTAATGGATATTATGATGCCGAATATGGACGGTTATCAAACGATGGAACATATTCGAATGAACTTAGGGTTACATGAAATACCTATTATCGCATTAACTGCGAAAGCAATGCCAAATGATAAAGAAAAATGTTTATCTGCTGGCGCTTCAGATTATATAAGTAAACCATTAAATTTACATCAACTCTATTCGGTAATGAGTGTATGGTTAATAAAATAAGTGAGGTTTAGTTTAAGTGGAAAATAAGTATTATAATTTTGATCCATCTGTAGATATGGATAAGCGTACGAACTTAGAAATTGAATTACTATTAGAAGCGGTATTTAAACTATCTGGCTTCGATTTCCGCCAATATGCTCGCACATCTATTTATAGGCGGATTTGTAATCGAATGCAGATTTCTAATATCCCTACCATTTCAAAGTTAATTGAAAAAGTAATTCATGAGGAAGGGTTTTTAGAACAGTTATTAAATGATTTCTCCATAAATGTAACTGAAATGTTCCGTAACCCTAACTTTTTTAAAGCGCTAAGAGAGCATGTCATTCCTGAATTAAAAAAGTATCCTGAAATTAGAATTTGGCACGCTGGGTGCGCAACTGGTGAAGAAGTATTATCCATGTCCATCTTACTTCATGAAGAAGGATTAAGTGAAAAAGCTGTTATTTACGCAACAGATATGAATACAAATGTGTTAGAAAAAGCAAAACAGGGTATCCTTCCGTTAAATAAAATGCAAACTTATACGAAAAATTATTTACAAGCTGGCGGTACACAAGCATTTTCTAACTATTATTCAACAGATAATCGTTTTGCTTATTTTAATCCTTCTCTTTTACAAAACATTATTTTTGCGCAACATAATTTAGTAACAGATCAATCTTTTAACGAATTTCATATTATACTTTGCCGTAACGTTTTAATTTACTTTACGAGTAAACTTCAAAACCAAGTACAGCAACTATTTTATGAAAGCTTAGGTCACAACGGATTCCTATGTTTAGGAAATAAAGAAACGCTTCGTTTTTCCGATATAATGCCGCATTATATCCAATTTAATCCGAACGAACAAATCTATCAAAAAATACAATAAAGTGAAACTTTAATCAGAGGGCGGTATTCCCCTCTGATTATTAGTTGAACCAATCGGGCATTAACGGGCAGTTGTTCTCCCACCTATCTCCTTTGCTTCAGACTAATTTTTTTGCGGGAGTCTTACTGCCCGTTAATGCGGGGCAAAAAGCGTATGAAATCCTCTTTTTGGATTTCATACGCTTTTTATTTCGCATTCGTTTGTATCATAATAAGGCACATATCATCTGATTGTTCTTTCTTCTGTTCTTCCTTATAAAACCCTTCTATCTCTTCTTCTAAATCTCCCCATTTTCTTTCTGTAAAAGCACGTAATTTCTCTTCAGCCTCAAATTCATCATTTGCAATTGCTTCAAGAACACCATCTGTAAACAATGTGATTTGAGCGTTCTTCTCAAAAGATATAACTGTCTTTTCAACTTTTATTTCATCAAAAAATCCTACCGCACAACTCCCGCGATTCAGTTCAACCATATTTGTTTCATCAACTAAAACGTATCCAGAAGGATGTCCTGCATTTACATATTCAATTGTCCTCTTTTCTGTATCAACTACTAAGTATATCGCTGTAAAATAATATGGGATATTGTCATTCTCATTATGTAAAAGAGTCATATATTTATTTAAGTCTTTAATGACAAGTTCTGGATCGATTAAACATTTAATCGTTTCACGTAATACAGACGAAATAAACATACAAACTAATGAAGCAGATATACCATGTCCCATTACGTCCAATAATATAATACCGTAGCGGTTTTCATCGATTTTATACCAATAATACATATCTCCAGCTAGTTTGAATGAAGGTAAGTAACTTGCTTCAATTTTTATATGATCTTCCCTTAATGGGCTACTTAATAAGTTTCTTTGTACTTGTGTAGCTAAATCTAATTCATTACGAAGGTTTTCTTCTTGTTCTTTATGCCAATTTAATTCCGATTTCAAGCGTAATGCTACACGCATACGCGCTAACAATTCAACTTTATTTATCGGTTTCGTAATATAATCCATTGCGCCTATATCAAGCGCTTCAGCTAATTTATTCGCATCTTCTAAAGCTGTTACAAAAATAATAGGAATATCTTTAAACTTCTCCTCGTTTTGTAATCGCCTACAAACTTCAAGTCCGTCAATTTCAGGCATCATAATATCTAATAGTATTAAATCAATTTCATTATGCCTGGAAGAATCTTTTCCAAAATGGATGTATTCGAAAAGCTCTTGTGCAGAATTCAGCGATACAAGATCCTGATATCCGGCTTGTTTTAAAATTTTTTCAATTACAAAGATGTTAACCGGATTATCATCGACAATTAAAATGGACACAAGTTATTTCCCCTTTTCTTATTTAAAATGTAAATCTATTATCATTTTCTATTTTTCTAGTATTGCATACTCAGTTATAAAATGAAAATTTCCTACTCAAACATATTTATACAGCAAAAGAACAAACCCCCTAGAAATGAGAGTTTGTTCTTTCACTCTATAAATTAATTTAACACCATTGCTTTATCACTTAAAAGACGATCTAATTCTTCCATATGATTTGTTTCATCTGCGATCATATCTTCTAACTTTACAACTAACTCTGTCATATTTAATTTCGCGGCCTGTTCTTTTCTTGTTTCATAGCGCTTAATTGTTTCATATTCTGACTTCCTAGCTTCTTCTAACATTTCTCTAACATCTTCTACTTGTTTCACTGGTAAAGGGATTGTAGTAGGTGTACCACCTAGCGTCTTAATTTTCTCCGCTAAATATAGGGCATGTCCTTGTTCATCACTAATTTCAGATTCAAAGAAAGGTTTTAACACTTGTCTATATATACCAGAAACTGTAGCTGCATTATGGTTATACATAATAATTGCTGAGTATTCTCCTGCTAAATCTTCATTTAATCCTTCGATTAGTTCTTTCACATCGTGTGACATTTTTATATCTCCTCCTATACTTAATAACTACCCCTTTTCTCATGTTTTAAACATAATTCTTTAAAATTTTTATGTATCTAAAAATGCTGCTTGCTTCAATTTACTTATCGCTTGTCTTTTAATACGAGAAACGTGCATTTGTGAAATACCTAACCGTTCCCCTGTATCCTTTTGATTTAAATTTTCTCCAAATATATAATGAATAACACTCTTTTCCGTATCAGTTAATACGTTAAAAATATCCTTTAAAACGAGACGTCTTTCTGTCTCTTCATACCCTTGCTCTACTTCACCTACAGATTCAATTCTCGCTACCGAACTTCCATCAGATGAATTTTCAACTACATCATCTAAGGAAGATACTCGATAATTATTTTTCGCATCCATAATTTCTAGTACTTCCTCTTCGGATAGTCCTAAATGATCTGCAATCTCTATAATTTTCGGTGAACGCTGCAGGTGATCTGTTAGCTCCTCTATCGCAAGTTTAATTTTCCCGCCTAAATCTTTAATTCGCCTTGGAACATGGATACCCCAAGTTTTATCACGTAAATACTTCTTTATTTCCCCTACTATCGTAGGTATCGCAAACGGCTCAAAAGCATTCCCTATCGAATAATCATACCTTCTTATTGCGCCTAAAAGCCCTAACATCCCTACTTGTATAATATCCTCATGCATCGGCCCACCTTTTGAATAACGATATGCAATGGAATGTACGAGGTTTTTATAGTGATCAACCAACCTTTCCTGTGCTTCATCACATTGGGTTTGTTGGAAGTCTGCAATTAGTTTAATAACGTCTTCTTTAGTAAGATTTGTAGGTTGAGATTGGATTTCCATCATTCTCCACCTGCTCTCTTTGTATATATTTTGTCATTAAAACTGTCATGCCCTCATCATGCATAATTTGTATATCATCCATTAACGTATTTATTAAATATAAACCTAAACCATTTTCCGGCAAATGTTCTACTGGTTTATTAATATCATACGGACCAACTTTCCTTTTTAAAGTGCTAAAATCAAAGCTAACTCCATTATCCGCAACCATAATTTCTAATCGATCTTCATATAGACCGAAGACAATTGTAATTTCTCCAACGTCTTCTTTATATGCATGCTGTACAATGTTTGTACATGCTTCACTAATAGCAATTTTCATATCTTCTATATCGTCATAAGCAAAGCCCATTCGATTCGCAACACCAGCCATTGTTAAACGAATAATAGCCACATATTCTGCCTTTGCAGGAATTTTCATTTCTATCTTTTCAAATCTCTCCATCATCCCTAGTCACCTTCTTTCTACTTTTTCAATATCTGAATTCAAATTTAATATTTCTGTTAGTCCTGTAATATCAAATAATCTTTTTAACCTTTTAGATACACCAATAAACTCTAGCTTTCCATCATTTTTCTTAATCGCTTTTAATAGCGCTATAAAAACACCTAAACCTGTACTATCCATATACTCTACCTCAGTAAAATCTACTACAATATGAACCTCTTTCTCGCTTGCAATAGGCATAATCTTATTTTTCAAATCTGATGCCGTATACGCATCAATTTCACCATTAAGTTGTACCGTATAACCTAAATCATTTTGCAAAATATTTATTGCCAAATTCATCATTTCCGCCCCCTTATCTCAAACTACTACTATGTTAATTACCCATAAAAATTAGTTTTAAACATATTTTTTAATTTTAATTATAAATAAATTTTCTACACTTTTCCCAGCTTCATGCTTAAAAACTACTACCAAATGTTTAAACCTTATAAATTTGTGTATGTATAATGTATAAACATTATTTTTAGGGGGATCTATCTATGGAAGAGCACAATTTTAAAAAGGGAGATTTCGTTCAATTTTCTTATCGACACGATCATGCTACAAAATTAATTGGTTCCATTATTAACATACTAACGAATACAATTGTAGTTGATATAGGTAATAGCGAGGACTTATCTCATATAGAACCAAGGCAAGTCGTAAAAATAAATAATTGTGAAAAAGTAACGATGGTTTAATACATAATAGAAAGTGTAATTTGAATGAGTGGGGGTTCTTCATCCTCCACTCATTCCTATGCAGATTACATTAAAAAAGCATCCAAATTAGTTTAATTGGATGCTTTTTTATGTATATTTATCAGTTCATTCACTTTATAACTATATATAATAAACTTAAGATTACTATTCATTATCATACTTACGCTTTCCGCAGCATTCTAGAAAAGAATGTAACGATTAAAATAAAGACGATTGCACCTAATAAAGCCGGAAGAATAAAGATGCCTCCCCATTCAGGGCCCCAATGACCAAATAACGCACTACCTACCCAAGATCCGATTAATCCGGCAATCACATTACCAACTATACCTAAAGGAAAGTCTTTTCCTGTAATCATTCCAGCTAACGCCCCAATAAGTCCACCTACAATACACGTAATAATAAGTCCCACAATTAAACCTCCTATATTATTTTTATATTGGATTTATCAAGCTTTGGTATGTAACCAAAGCTTGATAAACATGTATTATTCTTTATGATCCAACTCATCACTTATCTTTTGTTTCACTTTTCCGACTTTTTCTTTTATAGTTCCCTTCGTCTTCTCCCACTTCCCTTCATTTTTCAACTCTCTATCCTCTGTAACTTCACCAATTCCTTCTTTTACTTGGCCCTTTTTCTTTTCAACTTTACCAGTAATTTGTTCCTTTAGCCCGCTCTCACTCATATTCCCCATCTCCTTTTCGTAATAGATTTATAGATTTAAAGAGTATACATGCATCTTCTTTCTTGTAACCATTCACCGACTCTTTCTAAATCCTTAACGAATAACAAGATTTTTCCTTCATCCAGCTTTTCTTCATAAAAGTTAGCTTCTTCCTCATTAAGTCCTAACTCTTGCATCTTATTTCTTAACTGATCTCCCGTTTTTTGAAAGACGTTAATAATGCTTGTCCCGAGTCCCTCCTCTTTTATTCCAATTGTATTCACGTCTGCATTGTCTGCGATTCTATCTGTCCTTTCTTTCTCATGTGTTAATACGTAAATATCTTTTTGGTCTATTCCTTTCTTCACTAGATCATTCGCCGCATTCATGACCTCTTTCTCCGTAATAAATTCATATACAAAAGGTTTACTATACTTCGTTTCCATCTTTAACTTCCTCCTCTAAAATGAATTATTTGTTATATTATATGTAGTACACCCATTTTTGAAATGTTAAACATAAAATATGAAAAAAGTTATGTGAATTTTTTCTATCCTAAAACTAGTACAATAAATCCACTTACAATAACTACCTAAATTAACAGAAAATTGTTATAATTAAACATAAGGAGGGATACTATGAAAAAAATCGTATCTATATGCGCTCTAACCGCTCTATCTTTCACTTTAATAGGCTGTGCCAGTACCTCAGCTACAGACAAATCTCCACAAACTAAACAAGAACAGAAACAAAATGCCTTTCAATTAAACTCCGCAAATATTACAGATATTGAAATACTTCGTACAACTAATAATACTACTTCTAAATCTCAAACAGACAACGAAGAAATGATACAATCTATCGTTTCAGCAGTTCAAAATGGGACACCTAAAACAATCACTTTAGATCAAAAAAAGCGAGAATCTGCACATTCTACTATAACCGTTACATATAAAGATGACGCAAAAGAAGAGTTTCTTGTGTGGGTTGATAATAAGGAACAAATTACGATTGCTAAAGATGAGAAGAAAGATAAAGTTGAAACTGTGACAGTCAATATTAAAGATGCGAAAATGATGAAGGATTTTTTTAAGAAGACATCTTAGAAGATCCCTTTTCTTTATACATGAAAAAAGGCCCACCTATTTCCGTAGGCGGGCCTTATCTTTATTACACAATAAGAAAGTATACTCTCTTTTCCCTTAAATTTTTATGTAATTATACATATCCATGAAAATAGATAAAGTTGTTATTACAACGTATTTTCCACTTTCAACTTAGTTATCATTTGAATGTTTTTCTATAAAATCAAGGATCCTCGCATTAACTTCGTTAGAGAACTCACCATTGATGGCGTGAGATGCATTTTTCCAGTTCACTATATCTATATCTTTAACGTATTTTTTTCCAGATTCAACTGCTTTTACTGAATTGTGCATTGTACTTTTTTCAGCCATTAAGGCAAGCACTGGAACATTGATATTTTTTAAGTCTTCTTTACTAAATAGATCAGGTGCTGGTGTTTTCAATTTATAATTACGCATACCCGACTCGATTAATTTAGCGATAGGTTCATCGTCATTTATTTCTGCTCCCCCAGAAACATAACTTAACATCTTTTCTCTTATAAACTTAGGTACAATAGGAACGGAAGCTGGAATAGATGCTAAAATCATCTTTATGGATATTTGCGCAAAGACAAAGACTGGGTCCAATAAACTAGCCGTAGCAATATGTTCAGGATTATATCTGGCCAAGTTCATTGCTGTCCAACCGCCAATGGAGACACCCACGATATGCACTTTTTCTAAACCTAATCCTTCAATTACTTCATTTAACCATTCTGCTTGTTGCTTTTGATTTTCAATCATCTTCGTTTGCACACTCATTCCAGGTTCACCGAGTAAATCGATTGTGTAAACAGGCCTTTTCTCCCTTAACCCTTCTAAATTGGGTACCCACATTGGCGTAGATGCACCTCGTCCAGGGAGTAAGAGTATTGGTTCCTTATGTTTATTTTCCTCTTTAGTAAAGTAATACGTACGAATTGTGCCATATGTAGTTTTTATATCTCTCGTATCGTTAGGTTCTGGAAGAAGTGCCATTGATTCATCGTAGGCAATTTGAAAGTCTTCTTTTCCTTTTTCAGATGTAAAGTGACCAATCTTATTATCCTCTCTCTTCATTTGAATTCCTCCTCTCTACAAATATATGGATGAACTTTATTTATATATTCATGGGAATTATCCATTGAAAATTTATCTTCTTTAAGCCAAAACTGTCATTTAGAAAAAAGAAAAAGACACCCTAAGGTGCCTTCTTCCGACTTGAACCATCTTAATTTTAATAATATGTATATGTTGGACTCCCATCCAACTATTATTTTACCACATTAAATTGTTTTGTTTATTGAGAAATACAATAGTTTATGTATGCTGATCTCCTGTATTAGATATTTTTGTAATCCATGCAGCGAGTAACAAGAGAACAAGCTATTAATGAAAGGGAAAACCACATGCTAAGCCGATGTAACATACCAATAAAATTTATACTGTATATCTTATATATTACGTAGGAACCAGAAGAAAAAGGAATTAACACGTAATTATCGTGAAGAAGCCATAGTGGTAATTCTAGTGAGGTTTTTACTAAATTAAGTTACGTACTTTTTCAAATTATATATACAATGAAATTAACCCGGATATAACAATCAATGGAAGGATTACTGCAAGTTTATTTTTTAGAGGGACACGTTTGTCTGGGACGCCTGGATGGATAACAAAAGTAAGTAAAACAATTGCTCCAATAATACCTAAAAGTATATGAATGATAATCATCCTCCTAAGAAATATTATTATCAAAATTATATCACATTCAAACACAAACAAATGGGGTTAATGTAAATTATTACTAAATGTTCTGTTTATAAATTTTAAAAACCCCCCCAAAGCATCCGCTTTAAGGGGACTTCTCCTATCATCTTCTCTCTTCATACAACCTATTTGCTTTATACGAGCAAAAGAAAAACATACATGTCGCAACAGGGATAAACGTCCAAAAAAGTCCTCTCATTAATGCAAATGGCGTTTCAAATAAGAATGACCATAAAAATGATACGCCTTGCTTATCCCATAATCCGGGCGTCAAGTATAGTTCTTTCGGATTTACAAATGCGTCTACATTAATCGTGTTATTATACATAAATAGAAATAATATCGGCAAATAACAGATCGCTAATTCTAAAAATGTTTTAGATAGACGTTTATACTTCCCTGCTCGTGACATTTGATCTGAAAAAATGTCATCTTCACTTTCCTCATTTACCTTTTTAAAATAGTACGTACCTGACCAACGATTACCAGCTATATGCTCCCAGCCACTATCTTCAAATAACGTGCAGTAATTAATAAATTCACTTTTTCTACTAAATACTCTATGGTCTATTCTAATCGTCGCATCTTCCGGCTCTGTATATCTAAATGTATAACCAAATGTATTGCTTTCTAGTTGATAGCCTTTCCAAGCCATCTCTTCTAACCATTTTTCCTCTTTCTCAAAGTCTAAAAAGAATTTCAATCTCCACATCATCGTTTCCCCCTAACTATACGTGTAATAAACTCTTTGTAACCTCAATAATGTGCTGCATTCTCATAAAGTCTAAGTGCAATACTTCTTTCCCGCGTTCCGTAATGACATACACTTTTCTTCGCTTATCTTCACTTTTTACCGATTCAATTAACCCTTGTTTTAATAAATTTTCAACCGCACCATACAATGTACCCGCTGCGATTTTCACTTGATGATTACTCAGTTCCTCCACCTTTTGCATAATTAAATATCCATGAGCTGGCTCTAATAACGCTAAAAGAACGTAATACGTTGTTTCCGTTAATGGTAAATTTTTATCTCTATTCATAAAGACCTCCAATGTAACGATAAATATATAGCCAAACTATATAGTTAAACTGTATAGTTTGATTTTATACAGTTGGACTGTATATGTCAAATGCAGAAATAACTTTATAACCCATAACAAAAACGCTACCTTTTTAAATAGATAGCGTTTTTGTATTACCCTTGCTTATTCTTTGCCTTCATTTGCTCTTCATAAACAAACTTTGCGGTCATAAAATCGTTAGGAAAATCTCCCAATGCCTTCTTCATCACGTTCAATTCTTCTTGTGATTTGATCTCTACTCCGTTTAAGAAATCAAATGCTTTTGATTGTTCATCCGCAACAAAGTTTTGCGTCATATAATCATCTTGGAAGTCTTGCTTCGCTTTTTCTTTCACTTTGTTCATTGCATCTGTTTTATTTATACTTTTCACAGGATTTGCGAATGCGCCTGTAGGCTGTTCTTGTTTAGACTCTTCTTTCGTTTCTGGCTGTGGAGCTGGTGCTGGTTGTTGCTTCGGTTGTTCTTGTTGAACTGGCTGTTGTACTACTTGTTGCTCTTTTTTCGCTAATTCATCTTTTAACTTCTTAACTTGCGCGTCAAGAGATTTATTTTCAGTTTCTAGTACACTCTTATCACTTTTTAACTTTTGCATTTCTTCAAAATGCTCATCTACTACTTTATTGTATTCTTTCTCAGTGTACATTTTTTCACTAGTTGATGTAGTTTTTCCCTTCGTAATAACTACATTAATAATTACAAATAACACTATAATTCCTATTAACGCAGCAACAATCTTCTTTTTGTTCATTATTAATCCTCCAAAATGTAAAATTACCAAAGTCATCATAACAGATGCTAGTATGTTATTTTGTCGCATTATGTCGAACTAAAAGAATAAAAAAAGCATCTTCAACAGATGCTTTTTCTCATTCTCACTACATAAACGTAATCGTCACTAAAGAATATCCTTCTTTCGCATTATACGGCTCAGCTTTATAAGAAACACGGTTTGCCCCTTGTGGATAACCAATTTCTCCAATTACTTTCTTCACATCTTGTAATGCGCCATCCATTGATTGTTTATAAAGAATTTCAATCTTTGGTGACTTTTCGTTATAACGTTGCTGCATTTTATTTTTGAATTCACTATAGTTATTTGCAATGTATTCATTTCCTAAATAATTTAACTTTGTATCTTTTAAGATTTGCTGATATGCAAGAGTTTTCGTACTACCTGCCGTAATTTTATTTGTTAATGTATTATAATAATTTGTTGTAGCTTGCGGATAATCACTTCTGTTCCATTCATGATTTCTTGCGATTTGCTCATCAGATAAGTTGAAATAAGAATACGTTACGCGGCCTTGTTCATCTGGTATTGGATCATCGAATGTTGTATCAAGGTGATACCATTTGTTTTCGATTTTAACTAAATTCCAAGCATGAGGCTGACCGTCTCCAGTTCCTACTACAAAATGATTCTCAATTCCAGCTTCTTTTAATAATTGATAGGTTAATAGTGCATAACCTTGGCAAACCGCCGAACGATTTACGAGTGCTTCATATGCTGTGTAAGCTTTATAAGACGTATCATAAGAAACGTGTTTTAAGACATAATCATGAATCGCCTTCACTTTTTCGTGATCATCCATCCCAACTTGAGTAATCGAAGAAACGATTGCCTTTGCTTGCTTTATTACATATTCCGTTTGTTCTTTCGTTTCACGATATGTAATCTTTAATGTAAATGTATAATTTCCGGGTGATCCAGAAAGCCCATATGAAACATTCGATCTATTATAATTCGTATACTCATTTTTACTTGCCACTTCTTTATAGGCATTAAAAAGTGTATCCATCACTTCTTTTGTATTACTATTTGTCGTTTTATACGGAAGTGTAATATTCGTTTCATACGTATTAATACGCTTTTGTACTTCATCTTTGAATGCTGCTAATAATGCTGTATCTCCTGTATCTTGCACCGCAACTTCAGGCTTTTTATATTTCAAAGTATTGTATAAAAACTGTGCATATTGTTCACGTTTTACCGCACTATATGGCTCAAATTTCCCTTCGCCTGTACCAGAAGCAATCCCGTTTGATTGCACCGCACTAATTGCATTTTCACCCCAGAAACCACTTGGAACATCGTTAAATGTATGCTTTTGTTTCGCTGAAAGCTGGAAAGCATTTGTAAGAATTTGCGCCATTTCTGCACGGCTAACAGAATCTTTCGGTCTAAATCCACCGTTTGCATCACCTTTAAAAACTCCTAATTTTGTTAGCGTCAAAACCTCTTCAGGGAACAATGTTGAACCTGAGCGAATATCTCGATACGGATTGTTTAAAGTTGATCCATCTTGTAATACGTAACGAGCACCGTCATTACTAAACGTACCACCTTGCTTATTCGGTACTAACACACGATAAATTAAAGCTGCAACTTGCTCTCTCGTCGCAACATCACCGAAACCAAACTTCCCATTTCCATAGCCTGAAATAATATTTTTACCCGCCAAATCTTTAATTGCCGGATACGACCAATGCGATGTAGGCACATCAGAAAAAATACCCGCCTCAGCAGCTCTCACATCACTGCCGTTTGTATACAATAAAGCACCGCCAATAAGTGATAATGATGTAATTGATTTTAATAGTTTTGTGTACATAATTCCTTCTCCCAATACGTTCTCTATTTTTATATTTTGTCGAAAAATCTAAAAGAATATGACAAAACATATTATACTATTAAAATTTTTTGAAGGATATATTAAGTTTTGAAATATGCAAAAACTCATATTATTATATTTTTCCGTATTAATATTATGTTGTTTCACTTGTGGATATATAAACAAAAGAGAAATACAACACACAAACAGCCCAAGTTCCTCATTGAAACTTGGGCTGTTTTTCATTCTAGCGCAAATACCATAAGAGCATGTAAGTAGTACTGTTAAACTTAGCCATACTCCCACGATTACTTTAACAAAGGTTTTCACTAGAACCTTATATATTATTTAACTGACTCTACTTGTTTTTCTACTTCTCTTCCAAGGAATGTAGCAAGTTCAAGCATACCAAATTGATTCTCTACAGACTCTGCGTCAGAATTATAGTTTGTGTGTGTATTAATATGATACGTATAAATTGTTCCATCCGAACTGCGAATAAATTTAATACCAGCAACGGTAATTTCATTTTCTTTCAAAAACTCTTTGTATTGTTCAATAATTTGCTCTTGGAAGTCTGATATAGTTTCAAACTTGGTTGGCGCTTCTTTCTTACTCTCTTCTCCTACTGGGCAAAAAACATCGTGAATGGCGCATGCATCTGCTGGAAAAAGTTAAAAGAATGATGCAGTTAATGAGTAGAAAAGTTCACGACACTCATTTCGGCTTCTTCTCCTTATTATTTTTCTTTTTTTCATTTGCATCTCTAATGGTTTTCACACTCGAAAGCATAAACAAAACAAATATTATTCCAACAATACCAATCATAGTTAGCAAAATTAGCCCCCCATTCATAGTTTATGTACATACATAGTAACACAAAATGCATAAACAACATTTTATATGGGGTAAAGAGATTGAACATGGATTTAGATACAAAATAATATATATATAGAATACAATTAAACATTTGAAATATACATCAACTTAGAATCCCCTCCACCTTAAGGCAGAGGGGATCTTCTCATTCTTATTTCAAACTACCCGCAATCTCCGTAAAGATAACTCCAAGTGCATGTGCACCTGCATCTGGATAGCCTAAGCTTCTTTCACCAACCGTACCAGCGCCCATGCGAGCTACGATTTCTTTCGTATACTCCGCTCCTTTTTCAAAGGCAGTTTTCATGCCTTCTTCGTTTGAAGCACTAGCTAACCAACAGTCTACACATGGAGCAAATGCGTCAACAAGTGTTTTATCACCAACTACTGCTCCTCTACCAAATGATCTTTCGCCGATAGACTATATGCCTTGCAGTGCTACTTTACTAGAAACTTATACACTGTTTAACTGTTTCCACTTGTTTCTCTAATTCTCTTCCAAGGAATGTAGCAAGTTCAAGCATACCAAATTGATTCGCTACAGATTCTGCGTCAGAATTATAGTTTGTGTTTGTATTAATATCATACGTATAAATTGTTCCATCCGAACTGCGAATAAATTCAATACCAGCAACGGTAATTTCATTTTCTTTCAAAAACTCTTTGTATTGTTCAATAATTGGCTCTTGGAAGTCTGATATAATTTCAAATTTTGTTGGCGCTTCTGTCTTACTCTCTTCTCCTACTGGGCAGAAAGCATCTTGAATCGAACATGCATCTGCTGGACAAAGTTCAAACCCTTCTGATGTATCTACTTTAACCGCATATACAAACTGGCCACCTACAAACTCACAACGTGTAATATATGGTTCGGGCGCTTCAATATATTGCTGGATTAAAGTAATTCCATCAATCGGTTCTTCAAACGCCGGACTATCCAAATATTGTTCTAAGGCATCAATGGAATGAAAGAGTTGAACACCCAGACCTTTACCTGCACGGTTATGCTTTGTAATGAACGGTACTTCTCCTAACTCCTTTGCTGCTTTTACTATATGATCACGGCCAACAGCACCAATTGTTTTCGGCACTTGTATCCCAAATTTTCTTAATGCTGCATATTGATTCAATTTACTTACTTCAAGGCGTAACGCACGAGATCCATTAAATACTGTGCGCCCGTATCCCTCTAGCCAAGCAAGAACCCCTTCAGTCAATTCAGGCGCATACCGATGCCCTCTCGTATGTGAAGAGGCACTCATGCGACTATAAAAAACACCTTTTGGAGGTTCTTGTTCTAATGAAATTGTTCCTTCATTTAAAAACCATTCCTCATACGGTAACTCCAGTTCTTCCAACCTTTTCACTAAATGATCCGTCCATTCCTTATTCTCATGTAATATGTAAATTTTACTCATTTGTAATCAATTCCTTTCTTTTTGTTTCAACTAATGGCATCACTTTTTCAGAAAATCGTTTCATCTCTTCAAGCTGTGGTGAAAATTGTAAAAGTAATAACGTAACACCCACTTTTTCAAAAGCAAGTATCCTTTCTGCAATTTGTTCTGGTGTTCCGATTAAATTAGGACGTTACCCGCGATTCGATACGGAATAATCATTGAGCTTCACTTGCTGTTCCAAATGCGATTTACTAATAAAATCTTGATAACCCGCATAACCTAACGCATCGTCTTTCACATCCGTTATGCGTCTCCATTCTTCTAATGCCTCTTCTTCTGTATCACGGCAAATGACATACGCCGCGAGCCCGAATGACTGCAATGGATCCTCTGTAACTTTCTTTCTACGATTCTTCATATCTTCTATTTTCACAGATACTTCTTCCACTGTTCCCCCGTGCATTACATATGCATCCGCGTAATTTACAATGACCTCTTTCCCTCGCTCACTCTCACCACCTGCATAAAGCTTAATACCTTGTTTCTGCACAGGTTTTGGACTTAAGTGCGTGTGATGAAGCTCATAAAAGTTCCCTTTATAAGAAAACTCGTCTTCTTTCCAAAGCTCCTTCAAAACTGTTACAAATTCCTCCGTGCGATCATACCTTTCATCATGTGCGGTAAATACCCCGCCGTACTGTCTCGCTTCTTCTTCCCACCATGCTGAAACTACATTCAATGTAAAACGACCATTACTTAATTGATCGATATTTGCTGCCATTTTTGCTGTAACTGCTGGATTATGGAACCCAGGTCTTACAGCTGTCATAATCTCTAATTTATCCGTTACTGCTGCAAGTGCTGCCGCAGTTGTCCACGCTTCTAAACTTGGTGCTGAAACACCTTTTATATCATTTAAATTTAATTCTGCAATAAGTGTTGTTGAAAAACCTAATTGTTCTGCCGCTTGCGCTGTTTGTTTTGCATACTCAAACGTAGGCGGCATAGATTCATCCTCCACATTTCGAAGCCATCCTCCAAAAATCGGCAACCAAAAACCATACTCCACTACCTATTCCCCCTTTAACTTTTAGCCATAAAAAAGCTACCCTTATCGAAATAAGAGTAGCCTTCTTGACTAAGTGAACCGCTCTTATCTTTCAGGTGTTTTTTCACCTGCAGGATTTGGCACCTTTCGTCTAAAACGAGGTTGCCGAAGTTTCATAGGGCCCGTCCCTCCACTTCTCAACATAAGAATTGTTTGATTTTCATTTATTATAATCATCAGAATAATAAAAATCAATCTATTAATGCTTATTTTTCCGATATACATTAAATGATATACAGAAAAATCATATTGTTATAGAGATTTATAAGGGTATTATGTTGTTTTACTTGCGGATAGTTAAAGGGGTATGTTGTATCATGTCGAAAACATCATGTATAACCAAGTTGCTTTACTTCTATCTTAAAAATACAGAAAAAGAGGTGTTAGTAGCATGAAAAATATACGATGCGAGAATTGTGGTTCTACTACATTTAAAGAAGGAAGAATTGGAGCTGCTTATCATGCATATGTTTGTGCAGATGAACCTAGTAGTTTCTTTTCAAGAGGGAAGCAATCCAAACTATTAACCACATTTTGTTTAGAGTGCGGTGAGGTGAAATCATTTAGAGTGGAGAAGCCGGAGAGATTTGAAGAATAGAATAATACTAATTACATATTATGAAGATGGTTATGAATGATGGTAACATTCAAGCATTTCGCCTACCTTTAGAATTGGAATATTGAGTACTTTCATCTATAGGTGCTATTTCACTAGGAAAAATCCGTTCCTCTGTAAAGTTGCTTTCGGAATAATAGACACGAAATTTCATATAAAATGCAAATAAACAAGGAACCTATTAGTCGGTTCCTTGTTTATTTAACATTCCCCTTCAGATATATGACAATAAAGAATACATCATCACGTTGTCAGCAAGAAAAAGTGTATTCTGCATTTCTGAAAACAGTAGATGGCAGATTGTGACCTGCTGAATCTGCTAAGAAAGAATATACAAGCACATCCTTAACATCATCTTTATTTCCACTAATGATGACATCAAGAAAATCTTCTATGTGGAATTCTGGCGTAAACAACACAATCTTAGTTGTTCTGTTTGGTTCTAAAGAAACAAAAGTACGAGAGATTTCAACTAATTCATTTTGAGTTGGAAAAGAAGTGTTTGGACTTCTCTTAACAGTTACCGTTACATTACTAGTATGGCAGCGTGAATCATTGTTTAACATAATGTTGAGAGCAGTTGGAATAATCCCATTTTCAGAAACTGGAACTCGAAACACTCCAGTAGATTTATGAGCCATATAATCACATCCTTTCAAAATAAAATATATTTACAATATATTAGATGCAAGAAACGTTCATTTTGATAGGGACAAATTATATGATTAATATATCTATAATAACCCTTGGTATTACTAAGACAATGATTTAAAAGATTAAAAAATATCGCGAGAATCCATCGAATATATATGAAAAGAAAAAAGAATAAGGTGCCTAAAAGATTCCCTATTTCGAGCCAATAATGAGACATTATGTTAATCTTATATGTATAGTTGCACAAAATTGAGAAACTTAAGGAGACAGATCAATTTATGAGAAAATCATTCATATTACTTACTTTAATTCTAGTATTAGTCAGTGTTACGGCTGCTTGCACACAAGATAAAAAAGATAGTGCCGTTGAAAGTAGTCCAATAGAAGAACCAACCGTAAAAAATGAAAGTGAAGAATTAATAAATTTTGAAGAAAAAGAAGATATGAGCCGCTTGGAACAAGGTATTTTATTAGTTGGTGAGAGTGTTAAGGGAGGCTATTACTTGAGCGCTGTTCATAGTGCATATTTAAATGATAGCAACGATTCCGTCGTTGTTAATGTCTCTGTAAAAAATGTACGAGGTCAAACGATTGGACTATCAGAATTAAAATATAACTTAAAAGATGAAAAAGACGGAAAAACTTATGAAGGAAAGGTGCTTGACCAAAACCTTTCTGATATACAAGTTAAACCAAATGAAACGGTAGAATTAAAAATAGCTTTTGAAGTACCAAGTACCGCAGATGAATATATGTTTTATATTGAAAGCTCTTTAGATCCTCTAGGAGCACACTGGAAAATCGATAAGCTGCAATCACAAAAAAACTAATCCTCAAATAAGCAAAAAGCAATGAAAAAATTTGTTATAGATACAAATGAATAATATATAAACATAAAACCATCGATTTAATGAATCGTTGGTTTTTTTTCAAAAAATGCTCCATTAAAAACTAGGAGACAAAAAAACTAATCCCTAAAAGAGATTAGTTCAATATATCCAGAGTTATTATTATAGTACATAGTTTTATGAGCAAACGTTATATAATGTTGTGTGGGATACATAACCTGTCATCCCTTTATAAGTAACTTTTAACCACTGTTTAGAATTACTATAATGCCCTTGAACATACTCACCTGTTACCCATGTGCCAGTAATTTTCTGACCACTAGTAAATGTATGTAAGACAGGTGATCCCACAGTGTAACCACTGCGCATCTTTGCACCATATGTACCTACCGTACCCCCCTTTGCACAAGCTGCTACTACTGTTTCATTTTCAGTAGTATTCGTAGCCGCGAAAGCAGAGCCGTTAAATGTAAACAAAGTAAACATAAAAGCTGTTAATAAAGTACAAATAGATAAGCGACGTAACAAAATAAATTCCCCCTTTTTTTATAATTTATTTCTTCACAAACGATTATCTTAAATATTCTAACTATTTGCAATATATTAATGTTGAGAAATATTAGTTGGAGTTTTGAAATAAAATTTTATCAAAAATATGAACAAACTCATATTTTACAGAGAGAGCCCGAAAGTAGTCTTCCACCAACTATATAAAAGTCCCTCCACCTTAAGGCAAAGGGACTTTCTCATTCCTATTTCAAACTACACGAAATCTCCGTAAAGATAACTCCAAATGCATGTGGATATCCTAAACTTCTTTCACCAACTGTACCGGCGCGGCCCATGCGAGCTACGATTTCTTTCGTATACTCTGTTGCTTTTTCAAAGGGAATTTTCACTATGTTTAAAATATATGAACACATAAATCCATTTACTTTTTACGAAAATAAAATTGTATTGTTTAGAATTTCAATGTTAATCAATTTAAAACTTCATGAGTTAATTAAATGTGATATTTAAAGAAGGAATTTGTGATGAAGTACTCACATGATGGAATTAATGTTAAAAAACAAAAAAACTCTAACTAATTCGTCATCGCAATTTAGTTAGAGTTTTTTTGTTTGAAGTATTCACGAGTATCTACCCTTATCTTTTCAGGTAAAACAATATCAAGTTCTTTATCTAACCATGCAAGGGTCTTTTTACGAAGAAACTCACGCATGTGTTCTTCTGCTTCAAGCATTACTAAGTTAATTGTACAAGAAGAATTGCTAGGTTCACAAGAATTGCAAGCCTCGTCCTCGTCTCGATATAGTAGACCATTCTGTACAATATTTTTACATTGAAAAATAGGTTTTGGACCTTCGACAGCTTCTATTACATCCCAAAAAGAAATATCTTCTGGAGACTTAGCTAACCTATACCCGCCCTTTACACCTGGGACAGAACTTACAATGCCAGCTTTAGATAATTTACCGAAAACTTTTGAAAGGAATGTTTCAGAAAGCCCTTGGAACTCTGCCAAATCTTTTATTCCGACACTTTCCTTGGAAGGAGTGTTAATTAAATAAACTAGGCAATGCAAGGCATATTCAACCCCAACACTATATTGCATATACAAATCACCTGCTTTTTATTTTAAGGGTTATCAAATTGTATCTTAGGACCATTTAGAATTTTAGTCAAATAAAAAAAGGCTCGTTTAGAATAGTATGTATTTCATTTGACAAAAATAATTGCAGAGTTTATATTAAAGACCAAGTTAATCGACGATTAACTTGGTCGACAATTAAAACGTAAAATCTTTTACAAAGGGGAAATACAAATGAACAAAACACTTATCATAAACGCACATCCGAAAGTGGATGATACATCATCAGTCAGCATTAAGGTTCTTAACCACTTTTTAGTATCTTATAAAGAATTAATTCCTAATAATGAAACGATTGAACAGATTAGTTTATACGATGATGTAGTACCAATGATAGATAAAACTGTTTTAAGCGCATGGGAAAAGCAAGGAAATGGACAAAAGTTAACTGATGAAGAACAAAAAGTAACAGAGCGTATGTCCGAAATTTTACAACAATTTAAAAGTGCAAATACGTATGTTATCGTATTACCTTTGCACAACTTTAATATTCCATCAAAGTTAAAAGATTACATGGACAATATCATGATTGCACGTGAAACATTTAAATATACTGAAACTGGATCAGTGGGATTACTTAAAGATGGAAGAAGAATGCTTGTTATACAAGCAAGTGGAGGAATCTATACAAATGATGATTGGTATACAGAAGTGGAATACTCTCATAAATATTTAAAAGCAATGTTTAATTTCCTTGGTATTGAAGATTATCAAATCGTTCGTGCACAAGGAACAGCAGTATTAGATCCAAATGAAGTATTACAAAATGCGTATAAAGAAGTTGAAGAGGCGGCTTCTAGATTGGCTAACAAATAATTTTTTTCACTGGGAGCATAATGGTTATAAATAAAGATCCCCTCCACCATAAGGCAGAGGGGTTTCTCTAATTTCTATCTCAAACTACCCGCAATCTCCGTAAAGATAACTCCAAGTGCATGTGCACCTGCATCTGGATAGCCTAAGCTTCTTTCACCAACTGTACCAGCGCGGCCCATGCGAGCTACGATTTCTTTCGTATACTCTGCTCCTTTAACCGCTGCTTCTGCTCCTTTTTCAAAGGCAGTTTTCATGTTTTCTTCGTTTGAAGCGCTAGCTAACCAAGAGTCTACACATGGAGCAAGTGCGTCAACAAGTGTTTTATCACCAACTACTGCTCCTCTACCGAACGATCTTTCACCGATAGATTGTATACCTTGAAGTGCTGCTTGTAACATTTCAGCGAATTCTTTCACTGTTAACTCACGTTTTTCGCCTGCTGCTTTACTAGCTGCACGGAATGCACCGCCCCAAATTGGACCAGATGCGCCGCCGCAATGTTCCATAATAATCATCGAGCAACCATCAAGGAACGATCCGATCGTTACGTTCTCTTGATCTACGATAGAATGCCACTCGCGTTTTAATTGCTTAAATCCTTTTGCAACACTCATTCCGAAGTCGCCGTCACCAGCATGCGTGTCTAACTCACAGAACGGTACTTCGTTTTTAATAATCACGTCGCTCATTTTATCAACGAGATAAATCATGTTGTTTAATGTAATAACATTATCTTTTATAACAGCGTGCTCTTCCGCTGTTTCTATTTCAAATGAAACTTCCTTCTCTTCTGTCTCTTCAAGTACATTCACGTACTCGACACTTTCGACTGGTCCATCTACTTTAAACGCTGGTGTATTGCATTCTTTCGATAGTAATGTTTTTAGCTCATCATCTAATTTCATTACTGTTAAAGACATACCAGCCATATCGATACTCGTCATATAATTGCCGACGAATACTCTATTAATTTTAATGTTTCTAGCAGCTAGTTCTCTCGTCACGGCGTTATTAAATAAGTAAAGTTCTTGCAGTGGTGTTCCGCCAAAACCATTTACTAAAAGCGCAATTTCTTCGCCGTCTTTTACTCCTAAATCTTTCATTAAATCGTTTGTCATACGGTTCGCTAATTCATCTGCTGACAACATTTTTTCACGTTTAATTCCTGGCTCGCCGTGAATACCTACGCCGTATTCCATTTCATCTTCCGCAAGTGTGAAAGTAGGTGATCCACTCGCTGGAACTGTACAAGACGTTAACGCTAAACCGATTGTGCGCACGTTAGCTGCTGCTTTTTCTGCTACAGCTTTCACCGCTCCTAAATCCATACCTGCTTCCGCTGCTGCGCCAGCAATTTTATGAACGAGAATAACACCCGCAACGCCGCGGCGTCCTACTGTATACAAACTATCTTCTACCGCAATATCATCATCCACTTTTACGTAGTCGACTTCAATTCCATCTTCCGTCGCTAAATGCGCTCCGTTTTTGAAATTCATAATATCGCCGCTATAATTTTTAATAATTAATAACGTTCCTTTTTTACTAGCTGTCTCTTTAATCGCTTGATATACCTGAATTTGTGAAGGAGAAGCAAACACATCTCCGCACACTGCCGCATCTAACATTCCTTTTCCGACTAATCCTGCATGCGCTGGCTCGTGACCACTACCGCCGCCACTAATTAACGTTACTTTATTTTCGTTCATTTCTTTCTTCTTAATTACTTTATATTTTTTCAAAAGCTCAAGCTCTGGGTGCGCCATCACCATTCCGTTGCACATTTCCATTACTAATGTTTCTGGTTTGTTTATAATCTTTTTCATTGTGATTCTCCCTCAATTCCTTTAATATATTGTGATATATTTGAAATCTTCTTCTTACTACTCATGTTAAAATGAAAGCGTTTTATAGTAAACGGACAAAATGGACAATCTGTCTAAAGACACCGCTCTCATTTATGGGTAGGATTTTCATATTACTAACATTCTAGGGATGATTCACATGACCTCTTCTATAATTTCTAAAAAGATAATCGCGAACTCATTGAAGTATTTAATGGAAACAGAGTCATTTCATAAAATATCAGTGAGCGATATTATGTTACACTGTCAAATGCGTAGGCAAACTTTTTATTATCATTTTAAAGATAAATTCGAACTATTAAGCTGGATTTATAGGGAAGAAACGAAAGAAAACATCATCGACTTTCTCGACTATGAAACGTGGGAAAACATTTTCGATTTATTATTTGATTACTTTTATGAAAATCAAAAATTTTACCGAAATGCTTTTAAAGTCATTGAACAAAACTCGTTCAATCACTATTTATTTGAGCATACGAAAAACTTATATATGAAGATTATTGATGAATTATCTGTGAGCTGTGGATTCAGCCTTTCTGATGAGACAAAAAATACGATTGCCTCCTTTTATAGCCACGGCTTCGTTGGAACGATAAAAGATTGGATTGAAAGCAAATGCGAAGTAGATCCGTCCATTATGTCTTCTCTCATGAAAAATATGATAAACAATCAATTACTACTATTACTGGAGCAATCTGCAAAGTAATTAAAGGGTGGCAAAAGCAATGAAAAAGATTATGAATGATGTACAACATATCGTTCAAGATATGATGCATGGCTTTTATTTTGAACATAACGACAAAGTAAATTACGACGAAACAAATAACATCATTTATGTAAAAGATATCGAAAAACTGAATCAAGACGTTGTCCTTATAAGCGGTGGTGGTAGCGGACATGAACCCGCTGATGTTGGTTATGTAGGAAAAGGTATGCTTACGGCGGCAGTAAACGGAAGCATCTTCACTCCTCCAACAGTGGAACAAATCGTCGCAGCAACTCGTCTCATGCCAAAGGATAAAAGTATTTTATTCATCATTAAAAACTTTAAAGATGACGTAGCGAATTTTTTAGCGGCGAAGCAAATTGCCAAAGAAGAAGGACGACAAATTGACCACATCATCGTAAATGACGACGTTTCAATTGAAGATGATGCTTCGTTTAATAAAAGAAGACGCGGCGTTGCTGGTACTGTGTTCGTCCAAAAAATACTTGGTGCGGCCGCTCTTGCAGGTCACTCTTTAGACGAACTAACAACACTAGGCCATTCTATCACCGAAAACTTACACACATTAGGAGTCGCCCTTTCACCTGCAAACGATCCAGTAAAAGGAAAAGCTTCATTCACATTAAACGACGATGAAGTCTTTTACGGCGTCGGTATCCACGGCGAAAAAGGATACCGTAAAGAAGCACTATCCTCTTCTGAAATATTAGCGATCGAACTAATGAACAAATTAAAAAGCATTTACCGCTGGAGAAAAGGTGACAACTTTGCGATCCTCATTAATGGATTAGGTGCGACACCATTAATGGAACAATACATTTTTGCAAATGACATTCGCCGTTTGTGTGAGTTGGAAGGCTTACAAGTTACATTCGTAAAAGTCGGTACGCTGTTAACTTCTTTAGATATGAAGGGTGTTTCGCTTAGTTTGCTTAAAGTAGAGGATTTGGATTGGGTGAAGTGGTTGAAGGAAAATACGGAAACTGCTAGTTGGTAATACAATTAAAGTATAGGTTGTTTCTTGAAATCAATTTTTAAATAACTCAAAATAACAAGCAAAAAGTCCCTTCAAAGTTAAAGGGACTTTTTAGTATGTAGAAATTAGCCTAAACCTAAGATTACATCTCTTGAAAGGGGGCATTTTTATGTTATTCAGGTTTATTGAGGAGCTTTTGTTTGAAGCAACTTTAACCCCATACCAATAAAAATCAGTCCTGTTATCTTATTTAGAATCATTCCTACCTTTTGGTTTCCTCTTAATTTTTTTGTAACATATGAAGAGAAATAAGCAACAAATAAACACCATAATAGTCCAGTTACTGTAAAAGTAAGTCCTAAGATGATAAAAGGCATAGGACCTGAAGCCTTTGTATCTATAAATTGCGGAAGAAACGCAATAAAGAATAAAGAGACTTTTGGATTTGTAAGACTTGTTAAAAGCCCTTGTATATATATCTTTCTAATGTTTAATTTATTGGATGAAGCTTGGAAGTCTACATTTGTCTTATCAAGTATCATTTTAATCCCTAAATATACGAGATAGATAACACCTATAACCTTAATGATGTTAAATAGCACAATGGATTTTGTAAGTATAATAGATAAACCAAAAGCAACCAACAACGTATGAACTAAAGAACCAGTAATAATACCAAAAACAGAATACACACCTGCTTTTCTACCTTGTGAAATACTTCTCCCCACAATATACATGGTGTCTGCACCAGGAATTAAATTCAATAAAATTCCTGTTAGTAAAAACACTTCATAATTAATAATACCGTACATTTTAGCACCTCTATCTATTTTTTTGGTGCCCTTATTGATATTAAATTAAATAAACGAAAAAAGAAAGTATTTTCTATTTATTCAATAAAATAAGCAGATTTTTGATTTACAACCAATAAAGCTGATTATGCGAATTGAAAATTCTTTCCGTACTTCTGAAGGGGTTTTTACATGTTTTGCAAGACTTTTTATGGTAGCCAAAAGTACTTTCATGTACAGAAGATACCTTTTCAGTCTACAACTATTTTTAACAGTCTAATATTTTTTCATAAGATATTAAAACAAACAAATGAGCTTCTTAGTTACAAATCAGCAAAAAAGTTTATTTTGGGGGTACTATGAATTTTTAGCTTGATAGCGATGTGCGCTTACCCGTATACGTAATTTTTGAATCTACAAACGAAATCCAGCTATTAAAAAATTCAATTACTGAAGAATTTTGCCCTCCTTATTACATTAAGGAATTAAATTATTCATTACTGTTCATTCTAGGGGAAATTCGAAAAGCCTTCTTTAATGATCTATTCAGCACATTGTTTTTATAAAGTGAAACTTTAATCAGCGGGGGTTTTATTCATCCCCCACTGATTATTAATTGAACCAATCGGGCTTTTACGGGCAGTTGATCCCCCCCCTAACTGCTTTGCTTTCGCTGAATTTTGAGGTGGGGTCTTACTGCCCATTAAAGCGGGATAAACGAAATCGCACAAGGGCATAATCACCTCACTGAAGGATGACAGGTCTTCCAAATAAAGCTGGATGATAAATTAACATCGCACCTACAAATGAACATACTAGACAAAAAACAGCCTCGTATTTTATGACTACAGGAGAGTTCGTATCAAGCTTTTTTTCCGCTCTTTTCAATATCAATTTAAATAACGCTGTATATAATACTTTATATAAGACATACCCAATAATTGCCCCAAGGGTGTTCGTAAATAAATCATCAATATCTGTAATTCTGTTATTTAGTAATTGATTTAACTCAATTGCCAATGAAAAAAAGAATCCCGCACATACGGTGTTTTTCATTTTTCTAAACTGCGGCCAAATAGTCGGTAGTAAAAAACCGAACGGCATAAACAGTACAATGTTTAAAAGATACGTCGTACTACCTGCCGTATCAAATAGAGTCAAATTAATTTGATTTACACGAATCCACGTTTCATATCTACTTATATCCCATACAGTCGCGATTTGCGTCACCTTATACACAAGCGAAAGGTAGAACAGAAAAACATATACCGATAGAAAATGCCGAATAGATATAGTTCTTTTCGCTTTAAAATAACATCCAATTTGAAATACAATACAAAACATAATTGTAAAAAAATAAGTATACAAATAACTCATTAAAACTTCTGTATGCATGTGGAATCCCCTAACTTTACATTTTCATCTATGACTTTGTTGTTTACAGGATAGGAGAAACTTTTAAAATAAAAAGTGGGGTAAATATAAAATTTTCATTAAACTTTATGTTGAGTTTTACTATTAATCCTCTTAGGAATCCGCTATCCGCTGTTAGGCAACAACATGCTTAAATCTAATTTTCACACGTAACCTCCGTAGTATTTTAATTAATGCAGCATATATAAAATCATGTGAATCGTTTGTTCAGTTAAGAAATAGATACCGGAGTTATTTCTGTTGCTTTTCAACTGTCTCTTGTTCTACTTTCTCCTTTTTCACTATCCCTTTTGCTTCGGCTTTCTTCGCTTTCTCAGCTTTAGATTCTTTAGAATTACTTGCTGTTTCATTAGATGAACACGCTGCTAATCCCATAAATAAAGCACAACAAGTAAGTATTTTTAATAGTCTATTGTTCATAATATGTATCTCCTTTAAAATACAAGATTTTCTGAACTATTATAGCAAATGCCGTTACGAATCCTTGTTATATTTTGTAAATTAAAATTTAAAAAAGAGAGCCGCAGCCCTCTATTTTTTAGTACTTATCATTACAACCGTTATAATAATAAGATTCATCATCGTTTATACTACTACAACAAATACAATTTGTTTGTTGTATTAATAGATTAAGTGTAGCTGGAGCACTAGTATCTGAAAAAGTAATACTTTCAACATCTTCTACTAAAAATGTTTTAATATCTCCTTGTGTTAAGGTAAGTGTAAGTGGAGAACGATGATTTAATCTCGCAATTGTTAATCTAACCGTTGTTGCAAATGCAAGACTGAAACTCAATTTAATAAGTGTTTTATTGTGATTTTTGGTGAAATTTTCAAATACAGTTCGAGGAACTCCCGTTGTTATATCGAGATCTTGAGGAGTATCCCCAGTACCAAAAATAGTATAAGTCTCTATAAAACAGTTATTTGAATCTGAATTTGAAGAATTACATGAACGATCATTTTTCTTGTAATATTTCTTTCCATTTTTCAAGAAATAATCCGCCATATATAATCACTCCCTTCATATAAGCGCTAAAGGTTGTCCCTATATATTATGAAAAATATTTTAAAGTGTTTGGACATGTAGAAATAGAAAATAAAAAAGAGAATATTAGCTCCCACTAATGTCATTTTGTCAACACACCGCATTTATTAAGTATGATAAGTAATTTAGGAGGTAGCTTATGTCAGAAGAAAAAGATTTACAGGGTGCGGCAATAAACCCAAGCCTACTTGGCCCCACCCTTCCACCAATCCCGCCATTCACTTTACCCACAGGACCTACTGGGCCTACTGGAGTTGGAAGTACTGGCCCTACAGGTGCAACCGGACCTACTGGAATTGGTATAACTGGTCCAACAGGTCCAATTGGGCCTACTGGAGAAACTGGAATAACAGGGCCTACTGGTCCAATTGGCTTAGGCTCATCTTACTTTTTTAACCAAACGACAGAAAGGTTGGACATTCCAGAAAATCCGGGTTTCACTTTCCAAACTATTTTACAAGTTGATGTAACTACAACTGTACCTGGTGAAAGAGTAAGACTAGATTCAATGATCGAAACTCTAATTGAAACTTTTAGCTCAGAAACGTTTTATACCAGTCGCTTAACTTTTAGGTTCACACGAACTGGAGGTGTTCAAATAATAGAGGCTGATTCACATATAATCAACTTTGTGAAACTAGAAGGCTTTAGTTCCATTATAATTGATACCCAGAATTTAACGTGGACTGATATACCTCCAGGCCCAGGCACCTATACCTATTCGCTTGAAATTCGTCGTGGCACAGGTGTTTTTGAAAGTAATATAGATAGAGTTCTAGTTTTAGCTAGGTCAATGGATGCCATTGTATTTCCACCGTCTCCATAAATAATTAACAAAAAGAGAGCAGAAGCTCTCTTTTCTCATGCTATAAAGCACATTTAGATTTATGTATTCAAGTCATCCAAATTCGTTATTTACAAGACATTTTATTACTTTCATCGCTTTCAAAAAATATTTTCAGTAGGTTACACATCAGCAAAGCTTCTATCCATTTTTTAAATCTTCTTTAAACGAATCAGTATCATTCCGTGGATAACCATATTTAAAAAAACGATTGTTGTTCACTCATCTAAGTTTCACCTTATTTCTCCCCATCCCTCATACTGTAATACCCCAAATTAATAATAACCAAGAAATACCCACCCATAATTCCAGCAGCAAATGTCCACATGTACTCACGGTGTTCAATTTCATACATAATAATTGCGCCGAGTATTGCGGCTGCGAACCGATTCATCATGCCAAGCATCGGTGCTTTTTCTTTTTTTACAATGCTATTTCCGAACTTTTCGATACGCCTTCCTAAAATCCAGGCGCAGTACATACTAACTAACAGGCCGATGCTTATCCCTACAAACTGGGCTGAAAAAGGTGTCACCAACCATCCCAGTAACATCACGCCTAGCAAACAATATATTTGTATGTTAAATGATCTTAATGCCATACGAATCATGTTATGCTCCTTATCTTTCCTATTAATCCCATCTTTCGGACTTCAAGCTTTCCGATATATCTTTTTTAAAATGGGGGAATTTGATTTTGCTCACCATTAAATAAGCAAGTACGCATGTGCCAAATGCCACGGAAACTGGGTTATTTAAGAGGCATAAAATGAGGAGACACATTGCCGCAAATGGAATGGGCATTCCGATGAATGTTGGGAGTTTGCTTTGTACTGTATTAAATCTAGCAAGCCGCAGCATTCCGCAAATACTATACGCGAGCGCACATATCATCCCGATCGATTGCAAATCTTTTAAAGCGACACTATAGGCAAGAATAGATGGTGCCACACCGAAAGTCACTAAGTCCGCAAATGAGTCTAGCTCTCCGCCTATTTCCGAAACAGCATCAAGTTTCCGAGCGACCATACCATCAAACAGATCAAATACCATACCTGTAATAATGAACATAACTGCACCATACATATCGTGAACGAAAACAGCGTGAATAGCCAAAAGCCCACACACAAAATTCGCTATCGTAATCATATTTGGTATGTAACTCATCACACGCATCTCCTCCTTTCCACTAATTGCTTCATCTTGCTTCTTACTCATTAGACTCAATTTCCTTCTGTTTTTCTTCCAATATCACTTTATTTATTTTCGTTAACGTATCAGTCATTTGTTGCAAAGCTTCAATATCAATTTTCGAGAAATATTTCTCGATTAATACATCATCTAACTTCGACAATTGCTCCATATACTTACTACCGTTTGGACCAAGTGTAAGGAAATACTCCCTTTTATTATTCGGATTAACTTGTTTTGAAATCATCTGTTGCTTTTCCAGTTTCGATAAAACTTGGCTTACAGCACTTTTCGTTATATTAAAAGTAGTCGCAATGTTATTTGCTGTCGTGTTTTCATTTAAATTAATATGAAATAGCATGCTCTCTTGCTGCCCAGTAAGACCGAACTCATCCTTTAAATCTTGAAATAGTAAAATGTAGAGTTCCGTGTAGGCTCGATTCATTTCATTAATTACTTCTTTATAAGATCTAGTCATAGCGTTCTTCCTCCATGCTGTTATTTCGGTTTTAATAGTTTAGTTTAGTTTAGTTCACTTAACTAAACTATATTATACCTTTATGTTTGTGTAAAGGGAAATATCGCTCCGTATTTTATTCACAATGAAAAAAGAAGACATCAATCAAGATGTCTCTTTTCATACTTAAGACTCCAAACTCTTACCATTCGTCTTAATTACTTCTTTATACCAATCGAAGCTTTTCTTCTTCGATCTTTTTAATGAACCTTTTCCTTCATTATCTTTATCAACGTATATATATCCGTAACGTTTTTTCATTTCTCCAGTAGAAGCACTTACAAGGTCAATTGGGCCCCAGCTTGTATATCCGATAATATCTACTCCATCTTGAATCGCTTCGGACATTTCAATCATATGCTTCTCTAGGTAATCAATACGGTATTCATCATTCACTTCGTCTTCACCATTTAATTGATCGATTGCACCGAGACCATTTTCAACAACAAATAACGGTTTTTGGTAACGATCGTACAGTTGGTTCGCTGTAATACGGAAGCCTTTCGGATCAATCGTCCATCCCCACTCTGATTTTTCAAGATATGGATTTTCAACAGAACCGAATACATTTCCGCTCGTTATGCTTTTTAACACTTCTGGATCTGTACTTGTTGCTCGGCTTGAATAGTAGCTAAAGCCAATATAATCAACTGTATGCTCTTTTAAAATTTCCTCGTCTTCTTTTTCCATTTCAATTGCTACATTGTTATCTGTAAAGAAGCGTTTTGCATATCCAGGATATGCACCTCTTGCTTGTACATCTATGAAGAAGAATGATTCACGGTCTTGTTCCATTGCACGAAGTACGTCATCTGGATTACATGTGTACGGATATGTCGCACCTGCCGCAAGCATACAACCGATTTTTGCATCTGGAATGATTTCATGACACGCTTTTACAGCTAACGCACTTGCAACAAGTTGGTGATGCGCTGCTTGATACTGAATTTGTTTTTTTATTATCCCCTTCTTTAAATGCTAGGCCTGCTCCCATGAAAGGTAAATGTAAAAGCATATTAATTTCATTAAACGTCATCCAATATTTCACTTTGTCTTTATATCTATTAAAAATCGTATTTGCGTACGTCTCGAAGAAGTTTACAAGCTTTCTACTTCTCCAGCTCCCATACTTTTCTACTAAATGAACAGGCACATCAAAGTGAGCCATCGTAACGACTGGTTCAATACCGTGCTTTAACAGTTCATCAAACAACTTATCATAAAACTGTAATCCTGCTTCATTTGGCTTTTCATCTTCACCACTTGGGAAAATACGAGTCCACGCAATAGATACACGTAACGCTTTAAATCCCATTTCTGCAAATAGAGCGATATCTTCTTTATAACGATGATAAAAATCAATCGCTTCATGTGACGGGTAAAACTCTTCTTCTACTGGTGTAAAGGAATGAATATTTCCTTTCATAATATCCCAACGGTTTTCACCAGTTGGTAATAGATCAACCGTCGTTAATCCTTTTCCGTCTTCTACATATGCTCCTTCAACTTGATTGGCTGCAGTTGCTCCACCCCATAAAAACCCTTTTGGAAAATTAACTTTAGACATATAGAAAAACTCCTTTATATAAGAATGAACGAGGAAAGATATTGTAAGTTTTAAAGAATACCTTTCTTCGTTTGAACCTGTATGAAATGTAACTACTATTTAACTCCTAACTTTAGTAAGGAATCTCCTGCTTGAATCTTTTCTATTTCCGTTTTTTTGATGCTATATTTATCATAATTTGTAACAACAACTGGTGTTGTCACAATATAACCCGCCTTTTGAATTTCAGCTATATTAAACTCAATCAGTAATTGCCCTTTTTCTACTCTCGCTCCTTGTTCAATATGAGAAGAGAAAAATTCGCCATTTAATTTCACAGTATCCATCCCAATATGGATTAAAATTTCAGCACCTGAATCCGCCGTAATTCCTACCGCATGATTCGTCGGGAACAGCGCAGCAATCGTACCTGAAACTGGTGAAAACAACTTTCCTTCTGAAGGCTCAATTGCAACTCCTTCACCTAACGCACCTGATGCAAATGCAGCATCGTCAATATTTTGAAGCGGCATAACAGCGCCATGAAAAGGGCTAAAGATTACTTCATCATCGTTTGATGCAGCGATTTTATCAATTGTTTCAGTTGTTTCTGTAGATGTTTGTTTTTTCGTAAAACCAAATAAGTAAGTTAGAATAAAACCTACTATTAAAGAAACAACTATCGAAATAATTGCTCCCCAAAATCCAGCTGTAATCCCATCTTTCGGACTAATAAATGTCGGAAGCGTAAATATACCAAGTCCACCTGTCATATAAACTTGTGTACCAAATACGCCAAGTATTGCGCCGCCAATTCCTCCAGCAATACAACTCATAATAAACGGCTTTTTAAGCGGAAGTGTAATCCCATAAATCGCCGGCTCTGTAACGCCGAAAATACCTGAAATAAAAGCTGGAATGCTAAGTGTTTTTAATTTCTTGTCTTTCGTTTTCATCCAAACACCAAGCACAGCACCAATTTGAGCAAATGAAGCGGCAAATATAAGTGCTAATATCGGATCCACACCGTTTACTGCTAAATTGTTATAGCCAATCGGAACAACGCCCCAATGAAGGCCAAATATGACAAGCACTTGCCAGAAAGCACCGAGTAAAGCACCTGCTACTAATGGACTTGCATGATACACCCAAAGCGTCGCCTGTCCTAAAAACTGACCTGCCCACGTCGCAATCGGGCCAATAACGAGAAATGTAACTGGTACAACGATTAATAATGTGAAGAATGGTAATAAAAATGTTTTTACAACATCCGGAATCACTTTCTTTAACGATTGTTCTACTTTTGCTCCAAAATAAGCAGCGAGAATAATTGGAATAACAGATGATGCGTAGTTCATTAAAATAACTGGTATTCCTAAAAACGTAATATGAATTGGTGATTCAAACATCGTTCCTGCAAATAACGTATATAATGGCTCACTTGCTTTTAAACCTGATAAAGCCGGATAAACTAAAGCTCCTCCAATCGCCATACCGATGAATGGTGATCCTCCGAATTTCTTACTTGCCGTATATCCAAGGAAGATCGGGAAGAAATAAAATAACGAATCGCCTACTGCATTTAATATTTGATACGTTCCCGACTGTGTACTTAACAAGCCTAACGCTACAAATAATGCATTAAATCCTTTAATCATCCCAGTTGCAGCTAACACACCTAAAATAGGGGTGAAAATGCTAGAAAGAATATCTATAAGACTACTCTTTTTCTTCTCACTCGAACTTTCTTCCTCAGTTTCTTGAAACCCTCCAGCAGCAATAACCGCTTTATATACGTCGGATACATGGTTACCAATTACAACTTGATATTGTCCACCGCTTTTCATAACAGTCACAATATCTTCCATACCCTTCAGTACTTCCGTATTTGCTTTCCCCTCATCTTTTAACTGAAATCGTAAACGAGTGATACAATGTACAACGCTACTTATATTTTCTCTCCCGCCAACATTCTTCAGTATGTCCTTTGCTAATTTTTCATATTTCATCGTAACTTTCCCTCCCTACAATCATCCCATTTATTATTTTTATAAAAGAAAAAACCTAAACTAACCATAACGGCGTGATACATACGAATCACTCCATTACAAGTCAATTTAGGTTTTGCCTGCCAAACAGTAACAATCCCGTTTATTCAATTACATAATTCATTGCGTTTCGTTACACGATGAATGTGCAACGTTAAGTACATTTTTTCATCTTTTGAAAGATGACTATTATGTGCTTTTCGTAAGTATGATTCAATTTTTTCTGTACAACAATATGCCTCTTCATACTTACTTTTCACTTGTTCGTATAAAAACTCATCCTCGGCCGAGTTCAATTCCTTCTGCATTAAACGCTGCGCAAAATATCGTAAATGCGTTACAAACCGGCTATAATTAAATGAATTCTCATCTAAATTCATCTTATAGTGGTACTTTACAACATTTAAAATATATTGGACGATTTTCGTCATCGCTACCGTTTGTTGCATCGCCGGCTCTCCTTGCTGCGCATTCACGAAATGCAAGGCAATTGAACCTGCTTCATCTTCAGAAAGTGTAAACCCAGTCTCTTCTTCAATTATGTTCAAAGCTTGTAGACCAATTTCAAACTCTTTCTGATAGAACCTCTTAATCTCCCAAAGCAAAGTATTTTTGAGATCCATTCCTTCTTTATGCCGAGTTAAGGCGAAACTTAAGTGATCCGTTAATGTAAGATAAATATAATCACTTAAAGTCCCCGGCAAAACTGTCTTAGCAAACTGAATAATTCTCTCGGTAATCTCTAAATTTTCTACAGGAATTTCAGTTAGCAACCTAGCAAGTTTCTCTGATAATTCTTTTGTTTCTAGCACAAAGGTCTTTTCTATCATAGACTCATCAATCGCATCGCCTACTTTTTTCTGAAATCCCAAACCTCTGCCCATCAGTACAACTTCTATCTCATTATCCTTCATCGTACAAACAACATTGTTATTTAAGATTTTATGGATCCTCATATTGTTCCGCCTTCTTCTTCTTAAAGTCACAAAAGGTAATAAAAAAACCTAAACTGATTCCAAAAGCCACACTACACCCGTAGCCTCTAGATCAATTTAGGTTTTGCCTGCCGAACAGTAACAATCCTTTTACTTATTAACTTACCTTTATTATACACAAAGAGTAAGCGGTTGCAATGATAAATTATTGAATATTTTTTTACAAAGAAAAATACTTTTAAAAAGCATTGTTCTTTGTCAGTATACTAACAGTTAATCAGCTGTTGCTTCCATTCATTACAAGACTAGTTATATACATCATTATATTTTACAATTACTGTAGGTAATACATACCTTTCATCACACGCGTGATTCTGAATAATCAAACACAATCACTAATAAAATTCCATATAGACCCATTAATGGTTAAAATGTTATAATAGAACTACCCTACATAGTTACTCATATTCATACTGAGGAACTAGCGTCTTATTAAGCAATGCGCATAAATTAGATAAAAAAGACACTTTTTACAGTGTCTTTTTTATTTATATTCTCATAGAAAATATCTCTTTTATACACAAAATCTATCAAATGAAAAAGGGGACTATCATATGGAGCATCCTGTAGCAAGAGAACTACGGTTCATACGTGTATGCCTTATTATCTTGATCATTGTCATTGCGTTTTGGGATCGTGAAAGAGTTGTAGAAATCAATGATCATGGTAGCAGTTCTACCCCAAATATTAGCCATATGACCCAAATCGCTGAGAATACATTTGCACATAAAGATGATTTTGGTCAAATTAAAATATTTAAGTTTAACCCTGATACAAATGATATTTCACTCATCAAAGAATTTAATGCTGACGAATATTAATTACATAAAGGCACCTTAAGGTGTCTTTTTTATTTGCAAAAGGACCTGCTCATGTTTATACGTTAAAACATAAAGTAAATGGAATCCGTTAAAAAACACGAGTGACCCTTTGTTTTCCCCTCTTATTAAAGGAGGAACTATTATGGGATTTGGTGGTAGTTGCGGCGGAGGCTGCGGTTTTGCTGGAGGATTTGCCTTATTAGTTGTGTTATTCATTTTATTAATCATCGTTGGAGCTGCTTGCTTCTGCTAAACAAACTATCGGAAAAGACACTCTTATATGGGTGTCTTTTCTTTATGGAGTAGAATGATGAAAAAACGGATTTACCCAGCTAAGCGATTTGATGGTACTACTCCTATAAGAAGACATGTCTTTATGACCTATCTTCTTATTTTACTGAAATACTTCATCTATTCATTAATCTATAGTCAAGGGCTTCTCTTTCCTGAGCTTTTCAATCCCTCTTTTATATCTATATAATATATTTTAAAGATTATACACATAAAAAAAGAAAGTGAAAAAAACACTTTCTTTTTTTAAAAAATCTACATATCTATTTTTTGTACAGCACCTGTTTTCTTATTTACTCCATAGAAAACTGTTTCATTCTTAGACCAATCTGTTACTTTATATCCGTATTGATCTTCAGTTTCAAATTCTTCTACATATACCGCAGTCCCTGGATGGCCTTGAGCTTTTAAGAATGAATTTACAATAGACAATCCAGCTTGGAAATTAGGTACCTTTAGAGTAGTAGCTTCATTATTCACATTTTCATTATTCTTTTTCTCTTCTACATTAGAAGCTTCTGTTTTCACTTGCTCTTGTTTTTGTTTCTCTTCTTGCTTTTGTTTTTCAGCAAGTTGCTTCTGCTGCTCTTCTCTTTTCTTTTGTTCTTCTCGTTTTTTCTGTTCAGCTAACTTCTTTTTCTCTTCTTGTTCTTTTGCAAAAGATTTTGCTTCTTCTTTAGCCTTTGTAACGAATTCTGACCAATTCTTTTCTTGCTCTTTAATTAATGGATGATCAATAGTGAACTTCATAAGACCATCTTTCGTTACTTCATCAACATTACTCAATTCTTTATTTTTAAGAACTTCTTCAACCAACTTCATATTCTTTTCGTTTTCTTGCAATTGAGATTGGAGTTCTTCTGTCTCTTTTTCAACACTTAATAGAGATTTTGTAATTTGTTTTTCAAATTGATGTTTAGGTAACTCTTTTATTTTATTAACTTGCTCTAGTGTAATCTTCGGTGTTTCTGTTTTTTTCATATCATTTAAACGATCCATCTCTTTAGACAGAGTTTTTAAATCATCTGTTTTCTTATCTTGTTTTAACTCACTAGCTTCTGCATATAAATCACTAGCCTTCTTGTAATCTTGTTTTTCCATTAAGAAATCTGCTCTCTCAATAATATTATTCACTTTCCCACTTCCTAAGAAGTAATTAGCTCCGAATCCTAGTGCTAGAACTAAGATGACCAATAATGGGACCCATAAAGCTTTTTTCATACGTTTGTAACTCCCCTTTTTCAATTTCTTTTATTAATATATATAATATATTAATAGTACAATTCATTATAAACCACTATAGTGGAAAAATGAACCAAAAAACTTTTTTAATATAATTTATTAGAAATTACTTAGCAGTTAGGGGTAGCGTCACATTACTATCAACTTAAAAAATTGATTGTTCCCCAAAACGAAGGAAATGAGCTGATCTTATGAATGATTGTGAAAAGGAAAAATTTTTCGTTCATTTTTCTGCTGTGGTGGTTTATAATAAGTTGTATTTTAATATAAGGATAGGATGATTTAATAATGCAAGAATGTATTGACTGTGGAAAACCCATATCAGTAAACGCTGAGATTTGTGTACACTGTGGATCAACAAGACCTCATAGTGATTTCGATTTTATATTCGATTTAGTATCTGCCGGGGTATCTTTAGTAGGAAGAGCGCTACAATTGATTCCATTAATAATTCTTGGCGCTTTTTTAGAATATATAATTTTTAAAGAGATAAAATATAGCTGGATATTTTGGACGAGTAGTGCCATTCTCTTTTACATTTATTTTAAATATAGAAAAATATCCGTATTTTTATTCCCTATTATTCTTGGAATCCTAATATGCTTTATGAGTATACTTTATGGATTTTTGATAGGTCTTGTCCTGCTCTTGGTTAACTACTATTACTATAAAAAAACACAATAACCAGAAATTTAGTTTATACTCTAGCATAAAAGACACTCTTAAGGAGTGTTTTTTATGTTAGAGTGCTGAAAAGCAATACTGTTAATACGAACCCATAACAAAATACTTTAAAAATGTCCCCTTTCAGGTGAAATTTCCATTGCATTTTGGGATTGTGAGAAAACTGTGGAAATCACTGATCGTGGTAGTGATCCTATCCCAAACACTAGCAATATGACCCAAGTTGGCGATAATACATTCGCCTATAAATACGAATCAAATCAAATTAGAATATTTAAGTTTGACCCAGATACAAATGAAAGAAAACTAATAAAAGAATTTTACGCTAGCGAATATTAATTACATAAAGGTACCTTAAGGTGTCTTTTTTATTTTCAAAAGGACCTGCTCACGTTTATACGTTAAAACATAAAATAAATGGAATCCGTTAAAAAAACACGAGTGACCCTTTGTTTTCCCCTCTTATTAAAGGAGGAACTATTATGGGATTTGGTGGTAGTTGCGGCGGAGGCTGCGGTTTTGCTGGAGGATTTGCACTATTAGTTGTATTGTTTATTTTATTAATCATCGTTGGAGCTTCTTGCTTCTGCTAAAAAACTATTGGAAAAGACACTCTTATATGGGTGTCTTTTCTTTATAAACTAAAAAGTATGAGAATCTGATTCTTTAGCCATAATTACAACTAAAGGCTTTTTGTATATAACTAAAAAGGAGCTGACTGTATGGAACATAATAAAAACGGAATGCTTGCTTTAATTGTTTTGTTTGTAGGACTAGCATTTTTTGTTTTCGGTATGGTTTATCATTTATGGGGCACGGTTTAAAAATAAATAGTAATTTATTTAGAAGAAATTCAGATGCAATATCCAGGTTTTTATCTCATTAAGCACCAACAATCATTTGCCTATTCATGAAACCTCTCCTTATGCTTAAGGGGTTTCTGCTTTAACACAATTATAAAAAAAGGCCCCATCACTGGGGCACTCAAAAAATAATATAAGTAAATGAATTAAAACAAATAACAGACAACTAAAATATATACAATAAACATCATATAATCTATATATATGCAACATTACATAAAAATATTTACTATTACATGCTATACTAAAAAAGGAGTCGACAATCGTTATTTTCTTCTTAGTTTTTAAGCAATATGGATATATACCTTCTTATCGTATTTGGATTGTACAAGCAAAAGAAGACATCTTAATTGATGTCTTCTTTTCTTATATTTTTATGAATTCCTTTGAGTAGATGCTCTCCAAGCACGAAAAGATGTTGGGTGTCCAGAATGAGCTCTTTGCTTTGCAGCAGCAACAGCTGGTTTTTCTTCAATAGTCGTTGGTTTCTCTTCCACAATCGCTGATTTTTCTTCAAGAGTAGTCACAGCTGTTTGTATTTTTTCCAACTGCTCTTTTAAAGCTTGCTGCTCAATTTTTAAATCCGTAAGTAATCGTAAAATCATTTCAGAATTGGCCATAAAGATCCTCCTTCCCCCAATACACAGAATAAAATACAATATGTCATCAGCATAATACCCGTGACAAAAATAAGGTCGTCAACTCTTTTAAAATCTAAGCTCTTTTTATTTTTCAAAAGGACCTGCTCAAGTCTATCCGTAAAAACATAAAGTGAATTAAATCCATTAATTAATGGTCTTTAGGGAAGGAGGAGTTAATATGGGCTATGGCGGTACTTGTGGTGGAGGCTGTGGTTTCGGCGGCGGATTCGCTTTACTTGTTGTACTCTTTATCTTATTAATCATCGTAGGAGCTAGTTGTTGGGGCGGCGGATTCGGCTGCTAATAAGAGGCACTCTTGAGAGTGTCTTTTTTTTATTTTTATAGATGTACAGCCCCTTCGCACTGGTAATGTATCAATGCGAAAGTCACTGTCATAAAGAAATAGTATCCTTGTAATTCCCCTCGAAATTCGCACATTTTAAAATTGACATAACACTTCATGCACCATATACTGTTAACAACAGTATACTGTCATTAACAGTATAAATCCTAATTCATTCTAGGAGGTATATCCATGAAACATACAGGAAGACATACAGGTGCATTTCTTTTGTTATTTTTAGCAGAAGGTGATAACTATGGCGGGCAATTACTACAAAAGTGCGAAGAAGAACTTCCAGTTAATCCAATCGATAGTGCCATTTTATATCGCACGCTAAAAAAGTTAGAAAGCGAAGGTGCAATCGAATCTTACGTAAGTACAGATCATCAAGACAAACCGAGAAAGATGTACAAAATTACGCCTGCTGGAAAGGAACAATTGGCACATTTCCAAATGGATATTGAAGAAAAAATGAAGAACTTATCCTTTTTCATAGACAAATATAAGGACTTAAAGGATTCCGACCATGATTAATGGCGTGATCCTTTACACTTTAGCCATTATTCTTACGGGGATTTCTTTTATGAAAGACCGCAATAAAACGAAAGAAGCTCTAATGAAATCGTGGAAAATGTTCCGAAATCTTCTACCTGCGATGCTCTCCATTATGCTTTTCGTTGGCTTATCGCTTTCTATATTAACGTCGTCTTTCATCTCTTCTATTATTGGGGAGCAATCTGGATTCATCGGCATTATTTATTCAGCAATACTCGGCTCCGTTGCACTTATTCCAAGCTTCGTCGTATTTCCACTTGGCAATACATTAGTCCAACACGGCGCAGGCCTTCCTCAAGTTGCGGCACTTATGTCTACACTCATGTCAGTAGGACTTACAACCTTACCGATGGAACAAAAGATATTCGGGCGAAGCTTTGCTTACGCACGTAATGCATCTGCATTGCTCATGTCCCTCCTATTCTCCTATATCATTTGGGTGGTGATGGTATGAAGGAACTAAAAAGATATCGCTTCTTTTTCATTTTATTACTGGGACTCTTTGTATTAACTTTTATAAATCAATCTTTAGGATGGAGCGCATTACAACTAACAGGCAATAGCATTTTAGATATGCTGTTTCTACTCCCACCTGTCCTGCTATTTGTAGGATTACTTGATCAATGGGTGAAGAAAGAAACGCTCATAAAATATATGGGCGAAAATTCCGGTGTATACGGAATCTTATTCTCTTTATTATTAGGCGGCATTGCAGCTGGCCCTCTCTACGTTGCCTTCCCAATTGCAGCACTACTCCTAAAGAAAGGCGCAAGCATTCGGTACATCGTATTTTTCTTAGGCGTTTGGACAACTGCGAAATTGCCAATTCTCGTGTATGAATTCTCTTCATTTGGAGCTACTTTTACACTCATTCATATTTGTTTTGGCTTAGTATTCTTTTATGTAATGGGGCTTATTTTTGAGAGGTTTTATGATCAGGGAGAGTTGCTAAGGTATGATGTTACGGAGGAAATGTAAGGTTTTTCGAAAATCTTACATTTTTTTAAATTATTGTATTGTATTTTCGAATATTTGAATGTAAAATATTTCAATGTAATACATAATATTGGGAAAAGGGAGAAAATCATGAAAAAACTATTAGTTTCAGCAACAGCGTTCACACTTTTAACTGTGGGGTACAGTTCTTCTGCATTTGCAGCAAAAAATTCAAACGACAAAAACTGTGGCCACTTCAAAAACAAGCAAGAAGTTATGGAGTTCTGGCACAGCAATGGATATAGCGCAACTAACGATCCTCACGATCTAGACCGTGACAACGATGGTTTGCCTTGTGAAGTTAAAAAAGGGGATTATGACCAATTTATAGCTAGTAAACAAACTACTAAAAAAGATGAAAACAAACCACAAGAACAAACTAAGCAAGAACCTGCTAAACAAGAGGATACTAAGCAGGAAAACAAAAAGCAAGAACAAACTAAACCTCAAACAACTGTAAAAGAAACAAAGAAAGACACAAATACAGCTGTGAAAAAAGATGATAAAAAACAAGGCGAAAAATTGCCAAATACAGCATCAAACGGTGTTACAATGATGTTAGCAAGCTTAGGTTTAGCTGCAGTTGGATCTGTATTAATGTTCCGTCGTAAAAAAACAAACGCATAACATAATTCCTTTAAAGGACAGGCTTCCCCTGTCCTTTTAAAATGGAGTGATATAAATGAAAATAAACCAATGGATAGGCTTATGTTTATTTATCGTTGGAATTTCGATCTTTTCTTATTGTTTTATAGAATGGTATAGCGCTAGAAGCTCCGCAGAATCTTTAGCTACGAGCGAAATAAAGAAATACGAAACACAAATACCAATCACAGCACCACCTGAAGACAATGACAATAAAATAGAAACTCCTCAAAACAATGAAGAAATTATACGAATTCCATCTTCAGAAGTAAATTATCAAGTAGGAAAAAAAGTAGCCTACTTAATCATTCCTAAAATACAAAAGAAATACTCCATATATTGGGGAGCTGATGATAAGGTACTAAAAAAGGGCGTTGGCATGTTTGTTAGCGAATTAACAACTACACCATCTGGAAATGGTCATACAGTTTTAAGTGGACACCGAGATACTGTATTTACTGGTTTAGGTCAATTAAAGGAAAATGACCAACTTATTGTAGAATACGAAAATAAGACCTACACATATAACATTAACAAACATTGGATAACAAACGCAGAAGATCGAACTGTTATTGTAGAAAAAGATGAACCAACATTAACATTAACAACCTGTTACCCTTTTAACTACATTGGTGACGCCCCAGATCGATACATTATTGAAGCATCTTTAATTACTACTACTTAAAAGGAGCTGTCCTACGAGTCATCTTTTGACTATGTGACAACTCCTTTTTATTTTAGAAACATTACCACAACCTTAATTCGATACATTATACTAACTCTATAATACATAAAATTCCATGTATTTACTTTTTAATATTTTTTGGAGGTGATTATCTTGAGTAAAAACGTGAATTTACTTCTTCAAATAATAATTGGAATTATCATTATAATCGCACCTATTCTCATTACAGGGACTATGTATGATGTCACTAAAACGATGGGTGACTTATTAGTTGCAGAGCTGATTATAAGAACACTTTCCCTCATTATTGGACTTTTAGTTATTAGTAAAGCTTTACATCGTTATTCTCAATAGTTCTTCATACTAAAAAACAGACAATACATACACCACATTTTCCTCAGCTGTTTGAACTATTATTACGAAAGAAATATAAAAAGACACCTTTCCTAGAAAAGATGTCTTTTTTATTTGAAGCTTAATTCTCGTTCTGTAAAACCTTCGCTGCCGTTACTCCCTGTTTCTCTTCTTTTAAAAACAACGATACGATAAATGCAACGATGATAAAGACTAACCCTAGTGTAAATGCACCTTGGAATCCAGATGTTAAACCGTTTAACTTCTCTACTGGATCCATTGGATTTGCGGAGCTTTCCATATAGCTAGCTGTTCCTGAAGACATTTTCGAAATAAAGATAGCTGTTCCAATTGCGCCAGCTACTTGTTGCAACGTACTAAACAGTGCTGTTCCGTGCGGATATAAATCTGGCGTTAATTGATTTAAACCGTATGTTTGTGCTGTCATGACAAACATGAGTCCAACCATTAATACGCTATGCATGACAATAATTTGTACCATTGATGTATCAGGAGTAATGCCTTTAAATAAGAACATTGCAATCCCCACTAACACAATACCAGGAACGATAATAACTTTCGGACTAAATTTATCAAATAGTTTACCCGCGATTGGTCCCATGATGGCGCTAATAACACTTCCCGGAAGCATGATGATTCCTGATTTAAAAGCTGTAACGAGTAACACTGTTTGCAGGAACATCGGTAATAAAGTCATCGTTGAAAATAATGACATCATCACAATGACGATTAATCCAACTGATAATGTAAACATCGGAACTTTAAATGCGCGTAATTCTAAAATTGGATTTTCAATTTTCAATTGTCGAACAACAAAAATACATAATGAGATAAGCCCAACAAGTAAAGTGCCATACACTTTCGCATCAGACCATCCTAAATCACCCGATGCACTAAAGCTATACACAAGTCCACCAAATCCTAATGTCGATAAAAGGATAGATGGATAATCTACTTTTGGTCTTGTTAACTCTGAAACATTTTGAATGTACTTCATCCCAATCATAATGGAAATGATCACGATTGGAATAACAATATAGAATAACCAGCGCCAATTTAATGAATCCACAATTACTCCAGATAATGTAGGTCCAATTGCCGGAGCTGCCATCATCACAAGTGCTATTAATCCCATTGTCGCACCCCGTTTTTCAGGCGGACAAATGATTAAAATCGTATTCATTAATAACGGTGTAATTAATCCCGTCGCTACAGCTTGGACGATACGGCCGACTAATAAAACAGAAAATGTCGGTGCAAATCCCGCAATTAATGTACCGACTAAAAACGTTACCATAGCGATCAAAAACATTTGTCTCGTTGTGAGCCATTGCTGAAGTAACGCTGTAATTGGGACTAAAACACCAACTACTAACATGTAAGCTGTAGAAAGCCATTGAATCGTTGAAGCTGTTACGCCAAATTCTTTCATTAATACTGTTAACGCATTACCAAGTAACGTTTCGTTTAATAATGCAACCATTGCCCCTAGAAGTAATGCGATTAAAATCGGGGTATGTTTCATATTAGAAGTATCAACTTTGCCACTTGCAGGGCTCTTAGTTGTCATATTCATTTGCAGATTCTCCTCCTGTTTCTTACTAAAAAAACTTTAAATAAACCCGAACACATGTAATATAATATACATATGTAGATTAAAAAGGGAGAATCAATTTTCAGCCACTGTATATTTAATCTACAAAAAAGGAGAATTGTAGATGAACGATAGTGAAAAACAACTTGATTTACGTATTAGACGTACACATAAATTATTGTGGGATTCCTTATTTGAATTAATGACGCAATCAAAACAGAAATATAGTACCATCACGATTAACCAAATTTGTGATCGTGCGATGGTACACCGAACAACCTTTTATAAACACTTTGAAGATAAAGATGCTTTATTAGCATTTGGATTTAAACGATACAGCAAGATGATTGGCGAAATACCGGTTTCAGATCGATTAAGTAAACCATTTCAAGTAATGGAACAATTTCTACACCATGAAGAAATCGGTAAAATATTAGAGACGCAAATGTCTGATGAACAATTTATTAACCGGACACAGTATTTAAGTCACGAAACGAGAAAACAAGAAATAGAAGCGTTACATCAACTTTGCAAAAACCATACGATGCCAAATGATTTAATCATTGAATTTTATTCCGGGGCAATCAACTCATTAAGCGCATGGTGGTTTAAAAATGAAAGAAAAGTTTCCGCTGCTGAAATGGATAGGTATCTCCATCAACTTATTAACCGGGATATTTTTCAGTTTGGGGAGGAATAACCTCTCCATCAAAAAAACTCCTATATGAAATAGGCGTTTTTTACATACTATTACTTATCGATCCTCTTCAAATCCGAATTTTCTATAATGGAATGAGAATATCCATCTCTTTCAACTCGCACACATACAGGCCTTATCGTTTCATCAGAACCTGTATTTTCCGCGGGTTTTGCTTTTGCTCACAGGAAAAGGATACTTAGGGGCGACGCTTATATTGTTGCGGGTTGTTTATAAAAAGAATGTGGAATAGGTATTTCACTAAGATAGATAAACATACCCCAGAAAAATATGAGTTTATATTATTTTCATTCTCTTCACTTAGATTTTCTTTTAAATGAGACTTTTTTAAAGAAATTCCCCCTGGTATCTTCTTATACTTTATGTAGCCTGCATAGTTAACCTTTTCTACATTACTTACTGCACATAGTCATACAGATTTTTCGCTAACAATAAACAAGTTACTGTAATGAAGAGGGCGCGAACATACCCGCTTCCTTTTTTTATAGCAAATTTGGAGCCAACAATCCCTCCAGCAATTTGAGCAATCCCCATTATAAAACCATACGCATAGTTTACTTGCCCCACATACATAAATATCAACAATGCACCAACATTACTTCCTAAATTAAGAAACTTCGCATTACCTGCTGCTTTTAAAAAATCATACCCAATAAATAAAAGAGCAAACATTAAAAACGAACCTGTGCCTGGCCCTAAAAATCCATCATAAAAACCAATAGCAAAAATAAAAAAGGTAAAAATAATGACGTGTCGACTAGATAATTTCTTATGAGTAGAAATACTACCCCAATCCTTTTTAAATATCGTATAAATAGCGACTGCACCAAGCATCACCAGCATCAATGGCTTCAGTACTTCTGGGTTCATTAAATGAACAGTCCATGCACCTACTATAGAGCCTATGAAAGTGATTGGAAATAATTTCAAAGCCGATTTCAAATCAAGATTACCAGAGCGATAAAACACAATATTACTAGTTGCACTTCCCATTGTCGATGCTAATTTATTCGTGGCTACTGCACTTGCTGGATTCAGCCCTGTAAATAATAAAGCTGGTAAGGCAATGAGTCCACCGCCGCCTACAACTGAATCAATAAATGCAGCCACAAACCCAAAAACAATCAAAATAATTAATATAGATGGGTCTAAATACAAATCCATACTAGTAGCCTCCCCTTTAGTCACTATTGTAATAGTAACTATCAATTTGCTAAATGTAAAGAGTTATTGTAACGTTGAAATATAAAGTGAAACTTTAATCAGTGGGGGGTTGTGTTCATCCCCCACTGATTATTAGTTGAACCAATCGGGCTTTTACGGGCAGTTGATCCCCACCTAACTTCTTTGCTTCCGCTGAATTTTGAGGTGGGGGTCTTACTGCCCGTTAAAGCGGGATAAAAGCAAACATCGGAGGACGAAAAAGTGGACTACATAGTACAACAGCTTAAAAAAATTGGTTTTAATGAATATGAAGCTAAATCTTATGTATCTCTTGTTAAACAAGGGCCTGTCACAGCCTATCAAGTGAGTAAGGATTCAGGTGTCCCAAGAGCGCGAATTTATGAGATTTTAGGTAACCTTGTAGAAAAAGGAATTGTCATGAAGGAAGAAATAAATGACACCACTCGCTATTCACCTCTACCTGTTGAAATCTTTTTACAAAAGGCTCAATCAGAATGGCAGTCTACTTATGAAGGAATCAGTGACTCATTAAAAAAACTAGAAACTTCCGAGGAAAAAACGGATAATCGAGTGATTACTTTAAAAGACAACAAAACAATCATTAGCTATTGTCAGGCATTAATAAAAAAAGCAGAACACCGTATTGTCATTTCAATGTGGGATGAGATGTATGAAGCGTTAAAAGAGGAACTATCTGAGGTAGCTGATAAAGTTTCAGTACAAGGTATTACCTTACATGTTGAAAATCCAATTAAAAATCTAGAAGCTCATCGTATCACACCTTATACAGAAACTCTGTCTACAGAACATTGGTTTATTTTATCGATAGATTCTAAAGAGATGATTTATGGACCATCAATTGAAGAGCGTAATATTGCTTTTTATACAGATGACCCCGTTCATATATACTTACTTGAGGATTATGTATGGCACGATGTTTTAGTGAATCGACTTGTCCGACGTAGCCAAGATGATTTGCAGCAATGGATTACTGCAGAGAGAAAATCCTTTTTTATGGGGAAATAAGAAGTATATTAAAAGAATCAAAGAATAAAGCATAAGTTAATGAAATGAAAAACTTATGCTTTATTTTCAAAGTCATACTCAAGCCTTTCAACTATTCCCCCTCCACAAACCGCCCAAACTCCTTCAAAAATCTCAATTTAAAACCCCCAACAGGCCCATTCCGGTGCTTCGCCACATGAATCTCCGTCATCTCTTTCTGCACCGTTTCCTTATCATAATAATCCTCACGATACATAAGCATAATGACATCCGCATCTTGCTCAATTTGTCCTGTCTCTCTTAAATCAGATAAAAGAGGTCGCTTATCTTGACGTGCTTCTACCGAACGAGATAATTGCGACAACGCGACTACACAAACATTTAATTCGCGAGCCAATACCTTAAGCTTACGCGAAATTTCACTAATCTCTTGAAATCGATTGCCCCTATGCTTCGGATCACCCGTAATAAGCTGCAAGTAATCTACAATGACTAAAACCTTCTTATCACCGTTCTTCCTCTTTAACTTACGAGTTTGCATCCAAATATCTTGCACCGAAATGCCTACGTTATCATAAATTTCAAGCGGTAATTCCCCGATTTCCGCAAACGCCTTACTCACCTTTTCCCAGTCCTCTATCGCGAAACGATGCTTCGGATTTTTCAGCCTACCTCCTGACACTTCACCTACGCAAGACGCCATCCTTTTTAACAATTGCTTACTACTCATCTCTAATGAAAATAGTCCAACGGCCGCTCCAGACTTCGCCGCATGCAGTCCAACATTTAGCGCAAACGCAGTCTTCCCCATAGAAGGACGCGCACCAAGAACGACAAAGTCACCTTCCTGCAATCCGCACGTCATTTTATTTAGCGATGTATACCCCGTCTCAATACCAGTAATCTCTTTCGCATCTTGATGGAGCTCTTCATATAAATCAACTAGCGCATCCTTCAAATCAAACTCACATACACAGTCCTTTTCCTCTAACTCACAAAGGGCCGTAATCGTCTCGCCAATAATTTTCTCATTCTTCTCCGCAATAAGACGCTCTCCCATCTTGTGCCCGAGAACACCCGCCTGATACATTTTCCAGGCACCTCGAACAAGCCCCTCATAATAAGAGAAGTTGGCAGTTGTAGGCACACCATCCATTAACCCTATAAAATACTCCATTCCCCCGATCCCCTCTAAAAACTTCGGATCTACCCTAGAAATGAACGTCACAAGATCAATTGGTTGCCCCTCTTCTTCCATTTTTCGCATTAACTGAAATATAGACTTGTGCACTGACAGCGAAAAATACTGCTCCGTCAAACGGCACTCCTTAATAAGCTCTCCATCAAGTAATAGAGAACCTAATACCGTCTTTTCCGCCTCCACATTTTGAATACTCATGGACGCCACCCGCGCTCCGCTAAAAAGCGCTGCAACTCTTCCTCAGACGGCGCATTCTTCTCCCACTCCTCACACCTCGCCAAAAACTCCTCCGTCTCCCCCGTACTAACAGACGAATCCTTCTTCCTAAAGCTCGCCGTATCCGCCTCAACCTCACATACTTTCGTAAACCCTTTCCCGTGCCACCCTCTCAAAATCCCCTTCACATAAGCAACCGTCCGCTTATTATTCTCAAACGCAATTTGAAGAGCCTTCAGCACAAGCTCCTCTGACAAATCTTCCATCCACGCACTCAGTTCCTCCACAGTATGAGGGGACAAACTACCAAAATGCTGCTCATAAAAAGTAAACACGCGACTTCCCGTTTCTTCCTCTATAACCTCTTCTTCCTCTGTCTCCTCGCTAACTAGCTCAACATCATCCACAGCCAAATCACTCGGCATACCGAAATGCGCTAAAAGCATCGGAACATTCAGCTCCTCCTCTACGCACTTCTGAAGAAACATATGTACAAACTCCTTATTCTTCACACCCTTCAGCTCACGAAGCACGCACTTCTCCACATTCGTATTCGTCACCGGATTATAACGAAGCCAATTCAAAACGAATAACTCTCGTGTATCCGCATCATAAAGAATCTTCCCATAATCAATGAAGCGCTGCACAAGCTTATCAACAGTCTCCCGATTATAACCCGTCTCCATCTCAGCTAACCGCTTCGGAAAAGGAAAAATCCCACACTGCGTCGTCTTCGAACAAGTTAACAAGTAAACATAAAAATACCGCTCCTCCGGCGTCAAATCCAAAACAAAATCATCCTGCCAAAAATTCACCTGCACAGTACGATACACCGCCATCCCAATTCCTCCCGTCCTAATTCAAAAATGAAAATTTCCTCTTTGTACTATATATAGGAAGGAGGGCCGGGTTTTTGGCGTGTTATTTCAAAAATTTTTTTCGACTCCTACTACGGTGTTTGTTGGTGTTTTTGTTTTGTTATGTTTTTTCTTAGTGATTTATTACTTGGTAGGGGCTTGTAAGGGGCTTAGGAGGGGCTTGTTATCGGTTACTTCGATTAGAAACACTCGATCTGAGAAGCCCCCTCGTTCTACTGCTTTCTTTTTACGGATGTTGTTGATTTCTTTTAGTGTTGTGCCTTCGTGTTCGGCTAGGGCGTTTATTAGTTCTAGTAGGTCGGATAGTTCTTCGAGTTTATCAGGTTTTGTTTTTGCTTCGATGTATTCTGTTAGTTCTTCTTGTGTTTTTTTGCAGAGTTCTTTTATGTATTCGTCTTCGGGTAGGATTCTTGTTGTGGGTGTTTTTCCATTATTTTTTATTATTTGTGGGATTTTGTTTCGGATTAGTTTGTTGTAGGTTGGCATGTGGGTTTTCCTCCGTTTGGTTTTTCTTCTATAGCAGTTTAACTAGGTGTTAAACTGCATAGCTGTTCTCTCCTTACAAATACTGAATTTCCACAGTGACCTTGTCAATTGGGCAAGCACTAAGATAGCTATATTTACCATTAGGGAAATAGTTTATTCATAAGTTCATTATATGCTATATCATATTACTTTTTATAAATCCCATCTGAAAACAGACTATATACTGTCTTCAGTTATCTCCTAGTTAATTTGGTGTATTAAAAAAGGTGTGTACCTAATATCATCATTTTCCACCTTTACTTTACCTGTTATAATCTAAAACAATGTTCTGTATAGCAACATATCTTGACAGAAAAATGTTTCGTTAAACTTATAAACACACTTAGAAACTGGTCAAGATTCTGGTAAATAAATTTCATTTTTCTACGTTACAGGATTTGCATAAAAAAATATAGAATACCCTATAAACCCTTGATACAACTAGCTTTCCATTCGATATTCCCTAAACTTTGCCCCTTCTAGAAGAACGCATACTAACTCCCACCATAAAAAAAGCGGGAGCATTGCTCCTGCTTTTTTATACTATTTCAAGTTATTAAAGGGATTCCCATCCGGATTGCTTCTGATGTACCCACCACCTTGCTCGGCTGGATGGTCAATTGCGGTATTACCGTCACCGTCACGGAAGTAGCCGTTTACATATGTTCCATCATTCCTAAAATATCCATCAACATGGTGCGGGTTAACAAAATGAATGTTGTCCAGATTCAGTGGCTGAAATTGATGTTTATAAGCATGTTTCAATGGATCTTGGTAGTCCAAGAAGTCGTTTGAATTGTCATAGGTGCCAGGTCCATGATGATTGTTTAGGATGTTATGATGGTCAGGAACGACTAAATGATCATTGGATTGGCCAAAGTCATGGTCAAATGAATCGGATACTTGCTGCAGATTATGTTCACTCATAGTGCTTTTTCCCCTTCCATAAGTTCTGTTTTGATTAATTCATCCAAATCAGTAAGTTTGCTTTGATAAGCCTTGATGAAGGTGGCTTCCTTTTGCTTGTTATTGATTTCATCTTTCAAAATCACTTCATAAGAGCGAAGCAGGCGCGAGAATTCTTCCAATGATTCCTCTTCGATTTGCTCCTTTGTTCTTTGTACGTAGTGGTTAATCTGTTCTTCAAAGTTATCAACCAGCTGGCTAATTTGGCGGCCAGTTGCGGTAATTAGTTCTGGCTTGATATCTTCAAGTTGTTTTTCGGCGAGCTTTTGTGATAAAAATGGAAGTCCGGCCATCCCTACTATCGGCAAAAAGAACGGTCCGCCGAGCAATATCGCAAGAGTACTCGCTCCACCAAGAACAAGCCCTGCCTTTACATTCGCGTTTCCTGTCCGTGCACTCAATATCGGAATTGAATCGACAATTTGAATGTTAGCTCCTTTAACTGCCTGGATATGGACACTCTCTTTGAACGCAGTGGTCAGCCCTTTAATCACTTCCACCTGCATTTTGCGCAGCAGCTCATGGACATAGTCACTATATTGATTAACCCATGAGTTAAATTGGGATTTTACAGCAATCGGAATTTGAGATTCAACAAGATTTTTGACATCTGCACCATGGTACAGATGAATCCGATTCTCAATATCTTCTCGGACATTATTACCAAAGTGCTGGACCGATTTCCGTACCATGTACTTGATTTCATTGTGACGATCATTCAAATAATTCTGTAGCTGTCCCCTCCAAACATCTTGTTTAGAAAACCAACTCGCAACGGCTGCTAGCTGAGCTTCAAGGCTTTCAAGCGACTCGGAAGACAATCCCTTGGCAGTTTCAATCTCACTTCTAACAGCTTCTGCACTTGCCTTAAGCCTCCAGTGGAAGCGCTCGAGCTTTTCCATACTGCGCGAACCGCTCTCTATCCTCTTTACAATTTCCGCCTCAATCTCTGGAACCCCAGAATATCGAAGCAGACTTTCATCTCCATGTAACTTTCCTTCAAGTGCTTCGCGGGCTGACATAGGGAACAGCGTAGCCTTCTCCCCATCAAGGATGTTTTGAATTCGTCGATTGATGTAATCAATAGTGTCATCTAGTTCTTCCTCATCGATCCGGTCCATGAAGTTAGCAGCAAAGACTATTTTGTCCAGCCCATTTTTTAGTAAAAATTCCTGAATGAATATCTTCTCAGTCTTCTTCATCGCGGCATCCATCGACGTCATAAAAATAATAACATCGGCACGCGGAAGGAATTCGAAGGTGATGTCAGAACGCTGTTGATTAAGGTCATTAACCCCTGGAGTGTCAATTAGCACCACCCGATTCTTCAATAATGGGGCATCCATAAATAGCTTTAAATATTTAATTTCTTCCGCATTAAAGTCAGCTGAAGCTGTATACTGGTTAAGCTCGTCTACAGTAAGATCCCTCTTCTCAACCTGACCGTCCACCTTTAAAATTTGCATCTCTGGATTTTCGGAGTGGAATACTGCATTGATAGTTGCTGTTGTAGGCGTGACATCCCTCGGCATGATGTCCTTGCCGAGCAAAGCATTGACAAATGTCGACTTCCCATGTTTGAATTCACCCACAACCATGATCGTATAGTAATCCTGGATCAAGTCCTCCTCGATTTCCCCAAGCACTTTTAACTGTGAACTCGCGGGCATCAATTCAACAAGATTTCCCTTCAGCTTCCCTATCTTCTCCCTAAGCAATTCCTTTTCTGCTGTATAGTTCATCATTTAGCACCAGCCTTTTCTTTTGCAGGATTTATAAGTTCTTGATATAAGCTGCTGAGATCGTTTTTAATCTGCTTAAAAGCCAGTGATCTACGGTTCAACATTTCCATTTTGAGTTCGATTTCCTTTTCCTCAAGCAGTGTATTCTCCAAGAGCTGGTTCAACTGGTTTTCAACGTTTTGAACATTCTCATTAACGATTTCCTGATACTGTTTATAAATTGCTTTGACCATGCCATCCCATTCACCCTTAAAATGCAAGCGGCGCTGTGTTTCTGATGTATCCATCTGAGCAGAGAGCTTACGACGGAATTTAGTCTTTTCATCCTCGCCAGTAAACCAGGCCCACGCCCCTCCGAAGATAAATGAAGCAAGTCCAACAACAGCAGTAGCGATAAATCCTGCACCGATGGCTAGCTTGCCGATAAAGCTATTGCTTCTTTCCCATGCAGTATCTAGTTCATCAAAAATCTCGTCGAAAATAGAATGCTTTACTTCCCTTTCAAGTACCAATCCTGTCGGGGCCATTTCATTCAAAGTCTCGCTGAAGGAACCAAGGCTTTTCAGGTCATCTTCAAGCTTGAACCATTCATTATTTAGTTGCTTACTCATCTCCTCGATGACCCTCTTGGCTGTGTTCGTCATTTTCTTCTTTTTATTTTCATGGAGACTTCGCTCAAGCGGGGCAATTTCCTTTTCCACTTCACCGCTAATTTCATCTATTCCACAATATCGGTTTTTATCAAAGGCCTCCATTCCTTTGGCAGTAATCTTAGCCAGCTCTTCATCGTACCATTTAGTTACCTTGGATTCCTCTTTGTTCAGCTCTATAACAATTTTCTTTAAAGATTCCTTGCCAGTCCTATGCACCTCATTTAGGCGCGGACGGAATGATGCCACCTTTTCCTGAATGCCATCCATTTGCTGGGTCAAGGTCCTATATTCAAAATCAATCTGTTTCTCCAGTACATCAGAAATGAGCTTGTCCATTCTCTGTATCGGCCTCTGCAGTTTAACTGCCCCTCTTTCGAACTGAAGAAAATCACCCAACGCAGACTCTAGCTCCAAAAATCCCGACTCTTCAAGTGGCATAACTGGAATCTGCTTTCCACGCTTTGTGACAAGTTCCTCTCCAGCGGCTTTTCGCCGCGCATTCAAAGCTCCCTTCGATGTAACCATAAAAATCTTCGGTTCATGTAAAATATCCTTCAGGTGCTTATAAGCATGATTAAACACTTTTTCAGCCGCTTCAGGTGATTCCAAAAGATCCTTCTGGTTAACAACGATAAAAACCTTCTGAATGTCACTCGCAAGAATTCGGTCCTTCAAGAAGCTCATCTCGGACTCGGATAAAATCTTGATTGCCGAGAGGAGAAGAATCGCTGCATCAGATTGAGGGATAATACTGTTAGTAAGTTGCTCGCGCGCCGGGTCTAGGTCATTCGTCCCCGGTGTATCGATAATCCTTACCCCATCCTTACAAAAGGAAAGTGGGTGGCCTATTTCCGCGTATTCGATACTCTTAAACAGTTCAACCTGCTTCTCATAGGCCTCTTCAGATTCCTTATCACCCGGAGTTGGATCCTTCGGTGCAACAAGCTTCTTGAACATTTCCTCGTTAATTTCCTTAACACCCTTTTTTCGAAAATGAAGCTTGATGAACGGCTCCTTACTATAGGTGATGATGTTCAGCAAAGTAGTTGTCGGCTTTGCCGAAGAAGGAAGCAGCTTTTTGCCCAAAAGCGCGTTGATAAACGTCGACTTCCCACGTGAAAATTCGCCTACAACGACTACTTGGAATTGCTCCTTCAATACCTGATTCCTAGCCTCGTTAATTTTTTTCAAATCGGTGCGGTTCCCCATATCTTGAAGCATAACCTCTAGCTTGTATAATTGATTAAACAACTGTTTCTTTTTAGTGGTATAAAAATCCAGTGAAAGACTCATGCTATTCACTCCCTAGTACTTTGTTTTTTCTAGAATTTCGACTTTCGGATCTTCCGAAATTAACATATTTCCGTTATTCGATACTGAAACTTTATAAGTAGTACGCACCCGTTTCCGGTCTCCTGATCCATCCCGATAAGCATATTCATCAATAAAATTAACAATAACAATATAATGATTTTCGTCAACTGTACTGATAGATTCAACACTCTTTTCGATGTTATTCATGCGCATATTCTTATTGTTCGCGTTTTTGATATACTCTTCCGTACTCTTATAGCCTGAGCCCTTCGGATCATAATAGTCCTGCACATAACTGAAACCATTACCATTGAAGGCACCCTCAAAGGCAGAATAATAGCGATGAATAAATCCGTTCACATCCTGGGTGGTTACGAGCTGAACAGTCGGCATCTTAACTACTTCTTTCTTTGTATTGTTAATAGTTATTTCCTTTATGACAATCCTCTTCTCAGGTAAGACCTTCACTATATAATTTTTGGTCTTTTCATAATTTGTCTTCTCTCCCTTCTCATCTGTAAACATGTACTTTTCAGAAGTAGAGACACTATATTCGTTAACATTAACCTTATTCACCTTATCAATCTGGAAACCAAGTTCTTTAAAGGTGTAGCCCTTTCCGGCAATCGAATTAATATAAATCTGCAGCTCTTTATAAGCAGGGCTACCCTGATCAAAGAAATCAGCAATGTAAACGGAATTCCCCCAATTCAAAACCTGCATATACTCACTTCGAAATTTGCTAAAAAATTCTTTAAGTTCCCTATCTTCAAGTGCAATCTCGGTTTCTGTTTCATTGACAAGCGTGTATGAAAATGCACTAATCATTAAATTATTACCTGCATTGGAATCCATTGTTAACGTGTAATCTGTTTCGAATTCTTTAAGAGACCCTGATTGTATAGCGGTTTCTTTTACCGTTGCCTTAATTTCATCCCCTGACAAATATTCAACATTGGTAATATTAAAGGTTTCCAGTTTTCCCTTGGCAAGGTTATCATAGTATGGTAAAAATCTTTCCCACCCATCATTGCTAAATAAACGGAAATGACTGGATTGTTCATATTTAAGCTGCTGATATACTGACCTTAGAAAACTCTTCACATCTTCCTCAGAGTACTGATTTTCTAATGTCTGCTTTTCTTCTTCAAGACTTGGAGCTGCATCGGCAACATTCTCGGAATAATCACTATCCTTGTAATCTGAAATATTGTTATCACTGTGTTGCGAAGAACTTCTATCGTTTAATTCCGCAATCCCCACTATTACTAATAACAGAAACATAGCCGCTACACTACTCTTCATCCATCGATTTAGTTCGGCACGGACTGTATCAATTTCTATCTGGACATCGTGCTTAAGTTCATCAGGGAGAACTTTAAGCTCATGATGCAACAACTCCGGAGAGATAATTTTCAAAATGTTCAAATTATAGTTTCTTTCCCTTACTTTCGACGATACATCGATCATTTTCCACTGGTGATAAAACTCTTTCGGTGGCAAGTCATGACCCAATTGTGCCAAATTACTAAAGAGATAGTTTACTTCCTCATAAACGAGAAGATTTTCAAGTGTCCGACCTGCGTTTAATAGCGGTACAGCAACGTTCTCTTGGAAATTGTCTAACCCTTTTGAAAATAACTCTATATGAGTAAGATCACTCCTAGAAAATCCATCAAAAGAATTTTTCACTTTTTTGAGCTGTCTATTCCAGCTATCAAGCTCTTTCCGTTCATTTTCTACATGGGATTGAAGGTCACTCTCGACAAAAGTGTTGATACTTTGTTGGATTTCATTTATTCCTATCGTCATCTCCCTAAAAATATCGGTTAACACCTTGCGCTTTTTACCCAAATTTCCCCGTTCATGATGGTAAAATTCCAGCTTCCTCCCATGCCTTCTAAGCTTTTTCTTTTTATTTATCGAGGAGCTAAATTGGACAGTCTTCCAATTTCGATCAAGATTTTCTCTATCCTGGTTCAAATCAATAACTTTATTATTATACTCTTTACGATTTTGAAGGAAGGAGTGATATTTTGGGAGTATCATTTTCTCCCAGATTTGCAGAGGATTACTCTTTAATTCAGCTCCTCTTTGATCCCCCAACTTTTTGTAATACTGCATGAAACTTCGCAAGAATCCATCAAGGCTATCAATTGTATATATCTTTGTATCAAAAAAAACATTCCACTTATCCTGCACAGATTTGGTTAGTTTCTTTTGACTATCCAATCTTTCTTTAGTTAAAAACAGCTCTGGAAACTCCCTTGTTACAAAAAACTCTACATTTCTAGTATTAAGTTTTTTTAATGGTAACGATATTTTTCTCTCTAAATAAAGCTGGTCCATTTGGCGAATTGGCTGCAACAGTCTCGTATAAGTCCGTTCCAGTTTCTTATTGGTCTCTTCTTTAAAGCTCTCCAGAAGCCGTTCTACATCTCCCCAATTACTCCATTCAATTGTCTGAGTATTTTTCTCCAATTTCCCGATTAAAGCATCCTTTGCTGATACGCCAATCAACTTCTGGACTGAAGGCCCTAGCCGTGGTTTATTAAAATCAATCAAGTCCTCTAAGTCGTCCTCTTCCTCATCTAATTCATCAATTCGATTAATGATTCCAAAGGGATAAATTGAATTTTCATTAAACTTTTTCAGCCATTTTATTTCTGTTGCTGTTCCTACATTCATAGCATGGAATAAAAAAATGGCATAATCAGTTCTTCCCAAAAATCGCTCCGTTGCCTTCGTATGAAATTCATTGTTTGCATTCAGTCCCGGAGTATCAATGATTGTAAAAGCCTTAAGAATCTCAAGAGGCATTTGCAACTCAACATGGGAAAGCTGGTGACGGATTACCTTGAACTTCCCATCACGTTCTGCCGTTAGTTGCTCAAACCAAGCATCATCGTACACTTCCGAATTGCCATTAAGATAACGAGCGATGACCTTCCTCTTCTCTCCATAAACCAACTTTGTTACCATTGCCGTTTCCGGAGTAACATCAGAAGACAAAACCTTTTCCCCAAGTAAAGCATTAATAAATGTTGACTTTCCTGCGTTGAACTCGCCTGTAATCATTATCGTGAGTTCATTCTCTATATCCTCTCGTAGCCCGATGATTTGTTCTTTAATGGAAACGTATTTCTGTTCATTTGAACAAAGCTGAATCCAATAATCGAGCCCGATACTCATTTGCTGCTTCCAATCCAATCCTAAGTTCCCCCCTTGTTGCAGTAAGCCTCATAAATTATGTATTTCCTGCAAAATTTCAAATATCTGTTTATCTTAGTATAAAGGAAGACTCAATGCCTAGTGAAGAAATCTTTTTAATTTCATACTAAGAAAAACTCAGTTACTTATAGTGTATAAGTCATCAAATTTTAGAACAATCCTTTCTTTAAACTTATAAGAAACTGAGTAAAGATTAGTCAAAATTCCGGTCAATAATTTTTATTTTTCTACTTTACTGGATTTACAAGAAGAAATATAGACTACCTTCTAAACCCTTGATACAACTAACTTTCTGCTCGATATTACCGAAACGTAAAATATACGCTTCTTATCTTGACAGGGTAGAGGTCATCATTTTAATTTTACAGCCACCTTATTTACAAATAAAAAGAAGAGCATATCCCTCATATGCTCTTCTTCCCATCGCTAACAATACACTTTATCCAACTAATAATGCTTCTCCACTTCACCTAAAATCATTTGTTCCATGCAAAAATAAACTTGGCCTTTATCCATGACTTAATCACCTTTGTATCTAAGTGCTATTCTTTAACATTTAGCACTTCTAAAACTTCTCTAAACAACACCGATCCCCTACCAACAACCAACTCCAAAGGAACTTCCTTAACTCGTCCATCTTTCCCAACCACAACAACCCCATTCCCATAATCAACCCAAATCTGAACATCCTGCACATAATAACTCTTAATAGAAGAAGCCTCATCTAAATTACGATGATCCAGTTCAACCTTAACTTGCTTCGTAAAACGGCGCAGCGTTTTCCAAAGGATTCGTTCTTCTTTTGATTTCATGAAGAGTTCTGGGAGTTCTTGTACTTCTTTTAATAACGACATAGTTGTTATTGTGTATGTTTGAATGCCATACCCTACTGGACGAATGAGGTGATCTAGTTTTTTCCATGGCTCTAGTTCGAAATGTACATGCTCATCGTTTTGTTGCATTTGAATGTGTTTGATTTTGGCTACGCATTGGATACCACCTTTTTCTCCGTGCCATTTTTTCGGTGCATATAATGCTATATACTTTGCTTCTTGCCATCCTGGTTTTAACTGTGTGACTGATAACTGGTATAAGCCTTCTTTTCTATATGCTTCATAGTCGGCTTCAGCTTTCACACTGCCCACTAATACTTTTTCTTCTAGCGAGGAGTGCCATTCTTCTTTTGTACCTCTTGGAAGGATGCCTTCTCTTATAATTTCTTCTGGGCTTTTTTCAATGAGATGATCTAGAAATTGTTCGACCAGTCTTGTTGCGTTTGGTAAGAACGGGAAGCCACCGATATTTACTTTTTCGATACTTTTATAAAATGGATGGTTCTGGTACGCTTCCTCTTGGTTCCACGGGAATAGTACGTACGCTCCGTAAGCTGTTCGTTCAAAAGGACCTTCTTGTTCTACTACTAGTGCGTCTCTGTAACGATGCATTGTGTTAATGTCTTCTTCCACTGGGCCAGGAGCGCCATACTTCCTTTTATAATGAGAGCTTTCAGCAAAATCAATTCGGTATTTCGCATCAAAAATGTATTGGTATTGATAGCTCTTTCCCTTTTTCTCAATAGCGAGCATCGTATCTGGTTTTTGTGTAACTGTTGGCAGTCCACCGTTTCTTTTCTGGAAGTAAAGTTCAATTACCTCGTCTGTTTCTGGATGTTTGAACGTTCTTTTCGCAGTTTTACTTTCATCTAGCGTTACATATAAACCATCCTGTTTAACTTGGATAACATCTTGATGAAGCGGTATATATTTTTTTGATAGAATTTGTCCGAGCTTTAAATATGTCCAGTATTCGTATAATCTAGCAACATCTTTTACCGACATTTTAAAAATTTTTCCTCGTAATGTTAAACCTCGTGATAGCATTAAGAAGATTTGATACGCATCTCGATAGCCTGCTGCCATTTGGATAACGAGTGAAAAGACTGAGCGATCTAATTTTCCGATTCCTCTCCAAAAGGGATCGTTCAATTCATTTTTCATTCGAGACTTCATATTTTTTACACGTTCTAGTAAATCTTCATCCGTTACACCACGTGTATATCTAGATTTTGACTCTAGCGCCTTAAGTAGATCATCTATTTTATGTACGACTCTTTGAATCATCCATTTAACAAATCGATTTTCCAGCGTATCATAAGACACTTCCTTATAAGCTGTAATACCTTTAGTTGGTATACTGTTTTCTCCTTGTAGCAAGTGTGGTCGCTTTCGCAAATAGTTCATTCCGACAGAATCCAGTTTACGAATTTTTTCTCCTCGTACAAGTTGATGTCTAGTCATAAGCGTATGATGCGGTTGCCGTTTAATATGAGAGATCGACCTCATAAATCGCTCAAAGGAATCATTTAAAATACGATAAAATTCACTCTTCGAGGGATTTGTAGCGTAAATTGCAGATGCTCCTAAGTATGTTCTCTTCAGTAAATGAAACGCTAAATTATAAATTTCATCATTTACTTCATCTAATAAGGCTCTGTAATCATCCTTATAATCAAGTTTTGCCGGGAAAACTTCAAATGTAACAGTTAATAAAGTGTCTTGTTCATCTTTAATTTCAAACGTTGTATTTCCTACTTCATTTGGAAATGAAAGGTTCCCCATTAACACATGAAGTGACCCCATTTGAATAGAACTAACTTGCTTTCGAAAACCCGGATGTTCATGATAAAAAGAGAGCTGCCTGTTATTTTTCGGAACAACCACAAGCTGATAACTTCTATTTTCAAAAAAGATTGGTGGATGTTCGTTCCATTCATCTAGCCTCTGCAATCTCGCATCAAATACAGAAACGGATTCCGTCTTCCCATCTACATGAAAATACATCATTTCATCTGCGTTCATAGCTTGATATTCTTTTAAACTCTCATATTTTTCATGATAAGGATTTCCCTTAATCGTCAATGATAGCTCCTCTGTTTCAATCTTAACTAGTTCTATCTCATTATTAGATCCAGAAAGAGGTGAAACCATCATACTCGAACCTCCTTAACATATGAGACAGTTTGTTAACTGAACGAGGATACTTAGCATATGAAGCGTCATTATTGCCACTATCATATTCTTCATTTGCACATAATACATACAACTGCTTTAATACCTCTTCTGTTCTTCCATCGCTCCCTGCAAGACGCGGTAAAATTTTTTGATATATTTGATAATCAAGTGCCTCATCGAATGACAATAACTTCCCTTGCTCGTTGTATGCCATATAAAAACAAATTTCATCTCGTATACGATATCCAACTTGAGCTCCAACTGATTCAAGCATTTTATTTATTTCTATTAAAATAGTTGAGATATTTCTCACAAGATCCTCATTTTCTTTAAAACATTCTTTTAGATGCAGATACTCAGTTTCTAAAGAGCGATTTGAAGCAACTTCAGCTTCCTTCTCTTCTACATCCATTAAGAAATTAAAATAATCTAAGTTAACGGTATTAAACTCAATTGTATTCGCACGATCTAATACTTTCTTACTCAACGGATGTGTCGTTTCATCCATATTGACAGTTCCAATAATGTATACATTTGATGGGATCGTAATGTGCTTATTCGTAATGGATTCTGGAAGAACTGGTGACGTAACAATTTTTCTATCTTTCCATTTACGACTTTCAATTACACTTAAAAAGTCACTAAAGTAGTACTCCACTCGAGCTAAGTTCATCTCATCCAACACTACAAAGTACGGTCTATTTGGATTTGCATCTGCAGCTTCAAGCACCTTAATTAACGGTCTTTCTTGAAACTCGCCTTGAAGATTCACATAGCCAAGCAAATCAGAACTATCACTCCAATCAGGTCTAACCGGAATAAGCGTAAATTGTCCATTCTCTTCCGTAGCCCCTAAACTCTCCGCAAACCACTGAACAATTTTCGTTTTCCCTGTACCTGAAATACCTGACAAAATCACAAACGGCTTCGTCTTTAATGACAGGAAGAAATTAATAAGATCCTTTTTCTCATAAAAGAAACCTTTACTTTGAATATAAGAAGACACGTGATCGATAATGGATTGCTGATCTAAATACACTTCTTTCCTCTCATAAATCATTTCATATTTCGTTCCTTCCTCTTTGTAAGCAATAAATCCCTCATAATAACGAAGCATTTCTTCTAAGTCTTCAACTAACTCTTTCTCGCTTGGCATTTTATTAACATCATACGCAATATAAGCCGCTGTTGAATTTGCATACCCTTTCGCTTTTGAGCTTGTCCCTAGGAAAATCTCATCATCTTTTTTCACCTTTTGGGACATATGTATTTGCTTGCGGATCTCTTCTTTAGTTTTTTGCATATCTTCTTTAGTCGTTTCTGTTACACCTTGTCCAATGGTCAAATACAATCGTTGCATATCTTCACTAAATAAATAAACGATATAATATCCTCTCTGTGTCGATGTTGTAATATCTCTATGCATTAGCGCAATCCACGGAACTGTTGCCCAATTCCCTTTTCCGACTGACCCTATCACACTGTACTGCTTCTCATTTATAAATGGTAAACGAATGATCTCGGTTGCTATATCATTTCGGACTGTTAATCCTAATTTATGTCCTGCAAATTTTTCTGTTTTTGCATCCAAATATTCTTTCATTATCTTTAAAAAGCCTTCACGTAAACTACTACTCATATTACCGCCCTTTTCTTCACTCTTTTTTATGTATTGTTCGGATGGAATCCATTCATCATTAATCAGCCCTACTTGTTCCAGCCAATCCAGTAAGTTATCCGTACGCCTCTTCGCCACTGATTCAACCATCAAATTATCCCCTAATGAATTTCGAACAATCGTCATTCCAAAATCAACTAGAGCTGCTTTCTTTTCATCCTTTGAATACTTCTCTAACAACCCAAGAACAAATAAAGCATGACGGAAATATTCTTGTTTTAAAACTAGCTGTGCAATGTAGTTCTTCTTATCTTCCGATTGAACATATTCTCTTAATAGCAGTTGATTCATTTCATTAGATTCATTCAAAAAGCCCAACAATCTTAAATCTTGGCGTGCATTAGATTTCACTCGATATAAATTTCCATCCGTTTGTTCACGTAACTTGCTTGGAGTATATGTACCATTCATTATCTCTTCTAAAAAGAGCATGACTTTATCATATTTTTCACTTGGTAAGTTATCGGTTTGAAATTCTTTAAATGTAATAGCATTTTCTCCATTAATCTTTGTTACCTCTATGAAAGGTAGTTCCACAAATAGCGATACCAGGAAATTTGATCTTCCACCTGGATAAAGGTCAGGATTATTAATTATTCTATCATTTATAAAATCTTGCCAAACTCGTAGAACCTCTTCAACGGTTACATTAAAATCCAATAATGTTCCTGCTTCTTTTTCTATTCCAAGTTTTCTTTCTACATATATTTCATTATCTTTTATCGTCATAAGCCAATTACTTTTATCACCAATACCATTCATAATTCGCTGTTTTGTTTTAATAAATTCGATCATTATTTTATCTAGCATCTTTATCCCCCGCTACAATTAATTACAATTACTGTTATTTTATCAAACTATCTACAAGTAAAAAACATATGAATACAACGATATCAATTATTCAATGAATCTATCCAAAATAAAAAAGAACCCCTTACCACCCACACTACAGGCACAATAAGAGGTTCCCCCATCTTCAAACAATATTACCCATTCACTTCCGAATAAACTTCATTCATCATATCTTCCATAATGAAGTTCTTGAATTCTTCATTCTCTAAAATCTTCATGAAGAACTTCTCATTACTACCCATACGATCAATAACGAAGTTTATGAATGACTTTTCGAAAGCAAATTTGAAATTGTCTTTTGTGTTGTTTTTTGCTTTTTGTTGAATATCTTCACTGTTTAACATATCTTCTTTTACTTGATCGCGTGAAAGAAAATCGGTTTCTGTAAATTCTGTACCGAAACGATCGTTTAGCTTATCTAGTATAGATGATAAACGAACTTTTTCATCCTCAACTACACCACCTGCACCGTGTGAAGTTGGTTTTAAGTCTACGCCACCAGTTTGTTCTAACTCAATTCCACCTTCAAATACCCTCTGATTACGGTAATACTCTAGTGCAACATCATCAGCCGTGTATACATCTTTATCTTTACTACTACGAGGTAACTTGCGTAATAAGTAATTTAAGTAGATATATAGTTTGTGTAAATCAAGGTCAATGAATGTAGCAATCTGCAAAATGAATGCATACGTGCGGACAAACTTCGTCGCTGCTGCTTTAAAAGCATCCTTTTCTTCCTCTTCCAGAGACTTAAAGCGATCTACTCCTCTATCAATCCAAGAGTTCAGCTCTGTTTGTGCCTTTGTCTGCTTTTTAAATCCGCCTTTAATCTCTAGCTCATTGACAACTTGTACTTCTTTTTCTGTAAAAATTTGATACGGTTCTAATTCCGCTTGCAGATCGTATAAAATGTTTGGATCTGTCACTTCTTCAAGGCCTGTTGTTTCATAATACGGTTGGAAGGAATCCTTTATATCCTCTGTATCATTAACGAAATCAAGCACAAACGTATCTTCTTTTCCTGGACAAGTACGATTTAAACGAGATAATGTTTGAACGGCTTTAATCCCGCTTAACGGTTTATCTACGTACATCGTATGTAGCAACGGTTCGTCAAATCCTGTTTGATACTTTTCAGCTACAAGTAACACTTTATACTCATCTGAATTGAACTTTTCAGGCAATTCCTTTTCACTGAATCCGTTCATATCCTGCTCTGAATATGGAATTTCATCGTCTTTAATAATCCCTGAGAAAGCAACAACCGTTTTTAAATCTTCATAGCCCATTTTATCTATATACTGATCGAAGGCAATTTTATAACGGACCGCATGAAGACGACTCGCCGTTACGACCATCGCTTTTGCACGACCACCAATTTTTTGACGAGTAAAGTTACGATAATGTTCGATAATGATTTCCGTCTTTTGAGCAACGTTATGCGGATGTAATGATACATATTGCGCAAGTTTTTTCGTTGCCTGTTTTTGCGAAACTAACGGATCTTCATCAACTCTCTTCGCTATTTTATAAAACGTTTTATATGTAGTGTAATTACTTAGTACATCTAAAATAAAACCTTCTTCAATAGCCTGTCGCATCGTATATTGATGGAATGCATGTGGCTTTCCATCTGTACCCATCGTTCCAAATTTTTCAATCGTCTTCGGCTTCGGTGTAGCGGTAAAAGCAAAGAATGAAATATTATCTTGCTTTCCACTTTTCATAATCGTTTCAATGATTTGCTCATCTATATTATCTAAATTCTCTTCCGCAACTCGATCTTCTTCATAGGCATCTTCTAACGTTTTATCTGATAAAATATTCGTTAATGCTGTCGAAGCTTTTCCTCCTTGTGAAGAATGTGCCTCGTCAATAATAACCGCATACTTTTTACGGTCAAAATCAGACACCTTTTCCATAATGAACGGAAACTTTTGAAGTGTTGTAATGATAATACGAGTTTCACCAGTGATAGCCTGAGCTAGTTGATTGGAATCCTTATTAATTCGTTCAACCATACCAGCTTTATGCTCTAACTGATATACCGCATCTTGTAATTGCTTATCTAAAACACGGCGGTCAGTAATAACGATAACACTACTAAACACCGCATTGTTTTCTTCATCATGCAGCTTCGCTAAGCGGTGCGATAACCAAGAAATAGAGTTCGTCTTCCCACTCCCCGCACTATGTTGAATGAGATAATTTTGGCCAACTGATTTTTCTTGTACATCTCGCTCAAGCTCACGTACAACATCTAATTGATGAAAACGCGGGAAAATTAACATTTTACGTTCATCAATTAGTTCACCATTTGAGTCTAAAATATCGTCCTTCTTCACAAACACAAAACGGAATAAAATATCTAGCAAACTATCAGGGGCTAATATTTCCTCCCATAAGTAATGCGTACGATAATTATTGTAAACAGTCGGATTTCCTTTCCCACCATTATTGCCTTTATTAAATGGTAAGAAATATGTTTTCTCTTTCTTTAATTCAGTCGCCATAAACACTTCATCTGGATCCACCGCAAAATATACGACAACGCGCTCGTTAAATTTAAACAGTTGCTCTCTTGGGTCTCGATCCATCTTCAACTGATTCATCGCATCCTCAACAGTTTGACCTGTCAATGGATTCTTTAGTTCCATTACAATAAGCGGTAAACCATTTATGAATAACACCATATCCAAACTATTTTTATGCTTATCGCTATAAAACACTTGGCGACTTACAGTAAATCTATTTTTACGATATAAATCGTTCATTAATTGATTCATTGTAGTTGGTGGCTTATTATAAATAAGTTTTAATGTTACACCACGGTCTTTAATCCCGTGGCGTAAACATTCCATTATCCCTTGCTTCTTCAGCTGATCACAAATGCGATTGAGCATTTTCTGCTTATAATCTGCACCATATGATTTCTCTAATGCTCGCAGTTGCTTTGCTTGTGTATCCTCTAAAAATGTAAATAGTTCCTCAACATCAAGCCCATATTGTTTAAATAGTTGGCTTTCCTCTCCCTCAAGAGTTCGCTTCATATATCCATTCTCTATCAATGAATCTTCAATATTCGTCTCAAAACCTTTTTCCGTCGCATCAACCGCCATACCATCACCTCATTACGCTTCTACTTCAAAATCACGTACATCGATTTTTCCTGTTACCGCCTCGTAGATTAGGGATTGGCGGTATTCCTTTAGTTTTTGGATTTGATTACTAACCTCACTAATACAATTTTCTAACACTCTTAATTCTTTATCGAGATACTCTACAATTTTTATCTGCTCCACTACCGGAGGCACTATAATTTTAAATTTATTAATGGTTTGTAACGTCAATCTTCTTAAAGCCGCTCCAGCGAGATAACTCTCCATTTGATCGAAATTTATTTTAGATCTCAGCCAGTAAGCCAAATAATAAGACCCTATTAATTGATTAGGTGTTAAAATTGCTATAGAAGATAATACGACATACTCTTCATTTGTTGTCACCGCTACTTTTCCTATAGTACCATCCTTACTTAGTAGTACATCCCCTCTTTGCGGCTGGCATCCACTCTTACATAGCTCTAAATAGTCACCTTCACTAATTTTTAATGCGTTCTTTACATTAACTTCACTATTTTGTATATCTTTTACAGTTACATATGAAAATCCATCATCCACTATTTCTGGTGAAAAATGAGAGCCATCTGTAATTCTCCCACAGTATCTTTTGAGTAAATTTAACTCCCAATGCTCAGGTATCTTACCAATCCACTCCACACCTGAATCTTTCATTTTCATATTTGGATTTAATCCTTTTGTTACAGCTTCTGTAATCATTGATTGACGTTTCTCTTCTAATAACGTTATTATTTTTTCCTTTTCAGTAATTAAATTATTTATTTCAAATACTTTTCTTGTTAAATATGAAGAAATTTTGTTTTGTTCCTCATCGTTTACTGGGCATACAATTGTTATATTTTTTACATCTTCAGTAGTTACAGCTTCAAATGTACTGCCTTTTAACCTTGTATTCAATTCCTTTTTTGCACTTAACAAACAAAACCATAAAAATTCCGTTGTAATCTTTTCTGCTCTTATAGCACATAACCCTCTACCAATGGCATAACTTACATTTGACATATTTAAAGCACCCACTGGCGCTCTTACTGAAAGTAATATATCTCCTTTTCTAGAGAGCTTATTAGGCTTATCACAATATATTTTAGGGATAGGGTATTGTTCGGTAAACTCAGCATTACCTTGAAGAAATGGAAAACCTATTTCCTTATCATTATAATCATCTGAAGATGGTGACTGGCCCATAATAATTTTTGCCACATGCTTTAATTTAGTAGTCTTCCAATGTATTGGGATATCTTTTATTAAATCATTTTCACTATCCTTATATTCCAAATATATTTTTTTCATCCCATCACCTTCTTCAACTTCTCTAAAATACTCGCCTCAAGCGCCTTAATCTCAGCCATAATTTCCTCTGAACTACGAAGCTTTGTATATTTATAGAACTGACGTGTAAATGGAATCTCATAACCCACTTTTGTTTTTGATTCATCGATCCATGCATCTGATACATGTGGTGTTACTTCACGCTCGAAGTATTCATAAATACCCTCTTTTAACGGAACGCTTTCTGTATCACGTAAGTCAGTATCTGGTTCAGCATCTGTTTTATTTTTCATACAAATATCCGCTGTTTCATCCTTCTCCGACAGACCAGCTAATATAGCCTTTAATACTGGTGCACCAATTGCTATATCTTCCTTTTTAAATTCAGCTTTTAATATCTTTATAAATTCTTCACGATTCTTAAATAACTCTTCACTTTCTAATCCACGTAACACAGCAATGATTTTTTCTTGTAGCGCTTTACCAGCTTCTATTTCAGCTAAGCCGTTATCACCTTTTTTCTTAGACTTTGCAAGGTTTTCGAACGCTTTTTGTTCTGCTACACGTTGAATACGTTCTTCAGAAATAAGGAAGTTTAAGCGTAATGGACGTTCTACAGTGATTTTTTGGTAACCGAAGTCTTCGTTATCAAAGATTTTAACGTGTTCAACTTCTTTAAAGTTTCCGTATAAACGAACAATTTCATCGATTTGCTCTTGTGAAATTTCGTTACGCTTGCTACCCATGCTCTTTTTCATTTTTTTCGAGAAGTCTACAGCATTTACAAGCTGTACTTTCCCTTTACGAATAGCAGCTTTATTATTTGTTAAAATCCAAATGTAAGTCGCAATACCTGTGTTGTAGAATAAATCGTTTGGCATAGCCACAATAGCTTCTACTAAGTCATTCTCAAGTACGTAACGACGAATTTCACTTTCCCCTGAACCTGCATCACCTGTAAATAATGGAGAACCGTTCATAATAATTGCAAGTCTAGATCCTTGTGGATTTTCTGCTGTTACTGGTTTCATTTTTGAAATTAAATGCATTAAAAATAATAGTTGTCCATCGCTCGTACGAGGTGTACCGGGACCGAAACGACCAGCATATCCTTGTTCTTCATGCTCCGCTTTAATTGGTTTTTCGTATGACTTCCAGTCCACACCATACGGAGGATTTGAGATTAAATAGTCAAATTTATCCCCTTTAAACTGATCGTTTGATAACGTATTTCCTAAACGAACGTTTTTAGCATCTGCGCCTTTAATAAGAATATCTGCTTTACAAATCGCATACGATTCTCCGTTAATTTCTTGAGCAAAGAATTCCAGATCCGCTGTTTTATTTAGCTCTGTTAAATATTCTTGTGCAACAGATCCCATACCACCTGTTCCAGCAGCACAGTCATATAGTGTTTGTGTCAATCCGTGCTTCGTTAAAATATCATCGTCCTGCATGAATAAAAGGCTAACCATTAAACGTACTACTTCACGAGGAGTGTAGTGATCACCCGCTTCAGCGTGCTCTGAGAAACGACGAATTAATTCTTCAAAGATGTAACCCATTTCTACGTTCGAAACCACTTCTGGATGTAAATCAAGCTCACTAAATCGTTTAATCGTTAAGTATAATAAATCATTATTATCTAATTTTTCGATTTGGCGATCGAAATCAAAATGATCCATAATATCGCGGGCTGTTTTTGAAAATCCATTAATGTAATCACGTAAATTATCTGCAATATTATCAGAATCACTTAATAGTTTTGTGAAATTATAATTACTCGTATTGTGAAAATTTTGCTTTGCAATACGATTTAAAATTGGTTCACGAGCATCTTCATTCATCACCTTAAATTTTTCAAAATTCGCTAGTACTTCATCTTTCGTGTTCTCTAATACACAGTCAAAACGACGTAAAACTGCTAGGGGTAAAACCACCTTTCCATAATCCTCTGGCTTGTATGGTCCACGCAAAACTTCTGCGATTGACCAAATAAAACTTACTTTATCTTGGAAGTTAATCATTATATATCTCCTCTATACTTTATATTTCTACATACTGAGCATGTAAACTTCTTATTTATACCTGTTATATGTTATCAAAAAATATCTATTCAGGCTGAATTTCCTTATACGGTAATAACTGTCCGTTTTAAGAATCCCTTAAAACGGAACCCCCTCAACCAACTCCAAAACATATCCCGCCATCAACTTCTCCAGCTCTTCCTCCCTACCAGAATGCAAGGAATACTCCCCACTCTCTAGTTTGATCGCAACGCTTGAGAACGGTCCTTCAATTAGAAATCGAAATCCAGCATCCGCATACTTTTCTGCTTCTGTGAACATTTCTCTTTCTTCTATTAGTTGTTTCGTTTTGTTGTAGATGAGTGATTGTAAAATAGTTTTTTCGTATGTTGTGAATGTGTAGGCTTGGCATAGTTCGATTCCTTTGTAGGATTCGTCTATTTTGCCTAGTCGTTGTCCTACACATGCACATAGTGTGAAGAAGGAGCTGTGTTGTTCAAATAAATGTTTTGTTCGTAAGTCTTTAAAGAATGGTAAGTATTCTTTGCGTACTTTGACACGTAATGATGTTTTTGTTTCTTCCATATAACTCCCTCCTCCTTATGAATGTTGCGGGATGAACATTGGATGCTCGATAATTTTTGTAACGCTCGGTTCGACGCTGCGAAGTTCGTAATATTTGCCCCAGCATCCTTTTTCTAAGAACATGGCTCTTTCGCGATCACCGAATTCTCTATCTGTTACGAGTAGTATCCATTGTGAACATACTTCCGGTAAGAAGCTTAATAAGTTCAGTTCATGTTTTGAAGATAAACGGCCGAACGGCGTGTCCATGAATAACGGCATTTCTAAGGAAGCATGTCCGCCTGCAACTTGTGCTAGTGCGGTAATAAAGCTTAAAGATAGTACTTGTCGCTGCCCTTGTGAAATGTTCGCTAGGAAAGAGTGACCGTAGCTGTTTAATACTTCTAATGAATAATCTTTTTTAATTCTTACTTCTTGAATATTCATATTTCCGCTATCATCTAATAGCTGCTGAAGATTATTTGTTGTTACTTTTTCTAGGTCGGCAATAATAATCTTTTCAAATTCTTTTATCATTTGATTAATTGCTTTTACAGCTTTTCCTGTTTCTTCTTGCTTTTTAGCAAGCTTCGCGTGTACGCCACTTTTCACTTTTAGATCGCGCAGAGCTAGTTCTAATTGCTCTTCTTTACGTTCAAGCTCTTCTATGCTTTCGCGCAATTGTTTCATATGCACATCTAACTGTACTTGTTGTTTATGTACATCATTTCGCTCTTTATTTAACGTAGATAAATCTTCAATTCCTGTGTCTGATAGTTGTTTATTTAAGCTTTCAACTTGTTGGCGAATCGTTTCTAATTCGTACTCTTTTTTACTCACTTCATCAAGCTTATATTTTAAGTCGTTTTCTTTATCTTCAAGGAAACCGATTAATTGTATAACGTTTGTTAGTAGTTCATAAAAAGCTTTCTTTTCAACGTTACGAATTGCAACTTTTTCTAGTCTCATAATGGATTCGTACTCTTTGGATCCTTCTTGCAGAGCAGTACCGCACATACATTTTAAATCGCTTAGTAAGTTTTGAATGAACTCTAAACCGATATCCATTTTTTCTGTTTGATAGTCGAGTACGATCTCTAGCTTTGTTTTAACAGAATGAAGAATATCTTTCGCTAATAGTAAAGATAGCGTGTTGTTAAAACCGACTAAATGTTGCATCGCAGCTCGTTGTTCCATCTGCTTTGTTTGAAGAAGTTCTTCTTGTTGTTTTAATTCTTTAATTTTCTGTGCTTCTTCCTGGAATTGCTCTAATTGTGTAGTAAGGTGATCCAAACGTTGTTCAGCTTCATCTAACCGTACGCCAGTTGTTTCTAGTTCTAGCTTAGCCTTTTCTTTCGCTTCATCATTTTCTAGTTTTTCTTTTAACTTCTTTTGATAATCACCAGAAGAATGTTTTTGTAATTCTTTTAGCACTTGTTTATCTAACGCTTGTAATACTTCTTGTGATTTAAGTAAATCATCAATTTTTAATAAGTTTTTTATACCTTTTGCGATTTCTTTACGTTGCTGTTCCGACGCTCTTGTAAGGCGCTCGATACGTTCTCCGTCAAAAAAGAAATAGTTTTTTACACGCTCATCTAATATTTCATTTACAAATTGCTGAATTTCTTCTTTATCTGTAATGACACTTCCGTTCGTTACATTTTTTAACTCAGCAGCATGTAATCGTTCAATTTTTTCACCTTTATCATTTTGCACCGCAAATATGGAACGGCTAATAGAAAATTCATTTTGATTATGAAGAAAATCAATTGTTACTGTACAAGTAACACCTTTTTTCTCACCATCATAATCTTCTTGCAATGCTTTTGTATTCGTTAAAACAATATCGTCTTTTCCATCAGCATCTTGATCTAAATACATATCTCCATATAAACCGAAGAGAAGACCGCGGTAAATACCTGTTTTACCGCGACCATTTTCACCTAAAATGACTGTCACAAGCCCTTCACTATTTACTCCTGCAAACGTAATGCTTTGCGTGTCGTAAAACTGTCTAAAATGATGAAAGGTGATTTTTTGAATTAACATGTTCTACACCTCCTGTATGTCACACTTATATTAAACTATCAATATCTCTATCTAACTTTTTCACTAAAGCTTGTGTAGATAGTTTTTTACGCGTACTCACTAACTCTACCGTTTTCAGCACAATTTTCTTCGTTATGTCTTCTTCTTTTTGTAAATACGGTTCAATTTTTTCTTTTAAGTCCTGTTGCAACTTTTACACCTCCACTAAGTGCTTAGAGATAAGCTCATCACCTATTTGAACGAAAGGAGCTTTTCCTTCGGCTAGTAACGTTTCTGTATCAAATAGCAACTCTCCATCCGCTGAGAATCCGTATTGCATTAACTTTTTCTTTACATCGCGCATTTTCGCTGATCCACCAAACTCTTTTACTAATATATATTGGATAAAATCTGTCTCTGATTGAATAGAGCTTGTACGAGGTACGATAATTATTCCCCTCGAACCTAGTAAAATAAACTCTCCATCTCGTTTTAAACAATCTACGAATAAATCAATTGTCCAAGATAAACCTCCATCTAATTCTGGAAGGTTTTCAGATAAACATTGTTCTACCAATATAAAGTTTTTATCATTTATTTGCTGTTCTCTCGCTAATACGTCTAATACCGTATTTTTTAACATAAGTTGCTTTTCTGCATTCCATCCAATTGTCATTTCGTGTACATACTCAGCATACTGGCCTCTCGTATAGTAAAAAATTCGATCCGAGAGCTGTAGTGTAATATCCAAAGCATTTTCACGAGCACCTAGTTCATTGACAAGCCAATCCATTACCTCTTCTCTTGAAACCTCGTATCCTTGCTCTAGAATATAATCTTCTACTAAAGTTCTAATACTAGCAGTTTCTAACTCACTTCCGATTTTCACGATGTGTGGGTAACGCGGCAACATAAAATGATCGTCACACTTGGAACGAAGTAAATAATAGAGTAAGTAATTTGTATGAATTCCATTTGCAATGCAGTATGATTCAAACTCTTTAAATATGCCATTAATTTGAAACTGCGGAATTTCTTCTAATTTCTCGTTTATACGCTTTATAATCGGATCAAATATTTGAACTGGCATTTGATCATAGAATTCTAGCAACGTGTATTCTCCATGATTACTCTGAATAATATCTTGTGTACTAGATAAAGTGAATTCCACCGTAAACGGCTTCCAACCACGATTTACTATAAACTCATCTCTTAATTCTTTCGTGCTCACTTCATGCCCTTTACTTCTAATAAAATCTCGAAGTAAATCTGCATTTCTTATACTTCCTGTGTCCCCTATTTGAATAATTTTCGGGAACTTTGGTAGTGCAATATGGTCAGAACCATATTGTCTTAATAATGTGTACAATGCATATTCTGTTGGAACGTCGTTTTCTAGTAGTACATCTTCATATTGATCGAACAAATATGTAACCGTAATAACCGGCTTCTTCTCTAATTTGTTAGCTGCTTCTTTTGCTATTGTCTCGATTAATTCTATATTCGGCTTAACGAAGCTACTGTGAATATAAATACCTCTGCCCCATAAATAAATCGTATCTGAAGCTTCATCTCTCGTACAAATAGCAGGAAAATCTCTTTCGCCATGGAATGAATTTGGCATTATTTCATTTGCCTTCTCATTTAACATCTCATACTCTTTATATACTTCAGCACCATTCGGGAACTGTCTCAATACAATCTCAGCTACATCAATTTTCTTCGCTTTTGCTAATACATATTGATTTTGATCTGTCTGGCGCATTATTTCATTACAAGTATTCCTTACAATAAACGGAGACACTTCTAATTTCGTTGCAACATTCTCGATCATTTCCTCATATTGCTCTTCTTCTAACAATTTCCCTTTTAATCGTTCAGAGAAAATATTAGAAATTTGTCTATCAAATTCTTGTAACTCAGCTTTCGTTAAAGTAGTGAAAAATTGATTATCAAAACAAAGGTATATATCCTCTAACTCTAACATTTCTAAAACTAAGTACTCGTAAAAAGTGTTCTCTGTGAAAATGTCATTTTCCATAAAGTTTCTATTAGCTTCTAATTTATTTCGGAATAATTGAAACCATACTTCCGCTTTCATTTTAATCTTTCCAACTGAATTTTTAACAATTTGTCGGATTCTTTCACGCGTTACATCATGATTTTGCGCTGTTTCTTCTAATGTTGGGCGCTTTCCATTTAATGTTCCTTCATACCGTTCGCGCATAATCGCAAGAGCTTTCTCGTTTATCTTCAGCTTAGTATGAATACTTCCTGTTTCTATCATTTCTTGCAGCATTTCTATTAACTGATCTGTTTCGTACTGCATTCTCTCGTCCGCCGTCATTGTTGCATAAAAACTTTCTTCCTGTTCTCTCTTCTCAGCAATTTCTACCTTTTCTTTTAAGTGTTGTAGGAATCTCTTCACAACTGACTCGCCAACACCTTGAAACTTTCTTAATTCCTGTAAATCGAGAGGAAGTTGTTTATACTGATGAATACCAGCTTCTTGCATTTTTTCTATTAGTGATGGGCAACTTAAAAAATCGCCGTATTCTAAAGATTCTTCTTGTAAAGAAGACGGAATCGCTACTCGCTCTCCTTTTAAGAGCACTTCTTCTCCTTGTGTTCCCATCGGTTCAACGATTACTTCTACTTCTTCAAGTTCCCCTATATTTCCAAGTTGCTTAAAGAATTTTTCAATTACTTTAGGACCAACCCCTTGCATTCCTTCTCTTAATGGAAGTAGGTCTTTCGGAAGCTTTCCTATCGTATGAACACCGAATTTACTCTTTAATTGACTTATAAAATTATTACAACCTGTAATTAATTCAGTTGTAATCATCGTATCTTTCATATCAATAGGAATAGTTAGGCATTCCGTTCCTAGACAAACCACAATTCCAGCCTCATTTTGCAAATCTTCTTCGATGTCGTTATGTATATTTTCTTCTACGACACTACTGGGACTGTCGTCATCTGTATCAGACTCTTCGTGCTTTAAACAATTTAAAAATTCATCAAACGCTTCTGCTGTAAGCCAGCGAACTGCAAACACTGGCAGTCCATGTAATTGTTTTATGTTTCGCACACCAAACTTAGCAAATAACTCTGTTAAGTGTTGTGGAATCTTCTCGCTTAATGCTTCATTTTGTGTAGTATTTATTTCTATTAATACTCGCTCTTGTTCCTGAGGCAAGTTCACAAGCTTCGCTAAATTCCCTTGATACTCACAGCCTAAAAACCATAACTGGACTGCTAAATCATAAAAAGCTTGTTTATCTTTTCGATACCAATCACGTAAATGATCTTCTTTTATTTCTCCAAAATTGTCTAAATGAAAATGTTCGCCAAATGTATAAACTGGGCTTCCTTCATATTCATTCAGACGCAATTCAAATAATCGAGAAGGAACGATCAATTGTTGATCAGTCACTTCTCTTTTTTCTACTACTTGCTGCACGACTTCTTTTTCTTTCTCCTGCCCAACTTCTTTCGGCACATCTACTTGCTTCGGTTTTTCTACTTCCTTTTTAGGAGTACTTTCCTTTTTCTTAGGACCATCACTATAACTTCCCATTAAAAACCAGGCTGGCTTACGCTTTGTCACGCGCCCACCTTTAGCTGTGTAACGGAAATAAATTTTACGTGATTTTAATGGATCTAATACCTCTTTTAATTCCCAACCACCAATTAACCAAAGAGATCCTCCAGCAGAACGTTTATCAATGATTTCTATATCATGACTTTGCAAATAGCTCATTAAATCAAAGTCTTCTTCTAAAATTTCCGTATCAGTTGTTTCTGCTTTTTCAGGCGTTTTTTCTTTAATAACTGGCTCCTGTACTTCTTCCTTTACAGGTATTTTTTCTTCAATAACCGGCTCTTGCTCTTTTTGTTCAGTTACAACTTGTACGACTTCTTTCTCTTTTTGCTGCTCCTGCGTTAACTTGAGTAATGTCTCCTGCATTTCTCGGAACTTCGCTTCAAGTGTTTTTTCTACTGTTTCTGCTACGGTTTGTTTAATATCATCTGTATTAACCTTCTGCTCTGTAACAGCTTTCGGGCTTACATATGCTGGCGCCTTAAAATTAACATCTCCGTATAATTCCATGAACCAAACTGCCAAGTCATATGTAAGTTTATGAGCTTTTAATGCATCTTCTACACTTCCAAAATTCGCTTCATGAACCGCTTTATTTCCCATCTTGCGAATCCATTCAAATCGGAAATGCATTTCTTCATTTAAAATCCCTTCACGGTATAACTTATGTATCACTTCAACGTGCTTCATTTCGTAATATACATTAATATCTTCCAATTCCATTACATACTTCGCTAGCTTTTCTGCAAAAAGCCTCGCCTTTGATAAAGCAGACGGAACATCGTTATACACTTGCTTCTCTAACGCTTCTGCAACATCAGCCAACTTCTTATACTTTGGCTGTAAAAAAGAAAATAAAAATTCATTGCTCATATACTCTGTCCTTTCTATTTAAAAATAGCTCTTCATATTTTATAAAGGAAAGTTCAATCCTATAGACTATCATTATCGTAATTACATGTAACTACTATTTCTTTACATTCTATTCCATTATAACATTAAAACCAGCACTAATAACGTCACTTTCCGCTGTATATTCTTCCAAAAATATTACAGTTTTGCCTATTTTATATTTTAATATAACAATACATTATTATCTACCATACATCTCCAACAACTTCCTACCTTCCTCAACAACCTCTTCCCTCAACTCCCTAGGCTTCATCACCCTAACCGAGGCACCCATTCCTAAAATCCATTTCTTAATCGACTCTTTCCCGCTCATGGTTGCATGGAAGAGAATGCTGCCGTCCTCATTATGTTCTATCTTTTGGTTCTCTCCCCAAATGGATTCTGGTACGGATACGGCGAATGGTGGATAGATGAGTAACTCTACTTCTAACTGTTCTTTCATAATGCCGAATTTCGGAAACTCTTCTCGGATATCGAAATTGTCGGGTATTTTATATGTATCATACAAAGTTTTAATATCTTTTATTCGAGATAGTTTAAACATACGTTTTTCTTTTTTATCATTACATAGGGCTAGGCAATAAAAGAATTCGTTGTAGTGCACAAAGCCGTACGGATCGATAATTCGTTCTGATCTTTCACCAGACAGATTCTCATACTGGATTTTTACTTTGCTTCTTGTAAATAGCGCTTCTTGTAGTTGTACATATTTTTGATTTTCATTCGAAAATGCATAATTCGGCTTCGATCTTTGCACAAAATATATATGGCGGTCTTTATTCGTTTCTACTTTCCGAACGGCATTCAATTTGTCTAACGCTACTTGTGCGTCTCGTGAATAAATATCATTACCTTTTGAAACTAGTTTTTTAATAGAGAATGTTAATGCATCTAGCTCTTGCTGAGACATATTTTTAATAGGAAATAGCGATGTATTCGAAAGAGAATAACCACCGTACCTGCCTTTTGTTGTTTCAATTTTAATACCTGCCATTTCAATATCATCACGATAAATACGGACCATCCGCTCTTTCACTTCTAACAACTCTGCCAACTCACTAATCCTCATTTTCCCTCTCGCATGCAGGAGCTCAATCATATATAGACAGTTACTTAATTTACTCATATAATTCCTCGTTTCTATTCATCCATCCTCATTCAAGTATAAAAGAATAGAAGCACATTTTACATTCTTTCTATATATTCCTTTATAATATTAATACAACACCCCAAAATGCACACTAGCACATCCCTGACATACACCATCCTCAAAAAGATGTTCTGGCAAAGTCTTTGTATCACAAAACTGACACTGCTGATACCGCCTTTTTCTAAAATCAGCCACAATAATAATACTCTCTTTAATCTCCACCGCTTTCTCACTGTCACTTAATTCCTCTAGATGTTCCCATAATAATATGTGATGCGTAAACCGTGTCATATCTGGTACGACAGGACTATTCCATACCAATCTATAAAACCCTATTTCTAATTCTTTTTCTCCCGCACGAATAAACATGTTTGGATCAAAATCCAACCCTCGAACTGCGAACTCGACATCTAGTTCTTTCAACTCACAACGCTCTAATTGTTTTAATATAAATTGTTGTATCTCTGTTTTTGCTAATTTCATTAATGACTAATCTCCTTTATTACATGAAAACAAATGCCAAGTACATTCCTCTGCACTTGGCATTGCTTTTAAATATGAACTTCCTCTTTAGCAATGTCTGTTAACATCTGAATAATATTTTGACAGTCCGTATCAGTAAATAACTCGTTCATAGCCTGTATGACAATGTCTTCATCTGACCAATTACTTATATTACTTGTATTTGTGTAAATTCTTGTATACGACGCTTCTGGCCTTTTCGCCCCTGCACTTATTTTTCTTCCTTTACTTTCAAGTCTTTTTAATAACGCTAATCTCTTTTGTGATTCTAGTGGTCCAATTTCTAGCGTCAGTTTCAATCTATTATCCTTCAAGCGTTCAAACCACATAATTGCACAGTTATTTAACCACCAATTCCATTTCGGTGTTCCAAATTGTTCTTCTAGTTTGCGAAACTCCGGCATAATAAATGATGGTAGTCGATGATGAATATTGTAAAAACCTTCTTGGAACTTTTGTTCATAGACGAATAATTGAAAAGCATTAGCTAAAGTATCCGCGTCTGTTTGGCTATTCTCTACCGCAACAATTTCAGAAGAAGAATCTTCTTCTCCGTATACAAGCCCTTTTATAGTATCGCTTATAGCTGCCACCACTTGATTAAACTCAGCATTGTTATACATATCATTCATCACACGGAGAATTTCATCTTGATCTGCCCAATCACTTATATTTTCATATTCAGCATAAATTCTTGTATACATGGATCCAGCTTCTTTTGATTTTTCTTTAATAGTAATTCCATTTTCCTCTAACTTGCATAATAACTTTAATCTCTGTTTGTATTCCAACGGCCCAACTTCAACAATAAGCTTCATACGCCCATCTACTTTTCTTTCGAACCAAGTTATAAGAGCATTGTTTAGCCACCACTCATGATTAGGAACACCAACAATCTCATCAAGCTGTTTCCATTCTTCGAAAATGAAAGATGGAATGCGAATATGTTCATGGTAACAATCTTCTGGCATTTGATTTTTCTCTACAAATTGTAAAAATGCCTCTCTCATGACGCTATTTCCAGCTCCATGTATAAAGTGAAGCGTTTCAGCATACTTCTTATAAATTTTGCGAAGATCTTCTTTTTCTTCAACGCTCAATTTCTTTACAGCGCTTAACAACTCTTTATTAACAAACTTTCCAACTACTTTTCCGTTACCATTTAAACATAGAAAATCAACAGCGGCCTTATGGCTCTTGTACACTGTTAACGCTAGTTCAATGTCTTCCTCATCACGAACTAGTTCTCCTTCTAATATATCAATATAGTAGGAAAGGAAATTTTTTATCGTACTAGACGTATACTCACTATAAATCTCCAATTGCCCTTTTAGAATATTTAATATATCTCCATAATCTAAAGTAAGATACGATTTATGACTTGGAGCGCTACCATCTAAACTTAAAAAAATTGGAATGATCGTATACCCTTCATATTTCTCACTAACAAAGTTTATGTAATTTTGTAATTGTCCATCTGACTCAGATGACTTATATTTATTTTCAATCAAAATAGCAACCTTTTGCGCCTCTGATATTGCCAAAATATCAATTCGTTTATTATTTTTCGTTTGTACTTCGCGAAACACTTCCAAATCTTGAAGGGACTGCTTATGTAACTTAATAAAATTATATTGACCAATTAACTCCTCATTCTCCACTTTTACAAACGTTTTAGAAAGGATCTTATTTACAAACATAGAACCTAAATGATGATTCTCCGTTGGGTCCAGTAACCAAGCAATCATATTAGAATGCCTAATCTCAAACTTATCCACCTTTAATATTTTAAAAGGATTAAAACGATTAAACTTACTATGTAACTTCTCAAACTCAATTGAATTATCTAACAGTGATAAAATCTCAAAATTATAATCCATTCCCCACACCACCGTTTATAAATTTGTGAATCAATTCTCTTGAATAATCATTTTAATGAATTATGATAAATAAATTATAACTTATAATGTGGCATTATTTATGTCACATATCCTATTTCTTACAAATGAACATTCATCAATCACTAAATTTCACCATCCCCCCATACCACCCACTACTCTCCTCCAAAAACCCCCTCGTCTCCCCACTATCCTTATAATAAGAATTCCACCCTCTCTCCCTCAAAATCCCCTTCCAACTATCACTCTCCACCATCCTCTTAATCACACCATCCCAATAAGCAACCTCTTCCTCCGTCATATCTTTCGGGCCCATAATTCCTTTCCAGTGCTGGAAGATGACGTCGATTCCTTGTTCTTTCCATGTTGGGATTTCTGGTAGTCGATCTAGGCGTTTTGGTGCGGATACGGCTAGTATTTTTATTTTGCCGGCTTTGTATTGTTTTTCGGCTTCGGATAGGGTCATGGTTGCGGCGCCTATTTGTTTGTTCGTTAGGGCGTTTATGATTTTTTCTTTGTTTTCGTAGACGAAGAATTGTAGTTCGGCTGGGTTTATGCCGAATGCTTTGCTTACTTGTACGAATGATAGATGATCGTCGTTTCCTAGGCCAGGGGCAACGCCGATTTTGAAGTTTTCCTTGTCTTGTTTTAGTTGCTCCATTAGTTGTTTTGCGTTTTCTATGTTTGAGTCTTTTGATACGACAACGACTTCCCAATCTGATGCAAGTAGCGCGAGCGGCGTGAAGTCTTTATATGTTAGTTTACTGTGGCCTAGTAGGTTGTTCGTTATGAGTAAGCTTGAGTTAATCGCCAGTACGTGACCGCCTTTTTGTTTCGTATATTTCCATCCGACATCCCCGCTGCCACCTACTTTGTTTGTGACTTTGATTGGTTTTGTGAAGATTTTTTCTTCTGTTAGCGTTTTTTGCATTGCTCGTGCTGTTAAGTCCCATCCGGCTCCTTGAACGTTCGGCGCAACGATTTCTACTTCTTCTATGTTCACTTTATTCTTGTTCGTTTTTTCTACAGAACAACCAGCTATTACTCCTGTCATGATCCATATACATAGTAATAATCGGTTTTTCATAGTCCTCGTCCTATTCGATATTTTCGTTCTGGTCGTCCGATAATGCCGTATGTGTACTCTACTGTGCATTCGTTTGTCGCTACTAAGTATTCTAAGTATCTTCTTGCGGTTGTTCTGGAGGCACCCATTTGTTCTCCCATTTCTTCTATTGTAATTCCCTCTTCGAATCCTTTTATAATCCCTTTCACTTTTTGCAGTGTTAACGGGTCCACACCTGTCGGTAAGTTTTTTATGTCTTGTGTTTGCGAAATGCCGAAGAAGTTATCGATGAGTGCTTGATTTACTTCATTGCTATTATGTAATAGTTGCTTCTTTCTTTTATAGTCTTCAATTGTGCGAACGAATTTTTCTAACGTGACCGGTTTTATAAGGTAGTTACTTACGCCGTTTCGAATTGCTTTTTCTAGCATATAGTTTTCATTCGCCGCTGTTACCATAATGACGTCAACGTTTGGAAAGTCTGCATGGATTTTCGGCAATAAGTCTGTTCCGATTCCGTCTGGTAAATAATTATCTAATAGAAGTAAATCGATTTCTTCCCTTTGTAGTAGTTCCATCGTTTCTTTCGCGTTCAATGCTTTTCCAATCACTTTTACGTCCTTTATTTTTGATAAAAACTCTTCCTGAATTTGTGCGACGCGGAAATCATCTTCTGCAATTGCAACCTTCAACATATAACCATCCCCCTGTTTGTCATGTACTTTCTCTCAATGTTTTCGGAAGGTAAATTGTAAAAATAGCTCCCCCATTTTTCTCGTTTTGAATTTCAATTGTTCCCCCTAGTAAATCTACCATTTCTTTTACGTTCGCTAGTCCGTAACCACGATTGTTCCCCTTCGTTGAAAACCCTTTTTGAAAAATGGTCGTGATTTTTTCAGCTGGTATCCCTATTCCACTATCTATCACTTCAAACACAATATCGTGTCCAATATCTGTAACAAAGAAGGAAACATTCTTTTCCTCTTGCTCACTCACCGCATCAAACGCATTGTCGATTATATTTCCAAGGATCGTAATAAGGTGCGAAACTTTTATATGGTCTGGTAACGGATGAAGCGCACTATCTCCTTCAATATGAAAGTCAATTTTCTTCTCAGACGCCGTTCCGATTTTCCCTAATAAAATAGCTTGTACTTTCGCATCGTGAATTTGATGAAATAAAATATGGTTTTGGCTTTGATGAATGTTCGATTCTTGCTGGATAAATTCAATCGCTTCTTTGTAATGTCCTAACTGAAGTAATCCCGATAAGACGAAAAGCTTATTTGTAAATTCATGTGTTTGAGCACGTAAGTCCTCAGAATATTTTCTTACCTCAGATATTGTATTCACTAAGTTTTGCAGTTCTGTTTTATCTCTAAAACTACATACAACTCCTACCGTAATGTTATTTTCGAGTATCGGTGTCATGTTTAAAATAAACACTTTATCTTGAAACGCGATTTCTTGATCGCTTTCTAACACTCGTTCCATATTAAATTCCGGTAAAACTTTTGAAATGTGTTGCTGCATATAATCACCATTTACATGAAGCATCTCTTCTGCCGAAGTGTTCATCATCGTAATAAAACCGTTTTGATCAATAGCGATAATTCCTTCTTTTATAGATAGTAGTATCGCGCTTCGTTCCCGGTATAGCGCTGCGATTTCATTCGGCTCTAAACCAAGTGTATCTTTCCGAATGCTACGTGCTAAAAGAATGCCGCCAACAATGCCGGCTAGTAATACAGCTAAGGAAAAGAGTATAATTTCTTTCGTCCTGCTCAGTATGTTAGATTCAATACCTTTTATTAAAAACTCTACTGTCACAACACCTACGACTTGATCATAGTCTCCGTTATGAACAATAATAGGTGCTTTCGCCATTAAAGCCGGACCACTTTCACCATTTCCTTCGAGCGTATAATAGCCACCAAAAGTGAGTGCTTCATAGTTATATGGATTGTTACTCTTTTTGCCAATTAAATCCGAATTAGAATGGGAATACATCACCCCAAAGCGATCTTCTATAATGACAGTATCTGCGCCAGCTTGTTCACGAACTTGTTCCGCAATGGATTGAATCGTACTTTTATGCTCGTTATTTTGAAAAGCATCTTTTATAGCTGGCATAAAAGAAAGCGACTTCGCTGTTTGCAGTGCTAACTGCTCCACTTGGCGCTTCGTATCAACGGACTGAATGTAAACAAATATTCCCGCTAATAGGAGAACGACAAATAAAATTAACGCGATAATTAAGCTTACTATTTTCGTTTGTAATGACACTTTTCGTGATTTCTTCATACTTCATATCCTTTGATAAAATATTCAAAACTATCAATCTCCTTTTTCTATTATTATGACAAAACTAATAATGAAGCAACTATTAAAACTCTCCATGTACATAAAGTACAAAAAGAATAAAATTGTCATAATATTGAGATTTTATTCTATAGACAGTACAATTCAACTACAATAAAAACGCTTTCATATCTATCATTTTATTACTAAGCAAGAGGAGGAATGATTATGGCTCAAGTAAAATCTAATCGAGTCGCCGGCAATATTTTCAAAGGTTCTGTCGGCAATTTAATTGAATGGTACGACTGGTACGTTTACTCTGCTTTCGCTGTTTACTTCTCAGCAGAGTTCTTTCCTAAAGGAGATCCAACGAGTCAGTTATTGAACACAGCAGCTATTTTCGCAGTTGGGTTTTTAATGCGCCCTATCGGAAGTTTATTAATGGGACGTTATGCGGATCGGCACGGACGCCGGGCAGCATTAACGCTTTCGATTACGGTTATGGCCGGTGGTTCTTTAATTATCGCCTGTACACCTAGTTACGAAAGCATCGGTATTATGGCACCAATTATTTTAGTTCTTGCCCGTTTACTGCAAGGATTATCACTTGGCGGAGAGTACGGAACTTCCGCAACGTATTTATCTGAAATGGCTAGTAGTGGTCGCCGAGGCTTTTATTCAAGCTTCCAATATGTAACGCTCGTCGCTGGACAGATGGTTGCGTTAGGCGTTCAAATTGTTCTTCAGCAATTGCTAAGCGAACCAGATATGAAAGCTTGGGGCTGGCGTATTCCATTCATTATTGGAGCAATGGGTGCAGTAGCTGTATTATGGCTTCGCCGCACGATGGATGAATCAGAGCAGTTTTCAAACATAAAATCGCAAAAACGCGAAAGCGCAGGAACTGTTCGCGCGCTTATGAAACACCCGAAAGCAGTATTAACAGTAGTCGGCCTAACATTAGGAGGTACTGTCGCATTCTATACGTACACAACATATTTACAAAAGTTCATGGTAAACACAGTCGGTCTTCCGAAAGAAGTTGTAAGCTGGATTAATTTTGTCGCACTACTTATTTTCGTCGTACTTCAACCAATTGCGGGGCTATTATCCGATAAAATTGGACGCCGCCCACTATTAATGGCATTCGGTATTCTCGGAACGTTACTAACAGCGCCAATCTTCTTCTTCCTAGAAAAAACGACAGAACCAATGGTAGCATTCTTACTCATGATGGTCGGTCTCATTATCGTTACTGGTTACACTTCCATTAACGCAATTGTAAAAGCAGAACTCTTCCCAACCGAAATTCGCGCACTTGGCGTAGGTTTACCATATGCATTAACCGTTGCGATATTCGGTGGAACCGCAGAGTTCATCGCATTATGGCTAAAGAGTATCGGAATGGAATCACTATTCTACTTCTACGTAGCTGGATGTATCGCTATCAGCTTTATCACATATTGGCGTATGGATGAGTCATCGAAGACTTCGCAGATTGAGGCGGAGCTTGGTGGTGGGGATAGTTTAAAGAATGGTACTAGTTCAAAATAATGCAGTACGGGAGGTCACCTTGAAAGAGGTGGCCCCTTCGTATACTTTTTCAAAGGATCTAACATCAAAAAAGCTTTCTGCTGACAAATTAAAACCATCTTTTAAACTTGGAAATCCTTATTTCAAATTTATCATTAACAAGATTATTTTTAAGACTTCCCCTCCTCCTAATACATATTTTCGTTATGGTTTCTAGTTCTCTTTTAACAAAAATATATGAACTAATTTTCAGTTTTATTTAATAGTATTTTAGTAGGTTTTAAAATTTTTTTAATTTTTTCCTATGACTGTCATGTAGGGATTTATAGGTTTTTTCACACTGCTTTTTGGGCGGATATTATTTCACATGGTGTACTATCTATGTTACCCTTTTATTAGGGTGGTTGTTCCAATACGCTCAAAAATTGTAATAAAAGGGGTTTTATGTATGAAGAAGCTACTATCTTATTTACTAATTTTTTCTATGGTACTTTTAGCTTCCTTTCCAATGAATTCTTCGTACGCTAAAACTAATGATGATCAGTTGTCAATTGATGAATCTATTTTAGCTACTAAAGAATTCTTCAAAACTACTAAAGTAGTGAAGGAAAATGAAGTTACAGTAGATGATGTTACAAAAGGTCAATTACTGGAGAAAGCTAAAGAATTAATTTCATCAGGAACTGTAAAACCAGTTGGTGGTACAGAAATTGATGTAGATAAACTTTTAGTAAGAGGAATTAAGACACCATTTGGTGTAGAGTATTCTGTTTTTGATTCATCTGTTACTACAGATGATCAAGGAATTGTGAATTCACTTAAACTCTTTAATATGGTTTTTACTGATAAGGTTGAATTAAAAAACACTTATGAATTAAAGTCTAATAGAAACAAAGATAATCTAGCTACTACTAAGATGTGGATCGATAATAAACTAGCAAGTTCTGCCGATTTAGATTTAACTACTGTGATTAATGATTCATCCGCTGATGAAAAAGGAACAGATATACTTACTACAGAACTTGCACCAAAAACTGATAAGGCCGTTCAATATGGATGGACAAAAAGATGGAAATGTACTCAAAGTTGTGTAGCGTCTAAAGGTGTAAATATGCTAGTAATTGCTGGATTACTTGCAGCTTGTGGAGTTTCATGTACCGCTGGTGTACCAGCAACAGCAGGAACAGCTTGCTATGCATGTGTAAACTCTGCCGGTATCGTGGGAGTAAATACAGTCCTTGGTTGTCTCGATGAATGTGATTCATAACAATATCTATTGATTGAATATTTTGTAATTTAGGGAGGATGAAAACATTGATGAAACTATTTTTCTTTTTAGCTGCCCTATCAGCAATAATATTCACAGTGCTTGGTAAAGCTATGTTAGGAATTGTATGTACCTCAATATTTTTTGTAGCAGCATTATTTTTTAGTAAACCTAGATTTAAAAATGATGAATAATGCTATTATACACAAACGAAAACTCAAGTTATTTTGACTTGAGTTTTTCGCTTCTACATCAATAGATTAGGAGTGAATTGGATTTAGGAGCCTTTACTTTTATAAAGGCAAAAGATCCTAATGATTATTATGCAAAGTAATTTGTATGACTAAAGATTCCTTTCTATTACAAACAAAATTCATTAAAGCAGAAGAATCTTTAAGACCGACTGCATCGCATTTACAGATAATCAAAAAGAATAGTCATAAATATCATCTATATAAGGATGATTAAATAAAAAGACCACGAATAGGTAGCCTCAAAAAATGAGTTAAAAAACTATCAACTCACAGAAAATTCCGCTAAAATGATTGTTATATATGATCGAAAATGTAGAATGAAATTAAAGACAAAAAAAACATTTAGGAGGTTATCATGACATTTGATGAATTGAAAAAAAACAAACCAACAACCTCATGGGTTGAGTATGATGAAGATGGGGAATTTTTCACTGAAGAAAATATAAGTGCAACAAATAAGGTTCTTGACACTTACATTAACAACTTACAGCAATTAGGTGAGAATCCAACCGAAGTCGAAGTAATGCAAGTTGTTAAAGAGGTCGTTATTAAAATAAATGAACTAAATATCGAACATAACCATTTTATCGAAACAATGGAAAGAGAAGATCTCTATGAATTTATCGATGAAGCAGCACAAATAGCTGGTTTAGAATCCGAAGAAGATATAACAGAAGAATGGCGGGAATGGTAAAAAAGCTGCATACTTGGTGTCTAAATTTACTCCTTCATAAAACTTTGTCCCTTATTCTCCAATTGGGAAATAAGGGACAAATAAAGCCAATCAAATACTAATATATATTAAAATCTCCATTCATTTCCCATTACTTTAAAATACATCTTTTCAAATCCCCTAAAATACTTACTGTAAATACTTAACGTTTCAATATACGTATGAATAACTTCGCTTAAATCAAAATGAACACCATCTTTAGCTAAGTCATAGCTATCATCTAGACCATATAATTCAAAGTATTCCACCTCCCAATGCACACCCCTGTTGACTAAAAGTCTGGTGGTGCATTTAATTGATTCTTCAATCGTCAGTTCATGTTCTTTTAGTTTTTCATGAATGATGGAAAGAGTTAATTTAATAGTGTATTCTTCATCAACCGTGCTACTAAACTCAAATAACTTCCTTTCCATATCATCTATCTTTGCTTTAGACATTAAGGATATCTCAATTAATTCATATGGTGGATTTTCACTTGCTTCAATCAATTTATCACACCATTGAATTACTTCAGCTTTACTCCACAACCCACAGCAAAGTCCTAAACCATAAATATGAGTTAATTTTCGAACTAAATCCAAAGTTTCTCACCTGCATTTTTGTTTAATTTCAACAGAATATATGATACATCACATTTGAAATGTATTCAGGCATTATAAACAAAAAGAACACCACAATCTCAATACACTTTCATGTGCCAAAATATATGGACCGCCAAACCAAACAAAAAAAGACCACCAAAAGGCAGTCCCTCAAAACTCAATCCTATTCCCCACCCCACGCTCCACCGCTTTCTCAAACAAATACTTCGCAACAATAATATCCACTACCGCCAAACCAACCGATTTAAAAACAGTAATCTCTTCATCGCTTTCGCGGCCAGCTCTTTCTCCGCTTATAATTTGACCAAGTTCAGCATGAATGTCGCTTGCTTTAAATAAACCTTCTCGCACTGGAACTTGAAGGTCCCCTGTCTCTTCTAGTGCTGCTTCTTTCGATTCGACTACTACTTTGTTTGCATTAGCGATGGCGTGAGATGGTAGTTCTTGCATGTTCGGTTTGAATGAACCAACGGCGTTTATGTGGACGCCTTTTTGTAGTTTTTCTGAGAAGACTGGTGTGGATGCGTTCGTAGTTGTGACGATGATGTCTGCTTCGCTTATTGCTTCATTTGCGTTTGTGTGAACATAAGCAGGTTTATTGAATCTCTCTTGTATATATTGCGAAAATGCATATGCTTTTTCTTCTGTTCGATTGTATAAAATGACTTTTTCGATGTCTCTTACCGCAAATACTGCTTCGGCAATCCCTTTCGCCTGTTCTCCTGTGCCGATTATGCATAACGTTTTTGCGTTATGACGAGCTAAATGTTTTGTCGCTACTCCTGATAGGGCCCCTGTTCGAATCATCGTTAAGTAGGATCCTTCTAAAAGTGCGAGCGGTTCTCCCGTTTGAAAGTCTGACAGCATCACAATCCCGTTTATCGTTTTCTTTCCTACCTTTTTGTTCTCGGGGACTACTGTTACTACTTTTAAGCCAAGTGCCTCAAGTCCTTCCGCTACTGAAGGCATAATTAAGGCCGTATTTTTCTCGTTCGCAAAAGGTAATGAGCCGCGAATTGGTGTAATCGTTCTTTCTGCGGAAAATTCCTTTAAAGCAAGCGCCGCGTATTCAATGACTTCATTCATATTTACTAAGTTTCTTTGTTCGTTCGCGCTTATGACTAGCATATCTTTCCACCTCCTCCCTTTATCCTAACAAAAATCCCCGATTCAAATCATCTCTCGGATCTATAACGAATTGATGAAATCCTGTAATAAAGGCATGCCCCGTTACTTTTGGGATGACAGCTTCATATGTATCTACCGCGGTTATCGACAATACTTCTCCCTCAAACTTCCCGTCAGTAATGCATTCGTGGACGAAAATCTCTCCCTTTTGTAGGACATCTCTTTCAAAAAGCGTTGCGATTCTTGCGGAAGTTCCTGTGCCGCAAGGAGAACGATCTACTTGCCCATCAGCGAAAATCGTTACATTTCGTAAAGTTGCGTCTTCCCCTTTCGGTTCATCTGAGAAAATAACGCCGTATATTCCTTTTAACCCTTCTTCAAGTGGATGTTTTACTTCCATTTTGCTCTCGATGTAGTGCTTAATTTTACCGCCCCACGTTTGAATAGCAGATAAGTCTTTGAAATTGACTTTCAAGCCAAATTCTTTACAGTCTACTACCGCATAAAAAGCTCCGCCAAACGCAATATCTACTTGAAATTCATAGTCATCTATTTTAATAGGAACGTCTTTTTTATATACAAATGAAGGGACATTTTCAAACGATACGGACTCTACTTCACTCCCGTTATATTTTGCGTACGCAATCACTTCTCCAGCAGGGCTATCAATAATGAACTTCTGTTTCTCACCTGTCACTTCAAACATACCTGTTTCAATTCCGACTGTAATAACAGCGATAATGCCGTGACCACACATGGTACTCCAGCCTTCATTGTGCATAAATAATACGCCAAAATCAGCATGAGCACTTGCAGGCGGAGTAATGATACAACCGTACATGCCGTGATGTCCTCTCGGTTCATACATAAGAATTTCGCGAAGATGATCCAAATGTTCCATGCAGTATGCGCGTCTTTCTAGCTGTGTTTCTCCTTTTATTTCTGGCACGCCGCCTGTAATAATTCGAAGCGGTTCCCCAGCTACGTGAGCATCAATTGTCGTGTACACTTTACTAACCTTCATTTCTATCTCTCCCCTATATGTTGATACTCTTTTTATTGCAAATATCATGCCAACGCATAGGGTATAAATTTGTATACATTGTGTAAAAAAGCATACACTACTGTCTATTTTTTTATACACGGTCCGGAAACTATTTTATGGAACACCTTGATACAACTAGGCTTATTATTTTCAATGGAAAGTTACTTCCACCCCCAACATATACTGTTCAAAAGCAAAAAGGAAGTGATCCAATGTATTACGGAACAAAGGGCTGGTACGTAGCTGAATTAAAAAAATTAGGCGTGCGCTATCACGAAGGGCGAAAACTAGAAAGTTACCGCGGACATGTCTTACGCAATTTATTACTTGCACAACAAGAGAAATTAAAAGAACAGTAATATACTAATGGAAAGATATCGACTTACCGACAAATTCCACCTAAACTACCAACCAATCACACACCAACACAAAGCAAAAAAAGGTCACCCAAACGGGTGACCTTCTTTTCTTATTCACAAACGAGAATTTGTCTAGTAAATGATCCTTTTCTTGTAACACAGCGATCTGTAATTTCGAATCCTGCTTCATGGATCATGTCGTCCATTGTTTCCATCGTGACAACGACTACCTTTTTAGCAATGCGGCGCGCACTTGAAAGAATGGAGAGCTGGTCTTCTGGTGTGGCGTGCGTGAATAAGTCGTACGGCATATCGATAATAGCAACGTCGTAGTTCTCAGTAATTTCCTCGATTGGACCTTTTGTTACTGTTCCTTCAAACCCGAAATGTGCGATGTTTTTTCTCGTTCCAAGCACCACAAGTGGATTTATATCTCTACCAACGATGTTAATCCCCATAGAAAGTGCTTCCACTACTACTGTTCCAATACCGCAGCACGGGTCAATTGCTCGTATTCCATCCGGATTTGGTACAGCAATATTGGCAACTGATCTCGCAACACGTGTGCTAAGAGATGTCGAATAACTATGCGGTTTTTTTATATGATGATACCAAACTGGTTCACTTTCTACATAATGCCCGAAATACCAACGTCCTCCAAGAGGAACAATCCCGAATACACGCTCTGGATTACGAACATCCGCTTCTCCCTCAATATGCATACCGAGGTCACGTTCAATGAGACGTCTTTCCCCATATTCAATTTTATTTTCTTTCCCAAGGTCATTGATTTTAACGAAGATAACTTTAAATGACGCCCCCGCCAAATCAATTTGTTCCACTTGTTTTAAAATACTTTCTAAGTCGTCTCCTTCATACATAACCTCAACGCGCTCTTTCATAAACGCACTTCTACTCGGATCAATTTTGACATCACTTTTCAAAATATTAACGTGAGACTCTGTTCCAAAGAACGAGCGCATTTCCAAGTAACATAAAGCACGCTCCTCCTCGCGAAATGCATACGTATATATACATGCAGGTGTTTTACTATGATTATTCAATCTATTACCATCCTCTATCGTTTAAAATTGTTATAATTACAATTGCTACAATACTTTTTCGTGTAAAATTAAATGATATCACATGCCTGAAATAAAGAGAAACGTTAATAAATAAAAGAGACTGCCATTGGCAATCTCTTTTTATTTATTAACGGAAAGAAGATACGTTATTACCCTTCGCTTCGTAATAATCTAAAATACCTTGATAAATCGCTTCTGCTGCAGCTTGTCTCTGTTTTGGTGTAGCAATTTTATCTGCATCACTTTTATTATCTACAAATGCTAATTCTGTTAATACAGCTGGCATTGTATTTTCTCTAGTTACGTATAAGTCCTGATGTCTTATACCACGATCTTTTGTTCCAAGTGCTGCTACAAGACGGTCTTGAATTTTTTGTGCTAATAACATACTGTCTTCTACATGCGGATTCGTTACTTTTGCTCTTGCTGACTGATAATATAATGTTTCTGTACCTTGTCCATTTTTCTTTTCAGAACCATTAGCATGGATACTTACAAAAATATCTCCATTATTTTTTTGAGCAAACTCTACTCGTTTTTTCAATGAATCTGTTGAGTCTACTCCTGGACGTGTATTATCTGTACGAGTGAACATAACAGTAAATGGTGCCTTTTGCTCAAATACTTTCTTTAATCGTAATGATACATCTAATACAGTTTGACTTTCTTTCTCATAATAACCAGGATTACCCGAGTCAATTCCGCCGTGACCTGGATCAATAATAATCGCTTTACCTTCTAAGAAGTTCCCTTGCTTCACTGGATTTAACTGATTTTTATCAACCCACTGGAATCCAGCGCCTACGCGAATACGAATCCAACTTCCACTCTCTTCCATAATCGTTACTGTTTGTGCATTATATGTACCTAGCACTTGAGAACTATGTGAAGCTTTTTCATAAGCAGTAAATCCTTCATTAATCGTTTCTGTTTTTTCTTGTAGAGGTGTCCACTTCTCACCTTTACTTGTTACAATTTTCAACCAGCCGTCTGCTCTTTGTTCTTTCACTTCAACCATTTGTGGCTTATGCTGAACGTCAGTAATACCTGATGATAATGATGGTTGATGATATGTAATAAAGTTTCTGTTCATATACATTCTTTTTGATGTATTTGTTTTATCTTTATCAGCCTTTGCAATGAACTGAGCTGTTTCTGCACGCGTTACAGTTCCTTCAGGATTCCAGCCATTTCCCGTACCATTAGAAATCTCTAAAGCTACTAAAATATTAGCTTGGCTCTTACCCCAATGAGGTTCTAAATCTTTAAACTGTGTTGGAAGTTCTCCAATAATTTTCTTATCTAATGAGTACGCTTGTACTAACATAGATGCCATAGATGCACGGTTCATTTTGCCGAATGGATTGAAATTACCAGTACCATCTCCATTAATTGCACCTGCTTTTTCCACTGCAGCAATGTACGGTGCTGCCCAATGGCTTTGTGCATCTTTAAAAGATGGTTTTGCTTTTGGATCAATTGGTAAACCAAGAACGACTGCTAAGATTTTTGCAGCTGATCCTCTATCTACTGCTTCCGATGGAGAAAACGTTCCATCTGGCTTTCCATCAAGCGCTTTTTTCCCTACTAAATAATCAACTGATTCTTGCGCCCATGTAGGAACATCCGAAAACTTCTTCGCTGCTGCGAAACTACTTACTGGAGACGATAATAAACTTGCGGCTAAAATACCTGCCGCGACTGCACGATACTTCATAAAAAATAATACTCCTCTCAACAATCATCTTTTAATAACGCGTAATCTTAATATATAAATCAAAATAAACTCAGACAAAAAAAATTAGTGCGCCTCTATCATTTTATAATACTCGAATTATGTAGTAAACCTACTTTCTTAATATTGTAAAATAAATTACAATTAATTTACTTTTTGTTGAATATAATCGTTTAAGCTAGTTTTAAATCGATACATCTATGTCGATTTCTCTGCAAAAAAATAGGCTACCCCTGGCAACCTATTTCTTTTCTTATTCCGTAATCATCTCTGATAATACATATGAATAAACAAGTGCTTCTGTATGTGCAATCGAACTTTCATGTGTGCGCTCAAATGCATGAGAAGAATCAATACCCGCTCCAATTAATGCATGTTTCACATCAAATCCAGCGCGAATCGCAGCTGATGCATCCGATCCGTAGTACGGATAAATATCTACTTTATATTCAATATTGTTCGTTTTCGCAAGCTCTACTAAATGTTTACGCAGTGCATAATGATACGGACCGCTAGAGTCTTTTGCACAAATAGATACTGTATATTCATCAGATGCTTGTCCATCACCTAACGCTCCCATATCAACCGCTAAATATTCAACCGTTTCTTCTGGAATGTTAGAATTACCACCGTATCCAATCTCTTCATTATTAGAAATTAAGAAATGAGTTGTATATGGTAATGTTACGTTTTCGTCTTGTAATCTCTTAATTAATTTTAATAGAATCGCAACACTTACTTTGTCATCTAAATGACGTGATTTTATGTATCCACTCTCTGTAATTTGAACGCGCGGATCGAATGAAACGAAGTCTCCTACTTCAATTCCTAATTCGCGTACTTCATCAGCTGAAAAGACACGCTCATCAATACGAACCTCAATATTTTTCTCATCGCGTTTCGCTTCACCTGCATCTTTATATACATGTACAGATGTTTGATGCATTAAAATCGTTCCTGTATACGTCTTACCGCTTGATGTCTCAATTTCGCAATATTCCCCTTCTACAGAGTTCCAGCGAAATCCACCAATCATAGAAAGACTTAGACGACCGTCAGGCTTAATTTCTTTCACCATCGCGCCTAACGTATCAACGTGTGCCGTTAATAAACGATGCTGTGCATCATTTTTTCCTTTTACCGTTAAAATAAGAGCGCCTTTATTGTTACGCTTCGTTTCTATGTTCCACTCACTTACATAGTTTTCAATAAAACGAATGATTTTCTCCGTATTTCCAGACGGACTTGGAATAGAGACAAGCTCCTTAATAAGTTCCATCGTTTCTTTCGCATGATGTGCCATTGTCGTTTCCTCCTCATTTTTTCTATTATTTAGTATACAGAATTTACTATAAATCCTCTACTCATATAGCTTAATTTTCTAAATTGTAGTAAAATTCACTAAAAAACATAGCGTTATTCATGAACACTATGTTTTCTATCAAACTATTCTTCTGACACATCTAATAAATAAATGCCTCTTTCAAACCCACCGCGCTCTATTTCTTTTTGCTTTCGTAGACGTTCTACATCTTCAATTGTTGCACCTTCTGCACGCGCTAAAGAGATAATTACTTCCAGTGCATCCGCAAGTGAATCTAGCGCATGTTCACGTTCTTTCATAGAAGCGAATTCACGAATTTCTTCCGTTCCAATTTTCGCTAAAGCTTGTATGTATGCTTGTCCTGTTAATTTTTGTGCTGTATATGTTTTTCCAGACATTAAAATCTTCTCTGGAACACGATCTCTTACTAACTTGTTATATGCTGACATCATTCAACCTCCTATATTTAATAACATCCGAGCTCTGCTTTATAGAAAAACCATTTTTTCTTCACGCACGCACTAAGCATATCAATTCCTGATCCATGCGCCCTTACGTGAGGAAAGAAATAGTGCTCTGATTCTTCTTCCTTACCATATAAAGTTTGGTACTCAGCTGGAATCGCTTCTTTTTTCACATCTTTTTCTTTCGTCACTTCGCCAGAAAACGCAACGCTTGGATGTCCTTCAAAAAACAAAGCAGTCCGTACCGCCATAGATGGTGTACTATGCAAAGCATAATATGCTATGACAATTATGCCGATAACACCGATGATTTTTTTCATATATTACTCCTTAAAAAAAGTGCTAACACAATTATACTAAAATGTGTTAGCACTTTCTCCCCTTTATCCTAATTTAACCGGCAGTAAAACTACCATTAATTAAAATTTCACTTTATTCCCCTTTAAATGCCGGCAAACGTTTTTCTAAAAATGCAGCAATGCCTTCTTTATGATCCGCTGTTTTTCTCATCGCATATTGGCCACGTTTTTCAAGTTGCAGCGTTTGTTCTAAATTAGAGCGATTTACTTCACATAAAATTTGCTTCGTTTGAACCATCGCCTTGATCGGCTTTTGTGACCATTCACTAATTTTTTGCTTCACAGCCGTTTGGAAATCCTCGCCGATTACTTCATCAATTAAGCCGATATCAAGCGCTTCTGTTGCTGATAATTTCTTTCCTTCCCAAATAATTTGCTTCGTCATATTTTCACCGACACGCTTTTGAAGGAAGAAATGGCCGCCACCATCTGGAATTAAAGCGATTCCAATAAAGTTCATCGCAATAATGGATGAAATATCCGCCATCACATAGTCAGCTGTTAATGCAATACTTAATCCAAGACCAGCAGTTGGTCCATGGATCGCACTAATCACAAGCTTCGGCATCGTATATAAAGTTACAACAACATCAGAAATAGTATTCATAATACCATCAAACTTGCTTTCATCATTACTTGAAAGCATCGATTTAATATCTCCACCCGCAGAAAAACCACGGCCGTTCCCGCATAGCACAACAATATGTGCAGAACTCTCCGCTACTTCATTCAGTTTTTGTAATAACTCTTTTAACGTTGGCTCATCTAATGCATTTAACACCTCTGGGCGATTGACCATAACCGTTGCAACGTGCCCTTCATATTTCACAATGACAGATTCTGTTTTACTTGTTACTTCCATTATATATACCCCTCTTTTCTACATAAAGATTATACTTATATAATTATAGAGAGGAGGTAAAAAACCCTTCTTTTTTCTTAATTTTCTGTCTAATAATCTCAGAATGTGTATATAGCTTTGTATAAAACGTACAATTTCGTTAAAAAATATAGCAATTAAAGTCGGTTTATCGCCTCTCCTCATCTATTTACCATTACAATGAAATGGTGTATTCTTAAGTCTGATATAAAAATTAAATATAGAAATTCATTCTCCTTCCTATTTATATAGAGGTTCTGAAATAAAGGAATGAAGAAATGGAGGAACATATGGTTACTAAGTTAAAACAGACGGATAACTCCTTCCCGCATTTCCTGCTGCTATTCATTGTGTTTCAACCAATCTTAGATTTATTAACGTCTTTTTCAATCTATGTATTACACATGAGCGCAACAGTTGGAATCGTAGTCCGTTTCGCCTTTATGCTTCTTGCATTAGGTTATCTACTTCTTCATCATAAACAACAAGGCGCGAAAAAATATATTCTTTATTTATGTCTATTTGGCATTGTACTCGCAATCGGCCTTGTGAATAATTTAATGGTCAAGTCTCCAGTTTCATTTGGAGAAGAAGTGAAATTTATTTTGAAAAGTATATATCCAATTGTACTACTGTTTGGATATATTATCGCACTAAAAGAATTAAAAAATAACGAATATGCGTTTCATAAAATCATTACGTATTTCTTATATGCAACGTTAATTTTAAGTATTTCAATCATCGCGGCTATGGCAACTGGTACAGATTTCCCAAGCTATCCGAACTCAAAGATCGGTTCAAGAGGATGGTTCTTTGCTGGAAATGATTTAAGTTCCATTTTCGCAATTATGTTCCCAATCGTTGTCTTATACTCGGTTCATAAAACAACTTCTTTCTCAAAAGCGTATTACTGGATTCCAACTGTACTTGCGATGTATGCAAGCATTATGATTGGAACAAAAGTAGGCTATGGTGCCATCGTTATTACACTTGGTATCGCTCTTTTCTTCTTATTCATTGAATATATGATACATCGTAAAAAAGAAGGAAAAGGATTCACATATCTTGTAAATACAGTTGTTGCTGCTGTCGTATTAGGAGGGTTACTCGTACTTACACCGCAAACTCCTATCGCAAAAAACATGAGCATCCATTTACAAATATATGAATACAAAAAATCAGTACAAGAAGAAAAAGACCGAAAAGAAGGAAAAGTAATTAAAGAAGAAGAACATAAGCAAGGCGAACTAACAGACTCTGAAATGAAAAGTTTAATTTACAGTGATCGCGACAAATTTTTAAAAGTATATAAACAATACTATAAAGAAGCACCACTATCTCAAAAACTATTTGGAATGGGATACGCTGGTAACTATACAACGAAAACGAAGTTAGTCGAAATGGATTTCCACGACCTATTCTTTGCATTCGGAATTGTCGGCTTCCTTATGTACGTATTGCCGCTTCTTTATTTCGGTATAAAAATATTCATTCGCATCATCACAAACTTTAAAAAACTATTTAGCGTAAAGCATATGCTACTAGCTAGCACACTCGTCTTATCGCTCGGTATCGGTTTTATGTCTGGACACGTATTAACAGCACCAGCCGTTAGCATTTTCTTCGTTGTGATACTCGCTTACTTAATTGTTGATTTAGAAATAGAATAAAAGAAGCAGCATCCATCTGGATGCTGCTTCTTTTCTATTCCAACCCTTTACCGCCTCTAGCATTCAAAGTACTAATTCTTTCTGCTCCAGTAATCATTGGTTTTGCTCGCTTAATTAAATTTTGTGTAGACTCTAACATTAAAGATGCTTTATGTGCTTCTTCATTACTCCACACTTCAAAAACATATACAGCATTCGGCTCGTCATCAGAAGTACTTACAATATACACCTCACAACTATGAAGTGAGTTCATCGATTCCGCAGCCTCTAGCAAAATATTCGTTAATTCTTCCCGATTACGTTCTTCCACAATAAACTTACCGTACAATCCGAATTTACTCATTCTTCTCTCCCCTAATTATGTCACTTCCCTTATCTCACAATTAATAATTCCCATAAAGTGAAACTTTAATCAGTGGGGTTTTCTTCATCCCCCACTGATTATTAGCCCTCACCAATCGGACTTTAATGGGCAGCCCGACCCCCACCTAACATCTTTGCTTTCGCTGAATTTTAAGGTGGGGGTCTTACTGCCCATTAAAGCGGGATAAATCACTCAAATACCTTCTTTTCCATTTAAAAAACACTAATGGCACACTTTCTTATGTATGAAATTAGAAACTATTTATATAGAAGAATTATTTTAATCGAATTATTAACATGATAAAATATTAAAGGCACTATTATATAAAAGAATATATAATAGATATGTCGGTTTTTTTGCACGAAATGTATTTCGAAAAAGTGAGGAGAGTCCTTTGGTATTTAGTAGTTCGATTTTCTTATTTATCTTTTTACCTCTCGTATTATTTTTCTATTTTATAGTGCGTGCCGAGCTACGTAATTTCGTATTACTTGCATTTAGTTTAATTTTCTATGCATGGGGCGAACCACGTTTCGTTCTTTTAATGCTCTTTTCTATTGTATTAAACTACTGCTTCGGCCTACTCGTGCATCATTATGATAAACGAAAAAATATGAAAGTCACATTTTTAATTATGGCTGTGGTCGGAAATATTTTATTACTGTCTTATTTTAAATATATTTCATTTTTCACAGACATTTTAAACAACGCTTTACATTTATCTATTCATGTGGAACCTATTCCACTACCAATCGGAATTTCATTTTATACATTCCAAGCGATGTCCTATGTCATCGATATATACCGTAAAGATGGAGAAGTTCAAAAAAATCCACTTAACTTAGCGCTATATATATCTATTTTCCCTCAGCTTATTGCCGGACCAATTGTTCGTTACAATATCGTCGCTGAGCAAATTAAAACGCGCATCCATTCTTTTGAACGATTCACAGAAGGCATTCAAATTTTCGTTCTCGGACTAGCAAAAAAGATATTAATCGCCAACCAAGTCGGATTTGTAGCCGATAAAATATTTGCCTTACCACCATCTGAAATAAGTGTTGGAACGGCATGGATTGGTATTATCGCCTACACCCTGCAAATTTATTTCGATTTCTCAGGGTACTCTGATATGGCAATCGGAATTGGAAAAATGTTCGGATTTGATTTCCCGAAAAACTTCAACTACCCGTACATCTCTAAATCTATTTCAGAATTTTGGAGAAGATGGCATATTACACTTGGTTCTTGGTTCCGCGATTACATATATATACCGCTCGGCGGAAACCGCGTTTCCAAACTAGTGAATTATCGTAATCTCTTCATCGTATGGGGATTAACTGGTTTATGGCACGGAGCGAGTTGGACATTTATCGTATGGGGCTTATATTACGGCTTTATTATTTCAATTGAAAAAGCTGGATTCGAAAAAATATTAAACAAACTATGGAAACCGCTGCAACATGCATACGTATTACTAATCGTTATGATTGGTTGGGTCTTCTTCCGAGCTGACAACTTCGCTTACTCATTCCAATATTTAAAAGCGATGTTCGGCATAGGGGGACAATCTTTCATTGATGACAATACCATGTTATACGTACATGAATACATTATCGTATTTCTCATTGCCTGTATCGCAGCGACCCCAATTTTAAAACGCATGAAAAACATACTAGAACTTGCGCCAAAAACGTATATGTTCACGATGCAAATTGTACGTCCTATATTACTACTAACATTATTTATGATTTCAGTTATGTACTTGATTAACTCAACATATAATCCATTTATTTATTTCAGGTTTTAACTTATATGGGAAGGAAAAGTTACTATGAAAAAATTAGGAAACCTCATCCTATTAATCGGTTTTCTCACCATTATCTTTTCATTTGGCATATTATCGTTTCTCAAAACAGACCGAGCCATTTCACCAGTTGAAAATCGGCCGCTCGCTCAAAAACCAGCACTTACGAAAGAAGCTCTCCTAACTGGTAGCTTCTTTAAAGATTTTGAAACATACACAAATGATCAACTAATCGGACGAGATGAATTTATTAAAAGCTATACAATTGCTCAAATTAATATAGGAAAATCTCTCATTAACGACATTATTTTGACTGATGATAAATGGCTCCTTAAAAATCCGGCGTGGACGAAAAAATATAATGAAATTGATCAATCCATGCCCGCTATAAACGACTTATCTCAGTTTTCAAAAGAACAAAACGTTGAGTTTTACTTTGCTTTACCACCGTCAAAAACGAATGCTTTATCATTTAAATTACCTTCTCATATTTACACATATGCACAGGACAATTTAAATTACTTTCTAAAAAAACTTCCTGCTGACGTAAAGCCAATAAAACTGATGGAGCAATTCAAACAGAACTATACGAACGAAGAAATACAGGACATGTATTTCAAAACAGATCATCATTGGAATATGGACGGTGCCTTCGTAGGCTACCAATATATAATGAATACAATCGGACAAGAATCTTCTATATATAAAGGAAAAGAAATAAAAAAAGAAGACTACACTCGTACATGTGCGCAAAATAAACATTTAGTCGGAAGCTTCAACAACCAACTATACCAACTCATCGATGCCACTGGTGAAAAATTGTGCTACTACACACCGAAAGACGGTTTCAATTTCACAAGCGTAACCGCAAAAGATGTGACAGGTACTGTTCACCAAAACTTAGATGACATATACGGCATAGAAAAACAAAAAGATACAACATCATACGCAGGTTATTACACGGACGACTATCCAGAAATCGTTATCGAAAATAACAATGCACCAAATGAAGTACGCGCCTTAGTCCTAAAAGACTCATTCGCAAACGCAATCGTGCCGCACTTAGCACAAAGCTTTAAACATACATCCATCCTCGACCTGCGTCACTATCACGAAAAAGATGTATATCAATACATTAAAGACAACAACATTAACATGGTATTGTTCGTGTATAGTGATTCGAATTTAAGTGGGGATATGTTTAAGTTTAAGAAATAGAAAGAAGCCTCTTGTAAATGTACAAGAGGCTTCTTTCTATTAAGAGATAATAAAAAAATCAGTGGGGATTCATCCCCACTGATTTTTCATTCTATCTATAATTGACTTATAGATTTGGGTTGTTAAGCACGTTCACATGTACAGCTTGTGAACCGATTTCGCTTGTTAGAACATCTTTCTGACCTAATACTTTGAATACTAATGTACCTTTGTCAGTGTACTTAGTAGTTAAAGTATTGTAAATGTCTGGATTGAAGTTTGGAAGTACAGAATCACTTGTTTGAGATACTGTTACATGACCAAGCTCTTGATCGAATTTATCGAAGTGAGCATTGCCATTAGTATCAAGGTAAAGTTTACCTTGGTTATCACCAGATTTTACAACACGTACTTTATGTTGTGTATCTTTCGTTAAGTTAATGCCTTTAACGATATCATCAAGGTTACTTCCTTCAAGTTCTAATACAGTACCAATGTTAATTTTCTTCTCAACGAAGTTTTCTGTTTGAACTGGTTTGAAGTTTACAGATTTAATAGCGATTTTCTCTTGAACAATTTCAACTGTCGCTTTACCAGCAGTTGCACCATTTTTCGTTAAGTGGATATCAACTTTACCTGGAGTTTTACCTGTAACAACAACTTTATTCCCAACAATTTTAGCTTCAGCTACAGCTGGATTTTTAGATTCAACTACATAACCTTCTAAGTTTTCAGGATCAGAGTATACGCGATCTGAAGTGTACTTAGATAATTGATATGCAACTGTGTTAGAAACATTTAGGTCAAGTTTTGTATCAGGTGATTGGCCGTATTGACCTACTTTAGATACAAGTTCGAAGTTTTTGAATGCAACGTTACCTTCTGTTACGTTCACATATAATGAACCTAGAGTTTCACCGTTAGCATTTTGGAAGTGAACTGTACCTTCTCCTACTTCGTTACCTGTAACACCAATAGTTTTTGTACCAATTGAACCAGAATCAGTCGTTACTACTTCTAATCCACCTTCTGCAACTACACCAGTTTTTGGAAGAACTTCTTTAATTGCAGCTACGTTAGCACCAAATGGATCGCCATATTGGTCAGTCGTTACGAATGTAACAGGTAATGTTTTATTTTGAACAACTTGTAATTTATCTGGGTTAGCTTTTACTGACTTTAATGTACGAGAATCAGTAGTTACTTTAAATTTAACGTCTTTCGTTACGTCGCCTACTTTAATAGTAAGTGTTGCTTCACCAGCAGCCTCAGCAGTAATGTAGTTGTTTACTACAGAAATAATACCGTGGTTTGAAGATTTAATGCTGATTGAGTTTGGATCAACAACTTTATCTTCCCCAGCAATTGTAGCTACTACGTTATGGATTTGTGCTTTTTCACCAACTACTAACGTTTGGCTGTTTAGCTTGAAGTCTTTTCCAGTAAGTGTATTACCGTATACTACACCGTTTTTATCCGCATCTACTGCAAATACAGTGTTTTTAATTGCTGAAGCTGGTGTATCAAGGTTTTTCACTGTAATAATACCAGTGTTAGAAACTGTTAAACCACCGCGTTTTGTAACTTGTACTTCTACTTTGTAGTCACCGTGCGAAAGACCAACACCAAGTTTACCTGTAGAAGAAGTAGCGTTTCCACCCTCAAAGATGTATGCTGGTGAACCGTCTAAGTTATTTGCTACAAATTTGACGTCATGGTTTGCTAAGTTTAAGTACTCAACATCAGCGTTACCTTTTTCGTCGTTTAATTTGAAGACAACTGCTTGACCAGCACGATCATCATCAAATGTAAGTTTTTCAACTGCTAATTTTTTAACTTCGTATACGAATTTCGTTACGAATGATTGATTTTTCACTTTTACAGTAAGATCCTTATTTGGAGCTACTTTACCACCAAGTGTTACAACTGCAGAAGTACCGTCAGCACTTGCTTCAATCGCAACAGCTTTGTCTCCTTCAAGAGTTACATCAGCAGCAGCAAGCTTATCTAAACCAGTACCTGTTAATGTTAATTTCGTTGGTTCAGAAATTTTTACATCAGTTACATATGCTTGTGCATTATCTTTTTTACCATATTTTTTATCTGCTACTGCGATAAATTTAGCTGCTTCTGCACGAGATACAGATTTGTCTGGCTCCCATTTGTTACCGCCTGTTCCTTCAGAAAGTCCAAGGTGGATTAGGATGTTGGCTTTTTCTTCACCCCAATGATCTAATAAATCTTCAAATTTTGTAACTAACTCGCCGTTCACTTTATCTTTTAAGTTATAAGCACCTACGATCATAGAAGCGAAAGAAGCACGGTCAATCTTTTTATCTGGAGCGAAGTTTTCTTTACCATCACCTCTAACAACACCCGCTTTTTCAACAGCTGCAATGTATTTAGAAGCCCAATGATTTTTAGCATCTTTGAAAGATGGTTGTGCACCCTCTTCAACTTTTAAACCTAATGTAATTGCCATAATTTTCGCAGCAGAAGCACGATCAATTTCTTCAGCTGGAGCGTATGTACCATCCGGCTTACCTTCGATTGCACCTTTATCTACTAAGTAATTGATAGAATCTAATCCCCAATGATTAGCTGGAACGTCTGGGAATGTTTTACCTGCTGCTGCTACTGGAGAAACAACACCTGCTACCATTGCTGCTGTCATCGTACCTGCGATTACTTTTTTGTAAGAGTTAGTCTTTGCCATTTTATAAATTTCCTCCTTCAGGAATATGCTACTAGTTTCATATCATATTAAATTTGAAAACTAGCTAGTTAGAAAAGCCATAAAACAATAAAAACACAAACAAAAATACTATAATGAAAAGTAGTTCACATAATAAAATGATACAAACCGTTAGATGTAAATATAAGGTTTAAATACCATTTTTTGAAACAAGTTCATCATACTATACAAAACCATTCGTTATCAAGAACTTTCTCAAAAGAAGATTCGACACATTCTGATAATTCAGTCTTTTTATCGTATTATTTTTATATTAATAATACTCAAATATAGAAATGAATAAACTGTTTTCCGCTAAACCACTCTCACTGCGCTTCGTATATTTTTCATATCGAATACACAATTGGAATTATAGCACATATTTCCACTTTATCACTCAAATATTTTTTACAATAAATACAATTTTCAGACTACATTCGACTGAAATTATTGTATTTCGACATTTTATTCTTCTTTTCGAATGTTTTTTTAACAAAAAAAGGTGTGAATTTACAAATAATTTACATATCAATGGGGTGTTCCTCTATTTTTGAAACCGTTTTCGATTTGTTTCTCAATAAAACTATTCCCTTTAATCTCAAATGTACATGAAGTAAGATCAAAATAAAAAGCCTATGATACTCATAGACTTTTGTCTATTTTCTCATAGGCTTTTATTAATCATTTCATGTATCAAATGATTTTAAATTAGTTTTGTGCTGCTTCTTTAATAGAAACTGTAACTTGTACAGCTTTATCAAATTTTACTTCTTGTGTTTTTCCATCTTTTACAACTGTCATGCCTTTCACATAGATAGATGTTGTACCTTTTGCAGCAAATGTACCATTCTCAGCTACAACATTTGTGTCAGCAGAAACAAATTCTACTTTAGAAACTGTTGCTTTTGCTGTAGTTGCAGGTACACCATCAACAGACAAGATATCTAGAAGTGCAGCTTTTAAATCAGCGTTTGGAGCTACCTCTTTAAGAGATGTGCTTGTAAATTCTACTGCTAATTCTTTAGCAGCTGGTGCTGTATCAACAACTTTGAATGAGTGAGTTGTGATTAATTTACCATCTTGTAATTTAACAGCAACTTTATAAGTTTCACCAGCTTTTGCTTGTGGACTTACAGTAATTGTTCCAGTTTCCTTATTCACAGCTACTTTAGTCGCATCTGCAGGTACTTCTTTACCCTCTTTATCTGTTGTAGTTACTTCAATTGTAGCTGCTTCTTTACCAGCTAATACTAATCCGTTTGCATCCACAGGAAGAACTGCAACTGTCATTTCATTCTTTTTGTTTTCATCCGTAACATATTTATCTAACTCTTTTTCTAAGCCACGAACTTCATATTTAGAGAATGCACCTGGATCTTTTAATTCTAAAGTTAATGTAGCTTTAGCTTCTTTTTCACCAGATTTTGCAGTTAATTCTACTGTATATTTACCAGCAGCTTGTCCTTTTGCATTTAAAACTAATTCTTTATTCACATATTTAGCAAAGTCTTTGCTTGCAACTTCTTTACCATCTTTATCAAGTACTTTCACTGCTACAGGAGCTGCGAACTCTTTACCGTATTGATCTAGAACTGGAGCTTTTACTTTTAAGTCTGTTACATCTTGTGTAGAAAGAGCTACGTTAGTTTTTTCTAATTTAATTTCTTTCATTGCTTTTTGAGCAAAAGCTTCAATTTCAACTGTTTTTGAAGCAAGTTCTTTACCATTTTCATCTTTAACAGTTACTTTTACTGGTGCTTTTCCACCTGTACCTAATACAGTAATTTTACCAGTAGCTTTGTCTACTACTACTGCTTCTGTATTTAAAGATTCAAATTCTACTTTTAGTTTAGTTACATCAGTTACTACAGTACCAAATTGGTCTTTTAATTGAACTTTTAAAACAGCGTCATCGTTTTCATATACTTTATTGTTTTGTTTGAAGTCAGTTGCATCAAATTTAGCATCTGTTGCATTAGGAACTACTGTCCAGTTAGAGATTGCAGATACTGCGATACCTTCAGCAGAAACTTTTACTTCTTTACTTTCAGCTACTACTTTACCGTCTTTTTTATAAACAGCTTTTACAGTAGTTGAAGTACCTTTTGCTAAAGTAATTTTTCCGTTTTCAACTGCAGCTGGAGTTACAAATTCGATACCTGCTGGTGAAACAACCTCAGTACCGTTTTCATCTTTAACTGTGTATTTTAATTCAGTTGCCACATCAGCTACAACTGTTTGGTCAGCCATTTCAATTGTTTTTGCTTCTAAAGAACCTACAGTTACTTCTGCTTTACCAACTTTGTTTACATCTACAGTGTAAGTTTGTTTAGCCGCTAAGTTGCTATATAATTCAACTGTAGCAGATTTTTTGTCATCTGATAATTTTACATCTTTAACTAATACTTTATCGTTGTTAGCTTTGTTAGCTACTTTAACGTCTTCTTTAGTTAATTTTTCAACAGCTTTGCTGAATTTAACTTCTACTTTTTGAGTTGTAACTGCTTTAGCAGATTCAACTGTTACTGCTTCTTTACCGAACTCTTTGTCAGTCTTAGCAATGAATTTAGCAGCTTCTGCACGAGTTACTGATTTATCTGGCTCCCAACCATTACCAGTACCATTAGTAATACCTAAAGCAACTAAGATGTTAGCATCTTTTTCACCCCAGTGATCTTTTAAATCAGGGAATGTAGTTTCTAATTTTCCACTTACTTTGCTTTCTAATTTGTAAGCTTTTACAATCATAGATGCCATAGAAGCACGGTCAATTTTATTGTTTGGATTGAAGTTACCAGTTCCATCACCTAAAATAACACCAGCTTGTTCAACAGCTGCGATATATTTAGCAGCCCATGAATCTTTAGCATCTTTGAAAGTTGGTGTTGCACCATCTTTAACTTCTAAACCTAATGTAATTGCCATAATTTTTGCTGCAGAAGCACGATCAATTGCTTCAGTTGGAGCGAATGTTCCGTCTGGCTTACCTTCGATTGCTTTTTTAGCTACTAAATAATCAATGTACTCTGCACTCCAAGAACCAGGTTCAACGTCTGGGAATGATTTTCCTGCTGCTGCTACTGGAGAAACAACACCTGCTACCATTGCTGCTGTCATTGTACCAGCGATTAATTTTTTGTAAGAGTTAGTCTTTGCCATTTTATATATTTCCTCCTTAGGAATGTAATACTAGTTCCATACGTTTTTAAATAGATATTCTATTTATTTTTGAAACTAGTAGATATAAATGTGGTTAACGTATTCTTTGTATAGAATCACAAAGAAATTATACACCATTTTTATCCAATTAAAAATCTGAAATTCGACAAAAAGGTGAATTTTCGAAATTCTGAACGGATGTTTTTTCGACTTTTATTTCAAAAATCTGGATTTTAAAATCGGGATATTTCAAATATACGGAAAAACGCGTCAGAATTACATTTCAAATAATTTTTTCATAACCATTTACAACTATAGCAGAAAAACGTTTACAATTTCAATATCCAGCTATAAAGATATTATGACATTAATCGACAGTTATTTTTTGTATAATTCGACACTTTTCTTACCGTCCGATTTTTCGAAATTACCAAACCTATTTTCTTATAATTACCAACTAAAACGCAAAATCCTAACATTACCTATATATGAATGTTAGGATTATCAAACATACATCTTATCTGTCAAACTTCATTTTTTATGCGCATACATTTAAAACCACTTATATAATTCGACATTTTTCTGCAAATGTTTCGTTTTTTTCGACATTTTCTTTTTTTCAAAAAATAAAAAAGAGGATGTCCTCTTAAATTAAGATTACATTCCCCTTTTTTCGAACTCTTTTGAATTCAAGTCACTTATGATGTATCGAGACGCTGTTGAAATTTGTTCTCTCAATTCTTCTACTCTTTGTTCCAATGTTGCTTGTACATATTCTTTTTGTTCTAGTTGCTTCGTTGCCACATTATACAAAGTTTCAGCCGTCCAGTCACCATCCACGTTTCCGATAATCGGCTGATTTACTTGTTGTAAAAATGAATCAATCTTTGGATCATATGAAACACCGACCATAGGAATATTAGCAACCGCAGATAATATGAGCGCGTGAAGTCTCATCCCTATTAGAAGCGAACATTCCGACAAAATTGAAATTTTCTCATGGATATCCAACTTATACGGAAGCATATGAGCTTCTTCGCCCATTAAATTAATAATATCGCGTGATGCATTTTGATCAAATGGTCCATGCATTGGTACGAATAAAATATGATATCCATCACGCTTAAATTTTTTCAGCGTATCTGCTAGCTTCTTCATATAATCTTCTTTCGCGTCCCAATACCTCACACTAACTGCAATTACTTTCCCTTGAATCGAATGTTTTTGCAGCCACTCCGACTTCATTCCTTCTGGTTGACATGCCAATACTGGATCTGGAACTAGTTCGATATCTTTCTTAATACCCATTTCTTTTAAATACAAAAATGAATCTTCATCACGAACTGATATATACGCCGCTTTTGATACTTGCCATTTCACTAATAAACGATTTTGTCTTTTCGTAATTGGACCAATTCCTTGCGCGTAAATATAATACGGCTTCTTCAAAAAACGAGCAATCCGCATAATACCTGTATAGTACAAAATGCTTTTAATACTCGTTTTATCTTGAAGGAGACTTCCCCCTCCGCTAATTAAACCATTACTTCTCTTTATTTCCTTATAGATTGCTCTTATATCCCAACGATTTACTGCCTCTACACCGTACATTTTTCTTGTATAGTCGGGGTCATTCGAAAGTACAACAAGCTCCAGAGTAGGATCCTCTTCATGTAGCGCTTTAATAATTGATTGCAAAATTGCTTCGTCCCCAACATTATAAAAACCATAATATCCTGATAAAACTAACCGCACTCTTAATCTCCTCCAACATTTCGCAATCAACTTTTTGTCATTCAACAAATTGCTATCAACTCTTTAATAAGAAAAGTTGGATAACTTCAAATTGATTTCTTTCACAAACATATAAATAACCATACTTATTTATAGACAAATTTACTTACGTAAAAATGGAATTTGCTTTTTGGATATCCAGTTCAACTTTAATGCGCATATGCCATATATGAACAACGCCACACATAATGCTAAACCACTATATATTACTGCAATAAGTCTAGAATCTACCACATTTATTACAGTAGATGTGAAATATAATCCTATACCTACTATACTAGATACTCCGATTACAGCAAAAAATCTCCCCATGCGAATCGAATAAGCCAATTCTGTTCGAATGTATATATAATTTACGATACAAATCATGATATATATGATAAGTGTACTATAAGCCGCGCCAGTTATGCCAAATTGACTTACGAGTACTATATTTAATATGACTTTTACAAAACTCGCTCCAACAACTATCCACGCAGCTTGCTTAGAACGGTTAATGCCTTGCAAAATTCCTATTGATAATACCATAAGTGATGTGAAATACGAACTACCAATTAAAATAGCTAACATGCCGCTCCCTTTAGCATCTGTAAACAACCCAACATTTAACGGGACTGTAAGCGCCATGAGCCAGATTGTTATCGGCGTTGTTAAAACATGAGCAAGCTCATTTGTTCGTTCAATTGTATGTTTTGCTAGTGCTATATCTTTCTTTGTTAATGCAGCAGTTAACAACGGGATTAACGGAAATACCATCGCGCTTGCAAACACGACAATTAATTGTGTAAATGCAAAGCCACGACTATATATACCAAATTGTTCTTGAATCATTGTAGTGGATTCATGTAGCATATGTGGAATCGTTACAGAATCAACTAAATTTAACAACGGCATCGATAATGCACCAATTGCAATTGGAATCGAAACCTGAAGTATCTTTTTTGCATTATCTTTAAAGTCTTGCAGTGAATATGTATTACTTTTATAACGATATATACTTTTTACATACTTCAATCTCAAATAGATAAGTGACGTAATTACCCCAAGGCAAGAACCAATCATTGCACCGCCTGTTACAACATCACTATCTTTATTCAAAGATACAAATAAGAATGCAATTGCTAACATAAAGAAAACACGAACGAATTGCTCAATTACTTGTGACACTCCGGTAGGAATCATATCTCCAAAACCTTGGAAATATCCTCGATACACCGCCATATATGGTGCGATTAATAAAGCAAACGAAGTGATGATTAATGGAAGTCTCGTATCTTGTCCGCCAAGCATATTTGCAAACATACTTGATCCAATCATAATAACTGAAAATCCAAGCACTCCAAATATTACTCCAATAATAGATGCTGACGTAAATAGTTTAGCAATTCCGTCCTGGTCATTCTTCTCATGAAGTTCAGCGATTAACTTTGATATAGCTAGCGGTACTCCCGCTACTGATAAAGTTAAGGCTATCATATATACAGGAAAAACAAGGCGGAAGATTCCAAGCACTTCATCTCCGGCTATATTTTGTAACGGGATTTGAAAAAAACTCCCCAACACTTTCGATAGAAACGTTGTAATCGTTAAAATCGCAGCGCCTTTCACAAACTTATTATTCATCTTCTAGCTCTTTTCTTTCAATATATAATTTCCATACATATTACATCATAAAACGAGATAACTATATTCTTCTCTTTTTAGAAAAATTTCACTTTATCTCATTTAGTTATCATACCAAATTTATTATACATTGAATACTCTCTTTCTTTATGCCTTTTAAATATATCATATGTCATAACACCTTATTTTTATCCAGTTTTTTCTTCAATTTACTACTTCTACTTATTCCAGATAAACATGTGCTATAATGTAGCTATTGTCAGTAAGAGGAGTGTTTACAACATGCTGAATTCGGTAAAAAAGCTGTTAGGAGATTCTCAAAAGAGAAAACTAAAAAAATATGAACAACTTGTTCAAGAAATTAATAATCTAGAAGTAAAAATATCTGATTTATCTGATGAAGACTTACGCCATAAAACTATTACATTTAAAAACATGCTAAACGACGGAAAAACAGTGGATGATATAAAAGTAGAGGCGTTCGCTGTTGTACGTGAAGCAGCAAAGCGTGTACTTGGATTACGTCACTACGATGTGCAGTTAATTGGTGGCCTTGTACTATTAGAAGGTAATATTGCAGAGATGCCAACTGGCGAAGGAAAAACATTAGTTTCTTCTCTTCCAACATACGTACGTGCTCTTGAAGGAAAAGGCGTTCACGTAATTACTGTAAACGACTATTTAGCAAAACGAGATAAAGAATTAATTGGCCAAGTTCATGAATTTCTAGGCTTAAAGGTTGGATTGAATATTCCTCAAATCGATCCTACCGAAAAGAAACTTGCTTACGAAGCTGATATTACATATGGTATTGGAACAGAATTTGGCTTTGACTATTTACGTGATAATATGGCCGCTTCAAAAAGTGATCAGGTACAACGTCCCTATCATTTTGCTATTATCGATGAGATTGATAGCGTTTTAATTGATGAAGCGAAGACGCCTCTTATTATCGCTGGTAAGAAATCAAGCAGCTCTGATTTACACTATTTATGTGCAAAAGTTATTAAATCATTCCAGGATACTCTTCATTACACGTACGATGCAGAAACGAAATCTGCTAGTTTTACAGAAGACGGTATTACAAAAATAGAAGATTTATTTGATATCAATAACCTATACGATTTAGAGCATCAAACTTTATACCATTATATGATTCAAGCATTACGAGCTCATGTCGCTTTCCAATGTGATGTTGACTATATTGTACATGATGAAAAAATTCTACTTGTAGATATTTTCACGGGCCGCGTTATGGATGGTCGCTCTTTAAGTGATGGTTTACACCAAGCTCTTGAAGCAAAAGAAGGTTTAGAAATCACTGATGAAAACCAAACACAAGCGTCCATTACAATTCAAAACTTCTTCCGTATGTATCCAGCATTATCTGGTATGACAGGTACAGCAAAAACAGAAGAAAAAGAATTTAACCGTGTATATAACATGGAAGTTATGCCGATTCCGACAAACCGTCCTATCATTCGTGAAGACAAAAATGACGTCGTGTACGTAACAGCCGATGCTAAATATAAAGCTGTACGTGAAGATGTTATAAAACACAATAAACAAGGACGCCCGATTTTAATTGGGACAATGTCTATTTTACAATCAGAAACCGTTGCTCGTTACTTAGATGAAGCGCATATTACATATCAATTATTAAATGCAAAAAGCGCAGAACAAGAGGCCGATTTAATCGCAACAGCTGGACAAATAGGACAAATTACAATTGCGACGAATATGGCCGGACGAGGTACTGATATTTTACTAGGCGAGGGTGTCCATGAAATTGGTGGATTACATGTAATTGGGACAGAACGCCATGAATCAAGACGCGTTGACAATCAATTAAAAGGTCGTGCTGGTCGTCAAGGAGATCCAGGTAGCTCTCAGTTCTTCCTTTCTTTAGAAGATGAAATGCTAAAACGCTTCGCACAAGAAGAAATCGAGAAAGTAACTAAATCACTGAAAACAGATGAAACAGGACTTATTCTAACTTCTAAAGTCCATGATTTCGTGAACCGTACACAATTGATTTGTGAAGGCAGCCATTTCTCAATGCGTGAGTACAATTTAAAGTTAGATGATGTAATAAATGACCAACGTAACGTTATTTATAAATTACGTAATAACTTGTTACAAGAAGATACAAATATGATTGAAATTATTATCCCAATGATTGATCATGCTGTAGAAGCCATTTCTAAGCAATATCTTTTAGAAGGTATGCTTCCGGAAGAATGGGATTTCGCTCGTTTAACAGAAAATATAAGCGAAATTTTACCAGTAGAAAACATGCCATCACTATCAGCGAATAATGTACATTCACCGGAAGATTTACAATCCGTTTTGAAAGAAACATTATCTCTTTATAAAGAGCGCGTAAATGAACTAAATAGCCATACTGATTTACAACAGTCGCTACGCTATGTTGCCCTTCATTTCCTAGATCAGAACTGGGTAAATCACTTAGATGCAATGACCCACTTAAAAGAAGGCATCGGGCTAAGACAATATCAACAAGAAGACCCTACTCGTCTTTATCAAAAAGAAGGTTTAGATATCTTTTTATACACATATGGTAATTTCGAAAAAGAAATGTGCCGCTATGTTGCAAGACATTTAGGTGTTCCTGAAAACGTACAATAACGAGGTGAAAGATTATGTTATCATTTCTAAAAAGAGCTAAGAAAAGCGGAAAAGATACAACTGTCTCTAGTAATCAATTATTCGGACAAGAAGAAACAAATACTGAAAATAAAACTGTAAAACCAACGCTTTACTTCCACCCAAGCTGGGGTACAGTAGCACAAGAACAAAAATACATTTATCAATTTTTACATAAAGAACTAACACGTTTACAAGAATATCAAATTTCTTTATCTGGAATTGAGATTGAAAAACGTGATAATGGTTATGACGTAGCTGTATTTATTCGCAGCACTGTTCCGAAACCAATTTCTTTCGAAGAGGTGACATTAATCCTTCTAAATAAAGAGAAGAAACTATGCGCTCGCAAAACATTTAACCTTTCTGCATTAGGAGATATTCCTGCAAATGTAAATATGCCATTCATCTTTACATTTGAGCAAGAAACAATTACAGATGCTGAATTATCGCAAAAAGATTGGGAATTAGCATTTGAACTTGAAAGTAAGCATGCATTAGATTTAGACCCATCTTGGGAAGCTCAGTTACCTGAAGCAAGCAAAGAAGCTTTACGTAATTTCGTAGACAATTTAACATCTCCAAATGATGGTGAAATTAACTTCCTAGGTCTGCAAGCTGCAAGAAAAGAAAACGGTGATTTACATACAACGCTTCTTATTCGTAACGGTTGCAAAGACACGATTCAACTAGAGCAACTTCCTCTTCATATTGAAGATGCTGCAGGTGCAGTTGTTGTGAAAGGAGCTTTCACATTACCGAATCTTGAAATTAAAGCGAACACTACAAAACCGTGGTCATTTGTCTTCCCTGCTTCATCTATATTAAAAGAAGATATGGATTTATCTTCTTGGAAAGCGTTTGTACCACAAGACTAATAAGAGAGGCTGCTTCTAGAAGCAGCCTCTCTTATTCTTTTTCATACAAAAAGCCTGTTCAAAAAGATGGTCATCACACCTCCTTGGACAGGCTCTTTCTTTATGTAAAATTTACTTCGTTACTAATAAACATTCAATATGATATTCAGCTTCTAATCTGCACATTTCATCTACGTGTTCCACTTTATTCCTCTTTAATTGCTCTACTTGCTCTTCGCTCGGCTCTTCATTAATAAGCTCGTTAATTTTTTCATTCACTTTCACTGCTAACGCTTGATGGAAATCTGGATGTTCTTTCAACTCATCATCTACTTTATTAATCCAAGTTGATTTTGTGTATAAATATTGTTTCCACTGTTCAACAAATTGCTGCATATCAAATTTTTCTTCATTCCATTCAATTTCTTTCATATACTTCTCAAAAGAAACAACAATTGATCGCGTAATCCCGATCTTCACTCCATGTGGTAACTGTTTGTACATCAAATATTCCCTCCAGCTTAAAGCTCTTCCTTCTGAATATAAAGGAATCTCAAAATTCATATACCTTCTTATAATAGCACATTGCTAATCTAAGATGTTACTATATTGTGTAGAAAATCAATTATCAATAAACGTACAACATCTAGATATACGAATTTCACATATTAAAAACAAAGGGAAAAATAATAAAAACCTTCACACTCTACAATGTATTCCATGTGAAAGTTTTTATTATTATATCGCTTCAGTTTCCAAAAATTGTAATTTATCTTTTTGCTCATCGTTTGCTAGCGTCACTATCGTCTTTTCAACATGCGGATGTACATGTTCCAGCGTCACACTCGCGCCCGCTTTATCCGACTGCTCAACAAAGTTTAATAATGCCATAGCTCCTGATACATCCATATAGCGCACATCTTTCATACGTAAAACAACCGGAGACTTTACGTCTTGTAAAGCATAAAAAATACGATCCACTGTTAAGAAAGAAAGTGGGCCTTTAATTTTATACGTCGCTTCCTTTTCTTTTACAATAGAAGCTTTACGTTCTTTACATTTCACCATGTATATAATGAACGAAAGAATAATACCGAACGCAACAGCGATCATTAAATCAAACTTCACTGTAACAACCATCGTTATGAGCATAACGATGACATCACCTTTTGGTGCTACATGCATTTTCTTCATGCTTTCCCAATCAAACATGCCAATACCAGTTAAAATTAAAATACCTGATAATACAGCAAGTGGGATGTATTGTACAACTGATCCAAGTCCCATAATGAAAATAAATAATATAACACTATGCATACTTGCTGAAAGCGCCGTTTTACCGCCACTTCTTATATTAACGATAGACCGTACAGTCGCACCTGCCCCTGCTAACCCGCCAAACAATCCGCTCACCATATTACCGATACCTTGTCCGACCAGTTCTTTATTACTTTTATGACGTGTACCCGTCACATTATCCATTACGACCGATGTTAACAACGAGTCAATCGATCCTAATAAAGCAATACTAAGCGCTGGTAAAATAAGTTCCGCTAAGCCTGTTCCACTTAAAGATGGAATATGAAGCGTTGGCATTGCTTCTGGAATCGTTCCAATCTTTTCAATCACCTTATTTAATGACAGATTGCCGATAATCGGTAACTTCACTGTAAGCCCTTCTAACGCAGAAGAAAATAAAGGAAGCAAAGCAGTCACACCAACTAATGCAACTAAACTAGATGGAATGGCCTTAATCCATTTTCCAGAAACAATCATGACAATAATCGTTAATACTACGAGTAGAAAACTATTTTGCACATGCTTCATTTCACCTAAAATAATAATTAATGCGATACCGTTCATAAATCCTGAAACGACAGGATACGGAATATATCGAACGTAAGAGCCAAGCTTACATACACCAAATAAAATTTGGAACAGTCCCGCCATCATAAAGGCTATAAAACTCGCCTCTAATCCATGCGTCGCAATAACCCCTGTTGCAATAACCGTAATCGGTCCAGTTGGCCCCGTAACCTGACCTGGCGTCCCGCCAAATAAAGCCGCAAATAAACCTGCAAAAATCGCACCATACAATCCGACTAGTGCTCCTTCAGACGTTCCCGTTGCAGCAATACCAAACGCAATGGCAAGTGGCAACGCAACAATCGCAACAGTAAAACCTGCTAAACATTCCTTTGCTATTCTTTGAAACATATAATAACCACCTTCACATTAAGTCCACGTTCCATTGTACACCTAAAAGAATATATTCGTTAGTCGACTTTTTACAGTATCGTGACGTAAACGCATTCAATTATAAGCCTCGCCTTATCTTTGGAAACCATTGTAACTGTGCTATAATAGATAAATTAAATCTTTTATTATATATTTGGAGGCACTATGCTAACTTTTGAAGAAAAATTATCGATTATTGAATCTTTCCCTGAATTAGAAAGAAAGAACGTATCATTAAAACGCGTGAACTTTCACTTTGAAGAAAGTCGTTTAGATAAAAAGAACGTTGTATATCATTTACATCCAAACGGAAACGGATTTGTATATGCAAATGGTATTAAAGGCTATAAAACGGATGATAAAGGTATGATTAACATCCGCGAGTTTTCAGCAGAAGAGTTACGTTCAGTAATTGAGCAATCAATTGAACTATTATCACAAGAAGAAATCGTAGTTCCTGCAGAACCTGCGAAAGAAGAAGAATGGCATAACGAAGACGGCCATATCCTTACTCTTATCTCAGAGGATGATATGTGGAACGTGTACGCTGGTGTAAACTTAGACGGTACATTCAACTCTTATCCAGAAGCTGCGGAATACCTTGATGAAGAAGGATTTTCACGTAAATAAAAATAGAAAGTGGGTATCCCCCACTTTCTATTTTTTTGCCCCTTTTAAAGACTCTCTCAACACAAACTTCTGTAATTTTCCACTCGCATTACGAGGAAGTTCATCCACAAATAAATAATGACGCGGACGTTTATAATCTGCTAATTCATCACTTTCTTTACAATATATTTCCAAATCTTCTTCTGTAATCGCTTCATCTTTCTTTACAACAATGGCTACAACACGTTCTCCCCATAACTCATCTGGCTCACCAAGCACCGCAACATCTAATACACCAGGATGACTATGAAGGAAATCTTCAATTTCACGTGGATAAATATTAACGCCTCCGCTAATTACCATATCATCCACACGATCTGCGACGAATAAATAGCCATCTTTATCGAAATAACCTAAATCACCAGAGTGATACCATCCTTTATACATCGATTTTGCATTTGCTTCTTCTCGGTTATGATAACCAGCCATCATAGTTGGGCCGCGCAAAATAATCTCCCCAACTTCATAAGGAGGCAATACATCATCCGGCTCTGCTGGTGCATCTTCGTTCGGTTTTACAATACGGATTTCATGACTAAAGCATGGTGTTCCCGCTGAACCTGCTTTCGTAATTTGATCTTCTTCTACGAGAAACGCAACTACTGGTCCCATTTCTGTCATTCCGTAAATTTGTACAAGATCAATATATAGACGTTCTTTACATTCCTTCACTAGCGCTGGAGCCATCGCCGCTCCTCCATAAACACCAATCTTCATCGAAGTTAAATCGTACTGTGTTAAATCTTTTTGCAGTAACATATTCCACATCGTCGGTGCTGCAAAAAACGTCGTAATCTTCTCTTCTTGAATCGTATGTAATACTCTATCCGTATCAAAGTGATGTAAAATAACATTCTTTCCACCAACTTGAATGCGCGGAATGATTCCAGCATTTAACTCCCCGCAATGATATAAAGGCGCAACTACAAGCCCGACACTATCTCTGTTATATTTTATGAAATACGTACAAATCATACTATGCTCAGCCATTTCACGATGGCGATGTAGTACGCCTTTCGGATGACCAGTCGTACCGCTCGTATATAACATAGAACAATAATCCATTTCATCGACTTCAATATCTACTTTTTCAGCTGATGCTTCATTTACTTTTTCATGGTAAGAACTAGCATAAGAAGGTGTATCGTCTTCTACATACCAAAAAGACGAATTTGGAAAATCTCGTTCAATGATGGCAACAGTTGATTCAACCGCTTTTTCAAAGACTACTACTTTTGAGGCTGCATCTTGAAGGATATACGATAATTCTTTTGCTTTTAAACGGAAGTTAATCGGGTTAAAGATTGCCCCAATTTTCGCACAGGCTAAGTAAACGTTTACAAATTCACGGCAATTATATAAGTAAACAGATACAGTATCTCCCTTTCTTACCCCTTCTTTCAACAGGGCTTGCGCCGTTTTATTTATTTGCTCATCCCACTGTTTATATGTCCAGCGAATGTTTTTTTCCGGCTCTACTAACGCCTCTTTATTCGGATACTTACCAACAGCTAAATCAAATATTCTCCCTATCGTCATGTACATGCCAACAATTTCCCCCTTTTCTCTTTCATAAATCTATCATTTCGTCCATAAGTAGACATTGTCCTCTAATGATTTGACTAATTTTTCTGATTATTATCGACATAGTTTTACAAACGGTTCCGCTTATCGGTAAGTGAAATTATTTCGGCTTTTTTTCGAATATATCGACTCACCGACAAAAACTGACACTATAAAGAAAAACTTTAATCAACCTACAAGTAGTGGAATAAAAAGAGGCTGTTCCAAATTGGAACAACCTCTTTCTTCTTATACAAATAGCTCTTCTAAAATTTTCAGTTTGTCTTCTGTATATTTTACGAAGCCATCGTTATATGATTTTGGATCTTTCGGATTTGCGAAGTGCGTAATTGCACCTGTTTTCGGATGAACAAATTTACTTGATGCACCACAACCAAGTCCGATAATTGATTGAACTTCTTCCATAATAACAATGTTATAAATACTTTCTTGCGTCGGCATTGCATAACCAACGTTCTCTAAGTTACCTAAAATATTCTTTTGACGATATAGGTAATATGGTACGTAATTATGCTTTTGCGTCCACTCTTCTGCTTCGTGCATCATCGCTGTAATTTCTTCGCGACCAGCTACTTTATATTTACGTTTGTTTTGCGTCATTTCAGAAGCACGTTTAAATGATAACGTATGAACTGTTAACGATTCTGGCATTAACTTTTCTGTCTCATCTAACGTGTGCTTGAAAATATCTAGCCCTTCACCAGGAAGACCAATAATTAAGTCCATATTAATATTGTTCATTCCCATTTCACGAGCTAAGTGATACTTCTCAATTGTTTCTTCTACAGTATGATGACGCCCAATTGCTTTTAGTGTTTCTTGATGGTATGACTGCGGATTAATACTAATACGGTCAATGTTCCATTTATTTAACACTTCTAGCTTCGCTGGCGTAATTGTATCTGGGCGACCTGCCTCAACTGTTACTTCACGCACATTTTTCACATCTGGGAACGCTTCATACATTTCTTCATACAGCATATCCATCTCTTCTGCTGTAATACTTGTCGGTGTACCACCGCCGTAATAAATCGTCGTAACTGTTACACCTTTTTCTTTTAAAAACTTACCAATTTCACGAACTTCATAATGTAAACCACCTAAGAATGAATCAACAGAGCCTTGGCGTCCGTTAATTGCATACGCCGGGAATGTACAATATGCACATTTTGTTGGGCAGAATGGAATACCGATATAAATACTTACTTCCTCTTTCAAACGGTATAAATCCGGAACTACCGCTAATTGGCAATCCACAATACGCTGAAGAAGTTCGATTTTCTCTTCATGAATTAAATAGCTTTCACGAAGTTCTTGGTGTGCTTCTTCTTTTGACATACCATTTTGAAGCATTTTATGAAGAAGTTTTGTCGGACGAACTCCTGTTAAAATGCCCCAGCTTTGTTCAAGACCAGTTAACTGCTGAAGAACAGAAAGATATACATAAGAAACAACGTGCTTCACTTGTTTCATACGCTCTTTTTCATCTGTGAAAGCAGATAAATCTTTTGCGAATGTTTCTTCATACACATTTCCAGTAGCAACATCTGTTAAACGAGCAGATGCTTTCACATTCTCTTCAATGTGTAAATCAACAATTAGATTTGCTTCCTCTTGTTCAAATCCAATCGTACTATCTTCAAAAAATAAGCCGCCAATATTTTGCAGCGGACGTAAAAAACGATCATCTTGTAACGTTTTAATTGAAATTAACAACATTATCACCTTTTCATTTGCAAACTCTCTTTAGTTTACTTGAAGGGCGTTTGCAGGTCAATACAGAAGGTTTTACCTTATTTTGATATCCTATTTAAAACAAACTGAATATTGATTTTTAACGAACTTTTCCTAGTTATATAGACATTGTAATATACTCTTGTTACAATCTAGAACGTATTAGTACTTACTACTAATTTAAATACATATAAAGGAGGACTCTTAACACGCAATAAAGACTATCACGTGTTAAAACAACTATGAAAAAAAAGCTTTACAACATTTTAGCACTATCTTTGGCATTACAAACATTTGTAGCACCTACCCATTCATTCGCAGAAAATATAGAGAGAACTGCGGAATTGTCTATTGATGAACAAGCTTTAAAAAGCATTGAAGAGCATGCAAAACAGCATAGACATGACGAAGAAAACGACCTTGAAATCTCGGGCGAATATCTTCTCCACTTATCAACAAAACTTCCACTATACGATTCAAACGACTTAAAAACCAAAACAAATATTGAAATTGCTGAACCTGTAGTAAAAGCAACGAAGAAAAAAGGGAATGCATATTATATACAAACTACGTTTGGTTCTGGCTGGGTTAATAAGGAAAATAATAGTTTAGAAGTACAAGAGATTCATAAACTCTCGGATCAAAAATTAATTGTAACAGAAGAAACATCAGTATATTCATTCCCTTTCCAATCGTTTAAAGAAGAAGCGACATTACAGCCACAAACAGTAGCTCCTACTGAACAAGCTGGGAACTGGTTTAAAATTCAAATGAACGGAACTGAAAAATGGATTTATGCACCTTCAGCTACATTTGAAGGTACGAAAGCATCATTATTTGAAAAAACAGGTTCTATCGAAAAGAGAAGCGCAACTTTCTTTAAAACACCATCTAATTTGCCTACAAATAACGTTTATGGTGTTACATTTAAAGAAATGATCGTTCCAAAAGGGAATGAAAATATTCGCCCTGGCTACGCAATGGAACCGAAATACATTACAATTCATGAAACTGCTAATACAAGTAAAGGTGCTAACGCGTTAAATCATGCGAAGTACTTAGATAGCCAAGCCCGCGGAAATACTGATCGTTCAGCATCTTGGCATTTTACAGTAGATGACAAAGAAATTTATCAACATCTTCCATTAAATGAAGTTGGTTGGCATGCTGGAAATAAGACCGGAAACTATGAATCTATCGGAATTGAAATTGCTGTGAATAGTGATGGAAATTATGCGAAAGCGGTAGAAAATGCACGCAAGTTAGCTGCTTATTTAATGAACGAATTAAACATATCTCTAGATCACGTTCAAAAGCATCAATTTTGGAGCGGAAAAAACTGCCCTGCATTTATGATTCAGCGCGGACAATGGGATGCTTTCTTAAAAGGCACGAACGCTTACTATAATGAAAATCGTAAAGATGTTATTCCGCCGCCAGAAGTCCCTCATGAAAAAGACGACATTACAGGCGGCTGGTATGAGCAAGACATTCGTCAGTTAGCAGCTAGGAAAATCATGTTTGGTGACGGAAACGGTTCTTACTGGCCAAACCGCCTCGTAACACGAGCTGAATTTGCAAATTTAATGTCACGAGCTTTAAATTTACCTGCTGGAAACGCTAAATTTACAGACTTAAACGAAGCACATCCATCTTTAGTAGACGGAATTAATCGTGCCGCTAGCGCAGGTATCATTAGTGGTCGTGGAAATAATAAATTTGATCCAACCGCTACGATAAAACGTGATGAAGCTGTTATTATGATTGATCGTGCATTAGAATATAACTGGATTTATAGAAAAGAAATGAAATTACCATTCACTGACCAAGATTTAGCCTACGATAAGAAAGCATTACAAAATGTTTACGCATACGGAATCGTAAAAGGGAACGAACGGAATGAATTCGTACCAAAAGGCACAGCAACACGTGCTGAAGCAGCCGCATTTTTAAATCGAATGCTGAAAGTTATTGAAGCTTAAACAAAAAACTAAAAGGCATAAGAGATAACATTTCTCTTATGCCTTTTATAAAACTATTAGCTATTTTTAATCATAAATCTAAGACGTATCCCTAATAAAACAAGAGCAAAACCAACGAATGGAAGATAATTCATATCATGTCCTGTAGCTGGAAGGAGTTGTGCATGAGACGCACCTTGTCCTTTTTCTGGTAAGGTAGGGTTTTCTTTATCTACATTTTCCATTCCTTCACCCGGCTTTTCTGTTTCCTCACCTGGCTTCTCTGTTCCTTCACCTGGGTTTTCTGTTTCTTCACCTGGGTTTTCTGTTCCCTCACCTGGGTTTTCTGTTTCTCCACCCGGTTTCTCTGTTTCTTCACCCGGTTTCTCTGTTTCTCCACCTGGCTTTTCTGTTTCTTCACCCGGTTTCTCTGTTTCTTCACCTGGCTTCTCTGTTTCTCCACCCGGTTTCTCTGTTTCCTCACCTGGCTTCTCTGTTTCTTCACCTGGGTTTTCTGTTTCCTCACCTGGCTTCTCTGTTTCTTCACCTGGGTTTTCTGTTCCTCCACCTGGCTTCTCTGTTTCTCCACCCGGTTTCTCTGTTTCCTCACCTGGCTTCTCTGTTTCCTCACCTGGCTTCTCTGTTTCTTCACCTGGGTTTTCTGTTCCTCCACCTGGCTTCTCTGTTTCTCCACCC
>NZ_VEDW01000003.1:133034-133393 GCF_007678085.1 Bacillus cereus | reverse complement strand
CCGGTTTCTCTGTTTCCTCACCTGGCTTCTCTGTTTCTTCACCTGGCTTCTCTGTTTCTTCACCCGGTTTCTCTGTTTCTTCACCTGGTTTTTCTGTTCCTTCACCTGGCTTCTCTGTTTCTTCACCTGGGTTTTCTGTTTCTCCACCTGGCTTCTCTGTTTCTTCACCCGGTTTCTCTGTTTCTTCACCTGGGTTTTCTGTTTCTCCACCTGGCTTCTCTGTTTCTTCACCTGGGTTTTCTGTTTCTTCACCCGGTTTCTCTGTCTCTCCACCTGGGTTTTCTGTTTCTTCACCTGGGTTTTCTGTTTCTTCACCCGGTTTCTCTGTCTCTCCACCTGGGTTTTCTGTTTCTTCACCT
>NZ_VEDW01000003.1:0-132936 GCF_007678085.1 Bacillus cereus | reverse complement strand
CTGGGTTTTCTGGACCTTTACTTGGTTCTTTTTCATTCAATACTTCTTTTTTCGCTACTTTATTTGCTACAACGTTTACTTCTACTGTAACGTCTATCGCTTTGTAACCTTCTGGTGCTTTCGTTTCTTCTAACGTATACTTACCTGGCACTAAGTTTTCGAATGTAACAACACCATCTTTATTTGTTGTTTTCACCTCTCCAACCATTTGACCGCTTTCGTTTTTTAGTCTAAATTCCGCGCCTTCTAGCACATTTTTGCTCTCAGCATCCTTTTTGACTACTTGTAAGCTTCCCAACGCTTTCACATTTTTAACTATTACCGGTACTACTTTGTTCTCTTCCACAGTAACTTCAATTTCTTCTTTTAGTAATTTATATCCCTCTGGTGCTTTCGTTTCTTTTAATGTATATTTACCTGGTTCTAATTTCTTAGAGATTACTTTACCTGTCTTATCTGTTCGTAATGTATCTATTTGTTTACCATCTTTATACACTTCAAATTCTGCACCTGATAATAACTTTGTTTCATCACTTGCATCTACTTTTACAATTTCAAATTGACCAGTTACTTTTTCAACTGATGGTTTATTCCATTTCGGCCAATTAAATTTAAAGTTATGAACCTCAAAGCCATCTCTTTGGTGTAATCCACCAACAAAGGCTTGTCCGTTAATTGAACCACCCTTTGTATCTACAACTGCATTAGGTGCAAACACACTACCTACTACACCATAGCCTTTAGTTGTTATTTTTGTAGCGTTTGGAAACACCCAAATAACTTTACTAGCTAACTCCGTAAAAGATGAATTAGGATCATATGCTTGAGATGTATTAATTAAGTCTGTAGCCATCCCAGTGTTTTTTGTATCATACAAAATTGCACCGCCGCCAAAACTCACTTCTTCCGCATCTGAATAAATAACAATAAAATCTTTATTATCTGCATTCGGAAGAAAAACGTCTGTTACATCAAATGTTTTCTTTCCCGTTTGGCCTGAAGAGACATAAATATTAGGGTTTTTTACATCTTCACCAATCCCAAAACTCATATTAAGTTTTGGTTTATCAGTATGTAATTGGCCCGCATCCTCAATTACACTATCAACGTCTTTTCTAAACTCTTTAAATTTAGCATTAATCTCCGCTTGCTCTTTATAAGAGATACGGTCATATGATGATTTCATTGCACCTTCTGGGTCACCATCTTTTGTCATCGCCACTGTTCCATCTTGAATAATTACTTGTCCTGTTCCCGCTTTTGTAAATTGACCACCTAGCAATAATGATGGATACCCTTCATCTATCCATGGTGCTCCAGCTAAGTTCCACGCTCCAGTTGCAGCTGCTAAAACTGTATAACTCGATGCATTCATATTTTTTTGAACAGCCATCGCACCCTCAATATCCGCACTCGTTGCACTATGATCTCCAAAAATGATTGCATTGTAATAAGATACATCACCTAAACCTTTTAATTCTGGTGTAGCTGCCTCTGCTTTATTTGGTAAATGGATTAGAAAATTCATACATACTAGTAACACGACTATAAAACTACTACTTAATTTTTTTATTTTTTGATTAAATGATTTCCTCAAAAAATTCATTCCCCCTTTTAAATTTCCTAAAGCTACAAAAAGAAGTACATTTCATATGTACCAAGCCTTACTCACATTAACTTAAAATAATCCATTTAAATAAAACAAAGACACTCTACAACTAATTAATAAAATTACTACAATTCATTTTTGAAATACTACGTGAACGAAACTATCATGCGGAAATATTTTTACGTATAGGAGCTCAATAAAATTAACCTGAAGAATATTTCATGTGGTGTAACTATTTTGGCAACATCACCCACTTTACAACAGTTTTCTAAATGATTCAAGTAAATTGTATGAACCTCAGACACAATTTATCCGGTAAAACGTTTTCATTTTTCGAATAAAACTAATAAAAAAACGTAGCCAAAAAGCTACGTTTTTCTTTCATCATTTCGGCGTATTTTTATGATTCTTCAAAAACGGAAGCGGGAATTGCTTACGGAAATGTTCTTTAATCATATACTCTACACCGTTCTCACTATTTGAACGTGTAATCCAGTCAGCTGCTTGCTTTAATTCTACAGGCGAGTTCCCCATCGCTACCCCGAGTCCTACATTTTCAATTACTTCTAGATCTTCTAAACTATCTCCAATCGCAACCATTTCGTTTAGCGAAATATTTAAATGCTCTCCAAGCAATTGTAATCCGCGTAATTTTGATACATTTTGCGGCAAAATTTCTATTCGTTTTGAATCACACTCAACATACTCTATATCTTGGAATGCTTTTCGTAATGTATTTAACCCTCGTTCTTTTTCACCTTTACTTTGGAAAATAACATCAATTTTTGGTGCCGCTACTGGATGATCACGAAGCGCATCACCTAACGAGTCTACAAATTGAACTGGATAAAATAGCGGATCTGCGCTTGATAATACAGTACGCGCAATTAAGTTTGGTGTATTTCTCTCACGATTTCCGATTGAAAAACGTTCATGAGAAATGCGGACGTTACAATCAAAGTGCTCTAACACTTGCACAATGTTAAACGTCTTCTCTTCCGATAATCTTCTTTGAACGTACGGCTTATCTAACGTTGCTGAAACGAAAGCACCGCCATGTGTCACTAATATAGAATCTAATTTTAGTGCCTTTGCTACTTTATGAGCGGACTGAAAATTACGGCTCGTAAATAATGTAACGTACACATCTTTTCTTTTCACAAATTCAATTGTTTCTCGTAATCCTTTTGCAATTTTTCCGTTGTTGTATAGTAGTGTCCCATCTATATTAAGAGCTAGTAAGCGATAAATCATGTCGCACTCCCCCTCTTCGCTGTTGTACTCTATCCATAATTTATGAAATAAATGTAGCAAATAGAACGAGTTAGAATTACTACTGAAAATTTGGTTTACTATATACATATACACTCAGCAAAGGAGATAGTACAATGCAGGCACCACCTTCCTTTTATGAAGGCGATACGTTAGAAGTCGCAAAGAAATTACTCGGACAGAAACTTGTACATATTGTAGACGGAGTAAAACGAAGCGGAATCATCGTAGAAGTAGAAGCATACAAAGGTCCCGACGATAAAGCCGCGCATAGTTACGGAGGTAGACGAACGGACCGTACAGAAGTCATGTTTGGCGCACCGGGACATGCTTACGTATATTTAATTTACGGTATGTACCATTGTTTTAACGTCATTACAGCACCAGTTGGCACCCCGCAAGGTGTTCTCATTCGAGCCCTTGAACCGGTAGACGGGATTGAAGAAATAAAACTCGCGCGCTACAACAAAATAGACATTACAAAAGCGCAGTATAAAAATTTAACGAACGGCCCTGGCAAACTATGCCGTGCACTCGAAATTACTTTAGAAGAACGAGGCGTATCGTTACAAAGCGACACATTACATATTGAACTCGTCCCGGAAGAAGAACACATATCATCACGGTATAAAATAACAGCAGGACCTCGCATTAACATCGACTATGCAGAAGAAGCTGTACATTATCCGTGGCGTTTTTATTATGAAGGGCATCCGTTCGTTTCAAAGAAATAAACATATGTAAAGGGAGAGACTATGAGGGGCAAACCTGAACTAAAAATAGAATCAGAAAAAGTATATAAAACGAAGAAAAACCCTAATGGAATGTTTGTAGCGCGAATACTACAAGTTCCGAAAGCAGCAGATAAATTAGACTTTGTGCTTATTCTACAAAATAGAAAAACGAAACATATTATTTATAACAAAATTTTAGTCACAACAGATAACGACTATTATTCTTTCCGACTCGCACGTGGAAATATGGAATGGTCATCCTTATATACTATTACAGTGTGGGATCAGCTTGGCCATCAATTAATAGAAGTATCAGCCTTAACTGGTAAAGAGAATTATTTCATTTCTGATGAGCATTGTTCCGCATATCGGGAGTAACCTAAAATAAAAGAGAAGCCAAATCGGCTTCTCTTTTTTACTCCGCGCCTTCCGCAGTTGCAATATTATCCTCTAAGTTTTCTCTTGATAATTCAGCCGCCATAAAATCAGCTGTTTCTGGAAGTGCTAAATGCATATGAGCTTTTTGACAAATTTGGATCTTACAGTTTTCAACAACATAGTCGAAAACATGTCCGCCTCCGCTTCTTTCATCATCAATGTAATGTAAGTGGAAACCAGCTACACCAATACCTTGTGCGTAATCTGGTGTCCAAAATCCAGCAAGTGTACCTTCTGTATGTTTAAATGAAAAAATCGGTTGAGATTTCGTCACTTCAACAAGCGGCGTATACGGTTTTTCTTGCCTTGGAACAGTTCGCGTTCTTACTTCACGGAACGTACCATCCATTCGAATAGCGTAAAATAAGTTTTTACTCGGCATTAATTCATGTAATAATGCCTCAACTTCTTCACGATTCATCGGGCGCTCTACTGTATAACTCATTTCTTTTTCAAAAAACGTTACAGTCGCAAACGGTGTTGTTTCTTCCGGTTCTACTTTTTCTGCCGAACCGTCTGAACGTAAATGATAAAATTCGTTATCAAATGCAATCATTTCACCATCTAATTGATCAAATGTGCCGATGCCGAAATCACCACGTTCTTTCAATTCCTCAAAGCTAATCACACCATCATATATACCATCTAATAGCGCAAGCATTGTAGATGTTTGATATACTTCATTACTCGTTTTCGTTCTTTTTGCATCAATATCAATTAATTGCGCAACAGTCATCTCAAATCTGCCTCCATTAGTTTAATTGGTTTGGTAATAATTTTTCACTTAATTTAATGTTGTCACGGTAATCGATTGGAATATCAATGATGACAGGACCATCTGCTGCTAGTGCTTCTTTTAATACACCTTCTAATTCATCTGGAGTATGAACGCGAAGACCTTTCGCACCGAAGCTTTCCGCATATTTTACAATATCAACATCACCGAACTCTGTAGCGGATGTTCTACCGTATTTCATCATTTGTTGGAACGCAACCATATCATACGTACCGTCTCTCCATACAAGATGCACGATCGGTGCGTTTAAACGTACCGCTGTTTCTAATTCCATCGAAGAGAATAAGAAACCACCATCACCTGACACGGAAACAACTTTCTTGCCCGGTTCAACTAAAGTAGCGGCAATTGCCCAAGGAAGTGCAACACCTAACGTTTGCATACCGTTACTAAATAATAATCTACGTGGTTCATAAGAACGGAAACATCTTGCCATCCAAATAGAATGTGAACCGATGTCACATGTCACAGTTGTATCGTCACTAATTAAAGAACGAAGTGTACGAATAACTTGCAGCGGATGTGTAACACCTTCTGAAGCACGGTTTGGAACTTCTGCTTGTTCTGATAATTTCGCGCGTAATCGTTCTAACACTGCTTCTGATCTCGTGCTTAATACAAGTTTCGGTAATTTCTCCGCGATACTATTTACTGTTAAAGCGATATCACCAATTAATTCACGCTCTGGTTGATAATCATGATCGATATCTGCTTGATGATCATCAAGGTGAATAATCGTTCTGTCCCCAAGTTTATTCCAGAATTTCGGATCATACTCAATTGGGTCATAACCGATAGAAATAACAAGGTCCGCCTCTTCTAGTAAAATATCACCTGGTTGGTTACGGAATAAACCGACGCGGCCGAAGAAATGATCTTCTAACTCACGCGAAATTGCACCTGCTGCTTGATATGTTTCAACGACAGGAAGTTCTGTATCCGCAATTAATTCACGAACAGCTTTCGTCACTTCATTTGTGCTTGCTCTCATACCGAGTAAAATAACCGGTAACTTCGCTGCTTTTATTTTATCTACTACATATGTAATTTCATGTGTGGGAGCGATTCCAAGCTGTGGCTTAGAAAGCGCACCGATAGACTCTACAGTCGTTTCCGCAGTCATAACGTCTTGCGGCAAACTTACTAAAGTAGCTCCTGGATTTGTGGAAGTCGCACTTCGGAATGCATTACTTAATGCCTCTGGCACATTATCAGGATGCTCTACTTCTACGCTATATTTTGTGATTGGTTCGAATAGTGCAGCATTATCCATAGATTGATGTGTACGTTTTAATCGATCCGTACGTGGAACTGCACCAGCTAAAGCAACAACGGGATCACTCTCCGCATTCGCAGTAACAAGACCTGTCGCTAAATTTGATGTCCCTGGTCCTGAAGTTACAAGACACACACCCGGTTTCCCTGTTAATCTACCAATAGCAGCTGCCATAAATGCTGCGTTTTGTTCATGACGACAAACAATTAACTCTGGTCCTCTTTCTTGCAGTACATCAAATACAGAGTCAATCTTCGCTCCTGGAATACCGAAAACATGTGTAACACCTTGTTTAATTAAACAATCAACAACAAGATCTGCTCCTTTTGTTTTTGTCTTCACGTCGTTTGCCTTTACACCTGTACTCAAACTAATCATTCCTTTATTTCATAATGTGTGTAATAAAGATTTTTAATTTCACCTAGTTAATTAATGTGGTGAAGTATTGTTTATCATTATAGTACAAATGCATTATTTTTCCAAGAATATGAATTTGACAGTTTTTTGACAACCAATAAGGAATACGCTTACAACCCTTTGTTTATCCTAAAATAATATTTTTATAACTTCTCTAAAATATAAGAGAAACTTCCATCTCGTTACAGTATTAAAATCTTAACAGTACCTTGCAAAGAACATTAGTAAATGATATATTTGTAAATATTGTAATATCCATTAATTGGAACTCTCTTTTCAAAAATCAGATTCTCATCTGTAATTCATCATTTTATAAAGGAAAGTGATTGTTATGAACAAAAGTGACTTTTTGGAACAACTTAGTTCCTCCCTGCGGAATATACCCAATGTAGAAAAGAAAGATATTATTTCGGAGTATGAAACTCATTTTATCAGTGGTAAACAAGATGGGAAATGCGAAGAAGAAATTGCTAGAAAACTAGGAAACCCTAAAACGATCGCGAAAGAACTTAATGTTTCCTATGCAATACAAAACGCTGACAAGAAACGAAGCTTCAAAAATATGATAACCGCACTATTTTCCGTTATGAGTTTAAGTATTTTAAACTTTACCTTTATCATTATCGCCTTTTTCGTACTACTCTTTTTATTACCGATTCTTCTAGCACTTATCATTGCTACTCCTTTATTAATCATCTCACCTATTTTATTAATAGGGTTAGGATTTTTCAAAGGGTTTCATCAAATTAGCTATTCCGATGTTTATAATGTGTTCATCGCTTTTTGCAGCGGTTTACTCATATCCGTCATATGTTATCAAATGATAAAACATCTATATGCAACTTTAGTTAAGTACTTGAAATGGAATGTAGCTATTTTACAAAGATACTAATGCAAAAGGAGATTAAGATGAAAAAGTATATTTTATACCCACTCCTATTACTTACAATTTTATTGCTACCAGCTTGTTCACACGATACACAATCTAATGAAGCAAATGATACACGATATGATAAATTAGACGATGTACAATCTATTAAAGATGTTACGGTTAAAATTCCAGAAACTATATTCACTTCCTCAAAAAAGAATGAAACGATTAATGAAGATGAAATGAAACAAAATATAAAAACGTATTTAGATTATAGCGGAGAGTTATACGAAAACATCGTCCCACTTTCATCAGCCATGTCTGACGAGGAAGTCACGGAATCCGATCGGGAGAAATTAAAACAACTAGTAGATTTAGCGCAACAAAACGATGCGAACTTCCATAATTTTATTAGCAACAATACGATCCCTGATGATTACAAACAACCTTCGAAGGAAATTCATGATTACATTTCATCGTCTACGGCACTTTCAGTAGAACTAGAGCAAGAATTAGACAAACTCGCTCAAGATGGTAACTTATTCAAAATTGATTTTTCTTTTACAAAACGCTTTGAGAAAGTTAATGGTAGGAAGCAAAAAGAAATTGAAACATTTTTGAAGGAGAATAATATTGAAACAGATTATTTCCACAAATAACAAACAAAAAAGACGCCCCTATACAGGAGCGTCTTCTCTCATTACGCTTGTTGTTGCGCGTTATATAAATCTTCAAGTGGCTTCATGATAATTTTGTTAACGTCAGTGATAACGATGTTTAAACGTTGCTCAGTTTCCATTAACTTTGTAATTTTAGCATCTTGTTGAATGCGTGCTACAACTTCTTGTGCTTTTTGGTTATCTTCTTCAGTGATTTCTTGACCTTGCATCATTTTTTGTTGTAGGCCAAGTTGCATTGTGCGGAACTCATCGAATAAGTTCTTTGAAGCTGTATCAGCTTGAACTGCTGCGTAGCTTGCTTTTAATGTTTGGAAATCTTCGTTTTCAGCGATTGCTTTTTGTAATTCATATGCAACATCATGAATGTTTTTTGTCATTTTATTTTTCCTCCTTTAGAAGGCTAGCGCTTTTCGCTCACACTGCCTTTTAAGTGCATTTACATACGCACCTCTTCTTACCATATCAAACTATGCAAGAGATGTGAAGAAATTTCACTTTTATTTCTATGTACCTACCTTATTATTTAAGAAACAACAGTAATAATCCTTGCACGAGTCCAATCATCCCGCCTAATAAAGCACCTAAATACGTAATCATTTTTAGTTCATTTTTCGTAATGGACAGCACTAAATCTTCTAGTCTCTCCGTTGAAAATGTAGACACTTCTTGCTGGACAATTTCCGCAAGGTGGAGATTATTTAATATACTCGCTACGTTTTTTGTCCCCCACTTTAAGCCTTTCGTTACTACACTTGGAACTACCTTTTCCATAATTGTTTCTCGAACAGGCTCACATACTTGCTGCACAGATTTGTTTAAAAACTTACTCACTGTTTCCTCCACTTTAACTGCTGACAATATGGAGTTTACAATCATTTCTTTTTCTACAAACGTTTCTAATTCTTTTACATCTCTTCCTTTTAACTTCTCCCACTCTTTTTGCAGTACATCAGTTAAAAGCTGCTTTGTGCCATCTTGCCCTAAAAATTTAATAACTTCTGGCTGCACACGATCCACTACACTTACATTCCCTAAAAACATTCCGACTAAGTTAAGTAGCGTTCCCCTAGAAGCAAAGAAATCATCAATCATTTTTGAAAGACGTGCTTTCCCTTCTTCACTTTCAAAAAAACGAATTCCTCGCTCTAAAATAAACGCCGAGACATTTGGGATTGTATTCTCTATTTTTTCATGAACAGAATGAGGTAAAGCTTGTTCCCATGTATATGTATAGTACTCTTCTAAAAATGCCTCAATCTTTTCTGTAATCACATGTTCGATTTTCCTAGTTGCCTCTTTTTCTACATGCGCTACATTCCATTTTTCTAACATATGTCGTAATGACTGTTCATTCGTCATTACTTTATCCACTTCTACTTGTGTCCATTGAATTAAGCCTTTTTGAAACTCTTCATTTGTTAGTTTCTTTCCAATTCCTTCTGGCGTTAACAAATGCTCAACAACCATTTTTCCTAATTGAACAGCAAGCTCATCGCGACGCTTCGGAATTAACCCTGGTGTAAATGGCACTTGAAACTTTCCAATATAAATAGGGCGATGAGGACGAAATAACATTTTTATCGCTAAATGATTTGTGAATCCTCCAATAATCGCTCCGAGCCCTGTCGTCGTTAACATACTTAACCATATATTCATTACAATCAACCTTTCGCTTCTCCAAAACTATAGCATATCATCATACGGACAAAAGTATAATGGTATAAAAACGTATTTGCAATATATAGCTTCGCCTATTATGCCAACATTTTGTTAGTAAAGGAGTGATTTCGTTGGTTCTCGGTATTTTGACTTCTCACCCTCATTATGAGCAAATGTATTACACCGAAATCGCTAAACGCGCTCGGCTTTATCATAATGTCGTTGCCCAGTTTACGCCATTTGGTATTGATCCTAAAACAGATCTTATTTCTGGTCTGATTTATGATACTGATACAGGAAAATGGAAAGAGCAAACATTCCCTATTCCTTCTTATATATACGATCGTTCTTCTTTTAACGAGGACACAGACTTCGAAAAAGCAAAGTCAATCATTCACTCATTACACAACCGCACTACCACTACCTTTTTAAATAACACACTCATTGACTTAAGCGAACTACATGATGTATTTCTCACGAATAAAAAATTATCTCCTTATATACCAAAATTTGAAATAGCAACGATACAAAACATTTTCAAATTGTTATTAAAAACAAAAGATATTATTATACGTCCTACTCATACACATTCCAATGAAAGTCTGTACCGGATTTCTTATAAAAATAAAACGTTTCATATCGATACAATCAATGACGCATATCATACTTCTACTCCAATCAAACGGACAGATGAATTTATATCTTGGTACAAATCTAATATACGATCAACACGTTACATCACTCATACAATGCTGCAACCACCAAATCAATTAACATACCCACTCCATATTCGAACCATTTTGCAAAAGAATAAAGAACAAAAGTGGAATGCGATCGGCCAATTTATACAAAAAAGCTCATTTCCGAATCAACTTTTGCTTTCGGCAACGGAAGATTCCTCGCTGCATTCATTTTCAAAAGTTAAATACGTATTATCTAGTACCGGTGTACAATTATTACAGGACGCTTTACATGACATTATAAATGAAGTGTTTCAAACACTAGATCAATCTTATTCTTCTTTATTCGAGCTAGAGCTTTCCACCATTATGGATCAAAAGGGGGCAATTTGGCTTATGTATGTCAACACGATTCCCCCGTACGAACATTACATTCGTCATAGTGATTCATTAGCCGAAAAAATATATCACGGACCACTAAAATTTAGTCGCTTCACACCATAATGAAAGGGGGTAAACCCATTTTGAAAGAGCACATATATACATTAAATATTTCAGATGAGCATCCAAATAGTATTACTTTACCTTATATTTTTTCCATTACACCACCAATTGCATCCCTTTCCTTCGGCGTACGCCATGTTGCAAGTGAAGATGTAAAAATTCATTATTCCTTTACTCGTGAAATCATTATCGGAAAACAAATCGCAGAGAAACTTTTACTTCTTCATTCCACTACTATCCATGCATTCACACAAAATGAAACCATTATTTTCGGACCATTAATCGGGATTTTTACAACTGGTTTTAACGATGATTCTTCTAATCCTTTAGGGAACCGTTCAACTTCTCTTGGCGAGTTACTAACGCCGCCATTCACCCTGCGACCATTTGTATTCGTTTTTGGTGTGCAACATATAGACTGGGAAGATGAAACAATTGAAGGATATTTCTTTCAAGAGGAGCAGTGGATAAAGAAAAAAGTACCTTTTCCAAATGTCATTTACGATCGATTACCAAATCGAAAAGCCGAAAATTATAAACCAATTGTAAGAGCAAAAAGAAAATTAGAACATGACTATGCTATTCCATGGTTTAATCCAGGATTTTTTAATAAATGGGAAGTGCACCAACTTCTTATGAAAGATGAATCCATTATGCCGTTATTACCAAACACAGAAACATTTCAGCACTTCGAGCAAGTTGAACGATTTCTCGGAACGTATAAATCGATTTACATGAAACCGATTCACGGCAGCTTCGGTAGAAATATTCATCAACTATTTTATTCTCAAGCAGAGAATTGCTACTACTGTCGTTATCGCGAAAATGAAGAAAACAAACTAAGAAAGTACCAATCATTAGAAACGCTTCTAAACCATGTGTTAAAAGGACATGATTTAAAAAAGTTTATCGTACAACAAGGTATTCCATTACTTCGCTTCGATGGGCAACCTGTTGATTTCCGCATTCATACAAATAAAAATCATTTCGGCCAATGGATGGTCAGTGCAATCGTTGCAAAAATTGCTGGCAAAGGTAGTTTAACAACGCATGTGAATAGCGGTGGCGATACAAAATTACTACAAGAACTTTTTCCTGATTCAACAAAACAAGTTCAAATTGAAAATAAGTTAAAACATACTGCCTTACAAATCAGTTACGCGCTCGATGAGCAAGTAACCGGAAATATTGGAGAAATCGGTTTTGATATCGGTTTAGACACGCAAGAAAACCCGTGGCTCTTTGAAGCAAACTCTAAACCTGGGCGAACTGTATTCCAAGATGAGAAGTTAAAAGAGCAAAGTGAACTAACGCGCCAATTATTTTACGAATATGCCATCTACTTAACTGAACATTCTTTGCGCGATGCAAAAGAAAAAATGTCTCAAATAAAATCAGGAGCTTCCTCAAGCACTGAGCATATCCCTTCCCCTATGATTCACTCACAAATAAGAAAACAAAAACTTCCACCTCATTCATAAGGTGGAAGTTTTCTATTTACACAAGTTTTACTACAACCTCTGTTTCCACATTACATACTCCGCAATAAAAAATATGTTTGCAGTATTCATTTGAACTATTATGTGTTAAACCATCTACTGCATTTAATAATTCTTGGTCCATATACGCACTATAATCGTCTATGTAATCTACAGCCTTCCCATAATCTTGGAGTATACTTTGGCAATTTTGACAAGAATATGTTTGTGATTCTAATGCATTGCAAAGCGGGCAAATTCCCATCACGATTCCTCCATACGTTATCATTTACAAGCTGATTGAAGAGAGCATCTAGCCGTGAATAGGAGCATTTTGTTCCGCTCCTATTCAAAATAGAACTATAAAGTTAATGATTTGCCCCCAAATAGCGGGATACAAACAAAAAAACATGTTTCATATCGCTCTTAGTTTAGCCTTCTTTCTAAAAAATACAACGATTACTCTTATTTCATACTTTACGAAATCACTAATATTTTTTTACAAAATTTACAAATTATTATTTCGTATATCTTTCTAGGTAACATCCATACTATGAGTACAAACTTAATTACCGATGGATTAGCGCCAAACGGGGCGATAATCTGGTTCAAATCCAGCTAGTCCAACCAAAAAAAAATTTTTATAACTCTAAGGAGGATATATTCCTATGGCAAACCAAAATTCTTCAAATCAATTAGTAGTACCAGGAGCAACAGCTGCAATCGATCAAATGAAGTACGAAATCGCTCAAGAATTTGGTGTACAATTAGGAGCAGATTCTACGGCTCGCGCTAACGGTTCTGTTGGTGGAGAAATTACAAAACGTCTAGTTGCAATGGCTGAGCAAAGCCTTGGCGGATTCCAAAAATAAATATATATGGCAAAAAGGTCTCAAGGCATATGCCTTGAGACCTTCCTTATTTACTGCAACATTTGTAAAAACTTTTTCGTGCGTTCTTCTTTTGGATTTGTAAACACATCTTCTGGTGTACCTTGTTCGACAACGACACCGCCATCCATGAAAATAACGCGGTTCGCAATTTGATGTGCAAAGCGCATTTCGTGCGTTACAATCACCATCGTCATGCCTTCTTTCGCAAGTTCTTTCATTACTTTCAGAACTTCTTGAACGAGTTCAGGATCAAGTGCTGACGTCGGTTCATCAAATAGTAACACTTCCGGCTCCATCGCAAGCGCGCGAGCAATCCCAACGCGCTGTTGTTGTCCGCCTGATAATTGGAACGGATATAAGTCTACTTTATCCGCAAGACCAACTTTTTCAAGGAAATAGTTTGCTTTCTTCTTCGCATCTTCTTTCCCCATCTTTTTCACTGTAACGAGCCCTTCCATGACATTTTGAAGTGCTGTTAAATGCGGGAATAAGTTATGGTGCTGGAATACCATACCTGTTTGCGTACGAAGATTGACAATATCTTTCTTCGATACTTTTTGAGAGAAGTCGAGCTCTTTATTACCGATACGAATACTACCAGCGTTCGGCGTTTCTAGCACGTTGAGACAACGTAAAAATGTCGTTTTACCAGATCCAGATGGTCCGATAATAACAACAACTTCTCCCTTCTCAACTGATAAATCTATATGCTTTAGTACGGTATTATCTCCGAAACTTTTTTGTAAATGTTGAATTGAAATCATAAAAACAAAAACTCCTTTTATGAAAGGGTTATTTTAGAGTGTAACGTTCTGAACGTTTTTCTAATATTTGTTGCACGATAGATAATAAGAAGCAAATTACCCAATAAATAAGACCGGCTTCGAAATAAACAATTAAAAACTCGTAGTTCATTGCCGCAATTTCCTGCGCTTTTCGGAACATTTCTGTTACTAAAATTAACGATGCTAATGAAGTATCCTTCACTAAACTAATAAATGTATTCGAAAGCGGCGGGATAGATACGCGCGTCGCTTGCGGTAAAATAACACGTTTTAGCGCTTGCGGATATGTCATCCCAATTGTGTAAGCTGCTTCCCACTGCCCTTTCGGAATGGAAAGGATAGAAGCACGAATAATTTCAGATGCATATGCACCGACATTTAATGAGAATCCAATAACTGCTGCTGTATATGGCTCAACCTCAATATTAAGAGTTGGAAGACCATAGAAAATAATAAATAACTGTACAAGAAGTGGCGTTCCGCGAATGATAGATACATAGATACGAGCAATCCATTGTAAAATACGACTACCTGAAATACGTGCAAGCGCCGTTAACGTCGCAAGTATAATCCCGATAATAAATGTAATAAGCGTTAATGGAATTGTCGTAAACACAGCTTCCTTCAGCATAGGCATGAAGGAAGACTGCATAATATCTATCCAAGTAGACAATCGATCTGAGACCAACGCACTACTTAGATACATTTTCACCAAACCATTTTTTCGCTATTTTATCGTACGTACCGTCTTTTTTCATATCTTCTAACGCTTTATTTACTTCTTGTACTAACTTGTCGCTACCTTTACGGAATAAGAATCCACTTTGTGACGCTTCTTTTTCTGTATCTACAATTTTAATTTTTGCATCTTTTTTCGTTTCTAAGTAGTTTAACACTGATAATTTATCATTAATTGTGAAATCCACGCGGCCAGTGTTTAATAATTCTGCTGCTTGACTAAAGCCTTCTACATTCGTAATTTCCGCGCCATTTTTCTTAGCAATATCTGCATAGTTACTTGTTAAAGATTGTGCTGCTTTTAGTCCTTTTACATCAGCAAATGTAGCAGGTTTATCTTTATCTTTTGCAATAACTAATACCGCTGAAGATGAAACGTATGGGCTAGAGAAGTCATATTTCTTTTGACGATCTTCACGAATACCAACTTCGTTTGCAACCATGTCGAAACGTTTTGCATCTAGACCAGCAAGTAAGCTATCCCATTGTGTTTCTTTAAATACAGGTTTTACACCTAAACGTTTTGCAACTTCTTCTGCTAATTCAACATCAAATCCAGTTAATTTATTGCTTGAATCGTGGAATGTGAACGGTGGATATGTACCTTCTGTTCCAATTACAAGTTCACCACTTTGTTTTATCTTTTGTAACGCATCTTGACTAGCTGTATCTTTTTTCTCTTCTTTACCGCAGCCCGCTACAATCCCAATCGCTAATGTAGTTACTGCAAGTACTGAAAATAATTTTTTCATGATGGTAATCCTCCAAGTATTCTGATAGGAATTTAAAAACTATATTGATTGTATGCAATCTTGAACAATTTTTCAATGAAAATGTTCTTATTTAGTTTATCCTTTTTCTTCATAATCAAACAAAAGGGGAAAATAACGCTACATACAAAAAATAAGTAACATTTTTTAATATAGCATTTATGGAGAAAAAGGTAAAACAATACTTCTTATTTAACTGGCTTGATTCGCTAAAAAAGAACTTGTGAAAATCACAAGTTCTCCTCCATACCTATTACGCGCTCTGATTACCTTCCATTTGCGTTTTGTACATATCATAATAACGCCCGCGCTTTTTCATTAGCTCATCATGAGAGCCTTTTTCTAAAATCGTCCCTCTATCGAGCACAATAATTTGATCTGCGCTTTTAATTGTTGAAAGACGGTGAGCAATAATAAATGTCGTTCTTCCTTTTTTCACAACTTCTAATGCTTGTTGGATCATCGCTTCCGTCTCCGTATCAATACTAGACGTTGCTTCATCTAAAATTAAAATAGCCGGATCAAAAGCAAGTGCCCTAGCAAACGATATAAGCTGACGTTCTCCGGTTGAAAGTGTACTTCCTTTCTCCGTAATTTCTTCATTTATATTATTCGCAAACCTTTCAGCACCAACATCACGCAATGCTTTTATGATGCGCTCTTTTGAAATTTTTTCATTCTCTAAGCTAACATTAGATGCTACTGTCCCGCTAAATAAAAACGGATCTTGCAGTACGATTCCCATATGTTCACGAGTTGCTTGTTTCGGCATCTCTTTTACATCTTGACCATCAATCGTAAGCTTCCCTTTTTCAAACTCATAAAACTGGAAGAGTACATTCATAATGGAACTTTTTCCTGATCCTGTATGACCGACAAGCGCTACTGTCTCGCCTTGCTTCGCTTCAAAAGAAATATTTTTTAACACTTCATCTTTTCCATTATAAGAAAACGACACATTATCAAACTTCACATTTCCTTGTAAGCGAGGCATACGTTCCTCTTCTACCGCTTCCCCTTTTTCCTCTAACAATTCAAAAACACGCTCTGATGCAACACGCGATTGTTCTAAATTAGCAAGCTGATTTACCATGTTTGTAATCGGAGAGAACAATCGTGTTAAATAATCAACGAACGCATACAGTATCCCTAGTGAAATGACGCCTGAAGCACTTAATGAAGCACCACCGAAATACCAAATCACACCTGTGAAAGCGATATTTCTTAATACAGACACTAGATTATGAGAAGTTGCTGCATTTAAATTCAAAATTTTATTTTGATATTTAAAATAATCGCCATTTAATTCTTCAAACTCTTTTTTCGTTTCACGCTCTTGACGGAACGCTTGAATAATTGGCATCCCTTGAATGGATTCATTCACTGTTCCATTAATATCAGATAAACGGGAACGCATTTTATGATTGTATACAGACGCATACTTTCTATAAAGAATCGCCCAAACGATTAAAATCGGGATAATAAGTAAACATAACGTCGCCAATTTTACATCGAGTAAAAATAGCGCCGCAAATATCCCAATAATATAAATGATACTAGAGACGAATGTCGCAAGCACCGTTACATATAAATCCCGAATGGCTTCCGTATCATTCGTGACACGCGATACAATTTTCCCTGCTGGTAAATGATCGAAATATCGAATCGGCAACGTTTGAATATGAGAAAAGACATCTTCCCTCATAATTTGAATAATTTTGTTCGCTGCCTTCTGTAAGAAAAATTGCTTTCCGTATGCAAATAATGAAACGACTACTAATAAAGCGAAATAACCACCACCAAGTAATAATAGAGGGCTTATTTCTGGTTTATAAAAAGCAAACACTTCTTCTTTCGTTAATGCTTTCGCTTTATACACTTGCACCGCCTTACCATTTTGAACGGTAATCATATCACCTTTTACAGTACGTGATCCTTCAACATTCACTTTATTCGGCACAAAGTAATATTGAAAACCGACTTGCATTACGCGTACTTCTTTTCCTTTTTTCTCACCTTCCTGGAAGCGATCACTTCGCTTATAAAAGGTGCCATTATACGAAACAGCCTCTTCACTCTTTTCTGTTTCATACCAAGGTTTCTCTATCCCAACGATGTGATCGTCAATCATCGTTTTTGCGACGAAAGGACCGGCAAGCTCCGCGATAACGAAAATAAATAACATTAGCATCGCCGCAAAAATTGTCCCCTTCACTTTCATCGCGTATTGAAACAATCGTTTTGAAACGCTCATATTTTCACCCCACTATCCGCACTTTCACTTTCTCCTTGTTGTCTTTCGAACTGCTCAGCATACCAGCCTCCGCGCTTAATAAGCTGATCATGCGTACCCTCTTCCATTACTTCACCTTCATCCATAACGAGAATCCAATCCGCATGTTGTACGGCTGATAAACGATGCGTCGTAATAATTGTCGTCTTTCCGCTTCTTTCTGTTCTTATATTTTCAATAATCGCTGCTTCCGTACGAGCATCAACAGCTGATAAAGAATCGTCCAAAATTAAAATTTCTGGATTTTGAATAACAGCTCGCGCAATCGAAATCCTTTGTTTTTGCCCTCCTGATAAAGAAACACCTTTCTCTCCAACGAGTGTTTCTAACCCTTCTGGCAAGAACTCTAAATCCTTTGTAAACGCCGCAATTTCAATCGCTTTCTCAAGTTCTTCTTCCGTCGCTTCTCGGTTCCCGAATAAAATATTTTCCCTCGCTGTTTTTGAAAACAAAATATGTTCCTGAGGTACATACCCAATCCACCCGAGTACATTTTCATTCGTTATTTTATCTAACGTCACATCAGAGACTGCAATGTCCCCATCTCCAAGTGGATATTGACGAAGAAGCTGACGTACAAGCGTCGTTTTTCCGCTTCCTGTTTTCCCAACAACCCCAAGCGTTTCACCTTGTTTTAATGTAAATGAAACCTTCTTTAAATTTGTTTCAGTTGATGAAGGATATGAAAAGGTAACATCATCAAACTGAATATAATCCGGCTCTTGTACAAGCTTTGGATTTTTCGGATCCTTTACATCTGGTTCATACGCTAACGTTTCATTCACACGGTCGAGTGACGCATTTCCTCTTTGCATAACATTGATTAGTTCGCCAATTGCAAACATTGGCCAAATCATCATCCCTAAATACACGTTAAACGAAACGAGTTCACCAAGTGTCACCTTTGATTGAAATACAAGATACGCGCCATACACTAAACCAATTAAATAACTAAGGCCAACGAGCATTTTCACAGTCGGCTGGAATAATGCATCAATTCTAGCTACTTTCATATTTTTTTCGTAGACGTCATCTCCTAAATGATGAAATCTTTCCTGATCTGCGTTCTCTTGTACGTATGCACGAATAACGCGCACGCCAGCGATTGATTCAAGTACTTTATCATTCATATCTCCGAACGCATCTTGCGCAACTGTAAATCTCTCATGCAATTTCTTTCCATATATATTCATCGCATACGCCATAATCGGAAGCGGTATAAGTGCCGCAAATGTAAGCTCCCAACTAATTGTAAATCCCATCATAAAGACAATCGTAAGCATATATAAACTCGAATCCACGAGCGTTAATATACCAAAACCAGCTGTCATAGCGATTGCTTTTAAATCATTTGTCGCTCTCGCCATTAAATCACCAGTACGATTTTTTTGATAAAACGTCGGTGTCATTTTAAGTAAATGCCCCATAAATTTAGAGCGCATCGTCTTCTCCAGTACAAATGCTCCTCCAAACAACTGATGTTGCCAAACGAAAGTAAGCCCATATCCAACGATCGTAACCCCTATTAAAATAAGAATAGATTGCATAATAGCTTCATTCGATAACGTTCCTGTTTTTATGTTATCAATCGTAACCCCTAACACTTTCGGGGGAATGACTTCAACTATATTTACAATTAAAAGAGCTCCAATGGCGATACTATATCTCTTCCAATGCTCTTTAAAAAACCATTTTAACTTTAGTAATACTGATAACAATGTAACCTCTCCCTTCTCGTTCTCGTTTCACTCCCATTTCTTTACCCGCTATCCAGACCCATCACATTTACATTTCGTAACCCATACAATCTCATCACATTTTTCCACCTTCCAAAGTTTTTTATCGAAACTATATAAGGGAAAATAAACAAAAAAAAGCATACCGCCGCTTGACGATATGCACAAAAATGCATAAAAGCGTACGTTACGATATACGCAACGTACGCTTTTTATAAGACAAAGATGCCCTATATATCCGCACGGGTTGCGTAATGATATGAATGTTGTCTGCCATTTAACAGAGCTAAGCCCATTACATTTACGATTACAATCATTACGCACACCCCCTTCATTTATTTTCCATTTATAATCTTACAACTTTATTGAGTATTCTGTCAATTATTTTTTTACACATCGAATAAAAACATACGCTACACCATCTTGAAATAAGAGAATCTTCTGTAAGAAAGGGCATACAAAATAAAAAAAGAATAAGAAATCGTTTTCACAAACATTTCATTTGAAAAATGTTATCAAACACCCTACAATCACCTTATACTCACTCTTACAAGTTGCTATTTTAGGAGGACTAATCATGACAACTAGCAATACGTACAAATTTTATTTAGACGGAGAATGGAGAGAAAGCTCTTCAGGAGAAACAATCGAAATTCCATCTCCATACTTACACGAAGTAATTGGACAAGTACAAGCAATTACTCGCGGAGAAGTAGATGAAGCAATTGCATCTGCAAAAGAAGCTCAAAAATCATGGGCAGAAGCTTCTCTACAAGATCGCGCAAAATATTTATATAAATGGGCTGATGAGCTCGTAAATATGCAAGATGAAATTGCCGATATCATTATGAAAGAAGTCGGTAAAGGTTATAAAGATGCGAAGAAAGAAGTTGTTCGTACAGCTGATTTCATTCGTTACACAATTGAAGAAGCTCTTCATATGCACGGAGAAAGCATGATGGGCGATAGCTTCCCTGGCGGAACGAAATCTAAACTTGCGATCATCCAACGCGCACCACTTGGTGTTGTATTAGCAATCGCACCGTTTAACTACCCAGTAAACTTATCTGCTGCAAAACTTGCACCAGCATTAATTATGGGTAACGCTGTTATTTTCAAACCAGCAACTCAAGGTGCAATTAGTGGTATTAAAATGGTTGAAGCACTTCATAAAGCTGGCCTTCCAAAAGGACTTGTAAACGTAGCGACAGGACGCGGTTCTGTAATTGGTGACTACTTAGTAGAACACGAAGGCATCAATATGGTATCGTTCACAGGTGGTACAAACACAGGTAAACATTTAGCGAAAAAAGCTGCAATGATTCCACTTGTATTAGAACTTGGTGGTAAAGATCCTGGTATCGTTCGTGAAGATGCTGACTTACAAGATGCTGCAAACCATATCGTAAGCGGTGCATTCTCTTACTCTGGTCAACGTTGTACAGCTATTAAACGTGTACTTGTACACGAAAACGTAGCAGACGAGCTTGTTAGCTTATTAAAAGCGCAAGTAGCTGAACTATCAGTTGGATCTCCAGAACAAGACAGCACAATCGTTCCATTAATCGACGACAAGTCTGCTGACTTCGTTCAAGGTTTAGTTGACGACGCTGTTGAAAAAGGTGCAACAATCGTTATCGGTAACAAACGTGAGCGTAACTTAATTTACCCAACATTAATCGACCACGTAACAGAAGAAATGAAAGTTGCTTGGGAAGAGCCATTTGGCCCAATCCTTCCAATCATCCGTGTTTCTTCAGATGAGCAAGCAATTGAAATTGCTAACAAATCAGAGTTCGGCTTACAAGCAAGTGTCTTCACAAAAGACATTAACAAAGCATTTGCAATTGCTAACAAAATCGAAACTGGTTCTGTTCAAATTAACGGACGCACAGAGCGCGGCCCTGACCACTTCCCATTCATCGGTGTAAAAGGTTCAGGTATGGGCGCACAAGGTATTCGTAAGAGCCTTGAGTCTATGACACGTGAAAAAGTAACTGTATTAAACTTAGTTTAATCTTATATGTAGAAGAAGCTGATCTAGTTTTAGATCAGCTTCTTTTTTCTATACATGCTTCCAAAAATAATAGCATGTTTATTTCACATTCCGATTTGGTTTTCCAAATCGAACTAAAACATGCCATAATAATTTTAATTCCTGAAGCACCTCTTCATATGTTCCGCGATCACTCCAAGATAGTGGATTCCTTTTCAAATCCACTACAGCAGAACCAATTATATGTGCATCAATACAATTATTTCGTGCAATGCGTCTTGCCAAAGATGGCATTTTTGAACCTCTGAAATCCATTGGAACTTCATCTACCATCAGTACAAAACCCTTGTGCCAATACAAATCAATAGAATACTTCAGACAAATTTCTTCTAAAGTTCTACCTACATTCGTCCCCTTAAATGAAGGATCTACAACAAGCACTTCCACATCTTCTTTAAGAGAAATATCTCCATGAATCTGTGCTTCAATATAATGATTAAGATTACGAGCTGACTCTTTGTTTACTAAATCTATAAACGACCTTTCCTGATTAGCCAGTAAATGATGAATGAATCTTGTTGGAGTCAAATTCCCTTCACCAATTGCAAAATCTCTTACAAATATCTCTTCCAAAAGAGCAGCTAAAATCATATCAAACTCTTCATAAGTACCCTTTTCTTTTGGATCTTGATGCGAATCTAAATACGTATATGTAGAGCGATAAGAAACTTTTGGAGATAAGAGAAAATAACATGATCCAAAGCGCGGGGCAGGCCCATCTGGATGTAACATTAAATTTAGCGCCCCATATTTGGGCCGTTCATTATTCGTTACGCCTTCCAATTGATATGCGCCTCCAAATATTCTCTGTTCCCAAAGGTCACGTTCACCACCCGGATAAGCAGACACACTTCCATTAGATAGCAATGTTTCAAACTGACTTTTATATATTCCTTGCTCAAACAGTGCTTCAGCAATATTTTTCATATTCGAATCTAATCTATCTGGATGAAAGTGTAAAGCAATCCTCGCATTTGATTTTAAATGAACGACAGCTTCTTCAAACATTTCATCTGTAATATTAGACATTTTCAATATATGATTAATTGTTGCTTTCGCCTCACATTTTTCGTTCTCTGCATATTTTGAAATATACTGTAAAGCAAATAATTGAGATCTTGATAATTCCACAATCAAACCTCTCCTTTCATTAAAATGACCTTAATCATTTCAATGAAAAGCTTATTCTTTCCTTCTTATGAAACAAACCTGGTTTATTAAAAAAGTAATTTAATAAGACCTAATTATACATACTCGCATTTTTCATGGGCAAATGTACACATTCTACAGAAATTTGATACCCTAGCCATCGCTCAGCAATATGTTCAAATGATGCAACAGAGCCTGTTGTAAAAAATCGATGTTTTGGATTAAGTTTGTCAGACAGAATTCCTTTGTGCTGTAAAATTGTGCTTAACTCTATCGCTGTTTCTTCTGCCGAGCTAATAATCGTTACATCTTCTCCTAATTCCTTTTTTATATAGGACTCTAAAAGTGGATAATGCGTACACCCAAGAATTAGCGTATCTATATCTTCTTTCGTTAATGGCAGTAAAGCTTGTTTCACTTGCTGCGTTACATATGCTATATCTTCTAATTGATTTTCTACAACTGTAGCTAAAGTCGGGCACGCATGACTATGCACTTCCAAATATGTATCAAGCTCGTGTAATGCTTTTTCGTACATATTAGATTTTATCGTACCTACAGTTCCAATTACCCCGATTTTGCCTTTCTTCGTCACTTTAATTGCAGCTCTTGCTCCCGGATGTATAACGCCAATAACTGGAATAGAAAGTGCTTCTTGCAAATCAGTCAATGCAGCAGCTGCACCAGTATTACATGCTACCACTAGAGCTTTTAATGGAAACTGTTTGAGGAACTCAACCATTTCAAATATGAAAGATTGTACCTCTTCTACACTTCTTGGCCCATACGGACAACGCTCATTATCACCAATATAATAAATGCTCTCTTTAGGCAATTGACGAATAATCTCACTCGCAACTGTTAATCCCCCAACCCCTGAATCTAGTACACCTATTACGGAATTTTCATTACATACAGACATATACTTCATCCCCTTCTCAATCTTCTAGCGTAAATAACATTTATTATATTATGAAAATTCAATATTACATAATAATCCCTCTCCCTTTTAATAACAAACTCTTCTCTATAATCTGATTATTAATATATCCATTGACGTATAAAAATTCATTTGTTACTCTTAAAGACGTTAATTTAATATTTAAATCCTCATTCGTATCTCGGTGAGGTAGAGGTTGCAGTCATTAAGAGTATCATTTCAGGAGATGTAGTGGCATTGATGAAGAAATGAGAAAGGAATGATTGCCGAAGTAAGTCGTGTCCACCATGCACACTTGCTGGGTCTGCATTTAATAAGTGCAGAACTGTCACAAACGTTTCGTTTGTGGAGAGCTATCGAGAGGTATGTCGTGGGTTTCTTATAAGATAGAAAGCATGTAGCGGCAAATTACGTGCTTTTTTTGTTTTGTTTGGGACTTCTCTTCTCTACTAAGAAGACATACATATCTCCTCGCTTGACTTGGTTATACTAACTTTGGAGGTATTTTCTATGCAACAAAAAAAATGGGGCTTTTGGGTACTAACAGCTTTCGTTGTCGGTAACATGGTTGGCGCTGGGATTTTCATGGTGCCAAGTACGTTGGCACAAACAGCAAGCCCTCTCGGTGTCACTTTAGCTTGGTTAACAACAGGGTTTGGTGTTTTAATGCTAGCTCTTGTTTTCGGTAATTTAGCAATTCGTCGTCCTGATTTAACGACAGGACCACAAAGTCATGCATATGCTTTATTCTCAACACCAAAAAAGAAAAAAATGGCTGGTTTCAGTATGGTATGGGGATATTGGGTTGCAAACTGGGCAAGTAACGTTGCCATCATTACATCTTTCGCGGGATATTTATCACTCTTCTTCCCGATTATGAAAGATACACGACTACTATTTTCAATCGGTTCTTTTAACATAGAAGTCGGAAAACTAATTACATTTACGATTTGTTCCATCTTACTTTGGGGAACTCACATTATATTAACAAACGGTGTAAGCGGAGCTGGAAAGCTAAACTTCTTAGCAACAACAACGAAAGTAACTGGATTCCTTTTATTCATCGTCGTTACGTTATTTGCATTCGAAGCTTCTAAGTTTGGACAATGGTACACACCGATGATCGATAAATCCGGTGTATCACACGGCCTTCTTTCACAAGTAAATTTAGCTGCTCTTACAACGCTTTGGGCATTTATCGGAATTGAATCAGCAGTCCTTTTATCAAACCGTGCTGTTTCTCCAAAAACAGTAAAACGTGCAACAGTTGCGGGGTTACTTATTACAGTTGCGATTTACTTAGGAATTACAATTTTAACAATGGGTGTACTTCACGTTGATAAATTACAAGCTTCTGAACGTCCATTAGCAGACGCACTAAATGCTGCAATGGGTCATGGCGGCGGGAAACTGATGGCATTACTTGCTCTTACTTCCCTATTCGGTTCTATCTTAGGCTGGATTTTATTAAGCTCAGAAGTACCATATCAAGCAGCAAAAGAAGGTTTCTTCCCTTCCTTCTTCACGAAAACAAATAAAAAAGGAAGTCCAATTTACTCATTACGATTAACAAACATTATGTCGCAAGTGTTCTTATTCTCAACATTATCAGGAACAATTGCGGAAGCTTATACATTCGTTATTACCGTATCAACACTGGCCTACCTCATTCCATATCTCGTTTCACCAATCTTCCAGTTAAAACTAGTCGCAACTGGTGAAACATATAAAAATGAAATGCGGGCAAGAATTACAGATGGTATAGTCGCAGTGATCGCACTTTGCTACGCACTATGGGTTATTAAAACGGGTGCATCCGATATAAAAACGTTCCTTCTCGGAATTGGTTTATTCGTAATCGGCTTTGCCTTCTATCCATTAATGAATCGTGATCAGAAAAAAAATAACGAAAAGAAAAACGAGCAAGTTGCATAACGCAATTTGCTCGTTTTTTCTTTTGTAAAACATATATAATAGAACAAAGAGGTGAAAAACATGTCAATCGAATCACTGTGGAGCAGTCGCTTCCAACAACATATACAAAATATCATTACATACTTTGCACGTATGATTAACGGTTTACTATATAGCTTTATCTTTATTTCATGCGTTGGCGCATACTACTATGCTCAGTTTCTAAAAGCATCTCCTTCTAAAGGAATATCTTTACTACTCATCACGATTGTACTTACATTCATTATAACGAGATGCCCCATCCGTACATTTATTCAGAAACCTGATGCTGTCTATTTACTAGCACTAGAAGAGAAATTAACATCTTATTTCAAAAAATCTCTTCTATATAATTACATCATTCAGCTTTTTCCATTATTATTTACGTTCCTGATTCTCGTTCCACTTGCCATGCAATCCTTACAAGTAACGGTACCTTTCTTATGTACAATCTTTACCGTTTTAATGATTACGAAAGCTTGGAACTTGTACATACATTGGATGTGGCGTGATAGTCATGAACAAAGCATATGGTTCATTATTCGTATTACTTGTAACGCACTAATTACTTATATGCTGTTTTACTCAGCAAATGTTCTCATATTAGGCGGATTACTCTTACTACTTACTTTCCTGCTTCTATATACGAAAAAACAGCCTACAAAACGAATACCGTGGGATTACATAATTGAGCAAGAAGAAAAAATGAACGTTCGTTTTTATCAATTTGCTAGCATTTTCACCGATGTTCCGCAACTGAATAAGCAAGTAAATAAAAGAAAATGGCTTACAAATTGGATTGAACCTTTATTACATAAAAAGCAAGCAACTTTCTTCTATTTACATACACTCGCATTTTTACGCGGGAATGATTATTTCGGTATATATATTCGCTTAGGAGTAATTGGTGCATTCGCCTTATATTTTATACCAAATATATACGTAAAAGGCGCTATCGCATACATCGTCCTATATATGATTTCTATGCAGCTTCGCTCCCTGTGGAAATATTTTTCGGGAAATATTATCGTAGCATTATATCCAATTGATACTGAAAAACGAATGAACCAATTTCTTCACTTAATCTTTATATTACTAAGCATTCAGCTCATTGTATTTTCAACTGTTATTCTCATTGCTACAGGTCAATTTTTACATAGCCTTATCATTATGATTGTCGGGTTACTCTGGATCAAATTTATTATTGTACCAAAAACGAAGCAACGCGTTTCTTCGTTTTAACGAAAAAAATTATCTTAAAAGCCAAAGAGAAAATAAATCTTCTCCTTGGCTTTTTTTATTTTTCTTCCTCAAACAAGAATCACCGGCACAACCGATATTTTATGATTTTACATACAAAAATGATAATACATGTTTATGTCCTAATAAAAAGGGTATGTATTAAAGTAACAGGGCAAAGGAACTGGAGGGAATGAAAAATATGAATTAAAGTTTCACTTTATAAAAGACATTGCTCAAGAATGATTCTGAAACCGATAATATAATGTAAGGAGCGGATTAGAATGAGTAAAAAAATTGCTATTTTAATAACGGATTATTTCGAGGATACAGAATACACAGAGCCAGCAGATGCTTTTAAACAAAAAGGATATGAATTAACAACTATTGAAATGGAAAAAGGTAAAACAGTACATGGTAAACAAGGAAAAAGTGAAGTTGTAATTGATAAAGGTATCGATGATGTTTCTCCAGAGGACTTTGATGCCCTCTTCATACCAGGCGGATTTTCCCCAGATATACTTCGTGCAGATGAACGTTTTGTTCGCTTTAGCAAAGCATTTATGGATACGCAAAAACCTGTTTTTGCTATTTGTCACGGCCCTCAATTACTCATCACTGCACAAACACTTGAAGGACGCGATGTGACTGGATATAAATCCATTGAGGTTGACTTAAAAAATGCTGGTGGACATTTTCATGACAAAGAGGTTGTCGTATGCCAAAGTCAGCTAGTAACAAGTAGACAACCGGAGGATATCCCAGCGTTTACTGAAGAATCATTGCGCATATTAGGATAGTTACTTTGATTAATCCCCTTTTATTTATATGAAAGAATTTAATCAGTGGGGTTTTGTTCGTCCCCCAGTGATTATTAGCCCTCACCAACTGGTCGTTTACAGGCAATCCGACCTCCACAAATAGCGAGATAAATAAAAAAGGGTGTAATCCAAAAGTGCAGTTTTAATGACCTTTTGGTTTACACTCTTTTCTCGTCCCAAAATTTCTAATCACCTTTTCATAGGAATTTCTCATATAGTGAAAATGACTATACAATTCCTATCCATAAGTTAAATCATGATTTGACACATATATAAATACAAAAGATGGGAGCCTTAATTATGAATAACAATCCACCTTCAACGCCCCCAAATCCTACAGAAACGAATAATCGTGAAGTGAGCTTACAAACGTTACGCGTTATTGGACTTATTGTACTAATTAGTGGCTACATATTAGTAGCTCTTTCTGAAGTAGGAACGTTAAAAAATCTTTTGCTACAGCCTAGCACCACTCCAAACTTAGCTGAAGTTGATCCGTTTTAAAAATTATATAAAAAGCGAGTCCCAGTATAGCTGGTTCGCTTTTATATAATTTCATCCAATTTGAGAAACATTTCTCTCATCCTCATACTTCTCTTTCCCTATCGCCTTCATAAATAATAAAATACTGCTCATACCCACGATAAAGTACAGAGTACTCATGCCCCAAGATGCAAGAAATGAACCTAGCATAACACCTAATGCCCCGTTCATTTTTGCCACTTGAAAGACCATTCCGTTAATTGCCATGTATGAACCTCTTGCCTCATTTGGCACCATATCTGCCATTATAGATTGACGTACTGGCACATACATCATCTCTCCCACAGTTTGGAACAGCCCTGCAATTAATAAGATCCATAAGCTATTGCTCGTTCCGAGTATTGTAAATCCAATTGTATAAATGAATAAGCCTACATATAAGATTTTCAAATCGTTAAAGCGTTTCAGCATTTTAATAAGAAGCGCCGAACATAACACAACTAAAATTGTATTCTCTGCTGAAATCCAGCTCATCATTCGAATACCTGTTAAATCAAACGTAACACCATTCCCAAAGAAAAAGTGCACCGTTTCAAATTCCTGCTGCAAACGTACTCCTAAATAATTATTAACTTGAAACTCTAAAGATAATGTACATATACTTGCTGCACAAAAAATTAAAAACGCTCTATCTTTCATTACAACTTTATAACTATCCGCCATATCTTTTAATACATTTTTCTTCTCCACCGCTTTCCGTGCTACATACACTTCTTCCATATATACAGCCATCACGTATAAAGTAATAACCGCAATCACTGTTAATCCGATAAACAATTGCAATCTATAGTTCTCAAATAGTAATCCGCCAAATATGGCTCCAATCGCAATGGATAAATTAATTGCCCAATAGTTAATGCTGTACATCACTTTTCGATTTTCAGGTGTACTCACATCAATTAACATTGCCTCTGTCGCAGGATTCATAAGTCCAGACCCTAAACTATTCACTAGCATAAACACAAATGTTAGCCACGATGAATCTACATAATCTGAATTGGCAACTCCCATACAAGCAATGGAAATGACTTGTATACTCTGACCGATAATCATTACTTTTTTACGACCAAGTCGATCTCCAACATATCCACCGTATAAACCAATTACTAACGAAGCTATTACATTAATAAGTAGTAACGCACCAGCAATTGCACTACCTAATTTTATTGAAAAATAAATCGCCATAAATGGAAAAATCATCGTGGACACAGTACGTGTTAAAAACGAAGTTATAATTCTAATCTTTATATTTCGATGCATACTCCAAAAACCCATTGTTTCCCCCTCCTTATGCTTACTTATTTTACTTTGAAAAAAAGGAAGAAAAAGGTTAGAATATTCTAAAGAGTTTCCCCTTTTACGATAGAAGGAAGTGTATATATGAAAATTATGGACTATTACATTCGACTAAGACTACATGCACAGGATCAACAACATATACGAAATAGCTTACAAGAATTAGCGGATGTTTTATATTGCAGTACAAAAAACGTAAAGATTTTATTAAAGAAAATGAGTGAGGAACAATTAATTCATTGGACCCCAGGGCGTGGCCGCGGGAATAAAACAGAAATCCTATTTATACATAATTTCGTAGAAGCGATTGAATGCTATACAGATGAACTGTTAGCGCAAGAAAAATTAAAGGATGTTTTTCTTCTTTTAAAAGAACCGCTCCCTCTTGCACTTCAAAAAAAGATAGAGAATAAACTACATCATCATTTTGGATACGAACCTTCAAATGATATGTATGACATATTAAAGATTCCTATATCGAGAAAAATCTTCCCATTAGATCCGGCCTTTGTCGCTGTAACTACAGAGAGCCATCTTACGAGTCAAATTTTTGACACGTTAGTCGTTTATAACGATGTTACTGAAAAAATGGAACCACACATTGCACATACGTGGGAATTAAGTGAAGACGGGCTTACGTGGACCTTTTATTTACGAAAGAATATATATTTTCATAACGAAACAATTTTAACTTCTAAAGATGTACAATTTTCATTTGAACGATTAAAGCAAGTTCACTCTCCTTTCGAATGGTTAACAGAAGAAATTGTTCAAATTGAAACACCATCACCGCTGCAAATTCGATTCCATTTAGCAAAACCAAATCTATTTTTCTTACACTATGTAAGTTCCATACAACTAGCAATTTTGCCGCGTGATGCTAGTATTCAAGATCATCATTATATAGGTACTGGACCTTTCAAACTTGCTCATTACTCTGAAGATAATATCGTACTTGAAGCGTTCACCCATTATTTTAAAGAACGTGCGTTATTAGACCGTATTGAATTTTGGGGTATTCCTGATCATGTGCAAATAGATGCTGATTATGAACTACCAAATGAAGAGGAAAATGAAAGGCATGATATACAAATAGAAGAAATAGGTTGTATTTATGCTGGCTTCAACTTTACAAAAACCGGTCCTCATCACGACATGTACTTTAGAAAAGCTTGGAGAGAACTATATGACGTTGAAACGATACTTCGTAGCATAGAGGGTAGACGGACAATTGCTGCATCAAGCTTTTTCCCTGAAAGAAGTCGCCAAGCTTCTAAAAGATCTTACTCTTTAGAAAAAGCGAAAGAGTATTTAAAAAAGAGCACCTATAATGGAGAAACGATACATATTTACTTCTTCGCATTTAAAGATAGTGCAAATGATGCATATTTCCTAAAAGAACGATGTGAAAGTTTAGGTATACAAGTAGAGCTTCACCCCTTTCCCGTTTCAGATTATATGAACCGTTCTATCGATCAACATGCCGATATTATTTTCATGGGAGAAGTGTTTGCTGCCGATCATGAACTTGCATTCTTAAATGTATTTAAAAATAAAAGCTGCTTCGTAAGTCGGTTCATGGACCCGCACTATGAAAAACAAATTAATTGTTTACTTGATACATTTTTATTAGAAGAAAATAAAGAGAAACGCTATGAGCTCATGTATGAAATTGAAGAATTTTTACAAGCAGAACACATCATTTTATTTAACTATCACGTTTTAAAAAGAAAAACGTATCCTTCTTCTTTAAAGAACGTAACAATTGATTCATTCGGCTGGGCAAATTTTGCGAAGTTATGGATACAGCCATCCATGTATTAAAATATGAGTCATTATAAAAGGAGACGAACCATGAAACGCACCCTAGAAAAAAGACTTTCCTATCTATACACAGGTGAGTTATTTTCAGTCATTACTTTTATTTTCACAAGTTACTTACTTAATTATGCTTATCCTACGTTACATTTATATTCCCTATATTCTTTTTGGGTCTCATTTCTTCTTTTGGAGTTTATCTTATTACAAGGAACACTTTACTGGTACGTAAAGTGGAAACGACTAAAAAAAGAGAAAACATCTGTTACACCTTTTAGGATAATTCGATATTTAAAACTACTTAAAAAGATAAATATAGCATTCATTATCGCAGGATTTATTACGTTTACTATTGATTTTATAATTTGGTTTCCCCACTTACCTTTAGGCGGAGTATCATTCACTCTATTTATTTATATTTTTGCATTACTTGAGTACATTAACTATTATCACACTCAGCTTTCATACGATAACATCTCTGATATTAAACATTTAATCAAATCAAAAAAACTAAAACAGTCCTGTATAAGTAAAGATTTTCAACGTATTTCATAAAATGAAACTTAATTAGTGGGAGTTTTGTTCATCCCCACTAATTATTCACCCGCACCAATCAAGCTTTTACGGGCAGCCCGGCTCCCACAAATAGCAGGATAAAACAAAAACCCCTTACCTTCATAAGGGGTTTTATTACTTAGCAAAACTTTCAGCCAACTGTTTCTCTCTCCACATAAATGTAATAGCGAGACCAACTATTAAAACAACTCCTGAAAATGCATATGGATAATGAATATTCATATCAAATAATATTCCGCCCATCGCTGGTCCTGCGATATTTCCTAAACTCGTATAAGTCGAGTTCATACCAGCAACGAATCCTTGCTCTTTTCCGGCTGCTTTTGATAAAAACGTCGTTAAAGCTGGACGAAGTAAATCAAATGCTAAGAAAATGAAGCAAGTAACGAGAAGTACAATCCAATAATTAAAGACTACAGTTGAGACGAATGCTAATACTGCACCTACAATTAAACATATTTGAATTAACACTTTTTCACCGAACATGTCGACCAATTTGCCAAACATAAATACTTGCACAACTACCCCAAAGATGGAGCTAATCGTAATAATTGCTGCAATATCTTTCGGTGTAAATCCAAACTTATGATCAGAAAACAGACTAAACACAGTTTCATACGCTGATAATCCGAATGCGAGTACAAATACGATAATAAATGCAATTGCATACATTGGATGTAATGATTTCTTTAAATCACCAATAAAACTCGATTCTTTCGTATTAGCAGAAATCTCTGCAAGCTCTTCCTTCGTTAACGGCTCTTTCAAAATAAAGATCGAAATTACACATGCTATAAAAGCAATTGCTGCTGCAACGAAAAACGGCACACGTATTCCGTATTCTGCAATAAATCCGCCAATTCCAGGCCCTATAATAAATCCAGTACTAATTGCGGCAGATAAATATCCCATCGCCTTTGGACGTTCTTGCATAGAGGTAATATCCGCAACATATGCCGTAACACCAGGCATAATAAACGCAGCACTAATTCCGCCTAACACCCGTGCTACATAAAGCATCCACACATCTTTTCCTAATCCGAAAAGAAGTTCTGAAACACCAAAAATAAATAATCCAATGATGATCATTTTCTTCCTACCGTAAAGGTCAACCCACCGGCCTGTAATAGGTGACGTAATGAGCTGAGCCATTGCAAACACTGCAACGAGATAACCCATCGTCTTTCCTGTTAAACTCATGTCATTCATAAAGGACGGCATAACCGGAATGATTAATCCAATCCCTAAAAAAGCGATAAATATATTACTCAAAAGAATGACCAATACCATCTTTTGTTCTTTTATCGGTTTCTTCACTTTTTAACACCTCTTCCCGTAAGTTCCTCAAAAAAAATAATGCCCAAGAAGCTTTTTCTTTATCCTGCTATTTGTGGGCTAATCATGAGTAGAGATGCCTCCACTCATTAGAATTTCACACTATCCTTCCACACATACATAAGCATTAGGTGAATGACTATCATTCAGTTTCCCTCAAAAATGAACCTACCTTTTCAGACAGGTTCATCTTACTATTTCTTTATATGTAGTGCATGTGTTAAAAAATCTAGTACTTCTGCCTTTTGTAGCTCGACTTGCTCTTCATCTTTATGATCATATAAATAAACTTGTTCCGCTGCTGATTCAACTAGAGCGATAAATAACTTCGCTGTTCGCTCTGCGTGAACCGAATCACGAATTTCACCAGCTTCTTTCGCCTCATTTAAAAATTCACTTAGCCACATATAAAGAGGCTCATACACAGCTTCCCATTCTTTTATATGTTCTGTAGATGCAAGACCCGCATACATTAAAGCTTGTATTTCACGATATTCCGCTATAAAGTGAAACACCGCATCTATTACTTGCGCCACTTTACTTGAGAAAGGCGCATCGTTTTGCACTTTTTCTTTCACTGCAAGTATCATCTTTTCAACCATCACTTCTGCTATTGCAGGCATAACAGATAACTTAGAAGGAAAATATAAATAGAAAGTTCCTTGTGCAATGCCAGCTAATTTCACGATATCAGAAATCTTCGTTTTTTCAACGCCCTTTTCCTGAAACACTTCAATAGCTGCATAGACAATTTTCTCTTTTTTATTCATCATCTAAACCCTTTCAAACACGTATTGAATGACTGTCACTCATTTTATAAAATAACTAGCTGTACTGTCAATTATCGTGCACTTTTTATAATAAAAATCTCCTAACGACTTGTTAGGAGATACAGCATATTTTTACGAAAGAGCCTTTAATCCTGTCACTCCGCATACAATAAGAGCCACACTAATGATACGTGCTTTACTTTTCGACTCACCAAACAGGAACATGTTTAATAAAACGGCACCTGCTGTTCCAATACCAATCCAAACCGCATACGCGACACTTACTTGTAAAAATAAGAAAGATGTATACAAGAATGCAAAGGATGTAGCAAACCCGCCTATATAAAGCGCACCATTTGCTAACGTTTTATCTTTACTATACATTTTTAGACCGATCACACCGACTATTTCACTAATTGCAGCACAAAATACGAAAAACCAACCCATCTTTAAGCAGCTCCTTCCACAATTTCTTCTTTATTATCAGCTAGCTTTAAACCGATAACGCCAGCTACAACCATTGCGATAAAGAATAATTTCCCTACACTGAAACTTCCGCCGAAAAGGAATACATCCATTAAGAAAGTACCTACCGTACCAGCTCCAGCGAAAATGGCATATACAGTCCCTGTCGCAAGATGCTCACACGCTTTAGAAAGAAAGTGAAAATCAACAGCGATAACTCCTAAAATAATAATCCAATGCCACCAAGTATCGGCCGTATTAAAACCAAATACCCAAAAAATTTCAAAGATACATGTTAATATGACATATAACCAAGCTCTATTTTTCATACCTCTCACCTCTTATGACTGACTATCAGTCATTTTTGTTTTAAAAAAATATTCTCTTTCACCACTAATATATATAAAACAACTATCATCCTCATTTACCATTATATTTGTTCCATTTCCAAGCTAATTGTATCCACTCACCGAAAATGACTGAATGTCATTCATGAATATTGTACATGAATATTTTAAAAGCTGTCAATGCCGAAAGTTTATTTAAAATTTATTTCATCCAATTTGTATATTTCCTAATAATCTGTTAATACTGCTAGTAACATAATATTTTCTCCACTCCCCCTTGGAGAGATCCCTTTAATAGAGCAGTTAGCGTTTGCTAACTGCTCTTTTTTATTTGCCAACACACTGTGAGATTAAATCCATTTTTATCATATATATATTTTCTATTTATTTTCCAAAGAGGCTTTGTATGCAATAATTTTATTCTCAAGCATCTTTTCTGTAATGACTAAGTTTTCTCTTTGAATCTGAATAGATTTTCTATGATCTTCTAGGAGCTGTAAACGAGCTTCGGTTGTACGCTCTCCTTCTACATATAACCTAGCATATTCTCTTATTTTCGCTATCGGCATTTGCGTTTGTTTTAATTTCATGACAAACTGCAACCACTTTATATGTGACTCTTCATACATTCGATTCCCATTTGTATCGCGATTTGCAATTAATATATTTTCCTTTTCATAATAACGTAGTGTATGTGTACTCACTCCTATTAATTTAGCCACCTCGCTAATTGTGTACATACTCTAACTCCCTCCACGTGCTGATCCTCATATATTTTATAGCCTTATCAAATTCATAAAAAACATTTGACTTAGAGTATACTCTAACAAATAAAATCTAACCATAATATATTTATTTGAACTTAGGGGGATTTCATATGAAATACACTGTTATTACTGGCGCTAGTTCTGGAATTGGCTATGAATCGGCTTTAGCCTTTGCAACTCGCGGAAAGAACTTAATACTTGTCGCTCGAAGACAAGAAGAATTAGACGGATTAAAATTTAAAATTAACGAAATGAATCCAGAATTGGATGTTGTTATTCGAAGAACTGATTTATCTATCACGGAAAATGTTTATAAGCTTTATGAAAGCCTACAAGCCGTTCAAATTGAAACGTGGATTAACAACGCAGGATTTGGTAATTTCGCCTCAATTGCTGAACAAAATTTAAATAAAATTGAAACGATGTTACATGTAAATATAGAAGCACTAACAATACTCTCTTCTCTTTTCGTTCGAGATTATTCCATGGTTGATGGCACACAACTTATTAACGTTTCATCAGGCGGTGGATACACAATTGTTGCTGATGCTGTTACGTATTGTGCTACGAAATTCTACGTAAGTGCATTTACAGAGGGTTTATCTCACGAATTGAAAGAACAAGGTGCAAAACTGCAAGCCAAAGTTTTAGCACCTGCTGCAACTGAAACAGAATTTGCAAAACGTTCATTTGATATTGATGAGTTCGAATACAATAATGTTGTACCGAAATTCCACACTGCAAAACAAATGGCACAATTTATGCTTGATCTTTACGATAGTGATAAAGTTGTAGGGCTTGTCGATGGTTCTACTTATAACTATGAGCTTAAAAATCCCATTTTTAATTTTGCAGTAAGAAAAACGAATTCGAGTTCTTAATTCCCCCTAAAATATAAAGTCCCACTATTACGTAAATAATAGTGGGACTTTTTTCTCTCTGAAAATTTCATCCAACATATCGAATCATCGCCACCTCATCACAATAATCAACCTTTGGACAATGTCTACAATCAATCCATACCTTCTCTGGTAGCGCCTCTCTATTCACAAAATCAAACCCGCACTTTTGAAAAAATCCCGTTTCATATGTTAAAGAAATGACTCTGCTCACTTTTATTTTCGCTGCCTCATTTATTACATGGTTCACTAACATACGCCCGATTCCTTTCCCTGCATATGTATGCGAAACGACTAAAGAACGGACTTCTGCAAGGTCCTCCCCTAACACATGTAAACCAGCAACCCCAACAATCTCATCGCTTTCTTTCACAACATATAAACATTGTAAATATTGATAGAGAGATAAAAGAGAACGCGGTAAAACCACTCCCTCTTTTGCATAAGTTTCAATGAGACTATAAATTTCTTTCACATCACTCGTAACCGCATTAAAGATTTTCATATTCTATCCCCTTGCCCCCGATATTAATATTTATAACTCAAATCGTATTTTAATTCATAATTTTATATAATAATACATCTCTCCTCTCTCCTCGTCAATCACTTTATACAAACAAAAAACCAAGCAATCTAATCGATGCTCGGTTCCTCATTTCGTATCGGTAATACTGTCGAATATTTAATTTCACGAAGTGCTAAACTCGTCTGTATCCTTGTAATACCAAGCTTATTCAGCTTTCTAATAAACTGCTCCAGCTCTTTACGATCACGATTTGCAACCTTTAATAAATAATCATACTCTCCTGTTAAACAGTGACACTCTAACACTTCAGGCATCGCTTCTAATTCTTTTTCCAACACTTCAAGCTTATCTGATTGATGAATATTCGTACTCATAAAAATGAAACATAACAAATCAAAACCAAGCTTTTCTTGATTTAAAATGGCTACTTGCTTATCAATGAAACCTTCTCCATCTAATCTTTTTATTCTTGCATGCATCGCAGCTGGTGATAAATTAACGCGTCGCGCAAGTTCTGCATTACTTACATGTGATTCCTTCTGCAATATATCTAAAATTTGTACGTCCAAATCATCTAACACTTTAATAACAGACGACTCCATCAAAATTCCCCCTTTTTATTACCGATGATTATTCGAAAAAACACCTTATAACCTATATAAAACTGAACATTTTTCTACTAAAGATATTACACACAAAACATTTTATCGACTTTTAACAATTATACAAAAGAATATATTACACAACGAAGAAAAATGCTAAAATTATTTACAATTCACATTGATTACAACAAAGGGGATTTTAATATGCCTTATTTTTATGTCTTTTTACTATTACTAACGAGCTTATTATGGGGAGGAAATTTCGTCGTTGGAAAATCGCTCGTTGATCACGCATCTCCGATGACTCTTACAAGTTTAAGATGGATGATTGCGATCGTTTGTTTATTACCGATGGTATGGTTTAAAGAAAAGAAAATCATTCCGCCTCGCGCTGCAATACTTCCGTTAATACTAATGGGAATTTCAGGGGTCGCTCTTTTTAACATTTTTCAATTTTTAGCACTAGAAAAAACATCCGCAACGAATGTAGGGCTTATTTCTACATTAAATGCAATTTCAATTGCACTATTTTCAGTATTATTTCTAAAAGAAAAAGTAAACACACTTCAAATTCTATCCATGATTCTTTCATTCTTTGGGGTTATTCTTGTCCTATTAAAAGGTGATTTTTCACTTTTATTTTCATTACATTTTAATAGCGGAGATTTATGGATGATTGCGGCAGTTTGTATTTGGGGAATCTATTCTGTTTGTAGTAAATGGGCAACAAAAACAACTACACCGCTCATGGCGACGCTTTACTCTGGTATTTTCGGTGTTATTTTATTACTACCATTTAACCTAGGGAGCTTCACTGTTACAAATATAAACACTTCTTTCATCACATCCCTTTTATATACAGGGCTTATTTCTACCGTTCTTTGTATGGTATTTTGGAATATTGGCGTACAAAAATTAGGAGCGACTACATCAGGAATTTTTCTAAACTTCAATCCGATTTTCACAGCTATTTTAGCATTCCTTTTCCTCGGTGAAGAACTAACGTGGATACAAATTTTCGGGACAATGATCGTTGTGACAGGATGTTATTTATTTTCTCATTTCAAAACAGTTACTGTTCAGCCAACTAGAGCTTTAATGCGAAAACATTCTTAACCAAAAAATATCGCCACCAAAGTGGCGATGTTTTTATTTACCTTTCATTTCTTTCACATACTGCTTTTCTTCTTCTGGCGATAATCGTTCTGTTGCCTTTCCAGTATCACCACCTTGAATTTCCCACAAAAAGTTATGCTCCTCAACCGTTTGTGAAAAGTCCCCTTTTTCCCAGCGCTCTAAAGTGGCAAGTAGCTTTGATTTATGTTTAAAATTTGTACTGCTTTCTACTGCCTTCTTGGCACTAACAATTTCCTTATTTGTCATTTCAATAAATCCCCATTTTTCAGAGGATTTCACTTTTTGATGTACCATCCTATGCATGGTAGAAATAATTTCATCTTCACTAAATTGTGGCTTCTCTTCCTCAACTTTCTTGTCCTGTTGGCTCATTACTTTTTGTGTTTTAAGACTCTTCTCCTCTTCCTCTATATAATTAAGAAGTTTAGTAACACCGAATACAGCTCCTATAGCAATTACAATCATTGTAATTACCCCTATTATCCATTTTTTCATATTGTGTACTCCCCATTCCCCTAATAATCACATAAACAAATGGAATCGCCTGCGCACAGTCGATTCCATTTGTTTCCTTATTTCATTTTAAACCTTCATTGCTTCTTGTACAATATAACTATCCACATATTGCTTGAATTTTACGATTTTTCCGTTTTCCAGCTGCCATACATGAACAAAATCTGCTTCAAATGATTTTCCCGTTTCTTTATAAACCCCTGAATAAACACCTTCAGCAATAATTACATCTTTTCCGTTTGCTTCATGGTACATATTTACTCTCGCTTTATAATCATCCCATTCTGATTCTAATCGGCTAAATACATTTTTCATTATTGCTTCTATACCTATATAAGTTCCCCCGTATGGGAATCCTTCTGCCTCTGTCCATTCTACTTTTTCAGAGAGGGCTTCTATTAAATGTTTTGCATTCGAAGAGGCTGATCCTTCATATGTACTTCGAATCATTTCTAAATTTGATTTAGGCATGTTACTTCCTCCCATTTTATTTATTTTTTACACAAGATGTAACATAATAAGTTACATCTTGTGTAAAAAGATATTTAAATTGTTTTATTCTTAACTCTCGCGTTGTAATCATTATAGTTACAATAATGATTCAAGTCAACAATTTATAAATAAGTTTACTTCGTTTTCATTACTTTCTCTTTTAAGAAGCGATCTACATATCCTTCTGCTTTTACAACGAATAAATACGCACCCATTGCTAGTAATGCAAGATCTAATTCATATCCTGGATTCTTTCCATCTCCTAATAAACCTGCTGCTCCATTTACCTTTACGATAGCTCCAGCTAAAATAAGAGCAAATAACAATCCTACATATTTTACGCCTAAACCGATAATTAATAATATACCACCAACTAATTCTACGGTTGCTACGCCGTATGCAAGACCACCTGGTAAGCCGATGCTTGTAAACCATCCTGCTACGTTATCAATACCTGATTGAAACTTCGCTAAACCGTGCGCAAAGAATGTCACTCCTAACACGATGCGAATAATTAAATTCCCAATATATTGGTTCATTTTGAACTCTCCTTTTTGTTTTGTTATGGTGAACTTTTATTTACAAGTCAAAACAATACGTTATTTCATTTCATTCGTCAAATACTTTTTTAAAGAAAACAAAAAACATTACCCCTTTTACGGATAATGTTTTCTTACAAAATAGCGCTAATTCAAGCTTTTACTCTATTGCACAAAAAAGTTGAAACATTTTTCCAGCGCCAACATACGGCAATAAAGACAAGTCCTCTTCTACAACCATTCCAACAACATTCACTTTCTCATCTTGAGGCAAATCATGTTTGGCAACCTGCATCTCCCCTGCATATCTACCGTACAATTCATTATCAATTGTAATGCTGCCTTTCTTTCTTGAAATGTTATGCATCGGCTGTAACACAACTTTATTTTCTTCTCGTGATTCTACAGAACGAATGACATCACGGGCTGGATCTAGTCTATTTGTATGCACTTGTTTTACCATTCTTAACACTTCACTTTTCTCTATCAATGGCTCATATCGCAGCGGAATAATCCCTCTACTCGCACTTGCTATCTCTTGTACACTTTCTACACTTCCGCTTATATCTCCGATTAGCACCTTATCAACACCACAATCTTGTACAAGTTCTAAGTACGCTTCAAGCGGGCGCATATTGCGGTGCTTTTCTAACGTTGGTAAGCCTTCATATAGCGGACCACGTTTTTCACCATCTCCCGGAATAAATGCCATCGTTTTTATGCCGCACTCATGTAAGTATTCGTTTTGTTTTTGTAAGAATGACTTTGCTAGTCCTGTTTCTGGGCGCGGATAAAAATTATGCCACGCTTCTACATTCTCTACCCGTATCTTTTCAGTGATTAACTCTTTCCAAAATGAATCCGTAATCGTACTCGCATTTAAAGCTACTTTCATTTTATGAGATACGCGCGCAATTTCTTTCGGCGTGATGCCATAGTCCATTCGTAAACCAGTAATGCCCCAGTCTACTAACTCTTCGACATTTTCGTACGTCATACCTAAATGGTGTAACGATTTTGGAGAAACATCGACCATTAATTCCATTTCATTTTCGAGAGCTTGCTTCCCAAGTATTTGAATTAACTCTTTATACGTATTTGGATCATCTTCTGGAATGTGCAATGATGTAAAAATAGATGAAAACCCGTTTTCCTTCGCTACTTTTAGCCACTCTTCTTGTTTCTTTACTCGTTCTTTTGCAAGATAAATTGAAACTCCTATCATATGAATCTCCCTTTCTATGAATAGAAAAAGAGAAAGGAATCCCTTTCTCTATATATTTTCTGCCATTTCTTCTTTAAATCCGAAGAAGTACGTAAAGATGAATCCAAAAGTATATGCCACAACTAATCCAAGGAAATATAATAAATATTTATTATCAGCAATTAACGGAATTAATGATAATCCTGATACGCCAATTCCGAGTGCGGCTGTTTTCATCACTGCTTGGAATGCGCCGCCAACTGCTGCTCCTAAACAAGCTGTAAGAAACGGTTTCCCAAGTGGTAATGTAACCCCGTATAATAACGGTTCGCCAATTCCTAAAAAGCCAACTGGTAATGCACCTTTAATTACGTTACGAAGTCGTTTGTTTTTTGTTTTTACAAAAATTGCAATCGCTGCTCCTACTTGCCCAGCTCCAGCCATTGCTAGTACCGGTAATAAAGGCGTTACGTGCGTTTGATTAATAAACTCCATATGAATCGGTGTTAAACCGTGATGTAATCCGACCATAACGAGCGGTAAAAATGTTCCAGCAAGTACTGCCCCAGCAAACGCTCCGCCAATACTTAAAATCCCATTAATTCCACTTGTAATTCCTTCAGATAAGAAACCTGCTACCGGCTGAATAGCTAACATCGTTACGATACTTACGACTAACACAGTAATAAGCGGCGTTACAATAATATCAACTGCATTTGGCACTGCTTTTCGAACTTGTCTTTCTACTACAACCATAAGCCACGCTGCAAAAATTACTGCAAATAATCCGCCCCGTCCGGGTACGAGCGCTTCACCGAATAATTTTACGTTCGCCATCGCTGGGTTAAAAATTAAAATACCAGCAATTGCCCCAAGAACTGGTGTCCCGCCAAATTCTTTCGCTGTATTCCAGCCGACTAAAATCCCTAAAAATGTAAAGATACCGCCACCAATGAGTAGTAACATTTGTAGCCACGTTGCATTCGGATCAGCACCTGCGTTCTTCGCAAAGTTAGCGACCCCGTTTATAATTCCTGACGCAACAAGACCCGGAATTAATGGAATGAAAATACTTCCTATTTTTCTTAAAAAGTTTTTCACTGGTGTATTATTTTTCTTCTTAATCTCTGACTTCATTTCTTGCCCAAGGTCTTCAAGATGATGATCTGCTACCTCACCAATTCGTAGTCCCGTTAAACCTTCCATTTCAGCTGCTACTTTATTTACTGTCCCTGGCCCAACAACAACTTGAAGCGTCTCATCTTCAATAACGCCCATAACCCCTTCAACCTTTTTCAAAAGGTCTATATTCACTTTACTTTCATCATGAAGCGTTAATCGTAGTCTCGTCATACAATGCGCAATGCCGCGAATATTCTTTACTCCCCCAAGTTGCTCTGAAATTTCTTTGGCCATTCTCTCTTCTTTCTTCATAATAGAATCCCCCTCCCTATTATTTTATAGTGCCTTCTTCACAAACCCTTTCGCTTCTTTTAATTTCTCCAGTGCTTCCCCATACTCACACTGTAGTAACACCATAACAATCGCAGCTTTCACATTACGTTCTGCTTTTTCATAACACTCTGCTGCTACTTCATAACTCACCCCTGTTGCTTCCACAATAATTCGTTTGGATCGTTCTACTAACTTTTCATTTGTAGATTGAACATCTACCATTAAGTTTTTATATACTTTCCCAACACCAATCATAGAAGCTGTTGAAATCATATTCAGTACTAATTTTTGCGCTGTACCAGCCTTCAACCGCGTTGAGCCTGTTAAAATTTCTGCGCCCGTTTCTACTTCCACGTTTAGTTTTGCATATTTACTTATTTCAGCATTTTTATTACAAGAGATACTAGCTGTACTCGCTCCTACGCTATTCGCGTACTTCAAGCCGCCAATTACATAAGGAGTTCGACCACTTGCCGCAATTCCAATCACTGTATCTTTCTCGTTTAATCCAATACTTTTTAAATCTTCTTCTGCTAACCCTTCGCGGTCTTCGGCACCCTCTATCGCTTTAGTAAACGCTTTCAATCCACCTGCTATAAATCCTTGCACCATTTTATCATCTGTGCCAAATGTTGGCGGACATTCCACCGCGTCCAAAATACCTAAACGGCCACTCGTACCAGCCCCAATGTAAATTAATCGGCCCTCTTCTTCAAAAGATTGAATAACAGCCCGTACAACCTTTTCAATTTGTTCTATCTCTTTTTCAACTGCTAATGCAACAGTTCGATCTTCTTCATTCATACTTTGCAGAACTTCTTTTATGTTCATCTCATCTAAATTCATCGTCTTCTTATTGCGATGTTCTGTCGATAAATTCTCTAACATATTTATCACCTACTTTGAAATTTAATTTCATACTTTCATTATAACTTTGAGAAATTTAAAATCAATATTACTTTATTATTTTATGAAATTTAATTTCTTTTCATGACGAATTTATGTCCGTCCGTATGCAAAAAAAGATGGGTTTCCCCATCTTCTCATTTTAACTTCCGTAATCGCAAGGCTTCTTCTCTTGTCTCCATAAATTGATCCAAAACTTTATTACCGATACGATTAAAGGTAATCACATATAAAGCATCAATCATATTGAGTTGTGTCATTCTCGAAGCAATACTTGCAATGCGATGATCTTGTTCTACATCTGGCATACAAAGACGAATATCCGCCTCTTTATATAACGGTGATGATTGATCAAGCTTTGTAATCGCAATAACTGTTGCGCCTTGTCTCTTCGCATATTGCGCCATTTCAAGTACATCTTTCGTACGACCAGATGTTGAAATCGCAACAAATATATCGCCCTCTTTTAAATTCGTCACAAGCGGCAACATCATATGAAAATCAGATAGCATCATCGCTGTAAATCCGAGCCTTGTAAATTTATAAGCCCCGTCCATCGCTGGAGTAGCTGATCCGCCTACTCCGTAAAAGATAATTTTATCAGCATTTACAATACAATCTGCAGCTTTCTCAAGTTCTTTTTTATCTATCGCCGTAACACTCGCCTCAATTGCAGCTTTATTCACATATGTAACTTTATTAAACAAGTCGTACGGTCCATCTTCCGTATTCATCACTGAAAAATCGTTAATATTATAATCAGCAATCGTTAATTCACGAACGAGCGCTATCTTAAATGCTTTAAAACTCCCAATCCCAATCGATTTACAAAAGCGAACAACACTTGCTTCACTTGCACCCGCATTCGTTGACACTTCTTTCGTCGTTAAGTTCGGAACAATCTCTGCATTCTCCATTATGTACATGGCAACCTTCTTTTCAGCTGGTGAAAATTGATCCATATTACTTTCAATTTTAAATAGTAACGTTGAAGTTTTCACTATTTACCCTCCACTTCTTACGGTTGCGTATATTCTTTAATCTCATTTGTATCATATAAATAAAAATCATCACTACCAGGTGGATGGTGAACAATTACAGTTCGATCCCCTTTTTTATATGATGTAATTTCACCTTCAGATCGCTGTTTTTCCCATCCACGTATCCAAATTGCAAAGTCAGGTACAAAGGCAGTGTACTTATAGTCTTTCGGGTTTTCGTCTTCTACATAGGAAGAAAAAATAGAAACAGGAAAGTCTTTCACTTTTGACTCTTTCCATGCAGTAAATGGTATACATAGCGTAATAAGTATGATTATACCGATAACCTTCCCCTTCGTAATCCTCACACATTTTCTCTCCTCGACTTATCATATACGTAGATTTTACCATAATTACAACCTATTCACGCTATATGACTATTGCTTTTTTCCAATAAAAAAAGAGCTTACCTACATGAGATAAGCTCTTCCTCTCTATACAAAATATTTCTTCAAAAGCGGCGGCGTAATAATCGTCGTTAATATAACAACAATAACAATTGCTGTGAAATTTTCTTTCGCTAATAAATTCGCTGCAAGTCCATTCGCTGCGATGATAAGCGCCACTTCTCCGCGCGATACCATCCCCGCACCAATACTAATAGAAGATTGAAGGTTGAATCCTGTTAGTCTTGCTCCTAAACCTGATCCGATTAACTTTGTAAAAATCGCAATAAGCGTCATGATGATAATGAACCAAAGCTGGCTTCCAATACCTTGAAATGTAATTTCCATTCCGATACTTACGAAGAACACCGGTACAAATATCGCATAAGCAATTGGTTCAATTTTATGCTCTACTTCGTGCTTATACTCTGTTTGAGAAATGGCAATTCCAGCTGCAAATGCCCCAATAATACCTGCAATCCCCATCATTTCACTGTAATACGAAAATGAGAAACAAATAATAAGAGCCGCACTAATTAACGCTTCTGTTACGCGAAGTGGCACAAGCATTTTCATAATCCACGGAACCACTTTCCAAGAAATGAAAACGATACTTACAAAAAAGATAATTTTCTTTGCAATGACAAGCGTTACATTTACATCTTGTGTACCTAAAAAACTCATCACAAATGCTAATAAAATAACAACAATTACATCATCAAATACAGCTGCCCCTAGAATCGTCGTACTTTCTCTCGTGTTCATTTTCCCTAAATCTCTTAATGTTTGAACAGAAATACTAACTGAAGTGGCACAAAGTAATAACCCTAAAAAGATCGCATGCGACTGTAACATTCCAAACGCAAGTCCTGCTAAATACCCCCCAAGGAATGGGAAAATAATTCCTCCCATCGCTACTGCGAATGCAGATTTCAAATTCCGATTTAACTCTTCTAAATCTGTTTCAAGTCCTGCCATAAACATAAGTAGTAAAACACCAATTTCACTCAGTTCATCGATCAATTCAGAACTATTAATAATACCGAGTACAGCCGGACCGATAATAATACCAACAATTAATTTACCAAGTACAGAAGGCTGGCCAAGCCTAACGCTAATATCACCAGCTAATTTCGTACAAAGTAAAATGACGACAAGTTCAAAATAAAATAACATCGCATCTGCTCCTACTTTAACTTTAATCAGTGGGTTTTCTCCATCCAAAGTAGATTGGTAACCCTCGTCCATTCCTGCAAGTAGTTTCTCCTATTCATTCGCATTTTATTTGTCACATTTTTATTTGACAAAATATTCTGAATTATAATAAGATTAATCCAGCAATTTTAAAAACTATATACCATAACTGTACCTCCATTTACTGACATACTCTTTTCTAGTGGGCTCCTACTATATTCGCAGTTATGGCAATGAAAAAACGGGGGGAGAGTCCAAAGTGAAGTCATTATTACGAAAAAAAGCGCTTAGTACTGAATCACCACGGCAGCTAGAAAGGACATTAACGGCACTCGATTTAACATTCTTAGGAATTGGCGCCGTAATTGGAACAGGGATTTTTGTATTAACAGGTATTGTCGCAGCGAAACATTCTGGTCCTGGTATTATGCTATCATTCCTTATTGCTGCATTTACTTGTGCATGTGTAGCCTTTTGTTATGCGGAATTTGCTTCTTCTATTCCTGTCTCAGGAAGTGTGTATACTTACGCATACATGACAGTCGGAGAAGTCGTCGCCTTCATCGTCGGCTGGTGTTTAATGCTCGAATATTTACTTGCAGTCGCGGCAGTAGCTGTCGGTTGGTCTGGTTATTTGCAATCTTTACTACAAGGATTTAACATCCATCTGCCCGCCATAATCTCCTCGGCCCCTGGCGTAGGAAAAGGCGGCCTTATCGATTTACCGGCTGTTTGTATTTTACTACTCATTACAGGACTTTTAAGTTTCGGTATACGCGAAAGCGCACGCATTAATAATATTATGGTTCTTATCAAGTTAGCTGTTATTATCGCCTTTATCGTAGCAGGCGCAAAATATGTAAAACCTGAAAATTGGACGCCGTTCATTCCGTTCGGATACGACGGTATCATTACTGGAGCTGCCACTGTATTCTTCGCCTTCTTAGGCTTTGATGCAATCGCAACCGCTGCGGAAGAAACGAAAAAACCACAGCGCGATTTACCAATTGGCATTATCGGTTCCCTTCTTATTTGTACTGTTTTATACATGATTGTATCTTTCGTTTTAACAGGTATGGTTCCATATACACAATTAGATGTTTCTGATCCAGTTGCGTTTGCCTTACATTTCGTTGGCGAAGATGCAATTGCAGGACTACTCGCTGTTGGAGCGATGACTGGTATGACAACCGTTCTCTTAGTCGTTATGTATGGACAAGTTCGCGTTTCTTATGCGATGAGCCGCGACGGTTTACTTCCAAAAGCGCTAGCACGTGTGAATAATAGAGTAAAAATCCCTTTATTAAACACGTGGATCACTGGTGTTGTTGCCGCTTTATTAGCAGGACTTTTGGACTTACATTTACTAGCGAATTTAGTAAACATCGGTACGTTAACAGCATTTACATTCGTTTGCTGCGCGGTACTTATTTTACGAAAAACACATCCTGACTTAAAACGCGGATTCCGCACACCATTCGTACCTGTATTACCTGTTGTCGCGATTCTTTGCTGTTTATATTTAATGATTAATTTGTCTAAAACGACATGGATTAGCTTTATAGTTTGGCTTATAGTTGGCTTATGTTTCTATTTCTTCTACTCTAGAAAACATAGTCATTTAGCTACTAAAAAAACAAATGATGAAGAGAAAAAAGCATAACAAAATAGCTCGCCGATAAAACGGCGAGCTATCTTTCTGTATTATTATATTTTTTCGTTAACGATTGTAAAATGGAAAATATGCCGATGCAAGCTGTAAACGATGCCCAATTTCCTATTGGCGTTGCGTATTTAACAATTCCAATACCTACAAGCACTAAGAAAATAATCACCTGATATATGAGCTTCCACTTTTGCATATATTCCCTCCTTTACTTCGTTCCCTTCTTTTTCTTCTTCCATGCATTTAAACTATCAAAGAAGAAATTAATAAATAACGTGCCTAAACCCGCTAATAAAAACGTCATTAAAAATAGAACCCATATACTTTTTTCTTTTAAGAAATAATATCCTACAAGGAGCACAACCGCGATCCATACATATTCAAGAATTCTTTTTAGCTTTTTCTCTTCCAAATTATTCGCTCCTTCATTCTATGCTACTTTTAGTATAACAAAAAAGAAGCCTATCATGATAAGCTTCTTTCTCTTCTCTCTTATTTGTTTATGCTTTTTTCAACGAGTGAAATCGCATATTCCATCGTACGATTCATCGTTTCTACCTGTGCATCTTTTACTTTTACATCTTTCACTACAGCTTCTGCCACTGTAATTTTTTGACTCAGTGCTTTCACTGAACCGTCCGTTACGTTTGCAGCTTGCGCTTTTTTCACTACTACTTTTGCAGATTCAATATTAATTTGTAATTTTTCTTTCGGTGTTTTCGGTTGCTCTACTACTTTAGATTGTACAAATGTTACATTAGCTGTTTTTAATTCGTTATACGTTTGAACGATTTGCTCTCCAGTACTTCCTACATTTTCAAACACTTGCTTTGCAGCACTATAGCTTTTCTCTAGTGCTTGAAATGCTTCTTTTGAATATTGACCTGGCTTATCACCAAACTCATACGTACCAGCTAACACTTCTTTTACTTTTCCAAGCTCTTCATATAACGCATTTACTTCTTCTAACTTTGTACGATTAGAAAACTCATTATACGCTGCTACTACTTCTGAAGAACTTAACGCTTTACTATATAATTTCGCAAGCGCAATTTGTCCATTTAACGGGATACCGCCATTCCCGTTGCTATCAGGGTCTGCCCCAAGTACAAATGGTACGTTCGGGTGGTATACTTTCCCTGTAGCTGGTTGGCTATTTACTTTTTTACCATCTACATAAATTGCTACTTCACTTCCGTTATACGTTCCTGTTAAATGGTACGTTTTATTTGCCTCTAACTGAACACCAACACGTTTATAACTTCCACCAATATGAGCCCATAATTCTACATAGCCACTTCCTGTAGACTCAAAACCAATTCCGCCACTCTCGGTATTTTGCAAAATACCTTGTCCACGAATTTGATTCATTGAAAATACAGTTTCTAACGTAAACGTATTTGCCACTTTTTCTTTTTGTGTTGCTGAAAACGGAAGGTATCCAAATGTATTTGCTTGTCCATTCAATTTCATTACATTTGTTTTTAAAGCTTTATCGTATGCAATAGATACATTCCCTTTTACATCGCCTTTCGTTCCAAACGATGAGTTATCTTTAAATGTACCATCTAAGAAATTCACATCAAAGACATCTGCCTTTGGTACTTTTACATTCGGGTCAATATTATCTTTTTTCGTAGTAATTTCTGCTGTTAACGGCTGTACACTTTCATTGCCGAATGAATCAATCGCAACGACTTCAAGTGTATATGTTTTCCCACCATCTAATCCTGCCAGTGTAAATGTTAGTTCTTTCGGCACTGGGTCACGATAAAACTCTGAGAATGCTAACAATTTATTTTTTATTTCTCCAGTTTGCTTATCTCTAGCTTGTACACGATAAGAATGAACAAGAAGGTTGTCCAATGCTTGCATGAATGTTACTGTTGCTGCATTTTCTGTTACATTTGATATCGCAAGCTTTGCATCCTTAGCAAAGTATGGCTTTTCTTTATCTCGATCTTCTACATGTGTAAATGTGTCTTTCTTTGATGGTAATTTAATTTTCCAAGGCTCGCCTGTCCAAGAATTTGTGTGGAAATCACGGCGATTAATCGTTACTTCTTTATCATCTACTTCTACTAATAAACCTTGACTTAAAGTACTTGCTCCTGGTGGGATATTTCCTTGTACTTTACCACCTTCAACCTCCATATAACTTACTGAAGATGTGCCAACTGATGTAAAATCTTTTTGATGAATCGATCTTGGATCATCTAACGGATAGTGCGAATGACCAGAAAATGTAATGACTTGTGGGTATTGTTTTAATATCTCATTAATTTTCGCACTATCTTTTGTTCCCCATTCTTGACTACCGTATACTGTATCTTTAATATGTTGATGTAAAAATACGAAAATTGGTTTTTCCGAATCATCTTTTTGCGCCTTTGCCATCTCTTCTTTTAACCAATTAATTTGCTTGTCCGAATAATATCCATGAGTTGTTCCATCCTCTGGAGACATAACAAGGAAATGATACCCTTTCACCACTTTATGATAATAAATTGATTCCATTCCTGTTTTTTCTAAGAAACGCTTCTGCGCTCCCTCTACAGATAAACCGTTCCAATAATCATGGTTTCCTAGTGAGTTCATTCGTACTGCATCTTTATTTGCATTTTCGTTATACACTTGCATGAAACGATCATATTGTTGTACCGATCCTGAGTCAGTAAAATCTCCCACAATTACAAACGCATCTTGCTTTGGTGCAAGCGTATTGAACTGTTCAATCGCTCTTTTCCAGCGAAACGTATCATCCGTTCCACTATTTTTAATATGTACATCACTTACGACCGGAAAAACTATCTTCTTTTCACTTGGTGCCTTTTCTTGCTTCTTCTCTTCCGCTTTGACTGATGTACTCCACGGAAATGATACGAATGCTAATACAAAAACCATTAATAATCCAATAAGACCTTTTACTTTTCGTAAAGCTGTTCTTTCCACGTGAATCCTCCTCATAATAATTGATTCATTACAAGGCCTATTTTATCTAAAACATGTTAATGTCGTTTAAATAACAAATGAATTTTATTTGATTTTTGTAAATATACAGTTAATTAGAGATTAAGTCCAACATTCCTCGTACTTGTATACAAGCACCTTTTGTCTAAAAGAGTCTGATCATTCTTTTCCTATGGCTATTCACATATAATCTTTTCTATAACAATAATGATAAGTTAAGGTTTAAGCCTATTAGACAATCTTAATTTTTAAAATTTTCTTCTTTTCTTAACACATCGGCCATGCTTCTACATTTAATAGTAGTAAAAGACAACTTAAAAAGGAGGGGTTGTATTGAAGAATAAAAAAAACATTGGCTGTTTCGCTCCTTTATCTATCATTTGTCCAGACCCTTGTCCACCGCCCCCTCCTCCAAATCCAAGTTGTGAGCGAGTAACAAATGAATTTGCAGGGAATTTCCTCATAACTAACAACACCATTCCCTCTACCAAAAATGCACTACAATCAATGATACTGTGGCAAAGTGATGGGATACTACTTATATCAGGTACTGTCTCGGTTTACAATAGTACTAGCAGCACAGAAGCAATTACAATTCAAATCGTTGGAGCAGTAACCAATATTTTTACTGTGTTTCCCGGCAATACGATATCTTACACAGGAAAAGACTTGCAATCAGTCAGTATTATTAATATACAAAGTAATCCTTCACTATATTTAGAAGGCAAGTACTGTTGCCAATTTACATGTTGCTTATAGAATACCAATTTCATTACCTTCTCAATTAAAAAAAGCATACCATTTATGGTATGCTTTTTTATGAAATCTGATAACGTACAGTAATACAAAACTCTCCTTGATTAACAGTTGTTCCTGTCGTAGTAATTCGAACAGCCGTAAAATATCGGACAGTGAAAGTACCACTACTTTGTGGTTGTACAGTAATTGTGTCAACTACTGTTGCACCTACTAAAAAGTCAACTGTAATCGGAGCAGCCCCTACATCATATTTCACGTATCCTGAACCATATACTTCTTGTGTAATATTATTCGTATATACAATTTGAGTACCAGCACCTGTAATAGACCAGTCTGTACATACTTGATCTTGCACAAGCGTTTTATTAGAACAACAAGACAAACTGGAACTTCTCATTCCCATTTCGATCCTCTCCTATTCTGCTATGAAAGTGGATAACGTGTTGTAATACAAAATTCTCCCTGATACGTTCCAGCAGGTGTTGCAGGTAACACAACTTGTATACTATCAAAGCGGCGATACGTAAAAGCGATACTCGTTCCTGGGTTTAATGTTTGTGTATCAATTGTAGCCCCAGCAGAATCAAGAGCTTCTACAGTAATTGGACCTGGACCAACATCATATTTAACAAAACCAGTACCAACTACATTTTGGTTAATATTATTTGTATAAAGAACGTTATCAATTGCTGTTGCAACTACAGTAGCAGACCACGGACTACACACTTTATCTTGTACATAATTTTTATCTGGACAACAAGTTAATGCTGACCCTGAGCACTCACAAGACATAGTTGTTTCCCCTCTCTCTTTTATATTCCCTATATGTGTATGTCCTTCAGAGTCTTTTGCCTGTACTATTCATCTATTTTCAAAAAATAAGACAACTCCTGTACGCATGACTAGATAGATTCCGTTCTATTTCTTTTTTTCATAAATTTATAGATTAATATACCACTTACAACAATAACTACGACTAGTAATATCGGTAACATATATTGTCCAACAACATCCGCAGCCTTCTCCCAATGCGGACCTAATTTCATTCCAAAATAGACATATAAAGTCGTTAACGGGAACATTGCTACAAATGTATATATGCTAAATTTCCATATATTCATTTTCGCCATACCACATGGAACAGAGATAAGCGTTCTAACTCCTGGTACAAAACGTCCAACAAATGCTACAACTGGTCCATATTTCTCAAAGAAATCATCGGCTTTTTGAATTTGCTCTTCTTTAATAAAGAAGTATTTTCCGTATTTTATTAATAGAGGACGACCACCGTAATAACCGAGTGCGTATAACGTTAACGGCCCTGTCGTTCCCCCCAGTGTCCCAGCTAATACAGCTAACCAGAAATTCATATCACCCTCGTATACCCAATATCCAACCATTGGCAACACTACTTCTGCTGGAATAAACTCAAACGTTAATGCTAACACAACTCCAAAATAAGAAAACTGCTTTAAAAACTCGATTATATCTAAAATAATTTGCTCCATATTTTTAACTCCTATCCGATATTTACATTATGCTTTTCTTGCAATTGCACTGGGGCCATCTTTACAATTCGGTTCAAAATAAATACCACAATTCCAATATCATCTAAAATACCGATAAACGGCAGGAAATCTGGAATTAAATCAAGCGGCATCGCAACATACCCAACTAAAAAAGCAACAGATAAAATTTTCTTCTTTATTGAAACCTCTTTTGAAGTAAAAAAGTCAAATAGGAATGGAACAAATCGGCGAACATGAAATACAACTCTTAATCTACTAATAAGTTTTTTCATTTTTATTTCTCCTCTCTTTGTATACAAAAAGGCCCCTACCAAATATGGTAAGGGTCCTAAAAAAGACAATAAGGGGCCTTTACCATTGCTGGTAAAGGTCTCACTAACAACGAAACGTTGCCAATAAAGCCGAGGGTTTCTCCCTGTAATGACGACTTTATTGTAATAAGTTACTCCCCTTTATATACACAATTTTATACACTCACATTAAAATATTTCAGAGGGCTTGTCAATATATTTTATCCCGCTTTAACGGGCAGTAAGACCCCCACCTCAAAATTTAGCAAAAGCAAAGAAGTTAGGTTGGGGATCAACTGCCCATAAAAGTCCGATTGGTGAGGGCTGATAATCAGTGGGGGATGAAGAAAACCCCCACTGATTAAAGTTTCACTTTATATCCCAATCCCTTCCGTAAAAAACAAAAAACGTATAGGAAATTTCTTACTATCTCATAATATACATAATCATTTTTGAACGAAAGGAGATGTTTCATTTGCATACCGTCTGGAAAGGTGCACTTTCACTTGGACTATTAAATATAGGAATTAAACTATACAGTGCCGTAGAAGAAAGCGATATAAAATTTTTAAGCCTCCATAAAGAATGTTTAACACCTATTAAATATAAAAAATTTGCTCCTGATTGTACGGATGAAGAAATTGATGATACAGATATTGTAAAAGCCTATGAATATGCACCTCATAAATACATTATTATGGATGAAAAAGAATTAGCTGCGTTGCAAAAAGCTCACGAACCACGATCTATTCGTATTATATCTTTTATCCAAAATAACGAAATCGATTCTGTTCTTTATGACCGTTCTTATTTCATAGGCCCTACCCCAGGACATGAAAAATCCTATTTATTATTAAAAGAAGCTCTTGAACGTACAAATAAACTTGGGCTTATTCATATTTCTATTAGAAAAAAACAACATTTAGCCATTATCCGTAACTTTGAAGATGGACTAATGTTACAAACCATCCACTACCCTAATGAAATTCGCGATATAGCAAATACACCTAACTTACCAAGTAACGAAAATTATCCTATACAAAAACAAGAACTCACCGCAGCAATTAATTTAATCCACCATCTTACAAATCCTTTTGAACAAGAAATGTATACAGATGAATATAAAGAAGCCCTTACCGAATTAATCGAGAATAAAATTGAACAACAGGAAAAAACTGAAACAATCTCTCCAGCTCCGAACATCATTAATATTATGGAGACATTACAGGCAAGTATTGAACAAGCAAAAATAAAAAGAGACAATAAAACAGAAAAAGAGGCCAAATAAAATTGGCCTCTTTTTTCTTTAAAGCGGATTACATTTCGGCATTTCAAGTCCAGACGATTGAGCTAGTTTTAATAAGTAGTAACATTCCTCTCTTGCCATATGATCTGCCATTCTAGCTGATAATACACTTAATACTTCATTCGATAACTCGAGCTCTTCCACTTCATGTAAAAAACGCGAAAATAATTTCAATTCAAGTGAAACATCTTTTGTAAATTTCTTTAATGCTGGAAAATGATGAAGCTCCGTTCGTAAATACCCAGTCATCTCAACTGCCTTTAAGTAAAATTGTTCAAAATGCTTCGTAAATTCTTCGCTTTTCTCTTTCAATCTTTTTTCAACAAGATCTAGCCCACCAGAAATAGAACCCGCATGACCAGCCGCATCCGTCAACCAAACGAGATGATAATGCAATTCATGAAAAACAGGCGGAACTTCCCCCTTCTTCAAAAACTCTAAAACCGTTATATACTCTTCCACTTCGTTTACCATATGATTAATAAAAGTTGGCGTAAAATGAATAGTAATCTTCCCCTCCAACTGCTTCTGTATAATATTTAATTTAAACATCCGAATTTCCTTAGCAGCTTGTTCAGCCTCTTTTGAGAATGCCATCAGATTTACATTCCGAACTTTATTTAACAAATCCGTAAATGTTTCAACAAAGTAAGTAGCTTTCTTTATATCCTCTTTTTCCTTCGGAGCTAATGCATCCAGTAAAAATTGTGCATGATCAGTAAGTACCTTTAGCCAAAATTGATGCTCAAACAACGCACTTTCTTCATAATTTCTCTCCACTAAATCCCCTCCGTCTATTCACCCTTCTCTACCACTTGAAGTTTATATCCATCCGGGTCTTGTACTACAATACTTTTCTCACTTTCTTTTTCTGTATATGCGATTTTATAAAATACTAACCTCTTCTTTACATTCTCTATGTTAGAAATTGAAAACGTTAGAACATCAACTGAGTCCGTAACACTCTTCTCACGCCCGCCCAAACTACGATTCATCACAAAACTAATTCTCGTTGAATCGGTATCATACCAAACCCCTGTAATATCTAATTGCGGCCTTTCTGAACTAGGTGTTATCCCTAAAATCCCTTCATAAAAATACAGAGTTTCCTTTAAGTTCTTTACTTCCAATACAATGAATTGTTTCACAGTCTCCACATTCATTCCCCCCGTACCTATTACTTTTTTATATGTGTCATAAATGCTCATTATGTCTGAATACAATACGTAGTAATGAACATGTAAGGAGGTTTATTCGTGAATAAATATATGAGATCATTCGTGCCCTATCATAGCCCTCTCGATCCTTGTCCTCCTATCGGAAAAAAATATTATTCTACTCCTCCTAATTTATTTTTAGGCTTTCAACCGCCAAACTTACCACAATTCACACCAAAAGAAGCGTTACAAAAAGGGACTTTATGGCCTGTTTTTTATGACTATTATGAAAATCCTTATAAAAAAGGGCGGTGACTACTGACGTGAATCAATCGCTACCAGAAGAATACTATCAACTTTTACTGGAGCTTCAAGAACTGGACTTTGTACTAGTTGAACTCACTCTTTATTTAGATACACATCCAGATGACACCGCTGCAATTAATCAATTTAATGACTTTTCCTATAAACGAAGAGTATTAAAACAAAAGATGGAAGAAAAATACGGACCACTCCAACAGTTTGGAAACAGTTATTCGAATGCCCCTTGGGAATGGAGCAAAGGTCCTTGGCCATGGCAAATATAAAGGAGAGAAACTATGTGGATTTATGAAAAGAAATTACAATACCCCGTTAAAGTGGGAACTTGCAATCCAGCACTTGCAAAATTATTAATTGAGCAATATGGCGGTGCAGATGGAGAATTAGCTGCTGCACTCCGTTACTTAAATCAACGTTATACAATTCCTGATAAAGTCATTGGTCTCCTTACTGATATTGGTACAGAAGAATTTGCACATCTTGAAATGATTGCTACGATGGTTTATAAGCTGACGAAAGATGCGACTCCTGAACAAATGAAAGCTGCTGGTCTTGACCCTCATTACGCTGATCATGATAGTGCACTTCACTACCATAACGCTGCTGGTGTTCCATTTACTGCAACCTATATACAAGCTAAAGGTGATCCAATTGCCGATCTATATGAGGATATTGCGGCTGAAGAAAAAGCACGCGCAACATATCAATGGCTTATTAACTTATCAGATGATCCAGATATAAATGACAGCCTACGCTTCTTACGTGAACGAGAAATTGTCCATTCACAACGTTTCCGAGAAGCGGTAGAAATTTTAAAAGAAGAACGTGATAAAAAAATATTTTTTTAAAACACGTATCCTAGCGGTATGTGTTTTTTTACGTTAAAAGTTAAATCCTTCTTATTAAACATACAAATAGTATATTTATTCGATTTAATGCATTATTTTTTAATTTTTTCAAAATTCCCTATTGCTTTCTAGTCATCAGACCTTTAAAATAGTAACAGTTACTCGACAAATTATTTGAATTTTCGACAAAAATACTCATTAGGAGGATTTTCTTTATATGCGTACAACTTTAAAACCAGCGCAAATACTTTCGATTAGTTTATTACTATTCGCAGTTTTCTTCGGTGCTGGTAATATGATTTTCCCGCCCCTTCTCGGTCTTTCTTCCGGAGAAAATATGTGGGTCTCCATTACAGGATTTATTATTACAGACGTCGGTTTATCTTTACTAGCTATCGTCGCTGTTGCCCTTGCCGGTGGTAGTTTTAACACTTTAGCAAGCCGTGTTCATCCAAAATTTGCAGCAATATTCGCTATCATTATTTATCTTTCAATCGGCCCACTATTTGTTATTCCACGAACTGGATCTGTATCTTACGAAATTGGGATTGCACCACTTTTCCCGGACCAATGGTACTCTATGTTAATCTTTAGTGCGATTTTCTTTACAGTCGTCTACTTCTTATCATTAAATCCATCAAAATTAGTAGATCATATCGGAAAAATATTAACGCCAATTTTACTTGGAATTATTGCAATTATGGCAACAAAAGCGATTCTTTCACCAGGAACGTTTGCAGAACCTATTGGTGACTATAAAGAAATTCCATTTTTCAAAGGATTTCTTGAAGGATTTTTAACGTTAGATGCAATTGGAGCACTTGTATTATCAACAATTGTTGTAAATGCAATTCGCCAAAATGGTATACAAGAGAAGAAATCGATTGCAAAATATACAATTATTTGCGGGAGCATTGCAGCTCTATTCTTAACAATTGTTTATTTCTTACTCGGTTATATCGGCGCTTCAAACGGCAATCTAGGACAATTCGAAAACGGTGGTCAACTATTAGCTACTGTTATGTATCAATTCTTTGGGACAAGCGGTAATGTTTTATTAAGTATCGCCATTATCTTCGCTTGTTTAACGACAGCAATTGGTGTTGTAAGTGCATTCGCCAACTATTTCGCAACAGTACTAACAAATGTTTCATATAAGAAACTCGTACTATACGTTTGTATCTTTAGCTTCGTGATTTCAAACTTAGGTTTAAGTTTATTAATTAAAATTACATTACCTGTATTAATCATTTTGTATCCAATTACAATCATTTTAATTTTCGTATCATTTATTGATAAATATACGAAACGTAAACCTTCTGTCTACATCGGAGCAATGATCGCAGCATTCATTATTAGCTGTATTCATGCACTTGATAATGTGGAATTGATACCAGGTTTTATCACTAATATCGTACACACTATTCCGTTTTATAACTTAGGAATCGGCTGGATTATTCCAGCAATCATCGGTGGTATAATCGGATACTATATTCCGCAAACAGAAGCTGAAGGTGAAGTTTCTACAAAATAAAGAAAAGAAGCAAGCATGAAATACATGCTTGCTTCTTTTCACATCGTATGTTTAAAAGTAAATAACTCTTCTTTTGACTGCACAGCAGATTGATCCTCTTCTACATCCGTCTTCTTTATCTCTCCTCCTAACCTTACTTTCATCATCGCCTCTTCTATACTTTTTACAATCATATTTCCTGAAAAAATAGTAAGTCCAAAAAATGTAATCGGAACAAGCGGAATCCACGGATTCACTGTTAATGACCTAAAGTATACTCCAATTAAACCTGACCATTCATGCGTATAAGATTCCACCTCTTTTATTTGTCCACCAAACATTACAGTCCCACCAAAGAACACTTCAAGTAATCCTAAGTGCAGTAAAATAGTAAGAGTCTGCGTAAACTGCTGAAGAAATACGAGTATAAACGTCATATAGAGGTGCGGAAAAAGATGTTTTATAACAATATGTCTTCTCGATCCACCTAATATGCGTGCGGCATCAACAAATTCTTCCGTTCGCAATTTACGAACTTCCTTCGCAACATACAGTGCAATAACTGGCATTACAAGCAGTACAAGTAATACCACTTGAAACGAAGCCCTTTCAAAAAAGGTTGTTGTCTCCTCTCCGCTTCCAAATGTATTTGCAGATTGAAGAAAAAAATACGCAATCATAACTGTCGGAATAACTGTAAAACTATCAAAGAAAGCCTCAATTTTTGAAAATCCTCTTTTTATATACGTTCCGAGTACGACACCGAAAAACACACCTATTACCATTCTAAGTGCCGCAATTAAAATAGATATACCAATCGTCCACTTCGCGCCCTCAATGACTAAATGTAACAGGTCATACCCTTTCCGGTCTGTCCCGAGTAAAAATTGTAATGAAGGTGGAAACGGTGGCACTTGTGGATTTTCATCCGCATCATATTGCAATGTAACTTGTCTAATATGTCCATCATTCCATAACGTATTTCCGATGCTCAAAAGAACTAATAGGAGAAGAAACCCAATGCTTATCCAAAATCTTTTATCGCGTTTTATATACGTCCACATATTATAATCTCTCCTTCATCGCAGCCGGAATGAGATAATGAAACAATTTAAATAAAATAAAAATCGGAATATATATAAGAAGCACACTAACGATGAAAACCTCAACTCTAATACCGAAATACGATTTCAAAAACATAAAAATACCACCCGTATTAAAAATCCATTCTATAATATATAAATTAGATAACATAAAAAAGATATTCGTTTTCGCAAAGAATAATGTACTAAGCAACACATTTCGTAAAATATGACGATTTAAAATATGAAAGCGCCCCAGCCCTTTCGCCTTAGCAAATAGTACATAATCTTTTTCTAGTTCATTTTCAAAACGAAGCACTAACATTTTTACAAACAGAATCGTAGTCGGTATACTCAAACAAAATATTGGCAACCCCCTAATCGACTCGCCTCCAATTGAAGCAATTTGAAAAGGTAAAAAACCTGTTTGTTTAAAAAACCATACAACTAAAATTTGTGATACTAAAATAAGAAGGATATCTGGAATGGATTCTAGGAAGATAAGAAATGATTTAATTCGATGTTGTATACGTGGTGAACTACTCATAATTACATAAACAATACAAAATGCTACAAATAATGAAATGAAAAAAGCAGCTAAAAAAATAATAATCGTTTCTTTATAATGGACGAACAACTGCGGAAATAAAAATTTACCTCTCACATATTGCAAATTGGAAATATCCATTAAGTTTACAAACACTTCTTTTAAACTCTGTATGTACTGTGATGCATGCAACTCAAATCCGTAAAATAATTTCGGCAATGCCCCTAGACAAATAATACCCAAAATCGAAATAATAAATTGAACCGTCACTTCCATCCCATTCAGAAAAACTTTTTTGACCACGTTTTCCCTTCTCTCTTTATATAATTTACCCTCTAATTTTATTCTTAATTTTCTGAATTGTAAATATTTATATAAAAAAATCACTAGGTCATGACCCTAGTGATTCTTTATGCGCATGCCCTTCTCTTTTCGCAAACGGCATATACAAAATGAAACATCCAATAAGCGCAGCTATTTCTAATGAAATAATATAGTAAGGGTGCGGCCCTAACATATCGAGTAATGAAGCAGTTTCTGGCTTACGAGCTAAAAACATATAATTGCCACCTGTTTTGTAGTTCACAAAAGAAACGATTGGAATTATTATGTTTAAAAATATCATCGTACGCTTAATTGATTGCAAGGTCGGTCTATATCCTTCTACCCACGTCATAAAGAGTGGTGCCCAAATGAGTAATACATGTGCAGCGAAGAATTCTATAAAGCGAAAATGCGGAAAAGCATATTGCACGTTCGGCGTTAAAATAGCTTGTGACGCACCGATAATTCCTGTAAAAAATACAATCTCATATATGCGGTAACTTTTCGTTACAACCATAATCGATGCTAACAATAAACTAATCGTGCATAACTCAAATGGTAATGAAGTGCCTAGTTCAAAAATCCCTGCTTTCCACTCCCACATATGCAGTCCAATTTCACTCCCTATAAATAAAAATGCAATCGCATATCGAACCGTTATATTCCACTCATTTTGACGCAATACATCTTGGTATTGATATAAAAAAACGATTCCCACCAACATAATAAATAATATAATGGCATGTTGCCTTGAGTAGGGAATAAACGGTTTTAATGGATGCGCACTAAAATAAGCTTCCATCTTGCCTCCTCCTCTCCTTCATACAATATTATTGTAAGAAAGAAACAACGAGTCAATTCATTTGCTCACACTTGGACAAACTCTACCTTACATTTACATATTCATACCTTACAAAACTGTAAGGTTATTGTAAGCTAAAACGATTTGTCAGATTCTTCACCTCTTTTATACTGAATGTAGATACTAAAACGAACGAAAAGGTGATAAATAGATGAAGAAGAAAAATAAAGTGTTAATTACTAGTGTAGTAGCAATCGGTATTGCAGCTGGATCATATTTTGCATTTGCTGGTGGCGGTGGTTCAGAAGTAGCAATGGCATATAGCGGATATAAAGTAACAGAAAAACAAATTGAAAACGCGCAAAAATTTGGCGGTGAAGTCATTCCAAACGGCATCGAAACAATTTCATTTGATCCAACAAAAGGTACGTATGAATTAGCTATAAAAAAAGGTGATGAAGTAAAAAAAGGGCAACTCCTTTTTAAATATAATGACCCTACTGCGAAACAAGGTGTAACAGAAGCAGAAATGCAAAAGAAAATCGCACAAAAAGAAGTAACATTGTTCCAAAAACAAATTGATGCAGCGAAACAAAAATTACAAAAAGAGAAAAATGCGGGCCTTCCTGCTGAAGCATTAAAAGCATCAGAAATCGAAGTACAACAATTAGAATCACAACTTGAAATGAAAAAGTTTGAAGTTGAAAAATCTGATGAAATGATTAAAGCAGCAAAAGAGAAAGTAAACACACTTTCTGTAACGAGCCCTACTGATGGCGTAATTGATGATATCGTAAAAACTGCTGATGAAAAAACAGGTATGAGTGGCATTACACTTCGTCATGCTGGTCCATTTAAAGTAAAAGGTCAACTTTCTGAATATGAGCTTGCTAGTATGAAAGTTGGGCAAGAAGTAACTGTTTCCTCAAAAACGGTCGCTGGTAAGACTTGGACAGGAAAAGTAACAGAAATCGGTTCTACACCATTAAAGAGCATGGACGAAAACAAAACTGTTTCTAACTATCAATTTACTGTTACATTAGACAACAGTGAAGAATTACAAAACGGCTTCCACGTTTACGTAACAAGTAAATCTGGCGAAGCAACTGGTACAATTGTTCCGAAAAGCAGCATCGTAAAAAAAGGTGACAAAAATGTTGTCTTCGTTGTAAAAGACGGTAAAGCGAAAGAACAAGCGGTTACTGTTGAATTCGAGACTGATAGCGAAGCAAAAGTTGCTGGAGTGAAAAAAGGAGAACAAATTATCTCTAAACCTGAAAAAGACTTAAAAGATGGTATGGAGGTTGTCGTTGAATGATTAACTTAAAAGGCATCACGAAATCTTTCCAAAATGGTGCAGAATCCGTACAAATATTACACGGCATTGACATAACACTGAATCAGGGAGAATTCACTTCTATTATGGGACCATCTGGTTCTGGTAAATCAACATTAATGAACATTATCGGTTGCTTAGATAAACCAACGACAGGTGCGTATGAACTAGCTGGTCAAAATATTTCAAACATGTCTGAAACAGAACTTGCGCGCGTTCGTAATAAAGAGATTGGATTCGTATTCCAAAACTTCATGTTATTACCGAGACTTACAGCACTTCAAAATGTAGAGCTACCTCTTATTTACGCTGGAGTTGATAAAAAAGAAAGACGTGAGCGCTCATTAGCCGCTTTAACAAAAGTAGGTTTAGCTGATCGCGCTACTCACTTACCGAACGAATTATCAGGTGGACAAAAACAACGTGTCGCAGTCGCACGCGCAATCGTAAATAATCCAAAGTTCATTTTAGCCGATGAACCGACTGGAGCACTTGATACGAAAACAAGTACACAAATTATGGACCTCTTTTACGAATTAAACAAACAAGGCTCAACAATCATTATGATTACCCACGATCGTGAAATTGGGGAAGCTGCAGCACGTCAAATTGTAATTCGTGACGGAAATATCGTCCAAGATTGGAGAGGTTAATTTTGAACACGAGTGAAAATATACGCATGGCCCTTTCCTCTATCTTTGCCCATAAAATGCGTTCTATCTTAACGATGCTAGGAATTATTATCGGTATTAGTGCCATTATTACTATCATTTCAATGGGTGATGGTACAAACGCAAAGTTTAAAAAAGAATTAGGCCAAGGAAAAGATAATGAAATAACGATTTACTACGACAACTCTGACTATGGAACAGATATTGCCAAAATTACAGCTGATATGCTAAAACGTCTTCAAACTGTTCCAGGCGTTAAGGATGTGTATCCAGATGTACGTATGAAAGTAAAAGCAGCTTCTGGTTCAAAAGATGTCTCTCTTGATTTAATAGGTGGAACAGGCGACTTCATGACAGATTCGAAAATAAAATTAGTTCACGGTCGCGAATTAAACGACAGCGAATTAAAACAAGCAATCCCTGCTGTTATATTAAATGAAGAAGCTTTCAATAAATTATTTAATGGTTGGGAATCAAACTTATACACTGATATAAAAGGAAAGCCGTATAAGGTAGTCGGTGTTTACGAAACGAAAAATGAATTCGGAATGCCTATGCCTGAAGGCTATACGTCACTTGAAAACGCGCCTGTCATTTCAGGAGTAACTGAGTATGACTCTGTAAAATTAACAATGACCTCACCAACAGAACGTAAAAGTGTAGAAAAACAAGCCGTTTCCGTTTTAAACGAAATGAAAGCTCCTAAATTTGAAAATAAATTCAAAGCACAAGACTTAGGTGAATTTACGAAGCAATTAGATGAATCAATCGGTATGATGAAAATGGTATTCGGTGGTATTGCCGCTATCTCCTTACTTGTTGGTGGTATCGGTGTAATGAACATTATGCTTGTATCTGTAACAGAGCGTACACGTGAGATCGGTATTCGTAAAGCTCTTGGCGCAACGCGTGGTAAAGTATTAACACAATTCTTAATTGAATCTTGTATTTTAACAGGACTCGGTGGTTTCATCGGATTCATGCTCGGTATCTTCTTCGCTTGGATCGTCTCCATCTTTGCCGGATGGCCACTCGTTGTCTCAAAAGAACTTGGACTTCTTGCAGTAGGTATCTCCATGTTAATCGGTATTATATTCGGTCTACTACCAGCTAACAAAGCTGCCAAACTGGACCCAATTGAATGTTTACGATATGAATAAACAAAAACGTAGGAATTTACACTCCTACGTTTTTTATTTATCTATTAAATCGTGTTTCTTCTATTATATATGTTTTACGTTATACATACCTTTAGCTATTGTAAAGTACTAAAGCTATTATAGAATCCTATTATTGCAAAAATAATATGTGACAAACTAAAATCAAGGCGTAATTTTTTCCATACCTCGACTTATTTTGTAACAATTATGGCGATATTTCATTGATTTTTACCTCATTTATATTTCTCCACTACCAAAATAGTTATTTTTACATAACTACTTTTCTGTCCCAGCAGCAAAATACGCCATTTTTGTAATGGTTACGAAACAATTACGTAATAATACGGAAACATAATTAACAGATTAGAAATTGAAATACTCCTCTTTTTATGTATTACATGCTCTAACCTCCCCTACAAACTATAAGAAAGCGCTTTTAGGATATTACTGGAATTATTACAGAATATTAATGACCCGTTACGAAACCTTTGTAATTTTATGTTTTCCGCAAATAAGAAAATAATGGTTGCTATAATGAGGTCAACGAAAACAAATGCAATGGAGGCTATTATGAAAAAATTTATGGGTATAGCAACAGCAGCGGTTTTTGGTCTTGGGATTTTCACAACATCTGCTAAAGCAGAAACAATCGTAACGACTGATGTACTAAATGTACGAGAAAACCCAACTACTGAATCAAAAGTTGTAGGAAAATTATTAGATGGATATAAAGTAAATGTTTTACATACAGAAAACGGATGGTCAAAAGTGAAATTGAATAGCGGTAAAGAAGCTTTCATTAGCGCTGACTATACAAAAGACACTTACTACGTAACAGCAAACGTATTAAACGTACGTGCTGGTGCAAACACAGACTCAGAAATTCTTGGTAAATTAAAACAAGATGATGTAATCGAAACAGCACACCAAGTACAAAATGACTGGATTCAATTTGAATATAACGGAAAAACAGCTTATGTTCATGTTCCTTACTTAACAGGAAAAGCTCCAGTTAAAGTTCAACCAGCAGTTAAAGTTGAAAAAATAACTAAAGTTCAAGATACAGCTAAAGCAGTGGAAGCAACTAAAGCTCGTGAAGTAGCTGAAACGCAAGCTAAAGCTAAGGCGGAGGAAGCAACTAAAGCTCGTGAAGCAGCTGAAGCTCAAGCAGCGGCTAAAGCCGAGGAAGCAGCTAAAGCTCGTGAAGCAGCTAAAGCCGGGGCAGAAGCTAAGGCTCAGGCAGCAGCTGAAGCTCAAGCAGAAGCTAAGGCGGAGGAAGCAGCTAAAGCTCGTGAAGCAGCTAAAGCTCAAGAAGTAGCTGAAGCTCAAGCAGCGGCTAAAGCTCAAGAGGCAGCTAAAGCTCGTGAAGCAGCTAAGGCTCAAGAGGCAGCTAAAGCTCAAGAAGCAGCTGAAGCTCAAGCAGCGGCTAAAGCTCAAGAGGCAGCTAAAGCTCGTGAAGCAGCTAAAGCTCAAAAACCAGCTACACAACAACCTGTTGCAAAAGAAACTGAAACTAGTGCACCATCATCTTCTCGTGAACTACGCGTTGTAGCAACAGCTTACACAGCAGATCCACTTGAAAATGGTTATAAAGCAGGCGACCAAGTAAAATCAGCTTTAGGTCACAACTTAACAGCTAATCCAAACATGAAACTTATTGCAGTTGACCCAAGTGTTATTCCATTAGGTTCAAAAGTATGGGTTGAAGGTTACGGAGTAGCAATCGCTGGTGATACTGGTGGAGCTATTAAAGGAAATAAAATCGACGTTTTAATGCCTGATAAAGGTACATCAAGTAACTGGGGACGTAAAACAGTTACAGTTAAAGTATTAAACTAGTTACCATATAAAAAAGAGTCAGTCTCATTGAGGCTGACTCTTTTTTTATGATTCTTACAATATTTCTTTCTCTTGAAAGTAAGCAATATTGTCTCGAAGCCACTTCCTCTCCGCCATAAACAAATTTCCACGTTTTTTGTACACTTTATCAAATGTCTTTAAAACTTCTTCATGATCAACAAACTTATATAAAAAACAAAGAGCAATGACAATCTCTGATTCGTCAGTAGGCTCTACTTCATTTTTACGTCTTCTAGAAACAACTTTCGTTACACGTTCGCAAATTGGTTTAATCGCCATTTCATCTCCATATGCATAAATAGCTCGAACAGCTTCATATTTCACCATTACATTTGTATCCTGTAAAGCTTCTATATAAACTATTTGTAAGTCCGATCCCCCTATTTTTGCTAACACCTCAATAACGATTGAACGAACATAAGCACTATCCCTATATAAAAGCTGTGTTAACGGAAGAATCGATTGATTTGTTCCAATCTCAAGCAATGTATAGCAAATATTTGTAATCTCATCTTTATTTTTTTCAGTATCCAGTAACTTTAGTAAAGCACCTTCTGCTTCTAAGGATTTATCTAACTTTAAGGAAGAAACTGCCCAAAAACGAACACTATCGTTTTTATGATAAATATAAGGAATAATTTTATTTGTACTACTTACTACTGGTAATGTATAAATATTACTAAGCAATTCACTTAACAAAGTCGGACTGTCTTCATATTCCAAACAATCTATAAGATAATCTGCAATACAAATTTCTTTCGTATTAATAGCAAGTTTCGTCATTAAATAATAAATATCTTTCTTCATAGATACCTTTTTTGCTTTGCTTAACTTCCCCTGTAAATAAGGAAAAATTAATAAGTCATTTAACGCTTTTGCTTCATCATACGCACGATGCCATATATCTGTCTCTTCATCAGCTATCCGCCTTAATAAATCATCTATATACCCTTCCATCTCCTTCTCTCCCGTCTAAATTAAATCTATCTCTTTGCATTCTATATACGAGAGATTACTATTTCAACAGAAAAAAGAGGATGCCATAGCATCCTCTCCTGCCCTTCCCTATTCCACACAAGTAAACTGCGTCCAAGCTCCTACATAATCTAGTAAGAATAACTCTTCTTCTGCAATTGTACCGACAATATTTTTCCGTTCATCTATCGGCATTTCTTTTAGAATGATTTGCAGTTCACCTTTATACTTTCCGAATGAGTTGTTACCAATTACAACTTGCCCTCTTTCCTGTAATACACTTTCGCGCACTGGGAAGTCATAGTCTTTGTACTTTTTACGCACTTCTGTAGAACGTACCATATATTCTGTTATGTCTCCGCGTCTTACATGTAATTCTTGCAGCGTCGCTCTCTTCTCTACTTCAGTTGCTTCTTCTACAAAGTGTACCTTTAGCTGTAACAAGTAACGATTTAAGTTTCCTAGTTTCTCTAACTCTTCTTCACTCGCATAAGCATTTCCGATAATAACATCATCGATAAGCCCTGTTGCCCATAAGTGTTTCGCTTGTACTTCAATTGGTAAGTTACGATGCTCTTCTAGCGTACATAATCCGTCATTAATATCCCATGGACCGATGTTAGCTGCATGTGACGTAATAAATGCTGCCGTGCGAATACCGTGTTTTTTAAAGCGTTCACTACAGCGAATGAAATAATCATACGGAAGACCAGTGAATTTTTGCGGATAAAAGTTATGGCAACCAATTAAAGCTGGTTTATTCGCCTGATGCGAAAGGATATTTTCTAAGTATGCAATATCATTACTTACGTTCAGTTCAATTTTTAAGCCGTACGGATTATTCGTCATTTTCGCTTCTGTTAAACCGTCAAAACCTAAGTCTAGACGAATACCGTCTGCACCTAACTCTGCAAAGAATGATAGATCGCTATAGCTAATACCAAGTTGATCAAATACCGCCGGAGCTACATCTAAAATAACCTCCATATTATGATCTTTTGCATGATTAATAATTTCTTTAAATTCAGCTACAATTTCTTCTTTCGGACGATTCACAGACAATAGACATGTGAATATTCTTGAAAAACCGTGGCGTGCCGCTGCCGAAATGTATGCCATATCTTGTTCTTTCGTTGAATGCTCTGGATAAAGTGAAATTCCTAATTTACGCTCCATGCTTTTGCATCTCCTTCACACGTTGTATTAATGCCATGCTCGTAAATCTATATTTTGCAGATAAACATGTTGCACATAAAATCGTTGGTACAATAATTACGTATGGTGATTGTAATCCTAACATTACATAAGCACCCATTGAACAACCGATAAATAAAATTGATACGAGTAGTAAAACTAATAAAGATTTACTTTGTACCCATTTTGAATAATGCGCAATACACTGCCCCGCTACGAATGTAATTAAGATGATAATTGCTCCGAGCATTTTTCTTTCTCCTCTCCTGCTACTTGTTGTTTCTCATACATTTTGAAGAACGGATAGTAAATAACGAATGAGATAACAAAGTTAACAAGTACAAGTACACCAGCCATAATTGTCCAGTCCGTACTAATAACCGCTGCAATTGGTGCTAACATCGTAAATGGCAATTTCGCCATCATCAGCGGAATCATCCCTGAAACAACTGCGAAATATGATACTGTCGTTGTCACTAAAGGTGTAATAACGAATGGAATAATTAAAATTGGGTTCATTACAATTGGTGCCCCGAAAATAATCGGTTCGTTAATATTGAATAAGCCTGGCACGAATGATAATCTACCTAACTCTTTTAGGAACTTAGATTTAGAGAACATAAACATAATTACTAAAGCTAACGTTGATCCTGATCCACCGATCCATACGAACCATTGAATAAATTGCTCTGTAAATAAGTTTGGTAATTGATGTGCATTCCCTGTAGCTGTGAATACTTCCATATTTTCAAGAATTGCTGAATCCCACATCGGACGAATGATTGGTCCTAAAATCGCAGGGCCATGTATACCAAATGACCAGAAGAACACGATTAAGAATACTGTTAATAAACCGCCGAATAGATTATTTCCTACTAATACTGATTTTAGTGGTGCGATTAAATATGTGATTGTTGTATTTACATCAAATTTTAAACCGTAACGAATACCCCAGAATAAAAGAATAACGACTAAAGTTGGAATTAATGCTGCAAACGAATTTGAAACTGCTGGTGGTACACTGTCTGGTAATTTAATCGAGATATTATGCTTAATCATAAAATGATAAATTTCTACTGCAATTAACGCTGTAACAATTGCGCCGAATAAAGACGTTGCACTTAATGTTCCTACTGAGATATATCTACCTGCATCAATAACACCTGGTACAGCTTTCGTAATTTGAATTGGTTCAACCGATGCTAGTAAAAAGGCGAGTACAGATAATAACCCTGCACTTAACTGATTGAGCTGATAAAAGTTCGCGAGTGAAGCTCCTACCCCAAATGCTGCGTATAACGCCATTAAACCTACTGTAAATCGGAATGGAATATCTAAAATATGGCGAAACGGTGCAATCCACTCCATATACGCATCAATTGGTAAATTTAAAAAGATAACGAAAAATGATCCGACAATCGTTAACGGCAATGTAGAAATAACTCCGTTTCGAATTGCTAATAAATGTCGTTGTCCTGCAATCTTTTGCGTTGTTGGCATAATCTTTTGTTCCATAAAACTCATAAAACCATTCATTAATACCCCTCCTCTTTTTCTTTACTACGAAAGAATGAAACATAGTTATAACATTATAATGTTTATATTTAAAAAAATATAATTATGCTAAAACTAATTGTTCTGCTTGTTTCAGTACTTTCAAACCGTCACACATGCCATAATCTCGTTGCTCTATAATTGCAACCGGTATATCGTATGAGTTCGCAAGAAACTGTACTGCTGGAAACAAATACTTCACCTGTGGTCCGATTAAAACTACATCAGCATTTTTTATCTCCAGTTTCACAAGTTCTGAATCAACTGCTTTAATTTTATAATCCTTCCCTTGTTTCTTTGCCTCTTCTTGCATTTTTCTTACAACCATACTCGTTGACATGCCTGCTGCACAACATAATAAAATATACATCTTATACAGTCACTTTCTCTTCTACTCGTTTATGAAGAGTGATAAATTCTTCAGCAAGTTCTTTCACTGTAATTGCATTCATTAAATGATCTTGTGCATGCACTAACAGTAAACTGATTTCTGCATGATTTCCTCTTGCTTCTTCTTGAATTAAGTCCGTTTGAATACGATGAGCTGCTGAAATTTCTTCACTAGCAAGTGTCATCTTTTCACTCGCATTCTCAAAGTCTCCTTGTCTTGCAAAAGCAATTGCTTCAAGTGCCGCGCTTCTCGCGTTTCCACCATGTAAAATTAACGCAAATGGAGTTTGCATATCAGTCATTTTAAATTCCCCCAAGCTATCTTTTTTCTATATTGTTATCTTATTATGAAAACGCATACAATTAAACATAAAAAACTTCCGTTGTGTAACGGAAGTTTTTACATACTTTTCTTATAACGATAGTAATATCTCTTGAAAATCTTCAATCACTTTAGCCTGAGCTAATTTCTCTATCGTATTTTGACTAGACATAATATCATATAAAAAATCATACAGTTTTTGTAAATCTTCATTATTATTGCGCTTTACACTAAATAAAATAATAACTTGTACTTTCTTATCTCCCCAGTCAACCGCTTTATCAAGTGTACAAAACATCAAAAATGTTTTCTCACTTAATAACTGCATTGGATGAGGAATCGCAACTAAATTTCCAACTGCTGTAGGTGATGTATTCTCTCTTTCTATAACAGAATCATAAAAGTTTTCTGGTACATATTTTTTCTCAGCAGCTTTCTCACATAAAAATTGGATAACCTCTTCTTTCGTAGAAGCGCTATGATTTAAAAAGATTAAATCTTCCTTTATATACTGCTGCACACTAGTATTCACATGCGTAAACAACTGCTGACCGATTGACTTAATCTCTTTATCATCAAATATTGAATTCACTTTTATAACTGGAACAGGCAAACCACTCGGTATATGAATCGTACTAATAATACAATCTATTTTATCTTTATAAAGGTCTTCCACTTTCAATTGATAATAACCTGTAATTCCCACAATCTCTAATTTATCTCGGAACTGTGATAAAATTTTATATTTCAATAGCTGGGCGCTTCCTTGACCGGTCGCACAAACTAATAAACATCTTTTCTTTTGGTTCTGTTCCTGTAAACGACTCATCGCTCCGCCAAAGTGAATCGCAATATAACCTATTTCACTTTCCGGAATCGATTCTCCCGTATATTCACCAATTATATCCCCAACAAGAACCGCAATTTCAAAAGCATACGGATAATTCTTTTTCACTTCTGTCAAAAGAGGATTTCTCGTATTTAACTTATACTTCAAACGGTTTAATAACGTTTTTAAATGAACACCCAATCCAAATAATAATTCTTCATCATAATAAAAAATAAGATTCCGTTCTTCCGCTACTTTAAAAAGAATATGTTGCATGAATGCATATAAATCTTTCCCTAATAATTCTTCCACATTTTCATAACGATCCTTCGCGGTAACAGCAGTACTTAATAAGTGCATTGTCACATATAAAACTTCTTCCTCTGGAAATGAAAGATGCAACTCTTTCTCTAAATCCCCTACAATCTCTTTCGCAATTGTATATTCTTTCTTTATGATAAGTTCAGCTTGCTCCTTATTTAGCCCTTTCATATAATGTTGATCTTCACAACGCTTTAATGCGATTGCAATATGAATGACTAAATTATCAATTTCAATATCTGATAAATATATCGTTCCTCCTTCAATATACTTTAATATAACCGAACGGATAAGCGGTATATGAGGTAACGATAAATATGTATCCCTCTGTTCAAATTGCTCATGAAACGGCGTATGGTCATAACGCGGTAAACCATATTGTGATAAACAAGAACGAATATGAAACTCCTCACCCACAATACGTACACCATAATACGGTCTCTTTTCAATTTGTAATTTATAGCGACCACATATATCTGTAACATCTTTCATAATTAAATTTACAGTCGATTTACTTACATAAATCTCCTCTGCTAACTGTGAAAGCTTCACATATCCCTCAGTCGTTACAATACGTTGCAGAATGTAAGCTATCCTTTCTTCATAAGAAGTTGGGATCTTTTCCGTCTGTTTTTGAAATAAACTCACGCAAAACTCTTCAAACTTCTTCGCTTGTATAATTTCTAGTTCGTATCCAGTCCCTCTTTGCGATTCAATTTTCGCTCCGTTTTCTTCCAATATATCATTTAATAATTTTATATCTTTTTGAATCGTCTTCGTTGATACATGTAAACGGCTCGCTAAAAAAGCTCGATTTAACATCGATTTCTCTTCTAAAAACTCCTCTAAAATAGAAACTAATCGCTGATGCACCTTTGTCATAGCTCTTCCTCTCGCAGTTATATAAAGTGAAACTTTAATCAGTGGGGGTTTTGTTCATCCCCCATTGTTTATCAGCCCTCACCAATCGGGCTTTTACGGGCAGTTGATCCTCCACCTAACTTCTTTGTTTTCGCTAAATTTTGAGGTGGGGGTCTTACTGCCTGTTAATGCGGGGTAAAAAGGAAAAAACTGCTGAAGTCAGTAGTTTTTTCCTTTTTTATTTTATCTATTTCTTTAATGTAAATCCGAATTTATCCCATGCTTGTAAATAATCTAATAAGAAAATTTCTTCTTCTACAATTCGGCCAACTACATTTGTTTTTCCTGTGTTCACCATATCTTTTAAAGCAATTTGCAATTCACCTTTATATTGACCATACTGTTCATTATCAATTAAAAGATCACCACGTTTAATTTCGCGTGTATTATGCGGTTTGAACTCTTCTTTCTTATATTTCACACGACTTTGTGTCGAACGAATCATATATTCAGATACATCTCCGCGGTAAAAATGAGGCTCATCTAATACGATAATTTTTTCTAGTTCTGTTGTTGTATCGTATAGTCCTATATCAAATGTTTGTTTCTCTTTATTTAATGCACCTAGTGCTTGTAATTCTTCTTCTGATGCATACGCATTCGCAATAATAACATCATCAATTAATTCTGTCGCAAATAAATGCTTCGCTTGTGTTGTCATCGGTAATTCACGATGCTGCTCTAACGTACATAAACCTTCTGTTACTGGCCAAGGTCCGTATGTTGCATCAAATGATGAAATAAAAGCAGCCGTTCTCATACCGTAATCTTTAAATTGTTTCGAGCATTTAATGAAATGATCGTATGATAATCCTGAATAACGATGCGGATAAAAATTATGGCAACCAATTAAATTTTCACGGTTTGGCCTATGGCTCATAATGTTATCTACATATTTCGTACCGTTACTCATATTAATTTCAATTTTTAAGCCGTATGGATTGTAAGTCATAATCGATTCTTCTAAACCAGAGAAACCGACATCTAAACGAATACCATACGCACCGAGTTCATGGAAGAACGATAAATCATTATACGAAATACCTAATTGTGTAAAGACAGACGGACTAATATCAACTAATACTTGGAACCCTAATGCATTTGCATGAGAGATCGTTTCTTTAAACTCTTCTATAATTTTCTCTTTTTCTCCATCTACAGACAATAAGCATGTGAATACACGTGTAAATCCGTATTTACTTGCTAATGTTAAATATTCCTTATCTTTCTCTACTGTTGAATGTTCTGGATAAATAGAAATACCTAATCGTCTCATATGTACACGCCTCTTTCTTCATTGTTTTGTAAACCTTTTCAAATGTATGTAGTGAAAAAGCATATATCCCCTTCTCTTCCACTACCTTTTGAATCCGCTTTCTTTAAAGAAAAAACAATTTCTATCATTCATAACAACTACTAGTCTATACATCTATACTTTACATCTTTTTTTCATAGTTGTGTAGTCTTTACACAAATTTGTCAGTTTTTTTTCCTCGAAAATTGTTATACGTTTTCAAGGCACCTTCCTTGACTGTTACATTGACCAATACATATACTCGAAAGAAAAGAGAAATTTTATATAGGGGATGAATATATGGGAGAGGCAATACTCGTAAAACGAGAACCGTTATGGACGAAAGAGTTTATGGCGCTAATTCTAGCAAACTTATGTATGTTTTTAGGGTTTCAAATGTTAATTCCAACTTTACCTGTTTATGTGAAAGAAATTGGTGGCACAAGTTCCAATATTGGATTTGTTGTCGGCATGTTTACCGTGGCCGCACTTTTTGTTAGACCGCTAACTGGAAACGCCTTACAGAAATTTAATAAAAAAATCATTTTAATGATCGGTACTGCTATTTGTTTACTCGCTATGGGTAGTTATCTTTTCGCTTCAACCGTTTTCCTATTGCTTGCCGTTCGAATTTTACACGGAGCTGGTTTTGGTATTACAACGACTACATATGGAACTGTCGTTTCAGATTTAATTCCGCAAGCTCGCCGTGGTGAAGGCATGGGATATTTCGGTCTTTCTGGAACGATTGCAATGGCGCTCGGTCCACTTATCGGACTTTGGCTTATGCAAACATATAACTTCACAATTCTTTTTTTATGTGCACTTTCCTGTACAATTGTTTCATTAATATTAACGAAACTACTTCAAATCAAAAAATCGCCGCAACCACCACAGCAAACATCTGGTACTTTTCTCGATGGATTTATTGAGCGCAAAGCTTTACTTCCTTCACTATTAATATTATGTATTACATTAATGTACGGAGGAATCGGGAGCTTTATTACATTATTTGCTACGGAAGTCGGAATTGCTGATATAAGCCTCTTCTTCTTATTTAATGCACTTGCAATCGCTGTCACTCGTCCGTTTTCTGGAAAGTTATATGATGCGAAAGGTCATGCATTTGTTATTATTCCAGGAGTTATTATTACGTTTACAGGTATTATTTTATTGTCGTACACAACTACTATTCCGAGTTTAATTATTGCAGCAGCATGTTACGGAAGTGGCTTTGGAGCGATTCAACCTGCACTGCAAGCATGGATGATCGACCGAGTAGCACCCCACCGACGAGGCGTCGCAACCGCTACATTCTTCTCAGCATTTGACCTCGGAATTGGTGCTGGCGCAATTATATTTGGATTCATTGCACATTTTACAAACTACGCAACTGTATATCGCTATTCCTCTCTACTACTTATTGCCTTCCTGTTCATTTACATCACAAATGTAAGGAAACAAAAGCATGGAGATAAAAACAGAGAAAAAGCTGCTGGATAATTTCAGTAGCTTTTTTATTTGCAAAAGCGGAGTGAGTCATAAGAAAAAACTAATACAATCATTTTCCTACATATTTTTTTAACTTTCATCAAAAAATATACGATGAACTCGCAGACGCTTTCCTTCATATTCAACTAAACAATACTATTCTAAAAAGTGTGATTTCTTTACAAAAACACTGTTTATATAGGGATAAAACCAATTAAATCCAGCTATTTCTTTAAAGATTTGTAAACTTTTCACCCCTTTGTAAATTTAGTGTAAATTTTACTGATAAACCGTTTACAGTGCCTCAAGGTTTAGTTAATAATTACATCGTACATGAAATTTAAGGAGTGGAATGCGTGGAATACAATATTCAAGATATGATCTTCCAGTTCATTGGTGGATTAGGTATTTTCTTATTTGGTATTAAATACATGGGCGATGGACTGCAACAAGCAGCTGGAGATCGTCTTCGCGATATTCTAGATCGCTTTACAACAAACCCACTGATGGGTGTACTAGCAGGTATGTTAGTTACTGTATTAATCCAATCAAGTTCAGGAACAACCGCTTTAACAGTCGGACTTGTAAGTGCCGGATTTATGACATTAAGACAAGCAATTGGTGTTATTATGGGTGCGAACATCGGTACGACAGTTACTGCCTTTATTATCGGAATTAAAATCGGAGAATACGCTCTCCCAGTTATGGCAGTTGGAGCTATTTTACTATTCTTCTTTAAAAATAAAAAAGTACATTCTGTAGGTCAAGTTGTATTCGGTTTTGGTATGTTATTCTTCGGTTTAGAATTAATGAGCGCAGGTATGAAACCTCTTCGTTCTTTAGAGTCATTCCAAGAGTTAATGGTTAGCATGAGTGACAATCCAATCTTAGGAATTATTGTCGGTACAGTGTTCACTTTAATTGTACAAAGCTCAAGCGCAACAATCGGTATTTTACAAGAACTATTCGGTCAAGGTGCAATCGATTTACAAGCTTCTCTTCCTGTATTGTTCGGTGATAACATCGGTACAACAATTACAGCAGTATTAGCAGCAATCGGTACTTCAATCGCCGCAAGACGTGCAGCATTAGTTCACGTTATCTTTAATATTATCGGTACAATCATATTTACGATTTTATTAGTACCATTTACAAGTTTAATCCAGTATTTCCAAACGTCATTAAACTTAAATCCAGAAATGACAATTGCATTCGCACATGGAACATTTAACGTAACGAATACAATCATTCAGTTCCCATTTATTGCAGTATTAGCATGGATCGTAACAAAAATCATTCGTGGTGAAGATTCATCTATTAACTTCAAACCGCAACATTTAAATCCAATCTTTATTGAGCAATCTCCAGCTATCGCTTTAACTGAAGCTCAAAAAGAGATTGTGCGTATGGCTGAATTTTCATTACACGGATTAAAAGAAGCGAATCAATATTTAAATACACAAGATAAAAAGCACGAAAACATGGCTACTCAATTAGAAGGAGCTATTAACAATTTAGATAAAAAAATTACCGAGTATTTAGTTTTACTATCAGAAAAGCCACTCTCACCTTCAGATTCTGAAAAACATTCCGTTTTAGCTGGTGTTGTTGGAGATATTGAACGTGTCGGTGATCATGTAGAAAACCTTGTAGAACTTGTAGATTTCCAAATTTCAAACCGTGTTTCTCTATCAGACGAAGCACTAGCTGAACTAAATGAAATGCTTGAGTTAACAATTTCAACATTACAAGACGCAGTTGAAGCTTTAACAAACTTCGATACTGAACTAGCTCAAACTGTTATTGCGAAAGAACGTAAAATCGACCAAATGGAACGTGTTCTTCGTAAACGTCACGTATTACGTCTGAACGAACGTAGCTGTTCAGGTGATGCAAGTATCATCTTCGTTGATATGGTAAGTAACTTAGAGCGTATTGGCGATCACGCTGTAAATATCGCTGATGGTGTTTTAGGTGAACAAGGTAAAGTCAATTTAAAACAATCATTATAATTAGGAAAGAGACGCTAGTTTAAGCGTCTCTTTTTTCATTTTATATTTACAACCGTTCTTCCTTTTAACTTTCCTTGCAATATAAGTGTAAACTTCTCATCTAACTCTTCTAATGTACATTCTTCTGCATAAGATAGTAACTCTTTATTTTTCCATTCACTCGCTAAAAGCGTCCACACATCTCTTCTCACATCTACTAGACATTGCACAGAATCTATTCCTAAAAGACTTATGCCTCGCAAAATAAACGGATATACCGTTGTTTGCAATTCCTGCCCTGCCACATTACCGCATGTCGTTACACAACCACCATACTTTACCGTTTTTAAAGCTGTTTCTAGCATACGTCCACCTACAGTATCGATAACCCCTGCGTATATCCCTTTTAGCATTGGTCTTCCTGATTCATCATTCAACTCCGTACGATGAATCACTTTTTTTGCTCCTAGACGTAGTAGCATCTCTTCCTCTTCCATTTTCCCTGTTGCCCCTACTACGTTAAATCCTAACTTACTTAAAATACTAACAGCTACACTCCCAACGCCGCCTGTGGCACCCGTTACTAAAACATCTCCCATAGTAGGCGTTATGCCTGCTCCAATAAGCTTATATACTGATAAAGCAGCTGTAAAACCTGCTGTCCCGTACATCATACTTTCCTTTAATGACATTCCCTCTGGTAAAGGAATGACCCAAGATGCCGGCACGCAAATATATTCTCCGAAACCACCAGAAGTATTCATCCCTAAATCATATCCCGTTACAATGACTTGATCTCCTACTTTAATAGTTTCATCCTTACTACTCACAACTTCTCCTGCTGCATCAATTCCCGGCGTATGAGGATACGTCCTCGTAACCCCTTTATTACCAGTAGCTGAAAGCGCATCTTTATAATTTAATGAAGAATAATGAACCTGTATTAATACGTCCCCCTCAGGTAAACTACTTACTTCTCTCTCTACAACTTTTCTTATAAACTGCTTACTTTCCATTTCGTTCACAACGATTGCTCGGAATGATGTATGATTCATTATGCTCTCTCCTTTATCCGTCAAATTCTTCTTTATTATATAGAAGAAACAAGTAAACCTGCTCATTTCTTCTTGGCTATATTTCAACAAATCTTACTTCTCTATCACTTTCTCACAATACATATTTTCATTTCTACTAAAAAAACTTATACTTATTCTACATCTTAAAAATAAAATATAGAAAATCTGACTTTTTATAAATAAATTGAATTTTTACGAAATGTAAATGATTTGTAATGTTTTTTTTCGCTAAATTTCATTATAATAAGTGGATATGAGTGTCGTATTTCAATCCAAATGAAGGAGTACAGGAAATGGAGCAAAACCCATCTTTGCAAGAAAATACACGCAGTAAACCGAAAAAAAGTAAGAAAAAAACAAAAATTATTATAAGCGTTATTCTATTCTTTTTTATACTAGGTGGCGGTTATACTTGGTTTTTAGTAAATAAAGCATCTTCTGCTGTTCGAAATGCCGCACACGATTTAGCGCGCGGTGATAAATCTGATTTACGTGATAAAGCTGTAAAACCTATTACAAATAACGTCTCTGTCTTAATCATGGGTGTTGATGAAAGCGATGTCCGTGGGAAAGAATATGGTGAAGCTATAAGAACGGATGCACTATTACTCGCAACGTTTAATAAGGATAGCAAAACTGTAAAACTATTAAGTATTCCACGAGATACATATGCTTATATTCCAGTGGAAAAGAAAAAAGATAAAATTACACACGCTCATGCATACGGTTCTACTAAAAACGGAAAAGATGGTGGACCACAAGCAAGTATTGATGCAGTTGAAAAATTACTAAATGTTCCTGTTGATTACTTTGTAAAGTTTAACTTTAAATCATTTATGAAAATTGTCGATGATTTAGGCGGCATTGAAGTCGATGTACCGGTTGAATTTACTGAACAAGATAGTAATGATACTGCTGATGCAATTCACTTAAAGAAAGGTGTTCAAAAGCTGAATAGTGAAGAAGCTCTTGCTCTTGCTAGAACGCGCCACATCGATAGTGATGCAATGCGTGGGCAACGTCAACAGCTCGTTATTGAAGCAATTTTAAAGAAACTAACAAACGTTGGATCTGTAACAAAAGTTGGTAACATCATTGATGATATTAACGGACAATTCGTTACAAACTTAACATTCGATGATATGCTTTCATTCTATAAGTATGGATCGGATTCAGAAATTGAGAAATTACAACTTCAAGGTGAAGACTGCTATATGGCAAAAGGTGACGATACATGTAGCCAATCTGCTGGTGGCGGCCGAACATATTACTACAATCCAGATAAAAAAGAATTAGCAAAAGTTACAAACGATCTTCGTGCTCACCTTGGATTACCTGCATATACAAAAACAGACTCTGATTCAAAGAAAACAAGCACAGAAAAAACAAAAGAATCTAAGTCTGAAAATTCAAGTGAACGCGAATCAAGTAACAATGAATCTAAAAATAAGAATAAAAATAGCAGTGAAGACACAGAAACATCGTCTAACGACAATGAATAAAAAAAAGCAGTTCTCTATGGAGGTAGAGAGCTGCTTTTTTATTCATAATTAAAAAATCAGAACTTTCTAACTATCTTTTTTAATATTTTTAAATTATAATAAATAGTAGCAATCTATTCCAATTATCAGGGGGCTCATACATATGAAAGCTGCAGTAAAACATAACATCTCAGATTTTAGAGACTACTTAAAGTCAAACGATATATACATGGAAGAAAATATAGATGAAAATAATGGTTCTGTTCATTTTTCAGTAGGATTAGAAACAGAAGCTGGCGCAAAAATTCAACTTCTCGCTGCTTTCCAAAATGAAGATCCTACTGTGGATATATACTGCTTCAATGTTGCTCACGTACCTGATGCAACCGCAACAAATGATATTTTGCACGTTATCAATGAATTAAACACATATTATCGATTTGCAAAATTCACATTAAACAAGCAAAATGCAATTGATATTTCAACATCTCTTGCATTCTCAGAACCAAACTTTAATCCAGCACTTGTCTTTGAACATACGCTAGCGCTATATAGGTTAGCAAATGACGAATATAAAAACTTAATGAAAGTTATTTGGGGATAAATAAAAGGATGGGCTGCAAGCAGCGCCATCCTTTTATTTCGATATCATATCAATCCACATTTTAACAGCAGTACCTACAATCAAAATTGATAACATATATTGCAATGCTTTTTGATTAATCCTCTTCCCAACTCGCGCTCCAAGCGGCGCAGCAAAGATACTTGCAATCGCAATAATAAGAGCTGGAATTACAACTACTTGCCCAGTTATCACTTTTCCAGTCGTAATCCCTACTGAGGAAATAAACGTAATAGCGATAGATGTTGCTATTGTTGTACGTATCGGCAATTTTAAAATAACTAGCATAATCGGAACTAATAAGAAAGAACCACCAGCACCAATAATGCCTGATGCCCCTCCTACAATAAACGCTAACAAGCTCGCTAACCATTTAGTATACTTCACTTCATCACTATTATTTCGTTTCGGTACGAACATCATAATAGCAGCAATTGTTGCTAAAGCTGCATAAACAACATTGACCGTATGTTCCTCTAATATGTTAGCACCAAAACTCCCTATGAAACTTCCTATTAATATACTAAATCCCATATACATAACTAATGTTTTATCCATATCATTACTTTTCCGATAGGCCCATGCTCCTGCAAAAGTTGCAAAGAATACTTGCACCGCTGTAATACCACTCACTTCATGTGACGTATAGCCAGTAAATCCTAGCAATACCGGAATGTATAGGATCATCGGATAATTAATAATCGCCCCGCCAATTCCAACCATTCCTGATATAAACGATCCGATAAACCCAATTATAAAAAGTAATACGACTAAACTCACCTTATATCCCCCGCCTTCTAAAAAGAAGGTGATTTAAATGAATAAGTTCACATTCCCATCCGAAGCATCTGCTAAATAAGCTCCTACTCCTGCAAACTCTACCCCTTCCATAATCTCTTCCTCTTTTAACCCTAATAAATCTACCGTCATTTGACAAGCTACAAGTTTAATTCCCTGTTCTTTCGCCAAATCCATTAGATCCGGTAAAGGCATCGCATTATGTTTTTTCATAATACCTTTAATCATCTTTGGTCCCATACCGGCAAAATTCATTTTTGATAATCCCATCTTATCCGCACCACGCGGCATCATTTTTCCAAATACTTTTTCTATGAACGTTTTCTTTACCTTCACATGCTCATCTTTCCTTAAAGCATTTAATCCCCAAAAAGTATGAAAAATAGTTACCTCTTGATCATATGCCGCTGCACCATTTGCAATAATATAAGCAGCCATCGCTTTATCATAATCTCCGCTAAATAAAACGATTGTTGTTTTCTTCTGTTGTTCCATGTTGTTCTCCCTTCAATTACCTATAGGGGTATTTAATTATTTATAAAAAGGCTGAAATCACTTACTTCACTATGACTTTACCTTCCCACGCTAACATGCCACCTACCATATTGATTGCTTGAAAACCGTAGCTCTCTAAAAACTGAACTGCTCTTGCACTTCTTCCGCCAGATCGACAAACGATAATATATTCTTTCTTTTTATCCAACTCATGCATTCGAAATTCTAGTAGACCTAACCTAATAGGAAGCACTCCTGGAATTTTCCCTTCCGCTACTTCTTCTACTTCGCGAACATCAATTACATATAACTCTTCATTTCGTAACAATCTTTCCTCTACTTCTTTCGCTGTTATTTCTTTCATCTTGATATTCCTTTCTTACAAAGCGTTCATACCACCTGAAACATTGATAACGTGCTGAAATCCTAATTTCTTTAATACTTTTGCTGCTTGCTTACTTCTCATCCCGCTCTGACAAATAACGATTACTTCCTTATTTTTATCTAACTGATTTGCCTTACTAGCTAACTCATTTAACGGGATATTTTGAAATCCCTTCATATGATTCCCTCTATATTCACCTATTGTGCGAACATCGATGAATTGTTTTCCCTTTTTTCCCGCTATACTCTTTAATTCTTTTCCACTTATATTTTGAACACCTTTCACTGGTAAAAAACGCGAAATAACAAACACTACAGCCAGCACAATGAAAAGCGTACTTAATATTGTATTCATATAACCAACCTCTCTACATTTATAAAACTGCTACGCCTTCTTAATCCAAAACTTCAGCACATCAGCTTCTTCTTCATGCTTTACGATGTCATGCCCACCTTTATTTGCCCACGCCGGAATATCCTTAACTGACCCTTTATCCGTTACATGTACTTCTAACACTTCTCCAGTTTGTAAAGTATCCATCGCTTTCTTCGTTCTTACAATCGGCATTGGACATGCTAAACCTTTCGCATCTAATACTTGTTTTACATTCATCATCTATTCCTCCATTTTTTTATTTATTTCTTATTCGTGAACTGCACAACGATTTGGACCAATTTCCATTTCACGCTCTTCATCTACACTCGGATGAATTTTACCCATATTCGTTTGACGAATTTCTTCATAAGCATTCGGCTGAGGTGGTAAATTCTCTGTTACAACTTTACGAAACTCTCCCTCATCCTCAATATTTAGCCCTGCATTATGCGCAAATAAATCTTTTAACTTTGCACTCACAACACCATTCTCATCCATTTCACTTATTTTTGAATAATGAGCCGGTAACACGATTAATTGTTGAGATAATACTTGATATCGATTATATAAAGTTTCTCGTAAATCACTCACCCAATCTTCAGCCTTTCCCGCAAGATCTGGACGCCCGATTGAATCTACAAATAAAATATCGCCTGATAATAAATAAGAATCATCTACAATAAATGATGTACTTCCAATCGTATGCCCTGGTGAGTATAATGCATCAATTTCAATTTTGGTACCCCCCACCGTAATAACAGATCCTTCAACAAGCGGTTTATATGAGAAAACAACTTCCTCCGCATCTTTTGGCGGTAACCAATACGTGCCACCTACTCTTTCAGCTAACTTATATCCTCCAGAAATATGGTCTGCATGTAAATGTGTATCCATTACATTTGTAATCGTAACGCCATGCTCTTTCGCAAACTCTTCATATGCTTCAACTGTTCTTACCGCATCAATAACCGCTGCCTCACCGTTTGAAACGACCATATAAGATAAACAACCTTTTCCAAGGCGGTTAAATTGATATATACTTCCTCCGCCTTGTATATCTCCTACTTTTAACGGCTTCACATATTCACTCCAAGCTTTCATACCGCCAGCTAAATAAAACACATTCTGGAATCCAGCATCTAGCAATTGCTCTGCAACAAACTGTGAAGAACCTTCTTTCGCACATACGACTAAAATTTCTTTTCCCCTCGGCAATTCACTTGCAATATGATCTACGCCATCTAACAAATCAAAATACGGTTTATTTATAGAAGAAATTTGTCTCCCTTCAATTTTCCAATCTTCATAATCCGTCTCATTACGAACATCCAAAATAAACAACTCTCCGAATAAAACTTTCTCTGCAACATCTTTTGCATATAACGGTTTAATGCTCATTTAATTACCCCCATAGGTATATTCACCTTTAAAAAATTTTATTTTTCCACATTCCCTTGCCACTCTAACATACCTGGAATGACATTTTTCACATTTGAATACCCTTTCTCTTTCAACATTTGGCAAGCTACATCACTACGGTTACCAGTTCGACAAACAATATAAATTTGCTTCTTCTGATCTAATTCTGCTCTGCCCAGTTCGCCTAGTGGAACTGAAATTGCCGATGGAATATGACCAAAAGCAAATTCAGCCGCTTCACGAACATCTAACACAATGCACTCTTCACCACTTGATAATATATTTTGCAATTCCGCATTTGTAATTGTTTGAGGATATTTCACTACTTCATTCACTTCATGCTCATGTGCTTTTCTAACGTAATGCATCAATAGATCACCTTCGTGTTTCGTCCCGATATATTGATGACCTACTTTATTCGTCCAACTTTGTATATCTACAGTAGACCCTTTATCTGTTGCCTGAACTTCAATCACTTGCCCTGATGTCAAACCTTCCATCGCCTTCTTCGTCTTGATAATCGGCATCGGACAAGCCAACCCTTTACAATCTAGACTCATATCCACTTTTATACTCATAGTCGATTCCTCCATAATCTATATACATATACCTGTAGGGGTATATTAAAATGTTTTTGAAAATCTGTCAACACTTATGTTTGACAGATTATCGGCTTTTTACAAGTAATTGAACAGCTTCTTTAATTAACTCTTCATTTGAACCATTACCGTTTTCAAACTGCTCACGTAAACATTGCTCTAAATTTGTTCCCACAACAAGTCCAATTGTACGATCAAGTGCAGAACGCGATGCCGTTAACTGTGTAATAACCTCTCGACAATCTTTTCCTTCTTCCATCATACGAAGCACACCACGAACTTGCCCTTCAATACGTTTCAATCTATTTTTCATATCTTGATTGTATTCCACTATAGACCACCTCCGTATTTATAACTACATTATACATTACTTTGTAACTTTGTATAATATCATATACCCTAGAGGGTATATTGTAAAGCCTTTTGTTTTTTGAAACTTTCTAACGTATAGTAAAAATGCAAAAGCCACTTGTTTTATTGCCTTTTGCATTTCTCAACTACACTACATTATTATCTCACTTCTTATAAACTCTTTTTAAAACTATAATCCATTTCTCCACCTAGTGCTGCAGCTGTATCACCAGTTTCTCTAAAATCATGTGTATATATTTTTTCAAATGAACCGAAGTCTACTTGCTTATAAAATTCAAAACAAGGGAATCCATCATGCTCTCCTTGAATATCAATACTACCATCCTTGTTCACACATACATGTAATACATAATCTACAGGAGGTGCATATATATTTAACGGATTACTTGCGCTCGCACTCATTTTAAATTGCACACTATCAGGATTCCATACGATATTAGTGCACACAATATTTTCAGTACTCGCTTTTCCTGTTCTTTTATTCACAGAACCATCTGGATTCGTAACCTTCTCTGTCGTAATACCTGTGTTCGCATATGAAAACACTTCTCCTTTATAAAAATCAACTACTACCTCTTGCTCAACTCTAGAGCGCATAGTATTTACCGCATGTGGTGTAAATTCGCGTGAATCACCTTCGAATTGAATTATTTTTCCTGTTTCCATATCCTTCTTCGGCTCTGTCCAAGACATTGGAATAAATACGTTAGCTCTAACTTTTACGATATTAGCCATAAGAAACACCTCTATAATTCTAATTTTATATACTGCATTATTTAATAAAAAACACCATTTCAGCCATATAATTAAAATCTTTCTCTTTTTCGTTGGCTACTTCCTTCTTACAAATGATGCTATATTTATAGCTAGATTTTCGTTTTAAAGCTATATTCCATTTCTCCAGCTAGTGCTGCTGGGGTATCATTCGTTTCTCTGAAATCATGTGTATATATTTTTTCAAATGAACCAAAATCTATTTGTTTATAAAATTCATAGCAAGGGAAACCATCATGTAAACCTTCAATATGCACAATGCCACTTGTATTAACTCTTATAACCAAAAAATAATCTGCTGCAGGTGCCGCCGCATTTAACGGATTACTTGCACTTGCTCTCATTTCAAATGAAACCTCATCTTCGCCCCATACAATATTAGTACATACAATGTTTTCTGTACTTGTTTCTCCTTTTTGATACTCAATTAAGCCATCTGAATTTGTAATTTTCACAGTAACGATGCAAGCATCTACATATGTAAAAATTTCTCTTTTATAAAAATCAACAATCACTTCTTGTTCTAATCTTGAACGCTTTGAATTTACAGCGTACGGTGTAAATTCACGTGCATCTCCGGCGTATTCAAAAATTCTTCCTGTTGCAGCGTCCTTAATAGGCTTCAGCAACGCATACGGTGCAAATACACTCCCTCTAATTTTTACGATATTAGCCATATGAAACCCCCGTTAATTCTATTTATATAAATCATTATTTGTACTATACAGGATATAGTCAATTTGATTGACTATATCCTGTATAGTACAATAGGTTTCATATATAGTCAACTTAATTGACTATAATCACGGAGGTTATATACATGAATCATCAAACATTTAACGAACTAGACCTTACTTCACTTTTATCATTATCTTTCAGTACATTAATTACTGAACTGCATGACAGATTAAGTGAATTGGGATTTGAAGATATTAGGCCAGCACACGGTTTTATGTTCAAACGTATCCTTCCTAATGGAGCAACAGGCATAGAATTAGCTGAGTATTTAGGGATTTCTAAGCAAGCTGTAAGCAAAATGATCGATTCTCTTGAAAGCAGTGGTTATGTCACGCGCAAAAAGCATCCTACTGATAAAAGAGGCAAAATCATTATTTTAACCGAACGTGGTTTAGCCGTAATGAAAGCGAAAGAAGAAATAGTAGCTGAAATAGAGCAACGATGGATTGAAAACATAGGTGCTGAACGAATGCAAACGCTGAAAGAGGATTTAACAACATTCGTTACTACAGAAAATACGGAGAAATTATCATCAAATATACGACCTGTTTGGTAACTAAAAACTCCATAAAAAAAACGAATCCATTTTGAGTATTCTTTTTCAAAATGGATTCATTTTCTACAGTTTTATTAATAATTTTACACATTATATAATGTCATAACTCTATGCACAATCAACTCCGCTGTATTCTCCTCCGGTGGCATCAACAAATTTGTAACCATTCCATACACAATAGGGCTTAATTCCACTTCATATCCACCATATGCATACTCTTCCTTTGTTGGTAAATAGCCAATATATCCATTCGTATATCCACCAAGAAAAGCTATTTCATTTTGAAGACGCTCTTTCATTTCTAACGCAGTCTCTGAAAAAGGTTCCATCGGTATACCAGAGAACATCCCATCATTAACTTGAAACAGTTGAACTTCTAAATCCATACGTAACTGCCGAATACCTTGCTTATATTTCTCTAAAATGATAGTAAGCCATTCATCCGTATTTACACCCCACTGCTTCTCCGCCAATTGAGCCATTTTTCGTATTTCATTCATTTCAGGAATATCTTTCAATTTCATTTGCATCTTACTCGACACTGTTCTTAAATTTACAATTGGGCTATATGTAACTGTTGGCAACATCGTTAATACATGTCCACTAAGTGTGTAAGCCATTTTCTTTAATGCTTCCCTTGAACCGCGATACTTCGCATTTACATTACCAGCAGCACCTTGAACAATAATAACAGGACAATTTACGATTTTCTCAAGAATCTCTCTCGTCATCCCCGGATAATCTGCTGATAATACATCACTATCACCTTTTAAAACATTCGGATGCGCAGTACAAAATACTACAATACCAGATAGCTCCTTCGTTTCAGCATTTCTTATTGCCAACAAGCCAATTCGTTTATCTACAACGCCCTCTATATTTGTTCCCATCTTCGCTCTTCCATCAGATGTTCGCTCTCTTCGGTTGACCCCAATATCACCTGTCGTAATACCCCAGCCAACTTCACATCGCTTCAAGTTGTTATTCGCAGTAACCGCACCTTGCACCACATTATTTACTAAAATTGTTTTATACGACCTTACTAAATGTTGCTCACCAACAGTTTCCGGACCAGAGTGTGTATGTGTATAAACAACTGTTATTCGCTCAAATGGCACATGAAGCCTACTAGCTACTCGCTCACGAATCATATTCGTATCTTCTACTAACATTCCAATATTATCAATACTTATAAACACCGTTTTCATTTCATCTTTTTCAAATACAAAAACTGTCCCATAAATACGCTCTTTAATATTATTTATTCCTGTCTCTCTATGGTATCCAACAAAATCAATACCGACAGGCGGCGTAATATCCACCTTGCATACCCCTATTCTGCTCATTTGAATCGCTCCATTTCTATATGTAACTCCCTTTTTTCAAGAATAGCATATTTTACCTTTTTCCAAATAAAAAAGAACAAACATAGCATTCTATGTCCGTTCTTTTCATCACACATACTTCCGATGCACTCACAATAATTCCAGAAACTCTCATAATAATTCAGTAAGATTTTCTTCAATTATTCTTTGTAAATCTTGAATTACTCTTCTTTCACTCGATAAGTTTATAGAATATACCCTTATTTTTTGTTTCTGTGAAATTCCTGTAACTTCCTCTAAATACCACGATTCTAAAAGTTCACTTGAAGGTTTAGCAATAGCTTGTTGATGCGGATACAACAATATTACTGTCGAAACTGTTTCATATCTCGTTAAATATGCATACATTTGAAATAGATCTTCTCTTTTTACCCCATGACGATTTTTAGAACCATTAACAAATTTCCATTTTGTATCAATAATCAACTTTTCACTATCATTCTGCAAAACAACAATATCAGGTTTTAATGGATATACTTCTCTATCATTAAACTCATTAATCATAAGTTTATATTTCTTATGTTGGCTCATTACCTTATGTTCAATACATGTATCTAATACATTAGCAATATACTTCTCAAACAATTCGTCCATTTTAAATAAAATCGAAAAACTTTTATCTTTTCCGAAACTCGAAATTGAAAACATATTTTCTAATATCATTCTCGCTAAAATAAAACTTGGTTCGAACCTTTTATTTAGCCTATTAAAGTAAATTGTACTAAAATCTATTTTGGTGATTGTTGAAAATGTCAGCTCATCAAAATAAACAGAGCATCTTTTCAATTTCTTTAGAGTCTCTAATTGCTTAATATTACTCATTAATTTCTCAATTGCACTTTTTAAAATATAATTAAATTGATTTTGGGCAGAAAATTCTTCGTATTGACAATGTACACGATTAACACGAGCTGCTTGATTTTGTATTTGTTTTTGAAAAAGAATATTCCCTTTTACTACATGTAAGTTCTCCTCTAGTTGAACATACTGCATATAAAGCCCCTTCATTAATTCTTTTTCTAATTTCAATGCAAATAGTGCTCCAAACATCTCTAATAAATTATGCTTATACATTTGATTCATACTCATATCATTAACATTAATCTTTAGACTCCCTGTCCTATATAACATTTGTACTAACATTTTTCTTGATTCTTCAACTTCTTTATTAGAGCTGTTTATTTGCGTTTTAGGTAGGATTTCAATAGATACCGTTGTTAGTTGAATATAACCGACATAATTAATAAATGTTACACTGTTTCTTCCCCATTTAATACACTTCTTATCAAGCTTACTACTTCCAATATACTGTTCTAACTCTCTAGCTTCTTTTTCGGTCAAACATTGTGGACAATCTTCCTTAATTAAAATTTCCCCCGCAACTTCATATGTTGTGATATGTTTCATATCCTATCCCTCATATATATTTAAAAAAGCTTGTTTATTAGGGTTTTCTACCAATTGATATTTCTTTATCGTTTGATCGTAATCTAATTCAGTTTTAAAAATTGCTTGAGCAGTTTTTTCTTCTTTTGTTAAGAAATACGAATTATCTCCTAGCTTTCCAGCTCCGCCTAAAACAAGTTCAACTTTCTCCCAATCTTCATAAAAATATTCTTGTAACAATGGGATTACTTTGAACTTCATAATTCCAACTAATTCTTCAAAAGATAAGTTTTCTTTTATAAAATAGGCGTGTCCGATTGTATGATTCCGATCAATTAAAAACTCAATGCGCTCATTTAATACTTTTAACATTTTCTGTACTTCGATATCCCCTAATTTTTCTGGTAACAAATTCGGTTGAGGCATCAGTTCCTCAAAATGAAATCTTCGACGTAATGCTGTATCCATCATCGAAATAGATCGGTCCGCAGTATTCATCGTTCCAATAATATAAAGATTACTAGGAATACCAAATGACTTTTTTGAGTAAGGTAAAGTTACCTTTATTTCATTTGTAGCATCAATTCTTTTGTCATCTTCAATTAAAGTAATAAGCTCTCCAAATATTTTCGAGATATTTCCTCTATTTATTTCATCTATAATAAGAACATAATTATCCGTTTCTTCATTAACTTGTTTTGTGAGTAAGCTTTTAATTTGCGTTCCATTTAAATCCATTTTCCCAAATTGATATATTGCTTGCTGCGATAATACTTTTTCTTTTAAAATTTGATCGACACCTATTGTCTCACCATAATATAACCACTTCACTTCTCGAAAGTGTTTATACCTAATCTCTGAATTTGCAACATAATTATAATCACCAGTTACCTTGGCAATAGCCCTAACTTTATGATTACCTTCAGAAATGAAAATAATATCGTCTTTCTTCATCCAATTTTTAAAACGATTAATTGCATCAACGTTAAATATCCTATCGTCCCCTGTACTACATGAACTAAATCTCTCATGTACTTCTTGGCGATCTAGACACTCCTTATAATCGATATTTCCTCCCCATCCTAATGCCACACAATTATTCTCAATACAATAATTGTAAATATCTTCTCCGTCATCCTCTTGCGTACTACCTAAAGACATTTTATAAAACTCAACTTCATTCTCATCAAAATCGTATAAAGAAACGGCTTTCGTTTCTCTTAACGCCGCTGTTTCACATATTCTTTTAAAAATCCCATCCTGTAATATAAAATTTCCTTCCTCATCACTTCTTAAACCTTCCACAAAGTCTTCATACGCAAAAGATTGATGAAATGTACAAAAAGCAATGCGATTTTGTTCGCTTAATTTTTTATACGCCTCCATTACAGCCGTACGATCCCCCATTATTTTCTTGTATTGTTGTGGCATAATGATTTCAAGCGCCTTCTCTGCAACTGTATATGTTTTTCCTGTTCCTGGTGGTCCATATAGAATTGTATTTTTATCTTTTACCATTTTCATCATATCCTTTACTATTAAACATTCTTCATTCTTATTATTTTGTTTTAACAATTCCTCTAATACTTTTTCACTGTCTTTTTGCCATGGTTTCCCATTAGGACGATCCTCTTTAAAGTGAACTATTTCAACCTCCTCAATCGGGACGTTAGAGTTGTAACCTAATAGAAGTTCCACACCTTTCCTTTTAGCAAGAGCTAATTTTTCATATATAATTACCGATACAATTTCTTTATGATTTTCTAATACTTTAACCACATACTCTGTATCATTAATTTTCCATATAAGTATATAAAACAGAACTTCTTTTCCAATTATATACCCCCTTTGATTTACCTCTAATTCAAATTTATTCATAATCATTTCCCCTTCAAATAAATAATGAATGCAATAATATTATTACATACAGACACACCAATTTCATTAATTTTCCATATAAAAAAGCCGCTGATCCCAGCGGCTTCTTTTCACACATACTTCCGATGCACCATCTTCCCATCATAAGAAAACACAACGCCCTTACTCTCCACAATCGACTCCATATGCACTGTTCTTCCCCATAATTGATGAAGATATGGCAGTACTTTTTCTAAGTATTTTAAATCGAGTTCAATTCCTTCGTAACTATGTTTAATGTACAATTCTCCGTTCTTTAAGTAGTCCCCGTCTTCTACTACTAAGTACGGGAAGCCGCCATTTGTACGCATATTTACGAGCTGATCACGTACATGTTCCCATTCTTTATCTATTACTTTATATTCTTTTCCTTGGCGCTGGAATAAGTACATATCTTCTCTCATTACGAGATCTTTGTTTAAGTAGTTTCTTAAGAACGATACATCCCATTCAATTTCGCGTACTTCAAAGATTTTGTCACGACCAGATCCTGGTTTAACGCCTCTTCGTTTCATTTCTTCTGTCGGGTTGTTGTAGCGTTCTTCAATATCTTCAAACATTTTAATACCGAGGTAGTATGGATTAATGCTCGTTTTTGACGGCTGAACGACACCTGCATTTAATTTCGCAAATTCGATTGCTTCATCAGATGTTAAGTCCATTTCACGAAGTATACGTTGATGCCAGTATGATGCCCAGCCTTCATTCATAATTTTCGTTTCAAGCTGCGGCCAGAAATATAGCATTTCCTCACGCATCATCGTCAATATGTCTCGCTGCCAATCTTCTAGCTCACGGCTATATTCTTCAATAAAGAGGAGTAAATCTTTCTCTGGTTGCGGCGGAATTTTCTTCTTTTTACGTACATTGGAACGTTCCCTCTTTTTATTGCGATCATCTAAATTCCATAGGTCATCGTATTGTGATGCCTTTTTCTTTTCTACTTCTTCCTCTTCCAAGTCATCAATACTCCACGCAAGTTTCGGGCGCATAAGCGATGGATCAATATGTTCTTGAATAGCAAGTACGGCATCCAAAAATGTTTCTACTTCTGCCTTTCCATACTTATGCTCATATGCTTTCACGCGGTCAGCCGTTGCCGCCATACTCTCCACCATATCTCGTTTCGTATTAGAGAAGCGAATATTATTTTTAAAGAAATCACAGTGTGCTAAAACGTGCGCTACAATTAATTTATTTTGAATTAACGAGTTCGTATCTAGTAAAAAGGCATAACATGGATCAGAGTTAATAACGAGTTCGTATATTTTACTAAGACCTAAATCGTATTGTAATTTCATTCTGAAAAACTGTTTTCCAAAACTCCAATGTGAAAACCGCGTCGGCATCCCATATGCACCAAATGTATAAATAATTTCCGCTGGACATATTTCATAACGCATCGGATAAAAATCAAGCCCAAATCCAGTCGCAATTTCCGTAATTTCCGCAATCGCATATTGCAGTGCTTTATCGTCACTTGCTCTCATTATTTTCCCTCCTTACACTTTCCCTTAAGAAAGTGTATGATGAGGAACAAGCTTTCATGAGAAATAAACAAACTTACTCGATTTATTCACCTTTTTTTATTTCAATAATACTTAAGCTAATGGATTAACATCCCTCATTCGTGTATGTGGGGAAATTCTTATACTCTCTTATCTGCTCAACTATTTTCTTCTCCACATCACCTTGATTCTCAAAAGTATGTAATTCATGACACCAAAACACAACCTCAGTTTCATCATCATCTTCTACCCAAGGTTTTTTAGTAATCGATGTACCATCAAATATTAATTCCTCATAAGAACAATATTCAAATGCAACATATTTTAACCACCAATATTTTACCTCTTGCTTAATTTCTTGCTCGGTAAAAACACGCGGCAATTTAAAAATCCCCGTTATAACTGTAGGATATAATAAAGGACAATTTGCGTGATACAATTGCACATTCACAATAGTTACTTTTTCAACTCTATTTTGTTGTAATGCCATATTATCTACATACACCCTACACATAAATTGTGGGAAAAATGTCGTATAGTTATTTTGGTTCATTGACTGTCCTATGTTCTTGCTCGTTTCTGTCCCTAATGTATTTCCAAACAGCGGTGTCAATCCTTCCCTAGATAGCATATTATCGACATCGCGCAGTAACAAAATACTATTATTAATAACTTCCCTTACATTTTGAATCGATACTTTCATAATGTCTTTCATACTCATTCATCATTTTCCTCTCTGTGTATATTTCCAAGCGTCACATACTACTTCAGATAAACCACCCCACCTGTATTGTGAGCTTGCCTTTGAATATACCCAACAATTTTTCGAGACTTCTTCTAATTTTGATAATCCGCTAAAATTATTTAATCCCTTTTTCTCTAATAAAAGCTTTAAGTCATATAAAATGCATTGATCTTGCATAGTTCCATACTCAATCCATTCACAAACCGCACTATAAATCATAGACCACGAAAGCCAAAATATCTTTTTTTCTGCGTCCGGTAAACGCACATGAACAGAACTGTCCAATAAATCTACGTGCGGCATACTGGTATCGTTAGTTAGATAAATAAGTGATATATCATTTACTTTTGATAGAGGAATAGAAACATATTTATAAAAATTGTTGCTATGTAAATCCTCCAATTCTCTTGCCAATTGATCTCGCTGGAAATTCTTTCTCTCCATCAAATCAACTGTTTCATCTTCTTTACTAGACTTACCTGATAAAAACTTCGCTTCTATACATATAATATGGTAAGTAGCATCTTCATTTTCTAACATTACTAACACATCTGGCTCGCTATTTTCTAACCTTTCCCAAAATAAATAGGTTATTTTCTTTATTTTCTTATCAACATGTAAACCTTCTCCGTGCCTATTAAAACTGTTATTTACTAACTCTACAAAAAAAGATGGTGAAGATAAATAACGCATACTTCCAATAACGGATGACGTCAATACATCTTCACTGCTGCTATAAAACTTCCCTTTAATTTCAGCTTGTAACATAAAGACAGTCCTTTCAAAATACGTAGTGAATTTATGTTAAAACTAGTAACTTCACACCCTGACTATCTACAAGACTATTTAACATCCACATAAACATATGTATTTGACGTTTCTCATAGCAAACCTGCCAAAATGATTGAAATAAAAAAGGCATCCTTGTTTAACACAAGAATACCTTACTTATTTAACCTTCAATAATCTCCATCTTCTCCGTAATTGGCGTACGAGCTTTTCCTTCTGGTGCTTTATCGAAATAGCCAAGGTGAAGAATTCCAATGATGCGTTGACCTCTTGTTAAACCAAGTCCTTCTATAAATAATGGATTGTAGTTTAATCCGCCTGATTTCCAAACGCAACCTAAACCGCGTTCCCAAGCAAGCAGTTGGAAGTTTTGCATAAATGCACATGTTGCAGCGTAATCTTCGTCACGTTGAATTTGACGAGGATCTTCATTTATATATACAACGATTTGTGCCGGCGTGCTTAAGAAACGATCTGATAAAATTTTACCGCGTTTCGCTCTTTCTTCTTCTGTGAAAGAGTTTAATACTGCGTCTACTAACTTCTGACGGCCTTCTCCAATGTATAATTTACAATTCCATGGTTCACGGTGTTTATGATTTGGTGCCCACGTTGCATCGTTTAATAGTTCAATTAATAACTCTTTGTCTACTGCTTTGTCTGTAAATGTACGAACAGAACGTCTTTCTTTAATCACATTTGCGATGGAAGTATATGTAGTCATATTTTTCTCTCCCTTATTTTTATCTATATGTATACGTTTATTATTGATATTGATTTTCAATTTCGATTATACCCTAGTTTTTTACTATTAATCAATGTTTTATGTTGGAAAACTTCCAAAAACGTCATTTCATACTTGTGAATAAAAAAACTTGATTTGTTCACAAGTATTTCACATTTTATGGAAATGATATGTGTACAGTTTTCCACATTATCCATCTAGGAGGAGTTTAAATGTACAAAAAAATTGCATTAAGTATGACTATGGCCGCATTATTATGTGGGATATCTACCTTCCCCGCTTCTGCTGCCACACCAAAAGAAGTAACATTCCATCATCATAAACTAGTTTCGGAAGAAGAAATGCAGTCGCTCGAAAAACTAGGCTATAACAAACATGAAATTTGGAAAGCTGCTCACATTGCAAGAATGAGTAAAAAAGAAATAAAAGACGTTTTAGCTTACTATAAACAAAATAAATCTTGGGAGAAAACAGCCGAACATTTCGGTGTAGATCCAAGTAAGTTGAAAAAGCATCATATGAATAAAGAAACGAAAAAAGCACTACTGCAAGAATTAGCAAATATGCAAAAATCTACACCAGACGGCCTAAAACAAAAAATGAAAGAATATAATATCGGATTACGTCAGCTCACAGTATTAACAATCATCTCTCAAAAAAGTAATACTCCTCTTGATGATGTACTAAAAATGAAAAAAGACGGAATGGACATTAAACAAATTGCAGAAAAACTAAATGTAAAAAAAGAAGATATACGAGCTGAAATGATTAAATTAGTGAAGTCTATTAAAGAAAAGAAAACAAATTAATATGCCAAAAAGGAAGAGATCTTCAATACTCTTCCTTTTCTTTATGAACTTTCAATTTTCAAGTATAAATTCCCGCCTTTCCCAAAAACTAACACAAGTAAATGATATATGGGTAAGGGGTGAAAAAATGTTCGGTTTATCATCTAAAAAATCCAAAAAGACTACAGCAAAACCAATTTGTTCTATTCCAGAATTTATACAAACTATGAAAGAATCTAGCGATTTTGTCTCTTATAACATACTTGAAGACGAAACGTTATGCTTGTTTTATTATAAATCTGTCGTGGAAGCACTTATTATTAAGCAATTCGTATTAACTCCTATAAAAAAGGAATCGGAACAAATTCAAAACATCTCTGACCTATGTAATATCGTCTCTATTGAAGATATTATTACCTCTCCTTCTATTGATGATATTCGTCAGAAATTATTAGGTGGATATATTTTAGTACGCTTAAAAAGCAATTCGAATCCCCATCAATATGCTTTGATTCGTGCCGAAAGTACTGTTTTAGGAACACGATTATATAACGATACAGAAAATGAGTATAGCGTAATCGGACCTAAAATCGGTTTCGTTGAAAACCTTGATACAAATATACACTTATTACGCCGAAATATTGTAACGGAGCAACTCATTTTCAAAGAAGTTATCGTGGGATCTATGTCAAAGACGAAAGTAGCAGTTGCATATATAGAAGGAGTTACAAATGAACAATTTATCAACACTGCAATACAACGACTAGAAGACATTGATTTTGATGTCCCATTTGATTCGACTATGATTGAACAATTTATTAGTGATAATAGCAATTCACCTTTTCCTGTTCTATTACCTACAGAACGATTAGATCGAGCTGTATTCTCATTAATTAACGGGGAAGTTTTAATTTTAACAGATGGCTCTCCATATGCTTTATCAGGACCAACAACGTTACTAGATTTTTTTATTTCGCCAGAAGATTATTATTTACCCTGGATGATTGGTTCTTTCTTTCGTATCATTCGTTTTTTCGGAGCTATCTTTTCTCTTTTTTCCTCCGCTATTTATACAGCAGCTTTGACATATCATTATCAAATGATTCCTGCTGATTTACTAGGACCTATTATTTTTTCGAGAGCTAACGTACCTTTCCCTCCAATTCTAGAAGCACTCTTTTTAGAAATTACAATCGAATTGCTTCGTGAAGCGGGAGCACGTTTACCGACAAAAGTCGGACAAACAATTGGTATTGTTGGCGGGATTGTAATTGGGCAAGCATCTGTTGAAGCCGCTTTAACAAGTACGATTTTATTAATTGCAGTTGCTTTATCCGCTCTTGCATCTTTCACAACACCGACTGTAAAAATGTCTTCTACTATTCGGTTGTTACGATTTCCGCTTATTCTTTTAGCTGGTGCATTTGGTGGATTAGGTCTTATTGTCGGGTTTGTATTCATTTTAGCTCATTTAATTAAATTAAAATCACTTGGATCACCTTATTTATTACCTTTATATCCATTTCGTGGTTTAGGTACAGCAGAAGGTTTTCTTCGATTACCATTTAGCCAAACGGCACAAAGGCCTTCTTTTCTTAGACCAATATCAAAATGGCGCTATAATCCAAACAAATCGAAGCAAAAACGTGATGGTGATAATGAATGAAAAAGATTTTATTGCACCTTATCATTATCTTCCTTGTTCTACAAACTGGTTGTACACAAACGTATATAGTGGATACGCAGCGTATTATTCATGTAGCTGGATTTGATATCACAAAAAACAAAAGATTCCAAGGAACGATCTTATTTCCAGAGTATACACATGGTGTAAAGGCTAAACCAGAAACCCAATCAACATCTGCCCGTTCACTTGAAACAATCGCTTCACGATTAAATGCGAAATCCCCTCACAATGTTGTTGTAGGTCAAATGCGTGTCGTTCTATTTGGAAAAGATCTAGGAGAACAAGGAATGGGAGAAATTATTACTAACTTACAACGTGACCCAAATATCGGGCGTGATATACAACTAGCAATTGTAGATGGATCAGCTGAAGAGCTTTTAAATTATGGGAAAAAAAATGGGTCATTATATATTGCTGATTTACTTGAACAAAATATACGAAATGAGAACATTCCACAAACCTCATTAAACATTTTTTTATATAATTACTACTCTTCTGTATGTGATGCTTATGTCCCTTATATTAAAATGAGCGATAATCATTCCATCGCTGTTAAAGGACTTGCTTTTTTAAAAGGTGATAAAGTCGTCATGTATACAGATAAAAGACATTCTGTTTTAGCAAAATTGCTTATTAACCCTACAAAAAATGGGCGTTACGAAGCTGCGATAAAAAAGGATAAACATAAAGGCATGGTTGTCATACAAAACTTAGCTGGGGAAAGTAAGTATGATATAGATCAAACTGGTGACATACCAAAAGTAAAAATTCATTTAAAACTAAATGGATTAATTAAAAATTCTCCTAATTGGATTGATTTAAGAAAAAAAACAAATATCAATTATATAAAAAAACAAATCGAACGAAATGTTGAACAAGACTGTGAAAAATTAATAAAACAATTTCAAGAAAAAAAAATTGATCCTTTAGGAATACGCGATGAAATTAGAAGTCATACGAGAAAATGGAATATAAATCAAATTAGAAATATGTATCCGAATGTAGCTGTGGATATAAATTTAGATATTAATATTGTACAATCTGGAATCGGGGAATAGTGAGGTGAAATAAGCAATGAATACAATAAATAAAACAAAAACTGTCTCTCCATATTTTGCATTTATTTTATTGCATTCTCTTCAGATCGGTATAGGAGTTCTCGGATATCAACGTGTAATTTTAAAAAATGCTGGTTATGATGCCTGGATTTCTCTTATTATTGCGGGGATTGCAACTCATATTGTACTTTTTTGCATGCTAAAAATGTTAGAAAAAGATGGAGATTTAATTAGCATTCATACAACGACCTTTGGAAAATGGATTGGTTCTATATTTTCCGTAATTTTTACTCTTTATTGCTTATTATTCTGCCTTACTGTTCTTCGTACATATATGGAAGTAATACAAGTTTGGATTTTCCCTACTATTAAATTATGGAAACTTACCCTTATGTTTTTATTAGTGACTTACTATATTATAAAAGGCGGGTTCCGCTCTGTGACAGGGATATGCTTTTGGGGTATTGTGCTTCCTATTTTCGTTGTATTTTTTTTAATTTATCCAATGAAATATGCACATTTCCGTAATATTTTACCTATCTTTACACATTCACCTCTTGACATGCTTATATCAGCAAAACACTCTGCTTTAGAATTTCTTGGTTTTGAAACAATCCTAATCTTCTATCCATTTATTGAAAAAGGAAAATCCTTAAAAAAATGGGCCCATGCCGGAACTGCTTTTAGTACCTTAATTTATGTGATTTTAGCCATCGTATCCTTTATGTATTACAGCGAGGGGCAATTAAATCACACTATTTGGCCTACCTTAACAATGTTAAAAATTATTAAAGTTCCTTTCATTCAACGCTTTGAATACATTATTATTTTTGTTTGGTTTTTAATTATTTTGCCAAATCTTTGCTTAACCATTTGGTCATCATGTCAAACGATGAAGCGTTCATTCCATATTTCATTTAAATTTACATTACCGCTTTTTATTTTCATGGTCTTTATAGCTTCTTTGTTCTTCACAAACCGTGAAAGTATCAATACATTAAATACGGTACTATCTCAAGCTGGTTTATATATTGTATACGCTTATATCCCAATTTTATTTCTATTTCATTCACTACGATGGCGCTTCAAAAATCAGTCGAAAAAATCTTCAACCGATACACCATAATCTCTGATACAATTTGATTAATACATTTGTAAAGGGGACAAGCGTATGAAGAAATATGTATTTTCTTTACTTGCAGTACTGAGTTTAATTCTTGCTGGTTGCGGAGCTACTAGTACAAACGAAAAGAAATCATCTGAATCAGAAGAAGAGCATGACCACGCATTGCATACTCAGCAAGCTGATATTCAAGAAAAAACAAAAGGAGTCGACACACTTCCTACCTTCCTAGACAAGCTTGATCCACAAATGAAAGATATCTACACTGTCGCCGGACAAAATGCAGAGCTATTAGATTGGATTCCATGTTACTGCGGTTGTGGTGAGAGTGTAGGACATAAAAATAATAAAAACTGCTTTATTCGTGAAATTAAAAAGAATGGTGAAGTTGTTTGGGATTCCCACGCAACGACTTGTGTCAATTGCCTAGAAATCGCAGTTGAATCTGCTTCTATGAAACAAAAAGGAAAATCAACGCTGGAAATTCGCAATTATATCGACAATAAATACAAAGAGGGCTATGGCAAGCCAACACCTACGCCAATGCCAAAAGCTTAAAAACGAGGAAACACCTCGTTTTTTCTTTTCATTCACTTTTTTTCTTAACAAATTCTTTCAAGTGTATTTCTCCTTGCTTGTCACACACTATATATAACTCCTCAGTAAGGAGGGTACACAGTGCAAACATATAACGACTATGACAAAGCTCTCTATTACACGTATTGCTGTAATTGGGATAAATTACTCGTTCTTATGGTTCAAACGAACGATCAACTATTTTCTAAGCGTATTGAACATTTTTTACACGCTTATCAATACAGTAAAGAAATGCCAGAAGTTGATAAACAATTGCAGCTCCTATTTCAATATATTGACCATGCATCCCAAAAGTCACATATAGAAGAAGTAGAGCAAATTCAAATGTAAAATATAGCGCTATTCTCTTTATGAGAATAGCGCTTTTTTAAAATGTTTATATCAATAAAAGTTTCCTCTTATAAAACTTTTATTGATAAACATATTTTTTCTTTCTTTTCTGTAGCACTTCATACTATAATTTAGTATGTAACTATTATAAGAGAGGTATAAAATATGGGACGAGAAAAAAAGCAAGAATATGCTTTACTTACCGCATGGGGAGCTTCTTTTGTCGCTACACTAGGAAGTCTGTACTTTTCCGAAATCATGAAATTTGAGCCTTGTGTACTTTGTTGGTATCAACGTATTGTTATGTACCCATTCGTTTTATGGCTTGGCATCGCTGTAGCAAAGAAAGATTATCGCATCGCCAGTTATTCTTTACCAATTGCAAGTATTGGTGCTTGTATTTCTTTATATCACTATGCAATTCAAAAAGTCGCAGCATTTTCAGCTGCCGGAGCAGCTTGCGGCCGTGTACCTTGCACCGGAGAATTCATAAACTGGTTTGGTTTTATTACAATCCCGTTTTTAGCACTTATCGGCTTTATTACAATCGCTGTTTGTAGTTTCATTGTAATAAAAAACAAATAAGGAGATGAAACAATGAAAAAAATGCTTATATTTGGTGGTATTATTATCGCCTTGTTTGCAGCAATTTTCGCTGTCACACAAATGGAAGAAAAAAATGCTACTAGCCAAAAAATTGATAATGCTACTGATAGTAAAACAAATGGCCCTGACTACTATACAAACAAAATCTCTCTTTCAGATCTTCAAAAGAATTTAAAAGAGAAAAAAGAAGAAACAGTATACTTTTATCAAACATCTTGTGTTCATTGTCAAAAGCTATCTCCTGTCGTAGTACCAATGGCTAAAGACTTGAACGTTGATATGAAAGTTATGGATATTGAAAAAATAGATGCTCCTTGGGATGAATATAAAATTAAAGGAACTCCAACAATCATTCACTTTAAAGATGGCAAAGAAGTAAGCCGTATTAGTGGTGAACAACCGAAAGACAAATTAAAAGAATGGCTTGAGCAAACGAAAAAATAACGAGAAAAGGAAACTCCTTCTACACATGAAATGGGCGTAAAATCCCAAACTAATGTATAAGGAGGGGGTTTTATGCCAGAAGTAAAATGCTCTGTTTCCAATTGTTCATTTTGGGGACAAGGTAACTTTTGTCAAGCAAGTGCAATCATTGTTCAACCAGATGCACAAGAATCTGGTTCGAATACAAATGATTCATATACAAGCGCGGTTTTAACAAACGAGACGCTAGAAAGTTCTGTAACAACGAGTGTAGAAACTTGTTGTCATACATTTAAGCAAAAATATTAAACAAAAAAAGCATACGATTACTCGTATGCTTTTTTACATTCCTCTCCAAAAATCATGCATCATAAAAAAGTACAAAATAACGAGAACAACTGTCCCACATAAGGTAATGCGCCGATATATACTCTTCTCTCCTTCTCTTGCTTTTACAAATGCCCAAATAAATCCGAAGAACAATATCAAATCAACATACGGAACATAAAAAGAAAAGACGAGAAACGCATACAAATACACGATAAATAAACAGGTCGTTACTAAGAAAATTTTAAAAGCAAATTCACTTTTCATAATGTAACCGCCCCCCTATCTGTACTGTATTATATTCAGCAAAATACAATAGTTGCAGTTAAACTCGAAGTAGAAATAAGCTACCGTCTATAATACGGTAGCCATTACGGAACATTATATTTCCGTTTATATATATTACTTAAAACCGAAGAAGGGATTTGCTCATAACGAATTTTTTCTCCAGTTTCATCCACTATATACAAATTGTTTCCTATATAATATATTCCATCTTTTCGTTTTAAATACACTGGATATCTTTCGTTTGGTAATACCGTTTTCACTTTCGTTAACTGCCCATTTGGTTCTTGCCAATATATATCGGCACGATCAACTAACGTAAGCATGCCAATTTGCTCTTCTTCTACTTTACGACCATTCCAGCTCACAACGCGGTAACCAAGCTTATTCGCTGCATATTCGGGGCTCGTATGAAAGCGAGAAATGATCACTTTCGTCTGTAATTGCACCCTATCATATAACCATTGTATATCCCTGTCATGCATGCGAATACAACCATTCGACTCTCGGCTTCCAATCGTCCATTCCCGATTTGTTCCATGAATCGCGTACTCCTTTTTATCCAAACCTAACCAACGCGTACCAAGAGGATTATTCGGTGCACCACCAGCTATTTTTTTCCGATGGTATTCTTTATTTTTATATTTAGTTATAATACAAAAATTACCTTCAGGCGTAGGGGTACGATCTCTTCCAGTTGTCACGGGGAATGTTTTTGTATAATTTCCATTTTCAAAAAAAGATAATTGGTTTGTCGTAAGATTCACTAATATTAGATGATCTGTATCAGCAAAGGTACTAACCGGTAGGATGAAAAATAATAGTATGACGAAACATAATTTTTTCATCTATATCTCTCCCCTAGCGCTCACTATAATAAGTGGAATTAACTATACTTTGCTCTTATAAATGAAAACTATCCATTTACAATAACGCCTCCATTTACATGTATCATCTGCCCAGTAACATAGGATGAATCGCCAGACGCTAAGTATACGTATGATGGCGCTAATTCATACGGTTGACCAGGCCTTTGCATCGGAACATTGCTCCCGAACTGAGCAACTTTCTTCTCATCAAAGCTTGATGGAATAAGTGGTGTCCAAATTGGCCCGGGCGCAACACCATTTACACGAATCCCCTTCTGCACTAACGATTGGGAAAGTGACCTTGTAAAAGCTACGATTGCTCCTTTCGTTGCCGAGTAATCAATTAAAGTTTCATTTCCTTCATACGCAACAATAGACGCCGTATTTATAATGACATCCCCTTGATTTAAATGAGAAAGTGCTGCTTTCGTAACGTGAAAATAAGAAAAAATATTAATACGAAAAGTCTTTTCTAACTGTTCTGCTGTAATATATTCTAGCCCTTGCTGCGGATATTGCTGCGCGACATTATTTACTAAAACATTTACACTACCTAGTTGCTTGACGGTCTCTTCTACAATATTTTTACACTGCTGTTCATCACTTAAATCACCTGGTAACAACACACACTTTACACCTTCTTGTTCTACACGTTGCTTCGTCTCATTTGCATCTCCATCTTCATCTAAATACGCAATCGCAATATTCGCTCCCTCTTTCGCAAAAGCGATAGAAACAGCACGTCCAATTCCACTATCTCCCCCTGTAATTAATACATTCTTTCCTTTTAACTTTTCGCTTCCTTTATAGTTTGGATCTTCAAACTGCGGTAGAGGGTTCATTAACGATTCAATACCAGGTTGTTTATTTTGATGTTGCGCTGGCATTGTTACAAAGTTTTTTTGCTGCGGCATATCTTCTTTCAACTCCTTTTCCTTATAATATGTGCACAATAAAAACTGAAATTCACACGTCGTTTTACGATTAATATTCGAATTTAAGACACAAAATATGAATTGTTGTAAACTTTTTATGCAAAACTATTGCAAAATAGTTAAAAAACGAATATTATATATAACTGTTGTGAAAATTATTCGTAAACAGAAAGGATGTTTATATGTTTAACCTTTCAAAACATAAAACTTCTATTAAAACTGAAATTATGGCAGGTATTATTACCTTCTTAACAATGGCATATATCATTGTCGTAAACCCTGTCATCCTTGGGGATGCAGGAGTTCCATTTGAACAAGCATTTACAGCAACAATTATCGCTGCTGTTGTCGGAACATTATTTATGGCGATCTTTACAAACTTACCAATCGCAATTGCACCAGGTATGGGATTAAATGCTTACTTCTCTTACTCTGTTGTAAAAGCTCATGAAGGCATGACTTTCGCAATTGCATTCTCTGCTGTATTCGTAGCAGGTATGATTTTAATTTTGTTATCATTCACATCTTTCCGTACAAAATTAATGGAAGCAATTCCTGAAAACTTAAAACATGCAATTACTGCTGGTATCGGTCTTTTCATCGCCTTTATCGGTTTACGTTTAACAGGTATCGTTACAAAAAATGAAGCAAACTTAGTTGGACTTGGTGATCTTCACTCTGCTCCAGTACTACTAGCATTAGCTGGACTTGGAATTACAATTGTCCTTATGTCTTTAAATGTAAATGGTGCACTATTTATCGGAATGCTATTAACTGGTATTATCGCTTACTTCACAGGACAATTATCGTTCTCAAACGGCGTTACATCAATGCCTGGATTACCAGAAGGAATCATCGTTTCCAATCCAATTACTGCTGTATCTGATGTAATTAACTACGGATTATACGGCGTTGTATTTTCATTCTTCCTTGTTACATTATTCGATACAACAGGTACATTACTTGGCGTTGCTCAACAAGGTGGATTTATGAAAGATGGAAAGCTTCCAAAAGCTGGACGAGCTCTTCTATCTGACTCATTCTCAGCAACAATCGGTTCTATGTTCGGAACAACACCATCAACAGCTTACATTGAATCATCTGCTGGTGTTGCAGCTGGTGGTCGTACTGGTTTAACAACTGTTACAGTAGCTGTTCTATTCGCACTAGCAGCATTCTTCGGACCATTAGTAAGTGCCGTTTCTGGTGTATCAGCTATTACTGCCCCATCATTAATTATCGTTGGTAGTCTTATGATGGGATCAGTTCGCCACATCGATTGGGACGCATTTGATGAAGCATTCCCAGCATTCTTAGTAATCTTAAGCATGCCACTTACATCAAGTATCGCAACAGGTATCGCACTTGGATTTATTTCATACCCACTTATGAAAGTGGCAAAAGGTAAATTCCGTGCTGTTCACCCACTTGTGTATGTATTCGGAATCTTGTTCGCTTATCAATTAATTTTCTTACCACATTAAAATCCCTCATAAAGAGGGATTTTTTATTTATAAAAGAAAAGTAGAGCATCGAAATTAGATGCTCTACTTTTCTTTTATAACAATCATACGAATTACTTTTAACACTTCTCATTTACTTGTAATTCTTTACTATACTTTTGAATCAAAACGGATGAAACAACCATTACCATCCCTACACTCAACCCAATAAGCTGATCTAGTAGCATTTCATCATGAATGAACCAGCGCAGTAAAAATACACCACCAAAAATAAGCAACATAGTAAATCCAGTATGTCTAAGACCTTTATATACATTTTCCATATGTATCACCTCTTCACATACTTTTATCCATATTATACCATACATCCATCAAGCAAACGTATTGTCCTCTGGCAGCATGCAGCTACCTTTTGATCGTGTGTTACAACTAGCACCGTTTTCCCTTGTTTATGAATCTCTTTTAAGATGCTCATAATTTTCTTTCCGTTTTCTTGATCAAGAGCACCCGTTGGTTCATCAGCGAGGATAATTTTAGTATCTTGTGCTAAAGCCCTTGCTATTGCTGTTCTTTGCTGTTCTCCACCTGATAACTCGTAAGGATATTTGTTAATATGCCTCTCAATCCCTACCATTTTCAGCATTTCTTTTGAAATTTGCATACGTTTCTTATGAGAAATTCTTCTATATACAAGCGGAAGCATTACATTTTCAACAACTGTATAATCATCTAATAGCGAAAAGTTCTGAAACACAAATCCCACTTCCGTATTTCTATACTTATGATAGTTTGCCTTTAATGTACTTGTATCCATTCCATCTAAAAAATACTTTCCAGTAGAGGGGCTATCAATTAAGCCAATAATGTTAAGAAGAGTAGATTTCCCTGAACCAGAGGGGCCCATAATAGCTACCATTTCGCCTTGTTCTATTGTAAGATTAATATCTTTTAAAGCACTAAAATTACTATGTCCAAAGCACTTCGCTACATTTTCAAGCCTAATCATCTATAACACCTCTTTCATATATATTTTTTTATTTTTAATACAGTGAAATAAATGATTGCATATATAATGAAGATCATTATAATTGATAAAGCACCTATAACAACCAATGATTCTATAGAGACTTTTAACGTTCCAAAGAAAGATACTATACTATTTTCTAGCCCTTTCTGAATTTCAATTACTCCGCTATTCTCCCATTGAAAATACATTATTCCTAAACATATCGATAAAACGAATAGCAACATATACTCAATAATAAATGGAAGACATATTTGAAAAGTGCTTGCACCTAACGCTGATTTAATAGAAATATTTTTACACTCCATATAAAGTGCTGCCATTGATGTTAATACGATAGATAGAAATGAAAAAAATAAGACTGTACCGCTTAATAATAAGGGGTATGACATATTATCAATACCTTGTTTTTCATTTTCTAACAATTTATTCGGATTTGTAACATAATACGAATAACCCTTACCTTCTGTTACCTTTAATACTTTCTTTTGAAATTCATTTATATTTATCTTCTCATTTGTTTCTATAATTAACCCATTGTATAAAAGTTCTGCACTATAGAACTCTATTTCTTCTGTTCCAATTGGTAAAATCGCCATGTCATCTAATAATGTAATACGATTATCCGATATTTCACCGCTTCGAGGATATGTGAATGGTGAATTTTTTTCTAAAAAGCCAATTACTTTTAGCTTCATTTTTCCAGATGGTATAACATCACCAATAGATACCTTACCTATATAATTAGCACCTAATATAACAGGTCTAATATCAAATACTGATTTATGAAATTCCGATTCCTCAAAATATCTTCCTTGTGAAATTCGTATATGAAAGTACTTATTAATATCTTTATCAACAATAAGAGTCTTTATCGTTCCATTTTCTTCTTTTAAACTAAGTGAATAGTTACGGAACAAATAATTTGTTTTATTTGTTATTGGTATCGTATTAGATAACCCTTGCATGAAATGTTGATAATCATTTTTCGCTTTTTCTTCGCTAAACAATGTTATATCTTGCGTCGCATAAAGTTCATAGAAATTTTTATGAGTCGATAAATTATTTGCTATCGTCATCATTTTTCGATATCCGGAAAGATTACTAACAAATTCTATTGCTGAAGAAAATGCAATAATTAAAGAAATTACTATAATCAAACTTGGTAACAACCGTTTTTTCACAGACCGTATAGAATCAAATATAAAAAACATGAAGACCTCCTACGTTCTTAAATGTTTTCCGGGATATATATTTATAATGTGCTTGATTGGAATTACAGTAACACAAATTGTAAGAAGAATTATAAAAACAACATTGCATATCAATACATATAGTGTTAACGGTTTTACTAAGTATGTCTGAAAATAAGTATGAATTGTTCCCGAAAACATTTCTAACGTAATAAAAACTAAGAACATCGCTACTAGAGAAATAAACAAAATTTGAATATATAGTTCGCAGTAAATAGATATATTAGAAGCACCTACTGCTTTTTTTAATGAAATCTCTTTTTCTTTTTTATAAATCCAAAATAAAACCGCAGAAATGCCAGAAACAATTGCAACAAGAATGAATTTATAGTAATACTTATTTGCTGGATCTACATGTGTCACATCTAGTTCCTGAAGATTTCGTTCATTCAGTATTTGAACATCTCCCGAAAGCACTTCTTTACTCCTACCCATAAACTTTTTTATTTCGTTATGAATAGATGATGTAGGATTAACAACTGTTAATTGTAATTGTTTACTCGCGATAATACCTTTTTTAGATATAGTGGGTAAGTTTTGAAGTGGAACGTATATGCCTGCTACACCGACGTCACTGTCCTTTCTTGATATAGTTCCTATTTTTTTATATGTATCATCAAATTCATATAACTCCTCTACATTCGTTTGATCGCCAACAACCATATCGTTTACATTTTCACGATGAAAATATTGTCCTTCAGAAATATATGGCTTCCAATAATAATCATCTTTTAAGTTCACAGCTATGATCTTTGTTGCCCCTGAACTATTCAATGCTTTTAAATTTTCTACGTAAATATCACTTTTCACAAAAGTATCTTGTATGAGGGGAATTATCGTTTCCAATTCGGTTTCATTCGCTATCGGAACAGTTAACGTTTGATTCTTTTCTGGAAAACCAATTTGAAAGGCAGCTATAAAATTTCGTTTAGACTCTGTTAAAAGCGCGGCTACTGATATAGAAAGAAAAGAAATAAAAAATGACATAAGAAGAATTAAGAAAAACAGTTTATTACTTTTTATATTTTTAAAAGCTAGGTACATGTCTGTGCTCCTTTTAAATAAGAAGGAGATGCTGAACATCCCCTTCTCCTTATCCAAATATTTATAAAAACAACTGTTTAATATTTTTTACCACTGTAATCGTAAGTTACCATTACTATCAAAAGTACCTTTGTGTGTATCTTCTTGATAGTCATTATTCTCATTCGCATAATGCTCCGAGTATAGTCCTTTTGCACCAAAGGCGTTATATGCACCATTACTCACAGTTGCGTTTAATGCTCTTCCAGATTCATGGGATCCTAATTTGTCTGAAGCGCTTTCAATATATGAATTATTTCCATTTGATTTAATAAAAGAAATTGCTACTGAACAACGAGATGCATTTTGATTCGTAGTAGTTTGAGCTCTGTAAGATAGTAGGTTACCGCTTTTGTGACCGCTTAGAGTTGGATAGAATTCACTTGTTGAGATTGATGTTGCTAATAATACTAAAGTCGTAATTGAAAAAACTTTTCCTTTCATTAACAATCACCTCATAAATTTAATAGTTTAGTAGCGCTACATCATCATAATATCCTTCAAATAAATTCTCCTCAATAAGAAACCTCGATGTTTTACAAACTCTTTAAACACTTAAACATTCATACATTTTTAAAAAGTAACGTATAAGTAGCAATATAAAAAGACTGCAGAGAAATTCTTCTCCGCAGCCTAATCATTATTTTTGTAAAAACGACTGTAAATCTGCAAACTGTCTCTTTGCATCTTCATAGCCTTGTTCATATAAATTTTGTAGTTTTGCTGTATCTTTTTCCATACGATCTACTTGAAGCTGTACTTCTGGACGAATAACAAATAAGTTCCCAGCTTGCTCTTCTTTTTCAATGTAGTGAAGTGTTTCATTATACACTTCATAACGATTCAACATCGTATTAACAAGGTTCGGATATTTTTTATAAGCTTTCGCTGCCACCCATCCAAACTTTGATTTTTTCTTAGCATAACCATGATTTCTCGTTAAAATAACGACTGATTTTTTAAATCCATCTTCCTGTGCTTTACGAACTGGAATCGGATCAGAGATTCCTCCATCTAATAACTGTTTACCACGGTAATTTACTACAGGTGCAATGAAAGGCAATGAACTAGATGCTTGTAATAAATTTAGTGCATCATCATTCGTTCCTTCTTTTTCAAAATAAACAGACTGTCCGGTTTCACAATCTGTTGTTCCTACAAGGAATCGCTCTGGGCTATTAAAGTATGTTTCAAAATCAAACGGCACATGCTTTTCTGGGATTTCATGAAAAATGAAATCCATATCAAATAACTGACGTTTTCTCCATAAGTTTTTATACGATAAATATTGCGGGTGTGATGCATAATCAATATTTACTGTTTTATTTCTATTTTTTTGTCTGGAAAGATACGACGCTGCATGACAAGCACCAGCTGATACACCGATTACATATGGAAAATATAAATCTTGTTCCATAAAATATTCTAATATCCCGCCCGTATATACACCACGCATACCGCCGCCTTCTAATACTAACCCCGTATTTTCAAGCATGTTATTCTCTCCTCTTTATATATTGACTCTTTAATTATTCACCATGTTAAGTATCTTTCTCTATTATATATGAGTTTTTTTAGAAATTATATTCAAAAGACTTGAAATAAAGGAGTTTTTTCTTCCAATTATATTTCCAAATGTTTGGAGACATCCTTTATAAACCTTTGAATAAAATCTTGCTCTTCTTTCGTATATCCATCTAAAAGTAACAGCCACTTTTCTTCAGCTTGTTTATGCAATTTATCATGAGCTTTATATATTTCATTTCCACTTTCCGTTAAGCGGAAGAAAATTTCTTTTTGATTATCTAACATTTGCATCTTCTCAACGAATTGCTTTTGAAACAACTTTGTACAAATTTTAGAGATTGCCCCCTTCGTCATTCCCATTTCTGTCGTAATTGCCGTTACATTCATCAGACCACTTTTCCCAATACACTCAATCACATGTAACTCAGATAAAGACATACCACTTATACCTGTCTCACGAAGAAATTTCTCATTTTGTCCTTTCAAATGTTCTTCTTTTTTATGCAAAAGTGTACGAATGTCCGAAAGTATTTCCATTTGTTTCGTTGTATAATCCAACCCTTTCGCCCCCTAAGTTTCCAAAGAAACAATTTAACTATATACCATTTTAAAATCATTTTTTCATATTTACAAGTGAGAAAAACATGTTAAAATAAATTTAGTTTCCTAGGAAACTAAATTACAAGGAGGTTAACACGATGAACAAATCCAAACCACATTTCATTTTATATGTTGTCTGTATGAGTGCCTTACTCGGTTCTTTCGCTCAAAATATTTACACGCCTATCTTGCCTATGATTCAAGGTTCTTTTCACACTTCTCTTTATCTTGTAAATTTAACAGTTTCCCTTTTCACATTCGTTCTTGCAATTATGCAGCTCATATATGGACCTTTAATTGATACAAAAGGAAGGAAATCTGTCCTTATCCCTAGTTTAATCATTAGTACAATTGGCTCAATCGGATGTGCTTTTTCGGCGAACATTTACTTATTTCTATTCTTTAGAGCTGTTCAAGCTTTAGGAATAGCAGCTATACCTGTAGTTGCAGCAACGATTATCGGTGATTTATTCAAAGGAAAAGAACGCGGAGAAGCGATGAGCCTGTATCAAATGTTACTTGCTCTCGCTCCTGCGATTGGCCCTCTCATAGGTGGTTATCTCGGCAGTATAAATGGCCACTTATCCGTATTTCTGTTTTTATCTACAATTGGTATCATCTTATTGATCATAAACATTTCACTACTTCCAGAAACAAAACCAACTGTAAGTAAGCAACCGCAAGCAAAAAAGAATTGCTGGTTTATCTTAAAAAATAAAACTGGATTTTCTATTACTCTTATTGGCTTCATTCAATTTTGTATTTACTTTTGCTTCCTCGTTTTTTTACCGAGCATTTTAACAAATTCATTTCACTTAACTGCAAGTACAATTGGCCTTATATTTGTACCAATGTCCCTTTCTATTATGTTAGGAAGTTATTGCTACAAGCTTTTGCAAAAACGCCTTACAACAAAGCAAGCTTTATTCATCACTAGTTTCTTCAATATTATATGTGTCACTTTATTCTCTTTCACATATAGCATCAATATCCCATTCATCATTATCGTTACATCTTTATACGGTTTTAGTATGGGACTTTCTATGCCAACTCACACTACTTTATTAACGGAAGAATTCGTGCAAGACCGTGCAACTGCTATCGGTATGTACAACTTCATCCGCTATCTCGGTATGGGCACAGGGCCACTTGTAGGTGGATTTCTTGTATTTAATCAAACTTACTTTTGGATTTTCTTCCTAGGTGCAATTACATTTCTATTTATTATTTTATGCGCACTGAAAATGATACGTTTTCAGGCTGTACAAAAAGCAAAATAGAGACCTATAGATGGTCTCTATTCTAAACTCTTTGATCCGCAACGATATGAATATCAATATACTTCGTTTCTCTCATAATTTCATTTACAATAGAACCTTTTCGTATTTCTTCCCACCTTGTTCTTGCCGATTGTCCGAGTAAAATTTGCGTTACTTGTAGTCTTTTCGCGACTTCAATAATAACATCAGCCGGCTTTCTACCGTTTGCTTCTTCTAATACAAAACTTGCATCGAATTGATTCGTTAGCGACTTCCACTCTTCAATCGTTTGCTTTTTCCCTGCTGAAAGAGAATCTATATTTTCTCTTTCTACATTTAATACATACAATTCAGCGTTTAGCCGATCAGCCATGCGCCATCCCCGTCTTATTAATTTCTCTGCTGTTGAACTGTATTGTACACAAACAAGAATTTTTTCTTTCACGCCAATCGGTTCTATAACAGTTTGGCTAATTTTCTCGTCCATATCATCGGCAACTTCCCGAAGTGATAATTCTCTTAGTGCCCCTAAATTATTGAGCGTAAAAAAGTTTTGTAAACTTTGCTCTATTTTTTCTTCTTTATATATTTTCCCGTCTATTAATCTCTTCCTTAATACTTCCGGCGTTGCATCGACGAGCTGAATTTCATTTGCTTTTTGTAAAATAAAATCTGGAATACGTTCTCGCACTTTGACATTCGTAATTTGAGCTACAATATCATGAACACTTTCTAAATGTTGAATGTTAAACGCTGATAATACGGATATACCGGCATCTAGCAATTCCTGTACATCCATATAACGTTTCTTATTTTTAGATCCAGGAATATTGCTATGCGCAAGTTCATCTACAACAACTACTTGCGGTGCACGTTTTATAATTCCTTCTACATCGAGTTCATAAAATACTTTCCCTTTATAATCTATTTCTTTTAAAGGAACTTTTTCTAAATCAGCAATTGCGTCTTCCGTCTCTTTTCTCCCGTGCGTTTCAATTAAACCAATTACAATATCCGTACCGTCCTTTTTCATCTCTCTAGCATCAAATAGCATTTTATAACTTTTCCCTACCCCTGGAGCTGCTCCTATATATAGCTTTAACTTCCCACGATTTTGCTGACGAATATATTCTAAATACTCTTCTGGCGTTCGCCTTTGAAAAGTTGGTTTATAGTCATCCGCATACAAAACACTCACAACCTTTCTTTCGAAACAACACTACCTCAATCCGTTAGATTGAGGTAGCGCTGTTACTATTTCATTAATTTCTGTAATTCTAAATTTAACTTTAAGACGTTCACGCGATTTTCTCCAAATAAGCCAAGTGCCGCACCTTCCGTTTGATCTTTAATCAATTGTTCTAGCGTTTCTTTCGGAATTTTCGTTAATTTCGAGATACGATCTACCTGTACGGAAGCTGCCTGTGGACTAATATCAGGATCAAGCCCTGAACCTGAATTTGTCACTAAATCGATTGGCACTTCTGTAACTGGTACGGCCCGGTTTTGTTTCTTCCACTCTTCAATACTTTTCTCTACTCTTTTCTCTAAATCTGGATTAGACGGTGCATAGTTATTTGAACCAGATGCTTCTGCTTTATATTCAATACTAGAAACACGCCCATGAAAATAACGTGGATCTGTGAAATTTTGACCGATTAATGTAGAACCAATCACTTCATTTTTATCATTATATATTAGACTTCCATCCGCATTATCCTTCATTACTGCTTGTGCAATACCAGTTACAATAAGCGGATATACAAGGCCGCACAAAACTAAAAATGTAAAAGTAATACGGATGATTGGTGATAGTATACTTTGTTTCTTCGCCATCTTTTTCCCCCTCTTCCTTATATGAACAAGCCGACAATTATATCAATTACTTTAATTCCAATGAACGGTACAACCACTCCGCCAAGCCCATAAATAAATAGGTTACGTCCAAGTAGTGCATTCGAACTCATCGGTTTATATGCGATACCTTTCATCGCCAATGGAATAAGTAACGGAATAATAACAGCGTTAAATATTAATGCTGATAAAATCGCCGACAGTGGTGATGTTAGTTTCATAATGTTTAATGCTTCCATTTGCGGAATCGCAAGTGTAAACATAGCTGGAATGATTGCAAAATATTTTGCAATATCATTCGCAATACTAAACGTCGTTAACGCACCACGCGTCATTAACAATTGCTTACCGATTCCTACAACCTCAATAATTTTTGTCGGATTCGAATCTAAATCAATCATATTCGCTGCTTCTTTTGCAGCTGTCGTCCCACTATTCATCGCTAATCCAACGTCAGCCTGCGCTAATGCCGGCGCATCATTTGTACCATCACCTGTCATCGCTACAAGTTTCCCTTTATCTTGCTCTGCTTTAATAACTGCAATTTTATCTTCTGGCTTACACTCAGCAACAAACTCATCTACCCCTGCTTCTTTTGCAATCGTTGCTGCTGTCAATGGGTTATCACCCGTACACATAACCGTTTTAATCCCCATTTGGCGCAATTGTTCAAAACGTTCACGCATACCAGGTTTTACTGTATCCTTTAAATAAATTAAACCGTAAATACGATTATCCACTGCAACCACCAGTGGTGTTCCGCCCTCTTTTGAAATGAAATCTGCTTTTTGATTTACATCTTTCGGAATTGTTCCGCCTTGCGACCTAACCCATTCAATCACGCTACCTACAGCACCTTTTCTCACTTTCGTTCCGTCCTGTAAATCGACACCACTCATTCTCGTTTCTGCTTTAAATGGAACAAATTCACCTTGTTCTGCAATTTCTCGATTATATGATATAGATTTCGTTTTTACATATTCGATAACTGATCGACCTTCTGGTGTTTCATCTAAAACTGAACTAATCGCAGCCCATTTTCCTACTTGCTCAATCGTCTCATTCCCTACAGGAAGCAATGTATGTGCCATTCGGTTCCCGAAAGTAATCGTACCTGTTTTATCTAAAATGATTGTATTAATATCTCCCGCAGCTTCTACTGCTTTACCCGACATCGCTAACACATTAAACTTTGTCACACGGTCCATCCCGGCAATACCAATTGCTGATAATAAACCACCAATTGTCGTTGGAATTAAACAAACTAACAACGCTACAAGTACAGCTGTATCAATTTGAAACCCTAAATAGTTTGTAAAAATCGGCAACGTCACAACGACGATTAAGAAAATAAGCGTTAAGCTCGTTAATACTGTATTTAAAGCAATCTCATTGGGCGTTTTTTGACGAGCAGCTCCTTCTACTAACGAAATCATTTTATCAATAAATGATTCACCAGGATTGCTCGTAATGACAATTGTAATCTCATCACTTACAACCATCGTTCCGCCTGTTACGGAACAAAAATCACCGCCCGCTTCTTTTATTACAGGAGCCGATTCCCCTGTAATCGCAGATTCATCAACTGACGCTAATCCTTTTATGACTTCTCCATCACTTGGAATCATTTCTCCTTGTTTTACAATAACAACGTCATCTTTTCTCAGATCAGTTGCTGAAACTTGAACAATGTCTCCATTTTCTTTTACAACATTTGCAAACACATCTTTCTTCGACTGTTTTAAAGAATCGGCTTGCGCTTTCCCCCGCCCTTCCGCTAACGCTTCTGCAAAGTTAGCAAATAAAACTGTAAATAATAGAATGAGAGAAACTGTTATATTAAACCATCCTGGTACACTACTAGAATGACTTGGAAGAAAAGATAAAATGAACGTAATGATAAATCCAATTTCTACAACAAACATAATCGGATTCTTTATCATGACTTTCGGATTCAATTTCGCAAAGGATTGTTTCATCGCATGTTTCACGATATCACGATCCATCGTTTTCGCTTGTCTAACTTCATCTTCTACAGCATGTATTTGTGACTCATTTACTCTTTTTTCTTTTACCACTACCGGTCTCATCATTTACCCTCCATTACTTCAATGTAAGAAATTCTGCAATTGGACCAAGTACTAACATCGGGAAGAATGTTAATGCACCGACAATTACAATTGTTCCGATGAAAATGCCGCCAAATAAACTATTATCCGTACGAAACGTTCCGACTGTTTCTGGTACAACCGTCTTTTCTTTCAATGAAGCTGCAACAGCTAGCATCGTAATTAAACTGAAATAGCGTCCTAAAAACATAACTAAACCAGTTGTAATATTCCAAAACGGTGTATTATCCGCTAATCCTTCAAATCCAGATCCGTTATTCGCAGCTGACGATGTGTATTCATATACCACTTGCGTTAAACCGTGGAAACCAGAATGAGAAATAGCATCCGTTCCTAAACTTGTTGAAAGAGCTAGTGCTGAAAATCCTAAAATGAGTAGTGGGTGAAATAGTATCGTTACCGCAATTAATTTCATTTCCTTCCCTTCAATTTTCTTACCTAAAAATTCTGGTGTCCGTCCAACCATCAATCCAGATATAAAGACTGCGATAATCGCATACATAATAATGTTCACAAAACCTGCTCCAACGCCGCCGTATACTGTATTTAACATCATATTTACGAGTGGTACTAATCCGCCAATTGGTGTTAACGTATCATGCATCGTATTAACGGCGCCTGTTTCGGCAGCTGTCGTTACTGTTGCGTATAGGGAAGAAAATACCGTTCCAAATCGTACTTCTTTTCCTTCTGTACTGCCTTGTACATGTTCGATACCCAATCCATTTAACGCTGGATTCCCCTGTAATTCAGATGTCGTAATCGTTATAAATCCTAGTAGAAACACCATGAATAGTGATACGAAGAGGATACGACCTTGTTTTTTATTGCCTACCATTCGTCCGTACGTAAACGGAAGTGCTGTTGGCAATAACATCATAAGCATCATTTGCAAAATATTACTCATTTGTCCTGGATTTTCAAAAGGATGCGTAGAGTTTGCTCCGAAAAATCCACCGCCGTTATTTCCAAGTTCCTTAATGGAAACGAATGATGCAACAGGCCCACGTAATATACTTTGCTTTGCCCCATCAATCGTTTGTGCTGTAACAGCACTGTCTAACGTTTGTGGTACACCAAGTGCAACAAAAACTAGCGCCGCAATAAATGCGATAGGAAGAAATACTCTCGTTAATGCTCTCGTAAAATCAACGAAAAAGTTACCGAGTTCTTTTCCAGCGAGCCCTCTTATAAATGCCATAACGAGTGCTAACGTCGTTGCCGGTGCTGCAAACATTAAAAATGTAATTCCAATTAATTGTGATAAATAAGATAAACCATTTTCACCGCTATAATGCTGTAAATTTGTATCAGCCATAAAACTAATTGCTGTATTAAAAGCGAGCGTAGGCTCCATTCCTTCAATGTGTGCTGGATTTAATGGCAATACCCCTTGTAGTCTGAAAATGAAATATACGACAACAATCATAAATCCATTTAATAAAACTAATGATAGTGCGTACTGTTTCCACGTTTGATTGTATTCTTTTACACCCGTAATTTTAAAAATAAGTTTTTCAAAAGGCCCGAATACTTTATCTAGCTTTTTACTACCTTGAAAGGCTTTCTCTAAATAAATTCCCGTTGGCTTTGCCACAAGAATAAACAACAGCATTGTAATAACAACTGCGACCCAGATCATAATGAATGACTCCCCCTAATTAAAACTTTTCCGGATTTAATAATGCATACACTAAGTACACCGTAATTGCTGCAACAATAACCGATAAGGCAATCGTCATGATTGCTTCCCTTCTTTCACAACTTTATCTGACCAACTTGCAAGACTTGCCATTGATGCGACTAGCACAACAAAAATCCCGATCATTACAACATCTAACATAGCAATCTCTCCTTTGTAAAAATTTACCATTTAATTATCAAAAAAAGAACACTAAGCTCTACTTAGTGTTCGAAATGAACAACACAAAGTAAACCTCCTCTCTAAACGCTTACGAGGTTAGCTGTCGGATTCGGGCCTAAAGAGTAGCCCTACTTTCAAAACTGAAAGATTCACCCCAAGTGACGATGCACAAAATTGGTTCCCCCGCTCCATTTCTGGAACTCAGCGATTTTAGGTTTTTTTGGAAATTTTATGAATGATTTATGAGAGTAAATATACTCCTCTATATTTAACTTGTAAAGAGGCAAATTACTGAAAATAAGAAAATATCATTCTATTTAAACGCTTACATTGAGTATTATTAATATTCTTTCATCTATTTTCTCGTCTTTTCTTTCATTTTCATAGAAATGATCTTTTAAATACGAAATAAAAAGAGCGAATGACATAAAGTGCATAGTTTGTTGCACTTCGCATTCGCTCTTTTTATTTCACTATTTATTCTCCTCGTAAAAAAGCACGTAAATTTCTCCCTCGAATATAAACTTGTGACAATTCTGCATGTAGCTGCTCATATTCAATAACATCTGTTTTTAAATATAAAGCGTCTTTCGATGGCAATATAATATAGGGCCTTGGAAAAATAGGATCAAGCACCACCAATTCTTGAACTCGATCTACTGATACCGCCCAACGATTCGCTATATCTCCTAATAACAACACTTTCATCTTCTTTTCCTCCACCCTATTCAAAAAATAAAAAAGAAATATTATCACAATTCGTAAACACGACAAATGTAGCTCCAATTGTTTCATAGAGCCTCGCTGGATATCGTTTATTCCTTGTAACAACAGTAATAGGTGCTTGAAAAGAAAAGCGAATGCGTTCTGTAAAAAAGCTAACGATTGGAAGGTCATCCCCTAGTAAAATCACCTTTTTAATACACTCACAAATATTAGTAAAATCCTGCTGCTTACTACAACTATACGTCCAATCAAATCCACAATTCCTAACTTCAGCCGCTATCTCTTCATTTGCTGTAAAAATAATTAACTCATGTTGAAATGCTACTAAATCTATTAAACTATTTACCTTACTTTCTTCTCCAACACAAATAAGTGTTAGTTCCATGTACCTCATCCTCCTTAGCATAAAAGAACTCAAACATAGATTGATATTCCCCTATACTAATCAGATCGATGAAGTGATGTATCCATCATGGCACCGTCCTCTCTCAAGACGCTTACGAAGTTAGCTGTCGGATTCGGACTTTGAGAGTAGCCCTACTTTCAAAATTGAAAGATTCACCCCTAGTGACACTGCACAAATTGGTTCCTCCGCTCCATATAATTGGACTCAGCGTATTACAAAAATATATTCTGGCTGATATATTACTCCTATATTTGGAAAAAGTAAACAAAAAAAAAGCCAGCTATACAACTGACTTTTTACTTATCTATGCTTGCGTTTTATTCAAATTATATGCAAAATGATTTGTCGGCCCATGACCACTCCCAATATTTAGCGGCTCTTCAATTGCTATACTAATAAATTGTTTTGCTTCTTGAACTGCCTCTTCAATTGAGTATCCTTTCGCAAGTCCTGCTGTAACCGCTGAAGCAAATGTACACCCGCTTCCGTGTGTTTGCTTTGAAGGAATCCGTTCACTTCTAAATTCAATAAACTGCTCACCATCAAAGAGTAAATCAACTACTTCATTACCTTGATATTCTGCATGTCCGCCCTTCATAAGTACATATTTCGCACCTAGTTCATGCAGTACTTTCGCAGCTTCCTTACTATCTTCAACATTATGAATCTCCATTCCAGTTAACACTTCTGCTTCGGGAACATTCGGCGTTATAACCGTTGCTACTGGTAATAAATATTCTTTTAATGCTTGTACTGCTTCTTGTTGTAATAATGATGCACCGCCCTTAGCAATCATAACAGGATCTAGTACAATATTATTCCAGCCAAATTTATTAATATGTTCTGCTACAATTTGAATAATTTCACTGCTAAATAACATTCCTAGTTTCACAGCATCTGGTGTTAAATCCGTACCAATTGAATTCAACTGTTCCGTAATACCTTCTAACGAAACTGGATATACCCCTTGAACGCCAAGCGTGTTTTGAGCAGTAATTGCCGTAATAGCCGTCATCCCATACACACCAAGCTCTTGGAATGTTTTTAAATCAGCTTGAATGCCGGCACCGCCGCCACTATCAGATCCTGCAATTGTTAAAGCTTTATTTACTTTCATCCCACTCATCCTTTTCTATCCAAAATAGCGATGATAAATTGTTTTTGCTTCGCTTATATCTTTCGTTCCATGTACAAGTACACGACCATCTTTAAAAGCAACTAATCTCTTTTCTTCCACAGAAAATGATAATAAATATGGATTTACATTTAAATCATGAACACGATCATTCAGCAGCTCTTTATATCGTTCAAAATCTATTTCCTTTTTATGAGGTGGTCTAATTTGAACTGTATTTCTCCCGCATAACACTGCTGTTTTCGATGTATTATCTTTATTTAAATACGGATACAATGCATTCTCTCCGCACGAAGGACAATTTTGCTTACGAAGCTTTTGCACATTCATACATGAGTATTCATTCTTCCATACATCAAACGATACAAGTCCAGCTCGAAGTGATTCGTAATCTTCCACTAACAGTTTAAGAGCTTCCGTTACTTGATGAGAAACGACGAGAGATACAGCAGGCGATATAATCCCCGCTGTATCACATGTCGCTCCGCCAAGCGGAATCGATTGTAGTAAACATGATAAACATGGCGTTTTACTAGGAAGAATTGTGTAAGAAAGGCCATAACTCCCTACACATGCTCCGTAAATCCATGGAATAGAATATTTTTGCGCTATATCATTTACAATAAAACGCGTTTCGAAATTATCAGTTGCATCAATAATTACATTAACGTTTGTAACGAGTTCTTCTAATTCCTCAGCCGTTACGTCTTGAACGAGAGCTTCTACTCTTACTTCACGATTAATCTCTTTTAGGCGTTTTTTTGCCGCTACAGCCTTCGGAAGATTATTTTCCACATCGCTCTCTGCGTACAATTGCTGCCTTTGTAAATTACTCCAATCGACATAATCCCGGTCAACAATCGTTACTGCGCCTACACCAGCTCTTACAAACATCTCTGCATTTGCACTACCTAATGCACCTGCACCGATAATAAGTACATGTTTTTCTCTTATTTTTCGTTGCCCGTCTTCTCCAATTGGAGAAAATAGTTCTTGGCGAGAATATCGATTATTCAACTACACTCATTCCTTCTAAAGGACTACTTGCTGTTGCACAACGTTTACGTGCAATACGACCTGCCTCAAATCCTAAACGTCCTGCTTCAATACCTAATTTCATTGCCTGCGCCATTTTAATAGGATCTTTTGCTCCTGACACAGCAGTATTTAATAACACACCATCCGCTCCTAATTCCATCGCAAATGCTGCATCAGCTGGGCTACCAATACCAGCATCAACGATAACTGGTACTGTCGCTTGTTCAATAATGAAGCTTAAATTTAACGGATTTACAATACCAAGCCCTGAACCGATTGGGGATGCTCCTGGCATAATTGCATGCACACCTAGTTCTTGTAATTTACGTGCTAATACAACATCATCAGATGTATACGGAAGTACGATAAACCCTTCTTCTAGTAACATTTCAGATGCCTTTAACGTTTCTACTGGATCAGGTAATAAGGTTCTATCATCACCAATAACTTCTACTTTAATCATGTCGCAAAGCCCTGAAGCTTTTGCTAATTTTGCAATACGAACAGCTTCTTCAGCATTTTTTGCTCCAGCTGTATTCGGTAATAACTTATATTTTTTCACATCAAGTTTCTCTAATAAATTAGGCTGCTTTGCATCAAATATATCCATACGACGTACTGCGAACGTTAAAACCTCAGCCTCAGATACATCAATTGCCTTTTGCTGTACATCAAAATCAGGGAATTTCCCTGTTCCTAATAAAAGTCTAGAATGAAATGAAAATGGTCCAATGTTTAACATAATCAACCGCCTCCTACGAAAGTTACAATCTCAATTTGGTCTCCATCAAAAACAGATGTATCTTTATGATCATCTTTTTGTAAAATATCTTTATTACGCTCTACTACTACAATTCTGTTATCTAACTCTAAATGTGTAAGTAGCTCAGCCACTGTTTTTACACTCTCTGGCACTTCAAGTTGGTTACCATTAATTTTTAAATTCAAACTTCCATCCCCTTTCTAAACTGTTTTAGAAAGCAATGAATCAAGCAAGTGATTCTCCTGCTTTCCTTCTATTAAATCAGCCATATACTGACCAGAAACAGGACTTAATAAAATACCGTTTCGATAATGCCCCGTACAAGCATATAAACCTTTTATTTCTTCATGCTCCCCCATATAAGGGGCTTCGTGATTCGATTGTGGTCTTAACCCTGCCCATGCGCTTTCCCACTCTGCTTCTTTTAAAGCTGGCAATATTGTATACGCGCGCTCTAATATAGAAGTAATACTTTCTGGTTGCACAGTTTTATTAAACGTATGAGGCTTCATCGTTGCTCCAATTACGTAACGTCCGCCTCGCTTTGGTGCAATGTAAAATCTTTCTTGGAAAATAGGTGCCTTTAAAAGTGGTTTTCTACTTCTTACCGCTACTACTTCTCCTTTAACTGGATATGTACCCCATTCGCGGTGAAAATGACCTAGTAATTTCGTACTCCACGAACCACCCGCAATAACAACTTTCTCGCATGTGATATTACCTTCACTCGTCACAATCCCAGTCACTTTATTGTTTTCAATACGAATATCAAACACTTCTGTCTGTTCATATATATCAGCACCCGAAAATGATGCAGAATGTGCGAATGCTTTCGTAAGCTCCGGTGCAATAACATGACCATCTTTCGGATAATATACAGCCCCTATAATTGACTCAGAAAGAAATGGCTCTTTCTCTCGTAAATGATCTCCCGTTAGAAAGTAAGAATCTTCACCTGTTTTCTGCTGCCAATCCATAATGTGAAGAATTCTTTCCTTCTCCTCTTCATTTTGAGCAATACGGTAAATGCCTTTCTCTTCATACCCAATATCGATGCCTGTTTTTTCACGTAAAACTTCTGCAAGTTGTGGAAATATAGCACGGCTTTCTCTAGCAAGTTCAAATAGTGGGTCATATTCATCCCATTCTGCCTGAACCCCAAGTAAACCAGCGGCTGCTTTCGAGGCTTCAGATGCAATTCTTTGCTTCTCTATAATCGCTACTTTATGTCCTCTTTCTGCTAGAAAATGTGCAACTGAACTACCAATTACACCACCGCCAATTATCGCTACATCATACTTCTTACACATGTTTTTCCGCCCACTTTCTTATTGATTCCTTATAAGATTTCGCTTTGCTATACGGGTTACTACTACTTATAATTCCAGACATAACAGCAATACCACTGACACCGTTAGTAAGAACATCCCCGGTGTTTTCCGTGGTGATTCCTCCAATTGCTGTAATCGGTATGGATAAACACTTTACAATGTCTGAAACCTCTTCAAGCCCTCTCGCTGGCACACCTTTTTTACAATCTGTCGGAAATACATGGCCATAGACGAGTGAATCCGCTCCATTCTTAAATGCCTCGATCGCCTCTTCTAAAGAATGTACAGAATAACCGACATGCAAATAAGAAAACTTTTCTTTCACTGACCTTACATTTGCGCTTCGATATCCTAGTTGTACGCGCGGAATGTTTAATAAAATAGCAATATCAATTCGATCATTTATCACTATTTTTGATGCCGGAAAGCCTTTCTTCAAAAGGCTTTCCACACCTTCATACAATTCCTTCGTACTTTTCTCACGCTCACGAATATGCAAATAATCAATTTCACTCTCAATTTGCATCGCTACATTCACTAACTCTTCGAATGACATGTGACCATTTGAGATTACATGAAGCTCATTTTTCATATTCATTCGCCTACTTTAAAATGTTTTCGAATAATTCATCGGCCGGAACGATTTCTTTCGTCATTCCTTTATCCTTCAGCCATTTATTTTGTTTCTCCCATGATTCTTTTGAATCCGATAAGAATGGCTCATCTTTCGTTTCCATCTTCTCTAATAAAATTTTCATACTTTCTTTTTCAACTTCTGGTACAAGTGGGAAGTTTTCTTTTTCTTGATGATTTAATAAAATATTTAATGCTTCATCTGGATTTTTCTTCATAAAATCATAACCTTTTTTCGTACCACGTAAGAAAGCTTGCAACGCTTCTTTATCTTTTTTCAACGTTTTATCACCTGTTACAAATACAAGCTCATGATAATTCGGTACCCCATAATCAGCTGGATTAAAGTATGCTGGTTCATGACCTTCATGACGCATAACAGGTACTTCATGGTTAATGTATGCCCCTGTTACCGCATCCACTTTTTTCGTAATTAGTGCCGGTACTAAATCAAAGCCAACATCGACTACTTTCACTGTATCTGGATTACCACCAGCTTCTTTTACCATCGTTTTTAAATACATCTCACTTAAAGGTGTTCCAGAATATCCAACTGTTTTCCCCTCTAAATCTTTCGGCGATTGAATGCCTGCTGACTTCAGCGATACAACATGATTTAATGGTGAACGTACGACAGCTCCAATCGATTTCACTGGAATTTGTTCATTTGCTTTTGCCATGACAACATCAGGCTGATAATATAGGCCCACTGTTACTTTCCCTGCAGCTGCTAAAGTTAATGGGTCAGTCGGATTGGAAGGGAATTTAATATTCACCTTTACTCCTTCTTCTTTAAAGTAGCCTTTTTCAATTGCCGCATAAATAAAGCTATGTACCGCATTTGGGTACCAATCAAGCATGACCGTTATTTCTTTTTCTTTTTTACTCTTATCTGATGCTGAATTACTAGAACATCCAGCAATCATTGCAACTAATAATGTGAACACAAAGATGCGTTTTAATAATTTCATGAATACTTCCTCCAACTAATGAATTTCTTTTCTAATATCGAAATAAGTATGACGAAGAAAATAGCTAATAATGATAACAATACAATGGGTGCAAATACACCTGCTCCGTCTAACTGTGTCATCATTCTTTTACTGAAATATCCTAGCCCAGCTTGTGCACCGAGCCATTCACCAATTGCTGCCCCAATTACACTAAGCGGAACTGCAATTTTTAAAGCTGAGAAAAAATAAGGAAGAGCAGATGGTAACTTTAATTTAAGAAAAACATCTTTTTTCGTTGCCCCGTACGTAACTAAAAGCTCTTCCCATTCTTTTTTCGTACTGCGTAGTCCATCATACGTATTGACCGCAATTGGGAAAAACGTAATTAAAACCGTAACAACGACCTTACTCCAAATCGTATATCCAAACCATAAAACGAAAAGTGGAGCAAGCGCTGTAATAGGAATCGTTTGTGAAGCCACCAATAATGGATAAAATGCTCTCTCCATCCAATTACTCGCGTTCATTAACATCGCTAGCCCTACCCCAAGTACGATAGAAATAGCCACGCCTATTAAAACGACGTATAATGTTGCTGACAAATGAACCGTAAATAATATATCTTTTAGTTTCCATATCTTCATTACAATTGCAGACGGTGACGGTAAAATGTACATTTCATCTACAATTCTTGCACCTACTTCCCAAAGGGCAAGTAAGATACTAGAAAGTATAAGGGCGGGTAATAGCTCCTTCAACCGGTTCATCATACGAGTACCTGCCTTTGTAACATACTAAGAAGTTCATCTTTAAGCGCTAACACTTCAGGCTTATATAAATCTTTTCTTGTCCGATTACAATCAAGCGGTACAACCCTCTCGATTAAAGTAGTTATCGGTTGCTGCTCTATTACCAAAATTCGATTAGAAAGAAACAATGCTTCTTCCACATCATGAGTGATAAATAAAATTGTTTTTTTCCACTCTTTCCATTGTTCAAACAACCATTCTTGCAAAGATGCCTTCGTTAAAGCGTCCAGCGCGCTAAACGGTTCATCTAACAGCAATATCTCCCCGCCTGTTAATAAAGTTCGAATAAAGGATACACGTTGCCTCATACCACCAGATAAATCTTTCGGATATTTTGTCTCATACCCTTGTAAGCCAAATTTATATAGCAGTTCCTTTGCCTTTATTTCTGCTTCTTTCTTCTGTACACCTTGGCACTCTAGCGGCAGAGCAGCATTCTCAATAATCGTTCTCCACGGCAGGAGCATATCTTTTTGGGGCATATACCCTACAGGATGGCTCTTTGTTTCTGTCAGCTCTATCTGCCCAGTACTTGCTTCTTCTAAACCTGTAATAAGGCGAAATAGAGTACTTTTCCCGCATCCACTTGGTCCGATAATACTTACAAACTCTTTATCTTGTATAGAAGCATTTAATTCATTGATGATTGGTTTCTCATCATAATGAAAAGAAACATTATGAAACTGTAGTGTGTTCTTGCTCCTCAAATCCCCACATCTCCTTACGGTAGGACATATCCCAGAATAAATATTCAAATCGACTGGAATATAGGAAAATCTCCTCTAATCGATCTAGCTCTTTTTCAGACTTTCCAACTGCCATTTCATTTAATAAATCTATTAACCAAATACAAAGGTTACCGTATTCTTCAGAACTATATCCTTGAATCCACTCACCAAAGAACTCATGATCTCTTGCTCCAGGAATATCATTTAAACGCCTTCCAATTTCCCAGTAGCTCCACATACACGGAAGAAGTGCTGCTATTAATTCCGCAAGTGTGCCATTTTGAGATACAGACATCATGTAATTTGTATAAGCTAAATTTTTAGCAGATGGCTTTGCAGACTCTATCTCCTCTATAGAAATTCCAAGTCTTTTTGCATATTGTTTATGGATTGTCATTTCTCCATTTAATATGCCATCAATTTGTTCAGCAAATTTCCCCATTACTTGTGGATTCGTTGCTTTTACAACACCAATCGCATATAGCTTTGCATAATCTAACAAATATAAATAATCTTGAATAATGTAATACTGAAACTTATCTTTTTCTAACGTTCCATCCCCCATACCTACTACAAACGGATGATTATGACTCATCTCCCAAACTGGTTGTACAGTTTCTAATAATCTATCGCAAAATTTCATTTCCCTATCCCCTTCCAGTATGTGTATATAAATAAAAAACCACTTCTAAATAAGAAGTGGTTACAGCAAATAAAATTATAATTTATTCGTTGCTCCACTTCCCTTCGCTAGTATTACCTAGATCAGGTGTTATAAGGGTTAAGGATTATTCCTCTCTCAGCACAACAAGCACCCCTAGTGGTTTCAATATGAAATTTTCAAACAAAAAAGCCCCGTTTCTATACGCAAAGAAACGGGGACTTATTATTATTGTCCGAATTGCTTCCCTACGCTAGCATAATCTAGATCAGGTAATGAAAAGGATCAAAGGCTTACGGCCTACTCTCAGCTGGCAACACCAGCTCTCCTAGCAAACTATGAAATTATCACTGTCAGTATAACATCGTAATAAGACATCATCAACTGTTTTAATTTTCTCAATTGTCAACAAAATAACAAAACTATATAATACTTATATTCTATCTTAGAAATTATTATCCTAATTAATTGGATAAAAAGGAATCATTATCCTCAAAAAATTTATTTTTATATTGATTTCATATTACATTTATGTGAATACACCCACTATATTATATCTTTATACTATAATAAAATTACAACTATACAACTAGAGGAGGTCTCTATTATATGAATATGAAAGCTACTGCTTTAACAGCAACTACTGTCGCAATTGCCTCTTTACTTCCTTCTATGGGAGAAACAAATGTACAAACAGCCAACGCTGAACAATTATCTAATGTGAAAACTGGATATGTAAAAGTCGATCAAGTAGCCTTACATACAAAAAATAACGCAAATAGCTCATCAATTGATACAATTCGCTTTAATACGAAAGTGAACATACTTGAAACAACTAATGGTTGGTATAAAGTATCTGTTAATAATAAAGTAGGTTACGTACAAAAAGATTCTATTCTACTAAAAAACAAACTTCAATCTAATAATCAATATATCGTTAATGCCAATGCATTAAACGTTCGCTCTGAACCTAATTTAGAATCTTCAATTTTAGATGTATTACCAAATGGGAAATTCGTTACCATTGAAGAAGAACAAGGCGAGTGGTATAAAATTTTACATAATGGCAAAACAGGTTATGTACAAAAAGCATTCGTTTCTAATGGTTCACAGGCTTTAGTGAAAGGCATCACAGTTCAAAATAATACGAAATACACAGTTGCAACACCTAAACTTAATGTACGTAGTAACGCTAGTACAAGTAGTGCACTGCTTGGTTCATTACAAAATGGTACACAATTACAAGTAATAGAAACTGTAGGAACTTGGTATAAAATTCGCTTTGGCACAGGATACGGATACGTAGCAAAACATTATGTGGTGCAAAACCAAACGCAATCACAATCTCAAACAGCTCAACCTACTTCCATTCCAGCAGTTTTCAAATTCCCTACACAAGGAAAAATTAGCTCAACCTTTGATATGCGCTGGGAACAAATGCATTATGGTATAGATATTGCAGCTCCAGGTAACGTCTCTATACAAGCGGCGGCGGCAGGTAAAGTTGTGAAATCATATTATTCAGCTAGCTATGGCAATGTTGTGTTCATCGCCCATCAAATAAACGGGAAATTATATACAACAGTCTATGCTCACATGAAAGATCGCACTGTACAAGCTGGTGATCAAGTACAAGCTGGACAATTAGTAGGTCATATGGGAAACACAGGTCATTCATACGGGCAACATCTTCATTTCGAATTACACAATGGAGAATGGAATTTTGAAAAAACAAATGCAGTAAACCCACTGCCATATTTAGTTAGGTAAATTGTATGCCACGCAATATCAATATACCTCTCTTAATTGAATACTTAGCCTTTTTAGGTTTAATCTGTTGTTTAATCATTTACAATACAAATACTGTATTTCTGTCTATTATCATTGCTTTTGTTGCTTTAGAAATTATGATGGAATCTTTTCAAGTACAACTAAAACAAAAAATTGCCCATATATATAATGCCATCTTTCTATTAAGTGCCCTAATAGCAAATATTATTAGTAATGGTTTTTATTTATCTACCGTATTTCCTGTATTTTTTATGGCTGTTTTATTATTTATAGCTAGATACATCAATGTCCCTAATAACAAAAAACACGAACAAGAAGCTTAGAAAGAGGAGACACTGTGTACCAATCTTTCAAAGATAATCCGCTAAAATATATATTGAATTTATATAAAAAAACAAATACTTTTTTTGGTATACAAGGAAGCTATACGGCACAATTTCTCCTTTATGGAATGTTATTTCTCGTCTTAATTACATTCTCCTTGCTTTACTAATAAAAAAAGGATCTCACAATTGAGATCCTTTTTAATTTATATAGAAAATGCTCTTTATCCGCAAGCATATTTTTCATAAATAAAACTAAGATTATATTTTTTCTCTAAGCTCATTCTTTGTTCATCATCACACCAATAGAACAGAATATCATGAATCGTTGCATAACGCTTATTTTTAAGAAATAGTTTAAAGAATGATGGTAAACAATCATGTAATTGTATAAATATATAATTGCGTAATATTTCTTCTTTATATTCAATGCCCTTACAAATATACAATAATTCTTCACAATAATACGCATGTTGTGGAACTTGAATCATTTCAAAAAATGGCACATATGATAATAGTTTTCCGATGAAATGATCATATCGATCCATTATTCCTATCGTCATGTGCTCCATCATATCTTTCATTACATATAGATAATCATCTACATGAGTAGTCTTGAGTGGGTCTAATCGATCTGAAATTTGAGAAAGTACAGCTCTTTGACAAGCTAACACCGCTTGACTAGGTCCATAGTATGATAGGAAGTCTGTACACTTACGATATTTTCGTAATAAGTCATGTGTATATAAGTCATATACAAAAGTATTACAATACATTGCTAGACTCATCATATCACTATTTAATTGCTCTTTTGATAGAGATTTAGCTCTCTTACACATATAAAAGAATGTAAATTCTAATACTTCTTTATGGGATAATAGATGTTTACAGTCCATTATACATTTCTCATTAAATTTAACTCTATCCCAAATTTCTACATCTTCATCAGTTAATTCACCAATACGATATTTAATAATTAAATAGTTTAAAGCAACCGCTTGTGTCAAAAGATCCCACGTTTCATATTCCAATGAAGTGTGAACAAACTCAGCAAGTCCTTGAGTTATCATAAAAGTATTTGCTTCTTCATACCAACCAATCTCTTGGCATAAGCGAAGAATACGTACTAAAGTTGGAATTTCATCTTTATGAAATTGCGGTAAATTCTTTACTTTATTCATTCCATACAAGATAAATGCCGCTAAATTTTCTTCTTTATAAAATTCTTTTTCTTTCCACACTAATATAGTTCGTTCTTTCCCTTCACCTTTTGGATGACAAGGTACAAGCAAAGAAAATAATTCAGCGAAATTATTTGGTTCTATATATGTATCTGTAACCAAATTCCAATTTGGATCGCGCTGTACAGCCCTCATATAATTCCCCTTCCCTTTTGTCTACATAGGAAATAATACTCCATTATTAAATCATTAACAATGAATATTGTTATATTCAAAATTCTTCATAATACTTATATCTATCAGTATATCATTTTTTCTGTTATTTAAAATTAAGAATGACAAATTTAAAAAAACTGTCGAAATTACTAACTATATACTTATTATATAATGTCTCAGATACATCATGCTAACATATTAGTTTAATCCATATATACTAGAATAATGCATCTGATTTTTATACGTAACTTATCCCACTAATTAAAGTATCTCTTCATTCCGTGTGCTCCGAAATTTCACTTAAAGCAAATCCAGCTTGATCATCTGCAGATTCTCTTATAGCTAAATCACCTAGCGCTAGCATCCCAACAAGTTGACCACCCTCAACTACTGGTAATCGTCTAATTTGATACTGTGCCATTAACTCTGTAGCTTTTTCAATAGAATCATCTGGAGAAACTGAAACAATGTTTGTTGTCATTACATTTGTAATTTTATTAGATCCAGGATGTTTCTCAGCAATCCCTCGAACAACTAAATCTCGGTCCGTAACAAGCCCAACAACTTGCTCATTTTCAACAACCGGAATCAATCCAATCGATTCTTCTTTCATCTTTACAGCAGCCTCATATACATTGTCTAGCGGTGTACAATGTACAATATGAGTGCTCATCAAGTCTCTCACTCGTGTCATTTTTATCTCCTCCTTTTTATACATACCATAGCTTTTCCTAAATCCCTTTATTTATTTCAGGAAAATCAGTTGATAAAGGAGGATTAACGCACAATAAAAAAGAGTCAGCAATGTGCTGACTCTTTTTTTATGACCCGTACGGGATTCGAACCCGTGTTACCGCCGTGAAAGGGCGGTGTCTTAACCACTTGACCAACGGGCCATGGCTCCGCAGGTAGGACTCGAACCTACGACCGATCGGTTAACAGCCGATAGCTCTACCACTGAGCTACTGCGGAA
>NZ_VEDW01000039.1:0-257 GCF_007678085.1 Bacillus cereus | reverse complement strand
CGCGCCCGAGAGGAGTCGAACCCCTAACCTCTTGATCCGTAGTCAAACGCTCTATCCAATTGAGCTACGGGCGCATATGGTGCCGAGGGCGGGGGTCGAACCCGCACGGTGGTCACCCACCGCAGGATTTTAAGTCCTGTGCGTCTGCCTGTTCCGCCACCCCGGCATGTCATATTGAAAATTGGAGCGGAAGACGGGATTCGAACCCGCGACCCCAACCTTGGCAAGGTTGTATTCTACCACTGAACTACTTCCGC
>NZ_VEDW01000038.1:0-261 GCF_007678085.1 Bacillus cereus | reverse complement strand
TCGAACCCGCGACCCCAACCTTGGCAAGGTTGTATTCTACCACTGAACTACTTCCGCAAGACATGTATGAGTTATTTAATTAAAAGTGCGGGTGAAGGGAGTCGAACCCCCACGCCAAAGGCGCCAGATCCTAAGTCTGGTGCGTCTGCCAATTCCGCCACACCCGCATATTAATTTATTTAAGAAAAATGGGGCGACTGATGGGAATCGAACCCACGAATGCCGGAGCCACAATCCGGTGCGTTAACCACTTCGCCACAA
>NZ_VEDW01000037.1:0-262 GCF_007678085.1 Bacillus cereus | reverse complement strand
AACTTTTATATACGCCAGGTGTACACTGGATTAACACAAGAAAAAGAGTTGCAGCCTTTGCAAAAAGAAGTTCTGGATCATATTCATAAAAATATTGGTAAGATGAATGACACACAACGTCTTGCCTATCAGAAGAAATTGGAAAAAGAGAAATTAAAGCCTAAAGAAGAACAGAAAGAGATTACATGTAATTTGTTTTCAGAACCTAATTTTGAAAAACCTTATGTAGATTACAACTTTCTAGATGCACTATTTAAGGCTA
>NZ_VEDW01000036.1:0-271 GCF_007678085.1 Bacillus cereus | reverse complement strand
TTTTCGATTTCAGTAGCCATTTTTTAGCCAACTCATGTGGATTTTAAATACGAAAATAACCTATATTGAATTTTAAAGGGGTATTTAGAGCCAAATTATCTTTCAAGATAGATTTATCCTAGAAGAATATCTTAGCTTAAATTAAAAGGCTGAATAAGCTCTCACTTGATTTTCGAACTGTACTTCACTTATCTATTTCTTTTCTTAACGCCCTACTATTTTACCTGCTCACTTATATACACGTCAGATCTCCGAATATTACTTTCAATCT
>NZ_VEDW01000035.1:0-274 GCF_007678085.1 Bacillus cereus | reverse complement strand
ATTTGATTTTTACTTAAATCATGAGAAACTAAATTATTCATGTTAACGTACATCGTTACATCTGAAAATCCTCTTTGAGCAAGATCACCGTCATATTAAAGTAAGAAAGACAAGGTATCAAAGTATCAATACAGCAAAGAATACTTTAAAAGGTATTGAATGTATTTACGCTCTATATAAAAAGAACCGCAGGTCTCTTCAGATCTACGGATTTTCGCCATGCCACGAAATTAGCATCATGCTAGCAAGTTAAGCGAACACTGACATGATAAAT
>NZ_VEDW01000034.1:0-284 GCF_007678085.1 Bacillus cereus | reverse complement strand
GATTATAAAAAACTACTTTTAATAAGCACCCTAAATGTGATGTCTATATTATAACAAGAACACGCATTTATGCCGAGAAAATTTATTGATGTTGGGAAGAACCCTTAACTAAACTTGGAGACGAATGTCGGCATAGCGTGAGCTATTAAGCCGACGATTCGACAAGTTTTGGGATTGTTAAGGGTTCCGAGGCTCAACGTCAATAAAGCAATTGGAATAAAGCATTAAAAAGAAAGGTTAATTTTATGCTATTAAAAAACAAAATATATTCAGGTATTATCATT
>NZ_VEDW01000033.1:0-290 GCF_007678085.1 Bacillus cereus | reverse complement strand
GTCTTTTTGGATTAGTCATGTTAATTGCTGGTATTATAAACATTTTAATTTCAATATTAATATTCGCTACAAAACAACGCGTAAAACAATCAGCGTCTAAAAAATAGAGGCTCTTCAACTGAATAAAAATACAAAATAACAATATTTGAAAATGCATGAAAACGTGTGGTTAGGGGAGTGTATAAAATATGAATAATCGATAATCCAAAAACGAAGGGACAAACGCTGAAATGACGGCGTTTGTCCCTTGTGTGTGGGTTGGCATAAATAATGGTTATAGGTAGTTAATT
>NZ_VEDW01000032.1:0-306 GCF_007678085.1 Bacillus cereus | reverse complement strand
TTCTCAACTTACCCGCCGACCCCTCAGTAACACCTCGCTAACCTCCCCATAACACTCCCATAACTCCGGCAAACCCCCGCTAATACCGCATAACATTTTCAACTCCATGGTTCAAAATTCAAACCCGGCTTCCCCTCTCACTTATCCATCCACCCGCCTCCCATTACCTACTTCCTCAGCTAACCCCTCACCAACCCAACCATCCCTACCCCACCTCACACGCTCATCCCCCACACTCCCACTCACACACCCCCCACACTCCTACCCCACCCACCACTACCCAATCTTCCCCAATCCACGAAACTC
>NZ_VEDW01000031.1:0-314 GCF_007678085.1 Bacillus cereus | reverse complement strand
TCTTTCCCTTGTTCGTTGTAGATTGTAAACTCTGCATTTGGCAGTTTCGTATTTCCATCCGCTATATCTACTTTCGTTATTTCTAATTCACCTTCTACTTTCTTATCTTGAACGATATGTTTAATAATTTCTCCATCCTCTTTGATTTCAAATGCAAATGTCTCTTCATTTATTACATAGCCATTCGGCGCTATTGTTTCTTTATACGTGTACTTTCCGTATGGTAGTTTAAATTTCGCTACACCTTTTTCATCCGTTTTCCCTTTTACTACTTCTTTCCCTTGTTCGTTGTAGATTGTAAACTCTGCATTTGG
>NZ_VEDW01000030.1:0-316 GCF_007678085.1 Bacillus cereus | reverse complement strand
TCGGTAGCTCAGTCGGTAGAGCAGAGGACTGAAAATCCTCGTGTCGGCGGTTCGATTCCGTCCCGAGCCACCATTTTTTTATGCCGACTTAGCTCAATTGGTAGAGCAACTGACTTGTAATCAGTAGGTTGGGGGTTCAAGTCCTCTAGTCGGCATCCTTTAGGGGCATAGTTTAAAGGTAGAACTGAGGTCTCCAAAACCTCCAGTGTGGGTTCGATTCCTACTGCCCCTGTAAAGTATATGGGCCTATAGCTCAGCTGGTTAGAGCGCACGCCTGATAAGCGTGAGGTCGATGGTTCGAGTCCATTTAGGCCCA
>NZ_VEDW01000002.1:317087-832812 GCF_007678085.1 Bacillus cereus | reverse complement strand
CAAGTGATTAGCGAGGCAGGGCACGTAGAAGCAGGAATACTCTAAGAATATACATTTGTCTATATTTTTAGTAGCAGTTGAGACAGAATGAGCATGAAATTAGTCATTCTCGGTTTGCTACTCGAAGGGGATAAACATCCATATGAAGTGCAACACATCATGAAAGAAAGACAAATGGATTGTTATATTAAATATGCAAAAGGATCACTTTACTACGCCTTCGAGCAATTAGAAAAGCAAGGTGCAATTTGTATTACCACGATTGTTCGAGATACGAATAGACCAGATAAAACAATCTTTCATATAACAGAAGATGGTAAACAATTATTTCACAAGTTACTATTAAAACAATTCGAGGCAAAAAATCAAATATATAAACCAATTTATTCGGCACTCTCTTTCGCTCAGTTTGGTGATGATCGAGAGTTAGTTCCTATTTTAGAAAAAAAGAAAAATGATACCGTTCACTATTTACATAAAATGCAAGCTATTTATGATTGTAGTAAAGGACAAATTCCACGTGCACAACTATATATTTTACAAAGTGTTATTGAACATATCTCAGTTGAATTACAATGGTTAAACACCCTCCTTACAGATGCAGTTGCAGGGCGACTTTCAGAAATTGATATAGATGCCGAGTGAGCTTATAAAGAAGAAACGGTAAAAGGACGATAAAGTTATTTCATTTTAAAACCTAAAACAAGCACCCCCCATTCTAATTTAGGACGGGGTTATGCTTGTTTAATTTTCGGTATAAGATAATGCACTCAAAAATTTAACAAATATCTATTCATCACCGGCACCCATAACGGAAGATTATTTCTTAAAATTCTATATAAAAAGGTTGTTGATTTTCATCCAAACTGTATTCAATTCTTTGTCTGAAATTCATAAAATTCACCATTTCTAACGCCTGTTCAATAGGATAGAACCCCACTTCCAAACTTTCTGGTGTAGTCGTTAATTTACCTCCAACTGGTCTAGCTAAAAACAACGTATTACATATTGAATGGTTCACATTTTGAAATACTCCACAAAATTTTAAAACCTCAATATCAATACCCGTCTCCTCTTTCGTTTCCCTTATTGCAGCATCTTTCAGAGACTCACCTTCTTCAACTTGTCCACCTGGCATTTCCCATCCTCTTCTAGGTCCTTTAATTAATAGGATTTCTTTTTGTTCATTCATTACAATTGTCGCTGCTGAAACTATATGTTTTGGCGGTGAATATATAGTTTGTGTACTTTTTTCCAATTGAAATACCCCATTTCTATAAACTTAGTTTATGTATCTTTATACAGAAACCTCGTTCTTTCTTGTAATAACTTACTATTTCAAAACGAACCATCCAATCCCCTTCCTTATTCCAAAATATGGACAGATTTTTAAATAACATAACTAGCATCTTATCTCTGTACAAGTACATTCCTCTTTGTATGTATAATCGCGATTCACCCATAATAAAAACTGAAGAATTAGAATAATTAAAATAAAAAACTTTAGAATTTTCTTATTTTAAAACAGTAGACAAAATTCCAAAAATTGTGTTAGAATTTGTTTCAATATCATATCGCTTGTTAACTTCCTTTCAAAAGGAAAATAGGTACACGAAAATTTCGTTTCGTGTTTAAAAGGGAAGCTTGGTGAAACTCCAACACGGTCCCGCCACTGTAAATGCTGAGATTTCTTTTCTATGCCACTGTGAAAACGGGAAGGTAAAAGAAATTATATGAAGCATAAGTCAGGAGACCTGCCTGTTTTAACAACACTGATAGATTCACGGATGATGATGAGGTGTTAAAACAAAAAGGAAGGCTTATTCTTTATGCCTTTATACTTTTTGTTATAGGTATTTCCTAGTAAACGGAAATGCTTACTTTCAATTAGGGAGGAATTTGAAATGGCAATTCAAACAAGTAATTTAGGTTATCCACGTATCGGACTACAAAGAGAGTGGAAAAAAACATTGGAAGCTTTTTGGTCCAAAAAAATTGATGAAGAACAATTTTTAACTACGATGAAAGAAATTCGCCTTCAACACGTTAAAGTACAGCAAGAAAAAGGGATTGAACTCATCCCCGTTGGCGACTTTACATATTATGATCACGTTTTGGATACTGCTTATATGCTAGGATTTATCCCATCACGTTTTTCTGAGTTTACATCTTACCTTGATGTATATTTTGCAATGGCGCGTGGCTCTAAAGATCACGTAGCTTCCGAAATGACGAAATGGTTTAACACAAACTATCATTATATCGTTCCTGAATATGAAGAGGGATTACAAATCTCTTTAAAAGATAATCGTCCACTTCGCTTATACGAAGAGGCAAAACAAGAATTAGGAGTAGATGGAAAACCTGTTATTTTAGGACCATATACTTTCTTGAAATTAGCTAAAGGTTATACACAAGCACAATTCGCTACTATTTTAAAACAATTAGTTGCACCATACGTACAACTGCTTTCAGAACTACATGCAGCCGGTGCACAAGTCATTCAAGTTGATGAACCGATTTTCGCTTCTCTAACAAACGAAGAAATTCAACAAGCAAAAGACATTTATGAAGCTATTCGTAAAGAAGTTCCAAATGCGAATCTTCTTTTACAAACATATTTTGATAGTGTAGAAGAAAACTATGAAGAAATTATTACATTCCCTGTATCCGGTATTGGCTTAGATTTCGTTCATGGTAAAGAAGGTAATCTACACGCTATTTCAAAATATGAATTCCCAGCTGATAAAACTTTAGCTGTCGGTTGTATAGATGGCCGTAACATTTGGAGAGCTGACCTTGATGAAGTTCTTACGTTATTTACAACGTTACAAAAACAAGTTCAAACGAAAGATTTCATCGTTCAGCCTTCTTGTAGCTTATTGCATACACCAATCGATAAAACAGAAGAAACTCACTTATCAACTGAACTATTTGATGCGTTAGCATTTGCAAATCAAAAATTAGAAGAGTTAGTTCTTATTCATTCCGCTCTGACTCAAGGTACAGAAAGCATTAGTAATGAGCTGGAAACATATCGAAACGTACATCATACAATTCGTTCATCTGCTGCACGTAACCGAGAAGATGTTAAAGCAGCACGAACAGCACTAAAAGAAGAAGATTTTTCACGTCCGCTTCCATTTGAAAAACGTTACGAATTACAACAGGTTGCCCTAAAGTTACCGTTGTTACCAACAACGACTATCGGTAGCTTCCCGCAAACAACTGAAGTTCGTCAAACGCGAAAAGAATGGCGTAACGGTGTTATTTCAAATGAACAATATGAACAATTTATTGAAAAAGAGACAGAAAAATGGATTCGTTACCAAGAAGAAATTGGTCTTGATGTCCTTGTACATGGTGAATTTGAAAGAACTGACATGGTCGAATATTTTGGTGAGCGACTTGCTGGTTTCTCATTCACTAAAAACGGTTGGGTTCAATCATACGGTTCCCGCTGCGTAAAACCACCTGTTATTTATGGTGATGTAGCCTTTATTAACGGAATGACTATTAAGGAAACTGTTTATGCACAAAGCTTAACAGAGAAAGTTGTAAAAGGAATGTTAACTGGACCTGTTACGATTTTAAATTGGTCCTTCGTTCGAAATGACATTCCAAGAAAAGAAGTTTCATATCAAATTGCATTAGCTCTTCGTCACGAAATTGAACTACTTGAATCTTCCGGAATTCGAGTAATTCAGGTCGATGAGCCAGCACTTCGTGAAGGAATGCCACTAAAAGAAAAAGATTGGGATGCTTATATTACATGGGCAGTACAATCCTTCCTTTTAGCAACTTCTTCTGTAGCAAATGAAACACAAATTCATACTCATATGTGTTACAGTAACTTCGAAGATATTGTTGATGCGATTCGTGCATTAGATGCAGATGTGATTTCTATCGAAACATCAAGAAGTCACGGTGAATTTATTGATACATTAAAACATACAACATATGAAAAAGGTATCGGTCTAGGGGTATATGATATTCATAGTCCGCGTGTACCGAGTAAAGATGAAATGTATAAGATCGTAGAACAATCTTTACAAGTATGCGATCCTAAATATTTCTGGATTAATCCTGATTGTGGTTTAAAAACGAGAAGAACAGAAGAAGTTATTCCAGCTTTAGAGCACATGGTGCAAGCAGCAAAAGATGCTCGTTCCCTGCTAAAAACAAACGCATAACAAAAATGGGTTATCCTCGTTGAGGATAACCCATTTTTTATTCTTTACTTTCAAAAAAGAATTCATATTGTATTTTATATAATTCATCATCCGTTGGTTCTTCAAGAGGCGTTGCTTGTAATACAACTGTATACTCACCATTTGGAATAGGGATTTGAAATTTATTTGAAAGAATACTTGTTACAACGATACATTCATTTTCAACTGTAAAAGGAACTGTAGTCGTTCTAATCACTTCTTCTTTCTCAATATGTTTCCCTGGGGTTACTTTTACTTCACAAGTATAATCAGAGAGCGCTTCAAAAATAACAGTTCCATCCGCCTTCGCATAACCTCTTTCAAAATCTTCATCCGTCCAGTCAACGTAAGGCTGCTCACCATCATAGTTCATCAACATTAATTGCGAATAAGAAATTGTTAACTCCATAGTTTCCCTTCTCCTTCATTATGAAATATGCAACTACTACTTTACGTCAAATTTCACACGCGTACCATCTGGGTATTTATCTAACTTATTTCCTACCCAAGACCCTGCCCCGCGGTTATCTGCCGGACTTATATATTCAATATGTGCTCCTTTTCCGCCTTCTTTACACATCGCCATTGGCCATTCATCACGATCATACCCTTTTTTTGATGGGTATGGAGCTAACGATAATTTTCTTCTATCCGCAGCACCACCACGGTCAATTGTACAAATTTCTGAATGTCCTTCTTTTATCGCATCCGTAATATGTTTCCCTGTCTCTGGATATCGCTCTTTCGGAAATTCTAGAACTTGATCATACGCATTTGTTTTTTTGATACTTGTTTCCTCTGGAACAAGTACTTCATACACCGCTACTACAATAGAAAGAATTGCAATAATCGAAATAATAATACCTTTTAATTGCTTCATGTATACCTCCATGATTCTACCAGTTTCTTTTCCTCAGTTATTATAACAAACTTCTCCTGTATATGTTTTCAGACATTATTTTAGCTCTTCTTCGCCATTCCGCCAAAAACTCTCATTTTTCTTCATCTTTTCACTAATGCTGTAGAAAACTAATAACCTTCCGACATTCTTTTTCAAAGGAAGTCCTCATAAAAGATTGAAATGATATATACGATACTTTTTGGGGAGGAAATATCATGGAAGCTACCTATAAAACGAAAGATGTCACGAATAAAACAGGCATCCCAAAACATATAGTCCGCAAATATAGTCAACTGTTAGAGGAACATGGTTATATCATTTCAAAAACAGCTGATGCTCGTATTTATAAACTAGACGATTTAAAACTATTGAAATCTATACATGAAAGAGCTGCTACATTGCAAGAAGATATTTCAGAAACGATACCAATTATTTTAAAAGAAAAAGAGGCCCCACCTGTACCAATTATACAAGATAAGCAAGAAATACAACCGAAAGAAAAAGAAGATGGGCGTAACTTCGAGGAGTTCATGTTAAAACTTGAAATGCTCGCTCAATTAAATGAAGCAATTATTCATCAAAATTCTACCCTTATTACCCAAAATCGTTTGAAAGATGAAAAGCTTGATGAATTGATGCAACAAGTTTATGTTAAAGAAGGCTCTCAAGAAAAAATGCTACAAGAGTTAGTGGATCATGCCGCTCAAACAGATGCCTTGCAAAAAGAAAAGATGGACTTATTAATGAATCATATGTATAAACGAGAATCCAAGCAAGAAGAAAAAATGAATAAACTCGTAAATCAAATTTATAATAAAGACAGCAACCGTGATGCACAACTTATGCAAGTAATTCGTGAAATTCAAGAAACAAAAAGAATGGTTGCTGCCTCAAAAGAGCAAGGGTTCTTGCAATCATTTAAAAGTTTATTTAGCCGAGCAAAACAAGAAAAAACAAATGAATAAACAATATAAAATAAAAAGTTACCTTCCATCGGTAACTTTTATTCCTTATTTCTTACAGCTGGCAATATAATAATCGCTTCAGTTCCTTTCCCACTTTCACTTTTATATTCCAACGTACCATTATGCGCTTGTAAAATACTAAATGTTACCATAAGCCCTAGTCCTGTCCCTTTTTCTTTTAAAGAATAATACGGTTGTCCCAGCCTTGCTAACTGTTCTTTCGTCATTCCAACACCACTGTCTTTAACTCTTATTACAATCGTTTCATCTTTTTGCATAGCCGTTACTTTTAAATATCCTTTATTCCCTTGAATTGCTTCAATACCATTTTTAACAACATTCATAATCGCTTGCTTCAATTTTGTCTTATCACCAATCGTATAAAGACTTTCAGAAATCTCAACTTGCAAATATACACCTTGCATCGCTGCAAATGATGACATAAGAGTTGTCATTTCTATTAATTGAGCGGATAAGCAAATGTGTTCTTTTTTCTCAATTTGCGGCCTTGCTAAATTCAAATAATCTGAAATAATTTGCTCTGCCCGGTCCAGTTCGGCTAATACGAGACGCATATAATCCTTATTCTTCACATCTTCCGTACTTTCTAGCAATTGAATAAAACCACGAACAACAGTGAGCGGATTTCGAACCTCATGTGCAACACTTGCTGCTAACTCACTTACAATATTAAGCTTTTCTGACTTTTGCATCTCTGTACGTAGTATTGCATTTTCATTTAAATATTCTGTTAAGTACACCTGAAATACCATAGTCATAACCATAATAAGCGAAGCAAATATATATCCGCTATATAGGTGGGAAACATACGGTGTAAACCCCGTTTCTAACAGAACGTTAATCATGCCAATCACTAAAGAAACAAGGACGTACAATGATGAAATCATAAATGCTAAAATTAGCTTCTTATCCCTTGAAAATAGTGACCATTTCTTTGATAAAAATAATGGAACTATCAATAGCAATATGACTTCTATGACTGGAAGAAGGCTCATTCCCTTTAGCGTCCATTCATATGCAACAAAAATAATGGCCGGGATTAAACCAACAATCCCACCATATAAAAAACCACTAACAATCGGGATTGGGTGAAAGTTATACCCACAAATGTCACCAAAACAAATAGAGTATGTCATGGAGAGAACGAGTGTAATGCTGGATAAAAACATAATAAAGTAGCGGTTCGGCTTCGGAGGCATTTCTTGATAACGATTTAAACGAATCGCTTCATATAAAAATAGCGGCAAAATAATGATGGCAATTTGGATCATTAAATCACGGATCAGCTCCATAGCCTCTCATCCCCTATATGTATTTTGATATGATTATATCATTTTACGAGTTTATTTGTTTTAAAATTTTGATTTTTCTTAATATATTTGTTAATTCTTTGTTAACAACACATAATAATTGTTACAGATTTTCGAAATGAATGTAAACCCTGTACCAAATTTCTGCCTGGCGGTATACAATGAATACGGATTACAAAGAAAATAAAAAATACTTCATGAGACGGACAACTATAGCAAAATACAGCATATAATCCATACTATCTATGTTTACAAATAAGTGATCATTATTTTAGTAGGAGGAAGATAAATATGGCGGGTACTACGCTTGTTTTAAAAGAAGAAAATTTGGTCGTTCTAGAAAATGTTGAAAAATCAGTATATGAAGAGTTACAGCATAAAACCGGAGAAGAAAATTGCACATGTGCTGTGAATGAATCAGTTGTTCACCTCGGCAAAGTATCCTCTGTACTTTGGAATGAAGATGAAATAGATTGGGAGTACGGATATTAAAAGTCGCTTACAGCGGCTTTTTTTCTATTATCCCTCCCTTTCTACATAACATATACGCAAGCGAAATCACAGAAAATATGTTAAAATGAACTTAATTTTCAAACGGAAGAAAGGGAGATACAATGGAACAATTCATTAATCCTAGAGTAAAGGACATCCAAATTTCTGGAATCCGTCAATTCTCTAACATGATTCAAAACTATGATAATCTTATCTCTTTAACAATTGGACAACCTGATTTTCCTACACCTTCTCTCGTAAAAGAAGCAGCAAAACGGGCTATTACAGAAAATTATACAAGCTATACACATAACGCTGGTTTACTAGAATTACGCGAGGCAGCTTGTAACTTTGTAAAAGATAACTACGATTTACAGTATTCACCTGAAAACGAAACCATCGTTACAATCGGTGCTAGTGAAGCAATTGATGTTGCATTCCGAACGATTTTAGAGCCAGGAACAGAAGTCATTTTACCTGCCCCTATTTATCCAGGATACGAACCAATTATTCGATTATGCGGCGCAACACCTATTTTTATCGATGTTCGTGAAACTGGCTTCCGTTTAACAGCCGAAGCACTCGAAAATGCCATTACAGAAAAAACAAGATGTGTCGTTTTGCCGTATCCTTCTAATCCAACTGGTGTAACTTTATCAAAAGAAGAACTACAAGATATTGTAGACGTTTTAAAAGATAAAAACATTTTCGTCCTTTCTGATGAGATTTATAGCGAACTTGTATATGAACAAAAGCATACATCTATCGCTCATTTCCCAGAAATGCGTGAAAAGACTATCGTCATTAACGGTTTATCAAAGTCTCATTCTATGACTGGCTGGCGTATCGGTTTATTATTCGCACCAAGCTATTTAGCAGGACATATATTAAAAGTTCATCAATATAACGTAACTTGTGCTACTTCAATCGCTCAATATGCTGCAATTGAAGCATTAACAGCTGCTAAAGATGCACCAAAAATGATGCGTTATCAATACAAAAAACGCCGTGATTACGTATATAATAGACTCATTCAAATGGGCTTAACAGTTGAGAAGCCAACAGGTGCATTTTACTTATTCCCATATGTTGGCCATTTAACGTCTTCATCCTTTGATTTTGCACTTGATCTTGTGAAAGAAGCTGGACTTGCCGTCGTTCCCGGAACAGCATTCTCTGAATATGGTGAAGGCTACCTTCGCTTGTCCTATGCGTATAGTATCGAAACTTTAAAAGAAGGCTGTGACCGTTTAGAAGCCTTTCTACAGCAAAAAGCTAAGAGTTAAACTCTTAGCTTTTTGTTGCATAATGATCGCAAGTTTGACGCTTCAGTAATTTATGAGGAATAATAATACACTTTGCAGTAGACTCCGTATTCTCTACTTTATCAACTACAGCTTTTGCTGCCTCATATCCTAGTTGATATATATTCACATCAACTGTCGAAAGTGGCGGACTCGCAATTTCTGATAACAAAGCATTATTAAAACTTACAATAGAAACATCCTTCGGTACAACGAATCCTTTTTTAGAAAGAGCACTTAGCACACCAAGTCCAATTAAATCATCCGTTGCCATAATTGCTGTCGGTGGTTGCTGTAGCCCCATTAATTCCTCCACGGCTTGTTGACCACTTTCCCTCGAAAAATCAAAATGTAAAATATACTCTTTTGGTAATACAATATCTGCTAATTTTAAAGCATCACTCATACCAGCCAAACGATCTCTCGTTACAAGTAAATCGGATCCACCACCGATGAACGCGATTTGTTTATGACCTAATGAAATCAAATATTCTGCTACTTCTCTTGCAGCTGTATAATTGTCATTATCTACATATGTAATTTCATCTTTTCGATCATATGGTTTCCCAATTAAAACAAACGGGAAATTTTGTTTATGCAAATATTGAATAATCCGGTCATTCTCTCTTGAATATAAAAGTATAATGCCACCAATTTGGCGTCCCTGCACCATCTTTACAACACCATTAAAAATTTCATCTTCCGTTTCACCTGTCGACATATAAAGCGCATACCCTTCCACATGTGCAAATGAACTAATCCCTCTTATAACTTCTGGGAAAAACGGATTTTGAAAAGCTTTACTTGCAGAACTTGGCATAACAAGACCAAGTGTTTTTGTTGTTTGGTTAGCTAGGTTTCTTGCGTTTAAATTGGGATGATACCCTAATTCACTCATTACTTTCCGAACACGACGCTTTGTTTTTTCACTTATACTTGGATTATCAGCAATTACACGAGAAACGGTAGATGGTGCTACATTCGCCTTCTTCGCCACATCTTTAATTGTAACTGTCATAAAAATCCCCCTCCTTTCACTTCTCTGTCATTTTATATATTTTTAATCTTGCACCCGTTGCAAGTAATAGGAGAAGTCATAAACTTTCATTGATTCTATCTTGCAAAACCTATCATATTCTCCCTCTCCATGTATTGTAAGGGATATAGCTCTTTTTTCCTATACTATAATATACTATTTATTTCACTTCTTTTCATATGTGATGTCAAATCTCTTTTCATCTCCCTATAAAAATTTTTATAGGGAGATGAAAAGAAAAATGGGACGTAATGTCCCATTTTTCATCCTTTCGTACCTCCAGCAGTTAAACCAGAGATAAAGTATTTTTGTAGTGATAGGAATAAAATTGAAATTGGGATTGCAATCAATACTGAACCCGCTGCAAACGTTGTAAATTCATTACCAAATTTCTTCGCTACCATTTCATATAACCCAACTGCTAACGTATAATTTTCTGGTGTGCGCAAAATAATACTCGCTAAAATGAAATCTGTAAATGGACCGATGAAAGTGAATAACGCTACAACTGCTACAATTGGCTTTGCAAGTGGCATAATAATTTGCCAAAAAATACGGAAATGTCCTGCTCCATCCATACGAGCTGACTCATCCAATTCTTTCGGAATCGTATCAAAATACCCTTTCATAAGCCATGTATTCATTGGGATTGCCCCGCCGACATAAATTAAAATTAATGCAAGGTGCGTATCAATTAATCCTGTTAACTGTGCTAATACGTATAGAGCGATTAACGCTGCAAAGTTTGGAATCATTTGCAGAATTAAAAATGTTAATAAACCATTTTTTCTTCCAACAAAACGATATCTCGAAAATGCATAAGCAGTAAAACTAATTGCTAACACTGAGAAAATCATCGTTAAAACACTTACTTTTAATGTGTTTTTATACCATAGTAAATAATTACTATTCTCTAAATCTAATAACTTACGATAATGATCTAACGTTGCATTTTGTGGAATAATACTTGATCCAGATAAACTATCACCCGGATTAAACGATGAGCCAATAATCCATAATAATGGATAGAAAATGATGGCACACATTACGAAAATAACGAGATAACTTAATGAGAGACGTAACATCTTTTGTCTTTTAATATTCATTTACATCATATCCTCTTCTTGGAATGATTTTGTTCTCTTAAATTGCCATAACGCAACAGTAATAACGATTAACGATAAGATCATTGTAAGAGCTGCTGCTTTCCCGTACTGCGCCGAAGTCATCGTTAACTTATAAATCCATGAAATTAAAATATCTGTTCCACCCGCGTCTTGTCCAGCTACAGCAGGACCTCCGCCGTTAAATAGATAGATGATACTAAAGTTATTAAAGTTAAACGTATATTGCGTAATTAATATTGGTGCTGTTGCATATAAAACAAGTGGCAATGTAATTTTACGAAATTGTTGCCAAGCTGTAGCTCCATCTACTGTAGCTGCTTCGTATAATTCTCCTGGAATCGATTGCAGTATACCTGTTGTCATTGCAAAAACGAACGGGAATCCAAGCCACGTTTGAATCATAATTAAAGCAATCTTCGCCCAAAATGGATCTGTCATCCAAGCAATCTTTTCAATTCCGAATAAAGCTAATACTTGATTGTTAATTGCTCCAAATGTTTCATTAAACATACCAGAGAAAACAAGAATAGATACGAATGCTGGGACCGCCCACGGTAAAATGAAGATTGTTCGAATAATTGCCTTCCCTTTAATACCAGGCTGATTTACGATAATCGCTAAGAAAATACCAAGCGCAACTTGTAATGTCGTTGCAACGAATGTCCAAATAACAGTCCAAGAAAATACACTTAAAAATGTCTCTCTCCACATCGGTAATGTAAAGATATCAATAAAGTTTTTAAATCCTACCCAATCTACTAATTTAGCTGGAGGAGAATGATATAAATCATAGTTTGTAAATCCAATTAAAATTACGAAGATGATTGGAAATACAACTACAAAGATAAGTAATAGAAAACCTGGTGAAACCATTAAATATGGAAAACCTTGATCTAGTAAATTACGGTATTGCTCTTTTACAGAGTTTAAAGGTGTTCCTATATCACGTTTCTTCCCGTTTTGGTATGCATCATATAAATTAAATGCATATATTCCGAGTCCAAACACGATGACAATGAGTGCCAAGATTCCTTCTACTAATAGAAAGACAGAGTGGTCACGTGGCACTTCTGTACCAAGCGTTACAATTCCCCATAATCCCATATTTAATAAATCAGCAAAGGCTACAATAAATGAACCTGTTAATACTAGAAAAATAAGACCTTTTACAAATTGCTTATTATACATTTGACCCACGCCTGGAATGATAGATAACATGGTTGCCATTTTCCTATGCTTTGAACCGTTTAAACCGTTTGCTGGTTCCATAGATGTTTGCATGTTCCTTCCCCCTTTTTTCTGGGAGAGAATTCGTGCCCCTCATATGAGAGGCACGAATTTCACCTTATTTTTTCTTACTATGATTTGCCTCAATATTACCTTTAATTTGCTTCACTGCATTATCAAGTGCTGCTTTTGGTGCCTCTTTTTCCGTAACAACTAATTGAAGCGCATCTCCAGCTGGTTTCCATACTTCTTGCATTTCTGGAATGTTTGGCATTGGAATTCCATTTTCAGATTGCGTTGCAACTGCTTTTGCAGCTTCATTATCTTTAATGATTGGATCTTCCATTACCGCTTTTACTGGAGGAATTTCTTTTGTTTTCTCAAATCGAATTTTTGCGTTTTCTTCATTTGTTACCCATTCAGTGAATTTTGTAGCTAAATCATTTTGTTTAGAGAAACTTGTTACATGCCATCCTTTAACCCCAACAAATGTTTTCATTGGTTGACCGTTTGGTAATTTTGGCATTGGAGCAACGCCATAATCAATTCCGTTCTTTTCCATTGCTTGGAACGCCCATGGACCATTCATGATAGATGCTGCTTTTCCTTCGTTAAATAGTCCATCAGCAGCAGGTCCACCAGATTCACCGATAATACCTTTCGGGAATAACTTTTCTTTGTACCATTTTTGAAGATATTCAGCACCTTGTACTGCTCCGCTATTATTTAATCCAACGTCACTCGCATTTGGCTTTCCATCTTTTTCACCAAACACATAACCACCCATACCTGCCATGAATGCATTAGCAAAGTAGAAGTTATCTCCTAATGTTAAGAATCCGTACTTGCCATCTTTCGTAAATTCTTTTGAGAAGTTAAACAGCTCGTCCATCGTTTCTGGTGCTTTTGGCATTAATTTTTTATTGTAAATAAAGATTGGTGTCTCAATTGCTTTTGGTAAACCGTATAGTTTTCCGTTATATGTCTGTGCTTGTATTGATGACTCAGTAAATTTACTCTTTATAGCATCGTCAGCTTTCACTTCAGAAAGTAAACCTTCTGTTACTGCGTTTCCGATTTGATCATGCGGCAATGTTACAACATCTGGTCCCGTCCCCGCTGGTCCATCAAGACGTAACTTCTTCACTTGATCTGTCATTTGCATTTCAACAACTTTTACTTTTACTTTATATTTTTCCTCAAAGCTTTTCACTGCTGGTTCTAAACCAACACCTTTTTTATCATCTTCCCAAACGAGAAGATCGTAATCTTTCTTTGCTTTACTTTCTTCTTTTGTCCCTGAATCTTTCGGTCCACATGCAGATAACATACCAATTGATAATGCTGAAACCGTTAATAATGATAATGCTTTCTTCATCCCAAAAACCTCCCTAAATTGTATATGTACCTTACTAATTGAAAACGTTTGCATTGTATGGTTTAATAGAAGCGCAAACAATATCTCAATCTATGAAAACGTTTGCGCTATTTGTCTATCATTATACATTCTTTTATTCATTTTGCAAATATTAATTTTAAAATATTATTACTATACTCTTTATACATTGACTTTATATGAAATGAATACTACTCTTATAAGCAATATTAAAGCTATGCAAAAAGCAATCGTTTGCAACATATGCTTTATTATTATACTTATGGGAACAATACGCATGGAGATATTAAAGGGGGATTTTCTATATGCTTAAAGAAGCCATTTATCATAGGCCAAAAGATAATTATGCATACGCTTACGATGAAAAAACGATTCACATCCGAATACGTACGAAAAGAGACGATGTACAAAGCGCCACTCTTATTTATGGTGATCCTTATGATTGGAAAGATGGGAAATGGGTTACATCAAGTACACTGATGAAAAAAACTGGTTCAACTGCATTATTTGATTTTTGGTCCATTTCCATTGAACCAAAATTTAAGCGCTTACGTTACGGATTTGAATTAAAAGCGGAGACAGAAACGCTTATTTATGCAGAACGAGGATTTTTTTCCAGCATTCCAAATGATGACGTTGGTAACTTTTTCTGTTTCCCATTTATTCATGCAAATGATGTATTCAAAGCACCTTCCTGGATTAAAGACACCGTTTGGTATCAAATTTTCCCGGAACGGTTCGCTAATGGAGATCGTGCACTAAATCCAGAAAACACCCTTCCTTGGGGCAGCGCTGAGCCAACTCCAACTAATTTCTTTGGGGGAGATTTTGCTGGTGTTATTCAAAATCTTGATTACCTTGTGAAGCTTGGAATTTCGGGAATTTATTTCACCCCTATTTTCAAAGCACATTCCAACCATAAATATGACACAATTGACTACATGGAAATCGATCCGCAATTTGGTACGAAAGAAACGTTCAAAGAACTCGTTCAGGCATGTCATACACACGGTATAAAAGTAATGCTTGATGCCGTATTTAATCATAGCGGATACTTTTTTGATAAATTTCAAGACGTCCTAGAAAATGGTGAGCATTCAGCATATAAAGAATGGTTCCATATTCATGAGTTCCCAATTCGAACTGAGCCACTTCCAAATTATGATACTTTCGCGTTTACACCGTATATGCCTAAATTAAATACAGCACATCCAGATGTAAAAGAGTACTTACTTGAAGTAGGGCGTTATTGGGTAAGAGAATTCAATATAGACGGTTGGCGCCTTGATGTAGCAAATGAAGTCGATCATAGCTTTTGGAGAGAATTCCGAAGCGAGATAAAGGCATTAAATCCTGAAGTATATATTTTAGGAGAAATTTGGCACGATGCACTACCATGGTTACAAGGAGATCAATTTGATGCTGTAATGAGCTATCCTGTTACAAATGCTCTACTGTCTTACTTTGCTAACGATTCCATTAAGGCAAATGAATTTATGAAACAAATTACAGAATCTCTACATTCCTACTCTATGAATGTAAATGAAGCAGCATTTCATTTATTAGACAGCCATGATACACCAAGAATATTGACAACATGCAACGGAGATAAAAATAAATTAAAGTTACTTTATGTATTCCACCTTTCTTTCATCGGCTCCCCTTGTATTTATTATGGAGACGAAATTGGTATGGACGGTGGTATGGACCCAGCTTGCCGCAAATGTATGGTTTGGGATACGAAAGAACAAGATCATCTATTATTTACACATGTACAAACGTTAATTTCATTAAGAAAGCAGTATAAAGCATTTGGAGGACATGGTACTTTCCAATTCATTGAAGCAAATGATGAACATAATTATATTACTTATACGAAAACGTATGAAGATGAAACGATCTTTTTCGTTTTAAATCCGACTAATAGTGACATTACAGCTTCACTCCCTCTCCATGTTACTGGAAAGAAAATCATTAATATTTATACTAACGAAGAATTTTCAGCGGAAGCAAGTGTATTACAAGTTACACTTCCTCCATATGGATTCTCCATATTAAAATGGTAATCAAAAAATCCTTATACCGAAGTGGTATAAGGATTTTTCTTATTTCAATTTGAATACCATTGCTTCATACGGACGTAATGGCATACTTTCTATCGGTCCATTCTTAGCGGCGTCATAATTGTGTATGAATAGCTCTGCTTCACTATAACTAATGTCCTCTGGCAATTCGAATACACATTCTTCCGCAGTAAAGTTTGCAATAACAAGAAGTTTTTCTTCTCCATATGTTCTTACGTATGCAAAAATAGAAGGATTATTCTCTAATATTAAATCATATGATCCATACACAATAATCTCATTATTTTTACGTAACTCAATTAATTTTTTATAGTAATAAAAAATTGAATCTTTATTTTGGATCGCTTGTTTCACATTGATTTCTTTATAGTTAGGATTTACCGTAATCCAAGGCTCACCTATTGTGAATCCAGCATGATCTTCATCATCCCACTGCATCGGTGTTCTAGCATTATCTCGCCCTTTTATATAGATAGACTGCATCACTTTCTCTATATCTTCACCGCGCTCGATAACTTTTTCCTTATACATATTTAATGTTTCAATATCTCGATATTCATCAATCGATTCAAATCGAACGTTCGTCATTCCGATTTCTTCCCCTTGATAAATATACGGTGTCCCTTTCATCATATGAAGCACCGTCGCTAACATTTTCGCAGATTCAATGCGATACGTTTCATCATTACCAAAACGAGATACAACACGTGGCTGATCATGGTTATTCCAATACAGACTATTCCAGCCCGTATGCTCTAACGCTTTTTGCCACTTCGTTAAATTCTCTTTTAAAGTAAGGAGTGAACATGGTTTTACATCCCATTTTCCGCCTTCTCCTGAGTCTAAATCCATATGTTCAAATTGGAATACCATCTGAAGTTCTTTTCGTTCTTCCCCAGTATACAATTTCGCTTCTTCTGTCGTTACACCAGGCATTTCACCAACCGTCATAATATCATAATGAGACAATACTTCTTCATTCATTTCATGTAAATATTTATGAATGTTTGGACCGTTCATAAAATGCTTATGACCTGAAACATATCCCTCTTCTTCTGTTTCAACAGTTGGTAATCCCTTTTCTTTAGAAATAAAATTAATAACATCCATACGGAAGCCATCAATTCCTTTTTCTAACCAAAACTTCATCATTTCATAAACATCTTGTCTTACCTTTTCATTATCCCAATTTAAATCTGGCTGTTTTTTAGAAAACAGATGTAAATAATATTCATCTGTCATTTCATCATACTGCCATGCTGATCCACTAAAAGCTGCTCCCCAGTTATTCGGCTCTTTTCCTTCTTTTCCAGGACGCCACATATAGTAATCTCTATATTTATTATCTTTTGATTTACGTGACTCAATAAACCAATTATGTTCATCAGAAGTATGATTAACAACTAAGTCCATCATAAGTTTCATATTACGTTCATGCATTTCATGTAATAGCTCATCCCAATCTTCCATTGTTCCGAACTCATTCATAATTTTACAATAATCACTTATATCATAACCATTATCGTCATTTGGAGATTCATAGACTGGCGATAGCCAGATTACATCAATCCCTAATTCTTTTAAGTAATCTAGCTTTGAAATAATACCACGAAGATCCCCAATACCATCACCGTTACTATCCATAAAGCTACGAGGATAAATTTGATATACTACACTTTCTTTCCACCACTGTTTTTCCATTATGCTACCCCATTTCATTAATAATTCGATTTTCTCTTTTTTAAGGCGCAAACGTTTTCATTAATGAATGATAACAGATTCTATCTTAATTTAAAATAGCGCTTACAACTTTTATTCTTATTTTTCTAAGAAAACATACGAAAATTACTAATATTCCTCTCATGTATGAAAACGTTTTATTTTTTTGTTTATTTTTTGAATCTATTAGTTTATAATGAACTCAAAGAAAACGTTTGCATAATTATTTCTAGGAGGAAATACCATGGCAGAACTGAAATTAGAAAACATTTATAAAATATATGATAATAACGTAACAGCTGTAACAGACTTCAATTTACACATTCAAGATAAAGAGTTTATCGTATTTGTCGGTCCTTCTGGATGCGGAAAATCTACAACATTACGAATGGTGGCTGGACTTGAAGATATTTCAAAAGGAGAGTTTTCAATTGATGGTAAGCTAATGAATGATGTCCCTCCAAAAGATCGCGATATCGCAATGGTATTCCAAAACTATGCTTTATATCCACATATGAGTGTGTACGATAATATGGCATTTGGATTAAAACTTAGAAAAATACCAAAAGATGAAATCGATCGTCGTGTGAAAGATGCAGCAAAAATTTTAGGACTGGAACAATATTTAGATAGAAAGCCGAAAGCATTATCCGGTGGACAACGTCAACGTGTTGCGTTAGGTAGAGCAATTGTTCGAGACGCGAAAGTGTTCTTAATGGATGAGCCTTTATCTAACTTAGACGCTAAATTGCGTGTTGCAATGCGCTCAGAAATTTCTAAATTACACCATCGTCTTGGAACAACAACAATTTACGTAACACATGATCAAACAGAAGCAATGACAATGGCTTCACGTCTCGTTGTTATGAAAGACGGAAAGATTCAACAAATCGGAACTCCAAAAGAAGTATATGAAACACCTGAAAACATTTTCGTTGGTGGATTTATTGGCTCTCCAGCGATGAATTTCTTCCGTGGTAAATTAACTGAAACCGATTTCGTTATAGACAATGCAACAAAAATTAAAGTAACTGAAGGAAAAATGAAGATTTTACGTGAACAAGGCTATGTAAATAAGGAAATTGTTTTAGGTATTCGCCCTGAGGACATGCATGATGAACTATTATTTTTAGAAGCTTCACAATCTACTGCCTTCACAACAAAAATCGAAGTTGCTGAATTACTAGGTGCTGAATCTATTTTATATATGAAACTTGGAAATCAAGATTTTGCAGCACGTGTTGATGCAAGACATACATTTTCACCCGGAGATCAAATCAAACTAGCATTTGATATGAATAAAGCGCATTTCTTTGATAGTCAAACTGAACAACGTATTCGTTAAAAAATAATTTTTCCTATATCACATACAAAAAAACCGTCCACATATTTTGAGGGCGGTTTTCATTATTATACGAGGGCTTCTACTGTATGAAATGATTGTCCTTTCGTGCCAATAATACCGAAAATCGGTAAGTCACTCAGCACCACTTCTTCTTGCTGTTTCATAAAAGATGACGTTAATTGTTTTATCTCTATCCAAACGTCATTAATACAAAGTACATTGGAATCGTTCTCTTGTTGGCGTGAAAAAATAGAATCTATTTTATATAAACCGGCATTTTGAAAAAGCATATCGATGCGACTGAATGCATTCAAAGTAATGCTGATTACGCGTTGCCAATCACCTTGCTTTTCCATATCATAGGATACAAAAAGTGCTTCTCCGCCTAGATTCGTAATTTCCTCCACTGTTGCTTGTCCACTTTCTTGATCAATGTCCGTCACAATTACTTTTGCGCCTTGTTTAGCCAACAAAAGAGCTGTATTACGTCCAATACCGATGCCACCGCCAGTTACGATAGCAACTTTTCCTGCAAGCTTCATTTTCATTACCCCTTCTATAAGTCTTACCGTCATTCAGTATACTCCTTTATGAGATTAGTCTGCAAGCAAGAAAAGTTGCTTATTTATTTGTAAACGGTTACTTTTCTACTCCTTCTTTTTTCTTACTATTACGCTGATCAAAAACTAAACCGATGAAAATTAAAATCCCCCAAAAGATTACACTACCTCCAGTCATTTCAATTTCCCCCTTATTATATAAAGATATTATTTTAATTATTATAACATTTTCTTAATTTTCAATCTATTATTTCTAAAAAAAGAGCTTTTTATGATATACATAAAAAGCTCTTTTTTTATACCAGACTTATTACTTTCGTTTTTGTAATTAAATCCTGAAAACCACAATTATCTTTGCGGAATAACATCATATATACGTTACATAATATCGGAATTCCAAGTAGTAATATGTTCGGTAATAACAATACAAAAAATCGTATCGTTAATGTTTGTACTGTTAACTTTTCACTCTTCAATGAAATTAATTTTATTCTTGTTACCTTTTTACCAAGTGTTACACCGTTCCAAATAAATGGTACTAAAATAAAATATATCGCCATTAATATAAAAACTACTGCGAGATCATATCTATAATCACCAAAACTAATATTAAAGCGATCAAAAATAGCACTATAATTTCCAGTCATAACAGCTACTACTGCACCGTACATAACCGAGATTAAAAACATGTCAATTAGGGAAGCACCTATGCGATTCATTACAAGCGCTGGACGATGCATCTTTAACTTCATTTTTATTTCGACTCCTTCATATCCTTCTTTACCCGTCTCATCGTACCACTTCTAAAAAACATTGTAAACTAGCGTTTCTCTTACTTTTCTTGTACAATGTGTTACAACAGCATTGTAAAGGAGGTTCCCATATTGAAAAAATGGATAATCCTATTCGTCGCATTCCTATTAGCCGGTTGTGCTGGAAATACAAATCATATAACGTATACGATTAACGATGAATACGAACTTATACGTACTTCTGGAAATGCATTTGAGCTTTTTCCTTCGCAAGATGCTGTGTATGCCACACAATACATCCCTGCAAAAATTACAGACATAGCTTGGGATGATAAATACATTATCGCAAAACAAACTGAGGAAAAGTCAGATCCGAATAACCCTGACGCAGCAATTGCAAATAAAAAAAGTGAGCATTATTGGATTATTGACGTAAAGCATAATAAACGTTTTGGCCCTTATAATGAAAAACAATTTAATGAACAAAAAGATGCGTTTAAAATTAAGGTACCTTTTCAAAGTGTAGATTCATACATAAAAGAACAGAAAAAACAGTCAGCATAATATTTTAAGCGCTGACTGTTTTTTCTTACATGTTTTTAAAAACATCCTACTCAGAAAGTGAGATATTAAAAGTTTGTGGCTCTTTTACAACATCTTGCGTTTCTGCATCTGCTGCGACTACATTATCTGTTGTAAACTTAATATCTTTTACCTTTTCTTTTCCATCATCAAGTATTAAGCCGATAATACCATCTCTTGTTTCACCAGGCTTATAGTCTTCCCTTGATACATTTTTTGTACCAACGAGCGTATCTTCATCATATAAAAAGTTTTGAGTTGCTACTTTAAAATTTTGTTTATCATTAATCGTAACATCATTCATAGAGAAAAATTGCATATTTTTATTCCCGCTATTTTCCACCTTATATGTAATTTCAACGTAACGAATCGTATCACTAATCTCTGTACCACTTATCGATGCATATAACTCCGCATCTTCTTGACTGACTTTATCTCCTAATCTACGCTTTACTTCTTCAGGAGTTAATGCCGTATATACTTTTAATGTGTTTTTTGCATCTTTACTCATCTGCGATAAAGAAATTACTTTTACATCTTGTACGTGAATTTTCATTGGTGCTACTTCAAATGTTTGGTTCACAGACTGAATCTGTTCTAACTTAAAAGTACCCCAACCTGTTTCTTTCACTTTTTGTCCTACTTTTTTCAGCTCACGCCCGCCATATTCTTTTGTTTCAGGAATAGATTCTTTCTTCTTCGGTTCAACTTTCTTTTCTTCTTGATGGAAGCAACCACTTAACATAAGAAGAAAACTACATAAAACAAAAATACTTTTCCATGCTTTCATCATATAATTTCTCCTAACACTATCATTCATTAATATAAATTAGTCCCTTGCTTTGTAAACTATAGAAACAATGAGAAGTCCACAAAACGAACTTGTCAGTCCAGATACTATTATACCTCCTATTTGGAAAATATGAAAATAGGGATCTGCGAACGCGTGAACGATAAATATAAGAGCTGCCACAATTATTGCCGAAACCCAATACTTCCCTTTTTCTGAAGCTATCATAATATCTTTCCCTGTTTCATCTTTATACTTCCATAGTACGTATAATAGTAATAATAAACCAACACATGTACTCCCGTGCTGCATATATTTATACACTGGAATACTATGTAATTCTCTTTGTAAAAATGGTATTTTCGTAACAAAATATCCTGTATTATGAGTAAATGCATCCCAAACGACATGCGTGAGCATACCAAATAAAGCAGAATAGCAAAATACAAAGAAATCCTTCCATGTATGAAGCCCCCACCTCTCATCTACTACATATGTATAGTAGCCAGCAAATGGTTTAGGTAAATATGTTATAAATGGCTTTTTTAAAATGTAATGATACATATATGCTAACAGAAATACAAGTGGTAAATTTAAATATAAGAATCCAAGCCATGTATGCCCAATAACACCATACGGTCTAAAGTGTAAAAAATATTCAAAATCAGGCGCCATACTCCCTAATATAAGAGCCGTTACTGAAATATAACTAGAATTTCTCTTAGTAAAAGGAAGGATAGCTGCTGGATGCGCAAATGTAAACGGCATGTTTTGACTCCTTTTCATATTTTCAATAGAATAACATCTATCATAACGAGAGAATTAATCTTGATGCAACATTTATTTTCACATTGGAATATGGTAGTTTAAATGATATAATCCACATGAAATATTCAGAAAATAAGGAGGGATTCACGTGTCATTAACACCTGTCTTTTTTCTTGTTCTGTTTATCTTTTTTTTAACTACATACATTGGCTTCTATCTATGGAAGCACTACAAAATTATAAAATATATGCCTGCTCTCGTTGGTTTTATAAGCGTTCTTTTTATTTTCATATGGAAGAGAATAGCTTTCGGCTGGGAAGGCCTTGGCTTTGGCGCACTTCAATATACAATACTATTTGCAAGTTGTCTTACCCTTGTATTTGCTGCTTTTTTAGAATCAAAATCCGTTATGAATTGAGGTTTATATATTGATTGACGTACCTTTTTTAAAAAATGTTACATTAAAAAAAGAAAATATCCCTAGTTTTTCCGCATATCCTTACTGTTTACCCGCTATCCGAACATTACAATCACTAGCTTTTCATCCAAATGTAACATTTATTATTGGAGAAAACGGAACCGGTAAATCAACATTACTCGAAGCAATTGCTATCGCTTTAGGATTTAATGCAGAAGGTGGAACGAAGAATTTCCGCTTTAGCACAAACGATTCACATTCATCTTTACATGAATACCTTCGAATTTCCAAAAGTTTCAATACACCAAGCGACGGTTTCTTTCTTCGCGCTGAATCATTTTATAACGTTGCTTCTTATATTGATGAAATAGATGCCGATTTAGAAGCACGTGGGAATCCAGTTATTGACTCATATGGTGGTATCTCACTACACAAACAATCACACGGTGAATCATTCTTTTCATTATTTATGAACCGTTTTTCAGGACAAGGTTTATACATTTTAGATGAGCCTGAGGCAGCACTATCACCAATGAGACAACTTTCCATGCTCATTCGAATGCACGAACTAGCGGAACAAGGTTCACAATTTGTTATCGCGACGCATTCTCCTATTTTAATGGCTTACCCTGAATCCACTATATACTCTTTAACACAAGAAGGGATTCACAAATCCACACTAGAAGAAACCGAGCATTACCAAACAACGAAACTTTTCTTTGAAAATCGTGATCGATTATTTCATCATCTATTTGATTCTTAAAAAAAAGAAGCAGCGATTGCTGCTTCTTTTTTTATAGTGCTTCTATAAATAATGCTACCCCAATACCGCCGCCGACGCATAGAGAGGCAATTCCTTTTTCTAACCCGCGTCTCTTCAATTCATGAATTAAACTTACCGTAATACGAGCTCCTGTACAACCGATTGGATGTCCAAGACCTACACCACTACCGTTTACATTCACTTTTTCACGATCTAGACCTAATTCTTTCTCTACAGCTAGATATTGTGCAGCGAAAGCTTCATTAATTTCCAGTAAATCAGCATCTTCTAATGACCAATCTACTTTTTCTAACCCTTTACGAATTGCTGGTGCTGGTCCAATACCCATAATTTTTGGATCTACTCCAGCTACTGAATATCCAACAATTCTAGCTAACGGTTGTAAGCCTTTTTCTTTCGCTTTTTCTTCGCTCATTAATACTAGAACCGCACTTCCGTCATTCAGGCCAGATGCATTCCCTGCCGTTACTGATCCATCTTTACGGAAAGCTGGTTTTAATCCTGCTAATTTTTCTGCTGTAATATCAGCACGTGGATGTTCATCCTTTGAAAATACTATTTCTTTTCTACGTTCTTTTATCGTAATAGGAACAATTTGATCGTCAAAGTATCCAGACTCGATTGCTTGCAGTGCCAATGTATGACTGCGAAGAGCAACTTCATCTTGTTCCTCTCTTGTAATTTCATATTGGTCAACTAGATTTTCAGCTGTTTCACCCATCATAATATGGTGAATCGGATCTTCTAGTACTTCCCACACCGTATCACGAATTTCTCCGTGCTGTAGACGTTGTCCCCAGCGGTGCTGTTTTAATGCATAAGGGCTTGAACTCATTGCTTCTACTCCACCTGCAATTACAACATCACTTACACCTAATTGAATTTGCATTGCAGCTGACATAATTGCTTGCATACCTGAAGAACATTGGCGTTGGATTGTATAACCCGTAACTGTATCAGGAAATCCTGCCGCTAATGCAGCTGTTCTTGCAGTATTTGCTTCATCAGTTCTTTGAATACAATGACCTAAAATTACTTCATCAACTTCGTGTGGTTCTACCCCGCCTCGTTTTACAGCTTCCTGAAGTACAGGAACAGCTAATTCTACTGGCGTTACATTTTTTAGCGCTCCCCCAAAAGTTCCAATTGGCGAACGAACTGCAGCTGTAATAACAACATTATGCATTTTGCACTTGCCCCTCTCTTATGTACCCTAGTAAGTTTTTAGGTGAAATTCCATAAGATGTATGTCTACATCTATCATACTATAAACATACTAAAAAATCAAAATATTTAATATAATAAAAATAGAAGGAATTAACCTTCTATTCTGTTAATGCGTATAAAAATTTTTGTAAAATTTTCTCTGTCGTTTCATTCAATTTCGGTAACTTATCTACCGGAAAATATTGAAGTTTCAACCCTTCATGATCGAGACTTAATTCTCCACTCACATGATGCCCCTGATACAGATGAATAACATTAAAAATTTCATCTCCATTAGGATAACGGAAATATACTTCCTTTCCTGATAAGACACCAAGAAATTGCATAATTTTTGCCGTTAATCCCGTCTCCTCGAATAATTCTCGGCGAGCAGTTTCTTCCGTCGTTTCTCCTAGTTCCATCGCGCCGCCAGGTACACCCCAATCATATGTATCTGAACGATATTGAAGCAATACTTCTTGATTATCATTTAATATAATTATTGCTGACCCAACGAGAATAAGTGGCCTTGTCCCAACGACTTTGCGTAACTCTTCAATATACCCCAATATGTAAACTCTCCTTTCCTCACCCTCCCTTATCATAACAAAATTTTTCTCCTTTTGTTGATGTAATTTCCAAGAAAAAAAAGGAAGCTTTCGCTTCCTTTTTTCATCCTTATTTCTTAAAACTTTCATATTTTACAGCTTCAAAAGCTTCTTCAATTTCATCATTACGATAATGGACGTATGTAAAACGTCCTAATTCTACTAATCTTGCTATTTCTTGTAACGCTTTATGTTGCTCATATGTTTCTTCCAGCGTAATATGTACAAAAAACTTCATCAACGGATGTTCATATAAAGGTTCTCCCACCTCTACATATACATCTTCAACCCCTTGCACAACTCTTACATAACTTGCAAATTGATAAAGAGCTTCTCTGTCTGAAACGATTTTTAATGTATACATATATTCTCCCCCTTTTCTTTACTATATCAAAAAGATGATCACACTACGTTATAGAACTATGAAATTTTTTCGACTTGTAATAAACAAGGCTTTTATCCATACATAGGGTCTTTTCTCAACATATATTATAGGAAGAATTTTTTCAGTTGAGGTGTTCCTTATGGATCCATACGTCAATATATGTATTTGCATTACTCCAGGCGCCAATATTTCTGATGACCGTATCGCAAAAGATTTAGCAGTTGCAGAGTCAATCTGGCACCCGATTACATTTCAAATTCAAGAAATAATTGTTTTAAATGAACTTTTCCGTTTTTCTGACCGTGAAATTAGTTATAAAAATTCTATTCAAAGTCAGGAAAAATTAGCATCCTTTTTCCAAACGTGTGTAAATGAAGCTCCTGAATGCGACCTTTACATTTGTTATATTGGTAGTGATTATTTCAAAGAAACAGCAGTAATTGCCTGCGCTTACTCTTTAGCAAAGCAACAGCAACTTACTGGTTATATCGTTTTAACAAATTCAGCTGCTCCTATGAAAAATATATATACGCTCGCTCACGAAATCGGTCATATTTTATTTACAAGACGTGTTCACGGAAAACTTACTCACGCAGATCCTCATTCCCCAACTGGCTCGGAGCACCATCCTTCTCCAACAAATCTTATGTATCCGATAGTCCCGCGCCCTGAAAACGTCCATATTCATTCCTTATTAACAAACGAACAAAAAGAGCTCTCTTTACAAAGCTCTTTATTGCAAAGAAAAAAACAGTAACGTCCTGTTACTGTTTAAAACAACTTATTTAATCAACAACCCCATTTCCGGCTGTAAAGGATACACTATACACCTAAACTGCATCCCTCTAAAAATCCTTATATAATATTTCTTTGGAAATATTTTTTGTATATCCAGAGCAGCCACTTTTTTTGAACTACTAGTTTACACTTTTTCTCTCTTCAATTTTTAAAGACCATCTCATTAATCCATATATACTTCCATACATAAGTAATATCTTTGTAATTCCCCAAAACACATTTTTTTCTTCTAATCCTTTAAATATAAACATAATCGCCAAAGGAACAATTAGCACCAAAACACCCATCCAACCAAGGACATACACTTCTCCAACGAAAAGTAATAAAAAGATACTTGCTGCTAATATATATGTTTGCATTGTCGACAATTGCAAAATAGGTGTCCCGTACCATTTATCAACAAACATCAATAATACTAATAATAAAATGGGCACCATTACTATTATGTAAATAATCCCGAACTCTACAAATTTATTTTTAAAAGAAGACATTCTAAACGCAACAATGGTTCCAATAATCGCAATGATTAAGACGATAGGATAGCCAATTAACTGTATATTCGTTAGTGTAAATTGCTGATTTTGATTATTAAATAAAATATGAGTTAATATCCAATATCCGCCAATACCAATTATCATCGCAAGAATACTCTTTATACTCCCGCCTTTATCCTTTTCCATCTCTTTCGCTAATTCTTCCGCATATTCTTTTGGTGACTCACCAAATATATCACTTACCGTCTTTCCCTCTTTCTCGCCTTCTATTAAATGGAGTTCTGCATCTTCTAGAAAAGCGTCCACATCTTCTTCTTTCATTCCTTTTGTTATTAAATACACTTTCGTATCAATTAAAAACTTTTCTCCTTCTTTAGAAATCTGCATGATAACCCCTCCCTCATTTAACCGTCTCTCTTCTATTCGTCTTCATCATAATTTCAAGGAAAATTAAAATAAACAAACTTCCGTATAAACATATAATTTGAAATAACATTGGCACGAGATCTTCTGATGTAAATGTTTTAAACAGTAACATAATTGAAAGTGGAATGATTAAATATAAGTTTTTAAACCATCCTTCAAAATATATATTTATCGCTACTGTGATAATAAAAATAGCTCCAGCTAATATATAACTTTGCGTTTCGGTGAATGTAAACATTTTGGTAGGATAGATCACATCTAATATCGTAACAGCCCCCATTAAAAACATTGGCGCTATCATAACTAAAAACCACATAGAAAACCACGTTTTTGTAAAACTTGTTACGAATGTCATTTTACGAAGTACAACATTAGGACCCATAACAACTAAAATCAATGACAAACTATACCCAACGCACTGAATAAGTGAAATCTGTAACATTCCATTATTCACTATTAGGATAGAAGCAATAATCCAAAACGATACGATATTCATTACCGTAAAACCAATTTGCTTCCACGTTTCCTGTCTATCTCTTTCCATTACTTTTACAAGTTCATTTGCATATTCTTTCGGTGAGCTTCCGAAAATATCTTCTACACTTTTCCCATCACTCTCACCCTCAATTAAATGGAGTTCCGCATCTTCTATAAAATTTTCAATATCGCTTTCTTTCACACTCTTTGCCGCTAAAAATAATCTCATTTCTAATAAAAAATTTCGTGCTTCACTTGATAGCATTACTTTTTTCTCCCCTTCCCCTCAAGTAGACGCTCTACACTACTTTGCATTGCTTCCCAGCGATCCATAAATTCATGAAGCGCTTCCTCGCCTTTTTCTGTTAATGTATAATATTTTCGCTTCGGGCCAGATGGAGATTCCTTCATTACACTTGTTATTAATCCTTCCTTTTGCATTCGTATTAATAACGGATAAATACTTCCCTCACTCGCCATTGTAAAGCCATACTTCGCTAGCTTTTCACTCATTTCATAACCGTATATTTCACCTTCAGAAATGATAGCAAGTAAGCATCCTTCTAAAATCCCTTTCAGCATTTGACTTGTCGACATAATTCAAATCCTCCCACTATCTTGTTTTACAAGATAGATAAGCGTAAGTATCTTGCTTTACAAAATAGTATAGCAGAGACTATTTTGCAAAACAAGATAGCTAATAATATTTTTCCAAATCTTTGCAGGAATTTTATTAACCACTCTCTAAATAGAGCAATATGAGAACTTTATTACGAAGGGATGTTTTCATCATGGTTACAAATCGAGTTGTTTTTTTAACAGGTGCTGCAAGTGGTATTGGTTATGAAATGGGAAACGCTTTTGCAAAAGAAGGTGCAAAAGTTGTTATTACCGATCGTCTTGAAGAACGTGCAAAAGAAGCTGCTGAACAATTACAAAAAGAAGGCTATCAAGCTATCGGTTTAAAATGTGATGTTACATCTGAAGAAGAAATTACAGCAGCGATTTCTCAAACAGTTACTCATTTCGGTTCATTACATATATTAATTAACAACGCGGGAATGCAACACGTTTCACCAATTGAAGATTTTCCAACCGAAAAGTTCGAATTACTTATTAAAATTATGCAAATCGCCTCTTTTATCGCAATTAAGCATGCCTTCCCAATTATGAAAAAGCAAAAATATGGTCGAATTATTAATGTAGCTTCCATTAATGGCCTCGTTGGATTCGCTGGAAAAGCTGCCTATAATAGCGCGAAACATGGCGTAATTGGATTAACAAAAGTAGCTGCTTTAGAAGGCGCTACTCACGGAATTACCGTTAATGCGCTTTGTCCTGGTTATGTTGATACCCCTCTCGTACGTAATCAACTACAAGATTTAGCTACTACACGAAATGTACCACTTGAAAATGTTTTAGAAGATGTGATTTATCCACTTGTACCACAAAAACGCTTATTACAAGTACAAGAAATTGCGGATTATGCTATGTTTTTAGCGAGCGAAAAAGCGAAAGGTATAACTGGTCAAGCTGTCGTTATCGATGGTGGCTATACTGCTCAATAAAAAATAAAGTTTGCTCACGAAGAGCAAACTTTATTTTTTATCACGAGGACCTTTCTACTTTAGTAATTGTTTAGGGAGTTTCTCGATTGCAACAATTACGCCATCTAATTTACTTTCAATGCGGTGGAGTAAATATAATGTTACAACAATCGGAAACCCTACATTACCTACCATCTTGATCCACTCTTCCATCTTTCTCTCCTCCTTTCATTATATAAATAAGAGTGAGACATACATTTAGGCATAAAAAAACAAGCTATTATGTATTAGCTTGTTTTTCGAATAATGATGCAATTTCCCGTTTATAATCTCCACGTATAATGCCTTTTTCAGTAATAATACCTGTAATTAATTCATTTGGTGTTACGTCAAATGCAGGATTATAAACATCAGTTCCAATTGGCGCCACTTGTTTCCCAAAAATTTTCGTAACTTCTGTTTCGTCTCTTTCTTCAATAACAATTTCAGCACCTGTTTGTTTCGTAATATCAAATGTCGATAACGGAGCTGCAACATAGAACGGGATATCGAAATACTTTGCTAATATTGCTAAATTCATTGTTCCGATTTTATTTGCAGTATCTCCATTTGAGACAATTCGGTCCGCTCCTACTATAATCGCGTTTATTTCCTTCGTTTGAATAGCATGCGCTGCCGTATTATCTGTAATAAGTGTTACATCAATATTTGCCTGTTTCAATTCCCAAGTCGTTAAACGCCCGCCTTGTAAAACCGGTCTCGTTTCACACGCGTATGCATGTAAATGTAAGCCCTTCTCTTTCCCAATATAAAACGGTGCTAATGCAGTACCATATCTAGCAGTTGCAATACTTCCAGCGTTACAAATTGTTAAAATGTTATCACCGTCTTTAAAGCATGTTAATCCATGTTCTCCAATACTCCGACATACTGCTTCATCTTCTTGCTGAATGAGAAGCGCTTCTTCTTCTAATTTTTTTTGTGCTTCTTTTATTGTAGTAATTTCCCGAATCGATTCTCTCATACGATCGATTGCCCAAAATAAATTGACTGCTGTCGGGCGTGATGTTCCTAAATAATTACAATCTCTATTAAACTTCTTTTGAAATTCTTCAATATGTAAAGTAGTATATTTTTTGCATGCAAGCGCCAAACCAAATGCAGCTACAATTCCAATTGCAGGTGCTCCTCTTACTTCTAGCATGACAATACTTTTCCATACCTCTTCAATCGTCGTTAATGTTTTGTATTCTGTACTATGCGGCAACTTTGTTTGATTCAATACTGCAATGGCATCACCTTTCCAACTGACAGATCTTGGAACAGTAACAATTGTACTCATGCTTTTATCCCTCCAGAAACTGTCTGTTGAAATAATGTTCGAAACAGTTGAATATCAGCACTCTTAGATTCATATTTTATTAGTTCTTTCCCTAAGGATAGTGCTTGTTTCTTCGCTTGAATTCTCGTTTCTTTATTTGCTATTCCATCTAAATCAGCTACATGCGCTAAACCAATTGTTCTACGGATAAGCTCACATCCAGCAAATCCAACGGCATCCGTAAAAATATTTTGCAAAATAATCGGCAACCATTGTTTCTCTTTCGTATATGCTTCTACACCTTCTCCAATCCATAACTTCGTAAAAGCTTCTACAAAATAGCTCCATGTTTTCTCAATATGGAAAAATAGCACATTTCTTTTTTCCTCTTCCCGTGATAACGCATTTAATAATAAATTTGCAATAAATTGACCAAGATCAAATCCAAATGGGCCATATGTTGCAAATTCTGGATCAATCACTTTCGTTTCAGCAGGTGATGAAAAAATACTACCAGTATGTAAATCACCATGAATAAGCGCTTCTTTTCTCGTTAAGAACTTATATTTATACTGCGCTACTTTTAATTTCAAAGTTTTGTCACTCCACAGTTCATCCACCACTAGTTGTAACTCTGGCTCATAATCATTCGTATCGTAATGACCAAATGGATCTGTAAACACTAAATCTTCTGTGATTTTGCAAAGGTCTGGGTTTACAAATGTACCTTCTAGTACCCTTTTCTCTTCCGACTCTAACCCGAAGTCTGAAGTATAAAACAACACATGTGCTAGAAAACGACCAATATGTTGGGATAAAAGTGGGTACTCTTCTCCATCTATTAGTCCTTTTCTAGCAATTGTTAGCCTTGATAAGTCTTCTATTACTGTTACCGCTAACTCTTCATCATGACTGTACACTACCGGCACGTATTCCGGCACATACTTCGCAAAAATTTGTAATGCTTTACTTTCAATCGTCGCTCTTTTTATAGATAATGGCCAGCTCTCACCAACTACTTTCGCATATGGCAATGCTTGTTTTATTATAATAGACTTCTCTCCATCACCTAATTTGAACACGTAATTTAAATTTCCATCTCCAATTTCATGACAAACTACATTTGCTTTCTTTTCAAAATAACCATGTTCTTTCGCATATTGTATAGCTGTCGTTTCAGTTAATGAATAATATCCCATCGTCTTCTCCCCCTTTTTTAATTCAGAGGTTTTTCTGACGTAGAAAAACCTCTTTCCACTAAGAAAGAGGTTTGAAGTTTATCTTCTCCCCTCTTATCTGCCAGAAAGTAAACTTTCTGCTGGAATTAGCACCGTGCCTTTTGGCGTAAATAAACGCCCCATTTCACAATGGTATTACGGTCGGTTGCTGGGCTTCATCGGGCCAAATCCCTCCACCTGCTCTTGATAAGAGTTGTATATTTTTTTTGAATTTTTAACTTTATGTTGAAGACTATACCAAGAATAAAAATCACTTGTCAACATTTTATTTGTATAATTCTGGACGACGATCTGCAAAAACTGGAATTCCTTTTCGTACTTCTTTAATTTTTTCAAAATGAAGCTCTCCAAATAAAATTGATTCTTCTTCATTCGCTTCTACAACAACTTCGCCCCAAGGATCGACAATTAAAGAATGACCGGCAAACTCATTATTCGGATCCTTTCCTGCCCTATTACATGCAACAACATAACATTGATTTTCAACCGCTCTTGCTTGTAATAGCAAACGCCAATGTGCTAAACGAACTAATGGCCATTCTGCTACAACAAATAAAACTTTTGCACCTTTCGCAGTATGAACGCGCATCCATTCTGGAAAACGAATGTCATAACAAATTGTGCCGGCGCACTCTACATCATCTAGCTTAAATTCACCTGTACTATTTCCAGCTATTAAATATTTATGTTCATCCATAAGCTGAAATAAATGCACTTTACTATATTCTTTGACTAGTTCTCCTTCCTTGTTTACCACATACATTGTATTTGTAACACCTTGCTCTGTTTGCTTCGCAATAGAACCACCGACAATATGTACACCATATTGTTTCGACCATTCTTTCAGCTTTTCTTTCGTTTCCAATCCATCCCTATCTGCAATTTCAGAAAGTCTCGTTAAATCATATCCTGTTGTCCATAGTTCTGGTAAGACAATAACATCTGGTCTTTCCTTCATCGCTTCGCTTATTTTATTTTTAGCATTCTCAATATTTTTTTCTACATCTCCAAAGACAATGTCCATTTGAATACATGCGACTTTCATTTTGTCAGCCCCATTCATAATTTTTTCTTTACAAAATACTGGAAAGATTATATCATTTGTCACTAGAATTGTAACAACTTTCAAAAGAGGTGGAAAGTATGAAATTATTTCAACCTTCTGAGATAGTAACATCATTGCCAACACAATTTTTCGCTTCACTTGTTGCAAAAGTTAACAAAGTCGTAGCAGCTGGTCACGATGTTATTAATCTAGGTCAAGGTAATCCAGATCAACCAACACCGCAGCATATCGTAAAAGCGTTACAAGATGCTGCAGAAAAGACCATTCATCATAAATATCCGCCATTTCGCGGACATGAAAGTTTAAAAGAAGCCGTGGCAACATTCTATCAACGTGAATATGATGTAGTAGTAAATCCAAAAACAGAAGTTGCTATTTTGTTTGGCGGAAAGGCTGGATTAGTAGAATTACCAGTTTGTTTTACAAACCCTGGTGATACTATTCTCGTTCCAGATCCAGGCTATCCAGATTATTTATCAGGAGTTGCTTTAGCAAAAGCACAATTTGAAACAATGCCGCTTATTGCAGAAAATAATTTTTTACCCGATTATACGAAAATTGATGACTCTATTGCCGAGCGTGCAAAATTAATGTTTTTAAACTATCCAAATAATCCGACCGGTGCTACTGCATCAAAAGATTTCTTTGATGAAACCATTCATTTTGCTAATAAACATAATATATTAGTCGTTCATGATTTTGCTTACGGTGCGATTGGGTTCGATGGTCAAAAACCTGTTAGTTTCTTGCAAGCAGACGGTGCTAAAAATACAGGTATTGAAATTTACACTCTATCAAAAACTTTCAATATGGCTGGATGGCGTATTGCTTTTGCTGTGGGAAATGAAAGTGTGATTGAAACAATTAACTTATTACAAGATCATATGTATGTTAGTATTTTTGGTGCAGTTCAAGATGCTGCCCGCGAAGCACTATTAAGTTCACAGTCTTGCGTAATAGACCTTGTAAATAGTTACGAATCTCGACGAAACGCTCTTATTTCAGCTTGTCACTCAATTGGTTGGAATGTAGACATTCCAACAGGGTCATTCTTTGCATGGCTTCCTGTTCCAAAAGGATATACCTCTGAGCAATTTGCTGATATTTTACTAGAAAAAGCACATGTTGCAGTTGCTCCTGGTGTTGGATTTGGTGAACATGGCGAAGGGTATGTCCGTGTTGGTCTCTTGCATACAGAAGATAGATTACGAGAAGCCATTAATCGAATTGATAAATTAAATTTTTTCAAAAAGTAATTGACAACATGAAAAATATCTGACAAAATTCAGTTATCTTAAAAATTTAAACATTTCTAAATACTTCTTATCAAGAGCAGGTGGAGGGACGAGCCCGACGAAACCCGGCAACCGATCTACAATTGTAGACACGGTGCTAATTCTCGCAGCATTACGCTGACAGATAAGGAGCTGGTTGTAAAAAAACCTCTCCTTAGCTGAGAGGTTTTTTTATTTAACTAGGAGGTTATAACAATGAGCGGAATTATAGCGACGTATTTAATCCATGATGATTCACATAACTTAGAAAAAAAGGCTGAGCAAATTGCATTCGGTTTAACAATTGGCTCTTGGACACATTTGCCGCATTTATTGCAGGAACAATTAAAACAGCATAAAGGAAACGTCATTCATGTCGAGGAATTAGCTGAACAAGAGCATACCAATTTGTATTTACGTAAAAAAGTAAAACGCGGGATTATTAAAATCGAATATCCATTATTAAACTTCAGTCCAGACTTACCGGCAATTTTAACAACTACATTCGGAAAGCTATCACTTGATGGCGAAGTGAAATTAATTGACTTAACTTTTTCAGATGAGTTAAAAAAATATTTTCCTGGTCCAAAGTTTGGCATAGATGGTATTCGAAATCTTTTACAAGTGTATGATCGTCCCCTTTTAATGAGTATCTTTAAAGGAATGATTGGACGAAATATTGGGTATTTAAAAACGCAATTACGCGATCAAGCAATTGGTGGTGTAGATATAGTAAAAGATGATGAAATATTATTTGAGAATGCATTAACACCACTTACGAAACGCATTGTATCTGGAAAAGAAGTTTTACAATCCGTATATGAAACATACGGACATAAAACGTTATATGCCGTAAATTTAACAGGACGAACTTTCGATTTAAAAGAAAATGCGAAACGCGCAGTGCACGCTGGGGCTGACATTCTATTATTTAACGTATTTGCTTACGGACTGGATGTACTACAATCACTTGCAGAAGATGATGAAATCCCAGTTCCTATTATGGCACACCCTGCTGTAAGTGGTGCTTATTCAGCATCCAAGTTATATGGAGTTTCATCTCCATTATTACTCGGAAAGCTACTACGTTATGCTGGGGCTGACTTCTCATTATTCCCATCTCCATACGGAAGTGTTGCGCTAGAAAAAGAGGAGGCTCTTGCCATCTCAAAACATTTAACTGAAGACGATGCATTTTTCAAAAAGAGTTTTTCTGTTCCGTCTGCTGGTATTCACCCTGGTTTCGTTCCCTTTATTGTACGAGACTTCGGTAAAGATGTTGTTATTAATGCTGGCGGCGGGATACATGGACATCCGAGCGGCGCGCAAGGCGGCGGTAAAGCTTTCCGTACTGCAATTGATGCTACTTTGCAAAATACACCACTCCATGAAGTAGATGACATAAATTTGCATAGTGCACTACAAATATGGGGAAATCCCTCTCATGAGGTGAAATTATGAGTATTCAAGTATTTTGTGATTTTGATGGCACGATTACAAATAATGATAACATTATGTCCATTATGGAAAAATTCGCACCACCAGAAGCTGAGGAAGTAAAGAATAGAATTTTATCACAAGAGCTGTCTATTCAAGAAGGTGTTTCTCAATTATTTCAATTAATACCTACTAGTCTACACGATGATATAATTCAATTTTTAATCGAAACTGCTGAAATACGTAGTGGTTTTCAGGAATTTATACAATTTGCAAATGAAAATAACATTTCTTTTTATGTTATATCAGGCGGAATGGATTTCTTCGTCTATCCACTCTTACAAGGAATCATTCCAAAAAAGCAAATTTACTGTAATGAAACAGACTTTTCAAGGGAATTCATTACCGTTAAGTGGCCTCATCCTTGTGATCATCATTGTCAAAATCATTGCGGTTTATGTAAATCATCTTTAATCCGTAAATTAAGTGATACGAATGACTTCCATATTGTGATTGGAGATTCAATTACTGATTTACAAGCTGCGAAACAAGCAGATAAAGTATTTGCTCGTGACTTCCTTATTACAAAGTGTGAAGAGAATTATATTGCTTATACACCGTTTCAAACATTCCATGATATTCAAAATGAATTAAAACATTTGTTGGAGGTGAAATCATGAAACAACTTTTTCGTCAATGGTATGACTTAAGCGAGATAAAAAAAGAATTAACAACACGAAATTGGTTTCCAGCAACGAGTGGTAATATTTCTATAAAGGTTAGTCATGAGCCACTTACTTTTCTTATTACAGCAAGTGGTAAAGATAAAACAAAAACTACTCCAGATGATTTTCTATTAGTAGATTATCTAGGGGTTCCCGTATTAGAGACTGAATTACGCCCGTCAGCAGAAACAATATTGCATACACATATTTATAACAATACAAATGCCGGGTGCGTACTTCATGTTCATACAACTGATAACAATGTCATCACAAATTTATATAATGATACAGTCACCTTTCAAAACCAAGAAATTATTAAAGCTCTCGATATTTGGGAAGAAGGCGCAACAATTAACATTCCTATTATCGAAAACCATGCCCATATCCCAACGCTTGGAGAAAACTTCCGAAAGCATATACAAGGTGATTCGGGAGCAGTATTAATCCGTAACCACGGTATTACCGTATGGGGCCGAGATAGCTTTGATGCAAAGAAAAGATTAGAAGCTTATGAGTTTTTATTCCAATTTCATATAAAACTATTATCAATTCAAGGAGGCGTTTCTAATGGCGCAAATTCGTATTCATGAAATAAATACTCGCATTGAAAATGAGGTGGAAGTATCTAAATTTCTACAAGAGGAAGGTGTTTTATATGAGAAATGGAACATCTCTAAGCTTCCTACTCATTTAAGTGAAAATTATTCGTTAACAGATGAAAACAAGGCTGAAATATTAGCTGTGTTTTCAAAGGAAATCGCTGATGTTTCAGCGCGCCGAGGTTATAAAGCACATGATGTCATTTCACTTTCTGATAGCACACCTAACCTCGATGAATTGTTAATTAATTTCCAAAAAGAACACCATCATACTGATGATGAAGTTCGCTTTATTGTTAGTGGGCATGGCATCTTTGCTATTGAAGGCAAAGATGGGAAGTTCTTTGACGTTGAACTTGAGCCAGGCGATCTCATATCTGTACCTGAAAATGCAAGACATTATTTTACCTTGCAAGATGATCGTCAAGTTGTAGCTATTCGCATTTTTGTTACATCTGAAGGCTGGGTTCCAATCTATTAAGGTAGTTAGTTGAATAAAAGGACTTGGATCCCCTTTTCCAACCTTTTATTCACTCTACATATATACATCCTCCTATGGAACAGGCTTATTTCAAAAAATGAAATAAGCCTGATTTTTTATTTTCTCAAATGCACGAGTCATTCCATACTAAAACAATTTTCTCCTTCTATTTTTCAAGTGTATTTCTTAACACTTTTTGAACATTTATTGAACTTTTTTTGAATTTTTTCTGAAAATTCTGTTTTACGTATGATATACTACAATTAAATAAGAAGGAAAAGAATATCGCAAACAGAGGGGGATAATCATGAGTTTACTTATCGCACTTATACTAGGGGTTACGTGTGGAGCACTTCCTGTTATTTTAGGAGCTATTATGGAAGAGTTAGAAGTTGGGGTTTTAGGTTTTGTTGCATCTTGTGTAAGCGCTTTACTTTTTGGTTTGTTCGGCGCTATTCCTGTTTCAATTCTGTGTGCATTTTATATAGTACGCCATGCTCGTGCAAAACAATTTGCTCCTAATCACATCGCGCAAGTTATTCCATTCCCAGTTGAACGATGCCGCAGAGCTTCTAGCTTATAATTATAAAAATTATATATACCTAAATAAATAAAAGTCCTCAAATGAGGACTTTTATTTATTTTCTTCTAGAAATTGAAACAATTCTTGTAAATGTAGGGCCTCTTCACTATAGCTAACAGATACGTGACATATATCGTCAATCTCTGCTTGCATATAAAGCTCAACTCCCTCTCGATCATATTTCAATGCCAAATAAAACTCCATTTCTTCTAACATCTTTTTTGAAGTTCGAATAACATAATGCCCCTTCTCATCTCTTCCATATTCGAATTTCGGCTCAAAGTCATATTTTTGTTTAAAAGCTTCTTTCTGCTTTGCACTAATTTGTATACAAGTTGCTCGTTGTACAGTATCAATCATATCATCAAATCTTTGAAGATCCACCCCATTTACCCCCTTATGTATTTTTTGTATAACACTTGTGTACCGCTATTCTCTTCCCCATCTTTCATTAACTCTTCATACAATTCCTTCGCCAATCTTAAACCTGGTACTGGTAATTGTAATTTTTCAGCCTCATCTAAAGCTATCTTCATATCTTTCATAAAATGCTTTACATAAAACCCTGGTTCAAAATCTCCCTTTAACATTCGAGGAGCTAAGTTACTCAATGACCAGCTACCTGCTGCTCCCGTTGAAATACTCTCTAATACTTTATCTGGGTCTAGTCCAGCCTTTTTCGCATAAGCAACAGCTTCACATACTCCAATCATGTTAGAAGCAATCGCAATTTGATTGCACATTTTTGTATGTTGTCCACTTCCAGCTGGCCCTTGCAACTGAATATTTGTTCCTAGCTTTTCAAATAAAGGTAAACATTTTTCATATATTTCTTTCTCGCCACCGACCATAATTGCGAGTCTTGCTTCTTTCGCACCAACGTCTCCTCCAGATACAGGTGCATCTAACGTATATACATTCTTACTTTTACCCGTTTCATTAATACGTTTTGCCAATGTTGGTGTAGATGTCGTGAAATCAATTGCTATCGCGCCTTCATTTGCATTCTCCAAAATTCCATCTATACCAAAGTATACTTCTTCTACATCATGTGGATATCCAACCATAGTCATTACAACATCAACTTGCTTTACTAACTCTTTCGGTGTATCGCACCAATTGGCACCATCTTGCACTAAAGAGTCTGTCTTCGCTTTTGTTCTATTATATACATATACTTTATGACCATCTTCCATTAAATGACGCACCATACTTTTTCCCATTACACCAATTCCGATGAAACCTATTGATACATTTTTACGTTCCATTTTCTCATCCCCTTTGTTCTAATAAATCACTTACCATCTTTCGAAACTCATTATTAAAATCATCATCTATACTATTTTTCACATTTGAAAATAAAATAACAAAAATCCCTTTTTCTTTATTAAAATTATTGAAAGTGTTCCAACCAGATAGTACACCATGATTATGAAAATAATCCGGATAAATATAAAAACTAAATGCATATTTTCGTTCTGCTGAAGGTGAAAACATCGCTTGTATACTTTGTTCAGAAAGAAGTTTCCCATTTATAATCGCTTCGTCTAACTTCTTCATATCGCCAACTGTCGTATACATCTCACCGCATCCGTATAACCACTCCATTAACAATTTTTGTGCAGGTTCAAATACATTCTCTTTCTTTACATATCCTTTAGTAAAATGCTGCTCTCCCTTAGGCGTATTTCCCATACCAGATTCATGCATTTCTGCTTTAGTAAATATATTTTCTTTTATGTAATCTCCTAAAGGCTTTTTTGATATACTTTCTATAATATAGGCAAGCACCATATAATTATAATCTGTATATCTCCAACCAGTGCCTGGTGGAAACTCTAATTTTTGGCTTCCAATCCAATTTACTAAGTTTATACGAGAAGCGGCATTCACTTTCCCTTTTCCGCTTTCTGGTAAACCTGATGTATGTGTTAACAAATGATATAAAGTAATATTTTTATCTACTGGAAAAGAGGGAATATATTTATTTACATTGTCTTGAATATTTAGCTTCCCTTGTTCCTGCAGCTGTAAAATAGATGTGGCCACGACTGTTTTCGTAATGGAACCGATACGATATTTTGTTTGAGGCGTATTCTCTATCTTCTTTTGAACATCAGCATACCCATATCCTTTATTCAATATAACATGCTCTTTATCTGTCACTAAAACCGTTCCATTAAATTGCTTTCCTATTAAATATTGATCTAACTTTTGAGATATACTAGCATAATCAATTTATTGTTCCTCTTTTTCTTCTATATTCTCTTGTACCTCTGATTCAATAGTAGGATTCACCTTAGTTGTTAATACAGTGCTTTCCTTTATATTGGGGTTATAGAGAAAATAGTATACTCCACCACAAACTACAGCAGACAGCACAGTCATCATCATTATTTTTTATCATGTTGTTCCTCCATAATTCCTTCGTTCAAAATCCCCCCACATTCTATTATCAAACAATAAAAAAAAATCGCAACAATTTGTTGCGAAAAATTACTTTTTTTCTTTTCTATATACACACACTTGATTTTTCCCATTTTTTTTCGCTTCATATAATGCAATATCCGCTCGTTGCATTAATTCTTCTCTTGTAATCCCTTGCTCATATAATGCGACTCCAAAACTCGCTGTTAATTTCGAGATTCCTGAAAATTGCTTTGTTTCAATGAAAAATCGTAATGATTCCGCAACCTGAAACGCTTCTTTTTCTACTGTATTCGTTACTAATATAATAAATTCTTCTCCTCCCCACCTTGCAAATACATGTTGCTGCTCCACTTTAGATTTCATAAGCTCTGCAAGCTGAATTAATGCTAAGTCACCAAAATCATGGCCATACGTGTCATTTACTGTTTTAAAATTATCTATATCAAATAAAATAAGTGCTATGTTTTCATTATTACGCATCGCATTATCCCATTCCGCCTCTAGTATTTGTTGGAATTTCAAGCGATTATAAATCTCTGTTAATGAATCTATCATAGCGAGCCTTTCTTGTTCTTGATAGATTTCATCTAATTCTGTAATCTCTGTACACTTCACAATAAATCTTGATAAATCTTCTGGCAATGGTGTCGCACGTAATAAAAAAGTTGACACTTCCCCTTCATAATTGGTCATCTTAATTCTTCTATCATATGATAATGTATCATCTAACCATGTTATATCATGAGTTGTTGAATAGTATCCATTTTCTCTAATCAAGTGTTCAGCAAATACTAAATGGTGCTCACGATAAGCAAACAAATTTTCATATCCGAAAAATTCTAAAAAATTCGTATTACAATCAACGATCTCATCGTCTTCTACTATAAATAATAGATCATTTTGAAAATCAAACATCGTTTGAAGTAGTTCTTGTTGCAAACTTACTTGTCGCACTAAAGAAAGCTGATACAAACTTTTATTCACTTCCTCTAACACCATTTGTGGAGTCACAGGGGCTATCACAATATTACGTATTCCTAACGTAAGCACCTCTGCAAACTCGCTTGTTATTTGTTGATCCCAAATGACAATAAATGTACTCTGTGGATTATACATATTCTTTATATATTTTATTTGGGAAAAATCTGTTACATACATAATTACAATATGTGGTTTAGTCCTCTGAAACAATACTTCTCCTTCTTCAAAACTATTTGCTATAAACATACATTTGGGATGAATATTTTCTATCGTTTGTTGATGTGTACATCCATTTTCTATATAAAGGACATTTAACTGAAGATCTTGTAATACATTTTGGAAAACCGTATTCTCTAATAAAAAATGTAGTATGTTCATCACTAGTCTTCACTCACTTCATATATCTTGTTCTACTGAATTCCTCACAAACATTTTATAAAAAACTGTTCTCTAAAAACTTTAATGAGTGAGGGATACATGTTAACAAGCTAATTGAGAATGTTATCTTCGCTTTTTCACTCTATAAATTCCTTTTTTAGTGTATGATTATAGGAATTGGATCGTTTGTATGAATGCCCTAACTTCCACTTTAAAACTTGACAATTAAAATAAATATATTATATTCTTAAATTCGATAACTTACAAAATGTAAGTAGAATATATTACATGTATTTTTTCATTATTTGATATGTAATTTGGAGGATATACAATGACAAACGATAACTTTTTTAACGTTCTATATGAACGCACATCTACACGTGCATTCAACCCAGAGAAAGAAATTTCATCTACAGAGTTACACGAGATTTTAAAGGGAGCTGCTCAAGCACCTTCTGCTTGGAATTTGCAGCACTGGAAATTCCTCGTATTCCAAGGTGAAGATATACAGAAACGATTACATCCAATCGCTTATAACCAGCAACAAATTCTTGATGCTTCTGCTGTAGTCGCTATTTTAGGTGATTTAGAAGCTTATAAAAACGTTGAACCCGTTTATGGTCCAATTGTAGAACAAGGATTCATGAAAGAAGAAGCAAAAGAGCGCTTGGCTAAAAATATTGAGTCTGCATATGCTCGTGAACAATTCCCAAGAGATGCAGCCTTTTCAAATGCATCTTTAGCAGCAATGCAACTTATGCTTTCAGCTAAAGCAACTGGCTGGGATACTTGTGCGATTGGTGGTTTCAACCCACAAGCACTTACAGAAGAATTCAATGTTTCATCTCGTTACGTACCAATTATGCTTATTACAATTGGAGAATCAACTTTAAAAGGTCACCCTGCACCACGAATGAGCGTAGAACAAGTGAGTGAATGGGCAAAATAATAAAGTGAAGCTGTAATCAATATGAGGGGCTTACTGCCTATTAATACGGAATAAAAAAGAAACGCAGGTAATTTCATTACCTGCGTTTCTTTTTCTTTTGTCACACATCCGTAATATTACAATGTATTATTCGACATCTATACATAAAAAAATAGTAAATTTTATGCTACTTCCATACAAATAAATGGCGTTTCGTGTCGAATTTTGTTAAAGCATCGAAATATAACCGTGTGTTTTTGTTACAATTGTGATACAATGATAACAAATAGATAACAAGAGAGGGATTTTCATTGAGTTCATACGGAAGCTTTATTGCACTTTTATGCTACATAGTAACTGTACTGCTTCTATATTTTATTGGTGATGCTGCAAATATTTCAGTTTTACAATTTCCAAAAGAAGAAGCATTCCAATTAGAATCAGAAAAACATACTGCACGATCCATTGTACCACTACTCTTAGCTCTTCCTGTATATATCATCGTTTTATATAAAAGCAAAAAAGTGTAAAGGCTGCCTATTTCATTCATTTCGGTGGTCTTTACATTTTTTTGTGATATCTATCCTATTTTAAACATCATCCCGTAATAAACACCCAGCTAGTCTTTTAAAATGAGAAAATCCCCTAGAAAAAATTCCACTCTCTGTCCAGTCACTCATTACCGAACTTACATAGATTATAAGTGTGAAGGGGGTGATGAGGATTATGTTTGGATCATTTGGATGCTGTGATAACTTTAGAGACTGTCATCATCATGAAAGAGAGTGTGACCGTCGTGAAAAAGAGAAAGAAGTAGTTAAGCCACAACAACCAGCTGTATGTAACGTACTTGCTAGCATTTCAGTTGGAACAGAGCTTTCTCTTTTAAGCATTAAAGGTATTGGATCTTTCAACAATGTAATTTTTGAAGGTTTCGCTAACGGTGTTGCTCTTTTCTCTGCTTTAGCTCGTAACAATAATGATAAAGATGATAAAGACAACGACAAAGATGATAAGAACCGTCAACGTAATACTTTTAATGGTATTTTACGTGTATGCCCAACTGATATCGTTGCTATCGCTATCTAGTTCTGTATCTTATCCTCTATAGTAAGAAAATAAGATTTACTTTTCTCATAGAAAAAACCTGAGACCGATTTCAAATCGACTCAGGTTTTTTTATTGATTATATGCTTTTAACTAGTTCAACAACTTCTTCAGCAGTTGACATCATTAATGCTTTTTCTGCTAATGTTTCCATTTCTGCTTTTGACAACTTGCTTAGTTGTGTTCTTGCAGGAAGAATAGATGTTGCACTCATACTGAACTCATCTAAACCTAATCCTAATAATAATGGGATAGCAAGTGAATCTCCCGCCATCTCACCACACATACCAGCCCATTTGCCTTCTTTATGAGCAGCATCGATAACCATTTTTACAAGACGTAAAATAGATGGGTTATATGGTTGGTATAAGTAAGATACTTGTTCGTTCATACGGTCTGCAGCCATTGTGTATTGGATTAAATCATTTGTTCCAATAGAGAAGAAATCAACTTCTTTCGCGAATTGATCTGCTAATACTGCTGAAGCTGGGATTTCAACCATCATACCAACTTCAATAGAATCAGAAACAGTTGTACCCGCTTCTACAAGTTTCGCTTTCTCTTCTAATAAGATTGCTTTAGCTTGACGGAACTCATCAAGAGTTGCAATCATTGGGAACATAATTTTTAAGTTACCGTATACGCTAGCACGAAGTAATGCACGAAGTTGTGTACGGAACACATCTTGCTCATCAAGACATAAGCGAATTGCACGGTATCCTAAGAATGGGTTCATTTCTTTTGGTAAATGTAAGTATGGAAGCTCTTTATCTCCACCAATGTCAAGTGTACGAACAACAACAGGTTGACCTTCTTTTACACCTTCAAGAACTGCTTTATACGCTTCGAACTGCTCTTCTTCTGTTGGAAGATTGTCACGGCCCATGTATAAGAATTCTGTACGGTATAAACCAACGCCTTCTCCGCCATTATCAATAATACCTTGTACATCATTTGGTGTTCCGATATTTGCAACAAGCTCAACATGATGTCCATCACTTGTTACAGTAGCTTGATCTTTTAATTTTGCCCATTCAGTCTTTTGCTCTTCAAATTTCGCTTTCTTTTCTTCAAAAGAACGAAGAGTTTCTTCTGATGGATTTACAATTACTTCTCCATCTAAACCGTCGATGATTACGATATCGCCGTTTTGGATTTTCTCCATAACAACTTTCGTACCAACAACAGCTGGAATTTCCATAGAGCGAGCCATAATTGCAGAGTGAGATGTACGGCCACCGATATCAGTTGTAAAACCTTTTGCATACTTACGGTTTAACTGAGCTGTATCCGATGGTGTTAAATCTTCAGCAATGATGATTACTTCTTCAGAAATTGTACCAGGATTTGAGAAGTTAATGCCTAGTAAATGTGCAAGAACACGTTTTGTTACGTCACGAATGTCCGCAGCGCGTTCTTTCATATATTCGTTATCCATGTTTTCAAACATAGAAATAAACATTGATGCAACTTCATCCATTGCAAATTCAGCATTTACTTTTTCGCTATTTACTTTATCTTTTACTGGGTTTACTAATTCTGGATCATTTAACACTAATAAATGAGCTTCAAAGATCGCAGCTTTATCAGCACCTAGCTCAGCAAAAGCGTGGTCCTTAATAGCTTCTAATTCAGTTTTTGCTTTCTCAAGCGCAGCGTCTAAGCGTGCAATTTCTGCAGCTTCGTTTGTAATTGATTTTTTTTCGATGTTAAATTCAGGATTCTCAAGTCTGAAAGCCTTTGCAATAGCAATCCCACTTGATGCAGCGATCCCTTGAATGTTAAGAGTCATTATTCTCCTAATCCTTCGTTTTTCATAGTTTCTTCGATAGCTGCTAGTGCTTGAGCTGCATCATCACCATTTGCAGTGATTTTAATTTCTGCGTTTTGTTGAATGCCTAAAGACATAACGCCCATGATTGATTTTAAGTTAACGTTCTTTCCGTTATACTCTAAGTTAATGTCAGAACCAAATTTGCTTGCAGTGTTTACAAGTAGAGTTGCTGGACGAGCATGAATTCCTGAGTCGCTAGTTACTTTAAAGATTTTTTCCATGATAATTTATCTCCTTTAAATTACAGTATTTTTTTAGTTGTATAGACGTGAGTACTACATCATCTATTGTATATAATAGGCGATGTTCGGTCAACCACATCGCCTATTATAATTATAAACATTTTGCGTCAAATTCCTACTGAATGTCAATAATTGCGTTTTCGCCCTTTTTAACATTTCCATCTTTTTTCAATTCGACTTGTTGTCCTTGTTGTAAATTCGTAAAGACAATTGGTGTAATGATAGATGGTGCATTTTCTTTTACAAATGCAAGATCTACTTTTAATAATGGCTGTCCTTGTTTCACTTTGTCGCCTTGTGCTACAAGTGCTTCAAAACCTTCACCATTTAATTTTACAGTATCAATACCGAAGTGGATTAAAATTTCTTTTCCGCCTTCAGATTGAATACCAATTGCATGCTTTGTAGGGAATACATTAACGATCTCACCGTTAACTGGAGAAACTACTGTTCCTTCTGTTGGCTCGATTGCAAATCCGTCTCCCATCATTTTTCCAGAGAATACTTGATCAGGTACTTCTGTAATCGGTAATATTTTCCCTTCAATTGGTGAAACGATTGTTTCGTTTTCATCAACTTGCTGAGGAGCTTCTTCTACTTTTACAGGCTCTTCTTTTTCAACATGAGGTGTACGACCTGACATAATATCATGAATTTGTGATTTTAACGTGTCAGATTTCGGTCCGAAAATAGCTTGAATGTTATTTCCAACTTCAAGTACACCAGCTGCTCCAAGTTCTTTTAAGCGGTCTTTGTTTACATTCTTTTGTTCGTTAACTTGAACACGTAAACGAGTAATACAAGCATCTAAAGAAGCAATGTTTTCTTTACCACCAAGTGCTACTAATACTTCGCGAGGAAGTTCGCCTGCTTCTGTTTTTCCTGCACCGTCATTCGCATTTGCCTCTTCACGACCAGGTGTTTTTAGATTCCATTTACGGATTGCAAAGCGGAATCCGAAGTAGTAAATAATTGCTAGTACAAGACCAACAATAATTACCCACCACCATGCTGTACGGCCTGGTAGTACACCGAATAATAGGAAGTCAATTAAACCACCAGAGAATGTCATACCAATTTTAACACCTAAAATTTGCATTGTCATAAATGATAGACCAGCAAATACAGCGTGAATTCCGAATAATACTGGCGCTACGAATAAGAATGAAAATTCAAGTGGCTCTGTAATACCTGTTAAGAAAGATGTTAATGCTGCAGAACCTAAAATACCTGCTGCTAATTTTTTATTTTCTGGACGTGCTTCATGGTACATTGCTAAAGCTGCTGCTGGAAGACCAAACATCATGAACGGATACTTACCAGTTGTAAATGTACCTGCTGTTAATTCTACACCGTCTTTTAACTGTGCCATAAAGATTTTTTGGTCACCACGGATTAATTCGCCAGCTGCATTTGTATACTGACCGAATTCGAACCAGAACGGTGAATAGAAAATGTGATGTAGTCCAAATGGAATTAATGAACGTTCAATTAAACCGAATATAAATGCTGCGATTGTTCTATTTGCATCAATCATTTGATGTGAGAACGTGTTTAAACCACCTTGAATGTATGGCCAAACGAAGCACATGATAATACCTACTATTAAAGAGAATGTTGCAGTTGCGATTGGTACGAAACGCTTACCTGCAAAGAAACCTAAGTATGATGGTAATTCAATGTTGAAGTATTTATTGTAGCAATATGCCGCTACTATACCGACGATAATACCACCAAATACTCCTGTTTGTAGCGTTGGAATACCTAATACGTTTGCATATGCTGGATCAGCAAATCCAATTTTTACTGGGTCTGCTCCAGAACTTGTTACTTTTACTAGCTTATCTACTTCTAAGAACACACTCATCGTTTTGTTCATAATTAAGTAGCCGACGAATGCTGCTAAACCAGCTACTCCGTCTCCACCAGCTAAACCAATCGCTACCCCAACTGCGAATAATAATGCAAGGTTAGCGAAAATAATATCACCAGATTGCTCCATAATTTTTGCTACCATTACGAACCAGTCTGCTTTTAAAGCAGGAATAACATTTGTTAACTGTGGATTTTGAAATGCATTACCAAATCCAAGTAAAATACCTGCTGCCGGTAAAATCGCTACTGGAAGCATTAACGCTTTTCCGACTTTTTGAAGAACACCAAAGATCTTCTTAAACATGGAAACCCTTCCTCTCTTATCTATATTGATACCTTCCGACAAACGCCAAAAAGACATGAGGAAAAAAAGATAGAACGATAGCTATACAAAGGGTAGTATATCCCTTTCTTAAGCTTACATTCCTTACTTTTCTCCACTCATGCCTGATCGAATCAGTAACACGTGTCAAAAATAGGTTTACGTATAAGTTCACTATAATTAAGGCAAACGTTTTCGCTACTTACCTTAATGTGTTTGTCGAAATTTGTATAACTTTGCAATAGTTATTATACATAACTATTGTAAGCGATTCAATGATTTTTTTTAACGTTTTCATTTTAGACAAAAATATATGTCTTTTTACACATGCTCTGCTTTCACTAAGCGCTGCAGGTGCATCGTTAAATATATGCTCTCTGCTTCATACACAGGAAGTTGCAATTCTTTTTGCATGACCTTAACTAGTTTCCAAGCTAAATTATAACAGACAGGATATTCCGCCTTTAATAAATCAGCAAAACTCTGTGATTCCTCTACTTTCTCCCCTTTTTTCACCCGTTCAATCGCATATTGCAAATGACGGATAAGGCGTAAATAGTGGATACTTTCTTGGTCTAATATAATTTGTAAGTTTGTCTCAATTAAAGATACAAGTTGTGCAATGAGACGTGAGTTTTGATTAACTGAAGATAAATCTGAATTTGTAAGCGAGCTGTAAATATGAAGTGCAATAAAACCAACTTCCCCTTCTGGCAATGTAATTTGCAAACGAGAATTTAAAAGGTCTACAACACCTTCAGCAATTTCATATTCCTCTGGATAGAGCATTTTCGTTTCAACTAAAAAAGGATTATCAATTGTAAGTCCTTGTTTTAACCGCTTAATCGCAAAAGAAATATGGTCTGTTAAAGCGATATGAATATGTTCGTTCAATGGTGATTTTGCTTTCTCTTGAATGTAGAACATAATGTCATTCATTAATTCAATTAATTTTTCGCTCACATGCGGCACTAACAGTTTGTATTGTTCACGATCACGTTCATTTTTTAAAACAAACATTTTTTCAATTTGTTCTTGCTCCAATACGTCTTTCGCTTTTTTCCCAAATCCAATTCCTTTACCAATCACTACTACTTCCTCATGTTCAGGATGGCTAGCAATGATGACATTATTATTTAAAACTTTTTTAATTTCTAGATAATTACTCATATAACACCACCCTCGTACTTAAATAGCCTACTTTTATGTTACAGAATATTCTTCTTTGTCGTCAATGTAAAACATCTGCCATTTCATAAAAATTCATTTTTTAGACATGTTTATATATGATGCGTATAATGTAAGAGCAACTGTACATAGAAAGGGGATAACAACATGATTAAAATGTTTGTAAGTGATATCGATGGTACAATGATGCAACACGGAGGTCTTATTGATGAACAAGATGTTGCGGCACTACGCAGCCTTGCCGAGCAAAATGTTATTCTTTGCTTCGCTTCCGGAAGACTTGATAATGAGATTGCAGACTTAATGAAAGCTGTAAATACAAATTTCCATCGTATTAGTGTAAATGGTGTTTTCGTGTATACACATGAAAACAAGCAACTATTATCCGCAACATTCGATTCGAGTATTCTACCTGATCTGTTAGCAATGACAAATGAAGATCCTTATTTTCGTTATGTAAGTGATGAGCATAATTATTACATTGAAGAGAAGACACCGTTCATTCATGAACTTGAACAACAAGTAACGATGACTTCTGTTGAAGAACCGCATCTATTACAGAAAATTGATGATACAATTTTCCCAAATAAAATCTCTGTCGGCGGAACAAAAGAAAGCTTACAACTCCTTCAGAAAAAAATTGATGAAAAATTCCATGGAAAAGTTAGTACATTCATTTCAGCAGAACAATGTTTAGATGTAATGCCACCTAATATTAGTAAAGGTTCTGCTATTTCTGTCTTATTACAAGAATTTCAAATACAACCAGAGGAAATTGCTTGCATAGGGGATTCTTATAATGATATTCCAATGTTTTCTTTAACTCCTCACAGTTTTGCTATGTCTCAAGCAGATGACGCAGTAAAAGAACACGCTCACTATGTAGTAAATACAGTTAAAGATGCTGTTAACCACGTAATTGCTCATAATAAAAATACGACTCACTCCTTATAAGGATGAGTCGTATTTTTTCTTTACATGTTCAACAATTTGACATTAACTGTACTTCACAAACTGAAATATACTATTTGTTACGTGCGATGTTTGTAATAAACTTATAACGATCCCCACGATAAATACATTTCACATACTCTAACGGTACTTCACCTTCTGAATATGACCATTGACGCATTACAAGCACCGGCGCCTTTTTAGGAATATGCAGATGTTCAGCTTCATTATCTGTTGCAATTGAAGCTTCAATTGATTGAGTAGCGCTAACAAGTTTAAAGCCCAGTTTTTTCTCTAAATGTTCATATAAAGACTGTTGCAATATTTCTTCGTTAATATCTTTTACAAGAGCTGGCGACAAATATGTCGTCTCAAAAGCAATCGGTTCATCATCAGCTAAGCGAATACGCCTCACTTCATAAACCGACTCTCCCTCCTGTATTCTCAACCGGTCTGCTATTTTCGCAGTAGCTGGAACTAGGCGGAAACTAAGTAATTGACTACTTGGGTTCATCCCACGAGAAATCATATCTTCTGTGAATCCCGTCATTCCTTGCAATTTTTGTTCCACTTTCGGAAGTTGGACAAATGTTCCAATTCCACGCTTCCGATATAAATAGCCTTGTTCCACTAAATTATTAATCGCCTGTCTGATTGTCATACGACTCACTTCGAACTTATCACAAAGTTCATTCTCAGATGGGATTTTATCTCCCGGCTTCCATTCGCCGTCCTCAATTAGCTGTTTCACCCACTCTTGAATCTGATAATAGATCGGAAATGGTGAATACTTGTCGATGTTCATCAGCAATCGCCTCACTGCATAAAGATAGAGCTTCTTGATCTGCGATTACGGTTACATTCGGATGACGTTGTAAAACTGTAGCCGGACACTCTTCACTATATTCACCTTGCAATAATTCCTTAACAGCTTCTGCCTTTTTAGAACCCATAGCAACAAGTAGAACTTGTTTCGCTTTCATAATGCTTCCAATTCCCATTGTAATCGCATGAGTTGGCACATCTTCTTCTTTTTCGAAGAAGCGAAGGTTTGCTTGGCGTGTAGATTCTGTTAATTCAACAATGTTCGTTGGAGAATTAAACGGTGTTCCTGGCTCGTTAAATCCGATGTGACCGTTTTCACCGATTCCAAGAATCTGTAGGTCAACTGGGTTAGCAGCTAGAATGCCCTCGTAACGTTTGCACTCTTCCTCTAAATCACTTGCCATCCCGTTTGGTACATAAGTTTGTTTAAATGGAAGATGATCAAACAACTGTTCTTGCATGAAATAGTGATAGCTGTTTTTATCTTCATGTGGTAAATTTACGTACTCATCTAAGTTTACAGTGGTTACACGGCTTGTATCAAGTTTATTTTTTCGCATTTCTGCATAAATACCTAATGGAGAGCTTCCTGTAGCCATTCCTAATGTTGGATTTTCTTTTGTTTTTACAACTTCTTCAATTAATTTATAACCTGCTTCTGCTAGTTCTTCTGGAGTTTTTACAACAAGAATATTCATTTAATTACTTCCCTTCCTTCATATGAATTCCTAAACGAACCGTATCATATACATGTAAATCTTCATTCATCACAACAAAGTCTGCATCTTTTCCTACCGCTAATGCACCTTTATTATTTAACCCAAACTCTTCTGCTTGGTTAACTGATGTCATCAGTACTGCATCTTCGATTGAACAACCTGTAAATTCAATTACATTTCGGAAAGCTTGATCCATTTTTAGAATACTACCAGCTAACGTTCCATCTTCTAATCGAGCACTACCATCTTTTACATGTACTGGCTGTCCGCCAAGCTCATATAATCCATCTTCAAGACCTTTTGCGCGCATTGCGTCAGTAATAACACTTACTTTTTTCGGTCCTTTTAACTTATATGCTAATTTCACCATATCAGGGTGAATATGAATACCATCTGTAATTACTTCAACCATTACATCTGGATTTAGTAACACATGACCAACAACTCCTGGTTCACGGTGATGTAATCCACGCATTTGATTGTATAAATGTGTCGCATGTGTAATGTTTCTATTTTTTAGTTGTGCATCAATTGCATCTGTATGCCCCATTGTGCCAACAACATCAGTTTCAGCAAGATACTGCTCAAACTCTAACGCACCTTCTTCTTCAGGTGCATATGTTACTAATTTAATTAGATTCCCGCTTGCTTCCTGCCATTGTTTAAATTGTTCAATATTCGCAGGAACAATATGTTCAAGTGGTTGTGCACCTGCACGTTTTTTTGAAACATACGGTCCTTCTAAGTGAATATATTCAAAATGTGCTCCTTTTTCTTTCGCTTCCTTCGCAGCATGTAGTGCCGCTTCGATTGCTTCTGGAGATTGTGTCATTGTTGTTGGGAAGTAAGTTGTAACTCCTTCTTTTAACATTTCTTTACCTAAAGTTACTAACCCATCGCTATTTGCATCCATCGCATCAATATCGTATCCACCATGAATATGAACATCGATCATACCTGGAATCACAATCTTCCCTGCCGCATCTAAAACCGCTTCATTTTCTTGTGATACATATTGAGCCATCAAACCAATTTCTTTAATTGTTTCTGCGTAACGAATAAATCCGTTTTCCACTACTTCTTGACCTGTATAAATTTTGGCATTGATGACAACTTGCGTTTTCATTTTCATCGATCCTTTCCCATGAAATACCTACTTGTTATTATTACCTTATTCGCCTAATTCCATCTTAATATATGCACGAGTAGTTGTCTAGACATTCGAATAAAATTTCCTTTTTGTTTAACAAAAAGGAAACTTATTGCATCTCTCGCAATTATAATATATGTTATTCAGTTTTCCAAAAAGGGAGAATATCCTCGTATCCTATTACTCATTTAAGTAATGGCATTAATCCACTAGTGCCAATTGTAATATGCTCGCCATCTGTTTCCATTTCTATTGTACGTTTATTTGTTCCATATATCATTATACCATGTCGGTTTAAGCGTCTCACTACACTTTGGTGCGGATGCCCATATGGATTTCTACTTCCATATGAAAGTATTGCGAACTGTGGCTCTACTTTTTTTATAAACATTTCACTTGTTGAAGTATACGAGCCATGATGTCCCACCTTTAACACATCTGCATGCACATCAAATTGCTTTAATATTTCAGTTTCGGTCCGTACATCAGCGTCACCCATTAGTAAAAAATCCGCTTTTCCGTATCGTACCTTCAATACAATTGAAGATTCATTATTTTCATCTTTTGATTTCCCATTGTTTAATACTTGTATGGAAACATGCGGATCTAATGGTATGTATTGTCCCTCTTTTACTGAAACGAAAGGAATTCCTCTTTTTTTAATATGATTCCGGTATGTGTGATACGTAAAAGAACTATACGTTTTTCCACTATCTAATATAAGTGATACCGGCATTTGCTCTACAATCGGAATCAATCCTCCAATGTGATCCATATCAGGATGTGTACTGACGATAACATCTAAATGATTAATCCCTTTTTCGATTAGTTTTTGAATGATAACCTCACCGGCTTCATAAGGTCCCCCGTCAATTAACATCGTTTGTCCATTTGGCAATGTAATAAGTGTTGCATCACCTTGCCCAACTTTCAAAAAACTCACTTTCATTTTACCAAAATGTTGCCGCTGTATATGTAAAGGAGACGCGGTATGAATAGACATCATATATCTTTTGGCCGATGCACTATTTAAAGAAAAGCATAACAAAACAGAAACTAACAATAAAATACTTCGCATACTTCTCATAACTCGTCTCCTTTTTTTCAATTAGTATGGCACGGTATATAATTGATATACAAAAAAAGCTTAGCAAAATGCTAAGCTTTTATTTCGATATCTCCTGTAAAGAACCAAAGAATAAATCTGCTTCATTCATTTGTTCATTCTCTTCAGAAAGTGCCGGTAAATCATCTAATGTTTTTAGTCCAAATGTGTCCAAAAATTCTTTCGTTGTTCCATATAAAATAGGACGCCCTGGTCCTTCTGCTCTTCCCATTTCTTTTATAAGTAAATGTGAAACTAACGTTTGTAACGCCTTATCGGTTTTTACCCCTCTAATCTCTTCCATTTCAGTCCTTGTAATCGGTTGACGATATGCTACAATCGCTAACGTTTCTAGAGCAGCCTGAGAGAGTGAAGCAGCTGTTGGGATATCTATTAATTTTTGATAGTACGAAGCATGTTCTTTCTTTGTGGCAAAACGATATACTTTTGCATACTGTACAATTTGCAAACCGCGGTGTGCACCTTCACATTCTTTTTGCATTTCTTCTAAAATATCGATTACTTCGTTTCCTTCAATTTCAAGAACTTTCGCTATTTGTTCTGGATAAATCCCTTCATCACCAGAAACAAATAATAGCCCTTCAATGATTGATTTTTGTTCTTTTCTATCCATTTTACGAGCTCCTTCCTTCTATTTTCTCCATAAAAATACACATCAAAAAACCGAATCACAATCAATGCGTTCGGTTCAATATTTTTTCTCTTGTTCCAAACGATACATTCAAACCTAGCATGAGATATCATATTTCCATCCCATTTTCCATACTAACTCTATGCAGATTTAGTAGAGCTTGATACGAAAATTTCATCAAAATTATGTTCTTGTTCAATTATGATTTGTTGATTTTTCATAAGCTCAAGAACCGCTAAAAATGTTACAACCATTATTTCCCGTTCATCATCAACAAACAAATCATAAAAACTTTGACGACCACCTTGTATTTCTAACTGTTTTAAAATATCAGTCATGCGCTGTTCAATTGGTATTTCTTGACGAGTAATACGTGTTGTTACAGGTTTCTTTGCTTTTTTACGGCGCATTAATTTTTGAAATGCCGCTAGCATATCATATAACGTAACATCAAGAGGCAAGTTTGTCTCCTCTTCTTGTTGCAATGATGTAAAATCAATTGGCGGACGTGTATATAGCTGTGCTCTTTCTTGTTCTCTTTCTTTTAGCTCAGTAGCAACTTGCTTATATTTCTTATATTCAATTAACCTCTCCATCAATTCTTGACGAGGATCATCTATAAAGTCATCACCGTTATCAAGTACATCTTCTTCATGTTTCGGCAACAACATTTTACTTTTAATTTGTAATAAAGTCGCAGCCATTACTAAATACTCACTTGCAACATCTAATTGTAGTTCTTTCATCGTATGAACATAAGATAAATATTGCTCTGTAATTTCCGCTACAGGAATATTATATATGTCAATTTCATAGCGATGTATTAAATGTAACAATAAATCTAAAGGCCCTTCAAAAGCCTCTACTTTAAAATTATACTGCACAAAGCATCCCACCACATTTTTTCTATAACAACATAAGTATAGAGCATACTCATGTTCTATCCAACCTTTTTAAGAAATTTAATTAAAAATAGACCGATGCCTATGTCATCATGCCCACCGCTTCATATGATAACAGTGTAGTAAGAACAATGTAGGAGGTCAAAAAACTATGGGTCACGTTGATTGCGGTTTTAGCGGTGGGTTCGCATTACTTGTTGTATTGTTTATTTTACTAATTATTGTAGGGGCAGCTTGCTTCTGCTAATATGAACAATAACGACTAGGGAAAATTCCCTAGTCGTTTATTGTTCATATTTCTATGATACACTTGTATTTATAACCGTTAAACAGGGGGGGAAGAACATGTATCCTACTGAATACATACAATTTTTAATTCATTTTCATGGGGATTATGATTATTTTGAATGCCACGAAATACTGGAAGAATATTGGAAAACGAAACCAAGAGGAAATCGTGATGATTATTTGGTCGGTCTTATTCAAATTGCAGTTTCTTTATACCATCAAAGACGCTCTAACTGGAATGGCGCAGAGAAGATGATGAAAAGTGCCATAACGATTTTAGAAAAAAACAGTACACCTTTACTAGGCTTAGGAATAAATCAGACACAACTTCTATTCTTACTCAAGGATAGATTGCAATCTATAGAGAAAGAAGAAGATTTTGCACCGTTATTTTTACCATTATCGGATACATCATTAGAAAAGCACTGCATAGAATTATGTCAGAAGCAAAGCCTCCCGTGGAAAGATGTAAATGCTACTTCTAATGAATATATCATACATAAGCACACATTACGTGATCGAACAGAAGTCATCGCTGAACGAAACGAACAATTACAAAAAAGAAAGCAGAGATAATAAACTACTTATCTCTGCTTTCACGAATGTATATTTTGTTCTAGCCCTTTACACTTTTTGCAAAAACTTGCTGTCTGCTCATTTCCGCAAATTGTAAAATCAAGAAATTTACTCTTTAACTCTTGAACCATCTTCGTCCCAACACCCATATGACGGTGAGACGGGTTCACACTCAAATGCTGAATTTCCAACACTTGATTCTCTTTTTTTACAATCCCCATTATCCCAACAAAATCTTCGTTTTGTTTCCACAAATACAATTGCCAATCATCCTTTGCTTCATAGTCTTTCATAGTCAATTGTAATGTTTTCACATCTTTTTCAGTTGGCATAAATGAAAGTAGCCCCATTGCAATCTTTTCATAACTTTTTTTAAAACGAATTAACATAACCCTTATCCCTTCTTACAAAAGTTACAAACTATTAATCCCCTCAATCACTCTTTTCATATCACATTCATTTTACAATATTTTCAACAGAGTGAGAAGGGCCTAAAACAACTTGATAATCATACAAAGCGAAAAGAAGAAAGTCAAATATATGTTTGAGTGCTATTTTTTTAAGTAGATTAAAAAAAGAAACGCTGTTATATAAAAGTGAAAAGAAACATCCACTGCTCACTATCACTTCAATATTCATCACCTTAGAGCAAATGAATTCTAGCAAATTTAATTTAATAAAAATATTTATTGAAACATGTAATCTAATGTATTCTATGTAATTTGTTAAAACTTTGTTCTCATAAGCGACATATTTTCACTACAATAACAGTACTACTTGTATCATGTACTGTAAACGAAATACCCATTCCTATTTCCTATTAAAAAATAAAAAAGAGAGCAATCGCTCTCTTTTCCCATTAACTTATTCTTCCCAAACTTTAACTTCTTTCATTACATCGCCTTGACGCATGTTTAATACAGTTTCAATACCGCTTGTTGCTTTACCGAATACAGTATGTACACCATCTAAATGCGGTTGTGGCTCATGAACAACAAAGAATTGGCTACCGCCTGTGTTACGGCCAGCATGAGCCATAGAAAGTGATCCTACAAGGTGTCTATGAGGATTTCCATCAGTTTCACATGGGATAGAGTAACCTGGGCCACCTGCACCTGTTCCTGTTGGGTCTCCCCCTTGGCTTACGAAGCCAGGAATAACGCGGTGGAATGTCACACCATCATAAAATCCTTGCTCTGCTAGTTTTTTAAAGTTTTCTACTGTTTTTGGTGCCTCTTCTGGGAAAAATTCTAAATCGATTTTTTCACCATTTTCCATTAATATGTATCCTAAAGTTTTCATATGTATATGTCTCCTTTCAACTATCTCAGCACTATATTACCACATTCATGACTAGAAACAAAAAGAATCCGACAATCTACATACTTCTTTTTTGAAATGTGGAAAAAGCTAGGTGACAAATAAGAAATATATACTATAATAACTGTGTTGCCCGAAAATTTTAGAAAGAGAAAGGGAGCGATTTTTCGTGAAAACGAAATTACTAGCTCTGCTATTAGCTGTAACGGTATTTATGATGCCAACAGCTTCGTTTGCAGACATCATCGAAGGAGAATCAATTGTTACACTAGGAGAAAACTTGTCTGAACAACAAAAACAAGATCTGTTAAAAGAAATGAAAGCACCAAAAGATGCTACAATCATAACTGTGTCTAATGCGGAAGAACATAAATTTCTAGAAGGAATTGTTCCAAAAGCGCAAATTGGTACGAGAGCAATTTCCTCTTCTATGATCACATACACAAAGCCAGGATCTGGCCTTATTGTACGCTCAAAAAATATTAATTCGATAACAGATGCAATGTACACAAACGCACTTATTACAGCAGGTGTGAAAGATGCAGAAATTCAAATTACTGCACCATTTAAAGTTTCAGGAACCGCTGCTTTAACTGGTTTAATGAAAGCCTATGAAACAACATCTAACAAAGCAATTCCTGAGGAAGTAAAAAAAGTAGCCAATGAAGAAATGGTGCAAACAGCCCAGCTCGGCGATAAAATTGGTGAAGAAAAAGCAGTTCAACTTGTTGCAAAAATTAAAGAAGAAATTGCCAAAGAACAGCCAAAAACGACTGAAGATTTACGTTCATTAATTAAAAAAATTGCGGATCAACTTGGTATTACATTAACGGATGAACAGTTAGATAACTTAGTTGTGCTATTTGATAAAATGAAAAATCTTAATATCGATTGGAATCAAGTTGGCAGTCAGTTAAATAAAGCAAAAGAACACGTTTCTGCCTTTTTAGGATCTGAAGAAGGGCAAGGTTTCCTAGATAAAGTTAAAGATTTCTTCTCAAGTATCATTGATTTTGTTAAATCTTTATTCAAGTAAAAAGAAGCTCGTCACTGACGAGCTTCTTTTTTATACAAGTAACGGCAATTTCATAACAGCTTCTTCAACCGAACGAACAATATGATTTGCCTTATCCTTCACATATGGATGAGCATGATGTAGAGTAAATGAATGCGGGGTTACTTCAAACATAGAAATATCATTGAAAGAATCTCCAATGCATGCAACTTCATTTGCCTCAATTTGCAAATGTTCCATTAGTCGCCTTAAAGCACTCCCCTTACTTACTCCCCTTGGCATAATGTCAACATAGCGTTTACCAGACATAAAAACTTCCGCTTCGCTCTGAAATGTATCTCGTAATTCTTGATCTAATGCTGTAATTGTCTCTTCTTCCCCAAAAACAAACAATTTCGCAGGATGTACAGTCTTACCAAATTCCTCTTCTAATGCTTCTATCTCAGCAATATGCACGCCCATATATGTTTCAAAATTATGATGATGTTCATTCTTTCTTTTTGTATACCGTTGCTCATTTGCACAAACAATATCTGCTAGTCCCTTTTTATGGATATATCGATATATTTCCTGGGCAATCCCATCTTCAAAACTTGATTCATGAAATATTTTTCCATCTGGTAGTAACATCGTTGCTCCATTTAAACTAGTTGTGTAATACGGGAATGCAAACCTATTTACGACTTCATCAATTCGATGAGTAAAGCGGCCAGAGGCAAAACAAATATTTGTCCCTTTTTCAGCTAACCAACAAAGTGCACGTTCATCTTCTTTTTGCATATGATTCACATTGTAAACGAGCGTATCATCTAAATCACTTACAAATAATTTAATCATGTCCTCTTCCCCTTCCATACACAATATCTACTCTAAGTGTACACAAAAAATGTTTGATTTTTGTTAAAAAACATTAAATTTTTGCTAAAAAAATAAACGGGTGTATAATCCCGTTTATTTTTGTCTTCTTGCATTTTGAGGTTTTACAATACTTGGGCGTACTTTTAAACTAGACATCGTTGGACGGAGTATAATTTTTGTTAATGCTCCCCAATCAAATGGTAAAAACGGCCATAAATACGGTGTTTGTAAACTTTTTATAGACGTTAAAAATAAAATTAATATCGTCATTCCAACTACAAATCCCATTTCATGAAATATACCTGTCAAAATAATGACAAATAGCTTCCCGATTTTATTCCCAAGCCCTAGTTCATAACTCGGTGTTGCATATGCTCCAATCATAGAGACTGCTACGTATAAAATTACTTCTGGCACAAACAAACCTACATCAATGGCAATTTGACCAATTAATATGGCAGAAATTAATCCTGCTGCAGACGACAATGATGTCGGTGTATGAATGGCAGCCATCCTTAAAAATTCGAGTCCGATTTCGGCCATCAAAATTTGTAATAAAATTGGTAAATGCGTCATCTTGTTTGGTCCAATGAAAGCAAGACTTTCCGGTAAAAGAGTCGGATCAAAAACAAACACTAACCAAAATGGCAATAAGAACAACGAAAATATAACACCTAAAAAACGTACCCAGCGTAAAAATGTACCTACAGCTGGATTTTGTCTAAACTCTTCTGCATGTTGTAAATGATGAAAATATGTTGTCGGTGTAATCATAGCACTTGGTGATGTGTCCACGAGTACTAACACATGTCCTTCTAGTAGATGATTTGCTGCTACATCGGGTCTTTCTGTGTATCGAATAAGCGGGAAAGGATTATAACCTTGTTTCACTACAAATTCCTCTACTGTTTTATCTGCCATCGTAATCCCATCTATTTCAATGTTATTTAATTCTTGTTTTATAATCTTAACTAAATCCGGGTTTGCAACATCTTGTACATATGTAATACAAATATCCGTTTGTGATCTATCTCCTACTCGAATCATTTCATTTCGAAGACGTGGATCACGTATTCTTCTACGAATTAACGCTGTATTTACAACGATATTTTCAACAAATCCATCCCTTGCGCCACGTACTACCTTTTCTGTATCTGGTTCTGTCGGCGTCCGGCCCGGATAACTACGAACATCTATCGCAAACGCTTCCGTTTCCCCTTCAACAAATATAACGATGAGTCCTGATAATACTTGAAGCATTACCTCATCCATCGTTTTCACTTTACTTACTTGCTGATGAATTAAACGATTCTCTAAAAGCTTCACTGTATCTTCTTCTACATCCCTTATTTCATTTGTATCCACCGCTTCTTCTAAAATAGGGATAATATAATTCGTATCACAAAGTCCATTTACAAACAACACACCAATTTCTTTATTTAAAATTTGAAATTTACGTATGCCAACATCGTATGTAACCCCTAATCCAACTGTTTGCTTTAAATAATTTTCATTATCACTTAAAAAAGATGAAATAGGGATATCCACTTTTTTAGGTTTCGTCATAAAATCCACTCCTTTCCAAAATTAACTGAATTGCTTTTTTAGTAATTGGTGATCCTCTCTCCCATTCATCGTTTCCACACATCTTACCAATATCACCAACTCCCACAATGACAGGCACATTCAAATCATCTAAACAATAAATTGTATCTCCGCTAATTCTGCCAATTTCACCATCTGGAAGTCCAAATTTATCAACACCGTATTCGGTTAAATTCCCATTCCGATCTACACTTACATCTACACGGGCCCATTCCCAATGATGTGTATTAGACGCTACTGCCAAAATCCCCAGTACATCAATTTGTTTATGTGTGGCTACATATTTTAAAGCCTTTTCACCAGATCCTTCTCCAATAAATCCACTGTCATCAAACATGACAAATACAGGGTCATATGGCGTTTGCATAATAAGCTCAACAACTTTCTTCCCTGTCAATTTGGTTGGATTACTTTGTGATGCTGAAATACACCTTCCCCCAAATTCCTTCGTTAAAAGCTCAATTGTTCGCTTTGCATATTCATCTCCATCTGTGACCAAAACAACCCTTCGTCTCATTTGATTTATCCTTTCGGTTTACATATAAGTGCTACAAAAAATGAAAATAATATCGCTGCGGAAATGCCTGCAGACGTTAAACTAAACATACCCATACCAATCCCTATATATCCGTGTTTTTCTGCCGCATGCATTGCCCCATGTAATAGAGAATGTCCAAAACTTGTAATAGGAACTGTCGCCCCAGCGCCAGCAAACTTTATAAGCTTATCGTATAATCCGAAGCCATCTAAAACTGCTCCTAGGACTACAAAGGTAGCCATTAAATGGGCTGGTGTTAACTTTGCGAAATCTAACAATACCTGTCCAATTACACAAATAGCGCCTCCTACAAGAAATGCATATATAAAATCCACAATTCACTCTCCCTTCACTCTCTCAAATACGACACCATGTGCAATTGTTGGAATGGTTTCTTTCTGCTGCATCATCATCGGACTTAATAACGCACCAGTAGCAACGACAAAAATTCGTTGTAAATTCCCTTTTTGCATCTCGCTTAATAAATGACCATATGTGACAACAGCCGAACAAGCACAGCCACTACCACCTGCAAATACTTCTTCTTGACCAGAATCATAGATCATTAATCCGCAATCATTATATATATGCCCAATATCATACCCCTCTTCCAGTAACAGTTGTTTTGCGATTGGTGTCCCAATAGCTGATAAATCACCGGTAACAATCAAATCATAATCTGCTGCACTTCTCTTCAAATCTTCAAAATGTTGTTGAATTGTATGAGCAGCAGCCGGTGCCATCGCCGATCCCATATCTAAAGGATTCGCAATCCCTAAATCTTGCACTTTTCCAATCGTAGCCGCCGTAATTTTAATGGCACTTTTTTCTTTACTAATTAATATGGATCCCGCACCTGTAACAGTGGAATTTGCTGTTCCTGGTTTTTGTCCCCCATACTCTGTTGGATAACGAAACTGTCTTTCAGCCGTTGCATTATGACTACTTACCGTCGCTAAAACACGATTTGCGAATCCACCATCTATAAAGGCTGATCCAACAGCTAAAGTCTCCATCGAAGTTGCACAAGCGCTAAACATCCCTAAAAAGGGAATCCCCCACTTACGCGCAACATAATTTGCTGTCACTGTTTGATTTAATAAATCACCCGCTAAAAAGAAATCAATTTGTGATGTTTTTACGTTTCCTTTTTGCACGACTTGTTGAATTGAATCTGACATTAATCTTCGTTCAGCAAGTTCCCAGTTTTCCTCTCCGCAATGTAAATCATCGTATGAAATATCAAAATCCTTTCCGAGAGGGCCTTCAGCTTCTTTTGGACCGACAGCAGTACCGGTTGCATTCACATAAATATCATTTTGAAATACCCACGTTTGTTTTCCGGTCAACCTCATACTAGCCCCTCCTTTAAGACATAAAAATGTTAAAAGTATATCTTATTAACCCAATAACGTATGCACCAACGACCCCAAAAACGATAACACTTCCCGCCAACTTAAACATATTTGTAGCAATACCAAGCACAATCCCTTCACTCTTATGTTCTAGCGCAGCACTCGCCATAGAATTCGCAAATCCAGTAACAGGTACGGCCGATCCAGCTCCAGCAAATTGACCGATTTTATCATATACACCACAACCTGTTAAAATCGCCGATAATAATACAAGCGTTGCAACTGTCGGATTTCCTGACTCTTGTTCACTGAAATGAAAATAATGTATATAAAATTTCATCAATACTTCTCCGATTGTACAAATGAGTCCACCTACAAGAAATGCCTTGACACAATTTATGAAATAGTTTGGTTTTGGATGGTACTCCTTCACTTTATTTACGTAATCATCCTTTAGTTTTCTCCCTGTCATTTATATATTGCCTCCTACTTTACGAAATAAATCCAGTGAAACAATGAGCCTATTACCTTGCCAAGTACAAGAGCAACGAGTAAAACAACGATTTTCCCTTCTACCCCTACTCGTTTCGCTAAAATAGGTAAAACGTTTAACACTTCTGTTAATGCGGCTGCAAGCATTCCAATGAATGTACCACAAAATATTCCTAATATAACAAGCCAATATTGCGACGTTTGAAATGTAATGTTTTTCAAACTACACCAAGCTCCTGTTAACGTACCTGCAATAACTGCCCACTCAAAATATTGAATGTGCTTTCCACTTCTCGTTAATTGGGCTAGACGGGGGATTATACCTAGTACAGCTAAAAATGCGACATATCCGCTACCTACTGCAATACCTCCCGCCAAACCAATTAAAATAACAAGCCCAGACTCAATCATCGGCAAGTTGTTTCATATTATCCTTGTTTTCATGAACAATTACATATTGGTCAAGTGACTGCTGGTATTGGAACATCTCCACTTCTAACGGACTTGGCTCTTCATTAATTCGCTTTTGAAATACATGATTAAAAAATAAGACCATTCCTAATCCAAGACCTACTGAATAAGGAATTTGAAATAGAAGTGGTTGTGCCTTAAACTCTCCCGTAATCATGTAATATAACCGCTGGTGTACTTGTTGCATACTTACATCTTCATGGAAATAAATGATTGCAAGGGCGGCTCCAATGAAAAGTAACAACCATACAAGCCCGAAGAAAATCGGATGTACTTTCTTTTTTTCATATATAATTTCAACAAGAGTTTGTCCAGAACCGAGTAAATTAATTTGTATATGAGCCGCTTTTTGCCTTATAATCTCAATTATTTTCATAACATCAATTACAACATGCGTCTTATCATGCGCTGTTATTTTGTAAACTACCTCATCCTGTAGCGACTCAACTACCACAGTATCTCCGGCAAGTTGAGCAACATCACTCAGTTTCACTTCATACGTAGGAGAAACTTTTAATCGATTACGCATTTTAATATAAATTGTTTGGTCCAATTTCCATTCACCTCTTCACTCTTCCTCGTAGTTGTAGTATGGTTATTGAATTTTTTTCTAATACAATTTTTTCATAAAAAAAACATCTGTACCGTTTCGGTACAGATGTTTTTTAGTTTATGCCTTTTTCTTAAATAAATTTGCAATACTTAATGCGAGTCCTCCCCAAATGACTACCATACCAATAACCATCATCATAATCGCTGATCCGCTCATTATGAAACACCCCGATCTTTCCATTCTTTTTCAAGCTTAGCAGAATCTGAATGTATTTGTGCATTCCATTTCTTTAGACTAATGATTAGTGCAACGATAAGGAATGCCGCTGCAATTGACCAACCATATGTTACGACGAACTCCGTTGGATAATCTCCATAGTTCTTTTTAATATTTTGGATTGTACCATCAATTAACATGTAACCTAACATAAGCGGAGTAATAACCAGTAAACTCACTCTCCAAAACGTTCCTAACTTGATATCAGATACGAAGTTTGCGTGATTTTGATAAACTGGTAAACGGCGTAAAATGAGCCCTATCGTAACTACTTCTACTAATGCAATTGAAATTAATCCGAAGTTGTTAGCGAAATAATCCACAACATCTAGGAACATAAGCCCGCCACGTGTTGCAAAAACAAGAGAAACTAGTACAAGAAGCGTCCCCATAATTCCAATTGTTTTTTGGCGGCTTAAGCTGAACTTTTCAGATACGGCAGCGAAACATACTTCCGCAAGCGAAATGAGGGATGTAATTCCAGCAACCGTTAATGATAAGAAAAATAATACGCCAAATAACGGTGACATCGGTAATTCATTAATAATTTGCGGGAATACTACGAACGCAAGCCCTACACCAGCACTTGCTACTTTATCAACCGGTACTCCCATATTGTTTGCCATAAATCCAAGAGCTGCAAAGACCCCAATCCCTGCTAATAATTCAAATCCTGAGTTTGCAAACCCAGTAATAAAGGCATTATTTGTTGTATCTGAGTTTTTCGGTAAATAACTAGAATACGTAATCATAATTCCAAATGCTAAAGATAAGCTAAAGAAAATTTGACCATAAGCAGCAAGCCATACCTTTCCATCAAAAATACGACTCCAATCTGGTTTAAAGAATGCATCTAATCCTTGCATCGCACCTTCCATCGTCACTGCACGAACTACGATAATAAAGAACATAACAACTAGTAAAGGAATAAAAATACGGTTAACAACCTCGATTCCTTTTTTTACTCCTTTAAATGCTACACCAAGCACAATAATCCAAACGAGAGCTAATGGAATTAATACTTCCGGTACGAGCCCTCCAAACTGTCCAGGCTTATCTGCAACATGTAAATACTCTTTAAATAAAAATGATTGCGTATCTTTCCCCCATGCTCCAGTAATCGCAAAGTACGTATAAGAAATAGACCAAGCAATAATTACTGCATAATATGTTGAAACGATAAACGTTACGCACATTTGCCACCATCCGATAAATTCAGCACGTGGACTAATACGGAAGAACGTAAGTGGCGCGGAACCACGGTGACGATGCCCAAGAGCAAATTCAAACGCTAATAATGAAATACCAGTCGTTAATAATGCGAATAAGTACGGTAAAAAGAATGCGCCTCCCCCATTTTCATACGCTGTATAAGGAAAACGCCATATGTTTCCTAATCCAACGGCAGATCCGACCGCTGCGAAAATAAATCCAGCCCTCGTTCCCCATTGTTGCCTCGTTTCCATATTTCCTTCCCCCTTTGTGACAAGTTCATACTTGGATTATATTTTAAATTTACTAAATTATCAATAAATTCTGTTAATTTTTAAGAAAGTTTATAGTCCCTTCCTATTAAATTCATAAAAAAGATCGAATAGATAGCTATTCATCTATTCGATCTTTCATCTGCTTTAATATTTTCTTTTCAAGTCTTGAAACTTGTACTTGCGAAATGCCTATTCGTTCCGCTACTTCTGATTGAGTTTGGTCTTTATAGTAGCGTAAATACACAATTAAACGTTCTCGATCATCTAATTCTCTAATTGCTTCTTTTAAAGCAATTTTATCAAACCATTTCGTTTCAGATTGATCAGCAATTTGATCTAAAATAGTGATTGGATCCCCGTCGTTTTCATACACCGTTTCATGTATGGATGAAGGAGCACGACTCGCTTCTTGCGCCAGAACCACTTCTTCTGGCGTCAGTTCTAACGCTTCGGCTACTTCATTAATCGTTGGGGCTCTTCCAAATTCTTTCGAAAGTTCGTCTCTCATCTTTCGTATTTTATTTCCTGTTTCTTTTAAAGATCTACTTACTTTCACTGATCCATCATCACGTAAAAATCGCTGTATTTCGCCAATAATCATTGGAACTGCATATGTTGAAAATTTCACGTCGAAAGATAAATCAAATTTATCTACCGATTTTAAGAGTCCAATACATCCAATTTGAAATAAATCGTCTGGTTCGTATCCTCGATTAAGAAAACGCTGCACAACCGACCATACGAGACGCATATTACTTTGAACGATTGTATCTCTCGCTTGTTGATCTCCATCTTGACTTTGTTGAATTAACGCTTTTAGCTCGTGGTCCTTTAACTGAGGTTTCTTCTTCTCATTTTTGACCTCTATGTCCATAGGCTATTCTCCTTAATTGCATAGAGCGTTACTATTTGATAAGTATTTTGTCAAATGGATTGTTGTCCCGAAAGATTCGTTTGAAATAACTTCTACTTCATCCATAAAATTTTCCATGATAGTAAATCCCATTCCGGAACGCTCTAATTCAGGTTTAGTTGTAAAAAGGGGTTGTCTTGCTTCATCTAAATCAAAGATGCCAATCCCTTCATCTCGAATCGTGAGTTTCACCATTGCTTCTTCCAAAATTACAGAAATATAAACAACACCTTCTGCATTTCCTTCGTACCCATGAATAATTGCATTCGTAACTGCTTCTGACACAACTGTTTTAATCTCCGTAAGTTCCTCCATTGTTGGGTCTAGTTGCGCAATGAAAGCAGCTACTGTAACGCGAGCAAACGATTCATTTTGACTTAATGCCGAAAATTGAAGGTTCATTTCATTTCTCATTTATGCCACCCCCAACGTCGCGAGCGCATGCGCTTCACTTTCTTCTAAGCGAACAATTTTAAATAAGCCCGACATTTCAAATAAACGTTTAACAGGCGGTGAAATTGCACAAACAACCATTTCTCCCCCTAATCCCTTTACATGCTTATATCGGCCTAATATAACACCTAAACCAGAACTATCCATAAACGATAAGTTCTCTAGGCTCAAAACAATATGATGAACACCATGTGTCTCAATCATATCTGTTACTTTCGTTCGCAACTCTTCAGCAGTATGATGATCTAATTCACCCGCTAGTCTCACACATAGGACGTCACGTTTTACTTCTAATTGCATGGAAAGACTCACACGATTTCCTCCTTATGCTCAAACTGTACTCATTTACATACATAAAGATTTTCGTGATACAACATAAGAATCCTTCCTACTGACAAAAGAAGAACTATTTCGTCATAAAGTGAAACCATTCAGCAATTATTTACTTTCATACGAATAGAAAAGCGGCAAAATATTTGCCGCTATTTTGATGTTGAAAACATCCCAAAACTTCTTTTAAATAACTCCCACCAGCTCGCTGCAGCAACATCTTCTTTTGCTACAATTGTTTGTTTTAATAAAACATCTTTATCTTTTTTAATAACAAGTGTACCAAGTGCGTCACCTTTTTTAATCGGCGCTTTCACTTTCTTTTCAGCAATTACTTCTTGCTTTACTTTGTCCATATTTTCGCCTTTCTTCATAAGAAGAGACACATTGTCTGACGCAACTAAATCTACTTTTTCTTTTTTCCCTTTTCCTACTTGTACAGTCTTAATTTTTTCGCCTCGTGTATACAATTTCTTTGTCATATATTGACCAAATGCGTAGTCAAGAAGCTTCGTCACTTGATTGTTCCGTTCTTTCGATGTAGGTGCTCCCATAACAACTGAAATAACACGCATCCCATTTTTTTCAGCCGATGCTGTTAAACAATATTTCGCTTCAGTCGTAAACCCTGTTTTCACACCATCTACTCCAGGATAAAAACGGACTAACTTATTCGTATTAACGAGCCAAAACTTTTTATCCGTATCTTCACGTAAATAATCTTCGTATTTACCTGTGTATTTGCGAATAAGTGGGTACTTCATTAATTCTTTCGCCATTATAGCCATATCATTCGCTGTAGAATAATGGTCTTTAGCCGGAAGACCTGTTGGGTTTTGAAAATGCGTATTTTTCAGTCCTAAGTCTTTCGCTTTTTTGTTCATCATATTTACAAAACCTTCTTCTGAACCAGCGATATGCTCTGCTACTGCAACAGACGCATCATTTCCAGATGCAATTGCAATACCCTTTAGCATTTCATTTACCGTCATCTCTTCTCCAGGCTCTAAAAAGATTTGTGATCCACCCATTGAAGCTGCATGCTCACTTGCTCTAACTTTATCGGTCAGTTTTAGTTTTCCTTTTTCAACTTGTTCCATAATTAATAGCATTGTCATAATCTTCGTCATACTAGCAGGTGGTAACTTCTCATTTGGATTTTTATCAAACAAAACTTTACCTGTATCTTGTTCAATTACAATTGCTGACGACGCTTGTTCCGCTAACTTCGGCGCTGTTTCTTCTGTTTTCTCCTGCTTCGTCTTCTCAGATTGTGCGAAACTAACTGAAGTACCAGAAAGCAATAACATGAAACAAACAAGTATTCCAAAAACTCGCTTCATGACTAACCCTCCATTCTATATCAAACCTATTTTTTCCAATTTATTATTTTTTAATACCATATTTTTCTAAAAGTTTCAGTTGACAAATATATTCATCGCCTATATTGTATTAAGTGTATTATACACAGTAGTACACTTAATACATATCAGAAAGGAGACATTGCTCTTGCATATTCAACTTGATCCAAGAAGCAACACTCCGATATGGGAACAAATTGTTCAAAATATAAAAGAACTCGTATTGAAAAACATGTTAGCTCCAAGTGATAAACTTCCTTCTGTACGCGAACTCGCTTCTTTACTCGTTATAAATCCAAATACAGTGAGTAAAGCGTATCAAGAATTAGAGCGACAAGGGATTATTGAAACATTACGAGGAAAAGGAACATTTGTATCCCAATCGATTACCCCATCATTAGACGAAAGGAAAATCGCTATGGTTGAAAAGCAATTTCATCAATTACTATTAGAAGCCTCTTATCTTGGTGTTACGAAAGATAAAATTCATGATTGGATAGATTCATACTACAAAGAGATTGGAGGAAATGCGGATGCTGAAAGTGACGAACTTGAAGAAAACAATTGATAATCAAACGATTTTAGATGATGTTTCTTTCACATTACAAAGAGGAAGTATTATCGGATTACTCGGAAGAAACGGTGCGGGGAAAACAACTTTATTACGAACGATGGTCGGCATTTTAGACCCTGATGCAGGGACTATTACATATGAAGATACAAACATTCATCAGTGTCCTGAAATAAAACAAAAAATCGTATATGTTCCGGATTCTACTAACATATTGAACGGATATACGATAAAAGAAATTGTAAAGTTTTATAAAGAAGTTTATACCGCATTTGATGAAGCATATTTCTATGAACTGTTAGAACGTTTTAACTTACCAAACAAACGGATTCGTAGCTATTCAAAAGGAATGAAAGCACTACTTGCCATCATTTTAGCCGTTTCTACAAAAGCAGAATATATCATTTTAGATGAACCGACAAACGGACTTGATCCTATCGTGAAACGGCAAATCCTCCAATTTCTCGTTGGAGAAGTTGCAGATAAAGAGATTACCATTTTCATCTCAACTCACCATTTAGATGAGGTGGAACAAATCGCAGATACAATCATTATATTAAAAGGCCATAATATCTCGTCTATTACATCACTAGACGATGCAAAATCACGATTTGCAAAAATACAAGTAGCTTATGAACGGTCATTACCTCAAAAACTAGAAAACTTAAGCAATATTAAAATATTAAATCAAACAGGAAAAGTATTTACAATCTTAATTGAGGGAAATGTGGCTACAACACTGGAGAAGTTTTATAAAGAACAGCCTATACTCATTGAAGAATTAACAATGTCACTTGAAGATGTCTTCGTTACGACACTGGAGGAGGATGGGTATGTTTCATAAGGCGTTGTGGATGTGGAATTGGAAACGCGGGAAATATGCTGTGTTACTATTCTTCTTTAGTTCGCTTTATCTTTTATCTTTAGGATACTATAGAAGTGCTCAGATGGAACTCGATAAATATTACGAATTACAAGAAAAAGGGAAACAGTATTATTATTTTTATACCTTTTCTTCAGGAGAAGGTAATAGTTTTTGGTTAACTCTTCTTATCATTGCTTTAGCCTGCTTATTGATAGGGTGGGAACGTAGCAACCAATCTAATACACTACTTATGACGATGCCGTTTAAAAGAAAAGATGTTTTCTTATCGAAATGGGCTTTCGGTTCCTTTTGTATTGTGAGCTCATTACTTGTAAATTGGATTCTTATGTATGTTATTTATAGAACAACTATTCATTTTGATTATCAATCATTTAGTCCGTTTCATCGATACTTTCTTTATGCAATTGTTTCTTATGTTGCAGTATATACAGCTGCACTATGCATCGGTACTTTTACTGGAAGCATTGTTTCCCAGGTTGTTTTTTGTATTCCGTGGCTACTAATGGGACTTACATTTATTCCACTAGTTTACACTTTTACGATAAATCATTTAGAAGCTACCGATCCTAAAAATTATAAGCTATATGAACAACTTTATGAAATCAATCAAAAAACAAATATAGTTGCACCAATATATCGCTTTTCTATTGATTATAACTATGATCCAGAATACCGAAAGCAGGACAACGATCCAACTACTTTAAGAAATCCAGTATCTCATAAATATTATTCAACCAAATCAATGTTAGTCCCTATTTTCTATACAATATTTTATTTACTACTTGGGACATATTTATATATGCGGTCACCAAATGAAAATAGTCAAAAGATATTTATTTTCCAAAAACATTTAAAAATATGGATATGGGGGACAACCATTTACTTTGCATTACTAGGTGGCTATAAAATAAATCAATTTTATTTCTTACCTAACTACTATATCAGTTTGTTTCTCGCTGGAATCATTACTTATGTTGTATTATCACGCCTAACAAATTATAAAGTTTTTTAAAGGAGAGATCCTATGTTTCAAAAAGCACTGTGGCTAAGAACATATCAACAAAGTAAATATGTTGTATGGTTATTTTGGCTCGTCAGCTTCTATACTTTGTCATATAAATACTATATGACTTCTATTCAACAGCAACACTTTCTAAGTGACAATAAAAAATGGAACTATGTATATCATTATCACTTTGATTTAACACTTCTAGATCCTGTCATGCTGTTAGGTAGCGTACTGATCATTCTAGCTTGTACATTAATTGGATGGGAAAGACAAAACAACTCTAGCGATTTGTTATGGTCTATGCCCTTTAAGCGTTCACACCTTTATATAACAAAGTGGTTGTTTGGAATCTGTAATATTGCCGCTGTTGTCATTTTAAACTGGGGGCTATTTGCTATTATGAAAAGGTTGACTTTTCATAATAAATATCAAGTATTTTCCCCGTTTCATAGTTACTATATATATATGTTAATTGTATTAATCGCTATTTATACACTCGCATTATGCGTAGGAACAATAACTGGGAATATTATCTCGCAAGGATTTCTCACTGCCGTTATATTCATCTTCCCGTTATTACTTCCACCACTTATATCAGGAGTCATCGCTGTTCACTCGAATGTCGACTTTCATGAGAAGAATGGCCGTATACATGATGTTATGGAAAACATACGTATTTCTGGTCCAGCAGAAGATTTTACTATTAACTTTAATTATGATCCACAAAGCGCTTATACCGATCAAAATGGAGTACGTCATAACGAACCAAACTTTACAAAGATTCCGCCGGCAAAAACATTGATTGCACCTATCGCACATATCATTGTTTTATTACCACTCGGTATATATTTATATGCTCGTTCAGTCAATGAGCGAAATGGTAACTACTTATTATATCCAAAGCTACAAAAAATAGTTATGGGTTGTGCAATTTTCTTTGGTGGAATGGTTGGAGGTTTAATGCTGAGTCGTGCGCAGTCATTGCCTAGCTTTTACATCGGATTTTTGGTGACTTGTTTCATTACGTATTTCTTCCTACCTAAAATATTAAAATGGAAAGTCTCTTGGAATTTCAAATAAAATAACCTCCTCCTCATGAGGAGGTTATTTCACATTCTCTCTTCTTTTCCCATACTCTTTTTCTTGCTTTGTTCCAAACCCGTCTCCATTTGCAACGATTTGATCTGTTGGAGCAACAATGCTCTCAGCAATTCTCCATTCTCCCCCTTGTTGAATAAACACTTGCATAAAATAATTCATGCCATTTAACTGATACGGATTTTCTTTTTTCACTTCATAACGCGCTGCAACATAATACACTTGCACATTCTCAGCCTCAAATTTAGAAATATATTGTGATAATCTCGGGATGTACTGCGATGCTTTTTGAAGTGGCAGTTGTTTTACTTTTACAAGAGAAGACTTTGTTACATTACTAATCGTATCTTCATGCCGAATGTTATCACTATGATGAAATAAAATAGCATTCTGCATTGAGCGAATCCATAGTTTTGAATATAAAACAGGTTGCTTATTTGAAATATGTTGTAATTCTTTTTGAACGACTTGAAGGGGCGTAGCGGCATCCGCGAATTGATTAAAGCAGAAAAAACTCCCAATCATAATGAAAAGCGTACAAATACGTTTCATAAATTTTCACTCCGATTCTTTTTAATTAAAGTATTGGAGTTTCAAAATGTTTTTATTCAAAAGAAAAAGGATAGGAAAGCTTTCGCTTCCTATCCTCATTTATTATAATACGCGGCCAAATAGCTCTAATACCATTTCGATTTCTTGGTCGCTCCAACCTTTAAATCTCTCTTTATAATATTCTTTACGCACAGCTTCAAGTTTTTCAGTTACTTCTCTTCCGTGTTCTGTAATTTCTAAGTACACGATACGACGGTCTGAATTTGAACGCTTTCTTTCTACAAACCCTTTTCGTACGAGACGATCAGTAACAGCTGTAATATGACTGGAGGTTACGTTTACTTCACTCGCAATTTGCGAAGCCATCTGTGGACTGTTTAAAAATAAAGCGCGTAATACAGAAAATTCATTATATGGCATATGTTCTGCAAAACGTGTATTAATATCATTTTGTAATAAACGTATCATCTTTCGAAATGATCCGGATAACTCTAAAATCAGTGTTTCTCTTTTTTCGTTCACTAGCCTCGTCCCTTTTTTATCATATTTACACATATTATAATCTATAAATACCTATGTTGTATATGCTTTCTTCCCTCAACATTCTCATTTATGTAACTTTTTTCATATAAATTTCTTTTTTGTTCACACATATACATATAAATAAGGATGGTGATGGAACATGCAAGGTGGAATGAATCCTTATTTACACAACGTACGTACAACTAATACTGGTAAAGAAGCTACCATTACGGTGCAAGGTGAAGGCATTGTAAAAGCAAAACCAAATGTTGTTATATTAACGATCGGTATTCGTACAGATCATAAAAATGTAAAACAGGCACAAGAAGAGAATGCAGTGCAGTCTAAACAATTATTAGATGCACTGAAACAGCTAGGGATTGCCGAAAAAAATATAGAAACCATTTCTTATACGATTACGCCCCAGTACGAATATGTAAATGATAAAGCATTACTACAAGGATATCGTGTGGAACATTTGTATGAAATTACCGTTTTAAATGTACAAAAAGCAGGGGAAGTATATGATATAGCCGTTTCAAATGGAGCAAATTTAGCAAAAGGCTTACGGTTTCGGATATCTCACCCAAATAAATATTATGAGCAAGCTCTCATTCAAGCTCTGCAACAAGCGGTAGAAAAAGCTCGTGCTATTGCGAGTACATACAATTTAAACATTAATCCTGTTCCACTCTCATTCGTTGAAGAATCTGCTCAATTACCACGAGAAGTTGCGTCCTTTGCTACTTTACATGCACAAGCAGCTCCTCCCATTCAATCGGGAGAATTAGAAATCATTTCAACAATACGAGCGATTTTTACGTATTTATAAATAATCTTATTTATAAGTAAACGTTATCATTTTCCTTGTTGTAAAAACATGATGTTCTGATATAATAAAGGACGGTGAGCTCTTACGAAAGAGATATCACGGGTGGGAGAGGGATATGAAAAAGAAGGTTTAACATGAAAGGAATACTTGAAAGAACATTTAAATTAGGTTTACACGAAACATCACCAAAACAAGAAGTTTTAGCTGGAGTTACGTCATTTTTCACGATCGTATATATTATGATTGTAAATGCATCCATTTTATCCGATGCTGGCATTCCTCTTGAGGCTGGAATTTTAGCAACTGTTTTCAGTTCATTTGTCGGATGTCTGCTCATGGCATTTTGGGCAAATGCACCTGCTATTCTTGTCCCTGGTATGGGTGTAAATGCATTCTTCACGTACACTGCTGTGCATACGCTTGGATTAACTTGGCAGGAAGCATTAGCAGCTGTCTTCATCTCTGGTATTATTTTTGCAATTGCTGCGTTTACACCAATCGCTCGCGTGCTTTCAGTATCGATTCCAAAGTCATTAAAGGAAGCTATTACTGTCGGCATCGGATTATTTTTAGCATTTATCGGATTGCAAAAAGGTGGTTTAGTCGTTTCGAATCCAAATACTGCTGTTGCAATGGGAAAATTAAGTAACCCTGTCGTTCTTGCGACACTACTTACTCTTATCGTTGCACTTGTATTATTTATTCGTAACGTACGTGGAAACTTTTTATGGACGATTGCAATAGGAACTGGTATTGCATGGCTATTTGGTCTTGTTGATACAAGTCAAATCGGAAATAGTTCATTCTCATTTGCTAATTACGGCGATGTGTTTGGTGCTATGTCATTTGGCAAACTTTCTTCCTTACCGTTTTGGATTGCAACATTCTCCTTAAGCATGGTGCTTATTTTTGAGAACATGGGACTTCTGCACGGTTTATTAGAAGATGACCGTAAATTCCCACGTGCTTACCAAGCCAATGCAATTTCAGCAATGACATGTGGTCTATTTGGCACAAGCCCTACCGTATCAACAGTAGAGAGTGCCGCAGGTATTACTGCAGGCGGAAAGACAGGTCTGACGTCTATCGTTACAGGGTTGTTATTCTTCGCGTCACTGTTTGCACTTCCGTTTGTCAAACTAATTCCTGATAGTGCCATTGCACCAATCTTAATTATTATTGGCGGCCTGATGATTACAAGCATTCAACAAATTCCTCTGAACGATTTTTCAGAAGGATTTCCAGCGTTCTTAATTATCGTCATGATTCCGCTCACATATAGTATCGCTGATGGCATTGCGTTCGGATTTATTGCTTATCCTATCTTAAAAATTGCTCTTGGAAAGCGTAAAGAAGTCGCACCGTCTATGTATATCGTTACATGCTTATTCTTAGCCATGTTCGTATTACATGCTATTGGTTAAGTAAAAAACACCGAGGAATTTTCCTCGGTGTTTTTTTACTTAAACCATCCTTTTTTATAAAACCAAGCCATCATGCCACCGCCAATTAGCGCCATTAGAAGTAGACAAATAAAATAACTATATTGTCCACCAAGCTCTGGCATATGCGTAAAGTTCATTCCGTATACTCCCGCTATAAATGTTAATGGCATGAAAATAGTCGAGAATACAGTTAATGTTTTCATAATGTTATTCATATGATGTGAGTTTAATGAAAAATAGCTATCTCGAATATCTGCCGTTAACTCCCGGCTTGCCTCAATCATTTCTGTTAGTTTCAGCAAATGGTCATGTATATCTTTAAAGTAAATCTCATGATCACTTATACCGTAAAAACGAGTCGAATTTAAAATACGATACAATAAATCACGCATCGGAATGATTGTGCGCCTTAGCTTCGATAAATCTGCACGTATATCAAATACTTCTTCTAGCACACTTCCTGCTGTCTCACCCGTTAAATTATCATCAATTGCATTTAAATGATCCTCAATGTAATATACAGGCGCAAAATAGTCATCTACAATTTGGTCGATAATTGTATGCGCTACGTGTAAAGGACTATTTTTAATACGCTTCTTTTCTCCAAGTGTTTTCCATACTCTTTCGATTGCATTGTTATGAGAAAAGTGGAAAGAGACAATGAAACGATCACTAATAAATAAATCAATCTCGTGCGGTTCTAATCCATCCTCACCAAATGCATGAAGAACTAAAAAGTTATATCCATCATAAAAATCAACTTTTGGCCTCTGTACATATTCTATACAGTCTTCAATTGCAAGGGGATGGAACTTAAAATGATCTTGCAAAATGTATGTATACTCTTCTTTCGTTGGCTTATATAAATCTAGCCAATACCATACAATATGGTCTTTCGTTGTTTCTTCTAGCGAAACATCATATAATACTTCATCTGTTTTTGTTATTGCACAAATTCTAATCATAATTTCACCCATTATTATTATAAACAAAAAATAGTAAAAAAAGCCAAGGAGAAATACTCCCTGGCCTTTCTTTATTATTCAGTAACGATGCCGTGCACTAATGTTGGTGCATCTACATGTTCGTTAGCAATCTTCATGTTCTCATAAATTTTTGCTTTTACATCTTCCACATTTTCACGGTTTGCGTAAATGGTAACAAGGGATTCACCTTTTTTCACGCTGTCCCCTACTTTTTTGCGAAGCATTAAGCCAACAGCTAAATCAATTTCAGATTCCTTCGTCGCACGTCCTGCTCCTAAAAGCATTGCTGCTGTTCCGATTTCATCTGCAACGATTTCTGATACATAACCGTCTTCCTTCGCTTCTACTTCAATTTTAAACTGTGCTTGTGGTAATTTAGAAGGATCATCAACAACAGATGCATCGCCGCCTTGCGCTGATAAGAACGTTTTAAATGATTCTAGCGCTTTACCGTTGTTCATGACTTCAATTAATTTTTCACGTGCATCTTCTAAAGATGAAGCTTGTCCAGCAAGGTATACCATTTGACTTCCAAGTGTTAAACATAACTCTTCTAAATCTTTTGGTCCTTTACCTTGTAACGTATCAATTGCTTCTTGCACTTCAAGTGCGTTACCAATAGCCTCACCAAGTGGTTGACTCATATCAGAAATAACAGCCATCGTATTACGACCAACGTTATTACCAATGCGCACCATTGCTTCTGCTAAACGTTTTGCATCCTCATCTGTTTTCATAAATGCACCTGCTCCAGTTTTTACATCAAGAACAATTGCATCTGCACCAGCAGCAATTTTTTTACTCATAATCGAGCTTGCAATAAGCGGAATTGAGTTTACTGTTGCTGTTACATCACGAAGTGCATACAATTTTTTATCCGCAGGTGTTAAGTTTCCACTTTGACCAATAACTGCGATTTTGTTTTCATTCACAAGACGCATAAATTCATCATTTTCGATTTCAACATGGAATCCTGGAACTGCTTCTAATTTATCGATTGTACCACCAGTATGTCCTAGACCACGTCCAGACATTTTTGCAACAGGTACACCTAAAGCGGCTACTAATGGACCTAATACAAGTGTTGTTGTATCACCAACGCCACCTGTTGAGTGCTTATCTACTTTTACTCCTTCAATAGCTGATAAGTCGATTGTATCACCGCTGTTTACCATTGCCATCGTTAAATCAGCACGTTCTTGATCGTTCATATCTTGGAAGAAAATTGCCATTGCAAGTGAACTTACTTGATAATCAGGAATATCACCATTCGTATATCCTTCAACAATAAAGTTAATTTCTTCTGTCGTTAATGCATGTCCGTCACGTTTTTTTGCAATTAGGTCCACCATTCTCATTGTGAGGTCACCCCTTCATTTGTTTTACGATTGCTTTTACTAATGCTAAGAAGTTAGCTTTAACACGTTCTGTCGTTTCAATTACTTCATCATGGTGAAGTGGCTGATCTAAAATACCAGCTGCCATATTTGAAATACAAGAAATACCAAGTACTTTCATACCAGCATGACGCGCTACAATTACTTCAGGTACTGTTGACATACCAACTGCATCTCCGCCAAGTGTACGAAGCATACGAATTTCAGCAGGTGTTTCATATACAGGACCTGTCATTCCAACGTATACACCTTCTTGTACTTTAATATTTAAGTCTGCTGCAACTTGTTTCGCCATTTCGCGAAGCTCTACTGTGTATGATGTAGACATATCAGGGAAACGTACACCCATTTCAGAATCATTTGGTCCGATTAATGGATTTGTACCCATGAAGTTAATGTGGTCTGAAATTAACATAAGGTCGCCTGGTTCGAATGATGTATTTACACCACCAGCTGCATTTGTTACAACAACCGTTTCTACACCTAGTTCTTTCATAACACGAACTGGGAATGTTACTTTTTGCATGTCGTATCCTTCATAGAAGTGGAAACGCCCTTGCATTGCTACTACTGTTACACCTTGAAGTGTACCGAATACTAGTTGACCTGCATGACCTTCTACAGTTGATACTGGGAATTCAGGGATTTCACTGTAAGGTACTGTTACTGCGTTCTCGATTTCTTCTGCTAGTACACCTAGTCCAGATCCAAGGATTAGTCCTACTTGTGGTGTTTCTTGAAATTTCTCTTTTAAGTATGAAGCTGATTTTGTAATAAGTTCACGATTCATTTGTTTATCCCCCTATTTCTTTAGCTCGTTTAAGAAGCTTGTTCCGTATTCTGGCATTTTCACACCGAAGTTTTCTGCTACCGTTGCACCAATATCAGCAAATGTTTGGCGAAGTGATAATTCTTGTCCGCCATCTTTCATGCTTGGGCTATATGCTAATAACGGTACATATTCACGTGTATGATCAGTACCGTGGTGAACTGGATCATTACCATGGTCTGCTGTAATTAATAATAAATCATCTTCTTTTAGTTTTTCGAATACTTCTGGAAGACGAGCATCGTACTCTTGTAGAGCTTCTCCGTATCCTTGTGGATCACGACGGTGTCCAAATAATGCATCAAAGTCAACTAAGTTCAAGAAGCTAAGACCTGTAAAGTCCATATTTAATGTATCTACAAGCTTATCCATTCCATCCATATTAGACTTCGTACGAAGTGATTCAGTTACCCCTTCACCATCATAGATGTCAGAGATTTTACCGATAGCAATAACATCGTAGTCACTATCTTTTAATTCATTCATTACCGTACGGCCGAATGGTTTTAATGCATAATCATGACGGTTTGGTGTACGTGTAAAGTTTCCAGGCTCACCAACGAATGGACGAGCAATAACGCGACCTACCATGTACTTCTCATCTAACGTTAATTCACGTGCAATTTTACAAATTTTATATAATTCATCAAGCGGCACTACTTCTTCGTGTGCTGCGATTTGTAATACGCTATCAGCAGAAGTGTAAACGATTAAAGAGCCTGTTTCCATTTGTTCTTGACCAAGCTCATCAAGAATCTCAGTTCCAGAAGCTGGTTTATTACCGATGATTTTACGACCTGTTTTTTCTTCTAATTCATCAAGTAATTCTTTCGGGAATCCTTCAGGGAACACTTGGAATGGTGTATCAATGTAAAGACCCATGATTTCCCAGTGTCCTGTCATTGTATCTTTACCAGTAGATTTTTCTTGCATTTTTGTATAATATCCAAGTGGTTTTTCTACTTTAGAGATACCTTTCATTTCACGAATGTTACCAAGACCTAATTTCACCATGTTAGGCATTTGTAACCCATTCATATGTTCAGCAATGTGACCAATTGTATCAGATCCTAAATCACCAAATTGTTCAGCATCTGGTGCTTCACCGATTCCAACAGAGTCCATTACGACTAGGAATATACGTTTATATTTATTCATAACTGCGACCTCCTATAAGTTCAGTTCTACTTCTTGTAGTATGTTCAAAACGCTATAAAGTGAAACTGTTCTCCATAAGAATTATCTTTGGTTCTCATTGTCAAACAGTACTTCTTTAAATAATTTTCTAACCTATTTCGTTTACTTTGAAACGATTCAAAAACATTTCTAGTTTTTTCTAAGTCAGATGTCAGACATCTGATACTGATATCATAACATGTTTACGCTTTCTTTTTAATACATTTTCGTAGAATTTCTCATTTTCTTCACACTTCTATTGTAATCCATTATGCAAAGAAGTGCTAATTATTTTATGATTTATTTCTTCATATAAAATGAAACTTCAATCAGTAGGAGTTTTCTTCTTCCCCACTGATTATTAGCCCTCATCAATTGGGCGTTTGTGGGATAAAAATAAAAAGTAGCTCTAAAGAGCTACTTTTTATTTTACTTCTACTGTTTCTTCTTTATGTTCATGCAGTTCACCTTTTTTAACATGAACTTTCACTTTGTAAGAACCATTTTCTTTGAAAGTATGTTTCGTTTCATACTCTCCTTTATTTCCTTCTTTCGCTGGAATAAATTCGTGCTTTTCAACACCATCTTTCCAAATCTCAAGTTGTACTTCAGCACCAGTTAACGCTTCTTCTTTTTGTTTTAAATGAACTTTCATTGTTGATTCTGCATTTGCTTTTATATCACTAGCCATAAGGTGGATCATTGTATCGCTTTTATGATCGCCATGTCCTGCACCGTGATCACTATTTTCTTTTTTCGCATCTTCTACTTTCGCATTTCCTACAGCCACTTTTACTTCTGGCATAACATGCATTTCACGTGCATTTGTGTGAGCGATAATATGATATACTCCATCCGTCTCGAACGTTTTTTCTACTGCATAAACACCTTTTCCTTTATGCTTACCATCTAACATCTCATGCTTTTCGTCGCCAGCTTTCCAAATTTCAAACTTTACATCATCAGCATCTGTTACTTTTTCTTTTCCTTGTGTAACAAGTGCTTGTACTTCTGTTTTTTCACCAGGTTTAATTTCTTTCGGATTTGTTTGAACTGCTACTTTTACAGCCTCTAATTTCTGTTCTTTTTTCGGTTCTTCTTTGTTTGTATTACAGCCAGCCAATGCTAGCATCGCGATAAATAAAGTCATAATAAGTTTTTTCATCATCATTTCCTCCTTCATACTTTATTTAGTATAGAGGAAATACATTGTAACATTCTAGTCTTCTGCTGAAAACAATGTACGAAATGTTTGTGAAGTTTTTGTGAAGTACTATAGCCTTTTGAATCTATGAAAAAAGAGCATAGTAACTATGCTCTTGGATGAAACTGTTTATATACATCTTTTAATCTAGCTTTTGAAACATGCGTATAAATTTGCGTCGTTGAAATATCTGCATGTCCTAGCATTTCTTGCACCGCACGCAAGTCTGCTCCATTTTCTAATAAATGCGTAGCAAAAGAATGGCGCAACGTATGAGGTGTAAGCTCTTTTTCAATATTTGCTTCTTTCGCCAATCGTTTTAAAATCTTCCAAAAACCTTGTCTTGATAATCGATTCCCGTGATGGTTTAAAAAGAGTGCATCTACTACTTTTTTACCCATCAATTCTCTTCTTCCCTTTTCAATATACTTTTGAATCGCTTCCGTCGCTAAACTTCCTAATGGAATAATTCTCTCTTTATTCCCTTTCCCTATGCAACGAACAAATCCCATCGTTAAATGTATATCTTCTAAGTTTAAGGCAATTAATTCCGAAACACGAAGCCCTGTCGCATACAATAACTCTAGCATCGCTTTATCACGAACTCCAAAAGCACTCGTCATTTTCGGTGTCTGAAGTAACGCCTCTACTTCATCGATTGATAATACTTTCGGTAATTTCCGTTCTCCTTGCGGCGTTTCAATATGTACGGATGGATCGTGTTCTACCGCTCGTTCACGAAGTAAGAACTGGTGAAACGAACGAATCGATGCAATATGACGTGCTAATGTTTTCGAAGATTTCCCGTTTTCTTTTAAGTGCTGCAGAAAATTAACAATATGCAAGCGTGTCACTTCATGAAAACTTTTCGCTTGTTCTACATTTTGCAAATACTTTACATAACTTTTTAAATCACGTTCATATGATACAACTGTATTTTTCGCAAGCCCTTTTTCGACAACCATATAATGAATAAAATCTTTTAATTGATCTTCCAATCTACACTACTCCCCATTTTCATAGAAAAACATCATTCTATTTACGAAAGCATCTTTTGCCGGCTCTTCATTCCCTGATACTTTTTCTACAGTCTCTTCTTTTGGTTTTTCATAACGATGATAGCTTTCATATTCTTCATTTATCCATAGTATAGCGAAATAAAACAAAATCGTACAACTTGTAAATAATAAAAATACTTTTATTCCATCAAAAGTTAATTTTAAAGCTCGGCGCATTATAAATTCCTCCAAAATATAAGTTATTACAACATATGCCAAGCTTTCACCAATTTATACCTTATTCAAATAAAAAAACCTCTTCCTAGATAAATAGGAAAAGGTTATTTTTCATCCGTTTCATTTTCTTGACAATTTTTACAAATCCCATGGAATGTTAAACGATGATCTTTCACCTTAAAGCTCCAGTCACGTTCTACTTTCCTTTCCACTTCACCAAGTAAATCTTCTTGTATTTCTTGTACAGCACCACATTGTGTACAAATCAAATGATGGTGGAAACGCTGCGCACCTTCTTGGCGTAAGTCATAGCGTGAAACACCGTCTCCGAAGTTAATCTTATCGACAACTTTTAACTCAGATAATAGTTCTAAAGTTCGATAGACGGTTGCTAATCCGATCTCTGGCGACTTTTCTTTTACAAGGAGGTAAACATCTTCTGCGCTTAAATGATCTTCTTCATTTTCTAGCAGCACACGAACTGTTGCTTCACGTTGCGGTGTTAATTTGTAGCTCGCTGCATGTAATTGCTTCTTAATTCGTTCAATTCTTTCTTCCATTCGGTACTACTCCCTCCTCGCCACTCTTACACCATTATATCAGAAGAAGGGCTTCTGTCAAAAGAAAAACAATAAAAACAAATTGATAATTATTCTCATAAAATATTTATTGTTTATTAATAGCCTCAACGACTTCTTTCATTAAAACTGGTGATGCATAAGCTTCTACACTAGAAGCAAGAGCTAACACCGCTCCAATTACGAGAAAGAAGCATGTATAACGAATTAATAACGGTAATAGCGGCTCGGTTATTTTCCGAATAAATTGATGCCTAATCATGCGTAAGGAAAAGCTTGCTGCAATTGTTGTCATCACGAGAAATACTGGAATAATAATGAGGTTTTGTGGCAATACAGAAACGAATGCTAATAATAATCCATTCCATCCATGCTGACTGACTAAAAAACCTACTGTAAATCCGACAACTACTCCTTTTACGAACAATAAAATAAAAATAAGTGGCAATCCAATAATTGAAATCCCCAAAATCCAAATAAATCCAATGTATTTTAATTGCGAAAAGTAACTTTCTCGAAACATTTCGCTTGCAATAGCAAATTCTCCTTTAGAAACTTGTCCAAAAAAACGTTGTAAATAAAATGATAAATCTTGTTTTTGATTTAATTGTAGACTATTTACAAGAATGGCCCCAAATATTACTCCCATCAATAATAAAACAGCGTTAAATATATATAATGAAGAGTTCTCCTGTATGTGAGACATTACACGGTCTTGCCAAGTTTTTCTCCACATTTTTCTTCCCTCCGTTCACACTCTTACTAAAAATGTATGAAAGAAAGAAAAAAGTATGACGAATTAACATTGAAATTCCGCTCTACTTTGCTAAACTAAAAGTAGAGAATAGGAGGGATTTCTCTTGAAACCATTATTATTAGATTTTCCAACATTATTTCAAACTGAACGCTTACAAGTTCGTAAGCCATTTCCAGGTGATGGTGCAGAAGTGTATGAAGCAATCCAAGCTTCTCTAGAAGACTTAGTACCGTGGATGCCAATTAACGCTGAAACAGAAGAAAGTGCTGAAGAAATCGTTCGTAATGCTCACGGACAGTTTTTACTTCGTGAAACACTTGATTTTCACTTATACGATAAAGTATCGGGTACATTCATCGGAGCTATAACGCTCAAACCTGAAAACTGGGATATTCCAAAGTTTTCACTTCACTTCTGGCTGCATAGCACTTATACAAAACAAGGCTATATGACTGAAGCCATTAAAGGGGCCATTCAATTTGCCTTTGATAAGCTAAGTGCTAGAAGAGTTGAAATTCGTATTGATGCAACAAATACAAATGCATGTAACCTAGCAGAACGCTTAGAATTTATTCTAGAAGGTACAATGGAAAATGATTTCATAGCACCAGATGGTAGCTTACGTGATGCACGCGTATACGCAAAAATCAATTAAAAAACACTCGCCTTTGGCGAGTGTTTATTTTTGTAGTTGTAAATATTGTACTGCAAACATCGTCTTCGCATCATGAATACGAAGATCTTTCATAAGAGTCATCGCTTCTTCTAGCGATACTTCCATCAATTCCACAAACTCATCTTCATCTAACTCAGCTTTATTTTCTTTTTTCGTCAAACCTGTCGCTTTATATACATATAAAATTTCATCTGCAAATCCTGGAGATGTATAGAAAGAAGTAATAAGCTCCATATTTTCACATACATATCCTGTTTCCTCTTCTAATTCACGAACTGCTGTCACCTCTGGTTTTTCACCTGGTTCTAACTTGCCGGCCGGAATTTCTATAATCGCCTTTTCAAGCGCTTTGCGATACTGCTCAACAAGCACAATTTTCCCCTCATCAGTAATAGCAATAATAGCAACTGCACCAGGGTGATTTACAATTTCACGTTTACTCATTGCTCCATTTGGTAATACTACATCATCAACACGAACTTTTATAACTCTACCATCAAAAATTGGTTCAGTTTTTACTGTTCTCTCTGCAAGATTACTCATACTACTTCATCTCCCTGTTCTATTTCCTATTCTTTCCTCATACATTTTACCACATTGAAAGGAGCGTGATAGAAATGAAAGTTTATATTTTACCAAATCGCGTCACTTTAGTCGGAAAAGCATGGCAAATTCGTCATAAGCTAAAACAATATGGCAAAGAGTATACAACTGTGCAGGAGTGGATTACAGCAAATAAAAAGTAAACGTTTGTCAACCTCTTTTCCCTTTCGTACAATAAAGGTAAGGAGGTTGACCTATGAAAAAACGTCAATTAGGAAACTCAGATTTGTTTGTTACAGAAATGGGACTTGGCTGTATGTCTCTCGGTACATCTGAAACAGAAGCTATGCGTATTATCGATGAAGCAATCGATTTAGGCATCAATTTTTTTGATACAGCGGATTTATATGATTACGGATTAAACGAAGAATTTGTTGGAAAAGCATTAAAAGGGAAACGAGATCAAATTGTTCTTACAACGAAGGTTGGAAATCGATGGACAGAAGAAAAAAACGGCTGGTCTTGGGATCCTTCTAAAGATTACATAAAGGCTGAAGTGAAAGAAAGTTTACGTAGACTTCAAACGGATTATATTGATCTTTATCAACTTCACGGCGGGACGATTGAAGATCCAATAGATGAAACAATTGAAGCCTTTGAAGAATTAAAAAAAGAAGGTATCATTCGCCATTACGGTATTTCTTCTATACGTCCAAATGTCATCCGTGAGTATGCAAAACGTTCAAATATCGTTAGTGTGCTAATGGAATATAGCCTTTTAAATCGTCGCCCTGAAGAATGGTTCCCACTTTTCAGGGAACATCAAATTAGCATTATTGCTCGCGGACCACTTGCAAAAGGAATTTTAACTGACAATAATGCAAGAAAGATAGAAAGAGTAAAAGAAAAAGATTACCTTTCTTATTCTTACGATGAATTATGTGCGACACTCGCGAGTGTAAAAGAAATAATCGGGGAAAGCTCTTTAACAGGAACAGCTATTCAATATTGCTTACATAACGAAACTGTTGCAGCTGTTATACCTGGTGCAAGCTCTATTGGGCAATTGCAAGAAAATGTACAGGCTAGTAAACAAACACAGTTAACAACAGCAGAATATATACAACTTCAGCAAATTGCTAAATGTGATACCTACGCTTTACATCGTTAAAAAGACGCTACCATACTGGTAGCGTCTTTTTATATCGTATCATATTTATCAGGATTCGTTCCTACATGTAAATTACGATTTAACGTATTAATTTGAGTCATCTCTTCTTCTGTTAGTGAAAAATCAAAGATAGTAAAATTCTCCTTAATACGAGATGGTGTAACAGATTTAGGAATTGTCACTACTCCGCTTTGAATATCCCATCTTAATATAACTTGCGCAGGTGTTTTTTCATATTTAATAGCAATGGCCTGAATAATCGGGTGCTGAAATACTTCCCCGCCTCTCATTAACGGGCTCCATGCTTCCATTTGAATTTGCTCACCTTGACAGTAATTACGCAATTCAAATTGCGCTAACATCGGATGAAGTTCCACTTGGTTTACCATAGGCTTCACTTTACAATTTGGTAATAACAGTTCTAAATGATGTTTATGAAAATTAGAAACACCAATTGCACGCACTTTACCTTCTTCATACAGTTTTTCTAACGCTCGGTACGTATCGACATACTTTCCTCTTATTGGCCAATGTATTAAATATAAATCTACATAGTCCATTTGTAATTTCTTTAAGCTTTTTTCAAACGCCTCAAGTGTTTCCTCGTATCCTTGATCGTCGTTCCAAACTTTTGTTGTAATAAATATGTCTTCTCTTGGAATCCCTGATTCACGAACCGCTTCTCCGACACCGCTTTCATTTTCATATACAGTTGCTGTATCAATCGAACGGTATCCAACTTCTAACGCTGTTTTTACTGCTTGTTTTACTTCGTCGCCTTCTTTCGCTTTATAAACGCCTAGACCAATCATCGGCATTTTTACGCCATTATGAAGTGTAGTTGTTGGAATGTGCACAGTCGTCTCCCTTTCATTCTTACATTTTTTATAAGCCACCACTTTATTTCAACAAGATTCAACCAAAAAGTCAAAACATATGTACAGTTTACATAATAATTTTATACACCTTCAAAAATAATGCAAACTCATTCATTTACGTTATTTTCTAACCATTTCTTCGCTTTTTCATCAACATTTCGCACAAACTCATTTTTTCCTTCCGTATATAACGTCCCATCATCTGTATACTTTTCGGCTAATTCTTTCTTTAAAGTTGCATATGCCTCTGCTTCTTCACAATGAGCCATCATATAATCACGAAACGCTAAATGCCTCACTATCTCAGGATTTCCTTTTTCAAAAACGTGTAAGTGATACGAGCGTTTTTCCTCAGTTCCATGAATAAAATAACGACGTCTTGAAATACCATTTTCCCCTTTTACGATATAACCAAGCTCTTCAAAACGTTCATTCCAATGATCTACTCTGTCGATACTCTCTACTTCCATAATCATATCTATAATTGGTTTAGCTGCCAACCCTGGCACTGACGTACTTCCAATATGATGGACTTTCACCATTTCTGGCATCGCCGATTTTAATCGTTCGGCCTCCATTTGAAATTTTTCGTTCCAATGATTTTCATGCGGAACGACTACAATTTTTCTCATGTAAACTCCCCTTCTCTTACAAGCTCGTCAAAAAAATGATCAGCGGTATACACTGATCATTTTTTATATTATTTAAAGTCTTTCCAAGTAAGGCTACTTTCACTTAACAGTTCTTCAAATGATTTATTCTTTTCACGTTCTTTTTGTTCTTGGCGCTTTCTTTCCAGTTCAGCTGCCTCTTTTTCTTCTTCTCTCACTTGCAATTCTTTCTTCTTATTCTTTAATTGCTGCATGAGTGAATCATTTAATTGATCTCCTAATGTAAGCGACTCTTTCTCTGGTTTATTCACTTGCGATTGTCTTTGCATTTGTCTTTGTTTCTTTTTCTTCATGCTACTCACCTTTTACTTTTTTCTCCATTATAGTAGATACACAATGAACTCGACAATAAAAAAGGTTCTTTACTCTATTATTCACCTTTTGTAAATATGTTAATTTTTCGAAAAAACTAAATTTTTATATAGATATAATCCTATGAATCTATTAAAATTATGTCGTATGATGTCAGATTATAAAAAAAGGAGAATTAGATTATGTGGAAAAAAATCATTCCTGCTGTTGCCGTTTTAAGCACCATTACTTTTTCAACCGTATTTGCCGCTCCCCCATCTCAGACTCCAGCTGAACAAAACCGCTACGTAGACGTACAAATGCTTGGTATTAATGATTTCCATGGACAACTAGATACTGTTAAAAAAATTAACAACAAAGAAGCTGGTGGCGCTGATTACTTAGCTACTTATTTAAAAGAACGTAAAAAGCAAAACCCGAATACACTTCTCGTACATGCTGGCGATATTGTCGGAGCTAGTCCACCAGTTTCAGCATTATTACAAGACGAACCAACGATTGAATTTTTAAATGACTTAAAGTTTGATGTTGGTACAATCGGTAACCATGAATTTGATGAAGGTATCGATGAAATGAAACGCCTCATTTACGGTGGATATCACGAGAAAACTGGCAATTTCAAAGGTGCTAACTTCCCTTATGTCGCTGCTAACTTCTATAACAAATCAACTGGCCGCTTATTTTTACCACCATTTACTGTGAAAATGGTAGCTGGTGTGCCTGTAGGATTCATTGGCGTTGTTACAACTGATACACCAAACGTCGTTATGCCTACTATGCTTAAAAATGTACAAATCACTGACGAAGTAGAAGCAATTAATAAATCAGCGCAACAATTAAAGCGTCTCGGTGTTAAATCCATCGTCGTCCTTGCCCATGTCGGCGGAACAACTGATGAGTCTGGTGTGACAAATGGAGATCTTACTCGCATTGCAAATGAAACAGATCCAGAAGTTGATGTTATTTTCGGTGGGCATAGTCACACGTATGTAAATGGTACTGTAAATAATAAACTAATCGTCCAAGCGAACTCTTACGGAACAGCATTCTCAGACGTAGATGTAACAATTGATCGTAAAACAAAAGATATTGTAAAGAAAAAAGCTGAAGTGATTACAACATATCATGAAGGTGCAGAACCTGATAAACAAGTAAAACAAAAAATAGATCAATATAAAGAAAAAATCGCACCACTTGTAAATGAAGTGGTAGGAAAATCTACAGCACCTATCGACCGTAAACAAAATGATGCTGGTGAATCTACTCTTGGGAATGTAATTGCCGATGCACAACGTCAAACGATGCAAGCTCAAATCGCACTTATGAATCCTGGTGGCATTCGTAATGACTTAGATGCTGGCGATATTACATGGGGCGAATTATATGGCATTCAGCCTTTTGGAAACCAATTGATTAAAGTAGATTTAACAGGTCAAGATATTCGCGACATTTTAAATCAACAATGGCAAAAAGGAACGACGAGAATGCTTCAAATTTCAGGTATTCAATATACGTGGGATGCGAATAAACCAAACGGTGAAAAAGTTACAAATATACGTTTAACAAACGGAGAAGAATTATCTCCATCTAAAACGTATAGCGTAGTTGCAAATGCCTTCTTAGCTTCTGGCGGTGATGGATTCGTATCATTTAAAAATGGTAAAAATGCAGAAACTGGTCCAAACGACTTTGAAGCGCTAGTCGATTACGTAAAACAATTAAAGGAACCAATTCAGCCAATTATTGATGGAAGAATTCAAAAGGTAAATTAAGTATTTCTCTAATATGCGATCCAGATTTTTATTATAAAGGATACGCACTTATACTTAATTCACAATATTAGTACAACCTAAAAAGGATACTCGTTCTTACAATGAACATAGTATCCTTTTCTTTAGTTATCAAAATGGGACGTGCTATTAAAATCATATTGTTGTAAAAATTGTTGTAACGCCTCTTCTACAAGTTTAGATTTTTGAATTCCTTTCGATTCTGATATAACGTCTAGTTTTGCTAATATTTCTTTATTAATAGAAAAGGTACGTTTCTTTTTTTCTGTACTTATACTCATAATAGGCGCAATTACTTCTTCTCTCTTTCTTAATAACTCATAAATACTTTGTAATTGCTCATAAATTAATAATTGATAATCTGTTGTCGCATATTGAAGGGCTGTCGCTTCTTGGAGTTGTAAGTGACGTGGTTCTTCTCCATCTCCTACAAAAATACGTTTCTTTTGTTCTCCATCATATTCGTACCCAATCAATCTTAGTTTCTTCGATAATGTATACGGGCTTATTTCAAGACGTTTTGCTATAATAGCGATGGATTCACGTCTATTTAAACAATCTATAATTTCTCCAATCGTCACAATTTCCCTCCTCCCGTGTTGAAATGACACTAGTATGGTATGTTACAATGATTTTCTAACAGTATATGCAAAACGAATAGCCTGTGCGATTCATACGATTTCAGAAAAGGAGGTTTTCAATATGCTTTTTCGTAGCTATACCCCACAGTTTTATAATGAAAAGAAACAAATCATTCCTAATAGTATTGCTACGATGGAAAGCATTATGATTCATAATCGAAAACAAACTCTCCTTATTCGCGGGCAAAACGTAGAGCAACCTATTTTATTATGCTGTCACGGCGGACCGGGCATGGCACAAATTGGATTTATTCGTCATTTTCAAAAAGAAGTGGAGAAACACTTCATCGTAATTAATTGGGATCAGCGTGGGGCAGGTAAATCCTTTTCAATGAAAGATTTCGGAGCAAATTTTACAATCGAACAATTCGTGTCCGATGCAAAAGAAGTGATTCAATATGTACTTAAAAAGTTCAATAAACAGAAACTATTTCTCGCTGGTCATTCTTGGGGAAGCATTATTGGGCTTAACATAGCACATCAATACCCACAATATATCGAGGCTTACATCGGTATTGGGCAGATTGTACATATGAAACAAAACGAAGAATTGCTATATCAGCATTTAATTCGTTCTGCCAAAAAACATGATCATAAAAAAGCGTTAGCGTCTCTTTTAAAATTAGGAAAACCACCATTTTTAGATACGAGACGTCTCATTATTCAAAGAAAGTGGCTTGGCACATTCGGAGGAGCAATACAAAACGGATCTTCCTTTTCTTTCATACGAAAAGGCTTCTTTTCTCCCGAATATACGCTATTAGATTGGTTCAAGTTTCTCGCGGGAAATTTAAAATCTGGTGTTTTATGGGAAGAAATGCTAACAATCGATTTCTTTTCTTCTATTTCAAGTTTATCTATTCCGGTTTATTTTTGTTCTGGTCGCTATGATTATCAAACTCCTTATGCACTCGTTCAGGAATATTGTGATGTGATAGAAGCGCCCATAAAAAAGATGATTTGGTTCCCAAATTCAGCACATTCTCCCGATTTAGAAGAACCAGAATTATTCGCTCAATCTTTACAATCAATTAAACAAGAGCTAGCTTTTCAGCATTAGTAATAAAAGGCTCTTTTACATTTCATAGAAAACAATTTATAATAATATGTCGCAACTATGTATAAATATAGCAAGGTGCTTCATATTTACTTGCCTTAACACAATAAAATTTTGGGGAGATTACATTTATTATGAATGCTGTACTCGTCGCAGTAGCAGTTATGCTATTGCTTAGTTTGTTACGTGTCCAGGTCATTGTCGCCATCATTGTTGGAGCTTTAACAGGTGGAATTATCGGCGGACTCGGTATTTCAGAAACTATTAACACTTTTACAACTGGTCTTGGAAACAGTGCTCCAATCGCTTTAAGTTATGCAATGCTTGGCGGTTTCGCTATTTCCCTTTCCAAAACAGGACTTCCAGATGCCATGATTCAAACTGCATTAAAATGGATTGGCAATGAACAAGACACGAAAAAACAAGTTTATTCTAAAATACTTATTTTATTCATCATTTTAACGATGGCTTGTTTCTCACAAAATGTGATTCCTGTTCATATTGCTTTCATCCCCATCTTAATTCCAGCACTTTTAAAAATATTAAATGAGCTGAAAGTGGATCGCAGACTTGTTACATGTATTATTACATTCGGATTGATTACGCCTTATATGTGGATTCCAGCAGGGTTCGGAAAAATTTATCATGACGTATTGCAAACAAATGCTGCGCAAAGCGGTCTTACATTTGATGTCGCACTTATTCCAAAAGCAATGACTATCCCAGCAATCGGTATGATTATTGGATTATGTGTAGCAGTATTCATTACGTACCGGAAACCTCGTACGTATGAAACAGAACAAGTTCATACAACCGCAAATGAAATCGTTCCCTATACAAAACGTAGCATTACTTTCGGATTATTATCTATCATAGCTACATTAACTGTTCAATTAGCCACAGAATCAATGATTTTCGGTGCTTTAGCAGGGATTATCGTCTTATCAGTAAGTGGTAGTCTACCTCTTAAAGAGGCAGATGCGATATTAACAAGCGGAATGCGCATGATGTCCTTTATTGGTTTTGTTATGATCGCAGCCGCTGGATTTGGCGCTGTTCTTCGAAAAACAGGACATGTTGAATCGCTTGTGCAAACGAGTGCACATATAATTGGAAATAATAAACCACTCGCTGCATTTCTTATGCTTGTGATTGGACTTCTCGTTACGATGGGAATTGGTTCATCCTTTTCAACCATCCCTATCTTAACAACAATTTTTGTACCTCTTTGCATGCAGCTTGGATTTAGTCCAATGGCTACAATTGCAATTATCGGTACAGCCGGAGCGCTAGGCGACGCAGGGTCACCAGCATCAGATAGTACACTTGGACCAACATCCGGTTTAAATGCTGATGGTCAACACCATCATATATGGGATACATGTGTACCAACTTTTCTGCATTATAATATACCGTTACTTATATTCGGCTTTATCGCCGCAATTACATTATAAAAGGTGCGTTTTATACGCACCTTTTACTTTTTTATTTTTCCTTTTAATTGTTGTAAAGCTATTTCCCCATTTTCTTCGACACAACTTTCAATTTTCATGAGTGACGGGCCTATCCATTCACTGTCTACACGCCCGTTTAGTCCAATAACTTTCAACCTATCCGGTATACGGATATTTAAATTTTTTGCTGCTTGAATTAACTCAAAAGTAACCTTTTCACTTGAAGTTACAATTCCATCTATATACGGGTAAGTTTGCAAGAATGTAATAAACTGTTTATTCGTATACCCTTGTACACATACTTCTCGATAAGAGATTTCTTCCTCCCAAACAGCGTCTAAAAATCCTGATATGTGCTCTTCCATTTCTTCACTATCTTCTCCCTCCTCGAAATAAGCAAGAAAGTGACAGCCTTTTTCTTTTAATAAAGAAACCGCTCTGTGTCCATTTTCATAATAATTTGCATGGGATTTTTTTTCATCTATCACAACAAACGGAAGTGGAATTTCTCCTATACTTTTAAAAACGGATCTTGTCAAAATAACACCTGCAACGTTATTTTCCTTCAACATATGTATGTATCTATCTTTATTCTCTACATTACAAACAATGATTTGATATCCTTCTTTATATGCTTTTTCCTCAATACAATGTAGCAAAGTGATGTTTGATGGGTTATATAAATTATCTACAAGTAATGCAATTATCGTTGAATTCTCTTTAAACAATGGCTTTGCTGTACTATTTGGCCTATAATGTAATTCCTCAATTGCTTCCTTTACTTGTTTTACTGTGTCCTCATGAACGTATCCTTTTTCATTAATAACGCGTGAAACGGTTGCGACTGAAACACCTGCTAATTTTGCAACATCACGTATAGTTGCCACATCGTCACCCCTTAATATGGTAATAGATTACAATTTTACGGTAACCTAAATTACAATATTCGTCAAGGTTAATAACTTATATTTCTGAAAATTGTTACATCATTACATTAAACGAAACTCTAACTGTATTTCATGTAAAATCGGGATATTATCATACCCAATACGTGGAATTTCTTTCTTTATTTCTCGTGCCTCTTCCACTGCATTCACATATAAATTAGTCATCACAAAATTACGTTTTTGGTAAAAACGTAACGCATTCATATTATCATTTGTTGTTATGAGCCAAACCCGCCCGCACTGCTCTTCTTCTGCAACTTGTAATACACAATCCACAAGTTTTGTCCCTATTCCTTTTCTTTCTTCAAAGCTATCTAACGATACAATTTCACACATATTTCCAGTCACTTCATACGTTATAATTCCGATTATTCTGTCACCTGAGAGCGCAACAAATCCTGGCAACTCTTCTAACTGATGCCCCTTACCACGTGAAACCATCAATGAACTCCCCCAGTTCTCACACATGAACATTCGGATTATTTCTTTCATCATTGGCGTAATTTTTTGTATGTACACCATTTCCTATTTCTCCCCTTTTCTATGATTGTGATACAATATAAGTGTATCACATGTAACGGTATTTGGAGGATGAGGTAAAGTATGAAACGTTTTTTTGCAGCATTGTTTACTATACTAGGTGCGATAACTGCCCTTGGGATTTTCTTTACAAATAAAGTGATGTACTTAAAGAAAAAAACAGAGGAAGAAGTACTCGAAAGAGAAACGAAAAAACATTTTCGTATAGAGGATTTTGATGCTCTTCATAAAGAAGAAATTCATATTCCTTCGCAATTCGGATATGATCTTCACGGATATTACATTCCTGCTAGTCATTCCAATAAGTTTATGATTTTTTGTCACGGCGTAACTGTAAATAAAATGAACTCTGTAAAATATGCAAGGTTATTTTTAAACAGAGGGTATAATGTCGTTATTTATGATCATCGTCGTCATGGTAAAACTGGCGGAAAAACAACAAGCTATGGATACTATGAAAAACATGATTTAAAATCAGTAGTTGACTGGCTAAAAAATCGTTTTGGAACAAATATAACACTCGGTATTCATGGTGAATCTATGGGGGCTGCAACGCTTCTTCAATACGCAGGACTTGTAGAAGATGGTGCTGATTTCTATATTGCAGATTGTCCTTTTTCTGATTTCTACGGGCAATTACAACACCGTTTAAAGGTTGAATTCCATTTGCCTAAATGGCCTTTATTACCTTTAGCAAATGCTTTTTTAAAAGTGCGTGACGGTTATACCATTCGCGAAGTTTCACCAATCGATTGTATAAAAAACATTAACAATCCCGTCCTCTTTATTCATAGTAAAGATGATGATTATATTTTAGCTGATATGACGAAAGCACTATATGAAGCAAAAGAAAACAATAAACAACTTTATATTGCAGAACGCGGCGCACACGCTTGCTCTTATAACGAAAATAAAGAAGAGTATGAAGAAGCCGTTGATCAATTTTTAAACTCATATGTAAAAGAAACAAAAAACAGGCTTGCATAAGCCTGTTTTTTTTATTGCGCTAAAACGTCTGTAACTTGTTCCATATTTTCAGAAATCCATTGCATTGCATCATCTAACGTTGGAAATTCTGTCGTTTGAAATGTTACCTCATCTTGAAGTAACCAAACATCCTTTGACTCTTGTCCTACACCTGCAATGGACCAATGTAACAAACTATATGGATGATTATCATTCAAAAATGATGCCCACGTGCGCTCATTTGCAATATTTCGTAATGTACGTAATTGTTTATCCATCTTTCGTCACCTTACTCTAGTCAGTTATAAAAAACATTATAACACTCTCTTCTCTCCCAAAGAAAGTGCTCTTTTAATATTGTCAAGTGCTTCTCTTGATTATATGATGAAATTAAGCGTTTGGGAAGGAGGGATAGCGTTGGCAAAAGTACAAATTAAAGTAAATGATAATGGCTCTTTTCGCGTTACAGGGGACGTGGAATTAGTCGATTCACAAGGGAATGTATTCCCAGCAAAACCGGCATTTTCTTTATGCCGTTGTGGTTTATCAAAAAATATGCCTTATTGCGATGCTTCGCATAAAGGGAAATTCGAATCTGTTGTTAGAGCACCAGAAGCAGAATAATTCCACATGTGACATGCACATTTTTTTGTGCATGTTTTTTCTTTTTTACAACTCCGTTATATCCCTTCTCCTTACAACATTTCTCATACTTTTGTCTCCATGCCAGCCTGCATATATTTTCACACAATTCTTCACATTCGAATATTTTTTACTAGCCTTTTATTTTTTTTGTGCTATAATTTGAGCAAACAACATCCTTCGGGGTCGGGTGAAATTCCCAACCGGCGGTGATGAAGTGCAAACTTCTAAGTCCGTGACCCGTTTTCAACTCGAAAACGGTGGATCTAGTGAAACTCTAGGGCCGACAGTATAGTCTGGATGGGAGAAGGATATGTTTTCTAGTAATTTTATATAGCGAATACACTTTTATTTCAGTATGCATATTTTTATAGATTCAATTCAAATCTATATATATGTTTTATTTTGTATACTTTTCTTTCTATACTGAAATAAAAAGATACAACTAGCGTTTGAAAATTCGATATTTTGCTAGGTCTTTTCCTTATGCCAAAATATCAATCATCGTTAGGTTTCTTTCCTATACTTTCGTATTCGAACTATATTTCTAGAAATCACGTCTCCCAAACCCCAAGGATATAAATCCTTGGGGTTTTTTGATTTTTTTCAGGAGAGGTGAAGAGAATGACAGATCAAGAATATATGAGGATTGCTCTACAGTTAGCAGAAGGAACATCCGGACAAACAAGTCCCAATCCTATGGTTGGTGCTGTTATTGTAAAAGACGGAAACATCGTCGGTATGGGAGCTCATTTACGTGCTGGTGAAGAACACGCAGAAGTTTATGCTCTTCATATGGCTGGTGAAAAAGCAAAAGGATCTACCGTTTATGTAACACTTGAACCGTGTAGCCATTTTGGAAAAACACCACCTTGCTGTGAATTGCTCATCAAAAAAGGAGTCAAACGGGTTGTAATTGCTACTCTTGATTGCAATCCTCTCGTTTCTGGTAATGGAAAAAGGAGATTAGAAGAAGCTGGCATTGAAGTAACTACCGGCGTTCTTAAAGCAGAAGCCACTTTATTAAATCGTTTCTTTTTTCACTACATGAAAACGAAACGTCCATTTGTAACAATAAAAACAGCGATGAGCTTAGATGGGAAAACAGCAACTATCACTGGTGAAAGTAAGTGGATTACAGGTGAAGAAGCACGAGCTGATGTTCACCAATATCGCCATACACATGATGCAATTCTTGTTGGAGTGAATACAGTTATAGCTGATAATCCGCATTTAACAACTAGAATTCCTAACGGGGGTAAAAATCCTATTCGCGTTATTTTAGATACCCATTTACGAACACCACCATCTTCTCATGTCATAACAGATGGTTTAGCACCGACATGGATTTTTGTCGGTAAGGATGTAAATAAAGAGAAAATAGCTTCTTATGAATCTGAAAATATAGTGATATTCCAAATGAAAACGAAGCAAATTGAAATTGAGGACCTCCTTTTCTTTCTTGGAGAAAAGCAAATTCTTTCTTTATTCGTTGAAGGAGGCCAATCGATTCATGCAAGCTTCTTACAAACAAAGCATTTCAATGAAATTGTAACTTATATAAGCCCGATATTAATTGGTGGGAAAGATGCCCCTACTTTATTTGGCGGAAATGGTTTCGCAGCATTACAAGATGCACTTTCCTTGGAAATTCAAGAGATGAAACAAATTGGCGATGATATAAAAATCGTTGCGAATGCCCGAAGCGAGGTGACGGAATGTTTACAGGAATTGTAGAAGAGTTAGGAACGATTACAAACATGCAACAAAGCGGAGAAGCGATGAAGTTAATGATCCACGCAAATAAAATTTTATCAGATGCTCACTTAGGTGATAGTATCGCGGTTAACGGTATTTGCTTAACTGTAACGAGTTTCACAACAACTTCATTCACAGTGGACGCAATGCCTGAAACGATGCAATCAACATCACTTCGCATGCTTAAACCACACTCTAAAGTAAATTTAGAACGAGCAATGGCTGCAAACGGACGATTCGGTGGACATTTCGTTTCAGGACATATTGATGGCATCGGAACGATATTAAACAAAAAACAACACTATAATGCCGTCTATTACAAAATAGCTATTGCTGATGAATTGCTGCGCTATTGTTTGCATAAAGGATCCGTTGCTGTTGATGGAACGAGTTTAACAATATTTGATATAGACGAATCTTCCATCACAATCTCACTCATCCCGCACACAGTAAGTGAATCTGTTATTGGAGAAAAGAATGCCGGTGACATCGTAAACATTGAGTGTGACATGATTGGTAAATATATCGAACGCTTTCTTTCTAAACCGGTAAAACGAACAGGTTCAATGACCGAAAGCTTTTTACAAGAAAACGGATTTCTATAAGGGGGAAGTATGATGTTTCATCGTATTGAAGAAGCTCTAGAAGATTTAAAACAAGGAAAAGTCGTTATCGTATGCGATGATGAAAACCGTGAAAATGAAGGCGACTTTATCGCTTTAGCAGAGTATATTACGCCAGAAACGATTAACTTTATGATTACACATGGGCGCGGCCTCGTTTGTGTACCGATTACGGAAGAGTACGCAGAACGCCTACAATTAGAACCAATGGTAGCTCATAATACGGATTCGCATCATACTGCATTTACAGTGAGTATTGATCATGTTTCTACAACAACAGGAATTAGCGCTCACGAACGGGCAACTACGATACAAGAATTGTTAAACCCTGCATCAAAAGGTGCTGATTTCAATCGTCCTGGACATATCTTTCCATTAATCGCGAAAGAAGGCGGTGTCCTGCGCCGCGCTGGTCATACAGAAGCTGCTGTCGATTTAGCCAGACTTTGCGGAGCAGAACCAGCTGGAGTCATTTGCGAGATTATCAATGAGGACGGTACGATGGCACGCGTACCTGATTTACTACAGTGTGCAAAACAATTTGATATAAAAATGATTACAATAGAAGATTTAATTGCTTATCGCCGCCACCATGAAACACTAGTTACGCGAGAAGTGGAAATTACATTACCTACAGATTTCGGTACTTTCCATGCAATTGGCTATTCTAATTCATTAGATACGAAAGAACATATCGCACTCGTAAAAGGTGATATTTCAACAGGAGAACCTGTACTTGTACGCGTTCATTCAGAGTGCTTAACAGGAGATGTATTTGGCTCGTGCCGCTGTGATTGCGGACCACAACTCCATGCTGCACTTGCTCAAATTGAGCGTGAAGGAAAAGGCGTTCTTCTCTATATGAGACAAGAAGGACGAGGTATTGGCCTTCTTAATAAGCTTCGCGCTTATAAGTTACAAGAAGAAGGCTTCGATACTGTAGAAGCAAACGAAAAACTTGGGTTCCCAGCTGATTTGCGTGATTACGGTATTGGCGCTCAAATTTTAAAAAATTTAGGTTTACAACATTTACGATTATTAACGAATAATCCGCGAAAAATTGCTGGCTTACAAGGTTACGATTTAGAAGTAATCGAGCGTGTTCCATTGCAAATGCCAACAAAAGAAGAGAATAAAACGTATTTACAAACGAAAGTAAACAAATTAGGACATTTACTAAACTTATAATAAAGGGAGAGATTCATTATGGTATTCGAAGGTCATTTAGTTGGTACAGGATTAAAGGTTGGGGTTGTTGTTGGACGTTTTAATGAATTTATTACAAGTAAGTTACTTGGCGGAGCTTTAGACGGATTAAAGCGTCACGGTGTAGAAGAAACTGATATCGATGTCGCTTGGGTTCCTGGCGCATTCGAAATTCCTTTAATCGCTAAAAAGATGGCTAATAGCGGGAAGTATGATGCTGTTATTACGTTAGGCACTGTAATTCGCGGTGCTACAACACATTACGATTACGTTTGTAATGAAGTGGCAAAAGGAGTGGCATCTTTATCACTACAAACAGACATCCCAGTTATTTTCGGTGTATTAACAACTGAAACGATTGAGCAAGCAATTGAACGCGCAGGCACGAAAGCTGGTAATAAAGGCTATGAATCCGCCGTTGCTGCGATTGAAATGGCTCACTTATCAAAACAATGGGCATAAAAAAATAAAAAAGAGGCTGCGGCCTCTTTTTATTTTTTTACTTTTTTCCGTACATCTTTTATTAATTCATCCATTGTTTTTCCTTCTGTTTGTATACGAAGCGTTTGTGCTGTTCTCCATACATTCTCTCTTTTCTTTGCTTCTTCTATAATAGTAATTTCTTTTCGTACTTCCTTTAAATCTTTCCCTTCTGTTTTCAATCCAAAATGTTCAGCTTTCGTTCGAAAATGTTGTTCAATTCGTTGTTGCATCTCTTTTTGTTCAGGATTTTCGGCGACCTTAACTGGATCAGCACTTATTGCTTTTAGTAAAATTAGGAAAGTCATAATCGCTAATATATATTTGTGCATGTAAAATCCTCCAACCCAATATAAATTACATATTTACTATGTACAATTGGGGCTTGGAAAATTCGTCCACCAAAATTCTTTTTTTCGCTCAAAAACCAGTAATATCAAGTGTTCACAACTATTTATTACATTTTATTTACAAAAAAAGCAAACTCTTTTACAAGTTTGCTTTTTTCTATCTTATAATGCACATTCCTCAATCTCAAACCCTAAATCTTCAATCATACCCCAGTCTGCAGTCGGTTCTTGTCCAGCTGTAGTTAAGTAGTCTCCAACAAAAATAGAGTTCGCTGCAAATAAACCGATTGGCTGTACAGAACGTAAATTGATTTCACGTCCCCCTGAAATGCGAATTTCTTTCGTTGGGTTTACAAAACGCATCATCGCCAGCACTTTTAAACATTCTACCGGCGTTAATTCTTTTTGTCCTTCAAGCGGCGTACCCTTTACAGCAACAAGGAAATTACATGGAATTGAATCTGCATCTATACGTTGTAATTCAAATGCAATTTCAGCACGCTCTTCTATTGTCTCTCCCATTCCAAAAATCGCTCCAGAGCATGGTGAAATACCCGCTTGTTTCGCTTTTTGAACTGTATCAACACGATCATCATACGTATGAGTGGAGCAAATGCTTTCGTAATTATTCGCATGTGTATTTAAGTTGTGGTTATAACGATGTACACCCGCTTCCGCTAAACGTCCTGCTTGATCTTCGTTTAAAAAACCTAAACAACAACAAATCTTCAAATCTGTCGTTTCACGAATCTCTTTAACTGCTCCAATTACGTGATTCACCTCTTTATCTGTCGGACGACGACCAGATGCTACAATACAATATGTACCCGCTTTACGGCGAATTGCTTCGTGTGCTCCTTCTACAATCTTTTCCTGCGTTAGCCATGCATATTTATCAATTGGTGCCTCTGAAATAATAGACTGTGAACAATATCCGCAATCCTCAGGACATAATCCCGATTTCGTATTAATAATCATATTCAATTTTACTTTCTTACCAAAGTGATGATGGCGAATGATGTAAGCAGCATTCATAATTTCTAAAACTTCTGTATCATCAGCTTCTAATATCGCTATTGCATCCTCTTTCGTAATCATTTTCTCTTCTACTACGTCATATGCAAGTTTTTTCCAATCCCTTTTTGTTTGTACTTGTTTCATTTCATCTCTTCCCCTCTTTTGTTATATGCATAAATAAAGCATGATACGTTGCCATTATCCCTTCATTTTCCGTGAAGTCTCTTTCGTATATGCGAAGCATCGTACGAAAGAGTGAGGGACTTTGACAATACGATTCTGCATTACTATTGGTTGCTCCTACTTTTCGAATAGAATGTAGAAACTCCCTAACTTCTGTAAATCTTTCTATGTAACATGTTTCAGAAACATGTACATCCCCTGCTTCTATTTCACAAATATGGCGCAACTCATTTTTCGAATAAAAACGTTGCCCAATCGATGTTTCTTTTTGTATATTTTTTTCTTCTTTCGCCTGCTGAAACGAAGCATGCAATTCTTGAAATGTTTCCTGTCCAAACGTTGAAAAGAGTAATATCCCATCTATAGACAAATGATGAAATAAATTTTTTATCACTTGTTTTAAATCATTTAGCCATTGAAATGTGGCATTTGAAATAATGACATCATACGTTTCCTCTAGTCGTAATCTTTCGATATCCTCACAGTAAAACGTTACATTTTTCACATTTTGTCTAGTTTTCGCAACCTCAATCATACTTTCAGCAAAATCAATGGCTGTAATATGCGCTTTCGGAAATAAGTTTGATAATTGCTCTGTAACGTATCCTGTCCCACATCCAAGTTCTAAAATACGTATCGATGCATTTGCACTATATCGCCGATTCAATGTAGAAAGTAATGAATGTGCCATCTTTTTTTGTACATTTGCATATTGATCGTAGGATACAGCTGCCACATTAAACCGTTTTTGCAGTAACGTTTTGTTGATCATGTCGTATCCCCTCTACAAATTGAATTATCTCATTTCCGCAATTTTCAAAATTCGTTACGCATAATGCGTGTCCAGCCTCATTTACTACCTTGAGCATGGCAGTTTCATTCTCAGCCATACTACGTGCTGCAGACAATGGGCATATTACATCCTGCTCTCCATGAATAAGTAGTATAGGAACTTTAATTTCTTTCAGTTCTTCCCTCATATCTGTTTCTATTAAATAATCTAAACCTAATTGTAAAGACTGAATAGAATCACCTTTAAAGTGTTTTATCATATCTTCAAACCTTTTATTCTCTTTCAGCTCATCTTTCGTAAACATATTTTCATAAAACCGCTTGAGCGTTTCTTCTTTCTTTCTCACCAAATTCTTTTTCAGCCGTTCTACATGTAAAGTATTCCATCCACTCGTATAGTCGCTCGTATTTGTAAATTTAGCAGTACCACCAATTAATACGATACCCTTTGCCTTAACCTTTTTATGAGCTTGAACTGCCGCTAATGCACCTAGTGACCAACCAACTAAAATTACATTTTCATCCTTTGCTACCTCTATTATTCGCCCCGCGAATTCACTTTGTTCTTTCACATTACGCCAATTGATACATTGAACAGAATACCCTTTAAAATACGGCAGAACTAAAGTCCAAACATCTTCTTCCATTCCCCACCCAGGAATAAAAATAATCTTTAGCTCTTTCATACTAAAAACCCCTCTTCTTTACCAATGCGTATAATATGCTGAATAGCCCAGTTCAAATCAGCTATTGTATGTTGGGACGTAACTGCAAAACGGATCCTTGAACTATTAACTGGAACCGTTGGTGGACGAATTGCAATTGCTGCAATACCTACCTCTTGTAACCTTTTACTAAACCGTAAAGCTGTTTCATTTGAACCGACTACAATCGGTACAATATGAGTTGAGCTATTCCCAATATCAAAACCAGCTTCTCGTAAATGGTTTCTGAAATATGCTCCATTCTCTACAAGTCTCTCTCTTCTTTCATTATCTTCCTTTACAATTTCAATTGCTTTTTGTACCGCTCCTAATGTTCCTGGCGGTAATGCAGTAGTAAAAATAAAGCTTCTCATCGTATTTTGTAAATACTCTATATACATTGCATCGCCTGTCAAATACGCACCATAACACCCTAAAGCCTTGCTAAACGTCCCCATGTGTATATCAATTTTTTGAGCAATATCTTTTTCTATATGCGATAATCCTGCTCCATCCATTCCATATATTCCACTCGCATGTGCTTCATCAACTATAATCATTGCTCCGTATTTCTCTTTCATTTGCACTAGCTCTCTTAAATATGCAGTATCACCATCCATACTAAAAACAGTATCAGTTACGATTAATTTCTTCTTTTTGGGCGGCGCTACTTGCAACAGCTTCTCTAAATGATCTAAATCATTATGACGATATCTTTTATGCTCTGCCCCGCTTAATATAATTCCATCAACGATGCTTGCATGATTTAATTTGTCACTAAAAACAACGTCGTGACGACTGGCTAATGAAGAAATCACTCCAACATTTGCGGTATATCCACTATTTACAACTAAGGCTTTGTTAGTGCCTTTCCAATCGCATATACTTCTCTCAGCCTCTTCATACAGTGAATAATTTCCTACAACAAGCCTTGATGCTGTCGCCCCAGTTCCATATTTTCTTGTGCATGCAATAGCAGCTTCTTTTAACCTTTCATCCCCAGCTAACCCTAAATAATTATTTGATGCTAAATTTAGCATCCTTTTCCCATCTCGAACAAGCCATGTCTCTTCTGCTTGTTCGGTTACATGTAAATTGCGATACTGCCCTTGCTTATTTAATTGTTGCAATTTAGATTGAAGATGTGTGTGCCACGTTTGATTCATTTCGGATAAGCTCCTCTAATTTTGAAATCATTATATATTCTTTAGCAGATTCCAAGGCTTCTTCTTTTGTAAACTCACCTTCAAAGAATGGTAATAAACCTAAAACCGGTACCCCACTTAACTCTTCAATCATTTCTTTATTTTCTTGTACTCTTTCCATTTCGCATTCTTTGCAGCCAGATAAAATGACACCCGCTACCGTTAAACCATGTGCCTTTGCATAAGCAATCGTTAAAACTGTATGATTTACTGTTCCTAATGTAGGACGTGCTACTACAATAAGAGGAAGCTGTAATTCTTTTGCGAAATCAATTACTAAAGCGTCCTCTGTATACGGAACAGCTAATCCACCGGCCCCTTCTACAAGCAGACTATTAAACTCTTTCAATCGTTCATTATAGTGATGAATAATGTCTTTTAACGTTACTGTCCTTCCAGCTTTTTTCATGGCAAGTCTCGGAGCAAGAGGTTCTTCAATAGAATACGGGCAAATTTCATCTTCTTTTGTCGGTACACCTGATAATGCCTTTAACCTTGCTGCATCTCCCTCTGGATTTGATGCAACATGTCCACTTTGCAACGGTTTATATACCCCGATGTTATATCCCAATTCTCTAAATACACCTGCTAATGCACCGGCAACGACAGTTTTCCCCACTTCAGTATCCGTTGCTGTTACAAAAAAACCACTCATTATTCTCCCTCCGTAACATCCGAGATTGCTTTATACAAAATACGTAACATATCATCAATCTCATCAATTGTAGAAGCAAGAGGAGGCATAAATACAATCGTATTACCGAGCGGTCGCAAGATCATGCCTAGCTCTCTTGATCGTTTACATACTTGAACACCGACTCTCTCTGTCCATTCAAACGCTTCTTTCGTTTCCTTATTCTTCACAAGTTCAATTCCAACCATTAACCCGCACTGACGAATATCCCCTACATGTTTATATGCAAAGAGCGATTCTAATTGCATCGCCACATATTTTGTTTTACGTGCCACTTCTTCTATTAAATTTGTTTTCTCATATAGTTCTAGATTCGCAATTGCTACCGCACACCCTAACGGATTCCCTGTATAACTATGACCGTGGAAAAATGTTTTTTGTTCTTCATAGCCTCCTAAAAAGGCATTATAAATTTCATCTGTCGTTACGGTGATTGCAACTGGTAAATATCCGCCCGTTAAACCTTTTCCGGCTGTTAAAATGTCCGGCGTTACATTTTCATGTTCACATGCAAACATTTTCCCGGTACGCCCAAATCCAGTCGCTACCTCATCTGTAATAAATAAAACGTTATATTTTGTACATAAATTACGTAGCCCTTTTAAGTATCCTTTTGGCATTGTAATCATACCGCCAGCACCTTGCATTAAAGGTTCTACAATAATCGCCGCAATTTCTTCATGTTTGTCTTTCAGCAACTCTTCCATTTCTTCTAAATGTTTTTTTACAATTTCCTCCTTATTATTTCCATAAGGAGAACGATATGTATATGGATAAGGCATTTTAATCGCTTCAAATAAAAGTGAACTATACACTTGGTGAAACAAGTCTATTGCTCCTACTGAAACAGCTCCAATTGTATCACCGTGATACGCTTCTTTTAATGTAACAAATCTTTGTTTCTTCGGTTTTCCTTTATGCTGCCAATATTGAAAGGCCATCTTAATTGCAATTTCAACAGCGCTAGAACCAGAGTCTGAATAAAATACTTTCTTCAAACCTTTTGGTACAACTTCAATTATTTTTTCTGCTAATAAAATAGATGGAACGTTAGCAAGTCCTAGCATAGTAGAATGGGCGATTTTATTTAATTGCTCACGAATTGCTTCATCTAATTCTGGTACTTGATGTCCGTGAACATTTAACCAAATAGATGAAACACCGTCCCAATATTCATTTCCATTTACATCGTATAGCTTTCTTCCCTCTCCACGTTCAATAATGACAGGATCTTCTTCTAAATAATCCTTCATTTGTGTAAATGGGTGCCATACATAGGCTTTGTTTTTCTCCGATAACTCTTCATATGTATAAGATGGTTTGTCAGTCGTACTCTTACTAAAAGTCACAATTGTCACCCCTAATGTTAACTAGTTTATAAATATAGTTAACATTAAAAATAAATGACTGTCAATTATTTTTAAATCAAGTAGTTCTTAAAAAAGAACAACCTATCATACGATAAGTTGTTCTACTTTCCATGTTGTATCTTTCCAATTTCTAAAATAATCTCTTCATCTTTTTTTCCTTCTGTATCAATTCCAAGTTGTTTTGCATGTTCAATCAATAAATCATGGCGCTTCTCAAATCTCGCGGTATTTACTTCTTTCGTAACCTCTTCTTTTGTTTTTCCTTCCGTAGAAACCCCTAGTTTCTCAGCTGCTTTTTCCATCGACTTCTTCTCTTCAGTTTCTTTCACTTTCTTCACTTCTGACTGCTGCATTTGCTTTTGCTTCGCCTGCTCTGATTCAGCTGCAAAAGCCGTGTAAATTCCAGCACTTCCGCCAATGACTAGTAAGGTGGTAAAAAGAATTATTTTTTTCTTCACTCTTTCCTCCCCTTTCAAATTCATTATAACGCACATTTTTCAGTGTTAAAACCTATCTCCTTTATTTCCCTAAAAAAATATTACACATTTTTATTGACATGTATGATGAATATATGATAAAAATTTAACTAACATCATATGAATCGGCATTGATAGGATTTAGTAGTATTTCGATTTCTGATTTCAGAGAGCTGGTGGTCGGTGCGAACCAGTACAGAGCGAATTATGAATTACCCCCTGGAGCTTCTTTTGCGAAACGTAAGGAGTAGTGAAAGACGGTTATAGACCGTTATATCTAAAGAGTGGTGAAACGAAACTGTTTCACAATTTAGGGTGGTACCGCGAATTTTTCGTCCCTGCATATATTGCAGGGGCGTTTTTATTTTATTAGCGCATATCATACGACCCTTTATTTTGTGATACATTCATTTCACAAGCTAGGGTGGTACCGCGATTTCTTCGTCCCTGCATATTTATATGCAGGGACGTTTTTTTATCCAATCATTTCCGTATCATATTGAAGGATCAACAATTACCGGTAATTTGTCACAAAATTCTAAATTTTAGAAGGAAATAAACAATATTGGCGAATTTTATATAAAAAAGAGCTATTTTAGATTACTTAGGAGGGAAAAACAATGGTTTCAAAAATTGAATCTGTTCTTTTAACATTATTTATCTTTTTCTGTATTGGCTTTAGTGTTATTCAATTAGAAGTTTCACCACACATCCCAATTTTATTTGGTATCGTGCTTTTATTAGCATTTGGATTTATGAAAAAAATCTCTTGGTCTACGATGGAGAAAGGGATGATTAGTAGTATTTCAGCTGGTATTCCATCTATTTTTATTTTCTTACTTGTAGGCGTATTAATTAGTGTTTGGATCGCTGCTGGAACAATTCCAACTTTAATGGTATACGGCTTCCAGCTTGTATCTCCAAAGATTTTCGTTCCAACTGTTTTTGTTGTTTGTGCAATTGTTGGAACAAGTATCGGTAGTGCCTTTACAACTGCCGCAACTGTAGGACTTGCCTTTATGGGTATGGGTAGTGCTCTCGGATACGATCCGGCTCTAATCGCTGGTGCAATTATTTCTGGCGCATTCTTTGGAGATAAAATGTCTCCTTTATCTGATACAACAAACTTAGCTCCTGCTGTAACGGGTGTAGATTTATTTGAGCATATTCGTAACATGCTTTGGACAACAGTTCCAGCTTTCATTATTGCTTTTATCGCATTTTTCATTTTAGGAAGCGGTACGAGTGGAGACGTTGACTTTACAAACTTTATTAGCACATTAGAAAAAAACGCAACGATTTCTATCGTTACACTTATTCCAATTGTATTACTGTTCTTATTCGCATTTAAAAAAGTCCCAGCAGTTCCAACATTGCTTGCAGGAATTATGGTAGGAATTATTATTCTCTTTATTTTTAAACCTAGCACTTCTTTAGCTGATTTAATGAAAATTATGCAAGACGGCTACGTTTCTAAAACTGGTATTAAAGACATTGATAGCTTACTATCTCGCGGTGGTCTACAAAGTATGATGATGTCGATTGCCCTTATTTTCCTAGCTCTTTGTATGGGAGGATTACTACAAGGAATGGGTATTATCACGCAGCTAATGAATATCATCTCTAGCTTCGTAAAAAATAGCACACGCTTAATTATTTCTACTGCTTCAACTGCAATTGGTGTAAACTTCTTACTTGGTGAGCAGTACTTATCCATCGTTTTAACAGGACAAGCATTTGCTAATAAATACGATGAAGTTGGTTTAGAGCGTCGTAATTTATCACGTGTACTTGAAGATGCAGGTACAGTTATTAACCCGCTCGTACCATGGGGTGTAAGTGGCGTATTCTTAACAAACGTCCTTAGCGTTCCAACATTCGATTACCTTCCATACGCAATTTTCTGTTTAGCTTGCCCAGTCGTAACGATTATCGTCGGCTTTACTGGATTTGGCCTTTCATGGAAGAAAGAAAAAGCAATTACAATGTCATAATAAAAAAAGGATTACCTGAATCGGTAATCCTTTTTTATTTCTCGACTATCTATTTGCTTTCTTTCTTCTAAATAACAGAAGTAATCCCGCTCCAACAAAAGCCAAGCCTGCTCCAATTGTAGAAGCAACACTTGTACCTGTTTTCGGTAAATCACGTTCTTCTTTATTTTCACTTACAGTTGTTGTTTCTTTTGCGTTTTGATTATCCGTTGTAGTTTGTCCAGATCCTGTATTATTACCTTCATCTGTTGGCGGTGTCGTTGGATTTCCTCCATTATTTCCTTCACCTGTTGGTGGTGTCGTTGGATTTCCTCCATTATTTCCTTCACCTGTTGGTGGTGTCGTTGGATTCTCTCCATTATTTCCTTCACCTGTTGGCGGTGTTGTTGGATTCTCTCCACCAGTTTCCTTATCATCATCGTTCTTCTTCGTTATATCAATTGCATATTTAGCAAATTCATTTTCAGATGGTCCAACATATGATATTTTCCCATCTTTCTTTATATACTTTTGTGCATTTGGTGAAGAATCGAATGTTGTATGTAATTTATCTGCAACAATCGGTTTAAACGTCCAATTTTTATCTGCTGCTGGATCAATAACTGGTGTTTCTTGCATATACTTGACAATGATTTGACGTGTTTCATCTTGTGATTGGTATACAACTTCCCCTTTACTTACACCAGGGAACGTTTGGCTACTTCCGCGATAGTTATTTGTAGCGACGATGAACTCTTGATTGTCAGCTACTGGCTTACCTGCATATGTCATATTTATAATACGATTCGTATTTGCATTTACAACTTTTCCATCTTTATCGTATTTCGCTGGTTGTGTTACATCAATTTCGTATTTTAATCCATCTAAAATATCGAAGTTATATGTAGGATAGCCTATATTTACTAATGGTTGTTCTTCTGTTTTCTTTGGATCGATTTGATTAAACTGACCTGCAGACATTTCAAGCCATTCTTTCACTTGTGCCCCATTTACTTTTACAGCATATAACGTATTTGGATATACATATAAATCTGCCACGTTTTTAATTGCTAACGTTCCAGCTGGAATATCCGTATAATATGTAGCACCGTTTCGGCCACCTGCTTTAAATGGTGCTCCTGCAGATAAAACTGGAATTCCTTTATATTTGCTGTACTGCCCATTTTCAGCAAATAACTTTTCTACATACCATTTTTGTGCATTTGTTACAAGTTGTACAGAAGGATCATCTTGTACTAATGAGAAATAACTATTAATTGGCGCTGTCGTTTTTCCTACAGCTGTATTCACATAATCAATTGTCGCTTGATGATCATCTTTAATTTCATTAACTAATGTTTGATCAGATTTTACTAACGGGTTCCCTTTACTATCAGCAATCGGACGAAGTTGCGGCTTCGATTGTTCTTTTTGTACTTCCCATTTTCCGTTTACCTTTTTCAATTGCATATCAATAATACCTAAGTTACTTCCAAAGACACCAGGCATTACAACTGGAACACCATTAAATACATCCTTCATTTCAGTATGTGAATGCCCCATTAATACTGCATCTACACCAGGAACTTCTGTTAAATAATACGACGCATTTTCCATGCCAACGTTGTATCCATTCTTATCAACACCGGAATGTGCTAGCGCAACGATAACATCTGCACCTTCTGCTTTCATTTTTGGCACCATTTTCTTCGCTGTTTCAACTATATCTTTCGCTTTCACTTTTCCTTCTAAATTTGCTTTATCCCAGTTCATAACTTGAGGTGGAACAAATCCCATTACACCAATTTTCACTTTTTGTTTTTGCCCTGATTCATCTTCTACTTCTTTTTCAAAAACATGATATGGTTTAAAGTAATTTTGGTCGTTCTCTTCATTATTATCTTTATCATCTTTATAGACGTTCGAGTTAATAACCGGGAACTCTGTTTTACTAATTACTTTGTTTAAATAGTCTAAACCGTAGTTAAATTCATGATTCCCAAGAGAGATGACGTCATACTTCATTAAATTCATTAAACGATATAATGGATGTGTATAACTAGGATCCACAGGCTTCTTCGGATCATTTATTTTATTCGCTACATAATCTCCAAGTGGTGTCCCTTGTAATGCATCCCCATCATCAAATAGGACAGAGTTCTTCGCTTCTTCACGTGCTTTATTAACAAGTGTTGCTGTTTGCACGAGACCTACTTTATTATCGGTTTTTGTTTGATAATAATCGTAATTCATTAAGTTAACGTGAATATCTGATGTTTCTAGAATTCGTAAGTTAACCGTACTCTCCCCATTGTTCTCATCCGCATGAGCTGTTGTTGGCAATACTTGTGGCGCTATTACACCTATAGCAAGAGTTGCTCCAGCTAGCATTTTTTTTGACTTTTTCACAAAAAATCCCCCTTATACAATTACCAAAGAATAATGAAATGAATTTCTATTAGTCTCTAACCACATACCTTTTTTCTTCTATTAGATACACGATTTTCATTTCATCCTGCGCTAACGATTAGTCCCCTTAAACGATCAATTGATGAAGACTAGCAATTAACGGGAGATAAAGCTCCCACTATGTAGAATTTTACCTTATCTGACATTATCATATATAATGTCCTTTCATATCGTCAATATTTTTTGACATACTTCTACAAATTTTCTGTAAAGTTATTGTAAACTTTTCATAAACATATAATATGCCCTTACATTGCTAATACTGCTGAATATGATACAATTACCAATTACAAGGAGGATGAATTATGAAAAAAGTCATCTTAACAATTGTTTGTCTCCTCCTTCTAATCATTTCTTATTCTTATTTTGAAAAGAACGATGAGACAAAGCAAAATGAACCTGAAGAAAAAACTGAAAAAACATCTACTCCAAGTTGGATTGATAAACAAACAAACGAGTCCTTTTATCATCTCGTACTAGGTGATTCACTTGCCAAAGGATATGGATCGACACAAGGGGGATTTGCTGAATTAGCCTCGAGACAAATAGAATCACAAATTCATAAACCAATTACAGTAGAAAACCTTGGTATCAATGGTCTTACAACAGATCGTCTCGTTAAAAAAGTTCAATCAGAAGATGTAAAACAAAAAATTAGAGCGGCAAATATCATTACAATTAATATTGGAGGAAATAATTTATTTCGTTTAAATCGAGATGTCGGTGTTATAGATGGTATTAAAATGTTAAATAAAGAAAAGGCTCATTTTGAAGCGGATGTAAAAAGTATTGTAAAGACAGTTCGAGATGAAAATCCGGATGCTTTACTCATTCTTTCTGAACTCTATAACCCGTTACAACTCGATGACTCCATCACAAGTTATGCAGATATGTTTTTAGACGGCTGGAATGAATCCGTTTATTCCATTGCAAAAGCAAATCAACCATCTATCGTTTTACCAATTCGCAAATTAATATCTAATGATAAGAAAGAATTACTCTTTGACCAAGTACACCCTAATGACAAAGGCTATACGATTATTGCCGATTCATTTACAAAAAAAGTGTTGGCCTACAAATATTAAAATTTCCATGAAACAATTCTATTTTTATAACATGTCTTTTTTGTTACAATGAGAGTGGAAGGGGGCCTTTATATGGAATCACGCGAGTGGGAACGTATTGTTGATCATCTTCTTTCGCTAGTGCCTCTTTTTTATCGCAAATTTATGCTTCCTGGAGAATTTTCTTCTCAAAGACATATGCCGCCATCACATACACAAGTATTGCTACTTCTGCATGAAAATGGCACATTAGCAGTTTCCGAAATCGGCAAGCGGCTAGCGATTTCAAGGCCTAACATGACACCTCTATTAAACAAATTGATTCAAGAAGAACTAATAGAGCGTCATTATAGCGAAAAAGATCGACGGGTCATTTTAATTTCCCTAACAGCTGAAGGGAAATTGTTAGTAAATCAGTATCAACAATTCATTTTAGACAAATTAAAAGAAAATTTCCAAACATTATCTGAGGAAGAACGTGAAAAACTCATTCACTCTCTTCAAACCATTCAAAATTTAATTTTGAAAACAAACGCATAAAGCTGCTTCTAAATAGAAGCAGCTTTATGATTCGTAATAATTACCATAGTATACATTTGAATATGGCCATGTCGTTAAATATGGTTTTTGTTCTTGCGTAGATTGTTGTGGTGGTATTTGTGGTATTTGCTGTAATTGTTGTTGTCGATATAATTCGTATTGTCTATTCATATCATAAACCGGATAATAATTTACATATGGATATACTTGCGGTACGTAATAATAATACATTCATTCTCTCCCCCTTTTTCTTAAACATATTCAAAGGAGAAAATGAGTGTGACACTCTTTATATTTGCACGAGTGGTTCTCTCACTCGTTTCTTTCTGTTCTTCAAACGTAACTTACGGTTCTTTTCATATAAATAATGCACCACGAAATATGAAACTACACCAAACACAAATCCTAAAATCGTCATTCCGATTAATACATACACTTCACTCTGTAATAAACCCTTCAATATCGTAAAAATATGACTTGAAAACAAATCAGATATCGTAAATGGTTCATGATGTATTTTTTGTACCTGAAATGGATATATCATTTTTCCTAACGCATAAGCAAACGGGAATAAAAATACTGGTAGAAACGATATTTTCCCGATAATATTGCCAATAACCGCAGCAGGAAAAGATCCCTTTACTAATCGAACGATCGGATAAAATATTACATATACGAGCGATGCCGTATATAGGACCAACATCTCTAAACCAAAACCAATCGCAAAACCTAATGATACTTTCTTTGCTCCTTCTGGCGATCGAAGTAACTTATAATATTGAAACTTTAATATTCTCCACATCCGCTGAAAAAACGAATATGTTTTCTTAGTTGTTTTCACTCTCATCATCTCTTTAACTATATTTTTATACCTAGTATGCCCTTACACACTCCGAAAAACAAATTTCAGTTTCTCTTTTATTATAGATGATATCAAAATGGTTAACTAAATATACATATGACATTTCAATGTAAAAAAGTGCACCTCAAATTGTTATTCGTGTCTAACAATTTGAGGTGCACATCATTTAAGAAAGCTCTTCTACATTTTTAAATAAACTTACTAATAATGCTTTTTGCGCGTGCAATCGATTACCAGCTTGCTCAAAGACGATAGACTGTGGTCCATCTATAATTTCTCCTGTTACTTCTTCTTCACGATGGGCGGGTAAACAGTGTAAGAAACGATATGTTTGCTTCGCATGCATAACAAGTTCTTTATTAATTTGGTAAGGTTGAAATAAAGTATATTTCTCTTCTTCTCCCTCTTGCCCCATGCTCATCCAAACGTCAGTATAAATGAAATCTGCTTCACTCACTGCTAATTCAGGATTATACAAAATTTCAATTTCAGCTCCTGTTTCTTCAGCAATCATTAATGCTTTTTTTACAATTTCCTCATTCGGTTCATATCCTACAGGCGTCGCAACAGTCATATGCATTCCGACTTTCGCACTCGCTAACAACAATGAATGACATACGTTATTCCCATCACCTACATAAGCTAATTTAATTCCTTTAAATGTCTTCACTTCTTCATAAATCGTCATTAAATCTGCCAACGCTTGACAAGGATGGTGATCATCCGTTAATCCATTAATAACAGGTATACTCGATTCTTTTGCAAGCTCTTCTACATCGGCATGTGAGAATGTACGTATCATGATCCCGTCAATATAATGAGATAATACTTTCGCAGTATCTGAAACAGTTTCCCCTCTTCCAATTTGCATCTCTTTCCCACTTAAAAACATACCATGTCCTCCGAGCTGTACCATTCCTGCTTCAAAAGATACGCGAGTACGAGTTGAATGTTTATCAAAGATAAGCCCCAATATTTTTCCTTGTAATAAAGGCTCTTGCTTATTCTTTTTTAAATAGATAGCGAACTTAATTAAAGAAATGATTTCTTCTTGCGTCAGTTCTTCTAATGTTAAAAGATCTTTCGTATTTAATTTCGGTACTTGTACAGTTGACATAAAATTTCCCCCTTATATGATTGATACGTTTTTTGTACAAACTACTTTTTTTATCATATATACTGCCTGTTCTAACTCTTCATTCGTTACAATAAGTGGTGGTAATAGTCTTATCACATTAGATCCTGCTTGTAATACGAGAAGTCCTTCTTTCTCTAGTTGTTCTATCAAACTTGCAACTTCATGCTTACACTCAATCCCAATCATAAGCCCCTTACCACGTATATTTTGAATACATTCAACATGTCGTAATTCCTCTCGTAACTTCTCTAATACGTATTCGCCCTTTTCCTTTACCTCTTTTAAAAAAGATGGTTTCTTACTTACTTGCAATACTTCTTTCGCTGCAGCCATTGCAATATAATTTCCACCAAACGTTGAACCGTGTGATCCTGCAGTAAACGATGTTCCAAGTTCTTTCCTGCCAATCATCGCTCCAACAGGAATGCCATTTCCAAGTGCCTTAGCGGTAGTAACGATATGAGGAGATATTCCCATTTGCTCGTAAGCAAATAATGTCCCTGTTCTTCCAATCCCTGTTTGTACTTCGTCAATAATAAATAAAGAACCGAATTTATGACATAATGTTTCAATTGCTTTCAAAAAAGATAGATCAGCAGGGATGACTCCTCCCTCTCCTTGAATAACTTCTACCATTACTGCCGCTACTTCTTCATTCATTACTCCCTCTAATGCCTTTATATCGTTAAATGGGGTATGTAAAAAAGACGGTAGGAGCGGACCAAACCCTTCTTTCACCTTATTTTGCCCCGTCGCACTCATCGTTGCGAATGTTCTACCGTGAAAAGACTGCTGGCATGTTACGACGAGAGATTTTCCAGTATACTTACGAGCTAGCTTCAACGCAGCCTCATTCGCCTCTGACCCGCTATTACAGAAAAAAACAGAATCTAACGCTGTATTTTCTGTTAATAATGACGCTACTTCTTCTTGTAAGCTGTTTGTAAACAGGTTAGATATATGCCATATATCATGAAGTTGCTCTTGGACAGCTTTCATAACCTCAGGGTGACAATGTCCTAAATTACATACGCCAATTCCTGATGTAAAATCTAAATATCCCTTACCATTTTCATCAATGACTTTCGTTCCACTTCCCTTTACAAACTCAACATTTCTTCTCCCATACGTTTGAAAAAGATGACTTGTCATACGATACTTACTCCTTTCGTTACCGTCGTTCCGATACAGTCTCCCGTAACTTCAGTAAAATCTTTTGTACCGTTTACAATACTTATCTTTTGCACTCCCATTTTTAATGACGCTAGTGCCGCTTGTACTTTCGGAATCATTCCGCCTGTAATAACTCCTTTTTCTATTAAATTAATAATTTCCAATTCATCCGTTCTCTTTACTAACTTCCCTTCATGTAATATCCCATCTACATCCGTAATAAAAATGAGTTCTTTTGCGGATAATGCGGCTGCAATTCCAGCTGCAGCTGTATCCGCATTTATGTTATAAATCTCATTATCATGTATCCCGATCGGAGCAATAACAGGAATATAATTCAAATTTATCAATCCTTTTAGTAAGGCTGTTTCGACATAACTTACCTCTCCCACATATCCTATTTCTTCGCTGACAGGTTGAACTTGAAGTAAATTGCCGTCACACCCTGAACAACCTACCGCAAGTAAATTATGCCTTTGCAACTTCATTACAAATTTTTTATTCGTACTTCCGCATAGCACCATTTGAACAATATCCATAACTTCTTTTGGTGTTACTCGTAACCCATCTCTTTTTTCTACTTTGATGTTACAACCTTTTAATTGCGCATCAATTTCTGGGCCACCACCATGGACAATCACTACTTTATACTTCTGTTGCAATTTCTTTATACAATCAAAAAACACATCATTTAATTGATCCAACATACTACCGCCGCATTTCACTACAATATAATCGCTCATCTTCTCTCTCCTTATGTACGATAACAAGCGTTTATTTTCACATATTCATAACTTAAGTCACAGCCCCAAGCTGATCCGTTCTCTTCTCCTAAATGTAAATACACATCAATCATAATTTCATGTTCTTTTAATTTCTTTTTCATTTCCTCTTCAGAAAACATTTGAGGTTCACTATTTTTTAACACAGCGATAGATTGAAGAGTAATGTCAATTGTATCTGGATGAATCGCTACTTCACTTTGTCCCATACTGCTAATAATTCGCCCCCAATTTGGGTCTTCACCATATATTGCTGTTTTCACAAGACTCGAACCGACTATTTGCTTTGCAATTTTCTTTGCCTCTTCATTCGTTCGGGCCCCTAACACATTTACTTCTATTAACTTCGTAGCGCCTTCACCGTCTTGTGCTATTTTTTTTGCTAAATCTTCACATACCTTCTGTAAAGCAAATACGAAAGTTTCCCAATCTGTATGTTCCATATTGATTGGTTTCGTTTCTGATAATCCACTTGCCATAGCGATGACCATATCATTCGTAGAAGTATCTCCATCCACCGTAATTTGATTAAATGTATGATTCGTTATTTGGGATAATGCTATTTGCAATACGTCATGCTCTATATGAGCATCTGTCGTAATAAAACTTAGCATCGTTGCCATATTTGGATGAATCATCCCTGAACCTTTCGCAACACCCGCAATCGTCACTTTCTTCTCATCAATCATCATCTCATAGCACGTTTCTTTCGTTATAAGATCTGTCGTTAAAATCGCTTCAGAAAAAGAATGAGCTTCACTTACTTCCTTCGTAGGGATAAGAGTTGCAATTCCCTTTCGAATTAAATCCATCGGTAACGGAACACCAATTACACCTGTTGAAGCTATTGCAACGTAATGTTCTTTCACTCCAAAATGTTCCGCCCCTAATGTACGCATCTCGTAAGCATCTTGTAAGCCTTTCATTCCTGTACAAGCATTTGCATTTCCACTATTGACGATAATAGCTTGTAATTTCCCTTCAGCCGCTATACTTTCTTTCGTTACTTGCAACGGGGCTGCTTGTATTTGATTCGTTGTATAAACAGCGGCACATGATGCTGGCACTTCACAAATAATTACACCTAAATCCTTTTTTTCTTTTTTCAAACCATTTGCAGTACCGATTGCCGAAAATCCTTTTGGCGTTACAATGGAACCATTTTCTAATTTTGTAATAGACTCTACTTTAATCATCATGTCTCCCCTTATAGATAAAGCGGCATATGTTGTAAACCTGTTGTTTCTTCTAGTCCCGCTACAATATTTGCATTTTGAACCGCTTGCCCAGCCGCACCTTTCATCATATTGTCTATAACAGAAACGACTGTTACCCTTCCTGTTCTTTCATCGTAAGCTATCCCTATATCACAATAATTTGAGCCCCTTACTTCTTTCGGACTTGGAAATTCTCCTTGCGTACGAATTCGAATAAAAGCCGATTGTTCATACGTTTCTTCATATAATTTTTGAAGTTGTTCTATTTCCATTTCTCGTTTTACTTTCGCATAAAGTGTAACCATAATCCCCCGTGATATCGGTATTAAATGCGTACTAAACGTGATTGGTTTCGTTTCCCTATTCCACTCTGCAAGCATTTGCTCAATCTCAGGAACGTGTTGATGCTCATTTACTTTATAAATGTGCAAGTTATCATATAACTCAGGAAAGTGAGTCATTGTTGTTGGCATTTTGCCCGCTCCAGAGACTCCTGATTTCGCATCAATAATAATGGAGTCTTCTTCAATTATGCCGCTACGTACTAACGGCAATATCGCTAATAATGCTGCTGTAGCAAAACATCCTGGGTTTGCAATTAAATTTGTATTTTGAATCTCGGACCTTTTCCATTCACTTAACCCATATACAGCTTCACTAAGAACTTCTTCTTTTGCAGCTGTCCTTTTATACCACTGTTCATATATCGAAGGATCTTTCATACGAAAATCTCCAGATAGGTCAATTACTTTTAAGCCTACTGCTAATAATTTCGGAGTTAACTCTGTTGATACTCCTGCTGGGGTTGCTAAAAATACAATTTCTGCTTTCTTCTTTATTTCCTCCGCATCAATTTCTTGTAACGTATGAACAAGAACATTTTGAAAATGCGGATATACATTTGTTATACACTCGCCAACTTGCGAAAAAGAATGAAGAGATGCTATCGAAAAATATGGATGTTGCTCTAATAACCGAATTAATTCAATACCTCCATACCCAGTTGCTCCAATAATTGCGACTTTCATATGCTCCTCCTCATATCAATTCTTTAAATTAAGTATGATTATAATACTGTATATTTATAGAGTCAATTAAATATTTATTAATTTTACAAACTCCAAAAACTTAATTTTACTAGAAAAATAATATACACAACAGAATTTTTATACACAAATAGTGTATAGTAGTTTTTTCATTTCACTTCAAGTACAATAAAACAATACATGTATACATACAGGCGGGGAAAAACATGAATGAGAAATTAATTAAGAAAATGATTATAAAAAGTTTTCAGCAATATCAATGTAATCCTATGTCAAATGAGGATCAGGAAATGCTTGTTAAACATATTCAAACGATAATTCATTCAAATACTGAAATTGATGTATACGAGGCAGTTGAGGATATCGTTTACGATTATGTGACTGGAAAATAAAAAATAGGAGATTTCCATATGGAAATCTCCTATTTTTTACTTAATGATTTGCCTGCAACACGCTCAAATAAACCTGGGAATAGCGCATACAGCTTCGGACCAATGCCCATCCACTTCGGTAAGTTTACTTCACGCTTTTTCGTTTGCATCGATTTTACGATTTGCTCTGCTACATATGTTGGTTTTAACATGTACCGTCCCATATTTTTCACATATGTACCAGATTGATCAGCTATTTCAAAAAAGTTCGTATCTATCGGACCTGGATTAATCGCTGTTACGAAAACATTTGCATTAGACAACTCCATGCGTAAACTATTCGTAAATCCTAATACTGCATGTTTCGTTGCAGCATACGCACTCGATTTCGGAGTTGCAATTTTCCCAGCAAGTGAAGCAATATTAATAATATGCCCTTCGTTTCTTTTCACCATATAAGGTAGTACAGCTTTCGTACAAGCTACTAATCCAAATACATTTACTTGGAACATATCTTTCACTTCATCCATTGACGCATCTTCAAACGTTTTAAAAATACCAAATCCCGCATTGTTTACTAATATATCAATACGTCCTACTTCTTGTAATACCTTTGAAAAAACAGATTGTACTTCCGTCTCTTCGCTTACATCTAATACATAGTAATAGCAAGGCGTATTATAAGTTTCTTTAATTTTGTGTGCTAACGCTTTTAATTTCTCTTCTGTTCTAGCCATTAATACTGGAGTCGCCCCTAGCTCTGCAACTTGCATTGCAACTTGCTCTCCAATTCCACTAGAAGCACCTGTAATGACGATTACTTTATTTTGTAAACGTCCCGTCATTGCTGTCACCTACTTTGCATAATAAATCAATTGTTGTGAAGATTCATCAATCATCACTTGTTGATTATATGCTAAAAAGTCTAATTGTCCAACAGTTTCTGAAATAGTAAGTGGCAATTGTTCTTTATATAATACTGGAAATAGTTTTACACATACTTCAAATGCTGTCATTGGTTTTTCCTTTAATAACTCAAGCACTTTAAACGCACGTGTTTCTTGCTTTTGTAATCTCGTTTCAATAAGTTGTTTCACATTTAGAACATCTTCTCCATGTCCTGATAAAATGCGCGAAATATTCATTTCACTTAAACGCTTTAACGTTTGATTATATTGTAATAATGGGCGTGCTCTTTCTGTTTGTCCTTCATATGGTGGTTCTAATATTGGGTTCGAAGAAATATGACTAATGAGAGCATCCCCACCAATTAATATTCCATCAGATTCTCTATATAATGAAATATGAGTGGAAGCATGACCTGGTGTTTCAATTACTGTAAATCCAGGCATTGAATCAATACGATCTCCCTCTCTCACAGTATGCGTTAACGATCTATTACAAGAATATTTCAGTGTCCTTGTCGTCAATAACGCCTCGTCTTTTAAAAATGCTGCTGGAACACCAAATTGCAAAGCTGTCTCTCTAAAAAACTCATGATACCGCTTTAAAAATTCTGGATTTTGCGTGATCCAAGGCTCATTCCAAGGGTGTCCAATAATGTTCGTTTTCTCAGAAAATATATTTAAAAGCCCACAATGATCCGCATGATGATGCGTAATGACTACTGTTTCAATATCTTCTATCGCATATCCTAACGCACCTAATTGCCTTTCTAACGCACTTCTTGCCTCTTCTGTATTCGTTCCTGTATCAATTAATGTTAATGTCTCCCCCTCAACTAAAAGCACATTCACAGTTTCAACTGCAAATGGTACAGGAATCTCCATTCGGTGAATCGCCGTCATGCTTAGCCCCCCTGTCTCTTTCCGGTTCAAAAATGAATACTTCTTCAGTTTACAACTTCCTCATATATTTGTCATTATTTTCAGATAAAAAGAGGTGTTTCCTATAAAAAAACGAATGTATGTACATTTATAAGAATTTCTAACCAAATTTAAAGGAGGAACATCATGTCTATTCAAAACATTTCCTTTCTCGGTGCAGGCTCTATTGCTGAAGCTATTATTGGTGGCTTGTTACATGCAAATGTTGTGAAAGGCGAACAAATTACCGTAAGTAATCGTTCTAACGAGACAAGGTTACAGGAGCTACATAAAAAATATGGAGTCAAAGGTACGCATAATAAAAAAGAGCTACTTACTGATACAACTATTCTTTTTCTAGCAATGAAACCAAAGGATGTTGCAGAAGCGCTTACTCCTTTTAAAGAAGATATACATAATAACCTGCTTATTATTTCGCTATTAGCAGGTGTTTCTACCCACTCGATTAGAAACCTACTTCAAAAAGATGTTCCGATTATTCGCGCGATGCCAAATACATCTGCAGCGATTTTAAAATCAGCTACTGCTATCTCGCCTTCAAAACATGCAACAGCGGAACATATTCAGACTGCAATAGCTTTATTTGAAACGATCGGTCTCGTCTCTGTTGTAGAGGAAGAAGATATGCATGCTGTCACTGCATTATCCGGAAGTGGACCTGCTTATATTTATTACGTAGTGGAAGCGATGGAAGAAGCCGCAAAAACAATTGGTTTAAAAGAAGATGTTGCAAAGTCACTTATTCTTCAGACGATGATTGGTGCTGCTGAAATGCTAAAAGCAAGTGAAAAACACCCTTCTATTTTGCGAAAGGAAATTACTTCTCCTGGTGGAACGACCGAAGCAGGCATTGAAGTATTACAGGAACATAAATTTCAACAAGTACTTATATCTTGTATTACACAAGCTACACAACGATCACATAATCTTGGGAAAACATTAGAAGAACTAACAAAAGAAAAATAAAGTGAAACTTTAATCAGTGGGGTTTTCTTCATCCCCCACTGATTATTAGTTGAACCAATCGGACTTTTATGGGCAGTTGATCCCCCACCTAAATTCTTTGCTTTCGCTGAATTTTGAGTTGGGGGTCTTACTGCCCATTAAAGTGGGATAAAAAATGGAGCTCAATCTTACTTGAGCTCCATTTTTTATAAACATATATCGTTTAGTTATTAGTCTTCCCGAAAATCTCTTCTTGCAGACGGCGACCAGTTGGTGTTGCTGCAAGTCCACCTTCAGCTGTTTCACGAAGTGCTACTGGCATCGTTTGTCCGATTCTAAACATCGCCTCAATTACTTCATCACATGGAATTGTACTTGTTACGCCAGCTAATGCTAAATCAGCTGAAATCATCGCATTCGCAGCTCCTGCTGCATTACGTTTTACACAAGGTACTTCTACAAGCCCTGCAACAGGATCACATACTAAACCAAGCATATTCTTTAATGAAATTGCCATAGCTGTAGCTGCTTGATCTTGTGTTCCACCAGCCATCTCAACTGCTGCTGCTGCCGCCATTCCACTTGCTGAACCTACTTCAGCTTGGCAACCTCCTGCCGCGCCGGAAATACAAGCATTGTTCGCAACAACCATACCGAAAGCTCCTGCTGTAAATAAGAATTCAATCATTTCTTCTCGTGTAGGCTGCAATTTTTCTTGCAGTGCAAACAGTACACCTGGCACTGTTCCAGCAGACCCTGCTGTTGGTGTTGCACAAATAATTCCCATCGCTGCATTTACTTCATTTGTTGCAACAGCTTTGCTCACTGCGTCCAAAATCGTATCTCCAGATAAGCCTTTTCCGCTCTTCATATACGCCTGAACTTTCACAGCATCTCCGCCAGTTAAACCGGTCGGTGATTTCACACCGCGAATACCGCGCTCTACTGCTTGCTCCATAACGACTAAGTTCTTTTCCATACCAGCAATTACTTCTTCACGTGAAATACTTCTTGTTTCCATTTCACATTGAATCATAATTTCTGCGATTTTTACATTTTGTTCTTTAGCTTGCGCCACTAGTTCCGCTGCGTTCCGAAACATGGTGTGTCCCCCCTGCAATTATTCCATAATAGTTACTTGACAAATATTTTGTTGCGCGTTTATTTCTTCAATCACTTCATCTGCTAATAATTCATCTGTTTCAATAACCATCAGCGCTCTTCTTCCTTTTTCTTTACGAGAAACACTCATTGTACTAATGTTAATTTCATGTTTCGCAAGGATTGAAGCTACTGCTGCAATAGCACCGAAGCGATCGTTATTTACAATAAGTAGTGCTGGGCTCGTGCCTGTTAATTGAAGATCGAATCCGTTTAATTCTACAACTTCAATTTTACCGCCACCAATTGAGCAAGCAACAACTTCAATTTCTTCTTCACCTTTATACAAACGAATTCTCGCTGTATTTGGATGAGGTGCATTTGCATCCTCTTCAATGAATTCCACTTCAATTTCGCGCTCTTTTGCTATGTCTAGCGCCTCTGGAATACGTAAGTCATCTGTTTCAAACCCTAATATCCCACCGATCAGTGCTACATCTGTACCATGCCCACGATACGTCTTCGCAAATGATCCATATAATGAAATGCTTACTCTTTCTGGTTCATGACGAAACAGCTGGCGAGCAACTTGCCCCATTCTTGCTGCACCTGCTGTATGTGAACTTGATGGACCAATCATAACTGGACCAATAATATCAAATACTGAGCGATACTTCATCATAACTCCCCCTAAACCTCTATGAAAAAAATTTTTACTATTCTATTAAGCTACCGAAGCGGTTGCTTTTCCAGTTGTACTACGAATTTGTTCCGCTGTACGAATTGGATCGTTTTTGAATAACAGTGAAACAATATATCCTGAAATAATACTAGTTATCATAATAAATAAGAAACTTAGCATTACCTTCATTTAAAAAATAATATAAGCTATCTGGTAGCAATCCAAAGTTTAACACAGAACCCCTTACAAGGATAGCATAAACAAGTGAAACTCCCATTGCTTTCATACCTTTTAGTGCTTTAAAGCTAAAAAGTGAAAAAAGACTTCATACAAATGATAGTAATATATTTCCTAATTATTATTTCCATGTTGCTCTCTCACGATTTAGTCAACTTCACTTGTTACGACAAATGGCTAAAAAGCATATAGCCTACAATAAATTATAATCTGCCCTCATTATAGCTTGTTTTTAATAAAACGCTTACTTTTATTGAATTTTAAAAGTTCTGAATAACAATCCATTTTTGCTATTTGTACTAATCGTATGTCGTCTGACTTATATAACAGTTTTTCTAAATAATCGGTACTATGTATTTTTATCCTATATCTTCACATCATTAAAACGTTCTGTTTCATCCAATATAAGCATAAAATGATAACAGTTTTATTTTTAATTTTTTTAGAAATAAAAAAAATGGCAACCTCCCGTCGCCATTTTTTCATCCCATTATTATCTTTCTACTGGGAATAATTTCAAATCTGTAGCTATTTCTGTATTAGAAAATAACTCTCTTGCCTCTTTCAATAATTCCTTATATGTATCCCCTTGATAACGAGAACTAATATGAGTCAATATTAAACGTTTTGCATTTGCCTGAAGTGCAATACTCGCAGCTTGCTTAGATGTAGAATGAAAATAATCATACGCTTGTTGTTCATCTTCTGCCGCAAAAGTTGCCTCATGAACAAGTACGTCAGCGTCTTGTGCTAGCTCTCTACTCGCTTCACAATATCTTGTATCACCTAAAATGGTAATAATTCTTCCTTTTTGAGGTGGACCAATAAAGTCTTTTCCATTTAGTATCGTACCATTTTCTAATTCAACTACTTCCCCATCTTTTAAACGTTTAAAGAGCGGGCCAGGTTTCACACCCATCTCCAGCAATTTATCGACTAAAAGGGCGCCTTGTATATCTTTCTCTACGATACGATACCCGAAACATTCAATACCATGTGACAATCTTTTCGTTTCCACGTGAAATTCATTATCTTCAAACACAGTACCTTCTTCTGTTATCTCCACAATTTCAAGTGGGTATTTCACATGTGTCGTACTTACTGATAATGCCACTTCAATAAATTGTTTAATTCCTTTTGGTCCATACACTGTTAAAGGTGTATTCCCTCCTTGAAATGAACGGCTTCCTAATAAACCAGGCAAGCCAAAAATATGATCACCATGTAAATGCGTAATAAATATTTTTTCAATGCGGCGTGGGCGTACTGATGTATGTAATATTTGATGTTGCGTCGCCTCGCCACAATCAAATAACCAAGTCTGTCCTCGTTCTTCTAACAATTGCAAAGCAATTGCCGAAACGTTCCTTCCTTTCGAAGGAACACCTGCACCAGTTCCTAAAAATACAAATTCCACTTTCTTTCCTCCAGCTCTTTATATAATCTACCTTTCATCTTACGGAATGTTATTTCAAATGGCAAATCGAATTTACATAACCAATCATCTAGACAACTATATAACACGAACGTTATACTTAAAAAACTTAGCAATCGTTCGTGTTTTATGTTAAAATGATTATACTACATTTTAAGGGAGCGTTTTATTATGAAAGAAGCATTTCGTTTACAAACTGATTTTTCATCTTCATTTGATCGCTGGGTAAGTTCTTTCGTGTCTGATCACCCAGCACAATTAGAATGGACGACTTTGAAAGAATTAATCCATGAATATACAACAACACATACAAATGATTCGTTACCAACATATATTTCTTCAGCTTTAACATATTACGCACAACGCGTTTCAACAACAAACAGTTCAGAAATTGTTATTTTTGAAAATGCTACAATCTCATAATCTATAATAAAAAAGCACTGATTACAGTGCTTTTTTATTTATATACATACTCATTCCATCTTTTTGTTTTCACTTAACATAGGCCGAAAAAAATCTTGCCACTTCTACATAAACTTATTTTCTAATTTTTGTTGAAACGTTTTTTCTTGCTTACGTAATAATTGACTACCTCGTTGTAAAATCGGCATTCCATATTTATCATTAATTTGATCGATGACAGCAAGTAGCGGCTCTTCTTTCGCATCTTCTTCAAATGAAAATAAATCTAATTGTTTCACCGATTCTGCCTTCCACTCTATTTCAGTAGCTGTAACACCTAGTAAACGAACGGAATCACCATCCCAATGTTGCTTCCATAAACGAGATGCTGCCTGAAAAATATCTCGTTCTTCCCAAATGGCATTTTTTAATTGCTTACTCCGCGTTACTGTCCGCCTATCATGATATTTAATCATAATTTGAATATTATAGCTGACAAGAGTTCGTTTTTGTAATCTTTTACTCACTGATTTTGATAGCCGTTCTAACATATCAAGTAATTCTTTCTCTTCATCCATATCCTTTGAAAAAGTCATCGAATTACCAACGCTTTTATGTTGTCCCATTTGACTCGGATCAACTTCCCTATCATCCATACCTTTTGCCCGCCGCTTTAAATCGACACCGTGCTTTCCAATTTTAGCGCGAATGATATGTTCGTTTCCTTTTGCTAACTGCTCAATTGTTTGTATATGAATATCGTTTAATTTTTCAGCTGTTTTTTCTCCAATTCCATGCATCGCTCCAACTGGAAGTGGCCAAATCATTTCTGGAATATCTCGTTTTCGAAGTACGGTAATACCGAGAGGCTTTTTCATATCAGAAGCTGTTTTTGCTAGAAAAAGGTTTGGAGCAATTCCGATGCTACATGGAAGCTGTAACTCTGTTAATAATGCTTGTTGAATCATCTTTGCTATTTCAAGAGGCGAACCAAGTGCGTAGCAATCTGTAATATCTAAATATCCCTCATCTATAGAGACTGGTTGTATTTTTTCCGTAAAACGAGAAAGGATTTGAAACATTTGAAATGATGCTTCACGATATAATGTAAAATTAGGACGCCTTACAACTAATTGCGGACATAACCTTTTTGCCTCCCAAAGAGGCATCGTCGTACGTATCCCATATTCCCTCGCCTCATAACTACATGTTATGATAATTCCTTTTCTTTCTTTTTCATTTCCAGCAACCGCTAATGGCTTTCCTTTTAATGATGGGTCATGAACAATTTCAACTGATGCGAAGAAACAATTCATATCTACATGTAAAATAACACGACCCTTTTTCGGATACATTTCTCGCATAGTACTCACTCCCTAATCAGAACGTTCGTTCCTTCATTATATCAAATTTTGCATAATAGTTATAATAATTACTTGTTCTTTCCCTTTTATACATTCGATATAATTCACATAAAATAGATATAATTGTAAAAAGAGATGATCATGATGAAATCAACTAATAAACTCAACTATACGTTTCTTGTGATTATATTAATCATAGCCATTAATTATTTACTACTCCCTATTTTCAATATTAATACGTTTGGCTTCTTCCCTCGCCTGGTACATATAGCAACAACTTATATACTGCCATGGATTTTCTTGTATTGGCTGATTCGCCTTGTAAAAGCAATTGAATCAAAATAAAAAGCGTGTAAATCAATTGTGATTTACACGCTTTTCTACTATATTACTTCGCTACTTCTTCAATAATAGCAACAACTAATTCTGCTGTTTTCGCTAATTCTTCAACAGGAATCTTTTCGTTTGTTGTATGAATTTCTTCATAACCAACCGCTAAGTTAACTGTTGGAATACCATGTCCTGCAATTACGTTTGCATCACTTCCGCCACCACTTTGATGAAGAGAAGGTGTACGACCAATTTTTTCAGCTGCACGTTTTGCAACTTCTACAACGTGATCGCCATCAGCAAATTTAAATCCTGGGTACATAACGTTTACTTCCACGTCTGCTTGACCGCCCATTTCTTTTGCAGTTGTTTCAAATGCTTCTTTCATTTTCGCAACTTGTACTTCCATTTTTTCATTGATTAAAGAACGTGCTTCTGCAAAGATTTGTACATGATCGCAAACGATATTCGTTTGTGTACCACCTTCAAAACGTCCAATATTTGCAGTTGTTTCAGAATCAATACGACCAAGTGGCATCTTCGCAATTGCTTTCGCTGCGATAGTAATTGCAGATACACCTTTTTCTGGTGCTACACCAGCGTGAGCTGTTTTCCCGCGAATAATTGCATTCACTTTCGCTTGTGTTGGAGCTGCAACAACGATTTCACCAACTTTTCCATCGCTATCTAATGCGTAACCGTATTTCGCTGTAATGCGCTCACGATCTAATGCTTTTGCACCAACAAGACCAGATTCTTCTCCAACTGTAATAATAAATTCAATTTTACCATGAGGGATATTTTTCTCTTTTAAAATACGAATTGCTTCGAACATTGATGCTAATCCTGCTTTATCATCCGCACCTAAAATCGTAGTACCATCTGATACGATATATCCATCTTTAATAGAAGGCTTAATTCCATTACCAGGAACTACTGTATCCATATGAGAAGTAAAGTAAATTGTATCAACACCATCTTTTGTCGCTGGTAATGTACAAATTAAATTACCTGCACCATGCCCAGTAACAGCCATTGTGTCATCTTCAAATACTTCTACACCTAAATCTGTAAATTTCTTTGTTAATACTTTGCAAATTTCTGCTTCAAATTTCGTTTCAGAATCTACTTGTACTAATTCCATAAATTCATTTACTAAACGTTCTTGATTAATCATAAGACTGCGCCTCCTGCACTACCATTATGTATGTAACACTATTAATTATAACAGAATTTCGCAAAAGTTTCGAAATACAAGACAAAAAACAGACGGTTTATATGTCTAGATAACCATCTGCTTTCTATTACTCATTTAACAATACCCAGCGCATATGATCTTCCCATACTCCATTTACCATTAACATCTTCCTAGACACGCCCTCATATTGAAAGCCTATCTTCGTCACTACTTGTATAGATGCTAAATTTCGCGGCATAATCGGTGCCTCTATACGATGTAAATGAAATTCTTCGAAAGTAACTTGAATAGCTTTCCTAAGCGCCTCTGTCGTATAACCTTTATTCAATTCTGCCTTATCTAATTTATAGCTGAGCACACAAGATTGATAAATGCCGCGAACAATTAGATTAAATGAGATACACCCAATAATTTTTGTATCATCACCCTTTTTAAAAATCCAAAGCCTGATGATTTTACCTTCTGCAAACTCTTTTCTATCCTTTTGTAACTTTTTCTTTTGATAATCTAACGTAAAAAAATCATCCGGTCTATACTCTTCCCAAGCTTTTAAAAATTCACGATTTCTGTCGTAATATTGAAGAACTTTTTCAGCATACGACTCATCAATTTCCCTTAAATGCAAACGATTTGTTTCATATATTTTCATCATCGTATCTCCATTCTTCAGCTTGCATAACAAAAAACTTATACTCCAACATTTTATATATTCTCTACATACATACAAATTTCCTGTTATACTTTACACGCACTTCTCGAATTTTGTCATTTCTCTCCCCTTGTCCACAATATCATTTCTCGTTACAATAATATTGTACTGATTTGCAAGGAGGTATAACGATGCATAAAAAAGCTCAAAAAGTTATGATTTATGTAATGCTAATTTCTATGCTTGTAACAACATTACTTGCTGGCGCGAGTATGTTTTGGTAAAAAGGACGATCTGTTCGTCCTTTTTTTACTTTTTACACATAACATAACAAAATAAACCATCTCGATATCGAGATGGTTTATTTTATATAAAGCACAATCGCTACAATACTAAAGGAAAATGACATTACAAGTGCTATTATAAAACTTGTATATTGTTTTTGCTGAAATGCTCCAATAACAAAAGTAAGATTGAGTAATGCCATACATACAATTGCTACAAGATATGAACATATATTAAAAGTTGCCAATATGAATGTAATAACAAATAGAAATCCCATAAAAAATTGCATATACGAAATTTTTGGATTCAAGTACATATGAGCAACCCCTTTACCTATTTTTATCTTTCTATACCTTCATTAACTCATGGTTATGTACACATGTCAAGACAACTTATTACAATAGAAAAAGCCAACCTTTTCGTTGGCTTTTTCATATGCAATGGCTCCTTTTTGTTTCGCCAATTGCTGAAATGATTTTTTCGACTTCACAATCCATACTTTCGTTCCAATTGGAATGCGATCAAATAAATACTCCACATCGTTTTTCTTCATTCTTATACATCCTTGTGAAATATACTTTCCGATTGAACTAGGTTGGTTTGTTCCATGTATTCCATATTTACTCCCATCAGTTCCTCTTGCATTAAATCCAATCCACCTTGACCCAAGTGGATTTTTCGGTGATCCACCTGGAATATCCTTCGCAATATAATACGGATCCTTCGCTTTCATTACAACATCAAAAGTTCCCTCTGGAGTTAATTCATTTGTTTTCCCTGTCGCTACTGGAAAAACCTTTTGAATCTTTCCATCGTCAATATAAGCTAATTTATTCGTCGCTTTATTTACAATAATGAAAGGATCTCCGGCACGTGGATTATCACCAAGAGGCCAAATAGGTGATAAAGAAAGAAATAATATGAGAGAGAGAAGATACGGCATAAATAATTCCTACCTTCTATATAAGTTCTTTTATATTATCCTTTCCCTTAAAACGGCTTTTAATGAGTAAATATTGTTCCATTTCATACACAAGTTGAACAAGCTTCGCACGTATCTCAAATTCTTCACGTGTAACGGGCAATGGCATGTCTCTAAATAATTCTCTCATTTCTTGCAGCTGCCTTAAGGAAATAACCCCAGTACTCTCAGGGCTAATAGCATTCCCAATGTTTTCAACCACATCCGCAATCATGTCAGCTTGTTCATATGTCCATGATAAAGAAGCTGCTAATGGTATCATCCGCTCTAAAATTTCGAATTGTTGCATACGCATATTAAAATAACGATAGTAATAGCCATCTTCTCGCATAAATGCATTCTCAAGTTTCTTAAACGATAAATCCCTTGCTTCATTTAGCATATTTTCAGTTTCAATAAGTTCTGCCCCGCTCCAACTACTTTCTCTGTTTCGTAAATAAACGACCATTTCAAACAAAATTGTTTTAAAATTACTTTCTATTGTATCCTGATACTCTTTTAGCTTATTTTCACTACTTGGCATATACATATTCACTAATAAAGCCACACTAATCCCTATCGTTAATATCGCAATTTCATTTCCAACAATAAGCCATGTAATTTGTTTCAATGAATATAGATGCATCACAATAACTGAACTCGTGACAATACCTTCTTGAATTTTAAGCATAACTGCAGTCGGAATAAATGTAAGCAATAATATACTAATTGCAAGTGGTGTATAGCCAATTGTTTCAAAAATACAAAACGCGAATACCATTGATAATACACAAGCTAAAAAACGATGTAACGATACCTGAAGTGATTTACGTTTCGTATTTTGTACACATAATATAACTAAAATACCTGCTGAACTATAAAATTCTAATCCTAATAACTGAGCAATAAAAACTGCTGCGCCTGTCCCTATTGCTGTTTTTACTGTACGGTATCCAATTTTGAACATAGCATTGCTCCTATATGTATAAACGTATTTACAGTTAGTATAAAAAAAGGATGACACAATGTCATCCTTTTCTACTTATTATTCACGTAACCATTACATATTACAATATTTTTTGTAAAAATTGTTGCGCACGCTCACTTTTCGGTGCTGCAAAAAATTGTGCTGGCTCACTATCTTCTACAAGTTTTCCACCATCTAAAAAGAGAACACGATCTGCTACTTCTTTTGCGAATCCCATTTCATGTGTAACAATCGCCATTGTCATTCCTGTCGTAACTAATGATTTCATAACTTCTAACACTTCTTTCACCATCTCTGGATCTAGTGCTGATGTTGGTTCATCAAATAACATCACTTCTGGTTCCATCGCTAACGCTCTCGCAATTGCTACACGTTGCTTTTGTCCTCCCGAAAGACGATTCGGGTACGTATCTTTTTTATCTAATAAACCGACCTTTTCTAAAAGTTTTTCGGATTTCTTTTCAGCTTCTTGTTTCGTTACTCCTTTTACATTGATAGGAGCATACGTAATATTTTCTAATACAGTCATATGAGGAAATAGGTGAAAATGCTGAAATACCATTCCGACATTTTCACGAACGTGCATAACATTCGTTTTCGGATTCGTTACTTCTTCCGTTCCAATCCAAATGTGACCATTTGTCGGTGCTTCTAGCACATTCATACAACGTAAAAATGTTGATTTCCCTGATCCAGACGGTCCAATAATTGCTACTACTTCCCCTTTTTCAATCGTTGTTGTAATTCCTTTTAATACTTCGTTTTTTCCAAATGATTTATGAAGGTTTTCAATTTTAATCACTTTTCTTCATTCTCCCTTCAATTGCCTTCCCGACTAATGTAAGAATAATGACTAACATATAATAAATGAGTCCAACAAAAAGTAATGGTTCAAGATATTTAAACGTCTCACCGCCTACAATGTAAGCACGGCGCATTAAATCCGTCGCTCCTATTACTGTTACTACAGCCGATTCTTTCGTAAGTGTCGCAAACTCGTTCACAAGCGCTGGTAATATATTTTTTAATGCTTGAGGGAAAATGATATTTCGCATCATTTTCCCGTAAGGAATCCCTAAAGCCATCGCTGCTTCTGTTTGTCCTTTATCAACCGCTTGAATGCCCGCGCGGATTACCTCTGACATATATGCCCCTGAATTTAAGCTAAATGCTAATACAGCTGCTACGAATGCTGGTATTTCATAACCAATTATTTGCGGGACACCGAAATAAATAATCATTAATTGCAATACAAGTGGTGTACCACGGAAAATTGATGTATAAAAATCTGCCGCTATATTTAATACTCGTATTCTAGCAATTTTGCAAAGCGCTAATAACGTTCCTAAAATAAATCCTACTAGCGCTGATACTGCTACAATTTTCAAAGTAACTTCTAGGCCTTTTAGTATATATGGTATCGAAGGCGTAATCGCTGAAAAATCTAAGTTCATTCTTTTCATTCCCCTCACAGAAAAGTGAAAGGCAGCTTATTTTTCGCTGCCAAACCATTTCTTCACTAATTTATCCATTTCTCCATTTTCTTGCATTTTTTTAATTACTTTATTAAATTCAGCTGTTTTATCACTGTTTTTCGGAAGGGCAATTGCTGCTCCTACTTCTTCTGGTGCTTCTTTAATTTCAATTCCTTGTAATTCTTTCATTTTTTCTAAATAATTTTTAGCAACCGTGTCTTCTATAATTGCAGCGTCAAAACGACCAGCTTTAATTTCTTGTACGATTTCTGGTATACGGTCACGTCCCTCAACTTTGAAATCTACTTGTTTTTTAAATTCTGCTGCTTTCTCTTCTTGAATTGATCCTGTTTGTACCCCTACTTTTTTTCCTTTTAAATCCTCTACAGATTGAATGTTAGAATCCTTTTTAGAAACGACCATGTTTTTCGCAACAAAATAAATATCTGTGAAATCAACATTATTTTTACGCTCTGCAGTTGGCGTCATACCTGCCATTACGAAATCAACTTTTCCTGAGCTAAGAGATGCTAATAAACCACCAAAATCCATATCTTTCACTTTCACTTCATAACCAAGTTCTTTTCCGATATATTTAGCAACATCAACATCAAAGCCGATAATTTCATCACTTTTTGAAGCTTCTACGTATTCATACGGTTTATAATCTGCTGAAGTCCCCATAACCAGTACTTTTTTATTTTTTTCAGTAGCCTTTTCTTCCCCATTACTACAAGCACTGAACATACTTACAATTAAAATAAGTGCAAACGATATTGATAATAACTTCTTCATCTTTCTTCCCCCTAATAATGTATATTTAAAAGTTTAATATAATATTTATTCGATGTTTGTATTGTATCAGCACTTTCATTTTTATGCAATATATAAAATAAAAATAAATAAAATAACAACATTAATAATGTTTTTTATGTATAAAATAATGCATAAAAAAACAAAACTATGCATGTCCTATAAATTTTAATACTAAATAAAAAAGGCGGTACATCCACTTCATTGTGGACGTACCGCCTTTTCGCTTATACTTATAGTTCTTCACAATTCTCTTCGAAATAAGATTGTAGTTTTGCAATAACTTGCATCGGTTCATGACCTTCAATTTCATGACGCTCTACCATCGTTACAATTTTCCCATCTTTTAATAAAGCAAATGATGGAGAAGAAGGTGGATACCCTTCGAAATATTCACGAGCTCTTGCTGTTGCTTCTTTATCTTGACCTGCAAACACCGTTACAAGATGGTTAGGACGTTTATCATAATGTACAGAATGCGCAGCAGCAGGACGAGCAATACCACCTGCACAACCACATACAGAGTTTACCATTACAAGTGTTGTTCCATTTCTTTTAAACGCTTCTTCTACTGCTTCTGGCGTCGTCAGTTCTGTATATCCAGCAGAGACAATCTCTTCACGCGCTTGGCGGACAACATCATTCATAAAAAAGTTAAAATTAATCAATCTTTTCCCTCCTCTAAAACTACCTATTTGTATCTTACCAGTTAATGTTTATGAAATACAAGTAAGTTTACTTGTATTTGGGCATGGAAAAGGTGTTAGAGCAGGGCTCTAACACCTTTTCTTAATGACCACGATGTTTTTGCTTTGCTTTTTGTACTTTGATTAAACGTCTTCTTTGTTTTTCAACCTCTCGCTTCTCTTTAGACCGCACTTTCTTTTCTTGTTTATGCAGTTCATAAGATAAGCCAATTGCCTCTTGTGCCTTAGTAAAATGTTTTACATTTACTTCTTTTGCCGCTTGTCGTATGATACGTTTTATATTTTTTGGACGTTGTTTTTCTTTTACTTCCACACCGCATTTTGCAACGTGCTGGAAATATGCTAACATTGGACCATTCACAAATAGAAGTACTTCTTCATCTGAAGGTTCCATTCCAAAAATATACCGTGCTCCATACAAGTTCCCTTTTTCTTTATGCGTAATAATTCCTACGAAAAATTGACCATCGTGATATACTGTCAAATCCATTGACAGCCCCTCCTTTAAAAAAATTAGAAATACTGGACATCCCGGAGGGGAAGGTTACTGACATGAAATCATGCGTCTGGACTACCAACCAGAACTGTGTTTTTGTATTTCTTTCACTATTATTATATCTTTTTTTCCATAATCTTCATATATTCACCAATCATTTTTTTATGCGATCCTACAATATAATCAGGTAGTTCTGTTAGTGGGAAGAATGTAAGCTGAACCGCTTCTTCTTTATTCACAACAAACTCGCCTTCGTATTCCTCGGTATAATAGGCTGTCGTTACAGATTGAAATTCATCGCCGTTTGCTAATTTTGTAAAATAATTCGCTCCAGAAAATACGTTGATTAATTGTAGGTTCTTCACTTTTATTCCTGTTTCTTCGTATACTTCACGGCAAGCTGTTTCTTCTGGTGATTCGCTAAGCTCCATTAATCCGCCAGGCAGCCCCCATTTTCCATAAGGCTCTGTTCTTTGTTGTAATAATACATATCCATTTTCATTTATAACGAGTACAACAGCACCAACTAAAATTAAAGGGCGATGACCAACTATTTTTCTTAATTCTTCTACATATCCCATCGTATCCCTCCTTTTTCGTTGTCCACACTATTGTATCATATGTATGAAACGACAAAATGCGTATATTTATCATTTTTTTAACAAAATATTTATTTTATGTGCTTCATCTACTGTAGCTAATAGAATGGATTCAACTTCTGCGTTTTTCTCTAGAAATTCTCTCGCCCACTCTTCTGTTTTCCCTAATAAAGCAAGAACATCTTTCTGAATGCCCCCATCCTTTACTAATACAAAAGAAACTGGAGATTTTTCCCCGCCACTTTCAGATCCATTCGCGAAACTGCTTCATATTCTGGATATTGAAATATAGAAACAACACCGCTCGCTTCCCATAATGCAAATTTAATCGTTTGAATGTCGCTCACATTTCGCATGCGAAGTTCTGAAAATAAATATTCTACCGTAATTCTCGCTTTTTTCAAATTGCTAAAATCAATGGAACCATTGTGTATAAGAATAATAGGTGCTGGCTCTAAAAAACGTCTCCATCTATCTCATTTCAACATTAAGACTGAGCTTATAATGTGAAGTACAACGAGTATGAACGTTGTAATCATTGAGCCAAGTAATCCTACTTTTTCATCAGATAATGCGTTAGAAATATTCCCGCCAAGCAATAACACTAATACAACATCTAAAAAACGAAGTTGTGCGATGGACCTTTGCCCCATCGCTTTCGCAACTAATATTAAAAATATGTATGCTATAATAGCCCGAATAACCCATTCACTATTAGAAAGATGCCGTGCCCCGTCAAAAATATGCAGATGCATCATTTTGCACTCCTTACCCGTCTCAAACTGCTATTCTGTTTTAGTTTGCAACGTTTAAGAGCATATAAGTAAAAAAGCTGATTCGTTTAAAAACGAATCAGCTTTTTTACTTAACAGAAAACATATACTTTTTATACGTTTTTCGTACCGATAATATAAGACCCATCATAATCATATTTGAGAACAAGGAACTTCCCCCATACGATAAGAAAGGTAATGCAATCCCTTTTACAGGCATTAATCCAACGATCATACCGATGTTTTGGAATATTTGAACCGTTAATATCCCAATTGCTCCAGCACATAATAATGTACCGAATAAATTATCAGCAGAATAACCGATAATAATTGTTCGATATAGTAATAATAGGAACAAGAAGACAACTAACGCTGCTACAATAAATCCACCTTCTTCAGCAATTGTAGCGAAAATAAAGTCAGTATGCTTCTCAGGGATATAGACATTCCCTTCACCAAAGCCTTTCCCTTCCATACCGCCACTACCTACAGCTAAAATCGATTGCTGTGTTTGATAACCTTGATCGGCATTTTCAAATGGATTTAACCAACCTACAATACGTGATTGTTGATGAGGTTTTAGTAACGTAACTAAATTATTAAAGAAGAAATCCTCATACCTTACGTAAATAAATATTAACGTAGATAATACGGTCACCGGAATAACTGTACATAACGCTATCAATTTCTTCTGAATACCTGACATAAATAAAATACATGCAATAGCAGCAGCATATAAGAACACCATCCCTGTATCCGGTTGGCTATATACAACAGCCGTAGGAGGAATAGCTACTAACATTACCTTCCCTATTAGTATTAGGTCTGTTTTAAATGTTCGAACCATATACTGTGTATTATGTTTTACTGCTAAATTTGCTACTAGCATAACCAGTGCAATTTTGAAAAACTCCGATGGCTGAATAGCTCCAATTGCAGGAAACCTAAACCATCTTTTTGCCCCAAGTATTTCAGGTGTAAAGTTCGAAACTGGTAATATCTTCAATAAAATAATCGAAGCAAATGTAGCAATATACAATGGCCAAGATAGTTTTTGTAGCTGATCTGAATCAACACTTGCAACAAGAAGCAACATTACAATTCCAATTATGTAATTAATACCTTGTTTCAAAGCAAAATTCTCAGCTCCATATTGGCCCGTTTGCTGACTGCTATATATAGCAGCTATACTCGTAACACATAGTGCAAACAAAATTAATATTAATTTTACATCTAAACTTTTTAAAAACTCGGTACTTCTTTTCATGACATCCTCCTGAAACATTGTTACAGCAAAATAAAAAACCAGGAGTCAACATTCTTCATGTTTTGACGACTGATTACACATTATCTATAAAACACTTATATAGAATAACTCTCTTTTTCATACAATACAATATATTATACTACAGTTTCGTCAGTAAGATTTGCCAAAAAAATTATTCTTTTCTTATTTTATATCTATATACCATATATCAGCAATGTATTTTCGTAAATTTCTAATACATACTCATTCATTGTAAGATTGCCGGGAAAAGTGTTGTACATATAGTAGGATGGAAATGAAGAAATAAGATGATAAAAAGCTCGCATAAGCGAGCTTTTCATTAATATACAGATGTATTATTTTCTGACGTATTTTCTAGAATTTCTTTTACACGTCCTAAGAACTTACCACAAATTAGGCCATCTAGTACACGGTGATCAAGTGATAAACATAAGTTAACCATATCGCGAGCACCGAACATACCATTATCCATAATTACTGGGCGTTTTACAATTGATTCAACTTGTAAAATAGCCGCTTGTGGGTAATTAATAATACCCATAGATTGAACAGAACCGAATGACCCTGTGTTATTAATTGTAAATGTTCCGCCTTGCATTTCGTCCGCTTTTAACGATTTCGTACGTACTTTTCCTGCAAGTTCTGTAATTTCACGAGCGATACCTTTAATCGTCTTCTCGTCCGCGTGTTTAATTACTGGTACAAATAGTTCATCCTCTGTTGCAACAGCGATAGAAAGGTTAATATCTTTCTTCTGAACGATCTTATCGCCAGCCCACATTGAATTGATTTGAGGATACTCTTTTAACGCTTGTGCTACTGCTTTTACGAAGAAAGCAAAGAACGTTAAGTTAAAGCCTTCGCGCTTTTTGAAATCACCTTTAATTGAATTACGGTATGACACAAGGTTTGTCACATCTACTTCAATCATCATCCAAGCGTGTGGCGCTTCGTGTTTACTACGTAACATGTTCGCTGCAATTGCTTTACGCACACCTGTTACTGGAATTTCGATATCGCCAGGCATTGTTGGTACAGAAACTGGTTTTGTAGCTTCTACTTTTTGTGCTACCGGCGCTGCTTTTGGTGCTTCTGGACGCGCTTCTACTACTGCTGCTACCGCTTCCTCTTTCTTCGCACCTGCTTGCGGAATATTCCCAGATTCCACTAGCTTTAAAATATCTTTACGAGTGATACGGCCATTTGCTCCCGTACCTTCTACTAAATCTAAATCAACGTTATGCTCACCCGCAAGTTTTAAAACAGCTGGTGAAAAACGTGGTTTTCCATCAGTTGGTTGTTTTGCTTTCGGTGCTTTTTCAGGCGTAGCTACTTCTGCCTTTGGTTCTTCTTTTGTTTTTTCCTCAACAGCTGTCGCTGCTACTTCATCTGCGCCTTCTACTTGAATCACACAAACTACTTCACCTACAGCTAACGTATCACCTTCACCAGCGATTAATTCCTTCACAATACCAGTGAAAGAAGATGGTACTTCAGCATTTACTTTATCAGTCATTACTTCTGCAAGCGGATCATACTTATTTACGTGATCGCCAACATTAACGAGCCATTTACTAATTGTACCCTCTGTAACGCTCTCCCCGAGCTGAGGCATTGTGATATTTTCTACAGCCATGTATAGTCCCCCCGATTAAAATTCCGCAAGTTCACGCATTGCTTTTTCAACTTTATCTGGATTTACCATAAAGAATTTTTCCATTGTTGGTGCATATGGCATTGCTGGAACGTCTGGACCTGCAAGACGTGCGATTGGCGCATCTAAATCAAACAGACAATTTTCAGCAATAATTGCTGCCACTTCACTCATAATACTTCCTTCTTTATTGTCTTCTGTTACAAGAAGAACTTTACCTGTTTTAGAAGCCGCTTCAATGATTGCTTCTTTATCTAATGGATATACAGTACGTAAATCAAGAACGTGTGCAGAGATACCATCTTGCGCTAACTTTTCAGCTGCTTGAAGTGCAAAGTGAACACATAATCCGTATGTGATAACAGTAATATCATCACCTTCGCGTTTTACATCTGCTTTTCCGATTGGTAATACGTAATCATCTTCTGGCACTTCACCTTTAATTAAGCGATATGCACGTTTATGTTCAAAGAATAATACTGGATCTTCATCACGAATTGCTGCTTTTAATAAGCCTTTTGCATCATATGGTGTAGAAGGGATAACTATTTTTAAACCTGGTTGGTTTGCAAACATCGCTTCCACAGATTGTGAATGATACAATGCACCGTGAACCCCTCCGCCAAATGGCGCACGAATTGTAACTGGACAAGTCCAATCGTTATTAGAACGATAACGAATTTTTGCTGCCTCAGAAACAATTTGGTTTACTGCTGGCATGATGAAATCAGCAAACTGCATTTCAGCGATTGGACGCATACCATACATTGCCGCACCAATTGCTACCCCAGCAATTGCAGATTCTGCAAGCGGTGCATCAAGCGCACGATCTTCACCAAACTGATCATACAAACCGTGTGTCGCTTTAAATACGCCACCTTTTTTACCAACATCTTCACCTAAAACGAATACTTTCTCATCGCGTTCCATTTCTTCGCGCATTGCTAATGTAATAGCATCAATATAAGACATTACAGCCATGAAACGTTCCCCCCTATTCTGCGTATACGTGCTTCAATGCATCTTCAGGTGCTGCATACGGAGCATTTTCTGCATATTCTGTTGCTTCATTTACGATATGCATAATTTCGTCTAACATTTGTTTTTCAGATTCCTCAGTTAACACGCCAGCTTCTTTTAAATAAGCAGCAAATGTTATAATTGAATCTTTTTTCTTTGCTTCTTCTACTTCTTCTTTATCACGATAAACACGATCATCGTCGTCACTAGAATGTGCTGTTAAACGATAGGATACTGTTTCAATTAAAGTTGGGCCTTCACCACGACGGCCGCGGTCTGCAGCTTCTTTTACAGCTTTATATACTGCAAGCGGATCGTTTCCGTCTATTGTATATCCAGGCATACCGTAACCAATTGCACGATCTGATACATTTTTACATGCTAATTGTTTTTCAACTGGAATTGAGATTGCGTATTTATTATTTTCACACATGAAAATAACAGGTAACTTGTGTACGCCAGCAAAGTTTGCACCTTCATGGAAATCACCTTGGTTAGAAGAACCTTCCCCGAATGTAACAAACGTTACTAAATCTTTCTTTTCCATTTTTCCAGCTAATGCAATACCAACTGCGTGTGGTACTTGCGTTGTTACTGGAGATGACCCTGTCACAATACGATTTTTCTTTTGACCGAAGTGACCAGGCATTTGACGACCACCAGAGTTTGGATCTCCAGCTTTCGCGAAAGCAGACAACATAAGTTCTTTAGCTGTCATACCAAACGCTAGTACAACACCCATATCACGGTAGTACGGTAATGCATAATCTTTCTCTCTATCAAGAGCGAATGCTGCTCCAACTTGTGCCGCCTCTTGTCCTTGACAAGAAATTACGAATGGAATTTTACCAGCGCGGTTTAATAACCACATACGTTCGTCGATTTTACGTGCAAGTAACATCGTACGGAACATTTCTAATACTTGCTCATCACTTAAGCCAAGCTCTTCATGGCGCTTTTCTTTTACTTCTGCCATTTTTCATAACCTCCTAAATCCACATTTTTATGCGTGTAACGCTTTTCCATCTACAGCTAATGCTGCTTCACCAATCGCCTCAGATAATGATGGATGCGGATGAATTGTATGTGCTACTTCCCACGGTGTTGCATCAAGTACTCTTGCAAGACCAGCTTCAGAAATCATATCTGTTACATGTGGTCCAATCATATGAACACCAAGAATGTCATTTGTTTCTTCATCAACTACAAGTTTTACGAAACCATCCGATTCACCGTATACAAGTGCTTTTCCGATGGCACGGAATGAGAACTTACCTACTTTTAACTTATAGCCTTTTTCTTTCGCTTCTTGTTCTGTTAAACCGACAGAAGCAACTTCCGGACTGCTATATACGCATTTTGATACCATAGAATAATCAATTGGTGTAACTTCTTTTCCCGCAATATGTTCTACTGCAACAATTCCTTCATGAGAAGCAACGTGAGCAAGTTGTAAACCACCGATTACATCTCCAATTGCGTAAATATGAGATTCTTTCGTTTGATAAAACTCATTTGTTTGAATGTATCCTTTTTCCACAACGATATCCGTATTCTCTAAACCAATATTTTGCGTATTGGCTTGTCTTCCTACAGATACAAGCATTTTTTCTGCTTTAAATTCTTTATTCTCACCGTTATGTTCAGCTTGAATTGTTACTCCATTATCTTTTACCAATGTTTCTGGTAATACTTTTGCACCAGTTACCACTTTAATACCTTTTTTCTTGAATAGACGTTGCATTTCTTTTGAAACGTCCTGATCTTCTAGTGGTAGTATCGTTTTCGCATACTCTAATACTGTAACTTCTACACCGAAGTCAGCAAGCATAGATGCCCACTCAATACCGATTACACCGCCACCAACGATAATAATCGAGCTAGGAAGCGTTTCCATTTTTAGGGCATGATCGGAAGACATTACATACTCTCCGTCTAACTCTAAACCTGGTAGTGAATTCGGACGAGAACCTGTTGCAACAAGTACATTTTTTGGAATTAACATTTCATTCTCTTCTCCACTTGCAAGTTCCACTGAAATTGTCCCTGGCATTGGAGAGAAAATAGATGGGCCAAGAATACGGCCAATACCTTCAAACACATCAATTTTACCTTGTTTCATTAAGTGTTGAACGCCTTTATGAAGTTGCGTTACAATCTTCTCTTTACGCTCTTGCACTTTCGCAAAATTTAGTTCTACATTACTCGCAATAACCCCGAATTCTTCGCTTTTTTTAGCAGTTGCGTATACTTCTGCACTACGTAAAAGAGCTTTACTAGGAATACATCCTTTGTGCAAACAAGTACCACCAAGATTTTCTTTTTCAACAAGTGCAGTTTTTAAACCTAGTTGTGATGCTCGAATAGCAGCAACATATCCACCAGTACCGCCGCCAACGATGACTAAATCATATTCTCTTGCCATTATCTCAACCCCTAGCTACTGTTTGTTTTTCTCGTACAACATATTCTTTCGGCGCTTCTTCTTCACGTAATACACGAAGTGCTCCTTCTGCTAATGCTTGTAATTCGTCTTCCCCTGGATGTACGATAACATCAGCAATCCAGTCTACTCGTTCTTTTATTTCATCAACAAGAATTTTACTGTAAGCAAGTCCACCAGTTAATACGATTGCATCGATTTTCCCGTGAAGTACAGCGCTAGCTCCGCCAATTTCTTTTGCAACTTGATATGCCATTGCTTTATAAATAAGAGTTGCTTCAGGATCACCTTTTTCAACCATTTGTTCTACTTTAATCGCATCATTTGTACCGATAAGGCTTACAAGTCCACCTTGTCCGACAAGTTTTTTAACCATTTCGTCTCGGTAATACTCACCAGAGAAGCACATTTCAACTAATTGTCCTACTGGTACTGTACCCGCACGCTCTGGACTAAATGGTCCTTCTCCGTTTAAGCCATTATTCACATCGATAACTTTTCCTTTTTTATGAGCACCAACTGTAATACCGCCGCCCATATGTGTAACTAATAAATTTAAATCCTCGTATTTGTGATTTAATTCTTCAGCCACTTTACGAGCAACCGCTTTTTGGTTTAATGCATGGAAAATGCTTTTACGTTCCATACCAGCAATACCGCTTATACGAGCAATCGGCTCCATTTCATCTACAACGACAGGATCTACTATAAATGCCGGAATATTTAATCCAGAAGCGATTTCATATGCTAAAATGCCTCCAAGATTTGAAGCATGATGACCGCTAAACCCATTTTTTAAATCTTCTAACATCGAATCGTTTACTGTGTATGTTCCGCCTTCGATTGGACGAAGTAATCCCCCGCGTCCACAAACTGCGTTTAACTTTGAAATGTTAATACCGTGAGAATGTAGAACTTCTAAGATCGTTTCTTTACGAAACTCATATTGGTCGATAATTCGCTTATATTTTCCAATCTGTTCTTCGTCATGACGAATAGTTTCTTCTAAAACGGGTCTTTCATTATCAAAAACACCAATTTTTGTGGATGTACTACCCGGATTAATAACAAGAATTCGATTTAAGGACACTGTTGCTACCTCCACTAATAAATTCAAAAGGAAGTGGAAACCTCATAAGAGGTAACCACACCTTTTGTAAAAGTAATATATGAATGATTAGCGACGGCTAATAATGTCGTGACCGTTGCGTAAGTATGTGCTACGAGAGTTTTTCAAGCTTGCAATGCGCTCTTCAGCTAAACGATCTGCTGCTACATAAGTTGCAATGCCATCACGTTTTGAAATTTCGATTACTTTTGCAATTGTGTCATAAATTGACTCAACACGTTTTAGTGCACGTTCTCTATTGTATCCATATAACTCGTCTGCTACGTTAATTACACCACCAGCATTAATAACATAGTCTGGTGCGTATACAATACCCATTTCATGAATCACGTCGCCGTGACGGTCTTCTTTTAATTGGTTATTTGCAGAACCTGCGATTACTTTTGCTTTAAGTTGTGGAATAGTTTCGTCATTAACTGTTGCGCCTAATGCACATGGTGCGTAAATATCACATTCAACACCATAAATTTCATTTGGCTCAACTGCTGATGCACCGAATTCTTCTACCGCGCGTTGTACAGCTTCTTTATTAATATCTGTTACGATTAATTTTGCTCCTTCAGCGTGTAAATGTTTGCATAGGTGATATGCTACGTTACCAACGCCTTGAACAGCAATTACTTTTCCTTCTAAATTATCAGTACCGAAAGCTTCTTTCGCAGCAGCTTTCATACCACGATACACACCGTATGCAGTTACTGGAGATGGGTTACCAGAAGAACCGAATGATGGTGAAATACCTGTTACGAAGTCAGTTTCTTCATGGATAATATCCATATCATCTACTGTTGTACCAACATCTTCAGCTGTAATGTAACGTCCGTTTAGTCCTTGAATGTAACGTCCTAATGCACGGAACATCGCTTCGCTCTTATCTTTACGTGGATCGCCGATGATTACTGTTTTCGCACCACCTAAGTTTAAGCCAGCTGCTGCGTTTTTGTATGTCATCCCTTTTGCAAGACGCAATGCATCTTCAATCGCCGCTTCTTCAGAATCATATGTCCACATTCTTGTTCCACCAAGAGCTGGTCCAAGTGTTGTATCATGAATTGCAATAATTGCTTTTAAACCAGATTCTTTATCTTGACAAAATACCACTTGCTCATAATCATATTTTTCTAAGTATTCGAAGATTTCTAATGTCATTGTCGTTTCCCCCTAATGTTTTACCCTATTTGGTTTATTTTGAAGCAGTCGCAACTGCCAATGCTAATGAATATACTTTTGTTTCTGCTGAATCAGCACGAGACGTTAAAACAATCGGTGCTTTTGCGCCAGCAATCATTGCTCCTACTTTTGCATTCGCAAAGTATACGAGTGATTTGTATAGCACATTTCCAGCTTCAATCGTTGGGACGAGTAAAATGTCTGCCTTACCTGCTACATCACTTACTATGCCTTTATGTTCTGCTGCAATTTGTGATACTGCATTATCTAAAGCAAGCGGTCCATCAACGACACAATTTTTAATTTGTCCGCGGCGATTCATTTGAGTTAACATCGCTGCATCAATTGTCGCTTGCATCGCAGGATTCACAACCTCTACTGCTGCAATTGGTGCTACCTTTGGCAAATCCATTCCTATTGCCTGGGCAACTTCTACAGTATTCTGTATAATAGCAGCTTTTTGTGTTACATCAGGTGCAATGTTCATCGCTGCATCTGTAACAAAAATTAGACGATCGTAATTTGGAACTTCAAATGCTGCTACGTGTGAAAGTACGCTACCTTTACGAAGTCCCCACTCTTTATTTAATACAGCTTTCAAAATATTTGCTGTTGGGATGTTCCCCTTCATAAGCACATCTGCTTCGCCATTTCTGACAGCTTTAACAGAAAGTTCTGCAGCCTCAGCACTTGACTGTGCTGCAATCACTTCAATATGTTCTGAAGTTTGTAAACCATGTTCTTGTAGCATCCCCATTATTTTTTCTTGATTTCCATATAGACGAAATTGAGCTAGCTGTAATGTAATTGCTTTCGCTACAGCTTCAATTACTTCATGATCCTCAGCTACTGCTACAGCCACAGTTTTTTTCGGCTGTCCTGCTGCTTGATCAATTAAGTGTTCTAACTTCATATTTTGTAATCAACCCTTTCCGTCGTCCCTCGCCTATTTATAAAGCAAATACCGTGCCAACTTTTAAAAGTGGTCTTACCAATAATGAAAACGCATTCAAAATGCAGTAAAATCAATACTTTGGAAAATAACAAAATATTCTGTCTTGTTTTGTCGCATTTTGTATACCATGCAATAAATTGCACGGTACGCAATTTATTGCATGCTATTTTTTGCACACTCATACTTTTCTAGCTTGTAATATAAATTTCGAACTGAAATTCCTAACGCTCTTGCAGTTTGTGTCTTATTTCCACCAAACCTCTCTAAATATTCATGAATGATATTTCCTTCAAACTCCGTCACTAAATGCTCAAGTGGCTTTTCTTCCAACTCAGGTAATAAATGAGTTTGCTTCGATTCCACCTGCTCTTCGTTATGCAATGGCGGTAAATGGTGTACATCAATATAGGTCTCGTTATAATTCATAAAGATAATAGCTCTCCCTAAAATATTTTCAAGTTCTCTCACATTCCCTGGCCATTCATATGATTGTAAATATAAAATAGCCGGATCAGTGAGTCCCTCAATATTTCGGCCATAATCTTGATTAATTTTTTGAATTAATCTTTCTGCAATCGACGGTATGTCCTCTTTACGCTGACGAAGAGATGGGATTTGAATTGGAATTTTATTTAATCGATAATATAAATCCTCCCTAAACTCTCCTGCTAGAATGGCCTTTTCTAAATTCACATGTGTCGCTGCAATTACTCGGACATTGATAGGAATCGCTTTCGTCCCACCAACTTTTACAATCTCTTTTTCTTGCAACACGCGAAGAAGTTTTGCTTGTGTATTTGCAGACAATTCTCCTATTTCATCTAAAAAGATACTACCGTTATTCGCTTCCTCAAAGAATCCACGTTTTCCGCCTCTTTTCGCGCCAGAAAATGCCCCTTCCTCATAACCGAATAATTCACTTTCTAGCAACGTCTCCGAAATAGCTGCACAGTTTACACGAACAAACTTATTATATTTTCGATTACTTCCATTATGGATGGCATGCGCAAATAATTCTTTACCCGTTCCAGATTCTCCGCGTAGTAATACTGTTGCTGGTGTATTCGCCCCAAGTTTTGCTTGCTCGATAGCCGCCGTTGTTTCATCAGAATGTCCGACAATGTCATCAAATGAATATTTCGCTTCTAACGTTCGAATAATTTGCCTTGCTCTATTCAATTCATTTGTTAACTTTTGAATTTCTGATACGTCACGAATTACACCAACGCTCCCTTTCAATATCCCATCCACAATGACTGGCGCTACGTTTACAATTACATCTCGCTTTTTTTGCCCAATCTTCATATGTATCCCTCGTACCGCCCTACGCGTTCGAAGTACTTTCATATGCATACTTTCACCTTCTACAATATCAGTTGTAGCTGGCTTTCCAATAATGTCCTCTTCTGTTAAACCTGTTAATTTCGTATACGCAGGGTTAATTACTAACCCTCTTCCTTTTTCATCCACGACCGAAATTGCTTCCTCAGACGAGTTGATAATCGCCTCAAGTAACGTTTGAATCTCCTTTAAATCTGTAACTTCTTCCGCAAGATCTACAACTTCTGTTATATCTTTAAAAATCGCAAATGCCCCTTGTACCTCTCCTCCCTCTTTTAATATCGGAATACGTGTTGTAATAATTTTCTTTTCATTCTCTAATGTCAGTTCATAATTTACTTCTATTTGTTTCGTACGTATAATACGAAGCAACTTACTAGTCGGAATAACTTCTAAAATATATTTCCCTACCGCATCTTCTTTTTTATATCCGATAATACGCTCTGCACTTTTATTAAATAGGCGGACTTGTCCCTCTCGATCAATCACAATCATACCGTCATGTGTAGAATTTAAAATTAAATCACCTTGCTGCGTCTGTTCTTCTAACTTTCCAATTAAATCTTCCTTCTCATGCGCTAATCTCGTTACAATTTTCGCAATATCACCTGGTATAAGAAGAGTATTTTTATGCTTTTTCTTTAATAAAACTTTATGTAGGTCATCATCACCTGTCATATCAAACATTACATCAATATGCATAGAAAGAAACGGCGTTACACTCTCTCCAATCATAACCCCGTATTCCTTAGCCATTTGTAATCCTTTTGCTATCGGATTTATATCAATAATCCCTATAATTTGAAATATATTCGAACTTTGCAACAGATTCAGCAGTGCGCTGCCACCTTCACCTGCACCAACAATTAAAACTTTTTGTTTCATATCTTACACTTCCTCTCGAAGTATCTCTGCAAAATTTTTCACACCCTTATCTTACTCGTTCAGCCTCCTCTTGACAAACCCCCTTTTCATATAACATCATTAAAATAAACAAAATAATCTGAAAAGGAGCATTTATATGCAGCGTTATCTTGCTCTATCATTAGCACTCATCCCTATTTCATTAGCTGTATTTGGCATTAAGTTAATGAGAGATACTGTATTCGGGATTTTATTTCCTCCCCTCTCTATACTATGGTTACAATTTTTAATCGGCGCTCTCTGCTTCGGGCTCGGATTTTATATTTTCGGTGGCTTCGTCTTACACCGGGACCGTAAACGAAATAAAGTACAAGCTCGCTTTAGAAGATAGGAAAACCCCACTATTTATAAATAAAAAATGAGACCGTTACAAGCGGTCTCATTTTTTTATTGGCAATAACGTTCTTGCCGTTTCAGGGTAATCAGTAATAATCGCCGAAATATTCATATCAAAATATTTACGCATAAGTGTTTCTTCATTAATTGTATAGGGCCGAACCTCTACATCACTTTCCATCGTTAGTTCGGCAACGGCATCTTGCAGATAACGATAATTAGGGTGTACTGCTGTAGCGCCCATTTTTTTTGCATATGCCCACGGACTATGCAAACCTTCGCGATATAAAATCGCCGTTTGAATATCAGGAGCCATCATATGACACCTTTTCATACTATAGTGATTAAATGAAGAAAATATAACACGATCTTCTAGATTAAATTTTCGTACAAGCGTTATAACTTCTTCCTCTAAACCTCTGTATGGAATTTTGTTATTTTTAAGTTCAACATTAAGTAGCAACTCTGTTTTTTCAATCCATTCTAACACCTCTTCTAAAAGAGGTATTTTACAAAATCCTACTTTACCACCAAATATATAGCTCGCATCTAATTTACATAAATCCTCATATACATAATTTCGAACCGCACCTTTTCCATTTGTTGTCCGGTTCACTGTTTCATCATGAATGACGACAACCTTTCCGTCCTTCGTTAATTGAACATCAAGTTCAATTCCATCCGCTCTAAAAGATTCAGCTGCTTCAAATGAAATCATTGTATTTTCTGGATACGTTCCCGCTGCACCACGATGTGCAAATATAAGAGTCATCCTCACTCCCCCAATCTTATGCTATACTATACGAAAAAGGAGGTACTTCTATGAGACCATTACAAATTTCTCCAGATACTGCAGTCCGCCTATCAAAAGCATTAGGTGTTCCGCTCGAACAGCTTATGCATATGCCGCAGCACATTTTAATTCAAAAGTTAGTTGAATTAGAAAAACAAAATAAAGATGAAGAATAATACAGTCCTGTTTTGCAGGGCTTTTTATTATTTTCTATTATATCACGGATAACTTCCCTGCTAAAATCCCTTAACCGATATACTATGATTCCATTTAATTTTTTTCAAATATTTAATTGACTATAAATGAACCCCCCTCTTTTAATAAAAGAGGGGGGTTCATTTATAGTCAATTACTCAAATTATGCATTTTTCTTTTCTTTGTTAAAAATCATAAACAATTTATATAATCCTAAAGAAGCTGGAATATTCATAAATGCAAATGCCTCATAAGTATAATGAGGAGCTGTTTCCCATAGTAATAAGAAAGTAAACACCCCTACCGTACTAATCATCGCAATACGTATAACTTCCGATTCATTTTCATCTTTCTTTTTATAAAGTATAACAGCCGCCAGAACAGCTACATAAACAAATAATTTGATAACATACGAATATACAGTAACGATTTTATATTTCGTTGTACTATAGTTCGATACATAATTAGTTATCGTGTCGTTCTTCTGCTCAAACCATTCTCCAATACGGTACATGGAGAACTGGCTCGATACCCATTCTCTAGTTATTTTTTCATTTAAATGCCGTACATAACCCATTACGCCAAGTTCATTAAAACGCTGGACTATAACTTTTTTATTATGTTCATCCAAATCCTTTGTATTTTTTATGTTTTCATCATTAATATAATCTGTATCCGCCTGATTCCAAACACCATACGTATCTTTATTCAGACCCATTTGTACCCAATGGGTATATGGAATTTTTTCAATTTCATTATCGGTGCTGAGATTTAACTTTGTCGTTATACCTTTAAAACTTACAATAAGGATTAAACAAAATAAAACACTACTTAATACTTTTACAGAATACTCCTTACGAAACTTTAAAATATTTTCAATTAAAATCGCTAAAGCTACCGCCAATGCTGTCGGTCTTATAATATAAGTACAAGCTGCAAAAACTCCTAATAAAATCCATAAAATAATCTTCATTCTTTTTGTTTTCGCCGTTTTCAAACATAAATATGTATACATCGTTGCTGAAATAAAAAATATTACTAACGTATGCGTATAAAAAACTGGTGCCTGCCAATATATAAAAATGTTTAACACAGATAACACAATCGATATGTGAGCAACTTTAAAGTTTGTAATTTTCTTTACAATCAATACATTTAAAATGATACTACCTGTTATACATACTATTGGTAATATTTTTATCGCTACATCTACGCTTCCTACTAATTTAGCAAAATATCCTCCCAATAATACAATATGTGTATTATATGGATAAAATAGAAGCTGTCCCATTTCTAAAAAATGATTATCTCCCTTAAATACAGAGACAATTCCTTCTTTAAGGATGGCATAATCTCCTACGATAGGGTTAAATGCTATGGAAGTAATCATTATTTCCATCGTCAAAATGATTACGATACCTAAAGCAATCATAATATTTGTGTACGTTCTTCTCATTTTATTAATAACCCATTTATAATACATAAAGAAGAGAGCAAATAAAAGCAACGTCGCCGCTATAACAGCACCGACCTTTTTGGGAGTATACTCCTCAGTCGGATAAGGAAATTCACCACTCATCAAAATTGTTTTCGGGATAAAAAATTTACATACTATCATTGAAAATATAGATAAAAACACCGTCATAACAATGATTGGGTAAGCTCGATTCACTATTTTTTTAAAAGTCATTCATCCATTCTCCTATATCTCTTAACTTTTCCCAATCAATGATACGTTATAGAGATTATGATGTCAAACCCACGTATTTTCTGTACATATCCTTATTTTCACTGCATTTTTCAATAAAAATATGTTATTCCTTCAAAATCCTTAAACTAAAGTAAATAAAAAGACCAACGAATTCTAACATTCATTGGTCATTAAATAAAAAGTTCATTGGTTTTAGATTTAATATCAAGTATATGATTAAGCTTTACTACAACTTAAATCTCTTACTCTCAGCTAGCCTTATGTTCAAGTCTTAGCTTATCTGCAACCATTGCGATGAACTCAGAGTTCGTAGGTTTTGCTTTTGACATGGATACTGTATAACCGAATAAAGACGAAATAGAATCGATATTCCCACGACTCCATGCTACTTCAATTGCGTGACGGATTGCACGCTCAACGCGGCTTGCTGTTGTATTATATTTCTTTGCAATATCTGGATACAATACTTTCGTAATAGATCCAAGTAATTCAATATCATTGTACACCATAGAGATTGCTTCCCTTAAGTACATATATCCTTTAATATGAGCAGGTACACCAATTTCATGAATGATGCTCGTAATGCTTGCATCTAAGTTTTTCGGCTTTCCATCTATTGTCGTTGCTGAACGGAAAGATGGAAGTGGACGTTTAATGGTAGCGTTCGCTTTACCGCTTACTTGACGAATATGGCTCGTTAAATTCTCCATATCAAATGGTTTTAATATGAAATATGAAGCACCTAAGTCAACTGCTTTTTTCGTCACATCTTCTTGTCCAAATGCTGTCAACATAATTACGCTAGGCTGTCTTAGCCTTTCAATATGTCGCATTTTCTCTAGTACAGCTAAACCATCTAAATGTGGCATAATAATATCTAATACGAGTACATCAGGCTGCTTATCTTTTAATAAATTTAAACACTCTTGACCATTATAAGCAGTACCAATTATTTCCATATCATCTTGAGCAGCTACATAACTCTCTAGCATTGATACTAATTCTTTATTATCATCCACAAGACATACTTTAATTTTCTCCACAGCTTTTCCTCCCTTACCGAATCGATTCTCCGACATGTGTATCCTTCTAGGCTACATGAATTGTTCGACAATTGTGTGAAAATTCCCTTTTAAAGTTTGTTACTTTCCGATAAAATCACAAAAAAATATGTTTATCGTTCATTTATTCCCTTTCGCAACACATTCCATCATAGAAATACAACGAAACGTTCAACCCTTTTCTTTTATTTTACAACAAAAAACACCTCTTGCGGAGCTTTTACTAAATTTCAACGAATTTTTCAATAGAAAAGCGAGCTAATTAATAATTAGCTCGCTTTTCTTTCTTGTTCATAAATGTTAATTCCAGCCTCATGTAACATCCATTCAATATGAACACCATATCCTGATGTTGGATCATTTACAAATACATGTGTAACAGCACCAATTACTTTCCCATTTTGTACAATTGGACTTCCGCTCATACCTTGTACGATACCACCCGTTTTCGCTAATAAACGTTTGTCTGTTACTTTTATTACCATACCTTTTGTAGCCGGAAATTTTTGCGGTACTGTACTAACAACTTCAATATCAAACGCTTCCACTTTATCTTTATCAATAACTGTTAATATTTTTGCCGGTCCCTCTTTGACTTGATGAGATAGTGCAATCGGCATCGCTTTATCCATTACGCCATTTGGTATATTTGTATTTAATTTCCCAAATATTCCAAACGGACTATTTATTGTAATATTACCAATCACTTCACGATCTGGTGAGAACCTCGCTAATTTCTCTCCTGGATTCCCATGACTACCTCTTTCAATTGATGTAACTGTCGAACGCATAATTTGTCCATCTTCGACTTGAATCGGCTTTTTCGTATCGTTATCAGAAATGACATGACCAAGTGCCCCATATTTCATAGAATCAGGATGAACAAATGTCATTGTTCCGATTCCAGCTGCCGAATCACGAATATATAAACCAATGCGATAAGACGATTCTCCACTGTCTTTTTGTGGTGTTAACTTCGTGCGGATATGCTTTCCATCTCTTAACAAAACAAGATTAAGCGGTTCACCTGTTTCACCACTATTATGAATAAATGGTGCTACATCACTCATTCTTTCAATTGTTTTACCATTAATTTCAGTAATCATATCTCCAATTTGCACACCAGCTGTTTCACCAGGAGATACTTTCCCTTTTTCAGTTTGAATTAAATGATGGCCTACAACAAGTACCCCTTTTGTGTTTAACTTTACACCAATTGATTGCCCACCTGGAATAACTTTGAAATCTTTCAATACTTTCACATTTACTTTTTTCACTGGAAAACCAGCAAGTTGAAACACCATATCTGCTTCACCATTTTGATGAGAATTTACCATAAGTCCTTGTTTTTGTTCATTTGAACTTACTGTAAACACATGACGATCTGTAGATGAAGCTTGAAACACTGGTAATGAAGCTATTTCTGATTGTTGCCCTTCAAAGACAACAAGTTGCTTCGGGGATGAAATAAACGTCCGAAGCGGTTTAAAACACCCTATAAAAACTAAAGAAACAAGGAGACAAATACCTATTATTTTGCGAAATCTTTCTAATTTCAATTTGTTCACTCTCCTCGCTCCTACCCCACATTCAGCCTCTTGGCTTCACTTTTTAATCTCTCCTTGCAGTGCTTTATTTATAACCGGAAGAATTAAGAAATCCTCATTTGAGAAAAAAAGCTATCCATTACTGGATAGCCTCTGCTGTCTGTTTAAAATGATGCGCTTGTGTAAGTAATTCTTTCGCATGTTCTGTCGTTAAATCTGTAATTTCCACACCAGAAATCATTCGAGCTATTTCTGTTACTTTATCCTCCATAGTTAAAACGGTAACTGATGTAATTGTTCGATCATTCGCTACTTGTTTTCGAATAAATAAATGCGAATCTGCCATTGAAGCGACTTGAGGTAAGTGCGTAATACAAAGTACTTGTGAGTTTACTGATACGCGATAAATTTTTTCCGCAATAGCCTGTGCAACTCGACCACTTACACCAGTATCCACCTCATCAAAAATAACTGATGCAACACCTTGATGCTTAGAAAAAATGCTTTTTAAAGCTAAAATAATACGAGATAACTCTCCGCCAGAAGCGACCTTTGAAAGTGGTTTTAGCGGCTCACCTGGATTTGTTGAAATATAAAATTCCACATGATCGTATCCATCCGCCGTCAGCCTTACCGGTGCTCCCTCCACAAGAGGCTCTTCAGCATTTCCTTCTCGCTTCATGATTCTCACTTCAAATTTTGTTTTTTCCATATATAATTCTTTTAATTCCTGATGAATGGCATTTGTAAGATGCTCTGCAAGCTCATGACGCATAGTACTTAACGACGTTGCTTCTTTCAGAATAACACTTTCTAATTCCTTTAACTGCTTCTTCGTCGTTTCAATATGAACGTCTTTATTTTCAATCGTAAAAATTTCTTGTTCAATTTTATCAGCATACGCTAAAATCTCTTCTACAGTATTTCCATATTTTCTCTTTAGCATACGAATTTCATTTAAACGCGTTTCAATTTCATCTAAACGATTCGGATCATATTCCATCATATCGAGCTTTTCTCTTAGCTGATACGCAACTTCTTCTAATAAGTAATAGCTATTTGCAATTGAATCATGATTTTCTTGATACATTTCATCTAAATGTGTAATACTCTCCATTTGTCCCATTGCGCTTCGTATATTATCTAATCCTTGTCCATCAGCGCTTAACGAGCGATATGCATCGCCTAATGCTTTGTAAATTTTTTCGAAATTAGAAATTTGCAATCGTTCTTCAGTTAATTCATTTTCTTCATCCATCTTTAAATCCGCCTTACGGATTTCTTCATGCTGGAATTGAATTAAATCTAAGCGATGCGCCATTTGTTGTTCATTTTCACTTAACGATTTTAACTGTTTCTTTAACTTCTCATAGTCAGCGTATACGTTTTGGTATATACCCAATTGTTTAACAATACGCTCTCCATCAAAATGATCAAGCATAAATAAATGACGCTCTTCATTCATTAGATCTTGCGTTTCGTGCTGCCCATGAATATCAACAAGTGTTTTTCCAATTTCCTTTAATATACTAAGGGTAACCAGTTTCCCATTTACACGACATACACTCTTTCCGTTTGCAGCGATATCACGCTTCAAAATAATCATGCCGTCTTCTATTTCTATATCCAACTCTTCTGCCTTTTCAATACATGGATGCTTATCATCTTCTACATAAAATAGCCCTTCTATCTCAGCTTTTTCTGTTCCGTATCGAACAAATTCCGCTGAACCACGGCCACCTACAAGTAAACTAATCGCATCAATAATAATCGATTTTCCGGCTCCTGTTTCACCACTTAAAACCGTTAACCCTTTTTGAAAAGAAATATTTAATGCCTCAATAATAGCAAAGTTTCTAATCGATAATTCCGATAACAATGCCCCATTCACCTCGTTATAAACTAATCCCCTATTAAGGGCTTTTTTCAGTTCTTTATTCAAATAGTCATACTATATGTTTGTATGTAAAAATTACTTTTCTAACCGCTCCATTGTACCAAACATTTGTTTTACGGGTCAATCCACCTATTTTCTAATTTTGTTCACCAAAAATATTATATTACAATTAAAAATTCACGTTTTTAACCAATAAAAATATCCTGTTCACTTTCCACTTTACAGAGGAAAGCAAACAAGATTTTTTTGTTACAGCATATTTAAGAAACGATCAGAGACAACACCTGTATCTTCAGGTGTACGGCAAATAATTAAGCAAGTATCATCACCACAAATGGTTCCGATGATCTCATCCCACTCTAAATGATCAATAAGTGCCCCAAGTGAATGAGCGTTACCAGGCAATGTTTTTAGCACAAGCATATGTCCTGCCGTGTCTAATTTTACAAATGAATCCACTAGATTTCGTTTTAATTTTTGTAACGGGTTAAATCGTTGATCTGCTGGCAAGCTATATTTATAGCGACCATCATGTAATGGCACTTTCACTAAGTGCAGTTCTTTAATATCGCGCGATACTGTTGCTTGCGTTACATTAAATCCCTCATTACGTAAAATATCAACTAATTCATCTTGTGTTTCAATTTCTTTGTTCGCAATAATTTCCCTGATTTTAATATGGCGCTGACCTTTATTCATACATTTGCACCTCACACTATCTCTTACCATAGTTTAAACATTGGTATACTTCACTTATTTATGTTAACTTATAATTCGTTACTTGTACACAATTGTTTTTACAATCATTATACAATTACAACAAAAAGAGGAACAACATATGTTATTCCCCTTTTCCTTTTTGTTTTAGGACATCATGCGCCTCTGTAACTACTTGCTCAACAGAAACTGGAGAATGATTTTCGCCATTCTCACGTTCACCATGCCATTTCAGATGAATTAAAAATTCAATATTACCATCCCCGCCCGTAATTGGTGAGAATGTTAAACCTTCTACGTCGTATCCTTCTTTTACAGCAAAGTCGACAATCATTTCCACGACAGCCTCATGTACTTTTCGATCACGAACGATACCTTTTTTCCCAACTTGTTCTCTTCCAGCTTCAAACTGTGGTTTAATTAACGCTGCTACATCCCCATTAGGCATAAGCATTGTTTTTAAAACCGGCAGTATAAGCTTTAATGATATAAATGAAACATCGATACTAGCAAATTGCGGTAAACCACGTTCTAAGTCTGCAGGTGTTACATAACGGAAGTTTGTTCGTTCCATTACGACAACACGCTCATCTTGACGCAATTTCCACGCAAGTTGATTGTATCCTACATCTAATGCATATGATAATTTCGCACCATTTTGAAGCGCACAATCTGTAAAGCCACCAGTTGATGAACCAATATCTATCATAACTTTATCTTGTAAATCAAGATGAAATGTCTCTAATGCCTTTTCAAGTTTATAACCACCACGGCTTACATACGGCATAACTTGTCCCTTCACCGTAATCTCTGTATCTTGTGGGATTTTCTCTCCTGGCTTATCAAGTCTCATCTCATTCGCATATACAAGTCCGGCCATAATGGCGCGTTTTGCTTTCTCGCGTGTTTCTATAAGTCCTCGTTCTACTAATAGTACATCTACTCTTTCTTTTTTTGCACTCATTTGTTACGCCCTTTTTTGTTTTGATGGAATCATTGTATGAATACGGTCTTCAACAGCATCTGTCGTCAAACCAATTTCTTCTAATAATTTTGTTACACTACCGTGCTCTATGAAACGGTCTGGAATACCCATTCGTTCAATTAACGCACTATGGTACCCGTTCTCAGACGCAAATTCAACTACTCCCGTTCCAAAACCACCGATTAAACAAGCTTCTTCAATCGTTAAAATCGGTATATTTTTCCCTAAGAGATCATGTAAATATGCTTCATCCATCGGTTTAATAAAGCGAGCGTTCACTACTTTCACTGAAACTCCAGCCTTTTCAAGACGCTCAGCTGCTTCCATTGCCATTGGTATTGTCGTACCAAATGTTAAAATAGCCGCTTGTGTACCTTCTTTTAACGTTTCCCAAGTACCGATTGGAATCGCCTTTAATTCTTCATCCATATGAACACCAAGTCCATTACCACGTGCATAACGTAATGCGATTGGTCCATCTTCATATTGCATCGCCGTATATACTAAATGTTGCCCTTCATTTTCATCTTTTGGCATCATAAGTACCATATTCGGCAAATGACGTAAGAATGAGATGTCAAATACACCTTGATGCGTTTCACCATCTGCTCCTACTAAACCAGAGCGATCGATTCCGATGAAGACATTTAAATTTTGGCGGCATATATCATGAACAACTTGATCATATGCTCTTTGTAAAAATGTTGAATAAATCGCTAAGAATGGCTTCATCCCTTGCGTTGCCATACCCGCTGCCATTGTTGTAGCATGCTGCTCTGCAATACCTACATCAATCATACGATCCGGGAATTCTTTTTGGAATTTCTCAAGTTTCGATCCAACAGGCATTGCAGGTGTAATTGCAACGATACGCTCATCCGTTCTCGCTAGCTTAAGTACTGTATCACTAACAACAGCACTCCATGCTGGTGCAACTTCTTTCGGTTTAACGAAGTCACCTGATTCAATTTTATAAGGTCCTGTTCCATGCCAAGTTCCAATAACGTCACTCTCAGCTGGTTTATAACCTTTTCCTTTTTTCGTAATAACATGAACAAGCACTGGGCCTTTTGTTTTCTTTGCATATTGCAACGTTTCGAATAACTTTTCATAATCATGTCCATCAACTGGACCTAAATACGTAAAGCCTAACTCTTCGAAAAAGACACCAGATACTAGTAAATATTTAAGACTATCTTTTATTTTCTCTGCTGTCGCAGCAACTTTCCCACCAACTGCTGGGATTTTCTTCAATATATACTCTAGTTCATCTTTTACCCAATGGTATTTTCCTGCGGTACGTAGACGTCCAAGCACATTATGAAGTGCGCCAACGTTTGGTGCAATTGACATTTCATTATCATTCAAAATAACAATCATGTCTGTTTTTTCATGTCCAATATGGTTCAATGCTTCTAAAGCCATTCCGCCTGTTAAAGCACCATCCCCAATGATTGGTATAACATATTCTTTCGTTTTCTTTAAATCACGTGCTAGAGCCATTCCCATTGCAGCAGATAAAGATGTCGAGCTATGGCCCGTTTCCCATACGTCATGCTCACTCTCGCAACGTTTCGGGAAACCACATAGACCTTGATATTGCCTTAATGTGCCGAATTCTTTTGCACGTCCTGTTAAAATTTTATGTACATAGGATTGATGTCCTACGTCCCATAAAAATTTATCTTTCGGACTATCAAATAATTTATGCAGAGCAATTGTGAGTTCTACTACACCTAAATTAGGTGCAATATGTCCACCTGTTTGAGAGAGCTCTTCAATTAAAAACTTACGAATATCCTCACTCAATCCCTCTAGTTCACCGATAGACATATCTTTCAAAAAACTAGGGTTTTGAATTTGCGTTAGATCCACATGGATCACTCACTTTCATTTCATAATCTGTCAACATGTCAAATATTATAAAAAACATTTACACAAAACAAGAAATTCTCTTTTTTTATTTTTCACCTTGTCCTGCTATTAACCAGTCTATTGCGCCCTAATCCTATTATAAACCATATTTCTTTAGGCGATGAAAAAAATAGCCGCTAACACGAAGTGATAACGGCAATGTAATCTACATATATTTTTGCCAATAACAAGAAAAGAAAAACCTTTTCCTACATTTATATCATAAAATGATGAATGACTCAACAAATGGAAACGCTGTTATATTAGTTATTACGTTTTGCAATCAAATCGCAAATAGATAGTAAATATTCATCTTGTAATTGCAAGGAACCAATAGCATCTTTTGCTTTTGCAATTGTTTCTTCTAAAATACCCTTTGCTCTATCTACAGTAAATAACGTCGTATATGTGCTCTTTTCGTTGGAAACATCACTACCAATCGGTTTTCCAATCTCTTCTTCGGTTCCTTCCACGTCTAGAATATCATCTCGAATTTGGAACGCTAGGCCGATATATTTCGCAAACGCAAGTAATTTTTCTTCTTGTTCTGCTGTGGCATCAGAAAGTATCGATCCGGCAAGTACAGCGAATTCAAGTAGTTTCCCAGTCTTATGCTTATGAATATACTCCAGCTCTTCAATCGTAAGCTTTTTCCCTTCAGCTTCCATATCTGCTACTTGTCCGCCAACCATTCCTTCTGGTCCTGCCGCTTTTGCAAGCTCCAGTACAAGTCTTACTTTTTTTTCAGCAGAGATTTCCTTTTGTTCATATGCCATAATTACTTGAAAAGCATACGTCAACAAACCATCGCCTGCTAAAACTGCCATCGCTTCACCAAATACTTTATGATTTGTGGGCTTCCCTCTTCTTAAATCATCATCATCCATACAAGGTAAATCATCATGAACTAACGAGTATGTATGTATCATTTCAAGAGCACAAGCTGCACCTACTCCAAGATTTCTTTCTTTACCAAACGCTTGTAATGTTGCAAATAAAAGTAACGGGCGGAGACGCTTTCCACCCGCTTCCAAAGAATATGCCATCGCTTCACGAAGTACATTTGGACATTGTAATTCATTTGCATAGCTTACAAGCTTCTCTTCTACGAAAGTTTTACTTTCTTTCAAAAAAGTATCAAAAGCAACAGTCACTATGCTTCATCTCCTAAAGCAGTAAACGGTTCAAGCTCTCCATCTTCCCCAAGAATAACTGCCATTTGTTCTTGTACGTTCTTCAACTTCTCATCACAAAGCTTAGATAATTCCATACCTTCTTTAAAATAAGAGATTGCTTCTTCTAAAGGTACGTCACCTTGCTCTAGCTTAGAAACGAGATGCTCAAGTTGCGAAATTGCCTCTTCAAAGCTTAATTTATTTTCCATTATTCAATTCACGCTCCTCTATACCTGATACGCTACAATCTAGTATTCCATCTTGTAATTGAACTGAAACAGCATCTCCAAGGCTGACATCTTTCACACTTTTTAACACTTGCTTCTCTTCATCATATACAAGCCCGTACCCTCTCATCATTACTTTAAGCGGACTTAACGCTTCAAGTTTTTGAGCAGCTCTTACAAAGGCAAATTCTTTCGTTTGAAGTAATGTTTGCATTTCACGTTGTAATTGCTTTTGCAATGTTTCAACCGCTACCTTCGTTTGCATAATCTTCTGAGATGGGTGGTGCTTCTCTAAATAAAATGAAAGCTGTTTTAACTGATTTACCTTTTTATCAATATAGCGCTCTTTCGCTAAAACAAGCTGCTCTAACGCTCTATCTAATTGCTCTTCTTTTTGCTCATATACTTGTCTTGGATAACGAAACGCATAAGATTTTTGCAATACTTGTAGTTTTTCTTCTTTTTTATGTACTAACTCTCTCATTGCTCTTTGCAATCTTAGAGTTCTTTGTAATACCTTTTCTTGTAACTCTATAATGTTAGGCGCTGCCAGCTCAGCTGCTGCAGTCGGTGTTGGTGCACGTAAATCGGCAACAAAATCCGCAATTGTAAAGTCCGTTTCATGACCTACTGCCGAAATAATAGGAATCTCACTCTTGAAAATGGCCCTTGCAACCATTTCTTCATTAAACGCCCATAGTTCCTCAATAGAGCCTCCGCCTCGCCCAACGATTAGTACATCTATCTCTCCCATTTCATTCGCTGTACGAATCGCTTGTACAATTGAGGGAGCTGCTGACTCCCCCTGTACAAGTACCGGAAACACAATAATATTTCCAATTGGATAACGACGTTTAATCGTTGTTATAATATCACGAATCGCTGCTCCTGTTGGCGACGTAATCACACCTATTGTTTTAGCATAAGGAGGAATTGTTTTTTTATAAACTTGAGAAAACAAACCTTCTTCCTCTAAACGAACCTTTAATTGTTCGTAAGCTAAATGTAGGTTTCCGATTCCGTCCGGCTGCATGTCTTGAATATAAATTTGATAAGAACCGCTCGCCTCGTAAACGGAAATTTTCCCTTTCACAAGTACCTTCATCCCATTTTCAGGTCTGAATTTAATATTACGATTATGACCCGCAAACATAACCGCTGCGATTCTTGCATTTTCATCTTTCAATGTAAAATACATATGACCACGACTATGATTTTTAAAATTGGAAATTTCACCTTTTAACCAAACAGACTGCAAGTGCGGATCATATTCTATTTTTGTTTTTATATAGCGTGTTAACGCTGTAACGGTTAAATATTGTTTCTCCATTTCTCTCTCCTCATAGCCGACTCAAATTATTTACAAACGACACCTGCACGTTTAGCTGATTCAACAGTATTATGAAGAAGCATTGTGATCGTCATTGGACCAACACCCTTTGGCACAGGTGTAATGTAACCAGCAACATCTAACACGTTGTCAAAATCAACATCACCACAAAGTTTTCCTGTTTCTAAACGGTTTACACCAACGTCGATTACAACCGCTCCTTCTTTCATATAATCAGCTGTTACCATCTTAGGTCGTCCAACTGCTACGATTAAAATATCAGCTAACTTCGTTAACTCTTTCATATTTTGCGTCTTAGAATGACAGTATGTGACAGTTGCATTTTCATTTAAGAACAATTGTCCCACTGGCTTGCCGACAATATTACTTCTTCCAATTACTACAACATGTTTTCCTGAGATATCAAGGTTTGTTTCTTTTACTAATTCTACAATACCGTGCGGTGTACATGGAAGGAATGTATCTTGTCCCGTCATCATACGTCCCACACTAATTGGGTGAAATCCATCTACATCTTTTTCTGGTGAAATTCTTTCAATGATAGCTTTTTCTTCAATATGTTTTGGTAAAGGTAATTGCACTAATATGCCATTAATACGGTCATCGCCATTTAAGCGATCGATTTCAGCAAGCAAACGCTCCTCCGTAATTGTTTCAGGAAGTTCAATTAACTCTGAATAGATGCCTACTTGTTCACAGCCCTTTTCTTTTCCTTTTACATAAGAACGAGATGCTGGATCTTCTCCAACTAGAATAACTGCTAATCCTGGTACAATCCCTTGCTCTTTCAACTTCACAACTTCTTCTGTTAATTGTGCTCGTTTTTTCTCCGCAACTTCATTTCCTTTGATGATTACTGCTACCATTTTAAGATTCCCCCTTAAAGAAATTACAGTGTATCTTTTATATTAGATAAAACGCCGTTAATGAAACGACGAGATTCCTCATCCCCAAATGTTTTAGCAATTTCAATTGCCTCGTTAATTGTTACGTTGTGTGGAATTTCTTCCATGTATTTCATTTCATATACAGCTACACGTAAAATACTGCGATCAACAATACTAATACGCTCTAGCTTCCATTTTTTTAAGTTTTGACGAATCGCTTCATCAATCACTTCTTTATTTTCTACAAAACCTACTACAAGTGATTCTAGAAACTCATTTGTTTCTTCACCTTCATCTAGCGTGTTTTCCACCGCTACTTTCGGTTCTAATTCACCTGTAATATCCATTTGGTATAATGCTTGCATCGCTCTTTCTCTAGCCGTCCTACGTTTCATTGTAACTCTCCTTTATGCTTCAAGTCTTTCCTTATGCTTTGTTATATTATTATAATTTATAAGCCGTCAATTCACTTACTCTTACAGTTTTCATTGATTTTCCAACCTTATAATACAATGATAATAACACAATTTATCATTTCACACACGGGTTACAAGGCTGAAAAATAATAAAAAGATTAACTTCAAGTTCCATATCTTATCACAATGTACGTTTTTTGGAAAAACGAAACATTTTCTTTTTAATTTCTTTTTTTTTGAAATAGTATAATAATTAGAGGGTTTTAATTTGTGAAGAAATGAAACGATAAAAAAGATGCCTATGTTACTAGGCATCTTCTTCATTCTTACACTGGTTCGATTTCTGTTTTTTGTGTTTCGAATGTTACGCCAACGATGTGAACATTCACTTCTTTTGGCTCAAGCCCTGTCATTGTAAAGAGCGCCTGGCGAATGTTGTCTTGAATCTTTTGTGCAACAACTGGAATTGCTACGCCAAAGTACATCACAACATAAAGGTCAACGATAATATCTTCGTTTGCTAATTCAACCTTTACACCTTTACCATGATTTTTCTTACCTAACTTCTCAACAACATCTGTAGCAAAATTACCACGCATTGCCGCTACACCTTCTACCTCAGCAGCTGCAATACCTGCGATTACTTCAATTACTTCTGGTGCAATTTCTACTTTACCAAGAGTTGTATCTTGACCCATATCTAACATATGTTCAGCCATGAAAAAAACCTCCTTTAATGTATCACTGCGTCACAAGTTCATGCTCTTCCAAAAATTTCGTATTAAACTCACCTTTTACAAAGTCAGGATGATCTAGCAATTGCAAATGGAACGGGATTGTTGTATGTACGCCTTCAATGACAAACTCACTGAGTGCACGCTTCATTTTTGCAATTGCCTCTTCACGTGTTTTTCCGTGAACAATTAATTTAGCAACCATCGAATCATAGAAAGGTGGGATTGAATATCCCGGATATACAGCTGAATCGACGCGAATGCCAAATCCGCCTGGTGGCAAGTACATTTCTACTTTACCTGGAGATGGCATAAATTTTTTGGCAGGGTTTTCCGCATTAATTCGGCATTCAATTGCCCAACCATTAAATTGTACTTCTTCTTGCTGTAACGATAACTTTTCTCCAGAAGCAACACGAATTTGTTCTTTAATTAAATCCATCCCTGTTACCATTTCAGTAACTGGATGCTCAACTTGAATTCTCGTATTCATCTCCATGAAATAAAAGCTTTTCGTTCTATATTCATAAATAAACTCAACCGTACCAGCACCTGTATAATCAACCGCTACCGCCGCTTTAACTGCCGCCTCACCCATCTGCTTGCGAACATTTTCATCAAGTGCAGGTGATGGACTTTCTTCTAGTAGTTTTTGCAAACGGCGCTGAATTGTACAATCACGCTCTCCTAAATGAATGGCATTTCCGTGTGTATCTGCCATTATTTGAATCTCAACATGGCGGAAATCTTCAACGTACTTTTCTAAGTATACACCAGGGTTCCCAAAAGCGGTACTAGCTTCTTGCTGTGTAATTTGAATTCCTTTTACAAGCTCTTCTTCATGGCGTGCAACACGAATACCTTTTCCGCCGCCACCTGCAGTCGCTTTAATAATAACGGGATATCCAATTTGATTAGCAAGCTCGATCGCTTCTTCGGTATTTTTAATAATCCCTTGTGAACCTGGTACAATCGGAACCCCTGCTTCTTTCATTGTATCACGAGCAACGTCTTTTGTGCCCATCTTTGAAATAGCTTCTGGACTTGGACCGATAAAAATCAAGTTACATTCACGGCATAGCTCTGCAAAATCTGCATTCTCTGCTAAAAATCCGTACCCTGGGTGAATAGCATCGCAGCCTGTTAACTTCGCAACACTAATAATGTTCGTCAAATTTAAATAGCTTTCTTTCGAAATCGTTGGCCCTACACAATACGCCTCATCAGCAATTTGTACGTGAAGTGACTCTTTATCTGCTTCTGAATAAATTGCGACTGTTTCAATATCCATTTCTTTACAAGCACGAATAATTCGTACAGCAATTTCCCCACGATTGGCTATTAATACTTTTTTTATCATCACAAAGACTCCCTTATTACGCTTTTACAAGAAATAGCGGTTGTCCATACTCAACAAGCTGTCCATTATTAACAAGAATCTCAACAATTTCGCCATCTACATCAGCATCGATTTCGTTAAATAATTTCATAGCCTCGACAATGCATACGATAGAATCTTTCGATACTCTATCCCCTACACTTACATATGCAGGTGTATCAGGCGAAGAAGAAGAATAGAATGTACCTACCATCGGTGATGTAATTTTATGTAGGTTTTCATTTTGAACAGCTTTTTTCTCTTCTTGTTTTGGTACTTCCACTTGTGCTGCCGCTACTGTTGTTTCAACTTCAACAGGTGCTACTGGTTGCACCGCTTGTTTTGCTACAGGTGCTTGCACCGCAACAACTTCATTACCACGCTTTTTCATTTTGATTGTCGTACCATCTTTTTTGTATTCGAATTCATCAATATTAGAGCTATCAATTAATTTAATTAATTCACGAACTTCTTGAATTTTAAACATGTAAAATCCACTCCCATACTCTTGTTTGTCCCGTTTTTACAGATTCTCATCACTAAAACTAGATTGACTGTAAAAATACGATGTACTCTATTAGAAAATGTATTTCATTCACTAATAGAAATAGTTACTATTTCCATCTTACGATAAATTTTTTAAACATTCCAATTTATATTTCTTTATAATAAATCGAAATTCCTGTAAAAATATTATTCCAATAAAAATTTATTACCTAGTAATAATACCAAGTTTCACACAAAATTGGCAAGACCACTTCCTAAAAAACATTCTTTACTTTTTCAAAATGCTACACAGTAAACGTATCATTACCGCTCCACTCTTCAACTCATCTATAGTCAATAACATATTTTTACCAAATATTATTTTTTTGTTTACACGTCGTTCATCATTCCTTCATATAAGAATAGTATGTTCAAAGTGTAGAAAATATATCGTATCGAGGTGTGGACATATGATATGGCTCATTCTCTTCTTACCTGCCGTAATGGTCTGGGCATTCGTTCTCTTCATCCATGTCAAATCCGGAAAAAGTAATCACCGTTACCATGAACCGCTAATCTTTTACTCACAACGTATTTCTCCGTTCCGAGTTGAACATAGTAAAAACAACTACAAAGACGAAACAGAAAAAAGCTATCGAAAATGATAGCTTTTTTCTATTATTATTTTTATCTAACTATTTTCAAGCAATCCGATTCGTAAAAGCTAATAATCCGCGGGGGATGTCCCCGCGGATTATTAGCTTTTATTTTGTTGGTGGATCAAATTTTACACCTACATCTTTTGATCCGCCTTCACTTCTTACAAGTTGGATAATTTTATTCGCTTCTTTTTGTGAATGCTTTGCTGCTTTCACAGTTACTCTAATGTCAGTTCCATCAGCTCTTACAAGGGCATCTTTATATCCTCCTTGAGACTTAATCACTGTCTCAAGTAATTCTTGCTTCGTTTCCATTGTAGTGATTGCATCAAAATTATCTTTCGCTTTACTCTTTTCTGTTGCTGAAGATTTTGCTGAATTCATTACTTCTTGTAATCTTGCTTTTTGTTCACTACGCTGATCTTCCATTTGCATACGTAACGCTGTGAAATTTTCATCACTTGATTGAACTGTTACGTTAGCATCTTTTTTACTTGTTTCTTTGTTTGATGTTTCCTTGTTTGCATTCTCTTTTTTGTCTGTTTCTTTATTTGTTGTTTCTTTATTTGTTGTTTCCTTACTTGTATTTTCTTTTTTAGGCGTTTCTTTAGTCGCTTCATTTGTTACTGCTTTATCAGTACCTTGTTTTTCTTGTCCAATCTTTTCACCTGTTGCCGGCGATGCTGTATTCATTTTGTCAGGAGTTGTTACGTAATAAACAGATAGTACAACAACTAAACTTAACATCGTTAATAACCAAACCGTTTGTTTTTTTAACACTGTATTTCCTCCCTATCAATTTTTCGGTGATACTGAAACGCGATGAGCTGGTACATCTAGTAGTCGTATGACTGCTTCTTTTACCATCGCTTTAACTTGTATATTATCCACTCCCTTTGCTACGACAAGGACACCTCGCACTTTCGGTTTCTCTGTTCGTAAAACAACGGGAGTTTCTTTATCCCCTTCACGTATAATGACTGTCTTTTCATCAAGAGACTCATCTTCTACTTCCCTTTTACCGCCTGTTTTATCTGTTTCACCTGTTGTTTGTGAACGTTTCACTGTATTTTTTTCTAATATTTTTTCCTCTGATGAATCTAAGTTCACTTTAATCGTTACATCTTTTACTCCTGCAATTTCTTCTAAAGCTGCTTTTAATTCTTGTTCATACGCTTTTTCATACTTTTCTACATTTGACATACTATCGTTATTTTTTTGTCCGAAAGTTGGTACATCTTTTTCTTGATTTTGCGTTTTTTGTTCTTTAAATACAGGTACTTCTTCCTTTTTACTTGAAAAGAGACTACTAGAAAACATAAGCAAAATTCCAAGTATGAGTAGGACAAGTAAAAACTTAGGTGTCACCTTTTTTCCCTTCTCATTGCTTTCTTTTTCATCCCCATTCAATAAGTTTCGAAAAAATGAGAACTTCGAATTTTTATCTTTATTGTCCATTTACTCTACCTGTCCTCCCTTCCATTTGAACTTGGATTTGTTTATTCTCTAGTTGCCACCTGCTTGAAAAGAAGTCTTTCATTTCTACATTCGTTTCCTCTACCTTTTTCGGAGGTTCCTTCGTGTTAATTTCAACTGGCTTTACTGTTTCAATTGCATCATTTTTACTACGTTCTTTTTCTTTCAACGTCACAACAACAGATTGAATATCTTTCGCTGACTTTACTTCCGCTGTACTTTCCGCTGCGACTATTTGTATTTCAGAGACTGTCATACCATATTTTTTTTCGAACTCTTTTCCTACTTCTTTTTTCATTTTGGTAGCCATCTCTTCTAAACTATATGCACGTGTTAGAGCTTGTATTTCTTTTTTCTTCGAATCTATTGAATTTTTTACAGATCCTTCTGCTACGTACTTCTCTTCATTAAAATTTGCGATTACTTCATTTACATCTGTTTGCAATAGTTTAAAAAGAGGCGTTAAAATTAAAACAACTAATAATAGACTTACAACGAATTTAACGTACTTTTGCAAATTAGAATTTGGAAGAATAAGATGAAGCATTGTCGCTAAGAGTAAAAAAACGATAATATTTCTAATCCACTCTGTAACAAATTGCATACCCTTCACCTCCTACCGCATCATAAGTGTAATGTTCCCCGCAGCAATAATAATTGTGATACTTAAAAAGAACATAAATGATACGATAGCTAAGCAAGCAAATACGTAAATGATGCTCCGCCCGATAATATCTAAACATTGAATAATTGCTCCGCCGCCAACTGGCTGTAATACTGCTGCTGCGAATTTATAAATAAACGCGATACAAAAAATTTGAATCGCTGGAAAAGCGACAATTAAGCATAGAATGACGAGCCCGATAATTCCGACTGTGTTTTTTAATAATCCCGACGCACTAATAACAGTATCCGCCGCCTCTGTAAACATTCTTCCTACTACAGGAATAAAGTTCCCTGTTACAAATTTAGCAGTTTTCACAGCGATTCCATCAGCAACAGCTGTCGCTGTTCCTTGTACAGATAATACCCCTAAAAAAATTGTTAAAAAGATACCAATAATCCCAACGCTAACGTTTTGCAGAAGCTTGGACAATTTCGTAACTTTATATTGATCACTCATCGTACTTACAATACTTAATATCGTTGCAAGTAATAAAAGTGGTAGAACGATATAATTCATCAAAAGCCCACTCGTGTTCATTAAGAAGATGATAATCGGATGAAAAAATGATACAGATACAACACCACCTCCAGTTGCTATGAGTGCAAGCAAGATGGGCAATAGTGCTAATATGAAATCTACCATTGTTTGTATCGTTTCTCTTGCGTATGTCATGACGACATAAAAGCTGTTTAAAGCGAAAATAATAAGTACCATATATACAACTGCATCCGCAATTTTACTTACGCTACTTTTTGAAAAGGAAGATTGCAACGATTGCAACAATGCACTAAAAATTGTGAGCATAATGAGCGTTCCAAGTAGTTTCCCATTTGCAACAAGTTCGTGAAATAAATACTTTAATAAACCTAGCATCCACTCTTTTATAGAAATTTCTTTTTCTCCCTTTACAAACTCCATAAAGCTACCTTTTTGACTCTCTGGTAAATAACCTCCATATTTTGTAACAAGCCCGTCCCAAAATTGCTTCACATCTTCAATTCCGAGCTTATCCAATTGTTGATCAACGACGTTTGTTTCCACAGGAGAAGCTTGTACAACAACCGGTAAAGAAAAGAAAAGGAAGCAAGCAAATAGCAGCTTAGCTCCAAACCCCCTCAACATTCACTCCCCCTTATCCCGTCGGTAAAAATCCGAGAATAGTTTCAATTACAACCGTCAAAATAGGAATCGCCATTACTAGAATTAAGATTTTTCCAGCTAATTCAATTTTCGAAGCAATTGCACCTTGCCCTGCATCTTTTGTAATTTGCGCTCCAAACTCAGCAATATAAGCAATCCCAATAATTTTCAGCAACGTTTCTACATACACGTTGCTAACTTTCGCTTCACTCGCTACTCTCTCAATCATTTGTAAAATAGAGTGAATTTGATCGATTAAAAGAAGGAACATCACACTACCTACAAACACAATAAATAACGACGTAATGCTAGATTTATGTTGGTTTAATACAGCTGCTAAAAACGTAGCAACGAGGCCTAATCCGACAATTTGTATAATCTCGATTCGAACCGCCTCCTTTACTGGAAGAGAAAGACACTTTTAATCTTGTCGAATAGCGTATTAATTAAAAATGCGACATGAAATAAAATAACGACAAAACCGACAAGGATAACCCAATTTGCAATATCCTCACGCTTTAATTCTTTTAGTACGGTATGAATGAAAGCTAAAACAATGCCGATTCCGGCGATTTGAAATATTAATCCAACATCAATGGACATCGCCTTTCTCCCTCCTATAGCAGTAAAATTACGATAAGTAGCCCCGCTAGTACCCCTAAGCTCTTAATCATTTTTTCATATTGCATTTGTAACGCTTTCGCTTCGCCTTCTTCTCTCTCCAAATGTGTAATACATAAGCGAATATGTTTTTGTTGTGATTCACGATCATGCTGTCCGAGCGTTTCACCAAATTGCTGCAAAATCTCGTACTCAGTTTGTTGAAATGCTGTTAGCTTCCAATTTTCTTTCAAACTATCTATCCAAGCTTCTCTTACCGTTTGTTCTCCGCTTTCTAGCCTTCTAGCGAAACTTTGAAATATCCAATTTAACGGCTTCGGCATTTGTTTCACTAATCGCTCGGCAGCTTCAGACAAAGGTGTATGCCCATACATAATTTCTGCCTCTAATGATTGAAGTGCCGCTTTTAATAATCTAAGTTGCCGCGGCCTCTCGCTATATTTTTTTGCGTATGAAAATCCGAAAAAGGTGCTGACCGCAACGATTAACACTGCACCAAATATTTTCACCATACGCCTTGCACCTTTCTATGAGGTAATACCGATTTTCCATTTTTATCTTTCACTTGCATAACTGTTCCTGGTCCTCTTGCTTTTGATAGCTCCACAAACCTATCAAATATGCCGAGCTCCAGCACCGCCTTTAGTGATGGACGTTTCACAACATCATCATACGAAAATCCATGTGCACTTATAAAAAGCTGAACCCCTGCATGCACCGCCTCCATAATTGCTTCACTATCTTCTTTACGTCCGATTTCGTCTACAATCAAAATATCTGGACTCATAGAACGAATCATCATCATCATTCCTTCAGCTTTTGGACATGCGTCTAACACATCTACTCTTGTGCCAAAGTCATATTGCGGGATGCCTTTCACGCAGCCTGCAATTTCTGACCGCTCATCAACAATCCCCACTTTACAAGAAGAAATTTTCGAAGTACTTACACCTTGACTCATGCAACGTGCTACATCTCTTAAAAGTGTTGTTTTCCCCGTTTGCGGCGGGCCAATTACCATTGTGTTTAACCATCGCGACTCATACAAATACGGCAAGAGCGGTTCAGCAATTCCTATTTTTTGGCGAGCGATACGAATATTAAAGGAAGAGACATCTCGAATCATTTTCACTGCGCTTTTTTCTGTAATGACTTTTCCAGCTAAGCCGATTCTATGTCCTCCTCGAAGTGTCACATACCCACGTTTTAATTCCTCTTCCATCGTATAAATTGAGAATTGACTTAACTTATTCAATAAGTAAATCGCATCCTCTGCTGTAACAACATAGTCATAAAAAAACACTTCGCCATGAGCAATACACTCTAGCGGTCTTCCAATTCGAACACGGATTTCCTCTAGAGCATCGTACTGCTTACAGCTTTCCACTAACTGCTTCATCGTTTTCGGTAAAACTTCTAATACTTCTTTCATCAGCTTCTCCCCACTATACCTGGCTTACTATTTCAACAACGCGATAAAAATGCAGCCAATTCCAAGCGCTAGAAAAAAGAGTTTCAAGAAAGAAATCTCACTTGCCACACTCGCTATACCTATTGTCATTGTTAAAATTAATACGGTCGGTCCAACAAACGCCAACATACCATTTATAAACAATGCTTTCTTCGCATCATTCACATAAAGCATAAGCAAAGCGGCGAATATTTCCGCGCTACCTGAAAACAACCGAAGTAACCCCATTACAAGCACGGATGTTTCCATTGCCGCTAGCCACTGTTTCATTCTCCCACCTTCTCCCATAACGGTTACTAGTGCTGTCTGCTACAAAAGAGTATATTTGTACAACCATATGCAGAGGTTGTCTATTTCAGAAGTAAAAACATAATTTTTATCTAACGTCTTTAAATACTCTGAACATTCTTATTATTTAATGTTATATTATGGTATATTTAATTTAAAAGGGGTATAGACGATGCAGCAAGTTACTTTAGTACCACTCGATTTACGCTATGCAAATGTGATTTTTAAGCTATCAAGTGATCCACACATAAAAAATGCATTAGGAATAAAAGTAGAAAAGATTGAAGACACGAAAGCATTTCTTCTTTTCGCAATAGAAGAAGAACGCAAAGAGAAGGCTTTATCGAGAATGATCGTAAATGAAGAGAATGAAATAATTGGCCTCACCACGCTTAAACACATTAATTATGAAAAGAAACAATCTCACATTGGCAGTTGGCTTGGTTATCCATACTGGGGGAAAGGATATAATGAGGCCGCTAAAATAGAAATCTTTAAAATTGCTTTTTTGGACTTACAACTTTCCTACGTATTTGCTGGCGCTAAAACGAATAATGTCCGCTCATTAAAAGCACAAGAAAAACTGCCTTATATTTCATTGCATGTGGAAGATAGATTCCCTGATGAACATTCTGCCTTAGAGAATGAAGTACAATCTTCTTGTGTACTACATGTCGTGTCACGTGAAAAATTTCTAAATTGGCTAGACCTAAAAAAGGAGAAGGAAAAATATGAAGATATTAAAAATTAGTTTAACAGTCGTAGTAGAATTAGCTCTTATTTATCTTTTTTCATTATTGGTCAGTTGGTCATTTATGGAGACTTTTTTCCTTGGTAGTTTAGCGATATTTGCAATTACTTGGCTAATTATTATGAGTAATCATAGAAACAACATTACAGATCATGCAATCAGTAAAACACTGACTGGTGTTGAGACTGGCGAGATAAAACCATTTCAAATTGTTTTGACTCCGTACATTATGGGTACCCTTTCACTTGTTTTAGTTAGTTTTGTTATAACGGCTATTTATTATCTGCCCTATTTCCTATAAAAAAAGCACTCGTGATAATCACGAGTGCTCTTCTACTATGCACGAGAAACGTATTTACCTTCACCAGTATTGATGATAAGCATTTCGCCTTCGTTAATGAAGATTGGTACTTGTACAACAAGACCAGTTTCTAATGTAGCTGGTTTTGTTACGTTAGAAGCTGTATCTCCTTTAATACCAGGCTCTGTTTCTGATACTTTTAATTCAACTGTGTTTGGAAGTTCAACACCAAGTACTTCCTCTTGGTATGTCATAATAGATACTTCCATGTTTTCTTTTAGGAATTTAAGTTCGCGCTCGATTTGTTTTTCACCAAGTTCGATTTGCTCGTAAGTTCCGTTATCCATAAATACGTGAGACTCACCGCTCGCGTATAAGTATTGCATACGACGGTTTTCGATGTGTGCTTTTTCTACTTTTTCACCTGCACGGAATGTTTTCTCTTGAACAGATCCTGTGCGAAGGTTACGTAGTTTAGAGCGAACGAATGCAGCACCTTTACCTGGCTTTACGTGTTGGAAATCCATTACTTGCCAAAGGCTATTATCCACTGAAATTGTTAAACCTGTACGAAAATCGTTTACTGAAATCATGTAAAAAAATCCTCCTGTATATTACAAAATAATAAGTTCTTTTGGTGATTTCGTAATTACTTCATTACCTTCACTTGTTACAATGATATCATCTTCAATACGTACGCCGCCAATACCTGGAATATAAATACCTGGTTCTACTGTTACAGCCATACCTGGTTCAAGAACTGTATCAGAACGGAACGCTAAACCTGGTGCTTCATGGATTTCAAGACCGATTCCATGACCAGTAGAGTGTCCGAAGTATTCACCATATCCTTTTTCCGTTATGTAATCGCGCGTTAACGCATCCGCTTCACGGCCTGTTAAACCAGCTTTAATACCGTTCACACCACATAATTGTGCTTCTAAAACGATATTATAAATTTCTTTCAATTTATCAGATGGTTCACCAACTGCGATCGTACGAGTAATATCAGAGCAATACCCTTTGTAATAAGCGCCGAAGTCTAATGTAACGAAATCTCCTGTTTCTATCACTTTTTCAGATGCCACGCCGTGCGGTAATGCCGAACGAAGACCTGAAGCAACGATAATATCAAACGAAGAAGATGTTGCTCCTTGTTTTCTCATGAAAAATTCAAGTTCATTTGACACTTCAATTTCAGATACTCCCGGGCGAATGAATGATAGAATATGTTCAAAGGCAGCATCTGCAATCTGTGCAGCTTCCTTTAATATCTTAATCTCTGAATCAGTCTTTATCAAGCGTAACTTTTCTACAAGCCCAGAAGTTGGGATAAATTCAGCATCAACCGCTTCTTTATGCGCTGAATAAGAACTATATGTAAGAGTATCTTGCTCAAAGCCAAGCTTTTGAATTCCTAGTTCCTTCACTTGCTTTGCAACTTCCTCGATAATTAATCCTGCATGCTGTACGATTTCATATCCAACAGCTTGTTTAGTAGCCTGCTCTACGTAACGGAAGTCTGTAATAAATTGAGCACGATTTTTCGAAATCAGTACAACACCAGCTGTTCCTGTAAAGTTAGCCATATATCTACGACTATGTTCATTTGTTAACAAAATACCATCAATACCAGCCTCATCAAATGCACTTCTTAATCTTTCGATTTTCTCCATTACTTTATGCCTCCCTCAATTTCTCCATTAATGCAAATAACGCTAACTTATAGCCATAAAAACCAAATCCAACAATTTGTCCCGCACAAACAGCTGCTGTCACAGATTCGTGACGGAACGACTCACGTTGGTGAATGTTAGAAATATGTACTTCAATAACAGGAATCGAAATGCTCGCAATTGCATCTCGAATCGCATAGCTATAATGCGTAAATGCTCCAGGATTTAAAATGATCCCTTCATATATATCTTCCGCCTCATGAATACGATCAATAATCGCACCTTCATGATTCGATTGGAAACATTCTAACTCCACTCCCATTGTTTCTGCTTCTTGCTTCATATCTGCTTCAAGTGTCGCTAGCGTGCCCTTTCCATATACATTTACCTCTCTGACACCGAGGCGATTTAGGTTAGGACCGTTTACGAGGAGTACCTTTTTCATATGCTTAAAACTCCTTAATATTAAATGTCTATACAACATTTTAACATAGGAGTTACTTATTTGAATAGTTTGTCTTCTCTTCTCCTTCTCGCTCGACCTTATTGGTATTTACGGCGTAGGAAACAGAGTATGCTATAAACACACCATATAATATAAAAATGCATATCGTCGTCACAAGTGTTTCTTTTGGTAAATGGAGTGCACTTTTAATAGCAGGCGCTATTAACCCCATTCCGAAAAATAGTAACGCCCACCAAAATAAACCGTAAATCACCCCTGGAAGAATTCCTTCAAACTTTGCCAAAAGCGCTTTATACAAAAAGGCAATTAAAATCGAAAGTAGTCCCATACAAACAATTCCTGACACATTGCCCCATACCCCTTCTTTCCAGCTTCCAAAGGCAAAAGGTAAAAGTAAATAGTTCGGTCCCGCTTCCGTAAATGAAAATATATGAAGGAAATACCATATCCCCCCCCAAAAGATTCCACCAAATAAACCAATTTGCACAAAATTCCTTGTTCCTAATTGTTCTTGACTCACATCGACACCTCCGCTCAATAGTATGCCCGAAACTATTTTGAACCATGTTTAAATACTGCGAAATTTGTCTATAAAAAGAATAAGAAATGTCCGACTCTCGTAACATTTTCCCTTGTCATATACTTGTATTTGTCGATAAAATAAAGGAAACTCGGTGATTGTCTTATTTCAAAATGACAGAACCCAGTATGACAATTGCCTCTTTTTCTACATAAGAGAGAAACAAATACAGGTTGGTGTTAACATGGCAGAAGAGTCAAAACAAATATATGGCGGGCAAGCAGTCATAGAAGGAGTTATGTTTGGCGGTAGAGAATATACTGTTACAGCAGTTCGTCGTAAAGACAAATCGATTGAATTTTATCGATTACCACGCGTTCGTAATAAAGCATTATCTATCCTGAAAAAAATTCCATTTTTACGAGGAATTGCCGCTATTGTGGATGCAAGTGCGAACGGAGCAAAACATTTAAACTTTGCTTCAGAACGATTTGATGTCCACCCAGAAGACGACGAACAAATTGCAAATAAAAAAGAAGAACAATCGAAATTAACGATGGTATTAGGAGTTGCAGCAGTTGGCGTTTTATCTTTCATATTCGGTAAAGTCATTTTCACAGCAGTCCCTGCACTACTAGCTGAATTAACGAGACCGATTTTCCCATCTCATACAGGGCAAATCATTGTCGAAAGTGTCATTAAGCTCATGCTATTATTGAGCTATATATACTTTATTTCTTTAACCCCACTTATTAAGCGGGTATTTCAGTACCATGGTGCGGAGCATAAAGTAATTAATGCCTATGAGAATAATCTTCCGATGACTGTAGAAAATGTACAAAAACAAACTCGCCTTCATTATCGCTGTGGCAGTAGCTTTATTATATTTACAGTCATTATTGGAATGTTTGTTTATTTCCTTGTCCCTACAGATCCACTTTGGGCCAGAGTCGTAAACCGAATTTTATTAATTCCAGTCGTTCTCGGCATTTCTTTTGAAGTGTTACAATTTACAAATCGATTACGGGATATCCCAGTATTACGCATACTTGGATATCCCGGATTATGGCTGCAACTGTTAACAACGAAAGAACCAACAGATGATCAAGTAGAAGTAGCCATTGCATCGTTTGAAGAATTATTACGTTTAGAAAACAAACAATAATTATTTAAAAATGGTGTTCAACTCCTTTCCTCATCGTTAATATACTATTTTTAATATATGTTTTTAGGAGGTGTTCCTTATGAACGGTCGTTCGTTTACTTTCGCTATATTTGTGCTTATTATCGGATTAGCAATATTCGGCCTTGTTTCATCTGTCATTACAGACCCAATGGGAGTGTTAAGAAATATTGGTATCATGTTGGCTGTCGTTGGTATCTTTTATTTACTCTACAAAATGTTTACAAACTCTAGTGGTTCTGCAAATTCGCAAAGCTCTTATAAGCGTGCTGCAAAACAATCGAACCGCAAACATGGGAAACAAAATGTAGCACCCCTAAGCAATTCTTTCTTTAAATCAAACGCTTCTAATGACAAAGGGAAAAAAGGCACTCCTTCCACTTTGAAGCGAAAAAGAAAACAATCTCATTTAACTGTCATTGAAGGTAAAAAAACAAAAAAGAAAGACCGTGCTTCCTTTTAGGAAATACGGTCTTTTTTTATACTTTGGAGCACTTCTTTCAGACTTTTATCTTTCATACTTTCAATTCGAAGGTGATGATTTTCAAAGGGTAAGTTCCGTGTCACATCATTAGGTACAACGACACACTTTAATCCTGCTGCAATCGCTGCTTTCAATCCGTTTAACGAGTCTTCAAATACAACCGCTTCAGATGGATCAATCCCCAAATCTTTTATCGCAATTTGATAAAGTGCTGGATCTGGTTTTACCTTTTCAACATCTTCTCTCGTTTTAATGACTTCAAAATAATCTCGAATGTGTAGCTCTTCCAAAAAAGGAATAACCCATTCTCTAGATGAACTAGAGGCTAATGCGATTTTCAATCCCATTTCTTTCGCTTCCTCTAAATATTCTTTTACACCATCACGAGATTCTGTTACTTTCATTTTCTCTTTATGTAAAGTTTTCACTTTTTCTTTTAATACATGTTTGTTAAACTTCTCTTTTAATTGCTCATTTAAATATGCATATAGTACATCATCTGTCGTTCCAATACATTTTGCAAATTCCTCTAAAGGTAACTCCCCGCCATACTCACGAACGGCTTCTCTGAAAGAGTGAAACCATATTGTTTCTGTGTCCACAATTAATCCATCAAAATCAAAAATAATTGCTTTCATAATTCTCCCATCCTTTTCGATTGAAATAAAAAAGGAAACGACATACGTTCCCCTTAATTACTTTTCTCTTCATTTGCTTTTTGAACGCCACGAAGTGTTTCCACTCGAACCTCATCTTGTTCGAAGTATTGCACTAAATCACCAATGCGGTCAATTGCTTCCCAGCTTAAATGATGTTCAATTCCTTCTACATCATTGTAAATTTTACTTTCATCCAAACCGATAATACGCATAAATTGCTCTAGCAAGTCATGACGGTATACGAGACGTTCACCGATTTTTTTACCTTTTGATGTTAATACAAGCCCTCTATATTTTTCATAAATTAGATATTCATCTTTGTCTAATTTTTGCACCATTTTTGTTACAGAGGATGGATGTACACTCAGCGCTTCAGCAATATCAGATACGCGGGCATAACCCTTTTCATCAATCAACAAATAAATTTGTTCAATATAATCTTCCATACTAGGGGTAGGCATCGGTTTCCTCCATCCAATTTCATTTTGCTCATTCCGTACGAAGCAATCAATAAAATGATACACCAGAAAGAATAACGTGACAAGTTGAAAACAAGCCTAAATATATAAAACAAAAAAGAATCTGTATTTGTATACAGACTCCTCTTAAGTAAAGTATTGTATTTCTGCATCAGGAAAAAACTCATGTATATAACCTCTTATTGTTTCTTCCAATATTTCTGCATCATCTTTTTTATATACGTATTTCCCGATGCCGTATCGTCCCCATTTATATTTACGCTTCTCTTCATCCATCTCAAGCTTCGTATTCGGATAACGCTCTTGAATGACCTTTTTTGCTGGTTTTGTAAAGCGATGTTGAATTAATTCAAATGTTAAATTCGGTATCGACAAATCTTTTAGCGCATTGTACAGTCGCTCAAATAGTTCTCGGTATCCTTCTTCCCATCCTTCATGCATATAAAGTGGCGCAACTATAAAGCCAAGTGGATAACCCGCGCCTGCTACTTTACGAGCCGCTTCAATTCGTTCTTCAAACGGTGACGTCCCTGGCTCAAAATTTTTAATCACATACCGTGAATTAATACTAAACCTGAAACGAGTTTTCCCATTATGTTTTGCATCTAACAAATGATCAACGTGCGAATATTTCGTAACGAAACGTAAACGCCCATACTCACTTTCTCCAATAAATTCAATTGCCCGCTTTAATGCATGTGTTAAATGATCAATCCCAACGATATCTGATGTACAAGCTGCTTCAAACCTCGTTATTTCAGGTGCTCTTTCATCCATATATTGCTTTGCCTTCTCAAATATTTCATCGAGATTAACATACACGCGAACGTATGGCTTACTCCCAAGTGTCGTTTGCAAATAACAATAATGGCAATGTCCCATACACCCTGTTGCGAGCGGGATTGCATATTCAGCTGACGGTTTTGACGTATCAAACTTTAATGTCTTCCTCACCCCAACGACAAGCGTTGCCTTTGCATTACGATACTTTTGCAAATCATTTTCACCTGGCAAATTTCTAATTTGATTATGAGATGTCGTTTCACGAATTTCTAATCCCATCTTCGTAAACTTCTCATACAACTCTTTTCCAAGCGGATATTCAAGTGCCTTCGGTTCAAAGTACACTATTTTTGGCATAAATGGTTTCATACGCTTCCCTCCTCTCGTTAGTATGGGAAACGTTGAAAAATTAACACGCATTAAAGTTTTCCACCTCAGTAACTTGCGATGCAAGTTACTGGATGTTATAATTTGGATAACGGCTACCTTGCAACGCAAGTTACCCGAGTAAAAGGTGGTGAAATCATGCACAGCCAAATGTTAAAAGGTGTGCTTGAAGGTTGCATCCTATACATCATTTCACAAGAAGAAGTGTACGGATATGAACTGAGCACAAAATTAAATAAACACGGATTTACATTCGTAAGCGAAGGAAGCATATATCCGTTATTGTTACGCATGCAAAAAGAAAAATTGATTGAAGGAACATTAAAAGCCTCCTCACTCGGCCCAAAACGTAAATATTATCACGTAACCGATAAAGGATTAGAACAACTTGAGGAATTTAAACAAAGCTGGGGAATGGTTTCAACTACGGTGAACAATTTATTACAAGGGGAGTGATAGGGATGAAGGCGAAAGATTTAATCGAACTAAATAACGAAAAGCGTAAATTATTAACTACAGAGAATGAAACCGCCTATAGTGACATGTTAATATACATTCGCTTAGCTAAAGTACCAGAATACCACGCGGAAGAACTGCTAATCGAAATTCTTGATCACCTTATTGAAGCACAACAAGAAGAAAAAAGTACTTATGATATTTTTGGCGACGACTTACAGGCATACTGTGACGAACTAATTGCTGCCCTACCGAAACAAAGTTTATGGGAACAATTATCGATTCCTTTATTTATAACTAGTTACCTGTTAGCAATATATTTTGCTGTTTCTTCCGTAATTGCATTGGTATTTCCCTTATTTTCAAATGAAGCACATTTTAAATTTGTACACATTGATTTCATCTATCTGCTTGCATTTATCTTGTCCGTACATCTTATGATACGTTTTGTTTTCGATTTTATAAACACTGATTTATTTAAAAATAAAACAACTATTTGGAGGCATATTGGATGGTTCTTAATACGCCATAGCCTATGGATACTATTAATTGGCATTTCCTTTTTATTTATTAAACAGCCCTATACTACATTACAAATCTCACCTTGGATCGGCGCTTTACTAGCTATCTCTTGCTATACACTATACAAAATCTTCTTCAAAAAAGAATATTTAGCCTTTCAAAAGGAGTGACGATATGATGACTGAAAAAGAAATGGTTAAGTTGAACAATGAAAAAAGAAAGTTATTAACACCTGAAAACGAAGCTGCTTATGGTGATATGTTAGTATATCTTCGAATATCAAACGTACCCGAGCAACAAATGGAGGAACTGTTACTAGAAATATTAGATCATCTCATCGAAGCACAAGCCGAAAATAAACGTGCTTATGACATCTTTGGAGATGATTTACAGTCTTATTGCGATGAGCTTATATCAGCTTTACCAACCCAAACAAAGTTAGAAAAAACTTCTCTAATCGGTTTTGCTATTAGTTTACTTCTTGCTATACAGTTTGGAATCGATGCAATTGTCTCATTTTTCATTTTAACCTTTGGAAATAACGCTGATCAATTAACTCCAGTTTTTAGTATCCCTGGAACTACCTTGTCTGTTTCAATAATTATACTAGGCATACTATTTATTTTATATTTATTAAAGCGTTACTCCTTTGATCAGAAGATGAATTGGAAAAGAAGAATTCTCTTTGGTTTCGCTTTTGCTACTCCATTTTGCTCAGCTGTATTCTTAAATATTTATTTTCAAAAGCAACCTTATTTCATTTACCATCTGACCTTTTGGCAAAATGCTTTAATCGCTATCTTATTTTTTGTTTTATATAAATTACTATACAAAAAATCAAATTTTTAACAGCCTTTCAAAAGGCTGTTTTTCTTCTGTCTAATTTTACAAATTGAAAAATTTCATAAAGAAAATAAGAAAAATGCAAAATAATTAAAGTTAATTGTTGACGTGATGCTTTTATTATCGGTATCATAAATCTTCGTGAGCAATTATTTTTCGTTATACGATTTTTTTATTATTACTGAATTTTTGAGAGGAGAAATTAGATGTCAGTTAAGAAGAAAACGCAAGTACGCACCGGCAAAATGGTACGTGAACTAATGTTAGCAGACGAAGATGTAAATGCTTCGCTAATTATGGTATATAGTGAAAACGGTGTAAACGCAGAAATTAAAATCGAGGGCTTAACGCCGAAATGTAACGAAGAATTATTTTTGAGCGGAAACGTGGATTGGAACAAGAGTGTTATTTATAAAATTGTTGATTTCACTGGGAACGCTGAAGTTGGTAAAGTTACATTAACAGCGATGAACAAAAACAATGTTTCTCTAGAAGTTGAACGCGTAATGTGGAGCAAAGAGAATAAAGAAGCTACTGAGCAAGAAGAAACTGTTGTAGAAGCTACTCCGAAAAAAGAAGTAGTTGTAGAAGCTCCAAAAGCAGTTACACCGGCTCCAAAACCTGTTACGCGAGTAGAAACACCTGCAGCACCTAAACCTACTCCGGTATCAACGCCGAAGCCAGTAAGTGTAGAAGCTGCTGTGGAATTATCTACTCCAGCACCTGTGAAAAAAGCAGTACCAACTCCAGTTACAAAGCAAGAGACAGCACCGGTCGCGCCTGCAAAACCGAAGCAACCTGCTTTGACTGAAACAAATACAAAACTACAAGAAAATTATGTGAAACTCGTGAAAAAGACAATTGAAGTTTGTCAAGATTACGAGCTTGGCATCGACATAGATGATTCTATTGAAGGATTAAAAAAAGAACTACAAAGCCAAGGTATTAGCGTTACATTTGACAAAGAAATTATGGACGTTGTAAATCGCCTTCGTTCTTTACAAGATAAAGGAATCAAAGTAGAAAAAGTACTTAATTTACTATAAAAATAAGAGGTGGCAATTGCCGCCTCTTATTTTTTATAGTTCCATTCCTTACTTTCATACTTCTCTTTTGCTAATGTTTGCACTTCATGTAATTGTTCTTCTGTTAATTCATACGGAACAAGCTCTACATCTAATCCTTTTTCAAACCCAACCTCAAACGCTTTAATTAACTGATCGATTGTAAACGTACGGTCTGTTAATTCATTAATTGCTACCGCTTTAGAAGAGAACATACTCTTCATACGCTCTTTTACACGTTCATTCGGGAATAAAAATAGGTCGTATAACTCATCTAAATCTATTTCTAATGGAATCGATCCGTGCTGTAAAATTACACCTTTTTGACGTGTTTGAGCACTACCTGCGATTTTTCTTCCTTCTACTACAATTTCATACCAAGATGGTGCATCAAAACATACGCCTGAACGTGGATTTTTTAAATTTTCACGGTCTGCTTCTGTTTTTGGAACTGCATAATAAGCTTCTAATCCTAATGCTTTAAAACCGTCTAGTAAACCTTGCGAAATAATACGATACGCTTCTGTAACTGTTTTTGGCATATTTGGATGATCTTCAGACACAATAACACTGTACGTTAATTCTTTATCATGTAGCACACCCCTGCCGCCTGTTTGACGACGAACGAATCCGTATTTCTTTTCGTTAACTACATCCATATTAATATCTTTTTCAACACGCTGGAAATACCCAACTGTTAATGTTGGGACTTCCCACTCGTAAAAACGAATAGTTGGTGGCATTTTCTTTTCACTTTGCCAATTTAATAAACATTCATCTAACGCCATATTAAATGCCGGTGAACATTGACCAGAGTTAATATAACACCATTTTTCTTTTCCCATCCTGCACCTCATATAACCAATTATTTTTCACATTCTCTAGTCTACCAAATTCGACAAAATTTGTGAAAGAATACGAAATTTCTTCTTATATGCAAATGAATCTGTTGCATAAATACATACGGGCATTATAATATTGAAAGTAGGATAAGAAAAAAGGGAGCGATAGAACCGTGTCAACAACTTGGATTATTTTATTAGCCGTAATCGTAGCGTTCATCGGTTACACTGTATGGATGTATTTCTATCAGAGAAAATTAATTAAAACACTTTCAGAAGAAGAGTTTCGCGCTGGCTACCGTAAAGCACAGCTTATCGATATTCGCGAAGCAGACGAATATACTGCAGGGCATATTTTAGGCGCACGTAACATTCCATTATCACAAATTCGCCTTCGTCATAAAGAACTTCGCAAAGATCAACCAGTTTACTTATACTGCCAAAGCGGATTCCGTACTGGTCGTGCGGCTCAATACTTAAAGAAACAAGGCTACAAAGATTTCTACCAATTACAAGGTGGATTCAAAACGTGGACTGGAAAAATTAAAAAGAAATAATAACATACAAAAACTAGCTGAATCATTCAGCTAGTTTTTTCATTCCATATTATTCGCAATGTATAATAAATTTTTCTTAATCACATCTTTATCGTTCTCTTGTGCATTACGATACAAGAGCTGATATTCAAGTCCTTTCTCTTTCCATATAAGCGTAGCAAATTCATCTCCTTGCCCAGAGTCATCCTTATTTTTAAAATAAGCGAATGCTCCATTATTCAATTTCATTTGTTCTTGAAATCTCTTCTCTTCCACGATATTTGGAAAACTATAAGGAAAGTTTGCAACATTTAACTCAATATACTCATTTCTCCCCGGCTCCCGCTGTTTATATTTAATCATTAAGACAGCGTTCTTTTTTTCAATCGTTCTGACTTCTCCCTTTACATCACTCGTAGTGTCATACGGTAAAAACGCCGGAACTTTAAATTTCACTGGAAAATATTTTGGAAGCTCCTTCAGCGGAATTGGATCCGTAACACGATCCATAGTTCCTCCTGTTGTTCCCACAAAGTGTTTTTCTTCTTGCATCGTTTGCTGAAACGAACACGAACTAAGCACGAAACTAGAAAACACGAAACAAATAATTCCTTTTTTCAATTTGTTTCCGCCCTTCATACCGCTTTTATGAATGAAGTGTTTATATGCTATTCATATTCGCTTCATTAACAAACTCTCCCTTTGAAGACTTTCCACGTTATTCTCACACATTTTGACAAAACCTCTTTTATAAACGCAAAAAAGACCCCTATCATTCTCACGCCCAAATAAAAAGGTTACGCGAATAACGGAAGTCATGGTTATAGCATAGTTTGTGAAAAGCTTTTCAGGTCAAGATTTTTTCATTCTTATTATTTTCCCTTTATAATAAGGGGAAGAGGTGATACATATGGCCAATATAAAACAAATCGCAAAAACCGCTGGTGTATCCATATCAACTGTTTCCCGCGTTCTTAATAATCACCCTTACGTAAAAGAAGAAAAGCGTAAGCGTGTTCTAGATGCTGTTGAAGAATTGAACTACGCAAAAAATATAAATGCTATTCATTTAATAAAGGGAAAAACATATACGATCGGCGTTATGCTCCCTTTCATTAACCTTCCATACTTCAGTACCATTATTGAAGGAATCGGAAACGAAGCGTTAACAGCTGGATATCACATTAATTTATGTCAAACAAATTACGATAGCATTGAAGAAATTCGTGTTCTTGAAATGATGAAAATGAAACAATTCGACGGGATGATTATTTGCTCTCGAACGAGTTCATGGGAACAAATTGAACCTTTCGCAAAATTTGCTCCTATTATTTCATGCGAAAAAATGAACCACCCCCTCATTTCATCTGTCTACGTAGATCATTATGAAGGCTTCCGTCTCGGCACCGCCTATTTACTTAGTAAAGGCCATGAAAAAATCGGGATTTGTTTAGCAAGAAAAACAAGTGTAAATTCTGTGGAACGTGAAAAAGCGTTTGCTGATACACTTCGTAATGAAAGCAAAACGTTACATCCCGAATGGATTTTTCATCAATGCTATACAATGCAGGACGGTGCACAAATACTCCATCGTATTTTAAACATGAAAAATCGTCCAACCGCTATTTTTACAGCGAACGATCAAGTTGCAGCTGGTTTATTAACAGAGGCGCGAAAACATGGCATTCGCGTTCCTGAAGACCTTGCTATCCTTGGATTTGATAATCATGAAATTTCAAAAGCGTTAGAAATTTCCACAATTGAGCATCCCGGTCTCGCAATGGGCTCACATGCTTTTTCTTTATTCCATAAGCAGATCCAGAACGAGCAAATTGTCGGGAACGCAAAAGAGCTTTCATTCCATTTAATTGAACGAGATACTGTCTAAAAAGAGCGTTACCTATAGCGCTCTTTTTTCAACTCTTCACCTATTGACTTTATATTTTCCATCTCATATAATAAACCTAACGAACGTTAGGTAGGGGATGAAAATGACAGCAAACCGCATTAAAGCTGTAGCACTTTCTCATTTCGCACGCTACGGCTACGAAGGAACTTCATTAGCAAATATTGCTCAAGAAGTTGGGATTAAAAAACCATCAATTTACGCACACTTTAAAGGAAAAGAAGAGCTATATTTTATATGCTTAGAATCCGCTCTTCAAAAAGATTTGCAAAGCTTCACGGGCGATATCGAAAAATTTTCAAATTCGTCTACTGAAGAATTGCTCTTACAATTACTAAAGGGCTATGCAAAACGATTTGGTGAAAGTGAAGAATCAATGTTTTGGTTACGAACTTCTTATTTTCCGCCCGATGCATTTCGCGAACAAATTATTAATAAAGCAAATGTGCACATTGAAAACGTCGGAAAACTATTATTCCCTGTATTTAAAAGAGCAAGCGAACAAGATGAGCTGCATAATATTGAAGTAAAAGACGCCTTGGAGGCTTTTCTATGCTTACTGGACGGTCTTATGGTTGAGCTACTATACGCAGGTTTAAATCGCTTTGAGACTCGTTTAAACGCCTCTTGGCAAGTATTTTGGCGAGGCCTTTCAAACTGACGGATTGCTCCTTTGCAATGCGTCGTTTTTAAGCCCTTTACCTAACGACTGGTAGGAAGGAGAAATGACATATGGCATGGATTTATGTAATCATAGCTGGTATTATTGAAATCTTTTGGGTCATTGGACTAAAAAAAGCGGAGGCACCACTTGAATGGGCTGGTGTTGCGCTATTAATTACAATTAGTTTCGTTTTATTATTTAGAGCTTATAAAGATTTACCTGTCGGCACTGTATACGCCGTCTTTACAGGAATCGGAGCTGGTGGGATTGTTCTGACAGAGATTTTCATCTTCGGAGAACCTTTCTCTATTGTAAAGGTTTTATTAATCGGCTTAATCTTCTTTGGTGTAATTGGTTTAAAACGAGTAACAGAAGAAAAAGAAGCGAAGGAGGCCGCATAAAATGGCTTGGGTATTTTTAATTCTAGCTGGTATTTGTGAAATTATTGGTGTACTCTTTATGAAAGTAGCCACTGAAAAGAAAGGCTGGGCACCAAAAGTTATTTTAATCGCTAACTTCGGCGTAAGCTTCTTCTTCTTATCTCTTGCGATGAACACATTACCGATGGGAACTGCTTACGCGATTTGGACTGGAATCGGCACTGCCGGTAGTGCACTTCTAGGCATTCTAATTTTCCGCGAATCAGCGGATTGGCGTCGCCTTGCCTTCTTAAGCTGCATTCTATGCGGTGCTGTTGGCTTAAAGCTATTAAGCTAACGTGAGGTGAATGTCATGTGGAAAGAAAAAGGAAAACAAATGTTAGCATGGATTACACTCGGGATCGTCATTCTACTGCAAATCGGTTTTCATATAATAGAATGGTTGTTTCATAGAGTCGTATCCATACTTACATTTCTTCCTAACATGACACTTGAAATTGCATCTATTGTTTGGTCAGTTATTGCCTCCATTGCAATCGTCATTATATGGAGTATCGCCAAACTATGGAATAAATTATTTAAAAAGGACAGTTCTTCTGAAAAAGAGTAACTGTCCTTTTTTCTATTCATTCAGATTTTCTGTAGAAATTTGATGCGATAAGACAAAGAAGACCAACTATGGCAATACTTATACCAATCTCTTTATGTAAACTTGGAAATAGCGGTGGTATATCCGAGTAAACATTTGCTAATACGAGACCAATTGAAAATAAAAATATCCCTATTCTATATAACCATTTTCTTTTGTTCATCATTCTCCCCCTAACATTTTTCATACACTCCTTTCTTTTGGACATACTACCTAAAAAAGGAGTGAATACTATGCAAAATTCTATACATAAGCAGATTTTATTTTTATTTTTCCTCTTTCTCATTCTAGTTATCGTTTTCAGCTTTATATTACATACTCCAAAAGATGTTGTACCGAATAGCCTCTCTGTTTATAAACTCTTACTTTCATATTGTCGTTATTAAATAAGGTGCCTTATACAAGGCACCTTTTAAAATTCTCTCTTCTCATACAATTTCACTGAAACGAAGATAGATACTATGAACATGCATATTGAACTAACGAATAACATGCTGTTATATAATTGAATTTGTTCCATGCTGATTTCAAAGAACATGGTACCAATTGCTGTCGGTGCTATTAGTATGAAAAGCGTAATAAAAGAAGCTTTTTTATACCCAAACCAAAACAATATCGGTAATACAATGCTTAAATATATAAAAACAAAGCCAGAAATCGTAATTACTGTTGTCGTTATAAATTCAAAAGTTCCATCTTCAAATCGATCGATCACTACAGGACTAGACACTATCATACTTATAATAAAAATAATAAGTGCCATTATGTATTTAGCTAACACAATTTGCTTTTTCCCTAGCGGTAAACTATTTACTATTACTTCACTATTATATTTTTTATCGTCATTAAATGTTTTTAAAATTGCTATGACTGGAATTATCGCTGACATAATTATGTAAAAACTTTTAATATCTATTAATGTCATATACAAGAAAAGAGGGTACATTAAGTGCCATATTAAATACTTCCATTGCACGATAAAGTCTTTTATTATAAGTTGCTTCACAATCGCTCCCTCCTTATAAATCACGCTCATTGTACAAATGAATTGAGATAAACATAGACATAACATATAAAAGAAGCAATCCTGCTATAAAACAACTATTTACAACTAGACTCGTGTTCCAAACATTCTCTACATCTAACCATACGTTACTTACAATCAGTCCACTTAAATACCCAAATGCAATTCCGATGAAGGGAGCAATTTGTTTTGCACTGCTATATCCTACTGAAAATTCAATTGGGAGTACAATTATGCTATAAACCAATCCTCCCGTTATTCCGCCAAGAATCTCTCCCCATAACATAAACGCAGTTGTATTTTCATTTTGCAACTGGATTAAACTAATCACAAGTGAGAAAAAACCACCTAAAGTAACTAAAATACTTACAAATATGTATTTTGCTATGACAATTTCCTTACGCTGAAACGGTAAACTATTTATTACCATTTCACTTTTATTCCTATCCTCATAAATCATTGACAGCATCGTGCCAAGAACAGGTATAAACATAATAAATGTCATCAGAAAACTATCACTACGAAAATCAACAATAGCAAGGAAAAACAAACATATAAGATAAACAAATCCTAACTTTCTTTGCAACATCATATCTTTTAAGACTAATTGCTTGATCATGTTTTACCCTCCTAATATGAAAATACCCTTCTATAACTCTGCCTCCTGAAACATTTTCATTGAGAGCAACATTGATATGACTATACTTACTAACACTCCGATACCAAGAACACTCATTGATAATGTAGCATCTTCAGAGTGAAGTACTTTTAACATGATTATTTCATCACCAAAAATATTGCACATAAAGCCAATCATACCCATTAAAGGAAAAATCATAATCACATTCAAGACAGTAATAGCTTTATATCCTCCAATGTAATTAGTAGGTATCATTACTACACAATAAATCAAAGTTGCTACTATTGCTGAAAATATCGCATATCCAGGAATAACTATATCTCTGTCTAATAAAACATTTCCTAATATTATGACTATAAAAGTTATACTCAAACCAGCTATAATAAATAATGAGCTTGAAATATATTTAGCTATAACTATCTCTTTTCTCGTTATAGGCAAACTCACTAATACTTTTTCTGTTTTACTTTTCTCCTCATGATAAAAAGAAATATAAATAATTGTACTACATGTTATAAATAATCCTATTGCAATCCCCATTGGTTGAACGGAATCCCTAAAAATAGATAACATAGGGATTAAAAAATAGAAAGGAAACATCTTCTTCTGTAAGAAAAACTCCTTCAAAATCAACTGTTGCATATGAATTCCCCTCTCTATAAATCACGCGTTTCATAAATTTTAATTGTAAGAAACATAGAAGCGATATAGACAATAGCTAATATAATTCCTCCAACTATAAATACACCGATATGCACTGGATTCATAATCCACTCAATGAATGAAGGTGTTGTTTCATCCAATCCATCTCCTATGAATATCCAAGCAATTCCACCAACTACCATTGATGCTCCTGACACTATACTTCGTGCTATCTTTGACCTTGTAACATAATAACTAGGAAAGAATGTTACAACAAAAAACACGGCATAAACAGCTCCATTTATTACTTCATACCATGGAATTTCAATGTATAGATTCGGATGATAGGTACCGATATCACCAATGACCACAATGCCTCTTACAAGAAAAACAACTAACATCGTAGAGAGTATGCCACCAACAATAAATATTGCACTGGAAACATATCTAGCAATTATGATATCCTTTCGGCTTACCGGTAAACTATTTATAATAATGTCACTGTTATTCCTTTCATCCATAAAAGTTAACGTCATAACGGAAGAAAGAGTTATAAATAGACAACTCATCGAAAATAACAATTCACCACTTGGATCTAACATAAATAATACAAGAGGCACAATTAGATTCACTAACCACGTTACCCTAAAAAAGAACAAATCTTTATATACGAGCTGACGCATAGGCACCTCTCCCTTTCGCGGTGTAAACGATGATATCATCTAATGTAGGCTGTTCTATTACAACCTCATTTCCAAACCAATCGACAATTGCTTGTTTATCCTTAGCTAAACCTTCGAAACCAAATTTATTTTTTCGTAATCCAACAAATAATTCTTTTCCTTCTCGATCTAATAAATCATTACTTCCCTTTACGATTACATAGTTCTCCATTAGTTCATCTTTCTCACCAGTAAATATAATTTCTCCATCGTTGATGAACGTAATATAATCTGCGATACGCTCTAAGTCTGTTGTAATATGAGTTGAGAATAATACAGATACTTCATCTTCCATTACAATTTCTTGCAACATATCAAGTAATTCACTTCGGACAACTGGATCTAATCCTGCTGTCGGTTCATCCATAATAATAAACTCTGCGTGATGTGAAAGCGCGATAGCAATCGCAAATTTCATTTTCATCCCTTTTGATAATTCTTTAATTTTTTTATACTTCGGAACTTGCAATCTATGCATATACGATTGATATTGCTCTTCGTCCCACTTTTTATATAACGGTGCAATAATACGTTTCATTTGTTCACACGTTAAATCTTCGTAGTAATGATTTTCATCATATACAAAACCAATATTTTGTTTTATTTCCTTTTCGGTTTTCTTATTGTCCTTGTCAAAAATTTTTATATCGCCGCTATCTTTTCGAATTAAATTCATAATCATTTTGATCGTCGTACTTTTCCCTGCCCCATTTGGCCCGACAAATCCCATAATATATCCGCGTGGTAATGTAAAACTTATATTTTTCACTGCAAAATCTTGATAACTTTTACAAACGTTGTTTAGCTCTAACACCCTTTATTCCCCCTCATATAAACACGCAATCATCTGCTGTAAATCTTCAAGTGAAAGCTGCAACGCTTTACTTTCATTTACAATCTCTTCCGCTTTACTTTCCAATAGACGAATTCGCTGTTCTTTTAGTAGTTCATTATTTTTACGTGAAACATAAGTCCCCTTCCCAGCAACAGTCTCTATATATCCTTCTTTTTCAAGCTCCTCATACGCACGCTTCGTTGTAATTACACTAATTTGTAATTCCTTTGCTAAGCTACGAATAGACGGTAATTGGTCTCCACCCTTTAAACCACCATTTAAAATAAGCTGGCTTAATTGTTTTCTTATTTGCACATAAATAGGGTCTTGGGAAGAATTCGAAATAATAATATTCATGTTTTCCTCCAGTGTGTGTATATACTGTGTATACCTTATATATACAGTATATACACACCATCCTATTTTTGGCAAGAAAAAAAGACCAACATTTTCCTGTTGGTCTTTCGTATATGTATCACTTTTCAAAGCGATCTAACATCTCATCTCTCATTCCGAAACTCACTACCGCAATTCCTACATACATAAACAGAAGGAACGCCGGATGAACTGTGTTGTACCAAGTGCTATCAACAATTAAATAGATCGTTAATGCCACAACTAGAACAAACGCTAAGATAAACATATAAAAGTGTCTTGTACTACCCATGATAAACTCCTCTCTTCTCTCGTCACCATTCAACAGTATATTGTATCGAATAATTCGATATGACTCAAGGTTAACTTTCTGTTATGTAATCAAGTTCCACCTTTACAATGTCCTCACACGCTATTGAAATGATTGTTCCTTGCTTATCAATTGCCGTCACTTCCCTATTATCCATTACACGATGTGCTACTCTTTCTAGTACTTTTCCTTGATCTCGATAACAAAATTCTTTTACATCTTTAATCGTTTTTCCGTTTTCTAAATGGTATATCATTCTATAACACCGATATCCCACATTTTCACCCCCTGCTTGCTCGTTTTTTCACATATACATAAAAATGAGTCATTCCTATCTCATTACATCTTCTTAATTTCAATAAAATTCTAACAAAAATAAATACTTTTATCAAACTGACTTTTTCAACAAAATCACCTATGAAACTGCTTCTTTACACCATTATGGAACAAAAAATATAAAATTTTAACATTTTCTTCACCACTTCTGCATAACTCTCCATACAAAAAAAGAACCCGCATATAGCGAGTTCTTCCTTTGTTAATCAAATCAAACTTGTACAGGAGCTAGCTTTTCATAACGTAAAACTGGTTTACGTGCAGCCAATGTTTCATCCAAACGTTTAATTACCGTTGTATGTGGCGCTTCTTGTACAACTTCTGGATTTTCTTCTACTTCTTTAGCAATTTGAATCATCTTATCAATGAAGCCATCTAATGTTTCTTTTGATTCTGTTTCTGTTGGCTCAATCATAATACATTCTTCCACATTTAATGGGAAGTAAATTGTTGGTGGATGGTAACCGAAATCAAGCAGGCGTTTTGCGATATCTAATGTACGTACACCAAGTTTCTTTTGACGACGACCTGATAATACAAACTCATGCTTACAATGTCTATCAAATGGAAGATCATAGAATGGTGCTAATCTTCTCATCATATAGTTCGCATTTAATACCGCATACTCCGTTACTGCACGTAGTCCATCTGGACCCATAGAACGAATGTATGTGTATGCACGAACGTTAATTCCGAAGTTACCATAGAATGGTTTTACGCGCCCAATTGCTTCTGGACGATCATAGTTAAAGTGATAGCCATTTTCCGTTTTCTCTAAAATTGGTTTTGGTAAGTACGGAATTAAATCAGCTTTCACACCTACTGGACCAGAACCTGGGCCGCCGCCGCCGTGAGGACCTGTAAATGTTTTATGAAGGTTTAAATGCACAACGTCAAATCCCATATCTCCTGGGCGCGCTTGGCTTAATACCGCATTTAAGTTTGCACCATCATAGTATAATTTACCGCCTGCGTTATGGACGATTTCTGCCATTTCTAAAATATTTTCTTCGAATAACCCTAATGTATTAGGATTCGTTAACATAAGTGCTGCTGTTTCTTCGTTTACAACACGTTTTAAGTCTTCTAAGTCAACAAGACCATTTTCATTTGATTTTACTGTAATTGTTTCAAAACCAGCTACAGTTGCAGATGCTGGATTCGTTCCGTGAGCAGAGTCAGGAACAATTACTTTCGTACGGTTAAAGTCACCATTTGCTTCATGGTATGCACGAATTAACATTAAGCCTGTCCATTCTCCGTGTGCACCAGCTGCAGGTTGTAATGTAACAGTATCCATACCTGTAATTTCAATTAAATGCTCTTGTAAGTCGTACATTAATTCCATTGCACCTTGTACTGTCTTTTCATCTTGCAACGGATGAATATTGGCAAATCCTGCGAAACGAGCTACACTCTCATTAATTTTCGGATTATATTTCATCGTACAAGATCCAAGTGGATAGAATCCAGAATCCACACCGTGGTTACGGTTTGAAAGTGCTGTATAATGGCGCATAATGTCAAGTTCAGATACTTCTGGTAGCTCTGCATCTTCTACTCGAATATAATCGCTCTCAAACACATCTTCTAGTTTCACTTCTTCTACATCTAATTTTGGTAGGCTATATCCTATGCGTCCTTCTTTACTCACTTCAAAGATAAGTGCTTGGTCTTGGTTCTTCATTGGATAGCCCCCATTTCGTTTACAAGTGTGTCAATTTCCTCTTTTGTACGAAGCTCAGTTACTGCTACAAGCATATGGTTCTCATGCTCTTTATAATCACGGCCTAGGTCGTAACCGCCGATAATATTCTTTTGTAATAATACATCGTTTACTTCTTTCACTGGACGCTTGCAATCTACAACGAACTCATTGAAGAATGGTCCAGCAAATGTTACAGTGAATCCTTTCGCTTCAAATTGACGTTTTGCATATTGTGCTTTAGAAATGTTTTGGCGTGCCATTTCTTTCACACCTTGTTTACCAAGTGCCGTCATTGCAACTGATGCTGCTAATGCATTTAACGCTTGGTTTGAACAAATGTTAGACGTCGCTTTGTCACGGCGAATATGCTGTTCACGCGCTTGTAACGTTAATACGAATCCACGTTTACCATCTGAATCTACAGTTTGTCCGACAAGACGTCCTGGAATTTTACGCATAAATGCTTTCGTTGTTGCAAAGTAACCACAGTGTGGTCCACCAAACTGCGTTGGGATACCAAATGGTTGTGCATCACCGATTACAATATCAGCACCAAATTTCCCTGGTGGTGTTAATGCGCCTAATGATAATGGATTTGAAGAAACGATAAATAATGATTTCTGTTGATGAACGATTTTTTCAATATCAGCTAATTTTTCAACTTGTCCGAAGAAGTTTGGATATTGAACGATTACACAAGCAACTGTATCATCTACTTCACTTTGTAATACGTCTAAATCTGTTACACCATCTTTATGATTAATTTCAACAACTTCAAGATGTTGACCTTTTGCATACGTTTCAAGTACTGCTCTTGATTCTGGATGAACCGCGCTAGATACAAGAATTTTCTTTTTACGAGTATGGCCAGCTGCTAGCATTGCCGCTTCAGCTAAAGCTGTACCTCCGTCGTACATAGAAGAGTTTGCTACATCCATTCCTGTTAATTCACAAATCATTGTTTGGAATTCAAAGATTGCTTGTAATTCCCCTTGTGAAATTTCTGGTTGGTATGGCGTGTAAGCTGTATAAAATTCTGAGCGAGAGATAACGTGATCTACAATTACTGGAGCGTAATGATCGTATACGCCTGCTCCTAAGAAAGAAGCGTATTCTTTTAAGTTAGCATTTTTGCTAGCCATTTGAGTTAACTCTTTTAACAGCTCTGGCTCTGATTTTGCTTCTTTAATTTTTAAATCCCCTTTAAAACGAACACTCTCTGGAATATCAGAGAATAACTCATCGATCGTTTGAACGCCGATCGTTTGTAACATTTCTTTTTTGTCTTCTTCTGTCATTGGAAGATAACGATGCAACATGAAATCTACCCCTCTCCCCGTTACTTTGAACGTTTATAAAATGGTGTTGGAACAACTACTGCTTTGACGCGTTTATTACGAATTTCAATTTCTACTTCTGTATCAACTGCTGCGTATTTTACATCAATTAGTGCTAAACCAATGCTTTTCTTTAACGTTGGAGATTGTGTACCACTCGTTACTTCCCCGATTTTTTCTTCTCCAATAAATACAGGGTAATGCGTACGAGGAATTCCACGTTCGATCACTTCGATGCCAACTAACTTACGAGGCGCACCGTTTTCTTTTTGCTCTTTTAAAGTCGCTTTTCCAAAGAAATCTGCTTCTTTATTTGGTTTTACCGCAAAGCCAATTCCAGCTTCAATCGGTGTAATATCTTTTGATAATTCTTGACCGTAAAGTGGTAATGTTGCTTCGAAGCGAAGTGTATCACGAGCACCTAAACCACATGCTTTTAAGCCTTCTTCTGCTCCAACTTCAAGAAGTTTCTCCCAAAGTTTTGCAGCATCTTCACTCTTACAGTAAATTTCAAATCCATCTTCACCTGTGTAACCTGTACGAGATACAAGTGCTGGAATTCCATCTACAAGAATATCGTTTTTAAATTTAAAGAACTTAATTTCTTTCAAATCTTCTGACACAACTTTTTGTAAAATGCCTTCTGCTTTTGGTCCTTGAATTGCAAGCTGTGCAACTTCACTAGAAACATTGACTACTTTCGCATCGCCAATTACATGGCTAGCTAACCATTCGTAATCCTTCTCGATATTTGATGCATTGATTACTAATAAATAGTCTTCTTCACCACGTTTGTAGATTAATAAATCATCTACTGTACCACCATTTTCGTAGCACATAGCTGTATATTGTGCGCCTCCTACCTTTAAGGTAGAAACGTCATTTGTAACAACACGTTGTAAAAATGCTAAACTATCTACACCTTTTACCTCAACTTCTCCCATATGAGACACATCGAACAAACCTGCCGCTGTACGTACAGCTTCATGTTCTTCTTTAATGCTTGAAAATTGAACTGGTAATTCCCAACCACCGAAGTCGATTGTTTTCCCACCATACTTCGCGTATACATCAAATAACGGTGTACGTTGTAATGTAATCATGCTCTCTCCCCCTTATGCTTTGACAAATCAATAAAAGTTGCTCGCCATATCTAAACATTTTCACTCTGAAAAGATAGGATATACGGAATCTCATTATATTTTTTTATGAAAGCGTAAATAAAAAATCACTTTCTTGGATAAAATACGAAAGATTCCACACATTTCACACCATTATCCTAACATCATTCGCTATATTTCATCAATATTCTAGCATAAAAAATAATTTAGAATTTTTTATTCTTAATCTTATTAAATACAACTTTCAAAATTTAGCCCTTTATCTTTGCCAATTCTTTAACTTTTAGTATGTGTAATAGCGCCTTATTACAAGGTTTATATAATAAAGATTTTTTTAATAATTACTTTAATTTATAAAAGGTGGGAGAGTCGTAATGAATGTCGATATTTCCGTAGATCGAACGTGGCAAAACAATTTTTTAAATAGAATTGACGAAGATGGTCCCTGGACAAACTGGGATTTATATCATTTAGCTTATAAAACTGAAAAATCGTTACTTGTTCCTACTTTCGATGGATTACAAGCACCGAAGCACTTATCTCATTTCACACCACTTCCTCATCAATTAGAAGTCGCTCAAAATGTTATTGAACAAATGAATGGCAAAGCGATACTAGCAGATGAAGTGGGACTTGGGAAAACTATTGAAGCTGGACTTATTTTAAAAGAATATATGGTCCGCGGCCTTGTGAAAAAAGTACTTATACTCGTCCCTGCCTCTCTCGTATCACAATGGGCATACGAACTAAATACAAAGTTTTTCATTCCAGCTGTAGCCCAAAAGAAAAGCTATTCATGGGAACAAGCCGATGTGATTGTATCCTCAATTGATACTGCAAAACGTTCACCGCATCGTGATATCGTTTTGAACTTAGAATATGACCTTATTATTATCGATGAAGCACATAAACTTAAAAATAATAAAACAAAAAACTATGAATTTGCACAGCGATTAAAAAAGAAATTTTGTTTATTATTAACTGCTACCCCTGTTCAAAATAAGATTGATGAAATTTTCAACCTTGTTTCTTTATTAAAGCCAGGACATTTAGGCAATCAATCCAATTTTGAAGAATATTACGCTTCAAAAAATCGTTCAGCCGAATCTGATGAAGATTTAAAAGCTCTTATTAACAAAGTGATGGTCCGAAATCGACGTCATAATACCGGAATTGATTGGCCCAAGAGACATGTACGTACAATTTTTGTTGAGTTTAATGAAGAGGAACAAGCTTTGTATAATGGGATTGAAAATTGGCGAGGACAAGACGCCTTCACATCTGCTTTCTCATCGTTAACTTTAAAACGGGAAGCGTGTAGTAGTCGTGAAGCTGTGTACTATTCACTAAAAAAACATGTAGAAAAAAGGCAGAAAGAAAATGATCATTACATAAAAGACCCGCATATTGATGTGCTAATGGACAAAATTAATCATATTCCTTTCAATTCAAAAGCGACTAAAGCTCTTGAGCTTATAAAAGAAATTGATGATAAAGTCGTCATCTTTACAGAATATCGAGCGTCACAAATGTACTTACAATGGTTTTTACAACAACACGGTATTTCTTCCGTTCCATTCCGCGGCGGGTTTAAAAGAGGAAAGAAAGATTGGATGAAGGAACTTTTCCAAAACCACGCACAAGTATTAATTGCAACTGAAGCTGGTGGTGAAGGGATTAACTTACAGTTTTGTAGCCATATGATTAATTATGATTTGCCATGGAATCCAATGCGTCTTGAACAAAGAATAGGACGTATTCACCGTCTTGGTCAAAAGAATGATGTTCATATTTATAACTTAGCTACAAAACATACTGTTGAAGAACATATTTTGAAACTGTTATATGAAAAAATCAATTTATTTGAGCGTGTTATCGGTGAACTTGATGAAATTTTAACGAGAATTAATATGAAAAACATCGACGCGCACATTCAAGAAATATTTGCGCAATCAAAAAGCGAAGGAGAAATCCGAATTAAGATGGAAAACTTAACATCTATTATCGACTTCGCAAAACGAAATGAAGCTGAGGTGCAAGGCTATGCAGCAACATGAAATTCATAATTACTTATACAATTTTTTCGAGGCGAATAACTGTGAAATTTTAAAGCATTCCCCTCATCTATTAGATGTGCAGTTAACAATTGAGATGGATAAATTATTAATGAATCGCCCTTTTTATTGGCACTACCTTGAGAAAACAGGAGGCGTACCGAATCCGATGCGCCTTACTCTTCTTACAAATCCAGAAAGTGAAGAAAACGATGGTGAGCTTATTCACTACGGTTCCCCACGCCTTCATCAAATTTTCCAAACAACAAAAGAATTAGGCTCTTACATACGTTTATATGAGGAAGTACGGCATAGCGGGGCAACACATACACCGCTCCATCCGTGGCTCGGTGTAAATATTAAAGTTTCCTATCAATGTGATCGAAAAAAAGACATCCTTCACTCGATTGGGATTCATCTCATTTCTGGCACAATGATTGCAAACTTTCATGAAACATTAGCTAAAATTAAACTTACACCGAAAATACCTGACTTTTGTTTTACGCTCTCGCCTATTATTAAACCGCAAAGTGGTTTACAACGTATAGAGGACGCTTTAAAGAATATAATTGCAGAAGATGACCATACGTGGGCGAAAGAAGCAAGAGTGCGCTGGAATCACGATTTAGACCTTTTAAATCGTTTTTATGAAGAAAGTGATGAACTTCCCGAAAGCTATGAAATTGAAAAACAAGCACTGCAAGAACAATACGAGCCACGCATTACAGTGCAAATTATTAACGGCGGACTTTTTTATGTTACCGCAAATCATTTTCTATCTTAAAAAGCCCCTTCTGTTTTAGAAGGAGCTTTTTTGAATTATCCTCTATCGCTATTACGCCCTTGTTGTTTTTGCTTTGCCATACGTTTTTGATGCGCACGATCCTTTGCACTCACATGATTTGCATCAGTTGGAAGGTTTTCTTTTGAACGGCCAATTCCATTACTCATTTGTTCCACTCCTTCTTATGTCTTTCAAAATACACCCTTATTTTCAGCTAGAAATACAATCCTTATACCAAAAAATAAGAGCAGCCATTGGCTACTCTTACTCGCTCACATATTTTTGAAACATATCATGGATGCCTTTATTTACTAGGTTCGAGATCTGCTCGTCAGATTTATTCGGATAACGATCACGCAATCTGATAGATGCCTTCACCATTAAATTTTCTAATACAGAACGGCCACCTTCTCCATAAATAATTTCAGCATATTTAACAAGCCTTCCATCCTCTACCGTTGCTGGATTATGATTGAAGAAAAATTTACTCATTGTCTCCACCTCTCTCTTTTGATAACGTTTACATTTATATAGATTATTTATGTTATTTATTTCACAATATTGTATGCATGTATATTTAATTAGTTTCATTATAAAGCAACATATCGATAGTAAATATGTGATTTTCCGTCCATTTTGTGAACAAACTAAAAATGAAAGCGTTTCCTTTATTATATACTAAAAAAACTTACTACGCTAGGGGCAATTTTTTCAATCTACTAACCCCTCAAAAAACGATATATTTTTCTTTTCCCATTAAACCTTATACAATTTTCAGAAATTATATTATAAAATATATGTATGACTTAAGGAGGCCCTATATGAATCAAAATAAAAAAGCTATATTAGATCTTGTCTTTTATCTCGTAATCCCATTCCTCATTTGGAAATTTGCAAAACCTTATATCGATCCTTATTACGCGATGTTACTTTCCTCTGTTCCGGGGATTATTTATACACTGTATACCTTTAAAAAAGAAAAACAGTTTAACGTAACAGGGTTCTTTATTTTAATTACACTCATTTCTAATACAACGGTAGACCTATTATCCGGATCAGCTGAACGCATGTTATGGAACGATGCGTATTATCACATCGTACTAGGTATTATCGTTATATGTACCATTTTTATAAAAAAACCACTTATGTTATATTTCGCAGCAGATATTGCAGCACTACAAGGCCATGACCGTGATAAAAGTCGTGAACTGTATCGTGATAGTCGTATCTATCCAGCACTACAATATTTAACGCTATTTTTCGGGCTACAATTTATATTAAAAAGCTTCTTAAAAATTTATTTCATCTCTGTTTTCGGTGTAGATGGCTATGGTGAAATGAGAGCGATTATGACCGCTGTTGGATGGGGCATTTCCATTTGTATCGGAATTGGATTTGTTTGGGTAAACAACAAAATACATGCCGTTACAGAAGAAAAAGAATCCGTACAGTAAATGAAAATCCCCTAGTAGCATCATACTACTAGGGGATTTTTATTTTGCTGCACATATTACGAAATCGTTAACTTGATTTTTTTCTTTTATCTTTCACGTTTCGATAAAACAAAGCAGCACTTAGCGGCATAACACCAAACCACTTATTCATAAATGGCTCTTTTTCAGCACGGCGTTGTTCTTTCTTTTGTTTACGATCTTCTTTTGGAGCATCCATATACGACACAAACTGTTGCGTTACAAAGCGAACATAATCATTAGTAGACATATTATCATCACCTCTACTTGATTAGTATGTCCACTTTTTTATGCATTAATCTTTTCTTTTAATTCATTCATAATTTGCTTTACAGACTTATTCGTCGTATCAATATGAATATGAGCCTCTTCATAGTAAGCTCGGCGCGATTCAAATTTTGCCACAAACGCCTCTATATCTTTCTTCTGAAATAGTGGACGTGTCGTATCTTCACGAAGTCTTTCTGCAATTACATGTGGATCACAATATAAATACACGACAGTTCCATTTTCCTTCATCCACTTTCGGTTTTCCTCTCGTTCAATGATTCCACCGCCAGTTGTAATAATTACATTACAACTCGGTAGTGAACGTAACATTTCACTTTCATATTCCCGAAAAGCCATTTCGCCTTCTTCGGCAAAAATAGCACGAATTACCTTCCCCTGCTTCTCTTCAATTTTTTTATCGGTATCTACAACATCCATATGAAGTTCTTTACTTAACGCTTTTCCAATTGTTGTTTTCCCAGCTCCCATATAACCGGTTATGTATATAGATTTCATATTCTTTCCTCTCAATCATTCGTTATTATTTGTTATTATAACGAATGATTTCATTATTTAATAAAAAAACGTTTTGTTCTCCTTATAAAATGAAGAACAAAACGTTTCATACACGCTTTTACTTATAAGCGCCTCTTCTCACCCACTGCGTTGCAATCCATTTCTCACCTTTCGTTACAGGTGCCCCTCCATGTAACGTAAGCTCATTTAATGATTGGTCTTGATAAAAATACTCAAAGTATACTGCCATTCCCTTTCTAGGGTGCACAGAAAGATTTAATTTCGGGAAGAACGTTTCTCCGCCCTCTTCTACATCATTTAAGTACATAACAAGCGTACTAATACGATTATTAGCAGCTGATCTACTATGCTCTGCAAAATAATCATAATGCGCTTTATATTGTTGATCCACTTCATAATTTAAAATGTGTAATCCTTCTCCATGCGACGCAGGAACATTCATGATAGATGAAATTCGTTTTTCAATCTTCGCAGTAAGTTCATTATTGTCTAAAAATGCACCCTTACTCGTTCGAATATCATTTACATCACGTGATGAACCAACTTTTGAACGTGCTAACTTACTTTTAGACAATTCAATCAATTCATCACATTCTTCATCGCTTAATACATTTCCTAACACGACAATAAGAGGTTCTTCGAACTTTGAAATAATGTGTATTTCCCTATCCTCCGTCATAATTGCATTTCCTTTATGATCAAAAATAGTTTGTTCCTTATTTTCACCTATTTGATTGTTATTTGTCATTTCCCTATTCTCCCTAAAAAAATATGTTTGGATAGCTTGAATATATCATATTCTTTCTACCTTTCTCTTTTTTGAGAAAATTTAAACTTTCAACTGTTTTAAAATGAGACATTATGGTTTTTGTTCACACATTCAAAATACTATCCTTCTATCCAATCGAATATTTTTTCATCCTTTTTTCTATACCGAAAACTCACCTTATAAAAAACCTCCTGCTTTATTTTGCACTGCAACGAAACGAGAATATCATCGTTTTCAAAGACGTAATTTCCACTTGCTTCGCCCTTTTCATATTGAAAGAAAAATGTATCTTCCTTTTCTTTTTGCTGTAAATCCTGTTTTATATTTGTAATAGATCGATTTAGTAGTTCCTCCAGTACAAACTTTTGCTCTATTTCAATATAAAATTTTTTATCTATAAGCAGCATATTCGTTTCGTATACAAAGAACGAAGTTAATAATACAAGAAAAATGATTGTTCCTGGCATTGTAAATCCATCTTGTTTTCTCATTTATTTATTTCCATTTCACTATACCTGACCGCTACACCTTCATATATTTTCCCACTCATATCTTTCATATTTATGAAGAGCAAATGAGGTGTTACTTCATACGAAACCATTTCAACATTTTGTAATATAACTTCTCTTCCGCGCATATTCACTTTTCTTATCAGATGATTATTCAACTTTTCATACGTCACTTCATCCCCAGTGCGAAGACGGAAGCGCAAAAGACTATCTTTATTTTCAGGGACTACTTTTTCTACAAAAGATACTTCACGAAACTCTAACTGTACTTGCCCTAAAAATACATCCCATTCCCAATTATTTAATCCTTTTGATTGGTTGTTTTCTATTCCAATAAAATTTAAACGTGGCAAGAGTAAAAAGAACAGTGATAACAGAAAAAAACATACGATCATTTCTAGTAATGTAAAACCAACTTCTAATTTATTTTTTCTCCTGCATAAAAGCATTGTTCCATCATTCTTCCTTTCACATCTTTCCACATAGCACAAACTTCATTTCCTCCCCAATATGTGTAATATACATTTCCGTTTACGACTTTTTCTTGCGGTTGTTTCGTCCCATTTTCATACATATATAAAGCTGCTTCCCTTTTTAATAATACAAATGCTTTATAACGAATCTGTATGTTTTTTCGTTCTTGCATAATCAATACTGTTTGCGGAAGTAGTAAAGATACTGCCATCATTACTATACTTAATGCTACGAGCATCTCAGCCATCACTGACCCTTTTTGACATTTCACGATAGGTAAATCTCCCTCTTCCAAGCTGAAATACAATCTCATATCTATAACTACGATACGAAAGTAAAATCGTGCCACCTCTATTAATATTTCCACTCGGATTATATGTCATCGGATTTGGAAAAGTATTCAAATCAATTTGTATATCGCTATCGTATTCTCTTTTAATGATAGTAAGATTCGTACTTAGCTCCCCAATATAATACGTATGTCTATCTTTATGCCATCGTAATGTATAGTGTTTTTGACGATTTATCGCTAATTGTTGCATATACAAAATATCATTTGAAAACTGTCTTAAAAATTGTTCGACTTTTTGTTTTTCATGTAATGAATGTACGTTAAAATACGTGATCATACTTAGTACAGAAATCGCAAATAGAACGAGTAGCATTTCTAAAAGAGTAAAACCTTTTTGTTTCACAGTTTCCCAGTTGTTACTGTGCCATCATTTGAAATATGAATGGATTCACCATTCGGACACTCATCAGCTGTAATATATTTTCCATCCCTTAACTCTTTTAGCGAGGGGATTTTATTATGTTGTAATTGGTATACCTGTATTTGAGCTTCTATAGATTTCACATAGGCTTTACATCCTGTTCCTTCGACGGATGAGCGCTGTGTAACTACATTCGGAATAATTAATAGTAATAATACAGTTATGACGACCATAACTAATAACATTTCCAAAAGGGTAAATCCCTCCTCATGCTGCATGTAAACACCTCCTAAATAGAATTCATCATTTGAAACATTGGCATAATCATCGCTAAATACATAAGAACGACTATTCCTCCAATACACGTAAATAAAATTGGTTGAATGATCACTAACATACGCTTAATTTTTTGTTCCATCTTTTCCACAATAAGATCGCTATAGTCACCTAATTCAATTGCCAAATTACCGTTTGCTTGTCCATGCGTAATAATATAAGAAAGTTCCTCCTCGTAATATCCACTTTTAGCAATAATAGATTGCAACGGTTCTCCCGCAATTAATTGGTGTTTAATTCGGCCCGCTTCATGCTGAAAGAATGGATGATATTTTTGCTCCATCATTATTGTTAGAGCCTCAAGTACTGATAATCCTCCGTGTAATAAGCCGCTCAATTGCATGGCGAAATAATGCGAATGCTTTAAAATAAGGAATGTTTTTACGAGGGGAATACGCAGCTTAATTTTTACCTGCTTCATATGCGGGAGTTTCTGAAAGTAAAATATATACACACTAGAGCCAATCATAACAATAAAAATAGTGCTAAAAACAAGATAGGGTAGTAGCTTAATTACACTTAATATTTGTTCTGTAAATAACGGTGCTGTAGAACCGAATGAACTATATACCATGTCAACCTGCGGTAATAAAATACGGTTAAAAACAAAAATCATGATTATTAAAAAGAACGCCAAAAACATAGGATACTGCATTATTTTCATCATATCTTTCCTATACTTATCCTTTTTATAAAGAAGTGCACTCCCTTGTTGCAACGCAAAAGAAATATCACCATGTTGCTCGGCATAAAATAAATAGCTTAACATCTCCTGATGGAACATTAATTGATGAAAAGAATCGTGTAGACTTTTTCCATCTTTTAATCCATCAATCATGCTCTGCAATTGTACTTTCTTTTCTAAAGGTAATTGAAACCGTAAAAATTCTAATGCCTGCAAAAGGGAGTAGCCTTTTTCTAATAGTTCTCCTAATCTTTTCAGCAATATTACTTGATCACTTAAACTCCATATTTTCTTAAACATACACATCCTCTTCTAAAAATCCTAAAGCGTATCCTTTTCGTATCGAAGATTCTAATGTTTCGTGCTTGTATGTGACACATTCCCCGTTTGCTTCTTTAATCGCTTGTTTTAGCTCATATCCATATAACAATTCATAAATGCTCGCTTGCCTTACTTGCCTCATTGATTTGCATAAAGTTGAGCACTTTCTTTTGCAAAACGGACACTTCAATTCGACAAGTCGCTGTGCAGCTATAGCCAATAACGATTGTTCAATCTCTTGCCTCGTTATGCCAAAATCCATGAACCGGAGTATCGTCCCTTTCGCATCATTCGTATGCAGTGTCGTCATTACTAAATGTCCAGTCAAACTTGCTCTTATAGCGATTTTCGCTGTTTCTTCATCACGAATTTCACCGACTAAAATAATATCTGGATCATGACGTAAAATAGCCTTTAATCCCGCCTCATATGTGATACCTGCTTTTTCATTTATTTGAATTTGTAATACATCGTCATTTCTTTTTTCAACTGGGTCCTCTAGTGTAACGATGCGACGTGTTTTCTTTTTTCTAATTACCTCTAATAATGCATACATTGTTGTTGTCTTTCCAGAACCTGTCGGTCCAGTAAATACGAGTAACCCATGGGAATAATGTAAAAAAGAGAGTAGTTTTTTCGCTGTACTTGGAAATAACGAAAGATGAGATAACGGCTGAATAGATGCTTGTAAATGAAGACGAATAACAAGACTTTCTTGATATACGGTTGGAAGTGTGGAAAGGCGTAAATACACTTCTTGTCCATCCATTTGTAAATACAGTGAACCATTTTGTGGCTTCCGCCTCTCTCCTATATCCATGGATGCTAAAAATTTAAAATGTGAAACAAGTTTTTCTCCAAATTCCTTTTCGATACAGTGTTTCATCATTAAATCTTTTCCTATACGCAGTTGAACCACTACATCCTTCTTCCGAGGCACAATATGTAAATCCGAAGCTTGTACCCTACACGCCTCTTTCAAAATCCTATTCGCAAAACTTTCAATTCCATTCATCATTTTTCCCTCCCTACTATGTATATAGCATGAAAAAATCCATAAGAAAAATCGGCATTTTTCTATTTTCACTAGAGTGAAAAGGAAAAATATGTTTGTGAAATTATGAACAATTTCCGAATTATTGTCTGAAATTACCTATATGGAAGTTTATCTGTATTATAATGTTATTATCTTGGATAAAGTGATAAAGGTGGAGATCCTCATGGAACAAGCTTTAAAAATTACAGGTGTATTATCTGACCCAACTCGTTATTACATTTATAAATATATTTCTCAAAAACATAGTTACGTAACAGTACAAGAAATTGCAGATGAGTTTGACATTCATCCAAACGTAGCGCGTTTACATTTATCTAAATTAGAAGATGTTCATATGCTGAAATCGGAAACGAAGAAAACTGGAAAAGGCGGACGACCAAGCAGATTATATGTATTATCTGATGATGTGATTCAATTACAATTTCCATTCCGTGATTATCAATTGTTAGCAAGAATCGCATTTAATTCTTTACTTAGCCTTGGCGCTGCTGGTGAAAAAGCGCTATACGAAACTGGAAAACAATTCGGAGCCGAATTAATGCAACAACATATGCTGCGTTTAAATGTGAGTGAAGATGCTTTAACAGTCGAGCAAAAAGTTCAAATTGCAAAAGAAGCTTTCTCAACAGCTGGTTTATCACCTGCATTTGAATTAAGTGCAGATGGAACGAAAATTTTCTATGATGTACACAATTGTCCATTTAAAGAAGTTGCTGTTCATCACCCAACTGAAATTTGTAATATGCACGGAGATATGATGAAAGGGATTTTTGAAATCCTATTCCCTAACACGGAATTAACACGAAACGATAGTCTACTTGATGGATGTAAATCTTGTAATTATAAACTAACAATTTAATTTCTTATATAAAAAGAAGCTAATTATAATTGGCTTCTTTTTATATGAACGAATATTTACAATAGTAAGAAAAATAAACTATAATGAAGTGAGGTTTACTTTTTTTAGAAAAGGAGGGAGATGGCATGGAGCGCATGTTTCGCGTTCTCGGCTTTTGGACTGGAATTTTCTCGGTTATGTTTTACGTAGGGGATATGCATTCGACCGCACTACTATTTTTAGGACAAACAGGATTCTTCGTACTTTTAAGCTATTTAAATTTAACAGAGCGTATGTATATATACGTATTTGGGGCATATTTAACTGTTTTCTTCATAGGATTTACATACTACACGACGTTTTTACTTGTCCCTGGGGCTGGGCATTAAAAGATGGCATTTTGCCATCTTTTTTTTAATTCCGCAATTTCCTAGTTGACTTATAGGTTTTATTACCTTATATTCTATATAACAGATTGGAATTAGGGGGAATCAACATGAATACACTGCTTGTCGGAATTAACGTTGCGGTCATGCTCATCTTAGTTGGCGTATTATATTATATGCAACGTAAGCATGTATCTTTTAATAAACGTGTATTTACCGCTTTAGGAGTCGGAATTATATTCGGTCTTATATTACAATTTATTTATGAGCCAACTTCTAAAGTAATTATTGAATCAAATACTTGGTTTAGCTTAATCGGTAACGGTTATGTGAAATTACTTCAAATGATCGTTATGCCACTTATTTTAGTATCTATTATTTCAGCATTTACAAAATTACAGTTAACGAAAAACCTTGGTAAAATTAGTGGTCTTATTATCGGAATTTTAATTCTTACTACAGGAATCGCTGCTGCTGTCGGTATCGCTGCAAGTGCAGGATTTGATGTATCAGCAACAGGCCTGCAACAAGGTGATGCAGAATCTGCTCGTCTGAAGCTAGTTGAAGAAAGATTTACTTCTATTGAAAAGACAACAATTCCAGATAAATTATTAGAGCTATTGCCTACAAATCCGTTTCTTGATTTGACAGGCGCTCGTCCAACATCAACAATTTCTGTTGTAATATTTGCAGCCTTTATCGGTATCGCCTTTATAGGTGTAAAACGAAAATATCCAGAACAAGCAGAGCTATTTAAGAAAATGCTTGATGCTGTATATGCAATCGTAATGCGTATGGTAACATTAATTTTACGTCTTACTCCATACGGCGTATTAGCTCTTATGGCAAAAACAGTTGCTGGTAGCGATATAAATGCTATTTTAAAACTTGGTAACTTCGTGTTAGCGTCTTACGTAGCACTTATCGTAATGTTCGTTATCCACTTATTATTAATTGCTCTATCTGGTTTAAATCCAATTCAATATTTAAAAAAGGTATTCCCTGTATTAACATTTGCATTCACATCTCGCTCTAGTGCTGGTGCAATGCCATTAAATATTGAAGCGCAAAAAGAAAAACTTGGTATTTCCGAAGGAATTGCCAACTTCGCAGCATCATTTGGAGTATCTATCGGGCAAAACGGTTGCGCAGGTATTTATCCAGCAATGCTTGCAATGATGGTCGCTCCAACTGTAGGAATCGATCCATTACAGCCACAATTTATTTTAACTTTAATCGCTGTCGTTGCTATTAGCTCATTCGGTGTTGCCGGTGTTGGTGGCGGTGCAACATTTGCAGCGTTAATCGTACTATCTACAATGAACTTACCAATCGGTATTGTCGCTCTTGTTATCTCAGTTGAACCATTAATCGATATGGGTCGTACAGCTCTTAACGTAAGTGGTTCTATGACAGCAGGTCTTATTTCTAGTAAATGGCTTGGTGAATTAGATCAAGATACGTACAATCAAGATGATACAAAGACTGGCGAAATAGCTTCATAATAAAAAGGGCGCTAACAAAACTGTTAGCGTCCTTTTTTAGTTCTTTCCATCTTCCTCTTTATCTTTTATACATAAGGCATAACATATTGTTTCAAAAACTATGTATAAAGCTCTACCCATTACTTCAATCATGGTAAAACACCACCTGTATATTAGAATAGATAATTATAAATAAATTATATATCCTTTCGTTTTTTTATAAAAATTACATTTTTGTAAGGTTTTACAAAAAACGAGCTTTATACTTCATTTCTGTCTCCTTACACATAGAAAAAGAGAATACACTAACATATTCTCTTTTCTCAAATATATTTCATTATCTCACAGCCCGTCCTTCTCACAAATAACCATTTTGTTCGCACCATGTATGAAATTGTCCTACGTCTACTCCCACTAACACGATATCCTTTAGCTCTACATCAATGATTTGTTCTCCAATCACAATGGCAAACTGCGATTCTAATTTTGTCTCGCATTTCTTTACAATTCCAATTCGGTTCCGATGCGGTCCATCTTTTATATATGCTTTTTGTCCTACAATATCAAAGTTCAAGACTCTCACCTCTTTTATTGCGCTTAAATTTGAAATACGAACTCAAATTCGGAAAATTTCCTTTCCTTGCACTATTTCTCTATATATATGACGAAACAATAAAAGAGTCCTCCCTTCTTTACAATTATTTTTTCTTTGTTTCATTTTTGTGATTGAAACGTAAAGTTTATAATAAAATACACTTGGAAGCGCTTTCTATGTAATTTTTTATGTTATACTATATAAGTAGAACTTCGTAAAGAGGGTTAAAAAATGAATACAAAAATGATTAAAAAAGTAATTGAAGCATTAAAAGTATATGGCTTTCAGGATGTATCATTCTGTGACAAAACGAAGCAATTTTTATTTCATAACGACATGGATATTATGAGCGGCTATGCAGAAATAACATATAGTAGTCAATTTGAGAAATTCAACGTACAAATTCATCCGATTGAAACACATCACCAAGCAGAGTTACAAGAGGTTGAAAGACATATACAGGCCTGTATAAGAAAAGTAGAATATTTAAACGCACTTCTTAGCGGACAAACAAAACTAGATGACAAAATTATTATAATGTAAAAAAAGAACGTGAGGATATCACGTTCTTTTTTTACATTATACGTTCATCTTTTCCTTCAGTTGTAATCCTGTAATGGATTGTAATACATCCATTGCTTCTCCAAATGTCATATCAAAAATTGTCTTATCCTCTATGTGTGGAAACTGTCTAAAACGCTTTTCTAACGTTTTCACTGCGTCCGACGTAAAGTTTGCACTATCAATGCCAAATTCTGTTTCAAGAAGAACGATCCAATCTAACACATGAAAACCTAATCCATTTACGAATGAAATAAGTTTTTTTTCTGGCTGTGAAGATAAGAATACGTTTCGTTCCATCTCATCGAAAAGTTCTTCACCTAAAACTTCTGCTAATTCATCATCATGTTCGCGTTCAATAATCTCTTCATATCCGTAATCATCAACAAGCTCTTCTACCTCTTCACTATCCTCACAAAGCAATTGACTAAGAAGTGCATCTTTCTTAAATTCACTATTTTGTACGACTTCTAAAAAGCTCGTTTCCCATCCATTTTCTAATTTCATATTATATAACTCCTTTATACACTTTTCTTATCATCACTGTACCCAAAAGATCACTTTTATAACCTTTTAAGCAGTTACTATTATTTCACATGATTCATCACATGAGATGCAAACTCAGCTACATCTCCTTCAAAAATATTTATTTCTGGCAAATGATAGAACGTTGTTTGAAGCGGGTTTCCTTCATGATATACATATATCTTTTTCTCTAGCGCAATCGCCATTCCAAACTCTGTATGGCTCCCGTTTCCGCCATCTAATATAAGTAAAAATACGTCCGCTTCTTTAATCGCATTCTTTTCTGCCTGACCAATTTCTCTTAATTGATCTTTATTCACTGCTCTTTCGTTTCTTGTCCAATCATATGTATGGTGCCATCCTGCATGTTTCAGTTCATTTGCTATAGAACGTACAAGATGTTTATTTTGGAATCCTGAGGCGACATAAAAATTCATTTATATACACTCCTTCATTATGTACGGGAAACTCCTTTTAGCGTTACTTGCTATACACATAATAAAGAATGACTTCAAAAAAAATCCCCATCTTTAAAACTTATTTGCGTTTAAATGATGGGATTCTTCATGCTCTTCTTTTATTTTCTTCTTTTTATAACTTTCATCAGCTAACATTTCTAGTTCAGCTGTTATTTCTGATTTTTCAAGCTCTCTTTCTTGCGAAAATTTCCTTGAAATATAAACAATAACACTACCAACGTACAACACAAAGCATATAATAAGTGCAGTATTTTCATAGAGACTTAGCTCCAACACAGTCACTCCTAATCCATTCGTATTTTCACGCTTCATTAATTGGAATTTCCCTACTAATCCATTTGTTACCCCGCATTAACGGGCAGTACCCCCCCCTACCTCAAAATCTAGCGAAAATAAAGAAGTTAGGTGGGGGATTAACTGCCCGTAAAAGCCCGATTGGTGAAGGCTAATAATCAGTGGGGGATGAACACCCCCCACTGATTAAAGTTTCACTTTATTGTAACATAAAAATATCAATCCTTGGAATCTTTCAACCTATAAAAAAAGACATGATTGTTTCATCATGCCTCTGAAATATGTTGAATGATTGTTTGAATTGCTTCTTTTCCATTATATTTTTTTAGAGCTGTTTTATACATCTCATTATTTTGATTTAATTCTTCGACATGCTTTATAAGAGATTTCACAGTCACATCTTCTTCATACAATACGGAAGCATATCCTTGTCTTTCAAAAGACTCTGCATTTAGTATTTGATCTCCACGACTTGCAAATTTCGATAGTGGAATTAAAACCATCGGCTTTTGCAATGTTAAAAACTCAAAAATAGCATTAGAGCCCGCACGTGAAATAACAAAATCTGTTATCGCTAATATGTCTGGCAGCTCTCCATGTATATATTCAAATTGTCTATATCCTTCTTGATTTTGTAAGCTTTCATCAAGATTACCTTTTCCGCAAAGATGAACAATTTGATACTTTTTCAGAAGTTCTGGTAACGCTTCTCGAACAGTTTCATTAATTTTCTTTGCGCCCAAACTTCCTCCCATAATTGTAATAACTGGCTTTTTACGTGAAAAACCTAAAAACGCTAAACCTTTTTCACGATTTCCCTTTAGCACGTCTTCACGTACAGGAGATCCTGTATAGATTACTTTTTCTTTCGGTAAATGTTTCGCAGCTTCTTCAAATGTAACAAATATTTTCGAAGCAAAACGGAGCGCAATTTTGTTTGCTAGTCCTGGCGTCATATCAGATTCATGTAATAAAACAGGGACTCTATTTAGCCATCCTCCAATTACGACTGGTACAGATACGAAACCACCTTTTGAAAAAATCACATCCGGTTTTAGTTTTCGAATCCTTACATACGCATCCATAACACCCTTCATTACAAGAAAAGGATCTTTTATATTTTTTAAATCAAAATAACGACGTAGCTTTCCGCTTGCAATACTATAGTACGGAATGCCTTCCTTTTCTATAATCGTTTTCTCAATTCCTTGATGAGAACCAATATAAGAAATATCCCAATTTTGTTCTTGTAAATGTGGAATGATGGCTAAATTAGGTGTTACATGCCCTGCCGAACCGCCACCTGTAAAGACTATTTTTTTCATACGTCTCCCCCTTCTACACTATAATACACTAAAATATCTTGCCTCAGGGTGAGAAAATACCATAGCCGTTACAGATGCTTCTGGCTCCATCATAAATCCTTCCGTTAATGAAATACCTATTTCTTCTGGATGAATAAGGCGAAATAACTTTTCTTGATCCGCAAGTTCTGGACATGCTGGATAACCGAAGGACACGCGTATCCCTCTATATTTCGTACGGAAGCGTTCTTCCATCGTCAGTTCTGGTGAATCTGGAATGCCCCAGCGATCACGAATGAGCATATGTGTTTTTTCAGCAAGTCCTTCTGCTAGCTCAAGCGCTAACGATTGAATAGCATGACTGCGTAAATAATCACCCTTCGCTTTCCACTCTTCAGCAATATCCCGAACGCCTTCCCCAACCGTAACAGATAGGAAAGCAACATAGTCCATCTCATCTCCAACCGGCCGCAAATAATCACCTAAAGTACGATATGGCGCTTTTCCTTGTCTTGGGAATGTGAAACGCTCTATAACACGCGTATGATCTTCTGGATCATATATTACAATATTTTGTCCGTCGCTTTGTGCTGGGAAAAATTGATACACCGCTTTCGGTTTTAACCAAGTTTGTCCTTCCTGCAATAACTCGTCTATTAAGTCGTTTAATTCATGCGCTCTTTTATCTCCCTCTCGCAGAAGCTTCTTCACATTTCCTTTTAATCCAAGGTGATGCCCAAGTAGCATTTGTCTATTTAAAAATGGAGCGAGATGAAGGGCTGGAATATCACGTAATACAATTCGTTTTGTTGAATCAGGTATCATAACCTCTGCCTTCGCTAATGGCTCAATTACTTCTGGAATTTCTACTTTTTTCTCCTCTTTTTTTACGATATGAAGATGACGTTCTTTTTTATCTTGTTTCATCTTCTCACGCTCTTCTTCTTTTTGAAGCTTATTAATAATATCAAGACCAGTCATCGCATCACTCGCATAACATACGAGTCCTTTATATGATGGTGAAATACGATTATCTGTAAATTTTCTCGTTAACGCTGCCCCGCCTACAACAATTGGAATATCAATATTTGCCGCTTTTAAATCTTCAGCAGTCGTTACCATTTGTTGCGCTGATTTTACTAATAAACCAGAAAGACCAATAATGTCAGGATTCTTTTCTTGTACTTCTTGCACAATTCGATCTGAGCGAACATTGATTCCTAAATTAATAATCTCATATCCGTTATTCGATAAAATAATTTCAACGAGGTTTTTCCCAATATCATGGACGTCACCTTTAACAGTCGCTAATAATACTTTCCCTTTTTTCGCACTATCGCTAGATTCCATATGTGGCTCTAAATAGCTTACGGCAGCTTTCATACTTTCAGCACTTTGCAATACTTCAGCAACGATAAGCTCATTATTATTAAATAATCGTCCCACCTCATCCATTCCTGTCATAAGTGGGCCATTAATAATATCCAAAGGTTTTCTTCCTTCTGTAAGTGCGAGACTCAAATCTTCTTGTAAGCCTTGTTTCGTACCTTCTACAATGTAATTTGCTAGTCGCTCATCAAGAGTCAATGTTTCTTGGATAACAATATCTTTCTTTTTTGCCACGCGATAGAAGTTTGTGAATTCTTCCAACGTCCCTTGCGTCGTTTCAAAAAGCAATGCATCTGCAAGACGTTTTTCTTCCTCTGGAATTGACGCATACCGTTCTAATTTTTCCGTATTCACAATCGCGTAATCTAATCCTGCTTTCGTTGCATGATATAAAAAGACGGAATTTAATACTTCGCGTCCAGCTGGTGGTAAACCAAATGATATGTTACTTACACCTAAAATCGTTAAACACTCTGGTAATGCTTCTTTAATAAGGCGAATTCCTTCTATCGTCGCTGCCGCAGAGCCAATATATTCTTCATCGCCTGTACCTACTGGAAATACAAGTGCATCAAAAATAATATCTGACGGGCGTATACCATATTTCGTCGTTAATAACTCATAACTTCTTTTCGCAATTTCGAGTTTTCTTTCCGCACTTACTGCCATACCGTCTTCATCGATTGTTCCAACTACAATTGCAGCACCATATTTACGAAGAAGCGGTGTCACTTTTTTAAACCGTTCTTCTCCATCTTCTAAATTAATTGAATTAATAACAGCTTTTCCTTGAATATAAGTAAGAGCTCGCTCCATCACCTTTTCATCTGTTGAATCAATCATAATCGGTACTTTTAATACTTTCGTAACTTCTGCCAAGAAGTTTTCCATATCTTCTATTTCATCGCGATCAGGATCTGCCATACAAATATCGATAATATGAGCATTTTTCTTCACTTGCGCTCTTGCGACTTCAGCAGCCTCTTCAAATTTCCCTTCTGCTACTAATCGTTTAAATTTACGTGATCCAATAACGTTTGTTCTTTCACCAACAAATAACGGTCTCATAGAGTCATCATATTGAAGTGCCTCTAATCCACTAACCCCGTGTCCAGCTCTTTCATGGTGTTCACGCGGCTTAAGAGAAGCTAACGCGGATTTCATTGCTTTTATATGTTCTGGTGTTGTACCACAACAACCACCGATAATATTAACCCATCCTTCTTCAGCAAATCGCTTCACTTTTTCAGCGAGAGAAGATGGCGATTCATGATAATGTCCATCTTCATCAGGAAGACCTGCATTTGGATAACAAGAAATGTAACACTCCGACAAATCAGATAGTGAACGAATATGGTCTCTCATAAACTCCGGACCAGTCGCACAGTTTAACCCAACAGATAATGGCTTCATATGTTCTATTGATAAGTAAAAAGCCTCAATTGTTTGCCCAGCCAGAGTCGTTCCCATCGGTTCAATTGTTCCTGAAATCATGATAGGTACAATTTTATTTAGTTCGTCAAAAGCTGCTTGAATTCCAATATAAGCAGCCTTCACGTTACGCATATCTTGACTCGTCTCAACTAGTAATACATCAACTTCTCCCTTCAATAATCCTCTTGCCTGCCGTGTATAGGCTTCAATTAATTCTTCAAACGTCACACCACCAGTAACACTAATCGCTTTCGTTGTCGGCCCCATTGCTCCCGCAACATATACTTCCTTCCCACTTTCGTTGACCGCTTGCTTCGCTAAACGTGCTGCCTTCTCATTTAGTTTCTCGTCTAAATGAGACAACTCATAATCACTTAATACAATATTTGTCGCCCCAAATGTATTTGTTTCAATAATATCCGCTCCAGCTTCAATATAAGCTTTATGAATCTTTAAAATAACATCAGGCCTTGTTTCTACTAAATATTCATTACAACCTTCGTACTCTTCTCCTCCGAAATCTTCCGCAGTTAAGTCCTCTTGCTGGATCATTGTTCCCATTGCACCATCTAATATTAAGATGTTATTTTGTAATTTTTCTTCTATACATTTCATCAGTTAATACCTTCTTTCACTTCTTGCTTTTCTCTCACATATTTAACAAGGTGTTCTGTAATTTCATATTTTAGAAATGGTGTAATAAGATAAATGCCGTTAAAATATTTCATCGCCGCATCGATCAATTCTTGTGAAATGCGAATCCCTTCCTCAATTGCTGCCTCTTTCGTTTCATGTCCATCCATTCTTTCCCTTATTTCTTCAGGTAGAGTAATACCCGGCACCTCAAAATGAAGGAAATCTGCATTCCTTTTACTTATTAATGGCATAATCCCAATAAAAATAGGTTGTTCCAAATGCTTTGTCGCTTCATACACTTCTTCAATTAACGCGATATCGTAAATTGGCTGAGTTAAAAAATATTCCGCTCCCGCTTCTATTTTCCGTTCCATTCGCTTAACCGCTGCTTTTAAATGTCTTACATGTGGATTAAACGCCCCTCCCACTGAAAACCGTGTTGCAGGACCTATTGATTTCCCTAAAATCGAGCGCCCATCATTCATTTCTTTAATCATTTTAATGAGCTCAATAGAGGACAAATCATATACAGAAGTGGCACCTGGAAAATCACCGACGCGTGCTGGATCACCAGTTAAAGCTAACACTTCTTCCATACCTAACGCTGATAAGCCTAGTAAATGAGATTGTAGTCCGATGACGTTATGGTCTCTACACGTTAAATGAGTCAATACCGGAATATCGTGCTTCGTTAATAGTGCCCCCATTGCCATATTCGAAATGCGAGGAGATGCTAATGAATTATCTGCTAGAGTAATAGCATCTGCCCCAGATCTTTTCAATGCCCTTGCTCCTTCAAAAAAACGCTGCGTATCTAACGTTTTCGGTGGATCTAATTCCACTACTACTGTCGTTTGTTTCTTAGCTTTCTCTGCTAAAGTGACATGAGCTTTCGAACGTTTCTCGTGTGTATGAACTACTTTCGGTCTTTGAATCGTATCCTTTTCTATTACAGGCGTAACATTTGCAATTGCACGTTTCATACTTTCAATATGTTCTGGAGTCGTGCCACAACAACCACCCAATAACCGAATACCTTGCTCAATAAACTTCGGCGTCATCGCTTCGAAATAAGCTGGACTTCCCTCATATACGTAACGTCCCTCCACATAATTGGGAAGGCCTGCATTTGGATATGCTGACAAGTAGCCATTTTGCGGAATCGATATCATTTTAAAAGCTTCCGTCATATGAAGTGGCCCTAGTTGGCAGTTCAATCCAACAACATTTGCACCGTAATCTAAAAGCTGTTTTAAAATTTCATTTACATCATTTCCATTTTGAGTCGTACCTGCCTCATGTAACGCTAATTGAGCTACAATTGGAATATTCGTTTGTTTTCGTAGCACCTGAACAGCATGAAGTAATTCAAACTCATCATAGAAAGTCTCTAATAGCAGTCCATCAACCTGTTCTTCTAGTAATGCACTTGCCTGTTCCAGTAACATAAATTCTCGCTCCATATCAGTCGTTGTAACAGCTCCGATATGTTTCATACCGCCAATTGTTCCTAAAATTGCATTTCTATCTGTCACAGATGCTTTCGCCAATTTTACTGCCGCTCTATTAATTTCAGTAACTTGATTTTCTAAACCATACATACGTAATTTTGCTTCATTTGCTCCGTACGTATTTGTTTGAATTACATCTGCCCCAGCAGCTACATATTGCTTATGAATCGATATAATTAAATCTGGATCAGATATGTTCAATTCTTCAAAACTACTTTGCAAACCATGTGAATGTAATAACGTCCCAACCGCACCATCACCTATTACAATTCCTTTTGATAATAAATCTAGTAATTTCACAAATCTCCCTCATTTCTATCAATATAAAAACCCCCTCTTCACTTTGAAGAGGGGGACATAATCGTTCCTCCTCTTATTATGCAAAACAATCGTTTTGCAGGTATTAGCACCGTTTCAAACATTTCGTTTGAAGGTTGCCGGGTTTCACAGGGCCTTTCCCTCCACCGCTCTCAATAAGAGTTTGTCTTTATTATTTTATTTATGTAGCTAAAAGGAAATGCGTTCCCCTTTTAACAATGTTTGTTAATTTTTTAATAAATTTAGCACGCACAAATACAAAAGTCAATGACACTTGCGGAAAAATAAAAATTATTTAAAATAAAGTTGCAATTCAATTATCTTTTGTTGTAAAGTTAAAAACATAATAAAATTTCATACGAACATTCTTATCTAGAGAGGTAGAGGGACTGGCCCTATGACGCCTCAGCAACCATTAACATTTGTTAATAAGGTGCTAATTCCAGCAAATTGTGAAAGATTTGACAGATGAGAAGAAGACTCTATTCAAACCGAAAGCCTTCTTCTTAGAAGGCTTTTTTTATTTTACATTCACTTAATTGTTAATTTAAAAAGGAGGAGTTTTTACATGTCAACTATTGAAACAAGACTAGCACAAATCGGAAACCGGAGCGAAACTACAACAGGAACTGTTAACCCACCTGTTTATTTCTCAACTGCTTATCGTCACGAAGGAATTGGTAAATCTACTGGCTTTGATTATTCGCGAACTGGAAATCCAACTCGTGGTCTTTTAGAGCAGGCAATTGCAGACTTAGAATACGGTGAACAAGGTTATGCCTGTAGTTCAGGGATGGCAGCTGTTCTCCTCGTCCTTTCGCTATTCCGTTCTGGAGACGAACTTATTGTATCTGAAGATTTATACGGCGGGACTTATCGATTATTTTCTGAGCATGAAAAAAAGTGGGACGTTCGATGTAGATACGTAAATACACAATCTATTAAACAAATTGAGCAAGCTATCACAACTGAAACGAAAGCTATTTTCATAGAAACTCCAACTAATCCATTAATGCAAGTTACTGATATTGCCGCTGTCGCAACTGTAGCGAAAAGACACGGACTACTTCTTATTGTAGACAACACATTCTACACGCCTTATATACAGCAACCATTAACAGAAGGTGCTGACATTGTACTTCACAGCGCAACGAAATATTTAGGAGGACATAACGATGTCCTAAGCGGACTTGTTGTTGCAAAAGGAAAGGAACTTTGTGAGGAAATCGCTCATTACCATAATGCCTCTGGTGCGGTCTTAAGCCCATTTGACTCATGGCTATTAATTCGTGGTATGAAAACGTTAGCGCTTCGTATGAGACAACATGAAGAAAATGCAAAAGCTGTTGTCGCTTATTTAAATGATGAAGACGGGGTCACAGATGTATTTTATCCTGGAAGAGGCGGCATGATCTCATTTCGTCTGAAAGATGAAACATGGATCAATCCATTCTTACAATCTTTATCCTTAATTACATTCGCCGAGAGTCTTGGTGGTGTTGAAAGTTTAATGACATATCCAGCAACGCAAACACACGCTGATATTCCTGAAGAAATCAGAACAGCAAACGGTGTATGCAATCGTCTTCTTCGATTTTCCGTTGGCATTGAAAATAGTAACGATTTAATTCAAGACTTAAAGCAAGCCATTACACTTGTAAAAGAAGGTGTAAGAATATGAGTTATTCTATAGACACACTCTTATTGCACAACCAATATAAACATGACTCACAAACAGGAGCTGTTAACGTTCCCATTTATAACACATCAACATTCCACCAGTTTGATGTAGATACGTTCGGGAAATATGATTATAGCCGATCTGGTAATCCAACTCGTGAGGCTCTTGAAGATATCATTACTTTATTAGAAGGCGGAACAAAAGGATTTGCCTTCGCATCAGGAATTGCAGCGATTTCTACTGCATTCCTCCTCCTTTCACAAGGCGATCACGTACTCATTTCAGAAGACGTATACGGAGGCACTTATCGAATTATAACTGAAGTTCTCTCCCGTTACGGTGTTTCACATACATTTGTTGATATGACCAATTTAGAAGAAATAAAGCAAAACATTAAGTCAAATACAAAACTCTTTTATGTGGAAACACCCTCTAATCCACTTTTAAAAGTGACAGATATTCGTGCTGTTTCTACACTTGCAAAATCTATTGACGCCCTTACTTTTGTTGATAATACATTTTTGACACCACTATTCCAGAAGCCACTTGATCTTGGCGCCGATGTCGTTCTTCATAGTGCCACAAAATTCATTGCTGGTCATAGTGATGTTACTGCCGGATTAGCGGTTGTAAAAGATGCCGAACTCGCTCAAAAACTTGGATTTTTACAAAATGCATTCGGCGCTATTTTAGGTCCTCAAGATTGTTCTCTCGTACTTCGCGGTCTAAAAACATTGCATGTACGTCTTGAGCATTCAGCTACTAACGCCAATAAAATTGCACACTATTTACAAGAGCACGCTAAAGTTCAAAATGTCTATTATCCTGGCTTACAAACACACCTTGGATTTGATATTCAACAATCTCAAGCTACATCAGCCGGAGCTGTCCTATCTTTCACTTTACAATCAGAAGACGCACTCCGCCAATTTTTATCAAAAGTAAAATTACCTGTCTTTGCGGTTAGTTTAGGAGCCGTCGAATCAATTCTCTCCTATCCGGCTAAAATGTCACATGCAGCACTGTCGCAAGAAGCTCGTGATGAAAGAGGGATTTCTAATTCCTTACTTCGGTTATCCGTCGGCCTTGAAAATGTTGACGATTTAATATCCGATTTTGAAAACGCCCTTTCTTATGTAGAAGAACCTGTAAATGCATAGAGCGAAAAGAAGATATGAAATTAAGTTTTCATATCTTCTTTTTTATGCTGTTTAGTATATTTTTTACTTTTCGTATAGTTCATAAAAAACGAGAGAGCACCATCTATTTCCAAGTAATGAATTAATTGATATATTAAAAAGTAAATAAAGGGGCAAAAATAATGGATACTTGTGCAGATGTTTTAATCGTTATCGACTTACAAAATCTACTTACAAAAGTAAATAAAAGAATTTCTCCATACAGAAAATCAAATAAACCGATTCTTTTCGTTCAACATTGTGATGATGATTTAGTACCTGAAAAAGATCTTTGGGCTATTCATACTGATCTAGATGTTCAGGAACAAGATTTTTTTGTAAGAAAAACACATGCCAATTCATTTTATAAAACAAACTTAAAAAAGATTTTAGAACAATTATCTGTACATCGTATTGAATTTTGTGGTGCCCACACAGAGTACTGTATGGATGCTACGATTAAATTTTCACATGGACTAGGGTACGAAAACTTCATGGTACAGAAAGCGACCTCTACGTTACATAATCCCTTTATGTCCGCAAAAGAGACAATTGATTTTTATGAGAATATATGGAACCACAGATTTTTAAAGTTGATAAACGATGAACTCTAGAATAAATAACCAACAGCTTAATCATTCTAAAATTTATCAGCTAAACTCAAACATTTTCTTTTCTTTTAACCTGTTTTATATTCTATATATATCATTATAATTCCTTTGTCATATTATTTTAAAAATTTTGTATATTCATTTGAAAGAATAAGAAAATCATGGTAAGATTGTGTTACAAATATATCTATATCTTTCAATTTTTAAAATGCATCTAAATTTTCACCCAAAATTGTCATTTTACAAAACCGTGCTAAATTATCTACTTTATTTACATCAGGGTCTCTTTTCTTACAATTTCTTTACTTTAGGACTTTTTTTCTGCAACAACTGTTTTCTTTTCTTTAATTTTTTGGTATGTATAGTATGGTATAACAGCTCACACGGAGGTGGAAAAGAACATGTTAGAAACCTTTCAAAAAGAAATTGAACTATATGAAAGCAATGCAGAATTATTGAAAGTACTTGCTCATCCTGTTCGCTTATGTATTGTAAAAGGATTAATTGAACGTGGTCCAAGCAACGTTTCTACAATGTACACTGGCTTAAACATGCCACAATCTACAATTTCACAGCATTTAGCAAAGTTAAAAAGTGCTAAAATCGTTTCAAGTGAAAGAAAAGGATTAGAAATTTATTACAAAGTAGAAAACGAGACAATTATTCAACTCGTTCGCGTACTATTGGGTTAGGGACTCATAAACAGAGAAAAAGGACGTATTCTATATTTTTCATCTCATATCTTTAATATAAATATATATCATGAGAGGAAATATATAATGCTACATAAGTCGTATTAAAAAACAAGACACAGAAATATGCTGTGTCTTGTTTTTTTATATTTTCAAATACCGATTCAATTGTAACTGTTGCATATGTTTCGTATGTATAACAACATCAAATGCACTCCCTAATCCTCCGCTCAAAATCATAGAACGAACTGCACGATTTTGTTTTTGAGTTTCAGAAAAAGGATTTCTATCTTGGTGACCCGTAAGCTGATCTAATATTCCTGCTGCTAACAAAAATTCAGATTGTTTCTTATGCCATACTGTATGCATACCTTGCAGGCTAAACATCTCTTTCAGTTCGTCCCAATGAATATGAGTAGTAAGATCCATTTCACCTGGATGCACTAAAGGATTGCGGATTAACTTATGCTCGTAGTACCCTCGTAAACTTCCTTCTTGATGTGCAGGGTGCATCCATTCTTCTTTTGTATATCCATAATCAACTGTAATACATACACCTCGTTGAAACCATTTCGCAATTTCTTTTATATATTCTTCCATCGCAATTGGCACTTCAAAACGCTGACCTTCAGCAAGATGAATATTATATTTCAATAAGTATCGACCAATGCTTTTCTGTAACGGTCTACATACTTCTGTAAGGTTGCCTTCCTCTGTGTACGTAACACGTACTTCATACAATATTCCATTTCTCTTCTCAATTACTTCAACAGGAAACGCATCAAATAACTCATTCGAAAAAAGAATCCCTTCGAACGATTCTCCCATTTCACTATGCGACGTATAATACGACACATTAGAAAACGAACAAAGATTTTTCTGCTGTAAGTTCCTATGAAAAGGGCTCATTTCAATCATTGAATAGTTTAAATCCATAAAGGTTTCTGGAGATAATTGCTTCCACTCTTGTAAAACATCATAGGCAAACCTTCCTGTTCCCCCACCAATCTCACAAATATTCGGAGCGACTTCACCATTTTCAACAAGACGAATAAAAAACTTAGCAAAAGTTTTTGCAAAAACAGAGGATACGTTGCTACTTGTAAAAAAATCCCCTTGCCTTCCGATTTTTTCACGTTCTTTCATATAATATCCATGTTCCTCTGCGTATAATGCGAGGTTCATATATGTGCTGTATGAAATTGAATAATCCTTCTCTTTCCCCATCCATTCTTTTAAAATGAGCTCCATCTCCATACTAGCTCCTTACTGTAAAAATGGATTATTTTCTTTTTCAAAACCAATGCTTGTTTCTGGGCCATGTCCACATAGCACCGCTGTTTCATCTGGTAATACAAATAATTTTTCTTCAATACTTCCAATCAATTCAGCAAAACTCCCACCAGGTAAATCTGTTCTTCCGATACTCATCTGGAACAATACATCTCCAGAAAATACAGCATTCGCCTCTTTACAATAATAAGAAATACTACCTGGAGAATGTCCTGGCGTCTCAAAAATCTCAAAATTAAATGCACCGATTACTAATGCACCTTCTGCATCAATAATATGATCTGCTGGTTTTGCTGTAATGCTGCGATTCATCATAAAAATTTGAGAGCCATTTACAGTTGCATCACCTAACCAATCAGCTTCTTCTTTATGTACATACACAGGAATATGGAAAGCATCTCTTACCGCATCAACAGCACCAATATGATCAAAGTGAGCATGTGTTAATAAAACAGCCAGTGGCTTTAATTGTTCTTCTTGTAAATATGTAACGAGCTTCTCTCCTTCGTGACCAGGATCAAAGATAATACACTCTTTTTGATCATTCGTTAAAATATAAGCATTCGTTTGTAATGGGCCTAACGGCATTTGTATCCATTTCATATGAAAATCTCCTCCAATTATTAAACTTACTTTCAATGATACAACATTTTTTTCTCTTAGGAAAAGAAAGGATGCTATCTCGACAATCATTTTTAAAACATGTACAATATAAAAGAGTAAATATTCCAAAAACTCATATTAAGGAATGGGTAGACAGAGGAGGATATTGTATGGGCCTTGTTATTATTTTTGCGCTAGTCACTCTGTTAGCTGTATTTGCTACGCTTAGAACACTTCGTGAAAAAAACTTTTTCGCAGGCGGCTTTGCAATTGCAACTGTACTCGTTTTCGGATGGTTTACGATCATGACTGTTCTATATAACGGGTACCCACCAGCAGCTTAATTCATTTACATGTTATTCTTCATCAAGATTTCACACAAAAAGAGGAAGGGTTTCCCCTTCCTCTTTTCATAGTTCACAACTTATATCATCTTCGCTTCGTATTTGTGCTTTTTTACAAGCCAAGCTCCTCCGATAACACCTGCATCATTACCAAGTGTTGCGATAGCTAACTTCGTGCTTTTTACAGCACGTGAGAAAGCATATTGCTCGAAATAACGTTGAATTGGCTCTAATAGTGCATCCCCAGCTTTAGAAACGCCTCCGCCAATAACGATTTTCTCTGGGTTCAACGTGCTAGAAAGGTTCGCTACAGCTAATCCTAAATAAGAAGCTACTTTTTCTACTACTTCGCCTGCTAGTTCATCACCTTGTCCATGTGCTTCAAATACGTCTTTTGATGTAATACGTCCTTCTTCTGCTAACATAGAACGTAGCATACTTTCTTTATCAGTCTCTTGTATTTTTTGCATTGCAACACGCACAATACCCGTTGCAGATGCTACAGTTTCTAAGCAACCTGACTTCCCGCAATTACATGGAAAAGCATTCTCTGTAACAACTGTAATATGTCCAATCTCACCAGCAGCTCCGCTTACGCCGTGCACAATCTCACCATTGGCGATTACACCACCACCAACACCAGTGCCAAGTGTCATACAAATTAAATCTTTTGCTCCTTCACCAGCACCTTTCCACATTTCACCAAGCGCTGCTAAGTTTGCATCATTATCAATAACAACAGGTAATCCTGTTTCTACTTCTAATAAATCTTTTAACGGATAGTTTTTCCATCCTAAATTAACCGCTTCATAGATCATTCCAGACGCCACGTGTACGGGACCAGGAGCTCCCATACCAATACCGATCAACTTACTTTTTAATTCACCTAACTCTTCTAACTTTTTATCAATAGCTTTTGCTACATCAAGCGTAATATGTTTTCCTTGCTCATTTGTATTCGTAGGGATTTCCCACTTATGTAAAATTTCACCGTACACATTAATAAATGCTAATTTAATCGTTGTACCACCAAGGTCAACACCAACTAACCATTTCTCTTCCATGTTGCTTACCTACCTTTATCTAATTCTTATTTAGCTCTTTTTGAATTTCTTGCTTCAATAAAAATAAAGCTGTTTGATAGTCTTGTGGATCGATTAGCTGTGATTGATTTAATTCACGCAATTCATCTTGCATTAATTGTAAATCTGCAATTCGATCACCGGTATAAATAATCGTACCAAATTTCTTTAGCAATTGCTGAATATCATAAATAGATACCATTTCATCACCCTCTATGCTCACTTACTATAAAAAATTATAATAAGAAAACGTTCACATATTTTATTATAATCAAGAAGAAAAAGTCTCGTCAATTTTTATTTGTCTATACAAGCCCATTTTTAACCATTGTTCCTTTTTCTGTAATAATTCTTTCTACATTTTTATCAAACGGCTCTACTGGAATATGTTCTACCATTTGAAAACTATAAGCTAATGATAGCGTTTTCCCTTTATAATGCACGAGATAACGGTCATAATAGCCACCGCCATATCCAATCCGTTCTCCTCGCTCTGTATAAGCTACGCCGGGCACGATTTGAAGATCGATTTCATCTGCATTTACTTCTTCCGTAAGCGCTGGAATTGGTTCACGTAAATTCATATACACTGTTTCTAGTTGATCAAAATTACTAATTTGTCGGAAAGACATTGTTCGTGTTCCTTTATTACATTTCGGAACAACAACTTTCTTTCCCTCTTCCCAAGCTTTTTCGATAATAGGATATGTATTCACTTCATTTTCCATTGAGAGAGTGATTCCGATTATTTTAGCTTCAGCCCACTCTTTTTGCGCATACAACGAAAATGCAATTTGTTCTGATAAAGTTGTATACCGTTCTTCTGATAAAGAATTCATGTGCTCTATTATTTGTTTACGCAAACGTAGTTTCTCTTCTCTCACACATTTTCCCCCTCACAGTGATACTTTTCTCTACGATGATAGTGTATCATTTTTAACAGAGGAATCGAATAAAAAAAGAAACAGTAGGAAAATATTCCTACTGCTTACTTTGTTTCACGGTGTAACGTAGACTTCTTGTCACGCTTGCAATACTTTTTAAGCTCGATACGCTCAGCGTTGTTACGTTTGTTTTTCTTTGAGATATAGTTACGATCTCCGCATTCTGTACATGCTAGAGTAATATTCACACGCATTCTTATTTCCCTCCAGTACTAATAACTTAAATCAGACTATACTATAATACCACTTTTAAAATAAAAATTCTACACCTTTTGATATTGTCTAATTTTTTCTATAAGATTTTTCATGTTTTCCCTTGCTATCACTGGGTTTCTAGCATGCGAATACACTAAAAATTTCGGTTGTTTTGTGTCAGAAACGATATAAGACCACTCTTTTTCGGTATATTTGAACTGTACTCCTTCAAATATACCTTCTTCCTTTCTTTCCATATCAGCCAATAATTTCCTCATCACTTTCCCTTTTTCATTCCATGAACATACAACTTCATCGCAAAGTAAATAAAGCGGAGGCGATTGCTCTACTATGCTGAGAAATGTTTTTCCTTGCATTGCTATGAGCTCAAATAATTTTCCTATTCGATATAAAATATCTCTCTTCCACCTCGCTTGAAACGACTTCTTTTCATCCTGCGTATAAAATAGAAGGTAACATTCTCCTAATTTCAAAGACATTGGATAAATATTTCCTGTCGATTCAAGTAATAAATCTGGAATATCTACCTCTTCAAAATCTGTCCCCTGGTAAATATTACTATGATTATCATATAACTCGAAATAATTTCCTTGCTCCGAAAACATAAGTGCCATATTTGCTTTACTTGATTTCATCAAGGCTTTCACATGATCCTTTTGTTCACCCGCATAAATCCACGTAACTGTGCATCCAAGCCTTTGCAAAAAGAGCATAAGTAAATGTTGTAACATATCATTTCTTTTATTAATAAGAAGGTGAAATTTCTGTTTTTGTATTTTCTCAATATCAATGCGTTCTAGTACAGCATCTATATAATCATGTAAAGAAACGTGGACTAGCTTATTCCGTCCCATTTCCTTCTCACATACATAATAAAACGACTCAGACATATATACTTGTTCTATCGCTTTTTGCTGCTTATACGTTAATTGTACCCCATCCTTACCATACAACTTTATAACAACCTCTTTTTCATTTTCCACTTGAATGAAAACCCCACCTGCACATTGCAAATCCTGAATACTATACTGAAAAAGCGACTCATTCATCTCTTTGCATTCCATCGTATGAACCCCGATACCATGAATCGCATGCAGAAAGAGATTTTTATAAGAAGTCGTTTCTATATGTTCTTGACTCCCGATTAATATACTTTCTCCTTTGGCAAAAAGAGATCCATACGCCATCGCAACCTTTACAATAAATTGAGGAGTGATCTCAACATTACCTCTTCCTACAATGCGGCTTTTTTGCAACCACCCTGCGCTCTTTTCACTTTCTTGAACACCAGCCGATCCTACTACCGAATAGCTGTCAATCGCCTTATATGGCCATAGTTTTCCCTTTTGCTTAATTACAGTACTTTTCCCTATATGACAATGATCCGCTACAATGCTTTTTTGAAACAGTGTAACGTCATCTTCCACCATTGTATGCTCTCCTATTGTCGTTTCTAATAGCTCGCAATACTGCCCAATGTGCGCATTTGCAAAAACAATACTTTTTTGAAGATGAGAATAACTTGAAACAATACTATTTTTCCCGATAATAGAGTACGGCTCAATTACAGCTCCAGCACCAATCTTTGCTCCTTCTCCAATAAAAGAAGGGCCGTGAATTTTCGTTCCTTTTCCAATCGTCACACCTTCTCCCATCCATACCATCGGCAATACTTCCGTATAAGGAATAGGTACTTGCAATTTTTTCGTTAACAAATCAAATTGTGCTTGTCGATATTGATCAAATGTACCGATATCTAACCAATAACCTTCTGATAAATATGCAAATAACGCGTTCTTATTTGCCAATAATGGAAACACATCTTGACTGAAATCAAAAAATTCTCGGGGCGGTATGTAAGAAAAAATTTCTGGCTCCATAATATATATACCTGTATTCACAATATTAGAGACTACTTCATTCCAGCTCGGTTTTTCTATATATCGTGTAACCTCTTGTTCTTTGTTCATTACAACTAAACCGAATGAGAGTGGGTTTTCTACTTCCTTTGCAAACATAGTTACCATTCTTTTCTTTTGTTCATGAAACATAATTCCTTCTGATAATTGAAAATCAGTTAACGCATCCCCGCTTATGACAACAAACGTTTCATCTAAAAATTTTTCCGCTTGTTTAATACTCCCTGCGGTTCCAAGCGGTGGAGAGTCTTCAAAGTAGTACAAGTTAACGCCCCATTTGCTACCGTCACCAAAATATTGCTTAATGGCTGTACTCATATACTGAACAGTAATTGCAATCTCACGAATACCATGCTGACGTAATAATTCAATATTGTATTCCAAAACTGGCTTTTCTAATAATGGCAACATCGGCTTTGGAGTATTACATGTTAATGGTCTAAGGCGTCGTCCTTTTCCTCCAGCTAAAATAACCCCCTTCATATACTTCAGCCTCCACTTATATAATGTTCAGTAACTTCATATACGATATGTATATTATCTACCCCGCATTAACTAGCAGTATAAAATGAAACTTTAATTAGTAGGAATTTTGCTTCATCTCCCACTGATTATTACCCCTGACCAATCGGGCTTTGACAGGAGGTAAAACTCCCTATATACATGTACCTTTAAACCCCCATAAAAGAAAGCGCTTACGATTAACTCGATAAAGTATTACTTATTAAATGAATAATATATATGTCCTATTTTTTCCATTACATTATGATACATCTTATCATCATAAACTAAAGGAAACAACGAGCTTTTTTTGTCATGTTTTGACTAAAAAAAGCAGGTGATGTTTCACCTGCTTTTTTTCTTTATTCATTTAATAAGTAATGCTTTCCTTTTACTAAATAAAAAACATTTTCTGCAATATTTGTAATATGGTCTGCTACACGCTCAATATATCTCGCTACAAACGATAATTGTGTAATTTGTGTGATTGCTTCTGGTTGCTCTGGAACTGAAGATATAAATTCACGAATCGCTTTCCCATATATTTCATCAACTGAATCATCCATTTCAGCAATTTGTTTTGCAAAAGTTAAATTTTCTTGCTCATACGCTTCTAACGCTAACTGTAACATCTTATTTGCAATTGCAAACATTTCATCAAGATTGTGCAAACTAATAGCCACTTCTTTTTCCCCAAGACGAATTGTTGATTTCGCAATATTAACTGCATGATCTGCAATACGCTCTAAATCTGTCGCTGTTTTAATTGAAATGAAAATCCTTCTTAAATCACTCGCTACAGGTTGCTGCTTCGTAATAAGCATAAGCGCAAGATCATTTATTTCCTCTTCTAAATTATCCATACGATAATCACCATCTATTACCTCTAACGCTTTCTCTACATCCCTTTTATGAAGACCTTCCATAGCAAGCAATAAAGCTTCCCTCGCAAGCTCTCCAAGCTCAATCACCTTTTGCTGTAACATTTTTAAATCACATTGGAATTGTTCTCTTACCATTGTTTCTTCCCCCTCAATATTATGTGCCATTATATATAGATCTCCTACCTATCCTACTTGTAATAAGTGTTAAGATAGGAGAAGTATTACTTCTCTAATTAAATGAGGTAAAAATAAGAAATACCCTCTGTTAAGAGGGTATTTACTCTTATCCTTGCAAAGATATCAACCGAATCGGCCTGTAATATAATCTTCTGTACGCTTATCTGAAGGTGTTGTAAATAATTTATTTGTATCTGTATATTCCACAACTTCTCCACTTAAGAAGAAAGCAGTTTTGTCTGAAATACGTGCTGCTTGTTGCATGTTATGCGTTACGATAACAATACTAAAGTCTTTCTTTAACTCTTGAATTAATTCTTCTACTTTTAATGTTGAAATTGGATCTAGTGCTGATGTTGGCTCATCCATTAAAATAACGTCTGGTTCAATTGCTAAACAACGTGCGATACATAAACGCTGTTGCTGCCCACCAGATAAACCGTATGCATTATCATGCAAACGATCTTTTAACTCATCCCAAATCGCTGCTCCACGTAAACTTTTTTCAACAATTTCATCCAATGTTTTCTTATCACGAATACCATGAATTTTCGGGCCATATGCTACATTTTCATAAATAGATTTTGGAAATGGATTTGGCTTTTGGAACACCATTCCCACATGAGTTCTTAATTCTTCAACTGGGTATGATTTATCAAATATATTGCGCTCTCTATATTCAATTACACCTGTAGTTCGCACAATTGGCACTAACTCTACCATACGATTTAATGTTTTTAAGTACGTTGATTTACCACAACCACTTGGCCCGATAATTGCTGTAACTTCATTCTCATGAATGCTTAAGTTAATATCTTTTAAAGCATGGTCTTCTCCGTACCATAAATTTAAGTTTTTCGTATCAAATACTACTTTCTTTGGTGCAGTCTCGATTTTCTCCTCGTTTTTCACCTGTACATTTACTACTGTTGCTACCATTTGAATTCCCCTTTCATCCATTTCCAACTTATTTTCGATTTCGTAACCATAAGACAAATATATTGATTAAGAGCAATAAACCTAACAAAACAATCATCCCAGCAGCTGCTACATACTGAAATTCTTCTTGCGGCCTACTCATCCAATTAAAAATTTGAATTGGTAAAACTGTAAATCTATCAAACATACTAAATGGAACATAATTTGCAAATGCAAGTGCCCCGATAACTAATAACGGTGCCGCTTCTCCAATCGCCCTTGATATCGCTAACGTACAACCCGTTATAATCCCTGGGAAAGCATAGGGCAATACAATTTGATACATCGTTTGCCACTTCGTAGCACCTAATCCGTAAGAAGCTTCTAATACTGAACTTGGTACAGATCGTATCGCTTCTTGACTCGCTACAACAACTGTCGGTAAAACGAGTAAACTCATCGTCAGTGCCGCCGCAATAATACTCTCACCTAAATGAAGAGCGTATACAAAAATAGTTAAGCCGAGTAATCCAAATACAACGGAAGGTACTCCTGCTAACGTTTGATTATTAATTTCTATTACCTTTTTAAATATAGATTCCTTTGCATACTGCTCTAAATAAAGAGCAGTTCCGACTCCAAATATAAAGGAGACTGGTATAACAATACTCATAAATAATATTGTTCCTGACAAAGCTGCAGCAATCCCAGCCTCTTTCGGATTACGCGAAGCGAAGTTTGTAAAGAAATCTAACGAAAGATAACTTATGCCTTTTTCAAAAATTTGAAAAAGCAAAATAAGCAGTATTACTATTGAAAACAAAATAGCTATATAAAATAACACTTTGTAAACTCGATCTTTAAAAAAACGTGACGCCATATTTTCTTGTATCTTTTTATGATTCAACATTCGCATATTATGTCACCCTCCTAAAGCGGCGCATAATAAACTGCGAAATGATGTTCATAATAAAAGTAAATAAGAATAACGTTGCGCCTACAGCGTACATGCTGTAATAAGTAATTGTTCCATGCGGAGCATCACCTAAACTCACTTGCACAATATAAGCTGTTAGCGTTTGAATAGATTGTGTCGGATCGAGCGATACGTTCGGCGTAGATCCCGCTGCAATTACAACGATCATCGTTTCACCAATTGCTCTGGAAGCAGCTAATATGATCGCTGCCATAATCCCTGTAAAAGCCGAAGGAAACACGACTTGTTTTACCATCTCAAACCGAGTTGCTCCAAGTGCTAACGAAGCTTCTTTCGTTCCTTTCGCTACAGCTCTCATCGCGTCTTCAGATAGAGATGCAATTGTAGGTATCATCATAAAGCCAATAACAATACCTGGACTAATCGCATTAAAAAACTGTAAATCTGATATAATCCGTTGTAAAAGCGGTGTGACAACTGTTAATGCAAAAAAACCATATACAATTGTCGGGATACCTGCTAATAGTTCTAACATCGGTTTTAATACTTTCCTTGCACCGTTTGAAGCATATTCGCTTAAAAATACGGCACAGGCTAAACCGATAGGAATTGCGACGAGCATGGCAATTCCTGTTACAAGGAACGTTCCACATATAAGTGGTAATATACCGAATTTAGGATCTTCAAAAAAAGGTAACCATTCTTTTCCCGTCAAAAAGGAGAGTAATGGTATTTTTTGAAAAAACATCAATGTTTCATTTGCCAATGTGAAAATAATTCCAAGTGTCGTTACAATAGACACGCTAGCAATTATTTTTAGTAATAATGGAACGATTCGATTGATTCGCTGCGTTTTTTTTCTTTGTTTTGTATTTCTTTCAATCAAATGTTGCACAGAAAATGTAATTTGACTTTTGTCATTATGAGCCAAAGATGAAAACCCCTTTCCACCCTGACATTACCTTTTTATTTCTGTTAACATCCGCAGCTGTTCATTGTATTTTTCTTTTGGTAATTTTACATATCCAACCTCTTCAGCGAGATCACCCACATGCTGAATCATAAACTCAATATAATTTGCTACATTCATTTTATTTCGGATAGATGCATCATTCACATAAGCGAATAGCGGCCTAGATAATGGCTTATACTTACCTGATTGAATAGTATCTTTCGTCGGAAGTACACCATTCACTTTTATTGCTCTCACCTTATCTCGATTGGCCATATAATAAGCATATCCTACAAAAGCAATGGCATTTTTATCATTCATTACCCCTTGCATAATAACTTGATCATCTTCAGACAAAGAGACTCTTTTTACAATGCGACTATTTTGTAAGATGACATTTTGAAAATAATCATACGTACCAGAGTCTACACCTGGCGCATAAAACTTCACCTGTTCACGTGGCCATGATGAATGAATTTGTGACCATCGCTTTTCGCTTCCATCTTCACTCCATAATAGACGTAACTCGTCTACCGTCATATCGTCTACCCAAGTATTTTGGCGATTCACAACAATCGTAAGGCCATCGTAAGCGACTTCAAACGGTGTAAACTGAATGGAGTTTTTCTTCATTTCATTTTCTTCCACTTGTTTCATTGCTCTCGAAGCATTATTTATATCTACTTCTCCTTTACTGAAACGATTAAATCCTCCTCCTGTTCCAGAAACACTGATGGAAATTTTCACGTTTGGATGCACCTTTGTATATTCCTCCGCTACCGCTTCTATAATAGGAAAAACTGTTGAGGATCCATCAACTCTCACTTCCCCCATTTCATTCACAGCAAATGCAGTAGACGTGCCAACATAAAGGAAACATGTCGACAGTATGAAAACTTTAATCGATGCACTTATCCATTTCACGTGTTCTTCCTCCTAGAAGTAACCGGAAATAACAGGATTACAGATATAAGAATACTGCTAAACTATTAATTCGGTTTTAATTGTTTGTAAAAGTTTTGTAAAGTTCCACAAGAATCAACATTAAGTAAAAATTTAATCCGTAGCCATTGTTCATCTTCACTGATGATTGGTCCATAAAACCGTTATCCTCCAGAAAGATGCACAAGTATCATTTATGAGGCCCTTGATTTTCCGATATGATATGCTTGTCCACTTTATTAAAACGTATGCGTGAACCATAAAAAAAAGCACACTATCTTTTCAGATAGTGTGCTTTTTTACAACTTCTTTATTCATCATCTTGCTTTTTATTTTTATTTTTCTTATCTATTTCCTCTTGTGTAGCTTCGCCATTTTCTACTTTTTTCAAATCAAAGTACGCATCCATAATGTCACGGCTAATATAACCGTTAATACCTGATTTATCATCTACCCAAGGTACAACAACAGAAAATGCTACTTCAGGGTCTTCAAGTGGCGCATAACCTACTAACGTTAAGTTATATGTCTCTTTACGTTCATTTTTTGCATTTCTACCAATCTCTTTATCTCCGCCATACACAGTTTGGGCTGTACCTGTTTTACCAGCAGCTTTATATGGTGCACCTGCAAAGTATTTCGCAGCTGTACCACCAGACTCATTAAATACTTGTCTAAATCCTTCCTGAACGCGTTTAATTTGTGATTCAGGCATATCAATACGATTTAGTACTTTCGGTTCCATTGAATGAACCACTTTTCCAACTTCGTCTGGTTTCACTGCCGGTTCACGAATTTCTTTTACAACTTGCGGCTGCATACGATAACCACCATTTGCAATTGTCGAAACATATTGTGCTAATTGAAGTGGTGTATACGTATCATATTGTCCAATTGATAAATCTAATAGGAAACCTGGCTGAGTTCCTTTACCTGTTTGACCCGCAGATTCATTCGGTAAATCAATACCGGTTTTTACGCCAAGTCCAAACTGTCCGAAATAATAACGCATCGTATCAAATGCTTTTTGTGGTATATCTAACGTACCACCTCTCACATATGGAACACCTGCGATATTCATCGCTGTTTTAAACATATATACGTTAGAAGACATTTTTAATGCTGTCAGATCATTAATATATCCCATCGTCTTCCAAGAAGATTTTTTCGGCGTTCCTTTCAATACGATTGGCTCATCGAGTTGAACTGAACCTGGTTGAATCGCATTTGTTTGATATCCTGTAAGTACTGTCGCACCTTTTACAGTTGATCCCATCGGATAAGAGCTTGTCATCGTTCCTAATGCGAAATCTTGCACTTTCGTTTCGCCATTTTCTTCCACTAACTGTTTCCCTGCCATAGATAAAACTTCACCATTTTTTGGATTCATCATTACAACGAATGCACGATCTAAAAGAGGTTGTCCCCCTTTATATCTCAATAAATTTTTAGTGATAATTTCTTCTACACGCTTTTGTAATTCCATATCAATTGTTAAATTCAGATTATTACCACTTTGTCCTTTTGATACATTAATCGTTTCTAAAATATTACCGTTTTTATCTGTAATATTTTTCACTTCTGCTTTATTACCGTGCAAACTATCTTCATATTGCTGCTCAAGATAACTTTTTCCTACGCGGTCATTTCGATTATAATCACGAACAAGATAGTAATCTAGTCTTTCTCTAGGTAAACCTTCATCAGACGTTGACACCCCGCCAAGTACACTTCGGAATAAATCATCATAAATATACTTTCGATCCCAATCAACATTCGTATCTACGCCCGGTAATGCTGCTAGATTTTCACTAATAATCGCGTATTCTTGTTCTGTAGCATCCTTTTTAATGACTTGTGGCGTCATCGCATATCCGCCGTCCATTTTGCTTTTAATTGCTAGCACTTCTAAATCTTTTGCGGATAATTGATTCACTTCTTCTTCTGTCACGCGATTTCGTTGACGCTCATCTAATTCTTTATCGTCAATTTTTTTATCTTTTAACTCTTGAAGATCTTTATTTGTAATTTTTTCTTTAGCTTCCTCTTTATGCATAGCAAGCCAATAATCTTTTTTATCGCGATCTGTTAATTTATCTGTCGGTACTTCAATCAAATCTGCTAGCTTTTCCGCTGTTTCTAAGCGAGCCTCTGCAGTTGACCCTTTCATTTTTGTAAATGTAATCGTACGTACAGCTGCATTATCTACTACAGCTCGTCCATAACGGTCAAATATTTTCCCACGTGGTACAGGATTACTTATCGTCGAGTTCTCTTTCCTCTCCACTTCATTCTTATATTCCTCACCGCGAACAATTTGTACATATCCAAGCCTTACAATAACCGCGGAGAACAATAAAAACACGCAGAAAAACAGCACGTTTAACCGAAAAGGAACGTGAGTCTTTTTCTTTTGTTGTTTCTGCTTCTTGCTCATACAAACCCCCTCTACCAACAGCTATGTAATGTGAAAGGGACACCTTCATACAGGTGTCCTCACTGCTGTCTTACATCTTTTTCTATTCTAGCATAAAACAACCGAGAAGTTAACCTTCTGGTTCTGTTTGATTCTGCGCAGTCGCTTGCGTTACAACACTTGTTTTACTCGCATTTCCCTCATCATATTTGACATTTTTAACTGCAAAATAAATAAGGAAATGTCCTGCACCTAAAATACATAATAAGTAAGGTAAACTTTTTTCAGGCGGAAAGAATAGTACAGCACATAAAAAACTTAAAATCGAGCAAATTCTTCCTGCATTTAACCATAATTCCCGGACAACTACATACTCTACACGCCACTCTCTCGCATTTTTCGCTCTGCCAATTACATCATATGTCATGGAGCCATACGGAACGAGCAAAATAGGGTATGCAATTGCAATACACGCTGCATAAATAAGTAATTTTGTGTATGTAACGTTGAATATAACTAAAAATACGACAGCATATAAAATAATGCCTCCAAGCAAAATTGCTTTTTTCCGCCACTCTTTCTTTAACATACGGGTAACTAAATAGTAACACACAAATGATACAGCCGAATTTACTAAGCTATACTTCCCTAATGCGAGCTCACTATCAGTTGCTAAATACACGTACACGGAAATCACAAAAATAAATGTTCCCTCTCTCAGCCCTTGAAAAAAATGAGCACGTGTAATTCTCCCCCAATTTTTATCAATCTGCCGCTCTTTCAATACTTGTACAATTTCATACCGTCCTTCACATTCTCTCTTAGATACAAAAAAGCTTAAAATGACAGCAATTGCAAATAACAGTAACGAAAGAAAGAATATGACTGTATAGCCACTCCATTTTTCCATACGTGAAATTGTGTATCCAGCTGCTATCGGTCCAATCATGCCAGAGAAGGATGTAAGAAGTCCAAGAAACCCATTAAAGAAATCTCTTGTTTCTGGTTCTGTAATCTCAAATGTTAATAAGTTAAACGCGAGCCAGTAAAAACCATATCCGACTCCTAAAAGAGCCCCCATTAATAAAATATAGTGAGAAGCGCTTTTTCCCGCTACTAAAACAACGATAAAAAAAATTGCTAACGTGCCTACGCCTATTCGTAACAAGATTGAGCGATCAATACGTTTCGCTAATTTCCCACCTATAAGAAATGTGAGAGGCTGTAATACAACGCTGGCCAAATTATACAAGCCAAGATTCACATAATTTTGTGTTTGTTTCCATAAATAAATATTAACAAACGTATTCGATAAAGAAATTGCGAGCGTGTATAAGCCTCCAATAAGGAGCAATAACACTAAATCCCGATTCACTTCAACGTCACCAATTATATGTTTCCACTTCATACACAACTCTCCTTTACTTCATGTTCTAGTCTTCCAAAGACAAGCCCAATTATGTAAAAGGAAAGCATAGAAAAAAAGCTAGGAGCATTCTCCTAGCTTTTTTTCTATCGTTATTACAATTATTTTGCTTCTTGGTAACGTTTTTCAGCAGCGTTCCAATCTACAACGTTCCAGAATGCACCGATGTAGTCCGGACGACGGTTTTGGTAATTTAGGTAGTAAGCATGTTCCCAAACATCTAAACCAACAACTGGAGTTTTACCTTCAGTTAGAGGAGAATCTTGGTTTGGTGTGCTTGTTACTTCTAACTCACCATTGTTTACTACTAACCAAGCCCAACCAGAACCAAAGCGAGTTGCGCCAGCTTTTGCGAATTCTTCTTTGAATGCATCGAAGCTACCGAATTTCGCTTCAATTGCAGTTGCAAGTTCGCCTACTGGTTGTCCGCCGCCGTTTGGAGATAAGATTGTCCAGAAGAATGTATGGTTAGCATGTCCGCCACCATTGTTACGTACTGCTGTACGGATTGCTTCTGGTACTTCGTTTAAGTTTGTAACTAATTCTTCTACGCTTTTGTCAGCTAATTCTGCATGACCTTCTAAAGCAGCGTTTAAGTTTGTAATGTACGTGTTATGGTGTTTTGTATGATGGATGTTCATTGTTTCTTTGTCAAAGTGAGGCTCTAAAGCATCATACGCATAAGGTAAATTTGGTAATTCGTGTTTTGCCATTGTTATATTCCTCCCAGTTTATGTATTGCCACTTAAGTGACATACAACTTCATTCTACCCTAATTGCCATAGGGTGCAAACAAATAAATCACATTGTCTTGCTATCATTAAAGTAGCAAAATTCCCACTTCTTTTCAATTAAAATGCTCATATATTTCATAAAAAAAGCTCCCTTCTACAAGGAAGCTTCCTGCTGACGTAATAAACATGCGAAATGGATATGGACCCTGTAGGACTCGAACCTACGACCGGACGGTTATGAGCCGTCTGCTCTAACCAGCTGAGCTAAGGGTCCACAATTATGTATGTAACAATATATCAAATAAAGGAATTCCTATCGGATATATCCTTTAAGAAATGTAAGATAAATTTACCATATGGAAAAGAAAAGTGTCAATTGTATTTTTCTCATTTAAAAGAAGAAAATTAATAAAAAGAAATTTAGTTATCTCCACTATATGTAAATATAATATATCTTGAGATTCTCTAGATCCCTACGTTACAATGATTTTATACATACATAAAGGAAGTGAACCTATGTCCATATTTACCCAATTAGCAAAAAGCGTATATTCGCCTAAAGATATGGCGCTATTCCGTTTTCAAAAAATCGGAAAAACCATTTTGTATATTATGCTACTTTGTCTAATCACTACTATTCCAAGAACGTTCTTTTACGGTAGCTTTATCCAAGATAGTGTTACTATGGTAAATCAAGCAATTGAAAAAGATTTACCTGATTTTAAAATTGAAAATGGTGAACTAAAAGCTGATATTGAACAACCTATTCAAAAAGAAGAGGGAGATGCTCTTTTCGTATTTGATCCAAATACAACAGATATAGAACAATACCAAAATAAAACTGGTTTATTTATTTTAAAAGATAAAGTAGTTTCTATAGGAAATGGTCAAACACAAACATACTCCTACAATGATTTATTAGGAACATCTCTTGAGAAGAAAGATTTGCAAGATTTCATTTCTGTATTCGATAGTATTTATCCAATTTTATTAGCTGTTATCGGCGTGTTAGTATACCTATTCCAACTGTTTATTACTTTCTTAGGAATTACTTTACTTGCGTTTATAGGTTCTGCTATGAGTGGTCAACGTAAATTATCTTATAAGCAAGTATGGACGTTAACTGCTTACAGCTACACAATTCCAACCATCTTCTTTATGATTATGGATTCATTCAAAATTGTTGTACCTGGTTCAACATTCATTTATATCGCGGTTGTTTTAATTGTTCTATACTTAACGATTAAAGAAGTTCCCAAACCGAAAGAAAAATAATAACGAAAAAAATGCCTAAATAGGCATTTTTTTTTTGGACAAGCATATATTCCTAGCAAAGGAGTGAAGAATATGAAAAGATTAGGTGTATTCTTATTCGTGCTTGTTCTTGGTTATATATTTTATTACGATATAAAAATCGGCACTTTACCGATGTTAAGTTCATATAAAAAAACAACTGCAGCCCAAACGATAAAACAAGAAAGTACAGATACAAAACAACAGAAAGAGAACAAAGCAGAAAAAGAAACAGATGTCTCTTATAAAACAATTGAAGTCAAAACAGGTGAGACAGTTCTTTCTATTACTGAACAAATTAACAAGAAAAAAATCCCTTCTATTGAAAAGGTAATTGATGACTTTAAACAGCTGAACAAAAGTACATCTGCTACAAAAATACAAATTGGAAAGTCTTATAAATTCCCGTTATATCAATAAGCAATCACTTAATCCTTGTCAATTACATAAAGGCGCTGATACAATAGTAAAAGTGAAACCGAGCACTTCGGTTTCTATAGCCCTATGTCACGTATACTATCATTGATATAAGGGACTAAATAAGAAACTTCTTTTATAAGGAGAGCGATCTATTCGTGAATGAAATGACTCATCGTACAAAAACACGTCCAGTTAAAGTCGGTAATTTAACAATTGGCGGTAATAATGAATTAATTATACAAAGTATGACAACAACAAAAACACATGATGTTGAAGCAACAGTTGCTGAAATTAAACGTTTAGAAGAAGCTGGCTGTCAAGTCGTGCGTGTTGCTGTTCCAGACGAACGCGCGGCAAATGCTATTGCTGATATTAAAAAACAAATCAACATTCCACTTGTTGCTGATATTCATTTTGATTATCGCCTTGCTTTAAAAGCAATTGAAGGTGGCATTGATAAAGTACGTATCAATCCAGGTAACATTGGTCGTCGCCATAAAGTAGAAGCTGTTGTAAATGCAGCAAAAGAACGCGGTATTCCAATCCGTATCGGTGTAAACGCAGGTTCATTAGAGCGTCACATTTTAGAAAAGTACGGATACCCAACTGCAGATGGTATGGTCGAGAGCGCCCTACATCACATTAAAATTTTAGAGGACTTAGATTTCCACGATATTATCGTATCTATGAAAGCCTCTGATGTTAATTTAGCAATTGAAGCATACGAAAAAGCTGCACGTGCTTTTGATTATCCATTACATTTAGGTATTACAGAATCTGGAACATTATTTGCTGGAACTGTAAAAAGTGCCGCTGGTCTTGGAGCAATCTTAAATAAAGGCATCGGAAATACACTACGTATTTCATTAAGTGCTGACCCAGTTGAAGAAGTAAAAGTTGCGCGTGAACTATTAAAGTCATTCGGCCTTGCATCTAATGCAGCAACACTTATTTCTTGCCCAACTTGCGGTCGTATTGAAATTGATTTAATTAGCATTGCTAACGAGGTGGAAGAATATATCTCTACACTACAAGTACCAATTAAAGTTGCAGTACTTGGCTGCGCTGTAAATGGTCCTGGTGAAGCTCGTGAAGCTGATATTGGCATTGCCGGCGCACGTGGAGAAGGATTATTATTCCGTAAAGGGCAAGTTGTTCGTAAAGTACCAGAAGAAATAATGGTAGAAGAACTGAAAAAAGAAATCGACGTAATCGCTGCTGAAATGGCTGCTGAACGAGAAAAAGAAAAAGAAACACAAGAACAATAAAAAGAAGGTTGCCCACAACATTTGTGAGCAACCTTCTTTTCTACGTAAAAAAGCTCATCAGTTATATAACTGACGAGCTTTTACTTTGCACATTTTGGACAACGGCCGTATATTTCAAACTTATGACCTGTTACTTCATAACCGTTAAAATCTTTATTCATAAAATCCATCGGGCAGGAAGTAATCTCTTTCGTCCCTCCGCAATCTAAACAAATAAAATGATGATGATGTTCCATAATTGAACATGTAAAACGAAAATGTTTTTCACCGTTTAATTCCGTTTGTTCTAAAACACCGATTTCAGCAAACACCGTTAAGTTACGATAAATCGTATCAAAGCTAAGACCTGGATAATCATCCTTCATATGCTCTAAAACGTCTTTCGCCGTTAAATAACGATTGTGAGCTGCAAATAACCTGAGCATTTCTTCCCTTTTCCCAGTATGTTTGTATCCTTTATCTTTCATTAGGCGTAAAGCTTCTGTTAGATTCATATCTATCCCTACTTTATGCAGTTTTTTTCTTTTTCCATAAAATCGCACCAATTAAAATAAGAACTGCTATCATAACAATTGTACCACCTGGCGCTAGATTAAGTTGATATGAAGCAAACATTCCACCAATTACTGCAATTTCACCAAATAAAATGGAAAAGAAAATTGTTTGTTTAAATCCATTTGCAATACGAATACTTGCTGCAACTGGTAACGTCATTAATGATGATACGAGAAGAACCCCTACTACACGCATTGATACTGCAATGACAAGAGCAACCAATATAATGAAAATAAAGTGAATCCACTTTGCACTCAAACCAGTTGATACAGCATATTCCTCATCAAACGATAGTAAAAATAACTCTTTGTATAATAAAGTAATCGTTACAATAACAACAATTGCTACAATGCCGATGATTATTAAATCCGTACTTGTTACAGCACTTACACTCCCAAATAAGTAACTAAATAAATCTGTGTTAAATCCATTTGCAAGTGATATAAAAATAACACCAATCCCCATTCCTGCTGAAAGAATAATCGGAATTGCTAATTCTTGATAATGTTTATATACAGTACGTAATTTTTCGATTAGTAACGCCCCACCAATAGAAAAAACCATTCCCATATATAACGGATTTAAAAACCCCCCTGTGAAAATTGTTTTTTCTAGTAGCAAACTTGCAGCAATACCCGATAATGTCACGTGACTTAATGCATCCGCAATAAGCGACATACGGCGAATGACAACAAATACACCGATAAGCGGCGCAACAAGTCCTATTAAAATCCCTGCATATAAAGAGTTACGTAAAAAGTCATATTGTAAAAAATCTTGTATCATTATATCCTCCCGTGATGCCCATGCTCGTGTTCTAAACGATGAACATGATGTCCATATAAGACGGACATTTCCGCATCTTCTAACTCTCGGAACTTCTCAACATTTCCATGGAAATGTAAATGTTGGTTTAAGCATGCAACATGTGTTACTTTCTCAGTAACAGCTCCCATATCATGCGTAACGAGAATTAATGTGATTCCTAACCTTTTGTTTAAATCCTCTAATATCTCATAAAAACTTTCTACATTCTTCACATCGATTCCAACAGTGGGCTCATCCAAAATAAGTAATTCAGGATCACTAACGAGCGCACGAGCAATAAATACACGCTGTTGTTGTCCACCAGAAAGTTCTCCGATATTGCGCCCTTGAAACTCACTCATCCCTACATCAGCAATCGCTTTTTCTACTTTTTCCTTATCGTTTTTCGTAAAAAAGCGAAACAGCCCTTTTTTCGAAACGAGTCCCATTGATACAACTTCAAAAACAGTTGCCGGAAAACCAGAATTAAAGCTATTTGCCTTTTGCGACACATAACCAACTTTGTTCCATTCTTTAAACTTCTTACTATCAACACCAAACAAACGAATACTTCCCTGTTTTGGCTTTAAAACGCCTAATAAACATTTTAGCAAAGTTGATTTCCCAGAACCATTTGGCCCAACTAAACCTAAAAAAGCTCCCTTCGGAACTTGCAAATTAATATCTTCTAACACATTTCGATCTTCATATCGAAATGACAGTCCTTCTATTTCTAATATATTATTCATAGCATCTCACCTATTTTAATTCAGAATGATTCCGATTTATATCTATTTGAATTATAGTACAGCTTATTATAGTTGTAAACCAATCTGCCTAAAATATATCTATTTTTTCAAGAAACCTTACTATTATAACAAAAAGCAGAGAAAAATTCTCTGCTTTCGCAAAATATTCCTATAAAATGAAATCTTAATTAGATGAGGTCATCCCTTATCGATTATTTACCCTCAAATAGCAGGATACATGTTTTAGTGAATAGCTGATTTAAACTTACCACCATTTGTCTCTTGTGTACTCATAATCGTAACAAATGCATTTTCATCAATTTCATACACAATTGATTTCAGCTTTGTCACTTCCAGACGCGTTACAACGGCATAAATAACCTCTTTTTCTTTATCCGTGTAACCGCCTTTTGCTACAAGCTTTGTAGTTCCACGGCCAAGACGATGCAAAATCGCATTTGATACTTCCTCATATTGATCTGATACAATTAAAACTGCTTTCGTTTCATCTAGACCTTGAATGACTGTATCAATTGTTTTAAATGCAATATAGTACGTCATAACAGAATACATAGCTTGTTCAACACCAAATACAAATGCTGCCCATGCAAAAATAAATAAGTTCACAAACATTACAAATTCGCCAACAGAGAAAGGTAATTTTTTCGTTAATAAAATACCCATAATTTCTGTTCCGTCCATTGATCCACCATGACGAATAACGAGCCCTACACCAAGACCTAAAATAAGACCACCAAACACTGTCGCTAAAATGGGCTCTGTTGTAAATGGCGGAACAGCATGTAACGTTGATTCAATAAACGCTAAAGCTACAATACCGAACGCTGAAGATAGCATGAACGTTTTTCCGATTTGCTTATAACCTGAATACATAAATGGGATATTGAGAACAACGACTAAAGTAGAGAAACTTAACCACCAAATATTAGGAGTAAGATAATCTAATATAAGAGAAATACCAATAATTCCACCATCAATAATTTTATTTGGCATTAAAAATAGTTCAATCGCTACCGCTGCGCACGCTGCCCCAAAAATAATCATAACTAAACGATAAATAAGATGGATAACACTTTCTTTTCGATGTTGCTTTTGCTCCATAAGTCCTCCCTATACTCTTTTTCTATAGTTTTGTCCTTATATTATAACATACGCTTCTTTTTCTCATGAAAAAAGAAACTCTATACGAATATGTACAAGCTACGTACTCATATATTTCGATAGAAGAACGTGTGAAGGAGGATAACTCGATGAACCTCATTAAACAACTTGTAAATAAAAAATTAAATCATATTTCCACAAAAGAGTTATTGAAATATAGCAAAGAATATGAAGTTTCTATTACGACTGCACAAGCTGATCAAATTGTTTTACTTATGAAAGGAAAGAATATTAACATTTACGATAATAACGAACGACTAGAGCTCTTAAAACAAATAGCAAAAGTAACCTCCCCTGCTACTGCCCAACAAGTAAATACTTTATTTCAACAACTACTAAAATAAGGAGGGGAAAATCCCCTCCTTATTGCTTATTGCGCTTTAATTTTCTCAAGAATCCCTTCATCAAATGCACCATTTTTCAGCATTTCGATTTCTAATTTATATGGCGGCTTCTTATCTTTTTTATCTTCACCTACATATGGCGTTTCAAGAATTTTTGGTACGTGCATTAACTGCGGGTGATGCACAATATGATGCAACGCTTTATAACCGATATGACCGAAACCGATATTTTCATGACGGTCCTTTCCTGCGCCGCGTACATTTTTACTATCATTAATATGAAGTACTTGCAAACGATCAATACCAACAATCTTATCAAATTCATTTAATACGCCGTCAAAATCATTTACAATATCATATCCTGCATCGTGCGTATGACACGTATCAAAGCATACTGATAATTTTTCATTATATTTTACACCATCAATAATCTTTGCAATTTCTTCAAAGCTACGACCGCATTCTGTTCCTTTTCCTGCCATCGTTTCTAACGCAATGTTAACCGTCTGATCTGGCGTTAATACTTCATTAAGCCCTTTAATAATTTGTTGAATACCAGCATCTGCTCCTGCACCAACGTGCGCACCTGGGTGAAGAACGATTTGTTTCGCCACACCTAATGCCGATGTTCTTTCAATTTCCATACGAAGGAAGTCTACACCTAATTGGAAGGTTTCTGGCTTCGTCGTATTCCCAACATTAATAATATATGGAGCATGTACGATAATTTCCTCAATACCGTTTAGTTCCATATGTTTTCTTCCTGCTTCTATGTTCAATTCTTCAATTGGTTTTCTTCGTGTGTTTTGCGGTGCACCTGTATAAATCATAAACGTCGTTGCACCGTATGAAACAGCCTCTTCACTTGCTGCTAATAACATTTTCTTACCACTCATGGAAACATGAGATCCAATCTTTAACATACAATCACCTCTTCAATATACAATAGATATAATGATAGCATAATTTGTAGAAATATGTAGTGAATTGTTTGTTCCTAAAACACTACGCAAATTGTAACTAGCTACAGCGCAACTTTAATCAGTGTTTTTCCATTCCCACTGATTATTATCCCGCAAATAGCCGGATAAAAAAAGATAAGGGGGCTCCCCTTATCTTTTTTTATTGCTATATTTTTTCTTCACTTTGTCACGTTCTGTTGCAAGTTTACGTTTATAGTTTGGTTTTACTTTTTTCGGCTTTTTAATAACTTTCGTTGCCATAACGTCAAGTTCATCATTTGGTTTTTTACGGCTCTTACGACGACGACGTTCACCTAAATCCGCCCACTCATCTCCGCGTAAATCTACATGCTTGAACTCAATATGACGTTGTTTTTCTAAACTATCTAACGCTTCTTCGTTTGCTGGATCATAAATCGTCACTGCAATACCTGAATGCCCTGCACGCGCTGTTCTTCCAACGCGGTGAACGAAGAAATCTAAATCTGATGGAAGTTCGTAGTTAATAACATGACTAATTCCTTCAATATCGATACCACGTGCTGCTAAATCAGTTGCAACAATATATTGGAATTCAAGATCACGAATTTGTTTCATCATTTTTTTACGATCACGCGGTGATAAATCTCCGTGAATTCGCCCAACTTTTAAGCCACGTTCCATTAATCCGTCAGCAACCTGATCCGCCATCTTCTTCGTATTCGTGAAAACAACTGCTAAATATGGTTTAAATTGTAGCAACATTTTGTTTACTAAATCGATTTTGTTACGATGTTTAGAAGGTACTAAATAATGCTCAATATTTCCAGCCGCAACTTGTTTTGGATTGATATGAATATGCTCTGGATTCTCCATATATTTCTTCAGAAACGGTTTTAGTTTTTGAGGAATTGTTGCTGAGAAAACTAGCATTTGCAAGTTTTTAGGCATGCGTGCTGCAATTTTGTCTACATCATGAATGAATCCCATATCAAGCATTAAGTCTGCTTCATCGACAATAATAGTATTTGCTTTATGAACAAATAGTGCTTGTTCTTCTACTAAGTCTTTAATACGTCCTGGTGTTCCAACTACAATATGAGGTTGTTTTTTCAACTTTTCAATTGATCGTTGTTTATCAGTTCCACCAATTAAACAACGTGCTGTAATCATTTGATCTTCCGCACAAAACTTTGTTAATTTCACGATTTCTTCGTAAATTTGTTGTGCTAACTCACGAGTAGGCGCTGTAATAACAAGTTGTACTTCTTCACGACTTGCATTAATTCTGTTCAATGTAGGAAGTAAGTATGCATGTGTTTTCCCAGAACCTGTTTGGGATTGTCCAATTACACTTACACCTTTTTTCACGACTGGGAAAATTTTCTGTTGAATTCCTGTCGGCTCTGTAAAGCGTAGTTCACGAACTGCATCTATTAAAAATGGTTTAAAATCATACTGTGTAAAAGTTTGTTGTGTCATAAGTTACACCTTCTTTCTAAATTTCTACTGCGCGCACAAATCAGTCAAGTCTACATTATATCGAAATCTACAAGTAAAATCCATCTTTAGTTTAGGTTTTTCCTTCAAAAACTAACCTTCTTCCCCCTTATTGCATATTGTATGTGTATATACCTAACTGAAGAAAGGAGGATTTCTCACATGTTTCCAAAATCCCCCACAAGGCAAATGTATCCGAATCAAGGGCGGCAACCTTATACGCCATATCCAATTCCACAGCTACCACCGATGGCACAAAAAAAGAAAGGGTTCCTTGCTAAACTCTTTAAAAAACACGATCCAACCGAGCCTTTCATGCAAATGGTTCCACCTTATCGACAAATGGAAGGACCACCGCCAATGATGCATCAGCACCAGCAACCGCCGCCTCAATATCAACAGCACTACCAACAGCAATACCCGCCGCACTACTCCCAGCAATATCAACCATACATGCAGCAGCATCCAGAGCAAATGATTCCCCCTCAAATGTACGAATCAAACGAAACGCGCGGCGGTGCAGCAACTACAGCAGCATCAAGTAGCGGCATCGGCAGTTTTTTTGCAAATTTAATTTCGAATCCAACTAATATGATTAACAATATCGAAAAAGTATCCCAAGTCGTTCAATCTGTAAGTCCTGTCGTCGAACAGTACGGTCCTATTATGCGTAACCTACCAAGCATTGTTAAAATCCTCACCGCTGGCAAAAGTACGGAAGAAGATTCAACTGAAAATCAGGCTGAAGACATAACAGAAAAGGTTGAGGCAGCAACTCCGCCTCCTCCGCAAAAAAAAAGAAAAAGAAAAAAAATAGTGATTGAGCCAGTCATAGAAAAAGAATTAAGAGAGGAGCCTGTTCAAAAAATAGCAACAAAACCAAAACTATATGTGTAACAATCCTTTGTTTTCTATCCACTCCTCCTTTATAATGTAAAAGACTATGCACAAAAGTATCCCTTGTTTAGAAGGAGAGGATTACTCATATGAAAATTGTTAAAATTTCCCCTCGTGGTTATTGCTACGGTGTTGTGGACGCGATGGTTATTGCACGTAACGCCGCATTAGATACATCATTACCAAGACCTATTTATATTTTAGGTATGATTGTTCACAACAAACATGTAACAGATGCATTCGAAGAAGATGGCATCATCACATTAGACGGACCAAGTCGATTAGACATTTTAGATAAAATCGATTCTGGTACTGTTATTTTCACTGCACACGGTGTTTCTCCAGAAGTTAAACAACGTGCAAAAGAAAAAGGTTTAACAACAATCGATGCCACTTGCCCAGATGTTACAAAAACACATGACCTTATTGAAGCAAAGAAAGCTGAAGGTTACCATGTCATTTATATCGGCAAAAAAAATCATCCAGAACCTGAAGGCGCAGTTGGTATTGCACCTGACATCGTTCATCTTATCGAAAGAGCTGATGATTTAAAAACATTAGAAATTCCAACGGATAAAATTTTAGTTACAAATCAAACAACGATGAGCCAATGGGATGTTCAACATTTAATGGAGGACATTCAGAAGAAATTCCCAACAGCAGAATTTCATAAGGAAATTTGTTTAGCAACTCAAGTGCGCCAAGAAGCTGTTGCTAAACAAGCTGATGTTGCAGACTTAACAATTGTTGTCGGTGATCCGAAAAGTAACAACTCAAACCGTTTAGCACAAGTATCACAAGAAATCGCTGGTACGAAAGCATATCGCGTTGCAGATGTAAGTGAAATCAAATTAGAATGGCTACAAGGTGTAGAAAACGTAGCTGTTACAGCAGGTGCTTCTACTCCAACGCCAATTACGAAAGAAGTTATCGCTTTCTTAGATCAATATGACCCAATGAATCCCGCTACATGGGAGAGAGTTCGAAAAGTACCGTTACAAAAAATATTACCTCGTGTAAAAGTGAAAAAAGAACAATAATAAAAACCGTTGCCTATATGAGCAACGGTTTTTATTTTTCTTATACAAATGTAAATGGATCTGTATGTAACTGCGAAGCATGAATGTGTACATTGAGTTTCTTTGCATCCACTTTTTCTTGTAATTGCTTTTGTACACCCTTCTTCATTACTTTTTCAACGTTATGTCCTGGGTCGACTATATTTAAACCGAGCATCATCGCATCATGAGCAACATGGTAATACATGTCACCTGTTACATATACATCCGCTCCTTTAAACTTAGCTTGGCTCATGTATTTGTTACCATCGCCACCAAGTACAGCTACTTTGCGCACTTTATCATCTAATTTCCCAACAACTCGCGCACCCTTTACATCTAATGATTGCTTTACATGTTCCGCAAACTGTCCAAGTGTCATTTCTTCTTGTAAATATCCTATTTTTCCAAGCCCTAACGTTTCACCTTTGTTATCAAGTGGATACACATCATATGCTACTTCTTCATATGGATGTGCCGTTACCATTGCTTTAATCACTTTTCGCTGTAGTGAAGCTGGAATAATCGTTTCGATTCGCACTTCTTCTACACGTTCTAACCGTCCAGTTTCCCCGATATAAGGATTTGTCCCCTCTTGAGGTACAAACGTGCCTGTACCCTCACTACTAAACGTACAGTGGCTATAATTGCCGATATGACCAGCACCTGCGTCTCCCAATACCTTTCGTACTTCTTCTGCATGAGTTACTGGCACAAACACAACAACCTTTTTCATTTCTTCTGCATATGTCGGTGCCAAAACTTCTGTATCTTGCAATCCTAACGCATCAGCAAGTAAATCATTTACCCCGCCCTTAGCAACATCCACATTTGTATGCGCTGCATAGATTGCAATATCATTTTTAATACATGTTTCAATAATTCTTCCGTACGCTTTATCTGTATGAATCGCTTTTAACGGATTAAAAATTAAAGGGTGATGCGCAATAATGACATTCGCTCCTAATTGAATTGCTTCCTCCACAACTTCTTCCGTTACATCTAACGCAATCAATACGTGCTGTACAGGTTTATTAAGCGCTCCAATCTGCAGGCCAATCTTATCTCCTTCCATCGCCAAATGCTTCGGATACATACTTTCAAATAAAGAAATAATTTCATGGCCGTTTGGAATTTTACTCATGATAAAACCTCCTCTATCATTTTCATTTTCGCTTCTACTTCCGCACGCTTCGCTTTTGTTTCTTCAGAATCAGCCGCACGTTCTAACTGCTTTAAAATATTTTGGAAGTTTTTCAATTCTCCTTCCCATTTTTCAACGAAAGCTTCACTTTTTTCTTTTATTAAAAATGGCCCCATAAACAATTCCGCTTGTTTATTTTCAGAATAAGGCACCGTGATGTCTCCACGCTCTCCTACTATAATCTCGTAAATTTTCCCATCTTCTTTTACGATTTTTTCATGGATAAGCTCCCATCCATTCTCAATAAACCATTCACGAATGTGGTGCGCTGCAATATTCGGCTGTAGAATTAAACGCGTTACCCCTTCTAATTTGTCTTTACCACTTTCTAAAATGTCACGAATTAACGCTCCGCCCATTCCAGCAACCGTAATTACATCTACTTCTCCTGGCGCTATAACAGCTAATCCATTCCCTTTACGCACATCCACTTTATCTTGTAAGCCACTTTCAGCTACGGTTGCTTGAGCAGATCGAAATGGTCCATCCACAACCTCTCCAGCAACTGCCTTAGTAGCAATATTATTTATTATTGTATAACACGGTAAATACGCATGATCTGATCCAATATCAGCAACTGTAGATCCTACTGGTATCTCACGTACAACTTCTTCTAATCGTTTTGAAAGCTTTACTTCATTCATGTATTTCCATTACTCCTTCTCTTGTCAGTCTGTCTCCATGATAATGAATTTATAGTAGTTGTTGCAAGCCCATAACAACAATTCAGTTCTCTATCACTCATCGTATTTTAGAAAATATAGAAAAACAAGCCCTTTGCATAAGCAAAAGACTTGTCATACGAAACTTTATTTTTTCTTCGATAACCAATCAGCTACTTTAGCGGCTTGATCAGCTGGAACTAAATTAGGTGGCATGTTTCCTTTACCTTTCGAAATAACTTCTTGAATCTCTTCTTTCGAAAGTTTTCCACCAATTTTTTGTAAATTAGGTCCTACTGCCCCTTGTAATTGATCACCGTGGCAGCTCGTACAGCTTTGCTTCACAATATCCTCTGGCTTTGATGCTGTTTGCGCTGGCTTCCCGCCATTTTTTGCATCAGCTAACTCTTTAGATTTATTTAGCCCCTGAAATGAAAATACAAACATAACGATAATACCTAATGCTGCAATAAGAGCGAACGGAATCAGCGGATTACGTTTCATATCTCTCCTCCCCCCTCTATACCCCTAAATAGTTAGATGATTCAGTCATTTCCATTGTACTTGAAAACGCTCTATCAGAAAAGAGTAAACTACTAATCGTTAAAAATATTCCATAAATTCAGTTTATTGTTTTTTATTGTTATATCGCTTATTATTTCGATAATTATTAACGTTTCTCATCATATTTTTCACTTTTCTACATATATTTTTGTATAGAATAAACAAAATTAATCGAAAAATCGAAAAATGAGCATTTGCAAATCAAAAGACAATTCTGTAAAATAAATTACAAGAAATTGTAATCGTTGCCGATAGCTAAAGTTTAACAAAAGTTAACAAAATAAAAAAGTTTACTTCACAAAGGTGAAGTAAACTTAAAAAGAACCTATTCTAAGAAATCCTTAAGACGCTTACTACGGCTTGGATGTCTTAATTTACGAAGTGCTTTTGCTTCAATTTGACGGATACGTTCTCTCGTTACGCCGAATACTTTCCCAACTTCTTCAAGCGTACGAGTTCGTCCATCATCTAAACCAAAACGAAGACGCAGAACATTTTCTTCACGATCTGTTAGTGTATCTAACACATCTTCTAATTGTTCTTTTAGCAATTCATACGCTGCATGGTCCGCAGGCGATGTTGCTTCTTGGTCTTCAATAAAATCACCTAAATGGGAGTCATCTTCTTCACCAATTGGTGTTTCAAGAGAAACTGGCTCCTGTGCAATTTTTAAGATTTCGCGTACTTTTTCTGGAGCAAGATCCATTTCTTCACCAATCTCTTCTGGAGATGGTTCGCGTCCTAAATCTTGTAATAATTGACGTTGTACACGAATTAACTTATTAATCGTTTCAACCATATGAACTGGGATACGAATTGTTCTTGCTTGGTCTGCAATCGCACGTGTAATTGCTTGGCGAATCCACCAAGTTGCATACGTACTAAATTTGAAACCTTTACGATAATCGAACTTTTCAACCGCTTTAATTAGACCCATATTCCCTTCTTGGATTAAGTCTAAGAAAAGCATACCACGGCCCACGTAGCGCTTTGCAATACTTACTACAAGACGTAAGTTTGCTTCTGCAAGACGACGTTTCGCTTCTTCATCGCCTTCTTCAATACGCGTTGCAAGTCGAATTTCTTCTTCTGCAGATAGTAAATCTACACGACCAATTTCTTTTAAATACATACGAACAGGATCGTTGATTTTAACTCCTGGTGGTACACTTAAATCATTGAGGTCGAATTCTTCTTCCGATTTTGCTATTTGGCGATTATTCGGGCCTTCGTCGTTGTCATTGTCGCCAACTAAGTCAATCCCTTGTTCACCTAAATATTCATAGTATTCATCCATATGATCGGATTCAATTTCAAACCCATTCATGCGTTCTGCAATCTCTTCATATGTAAGAACGCCACGTTTTTTTCCGAGCTCAGTGAGTTGCTCTTTCACTTGCTCAAGGGTCATTTCAGTTTCAATTTGTTTAGAACGAGCTGGTTTGTCAGCCATCTGTTCCCCTCCTTACGCGAGATACAAACATTCATTATACTAAAAATTTATCAAAAAAGCTATTTTCTCGCTTTTTGATTTTGTAAATATGCTACATAATATTTAGCAGCCTCTACAGGATCTGTTTTTTCCATTTGTTTTATCTTAAAGATGATTTCCGTCTTTTCAAGTTTTTCTTGATGACGTCTAAGTGTCTCCAAATGGCCTTGTAACACTTCTTCTGTGTATTCTGGATTAATAAATTCATCCGTCGAAATATCAGTGATAATATTTTTCAACTTTTCATCAGAGAGCCAACTTAAAAATGTTCCGACTGAAGGTTCATTTCCCTTTTCATAATATGCGTATAGTTCATATAAAATCCCTTTATGTTCTTCTGTGTGAAAATCTTCTATGTGGGATTCCATACGAACAGCCACTTCTGGACTTTGCAACATATGGTAAATAATTTCTCTTTCTGCCCTTTCAAAACCTGTTAACTTCGGTTTTGTTTGAACAATTTGAGATGGCTTAGAAACCTGCTTTACTTGTTTTTGCTGTACCTTTTGTTCTTTGCGATATTGGTGCAATTGATTCAAAAGTGTTTCCATTGAATACGAAAATTCTTGCGATAACGACTTCAAATATGATTCTGCCTGCATCGCATCCTGTAGCAACGATAACTCTTTTAAAACACTTTTCACATATTCTTCTTTGCCAGACTCATCTTGCAAATTTTTCCCTAAACGCAAATAATTTATTTTAAAACCAACAAAACTTATACTTGATTTCACAAGATTTTCAAAAGCAGTTGTCCCATATTGCTGCACATATTCATCAGGATCAAGCTTATCTGGCAAGGATGTGACTTTCACTTGGCAACCAACTTGCAACAATAATTGCCCTGCTTTCATCGTTGCTTCCCGCCCTGCTTTATCACCATCATAGCAAAGAACAACAGTTTCAACGTTACGTCGCAGAAGTTTTGCTTGTTCTTCAGTTAAAGCTGTTCCCATTGTCGCAACAGCTTCCTCCACACCACTTTTTACCGCAGCTAGTACGTCGGCATACCCCTCAAAAAGGACCACTTGCCCACGTTTTCTAATAAACGGCCTCGCTTGATGGAAGTTATACAACAATTTACTTTTATGAAAAATCGGTGTTTCAGGGCTATTTAAATACTTGGGAGTGTCATCTCCTAACGCCCTTCCACTAAACGCTATCACTTTACCTTGTAACGTATAGATCGGAAACATAACTCTTCCACGGAAGCGATCATAATGGCTACCATCCTTCTCGCTTCTTATGAGAAGACCAGCTTGTTCCATACTAGACAGCGATAAACCTCTTTTTTGTAAAATTTTCGTTGCTGCATCCCAAGCAGGTGACGCATAACCAATTTCAAACTTCTCAATCATTTCTTTCGTAATACCACGTTTTAACAAATACGAAAGTGCTTCATTTCCTTCTTCTGTATTTACTAATAAATGATGATAATACTTTTTCAAAAGTTCATGAGCCTGTTGCATGATGACAGTGTCATCAGATATGTCTTCTTGTTGTCCTTGTCCTGATGTATACTCTGCAACCGCAATTCCATTTCTTTCACCTAGCTTTTGAACAGCCTCGGTAAAAGCCAGTCCTTCCATTTTCATTAGAAAGGAAAATACATTTCCACCTTCTCCACATCCGAAGCAATGAAAAATTTGCTTATCAGATGAAACAGAGAATGAAGGAGAATTCTCACCATGAAATGGACAAAGGCCGAAATAGTTACGCCCCTGTTTTCTAAGTTGAACGTATTCACCAATTACTTCTACAATATCCGATGACGTCCGAATCTGTTCAACAACTTCTTCGGGAATTCTGTTCCCCATAAATCCATCTCCGTGTCGTATTTTGTATTCGATATAAATTAAAAAATTCCTTTATAATTCGACAATATTTTTTCTAAACTTATTAGAAAGTGTTGTCGATCACGTTATCAAACGATTTTGTAGGCCTTTTTCTGCGTAATTTCGCAGATACGTACCTACTATATAAAATTGTATCCATTTGCTCATCTGTTACAAATGTACCTCCTAGAGACAATACATATACATTTTTTTACAAGAAGACTAGCAAGTACCATATCCTATGTGATCACGAGATCTGTTTCTTTTGCATGTTGATACATATAAAAAATCAACTTTAACTTATTCAGTATCTACATAGATCCAATTTTCCTTGCTGCTTCCTTAAACGATGAGCATACGATGTGACAAACAAAATTTCGACATGAACTTTCGTTCCAACTTGCACAATTTTCAGCATTCACAGGATATGCACCTACATCAACTAATACGATATTGATGTTTTGCATATTTCTGTATTCTACATCCCTTCTGCGAATCCTTCCATAATGTGCGTTTTCTTGTATAGATTTTGTCGATTTAACGTAATTACATGTCTTTTCGTAAATCCTATCCCTAGTTTATTCTGAAAAATTAAAGTCTAAACGTAAAATATAGGTTTTTATCACAATTTTTTATTATAATATATTTTCTTCAACTACGCTACATATCCCTTTATTTTTTCATCTTCTATTTCAGGATAAAGAAACCGTGCCTTTAGCATAATAAAAAGACAGAAGAATATAAGTATAACCACTCCGCTATAATCTATTACGAAATCAACAGGCATTGTGTTTCTCACGAGCGAAAAAAGCACATTCACCTTTGGTAAATGTGCTAAAACATTTTTTGGTTTTGCACTGCATTCACAATAATGTTGGCTGTTTCTTCAATCGCTTTATTCGATACATCAATTACTTGACAATTTATTTTACTAACTACATTCTCAAAGTGATCAATTTCTTCTTTAATACGATTAATATTGGCATATGTTGCACCGTCACTTAGTCCAAGTGATTTCAATCGCTCTTTTCGAATATGATTCAACTTATCTGGCGTAATTTTCAAACCGAAGCATTTTTCTTTAGCCACTTGATATAATTCTTCAGGCGGATCTACTTCTGGTACGAGTGGTACATTAGCAACTTTCAAGCGTTTGTTATGAGCTAAATATTGAGAAAGTGGTGTTTTTGATGTGCGTGAAATACCAATCAATACGATATCTGCTTTTAAAATACCACGTGCGTCTCTACCATCATCATACTTTACAGCAAACTCAATCGCTTCAATCTTTTTAAAGTATTCTTCATCTAATCTACGAACAACACCCGGCTCATATCTCGGCACTTGCCCTGTAATTTCTTCAATTTGATCAATTAGAGGCCCGATAATATCATATGCTTCTACGCCCTCTTTTGCAGCCTCTGTCACTAAATACTGACGCATGTCAGGCTTTACTAACGTAAAACAAATAAGCGCTTGATTGCTCTTAGCAATCGAAATCACTTCTTTTAATGTCCCTGTATCTTCTACATACGGTACACGTCTAATATCAGGAGCAAATGGGAATTGCCCCATTGCCGCTCGAACAACCAAATCAGCCGTTTCTCCAACAGAGTCAGATACGACATATACGATTTTATTATCCATTACATTACCTCACTTTAAACAAATTACACTTATTCGTTATTTACTAAGTTTACAAACGCACGTGTAATATTTGTTTTTGTAATTCGTCCAATCACTTCTAAACCTTGTTTCGTATCTTTTACAACTGGCATCGCGTCAATCTGTCTTTCTATTAATTCCATCGCAATATCATATAAAGAATCTTCTCTACGACACATCGCAATATTTGGCATCCTTGTCATGATAATATTAACCGGAAGAGAGGTTAAATCCTGCTTTCCTAGGCTAGCTCGTAATAAATCTTTACGAGATACAACGCCAACTAATAGAGTCGATTGATCTACAACGAATAATGTACCTACGTCCTCTAAAAACATAGTACAAATCGCATCGTATACTGATACATTTTTATCAATTACAACTGGTCTAGATTGATAATCTTGTACTTTAATTTTCTTAACAGCTTCAGATAATAGCTGCCCCCCAGTTTTACCCGTATAAAAATAACCTACGCGTGGACGCGCTTCTAAATAACCAGCCATCGTTAAAATTGCTAAGTCTGGTCTTAGCGTTGCACGTGTTAATCCCAATTGCGCAGCAATTGACTCCCCTGTAATAGGACCGTGATCTTTTACAATCTGAATGATATGTTCTTGCCGTTTATTCAGCTCTATGATAATCACCACCTTTAATGCACAACGAAAAAAGTTATACTATCTCTTAAATATTATATACTAAATATGCTATTCGAAAAAGATAGGATGTAAAAAGGACCGTATACGGCCCAAAATTATATTTGAAACTTATCAAGTTGTTCTAAGAAACGTCTTGATTTCAAATAAATCCCGCAATATTCATCATAATATGTATTCAATACTAAACGCATTTGTTTTTTTGTGCTATCCTTCACTGATACATTGCCAAGTCTATGTAAATCGAAGTGGTAGAAAAGACGTAACAATTTATGAACAGCTTCCCCCACTGGTATGCGATACTGGTCTTGCTCAGCATGACGCGAGCACAGAAAACCGCCTTCCCGAACAGAGAAGGCGACAAAATCTGTTTCTTGATGACAAATCGCACATGTATCAAAGTACGGGCGCATCCCTAATACCGGAAGCATTTTCGTTTGATAAATTAATGATAATACTTCTGGATCAACACCCTCACACATATAATGCAACGTTTGATATAACATTTCAAATAAATATGGATTATGTTTTTTATCTTCTGTTGCTTTATCAGTTAACTCAATAATAAATGATGCATAAGCAGTTAAAAATATATCCTCGCGAATTTCTTTCATAGTTGAAATAATCTCGCCTTGTTGCAAAGTTCCAAGTCCAGATCCCATTTGAATAAGAAAATTACCATGTGTCATAAGTTGCGAAACAGATGCTAACCGGCTTTTCGGTTTTTTCGCTCCTCTTGCCATTGCACTTACCTTACCCAATTCTCTTGAGAATATTGTAACAATCTTGTTCGTTTCTCCGTAATCTGTCGTACGGATAATGATGCCCTCAACTTTTTGAAACATGTTCGTCACCATCCAAGGTTTGAACAAAACGGGTCAAGAAATTGGAGAGTCTAGATGCGCTAGCTCCTCTTCATGTTGATCCATCTCATCGTTTACGTCTTTTTCCATTTCTTTCAAAAGCAAGTACGTTTCAATGCTTCCTGTTTTGGAGAAAAACTTCCAGGTAAAATCTAGCATAAGAATCCACCTTTCTCAATAAGCGTAGCCTATAAACCAATTTCCTTTGTTGTTATTAAATTGACCCATTTTGTCCATTTTCATGTGAGAAAAATTTTTCCTAATTTATCAAAACTCATAAAAACCAATAATCAGCGGATGAACAAAACATCCGCTGATTACAGCTTTACTCTATTTTAGTACTCGTCTTCGCGGAAACCAAGGTCACGAAGCTGAGACATTTTATTACGCCAATCTTTTTGCACTTTTACCCATACTTCTAAAAATACTTTAGAACCAAGTAATGCTTCAATATCAAAACGAGCTCGCTTACCAACTTCTTTTAACATCTTCCCTTGTTTTCCGATAATAATCCCTTTTTGCGATGGACGTTCCACAACAATCGTTGCATTGATATAAACTGCCCCGCCTTCGCGTTTTTGAATTGCATCGATAACAACAGCCACAGAATGCGGCACTTCTTCACGTGTTAAATGTAGTACTTTCTCACGAATAAGCTCTGCAATAATAAATCTCTCTGGGTGATCCGTTACTTGATTATCTGGATAGTATTGTGGTCCTTCTGGTAAATACTTTTTAATTGTTCCAATTAAAGCGTCCACATTATTACCGTCTAATGCAGAAATTGGTACAATCTCTGCAAACTCATGTAGTTTGCGGTATTGATCAATTAACTCTAATAATTGCTCTGGATGAAGTTGGTCGATTTTATTAATTACTAAAAATACTGGTTGTTTCGTTTCTTTTAATTTCTCAATGATAAATTCCTCACCACGACCAAATCCTTCAACCGCATTGACCATAAACAGAACAATATCAACTTCTTTTAATGTCGTTTGAGCCATCTTCACCATGAAGTCGCCTAATTTATGTTTAGGTTTATGTATTCCTGGTGTATCAATGAAAATTACTTGTGAATCATTTTCTGTATATACGCCTTGAATTTTATTACGAGTTGTTTGTGGTTTGTCACTCATAATGGCAATTTTCTGGCCGATAATACGATTTAAAAATGTAGATTTCCCAACATTCGGTCTGCCAATAATAGAGACAAAACCTGATTTATAACCTTTTCTATTCATGTAAATCCTCCGCTAAAAATGCTCCTGGTAACAACTCTCCGACTGTCGTCTCTTGAACGTCACCATGTAGATTTGATAGGTATACTTTCGTATCCTGTTTACATAATTCTACCATAACTTGTCGACATGCTCCACAAGGAGGTACTGGACGCTTTGTGTCCGCCACAATCGCGATAGCTACAAACTCTTTATCTCCTTCAGAAACCGCCTTAAATAAAGCTGTTCTTTCTGCACAATTACATAAGCCATATGATGCATTCTCAACATTACATCCACGATATACTTTTCCATCTTGTGTTAATAATGCTGCACCTACTTGAAATTTAGAATATGGTACGTACGCTTTTTTACGCGCTTCGATTGCTTCTTGAATTAATTGTTCACTATTCATATTCCCGCATCCTTCCTGTTCACAGCTGTGAATAGATACACTCTCTTATTAAAGGCCTTTACGGCACTTTCAAAGCTTAATAAAAGCTTTGGAATGCAACTATACCACATACGGTAAAAAGATAATAGCACCAATTATAACGGCTATTATCGCAAACAATAAAACTGCTCCCGCTGCGACATCCTTTGCAATTTTCGCAAACGGATGTATATCGGTAGTCGCTAAATCTACTGTTTTTTCCACAGCCGTATTTACCATTTCTAAACTCATTACAATTCCTATTACAATAAGTAATATCATCCACTCTACTTTCGTAATATGGAAATAAAAGCCGCAGCATATAACAATGACTGCGGCTAAATAATGAATTTTCATATTTCGTTCATGACGAAGACAAAAGAATATACCTGCTATAGCATATCCAAAACTATTTATAAGTTTTCCTTTTTTCATCGACCTAAGCCAAATGCCTCTAAAATTTCTTTTTGTCTTCCAAACATTTCTTTTTCATCCTCTTCTGTCATGTGGTCATAACCAAGTAAATGTAAAAAGCCATGTAACGCTAAAAAGCCAAGTTCACGATCAAAAGAATGCCCATACTCTTCAGCTTGTTCTTTCGCTCTCGGAATAGAAATAATAAGGTCGCCTAACATACGTGGCATCTCTGCACCTACAATTTCCATTTCTCCTTCTCCCATTTCTTCCATAGCAAATGAAATGACATCAGTAGGCTGATCCTTATCTCGATAATCACGATTAATCTCGCGAATGCGTTCGTTATCTACAAATGTCACTGATAACTCCGCACCAGCCTCTATTTTTTCAATTTGAGCCGCTGTTCCTAATATCTCACGAATTAAATTCACATATTCTTCTTTCACTTCTTCTGTTTCATCAATGAAATCAATTAATAAACTCATTCTTTCTCCTTCTCTTCCGGTGGTTCCGGATATGTAATACGCGAATGGAAAATACCATTTAACGTTTCACATAACGTTTTTCCAACGATTTGTAGTTCCTTAAACGTCAAATCACATTCACTAAATTGCCCATCTTGCAAGCGATCTTTAATAATACTTTGTACTAAATTATTAATTTGATCTGGCGTTGGGTGATTCATAGAACGTACCGCCGCCTCAACGCTATCAGCAATACCAACGATTGCCGATTCTTTAGAAGTTGCTTTTGAGCCCGGGTAACGGAACATCTCTTCTGTATATTTTTCTTTATCTTCTTTAATCGCCTTATAATAAAAATATTTAAGCAGTGTTGTACCATGGTGTTGTCCAGCAATATCGATAATTTCTTGCGGAATATGGTATTCTTCGAGCATTTTTACTCCATCTGTTACATGGGCAATGATAATATCTTTACTTGTCACAGGATCTAATTTATCATGTGGATTTTCAATTCCCATCTGGTTTTCAATAAAGAATTGCGGTTGTACTGTTTTCCCTACATCATGATAATACGCCCCTACACGTGCTAATACACCATTTGCTCCAACCGCTTCACAAGCTGCCTCAGAAAGATTCGCTACCATTACACTGTGGTGATATGTTCCTGGCGCTTCTAACAAAATTCTACGCAAAAGCGGATGATTCGGACTTGATAGTTCCATAAGCTTCATGCTTGATACAATTCCAAGTCCACTCTCTAAATATGGTAATATCCCCATAGCTAAAACGGATGAGATAATTCCTGAAACGGAAGCCATCAATAATTGCGTTCCAATTTCAAGAGGTGAAAAATTCCCATTACGTAATAATAATAGCGCCGCTAAGACGACTACATTTAAGATAGAAACGAGTATACCAGCTTGCAAAATCATCGTACGACGATTTTTTTCTCTTAAGAAAATGCTTACTGATAATGAACTTAATAACACATAAATACCTACACTATAATTCAGTGTGCTTGTTACCCCTTCATTGAACATAATACTTCCGCACACAGAAAAAATCATACTTGTTAAAAATACAAATCGATCGCCAATCATTAGTTTTACAAGTATTGTTCCCATCGCAACTGGGACAACATACGCAATCCCTGCATATTCAAGCTTTTGAAACAAACTAATCGTTTTCATTAAAACAATCGTGATAGACAAAATTGTAATATACGCTAAAATATACGGTCTATCTTCTCTTTTACGCTGTAAAAATACTTCAAACTGCTTATGCATAAAGTACAGTAACACACCGATGAGCACTGCTAATCCAACATAAGGCTGAAAACTATTACCTTTCTCTAATAAACCAACTAATTTCAACTGATTATACATATCACTTGAAATTGTTTCACCTTCTCTAACAATAACTTGTCCTTGAAGAATATAAACCGGTGGAACTAAATCTTCTTCCGCTTTCTTCTTCTCTTTCGTTACAGCCGGATCATAAAAATAATTTGCTGTAATCGCATATGATCCTAGCGCATTCACAGCTTCCTTCAATCCGCTATTCACATTGAGGCTTTTCATTTCATTAACAAACCGCTCTTTTGCTGCTATTTCTTCGGACATTTTAATATTTCCACCCATAATAACACTAACAGACGTTAAAGCCGCGTTCTTTGCTAATTCTAATTGATCCGGTTCTGCATTAATAAAGTATAATAAATTCTCATCAGATAATTCCTTTGTTAAATTAGACGGCAACTTCTTCTTCAGCTTTTCTAATTTATTTGCATCGGTCATCTTTTTTTGCTCTTCAGGTCCAGCAGCTTTCATTTCTTGAATTACTTCATTTACCTTGGCAAAAACATCATTTACAATATCTACTCTATTTTGTTTATATTCACTTCTATATGTATATTGATCCCCAACTTTTTGAGCGGCCTCTTGTTTTTTTCTGTCCGTTATAACCTTATCTTCAATTTTAATAGGAGAATGAATTGTTTTTTTTGCAATAGAATACATATCAACATCTAATTGCTCTGGTTTTACATTATTCATAAGTGCAAAAAACAGCACTGCCCCTAATAAAACGTAAGAAATCCAACTTAGTTTTTTCGAATGTTGTAAATTACGAAACCACTTAGAAATTTCTTGAGATCTTAACATGATTTCAATACCTTCTCCTCTCCAGAAATAAAGTGAAACTATTTATAGCTTTCATTTCTTCTAGTCAACGATACCTTTAGGTAATATTTTGATACACCAGTACCTATAGTTTATTTCTCTTATCTTTTATGATAGTAAAAAATATGTCGTTCGCCAACCTTAATACAAAAAGAAATGATCCTGACAAATAGGATCATTCCATTTTATCATATGCCTCAATAATACGTTGCACCAGTGGATGCCTCACAACGTCCGTTTGTTCTAACGTAATGAACGAAAGACCTGATACACCAGATAAAATGTTAGAAGCTAGCGAAAGCCCTGATTTTACCCCTTTTGGTAAGTCTACTTGTGAAGGGTCCCCTGTAATAACCATTTTAGAACTAAAACCCAATCTTGTTAAAAACATTTTTATTTGTGCACCCGTTGTATTTTGCGCTTCATCTAAAATAACAAATGAATCATCAAGCGTACGCCCTCTCATATAAGCAAGAGGCGCGATTTCAATTACACCTCGTTCCATCATACGCTGCGTATATTCTTGTCCAAGAATATCGTGCAATGCATCATACAATGGACGTAAATACGGATCTACCTTCTCTTTCAAATCTCCTGGTAAAAAACCTAAACTTTCTCCAGCTTCTACAGCCGGTCTCGTTAAAATAATTTTCTTTACATACCCTTGCTTTAAAGCTCTCACAGCCATTACTACAGCTAAGTATGTTTTCCCAGTCCCAGCAGGTCCTATTCCAAATACAATATCATTCTTCTTCATTGCATGAATATATCTTCTTTGCCCCATTGTTTTTACACGAATGGATTTACCTTTTGCCGTTTTAAAGATTTCTTCTTCATATAACTCTTCAAATTGAGCAATTTTCCCTTGTTGTGCGAGCTGAATTGCATACGCAACATCTCTTTCTGCAATCGATACACCTTTTCGAATAACAACAAGTAATTGCTGTAAGATTTTTTCTACGAGTGTCACAGTTTCAACTGCTCCAGATGCATGAACAGTTTCACCTCTTGTTACAATCGATACATTCAGTTCCCGTTCAATTACTTTCAAATGAGCATCATTGACTCCAAAAAGAGCGATTGCTTCGTTAGTATTTTCCAATTGTTGGTTCATTTCTACTAATTGTTCTGCCATTACTCAGTCTCCTTGAATATCGGATTCGGATATTGGTTGTGACTCTGCAATATTTTCGATCACAGTATAATGCAATGTGACTTTTAGTTGATCCGCCTCAACCTCTTTACTCAAAATCTTATCACTTACAATCATAGCATGTTCATCCAATTTTTTCTTTAGTTCTTTTTCAGCCATCTCTTTCGCTACTTTCATTGCCTGTTTTTCTGTATATTCTCGATTTGCTTCTTCCTCTTCTCGCACGATATCTTTTTCGTACGCGATCGGCAGTGTAAAACCAAATAGTTTCACATCATGTTTTACACTTTCCGTACGAGAGCGTTTATACTTATCATGTTGAAATCCCCATATTTTTATTTTCACACTTCCAAATGTAAGGTAATGCTCATTATACGTATTGCCAGTATATACTTGAAATTGTGTCTTTAGCGGCACATTCACCTGAGATGTGTACCACGTTTCTCCATATACAATACCTTTCGCCGAAACAATCGTCGGACTCTCCTCATTACCATATATCCCTGATACGAGAAGTTGTCCTTTTTCTACATGGTCATTTTTTAAAACGACTGGTTTTCCTACTTCAACAAATGTTTTTGTAACAATTGCTTCTTTTTTAGCCACTAAATTTTGCGGCCTTTGTTCCTTTTCTTTTTTCGGTTCGTTTTTTTCAACAATTTTAAAATGGTACGTCGTTCCTCTTATTTCTAGTCCCGCCCAAGTAATCGCATTAATATTATCTGTCAAATGACGTTGTACATCTTCTACACTAGGCATTTGGAATTGTAATTTCCCTTTTTTAATACCCATTTTGTCCAATTCTTTCAACAATATATATTCTGTTTCAGGTTTTGCTCCTGTAATTTCAATTTTCCAAACCATATTCGATAATGCAATCATACCAAAAAAGAAAATTAAAAAACCAATTAAAAATCCACTATTTTTAATTAAACGCTTATTCAAAAAAGGAAAACCGTAACGCCCAATAAAATATAGTTTACATTCATTTTTTCTATAAATCGGCTTAATTTTTTTCACATCTCGTAATAGCATACAAAAAACTAACGTTTCATCAGCAATTTTCTTAACGTCCCAAACTAATAATTTCCTACGTACACATTCGTTAACGAACCGCTCTGCTCCTCTACCTTCAATTCGTACTTTTACATACCCAAGCCACTTTATAAACCATTTATTTTTCATCTACTACCTTCACTACCTTTCCCAAAGTAGACACACTACTTTTCACTTTAATTAGTAAAATAGCTCGTACGAAAATGAAATAAAGAGTTTTATTTTCCATAAATAGCGAGAATAAACTAAATAGTAGGGTCAAATTGTTAGAATAAAGAAGAAAAACTTCACATACGGAAGTTTCCCTCACTTCTCTTTCTGTTCGTTTTCCAAAAACGTCACTTGCTCAATTATCCCTTCAAGCAAAAGTTCTTCTGGAAGGATTGTCTTAATAACAAAGGATTGCCCCTTAATTAATAATTGACCATGCTTTAACAACAATCTTACTTCTTTATCTGAAAATACTAATAAACCTCGATGATTTTCTATATAGATATGCACTTGCCCAACAAGCGTGATCCGAGGTAGATCCATTAGCACATCCACTGGCAGGTCTATTTGCTTCGTTAACCAATTCTTCATTTGTTCTAATTTTTTCATCTCAAAAGACCCCCTCTCATCCCATATGTATGAAAAAAGAGCTTGTAATATCACGTCCAAACTGAAAAAAAGCATAAAAAAACGTCTCATACGAAATGAGACGTTTTTTTATGCTAATAGCTGGATAACCAGCTTATTCACAAGTGATCCGTCTGTTTTACCTTTTACTTTCGGCATAACAGCAGTCATCACCTTACCCATATCTGCTTTAGAAGTCGCACCAACTTCAGAAATAACTTGCTTGATTACCTCAACCAGGTCTTCTTCAGTTAATTGCTCCGGCAAATATGCGCTTAAAATCTGAATTTCACTTTGCAGTTTATCAACAAGGTCTTCACGACCAGCTTTTTTAAATTCAAGGAGGGAGTCCTTATACTGTTTTACTTCACGAGCTAAAACTGTTAATTCCTCTTCTTCAGTAAGAGTATGTTGCAGTTTAATACCTTCATTTTGTAAAGCAGCCTTAACCATACGAATGACGGTTAATTTTTCTTTTTGTTTATTCTTCATCGCTTGTTTCATATCATCGTTTAAACGACCGAGAAGACTCATAACTTACACCCTCTCTTAGAATTTACGCTTTCTTGCCGCTTCAGATTTCTTCTTACGTTTTACACTTGGTTTTTCATAAAACTCGCGCTTTCTTGCTTCAGCAAGTGTACCAGTTTTAGAAACCGATCTTTTAAAACGGCGAAGTGCATCCTCCAAAGACTCGTTTTTACGAACGACTGTTTTTGACATTCTCTTTCCCTCCCTCCGAAACATCACACTTACATACTAACTTCAGCATGCAAAAAGAAACACTTCTTCAGCATGTCTTTTACGATTATAATACATTTTATCACTTCAGGTCAACTATTTGGCAGAATAAAAGAAGAATAGATGCTCTTCCTTTTTCAAAAACTATGCAGATAGCTGTTATCCTTTCTCCTGAAGACAACTATATTTTTGTCATGACACCTTTTTTCATATAGCAATATACGACACAACTACGCATTTCGTACATTTTCAGTACTTAACTTCTCCACTAAAAAAGAAAGCATGCAAATCGTTTCCGTTTGCATGCTTTTTTACCCACTATTTACCAGGCAGTAAGACCCCCACCTCAAAATTCAGCCAAAACAAAGAAGTTAGGTGGGGATCGTGCCGCCCGTAAAAGCCCGATTGGTGAAGGCTAATAATCAGCGGGGGATTCATCCCCCGCTGATTAAAATTTCACTTTATGCGCTTGCTGATTCTTTTTTTACATCATCTTCAAGAACACGAACAAATTGCGCTTCGTTATATGGATAACCAGCTTTCGTGATTTTCACTTTCACTAGTTTACCAATTAATTCTTCTGAACCCTCAAATACAATTTTCAAGTAGTTATCTGTATAACCTACATATAACCCTTCACGGTCGCCCTCTTTAAATTGTTCTTCTGGAATAATTTCAAGTACTTCTCCTTCAAACTGTGACGCATACTCTTTCGCTAATTGATTAGATAGTTCAATTAAGCGGTGAACACGATCGTTCTTCACATCTTCAGGAACTTGATCTTCCATACGCGCTGCAGGTGTTCCTGTACGTTTTGAGTAAGGGAACACGTGTAACTCAGAGAAGCGGTTCTCTTTAATGAAATTGTATGTTTCCATGAATTCTTCTTCCGTTTCACCTGGGAAACCAACGATTACGTCCGATGTAATCGCAAGGCCTGGTAACGCTTCTTTCAAACGATCTAAACGCTCTTGGAAAAATTCCATCGTATACTTACGACGCATACGCTTTAATACAGTATTAGATCCAGATTGCAACGGAATGTGTAAGTGACGCACAACTACTTCTGACTTATCTAACACTTCAATTACTTCATCTGAAATCTGACTCGCTTCAATAGAAGAAATACGAAGACGTTTTAATCCGCCTACTTCCGCTTCCATATCACGAAGTAATCCAGCTAAATTATAATCTTTAATATCTTCGCCGTACCCACCTGTATGAATACCTGTTAAGACGATTTCTTTATAGCCTGCATCTACTAATTGCTGTGCTTGTTTAATAACTTCTTTTCCATCACGAGAACGCATTAAACCGCGTGCCCAAGGAATAATACAGAATGTACAGAAGTTATTACAGCCTTCTTGTATTTTTAAAGATGCACGTGTACGATCCGTGAAATAAGGTACATCCAGTTCTTCGTATACACGTGTTTTCATAATGTTGCGGACAGCATTAATTGGTTGACGCTCTTTGCGGAATTCTTCGATGTATCCTAACATCTTTTCACGATCCTGTGTACCAACTACAATATCTACACCTGGAATCGCCATAATTTCCGCTGGAGATGTTTGTGCGTAACATCCCGTTACACAAATAACCGCATCCGGGTTTTGACGAACAGCACGTCTAATAACTTGACGACTTTTCTTATCTCCCGTATTCGTTACTGTACATGTATTAATAACATATACATCAGCTTTCTTTTCATATTCAGTTCTTTCATATCCACCTTGCTTAAACAATTGCCAAATGGCTTCTGTTTCATAGTGGTTTACTTTACAACCTAACGTATGGAACGCAACAGTTGACATTGATCATCACCCCATCAATTCAAAATGATACGAAGCAGCACTTAACGCGTATAACGGCGCCGTTTCTGTTCTTAAAATTCTTGGTCCTAAACTACATGGTACAAATTTATGTTCACTAAGCGTAGTAATCTCTTCCTCCGCTAAACCACCTTCTGGTCCAAATACAATCAATAGTTTTTGACCTGGTTTCATCGTCGTTAAAGCTTTAGCAAAATTGGACTTCTCACCTTGTTTTGCTTCCTCTTCGTACGCAACGAGACATACATCATACTCATTACTCATTGAAAGCAATTGCTTAAACGATGCCGGAGCATGTACTTCTGGAATTTCGCTTCTATGCGATTGTTCCGCAGCTTCTTTCACAATTTTTCTTAAACGCTCAACTTTTTTATCAGCTTTTTTCGCATCCCATTTTACGATAGATCGAGATGCTTGAAATGGTAAGAATGCAGCTGCCCCAAGCTCAGTTCCTTTTTGGAAAATTAACTCTAGCTTGTCTCCTTTCGGCAGTCCACTTGCAATCGTCACGAAAACAGGAAGTTCACTTGACGCCTCTACCCATTCTACAATAGCCGTATTAATAAATTCACTGGTAATTTCATCAATTGAACATACTGCTGTTTTTCCGTTTACACAGCAGTAAATGTGATCACCAGCTGACATACGCATCACTCTTGCGATATGATGTACGTCATCACCTACAATGCGAATACTTGTCTCATTTACATATTTTTCTTCTACAAAATAACGTTGCATATAATCACCTTAGTAGAGTTTCGTTCCTTTCGTAAGTCAACACTTACGAAAAGAACGAAACGTTATCATTTTTCATATAACAAACGGCAAGTCCCTCACCTTATAGTGAGAGACTCCCCTTTTCATTATAGACTAAAATCTATATTACGCATTTCGTGCAATAATTGCTACCCAATCTTCCATTCGTAACACTTCTTCAATTGTAAATCCAGCTTTTTCTAACGCTTCAGAAATTACCTTTTCCTTCGCTGCAATAATGCCGGATGTAATAAATAATCCACCCGATTTCACAACTCTTGCTGCATCTTCAGGGAATAATAGAATAATTTCTGCTAATAAGTTAGCTACGATTAAATCAACAGGACCTTCAATGCCTTCTAAAAGACTATTTTGCCCAACAGACACGATATCATCTGTTTTATTTAAACGTACATTCATTTCTGCACTTTCAACTGCAACCGGATCTAAATCATACGCTTGAACAGAAGACGCACCTAATTTTGCCGCTGCAATACTAAGTACACCAGAACCTGTTCCTACATCAATGATAGTGTCACCTGGCTGAACTGTTTTTTCTAAAGCACGAATACACATCGTTGTTGTCGGATGAGTTCCTGTCCCAAACGCCATACCTGGATCTAATTCAATAATTTTTTCTTCCGGAGAAGATGGTGTATATTCTTCCCACGTCGGCACAATTGTGAATGTATCAGAAATTTGTACTGGATGGTAATATTTTTTCCAAGCGGTAGCCCAATCTTCTTCATTGACTTCGTTAACTGTAATATTTCCAGTACCAATTTCGATGTCGTAAGATGGAAGCATATCAATAGATGATTTTACACCTGCAATCGTTTCATGTAAAGAATCCGTTTGCGGGAAATATGCTTTTATTAATACACCTTCCGCCGGATATTCATCTGGGTTCAATGCATAAATTTCACCATATTGTTGCTCGCGCTCTTTCGTCAATTCCGCTGGATCCTCAATCGCAACTCCACTAGCACCAGCTTCATGTAAAATATGAGAGACAGCTTCTACTGCTTCTTCTGTTGTATGAATACTAATTTCTGACCATTTCACAATTTACCAACTCCATTTTTTATTTCCATTATTCCCCTTTGAAAGCACGTTTAAGCTTTCCAAATAAACTATCATCCTGCTCTTCTTGTCCCGCAAATTCACGTAATAAATCTTTTTGATGTGAAGTTAATTTCGTCGGTACAACAACACGAACGACTACATATTGATCTCCTTGACCGTATCCACGTACGTTCGGAGCACCTTTTCCTTTTAAGCGGAATTCTGTTCCTGTTTGTGTTCCTGCTGGAATTTTCAGCTTCACTTTCCCATGAACAGTAGGAACTTCCACTTCAGCACCAAGTGCCATTTGCGCAAATGTTAATGGCATTTCGCAAATAATGTGATCTCCTTCACGCTCAAAGAATTCATGATTTCTTACATGAACAACAACATATAAATCTCCTGCCGGTCCGCCATTTACACCCGCTTCACCTTTTCCAGATACACGGATTTGTTGACCATTATCGATACCTGCTGGAATTTTAACGTTGATTTTTTTACGTTTACGTACTTTACCAGAACCGTGACATGTCGTACATTTTTCTTTAATCATTTGACCAGTTCCTGAACAATGACCACAAGCTTGACGGTTTACGATACGACCAAATGGTGTATTTTGTTCTACACTTACTTGCCCTGAACCTGAACAATGTTTACATGTTTCTTTTGAAGTTCCTGGTTTCGCTCCACTACCTTTACAAGTATCACATGGATCTTCTACTGGAATCTCGACATTTAATTCTTTACCAAAAATAGCTTCTTCAAACTCTAAAGTAACTTGATATTGTAAGTCAGCACCTTGACGCGGAGCATTTGGATCACGACGTCTACCGCCACCGCCGCCAAAGAACGAACTAAAGATATCTTCGAAACCGAAGCCACCGCCGAAGTCTCCTCCGCCGCCAAAGCCACCGAAACCTTGATTTGCACCAGCATGACCAAATTGATCATATTGTGCGCGCTTTTGATCGTCGCTTAATACTTCGTATGCTTCTTGTACTTCTTTAAACTTTTCAATTGCATTTTCTTCTTTACTTACGTCTGGATGGTATTTTTTAGCCAAACGACGATACGCTTTTTTTATTTCATCTTTTGAAGCACCCTGGCTAAGTCCAAGGACCTCGTAATAGTCTCGTTTACTCATAAATTTACAACCCCCGAATCTTTCACATAAACGTAATTTTAACACCGAAAGAAAGTGCTTTGCAACAAAGTTTCCTCACTTACAGTATGCAAAGTTAAAAACTTAAGAACCTCACACTTTCCTTCTCATTCATGAAAAAAGCCAAAGCCAAGGCACGCTTGACTTTGACTTTTTGTCATCTTACTTATTTATATTACTTATCTTCTTTTACTTCTTCAAACTCAGCGTCTACTACATTGTCTTTCTTCGCGCCAGCATCTTGTGCTCCTTGTGCACCTTCTGCTTGCCCTGCAGCTGCTTGAGCTTGCTCGTATAATTTAACACTTAATTGTTGTACGATTTCTTGTAAAGCATCTTTTTTCGCACGGATGTCCTCAAGCTCGTTCTTCTCGATCGCAGCTTGTAATGCTTCTTTCGCTTCTGTTGCTTTTGCAACTTCAGCTGCATCCACTTTACCTTCTAAATCTTTTACAACTTTATCCGTTTGGAATACAAGTTGGTCAGCTTCGTTACGAAGTTCAACTTCTTCCTTACGTTTTTGGTCAGCGTCAGCATTTGCTTCTGCTTCTTGTACCATACGATCTACTTCTTCATCAGAAAGACCTGAAGAAGATTGGATTGTAATAGCTTGCTCTTTGCTTGTTCCTAAGTCTTTTGCACGTACGTTAACAATACCGTTCGCATCAATATCGAATGTTACTTCGATTTGTGGAATACCACGTGGTGCTGGTGGAAGGTCTGTTAATTGGAAACGACCTAATGTTTTGTTGTCAGCTGACATTGGACGCTCACCTTGTAATACGTGAATGTCTACTGCCGGTTGGTTATCAGCAGCTGTTGAGAATACTTGTGACTTACTTGTTGGAATTGTAGTGTTACGCTCGATTAATTTCGTGAACACACCACCCATAGTTTCAATACCTAAAGAAAGTGGAGTTACGTCTAATAATAGTACGCCTTCTACATCACCAGTAAGTACGCCACCTTGAACTGCAGCACCTAATGCTACAACTTCATCAGGGTTTACACCTTTATATGGTTCTTTACCAGTTTCACGTTTAATAGCTTCTTGTACAGCTGGGATACGAGTAGATCCACCAACAAGGATAACTTTATCTAATTCGCTTGGAGCAAAACCAGCGTCTTTTAATGCACGACGAGTTGGCTCTAACGTTCTTTCAACAAGCCCTGCTGAAAGCTCTTCGAATTTCGCTCTTGTTAATGTTAATTCTAAGTGTAATGGACCAGCAGCTCCAGCACTAATGAATGGTAATGAAATTTGTGTTTGTGTTACACCTGAAAGATCTTTTTTCGCTTTTTCAGCTGCATCTTTCAAACGTTGAAGTGCCATTTTATCTTGGCTTAAATCAATGTTATTTTCTTTTTTGAACTCAGCTACTAAGTGGTCAATAATAACTTGGTCAAAGTCATCTCCACCAAGACGATTGTCACCAGCAGTTGAAATAACTTCGAATGTTCCGTCTGCTAACTCAAGGATAGATACGTCAAATGTACCGCCACCTAAGTCATATACTAAGATTTTTTGCTCTTCATCTTGTTTTTCTAAACCGTAAGCAAGCGCTGCTGCTGTTGGTTCGTTAATGATACGCTCAACTTCTAAACCAGCGATACGACCAGCATCTTTTGTTGCTTGACGTTCTGCATCGTTGAAGTATGCAGGTACTGTAATAACAGCTTTCGTAACTGTTTCACCTAAGTATGCTTCAGCAGAAGCTTTTAGGTTTTGTAAAATGATTGCAGAAATTTCTTGAGGTGTATAATCTTTACCTTCAACTTCTACTTTGTAGTCTGTACCCATATGACGTTTAACAGACATGATTGTATTTGGGTTTGTAATTGCTTGACGCTTTGCAACTTCCCCAACTTGACGCTCTTCATTTTTGAAAGCTACAACAGAAGGTGTTGTACGGTTTCCTTCTGGATTTGGGATAACCTTTGGTTCTCCACCTTCCATAACAGCTACACAAGAGTTTGTTGTACCTAAGTCAATACCGATAATTTTACTCATGGCGAATCCTCCTACTTTTATGTAAATTATTGATTTACTTTTACCATTGATGGGCGAATCACACGGTCTTTTAGTTTATAGCCTTTTTGGAATTCTTCAACTACCGCGTTTGATTCAAATTCACTATCTTCCACTTGCATAATAGCTTGGTGTTCATTAGGATCAAACTGTTTACCAACAGCTTCAATCACTTCAACACCTTCTTTAGTCAGCGCTTCTAACAATTGACGATGCACCATTTCCATACCTTGTAACAAGGATTTCGTTTGCTCATCAGTTGCTTCCACTTGCATCGCTCTTTCAAAATTATCAAGAGCTGGCAAAATATCTGAAACTAGACTTTGTGCTCTATATTTTTCAGCAGCCTGTTTATCCATTTGGACACGACGCTTATAATTTTCAAAATCAGCTTGTAGACGTAATGTGCGACCTTCCGTTTCCGTTAGTTTCGCTTGTAACTCATCTACTTTTTCTTGTAAAAGAGCAGCCTCACTTTTTTCTTCTACAGTTTTTTCACTGTTTTCTGTCGTGACAGCTTCTTCAACTTGCGCTTCTTTTACTTCTTCTACCACTTGTTCGTTACGCTCTTCCACAATATTCACCTCCTTAAAAGGTATTAGGTATTATGCTGAACACAATTACCTAAGCATTATATATTACACACAGCAATGAAAATTTCATTACTTGAGCGAATGTATTACTCTCATTTACTTTTTAAGTCCATCAGTAAATTGTCTCGTAAATAACTGTAACAAACTAATTACCCGAGAGTATTGCATTCTTGTCGGACCTAAAATAGCAATTGTTCCAAGCTGCTCTTCTCCAATCGAATATGTTGCAGAAATTAAACTACAATCTTCCATGGCCGTCGCAGAGTTTTCCCTACCGATTTTCACTTGAATACCTACTTGTTTATGACGCAAAATGTCATAAAACTCGGCTTCATTATCGATCATCGTCAGCAAGGATCTTACTTTGTGAATGTCATGGAACTCTGGTTGCGAAAGCATATTTGCTTTTCCTCCAAAGTATATCTTTTCCGATAAAGGAACTTGAAATGTACCATCTAACATTTTTATTGCACTATCGTAATTATGAACATACCCACGTAAAACTGTAACAATCTCTTTAAAGATTTTGTTATGCAGTTCTGCCATTGGTACGCCCGACAGCTTTTCATTTAAAATATTAACCATTTTTTCTAAATCTGATAAATCAACAGATTCCGGAACGGTAATCGTTTTGCTTTGTACATGCCCTGTATCCGTTACAATAATAGCGACTGCAGTTTGACGATCAAGCGGTACAATTTGTACGTTTTTAAGTTTATTTGTGCTTAACTTCGGTCCAAGAACAATGGCCGTATAATTCGTAAGCTCTGATAAAATTTGAGCCGATTGCTGTGCAATCTTTTCCGCTTCAAAAATTCTTTCAGCAAATAAATCTTTTATTTGTACAATTTCATCGTTCGGTAAGTTTTGCGGCGCTAAAAGATGGTCTACATAAAAACGATATCCTTTTTCAGAAGGAACACGCCCTGAAGAACTATGCGTTTTCTCAATAAATCCCAGTTCCTCTAAATCAGCCATTTCATTTCGAATAGTAGCTGAACTATACGTAATTTCATCTTTCTTAGCCAACGTCCTCGACCCAACAGGTTGCGCTGATCCAATAAAGTCATCAATAATTGTTTGTAAAATTAAGAGCTGACGTTCCGTAAGCATCTCATCATCACCTCTGTTAGCACTCTTTGTCTTTGAGTGCTAAATCTATTAATAACTTACCAAAATTGACATTCAATTGTCAACGGAAACGTCACGAAATAATGAAACTTTTTCACGTTAATGGAACATTTAATTAGTCAATCAAAAATGATTGGAATACTTCATTCCCTAATAACTTTCCTTTTCGCGTTAAACGAACATACCCATCACTCTCTTCAAGCAACCCTTGTTCTTGGTTACTTTGTAACTGCTTCGCAAAAACCTGATTCATTTCCATATTAAATTTCTTTTGAAACGCTATTTTAGATACACCTTTTGTTTTTCGAAGCCCTAAGAACAACTCTTCTTCCATTCTTTCTTTCTCCGTCACCGCGTGAACATCTAAATACGGAAATCCAGTTTCATCAATTTTATTAAAATATTGCTTGAGCGGCCCTACATTTTGGATACGTTCTCCATTTACATAACTATGCGCTCCAGCTCCAAATCCATAATACTCTTCATTATTCCAGTATGTGAGATTATGTCTACTTTCATTATCACCTTTTGAGAAATTACTAATTTCATACTGGGTATAGCCGTGTTTCTCCATTTCATCCATTACCATTTCATACATTTTCGCTTCATGGTCTTCACCTGGAAGTCTTAATTTACCTTTATTCATTAAGTTATAAAACACAGTTTTCGGTTCCACAATTAATGAATAGGCCGAGAAATGTTGTACACCGAGCGTAAAAGCAATATCTAACGTTTCTTTTACATCTTCTATCGTCTGCCCTGGTAGAGCATAAATAATGTCTACATTTATATTTTTAAAGCCTACTTCCTGCGCTTCTCTAATTGCTACAAACGCATCTTCCCTCGTATGCTTGCGTCCAATTTTCTCAAGCAATTCATCTCGAAATGTTTGCACACCAAAACTAATTCGGTTCACTCCACCTTCTAGCAATACATTTAACTTTTCTTTCGGTAAATCACCCGGATTCGCTTCAAATGTTAATTCACAATTGGGGGCAAATGGACGTAAACGACGGTTTATAATATCTAGTAACTTTTTTGTTTGCTCCATATTTAACGCTGTCGGAGTTCCTCCACCAACAAAAATCGTTTTCATACTATCAAACGGTACCTTTTGGACTGTATTTATTATCTCTTTCTCTAAATACTCTAAATATTGATCGACCGGCTGGCGTTCAATAAACACTTTATTAAAATCACAATAGTGACAAATATGCTGACAAAACGGAATATGAATATATGCAGCTTGCACCAAATATAACTCCTACCTTTCTAAAAAGAAAACCTCCGCGCTTGGGAGGAATCTTTACTTCTCTAACGTATTACGAATTTGTTCCATCCGCATTTTTCCCCAATCATACATCATTTCAACGATCGGTAAAAGCGACATGCCTAATTCCGTCATATAATACTCCACTCGCGGAGGAATTTCTGGGTATACTGTTCGGTCAACAATCCCATCCTCCATTAACTCTTTTAATTGGTTCGACAAAACTTTATGAGAAATACTCGGGAATAATCGTTGTAACTCACTAAAACGATGCGGCCCTTCCACACCAAGATGCCACAGTATCACAACTTTCCACTTCCCACTAATAATAGAAAGCGTCAATTCCTTTTCACAATTAAAATTGCCATTTTGTATTTTCTCGTGAATATCTTTTCGAATATTTTCGGACATTAACAAACTCCTAACTCTATATGAACTAAAAAGCTCTCTCACTATTGTAAATGAGAGCAGCTACGTTGTCTAAAAAGTAATGATATAAAAAAGAAGCCGTATAAACGACTTCTTTTTTATATCAATTCGCATGAAATAACAATCAATTATTAGTTGTCATCCATTTTCAGTACAGCCATGAATGCTTCTTGCGGTACTTCTACAGAACCAACAGACTTCATACGTTTTTTACCTTCTTTTTGCTTATCAAGAAGTTTACGCTTACGAGAAATATCACCACCGTAACATTTCGCAAGTACGTTTTTACGCATCGCCTTAATTGTAGAACGCGCTACAACTTTGTTTCCGATAGTCGCCTGAATTGGTACTTCGAACTGTTGTCTTGGAATTAAGTCTTTTAATTTCTCTACGATTACTTTACCACGGTCATACGCTGAATCACGATGCACGATAAATGATAAAGCATCGACTTGTTCATTATTTAAAAGAATATCCATTTTCACAAGTTTAGATGGTTTATAACCAATTAACTCGTAGTCAAACGATGCATATCCTTTCGTATTTGATTTCAACTGATCGAAGAAGTCATATACGATTTCTGATAACGGAATTTCATATGTTAGTGTAACACGTGTTTCATCTAAATATTGCATATCAATAAACGTTCCACGTTTCCCTTGGCAAATTTCCATTACAGCTCCAACATAGTCATTCGGAACCATAATTGAAGCCTTTACAAACGGCTCTTCTACACGATCAATAGACTGTGGATCTGGCATATTAGATGGATTATCAACAATAACATCTTCACCATTTGTTAAATAAACTTTATAAATAACACTTGGCGCTGTCGTAATTAAGTCAATTTTAAATTCACGTTCAATACGTTCTTGAATAATTTCCATGTGAAGAAGTCCTAAGAAACCACAACGGAAACCAAATCCTAGCGCTTGAGACGTTTCTGGTTCAAACTCAAGTGCAGAATCGTTTAACTCTAATTTTTCTAACGCATCACGTAAGTCGTTGTAACGTGCAGAATCAATTGGATATAAACCACAGAATACCATTGGGTTTAATTTACGATAACCTGCTAACGGCTCTGCAGCTGGACGTTTCGCATGTGTAATCGTATCACCAACACGTGTGTCACCAACATTTTTAATCGATGCCGCTAAGAATCCTACATCACCTACAGTTAACTCATCACGTTGCGTAGTCTTCGGTGTAAATACACCTACTTCTGTTACTTCAAATTCTTTACCAGTTGCCATCATACGTACTTTATCGCCAACTTTTACCGTTCCATTTACAACACGGATATAAGCAATTACACCGCGGTACGGATCATATAAAGAGTCAAAAATCATACATTGTAACGGCTCTTCAGAATCACCTGTTGGTGCTGGTACTTTTTCAACGATTTGTTCTAAAATTTCTTCAATACCAATCCCAGCTTTTGCAGAAGCAAGTACAGCTTCTGATGCATCTAAACCGATTACATCTTCTACCTCTTGACGTACACGTTCTGGGTCTGCACTTGGTAAGTCGATTTTATTAATAACCGGTAAAATTTCTAAATTGTTATCAAGCGCTAAGTATACGTTTGCTAACGTTTGCGCTTCAATACCTTGCGCTGCATCTACTACAAGAATTGCACCTTCACAAGCCGCTAAACTACGAGATACTTCATACGTAAAGTCGACGTGTCCTGGTGTATCAATTAAGTGAAGAATATATTCTTCACCGTCTTTTGCTTTATACGTTAACTGTACTGCGTTTAATTTAATTGTAATACCACGCTCACGCTCTAAATCCATAGAGTCAAGCAATTGAGCTTTCATTTCACGTTGTGTTAACGCGTTTGTTTTCTCTAAAATACGGTCTGCTAACGTTGATTTTCCGTGGTCAATATGAGCAATGATAGAGAAATTACGAATTTTGGACTGTCTTTTTGCTCTTTCTTCTTTGTTCATCTATGTTCTCAACTCCTAATAGTCTCGCCAATATACACTAGCACTGATTATATCAATAGAGCAGCAAAGATTCAATGAAAACTCGTGCTGCTTACAATACAAATCATTCTATCTATATCTTATGCGAACAAACCATAAGAGACAAACCTTTTTCAAATTAAAAAACGGCTGTCGTACAAAATGATAAGACAACCGTTCTTCTTGCTACCCTTAACTAAAAATCTCTTTCACTTTCCCAACAACTATATCCGTTCCAAACTTTGTTACTTCATAAGTAGCACTTGCTATTGCCATACCAATTCCTTCTACAACATTAAAACTTTTTAAGCTTTCTAATTGTTTTTGTTTTTCGGTAACGGAAAACGAACTTCCCAAAATTTCTGATTCTGCACCCGCGCCCTCTGTTCCTGTCATATGAGCGATTTGTTCATATGACATTTGCTGATAACCTTTCATACTCTTCAAACCATGATTAGCAAGTGCCACCCCTGTTATTACCATAAATAAACATATGGCCGCACTACATATGCATAAAAGCGAAAAGCGACTTAAACAATTATCGTCTCTTCCCATCAATGTGTATATGCTCCTGTATTATCTTGGTCAATTTGATGATGCAAGGCTGCATTTAAACCACTCGCTATTACATTTGCCATATCCTCTATGAAAGCATCCACTTCTTTCGGAGTCACCATTAAATTATGGCCAAGAGGAGATAACACTTCATAAATTAATTTTCTCTTCTCTTCATCTTCCAGTGTACCTACAGCACCTAAAAACATATTCCGGCTCTTTTCATCCGGCATATCTTCTTCTGTTAATTTTTTCTTTTCTCCAAATGTAAAGCCAGCTGGTAACAAAGATCGGGAAGGTTTGTTCCCTTCCTTCATCTCCCTGCCAAAATGCTTCAAAATAAAATCAATTGTATCGCTTGTAATCGAAACGGCATCAACCACAGTCGGAACACCAATCGCGATAACAGGAATACCCAATGTTTCTTTACTTAGTTCCTTACGTTTATTCCCAACACCTGATCCAGGATGAATTCCCGTATCAGAAATTTGTATCGTGCTATTTACTCGTTCAATAGAACGGGCAGCTAATGCATCAATTGCAATGACGAAGTCTGGCTTCGTCTTCTCAATGATTCCATAAATGACATCGCTCGTTTCGATTCCTGTAATTCCCATTACCCCCGGCCGAATTGCACTAACAGGCCTAAACCCTTCTTCTACACTTTCAGGCTGCAATTGAAACAAATGTCTCGTTACCAATACATTTTCTACAACTATCGGTCCAAGCGCATCTGGCGTTACATTCCAATTCCCAAGACCAACAATTAAACAACTCGCTTCTTTCGTAACACCAACCTCTTCTAAGAAATAAGAAAATTCTTTTGCAAAAATGCGCTCTACTTTTTGTTGCAATTCCGTATCTTGTTGACGTATACCTTGTACTTCAAGCGTTAAATAACTCCCAGGTTTTTTCCCCATCGATTCAGAGGCAACTTCATCAATCGTTACTTTCGTAATAGTAACACCTTCTTCTTCCCTCTCTTTTACAATAACTCCTTGTATCTCTTTTTGCTCTTCTTGACGCTCTTGCAGCATTTGATGTGCCTCTACAGCAAGGTCAGTTCTAACGCTATATTTACTTAAATCTAATGGTTCTTTCATCGTATCTCCTCCGTAATTCATAGTAAATATCGTTAGATTTCCCAAAGTTATATAAGGTCATTCTTTCCTTTACGTGAAATTTCATTGATATACTATTGCAATTCTCTTCACCGTTTGATAGAATATCACTTGTTCTATGTTATGAATCGAGTCATTCGATTGCACCAGGGAGGTGAAAAGTATGGCAAACATCAAATCTGCTATCAAACGCGCTAAACTTAGCGAAGAGCGTCGTGCACATAACGCTTCTATCAAGTCTGACATGCGTTCTGCTGTTAAAACTGTAGAAGCTTTAGTTACTAATAACGATCTTGAAAATGCTAAAGAAGCTTTCAAAACTGCTTCTAAAAAACTTGACAAAGCAGCTCGTAAAGGTCTTATCCACCAAAACGCTGCAGCTCGTCAAAAATCTCGCTTAGCGAAACAAGTAAACGCGTAAGGCGTTTAAAAAACGATCCATTTGGATCGTTTTTTTATATACAAAAAAGTTCACGTGCTTAGCACGTGAACTTTTTTGTTTCATCACATATGATTTAACCGCATTAAGAAAAACTCAAGCACAAGTTTCTTATCCATTTTTCCTGTTTTCATACTATAATCAGCTTCCGCTAATTCTATAATCACTTTTTTTAATTCTTCAAAAGAGAAAAACTTCGTTTGATTCATCGCCAACTTTACACGATATGGATGCACACCAATATGAGACGCAATTTGATTTTGCCCATAACCACGTTGCTGTAACTCTTTCACTTGATGGAGCAAGCGGAATTGACTCACTAATAACGCAAGCAGTTTAATTGGTTCCTCCTGCTGCGTAAATAATCCATCCAAAATTTGCATCGCACCCGCTATATCTTTTTTCACCACTTTTTCTGTTAAAGCAAACACATTTTGTTCAACTGATTTTGGCACAAGCTCTGCAACAAGTTTTGGAGTAATCTCTCCGCCCATACCGACGTATAACGTTAACTTGTCCATTTCCTTTGCCAACATCGTTACATTACTTCCCACAAGCTCTAACAACAAACTAACAGCACCATTATCAATATGTACATGTACTTCATCCGCGCGAGCAACAATCCACTTCTGAACATCCTGCACTTGCATCGCATTCGCTTCTACTACATCCGCTGTTTTCTTTAATAGTTTTGTAATTTTTTTTCGTTCATCCAGTTTTTCGTAAGGCGCAACAAAAACAAGAATAGAAAATGGAGAAGGCTCCCCAATGTATTCTTCTAAAATTTTTATATTCTGCTCTAACTTTTCTTTTTGTGAAGTTAAAAATAGTGGTGATTTTATTAATAGCACTTTACGTTCTCCAAAAAAAGGAAGTGTACGTGCATCCTCAACCACATCTTCTAAATATGCTTCTTCTAAATCATATGTCACAACATTAAACTCGCGATCTTCCTCTTCAAGCGCTTCTGTTGTAATAAGCTTTATCGTTTCATTTATAAAAAACGCTTCCGTTCCATACAGTAAATACAACGGCGAAAACTGCTTCTTTTTAATCTTTTTATGTATATCACTCATACTTTTTCCTACTCCCTAACTTGGCAATATATATTTATACTAATGCCCTAGCTTTTGTTTTACAAGTACAAAGGAACAGGCTGTATAACCCGTCCCTTTATTTATATTAAACGCCACGCAATAAGCCCCGGGTTTCTTATTGGTGTGCGGTAATCACCTTCCCTTTATTATTCACAATAAAAATTCGAGTATAAGTGCCAACTGTTAACATGCTTGGAAACAAAAAACTCACGTTACTTCATGATTTAAAAGTAGTAAAAATGCTATATTTCTCTTCATATGGAAATTGTAGATTTTTTTCTGACAATATTTTATACTAAAGTGGAATGTTGGGGAGGGATTCTAAATGAATGATTTTGAACAAAACGTTCAAAGTAAACGCAATGACGCTATTGATTCAGGGGTAGGATTTATCGTCTCATTTGGTTTTTTCGCAACACTTTTCATCATTGCAACTGTTATTAAATTTATCGGTTCTTAAAGACTGCTGCTTACTGGCAGTCTTCTTTTTATCTATTATGTGTTTCATCATATGTGATTTTACTACGAAAGGTTCCGTGTTCCCCTTTAAAAACATAGGAAATAGCACCTTGCTTATCCGTGCGCCATATTCCAATCCCCATATTCTCCAAACGCTCTATAACTTCCTTATTAGGGTGTCCATACCTATTACGCTCACCGGCAGAAATAACCGCTATATTAGGCTGTACAGCGCTCAAAAAAGGCGCTATAGACGACGTGTTACTCCCATGATGAGCAACCTTTAAAACATCGGCCCTTAAATCTGGATACATAGCTATTAAGGACTTCTCTCCTTCTTCTTCTAAATCACCTGTAAACAGCCACGTTAACCCTCCTAATTTTGCCCATATTACAATTGAAGCGTTATTTTCACTTCTTGCTTTTCCTGTTGGAGCTAACACAAAAAATTCCGCCTCATTTACACTCCAACTCTCCCCTTCCCCCACTTCGCTTATTTTCACTTCCTTTTCTAACGCCTGTTTCTTTACTACTTTTTCTAATTCCGCATCTTGTTCCTTTCGGCCAAATACGACTTCTTTTACGATTATATTTGATAATAACTCTTGCGCAGCACCTATATGATCCGCATCGCCATGCGTTACGATTAACTTATCGATTTTTTTAATACCTTCCTTTTGTAAATACGGAATCAAAATATCATTTCCAACAGAAAATTCATGCTTTTTCCGCTGCCATTCTTCCTTGTTTACACGAATTGTTCCACCAGTATCAATAAGATAAATCTCTTTATCGTACGGGAGGCGAATTAATATCGCGTCCCCCTGTCCAACATCAAGAAATGTAACACTTCCACTTTCCCGAAAATACGGATATACATAATGACATGTACTAATAAGTAGAAATATACCCAAAGCTATACACATAATCGCTTTCGACATTCGCCTTTCCCAAACCATCAATACACTAATAATACTCACGCAATATAGAGTTACAAGAAGTATAGGTGTTTGCCCGAAATTAAGACGGGTAAATGGCAAGTTTTCACAATAACTTAAAAAATCATTAGAAAGATTCAAACCTATTGATAGTACATTCGCAAGTCCTTTTGCAAGAAACGGGATGATCGGTATACATATCAAAATAACAATGCTACAGGGCAATACAATAAGAGATAAAAACGGAACATATAGGATATTTAGAAAAATACTATATGGAGAAAAATAACCGAAGTGATATAACAAAAATGGGGTACTAACAAGCTGTGAAATAAAAGAAATATAAATAGAATTTCGGATTACTCCATTACTACTCTCTAGTAAAAGCGGGGCTGATAAAAGTAGAGCAAAACTACCAACGAAAGAAAACTGAAAACCAATATTAAACACGAGATATGGATCAAATATAAGCATACATATAGCTGTTACACTTAAAGCATCTAAGCTAGATAAACGAATAGAACACATAAAAGCAATCAACATTAAAACTCCTGTTATAGAAGCTCTTATAACAGATGGTGATGCTCCTGCTAAAATCATATATAGAGGAATGCAAAAGATAAGACATACTGTCGCTACCTCCCTCGTCACACCAATTCTTAGCAAAATAAAATACACGATCACCATTAACAATACGATATGCGATCCTGAAATCGCCAACAAATGTACAAGACCAAATTGTTGATATTGCTCTTCAACTTCATATATCATTTGTTGTCTATCACCAAATACTAATGCATTCATAAAAGCACCTGATTGCTCCGGAAACATTTCTGTAACTCCCGAGATTGCTTGCTGCCTTAAAAGAAGGATCCATTGCACAGGTGACAATGATGTTTTATAGCATTCAGAAATATATGTAGCTTCCAATATGAAATGAATATTTTGCTTATACAAATAATCACGATAATTAAAACCATGAAAATTCCGAGCTATCGGTGGTTCTTTCCTCTCACCTTCGAATAGACATGATACTCCTGCATGTAATTGTCGCAGTTGTTTCTTTTCCGAAGCTGATTTAATTTTGTAACTTAACTGCACTATATTTTTATTCTGATCTTCAACTTGAAATGATAGGCGATCCCCGTTAATAAGAGGTGTATTATGTATCACCCCTCTTGTAGCTTCGTAGGACTCTCCTAGAGGCTTGTTTTGCCCTTGAACATACGCAGTGTACATAGCTCCACTAAAACAAGCTATTATACAATAAAAGAAGGTTTTACGCGAAGTACGATATAAATAAAAGAAAACATACAGAACGAGACAACAAGTCAGCAATAAAACTGAAGTGGAAGTGGAAAAGGCAATTGCAATCCCTATGATATATGAGATTGCAACATAGCCCCATTGTCCCTGCAACTTATACTCACTCCTTATAGCATCATTTTTGCTTTCGTGAATACATGCTGTAATTCTTCCATTGATAAGTTCTCTTTTTCTAAAGATGCAAATAGTTCTTTTAACTCCATATGACGCTTTTGATCCTCTAATGCTGCAATATTATATTCTAGCGGAACGTGTTTCACTGTTACATTCGCTTTTTCAAATAACTCTACGGCATATGGATGATTTTTATAATCCTGCGCATAATAAACTGCTGTAATACCACTTTGAATAATTGCCTTACAGCATTGTAAACAAGGAAAATGCGTAACATAGATTTCCGCTTCCTCCGTTTTCACACCAAACTTTGCACATTGTAATAAAGCATTCATTTCTGCGTGAATTGTACGAACACAATGATTATCAATAACGTAGCATCCGTCATCTATACAATGCACGCCACCTTTAATTGAACCATTATATCCACCAGCAATAATTCGTTTATCACGAACGATTGTCGCTCCTACCGCAAGCCTTGTACATGTACTACGTAAAGATAGCAAATGGCTTTGCGTCATAAAATATTGATCCCATGAAATTCGTTCCATATTTTTCACCTACTTTTTTGTCTACTTGTAGTGTAGCGAATGAAGAAAAACTTCGTCAATCTTTTACGGAATAATAATTTGATCTTTTATTTTTTCCAATGACTTCACACCGATCCCATCAATCTCTAACAAATCTTCTATTTTCTGAAAAGGACCATGTTCTTCTCGATATTTCAAAATACTTTCTGCTTTCCGAGAACCAATGCCCGTAATTTTTTCAAGTTGTTCTTTAGTAGCTGCATTTATTTGAACTTTCCCCTCCCCCTTTGAAATAGCAGCTACTTCTTGTACTTGTTCGTTTGTATTCGGTACATAAAGGATCATTTGGTCTTGTACCATTTGTGCTAAATTTACCTTCTTCCTATCTGCCTCAGGTAAAAAACCACCTGCCTTTTCAATGGCATCCTTGACCCGGTCCCCTTCTTTCATTTCATACACCCCTTCTTTAACAACAGCCCCTTTTATATCAATTACAATTATTTTTTTCTGCTGCTTTGTATCCGATATTTTCGGTTTACTTTTTTTCTCGATCTCATTCGCTTGAACATCCGTTGCAATGACCGCTCGCTTTGTATGCTGGTTCGTTTTCCAAAAAAGAAGAAAAAGTACAGTTCCAATAATAGCTACTAATCCCAACCATTTCTTTGGAAAATCCCACATCATTTTTCACCTCTAATCATAAATTTATAACATCATTCATATTGTTTAGGAGAAAGCTGTTACGAAGGAGGGATGAAACATTGAACATAGGAATTATAGGGACAGGAAACATGGGGAATATACTAATCGATGCATTTTTAGAAACCCGTGTTGTCAAACCTTCGTGCCTTACAATCATTAATCGAACGCCCGCCAAAGCATATCATATAAAGGAAAAATACCCTTCTGTTCATATAGCCAAAACTATTGATGAGGTAATCGAACGATCACATCTTATTTTTATTTGCGTAAAGCCGATAGATATATACCCGATCCTACAAAAATACGCTGAACGTTTCTCTGATGAAAAGTGCTTAGTTTCTATCACAAGTCCAATATCTCCATCACAATTAGAGACACTTGTACCTTGCCACGTTGCCCGTATCATTCCGAGTATTACAAACCGTGCCCTGTCTGGCGCATCACTATTTACATTCGGAAGTAAATGCTCTGAAGAGTGGCAACAAAAGCTATTTCGCCTATTCAAAAACATTTCTACTCCCCTTGTAATAGAAGAAGATATAACGCGCGTTTCATCTGATATAGCAAGCTGCGGTCCTGCATTCTTTAGTTATTTATTACAATGTTTCATTAACGCTGCTGTAGATAAAACAAATATTACACATGAAGAGGCCACTACTTTAGTAAGTGAAATGGTCGTTGGAATGGGGAAATTACTTGAAAAAGGGATTTTCACATTGCCTACTTTACAAGAAAAAGTATGTGTGAAAGGCGGCGTTACAGGAGAAGGTATTCTTGTTTTAGAAGAACATGTTGGGGATATGTTTCATAAATTAATTGAGCGGACACACGAGAAATTTGATGAAGATCTAAAATGCGTTGATCAGCAATTCAATAAACACACATAATAAATACGTCATCGTCATTCCAAATCCTTTTTATAAATACTTAGTTTTTCACATTACATTTTCAATTAAACTAGCATTTTCACACTTCACGTATATCATCTTCTTATTATGATAGAACTAAAAGCACATCTTCTTTACAAAACAAAAGCAACCTTCTCGGTTGCTTTTGTTTTATCCGTTTTTCTTCGCCATGAAGAAAATACGCTCTGTTTGTTCTGTAACTTCAAGTCTCTCAAAGTCACCAGTTACGCGAAGCACTGTAAAACCAGCTGCTTCAAGCCATTTCGTTAACTCTTCAACCGGATATGCACGTTGCACGTGACATTCGTCAAAGCGATGGTACACATCTTCTTCTGGATCTTGAACAAAGAACGTTAAATCATGTTCTACACTATTTGATTCTTCACCAGGGAAGCAATTCCAAATAAGAGATATTTCTTCTCCATTTACTGTGTATGTTTCATTTTGAAATACATGATGTATTTTATATAAAGAATGTACATCAAATAAAAACAAACCATCTTGACGTAAATGGTGAAACACTCTTCGAAATGTTTCTTGCACTCCATCTTCTTGCAATACATAATTTAATGAATCACAAAAGATCGTTACACAGTCAAACTCACCCGGAACATCAAGCTCTCGCATATCTTGTTGATAAAAAGGAATAAAATATCCTTCCCCGCCTAGTTTTTGCTGAGCAACTGCTAACATTTCTTCTGAAAGATCGACTCCGATTACATCGTAACCCTTTTGTACAAGCGGAAGTGTTACATTACCAGTACCGCATGCTACATCAAGAATTTTCGCCTCTTTCATATCCGCTTGCTGTAAGCTTTCCTCTGTGAATTCTACCCATTTATCATAAGGGACATCATTCATTAGTTCGTCGTACAGCAATGCAAATTGTTCGTAATTCATTGGCCTAGCTCTTCTGTAATATCTTCACGTGGCACATCGCCCCATAGACGCTCTAAATTATAGTGATTACGCTCATCTTTATGGAATACATGAGCAACTACATCTCCAAGGTCAACTAATACCCAGCGTGCTTCGTCAAAACCTTCCATACGTTGTACGTCGATTTGGAACTCATGTGCTTTTGCTTTAATTTCACGTGCAATTGCTTGCACTTGTTTATCTGAGTTACCGTGACAAATAATGAAATAATCTGCAATTGGTGAAATACCTTGCATGTTTAGGACAACCATATCTTCTGCTCTCTTATCATCAGCTGCTTTTGCCGCTAATACTAACAAATCTTTATCGTTCATTTACTAATTTCCTCCTTGATAACTGCGTTGTATGTTTGGAATGTTAATGGATAAATCGTTTGATTTTTTTCCATTAAAAATTGAATTGTTCTCTTTAATGCAAATAATAAAGCTTGATTTATATCTGTATATGCGAGTTTACGAGCTTCCTCCACTCCTGGAAACTTTCGACCAGGCTCAATGTAATCAGCTACATAAATTACTTTATCTAACATCGTCATTTTCTCATGACCACTTGTATGATATGTAATAGCTTGCAGGATTTCAGGATCCGTAATGCCTACTTCTTTTTCTACTAAGTATGCCCCAACAGGTGCATGCCATAACTCTTTGTTATAACAAAGTAAATCTTTCGGCAAATCTTCACGTTTAATAATCTCTTCCATCTCTGGAATCGCTCTACACTTCGCATAATCATGGAATATAGCTGCAACTTCAGCCTTTTTTTCATCCACACCGTATAACTTAGCAAGTTCAATTGCTGTTTCCATTACACCAATTGTGTGTACATAACGTTTTTCATGCATTTGTTGTTTGACAATATGAAGTGCTTTCTCACGATTCATACAACCCATTCCTCTCAATATATACCTGTACTTTTTCAGGAAGTAAATATTTGCATGTTTTCTTCTCTTTATATCTCTCGCGTAATAAAGATGAAGAAACTGCAAACTCCGGAATTTCCACAGTGGTGATAGGATAAGGTGTATGCAATGTATAACCAGGTCTTGCAACCCCAACAAACGTTACAAGATCAAGCAACGCCTCAATGTTATACCACTTCGGTAAATACTCAACCATATCTCCACCAATAATAAAGTGAAACTGCACATCCGGATGCTTCTTCGTCAATTGTAGCATAGTGTCATACGTATAAGATGGGCCCTTCCTGCTTAGCTCTTCTAAACAAATAGAAAAATGTTCCTCTACCTCAGTCGCAAGCTCTAACATTTGTAAACGACTTTCTACACTTGTAATATTCCGCCCTTGTTTATGCGGCGGAATTTGGTTCGGTAAGAACCATACTTCTTCTAAATTCAAAGCATGATATACTTCATTTGCAATGAGCAAATGTCCATAATGTGGCGGATCAAATGTACCGCCAATGATGCCAATTTTCCTCAAAAGAAACGCCCCTTCCTTTTACGTACAGCAACTCTCTTCGGTTAGGAATGAAGAGAGTTGCTATTAATAAAAGTTCAATTGGTTTCGCTCTCTACATCATTACGCATCTGCGATAAAAATAGCTCGTGCTAATCTTTTTATCGAGGAAGCTTAATTTGTTTATTTTCTCTTGATTCTTTGTATAAAACGATTGTGCTTCCAATTACTTGAACGATTTCAGCACGTGCACCTTTTGCAAGTTCTTCTGCAACTTCACGGCGATCGAATTCACAGTTTTGTAGCACACTTACTTTAAATAGCTCACGAGCTTCTAAAGTATCTGCGATTTGTTTAATCATATTTTCATTTACTCCGCCTTTTCCTACTTGAAAAATTGGTGTTAAATGATGTGCCTGTGCACGTAAAAATCTTTTTTGTTTTCCTGTTAACATGTATGTTAGCCTCCAAGCTTTCTTATAACTAATTGTTTCATTCGTTCGATATTTGGCGTGCGCCCTGTCCACATTTCAAACGCAAGTGCACCTTGATAAACAAACATATCAATACCATTTTGAATGATTGCACTTTGCTCTTTTGCCTCACATAAAATTTTCGTTTCAAATGGATTATAAATTATATCTGATACAATCGTCCTTTTTTTTAACGAAGAAATTTGCAATGGCGTATGTTCAACGCGTGGATGCATACCTATCGTTGTCGTCTGAATGATAATATCATAATTCCCTTGTTCTTCTGTTGCCTTTTCTAGCGATAAAGCAACAGAATGAACAGTAGCAGTACATGCAGCAATAAGTTCTTTCGCCTTATCTACTGTACGATTAGCTACATCAATCTCTTTCACACCTACATCAGCAAGAGAAAAATAAATAGCTCGACTAGCACCACCTGCGCCAAGCAATAAAATACGTTTCTCTTGAAGCGGTTCACTACTAATTGACTGCAGTGCTCTGACAAAACCAATTCCATCTGTATTGTAGCCAATCAATTTTCCATCCTTATGAACCACTGTATTTACTGCACCGATTTGTTTTGCTAGCGGGTCAATCTCATCCAAATAATCCATAATAGCAACTTTGTGCGGAGTTGTTACATTAAATCCTGAAATACCTAATGCTTTTAAACCTCTTACTGCTTCCCCTAGCACTTCCTCTTTAACAAGAAATGCATGATAATGGGCATCCATATCCAAGTGTTCAAATGCATCGTTATGCATAACGGGCGATAATGAATGTCCAATTGGATTTCCGATTACACCATATAATTGTTTCATAAATCCCTCTCCATATTAAATTAAAGATTTACGTAGCGAAACACTTACTCCTTTTGGTACGTGTGCAACAATTTTTGCTCCCGGTTCGTTTACAGTAACCCATCCTAATCCAGAGAATACAACATCCGTTTTTGGTTCACGAATATTAAATTCGTACTTCACTAGCTCTGGCATATTTTCTAATTCTTCCGGTGTTGGCGGGCTTAGTAAATCCCCAGCATGATTTTTATACAATTCATCTGCTTTCTCAAGCTTTGTACGATGGATTGTTAAACGATTCGAGAAGTGACAAGTAAATGCACGACGACCACCACTTACATAATCAAAACGCGCCAATCCACTGAAGAATAATGTTTGTTCCTCATTTAACTGGAACACCATCGGCTTAATTTCTTTTGTTGGTGTAATAAGCTTTAAGCTTTGTTTTCCAACATAATGAGCCATTTGATGGTGGTTAATAATACCTGGCGTATCATATAAAGAAGATTCTTCGTCTAACGGAATATCAATTAAATCAAGTGTTGTTCCTGGGAAATGAGATGTTGTAATTACATTTTCAGTCTCATCACTAAATTCTTTAATCATACGATTAATAAATGTTGATTTTCCTACATTCGTACATCCTACAACGTAAACATCTTTTCCGTCGCGGTAATACTCAATAGCATCTGCTAGCTCAGCAATCCCTTGCCCTTTCGCTGCACTAATTAAAAAGACATCTTCTGGCTTTAATCCTAGCTGCTTTGCACTATAGCGCATCCAATGCTTTACTTTATCATGTTTTACTGACTTAGGAATTAAATCAGCTTTATTTCCAACAAGTAATACTTTATTATTTCCCACGAAACGATGTAATCCAGGTAACCAGCTACCATTAAAATCAAAAATATCTACAATCTTAACTACTAACGCATCCGATTTTCCAATTCCGTTTAGAATACGTAGGAAGTCATCATCTGTTAATGATACATCTTGAATTTCGTTGTAATGTTTCAAGCGAAAACAGCGTTGACAAATTACTTGTTCTTTCTCTAAAGATGAAGTAGGAGCATATCCCACTTCATTTTTATCTTCTGTTTGAATTTCTACACCGCAACCAATACATTTAATTGTTTCAGTCAAACTTTATTCCTCCCAGTTAATTAAACCTTTTTTCTTCATATTTCTCATAATTCTTCGTTCAATTTTTCGATTAAAGCGCGTTACTAATCCGTCTGTTTGTGCTACCGGTACAACTAAAATCGTATGAAGTCCCACTCGGTTTCCACCTAGCACATCAGTTAGTAACTGATCTCCAATTACTACAACTTCATCTGGTTGCAGATGCATCTCTTGTATCGCACGCTTAAACGCGCGGACAAATGGTTTACGCGCACTATGAATAAATGGAATACCTAATGGATCAGCAAAGTCTTTCACACGTTGCTCATTATTATTTGAAACGACCGTTACTTGAATGCCTTGCTCTTTCATTTTCAAAAACCATTCTTCAAGTTGTGGCGTTGCATTTGGACGATCCCATTCAATTAACGTGTTATCTAAATCAGTAATAACACCTTTAATTCCACGTTTTTTCAAATCTTCTGGTTGAACATGATATACATTTTTCACATATTCATTTGGTAAAAATAGCTTCAATTTCTTTCACCTCTTTGAGGAGTTTTCATAAAAATTTTTCGACAACATATTTCGATATATGACCTGTGGATAAAATTGTACACATTTTCCACATTAATTTTTCAGTCAATTCGGAATTTACTAACAATCTATACACATTTTATCCACCTAGGTATGTGGATAACCACTCGTTTGTGACTGTCATATTTTTTTGGTACATTAAATGCAACAACGAATCAATCCTTAAATTATTAGGAGGTGACTCACCTTGAAAACAAAATATATGGAACAGTTATCTACTGAGTTACTCACTGAGTCTTATTATAAAGCAAAAGAACTAAAATTAAATCCCGACTTCATTTTACTTATAAAACAAGAAATGATTAGACGCTCATTAGAGGACAAGCTTGTCAAATCGTCTTGATTACATATAAAGTGAAATTTTAATGAGCTAACTTGTAAAAAGAGCCATCCTGCGATGGCTCTCGAATAAACAAGTACTCCCATCTAGGGAATTTCATCATTAAGCATCTTTGTCCATAACTCTTGCTTACAGTTATAAAATCTTTTCTTTACTTATGAGCCAATCGAGTAGCAATTCTTTCACCAAGGCGAAGCTCTTGTCCACTCTTCAATTCCTGCACTACTCTTATCATATCTTTTTCAAACAATAACACAACTGTTGAACCGAATGTAAAGTATGCCATTTCTTCACCTTTTTGAACAACGTCTCTTTCATGCAGCAGCTCAATACTATTTACAAACATTGCTCCTACTTTTACAAGCGCCATATGTTCACCGTCACTATTGACTTCTGTAACAGAGCGATAATTTTTTGACAACGGTTCTTTCCCGTATTCCATACCAGCTGCATTTACCGGATATGATTTTCTACCGAGTACAAATCTTTCAGTCACAGAACCAGAAAGCGGACTATGAATACGATGATAATGACTTGGGCTTAAATAAATAACCATGTATGTACCACCTGCATATCGCTGTGCACGTTCTTCATTACCTAGCATATCCACAATCGAATAACGCTTGCCTTTAATATCAAATGTTTTTGTGTCCTCAATAGGACCGTGATCAGCAAAAACACCATCAACAGGACTAACGATACTCGATGCATCTGTATCAATACTACGCTTTCCTTCTTTTAGCTTACGCGTAAATAATTCATGCAATGTTCTATATTCCTTCAAACCCTTTTCCATCTCATCTTGATTAATTTGAAAAACTTTCGCATACGATGGAATAATGATAGAGCTCAAACGAGATTGTGCAAATTTACGTAATATATAAGAAGTAAAACGACCATTTGTAAGTTCGATCATAAGTCGATATAATGTACGTCGCAAATTGCGAAACCTCCTAATCAGTCTATAACTTTAGCTTCCCCTTCTTTTCCTTCTATATCATATGTAAAATTGGTTCTTATTCCCACATATCATATAGAACCACCATATTATACATGCGGAAAACTAAGTATGGTATTATTCTTAAATTGTTTAGCACCCTCTAATATTACAGATAGAATCCGTCATTTTCAACAGTGAACATGGATTTCTTCTAAACACAACTCTTTTTCTTTCCTTATTTACAAAAAGAAAAGCAGCCCATTTTAAAATATGGCTGCTTGCAATATACATTATTCTTTCGCTTTTTTCTCTTTCTCAGCTCTTACAAATTCATGGAACATTTTCATTAAAGCACGCTTTTCAATTCTTGATACGTAGCTTCTGGAAATACCGAGTGCCTTTGCGATCTCTCGTTGCGTTTTCTCCTTATCAAGTCCCAGTCCAAAACGCTTCACGATTACTTCTTTCTCCCGTTCGTCTAAAATATCGATATACTCTTTAATCTTTTCTAACTCCATACTAAGTTGAATCATATCAATTACATCTTCAGACTCTGATTTTAATATATCAATAAGCGATATTTCATTCCCCTCTTTATCTTGCCCGATCGGGTCATGAAGTGAAACGTCCTTTTTCGTTTTTTTTAGTACACGTAAATGCATCAAAATTTCATTTTCAATACAGCGCGCTGCATACGTCGCAAGTTTTGTGCCTTTTCCTGCCGAATAGCTCTCGATCGCTTTAATAAGCCCGATTGTACCAATTGAAATTAAATCTTCTGCATCTTCCCCTGTGTTTTCAAACTTCTTAACGATATGAGCTACAAGCCGTAAATTATGTTCAATTAACAGATTTCTCGCTTGAGCATCACCTTGCTCCATTAACTCTAAGTACTTCCTCTCATCGTCTGACGATAACGGCTGCGGGAACGCATTATTCTTCACATAAGAAACAAAGACAAACACTTCTCGAACCATATATCCAATTGCGGCGAATAGACTCAAACCTTTCACCTCCGCCAAAATAGTGGTCTTTACTATGTGTATGTGGGCGTGAGGTTGTTTGTGTCTGTACGATATAAATATGGAATCCTTGACTTATTAGACGACTAAATAAATTCCAACACTTGAATTACATTAACTTTATATTATAATTTATAAAGTTATATAAATCTGAAAGAGGTGTTTTTATGCAATTCTCAATCACAAAAATAAGAAACTCTATCGTACTCATTTTATCATTCTTTATACTTTCAGCTTGTGAACAACAGAATACAAATACACAAACTGAAGAACAAGCAAAATCCGAAGAACAAACAAAACCTGCAGAACAAACAAAGATTACAAAAAAGCAAAACCAAACTACAAATGTAAGTATAACAGCAAACAAAGCTAAAGAAATTCTTACTGAAAAATTTGGAACATTAGACGAAAATAAAGTTACATACAACCTCTTGCCAAATGAAGGCTCTTCAAAAAATAAAATTAATAATAAGCCGGACACTGATTACTATACTTTCACACCTCAATTTGATAATCATCGTGCGGATTTCACCTTTTCTGTTCATAAACAAACAGGAGAAGTTATTCTTAATTTGAGTGATGGTAGCACGTTAACTGAATCTGAATTTAAAAATACGCAGGAAACTCTACAAGTTAATAAACAACAGGAGAAGAAACTGAATAAACCAGCAGATATTATTAAATTTACAAGTGAAGATGCTATAAAAATTGTAGAAAAAAGAATGGGCCCTCTATCAGATCAAATTCATTACAATTCTTCGCAAGATCAACTAATTGGCACAATAAATGGTATTAAACTATATGACGTTTTATACGTACGTGGTGAAGGCGAACACCAGCGGGCTATAAATTTCGCAGTAGGCTCAAATGGAATTTTATACGATTGGTTTAAAGCTCAAGATGGTATTCTTCAACCACTTAACGGTAATTAATAAAGTTAAACTTTTACTGCCCCTTTATGCGAGATACGTTATTCTATAAACAAAAGGTTATCCCAAAAGATTATTAAAAACGATCTTTTGGGACAACCTCTTTTATTTCGTTTCACGATGTAACGTTACCCGTTTTAATCGTGGACAATATTTTTTTAGTTCGATACGCTCTGGATTGTTTCGTTTATTCTTTTTAGAAATATAATTACGATCACCACACTCCGTACAAGCTAATGTAATATTTACACGCATATGTAATTCTCCTTTCTTTTAAAGATCGCAAACTAAATCGTAATGATTACGATTTATATATTATATAACTTCATTCTATTTGTCAATTGCAAAATAAAAGGGATCTAAATAGAACCCTTTTATTTAAGTAATCTATACCTTGTATTAAAATGTCTCATATGTAACAAACTCACTAATCGGTTTTCGATATCCTCGTGGGCGCGTTTTAGTAGTATCACTTTTTCCTATCGTAATCATTAAAACAGGTACTACATGCTCTGGCATATTCAATTCACTTTGTACTGCTTTTTCATCAAAACCGATCATTGGACACGTATCATATCCATAATATTTAGCTGCGTACATAAAAGTCATCGCACTTAACGAAGCATTTCTAATCGCTTCCTCTTCCATGAAGCGTTCTCCTTTTCCTTCATATAACCCTTTCGTTTGCCTAATTGTATCTTCATACTCACATTCATCAATCATCTTTAAAACCTTCATACCGAAATAAATATTTTCGACATTTTGGTATGCTCTCTTGTCACCACAAACAAGTATTACCGCAGATGCACTCGATACTTTATATTGCCTAAAAGCTAACTCTTTTAATCTTTCTTTGCGCTCTTGATCACGAATTACAACATAATGTGTATGTTGCAAATTGTAACAAGATGGAGAAAGCTTTGTTAGCTCAAATATTTTTTTAAAATCCTCATCTGGGATTTCTATTCCTTGTACAAATTTCATTGCAGAACGTCTAGCAATTGCTAATTCTTCAAAATTCACCGTATAACCTCCCTAATAACCATAAATTTAAATATACATTAATTTATACAAACGAATAAATCAAATGAAAACACTTTACATTATGGATAATAATGATGATTTACAAAAAAAAGACAAAAAGCTGAAACAATTAGTTCATACGAAATTCACACGAATCTATTACTATAGAAATTGTACATAGTGAACTTATTAACAATCACGTTTATTTATATAGAATTTTACTTGAAAGGAGTTGAAAATATGAAAACTAAATATCGTTTTATGATCTCATCATTTGCTGCTTGCGCCTACATGATTTGGTGTTTAGTATAATAACAACCTCACTTGTAAATAGGAAAAGGTGTGTATATAAATGGAATATAATCAATCAACAGTTAACTACTGGAAAGCTTTTGTACTACCATATACATTTGCTTTAGAAGAGTTAAAAACTAAATTTGAAATTATGAACCGGGAAGCCCAATTTTTAGAGGATTACAACCCGTTTGAACATATAAAAACAAGATTAAAACAACCTGAAAGTATTATTAAAAAGCTTGAACGTAAAAATTTATTACCGACAGTTGAAAATGCCCAAACGCATTTACAAGACATCATCGGCATTCGTATTACATGTTGCTTCGTAGAAGATATCTATCATTTGAAAGAAGTCATTCAAAAGCGTGAAGATATGGAAATCATAGAGGTAAAAGATTATATAGCTAATCCAAAGGGAAACGGCTATAAAAGTTTACACATGATTATTAAATATCCTTTATCACTTAATTCTGGTACAAAAGAAGTCTTTGCAGAAATTCAGTTACGTACGCTCGCAATGGACTTCTGGGCAAGTTTAGAACATAAACTTTACTATAAGTATGAAGGGAAAATACCTGAGTATTTAAAAGATGAACTTCATGATGCGGCAATGAAGGCTGAAGATCTTGATAATAAAATGGCAACCATTCGCCAAGATATTGATGATATCGAAGCATGTTCAAATCAAATTATGTTACCACTATAAAAAAGGTTCTCGCCAATGAGAACCTTTTTTATTTCGCTATTTATAAACAGTAAAACTTCCTAATTAAAGTTTCACTTTATTTCTTCTCTATCGTGCGAACCTCTTCAATTTTCCAGCCATCCTCTTCTTTTCCAAGTGCATACTGTACTTTCTTCTGAAGAGTGACCTCTCCATCTGTTTCCTTTTCTTTTGTTTCAACAACAACATACCCTGCTTTACTAGCTTTTATGTCTATATGTTCCAATTCAATTTTCTTATTCCCTTTTTGAAAAACTGCTTCTTTTTGCGTTTTTAAGTCTTCAGCACTAGGCATCTTCTTTGAAAATAACTCCATATGCTCAGCAAGATTTTTTTCATTTGTCGTCCGTACAAATTTCTCCATAACATCTTGAATCGATTTCTCTTCTTCTTTCGTTATTTGTACCTTTTCCTCAGCTTTTGTAGTAGTAGTTTTTTGTTCTATCTGATTCTCTTTGGATTGACATCCAACTAGCAATAATACACCTATTAGAAGGGCTCCTATCCCTCTGAAAATAGCTCTCATCTTCCCATCTCCTAAAAAGAAAAGTGAGGCATTTCGCCTCACTTTCATTTATAATTAGCGTCTTCCTTTATTCGGATCGCCACCGCCAACAATATCAAAGACACGTTTCGCGATATTTGTATTCTCTTGAACGCCCGAGAATAAGTATTTACCAGGGCCAAATGCATATACGTTTACATCTTCTCCTGTATGTCCACCTGTTGTCCATCCTGTAACCGAACGCTTATTGAAAATATCTTCAATCGCATTATCAATCTTTGTTACATCTTTTGAAGGAGCAATATCATTTACCGCTTTAATTTCTTCAGGTGTTAATTGTAAATCAATATATTTTTTCAATGTTTCTTCTACATTTGCACCTTTTGCAATCTCATTTGCCATGAAGTCTGGTGTGCGTTTTGCAGCTTTAATTGGATCTACTTTAAAGTTATACTCACCATTTGCACCTAAAGATAATCCGCCAGTAGCGTGGTCTGCCGTTGCAACAACTAACGTATTTTTATCTTTTTTCGCAAACTCAATCGCTGCTTTAAATGCTTTTTCAAAGTCTTCCATTTCACTCATTGCGCCAACGACATCATTATCGTGTCCAGCCCAGTCAATTTGACTTCCTTCAACCATTAAGAAGAAACCATTTTTATTTTTGTTCAAACGCTCAATTGCTGCATTTGTCATTTCTTCTAATGAAGGCGTCTTCTCATTGCGGTCAATCATTTTATCTAAACCGCCTGGTGCAAATAAACCAAGGATTTGATCATTTTTATCATTTAACAATTGATCTCGATCTGTTACGTAGCTATAACCAGATTTCTTAAACTCTTCTGTAAGATTGCGATCTTTTCTAACAAAGTTTTTTACGCCGCCGCCAAGCATAACATCTACTTTATGCTTCCCTTTAATTTTCTCATCAAAATAATCATTTGCAATTGCGTCCATATTTTTACGACTAATGTCATGCGCACCGAAAGCAGCTGGTGTTGCATGTGTAATTTCAGAAGTAGCAACTAATCCTGTTGATTTCCCTTTTTCCTTCGCTTGTTCAAGAACAGTTTTCACTTCTGCTTTATCGTTATCAACTGCAATTGCCGCATTATATGTTTTAATTCCTGCTGACATAGCTGTTGCTGCAGATGCAGAGTCTGTGATATTTTCATGTTCATCTTCCGGATATGTTTTTTGTGTTCCTACAAGATGTTTATCAAACTCTGTAGATTCCATCTCAAAAGTTTTTGGATTATCTTTCATATAACGGTGAGCCGTCATATATGAAGGGCCCATACCATCCCCAATTAATACAATGACATTTTTAATCTTTGCATTGCTTCCGCTCTCATCTGCACTCACTTCACTAGAACGTGTAAAATTCCATGTTGCCACCGAAGTAACTGCTAACGACGCCACAACTGCAAATGGCCATGCTTTTTTCACAAACTTTTTCACTGTCTTGTCCCCCTAATTAGGTTATTCATTTCCCACTATCAAATTTAATAGAAGACTGTTAAGAGAAAATTAGTTATATGTAAATTTTTTGTTAACTTATGTAAATATCAGTTATAATTTGTATAACTTTGTCTTTTCATATCAACCATCTTCTCCTTTACAATCAAAATATAAACAAGTTGGATTTCATGTAACGTAAATCTCTTATTTAACATTTTCAATCTACTTTTATGAAAATTAATAGAAACGTGGTGAACATGTATGAAAATAATAAAGCTAGATGAAACTTTTATTTTTGATTTACTCGACCTTTGCAAATCTATTGGATGGTTACAAAATAAAGCATTTATGAAAAAACAATTCGAAATGTACCTTTCTCTCGGTACACTTGTCGGTTATATGCATGAAAATAAACTGATTGCAGCTGGAGGCGTATTTCCTTTTAAAGATAGGTTTTCTACTATTGGTATGTTAATCGTCCATCCTCATTTTCAAGGCCGAGGCATCGGGCGTATTTTGCTTAATCACTGCTTAGAACACACTCATACAAAACAACCAATTGCACTTATTGCAACAAAAGCTGGCGAGCCTCTTTATACATCATGCGGATTTCAAACAATAACGACGATTCATCGTTTTGAAAAACAAACTACTAAGACACATATCACTCATACAAAACAAATAAAAGAAAAAGACCTTATATCGCTTATTTCCCTCGATCAAATTACAACTGGTGCCGATCGTTCTTTACTTTATTCATTACTATTACCAAGAACGAGCCACTCTTTTAAAATTGAGAGACATAACTGTATAGAAGCTTTTTCCTTATGCATACAAAAAGGTAATATATTATGTATCAATCCACTTATCGCCAAACGAGAAGAAGATGCTATTCAATTACTACAAAACATAAGTGAATGTTGGAATGGCACAGTAAGGATTGATGTCCCCCATTCACAATTTTTATTTCGTAAATTTCTTCAAACAGAAAATTTCCAAGAAACGCTCCTTTCACCTCTTATGATAAAAAATGGTAGCCAACTTCCTGGAAATCGTAATATGCTATTTGCTATGATAGATACAGCGTTATGTTAGAAAGGAGACACCTCATTGAAGCGATTTAGCTATTTTATGGTAGGTTGTCTTACTCTTACACTATTAGTAGGATGTAGTGCAGCAGAAAAGCCAGTAGAACAAGTAAAACAAGTTAAAAATACACTTACAGCAAAACTAGCTACCGAAGAAAAGATGGTGGAAATAGATGGTCAAACCATTTACTTTAAACAGATTGGTAACGAAAAGCCACCTTTACTTATGATCCATGGATTTGGAGGATCATCCGATGGTTTTCAAAAGATTTACTCAGACTTAGCAAAAGATCATACAATTATTTCCGTAGACGCTTTAGGATTCGGGCGCTCATCTAAACCGATGGATTTTTATTATTCTTTCCCAACCCATGCAAACTTGTATTATAAATTAATGAAAAAACTAGGTTACGATTCGTTTGCAATATTGGGACACTCAATGGGGGGAGAAATTTCCCTTAATTTAACGTATTTATATCCTGAAGCCGTTACCCACCTCATTTTAACTGATGCTACAGGTGGTCCTCATACATTCGTAAATAAACAAGGGTCACCAAAACCACAGTTATCGACTGATTTAAATACCGTTTCTGCTGTTGCAGATTACGATGAAAGTAAAGTGAAATTTAAACGTAATGATGAAGAGCATTATAATAAAATGAAATTATGGCCTAGACGTCTTCAAATCAATGCAAACGAACTGAAACAACCAACCTTAATTATATGGGGAAGAAATGATAGTAGCGTTTCTTGGAAAGAAGGAGAAACGTATCATCAATTCTTAAAAAATAGTACTTTCCATATTATCGAAAAAGGTTATCATGCACCATTTCGTCAAGAGCCACAAGAATTTGTAGGTTATGTAAAAGAATTCTTTAAGAACAATCCAGTAAAAGTTGAAAAATAAAATAAGCGGGTATCTCAGTTTGAGATACCCGCTTTCATATATTAAGCAGCTTGCTTTTGGCGTTTTTGAGTTTTTGATCCTAATACTTTCGGAATAACGAAACCATCTATTCCAAATTTACCAGCGTTCATACCAGAGACTAAAACAAACATCGATAGGATAACCATTTCAGGGTTTACACCAATTGACCCACTAAACATATAGGAAAAGTTCATTACAAGACCGAAAAAGACCGCTGTTTTTGTTAAACAGCCTACAATTAAACCAATTCCGACTAAAATCTCTCCCCATGTTACAAGTGTATTAAATAGATCAACGTTTGGAATTGCGAAATCTTGTAAAAATGATGCCCACCAAGTTTGAACAGCCGGTTGTGCTCCTTTAGATTTTTCAATTGCACCTTGTAAATAACCAGTTGCATCGAATCCTTTTCCTTGTAGTTTACCGATTCCAGCCATTAACCATGTGTAACCAAGATACACTCGAATTACTGCTAACACAAAAGAAACTGCTTTGTTTTCTCTTAAAAATTGAATAACCATATCTTCCTCCTAAAGTTGTAATTAAGTTAGTTACAGTTAATATAATAACATTAGTTACTTATTTTTCAAACGTTAATTATGAATAATTCGTGACATGTGTATGAAACATCAAAAACTAACGTTTATATAGTAACTTTTATTACCTGTAAAAACTTGAACATATCATACCATAAGTGATAATGGTTTTCATTGAAGAAAATGTAAAAAAAATGTGAGTTAAATGTGAAACACGTTTATTCGAATATAGAATAAACGTGTTTCACACTACTTATATAATCGAAATGTATATGTCTCTTTATCAACTAAGCGTGCTTCTTCAAAAGCCTCTCCTAACGTTTTTTCATGGTTAATAAGCCCGTAAAATAAGCGTATTGTAAACATAAGTGCTGCATTCCCATCTACATAATCTATCGATCCAATATACGATTTCGCGCCACTACGTAAGAAAGATTCTGCTAGTTTTCGCTCCCCTAACGTACACCCGCTATTTACAATATATGTATTATGCAATTTTGCATATTTATAAATTTCTGCTGTACCAAAGTATCCCCTCGGTTCATCTTGTTCATATATATCATCTTCACCTAACTCTTCCATGACAAACTTTCCTTCCTCACCATGAAAGCAAAAGACAACATAATCGATATCATTATATAAACCCTTTCCAGAAAGAATATCGATGAACTCTTTCGGTCTACCAATCCAATATGTGACAACTTTTGCCCCAAAATATTCAAGCGATGCTCGGATTGATTGCGCCTCTAAATCAGAATTAAAACCAACTACTAGTGCAACATTCAACATACACCCTCCATCCTATTATTAGATCTCATCCATCAAACTTTCAAGCGATACATCCATTTCATATATACCCGTTTCTTTCAAAAAATCAGTTCTAGTTAAAGCGACTTTCTGTAAATATTGCCTATATGCTGTAATTGTCCCGTCGTGAGATACAATGCAAATTCTTTCCGCACCTAGCCCATAACACCAAAGAAGAAATTCATCTACTATTTGCTGAAAGCAATTCTCTGAAATAGTATTTATACCCTCCGTCCATAACTGCTTATTTGTGCTTTTCTCTATCAAAAAATGTGGCAATAAATTTGCTATCATTTCCTGATCTACTATGTGATCACATGGTAATGTTTTCGCTCCTTCTCGATAAGGAAAAATACGCGGGGATACGTATGGATGGACGATTTTTTGACAAGCTACCTTCTCACTCCATATTGTCGCCGTTTGTAAAGTTCTAAGTGTAGGACTAACAATTAATATATCCGTTTCTTGCAATGGCACATTCCATTGAAGTAATTTAGCCTGATTCCATCCCTCATCCGTTAATGGGGGATGCAACACTTGTAAACTGGATGGCAAGTCCTTTGTATGTTCTCCTTTACCGTGCCGAACAAAGACGAGTTTCATACCCATCCTCCTCTCTCTATGAAATCCTTCAACATAATTTCTTCCCTATCTCATCCATTATTCCTGCTATATGAAAAACCGATATGTAAAAAAGATTTGACACAAATAATTAGGAAATATTACAATAATATGTGTAAAATACTTTTTACAAGAGAGAGGGGAATCACAAATATGAAATGGATAACCATCTTAATCGGAATGATCATATGGGTATATATAAACGGATTTTTTAGTAGTGATAAAACTGCTAATCCTTGGATCACAGATGATGAACGGGAAACAAAAATTAAACAGAAAGCAATTATTGCAAGCTGGTCTGGTGTTTTTATGTTTTGTATCATTAACCTCTTAAACAAATGGTTAGGTGTAGAAACGAGCAATGCGTCACCTTACTTACCACCTTCTGTCGCGACTATTTTAAAAGAAAATGTAGAGCTACAAATTTTATTTATGCAATTTATTACGTATGGCATATTTTACGTATACTATCGAAGAAAACTAAGTGTTTAACTTTTATCTCATGATTATCCTCCTAAATGGTTATAGTAATTAGGACGAAATGAAAGGAGCGATATAAAAATGAGTAACTCGAATGATTTTTTAGATACACTGCATGAAAAACAAGCAAAAGATGAACAAAATAGAAAGCGCCAAGGGAACGGAAACCCAGCGAAAAAAAAGCCAAATAAAACGCATAAATAACAATAAAAAACCTGCCTAAAATTATCTTTTAGGCAGGTTTTTTATTCTTCTTTTACCGAGATGACATTTCCCCAATTCCATTTCTCATAATACCATTCTGGTACATCTATATTTTCAATCCACTTCTTTTCCTGTTTTCCATCATTATTGGCAAGCCATACATTGGCTTTCTTACGGTCTGAACGTATCCATATCAATTGATTGTTCTTCTTCATAAAGATCGGATGATAGTCGCCTTGCTTATGAGGTGGCTTTGTGATTTGATATTGTTTATCGCTTGTACTATCGATTTCGTATAAAGATGGGAGGGGCCTTTTTTCTATCGGTGTTTCTATCCCTGCCTCTTTCGCGCGTGAAACGATAATTACTTTATCATTTTTCCACGCAAAATCCCAATCGACATATCCTTTCGGCGTAAAAGTGTTCTGCTGAAGTGCCGGCAGTTCTTTTACTTTTAAATGTTTATTTTCTAATGCAACTCTCCCGCTTCCTTCAATATAAGCTAATATATTCTTGCCTGGCGCCCATTTGAACCATTGTGTGTTTAATAACATTTGATCTATCTTTTCAAACCGGCTACCATCTGCTCGAACTAAGCAAAGCGTATTACTATCAGCTGACCATGAAGCTGTCGGTACTGCTAAAAATGAAATCCACTTTCGATCTGATGACCACTCAAATCCACTTGCAACTAGCGCTAGAAAATCATCATGTTCATTTGGCAATGCATACAAATGTTTCATTTTATGAGGGTTCATATGGGCATCTTCTTGCACTTCATATAGCTGTGCTCCTGTCCATCCCGTTGGAAGCAAGTGTGCCTCAGAAGATACAAGAAACTTCTTTCCATCAGGGTACCATCCATAGTCACCTACACCAGCTGATACATTTTCAAAATCCGCATTCTTTTTTTGAACGTCAAACGTATTTAACGTATTCGCAAATACAAATGCAATTATATTCTCTTTCGGTGACCATTGATAATTTGATACTTCAGATTGCAATGGTCTAACTTTCTTTCCATCTTCCAGTCGATACAATTCCAAGGTGCTTTGCTTCTTTCCTTTAGCATAGGCAATCCATTCTCCATCATGAGACCATTTCGGCCCTATTATGTACTCACCTTTTGTTATTTGTTTTTCCTTCCCATCAATTTTTACCCATAGGTCATGGTGACGGATAAAAGCAACTTTCACCGCATTATGTTCTGCACTAGTACTAAAAATTGAAGATAAAAAAATGAATAAAGCCACACTACTACTCACAATAATTTTTTTCATACGTTCCTCCATTTTTCTTATAGCATTCCTCATATTCCGCTTACTATATGCGAATTTCGCTCCCTATTGATTGCACAATTGTTGTGGATTTATCCCCAATAAGAATGAGCTTCCCTCGCTGAATATTAGCCATTCGACATAATCCCAAAAAATTTCCCAAGAAATTTTTAATTCAAAGAGGATTGGTATGAATTATGTCGAAAATATAGTTTAGCCAACATTCAATTTTGTATTTCATAACAAAAATGTAAGATAACTTTTCAGAATATTAGCACTTTTTATTAGGGGGAGTTTCAATGAAAAAAACTACATCTGCACTATTAAGTATGGCGCTCGTCTTTTCTAGTTTTGGAGCTTTAAGCGCACATGCTGAATCGCTGCAAAAGGAGAAGCAATTTAGTCCACAGTTAAAAACGAATATTGAACAATGGGGAGAAAACAAAATCGCGCAAAATGTTGAAATAAAAACAGCAAAAGAAATTTCAGTCATTGTAGAATTGCAACATGCTCCGCTCGCTTCACAAAGTAACATTCAGCATGCTCCGGATTTAAAAAATGGAAATGCGCAATCGTACCATGCACAACTAAAAAAGGCACAAGAGGATACAACAAAGAAAATTAAAGAAAAAGCACCGAAAGCAAAAATAAAAGAAACGTATAGTACGTTATTTTCTGGATTCTCTATTTCTATCCCAGGAGATCAAGTTGCTGCTTTAGCTTCTTTACCTGAAGTAAAGGCAATTTATCCGAACTTAACATATAAGTTACATGAAACATCAAAAAGTGCTACTAACGAAGAAGCGCCAAATGTCGGCGGACCGACAATCGGTGCACCTGAAGCATGGAATTTAAAAGATCCATCTGGCAAACCGCTTGATGGAAAAGGTATGAAAGTCGCTATTATTGATTCTGGCGTAGACTATACACACCCTGACTTACAAGCAAATTATATCGGTGGATATGATACAGTCGATGAAGATAACGATCCTATGGATGGCAACGTACACGGTACTCATGTAGCTGGCATTATTGCTGGTAACGGAAAAATTAAAGGCGTTGCTCCAAATGCATCTATTCTAGCTTATCGTGTAATGAATGATGGTGGCACTGGTACGACCGATGATATTATTCAAGGTATTGAGCGCGCTATCCAAGATGGTGCAGATGTTTTAAATCTATCTCTCGGTCAGGATTTGAATGTCCCTGATCAACCTGTAACAATGACGTTAGAACGCGCAGCAAAACTTGGTGTTACGGCAGTCGTTTCAAATGGAAATGATGGACCAAAGCCTTGGTCTGTTGATGCTCCTGGTAACGCAAGTAGTGTCATCTCTGTTGGTGCATCTACTGTTTCTATCCCATTCCCAACATTCCAAGTAGCTGGTTCTAATAAATCTTACCAAGGATTACCGCTATCAAAAGCAGATTTCCAAGTAGGAAACGATGCTCAGCTTGTCTATGTTGGCTACGGTAATTCAAGCGATTACGCTAAACAAGATGTGAAAGGTAAGTTTGCTCTTGTTCTACAAGGAACTTCGAGCACATTAGTAAAAGCTGAACAAGCGAAACAAGCTGGCGCTATCGGCGTTCTACTAATTTCCAATGAAAAAGAAATTGATCTTATGCCAGAATATTTCGAACGTGCAGCTATAGCTCTTCCGGTTATGCAACTATCAAATACAAATGGCGAAGAGTTGAAAAATGTAATTACAAAACGAAAGAAAAATATAAAAATTGGACAACCGAACCAAACCGAACTGATTGGTAACTTCAGCTCAAGAGGACCATCACAAGGAAGTTGGCTTATAAAGCCTGATGTTATTGCACCTGGAGTAAAGATTACAAGCACAGTGCCACGAGGTGGCTATGAATCTCACAACGGAACAAGTATGGCTGCGCCACAAGTAGCCGGAGCCGTTGCCTTACTGCGCCAGATGCATCCTGATTGGACGACAGAACAATTGAAATCTGCTCTTGCCAACACTGCAAAAACATTAAAGGACGTCAATGAAAATACATATCCTGTCATGGCACAAGGATCTGGTTTAATTAACATTCCAAAAGCAGCCCAAACGGATGCGTTAGTGAAACCAAATAACGTAAGTTTCGGTCTTATTAAACCAAATAGCGGCAAAGTGAAACTAACACAAAATATTACGTTACAAAATCTTTCTAGCAAAAAGAAAAACTTTTCAACTCGTATTGAATTACTAGATACAAAAACAAAAATCCAGACTTCTTTCCCTTCTTCGATTAGTTTGAAACCAAATAGTAACATCGAAAAGCCTTTTACTATTACTGTAGATAGCTCCTTACCACAAGGCGTATATACAGGAAATCTGTATGTAAAAGACCAAGGAACAAAAGAAGAAATGCGTATTCCATTTACATTTAGCATCGATCCGAAAGAATACAAGCGTATTGATGGACTTGAAATCGTTAATTCTACTTTCAGCCCAAATAATGACAAAATATTAGATGACAACTTAATCAATTACTATTTAGTTACACCAGTTGAAGACATAGCCTTTCATGCTAATTTAATTACGAAAGACCGCGTGACATATCAAGGCATGGTATATCAAGGTAAAAACGAAACACCTGGTTATAAATCTTTCAAATGGAATGGTACAAAAACAGATGGGTCCCCGTTACCTGATGGCTTGTACCAAATCGAAGCTGTTGCTTCTAACTCTGGCGGAGAAACAAAGCAAACAGGAGCGGTGTTTATTGACCGAACAGCACCTAAGTTAACGCACGAAATTGATCAAGAAAATCTTGTTATTAGAGGAAACGTTGATGATATCCTGCTAGATTGGATGACAGAATCTGGTTGGATAGCACCTGGTATTCCAGTGAGAATGCAATATGAAATTAACAGAAATGGCGTATGGGAAAGTGCCTTCCTAAACACTTGGGAGAAAAACTATGAAATTTATTTTGATCGTAATCAATTACAACAAGGAAAGAATGCAATTCATATTGTAGCAACAGATGCAGCTGGAAATACAACTAATTTAAATGTTGATTTAGAAGTAAAATAAGTTCGTACCACTATTCTTTCGCCCCTATCAAATGTTCCGATAGGGGCTTTTTCTATTTCTCACACAAACAGTTGTTAAATAATTCTGAATGTTATGATAGAATTTTTATAAGCGCTTTCAACTTTGAGGAGAGGTGATACAAGCTATACGAAATCAATAGGCAGTTTTATAGAAAAAAGGAGGATGTTTAAATGACAAAGAAAACAGAAATTCCATCGCATTTAAAACCATTCGTATCCACACAGCATTATGATCAATACACACCGGTGAATCACGCTGTATGGCGTTACATTATGAGACAAAATCATAGTTTCTTAAAAGACGTTGCCCATCCAGCCTACGTGAACGGATTACAATCATCTGGTATAAATATAGATGCAATTCCTAAGGTAGAAGAAATGAATGAATGTTTAGCACCAAGTGGCTGGGGAGCTGTAACGATTGATGGACTTATTCCGGGTGTCGCGTTCTTTGATTTTCAGGGGCACGGATTATTACCAATTGCAACAGATATTCGTAAAGTAGAAAATATCGAGTATACACCGGCTCCTGATATCGTTCATGAAGCTGCAGGCCACGCACCAATTTTGCTTGATCCTACATATGCACAATATGTAAAACGCTTTGGACAAATTGGTGCGAAAGCTTTCTCTACAAAGGAAGAACATGAGGCGTTTGAAGCTGTTCGTACATTAACGATTGTAAAAGAAAGTCCTACTTCTACACCCGAAGAAATTACAGCTGCTGAAAATGCTGTAATTGAAAAACAAAACTTAGTTTCTGGTTTATCAGAAGCGGAACAAATTTCACGTCTTTTCTGGTGGACAGTAGAATACGGGTTAATTGGAAATATAGATGCTCCAAAAATCTACGGTGCTGGCCTCCTTTCTTCTGTTGGTGAAAGTAAACATTGCTTAACAGGCGCTGTAGAAAAAGTTCCTTTTTCCATTGAAGCTTGTACAGGAACAACTTATGACGTAACAAAAATGCAACCACAATTATTTGTTTGTGAATCATTTGAAGAGTTGACTGAAGCACTTGAGAAATTCTCTGAAACGATGGCCTTTAAAACAGGTGGTAAAGAAGGTTTAGAAAAAGCGATTCGCTCTGAAAACTATGCAACTGTTGAGCTAAATAGTGGACTACAAATTACAGGTACATTCAATGAAACAATTGAAAACGATGCAGGTGAAGTGATTTACATGCGTACAAATTCGCCAACTGCATTAGCAATTCATAATAAACAACTAGCGAATCATTCTACCGCTGTACACAGTGATGGCTTTGGAACGCCAATTGGATTACTTACTGACAATATTGCATTAGAAAATTGTACAGATGAACAATTACAATCATTAGGAATTACAATTGGGAATACAGCAGCATTTACTTTCACAAGTGGTATCCATGTAAAAGGAACGGTAACAGCAATTAAAAAGAACGATAACAAGATCACTCTTATCTCCTTTATCGATTGTACAGTTACTTATAAAGACCGTTTATTATTTGATGCTTCATGGGGTGCTTTTGATATGGCTGTTGGCTCAAAAATCACTTCTGTATTCCCAGGAGCTGCAGATGCAGCATCGTTTTTCCCAACTGATGAAGAAATAGAAACAACTCCAGCATCTCTTACATTAACTGAGCTAGATCGTATGTATCAAACAGTTCGTGATATTCGAAATGAGGGCACTTTACACGACGCGCATATCGAACAGTTAGTAGCAATTCAAGAAGTATTAAATAAATTTTATGCAAAAGAATGGCTCCTTCGCCTTGAAATATTAGAATTGCTTTTAGAGCATAACAAAGGGCATGAAACATCCGCAGCATTATTACAACAACTTTCCACTTTCACAACTGATGAATCTGTAGCACGTCTTATTAACAATGGTCTTGCACTACTACATATAAAGGATGTGAAAAATGATGCTACGATTAACTGAGGAAGAAGTTCAAGAGGAATTATTGAAGGTAAATAAATGGATGATAAAAGATGAGAAATGGATTGAACGAAAATATATGTTTTCCGACTACTTAAAAGGAGTCGAATTTGTCTCTGAAGCCGCCAAACTATCAGAAGAACATAATCACCATCCCTTTATCCTTATCCAATATAAAGCAGTCATTATTACTTTGTCATCATGGAATGCAAAAGGTTTAACGAAACTCGATTTTGAGCTTGCTAAACAATTTGATGAACTATTTGTCCAAAATGAAAAAGCGATTATAAGAAAGTAAAAAAGAGAAGCCTTTTTAGGCTTCTCCTTTCATTTTGAAATGGATACAATGTCCAAACGGATCCTGGGCTTGTAATATTCCATCTTTGTACGTAGCGACCTTGCCAATATTTTTTAAACTTTCACATACTTGCTCTTTTTGTTTTTCATCCGCTAGTACAATTGTGAAATATTTTAAGCCGACGGAATTTGGCATTTGCGGTGGTATTCCTTCACCTTGCCACGTATTTAAACCGATATGGTGATGATAGCCACCTGCGGATACGAACAATGCACCATTACGAGCTGGGATTGTTACTTCAAAACCAAGACCATCCACATAGAAACGTTTCGCTTCTTCTAGATCAGCTACATGGAAATGAACATGCCCCATCACAGTACCAGTTGGAAAACCATTCCACGCACTTCCTTGCTGTAATAATTCTTCACCAGCTAATGGGTTACTAACAAATGGTAGCTCTCCATTCTCATCGCGCCAAACTTCTTTTTGGCGGTCATGATAAATTTCAATCCCGTTTCCATCTGGATCAGCTAAATAAAGGGCTTCACTAAAGTAATGGTCGGCTCCGCCGTGCAGTGGATATACCATTTCTACAAGATGACGAAGAATATTCGCTAAATCCTGTCTGCTTGGTAATAAAATTGCATAATGATATAACCCCGTTCTCCCTCTTTGTTTTGGTAAAGCTTCTTTCTTTTCTTCAATGATAAGGAGTGGTTCGTCATTTTCATTCCCAAATGTAACGACCATTTCATCTGCTTTTAGCACTTTCATGCTTAATACTTCTGTATAAAACTCTAGTGATTTCTTTATATTTGATACATATAAATGAACAACACCTAGTGTTGTTTCGGGATGAAGTTGAAAGCTCATCTTGTTATACCCCCATTTAAATTAGTTCTTTTTTGACATTTTCTCTTTTAAGAAATTATCTACAAAACCGTCTGCTTTCGCAACAAATAAGTACGCACCCATTGCTAACAATGCAAGTTCTAATTCGAAGCCAGGATTTTTTCCATCTCCCAATAAGCCAGCTGACCATTTTACTTTTACAATTGCTCCAACCATAACAAGTGCAAATAATAATCCAATATATCTTACACCTAAACCTAGAATTAACAATATGCCACCAACTAATTCCGCTGTTGCTACACCGTATGCGAGTCCTCCTGGTAAGCCAATGCTTGTGAACCACCCTGCAATATTGTCAATCCCCGATTGGAATTTTGTTAAACCGTGCATAAAGAACGTTACCCCTAACACGATACGAATAATTAAGTTACCGATATGTTGATTCATTTCTTTCTCTCCTTTATAGTTTTCTTATACAAAACTTTTATTTACATTACAAAACATACACTAATTTTTTTTATTCGTCAATTCATTTTCACTGGGAAAAAATATATTTTTTTTGCTATGATACAAATAGTTGTTTACAAAAAGGAGCTTGATTTTATGAATATTGGTTCTGCAATACGTGAGATTCGTCAACGTAGAGGCATAACAATTGCACAAATTTGTGAGGGAACAGGTCTTTCTAAAGGATTTATGAGTCAGGTTGAAAATAATAAAACATCACCATCTATCTCTACTTTAGAAACGATCTCCAATTTTTTAAATGTTCCCCTGCCCTATTTATTATTAGAACAAAAAGATCGGTTGAAAGTTGTCAAAAAGGTAGAGCGTAAATACAGTGTATATGGAAAAGATGAACAAAGAATTGAACATGTTGCAGAGCAAGGTGGTCTTCGCCTAAATCTCGTAGAAATTCCTGCTGGATTTCCGAAAGAAAACTCACCAAATGCACATGAAGGAGAAGAATGCCACCTTGTATTACGCGGAAAACTAGAAGTTCAACATGGAGAAGATATTGCAATTGTAGAAGAAGGTGATTCTTTCTCCTGGAATGCATGTGTTCCTCATATCGTTCGTAATATAGGAGAAGAAACGGCATTATTACTCATCTCTAGCCATGCAGAAAATCGAAAGCGTGTGTATTAAATAAAAAAGAAGCCTGTAAATCAGGCTTCTTTTTTATCCCCTTATAACTCCATAGCTTGTCCCAACTAGTACAGTCTTTTCGTGTTGATTGCGATAAACTGACTCAATTGAAACCTTTTTGTATCCTTCCATCTGCTCAATATTTGTTAAAGTTAATTCACAAGTGATCGTATCGCCTGTAAAAACTGGTCTAATAAATTCACTTACTAATTCTCTGGCTATGTAATGTAATTCTTCGCCTACTTTCGTTCCAATACTAGCAGTCAATAAACCATGAACCATTAAACGTCCATTTTCATCATATTCCATATGATGCCTACCTTTATCTCCTGTAATATTTGCAAATTCAAAAACCTCTTCTTCAGTAAATCTTCTTTCGTATTTAAATACATCCCCAACTTTTATACTCATTTTTATCCCCCTAATAATAAACAGAATTTTCTTTTATTTTATCATAAAATGAGTCTTAGTTCAGTTTATATTATTAAAATAGCGAGCATTTTTCTATACTACTTTTTTCTTTATCGGTGCCCATCTTTTTTGGCTATTTGATACCCATAATACGCACACGTTCCATTTCTCGATAACTCTCTCACCTCAAAACCACAGCTTCTATAAAAATCAAAATTACTCGCAGATGTATGTGCAAACCAGTCGCCATGTGGCAGCTTCTGCAAACAAAGGGCCACAAGTTTCTTACCTAATCCCTTCCCTCTATATTCACACTTCACAACTAAATTTACAATGTTTGCGACCATGATTCCATCAGAAATGACTCTAACCATCGCAATCATCTCTTCTTCATCCCAAATTGTGAATGCCCATGTTGAATTTTCAAATGCTATCGTAAATTTTTCAATTTGCCAAGAAGGGATATTATCATTGCTCCAACCGGCATCTTCGAATAAAGTCTTAATTGCATATGCAGGTACACCATTCGTTCCCTCACGAATAATAAGTCCATTATGGTAAATATACATGTAATCCCCCCTTTATTTTTATATACCATTCTTCAAAAGATGCAATTTACCCTTTTTCATCCAACGCGTTTAATGGAATAAACGAGAACATCCATCCCATGAAATGAAGTTGTTTTCTCATAACTAAGCCCTGTTTTTCTAGCAACAAAGATTGAGGCGGGGTGGTCTGGATTAATAAGAGAAATTAATTTATTCATTCGTAACGCTTGGAAGCCATAGTCTCGAAATGCTGCCGCTGCTTCTTTCGCATACCCTTTTCCCCAATGCTGAGGTAATAACCAATAACCAATTTCAATTTCCCCTTTTCCATCTATTTGCTGCTTTACTAATCCTGCATGACCAATTCTTATTCCCGTTTCCTTTTCAATCAATACAAATAAACCGAGACCGTTTTTATAGCTAGGAATCACCCACTCTTCCAAACTTTTTTTACATTGCATATATGTTTTTAACGTCCCATTTCCAATATAGCGCATTACCTTCTCATTTCCCCATAGCGAAGCATAGAACTGCAAATCATCCATTGTATATTTGCGAATTTGTAAACGATCTGTATGAAACATCTCTGCACTCCTTCCCTCGAATTTGTACTTAACTACACGATCATGTTTTGTATGTATACTAAATGTTACTATCTATTATAAAGTGAAACTTTAATCAGTGGGGGGTTTTGTTCATCCCCACTGATTATTAGCCTTCACCAATCGGATATTTACGGACAGTGGACCTCCCGCCTAACTTCTTTTCTCTAGCTGAATTTTGAGGCGGGAGTCTTACTGCCCACAAATAGTGGGATAAATGAATGAACGAACGGTAAAATACAGAATATTCAATCTGAGGAGAATTAAAAAAGACAGTAGACAAATATTGTCTACTGTATCCATATCATAACTAGCATAAAGAAAACTACAATTGAGGGGGGTGTAGGATTTTCAAATATACTAGATACTTATCCCGTTCTAACGGGCGGTAAACTTTTCAATTATATGAAAGTGAAAAGTTTACCGCACATAAGAACCTTTGCGGTCATTAAGAGAGCACCGTTAAGTATTCAAATACACACTGTGCTTTTTCTCCACCCATTCGTGCATGTTGAAGAAGGGAAATACCATGTGGACCCGATGCACGCAATGCCTCTGGTTGTGCTACTAAAATAGATTGTACAACTTCTAATTCTCCAAGCATCGCGGCCGCGAAAATATCCATTCGAGCACCCTTTTCTAGTAAATAGAGAGCAATATCTTTACGACCTACATGTGCTGCTGCCCCTAACGCACTTTCCCAATCTGATCCGCCCCAATTGTAAGAGGCATGAAGTAAGCTTGGCGATTCAACCAACAGTTCTTGTACTTTTTCTAAATCTCCGTGAGCTGCCATAACAAATTCTCTTACTAACTCAGTGGTAATACGTTCTTCTGTTCGCATCTTGCTCCTCCTTTTTTAGAAATTCGTTTTGGTGTAAAAAATGGCTTGTCACTTCCTTGAAAAATATCTACCTCTATGCCGAACACACGTTGAAACATTTCATGACATAACACTTCTTCTGGTATACCGTCATACTGAAGCTGCCCTCGCTTTAATACGAGTAAACGATCACTATATTGAGCCGCTTGGTTAATATCATGTAAAACCATTACAATTGTCATGCCAAACTCCTCGTTTAATCGTTTCACAAGTTCCATTACTTCCAATTGGTGAACGATATCCAAAAAAGTTGTTGGCTCATCTAATAATAAGACATTTGTACGTTGTGCTAGTGTCATTGCAATCCAGGCTCGTTGTCTTTCTCCTCCTGATAAAGATTGTAAAAGACGATATTCATACCCTCCAAGATTTGTAACAGACAATGCCCAATCAACAATGTTTTCATCTTCTTGATTTAAGCGACCGCCCCAGGATTTATGGGGGCCTCTTCCAAATTCGATTAATTCTTTCACTGTTAAATCTAATTGATGATCATGCATTTGTGGTAACATCGCTAATTGCTTCGCTACATCGGCACTTTTCATCGTATGAATACTTTTTCCATCTAAAATGATATCCCCTTCGCTTTGTTTAAGCAGTCTTGCCATTAAACGAAGCAAAGTAGATTTCCCTGATCCATTCGGTCCAATTAAACTAACGACCTCTCCAGCTTTAATATGTACATTCATATTTTGCATTTGAAATCTTTCAGAATGTGCGTAAAACACTTTATTAACGGAAATCACTTTGTCTTCCTCCTCTATGAATTAAATATAAGAAGAACGGACCGCCTAAGAAGGATAATAAAATACCAACAGGCAATTCAATTGGATCGAACCAACTTCGAGCTATCGCATCCGCGAAAACAAGTAATATCCCCCCGCCAAGGCATGATAATGGTAGTAAATATTTATAGTCATTTCCAACTAATAAACGTAACATATGTGGTACGACAAGACCGACAAATCCAATAAGACCAGAAACACTAACTGCAATCCCAGCTAATAATGTACTTACTACTATTAAATAAAACCGGCTTCTCTCCACGTTATGACCTAATAATTTCGCCATTTCATCTCCAAGCATTAATACTCGAATATGCTTTATTCCGAAGAAGGCTAATATAATAGCGAATATTGCATAATAAATAATCATGTTTAAATGTGTCCAACTTACACCACCAATGCCACCTGCTAACCAAGGTAACACGGATTGTACTTTGTCACTATGTAATAACATTAACGCTGACGTCGCTGCACCAATTAATGCATTGATTGATACACCTACTAAGACAATCCTTGAAGGCGGTGCCCCTTTTTGCCATGATAAAGCATAAATAACCATCGCAGTTATGAAAGCTCCTAAAAACGCCCCGAGCGGTAAAAATGCCATATGCTGAGGGAATAAAATCATAATTACAATTGCTACAAGGCCCGCTCCAGATGAAACCCCGATAATACCAGGGTCTGCAAGAGGATTTCTCATAACCCCTTGCAGCAGTGCACCAGATGCTGCTAAACATGTTCCTACTATAAATCCAACGAGCACTCTCGGTATACGAAGATCCCATACAATTCGATGAACCGTCGAACCTTCATCTTGTATCCCTGTTAGAATATCTCGTAAAGAAAAGGATAGGCTTCCTGCGAAAAGACCGTAAAAAAGACCTAGAATCGTTAATACAACTAAAGTAACTGCTATTACCCACCTTTTTTTCGCAAAAGGATGTTCCTTTTCCCTTACTACTTCACTACTATCCATACTTATCATTTCCTTACATCTTGTATACTTTTATACATAAAGTCCATCGCTTCTGTAACTTTTGTTCCAGGATTTGATCCAAATAAGTCTGGTGGCAAAATAACTACACGATTTTGCTTTACTGCATCCAAATTTTTCCACGCTTCATTTTTCATCATTTCGCCTTCAAATGCTTTTTTAACGCTATTTGGATCTCCATGTGTAATTAAATAAATCACATCTGGATTCGCCTCAATAATGCGTTCTACGCTTAGCTGCGCATATTGCGGATATTCCTTCATTTCTGGAAAATCAGCTGCAATATTTTTCCCGCCTGTTTTTTCTAAAATATTACCTGATAAAGATGTTGGTAATGCTGCTAAATAAGTACCCGGTGCTCCATACACTAGCAATGCTTTCACATCGCTTTTTTTCTCATATGTCTTCATTTGATCATTAATTTTTTGGTTAAGTTCTTTTGCTTTATCTTCTTTCTTCATAATCGTTCCATACAGTTCAATATTCTTTTGAATATCTTGTACAGAATTCGCAGAAGAAATCATTACTTTCGTTCCTTGTCCTTCAACCGTTGGAATGTTCTTTTGGAATCCATTGTTAGCAATAAGTACATCTGGCTTTAAGCTAGCAATTTGCTCAAAATTTGGCTGATGCGCATTCCCGATTACTTGAATTTTCTTTATATCCTCTGGAAGAGTTATTTTTGCATCCGGACGACCTACTATTTTTCCGCCTAACGCATGAATAATATTCATGTCTCCCATACTTAATGTTGCAAAACTCTCTGGCACTTTATCGAATGTTATCTTTCTTCCTGACAGGTCGATAACTTCGATTTTCTCTTTTCCTTTTTCTGTTTTTGTTACAGATGCTTTTTCGTCTCCTTTTGCACTGCAACCTATTAATAAGAAAAAAATAGATAAAATCGCTGTGAATAGCGTAATAGATTTTTTCATTCTTCCACCTCTAACTGATAATGATAATCATTAACTACTATTCTACTTTAATTGATAAGGATTATCATTGTCAATATAAACCGCATACATTTTTTACAAAAAACACAAAAAGCACTACAAAAAGATTCGTTCTTTTCGTAGTGCTCTATTTCATAATATTACTCACATTCATTTCCCTCTAACTGATCTCGCATCACTTTCACACGCTGAAAGAAAAAGAATGATAAACTTAAAAATATAACGGTGCTCCCCATCATAACAAAAGATTGTATTGTTTCTTTTGCTTCATTCGGAATTAATAAGCCAACCATTAACAATGTACTTACAGCGAGAAGAATTTGTCCGAATCGAGTATAATCTTCTATTTTTTCTTGTAATTCTTTCATTATATTCTCACTCCTCCATTTCACTGTATCATATTCTATTAAACTTAAAGACCAGTAAATACAGCCATTCTGGGAGATGTTTTCCAAATGAAAAAGAGCCGCTTTATTGCGACTCTTTCATAACCATTACTCACCTTTATATGCTTCCAAATAAATTTCTTTCAACTCTGAAATAAGAGGTAATTTTGGATTAGCTGTTGTACATTGATCTTCAAACGCTCTTTCTGCTAATAATCCAACAACCTCTTCAAATTGTTCTTTAGCAACTCCTTGTCCTGCAATACTCATATTTATATTTAAACTTTTTCCAAGCTCAATAATCGCTTGGACGAGTGATTCCACACCTTCTGCTGTTGAGCCTGCTGGAAGACCGAGCATTCTCGCAATATGTGCATAGCGTTCATCAGCTACAAAGTGCTCATATTTTGGGAACAATGCGTGTTTTCTTGGCTTAATAGCATTATAGCGAACTACGTGCGGCATAAGAATTGCATTCGCACGCCCATGCGGAATATGGAATTCTGGTCCAATTTTATGTGCTAAACTGTGATTAATACCTAAGAAAGCATTTGCAAATGCCATTCCTGCGATTGCAGAAGCATTGTGCATTTTTTCTCGTGCTTCTTCATCATTTCCATCTTTAAATGCTCTTGGTAAATATTTAAATACGAGATCAATCGCTTTTAATGCTAATCCATCTGTATAGTCATTTGCTAGAACAGACACATACGCCTCGATTGCATGCGTTAATACATCCATACCAGTGTCCGCTGTTACATGTGGTGGTACTGTCATTACAAACTGTGGATCAACAATTGCTACATCTGGTGTTAATTCATAATCCGCGAGCGGATACTTTATATTATTTTTCTTATCTGTAATAACCGCAAACGGTGTCACTTCTGAACCTGTTCCTGATGTTGTTGGAATGGCAACAAACTGCGCCTTACTTCCTAATTTCGGATATTTACATGTGCGTTTTCTTATATCTAAAAACTTCTGTTTAATTCCATAGAATGTTGTTTCTGGATGCTCATAGAAAAGCCACATTCCTTTCGCTGCATCCATAGCTGAACCGCCACCAAGTGCGATAATTACATCTGGCTTAAAACTTCTCATCATTTCCGCACCTTTAAACACAGTTTCATCTGATGGATCTGGCTCGACCTCAAAGAAAACTTCAACTTTTACATCATTTGCATGTTTACGTAAATAATGCGAGACCGTATCTACATATCCGTGCTCAACCATACCTGGATCCGTTACAATAAATGCTCGTGAAATGTTAGGCATATTTGCCAAATATGCTGTCGCATGTTTTTCAAAATAAATTTTTGGTGGCAATTTAAACCACTGCATATTCTTTTTTCTATTTGCCAACCTTTTTACATTTAATAAATGCGTCGCTGTTACGTTTTGAGAAACTGAGTTTTTTCCGTACGAACCGCAACCAAGCGTAAGTGACGGAATAAATCCATTATATATGTCACCGATTCCACCTTGTGATGAAGGAGCATTTACAATGAGACGGCAAGCTTTCATACGTAATCCAAATTGCTTTTGCACTTCTTTATTTACAGAATGGATGACTGCTGAATGTCCTAAACCACCGAGGTTTAACATGTCTTCGCAATATGTAAATCCTTCTTCTAATGAATTTGCTTTTACACAAGCTAATACTGGACTCAATTTCTCACGAGATAGTGGATATGCTGCTCCGATACCTTGTATTTCAGCTACAAGCATTTTTGTATTTTCAGGCACAGTAATTCCAACTAATTCGGCAATATACTGTGCGGATTTCCCTACAATATCACTATTTACTGCACATGTATTTTCATTAATAACAAGCTTTTCTAATTTTCTTCTCTCTTCCTCTGTTACAAAGTAACAATTGTTTGCAATCATTTCTGTTTTCACATCATCATAAATTTCCTCGTCCACAATGATTGCTTGTTCTGATGCACAAATCATACCGTTATCAAATGTTTTTGATAAAATTAAATCATTAACTGCTCGTTTTATATGCGCTGATTTCTCTATATAACATGGTACATTACCAGGACCTACACCTAGCGCTGGTTTTCCAGTAGAATAAGCTGATTTCACCATAGCTGCTCCTCCAGTTGCCAAAACAAGTGCAACACCTTCATGGTTCATTAATTGTTTTGTTGCTTCGACAGAAGGTTTTTCAATCCACTGAATACAATATTTTGGTGCCCCCGCCTTCACCGCAGCGTCATATACTGTTTTCGCCGCTGCAATAGAACAGTTTTGCGCTGAAGGATGAAATGCAAAAATAATTGGATTTCTCGTTTTTATCGCGATCAACGCTTTAAACATCGTTGTCGATGTTGGATTCGTTACTGGCGTTACCCCAGCTACTACACCGACAGGTTCCGCAATTTCTATTATTTCTTCATGAGGATCTTCGTGGATAATCCCTACTGTTTTATCTTTCTTTATGCTATGCCAAATATATTCAGTAGCAAAAATATTTTTAATACATTTATCTTCATATACACCACGACCCGTTTCTTCAACAGCCAACTTCGCAAGCGGCATATGCTGATCAACACCTGCTAATGCCATTTCATGAACAATGTTGTCAATTTGCTCTTGTGTAAAACTTTCTAATGCTTGTAAAGCCTTTTGACCGTTATTCACTAACGTATCAATCATCTCTTTTACTTCCTGCATTTCATTTACAACTTTCTCTTTGACTACCATGTAAATTCCTCCTATTCTGCTATCATGGACTAAATAAGACCCTATAGGTCATAATAAGTCCCGATTATCACAAAAAAAATAGAGTTGCTTTCCTACATGAACCTCATTGTTTGTGAAATATTTCACAAGTTTGTTCGTGAGTAACATTTCATGAACTTAATATACATGAAATTATTTCATTTGTGTATGTCTATTTTGTGAAATGTTTCACAAAATGATGTAATAAAAATGCACTGCTCTATATTAGCAGTGCATTTTTATTACGATAGCGCTTGTGCTAGATCTTCAATTAAATCTTCACCATCTTCAATACCGACAGAAATACGAATTAATGTATCTGTAATTCCTAATTCTTTGCGGCGATCTACTGGGATTGATGCATGTGTCATTTGAGATGGGATAGAAATTAAACTTTCTACTGCTCCTAAACTTTCAGCAAGTGTAAAGTATTGTAATTTCTCTAGTACTTTATTTAATGTTTCTTCACTATCTACATCAAATGAGATAATAGCACCAAATCCATTTGCTTGTTCTGCTGCTAATTCATGGTTTTGATGTGATGCAAGACCTGGATAATATACTTTATTTACTTTTGGATGGTTATTTAAAAACTCGGCAATTGCACGTGAATTCGTTTCATGCTCTTCCATTCGAATTCCTAATGTTTTTAAACCACGAAGTAGTAAGAAACTATCTTGTGGGCCGAGAATGCCTCCTGTTGAGTTTTGTACAAAGTGAAGGTCTTCTGCTAATTGCGGGCTATTTACAACTACTAGACCTGCAACTACGTCACTATGACCTCCTAAATATTTCGTTGCACTATGAAGTACAATGTCTGCTCCTAAAGTAATCGGCGACTGCCAATATGGCGTCATGAATGTGTTATCAATAATTGTTAATAAATCTTTTTCTTTAGCAAGAGTAGATATTTTCTTAATATCAGTAATTTTCAGTAATGGGTTCGTTGGTGTTTCCACATAAATCGCTTTCGTATTTGGACGAATCGCTTCTACAACTTCGTCTAGGTTTGTTGTATCTACAAATGTATGCTCAATACCGAAGCGATTTAATACTTTCGTGATAACGCGGTACGTTCCACCATACACATCATCTGTTAAAATAACGTGGTCACCTTTAGAGAACAACATAATTGTAGCTGTAATAGCAGCCATCCCTGAGCCAAATGCAAATCCAGCATGGCCGTTTTCTAATACAGCAATCATTTCTTCTAAAGCTGCACGTGTTGGGTTGCCTGTACGTGAATATTCATATCCTTGATGTTTACCAACTGCTTCTTGTTTGTACGTACTTGTTTGATAAATCGGTACATTTACAGATCCAGTTGAAGGTTCTCCTATGCGAATACCATGAATTAACTTTGTCTTTGCTCTCATTTTTTATTCCCATCCTTTGTATATGTCTTTACTTAAATAGCGCTCACTACTATCAGGAAAAATCGTTACAATATTTGTACCTGGCGCCGCTTTCTCTGCTTCAAGTAAACTTGCATGAAATGCTGCTCCTGAAGAGCTTCCAACAAGCAGTCCTTCTTTTTGCGCTAATTCCTTCACTCTTAAAAAAGCATTTCGATCAGAAATTGTATGAATGTCATCAAAATAAGATGTTTTCAAAAATGTCGGGATAAATTCCAGGCCAATCCCTTCTGTTTCATGCGATCCAGCTTTACCACCATTCAAAATGGATCCTTCTGGTTCTACAATAACCGTTTTTATATCTATATTTTTTTCTTTCAAATAAGATGCAGTCCCCATGAATGTACCACCAGTTCCTGCTCCTGCAACGAATATGTTAATCTCTCCATTCAATGCGTCCCAAAGTTCAGGACCTAGTGTTTTGAAATAAGCACGCGGGTTTGCTTCATTCGCAAACTGACTTGGAGAGTATGAATTCGGTATTTCATTTACTAATTCTTTTGCTTTTGTAATTGCGCCGGTCATTCCTTGTTCAGTTGGTGTATGCACAACCGTTGCGCCCAGTGCTTTCATTAGTTCTTGCTTTTCAATACTAAATTTCTCTGGTACACAAACAATAACGCGTAAATCATGTTGTAACGCTGCAAGTGCCAGTCCAATACCAGTATTTCCAGCAGTCGGTTCAATAATTGTTCCACCCTGGGTAACAAGCCCTTTTTCTAGCGCATCTTCGATTAATTCTCTTCCTAAACGGTCCTTAACGCTTCCACCTGGGTTATAAAATTCAAGCTTTGCAAATAAACGGACCCCTTCTGGAAGTGAAAAACGAGTAATTTCTACAATTGGTGTATGACCAATCAACTCATGAACTCCACGATATACATTCATCGTGTTCTCCCCCTTATTTGCCAATAAAGAAAAGGCAACTGTATGTATTTTCTTTATATGAGACAGTTGCCTTTTTGTTACATTACTTTAACTCTTCTAGTACTTTTACAATAAAGTTTGTAGAATGAAGAGCTGCTTGATCTAAAAATTGATCAAATGAAACATTTGATTCTTTACCAGCAATATCAGAAAGTGCACGAATAATAACAAACGGAACTTCATATTGGTGGCATACTTGTGCAACAGCTGCTGCTTCCATTTCTACTGCATAAAGATCTTCAAATTTATCACGAATTGCTGCAACGCGGTTCGGATCACTCATAAATGAATCACCTGTTGCAATCATACCTTTTACAACTTGAATATTCTCTTCTGCCTGCATACATTTCTCAGCTAATGCAACTAATGATTCATCAGCTTTGAATCCAGGAGGCATTCCTGGTACTTGACCATACTCATAGTTAAATGCTGTTACATCTACGTCATGATGACGAACTTCTGTTGAAATAACTACATCTCCAACATTTAGAGAATGATGGAAGCCACCAGCTGAACCAGTATTAATTACTTTTTCAGGTTTATATCTTTCTAATAAAATTGTCGTTGACATCGCTGCATTTACTTTACCAATACCAGACTTTAACAAGATTACTTCATGTCCTGCTAATTGTCCTTTCGTAAATTCACAACCCGCAACCGTTTCTGTTTCTGCTTGTTCTAATTTGTCACGTAAAATACGTACTTCTTCTTCCATTGCTCCAATTACAGCAATTCTCAATCTAATCCCTCTTTCTATTGCTTAGTTGCTTCCATTACCCAAACGAAATGATTTAATCTCGTAAACGTTACATGGAAGCCATTGTTTTCAAAAATAGACTGCATGACCGGAATACGTGTATAGTATTCCGTTTGCAAATCATTTGCTAACTGATGAAAACCTCTTTGTTTTGCTGTTTCAACAGTTTTATCATATGCATCTTGATCTGCAAATATCGTATCAGCAAACACTATTTTACCACCTTTGTTTAGCAATTGACTATACTTCGCAATCGCTACATTTTTTTCATCATCTGTTAAATGATGAAATGCGTAGGTGCTTACTATGGTATCAATTGAATTTGGGACTTCAAACGAAAGAAAATCACCTTCTGTAATGGAAAATTCTTTTGGCAATTTCTCTTTTGCAATCATGCGCATTTCACGTGACGGTTCTATACCGTAAACTGTGCGGCCAGCAAGTAATAATTTATTTGTTAAATTACCAGTACCAACACCAAATTCTAATACATTACCAAATGACTTGTTAACTACATCCTCTAGAATGTCCTCATAATGGGCGAAAACTTCTTTATATTGTATATCTTCGCCTTGTACAAATGAGTCGTACGTATGAGCCCACTCATCAAATAAACCATTAAATTCTGTACCCATAAAAATTCCCCTTTTTCTTATCGGTTTTATCAGTATGATATTCCCTCTTTCTAAAAATGTCAATTGAAATGTACATGGTATTTCCTTCTTTTCTTTGTTACACTATAGTTGATTACATAGGAGAGGGGTCGTCTTCGTGTCATTTACCTTTGAAATGTTAGAAGATAAAGTAGAGTTTTTCGAAGCAGGAGACTTAGCTTCTTTGGAACGAAAAATTAGCGAACAAATCGATAATAATAAAGCACTTATGCTTGAAGTTCATCACATCTCGCATCAAATGATTATGGATCCAGAAAGCAAAAGACCATATTATAGCGCGGTTGTTCATTTTAAATTAAAGAAATTACGCTAATAAAAAAGAGAAGCTCCTAAGGAGCTTCTCTTTTTTTAGTTTAGAGTTTGAACAAGTACTGGTTTCCAGCCCTCATTTTCTACCCAATCAATATTTACGTAATATCTTTTACCTGATTGTTTATCTTGTACGTTACCGTAAGCTTTATTTTTACCGTTATTTCCGATTCGATGAATAACTAATTGCTCTACTGGAACGTCAATTGCAGCTGAAATTGCTTGGTTCATCTCATTCCAATCTGCTGTACCTTTTTTAAACGTCATCGCAGGTGTTGCACCTTGCTCTGTACCTACTGGCTTCCAAGAAGACTTCGTATAAGCGTCAGTTGCCTTTGGCTGTGTTTTTTCAGCTGGTACTTTCTCGTTAGCTTTCGCTTCTTCTTCAGCTTTTTTCTGTTCTTCTTCAGCCTTTAGCTTCTCTTCTTCTTCTTTCTTCTTAGCTTCTGCCTTATCTTGTTCGTTCTTCTTCGTCTCTTCTTTGCCTTTAGCTTTCTCAGACTTATTCTCTTTCGTTGTTTGCTGAGCTACTTTTTTATCACTAGAAGACGCTTGTTCTTTTCTTTCAGGAACAAACAATTGATATGATACAATAGCTACTAATATTAATACAATTGCAATTGCAATATTTAAAACACCGTTTTGACGACGTTTTTGTTGTTTCTGTTGGAATCTAGATCCTCCTGCCATTCTTCAAACCTCCATGCAGTTTTTCATACTTGCTATTGTAACATTAAATCTAGAAAGGTTGAACATTTACGATAATATTTTCACGAAATGAAAACATTTCACTATAAATTGCAAGATTACTTTTCATTCTCTAATCGATAGATTGATTCTACGATAGCTTTGAAAATAGGTGTAACTTTATTTACATTGCTATTCGTTTCTATATCCACGACAACTAAAGCATATCTTGGATTTTCATATGGAAAATAACCTGCAAACCAACGATTCACTTTCGTCCCTTTTCCTGTTTGCGCTGTTCCAGATTTTCCGGCGACACTTAGTGGTAACGACCTGAATTCTGCTCCTGTTCCTTTCTCCGTTGTTACAACTCCCCTTAATAACTCTTGTAATGTTTTCACCGCTTCATACGAAAGCTGTTTTCCACCTAATGTATGGTTTTCAAATGTATAAAATTCCGTTCCATTTTTATACATTATTTTTTCCACAGCTTTCACTTCCATCTTTTCTCCACCTCTAGCAATCGTCGCCATCATATTTGCAATCGCTAGAGGTGACATACGTACATCTTTTTGTCCAATTGCTGTTTGCGCTACCGCCTTTTTACTATTCTTATTTCCTTCACTATCCCAAATCGTAACCTCCTTCTCCTCTGGCATTTGTTCAAAATGAGTTGTATGAAATACAGAACCTCTCCATCCAACCTTATCAGCGGCTCCTAAAGCTGCTACGTACGTTTCTAACACCATCTTATCCTTTTGTATTAGCTCATTACCTAACTCTGAAAATGTCCTGTTACAGCTTCTAGCAAAGCTCTCTTTAAAACTAAGTGTACCCATCATCACTTGTGGGTGGTCTTCACCATATAAATCTTGATTACAATTAAATGTACGATTAAACACATTTTCATTTTGATCAATCACTGCTGCTGCAACTATTGTTTTAAAAACAGAACCGGGAAAATGTGGTGTTAACATTTGATTTTCAAGTGTACTTGTATATAAACGCTCATCCTGCACCTGTACAGATGGTTTGCTGACCATCGCTAAAATTTCATTTTTCTTTACATCAAGTAACACTAATCCCCCCTTCTTCATTCCGCTTGCTTCAACCACTTCTTCTGCTTTTTGCTGTAATCCGTTATGTAAAGTAGTTTGAATCGTCACTGGATAAAACGGATTTCCAGGCGACGTATATTTCGCTTGTTTTCCAAAGATCGGTTCTCCTTGTCGGTCCACTTGATACAATACTTTTGCCTCTCCATCGGTCAAAAGAAATTCATCAAATGATTGCTGCAATCCTGAAATACCAATTGGCGTTTGCCTTGAAATCTTGCTTACTTCTCCGTATCGTTTTTGAAATTCTCGTTCATTCTCCCCCACATCGCCAATTAAATGATTCATCACGCCAGTTTGTCGTAAACGAACTTCAGCTGCTACAATACCTAATACATTTAATCGATTCACCTTCTCCATCTGCTCTCGTGTCAATCGAAAGGGACTATTTCCCCTTTGCATGATAAATGCACTTTTTTTGTCTTTCATTTGACTTTCAATCTCTTGTCTCGACACACCAATGATATGCGCTATTTTCTCTAACATGTCATTTTTTATTTGTAGAAATGGAAAAACAATTAAAACAGGATACTTTTTCTCACCTATTTCCTTACCGTTCCGATCTATAAAATGGCCTCGTCCATCATCCACGGTAATGGATTGCGTCCGTTGTGTAACACTTTTTTCAATTAAATTTATCTTACGTTTTGTAAATGATTCTGTATCTATAATTTGTATTTGAATTAAACGACAAAGTAAAATAAACATGACACCTATAAAACAAATTAAAACAATTGTAATTCTCCGTTTTATTTTCATAAAAAAACACCTCGTCTATTATAGTTTGGACGGAGTGTTTCATCTTTTATACAAATAAAAAAATCACTCGCTTTTACACGAGTGATTTTTTATTATTTTACAGAGATAATTTCTACTTGCATTTCTCCACCTGGAGTTTGGATTGCTACCTTCTCACCAATTTGCTTACCTAATAAGCTTTTTGCAATTGGAGAATCGTTAGAAATTCTTCCTTCAAATGGGTCTGCTTCTGCGCTACCTACGATTGTGTAAGATTCTTCATCTCCACCTGGTAACTCTTTAAATGTTACTGTTTTACCTAATGTAACAACTGTAGATTCTTCACCGTTATCTGTGATGATAACTGCGTTACGAATCATGTTTTCTAATTGTGTAATACGTCCTTCTACGAATGCTTGCTCATCTTTTGCTGCATCGTACTCAGAGTTCTCAGAAAGATCTCCGAAGCTACGTGCAATCTTAATGCGCTCTACAACCTCTTTACGTTTTACCGTTTTTAAATCCTCAAGTTCGTTCTCTAGCTTTTGCTTACCCTCTTGTGTCATAGGGTATGTTTTTTCTGTTGCCATATTTTCCACTCCTTTTATATACCAATCCCCCGAAAAAAGAGGAGTTCCATATGAAAACTCCCCCGCTTATATGTAGAGCGGAGGTTTCTAGCACGCCTGTACTAGCGGAGTTGTCACATACAACCCCGTATTCCCAATTCTTCTTTATATAAAGAAGATATGTATGGAAAGTTGATATAAATATGCCCTCACCTATATATAGATGAGGTTGCATGTTTCATTGTATTCGATAGGAAGGGAAAAAATCCCTTCCTACCGTATATCTTTTACTATGCTATTACAAATTTACTTTTTGTTCAAGAATTGTTGCAATTTTTGTGACCATAATATCAATTGCAACATGGTTTTGTCCACCTTCTGGGATAATAATATCCGCAAATTTCTTAGAAGGCTCAATAAATTGATTGTGCATTGGACGTACAACACTTACGTATTGATCAATAACTGAATCCATCGTACGACCGCGTTCTTTAATATCACGCTGCATGCGGCGTAAAATACGAAGATCTGCATCTGTATCAACGAATAGTTTAATGTCCATTAACTCACAAAGACGTGGGTCTTCTAAAATAAGAATTCCTTCTAAAATGATTACATCTTTCGGCTCAACTGGAATAATTTCTTCTGAACGCGTATGCAATGTATAGTCATATACAGGCTTATCAATTTGCTCATATGCAAGCAACTGCTGCAAATGTTCAATTAACAGATCATTATCAAACGCAAGCGGATGATCATAATTTGTTTTTAAACGCTCTTCCATTGGTAAATGGCTTTGATCTTTGTAATAATAATCTTGCTCCAAGATTAAAATAGAATGACCTTTAAAATGGTCAAAAATCGCTTTCGTTACACTCGTTTTACCTGATCCCGAACCACCAGCAATTCCAATTACAACAGGCTTATTCGTCCCCATTCGACTACCACTCTTTCTTATTGAAGTATGCTTTTGCGCATCATATTATTCACATACACTCGTTGATCCACTTTGAATTTCACGATTTGCAACGGATGTCTCGCTGCATCTAATTCGTTTCCATCCTCATCCCAAATTTTCTCCACCGTTTGCGTAAAGTTTTCTATTTCTGGTCCAAAGAACTCCACTTCATGTCCTGGTTTGAAATGATTACGTTGCTCAATCGTTACGATGCCCGTTTCTTCATTATAATCTAACACTAAACCAGCGAAATCATACGTTGTTTTCTTACTATGATTTCCAAACATTTGCTCTTGATGTCCTGGAACCCCTTCAAAGAATGCAGGAGCTGTATCACGATTTGCACATTTATCAAGCTCATCTAACCATTCTTGTTTAAACTCAAAGTTATCAGGATCCGCACAATACGCATCAATTACTTTACGGTATACCGTTGCTACAGTCGCTACGTAATGAATTGATTTCATACGTCCTTCAACTTTTAAGCTATCTATTCCAATTTCAATCATTTTCGGAATTGATAAGATTAAATTTAAGTCTTTTGGACTCATTGCAAAGTGAGCATCTTCTTCTTGGAATAGAGGAAGCTCTTTTGCATCTTTATGTTGTGATACTGTTTGAACTAAATCATAGTCCCAGCGACAAGATTGACAACAACCACCACGATTAGAGTCACGCGCTGTCATATGGTTACTTAACGTACATCTTCCTGAATAGGCGATGCACATTGCACCATGGACGAATGCTTCAATTTCAATATCCACTTTTTCTTTAATTTCTTTCATTTCTTCATAGCTTGCTTCACGAGCTAATACAAGACGATGTAAACCTTCTTCTTTCCAATACTGTGCTGCTTTCCAGTTGGATAGTGATTGTTGTGTACTTAAATGCACCTCAACAGAAGGCGCCACACGTTTACAAGTCTCAATAATAAGCGGATCAGCAACGATAATTCCCGTTACGCCAGCTTTTTCAATCCCTTTTAAATATTCCTCTAGCCCGTCCATATTTTCATTATGTGCAAAGATATTTGTTGTTACATATATTTTTGCTCCATATTTCTTTGCAAATTCCACACCTTCCGCCATTTCTTCCAGTGTAAAGTTACCTGCATTCGAACGAAGACCAAATTCTTGTCCACCTAAATATACAGCATCTGCCCCGTAATGGATAGCTACTTTTAATTTTTCTAAGTTACCCGCAGGGATTAACAGTTCAGGTTTCTTCACAATAACGCGTTTGCCATCGATTACTCGTGAAATTTCTTGTACAGTCATTTCCTACACCCTCCTCGTTTAGTAAACCGTCTCTTTAAAGAAGAATCCCGTATCTAACGGACGATTTACTGGTTGCATTGCTTCTATCTCTTTATATAAATCGTCTTTCACGTCATAATACGCATCACGATCTTCTACACATAAATCAATTGCTTTACGATATTTCTTCGTTACCTCAATAATGTATGCAGAGCTTTTTAGTACACCATCAACTTTTAAGCTATCGACTTCAGCATCAATTAGCTCTTCTAACTCATCAATGAAACAAATATCGTTTGGACTCATAATGTGAGTACCATTTTCATCTTCATAAATTGGATATTTATTGTTACGCTCTGGGTCATATAAGAACATATTCTCTTCATATTTTTTCTTTTCAATGTCAAGATTACGTCCTTGATATTCAAAGTAGTTTCCTACTAATGAACGCTTCGATTGGAACATACAAGTCATACCGTGAATTTGTACTTCAAGTTCCACTTCAGCATTTTCTTTTAATTCAACAATTTCATCTAAGCTAAGCTCACGAGCTAATACAGCACGTTTGGCTCCTCTTTGTCCCCAGTAGTTACAAGTAAACCAGTTTGTTGCTGTTGTTTCTGTATTCCAGTGCAATTGCATATTTGGCGCTACTTCACGAACCGCCATTAATACTGCTGGATCTCCGAAAACAATTGCATCTACATGGACTTCGTTTAAAAATGCAACATAGTCTGTTAATTCTTCTACTTTATCATTGTGGAACATAGCGTTCATTGCTACGTATACTTTTACACCATTTTCATGTGCAATCTTCACAGCTTGTTTCACATCTTCACGTGAAAATTCCCCTGCTAAACGTAAACCAAACTTTTGCTCACCGATCATTACCGCATCTGCTCCTGCTTTCGCAAGAGGTTCGATATCCGCCACTACTTTTGGCGTTACTAACAATTCAGGTTTCTTCATACCTTGGTCACCCTCTCTTTTTACTAACAGCTACTCCATCACCAATTGGGAAAATCGTTGTATCATATCCTTCATGATTCATAAGCCATTCATTGTAAGTCTTAATACGACGGATTAAACCACGTGTACGTCTGTTTTCAATTTTCTCTTTAGTCGTTACAAGGCCATGGTACATAACATTATCTGAAATAATTACGCCACCAGGATTTAATAACGGTTCATATAAGTCAAAAAAGCGACGATATTGTCCTTTTGCTGCATCAATAAAAATAACATCAAATGTTCCATGTTCTTCTACTTGCTCGCCTGTTTCTAACGCATCACCGTAAATAACGGAAATACGCTCTTTAACTGGTGAACGTTCTATATATTCAAGTGCTTTTTCATATCGCTCACGATTGCGTTCAACTGTCACAATGCGAGAATTTGGAATAGCTTGCATCATACGAATACTAGAATAGCCAATTGCTGTACCAAGCTCTAAAATGCTTTTTGGTCCAATTAAACGTAAAAATTGCAACATAAATTCCATTCCAAGTCGATCCATAATCGGCACATGATTTTCTTTCGCATAGTCTTCCATTTCAAGAATTAATTTATCTTTCGGATCAATAAATGATAATAGGTACTCGTTAACTGCATCCTCCATAATGGTCCTCCTTATTTACATGGAGAAGTGCCTCTATGACGTCTTTTCACACATAGAATGCAATAAAAATACAAGCCAGCTTTACCCTTAGCTTGTACGTCCCGTTTTGATATTAAAAACGATTCTTCTGCCAGTTTTTAACCCGATATATTTTACCACAAAAAAGAGGGATGTGCGACATTTTTCGCTATCCCTCCCCATTTCACTGTTTTTTCGTAATATATTTTTGCTTTAGTGCATTATGCTCTTCCAATGTTTTCGCATAGTAGACTTCACCAGTTGGTGCAGCTAAGAAATAATAATAATCTGTTTGCGCAGGCTCCAACGCCGCTTCCACTGAATGTTTACCAGAGTTTGCGATTGGACCAACCGGCAATCCTTTCACAACATACGTATTGTACGGTGAGTTTATCTTTAAATCTTCGTATAATACACGTTGTTTATGCTTTCCAAGTGCATATAATACCGTTGGATCAGTTTGCAGTGGCATACCTTTCGCTAAACGATTGTAAAAGACACTAGAGATTTTTTGACGATCTGTAAAGCCTGTTGCCTCTTCTTCAATAAGTGAAGACAATGTTAAAAGCTGATGAACATCCCAGTTTTTCGCTTTCATCTTTGCCTCGTTTTGAACAATGATTGCATTCGTTTTCTCAAGCATCGGAATTACAATTTCTTCTAACGTCGTATCTTTTTTATAGAAAGAGTACGTCGCAGGATATAAATAACCTTCTAATGGATATTTAATATTGCTATCAAAGATTTTATCCGTTAATAACTTCGGATACTTTTGCTGCATTTTTTGAATAAATGCTTTATCGTTCAATTGACGTACAACATCATCTTTATTCCACTTTAATTCGTTTGCAACCGTTTCTGCAATTTCAGTTACTTGTGCACCTTCTTTTATCGTTACTTTATAAAGAGCTGGACGATGAACGTTACCAGATGACATTTGTTCGATAACATCTGAGGCACTCATTGAAGGATTTAATAAATATGTACCCGCTTGTAAATTTTTCGATTTAGCCTTTGTATAAAAACTAAAAACTGTACCGTTTTTCACAGCACCTTTTTCTTCTAAAATCTCACCAATTTTACTAGTAGATGATCCTTTTGGAATTTCTACTTCAATCTCTTTTTTATTTCCGCTATCAACTGGTCCTAATGCAGATGAAATATACGCATAGACTGAACCACAAACTAAAAGCAGTGCAATAATCGAAAATAAAAAAAGACGTCTACGCTTTTTTTTCACTTGATTCTCTATCAACACTCTTCCTCCTTATTCAATTGTAGACCGTATGTACATCTTTCTATACAACACGATATAAAAACACAATAAATTTATTTATCTTTTTGAGATAGACATTTTATTTTTCTACAATCCGTCTCATTATACTACAAAGGATTACACAGTTTCGACAAAAAATCTTTCATTTTGCATATAAAAAAAGATGGACTATATATCGTCCATCTTTTCAGTACTTATTATTCAGCTTCTTGCTCATCAGCTAGAGTGTTGAACATTTCTTGTACCATTTCCCACTCTTCTTCAGATTCGATTGGAAGTAAACTTCCGCCCTCTTCTTCATTTTGCTCATAAGCCATTGCATCATAAATTGGGTCTCCATCTTCGTCTACTTCACCGATTGGAGAGAAGACTACGTATGATTTTTTGCCAAATTTTTCAGCATCAAAAGTGAAAATAATTTCACATAAATGTTCGTTACCTTTTTCGTCTACAATTGTAATTTGATTTTCTTCCATTTTGGTCACCTCTTATTTACTATCTAAAAATCCTTGTAAGATTACGACTGCAGCCATCTTATCGATTACTTGCTTTCGCTTCTTACGGCTTACATCAGCTGAAATGAGCAGACGTTCCGCTGCCATCGTTGACAAACGCTCGTCCCACATTACAACGTCTAATTGTAACAGCTCTCGTAGGTTTTCTGCAAATTGTTGGCACGCTTCACCACGCGGGCCAATTGTACCATTCATATTTTTAGGTAAACCTACTACTATTTTGTCCACATTGTACTGCTTTACTAATTCAGAAATACGGTCAAAACCGAAGTGACCTCGTTCTTCATTAATTTTAATTGTTTCTAATCCTTGTGCTGTCCAGCCCATTTCGTCGCTAATTGCAACTCCGACTGTTTTTGTACCTACATCTAAACCTAATATCCGCATAAACTACTCCTCACGATGATGTTTCAAGTAAGACTTCACAAGCTCTTCAATTAACTCATCACGTTCAAGCTTGCGAATGATGCTTCGTGCATCTTTATGGCGAGGTATGTATGCTGGGTCTCCACTTAATAAATAACCGACGATTTGGTTAATCGGATTATAACCTTTTTCTTGAAGTGCATCATACACAGTTAAAAGTACATCATTTACATGGACACTCTGTTTTTCATCTTGAATGCTAAACTTCATTGTTTTATCAAAACCGTCCATTTCAAGCACCTCACTTATATAGTAAGTATAGGGAGAAGAACTTCTCCTCTCCCTACCATTGTACACTACTATCTCTTTATTTTGAAACAGATTTAACGTACTCTTGTACAAATGCTAAAGCTTCCTCAACTTGCGCTGGGTTTTTACCGCCCGCTTGTGCCATATCAGGACGGCCACCACCGCCGCCGCCACAACGAGAAGCCACTTCTTTCACAAGTTTACCAGCATGGTATCCTTGGTTAATTAAATCTTTCGTTACGCCAGCTAAGATGTTTACTTTATCATCATTTACAGACGCTAATACGACAACTGCAGACTCTAATTTATTTTTCAGGTCATCCATCATCGTACGTAAGTTGTTCATATCTGCAACATTTACTTTTGCCGCTAATACGTTCACGCCATCAACTGTCATTACTGAATCAGTTAAGTTTCCAGCTTCAATATTACTTAATTTCGCAGCAAGAGATTCGTTTTCTTTTTGAAGTTGTTTTACTTCAGCAAATAAACCGTCAACTCTTGTTAAAATATCTTTCGGGTTTGTTTTCATTTTCCCTGCTGCTTCTTTTAATAAACCTACTTGATCGTTCATTAATTCGTAAGCAGATTTGCCAGTTACCGCCTCAATACGACGAGTTCCTGCACCGATACCAGACTCAGCAACGATTTTGAAAATACCGATAGAAGCTGTGTTATCAACGTGACAACCACCGCAAAGCTCTAAGCTATAATCGCCTACTTGTACAACGCGTACAACATCACCGTATTTTTCACCGAATAATGCCATTGCGCCCATTTCTTTCGCTTCTTCGATTGCTTTTTGAGAAATCTCAACATCAATACTTTCCCAAATTTTCTCGTTTACCATACGCTCAATTTTTTCTAATTCGTCAGCTTGTACTTGACCGAAGTGAGAGAAGTCAAAGCGTAAACGTTCAGAAGTTACAAGAGAACCTGCTTGGTTAACATGCGTTCCAAGTACATCTTTTAATGCTTGGTGTAGTAAATGAGTTGCTGTATGATTTTTCACAACGCTACTACGGTTTTTCGTATCGATAATAGCTTTCACAGCCGCATCTTTCGTTAATGTACCTTCTTCCACAACAACTTTGTGTAAGTTTTGACCATTTGGTGCTTTTTGTACGTCTTTTACAAGAACTTTCACACCGTCAGCAAGTAGGTAACCACGGTCTGCAATTTGTCCGCCGCTCTCAGCATAGAATGGTGTTACATCAAGCATTAATTGTCCTTCTTCGCCAGCTTGTAAGCTGTCTGTGTATTCGCCGTTTTTCACAAGTGCAACAACGTTACTTTCTGTTGCAACTGTACCGTAACCAACGAACTCGCTCGCTACTTTCACTTCTCCAAGGACACCGCCTTGAACTTGCATAGAATCAACGTCTTGACGAGCAGCACGTGCGCGCTCACGTTGTTTTTCCATTTCACTTTCAAAGCCTTCCTGATCAACTGTCATACCAGCTTCTTCTGCATATTCTTCCGTTAATTCAATTGGGAAACCGTATGTGTCATATAGACGGAACGCATCTACTCCAGAAATAACAGTTGTTTTTTCTTCTTTTGCTTTTGTGATAACTTCAGCTAAAATTGCTTCACCATCATGAAGTGTTTCATGGAAACGCTCTTCTTCGTTTTTCACAACTTTTGCGATGAAATCTTTCTTCTCAAGTACTTCTGGGTAGAAGTCTTTCATTACTTCTCCAACAACCGGCACTAATTCAAACATGAATGGACGGTTGATGTTTAATTTCTTCGAATAACGAACCGCGCGACGTAATAAACGACGTAATACATAACCACGGCCTTCGTTAGATGGAAGAGCACCGTCACCCACAGCGAATGTTACTGTACGGATATGGTCAGCAATTACTTTAAACGCCATATCTTTTTCTAAGTCACCATTACGATACTTCTCACCAGAAATTGATTCTGTTGCGCCAATCATCGGCATGAATAAGTCTGTGTCAAAGTTTGTAGGTACATCTTGAACGATAGATGTCATACGCTCTAGACCCATCCCTGTATCGATGTTTTTCTTAGGAAGCGGTGTATATGAACCGTCTGGATTATGGTTAAATTGAGAGAATACAAGGTTCCATACTTCTAAGTAACGCTCGTTTTCTCCGCCTGGATATAATTCTGGGTCACTAAAGTCATTACCATAAGCTTCTCCGCGGTCATAGAAAATCTCTGTATTCGGTCCACTTGGTCCTTCACCGATATCCCAGAAGTTTTCTTCTAAACGGATGATACGCTCTTTTGGAACACCCATTTTTTCATTCCAAATTGTGAATGCTTCTTCATCTTCTGGATGGATTGTAACTGATAGTAATTCTTTATCGAATCCGATCCATTTGTCGCTCGTTAAGAATTCCCAAGCCCAAGTAATCGCTTCTTCTTTAAAGTAATCACCGATTGAGAAGTTTCCTAACATTTCAAAGAATGTATGGTGACGAGCTGTTTTCCCTACATTTTCAATATCGTTTGTACGAATTGATTTTTGAGCATTTGTAATACGTGGATTTTGCGGGATTACACGTCCATCAAAATATTTTTTTAATGTTGCTACACCACTGTTAATCCATAAAAGAGATGGATCCTCATGTGGAACTAGTGATGCACTAGGTTCTACTGCATGTCCTTTTTCTTGGAAAAAGTCTAAAAACATTTGACGAATTTGTGCGCCTGTTAGTTGTTTCATTGTATTTTCCTCCTTAAATATAAAAAACTCCCGCCCCTATAAAAGGGACGAGAGTTAACTCGCGATACCACCCTAATTATGAATTGATTATTATACAAATCAATTCATCACCTCATGGTGCCGTAACGTGGCAAGACGGCAGTGATTAGCTGCTCTCAGGATTAGCTTTCTGTTACCCTTCATTTAAAGCTTCTTTCAGCCATATGGAAGCTTCTCTCTATAAATGGACTGTAACGTACTTGTTCCGTCATTGATTTAATGTATTATATGACTAAATATAATAGAATTCTCTTAAGTTTGTCAATGTAGATAATCATTTATATTATATCAATTGCTTATTAAGCATAGCTATTCTACTATTCATTCTTAACAGCCTTTTCATATATTATGCATGTATGAATAAATGGTACTACCTCTACGGACTTTTCTGAACATTTCATTTTCGTTATAATTAAATTATCAATAATAAAGGAGCAAAAACGCCCTTTCAGCAATCAAATTATATTTATGTATGATAATGAATGGAAAAAAATAAAACATATTCAAACAAATGATGTAGGCACTCTCGTTCAACAAATACACGGGCAACTCTTAAGATAAGGAAAGCCCTCTACCTTTATAGGTAGAGGGCTTTCCTATTACACATTTTCTTTTTTCCAAAGAGGTCTTACATGAACGATCACTGTACGAATGACTGCTAAAATTGGAACTGATATTAATAATCCTACAATTCCTGCCACTTCTCCTCCAACTAGTAATGCAAGCATAATAATTACAGGATGCATACGAAGCGACTTACCAACGATGTAAGGTGATAAAATGTTACTTTCCAAAAATTGCAAAATAACAATCGTAATTCCCGCCTTAATAAGTAAACTCGTTGATACCGTTGCCGCAATCATTAATGTCGGGATTGCTCCTAAAATAGGACCGAAGTACGGGATTATATCCGTTACCCCAATAATAATGCCGAGTAATAATGGATATTTCATACCGATAAACCAAAAAGAAAGAACAGATACGCCTCCTAATACTAAGCAAACGAATAACTGTCCTCGAATATAACTTCCGAGTGACTTGTCAATTTCTTTCGCCAGCATTTGCCCAGTACTCCGCCACTTACTCGGAACTAGCTTCCAAAAGATATGATAAAACTCACCGTAATCTTTTAATATGTAAAATACAATGAACGGTATTAAGAAAATAATAAGCAGCGAATCCAGTACCCCCCGAGCTGTACTCATTACTTTATTTAAAAGTGATTGTATCTTCGTTTCTACCCCAACAAAAATTTGTTTCACCTTTTCATGAATAAATGACGGGAAATTCGCCGTCTGTTCTGTAACGCCATCCATCCAAGAATCATACATTTTTGTAAACTGCGGGAATTGTTCATTGATTTCTTGTAATTGCTTAATCACAACTGGCGTTCCTTTATAAATGCCATAACCGATTCCGCCAAAGAAAAGGATGTAAATGAGCAAAATAGCGAGTGTGCGTGGCATCCCTTCTTTATGAATTTTTTCAATTAAAGGATGCAATAAATACGCAATAAAGCACGCAATAAGAAACGGCGTAATTGCCACTTTAAACACAAAAATAATCGGTGCCCATAGCGGTTTAATTTTTAAAAAGACGAGCAAACAAAGAAATACGAGTAACAATAACCCTAAACGATATATCCAAATGATTTTAAGATTCTTCACACGAAAAACCTCCTCCACCTTTATTTTGAAAATAAATAGGGTAGGTTATGTGCAAAAGTTTTAAAATCTTTTCGTGCAGACCATACTGTTTTGTAAAGACGTACATATACATAACATAATAAGGACAACCACCCCTAAGAATGCAACATGGAACAATATGATCAGGAGGGCTCATAATGGTTTTATTTATGCTCGTATTATCAGCACTTTTTATGATTCTTGAATGGGTTTGTATCGGGTTTGGTATTTGGAAAGGTTTCTTTATTCGTTCCTCACGAAAAGAAAGAGCGAAGCAATTATTTCATTACGGAATGCTTGGCGTTGGATGTTACGGCCTATCTTATCTCTTCTCTGAAATTGGACTTTTATATTTGCATACAAGCGCATAAAAAAACTCCCTTATCATGAAGGGAGTTTTTTGCGCTTATAGATAAGATTTAATCATCTTACGTGCTTTTTTCATATTGCGTTTTGAAAATACATCTTGCTTGCGAGCATATTGGTATGCTGCCGCTCCAACACCTAATGCGATTAATGAATTGCGTAGATTCAAAGTAAATCCCCCTTTTCGTTATCCGATCGTTCTTTCGTTCTCATCAAATAAATCATCAAGAGAGCTTAATGAACCATCTTCCTCTACTTGATGCGTATGGATTTTCCCCTTTGAAACCGATAATTCGATATAACAATTCCAGCAATAAAATTGGTTGACACCTATTTTTCCAATGTCTTTCCCTTTGCAATTTGGACAAATGAACATATGGCTTTCATCTCCTTACAGTCTCCCAGATTCTATTCGCCATTATGTCCAAACCGCATTCATTTATACATTGCTGGAGCCTTTCAACGTTATACGTTTGAAAGTTTCACTATATAATTTCACCTTGTTACATGAAATCATACGGTGAAATGTTTTCCACGTCCATTTCCTCGCCATTAACTGTTACCATCTGTACTTCTCCTTGTGATTCTTGCAAGCGACTCGCTAAAGTCGTTTGACGCATTGCATCATCAAGACGATTTACACCAGACTGGAAAGCTCCTTCCTCCCCGCAAATAATAAGGAACTTCTTACTTCTTGTAATACCAGTGTAAATTAAATTACGACGTAACATACGATTGTAACTTTTTACTATTGGCATAATTACAATCGGAAACTCACTACCTTGCGATTTATGAATCGAACAGCAATAGGCATGTGTAATTTGATTTAAATCTGGCTTTGTATACGTTACTTCAATTCCATCAAATGAAACGATAATCATATCTTGTTGTTCAACGTTCTCTTTCGCATAAAACACCGAAACAATCTCTCCGATATCACCATTAAACACTTGGCTCTCCGGCTGATTAACGAGTTGCAATACTTTATCTCCTCGTCGGTATACAACATCACCGTAAGCAATTTCTTTACTCTTTTCCCTTTTCGGATTAAACACTTCTTGCAACGCTTCGTTTAGTACGTTAATACCGGCAGGTCCACGGTACATCGGGGCCAGTACTTGTACATCTCTTGCGCTAAACCCTTTTGTCTTAGCATTTTCACAAACCTTCTTAACAACCTCAACAATTTGAGCTCCTGTACAGCCAATAAATGAACGATCTTTTTGATTTTGCGCTAAATCTGGCGGGAGCGTCCCATTTTTTATTGCATGGGCGAGTTGAATAACGGATGACCCTTCCGCTTGACGATAAATTTCAGTAAGCTTTACTGTCGGAACTGCACCTGCATTTAATAAGTCTTTCAACACTTGTCCAGGGCCTACAGATGGTAATTGATCTTCATCGCCTACAACGATAACTTGAATATTAGTCGGCAATGACTTAAACAGCTGATTTGCAAGCCAAATATCAACCATTGAAAATTCATCAATAATGAGTAATTTCCCTTGTACCGGATCCGTTTCATTACGCTGGAAAGACCCTTCTGGCGTCCAGCCAAGTAAACGGTGAATTGTACAAGCTGGAAGCCCTGTTGATTCACTCATTCGCTTCGCTGCTCTTCCTGTTGGGGCAGTTAATAATATCGGAAAGGGATTATCATCACTGTATTCATTCGGATTTAACGATAATCCGTGCAGTGATGCATACATTTCAACAATTCCTTTAATAACTGTGGTTTTCCCTGTTCCTGGTCCACCTGTCAATAACATTATCGGCTTATGAAGTGCCGTTTGAATCGCTTCTTGCTGAAGCGGTGCATATTGTACGTTCAGTTGTTCTTCAATTTGACCTAACGTTTTTAACACTTCTGCTTCAGGAAATGAAGGTGTTTCTTCTTGATTCATGAGTCTGCGAATAGACTTTACAACACCTTTTTCAGAGTAGAATAACGATGCTAAATACACTCGTTCTTCTTCTATGATAACTTTCCCTTCACTTTGCATCATTTCAACGCAACCTACAATATCTTCCTCTGTCACTCTTCCTTCTTGATTATTTAAAAGTGACATCGTTTCTCTTACGAGTTGATCTTTCCCCATATAAACGTGACCAAGTTGTAATGATACATTTTCTAACGTATAAAAACACCCCGCACGTACACGATCATCATGATTACCCGATATCCCTAACGCACGTCCTATATCATCCGCTCTTCCAAATCCAATCCCGTCCACTTCTTCAATAAGCTGATATGGATTATTACGAATCACTTCTAATGTCATCTCTTTATATTGTTGATAAATCTTAATAGAAAGCTTCGTTCCAAAACCGTAGCCATTTAAAAAGCTCATTACTTTCTCTAGCCCTTGATGTTCAACAATCGTCTCATATATTTCCTGAGCTTTTTGTTTGTTGACAACACCATTTAAAGCATCAGGATCATCCATAATTTTAGAAATGGCATGTTCCCCGAGATGGTCCACAATTTTTTCAGCTGTACGCTTTCCTATCCCTTTAAATAAATCACTCGCTAAATATTGCACCATACCAGCTTTTGTTTGCGGTAATTCTTTCTTGAATGTTTCAACTAAATATTGTTTCCCATACTTCGGATGGTCTTTAAAATGCCCTGTCAATGTAAACACTTCATCTTCATGCATGCGGGGAAAATGACCGTTTATCATCACTTTTTTTTCGTCGTACGTTTCATTCGTTTCAATGACTTTCATACTGACAACGGAATAGAGGTTTTCTTCGTTGTGGAAAATGGTATGAAGAACTTGCGCTTTTATAAACTTTTTCTCTTCCTCAAACAAATCCATTGCATGTTGATTTCCCATCTTTCCTCTCCTTTCCGGTTTCGTTTCACTTTAATGAGCAGTACATCCCCCACCTATTTAGATGAGGGATAACTACCCATTAACTATATTTTCATCTTATTCAGCTTCTTGCTCTAATAAACGAACACCATTACCAGCTAAAAAGTGATCTGGTTGAATTTCAGTTGCTTTCTTAAATAAAGCAAGAGCTTTCTCGTTATCTTCTTCAAATACGTAAGCAACACCTAAATTATAATACGCATCTGCATGCTCTTCATCCATTACTAATACCTTTTCAAAATAAGGTTTCGCCTCTTGAATATGTTCTAATCGTGCAAAGCAAAGTCCGCACTGGAACACAGCTTCTACATCGTTTTCATCTAATTCTGTTGCTCTTTGTAAAAATGGCAGTGCAAGACGATCATTTCCAAGTTGCACATGTGTAATCCCTAACATAAATGTTACATCAGCTGATTGTAATCCTGCCTGCATCGCTTGTTCAAATACAGCTTTAGCCTCTGCAAATTGCTCTTGACCGTAATACACATTTCCTAATCCATAATAAGCAGCCGCAGATTTATCATCTAACTCTAATGCACGTTTATAAAATAAAATTGCTCTTTCACTATCACCTAGTACATCTAATAAGTTCGCAAAATTAATGTATCCAAGCGCATCTTTCGGATTTTCTTCGATTGCCTCTGTGAAATTTCTAGCAGCTTCTTCCCAGTTTCCTTCTTGCATATATTGAATACCTGTTTCAAGTTTGTTTGACATGTCCTTCACCTCTACAATAAATTATAACAAAGAATGTATTTTCCAAGCGAACGAAAATTCGCTTTATGTAAAAGAAACCTCTAACCGCGAATCGGCAGAGGCTTCTCGTTTTATCCTAAATAATCCAATTTCTTACCGTTACGGTACACTTCATCAATTGTAGCACCACCTAAGCACTCATCTCCATCATAGAAAACAACTGCTTGTCCTGGTGTAATAGCACGAATTGGCTCGTCACAAAGAATACGAACTGTATTTTCATCAACGATTTGAACCGTTACTTTATTGTCTTCTTGACGATAACGGAATTTCGCTGTGCACTTAAATTCTTTTTCTTTCGCTTCATTACTTACCCAGCCAATATTCGTAGCAATAACTTCATCACCATATAGAAGCTCGTTATGGAATCCTTGATCAACATATAAAATGTTTTCTTTCAAGTTTTTCCCAACAGCAAACCACGGATCACCGTTACCACCAATACCAAGGCCATGACGTTGTCCAATCGTATAGTACATTAAACCGTCATGCTTCCCTTTCACTTCACCAGATAATGTTTGCATCACACCTGGTTGTGCTGGTAAATAGTTACTTAAGAAATCTTTAAAATTACGCTCACCAATGAAGCAAATACCTGTACTATCTTTCTTCGCAGCTGTCGCTAAACCAGCTGCTTTCGCCATCTCACGAATTTGTGGTTTCTTTAATTCACCTAACGGGAACATTGTTTTTGACAATTGCTCTTGGCTTAATTGATTTAAGAAATACGTTTGGTCTTTATTGTCATCAACGCCGCGAAGCATTTTATATTCGCCGTCCATATAAGCAACGCGTGCATAATGACCTGTCGCTACATAATCAGCACCAAGCGCAATTGCATGCTCTAAAAATGCTTTAAATTTAATTTCTTTATTACACATTACATCTGGGTTTGGTGTACGACCAGCTCGGTACTCATCTAAGAAGTACGTAAATACTTTATCCCAGTATTGTTTTTCAAAGTTTACTGCATAATACGGAATACCAATTTGGTTACACACTTCAATTACATCATTGTAATCTTCTGTTGCTGTGCAGACACCATTCTCATCTGTATCATCCCAGTTTTTCATAAAAATTCCGATTACATCATAACCTTGCTCTTTTAATAAAAGAGCTGCTACAGATGAATCGACGCCACCGGACATCCCGATGACAACGCGTGTTTCTTGAGGTAGTTTGTTCATCATGTCACCTCCCATGCTAATTTTGTGTTAATCGCTTCACGATTTTCACTGTTTCGTACGCCGCTTTCTCAATTTGCTCTTTCGTATTTCCAAGTCCGAAACTAAAGCGTACGGATGAACGTATTTGATCGGAGTCTTTTCCGAACATCGCTACTAATACATGTGATGGATCAATCGAACCAGCTGTACATGCCGAACCACTTGACACTGCAATGCCAGCTATGTCTAAGTTCACAAGAAACGGTTCAATGTTCATTCCTGTAAAACTGATATTAAGCACATGTGGTAAGCGATATTCTAAGTTTCCGTTTACCTCGAAAGTAATGTCTTCATTTTTGAAGACAGATACCATTATATCTTTAAACTCTTCATATTGGGCATTTTTTTGCTCACGAGTTTTTTCAGCTAACAAAATTGCTTGCTGTAAACCAACGATACTCGGTACATTTTCAGTACCAGCACGGCGTTTTCTTTCTTGCTCCCCGCCTATTAATAACGGTTCAAATTTCACATTTGCACCAGCGTATAGGAACCCGACACCTTTTGGCCCATTAATTTTATGAGCTGAAATCGATAATAAATCAATACCGAACTCTTTCACATCAATTTCTACTAAACCATAAGCTTGTACTGCATCTGTATGGAAATAAGCTTGATGCTCTTTTAGCAACTTCCCTATTTCCACAATTGGTTGCATCGTCCCAACTTCATTATTCCCAAACATAACAGATACGAGAATTGTCTCTTCTGTTAATGCATTTTGTATGTCAGAAACTTGAACGCGCCCTGTTTCATCGACAGGTAAATATGTCACTTCAAATCCTTCACGTTCTAACAGTTCACACGTATGCAAAATTGCATGATGTTCAATTTGCGTCGTTATAATATGGTTACCTTTATGACGGTTCGCACGCGCTACACCGATAAGTGCTAAATTATCAGCTTCTGTACCACCGCTCGTAAATATAATTTCATTCGGATTCGCATGAATGCTACGCGCACAAGCGCGTCTCGCCTCATCTACCGCATGGCGCGTTTGACGTCCATAAAAATGAATACTAGACGGGTTTCCGAATGTTTCTGTCATATATGGAATCATCTTTTCGACCACTTCTGGGTGAGTCGGAGATGTCGCAGCATGATCTAAGTAAATGCGTTCCATTAAATCTCCTTCTTTCCAAATCGTTTCACAAGGAATTAAATGTAAAACATATAGCCCCCATGATTTTCTTCCTCATAACGTACTAAATCTTCTAACGTTGTACTATCTAAAACTTCTTGCACCGCATCACGAACACGCATCCATAATTGGCGTTGTGCTGGTTCTTCTTCTTCTATCATTTCTACAACACTAATTGGACCCTCTAATACACGGATTACATCCCCAGCTGTAATGTTAGCTGGCTGATCTGATAATACATATCCGCCATATGCCCCGCGCGTACTCTTTACTAGACGAGCGTTACGAAGTGGTGAAATTAATTGCTCTAAGTAATGTTCCGATAAGTCATGTGCCTGCGCAATTGATTTTAAGGAAATTGGACCTTCACCAAACTTTTTTGCAAGATCGATCATAATTGTTAAGCCATAACGGCCTTTTGTTGAAATCTTCATCTATTTTGCACCTCTTTTCAAATTTTCACTTCTATTGGTTATATCTTATTTATAAAAGAACACAATTTAAAATCCTATGAAATTATAGCATAATATAGTATTATAAGAAATTTCAACTTGTGTATCAAAATGATAACATAAAATCACATTGAAAAACTCGGAAATTATTACAATTGAAAGAAAAATGAAAATATTTATATTCATTTTTCCCATAAAACAGCATCCTATTTCAAATTCCACTAAAAAAAATGATACGATAGAAAGAGATTATACTTTAAGGGAGACGGTAAAAAATGAAACAACCACTCGCACATCGAATGCGCCCTACAAATATTCAAGAAATTATCGGACAACAACATTTAGTTGGTGAAGGAAAGATTTTATGGCGAATGGTCCAAGCAAATCATTTTCAATCTATGATTTTATACGGCCCTCCAGGCACTGGAAAAACATCCATTGCGAGCGCAATTGCAGGAAGTACCGGAACCCCTTTTCGCCTATTAAATGCTGTTACTCATAATAAAAAAGATATGGAAGTTGTCGTACAAGAGGCAAAGATGCATCGACACCTCGTTTTAATTTTAGATGAAGTACACCGTCTAGATAAAGCAAAACAAGATTTTCTATTACCTCATTTAGAAAGCGGACTCCTTACCTTAATTGGTGCAACAACGAGTAATCCGTTCCATGCTATTAATTCTGCTATTCGAAGTCGTTGTCAAATCTTCGAATTACACGCATTAACAGAAGATGACCTTTTAATTGGTTTAAAACGAGCACTTGAAGATAAAGAAAAAGGCCTTGGGGAATATGATGTAACTGTTACGCCTGAAGCATTACATCACTTCGCAAATGCTTCAGGCGGAGATATGCGTTCCGCTTATAACGCACTTGAACTAGCTGTTTTATCTAGCTTTACAACAGATGACAAAACTGCGGAAATCACGCTAGAAATTGCAGAAGAATGCTTACAAAAAAAGAGCTTCGTTCACGACAAAGGTGGAGATGCTCATTATGACGTATTATCAGCATTTCAAAAATCAGTACGCGGAAGTGATGTAAATGCAGCACTTCACTATTTAGCACGTCTTATTGAAGCTGGTGATTTACAAAGTATTGGTAGACGTCTTCTTATTATGGCATATGAAGATATCGGACTTGCCAGCCCGCAAGCTGGACCACGTACACTAGCAGCTATAGAATCAGCTGAACGAGTTGGATTCCCAGAGGCACGCATACCACTTGCAAATGCTGTTATCGAACTTTGCCTATCACCAAAATCAAACTCAGCTTATAAAGCACTTGATGCTGCATTACACGATTTACGTAACGGTCAAACAGGCGACATCCCAAGTCATTTAAAAGATAGTCATTACAAAGGTGCAGAATCACTTGGAAGAGGCATTGGATACTTATATCCACACGACCATCCAAATGGCTGGGTACAACAACAATACTTACCTGATAAAATTAAAAACAAACAATATTATAAACCGAAAACGACAGGGAAATTTGAGCAAGCACTTTCTACTGTATATGAAAGATTACAAAGTTCGAAGCATACAACTAAAAAAGGACCTTCACTCTAAAATTGAAGGTCCTTAACTAATATATTAAACCAACACATCTTCAACAGTAATTAAAGATAGCTCATCTTCAGTTATATTCTCTATCGGAGCAATTACTAATCTATTCGCCTGATTTGTAATTGTCTGCTCAAAAACATTCCTCATTAAACGTGCATTTGAAAAGTTATCATTTCGATTTGTAAATTGTTTTTTCGCATATGTGTATACTTTATCTAAAGCCTCTTGGTCTACACAATAATTCTGCTCCACACACATCATTTCAAATATTTGAACCAGCTCTTGCGGGAGATAATCATCAAACTGAATATACTTATTAAAACGAGATTCCAATCCTGGATTACTTTGAATAAACGATAACATTTTATCGGGATATCCTGCTACAATTACAATCAACTCTTCTCTATAGTCTTCCATTCTTTTTAAAATAGTGTCAATTGCTTCTTTTCCAAAATCATCATTAGATAACGTATAGGCCTCATCAATAAATAAAACACCACCAATCGCTTTCTTTATTACCTCATCTGTTTTAATCGCGGTCTGTCCTACATATCCCGCAACCAAACCAGCTCGATCCACCTCTACTAAGTGTCCAGAAGTTAATATCCCTAATTTCCGATAAATCTGCGATAAAAGTCTTGCAACCGTTGTCTTTCCTGTTCCTGGATTACCAGTAAAAACAAGATGCCTAGACATAGCAACTGTTTTCATTCCCTTACTACTTCTCATCTGCTGGATTTTAATTAAATTTACTATGTTTTGTATATCTTGCTTCAATTGCGGCATCCCTATTAATCTATTTAATTGCTCCATTAATTCCTCAAATGTGTAATCTTGTACTGTACTTTCCACCTGTCCAATTGTGACAGTGGTTTCCTCTACGCTTTCACCACTAACTACAAACTCCTCTAAAATAGCTATCATAGAGGCTTCTAAAATTTCAACACGACCGTCGTGAATCATTTTAATGTTGTCATTCATAGCAATCCAATAAAACTCCGTCCCTATATATTCCACAGCTCTAATAAATGCCTTCGATACCTCCCCTACCTCAATTCCAGTTCTTCTAAAGGTTAAAAAATCTATGTTAGTAATTTGCACTAAGTACCCTTGTATCAAATCTGGTATATCTGCTGTTTCCGTAATTGCCATAGCCATATCGTGTAACATACTCTCTGTATAGTCTTCATCAAACAAATAATTAAAATGATCTACATGCTCTTCCGTAACAAACTCCATGCTCTGCAAATGGAGCCAATAATATTTAAAGATTTCTTTCCCACCATCATCTAACACACTTAAAATATCTGTGAATCCTGTAAATTCACCATTTTCGAAATAAGAATTCAATAAATCACGATAACTTTCTAAAATAGAAATTGTACTATCTAACATTTGCCTCGTTTCATAAATCCCCATATGCACTTCTCCTTTTTAGGTACTACAAAATTATACCTTTACACAATAAATTCTAAATATTATTATTATTATTTACATTATACATAAAAGTAGATTTTTTTACATTGGACCAATAATTTTTCTATTACAATTATCCTATTTCACTGTATAACAACTTATAATTCGGGAAATATAAGCGAAAACGTCACCATTATGGAGGCTTCGCTTATGAAAACACGTCAAGATGCATGGACAAAAGAAGACGATCTCCTTTTAGCAGAAACTGTTTTACGACATATTCGTAGCGGCAGTACACAAATAAAAGCATTCGATGAAGTCGGCGATACATTAAACCGCACTTCAGCAGCTTGCGGATTTAGATGGAACGCTGAAGTAAGACCGAATTATGAAGATGCGGTGCAACTTGCAAAAAAACAACGTAAAGAATTAAAACGCTCTGAAGCTAAAATAGAAAAAGAGCATTTCACGAAAACGAAACAAATCATAATTGATGCCGAGTTTTCAGAAGATACTGTGCCAAGTAAACAAGAACTTACTATGCAAAATGTCATTTCATTTTTGCAAAACTTAGAGCATACCAACCCTTCACTCGCAAAGTTACAAACTGAAAATGAAGTATTACAAGCTCAGCTCACATCCTTAAAAAAGACGAATCATGAACTGGAAGCAAAATTAGCGGTACTCTCAAAAAAACAACAAGCAATCGAAGAAGATTATGCAATGCTTGTTAGAATTATGGACCGTGCCCGAAAACTCGTTTCAGTTGAAGAACAAGAAGAACAGATTGCTCCAATTTTCAAAACAGATCAAAATGGAAATTTAGATATTATATATTCTGCAGAGAATTAAAAACAGGGCTGTCACTTTTTTGACTGAGTGACATCCCTTTTTGTTTCTTTAGTGGAGAGTATAATATGTATGTGTCGGTAAATGAAATTATATTGACGATTTTTCAAATATATCTATCGTATCTCAAAATATATCAATGATTCGACAAGGAATATCGATTTACCGACACAAATTGACGAAATATCCCTCCCTATCATACAAGAAAACTCTCAATATATATTGGATATTTTTTACTAAAATGTTATTATAAACATATATTTTTTAAAGGAGATGGTTACTATCTCATTAATAGTCTTCAAAATAACACTCGGTGTTCTCGTCCTAACTTTAGCTCTTTTCACCATTAACAGTTTAAAAAAGACATCCGCCTATGAATCAGATAAATATGATCATTACTTACTAGCCTTGCTTACATTTGAACTAGTAGTAATGCAAACATCCCTATTTCTTTAATACATACAAAAAGCATATATCCGAAATGGATATATGCTTTCACTTTATTCTTGTCCTACACGTTTCACTTCTACGTTTTTAATGCGTTCACGTACAACGTGACTTGCCATAATTAAGCCTGCCACAGATGGTACGAATGCGTTTGATGAAGGTGGTAATTTCGCTTTACGAATTTTTGCATTTTCGTCTGGTACGATTTCTTTACGTACTTCTTCACGAATTACGATTGGGTTTTCGTCAGAGAAGACAACTTTTACACCTTTTTTAATACCCTCTTTACGAAGCTTCGTACGAATTACTTTCGCAATTGGATCTGTATGTGTTTTAGAGATGTCCGCAATACGGAAACGAGTTGGGTCCATTTTATTTGCTGCACCCATACATGAGATAATTTTAATTTTGCGACGTAAGCATTGTTTAATTAAATGAATTTTGAACGTAATCGTATCAGATGCATCTACTACGAAATCCAAGCCATGTTTGAAGAACTCTTCATATGTTTCATCAGTATAAAACATTTCTAGTCCAATTACTTCACACTCTGGATTAATGTCTGCAATACGCTCTTTCATTAATTCTACTTTTGAACGTCCTACAGTAGATACTAACGCGTGAATTTGACGGTTTACGTTTGTAATATCTACAACGTCTTTATCAACTAATACGAGACGCCCTACGCCAGAACGTGCTAACGCCTCTGCCGAAAATGAACCTACACCGCCAATTCCTAAAATACCGACTGTACTATTTTTTAATATTTCAAGTCCTTCTTTACCGAAGGCTAATTCATTACGTGAAAATTGATGTAACATTCAGCTCTACACTCCTATTACAAAAATGGTCTACCATGTATTCTAGCGTTTTTCCGACTATTTGTATAGAAAAAGTTATAGAATTCCTAAAAATACATATTTCGAGCATAAAAACATATTGTAAACCGACTTTTATTTCTTCCTAAATATACGTTTAAAAAGGAGGATTTAGAGAACCGAGCAGATCGAGGCACGTATGCTAGGAGGAGCACAGTGTAGCGTTACTACTCGAGCACCGGACTGGCGAAGCAACGACGAGATGCGCCTGCCCTCTGAACCGGACTTTATAAACAACCTCTCAAAAAAAGTCTAGACGGCTATAGTATAACCATCTAGACTTTTTTCTTACTTCTCTTCTTTTAAGCTTAATTTTAAGTTCAGCTCTTCAAGCTGTGCTTCTGCAACTGGGCTTGGCGCTTCTGTTAATAAGCAGCTTGCGCTTGCTGTTTTCGGGAATGCAATTGTATCACGAAGATTCGTACGGCCTGCAAGTAACATAACAAGACGGTCTAAACCTAATGCGATACCACCGTGTGGTGGAGTACCGTATTCAAATGCTTCTAATAAGAATCCGAATTGCTCTTGTGCTTCTTCTTGTGAGAATCCAAGTGCTTTGAACATTTTTTCTTGTACGTCACGCTCGTAAATACGAAGTGATCCACCACCAAGCTCATAACCGTTTAATACAAGGTCATATGCTTGTGCACGTGCTTTTTCTGGTGCTGTTTCTAATAACTCAACATCTTCACGGAATGGCATTGTGAATGGGTGGTGAGCTGCAAAGTAACGATCTGCATCTTCATCGTACTCAAGAAGTGGCCAATCCGTTACCCATAGGAAGTTAAATTTACTTTCGTCAATTAACTCAAGCTCTTTACCTAGACGTAAACGAAGTGCACCTAAGCTATCTGCAACAACGCTCTTCTTATCTGCTACGAATAGTAATAAGTCACCAGCATTTGCTTCTAATGTAGTCATTAACGCATTTGCTTCTTCTTCACCGAAGAATTTCGCGATTGGTCCTTTTAAGCCGTCTTCTTCAACTTTAAGCCAAGCTAGACCTTTTGCACCGTATACTTTTACGAATTCAGTTAATGCATCGATATCTTTACGAGAGTATTTGCTCGCAGCACCTTTTGCATTAATCGCTTTTACTTGTCCGCCGCTTTCTACAGCACTTGTAAATACTTTAAAACCACAACCTGCTGCAAACTCAGATAAGTCTGTTAGTTCCATTTCAAAGCGTGTATCTGGCTTATCAGAACCGTAGCGAGCCATTGCATCAGCATATTTCATACGAGGGAATGGTGCACTTACTTCTACACCTTTTGCATCCTTCATAACTTTCGTCATCATGCGCTCCATCATATCTAAAATTTCATCTTGTGTTAAGAATGAAGCTTCGATATCGATTTGCGTGAATTCAGGTTGACGGTCTGCACGTAAATCTTCGTCACGGAAACAACGTGCTACTTGATAGTAACGCTCAAATCCGCCGACCATAAGAAGCTGTTTAAATAGCTGTGGAGACTGTGGTAATGCATAGAATTCACCATCATGTACACGACTTGGTACTAAATAGTCACGAGCTCCTTCTGGTGTGCTCTTCGTTAAAATTGGTGTTTCCACTTCTAAGAAATCTTCTGTGTCCAAGAAGTTACGAATTGTTTTCGTTACGTCGTGACGCATTTTGAATGTGTTGAACATTACAGGACGACGTAAGTCTAAATAACGATATTTTAAACGCACATCTTCGGATGCATCTGTATCATCAGCAATAATGATTGGCGTTGTTTTCGCTGCATTTAATACGTTTACTTTCGTTGCTTGTACTTCAATACGACCAGTTGCCATATTGTCATTAATTGCGCCTTCACCACGCTCAACAACTGTACCTTCTACGTGTAATACGTATTCGCTACGAATTGTTTCTGCTATTTCTAACGCTTCTTTTGATGTTTCTGGGTTAAATACAACTTGCACGATACCTGTACGGTCACGTAAGTCAATAAAGATTAATCCGCCTAAATCACGGCGTTTTTGTACCCAACCTTTTAATTGAACTGTTTGTCCAACTGCTTCTACTGTTACTTTTCCACATGCATGTGTTCTTTCAGCCACTGTAAGTTCCCCCTATATTAATTTCTCTGCTACGTATGAAGCAAATACATCTAATACTACTTCTTCTTGTTCGCCTGTTGCCATATTTTTTAAGTTAATGATGCCTTTATCTAGCTCATCTTCCCCTAATACAGCTACAAATTTTGCTTTTAGACGATCTGCTGATTTAAATTGTGCTTTCATTTTGCGGTCTAAATAATCTTTTTCCACTGATAATCCAGCTTTACGAAGATCAAACGCAACTTTCGCAGCATGGTCTTTCGCTTTTTCACCAAGTGCTACAACGTAACAATCGATACTATGTTCAATTGGTAATTCGATGTTTTCAGCTTTTAGCGCCATAATTAAACGTTCAATACTCATCGCAAAACCGATACCTGGCATTTCTGGTCCACCGATTTCTTGTACAAGTCCGTTGTAACGGCCACCACCACTTAATGTAGTAATAGCACCGAAACCTTCTGCCTCACTCATAATTTCAAAAACAGTATGTTGGTAGTAGTCTAAACCACGTACTAAGTTCGGATCTTTTTCAAATGGAACATCCATCATCGTTAATAGTTCTTGAACTTTTTCGTAGTATACTGCTGAATCTTCGTTTAAGTATTCTGTAATAGATGGTGCTGTTCCCATTAATTCGTGGTTACGGTCCTTCTTACAATCTAAAATACGAAGAGGATTCTTTTCTAAACGAGATTGACAGTCAGAACAGAACTCGCCGATACGTGGCTCGAAGTGTGCGATTAACGCATCACGGTGCGCTTGACGGCTCGCTGCATCACCTAAGCTGTTTAATACAACTTTAATATTTTTTAAGCCCATGCCGCGGTAAAACTCTACAGCAAGTGCAATTACTTCTGCATCAATTGCAGGATCGTTACTGCCGATTGCTTCAATACCGAATTGGACGAATTGACGATAGCGACCTGCTTGTGGTCTTTCGTAACGGAACATTTGACCGATATAGTATAATTTCGTTGGTTGTGTCGCGTCACCGAACATTTTGTTCTCAACGTAAGAGCGTACAACTGGTGCAGTACCTTCTGGACGTAATGTTAAACTACGCTCTCCACGATCTTGGAATGAGTACATTTCTTTTTGTACGATATCTGTCGTATCACCAACACCACGTAAAAATAGCTCAGTGTGTTCAAAAATTGGTGTACGAATTTCTTTATAATTGTAACGACGGCAAATTTCGCGTGCTTGCCCTTCGATATACTGCCATAACTCAACAGTGCCTGGAAGAATATCTTGCGTTCCGCGTGGGATTTGAATAGACATATTCAGTTCCTCCTCAAATTGTTTTAATCTTAATAAAAATAAAAAAACTCCCGCCTCTACTGTTTGAACAGTAGGGACGAGAGTATTATACCCGTGGTGCCACCCTAATTGAAGCACGTATGCTTCCACTTTTTTAATAACGCTTAAATGTGCGTTCATCCCTACTAAGCATATATGTGCTGTTCAAGTTGAAACCTCTAGAGTGTCATTCAATCAGTCATCATGCAGAAATGTTTTCAGCCCAAGACATTTCTTCTCTTTCCATGTGTGTCTCATTTACTCTTCTCTATCAACGGTTATATTCATATGTAAATATAAAATTACTATACGTTTGTTGAGTAGGATTGTCAAGTACTCTAAGAGCGTTCAATCTGCTTCTTTAGACGCTTTACATCTTGAAGAGAAATCCCAAACTCAGAAGCAAGCTCCATTGAAGTATTGTTTTGCTCTTTTGAAATAAAATCATGAAAATTCACGTTAAACAGTTGATTTGCACCATTTGTAACAGAGTGCCCTTTTTCATTCATACGCATACGTATATCCCTCACATTCAATATGGATGTTTTACTTTTTATTGTTCCATATTGATTAGAGAGTTATACATAAACGAAAAAGCTATTGGTTCCAAAGAAAGTGAATCTTTCATCCGCGGGGGGTACTGCCCACAAATAGAGGGATAAATGAACAAAACATACAATAATGTATAAAAAAGAGAGGATTATATCATCCTCTCTTTTTAAGCAACACTATTTACTTTCCACAATTAAGGTCACCGGACCATCATTGATTAAAGAAACATCCATCATTGCTCCGAATTTCCCTGTTTCTACATGCAATCCTTGCTTACGAACTTCCTCATTAAAGAAATCATATAAACGCTCTGCATAATCAGGTTTGGCAGCATCCATAAAGTTTGGACGTCTTCCCTTACGGCAATCTCCGTATAATGTGAATTGCGAAATTGATAGAACTTGTCCTTCTACATCAAGTACAGAATGGTTCATCTTTCCGCTCTCATCTTCAAAAATACGTAAGTTCGCAATTTTCTCTGCAATGTAAGTTGCATCTTTTTCTGTATCTTCATGCGTAATGCCAACTAGTAATGTTAAACCGAACGGAATTTGTCCTACGATCTCACCGTCTACTGTGACAGACGCTTCTTTTGATCGTTGTAAAACAACTCTCATCTTTTCTACACTCCCTATTAATGCATCATGCGTCGTACTGCATAAATTTCTGGAACACGTTTAATGCGTTCTACTACTTTTTTCAAATGCTGTAAGTTACGAATAGAGATTGACATATTAATTGTCGCCATCTTATTACGGTCACTTCTACCAGAAACCGCCGAAATGTACGTTTTCGTCTCTGTAACAGCTTGCAATACTTCATTTAATAAACCACGGCGATCATAACCTGAAATTTCAATATCAACGTTATATTCAATTTCTTTTTCAGGACTACCTTCCCACTCTACTTCTAATAAACGTTCTATAGCTTCTTCTGTATGAACATTTACGCAATCACGACGGTGGATTGATACGCCTCGGCCTTTCGTAATATATCCAACGATATCATCACCGGGTACTGGGTTACAGCATTTTGATAAGCGAATTAATAAATTATCCGCACCACTTACCTTAACACCAGAATCCCATTTTCGAATTTTCATCGGTTTACGAACTTCTTTTACTTCAACAATCTCTTCTTCTTCACGTTGCTTACGGAACTTGTCCGTTAGTCGCGTAACAATTTGTGAGGCAGTGATGCCGTTATACCCAACTGCCGCAAACATATCTTCTTCATTTGCAAAGTTGAATTTTTCAGCAACACGTTTTAAATTGTCAGGTGCTAACACTTCTTTCATCTCATACTCTAGGCTACGCACTTCTTTCTCAACAAGTTCACGGCCTTTTTCAATATTTTCATCTCTACGTTGCTTCTTAAAGAATTGACGTATTTTGTTTTTTGCATGAGATGTTTGAGCAAGTTTCACCCAATCTTGACTTGGTCCATACGAATGTTTCGATGTTAAAATTTCAATGATATCGCCTGTTTTTAATTTATAATCAAGCGTCACCATTTTACCGTTTACTTTTGCACCAATTGTTTTATTTCCAATCTCTGAATGCACACGATATGCAAAATCAATCGGAACAGATCCAAGTGGCAATTCCATTACATCGCCTTTCGGTGTAAAGACGAATACCATGTCAGAAAATAAATCAATTTTTAATGACTCCATAAACTCTTCTGCGTTAGAAGCTTCATTTTGCCATTCTAATATTTGACGGAACCATGTAAGTTTCTTCTCTAATGTACCCGTGGTTTCTGCTGTCTTTCCTTCTTTATACGCCCAGTGTGCCGCGATCCCGAATTCTGCAATCTCATGCATTTCTTTCGTACGAATTTGCACTTCAAGCGGATCACCTTTCGGCCCAATTACAGTCGTATGAAGGGATTGATATAGATTTGCTTTCGGCATGGCAATATAATCTTTAAATCGACCTGGCATCGGCTTCCAGCACGTATGAATAATTCCAAGTACCGCATAACAATCTTTAATACTATTTACAACGACACGTACAGCTAATAAATCGTAAATCTCATTGAACTGTTTATTTTGCAGTGCCATTTTACGATAAATACTGTAAATATGTTTTGGTCTTCCAGAAATTTCAGGTTGAATTGCAACTTCTTTTAACTTCTCACGAATACCAGTCATTACTTCGTCTAAATATTCTTCACGTTCTGCACGTTTACGCTTCATTAAATTTACAATACGATAATATTGCTGTGGATTTAAATAGCGAAGTGACGTATCCTCTAGCTCCCATTTAATAGTACTAATTCCGAGTCTATGTGCTAAAGGCGCAAAGATTTCTAACGTTTCATTCGCAATGCGACGCTGCTTCTCCTGAGGCAAATGTTTCAATGTACGCATGTTATGAAGACGATCAGCTAGTTTAATTAAAATAACTCGAATATCTTGAGCCATTGCAATAAACATTTTGCGATGGTTTTCTGCTTGTTGCTGCTCATGAGATTTATATTTAATCTTTCCGAGCTTTGTCACACCATCGACAAGCATAGCAATTTCTTTATTAAATTCCCGTTCAATATCTTCTAATGTAATCTCTGTATCTTCCACTACATCATGTAAGAAACCTGCTGATACTGTAGCTGGATCCATGTGTAAATCAACTAAAATACCTGCAACTTGAATTGGATGAATAATGTACGGTTCACCCGATTTTCTGTATTGTTCGCTATGCGCATCACGTGCATATTCATAGGCACGTGCCACTAGCTCAATATCTTCATCCGCTAAATATTGACTTGCTTTCTCGAGTACCTGTTCAGCTGTTAGTACCTGCTCATTTGCCATCGAATCACCTTTTATTGAAAATTGACTTTATCTTTATTAAATAGAATAAATTATATTCTATCATTATAACCCAATGATTGTGAATTGTGAAAAGGAAAAGATTTTACTGATATTTCACCTTGTTTTTTTGTGCAATTATACAAAAGTACCCGCTCCTCTCCAAGAGATTCACGGGTACTTTTTATCACCGTAGTTTTACTATATAGTGATTAGTATTTTTCTAATACTAATACATCGTAACCATCTAACATTTTACGACCATCTAAGTAAGTAAGCTCTACTAAGAATGCAATTCCTGCTACAACTCCACCAAGTTCTTCAACTAGCTTAATTGTCGCTTCAATTGTTCCACCTGTAGCTAATAAGTCATCTGTAATTAATACGCGTTGACCTGGCTTAATTGCATCTTTATGGATTGTTAAAACATCTTTACCATATTCTTTACCATAGTCAACTGTAATTACTTCACGTGGTAATTTTCCTAATTTACGAACTGGTGCAAACCCTACTTCTAATGCATAAGAAACTGGACAACCGATAATAAAGCCACGTGCTTCTGGTCCTACTACAAGGTCAATGTCTCTTTTCTTTGCATACTCAACGATTGCATCTGTTGCTGCTTTGTATGCTTTACCGTCGTTCATTAACGGTGTAATGTCTTTAAACACAATACCTTCTTTTGGATAATCCGGTACAATTGCGATATGTTGCTTGAAATCCATATTTCTGAATCCTCCTCAGATCTAAAAGGTTTGTAAATACAAATCCTTTACCCTAACTGTTCTACTTCTTTATGATTACGAATCGTTTCAAACCATGTATATAGTTGCTGATATGTGCTATAAACCAATTCTTTTTCTAATTGTAAGTGGTTCATTTTCTCACGATATGTGTTCGATTCAATTAAATCACGCTTTTGTTTTTTGTCTGCCATAAAAATGACGCCATCTTTTATTGTAACAAATTCTAACTCAAAAAACACCTGTGTCATGAAATTTACTGTATCTTTTGACCAACCTTTATGACGACAAAGTTGTTCCCCGTATTGTCTTAAAGAAAATGGTGATTTTTGGCTTAAGAATGAGTAGTACCATTTAAAGTGTTCCCTCGTTGGAACGGTACTAAATAAATGATTATTTTCTTGATAAAACAGCGTATAAATTCGCGACGGGAACCCACCTTTAAATAAATCTCGTAATTCATCTGTTCCTTTTGGCAAATCAAGTAACACGATGTATTGATCATCTAACTCCGTTACTTCTGATGCATGCATCATATGCTCTTTATAGTCTTCTAAAGAAAATTTATTCAACACCTCTTCAGAAAAATACACCATCGTAATTTTTTCTTTCGGAAGTTCTGCTAAATTTGCCTCTACGTTACGCATACTACGCCAATCAAATAATTGCCACGCCTCTACCGCAATATCTTGTACCATTAATTGTGGCTTCTTAAAATTATTCCACTCATTGATAGATGCTTCCCCTATTACAGATACCTTTGCAACTGGAGAAATTTCTTTCGCATACGCACCAAAACCGAATCCGATTGTGTCCAGTGTTGCTTGTCCATCGCGAAGAGCCATTTTCAAATGAGAACCATCTGATCCGATTGCCCGAATACTTTCTAGCTCTGCATCCTTCACTGCAATACGTGGTTTTGGATTTCCAACACCAAATGGCGCTAACTTTTGCATATCTTCAATTGCTGCAAGTGTTACATCCTCCACTTTACAAAAGACATCAACGGCTGTAATTGGAATAAAATCTTCTTCTGTTAAAATTGTATCTGCTTGTTCATTTAAGCGGCGGCGCAATTCAGCTACATCATTCATATGTAGCGTCATTCCTGCTGCCATCGGATGACCTCCGAAGTGTGGCAATAACTCTCTACAATCTGACAAGTTTGCGAATAAATCAAATCCTGCAATACTACGTGCTGAACCTTTTGCTGTTTCTTTTACAGGATCAATGCTCAATACAATTGTTGGACGATAAAAACGTTCAACTAATTTAGAAGCGACAATTCCAATTACACCTGGATTCCAACCTTCTTTTGCAAGCACTAGTACTTTATTGTCTTCTGGCGGGAAATTATTTTCAACTTCAGCGATAGCTTCTTCTGTAATTTGCTTTACAATATCTTTTCGCAGTTTATTCAACTCATCAATTTCTTCAGCAAGCTCTTTCGCTTCTTCTGGATCCTCTGATAATAAAAGATGTACAGCCGGCGTAGCATCTTCTAAACGTCCAACAGCGTTAATACGAGGTGCGATTGAGAAGCCAATACTCTCTTCTGTAATTTCACTTTGAGAAACGTTAGCAACTTTAAATAGCGCCTTTAGTCCGATATTTTTTGTCATGCGCATATGTTTTAAACCGCGCTTCACTAGCAATCTATTTTCACCATGAAGTGATACTAAATCGGCAACTGTACCAATTACTGCAATTTCTAATAAATGTTCTGGTACACGGCCTAACAATGCATGTGCAACTTTAAAAGCAACACCTACACCAGCTAAATAGTGAAACGGATATACACCGCCATCTAATTTCGGATGAATAATCGCAAGTGCTTCTGGCAATTCTGGTGGTGGCTCATGGTGATCCGTAATAATAAGATCTACTCCAAGCTCCTTCGCTACCTTCGCTTCATGAACTGCTGCGATACCAGTATCCACAGTAATAATTAGCGAGAAACCTGCGCTATGTGCCCAACGAAATGCTTCTTCGTTTGGTCCATACCCTTCAGTAAAACGGTTTGGGATATAAAATTCTACGTCTGCACCTAATTCTTGCAAAGCAAGATATAACACAGTCGTACTACTTACTCCGTCCGCATCGTAGTCACCAAATATTAATATTTGCTCTCCATTTTGAATCGCCTTATTTACACGTTCTACCGTTCTATCCATTCCTTCTAATAAAAATGGATCATGAAATTCTTGATTTTCTGTATTTAAAAAATCTAAAATCTTATCTTCTGTATCTAGTCCTCTACCGAGGAATAACGAAACGACAAGTGGTGATAATTGTAATTTACTTGCTAATTCACTCACTCGCTCATTATTATATTCTTTTTCTTTCCAACGCGTCTTCGGTTGTAACACGAAATCACCCCTTAACCTGTTCATTATACAAGACAGATTAAGGGGTGACAATATAATGCAAACTACGATGCAATATCTGCATACAAAAATGTTAATGATCTTTAATTTGGAGAATACGGATTTATATGTACGAACACATTTTGTACGTTATCTTGTTCCATAAGCGTTTCTTTTACATGCTTTCCAATACGGTGACCTTCCTCGACAGTAATGTATGGATCTACCGAAACTTTAATATCAACAATAACATAATGACCATGCTCCCTTGCATATAAAGAACCGATTTTTTTCACACCATCTATTTGAAGTACTGCTTCTCTAAGTGGAATTACATCTTCCTCATGAAGAACATGATCCAGCGTTGCATGTATTGCTTCCGCCCCAATACTCCACGCCATTTTTGCAACAAGAAGTGAAACAAATAATCCTGCAATTGGATCGGCATATACAAGCCAATCTAACCCGAACTTACCACCGATAATCGCTGCACAAATACCGATTAAAGCTGCAATTGAAGAAAATACATCCGAACGGTGCTCATATGCATTTGCAATAATTGCATCACTATTTACCCTTTTCCCTAATCGGAATTTATATTGAAACATTCCTTCTTTCACGATAATCGAAAGAACAACAGCAAAAATCGTAATTCCTTTCGGTGGTTCTAATTCTTGCGAAAAAGCTTTTATAGACGAAATCGCTATCTCGATCCCCACAATAAATAACAATACTGCAACAATAATCGCTGAAATCGATTCCGCTTTACCATGACCATACGGATGATCTTCATCGGGCGGCTGCTTTGCTGCTCGCAATCCAAACAGTACAGCTAGTGAACCAATTACATCTGACGCAGAATGCACCGCATCCGCTAATAGCGCTTTACTGTTCCCAATATAACCAATTACCGCCTTTACAATCGCTAATATAATATTACCAACGATCCCGACAATAGCACCAAACTCGGCCTGTTTAAAACGTTCATCTTTTTCCATAATTAAAATCCCTTCTTTTCTTAACCTATCTTTTTATTGTAACAAAAACAGCGATAACATCACCACTTTCTTCCATTTTCCTATTTCAAAGTTGCTATCTTATTGTATCCACAAACGAAAAAAGAGATGCCTCATAAAGAGACATCATCTTTTTTATACTTGCGGTTCAGATTCTACTTTCTCAACCTTTTTCTTGTTTTTGCCCTTTTTCAAACGACGGTTTTCAAGCATTAACCAAATTTGAGAAGCGACGAAAACAGAAGAGTACGTACCTACAACTAATCCGACAAGTAAAGCAAACGAGAAGTTACGTAATGACTCACTACCGAAGATAAGTAACGCAATTACCGGGAACAACACTGTTAATACGGTGTTAATTGAACGACCAAGCGTTTGACGAATACTTGCATTTACGATTTCTTCTAAGTCTTTTATATCGCGAACTCGTTTTTTCTGTTTGTATAATTCACGGTTTCTATCAAATGTAACAATAGAGTCATTAATAGAATAACCGATGATTGTTAATACCGCAGCGATAAACGTTAAGTCTACCTCTAATTGGAAAATACTAAATATAACAATCATAACAAATGCATCATGTAATAATGCAAGTACTGCAGATAATGCGTACGTAAATCGGAATCGAATACTTACGTATAAAATGATAACCGCAGAGGCGATTAATACAGCGATAAACGCATTTCGTGCAATTTCTTTACCGATTGTTGGTGAAACTGTACTTACGTTTGGATCTGTACCATATTTGTCGTGGAAGAATGTTTTTGTTTTCGCAATTTCATCTTTTGATAGAACACCTAATGTACGAACTGCGAATCCTTTATTGTCATCTCCAGTCGGTACAATGTTTTCTTCTTTTACATCAATGTTCAATTCTTTAAAATCTTTATGAACATCAGATACAGTAAGGGCTTGTTTTGATTGCAAGTCGATACGTGTACCACTCGCAAAGTCAATACCAAGATTCAATTTGAAAATTGGTAAAATAATTGCACCTGCAATTACAACTACAATCGAGAAAACAAGGAATTTATGACCGATATTTACGAAGTTAATACGATCAAATCTTGTCGGTGGATGTACTACACCTTTTGTTAATGGAATAATATCCTTTTGTTTTACACCAAAGTATCCTGGTTTTTTATCGAAGTAACGGCTCTTTACAAGTAATCCTAGTAAGAAACGAGTACCGAATACGTTTGTAATGAAACCGACTAAAATACTTACGATTAAACTTGTTGCGAACCCTTTTACAGAGCTATTACCATAAACGAATAATACACCAGCTGCTGCAAGTGTTGTAATGTTCGCATCTAAAATGGTTGCTAATGAACGATGGTTACCAGCACGGAATGCTGACATCATTGACTTACCAATTTTCAGCTCTTCTTTCAGTCTCTCGTACGTAATAATATTCGCATCAACTGCGATACCTACCCCGAGCACTAACGCCGCAATACCTGGCAACGTAAGAACTGCATGCATCCAGTTAAAGACAAGTAATGTAACGAAAATGTATAGACCTAACATAATAACCGCTACAAGTCCTGGTAAACGGTAGAATACAAGCATAAATAAGAAAATAAGAGCGATACCAATCGCACTAGCGAAAATCGTTTGCTCTAACGCTTGTTGACCAAATTTCGCTCCAACTGATGTTGAATACATTTCTTTTAAATCAACAGGAAGTGCACCTGCATTTAATAAAGATGAAAGTTGTTTTGCACTTTCAACTGTGAAGTTTCCACCTACGATAGATACTTCAGCTTGGTTAAACACTTGGCTTACTGTTGCTGCTGATAAGAACTTCGGATTCGGTTTTGCAGATTCTGCTTTATACGAATCTTTTCCTTCTTCAAAATCAAGCCAAATTACCATTAAATTCGTTGGTGGCGGCATTTTTGAAATTTTTTCAGTTACTTCACGGAATTTTTCAGCGCTTTTTAGTGTAAGACCTACGCTCGCACGGCCTTGCTCATCAAATGTTTGCTTTGCTCCGCCGCCTTTTAAATCCGTTCCGTCCATAAGAAGGTTGTCATCTACATCACGGAATGTTAATTTCGCTTGTGTTGATAACATTTCACGTGCTTTTTGCTGATCTTGTACACCAGCAAGCTGTACGCGAATTCGGTCCTGCCCTTCAATTTGAATGTTCGGCTCACTTACACCGAGTACATTGACACGATTTTCAAGAGCACCTACTGTACTGACAAGTGCCTCTCGGTCAATTTTATCACCTTTTTTGGCTGGTTTTACTTCATACAGAATTTCAAAACCACCGCGAAGGTCTAGTCCTAGACTAATTCCTTTTGCTATGTCTTTTCCTGCCGCACCAATTACTCCACCGATTAATAAAACGATGAGGAAAAAGGCGGCAATTCTCGTACCACGCTTTGCCATATGTACCCTCTTTCTGCTACTAACACTTTAAATAAATCTCTTACGATTCACTTTATACGTGTGCATACGCCTAGTTAGTAGACTTCCTTTCTATAATTTTGCTAGTTCACCACTAGCTGCGTCGGTATGTTTTTCACAATACCTACACTTTCATTATTTATTTTCTCTCTTCACTACCCCCTTTATATATGATCTTAGACATAATTATTTCCTCATTATCAATACCTATCATTATACTGCAAAAGGAAGAACAAACCAATTGCAGTCGGTTATTTATTTTCATATTCATCAAATGACCAAAGTGGCGCTTGATATGCTTCAACAGTTAAATAAGTCATATATTCATTAGCACTTACTCTTAATACATCATTTACTAATTCATATAACCTCACATCGCCGTCTATCTTCTTCCACTTTTTCACTTTAAGAAACTTCCAAATGTCATCATCTGTTACTCGGTCATAACCGAACATGTGGAACTCTTCTACTTTACTTTCTAAAACGACTTGTAACTGTCCGCGGTATGATTCTACCAAAGCCTCTTTTTCTAACATACATAACATCTCCTTCTGATTTCAGCACGAAAAGTCGCTTTTAATCCCGCTCTAATGGACAGCAATAACCACTTTCAAGAGCACGATCATACTTCACTCTCTCAAATGCTTGTCATTCTTGTCTCGTACGTGCATATAAATTATTGTAAATCATTCCACTGATTTTGAGAAGGTAGGAGAAGACCATGACGAGACAAAGCTTTTTAAAAGGCGCATTTATTTTAATGATAGCCGGCTTTATTACCAAAATCCTTGGATTTATTAACCGGATTGTAATGGCACGTATTTTAGGTGAAGAAGGCGTTGGCCTTTATATGATGGCCGTTCCTACATTCATTCTAGCAATTACATTAACACAAATTGGCCTTCCTGTCGCAATCGCAAAATTTGTAGCAGAAGCAGAAGCTGTGAATGATAAACAAAGAGTTAAAAAAATATTAACAGTATCATTAGCAGTTACATCCGTTATTAGTATCATTTTAACAATTGGAATTATGCTCCTCACACCTATTTTAGCAAAAACATTATTAACTGATGAACGAACGTACTATCCATTAATGGCCATTTTACCTGTCGTTCCTGTTATTGCTGTTTCTTCTGTTTTACGCGGTTATTTCCAAGGGAAACAAAATATGAAACCTAGCGCTTATGCTCAAGTTATAGAACAAGTTGTCCGCATTACCATTATCGCTATATGCATTCAATTATTTTTACCATATGGCGTAGAATATGCTGCAGCTGGCGCTATGTTATCAGCCGTTCTCGGTGAAGTTGCATCGTTATTATTTTTACTCACTTTATTCCAGCGCGAAAAGCATTTATCTATACGCTCTGGATTTTTCACTACTGTAAAGGAAAGCAAGGGGACATTTTATTCTCTTATGGATATTGCACTTCCAACTACAGGAAGTCGCTTAATCGGTTCCGTTTCCTATTTTTTTGAACCTATCGTCGTTATGCAAAGCTTAGCGATTGCCGGCGTTGCTGCCTCCGTCGCAACCCAGCAATACGGTATATTAAACGGGTATGCCTTCCCACTTCTTTCACTGCCAGCCTTTATTACATACGCTCTTTCTACAGCACTCGTTCCATCTATTAGTGAAGCAATGGCCAAAAGACAACATAAATTAGTAGAACACCGCTTGCAACAAGCTCTGCGCATCTCATTAATTACTGGTGGCTGGTCAGTTGTTATATTATACGTATTTGCTTCTCCTGTTTTAACTCTTATGTATGGATCGGACAGTGCAACAGCATTCATCCAACTTCTTGCACCTTGCTTTTTATTTCATTACTTTCAAAGTCCACTTACCTCTGTTTTACAAGCTTTAAACTTAGCACGTGCGGCGATGATGAATACATTTATTGGCGCAATCGTAAAATTAATCGTTATTTTTGTACTAGCTTCAAGACCAGAGTTTCAAATGATGGGAGTTGCACTCGCTATCGCTGCAAATATAGTAACGGTAACATTTCTTCATTACGCTACTGTTTTAAAGAAAATTACATTTACCATTTACGCAAAAGACTACATTTTCGGCGGACTTGCCATCGGTATTGCAGGCTCCTTCGGTTTTTACCTTCATAAGTATATGATTTTTTCTCATTCACTTGGTATACAAACATTATGGGAAATCACTTTAACAACACTCGTTTATATTGTGCTCCTCTTCACTTTCAAGCTCATTCGAAAAGAAGAGTTAAGTCGGCTCCCTATCATTCGAAAACTTTCATTTTTGAAGTAAACAGGCTTACTATTTCATATAGTAAGCTTCTAGTTTTCTTTCAAATCAACAAAGAATTGTCCATTTTGAAAACTGCAATATAAAATTTGCGCGATATCGTTATAACCTAAGTTTTTTAATTTCCCAATAAGCCATTCATCTGTATGTTCAATCATTTGTAAATGACTCGATTGAATTTCTCCATCGATAATAAGAGGAAGAGTAAACTGTAATGCATCCTGTTTATCTTTTTGCTTTTGAAAGACAGATAACTTCCCAGATGGTTCTAAAATAGCATATTCTACATCTCTTATATCTCCGACTCCCTGCTCCCTTAATTGCATCATTAAATCATCTATATTATATCGCTGGTTTCTCATCTTTTTTTCATCAATTTTCCCGGCATTAATAATGATCGCTGGTTCTCCTTCTATCAAATGCCGAAATCGCTGAAACTTTAGTGAAATGACTGACAAAATGATTTGTATACACATAAGAAAAGTCATTGGAACTAACTGATGCCAGAGTGATTTATCCGTATTTTCAATTGCGACTACAGCCATTTCGCCAAGCATAATAAATACGACTAAATCTAATACGCTTAATTCTCCTATCTCACGTTTACCCATAAGACGAAAAATAATTAAGATGATAATATACAAAAGCATCGTCCGGCCAATTACCGATATCCATTCCATTTCTACATCTCCTTTTTTACGTATAGACTCCCCTATAAAAAAGAAACTAGTCTAACTTAGGAAAAAGGGAAATATGCTTGTATTAAAAAGGGGGAATGTATACATGGATGGAACGAAAAAATTATCAACTGCAATCGGCTTTGGTATCATTACCTTATTAATTCTTGCATCAATTATTAGCATGGTTATGGCTCTTTTATTAAAGTTTACAGATATGACTGAAGGGACATTAGCTGTTACTATTTTTATACTAGCTCTTTTATCTATGCTGATATCCGGATTTACTGCCGGCAAAAAAGCACAAGGGAAAGGTTGGCTAGTAGGTTTCACAACAGGTCTTACATTCGCTATACTTGTTTTTCTAGTTAACTATTTAGGCTTCTCTCAAACTTTATCGAACTCACAGTTACTTTATCAATTAGCATTAATGGGTGCGAGTACACTCGGTGGTATTTTCGGTGTAAATATGTCAAAACAAAACAACTAAAAAAAGGCCCTGCACATTTCATGCAGGGCCTTCCTCATTAGTTTTTCACAACTTCACGAATCGCATTGCGATCGAAAGTTAAGTGTGAACCACCAGATTTAATAACGATTTTCGTATCATCTACTGATTCGATTGTACCGTGTAAACCACCGATTGTTACGATAGCATCACCTTTTGATAACTCACTTTGCATTTGAGCAACTGCTTTTTGACGCTTTTGTTGCGGGCGAATTAATAAGAAATAGAAAATCGCAAACATCGCAACGATCATAACGATATTCATCATACCTGGATTCATCTTTTGTTCCTCCTTTTAATTTATGTATTAGAAGTTTTTAGCATTCGGTTTATTAAAGCCATACTGTTCAAAGAACTCTTCGCGGAAATCGCCAAGACGGTCTTCACGAATAGCTTGTCTCACCTGCTCCATTAAGTTTAACAGAAAATGAAGGTTGTGATAAGACGTTAAACGAATTCCGAACGTTTCATCACATTTCATTAAATGACGAATGTACGCACGAGAGTAATTTTTACATGTATAGCAATCACAATTTGGATCAAGCGGACCGAAGTCTCTTGCGAATTTCGCATTTTTCACAACTAGACGGCCTTCACTTGTCATACATGTACCATTTCGAGCGATACGAGTTGGAAGTACGCAGTCAAACATATCAATACCACGAATTGCACCATCGATTAATGAGTCAGGAGAACCTACTCCCATTAAGTAACGTGGCTTATTATCTGGAAGAAGCGGCGTTGTAAACTCAAGTACACGGTTCATAATATCTTTCGGCTCACCTACAGATAAACCACCTACAGCGTAACCAGGGAAGTCCATTGAAACAAGATCTTTTGCACTTTGGCGACGAAGCTCTTCGAACTCTCCACCTTGTACAATACCGAATAAACCTTGATCTTGTGGACGTTCATGCGCTTTTAAACAACGCTCTGCCCAGCGGCTTGTACGCTCTACAGACTTCTTCATATATTCAAAAGTAGCTGGGAATGGTGGACACTCATCAAATGCCATCATAATATCTGACCCTAATGCATTTTGAATTTCCATCGCTTTTTCTGGTGATAAGAATAATTTATCTCCATTTAAGTGGTTACGGAAGTGAACGCCTTCCTCTTCAATACGACGGAAGTCACTTAAACTGAATACTTGGAAACCACCAGAATCCGTTAAAATTGCACGATCCCAGTTCATAAATTTATGCAAACCGCCTGCTTCACGAATAATTTCGTGACCTGGGCGTAGCCATAAATGATACGTATTACTTAAAATAATGCCAGAATCCATTGCTTTTAATTCTTCTGGTGACATTGTTTTAACTGTTGCAAGTGTACCAACTGGCATAAATGTCGGTGTATCAAATGAACCGTGCGGCGTATGTACGCGTCCTAAACGGGCACCTGTTTGTTTACAAGTTTTTATAAATTCATAACGAATTGCTGTCATAATTTACTCCTTTTATTTGTTTCCCATTTTAGCGTGAGATGCAACGAACATTGCATCACCGAAGCTAAAGAAACGATATTTTTCTTTTACTGCTTCATTATAAGCATGAAGTACATTATCTCTGTTTGCAAATGCACTTACAAGCATAATTAATGTTGATTTCGGTAAATGGAAGTTTGTGATCAAACCATCAATTGCTTTAAATTCATAACCTGGGTACATGAAAATATCTGTCCAGCCAGAAGCAGCACAAAGCTTGCTATCGTGATCTGTCGCAATTGTTTCTAACGTACGAGTTGAAGTCGTACCTACCGTAATAATACGGCCACCACTCTCTTTCACACGATTTAATAATGCCGCTGTCTCTTCAGACATATGGTAATATTCTGCGTGCATATGGTGTTCTTCAATCGTATCGGCAGAAACTGGTCTAAATGTTCCAAGCCCTACGTGAAGTGTAATGAAAGCTAATTCAACGCCTTTTTGTTTTAACTTCTCCAGTAACTCTTCTGTAAAGTGAAGTCCTGCAGTCGGCGCTGCTGCTGAACCGATTTCTTTCGCATATACTGTTTGATAGCGATCGCGATCTTCTAGCGTCTCTTTAATATATGGAGGAAGTGGCATTTCTCCAAGTTCATCTAAAATTTCATAGAAGATGCCGTCATATGAAAATTCAAGCTGACGTCCACCTTGATCTGCAGTTCCTGTACAAGTTGCTTTTAATTTCCCTTCACCAAAAGAGATAACAGTTCCTTCTTTTACACGTTTTGCTGGCTTAACAAGCGTTTCCCACTTATCGCCTTCTTCTTGTTTTAAAAGAAGTACTTCAATGTGTGCGCCTGTATCTTCTTTCACACCGTGTAAACGAGCAGGCATTACTTTCGTTTCATTTAAAACTAAGCAATCTCCCTTATGTAAGTAAGAAAGAATGTCTGTAAAATGTTTATGCTCAATGTCACCTGTTTCACGGTCTAACACCATTAATCTTGATGTTTCACGATCTTCTAATGGGACTTGTGCAATCAGTTCTTCTGGTAAATGAAAATCAAACAGATTTATATCCATAACTATATCCACCTATTTCTTATTTAAATCGATTTATTATATACATAATAAAAGATAATACAATACTTAACACAATACATGTAATGATAGGAAAATAAAAGGTAACGTTTCCTTTTTTCACAAAAATATCGCCTGGAAGCCTTCCAATGAACTTCCAAGCTAATCCAACAATGATAAGTAAGATACCCGCTGTAATAAGCAATTTTGGCATCTCCGTCATACTTTTGGCATCTCCATTCCGAAATGCTCATATGCAAGCGGCGTTACGATTCGGCCTCTTGGCGTTCGTTGTAAAAAGCCAATTTGTAATAAATATGGCTCATACACATCTTCAATCGTATGAGATTCTTCTCCAATCGTTGCCGAAACGGTTTCTAACCCAACTGGGCCACCACGGAATTTCTCAATAATACCAAGCAATAATTTATGATCGATATGATCTAGACCTAATTTATCTACTTGCAGTAGTTCTAACGCCATTTGTGTAATTTCCATTGTAACTGTTCCGTTACCACGAACTTGTGCGAAATCTCGTACACGTCGTAATAAACGATTCGCAATACGAGGTGTACCACGAGCACGTCTTGCAATTTCTAGTGCAGCTAACGAATCAATTTCAACTTCAAATACTTCTGCTGTACGTTCTACAATCTCAGACAACTGATCTACTGTATAGTACTCTAATCTTGAAAGTACACCGAAACGGTCACGAAGTGGTGCTGATAATGCTCCTGCACGTGTCGTTGCTCCAACTAATGTAAATGGCGGTAAATCTAAACGTACAGATCGTGCTGACGGTCCTTTCCCAATTACAATATCAAGGCAAAAGTCTTCCATCGCAGGATATAGCACTTCTTCAATCGATCTATGCAAACGATGAATTTCATCTATAAATAATACATCCCCCGGCTGAAGCGCTGTTAATACAGCTGCTAAATCTCCTGGTCTTTCAATTGCTGGACCTGAAGTTGTTCTAACATTAACGCCCATTTCATTAGCAATAATATTCGCAAGCGTCGTTTTACCAAGCCCTGGCGGTCCATATAGAAGCACGTGATCTAACGTTTCTTCACGCATTTTCGCTGCTTCAATAAACACTTCTAAATTATGTTTCGCTTTATCTTGGCCAATATACTGACGGAGCGTCTGTGGCCGTAATGAATATTCTAAATCCGCATCTTCATATGCAGATTCCCCTGAAAGGAGACGTTCGTCCATTATACTCACCTCTTACCATTTAGTAAAAGACTAAGTGCCTTTTTAATATACTGATCCGTCGTTAATGATTCTTTTAATAACTCTGGTACAACGCGAGAAACTTCTCGTTCTGCGTATCCAAGTGCGCGCAGAGCTTCCAGCGCCTCATCAAGCTCAGCTGATGAACCTTTCTTCTCATCAAAACGTTCTGTATCTGAGAATAAATCAACAAATGCATCTGGTACGACATCTGCTAGTTTTCCTTTTAAATCTAAAATCATTTGGCGCGCTGTTTTCTTTCCGACGCCCGGGAACTTCACTAAAAACTTCTCATCTTCATGTTCAATCGCTTGAACGACCTGTCCTGTTTGACCAGACGCTAAAATTGCAAGAGCGCCTTTTGGCCCAATACCAGACACACCTAACAACTTTGTAAATAATAAACGCTCTTCACGTGTTTTAAACCCGTAAAGTGCCATAATATCTTCTCTCACATAATGATATGTATAGACACGGATTTCTTGCTTACTTCTTTGAAATACATACGGATTCGGTGTGAAAATTTGATAACCAATTCCATTATGATCAATTACGACATATTCCGGTCCTACATACTCCACGTAACCTGTAACATATTCAAACAAAATACGATCTCTCCCTCTTAAATCATGTATTCCATTTTAACATATTTAATGATAGAAAAGCGAGACTACCCCAACAAACGTTCTCCATTTGAAACTTCTGTTATTTTCCATTGACAGAAAGCATGAACCACCTTAATATACAGAGGTCGATAATGATTATCAATACTAATTAAAGGGGTTACATCAGGATGAAACAGAAGCTATTTATTTTATGTACTATTATGCTAGTTGTTTTTTCTATCGTTGGCTGTTCTTCTCAAAAAGAAGAATCAAAAGCGATAGAACAACCGAAAACAAAAGTTGTAAAACACGCTAAAGGGGAAGCGACAATTCCAGTAAATCCAAAGAGAATTGTTGATTTATCTGGATCAACAGAAGAATTATTACTTCTTGGACACAAACCTGTCGGTACAGCAAACACATATAAAGATAAAATCCAAAATCACTTAACAGAAAAATTAGATGGTGTAAAAGCAGTAGGTTGGTACTGGGCACCTAAAGTTGATTTAGAAGCTGTTACTGCTTTAAAACCAGACTTAATTATTTTAAATAATCGTCAATTAAAGATCTATGATCAATTAGAAAAGGTTGCACCGACAGTTGTTTTAGAAACAAACTTAGAAGACTGGCGCGGTAAGTTTAAAGAAGTAGGTAAACTATTTGACGAAGAAAAGAAAGCAGACAAATGGATTGCAGACTACGATAAAAAAGCAGACTCTTTATCTAAAAAAATTAAAGAAAAAACAAAAGATGAGAACTTTATGTTCGTCGCAGTTACACCACAAAACTTCCGTGTATACGGTAGCTTCGGATATGGTGATATCATCTTTAACGACTTAAAACTTCCAGCAACAAAAGGTACAGATTTAAAACAAACGATGGCACAAGTATCGCTAGAAGGTCTTGTTGCATTCCAACCTGATCAAATGTTTATTGTAAACTTTGGCGGCGAAGCTGATAAAGTTTACGAAGACTACAAAAACAGTGCCGTTTGGAAAGACAATAAAGCAGTTAAAAACAATCATGTATATGAAGTATCGAATGAAGTCTTCAATACGAAAGCATTCAATCCAATCGGAAAAGACATGCTAATTGATGAAATCGCAAAACAAATTTTGGATAAAAATAAGTAAGAAAAAAGCAGCTCACCATGAGCTGCTTTTTTTCTTATTTTGCACTGCGTATTGCTTCATTTTTTCAATCGTCTTCACAAAACCTTCTTTTGATTTAATCCGAATACCCCGCTTCAATTTCGCACGCTCATAACTCTCAAGCTTTTTCATATCAATTTGGAAGAAGGAGTGAATCGCATTATCACTTTTCGGTACACCCTTGAAAATTTGTAATATCCCTTCCTCTGACACACCAAAATAACCGCTCGTCTTTAATAACGGAGAAATATCATCAACTTTCTTTTGTAATACAATTTGTACATCATCACGATCAACAAGCTGCCATTCTTTATATTGCTGTAAAAACTTTTCTAAGTCTGCCACTTTTTCTGTAAATATTTCCTCACTTACTTCTCCATCAACATACATTCGCTCTAATAAAATTGTAACTTTCGGCTCTTTTTCTGTTACTTCTGGTACTGGCCCTTCCGCCTTCACGTTCGTTTCATAAACGAAACAAAACGTCATAACGAAAGCTTGCATCGCAATCAGTATCCATCTCATTTCCGTTCACCTCTTTTAGGCAAGATCAAACTTTCATTAGTAGCTTTTCCGGAAATGGGGGTTTTATCCCTAATTCATAGATTACTCTCATTAAGACTTATAGAGCCCAATGATTTCTACCTATTTCGAAACATATTGATTACGTGAAAACTTTTTTATACCTTTATTTGATTGTACCGTTGCTATATAAACCCCAATTAATACGATTATCATTCCAACTATTTGTTGCCACGTAACAGATGCTCCATACAATATAACTGATATACCAGTAGCCACAATAGGGGTTAGATTTAAATACATACTAGCTTTGCTTGCACCTAGTTCTTCAACCCCTTTATTAAACACGATATATCCAACTAACGTCCCGCATACGACCATATACAACATTTCTATCCATCCCTGTAAAGAGAGCGTTACAACCTTTCCCCACCCATCTTCATATAGAGAAAGGCCTGCTAAAAACACAGTACCCAATACCGTCATACTCATTGTTGTTAACAAAGGGGAGATACCATTCATAACCTTTTTTCCTGTTAAGCTATATAAAACCCCACAGGTTAAAGCAGCTATAAATAAAAGATCTCCCTTATTAAATGACAAAGACATAAGCATATTCATTGAACCACCCGTAATAACCACTATTACACCGACAAGGGACAAACTTAAACTTATTCCGACTTTTATACTCCAAGACTCTTTAAAAAACATTATTGCTCCCAATGTTACAAAAACGGGCATTGTAGCAATAAGAAGCGAGCCATTCAGAGTGGAAGTATAGTTAAGTCCCATAAAGAAAAAAACATTGTAGCCAAAAATACCTGTTAACGATACAAATAACAGTCCTTTCCAATTCTTTAATAACAAACTTGTATTCCACTCAGATTTCATAAACACGATGCCCATTAAAATACAACCCGCTAAACCAAAACGAATTGTTGCCGCAGTAATCGGTGGAATTTCAGTAATAACATGCTCTGCTGTTGCAAAAGACCCACCCCAAAACAAAGGAACAAATAACATAATGACATACATACGATTTATTCTGTTCATTTTTATTACCCCTTTCACGAAAACAAGTTTAAAAGTTTAAACTTGTTTACATGTTAGTTAAAAAAAATTAATAATTTGACTCTATTGCTTGAAGTAAATCCTTCACCTGTTTTAAAAATTCTCCAGCTATTATAGAATAAAAAATTTCTTTTCCATTTCGATTCGCTACAATTAGTTCTGCTTGTCTTAAAATTTTCAAATGATGCGAAACAGCTGGTCTAGAAATCCCCATTCTATCTGTTATTTGCGTTACATTCATCTGTTTGTTTTCTAACAACAGCATAATAATTTGCTGACGATTCTCATCTCCCAACGCCTGAAATATAGGGGTTACGACCTGAAATTTCTCTAATACAACTTCTGTATTTCTACATTCAAAGTTCTCCATATCCTATTCATCCCAACCTTTTATATCTAAAAAACATGTAATATATTACCATTAAATAGTAACTCTTTCATATACACTTGTAAATAACTTTATTTCTCGACTTTTATTCCAACAAAAAAGGGAAGCTTGGATTTCTCCATTCTTCCCATTACATTCATATAAAATGAAAGACGCCTGCAAAGCAGGCGTCTTGATGCGTTTACGGCGAGAGACCAGGCGACCACATTCGCGTGTTTAGCATTTAAGCATATCTCTCGTCTTACGTAAATTAGCTCATCGCTTTGCTAATATAACATTAATAACGTATAAGTGCAACATGTTTATAAAAATATTTTATTTCCTCTTTCATCCAAACAAATTATATGTAAATTATAAATTGATAAATGTAATATATATGTTACAATTGATGTGACAGCGAAATCATAATAAACAGGAGATGGCTATTGTGAAAAAAATAAAGGATGAACGTCTCATTCTACAAACATTAAAAAACATACGCATCGCTTTTCTTTTTCAATCACTCGGTATAATTGGCATTTTAGGCTATATTGGATTAACTGAAGGAATGGATCAAATTACGAAATCTCCATTATGGCTATTATTTATACTTACGAGTATTGTGCTTTCTTATTTACAGTTAAGCGTTTCTATCGATGTAGAAGAAAGCGAAAAGGAAATAAAATTAACTCCTTATTACAAAATTGTTTTACGTTCTCTTATTGTAGGAATCGTTATGGCTATTATTTATATTATTTTCAGTCCAGAAAGACCTATCTTTGAAGCTATTTTAACAGGTGGTATTCTCTTCATATGCTTTTTAGGTTCTTATTCCGTTAGTTATTTTATAAAAAAACGTCGTTTACAAGACGACGATGAATAAAGAGGAAGGGCTATCCCTTCCTCTTTTGTTTTGCTATCGCATAGTACCTGTTAAACCGTAACGAATGTCTCGGAACATATTTGTTATGTCGCGATTAAAATCGTTTGTAACTGTACCATTACGTAGACGCGTACTCATTGCATCAACACGAGTAAACATGTCGTTTCTTACAGAAACATATACGTTTCTATTTCCAACTTCATTTACAACAGCTTGACGAACTTCATTTGCAAGTGCCGTTTCATTCGATACTGGATTACGTGGTTTCACCGCAATCGCCACATCGTTTCCATATACAACTGTAGACACACGGTCTACGTTATTCATACGTTTCACACGATTTGTTATTTTTTCTGCTGTTTTACCATCATTGTTAATATATGAATTGTTCATTGTAATATTACGTGTTGGATGTGGATTAGCAATTTGACCGTTGTAATTTACATCGCGGTAATAATTGTTATATCCTGTATCATTACGACCATTTCTATATGTTACATAATCTGTATAACGATCATTACGCGTTACATTATCACGATACTGGTGTGTATCATTATACGATGTACGCTCGTAATTGTAGTTACGTCCATCCATTGCATTGTTATCTTTTGGTGTACCACATGCAGCTAATGCACTGGTAACTAACAAAGAAGCAGCAATCACTTTTACTTTCGTATTCAATACAAAAACCCCCTCTGTTAGAATGAGCTTCTCTTCTGAAAAGCTCCCTCTTATGATGAGTAACAGAGACGGTTTTTACACTGTTAATATTTCACTGGGGATTTTCTAACATTTGATGTAAATCTTCCATTTCCAGAACGACTCTACATACAAAAAAGGTGGGAATAATCCCACCTTTTTTAAACTTCTTCTTCATCCTCTTCTTCTGAAACTGGCTCCCCAAATACATTTGGTGGATCTGGTTGATAATACATCGTTCCTGGCTGTGGTGCATATGCCGATTGAGTTGGTTGATAATATAAAGGATTCGCGTATTGTGGTCCTCCAGGTTGTGGACTATATAGCCTACTCTCTCCTCCGCATCCACAATCTTCTTCTCCTTGCACGAGCGGTGGCATATTATTATCCATTGGCATCATATTTGGATTTGGCATAAACGTATATTGCGGTCCTAACGGTGCTCCTTGCTGATACGGCATCTGATATGGATTGGGTTGTTGATAATACGGATTCGGTGGCATCATAGGCTGTTGGTATGGCATCATATTCGGTGGTTGATTATTATCCATTATCGGCATCATGTTTGGCATTTGATTGTTATCCATGATTGGCATCATATTTGGCATTTGATTGTTATCCATTATCGGCATCATATTTGGCATTTGATTGTTATCCATGATTGGCATCATATTTGGCATTTGATTGTTATCCATTATCGGCATCATATTTGGCATTTGGTTGTTATCCATTATCGGCATCATATTTGGCATTTGGTTGTTATCCATGATTGGCATCATATTTGGCATTTGATTGTTATCCATGATTGGCATCATATTTGGCATTTGATTGTTATCCATTATCGGCATCATATTTGGCATTTGGTTGTTATCCATGATTGGCATCATATTTGGCATTTGGTTGTTATCCATAATTGGCATCATATTTGGCATTTGGTTGTTATCCATGATTGGCATCATATTCGGTGGTTGATTGTTATCCATGATTGGCATCATATTTGGTGGTTGATTGTTATCCATGATTGGCATCATATTTGGTGGTTGGATATTGTCCATGATCGGCATGATATTTGGTACTTGAATATTTGGCGGTATAACTTGTGGAATCACTACATTCTCTTTCGATACATTCGGTGATACGATATTCCCTACATTTTCTTTCTTTACTTGCGGTGACACGATATTCCCTACATTTTCTTTCTTTACTTGCGGCGATACGATATTTCCTACATTTTCTTTCTTCACTTGCGGTGACACGATATTTCCTACGTTTTCTTTCTTCACTTGCGGTGACACGATATTTCCTACGTTTTCTTTCTTCACTTGCGGTGACACGATATTCCCTACATTTTCTTTCTTTACTTGCGGTGACACGATATTTCCTACGTTTTCTTTCTTCACTTGCGGTGACACGATATTTCCTACATTTTCTTTCTTTACTTGCGGTGACACGATATTATCTTTTTTCGTTTGCGGAGAAATGATATTATTAGGTTTCATTTTAGTAATTTGAGGAGCAATTAACTCGCTTCCTTTTTTAATTACATCTGAAATTTTATATTCTTTTTTCGCTTTTATTGGCGGTTGCGGTGGCTGTGGTAATACATTTACCGAGAACTTTGTGTTTTCTTTTTCTGCTGGTTTTTGTTTTTCTATAACCGGTGGTTTTTGAATAACAGACGGTTTTTCAACTGGTTTTTCTATTTGAATTGGCTTTTCTTTTTGCACTTCTTTTTGTGGCTTTACCTGTATTTCCTTTTGCGGTGTCACTTGCATTTCCTTCTGTGGTTTTACCTGTACTTCTTTTTGCGGCTGCACTTGCATTTCCTTCTGTGGTTTTACTTGCACTTCTTTTTGTGTTTGTTGCATCGCAGGTTGCTGTGTAATTGGCGCTGATTGATACGTAACTTCTTCCTCATCTTCTATTCCAAGCGGAGTTGGCGTTGCTGCAAATTCTTTTTGTTGCACTTCTTTTACGTATTGTTTTGGAGGTGCTGAACCTGCTCCAGCATGTTGCTTTACGTGAACGCTGTTTGATGGCACTTTAATTTTCATACCTGGCATGATTAAATCTGGATTACTAAGTTGTGTATTTGTTTGTTTCAACGTATCAAAATCCACTCCGTACTTTTTCGCAATTTTCCAAAGGGTATCCCCTTTTTGCACGATATGAATTTTCAAATTTTCCCCCTCCTGTATAACTTATCTATAAGTAACAAATCTCATGAAGTAACATCTTCTAAATAACGTTAACTTCCTTTCACTTTTAACACTTCTTCTATCTTCAATATAGTTCGAAGTGGAATAAGTATAAAAAAATCGCAATGATTTCTTCACAACAATGTATGCCCATTTCATTCTCGTTATGATTATATGTACGAAAAAAAGCAACGGAAATCCCGCTGCTTTACACACGCTCTAACATACGATTTAATGCAAGAACCGCTTCTTCGGTCACTTGTTTATCTACGCTAATAACGTTAATTTCTTCCCCTCTTTCTACCGTTTCAAGCACCCATAATAAGTGCGGCAGATCAATTCGGTTCATCGTTAAACACGGACACATAAAAGGATTAAGTGAAACAATTTCTTTATCTGGATGCTGTTGAATAATCCGATTCACTAAATTCATTTCTGTACCAATCGCCCATTTACTGGCAGGTGGAGCTGATTCGATCATATCAATAATATATTTCGTTGAACCTGCATAGTCCGAAGCGGCCACAACTTCATAGCAACATTCCGGATGTACAATAATATTCATATCAGGATGATTTTTCCGTACATTCTCAATATTTTTCACTGTAAAGTTTTGATGAACCGAACAATGCCCTTTCCATAAAATCACTTGAATTTCTTCTATATCTCCATCGTACTCTAATGAATCTGTATGCGGGTCCCATACTGCCATTTTATCTAACGGGATACCTAAATCGTACGCTGTATTTCTTCCTAAATGTTGATCCGGTAAAAAGACAAGACGCTCTTTTTGTTTAAACGCCCAAGATACCATTTGTTTTGCATTAGAAGAAGTTACTGTTGCTCCCCCATTACGACCGCAAAACGCTTTAATTGCAGCTGTAGAGTTAACATAAGTTAACGGAATCATCGTATCTCCAAATAATTTTGTGAGCTCTTTCCACGCTCTTTCTGTTTGTTCGATATCTGCCATATCTGCCATCGAACAACCTGCACGCATATCTGGCAAAATAACGATTTGATCGTCTGTCGTTAACATATCTGCTGTTTCTGCCATAAAGTGCACACCACAAAATACAATGTATTTTGCTTCTTTATTGCTCGCTGCAACTTGCGCAAGCTGAAGTGAATCTCCTGCTGCATCAGAAAATTGTACCACTTCATCTTTTTGGTAATGATGTCCTGGAATAAATAGTGATTCCCCCATTTTTTCTTTAATCTCACGAACACGCTTTTCCATATCTTCTGTTGTCATCGTGTAATAACGCTCTGGTAACATTGTTTCAATCGGTTGTACGTTTTCTAAAATACTCATATTCCTTTCTCCCCCTCTAAGCCACTTTCCTTACGCCTCAATATTGAAACTAATATCAAGTGCTTTCACTGAATGTGTTAACGCTCCAAGTGAAATATAATCTACCCCTGTGTTTCCGTATTTCGATAAATCTTCAATTGTAATGCCTCCTGATGCTTCCGTCACGATGGCACTTGGTACAATCTTTGAAAACTCCCGAATCTCATCTGGCTTACGGTTATCAAACATAATAATATCCGCACCAGCAGCTACTGCTTCTCTCACTTGTTCCTCTGTTTCTGTTTCCACTTCTACTTTCACCATATGTCCTAATTTTTCTTTCACCGATGTAACAGCTTTCGTAATAGAACCAGCAAAAGCAATATGATTGTCTTTAATCATGACACCGTCATATAAACCGAAACGGTGATTAAACCCGCCTCCGCATACGACTGCATACTTATCAAACATACGTAGCCCTGGCATCGTTTTTCGCGTATCGCAAATACGTGTATGGCTACTATCTAAAGCACGAACAGCTTCATGTGTCATTGTAGCTATCCCACTCATACGCTGAATAACGTTTAATATAACGCGCTCTGCCATTAATAACGAAGCAATTGGCCCTTGCGCAGTTGCTATTATTTCGCCCTTTTCTACAAGATCTCCATCTTTTTTATGAAGCTCCACTTCAATTCTCTCATCAATTAATTTAAAGCCTTCTTCAATTACTAAACGCCCCGCAAAGACACCTGTATCCTTCGCAAGAAACGTTCCTTTTGAAAGTAAATTGTCTGGAAAAATAAGCTGAGATGTTACATCTCTTTCTCCTATATCTTCTAGAAAAAATCGATTTAATGCTTCTTTAACTTTTATCGTGTTCATAAAGCCCCTCTTCCCTTCATCACACAAGTTGTAGTTTTCTTTTCACCCGAACGATCTCTTTTTTTTCGCTATTTCTATCTGGATAATCACTTCGATAATGACCACCAATGCTTTCTTCTCTTTGCAAAGCTGATACGACTATAAGCTCACAGACTGTTAACATATTAATAAGCGTTATCTCTTCATTTGTAAGAGCGTCATGTTGTAATATCATATTTCGAACACCGTACTTACTAAGCCATCTCTTTGCATAAGATAAACTTTGCTCTGTTCGCACAATCCCAACATATTTCATCATGCATTCTTGTATTTCTTCTTTCGCCGGCAAATGATTCAAAACGATAAACTTCTTTTCCTTCTCAGCTAGTGTGTTCAATCTGTCTTTTACTGCTTTCGTTAAAATATGTTGTCCTATTCTTTTTCCAAACACAAGACCTTCTAATAACGAATTACTTGCTAGCCTATTTGCTCCATGAACACCGTTACAAGCTACTTCACCGACCGCATATAAATTTGGAATGGACGTCTCTCCATCACAGTTCGTTTTCACGCCACCCATATGAAAATGAGCACCGGGTACGACCGGAATACGTTTTTCATTTATATTGACACCATTCTTTTTACACAATGATGATACAGTCGGAAAACGTTCTTCGAAATTTCGGATAGACTCGATATTTACATACACTTGTTCACCCGACAAAAGCTGTTCATGAATCGCTCTTGCTACTACATCGCGCGGCGCGAGATCGTGATTTGGGTGTATATCCATCATAAAACGCTGCCCTTTTCCATTTATAAGGACAGCTCCTTCACCACGGACAGCTTCAGAGACGAGGCCGCAGCACCGCCCGTTCGCGTATAACATTGTTGGATGAAATTGTACAAACTCTAAATCTACGAGCTCCCCGCCTGCGCGGTACACCATCGCGAGTCCATCACCCGTAATTGTCTTATCGTTAGAAGTAAAGGCGTATAAACCGCCAATCCCACCTGTTGCTAACACCGTACAATCTGCAACGTAACGCTTTAACTTCCCTTCACTAGTTCTTGTTAAAACTCCAACACATTTCTCATTTTCTATAATAAAATCGAGCACCATTTCCTGTTCCACTACCGTAACGTGCGGAGCTACGTCTTGAATGAAATGCTCTAATACATTCTTTCCTGTTGCATCGCCACCTGCATGTAAAATACGACGCTTTCGATGTGCGCCTTCTTTTCCAAGATGAGGACCCGTTTCATCTCCATCAAATTTCATTCCATTTTTAATGAGAGTATTCATTTCTTTCGGCCCTTCCTCGACTAAATAACGGACCACATCTTCATTGTTATAATGACATCCTGCTACTAACGTATCTTCAAAGTGATCGTTTGGATTGTCATATGTAGCAACCGCTGCTGCAATTCCACCTTGCGCTAAATATGTATTATTATTACGATTTGTTTCCTTTGTGATAATAATCACATTCTTTTCGTGGCAAATCTCTTTCGCAACACGAAGTGCCGCAACGCCACTTCCAATAATTAAGACATCTGCACTTGGCATAATTGTTGCCTCCTACTTTACACTTTTCAACTGTCTTGACACCTATATTTACATAGTTTTAAAATAATGACAAGAGTTTTTTTATAATTCTTATTTTCATCACCATTTAAAAAATACGAGAAATGTAACTCTTACTAGAGAGAGGAACTTACATGATGATATATCTTGACTATGCAGCTACTACACCTATGAGCGCGGAAGCATTACAAACATATATGAAAGCAGCATCGCAATACTTCGGAAACGAGCAAAGTTTACATGACATTGGAGGGACAGCCTCTTCTTTATTACAAGTTTGCCGAAAAACATTTGCTAAAATGATTGGTGGAAAGGAACAAGGGGTATTCTTCACGAGCGGCGGCTCGGAATCCAACTACCTTGCGATTCAATCCCTTTTAAAGGCTAGAAGCGGGAAACATATTATTACAACACCTATGGAGCATGCATCCATTCGAAGTTATTTTCAATTCTTACAATCAGAAGGGTATACAATTACTGAAATTCCTGTTGATGAAGGCGGGATAATTCATTTAGATGATTTAGAAACAGCTATTACAGAAAATACTGTTCTAGCAAGCATACAGCACGGAAACTCTGAAATTGGAACCGTTCAAAACATCGCAGACATCGGGGCACTTTTAAAAAAATATAACGTTTTATTTCATTCAGATTGTGTGCAAACATTTGGTAAACTTCCTATCAATGTTTTTGAGATGGGGATTGATAGTCTTTCTGTTTCAGCACATAAAATATACGGACCAAAGGGTGTTGGCGCTTGCTATATAAATCCGCAAGTTCGCTGGGCACAAATATTTCCGGGAACTTCTCACGAAAAAGGGTTTCGCCCAGGTACAGTAAACGTTCCTGGCATCGCATCTTTTTTAACAGCTGCTGAGAATATATTAAAAAATCAACAAGAAGAAAGCTTACGTTTTAAAGAGTTACGATCCTATTTTTTAGAGCGATTACAAGCACTTCCTCTAGAAATTGAAGTAGAAGGTCATTCTACTTCTTGTTTACCACATATTATTGGGGTTACAATAAAAGGAATAGAAGGTCAATATACAATGCTAGAATGTAATCGCTATGGTATTGCCATTTCCACCGGAAGTGCTTGCCAAGTCGGTAAACAAGAACCTTCGAAAACAATGCTTGCAATTGGAAAAACGTATGAAGAGGCAAAACAATATGTCCGCTTCTCTTTCGGGCAACAAACAACGAAAGATCAAATTGATACTACTATTCATGCACTACACACAATTGGAAATCAATTTTATAGAGGTGTTAAATCATAATGAAACAAAATGACCAAAAAAAGATTTTAGGCGAAGAAAGACGACAGCTTATCCTTCAGTGGCTTCTTGCTGCAAGTGAACCGTTATCTGGGAATGAACTATCGAAAAAGACAAACGTAAGTCGACAAGTGATCGTGCAAGATATTTCCTTACTTAAAGCACGAAACGAACCGATTATTGCAACTGCTCAAGGGTATCTATATTTAAAACCACAAGAGAAACAACAAGCTTTCGAACGCGTAATTGTATGCCAACATAAACCAGCAGAAGTACGTCAAGAACTTACAATGCTTGTTGACCACGGCGTTACAATTAAAGATGTAAAAGTTGAGCATCCTGTATACGGTGACTTAACAGCATCCATCATGGTAAGTAATCGCTTTGATGTAGAGCAATATTTACAAAAAATCGAAAATACAAACGCTTCCTACCTCTCGCAACTAACAGATGGTATTCACTTACATACAATTGAGGCAGATTCAAAAGAAAAATTAGACGCTGCTTGTGAGGCGCTCGATAAAGCAGGATTTCTCGTTTATTAATGTAAAGCACAGAGTTTTTATCATTCTCTGTGCTTTTTTAATGCTATAATATTGTAATCAATCGTAAAGGAGATCAAATATGGGAATTGAACTCGTTCACTTTAGCATTGGCAAGCCGAAACAAATGAAATATAGCGAAGATAAAGAAATGATTACTGGTATATGTAAAGAACTTACCGAAGAAGCTTTCCTATCAAAAGATGGCTTCCTTGGTGATGATGTAGCAGATTTAAAACACCACGGTGGACCTGATCGCGCAGTTTGTGTGTACTCACACGAGCATTACGCACTATGGGAAAAAGAATTCCAAACAACACTTCCAGCTTCCGCATTTGGCGAAAACATTACCGTAACAAATATGCTAGAGCATGATGTTTGCATTGGAGATACATACAAATTAGGTGAAGCGATTATTCAAGTGACACAAGCGCGCGTACCTTGTAGCACGATTTCAAAACGCCTCGGTATTCCTGGCATACTGCCGCGCATTGTAGCAACCGGATTTACTGGCTACCTATGCCGCGTTCTTCAAGAAGGTACTGTACGTAAAGATTCAAAAATTACATTACTAGAACGTCAACCGAGCAATGTTTCTGTTTTGTTCTCTAACAAAATTTATTTTCATAATAGAAAAGATAAAGATGGCATTGAAAAAATTCTTGCTGTTCCAGAACTAGCCGAAATTTGGCGTGGTCAGTTAGAAGAGCGTCTTGCAAAGTTAAAATAAAGAATCCCACCATTTATAGGTGGGATTTTATTTATCTATCACGCGGTATAACCTAACTCCCCTTACAACCAATAAGAAGAATAACTCCCAAGCACAGTAACAGAAAAACCAAGTGCTTCAAGTTCCATCGTTACACCTGGCAATAATACATCATCGTATGCTTTATCGACATCGATTAAGAAAAAGTAATTTCCAAGGCCTGTTTTCATCGGACGCGATTCGATTTTTGATAAGTTTAATTTTCTCCATGCGAAAGCTGATAATACTTGATATAGTGCCCCTGCATAATCAGCAGGTAACGTTATCATAAGCGTCGTTTTCTCTCCTCGGTTTTCTCCGTTATTTGGGAGTATCGCTTTCTTTTTCTTATGAAGCACGAGAAAGCGTGTATGATTATTTTTATGCGTATGAATGCTACGTCTTACGATCGTTAATCCATATTTTTCTGCGGCTGCTTCATTTGCAATAGCGGCGATTTTTTCTTCAGGATGTTCTTTCACATATTGCGCAGCTGCACTTGTTGATGTCATATCTCGGACAGTGACCCCTTTTAATTCTTCATTTAAAAACTTATGACATTGCGCAATAGCGTGCGGATGAGAATGCACTGCATATACCTCTTCCCACATTTCTGCATACTGCGGATGTACAAGTAGGTGCTGCTGAATGGGTACTGTAATTTCTCCTACAATAGAAAGCGGTTGCTCATGTACGAGGTAATCAACTGTTATATTCACGGAACCTTCTATTGCATTTTCTAACGGTACAACTGCGAAGTCTACATTTTCATTTGCAGCTGCATCTATACAATCCGGAATCGTTCGATACGGTACATGCTCTGCTTCCGGAAAAAAACGACTCACCGCCATATTTGTAAATGTTGCTTCTGGTCCTAAATATCCTACTCGAATCATCGTCTTTTCCCCTCTTTTTCGTTTTCTTACTGTTATACCATACTTTTTTATATTCTTCTATGTAAATTTCGAATATTAAAAAAAGACTAGCGTTCGCTAGTCTAAATGTTTCCTATATTCTCTTTGAGCGAAAAAGAAATAAACGATGCATGCAGCGATATAAAACAGAATAAACAAAGCTACTTTTCGTAATGAACCATCCATAAAGATCGTATTATGAAACGTATATAACGCAACTGCACTATGCATACTCCCTACTATAATTGGCGCAAAAAAGAGCATACACAGTTGCCAGCGAGAAACCTTCCAAACTTCTTCCTTCGTCATTCCCAGTTTAGAGAGTGCCCCGTACTGCTTTCTATCCGATGCAATATTATGGAACCATTTAAAATACACGATACTACATGAAGTAAGAAAGAATAATATACTAATAAATGAGCCTACAAATAGAGTAATATCGCCGCCTTCTTTCATATTTACATATAACTCCATATTGCTTCGAAATGCATTATTATCTTGTTTCATATGTTTCCGTAAATCTTCATTTAATTTTTTCGTCTTTTCGATATTTGGTAATGTGTAGCCTCTATATATCATTTTTTCAGAATCCGGAACCTGATTTGCTATACTATCAAAATCTTCATCATTCATAACGAAGAACAGACCATTAATGTACGAAGGATGATAGTTAAATTGAACCCCTTCTTTCTGGCCGTTAAATACGAATTGATATGGTTGATTCATTACTTGCAATTGAATCTCTTTTTGATTATATACATTCGAATTATTGTATTCATTATAATAAACGAGTGTCACTGTACCTTTTTTAGGATGATACGTTTTCTGTTTTTGTTTTCTTGCCTCTTGATTGTATTCACTTTGTTTAATGAGTGGCGCTACTTCTGTTTCTCCATTATTGGACTGAAAAGATGCATACACTCCAGTAAAACTCATAGATTGAAAGTCATCATACCCATATTGGTGCAATAATTGTTCAACCGTGCCTTCTGCAAAGACTTCATGAGAAGAAGTACCTTTTTCTATGTAAGAAAATGAGTGCACGCCCCCGCCCCGCCACATATCTTGCATACTAGAAAAGTATAAAAACACCGTACCTGTTGCCGTAACTACAAACGTCGTTGCCATAGAAAGCATAAAGAAAAAGCGACCATTTTCCTTCATTCGATGTGACAATTGATTCACTATAAATAAATACGGATATGTATACATAATCTTTTTATTTCGTTTTATTATTTCTAATATTTGAGCAGTGCCGTGCGTAAAAGAAAAATACGTTCCGAAAGAGACAAGTATAGACACAGGGAAAAAATAGAACGCTATCGTTCGTATGGTCGCTTGTAACGCTAACACATATCCTATACCTAAACAAATAAATCCGAATATACAAAGCCACATTGATGTTTTCTTCTCTTTTTTATCTGCTCGAAATTCTTTCAATAACCGAATGATTTTTATATTCCATATACGTAAAGCACTTATAAATGATAAGACAAAAAATACGACCATATAAGCAATAAACGTTTCCCCGATTGCTCTCACGTCAAATATGACAGGCAGTTCTTTCGGAAGCCCCAGTAACATACTAAACACCATGAAGAAGAGCTTTAAAAAGACCATACCAAGCCCAATACCGAAAATATTAGCAAAAATCCCAATCAATATTTGCTCGGTCATAATCACTCCTATTACGTTAGATTTCGTTGCTCCCATTAACATATATAACCCTAATTCTTTCTTACGCGCTTCTATGAAAATAGAAGTAGAGTACAAAATAAATATGACGAAAAAAGAAATGATTATAACATTACATATAATAAGTCCCCAGCGTACGTTTTGATACCACATCGTCTCCTGCATATACGGATGCACAATGACAGACATGTATGCAAAAGACGCGAATATTGCAAAGCAACTACTTAAGAAAAACACTTTATAATTACGCCAATTCCCTTTTATATTTTGCAGCGCTAGTTGCCGAATGTTCATCTATCGTCCCCCTATAACTTACTACATAGGCAAAAAGCTAGAGGTTTCTCTAGCTTTGCACGTGTTTCAAATATCCCCTTTGTGCAATCATAAAGTAAATCGCAGAAGCTACAACGTATGTTCCAATTACAATCGCACCTGATTTCCATAAATCAATATATAGCATTTTCCCTAACGTATGAAGAGCAAATCCACTATGAATTGCACCGATCAAAATTGGGATAAAGAAGATAACGCCCATTTGTCGAATTGCAATTTTACGAATTTCTTTATCTGTCATACCGATTCTCTTTAACGATTTAAATTGAATACGATCTTGTTCTTTATCGTTAAACCATTTAAAGTATGTCATACTACAAGCGAAGAAGAAGAACAGTACAGCTACAAAGAAACCGATAAACATCGTAATTGCTCCTGATTCCCTTATATTTTTATAAGCGAGCACCGAGTTATTTAATTCCCCTTGCTTATCTGGTGCAACTTCCTTTTTCAAATCTAATACAAGATCTTCCGTACTTTTCCAGTCTTCTATATAATAACCGTAATATTTCGTCTTTTCTTCATCTGGTACGAGCTTTGCATATTTCTCAAAATCTTGATCATTTACAATGAGATATTCACTATCATTAAAAACAGAAAATGTAGTTGGCTCATTTAATTGAACAGACTGCGTTTGTCCGTTAATTTTAATTTCATACGGTTTGGCAAGATCTAGCTTCATCATATCGTTCGCCATATCCATTATGACCATCGTTGCACTACCTGGTGCATTATGAACCTCTCTAACTTGCTCTCTTTTTTGTTTACGTACTTCAGCATTATATTCTTTTTCTGAAACAATCGCCATCGGTACTTCATGTTCACTGTTAAACATCGTGATTTTTTGAGTTCCAGGAAGTTTTACGTACGTTACTTCTCGCGCTTCTTCAAATCCGTGTTTTTTTATTAATTCTTTTGTTTTTCCTTCTTTGATGACATTATGCGTATGTATTCCTTTTTCCTCATACGAAATAGCATGCGGGGTACTAGTTACTGTCTTATAGCTCATATCTTCAAAATATACATAAAGCGTACCTACTGCTGAAGAAACAACCGCCGTAATGATAGAAATTACAAATAGAAAACGAGCATTATCTTTCATTTTATAAATAAGATTGCTAAGTACAAACATATTTGGATATGTATAAAAAGATGTTTTTCGTTTTTGTAACGCCTTTAATACGACTGTACTACCTTGTGTAAATAGTAAATACGTTCCACCAATGGTCAATCCTACAATCGGTAAGAAATACATAATAAAATTCATAATTGTTACTTGGAAGCAAAGGACATATGCACCAATGATACATCCTATACCGGCTACACATAACCATGTAAATGCAAAGGGCTCTACTTTTTGTTTTCTTGCTTCTCTTAATAAATCAATAATTTGCAAGCGTCCTACTGTCCAAACGCTAAACAATGATAGGAGTAAAAATAGAATAAAGTACACACCAGCTGTAATAAGAACTGCTTTACTATTCCATACGAGTGGAAGTGTTTTATCAATTTTTAGTAATACACTCAGTGCTTGGAAAAACAATTTTGAACAAAGCATTCCAATTCCAATACCTGCTACAATGGCAATGCTACCTAACATCAATTGTTCTAATATAATCATTCTGCCAAGTTGAGACTTCGTTCCGCCTATTAATGTTAATAAGCCAAACTCTTTTTTTCTTGCTCGTAAAAACGTTGAATTTGCATATAAAATAAAGAGTGCTGAGAAGATGACTACGATATAATTCATCGATTCTAATCCTTTTGTAATCATCGTCTTCATACTAATATTACCGCTTACGACATCTGGATGATAAATGAAAGAAGCATACATGAAAAATACGACTATCGATAAACAACTACTAATAAGAAAAGCTTTATAATTACGCCAATTTCCTTTTACATTACTAAGCGCGAGCTGGCGAAAGTTCATGATATTCTCCTCCTAGCATCGCAAGTACGTCCAGAATTTCTTGGAAAAAGGCTTGCTTTGTTCTTCCTTTATGTATTTCTGAGAAAATTTCTCCATCACGAATGAAAAGAATACGTTCGCAATAACTCGCCGCTACTGGATCATGCGTTACCATTGCAATCGTCACTTTCTTTTGTTCATGCAAATCTTGCAACGCACTCATTAATGATTTTGCTGACTTTGAATCTAAGTTTCCAGTTGGCTCATCCGCTAAAATTAACGTCGGTTCATGAATGATCGCTCTCGCAGCTGCTGCACGTTGTTGCTGTCCGCCTGATACTTCATATACTTTTTTATTTAATATTTCTTCAATATTTAAGAACTTTGCAATCTCAAGCACTTTCGCATCGATTTCATTTACAGATTTTTTCGCCATTACAAGTGGTAAAATAATATTTTCTTTAATCGATAACGTATCCAGTAAGTTAAAATCTTGGAAAATGAACCCTAAATGTGTACGGCGAAACTCCGCTAATTTTGCAGCACGCATTTGATTAATTTCTTCGCCATTTACAAGCACATGACCTGAAGTTTGCTTATCGATTGTTGCTAATAAATTTAAAAGCGTTGTTTTCCCGCTTCCTGAAGGACCCATAATCCCTACAAATTCGCCTTCTTCTATTTTAAAATTTATATCATTTAAAGCAGTCGTCGCTACTGAACCTTTTGATTGGTATACCTTCGTTAATCCTTTTACTTCAAGAACACTCATTTCTAATCCCCCTATGTGTTTTCTTCTTACATTTACTATAAGAAAAATAAGAAAAAGAAACGAGTGATTTCCCTTACAAAACGTTTTGTTATCTTACAGTTTTGTCATTTTTCTCATTAATGTATGATATTCTTCATCTTTTGCAAATTGGAACGTGAATGTTGTCCCTTCCCCCTCAGCCGATTGCACATAAATACCGTGATGTAAATTATCGCAAATTTCCTTCGTAATATATAAGCCCATTCCAGTTGCTTCTCTCGTTTTCCGGCCATTTATTCCAGTAAAGAATGGGTCAAATATACGCTTTACATCTTGCTCTGGAATACCGATTCCATTGTCCTTAATATGTAATAACACCTTTTGGTCTTTCTCTTCAATTTGAAATTGAATTTCCTTTTTCTCTGCTTCTGAAATTTTCGTATACTTAATTGCATTCACAACAATTTGCCCTAAAGCAATGCTGAGCCATTTTCTATCAGATGCAACCATACAACTATCTTCTTCAAACATTACTTTCGGAAATACAGAAGATTGAATGAAGGATTTTCGATTTTCATTAATGATACCTCTAATAATATCTATCACATTTACTACTTCTACTTTATAATCTTTCGCAAACTGCTCTAACCTTGCCATATGTAACGCTAAATCTAAACCATTTAGTATACGATTATTTTCTTCACGAATACTTTCAACTATCGCTCTTGCCTCACGATGCTCTTTACCAAACTTCTGTAATAGTAATTCTATAACCGATACTGGGGTTTTCATTTGATGAATCCACTGGTTCATAAATATCATTTGCTGTTGTTCTTTCGCATGTTGTTTATGAATTTCATTCATATATTGCTGTCTTAATAGCGTAAACGATTCAACGACCATCTCTTGCTCTGACGTATAAGAAGTATCGATAAGTAAAGAGTCATGCAATGTATTTCCGCTAGCAACATATTTTTCGATTCTTTTTAAAAATATACTTCGTTTTCGATAATCGTAAATGAGGTATACAGTAAATACAACTGTTCCTAATAAAAGCCCATATAACCACGTACTCCAATCAATGGATCGCTTTTCTAAAAGGCTTTGCAACTGCATTACAAGCCCAAATAAACAAAGGCTAACAATATAAGAAAGAAGTAAAGAAAAGCGGTCCATGAGGTAATTTTTAACCTTCATGCCCTTCGCCCCACTCTGTAAGAAGCGCATAACCATATCCACGTTTCGTTACAATTGCATTTTGAATGCCTAGCTCCTCTAGTTTCTTCCTTACGCGTTTTACATTAACGGTTAATGTATTATCATCAACAAAAGCTACCTCATCCCACAGGGCTTCTAACAGTTCTTCGCGCGTTACATATTGATTTGCTTGTTTCATTAAACACTCTAATAAGTAAAATTCATTTTTTGTCAGCTCCGTTTGTTGTCCCTGCCACTCAACAATGTGCTGGGATGGAAATAACAACAATCCATTTACACCTAAACAATCACTCTCAGCAACAGAGGCATACTCACCATAGCCACGGCGAAGTGCACTTTTCACCTTTGCCATTACGATATCTAAATGGAACGGCTTCGTAATGTAATCATCTCCGCCATTTTCAATTGCCATTACTTGATCCATTTCCCCTGTTCTTGCAGAAACAAAAATAATTGGTGCATTCGATACAGTACGTATTTGACGACACCAATAAAACCCATCAAAATATGGTAAATTAATATCCAGTAGTACGAGATGAGGATTTATTTTCACGAACTCATCTTTTATATGACGTAAATCACTTGCTCTAAATGACTGATAGCCATACCTTTCTAAATGCTCTTCTAATATCCCCGCGATTTTTTCATCGTCTTCTACAATTAATATTTTATACATGTTCGTTTTCTCCCTATAAAAAATTCTTCCAAAACCACTCCTTGTTCTATTATAAATTGAAAATTTAATTAGTGGGTATTTTTTCCTATACGAATCAGACATTTACATAAAAAAAAGACTGCCATATTCCGGCAGTCTTAGTCGATAAATTCAAATTCATATTCAAGAATTTTTACAATATCTCCATCTTTTGCACCACGTGCACGAAGTGCTTCATCAATACCCATTCCGCGCATTTGGCGAGCGAAACGACGTATAGATTCATCACGTGAGAAGTCTGTCATTTTGAATGTTTTCTCGATATCGTAACCAGAGATAACAAACGTGCCATCACTTTCACGTGTAATTTCAAATTTAACACCTTCAGTCTCAAATTTGTACATTACACTTGTGTCAGACTCATCCGCAACTTGATGTATTGGGAATTCTGGTGTTGTCTCGATTAAGTTCGCTACTTCAAACAGTAAGTCACGAACACCTTGTTTCGTTACAGCTGAGATTGGGAAGATTTTTACTTCGTCTCCCACTTTCTCTTTAAATGCTTGTAAGTTTTCTTCTGCATCTGGCATATCCATTTTGTTTGCAACAACAACTTGTGGACGCTCCGTTAAGCGAAGATTGTATTCTTTTAATTCATTATTGATTGTTACGTAATCTTCATATGGTTCACGGCCTTCTAAACCAGACATATCAATAACGTGTACGATTACACGTGTACGCTCAATATGACGTAAGAATTGGTGTCCAAGTCCGACGCCGGCATGTGCGCCTTCAATTAGTCCAGGAAGGTCAGCCATAACGAAGCTGCGGTTATCACCCGTTTCAACAACACCAAGATTTGGAACGATTGTTGTGAAGTGATACTCTGCAATTTTCGGACGTGCTGATGATACAACAGATAATAATGTAGATTTACCTACACTTGGGAATCCAACAAGTCCAACGTCTGCTAGTACTTTAAGTTCTAGAATAACATCACGTTCTTGACCTGGTTCCCCGTTTTCAGCGATTTCTGGCGCTGGGTTCGTAGCTGTTGCGAAACGTGAGTTACCACGGCCACCGCGGCCACCTCTTGCAATTACAGCTGTTTGTTCATGCGTTACTAAATCAGCAAGGATTTGACCTGTTTTTTCATCTTTTACTACTGTTCCTGGTGGAACCTTTACGATTAAATCTTCAGATTTACGTCCGTGCTGTCCTTTACTCATTCCGTGCTGACCACGATCAGCTTTGAAATGACGTTGGTAGCGGAAGTCCATTAATGTACGTAAGCCTTCCTCAACAACAAAAACAACATCTGCACCTTTACCCCCGTCGCCACCTGCTGGGCCACCTTTAGGTACATACTTCTCACGACGATACGCAACCATTCCGTTACCACCGTCGCCGCCTTTTACATATATCTTGACCTGATCTACAAACATTATTTCACCACACTTTTTTCGATTGGTTGTAATATAACTGAGACTTCTTCGTCTCGTACTGTATAAGAAATGGAGTACCATTTATTGTTTTGGTTCGCAAGCCAATTCTGTAGTTCTTCTACACTCGTTAGCTTACCACGAAAATCAAAAAAGAAACGAGCATTCTCCGCGTCACATTCAATTGTGATACAAACATAATTTTCAACATATACGTCTAAACTATGCTGAAGCATTGAGAAAAATTGATTCGTCCATGTACATAAAGTCTCATCTAAGTGAGATAAGTTATGTAATTTCCCTAATACTTCGTACTCCAATAAGCACGGCTGCTGTTTCCAATTATATGTTAAAATCCACTCTGAAAATAAAGGCATTGATAGCCCTATCAGATTGGATTCTTGTCTCGCTTCTTGGACAAAACGATCGATGAGACTATGAATCTCTTCCACTTTTCCAAGGGAAAGGTTTCCTTTCACCATCTGCATACGATTGAGCCAATCATGTCTTGAATGGCGCAATGCATCTATAATTGTCCATTTTTCATTCATTTAGATACCCCTTAATATAGAAAAACTCTAACCTGCACTCAGGTTAGAGTTTTCCGTGAGTTCTTATGCTTCTTGAGCAACAGGATATACGCTCACTTGTTTGCGGTCACGGCCAAGACGCTCAAAGCGTACTACGCCGTCAACTTTCGCGTATAAAGTGTCATCGCCACCACGACCAACGTTAACACCTGGATAAATTTTTGTACCGCGTTGACGGTAAAGAATTGAACCACCTGAAACCGTTTGACCATCTGCGCGTTTAGCACCAAGACGTTTTGACTGAGAGTCACGACCGTTCTTTGTACTACCTACACCTTTCTTAGATGCGAAAAACTGAAGATCTAATCTTAACATACGTTACACCTCCTGCACTTTTTCTATTAAACGGATATACTTTCCGTAATCAAGTTCGATCGTCTTAAGCGAAACAACCAATCCTTCTAAAAGCGTTTGTGCTTTTTCTGCTGCATGAACGTCTAAATCATTAGGCAATTCATACGTTAAGAATCCGCCATCACTTCCGAGTTCAATAGTTGCCTGCACATTACAAAGTTCTTCCACTGCATTTATAGAACCAAACACAACCGCTGTAGTTCCAGCACAGACAAGATCTTGTCCATGTGGCGCATAATCGGCATGTCCAGTCATTTTAAATGATTGGATACTTCCTAATTTCGTGCGACTTATCGTAATTTTAATCATGTTAACCTGGATTAAGCGTTGATAGCTTCAACAACTAGCTTAGTGTAAGGTTGACGATGACCTTGTTTCTTACGATTGTTCTTTTTCGCTTTGTATTTGAAAACGATAATTTTCTTAGCGCGACCTTGTTTTTCAACTTTCGCAGTAACTGTTGCACCTTCTACAACTGGGCTACCAACTTTAACGTTTTCGCCACCAACGAAAAGAACTTTGTCAAAAGTAACAGTTTCACCAGCTTCAACATCTAATTTTTCAATGTAGATTGCTTGACCAGCTTCAACTTTAATTTGTTTTCCACCTGTTTCGATAATTGCGTACATACTTGCACCTCCTCTTAATTACTAAGACTCGCCAAAAACGAGGTAGACATAAATGCCTTTAGGGAACCTGTCTTGTGCGGTTGTAGCATATAGCCGTTTAGGTGCTATAAACTATAACATAAAGATGTTATCATGAATCATAGACGGTTGTCAATAAATGTTCTGCTAACTATTTTTTCCGTTCTACAATTTCTGTTTTACTTCCAAAACGGACAATTGCATACTTTTCGATCATATCATCTTTGAAATAAATTTCAAATGGAATATTTTTTTGTAATTCTTTTTGCAAAAATTGTTTTTGCAATTCTTTAGGTGCAGCGATTAATACCGCCTCATCCTCTATATTGCCATATGTGATTAGCTCTCTCTCTAACTCATACGCAATTGTCTCATATGACATCACGTACCCCGTCGCTTTGCAGGGTACACATTCTTCTAGTAATACGTCGCGTAAAGAATGTTTCTTACGTTTACGTGTCATCTCTAAAATCCCTAACTCTGTAAACCCAAGCACTCTTGCATATGTGCGATCATTTTGCATGGCAGCCATGAGACATTCTCTTACCTTTTCTTTATCTTCTCTTCTTTTCATATTAATAAAGTCAATTAATATCATACCACCAATGTCACGCAGTCTTAATTGACGTGCAATCTCTTCAGCTGCCACTTCATTTGTACGAAGGACTGTGTCTTGTAAATTCTGCTTTCCAGTAAACTTGCCCGTATTCACATCAATTACAGTCATCGTCTCCATTTGTTCCACAATTAAATACGCACCATTTGGGAGCCACACTATTTTTTGAAGTGCTTTCTCGATCTCACGCTCTATTCCAAAATGGTTAAACATTGAAGACTTTTCATTATAAAAAGATACTTTTTCTTTTCCGACTTTTTCTTCTAATTCTTTTACTATACTTCTTGTATCTACAACTACTTTTTCAATCGTTTCAATTGGATTCTCTTGAAATACACGATCTAAAAAGCTGGCCGGTCGATGAAGCAGTAACGGTGCCTTTCCTTGTTCCTCTTTTCTTTTTAACTCTTCATATAACTGCTGTAACCTTTGCATTTCAGCTTGTATTTCTTCAACTTCTCCTTTTTCAGAAGCAGAACGGAAAATATAACCTCCTGTCCCTTCTACCTCAATTTGGAGTAGCTGTTGCCTTCTTTTATTGTTTTTTATTTTCCGAGAAACGGCACGCATTTCATCATATGGCATATAAACGACATATTTCCCGGTAAATTCTATGTTCGCTGTCAATTTCGGCCCTTTCGTATCAATTGCCTCTTTCACAACTTGTACGAGTACTGCTTGCCCTTCATGTATACGATATGAAGATGGTACATCATCATATGAAAGATACGCATGCTTTTCTAAACCGATGTTTACAAATGCAGCGTTCATTCCAGCGATTGTTCTTACGATACGTCCAACATAAATATGCCCAACAATCTCTTGTTCTTCATTTCGTTTCCATAAAAACTCAACAATTTTTTTCTTCTCTTCAATTGCAACGCGTTTTTCCGATCCCGAGTAGTTCATATATAACGTTTTCAAAATTCTTTCCTCACTTTATAATCTTCTTTGCTTTTACAATAATAAAAGGTTAGTGCTATCGTCAACACTAACCGATTAATTCTTCAACAGATGAAGTTGTTCGTTTTTCAGTAAAATACGCATAAAGCAATTCATTTTCATCCAATGTGTAATGTTCTTTATATTTTCCATGGACAATAATAGAGTGCTTATACCCTCTACGAAATTTTGTGAATATCTTATATAAATGATCTTCTGATTGCACTTCAATAGGTGCAATCTTTTCAATTCCTCTTTTGTTCCCATAATAACGTTCTAATAAAAAACGCATAAAGGCATACCGTCTTTGTTTCCATTCTTGATATAACGACACCGCTAAAAATAGGAGTAGTACCCACATCATAATATTGTTACTATTCCAAAGTAACTGCCACGCCAGTATTACACTAAAAAAAACACATGATAATTTCATCATCTTTTCATGTGCTTGTAAATAAGGAAAACGATATGATAATACGTTAAACAATACTTTCCCGCCATCAAGTGGCCAAATAGGTAATAAATTAAATGCTAAAATAATTATATTATTCCACATAAAGAAATAATATAAATCCGCATGAAGCCAACCAGTTTCAAACAATATATAGCCTACCGCCATCATCCAAATATGTTGAATAGGTCCTGCAATTACAACAACAAGTTCCTCTTTTAATGACTTATTCCCATGTTCCTCAAGCTCAGCCACACCACCAAACGGTAAAAGTTGAATCTTTTTAATGCGCCAATTGTAGTGTGCCGCCGCAAACGCATGCCCAAGTTCATGGATGAGAACGATACAAAATAACAGTAGTAACTCTTTAAAACGTGCCGTAAAAATACCAATGACAATAATAACCCAAAACAACGGATGCACTGAAATCTTCGTTAAAACTTCTCTATATTTAATCAAATGAAATCACCTGAATCGGATCAATAAATTTTTCATTCTTTTTTATCGCGAAATAAAACTTACCATTTTTATTATTTGCATCATTATTCACCGTTCCAATTTTTTGTTTCTTTGAAACGTAATCATATAATTTCACTGACATGTCATTTAAATTTGCATACCATGACTCCGTTCCATCTGCATGCTGAATTTGAACTGTATTACCAAGTTCCTCTTTCTTGCCTGCAAAAACAACTAGCCCTTCATTCACTGACTCCACAGTTGCATTTGTAGCGGTTTGAACAAATACACCTTGGCCATTTTTTTGAAACCCTTGCATCACCTTTCCGGAAGCAGGAATTGCATAATCTTTTTGTTGAATGGTTCCTTCTTTTTTCTCAGTAGGTGAATAAAATACAAGCGGTTTTCCAAACTGCTTTTCGTACCATTTCGCTACAGTAGCAAACTGAAATTCTTCTTTCATCACTTTTTCTGTAACAGCTTTAGCACCGTCGAAAGAAGAAGGTGCATTCTTATATAAAATAGCGACAGAAAGAACTAATATTGCTGATAACAAAACTTTGAAGAAAAATACTTCTTTTCGAAATAAAGGATGAATTTCCTTTTCTCCATCTTCAATAAATACTGTTTCACTATCAAAATTCCCTCCAGCAAAATACTGCTCTTCCTCCATCCTTTCTTGCTCTGCCTTCCTTTTCGCAATCCGTTTTTTAATTTCTTCTACACGTCTATTCTTCATACTGTCTCCTTTCTTTCGTTAAGCTAATTTAAATAGAAACAGTTGTATACAGTTTGTACATATGTATGAGCTAAGAAAGGAAGATATTCGTGTGAAGAAAAAAGAAAGCACTTCGCATATATGCGAAGTGCTTTTAACGGATTCCAAAGAAGTTTTTCACCTTTGTAAATACCGATACTTTTTCTTGTTCAAATGCTTGCAATGGTACATTCTCACCCAACAAGCGTCTTGCAATATTACGATAAGCTAACGCTGCTTTTCCGCTCGGTTGCAACGCTACAGGTTCACCTGTATTTGTAGCACGAATAACTTCATCATCATCTTCGACAACACCAAGAAGCTCGATTGACAATGTACGTACGATTTCATCAACATCTAACATATCCTGCTCATGAAGCATATGACTACGCACACGATTAATAACAAGTTTTGGTGGTTCAATATCCTCTTTTTCTAAAAGCCCGATAATACGATCCGCATCGCGCATTGAGGATACTTCTGGCGTCGTAACAACGATTGCTTTATCCGCACCAGCTACCGCATTTTTAAATCCCTGCTCAATCCCCGCAGGACAATCAATTAATATGTAATCATAATCTTGACGTAATACTTGTATTAATTCATCCATTTGTTCAGGTGTTACCGCTGATTTATCACTCGTTTGTGCTGCAGGTAATAAATAAAGATCATCAAAACGCTTATCTTTAATAAGCGCCTGAGGTAAACGGCAACGCCCTTCAACGACATCAACAAGATCAAATACAATACGATTTTCTAGCCCCATTACTACGTCTAAGTTTCGAAGACCGATATCTGTATCAATTAAGCACACTTTCTTTCCAGATAACGCTAGGGCTGTACCAATGTTCGCAGACGTTGTAGTTTTACCTACTCCGCCTTTTCCAGATGTAATTACTATTGCCTCTCCCACAGCTATACAATTCCCCTTTCTAACTTTGTTAAATTAGGTCTAAGATGAGTGAGAAGTTGCAGTCGATCGACAACAATGTGATTGTTCTCATTAATATACGCACATTCTGCCGCCTCCGCTCCGTCTTCTTTCTCTTCCGGAGCCCGCATTGCCACATCACTAATTCGAAGTTGCATCGGGTTCATAACAGATGCAGCGATTACAGCATCCGAATCCCCATAATACCCAGCATGTGCAATTCCTCTTAATGATCCTACGACAAAAATATTCCCCCCAGCGATAACCGTTCCGCCTGGATTAACATCTCCAATTAACAATAAATTTCCTTTTACATGTAAAACTTGTCCAGAGCGAACAATTTTGGAAATAGGGACAATTTCTGTTTCTTCTTTCCAAGCTATTGCTTCTGCTTTAGTTATAACATCACTTTCAATTGAATCCACAACAAGATTCTTTTTATTACGAATTAACGTACGAATCTCTTCTTGTTGGACTTCTGTTAAATAACGATTTCCCACTTTCACATGCACTTCAATTAAAGAGCGCCCATCACCATCATAGTAATGTGTAGAAAGCTTTTCATCCAATTCCTCCAGTAATTCAGAGAATGAACAACAATCATCTAAATGAAGCGTTATTCCGTCTTTTGTCCCTTTTATTGTTACATTTTGTTGCTTTTTTTCTTCCACTAAAGTTCACCCCACCGATTCAATTCGACATAAAATTAGAAAATCCTTTTTTCTTTTTCTTCCATCGCTTTTGAAAGACGCACTAAATATCGTCTCAGTGGGAAACAAACTATCAATAAGAAAATTGCATTTAGCAATAAAGTAGACAGGAGACGATCTGTGAAAAAGACATACGCTGACATATGAGTACGTCCTAACAAAGTTAAAAATCCATACACATAATACTCTAGTGCTACAATGCTAGCTAGTACAATAGAAGCAACAATAAATAAATTCAATTGTAGTATCTTCATCACACTATAAACTAAATAAGCTAAAATCGGATACGCAAAAATATATATACCGACAAGTTCTGTGTATACGGTATCAAATAAGAAACCAAATAAGAGTCCGTAATAAATCCCTTGGACCGGACTATAGTACACAGTAATAAAACATAACACAATTATAAAGAAATGAGGTGCTGCTATACTGTCTTTCCAAAAAACCTCTGTTGGCACAATAGTAGCAAACATATTTTCAAATAGAAAAACAAAAAGGAGCAAAAGAGGAAGAGCTGCTCTTTTTAAAATCTTCATCATCTCTTCTCCCCCTCCTATTCTAATGGCGCTGAAGGCGTTGCACGTTTAGCAACCATAATATGCTCTACGTCATTCAAATCAGCGGCCGGTTTTACATATGCTGTTTTTGTTAAGCCGTATGGATCCGGCTGAACATCAACGATTGTTCCAATTACAAGACCTTTCGGGAAAATATCACCAAGTCCAGATGTTACAACTAGTTGGTTTGGTTCTACTTTTGCATCAGAGCCAATCTTTGTGAAAAGAAGTAAGTGTTTTTCTTTATCGTAACCTTCAATCAATCCAAAGATTTTCTCATCACCTTGTACGATAGCAGAAACACGATTTGTTCGGCTCATAGAGCTTAGCAATTCTACTGATGATGTAAACTGAGATACACTTTTCACTCGTCCAACTAGACCTTGTGAAGTCATTACAGCCATATCCTTTTTAATTCCTTGCTGTGCTCCTTTATCGATTCCGATTAAATCGTACCATTTATCTGGATTACGAGAAACAACAGTAGCTGGAATTTCAGTATATTGGCTATTCAACTCTTTTTTACCCGTTAACTCTTGTAGCTTCTTGTTATCATCTTCTAATTGTTTTACTTTCCCTGATAGCCCTGCATAATTATCTAATTTTGCTTTTAATTCTTTATTCTCTTCATACGTGCGCTTTACATCCTCTACATTTTCGAAGAATCCAGCTACGTATTTCGCTGGCTTTTGGAATACACGTTCTACAACACCGACAGTGTCTTTAACAAACTGCTCTGGCCATGTTAAACTGTTCCGTTCTTTCAATGAGATTCCAATCAATGCCACGAGAAGAATAATACTAACTAACAAAACAATTAATCTTTTGTTTAAGAAAAACTGTGGCACGTTCACACCCTCTTAATTTCATTGATTTTTATTTTGCAATATTATCGAGCAGCAGTTTTGAAAAGATCGATATTGTCTAATGCTTTACCTGTTCCAATTGCTACGCAATCTAATGGATCTTCCGCAACAAGAACTGGCATATTTGTTTCTTCACTAATCACTTTATCTAAATTACGTAGTAATGCTCCGCCGCCTGTTAATACGATACCACGGTCCATAATATCTGCCGCTAATTCAGGTGGAGTTTTCTCTAACGTATTTTTAACAGATTCTACAATTGCATCTACTGTATCTTTTAATGCATCTGCAATTTCTTCTGGCTGAATTAGTACTGTTTTTGGTAAACCACTTACTAAATCACGACCGCGAATTTCCATAGGCTCGATACCTTCTGGCTCGCCTGCAGAACCGATTTCTAATTTTAATGCTTCAGCTGTTCTTTCACCAATCATTAAGTTGTAGCTTTTCTTAATGTACTGAATGATTGAATCGTCCATATCATCACCAGCAACACGAACTGATTGACTTGTTACAATACCACCTAAAGAAATGATTGCAACTTCTGTTGTACCACCACCGATATCAACAACCATGCTACCAGTTGGTTCCCAAACAGGTAAGTTTGCACCAATTGCTGCTGCAAATGGTTCTTCGATTGGATAAGCATCACGAGCACCCGCTTGACGAGTCGCATCGATTACTGCACGTCGTTCTACAGCTGTAATACCAGACGGTACACATACCATTACGTATGGTTTACGTGAGAAGAATCCATTTGATTTTTGAGCTTGTTGAATGTAGTATTTCATCATTGTTGCTGTCGTTTCGTAATCAGCAATTACACCGTCTTTCATCGGGCGAAGTGCCACAACGTTTCCTGGTGTACGACCAATCATTTGTTTTGCATCGCTACCTACAGCAACGATTTGTTTCGTATCAGTTTGTAACGCTACTACTGAAGGTTCACGTAAAACTACACCTTTTCCTTTTACATATACAAGCGTGTTCGCAGTTCCTAAATCTATTCCAAGATCGCGAGTAAAGCCACCAAATCCAAACATATTATTTATCTTCCTTTCTTGTTTTCACGGACTCATTTTTTCTTACTTTATATTATAAAAACAGTACGTTTTTTATATCTTTATCCTTTTTGTAGATAAATTTCTACAAAAAACTCATAAATCACATTATAAAACAAAATAAGTAAAAAGCATAGTCTTAAATATGACCTTTTTCCTTTAAACTCACGAATTTATGGTCGCCTATTATAATATGGTCAAGCACTTCAATTCCGATAATCTGGCCGCATTCTACTAACCGTTTTGTTACTTCAATATCTTCTCGGCTCGGCGTGGGGTCTCCTGAAGGATGGTTATGAAGACATATGATAGAGGCTGCTGCACGGCGGAACGCTTCTTTAAAAACTTCCCTGGGATGTACAATTGATGTGTTTAAACTGCCAATGAAAATCGTTTGCCTATGTATAACTTGATTTTTTGTGTTCAAATATAAACATACAAAATGCTCCTGCTGCAAGAAGCGCATTTCTTCCATCATATATCTCGCACAATCTTCTGGACTTCGAATACTGTATCTATTTTGATATTCTAAACGTACCATTCTTCTACCGAGTTCAAAAGCAGCTATAAGCTGGGCTGCCTTTGCAATCCCAACACCATGTATACAAACAAGCTCTTCTAACGTTGCATCTTTCAACATGCGTAAACCATCAAAGTGATGTAAAATTTTATCTGATAACTTTAAAACTGTTTCTTCTTTAGAACCTGTTCTGAGTAACACTGCAAGAAGCTCCCGATTCGATAAACTTCCAGCTCCTTCTAACAATAAACGCTCCCGTGGCTGTTCTTCTTTGACAACATCACGAATACCGTTCATTTCTCCACCCCTTTATTTGTTCTCTCAAAGAAAATCCCATGCAATTTTACGCATGGGTTATATCAATATTGAATTGTTTTAATTCCCGAACAAGACGTGAAATTGGTAAACCGACTACACTATAGTAATCCCCTTGAATATGTTGAACAAAAATAGATCCTTTACCTTGAATTCCATAACTTCCTGCTTTATCAAGAGGCTCTTTCGATGCAACGTATACGTCAATTTCCTCTTCTGTTAATTCCCAAAACGTAACTTCTGTACGCTCGTAAAAAGTGACTGTTTTGTCTTTTTCTATAATTGCAACACCAGTATACACTTCATGTGTTTTCCCTGATAATAATTGCAACATTTCTTTCGCCTCAGCCTCATTAGAAGGCTTTCCAAGAATACGCGATTCATATGTAACAATTGTGTCTGCACCTAACACAATATGATCACTGTTATTTTCTGCTACTGCAGATGCTTTTTGCAGGGCAAGGGACATAACAATATCAGAAGGTGATGAGTAGGCACCAATCGTTTCTTCTACTTCACTTACAATGATTTCAAATGGTACATCCGCTAACTCAAGCAGTTCCTTCCTGCGAGGTGATCCTGATGCTAAAATAATTTTTCTCATATTTTCTCCTTCCTTTCTCATATGAAGCAGAATTATTTACATCAATCGTATCAAAGGAATAGTTTGTCCACAAATGAAAGAAATATTATTTTCTCTAAACAAAATAATACTTTTTTACTAAAATACGATTATATTGCTGCCATTGAGAAAGCACTTTACTCTAAATTCAAAAGAAAAGAAAGAAGTACCTATACTTCTTCCTTCGTCATTTCATTATCCTATTAATTCACCTTTTGTGAAACAATTTTTTCATATGAAAGTATACCATCAATAATAACTTGATTTAATTTCGCCAAAGATTCCTTATCACCTTTTCCATCCTTCACTGTTTGCACAGCTACTGACGTATACATATACAATTTCTTTGCTTCTTCCTGCTTCATACTTTTCCCTTCTTTTTCAATTGCTTTCCACTCTTTTTCAATCGCACCTAAATCTTTTGCATTACTTTTTCCACTAGCTTGTACGCTAGAAGCATATTTTGCTAAATGAGTATATAATGGCTGTACTTTTGTTAAAAATGCACCCACTTCTTTATCATCTTTAAGTAACGCTTTATCTGTTATATCCCAGTTCTTTTTCAATACAGAGACATTATCATTTTTATACTGCGTCATTAATTGATTTATGCCTTGTTCATCGCTTGCAATACCAACAACTAATGCATACTTATCACCGCTCGGTTTTAAAGCTGCTACGCCCCCATTACCTTTCCACTCTTCAAGAGCGGCCTGTCCCTTTTCTTCGGAAGAATAAATCCCCCCTTGAACAAAAAATAATTTCATTGAATCCAATGATGTTCCTGTCTGCGCTTTTTGTTTTTCCTCTTTTGGTGCTGGTGTTTGTTCTGACGTTCCGCCCACCTTTGATTCTTCATTTTGCATCTGCTTCGAAGCTGTTACTCCACTTCCCCCTGTCGCACCTTGCCCTTTAAGTAACTGTAGCATTCCCATCCCAAACGCCGTACCAATAACAATCGCAGTTGCAACGATTGCAATTAACGTATTGCTCCACTTCTTTCGTTTTTTTTCCGTAGACGCTACTTTCGCTTTTTGAAACGGAACAACGTTTTTTGGCCTTTCACTTTCTACTACCATCCATTCAAATTCATCTTTCTTCTTCTCCTCATATTTCGCTTCTGTTCCATTCACTTTCACTGAGATCGTTCGTGATTGCTTGTCCATACACTCACACCTCACCTCTTATCGTTGTCCGCATCATATCATATTCATTTCACAAAAAAACGAGATATTTGTCAGAGGAATTCGCCAAATAACCCTATATATTTATCTTATATGTATGCATTTGACTTCATTTGTAGAACAAAAAAACTAGATAGCAAAGACTATCTAGTTTTTCTCGCGAATATATTTTCGAACTTCCGAAATGAAATAAAGAGAACCTGTTATGATAAAAATATCATTTTCCCCAATCACTTCAACCTTCGTATCAATTGCCTCTTTCCAATTTTCAAAAACTAATTTTGATTCTTTCTTTGCATACGATGCAAGCTCGCCTGCTGAAATAGCACGATCAAAGGCGAATGTTGTAAAAATAATTTCATCTGCAATTGTTTCTAATTGACCTACCATATTATGCAACTGTTTATCACCAAGGGCAGTAAATAAAACTATTACATTTTTATCTTTGTAATGTGATTCTACTGTTTTCACAAGACTTTCGATACCTTCTGGGTTATGGGCACCATCTATAATAATATCTGGATTACTTTGCAGTTTTTCAAATCGCCCAATCCAATACGCCTCCTGTAATCCAGTTCTTATTTCTTCTTCCTCAATTAAAAATGATAAGTATGTTTTGACATACATGACTGCCATAAGTGCAAGTGCTGCGTTTCCTACTTGATGACTACCTTTCATTGAGATTCGCACATCTTCAAAAATGGCGAAAGGACAAGTGAAATCAAACTGTTCTCCATCTTCGCTAGACTGTTTATGTAACGCTGTAAAATGGTTACCTATCTCGTATAAGTTTGCATGTTTTTCTTTTGCAACCTTTTGAATGACTTGCAACGCTTCCTCATCTTGTACACCAGTAATAACCGGAACACCAGACTTAATAATCCCCGCCTTTTCATATGCAATTTCTCCTAGTGTATCACCTAAAATATGCATATGATCATGGCCGATATTTGTAATAATCGTGAGAACAGGATGAATAACATTCGTAGAATCAAAGCGTCCTCCAAGCCCTGTTTCAAATAAAACAACATCACAGAAATTGACTTTGCCGAAATAACAAATTGCCATAACAGTAATAATTTCAAACTCAGTCGCTTCCCCTAAATCTGTCTCATCTAGTTTTTCAACGACTGGCTTTACCATCTTTACAAGTTCCGCAATCTCTTCATCTGCAATTGGCGTTCCGTTCACACTAATACGTTCATTAAACGTTTCAATATAAGGAGAGGTAAATGTTCCTATCTTATATTTTGCATCTTCTAACATGTAGCGCATATATGTTAACGTTGAACCTTTTCCATTTGTACCAGCAAGATGAACACATTTTATGTGACGCTCTGGATTTCCTAGCTCTTCTAGCATCCATCTCATTCTTTCTAATCCTGGTTTAATACCAAACTTCAATCGACTATGAATCCACCCTATCGCTTCTTCGTATGTATGTATCACGTATGCTTTCCCCTTTCAAAAGACAACCTTCATACTCCTATTATACGCAAAGAAAAGAGACTCACCAATATAGTGAGCCTCTAAAAAATATTTTACTTTTCAAGATCTGCTAGACGTTGGCGAACTGCTTCGCGTTTTTCTAGGTAATCTTGCTCTTTCGCACGCTCTCCATCAATAACTGCTGCAGGAGCTTTCGCTACGAAACCTTGGTTTGAAAGTTTCTTCTGTACACGTTCTACTTCTTTGTCGAACTTCTCAAGTTCTTTCTCAAGACGCGCTCTCTCTTCATCAAGATTGATAAGATCAGCTAACGGTAAGAATAGCTCTGCACCTGATACGATTGCAGTCATTGCTTTTTCTGGCGCTTGTAAATCCGTTTGAATTGTTAATTCACTTGGGTTACAGAAACGCTCAATGTAAGAGCTGTTCTTCGTAAGTTGAGCAAGTACAGCCTCATCTTTTGCCTTGATTTGCATTTGAACTTTTTTGCTCATTGGCGTATTTACTTCTGCACGGATGTTACGAACAGAGCGAATGATATCAACTAGAAGGTGCATTTCTGCTGCCGCTTCTTTATCTTGTAAATCTTCGCGAACTGTTGGCCAAGCTGCTACTGTAATTGACTCGCCTTCATGCGGTAAATGTTGCCAAATTTTCTCTGTTACGAATGGCATGAATGGGTGTAATAGACGCATTGTTTGGTCTAATACGTAAGCTAAAATAGAACGAGTTGTTTTCTTAGCTGCTTCATCTTCACCGTATAGTGGAAGTTTCGCCATCTCAATGTACCAGTCACAGAAATCGTCCCAAATGAAGTTGTATAATGAACGACCAGCTTCACCGAACTCATATTTATCCATGTTACGTGTTACGCTTTCGATTGTTTCATTTAAGCGAGTTAAAATCCACTTATCTGCAACTGATTTTTCACCAGTTAAATCGATTTCTTCATACTTCATGTCATCCATGTTCATTAATACGAAACGTGATGCATTCCAAATTTTATTAATGAAGTTCCAAGTAGATTCTACTTTCTCCATGCTAAAACGTAAATCTTGACCTGGTGCGCTTCCTGTTGATAAGAAATAGCGCATTGCATCTGCACCATACTTCTCGATAACATCCATTGGATCAATACCGTTACCAAGAGATTTACTCATTTTACGCCCTTGCTCATCACGAACTAAACCGTGAATTAATACATCTTTAAATGGACGCTCGCCTGTAAACTCTAAACCTTGGAAAATCATACGAGATACCCAGAAGAAGATAATGTCATAACCCGTTACTAGTGCATCTGTTGAATAGTAACGCTTGAAGTCTGCTGAATCTTCATTTGGCCAACCAAGTGTTGAGAATGGCCATAGTGCTGAACTGAACCATGTATCAAGTACGTCGTTATCTTGATTCCAGTTTTCAATATCTGCAGGTGCTTCTGTACCTACGTATACTTCACCAGTTTCTTTATGATACCAAGCTGGAATGCGGTGTCCCCACCATAATTGACGAGAAATACACCAGTCGTGAATGTTTTCCATCCAACGTAAATATGTGTTTTCGAAACGCTCTGGTACGAACGTTACTTTCTCTTCTTCTTTTTGTTGAAGCTCTACTGCCTTCTCAGCAAGTGGAGCCATTTTTACGAACCATTGCGTTGATAAGTAAGGCTCAACAACTGCACCACTACGCTCACTGTGACCTACTGAATGCATATGAGGCTCGATTTCTACTAATACGCCCGCTTCTTGTAAATCTTTTACTAACGCTTTACGGCATTCGAAACGATCCATGCCGTTATACTTACCAGCTTTTTCGTTCATCGATCCATCTTCGTTCATTACTAAGATACGTGGTAAGTCATGACGGTTACCTACTTCAAAGTCATTCGGGTCATGAGCTGGTGTAATTTTTACAACGCCTGTTCCGAAATCTTTTTCTACGTACTCATCAGCAATAATTGGAATCTCACGGCCTACGATTGGAAGTGTAACTGTTTTTCCGATTAAATGCTTGTAACGGTCGTCTTCTGGATGAACCGCTACCGCTGTATCACCAAGCATCGTTTCTGGACGAGTAGTCGCAAGACGAATATGACCAGAACCATCTGTTAACGGATAGTTCATATGGTAGAATGCACCTTGAACTTCTTTATGAATTACTTCAATATCAGAAAGAGCTGTGCGTGTTGCTGGGTCCCAGTTAATGATATATTCACCACGGTAAATTAAGCCTTTTTCATATAATTGAACGAATACTTTATTAACTGCATCAGATAAACCTTCGTCTAATGTGAAACGTTCACGAGAATAGTCTAGTCCTAAACCAACTTTCCCCCATTGTTGACGAATGTGAGACGCATATTCTTCTTTCCATTCCCAAGCTTTTTCAAGGAACTTCTCACGGCCAAGATCGTAACGTGAAATACCTTCTTCACGAAGTTTCCCTTCTACTTTCGCTTGTGTTGCGATACCCGCATGGTCCATTCCTGGAAGCCATAATACATCGTAACCTTGCATACGCTTCGTACGAGTTAAAATATCTTGAAGAGTTGTATCCCAAGCATGACCTAAGTGTAACTTACCAGTTACGTTCGGAGGTGGAATTACAATTGTATACGGTTGTTTCTTCTCGTCTCCTGTTGCTTCGAAATATTTGCCTTCAAGCCACCATTGATAACGGCCTTCTTCAACGGACATATGATCATATTTAGTTGGTAAATTCTTTTCCGTGTTTGACATTATTTTCCCTCCTTAAAATAAAAAATGCCCCTCATCCAAAAAAGGACGAGGGACATCGCGGTACCACCTTTATTTACAAACAAATTCAAGATTTGCTTATACTCTTAATTTGATAACGGACAAATCCGTCTTTTCCTAATGAGAACTATTCCGTTCAGAAAAGATGCTCCAGGGCTACCTTCTAACATAACTATCTAGAGAATCTCCCAGCTAATGATTCTCCTCTCTGAAGACGTTTCTTGTTATACTCTTCCCCTTCAAGGCATTTATATGATTGTTAATTATTATATACAATAGTGTAAAAAACGAAACCTTATTCGTCAAGATAAATTTAAGTCTATGAATTTTCAGGCACACAAAAAAAGATAAGTAGCATCCTCTACTTATCTTTTCTATCCCGCTATTTGCAGGCAGTCAGACCCGTACTAATTAAAGTTTCACTTTACCCGTTCCCTTGCTGGGCAGCTTGTAATTGCGAAAGGAAATATTCTATATTGCTAACGAGCCAATGCGATTGTTGCAAGCTCTTTACTCCGAGAAGTTCATTTTCCTCATTACGACTCTCTCTTCTTTTCTTATAAGACTGGATTTGCCGAATAAATTGCGATGGATACGTCATATACGCAAACATGAGTAGTTGCTCTTCTTTCGTAAAAGGGAAATTTTTTTGGTACATTTGATACCATTCAAACCGATCACTTCGCGCAATTGGATACGTGTTTAAAGACCGTGAATAAAAACCTACTATATCTTGCACAGGTGTCGCAAACTTTGATTTTTCTAAACTAATAAAATAGCCGTTCCGTTCATAATCAAATAAAAAATGATTAAGTGATACGTTACCATGCACAAAAGTAATACGTGTTTTTTCTTTTTCTTTCATCGCATCGTTCCACTCATTTAATTGCTTCGTTGCAAACTCACGCGCCCTCATTACATGATGGTAGTACGTACAATATTGCAATTCAAATGGTGACATATACCACTTCGCTTCCGATTCTACAAGAAACTCTTCTAACATCTCACCATCATTTTCCCAGCGATCGGATATATTCGTATAATGTTTCTCTAAATCTTCTTCTGTATACGTTTCTTCTTTTACCGTTTTTTGATGCAACGTTCCGAGAGTCTGAAACATTTTATGGTATTGATCATTATCCTCGCCGTTCCCTTCCGCACGTTCTAACCACGGCATTAAATAATAATTATACGTACCATCATTTAAAATATAATTTCCATCCGTCGCATGGTATATAGGTACATAATTTGAGAAACCTTTCTCTTTCAAATATTGAATATGGTGCAGAAAGTTATTCCGCTCTAACTTTCTTCCTTCTATTTTCTTGAGCGCATATGGACCTTGATTCGTGTAAATTTTCGTTACACTTCCGTGCTCTTCCATATGCTGTGTATCCAATTTATATTGCCTTACAATGGGTTCATAGCGATTTCGTAATTCCATATCCATACGAATAACCCTTTCTATTCAAAACATAGCCTTTAGGAAAATAAGTGAGTGAAAAACACTCACTTATTTCGCTTTTGCCCTTGAAACGGGAATATAAATAATTTGCCCTGCTGTTAAATATATATCTTCTGTTTGATTGACACGATACAAGTTTTGTACAGACGTTTCATAACGATCTGCAACAGATTCGATCGTATCTCCTTCTTGCACGAAATACATTCTTAACTTTGTAAATTCTTCTTCCGGTTCTTTCGTAAATAATTTCGTTAAATACAGCGCATTTTCATCTCGCTGTGAATACGTTTCTTCTTCTTGCTCTTCTTGTTTTTTCGCTTTCTCTTTCTTGAAATCTTTTCGTCCAAACAATTCAAATTGGGGCGTTGTTTCTTTCTCTTCTTCACGCTCTACAAATTCATGTTCTTCTATTTCCTCTTCCTCTACTTCCTGCTCTTTTCTTTCTTCTAGTTGGAACGGTTCAAATGCGTAATCTTCCCACTCATCTGATTCCTTATAAGCTGGTTCTTCTACTTGTGGCGTCGGTCTAGTTTCATACTCTTGCGCTGAATCATCCTCTAACTCAACATACGCCGTTTCTTCCTCTTCATCCTCAATTCTTTCTTCATCACATAAACCTGTAATAGATATATCCGCTAATAATTGTAAGCAACCATTTTCCTTTAATTCATAATCAAATTCCTCAATAGATACATATAGTTCTTCAATTACTTTCACACGGTTTCTCGGAATTGATATTTCAAGCGGAAAGGAATGAACAAGTTCATTAACCCCATCTTCCCTTGTTTCTACATAATCAATTGACTTCGCTGGCGATAGATCTCTTAATGAATACGCCGAATCATCTTGCCGCGCGACATACTCTCCCGTTAAATCTAATTGCCCTCTCACGATAACTTCATGATCAAGCTCTTCTATCTCAACGTCTGGATCTAACGAAATTGACAAAAGTTCTTCGACTTCCTGTCCTTTTTGGAACCAAACAGATTCTTTTAATGAAAAACGTAATGAATGATCTGTTGCCACTTCTTTTCCCCCTCCCAAACTATATGTCATTACAGATTTATGTATGGAAAGCTGACTTTATGAATAAAAAAAATCGCTCCCCTTATGGAGAGCGATTTTCTTTCAACAATTAAGCTTTTAATTTTGACATTGCAATTTCAGCCGCTGCAATTGTCGCTTCAATATCTGCATCACTATGTGCTGTCGATAAGAATAAACCTTCGAATTGAGATGGCGGTAAGAATACACCTTGTTCTACCATTTCACGATAGTAAGCCGCAAAGAATTCTAAGTTTGAAGATTTTGCCGCATCGTAATTAATAACTGGTTCATCTGTAAAGAAGATACCTATCATAGAACCCGCACGGTTAATATGATGCGGAATGCCATGTTTTTCAGCCGCTTTACGTAAGCCAGCTTCTAACATCTCAGCTTTACGCTCAAATTCTACATATGATTCTGGCGTTAACTGTACTAACGTTTCATAACCTGCTGCCATTGCAAGTGGGTTACCTGATAAAGTACCTGCTTGGTAAATCGGTCCGCTCGGTGCAACTTGGCGCATAATTTCTGCTTTACCACCGTATGCTCCTACCGGTAAGCCACCTCCGATTACTTTACCTAAACAAGTTAAATCAGGTGTTACACCGTAATAACCTTGTCCACAATTATAAGCAACTCGGAATCCTGTCATGACTTCATCAAAAATAAGCAATGCACCGTTTTGCTCTGTTACTTCGCGAAGACCTTCTAAAAATCCTGGTTGCGGAGGAACAACACCCATATTCCCTGCTACTGGTTCTACAATTACACAAGCAATATCATCACCGAATTGTTCGAAAGCGTATTTCACACTTTCTAAATCGTTATACGCTACTGTAATTGTATTTTTCGCTACACCTTCTGGTACACCGGGGCTATCTGGTAAACCTAGCGTCGCCACACCAGAACCCGCTTTAATTAATAACGAATCACCATGACCGTGGTAACAACCGATGAATTTCAAAATTTTGTTACGACCTGTATAACCACGAGCTAAACGTAGCGCACTCATTGTCGCTTCTGTTCCTGAGTTAACCATACGTACAATCTCAATTGATGGTACACGCTCAATAACAAGTTTCGCTAATTCATTCTCAATTTCCGTTGGAGCACCGAAGCTTGTCCCTCTTTCAGCAACAGTTTTTAAAGCTTCCACAACACGATCATTCGCATGACCATGAATTAAAGGACCCCATGATAATACGTAATCGATGTATTCATTTCCATCGATATCATATACTTTAGAGCCTTTTCCACGCTCCATAAACAACGGATTCATACCGACAGACTTAAAGGCACGAACAGGGCTATTTACGCCACCAGGCATTAAATTTTGTGCCTCTTCGAACGCCGCAATTGACTTATCAAACTTTTTCATTATTTAGCGCCTCCTTCTTGTAACCATCTTGCTGCATCTTTTGCATGATACGTAATAATTAAATCTGCTCCTGCACGTTTCATACTAATTAATTTTTCAAGTACAACTTCTTTTTCATTAATCCAACCATTTTGCGCTGCAGCTTTAATCATTGAATATTCACCGCTTACGTTATAAGCAACGACTGGTAAATTAAAGTTATTTTTCACATCACGAACGATATCTAAGTAAGAAAGAGCTGGCTTTACAATTAAGAAATCTGCCCCTTCCATTACATCTGATTCTGCTTCACGGAATGCTTCCATACGGTTCGCTGGGTCCATTTGATATGTTTTACGATCACCAAATTGTGGTGCACCGTGTGCCGCATCACGGAATGGCCCGTAAAATGCTGATGAATATTTCACAGCGTATGACATAACCGGTACATGCCCAAAACCATTTTCATCTAATGCATGGCGAATTGCTGTTACGAATCCGTCCATCATGTTTGATGGTGCAATAATATCTGCTCCTGCTTGCGCTTGGCTTACAGCTGTTTTTGCCAGAACTGCAAGAGACTCGTCATTTAAAATAATACCATCTTCAATTACACCACAATGACCATGGCTTGTGAATTGACATAAACATGTATCCGCAACTACTACTAGATCAGGGAATTCACCTTTAATTTGCTGAATCGCACGTTGCACAATTCCATGATCACAATATGCTGATGATCCAACTTCATCTTTTTCAGCAGGTAAACCGAATACAATAACAGAACGAATACCTAAATCAACAACTTCTTGCATTTCAGCTTGCAATAAATCTAAAGACATTTGATATACGCCTGGCATAGAAGGCACTTCATTACGAACATTTTCTCCTTCTAATACAAAAATAGGGTAAATAAAATCTTCCGTATGTAAAAACGTTTCACGCACAAGCGCACGCATATTACCACTTTGTCTTAAGCGACGATGACGATTAAATTGTAAAGAGTTCATAGATTTCTATCCCCATTCTTTTATTTTATCCCGCTATTTACGGGCAGTAAGACCCCACTAATTAAAGTTTCACTTTATAGATTCGCAAATGCATTGTAGTAATGCTTCTACAGTGTACTCTTTCGGCATAATAATATGCGGAAAATAAAGGCTCGCTTCTTTTTCCGTAATAGGCCCTATACAAGCAATTGTACATTTTTTTGTCCATTCTCTCCAGTTTGCACCCTCAAGTAAACGAACAAAACTAGTAACAGTTGAAGGGCTCGTAAATGTAATAACATCTACTTTCCCTACTTCTAATGCTTCTATAAGCTCTTGCTTTTTCTCTACATTTTCTTTCGTACCATATACGACGAGCTCATCTAGAGAAACACCGATTTCGCGAAGTGCAACCGGAATTACATCTCTTGCTAAATTCCCTTTCGGAAATAAAATGCATTCATTTCCACTTAATTTTTTTACAAACTCTTCTGCAAATACTTCTGCAACAAATGAAGTTGGAACAAAGTCCACTTCATAGCCTCGCTTTTCTAATTCTAACTTTGTTTTCACGCCTACTGCAGCAATTTTAGTCGTTACAGGTAGCTTCTTTCTCAAACAATCTAGAAAAAAAGCTACCCCATTTTTACTCGTAAAAATAACCCAGTCATATGAATGCAGCTGCCCTGCTATATGTCGAATTTGCCTATGAGACATACCTTCCATACGCAAAAGCGGAATTTCCAATGGAATTCCGCTCTTTTCTTTCACCGCTACACTCATTTGCTTTGCTTGATGCTGGGCACGTGTAATCAATACCGTTTTGCCAGCGAGAGCGTTCATATTTATTGTTGCCCCTTATTTGCAGCAAGAATGAGTTCTTTTGCGCCTTGTTTAATTAAACGGTCCGCAGCCTCTAATCCTACTTGTTCTGGATTAGTTCCTACTACTGTCTCTTTCAATAAAACAGAACCGTCCATAGAACCGACAAGAGCTGTTAATTCGATTGCATCGTTTTCTGTAAGAGTTGCATATCCAGCGATTGGAACTTGGCATCCACCTTCAAGTTTATGAAGAAATACTCGTTCTGCCGACACTGTTCTTTCTGTTACTGCATCATTCATATGCGCTAACAACTGTAGTAAATCCTTATCATCTTCACGACACTCAATCGCTAATGCACCTTGTCCTACAGCAGGTACACATAACGTCTCATCTAAATGTTCTGTAATAACTTCATTATCCCAGCCCATTCTTTGTAATCCAGCTGTAGCTAAAATGATAGCGTCGTAATCTTCTTCTTTTAATTTACGTAAACGCGTATCGATATTTCCGCGAATCCACTTCACTTGTAAATCTGGTCTCGCAGCTAACAATTGTGCACTACGTCTTAAACTACTCGTACCTAAAATGGCACCTTCTGCCAACTCTTTAAACGACGCTCCGCTTTTTGAGATAAAAGCATCACGAGGGTCAACACGCTTTGGTGTACAACCAATCATTAATCCTTCTGGAAGTACGGCCGGCATATCTTTCATACTATGTACAGCCATATCGATTTCTTTCGTAAGTAACGCATGTTCAATTTCTTTAACGAACAAACCTTTTCCGCCTACTTTTGAAAGAGTAACATCTAAAATCACATCACCTTTTGTGACAATTTCTTTCACTTCAAATTCATATGGTAAATCTAGCGCTTTTAACTGATCAATAAACCAGTTTGTTTGCGTTAATGCTAGCTTACTCTTTCGTGAACCTACAATAATTTTGCGCATAATTCTCTCTCCTCATTATAAATACCAAAAGTGGAAATTAGATAAACTACTTAATAGAAAAATGTTAACTAGCATTACGAGAAAGGCCCCTACATTCCACAGTACAATTTTCTTCCCTTGCAACACATCTGCCGCTCGTAAATACAATCCCGTACAATATACAAATAGAACGACAAACGAACCGATTACTTTCGTATCATACCAATGAAAATTGTCTAATTTTGTATATCCCCATATGCATCCTAATAAAATTGCTAGTAAGAAAAATGGAACAGAAAATAAATTTAATCCGTAAGACGTGGATTCAAGCTTCGGCAAATTCCCTAACCTTCTTAATCTCGCATTCCACTTTTTCTTTTTTAATAGGCGATATTGCAGTAAATACATAATAGAAAAAATAAACGATACCGTAAACGTTGCATAAGAAATAATCGCCATTCCAACATGCACATATACAAGTTCTGAAACTAATTGCTCTGCAAGTACTGGTGACATCTTTCCGAGCGGTGTAAAAATAGAAAAAGCGCTTACGCCAAATGCAACAACATTTGTAAAGAAGACTAAAAAATCAACGCGCATAAATCGATTTATGACTAACGACATCGTAATCAATAACCAAACATAAAAATAAATCCCTGATAATAAAGTTAATATAGGGTTCGTTTCTGAATCTGTAGCCCGAAGTAACATGAAGATAGACTGCAGAACCCACACAATCGAAAGTAACCAAAAAGCAAATCGGTTCGCCTTTCGGTTACTTTGGAAATAATCTATAAAATATAAACTAATGCTACAAGCATATAAAATAATTGCAATATGATAAATAATACTGTTATTTAAAAAACTCATCCGATCATCCTTCCAAATTATAAAGATGGAACGGATGGTGTCCACGCTCTTTTATGTTCTACTTCTTCCGCACTACTCTCTACGTCTTCCATTTCTAAATCGAAAATCTTTGCAAATAACGCTAATTTCTCGTCTGCTCCCTCTTCAGCAGCTATTTCTTTTGCTACTAAAATTGGGTCTTTTAATAGTTGATTAATAATACTTTTCGTATGCTTACTAATTACTTTTCTCTCACGATCACTAAGATGCGGTATTTTTCGTTCCAAACTTTCCATCGTTTCACTTTGGATAGCAAGTGCCTTATCACGAAGAGCTGATATTAACGGAACAACACCAAGTGTACTTAACCACGTTTTAAATAAAACAATTTCCTCTTCAATCATAAATTGAATTTTCTCTGCTTCTTTCAAACGCTCAGTACGATTTGCTTCCACTACTCCTTGCAAATCATCAATGTCATATAAGAAAGAACCTTCTAGCTCATCAATCGCTGGATCAATATCACGTGGCACTGCAATATCAACCATAAATAAAGGACGACCAGAGCGCATTTTCTCTACCTTTGTCATCATCTCTTTCGTAATGACATACTCCGATGCACCAGTTGAACTAATTAAAATATCTGCTTCTAATAATGCACATTGCAATTCACTTAAAGGCTTTGCGTGTCCCATATATTTCTCAGCCATTACTTCCGCTTTCGTAAGCGTCCTATTCATAACTGTTACTTTACGAGCACCGCTTCCATATAAGTTTTGCAGTGCCAGTTCACCCATTTTGCCAGCACCTAGAATAAGTACATGACAATCTGTTAGCTCGCCGAATATTTTCTTCCCAAGCTCGACAGCAGCATAACTAACCGACATCGCACTTTCACCAATTGTCGTTTCTGAGTGCGCACGTTTCGCTAACGTAACCACTTGCTTAAACAATTCATTAAAAATTGTGCCTGTTGCTTTTACTTGTTGTGCTTCTAAAAAGCTATCTTTTATTTGACCTAAAATCTGAGTTTCTCCGACTACCATAGAATCTAAACCGCACGTTACGCGGAATAAATGATCTATTGCACCATCTTGTTCAAAAATAGTTAAATATGGTGCGACTTCTTCTATTTCAAGCTGAAACCAATCAGCTAAAAACTTCTTAATATAATACCGTCCCGTGTGTAATTGATCGACAACAGCGTAAATCTCAGTACGATTACAAGTTGATACAATGACATTCTCTAACACGCTCTTTTGATTTTGTAATGTAGTCATTGCTTGCTCTAGCTCTGCTGCCTGAAATGTGAGTTTCTCACGAAATTCTACAGGGGCTGTTCGATAATTTACACTAACAACAAGAATATGCACGCAGCATGTCCCCCTTCACCCGTTTTATCACTTTATCTACTATCATAATACAACTTTCCTCTTATGAATCTGACAATCGTGTGAACAACCGATTATTTTTTATTTATTCTCCGTATGTAATAAAGGAGATTCAGTAAAACTAATAAAGGCTTCCTACTTTATAATGATTATAAATTAATAACTCTATTTGTACGTTACCAAAAAAAGCCCTCATAATCAAGTGATGGAAACTATTCCATATGAATTATAACATCATCTTTCCTATCTTCTTTCATCATGAAGGAAAATATGTATGATTGTTCCAAATTGTAGCACAAACTTTCTCAATACAATGTATTTGACATTGTATTTCTTTTTCGTTATATTGATTTTACAAAATTAAATTGTGCACAACTTAATTGGAAGGGAGTTATGTATGACAGAGAATTCTTTACATCTAGATAACCAACTTTGTTTTTCTATTTACGCCTGTTCTAAAGAAGTGACCCGCTTTTATCGACCATATTTAGAAGAAATGGGTATTACGTATCCCCAGTACATTACTTTACTCGTACTATGGGAGCAAGATGGACTAACAGTAAAAGAAATTGGAGAACGTCTATTTTTAGATTCCGGTACGTTAACACCTATGTTAAAACGCATGGAATCATTAAATCTTGTAAAACGCGTTCGTTCCAAAGAAGATGAGCGCAAAGTTTGTATTGAATTAACAGAACAAGGTAAAAATTTAAAAGAAAAGGCTTGTTCATTACCGACAACAATGGCAACAAATTTAGGAATTACAGAACAAGAATATCGTTCTTTATTAATTCAATTAAATAAACTAATTGAAACAATGAAAACAATAAATGATAGAAAAGAGGAATAAACATGGATAAATTATATACTGCTTCAGTAACTGCTACAGGTGGAAGAAACGGAAAAGTCGTTTCAGATGATGGCATATTAAATCTTGATGTAAAAATGCCAAAAGCACTAGGTGGTGCAGGCGGAGAGGCAACAAATCCAGAACAACTATTTGCTGCTGGTTATGCCGCTTGTTTTGATAGTGCATTACAACTTGTCATTCGTACAAAACGTGTGAAAGTAGAAAGTACAGAAGTAACTGCTCACGTTTCTATCGGAAAAGATACAGATGGTGGTTTTGGTCTATCTGCTGTACTTGATGTACACGTTGCTGGCGTTTCTCATGCTGAAGCACAAGAACTTGTAGAAGCTGCTCACGGTGTATGTCCTTATTCGAAAGCAACAAGAGGTAATATTGAGGTTACATTAAACGTAAGATAAAAAATTTAGTAAATAAAAAACGCGCGACATTCGTCACGCGTTTTTTGTTTTTGTCATTCTATGAATCGCCTTCCACGCTTCTTCTTTTCCAAGTCCTGTTTCAGAAGAGAATAGAACAATTTCATCGCCAATTTCAACAGCAAGCGTTTCTTTTACAACTTTTAGATGCTTTTGCCATTTCCCTTTCGGAATTTTATCGGCTTTCGTCGCAATAATAATTGTTGGGATTTCATAATGCTTTAAGAAATCATACATCATCACGTCATCGCTTGTTGGTTTGTGACGTAAATCAACTACTAATACAGCTGCGTCTAATTGCTCACGCGTTGTAAAGTATGTTTCAATCATCTTGCCCCATGCTGCGCGCTCTGATTTAGATACTTTCGCATATCCATAACCTGGAACGTCAACAAAATGCATCATCTCATTGATTAAGAAAAAGTTCAGCGTTTGCGTTTTTCCTGGTTTAGAAGAAATACGCACTAACTTTTTACGATTTAAAATTTTATTAATAAAGGAAGACTTCCCGACATTTGAACGACCTGCTAATGCAATTTCTGGTAAATCACTGTCTGGATATTGTTCTGGTTTAACTGCACTAATTACAATATCTGCTTTTGTTACTTTCATTGTTTCACTCCTACTAATGCGTGCTCCAATACTTCATCTAAATGAGATGCAAGCACAAACGTAAGGTTTTCTTTTACGCTTTCTGGAATATCATCTAAATCTTTCTCGTTTTCTGCTGGCAAAATAATTTTTGTTAAGCCTGCGCGGTGAGCACTTAATGTTTTTTCTTTTAAACCACCAATTGGTAATACACGACCACGAAGTGTAATTTCACCTGTCATCCCCACTTCTTTACTTACAGGAATACCTGTTAGTGCAGAAATAAGTGCCGTTGCCATCGTAATACCTGCTGACGGTCCATCTTTTGGAACTGCTCCTTCTGGAACATGAATATGAATATCATTTTTCTCATGGAAATTCGGGTCGATCTGAAGCTCTTCTGCACGAGAACGAATATAGCTAAACGCTGCTTGTGCGGATTCTTTCATAACATCCCCAAGTTTCCCTGTTAAAATTAATTTCCCTTTACCTGGCGCTACAGACACTTCAATCGCAAGTGTATCGCCGCCTGCTGCTGTATATGCTAACCCTGTCGCCATACCAACTTGGTCTGTTTTTTCGGCTTGCCCATAACGGAATATGTGCTTACCAAGTAAATCAACAATGTTTTTCTCTGTTACTACAATACGCTTGCGTTCTGCTGTAACGATAATTTTTGCTGCTTTACGACAAACTTTTGCAATTTGACGCTCTAATGTACGAACACCAGCCTCACGTGTATAATAACGAATAATTTCAAGAAGTGCTTCATCACGTACTTGTAAATTACCTTTTCGTAAGCCATGCTCTTTTAATTGTTTCGGCAATAAATGTTCACGGGCAATGTGAACTTTTTCAAGTTCTGTATAGCCAGCAATCGAAATAATTTCCATACGGTCAAGCAACGGACCTGGAATACTTGAAAGTGTATTCGCAGTTGCTACAAACATAACTTTCGATAGATCATACGGTTCTTCAATGTAATGATCACTGAAGTTATGGTTTTGTTCTGGGTCTAACACTTCAAGTAATGCTGCTGATGGATCTCCACGGAAATCGTTAGACATTTTATCAATCTCATCTAATAAAAAGACTGGATTAACAGTTTTCGCCTTTTTCATACCTTGAATAATGCGTCCTGGCATTGCTCCAACGTACGTACGACGGTGACCACGGATTTCAGATTCATCACGTACACCACCAAGGGATACACGGACAAAATTACGATTTAATGATGTTGCAATCGAACGCGCTAACGAAGTTTTCCCGACTCCAGGAGGTCCTACTAAGCAAAGGATAGGTCCTTTTAATGAATTCGTTAACTTCTGTACAGCTAAATATTCAAGTACGCGCTCTTTCACTTTCTCAAGACCGTAATGATCTTTGTTTAAAATCTCTTCCGAATGAGCAAGATCAATCATATCTTCTGTTGCTTCTGTCCACGGAAGTGCTAATAACCAGTCCATATAATTGCGAATAACACCGCTCTCCGCAGAACTTGCTGGTAACTTTTCATAACGGTCTAATTCTTTCAGTGCAGCCTTCATTGTTTCTTCAGGCATTCCTGACTGTTCAATTTTCTCACGAAGTTCTTCAACTTCCCCGCCCTTACCTTCTTTATCGCCAAGTTCAGTTTGAATCGCCTTCATTTGCTCACGTAAGAAATATTCTTTTTGCGTGCGCTCCATTGAACGTTTCACTTTTTGTCCAATTTTCTTTTCTAAACTAAGTAACTCTTGTTCATCTTGAATAATTGAAATAAGTGTATGTAATCGTTCCTTCACAGATACAATCTCTAAGATTTCTTGTTTCTGCTTCGTTTTAATCGGCAAGTGAGAAGCAATTAAATCAGCTAATCTTCCTGGCTCTTCTACATCAGCTACCGTTGCAAATGTTTCATTTGAAACTTTTTTCGAAACTTTAATATATTGTTCGAAATGCTCGAGTAATGTACGCATAAGAGCTTTCTCTTCTAGATCATCTTCCACTTCTTCCGTTACCGTTTTGATAGAAACTTGCACTACATTTTCTTCTTCGATAAACTCTACTACTTCAGCTCTATGTAAACCTTCTACAAGGACACGAAGCGTGCCGTTCGGCAATTTTAACATTTGCTTCACTTTCGCCACTGTACCTACACTATATATGTCATCTTCTTTCGGATCATCGATATTCATTTCTTTTTGCATCGCTAAAAAGATGATATTTTCATCCATTGCCGCCTGCTCTAGTGCTTGTATCGATTTATCACGTCCTACATCAAGATGCAGAACCATCGTTGGATATACGAGAACGCCTCTTAATGGTAGGAGGGGTACGATTCTTTCATTCGTATTCATACTAGACATAGCACCTCCATAATAAATTAAACTCCTGTTCAACTATTTTATATTACAATACATCTAGATGCAATTGCAGAGATTTTCCGCAATTGTAAATCCCTCGTTTTTCTCCCTTATAAAAAGGAAAAAAGACTCCGATTAAGCATACAAACTTAAACGAAGTCTGGCAAATTTTATTATCGTTCATTCTCACATTGATTGTGCATCTGTCTCGTCCACAGCAGTATGTATATCAAGCTCTCGATGCATATTTTCCTGCATAAATGTTAGCTCAAATACCTCATTTAACTTACGAACAGGGATGATTTCAATTCCTTTTATTGTGTACAAAAACGGTTGCATATTTTCAGCAGGAATGATGACTTTCTTAGCACCTGCTTTTTTCGCGGCTTTTATTTTTGCGTACACACCACCAATAGGCTTCACTTCCCCGTGTATACTTATCTCACCAGTCATCGCTACTTCATTATTCACATACGTACGATGCACTGCTGAATATACACCTGTTGCCATAGCAATACCTGCCGAAGGCCCATCAATTGGAATACCACCCGGAAAGTTAATATGTATATCGTATCCTTCTGGCAACACATCTAGAGAACGAAGTACTGTTAATACATTATCTACAGAACCTTTCGCCATACTTTTACGGCGAATTGATTTCGTTTGACTACCAATACTTTCCTCTTCAACAATTCCAGTAACATTTACCGATCCTTTGTCTTTCGCCTTGATTGCTGTTACTTCAATTTCTAATAACGCGCCTGTATTTGGCCCGTATACAGCCAGTCCATTTACAAGACCGATTCTTGGAATAGGATAAATACGCTTTTCATATTTCGGTGTAAGTTGACTAGAGTGAACAACCCACTCTATATCTTCATCTTTAATGAAAGAACGTTCTTCATTTATTGCCATACCAGCAGAAATTTGTACAAGATTAATCGCTTCTCGTCCATTTCTTGCATACATCCCGATCATTTCAATACCATTTTCACCTATTTGCATTTCCACTTTGTCGGCTGCATTCTTCGCTACTTTTTGAATCTCTTCTGTATCTAACTCACGGAAAAACACTTCTAAGCAGCGTGACCGAATAGCAGGAGGAATCTCCTCTGGCGAACGTGTCGTCGCCCCAACTAAGCGAAAATCGGCTGGTAAACCTTTTTGAAAAATGTCATGAATATATGTTGGAATCATCGTATTTTCTTCACTATAGTATGCACTTTCCAAAAACACTTTCCGATCTTCTAGCACCTTTAACATTTTGTTCATTTGAATCGGATGTAGTTCTCCAATCTCATCAATAAACAAAATACCACCATGTGCGTCTGTTACCGCACCTTTTTTCGGCTGGGGGATACCCGCTTGCCCCATTGCACCTGCCCCTTGATAAATCGGATCATGCACCGAACCGATTAAAGGGTCTGCAATACCACGTTCATCAAACCTTGCTGTTGTCGCATCCAGTTCAATAAATGTTGCATTTGTGCGAAATGGCGATTTTGGATTTCGTTTCGCTTCTTCTAATACAAGACGTGCTGCCGCTGTCTTTCCGACACCTGGTGGACCATATATAATCACATGTTGCGGGTTAGGGCCACAAAGAGCCGCTTTTAACGACTTAATCCCGTCCTCTTGCCCTACAATATCTAAAAAGGATGTAGGACGCACCTTTTCCGCAAGCGGCTCTGTTAAAGAAATCTCGCGCATTTTACGAAGCTGCTCTAATTCTTTTTTCGATTCTCGATCAATTGAAACTTTTTGTGTTCGCTGATTTCGAAGTAAATGCCAAAAATACAATCCGACAATTACACCAAAAACAAGTTGAACAAGTAAAAATATATTTGTCCAGCTCATCATTTATTTCCTCCCGCAATGTTTTATCTCTTAGTATTTCCGCGGAGGAACATAGCTAAACATAAAGAAAAACAGCAATTATAAAAATTGCTGTTTCTCCTTCGCATTATGCAGATGTTTTTGTATCAAGTACAGTACCGTCTTGTAACACCAATTTTGGCGCGGCATTATCAGCTACTGTTTCTTTTGTAAGAACACACTTCTCGATATCTTTACGAGATGGAAGTTCGAACATTACATCCAGCATTAAGCCTTCAATAATAGAACGAAGTCCACGAGCACCTGTTTTACGTTCAATTGCTTTTTTCGCAATTTCAATTAGTGCGCCTTCTTCAAACTCTAACTCAACATCGTCAAGCTCCAATAGTTTTTGGAATTGCTTAACAAGTGCATTTTTCGGTTTCGTTAAAATATCAACAAGAGCATCTTCATCAAGCGGCTCTAGGTTCGCAATAACTGGAAGACGACCGATAAACTCTGGAATTAAACCAAATCTTAAAAGGTCCTCTGGTAATACGTGAGATAAAACATGCTTCTCATTTACATCAGCATTTTTCTTCTCAGAACCAAATCCAATTACTTTTTCACCAAGACGACGTTTAATAATTGGCTCGATGCCATCAAACGCTCCACCACAGATGAATAAGATATTCGTTGTATCAATTTGAATAAACTCTTGGTGCGGATGCTTACGACCACCTTGAGGTGGAACGCTTGCTACAGTACCTTCTAAAATTTTCAGAAGTGCCTGTTGCACACCTTCACCAGATACATCACGTGTAATTGATGGATTTTCGGACTTACGTGCCACTTTATCAATCTCATCAATATAAATGATTCCTTTTTCCGCTTTCTCCACATCATAATCAGCTGCTTGGATTAATTTTAGTAAGATGTTTTCTACATCTTCCCCAACGTATCCAGCTTCAGTTAAAGATGTTGCGTCCGCGATTGCAAATGGAACATTTAAAATACGCGCTAACGTTTGTGCCAGTAATGTTTTACCACTACCTGTTGGCCCGATAAGTGCGATATTACTCTTCGCTAATTCTACATCATCAATTTTGCTGTTAGAATTAATGCGTTTGTAATGGTTATATACCGCTACCGCTAGTGCTTTTTTCGCGTTATCTTGTCCGATGACATACTCATCTAAGATTTCACGAATTTCTACCGGTTTCGGTACATCTTTGAATTCTACTTCTTCGTCCTTCGCAAGCTCCTCTTGTACAATTTCAGTACAAAGTTCGATACACTCGTCACAAATGTAAACACCTGGACCTGCAACTAATTTTCGAACTTGCGTTTGTGTTTTACCACAGAAAGAACATTTTAATTGCCCTTTTTCATCATTAAATTTAAACATATTTTCACACCCCTTACAAAGTGCTAACCTCTTGCCTTCGTATGTACACGATAAATGTATCGTATGTAAATACATATTATGTCACTACGTGGCGAGAAATACAAATAATATGACTAGTTATGTACAAATAAAAAGTTTTTAAAACTTTTGAAATATGTATATTCGACTTGTAAAGGAAGTTTTCCTTCTTCATCGAAAAGTTTTATAAATATATTTCTATATTTATAAAACAAGGCACGATTAAAATCGTGCCTTGTTATTTTATTATGCAGCGTTTTCTACTAAGAAATCTACAGCTTTACGCACTTTAAGATCTTCAGCTAAAGCGTCTACGCTTCCAAGAGCTTGCTTGATAGCGTCTACTGGCATACCGTACATTTCAGCCATTTTTTCAACTTCTGCAGTTACTTCTTCTTCAGTAACTTCGATGTTTTCAGCTTCAATGATAGCTTCAAGAACAAGGTTGATTCTTACGCGTTTTTGAGCGTCTTCTTTCATTTGCTCTTTTAACTTGTCAGCGTCAGTACCTGTGAATTGGTAGTAAAGCTCAAGGTTCATACCTTGTTGGCTTAAACGTTGCTCGAATTCACGAACCATACGATCTAACTCAGTGTCGATCATAGCTTCTGGAATCTCGATTTCAGCGTTAGCAGCAGCTAATTCTACTACTTCGTCACGTACTTTGTGCTCAGCTTCGTGCTTTTTGCCTTCTTCTAAGTTTGTACGAAGTTTTGTTTTTAATTCATCAAGAGTTGCAACAGCTTCGTCTGCTTCTTTAGCGAACTCGTCGTTTAACTCAGGAAGTTCTTTTGTTTTGATTTCGTGAATTGTTACTTTGAATGTTGCTGGTTTGCCAGCTAATTCAGCAGCGTGGTACTCTTCTGGGAATGATACTTCAACGTCTTTAGAGTCACCAGATTTAAGACCAATTACTTGCTCTTCGAAACCTGGGATGAATGTACCAGAACCGATTGCTAGAGAGTAGTTTTCGCCTTTTCCGCCTTCAAATGCTTCGCCATCAACGAAACCTTCGAAGTCGATTACAGCTGTATCACCGTTTTCAACAGTTCCTTCTTCTTTAACAACTAGTTCAGCTTGACGCTCTTGTAAAGATTTTAATTCGTTCTCTACATCTTCGTCAGTTACAGTTGTTTCAACTTTTTCTACTGCTAAACCTTTGTACTCACCTAATTTAACTTCAGGTTTCACTGTAACTTTTGCAGTGAAGATAAGGTTAGCATTTTTTTCGAACTTTTCGATGTCGATTTCAGGATGATCAACTGGGAAGATACCAGCTTCATCGATTGCTTCACCGTATGCTTTTGGTAAGATGATATCTAAAGCATCTTGGTATAAAGATTCGATACCAAAGCGTTGTTCGAATAACGGACGAGGCATTTTCCCTTTACGGAAACCTGGTACGTTGATTGTTTTTACTACTTTTTTGAACGCAGCGTCGATAGAGTTGTTTACTTCTTTAGCATCAACTTCGATTGTTAAAACGCCTACGTTACCTTCTAATTTTTCCCATTTTGCAGCCATTTATTCTTTCCCTCCAACTATAATAATGTATGCACATACCTCTATAGATTAAAATCTTCATTATCTCTTTTTTGAAATAACAAAAGTACAAATAATCCTCTAGCAAAAGCTTTCAGATATAATGTTCCAATCTACTAATTGCCTAAAAGACAACTACGGTATATTTTGTTCGAGAATAATATGAAACATATTAAGTAAGAGAATTACACTTCTCTTCTCTTACAAACAGGCAGATTTCTGCCTTTTGCAACCCTTACATTATAACATAGAATATGCTCGTTTCAAGAACCGAACGATTCTTTTTCATAATTATACGGGCAAATATCCTTCTCTTTCAACACGTAATAACCATTGATAGGCAATATGAAACTCTTCTAATTCAATATTATACGCTGTCATAAGCTCTTCTTCATCAATAGTCAACCCAAAACGCTTTCTTCCAATTCTCTCTAAAACAGCAGCCCAAATCTCCACTTTATCCATTAATAGAGCGAATGGGAAAACGCTAATTTGCAATTCTTTCCAATATGTAACCATCGCATCAAATATATCGGGATAATTTTGCTCTAATCGACTTGATAATGTATGTATAATGTTATTGGATTGCTCCTCATTATGACCCGTAAATGCTGGAATCACCTTGATCGTATTCCCAAACTTTTCTACCTCTATCTCTTCTTCTATTTGATTTTCTATCATTTTATACAAAATAGAAGTTTTCAAATAAGGGTGCTGTTTTTCGTCTATTAAAAATTTCTTTAAAATAGGTAATGCAAGATCCAAATCTTTTAACGAAAGTTGCTGAATTGCTCTTAGCTTTTGTCCAAAGTTTTCTCCAAACATTTCATTCGTAAACTCATCCACTTCAAAATTTGAATCGACTAGTGACGGATCTTCTTCATTTAACATACCTTCTGCAAATAAAGCGAGCTGCGCTAATTTTTCCTTTTGCTCAGGCATTACATCTTTCGTTTGCAAAACTTTTTCAACGGTTTCAATAACACCTTCATAATCATTTGTTTGAACTAAAATCGTCACATATGTTTCCAGAATATCACCAAATAATACAGCTCCCGTTTCAAGTAACTGTTCACATTTGTCTTTCGCTTCTTCCATATGCTTTAACTCTAACAAACAAATAACCGAAGCGAGTTCCGTTTGTTCCGTTTCTGCATTATACTGACGTAATATTTCAAAGCAGCGCAATGCATCTTCGAATTTCCGCTCTTTCAGCGCTAAAAAACCTTCATCAATATATCGCTCTGATAGTTGCGGAAACAATACGACCGTATTTTCTTTTTTATCCATACGTTCGCCTCTTTTTCTAGATTTTAATTATCTTTAAAGTAAATATATCAAATGAGTAATGAGAACACAACATCCCAAAACGCTTTGTTTGAAATATAGAAATATTCAATTTTTACATTTCAATATAAACAAATCCTTACTAAAAATTAAAAATGTGCAAACAAAAATCCTCAGCAATTAAAGCAGAGGATTCATCATTAATGGAAAGCTTTTATAATAGTGGGGTATATAACAAGGGTAATAATTTGGAGAACAATAATTGCCATAACAATCATGCTAAAATAGAAGATTGGTTTACTTCGCTTCATTAAAAACATAATAATAAGCATTGTACAAGCAAACAAACTTAAAAAGAACAAACTCGTTGTCGAACTAAGTATACCACTCGGGACAAAAAACAATAATGCTACACTACAAGTACCTATAATTCCAAATAACCATTCCATTCATTCACTCATTCCCTTTCCCTCTCATGGCAGTTTTTTACTAAGCGATTAAATGTTTTACAACATCAACTACATACGTTAATTTCTCATACGCTACAAATCCAAAAGCAACTGTTAAACCCGTTACGATTAATCCCTTCATCATTTCTTCCTCCTCGTTTTATCGTTGTTACCTTCATTATAGAGGATTAGCAATTTGTTACCATCGAACTTCCTTACAGTTACCTTACAGAATTGTAAGATTTGCAAAGTGTATAGAAAAACACCTCATATCACTTGAGGAGCTTTCACGGAATTTCTCTATAATCACTTGCAAAATTAACTTTTTTCTCTTGATTATTTTTCGGAGAATCCACTCTTAAACTAATAGATTTACAAAATAACTTAGGGTTGAAATAATTATTCGTTACTTTTCTTAACTTACCTCCATATATTTTCGTATTACAAGAAAACAACCGATGAAAATCATGTTAATATATTTTTATACAATTAAGAATTTAATTTAAAGGGGGATATGTATGTTTAAAAAAATGGCTGCAGATGTATTAGGACTAAGTGATGTAGGATCTGTCATTACGCCGAAGGATTACGATAAAGTAGATGCTGATGATTATGTAATGCATGAAGATGGGGAGAAAATTTATTTTCTCATTAAATCAAAATCAGATGAATATTGTTTCACAAACAAAGGATTAATCCACCTAGATGGCACAAGCGCAACAAGTAAAAAACGTACACTACGCCGCTTTAGCTATAGTAAATATCAAATTAAAAACGTAGCACTTGAAACTGCGGGAACAATTGATTTAGATGTAGAAATTAAGTTCCAAATGGGCGATGAGCATTACTCAATTGATGTTCATAAAAAACATATTGAAGAATTAAAAGATTTATATAAGGCTTTACTTAAAATTGAAGAAATTTCATACGACAACGATATTACATTGCAGTATGCACATAAAAGTCTAGATATGGCATCTAACGCTTTCAGCCGTATTTCAAACGCACAAGTAAATTTAGCAGAACAATTTAAAGAAATGAACGAAATCGCCTTTAACTGGCTCGTTGATACGAAGAAACAATATAATGTGAAAGATTATGGTTTTGTCTTCGAGAAGTTTATTAATAACTAATTTAAAACAAACAAAAAACCTTGTTATCAAAAGATAACAAGGTTTTTTTAGCGTCCTAGGAGAGGTTCGAACTCTTGGCCCGCTCATTTCCGTACTATTTTATATATTTTGATCGCAGTCTTAATATATCTTCTCCTTCGCGAATGCCTGCCGATCCCTTCCTCACATTTTTTACGACAGTCCAATTCGGGTTAGTTTCATCACCGATGTTCTGTACTGTAAAGTTGCCATCACCATATTTTCGGTGACCTTCTGCCAATTTCTCCGTTAAATCATTCTCATTTGATCTCGCCATCTTTGCGCCATCTCCCTTTTTTTTAAAACCTTATTAAACCGTCTAACCAATCACAGGTCCAGTCAATTGGAGATTCTTGTTTTCCGCATCTATTAATTGTAACACACTGCCGGGGATAAGTTCCGATAACGGCTGCTCAATCGTATAGATATAGGAGGCAAGGACGCAAATGGTAAGATTGACTTAGTAGAGTTAAAATCTTCACCTACTGCACCTCTTACTAAAAATCAGAAAAAAGCCTTCCCTGAAATTACGCAATCAGGTGCAATAGTTAAAAGTAGGAACAAACCACCATTTGAACATTTAGAAGAGATTCCACCAACGAAAATAAATGTAATAAGAAAAGAAGAATAAGGAGGCTTTTATATGGCATTACATGATACGGATCAAGTCGATTTAGTTTTAATAGATGAGGATAATAAAGATAATGTATACTTAACAATCTTTGATGCTTTAGAGTGGAATAAAAGCGAAGAACTTGACGATGAACACATTTTACTTTTAAAAGACAAAATCAATACATATTTAGGATTCATTGAAAGTGATGAAATCTATGAAAAAGTCCCAAGTACAATAGGAAGAACACAATTCATTATACAAGTGTATTCGCAGAATGAACCTAGTTTTCACGGGAAAAAGTTTTATAATATTGTAAGTGAACAATTAGGAGAATCTGGATATGGATTTGAGTTCCATCATAAACCTATTGATTCTTTAAATTGAATAAGAGGAATAGGGCGCATAAATGGCGCTCTTTTTATTTAAAAAAAGAATTACATATACAACTGCTTAATATCGAAGGAAAGGTTACAGATATTAAGAATGAGCTACAATTATAACCCAAACTAGACGCGAAACTTATAAGTAATCACTTCTTGTGATAATCTTTCACTCGTATTAATTATGCTATTTCATTCCTACCCCCATCTCTTACACCAAAACATCAATTTTTAGCGTCCCAGGAGAGATCCGAACTTCCGGCCCACCTATTATCTACAATATATAAGCGATTCTTTCATCGCTTGTTTAACATACACTGGCTAATGTATAGATATGGTATAATTTTCTTGTGAAAATATTATAGGAGAAGCAGGGATCGTATGGTACAAATAAAAGTAACACCTGAACGTCTAGAGCAAGTAGCCAAGACGGTAAAGAACGTACGGTACACCTTAGAACAAATACATAATGGTTTATACAATCAAACAGAACATATTGCCGCAAACTGGGCAGGAGCAACTAGCCAACATTTCTATCAAATGTTTAACGAAGCTAAACCGAAAATGTCCACAGTTTTAACGGAATTCGATAAAATAGCTGACGAATTAGAAAGAGTTGCGGAAAAATTCCGCACGGCAGATGCTGAGTACGACGGCAATCTAGTTGAAAGTGAGATTATAGCTAATACCCCTTCTTCAGAAAATAACAACACATCACCTAGTGCATCTTCTTCGAAAAAAGATGGTGAAAGTTTAGAGAAAGTTACTAGAGACCTAGTGGGCGAGTTATCGGGAGAATACGATGTACGACGTGTTATAGAAGGTGTTGATCCCGATACTGGCGAAAAACTTTCGTGGTGGGAACGCACTGGTGCTGGTGTCATGGTTTTTGCGGGACTTACTCCGCTAGGTAAAGGAATAAAAGTAGTTAAAGGTGCCAAAAAGGTAGCTGATGCCGTAAAAAATATCGATAAGGTAAAAGAAGCAAAAGCATTATTAAAAGCTAAAAGACAAAAACAAATTGAGATTAATAAAAAAGTAGGGGATGACTTTGAAAGAGAAATGTTACAGACTTTCAAAAATGAAGGCAGTACAGAAAAGGTCTACACTAAACAGGTAACATTACAAACTCCTTCTGGTGTTCGTACCCGCGTAGATATAGCTTCTAAGAATTTAGAAACAAGTGAAGTTCATCTAACGGAGTTGAAATCATCTTTAACCGCACCATTAACAAAGAATCAAAAACTTGCATTCCCTGAAATTGAAAAGCACGGTGCAATAATTAAGAGTAGAAACAAACCGCCGTTTGATTATTTAGAAGTAATACCACCAACAAAGGTCAAAGTAATAAGAAAAGAATAGGGGGCTGTTTACGTGGCTTTACATGATACAGATAAAATCGATTTAGTTTCAATGGATAACAACAATGAAGATATTGTATATCTAACTATTTTTGACGCATTAGATTGGGAAGATGAAGAAGAACACGCCCTACTTTTACAAGACAAAATTAATACTTATTTAACGTTTATTGAGAATGGTGAAATATATGACACCGTTCCCGAATTAACTAAAAAAAACAAATTTGTAGTAAGAGTAATTGCTAAACATGAACTCAATGAATATGGTACACAATTTTACGATTTAGTAAGAGATCAATTACACGGTGCAGGTTATGGATTACAATTTAATCACAGGACCCCAAACAACAAGTAAAGGTAGGTGTATGCATGAGTTTACGAGATTTAGATACAGTCGACTTTATGGGGTATGATGAAGATAAAAAAGTAGCGTATCTTATTATTGTTGACGAAGAAGACTGGAAAGATGAAGAAAAACACATTGATTTACTAGAAGAAAAGATTAATTTGTATTTAGGCTTTATAGAAAGTGAAGAAGTTTACGAAAGATATCCCGAAGTAAAAGGGTATAATTTTGTTATTAAAATCTACGGTAAATATCGTTGCACTAAATGGGGCAAAGAGTTTTTAGAAAAGGTTGACGAAGTCCTTGTAGAAGCGGGATACGGGTTTCAGTACGTGCATAAACCATTTGATGAGACTGAACAAACAAATAATATAATTGACTAGCAAAGAGCGTTTTTATGCGCTCTTTTTAATGCACTTTAATCTGTTACATATACTCATTATCATATATCCCGTTATAATATTTTTACACCTCTTGCACATACATCAATTTGTAGACAAACAAAAAACCTTGTTACCAAAAGATAACAAGGTTTTTTTAGCGTCCCAGGAGAGATTCGAACTCCCGACCGTACGCTTAGAAGGCGTATGCTCTATCCGGCTGAGCTACTGGGACATGGAGCGGGTGAAGAGAATCGAACTCTCGACCAGAGCTTGGAAGGCTCTTGTTTTACCACTAAACTACACCCGCATATGTTATTTTATTTTTATTCGTTAGCGCTGTTGCCCTATCGACAATATTTATTATATGTATAACCATACATAAAGTCAACACCTTTTTTAAAAGAGGATAATTTTTCTTATCCTCTTTTAAAAACTGCTTGTTCAACTAGCTGCCCGTCTACTGTTTCAAAACGAACTTCCATTTGATTTTCATCCATTTCTAATAAAGCAAATGTCTTTTCTACACGTTGACGTGGTAATAGAATACTACCTGGATTAATAAATAAAACGCCATCGATTAATTCTGCACCTAATACGTGAGAGTGTCCGAAGCATGCAACTTGCGCTCCTACCTCTTCTGCATGATACGCTAATGTTTGCAATGTCATTTTTACGTTATGACGATGTCCGTGCACAACTACGAAACGAATGCCATCTACATCAGTTACAATTTCGTCTTGAAAGTTAGCATAATCACAATTCCCTTTTACAACATGGAAACCTTGCAGCTCTTCATGAGCAGGCGTTAGCTCTGAATCACCGCAATGAATCATGATATCTACTTTCCCTTCATATTTCTCTTTTAACTGCTGTAATTCCTTCACAGAGCTATGACTATCGCTTACGATTAAAGCTTTCATCAATCCCTCTCCCTTATTCTCCTAAAAACCATTCAGGGATTTTTTCTTCTAGCTTACGAAGAGCACGCCCACGGTGACTAATGGCATTTTTCTCATCTGAACTTAATTCCGCCATCGCCTTTTTATATTCTTCCACATAAAAAATCGGATCATATCCAAAACCGTTTTCCCCGCGGCGCTGTTCTAAAATATATCCTTCGCACGTTCCGTTTACAATGACAGGCTTTTTATCACCTTCAGGGAAAGCTACTGCTAATGCACAGTAGAAGCGAGCTTTACGCTTATCAAACGCTACGTCATTTAATTCTTGTAACACTTTATCCATATTCGCTTGATCATCTTTCGGCTCTCCAGCAAAACGAGCTGAATACACGCCTGGTTTTCCATTTAAAGCATCTACAATAAGACCTGAATCATCTGCAATTACGATTGCATTCAACTGTTTGCTCAAACTATCCGCTTTTAAAATCGCATTTTCTTCAAATGTTTCACCAGTTTCTTCAACTTCTTCAATATGAGGAAAATCGTGTAATGATTTTACTTCTAAATCAAATCGCTCAAATAACTCAGCAAATTCACGTACTTTCCCCATATTTTTTGTCGCTACAACAACTTGTTTCATACTTTCCACCTCTACTCTATATGAGATACGATGTCGCCTAACGCTTCTTTTTGCATATCAATCAGTTGGAAAATGCCTTGTTCCGCAGCATCAAGTAATTCATTTAACTGTGCTCTGCTAAACGTCGCTTCTTCTCCAGTTCCTTGCACTTCAACAAATTGACCTTTTCCAGTCATAATTACGTTCATATCAACGTCTGCTTTAGAATCTTCTGCGTAGTTTAAATCTAAAACAACACCTTGTTCTTCAACAATCCCTACTGACGTTGCTGCTAAATAATCTTTTACTGGAATTTTAGATACTTTTTCTGCTTGTAATAGCTTTTCAAACGCTAATACCATTGCTACATATGCACCTGTAATAGAAGCAGTTCTCGTTCCACCATCCGCTTGAATAACATCACAATCAATCCAAACCGTTCTTTCACCAAGTGCTTCTAGGTCAACTACCGCACGTAAAGCTCGTCCAATTAAGCGCTGGATTTCCATTGTACGTCCTGTTACTTTCCCTTTACTTGACTCCCTAATTGTACGTTGTTCTGTTGCACGTGGAATCATCGCGTATTCAGCTGTTACCCAGCCCTTTCCTTCTCCACGCATAAACGGCGGGACACGCTCTTCAATTGTCGCTGAGCAAATTACCTTTGTATCCCCAACCTCAATTAATACTGATCCCTCTGGATGTTTTAAATAATTCGTATGAATATGTATATGGCGTAATTCTGTTTTCTCTCTACCATCTACTCGCATAAAAATAACCTCCTCATAACTACTTGTTAGTATAGCCAAATTTAAATGTATGATATGTATACAATAAAAGAAGAGGAACCCAAAAAGCAATTCCCCTTTCTTACTTAAGTATATCAAATTATTGACGATTAAAAACTACCTGTATTCACGTTTTCTGGACGATCTACTGGTTTTATTAACTTTCCGCCTTTTTCATCTATAAGATTTGCTTTACCATTTACTTCAATAGAAACACTTTTCACGCCTTTCTTTTCCGTTAAAGATAAAACTAACGACTTCAATACGTAATTTGAAACCATATTTTTATCTGGGTTTATAAATATATTTTCGTTAAAGTTTAATGTAAGATTTCCATCTTGTAATTTCGGATTCGTAATAAGCTTAACTCCTGGATTAAAATCATTCAGGAGCGATTGATGGATCGGTCCTTTTACGAGCTCATCTACAATTGCTGCATAATCATTTTCTTTTCCTTCTACAACGCGGCGTGTTACTGGTACGTAGTATTGCTGTTTATTATTATTTTGTGCCATAAAATACAGCGTTACTGGTTTTGTATTTGTTACATCCGCTACTTGCTCATCATCGAAGTTAATACCGTTAGCACGGCTCACCCCTTCTCCAAGCGGTGTACCACCAACAGGCATCTTCGCCAACTTCTCACCATTTATTTGGAACTGCACTTGTTTTATTTCTTTAAATTGCGTCAACGTCCACGCTATGGACTCAACGATTTGACGCTCTTCTTCTTTTGCATAGTTTTTCATTTCTTGTGAGAAATCAACGACTGCCGTCCCATCTTTTTTCAAATTTAGGGTCATCGACGTATTCGCTGGAATGACTGCACGGAACCCATTCGGTAATAAATTCGTTACCGGCCCATCTTTCACAAGGTACTCTAACGTTTGCTGAATAACCTCATTTGCTTTCGGAGTAGGTACAGCTAACGTTTGCGGTACAACATAGCCATTTTTATCAACAAGGTATAGTTCTCTATTCACCATTTGTCCTTGCTTATCTTTCTTAGCCACTTCTTTCTTTCCACCCTCTGTATACGTAACTTGCTTTGGCGGATCAATTTGTTCCGTTGCTTTCTCCTGATTTATAAAGCCACACCCTGTTAGTAAAACAGCGCTCACAGTAGCACCAACAACCCATTTAAAAGTGGATTTAGGCATGCCATTCCCCCCTAAAATCTAAGTTTGTACTATTATGTATACGAGCTGTTTCATGTTTTAGAACTAGCTGTCCGGCAAATAGCGGGATAAACAAAAAACTCCTGATTTCTCAGGAGCTCACTTATATAAATTCTACTATTATTCTTTTTCTAAATAAATATGTTTCACATTTTCAATCGGTTGACCGAACCATTTCGATGCAATTTCTTTAAATAGACCTATTTTCCCTGTTGTTAAGAAGAGGTGATCACTTTGTTCCTCTCCCTCATTCAACATTTTACTATGGTATAAAATTGTACTTACTTCGCGCGCTGTTTCATCACCTGAACTAATGAGTTGCACTTTATCTCCCATTACTTTTTTTATAACAGGACCTAAAATCGGATAATGTGTACAGCCTAAAATAAGTGTATCAATATCAGTATTTTTCAGCGGTTGCAATGTTTCTCTTACAACTTCATACGCCATTTCACTTTCAAAATTGCCACTCTCTACAAGCTCAACGAAAGGCGGGCAAGCTAAGCTTTCTACCATAACACGGTTATTAATAGACTTTAACGCTTCTTCATATGCACCACTTTTCACCGTTCCAATTGTTCCAATAATCCCAACATGATACGTATTTGTCACTTTTAAAGCTGTACGTGATCCTGGGTGAATAACTCCTACCACTGGAATTGGTAATTGTTTCTGCATCTCTTCTAATACAACCGCAGTTGCTGTATTACAAGCAATAACTAACATTTTGATATTTAAATCTAGTAAATGCTCCGTCATTTCCCACGTAAATTGACGCACTTCTTCTCGAGAACGCGGACCATAAGGGCAACGTGCTGTATCCCCTAAATATATAATACGCTCTTTCGGCAACTGACGAATTAATTCCTTCGCTACTGTTAAACCGCCAACTCCTGAATCGATAACACCGATTGCTCTATTCAACTTCATCACCCGTTTTCTCATTCATCATCTTTTTTTATCATTATATTTTACACACTTTAAGTTCGCTAACTTAAACTGCTTCTGTATGAAAATTTTCATTTGTACCTGTATAGACTAGGACCTTTTTTATTTTGCTCCTTTTTTTCATAATTTGCAAGACAGAAAAATAACCGACCTTCTATACGAAAGTCGGTTTCTTCTATATAAAGCGCGTATTTATCGCTCCATCTTTTTTTGAAAAGAAGACATTCCTATTAATAAGAAGAAATGAGCAGAAATTAACATGACGATTAAAAATAAAATTCAAACGATAACTATTTGTAGATTCCATAATTTTGCTCGCAACAGCTGGTCCAAATGCCATACCGAAAAAGTTAATTAAATTATATAAGCCAAGACCTACCCCAACTTTAGCTGGATGTAATGTTTTTGGTATAAATGTGTTTACTGATACTTGAATAGCTGAATAACTCATAAATGTTAAAATAATCGCCACTAAAATAACCATTAAGTTCCCATTGGGAATAAGCCCTAAAATTAAAAAGCCAACGATCATAATGACAGACGCTACATAAATCATGTTCACATTTCCAAACGAAGGAACAATCCTCCCAGTAATAAAACTAGATACAATACCAAAGATTGACGCAACAAACAATGCAATTCCAATAACGAATGGAGACAATCCGTGTTCTCTTCCTAACAGTAATGGTAATAATAATAAACTAGCACATAACGCCACATTCATTATAAATCCAACCGCTATTAAACGAAGAAATGGTTTATTTGTAAACAACTCAATATCAATAAGTGGATGCTCCGCGTTCTTCATACGAACTGTGAATAAAAATAAGAAAACAACCGATAACACAAATAGCCAACTATTAATATTTACACCTAATAAAACCGTCGTAATGAATGCAAATAATAATACCACGCCGGTGTAATCAAAATGAAAAGCTTCATCCGTATGCTGCGCTTCTTCTGGCATAAATTTTATAAGTAAGAAAATCCCCACTACTGAAATAACCATAAATAAAAATAAATATGGCCACCCCAATGTATTTGTAATAGCTCCGCCAACTAAAGGACCAATACCTATCGCTAATGCAATAGAAGAACTAATCATTGCTAACGCACCAGGCTTCTTAGCAGGAGCAACTAATTTTGCCACTGCAATCATACTAAGCGCAATAAACGCCGCGCCCCCACTCGCCTGCACTAATCTTGCGAGAATGGTAATCGCATAAGATTGATTCATAAATCCAATAATAGAACCTGCTACAAATATGATAATTGAAATAATTAATAGTTTTTTTACACTATAACGATCAGCCAACTTCCCATAGATCATCGAACCGATACCGACAACTAAGGAATAACCTACTACAACCCAGCTTACCTTCGATTGGCTAATAGATAAATCATGAGCCATATCCTCTAACGCTACGTTAAATAAAACCGCATTCATCGGTCCTAATAAAACGATAAAACATAATGTGAAAACAAACCATTTTGAATGGTTACTTATATCTTTCCCCATGTGTAACACCTCTCCTGATTGTAGTAACTGTAAATGAAAAAAAAGTTGTTTAGCCCTGCTATCACTATTAAACAACTTCATCAAATGTATACATTTATCGCGCGACAAACTGAATTCAAAACGAAACATGTACGTTGTTCGACATTCATGGAACTATCATAGTTTCAGCATTACAGTTTGTCAATGAAAAATATACAAAGTAAACTAATTTAGTGTTTTTAGTTTACTTTGTTCAAAAATTATTATACACTAATTTCGAATCCGATATAAGGAGGACTGTGACATGGTTATTCAAATTTGCAATATCTAACTTAATAAAATCAAGTAAGTAAAGAACTTTTATATAGAAGAAACATTACAGGAGGATTATGATGAAGAAAAAAATGTTAGTTGTATTAACGAGCATAGAAAAATATCCAAATTTAAATAGAGCGACTGGACTTTGGCTTGGCGAAGCTGTCCATTTCGTTAAAAAAGTAGAAGAGGCTGGTTACGAAGTAGATTATGTCAGCCCACAAGGCGGCTATACACCGATTGATCCGCATAGTTTAACAATGGCGGAGAGTATTGATTGGGAATGGTATCAAAAGAAAGAATTTATGAATCGTCTCGGTTCTACAATGAAACCGAGTGAAGTGAATCCGGAAAACTACGCTGCGATTTATTATGCTGGTGGTCACGGCGTTATTTGGGACTTCCCAGAAAATAAAGAACTTCAAATGATTAGCCGCAACATTTATGAAAATGGCGGAATTGTTTCCTCTGTTTGTCACGGAGCTGCTGGTTTATTTCATATCACATTAAGTAATGGAGAACGTTTAATTAGCGGTAAAAAAGTAACGGGATTCTCAAACGAGGAAGAAAAACTAGCGGAATTAGATCAATTTGTTCCATTTTTAACTGAAGATGAACTCATTAAAAATGGAGGACTTTATGAAAAAGCTGCGCAACCTTGGGAAGCTTACGCTGTAGAAGATAATCGTGTTATCACTGGTCAAAACCCAGCTTCAGGTGGTCCAGTAGCTGAATTAGTCTTACAACACGTAAAAAATAACATGTAATAAAAAAAGCAGGTTTTCCATTACCATAGGAAAACCTGCTTTTTTACGAAATCATTTGCAAAATAGCAATAACTTCTTTTTCAATTTCCGAATCATCAATTGCTTCTATATACTCTGGTTTAAAAAGTTGATACTTCTTTAATTGATAAAAATCAAGTATCGCTTTCTTTAATGTAATATCATACTGAATACAAAAAGAATGGTCTATAATACGTCTTAACATCACATCATCTTGCACCATAAATAATTGTGCGTTCATTTTATTAAAGTAGCCTTGTTCCATACCGGATTCAAAAAACATTTGCAAATTATGATTACGATTTTGTTGTGCAGCGACTAGCTGATCAGATAAATGCGGATATGCCTCTTTTAAATCTTGTAAAAAGACATCAGAAATATATGTCACACATTTCAAAGAGTGGATAAACGTCTTTTGGAAACGTTCTGCAAAAGACATACTTTCATCTTGATTATCCGCATCTCCTTCAAGAAGGTAGTTCATAAAATCTTCTACCACTGCTTCAATAATCTCATCTTTTGAAGAAAAACGTTTATATAAAGTAGCTTTACTAATATCCATATATTTCGCAATTTCATCTATTTTCAATTGGCTAAAACTCGTTTTTCTAATAACGGGCTTTATTTTATTAATATAAGTATTTGCACACGCAACTTTTCTCATAAAAAGAGCCTCCCCTTTTGTCCATACAAAATAGTATAGCAAATTCACGATTAATTATAAATGAAGTCACTATACTCAATATATCTTTTTAGTTTAAGGGGCATTTACACTACAGAAAAAATGCCCGCTATCTTTATGAGTAGCGAGCACTTTTTCTATAATGTATTAACAGCTCTTCTTATAGCTTTTCCTATTTCCATACTAGACTGCGGGTTTTGCCCTGTAATTAAATGCCCATCTACCACAACATGCGGCGTGAAATTTGGAGCAACATAAAACAAAGCCCCTTCTTCTTTCAATTTACTTTCTAATAAAAACGGCACTCGCTTTTCTAAATGTACAGCTTTTTCCTCATCATTTGTATAACCTGTTATACGCTTGCCGGCAACAAAAAACGATCCGTCCTTATTTTTCACACCGACTAAAGAACTTACTCCGTGACAAACAGCCGCGACAACCCGGTTATTGTTGTACATATTCTCAATTAAATTTGCAACATATGGATTACCCGGAAAATCTACAATTGCCCCGTGCCCACCACCAAATAAAACCGCATCATAATCCGAAAAATGAACCTTTGAGATCGGCTTCGTATTTTGTAATAAAGAAGTGACATGCTTAAATTCACGAGGTATCCCGTTCGGAATAGACACTCTATCAATAGGTACTTTACCGCCCTTTATCGACACAATATCAACATCAAACTTAGCCTTTTTAAATACATTATAAGGAGCTGCGAGCTCTTCCAGCCACAAACCAGTCGGGTGTCCATTCATATCATGAGCGCTTGTTGAAACTAACAATATCCTTTTCAACATATCTCCTCCTTACTACCTATTTATGTATGGAGTGTTCTTATCATTCATATAGCAAGCGAAAAAACGAGAACAACTAGCTGACCTTTTTTATAAAAGTCTGCTTATTGTTCTCGTTTGAATTCTTTCATACAAAGATGTTCACGACCTGATAACTTTATCTCCAGCGCCACGCGATCGTGTTTTCCTCCATATGAATAGCAGGTATATTAATCCCTAAATACCGCTGATCATCTTCATCAAAAATAGACCAATTTTCTTCATATGAAAATTCAGAGTCTATGCTTTCAAAATCAAATACACTATCTTCGTCTACCATCTCACGAAAATATTTTTGGAACGGTTTACTATTCTCGAATAGACGAATTGTTCCATACATCCATGGCATGTCTCCAAAAACATCTTTAATTTCACCTATCTCCATATCCTTAAAATACAACTTCATACTTGCACCTTCTTATTTGTGAATGACAAAGATACCTATCCTAAATACCTCATCATGTTCTAAAGTAGTTATTCTTAACGTTTCTTAAACATATCTTCCCTCTCAAAGTCTGAGATACCTTTTTTAAGTTCAAAATATAAACAGAAAAATAGCCGACTCTTTATTTAAAAGTCGGCTTTCTTTTTATAGTTCGAGCTCTCCCATGCGAAGAAGCTCAACAACTGCTTGTGAACGTCCTTTAACTCCTAGCTTTTGCATTGCGTTTGAGATGCGTAGTTTTTGCAAACACTATTAGTCGCTTCACTCGCCCCCCTTCAACTTTCATTGCATAACCAAATTAAAAATAGGGAAACATTTTTTAGAAACTTAAATATGGAGGGATTAATATGGCAAAGAGACCAACAATGAAACAACTACAAACGAATGACCAACAACTAAGCAAAAAATTAGCAAGATTAGAACAGACAGTAAATGACCTCAAAGCAGAATTAAGCAATACAAAAGAAAGATTAGGAAACGTAGAAAGAAGAGATATTATTAATTATTTAAAAGAGAAAAATTTCTCAGGAAGCTCTAAGTATAGATATACATACGAAGAAATTGCTCAAATATTTAACACTTCGCCATCTACAATAGCTAAAATTGCTAAAGAAGAAGGACTCTCAAGAAGAACTTATAAAGTTCTTTAATAACAGACTGTAACACTAGCCTCATTGGGTTTACAACTAGCTTTCAACCATTACAATTAATCAAATAATTCCATAGCGCCTAGGTGAGATATTTCATCTAGGTTCTTCAAACGTATATGCAATATCAACTGTTCCATCAGGATGAATTACAATTTCTTCAATTAACGTTTGAAAAACATCCAACAAATCTTGATTTTGATTCTTCAATTCTTCAAACGCTTCTTTAATCGTTTTTATATTTGTTTGTACGGTTTCAGCTTTATTTATAAGAAACAATTCGTTTGTTGTTTTCACCACGACTTCCTCAATCTCTTTTCGTTTCTTTTCAAATTCGTTCTTTTTAATTAAGCCATCTAAATACAATTCCAATAGATTCTTTGTACGTTGTTCATTTTGCTTTAATATCTGCTTTAACTTCTTCTCTTTCCTAACTTGTTCATTCTCCACATTCGGTCTAAGGTTCAGCAAAACAGATTCTCCCTTCTTCATTAGCAAGTTAAGGATAAACTCTCGAAAATCTCCATACTGAATAGGTATATGGTTCACACAACCATGCCGTCCTGCACGTCGATATTGAGAACACTTCAAATATTTCCACTCTGTCCGTTCTCCATTTTTCTTCTTTCGGTGCGATTGAACAATAACCATATTCGAACCACATTCTGAACATTTTGCCAAATAGCGAAATTCATTCCAAGGTGTAATGCGTACTTTTCTCGATTGAGCTTGTTCCCTGTTAGCTTCATCCCATATTTCTTTATCAACAATAGCAGGATGATGGTCCTCAAAAATTAACCACTTCTCTGGCGGATTTCTAATTTGCTTCTTTTTCCCTCCAACTTTCACATTCGTATATTGATTTAAAATAAACATCCCTTTATAAATCGTATTACGAATTAACCTCTGTACGGACGTAAGCTGCCACACATTATTATTTTTCGGCTTAATACCTAGATTATTTAGCTCATTTGAAATCTTCTTAAATCCCCATCCATCGTTGTACCATTTATAAATTTGACGAACAACCTGAGCTTCTTCATCTTTAATTACCAATTTTTGCTCAACACGGTCATACCCATACGGTACTTTTCCAATATGCTCTCCGCGCCTTACCTTCGCTGCTAAGGCAGCACTGATACTAGAAGATAATGTTCGACTATATTGAGCGGAAAACAATGACCATAACTCAAATGCCATGTCATTTTTCCCTGCTTTATTCGAATCATATCCTTCTTCAACTGAAATAATCCGAACACCATGCGCCAAAAAAACTTCTCGTATTTCAAGTGAATCTTTTAAATCACGAGCTAATCGAGAAATGGATTTAAAGATAACCGTATCAATTTTCTTTTGCTTTGCTTTTTCTAATATCAATTGTATGGCAGGACGGTCAATAAACAACGTTCCACTAATCCCTTCGTCTTTATATACACAACTTTCATCCCAAATAAATCCGTTTCTTTCTAACCAATTTCTACATATATCCACTTGGTTCTCAACAGAAGACACTTGCTCATCTCGGTCTGTAGATACCCGAACATATACTGCATAAAGTTGCAATGCTATCACCTTCTTTGTTGAACTGTATTTCTATGAAGCTAGCTACATGCAACATTTTCTACGTATCCATCATCCTTTCACTCTCTTCATTTGAGTGTAGTATGTGGAATATTTAACCTTTTATTCTCAAATAAAAACATTTTGTTCTTATTCATGAATAAAATCACAAAAATAACCAACAATAAAGATAATGACCAAACAAAGGAGGCTCTTTTATGCACTGGGTTTCAAGAATTCCATTACAACATCATCCAAAGTACGCTGATATTAGATACCTTTCAGCTCAATTTCAATTACACCCTTTATTAACACAACACCTATACAATCAAGGATTTTCTAACTTTGAGAAACTAGATGCTTTAATTTATCCAAAACTAACAAACATGTATAATCCTTTTCTTATGGATGAAATGAAGCCTGCTGTGACACGTACCTTACAAGCTATCTATCGAAAAGAAAGCATTCATATTTTTGGAGACTATGATTGCGATGGCATTACAGCTGCAACTATTCTCTATTTGGCATTGCAAGAACTCGGCGCAAATGTTACCACTCAGCTTCCCCTTCGCTCGGAAGGTTACGGACTATCAGTGAATACTGTTGAGCAATTACCTAAAAACGTCTCTTTAATCATCACTGTAGATAATGGTTCAAGCGCTCACGATGCATTACGAGCTGCAAAAGAAAAAGGAGTTGATGTCATTGTCACTGACCATCATGAAGTATTAAATGACCGACCCGATTGTTTAGCATTTCTAAATCCAAAACGCAAGGACAACACCTATCCGTTTCCTAATCTTTGCGGAGCAGGGGTTGCTTTAAAACTAGTACAAGCAATCTATATCACCTTGAATAGAGATTGGATTAAAGAAACAGAACAGTTTTTAGATATTGTTACGCTAGGAACTATCGCAGATATGATGCCATTAAAAGATGAAAATCGAGTTTTTTGCTATTATGGACTTCGAAAACTACAACAACAACCGCGGAAAGCTTTTCGAATATTACTGGATACACTAAAAACAAAAAATATCGATAGTTCGACGATTGGATTTTTGATTGGGCCCATTTTTAATGCATGCGGTCGTATTGGTGACCCAAACCTTGCCGCATCGATTCTTCAATGTACTGAAGCAACCACACAGCAAATTAAAGAACTTATCTCTTTAAATGAAAAACGAAAAACAATTACAATCGAACACTTTAAGTCCGCAATAGAAATTATTCAAAATGAACGCCTTTATTTATCCCCTGTTATTGTTGTAAAAGGTGATTTTCATAAAGGTATTATCGGAATTCTCGCTTCACGTATTGTGAATCATTACAAAAAGCCAGCAATCGTTATCGCAAATGATGGAACAGGTTCGGCTAGGAGTTTACAAAGTAGTGGTTTTTCTATTATTGAATGTATTACAGCATGCGGAGAGTATTTAAAGAAATTCGGCGGACACACAATGGCTGCTGGATTTTCCATCACTCCAGACGACAACCAAATTGAACTATTTCGTTATGCTATTCAATTAGCCGCCATGAAACAAAAAGTATCTATACCCGTTAACTGGTATGTTGGAGCCATACCTATTGAGTCTTTTCCTATAACCATGTTTCATGATTTACACACTCTAGAACCCTTTGGAATGGGCATGCCAAAACCTGTATTTTGTAGTAAGAATACAAATTTATGTTCATACTCGGTATTTGGTAAAGAAAAAGAGCACGTACAGATGCATATAAAACAACATGTGGCATATGGCTTTTCAAAATCCGCTTACTTTTCCAATTGGAACCATAGCACTTCTATTGATATGCTTTATACACCATATTGCTATCAAGAAAGAAACTTCATGGTACAAGACTGCGTCATAGTTTAAAAGCAATTTTGTTCTGTAATTATATGCAAGGAATTTAATACTTCTTAATCCTATTTTTAAAAAGTTGAGCATAAAAATAAAAAGGACATCATACTGATGCCTTTTTTATTTTTACGACCGCTTATTCACTCGTAATTTCAGGAAAAAAGCCATATCTACCATAATTAATATCTTTCGTAAATTCTATATAATGAATTTTTTCTTTCACTTCGTCACTAGGTTCTTTATTTTCAAGAACGATAACTTGCATATTATCGGATAAAGACACTAAATCTTCGAAAAACGCATTTTGAATATCTCCCTTGACATCTTCTACAGACTTTTTACCTTTATATGTAGTTAACGGCGAATCAAGAACAACAAATCCTGGATGAGGTTTAGCATTACTTTTACAGAACCGCATTAAAGAAATTGCAAAAGCACTGTAAATAATAGCTCGATATCCTTTTCCATAGTCCTCAGTTGCTTTAGAATCAACATAAAAAATACCGTCCTTAAAGGTCACATCGGTATTCACAGAAAATTTCCAATCCTTCAAAGTAGTTGACACAAATTCACAAAAATCATTATACAAACTTAATATCGTGCCTTCATTCTCTTCTTTTTCTTTTACTTTAGGCGTAGTTTTTGTGTGAAGTTTAGTTTCTATTAATGATTTTTCATTATTTAATCCCTCTATTTTCAACTGAATCAAATTATACCTTGTTAATAATTCTTTTTCTTGAATATAAACATTCAACAATTCCTTTAAATTTGTTTCCTGAGGCTCTAAGAATTCTTTTATCCTACTATTTATTTTATTATACTCTACTTGATTTTCTTCGATTGTGCTAAGTAATTCACTGTATTCAATTTTTGATTGTTCAATTGTTGAATTCAAATCTAATAATTGTCGTTTTATTTTATTTATTTCAGCTTCTATCGAAACAAATACCTCTTCTACAGGATTATCGAATGTACAATGACTGTCAAGACATTTGCCACTGTCCAAATTCCTACCGCAATATGGACATAAAGAAACATTCAATTGAGAAAGGTAATGATTTCCCTCAATAATAAAATTCAATCTTTTTAAATCAACATCATAATGTTCTTTTAAAAGCTTGAATCTCTTCACTAATTCTAAAACAGCAATACTTTTCGACTTATCTTTTTCTATTTCATTCCATAATTCTCTTCTAATACTAGTTTGATTTTTAATTTCCTCATTTACCCTTTCAATCTCCAATTCAATATCTGCCATTTTATTAGCTACTATAAACTCATTGCCCCCCCCTTCTCTTGTTAACTCCAACTCTAACAGTTCAATTTCTTCTTTATTTATCAATCGTTCTAACAGCTCTATTTGCCCCTCTAATTTCTTTATCGATAAGCCGCTGGTATTTGAAGCATCCTTGTCCTTACTATCATCAAATTCAGATATAAGCAATTTGAATATAGATTTCTCTACAGTTGCCGAAGTATATTGACCAGATAAAATAGGGGATTGCTTTTTTATTATTTTATCTTCACTTATAGCTATGTACATCGATAAATCTCTAAAGCTCAAAGTACGAGTTTCACCTTTTTGATTTTTTCTAACATAACTAGGATGCTTATAACTGGATTTATCAAGTAAAAAAGCAGATAAATTATCTTTCTTATCCTTATCATGTTTACAGCTCAAGATACTTACAGAACTCTCTTGTATTGACTCACTAGAGCCTTGGTAAACCTCAACCTCTTCTTTTCCAAAATCTCTTTTAAGAGTATAGATTTCTCCAGTATACAATATGAGCTCCATTAAAATAGAAGAATATCCTACAGCTATTTTTTTAGGCTTAGCTGTTGAACCCAACATGTAATTGATACATTCAAAAATATAGGATTTCCCTATATCAGATGGTCCAGATATGACATTTAATCCCTTCTTAAAATCTACAGAAGCGCTTTCCACACCATTGCCAATCACAATAAGCTTACGTATATAAAAGCCTATTTCACTCACTGAAAATCCCCCTTACTAGTGATTCTTTAGTAAATTCACTACCCCATTTAGGTATATTTCTTTTTATATATAAATTTAATTCCTCATCTGAAAGATGTTTAAATCTTTGAACCACCACTTTAGTAAGTTCAATCAAATCCAATGCATATTCAGATTCCAAATAATTAATAAAAAACGAGCTCAACGGATTAGATTTATAAAAGATACCACAACTTGTATACTCTACATCTAAGAGCTCTCTTGAATACATTAAATCTATCCCCTCTTGCATAACTTTCCTTTTAATAACAAGTTCACCAGAACGGTGGGGGACAGATGGATGTAGACTTTCAATCCTTTCATCAAAATCATTACCATGTGTTATAAGATAGTCATAAATAATTAATCTATTCAAATCAATCGGTTCTTGTGATAATTCATCTAGTATTATTAAAGCCCTTAATCCCATTTCCATAGAAGTGTTAAAAATTTTTATATTTCTATTAGAATAAAATTTATTCATCATCTATCACCCATGTTATTTCTTCCTCTAAATATTTTTCTTCATTTGCTAAATGATGACATATACCACTCTTATCCTTCACATTAATAATATCGCTAAAAATATTATCTGAACTAATAACAATGCTCATTGCTTTATCCGTTACTGCTTTAACCCTTGAAAAACCATCTTCATGATTAGAATACACAGTATCAATAATTCCATGATAAACCTGGTCTTTCACCTCATCAAACGCATTTATTCCTTCTGGAATGGTATCTCTTTCAAAAACTTTCAATGCTTCTGCCTGATAAAAACAAATTCTTTGTCTATTAAAATGACCCATTAAAGTCCTATATTGCTTTAAATCATCAATACTATCTATTTTCTTTTTTTTATGATGCGCATAAGCATTAAATAATTTTTTAACATAAAGTAATTCTTCTTGTTTAATTTCATCAGGTGCTTTACTTGGACGGCTAGGCAATTTTTTAAGCCCTCCACCAAATCTAAATGGGAAATAAATAGTCTGCTGATACTGGGAAATTAATTCGCCAGGATTAATGGTATCAACAATTGAAAAATCAAAGTTTTCAACATATATTTTGAAATCTCCTGTTAAGGGTACCTCTTCTACTTTTGTAATTTTTTTTAAACATTTGTCATCCCATTCTTTAATTAGTTCAGTCCTCAAAGTATCTGGCTTACTTATAAAATCAAACAATTTACCTCCTACTCCATGAGGGGAAACGAAGTAATACCTTCTCGGAATGGTATATACTCCTTTATATGTGTAGTAACAAAGCTTTCCAAATTCAACCCACATTTCTGCAGGAGTGAGAGGAGCATTATAATGCTTACATTGATAATTATCCCAAACTGCATCTTTATCTTTAGAATACTTCTCATAAGCAATAACATCTCTTCCCTTATCACCAGCCCCTGCTACACGTACTACTTTTTCATGCTTTTTATTGAGATAACCCCACAACCATTCTTCTACTAGTTCTTCAAATTCACTTGGAGAAATAATTTTCAACCTATCAATCGGAGGAATATAGGCCCCCGTTAATAATTGATGATTCGAAACTTTTTTATTATACTGCGGTTCTACAACTTCAATTAATTTCTCACTAACAATATCATTCATAGCCAGTCACCCTTGGTAATTTATTACCATAATCATAACATAGAATAATTTTTAAATACCAAATTATTAGAATAAACTACGAATGACTCCTAATATTTCATCAATAATCCGAAGGGATTTATCAACCCCATAGCGAAATATCTGCTTTAAGCACAAACAAAAAGGAGGGAAATAATATATTAAGAAACATAGGTGAAAAAATAAGGGAGCTTCGTATTCAAAAAGGATTTGGTTTAAACGAATTCGCTAAGGTTTTAGATATATCACCAAGCTACTTAAGCCAATTAGAAACAGGAAAAACGGAGAATATTAACTTTACATTACTTCAAAGGTTACAAGAAGAACTTGCTTTACTCCCACTTAACTTTGAGACAAATGATGAAACCTCTTCTCGCCTCAATCGAGCGATACAACAAATAAAACTCCTCCAAGAAATCGATGCAGAAGCTGCCGAGTTCCTTATACATAATTTAGAAACATCTATAGATTGGTTTATGCACAAAAAACTACGATAAAAAAGCGGATTAAGAAACATCCGCTTTTTTGTCTACATCCAATTTGATTTTATCAGCTAAATCTAAAATTTCTATATCCCCATCATTTTCTTCATCATCCCATATCGGAAATAAATCATTCTCTAGTTTCACTTCTCCATTTTGCATCATAGGTAAAAAAGCAAGTTCAAAATATTGCTCCATTAATCCCTTCCTATTCTCCGCCTTAATCACTATCTCTTGGTTGTTTACTACTATTTTATGCTCTAATTTCTTTTCAGTTTCATTAAACAACTCTCCATCACGGAACAGACCAGCCTCATTATAAAAGAGCGAATAACACTTTTTAGCTTCTTCTTTAAATCTTTTGTTCATATTTCCTTTCAACTTCCCAAGTTCTGGACGAGGATTCCAACAATCTTTCCTTAAAAACGCAATAAACTCTTCTTCTGATTTCTTACCATGCCTTCCTAAATTCCCCTCTTTATTTATTGTAGAACTCACTACACTCACTTGGCTGTTTAACTCCTCCATAACATCATTAGTTATTTCATTTTTTATCTGCTCGATTTTTATATCTACCAACTTTTTAAGTTCCTTATCTTCACTAACTTCGTTTTTCCCTTTCTCTACAATCCCCTTTAATTCTTGCATCTGCAGCTCAAGTTCCGAAAGCATCTCAAGGATTGTCCCTAATTCATTAGAGTTAGTTTCCCATAAAGCTTTCTCTTCCATTTCTTCCTCAGGAGCCTCAATTAAAGTAACCAACTCTGGTTCACTTCGGTTGATTATTAACGTAATCCCCAGCGGAATCTTATCATTAACTTGATGATAAACCTTTAAAATATCTAAAAATCCTGGCCGCTCTTCTTCAATAAACGACTTTAAATCTTCTTCCTTAATAGTGTATCCCTCTTGTTTAAACGGGGAACCTGTTGCAATAATTTTCCCCTCTCGTATCCATTTTCGCAAAGTTTGAACAGAATCCGTAATATAGCAGTCTTTAAGAATTTTCAAAGCTTCTTCCGTATTAAATGTTCGCCCCATCATTATCCTCCCTAGAAAGTTAGTCCTGCTGTGATTATATGAAACAAACCTTGATAAATTACTTTGGACTGCCATTGAATTCAAAAAAATCCTATAACAACATTAATTAATCAACATTCCTTATATAACATTGACGAAGCAATATTGATTAATTAACGAACAAATAACCGACAAACTATCGACAGTGGAACGAAAAACCGACAAAAGCAAGTGCACGTATTGTCTAAATATTCATAATTAACACCAATAAGCTGAGACCTTATGCCACGTAAGGTCTCAGCTGTATCAAGGACTTTATCAGTCGGTTATTTGCTACAATCTCTATAGAGATTGTAGCAAATAACCGACACTAAACAGGAACTTGTACAAATCACCGACACAATAAGGATATCTAAAAAATAAAATACCATTTTCCCTAGTGAAATAAACTACTATTTATTTCGTTTTGTCGAATAGAATATTTACGTATAATAAAAAAATCCCAACCGAACTATATTCAAATTAATTGTTTTCTATATGTACAAACCATTTCCAATTTTAATTTCATTTAATTTAACTTTATTTCTTTTTTCCCCTTTAAATTTTTGATTAAAAAGGAAAAATCATTATTTATGTTATGCAAATCCAGCCAAAAAAGAAGAAAGATTCTCCCCCCCTTCAGAATCTTTCTTCTTTAAATTTCACATTATCATTTTAACAATATTAATTTCAACATTTTACTTTTTTCATTTACATAGTTTGTTACATTCGTAGATAATTATTAAACGGTAAGTTAAAAACAAACTCATTTGGAAGCAAAGTGGAAGCAAACGTTTTCCCATTTTTTCATTCATAATATTTTCAAGCTTTTCAATAAACACATTCCAAATGATAAACAAAAGGGGCGATTCTATTGAAAAAGTTACTACTTTTGATTGGTTTTATGAGTCTATTTACTGTTCTAACTGGTTGCAGCGATGACAGTTCTTACAGACTATCACAAGAAGAAAGAGAAGCAGAAGAATTAGAAAAAAAGAAAGAAGAAGAGGAAGCACAAAAACGCAAAGCAGAATGGGAACAAATGGAGAAACAAAAAGAATGGGAAAAAGAGAATACGGATGAAATCTGTTACCGTGTTGGTCGCTATTCGAAAAATGGTAAAACTGTGGATTCAGGTATGTATACCCTATCTCCTGAATCAGGTAGCAAATTAAAAATGCATGATTTAGAAAACAGAGGTTTTAATAAAGAACTGGATAGTAAATTTTTAGTGGTTGAAAGTAGCTTCTTCCAAGGCTTTCCTCCAAGCAGCCAATTCGATATTTATTGTGTGGTATGGAAAAAAGGAAGTCGCAGTGAAGCTATAAGAGTCGACATTGGTCATCACGATATAAGTCGTGGATGGTAGTTGTAAGTAAATATTTAAAAGAGAAAAGGAAGCTAATCACCTACTATATATATAGATGGTTAACTTCCTTTTACTTCCGTATGTAGATAAAATTCTACATTACTTCCTCAAAGCAGACACTCTTTCTGCAACCTCCATAAAGAATGTGTGTGTTTTTAATTGCACATTATCATTTTAACAATATTAATTTCAACATTTCATTTTTTTCATTTACGTAGTGTGTTACATTTGTAGATAATTATTAAACGGTAAGTTAAAAACAAACTCAAATTTAGCCGTATCGTTCTCATCAATGACATATTTACATTCTTTCACAACCATTAATACGATTGAACGTTTATCCGCATGGTCTTCAAACTTTTTTGAAAGCAAAGTAGAATCAAATGTTTTCCCATTTTCTTCATTCATAATATTTTCAAGCTTTTCAATCGTAAAAGTTAACCGTTTTATTTCTCCCTTTAATTGTGAAATTTGTTCTTCGATTTGCTGTTTTGTCACAATCAACGCTATCCATAGGTCATTTTCACATTCAATAAATTCTTTCTCTCCAATGTCCATATCCTTATTGATTTTCTGAAGTTCCAACTTCAATTTTTTTAACAACTCCAGTTTTTGAGTATACATAATATCTTTATCGTTCTTTGCGACCTGCATTGTATCTAGTTCCTTCAGCAAAAGTTGCTTCATTTCCTCCTGAAACAACCTATGACTTTTATCACATAACCATTCCCAATATTTATCAAATTCTTCATCCACTTTAGTAGCACGCACTTTTCTTTTACACTGACTAATATACCATCTATCGCCTCTTCCTTTGCTACGTTGGTCTTTTGTACGAAAATATGCTCCATTGCATATAGAACACATACATCTCAAAATCCCTTTAAAATAAAATGATGTATTCACAAACTTTGGAGCACTCGACTTTAATTTATTGTATTTATGCCAGCATCGTTCCCATTGCTCTTTGGGAATGGGAGAATTCATGATAATACTTGTCTCCTCGACTTCCTTCCATTCCTTTCTCTCCTTAAATGCATACCCTCCTACTGAATTAAAGCGATGGTAAGCATACACCCCCATATAAATCGGGTTCGTCACAATATACTTTACCTTGTTCGCTGTCCATTTCTTTTTTTCTTTATGTTTAGATTCATATCCGCCATATACTTTATTTAGTTTCTTTGCGACACTATTAAACGTTCCACTTGTGCTGTACCAATCAAAAATTTCCTGTACAATTTTCATTTCTGGTTCTACAGCAACCAAAATTTTCTCATCCCCTGACTCTTCTACAACAAAACCATACGGAACTACACCTCCTCGCCATCTCCCATTTTTCATTTTTTCTTTTAACGAGTGGCGAATACGAGCCGACATATTATCAGTTTCAAGTTTACTTAACCCTACTTCAATAATATTTCGAATAATATCATCAGCAGTATACAGTTGATTTTTTGAAGCAATAATAACAGGAATATTTAATTGTTGAAATAATTTACGGAGAACATCATGTTCTTTAGGTTGACGAGAGAGTCTGTCATAATCCGATACAACAATAGCATCAATATCCTCTTCTTTTACGGCTTGTAGTAACTCCTTTAGCTGGGGGCGTTTTGAAAAAGACTTTTTTGTGGCAGACATAGTATCTTTAAAATCCTGTATCTCAACGTTCTCAACATTTTTTAAATACTGTGAAATGACTTCGTTTTGACGTGTGTGTTCTTGATGCTCTTTTGAGACACGCTGATATATCCCAATTTTTTTTGCATTAAGTAGCCGTTCCTCGATGTTCATCTCTTTTTGAGACACTCAATTTCCTCCTCTTTATTTTTTTATCATACTTTTAAACTCAATTCCTATTTTGTAATCCTTATTTAGTAAGATTCGTTTGACAAAAAAACGTATCAATTCTTTCTGTTTGTAATTGGACAATGATTGTAGCGTTGGAATTGGTAACATTTTATTTAATGCTATTTTAATTTTTTCACAGTTTATCTCTAACTTCACCCTTGTTGCCTTTAACTGACCATAACATTTCTTATATTCGTCGACATATGTTTTAAGAATTTCTTCTTCTTTTGTTCTATGTTGTGAAGGTTTTTCTATTCGCAAACTCGTGACTTGCTGCAACTTCTTCTGAGAATTTTCTAAATCAATTTCATACTGCCTGACCCTCTCTGTTAACGGCATAATAAGTTCTTTTGTTACATAAGCAGTAATTTCATCCTTACGCTCTGCTACATGCGTCACCATTCGAGAATGAACTGTTTTTATAATCTCGTTATCCAACAATTCTACTTTTATCCGTAAACATTGGTTGTGCTTAGAACAATGATAATATCCATTCTTAACCAGAACTGGTTTGCTACATATTTTACAAAACAATAGACCTTCTAATTTTGGTTTCACCGTCACTACTTCTTTTTGAATGAATACATCTTTCATTTGTTTCAACTTCTCATTCGCTTTGCTCCAAAGAGCATCATCTACTGCTATTAATCGCTCGTTCACTTTTTTGCTTCTTATTAACACGCCTTCATAGTTCGCTGTCACCCAACCTTTGTGTAGCTCTTTCGGAATAAATTCAGCTAAATCGATACCTTCAAATATTTCTCCTCTTTGTCTAAGCCTTTGATTTGCCACTTTAATCGTTTCGAAATCTCCCTCCACAAAATACTCATATATGTCATGGATTACCTTTCTGCTTTTTTCCGTAATTGCTAATTTCTTTTCTGTCTTTTCTTTCTCTTGACCTATCTCCACCTCAACTTGCACTTCTTCAAAGTGATAAAATTTAGGCTTACGTCCACCTGACCATTCCCCTACGTGAACTTTTGCAATCCGAGCTTGAATAAGCCTTTGAGTGATATTATTACCTTCATGTTCTGATATAGCTCCAAATAATAATTCAATAAAATCACCAACAACCCCATCAAACATTTGCGGTTCATTATCACTTGAAAAATACATAGAAACATCATGGATTCTTAACAGCTCCACAAACTCTATATATTGGTCTGCCCGCCTAGAAATACGGTCACGCTTAAAAACAATAACTCGTTCGATAAAACCACTTCTAATTTCGTTCATTAAACGCCACATCTCTTTTCGTTCCTCTAGCTCGGAACTTCGCGCAGACACCTCTCCTTCATTAAATACCTCATGAATCATCCATCCTTGCTTCCTTGCATATTCTTTACACGTATTAATTTGATAAGAAATGGAAGTCTTTTGCTTCTTTTCACTTAGTGACCTACGAACATATATCACCGTTTTTTTCATGCTGCGCGACATCCTCCATCAATTGATGTAGCTCTTTCTTAACCAAGCTAAAATAGTACGCTTTCCATTGCTCCTCAAATTCCTTATCGTACACATATTGAATTGATTCAATCTGCAACTCTTCTTGCTCTTTCAATAAAATCACCCTTTCATCTCCATTAGCATTATTTACCATAAAAAGGGATTTTATTCTTAAATAAAAATATTTCGTTCACAAATAAAAACAAATATTAAGAAATTCCTATATATACAATGTATGAGGCTACACTTGTAGGACAACACTGGAAGTCCACATTATTAAAACGGCAAACCGTTTGCTTGAAAACAAAAGAAAAAGAAAAGACACCCAAATTGAATTGGATGTCTTCATAAAATCATTTCACTTGTTCTTGTAGAATTTCTTTTAACAGTTCAATTGCATTTTCTTCGCTTGGGTCATTTGTTCCAAGTTCACCTCGGAAGGCTTTGGAGAAAATGGATTGTTTTATATCACTAATTTTTCCTTCTAAAGATAACAAAATATTAATTTCTTTTTCCAGTCCCAATAATTTCTCTAGTTCATTTACAATAACATCGACTTCATCTAATGGAGGAATTGGAATTAACAGATTTTGTACTCTAGACTTATTATAGGCAGGTTGATTACTACCAGCACTATTTTGGCGATTCTTCATATATTGCGACATTAGCCAATGATACACGTAAAAACTATTGATTTTCGTTTCCGAAACCCAAATAGAGGCAATGTTTTGGTTATGAAAAGCATCTATATTTAGTAATGCAACTTGTCCTCTTGTTTTCCCTTCCCCAATCATTCCAAATAATATTGACCCTTTCGGGGCTAATTTTAATTTACGTTCTTTAACTGCTAAATCCGTAACGCATTCCCTAGATTCATTTATATTGTTGAATTGTACTTCTCCTGAACTTAACCAAGGATATTGACCTTCCCAATATGCTTCATTCTTTCTACTCGGTGTAGTTCCAACTTGAACATGAAACAAGTCACCTATTCTTGACCACTTCCATCCAAATGGTAAACTATAAGGTTCTAAAACGTCACCATCTCCCTTAAAGTTGGTAATATTTTTTAAAGATGAAAGATAATCAAATACACCATCTGTTTTACTGTTCTCTCTTCTCCATTTCCTCGTCAATTCCCCACGAAACGCCTTATCCAAAATAGCTGCTCGACGAAGCTCAAACGTTTCCTTCGCTTCCTCAATTAACTGCTTTGCTTCTTCAATTTTATTTAAAAGACGCTCCGCCTTCTCAACAATACGTTTTTGTTCATTTAATGGTGGTAGAGGAAATGACAAAACATCCATACTCTTTGGTGAAACCCTAGGTAGATTTATTCCATTACTATTTTCATTGGCATACTGCAAAACATGAGGTAAATCAAGATACATATTCAACAACTTATTAGTCAGTATATTTTTATTACGATATACAAGTATATCAGTTGATGCTACACCTTCAAAATCTACGTGAGCATGCTTATTTAGATACGGACGTAATTTTCCGTACAATACATCATTTGTTTTAAAAACGACTTTTTTACTTTTCACACCCTCTGTATTACCTACCTCTAAAATCCCTCCTCCTTTATTTAAATGCTCTAAACCAATGTATTTTTCATTCCCCGTAGGTTGTATCTGTTCCTTTCCTGGTTCAAATACAGAACCCAATTTCGTCCAAATCCAATTCACTGGCACCACATACGGTTGTTCTTCTTCTGATATTAATGCTTCTTCTACCAATTCCTCGATGGTCTGTTTTTTCTTACTCATTGCGTGACCACCTCATCCTCTTCCACTGCTCGCAACTCTTCCACAACTTCATTCAATAAGTCCATCGCTTGTTGAAGTTTTGAAATCACTTCTTCTGCGGAGTCAATTGGGTCTGGTAAATTTTCATATACAGATAACGATTCATCTGCAATTAATCCTATATCTAAACGGTCATCTTTTTTTGCAATTTCTTCTCGTGCAAATACGTTCCAACGCTCATCTTCTACTTTTGAACGGTCCTCTGCCTGATATGCTTTAATAAAACCTTCAAAATGTGCCTCTGTTAAAGGATTCCTTTTACCGAATGAAGGCATATTTGTACGTAGGTCATATACCCATACTTTCTTCGTGTTATCTTGGTCTGTTTTTTCTCTTGTAAAGAATAAAACATTCGTTTTAACACCTGGTGCATAGAAAATACCCGTCGGCAGACGTAAAATAGTATGCAAATTACACTTATTCATCAAATCACGACGAATTTGTACACCAACACCATCATCAGATAAAACATTATCGGGTAAAACAGCCGCCGCACGTGCTTCTCCATTATCTTTCAATGCATTATAAATTAACTGTAAGAAGTTTAACTGTTTGTTTGACGTTTCAAATGTTAAATCGTCACGAGTTGCGCGTTCTCCACCTCTTTTTGTACCAAACGGAGGATTTGTTAAAATAACATCAAAATTCTTCATCCATTTTCCGTTGCTCGATAAACTATCTCCTTGCTCTAGGCGCCCTTCCATATCATGTAATAAAGCGTTCATTAATGCAAGACGATGTGTCTCTTTTACGAGCTCCATTCCTGTAAAAGCCTCTTTCTTCTGGAACTCTACCTCTTGTGGGTCTAAATCAAAATAATCATCTGTTTTATTCTTTAAATATCGGTCTGCTGCAATCATAAAACCAAATGTTCCTGCAGCAGGGTCACTACAACGCTCGCCAGGCCTCGGTTCTATTAATTGAACCATAACATCAATTAGTACACGAGGGGTGAAGTATTGTCCTGCTCCTGATTTTTGTTCACTTGAGTTTTTCTCTAATAAGCCCTCATATAGATTTCCTAAACCTTCTTCTTTAGCATTGTACCAATCAAGTGCATCAATAGATTTGATAATTTTTTCTAGATTTTTTGGTTCCGCAATACTCGTTGTAGCATCACTATAAATTTGACTAAGTTTTTCATTGGAGCTATTTCCTAGGTCAAGTAATAAACGCTGATAAAATTTTTTCAAATCTGTACCTTCTTGCTCTAATAAATCATCCCAGCGATATTCTTCTGGGATAACCCCTTCAGTTCCTTGTTCCTTCATCATTTTTAAGAACAGCAAATATGTTAACTCTGTTACGTATTGTTGATATGTAATCCCGTCATCACGTAGTACATTACATAAATTCCATAACTTTTGAACGATTTCTTGGTTGTTCATTTTATTTTCACCTTCCGACCAAATTATAAAATGTAGCTATCCCATCATATCAAAAAATAGCACGCTGTTTCACGTGCTATTTTTTAGACACTACTTCAATAAGAAAATAATAAATAGTAAAAAATTAACTAAAACAGCATTTTAAATTTTATACTCTTTAAAGACATAGTATTTTCATAAATTCTAGATTCATTTAGCATTTCATCAATATACTTAATACCAATGTATTTTAAGTGTTCACCTTCAATAAATAAGTCTGTAACTTGAACATCGTTTTCATATTTTGTAATTTGTGTCTTTACTTTCGTCTTAACATTTACAGCAAATATATTACCTCCTACGGAAACCGTCCCTTGACCATATCCAATAATAACCAATATATGGTCATTATCATACCAAATTACATTCTTAGGAATATAGGAATTTTCAGGTTCAACTATTACTTCTTGTGTACCATCCTCTAAATTTACTAAATATACACTTCCAAACACTTCCCATTCCAGCGGAGAAATGTAAACGGCTTTTGTATTGTCAGGTGATAAAACTGGCTCGGTAGGTGCGTTATCTGCTAAAATTTCTATTTTCTCGTTTGGGTACACTAATTGTACTGTTTCAGTTTTAGAATCAAATCTGATATTAAACATTATTCATCCCCCTCTTTCTTAAGAGTTCCGTAATATAGCACATTAACTAAATCAGGGTTTTCATGGCACATCTCTTCAATTTCAGCTAATGTAATGATACGATGCTTAGCCCCCTGTAAATACTGCTTAGCAATATTATGTATATTGTCAATAAAATTTGATGTTGGATTAAGAGTAATCGCCAGAACCCAAAAATCAGGTTTATGTTGGGAGGCAGTGATTAAGTCGTTCGATATTTCTGTTATGTTAGGAGCGCTTTTTCTCTTTTTACATTGAACAATCCATTTCCGTTCATAACCTAATTTAAATGGAAGTTCCTCATAAGTAAATGCTACTATATCTCTCCCCTTATCACTTCCACCTTCTCCATGCCATTCTCTGTTCTTAAAATTATATCTCCCCATTGTATAGTACATAAAAAGTTCAAAGTTCTTCCCTGTTACTTCTTCCCATTTTATCAAATTACTAAACCTCCCTTTCCTCACTGTACCACTTCTTGTGTGGATTCAAACATTTTAATCAATTAATTTTACGTAATTGGCTTAAAATATTCTCCTCAACTAACATACAAATTCTCGTTTATTGTATAGACAATGTTGTCAATAAGCTCTCCAAACTCCCTTTTCAACAAATTGTATCCACCATGACTGCGAAATGGTTCTTCTGAAAATGCATCTTCTGGTGTCGGTGCAAGAACGGGTACCTGAAGTAGCTGTTTTTCAATACGCTCTAGCCATTTCTTCTGCCTTGGCGTCCAATTATGAAGTGAATATACTTTCTGCATAGCTTGCTTAATTCGAGATTCATGGTCAACAAGCGCCTCACCTAAAGCTGCTTGACGAATGAAGCTAATAATATCCGCTGCAATCTCTTCGTTTTTTGTTTGTTTCCACGCTGTTTGTAAGTGAGATTGCTTAAAGCCTTTTGTTTCTAAAATTGTTATTAACTCTCGTAAATCTTGTCTTGTTAAATCTTTTGGTCTTGTACACACAAGATGGAGTGCAGGAATTTCATTTATGTTTTCTTGGATAAACCGCACGAATCCATCTAAATAATCTTCAGGACGACTATTTCCTTCTCCGTAGCCCCGAATAACATCTGTTACCGCATCTTCTTCACTAGAAATATATCGCTTTTCTCCCTTTGTTCGATACATTTCCATATATTCAAACAACATTGTTTGTTGTTTTGCATCTTGCGGTGTGTAAGATTGCATATCTTTTGCCCACTCATCGACACTTTTTCCATTTGAAAGTTCTTCAAACTTTTGTTTTCCTTCTTCATCTAGACGTTGCTTACGACGCTGAATTTTGGCAACTAATTGGTCTCGATAAAAAGTTGCTTCTTCTTCTGTCTCAGAGTTTATCAACGCATTCTGCAGTTCTCCGATACTGTAATTTTGTTTTTTTACAACGGGCTTCATTTCTGTATAACTTTGAAGCTTGTCATAAATACCAACCACATCATAAATGTTAAAATGTGTTTTTCCAATATCAGGACAAAGACGTGTTGCACGACCAAGCATTTGGTCATATAAAATACGAGATTGTACACGTCGTAAAAATACTAAGTTTGTAATGGATGGAACATCAATACCTGTTGTTAATAAATCTACTGTTACCACTACATTTGGCAATCGTTCATTTTTAAAACGTTTAATTGCATCCAATGGTTTGTAAATAGAGCCTGTAATTTTAACAATCGCATCATCTTCTACTTCATCCCCAAACTCTTGGAATGCTTCTTTTAATAAACGTACTATTAAATCCGCGTGTTGGTCTGTTGCTGCAAAGATAAGCGTCTTTTCTTTCCCAGTTGGGTCAATGTATTCTGCAAGCTTTGTTAATACAGCTCGGTTAAACGGTTCTGTAATCACTCGTCTATTAAATTGCTCAACTTCAAAATGAACGGTATCTTCCATTTTTTCTAATTGAACTTCACCATTATCAACGTCATACACTTCTACTTCCGTATCTTTTTCAAAAGTAATCCCTGCTTTTGAAAGCTCTGTTTGAAATAAATACGGCGGTTCATGGTCCACTAAATATCCATCTAAAACAGCTTCACTATAGGAATACTTAAAAATCGGCATCCCAAAGATTTCAGTTGTATGAAGTGCTGGTGTTGCTGTAAGCCCTAAACATGCTGCATCAAAATAATCGATAACACGACGATATTGGCTAATATAATCGTTTTGGTCACGGAACTGCAACTCGTCTTCTGACATTTCACGGTCACTCGTATATCCACGGTGAGCTTCATCCACGATAATAAAGTCATATTGCCCAACAGACGGAAGCTGTTCGTTATCATTATAGAACAACCTTCTAACCATTCCTTGCACGGTTGCAATATGTACTTTTGTTTCAATTTCTGGTGCCATATCTTCCAATGACTTTACATCATATATATCAGCAAATGAATACCCTTCAATTTTTGTATCCTTTAAAGCATCTTCTGTTTGTCTCCCCAAAGAACTACGGTCTACTAAAAACAGAATACGACGACACTTCTTCGATTTAATTAAGCGATACATGAGTGCAATAGCTGTACGAGTTTTCCCAGTACCTGTTGCCATTGCAATTAACATTCGCCGTTGTCCTTCCTTCAATCCAGCTTCAGCCGCAAGAACTGCACTTTGTTGATAGTGACGCAAACCAAACTTTGTAATTTTCTCTTCCGCTAGTCGTTTGTTTGCATCTTGGTCATCCTGGCTAAGAAGAAGTAGTAAATCATCAGGTGAATGCCAACCTTCTAGTGGACGAGCATGTTGTAATGGTTTTCGTGAATCCCAAAACCATATCCCTGATTCTTCTTGAAGCTGTCTTAAATATGGACGTCCATTTGTTGCATATAAAAACGGAACCTTGTATTCACCAGTTGTTGGTATAATAACCTCATCCTCATGCTGAATCACATGTTTTGCATATGTTTTCGTTTGACTTTCTAGCGCGCCAGGAATGGTTTTTTTCTCCGCTTTTGCTTCGATAAAGCCAACAAGCTTTAATCCAATAAACAGTGCATAATCAACTCTGCCACCATCAACCTTCCATTCAGCTATTGCCCTGTTACGATTTTTTTCTGGAAGCGTACCATTTTTATGATGGTTAAGCGTTGTCGTATCCGCTTCCCACCCTGCAGAGCGTAGTTTTTCATCAATGATTGTACGCGTTTCTGCTTCTGTTAATTGATGACGACGAATAAAGTTTTTAGATATCTTTTTACGCTCGACTTTTACATCTGTTGATTCATCTTCAGCTTGTTTACGAGCTTTTTCTAGCTCTTCTTCAAGCTTTTTGAATTTCTCTTCATATTCTTGTTGGAGTTTTATAGAATCAATCGCTTCTTCCTGTTCTGGCTCTATATACTCTGGTTCTTGAAAATCCCAATCACCATACACTTCCATAAACCAAACAGACAAACGAAATGCTAAACGCACCAATAGCTTTGCTTCTTCCGTCTTACCATAACCCGCTTCATGTACAGCATGATTCCCTTTACGACGAAGCGTCTCAAACATATCAATTAACTCAGGCTCTAATAAACCTTCTCTACGCAAAGTATTAATACGGTCTACTTGCGTTGTACCAAATACTTCTCGAATATTTTCAGATGCTAAAATAAACTTCGTCAGTGTCTCTCCAAACAAACGAAGCTTCATTAATGTTGTATGTGGGTCATGATATACGTTTCTCTCCGCTGTCTCTCCCAAGTTAGCAAGTACATCCCATTTCCCGCAAAAAAATGAAAAGTTGCTAGTCATATTTATCACCACTTTAATAGTATTAAATTAATTATACATTTTAATATAATAAAAAACATATAGTGGTTAATAAAACTATTTTAAATAAAATCTCTTATAAAATAATACAGCAAATGCTGTATTATTTTGTTGCTACTTTCCTTATTCCTAAAAATTACGATTCCCATATTTCTAAATGTTCTTCCGTAATAAACTCGGAGACATGTGCTCTAATAAATTCACCAGAACTTGTTTGAAATCTACGAGAGCTACTAACAAGAATAATTCCTTTTTTTGCACGGGTAACTGCAACATAGTGTAAATTCAAAGAATCCATAAGTTCTTCATCGTTTCCTTGTATTACCCACCCGCCAGAAGGAATTATAGTTTGGTATAAATCCAAATGTAGTACAAAATCGAATTCTAACCCCTTTGATTTATGAATATTCATCAACTGAATTTCATCTTTTTTTGCAGGGATAAACCCTTCTAGATTACGAGGATTAGAAAAAATCTCTTGTATATTTTGTATCGTTTGTTCTAAACTTTCTGCATTAGGATGTAGATACTCTGAAATTTGTCTAAAAGTCCCCTCAATTCCTTCTATATCTTGATGTTCACCTTCTTGATATGCCTGCACCAATCTTTTAAACTCCTGAATCATTTTCTTTAACTGCCTTATAAAACCAAAGTTTCTCAGAGAATCCGCTCCAAACTGGTTTTCTACAAAAGAAGTGACAGATTGTTTTTGGTCGAAGGACATACAAAGCAAATGGTATAGTGTCTTTCCAGTTGGTGTGTGGTCCTCATCCAAGGGTGTCTTTCTATAAAATTTATATGGAACCTCTAACCCTTGCATAAACAAGCCCAAAGTAATGTCTTTTCTGGCAAGTATTCCTATCTCGACATTATTTTCTATACCAAAGGTTTGCTTTATCAAATCAATATTCTCATTAAACCATCTCCCAATATCAACCTCATTACCTTCCACAAAATGATAAAAAACCTTATTTTCTTCTGGGATTTCAATCTCATATCCTAATAATCTTTGTGCATAGCAATTAATTGATGGGTGAGAGCGATGATTCTCACTCATCGGAAGGGTCGTAAAATTAGGATGATTGAACAACTCTCTTAAGTACATTGGACTCCTTTCTAAGAATCTATATAAAAATTGATTCTGGTCTCCCACAGCCCAACTTATCACACCCGCGTCAGCTATACGTTTAAATAATTGATATTGCTCATATCCAGAATCTTGAAATTCATCAATTAATAAATGTGTATAACGAGAACTTATGTATCTTCGACATACAGAAGAGCTAAGAAATATAAGATTCGCTATACCAGGAACAAGCCGTAAATCAAGAAATCCAGCTTGATACCTCTCTTTCAAGAAAATCATGTGCTCTTCCTCTAACTCTAAGATGGGACTTATTGTTTGTTGACTTAACTCTTCCAAAGATACGTGCTCATATCTTTGAATAAGTGATGTAACGGCTTGAGAAATATTTTCAACTTCATGTCTTGTTTCATCTGTCAAAGGAGTTTTCGTAACGACTAGATGTTCACTAGGAAATCCAAAGTATCGCTTTCCAAATGGAATGATAATATTGGATATATAAAAAGAATCTATTGTTCCAAAGAAAGAATGCTTAGTATTTTTACAAAGCTTATATGTTTTACTCGCTAGTTCACTACTTGCTTTATTAGTAAAAGATATAGCTGCAATACCTTGATATATTTTACCTCTCTCAAGAATCTGTTTAATTTTATGTGACAGTATGGTTGTTTTTCCACTACCAGGTCCTGCTGCAATTACACAATTCCCTTCATGTCTTAGGATTGCACTTTGCTCGTCTGTAGGATTAAAATTACCATTTATTGAGCTGTCTTCCTCTATATTAAACTGGTTCACCACTCCGTAGTCCCCCTATAATTTTTTCACACTCTAATAAAGGTTCAGCAATCGGACAATCCCTAAGTGTACTCAAACATTCTCTATGTTGTTTTACAAAATGATACATAAAGGTTGATTTTTTATCCTTCATTTCTTCGAGGGCATCTTGATATGTATGTTCTTCAGTTAGACTAAAGTATTCATAAATACATTGCTTAACGCCATGAGATTGATACAATAAATCTTCTTCCAAACCTATCTGAGCTATAAACACCTTAAATTCCTGAAAATCATCATGTACTAATTCATATACTGTTTTTCTATGGTCATCACATGGATTAGGAAGTGCTGTTAGTTTATCTTCCAAGGCTAAACACAATCTTTCTACAATCTCATTTCTACTAAAATTATTTATTTCATTAATAACCTTAATCGCCTTTATACATCGCTGCACACCAGCAAGTCTATATGTTGGATTTCGAGGGATTTTAAAATAATCATTATCTGTACGAATTACACACGGAATTCCAAGCTCCTGAAATAAACGAATATAGCGTTCAAAACCAACACCTTCAACAGATAAGATACTAATATTCAATTTATCTAAATCTACACCTATCTGTCCTGCGAGCGCTTTATAAAATATAACCTCCGAAGAACCTTCTACCAATAATACACAGTCACTAAAGTATACTTCTGTGGAAAAGACATTAAGACGAAACTCTAATTCATCTACTCTCTCTGCAATCTCACGTGAAGCCCCTTTACTTGCAACAACAGTTGATTTATCAGTTTGAGAATACAAACGAATAATAGAATCTGACATAAAATCTGTTGCAATAAAAGGAGAGTGCGATGTGAGTATAACCTGAGAATCAAATTTATGAACTAGATATTCCGACAGCTTTCTTTGTTGATGAGGATGAAGATTAGATTCGGGCTCTTCTATACAAAGAATAGAAACCTCATCTGGCTGTCCATCTTGTTTTTGAATCTTATTCATTGCTGCCCACAAGGCAATAAAGGCTTGATTCTTTCTACCATCTCCTCCGACTTGAATAGGGATTTCATTTACAAACGATAAAAGTTTTAATCGTCTAAATAGTTCACTCTCATTCGGCACGTCAACGCCTAGCTTCATTTCCTGAAAATTATGATGCTCTGCTAGTTGCTTTAGTTCCTCATTAATCTTATTACCAGCACTTTGTATGTAAGAAAGGCTGTCTAATTCACCTTGGATTTCGTCTCTTAATGAATTTACACGTAACCATTGTGAATCATCGCCACTTTCTTCTTCAGGGCTTCTATTACTCATAAGCATCTCTAATAATTTTGTTTTTTGATTTCTTAAAAAAGCATCTACTTGTCTTGTAGCACTTACATATTTTAAATTCAATACTTTAAGATAATGCCTTCCAGGTATCTCTTCTAAAGAGTCCAGAGTATATCCAGCTTTAAATTTATAATCTTTCTTACCACCAATCCCATCTCTTATTGCTTCATAAGACAGAAACATTGTTTGACTTTCTTCATTAATATACTCAGCTAATTTAGAGTAGATACAATCTTCTATGATATCAGTGAACTCAAGGGTAATCTCAAAAGAATTACATTCATTAAATGCACAAAAATCTTCATCTTTTGGAACTAAATCTGCTTCTGATAAATTTTTGTCCAATAAAATGCGCAAAGCGTCCATTAAATTGGTTTTTCCTACATCGTTTGCTCCAATAACTAAACTTTTTTTACTAAATGAAATTTCTACATCAGTTAGATTTCTAAATTTTTTAATAATAGCCCTTTTCAGTATCATTATCCTTCTCCTTCTCCTTCTTCTTCTATTTTATTTAATTTTATCAAAATTTAAGATGAAACAGAGGGACTTTTGGATAATTTTGTCGACAAAATTACAAATCAGCAAAACCAGAATATTCACCATGTCTTTTTTAATTCTAACAAACATAATTATTCTAGAATTCCACAAAATAAAAACTCCTTTCCCATCAAATGTGAAAGAAGTAACTCTGGATTATTACACTATTCAATGCTTTTTACTTTTTAAAATACAACTCCAAAACTTTCAGAAAAGCTTCCTCTATTTTCATCGCTCCATATGTCTCTTTTCCTAATTTTAACGGGGAGTCCAATTTACTCATGATGTATCACCTCAATGTCACTATATGCAGCTAACATTGAGGGACTGCCCTCTAACTTATATAAAAACATTTTGTCTTTGTTTGCAATGACTACACATTACATTTGAGATGTGGTTGCGTACTGTTTTTTCGCTGATAAAAAGTTCACCTGCAATTTCCTTCGTTGTTTTATCTTGAACCAGCAATTCAAATACTTCTCTCTCTCTCTTTGTGAGTAACGGTTTAGATTGATACGCTTTTTCCTTCAACTGGTATAACCCTCCTTGCTTAAGCCAGAGCCGTGTATGTGTAAGTTGGGTGTTTATTTAGTCAAGATATTGTATGAACGAAATGTGCGGGTGGTGAATGAAAATGGGCTTTATTTCACATGTTATTTTAGACTTTTATACAGTGCGTTCAATCTTTGTATCCACTCACTTTTCAGTACGCCATATTTGTTCTAGTAATATGCTGACAACGGTACCTACGAACAACCCATTTCCGAATATATATTGCATAACAGACGGTAAGGATTGGAGTGCTCCAGATGGCAAAAACATAACACCGCTTCCAAATAATACAGCAACTCCTAAAATCGTTACATTCCTTTCACTCATTGGCACTTGTTTTATATTATGAAATCCAATTCCAATTAGCTGTACGAACGAAGCCATTAAAACTGCAGATGCGACAGCGGATGGCAACGATGCTAAGTAACGAATAACACTCGGAAACAGCGACATTACGACTAGTAACATACATGCTAGTAAGAACGATCGTATATACTTTTGTTTCGTTAAACGTATAAATCCTGCTGTCGCGGGTAGCGGCACGACACCTACAGTTGAAAATACAGAAGAAATGATATGCGAAATGCCTCCAACCCATGTACCATCCTTCAACTGTTTCTGTTCAATAGTCCCTTTTTGAATGGTAGCTTGATTAATTGCTATAATAGCTGCCACTGTATTAGAAACTAAAATACATACCATAACGAAACTTGATACAGCCATACCTGTATTCCATTTCGGAAGTCCCCAAGCAAATATTTGTGGAAGTTGCACAAAATGAGTTACTTGAGATGGAATCGTCACTTTTCCTGCAATTAGAAAAAGAATCCACCCACTAATTAATCCTATTAAAACCGCATAACTTTTGACAAAACCTTTTCCAAAATTAGATAGTATAATAACGAAAAGAAATATGCTAAACGCAATTATCGCTGTAAATCCATCGATTTGAGAAGCAGTAGCGGTAATTCCTAGCATTCCTTTTAAAAATACGCCACTCAATTGTAAACATAATAAAAGTAAAAACGTCCCTGTCACAAGCGGCGTAAATAAAAATAAAATGCGTCCGATAAAACCAGTTACCCCTAATCCAATTAAAATAACACCGGAAATTATCATTCCTAATTCTAAAATTTGCAACGTACTATGTAATTGATCTTGTCCGACCGTTGCGTAAGCAAGCACGGTAAATACTCCAACCCAAGATCCCGCTGGCCCATCCGCAATTGGTAGTCTATGTCCAAGCCATCCTTGTAAAAAAGAAGATATACCAACTACAAAAAATGTACGCTGCATTAAATAAAATATTTCTTCCGTCGTAAGATGAAATAATCCGCCAACGACAATTGGTAATGCGATTGAATTCGCTAATAAAAATATAAACCATTGCAAAGTTCCCATAATATGATTTTGATTATGTTGATTGTCCAAATTTTTCATCCTTTCTAGCTTCCCTATAAGAAATATATAGTAAGCATAAAAAAGAAGGATTCTACACTCACAATTAGAACCCTCCTCAAAACATTTAAACGATTCTTTTATACAAGATTATTTAATTCCACCTCATTTAAACTTCCAACAACAATATTCCCTTTATGTACGACTAAACACTTCTCTGTTTGGCGCGCTACCGCTTCGGCAGTACATGATGCATTCGTCAAAACAAAACTCGCTTCATCTCCTACATTCGGCCATGCTCGCTTTCCTTCATTATTTAACGTTTCTTTTCCTCCCGTAATAAAGCGAAGGGCTTTCCCTAAAGACCGTTCATCACTCCACCCAAAACGTTCCGCTAATCGATTTGCCTTTTGTAGCATATCGCCAGTTCCAAACGGTGACCAATGATCCGTAATACTATCATTTCCTAACGAGACTTTCACACCTTTTTTATCTAATAACGGAATCGGGATTACTTGTTTCCCAATGGGAACGGTTGAAGTAATATCAATGTTTAAAGCAGCTAATCTTTCTGCCACTTCTTCCGCTTCTTTATCCGTAACACCACCAAGTCCAAGTGCATGACTAATTGTTACGCGACCTTGCCATCCCGCTTCTTCTGTTAGACTTGCCAATCTCTTCATCGTAAAAGTTCCAAGATTATTCGCATCATGCAGGTGAATATCAACATCCGCATTAAACTCTACTGCAATATCCATAATGGTATGTAATGATTTTTCAATATCGTTATCCACTGTAGCCGGGTCCACACCACCTACTAGATGCGCACCCATACGCATCGCATCTTTCACAAGTTGTACAGAATTACTGCGCAATAATCCATGTTGCGGAAAAGCAACGATTCTACCAGAAACCTGATTTTTATATGTTTCCAGCGCCGCTAACGTCGCCTCCAAATTACCAAGTCCAATAATCGGATCAACATTACAATGCGTTCTTATATTCGTTGCACCATTTCGAAGCAATAACGCTAGCATATTTTCCGCCCTATCTTGAGCAGTTGCTAATTGCTTCGGCAAAATTTTTTCTTCTTCATTAAAACGTGTGAAAATACTCTCTGCTGGCATACAGGCTTTCCAAGGACCACTATAATACGTCTTATCAATATGAATATGCATCTCTTCGAAAGCTGGCAACATTAATAAGCGCTTGGCATCAAAAATTAATACCCCCTCCTCTTGAACAGCCCCCGCTATCATTTTTTTAATTCGTCCATCTTCAATGAGTAAACTACATAACTCTGTTTCTGTTTGGGAAATTCTCCCCTCTTCATATGTATATCCTGATTCAAGCATTACATTAGTTAACCAATATACTGTCATCTCTATTTCCCACCCTTTATTAGAAATCACCTCATAACTATAAGTTTAATATCAACTGAAAATTAAGACAATTAATACGACTGTTCCCTAAAAAAATGTAATACAACCTCATAGTCTTCTCATAAATTTCTATATAGAATAGAAGTATATAGTTTGCTATAAAAAGGAGTGGATTGGAAGATGTCAAAAAGATTATATAAATCTGAAACTGATAAAATGCTATTTGGTATATGCGGTGGTTTAGGAGAATATTTTGATATTAGCTCTACCCTTATTCGCATACTTTGGGTCATTGCTATTTTATGTTTTGGGACGGGGTTTTTAGTTTATTTTATTTGTTTATTACTTATGCCACGCTCTTACTAATAACATTCTTTCATCTGTTTGAGCACAGCGTATAAAAATCCCCCTATAGGTTTTTCTATAGGGGATTTTTTCATGAAGAATATTTCATCGTTAAATGTAATACTGCTACTTCATCTTCTTCATTTCTATAACTATGTTTCTTATTCGCTTCAAATTGAATAGAGTCAAACTCATTTAATTCGTATACATCGCTTTCTACTTGAATCGATACTTTCCCTTTCATTACTGTTACAAGCTCAATCGCACCTTCATGATGAGCTTCTGGTTCATATATACTATTCGATCTTAAACAAGCACGGTGCATTTCCATTCCCGTTTCTTTCGTATAACGGAACATCGTTTCTAAGTGCCACGCTTGTCCTGCATCTACTGCAAATCCTTCTCCGCAGCGCGCAACAGCTACAGGTTCTCCAACAACCATCAATCTCGATAAAGGAATCGATAACCCTTTCGTTATTTTCCAAATAACAGCTAATGTCGGATTCGTTTCGCCTCTTTCAATCTTTCCTAATGTTAATTTACTAACCCCTGTTTTTTGGGCTAATTCTTCTAAACTTAATTTTTGTTCATTTCGAATTTGTCTTAATAGCTGACCTACTTGCTGAATGACTTCTTTCGTCTGCATATCTTCATGTTCTTTCATCTATAAAACCACCTTAAAGTATAAAATAGTTTACTTTTATCTTTTTAAAGTATATTATACTATACATAATCATCAAATTCCGAAAGGAGTGCTATACTTTATGCGCGCAATTTTATTAGGCCTTTTATCATCAGCCTTTTTTTCCGCAACCTTTATTATTAATCGAGCGATGAATGTATCTGGAACAAGCTGGGCTTGGACAGCTTCCTTCCGTTTTTTATTTGCTCTCCCTATTTTATTCCTTATCGTTTTATTTCGCAAAAACTTAAGGGGGTTATGGGAAGAATTAAAGAAACATCCATTAGCGTGGATTGGATGGGGGTCTGTTGCTGGTATTGGTTTCTATTCTTTATTAAGTTTTGCAGCTGTCTTTTCTCCAGCTTGGCTCGTCGCTGGAACTTGGCAAGTTACTATATTAGCAGGGTTACTTTTATCCCCATTATTCTTCATTAAAATAGAAACGAAATCAGGCACAAAACTTGTACGTGGAAAAATTCCACTTCGCAGTTTATATGTTGCATTATTTATTTTACTTGGTGTAATTTGCATGCAAGCAACTGCTGCAGGTCATATTACAATGACTCAGTTTATTTCAGGATTTTTACCTGTCGTAGTAGCAGCCTTCTTATATCCATTCGGCAACAGAAAAATGATGGAACTTGTTGGCGGGCGTCTCGATACGTTTCAACGTGTATTAGGAATGGCAATCGGAAGTCTTCCTATAACAATTTTACTTGGTATATACGGATTTTCTACTACTGGTATTCCAACATCAAGTCAAATGTTGCAAGGTTTTTTGTTAGCATTATGTTCTGGCGTAATTGCAACGATGACATTTTTCTTTGCTACTGACTTAGCAAAAGATAACCTCGCTCTACTGGGAGCTGTTGAAGCAACGCAAGCTGGAACGATGGTCTTTACCGTGCTTGGCGAAATTGTTTTCTTAAATGGTTCATTCCCTGGTGGTCTTTCCCTACTTGGAATGATTATTATTATGTTAGGAATGGTTGCAAATAGCATCTTAAACCGTTCTGTTCCAGTAGTTAAACAGAAAAAAACAGCGTAAAAAAGAGTATGGTTCTATAATAAAGAACCATACTCTTTTTTTATTGTCCCCCTATTTCGCCTTATCAGAATAGTATTTCATTAGCTGTTTATACTAAAACCTATGTTATAATACGTTTCATGTGCAATATTAGGAGGTAAATTATGTTAAAAAAAGCAATCGCTGAATTTATTGGTACATTTGTACTTGTATTATTCGGAACTGGAGTAGCTGTCATTGGCGGCGGAATTGAAGGAATTGGAACATTAGGAATCGCTATGGCTTTCGGTCTATCTATTGTGGCTATGGCATATAGCATCGGAACAATTTCTGGATGTCACATCAACCCAGCAGTATCAGTAGCTATGTTCATCAACAAAAGAATGAACGCTATGGAACTTTGTTATTATGTATTAGCTCAAGTTTTAGGTGGTTTATTAGGAACTGCAACATTGGTGACAATTTTACAATCTGCTAAAACACCTTTAGATAATTTAGGTCAAAATGGTTTTGGAACTCTTGGTTTATCTGGAGCATTTCTATTTGAATTTATTTTAACTTTCGTATTCGTATTAGTTATCGTTGCTGTAACAGGTAAAAAAGGAAGTTCTTCTCTAGCAGGATTAGTAATTGGTTTCACATTAGTTTTAGTTCACTTATTAGGTATTCCGTTAACTGGAACTTCTGTTAACCCAGCTCGTAGTATCGCACCAGCTTTATTCGCTGGCGGAGAAGCACTTTCTCAACTATGGGTATTCATCGTTGCACCAATTCTTGGTGGTATCGTAGCAGCTATCGTAGGTAAATTCATTTTAAATACTGAAAAATAGAATTTTCAATATTTCTGAATAAAAAAAGGCGAGCCCTCATTATGAGGATGCTCGCTTTTTTACTCTTTCATTTTAGACTTTAAATTTGTAACTAATTGATCTACCGTTACATTTGCAAGTACGTTTTCCATCGCTTCTTGCGCTTGCATTAAAATAATTTCTAATACTGATTGAATATTAGCTCCTACTGGACATTCAATGTTGGGATTTTCATGGAAGGAAAATAGCTGTCCTTCTTCTACGACTTCCACTGCTTTATATACATCAAGTAATGTAATTTCTTCTAAATCACGAGCAAGTGTCGTACCACCTTTACCAGCTTGTACATCAACAAGTCCTGCTCTCTTCAACATTCCTGTAATGCGACGAATCACAACTGGATTTGTATTCACACTACCAGCAATCCATTCAGAGGTACAGCGAGAGTTTCGATCTATCGCAAGTAACGTCAACATATGAACACCTACTGTAAAACGACTACTAATCCCCATCTGCACACCCTCCTTTGTATTCATTCTATTAAAAGACGACTCTTATTATTATATACTATTTTTAATTTATACATAAAGAAAAAGCATGATTTCAATAGGAAATCATACTTTTCTCTCATTATTGACGCTTTATAAATTTCGCTAAGTCTTTAAATTTCACTTTGTCTGAGTAATTCATTACGCCGTTTACATAAATGCGGCTTGTAACAGCACTTAATATGCCGATTGTCACTAAAAGAATCACCATTGTTATCGTAATTTCTAACATACCAGCTTCACCAGCTACAAAACGTGAGAATGTGATCATCGGGCTGAAGAATGGAACATAAGAACTTACCACAACAACAGTACTGTTTGGATCACCTAGCGATTTAATACTTATAAAGAACGCTGCCATTATTAAAATCGATACTGGCAATATAACACCTTGTAAATCCTCAGTCCTAGAAACAACCGCTCCAGCAGCTGCATACATCATCGCATAAAGGAAATATCCTGTAACAAAATAAATAAGGAACATACCGATAACTTGTGCATCTATCTTTGTAAAATCAATTGGCGCTCCAAATAATGAACCATTTTCTAAATCTACCCATCCTAGTAAACAAGGAACCAAGTAACCACATGCCAATATAGCAAGTTGTAATAACGCCGTTGAAACAACCGCTAAAATTTTGGCATACATCATCGTAAGTGGTTTTACTTTCGGAATCATAACTTCCATAACGCGAGAAGCTTTCTCAGAAGCAATATTCATCGCAATTGTACTTCCGAACATGACAATAAACATATACAAAGCAAATATAAAGAAATATGCAATTCCTGCGGAAGCAGAACGATCTTTTATTGCTTCTTGTTTCACAGAAATTTCGGTTTGCAATTGCTGTGCAATTTCTGTTGAAACATTATTTTGGGCAATCGTCACCATCGTATATTGTTGCTTTAAATAGCCTGCCATAATTGCAGAAGTTGCTTGGCTTGGAAATCCATTATACACATATGTAATCGATGGAGCCCCATTCTTTTCCGTCACATGGAATAGACCATCTAAATCACCTTCTTCTACTTGCTTATGCAGTTTATCAAAATTATCCTTTGAACCAACTGTTATTTTTGCTGATGGCAATAGCTTATTTAGCTCTTCTTTTTGTACTTTATATGTGGCACTCTCTACTACAACTGCAATTTTATCTTTATCCTTATTTTTATCATCATCTGAAGTAAAATGATTAAATGCAAAAATCCCAAACACAACTAAAAATAAAATCGCACTCGTAATTAATGATTTTTTAGATAAAAATGCTTCTCTAAAATAAAATGAAAATACGTGAGAAAATTTACGCATCGTTATTTCGCCCTCTCTACAAAGATTTCGTTTAACGTCGGCTCTAACATTTTAAATTGTCGTAAAGTAACACCTTGTTCTTGCAACTGTTGTAAAATCTTTAGAGCTTCTGCATCATCTTGCACTTGCATATAAAGAAGGCCTTGTTGTTTTTCATATGATACATGAATAGCTTCTAATCCCTTCTCATTCTCTTCTGTATCTTCAATCGTTAAATTACGGAAACCATATTCTTTTTTAATATCACTTAACTGGCCTTTTACGACCGCTTCGCCTTTTTTCAAAATACATACATGTTGGCAAAAAGCCTCTACTTGTTCCATACGATGACTAGATAAAATAATCGTCTTTCCGCTCTGTACTTGTTCTTCAATAATGCTAGCTAACATTCCAGCATTAACTGGGTCTAGTCCGCTAAACGGTTCATCTAAAATGAGAAGTTCAGGATTATGAAGAAGGGCAGCAATTAATTGGATTTTTTGCTGGTTCCCTTTCGAAAGCTCTCCTGCCGTTTTAAATTTATATTCTGGTATTGCTAATCGCTCTAACCAGTGATCAATAGCAAGATCTACCTCTTTTTTCGTCATTCCTTCTAATCTACCAAAATATCGCAGCTGGTCTACTACTCTACTTTTTGTATATAAACCTCTTTCTTCTGGTAAATAACCAATTGTTACCCCACTAGTCCCAAATGATTTTCCATCCCATGTAATAGAGCCTTCATTAGGCGTTAATAATCCGAGAAGCATTTTGATTGTCGTTGTTTTCCCTGCACCATTTCGTCCAAGTAATCCTAGCACTTCACCTTTTGGTAACGAAATTTGCAAGCCGTTAACCGCTTTTGATTCCCCAAATAGTTTCGTTAAGTTTTGAATTTGTAAACTCAAAGTATAAAGCCTCCCCTTTAGTATCATTCATACTCTCTTTCAAAGACTATGTTTATGCAGGATAAAATATAGCACTACGCTTCATCCTCTTAATATGTAACATCGCCTCAATCCATCATTTGTTCTATTTAGTTAAAATTGTAAATAACATCTCATTATTTGTCAATTATAATTGTCATTTCGACAATTAAACTTGTCAAAATAATTCCCATCATTTTTTCTCATCTTTCTAATATAGGACATACTACTATATATACAAAAGACAATATGCAAATGTTCATACAAAAATTATTATTTTTCGATATATAATATTAACTGATTTTCTAACACCAAGGAGGATACATATGAAGATGAAGAGGGGCATTACCACTTTATTATCTGTAGCGGTTCTATCTACATCACTTGTAGCATGTTCAGGAACACAAGAGAAAACAGTGGCGAAGGAAGAGAAAGTAAAATTAACAGAACAGCAACTAATGGCTGATTTATGGTATCAAACAGCTGGCGAAACGAAAGCACTTTATTACCAAGGGTACAATATGGGTCAATTGAAGCTTGATGCAGCTCTTGCAAAAGGGACAGAAAAAAAACCTGCTATCGTACTTGATTTAGATGAAACGGTTTTAGACAACAGTCCTCATCAAGCAATGAGCGTAAAAACAGGAAAAGGCTATCCGTATAAATGGGATGACTGGATTAATAAGGCTGAAGCTGAAGCCCTTCCAGGCTCAATTGATTTCTTAAAATATACGGAGTCTAAAGGTGTAGATATTTACTACATCTCAAATCGTAAAACGAACCAACTAGATGCAACAATTAAAAATCTTGAGCGTGTAGGTGCTCCTCAAGCAACGAAAGAACATATATTACTACAAGATCCGAAAGAAAAAGGAAAAGAAAAACGCCGTGAGCTCGTTTCTCAAACACATGATATTGTCTTATTCTTCGGCGATAACTTATCTGATTTCACTGGTTTTGATGGAAAATCTGTAAAAGATCGCAATCAAGCAGTCGCAGATTCAAAAGCACAATTTGGTGAGAAATTTATTATTTTCCCGAATCCAATGTATGGCGATTGGGAAGGCGCTTTATATGATTATGATTTCAAAAAATCAGATGCAGAAAAAGATAAAATCCGCCATGACAACTTAAAATCATTTGATACAAAATAAAGAGGATGGCATGCGCCATCCTCTTTATTGCATATTTCTCGTTAAAGGCAAAATAAACACTTCTACACGTCTATTTTTCGCCTTTCCTTCTTGCGTATCATTTTGGGCAATTGAACGGTATTCTCCGTAACCTACTGCACTAAATTTCCCTGGCTGTAATTCTTTATTTTGCAGTAATACTTGCATAAAATTAACTGCCCGCTGCGTACTTAATTCCCAATTCGATGCAAATTGCGCATTTGCAATAGGAACATTATCTGTATGTCCAGATACCGTAATTTCCCGAGGTGATGCTGAAACAAGTAAATTAGACATTTCTTTCGCAATACTTAGCGACTCTAATTTCACGTCCGCTTTCCCAGAATCAAATAGTACATTTTCTAATATCGTTACCTTTAATCCTTTTTCTGTTAAATCAGTTTTAAAAGAAGAAGATAATCTATTTTCCTCAATATACTTATCGATACCTTTTTGTACCGCTTTTAATTCGTTCATTTCTTGCTGCTTTACTTCAGCTTCCGCACTCTTTTTAATCTTCTCAGACTCTAAACTACTTGCTGATAACTCTTTCTCTTCATTCGGCTTTTGATCACTTAAAAACTCTTTATTTCCTGTTCCACCTGCTAGTTCACTTCGAAACGCTACTGCCATCTGTTTGAACTTTGCAGCATCTATACTACTCATCGCAAATAAAACGATGAACAATGCAAATAACAACGTTAACATATCAGAATAAGGGATTAACCAAGTTTCATCGATATGTTCATCATGCTTTTTCTTCTTACTTCTTCTATTTTTTTTACTCCGCATTTTTTTCTGCCCCTTTTTCAAGCTTTTTACGCTCAGTTGCAGAAAGTGCACCTAAAATGCGGTTCTTCATAATAAACGGATATGTACCCTCTTGTAACATTAATAAACAATCAATAATTAAACGTTTTTTCTCGATTTCAGCTGCAGATTTTTGTTTTAACTTATTTGCAAATGGATGCCATAATACATAACCTGAAAAAATACCAAAAATCGTTGCAATAAATGCACCTGAAATAGCATGTCCTAACTTTTCAATATCAGTTAAATTACCAAGTGCAGCTACAAGACCGATAACAGCACCTAAAACCCCTAATGTCGGTGCATATGTACCAGCTTGTGAAAAAATTGCCGCTCCTTTTGCATGCCTTTCTTCAATTGCTTCTAATTCTGCTTCTAAAATCTGCTCTAAATCTTCTGCGGATACGCCATCAATCACAAATTTCATACCACGCAAAAGAAATTCATCTTGAATTTTGTCTAATTGTTGCTCTAAAGACAAAATACCGTATTTTCTACTTTCTGATGTCCAATGAACAAACAATTCTAGCAACTGTTCATAACTTAAATCCTTTTTATTTGAACCAAAAAGAACTTTAAATAATTTCGGAACCCTTTTTAGTTGATTCATCGGAAATGCTATACATACTGCAGCTAATGTACCGATAAAAATAATTAATGCTGCGGCAGGATTCAATAAGGCTGTTACGTCAGCGCCCTTGACGACCATCCCTACTACCACTGCTACAAATCCTAAAATGAGTCCAATAATTGTTGCAAAATCCATTCCCATTCACTCCTAGTCTATACAAGAAGTTCTTCATTCTCGATAATCGCTACATCTTCTTATGTATATATATTACATAAAAAATGAATTTCATGAAAGATAAGAAATGAATTATATGAAAAAATACTACAATTTCACACATTTTCTGACATTTTCTTTGCATTTCTATTACGTTACGACTCTTATATTTCTTTTTCAGTAAACTAGACTTATAATAAAAAACGATACATATTTTATTAAGAAAGGACTGTGATTACAAGGCATCATGAAAAAAATAATCATTATTTCTGCCACTACTATTGTAATCGGTATCGCTTCTTTCGCTTACTTTGGTTCTAAATCACTACTGCAAAATGAGGCGAAAGCTGTCGAAAGTCAACAGCATAGTAACCACCAAAAAGAAGAGATTCCTGCTTTTCCAAAAGCTGATCATAATGCAAAGAAACTAGACAATGATTTTTCCGTTGTAACAAATCCAGAGTCTAATCTTGTCTTAGTTAATAAACATCGAAAACTACCAGACGGATACACACCTGAAGACTTAACAAGACCAAACGTACCATTTACTAGTCCAAAAGATAAAGAAAAAACATTACTGCGCAAAGATGCTGCAGATGCGCTTGAAAATATGTTTGAAGCGGCAAAGAAGGAAGGGCTTGAACTTACAGCTGTATCTGGTTATCGTTCCTACAAACGCCAAAAATCATTACATGATACATACGTTAGACGTCAAGGAAAAGCTGAAGCTGATTCAGTAAGTGCCATTCCTGGTACAAGTGAACATCAAACTGGTTTAGCAATGGATATTAGTTCAAAATCTGCTAAATTCCAATTAGAGCCTATTTTCGGAGAGACAGCCGAAGGAAAATGGGTTGCAGAACATGCTCATGAATTTGGCTTTGTCATTCGTTATTTAGAAGATAAAACAGAAACAACAGAATATGCATATGAACCGTGGCATTTACGCTACGTTGGTAACCCATACGCTACATACATATATAAACATCATTTAACATTAGAAGAAGCAATGAAAGACAAAAAATAAGAGAGCCATTTGCTCTCTTATTTTTCTTTCACTCTATCATTGTAGTAATTTTTTCTTCCACTCTTCAGGCCACGGTTCGCCTCTTCCCGTTTTTTTCGATGCTTGAACCATCATTCCACGACCAACTAAGCAAACCTCCCCTTCTGCGTTCTTCACCATATAATGCAAATCTAAAGAAGAATTCCCAACCGATCCCGCTTTTACATACACCTTCAACTGTTCATCAAAATATATTTGTTTAATAAAATTACATTGTAAATCTGCAACAACGATCATCGTTTCTGAAGATTCATGCGTCCATTCTTGCATAAATCCAAGTTCTTTAAACAATGCGATACGCGCCTCTTCAAAATAGGTAAAGGCAACAACATTATTTACATGCCCAAACATATCTACTTCACCAAAACGAACTTTTACAGGATTGTAAAATGAAAAACCACTTTCCCATTGCTCAAAGTCTTCAATATAAGAAATCCTCTTCATTGTTCTCTCTCCTTTTCACCTTCAAAATAAACAGAATAAACAGAAAAATAAAGTTATAAATATTGCCTCTTCAACATGAAGAGGCAATATTTATTAATAGTTATTGTCGCTACCAAAGAAATCTTTGAACGATTGAATTGTTGTATCACGGTTTAATGCCGCAATTGAAGTTGTTAATGGAATACCCTTTGGACATGATTGCACACAGTTTTGAGAGTTACCACAGTTTGCAAGTCCGCCATCTCCCATAATTGCACGTAGGCGATCTGCTTTATGCATTTCACCCGTTGGATGTGAGTTAAATAAACGAGCTTGTGATAACGGTGCTGGTCCAATAAAGTCAGATTTACTATTTACGTTTGGACATGATTCTAAGCAAACACCACATGTCATACATTTTGAAAGCTCATAAGCCCACTGACGTTTCTTCTCAGGCATTCTTGGTCCTGGTCCTAAGTCATACGTACCATCAATCGGAATCCAAGCTTTAACGCGTTTTAAAGCATTAAACATGCGACTACGGTCAACTTGTAAGTCACGTACAACTGGGAATGTCTTCATCGGCTTTAAGCGGATTGGTTGTTCTAACTGATCAATAAGAGCTGTACATGATTGACGTGGTTTTCCGTTAATTACCATCGAACATGCACCACATACTTCCTCTAAGCAGTTCATATCCCACGCAATCGGAGTCGTTTGGTTTCCTTTTGAATCAACAGGATTACGACGAATTTCCATAAGCGCCGAAATAATATTCATATTTGGACGATACGGAATTTCAAACTCTTGGTCAAATTCTTGTGCATCTGGTCCATCTTGTCTCGTAATGATGAGGCGGATTGTTTTCTCAGACATGTTGTTTATCCCCCTTCTCTTCACCCTTAGCAGCTACATCATGTTTTGAAGAATAGTCACGTTTACGTGGTTTAATTAATGAAACATCCACGTCTTCGTAATGGAATGCTGGTGCATTTCCTTCTCCTTCAAATTTTGCCATCGTAGTTTTTAAGAAGTTTGCATCATCACGATTTGGGAATTCAGGTTTGTAATGTGCCCCACGGCTCTCATTACGGTTATATGCTCCAATTGTAATAACACGTGCTAACTCAAACATATTTGCAAGTTGGCGTGTAAATGAAGCACCTTGGTTACTCCATCTTGCTGTATCGTTAATGTTAATACGTTTGTAACGAGCCATTAACTCTTCAATTTTTGCATCTGTTTCTAATAACTTTTTATTTTCACGAACTACTGTAACGTTATCTGTCATCCATTCTCCAAGCTCTTTATGAAGAACATACGCATTTTCGTTACCATCGAGCGTTAAAATATTGTTAAATTTCTCTGTTTCGATCAATTCATTTTGTTCATACACAGTAGATGAAACAGCATCTGATGATTTAGTAAGACCTTTCATATATTCAATTGCATTTGGTCCTGCTACCATACCACCATAAATTGCTGATAATAGTGAGTTCGCACCAAGGCGGTTACCACCGTGCATAGAATAATCACACTCACCTGCTGCAAATAAACCTGGAATGCTTGTCATCTGCTTATAATCAACCCATAGTCCGCCCATTGAATAGTGAACAGCTGGGAAGATTTTCATTGGTAGTTTACGAGGATCATCACCTGTAAACTTCTCATAGATTTCAATAATTCCACCAAGTTTAATATCTAGTTCTTTCGGATCTTTATGCGAAAGATCTAAGTACACCATGTTTTCACCGTTAATACCTAGTTTTTGCTCTACGCAAACATCAAAGATTTCACGCGTTGCAATATCACGAGGTACAAGGTTTCCGTAAGCCGGATATTTTTCTTCTAAGAAGTACCATGGTTTACCATCTTTATATGTCCAAACACGTCCACCTTCACCACGTGCTGATTCACTCATAAGACGTAATTTATCGTCTCCAGGAATTGCCGTTGGATGAATTTGAATGAACTCACCGTTTGCATAATATGCGCCTTGTTGATATACAGCAGAAGCTGCTGTACCTGTATTAATAATAGAGTTAGTTGATTTTCCAAAGATGATACCAGGGCCCCCTGTTGCCATAATCACGGCATCAGCTTGGAAACTTTTAATCTCCATAGTTTGTAAGTCTTGTGCAACGATTCCTCGGCACACACCTTCGTCATCCACAACAGCTCGTAAGAAATCCCAACCCTCATATTTCGTTACAAGTCCCGCTACTTCGTGACGACGTACTTGCTCATCTAATGCATATAGTAATTGCTGTCCAGTTGTTGCACCAGCAAATGCTGTACGGTGATGTTGCGTTCCACCAAAACGACGGAAATCAAGAAGTCCTTCTTCCGTACGGTTAAACATAACACCCATACGGTCCATTAAATGAATGATACCAGGTGCTGCTTCACACATTGCTTTAACTGGTGGTTGGTTCGCTAAGAAGTCCCCACCATAAATTGTATCGTCAAAGTGGATCCATGGAGAATCCCCTTCACCTTTCGTATTTACGGCACCGTTAATTCCACCTTGGGCACATACAGAATGCGAACGTTTTACTGGTACTAAAGAGAACAGTTCAACATTTACTCCTGCTTCCGCCGCTTTAATCGTTGCCATTAAGCCAGCCAAGCCACCGCCGACTACTATAAGTTTCCCTTTCATGCTCTCCCACTCCTTACTGGTTTGCTAGCTGTGGATCGATGAACGCTAATAATGCACTCACACCTACATAAGATAGACCTAAGAAAATAGCTAATGTTACATAAGTAGAGATTCTTTGTGAACGTGGAGATACTGTAATTCCCCAGCTGATGCAGAATGTCCATAGTCCATTTGCAAAGTGGAAAATTGTTGAAACAACACCGACTAAGTAGAATGCAAACATAGCTGGATTGTTTAAAATATCTGCCATCATATCATAGTTTACCTCTTTACCTAACATTGCTTGAATACGAGTTTCCCAGACGTGCCAAGAAATGAAGATCAGCGTAACGATACCTGAAATTCTTTGGAAGACGAACATCCAGTTACGGAAATAGCCGTAAGAAACCGCATTGTTCTTAGCTGTAAATGCAATATATAAGCCATATATAGCATGGTACAGTATCGGTAAAAAGATGATGAAAATCTCTAGCGCGTACCGGAATGGAAGGAGCTCCATAAAGCCTGCAGCTTTGTTAAAAGCCTCTGCTCCTCGTGTTGCAAAGTTGTTTACAATTAAATGTTGCGTCAAAAAGACACCAACCGGGATGACCCCCATTAATGAGTGCCACTTACGAAACGTATACTCGCGGCCTTTCATGTCCCCATTACCCCCCTTGAATGTTTGACTGCTGTTTTCAGATTAGTTTACAACAATAATGTTTTTTCACTATTGGCATAAGAAAAACTGAAAAAATTATTCGAAATATTTCAGCATAATTTGATACCAAGTTCATTTTACTCCTATTTTTGTCGAAGCGTCAAGAAAACGTATACATAATTTGCATATAATTTGCCAATTCTTTTTTTCTTCTTATATATTCAGATTTTCCCTAAGAAAAATCTGTTTTTATAAATGAGAAATGTTATATAATAATCCCTATAGAAAGAGGGGAATATTGTGAGTAAAAATACAATCGATACAACATCTTTAGACGATGTTTCATTGAACGCCTTCGCTTATGAATTGCTACGTGAAGAATTACTACCTGATTTAATTGGGAACGATTTAGATGGTATTTTATACTGGTCCGGTAGAAACCTTGCAAGAAAATATCCACTAGAAACAATTGAAGAAGTCATTCAGTTCTTCGAAAAAGCTGGCTGGGGCACTTTAAGCATTATTGAACATAAGCGTCGTGAAATGCAGTTCCAACTTAAAGGCACACTCATTGCTGAACGTCAAAAACAAAACAGACATTCTTCTTATCAATTAGAAGCTGGATTCATCGCTGAACAAATTCAAAAGCAACGAAACGTCGTTGCAGAGTCCTACGAAGAAAAGAAAAAACGTTCAGACTCTATTACATTTCTTGTGAAATGGGATATAAAAGATCTCATTGAAGTGTAGCATTACCTGCAGTCAACTAGACCTATAAGTTTAGTTGACTTTTTTGTATTTTCATTCAGTTAGGTTTATTTTAAATCTTCAGAAATTATACCAGGAAATAGAAGACGTTGTAAACTACAACGTCTTCTTATCCGCTAAATAAGTATAAATCGTCTCTGCGACATTTTTCGGCATACCAGCTTCGACAAATTCAGCTACAGAAGCTTCCTTCATCTTCTTTAATGAACCAAAATGTTTTAACAATACCTTTTTCCGTTTATCACCGATTCCTGGAATATCATCCAGTGCTGATTGAATAACAGATTTCCCGTGTAATTGACGATGAAATGTAATCGCAAATCGATGCACTTCATCTTGAATGCGCTGCAATAAATAAAATTCTTGGCTATTTCTCTCAAGCATCACAGGTTCAGGTGGATCCCCAATAATTAAATGGGAGGTTTTATGTTTGTCATCTTTTACAAGACCTGCCATCGGAATATATAAACCAAGTTCATTTTCTAGAACATCACTTACAGCTGCCAGATGACCTTTTCCACCATCAATAATGATTAAATCTGGTAAAGGCAAACTCTCTTTCAGTGCCCTTGTATACCGACGTCTCACAACTTCTCTCATAGACTCATAATCATCTGGTCCTTGAACCGTTTTAATTTTATATTTCCTGTATTCTTTCTTAGCTGGTTTCCCATCAATAAAAGCAATCATTGCAGAAACAGGATTTGTCCCTTGAATATTTGAGTTATCAAACGCTTCAATACGATATGGCGTTTCAATTCCGAGCTGCTTCCCTAAATTCTCTACAGCTTTAATCGTTCGCTCTTCATCACGCTCAATTAAGTAGAATTTCTCTTCAAGAGCAATCTTCGCATTTTTATTTGCTAATTCTACAAGATCTTTTTTCTTACCACGTTTCGGCTGGGTCGCTTCCACTTCTAAAAAGCGCTCTACTAACTCTGAGTCTATACTTCCTGGAACGACAATTTCCTTCGGCTTAAAATGACTGCTGTTCTCATAAAATTGACCGATAAACGTTAAAAATCCCTCTTCTGGTTCATCGTAAATTGGAAACATAGAAACATCACGTTCAATTAGCTTTCCTTTTCGAACGAAGAAAACTTGAACACACATCCATCCTTTATCAACTGCATACCCAAACACATCACGATCCACTAAGTCACTCATGATCATCTTTTGTTTTTCCATAATCGCATCGATATGAGCAATTTGATCACGTAACTCTTTTGCACGTTCAAATTCTAGTTTCTCTGAAGCTTCATACATCTTTGTTTCTAATTCTGAACGAACTTCTTTATGTCCACCATTTAAAAATTTAATAATTTCATCTACAATTTCTTTGTTTTGTTCTTCCGTCACTTCTTTCACACAAGGTGCTAAACATTGACCCATATGATAATATAAACAAACTTTATCAGGCATATTTGAGCACTTACGAAGCGGATACATACGATCTAGCAATTTTTTCGTTTCATGAGCTGATTGCGCATTCGGATAAGGGCCAAAATACTTTCCTCTATCCTTTTTTACGTTTCGCGTAATGAGTAATCGTGGCTGTTTCTCAGCTGTAATTTTAATAAAAGGATATGTTTTATCATCTTTTAATTGAATATTATATTTTGGATCATGTTTTTTTATTAAGTTTAACTCTAAAATGAGAGCCTCTAGATTCGAGGAGGTTACAATATATTCAAAATCTACAATTTCCCCTACAAGCCGCAGTGTTTTTCCATCATGTGAACCAGTAAAGTACGAGCGCACACGATTTTTAAGCACTTTTGCTTTTCCGACATATATAACCGTTCCTTGCTTATCTTTCATTAAATAACAACCAGGTTGATCCGGTAAAATAGCCAATTTTTCTTTTAAATGTTCGTGCACTCGTTACCCTCCATTTCTACATGCTTAGCATTTTTATTTTCACATGAAAACATACTATGCCAAAACACCTAACATACGTTCCTTTATTGTAACGGAAAGGTGTAAAAAAGGAAAATAAAAAAAGCTACCAAATGGTAGCCCCTTTATTTTAGAAGTGTTTAGAAACTAATTCTACTAACGCTTCTTTCGGTTTGTAACCTAACGCTTGATCAACTACTTTACCATCTTTTAATACGAAAAGAGCTGGAATGCTCATTACTTCGAATTGACGAGCAGTTTCTTGGTTTTCATCCACGTCTACTTTTACTACTTTTACTTTTTCGCCTAGTTCTGCATCAATTTCCTCTAATACAGGAGCGATCATTTTACAAGGTCCACACCAAGGTGCCCAGAAATCTAATAATACAACACCTTCGCTAGTTTCAGCTGCGAAGCTTTGGTCATTTGCGTTTACAATTGCCATTTTATTTCCTCCTTCAAGTATATTCTACCAAGAGTATATCATTAACTTATATACGTGGCGAATAATATGTATCGTTATGTATTGTAACAAAAAAGTGTTCCTTTATACTATATAAAAATACGGATTAAATACTAAAAAGATGAGAGACAGGGGATCTCTCACCTTTTTCTATATATAGGGGTACTTCACTTGGAACTCAAGGGTACTCAAATCATGAATGTACTTTTAACTTTTTAAACTCTTCTGTTAAAAGAGGTAAGACTTCAAATAAATCGCCAACAATACCATAATCAGCTACTTTGAAGATACTTGCTTCTGGGTCTTTATTAATCGCAACGATTATTTTTGAGTTAGACATACCAGCTAAATGCTGAATCGCACCCGAAATACCGCATGCAATGTATAAGTCTGGCGTAACAACTTTACCAGTTTGACCAATTTGTAATGAGTAATCGCAATACTCAGCGTCACAAGCACCACGAGATGCTCCAACAGCGCCGCCTAATACGTCCGCTAACTCTTTTAATGGCTTGAATCCTTCTTCACTCTTCACACCGCGTCCGCCAGCGATAATAACTTTTGCTTCAGAAAGATCAACACCTTCTGCAGTTTTACGGACGACATCTTGAATGATTGTACGTAGGTCTTTTACATCTACTGTAATAGAAGACACGTCACCACTGCGAGATTCATCTTTTTCAAGCGTTGCAATGTTATTTGGACGCACTGTCGCAAATAAGATGCCGTCTGTTACAATCTTCTTCTCAAACGCTTTACCAGAGTAAATTGGACGAGTGAAGATAACATTTCCACCTTCAACTTCTAAAGCAGTTACGTCAGAAACTAGACCAGCTTCAAGCTTCGCTGCTAATTTTGGTGATAAATCTTTACCAAGTGCTGTATGTCCAAATACAATACCTTCTGGATTTTCTTCAGCATATACAGCTAAAAACGCTTGTGCATAACCGTCAGATGTATATGACTTTAATTTATCATTTTCAACTGTCACAACGCGATCTGCACCGTAATGAATCAATTCATTTGCAAAAGAGGCAACGCTGTCTCCAACTAGAAGACCTACTACTTCACCGCCTTCTGCAATTGTTTTTGCTGCTGCTACCGCTTCAAACGAAACGTTACGTAGCGATCCATCACGAACTTCACCCATTACCAATACTTTACGAGCCATAGATTTTCCCTCCTGCATATATAATTTCGTATTTTATTAGATTACTTTCGCTTCTGTATGGAGCAACGATACAAGTTCTTTTACTTGATCTTGCAGCTCGCCTTGTAACACTTTTCCTGCATCTTTCTTAGGAGGCAAATAGATTTCAATTGTTTTTGTCTTTGCTTCCACATCATCTTCTTCTAAATCTAAATCATCTAATTCTACTTCTTCTAGTGGCTTTTTCTTCGCTTTCATAATACCTGGAAGCGATGGATAACGAGGTTCATTTAAACCTTGTTGTGCTGTTACTAAAACTGGTAATGAAGTTTCAATCACTTCCGTATCACCTTCAACATCACGCTCAATCTTCACGTTTGTACCGTCAATTTCAAGTTTTGTAATTGTCGTTACGTATGGAATATTTAACGCTTCTGCTACACGCGGACCAACTTGTCCAGATGCACCATCAATTGCAACGTTCCCGCCTAAAATTAAATCTGCATCTTTATCTTTTAAATATTCAGCAAGTACTTTTGCTGTCGTGAACTGGTCACCATTTTCCACATCATCTTCAATATTAATTAATACCGCTTTATCGCAGCCCATCGCTAATGCTGTACGAAGTTCTTTCTCACTATCTTCGCCACCGACTGTTACAACAGTAACTTCTCCACCTTGTGCGTCTCTTACTTGAATTGCTTCTTCAATCGCATATTCGTCGTAAGGGTTGATGATGAATTCCGCTTCGCCATCGTAAATTGCACCGTTTTTAATTACGATTTTTTCTTCTGTATCAAATGTTCGTTTCATGAGTACGTAGATGTTCATTCCATTTACCCCCTTGTTTTTCAGAAAGATTCTATCAATTTTAATTTTCTGTTAATTTATATTAAAAAAATAATTGAACTACCTGCCACTAAATGAAGGTTTACGCTTTTCTAAAAACGCTGCTACACCTTCTCTTCCATCTTCACCCGTAAATACTTCACCAAAGATTTGAGCTTCGCGTTGTACACCTTCATAATAATGAGACGATTTCGTCGTTTGCAATAACTCTAGTACAGCACGAGTCGTCGCTGGGCTTTTTCCAGCAATCTGTTTTGCAACTTTAAGCGTATCATCTAACAATGTTTCTTCAGCAAAAACTCCGTTAACAAGTCCCCATTTTAATGCTTCTGCACCAGTAATCGGTGTACTTGTTAACATCATTTCACAAGCTTTCGCTTTCCCAACATAACGTGGTAATCGCTGTGTACCTGCAAATCCAGGAATTAATCCAAGTGTTAATTCAGGTAAACCAAGTTTTGCACTTTCAGTTGCAAAGCGCATGTGGCAAGACATAGCAAACTCAAGGCCGCCGCCAAGTGCCGCTCCATGAATTGCCGCGATAACTGGTTTTGAACATTTTTCAACACGCTCAAACGTAACTTGTCCAAGCTGCGCTAATTCAGTCGCTTGCTTCGCTTCAGTAACAGATGTAAATTCTTTAATATCTGCTCCTGCTGAGAAGAAGCGCCCTTCACCGTGAATTACAACAACACGAATGTTATCATCTTTCTCCACTTGATCAATTAATTCAGTAACGTCATGCATAACTTGTGAAGACATCGCGTTAGCCGGCGCATGATTTAACGTCGCCACCGCGATATGATCTTCAACTCTTACAGATAGGAATTTCAACATGATCCCTCCCATTATTGACGATAACCACAAGCTGCAATAAGTAGCCCATGTACCGTTTTTGAAAGTGCGACCAGATCATACTTATGATCGCTCATTACCCAATTGGTCACAACTTCATCTACTGTTCCAAAGATCATTTGTCTTGCCACGCGGACATTTAAATCCGCTTGGAATTCACCTTGCTTTATACCTGTCTCTAAAATCTCATCCATAACTTGTAAGTAGCCTTTTAATACTTCGTTTATTTTCAGGCGTAAGTCTTGATTGGACTGTCTTAGCTCTAATTGCGTAACGATAGCAAGAGGATCATTTTGTGACAACAGCAAGAAGTGCGTTTCTACCAACATGAACAATTTCGATACAGCGCTTTCAATTCCTGCTGTTTTTTGACGAATTGTTTCGACAAATTCTCCCATCTTCTCTTGGAATAAGGATATTAATATATCTTCTTTATTTTTAAAATATAAGTAAATCGTGCCATCAGCTACCCCAGCTTGCTTTGCTATTTTAGAAACTTGCGCTTGGTGGTACCCATTCTCCGCAATCACAATGACTGCCGCATCAATAATTTGATTGTATTTCGGTCTATTTTTCTTCACTTTACTGTCCCCTTCAAGAAGATGACTGAATGAATGAATAGTCATTCATATTCTTATAATACTGACTATTTAGAAAAGTGTCAATCCTATTTTTTCAAAAAGAAAGGGCCTTAGCCCGTTTGCTCATCCTCATTCTTTCTTTTCTCTTCATCTATTAGGACACGGCGTAAAATTTTTCCGACTGTCGTTTTCGGCAGTTCATCTCTAAACTCATATACTTTCGGCACTTTATAAGCTGCTAAATATTTACGCGCAAACTGGTTTAATTCTTCCTCAGAACACTCCATACCTTCTTTTAACACAACAAATGCTTTAACTGTCTCTCCCCGGTACGGATCGGGAACTCCAATCGTCACTACTTCTTGCACTTTTTCATGCTCATATAATACTTCTTCTACTTCACGAGGATACACATTAAATCCACTCGCAACAATCATATCTTTCTTACGATCTTTCACATAGAAAAATCCATCTTCATCCATGTAACCAACATCCCCTGTATGGAGCCATCCGTCTTGTAATACAGCTGCTGTTTCTTCAGGCTTATTCCAATACCCTTTCATAATTTGAGGACCTTTTACTACAATTTCACCGATTTCTCCCGGTGGTAATGCCTCACCAGTTTCAAGCGACATAATTATTGCTTCTGTATCTGGCCATGGAACTCCAATGCTACCTGGTACTCGCTTTTCCCATAAAAAGTTACTATGTGTAACCGGGGATGATTCCGTTAAACCGTATCCCTCTACTAGTTTACCACCTGTAACTGTTTCAAATTTTTCCTGTACTTCGACTGGGAGCGGCGCTGAACCACTAATACAAGCACGAATAGAAGAAATATCGTATCCTTTTAATAGGGGGCTATTTAAAAGAGCGATATAAATAGTTGGTGCCCCTGGAAACAATGTCACTTTATGCTTCTTAATCGCTTCAAAAACCATTTTCATATCAAACTTTGGAATGAGCACCATTTTGTATCCTTGCATAATACTTAAATTCATAACAGCTGTCATACCATAAACATGGAAAAATGGAAGAACCCCAAGAACGACTTCTTCACCTTCGTTGCAATTATATAACCAATGAACCCCCATCAACGTGTTAGAAACGAGGTTTTTATGCGTTAACATAACTCCTTTCGGAAATCCTGTTGTTCCGCCTGTGTATTGTAAAAGAGCTAGATCATTTTCAGGATCACAAGGCACTTCAACATCCGTATTCACTTCTTTTTCTACTGAATTCCAAAGGTGAATCGTTTCACTTTCTGATACTTTCACAACTAAATTCGACTGTTTTTTCTGCACAAATGGATACAATAGATTTTTAGGGAAGGGTAAAAAGTCCGCAATACGAGTTACGATAATATGTTCAATTTTTGTAGCGGATTGAACATTCGTTACTCTTGGAAACACTAAATCGAGGCAAAGAATTACTTTTGCTCCCGAATCATGAAGCTGGTATTCTAATTCTCTTTCTGTATATAGTGGATTTGTTTGTACTACGATACCTCCTGCAAGTAATGTACCGTAATAACCAATTACAGATTGCGGACAGTTCGGCAACATAATAGCAACTCGATCACCCTTTTCCACACCTAGCTTTTGAAGATAATTTGCAAACCTCTTCACCTTATCATGGAAGTCTGAAAATGTAATATCCTTCCCTAAAAAGTGAAGCGCTTTCTTTTGTGGATAGCGAGAAGCCATCTGTTCTACATATCCATGAAGCGGCTGAATATCATAAGAAATCGTACCTGGAATTTCCTCTGGATAACTTTTCAACCATGGTTTTTCCACCTTCATTCCCCCTTCAAATACATAAAAAATAAATGAATGTTCATTCATGATGGTTGTTTTCATTATATTATAGTCTCCATAACGTTACAATCATAATATTCTGACTTTTATATAACTATGCTTCACTCCATTAACTTCTTATTATATGTACAAACTCTCCTAATCTTAAAAGAATGAGAGAGTTATTATTTAACTTAACCTTATTATCGTTAACACAGCTCCTGGTGTAGTCGTTGATAATGTTGCAACAGCTAACAAACCAAATAGTTGCAAACTAATGGCACTTCCAGCCGCAAGAGTCGTAATAATTGTTGCACTAAATGATGTAGTTGCTAATGCGGGAGAATTGATCGTTCCAGCAAGCGGTGCACCATTAATTGTAATTCTCGAACTGACTAATAACGAAGCCGTTATATTAATCGTATATGAAATATAATAATTCCCTGCATTTGCAACCGTAAATACCGTGTTTCCCCCAGATACAGTAATTCCTGGACCGATATTCTGATTGTTTGGAAGCGGGACATTCGTTCCACCAAGAAGTACCGATATTGCTGAACCAGACGTATTATTTGCAAACGCGTAGGTTGCCGTTATACTTGTGCCAGTTGCTCCCGTTGCTCCGGTTTCACCTGTTGGACCCGTTGAACCTGTTATTCCTGTTGCTCCTGTTGCTCCCGTTGGTCCCGTTGAACCTGTTATTCCTGTTGCTCCCGTCGGACCTGTTGCCCCTGTTATTCCCGTCGCTCCCGTTGGACCTGTTGCTCCTGTTATTCCCGTCGCTCCCGTTGGACCTGTTGCTCCTGTTATTCCCGTCGCTCCCGTTGGGCCTGTGTCACCTGTTGCCCCCGTTGCTCCTGTTATTCCTGTTGCTCCCGTCGGACCTGTTGGGCCCAGCTTAGGAACTGTCCCATCACAACTAAAACAGCATGAATCAACATGTACACCATTTTGATTATTACACCCACAATATCCATTTATATTATTGCTCCATAAAGACATGTTGATCACTTCCTTTACGTTCAATCTTGTAAGTACAATCACCGAGTTAGAAAACACCTATCTGAATAACAGAGAAACACTTTACCTAGTGGGGGTAAACACAGATTTATTCCATACATTCTAGTAATTATTACATGCGATTTGCTCTCTTTTCGCTTGTACTTTCGCCCCATCTCCACTGATTATTAGTTGAATCAATCGGGCGTTTACGAGCAACCCGACTTTCACCAAACTTCTTTTCTACAGCCGAATTTTTAGGTGGGAGTCTTACCGCCCGGCGAATAGCAGGATAAATAACGACTACATTATATAAAAATCTGTATAATTTGTTGTTTTTCGTCAAAATTTTAAAAAAATATTGACACTTAAAATATCCTCATAGTATGATTTGGTTGTTGTAATTGATAACGATTTTCACTTATGGTACTAATTACAAAAAATACTTTATTTGGGGGCAGAAGATGAAGAAAATTCTCAGTATTTTCATAGTAATTCTTCTATTCGCTGTTGGATGCGGACAGCAAAAAGAGGAGAAAAAAGAAACAAAGACAGACGATAAGAAACAAGCTATAACAATTAAACACGCTGAAGGGGAAACAAAGTTAGATAAACCAGCGAAAAAAGTTGTTGTACTTGAGTGGGTATATTCAGAAGACTTATTAGCGCTTGGTGTTCAGCCAGTAGGGATGGCAGACATTAAGAATTATAATAAATGGGTAAATACAGCAACAAAACCAGGTAAAGATGTTGTAGATGTAGGGACACGTCAACAACCAAACTTAGAAGAAATTAGCCGTCTAAAACCAGATTTAATTATCACAGCTTCATTCCGTAGTAAAGCTATAAAAAACGAATTAGAGCAAATTGCACCAACAGTTATGTTTGATCCATCAACAAGCAATAACGATCACTTTGCTGAGATGACAGAAACATTTAAACAAATCGCAAAAGCAGTTGGAAAAGAAGAAGAAGGTAAAAAAGTATTAGCTGATATGGATAAAGCATTCGCTGATGCAAAAGCAAAAATTGAAAAAGCAAACTTAAAAGATAAAAATATCGCGATGGTACAAGCATTTACAGCTAAAAACGTACCAACATTCCGTATCTTAACTGACAATTCTACAGCTTTACAAGTTACAAAAAAATTAGGTTTAACAAATACATTTGAAGCTGGAAAATCTGAGCCAGATGGTTTCAAACAAACAACTGTAGAATCATTACAAAGTGTACAAGATTCTAACTTCATTTACATTGTAGCGGATGATGATAACATTTTTGACACGCAACTAAAAGGGAACCCTGCTTGGGAAGGATTGAATTTCAAAAAAGAAGACAAAATGTATAAGTTAAAAGGCGACACTTGGATTTTCGGTGGTCCTGAATCTGCAAAATCTTTAGCAACACAAGTAGCAGATGTAATGACAGCGAAGAAGTGATTACACGATGAATAGCTTACAACATACACTTCGAGCAAGTCTTGTATTCGGAGGAGGAGCATCTCTCTTGCTCCTCCTTTTCTTTATTCATATCGGACAAGGTCAAGCAAACATTTCCTATAGTATGATTATTGATGCTCTTATCTCACCGAACCAATCACTAGAGCATCAAACTTTAATTATGCTTCGATTACCTAGAGCTGTAATTGCCATTTTAGCTGGCGGTGCTCTTGCTGCATCTGGGGTCATTTTACAAACATTAACGAAAAATCCACTTGCTGAATCCAGTACAATGGGTATTCACTCTGGTGCATATTTCTTTCTAGTAGCGGCTACAATTTTCTTACCGAAAGGTCTGCAAATTAATTCACTTCTTTTCACATTTATCGGCGGTGCTATTACTGCTTTATTTGTATACCGTATTTCTGGCGGGAAAAAGGGAACTCCACTTAGAATGGCACTAGCTGGTATGGTCGTTACATTAATGCTTTCTGCCTTTACTGGAACGATGCAGCTTTTCTATGAAAATGAAACAGCTGGTTTATTTTTATGGGGAGCTGGATCTCTTATTCAAAATAACTGGGATGGCGTTCAATTTGCTTTTCCATTTATCATTATTTCTTTCCTAGTTTTACTAGTTATATCTCGTAAACTCAACATTCTCTTACTTGGTGATGATGTTGCTGTTTCTCTTGGTGAAAAAACAGCAGTAACACGTCTTATCGCCTTCATTGCCGCAATCTTTTTAACAGCAGTAATTGTTACTGTCGTTGGACCAATTGGATTTGTCGGCTTAGTTGCACCACATTTAATGCGCCTTATTGGCTACCGTCAACACTTTACTCTTCTTCTCTCTTCTTTCTTATGGGGAGCAGTATTATTACTTGGAGCAGATGTTGTTGGTAGATTAATAGATCCAACCGGTGCAGAACTTCCTGTCGGAGCAGTCACGGCAATGATTGGATCACCTTGGCTTATTTATTTAGTGTATCGAATGATGAAATCGAAACAATATATGAATGATAACGGAGCGAATGCTGCTGGAGCTAGTTCCCGCTATTACTCTTATAAAAAGGTAATCATTATCTCTATCGTACTTTGTATTGTGACGATTGCTCTAGGTGTTACAATCGGTAGTAACGCTTATATCGAAAGCATTACAAATGCTATAACAGGACAATTAACACAATTTGATAAAAACATGATGATGAACCTTCGTTTACCAAGAATGCTCGTTGCCGCTATTGCTGGCGCATGCCTTGCAATAAGCGGGCTTGTTTTCCAAGGTATATTAAGAAATCCACTTGCTGATCCTTCTATTATTGGTATTTCATCGGGAGCAGGTGTTGGTGCCTTAACCGTTATGTACGTCTTCCCTGCACTTCCTGGTTTCTTCCTACCCATTGGTGCATTTATCGGCGGACTACTTGCAGTTGGCATTGTCCTCTTCTTCTCATGGAAATCGGGATTTAGCCCAACAGCCCTTGCTTTAATAGGGATCGGTATTTCAGCTCTCGGCTCAGCGATTATTCAAATCTTTATCGTTAGAGCAAATTTGAACGTTGCCGCTGCTTTAACTTGGCTATCAGGTAGTACGTATGCAAGAGGATGGAATCACTTAGAAAATATTATTCTATATCCATCACTTATTCTCGTGCTTATTATCTTTTTCTTAATAAAACAACTTGATGTTCTCGTACTTGGAGACGATTTAGCAACAGGACTCGGGCAACCAGTAAATAAAACACGCCTAGCTCTCATTGTGTTAGCAACACTACTTGCATCTGTAAATATCGCAGCTGTCGGTACGATTGCCTTTCTAGGTCTTGTTGCACCTCATTTAGCACGAATCGTCGTTGGTATGAATCATAAAAGATTATTCGTTTGCTCCGCCCTGTTTGGAGCAATCCTTCTTTCCATTGCTGACTTACTCGGACGAACAATTGCATACCCGAAAGAAATTCCTTCTGGTCTTGTCGTTGCTGTACTTGGAGCACCTTATTTCTTATGGTTGATGAGGAAGAGTGGGAAGAAGGTAAGTTAAAAAAGAGGCTTCTTGTTAGAAGTCTCTTTTTTTATTTTTTATTCGTTCTTATAGTTCAAAAGGAAACTATCTTTTTTTCACGAATGTAACCTATGAACATAACTAGGAGGGATAAATATGTACCAAACAATTGAAGGTTTCTTGCAATCATGGACATACGAGGCTGAGTCTACGCAAAAGATGCTCGATGTATTAACAGATGAGTCTTTATCACAAGAAATTGCACCGGGGCACTGGACGTTAGGCAGAGTTGCTTGGCATATCGTTACGGCAATTCCAGTTATACTATCTGGCACAGGGCTTAAGTTTGAAGGAGAAACGAAAGATTATCCTGTTCCAACTTCTGCAACAACAATTGCAGATGGGTATCGTAAAGTGAATGCAGCTTTTGTTGCAGCACTTCAAAGCGAATGGACTGATAAGGATTTAACTACTATTAATGACTTCTTTGGTCGTCCTATGCCGAATTCTATATTTTTAATGACACTTATTAATCATCAAAATCACCATCGCGGACAAATGACGGTTTTAATGCGCCAATCCGGCTTAACAGTCCCTGGCGTATATGGCCCAGCAAAAGAAGAATGGGCTGCGGCTGGAATGGAAGCTCCTAAAATGTAACTACAGAAAAAGACAAGGTGTTTACACATCTTGTCTTTTTCTGTAACTTGTTTCATGTGAAACTATTTTTTGCTAAATGGTTGTTTTATGGAAAAAATACGTTAAAATGAATACATATTATGAAGAGGAGTAACCAAATTGAATACAAAAAATAAAAAAATAGTTATGGGAACTATTTTACTAACTTCTATTATTGGAGTTATTAGCGCAACTCTTTATTTCACAAATTATGGTACCCCTTGGGGAAAACAAACAGCAGTTACGGAATCAAAAGAATATATTACAAAATACTTTAATCTAGATGCGGAAGTCAAAAATACTTCTTATGATGCTAAAATGAATAGCTATGCAATCTCCTTTGAAACAAGTAAAGATGGAGAATTTACTATCGAATATAAAAGTCCCAATAACTTTAATATTTCTCCAGGAGTGCAAGAGTATTTAAGCAAACACTCCAAATTTGCAGAGTAGTAACGAAGCATACATATACAAAAAAGAGTTGGTGTAACGCCAACTCTTTTTTCTTATTCTTGTCATACAGTTATATCTTCCTTCTCTATATTTTTAATTCCGTAATATGCAATCACAACTCCAATTGCTGCAAGTGCTAGTTGAAGGGGAAGAAAAGTTGCTGTAGAAAACATTGGATTATTATTAATTGCAATTGATACAACGATAAGAGATGAAACAATTGTAGTTGGCACTGAACGTTTACGCATTCCGAAGTATAGAGGTATTAAGCTTATTCCAGCAGTGGCAATAGCTAACGGAACAAGGTTTATCCCTTCTCGCGTCAATTGATCTACTGTGAATGAATTAGGAAGAATTGAAAAATAGGTATCTATCCCAAAGAACACTCCTACTACTAAAATGTTAGATAAAATGACTGTTATAAATGTTAATATTGCTGTAATAGCCAACTTACTTACCATCATTTTCTTTCGGTTAATTGGATAAGAAAACATAAGTAGTATTGTTTTATTTTTATATTCACTAATTATTAACCTTGCGATTAATACACTACCAAAAATAATAAATGTTGCTCTTACTAACGTACTAGCCGCTAACAAAATCATCTGCGGATCTCTTATTTCTGGATCTCCTTCTATTTGAGAAATGATGCTCATAGAGATCAATAATGCCAGTATAGCGATATTTGCAATAATCGCTCCCCTTACATACCATCCAAGCTTAAACTTCTTCATTTCTAGCTTCATAAGACGTAGCATAATAGTCCTCCTTTCCTTTATATTTTAATCGATATAAATCGCTCCTGTTTTACTTAAAATCTTCACTTCGTTTTTTGCATCACCAATCGTTCCTTCTTTTATCTTTTCTGTATTTTTATCTTTCTTAAGTCCTTTTACATTCACCATTACGTCAGACGAATTACTTTTAGCCGTAAGTTTTAAAGATGTCGGAATACCTTTATACCGTACGCCAATATCTCCTGATTTTGTTTCTACAAATAATGATTTTCCTTCTTTCATATCTTTCAGTAATACTTCACCGGATGTTGAAGTGATGTTCATATTTAAGTTCTTTACATTTGTTATATAGTTATCACCAGTCGTAGACTTTATGTTTAGCTCTTGTACCGCACTATCTTTTACAGCTAACTCTCCACTTTGCGATATGAATTCACCTTTCTCCGCTGATAGTCCTACAACCATTTCATCTCCAGACTCACTTTTTGTCACGATATTTTTCACTTCTATATCCCTTATTTTCACGTCACCCGATTTATTATTTAATATAATTTTATCTATTTCTTTCTTCGGAACAGCTATAGATATACTACTTTTCTTCCGAAACGAAAAACCATTAAAAAATCTGGTCTCCTTTTGTTTTTGCTTAACTATAACTTTATTCCCTGCCTGTTCTATTTCGACGGGATCTATCTCTTTATCTACTCGTTTACCTTGAGCCAAAATGACTATTTTTTTAGCGTCTGTACCTTTAAATTCAACATCCCAGTTTCCATTATCTACTTCTATTTCTTTTATATGATTTATCTCAAAAGACTGTTCTTTCTTAAAATCTTTCCCCTGAAATACCTTAAAACCAAAAACCGCACTAGCAATTGTCAAAAATAAAATTGCAATTACTATTATTTTTTTCACCATTCATACCCCAGTTCGTTGTTGTTTTAGGCTTGCTTCACGCCACATCAATCTTGTCGATTTTACGATAGGATAGATAACTAATGAAAATCCCTAATAAACAGAGCACTATTGGGATAGCTATAAAATCAAACATACTTACTTGATCGCTTCCAGCCCCAACGTTACCACTAATCAGCATACCAATTATTACTGCCGAAGTAATCGTTGTCGGTGTTGATTTCTTTCTCATCCCAAAAAATAAAGGAATTAAACTTATACCAGATATCATAAATGCACTTATAATAGTAGTTGGAACGATAGCTATTATTTCACCTATCGTAGCTGGTGTTTCAATCAGTCCCATCATTGGACTCACAAAATATACGAGCAAACTAATAATAAAAGTAGCGATAATCGTGCTCACAAAACAAAAACAAAAAACAATTGTTAATTTCGCTCTCATTAACATTTTCCTTTGCAGTGGGTACATAAATGATAGTTGTATTGTTTTGTTCTTATACTCATCAATTACTAAACGTGATAAAATGACTGAACTAAAAATAATGAATGTTATCCTAATAAAAACATTTGCTAAAGCCATGTTCTGTGTGAAGTCAGAGAAGAGCACGTCTCCCTCGGCTTTAATTCCTAATGCCATAAGGCTTACTACAGCGAAAATTGCTATAATACAAATTGCTACACTTTTAAAGTAACTAGATAATCGATGCTTTTTCCACTCAAGCTTCATTAATCTAAGCATACAAACCACTCCTCCATTCTTTATATAACTATCTCTACGCTGCTAACATTCTAATTCCAGCCGTAACTACGCTTACTATTCCTACCACTAGTAAAATTAACGGCCATTTCCGCTCAGGTTTTCTATAATATAAAATCCCACTTATGAACATTACGATCAATCCACTTAGTAGATTCACTAACAATCCATTAAGCATGAATGCCCTCTCCATCCATTACATTTAAGAAATATTCTTCTAAGGAACTATGTTTCTTATTAATACTTTCAATTTCTACATCGTTCATAATAAGCGCTTTTGAAATAGCTTGCTGCGTCGCCTTCAATTCATACACACGAATCATGTTTCCACTCATTATTTTGTAATTTTTTATACCGAGTTTATCTTCTAAAATATAAGCTGCACGCTTCACATCAGGAACAGTAATTTCAATGTACTCTGTTTGTTTTCCGTTAATACTCTTCATCGAAACTTCTTTTATTAGTTTTCCATTTTGAATTACACCGATTGTATCTGCCATTAGTTCCATCTCACCTAAAATATGACTAGAAACTAATAATGTAATACCATACTCTTTGCAGAGCATTTTAAATAAGTCTCGTAATTCTTTAATACCTATTGGATCTAAACCGTTAATTGGCTCATCTAAAATGAGTAGTTCTGGCTTTGTCATGATCGCCCTTGCAATACCAAGTCGTTGCTTCATCCCTAATGAAAAATCTTTTACTTTTTTATCATCTATACCGTGCAGTTTTACTAAATGTAAAGCATGATCAATTGCGTTCTTGTCGTAATACCCCATATATTCACAATGTAATTCTAAGTTTTCCTTCGCCGTTAATTTATCATAAAAGATTGGATATTCGATAATGGTCCCCATACGCTTTAACAATTCATAAGATGTATCCGTTAACTTCTCACCAAAAATTTCAATATCACCGCTCGTCGGTTTTATTAAATTTGTGATCATTTTCATAATCGTTGTTTTACCTGCACCATTTGGTCCTAAGAAACCGTATATCTCTCCTTTTTTCACATGCATGTTAACGCTAGAAATAACTTCTTTTCCTTTAAACACTTTCGTTAACTGATTCGTTTTTAATATATATGTCATGTCATTTTCCCCTTTCGCAATACTTTATATTTCTATAATAGACAATGGAAATCTCTTTTTTCTTACCCGTTCCTTACAAATTCCTTACGCTGAAAAAAAGCTTGTAGAATTTACTTCTCTACAAGCTAAAACAGCATCTTTTTTAATACAACTATAAAAATCGTTTTTTCATATGGCTTACTAGAAAGATGTATTTTTCCATCCATCGCTTCCACAAGCCTTTTCGTAATCGTTAACCCTAGACCGCTTCCTTGGTACAATCTATTTCTGGAATCTTCAAGTGTGTACATACGCTCAAACACTTTATCAACATGAGATTCATCAATTCCTTTTCCTGTATCCCATACATCTATATACACACTCGTTTCATCATCTCTTAACGTCATACCAAGTGTCTTTCCATCTTCTCCATATGTAATTGCATTTGATATTAAATTATTCAATACTCTACCTAATACTTCTACATTTCCAAGTGCATATATATTTCTTTCTGGTATATTAATATGAACTTGAAACCCTTTCGTCGTCACTAAATCATAAAAAGATAAAACTTTCTCACGGCAAACCTCATTCATATTTACTTTTGTCATCTCGATTGCTTTGTCACCAGATTCCAATTTTGCTAAATCAAAAAACTTATGAATCAGTTCCATTACTTCTAGTGTTTTCGTATGTACTTTTTCAAGTAATATTTGTTGTTCTTCTTTATTTATCGTTTTATCCTTATTTAACATTTCTGTATATCCAAGAATAACTGTTAGTGGCGTCTTTAAATCATGTGAAATATTTGAAAGCATTTTTCTCATCGAAATTTCTACTTTTGCATGATCTGCATTCGTTTTCTGTTTTGCATCTAATAATTGATTAATTGCCACTAATAATTTTTGCAATTCTAGATCATCTGTCATAACAAGTAACTTCTCGCCTGTTTGTTCATTTACAATACTTTCTAACTTTTCATATGTGTATCGTAAATTTTTACTACTATTTTTTCTCATTTTATATTGTATGTAAATGATACATAACAATATAAAAATAATACCTATTAACAAATTGACCATATTACATCACTTCCAACTTATAGCCAATGCCCCATAACGTTTTAATATATTCTGGATTAGATGGATCACTTTCAATTTTCTCACGCAATCTTCTCATATGAACATTAATAACATTATCATCACCGTAATACTCTTCATTCCAAACTAACGTGTATATTTGTGCTTTTGTAAATACACGATTTTGATTCTTTACGAATAGCTTTAAAATCTCAAATTCTTTTAAAGTAAGTTTGAGAGATTTCCCGTTTTTTTCTACGGTAAAATTAATTGGATCGATTGTTAAATCGCCAATTTGAATCAGCTTTTCTTTTGTTGATTCTGTAGCCGAGTATTTCGTAGATCTCCGAATACCTGCCTTTACACGTGCAGCTAATTCAATCATAGAAAACGGCTTACAAATGTAATCATCTGCTCCAAGTCCTAATCCAACAGCTTTATCAACATCTGTATCTTTTGCCGACATCATTAAAATCGGGACAGCACTTTTTTCTCGAATGATTCGCACAACCTCTAAGCCATCTAACTTTGGCATCATAATATCGAGAATAATCAAATCAAATGAACCTTTTAAATATGTGTTCACGCCTTCTTCTCCATCAGACGCAATTGTTACTTGAAAACCTTCTTTTATTAAATACTTTTCCACCATCTCTTGAATTGAAATATCATCTTCAACTAATAAAATATGATGTGACATATGTCTATCCCCTTTTTTACAAACATTAGCATTTTAATTGTATCGTAACGAATGAATACTGTGAAGAATTATATGAATTTTCAAACCAACTTCCCTTCCTTCCCTAACAATGATATGATGAAATTTACTACGATAGTTCATAATTAACTTTATATAAAGGAGACTTATCATGTCAGAAAATAAAAAAGTAAGCTTAGCTGATTTAATGCGTGAACAACTTGCAAAGAAAAAGCAAGGCAACGGTAATGGTCAAAATGCAAAAAACCAAAGCCAAGAAACAAAAAAATTACAAAACCAACAAACGAAGAAAACAAACAACCAACGTAGACGTACAGGTGTATAAATGAACGGACAAAAACGTTCTAATATCGCACCCGGTCTTGAAGTTGATATTGTATTAAAACAAGATCAACGAACAGGCAAATTAACACGTGGAATTGTAAAAGATATTTTAACAAACTCCCCATCCCATCCGCATGGCATTAAAGTGCGATTGCAGGACGGGCAAGTCGGTAGAGTACAAAATATCGTTCAATAAGAAAAGGAGCTCAAGTAAACTCGAGCTCCTTTTTCTTTATTAACCTTTAATTTTCTCGATGAAAACTACTTTTAAATAGTCTCCTTCTTTAAATTGATCAATGGTACGGAAATCTTCTGGTAATGAATGTTCTTCTAATATTTTATATTTGCCATTCATTTCTTTAAATGCCGTATCGATAAAGCCTTTAAACTTTTTCATATCGAACGCACTACAATTTGTAGAAGCAACGATAATCCCGTTATTTTCTGTAATCGCAATTGTTTCTTTTAATAAGTTTTTATAATCTTTCGCTGCACTAAATGTATATTTCTTTGAGCGTGCAAAGCTTGGAGGATCAAGTACTACCATATCAAATTTCATCTTTTTCTTCGCTGCATATTTGAAGTACAGAAAGACATCTTCTACAATAATATCTTGCGCTTCATAATCAACTTCATTTACACTAAACTGCTCAATCGTTTTACTTAAACTACGATTTGCAAGGTCAACACTCGTCGTTTTGCTCGCTCCGCCAAGCGCTGCAAATACAGAAAAAGCACCTGTATAAGAGAACATATTTAATACGGTTCTTCCCTTTGCATATGTATCACGAATTTGTTTTCGGACGTTACGCTGATCTAAAAATACACCAACCATCGCTCCGTCGTTTAAATACACCGCAAAGTTCACACCATTTTCTTTTACGATAAGCGGGAACTCGCCACGCTCTCCTGCTACAAAATCATCGCCTTCAATGTATTTCCCTTTTGTATCAAAACGCTTTTTCTCATAAATCCCTTTAAAATTTGCTACTTTTTGAAGAGCTGCGATAACCTCATCTCTGAAAGTATAAATCCCTTCACTATACCAACTTACTACATAATAGCCATCATAATAATCAATGATTAAGCCTCCAAGACCATCACCTTCACCGTTCAGGACGCGGAATGCTGTTGTATCACTTGATTTGTAAAATTGCTTTCGTTTATGTAAGGCAGATTTTATTTTACTTTCAAAGAAAGTTTGATTAATTTGTTCACTCTCTTTTCTCGTCAAAATCCAGCCGTATCCTTTATTTTGTTTTCCATAATAGCCTTTTCCGATGAATTGGTTCTTCTCATCTACTACTTTAATGATTGTTCCTTCTTCCTGAACATCATTTAAATTTTGAATCGCATCTTTTAAAATAAGCGGATATCCACTTTTAATTTCTTTTATAAATTTCGGTTTTATTTTTACAGTTACTTCTGATCGCATATAATAACTTCCTTTCCATTTGCATGCTTTCTCTTTAGGAAGCATTTAAAAAACGAGACTGAAAACACAGCCTCGTTTCACTATACCATATTATTGCTTTGCTAGTACAACTAGCTCATCGCCTGGCACAACTGCTATATATTTATACAATGTGGAAAAGGTAAGACTACCGTCACTATGACGAACAAATAATATTACTTCCTCAGAATTGCTCTCTTCTTTATTAATTTTTTGTTCTTCCACAACTTGTATCGTTTTAAAAGTATAACCTTCTTCAATCTTTCTATTTAACTCTTCATAAATTTCATTTTGACCAAACAGTAAATGCGCTTTTTTCGAAAGAGAAATACGCTCTTGCTCAATTTTCCCCACATCATGGATTGGAAGTAAAAATGTATTATGATGTCCGAACTGCGGAACATACGTATTTGCAACTAAGACATTATATGAATCCGTATCTGTTACAGCGATCAAGTATTCATACTGGTTCATATCCACTTCAAATTGCAACTGTTCTGATAGTACTTGGCCATTATATGTATTAAGCCCTTTTACCTTTGCATATTGTAAATGTTCTTCAGATACATCTACAATTAAGCTCGGAACACCCATCTCTTTACAATGCAATGCAAAAGCAGATGAGAATGTACTTGCACCTGAAATTAAAATTCCCGGTGGCTCCGTATTCGCCAATCCTAATTTCTTCGCTAAAAATCCAATTGAAAATCCGTGAGCGCAAACGGTCGTAATAACGAGTGCAAATGTAAGTGCTGTTAATATAGAAGCATCTTTATAACCTTCTTGTAATAACTCCGTCGCAAAATAACTAGAGACAGTTAATGCAACAATACCTCGCGGCGCAATCCAGCCAACTAGCGCTCGTTCTGATTTTGTTAATTCTGTTCCGATTGTCGATATCCAGATTGATAAAGGACGTACAACAAATAGCATCATAAGTACAAAGCTTATAATAGGCCAGCTAAAAATCTCCATAATAGTTGTCCTTGGAAGCGATGCTGTTAATATAATAAAAACTGTTGACGTTAATAGCACTGAAATATTTTCGTTAAAATGACGAATATCACCGATAGAGGAAATATATTTCTTCATCCTCGCAAGCGTAATCCCCATTACTGTTACAGCTAGCATACCTGTTTCATGCATCACTTCATCTGCAATACCGAAGCATAATAGTACCGTAACAAGCAAAATCGGTGCCTTTAAATATTCTGGTACTTTTCCCTTTAAAATCATATAACTCATAAAAATACTAAACACATACCCAAGCACCATTGCAAATAACGAACCTGCAAAGAAATATAGCAACGTATGTAATTGTACATTTTCTTTCGTTAAGAAATTTACAATTTGAAAAGCAAATACAGCAAGCAAAGCTCCAAATGGATCAACGATAATTCCTTCCCATTTTAAAATTGCAGCTGTCCTTGGTTTTAATCGTGCTTGACGTAACAACGGAATAATTACCGTTGGACCTGTCACAATAAAAAGTCCTCCGATAATAAATGCAACTGCCCAATCTAATCCAGCGACGTAGTGAGCTGCAAGCGAGCCAGCAATCCAAGCAATAAACGCACCAAACGTAACGATACGAAATACTGGTTTTGATAGCCCCCTCAGTTCACGTATATCCAAACTTAAACTACCCTCAAACAATATAATCGCAACAGAAAGTGATACGAGTGGACTAAAAACCTCTCCAAGCACCTCTTTCGGATTAATAATACCGAAAACTGGACCAATTAATAATCCAGCAACTGCCATAACAACAATAGCTGGAAGCTGGAAGCGCCATGCAGTCCATTGCGAAGCAATACCTAACGTAATAATAATAACGATACTAAGTAAAAGTGATTCGACCATAGTGCCCTCCTTGTTCATAGTATTGCGACAGCAAAGTATAAACCATACTTTGCTTCTACATATGTTCAATTAATTCTATTTACATAATATATAAGCAAGTTAAATATATAGTCAACACCTTCAACAGAGGGATACTGCACTTACATAAATTGAAACTTTAATCCGTAGGTTTTTTTGTCATCTCAACTAATTATTAGCCTACACCAATTGCAATAAAAAAATATTATCATAATGTAAGATAACCATTGACAATGATAATGATTTTCATTATCATTTAATGTATATGAGTTCTCGAAAATACAGGGTACATTTATAGGAGGAATAAAACATGATTATTGTTACAAATACAGCTAAAATTACAAAGGGAAATGGACATAAATTAATTGATCGTTTTAATAAGATAGGTCAAGTCGAAACAATGCCAGGCTTTTTAGGATTAGAAGTTCTTCTAACGCAAAATACAGTTGATTACGATGAAGTAACAATTAGCACACGCTGGAATGCAAAAGAAGATTTCCAAGGTTGGACGAAGAGCCCAGCATTTAAAGCTGCTCACTCACATCAAGGTGGAATGCCAGATTATATTCTTGATAATAAAATCTCTTACTATGATGTGAAAGTTGTACGTATGCCACTGGCTGCAGCACAGTAAACATATCTCTTTTTAAAGTATAGAATATGAGAAGAGTTACCACTTCTCATATTCTATACTTTTTTATTTACTGTCTTTTTACTAGTTTCGCATGCACAACTAACCTTCCTGCTTCCGGATCAAGTGCATAGTCACACGTCGAAAGTGTTACGATTTGATCGCTTACTATCAATTTTGTATCTGTTTTGTACAGCGATTTTTCTTGAATTTTCTCCAAAAATGATGTGTATTCCGTATCACTGCTAAAATCCGTTTCAATGTAATAAAATTCAGTTGTTGTTGTATACACCGAGAACACTTCAAGATCATATCCTTCAAATAATGTATCGTAATATAATTTACGATGTGACATGAAGAACTCTTCATCTAACATTTTCTTTAAACTTCCAAACATAGAACCATCTTTCATACGGTGACCATATAAAATAGTATTTCGATTTTGAGATTTCACATCATTACGATAGTCCATAAAGATGCTTCCTGCTCTCATATCTTCACCTTTATAATTACGAAATAAATAGTAATCATTGTCTTTCGCTTGAACGATTGGATAATTAATTTGTGTATCATCCATCGTAATCCATCCAACTATTTCTTGGTTAATTTGTTGCAGAGCTTTGAACTGTTTACGCACTTCCCCGTCTTGTGATTGCTCTTCCATCGGACTTTTTTCATAAATGTTTTGTGCTTCGGCCATTACTTTACGATTTTCATAGTAATCCATGAAAATATCACCTAATTCATATACTGAATAGAAAAAGGTACCTAAAAAAACAACTGTAAGTATTCGTTGAAAAAAAGAATTCTTCTTCCGTTCTTTTTTACTACTCAAATTATCACCTCAAAACGGATTGTTCACATATTTAAATACCCATTGGGACCATATACAACCCTGTATCTTCATCTTGCTTTACAACGACATCTACACCGTATATCGTCTTTATCATACTTTCTGTCACAACATCATTTGGCTTACCTTTCGTAACAATCTCGCCATCTTTCATAACGATGATATGATCACTATAGCGAATCGCCTGATTAATATCGTGTAATACCATAACAATCGTCAATCCATGTACTTCATTTAACTCTTTTACTAGCTCTAATATTTCAAGTTGATAATAAATATCTAAATAGGTTGTCGGTTCATCTAAAAAGAGCATTGGTGTTTTCTGAGCTAGCGTCATGGCAATCCAAACACGTTGTCTTTCTCCACCAGATAAAGCGTGAATTTCTTTATCACGTTTACTTAGCAAATTTGTACATGCTAAAGCTCTTTCGATTGCTTCTCTATCTTCATCAGTTTGCGAAGAAAAAATATTTTTATGAGGCATACGACCAAAACTTGTTAATTTCTCTACCGTCATATCTGCCGGTGCTTCATTTTGTTGATGAACAACGGCTAACTTTCTAGCAAACTCTTTCGGTTTATATTGGCTAATCGCCTTTCCATCCAGTATTACCTCTCCGCTACGAGGATCGTGATTTCTTGACATTACGCCAAGTAATGTCGATTTCCCGCAACCGTTTGGACCAATAATTGTTGTAATCTTACCAATTTCTATTTCACTACTAACCGACTTTAATCGATCCGTTATATTATCATAAGAAAAGGTTACGTTTTTAATTTCCATGAACTTTATCACTCTTTCTAAGCAAGAATATTAAGAATGGGCCACCAATAACTGCCATGATCGTCGCCGCTGGAATTTCATTAGGTGGCACGATTAACCTTCCAATCGTATCCGCCGTCAAAATTAATAACGCTCCTGCAAGAGCAGAAAATGGAATTAATACTTTATGATCTGAACCGACTAGTTGTCTTGAAATGTGCGGAACAAGTAATCCTACGAAAGCAATAACCCCTGCAATCGCTGTTGATACTGCTGCTAAAAGTACTGCAATAGCAGAAATAATAAGACGAACTCTCGTCACGTGCAAACCTAAGTTTTTCGCAGTCTTATCTTGTAGCGATAATAAGTTACACCAAGCTCCTACAAACAGAGCAAGAATAAGACCAATTGTTCCATACGTAACCATGATTTCTACATCGCCCCACGTCTTCATCGTTATGTTAGAAGTCGTCGTTTGCTTAATACTCTTAATGAAATATCCACAAATCGTAATGAACGATTCATTTAATCCAGTGAACATCGCATTAATCGCTATACCAACTAAAATAATGCGAAGTGGACTTAACCCTGACTTCCATGAAAATGCATAAACGAGATAACATGCAAACGCACCACCTAAAAAGGCGAATACTGGTGTCCAGAAAAAGAATTGCGGGAATAGCGTAATAATAACAAGTGTCATAAAACTTGCTCCTGAAGATATACCGATCACTCCAGCATCAGCGAGTGGATTTTTCATAACAGCTTGAAAAAGCACACCTGAAACAGCAAGAGCCGCCCCGGTGAACAGCGCAATAATAATACGCGGAAAACGTAAATCTTTAATTACTTCCACATCTTCATTGGCCCCTGTAAATATCCCTTGTACAAGGTCCACTATCCCTATTTCTAAACTTCCTTTCGTCGCTGACAATGACGTCATAACAATAAGTAATGCAGTAACAATGAGGAAACTCCAAGTTTTTTTATTCATTCCACTCTTCCTTTATATTAAAATGCATCACGGATACATCATTTTTTTCAATTCATCTAACGCTTCAATTGCTGCTAAATTGCCTGTCGTCCCAAATAAACGCTCTTCTAAATCGTAAACACGGTTATTTTTAACTGCAGCGAAGTGCTTCCAAATGTCATTTGTTTTAAATTCTTTATCAAACATTTTTACAACTTCATCAGGCATACCATGAGCTGCTCGTAAAATAATATCTGGATCAGCTTTCTTTAAATACTCTGTATTAGAAGCTAAATATTCTACTTGTTCACCTTGCACAATATTTTTACCACCTAGTTGTTTCACTAAATCCCCAATGTAAGAATGCTCTGTTGCTACTAAATAACTCCCCGGTACACCTAATAAAATAAGTACTGTCGGTTCTTTCTTTCCCTTTACTGCTTTTTGAATCTCTGTAACTTTGTTATCTAACTTCATTACAACTGCTTCCGCCTGCTTTTCACGTCCATATTGCTTACCTAAATTACTAATGGTATTTTGCATGTTTTTTAAACTAGTTAAGTCTACAAAGTTTGCTTTCATGCCCACACCATCAAAAACTGGCTTTAATTCATATTCAAGTGTTGTCACGGATAATACTTCTGACGGCTTTAATGATTTTACCTTTTCCATATCAGGACTCATCGGATTCCCAACTTCAGGTAAACCTTTATATCTCTTTGGTAAATCTTTCGTACTTGTTGGAACACCAATTAAATCTACTTCTAACGCATCCATAATTTCAGTAATAGCGACTGTCGTGGCAACAACTCTCTCTTTACTCTCACTCTTTACCTGTTTTGCTGCTTCTTTTTTGGGCGCCGAGCATCCAGCTATACTCACTAATAAAATGATAGCCATTAGTACACTAGCAATTTTCTTCACTCTCAATCACCACTCCTTTCCAAACAATATGAAACAAGTCTTGATGCATGCAAACATGCATCAAGACTCCAAAAATTACAATCTACCTGCTCTATATTTACGAACTAGTAAAGCAAGTGATCCAAGCAGTAGCACCATGTATAAACCTAGTTGTGCTGTATCTGCCGTTTTTGAGTTTTTCTCTTTTTTCAGATCATTTTTTTGACCTTCTTTTTTCTTCTTATCATCTGCATTTCGGTTAAAATCAGGATTATCTACTTTTTTTACATTATCTACTTTTGGTGTAATCACTGGATTGTTCGGATCATTTTTCGGATCTTTTTTGGGATCCTCTTTAATCGTTCCTAACGCGCCAATATTATTTGTATCAAATTGAATTTGGACATCGTAGAAATGATGGTAGTTCATTTCGTTAATATCAACTTTTACTTTTGCATTTAATTTTGCAAATAAATCACTTACTTCAAATTGCACTACTCTCGTATTTGCATTTTTATCTTCACTCACTAGCTTTGCATCAGCAAATAAACCATCTATTTCTGTTTGGAATTTCGTAATCCACGCACTATTTTTCAGTGTCATCTCAATATACTTTTTACCATCTTTAACGATTAATTTTGCTGGATGTACAGTATAATCATGCATCTTTGAAAGCTCATTTGTTTTATCTTTTAACACTTTAAATGGAATATCATATTGACCATCTACTAAATTTTTCGGATCAACTATTACTTTTGGTTGATTATTTCCGCCTTGATTGTCATTTCCACCTTGGTTATTGTTTCCGCCTTCGTTGTTGTTTCCACCTTGATTATTGTTCCCACCTTGGTTTTCGTTTCCGCCTTCGTTATCAGTTCCGCCTTGGTTACCTAAAGCTTTAATACTATTTTCATCAAATACAAATTGAACATCGTAGAAATGGTGATAATTCATTGCATCAATATCTACTTTTACTTTTGCATTTAATTTTTTCGATAAATCATCTACTTCTAACTCGACTACTTTTGTATTTTGCTCTTTATTCTCACTTAACACTTTTGCGTTAACAAAAGAACCATTCTTCTCAAACTCAAATTTTGTAATCCATGCACTATTCGTTAATGTAAACGATACATACTTCTTGCCATCTTTCACTTTTAGTACAGCTGGACTCTTTGTATATGTGTTCATGATTGAAATTTCTTCTGTTTTATCTTTTAAAACTTTAAAGCCAATGCTGTATTCACCATCTTTAAGAGCTTTTGGATCAATGGCTGTGTTATTACCTTGGTTATTGTTTCCGCCTTCGTTATTGTTTCCACCTTGGTTTCCGTTTCCACCTTGGTTTCCGTTTCCACCTTGGTTTCCGTTTCCGCCTTCGTTATTGTTTCCACCTTGGTTTTCGTTTCCACCTTCGTTATTGTTTCCACCTTGGTTTTCGTTTCCACCTTCGTTATTGTTTCCACCTTGGTTTTCGTTTCCACCTTCG
>NZ_VEDW01000002.1:178555-316990 GCF_007678085.1 Bacillus cereus | reverse complement strand
TCGTTATTGTTTCCACCTTGGTTTTCGTTTTCTAACGGTTTAATGCTACCTTTATCAAATGCAAATTGAATGTCGTAGAAATGATGATAATTCATTGAATCGATATCTACTTTTACTTTTGCATTTAACTTTTTAGATAAATCGTCTACTTCTACTTCCACTACGCGTGTATCAGCTTTTTTATCTTCACTTAATACACTTGCATTAACGAACGAACCATTTTTCTCAAATTCAAACTTTGTAATCCATGCACTATTCGTTAATGTGAATGATACATATTTTTTACCATCTTTCACCTTTAACACACCTGGACTCTTCGTATACGTGTTCATCATTGAAATTTCTTCTGATTGATCTTTTAACGCTTTAAAATTAATGCTGTATTCGCCGTCTTTAATTGTTTCAACATTCGGCTTCTCTACTTCTGGCTTTTTATCACCATCTGGTTGCTTTTCTTCGTTCTTAATTAGCTCAAGTTTATCTTGATTAAATTGAAGTTGTAATTCATGCGTTTGTTTATAATTTTGTGATGCCACTTCAATAAATACTTTTGCATTCAACTTTTTAGATAAACTGTCTACTTCAAATTCTACTACTCTTGTATTTTTCTCTTTATTTTCACTTACTACTTTCGCATCAACAAATGAACCATCTTTTTCTGTTTGGAAATTTTTAATTGATGCGTTATCTGTTAATGTTACAGTCGCCTTTTTCTTACCGTTTTCTACTTTTAATAATGCTGGACTTATTAGCTTGTCTTTCATTCTAGATTCTTCATCTGTCTTATCTTTTAACACTTTAAATGGAATGCTATACTCTCCATCTTTAATTGTTTCAACTTCCGGTTTTTCTACTTCCGGTTGTTTCTCTTCATTTTTAATTGGCTCAAGTTTATCTTGATTAAATTGAAGTTGTACCTCATGTGTTTGCTTATAGTTTCTTGATGCCATTTCGATAAATACTTTTGTATTTAACTTCTTAGATAAATCATCTACTTCAAATTCTACTATTCTTGTATCTTTTTCTTTATCTTCACTCACTACTTTTGCATCAGCAAATGCGCCATCTTTTTCCGTTTGGAAATTTTTAATTAATGAACTACTTGTTAGTGTTACAATTGCTTTTTTCTTACCGTTTTCTACTTTTAATACTCCTGGATTTACCATGTAAGTATTCATCTTAGATTCTTCATCTGTTTGATTTTTTAACACTTTAAATGGAATACTGTACTCTCCATCTTTAATTGTGTTAGAATTTGGTTGTTGATCTGGGTCAGGCTTTTGGTCGGGCTTCTGACTTGGATCCGGTTTTTCATTTGGATCTGGCTTATTTGCTGGATCCTCTTTTTCATTTGGTTTTTCTACATGAATCGGTGTAATACTATTTTGATCAAATGCAATACGCACATCATAGTCATGATGATAATTTAAGAAGTCTATGTCTACTTTTACTTTCGCATTTAATACTTTCTCTACATCGTCCACTTCAAATTCTACTACTCTTGTATCTTTTTCTTTATCTTCACTAATTACATTTGTCGCAACAAACTGGCCATTTTTTTCTGTTTCAAACTTTGTAATCCATGAACTATGTTCTAACGTAAAGGATACCTTCTTCTTCCCATCCTTCACTTTTAAGGTTCCTGGACTTACAGAGTATTGATTCATCATGGATTCTTCATCTGATGTGTCCTTAAGAACTTTGAAACCAATTGAATATTCACCGTCAGCTAGTTGACTTGCTGCTTGAACTGCAAGAGGTTGTAATGTTGATACGAATGTAAATATCATTAAACACATCGCAACAACAATTTTAAGATATCTATTCAATGGAATAACGCTCCTTTATTTAGTTTTGACGTACTTTACGAATTAAGAAAACACCTGAAATAAGAATTAACGCTGCAAATAATCCGATGCGTGCTTCATCGCCTGTTTTTGGGTTATCTGTTTTTTCAGCTTTACCACTTTCATTTGTTCCCTTACTCGCCTCTTTATTTGCTTCTTTACTCTCTTCTTTACTCTCTTCTTTCTTCACTTCTTCTTTTACTTTCGTATCTGTTTTTGTTTGATCATTATTCTTTGTTACAGTAGTTGCTTTATTTTCTCCACCTACCGCTTTTACATTTGCATCAAATGCAAAGCGAATTGTGTAGTTATGGTCATAATTTACGTTTGGTACAACAACATGAATTTTTGCAGCTGCTGGTTTAGATAAGTCGTCTATTTTAAACTCTACAGTTCTTTTATCTGCTGATTCATCTTTACTAACAACTTTTGCATCAACAAAATTCCCATTCTCAGGTGCTTTAAATTCTGTAATCCAAGCACTATGATTCATCGGAATTTGTACTCTCATTTCACCATTTTTTACAACTAACTTAGCTGGTTTTTCAAAATAATCATTTGCCATTGAAGCTGAATCATTTTCCGCTTTTTGAATGACATAGTTAATATCATACGTACCGTCAGCTAGTTGCGCTGAAACTTTCCCATATGGCATGACAAGAAAAGCTAGCATACATACGAACGTTATAATAAAAGCGGGTAATACAGAAATCTTTCTCATTTGGCTTACTTCCTCCTCGTTTATCCTTCATCCATAATTTTTGAAAATGATAATTATTCTCAATTTATAAGAAAAAAAATAATAATCCTCTATCACTATTTAATTGTAATTTATTTATGTAATATAGATATTATTGATTATCATTCTCACTACATGTTAAAAATAATATCCCTCTCTATTCCTTATAAAGAGCGATTCATATTTTCACATAAGTCCCTATCCCTTTTGTTGATTATCATTCTCAATGAATCCCAAAAAAAATAACACTCACCATTCTCGTACTCTATCACCTCTATCTACAAAATGATATCGTTATAGAAAACCTTATACCTTTCACTCCTCACTTTCCTTCCAATATTTCCACAACTAAGTCAATCTTAGCCTAATGCTAATTTTTTTGTCAACTATATTACGTATAAAATTTTTAATATCTAAATTTCCCTATATGCAATTTTTCCTACAAAAAAAGAGGCTTTCTTTCATAGAAAGCCTCTTTTCACTATTTTTCTACAGCAACTTCTTGCTTTTGAAACAAAGAAATGATATATCCAATTACAATACCTACTAGAGCAGGAACTAACCAACCAATCCCTACACTATATAACGGAACTTTATTTAAAATAGGTGCTAATGCCGCAATTTGAAGATTTGCATTGTGCAATCCATCAAAGAAGCTGATCATGAATGCTCCTACAATACCACCTACATACATTACTAAAGGAAGACGGATATAGTTTTCAACAAGTGATAATACAATCAGCACGATACCAATTGGGTAAATTGCAATTAAAATCGGTAATGCTAATGCATTTAACTGAGTTAACCCAAGATTCGCTACCATAAATGCTAATACACAAAAAATGAAAACGACTTTTTGATAAGAAAGCTTTGGTAATAAGGAAGAAAAATATTCCCCACAAGCTGCAACAATACCTACAGAAGTTGTTAAACATGCTGCTGTAATTGCGATTCCTAGTAATAGAGTTCCGTAACTACCAAATAAATGATTTACAACGTTTGTTAAAATAATTCCTCCGTTTGCTCCCATTCCAAGAGACACACTAGAAGCTCCCAGATAAGCAAGTGCTAAATAAACAAGAAGTAATCCGAGCGCTGCAATAAACCCTGCAAAGATTGTTACTTTTGCAATGCTGTTCTTATTAGTAACACCTTTTGCTTTTAACGCATGAATAACAACATTTCCGAAAACAAGTGCTGCAAGTCCATCTAAAGTTAAATATCCATCAATAAAACCTTTAAAGAGCGGAGCACTATATGCTTCTGTCGGTGCACCAAATTCTCCAATTGGTGTAATAAGTGCTTTCACTACAATAATTGCAATAACAGCTAACAAAATCGGAGTTAATACTTTACCGATGCGGCCCACTAATTTCGATGGGTTTAAAGCTAAATAGAAAGTTACGGCAAAGAAAATGAATGTAAAGATAACAAGTGGATACGATTGACCAGCTATCTCACTTGGTAAAAACGGTGCAACACTCATTTCATAAGCAACAGTTCCTGTACGTGGAACACTTACGAATACGCCTAAACATAAATAAATTGCAGTAATAAAAACTAATGCGAATATAGGGTGCACACGCCCTGCTAGCTCATTAATATCTCCCTTTAGAGCGATAACGATAACTCCTAATAAAGGCAACCCAACACCTGTTACGATAAAACCAAACAATGCGATCCATACGTCTGTTCCAGCACCTTGCCCTAACGCTGGTGGAAAAATCATATTACCTGCACCGAAAAATAGTGCAAATAACATTAAACTTATTGCAAACATCTCAGAAAACTTTAAAGATGATTTCATTTCTACTAACCTCCTAAATGATTTATTAACAAAATATTCTGAATCAAAATCCGTCATATGTCCTCTTTCAAGCATACTTCCCCGTAAAAGAACGCAAAAAACACCCGTCCCTAACAAAGGGACGAGTGTTGAAATCGTGGTTCCACCCTTATTCTAATAAAATGAATTTATAACAAAATAAGCTCATTTTATAGCTCGTGTAAATTGATAACGGTTTTATCCGCCAAGAATTACAATGCATCATGCAGTTCACTCTTGAAGTTTAGAGGTGGTAAGTTTGTCTTTCCGTATTAGGAAGCTCACAGCCTAGGCTTCCCTCTCTGAGAATCGTCAAAAACAACTCATGTCCTCATCATTACTTTTATAAAATATCTTGTCGAAACTTGTTGTTTTTTATTATATGGGCTATTTTTTAAAAAATCAATAGTTTTATTTTTTCTGACAAAAAAATATAGGGAGAAAATTTTTCCTCCCTATAACTGTCCTATTAATATTTCTAATTCTTCCGCTGTAATATCCCGCCACTTTCCAGATTCCAGTCCATTTAGCTCTATATTCATAATACGAACTCGCTTTAACTTTGTTACAGTAAACCCGAAAGCACGGCTCATTCTACGAATTTGTCTGTTCATTCCTTGCGTTAAAACGATGCGAAATGTAGACTGATCCACTCTCTTCACTTTACATGGCTTCGTCATTCCATCTTTAATCTTTACACCTCTGGACATCTCATCAATAAACCAATCTGTAAACGGCTTATCGACAGTGACAACATATTCTTTCTCATGCTCGTGATCTCCGTGTAAAATTTGATTCGCAATCCCACCATCATTCGTTAATAAAATAAGTCCTTCCGATGCTTTATCTAATCGTCCAACAGGAAAAATTCGCTCTGGATAATTGATATAATCAATAATATTATCTTCAATATGATCGGCTGCTGTACAAGTAATACCAACTGGTTTATGAAAGGCAATATACACCTTTTCTTTCTCTTCTTTTGCAATAACCTGTCCATCAATCGTTACAACATCACCATCATTAACAAGTGCACCATGCGTACATATTTCACCGTTAATAGCCACGCGTCCTGCTTTAATGGTGCGGTCTGTTTCACGTCTTGAGCAGGATTTTGCTTCACTTATGTATTGGTTGATTTTCATAGCTTATTCCTTTTCGTATATATTAAAAGCGTCAATCTATGGCAATATCAGTATGCCACGATTGACGCTCGTTCACTTCGCAAAAACAACTAAATAAATTACCCCAATCACCAAAAATATTCCACAACAAGCTAACAATACTTTTGCAAGTTTGTCCATAAACATATAATGGTTTCCCCTTTGTTTCGTTGTTTTCTATTTTAATTCGACAACTGTTACGCCTAAGCCTCCCTCGCCCATGTCACCGTAACGGTAGTTCTTCACACCGCGATGCTTCTTCAAGTAATCTTGTACACCTTGGCGAAGTGCTCCTGTTCCTTTACCGTGAATGATTGATACGCGAGGATAGCTTGCAAGCTGGGCATCGTCTAAATATTTCTCGACGCGCGCCATTGCATTTTCAAATCGTTCACCACGAAGGTCAAGTTCTAATGAAACGTGATAGTCTCTACCTTTTACTGTTGCAACTGCTTTTTTCTCTGTTTGTTTCGGTGTGTTAATGTATTCCATGTTAGACTCTTTTACTTTCATCTTCAGAATACCGATTTGTACGCTCCACTCTGTATCGCTTACTTTTTCAAGTAATTGACCTTTTTGACCGAATGTTAATACTTTTACTTCATCACCTGCGCGTAGTTGTTGTTTCGGTGCAGTGTTTTTCACGTTTACTTTTTGTTTCTTCACAAGCTCCGGCGCCGCACCTTCTAGACGACTCTTCGCTTCAATTAGCTCGTGATCTTTCACATTTGCAAGCTGTGCTTTACGCAATTGGCGAAGTTCTTGAATAATGCCTTCTGCTTCTTTCTTTGCAGCTTCGACTTTTTCTTCCCCTTCTTTTTGCACTTTTAATAATTTTTCATCGCGCTCATCATTAAATTCAATAATTTGACGCTGTAATTCGCGATGCAGTTTTTCAGATTGCTTGCGAAGCGCTTCTGCTTCGTTCCAGTCACGCTCTGCGTTCTTTTGACTTTCTTCTAACTTCGCAATCATATTTTCAATTTTGTTTGTATCTGTACTAATGTGGTTACGAGCTTGATCAATCACGCGATCAGATAATCCAAGGCGTTTCGAAATTTCAAAGGCATTACTACGTCCTGGTACACCGATTAATAATTTATACGTTGGACTTAATGTATTTACATCAAACTCAACGCTCGCATTAATAACTTGCTCACGGTTATATCCGTATGCTTTTAATTCTGGGTAATGCGTCGTAGCAACAACGCGAGCACCGCGATTACATACTTCATCTAAAATCGAAATTGCTAGTGCAGCACCTTCTTGCGGGTCTGTTCCAGCACCTAATTCATCGAATAAAACTAAGCTTTCAAAATCAGCTTTTTCTAAAATATCAACAATGTTCACCATATGTGAGGAGAACGTACTTAAACTTTGTTCAATCGATTGCTCATCACCAATATCAGCAAAGATATTTTTAAATACACAAATCTCTGACTCATCCATTACTGGAATGTGAAGGCCAGATTGCGCCATTAACACACAAATACCGACTGTTTTCAGCGTAACTGTTTTACCACCTGTATTCGGTCCCGTAATAACAATTGTCGTGAAATCTTTACCTAACATAATGTTATTTGGCACAATAATTTCTGGATCGATTAGCGGATGACGAGCTTGTCTTAAATCCATATAACGCTCGTTATTTACGATCGGCTTTGTCGCTTTAATTCGCTTCGCATAAAAAGCTTTCGCAAAGATGAAATCAAGATTCGCAACTACTTCTACGTTAGATAAAACGATATCCGCTTCTACTGCCACTTCTTCTGTTAACATCAATAAGATGCGTTCGATTTCTTGTTTTTCTTTCACTCGTGCTTCTTGAAGCGCGTTATTTAACTCTACAATGACTTGTGGTTCAATAAATAACGTTTGCCCAGAAGCTGATTGATCGTGAACAATACCGCCATATACGCCGCGGTATTCTTGTTTTACTGGGATTACGTAACGTTCGTTACGAATCGTTACAATCGCGTCAGACAGCATCTTTTGCGCATTGGAAGAACGCGTCATGTTTTCTAACTTTTCACGAATACGGCTTTCCGCAGTACGAATTTGAGTACGAATACCACGTAGTTTATCACTTGCGCTATCGACTACTTCACCGCCATCACCGATGCAATTTGTAATTTTCTTTTCTAAATCATATAAAGATACAATTTGGGCGACATGAGTTTCTAAAATTGGCAGCTCGACACCATTATCAACCATATCTTCAATGAAACGTTTCATATTGCGACTACCATACATCGTATTGGCAATATCAAGTAGTTCATTTGGGCTTAACATACTTCCAATCTTTGCACGCTTCACATTTGAGCGAATATCCGTAATACCACCTAATGGTGCATTACCTTTCAAACGAATGACTTTCGCTGCTTCATCCGTAGTATCTTGCATTTCTACGATTTCTTCAAAATCAGTGCTCGGCACTAAATGCTTCACTTTGTCACGGCCAAGTGAAGAAGCTGTATGTTCAAGTAATTGTTCTTTTACTTTATTGTATTCTAATACACGCAACGTTCTTTCTAACATGTTGCAGGTCCCCCTTGTGTTACTTATTACGTTTAATATAGTCTAATAAACGTTCAATATCCCACGTGTTAATCACGTTATCTTTTTGAATCCAACCTTTACGTGCTGCTGCTACACCTGTTTCCATATCCTCTAACATTTCAAGCGTATGAGCATCCGTATTAATCGCTACTTTTACACCAGCATCTTGTGCTTGTTTTAATAATTTCGCGCTTAAATCTAGACGGTTTGGATTCGCATTTAATTCTAAAACTGTATTTGTTTCTTTTGCGAGTTCGATTAATAAATCTGTATCCACATCATAGCCTGCGCGTCGTCCAAGAAGACGTCCTGTCGGATGCGCAATCATTGTGACATGCTTATTCTCTAGCGCAGTGCGAAGACGTTTCATAATCGTTTCACGGTCTTGCGAGAAGCTAGAGTGAATCGCTCCAATAACATAATCTAATTCTGCTAATACTTCATCATCAAAATCAAGTGTTGCATCCGGTAAAATATCCATTTCAATTCCGCGTAAAATTGTAATGTCAGGATACTTTTCGTTCATGCGTTCAATTTCTTTCGCTTGTTCACGAAGACGCTCTTTCGTTAAACCGTTCGCTACTTTTAAGTATTGAGAGTGGTCGGTAATTGCCATAAATTTATAACCACGAGCACGACATGCCTGTACCATTTCCTCAATTGAAAAAGCACCGTCACTCCACGTTGTATGCATATGTAAATCACCTTGTATATCAGAGAACTGAATTAAGTTTGGATACTCTTTAATTAATTCAATTTCTTTTCCATCTTCACGCACTTCTGGCGGGATAAATGGAAGACCGAAATGAGCAAAGAATTCCTCTTCTGTTTCAAATGTCTTCACTTCGCCTGTTTCTAAGTTTTCTACACCGTACTCACTAATTTTCTCGCCTCTATCTTTTGCAATTTGGCGCATTTTTACGTTATGGTCTTTTGATCCTGTGAAATGGTGAAGAGTTGTAATAAATTCTTCAGGTTTTACTAAACGGAAATCAATTGAAATATCATATTCATATTGAAGACGCACAGAAACTTTCGTATCTCCACTTGCGATTACCTCAATCATATTATCAAATTGCAGTAAATGCTCACGTACTGCCGCTGGTTCTGTCGTTGCAATGATAAAGTCTAAATCTTTCACCGTTTCACGAACGCGGCGCAAACTACCAGCGCGAGAGAAACGAATTACTTCAGCAATATTCGACAATTTCCCCTCTATTTCCCCGGCAATAGGCAATACCATTGCGATTGGTAAACGCTCTGGACGAGATCCTACTTGATCGATTGCTTCTAATATTTTCTCTTCTGTCTTCTTACCGAAACCTGCTAAAGCTTGTACTTTATTTTCCTCACAAACCGCTTTTAGCGATTCCATATCAACAACACCAAGTTCTTTATATAACTTAGCTACCTTTTTACCACCAAGGCCTGGCAATTTTAATAACGGCAATAAGCTACTTGGCACTTCTTGTTCAAGCTCTTGTAATACTTCAGATGTTCCCGATTCTATATATTCTTGAATAACTGCTGCTGTTCCTTTTCCAATGCCCGGAATCTTAGTAAAATCTTCAATCTCAGAAAGACTACGATCATCACTTTCTAGTGCTGCTGCCGCTTTACGAAATGCAGATATTTTAAATGGATTCGCGCCCTTTAGTTCCATAAACAGGCCGATTGTCTCTAATAATTTAATAACTTGTTTTTTATTTACTTTCATCATTACCCCGCCTTTCTTTCATAGAAAAAAACTCCTCTTTCCGAAAAAAGAGAAGTTATACTCTGCTACCTGTCTGCCATAGTTCCTTCACCTTTTCAGAGAGAATCGGTGTATCGTCTACAATTATTTTGCTAATTGATGATTTTTGTAATGGTGTTTGTATTTGCTCAATCGGAAGGATGTTTCCAACGATAATTAAAACAAACAAAATAATATATACTTCTAAAAATCCGAGGATTGCCCCCGCAAACGCATTGACTTGCTTTAAAACCGGTATTTCTGCAAACATATTTAACAAATTACCAAGTAATGAAAGTGCAATTTTTGTAATAATAAACAATATGATAAACGCAAGCGCTTGATAAAATACTGTCTCAATATTATTTGCATCAATCCATTCTGGAACAGATACGTTTTTATCAAATGGATACGGAATAAATTTCGCAAGTGCTGGCGCTAAATCTTTACAGTACCAGTATGCAACAAGGTATGCGATAATAAAGCTTGTTAACTTTACAAGTTGCAAGATAAACCCTCTGCGTAAGCCGAGGAAAAATCCCATAACAAGCAGTAAAATGATAATAATATCAATCATGTTATTCCATTCCTTTTTTTGTCATACTTTCTTTCAATTTCTCATGTTCTTCTTTTAATTTTATGTAATCGTGTATGACGTTTACCGCCGTCAATACCGCTAATCTACTCGTGTCAAGCGAAGGATTCTTGGCATTGAGTTCGCGCATTTTATCATCCACAATCGCTGCTACCATGCGGATATGACTTGTACTTTCATCGCCAACAACTGAATATTGTTGACCATAGATTTCTACATTAATTCGACTTTTCTTTCCCTTTTGTTGTGACAACTCACCGGCCTCCAATCACGTACAGAATCCTAAAGTTTATCATACCATGAACCATCATATTATGGAAACAGAAAGAACAATCCGATATGATAAAAATAACAATATAAAAAAAGGAGCGACCATCTTGTCAAATTCTATCGTAATACAAACAAGTTCTACAGTAATTGAAGACATGAAACAACAATATAAACAATCGCTTAGCCCGAAAATTCCACAAGGCGGGATCTTCATGGCAAAGGTTCCATCTTGCACAATTACAGCTTATAAATCTGGAAAAGTAATGTTCCAAGGTGGACGTGCTGAAGCAGAGGCTTCTCGTTGGCAAACTGTCTCTCAAACACCGAAAACAACTGTAAAAAAATCTGTCGATTCACACCGTTATGCACCGCCTGCTTCCATCGGTACAATGTCTATCGTAGGGTCAGATGAAGTTGGTACTGGTGATTTCTTTGGACCGATGACAGTAGTTGCTGTATATGTGGACGCTAAGCAAATCCCACTTTTAAAAGAACTTGGTGTAAAAGACTCTAAAAACTTAAATGACGATCAAATTTCTGCCATTGCGAAACAACTTCTACACGTTGTTCCTTACAGCTCTCTTGTCCTTCATAACGAAAAATATAATGAGCTATTTGATAAAGGAAACAACCAAGGTAAGTTAAAAGCTTTACTACATAATAAAGCTATTACAAACTTATTAGCAAAGATCGCACCTACAAAACCTGAAGGCGTCTTAATCGATCAATTCACACAACCTGATACATACTACAAATATTTAGCAAAACAAAAACAGATACAGCGTGAAAATGTTTACTTCGCAACGAAAGGTGAAAGCGTTCATTTAGCAGTAGCCGCTGCTTCTATTTTAGCTCGTTACTCATTCGTAAAACAGTTTGAAGAGCTAAGCAAAAAAGCTGGTATGCCACTTCCAAAAGGTGCTGGTAAACAAGTTGATATCGCCGCTGCTAAATTAATTCAAAAGCTTGGTAAAGAACGATTACCTGAGTTTGTGAAAATGCATTTCGCTAATAGGGAGAAGGCATTTCGCTTACTAAAATAGTATCGACAAAAACAGGAGCCTACAAACTCCTGTTTTTTGTTTCACTCTACTATTAACCTTATATTTTTGTTACAATTAAAATATACAGATTATTCTAACATAGGAGGAGATTCCCATTGCTACTTCTACAAATGATTCTAAATATTTTACTAGGCGATCCACACGAAAGACAGTTTGAAATTAGAGAAAACATTCAGCTACTAAGTGAACAACGAGCGTTCAACGATTTAATAGAGCGTTATGGCCGATCTTTCTTATTAAACTTTTGGATTCGAAGATTTATCGGGAAACACGATGCCCGCTTGTTAATACATAATCCAGCAAAACTACAACACTTCTGTGAGGAACTTGAATGTATGATTAGAAGAAAAAGATTGTTCACATAGGGAGGGAATTCATATGAACGCTTTAAAGGTTAAAAAATTATTATATGTTTTCGTACACCTCGTGGGCCCACTTTCTTTCCTCACTATTTCTACCATTTGGGGAGTTTTTTTCACTACTAAATCCACATTCGAAAATATATCTGATAATCTTGGTGTGATGGCCATCTACTACGTGCTCATGAGCTTACTATGGTTTTTCTATTTAGATCGATTAGATAAAGATGTAGATAACATTACAAAAGAGATTAATGATAATAAGATGTAATGCATAAAAAAAGAGAGCCGCCAAGACTCTCTTTTTTTATGTTAGCTTCGTTTCTGCTTCTTATTTGATGAAGATACTTTATGAGACCCTGTTTCATGTGTCGTCGTTCCTTGTCCTTCTACTTCTGGAGAACCAAGGCTTGACCTTGAATGATCTTTTTTCACCTTTTTACTCATTTATATTCACCCCTTCGCGTTACTTTTTGCTATCGGGTAATAAACTATGCAAACAAAAAAGCGAGAGGAAATCCTCTCGCTTTTTTCATATTTTAGAATTCAGAAGAACCTGGAGTTCTTGGGAATGGAATTACGTCACGGATGTTAGCCATGCCTGTGATGTACATTAGGAAGCGCTCGAAACCTAGACCGAACCCAGCGTGTTTTGTACCGCCGTATTTTCTAAGTTCTAAGTACCACCAGTAGTCCTCTTCGTTCATGCCTAGTTCTTTAATTCTATCTACTAAAACGTCCATTCTTTCTTCACGTTGACTTCCGCCGATTAATTCGCCGATGCCAGGAACTAGAAGGTCAGTAGCAGCTACTGTTTTTCCATCTTCATTCATACGCATATAGAACGCTTTAATGTCTTTTGGATAGTCTGTTACGAATACAGGACGTTTGAAGATTTCTTCTGATAAGTATCTTTCGTGCTCTGTTTGTAAGTCAATACCCCATTCTACTGGGTATTTGAAGTCAGCACCTGACTCTTGAAGCACTTTAATTGCTTCTGTATATGTGATACGACCGAAGTCCGAGTTGATTACGTTGTTCATGCGCTCTAGAACTGTTTTATCAACGAAGCTGTTGAAGAATTCCATTTCTTCTGGTGCATGCTCTAGTACGTATTTCATTGCATATTTCAGCATATCTTCTGTAAGATCCATTACATCGCCTAATTCAGCGAATGCAATCTCAGGCTCAACCATCCAGAACTCAGCAGCGTGGCGAGTTGTGTTTGAGTTTTCTGCACGGAATGTAGGTCCGAATGTGTATACGTCACGGAATGCTAATGCATAAGCTTCAGCGTTCAGCTGTCCACTTACTGTTAAGTTTGTTTCTTTGCCGAAGAAGTCTTTTGATTCATCAACTTGTCCGTCTTCGCCTTTTGGTACGTTATTTAAATCTTGCGTTGTTACGCGGAACATTTCGCCTGCACCTTCTGTATCACTACCAGTGATGATTGGTGTGTGAACATGTACGAATCCACGCTCTTGGAAGAACTGGTGAATCGCAAATGCTGCAACAGAACGTACACGGAACGTTGCAGAGAATGCATTCGTTCTTGGACGTAAGTGAGCGATTGTACGTAAGTATTCAAACGTGTGACGTTTCTTTTGAAGTGGGTAATCAGAATCTGATAAGCCCTCGATATCAATTTTTTCTGCTTTAATTTCAAATGGTTGCTTCGCTCCAGGTGTTGCAATTACCTTACCTTCTACTTTAACTGAAGAGCTAAGTGGAAGTTTTGCAATTTCTTTGAAGTTTTCTAACTCTGTATCGAAAACGATTTGAACGCTTTTGAAGAAGCTACCGTCGTTTAATTCGATGAAACCAAATGCTTTTGAATCACGTAAGTTACGAATCCACCCTGATACTTGTACTGTTTGACCTGCGTATTTATCTGTATCTCTATACAGACTTTTTACTAATGTGTTTTCCATAGTGAAATTCTCCTTTGCTGATATATTTAAATACAAAAAAACCTTTCATCCATAAAGGGACGAAAGGTTAAACTTCGCGGTACCACCCAATTTGTCATAAAGACCAACTTTAACTCGTATGTAATACATACTTCCCGGTTTGTAACAGGCCGGATTCCCGTCTAAGTCTACTCTTGAATACAAGATTCAATTTCGGTTAGCAACTCCAAGGTGTTCTTCACATATACCGCCTCATCAGGCTCTCACCGTCCCTGACTCGCTTTGGATTATAGTATATACTACTTTTCCTTATCATCGTCTTTCATTTTGTTAAACTAAAATTAATGTACTACATTCGAGAGAAAGATGCAAGATGCCTTAATATTTATCGGCGATTTTTATCATATATCGACAATCGTGCCATAAAAAAATTGCCGGAATTAATCCGGCAATTTTTAATTACTTACGTAACTCCGCACCAAATTTCTCTTCTACCGTTGTTAATACACGGTTATGTGCTTCTGTTACTTCTTCGTCTGTTAACGTACGTTCTGCATCGAAGTAAGTCATAGAGAATGCAAGTGATTTCTTGCCTTCTTCCATTTTTTCACCTTCGTATAAGTCGAATAATGTTACGTCTTTCAGAAGTTCCCCACCAGCTTCAGCAATAACTTGCTTCATTTCGCCAGCTTTTGTTTCTTTCGTTACGACAACAGCCATATCACGCGTCATAGATGGGAAACGTGGAATTGCTGCGTAGTAAGTTTCTTCTGCGTCTGCACCGAATACTTTTACAAGAGATAGTTCAAATACAAATGTATTTTTCACATCTAATTGTTTTTCTGCTTCTGGATGCAATTGACCGATGAAACCAATTACTTCGCCATCTAATACGATGTCAGCTGTACGACCTGGGTGCATACCTTCACGTTTTGCTGGTGCATAAGTGATTTGGTTTGCAACGCCAAGTACGTCAAATAATCCTTCTAGTACACCTTTCACAACGAAGAAGTCTACTACTTTTTTCTCACCTTGCCATGCATGGTGAAGAGCAAGACCTGTCATAACACCTGCAAGATGTTGTTCTTCTTTCGGAAGTTCTCCTGCTTCTGTTGGTAAGAAGATAGAACCTACTTCGTATAAAGCAACGCTATCGTTTTTACGTGCAACGTTGTATGAAACTGCTTCTAACAATTGTGGTACTAGACTTAAACGAAGTTGGCTGCGCTCTTCACTCATTGGAAGTGCAAGATTTACAGGCGCCTTTTCGTTTGGCTCAACCATATATTGTTTCGCTTTGTCAGCACTTGTTAATGAATACGTGATTGCTTCATATAAACCAGCACCTTCTAAGAAGCGACGTACTTTACGACGTTTCGTTTGTGCTGCTGTTAATTTACCACGAGTCATCGTTCCAGAAGGTAATGTAACTGGAATGTGGTCATAACCGTATAGACGGCCTACTTCTTCTACTAAGTCTTCTGAAATTGTAATATCAGGACGACGTGCTGGTACATTCACATGGAATGTTCCTTCTACTTCTGTGAATGGGAACTTCAAGTTTGTGAACATTGTACCCATTTCGCTTGCAGAAATATTTGTACCTAATACACGGTTTACTTTTTCAGCAGTAACAGATACTGTACGCTCTTGTACTTGTAAGTGATCAGCTTCTACTACACCTTCAAGTGCTTCTCCGCCAGCGTATTTCGCCATTAAAGCAGCTGCATGTTGAATTGCTTCAAATGTACGTGTTGGATCGATTCCTTTTTCAAAACGTGCACTTGATTCACTGCGAAGACCTAAGTCTTTTGATGTACGGCGCACTGTTTGACCTGCAAAGTATGCAGATTCAATTAGAACGTTTACTGTCTCATTTGTAACTTCAGAATCTGCTCCGCCCATTACACCAGCAACAGCTAAAGCTTTTGTGCCGTTTGTAATTACAAGGTGGTGCTCTTGTAATGTACGTTCTTGATCATCTAACGTTTCAAGTTTTTCGCCTTCTTTTGCTAGACGAACAACGATTTCTTTTGAACCTAATTTATCGTAATCGAATGCATGTAATGGTTGACCGTATTCCATTAAAATGTAGTTTGTAATATCAACTACGTTGCTAATTGGACGAATGCCAGCTGCCATAAGGCGCGTTTGCATCCACATTGGTGATGGACCAATCTTTACGTTCTTTACCATTTTTGCAATATATAATGGATTTTCTTCTTTCGCTTCTACACTTACAGAAATGTAATCAGCAGTTTTTTCTGCTGTTTCTTGTAAGTTGATAGCTGGAAGTTTTACTTCACGGCCGTAAATAGCAGCGACTTCATATGCAACACCTAACATGTTTAAGCAATCTGCACGGTTTGGTGTTAAACCAAGCTCAAGTACTTCATCATGTAAGTTTAAAATTTCAAGTGCATCTGCACCAACTTCAGCGTCACTTGGGAAGATGAAGATACCGTCTGCGTATTCTTTCGCAACTAGTTTTCCATCAATACCAAGCTCTTGAAGAGCACAAACCATACCGTGAGAAGCTTCACCACGTAGTTTTGCTTTTTTAATTTTGAAGTTGCCAGGAAGTACAGCTCCAACTTTTGCAACTGGTACTTTTAAACCTTTTGCAATGTTAGCAGCTCCACAAATAATTTGAACTGGCTCTTCTTCACCGATATCGATTAAGCATTTGCTTAATTTATCAGCTTCTGGGTGTTTTTCACATTCTAATACGTGACCAACTACAACACCTTTTACACCTTTATTTAATACTTCAACACCTTCTACTTCAATACCACTTTTCGTGATTTTATCTGCTAGTTCTTGTGCTGTTACATCTTTAATATCTACATACTCTTGTAACCAACGATATGATACGAACATACTTATCCTCTCCTTCCCTTACGCTCGTTTGAATTGTTGTAAGAAACGTACATCATTTGTATAGAAATGACGAATGTCATCTACGCCGTATTTCAACATTGCGATACGCTCTGCGCCCATACCGAATGCGAAACCTTGATATTCTTTTGAATCATAACCAGCCATTTCAAGTACGTTCGGGTGAACCATACCTGCGCCTAAAATTTCGATCCAGCCAGTTCCTTTACAAGTGCCGCAACCTTTGCCGTGACACATCATACAAGAAATATCCATCTCTACAGATGGCTCTGTGAATGGGAAGAAACTTGGACGAAGACGGATTTCACGATCTTCACCGAACATCTTTTTCACGAATACTTGCAATGTGCCTTTTAAGTCACTCATGCGAATGTTTTTATCAATTACAAGACCTTCAATTTGCATGAACTGGTGTGAATGCGTCGCATCATCGTCATCGCGGCGATACACTTTACCAGGACAAATAATTTTGATAGGGCCTTTTTCTTTATTATTTTCCATTGTACGTGCTTGCACAGAAGATGTATGTGTACGTAGTAACGTCTCTTCTGTAATGTAGAATGTATCTTGCATATCACGCGCTGGGTGATCTTTCGGTAAGTTTAATGCTTCGAAGTTGTAGTAGTCTTTTTCTACTTCTGTTCCTTCAGCTACTTCATAACCCATACCGATGAATACATCTTCAATTTGTTCAACAACAGCTGTTAAAGGATGGTGACAACCTGTTTCAACAGGACGACCTGGTAGTGTAACATCAATTGTTTCAGTAGCTAACTTCGCTTCAATTACTGCTTTTTCTAAGTTACCAATTTTGTCGTCTAAACGCGTTTGAATCGCTTCACGTACTTCATTTACTAATGCTCCCATACGTGGACGCTCTTCTGCTGATAATTTTCCCATGCCGCGTAATACTTCTGTAATTGGACCTTTTTTCCCTAAATACGCTACGCGTACGTCGTTTAAGCCCTTTAGCTCTTTCGCTTCTTCAATAAGCTCTAACGCTTTTTGCTTTAGCTCTTTTAAACGTGCTTCCATTTGGAACCCTCCTAATTTTAAAAATAAAAAAACCTCGCTCCCAAAAAGGGACGAGGTAAATTCGCGGTACCACCCTAAATTGACAGAACAAGTCTGCCCACTCATTAGTTATAACGATCAATTCTGACCGGAACGCCTTTACATATACATGGTCCTGGCGTCAACTCCAGAGGTGAATTCACTTCCGTCTACCATAAGAATGCTTTCAGTCTAAGGCATTCTCTCCCTATATGGCGATTTTGTAAGTTACTCTTCTCTATCAACGTTTTTCGTTATTTAACTTTTAATATAATATACTTCAACTTATTATAAGAAGTTTTTTATTTGTTCGCAACCGGGCTTTGTAAATAATACGTTAAAATCCCTGCTGCAACCGCAACATTTAATGATTCTGCCCCGCCGTAAATCGGAATATACAAGTTTTGATCCGTTTTTGCAAGAATTTCTTGGCTTACGCCGCTTCCTTCATTTCCTACAATCAATGCAAAACTACCAGCTGGTGTTACTTCACCATACGGAACTCCATTTTCAAGAGCTGTTCCATATACAGGAACGTTGTTTTCTTTTAACTTGTCTACCCATTCTTCTAAGTTACCTTTTACAACTGGTAAATGGAAAATAGAACCTTGTGTAGAACGAAGCACTTTACTATTATATGCATCAACGCATCCTTCTCCAAGCACAACGGCATGAATACCAGCTGCATCAGCTGTACGAATAATTGTCCCTAAGTTACCTGGGTCTTGAAGTCCATCTAATAAAAGAAACTTTCCATCTGCAAGAGCTACTTCACTCTCGTGTTTCTCACAAACAGCAAACACACCTTGCGTCGTTTCTGTTTCACGAAGTATTTTTACGATTGCTTCAGGTACGATATACATTTCTACATCATTAACTGTCCAATCTTTCGGAAGATCTGTCTGATCAGAAACGATAAGTTCTGTTACAACTCCTGCCTTTAAAGCTTCCTCGACTAAGTGGAATCCTTCTACAAAAAATAAACCTTTTTTATCGCGCTCTTTTTTCGTCTGCAGTTTTTTCCACTGCTTCACACGTGGATTTTGTACTGAATCAATGTTTTTCATAATATGTATTTCCCTCTCTTCTTGTCTTATCATTATAGCCTATTTTTCATACATATTTACATAAAAAAGAACAAAAACTAACGTCAGTTTCAATTCTGAAGAAGAGGTGAAGGCAATGAGTTTTAATTTACGTGGTGCTGTATTAGCAAATGTATCTGGAAATTCACAAGACCAATTACAAGAAACGATTGTCGATGCAATTCAAAGCGGTGAAGAAAAAATGCTTCCAGGTCTTGGTGTTTTATTCGAAGTCATTTGGAAAAACGCTGATGAAAATGAAAAGCACGAAATGTTAGAAACGCTAGAGCAAGGATTAAAAAAATAAACAATTTGAAAATCACCTTCGCATAAGCCAAGGTGATTTTTTTTACGAAAAAAAATTTCCCTTCTCCTAAACATTTCTACTTTACTAACGCTACCCGGATGGAGTACAATGTTCAAAATACATTTAAACCGATCGATTTTCTTCACAGACACCATTAGATAAAAGGAGTGAATGTTTTATGCATCGTATTACGCTTGAACAAATTTTTAAACACCATATTACACAAAAATACGTAAATCGTTCTGGGATGGTCCACGCGATTGCTGTCGCTTACCATGCGTTTCACTTAGCTAAAAAGCATCACGCCTCAGTCGATGCTGCGACAAAAGCCGGTTTCCTTCATGATATCGGACATCATACTTGGTACACAGGCGGCGAATGGGACTATGACTTATATAAAAAGAATGATATCCATGCAATTAAAGGCGCTGAAAGAGCTCATAAGTTATTAATCCGATTAGGCGAACATCCGAAGCAAGCCAAAGAAATTTCTGTTGCAATTCTATTGCATACCGATTCTTTCCTAGTAGAACAATCAATTGAAAGAACACCTCTACAAAACATTATTAAGTGGGCAGATGAAGCAGACGAAGAACCAGGCGGCGCACACCACTATCGAACTATCTCTTATGAAAAAGCACTAAAAGCAATTCAGCAGTTAGATCGATTGGTAGAGCGTGAATTACAAATTCAGCAATCAAAATCGAATAACAAAGCAGAACATAGTTATCAATGAGAAAGAGGCATCACTATAGGGTGATACCTCTTTTATTATTTTATGGAAAATACACCTTTATATGTAATATTTAAATATTACATATAAAAACAAAATACTTTATAATTAAATATAAAGAGGTGATTTTATAAATGCAACCCGCTACACAACTTTCTAATGAACAGAAATACTCTATGTCATGGGGACAATTTATTAGCTCCGTTTTATTCGCTTTTTTCGGAACCGGACTTATTACTGTGTTCCTCGCAATGCCCTTAACAATTTATACAGCAGGTCTTACAGATAAAAAACAAATTGCCCTGTATGAATCTATTGCAAATACTGCAAGTATCGTATTACAACTAGCCGTGTTGTTATTCTTCATTTTTAAATTCGAACCCGCAAAAAAATTACTACTACAATCATTTAACTTTAAAGCACTTAAAGAATGGCGTACATACGTATACTTACTTCTTTTCTTCGCTATAAACATTATACTCAACTATATCTTGTTAAATTATGTGTTCCAAGACGCAACAAAACAGCAATCTTCCGCACTTAACTTAGACGTTTTTAAGCAGTATCAAATATTATTACTTCTCGGCTTCGCAATACTCACACCAATCTTTGAAGAACTTATTTTCCGTGGCTTTATACTTCGCTTCTTCTCAGAGCGATTTCCATTTTGGATTGCAGCCATCATAACAAGTTTCTTCTTCGGTATCGCTCATACATACTCACTTGGAGTCATGGTAATTACTTTCTTCATGGGATTATTAATGGCTATTTTATGTAAAAAAACAAAATCCATTATTCCGGCTATGTTATTTCATATTATGAATAATATGTTGGCATTTTTGAGTTAAAAAGAGGTATCACACGATACCTCTTTTTACTCTTTTATCACAACTTCAAACTCTTCTTCCGTTAACACTTTTCGATAATTCGTTTTCTTTTCTCCCTCTTCACCTGAAGTTAGGACAGGTGTCAGTATAACTTTCGTTACACTATCCTCTAATTTTTCAAAACGCCAATAACTATTTTTCGATAATGTAAGACCGGAATCCATTTTTAACTCTTTACCGTCTTGATCCTTCCCAATAAATGTTACGTCTATCTTTGTTCCGTTCAACATCTTATAGTTCAACTTCGTAGATATAGGAGACACTTTTAAATCTTCCACTTCTATTTTTTGACCATTTTCTAATTTAAAATGTTTATGGATTGGGATTGTTTTTGTTTCAGCTTTTATTTTATCTCCAGATGCTTTAAAAGAAAATCCCCATTCTCCTTTCCATGTTGATTTCCCATTTTTTAAAACAATATCTCTATATACAACTTGTATATCACATTCTCCACGAATTTCTAGAGGATTCATTTCATCATCTTTTAAATCTACATTTGAGAAAAATGTATACGTATACTCGTTTATTTTTTTGTCTCCGCCACTACCACTGCCATTTAACAGTTTTCCATTTATATAAATATCAAGAATAGGATGGGACTCTTCTAAATTAATACGACTAGACTTAAACGTACTATTAACAATAATCTGCCCTTCATCTATCATCACTTCATCTAATCGCACTTCTACACCGTTATTATAAACTGTTTGTCCTATTGTCGTTGTATATTCTTTTAAAGGTTCTCCTCTACTGTTTACGTAGTCTTCCATTTTACTTCCGATTAACGGTATATCCGCAATCATCCTTCTCATATCTACAGTCATCATCATAATAAATAATGCTGCAGCCGATGTTATAATAGCTACATTCCGTTTCGTATGAGCTTTATTCTTTTTTATTTTTTTACGAATTCGCTTTTTTATTTTCTGTTTCTCTATGTGAGTTAAATGAACTGCTTCATATTCATTCTCATCCATTTTTATATCATTTAACATTTCATAAGGATCTTTCATTTTCTTCACCTCTTTTCTTATTTATTTCATCCGGTTATGTAAAAATAATGACCTTAACTTCTTCCGTCCTCTCGATAGACGATTGTATATAAAAGAAGTTTTCACTCCCATTTTCTCTGCAATACTTTCTACACTATCTTCTTCCACGTAATGCTTCAAAAAGATTTCTTTATCGTTCTTCTTTAAATGATCTAATATATGTTCCATATCATTACTAATTTCATTTTTAGTCGTATCGGTATGCATCGCTATTTCACCTATTTGATCTAACCCTTTTTCATTTATTGCTTTCGCATATTTTCTCGCATAGTCGATAGATTTGTATTTTGTAATAGCCGCGATCCAATTTTTCAAAGTATTTTTCTCTTCATCATACTTTTCAATATGATTCCAAATTGCCAATAACACATCATCCATACATTCCTCTTGTACATCTTGAAACGAAGCTAGATGCTTCTGAATAATACTTTTTATAAGTCCACCGTACCGGTCGATAATAAAGTATAATGCTTTTTCGTTCCTTTTCCTTAGCTGTATTGCAACGTTCTCTTCTGTAATTTTCATATGCACCCTCCTCTCTAACGTTCTCTATATCTATTAATTCGTATCGTTACTTCTCATTTCTATCAAATTATACATATTTATTAATAATATCCAAAATAAACCTCATGTAGTAAAATATAACTTAATTCACATAAAGGAGTTTACATATGTTTAGTATTATTTGGATGCTTTTCACGCCACTTCTCATACTATGCGGGATTGCTGGTGGTATTTTCTTAATAGTAACAGGGATTAAATATCGGAAATTACTCGTTGGTTTAATGGGGCTACTTAGCCTATCCTTTGTCACACTACCTTTTGTTTTTTTAAGTGTAGGGATTCATATCGATACAATCCTCCCTATTTCAACTACTTTATATTGGTGTCTGTTTTCTTTAACGGGATTATTAGCAGGGGTAAGTGGAGTACAAGCAAAAATTAAAAGTATACGTAATATGGGATTCATTATTTTTACCGCTGGAGTATTAGGGGTTATCTTCTGGGAGCTCATGTCTGTAGGTGATTCATTCTATATATAATTTTTTTAGAAACTCATAAATCGGAGGTAATACAGAAGTGTTTGGAATATTAACTTGGATGATTTTAGCTCTTAGTTTGATGTCATGCCAATTCATCGTTGGCATTTTTTTAATTATTGCTGGCATTAAATATCGTAAATCACTTACTATTATAGCTGGTTTAATTAGCATATCGCTTATCTTTGTTCCTATCATTTGTATAGGTTATGGAATAGATTTAGAGGGGATCGTTCCAATTTCGGGAACTTTATATTGGTGTTTCTTCTCTTTAGCTGGACTATTAGCTATTATAAGCGGAAGACAACTATCAAGTATTCGTGCTATGGGAACGATTTTGTTTATAACAGGGCTGTGCTCCGTAACTGGTTATCATTTTTTATATCTAACTGCATAAAAAAGACAAAAAAGCAGGGAAATTAATTCCCTGCTTTTCTATTTGGTTTATTGCCTGATGGTAAGAAGAACGATAACACCCAAGCAATACCCGCAAGTATCGTTGCAATTAAGAATGCATCGTTAATACCGTTAATTGCAGATAGCTTTGAAATTTGTCCATATAATAGTTGTGTACTCATCGCATCTCCTGCTTGCGCTGAACCAGCTAAGGCCGCTAAGCTCTGCCCCATACCGTGTACTTTATCAACTAAAATTGGATTTGACGTCGTTAACATGTTGCCGTAATCTGCTACGTGAGCAGTCGTTTGTTGCGTCATAAGTGTAATTAATATCGCTGTTCCAATTGAACCAGCTACTTGTCTTGACGTATTTTGCGTTGCTGTACCGTGAGAAATTAATTTCATCGGCAGTGCGTTCATACCAGCTGTCATAATTGGCATCATAATGAATGACATACCAATCGAACGTATAATATAATCCATCATAATAACGCTATACGGTGTATCCATTGATAACGTTGTGAATTCATATGTCGCAAATGTTGTAATGGCTAATCCGACAATTGCTAACGGACGAATACCATACTTATCAAATAGTTTACCTGCAATAGGTCCCATGATCCCCATAATTAATGATCCTGGAAGTAATAATAAACCTGATTCTATCGGTGTGAAACCGCGAATGTTTTGCAGATAAACCGGAAGCAATAACATACCTCCGAATAATGCCATCGTAACAATTGCATTAATTACTAAAGTAAAAGTAAATACTGGGTATTTAAACACTTGTAAATCAAGCATTTTATTATCCGTTGTTAACTCTCTCCAAATAAATACTGCAATACCTATCACACCAATGATAAGTGAAATAACAACTTCTGCACTAGTCCAACTATTATTTCCAGCTTCACTAAATCCGTACAATAAGCTTCCTAGTCCAATACTTGAACTAACAACACCGAATACATCTAATTTCGTGTTAGACACTGGCTGAGCTAGTGTAAAGAATTTTAAAGATAGGAACGTAATAATTAAACCGATAATAAACATCGCATAGAACATTAAGTTCCAGCTGTAATTTTCAATTACCCAACCTGTTACAGTCGGTCCGATAGCTGGAGCTAAAATCATTGCTACACCTAGTAATCCCATTGCCGCTCCGCGCTTATGAGGCGGGAATAATGTCATGAAGATATTCATACCAACCGGCATTAAAATACCCGCACCAACCGCTTGAATAACACGGCCCGTCATCATCATCGTAAAGTTTCCGGAAGTAGCACAAATGATAGATCCTACCGTGAAGAATAACATTGCTGCCACGAATAATTTACGATACGTAAATCTTGAAACTAAAAAGGCACTAATCGGTACTAAAATACCATTTACAAGCATGAAACCTGTAATTAACCATTGTGCTGTTGAAGTTGATACGTTAAATTCATTCATTAACGGAGGCAATGCAACATTAATGATTGTTTGGTTTAAAATAGAAACGAACATGCCGAGAATTAATACTGTTACAACTGCTTTTACATTTACATTCTCTATAGGCATAGACGTTTGTTTTTTCGGCATTTCTTTTTCTTGTTTTACTTCTTCTTGCTTGCCTGTTTCTAATTCAACTACATTAGAAATTTTCGATTCTTGCTCTCGTTCAATTTCTTTCTCTTCTGTTTCTACCTTACTTACTTCTATTTTATTTACGGCTGGGACTTGTTCTTCTCCCACGTTCGTTTTTTTCTTTCGTAAAAGACGATTTACAAGGAAGAAGACGATTATACAAAATAGTGCATATCCTACAATTGCAATTGAGGACATCTCATCTCCCCCTTACTTATGAATACGAACTGACACATTCATTCCAGGAACAATATTTACTGATTTACTATGATCTAAAGAAATTTTAACTGGTACTACTTGTGTTACTTTCGTATAGTTCGCTGTTGCGTTGCTTGATGGTAACATAGAGAATGTGTTCGCTGTTGTTAATCCAACTTGCTCTACTTTTCCTGATAACGTTGTATCTGGGTATGCGTCTACATATACATCTACATCTTGACCTTTTTGTACATCGTCAACATCTGTTTCTTCAATGTTTGCTGTTACCCATAAATTGTTCATATCAAATGCGTAAGCAATTGGGCTACCTGCTCCAACGAAAGCATTTGTCGTCGCGTTTGATTGTACAACTGTTGCATTTTGCGGAATTGTTACATCTACTGTTTGTTCTCCATTTGCTGCCGCTACAGTCACAGCACCTAATTTATCGTTCTCATTGTAGTTCTTACCTACTTCAGCTTTCCAGTCAGTTAATTTACCTGCTACTGGTGATGCAATCGGAATTACCTTTCCATCAATTTTTGCATTGTCTGTTTTTAAGTAATTTTCCGCTTGATTGTAATAGTAATAACCGCCAATACCGCCGCCAACTAGTACAATTAATGTGATAATGTTAATAATCACCATTCTTCGAAACTGATTCATTGCATTCCTCTCCTTATATCGCATATAATTTTTTTCTAAACTATTTACGTCCTTATTGTTTAGACTGTTTAATTGTTAATTATATTAACCTTTAAACAAAAAAATCACACCATTTACAGCGTAAACGAGAATATGTCTACCTGCGAGCGGTGCTGATTTCTGAAGGACTATCGTTTATAATTATAAATAATTATTTTGAAACTACAACCGACAATTTCCGTATGAAATGTCGCTTAAACAACAATATAATACCATCGTGTTGTTTAAGTATAAAAAATTAAACGAGGAGAAGTAACAATGTCTATTAAAAATACAAACGATCCACGTGTAAAGCGGACGAGACAACTCATACAGGATGCTTTTGTCGCTTTAGTAGGCGAAAAGGGCTTTGAAAATGTAACTGTTCAACATATCGCAGAACGCGCTCCTGTAAATCGTGCTACGTTTTATAGCCATTACCATGATAAATATGACTTATTAGACAAAAGCATTGAAGAAATGTTAGAGAAGCTAACAGAAGTTATTAAACCAAAAAATAGAAATAAAGAAGAGTTTCAACTTACATTTGATTCACCAAACCCAACCTTTCTAGCCTTATTCGAACATATTGCAGAAAATGCGAACTTCTATAACGTTATGCTTGGCGATAAAGCTGCTGGAAACTACTCTTATAAAATGATGAAAACAATACAAACTCATTTAACATTAAGCTTGTCTATTTCACAACCAGATGATAAAGATCTTATGGTTCCTCGTGATATTTTAATTAGCTATGTGACAGGAGCTCATATCGGAATGATTATGTCATGGTTAAAAAGAGGAATGATATATACCCCGCATTTTATGGCTATGCAATTAACTCGTTTAATTATTTTGGGAGCTCATACTGCCGCAGGATTAGAAAGACCTTTTTAAAACATAAAAAAGCGAAGGAGAATATCCTTCGCTTTTTCTATTAATTAAATGTAATGTTATGTACAGCCTCTCTATCAAGACGTTTAATAACTTCTACAATTAGCTTCACTGCATTTTCATAGTCATCACGGTGTAACATTGCCGCATGAGAATGAATGTAGCGCGTTGCAATCGTAATTGCCATAGACGGAATACCATTTACAGCAATATGAATTGCACCTGCATCCGTTCCACCGCCCGCTACTGAATCATATTGATACGGAATTTGTAATTCGTCAGCAACATCAACTACAAAGTCACGTAAACCTGTATGTCCAATAACAGAAGCATCGTATAAAATGATCTGTGGTCCATCGCCCATTTTACTTTGCGCTTCTTTTGCCGTTACACCTGGCGTATCTCCAGCGATACCAACATCTACCGCAAACGCGATATCTGGTTTAATATAATTCGCGGATGTTTTCGCGCCACGAAGGCCAACTTCTTCTTGTACAGTCCCTACGCCGTATACAACGTTTGGATGCTTTTCATCTTTTAATTGTTTTAATACGTCAATTGCAATTGCACAACCGATTCGGTTATCCCATGCTTTTGCAAGTAACATTTTTTCATTTTTCATCACTTGGAATTCAAAGTAAGGTACAACTTGATCTCCTGGTCGTACGCCCCACTCCATTGCCTCTTCTTGACTAGAAGCACCAATATCGATGAACATGTCTTTAATATCAACTGGCTTTTTACGCGCTTCTGGAGGTAAAATGTGCGGTGGTTTTGAACCAATTACACCTGTTACATCTCCTTTACGCGTTACAATTGTCACGCGCTGCGCAAGCATAACTTGTGACCACCAGCCACCAACTGTTTGGAAACGAAGGAAACCTTTGTCATCAATTTGCGTAATCATAAAGCCAACTTCATCTAAATGACCTGCAACCATAATTTTCGGGCCGTTTTCTTCCCCTACTTTTTTCGCAACTAAACTTCCTAAATTATCAGTAGAAAGTTCGTCCGCAAACGGCTCAATATATTTCTTCATTACTTCGCGAGGTTCACGTTCGTTACCCGCAATACCACGTGCATCTGTTAATTCTTTTAGCATTGTCAATGTCGCGTCTAATTTTCCCATTGCCAACACCCTCCTTTTTCTTCAGTCACTTCATTATACAAAATGAAATTGAAATATTCAAAAATTAAATTAGTATCCTTGTGTTTGACGCTGATGATTTACTTCGTTTTTATCTAAATACGCCTTTTCAATCTCTTCTTGTTCAAACTCAAGTGCTTGTCCAAGTCGAAGGTAGCTTGTAAATAATTCAATATAGTTCGTAATAGATGGTTGATCTGTAAAACGAATCACTTTCGCATATGTGTCTAAGAAAATTTCTACTTGTGTTTTATTCGTTTGTGCACATTTATAGAATAGGAAGTTTTTATCAATACCTAAATCAATTCCGATTGATAAAATAAAATGCAAACCATCTACGTATTCTTCTAATATCACTTCACGTTCTGATGCTGGTTTGTTGCTCCAATATTTAAAACAACGTGTTTCATTTGCAAGTTCTCCAATTTCTACAAGAAGAGCTAACATTTTTTCTTTTAACAACTTTTTCGTTTGTAAGTCATGTTCTTTCGCAATACGGTCATCTAATTCTTTTTGTAATTTAAATAGTTGTAGTAAGTCCATTCTATTGTCCTCCTCCAACATCGCATTTTACGCAACAATGTTGTTTCATCTCAAAGTTCATTATTATTTTTCGTTTCTTATTAATAAGTCAGCCATTTACCTCTTTACAAAATAGCTTGTCCTTAATTTACAAATACGTTTCAATCATCACTATTAGATTTTTCACTCCGATTGGTGGTAGTTAATCATTATACGTGGATTGCCCACTAATAAAAATATTATTTTATCTGATGAAAGTCCCATATCATCTTTCCATTATAGCAGTGTCGTTTCAGGTAGGAAAGATACTCTTCTTTCCAAAGAGGTAGAATTAAAAAAAGCCAGGAGGATTCTCCTGGCTTCATATGTATATTCTTCTATATTGCTATAGCTTTTATATTGATTTTGTCATATCGATAACGACATATCTCTCTTTGTATACAAACAAAAAACCTTAGAAGAAAAATCTTCTAAGGTTTTAACTAATTAATTAGTTAATGTTGTTTTTTGCAACTGTTGCTAATTCAGCGAAAGCTTTTTCGTCATGAACAGCTAAGTCAGCAAGCATCTTGCGGTTAACTTCGATGCCAGCATTTTTAAGACCGTGCATTAAGCGGCTGTAAGAAAGACCATTCATACGAGCTGCTGCGTTGATACGTGTAATCCATAATTTACGGAAGTCACGTTTCTTTTGACGGCGGTCACGGAATGCATACATTAGAGATTTCATAACCTGTTGGTTAGCAACCTTGAATAATGTATTTTTTGAACCGTAGTAACCTTTTGCTAATTTAATTACTTTTTTACGACGTTGACGAGTAACTGTACCACCTTTTACTCTTGGCATAATATTACCTCCTAATTGTTCTATATATCAGCCGAACTTATTTTAAGTTGTCAAGCATTTGACGAATGCGTTTGAAGTCACCAGCGCTTACTACACCAGCTTTACGTAGTTTACGTTTAGCTTTTGTAGATTTGTTAGCGAATAAATGGCTTGTGTAAGCGTGAGAACGTTTCAGTTTACCTGATCCAGTCTTTTTGAAACGCTTTGCAGCGCCGCGATGAGTTTTTTGTTTAGGCATAGGTATTTCCTCCTCTATCTATTACTTATCGTTTTTCGGTGCTAAAACTAAGAACATACTGCGTCCTTCCATTTTAGGCTTAGATTCGATTGTACTAACTTCAGCACAAGCTTCTGAGAAGCGATCTAAAACACGTTGACCGATTTCTTTATGAGTAATGGCACGTCCTTTAAAGCGAATTGACGCTTTAACCTTGTCGCCTTTCTCTAAAAACTTGATAGCATTACGAAGTTTTGTGTTAAAGTCGTGTTCATCAATTGTTGGACTTAAACGAACTTCTTTCATGCTAATTACTTTTTGATTTTTGCGCTGTTCTTTTTCTTTCTTCTGTTGCTCAAAGCGGAATTTACCGTAGTCCATAATGCGGCATACTGGCGGTTTCGCATTTGGAGCAACTAATACTAAATCAAGATTAAGATTTGCAGCTAAGTCTAAAGCGTCATTACGAGACTTGATTCCAAGTTGATCGCCATTTGCACCAACTAAACGTACTTCACGTGCACGAATTTGCTCGTTAATCATCATATCCTTGCTAATAGTAAGCCACCTCCAAGGTTTTCTCAGAACATATTTTGTAGTCATAGAACCCGACAAAAAAAGTGCGGGCATACGACACCCACACTTGTAAAATCTTAAGTAAGAAATACATTTACCTGTAAACTGCGAATGCGTCCATCAGGTGAGAAGCGGGTGCTTCTACTTGTTCCACAAAACAATATTCTATTATCCTTGATGAGTTTATCATAGGACATGACGTCTGTCAAGAAGACGCGATGTGTTTTACTAACAACAAGAAATATTGTAACAAACAACTAACATACTTGCAATACTTTTTTATGATAAGTGTTACATGGTTATTTTTTCTAATTTTTCTCATTTATATTACATAGAAAAGCCGCGGTATACCGCGGCAATTTCTTATCGTTTTCCTTCTACTTTAATCATATCAACAAAAGCATCTAATGCGATTGTTTCTGATTTTTGTTCACCGTATTTACGTACGTTTACGCCGTTTTCAGTTACTTCATTGTCACCTACTACAAGCATATACGGAATTTTTTGCATTTGTGCTTCACGGATTTTGTAACCGATCTTCTCTTCACGAGTATCTAATTCAACACGGATACCAGCACGGCGTAATTCATCTTGTACTTTCTTCGCATAGTCTAAATGTACTTGCGGAGAAACTGGAATTACTTGTGCTTGAACTGGAGCTAACCAAGTTGGGAATGCACCTTTGTATTCTTCAATTAAGAAGGCTACGAAACGTTCCATAGTTGATACAACACCACGGTGAATTACAACTGGACGATGTTGTTTACCGTCTTCACCAACGTAAGCTAATTCAAAGCGTTCTGGAAGTAAGAAATCTAATTGTACAGTTGAAAGTGTTTCGTCTTTTCCAAGAGCAGTACGAACTTGAACGTCAAGTTTTGGACCGTAGAATGCCGCTTCACCTTCAGCTTCATAGTAATCAAGACCCATTTCATCCATAGCTTCTTTTAACATACCTTGTGCTTTTTCCCACATCTCGTCATCAGCATAGTACTTTTTAGTATCCGCTGGGTCACGATAAGATAGACGGAATGAATAGTTCTCTAAACCGAAATCTTTGTACACTTCTAGAGTTAAGTTTACAACACGTTTTAACTCTTCTTTAATTTGATCCGGGCGAACGAAAATGTGCGCATCGTTTAAAGTCATTCCGCGTACACGTTGTAATCCAGATAACGCACCTGACATTTCATAGCGGTGCATTGTTCCAAGTTCCGCAATACGGATTGGTAATTCACGGTAGCTGTGAATATCGTTTTTATAAACCATCATGTGGTGAGGGCAGTTCATTGGACGAAGAACTAACTCTTCATTATCCATTTCCATTGATGGGAACATACCATCACGGTAGTGATTCCAGTGACCAGAAGTTTCGTAAAGCTCTCTGCTTCCTAGTACTGGAGTGTATACGTGATCATAGCCTAAGCTCGCTTCTTTATCAACGATGTAACGCTCGATAATACGACGGATTGTTGCACCTTTTGGTAACCAAAGTGGTAAACCTTGTCCTACTTTTTGGCTATTAGTAAATAGTTTTAATTCTTTACCTAATTTACGGTGATCGCGCTCTTTCGCTTCTTCAAGCATACGTAAGTGCTCATCTAATTCTGCTTTCTTAACGAATGCAGTACCGTAAATACGTTGTAGCATTTTATTATTACTATCACCGCGCCAGTAAGCACCTGCAACGCTTAATAATTTAAATACTTTGATTTTCCCTGTAGATGGAAGGTGAACACCACGGCAAAGGTCGAAGAATTCGCCTTGCTCATAGATTGAAATAACTGCATCTTCTGGAAGATCGTTAATTAAATCTAATTTTAACTCATCGCCGATTTCTTCAAAGCGACGAAGTGCTTCTGCACGTGGTACTTCATGACGAACGATTTCTAAGTTCTCGTTCACGATTTTTTGCATTTCTTTTTCGATTTTCTTGAAGTCTTCAACTGTAATTGCTTCTTCCATATCAATATCATAGTAGAAGCCATTTTCGATTACTGGACCAATGCCAAGCTCAAGCTTAGCATCTTTATATAAACGTTTTAACGCTTGTGCTAAAAGGTGGGCTGTTGAATGGCGTAAAATGTATAAGCCATCTTCAGAATCTAATGTAATAATAGAAACTGCACCATCTTCTTCGATTGGTGTAACAAGATCAATCATCTCATCGTTTAATTTTCCAGCCACAGCTTTTTTCTTTAAGCCTGGGCTAATAGAAGCTGCGATTTCTTCAGTTGTTACGCCTTTTGGAAACTCCTTCACAGCTCCATCAGGGAAAGTAATTTTAACTACATCTGCCATCACTGGTCACTCCTCTTTTTTTCAAAATAAAAAACACTCATCCCGTAAAAAGGGACGAGTGTTGAATTCGTGGTTCCACCCTTGTTCCAATTAACCTTGTTGTTAATTGCTCAAGTTCAACATAACGGTGTTGTCCGTTAGCAATTACTTGAAAAAACGTTCACTGCTAAAGTTTAGAGGTGGTAAGTAATAATCCCGTACTAGGAAGCTCACACCCTAAGGCTTCCCTCTCTGAAAATCGTAGAAAACTACTCATGTCCTCATCATGACATTTCAATATATTTCATTTATGTAGGTAATTATATGCTCAAAAACTTAGAAAATCAAGGGCGTTACCTTTATTTTTTAAATTTTTCACATTGCGCTCAAACTCATGTAATCCATGTAATTGTACCCGTTCTTGAAATACATTTCGCAAAGTAATAATCATATTATGGTCTTGTTCTTTCGTATATAAATAAATTTTTTTCGGCGAAATAGAGAGAAGTGGTGCAATTACTTTCGTATCAATATATACATCCTTTTGTTTTAATAATTCCTCATCTATATATTGGACCAATTTCTCCTGTTTTAAACGTCTACCTTTATCATCATAGAAAATAAAACTTTCATCAAAAATAAGATGCACACAGGACAAACGTGATTTTCGGCTGCGCACTTGTTGCCTTAGCGTCTCAATAAACATTTGATATTCTTGTTCCAACTTATACTCATCAATCGACACTTCAGCAAGCTTAGCTACCATTTCCCTATATGTACGAAGGCGAAAACGAACATATGATGAAAACGAGAACGAAAGCGGATCACAAAGCCAGTTATTTAAAGAGGTTTTAATATATGATTCAAATGTATGACGTGTTAATTCTCGAGCAATCCCTTTTCTTCTTCCCTTTAAAATCTCATGTGCCATATGCAATATTTGATGACACTCTTCCTCTTCTTCATAAAAAAACTTCTCTTTTAAGATCGTATAAATCCACTCGTTTTGCTTTACATTCACAATGAAATATACCATTACCGGCAATAAAATCTTTTCAATATAATTCGATTCACATACTGGTATATGAATTACAATCTTCTGTTCCTGTAAATACACACTTGTTTCCTTATATAACAGTTCCGCTCTTTTCAGTAGTTGTCTATATACATGCGTAGCATCATTTTTTTCTTCGAAGCAAATTTCAATCACTTTTGTCCCCCCTTTTATCCCTGCTCTAAAGGATTGTATCTATACGTTACAAATCCTATAAGAGTCCGTTCCGCGTGAAGTTCACTCTTAGTAGAATTACATTTCTTAGCGTTAGAAAATCCACTCGATATGGCTTGCTAATTTTATATATATTAAGGGAGAGAGAAAAAAATGATACAAGCTACAATGAATTTTCTATAAGAACTTTTCGTTTTGCAATTCACCTAGTCTGAAAAGTGTTCAAAACGAAAAAAAGAGCAAGCTTCTCAGCTTGCCCTTTACTTATGACGTCGGTTTTTCCCGCCAATTGTAATTGGCTTCGCTAAATATTTAATTCGTTCCATAATACGCGCTGCTTTCATTTGTTCTGCTTCACCACGCTGTGTATACGTTAAATGATGTTCCAATTCCTTAAAATCAAAGTTAGAAGTAAAGAACGTCGGTAAGTTTTCTAACATACGGAATTGCAAAATTGCGCCAAGCACATCATCACGTACAAAGCTTGACATCGCTTCAGCTCCAATATCATCTAACATTAAAACTTGTACGCGTTTTACCGCATCAATCTTTTCCCCAATCGAATTATCTTGAATCGAACTTTTAATTTCACGTAGAAATTCAGGGAAGTATACGAGCATCGAACTTATTTTCTTTCGAGCAAGCTCATTCGCAATTGCTCCTAACAGATACGTTTTCCCTACACCAAATTTACCGTACAAATATAAACCTTGTACTTTTTTACCAGGTTCATATGTACTTAAAAATTCATTAGCTGCGCCAATTGCCTCAATACGGGCATCTAAATCTGAAGGATCTAAGTTTTCCATCGTTGCCTGTAAAATGTCAGTTGGCATATATACACTTTGAACGAGTTTTTCATATTTCTTTCTCTCGTCATATGCTACTTTTCTAACGCAACGATCGTATTGAATATCAATCATCTTCCCTTGGATAACGAGCTTCGGCTCATATCCTTGCAGCATGTTTTTACACGAACCTAGATCCGGACAATCTACGCAACCTACACTTTGCCCAATATATTCGTATAATTTCACAAGACTGCGCTCAATCATAGAAGTTGTTACTTCACCTTTATGCTCGTCTATAAATTCTTTCACACGCGGATGTGCCATTACTTCCGCCTTTAATACTTCATATCTATTTTTAAAATTTTCATTTTCCATTAACTTTGCAAATGAATTTTGAATATGCTCCATTTTCTCACCTCAAAGAGCGTTCATTCTCTTCTATTAATCACGCTTATATTTTTTTAACACTTCTTCTAGCCGTTTTCGTTCATCATCTAACGTACTTACATCTTTTTTCTTACTTATATCTTTCTTCACTGTTTCTTTCTCTTGTTCTTTCGGCTCTTCTTTCAGCCAATCTGGTACCATTTCTTGTCGTACCGTTTTCTTCGACGTACGACCTTTTTTCTTCGTCTCAGCCCACTCTTGATATTGACGATTCTCTTCTTTCGCTAATGCCATTGCTTCCGCTACTGTACCTACCTTTTTACGTGCCCAATGCCCAGCAATCTTCTCCACATACGTTTTCGCAAGTTTCATATCCGAACGTAGCATAACGTAATAAATAAGTACATTCACAACACCTGGCGCTAACTTTTGATTAATCATCACATCTTCAACGATTTGCAAGTCAGCCTTTGTCGCCTCTGCCCCACCAGAGATTTCTTTCAATAGTTGTTTTGGTGAGATTTCCTCTAGCTGCTTTATTAACATCTCTTCTTGCGTAGAAGGCTCTTTCTCTTTCATCATACGTGCAGCGTGAGGCTGTACTCTTTCACTTAATACAGGTAACGCTTGACCGTTTTCAAACTGATACCAATCACGCGCTCCTTTTCTAAGCCTTTCGATATCAATTGTCTGCATTTCTGTCACTGCACCAAGAACGATATTTTGCATTGATAACACATCTACATCATACACGTAGGCAAGTGTAATGACACATTCTCGCACTTGATCTGTAATCGCCTTTTTAGGGACAAGAGCGGACAAGCCATCTACAAATAAGGAGAAATCAAAGAAATCATTCCAAACTTTCGGAGCGTCTCCCTTCTCGCGACTTGGCATAGCTGTCGTTTTTGGAATACGAAGATCTTCTTGCGCATGCTCAAGCTGCCCTGGATTAAACGAACCGAACACATCATTGAAAGAACGCGTAACATTCTCATAAGAAGCAAAATCAAATTCTTCTTCTAAGAAATATTGCTTTACTTGATTATATTTTGTCCGACTCAATCGATTGTATAAAAAGATACTTAACACAATATCATCAAAAAACTGCTTCGGAGATAAAGGTGGTTGCAATTCGTATATAAACATTCGAATATCTTTTTCTTTCTTAATATATATCTTCAAAAGTCCAATTGCCTCTAACTTTACTCGTTCCTCATATATTTCGGGAAGCTGCATTTGCATGGTCACCATAAGGGAATGATGTGTATTCTCTTTTCCAAACACACGGTCTTGCTCTAACTCTCCCCATAGCGTCATGTACAAGCTAAAAGCTCTACTACCTATTAATGGCTGATACAACATCGTTAACACTTTTCGGTCGTAATTATGCAGTAACCCTTTCGCACTTACTTTATAACGATCAATCGGCAATAGCTCCATCCATGACTGTTTTTCCATTCTTGCTTTTCCTTTCTCTCATCCAATCTATCCTCTACTTCATTCGTTCTATCTTCATTATATAATTTCTTAGCGAAAAAGAGCTATTAGCTTTCGCTTCTAGCTCTCTTATCTCATTACTTACCGTATGTAAAGAGAATAAAATCCAGCTTCTACTCTCTTTCTTTTTGCAGTATATCTTTTAATTCTTCAATAAATACATTTAAATCTTTAAATTGGCGATATACAGAAGCAAAACGCACGTAAGCAACATCGTCGATATCACGCAGTTCTTCCATAACAATTTCACCAATCATATCACTTTTCACTTCTGATATACCTAAATTACGAAGTTCACGTTCCACACTTTGAGTTACTTCTTCTAATTGTCTTAAAGATACTGGTCTTTTTTCACATGCTTTAATTAAACCACGTAAAATCTTTTCTTTATTAAACTCTTCACGTGTGCCTTCTTTTTTTACAACGATAAGAGGTGACTCTTCTACTCTTTCAAATGTCGTAAAGCGGCTTAAACAGCTTTCACACTCTCTCCTTCTTCGAATAGAGCGCCCCTCGTCTACCGGACGCGAATCTAACACTCTTGTACCATTATGAGAACAGGATGGACAACGCAATATATTCACTCCTTTACACTATACTCTTTATTTTTTCTCTACTTACTTCATCTGACAATATATATACATTATTATATAACTCATTCTAACTCTCTTACCACTTTAAGTTTAAGCACATTATTTCATCCTCTCGTTTTCAAAAACAAGACAATAGATCGGATGCTAACTTATTCGTAAGAGCTCCATTTATATAACTAACGAGCACGTTATATTTTCCCTTTTTTATAAACTAAAAAAGAGGTGCATTATACACCTCTTTACATTTTAAATCAATTATGTTCTTTTTTAAAGAGCTTTTGTTTCTCTCTGCTTAATTTCGAAGCTACCAGTGCCTCGAGGAAGCTCGATGCTCTCACGCGTTTTCGCGTTTAAACCTTCTGCAATATATTCTGCAGCAACATTTGGATCAATACGATCCCCACAAGTATAAACATCAATACTTGCGTAACCGTGCTCCGGAAAGCTATGAATTGTTAAATGTGATTCCGAGATAATTACTACTCCACTTACACCTTGTGGTGCAAATTTATGGAAAGCAACCTCACGCACTTCAGCACCAGCTCTTAGTGCTGCATCCACAAATAATTGTTCAATATACGGCATGTCATTAAGCTTGTCGAAATCGCAATCCCAAAGTTCAGCAATCACGTGACGACCCATCGTATCCATAGTATCCATTCTACAGTTCCCCCTTGTAAATTTATTCTAACTGTTCGAATTGAAAACTAATTTGCAATTTGGCTTGCTCCACTACCACGGGGGAAAGTTAGTCCAGAGAGGTCCTAACCCTTTAAGTAGTGACTACGTACCTCAGCTCTTAAGTTTACGAGTGTTAGTATACTTTGTTTATTTTCATTTTGCAACAACAGTTTTTTCGATTTTCTGTCATATTTTCCTCTTTACTTTTCCCTAAAAAAAATAAATGATTCACAAATACAGTAATCACAACGTTTCGTGGTATGTCCACTTCCGAAAATATACTTATATAATTTTTTTCCTTTTCAGAAAAAAATAAAAAAAAGAGGGCAAATATTCACTTGCCCTCTCCGTTATTTACTTAAATATGTTGCACATTTTTTTGCTTCGCTAATTCGTCAACAACTAACGTTACAAGATCTACAACACGACGAGAGTAGCCCCACTCGTTATCATACCAAGCAAGTACTTTCACTTTACGATCACCCATTACCATTGTAGATAAACCGTCAATAATAGCTGAGTGTGTATTTGTATTAAAGTCAATCGATACTAAAGGCTCTTCACTGAATTCTACAATGCCTTTTAGCGCACCGTTTGCAACAGTTTTAAATGCTTCATTAATAGCTTCAACTGTCACATCACGTTTTACATCTACTACTAAGTCAACAAGAGACACGTTTGGCGTTGGTACACGAAGTGCCATACCATGAAGTTTTCCGTTTAAGTGCGGAAGAACTTTTGCTAGCGCTTTCGCAGCACCCGTCGTTGTCGGAATGATCGATTGTCCGCAAGCACGTGCTCTTCTTAAATCTTTATGTGGGTTATCAATATTTTTTTGGTCATTTGTATAAGCGTGAACTGTCGTCATTAAACCGTTTTCAATTCCAAACTGCTCATCTAACACCTTAACAACAGGTGCTAAACAGTTTGTTGTACAAGATGCATTTGAAATAACAGTATGTTTTGTAATATCTAATTGGTCTTCGTTCACACCAACTACAATTGTTACATCTTCATTTTTACCAGGCGCTGTTAAAATAACTTTTTTCGCTCCAGCTTCAACATGAAGAATTGCTTTTTCTTTTGAATTAAATTTACCAGTTGCTTCAATTACAACTTCAACACCTAGATCTGTCCAAGGCAATTCCTTTGGATCGCGGTTGTTTAAAAGGCGAATCATTTTCCCATCAACTAATAAGTGATCTTCAAATGCTTCTACTGTTCCGTCAAACTTGCCGTGAACTGTATCATATTTAATTAAATGTGCTAACGTTTCAGATGGATAGCTTGCATTGATTGCTACAATTTCGAATGCGCTTTCTTTTATTGCCTGACGAAATACCATTCTCCCAATACGTCCAAATCCATTAATTGCCACACGAGTCATAATATGTTATCCCCCTTGAATGCGTTATACTATTTATCTCCAATCCCAATAATAGTATAACACAAAAAGGGGATATGTCACTAAGCATTTTCATTAATTTCACAATTTTTTAGTCAATAATGTTCCAATTCTTTAAAATCACCTGCAATTGTGTTTTCGTTCCCATAATTGTGCCATCATTATTTATCACTTCATCTGCATTCTTCACTTTTTCTTCTAACGGCATTTGAGATTGAATACGAGCTGTTGCTTCTTCTTCTGAAAAATTATTTCGCTTCATTAAACGTTCTAATTGCGTATGCGGCTTAACTGCTACAACTAAAACGCGGTCAACGAGACTTGTTAGTTTACTTTCAAATAAGAGAGGGATATCTAACACAACCGCTTGCACACCTTCTTTTATGTACATTTCCTTTTGCCTATTCATTTCCTCACGCACTGCAGGATGAACTATTTTATTTAACTGCAATCGTTTTTCTTCATTATAGAAAACGACACTTCCTAATTTTGGACGATCCAGTTCTCCATCTTCTTGCAATACTTCCGTTCCAAACACTTCTACTATTTTGTTATATGCTGGTTTTCCTCGTTCTACAACTTCCCTTGCAATAATATCCGCATCAATAACCGGTATACTTAACTCACGAAACATTTCTGATACCGTACTTTTCCCGCTTGCAATGCCTCCCGTTAATCCAATTACTACTGTCATCATATAATCCTCCTCATAATAAAAGGCGCGAAACTAATGTTCCACGCCCGTACTTACATTTTCCAAATTCCAATAATAATGAGTAATACCCCAGGCAGGAATGTAAATTTTTGCAACCATTTCATATTTGATAAAACCGTTCCAAGTTTCATTCCAATAAATAAAAACAAAGAACTCATCACTGCAACTAATATCGCCATCATAGCAGGTGCATACCCTAATAAAGACGCACCAATTCCAGCACCGAATGAATCTACAGAAAGAGCGATACCAAGAAGCAATGCTTCTCCTGCAGAAATGGTGCCTGATTTATCGAAATCTGCTACAGTCGGTTTCCGTAAAATTTGAATTACTAACCCAAGCGAGGCAATCTCTAATTTCCAGACCTTCTCCTCTTGCTTCGGTTCTTCTTTTTTCTCACTTCGAAAAAATTGGTATAATACCCAAATTCCTATTCCAATAAGAACAAGCCCACCGATACGCGTTGCGATAACAGGTGAAAATATTTTTGCGATCATATGTCCAATTCCCATTGAAACAAGCATAACAGCCGCTGAACACATTCCGATAATTATAATTGATCTTAGTGGAATTCTTACACTTCTTAAACCATATGTTAGCCCTACACTACAGCTATCTAAGCTTAATGTAAAAGCTAATAAAATAAGAGATAAATAAAGGTACATCGGTAAGCTCCTCCCTTATACATAGCTCTGCTGTATGTATATGACAAATGCCTATCCGATGTTATCTCTTTTCTATATTCTTGGCTGACAAATCGGGCAGTAATGTGTTCCTCTTCCGCCAACAACTGTTTTTTCTAATATCGTACCGCAAGTCACACACGGTTCTCCTTTTTTTCCGTATACATTTAGAAGTTCCTGGAACGAACCAATTTGCCCTTGCGAGTTAATATACGTTCGAATTGTACTTCCCCCACGCTTCACTGCTTCGCCTAACGTTGTAACAGTCGCCTCATAAATTCGTTCAATTTCTTCTGTTGTCAAAGACGACGCTTCTCGTTCCGGATGAATTTGTGAACGGAATAAAACTTCATCTACATATATATTTCCAAGCCCCACTAAAAGACGTTGGTCTAATAATACGACTTTTATTTTGCGATTTGTTTTTTGCAATCTCTCCTGTAAATACTGTGGTGTCAATTCAGCATCAAATGGCTCCGGACCTAAGTCAGCAAGAGGCATTTGATTCAACTCTTCACCTTTTTTAAAGAGATGCATCGTCCCAAACTTTCTCACATCTTTATAATGTAATTCCGTTCCATCTGTAAATAAGAAACGGACGTGCGTATGCTTATCAATTGGCTCATCCTCTTGATGCAGTAAAAACTTACCTTCCATACGCAAATGTGAAACAATAACATAATTCGTTACATATAAAAGCAAAAACTTTCCTCTTCGCTTTATATTTTCAATCTTCTCGCCTCTAAGCATTTCTTTAAAGATTTCTGCATCATCCGGTCGTTTTACTATTTTTGGATATGTAACAATAACATCTTCAATTGTTTTTCCTGTTACAAGATTTTCAAGTGTCCGTCTGACGTTTTCAACCTCTGGTAATTCAGGCATTTCATCACTTCCTTATTTTGCGTCGTACCAAGTTGGACCGTAAGAATAATCAACTTTTAGCGGAACTGCGAGTTCAATTGCATGCTCCATTACTTCTGGTACAAGCTTCTCTAATTTTTCAATTTCTTCTTTCGGCGCTTCAAATATTAATTCATCGTGTACTTGCAGAAGAAGACGCGCTTGTAATCCTTCTTCTTCTAAACGATCTGCCATAATAATCATCGCTTTTTTAATAATATCTGCTGCAGTACCTTGAATTGGCGTATTCATAGCTGTACGCTCTGCAAAGCTGCGTAAATTGAAATTACGACTCGTAATTTCTGGAATATAGCGGCGGCGATTTAATAATGTAGCCACATATCCTTTTTGTTTCGCATCTTTTACGATGTCATTCATGTATTCTTGTACACCAGGGAAACTTTCTAAATACTTTTCAATAAATTCCGCTGCTGCTTTTCTTGTAATTCCTAAGTTTTGCGAAAGACCATAATCACTAATACCATACACAATTCCGAAGTTAACAGCTTTTGCTTGTCGTCTCATATTCGAAGTTACTTCATCTTTTTCAACGCCAAATACATCCATCGCTGTTTTCGTATGAATATCCATATCATGTTGGAACGCTTCAACTAGCCCTTTATCATTTGCAATATGAGCTAATACACGAAGTTCAATTTGTGAATAATCCGCTGCGTACATAATCCATCCTTCTTCTGATGGAACGAATGCCTGACGAATCTTTCTTCCTTCTTCTAATCGAATCGGGATATTTTGCAAGTTTGGATCCGTTGAACTTAATCGACCCGTTTGCGTTAATACTTGATTGAAACGCGTATGGATTTTAGATGTGTCTTCATGTACAACTTTTAATAAACCTTCAATATAAGTTGAATTTAGTTTCCCTAATTGACGGTAATGTAATATGTTTGGAATAATTTCATGATGATCCATAAGCTTGTCTAGTACATCAGCTGACGTAGAATAACCTGTTTTCGTCTTTTTAATAACTGGTAAGTTTAAGTTCTCAAACAGAATAACACCAAGCTGCTTCGGTGAATTAATATTAAATTCTGTTCCCGCAAGCTTATAAATTTCCTGTTCCATTTCCTTTAATCTACCTGCAAGTTCTTCTCCCATATTACGAAGACGCTCCGTATCAACTTTTACACCTTTTACTTCCATATCAGCTAATACACGAGCAAGTGGTAATTCTAATTCTGTAAACAGCTCATATTGCTCATTCTTCTCTAACTCTTCAACGAATGTTTGCTTTACATCGTATAATACATGCACTTTACGAGCTACATGCTCCGCTACTACGTCTAGCTCTGGAACAGCACGCTTCGCACCTTTTCCGTAAACTTCTTCATCAGATTTCACAGCATGCGTTTCTTTCATTTTCGCTACAGTACGGAAATCTTTATCCGTATCAGCCGGATCAAGTAAATAAGCAGCGATTAATAGATCAAAGTCAATCCCTTGCATATCTATATCATTCCATTTCAGTGCAACGATCGCACGCTTCGCATCAAATGTATACTTTCTCATTTCCCCATCTGCAAGCCACTCTTTAAAAGCGTCTGACTTAAGAGCGATGTCTGTTTGAATAAAATAACAGCCATTTTCATTTTGAATACCAAAGCCTTGAATATCTGCTTTATGATAGTTATCTTCTTGTACTTCAACAATAAGCGCACTATCTTGCTGAAGCATTTCTTCTGTAACTTCTTCCACAATATCAAATGTAATCTCATCTAATTCAGCCGGAGCCGTTTCTTCTGGCGTAACACCTAATTTATTTAAAAGAGATGTAAACCCTAAATTCTCAAACATCGGAATGACATCACTTGCTTCATATCCTTTATACTCCATATCATCCACATGCACAGCAATCGGCGCATCTGTAATAATAGTTGCAAGATCTTTACTCATAAGAGCTTGGTCTTTATTTGCTTCCAGTTTTTCTTTTAATTTCTTCCCGCTTACTTGATCTATATTTTCATACACTGCTTCAACCGTTCCAAACTGTGTTAACAATTTAATCGCAGTTTTTTCACCAACACCTGGTACACCTGGAATATTATCTGATTGGTCTCCCATTAAACCTTTCATATCGATAATTTGCGTTGGTGATAAGCTGTATTTCTCAAATAAAGCTTCTGTCGTATATTCATCTACTTCCGTAATCCCTTTTCGAGGAATGCATACGAGCGTGTTATCAGAAACAAGTTGAAGTAAATCTTTATCTCCTGAAATAACTTTTACATTTGCTCCTTGTTCACTCGCTTCTTTTGCTAGCGTTCCCATAATGTCATCCGCTTCATAATTTTCAAGCTCATAACGCGGTACATTGAATGCATCAAGCATCTCACGAATAAACGGGAATTGCTCTGATAATTCAGGTGGAGTCTTTTGACGTCCTCCTTTATACTCACTATATGTTTTATGACGGAATGTCGTTTTCCCCGCATCAAATGCTACTAACATATGCGTCGGTTTTTCTTCCTCTAATATTCTCATTAACATCATTGTAAAACCGTAAATTGCGTTCGTATGTATACCTTTGTCGTTATTTAAAAGCGGTAGTGCAAAGAAAGCACGATACGCGATATTATTACCATCTACTAATACGACCTTTTTTTCCAAATCAGAAACCTCCCCATGCAAATTTGAAATGATTTTTTTCACAGAAAAAAACCGTTCCTTTCCTCTCTCTATATTAACATGACTAATAGAGAGAAGAAAAATAACGGCTATTTTCTATCATATATACAAACGTTTACTAATATAAAAGGGAAGTGACGAGAACAGCATAACTATTCTCGTCCAAAATTACTCCTTGGATGAAGGGGTTTTCATGTATTATATTAACAGAGCTTTATTAATATTTAATTAAGCCATTGTTAATATATTGTAAACATCCTTCATCCTATTTTTCAGTTGCTGATTTTGGTAAAACAACTGTAAATGTTGTCCCTTCCCCAACTTCACTATCCACTGTAATCGTACCGTGATGCGCCTCGACTAAATGCTTTACAATCGATAATCCAAGGCCTGTACCACCAGTATTTCTACTTCTCGCCTTATCCACTCGGTAAAAGCGTTCAAAAATACGCGGAATTTCATCTTTACTAATACCAATTCCAGTATCAGTAACTTTTATATAAGCATTATATTTATCTTCTGCTAATTCTACAGAAACAACGCCTCCAGCCGGCGTATATACGATTGCATTATTCATTAAATTAATAAAGATTTGCTTCAAACGACTTGGATCTCCAATGACAGAGACCCGTTTTAGCGTATTTACTTGTAAAGAGATTTCTTTTTCTCCCGCTTTGTTATCAAGCACCATATGAATGTCTTCAAGAAGCCCCTTCATATCAACGGTCCCCATACTCAATTTAAATCCTTGTTGTTCAATCTTTGATAGATCTAATAAATCTTCAATTAACCCTTGCATGCGTTCACTTTCTTTTAAAATAATGTGCAAGAAATGTTCGCAGAATTTTTTATTATCCATAGCTCCATCCAAGAGCGTTTCTGAAAAACCTTTAATAGACGTAATCGGTGTCTTTAGTTCATGAGAAACATTCGCTAAAAAGTCTTTTCTCATTTGTTCTAATTTCTTTAGCTCAGTAATGTCATGGAATACAAGGACAATCCCTTTCCATTCATGGTTCGTCCCGATAATCGGTGCTCCATATACTTCGAAATGCTTTCGCTCAATTCCAAGAGGCAATAACATTTGTTTACGTACTTTCACTTCTGTCATAAAGATTTCTTCCACGAGCTCTATAATTTCTGTATGATGAAACGACTCATAATATAAACGATCTAAATATTCTTCATCTGTTACGTGGAAAGTCTCCTTATACGAACGATTTACAAGATTTATATAACCGCGGCTATCAATTAAAATCATTCCGCTTCCCATATTTTCAATTAACGTATGCAGACGATCTTGTTGCATTTCTTGTTCAAGTGTCATCTCTTGTAAATTACGTGCTAAAATATTAATCGCTTTACTTAACATTCCCGTTTCATCCGAATGACTTTCATAAGCGCGTGCTTTATAATTTCCCTTCGCTAATTCAATAGCAACTTTCGTAACCGATTCAATCGGCCTAATATATTGCCCTGTAATTTTCATACCTAAAAATACGACTACGAGACAAGCGATAACAAATCCGATAATTAATAATCCCCACGTTTTTTGATGAACAGCTTTCAAAGGCTCAATTGTACTTTTTACCAAAATGTACCCTTGTTTTCCTGCTACATCTTGAACGAACACCGCATGATAAAATTCATTATTTTGATCTGTTTCTTTCGTAATGACTTTATTTCTTTGTTTCGTTGTTTCTGAAGAAAGTTCTTTCATTATCTCTTGGCTAAACGCAGAATGTTCTCCTCCGCTATATTGAACTTTCTTTTTTTCATCTACAAATGCAATAGACGCCTGTATTTTTTCTTCTAACTTTTCAAATACGTACGGATTTTTTAAAACATCATCAAAACCTTGTTCTTCTGCTAATACCGCAACATACTCTGTCTCTTTTACCATTCTCTCTTTTGCATGATCTATATAGTAGTTTTCAAACACAGTTTCCAGTAATAAACCTAGTCCGACTAATATAAAAACAATAAGAGAAACAAATGTAAAAAGAAGCCTGGAACGAAATTTATTCATCCCCTTTTGGCTCCTCTAATTTATATCCTAAACCACGTATCGTTTTAATGTACGCCGGTTTTTTCGTATTTTTTTCAATTTTATCGCGCAAATGGCTAATATGAACGTCCACAATTCGTGTATCACCAGCAAAATCATAATTCCATACAGCACTTAATAATTGATCACGTGTCAACACACGGCTCTTATTTTTCGCAAGATAAACGAGTAGTTCAAATTCTTTTGGTGTTAATTCAAGCTTTCTTCCTTGGAAATAAGCCTCATAAAATTCCGGCAAAATTTTAAGTTCAGCAATTGTGATGCTTTCTTCATCTGACGCTTCTTTAACTTGTTCTTCTTGTTGTAATTTCGTGCGGCGCAAAATTGCCTTCACACGCGCAACAACTTCCCTTGGGCTAAACGGCTTCGTCATATAATCATCTGCCCCAAGTTCAAGACCTAGCACCTTATCAAATTCATCATCTTTTGCTGTTAACATTAAAATCGGCGTCATAACGCGCTGCAATCGTAATTCTTTACACACTTCCATACCATCCATTTTTGGAAGCATTAAATCTAATATAATTAAATCTGGGCGTTCTGTTGTCGCTTTTTGAAGCGCCATTTCTCCATCCATCGCTGTTATTACTTCAAACCCAGCTTGTTGTAGATTAAATTCAATTAAAGTTAAGATAAACTCCTCATCATCAACTACTAAAATACGATTGTTCATTCTTTTCCTCCAAGTTATAGACTTGAAACCTTCTTCATCCTAGTATTTTCCCCGTTATTCTCATCATACTAGAAAACAAGGTCCCTCTCAATATAATTGTCTATACATGGATTCAGATTGTTCTATTGTTATTACTCATTTACTCCAATTAACGTGTTGTTATCCATACTTTATATACTTCTATATTTTCATTCCATTCTACTTCCGTATGAATATTAAATTCGTGATTTTTTGCTAGAAAGAACGAAAGAGCATACGCTATTTTATAGTCCCGCGTTTCATATCCACCAAATACTCTTCCATACATTTCATTCGCGATCCCGTCTGCCCACACTTCAGCTTCTCTCATCGTTTCAAAGATAACGTCTTCTCTTTTCCATCTCATCTTAAAAAACCACTCCTTCAATTGACTTTAATTATCAAATCACGATATAGTAAATATTGTTAATCTAAAAATCCTAATATAAAAGATAAGGAGACTCTATTATGCGACTAGTGTTACCTATTCTGTCTTTAATAGTAACTTGCATTCTTACATTCAACGCCCCAAGCTGGGACACGATTAAAACAGGTTGTTCCGATTTCGCCGAAGGATTTACACAAGGATTCTTCAACTAAAAATAGCGCTAGCCCCCTTATAGAAAGGTATGCTAGCGCTATTCATATTTTTACTTTTTAAAAATTATCTAATGCTTTTTCCATAATAGAAACTGATTTGTAAGGCGGCGTTACTGTTAATGAACCTTTTACAACCGTTTCTCCTTTTTCATCATGAGCAGATACAAGCATATCAATTGTATGTTCCTCCTCAGAAACAGCCACAACTTCAAAGTGGATTTGTAACGTTTCATAATGGTGAACGTGCTTCACGAACGTAAGGTCCTTCCTCGTAATATGACTACCTGGACCTGGTAAATATTTCGTAACTGCCGTTGTAATCATTCCAGTTAGCATAATGCTTGGTACAATCGGCTTTTCATACGGAGTTTGGGATGCGTAATCATGCTGAATATATAATGGATTGGCATCATTCGTTAATCCTAAGTACAATAACAAATCTTTATCCTCAATTTTTTCAGTGATAGATAATTTCTCTCCTACTGTAATTTCATCCATTTTACGACCAATTTGAACTTTTTTCTTTAACATGTTACAACCCCCTCCGATTTTTTCACCTTATTATCCTACTAAAAGCGATACCTGATCCGAAATTTACTATGATGAGGGCAATGTATAGTATAAATCTATAGTTTCATTATAGGATACACCAAATGACAGCGTTTTCATATTATTTCAAAAAAACATTTGCATATATAGTAGAAAAAGATTCGGGGCCCCGAATCTTTTTCCACTTATATTTAATTATTAAACAAGAACCTTCATAACATTACGTACAGATTCTACAGAGCGATCTAACGCTTCTTTTTCATCTGCAAGAAGTTCTAATTCAATAATTTTTTCAATTCCGTTACCACCTAGAATTACTGGTACCCCTAAGTAAAGGTCGCTATAACCATATTCCCCTTCAAGGTACGCAATAGCCGGTAATACACGGCGTTGATCTTTTAAAATTGCTTCTGTCATTTCAACTAAAGAAGCAGCTGGTGCGTAATATGCACTACCGTTTCCTAATAAGCCTACAATCTCGCCGCCACCTTTACGGGTACGTTCTACGATTGCTTCTAAACGCTCTTTCGGAATTAACGTTTCTAACGGAATGCCACCTGCATAAGAATAACGTACAAGAGGTACCATATCGTCACCGTGGCCACCAAGAACAAATCCTGTAATGTCTTTCACAGAAAGATTTAATTCTTGTGCAATAAATGTACGGAAACGAGCTGTATCTAATACGCCCGATTGACCAATAACACGCTCTTTCGGGAATCCTGCTTCTTTAAATACAGAATATGTCATTGCATCAACTGGATTTGTTAATACAAGAATAATCGCATTTGGTGAATGTTTTGCAATGTCGCGCGTAATACTTTTCATAATTTTAGAGTTTGTTGCTACTAAGTCATCACGGCTCATACCAGGCTTACGTGCAATACCTGCTGTAATAACGACAACGTCAGAATCAGCAGTATCTGCGTAATCAGATGTTCCAATAATGTTAGCATCAAAACCTTGTACTGGGCTCGCTTCTAACATATCTAACGCTTTCCCTTTTGTTGGATTTTCCAGTTGTGGAATGTCCACTAATACAACATCTGCAAGTTCTTTTTGTGCTAATAAGAATGCTGTTGTTGCTCCTGTAAATCCTGCACCGATGACTGAAACTTTCTTGCGTTTGATTGTCATAATTTACCCCCCGCTTTAATTATGCGTTTTTGATTATCGCTACATCCATGTTTTTAATAAGTTCATTAGCGAACTCAGAACATTTCACTTCTGTTGCACCTTCCATTAAGCGTGCGAAATCATAAGTTACTACTTTTGAAGCAATTGTTTTCTCAACAGAAGCAGTTACTAATTTCGCAGCTTCGTTCCATCCTAAGTGTTCTAATAATAATACACCAGAAAGAAGAACTGAAGATGGGTTTACTTTATCTAAACCTGCATATTTTGGAGCTGTGCCATGCGTAGCTTCAAAGATAGCATGTCCAGTCACATAGTTAATGTTTGCACCAGGTGCAATACCAATTCCACCTACTTGTGCAGCAAGTGCATCAGAGATGTAGTCTCCGTTTAAGTTCATTGTCGCAACAACATCGAACTCACGTGGACGAGTTAAAATTTGTTGTAAGAAGATGTCTGCAATAGAATCTTTTACGATGATTTTTCCAGCCACTTCAGCGTCTGCCATCGCTTTATTCGCTGCATCTTTACCATCTTTCTCAACGATACGATCATATTCAGCCCAAGTAAATACTTTGTCGCCGAATTCTTGTTCCGCTACTTCGTAACCCCAGTTTTTGAAAGCACCTTCTGTAAATTTCATAATGTTTCCTTTATGAACTAATGTAACAGAAGAGCGTTTTTCGTTAATTGCATATTGAATTGCAGCACGAACAAGACGCTTTGTCCCTTCTTCTGAGATTGGTTTAATACCAATACCAGATGTTTCTGGGAAGCGGATTTTATTAACACCCATTGCTTCTTTTAAGAAAGTAAGAACTTTTTCTGCTTCTGGAGATCCTTGTGCATATTCAATTCCAGCATAAATGTCTTCTGTATTTTCACGGAAAATAACCATATCAGTATCTTCCGGACGTTTTACAGGTGAAGGAACACCTTCAAAATAACGAACTGGACGTAGACATACGTATAAATCTAATTCTTGACGAAGTGCTACGTTTAGAGAACGAATACCACCACCAACTGGAGTTGTAAGTGGACCTTTAATCGCGATTAAATACTCACGAATTAAATTTAAAGTTTCTTCTGGTAACCACTCGCCTGTTTGGTTGAATGCTTTTTCCCCTGCAAGCACTTCTTTCCAAACGATTTTCTTCTCACCATCATAAGCTTTTTCAACTGCCGCTTCTAGTACTCGAGATGCAGCTGCCCAAATATCAGGACCAATTCCATCTCCTTCAATAAATGGAATAATCGGATTGTTTGGTACATTCATAACACCATTAGTTACAGTAATTTTTTCACCTGTCGTCAATGTGATAACCCCCATGTTTGAAATTTCATATGTATGAAACTGAGGGAATAACCCCTCAGTTCAAACCGTTAGTCAAATTAAAATATTCTAATCATTATATCTTCCCAAAAAAATCAGACTTTTGAAAGCGTATTTTCACTATCAAAATAGTGTTTTTCACTTATCGTTGTGCAATTGGAACGTACACTTGATGTGTTGGTCCATTATAATCAGCACGTGGACGGATTAAACGGTTGTTTTCATATTGTTCTAGAATATGAGCTAACCAGCCTGACATACGGCTAATTGCAAAAATAGGTGTAAATAAGTCATGGTCAATTCCTAAACAATGGTATACAGAAGCTGAATAGAAATCAACATTTGGTGGAAGACCTTTTTCTTTTGTTACAATGTCTTCAATTTTGATAGACATATTATACCATTTGTCTTCTCTTAAAAGCACGCATAATCTCTTAGACATTTCGCGTAAATGTTTTGCACGCGGATCACCCTGCTCATATACACGGTGGCCAAAGCCCATGATTTTTACTTTATTTTGAAGAGCATTATGAATATATGATTCTACATTTTCTTCTTCGCCAATTTCAGTTAGCATCTTCATTACATTTTCATTTGCCCCGCCGTGAAGAGGACCTTTTAACGCACCGATTGCTGCTGTAATACCAGAATATACATCTGATAGTGTAGCTACACAAACGCGTGCAGTAAATGTAGAAGCGTTTAACTCATGATCTGCGTGAAGTACAAGCGCCTTATCAAAAGCTTCAATTTCAACTTCATTTGGCTCGCGATCATTTAACATGTACAAGAAGTTTGCAGCTAAAGATAAATCGTTTCTAGGCTCAACAACATCTAAACCTTTACGAATTCTTGCATAAGCAGCAACTAAAGTTCCCACTTGAGCCTGCAATTTAACCGCTTTCAAATAATTGGACTTTTCATCCATAATTTCAGCGCTCTCATCGTATAATGATAGCATGGAAATTGCAGTTCGTAAAACAGACATCGGATGTGCAATTTTTAAATCTACTTGTTTCAAATATGTTAAAATCTCACCTGGCACTTTATAGTATTCCGATACAATCTCTTTAAATTCCGCTAGTTCTTGTTCGTTAGGAAGCTTGCGATGCCATAATAAGTACACTACTTCTTCAAATGTAGCATTCTCCGCTAAATCATCAATATTATACCCAACATAAGTTAATGTATCATCAATAATAGAGCTCACAGATGATGTTGTTGCTACTACCCCTTCTAAACCTCGAATAACAGTCATGACATTCTCTCCTTTTCCTGAAAATTCTCCCAACCTTGCTCCTTATATCTATTTGCTCCCCTTTTGAATTATGAACGCCCGTTCACTCTTTAGGCAAGCAAAATGCACGATCATGCAAATTTGTTGCGATGTTCCCCTCTTATGTCCATTGTCTACATGGAAAGCATGAGCGTGAATGTCTCCCCGAATCCTCACGCTCAAAACAACAAGTTAGTGAGGAAAATTAATTCCGAAGAGTTTTATGATAAAAACAACATAAAACAATATCATTATAAAATTGTTTTATGTTGTTTTTATTTTATCTGGTGTAAAGTCTCTGCTGTTATGTAACTTTTCAAAGTTTCTAATCCTATTATAAACAATTATCTGACTTTTGTGAACAGAAAGAATTCAAAATTTTTATATTACTATAAAATTCCTTATTTAAACATCTGTATAATACTCATAACTGCATAGGCAATTCCAGCCCCAATTAATGGCCCTACAGCAACTCCATTAAATAACGCAACCGCTATAATTGTCCCGAAAACGAGCGCAGTTGTAATATGAGGATCCGTCGTCAATAATTGCACGCCGCCTTTCGCTAACAAAGCAACCGCTACCCCTGAAGCTAAAGCAATCCATGCATAATACGATTTCGCCGCTTCTCCAAGTTGTTTAAAGCCAATTTCCCCCGTCGCAATCGGTACGAGTACTGCTATTGTAATAACCGTAACACCGAGGTTAATCCCTTTCGTTTGTAGATAAGGAAAGACTTTATCTCCTAGAAACGTAAATTTCAATAAAAATAACACACCAATGGCTACAGTAAGCGATTGATTTTTAGCAATAAGTCCGATAATAAGTAGTATGAATAAAAATAACGTTGACTGACTAATCATGTTTACACTTCCTTTCTGAAAATAATGAACTCATTTCCAAACAAAAATACCTTTAAACCTATCGTTATACATGCTATATCGATGTATATTCAACACTAACCACTTCATTTTTTTATGTATTTTAAAATGACAAACTAAGACTTTCACCATCAAAAATTTAAGCATGTATACATTTTTAAAAACGGTCGTCTCTTCTTTCTTTTCTAATAAGAAACAGGTAAAATAAAAAGAAGAGAAAATGAAGTTTTTACCATATAGTAGAAGCATCAACACCAAGCTTTTCCAGTCACTCATGCACTGAAAAAGCAGAAAAAAATCCATCATTCCACTATAACATAAAGTGAAACTTTAATCAGTGGGTCAGTTTCCACTGATTATTAGCCTTCACCAATCGGGCTTTTACGGGCAGTTTATCTCCATCTAACTCCTTTGATCCAGCCGCACTTTGGGTAGCGGATTTACTGCCCGCAAATAGCGGGGTAAAGTGAAACTTTAATCAGCGGGGCACACTCGTTATAAGTTGAACGAATTAGGATAATCCAAATTGGAATGGGAGGTATACATCTTTGAACCGAAACTTACTATATATGATATTGCGACTCGTATTTGTCATTGTAGCAACGGTAGCCGGGTTCTATGCATTACTATATATGTCAGGACTTATCTACCCTTTTATTATCGCTTTCGCATTTGCTTATTTGATTAATCCTGTCGTCAATTTCCTTAATCAAAAACTACAATTCCCTCGCGCACTAGCAGTACTCGTTAGCTTAATTCTCGTATTCGGAGCTATCGTCGGACTCGTTACATATCTTGTAACAGAAGCAATATCTGCCACAACATACTTACTACAACTAGTTACAGTAAAGTTTCCGGATATCGTTGCATTTGCTCAACAATTTGCGCTTAATCATATTATGCCTCTCTATGATGATTTAATTTCTAAATTTAATCATCTTGGGGAACCACAGCGCTATACGATTACACAAAACATTCAAAATTTAGGAACCGAAGCAACGACACAAATGAAAGAACTTTTAACTGCAATTATAAGCGGGTTAACAAATTTCATTAGTGCATTACCAACAACTTTAACTGTCCTTGTATTCGTTTTATTAGCCACTTTCTTCATTAGTTACGATTGGCACCGTCTTGCTCAGAAAGTAAGAAAATTTTTGCCCAATCGTGTTCATGGCTATGGAAAAACTATTTTTGTCGATTTAAGAAAAGCTTTATTCGGTTTTGTTAAAGCGCAACTTACACTCGTATCTATGACAACTGTCATTGTACTAATCGGACTTTTAATATTACGCGTACCATACGCCATTACTATTGCGATTATTACAGGGGTTGTAGATTTACTCCCGTATTTAGGAACAGGCGCTGTCTTCGTTCCTTGGGTTATATACGTATTTTTCACTGGCGACACTGCTTTCGCCATCGGTCTTCTCATCTTATACATCGTCGTGATTGTCCAAAGACAAATTATGGAGCCTAAAGTACTTTCATCTAATATCGGCCTCGATCCATTAGCAACACTGATCGCTCTATTTGTCGGCTTTAAGCTTTTTGGCTTTTTAGGATTAATCATCGGTCCAGTCACCTTAGTACTACTTAATACATTGCACAAAGCTCGTGTATTTCATGATTTGTGGAAATATATTAAAGGCTCACCTTCAAAATAATAGTTTCTAATTCATATTCAACAAAAAACTTACATGTAATCAGTGGGAATTTCCCACTGATTATTCCTTTTACTTATTTTTTACACTCATTACATACAACAAGAGAATTGCCCTAAAAACAGGATAATTCTCTTGTTTTTTGCATAAAAAACGCATATTTCGAGGCGTTTTTACATATTTATTCTGTTATTTTTATAATTATTACTTACATTTATTACTTTTTATGTAAATGAATAAATATACAAAATAGGGCGGAATGAGACTTGAACTGCCAATTTCCCTGCTCTTATTCAACTTTTCCATTCTAATTCATTCTTTTTATATACAAAAACAAGCTTAAGCCATATGAATTTCCCTACAGCACACTCATTAAGAACTACCTACATATCCAATCGAAAAATACACAGCAAATATAATAGGGTAAAACTACAATTAGTAAGGATTTTGTCCACCACCATTATTAACTTTCACCAATCTAACTTTCATAGGCAGTCCGATTCCCACTTAACTCCTTCGCACTCGCCAAATTTTAAGGTATAATATAGCAAAAATTTAATTAACAGAGCTTCATTCATCCTCCATCCTTTTACAGGCAAAAAAATAGTGCTTAGATCGCTATAATCTAAGCACTATTTCTGCACAATGATAGTAGAGTTCTTTCTAAACTTCCATTCCATCCACTTCATAACAAACGGCTTCAATAAAGCCCTCGTCATCGGGATAACGAAAATGAAACCCATTATATCCGTTACATATCCAGGAAGTACCAAAAGAATACCTCCTACAAAGATAAAAATACCATCGAGTACTGCCCCTCCCGGCATTTCTCCTCTATTCAACTTAGATTGAATCTCTCCAAGCACTTTAAATCCTTGCCTTTTCGCCAAATACACACCTACAACACCCGTAAATACAATCATGGCGAACGTAGACCATAAACCTATTACATGACTCGATCCAATTAAAACTGTAATCTCAATTGCCGGTATTAAAATAAACAAGAATAGTAACCACTTCATAGTTCCACACTCCTCTCACGCATCACTTTAAACACCCCAAGAGCGCCCATATACATCAAACAGAAACTAAGCAGCTTTACCTATTAAACCTCGTAACAAGCGGCATTTAATAGTGAATTCAGGCGTTTCAAGCTAGTTCTGTCTCGTTTTTGTGTAAAAAAAAGAGAAGGACTCCGATCCTTCTCTCCGTATTACTTATAGCACTTCCGCATGTCCATTATAAACAATTCCGCGTGCCGCATCAACTGTTACTTCTTGGCCATTTTTTAAAGTTGCTGTTACGCCGTTTACACCAACGATAACAGGAATACCGATTGATACACCTACAACAGCCGCGTGGCTTGTTAGACCGCCTTCTTCTACAACTAGAGCAGCAGCTTTTTCGATTGCAGGAATCATATCTTTATCAGTGCTTGTTGTAACAAGGATATCACCTTTGTTTACGTTCGCTACAGCTTCAGCAGCTGTTTTCGCTACAACTACTTTACCTTTTGCAGCTTTACGACCGATTCCTTGTCCTTTTGCAACTTCTTCACCAACAACATGGATTTTCATTAAGTTTGTTGTACCAGTTTCAGCAACTGGAACACCAGCAGTGATTACTACAGTGTCTCCAAGTCCGATTAGACCTGCATCCATACCTGTTTGAATTGCAGTATCTAACATTTCATCAGTAGACGCTGCACGTTTTCCAGCCATAAATGCTTGTACACCCCAAACAAGTGCAAGACGACGTCCTACTTGCTCGTCAGATGTTACAGCTACGATTGGAGATTTTGGACGGTATTTAGAGATCATTTTCGCAGTATATCCACTTTCTGTTGGAGCTACGATTGCAGCTACATCAAGAGCAAGTGCTGTATGTGCAACAGATTGGCTAATTGCATCTGTAATTGTTGGAGTGAACTCTTTAATACGTTTTTTGAACATATCTTCATACTGTAATGATTTTTCAACACGTACTGCAATGTTAGCCATCATTGTTACTGCTTCCACTGGGTATTGACCAGCAGCTGTTTCACCTGAAAGCATGATTGCATCTGTACCATCGAAGATTGCGTTAGCTACGTCACTTGCTTCCGCACGAGTTGGACGTGGGTTGCGTTGCATAGAATCTAACATTTGTGTCGCAGTAATAACTGGTTTACCTAACACGTTACATTTTTTGATTAGACGTTTTTGTACTAATGGTACTTCTTCTGGTGGAATTTCTACACCCATATCACCACGAGCTACCATTAAACCGTCAGAAACTTCTAAGATTGAATCGATGTTGTCGATACCCTCTTGGTTTTCGATTTTTGGTACGATTTGGATGTATTGAGCGTTATGCTCTTCTAATAATTCACGGATTTCTAGTACGTCAGACGCTTTACGTACGAATGAAGCTGCGATGAAATCAACTTTTTGCTCGATACCGAAAATGATATCTTTTACGTCTTTTTCAGTGATACCAGGAAGCTTAATGCTTACGTTTGGTACGTTAACACCTTTTTTGTTTTTTACAGTTCCACTGTTAAGAACTTTTGTACGGATGTTTCCGTCAGCTTTTTCGATTACTTCTAGTTCGATAAGACCGTCATCGATTAGAATACGAGAACCTGGGTCTACATCGTCATAAAGACCAGCATAAGATACAGAGAACTTCTCTGCAGTACCTAATACTTGCTCAGTAGAAAGAACTACTTCTGCACCTGTTACAAGCTCAGCTTGTCCGTCTACGAAGTCGTGAGTACGGATTTCTGGACCTTTTGTATCAAGTAAGATACCAACTGTTTTACCAGTTTTCTTTGAAGCTTCACGAATGTTTTTAATACGAGCGCCGTGCTCTTCATGGCTACCATGAGAGAAGTTTAAACGAGCAACGTTCATACCCGCTTCGATTAATTGTTCTAATTTTTCAATACTTTCACTAGCAGGACCTATAGTACATACAATTTTAGTTTTACGCATATTGCACCTCCGAAAATTATGAAACCGTTCCCAAATATCCGACATTAAGCCGATTAGATGGATAATTCTTTAGATAATTGATACATATCTTTATCGATTGTATGCTTTTGAGCTAACGCTTCGATAATGTCATGATCAACAAGTTTATTATCTTGAATACCTACACAACGTCCACCTTTACCAGCAATTAACAATTCAACTGCTCTTGCACCAAGACGACTTGCTAATACACGGTCTTGTGCACTTGGTGATCCACCACGTTGTACGTGACCTAACACAGTTACACGAGTATCAAAGTTTGTTGCTTCTTCAATATGCTTACCGATGTCAATTGCACTTCCAACACCTTCAGCCACAATGATAATACTGTGTTTTTTACCACGTTCACTACCGCGCTTCAGACGAGCAATAACATCTTCCATGTCATACTCTTCTTCTGGAATTAAAATTGTTTCAGCACCATCAGCTAAACCAGCCCATAATGCGATATCTCCAGCATGACGTCCCATTACTTCGATAACATATGTACGTTCATGAGATGTAGCTGTGTCACGAATTTTATCAATTGCATCAATAACAGTATTTAAAGCTGTATCGAAACCAATTGTGAAATCTGTTCCAGGAATATCATTGTCGATTGTACCTGGTACACCAACACATGGGAATCCTTGTTCAGTTAATTTTTTAGCACCTTGGTAAGAACCATCTCCACCAATAACAACAAGTCCTTCGATACCGTGTTTCTTTAATTGCTCGATACCTTTTAGTCGTACTTCTGGATCTTTAAACTCAGGACATCTTGCTGTATATAATTTTGTACCACCACGGTGGATAATATCGCCAACAGAACCAAGTTCTAATTTTTCAATATGACCAGAAATTAAACCAGCGTATCCATGGTAAATACCATATACTTCAATATCATGGAAAATCGCTTTACGAACAACTGCACGAATGGCAGCATTCATACCAGGTGAATCTCCACCACTTGTTAATACACCAATACGTTTCATTTGTACTCACCTCATAAAGATTATTTGCCTTATAATAAAATAACACGAAAAAATATAAAAACACAATGGAGAAGATGTGTCTTTTCATAATAAAAACGTGCATTCGCGAAGAGGAACGCACGCTTTTCTTATTTTATCCCAATGGAAGCGTTTGAAAACGAAACTTGCCCAATTTTCATATATTTTTCATAACGTTTTTCGATTAATTCATCTTTCGAAATTCCGTTTAATTGTTCAAAAGTTTTTCTAAGCATTAAATCTATATTTTCTGATTGTTTCAACACATTACGGTGTGCTCCACCTTTTGTCTCTGGAATAATTTCGTCAATTACACCTAATTCTTTCAAGTCCGCAGCTGTAATTCTCATCGCTTCTGCAGCTTCCTTTGCTTTTCCTGCATCTTTCCAAAGAATTGCCGCTGCCCCCTCTGGTGTAATGACAGAATAAGTGGAATTTTCTAGCATATGAATGTAATCCCCTACCCCAAGACCTAACGCACCACCACTACCACCTTCGCCGATAACGATACAAATAACAGGTACCGTTAAACCTGCCATTTCAAATAAATTACGGGCAATAGCTTCACTTTGACCACGTTCTTCAGCAGCTTTACCAGGATAAGCTCCTTTCGTATCAATAAAACAAATAATTGGACGATTGAACTTTTCCGCCTGCTTCATTAAACGTAATGCTTTTCGATATCCTTCTGGATGAGGCATCCCAAAATTACGGCGAATATTTTCTTTCGTATCTTTCCCGCGTTGATGCCCAATTACAGTTACAGGCATTCCCTTATATTTCGCAATGCCGCCGACAATCGCTGCATCATCGCCAAATAGACGATCTCCGTGACATTCAAAAAAATTAGTAAATAAGTGCTCAATATAATCGAGCGTTGTCGGTCGTTCAGCATGACGAGCAATTTGAACACGGTCCCATACTTTCATATTGCCGTATATATCTTCCTCTAAATTTTCTAGCTTGTCTTCCAAAATACGAATCTCCTCACTGAAATCCATCTGGCTGTTTTTCGTATAGTCTTTCAGTTCACGAATCTTATTTCTTAGCTCAACAACTGGTTTCTCAAATTCTAGCTCTGCCATACAGCCATTTCCCCTCCTTGATGAACTTCTAAAATCTTGCGAAGTGATTCTCTCATATCATCACGATGCACCACGGCATCTAATTGACCATGTTCTAGTAAGAATTCTGCCGTTTGAAAATCTTCCGGTAGCTTCTCACGCACTGTTTGTTCAATTACACGTCTACCAGCAAATCCGATAAGCGCCCCTGGTTCTGCAAGATTATAATCACCAAGTGAAGCGAAACTCGCTGAAACCCCGCCCGTCGTTGGGTGAGTCATAACAGAAATAAATAATCCTCCTGCATTACTATGCTTTTTCAAAGCTACGCTTGTTTTTGCCATTTGCATTAAACTTAATATCCCTTCTTGCATACGGGCACCACCCGAAGCAGTAAAGATAATAAATGGAACTTGTAAGTCGTATGCCTTTTCAACCGCACGGGCAATTTTTTCTCCTACAACAGAGCCCATGCTCCCCATTCGAAAACGAGAATCCATTACTGCAACAACAACAAGCATGTCATCAATTGTTCCTTCACCAGTTACAACCGCTTCGTTCAATTCAGTCTTCTTACGATCGCTCTCTAGTTTCTCTTCATATCCTGGAAACTCGAGTGGATTTAATGAAACCATTTCTTTGTCATACTCACGGAATGACCCTTCGTCCAATATACTATCAAGACGTTCCCATGCATTCATAGGATGATGATATCCACAATTCACACATACTTTTAAATTTTTTAGAAGTTCTTTCGTATACATGATTTTTTTACATTTCGGACATTTTGTCATAACGCCATCTGGTACATCTTTTCGTACTTGTTCTGAAGGTATTGCAGCGTACTTTTTCTTTTTCACGAATAAATCTCTTAGCACAATTTGACCCCCTTCGTTGAGAGCTAAGGTTAGCGCAAGAAGAAAATTGGGCTAACACCAAAATTTGATGTTAGCCTTATCTTCTCAATCTGTCTAATAACCTCACTCTTTACGTTTAACTTTAACCGCTACGCGATAGAATGTTTGTCATAACGTGTCATGGTCATTTCGACAAATTTTATACATTACGAGTGAAACTGTATATTCTCTACTAATTCATCGTAAATTTTTAGTGCATCATTTTCTTGTCTCTCTTCCAAAGTATCATAAAGCTTTCTATACATATCGATAGAATCTCCTGAAACTTTACAAGAAAGAGTTGATACGTAATCATTTACGATCATCCAAATGCGATATAGTAAATAATTATCGACTTGTTCAATAAGTGTTTTAAAGAACGTTTGATGAAGCATTGGAATTGAGTTTTCATTTTCTTCAAGCACTTGATGTAATTTTCTTAGCACTTTAGAAAACGTTTCTTTCGATAAATTACATACAATTCGAATCATATCTTTCTCAAGCAATCGTTTTGTTTGTAATAGATCACGAATTGTTTTCTCATCTTGCAGCAAGAACGGCGCAATCAATTGTACAAGACCGTTATCGTAAAAGTTTCGAATAAACGTCCCTTCACCACGTCTCGTTTCAATCAATCCTACCAGTTCTAAAGCACGTAATGCTTCTCTTACAGAGGAACGCCCTACGTTTAAACGTGAACTTAACTCACGCTCAGACGGCAAACGATCCCCCGCTACCAATCCATCCTCTTCCATAATGGAACGGATTTTTTTTACAATTTCGAGATATACTTTTGTGTTTGATGATGTCAATAGAAATTCCTCGCTTATTCTTTACCAATCAGCGCTAATTGTTTTGTTTTCTCAGCAACTTCATTTGGATCTACTTGACGGCGAGCTACTCCTGTCTCCATTGCAGCTTTCGCAACGTAAGCTGCCACTTGAGGCGCTACACGCGCGTCAAACGGTGCCGGAATGATATAGTCTGCATTTAACTCATCTTCTGCTACAAGCTCAGCAATAGCCTGTACAGCTGCCATCTTCATTTCTTCGTTAATTTGTGTCGCATGTACGTCAAGTGCACCGCGGAAAATACCAGGGAACGCTAGTACATTATTTACTTGGTTCGCGAAGTCAGAACGACCCGTTCCAACAACAGCTGCGCCCGCTGCTTTTGCCAATTCTGGCATAATTTCTGGAACTGGATTCGCCATTGCAAAAATAATTGCATCGTCATTCATTGTACGAACCATCTCTTCTGTTAATGCACCTTCTGCAGATACACCAATGAATACGTCCGCACCTTGTACAACATCAGCTAAAGAACCTTCGATACGATTCTTATTTGTATATTTTGCAACTTCATCCTTTACCGGATTCATACCTGTAGGACGACCATCATAGATTGCCCCTTTACGGTCACACATAATAATGTCGCGTACACCATAGCGATATAAAAGTTTAATAATTGCAATACCTGCTGCACCTGCGCCATTTGCGACAACTTTAATGTCAGACATTTTCTTTCCAACTAATTTCAGCGCGTTCACAAGACCTGCTACTGTTACGATAGCTGTTCCGTGTTGATCATCATGGAAGATAGGAATATTTGTTTCTTTTTTCAAACGTTCTTCAATAATGAAGCAGTTTGGTGCTGCGATATCCTCTAAGTTAACGCCGCCAAAAGTTGGCTCCATTAATTTTACAGTTTCAACAATTTTATCTACATCGTTTGTATTTAAGGCAATTGGGAATGCATCTACACCAGCAAAGCTCTTGAATAATACAGCTTTACCTTCCATTACTGGAAGAGATGCTTCAGGTCCAATGTTACCAAGACCAAGTACAGCCGTTCCATCTGTCACAACTGCTACCATATTTCCCTTCATCGTATATTCATATACCTTACTTTTATCGTCATAAATTTCTTTACAAGGTTCTGCAACCCCTGGAGAATATGCAAGACTTAAATCTTTTGCATTTTCTACTTTTACTTTTGATACAGTTTCTAATTTTCCTTGATGCACTTTATGCATGTGAAGTGCTTCTTCACGAAGTGTTGACAAACTATCCACTCTCCTCAAATTATTCTAGCTGATATCAATTTCTCCAAGTGGTCTGACCACGAACACTACTACTATAATAATCGAAGTGTAGGGAAATTGTCCATTATATTTTCACAACCACATTTTCTTCCCCGACAATTTCACGAAGTGCTCCTAAACATTCTTCACTTGGATGAATCGATAAACTTCGAGATAATTGTACCATTTTATGTTCCTTTTCATAATAAATTAGTACTTTCGCAAAACCCGAATAGTCAAACAATATTTTAGTAACCTGATTTAAAAGCTTTTTCTCATACTGAGACGGCAATTTCACGTAAACAGATGCATCTTTCTTTTCTTCATACACATCCATTTCTTCTAACGGATATAGTCCATTTACAATCCATTGCAACTTATGATTTCTAAGCTCAATCATGCCGTCAACTAATACAATTGCTCCCTCTTGTAACTTATCCGAGAAATGTATATACGTTTCAGGGAACAGAACTGCTTCCATTTCATCGTTTTGATCACAAAATGTAATAAACGCCATCTTTTGCAACTTTTTCGTACGAATCACTCTCACGCTTGTTATATACACGATAGCCCTTTGCACTTTTTTCTTATGTCGCATGGCCTGAGCGAGAGATGGAATTTCTAATTCTTTCGCTAACTTCACATACTGCGCTGTCGGATAGCTTGATAAATAAAAACCTAGTGCTTCTTTCTCTTTATTTAACTGTTCAATAAAAGAGAGCTCTTCTCCTTGCACGTATTTTGATTTCGGAACAGCATCTCCTAAATCACGTGCAAGATTTGCGTACTCTAACGCTCCTTTAAGGCTTTTCCATAAATTCGTTCTCGAAACACCAAAATCATCAAAACACCCAGACCAGACGAACGCCTCTAAATTTCGCTCTGTTACAAACTTTGATGGCATACGAAGACAAAATTCGAATAAATCTTCAAACATTTTTTTCTCTCGTTCTTCTAACAACGCTGTCACTGTAGCCATTCCGATGTTTCGAATGGAAAGTAAGCTGTAACGTATCGCATTTCCTTCTATTTGGAAATTGTAACCACTTCTCTGAAGAGACGGCGGCAAAACGTGAAAACCTTTCCGCTTCGTTTCTCGTATATACTGCACAATCTTATCTTCATTTCCAATTGCACTTGATAATAATGCTGTCATAAATTCCAACGTATAATTCGCTTTTAAGTAAGCAAGCTGATACCCAATCATACTGTAGGCTACAGCGTGACTTCGGTTAAAACCGTAATTCGCAAATCTTACAATTAAATCGTAAATTTTCTCTGCGGATGTCTCGTCATAACCATTTTGTAAACAACCTTGCACAAAATGCTTACGTTCCTGATCTAAAATATCACGATTCTTTTTACTCACTGCACGGCGTAATAAATCTGCTTCTCCGAGCGAGAATCCCGCCAACTTCGACGCAATTTGCATAATTTGTTCTTGGTATACAATTACACCGTATGTTCTTTCTAAAATCGGCTTTAAATCCGGATGTAAATATTCAATTTGTCTTTTTCCATGCTTTGATTCAATAAAGGTCGGAATTTGTTCCATTGGTCCTGGTCTATATAACGAGTTAACAGCGACAATATCTTCAAATTCATTCGGTTTTAAACCGCGAAGTACATTTCGCATACCACCTGATTCAAGCTGGAATACACCTGTTGTATCCCCTCTACCTAACAATTGGAACGTCTTTTCATCTTGAAGTGGTAAATTTCTTATATCAATTTGTGTGCCTGTCTTTTTCACGATAAACTTTATAATATTTTCAAGTAGCGTTAAATTACGTAATCCTAAAAAGTCCATCTTTAACAAACCAAGTTCTTCTAATGCATCCGCTGGATATTGCGTAACATACACATCGTTATGCCCTTCTTGAATTGCAACACTTCCCGTTAACGGCTCTTGGCTCATAATAACGCCCGCGGCATGAATAGACGTATGACGTGGCAATCCTTCTACACGTTTTGCAATTTCAAACACACGCTCATGCAGAAGATTCCCTTGTATGAACTCACGGAGTGATTGCGATTCCTCATATGCATCTTTTAACGTTATACCAAGCTTTGATGGGATAAGTTTTGAGAATATGTCAATATCTCGTGGCGGAAGCCCCATTACACGTGCAATATCTCTAATTGCCGCTTTCGCTGCAAGCGTCCCGAACGTTACAATTTGAGCAACACGAAGCTGACCATATTTATCTTTCACATATCGAATCATCTCATCGCGTCTTATATCTGGAAAATCGATATCAATATCTGGAAGTGTCACACGTTCGGGGTTTAAAAACCTTTCAAATAATAGATCATATTCAATTGGATCAATATCTGTAATTTCTAATACGTAAGAAACGAGTGAACCAGCTGCCGATCCACGTCCTGGTCCTGTTAAAATATGATTTTCATGCGCATACTTCATAAAATCCCATACGATGAGGAAATAATCACTAAATCCCATACTAGAAATAACGTTTAATTCATGATTCAAACGCTGTATATGTACTTCTTTCGGCGTACCATAACGTTTCTGTAACCCTTCTTCACAAACGCGGCGTAAATACATATCATTCGTTTCGTTAGCTGGAACAGGAAATTTCGGTAATTGATTTACATGAAATGGTATTTCTACTCTGCAACGTTCTGCGATTTTTATTGTATTTTGAATCGCTTCCTCAGCATGCGAAAATAGTGCTCCCATTTCATCCGTTGACTTTAAATAATACTGATCCGTTTTCATTCTCGGCCTATCTGGATCCGTCATTTTCGTTCCACTTTCAACAGATAATAAGCATTCATGAACAAGTGCGTCACTTTGATTGATGTAGCGTACATCGTTTGTTGCAACGACTGGAACATTTACCTTATTAATAAATTCAGGCAGCTTTTCTTGTAAAAGCAGTTCATCTTGAATCGCATGATGCTGCAAACTCATATAAAAATTGCGGAACATACTTTGATACATGCGAGCTACTTCTTCAGCTTGACTCTCTTTGTCTTCTAATAATAATTGTTCAATTTCCCCATCTTTACCTGGTGAAATGGCAATTAATCCTTTTGCATAATGGGCAAGCCACTTTTTCGGAATACCTTCTTTGGACTTTGTCATAATGCTACTAGAAATCTTTAATAAATTTTGATAGCCTATTTCATTTTCAGCAAGTAAAACAAGCGGATAAGCCCTTTCTTCTTCTTCACTAAAAATAGAAGCTGTTAAGCCGATAATAGGCTGTATACCATGTTTCTTACATGCTTTATAAAACGGAATAACGCCATACATAACATTTTCATCCGTAATAGCGAGTGATGAAAAACCAAGTTCTTTCGCCCTGACTACAAGCTCATCAATTTTACAAGCACTTTTTAATAAACTAAAAACGGTTTGACATTGTAAATGCACAAACTTCACTGTTGTACCCTCTCTTTACCAATCTGACTACTTTTATTATAGGTGATGAGGAAAGCGGAAATCAAAACATACTTCTTATACTTTGTCCATATATATGAAGAAGAAAGGGGAATGACGATGGATGTAAGAGAACACACTTTTTTCTCTCTGCTTATTATTAGTTATTTTATTGCCTTTGGGGTGATACTTGGTGGTTCATTAATTGGTGGATTTGGTGCATTTCTTATCGGAAAACCAACTCTCACTTACATTAATCAATTCGCCCAAAATTTAAGAATTTGGGCACTCGTTGCAGCGATTGGCGGCACATTTGATACTTTTTATAGCTTTGAAAGAAGTTTCTTTGGCGGGGATATGAAAGATATCGTAAAACAAATTCTCCTTATTTTTTTCGCAACGGGTGGTATGCAAACGGGTCTTATTATTATTAAATGGCTAACGCAGGAACATGCATGAGAGTACCAAGTGCCAATACAGCAAAAAGATGGTATTTAGTTTTAGCTGGCGCTGCTGTTGGAGGCGTGTTGAGCTGGTTTGTTTTTTTGTACATATACGGTGTTTTTCAAGAAGAACAAGCTATTAAAATAGCAGAACAAAAAGAAATTATTGAAAAACAAGAAGCAAAGCTCCATGTCCTTCTCGAAGATCAAGAAAAATTGAACACTGAAAATAAACGGCTCTTAACCATTCAAGAGATTAAAATAAAAATAATAAATCGAGAAAAATACGATTTAGACAATCTTACACTCGAAAATATGACTACTTCTATCCATAATGACCTCCAGCACCTTTTAACGAAAAACATTCAAAGTATCGCCAAAAATAAAGACCTACTCAAAAAGGTAATTGAAAACAAGACGTACAAACATTACGATCGACTATATCGCTTTAAAATCGATACAATATCTTTTGATACCGTGCTTGAAATTAGCATTGCTATAGAAAAAGAAAAATAAAGAAGGAGGGCTTTAGCGCCGCTCCTTCTTTTTGTTCTACTATATAATCTCTTATCTACACAGCTCACGTAAATCAGCAAAAAGACGATCCGCTTCTTCCCAAGAAGATGCTTTTGCACCAGAAGCCATCGGATGCCCTCCGCCATTATATTGCATTGCTAATTTATTTATCACTGGTCCTTTTGAGCGAAGACGAACACGAATCACATCGTCTTCCTCTAAAAATAGAACCCACGACTTTAATCCATCGATATTACCAAGTGCTCCAACAACACCAGATGCCTCGGAAGGAAGCACATCAAACTTTTCTAATACTTCTTTCGTTAATTTAATGTAAGCTGCTCCTTCTTCTACCATCGTAAAGTTTTGTAAAATATAGCCGTTCAAACGAGCAATTTTTTCTTTCGTCTTATACATTTCATTGTATAAATCTGTGAATTTCACATCCATATCGACAAGCTCACTCACGTAACGAAGTGTTTTTGCTGTTGTATTCGGGAATAAGAAACGACCTGTATCCCCAACAATACCCGCTAAAATAAGACGAGCTGCTTCTTTCGTTATCTGTAATCCTTTATCTTTTCCATAACTATAAAACTCATAAATCATTTCACTTGTAGAACTTGCTGTCGTATCTACCCACGTAATATCTCCGTACGGATCTTCATTTGGATGATGGTCAATTTTAATTAACATCTTCCCTTTTGCATAGCGTTGATCGTCAACACGTTCTTGGTTCGCAGTATCACATACAATGACAAGTGCATTTTCATATACACTATCTTCAATATCGTCCATTACTCGTAAGTATGCTAGTGACGGTTCATTGTACCCAACCGTATAAATATTTTTCTCTGGAAACGATTCTTGTAGAATGGTACCAAGACCGCCCTGTGAACCTAATGCATCTGGATCTGGACGCACATGACGGTGAATAATAATTGTATCAAACTCTTTAATTGCTCCTAAAATTTGCTCATGCATATGTATAATCTCCTTTTTACTCAACTTCTTCACTTTATCTTTCATTATAACGGAAAGTATTTCATACATGCGAACAATTGCTTTATAATAAAAGTTAGAAAGTTTAGATATTTATTTTCCCCACTATTATTTTTCATAAAACGATGGGAGTGTGCATTATGCCAGTATTAGTCTTCTGTATTATCGTCTCATTTATGTTGTATCTCTTCTACAAAACAAAATACTTTCGTACAAACCGCCCAATGGAGAAAGGTTGGCTCTCTGGAAAATCCGCAATGGCACTCGGTTCATTCGTCTTATTCTTCGGGATAAACCAATTCTTTTTAGAACTTTCAACCGCTCGTATTATCGTTGGTGTTTTATTTGTTCTATTTGGTAGTGCAAGTGTATTTAATGGATTTCGCCAATATAAACATTTCTTACCATTAGCAGTGGAAGAAGCTGAATCTGCCTGAAGAAACGTAAAAAAGCATCAACATTGTGATGCTTTTTTACGTCCCCTAACTTTCAAAATCATATATGCAACAAACGCAGAAGGTATATTGAATGGGTTGCCTTGCACATGAAAATGTAATTGTTCTTCCTCAAAAGACATTTTTTCATATAGTTCTCGCTGAGATAATCCTGTTCGTTTCTTTTTTTCATGTAATCCTTGTAAGTATAAATATTGAAGCGGTATCATCACAAGAAAGTAAAATAGTGCGATACTACCAAAAAAGAGTACTGTTGATGACATAATGCATACCACCTTCCAGAAATCCATTTTATTACAATTCAATTATACCATAGTCTAGAATCCAAATGAATTAATATTCTGTTTTTTTTATCAAACAATTGTCTCTCCGCATACTGAATATATCGGCGAATAAAAGCGCGAGGATCTTTTCTAATAGGTTCAATATCAAGCCTTAATGGTATCTTTCCAGCCATATAAAAGATTCTTGAAGCAGTCCCAAGTCGAATGGCTGGTTCTGAAATACATATCCTTCTATTTTTTCACTTCTCTCTCCGAACTCTTACGTAGCTTAATTATTAATTTCAAAACCAAATAAAACAAAATAAAGTTAACAAAAAAGCCTAATGGATTAAAAGAAATCTCCCATCCGCCATAATAAATGAAATTTTCTACTGGTATACCAAAGTAAAGAAAATCGCTCTTATTTTCCCCAGTTATAGGAATAAAGGAACAAATAATAGCGAAAATCAAACTTACTACATACAATTTCTTTTTCTTTGCATCCATTCTTCTATGTGTTAACACATGAAAAGTTATTGCAAATACTCCCCCTAAAAAGAGAACTATTACTCCCATTCGACACCTCCACAATTATTGTTCAAGTATCTTCAAGTGATTGCATGCCCATACTTATAAATATGAAACAGAACTTGGTAGATTCAGTTGCTAACTAAATTTAAAAACTCCCTACTGTAGCGTTCTAAAAAAAAGATGGAACAAACCAAAGCGGCTTGCTCCATCTTTTTATTTATCGATCAACTGCACCATAAGTAATGCTTTCCCGACAACATTACCTTCATGATGTACTTCTACATCCACCTTACCAAATTTACGTCCAATTTCTAATACTTTCGGATGAACCGATACAACATTGTCAATTTGAACTGGTTTTACGAAATAAATTGTTAAGTTCTCAACAATTAAATCACTCTTCTTTTGCGCACGAATAACGCGATTCGTTGCTTCCGTCACAATTGTTGCGAATACACCGTAAGATAACGTTCCGATTGAATTCGTCATTTGTGGCGTCACTGAAAATTGATATAAATGTTCATTTTTCGCTTCTTTCGGCGTCATAAATTGATTCGTAACAATATCATCAATTGTTTCACCGACTTGTGGTTGACGCTGAATCATTTGCAACGCCTGAAGTACATCTTGACGGCTAATAATACCTTGCAGTTTATTTCCTTCATCAACAACAGGAAGTAACTCAATACCTTCCCACACCATCATACGTGCCGCAGCTGCGACAGACATTTTCCCATTTACCGTAATTGGATGTTTTGTCATCACTTTATCAATTGGTGTTTCTTTTGCAACACCGATCATATCTTTTGAAGTTACAATACCTAATACCTTTTTATTTTCATCAACAATTGGATATCTTCCGTGCATCGTCTCTTCGTTATACGCATGCCATTGTTGCACTGTATCATTTGGTTTTAAATATAACGTTTCTTCAATTGGCGTTAAAATATCTTCAACGAGTACAATTTCTTTCTTAATAAGCTGATCGTAAATCGCACGGTTAATTAACGTTGCAACTGTAAATGTATCGTAACTACTTGAAATAATCGGCAGTTTTAATTCATCTGCTAATTTCTTCACATGATCTTCCGTATCAAATCCGCCCGTAATTAACACCGCAGCCCCAGCTTCTAGCGCTAATTGATGTGCATTCGTACGATTACCGATAATCAGTAAGTTTCCTGCTTCTGTATAGCGCATCATCGCTTCTAATTTCATTGCCCCGATTACGAATTTATTTAACGTTTTATGTAGTCCTTCTCTGCCCCCAAGTACTTGACCATCGACAATGTTAACGACCTCAGCGTATGTCAGCTTTTCAATATTCTCTTTCTTCTTTTGTTCAATTCGAATTGTTCCGACACGTTCAATCGTACTAACATATCCTTTATTTTCTGCATCTTTAATTGCACGGTAAGCTGTCCCTTCACTTACACTCAAATCTTTTGCAATTTGCCTTACAGAAATTTTATGCCCTACTGGCAGGCTATTAATATGTTCTAAAATTTGGTTATGCTTGGTAGCCAAATGGTTTCACCATACTTTCTTTTCCCTAAATTCTTCATGTGTTGTATTTTCAGTATACTATATTTTCAAAACTGTTACACTCTCTCTTTGTATGTCTGTACTATTTTTTTTATAACAAAATACGCCTTACATTATACTACTTCTTCTATTACAACAATGTAATGGTATTGTCATCTCGTTCGATAGTTTGTCCAGCCGCTTCCATATACAATTAAGACAAGAAATGAAACAAAGGAGCGGATACATGATGAAAAAATTATTAGAAGTTGTAGGTGCTGTATTTTTAGCTTTCGTAGACGGGAAAAAAGTTGCAATGGAATTGAATGAAACACCTGAACAGCCACTTCCAAAAAGGAAAGAGTCACCAAAACAAGTACAAACTTTAAAAGCTGTCCTACACACGTAAAAACCCTTCACTTGTCTTTTCAAATGAAGGGTTTCTTTTCTATAGTGTAATACTTTCTCCAGCTTCTAATACTTTCCCTGTACAATTTTGTAGCTTTTCTACAAATTGATATGGATCTTGTTCAATTACTGGGAACGTATTGTAATGCATCGGTACAACAGTTTTCGCCTGAACCCATTTTGCTGCTAACACAGCATCTTCTGGTCCCATTGTGAAATTATCACCAATTGGTAAAAACGCTATATCAATGTTATTCAGTTCCCCAATTAATTTCATATCAGAGAATAGAGCGGTATCTCCTGCATGGTACACAGTTTTCTCTTCTGCTGTAAATAAAATACCCGCCGGCATACCTGTATATGTAATCGTCTTATTTTCTTCATCAATATAACTAGAACCGTGGAATGCTTGTGTAAACTTCACTTTTCCGAAGTCAAATGCATGCGAACCACCAATATGCATCGGATGTGTATTTACACCTTGCCAACTTAAAAATGTCGCTAGTTCAAATGGTGCCACAACAACTGCATTATTTTTCTTTGCAAGTTCTACTGTATCTCCAACATGATCACCATGTCCATGCGATAAAAGAATCGCATCTACTTTTACATCTTCAGCCCTTAAATCCGTTGTCGGATTTCCAGTTAAAAATGGGTCAATTAAAATCACTTTTCCATTCGTTTCAATCTTTACAACTGAATGCCCATGATAAGATACTTTCATTACTACATTCCTCCCCTATTCACATTCTCATTTTTTATTCTACATGATTTTTCAATTCCCTGTCTTTTCTAACATCGATTTACTTGTCATAACGCTTTCCTCCGATGTAAAGTTATATTTGTAATTAAATATCTCGGGGGTGCCAATCGATGAATGCTAGATTAGAAAATTTAATGCAATGGCTAAAAGAAAAAAACGTAGAAGCTGCGTTCTTAACTTCTACACCAAACGTTTTCTACATGACAAACTTCCACTGTGAACCACACGAAAGACTCCTTGGTATGTTTGTATTCCAAGAAAAAGAGCCTATTTTAATTTGCCCTAAAATGGAAGAAGGTCAAGCGCGTAACGCTGGCTGGGCACATGAAATTATCGGATTTACTGATACTGACAGACCATGGGATATGATTGCAAAAGCAATTAAAGACCGCGGCATCAATGCAAACGCAGTTGCAATTGAAAAAGAACATTTAAACGTAGAACGTTACGAAGAATTAACAAAATTATTCCCAAATGCAGCGTTCAAATCAGCTGAGGAGAAAGTTCGTGAACTTCGTTTAATTAAAGATGAAAAAGAACTTTCTATTTTACGCGAAGCAGCTAAAATGGCGGACTACGCTGTTGAAGTTGGTGTAAATGCAATTAAAGAAGATCGTAGCGAGCTAGAAGTATTAGCAATTATTGAACACGAATTAAAAACAAAAGGCATACATAAAATGTCATTTGATACGATGGTATTAGCAGGTGCAAACTCTGCTCTTCCACACGGTATTCCAGGTGCAAACAAAATGAAGCGCGGCGATTTCGTACTATTTGATTTAGGCGTAATCATTGAAGGTTATTGCTCTGACATTACACGTACAGTGGCATTTGGTGACATTTCTGAAGAACAAACTCGCATTTATAACACTGTACTTGCTGGACAACTACAAGCAGTTGAAGCATGTAAACCAGGTGTTACACTTGGCGCAATCGACAACGCTGCTCGTTCTGTTATCGCAGATGCAGGTTATGGGGACTTCTTCCCACACCGCCTTGGTCACGGACTTGGAATTAGCGTACACGAATATCCAGATGTAAAAGCTGGTAACGAGTCTCCATTAAAAGAAGGTATGGTCTTCACAATCGAACCAGGTATTTACGTACCAAACGTAGGTGGCGTTCGTATTGAAGATGATATTTACATCACAAAAGACGGATCAGAAATTTTAACGAAATTCCCGAAAGAATTACAATTTGTGAAATAAGAAAAAAGGCAGTGTGATTGCTGCCTTTTTCTATTTCTCTATTACTTCAAACTTCTCTACAATCATTTTTGCTGGATAGCTTTCAAGCGTTTGAGAAGATCATACTTTTATTTTACTCCCTGTTTTTAGTTTATTATATGCATCTTTAACCTTAAAACTTAGGACTATATGTGATGGATAATCTTTATTCATTTGTTGTTCTATATAATTTTGCAACTCTACTTTCGTTTCAAACGTTTTACCACCGACAAAAAACACCGTACCATTTCTTAGTATGACATACCCTTCTTCAGGTACTTTTTTTACCTCTACTTGCTCTACTCGTTTTGTAGTACACGCTGATAATATGATTAAAAGTACACTTAAAAACATAAAGTTTTTCATATACCTATTCATTTTTAACTCCTTACTCTAGGCTATTTCAAATTTAACACCATCTTCTCCTCATACTTATCATCCCATTTAATCACAACCTCTATCGGTTCATCTTTGGATAGGGGCGCACAACTGACACAAGAAGACTTCATTTCAACCTTTGCTCCTTTATGAACTTCTGACGTTTGTGTCATTGTGCTAAAGGCTCCATTAATAGCGATCTCTAAATTCTTAAATTCTGTATTCCCATCTCCACCCTTGTACTGAAACGTAAACACTCCATCTTCACTGTCGTCCTTAATATGGCCCTTATATTGTCCCATCCAACTTTTGCTCTCGCTAGAAAAAGTAACATACCAAATCGAACAACTCCCTAAAAAGAAAATAGTAATAAAAAAGAATAATACTCTCTTCATCATGCCCCTCCATTCAAAAGCACTTATTTATTGTCTATTTCTTCCTCTTATTATATTATAAAAATACAGAATTTTCTAAAATAGGAGGTTTATATGTTACAACAACAGTTAGAAGACATTCGTAATAATAATTACATAATGGATAATACTCTTAACATTGATTCTTTAAGCTCCAATCTGCTTAAACATATCGGTGTTACCGATAGCTATTTAAGAGACAAACTTATTTACTCTACTTTTTATCATCTCATCAACAAAGACTACATTTCACATACACACTTACAGAAATTATTATTAGAAAGCATTAGCGAAAAATATTTATTGTATAAAATTTATTCAGATGATGAAGATACTGTATTTACCCGCGCATTTTCAACATTATTAATCGCGCTCATTATTGATGCTGATACAAAATATAATTTCTTATCGCAGAATGATATTTTAACTGTAAAAGATCAATTAATTATATATATGAACCACGAGCATGATTTCCGCGGATATGTGCAAGACCACGGCTGGGCACATAGTATCGCTCATGCTTCCGATACATTTGAAGCGCTTGTTCGTAGTCCTAAACTGGAAACTTTACATTACGAAGAAATATTACAAACTTTATTAAACAAAGTTTGTGTCCATTCGATTTACTACCAATATGAAGAAGACGAGCGTCTCGTTTATCCAATTGTCGCAATGCTACAACGTGGTCTAAAGGAAGAAACACTCATATTAGCCCTTCATGATTTAGTAGCTCAATTACCCTTCCAAAAACAAACATTACATATTCAATCGTACGAGTACCTATACGGAAATATAAAATCTTTCTTGCGCAGCTTATTTTTCAGACTACGTACACTGTCTATATGTAAAGAAACAGAATACGAAATTGAAAAATTGCTACGAGAACTTCCAAAATATTATTAAAAAAAGAAGGCCACTTAAAAAGTGCCTTCTTCTATTTCACTAATATTTAATTGAAATTTCACGATCCAAACTGAGAAAAGGTGGACAAGAAGCGCAAACGCCATACATGCTCCGCTTAAAAAAGTTAGTATAGGATGCGAATACACGTGCCCTAATCCATAGGATATCGCCACGAAAAATATTGTTATGTAAATATAAATTGCTCCATGTATTTGCCTCATATGAACCTCCTTTTCCCATATTATAACATAAATTTTCTGATTATTCACATTAATCTCTTGTGATAAATATTTCTCAACTGTTACACCTCTAACAGCTGCTTTAATATATGGTGCTCCTTGTAAACTTTGTAAATCTTCTGTTTTACCTGTTACGACTACACCGTATATGGATAGGTCTTTTGGTTTTGTGTTTTTTATTTCTTTATAGTTTGTCCTAAAAGATTCGTGATATCCCCTTTTATTTTCACTTAAAGATATCCAAATACAGCTTTTCTAAATGTTTAATACTAAAAAGCACATCTATTTTGATGTGCTCTACACATATACTTTAGTAACATATGAATCATTTTTCGAAACAAAAACTCCCACTCATCTCTCCCCAAACTATCGTTATGACTTAGTTGCCATAATAATTGAACGAGGATAAAACCCCAGCTTTTCATAAAACGATACAGCTTCATTCCCGTACACTACTGTTAATTCAATTTCATCTATCTTCTTCGCTTTAAACCATTCCACTGCACTATTCATTAATTTTAAACCAAATCCGTTTCTTCGATATTTTTCATCAACGAATAAAACTTCAATCTTTCCGTTTACACTTTTACTATACGCTATACAAAATCCTAATATATCATCTGTTTCCGCCTCAACTAATAATTCAATTCTATATTCTCCGTACTTTGAATTCTGTTTATAATTTTCAATACGTTCCTCAAATGTCATTCTTGGATAATCACCAGAAAAATGTTTTGATTTATTATTATGATATTCATGCAATTTATTTAAAGGTTCTCTTATTATTTCTATTTCATCGAGAGTGATATATTTATTACTAATTCTCATCTTACAGCATCTCCAATAATATATATTCCAACCAAAAAGATGACCTTGTTACGGTTATAAAATACCAATCTATTATTTCATCGCTTCCTTCACAACATCTTGAATCATAACAACTTCTGTTTTCATATCAACAGACGGTACTTCTTCATCAATACATTCATACCAAAATGCTAAGTGCTTTTTATCAATTTCATGATGAGAATTTTCGACAAGAGCCCCGCCTTCTCCTTGCACAGAATACCAATATAAGTACTCTTCTCCATCTCTTATTTCCCGGAAAATTGTCTCAACGTACATCTTTTCGTCGTTTAGTGTCAAAAGCACTTCTTTCATATTGTCATTAAGAAGCTGCATCCATGCATCTACACGATGACTTTTACCTTGTTTCACTTTAAATCTCGTTAACTCTACATTCATTTTTATTCCCCCGTTTTCTTACGTGCAAACAATCTATATTCTATTGGATGATGAAAACTTAATTTACTAGCTAATTTTTGCGAAGGAATATTGTCTACATAACAATCCCAGCACGGTGTAATATCATTTTGCATGCAATGTTCAATAAACCTTGTTGCAACAGCTTGAGCTAATCCTTTCCCTTGATATGCTTTATGCGTCGCAATATCAATTTCAGCAAACCCATTCCCGGTAAATATCGAAACACATTCAGCTACAATTATCCCCTCTTGCTCGATGCAAAATCCAAAGCCATTATTTAAAAATACTTCAGTTGATCCCCAATATTCTTTATAATATGCCTCTGTAAATTCATTACTTCGTTCTATATTACTTTTATCAATACGCTTCACTTCATATGTATTTTTGTTTGCATCTTGTTTTCTCTCTTCAAAGGTTACGCTTTGAAATTTCATTCGCGGGATGTTCCGAAGTGTATTACTAAACCGCTCTTCTATCATCATTTCCCACTCTTCGCTTGAAGTAAAGAGTGTAAATCTCTTCTCTGTTTTTTCAAGAGCCATTTTTAAATATGCAAATAAATCTTCGTTATAATTTTGATCATCCGTATCACCAAATAAATAATAGATACCGTTAGCTGTAATAATTAACCCTGCTGTTAACTTCTCGTTTGTAAAAACTTCACCATCTATCATTTGATCATATACCGCATAAGCAAACGTCGTCGTTTTTGTATGACTTTCTAAAATCGGAAAGATTTTTCTATACTCAGCTACAGATAATTTTTTCATAACTGCTCCACTTTAATCGTATCAGCTTCTATATTTTCAAAACAAAGATTTACTGTTCTCTTTAACGCTCTCGTTCTATGAATCGTGCATGCTGGAATTAAGATAGAATCATTCGGCTTTAAAACTGCTGTTTCTCCATCTTCAAAATCGATAAGTAATTCTCCCTCTAGCACAATGAATAATTCATCCGAATTAGAATGATAGTGCCAATCATATTCACCAGTAAATACAGCGATTCGTAAGCAATGACTATTTACATTTGAAACGACGAAGTTTTTATGTTGATCTTGAATGTCCTTTGTTAATTCTATTAAGTTCACAGTTTCCATCTTTCGTCCCACCCTTTCATTAGTCGTTCTTCTGAAAAAACAACTTAGTCTCCACCACCTCCGCAATCTCCTCCACTATCACTTGAGCTGCTACAATCGTTGCTACTGTAGTTACCGAATACACTTGATGAGCTTGAAGCATATGAAGATTTTTTGCTCATTTTTCTTTGCTTATCTTTCTTACTTTCATGACTAGGCCATACTGTAGCAAAGAGTATAACAAATAAGGCTAATTCTATTACGACAAGTGTAAATTCTAAAATGCTCTCAATAATATTGGGGGTTATCCCAAAACTGTAAAACACCCCAAATGAATACATACACAAAATTACATACAGAGCCATACAAATATATCGAAATGTTTTCTCTATCATAATGACTATTTTTTTTGAAAGAGGTATGTTCTGTTCCTGTTTTTTCTTTATATACTTTTGTCTTTTAGCTTGCTTTTTCTTTCTCTTTTTACTCCCCATTGAATCTCCTCTTTTGACTTCTTTTTTCATTCAATTCCAAATTATCACAAAAAACAACATCATAACAAGCTATATTTCGCGTAAAGTTTTGTTTACTTTTTGTAAAGTTTTATTTACTTATTACCTAAAAATGGATATAATAAATGTAACAAATTTACAAAAAGGAGACTTTGTATATTTGATTAAAAATAAGGTGAAACAATTCCGCGTCGTTAGAGACATCACCCAAGAACAATTAGCTTCCTCTGTTCAAATCACTAGACAATCCCTCATCGCTATCGAGAAGAATAAATACAACCCGAGTTTAGAATTAGCATTGAAATTATGTGAGTTTTTCAACTGTAAAGTAGAAGATTTATTTCAATTAGATAAAACTGGGGAGGAAAAAGAATGAAAAATACTTTTAATCAAGAGTTCATTTCGCATCTTACCATTTTGTTGTTAGGTTCAACTTTTCTTTATTTCAATAGTAATGACGAAGAAAAGATTAGTTCTGTCCTTCTATTTGTTGGCGTCTACATACTCTTAGCCTTAATACTATTCGTAGTGAAACGGATATTCTTTAAGAAAAGAAAGAACGATGCAGAGAAATATCCATTACCTGAGATGGATGAAAGAATCGAGAAGATGAGTTTAAAACTTATGGCGCAAATTTTCGGCCTCTCTCATTTAGTCGGCTCTGCGATACTATTTATTTTATATATCACTGACAAAAATTCGATGATACGGGTTGAGTATGCCTTATATTACTTGTTCGGCATTCTTTTCTTTACAATGATGTTCGGATTGAAAATTGTAAAGAAACTAGACAATTAACCTAAATAAAAAGCCCCTCCTTACAAAAGGAGGGGCTTACATGTATTTCTATTATGATAAAGCAGGAGCTTTCTCAAGAAGCTCTTTCGCATCAGCGTATTGTAAGCCGTGCGCTTCTGCAACTGCTTCGAATGTTACATATCCATCTAATGTGTTAATACCTTTTAATAATGCAGTGTTGCCTAGGCAAGCTTCTTTGTAGCCTTTGTTAGCAATTTGTACTGCATATGGTACTGTTACGTTTGTTAATGCAAGAGTTGATGTACGTGGAACCGCACCTGGCATATTAGCAACTGCATAATGAACAACGCCATGTTTTTCGTAAGTTGGGTTGTCGTGAGTTGTAATACGGTCAGTTGTTTCGAAAATACCACCTTGGTCAATCGCGATATCTACAACGACAGAACCTGGTTCCATTGATTGAATCATTTCTTCTGTTACAAGTTTTGGCGCTTTTGCACCTGGAATTAATACCGCACCAATAACAAGGTCAGATTCTTTTACAGCTTCTGCAATGTTGTATGGATTAGACATTAACGTTTTTACTTGGTTACCGAAAATGTCATCTAGTTGACGAAGACGTTCTGCACTTAAGTCGATAATTGTTACATCTGCACCTAAACCTACTGCAATCTTCGCTGCGTTTGTACCAGCTTGACCACCGCCGATAATTGTTACTTTGCCGCGTTTTACCCCTGGAACGCCTGCAAGTAAAATACCTTTACCGCCTTTGTTTTTCTCAAGGAATTGTGCACCGATTTGTGCAGACATACGACCTGCTACTTCACTCATAGGTGCAAGTAATGGTAAAGAACGATTGTCTAATTGTACTGTTTCGTATGCAATTGATACCACTTTGTTATCAATTAATGCTTTCGTTAATTCTGGTTCTGGAGCTAAGTGTAAGTATGTGAATAAAATTAAACCTTCGCGGAAATAACCGTATTCACTTGCAACTGGCTCTTTTACCTTCATAACCATATCTTGATTCCATGCTTCTTCAGCAGTTTCAACAAGTTTTGCACCAGCTTGTACGTATTCTTCATCCGTAAAGCCAGACCCTAAACCTGCTCCTTTTTGAACAAAAACTTCATGACCATTTTGTACTAAATGTACTGCTCCCGCTGGCGTCATTGCCACGCGGTTTTCATTGTTTTTAATTTCTGTTGGAATACCGATACGCATTATTAGTTCCCCCTTGAGTTATGAAATGACCCCTGAATCATTTTTTAAAGCGCTTTCTACGCTCTTATATTTTAACATAATATCTCAATATTTGACAAAAAATAATACAAGTTTTCCGATAGATTTAATTTTACATTAAAGGACAGTATTATCCGCACCTATCAGCATAAAGGATAAACTGTCCAATTATTCGAAACTTCTCTTTTTTTACTCTATCGATGTCTATGAATAACATCTACTGCACCAGTTACTTCAATAATTGTACCGGTAATCATATCGGAATCGTCCTCACATAAAAACGAAATTGTTCTTGCGATATCTTCACCTGTTCCAGATCTACCAATTGGTGTGTTACGTTCTTTCAACTGACGTGCTTCTTGAATTGTCGCTTCTTTCATTTCACCAATAATATCACCAGGACATACCATATTTGCAGTAATACCATATTCTGCTTCTTCGTAAGCAACTGTTTTCGTTAATGAAACAAGTCCTACTTTCGCTGCTGCAAAAGCTGAACGATAAATCCATCCCGGTGCGCTATCTGCCCCTTGGAATCCGTAATTAATAATACGGCCAAAGTTCTGTTTTCTCATAATCGGAACGACAAGTTTCAACAAATGAAACACCGCTGTTAAATTACCCTGAATCATTTCATTCCATTCGTCTTCTTCATAATCGACTAACTTTTTTCGTTCAAATACATATGGACCAGCATTATTAATTAAAAAGTCAATTTTGCCAAAACGGCTTATCGCTTCTTCTACTATTTTATGTAAATCTTCCTTTTTCGTGACATCCGCTTGCACGAATTGTAGACGCTCTTCTACGTTTTTATATGTTTCTTTCATCGTTTCCATAGCCGTTATATCGCTATGATATGTTACTGTTACTGAATAGCCTTTAGCCAATAATTTTTCTGTTACTTGCTTTCCTAAACCTTTCGTACCGGCTGTAATGAGCGCATGTCTCACAAAACTGCCCCCTTTTAAATTGCTATAGTTCATATGTAACAAGTTCTTGCACCAATTACAACTAAAATGAATTGAAACAAAGTTTTCAAAATTCTGTAACGTTTCCGATAAGCACATTACCAAAATTTGTTTTATAATAAAGTTGTAAAAGGTAATAAAAATGATTGGGAGGAATTTACTATGAATAATACATATACAAATATTTTAATCGCGGTGGACGGTTCTAAAGAAGCAGAAAAAGCCTTTAAAAAAGCAATTCAAGTCGCTAAACGAAACAATGCAACATTAACAATTGCTCATATCGTTGATGTAAAAGCATACTCAGCAGTAGAAGCTTATAGCCGTGCAATTGCTGAACGTGCCAATCTATTTGCAGAAGATTTATTAGAAGACTACAAAAAAACTGCGCTTGAAGCTGGCCTTGAAAAAATTGAAACTGTATTAGAATTTGGTAATCCTAAATCTAAAATTTCAAAAGAAATCGCTCCAAACCATAAAGTAGATTTAATTATGTGTGGTGCAACTGGTTTAAATGCTGTTGAGCGTTTCCTAATTGGTAGCGTCTCTGAACATATTATTCGCTATGCGAAATGCGATGTCCTTGTTGTTCGTGGTGATGAGGAGCAAGGTGAGCTTTAATTTATAAATAAAACACCAAGTCCACATGGGCTTGGTGTTTTTCATTTCACATATTTCACTATAAATACAAGACAAGCCACAATAACAACAGTAATTGCTAATACATAAGGCGGAAGAAACTTCAAAGACCATAATGCCATCATAATCGTCGCAACTGTTAAGTATGCTTGCTTTGCATCTTCTGTCATTTTTTTACGAAGGCAGAATACATACAAATAACCGATTGGCGGCGTAATAAAGCAAAGAACATATATGATTTTAGATTTCAAATACCATTTTTGTTCCCCAAGTTTCTGTATATCTTCTTCTATTCTCTTATGCTCTCGTTCTCTCGCTTCTTCTACAAGCGGATCTTCCTCTTCTTCTCGCTTTTCTTTCATATAAGGAAGAAAGTGCATGAAAAAATAGTATGCAAATACGAACGCCCCAAATCCAATATTTACTCTTTCTAATGGAATATGTTCACTAAAAAAGACAGCAGTAAGCACTAAAGACAAACAGTACGTCATCATCCAAAAGGAACGTTTTCTCTTTTTTCGTTGCATTTCTTTTTTATCTTGTACATGTTTTCTTTTCGAAAGCCATATTGAAATACAGCAGTCTACTATAAATAGAATAAAGATAAATATCCCAACGTGTACTGTTTCTAAATCCTTAAATGAAAAGATGTTTGGGAATGCAGCGTGTAATACAATTAATGTGTACAAAATTAGCCCTATAAAATAAATACGTCTCATTTTCCATCCCTTTCTTATTTCCTAACATTACATTAACATACATTTTTTAGAAATAGACGGACAAAATATATATGTTTAATAAAGGAGGATGCTACATGGATGATTCTGAACGCATTATTTTAGATGTGAATGGGAAAGAAATCGAAATGTTAGATACGATTCGTACTCATTTTAAAGAGAAACATGGAGTTGAACTAAGTAACGGTGCACTGCTTAGAGATTTGATGGATATTGAGTATATTCGAATTACGGAAAATCGACATAAGTATGATTAATTTTAGACGGTGGAGAAGATTTCTCCACCACTTTTTTGAAAGGTAAGAAAATAAATCAATAGGACAGGTAGGCATAAAGAATCCTAACTATAACTATTTCATAGTTTATTTCCCTACATATGTAGTATATACTGTGTTATGCATCAAACTAAGTAAGAGGACAATTGTTGCAAAATATAATGCAAATGTATAACCAAGAAAGATAATGTACCTTAATAAACATTCTTATTTCTTCAAATATATATGCATAAATAAAAGGTGGTTTATAATTTCAATGTTCGAAAGTATGTATTGGCCCATGGGGCTTTCTATTATGTTTTTAATACTGTTTTTCATGGGTAAGAAGAAAGATACTGCCCTATTACTTTTCTCATTTTATTTTGGCTCTATGTTAATTGATAGACTATTTGTCATTCAAGAAGCAAAAGGTACATGGATACATACCGTTTGGCAAATTTTTCATATTGTAATGATGCTTGGATTTACTATTTATGTGATTAAAGATATTAGGAAACTTATGAAAGAACGAAAATTAAGGAAAACAAATCAACAATAATTTAGTTTTCATAGAAATTACAAAAGAAGGTACACTTCCCTCTACTAAGGTTAGCGTACCTTCTTTCTTATCAATCAACTTCCCACAAACTCTCCAACTAATCCCTTCGCCTTCTCCAAAGCTTTTTCAATTTGCTTAAATCCAGTCCCGCCAGCACTGTTACGACGCTTTACAGCCGCATACGGTGAAAGAACTTCATACAAATCCTCTTCAAATAACGAGCTCATTTCTTTATACGTTGCAAGTGGTACATCTACTAAATAAATTCCTTTTTGTGTGCAGTGTAGCACTAGCTTCCCAACAATTTCATGAGCTTGACGGAACGGTAGTCCTTTGCTTGCTAAGTAGTCAGCAATTTCTGTTGCGTTTGAGAAATCTTTGGTTACAGCTTGCCCCATCTTTTCTTTGTTGACAGTCATCGTTTCTAGCATGCCTGCCATAATATGAAGGCACCCTTCTACTGTTTTTACTGTATCAAACATTCCTTCTTTATCTTCTTGCAAGTCTTTATTGTAAGCGAGCGGTAATCCTTTCATGACTGTAAGTAAACTAAATAAATTACCATATACTCTGCCTGTTTTACCACGAATAAGTTCCGCCATATCTGGATTTTTCTTTTGCGGCATAATACTGCTTCCCGTTGCGTATTGATCGCTCATTTCAATAAATTGAAACTCTTGACTACTCCATAAAATAAGTTCTTCGCAAAAGCGTGATAAGTGCATCATGAGCATAGATGAGTTGCTTAGAAACTCCAGTATGAAATCACGATCGCTCACTGCATCTAAACTATTTTCATAGATTCCATTAAATCCAAGAAGCTCCGCACTATATTCTCGGTCAATCGGGAATGTTGTCCCAGCTAATGCTCCTGCTCCTAATGGCGAAATGTTAATACGCTTTAATGAATCTTCATAACGATTCACATCGCGCTCTAACATCCAAAAGTAAGCGAGAATATGATGCGCAAATGAAATTGGCTGGGCACGCTGTAAATGCGTATAACCAGGCATAATAGTTTCAATATTATTTTCTGCTTGATGAACGAGAACAGTTTGTAATTGTTTTGTAGCTTTTATAATATGTTCTACTTTTTCTTTTAAATATAAATGCATATCTGTCGCTACTTGATCATTACGGCTTCGGCCAGTATGAAGTTTTCCTCCTACTTCACCAATTTTTTCAATCAACATCTTTTCGATATTTAAATGAATGTCTTCCGCTTCAACTGAAAAATGCAATTTATTTTGTTTCGCTTCTTCCAATAAATATTGAAGACCTATCTTTATTTTCTCTGCTTCTTCTTTCGTAACGATGCCTTGCTTTGCTAGCATCGTTACGTGTGCAATACTTCCCTTTATATCTTGATTTACTAATTGTTGATCAAAGGAGATGGATGCTCCGAACTCTTCAACCCACGCTTCCGCTTCTTCTGTAAAACGTCCGCCCCAAAGTTTGCTCACGCTTCCACCTTCTTTTGATTCACTTGGCTGTATACTTTCGTCGGTAGACCGAATAATGAAATGAACCCAACTGCTGCATCATGATTAAATTCGTCCTGAGCAGTATATGTTGCTAATTTTTCGTCATATAAAGAGTACTCAGATTTACGTCCTTCTACAATCGCATGGCCTTTAAATAATTTCACACGCACTGTACCTGTTACATTCTTTTGCGTTTCTTGTAAAAATGCATGAAGCGCTTGTTTTAAAGGAGAGAACCATAAACCGTTATAAATAAGTTCTGTTATTTTCTGCTCAATCACCGGTTTAAAATGCGCTACTTCTTTTACGTGCGTTAAATCTTCCAGCTCTTTATGTGCTGTGATTAACGTCATTGCCGCTGGACATTCATATACTTCGCGCGATTTAATACCAACGAGGCGATTTTCTACGTGATCGATACGTCCAACGCCATGTTTTCCAGCCAGCGCATTTAACGTTTTAATTAGTTCTGAAAGTGAATATGCAGTACCATTTAAAGTCGTCGGTACGCCTGCTTCAAATCCGATTTCTACAAACTCTGGTTTATTCGGTGTATCTTCTAATGCCAATGTCATCTCATATGCATCTTCTGGCGGCGCTGCCCATGGATCTTCTAAAATACCACATTCATTGCTGCGTCCCCATAAATTTTGATCGATTGAAAATGGGCTATCTAAATTAATCGGAATTGGTACATTGTTTTCTTTTGCATAGGCAATTTCTTCTTCACGTGACCATTTCCATTCACGTACAGGTGCAATCACTTCTAGGTAAGGATTTAATGCTTGAATAGAAACTTCAAAACGAACTTGATCATTCCCTTTCCCTGTACATCCATGTGCAACTGCAGTCGCCCCTTCTTGTTCTGCAATTTCTACTAATTTCTTCGCGATAAGCGGACGTGATAACGCTGAAACGAGAGGGTATTTCCCTTCGTATAACGTGTGCGCTTGCATCGCCATCAATGCATATTCATTTGCAAATTCTTCTTGAACATCAATCATATATGATTTAATTGCACCTACTGAAAGTGCTTTTTCTTTTACAAATGCTAAGTCTTTACCTTCCCCTAAGTCTAAACAAAGCGCGATAATATCATAATTCTTCTCTTGTAACCATTTAATTGCAACGGAAGTATCAAGACCTCCGGAATATGCTAATACAACTTTTTTCTTCTCCATTTTGCATCCCCCTAAAGAATAAATATTCATTTTCTTTTATAATAATTCACACTTTAACACCTTTTTCAAAATGTATCAAGAGTCATTTTCAAATTTTTTCAAACAATTTCGTCGAACTTCTTTCTGTTTTTATGTACAATATAAGCAGGAAAACGGGGGTGAACTTATGAAAAAGTATTTCTTATACGATGATCATCTAGGAATTGAAATTCCGCATTTACAAGAAGACTGGGAAAATATCCCCCAAAAAATGCAGCATGCTATTTTATTGAAATGGGAACAAGTTCGCGGAAGGATTCCTGATCGAATAAAAGAACTCGAGCACTCTATTAATGCAAAACAGCATCATTTAAATAACGAAGAAGACTTCGAAATTTCTTGCAAACTTAATTCAGAAATTGCCGATCTCGCTTCCATCATTAATGACCTTTGGCTTTGGTATCGACTCACTCAAAATGTATCTGAGGGGAAGGCACACCAATGAAAAAAGCATGCCCCTCAATTAGTTTGGGTCATGCTTTTTTGTCGTAACACGATTTACAATATACTTCTTGTGCTGTTTTCGCCAAACATACATCAAATGGACCAACTAATATACTTCTTTCTTTCGGCAACTTTACAAAAGCAACGAGCTCTTCTTCATATTGAATCTTTTTCTGACATGAAACGCATATTAATTCTTTTCTTTTGAACATGTCTTTTAGCATATGTTCAATTCCCCCTTCATCTATCTATATTAATATACTCTCATAATAGTTAAGACTTGTAAAAAATGACACATTACAAAGTGAATGATTCATATACTATGTACAAAAGGAGGTTCAAACTTATGCGTGCTTTCGTTATTATCGCTTTAACTTTTTTAAGTGTAATTAGCTGGGATGCGTTTTTTAAAGATAAAAGTGATGATAAGAATACAGCTGAATAAAAACTCTTCTTTTCTTACTTATTGGACAAACCGTTAAAAGCTGTCCAATAAGTAAGAAATAACTTAGGCTTTTCTACAAAAATATTTAAACATAACAATTTTTGTAGATTTCCTCCGTTTATTGTCGGTTTCCATCCGCATACATTTTTTGAAAGTATGATATAATAATATAAATCTTGAAGGAAGGGATTTTGATATCATGATCGCTCGAAGGAGCATGTGGCATCGTATTGACGAATCATACACGTAGCGTATTTTTCAGCTCAGATACTTTTAGTCTAGCGAAAAAAATACGAGAGTGGGGAAATTATGATTGCCCGAAGGATAATTTGGCAAAAAAAAGACTCTTCTTACACATAGCGTTTTGTTTAGGACTTAATTGTTACTAGCTAAACAAAACAAAGAAGAGCAGGATTGCTAAATGAAGAATCTTACTCCACGTTTTGTTTAGTCGTTTTAAGACTTAAACTAAAACGAAGGTAGGGAGAATTGATGGACGAGAGGATTATTCGTTATTTCTTCAGCGACATATAGCGTAGTTAGTTTTTTTCGTAAACTAACTGAAGCTACATGTGAGCTCGTAGTTAGTTTACAACACAAAAAGGACTACTAACTACGGAAAGAAGGAATAACGATGAGGAACATCCAAAGTCGACAAATTATTAAAGAAATTTTTATGGTTTTAATCGGTTCATTTATTTTAGCAGCAGCGCTATATCACATTCACTTCCAAAACCACTTAACAGAAGGTGGCTTTGTAGGTATCGCACTATTCATCCAAAATTTTTATGATATTTCACCATCTATTTCAACTGTAATTATGGATATCCCAATTATTTTACTATGTGCTTCATTTTTAGGTAAAAAAATGGTTGGCTATTCATTCTTAGGTTCAATTTCATTCGGAGTATTTTATTCTCTTATGGAGAATTATTCTCCATTTACGGTTGATTTATCAAACAATTTATTTATAGCTGCAGTAGTTGGCGGTGCATTAGCTGGTATTGGACTCGGTTTTATATTGCGATTTGGCGGTGCAACCGGCGGAGACGATATTTTAACAATTGTATTAAGTAAACGAACTCGTTTTACAATTGGGCAAATTTTCTTCGTCTTTGACGCGATTGTTCTTGCGCTTTCATTATATTATTTAAATTGGACAGAAATTGCATTTACTATTCTTTCGATTGCCGTACAGGCAAAAACATTGGATTTAATTTATTATCCAAAAACAGAAAAAGCAGAAGAAAAGCAACCAGTATCTATTCCAATGTCCAAAAAGCATGCAACAAATTAAAAAAGCGAAAGGCTTCGGCCTCTCGCTTTTTTTTATGCTCTTTTTTCCTTCTCGACTATGTGGCGCACTTGATAAAATCTATTTGCAAATTCAGTAACGTTTCTTGTTAAACGATAATTCACTGTAGACCCAATTGCCATTCCAATTACCGGAATACCTTGGAATAATTTACGACGAAGAGCATAAATCGAAAATGTTTTCAAAATTTGTTTTAACACAACTTCAGTAGAAGCTGGTTGTAATACCGCTTCGTCTCCTTCGTAGAAGAAAGAATCTTCTTGCTCTAGCTCTTGCAGTAAATTGTACCATGCGTATTGCTGAAGCCTTCCTGGTAGTAATGACGCATGAAACACCTTTAACGCAAGCATCATTTCATAAGGCTTGTTCACATCATGTCCAAATGAAGTGGCAATAAGTTGGACAGCCTTCACATTTAACGCAATCATAATCGGAAAATCAGCTGTTAATAATAATAAACCTCCAGCCCCCGTTGCTCCGCCTTGTACGAATGAATATAAACGATGTCGTGCTGTTTGCTGCTCTGCTATGTATGTTAATTGATCAATAGATAATGCTTTCAAATCTTCCAGTTGTTCAATCGATTCATCAAACAATCTCGACGTTCCTAAAATACGATTACGCGCATCTAACTGTGATTGTGAACTTTGAATCAATGCATGCAAATGAAAGAGCCATCCATCTGCTTTCGTAAAGAAATCTTTTCGTTTTTTCTCAGGTAGTTTCGCAATTGTAGTATGTACCCATTTATCAAACATTTTTTGAAAATCAGTCGCCTCTTGCTCAACTAATTGCAATTCCCATTCTTTTATATTGTCTAAAATGGCTTGTTCTCGCTTCGATCGCATCGTAACAACCACCTCGTTCGATTTTTTTCTATTGTAACATATTTCTGCTTATTCTTTGCAAATATGCTTGTCTATCTTTATTCACATACCATTTTTAAATGACATAAAATATTAGCAAAAAGGATGAGATAAATCACATGAATCTATCCAATATAAAAAAAGAATATCATGCAGTATTCAGCTTAGGACAAAACTGCTGGCCTGCTTGGGCTTTATATCAATTCGAATTATCACCATTTTTTGGTGTTATCGATTTTATGCTAAGCCCTTCATTAGAAAAAGTGAATGTATTATTACAAAATCGATTTGACCGTTTTTTACAGTTGGAAAACTTATCCTTCATCTCATTTTGGGATGATAATGTGAAATTAAGACTCCGTGATAACCTATATGAAATCGACTCCTGCCACGATTTTAAAACAGATGTAAACACACCAACTTCTTGGCCTTCTTATACAGAAATTAAGTTAAACTATGAGCATCGAGTTCATCGTTTTCTAACTACAATTGAAACGGAAGAATCCATATTGTTTATTCGAACTGGAGGAACATACGAAGAAGCACGTTCCTTGGAACACATTTTATCTCAAATAGTTAAACATACATTCTCTGTCCTGTTACTCATTCCTGAAGATGTACCCACTGTTGTAGAAGAAGATTGGGGATTGCAAAACATTTGCGCTATAAAATGCCCTATTATGGATGTATTTCAGTATAATGAAGCATTTTGGAATGACTTATTTGATGGAATTACGATTAGACCGCATTCTTAAATACACGACACCTTTTATTACAAAATACATTATAATCATCCTTATACAAAATAAATAAGGAGTGATTGTATATGTATCCGCGTGCAAAAGCCTTTGGTTTTGCTACACATCAAGGTTGCCTTCTCGTACAAGAATATCATACAACCGATGAAACATATTACCGACCTCTTGGCGGTTCAATTGAACTTGGTGAAAAATCAGCACATACCGTTATTCGTGAATTTCAAGAAGAGCTTCATACAGAAGTGGAAATCTGCAATTATTTAGGCTGCTTAGAAAACATCTTTCATCTTGATGAAGAAATTGGTCATGAAATCATTCAGCTATATTCTGTACGCTTATTAGACACATCACTATATGAAATGAAAAAAATGAATATACAAGATGCGCAAACCGTATCGTATGCAAAATGGATTCCCATTACAGCTTTTATTCAGAAGGAAAAAGTACTATATCCAGATGGAATTTTAAACTATATCCAAAAGAAAAAAGACGAAATCCTATAGGATCTCGTCTTTTTCATATAGTATATTAACCAATATCTCCTAGACGTAGTACGTCACGAGCGATCATAACTTCTTCGTCAGTTGGAATTACGATAATTTTTACTGGAGAGTGTGGGAAGCTGATGAATGCTTCTTCACCAAATACGTTATTACGTTTTACGTCGAAGTATACGCCCATGTACTCAAGGCCTTCTAATACGCGCTCACGAATAATCGCACTGTTTTCACCTACACCAGCTGTGAAGATGATTGCGTCTACACCTTTCATACGAGCAGTGTAAGAACCGATGTATTTGTGGATACGGCTTACGAATACATCAAGTGCTACTTTCGCACGGTGGTCGCCTTCTTCTTCTTTTGCAATGATGTCACGTAGGTCACTAGAGTAACCAGTAAGACCTAACATACCACTCTTCTTGTTTAATACGTTAACTACTTCTTCTACTGTTTGGCCTGTTTTTTCCATGATGTATGGAATTAACGCAGGGTCAAGGTTACCAGAACGTGTACCCATTGTTACACCAGCAAGTGGAGTGAAGCCCATAGAAGTATCGATAGATTTACCGCCTTCTACCGCTGCGATACTTGCACCGTTACCTAAGTGACAAGAAAGTAAGCTTAAGCTTTCAAGTGGACGACCTAATAATTCAGCCGCACGCTCAGTTACGTATTTATGAGAAGTTCCGTGGAAACCGTATTTACGGATGCCAAATTTCTCATAGTACTCATATGGTAAGCTGTATAGGAATGCAGATTCCGGCATTGTTTGGTGGAATGCTGTATCGAATACTGCTACTGCTGGTACGTTTGGTAATACTTCTTGGAATGCTTTAATACCAACAATGTTTGCTGGGTTATGAAGTGGTGCTAAATCGCTTAACTCTTCGATATCAGCTAATACTTCATCAGTAATTAAAACAGAGTCAGCAAATTTTTCGCCGCCGTGAACAACACGGTGACCGATACCGCCAATCTCATCAAGAGATTTAACGATTCCGTTTTCAGTTAATTTTTTAAGAAGCATATTAACTGCTACTGCGTGATCTGGAATGTTTGTAATTTCTTTTTGTTTTTCGCCATCTACAGTAATAGTGAAGATACTATCTTCTAAACCGATACGTTCTACTAAACCTTTTGTTAATACTGTTTCACTTGGCATTTCAAATAATTGGAATTTTAAGGAAGAGCTTCCTGCGTTAATCGCGATGATTTTTGACATCTAGTCTTTCGCCCCTTTTTCTCTTGGTAGTTGTGTGGATATGTCCACAAATCGCTCGATTTTATCTGATCAAATTTACTACATATGAAAACGTTTCATCATTAGCAAATTTTATACTCACGATTTTAATTTAAACATCGTCCGACATATATTTCAAGTGAAAAAATTGTAACACCAAGAAAAAATATATATTACAGATTTCAAAAAAATTCAGTTTAATCTAGTATATATTTAAAAATATGACATATTATATAAAACTGTACTACATGAATTACTAACTCTGTTACATATACCTTGCCTTATTTATGCGTTGCAAACCAAGTATTTAATTGATCCATAATGTTCTCCATCGCCTTCATGTTGGAGAATTTAGGTAACTCCACTAATAACGCCTGTTTTGGCATCGTTACACTAGGACCTTTCTTTTGGAGAACAAATATACTTTTTGCATTTTTCTCGTTTTTAAACATGGAAACAGGTAGCTGTAATAGCCCTTGAATAAAACATGTTTCTTTAATAAATGCATGTAATTTTGGTGCTTGATCACTTTCAAAAATGAAGTTTGGTACTAGGAAGAATAAGTACCCGCCTTCTTTCGTATGTTTCACACTTTGTTCAATAAATAGGTGATGTGCATACGACATTCCTTCATCTGCTTTTAACTTATATTCGCTTGCACCGATTTCATTTGGATAGTAACCAATCGGCAAGTCTGAAACGACTGCATCAACCGGATCGATATAAAGTGGCGCTAGTCCATCTTGATGGAAGAATTCGATTGCATGCTTTTGTAAATTCGCATTTACTAAAGCAAGTTTAATTAGCACTTCATCCACTTCTACACCAAACCCACTCATTGTTAGTCCTTCTTTGGCGCTGTTAAACACTGTAGTCATTAAGTTACCTGTTCCAATTGCAGGATCTAACACCGTAATTTCATTTTGACCTTGCATAAATTTATGGAATAAGTAGCTCATGAACATACCAACTGCATCAGGCGTCATTTCGTGATTTGCTTGTACGCCTTCTTTCATTCCTTTTAAAATGGCTAACTGAAATGCTTTACGAATTTCTTCACCTTTATATGTTTCTTCATTAAACGTACTATATTCACGATTCAGCCTTTCAATTGCTGACTCAGATAATTCCTCTTGTAAAATCGCTCCTTCAAACAAGTTATCACCTGTTTCTACAAGCGCCTCTAAATATGTTACATCTAATTCTTTACGTAAAACTACCGCAGAAGAATCAAAAATAGAAAATAATGTTTCTACTGTCTGACTCACGTACATTCCTCCTTCTCTCTTTTACACATAACTTATATCATACCACAAAGTGTTTTTTTCCAAAAAGAAAAAGCGACCTCCTGCAAAGAGCTCCCCTTTCAGTTATATACGATATAACGTTTTTTCTCATATATTGGCACCGTTGCGCAGCAATATATGAGAAAAAACGACCTCTTTATAAGAGGTCATTTCCTTCACATTATTTTGCAGATTTAGCTGCTTCTAATGCTGCTTCATAGTTTGGATGGCTTGTACCTTCGCTTACGTACTCTGCGTAAACTACTTTGTCGTTGCTATCTACTACGAATACTGCACGAGCAAGTAAACGAAGCTCTTTCATTACTAAGCCATAAGCTTCACCGAATGAAAGGTCACGGTGGTCAGAAAGTGTTACAACATTTTCTAAACCGTTTGCCGCACACCAGCGTTTTTGAGCGAATGGTAAGTCAGCGCTAATTGTTAATACTTTCGCATTTTCAATACCTGCTGCATCTTGGTTAAAACGACGTGTTTGTGCATCACACACACCTGTGTCGATTGAAGGTACAACACTAATTAATTTCACTTCGCCTTTGTATGTTTCTAAACTTACTGGAGATAAGTCATTTGCTAATACTTGGAAGTTTGGCGCTTGATCGCCAACTTTAACTTCTGTTCCAACTAAAGTCATTGGATTACCTTTAAAAGTTACGTTTGCCACTTGAAAATCCTCCCTTATTTAAACAAAATATGTACAATGTAAATGATAGTTTGTCCCTATCGATAATGCAAATAAAATCGCTTTATTTACAAAAAAATTAAAGAAGCTAATCCATTGATCAGCTTCTTTATTCGTTAAATTTGAAATTCAGGATCGTCTTCTTTTCGTTTATCCATCATTTCTTTCACTTTATCAACAGCTTGTGGCGCTAATTCAATTATTTTATCGATGACGTGTGTTTGCTTATCTAAATGTAACACTTTTACACCGTCTCCATTTATAACAAGAAAAGCAACAGGATTAATAGAAACTCCTCCACCACTTCCTCCGCCAAATGGATGACGGCCTGCCTGTTCTTTACCAAATTCACTTCCACCAGCGGCAAAGCCGAAACTAACTTTCGAAACGGTAAGAATTACACTTCCATCTGCCGCTTTAATTGGGTCACCCACAATTGTATTTACATCAGTCATTTGTTTTAAATGCTGCATTGCGGTTGTCATTAAACCTTGAATTGGATGGTCCATTCTATATCCCCCCTATGCTTGAACAGATTTTTCTGTCATACCAGATCTTTGCTTTCTCATAAACATGAGCAATTTCACCGCTGTTTTTATAGCCCGGAATATACGAAAAGATGCCGTTAACTCACATCTTGACGCGAATCCTTTCCCTTGAAAAACAGGGGTAATTTCAAACTCTGGTACATCGACAATATGCATATATTGTCCTACAACTCCAGCAACCATTCCTTTTGTCCCCCATGCATATCCAGTGACAATTCCAGTACTCGCTGCATCACCTGCACCAATTTGCGTATGCCATCTCCAACCATTGATTTTCACTCGTTTGAGAAAATCTTTAACAATAGTATGAACCTCTTGCAGCTTTTTTATCAGCTCCCCCATACTATCAAGTTGCGCCATAATTTTATTATCTAATCCGCCATCCTCTTCAGCCTTCTTAATCTTTTGTCCCGTCTTCTTCTGTTGCTTTTCCATTCTTTCCAACACATCGAATGTATATCGAATCATCCATATTTTCACTTGAAACAAACATTGCTTTTCCATTTCTGAATATAAAAATGTCACTTTAAGCTTTATTTTCGACAATAGTATAAGCAAAATAAAAAGGAGAAGAATTATTATTCCAATTACGAGCCACTTCATACGTATCATCCTTTCACTCCGTACCCATTATCGACAAGTTTATTCATCATTAAACAGAATCCCATAAGATTGAATATAAAAATTTTTCTAAAAATAAAAAGGGATTTTGACATTTTATATCGAAATATATTATTTGAACATATCGTCGGGGAACGTATTTGGATGATATGTAGCACGAAAAACAGAAAATTTAACTGCAGTGGAGGGATACATAATGGCAGATCGTCGCAATTTATTTTTCTTTTATGGTGATGAAAAAGCAACGCTCGTTGAAAAAATGAAACCAATCTATCGTATTTTAGAAGAGAATGGATTTACCATATTAGATCATCCAAAAAATGCAAACGCTATCGTCAGTGTTGGAGATGATGCAACTTTCTTACAAGCCGTTCGTAAAACTGGTTTTAGAGAAGATTGCTTATATGCAGGGATTTCTACGAAAGATGAAATTTCGTTCTACTGCGATTTCCATATTGATCACATTGATACAGCCCTTCAAGAAATTACAAAAAATGAAATTGAAGTGCGAAAATATCCAACAATTCAGGTAGATGTAGATCACGGTACATCTTTCCATTGTTTAAATGAGTTGTCATTGCGTTCTAGTATTATTAAAACATTCGTTGTAGATGTTCACGTTGATGATCTATATTTCGAAACATTTAGAGGGGACGGTTTAGTTGTTTCTACCCCAACAGGAAGTACAGCTTACAATAAATCATTACATGGTGCGGTTGTTGATCCGCTCATCCCATGCTTCCAAATAAGCGAACTAGCATCATTAAATAACAACACATACCGTACGCTCGGTTCACCGTTCATTTTAAATCACAAGCGTACACTAACTTTAAAACTAAAACCAGACGGTAACGATTATCCTGTTATCGGTATGGATAACGAAGCACTTAGCATTAAACAAGTGGAAAAAGTTGTTGTACGCTTAAGCGATAAACAAATTAAAACAGTTAAATTAAAAAACAATTCCTTCTGGGAAAAAGTACAGAGAACGTTTTTATAGCATGAAAAAAACCGCTGAATTATGAGATTCGATAATTCAGCGGTTTTTTATTTCTCTCGCTATCAGCCACTATTCTTATCATTTCTTATCGGTAAGTCGCTATATTTTCACGCATCTTTTCTATAAACAATCTGGCCATCAATTACAGTCATTTCTGCTTGTACTTCTTTTATTTCTTCTGCCTCTATTTCAAAAATATTGCGATTTACTATCGTAAAGTCCGCTTCATATCCTTTCGCGATTTGTCCTCGCTTCGCTTCTTTTCCAATTGCATAGGCACTTCCTGTTGTAAACAGAGAGATAGCCTCGTATACTGTTAATCTTTCCTCCGGCATATAGCATACACCGTCAATAAAACTTCTGCGTGTAACAGCGCTATATATGCCTAAAAACGGATCCACTTGTTCAATTGGTGCGTCAGATCCACCACTGCAGTGTAATCCTGCTTCTAGTAACGTCTTCCACGCGTATGCATAACGAAGACGATGCTCGCCTAGTTTTTCACTGACTGATGGGAAGTCCGATGACACAAAGACGGGCTGAATATCAATAATAGCCGGCAAATGTTTCATTCTCTCAATCAACTCTTCACGAGCTAGCTGACAATGAATAATGCGGTCGCGTAATCCTTCTGCTGGTGGATATAATTCAAGTGCATCAATGACATATTCAAGCGACAAATCACCAATTGTATGAATCGCAACTGGCATATGTAAATCTCGTGCCTTTTTCACTAACTCCGCAAGCTCTTCACGTGAGAAGATTGCAACTCCATTTGTTTCCTGCGCATCTTCATACGGTTCACTTAATAAAGCTGTTCTTCCGCCAAAAGAGCCATCTGAAAAAATTTTCATCGCCCCAAATTCAATATAGTGTTCATTTTCATATTCTTTTCGTTCATGTGCTACTTCATGGTGAACGAGTAAATGTGCTTTAAATGGCATTTCCTTTATAACATAAGAAAACGCATTGTGCGTTTTTCTAAAGCCACCGTAATAATTTAAATCTTCCGTATGTCCGCCAACAAGTCCATATTGCCAACAATCTTTAATTGCTGTTTGCAGGGCTCTTTGTAAATAAGCTTCATCAATTTCTGGCTGCACATGTTTAATTAACTCTTGCCCTTGTTCATATAAAAGGCCTGTTAACATATTTGATGAATCCCGGCCGATTTTCCCGCCTTTCGGGTCTTGCGTCATTTCTGTTATGTTCGCTTCTTGCAATATGTATGAGTTCACCCATGTCACATGGCGACAAACACGCTTTAATAAAATCGGATGTTCTTTAGAAATTTCATCTAGATCATGTACGTGAACTTGTTTTGTATCTGTAAAGTTATTTTCATTCCAGCCTTCTCCAATAATCCAAGAACCTTTTGGCGCTTCTTCTACTCGTTTCCGAACGAAAGTCAGCACTTCGCTATACGATGTACAACTTGATAAATCTAGACGGAGTAACCTCTCTCCATGCCCAATAAGATGCATATGACTATCAACGAGACCTGGAATCATCGTTTTGCCTTCTAAATCGTGCAATTTAACCGTAGCATATCGGTCTTCTAACTCTTCTTTACTTCCGACATCAACGATCATACCGTTTTCAACATAAACAGCATCCACTTTTTCATTCTCTTCTCGCATTGTGTAAATGGTGCCGCCATACCAAATTTCTCCCATATGCTCATCCCCTTTTTCCTTAGTCTACGAAATTAGTCCGTATAAAAAAAGCACCATTTCAATTAAAAATGGTGCTTTTCCAAAAATTAATTTTGTTCAGTAGTAGACGTTGTAATTTGCCATTCAATGCTAAATTTATCTTTTAGTTGTCCGTATGCTGGGCTCCAGAACGTTTCTTGAAGTGGCATAATAACTTCGCCACCTTCTTGTAACTTTTCGAATACTTCTTTTGCTTTTTCTGCATTACTAATTTGAATTGCGATTGTTACTTGAGATCCGATTGCATGCCCTTGACCTGGGAATGTATCAGAAATCATAAGGTCCGTATTCCCAACTTTTAAAGTAGCATGTAAAACGCGCTCTTTCGCTTCAGCTGGAATCGGATATTCTGGATTTTCAGGCATGTCACCAAAAGTTTGCATGACTTCTACTTTTGCATCTAACGCCTCTTTATAAAACTGTACAGCCTCTTGCCCACTACCATCTAAAACTAAGTACGGATTAATACCTAAAATCATACGGACACCTCTTTTTTTAATTTATAAAATCGAACTAATGTTCGCTTTTATAATATCATATTGTTTACAGTTCATTCAACTATTTTCGAAATTATTTTGACGGAATCTCCATCTCTTGTTTTCTAAGTTCAATACGGCGAATTTTTCCAGAAATCGTTTTTGGTAGTTCATCTACAAATTCAATTTTGCGAGGGTATTTATATGGTGCAGTGAGTTCTTTGACGTGTTGTTGGAGTGCTGGAATTAATGTTTCTTCGTTCTTGTCTATATTCTCTCTTAATACGATAAATGCCTTCACGACACTTCCGCGAATTTCATCAGGGCTCGCGACAACTGCGCACTCTCTTACGTAAGGGTGTTTTACAAGTGCATCTTCTACTTCAAACGGTCCGATTGTATAACCAGAGCTAATAATAATATCATCACCGCGCCCTTCAAACCAGAAATAGCCGTCTTCATCTTTCTTCGCTTTATCACCAGTAATATAATAATCACCGCGGAATTGCATCGCTGTGCGCTCATCGTCTTTATAATATTGTTTAAAGAGGGCTGGTGTTTCAATGTGAACTGCAATATCACCAACTTCTCCTACCTGTACCGGAATACCTTCCTCATCTACAATATCGACGTGGTTGCCTGGCGTTGGTTTTCCCATTGATCCTGGTCTAATATCCATTCCTTTCATTACACCAACAAGCAATGTATTTTCCGTTTGCCCATAGCCGTCTCTCACTGTAATTTTAAAGTGCTTTTGGAATGTTTCAATGACTTCTCTATTTAACGGCTCACCTGCGGATACAGCGCTATGTAACGCCTCTAAATTGTATTCACTTAAATCTTCTACCTTTGCCATTAATCTATACTCAGTCGGCGTACAACAAAGCACATTCACCTTATTATTATCTAATAAATTTAAATACGTTTTTGGTTCAAATTTACCGTTGTATACAAATCCTGTTGCCCCTGATCCGAGAGTTGCTAAAAACGGGCTCCAAATCCACTTTTGCCAACCTGGACTAGCCGTTGCCCATACAACATCATTTTCTTCAATTCCGAGCCAGTTTGGAGCGCTCGTACGTAAATGAGCGTATGCCCACGCATGCGTATGAACAACACCTTTTGGATTTCCTGTCGTCCCTGACGTGTAAGATAAAAAGACCATATCTTCTTTATCTGTCTTCGCCATTTCTAACAGGTCACTTTCTGTTTCTAACGCTGTTTTTAAATTAATCCATCCATCTACTGACTGCTCGCTCAGAACGAATTTTTGAAGAGATTCCATCGCTTCTATATCATCAAACTGTCCAATGTACGGCTCATAACTTACGATTGCTTTTACTTCCCCGTGCCCGATGCGATATTCGATATCCTTTTTGCGCAACATTTCCGAACTCGGAATTACGACAAATCCTGCTTTAATTGCAGCGATATACGTCATGTACGCTTCAATTAAACGCGGCATCATAATAAGAAGCTTGTCCCCTTTTTGTAGGCCACTCTTTATAAAAGCGTTTCCAATTTTATTCGCACCTTTCATTAACTCAGCGTATGTAACTTCTCGTCTATTCCCTTTATCATCTTGCCAAATTAAAGCTAGTTTCCCTTTATCACCTGTATATTTCTCTATTTCAGAAACTAAATTATAAGACGGCGGCGCCAACAATTCCTCTCTCTTCATAAACATCCTCCTTTTTCTTTATGCCTCCCTTATATAATAAAGAATTTTCTGTCTATTTTGAACCCTCTTCTTTTGACAAATTTTTCATATCTATGTCGAAATGAATGTATAACGGTGCAAACAACAAAAAGAAAGAGCGGGAGAACCCGCTCTTTCTAAGCCATCATATATGGGATTATTTTTGGAAACCGCCTAATTGTTGCTCAGCTAGTGAAACTAGACGTTTAGTGATTTCACCACCAACAGAACCGTTAGCGCGAGCTGTTGCATCTGCTCCAAGTTGAACACCAAACTCTTGAGCGATTTCGTATTTCATTTGGTCTAATGCTGATTCAGCACCAGGAACCGCTAATTTATTTGTGCTACGTGACATGTTATATCACCTCCTTGTGAGTATAGAGTGTGATAAATAACATGACTTCATACACGTTTTATATATGGTAATTTATGGGTTTAGAAAAGTTCTTCGAATTTTTCTTCTTCCGCCACTACTTCTACTGTTTGTAATACCATGGTTTCCTTATTCGCTACAGCTTCATCGATTAATGATGTGAAATCGTATTTCGCTTCAAAACGATTCGCTTTTTCACGCTTCGGCTTCGTCGCTGGGCTTGCTGGTGTGAATACTGTACAGCAATCTTCGTACGGACGAATTGAAATATCATATGTGCCGATTTCTTCAGCGATTTTAATAATTTCTAATTTATCCATCGTAATAAGCGGACGAATAACCGGATAGTTTGTTACTTCGTTAATTGTATGCATACTATCTAACGTTTGGCTTGCTACTTGTCCAAGACTTTCACCAGTCGTGATTGCAAGTGCATTACGCTCCTCTGCGATACGCTCTGTAATACGCATCATCATACGGCGCATAACTGTCATTGAATAGCTAGATGGAATTTCTTTATTAATCGTTTTTTGCACGTCTGTAAATGGAACAAGGTGAAGTGTTACACGTTTACAGTACTTCGTTAACTCTTGTGCTAAATCGATTACTTTTTGTTTTGCACGCTCACTTGTGAAAGGTGGGCTATGGAAGTGAACTGCTTCCACAGACACGCCGCGTTTCATCGTTAAGTACGTTGCTACTGGGCTATCGATACCACCAGAAAGAAGTACCATTACTTTTCCACCAACGCCAACTGGTAAACCGCCAGCTCCCATATGCTCACCGCACATAATATATGTGTAACCACTGCGAATTTCTATACGTACATTCACATCTGGATTATGAACATCTACTGTGATATCCTCTGTGTTTTCTAAAATGTGCCCACCGATTTCTGGAAGTAACTCCATCGTCTTCATTGGGAAGCGTTTATCAGAACGGTGCACTGTAATTTTAAATGTTTTCACATCGCCTTTTACTTGTAAGAAAGCTGCTAATGCACCTTTTTTAATATCTTCTAATTCTGATGGTACTTTCATCGCTAAGTTAAACTTATGAATACCAAATACATCTTTCAATCTTTCAGAAATTGCTTCATGGTCTTCGCCATTTAATTGGATGTACATACGATCATGTGTTGCATCGATTTTAATATTTGGGAACTTTTTCAGTTTGAACTTTACGTTATCTTTTAATGTGCTTACAAATTTAGAACGGTTCTTACCTTTAGTCGTCATCTCTCCATAACGAACTAAAATATATTCATATGTCATCATATTTCTTTACCTCATCACTTCATATAATTTTGGCATCGTCTCTTTCACAATACCTTCAAATTGTTTTACTTCTTCCATCGTGTTTTCTGGTGCCAAACTAATGCGAATGGCACTTGCAGCAGCGGCATGCGGTACTCCCATTGACACTAACACTCTGCTCACTTCATTTGCTTTTGAAGAACAAGCAGACTTCGTCGATACATATACACCGTGCTCTTCTAAAGCATGAACAACCACTTCTGGTTTTAAACCAACAAATGATACATTTAAAATGTGCGGTGCTGCATATGCAAGCGACGTATTGATCGTTACATCTTCCATCTCTTTAAAAAAACGGACAAGCTCTGTTTGTAAATTGTGCAAATGAGCTATCTTTTCTTTCACTTGTTCCATTGTCATACGAAGTGCTTTCACCATCGCTACAATGCCAGGTAAATTTTCTGTACCAGAGCGATACTTAAGCTCTTGTTGACCACCTGATAAAATTGGATCTAACCTTACGCCATCACGCACATAAAGAAGACCCGTTCCTTTTACACTGTGGAATTTATGTCCAGATATTGAGCAAAGATCAATATGAGAAGCATATAAATCAAGCGGTACTTTTCCTATCCCTTGTACATGGTCCACATGGAATCTTATTTTCGGATAATTCGATAATAACGTTCCAATTTCAGCAACAGGCTGAACTGCTCCAGTCTCGTTGTTCACGTGAATAATTGACACAAGAATCGTATCTTCACGAAGTGCTCGTTTTACATCCTCTACCGATACAACACCATGCTCATTAACCGGTAAATATGTTACATCAAAACCGAGATCTTCTAGTTGTTTATATGCTTCAAACACAGACGCGTGTTCAATATTTGTTGTAATGATATGTTTACCGCGCGAACGATTCCTCATCGCTATTCCTTTAATCGCAAGGTTATTCCCTTCCGTTCCACCTGATGTGAAAATAATCTCAGAAGGTTTAACGTGAAGAAGCTGCGCTGCAATCGTTCTTGATTGTGTTAATAGACGCTCTGCCTCTCCTCCAAGCGAATGAATAGAAGAAGGATTCCCAAAATATTTCCCTGCAACCGTTACGTACGATTGAAGAGCTTCTGGATATGGCTTTGTCGTCGCACTATTATCAAAATAGATCATCGTTCTTCCCCTTTCAGCGCTATCACATCATATAATCATATCACAAATACGTGTAATTACGCTAAGACTACTCAAAGGTTCCATTTTATCCCGATTGTGAATGCCAATAATTAGTGAGGATGGCTCTACCGATTACAGTTTCACCTTATATTAAAACGAATAACCTTACTGTATTCCGCTATTCATTATAGCAACATCGTCCCCAAAATTACACAAAAAAACAAACCCTTATGAAAGGGTTTGTTCATTGTCTACATATTCAGCTATTTTTTGAACAACGCCAGGTTCAAGTTGCTCTAGTATAGAAGCCGCTTGTTCTAAAGCTGCATCGTATTGATATTCACGGAATAATTTCTCCGCATAATTTAAGCTCTCTGCAAGGCTCTCATCATGACTGCGGTAACGATTACCGTATTGAATTAATTTTTCAACTAAATACGCTTGTCCAATTAACTCTTCTGTCATTTCAGCTACACCATTAACAGTTGTGTACGCTTCTTCTAAACTGCTATTTACAGCGTTCATATTTAGCGGTTTCACTTCTAACTGTTCATATACAGCTTGCATTGCCATTTGTCCTCTTTTTAAATCTTCCATAATGCTTTCTGGAAGACCTGGCAAATTCGACTTTTGCATAAAACGTTTCGTTTCAAAAATGATATTCCGCATTTCTTGCAACTTCTCACGCGCTTCAAATTCCTCTTTACGCATCGTTTGCAGCATTTCTTTATATTCTGCATGAAGTACTTTTAACGTTTCACATTGCTCATAAACTTCTTCTAGTTCCTCACGAATGATAGAGAAGGCAATATCTTGTTCAGCAACACGTAATTGCAACATTTCAAAACGTTTCATTAAAATGTGCATTTGCTTTTCAATTACTTTTTGAGACTCAATGTCCTTATCTTGTAACTGATAACTTTGTTTCACAAGTTGTGTTTCTGCTTTTGTTTCAATCGTTTCTGTGCGAATTTCTTCTAAGTCTTCATAAACAGAAAGTGTTTTTTGCTCCACATAATGTCTCGCATGTACTTCTTGTTCCAGTTGATCATAGAAGCCATCTAAACGCGTTTTTAAGTTTTCTACTTTTTCAGCTGCTTCCGTTATATGAAGCTCCTGTATATCCATTAAACATGTTTGTAGTTGTGTCGTCATATCACGAACTTCTTTAGGGACTTCCAAATACTCTAATACATAACCTTGTCTTACCATATCATTATGTCCGTGCAATAAATCTTCCAGCTGTACTGGTAACGTCGCTTGACACTCTACCAATAAATCTGGAATTTGGTGAATAATGATTTCTAAGCTTGCCAAACCTTCTTCTAAACTAATAACAATTTCTCTCGCTTTTAAATAGTCACCATTATCTGTTGCCTCTTCAAAGCTTTTAAATTTATTAGATTCAGCGTCTAGCATCTCTTCAATTTTCTGTTCTGCTGCTCCATACATATGTCTATGAGCAAGAACACTCTTCTTCATACTACGATATGTATCACGTAACTCTTCAATTTCCGAGCTATTTTTTTCATGGCTTTCTAACAATTGCTGTAATTCATTTAAAATATCTGTAATACGATTATCAGCGTCATCTAAACCACTTATGGATTCATTCATCGCATGCTTTGCTTTGCGGAAGGAGAATTGCGAGGCGAATTTTCGCGCTTGCGCTAAATCTTTGTCAGCTTTCGGAAGGGTTGTTGATACAATTTCATCCCATTCTTCACGCCATTTACCAAACAGCTCTTCTGTTTGACCCGTCATATTTAAATCTTTTACCCGTTTTAGTTCATCTGCCACAGGTTTATCTTTTATCTCTTGCTTCCACTGCTCCAGTGCTTCAATATCTTTATATGAACGATTTCTTATCACAAGCTCTATCATGAGCAGCACTAGAATAGAGCTTACTACAATGATAACGATCGTCAGGATAGAATCCATGCAAAAAAGCCTCCTAGTTATATCTCTTTTTTTGTCCGTTCCGTTTATGAAATGGAAGGCATTATGTATAAAAAGGGAATTCCCCTATATTTAACAACTAACAATGTACTAATCATACCATGTAATGGCTTGTTTTTGACCTAGTTTTTTTTAAAATTTCATGTTTCTTTCAATGCAATTGTAATCTTTCTCAATATTCCGTTTGGATTACCTCTCATCGTCAAATGATTGTAATAATAGGTACTCTTCCATATGAGATGCGAAATAAATTTTGCGCACAAGTGGTGGCTCAATAGAAATCGCATGCACATTTCCTTGCCTTACTGCTTGCTCTACTGACATTTCTGGAAGTAACGTAATACCAAGTCCAGCACCGACCATCGCAAGCATCGGTTCTGCATAAGAAGTTTCAAATGCAATGATTGGTTTCGCACCTATCCCATGAAACATGTTCATAATCATTTTTCTTACATCACAGATTTCTGGATATACGATTAACTTTTCATTTTGCAAATCTTCCATTTGAATTACTATTTTCTCTTTATAAAGATGATCATTTGAAACGACACAAACAATTTTTTCTTCTCGTATTTCTTTTATACACGCAGCGTCTTCTACTACCGAATCGATGAACATCGCTTCAATCTTTCGTTCTTTAAAGAGTCCCATTAATACTTTCGTATGCTCAATTTTCCATTCTACTTCGAACCCATCACCTAATACATCTTTAAATTTTGATATATAATGCGCCGCTAAACTTGGCAATATGCCTATAGAAATTTTCCGCTTTTCTTGAAAATTCTTCATTTCGGTTTTCACTTCATGTATGTGTTCCAAAACCGGTAACATTCTTGTTATGAATAACTCTCCAGCGCTTGTTAACTCTACTCCTTGCGCGGAACGCTTGAGTAAAATAACTTCTAAATCCGCTTCTAACCTTTGAATTTGCTTACTAAGCGCCGGTTGAGAAATATGTAAAAGCTTACTCGCCTTCGATAAGCTTCGCGTATTCTTCACTTCAATAAACGATCGTACTGCCTCTAAATCCATCGTACACACCTCTAACAAAAAGTTATAACTGTCATAAAAAATCGATATTTCCTTCTATAAACAATTACTCTTTATACTTATTTCATCAACTTACTATAACGAAATGTAAAGGGGAAAGATACTCTTGGACAAAAAACAAATACTACTCGGATCCCTCCTATGCTTACTTGCTGTAACGGCTTGGGGATTTATGTTTCCTGTCATGGCAAATGCCCTGCAGTTTATCGATCCGTTCTTCTTCACAACTATCCGATACGGATCAGCAGCTATTATTTTTCTTATGTTGCTATTCATTACTGAAGGAAAAGCTTCACTCCGCCTAGAAAAAAGAACACTTCCTTTATTCTTTTACGGAACTGTCGGTTTCGCTGGATATGGTTTTCTCATTTTTTACGGTCAACAACTTGCCGGACCTGCTGGAGCCATCCATGCCGCGATGATTCAATCTCTTATGCCACTCATCGCTTTATTATTACAGTGGATAACGAAAAACAAACGCCCACAAAACTACACATTCCTTTGTATGTTTGTTGCATTGCTCGGTGTTATGCTTGTCATTTCAAAGGGAAATATTCACTTATTATTTGGAGCTGCGAGTCACCTCTCAACAAATATATTTATGCTATGCGGCGTTACCTGCTGGGTCATTTACACGAACGGCGGTGCTCGTTTTCAATCTTGGTCACCACTTAGGTACACGACGTTAACTTGTTTATTCGGCTCGATTTCACTCAGCGTTATTGTCACTTTCTTCACTTATACAAACATCGTTACTGTGCCGTCACTTCGTACAATTATGAACGTTCGTTTTGAGCTCCTTTATATGTCGATTATTGCAGGTGTTATCGCTGTATTTTGCTGGAACACAGGAAATCGCTATATTTCATCTATTAACGGCATATTATTTATGAATTTAGTTCCTGTACTTGCACTTATCGGTTCCATCTTTCGAGGTTATACAGTCGACAAAATTGAAATTTCCGGAGCAGCTTTAACAATTATCGCGCTATTATGCAACAATATATGGCAAAGAAAAGAAAGTACAAAAATCCCCACCTCAGTTCGTTAGGTGGGGATTTTTCACATATGAACAGCTCTTGGCCATTCTTGATACATATTCGTTATACATAATGTTTGTTCCATCCATTGTTCAATTTCCTTCGTGTACATTTCTATGAAAAATGTCTCAGACGGAAAAGAGTGCAGCACTTCTGATATATATTGCGGATATAAAAACGGCATATTTATCATGCCTTTTAATTGCGTCATAAACATTGTAAAAGATACCTTTTTAAACTCTCGTTTCATTTGTCCTTGCTTTATGATTTGCTCTATATAATATCTTTCTTTAGAAAAGTAAATGGTCATCACTTCGCGAATTAATGTCGTATCTAGTGAAAGCTCTCGGTAGAAGAAACGTGTCAGTTCCCTATTTTCAAATTGATATCGTAAAATCCCACGCACCATTTGCACCATCACATCTTTAGCCGGCAAATATTCTCTCTGTTCAAAGGACGTTTCAATCACATGAATATACCCTTCTAAAAAATCCGTAATAAGCTGCTCTAATAGGCCTTGCTTTCCAGCAAAATAATATGAAATATTCGCTACATTCACATCCGCTCGCTTTGCAATGTCTCGCACCGACGTTCCATCATAACCTTTCGTGTTAAACAACGATATTGCCGCATCAATTACTTTTTGTTTCGTCTGTTTCATGCGCTCACTTCCTCTCACTGAACAGCTATAGTGTAAATTTCTTGACTTTTAAGACAAATTCCTTTATTTTTCTATCGACAAAGTCATGTGAAATACATCGTATTTTGCTAATATTTTACACATCTCGATAAAAAGGGAGTTGTTTCCATGTTTACAAAAGAAAGTTATGCAGGTTCTCGCGTGCAGCAATATGAGACAGTAATTAAACAACTGGATGCATTATTAACTGGCGAACCGAACGTAGTCGCAAACTTATCAAATGCGTCCGCATTATTAAACCAATTTTTAGATCGTGTGAATTGGGTTGGCTTTTACGTAACAGAAGGAAATCAGCTTGTTCTTGGACCATTCCAAGGAATGCCTGCTTGCGTGCGCATTCCATTTGGGCGAGGCGTTTGCGGCGTTGCAGCTGAAACGAAAACAACGCAGCTTGTAGCAGATGTTCACCAATTCCCAGGACATATCGCTTGCGATAGTGCTTCGAATTCAGAAATCGTTGTACCGATCGTGAAAGAAGAAACTGTCATTGGTGTACTTGATATTGATAGCCCTGAAAAAAATCGTTTTGATGAAGTAGATCAGCGCTATTTAGAAAAGTTTGTGGAAACACTCCTAAAACATATTTAAAAAAGAAAAGAGCGAGTTATCGATTGCGTACATCACGTACGAAACCGATAGCTCACTCTTTTTTATTGATTACTAACAGTAGATATTTTCTTTAGTGCCTGCTCTAAATCAGAAACGATATCCTCCCATGATTCTAAACCGACAGATAAACGTATTAAATTATCATAAATGCCCATTTCTTGTCTTAGCTCAGCTGGAATCGCAGCGTGCGTCATCGTTGCCGGATGCTGAATTAACGTTTCTGTATCCCCTAAACTTACCGCAATTGTAATAAAGTGAAGGTCATTGATAAACGCTTGCGTCTCTTCTTTTCCTCCTTTTACTGAAAAAGAAATCACACCGCCGCCTCGTTTCATTTGGTGAGATGCTAACTCACCTTCTGGATACCAAACGCCTTCTACCGCATCATGATTTTTCAGGAACGATACAATTTTTTCGGCATTATCACAATGACGGTCCATTCTTACCGCTAACGTCTTTAACCCGCGTAACAATAACCATGCATCAAACGGCGCCATAATACCACCGATATCTTTTCGCATCGGGCGAATTTTTTCAGCTAACGCTTTCGTTTTACAAATCGTTACACCCGCCACTACATCGCCATGACCGCCAATATATTTTGTCGCACTATGCACAACAGCGTCACAACCAAGCTCAAGCGGTCTTTGTAAATAAGGTGAACAAAACGTATTATCAACAACGACAAGTAAGCCATTTCGCTTCGCAACCCGAATCACTTGTTTTAAATCGATTAATTTCATCGTTGGATTAATCGGTGTTTCAACGAAAATAACCTTTGTATTTGGACGGATTTTATTTTCGACATCATCCTCTGTCTCCATATCACAAAACGAATGCGTAATCATGAACTTCTCTTCTAACACTTCTAAAAAACCGTACGTGCACCCATATAATCCATTTGAACAAATAATATGATCTCCAGCTTTTAGAAAACCAATTAACGTTGCTGAAATAGCTGCCATACCGGATCCGAAAGCAAGAGCTTCTTCTCCTCCTTCTAACACCGCCATACGTTCTTCAAATAATTTTACGGTTGGATTTCCAAGTCTTGAGTAAATATAAGACGGATCCACTCCCGCAAAACTCGCCTCCCCTTGCTGCGCAGTCTCAAATGTAAATGTAGACGTTTGAAATAACGGTGGTGTTAAACTTCCTTTATGTTCCTCTGATGTATACCCGTGATGAATTAACGCTGTCTCCATATGCTTCTTTTTCATAAAAACATCCCCTTTTATGTTTTTACTGCCGCATATTCATCAACAAAAAATTAATGAACATTTTTTACTACATTTTATGTAAGCGTTTTATTTGTGTTTCTATCACTTCTTTTATATCGTTTTAAATTCCTTCTTATTAATTTCCAAAATTTATATGCATAAAACAAAAACGTACTTGCTTGACGAAACTCTGGGTAAAAGATATAATAGCGTTTGTGTAAAATAAAAAGGCAGCCTTGTAATGTGAGTTTATCGTTTGTATTTTGTTCCTCTACGGAGGTGTATCTCGTAACTCCCTGCTGCTGGAGCGAAGGTACATGAAAACAAAATGCCCGTAAATATCGATTACGTCTGTTTTTATTTTACGTAAATAAAAACATTTTTAAAGGAGGAGTCAACTATGGCTCGTTATACAGGTCCAGCTTGGAAACTGTCTCGTCGTCTTGGAATCTCTCTAAGCGGCACAGGAAAAGAATTAGAAAAACGCCCTTACGCACCAGGTCCTCACGGTCCTAACCAACGTAAGAAACTTTCAGAATACGGTTTACAATTACAAGAGAAACAAAAACTTCGTCACATGTACGGCATGACTGAGCGTCAATTCCGTCGCACATTTGACCAAGCAGGTAAAATGCCTGGTAAGCACGGCGAAAACTTCATGATCCTTCTTGAAGCTCGTCTTGACAACTTAGTTTACCGTATGGGCTTAGCTCGCACTCGTCGCGCAGCTCGCCAATTAGTAAACCACGGTCACATCATGGTTGATGGCGCTCGCGTAGATATCCCATCTTACCGTGTAAAACCTGGTCAAACAATCAGCGTTCGCGAAAAATCTAACAACCTTGTTGTTGTTAAAGAAGCGATCGAAGTTAACAACTTCGTACCAGAATACTTAACTTTCGATGCTGATAAATTAGAAGCTACTTACACTCGTCACGCTGAGCGTTCTGAGTTAGCAGCTGAAATCAACGAAGCATTAATCGTAGAGTTCTACTCTCGTTAATGACAAAAAGCCAATCCTGTGGATTGGCTTTTTTCGTTTATATATAAAATAAAATTATTTATTTTCCTCTTTCTGAACATATACATAAGCATCTTTCTGCTCTTTATGTACATCCACCTTCGAATTCTCTGCAAGCTGACCCGCGTTTAGCAAAGAAAAAATAATGAGCGCTTCTAGTGACATTTTGTTTTACCACTCCTTTCTAGTTGTTATACATTTATCATACCGCTTACATGTGATTTCCGTATGAACTCGAAAAGGAGATTACAACAAAAAGGTTACAGAAATATGAATGCACGCTATAATAACCATAAAATAGGAGGTGGATTCTTTTTGACAATAAACCAAATGGTTCAACTCGGAAGTTCATTTATGTTGTTTATTACTTCAGCACTTATGAGTTGGTATCAGGGGAGTAATTTAATAGATTATCCTGATGAATGGAAATATAGCGCTAAATTTACGAATTACTTTAAAGGCACCGTTTCAAATTACCAAGATATTTATCAAATCGATTTCTTTATATATGCGGCAAAGTTTTATCCAACAGCATTTATTGTTATGCTCATTAGCTTACTTTATATGATCGTATTAATTCTTCATATTCTATTTACAAGAACTCGTAAGGCAATCTAAATTCATACATAAAAAACCCCGAATCATAGACTTTTCATCCTACAATTCGGGGTACTATTTGTTTTATATTCGTTTCTGATTAGTAGCGAATTAAGAAGTATTTCTTTTTACCGCGGCGAATGATTGTGAATTTACCTTCGATGCGATCGTTTTCTGTTACAACGTAGTCTAATGCTTGTGTACGCTCACCGTTTACGTAGATTGCGCCGTTCGTTACATCTTCACGTGCTTGACGTTTTGATGGAGAGATTTTGCTTTCTACTAGTAAGTCGATTAATACTGTATCTTCTGCAGTACGTTCTACAGATGGTACGTCTTTGAATCCTTGCTCGATTTCGCTTGCAGTCAGTTCTGCTACAGAACCGCTGAATAATGCAGCTGAAATTTTAATCGCTTGCTCTAACGCTTCTTCACCGTGAACAAGTTTTGTCATTTCAGAACCTAATGCTTTTTGTGCTGCACGTTTTTCTGGTGCTTCAGCTACTTGTTTTTCAAGCTCAAGAATTTCTTCATGAGATAAGAATGTGAAGTATTTTAAGTATTTAACAACGTCGCGGTCATCTGTGTTAATCCAGAATTGGTAGAACTCGTAAGGAGTTGTTTTCTCTGGGTCTAACCAAATTGCGCCGCCTTCTGTTTTACCAAACTTCGTACCGTCAGATTTTGTAACTAGTGGAATTGTTAAACCGAATGCTTTCGCATCTTCTTCTGATTTACGGATTAATTCAAGACCAGCTGTAATGTTACCCCATTGGTCACTACCACCGATTTGCAAGCGGCAATTATGGTTTTGGTATAAGTTTAAGAAGTCGTATGATTGTAAAATCATATAACTAAACTCAGTGAATGAAATACCAGTATCTAAACGAGATGCTACTGTATCTTTTGCTAACATATAGTTTAAACCGAAGTTTTTACCGATATCGCGTAAGAATGAAATTACATCTAAGTTACCAAGCCAATCATAGTTATTAGCCATTGTTGCTGGGTTGTCCACGTTTTCGAACTCTAAGAAGTTTGAAAGTTGGTTTTTAATGCTTTCTGTGTAGTAAGCAACTGTATCTTTCGTATTTAATGTACGCTCTGCTTTTTTACCACTTGGGTCACCGATCATACCAGTACCACCGCCAACAAGTGCGATTGGTTGGTGACCAGCTAATTGGAAACGACGTAACATTAATACTGGTAACATATGACCGATGTGTAAGCTATCCGCTGTCGGGTCGAAACCACAGTATAATTTAACGCTTTCTTTTTCTAATAATTGCTCAAGTCCCTCAGCATCTGTTTGCTGATTAATTAGACCGCGAAATTCAAGATCTTGTAAAATACCCATATCCTACATACTCTCCTTTAAGTTCATTACTGGCGTGAAGGTTGAAAACATAAAAAAATCGCCCCTTCAAATAAGGGACGATTTTGATTATCGCGTTACCACCCTAGTTGCAGGCCAAAAAAGCCTACCACCTTATTTACATAACGGCTTAGCACCGTCTTTTCCCTTTTGAATACAATTCAATCGAAAAAAGATGCTCTAGGGGCGTAATTCGCGATCATCTATGTGCTGATTTCCACCGACCATCAGCTCTCTAAAACAGGGAAATGATCACTACTTCTCCCTTTCCACGCTCAATTATTCATATACTTTTCTTTATACCATCATTTATATAGGCGTGTCAAATAGAGGCAGGTGTTCTCTTCTTACCAATCCTTTACAACGTCGCAAAGAGTATCGTAATAAGAGAAAGAATTGGAACCCCAACTAATAGCGATACATGAAACACAACCGATAAATCATTCCCAATCGTCGCCTCCACAGGGTCTTTCGCTGGAGAACCAAGAAATCCGATTAATCGGTCGAAGCGACTTACCGTTTTTGAAAAATCCGGTATTTCTACATGATCACTATCTAAATGCTGCTTTAATTTATATTCACTCTTAAAGGGATTTTCGCTCAATTTCATCCACCTCCAGCAATTGTTTCAATTTCTTTATCCCGTTATGAAGTCTCGATTTCACTGTTCCAATCGGAATGTTTAATATCTCCGCAATCTCTTTTTGCTGCATATCATGATAATAAGAAAGAATAAGGACAGCTCGCTGCTCTTCCGGAACTTTCAAAATTGCTTCTCTTACTGTGAGCCGATCTTCGTGAGAAAATTCTTTTTCCTGAATCGGCACTAAAAATGGCAAAAGCGTACGCCACTTTTTTCTTCTATTTAATTTATTAATCATAAGCCGATAACCAATTTGAAATAAATACGTTTTTATTTTTCCTTTTTCAAGTTCATACATATGTTTCTTTCGTTCTAATGTCAAAAATGTATCTTGCACGAGATCGATACTTAATTGTTCATCTCGGTTAAATCGATATAAAAATGTGTATAGCGCTGGTTTGATCAAAACATATAGTTTTTCTCCCGCCTGTTTATCTCCATTTTGATACGCAAGCATGAGTTCCTCCTCAATCCCAATCTGCGCCATGATTTTTGATCTCCTTTATTCCTTTTAACGTTAATGAAATGCGGGAAATTAAATAGCAACTTGCGACAATAATCCATACTTGTGATTGATTCGTAAAAAATTGAACATACGGGTTTTGAATTGTCTGTCCCGTTGAAACTAAAATATTTAATGCTTGCACACATATACATGCATACACTGCAAGACAAGCCGAAATCGTATCAAATACATTCCAGCGAAAATACACTTTTGTTTTTGTAAAATCAATTTTATATCCTTTTTTCCGTACTATATGTTTTCTATCAAACGGAATAATGATTGAAAACATAACAATCATCATGACACCGGCTGTAATCATTGATACTTTAAATCCGATTGGCATCGGTAATAGCAAACCACAAGAAAATACGACTATAATTCCAAGTAAAGCAAAAGCAAGAAGTAATTTATTAGACATAAAAAAGCCTCCCTCATCTATTCTTTCATAAATGTATACAGACGAGGAAGGCGCTTCGTTCAAATATTATTTTATTTTTTTAATAATCTTTGCAGGATTTCCGCCAACTACTACATTGTCCGGCACATCTTTCGTTACAACAGCACCCGATGCGATCACCGCGTTGTCTCCAATTGTGACACCAGGATTAATAATCGCTCTTCCGCCAATCCATACGTTATCGCCAATTGTAACTGGTTTTCCGTATTCTGATCCGCTTATGCGCTCTACTGGATCAAGCGGGTGTGTTGCTGTATAAATGTGAACACCTGGAGCTAACATACAGTTCACTCCGATTGTCACCGGGCATACATCTAAAATTGTACAATCAAAGTTCGCGTAAAAATTTTCACCAACGTGAATGTTATAGCCATAATCACATCTGAAAGAAGATTCAAGATGAATGTTATCTCCAGTCGTTCCGAATAATTCTTTTACGATTTCGCTACGCTCTTTTAAATGCACTTCTGGTGTTTCATTTAATTTTCTCGTTAGTATACGAGCTTGCTCCCTCTCTTGAATCAAAACAGGATCAGCTGGTATGTACATTTCCCCAAGTATCATCTTTTCTTTTTCTGTTTTCATCATACTATCCCCCTACAACTTATATATATAAGTTTATAATAACATAAAAAAAGGTCTGAACGTTGTTTCGTTCAGACCTTCCTCTCTTAATCTTCCATCGTTGATAAGTCACCTGTTGGTAAGTTTAATTCCCACGCTTTTAATACGCGGCGCATAATTTTACCACTTCTCGTTTTCGGTAATTTATCTCTAAATTCAATTTGTCTTGGCGCTGCATGAGCCGCTAGGCCTTTCTTTACAAATTGACGAATCTCTTCTTTTAATTCATCAGATGGTTCGTATCCTGCTCGAAGCGCGATAAATGCTTTAATGATTTCGCCGCGCACTGGATCAGGAATACCAATTACACCAGCTTCTGCAACAGCAGCATGCTCGATTAATTTGCTTTCTACTTCAAATGGACCAACGCGCTCACCTGACGTCATAATTACATCATCAATGCGTCCTTGGAACCAGAAGTATCCATCTTCATCCATATAAGCAGAGTCACCCGATACGTACCAATCTCCCGGCATAAAGTAAGATTCATACTTTTGCTTGTTATTCCAGATTCCACGCATCATCGCTGGCCACCCCTTACCAATTGCTAAGTTACCCATTGTGTATGGAGGCACTTCATTTCCTTCATTATCAACAATCGCTGCTTTCACACCTGGAATTGGTTTCCCCATTGAACCTGGACGGATTTCCATACAAGGGTAGTTACAAATAACTTGTCCACCTGTTTCTGTCATCCACCACGTATCATGAATACGAAGTCCAAATGCGTTCATACCCCAGCGAATTACTTCTGGATTTAACGGTTCACCCACGCTTAATACGTGACGAACTTGTGATAAATCATATTTTTTAATTGCGTCTTGTCCAGCTCCCATTAACATACGGAACGCTGTCGGCGCACTATACCAAACTGTTACACCGTAATCTTGCAGCGCTTCATACCACGCTTCTGGACTAAAGCGGCCACCTAAAACAACATTTGATGCCCCAACTAACCACGGTGCGAAAATACCGTAAGCCGTTCCAGTTACCCAGCCTGGATCAGCTGTGCACCAATATACATCGTCTTCTTTTAAATCTAATACCCATTTCGCCGTTTGATGGTGCTGAACCATTGCGTTCTGCGCATGTAGAACACCTTTTGGTTTACCGGTAGAACCAGACGTATAATGTAGAATCAAACCGTCTTCACGGCCTAACCATTCAATATGTAATTCTTTTGAAGCTTGTTCGAATAAAGGATTGAACGCTACCGTTTTACCGCCTTCTTCTACATTATCTCCAACAAGGAAGACTGTTTTTAAAGCAGGTAAATCATTTAATGGTACACGCTCTAACAATTCAGGCGTTGTAATTAACACCTTCGCTTCGCTATCTTCTAAACGATCGCGGACTGCACCTTCCATAAATGCTTCAAATAGTGGACCTACGATTGCCCCTAATTTCACTGCACCTAAAAGTGCGAAATATAACTCTGGGGAACGCGGCATAAAAATAAAAACGCGATCGCCTTTTTCTACATCGCCATAATTTTTCAGGACGTTTCCTGCTTTATTAGAAAAATCCTTCATTTCCTTAAATGTATACTTCTCTTTTCGCGATCCATCTTGATAATAAAGGGCTACTTTATTTTTACGATCGGATTTCGCATGCTTATCAATTGCCTCATACGCCATATTCACTCGGCCTGTCTCATTCCAAGTAAAGTTTTTATTAACCTCTTCCCAGTTAAAATTCGCGTATGCCTCATCATAATTCGGCAAATTATTTTCTCCTTTAATGACAGGAAGCGTTTCTACTTTCATACTTTACATCCCCCTCCTATGTATTCTATTATCTATTATAATAACATTATTTAAAATTTTCAGTATATTTGTTGATTTTTAGACAAATTTTTAATGACAAATTTCGATTCACATCGCATATATTATAAAGTACGATATTAATAGATTCACAAACCCTCAAGGTGGTGAGCAATACATTGATTCATAAAAAAATATATAATGCCAGAAACTTGAAAACAGCGAAAGGCACTTTAATTATTGAAGGTCCTGTCTCTACACATAACTTAGAAATGTATGAATTTCATCCAGATTTAGTTGCGTTTCGTCCTGCCGAGCAACAATATAAAGCAATTGTCGAAATTTCTAAATTACCAGAAGCTCGTCTCATTATTGCTAGACATGACCAAACGATTGTTGGATATGTTACATACTTGTATCCTGATCCACTCGAGCGATGGTCAGAAGGAAAGATAGAAAACTTAATTGAACTCGGGGCGATTGAAGTTGTCCCTGCCTTCCGCGGTTGCGCTGTCGGAAAAAACTTATTAGAAGTTTCAATGATGGACGATTATATGGAAGATTACATTATATTAACGACTGAATATTATTGGCACTGGGATTTAAAACAAACAGGCTTAAATGTTTGGGAGTACCGAAAAGTAATGGAAAAAATGATGAATGCTGGCGGGTTACAATGGATGGCTACAGATGATCCTGAAATTTGTTCACATCCTGCTAATTGTTTAATGGTCCGCATCGGTAAACGTGTTGATACGGATTCTATTCAAGCATTTGATCGTCTACGTTTTCACAATCGTTTTATGTATTAATAAAGGGGGCAACTGGAATGATTGTAGAAGAAATTATGAATCAAGCTGTGGTGACACTACATCCAAACGATACAATCGAAACAGCAATCCGAACGATACGCACGAAAGGCATTCGGCACATTCCAATTGTCGATCAAAATAATCATGTCGTAGGCATTATTTCTGATCGGGATGTAAGAGATGCAAGTCCGTCTATTTTAGATGAACAAGTTTCACTCGATATGCTGAAGCAACCACTTGAACTTATTATGAAACATCCTGTTATGACTTGCCATCCTCTCGATTTCGTTGAGGAAATTGCTACTTTATTTTTTGAAAATAAAATTGGCTGTCTTCCTGTTACAAAGGCTGGGAAGTTAGTTGGAATTATTTCTGAATCTACTGTACTGCACACGTTAGTGAAGTTAACAGGAGCACATCAACCGAGTTCACAAATTGAAATTCAAGTAAAGAACGAACCTGGTATTCTTGGAAAAGTCGTTGCCATTTTTAGTGAGTTACAAATCAATATCGTGAGCGTTCTCGTCTACCCAGCAAAAGATGAGAATGATAAAGTACTCGTTTTCCGCATTCAAACGATGAATCCGCTAAAAGTGATTGATGCACTTGAAGCAGAAGGCTACCGCGTATTATGGCCAAATATCATGGGGATGCAAGCATGAGTAGCGCATTTATTTATTCAGATGACTTTCGGGGCTATTCATTTAGCCCTGATCATCCTTTTAACCAACTGCGTGTCACACTCACGTATGATTTATTACAAAAGGGTGGTTTTATCTCTCCTTCCCAAATCATCTCACCACGGATGGCTACAGATGAAGAGATTGCCTACATTCATACAGAGGAATACATAAATGCGGTAAAACGTGCTGGAGAAGGTAAGTTAGAAAAATCAATTGCGATGACATATGGACTTGGAACAGAAGATACACCGATGTTTCCAAATATGCACGAAGCAAGCGCATTACTCGTTGGCGGTACGTTAACTGCTGTCGATGCTGTTCTTTCCGGGAAAGTAAAACACGCACTTAATTTGGGTGGCGGCTTACATCACGGCTTTCGCGGCAAGGCATCTGGCTTTTGCATTTATAACGATAGTTCCATCGCAATGAAATATATACAGAAGAAATATGGTTTACGTGTTTTATATATTGATACAGATGCTCATCACGGTGATGGTGTACAGTGGTCCTTTTACGATGATCCTAACATATGCACTATTTCACTCCATGAAACTGGGCGTTATTTATTCCCTGGAACTGGCGCTGTAAATGAACGCGGACAAGGTAATGGCTATAGTTATTCTTTTAACGTTCCACTCGATGCTTTTACAGAAGATGAATCGTTTTTAGATTCATATCGAACTGTCGTAAAAGAAGTTGCCGCATACTTTAAACCGGATATTATTTTAACGCAAAATGGCGCTGACGCACATTATTACGACCCACTTACACACCTTTGCGCAACGATGAATATTTACCGTGAAATACCGAAGCTCGCTCGCGAAATCGCTAATGAATATTGCGAAGGTCGCTGGATCGCTGTCGGCGGCGGTGGCTATGACCACTGGCGCGTCGTCCCAAGAGCTTGGGCACTCATTTGGCTCGAAATGAACAACATCCAAAACATCTCAGGTTATCTCCCTCCAGAATGGATTGACGCTTGGAAAGGACAAGCCGAAACAGAACTTCCCCTCACATGGGAAGATCCAGACAACATGTATAAGCCTATCCCCCGTAAACCAGAAATTGAAGAAAAGAATGCATTAACTGTAGCGAAATCCCTTGAGATTATTCGGAATAATATGACAAAATCTTTGTACTAAACGAAAAGGAGGCTCGTTTTTTAATAGCCTCCTTTTATTTATTGTCGACTTCTGTCGGTAAGTCGATATATTTCGAAAATCGCTGATATATTTTATTTAAGAATTAGCCGGTCCAACTTTTATGAGGAAAGGTCGTGATATTATGTGGAAGCAACAAATGATTCACACACAACGTGGCACATTTGAACTCTTTACAAAAGGAAATGGCGAACCACTTTGTATTACACATCACTATTCACAATTTAATGAAACTGGTGATTACTTTGCGGATGTTTTCACTGCTACGCATCGTGTATTTCTTATTAATTTACGAGATGCTGGTAAATCCGCAAAAGCCAATTCAGAAAACGAATTAAGTATGGTTGAAACGGTTCACGACTTAGACGCAATACGAGAAGCATTACAACTCCCAACATGGCATTTCGCTGGTCATTCAACAGGTGGTATGCTTGGACTTTTATACGCAATTACATATCCACATTCCTTACAATCATTAGTCGTCGCCGGAGCTGCAGCAAGTAATTATACCGAAACATCATTTTCCATTTATCACCCAGCACATCCACAGTTTCATTATATGCAAAAACTCATCGAAAACTTAAAAAGCCCTCACCTTACAAGTGAAGAACGGAAAGAGCTATCTACTAAGAGAACAAAATTATCATTGCATAAACCAGAAAACTACAACTCTTATTTTTGTAAACCAATCCAAAAAACTATGTCCGCTAGCCGGATGAACGCTTTCGCCAACGAATATCCGTCATTTGATTTAAGAGAGCATTTACCTTCCATCCAAACAAAGACACTTATTATCTGCGGAAAATATGATGTACAGTGCCCGATTCAATATTCTATCGAAATGCATAAGGGTATACGTAATTCTATCTTCATTCCATTTGAGAACAGCAACCATTATCCTTTTTTAGAAGAAGCTGCTCAGTTTACTTCTACTACTCAAACATTTTATAAATCATTACGCCAGTACCGTTATTATTAAGGAAAGCTCACATTCTCTATAAGACTATGAGCTTTTTTCAAAAGAAATATTTCATACTAAAAACAGCAAGAAAAACAAAAAAATCATTAAACCTACATCAATGAATATCGACTTTTTATCTCCTTCTTTTATACTCATCATAAAATTAGAAATTATTTTAATTCCAAAAAAGACCATCATAAATAACCCACCGAAATGATCATTTGTAGGGTCTTCATCATAAAACATTTGTATTGCACCAATAATTAATAAAATAAGTACGATATTAGTTCCAATCTTTAAAGCCTTGTTTAATTTATTATCTTTTAATGTATCTCCCAAAATGCAGCACGCCCTCTCATACTCACCTATGTTTTATCTCTCTTTATATTTTAACATAAATTACCTATTTTTTCCTTTTCGTTAGAATAACATAAAAAAACCTGCCAATTACTCGGCAGGTATATTACACATTAAAACGATAACCAGCTCCCCACACTGTTTCAATGTATTGCGGGTGAGCAGGATCTCTTTCAATTTTTTCACGTAGTTTTCTAATGTGAACAACGACAGTAGCTAAATCGCCAGCTGAGTCTAGTCCCCAAATACGTTCAAATAACTGTTCTTTATTTAATACTTGGTTTGGATGCGTTACAAAGAATGTTAATAAATCAAATTCCTTCGTTGTAAACGCGATTTCTTCATTATTTATAAAAACTTTTCTCGCTCGCTGATCAATAGAAATTCCGTGAATGTATAATGTATCGCGTTGCTTACTCACATTTCCTGATAATCTTTCATAACGAGAAATATGCGCTTTTACCCTTGCGACTAATTCACTCGGGCTAAACGGTTTCGTTATATAATCATCCGCCCCTAAACCGAGTCCGCGAATTTTATCTATATCTTCTTTCTTTGCTGAAACAAGTAAAATTGGAATATCCTTTATAGCACGTATTTGTTTACAAATTTCGAATCCGTTCATTTTCGGAAGCATAATATCTAAAATAATTAAGTCATAGTCTTCCTGAAGAGCCATTTGTAGACCTATTTCCCCTGAATGTTCTACATCCACTTGAAAATCACTAATTTCTAAATAATCTCGCTGTAATTCTGCAATACTTATCTCATCTTCTACTAGTAAAATTCTCTTCATTCTACTCACCACATTCCTGTACTTTTTTCAATGAGAAGAAAATACTTGTACCTTCCCCAAGCTTACTTTCCACCCAAATTTCCCCGCCATGTTCTTCAACAATTTGCTTCGCTATCGCTAAGCCAAGTCCACTTCCACCTGTGCTAGAATTTCGCGATTGCTCCGCACGATAAAAACGCTCAAATATATACGGCAGCGTATCAGCTTCTATACCTGATCCATTGTCCATTACTTTCACAATAGCTTTACTTTTATCATTTAATACGGTTACAGTAATTTTCTTCTCTTCTTTATCCATGTACTTCACACTATTATGAATTAAATTGGATATCACTCTATTTATCTTTTCGCAATCGGCCGTTACATATAGTGGTGATGAATGTAATTGTAAGTGAACTTCTATACCTTCCTCACTTAAATCCATTTGCATCTCTTCTAATAATTCCTGCATAAACACGTTTAGTTTTATCGTTTCAAACTGAAAAGGAACTCGATTCAAATCTAGCTTCGAAAACAAAAAGAGCTCATCAATGAGTGTATCCATATGTTTTGCCTTCGTATGAATCGTTGTTAAATACTTATCCATTTTTTCTGGCGTATTTGCGACTCCATCTTTTATGCCTTCTACATATCCGATAATAGATGTAATCGGTGTTTTTAAATCATGAGATATGTTTGAAATGAGCTCTTTTCGATTTTCTTCATACTGTGTTTGTATCTCTATTGACTCTTTTAATCTCTTTCTCATTTCCTCAAACCCTTGATTTAATTGCCCAATCTCATCATGAGATGTAACTGGAATTTGAAAATCTAAATCCCCTTCTTTAATTCTCCCAGTCGCATCTTTCAATACAAAGATTGGCTTTATCACGCTTCTTGAGACGAAATAGCTTACTAGCCCTATAAGTAAAATAGCTAACAGTAAAAGCGCTACGAACAAAATCGGAAATAACTTTTGTGTAAGATCTACAAATGAACTTTGTCTTTTTAGTACAAATATACTCCCTTCTTCATCCCCGGGAAAATAAAAATCAAATTTTACATATCGATAAAATGTATCGCCTAGTTCCGTTGTACCACGACTATTAATATTTGCTGATTCAAATTTCGGAAGGGCTTCTTTTAAAGATACACTTTCAAATGTTTTTGTAGCATAAGAAATGGTTTCTCCCTTTCTTACAACTATTTTCACACCTTCTTTTTCAAGTGATGAAACGAACGATTCATCTAATAGTTGTGATTGATTTTTCTTTGCCGCTAATTTCAACTCAATATACGTATTCTCTTCTTCTGGCGTAAGCGGCTTTTGAATATAGGAACTTTTATAGAAATTTTTCACTGATTCCAAGTCTCCTGTTATGGAAAAAACAATTAAAAACCCCGCGACTAATATGAGCGTGATGGAAACGAGAATAACAGCGATATAAGAGAATAAAAATCTTGTTTTAATAGACATATATTACATCCTCACTTTATCAAACCTTGTTATTCCTAAGCATAAAAATATATGTTCAAATACTCAAGCGATTTTATAGTAATTTTAGCGTCAGTTTATAAAAATTTAATGTTCTTCTTTTACAGTTGAATTGAGGAGGTTGAAATTCCATGTTCAAAAAAACATTAAGCATGATCTGTTGCGTAATTTTTTTGCAAGGTTGCTCACAAGAACAAGAAGTTAAAAAGGAGATGACAAACATGGAGACAGCGCTACTAGCAGCTACTGAGAAACAAGAAACAAATACTGTTATCTCATTACTCAAAAAAGGGGCTGCCATAAATATAACGGACAGTAAAGGACGTACCCCTCTTATGATTGCTACATACAAAAATGATGTAAAAACCGCAAAAGTACTTATCGAAGCTGGTGCTGACGTAAACATCCAAGATGATGTGAAAAATAATCCTTTTCTATACGCCGGTGCTGAAGGGTACTTGGATATTTTAAAACTAACGATTGATGCTGGCGCAGATCCATCACTTACGAATCGTTACGGCGGAACAGCTCTTATCCCCGCCTCAGAACATGGCTATATCGATGTTATTAACGAACTCCTCACCCGGACATCTATTAATGTTAACCATGTAAATAATCTCGGATGGACCGCTTTAATGGAAGCCATCGTACTAAGTAACGGAAACGAAACACAGCAACAAGTCATTCGCCTTCTTATTGAGCACGGTGCAGATGTGAATATTCCAGACAACGATGGGATTACCCCGTTAGAGCATGCTCGCGCTCATAACTTTGAAGAGATAGAGAAGATTTTGTTAGAAGGGCGTAAGTAAAAAAGCTAATCTTTGCCTTCCTCCCCGCCCTATGCTACATTTAACCCGTTACATTACTATTAATAGGGTGGGAATACACATGAACAAACCTAAAATTGGGATGATTGGACTTGGAAGCATTGCGCAAAAAGCCTACCTTCCAACACTTACAAAAGAAACAGATTGGAATTTTGTAGGGGCATTTACACCTAGCACGGAGAAAAGGAAACACATTTGCCAACAATACCGGATTCAAGACTTCCATTCTATTGAAACGTTAGCGTCGGAATGTGATGCAATCTTCGTTCATAGTTCAACTGCTACACATTATGAAATCGTTTCTGAACTTCTGCAAAAAGGAATTGACGTTTATGTTGATAAGCCGCTAGCAGCTACAGTAGAACAAGCTGAGAAACTAGTCGAGTTGAGCGAAAAGTATAACCGAAAGTTAATGGTCGGATTTAATCGCCGATTCGTTCCTATGTATGTTGCTGCAAAAGAGCAAGCTCATAATATTTCATGGGTTCGAATTGAAAAGCATCGTACAAATAAAGTAGGACCATATACGTATGACTTTACTATGTTAGATGATTACTTACATATTGTAGATACTGCTCGCTGGTTAGCTAACGATGATCTTAACGTCGTTCATAATATGATGCAAACTAATGAAAAGAATGAACTTCTGTACGGACATCATACATATACAACGCCAAGTGGACTGTTGCTTTCTACTGCAATGCATCGCCATGCTGGTACAAATTTAGAACAAATTGAACTTGTAACGACAGGGAAAATCATTCGCGTAAAAAATATGAACACATTTGAAATTGAGCAGGAAAATTCAGTTTCACAAAGCGTTTCCCCATCATGGGATACGACGTTGAAACAGCGCGGTTTTGAAGATGCTGTTCATCATTTTATCGAATGTGTACACGGTGATACAAAGCCTGTTGTAGATGGATTAGAAGGATTAAAAACGCAACAACTGCTGCAATCTCTACTAGATGATATAAATAAAAATTAAAACGGATACATTTTTCAGAATTTACTTTCATTCCCATTTCCTCTTTATTTCTCTCGCAAATTTCTATAGAATATGTTGATAGGAATTATAAACTTCATATTGAATCGTGGAAAGGATGGGATTAACACATGTGGAACGAGTTTAAAAAGTTCGCTTTAAAGGGAAACGTAATTGATTTAGCTGTCGGGGTTGTAATCGGTGCTGCATTCGGTAAAATCGTTAGTTCTTTAGTAAAAGATATCATTACACCATTAATCGGTTTATTAATGGGAGGAATTAACTTCACAGGATTAAAATTTACAGTAGGCGAGGCCTCTGTTAAATACGGTAACTTTATCCAAACGATTTTCGACTTCCTAATCGTTGCATTTGCAATCTTCATTTTCGTTAAAGTCTTTAACAAAATGACTTTAAAAAGAGAAGCTGAAAAGAAAGAAGAAAAAGCAACAAAAGAAGAAGTTCTTCTTAGCGAAATTCGCGACTTATTAAAACAACAAAACTCTTCTAAAGATAGAGCATAATTGAACGGATAAAAAGGCATGTCCCTCGGGGACATGCCTTTTCTATATGCTATAACGTTTCCGAATTCATATGAATAAATAAAATTATACCTGCAACCATAAGTACCATAATACTACCTGCAAATAGTGTAATACCGATGAACATTAAACTTGTGCTCATGTCCACTGATACACTTTCAATAAAAATAGAAATTACATACGTGATAAGGGCAATTCCTGCAAGAATACTTCCTGGAACTAATCGCTTTAAGCCATTTTGTTTTAACGTCATATATGCAAAAATAGCAGTCATACAAAGCGTAATTATCCAAAGAACGATCATCTCTTCTCCCCCCTCACAAGCCTTTTCTTTCTATTATACATGACATTGCCCTATAATAGTTAAATTTGCACTTATGTGACATATAACAAGGAATCATACAATCTATAGAGAAGTCTTCCAGATAAGCTATATACTAGGGAGGATTTCAATTGGAAGATGATAATGTAGGATATTTTAAACAAGTAGAGCGATTCGATTATATTACAATCGACTTAGACAAAAAGTTTTTTTATATCGAAGTTGTACAACTAGAAACAAATATAACTTTGCTAAAAGTATCACTTAACTTAGACAAGGATGAAACTATTATTGCTGGCAATGTGAAACAATACAATCCTTCTAGGTTAGAACAATTAATACAAAGCTTCAAACGCACTGCACAAACATGCCTGGAACATAATTTACGAAGTCCTGAAGAACTTTTTGCATTTTGGAAAGGAAATTGACCACTAGAAATAAATGGATATTTTTCATATAAATCGATATAATTACTATATATAAATATTATTTATAAGGGAGTGTTCATAATGCTTTGGATTTCACTAATCGTATTAGCCTATTTCATCATTCTCGTCCCAATACAGTATAACTATATTAAGATGCTAAAGACAAAACAGAAAAAAATGAACGTGTCACAAAACGAGCTATATGACAACATGTCTTATGAAGAATCCCAAATACATTATCATTACCAAAGTAACGTATTTACAATACCTGCTTCGCTTGTCGCAAGTATTATTTATAGAGTGAAACATGCAGCATAATATGTACGCTGTAAAATTATTGTTTGAATCTGTTCATTCAGGTGAGCCTGATCCTACGAAAATGGATAAGCATTATGAAGAAAGTAACGATACACTTTTTGAAGAAAGTATTATTCTGGTTAAAGCAAACAGTTTAAAAGAAGCTCATGAACTAGGTGAAAAGATAGCTATACAGTCTGAAGAATCGTACGACAATGTGTATGGTGAGCAAGTCACATGGAAGTTTCGAACAGTTTTGCATGTGTTTGAATTAGACGATACACCATTTGAAACTGGAAAAGAATTGTACGCAAGATTTTTACACGTTAAGAAAAATGAAACGGTAGATACAGTAGTTAAAACATACTATCCTGACTACGAATAAAAGCTCACAGCAATCGCTGTGAGCTTTTTTATACTTACTTCGTTGAATCTCTAAATTGGATACGGTGAGGTAAGATAACAGTGTGATCTTCCACTTTTTCTTTGTTCATATACTTTGTTAATAGACGCATTGCTACTGCACCAATATCGTACATTGGTTGTACAACTGTTGAAAGTTGTGGACGAACCATTAATGCAAGGCGTGTATTATCGAAACCAAGTACTTCTACATCAGTTGGTACATTTAATCCAGCGTCTTGTGCTGCATGGATTACACCTAGTGCCATTTCGTCAGAAGATACGAAGATTGCTGTTGGCTTTTCATCACTGCTCCAAAGCTTTTCGAATGCTTCGATACCTGAATCATATGTGTAATCTCCATCGATTACAAGATTTTCATCATATGAAATACCTGCTTCTTCTAGAGCTTTTTTGTAACCTTGTAACTTCTTCGCGCTTCCAGCTTTATCAATGAAAGGACCAGAAACGAAACCGATACGCGTATGTCCTTGCTCAATAAAGTGTTTCATTGCGTCGTAAGCTGCTTGTGTGTAATCAATATTTACTGATGGCGTTTCATTTTGCTCATCAAATGACGCTGCTAATACGATTGGTACTGGAGACTTTTTGAATTCTTCAATGTGAATGTCTGTAATATCTTCACCCATGAAAACAATTCCGTCCACTTGTTTTCCAAGCATCGTATTTAATAAATGGAACTCTTTCTCTTTGTTTTGGTCAGAGTTACTTAAAATGATGTTATATTTGTACATTGTTGCGATATCTTCAATTCCACGAGCAAGTTCTGCATAAAACGTATTTGAGATATCAGGAATAATAACACCTACTGTAGTTGTCTTCTTACTTGCCAGTCCACGTGCTACCGCATTTGGGCGGTATCCTAAACGATCAATTGCTTCTAATACTTTCTTTCTTGTTGTAGGCTTTACATTTGGGTTACCGTTCACAACGCGTGATACGGTAGCCATTGAAACGTTCGCTTCGCGCGCTACATCATAGATTGTTACGTTCATCTCATCGCACACTCCTTCTATTTTTGTTATCTATTTTTATGTATCGGTTACTTGAATGAAAAAAAGACATCAACTCTATTTGCAGATGCCACCAATCGTCCCGAGTTCTTCCTTTTACTAATGATACGATAAAAACGCAGGCTCATACAATATTTTCCCGCAAAAGTTTCGAAAAAATTCGCTTCTTTTCTCGTATTTTCGTATTTTTTATGAAAAAAAGGGCATTTTTTGTAAAAAAATAGATATCTTATGGGTAGAAACTGTATATTAAGCCGTACGTTAATGAAATTTATATCAGCGATTTTTTAAATATATCGACTTACCAATAAAAATCGACAATGATATTAATTTGATGTGCTGGATCTGGAAGTACTTCAGCAATAATCGTATCTGTATCAATTGTCATCGTTGCTTTTACAGCTCATAATAGAAGGTCACATCGCCCTATAGAATACGTTACATCGGCAACGACAGGTAAATGTGTTTCCTTCTTTAAAATCGGCACAGCGGAAATATGAAGCGTATTACGCATCGTTCTTTTCCAACATACACTTTCATTTACAATAAAAAAAGACAGTTTAAACACTGTCTTTTTTATAAGAAGGAAACAAACGGTTTATCGCTGTTTTTCTCTTTTATAATAATTGCCTCAATTTTACTCTCAGACTTGATCTGCAATTGCACTTTTGCATCTTTAGGTAATTTTTCTAACATACTTTGAGCAGCCATTTGGGTAAGAGCCATTAATTCTGTTTTACCATTGTATTTAATAACGATATTCATATTTAATGTATCCATCTGGTTTTTCTTGTAAGAAACTTTAGCATTGACTGGGATATAATCTGCTGGAGAAAACTTTTTTATTAAATCCGCAAATTCATTTATTTTTGTATTATCTTCACCATATGTCTTTGTGAATTCATCAGAAGGATATGAATACGCTTGTTCATCGATCGTACTCCAATTTCCAAGGTTCGTATCATTCTTTTGAACGGTAGCACTAGCAATATACGTACCATTTTTTAAAGAACTTGTACTTTCTTGCTTAAAGATAGCAAACGTAATTTGAGATTTATTATACTTGTCATTTTTATTAATAGCTTCAGTAAGTTGCTTGGCAACTTCAGCACCCTTAGACATTGCTTCTTCATTCGATACACTTGAAGACATCGCTAACCCAATCACCACACCAGATAAACTTAATTCATTTGAGTTCTGCTTCCCGAAATAGTCTTGTTCTATAATATTTGTCAAAACTGGCGCTTCTACTTTCGCAACTAGCTCATCAATTAACTTCTCTGGAATATACTGATTTAATTGCAGTACATGATTTTCTGTATCAAATTGCTCTTTTGCAATACTCATTAAACCATTTTCATACTCTGCTAAATCTAATTTAGAATTTGTTTTTATATTGGCTGTATTTATAACCTTTTGTTCTTTTAAAGGAATTACAGTTCTATAATAATCTTTAGAAACAGCAGTTCTCGGAATCATACTTTTTTCTTTCGTATCCTTCTGTATAACTTCATCCTTCTTACTAATCGTATTATTACTACAAGCTCCTAGTAATAAACTTACGACCGCGAAGGATAATGCCATTTTCTTCATTACTTAAAACCTACTTTCAACAATCTAGTTATTTAATTTGAACTATTAACAGTGTACCATTAAATATATTTCAACAAAAACAAAAAAAAGAAGCAAGCACCTTTAGCTTGCTTCTTTTTACTTAATATTCTCTTCTAAAGCGTCTTTTTTAATGTTCCAATGAGACGTATTCCACACTACCATCCCATCTTTTATGTATAACACTTGCGGAGATTCATGTTTAATGCTGTACTGTTCTGCAACACGATTCGAAACATCTCTCGCATCTTGTACGTATAAGTAATACGCTGGTACTGCTCTTTCTTCACTACAATACGCTTGAAATTCTGTATATGCACCATGACTAATCGGGCATGTCGTACTATGTTTAAAAAGAACATAAGGCTCGTTTTTTTCTACTAATACTTCAAGCTCTTCAATTGTTTCAACTTTTGTCATATTCATCATGATTCACCTCTCATACGAAGTCTAGAGCGCTTCTCTTTCTTTTCAGCTTTTTTCTCAAGTCTTTCTAATTTACGCTCTTCTTTTTCAACCTTTTTCTCTTGTCTTGTCGCACGATAATGATTGTATACTTCAATTGCTGCGCTACTCCACTGTACAACTTGCGCTACTTTATCTGCATTATTTTCAATTTCGTCCGTAACAGACTCTGATACATTACGAAGTTTCGTATTTAAGGAATGGATTGTCGTTCCAATTCCATCTACACCCGATACTACTTTATTTAATGATTGTGACTTCTGTTGAATGTCATCAGCTAACGCATTTGTTTTATGTAATAATTGCTCCGTCTCTACGCTAATCCCTTGCATTTGCTTTTCTAAACCTTCTAACGTGCTTGCAACGTTTTCTAACGTCTTCTGAACAGATAACAACGTTCTGCATACATACACTACTAATACAGCGAAAGCAACCGCGATAATAGCCGCACTTACATATAAAAGAACTTGCATTTCATCACTTCCTTTATCTTTTTCATACTTTCTCCTATTATACAATCATTTTCCGTTTCGTTCTAATCCCTATCTTTTCATTAGAATTTTCATACTTATTCGTTAACTTTAACATAAATGATTCAACAAATTCCACTAAGTAGGTTACAATAGGAGAGGATACATAATTAGTAGGGAGGCTTTACATATGAAAGATCCACGCATTGAAAAGTTAGCATACAATTTAATTAACTACTCTATCCGCTTACAAAAAGGCGAAAAAGTATTAATTGAAAACTTTGGCTTACAAAAAGAACTTGTAACTGCACTTGTAAAAGAAGCATATGCAGCTGGTGGTTTCCCATTCGTTTCTTTAAAAGATCATCAAGTAGATCGCTCTTTATTAATGGGTGCTACTGAAGAACATTTCGAACAAATCGCTGCATATGAAGCAAGCGTAATGAAAGATATGGACGCTTATATCGGTCTTCGCTCTGGCGATAACATTAACGAACAAGCTGACGTGCCAAGTGAAAGAATGCAAATTCACGGTCAAACAGTTGGTAAGAAAGTTCATAGAGACATCCGCGTTCCGAAAACACGCTGGGTTGTTCTTCGCTACCCAAATGCTTCTATGGCACAGCTTGCTAAAATGAGCACAGAAGCTTTCGAAGACTTCTACTTCGAAGTTTGTAACTTAGACTACGGTAAAATGGATAAGGCGATGGATAGCCTTGTTACATTAATGAATAAAACAGATAAAGTTCGTCTAACTGGCCCTGGAACTGACTTAACATTCTCTATTAAAGACATTCCAGCTATTAAATGCTCAGGTCATTTAAACATTCCAGACGGTGAAGTATACTCTGCACCAGTTCGCGATTCTGTTAACGGTACAGTTTCTTACAACACACCATCTCCTTACAACGGTTATACATTTGAAAATGTACAACTTAAATTTGAGAACGGTCAAATCGTTGAAGCAACTGCAAACGATACAGAGCGCATTAACAAAATCTTCGATACAGACGAAGGCGCGCGCTACGTTGGTGAGTTCGCAATCGGCGTAAACCCATACATCTTACATCCAATGGGAGACATCCTATTCGATGAAAAAATCGATGGCAGCTTCCACTTCACTCCTGGACAAGCTTACGACGATGCATGGAACGGCAACAACTCGAACATTCACTGGGATTTAGTATGCATCCAACGCCCTGAATACGGCGGCGGCGAAATTTACTTCGATGACGTACTAATCCGTAAAGACGGACGCTTCGTTGTATCTGAATTAGAAGCTTTAAATCCAGAGAACTTAAAATAATAATAAAAACGCTCGGAATTTTCTCCGAGCGTTTTTTAATACTTTAATAAGTCTTTCGCCACATCTTCTGGCACTTTAAAACTCATTTTCTTATTTTTCATTTCAACTTCAATATACGGAACATCTTTATATACTGTCATCGTACCAATTTCATGTAATTCCTTTTTATCTTTACTCGACTCTGATAATTTTGTTGTATCCTCTTGGTACATTTTAAATGTCTTCCCTTGCGGAGTATCTAAAGGAGCCGACTGCATTTCCCACTTATCCATTTTCATGACTTCAAACAGCTTTTCAATCTCTTTCTTATCGGTAATTACTTTTTTATCACTTGAATCTGTAAGTGATTCAATCTCAACCCTTTGTGCCTTTTCAAAGTTCATATCAGCCTTTTCCTTCTTCGCACTACACCCTATTAAAAGAACGGATGCGGTTAGCAGAAGTACAAATAACATAAGGACTTTTTTCATTTCTAATCCCCCTAACTACATAGAGCTACTTTTTTCGTTTTTTGTTTGCTGAAAATGAAAATAATATAAAAGCACCACTGCGATAGTACCTATTAATATTGGTTCATATAAGGGCAGATCCCATTTCATATATACTCTAGTGCAAATAGCAAGCACCAGCAATATTTCCAAACAAAACAAAGGTTTTACATATTTCATTTCTTACCTGCCATTTCTATTTTTACATGTGGATTCTCTTGTTCTATAAGCAATAAAAACTGCTCCATTTGTTGCGGTATCGCAACCATATGTACTTTATACGCATTTGTTGTAATTTCAAGACATTTCCCAACTTGACGAATGATTCTTATCTCTTTCAATACGATATCGTCATTTAAAATACCGTACTTTAACACGCCATTTTCTACTTTATGCTTTTTAATAAATACTTCCCAAACGAGTGGCACATTTACAAGGAAACATAAACCCATCCCAATTAACGCTGACATCCACTGCTCTTTATTTGCGAAAAGCATGACAAGTGGATATACGAACATAAAACCTAACGTGAGACAAACGAAAATTACTGCCGATTTACTTCTTTGAATCGGAATGTTCATACACGCACCACCCAACCTAAATTATACCACTTTTTCCGTTTTAGTCCATAAAAAAGGCCATTTCTGAATGACCTTTTACACGATGTACCTATAAAATTTCTTATCTACCTCTAACACTGGAAAATTTTTCGGCAACTCGTCTATACTCACACTTTGAAAACCATTCTTTTCATAAAAGCGATGTGCTGCTAAAAATTTCACTGTCGTTCCTAAGTAAATATCTTTCAGCTTTTTATTCTCAGCCCACGAAATTGCTGTTTGGAGCAACTTATGTGATGCACCCCACTCTTTTCCGCGAAATTCTTTTTTTACGAACATTTTTCTTAGCGCTACTTGCTGATTCCCAATATCTAATAACGCCACTGTTCCAATTACTTTATCATTATAAGTTGCAACCCAAAAGTTTCCATAATCCCTTTGGTAGAACGTTTCTATTTCAAGTAAGTCTGGCTGCTCTTCTTTCGTAATGGGAACATTGTACTCTTTTTGCTGAATATGAACGATAAGATCTACTACTTCATCTTGAAACGTACTTTCATACGGAATAATGCGTATCTTCTCGTTCATCGAATCTCCTTCCATTCTGAAGCTAGTAAACTATACACAGCAATATCTTGAAAATGATCATATAGCCATTCATCATCTCTTAAAATACCATCTAACTTAAAACCTAAACGCTCTGGAATAGCGCGGCTTTTCACATTCTCAACACCGCATCTAATTTCCATTTTATTTAATTTTAAATTCTCAAATGCATAGTGAAGTACAGCCTTCACGCTACGCGTCATAATACCTTTCCCGCCAGCATCTTCTGCAAGGTAATACCCGATACTTGCCGCTTTCTTCCCCCAGCTTACCGGATGAATACCTACCATCCCAACGAGCTTTCCTTTGTAACGTATGCCACTTTCAAAACCGTCTCCCTCTGCAAACTTCTTTAACCACATCGGACAAATCTCATCATACGCACCAGCAGATTTTACCCCATCTACCCAAGGAAGCCATCTTCGTAAATGATTACGGTTCTGGTCTATTAATTGATATAGGTCCTCTTTATGATGCTTCTCTAATAACTGTAATTCGATTTCATCGTCTACTCGAAGTGTGAACATACTTGTTAGCTCCCTTTTAGTTTTCTTATTATTCTAACACTTATAGGTATAAATTGTTAAATATTCACACTTCCTTTTGAATTTTATATATGAACAACTACTATATATGATTGATATCTAGATACGAATCATATATAGTTAAAGTATGGAAAAAAATGATAATTTTATAATTCAATTACGTAAAGGTGTTTTTGATCTCGCTATTTTGTCTTTAATAAGTAAACAACCTATGTACGGATACGAAATTACAAGTGCATTACAAGATATCCCTGTATTTCATATCCCAAACGGTTCGATTTATCCTATATTAAATCGAATCACGAAAAACAATTGGGCTGTTTCCTATTGGGAAGAGTCCGGTGATGGTCCAAAAAGAAAATACTATCGAATTACAGACCAAGGGAGAGAAATTTTAAATAGTCGCCTACATGATTATGATGCAGTGTATCATGCTCTAATGTTACTAGCTAAAGGAGAGGATAAAAAATGAACAAGGAACAATTCTTTGCAAATGAACTCATTACTTCTTTCTTACAGGATTTCGACAAAGGTTTAATAAACTTACCTATATCAGCAAGAGAACAACATGTACTAGAAATCAAATCAGATTTATATGAAAATGCATTAAGTAAAGACAGCGAAGGGGTACCATTAGAAATCATCCCTTCACACGTGATTGAAGAATTTCTTCCTCCAAAAGAATTAGCAAAGGAAATTGCAGTAGAATATACAGATGTTATTCAAGATGCACAGCAATCTACAAATACATTTATTAAATACTTTACAGGACTATCTGTTGCTCCACTTGTGGCTTTATCAGTACCTATCGCACTTGGCTTTATAAATATTTCAGCTAATTTACCATTTTTATTAGCCTTTATCGCAAGCAATATTTGGTTCATCTGTAGAGAAAACCATTGGAATACAAAGCAATTAAAATTTTTAAAAACAATGATTTCCTTTAGTACTAGCGTTTTAATCGCACTTCCATTTGCATTTTTCGCGATTCGAATTATGATAACAAAACAATTCGATATGTTTTCATTCTATTATTTAATTGGATATGTACTTTTTAGTTCACTATATATCTTCTTATTAAAACAACTATACAAAAAGAATGAACAATACCAACATATCAACGCTTTTTAAAATATATTGAACACAACAAAAAAGACGCACAGCCACAGCTATGCGTCTTTTCTATTACTTCTCTGCAACTTGAACTTCTTTTACGTAAGCTGCTTCGAATTTTTGGATGTCGCCTGCGCCCATGAAAATTAGAACGCCGTTTTTATGTTTCTTTAATACATCCGTTGTTGTATCTGTAATTAATTCTGCACCGTCAATACGCTTTTGCAGATCTTCGATTGTTAATTCACCTTTGTTTTCGCGCGCTGATCCGAAAATATCACATAAGTATACTTGGTCAGCTTTGCTTAAGCTTTCAGCAAACTCATCTAAGAATTTTTCTGTACGTGAGAATGTGTGCGGCTGGAATACAGCGACAACTTCACGCTCTGGATGTTTTTGACGAGCTGCTTCAATCGTTGCATTAATTTCTGTCGGATGGTGCGCGTAGTCATCGATGATAACCTGCTCTCCCATTGGCTTTTCATTAAAGCGACGTTTTACGCCTTCAAAAGTTGTTAGCTGATGCTTAACTGCTTCTACATCAACGTTTTCATAATGACAAAGTGCGATTACTGCTAATGCATTTAATACGCTGTGGTTGCCGTATCCTGTAATTTTGAACGTGTCATAGTACGTATTACGAACGAATACATCGAAAATAGTACCATCTGTTCTCTTTTGAATGTTACGTGCTTGGAAATCATTATCTTCTCCAAATCCATAGAAAATAACAGGTACTTTCGCTTGAATTTTTTGAAGTTCTTCATCATCTCCACATGCAATAATGCCTTTTTTCACTTGCAATGCCATCTCTTGGAATGCATTGAATACATCATTGATATCTGAGAAGTAATCTGGATGATCAAAATCAATGTTTGTCATAATCGCATAGTCTGGATTGTAAGACAAGAAATGACGACGATACTCACAAGCTTCAAATACAAAATACTTACTATTTTCTACCCCATGCCCTGTTCCATCTCCAATAAGGTAAGATGTAGGATGTGCACCTTGCATTACATGGGCTAACAAACCAGTTGTTGATGTTTTTCCATGTGCACCAGTTACAGCAACACTTGTGTATTGGTTCATAAGGTCACCTAAGAAGTGATGGTAACGATGTACCGGTATGTTTAATTCTTTTGCTGCTACGATTTCTTCATGCGTATCAGGAAATGCATTTCCTGCAATAATCACTTGTCCTTCTTTTACATTATTTTTATCAAAAGGAAGGATCGAGATATTACGCTTTTCCAACGCTGTTTGTGTAAAGAAACGCTTTTCATAATCAGACCCTTGAACAGTATGCTTCATGTCATGAAGAATTTGAGCTAATGAACTCATTCCTGTTCCTTTAATTCCTACAAAATGGTAAACTGTCATCTTAAAGAACCTCCAACATTTCGAACTAATACAACGGCCTATCTATAAGACAGTATATGAATCTTTTCTTATTTTGGTAATCATCATACATTTTTGATGTAGTGAAGTTATTCTTCCCTTCACTTATCAGGATAAACTCGTACGTACTTCTTTTTTATGTCCATAACAAATCCATTATAGCAAAAAAGAAGCCGCTATACTATGATAACAGAAAAACTGATAGGGTCAATCACCTATCAGTTTTTCTCTCTTTTACATATCTTCTCTTTTTTCTAATTGAACACGCTCTAGACGTGGGTTTGGACGATATTTACGACCAGCTTTCGCTTCGGGTTTTCCATTTAATTCTACGTTATCACCAGTAAAGCCAATATTCATTTTTAATAAGCTACTTCCTACTCCGTATATATCAACAGGTACGTTTTGAGCTTCAAATTCACGAATACGCTTCTCATCAAATCCACCAGTTACAACGATATCTACATGCTGGAATCCTTCTTCATCAAGCGCTTTACGAAGTGCGAATACAAGCGATGGATTTACACCACGTGGATCGAATGTTCCAAGTACTTCTGGGTGGCGAATGAAGTATTGATCAATCATCGTGCGCGACGTATCTACACGTACACCTTTTAATGTTGATCCAAATTCACGCGCTACGCGAAGTGCATCTGTAATGACATCATTATTGTAATCAATTAATACAACTAATTCATCTTCTGGGAATTTCTTATGATATGCTTTTGCCGCTTCCACAACATCACCATTAAACATTTGAATTAATGCGTGAGGCATCGTCCCCATACCACTTCTGCCCCACCATTCATTCATCGCATGCGTCGCTTGTGCGCTCATACCTCCGATGTATGCTGCATAACCGTCACCAGCTTGTTGTGTATAATGATCGTCACGGTCTCCCATGAAAATAACTGGTTTTTCTTTATCTACGCTACGCGCAGCTTGGACAACGTTATATACGTTTGTCGCAACTGATGTACGACGAGCTAAAATCCCATCAATGACACCTTCTAAAAATCCGAAATTTTCATAAGGACCATGAATTGTTAACACTGTTTCAAACGGACTAATATTATCGCCATCTTTTAAAGAGTTAATTTCAAGTTCCTCAGGATTTTTAGCGAATGTTTGTAGCAATGCAATCACTTCATCTGTTCCGCAAAGAACTGCATTTTCCTTTTGGAAAAATTGCATCGTTACAACACTTTTCGGGCGAAATTCTTCAATGATTTCTCTAGTCTTTAAAAAGTAAACGGCAGAGAACCAACCTTCTCCAACACGTTCGTCAAATTTAAATGTTCTATTTGTTAGTCTATTTATTTCACCTTTTAATTTTAATTCAATTTCTTTCATGTCGCTTTACTCCCTACTTTACTATCCAACATTTTCTCTTAGTATACAGCAAAACCGTTTACTATACATTTGTTTCCTGCATAGCAGCGAATTCATCCTCAGAAATAAGGACATCTCTTGGCTTCGTTCCTCTTGCTTCAGAAATAATTCCTTGCGATTGCATCTCTTCAATGAGACGTGCTGCACGATTATAACCGATGCGGAATTTTCGCTGTACAGAAGATGTGGACGCTCCCCCTTGTTCTACAACAAATTGACATGCTTCAAAGAACAATTCGTCTTCCGACTCAGCCTGTTCTGTTTTCGCTAATAAATCCTCTTGCTTGAATAAGTAATTCGGCTTCATTTGCTTTTTCACATGATCAACTGTCTTTTCAATCTCATCATCCGATACATATACACCTTGTACACGAACAGGCTTAGATGTACCGTTCCCTAAAAATAGCATATCACCACGGCCAAGTAATTTCTCCGCGCCTCCAATATCAATAATCGTACGCGAATCAACTTGAGATGATACAGTAAACGCAATACGCGTTGGAATGTTTGACTTAATTAAACCTGTAATAACATCTACAGATGGACGTTGCGTCGCTACTAATAAATGAATACCACAAGCACGTGCTTTTTGCGCAATACGACAAATTGCTTCCTCAACATCACCAGGTGCTACCATCATTAAGTCGGCTAACTCGTCAATGACAATAACGATATAAGGTAATGTCTCTCCTGGAATTTCTCGCTCACTTACAATCGTATTGTAACGAGTTAAATCACGAGCACCAGCGTGCGCAAACAATTCATAACGACGCTCCATTTCTTCAACTGCCCACTTTAAAGCCGCTGTCGCTGCTTTTACATCCGTAATAACAGGTGCTACAAGATGTGGAACAGAATTGTATGGTGCAAGCTCAACCATCTTCGGATCGATTAACATTAATTTCACTTCATGCGGTTTCGCTTTATATAAAATGCTCGTTAAAATTGCGTTAATACACACACTTTTACCAGAACCTGTTGCCCCCGCAATAAGTCCGTGTGGCATTTTTCGAATATCCGTTACAATTGGATCACCTGAAATATCAAGTCCTAGCGCAACTGTAAGCGGTGATTCGCTCTTTGTAAACACAGGGCTTCTTAAAATTTCACGAAGAAATACGGGCTTACTTTCTTTATTTGGAACTTCGATTCCAATCGCGCTCTTCCCTGGAATCGGCGCTTCAATACGAATATCTTTTGCTGCTAAACTCAGCTTAATATCATCACTTAAATTTGTAATTTTATTTACTTTCACACCTGGGTCTGGCTGTACTTCAAAACGAGTTACTGCTGGACCTTGCGATACGTTAATAACATGTGCGCCAACATGGAAATTATTAAACGTTGTATCTAATAATTCCTTCTGCTCATCCAACCATTCCGTATTATCTAGCGCTGCTTGTTGCGGAATCGATAGCAATGTTAATGGTGGAATTGCATATGTCGGTGGTGTTTGCAATACATTTCGCATATCGTTCTCTCTTTGATTTACAACATATGCTTTCTCTTGTACTTCCGTACTTGAAATTGGCTTTTGTACTTGCTCTACCACTACTTGTTGCACTGGGCGTTCTTCCACTTGTGGTTCCACTACCACTTGCTGCATTGGTTTCTCTTCCACTTGTGGTTCTACTACCACTTGTTGCACTGGTGTTTCTTCCACTCGTGATTCTACCACCACTTGCTGCATTGGTTTCTCTTCCACTTGTGGTTCTACTACCACTTGTTGCACTGGTGTTTCTTCCACTCGTGATTCTACCACCACTTGCTGCATTGGTTTCTCTTCCACTTGTGGTTCTACTACCACTTGTTGCACTGGTGTTTCTTCCACTCGTGATTCTACCACCATTTGCTGCATTGGCTTTTCTTCCACTTGTGGTTCTACTACCACTTGTTGCACTGGTGTTTCTTCCACTCGTGATTCTACCACCACTTGCTGCAT
>NZ_VEDW01000002.1:178027-178460 GCF_007678085.1 Bacillus cereus | reverse complement strand
TGGTTCTACTACCACTTGTTGCACTGGTGTTTCTTCCACTCGTGATTCTACCACCACTTGCTGCATTGGTTTCTCTTCCACTCGTGATTCTTCCACTACTTGCTGCACTGGTTTCTCTTCCACTTGTGGTTCCACTACCACTTGCTGCACTGGTGTTTCTTCTACTTGTTGTACGGGCTTCTCCTCTACTCGTTCACTCATAGAAGATTGCATTGCATTTACTCTAGCCGCATGTCTTTCCATTAATCGCGTTCTGTCTTGTTTCAACATAACAACATTAAATGGGACATGACGCTTCTTCTCACGTTTTGGTTCTTCTTTTTGGACAACTTGTTGTTCTTCTGCAATCGGTGCTTCTTCTACAACTTGTTGCTCTTCCGCAACCGGTGCTTCTTCTACAACTGATTGCTCTTCCGCAACCGGTGCTTCTTCT
>NZ_VEDW01000002.1:177498-177935 GCF_007678085.1 Bacillus cereus | reverse complement strand
CTTCTTCTACAACTTGTTGTTCTTCTGCAATCGGTGCTTCTTCTACAACTTGTTGTTCTTCTGCAATCGGTGCTTCTTCTACAACTTGTTGTTCTTCTGCAATCGGTGCTTCTTTCACAACTGATTGCTCTTCTGCAATCGGTGCTTCTTCCACAACTGATTGTTCTTCTGCAATTAAAACATCCGCAAAGCTTTGAACATCTTTCTTCGTTTGTTCATCAGCCTCAGCATCATGTATGAATTCATTCGTTTGTTCAATTGCTTCATTTAACACCATTTCTTGCTGCGTGTCCTCAAGTGCTACAGGTTCCGCTTCTTCTGGCTCTTCTGCTTCTGCAATTACTTCCACTTCTTCTAACTCTTCTGCTTCTGCAAATGCTTCCACTTCTTCTAACTCTTCTGCTTCTGCAATTGCTTCCACTTCTTCTGGCTCTTTC
>NZ_VEDW01000002.1:0-177405 GCF_007678085.1 Bacillus cereus | reverse complement strand
CTCTTCTGCTTCTGCAATTACTTCCACTTCTTCTGGCTCTTCTGTTTCTGTAATTACTTCCGCTTCTTCTGGCTCTTCTGCTTCTGCAATTACTTCCACTTCTTCTGGCTCTTCTGTTTCTGTAATTACTTCCGCTTCTTCTGGCTCTTCTGTTTCTGTAATTACTTCCACTTCTTCTAGCTCTTCTGTTTCCGCAATTACTTCCGCTTCTTCTGGCTCTTCTGTTTCTGTAATTACTTCTACCTCTTCAAATTCTTCTGGTATTTCCACAATGATTGTTTCTTCAAGCTTTTCTTCTGCTTTGACAATCACTGATTCTTCTGGAGCTTGCTTTTCTACTTCAATAGTAGGTTGTTCTATTTCTGTATTACGTTTAGTTTCTTCTGATAATATTGTATCCTCGTGCTCTACTTTAGAATCTACTAATTCTGCTTGTAGAATGTTTCGGGCCACTACATCTTTTTCTTGCTTCACATCTTCCATACGCTCAGCAATTGTTTGATGAAGTAATTCAGCTGCTGGAACTTCCTGCGGTGCACTAATTTCTTGAACCACTTCTTTTTCTTCTACTATAGGCTCTTGGCGTTCAATTTCATAACCGTTTTTCTCTAGCCATTGATCGACAACTGACTTTTCTTCCTTTTTATTTTGTTGATCTCGCTGATCAACACCTTCATGACTGGAAGAATTCGTTGCTTGTCCTTGTGAAAAATCAGATAATGTATATCCTTTTTTCTCTAACCATGCATCAACGACTGGTTTGCCCTCTACAGATATTTCAAGGTCTTCTCTTTCCTTTTCTTCCTCCTGTTGTACAACTTTTTTCTCTACTGAAGGACGATTATATCCGTAAATTGGCGAAATCATTTCTGTTGGACGAAATGGTCTACGGTTACTTTCTTGCGTAGGTACAGATGCTTTCTTTACGACAGGCTCTCGCTCCGGTTCATATTGCATTTCCGGCTCTTCATATGTAGAAACTGCTTTCTCCACATACTGTCGTCTACTTCTTTCCACTTTGATTCCTCTTTGAGTAGGCTGATTTTCATATGTTACAACTTGAACAGGTTGTTCTTCAAAATGCCCTGTTTCTATAACATCCTCTTCATCGAACCCATTATCCGGTACTAATGGAAAACGGCACTTACCTGCATTCCTACTTGCCATTTGTGCTTCTCTTGCTTCAGTGTAGTGGTTTACACGAGGAATTTTCGGCTGACTTTCAACTTGCTTCGGTACTTCTTTATTCATCGCTGTTTGTTCTTCCTCTTTGTTAAACAGCTTTTTCATCCAATCTAACATGCTTACCACTCTTTCTACTAAATAGTAACATCCTTTATTGTATCAGCATTCGGCAAAAAGTGCAGGTAAAATTAAGCATGTCATATTTATCCATAATATTCTAATTCACGAGTGTTTTCATATGGAAAAACGCACCCTTACATGTAAGACTGCGTTTAAGCTTTACTCTTCCAGTATTCATCTACACTATCCGTTACACTTCGTAATAAAGAATTTACATACTGTGGGTCAGATAATTTTTTATCCTCTTCAGGGTTTGACATAAACCCAAGTTCTAATAGTACGCCAGGTACTTTGGCCCAATTAAATCCAGAAAGATCATCCCTGAATTTAATTCCATTCACTTTCACTTGCTGATTCTCTTTCATCTTATTTACAATCGTTTGAGAGATTTGAAGACTTTCAGCATAAATCTCTTTCGTATACGGACTTCCTTCTGCCGGTGTTAATACAGCAAATCCACTTTGATTCGGACTTTCAGAACCATCTGCATGAAGACGTAAAAATAAATTCGCCTTATGGTCATTCGCAAATGTCGCCCGTTCTTTATTACTTATATCCACATCTTGTGACGTTCTCGTCATTAATACTTGTATTCCCTTTGCTTCTAACTTTTCTTTTAATAGAAAAGCCATTTCTAATACGAGAACAGCCTCTCTTTTTTTCGTCACAACACCAGTTGTACCATCTGTCACTTTATATTTTTGCGTCGTTGCTCCTGGTCCAATCGGCTCTAAATTTAAATTCGCTTTTTGTTGATGTCCTGGATCAATCACAACGAGAAACTTTCCTTGTTTTTCATTACTCTCTACTTTTTGTTCATTATTTTGCAGCGGTTGCTCAGTTGGCTGCACTGGCGTAGCTTCCTCTTTCTTTTCCTCGGCCCGCACTTCCTCCTGCTTATGCTCCACTTGCTCATTCGTTTGAACTACTTGCGTTTCTTCTTTCTTTTCTTGTTCTTCTTGGTGCTTTTCTACCGGTGCGTCTTCTTTGTTATCTTTGTTTGTTTCCTGCATAGAAGATGTTACTTCTTTTTTCGGCTCTTCTAGTGAACAACCTCCCATATATATTCCAATGAATACAATCATGCTCATTATTTTTATATACTTCATGTTTTTCTCCCACCACTTTGCACTGGTCTCAAAGTTTTTCTTATAATTGTTTTATAATCTCATCCATATTTCCAATATGAACGGGTTGCCACGCTTCTGTACCACGCTCTGCTGTATAAACTAGATAAGCATCATCAAATACATTTACAAAAACCGGATCCCCCATATCTGTTTCATATCCGATAACAATCCATTCCTCTTTCCATTTTCCACTTTCTTCACTTATTAATGAATTTTTATGTTTATCATATCGATAACCGATTTGTCCTTTTTCTAATTCATTTTCACTAAACAAATATATTTCATAAGAACCTAATTCGATATCTTGCTGTTTTGAAGTTCCAATTCGTTTCAGAAGTTCTGCGATTTTTAGTTGTTGTTTCATACGGCTATCCCCTTCTGTTTTTTCTAAATTTTAACTATTTTGTTTATAAAACACAATATAGATTTTAAGAAAAAAGGTGACATCCTTATGAATATGAACGATTTTCTACATATATCTATCACAACTCACAATATATCAACGATTCAATAGAAAAGAGAGGTTGTCCAAAAGGACAACCTCTCTTTTCTTACATCAATTAAAATTTGAACTCTTGTCCAACTTCAAAGCTATCTTCTAATACAAGAATACCTTTTTCTTGTGGAGCATCTGGAAGCTCTAATTCACGTGCTGAGCAAATCATTCCAGAAGAAGGAACTCCGCGAAGTTCAGCTGGTTTAATTAACATACCGCTTGGCATTACAGCGCCGATTTTTGCAACGACAACTTTTTGTCCTGCATCAACGTTCGGTGCGCCACATACGATTTGTAATGTTTCTGTACCGATTTCTACTTTACAAATGTTTAACTTATCAGCATTTGGATGCTTCTCTTTTTCAGCTACATAGCCTACAACAAATTTCGGAGAAAGATCTGCTTCTACTGTTTCTTCAAAGCCGTTCTTCGCTAAAATTCCGTTGATTTGTTCTACAAGTTCTTTCGTTAATGTTAGGTTACCTGTTTCTTTTACTTCTAAGTAAGAAGATGCATTAAAGATGTTGAACCCTGCCGTCACATTGCTTTCACGATCGTATACGCGTGCAACATCTCCTTTGCGATCAAAAGTACGGTTCTCTAAAGTAATATCTTGTAAGGCAACAATTAGAGTGTCACCAATTCCTTCAAGGTTGTAAAAAACGTTCACTTCGTTCATCCTTTCTCTTTTCCATCTGTCTTCTTCCGATTCTTCGCTAAAATAAAGATTGGTTCAAAGTCCCCATCTTCATATACGAATGAAAGTGATGTAATCGGAACATGCCCTTCGGCAAAAAATTTCATTGTCATTTGTGCAATAATATCATAACCGATTTCGTTGACGATATCAGCAATAATTAATACATCTTGGTGAGGAACAGCAACAACCATGTCACCAGAAATCTTTTCACGCATCGATTGTAGTAACGATTCGTTTAAAATACGAGTCGCATCATACCCATCATTTGTGTTTAAGAAGTAGAATGTATTCCCTGCTACTGTGTCTTGTTTAAATTCATAACCTAATGAGCGAGCGTTGAATAATGCCATTTCACGCACTTGCTGCTCTGTCAGTTCTAATTTCTGTAATAGACGCTCATCAATGAGTCGATATGTTTTATTCGAATCTAGCGCGTAGTAAATACGTGTTTCCGCCGTATGATCCGTCATAATAAACGGATTTCCTTCTTCTGCTTGTTTCGGGAAAGAAGTAGAGCGAATAACAGGTAAAATTTTCGCCGTACTATTTTCTTCTTTATGCATCGCAATTAACGCTTCTTGTACGTAATAGGCAACCTCTTCAATTGCTTTTTCTTTATTCACTTCCCATTTTGCCACAACTCCTGGAAGCGATACGTTAATACCTTTTTTCGAGTCTTTCTGTTCTATACGTAGAACTTCTTTCTCACTATCATACTGAAAGTCCCATTCTGGGTGAGATAATTTCTTCATTAACTCATCTTTCATCTTTTTACTTGTCATCTTCATCTCGTTTTCCTCCCTTCCAAAAAAATAACCTCCCCCGCGAAGGTAGAGGTTGTTTTACAATTCAATTGGCAAATTGCCTTATTTTAAACCTTCAATAAACTCTTCGATTTGCTCTTGTGTTTTACGATCTTTGTTTACATAGCGACCTGTTTCTTCACCTTTATTGTACGCTACAAAGCTCGGAATGCCAAATACGTCTAATTTTATGCATAGATCAATAAATTCATCACGATCTACATAGTAAAATGAGAAGTCACTATATTTTTCTTCTACTTCTGGCATAAATGGATCTACAAAACGGCAGTCTGGGCACCATTCTGCTGAGAACATAAAGACTACATTCTCTTCATTTTTCAATTGTTGGAATTGCTCCATGCTTTCTAATGATTTCATCTATATTTCCTCCTCTAACGAGTGCATTTTTTCATGTTATAATCTTTCTTTTATACTACCATACATCGCGCACGGTGCAAGGTTTATGCTTGCTTTTCGTCATACTTATACTGCCCAACAAGTAACTTAACAACATGTACAAATAATTCCGTACGGTCGACATAATCATCTGTAAAAATACCGATTGCACCTTCATGACTACGAATATCTTTTCTCTGCACAAACTCTTCCATCACTTCACTTAACTCTTTTCCATCTTCAAGAGGTGCTAAAAAATCGTCTGGTAACTTAATACGCGCCCCGCCTGCAACGAATGTTTTACCGTCACTTGTTGCTAGCGCGCCCCAGTTACACATAAATAAACCGTGCTCCGTTCTCATTACGCCGCCCTCTAGCCCAATACCAATTTGAGCTTCTCCTTCTTGCAGCGCTCGCTTCGCTCTATTAACCGCTCCCTGCATCGTCTCTTCATCTGAAAACGGCTGGTTTGCTACTCCTGAAGGAACAGAAAGAGATGTAATTGTAGCATCTTTCCAAACCTTCTCCACAGCACCAACTTTCGTTTTATTCTTCGATCCAACTACTACTTTCATTTCGTCCACCTCTAAAAAAATTCATCATCTTACTTTAATCAAGTTATTCTTTATACATGGGAGCACCGCCACCACACACCGCTAGTTCATCTCTTCTACCTAAAAAAGAAGACGGATTCCCTCACCATTGCTGTATTCGAACTTAAAATGCAGCCTTCCTCTCACTTCCTAACCCGGATTTTAATACCTCACGCGAGAATCAATTAGGCACTAACCGCTTCCACATATGGATGAGTCATCTATTCAACCTAAAAAAAGAAGGGTTTTTCGCCCTTCCTCCTTACGCGTTATTCTTAATTGTTTCTAACGTCGTTTTATCCGTTGTTCGTACAAGCTTCGTAATTAACTCTTTTGCTGCCGCATAGTCATCAACATGTAAAATAGAAGCATGTGTATGAATGTAGCGCGCGCAAACGCCAATTACTGCTGATGGGATACCTGAGTTACTTGTATGTACACGGCCCGCATCTGTACCACCTTGCGAAATAAAGTATTGGTACGGAATGTTGTGTGTTTCTGCTGTATCTAAAATGAATTCGCGCATTCCTCTATGTGTTACCATCGTACGGTCGTAAATACGAAGAAGAGCACCTTTTCCTAATTGACCGAACTGCGTTTTGTCACCAGATGCATCGTTTGCTGGACTTGCATCAAGCGCATAGAAAATGTCTGGTTGAATCATATTTGCAGCAGTTTGTGCACCGCGAAGACCTACCTCTTCTTGTACAGTCGCACCAGAGTATAATGTGTTTGGTAATGTTTCGTCTTTTAATTCTTTTAGTAATTCGATTGCAAGTCCACATCCGTAACGGTTGTCCCAAGCTTTCGCCATAATTTTCTTTTCGTTTGCCATCGGCGTAAACGGGCAGATTGGCACGATTTGTTGTCCTGGTTTTACACCAATTTCAATCGCATCTTCATAGCTATCTGCACCTATATCAATTAACATATTTTTTATATCCATCGGTTTTGCACGTTGCGCGTCACTCAATAAATGAGGAGGAATAGAACCAACAACCCCAACTACAGGACCATTCTTCGTCATAACTTGTACACGTTGCGCTAATAGTACTTGGCTCCACCAGCCGCCTAACGTTTGAAAACGAAGCATTCCGTTTTTCGTAATTTGCGTAACCATGAAACCTACTTCATCCATATGACCTGCTACAAGAACACGTGGGCCAGTTTCGTCCCCTTTTTTCAGACCAAATACGCTACCTAAACCGTCTTGTACAATTTCATCCGCATATTTGCTTAATTCTTGCTTCATAAAACGGCGTACATCATGTTCGAAACCTGATGCACCTTGTAATTCTGTTAACGTACGAAATAATTGTAATGTCTCTTTATTCACGAAGTCCCCTTCTTTCAAACCTTAGTAGAATACCTCTTTTATTGTAACGAAATTTTCGAAATGTTTCTAGTTTCTTCTTTTTTAGCTGTATTTGATTTATAATTATTATCGGTACACTATTTTTATTTTATAGAATTGAGGTGAATATATGAGCTGGAAAGGTTTAGTAGCAGGTCTTGGCGTTGGATTCGCAGCTGGTTATCTTGTTGCAAACAAAGTCCAAGAACAATCCCATATTTCTTCAGAAAAAGCATTGAAAATGGTGAAACAAGCATTAAGTCATAAAGGTGAAATTACTGGCTCTTGGGTACATATGGTTCCAGAGACATTTGAAAAATATGATGTCGCATACGAAGTTTATCGCGGTGGTCTTACAACGATGTTAGATGATATACAAGAACGATTTGAATTTTTAGTTGATGCTAAAACAGGTACTGTTTTAGAGGTTATAGCAGCATAAAAAGGAGGGTTCCCATTAGGTGAACCTCTTATTTTTTAATTGCGGATAGTAATTGAAATTATATCGGCGATTATTGAAATATATCGACTTACCGATAAAAACCGACAACAGAAAAGGAGGCTGCCCCAACAAACTGCTGGAACCCCCTCCCATTTTTATGCTTCTATACTCGTTTTCCGCTCTATCTTTTCTACAATATGCCCTTCTTCATCCCACTTTACTGCACGGTAATACGCGTCATGATAAAACGTAAACCACGCATCTTTTTCAGCGCCGTACTTCATCCACTTTTGCTTATTTTCAATTGATGTCATCGGGTAATCATCGTATGCCATTACCCACAATACATTTTGATGGGCATGCGTCGGCAATAGGTCCGCTAAATGAAGCATCGTTTCACCTTGGCTTTCCAAAGCAATAACTGCATGTCCATTACTATGACCGCCTGTATGCGCCATTTTAATTTCATCTGTAATTTCTATTTCTTGCTGGAATGTAACAACTTGATCTACAATCGGCTCCCAATTCTCCTTCCAATATGTATTACGCGACCTGATATTTGGGGTCCTCATTTCATTCCATTCTGTTTCACTTACGTAAATTTTCGCATTCGGAAACGCCGGTACAAGGTGATCACCTTCCCATTTTGTTAAACCAGATGCATGATCAAAATGAAGGTGCGTCATTAAAATATAGTGGATATCTTCAGGCTTTAATCCTAGTTTTTCTAATGATCCATAAACCGATGATTCTTCTGTTACACCTTGATTTCTCTTCATCTTCTCATTCAATTTCCCGTTTCCTATTCCGGAATCAATCAGCATATTACCGTCTTTCGTTTGCAAAAGTAACGGATCTGTTCGTAAATAAATATGATTTGTATCATTATGTTTGTATTTACGTGACCAAAGTACTTTCGGTACAACGCCAAACATCGCTCCCCCGTCTAAATGTGTGTTCCCACCTTTTAGCCACGTCACTTTTATCTCTCCAATTTGTAACTGTTCCATTACACATCCCCCTTTTAAATTTATTTTAACATAAAATTCTGATTATTTTAGACGTAAAAAAACCTATGCATTACTGCATAGGCTCTGTACGATATTTCGCTTCTACTCGGTAAATACGATGACCTTTACTAGAGAATTTCTCTTCGTATTCTGTCATAATGTTTCCTTCATAATCACTATTATGAAGGTCTAGGCTAAGGTAAGTTAATAACATGCCATACTCAGCCATACTCATAAGAGAATATTCAAATAAACCTTGGTTATCTGTTTTGAAATGAATTTCTCCGCCTTCTACTAACACTTCTTCATAATTGCGTAAAAACGTTTTATACGTTAAACGACGCTTCGTATGACGTTTCTTTGGCCATGGATCTGAGAAGTTTAAATAAACGCGATCAATCTCACCTTTTGCAAAGAAAACTGTTAAATCTTCAGCATCTTTATTAATTAACTTTAAATTCGGTAATTCTTCTTCAATTAATTTATCAAGTGCATCTACAACAACACTTGTGAATTTTTCAATTCCAATATAATTAATATGTGGATTCGCTTTTGCCATATCATACATAAAGCGGCCACGACCTGTACCTACTTCAATATGAATTGGTTGTTCATTTCCAAATACTTCTTTCCAGTTACCAGCGCGCTCCTCTGGGTTTCCAATTACGATATGTGAATACTCATTAATTCGATCCATTGCATATGGTTTATGTCTTAAACGCATAGATGTCTCCCTCTCTTTACATAGCTATTTTAAAGGAATAATTCCTTCTTTCTGTTTTAGTCAATCTACCAAACAAAAAACCAAGTACGTACGAGCACTCGGTCCGTTTCTTTCAAGTATAAGATGTACCATTTTGATAAAAACTACATACAGCATTAAACATTCCATGACGAAACAGCTTTTTCTCTTACATTTCTAGGAAGAGAAAAACCATCGAAAGGATGATCCGTTCATGCCAATTAATCAACAACATCAATTAGAAGTGCTGAAAGATATTTTAGTCAATCACCAAAGTGATTGTTGCGGGACAGTTTCTGAATGCGAGCAATTAGAGCGCCTCATTCAATCGTTACTCGCAAACGATAATGTAAGTAGTGACGCTAAAGCAATGCTAAACGATGTATATTCTTATAGTCAATCGGGTAAATCTTCCTCTAATTTGGACAACCACATTTCCAATAATCAAGAACAACTTACTCAGTGGATTGCTGGAATGGACAATTTTTCTTAAGTATTACTCTGAAGCAAGTAGTTGCTGTAAATATTGATGCCAATATTCAGCTTCTGCTTGCTGCTTTTTTGTTGTGTGCCATTGAATAGACAAAATCGTTTGTGCTATTACATACCATCTCATACGCCTAAGCAGCGATTCATCCATTTCAATATCATAATATTCGAGCCACTCGCTCCATTCGTGGCGCGGAATGTACCAATATAATAACATACCGAGGTCTAGAGCTGGGTCAGCAATTACAGCTCCATCCCAATCAATTAAAAACAGCTCATCTTCATCCGACAATAGCCAGTTGTTATGGTTTACATCACAATGGCATACAACGAATTCATTGTATTCAATATCTTTTAATGAATTCATTAAATATTGAAGGCCTTGCTGAATTGTTTCATCATCCCTTATATCTCCTCTTAAAACAAGTTGCAGTTGTTGTAATAACTCTTGTGCGTGAAGCGGCTGCTTCCCAAGTCTTTGAATCATCTGTACAAGCGCTTTAGAGGAGTGTATTTTCTTCAAAAGTTTTGCAACACGTTCTAGTTTCATATCCTCTGGCTCTAGCTTCTGTCCCGGAAGCCATTTTTGAGCAGAAATTACATCACCGTTCGTTACCCTTCTTGTCCAAAGTAATTTTGGAACAATTCCTTCTGCTGACAATACCGCTAAAAAGGGCGATGTATTCCGCTTTAAAAATAACTTCTGTTGTCCGTTTTGCGCAATATATGCATCGCCCGTTACTCCACCAGCCGGTACAAGACTCCACTCTTTTCCTAATAATTGTTCCAACCATTCCATATTCATTACCCGTTAACAAATCCTTATCTTTTATAGTTATGAAAAGAAAAACCGCAACATTTCTACACATGTTGTGGATTCATATATTTTACTGTAAATGAAAAGAAAACTTGGCATAAGCCAAAAACTCTCTATTTTATTTTACAAAACCAGTCATAGAATGACAACTTATCAAAATCGTCACCTTTGTCAATTCTACATTTATTACATTCTCATCGTCAAGTAGCGATTTGTCACATTATCGTCAATATATACATGCTAATTGGAGCGAGCCTAAGTTCCTTTCCTCTAAATGAAGAAATTGGCTCTATTTTCGCTTGCTTTTCGTTTACTAACACATACCACGTTTCTTCTTTTGGGAGTTGCACTGTTGTAGCTTCTAAACCGCTATTAAATAAAACTACAATCTCTTTCCACGGTCCAAACGATTCTGCATGTTCTAGTTGATATGCAAGTACTTCTGGAGAGGTTTGCAAAAAAGTCATGTGCTTTTTTATAAGGTCTGCGTTTTGTAATCGGAATGCTCCGTGCTCTTTGCGAATTGCAATTAAACCTTTTATATAGTTAACGGTCTCTATCTCTTTCTCTTTTTGATCCCAATCTAATTGATTAATTTCATCATTTGCATTATAACTATTTTCATTTCCTTGCTTCGTACGATAAAACTCTTGCCCAGCATGTAAGAAGGGAATGCCTTGCGAAAGAATCACCATCGCGCTCGCTAGAAGGTGCCGTTTTTTCAAAATCTCTTCTGGCTCTTCATTACTGCGCATTAGTTTATCCCACATCGTCATATTGTCATGGCATTCTACATAGTTAATACTTTGCACAGGCTCTAAAAACAGACCTGTTTCTTTCATACTCAACAGGCTTCCTGATGCTATATATTGCAAATGATTACAATCTACATACCCACCGAATGCAAAACCGCGCTTATTTATATGAAAGGTACTCCCTTTTATCCCATCACGAAATTGATCATTAAATTGCGCAATATGCGGCATTTTCTTCGCATTATTTAGCGTTGCTTTTTCTTCAGCTGGAAGTGGTGTTTGTAGATCCCACCCTTCTCCTAATAACAATGCATCTCGCTTTATGTTCCGCACTTCTTTTTCTATTATATTCATTGTATCAACATCTAAAATTCCCATTAAATCGAACCGGAATCCATCAACATTGTATTCAGTAAGCCAATATAAAATAGACTCTACAATAAATTTCCGCATCATTTTCCGTTCAGATGCTATATCATTCCCGACTCCCGTCCCATTAGAAGGCATACCATCTTCACCATGACGAAAATAATATCCTGGGACAAGCTTTTCAAATGATGATAGCTCTCTTTCATACACATGATTATATACAACATCTATAATTACCCTTATGCCGTGCTCATGAAATGTTTCAATCAATTGTTTGCACTCTACTATCCTGTTATACGGATCAGATGCGTTTGTAGCATAATATCCCGTCGGTGCATTGTAATATAATGGATTGTAACCCCAATTATATGCAGAGGAAGGATTCGCCTCATCTACACCACCGAAACAATACAATGGCAATAATTCAACATGTGTAACACCCAAATCCTTTATATGAGACAAGCCTGTTAACGTCCCGTTTCGCCCTGTTGTTCCTTCTTCCATTAGCCCCTTATATGTTCCTTTTTTACTCACTCCACTGCCCTGATGAATAGTAGCATCACGAATATGCAGTTCATACAATATGGCATCTGTCATTGCCTGTAATGGTGGTAATTGCTCTCGCTTTATTACATTTGTCTTTTCTAAATCGATAACAACGCCGTACTTCCCATTTACAGTCACTGACTTTGCATAAGGATCCACAGCTTCATTCCATATTAAATTAATACAAACAAGAAATGTATACTTTGCTCCGGCTAAATCGCCTTGTAATGTATGAGTCCAAACTCCATTTTCTCCTCTATACATTTCATAATCGGTATATTCTTTATCACTTTTATATACTCTTACTTTCGCAAGCCTCGCAGTTGGAGCCCATACTTTAAATGTCGTTTCCTCTTTTTGATACACAGCCCCTAAATCTGTACCTTCGTAATAATACTTTTCATCGAAAATCGCTGTTCTTATGACAGCACCTATTTGTAAATCTGTTTCTTCATTCCGTTCATCTCGTACTGTATAATACTTCCCCACATCTAGCGGCTCTTCTATAAAGCACTCATACTTCGTTGCATCCGGAAGCGCAATCGTATGAGAAATCGGTAAATCTGTCACGTTACTTCCTTCTTGCAAACGAAATGTCCGACTTGTTCCATACGCATGTGGGAGCAAAATTGTAATTTTATTCATTTCATCTAAATAGGCATCAAATGGACGTTTTACTTTCAACATAAAAAAATCACCATCATTCTTAAAGTTAAATGAAACGAGCTGCAAATGATAAGGCTTTTCTTATCAGCAAAGCTCTATACAGTAACACATTATTCTCTATAGTATATTCACCTGTATAAAAAACGTTTTCATACATTCTATTTTTGTAATTTTATTTCAGCAATCGCTTTATACTTCGGTGTCTCCTTCACGTGAGATTCGTATAAAGTAATTGTATCCGCTTGAAATGATATTTCCGGCACTTCCTTTATATGTTCTAAATCAAACTTCTCTTCTCCTACCCATTTACGAGCAACAGTAATATGCGGATGATACGGGCGTGTTTCTAAAGAAAATCCATTCCCTTCACAAATAGCGTGTACTTGCTTTTGTAACTGGAACAAATCGTGATTCTCACTTACCTTCGACCAAAAAATACGCGGCCTATCTTCCATACCGAATGTTGAAAATCCTTTTAATGTGAACGATAGTTCTTTCATTTCCGTAAGTGTTTGTAATCCATTCTGTATTCCATCTACTTGTTCCTCTGTCGCACTTCCTAAAAATGAAAGGGTAATATGATAGTCTTCTTTATGTACCCATGAACGAAATGGTAATTCTCCCTGCATTTCCTCTTTATAGTTAGACAGCACTTCTTTTATATGATTTGGTAACGTAATCGCGACGAAATAATGCGGCTCCATGTACATCTTCTCCTTCTTTCTATTGTTGCTTTTCTTTCTTTTCTCATTCAGGTAAAAAGAATCAAACTTCCCTACAAGTCTAACCAAGTTCAGGTCGTGTTAATAAATGAAATTATATTGGCTTAACAATAAACGATACGTAACAGAAAACCGTCCCAAAATATGTATCGGGACGGCCTCTTATTATTTATATATCTATTACTTCGCTAATTCATGAATTGCTTGCGCGTAAATTGCTGTCGCTTTTAATAAGTCTTCAATTTCAATATATTCATCCTTTTGATGCGCAAGTTCTTCTTTTCCAGGGAATAACGGGCCAAATGCAACACCCGCTTTCAATGAACGAGCGTAAGTACCGCCGCCGATTGCTAATAGTTCTGCTTTTTCACCTGTTTGTTCTTCATATACGCGCTGCAACGTGCGAATTAACACGTGGTCTTTATCAACATGATGCGGGCGAGAGTTCGAATAGTCCGCTACTTCAAATCCATGAGTACCAACGTATTCTTTTAACTTCGTAATCATCTCTTCAAAGTTAGTCGTAACTGGATAACGTACATTTAATCCTAAATTACCACCATTTTCTTTCGTATAAGAAAGACGACCAACATTCACTGTTAACGGACCGCTAACTTCATCTTTATAAGCGATAGTAGCCTTTTCACCATAAATATCACCAGTAAATGTTTCTGTTGCAAATGTTGCAAACGAAGCTCCTTTTCCATCAAGAGCGACTTTCGTTAAGAAGTTTGCCAGTAATAAACCTGCATTCTCACCCTTCTCTGGAGTAGATCCATGAGCTGAAACCCCTTTAATTTGCAACGTCACCGTATTACCTTCTACAATGGCTTCACCTATTTTTTTAGCAGTTTGTAAATACTCTTCATATGCTACTGTAAGTGCATTTACATCTTCTCCTATAATAATTGCTTCTGCAAAATCAGGAACCATATTTAAACGGCGACCTGATTCAAATGAAACAAGTTCATATGTACCTTTCTTCTCTTCACTACCACTTTGCACAACTTGTATATCAGAAATTCCTTTTTCTGCATTAATAATTGGAAAATCTGCGTCTGGCGCAAAACCGATTGTTGGCATTTCTTCGTTTTTAAAGTAGTGATCTACACATTTCCAATTGCTTTCCTCATCTGTTCCTAGAATCATACGAACGCGTTTTGAAAGAGGTAAACCTAATTCTTTCACAATTTTCATCGCATAATAAGCTGCCATCGTTGGGCCTTTATCGTCAATTGCACCACGTGCAAAAATCTTTCCATTACGAATATCTGCACTATATGCAGGAGTCGTCCAGCCGTCTCCTTCTGGTACAACGTCAACATGACAAAGAATACCTACTAAATCTTTTCCTTGTCCCATTTCAAGATGACCTGCATATCCTTCTAAATTTTTAGAAGTAAAACCTTCAGTTTCCCCTTTATGTAACATGAAAGATAAAGCTTTTTCTACACCTTCACCGAATGGTGCGCCCTCTTTCGCCGATTCTTCTTCCCATACACTTTTAATTTGTAAAAATTGTTGTGTATCACGAATTAAATCATCTTTTCGTTTTGCAACTTCTTCTGTCCAATTAATTGCTGACATCACGCATCCATCCTTCACTATATTGTTTCTTTCATCATAACAAACCGAAATCTCTTATGCTATATACGAAAACCAAATACCGAACAATTGTAATATTTCAGATATTTCTCATTAGTTTTTCTTTTATTTTCCCAAAAAATTTTGCAGGAATTTGGCGTTTTACGTAGAATTTTATGAGTTAGTTGACTGACCATATATACAATGTCAACTACCAATATTTTTCTATATGAATATTTGTTAAACTTTTGTAAAATTTAAGTAGATTAAAGCATGAATTTTATCATGTAGAGTACAATGGTAGTAACGACCTTCTTTCCTGAATGGGGTCAAAAAAACTAGTAGAGGAGTGGTTTTCTCTTGAAACCTACAACTACTCGTATGCTAACACGCATTAAATCAATTTATATGTACATCAATGAAAACGGAACGGTAACGACGAAAGACCTTGTAGATGAGTTCGGGATCACACCGCGAACGATACAACGTGATCTAAATGTGTTGCAGTTTAATGAACTCGTGTATAGCCCTTGCCGCGGTAAGTGGACAACAACAGGAAAGAAAGTGAGAATGACCTCATAATGAAAAAATAATTGTATGTAAATAAATACATACCCCTTTCTAACTCATTAGAAAGGGGTCTTTTCTGCGCCGAAAAACAGCACTATTTCTCAGTATCTACTTGATATGTTTTTAACATTTCTACTTCTTCATCTGATAGCTCTCGGTATTCTCCAAGTTCTAACTCTGCATCTAATACTAATGGTCCCATCTCTGTTCTCTTTAGGTAGACTACTTTTTTCCCTACCGCTTCAAACATACGCTTTACTTGATGGAACTTTCCTTCTGTAATAACAAGCTCAATTTCAGAAATCTCATCGCTTTTTAATATTGTAAGTGCACCTGGCTTTGTTTCATAGCCATCATCTAAAATAACACCTTTAGCAAACTCTTTTACATCCTCTTCTGTTACGACTCCTGCAACGTGTGCATAATATTTTTTCGGCACATGCTTTTTCGGAGATAACAATTGATGTGATAACTTCCCGTCATTTGTTATCAATAAGAAACCTTCCGTATCAATATCAAGTCTTCCAACTGGGAACGGATCAAAGATTGCATCTTCTAACTCTAATAAATCTATTACTGTTTCATGATTATCATCTTCTGTCGCTGAAATAACGCCTTGTGGTTTATGCATCATTAAGTAAACAAACTCTTTATATTCCACAACTTCACCGTGAATCATAACTTCTTGCTCTTCTACATTTACATGAACCTTTGCATCTTTCACTGGCGTTCCATCAATTTTCACAACGCCGTCTTTCAACAATTTCTTTACTTCTTTTCTACTTCCATATCCCATATTCGCTAATAATTTATCTAATCTCACGTTTTTCACCTTCTTTGTTTATCATAGAAAAGGGGACGTAATTACGCCCCTTTTGATTTCAACTTTATTTTGAATCTATTGCCAAGTTTACGTTGGATTTTCTCTAACGCTTCTCCGCCAAATACTCTTTCCAGTACTCCCGTGCGAATTGCTAACAATCCGTACACAAGCCCACCAATACCTGCACAAATCACAACTGTAATAAGAGCACCAATTCGGCCATCAGACGAAATCATGAAGGACAGAATCCATTGTGATAACTTTACAGCAACGACCATTACAAGTGTTAATACTGCAATTTGGAATGTTCTCTTATATACAACACCAAATGAATAGTGTACATGTTTTTTGATTTGTCTATTCGTATACCATACGGAAGCTAAGAAGCCGACTGCTGTTGCTAAAATTGCTCCAACCGTACCGAAATAACGAATAAAGATTACGTTACATACGAATTTCAAAATAACACCCATAATAAGCGCGACAATCGCATGTTTTTGTTGATTGATTCCCTGCAGAATTGCTGCTGTTACTGTAAATAAAGCGAATAACAACGCAACCGGTGCATACCACATTAACACTTGTCCACCTAATGGATCTGAGTCATAAAACGCAGTATAAATTGGATATGCAAGTGTTGAAATACCGACAACTGCTGGCAATGTTAAGAACATATTTGCCTGGAATGTTTGTGTAATTTGTAACTTTAAATAACGGTATTGTTTTTCAGTAAATGATTTTGTAATCGCTGGTACAAGCGTTAAACTAAACGCTGTTGCAAGCGATACAGGAATCATAATTAATTTATGCGTCCACATTGTGAAAATACCAAGCGCTCGTTCTGCGATATCACCTTGGCCAATCGCTTGCATAATTGAGTTAAATGTCAATGTATCAATTTGTTGATATAAAGGAATTGTTAACCCAATTACAACGTAAGGAATCGCATATGCAAATAATTCTTTAAATAATTGAACGGTACTCACTGTCGACTCTGGTACAGTTTGTTCAATTAAATATTGATCCAAATGTTTTTTACGTTTTAACCAGTACCAAATGAGTACACCAAGCGCTCCAACTGCTGAAACGAACGCAGCAAATGTTGCTACCCCAACTGCTGTTGCAACTGTACCGCCAAGTACTTTAATAACGATGAAACTACCTGCTAATAAAAAGACGATACGAATAATTTGTTCAATAATTTGCGAAACAGTAGTCGGTCCCATAGATTGGTGACCTTGGAAATAACCACGAATTAAACTCGCTGCTGGTACAACAATAAGTGCAAAACTTACAAGACGAATAATCGTCGTAACCTCTTCTACATTACTGTGTATACTTTGTTTACCAAGCATTGCTTCTGCAAACAATGGTGCCGACATATATAGAACTAGGAACGAAAGAACTCCTGTTACTATCATCATAACCATTCCCGAGCGGAACATTCTCCGGCTCGTTTTATAATCGCCAAGCGCATTATATTTGGAAACAAATTTGGAAACAGCAAGCGGCACCCCTGCCGTTGCAATACTTAAAAAGATCGTATATGGAATGTATCCATATGTATAGAGCGTCCCGCCTTCTGTACCTACTAATGCATGAAACGGAAAGACGTAAATCATGCCTAAGAACTTTACTAAAAATGTCCCTAACGTAACAATAAGCGTTCCGCGCAGAAATTTCGAATCGGACATACAAAAATCCTCCTACATCTACATAAAGTGAAACTATAATTTGCAGGGAAGGTGTTCACTCCCTACTCTTTATTAGTTGAACTATTCGAGCATTTACGGGCTATCAAATCCCCTTTTTATTTCTCTTACATATTAAGGTTTTCGTCTTATGGCCCACAAATAGCAGGATAGTGCTGAACTCTAACTTTTGTATTGTACCACAATTCTCTCCTTAAGCAGTACTTCACTCTATTTTTCTTTTAAGGGAAAACATGCTATTCTTTTAGGCAGGAAATGTAGAAAATGAGGTCGATATATTATGCATTATGATGTTATTGTCATCGGCGGCGGGCCTTCTGGGCTAATGGCTGCAATCGGTGCTGCAGAAGAAGGCGCAAGTGTCTTACTTCTTGATAAAGGAAATAAACTAGGGCGTAAACTTGCGATTTCTGGTGGTGGTCGTTGTAACGTAACGAACCGTCTACCACTTGATGAAATCGTTAAACATATACCAGGAAACGGCCGCTTCTTATACAGCGCTTTTTCTATTTTCAATAATGAAGATATTATTACATTCTTCGAAAATCTCGGTGTAAAGCTGAAAGAAGAAGACCACGGCCGTATGTTCCCTGTATCAAATAAAGCACAATCAGTAGTAGACGCACTTTTAACACGATTAAAAGACTTAGGTGTAAAAATACGTACGAATACACCCGTTGAAACAATTGAATACGAGAATGGTCAAACGAAGGCAGTCGTACTACAAACTGGCGAAGTGCTAGAAACGAATCACGTTGTTATCGCTGTTGGCGGAAAATCTGTTCCTCAAACTGGCTCTACTGGTGACGGATATGCTTGGGCTGAAAAAGCTGGGCATACAATTACAGAATTATTCCCAACAGAAGTACCTATCCTTTCAAACGAACCATTTATTCGTGACCGCTCCTTACAAGGTCTTGCTTTACGCGATGTAAACTTAAGCGTATTAAACCCGAAAGGAAAAGCTATCATTTCTCATAAAATGGACATGCTCTTCACTCATTTCGGCCTATCTGGTCCTGCTGCTCTTCGCTGTAGTCAATTCGTCGTGAAAGCACTGAAAAAGTTTAAAACGAATACAGTACAAATGAGTATCGATGCATTGCCAGAAGAAAATAGTGAACAACTATTCCAGCGCATGCTGAAACAAATGAAAGAAGATCCGAAAAAAGGAATTAAAAACGTTTTAAAAGGTTATGTACCTGAGCGTTACTTCCTATTCTTATTAGAAAAAAATGAAATTGACGGTAGTGAACAAGCTGGACAAGTTTCTCACGAAAAGATTCGTGCACTTGTGAAAGACTTTAAAGAATTTACTGTGAATGTAAATGGTACGCAGTCAATTGAAAAAGCATTCGTTACTGGCGGCGGTGTATCCGTTAAAGAAATTAATCCGAAAGAAATGTCTTCTAAATTCACGAACGGCGTATATTTCTGCGGAGAAGTTCTTGATATTCACGGTTATACTGGCGGCTATAATATTACATCTGCTCTTGTTACTGGTAGAATTGCCGGAACAACAGCTGGAGAAAACGCGAAAATGCAGTACTAAAAAAAGAAACAGGGCTTCCTGTTTCTTTTTTTATAGGCACATGAAATGATATCGGCGATTCCTTAAATATATCGACTTACCGACAAGAAGCGACAAATATCCCCTCTAACTAACTTCCCATTGCTTTTTTGTTGCTTTATATACCTTAGTACCTTTATATTTTATATTGTTGAATATTTGAAAAAGGGTAAGGGGAAAACATATGAGAAAAAAAGTCATGATGTCTTTAATGCTAATGACGTTTCTTTCTGCGGTTGAAGGAACGATTGTTAGTACAGCAATCCCTCGTATAACGAGTGATTTGTCAGGCGTCGAACTTGTTAGTTGGGTATATGCAATTTATATGCTTGCAACAGCTGTTTCGACTCCAATATACGGAAAGCTTGCTGATTTATTTGGCCGTAAAAAAGTCTTACTTATCGGAGCTACAATCTTTTTAGTCGGTTCTGCACTTTGCGGAGTCGTTACATCAATGGAACAATTAATTTTCTTCCGCGCTCTTCAAGGTATTGGTGCTGGTGCTGTCATGCCGATCACAATGACGATTATTGGAGACCTATATAGCGAAGCGAAAGACCGCGCGAAAGCACAAGGCTGGATGAGTGCCGTTTGGGGTGTATCTGGTGTTATCGGACCGTTAGTAGGTGGATTTTTAGTTGATTCCCTATCTTGGCGTTATATTTTCTTCTTAAACGTTCCATTCGGAATTATCGCTTGCTTAATGATTGCAATTTACTACAAAGAATCTATTAAACCAGCTAAACACCATATCGATTATCTTGGTGCAACAGTCTTCTCATTAAGTACGATTGCTCTACTATATGCACTATTAACAGGTAGCAGTAAGCAAAACTGGGGAGACATTACAATTATCGGCCTATTAATCTTTGCCGTCGTTTCATTCATTATTTTCTTATTCATCGAGAAAAAATCTCCGGAACCATTAATTCCGCTAGCACTTTTCTCTAACCGTACATTATCTACGATAAACATATTAACGCTTATTGCTGGCGCAATGATCATTAGTATTACAATGTACCTTCCAATTTGGAGCCAAGGTGTATTAGGAAAAAATGCAACGGAAGCTGGACTTATTTTAATGCCAATCCCTGTTATGTGGACATTTGGCGCTATTTTCTCCGGTAACTTAGTAGGCAAATTAAAAACGAAACAAATCATTTTACTTGGAGCTAGCATTTTATCAGTCGCTACGTTCTTATTATTTACATTATCAACAAATTCACCATCGTTCCTTATTTATGTAGCAGTCGGATTATTCGGCTTAGGAATGGGGCTTGTGACACCAATTTATATGGTAACAATTCAAGCAGCCGTACCAGCTCATACACGCGGAACAGCCGTTGGTTTAAACACATTTATTAATACATTTAGTCAAACGTTAGGTGCTGCAATCTTTGGAACAATCTTTAATACGATGATTCACGCACGCGGCATTAAAAACCTTGATCTTGTATCTGGCGGACACGGCGGAACTACAGCAAATGTAGCAACTGAATCACAATCCGCATTAGCAGCAAGTGTACACGTCATTTATATGAGCACTTTCGTATTAGCTGTATTAACTTTAATTATCGCTTGGCTTTTATTAAAGCCAGCTACACAAACAAGTGAGCAATAATAAAGAGGATGACCATTTCGGTCATCCTCTTTTACTCTTCATTCTCCACAATATGTTTCAGCATGGACAATTTATTGTCCCAAAAACGTTCATAGTACGAGAGCCACTGTTGTAATTCCTCTAATGGTTCTGGGTGCAAGCGATATATCTTCTCTCTTCCGCTCTTTCTTCCGCTTACTAAATTCGCTTCTGAAAGAATATGAAGGTGTTTTACAACCGCAGTACGACTCATCGGAAAATGATCCGTTATTTTGGAAATCGGTAACTCTTTATCACTTAATAACCGTATTACTTCTCGGCGGGTTGGATCAGCAATTGCTTGAAATACATCATATTTCGCTGCCGATGAGGACACTTAGCCTTCGACAACCTTTTTCAGTTTTTCATGTACAATCGCTACCCAGCCTCCGCTCATTCTGTCGCGAATAATAGAGCTCTTCGCATTCGCTTTCGGAAGAATTTCATCAGGATGTTTCCAGCCGCCGTGAATTAACGTAAATTCTGTTTTATTATCTCCTAGGTCTTTCAGATTAAATGAAACGATCCAGCCATCTGTATCCCATGAGAAAGATAGGTGGTTTGGCTCATCGATTTCTAACACTTTACATGGTGATGGCCCAAATGGTGATTGCACATGAAATTCATGTCCTACCTCTAATACAAAATCATTTGGCATAAACCATGACGCAATCCCTTCTGCAGTTGATACCACATTCCACACTTTTTGAATAGACGCGTTGAAAACGATTGTTTGTTTAATATCAGTTAATGTATTTTGTTGTTCCATTTTCATTCTCCTTTATTCGGTCATCAAATATAACACCTTTTGGTTACATTTAGATGATATAACACCTTTTCGTTTCATGTCAACGCTGATTCTTTTTTACTGTTGAGAAATTCTCAACATTTTTTCAACAGGACAAACACCCTCTCAGCGTTCCTTCATAATATACTCACAAAGGCAACAAAAAATAAAAAACTTCTCTCAACATGAAAATCCATCATTCATCTTGAAAGAAGTGCCTTACGTATATCATGCGTATTTCGTCTCTCCTCCTTCCCTCATGGACACTACGCGAGATATGAAAAATCAGAAGGAATATGCCCACCATTTGAGTAGGTAGTTATTTCTCTTCTCCTCAACATTTCCTTAGGAGCGAAATGACTACCGACTCACTTTTTTCAAACAAAAATAAAAAGGGGATGAGAACTATGTTCTATTGCATTAACTGCTCTGACATTCATCATGAAAAACATCCGAATGATAAAGTATTCAAAAACGGTTTTTATATTGATCCATTTTTAGGTGATCGTTATCACCTTGGTATGTGTACAGATGCCCAAAACCATGAAACTGGGGAGCCTCTTTTAACGACGAAGAAATTAAGTGCAAACCAATCTATTATGAACGTATTACCGACACATGTTGTCCCAACATAAAACATAAAAAAGAGCTGGCTCACCCAGCTCTTTTTTATGTTTTATAAACGATCATTGCTGAAAAACAATAAATTTGGTTTTCATCATCGTTAATCGAAACACCGACTTGATACTTAATATCTACAAAGTTACTATCATCAATCTTTTTCAAAAACACATTTACAGCGTCTTCTAAGTCTTTTTCGTGACTTTCATCAAACACTTTCACACGAATCATGTTAACACCATCCTAGATCGCAGCCCTCCGCCGCTTGATTATTGCCACGGTGCGTATCTATGATGCGATAAAATTTTCCGTCTTCATATATATATCCGTCTTCTAACACATATTGTTTACCTTCAGTATAGACATAAAACTTACCTATCATAAATTTACTCGTATATAATTCCAAACAATCTGGTCTAAATTTAGCTACAACTTTATTTGTAATATCAATTTTTATTGTGCGCCCCACCTTCTCTCCCTCCTTTGCAAAGAACGGATTTAGGTATATTGTATTAGCGATTTTACATTTTATGCTTAAAAATAAGTGGATATGCCTTCCTTCTTCACCTGTACTATTTTTCTAAAAAAATCATAGATAAGTAAGAGCAAAAAAATATATATAAAAAAGAGCTTTTGCTTATTGACTCAAATATAATTATTATGGTATTATATAAAATTTGACATTTTTATTAACTTGTGTTATCATTAAAGATGGTTACCACATATGGAGGTGGATGATTTGTTTCAAATTGGTGATAAAATCGTTTATCCAATGAACGGCGCAGGAGTCATCGAAGCCATTGAAGAGAAAGAAATATTAGGAACTATACGTCAATACTGTGTGATACGTATCATTAGTAAAGATATGCAAGTAATGCTTCCTATGGATCAATTACAAAAATCAGGTATTCGTTATATCGTAGATAAAGGTACGTTAGATGATATACTTCTTGAATTTCAAAACGGGGAATCAGACACATCACTTTCCTGGAAACAAAGATATACAATGAATATGGAAAAAATGAAAAACGGCAATCTGCAAGATAGTGCAGAAGTTGTTCGGGATTTACTTCGCCGTAATAAAGAGAGAGCTTTAAATGCGAGCGAAAAACAAATGCTAGATAATGCCCGAAAAATGATGATTAGCGAGGTTGCACTCGTACAAAATGTTTCTGAACATCAAGCAACAGAATATCTTCAAGAGACAATTAATCATTAAATTTAAAATAGCTGGCCGCTATTTTTTTTTGCAGAAAAAAGGACAAAGAGATAAACCTCTTTGTCCTTTTCCATTACCCGCGCCCCGCTTGAAACGATGGATATAACGTCATTCCGCCATCTGCAAATAACGTAATTCCAGTTACGTAACTGGCCTCCGATGAAGCGAGCCACGTTGCAACTGCTGCAATTTCTTCCGGTTTTCCGATGTAACCCATCGGTATCATACTTTCTACGTCAGCGCGTTTTTTAGGATCAGCAAACTTCTCTGCATTAATGGGCGTATTTATTGCACCTGGTCCAATATTATTTACTCGAATGCCTTTTGGTGCGTATTCTAGCGCTAACGTTTCCGTCATCAGTTTAATGCCGCCTTTACTCGCCGCATAGTGCACAAATAGTGGCCACGGAATTTTCTCATGAACACTCGACATATTAATAACAGATCCTTTAATATCGTGCTCTACAAAATATTTAATCGCTTCACGGCTTCCTAAAAAAGCGCCTGTTAAATTTGTATTGATTACTTTATTCCAATCTTCAAGCGGCATTTCATGCGATGGTACTGCATTTTCTATCCCTGCATTATTAATCATAACGTCGAGCGTACCAAATTCTTTCACAGCAGATTGAATGAGATTCACAACATCGGATTCAATCGTCACATCACCTTTTACAGCAATCGCTTCTCCACCTACTTTTTTAATTTCTTCTAATACATCATGTGCTTCTGACTCGCGTGAGCGATAGTTAATCACTACTTTTGCTTTCTCCTTAGCAAACCTCACTCCCATCGCTCTTCCAAGACCAGTTGCTGATCCTGTAATAACGACTACTTTCCCTTCTAAATCACTATACATTTCCATACCTCCTTTAACTTTTTGCTATACCTAACATAATTCCGGCTGCAATAATAAAAACGATACCGATAACAATGCCTGTTAATTGACGTTTCGTTTTCTTTTCACCTAATATAAGAATCCCGCCAAGCGTTGAAATAATAATTCCCATTTGTGATAGCGAGAAACTTGTTGCCACTCCAACACGCGGCTGCGAAATGAATAAAAACATATTTCCAGCTGCCCAAATTAATCCTGGAATAATATTTCGTATTGCATATTTATTAAATGGATGATGTTTAAAAGTAAGCAAAATGCCCCCTAACACCATACCGACTGCTTGTGGCAATAAAGCTGACCAACCATCTACGTTAAATAGTCTAATTACTACTACGTAAACTAAATAACCGACTGTTGAAATCAATAAAATGATAATGCCTCTTTTAAAATTCCCTGCTTGCTCTGCATTCTTTTCTTCTTCACTTTGAAGTGAAGTTAAAATAACACCGATAATAATACAAATGAGAGCTAATACACCAAGGACGACTGATATCGTCGTGGACCACTCATGAAATACGATAACTCCAAATAAAGTCGTCGCAACTAATTGAAGTCCTGTTGAAATGGGCATCGTTCTCGAAACGCCCATTAAATCAATACTTTTTAATTGATTCGCCTGACCAAGTGCCCAAAATAAACCTGACACAATCCCAACTCCGATAACAGTAGGAGTTAATACGGGCTTCATAAAAATATAAACAACAATCGAGAAAATAAGTGCACCAAACGTTGTACCGAGCGTTTGACTATACGGTCCTCCGCCCAGTTTCACGTTAAATAGCACAATACTTCCCCAAAATAGAGCCGGTAAAATCGCTAAAAGTATATCCATCGCTCATTACCTTTCTTTACTGAATGTCATAGGTTATCACTCTGAATCATTGGAGTGAGCTTTTATTTTTTCTTTTTCCCGTTCACAAACCTTTTCTGCAATAGCACCAGAAACATTCTTTTCTCGCTCCACCTTCTTTATCTTTACGTGATTTAAATGATCTTCCAAAGTAAGTGTAACTTTATCATTCGGCGGATTATGTGCACCTTGGAACGTAAGAAATTGTAGCGTAATTTCAAATCTAGGAATGAACTCACCATTCTTACCGAGACGCTTTATATTTATAACTGAAGCACATTCATATTGATCTTCTGTCACTTGTCTAATAACCGAATAATACCTATTCGATAATGCACTCTCTAAAAGCTGCTCCCTTGATTCTTTCGCGAAAGAATCAATTGGAGAAAAGAAAAAAAACGCACATAGCATTGTAATAACTACACATATTTTTTTCATAACACCCTCCTTGTTCTATACGTTAGTGTTCGCAAAACTCCCATAAAAAAACGACTTCCCCTATGTAGGAAAGTCGTTTTAATGAATCCAATATTAACCACCGCTCACCGGTGGGATTAGTGCAACAACATCACCAGATTGGACCCTGTCATCTTCATTTGCATATTCTTCATTAATCGCAACCATAATTGGCGCTGTCATTGGTACATTATATTCTTTAGCAACAATATCTTTTAACTCTGCAACCGTAATATTTTCTTTCTCTATTTGTAACTCACTTGTTCCAGCTTCCTCTTGCAAGTACGCAAATAACAATACTCGAATCATACTTATAGCTCCTTCCCAGGCTCTCCCGCCGGATATGGCGTTTTTTCTAATTGATCACCAATCCATGAATCCCCATCTTCCCAAAACTCTTTTTTCCAAATCGGAACAATTTGTTTTATGCGTTCCATAATATATTCATTCGCCTCATAAGCCGCTTTACGGTGCGGCGTTGAAACTGCAACAACAACCGCTATATCAGAAATTTGCAGTGTTCCGGTGCGATGTGTAATCGCAACGTATGTACCTGGCCACTTCTCTTTCACTTCTGATCCAATTTTCTCTAGCATCTTTTCTGCCATCGTTTTATAAGCGACATATTCTAAGTATAATGTACGACGCCCTTTCGTAAACTCTCTAACCGTTCCAATAAATGTTGTAACAGCACCGCATTCGCGGCGAATAACCTTCTTCGCTACCTCTTCAATCGAGATTTCTGTATCAATTACTTCATAATACGTATTTGTCATTTCGTACTCCTTACCGTTTGTACAAACCAATCTATATACAAATCTTCTTCTGTTATATGAAATATTTTATATTCTTCTCGTAAGTTTGCGGGAGCATCATGCCACGTAATAACCGCTACTATATTTTCTACTTTATACAAAAGTTCAACGTCTTCTGCAGAACGAAGTAACACTACTTTCGGATAGCTCTCTTTTTTATAGCCCTCTATTAAAATTGTATCCACTTCAAAAAACTCATATAAGCGAATAATTTCTTGCAAGGACCATTCCTCTCTTAACGACGACAGCGAAAGTAAGCCAGCGCCCTCTACACTACTAACGACAGCACCAGCCTTTCGGTGCCTCTCACTATCTTTTTGCGCTACTTCCGGAAATCCTCCGTGCCCGTGGTGTTTAATGGTAGCAACTTTCATTTTCCGTTCGGCTAATGCATACACAACTTTCTCAACAAGCGTTGTTTTTCCGCTATTTTGATACCCTACTATTTGTAAGATTGAAGGGGCTTTGCCCATGGCCAATCACTTCCCTCGGCGTGCTCTAACAATAATACAGATACTTTCATCCCTGCCTCAAAACCTCTCGTTCCCCCAGGTAACACAATAAAAGCATTCGCATCGGCGAGTGAAGATACCGCACTCGATTTATCTAAACCGACCGGCATCGCTTGTAATGCCCCTTCCACAATTGTCACCTTTGCTCTTACAAAACGAGTAAACGGATTTGGCTTTGGAAAATCTTTTTGTAAAATAGCATCTGCTCTATATACGTGAGGCTCCTTCGCATACAAATACGTTTGGATCACCGGATGCACAAATAGCTCAAATCCTACGTAACAAGCTGACGGATTCCCTGATAAACCGAAAAGTAACTTCCCATCAACTTCAGCTACTGTCGTTACACTTCCTGGTCTCATCGCTATTTTATTAAAGAGTACATTCGCCTGTAATCTTTCATAAATAGCCGGCAAGTAGTCATAATCTCCTACCGACACACCGCCTGTCGTAATTAAAATATCAACTTCATCCATCGCCGATTGAACGGCTGTAAAACATGCATCTAACTCGTCGGCAAGTTGGCCATAATAACGAACTTTCCCTCCGGCTTTCATAATTTGAGCGGCAATCATATACGAGTTACTATTTCTAATTTTCCCCGGCTGTAACGACTCATGTACTTCTAACAATTCACTTCCTGTCGTCACAATACCAACAACAGGCTGTTTTACAACCTTTACAGTGCTATATCCAAATGTCGCTAATAAGGCCGCAACACCTGGATTAATTGCAACGCCTTTCTGAACGAGAACTTGATTTTGTTTTATATCTTCTCCTTTAAATGACACATTGTCACCACTATGAAAAGGACGCTTTACCTTCATATATGTTTTTCCGTTCTTCTCAAAACCTTCCGTCAGCTCCAGCATTACAACTGCATCACAATCCTCTGGAATAGCCGCTCCCGTCATAATACGAACGGCCTGAAAAGATCCTACTTCTTTTGTAAAAACAGATCCCGCCCCAATTTCTCCTATTACTTCAAATTCAACTGCATTCTCTTGATTCGCTTCTTTCGTATCTTCTGCTCGAATTGCGAAACCATCGTAAGGAGAACGATCAAAATGAGGAACGTCATGATCAGAGACAACATCCTCCCCAAGAATTCTCCCGTAACTTTCCGTAATAGAAACCTCTTCTACTTCACCATTCTTCGCATGCTCCATTACCCTCTCTACTGCCTCAGCAACTTGAATCGGAATTCGTTTTTCTACCATCGTTTCTCACCTCATATTTGCAATTTTTTTTATCTCGATTAAACTTTATATATTAAATAGAAATTACTTCAAGGAGGAATTCCATGTCTTCATTTACACACTTTAATGACCAAGGACGCGCGAAGATGGTTGATATAAGCGACAAAAAAGCAACCGTTCGAACAGCAATTGCCTGTTCTAGCATTGTCGTTACAAAAGAAATTTACGATAAAATCTCTCACAATGAAATCGGGAAAGGTGACGTATTAGCAGTTGCACAAATCGCAGGTATTATGGCTGCGAAACGCACTTCTGATATTATCCCAATGTGCCATCCTTTATTATTAAAAGGTGTTGACGTTTCTTTCGATTGGAAACAATCCGAAGAACAATATCGATTACTTATTGAAGTAAAAGTTAAAACAGAAGGTAGCACTGGTGTTGAAATGGAAGCTTTAACAGCTGCTTCGGCTACAGCTCTTACTGTGTACGATATGTGTAAAGCTGTTGATAAAGGTATGATTATTGGCGAAACGTACTTACTTGAAAAAACAGGCGGAAAAAGTGGCGATTATACGAGAAAATCTTAATCTTCACTCTGTTGAACCTAAAGGGTTTCCCTTTAGGTTCAGCCTATATATCTTGCATATAAACGTTTTGCTACATTGATATCATTCGTCCCATGAATAAACGCCCTGCCATCTGTAAATAAAACAAAACGAAACTCTTCTACCAGAAATGATAATAAATACGGAGTAGCTTTTACTTCCACACTCCTTTGTAAGCGCTTTTTAATTTCCTCTAAATTAAACTCATTCCGCACACCTGGACGGATTTGTACTGTATTTCGGCCACATAAAACTTCTGTTTTCGTTTGTGCTTCAAATGTTAAACTCGGATATGTACGTAATCTTCCGCAGGATAGACATGTGTCTTTTTTCTGCCTATTCACTTTAAATGCCATCTGTTGATTATTCCAAAGATCAAACGATAACATCGTTTCGCGCAGTGCTCCGTAGTCTTCTACTAATATTTTCAGCGCTTCCGTTATTTGATGCGCCACTACTAATTGTACTGCTGGCTGTATAATACCAGCCGTATCACATGTTGCCCCGCTCGCTGGATGTTCCATTAAACAGCGGAAACACGGTGTTTTTCCTGGTAAAATTGTATACGTTACTCCGTAGCTTCCGACACAACCACCATATATCCACGGAATATTATACTTTTGTGAAATATCATTAATAAGAAGACGCGTTTCAAAATTATCTGTCGCATCTAATATTAAATCTACATCATTCACTAGCTCTTCCATTTCTTGCACTGTTACATCCGTCACAACCGGATTTATTTCCACCTCAGAATTAATCGCTTTTAAATGCTCTGCTGCTGCTACCGCCTTCGGTTTATACTGCTTTGCATCTTCTTCTGTATATAATTGTTGCCTTTGTAAATTACTCCATTCTACATAATCGCGATCCGCAATTGTTATTTTTCCAACACCTGCCCTAACAATTGCTTCTGCATTTGCCGCACCAAGAGCACCAGCACCAATAATAAGCACATGCTTCCCTCTAATTTTTCTCTGTCCTTCTTCTCCAACACCAGCAAATAATATTTGTCTTGAATATCGCTCCTGCATACGATACCCCCCTTTCTTATCCTCCTATGTAAGACATTTCAATTTTCGGACGATTTTTCGCACTTTCTTCTGTCCGTTCATCCGAATATCTATCTTTTCTATTCATCCATACATCTTGTATAACTCTTACTAACTCAACATCCGAAAGATCTCCTCTAAGAAGTTCCCTTATATCCAATCCTTCTGTCGCAAATAAGCAATTATAAAACTTTCCATCTGCCGAAATTCTAGCTCTCGTACAAGAGGAACAAAATGACTCTGAAACAGAAGTAATAAAACCGACTTCGACATTTGTCCCAACGTAACGATATCGCTTCGCAACTTCACCGAAATAATGCGCTTCAGCTGGCTCAAGCGGATACACGCTATGAATCATTTCAATTAATTCTTGTTTTGTAACGACTTGATCAAAGTTCCAACCATTTGTACTACCAACATCCATAAACTCAATAAACCTAAGCGTGATTTCTTGCTCTTTAAAATAAGCAGCCATCGGAAGTACTTGATGGTCATTCATCCCTTTTTTCACAACCATATTTACCTTTACATCAAGCCCTGCCTCTTTTGCAGCCATAATTCCCTTTATAACAGGTTTCGTATTGATATTCCGGCCATTAATATCCTTAAATACCTCGTCATCTATTGCATCTAAACTAACATTTACTCTATGTAATCCAGCTTCTTTTAATGCTTTTGCTTGTTTCGTTAAATGAATCGCGTTTGTCGTTAACCCTATATCTACTAACCCTTCAATTTTCACGAGACGTGCAATAAGTTTTGTTAAATCTTTACGAAGCAGTGGCTCGCCACCAGTAAGTCTAATTTTTCGTACACCGATGCTAACAAATAGTTTTGCCAAACGCTCAATTTCATCAAACGTCAATAAAAACTCATCTTTCAAAAAAGCATAATCTGGCCCAAAAACTTCCGCTGGCATACAATATGTACATCTAAAATTGCAACGATCAATGACAGATATGCGCAAATCTTGAAGCGGGCGTCCAAAAAAATCTGTAACCATCTCCTGCATCGCCACCCTCCCTTTCTGCCAAATTTCTCTCTTTTCATTCTATTATAATATATTTTCGAACTGCGATGTTTTTGCTCAAGTGAATAAAGTGAAACTTTCCTAACCAATTAGACTCCCTACTTATAACGAGATAAAAAACCTTGAAGCATAAAAGCCCCAAGGTTTTCTCCCTATTAACTTAACCTAATAATAGTTAGCGTAGCTCCTGGTGTTGTCGTAGATAATGTAGCTACTGCAAGTAATCCAAATAACTGCAGACTAACAGCAGCTCCAGCAGGCAAATTAGCAATGATTGTCGCATTAAACGAACCTGTAGCTACTGCTGGTGAATTAACGGTTCCTGCAAGTTGAACCCCATTTACAGTTATGCGTGAACTTACGAGTAAAGCTGCCGTTATATTAATTGTATAAGCTATATAATAATTCCCTGCATTCGCAACTGTGAATACAGTATTCGTACCATTAACAGTGATCCCTGGACCAATATTTTGATTGTTCGGTAACGGTACATTCGTACCACCTAACAGAACAGAAATAGCACTTCCGGATGTATTATTTGCAAATGAGTACGTTGCAGTTGTACTAACTCCGGTCACACCCGTTGCTCCAGTAGCCCCGGTTGCTCCCGCTCCAGTCGGGCCTGTTGGACCTTGAATTCCTTGCGAACCAGTTGGACCCGTGGACCCTGTTGGACCTTGTGAACCTGTTACTCCCGTTGGACCTTGGATTCCTTGTGGGCCTTGAATTCCTTGCGGGCCTTGAATTCCTTGCGGGCCTGTCGCTCCGGTTTCTCCAGTGGATCCCGTTGGGCCTTGTGGACCTTGAATCCCTTGTGAACCTTGTGTTCCAGTCGGTCCTGTGTCCCCTGTTGGTCCTTGTGGACCTTGCAATCCTTGCACGCCTTGCGGACCGGTTGGACCTATTTCTCCTTGTACTCCTTGAATTCCGGTTGGGCCTTGTGGACCAGTCGGACCTTGCACACCTTGTATCCCCTGAATTCCCTGCGGACCTTGTGCTCCGGTTGCCCCTGTCACACCTTGGATTCCTTGGGGTCCTTGATCTCCTTGAATTCCTTGGGGACCCGTTGTTCCTTGAATTCCTTGTGGACCTTGGATTCCCTGTGGACCTTGATCTCCTGTCGCCCCAGTTACTCCTTGTATTCCTTGGGGACCTTGAACTCCTTGCGGGCCTGTTGGACCTTGGATCCCTTGCACTCCTTGAATTCCTTGTGGGCCTTGTAAACCCGTAATCCCGGTTGCTCCGGTTGCTCCCGTTTCACCTGTCATTCCTGTTAAGCCCGTCGCCCCGGTATCTCCCGTTACTCCTGTCGAACCTGTTGCCCCTGTCGGGCCAGGTGGGCCACCGGATGGACCTGTCACACCAGTCGGTCCTGATGGCCCCGTCGGACCAGTCGGGCCTGCTGGGCCTCCAGAAGGACCAGTTACCCCTGTTGGACCAGTTACTCCAGTTGGTCCTGTAGTTCCTTCCCCTGTCGCACCTGTTGTACCCGTATCCCCCGTTACTCCTGTCGGACCTTGGATTCCCTGTATTCCTTGTGGCCCTTGCACTCCTTGCGCACCCGTTGCTCCTTGAATTCCTTGTACTCCTTGAACTCCTTGTGGCCCCATCGGACCTGTTGGGCCAATCGCTCCTTGTGCACCTTGAACACCTTGTGGGCCCTCTGGACCTGTTGCACCTATATTCCCTTGTACACCTTGAATTCCAGTTGCTCCTTGTGCTCCAGTTGCTCCTGTTTCACCTTGAGGTCCTATAGCCCCCTGTATACCTTGTGGACCTTCTGGACCGGTTGCTCCTATCGGCCCTTGAATTCCCTGTATACCTTGCGGACCCTCTGGACCGGTTGCTCCAGCTGGTCCTGGCACCCCTTGTATTCCTTGGGGGCCTTGAAGTCCTTCTGAGCCTTCTGGTCCTGTTGGTCCTATCTCACCCATCGGGCCTTGAAGCCCTTGAACTCCTTGTATTCCCGTTTCTCCTGTTGGCCCTGGTACTCCTTGGATTCCTTGTGGACCTTGATCTCCAGTTGCTCCGGTTGCACCTTGAGGTCCTATAGCCCCTTGTATACCTTGTGTTCCTTGATCTCCAGTTGCCCCCGTTATCCCTTGAATCCCCTGAACCCCTTGGATTCCTTGTTCACCAGTTACTCCCGTCGGGCCAGGAATACCTTGAATACCTTGTGGACCTTCTGGACCGGTTGGCCCAATTGGCCCTTGAACCCCTTGTATTCCTTGCAGTCCCTGTGCTCCTGTTTCTCCTGTACTTCCAGTCGGACCTGTATTTCCCGTTACTCCAGTTGCACCTGTACTTCCTGTTGTCCCTGTATTTCCTGTTGCTCCCGTCGCACCTGTACTCCCACTCGGTCCGCCCCCCGGACCTGTCGCACCAGTTGGCCCCGTTGGACCAGGAGGTCCTCCAGATGGACCTGTTATCCCTGTTGGACCTGTTATGCCAATCGGACCAGTAATCCCCTGACCTGTCGCTCCTGTTGCTCCCGTATTTCCACTCGGTCCTTGTGAGCCTTGTATCCCTTGAGGTCCTTGTATTCCTTGCGAACCAGTTGCTCCTGGTACTCCTTGCACTCCTTGGATTCCTTGAGGTCCCTCAGGTCCAGTAGCTCCAATTGGCCCCTGTAATCCCTGTATCCCCTGTATACCTTGTGCCCCAGTCACTCCGGTTGGACCAATCGGACCTTGTAACCCTTGCACCCCTTGAGGGCCTGTCGCTCCTGTTGCTCCTTCTGGTCCCCTCAATCCTTGTGGCCCCTGCTGTCCTTCTGGACCAGTTGCACCCATTTGTCCAACTGGTCCTTGAATCCCTTGGACACCTTGAGGACCTGTCGGGCCCATCTCCCCCATCGTACCTTGCAATCCTCTTGGTCCTTGTGGGCCAGTCGGACCTTGTGGACCGGTTGGACCAGTAATCCCAATGCCAGTAAATCCCGTTGGAACAGGAGGAAAGGTAGGCCCAATAAGATTTGGTGAAATTCTGAAATTAGAGTTTAATGAATTTTGTTTATCGCGCTCTCTCACACTTTCACCACCTACAGACTATCTTTTTTACATGAAACAAACCTCTTCTTCTTAATATGTATTTACAAAGACAAACTCAAAGACTATTTTTATTTGAAATAATAAAAACTCCCTTAATTCTTTAAGGGAGTCCAGCAGTTGAATCCAAATTATCTGTATTTGGGACGGCTTGTGCTATACCCGATACATTTGTACCTTGCCCCATATTTGTTCCTGTTACAGTACCAGCAGGAGTACCTCGTGTATATGTTGTCGTCACCGAATCTCCAGGCTGTAAACAAAGCTTTGTCTCCGTTCCTATTACTGTAACAACATCAATCCAAGTACACCCCATTGAACCACTATACGATTTCGTAGCAGTAAACGACGTATCACTCAAATTATCTCCGGTAAATATATTCCCAGTGTTATTTACAATAACAAACTCTTTTATATGAGCAGGCATAATTACACTCTACCTTTCCTCTATGAACCTAATGTACGTGTACTCGTTGCTAATGGCGGAAGAAACACTGATGTTCGAATCACCGCTTCTGGCTGTCTTTTCCCATTTAAAAAAATAGCCGCACTCGATCCTCCAGCACCTGCATATACTTTTGCTACAGCTAAAGGTGAGATATCATAACAGTCACCGACATTAACAGCCCCTGTATTATTAATAATTTTTACTTTCCGCAAGTTAATCCCCATTTACCTATCCCCCTTTTGTACACTGTATGCAAAAGAAAAAAACTTGAAACAAACACGTTTCAAGTTTTTTAAACTACTTATTTCGTTTCACCTTCATATTGAAGCATACCGCCAACCATGTTCACTGTTTTAAATCCTTGCTCATTTAAATAATGGCATACATTTTCACTGCGCATTCCCGAACGGCAAATAAAGATATATTCATTCTCTTTATCAAAGAAATCTACTTTATTTGGGATATCACCCATTTTAATATGTACAGCTTCCGGAATTTTCCCTGCCGCTACTTCTTCATCTTCCCTTACGTCTACTAAAAATAACGTTTCTCCATTTTCTAAACGCTCTTGTACTTCTTCTGTAGTAATTGTTTTAACTTCTGTCATATGTCGTTCCTCCTTATATACAATAAAACCTTTAATCTCTTCCTTAAACAAGCATGTCTAATCAATTTTAGCATGCGAAAGAAAGAACGCAAAGAACGGAAAATTTATTTCTCAATTTCCCCGCAAAACTTATTCTTTACAAATCTAACTCCTGCATTGTATCCTCAATATACTTGTTTTATGAAAGGAGCCAATGAAAATGACACTTTTTCTTTTCATTACGGGCATCATTTTCTTAATCGCCGCAATTATTGCTCTTAGTATGAAAAATAATAAAAAGATAAAATCACCACAAGAAATGTCATTCTTATTTCTATTGCTTAGTATCGCATTCTTCGGTATAGCAATTGCCACATATATTTTCCGTCTACAAATCATGTAAAAAAAGGTGCCTACTACATACATTGCACCTTTTTCACACCATTTATTTTCTACACAAAACTAGATACTTTCCGATTTAAAAATTCATAAACTTTCTTTTCAAATAAATGAATATCAAATGCTCCCGCCATATGTCCATTTATACTTTCTATCTCATACACTTCCGCATATTTCCCTTGTTTTTGCAACATGTCTACCATTTTATAATTATAACGTGACGGCTGAAGCAGGTCTTGTTTGCACGTAATCATAAGTACATTCGCTTCTATGTTAGACAGTGCTTCTTCTAAGGAAGAAAACCCATGCGCAATATCATGTAATAAAACTGCTTTCGCAGTGTACATCCACGAATTTGCATCTACTAACTCTATACTTTTATATGTCACTTTATTTATTTCTTTCTCAAATGATGTTAATGTAGAAACTTTTTCATAAGGTTCTACTTCTATACTATTACGAGGGAATGTTGTTTCATAAAAATGCTCATCAAATGCGTTCATAAACATCATTCTGTTTGCTAAATGAAGTCCCTTCATTGGCTGCTCTTCTCCATATTTTCCGCCCTTCCAACTTGGATCCAGTTGAATAGCCTCCATTGCATTTTGCGCTACATTTACCGACGTAATAATTGGATTTTGCGGGTTCGTAATAACACCAATCATCCGCTCTACCATATGAGGATAATGAACAGCCCATTGCTGCGCAATCATCCCGCCAGCTGACGGCCCCATTACAGCATGCAGCCTTACGATTCCCATATCTTTTATTAACTCATATTGCATACGAGCTACATCAAGAAATGTAAAAACCGGAAAATCCATCGCATATTCATCTCCAGTTTTCGGATCAATTGATTTCGGTCCTGTTGTAAACACATAAGGATTTTTCACCTGCACATTACAAAGATTATCAGTACATATAACAAAGTATTTATTTGTATCAATTGCTTTTCCCGATCCAATTAAACCATCCCACCAACCAGAATCCTCATCATGCGCTGTATATTTTCCTGCTGCATGACTCGTTGCACTAAAATAATGGCATACCAAAATCGCATTTGACCTTTCTCTATTTAAAGTACCATACGTCTCATACCCCATTTGAACAGGAATTTCCCTACCATTTTCAAACGTAAACTCACTTAAAACAAACTTTTCTTTTTTTACAAATTGCACAGACTCACCCTCTTCCCATCATAGTATGAACTACTTACTAAAGGATTTTTTCTATGCAAACCAATCTCCTCCTTCTTTTCATAAATAAATGAATAATATACAAAATTAGCCACAAAATAGCACTATATTACACAATCAAAGAGGGCATACATATGATTTGGAATTGGCTACGTAAGAAAAAAAAATCAAATACGACAGAGAAAAACGAAACAGATAATTCGGAGCAACAACCTAACAATCAAGAGGATGATAACAAAGAACAGACTAGAAGTATGAAACATAATAAAGGTAGCAAGAGCGAACAAAAAAAAGAAGATCATAAGGAGTCTTCCCAAGATAAGCAGCAACATTCTAAACAAGATGACTCGGCTCAAGATCAGCAACAACACTCTAAACAAAATAACTCGAATCAGGATAAGCAGCAACATTCTAAACAAGATGGCTCGGCTCAGGATAAACAACAAAACTCTAAACAAGACGACTCGAATCAGGATAAACAGCAACACTCTAAACAAGATGACTCAGCTCAGGATAAACAACAACAACATTCTAGACAAGATGACTCGAATCAGGATAAACAGCAACATTCTAAACAAAGCAACTCAGCTCAGGATAAACAACAACATTCTAAGCAAGGCGATTCAGCTCAGGATAGACAACAAAGCTCTAAACAAGATAATTCGAATCAAGGTAAACAGCAACACTCTAAACAAGATGACTCGGCTCAAAATCAGCAACAACACTCTAAACAAGGTGACTCATCTCAAGATAAACAGCAAAGCTCTGGAAATAATAGTATTTATGATTTTACAAAACCAGAAAAAGACCGTATTCATTCTCTACAAGATTTAATAGAGAAACTCAAAAAGTCTAGTGATTTTGTTAATTACCATACATCTGACGATGAAACGATGCCTTATTGGATTTCTTACTATCGACCTTCGCTTGATGGTGAGAAATTGCAAAAGTATTTAATGCCTACTCTTTTAGAACGACCTAAGGCTTCACTAGAAGAGCTGAAAGAACATATTCCGATGAGTGGCATTACAATTACGAACGATTTACAAAAAATTGAGGATATGGTTTTAAAGGGGCATGCAATTGTTCAAGTAAATCAACGAGATCAAAAGTGTATGCTCGCAAACATTGCAATTGATAATTATCGCGCACCAACACCTCCTTTAAATGAATCAACTGTTATCGGTCCTCAAGAAGGTTTCGTAGAGGATATTGATACAAATATTAATTTAGTACGAAAACGTCTTCCGGTTTTAGATTTACAAACAAAAGAAATGATTGTCGGTGAGTTTTCCAAAACAAAGGTTGTCATGATGTATTTAGACAACCTCGCTGAAAAAGATAATGTAGATTTTCTCGAGGAGTCATTACGCGCTCTTGAATATGATCAAATTAATGATAGTGCTTATATACAAGAACTAATGGGAGAAAAGTCAATTTTTCCCCTCTATATCAATACAGAACGTACTGATAGAGTTACAAAAGCACTCATTGATGGGAAAATCGCTATTTTTGTGGATGGTTCTCCAAGCGTTCTATTAACACCTGTATCTTATTTTGATTTTTTCATTTCGCCAGAAGACTATAATGTCTCTTGGATGTACGCTACATTTTCAAGGATTTTAAGATTAATTGCCGTGCTATTTTCAATTTGCGCTACACCGTTATACGTTGCAGTTTTAAATTATCATTATGAACTTATTCCAAGTGATTTACTTGAAACTTTGATTTTATCAAGGGCACAAGTACCGTTCCCACCATTAATTGAAGCACTATTTTTAGAACTTGCAATCGACTTATTAAGAGAAGCTGGCGCGAGGTTACCGATGAAAGTTGGTCAAACGCTCGGTATTGTAGGCGGTATCGTAATCGGACAAGCATCTGTACAAGCTGGTTTAACGAGTAATATTTTATTAATTATCGTTGCCTTATCAGCACTCGCTTCCTTTATTACACCTATTTATAAAATGGGTAATGCAGTTCGATTACTACGTTTCCCGTTTCTAGCATTCGCAGAAATAGGAGGGCTCTTCGGTATCTCTCTTGGATTTATCTTTTTATTTACTCATCTTTTTAGACTTACTTCCTTACGTAAGCCGTACGCTTTGTTTTACCCGACGAGACAACAATCGGTTAAGGACTCTTGGATTCGTTTTCCTTTAACAATGATTGATACAAGAGATGTACAAGCAAGACCACAACATGTAAAAAAATCAGCAAAAGGAATTTCAACAAAACATAGATCAGACTTCGATGATTAAGGAATGAGGTGCATTGATGAGTAAAGTTCAAGAAAAATATCAAATATCTCCTGTCTTTGTCTTCTTCTTAATTCACGGTGCACAGTTTGGAGCTGGCGTTCTCGGCTTCGCTCGAATTACTGCCAAGGCTGCTGGATACGACGGCTGGATAGGCGTTCTAATCACAGGACTCTGTATCCATCTCCTTATATGGATGATGTATTTTTTATTAAAAGAAACAAACGGAAATTTAATTGATTTACAACGACAAACGTTTGGAAAGTGGATAGGGAATGTCTTTAATATCATCTTTGCGGCCTATTTTTTAATCGTCAGTATTTCGGTTATTCGAACGTATGTTGAAATTATTCAAGTATGGATGTTCCCAACTGCTTCCACGTGGATGTTAACACTTTTTTTATGCTTAGTTAGCTATTACATTATCTCTTCTGGATTTCGTGTCATTACCGGTATTTGCGTCATCTCTATTGGTGGTACATTGGGATATTTATTTTTAAGCTTATTCGTTTTGAAATATTCACATTGGGATAATTTGCTACCTATATTCACACATTCTTTTTCAGACATTTTAAAATCCGCTCAACTGTCAATCTACAGTATGACCGGTTTTGAGATTTACCTCATGGTGTATCCATTTGTGAAAAAGCCTATGCAATCTCATAAATACGCTCAATACGGAGCACTATTTTCAAATCTTCTATATTTATTTAGCACCCTTTTAGCCTTTGCATTTTTTAGTGAAAAACAACTGTTAAAAACGATATGGGCCCAACTTTCTATGACCCAAGTCATTCAATTACCATTTATAGAAAGACTCGAATATATCGCAATTTCAGGCTATGCACTCGTTATTATTTCAAGTTTTATCCTCCCTTTATGGGCGTCAATGAGAGCAACTCACGAAATATTTCGTGTAAAACAAAGAGGTATTTTAATTGCTTTTTTCTTTATCACGCTTATTGTTTCACAACTTTTAACAAACAGGCACGATATTAACAATTTTATTAGTAATGCATCAAAAGTTAGTTTTTGGCTCATTTATGTATACATCCCAATCCTATTTATTATTGTGTGGGTGAAAAGAAAATGGAAAAAATCAAAAGCACAAGCAAATTAATACTTATTTCTTGTATAACATTATTCAGTCTAACTGGATGTTTACAAAAAAATATTATCGATGATGTACAACTTATTCAAGGAACCGTATTTGACGTTGCAAAAGATAATAAAGTAAAAGTGACATTCGTTTGTCCCATTCAGAAAAAAGGAAATAAAGTTCAAGTTTTTGAAGGTACCGCAAACGCTGTAAAACAAGTAAAAGCAGACACATCTTTAGAGTCTTCCCAACCATTTGCTAGCGGACAGATGCGTGTTGCTCTATATACTATAAGACTTGCCAAAAAAGGAATGTCTACTTCATTCGATACATTACTTCGAGATGTGAATATAGGGAACGCTTTATATGTTGCTTTACTTGAAGGTAATGGCACTGAACTCTTAAAAGGGAAATATACGACCTCATACAACGTTGCAATTTATATAAAAAAATTGTTAGAGCATAACATGGAAACTGGTCCTTTACCAACGGATAATCTGCATGTAGGAGCATTCCGTTATTATCAAGAAGGGCAAGACTACTATATTCCAATTCTAAAGAAGCATGGTGATAAAATAAAAATTACCGGAATTGGTCTTTTTAAAAAGGATAAATATATCGGTAAAATTGCGCAAAAAGATATGTTCGTATTTAAAGGATTGTTAGAAAAACATAAATTAGATTCACATGAATTTAAAACCGATTCTGCGTACGTAATGATTAATAATATTCATTCTGTTCCAACTTACGATATAAAAATTAAAAACGGGAAACCCTCTTTTTTCATTCACGTTCATCTTGAGGCGCGCATTCAAGAACTATCGAAACAAATTAACTTAGAAAATAATAAGAACTCAAAAAATATTGAAAAAGATGTCCAAAAACAATTAGATACACAAGCTGCTAAATTAATTAAGCAGTTTAAATCTTTAGGTGTCGATCCTCTCGGGCTAGGAGCTAAATATAAGCAACATTATCGCCCATTCAATTTAGAAGAGTGGCGACGAATGTACAAAGATGTCCCTGTTACTATAAAATATACCGTAAACATTACAAATTCTGGTGTAATTGAATGAGAAATGATTGAACTCCTCTCCCCGGCATGATACAACGGAAAGAGGAGTTTTTATTTTAGATAGAGAGAGAAGATATTTATGGGGGAGCTTATGTCTAAAAAATTAGTAAAGCCTATTTTAAATGGTATTTTATTTCTCGGCGTCTTTTTATTTGCTCATACATACTTAAAAAATGTTTCCTTCACACGTTATTTACTTGTCGTTATACCAATGTTGCTCGTTGGTATGTTTGGCATCGACCTTATTTTATCCATTTTAATAAAAGAAGAAAAATAACGAGCAGGGCCGTCCCAAAAGTATTTCGGGATGGCTTTCTTTTTTTAACAGGTTTTGTCGTTAAATCGATTTAATCTTTCACTATCGCTATCTGAACTAAAAGATGAAACTTTTGAACAGTCCCTTTTCATTTCATAATCACCTTATGTTACAATGAGATTCGGCACAAAGTGAGAAAGGATGAAACAACATGACAAACGAAAAAGGTTTAGATAAAGGATACGAGCTTGTTGCAAAAATGCATGAAGAATTCGGACACCCCGTGACAAATACTCCAACAAAACTAACAGAAGAACGTGCAAAAATCCGTGCAAGTTTTATGCAAGAAGAGCTAGAAGAATTTCTAGAAGCAACGACTGTTGAAGATCAATATGATGCACTAATTGACCTTATCTACTTTGCATTCGGAACGTTTGCAGAAATGGGCGTACGTCCAGATAAAGGATTCGAAATTGTAAATAACGCAAACATGGCAAAATTATTCCCTGATGGGAAACCTCGATTCCGCGAAGGCGATGGCAAAATTCTAAAACCAGAAGGCTGGCAAGCACCAGAACCACAACTTCGTGCTGAAATCGAACGTCAGCGCCAAGAAGCTGAAAAAAACTGCTAGGATTTCCTAGCAGTTTTTTATTATGTCTTTTTTTCTGCAAGTCATTAATGCCCCACGTGTCCAGCGTGTCCTGCTGCTCCACTAATGCTAGCCGCTCCTGCCGCTGCTCCTGCTGCTCCCGCTCCAATTCCACCTGCCCAAGGAGAAGATTGTTGCTGTTGTTGATATTGCTGATATTGTTGGTGCTGTTGACCTTGATGGCCGTGTTGACCCTGGTGACCGTGTTGACCCTGGTGACCGTGTTGACCCTGGTGACCGTGCTGACCTTGGTGGCCATGATGACCGTGCTGACCTTGATGACCGTGCTGACCTTGATGACCGTGCTGTCCTTGGTGACCGTGGTGTCCATGGTGACCGTGCTGACCTTGGTGACCGTGCTGTCCTTGGTGACCGTGCTGACCTTGGTGGCCTTGGTGCATTTGATAAAGAACAGCTTGCGGATGAATGTGATGATGTCCGTGGTGATGTACTTGTTGCCCCTGATGGCCGTGATGATGGTGATGACCATGGTGACCGTGTTGGCCTTGGTGATGGTGATGCCCGTGTTGGCCTTGGTGACCTTGATGGTGATGATGTCCATCATGACCGTGGTGACCTTGATGGTGATGATGTCCATGATGACCGTGGTGACCTTGATGGTGATGATGTCCATGATGACCGTGAACAACTTGCGGATACCCACCTATTCCTCCAGCTACAACACCTACTCCCGGTACCGGAAATCCTGTCTGTACGCCAGCTACTGATGTCGGAAACCCTCCTGTTACTGTAGGCATTCCAGCCCCTGATGTCGAAAAGCCTCCCATTGATGTAGGCATTCCAGTTTGCATGCCAGCTACCGATGTTGGGAACCCTCCTGCTGATCCACCCATCCAGCTCGGCATTCCACCGTACCCTTGTTGGCCAGCTCCTCCCATTAACATCATTTGTTCATAACTATCCGATCCACCTCCGAAGAAGCCATGTGGTGCATTATTGTCCATCCCTTTCATTCCTTTCACCTCTTCTACTCAATTTAGCCTACCTTTTTTATCATATTTCCCATAGAAAAATAGGTGTTTGTCTGTATTGGAATTCCGCTCTTTTATTTGTACGTAGTGGAATAATTGAAAACTTAGACTAAGGTGATCCAGAGATTATTTTCTACACAAAAAAGCTCAGAGCATACATGCTCTGAGCTTTTATTTAGAATGAATTAGTTTGCAACAACGTTAACAAGTTTTCCAGGAACAACAATTACTTTACGAACTGTTTTCCCTTCAATTTGGTCTTGAATTGCTTCAAGTGCAAGTTGTTCCATTTCTTCTTTTGATGCGTCTTTACTCATTGTTAGTTTTGCGCGAACTTTGCCCATAACTTGAACAACGATTTCAACTTCATCTTCTACAAGTTTAGACTCATCAAATGTTGGCCAGCTTGCATATGTGATTGTTTCATTGTATCCAAGTTTGCTCCATAGCTCTTCCCCAATGTGAGGTGCAACTGGTGCAATCATTTTCACGAAACCTTCTACATATTCTTTCGGAAGTGTTTCAGCTTTGTATGCATCGTTGATGAATACCATCATTTGAGAAATCGCTGTGTTGAAGCGAAGCTCTGCATAGTCTTCTGTTACTTTCTTCACTGTTTGGTGGTAAGCTTTTTCAAGCTCTTTATTTGGCGCATCAGTAATTTTCTCACTTAATTCACCGTTATCTTGAACGAATAGACGCCATACGCGGTCTAGGAAACGACGAGCTCCGTCAAGACCATTTTCAGACCAAGCGATTGAAGCATCTAATGGTCCCATGAACATTTCGTATAGACGAAGTGTATCTGCACCGTGGCTTGCTACGATATCATCAGGGTTTACAACGTTACCTTTTGATTTACTCATTTTCTCGTTGTTTTCACCTAGAATCATACCTTGGTTGAATAATTGTTGGAACGGCTCTTTCGTTGGAACTACACCGATATCGTATAATACTTTATGCCAGAAACGAGCATATAGTAAGTGAAGTACAGCGTGCTCCGCTCCGCCGATATAAATATCAACTGGAAGCCATTGTTTTACTTTTTCAGGATCTACAAGTGCTTCGCTATTGTTTGGATCGATGTAACGTAGGTAATACCAGCAGCTACCAGCCCATTGTGGCATTGTGTTCGTTTCACGACGACCTTTTTTACCAGTCTCAGGATCAACAACATTTACCCACTCGTCAATATTTGCAAGTGGTGATTCACCTGTACCTGAAGGACGGATGTTTTCTGTTTTCGGAAGAACTAATGGTAATTCTTCTTCTTTCACAGCTGTCATTGTGCCATCTTCCCAGTGGATTACTGGAATTGGCTCACCCCAGTAACGTTGACGGCTGAATAACCAGTCACGTAGACGGTACGTTACTTTTTGATTTCCTGCGCTTGTTACTTCAAGCCATTCAATCATTTTTGCGATTGCTTCTTCTTTATTTAAACCATCAAGGAATGCTGAGTTTACGTGTGCACCATCACCTGTGTACACTTCTTTCGTAATGTCTCCGCCTTTTACAACTTCCTTCATTGGAAGATTGAATACTGATGCGAATTCATAGTCACGCTCATCATGAGCTGGAACTGCCATAACAGCACCTGTTCCGTAAGTTGCCAGAACGTAATCAGCGATCCAGATTGGTAATTTCTCACCGTTTACTGGGTTAACTGCGTAAGCACCAGTGAATACACCAGTTTTTTCTTTCGCAAGTTCTGTACGCTCTAGGTCACTCTTCATTTTTACAGCGTTAATGTAAGCTTCTACCGCTTCTTTTTGTTCCGCTGTTGTAATTTCTGCAACAAGTGCATGTTCCGGAGCAAGTACACAGTATGTTGCACCAAATAATGTATCAGGGCGCGTTGTGAAAACTGTGAATTTCTCATCTGTACCGTCGATGTTGAAGTGTACTTCTGCACCTTCAGAACGACCGATCCAGTTACGTTGCATATCTTTTAAGCTTTCTGGCCAATCAAGCTCATCTAGATCTTCTAATAGACGATCTCCGTAAGCTGTAATTTTTAACATCCACTGTCTCATCGGACGACGCTCAACTGGATGTCCACCGCGTTCACTCTTACCGTCAATAATTTCTTCGTTCGCAAGTACTGTACCAAGTGCTGGACACCAGTTTACAGGTACTTCATCAACGTAAGCTAAGCCTTTTTCAAATAGCTTTAGGAAAATCCATTGTGTCCACTTGTAGTAGTTTGGATCTGTTGTATTTACTTCACGGTCCCAATCGTAAGAGAAACCTAATGCTTTAATTTGGTTACGGAACGTATTAATATTATGCTCTGTAAATTCTGCTGGGCTGTTCCCAGTATCAAGTGCATATTGCTCTGCTGGAAGACCGAATGCATCCCATCCCATTGGATGAAGAACGTTATATCCTTGCATACGCTTCATACGAGATAAAATATCTGTCGCTGTATAACCTTCTGGATGTCCTACGTGTAGGCCTGCACCTGATGGATATGGGAACATATCTAGTGCATAAAATTTTGGTTTTTCTGTCTCATCTGGCGTACGGAATGTTTTATTCTCTTCCCAGTACCCTTGCCACTTCTTCTCAATATCTTGATGATTAAAGCTCATGAGATACCCTCCTTGAAATTCTATTTATTTTCACCGCCCAAAATACAAAAAACCTCTCATCCCTAGAAAGGGACGAGAGGTTATAGATTCCCGCGGTACCACCCTAAATTAATGTAAAAATATACATTCGCTTAGATCCGTAACGTGGATTAACGGCAATTGCTACTATTAGTTTCACAACTGCAACTCAAAGGCGAGTTCATAACGAAACGTGGATTGACTTGCACCGACCGTCAACTCTCTAAACCAGCTTCTATTACTACTACTCCTTCTCACTGTTATTACAAATATGAGTTAATGTGAACTACCCACCACTTCGTATCTCTTAAGAGCTTACTTAAAGCTAAGGCTTCTCGGTTAATCGTTACTCTTCATAACTAACGAAATCGTCTTAAGACAGCCGAGCTATCTCCCTTGTTCAAAAGGTTGTTTTATTTAAATATATTCTAAAACATGTTACATGTTCCGTCAAACTAAACTGCAATTTTTTCTTCAACTGTTTCTTCTACTTTTACTCGCTTATCATACATGCTCGTTGCTATAATCGCTACTACAAGCATTACCATGATTGCTATAAACAATACTTCCATATTGTATAAATCAACAATCGCTCCGCCAACGACCGGTCCGAACATTTTCCCTACAGTCGCCGCGCTATTTACAACGCCTTGATAAAATCCAAGTTTATCTTTTGGCGCAAGTATATTTGCAATCGTTGGAACTGCTGGCCAAACGAATAACTCACCAATTGTTAATGTTACCATCGCAACGAGGAACATCGTAAATTGCTGCGCTTGACTTAATACAATGAATGACGCCGCAAAAATGATGATTCCAATCATAATTTGTTGTTTTAAAGAACGCTTCATCCAGCGAATTAACATGCTAACTAATGGCTGCGCACAAACAATCATCGCTCCGTTTATCGTCCATAATAAACTGTAGTGACGAAGACTAATGTTTAATTCTTGCATATGTGTTGCAATTGCCCCTTGCCACTGTACGTATGTAACCCAGCATAACGCATACGCTACACATACGATAAGAAGTGCTTTGAATCCAGGTGTAAGCGTCCAGCCCTTTTTCGTTTCGACTTCTTTTTGCACTCCTGGCTCTTTTTTGTCTTCCATACCACGGAATCCGATAAAAGCAATTAAGAAGAATACAAAGTATAAAATAAAGTTCGCTAAGAAAATATAATCAAAACGATACGATGCAACTAATCCACCACACGCTGTTCCGATCGCGATACCAACGTTTTGTCCAACATACATCGCATTAAATGCTCGTCTTCCGCCCTCTGGCCAAACCGTACCAACCATCGCATACATCGATGGGAAGACCATTCCAGAACCAAATCCGATTAACGCTAGCCATACAACATATAACGGCCAACCGTGGAAGAACACAAGCCCTAAAATTGATACGAGTGTAATGACAATCCCTACTAAAGTTGATTTATAACCGCCCCATTTATCAAATAAAACACCGCCGAGCAAGTTTCCGATTACACCAGTAAGCGAGTTGATCATTAATACCATTCCGGCCACAGATAAAGATTTTCCTAGGTGATCATGCAAATAAATTGTATTAAAAGGCCATAAAAAAGAAGCACCCGTGACATTAATAATCATCCCAGCTACTAATAGCCATACTTTCCTTGGCATAGTCTCCCCTCCTATTCTATTTTTTTCGTTCATCTATAACAGTAAAATTGTAGTCGTTTTTAAATAGGAAGGCAACTGATTAATAGTTGATGAAATTCAGATAACGGGCGTTTCGGTAAATGAAATTATATTGATTGCCACTTAAAAATATATCGACTTACCAACAAAAAATCACATCAATAACAGTATATAAATAAAGGGGGACCGCCTGAATTTCACGCAGTCTCCCCTTATTTATACTATCCAACTTCTTTTTTTCGCTTCGCACGTTCTTTAGCGCTCCATTTAAATATCTTATCTAATAAAGAGTATATTCTCCCAGACTCTTTCGTTAATAATGGACCTAACGATGCTAATATTAAAACGTACAGTGCAGAGAACGGTTTAATCGCTGCCATTAAGCCACCTGCAATACCGATATTCGCGACAATAATAGAGAACTCTCCGCGTGATACGAGGGTTAAACCGATATTCGTAGAAGCCTTATGCGATAACCCAGCTTTACGTCCCGCCATCATTCCAGCAGTAAAATTACCGATGAGCGTAATAAGAACTGCTCCTAATGCTAACCACACCGCTCCTCCAAGTGAAAACGGATCTATACTTAAACCGAAGCTGAAAAAGAATATAGCTCCAAAGAAATCACGAAACGGAACGACGAGATGCTCAATCCGATCACTATGCTCTGTTTCAGAAAAAACGAGTCCTAACAATAACGCTCCAATCGCCTCAGCAACATGAATCGTTTCTGAAAATCCTGCTACAAAGAATAAAATAGCGAATATTACGATAATAAAAATTTCATTTGACGAAATATCTAATATTTTATTTAAGAACGGCGTAGCTTTTCTAGCGACTACAAAGAATAATAGCATATATCCTACTGCGATTAATACCGATGTAAGAGCACCTACAAATGATGTTGCGCCCCCAAGTACTAATCCTGAAACGACTGATAAATATACAGCTAAAAAAATATCATCAAACATAATGATTCCTAATATTAATTCAGTCTCTTTATTACCAGATCTTCTTAAATCAACAATTACTTTTGCAACAATTGCACTCGATGAAATTGTAATGATTCCAGCAATAATTAATGTTTCTAATAAGGGGAAGCCCATCACATATCCATAAAGCAAACCTAATATGAAATTAAGTGATATGTGGACGGTTCCCCCGAAAGCAATCGACTTTCCTGATTTAATTAATTTTTTTATTGAGAATTCTAAGCCTAAATAGAATAGGAGGAATATGACGCCAACGCGGCCGAGGAAGGAAATAACTTCTCCGCTTTCAATAAACCTTAAATCGATAAGTCCTAAATCTGGGGCATGAGGCCCCACTAACATACCGAGTATAATGAGAAACGGAATAATCGAGAACTTTAACTTCGCAGCGAGGATAGCTGCAAAAGCTACTAATACTAACGCAGTTCCAACTTCAAAGATTAAAGTATCCATCGATTAGGAATCACCTCCTGTTGAAAGCAATTCATTAATAATTCTTTTCACTTCATGTCTTTCACCCGATAATACGAGCATATCGCCAGCTTCAATAATAGAATCTGGACCTGGATTAAAAAATTTCTTCATATTCTTTTTCAAAATAGCAATAATCGTTACGTTATATGTTTTTCTGACATGTAAGCTACCAATTGTTTGTTGTACTACTGGCGCATGATTTTCTACCTTAAACCATTCAATTGATAATCCTTCAAAAGCCATCTCAATTGTATCTAACGCTTGCGGTCTATATACCATTCCGCCTAATATAGCCGCGATTTGTCTCGCTTCAGAATCACGAAGAGAAATGCTCGAAACACTCTCATCGTGATCCGCATCAAAATGATACATTTCTCTTCGGCCATCATCATGAATCACAATAACCATTTTTTCATTACCTTTTGTAATCACTTCAAATTTACATCCAATGCCAGGCAGTTCACTCTCTCTAATATTCATTTTTTCCGCCTCCTAAAGTTTTTAGTTACGGCTTTTACAAATCTACATCAATCTCTGTTTTAAACTTCTCATCTTTTGAGATTCCTAAATACTTGAGCGTCTCAGATGGAGTCGCGTGATGAAAATGCTTTTGCAATAGCGCAATCGCTATTCCTCTTTTGTACGCGTGAAATCCAAATGTTTTTCTCATTGAGTTCGTTCCAATCTTTCCAACAATCCCAACTGCTTCAGCTGCGCTATGAATAACGCGATACGCTTGTTGGCGTGAGATTGAATTTGTCGTTTTATTAGATTGAAATACGTAATTTTCTCTTTGAGCATCAATAGTTTGTACGTACTCTAAGAGAGCTTCTTTTACTTTTGTATTTAAATAAATATCTTGTTTAAATTTTTCATCTTTCACAGGAAGGGAATAAAACTCTTTAACAGTCTTATCTTCATTTAATACCTCTTCAAATTTCATACTAAGTAGTTCAGTAATCTTTAATCCAGTGTTAATTCCAATAACAAATAAAAGATAATCTCGCAGCGAGTGCTCTTTTAAATACTTTTTCATAGCCTCAATTTGGCTTATATCTTTTAATGCCTCTACAACTTCCATACATGTATCTCCTCATCTTATGAACGGTAATTTTCTCATTATCCTGTCCATTTTACCTTATCACGCTATGAGATTTCCATGTATTATCCATTATTTTCACAATATACTCTTACGACAATTTTTCATTTGGAAATTTATGATTTTACAAATACGGTGTGGGTAGAAAAAATAGGGGGTACAAGTTCAGCTTCTTTCTATAGATCGGATTCCTCCTTTCACTTTTCAGTTGCTGACACTCACATATTATGTTACTTATTTATATTATATTATACATTTCAGTAACATTGAAGTGTTTTTTCTGAAAATACAAAAAAACCGAGCGCTTTCACTCGGCTTTTTACGTATTAATCTTCTTTCGGAAGAACAATTCCTTTATACAATTGAACTGTAATGAAATAATAAATCGCATAAATAACTACGAAAATTACGATTGGTACCCAAATACGGAAGTACGGATCCATTAAAATAAATCCGAAAATATTCATACCAACTAATACGTGAGCGATACCTAGAATTGCTGGGAATAAGAATACTAAGAATAACTCTTTATAAATCGATTTCGTTAATAATTCACGGCGCACACCGATTTTACGAAGCATTTGATAACGCGTAATATCTTTTGATGCACCAGAAAGAATTTTAAACATTAAACAACTTGCCATCATTGCTAAGAAAGCAATTCCAAGGAAGAAGCCCATAAATACTGTCCCGCTCGCAACTCCGTAGAACATATCGTAAGATTGATATTTACTGTTCATTCTTTCAGCTGTTACATTTTTATATTTATCTAGCTGCAACTCGTCAAGTTTTTTCCATTCTTTTGTATATGTTAAGAAATCATCTGTTTTTCCGATAAATGCTATACCTTCTTTACCATTCATCCCATCGTACATTTTTTGATCTACAATTTTAATTGCATGATCTTCATATATATAATATGGATGAATTGTACTAAAAGCATCAACCCATTCTTGTGGAAGTTCTTTAGCATTCGCATCTTTCTCATTCATTTCTCTAGAAACTGCACCTACTGGTAGTTCCTCTGAAACTTTCTTCGTATTCACTAAATCCTTCATCGACTCCATATTTGCCATATCTTTTACTAAAGGGCGATTTTTCTCTAAATCTTCTTTTACATAGTAAACGTATTTATCATCTACTTTGTAACGATATTCATTTTTCTCTTTAAATGTAATACCGTCTAAAATTTTCTTTTCTTCAGCTGTTGGATTATGAACTACTGAATCATAGATTACTAAACCATCAACCATTTTTATAACGTTATTCTTAAACGCCATACCACCTGAAATTGCACCAGCTCCAAGCGCTACTAACATCGCTACTGTCGCAAGTACTTTCGTTAAACTATTAATACGGAAGTTTAATTGTGCAAAAGTAAAAGCGTTAAGTCCTTTTTCACTACGTTTTTTATTACTCTTTAACTTTTTAATAATAACCGGAAGAAGTGATCCAAATAGCATGTAAGTACCAGCTGTTGTTGTAACTAATGCAATAAGGATTCCCATTTCTCTTAATTTTTCCATATAAATCATTGATGCATAGCCAATTCCTAATAAAATAACTGCAAGGAATGCAACTAAACCTGTCATTTTTCCTTTTACTGCAACACGCTCTGTTTGTGCGTCTGCATGTACAAGTTGCAGTACAGAAATACGTGATAATTTAATACTATTCATAATTGCTGATAATACAAATAGTGCAAAGAAGAAGATGCAAGTAACAGTCATGGATGGAAGGTAAAATGCTTTATATCCTTCACCAGCAAATTCTAATTGTTTCATTAATAGCTGTCCGATACCTTCTGCAAGTCCTACACCAACTGTAATACCAATCGCAAGAGACGCAGCGCCTAATACGATCGTTTCAATAAACATAAGTAATGTAACTTTATGCTTTTTTGCTCCTAACATCATATACATACCGAACTCTTTTTGACGAAGAGATAATAAGAAAGAGTTCGCATATAAAATATAGAAGAACGTTATAATGGCTAGTAAAAATGAACCTGCCTGGAATACGAATCCAATTGATTGAATAACTGAGTTAGATTCAATAAATGCTTTATTCAGTGCTAACGTTTGGAACATATAAAAGATTGAAATCGACATGACAAGACCGACAAGTAAGACGATGTAATCTTTCAGCTTACTTTTCAGCCCCGACATGGAAAGTTTAAATAACATACTGGAACCTCCTTTCTTACGCTTTTTGTGTACCTAAATCTGCAAGTACATCTAAAATTTCTTTGTAGAACTCTTCACGCGTACCACCGCGATGAATTTCTTTATACAGCTCACCATCTTGAATGAATAAAATACGCTGACAATAACTTGCGCTATACGGATCATGAGTAACCATCATAATCGAAACACCTTGATCTTTATTTAAGTTTGTCATCGCATCAAGTAAACTCGTTGCATTTTTAGAATCAAGAGCTCCTGTTGGCTCGTCCCCTAAAATAATTGCTGGCTCATGCACAAGTGCGCGCGCTGCTGCTGAACGTTGCTTTTGTCCACCAGATACTTCAGATGGATACTTTTGAAGAATTTCTGTAATCCCTAACATATCCGCTACTTTTTCTACTTTTGGTCCAATATTACGTGATGGAACACCTTGAAGAGAAAGTGGAAGTGCAATGTTTTCATAAATAGATAAGTTCTCTAGTAAGTTAAAGTCTTGGAAGATGAATCCTAATTTTTGTGAACGGAAATCAGAAAGCTCACCTTGTCTCATTTTCGTAATGTCTGTACCCGCAATTTCAACAACGCCGCCCGTTGCTTTATCAAGCGTTGAAATTACATTTAATAATGTCGTTTTACCAGAACCAGATGGTCCCATAATTCCAACAAACTCACCCTCTTGAATTGAGAATGAAACACCTTTTAACGCGTGTGATTGGTTCTCACCTTTTTTACCGTACACTTTTTGAACGCTTTTCACGTCTACAACTGGTTTCGTCATATATATCCTCCTACGCTTGTTTTTCCATTACCTATTTTGCGCCTTTTGAGGGTGAACTGCTATTTGTTAACATTACAATTACCTTACACTTTTGTAATATAAAAAATGGGTGCGTGTAAGGTTCGTTTTTTTCTTTTTGATCCACTTCATTGGTAAATGAAATTTTATCGGCAATTCTTCCACTTTTATCAGCGATTTTCAAAATATATCGACTGACCGAAAAAAGATGACAATAAAAATGGGCTGTTCCACAAAAGGAACAGCCTACTTCTCTCTTTATTTCTTTAAAGGTGTTACCGTCCAATACGTAATAACACGCCAAATCCACTCTAGCGGACCCATTTTAAAGATTTTCATCCAAATCATACTAAATACAATTTGAATTGCATAAATTGCGATACACACATATAACGTCTGCATGTAAGTTAAGTTTTCTGCAAAGTTAAATACACTGCCTGCGATTAAAATCATTGCAGTTTGTCCAATATAATTCGTTAAAGCCATACGACCGTAGTATTTCAATGGTGCTAACAATGTTTGAACTGGTTTTAATTGAAGTAATAAAATTAACGCTCCTACATAGAAAGCTGAAATAATTGGTCCAACTGTAACACCAATTTTTAAGAATTGACCTGCAGCATCCATTGTTCCATCCTCATTCATGAGCATCATATTTACGAATGGCTCAGCAGGAACGTGCCCATATTGATACCATAAAGCCACTACACTTAAAACAAACATAATGCCTGTAAAAATAGCGACTTGCTTAATTTTTTCTGAAAGATTTTCAAACACTTTATACTGCCCCGCAGCAAGACCTAATAAAATTAAACCTAATGGTAATAATTCCTTAGTTGCCATAATACTAAAAGCTATCGTAAGAATAAGACCGATTACTACATTCACTTCTTTTTTCGCTTTATAAAACGGTAAAACGACTAATCCACAAATTGCGTATAACGCTAGCGCTTCTCCAGGCTGAAACATTTGATGAATTAACCCAAAAATAAATAATGCAACTATGCGGCGTAGAAATAGAACGTATCCATTCTTCCCTTTCGCAATTGCTCTTGTAATAAAGATATAAAATCCTACTCCAAATAAGAATGAGAAAATCGAGAAGAAACGACCTTCTACAAATAAGTATAGAAACCTTTGGTAGCTAGCATCTACTGTATTAGGATCTGGAATTTTAATATTAAGTAGTGCAAGAATATTTACTAAAATAATCCCCAGTAATGCGAAGCCACGAATGTAATCTAACTCATCAATTCGTTTGTTTGTAATATTGTTCCCCATAATGCAACTCCTTGTCCAAAATTTAATCCTCCCTTACTCTACTGGAAAAGTTAGCTTACAACTATCGGAAAACCTTACAGAAATCTTACATTATTGTCATATAGCAAAATAAAACCAGGTCATATTGCGACCTGGTTTACTCTGATTGCTTCGATCTTTGCGGTTGTCCTTTTTTACTGTTACGCTGTTTCACTTGAACAACTGGATCAAGCTCATTCGAAAACTCAGCGTTATGTCCATTTTGTGTTTTTTGCTCTGGGTTATTTTGATCTGAACGTTTCGCCATTACATTCACTCCTTATTAGTGCGGTGTAATAATCATTTGATGTTGCAATTGGCGAATTGCCATACGTGCTCTATTTAACTGCTCACGTTGCTCATCATTCGCATGTTGTTGCATCGTTTGTAAATCGTTATATGCTTGCTCTAATTGTAACTGCGCATCCGAATACTCCATCGTATTATAATGCTCTTGTCTCATACCTTGGTCTAATTGTTCTTTCGCATATTCCACCGCTTGTTCCGCTTGTGTAATATACGATTCAAGTGATTGACGCTCTGCCATAATTGTCCCTCCTTGCTTCAATTCCCCTTTAGTGTGTCCCTTCCACCTCTACCTTATGAGTATGTTATAATGTATTTTGTTTCATTTTGACTCGGCTTAGGAGGGAAAATAATGAAGGTTCAAAACCCTTTTCCATATACAAACGACAATAAACGTTATCATACATGGAATTACCATTTACGAAATGAATTTGGTGAAAAAATCTTTAAGGTTTCATTAGATGCTGGCTTCGATTGTCCGAACCGTGACGGTACAGTTGCTTACGGCGGTTGTACATTTTGCAGTGCTGCCGGATCTGGTGACTTCGCTGGTGATCGCCGCGATGATGTTATAACGCAATATCATGAAATGAAAGAAAAAATGCGCTCAAAGTGGAAAGACGGAAAATGTATCGCTTATTTCCAAGCGTACACAAATACACATGCACCACTTGAAGTGTTAAAAGAAAAATTCGAACCGCTTCTAGCAGAAAAAGACGTTGTCGGTCTTTCTATCGCTACTCGTCCAGATTGCTTACCAGACGATGTCGTTGAATATTTAGCGGACTTAAATAAACGCACGTATCTTTGGGTTGAACTCGGATTGCAAACTGTTCACGAACGAACTGCAAACCTTATTAATCGCGCTCACGATTACCCATCTTACGTGGAAGGCGTAAATAAATTACGTAAGCATGGCATTAGAGTTTGCTCTCATATTATTAACGGTCTTCCTCTTGAAAATTACGACATGATGATGGAAACAGCTCGCGAAGTAGCGAAGCTTGACGTACAAGGAATTAAAATTCATTTACTTCATTTATTAAAAGGAACGCCAATGGTGAAGCAATATGAAAAAGGACAACTAGAATTCCTTTCTCTTGAGGATTACGTAAGTCTCGTTGTTGACCAACTTGAAATAATTCCAGAAGACGTAATTGTGCACCGCATCACAGGTGACGGCCCACCTGATTTAATGATTGGTCCAATGTGGAGCTTAAATAAATGGGAAGTATTAAATTCCATCGATGCAGAATTTGTACGCCGCGGAAGCTGGCAAGGAAAATATGCAAATGAGGAGATACAACAATGAAATTAGAACGTGTATTACCGTTTGCTCGCACACTGCTGCAAACGGCTGTTAAAGAAGGCGATTACGCTGTAGATGCAACACTCGGCAATGGTCATGACACTTGCTTCCTAGCTGAAATCGTTGGGGATAGCGGAAAAGTATTTGGATTTGATATTCAAAAAGAAGCCATTGAAAGCTCAACAACTCGTCTAAAAGAGAAGGAACTTTTCGAACGTACTGTTTTAGTTCACGATAGTCACGATACGCTTTTATCTGTATTACCAGAAGATGCAAAAGGAAAAGTAACAGGCGCAATCTTCAACTTAGGTTACCTTCCTGGCGGTGACAAGCATATCGTTACAAAACCGAACTCAACAATTTCGGCAATTGAACAATTACTAGAAGTAATGGCACCTGAAGGAATCATCGTCCTTGTCATTTATCACGGACACCCAGAAGGACAAATAGAACGCGACGCTGTTCTTAAATTTGCAGAAGAACTAGATCAAAAACAAGCTCACGTTTTGCGATATGGCTTCATTAACCAGCAAAATAACCCACCATTTATTGTGGCGATTGAGAAGCGATAATTATATCAACGATTTTTCAACTATATCTATCGTAACTCCAGATATATCAACGATTTTTTCGATATATCTACGATTCGACACACTATATCAACTTATCGACAAAACATAACAAAAAAAGACGTGCACTCATTGCACGTCTTTTTCTTATTCTCCTATATAATGGATGTATACAATATTTGAAGAAAGAAGGATAGAACTTTGCTAGTAGAACTAAGGAGAATTCAAAAGAAGTACGGCAAATCACTTATACTAGACAACATTAATTTATCCGTTCCAGAAGGAGAGGCACTCGCTATTATTGGCGGGAATGGGACTGGAAAAAGTACTCTACTCAAAATAATTGCAGGATTTATTTCACCTACAACAGGGACACTTCAAAGAAAAGAACATATACAAATCGGCTATGTACCTGAACATTTTCCTGAAGGAATTCGTTTTACATTAGAGGATTATTTATATCATCTCGGCCACATTCACGGTTTATCAACAAAATATTTAAAAGATAAAATTCCCATGCTTCTCGAATCTTTTCATTTACATCATGCAAGGCATTCCGTTGTACGAAACTTTTCAAAAGGCATGAAACAAAAAACAGGCATTATGCAAGCATTGCTTACAGACGTCCATTTATTAATTTTAGATGAACCTCTTTCTGGACTTGATCCTAACTCTCAGCAAGAACTAGAACATATTTTACTCTCATTAAAACAACACGGCATATCTATACTCTTCACATGCCACGAAAAACAACTACTAGAAAACTTCGCTGATAGAATTGTGACGTTAGCAAATCATACAATCACGGAAGATATCTCTGTGCAAAAAGGGGCAGAACAAGTCTATATTGAAGCAATCGTTCACGAAACATTTTCAGCGATAGAACTACGGAAGCAATTAGGATTTATACACGTTGCACACAATTCAAATCAAAACCTTATTCAATTACAAATCGAAAAAGAATATACAAACGAAATGCTTCAGTTTTTATTACATAAAAAAGCATCTATCACACTGCTACAACCTAACTTTTAAATCGAAAGAAGGTTTATTATGTTCGCGCTTATTCGTTACCATTTTCTCGACTATACAAAATCCTATAAGTACGTCCCTCCTATTGCGATGTACTTTGTGAGCTTACTTTTTGTCTATACATATAAACCGACTCCTATTGTGCCAACATACTTAGAAACGGCACTCGCACTTTATTTATTATCTGCCTGGATTACGGTCACAATTTTTCATACTGAAGACCCTGTACAAGAACAAATTACTATTTCTCACACAAATAATATTTCCGCACTATATGTGGGTAAATATATTACGGCTCTTCTCATTTGTTCTGTTTTATCTTTTATATCCGTAATCTACCCAATTATTTTGCAAATGTTTAATGAAGAAATGACAATTTCTTTATTTTTAGTCGGATTTCTCGCTCACATGTCTCTCTCTATACTAGGAATTTCAATTGCAACTTTATTTACTAGAAATATTATTCAAAAAGCAAGCACCGCTTGGCTTAGCCTTACATTTATATTACTTATAACGATCGCCTCCATCCGGTTTAAAAAAGAGTTACTATGGTTTTTACCACCTGTCGAAAGCTTTCTAATGCTTGGACAATACAAATGTAATATACTTACTCACACTCTATGGCTCACAGCTTGGGCTATCGTATATTCATTTTTATTACTTACTTTATTTCTTTTTATCGTTCGTAAAAAACGTTTTTAATTACATTTTAAAGGAGACAAACCAATGATCGGAATACTAGCAGGAATGGGACCAAAATCAACTGGACCATTCGTTGATACAATTGTAGCAAAGTGCCAAACAGTATACGGAGCAACACATGATATGGACTTTCCTCATATGATGATTTATTCTTGTCTAACACCGTTTTATATGGATCGTCCTATTGATCATGAGGCGATGAAAAAAGCAATTATTGAAGGGGCACAAAAGCTGGAAAGTACTGGTGTAGAATTTATCGCTATGCCGTGCAATACGGCGCATCTTTATTTTGAAGAGTTACAATTTTCTCTGTCCATTCCGATTTTAAATATCGTCGATGAGACGTTACAAGCAATTCTTGAAAATATAAAAAGAGTCGCTCTTCTCGCAACAGAAGCGACAATTCAAGCTGGTATTTACCAAGACGAGATTACAAAACGTAATATAGAGTACATTCATCATGAAAAATGGCAGACAATGATTAATCAAATTATTATTTATATTAAAAGCGGAGAAGTTGAAGAAGCCCGTAAATTATGGAGTACGCTTGTTTTACAATTGCAAGATGAAGTAGATACCGCTATTATCGCATGTACTGATTTGAATGTTGTGGCGAATGAGGATTTTGTTGATTCTGCTCAATGTCTTGCTGAAGCGGTTGTTAGGATGTATCTATCAAATATAAAGAAACCTTCGTAAACATAGAAAACATACTTTCTGAAATGTGGTTTATGTTTGATGAAAATCCCCAAAACTTTTAACATTTTTCACAATTCCTTCAAAATATCCACACTTAATCTCGCTATATTAAAATGAGGAATCTATTCATATAGGGAAGGTTAGGGGAACTGAAAGTATGAAAGTAAAACGTTCGCTTCATTACATTTTTTGGCGTTGGCATTTTTATGCTGGGCTTTTTATTACGCCGCTTCTTATTACTTTGTCACTGAGCGGGATTGGGTATTTATTTCGGGAAGAGGTTGAAGATTTCATCTATAAAGATTTATATTTTGGAAAGAGCGCCCAAACAGAATCTATTTCGATGGCTGATTCGCTTTTATTAACAGAGAAAAAATATCCACATTATAGCGTGGCGAAAATCAGTGAGTTTAATGGGGATTATAATACGAGACTCACTATCGCAAATGAGTATACAGGACAACAAAAATATGTATATTTAGATAGCAATAATCAAATTGTTGGAGATCAAAACGCAAGTGAAACGTTTGCCAATATAATGAGGGAATTACATAGTTCTCTTTTAGTTGGGGGCACTGTCGTTAACTATATTGTAGAACTTGCGGCATGTTGGACAATCTTTTTAATTATAACTGGTTTGTATATGAGTATACGCCAATTCAAAAACACACCCGCATCCAATAAGCGAGAAAAAGCAAAACGACGTCATTCTATTATCGGTATTATATTTACAATTCCTCTCGTTCTGTTAGTCGCATCTGGATTGCCGTGGTCAGGATTTATGGGGAATCAAATTTATAAAATCGCATCGTCGAATGAATCGATCGGATATCCAAAGTTGTATATGGCACCGCCTGAATCAAAGGTAAAAGAATTACCATGGGCAACAAGAAAAGAAGCTCCTCCTGAATCGAATTCGAGTGAACCGAAAGCAATTTCTGTCGATGAATTACAAAAAGAAATTGAACTAAAGAAGCCATACGTTATCTCACTACCAGCTGATCCGAAAGGCGTATTCACTGTTTCAAAATCAAGCGGTTCTGGTATTACAGGTATGCATGTGGCACCAAATGAAGAAATAACAGCTTACTTTGATCAGTATAGCGGAAAACTCATTTCGAAAACGGACTATCGTGATTATGGCTTATTTGCACAATGGTTCACTTACGGTATCCCGCTTCACGAAGGACATTTATTCGGATGGCCAAATAAAATATTATGCTTACTAACGACATTATCTTTATTACTTCTCATTTATTACGGAATAAAAATGTGGTTAGCAAGAAAACCGAAAGGAAAATTAGCCGCACCGCCAAAGCAAAGAGATAAGAAAAGCATAATCGTTTTCTTTATCATGATGGTTATACTAGGCGCTGTCATGCCTTTATTCGGACTATCTGTTTTAGTTATTTTCGCGATTGAACTTCTTATATATGTATTTTCAAAAATACGATCATAATAAAAAGCATTTGTACTCTCGTGTACAAATGCTTTTTTATTTACTATTTTCTTTTTTTCTACCACTTATTAAAAAGACGATATCTACTATAATAATCAATGCAATAATAACTTGGGCTACATAATCCATCGTTGTAGGACCGCCGGCTTTATTCATCATCATATACGTTCCTGTTACAAATGAAATGGAAAGTAGCACGAGTAATGTTACTTCAATATGGTCATATAGCTTTTGAAACAATCTCTTCACTTCCACCACCACCTTTACCATATTATAACAAAAAAGCCACTCTAAAAGAGTGGCTTTCTTCATCACTGCGCCATTTTCTTTCGGTACATCTTCCCGTTCCAATAGAAGAATCTTGAAGTGAGGCCTCCATATTTTACAATGCGCCGTGCCATTTTGTGCATATTCTTTTGTGCTGATACTTTTTGGTCTGATAAATAAATACCAAGTAACCCTCGGCTTATGAGACGATGAAACTTCGCATGAGGCAAATCACCAATGCTCTTCTCTGCTTCTTCTACAAAGTGTTTCATACGATCTAATATCGCTTGCTCGTTTTCATAATAACTACAGAAATTCAAATCCCCGCCGGCGCGGTCTTCTTCTTGATCAATGAAATAATCAAGTAAAATGTGAAGTCCTTGTACGTAAGGGAAGTACCCTTGTCTAATTTTCGCAATATCTTCATCATGTAATTCATCATGAAATGCATATGCTACAAGACAGAAAATTCCAAGCGTCGAACCGGCACATGCTGAAAATTCAAACCAGCTCATTTCAGGTAAGTTTTCTTTATGTGCTTCAAACCATGTTTTTAAGCGTGGTTCTCTTTCTTCTAATTTCACGTGTTTATGAATTTGCAAATCACAATAATAACAAGCAAGTTCATGAAGAACAGGAGCAATTTTGTCATAGTGCTTCGTTTTCTTTAAAACGTCTTGGCATGTTTCAACAAGTTCATCTAAATAACCACCATCGTCTTGATCATCACGATAGCGATAATAATTACCGCCACCTTCTACTTCAGGTGATAATGCCATTAACATAGATTCATGCAGTGCGGCAAAATCATTTGGGTCAAGTGATGTACTGCGGTCACATAAATTATCTAAATAATCGCTGATTGTTTGATACGCTACGATAAAACGAATGCATTCCTCTCGGTGCTCATTTGCTAATAGCGCTAAAATGCCACCGCCTTCGCAATGAAACGTTTTATTCTCAATACTTGCGATTGCCTGACTATGAAGCTCATCATTCGGAATATGGTAGGCACGCTCTTTCCACACCGCTAGCTCATGGTGTACAACCGGAAACACATCACGGTATACTTTCGCCATGAGCGTTATGGGATTACTCGGTACGTTCACTTCTTCCTTCATCTCCTCTATTCAATGTACAAATAATTTACTTATTTGTTTCTATTATGTTATTGATGCGTATTTCAGTAAATGACTGAATATAACTCAAAATTTCATCGCGCTCATACTCATTTAATAACTCATGATAACAATTGGGCCATTCTTTAAAAGCCTTATCACTTATTTTAACATTATCAAACCAGGTGCGGACACGTATTTTATCTACAAGTTTATCCTCACAAGCTTGCATTAGCAAGAGCGGAACATCTGGAAAATCATCTATTTTTTTATGAGCAATTTCAATAGACTTAATCAATTCACTATACCAACGTACTGATACTTTGCGCAAGAACAATGAATCATTCTCCATCGCGTCCCTAACTTCATGATTACGAGTTGACATTTCCACTGTAAGATTCGTTGCAAATTGCAATTTTGGAGCGATCACATTTAATATTTTTGAGGCAACTTGAAGCGGTGCTGAAGGTCCAGCTACTACACCTAAACATGGCGAACTTAAAACAATACCGTCTACATCTTCTCTCTTCGTTTCTTGCATCATACGAATGACGATAAGACCGCCCATACTATGACCGAATAGAAAAATAGGTAACCTGTACTTCCTTGCCTCTTTCACCCATAATTTAACTTCCTCTATGTATTCATCAAACGAATCAATATGTCCTCTATTTCTTGAAGTCGTTCCATGCGACGGAAGGTCTCCCATCACGACGTGGTAGCCACTATGATTCCACATTTCAGCAACAGCTTCGTAACGTCCGTGGTATTCCATTGCGCCGTGCACGATAACAACGACAGCTTTCGCTTCCTCTGCTTCATAATTCCACATACGGCTCTCCTCCATTTCACTCTTTCTCATAATTTGATACACTGAAACTAGTCTCTAGGAAAGGAAGGCTTTACATGATATATCCTTACAAAGAAAAAAATCCGAAAATTGCGAGTAGTGCTTTTATCGCTGACTACGTTACGATTACAGGCGATGTTTCCGTTGGCGAGGAATCAAGTATTTGGTTTAATACAGTCATACGCGGCGATGTGTCACCAACAATAATTGGAGACCGAGTAAATGTACAAGACCAATGTACACTTCATCAAAGCCCACAGTACTCTCTTATTTTAGAAAACGATGTTACAGTTGGGCATCAAGTTATTTTACATAGCTGTCATATTAAAAAAGATGCTTTAATTGGAATGGGTTCTATTATATTAGATGGTGCTGAAATTGGCGAAGGAGCCTTTATCGGTGCTGGAAGCCTCGTTTCACAAGGAAAGAAAATCCCACCAAACACGTTAGCTTTTGGTCGCCCTGCGAAAGTCATTCGTGAGTTAACAGAAGAAGACCGTAAAGATATGGAGCGAATTCGCACACAATATGTTGAAAAAGGTCAGTACTATAAATCATTACAGAAGTAACTTTTTCAGCTGCCATTAAAGTGGCAGCTTTTTGTATAAAAACTAACTTTTTCTTTACAAAACATTATTACTCCCTCAATAAAATCTTATTAAAATAAAAGCTAATATCTCCATATATATGTAAACGAGGGAGGAGAATTTCCATGAAGGTCAGTGGACTGTATAAAATAGAATGCTACATTTTCAAAGGAATTAACCGATACTTTGATCAAAAAACATTAAATATCTTTTTCAGCAATATTACTCATATCGGTGGTGCTACTTTCTCAATTGCACTCACACTTTTCTTTTTAATTTTCACAAAAGGGACTTTGCATCAAGCTGCAATCGCAACTGCTATTTCTTTAGCAATTAGCCATATGCCGGTGCAAATATTAAAAAGATGGTATCCGCGAAAACGTCCTTATTTAACAATTCAGGATGCGAAATATCCAGTCCATCCATTAAAAGACCACTCTTTCCCGTCTGGTCATACAACAGCCGTTTTCTCTGTCCTTATTCCATTTATTTGCTATAATCCAAGTTTATTTCTTTTTCTATTACCGTTAGCATTATGCGTTGGTATTTCTCGCATTTATTTAGGGCTTCACTATCCATCTGATGTATTTGTCGGTATGTGCCTCGGCACTTGCTCTGGCATCATCTCTTTTTATCAATTCATCCCACTTTTCACATAAAGGAGTGATATGATGAGAGTCGCCATTTTTACCGATACTTTTACACCACAAGTCAACGGGGTTGCGAAAACCTTAGAACGATTAACACGTTACTTTCAGAAAGAAAAGATCGCCTATTCTGTTTTCGCCCCTCAGCATACAGCTGAAGATAATTTCGTAGCTAATGTCAACAAGATGAGAAGTATCCCGTTAACAATATTATATCCAGAATGTCGCTTTTCTTTTCCTACTCCGCGCATTAAACGAGAACTTCTTTCCTTTAAGCCTGACATTATTCACATTGCCACCCCTTTCAACATGGGACTTTGTGGATTGTATTATGCAAAAAAGTTGAACATCCCAGTTGTCGGTTCTTATCATACTGATTTCGATGCTTATTTACGCTATTACAAAATCGAATTTCTCTCTAATATGCTTTGGAACTATTTAAAATGGTTTCATAGTCATATGCAAAAAAATTTCGTTCCTTCTTTTGAAACGTTACACCAACTAAAAAATAAAGGCTTTCAGGCCCTATCCATATGGGGACGCGGTGTAGATTGCACACTCTTTCATCCATCTTACAATACAGACCTATTCCGAAAAAAATATAATATTACAGCGAAGTATGTCCTTTCCTATGTTGGACGGATTGCCCCAGAAAAAGATATTGATACGTTGCAACACCTTATCGTGAAAACAGTGCATACTCGAAACGACGTTCATTGGCTCATCGCAGGAGACGGTCCTCTAACAACAAATTTACGTGAAGCTGTTCCGAAAGTAAATGTCACTTTTACTGGATATTTACAAGGTAAGGATTTAGCTGAAGCATATGCTTGCTCTAACATCATGGTATTTCCATCCGCTACTGAAACGTTCGGAAATGTCGTACTCGAATCACTTGCATGCGGCACACCTGTCATTGGTGCAAATAGTGGCGGGGTTAAAAATATTATTACAGATGGAAAAACGGGAGTTCTTTGTCCGCCCAAACATGCGGATTCATTTCTATCATCCATCCATTCTTTATTGCAAAATGAACAGAAACTGATACAAATGGGGCTAGCTGCTACGTCTTATGCCAAATCAAAAAGCTGGGATGAAATCTTTCGTGGCTTACTTGACCAATATGAAGAAGTCCTTCAGCACACTGCATCAGAATTACTCGCTTAAACAGAAAAACTCCCTTCAAAAAACGAAGGGAGTTTATTACATGGTCATAAATTTTAGTTTAATAAATGATACATAAGGTTAAACATTGTTTAATTTCTATATTCATTATATCAAAAATAAACATAACTAAACAGACTTGTAATAAAAACCCATAAAAATTAATATATGGTTATACAGTGTTTTTACTGTATAGTGATTTTAAGAAATTCCCCTTAAAATCAACTTACTCACATACCTTTATACAGTAATTGTTCCCCAATTTCTGTATATCAAAAAACCTTTCATTCATTTGAAAGGTTTTTTTGAGCCTGCACATATTCTTCTTTCGTATTCACATTTATAAACCAATCTGCATTCGCTTGTACATCTTCACCAGCAATATATTTCACATTACATTGTGATAAAAGCTGACCCATACTTCTTTTTTCTTCCTGAAGCAAAGCGTAAATCTTTTCTTTCACACGGTTATGGTAGGCTGCAAGTAATGGTTGTTTTCTTCCATTAATAATAGGTACAACCGCATCATATTCATTGCTCGTTTGCTCTAGCAAAATGGTAAACCATTCTTGCGAAACATTTGGCGCATCGCAAGGCATAATAGCGTACCAATCTGCTTCTATATATTCCATTCCTGATACAATTCCAGCAAGTGGTCCATTTCCTTTATAATGCGGAATATCTTCTATAACAGGAACTTGTACAAGTTTCTCTACCCGCTCTTTTATATCGGAGTTACTAATGACCACAACTTCTTGAAGCGCACTTGTCATCACTTTCAAAATATGCTCTATAAAAGTACTACCTTGCCAGCTCGCTAATGCTTTCGGCTCACCGAATCGACTCGACATACCGCCTGCCAATACAATTCCAGCATACTTACTCATTGGCGATGCAGCTCAAATGTAATATGACCTAATTCTGGTAAAATCAATTTATTCATCGCAAGACGAACTGCTCCGCTAGATCCTGGCATGGAAAAGACAACTTTGCGCCCAATTGTACCGCCGATTGCTCTACTTAACATCGCGCTGCTTCCGATATCTTCTAAATAACTAATCATACGAAACAACTCACCAAACCCGACAATCTCTTTATCTAATAACGCTGATACTGCTTCAATCGTTACATCACGCTTCGTAATACCAGTACCGCCATTTGTTAACACGACATCAACATCTTCCCTATGATAACCAGCTAACACTGCTTGCTGAATACTTTCTTTATCATCTTTTACAATTTCATAAGAGGTCACTGTATGCCCTGCTTCTTTTAATAATTCATGTAATAGTTGTCCGCTCTTGTCTGTCTCTTCTGTACGTGTATCAGAAATCGTCACGATCTTACAGCGCACTTCTTTTGGCGCTTGTTTTTTATGTTCGGTTACGCTCATTTTTCATCTTTCCTTTCATTTAACTTTGTAAAATTATGTATAAATTAAAGAATTCAATATGATACAATATAAGTATATTTATCCATATAAAGGAGCTTTACATGATTCAAAATATGAAACGATACGTACCCATTATACCATTCCTAATTATATTATCCCTTTTTCAATGCATCGCTTACGGGTTCGATATTAACTTTTTAAAATTGTATGTGCTTATGCCTGATGGTGGTATTCGCTACTATTTGACTAGCACATTAATCCCTCTCGTACTTGCCTATATATTAGATTTTATTTTTATACGTTCTATCTCTAAATAAGGAGGTCTACATACTATGGAACTTTATAAAAAATTAACAACAACATTCATCCTCTTATTCGTCGCTTCCATTACTGTCGGTTTTTCTCTAAAAGGCGCAATTCCATACGCTACATTAGTAAGTATTATATTCGCAACACTCTTTTTACTAAGCAGTGCCTTTTGCGCGGGTAAAGCACGTCAAATGAAAAGTTGATTACATATGTTCAAGAAGAAACCGATTTTTTGTAAATCGTGTGAAAAAGAGATACAAACGTATGAAAAGGCATGGGTTCATATGCCTTTTCCCGCAAGTGGTATGACTAATATGAAAAAGTATATTGAGCTAGACGGCGAAATTTATTGTGGTTCTTGCATCCAAGTAGTAAATAAAACAAAATAAAAAAGCTTTGCGCTCACGGCGCAAAGCTTTTTTTCATATATTATAGACCAGCTTGCTCTTTTAAAGCGGCAGCTTTGTCTGTACGTTCCCATGTTAGATCTACATCAGTACGTCCGAAGTGGCCGTAAGCTGCTGTTTGTTTATAAATTGGGCGACGTAAGTCTAGCATTTTAATAATACCAGCTGGGCGAAGATCGAAGTTGTTACGAACTAGTTCTACTAGTACGTCTTCAGATACTTTACCAGTGCCGAATGTATCAACTGAAATTGATACTGGTTGTGCTACACCGATTGCGTATGCAAGTTGTACTTCTGCTTTGTCAGCAAGACCAGCTGCTACGATGTTTTTCGCAACATAACGAGCTGCATATGCTGCTGAACGGTCAACTTTCGTTGCATCTTTACCAGAGAATGCACCGCCACCGTGGCGAGCGTATCCACCGTAAGTATCAACGATGATTTTACGTCCTGTTAAACCAGCATCACCTTGTGGTCCACCAATTACGAAGCGGCCAGTTGGGTTAATGAAGAATTTTGTTTCTCCATCCATTAATTCTGCTGGAACTACAGCTTTAATTACATGCTCTTTTAAATCGCGATCGATTTCTTCCCATGTAACATCTGGATGATGCTGTGTAGAAATTACGATTGTATCTACACGTACAGGTTTACCATTTTCATCATACTCAACTGTAACTTGCGTTTTTCCATCCGGACGTAGGTATGATAATGTATCATTTTTACGTACTTCAGTTAAACGGCGAGCTAATTTGTGAGCAAGCGAGATTGGAAGTGGCATTAACTCTTGTGTCTCATTACATGCGAAACCAAACATTAAACCTTGGTCTCCTGCACCAATTGCCTCAATCTCAGCGTCAGTCATTTGACCTTCGCGTGCTTCTAGCGCTTGGTCAACACCCATAGCGATGTCAGCAGATTGCTCATCGATAGATGTTAAAACTGCACAAGTTTCTGCATCGAATCCGTATTTTGCGCGTGTGTAACCAATGCCTTGAATTGTTTCACGAACGATTTTTGGAATATCTACGTAAGTAGAAGTCGTAATTTCCCCCGCTACCAATACTAAACCAGTTGTTACAGTTGTTTCACAAGCTACACGTGCATTTGCGTCTTTTGATAAGATCGCATCTAAAATTGAATCAGAAATTTGGTCACAAATTTTATCTGGATGTCCTTCAGTTACAGACTCAGATGTGAACAGATGACGTTTTTTTGTCATGTGGTAAACCTCCCTACAGTAATTGTATATATTGTACGGAACTCATCCTTAATTTGCCACAAATTGCGACATACATTTATTCTCCCACAAGCATACAGAAAAACCTTTCCCACTTTACATAGAGGAAAGGTTTAATTTGCTACTTGCATACTGCTTTTTGCCCTTCGCTCTTATCGTTCGAGACCTGTAGCCTCGCACAGGTTTTAGCACCTATTCACCTGTATTTACCACTACAAGTGAGGTTGCTGGGCTTCATCGGGCCTGTCCCTCCGCCAGCTCGGGATAAGAGAGTATCCGTCCCAACCTATACTAAAGAAATGATATTGATTTGTCAATTAATATTCACATTTTCCTGAAAGTTTTTCTCAATACGCCTGAAATGAAATATTAATAAGGAAATAATGCATTCACACAAACAAAAAGAAATAAATAGTATACATTATTTATATAATTGTGTTATACTCTTGTTGGGGATTACGAGAAATATTTCATTAAATGAAAAGGATGGTATATAAATATGAGTACTGTGAATGTCCAAATTGGTTTACACGAATTATTGAACGGAAGCAATGCACAGATTCAACTAAGTGTTCCGCAATTAGTGGAAAAAGTATTAATGCGAAATGAAGGGAAGTTAACTTCTACTGGTGCCGTTTCTGCTTCAACAGGAAAATATACAGGACGTTCTCCTAAAGATAAATTTATTGTGAAAGAAGCATCGGTTGCTGACAAAATTGCTTGGGGAGCAGTGAATCAACCGATTTCTGAAGAACATTTTAATAAATTATATACTAAAGTTTTAGAATACTTAAAAGAAAAAGAAGAGTTATTCGTCTTCAATGGATTTGCAGGCGCTGACCGCAATTACCGCCTACCAATTCAAGTTATTAATGAATATGCATGGCACAATTTATTTGTACATCAATTATTCATTCGTCCAACTGAAGAAGAATTAACAACTCATGAATCAGAGTTCACAATTGTTTCTGCACCGAATTTCAAAGCTGATCCAGCTGTTGACGGTACAAACTCTGAAGCATTTATTATGGTTTCATTCGAAAAACGTATCGTACTAATTGGTGGTACAGAATACGCTGGAGAAATGAAAAAATCAATCTTCTCTATTATGAACTTCTTACTACCTGAACAAGATATTCTTTCTATGCATTGCTCTGCAAACGTAGGTGAAGAAGGCGACGTAGCACTATTCTTCGGTTTATCTGGAACAGGTAAAACAACATTATCTGCTGATCCAAACCGTAAATTAATCGGTGATGATGAGCATGGTTGGTCTGATAACGGTGTATTCAATATTGAAGGCGGTTGCTACGCAAAATGTGTAAACCTTTCTCACGAGAAAGAACCACAAATTTTCGATGCAATCAAATTTGGATCTGTTTTAGAAAACGTTATCATTAATAACCAAACGCGTATCGCAGACTACAACGATACTACTTTAACAGAAAATACTCGTGCTGCATACCCTATGCATGCGATCGACAATATCGTACTGCCAAGTGTTGCTGGACACCCAAATACAATCATTTTCTTAACTGCTGATGCATCTGGCGTATTGCCTCCAATCAGTAAATTATCAAAAGAACAAGCTATGTATCATTTCTTAAGTGGTTATACTAGTAAACTAGCAGGAACAGAGCGTGGTGTTACATCTCCACAAGCAACATTCTCAACTTGCTTCGGTTCACCATTCTTACCACTTGATGCATCTCGCTATGCTGAAATGCTTGGTGAAAAAATCGAGAAACACGATGCGAAAGTATTCTTAGTAAACACTGGCTGGACTGGTGGCGAATACGGCATTGGTAAACGTATGAACTTAGGTTATACTCGTGCAATGATTCAAGCTGCATTAAGCGGCGAACTTGCGAAAACTGAAACAGCTAAACATGACATCTTCGGTCTTGAAGTTCCACTTCACGTACCAGGTGTACCTGACGAAGTGTTAATGCCTGAACAAACTTGGGCTGATAAAGCTGCTTACAAAGCGAAAGCAATCGAACTTGCGAGCGAATTCAAAGAGAACTTCAAAAAGTTCGACAGCGTGTCTGAAGATATTATTAACTTAGGCGGTCCAATCGCTTAAGTACAAATTTTCTGTTGGAATAACCCTTTTACTCATATGAATAAGTGTCGTGTAACTGTAAAGTTTCGCGTACTCACCGACAAAACCCAATGCGGCTTAACGGTTATACACACTTACATAAAAAAGAAGCTTACGTTTTTTACGTAAGCTTCTTTCTATATCTTATCTTTGCATCTATGACTTAGTTCATGAAATTACAGAAAATTCACTTTATAATCATCCACTTTTAGTTTTCCATGATATAATTTACATATACAGGAAAGGGTGAGGCCTATGAAAAATTTTATTCAGTTACGGAGCGATCCAAACATTTTGGGGACTTGTGATGCTTAACGTTAATTTATTTGAGCATACAAATGAAACGATAAAATACATTATTCTAATTATCAGAATAATTTGTTGTATTATATCCAACTTTTTTAAAGAAGCTAAGAGTCATACTAATACGTGATTTCATATTAACTTATTGGAAGCGGAAATCTGTATTTTATGCAAAGTTACGCTTCCTGTTGTAACTATCTTTCGCCGGATCCTCTATTCCATCTAAAAAGAGGCTTTTTATCTTTTTAGCTCTTTGTTAATTCTTCTTCATCTTTCATACTATAGTAGCCTAAATTAACAACCATTAAGAAATAACCACCCAGAATCCCTACTGCAAATGCCCACATAACCATGTGGTGCTCAATTTCGTACATAATAATAGCACCCAAAATAGCAGCAGCAAAACGGTTAAACATACCGAGCGTCGGTGCTTTCGTTTTCTTTACGATACTATCTCCAAGCTTCTCAATTCGTCTCCCTAAAAGCCACACACAATACATACTTACAATCAGTCCAATTCCTGCACCTAGAAAATGTGCTGAAAACGGTGTTACCATCCATCCTAGCAAAAGAATACCTAGTAGATAATACGATTGAATTTTAAACGACCTTAATGACATACTTATCATGCTGTTCTCCTCTTCAGTAATTTTTATCCCGCATTAACGGGCAGTAAGACCCTCACCTCAAAATTCAGTGGAAGCAAAGAAGTTAGGTGGGGGGCGGGCTGCCCGTAAAAGCCCGATTGGTGAGGGCTAATAATCAGTGGGGGATGAACAAAACCCCCACTGATTAAAGTTTCACTTTATCTATCCAACAAAAAATTTCTTTCAAGTTTATACTGTTTACATCCATTTCACTCAAATTAAAAACAACATAAACAGTACGTTTATGTTGTTTAAATGTTTTTAGGAAATAATATTATACAAGATTTCAAACATCATATTCTCATAATTTGTGACGTTTTTGCAAACATTTTTCGTCCATTTATGAAAAAAGTGATATCAATCTATGAACATACGGATATGATGTAATAAGCACACAAATAAAGGGGGCGTCTAATGATTTATTTTTTAATGGCTCTCATTCACCTCATTATCCCTGCACTTATTGGACTTTCATTGTATTGGTACACGAAAAATCATAGTATTTTCTACGCTGTCCTCGGTGTCCTTCTTCCAGGTATTATTCTTATCACACTCTTCCGTATTCCATTTTTAAACTTAATTCCACTTATTACTGCTATCTTATTTCTCGTCTTCTTACCAAAAATAAAAAAATAGGAAAGCAGATCATAGGTGATCTGTTTTCCTATTTTGATATAGGTTCCCCCGCAATAGAATGCACTTTTACTTTCTCCGATTTCACAAACCATAGACCGAAGAAAATAATAATTCCACCAATTATTTGTTGAAACGATACATATTCATTTGCCCATATAGCTGCAAATAAAACTGCTACAAGTGGCGTTATATACATATATACCATCGTATGTGACGCCCCAATTTTTTGAACACCAACATACCACATCACTAAACCAAATACTGTTACAAAGAAAATCGAATATAGTAAAGCAAATAGTGTCATCCCGTGTGTAATGTGAAATGGCATGATAAATACATATGGTCCACTTAACAATAAAAGCGGAATCGCGCCGACTAATGCTGACCATGCGGTAACACGTAATGCTGAATATTTTTTAATTAATGGACCTGCTAAAACAGGATAAAGCCCCCAGCATATTGATGCAATTAGTCCCATTCCATTTCCATAAAAAGAACTAGCAAGTGAATGCCCTGCGACTAAAACTAATGCTGCACCACCAAAGGCAATGATAGAACCGATGAGCTTTCGAGAAGAAAACTTTTCTTGTTTCAAGAAAATCGCAAATAAAGTTGTAAAAATAGGTGAAATAGAAATGAGTAAAGAGGCATTTGTAGCGGACGTATATTTGACAGTTTCCATAAATAATGTTTGATACAGTACAATACCTACAACACTAACGATGATTAATCTAGGTATATCCTTTCGTTCCATATAAACCGACTTTTCAATGAAAAATGTAAGGAGTAACATAAGCGGTGCCGCCGATATCATCCGAAGTGCAGTAAACTCAATTGCTGTAAATTCTAAAAGTCCATATTTCGCAATCGTAAAATTAATCCCCCAAATAATAACGACACTTAAAATTAATAACTCAATCCCCCATCTTCTCATGCGTATCCCCTCCGCAAATAAAATTATACAGAAAATTCAATCATATGTACATTTCATTATGTGAAAAAATTTTTGTATTGTATGGAGAGGTTTGCTGTGTTTGGTATATGAAATTATATCGACTTATACAATAAAAAAAGGTGGTTCCAAAAAACATTTTGGAACCACCTTTCCTTTACTACACTCGAACGTGTAGCTTCATATTTGGATTATAATATTGGCTCGGGCTCTTCAGCTGAAAAGTTCCTCCACCTTCATGCCAATCAACTGTTAACTGATCGTCCATAAATACAAGCTTTGTGCGATCTGCGATAAATTTCATTGTGCTAGATTCGATATCCACATCGCGCTCATCTTTTTCTGCTACAGCTACTAAATCGATAATTCCGCTCATTACACAACCGCAACCTTCATTATCGTAAAATAACTTTATATATTTTGCTTCATTTGGAATCGTATCCATAATCTTGTTATATGCTGCTTCTGTTACAGTAACGTACATACGTTAATCTTCATCCTCTCTTCTCGTATCCTTCCTATATTGTACCACCATTTTTCTCTAAAATTATATACAGAAAATTAAGACTAATATGCGATATATGTAATAAATGCGGTTGTATCACTATGTTCAAATTACTGCGATACCCCATCTTCTTAGGTCTATTCGGTAGCTTTTTTCTTTCTAGCGGAATGGTATTACAACATATACTTCCCTATTCTCCTTCTATTGGTTGGATTTTAGGATTTATTTGTTTCCTAACTGCTTCCTATTTTGCTATAAAAAAATAAGAATTACCTTGAGATTCGTTTGCTGCAAATTTTGATGTGGATGTTACTTTCATTCCACCAAAAATGGTGACTCTAAAACAATTCAACTCTCCCACCTATTTTTGAAATCTAGATACACAATACAATCGACCACACAAAAATATAGATTTCATAATATACATATAGTGGTTCTATTTTTAAAACTAGATTTTCAAAATATAGAAAGGAGAACGTACATGTATCCGCGTAATTGTTTTAGTTGCGACGGTAGACGCAACAGTGGTTCTACCGGAAACACCGGGCCCACTGGTAGCACCGGACCCACCGGTAGTACTGGACCTACGGGCTCTGCCGGGCCTGCCGGAGCTGGTTTCCAAAGTACTACCGCCTTTAGTCTAGCAGCCGCTCCCACCTATAAAAAAGGACAAGTTGTCACTTATACAAGCAGCGGCTATGTTGTAAAAAAAGATGCACCTCAAGGATTTCCGAATGTATCTCCAGATTATATCGTATTAGTAGAAAGTGGACCCACTGGTAGTACGGGGCCTTCCGGCAGTACTGGACCTACTGGCAATACCGGACCTGCCGGAAATACTGGGACTACTGGCATCACTGGACCTACGGGAACCGCAGGTAGTGCCTCAGCAAAAAGTATTGTTTTTCAAGGAACAAATGCTGGTTTTCAACGTATAGCAGGTTCTCCAGGTGTTGATTCTAACGTTATCCCATATGTAACTGCCGGTGCTGGAAATATAGTTGGTTTTGCTGCGTCTATAAATGTAAATAACTTACCTGCTGCTGTTTATACGATTAATATTTGTAGAAATGTCCCCACAAACCTCACTGCCCCTACTTCTAGTTATATCCTATCTACTATTACCTTAACTAGTACTGACAAAATTACCGGAACTATGGTATTTTCCATTAAACCGACGGATAGTGGCTCAGGACAAATTCAAGTGTTTAATCCTACACCAGCAGTAGGTCCCGCTACTATAAATTGGACTAGTATTACAACTGGAAACCCAGTTTCGAGAGGAGATGCTATATCCCTTTATATTACCCCTGGAATTGCTGCCAGTGCTGTATATTCCATTTTTCTAATCACTAATATTTAATTCTCTCTTACAAGTCGTTTATTTAACAAAAAAAGACCCCAATAATTGGGGCCAACAAATAGAAACATAAATGAATGAAAACAAATAACAGACAAGTTTAGTATATACTATTATTGTAAATGCACCCATATATCAGTTTCTAAAAATTATACAATACGTTAATGCAACTAACTTTCTTACCTTTATGAACACGTCTTACTCTCATGCACGATAAAAAAAGGGAGATCCCTCTCAAATAAGCGACCTCCCTTTTAAAAATATTTTTTCATTATAACGGCAATATAACCTTCACCGTCGTTCCAATTCCAACTTCACTTTCAAAACTCATTTTACCGTTGTGGTCTTTAATAATTTTTTCTGTAACTACTAAACCTAAACCAGTTCCCGTTTCTTTCGTTGTGTAAAAAGCTTCATTTAGCTTCGGAATTTTGTCTTTTGGAATGCCGCAGCCTTCATCCTTAACTTGAACAATGATTGCATCTTCGACAGTCACTTTAATCGTAATCGTTCCGCCAACTGACATTGCTTCAATCGCATTTTTTATTAAATTAAAAAATACTTGTTTTAATCGTTTTTCATCGCATGTAATCGATGGTATGTCTTTACTATAAATACCTTGTATGTGCACTCCTTGCTTTAAAGCAGGCTTCCCCATAACTCGAATAACATAAGCGATAATTTCTTCTATATTATGAATTTCTGATTCTGGTGATTTAGATTTCTCAAATCCACTAAGTTCTGTAGCGATTGTATGAATTCGTTCTACTTCTTGTTTCATAATATCACTATATATTTTATCCTCTGGATATTTGTTCGCTTGTTTATTCACAAATTTATCTAAATTCGCTAGAGGTCCTCTAATTTTGTAGCCAATAACTGTTGCCATTTTCCCAACAGTTGCTAGCTTTTCTGTTTGTTCGATCTCTTTATCCATCATCTCAAGCGTACGAACGTAAGATTGAAACCTTAAAAACATAATCCAACATATGATAGTAAATACGCTATATAATGCCATCGGGATTAAAACGAGTGACGATTGAATAATGATTCCTATAAGAGCGTATTTCCCAACAAGTATGCTAGGAACTAACCAAAAATATCTTTTATTCACAAAGAGTGGGGCAAATAAAATAAAAAATCCTTCTACTATATTCCCACCATCAAACTCAGCATCACTACCGTAGTAAATCATAAAATTATGGATAAAATCTAATAGGTTATATCCAATTAGAATAATATATTTCACTGCAAATGGATTCTTCCATTTCATGAAGTATACTCCAATACAAAACAAAATCACCATTAGAAAATAAAGCCATAAACCTAAACCATCTTCAAATTGTCCTACTCCTTCTTGCTCTCCTCCTATTAAAGGTACAATAAATTCGTAGGCAAGATCGTATACAAAAAATATAATGAAAAATAAACTTAAAAATATTTTCAGTGCCTTCATTTCTTCATTTTTAAATATATCGTCTTTATTCATATCGTAACTCCTAGCTTTTCTCCCTCTTGGATTTCATTATTTCCACGTTGCTTCGGGAGTATGATATCTATTCTAGTTCCAATATCTCTTTCACTTGAAATATGTAATTCACCAAGATGCTGCTCAGTAACAAGCCGATTCGCTACCGTAAGACCTAGGCCAATTTTATCTTGTTTCGTTGTATAAAAAGCCTCTTTAACACGAGCTAGATTTTCTTTCTTAATACCGTAACCATTATCGATTACACTTAGCATTACATAATCTCGTCCTCTATTTTCTAACCGTAACTCTAATGTGCCACCTTGCTCCATTGCCTCCAGAGCATTTTTTATGACATATAGAAAGACTCCTCTTATTTTCCGCTCATCACATTCAACTTCTATCGTCTTTTCTTCCACATTAGAAATAAACTGGATGCTAGATTCATTCATTTTTTCGTGAACAATTGTTACTGCTTGTAATGCAATTTCACCTATATTATGTTTCTTATAAACAGAAGGTTTACATGTAGCAACTTCCATTAACTCACTTATCATATTATTCATATTTTCTATTTCAAAAATCATCTGTTTGTAAATAGGGTCCTTCCCATGCTTCTCTCGTTGTAATTGCGTAAACCCTTTTAATGAAGCAAGTGGATTTTTAATTTCATGTCCCACTGTCGCTGCCATTTTTCCGATTACTGCTAATTTTTGTGATTCACTAGCAATCTTAATACTTTCCTTTACCGCTGAAAGGTATTGTATAAATCGATTTAAAATGATATATGCCGCTATTAATACGAGTGTATACATAATGAGGAACATAAACCCTTTTACTTCCTTTAATACAAATAAATAAATAACATATTTCCCTACAATTGTCGAAAGTACAAACACAAAATATTTTTTATTTAAAAATATAGGTACAAAGAAGATGAAAATAATTTCTATTATATTTACTCCATCAAATGCCGCCTCATTATAAAGCATATACGAAAGTATATTAACGATTTCTATTCCTATGTATGCAAATACACATGCATATTTAACAAGGTTTGCTTTCTCTTTTTTTATTAAATATACATTCACACCGAGTATTGCAGTTCCGCAAATAAATTGCCATAGTATGCTATGTCCCTTATCGGTTAGCGATTTATTCTCTAATACGATTGCGTAGAAAATTTGGTATGAAACAACAATGACATACAGCACCCATAAAAAAATTTTTGCATTCCTTTCTTCTTCTTTATATGATAGAAAACTTCCTTTCACTTCAACACCCCTTCAAAATAATATCTCGAAGAATACCATTTATTATAATAAATGATTTTCATAGACAAACAAACATAAATCGAACATTTGAGGAAAATCATCCCAATAAAGCAAAGAATCTTCAGACTATATATAAGCATAAAAGCTATAAACAATAATACGTATATTATGGGAGGTGTTTTATAGGAACGGCAAAAAAATAAAAAAACAGAACAACTGGAATCCTTCACGCGTGAGAATGAAGGAAAGCCTGGTGTCTCAATAGGACAAAATCCTACGCAACTTGCAAACGAATTCATTAAAGCTATGACGAAACAACGCTTTTGGGATAGAGCATATGAATAGGATAGGGGGATAATTTATGTTTGTTACCGTCGAGAAAGATGTGCATATTTTTGTGCAAGACGTTAATCCCGGAAACGGTAGTAAAACCGTGTTCTTCGTCCATGGCTGGCCTTTAAATCATCAAATGTACCAGTATCAACTCAATGTGTTACCACAGCACGGTTTCCGTTGCATTGCTATGGATATACGTGGAAACGGGCAATCTGATAAACCATGGACTGGTTACACATACGACCGTTTAGCAGACGATATCGCCATTGTTCTAGAAGCACTTCAAGTAGAAGATGCTACATTAGTCGGTTTTTCAGTAGGTGGCGCTCTTTCTATTCGGTACATGTCTCGCTACAATGGTCATCGCATTTCTAAACTTGTATTAGTCGATGCTGTTTCCCCCTCTTTCGTTAAAAATCAAGAATCTCCCTATGGTGTCCCAAAAGAACAAGCAGATACCCTCATTAATCAAATGTATGCCAATATGCCTAAATTTTTAAATGATGTATCTTTATCATTTTTTAATAGAAACTTAGGATCTGCTACGTTAGAATGGTTTTCTTATCTCGGTATGCAATCTGCTTCCTACGCTCTCGTCAAAATATTACAAGCTGCCGCAAATGAAGATGTAACGAAAGATTTAAGTAAAATTAACGTCCCAACAAAAATATTCCACGGTGTTCACGATCAACTTATCCCTTACAAAAGTGCCGAACTCACGCAAAAGCGAATCAAAAACTCTCAGTTACATCCTCTTACAAATAGCGGTCACGGCTCTCCAATTGATCAAGCGGATGAATTAAATGAAGAACTTATAAAATTTTTAAATTCATAAAAATCTGTGCCAAATCATGTCGATATAAACGCAGTTTTTGAAAAGGTTAAAATTCACACATTTCTCACAAATTAATCAATAAAACGATTACATTTTCATTTATACTAAATGTACAGGTAATACTCCCTAAACCCAGCTTGTCTGGTTACCCCGTTAAATACTATAAAAAAAGAACTTGTATCGTTATACAAGTTCTTTTTGTTTTTCTATTTAAACAGTATATCTTTACTATACTGTTTTCCAGCAAGCAAATCATATTGGATCATTTTATATTGCTCTAACATTTCTTTTTGTTTCTTTGTTAAATCTGTTATCTCTTCCCCATCTTTATTAACCTTTAACTCCTCTTTAAGGACTGGTATTTCTTTATGCATTTCTGATAAAAATTGATAGAATGTTGATTTATTTATCCCTGCATAATCCAAAACAAGATTAGAAAAATAAATTGGGCTTACTAAACCTAGATTGTCATTTGGTAAATCGAAATTTGCATACATTAACAATGGCGTTTCTGACATAGCTAATCTTTCATTTAGAGTTTCTTCATTCTCTATATATCCAGCTTCTTCATAGATAGCTTTATTTACCCCTAATATTGGTAAGTGATCTCCAAAGAAAACCAATATAGTAGGTCTTTCTAGCTCTTGAATTTGTTCTACTAAATATTTTAGAGCCTCATCAGAACGACGTACCCCCTCAATATATGTTTCTAATTCTGCTTTCGATCCCTCATCTGTTAATCCGTTAACTTCTATTTGTTTTTCTTCAAATCGTCCTGGATTGAATGGGAAATGATTTTGCATCGTAACTGCATGAATAAACGTAGGTTGCTGTCTCTTATTTAATTCCTCTAGTATTTCTTTACTAATAGATACATCGCTAATATAATCTCCAGCTACCTCTACATTGTTCATTGTATCTTCTGCATTGAAATTATCAATTCCTAAAATATTATATACATCATCCCGCTTATAAAACGATCTTCCATAAGCATGAATTGCATTCGTATAATATCCATGTTTTTTCAATTCACTTGCGATAGACGGAATTTCTCTTTGCCCTGTCACCGCTTGTTGATATGGTATAGAACCTGGCTTTAAAAAGCTCATTGAATAGCTCGTTAACGCTTCAAATTCTGTATTTGCTGTGTTCCCTCCGAATACAGGAGCTATTGTTTGTCCACCTGGAAAATTCTCAATATAGTGATGTAAATTCGGCACCGGATCTTCGCTAAACGAAAGATTCATTAGCTTTGTTGGATCCCAAAAAGCTTCACTCATGAAAAATATAATATTTGGTTTCTCAGTCTTCTCTTTTTTTCCTACATCGCTTCCATATTGTTTCTTTATATCATTTGAAATTTGTAGCATAGTTTCTTTTGAATATTCATCTGGCTTCTCAATGACAGTTGTATCTAAGTTACTGACAAATCCTAAAACAAAACCATTATCACCATAGTTTACATTTTGATTCCAGGCCACAAAGGTTACCCCATATTTTTGCAATACACTATTCATAAATGTATTAGGATAATTACTATATGCATACACCATAAAAGTAGAGCCACATATTAAAATAATTCTCGTAATTATATTAGGTTTTATAACCGGAATATGCTTTCGTATATACATAACTAAATATACAAGCAGAGTAATTCCGAATATCCCTAAAAATATAGTCCACCAACTAAAATATTCCATAACCATTGGTATAACGGACTGCATTTGAGTAATCTGTATGAAATCAGACGGATAGAATGGATCTCCTCTAAAAATAAGTTTAAAATGGTTCACAATTCCAAAGATAGTTAACACCAAACTTGTTATCGTGACACTCAAAAAGATTCGTCCAAGCAAACTATACACAAAAACATATATCATATAAATAAATAATAAGCTTAATATATACTGTCCGTATCGAACATAAACCCAGTTATTAACTAATACAAGGCTCATATTCTCTTGTATCATGATATACATCCAATTCATTGTATGGGCAATTAAAAATAGTAAGGCATAAGCTCGAATAGCCGGCCTAAGCTTATGACTGATGCCTTTATTTAAATGAATAATGTATAGTAGTACACTCCACAAAACAATAATGAGTATACTTAACGGTAGTTTTCCATTAAAAAATTCTTTAGTTCTCTCGAATTCGAAAGATCTTAACATAACAAAAAACAGCGTTTCTAAACAGATCGCCCACATTCCACTAAGAATGATAGAAATTAATAGGTTCTTCCTCGACTCTTGACGAGAAAAACTAAGATAAAATTCATCTCTTCTTCGTTGTTGTGTTAAAAAATCAAAACGCAATTTATTCCCTCTTTCCTTTACCCCTTCGTCTCGCATCCACAAACATATTGTCCTATACAAAATACCATATTTGTATGCAGCTAGTCTCCCTATGTGCTTATAATATACACATGTATCCTTAATTTCCCCTTAAAAATACAGTGATACTTTAATTAGTCCGAACCGTTCAGGACTAAACGAGAGAAAACTGCTTCGCTCTATATTCTAACAGCATAAATGAACTATGCTTCACAAAATTGTTACCATAAGAAAAGAACCTACCAACACTGACAGGTTCTCCTTCATTTTAACAGACATGAACATATGTATTATAGAAGAGGATACATCCATACTTTCCATATAATACATACAAATACGATAACTACAAAATCAAAAAAGTCTAATCTCGGGCCCTTTTTCATATTCATTTCTAGCCACATATGAACCCATTTTATTTTTGTATATTTTTGGATGTTTTTCTTTGCAAATCGGTAAACGAGTACTTGCATAATAAAAAATCCGACTACGAAAATGAACAATAAAATGAGAAAATCGACCACAAAATTCCTCCCTATTTTTGCAGCGATTTTTCTACTATATGATTTCTCAAAATCCACTCTTCAAACTGAGCACTTCCAAATTCCCAGCTAAGATCACGAGCATGTACAGAAAAAACGTAATGACCAGCATATTCATCCATAAATCTACCTGTCTCGATCTCATCTTTCTGAAGACCATATGCTCCAAAATTAAAATACACATCCCACACGTCTTCATTCTTCCGCTTATAAGCAATCGATTCCATATCACATTCTGTTCCGAAATAATCAAGATGTAAATGTACGCTATCATCATATTCGTACTCCATTTTATCACCCCTTATATTTGTACTTCTTTATCACCAAAAAAATTCCTGCTATTCACACTCACATATGGGCACTTACCTACATATCATGCTTGTAGAGTGACTTCTAGGAGGTGTTATATAGTGAAAAAATTAATAGCTGTTTTTTGTATCATGTTACTAGCTGTTTTCACATTTGCTGCTTGTAGTAATAAAAAAGAAGGTACGAAAGAACAAACTCAAAACATTCGCATCGGCGAAGTTACCCATTCTCTCTTCTATGCCCCTTTATATGTCGGGATTGAAAAAGGATTTTTTAAAGATGAAGGGTTAAATATTGAACTCCAAACAACAGCCGGCGGAGATAAAACGATGACCGCACTATTATCTGGCGGCATTGATATTGCCCTCGTCGGTTCTGAAACGTCCATTTACGTTCATCAACAAGGTGCAAAAGACCCTATCATTAACTTTGCACAACTTACACAAACAGATGGAACATTTTTAGTTTCGCGCAAAAAATTAGACTCTTTTAATTGGAATGACGTAAAAGGTGTTACATTTTTAGGACAGCGTAAAGGCGGCATGCCGCAAATGGTTGGAGAATACGTTTTAAAGAAAAATGGCATTGATCCTCACAAAGATACGAACTTAGTTCAAAACATCGAATTTGCTAACATTGCAAATGCCTTTGCATCTGGTACAGGAGAATTTGTTCAGCTCTTTGAACCGACTGCAAGTATATTCGAAAAAGAAGGTAAAGGATATATTGTCGCTTCGTTCGGAAATGAGTCTGGTACTGTTCCGTACACAACGTTCATGGCAAAAGAAAGTTTCTTAAAGAAAGATAAAGCTGCTGCTGAAAAATTCACACGTGCTCTCTATAAAGCGCAGCAATGGGTTGATACTCATAGTCCAGAAGAGATTGCTGATGCCGTTTCTCCGTTATTTAAAGACACTTCAAAAGACATTACAGTAAAAGTAATCGAACGTTATAAAAAACAACACTCTTATGCAACAAATCCGCTATTAGACACTGAAGAATGGAAACAGCTCCAAACAATAATGAAAGAAGCTGGCGAATTACAAAAAGAAGTTCCACATGAAGCGCTCGTCAATACAAAAATTGCCGAAAGCGTTATTAAGAAATAGAGGCGAAGTGTATGAGCTTTTTACAAATACGTAACGTTTCTCACTGCTTTTTCGCAAAAGAGAATGCCAAACTAATTCTCGAAGATATGAGTTTACAAGTGGAAGAAGGCGAATTCATTTCTATACTCGGCCCAAGTGGCTGCGGCAAAACAACACTTCTCTCCATTATTGCTGGGCTGCTTGATCCAATTGAAGGTATCGTCTTTTTAGATGGTGAGCCCATTACAACGAAAACTTCATCCATGGGATATATGTTGCAGCAAGATTACTTGTTCCCTTGGAAAACAATTGAAGAAAATATTATGCTTGGACTTCACACCCGCAAAATTTACAATGAACAGACGAAAGAACATACTTTACAACTTTTAAAGCAAGTCGGCCTACATGATGTAGAAGATCAATACCCTCGTGAACTGTCCGGCGGTATGCGTCAACGTGCCGCTCTCGTTCGAACTTTAGCGACCGATCCGAAAATTTTATTGCTAGATGAACCATTCTCGGCGCTCGATTATCAAACGAAATTGAAACTAGAAGATCTCGTTTTCAGCTTACTACGCAAATATAAGAAAACGTCACTACTCGTGACACATGATATTGAAGAAGCAATTGCGATGAGTGATCGTATTTATTTACTACAAGCAAACCCTGGAAAAATTGCAAAAACATTTATCGTCCCAGAAAGCATCCGTTCCTTATCACCGTTAGAATCACGTCACCACCATGACTTCCCATCCCTCTTCCAAGATATATGGAAGGAGTTGGAGCGCCTTGGATAACATAAAGCAACTACATGAACAGTTTCGGAAGAAAGAACGGAAACGTGCATGGTTAGCACGCTCACTACAGCTTTTACTACTCATTCTTTTCTTTGCACTATGGGAGATAGCTAGCAAAAAAGAGTGGATTGATCCTTTACTCTTTAGTTCTCCTTCAAGCATTTGGGATCTCTTCCTTAGTAAATGGATTGACGGTTCACTTTGGGTTCACATATGGACGACATTACTTGAAACAGGATTAGGCTTCATTCTAGGAACAGTGCTCGGCGCTATTATTGCTACTTTCCTTTGGTGGATCCCACTTCTCGCCCGCGTACTCGATCCATATCTCGTCGTCCTAAACGCCATGCCAAAAGTGGCACTTGGTCCGATTATCATTGTAATCTTCGGTCCAAATATTTCTTCGTCAATTGCAATGGGAGTAATCATTTCCATCATCATTACCATTCTCGTTATTTACAGCGCATTTCAAGAAGTCGATTCTAACTATATAAAAGTGATGGACACATTTGGCGCAAATAAATGGCAATGTTATAAGCAAGTCGTTCTCCCTGCATCCTTCCCTGCCATTATTTCAACGTTAAAAGTGAACGTTGGATTATCGTGGGTCGGTGTTATATTCGGCGAACTTCTCGTCTCTAAACAAGGTCTTGGCTACTTAATTAGCTACGGATTCCAAGTATTTAATTTCACGCTCGTCTTACTGAGCGTACTACTCACCTGTGTCCTCGCAACACTTATGTATGTGTTTGTTGAGGCATTTGAAAAACTTCTAATTGGGAAACGAAAAAGAAGCTGACTTAGAGCAATAGACTATAGTCAGCTTCTTTCTTTACCTTTTATCACACATCTTTGTTTCATTTGTAACGTTACCATCCGCAACTGTAACTGTATGGAAACAATCTTTCACACGTACTGTAACGACATTTTCTTTTCGATCTATTACATGATAATCATCATACTTTTTATTTAATGCACTACGAATTTGCTCTCCTTCAAAAATCGGAAAACCGTGAGACATTACCCAAATGAGACCAGCAACCGCAAGAATCGTTTTCATACGTTTCATTACCTCCTTGAGAGTAAACTTATAGTCCCTACAATATGCGCATTATAATTGTGTCTAATTTGTGACATTTTTATACTAATTCTCTTTTAAAGCTTCAGTTCCTTCTTCTTTTTTAAAAAAGACAGAATTTTCAATTTTATCAACAAAAAAACGCAAAGAACTAAATTCTTTACGTTTTCGTAGCTAAAATATATAACTCGCATTATTGTTCACTTTATTGTTCACTTTATTGTTCACTTTATTGTTCACTTTGTTGTTCTATCGTTTTCGAAACATCATATAATCCCGTCAACACTTCCGCTCTCATTTTTACAAGCTCAGGGAACTGATAGAAGAACGCAATTTTTTTATACTTTAACTCCGATCCTTCTTTCACTTTTTTTGAGTCTTGCAAAATAAATGCTGTAAACGTATCTGCAATATCTTCCGCTACATTTGTCGTTCCATACTGTGATACAAACTCCTCATGCTTTTCTTTAAAAAATTCAATTTGAGTTTCTTCACTTTCTTCTACTTTCTTTTCTGTCCACTCCTGCTCAATGTCCTTCCAGAAAGAGTTATAAAATTGATTAATATAAGATTTTTCCTTCGTACATCCCTCTTGTAAGAAAAGCGTTTCACAGTTACTTCTGTACTTTGAAATATCTTTATCTTCTTCAAAATCCTTTACATACTTTTCATCTACTGGTATTTGCTTATGCCCGAGCGTCAACACGTGAGCCGTCTCGTGAATTAATGTTTTCATCACTTCATCGATATTTACCGCCGAATCAAGCGTATCTAAGCTAAGAGTCCAGTCTTTCGGATTCTCCATACTCGGCATAACGTGGGCAACAACGCCGTCATAACCATCCGTGATTAAATCAAATTCTGTTATATTCCCGCGATATTTAGCTGGAATGAGAGTACGGTACATATCCCATAAGTCTTCATGATAACCTTTATCTTGACGCTGTTGTAGTACCTCTTCTTTCGCTTCTTTATCTTCAGCGAATACTTTATTTAAACGTTTCCGTTCTATCTTTTCAAAATAAGGATCTACAATTTCATCACCATCAATATAATAAGATGCTAAAAAGAAATAATTTTCGTCATCCTCTTTTTTCTGCTCTGCCTCTTTCATATCCGCACTTTCATGCTCTTCTATCTCATAATCTTCTACTGCTTCAAGCTCAGATAATCCATCTATTTTTTCATATACTTTTTGAAGTTTCTTATCTCCTATTTCCACACATTCTTCTTCTGTTTTACAAATTTCTTTTTCCTTCACGCTCTTCATAGAACTATCGCATCCTGCTACTAAACCCATTGCGACGATAAACCCTACTAACTTGCCATACAATCTCTTCATATAAACCTCCGTCGTTCATTCTACAAAAATATCATAATCAATTTCTAACGAATGTGCGATACTTAATTATACAAACTGTAAGGAGGTTTCTCATGATTCGAGCAGTCTTATTCGACTTAGATGGAACACTATTAGATCGGCGCCAATCTCTAGAACAATTTATTCATGATCAATATAATCGCTTTTCCTCTCACTTAATGAGCATAGAAAAATCAGAGTATTGTTCTCGGTTTCTTGAACTCGATAATAATGGCTATACGTGGAAAGATAAAGTATATGCTACTCTCCTTTGCGAATACAATATTACCACTTTAACGCAAGAGCAACTGCTGCACGACTATATTACTAACTTTCAACATCATTGTATTCCTTTCCAAAACATGCATGAATTACTTCAGCGTTTAACACAAAAAAATATGAAAATTGGCATTATAACAAACGGATTTACTGACTTTCAAATGAACAATCTTCGCGCACTAAACATACATACGTATACAAATACAATTCTCGTTTCTGAAGCGGAAGGAATTAAAAAACCACATCCTGCAATTTTCGAACGAGCTTTGCACAAGCTGGACGTTAAGGCCACAGAATGTCTTTACGTTGGAGATCATCCAGAAAACGATGTGCTTGCTTCTGAACGAGTAGGGATTCTTGGTGTGTGGAAGCGAGATTCATTTTTGGATGGCTTTGAGCATCCACGTGTAGTGAACGATTTGTTGGAGGTGCTTTCGTTTTTAGAGGTAAAGATGAAAACAATATGATAGTACATGGGATTTTATTAGCGATATGGCAAGAAATATTAACTTATCAACAAAAATCATAAAGAAAGAGGAGGCCGTTATTCAAAAATGCCTCCTCTTCCTTTATGATTCATATACTGTAAACTGCGGTTTACTCGGATGATCTTTAACTTGTGCATCATCTGGAAACTTTGAAACTTTTCGATATAGGGCAATGTCACCGATACAACCTGCTGTTAGTAAAATCCCTAAAAATGAGATGGATTGCACATTCGTAGCTAACCCAATTATAATTGGCAAAATTCCAGTTGGTAAAAACGGTAGCATTAATACTTTCTTCATTTGCTTTACTGTAATTGCCTGTTTAGAATGAGCGTATGCAACGCCTAATTTCCAATTGACGCCCCATTTCAGTTCACCCCACGGAACGCCTCCGATATAGCGAAACCCTATTAAATGTATCGCTTCATGAATACAAACAAGAACAATCATTACGATAATAAAAAGAAACAGGGTTGGTAACGTAATTTCGATTTGAAATCCGCCTGAAAGAAGTGAATGTAAAAAACTAACTCCAATCGCTAGAGCGAATGCTATACAACATGAATAGAAATTTAATTTAACCATCGAAACAGTAACAGTCGTTTCTTTTCTTTTATTCATCTTTCCCCCTCCTAAAATATAAATATATCTTTACAAAATTGTATAATATACCCAAAATTATGTAAAGATATATTTACATTCATTCTTGCCCACAAAAAAAGAAACCGGCCACTTTACTTCGTAAAACAGCCGATTTCTTCTATATGTTTCATCGTACGTGCCAATACATCGTCACGCATTATAAAGCTAAATTTTCTATCCGTTTTAATGTTATCAGGAATGTCTGTTAATAAAACAGATCCTTTCGTTTCTTCGTAATGCGTATGTTCTTCTACCGCACTAATTGTTGCAAAATAAATGTTTTTAATGATTATTTTGTCTTTTCCAGATACTTTATATTGTCCTAAGTAAGTTAAATCAGAAACTATGCCGCCGGTTTCTTCATGAACCTCTCGAACTGCCGCTTCTTCCGGTGTTTCCCCAAGTTCCACTTTACCACCTGGAAATTCAAGACCGCGACGTAAATGATGCGTTAATAACCATTGATCCCCGTACCGGCATACAACCCAAACATGCTTTGGCTCAGGAGAAAATGGATAACGTTCAAACGATAATTGTACAGTGTTGTGGTAATAATCTTTAAATTTGTACATGCCATTACTCCCCTATTGATGGTTACAAGTTTTTCCTACCACAAATTGTAGCATATTCTAGCTTTTCTGCATAATATTATCCAATTACAATCCATTGATTATTCCCATTTGCGCGACTAATTCTTTCGTCTCATGATTTCCTAAATCGTAAATCATTTTATATGCTTTTTGTAGTTGTTCATCATATCGGTCATTATTTGAATCGTGATGATACTCAACAAATGGAACGTGAGAACGTACAAATGAACCTAAATCCTCTACATATGCTTGATCGAAGTACTCTCTTAACTCCGTAATTTCCTCATCACTTGCGGAAATCTCAAAATTATACGTATCCGCCGTCTTCACTTGTGAAATTTGACCGTTTCCTATTGATATATAATATGTTTTTTTCGTCTCCATGTAACACCCTTCTTTCATCCTTTTAATTTCTATTGTTTTCATCAATTACAAAATTATGTAAAATAAAGAAAAGGAGGGATTTCATGTTCAAAATATTAATTATCGGTATTATAATCGTCCTAGTCATACTAGTACTCTCCGTCATGACGATTAATAAAGGCTATGCATATAAACATTCTGTTGATAAACCAGAAGATAATCCTTATACAAAAAACAGTAAGAAGAATTCATAATACGCTTCATATACTACTTATTTTAGCCTATATCATACTCAGTATTAGTTTACTGACAGGTCAACATAACTTTCACAATCTCTATTAGGAGCTTTACCGTTTCTCATTGTTATTGAGCAAATAAAAAAAAGGATTCAGGAATAGGCTTTATTTGTATTGCTGCTAGAGCTTTCTCTTGGATTGTTCTTATCATTACCTACATAAAGTGAAACTTTAATCAGTGGGGGTTTTGTTCATCCCCCACCTAACTTCTTTGCTTTCGCTGAATTTTGAGGTGGGGGTCTTACTGCCCGTTAAATGCAGGATAAACTAGAAGGAGGGTTTTTATGTTAAATGGCGTTCGAATTACTTTTGCACTTATCGCTTTATGTATAGCAATCTATGGTTTTATTAGCGGTAACAGAGACATTATGCCTTATATGTTCTTTTTCTTAGGATTAATGGCTTTCACTATAGCGCTAGGAGAAATAAAACAAGACAGAAAATCTAGCGGTATACTTGCTTTTATGGCAGGTGCTGGTGCTTTATTTCTTAGCTTCTCAGAGCTATTCCGGTAAATAGTTTATTTAAAAGGTGGAGATTTGTATGCTAAAAACCTTTCGCATTATATCCGCTCTTATCGTCATCGTTCTCGCTCTATCCATAATATTTACAAACGCACTTGTTACAATGCCTTATATGCTCATCGCCTTATCTATTATGACCTTCATCATGAGTGCAGAAGAAAAACAGAAACAAAAGAAAGTACATAGTACACTCTCCTTCTTTTCTGGCGTATTCACTTTAATCGTTGCTATTATAATTTTTGTCTCTCAATAACTAACTTTCTACTAGGAGGTTAAAATGCATATAAGAAAGTTACAGCTAACCATCGTTTTTATTACTTTAATCTTATGCTTATACAGCACCTTTACAATGAACTTTCAAACCTTTTCACCTATCATTTTGTTCCTCTTTAGTTTATATGGCATTTTAGTAGGAATGGAGACGATTCAAAAACAGCAAAAACAAATTGGAGCTATTAGCATCGGTTTAAGTCTTTTTACGATTGTTTTTGTTATTCCATTTATAATGTTCTTTTAAAGGAGGATTATATGTTTAAAAACATTCGAATTATAATATCTTCTATCGCACTTATTCTCGCCATATTTAGCTTCTTCGCAAACCTCACTATCCTTTTACCATACGTTTTTATCCTTTTAAGTAGTATGTTTATCTTTTTTGGAATTGATGAAATGAAAAAACAAGAAAAAGCTAAGGCATTTGTTTATTTTCTCGGTTCTGCCTTTGTTTTGTATGTTGGGGCGTCTAGTATACTTTCATAAAAAAAGAAGAGCATTTCAGCTCTTCTTTAACTCACCATTTTCAATCCAATAATCGTTCCCATAATTCCAACGATACAAATAATCCGAAAAGCATTTTTCGGCTCTTGAAAGAATAAAATACCGACAACTGCTGCACCAAGCGTCCCAATTCCAGTCCAAACTGCATATGCAATTGATAACTGAATTTCTTGAAGCGCCATCGTTAAAAATTGAAAACTAATAATAAAGCCACCTATTAAAATAATATTATTCGTCCAATTATTATCCTTTGCTACTTTCTTTATCCCAATTACACCGACAATTTCAAAAAGCCCGGCTATAATTAAATACATCCACGCCATTTTATTTCACCTCTTCCTTGTCGCCACTAAATTTCAATCCGATAATAAATAGTGCCAATAAACAAACAAGGAAAATTTTAATAAACGAAAATGGCTCTTTAAAATACACAATATCTATTACTATCGTTCCAACTGTCCCAATTCCAGTAAAGACTGCATATGCCGTTCCAATTGGGATTCTTTTCGTTGCTTCAATTAATAGATGAAAACTAACTAAAATTGCAATAAGTGTCAAAATGCTCATCGAATTTGTTTTTAATCCTGTTGCCCAATATATTTCAATTAAGCCTCCAAATACTAAATACAGCCACGCCCTATTTGTACTAATCTCCTCTTTCACTTCTTCTTTTTCCTCTTGTCGTATTTCTTGTTTTGAAGAGCTACGCTTCTTTTTCGGAAAAAAAATGTAAGACATCGCCCATATAAAATGAATCATAAGTACCGATGTCCAAACACTGATAATGGTATTAATAGTTTCATTTTGATAAAAACCGATTTGTTTATTTAAAATCCATTCTTTCATATGAAGAAAATAAGAACCGCTCGGTAACTCTTGAGCTGGTACAAGCTCTACTACGAAAATAAATAGTAGCTGCGCAAGAATGAAAATGCCCACATGTTTATAAAAATATTGCCGCTCTAATCGTGCGTGCGCCTTTCCATATAGTTTCTCTTTTTGCATAGCTGTCATTTATCTTCCTCCTTTTTCAAATAATACTCTACCATTTCATCTATATACTTCATTGTTACCGAATCAAGTCCATATACTTTTGCAATCTCTCCCTCTTCAGGTCTAATTAATTCCCAATACTTATTTATTAATTGTTCATCTTCTTGGAACACATGCATAGAAAAAGCCACTACTTTCCCCGCTAATTGTTGAACTTCTGGTGAATCTACTGGTTCATTTATACGCTCGCGAATTTCTCTTAATACTTGCAGCCACTCTTGCGTTCTTTTATCGTTTTCTTCAAATGTTGGTAACCCCTGAATAATCTGCTGCTCTTCCTCATTAAAATACCTTTTCCAAAATTTCTCCCTCTGATCAATTCCCTGTACTGATTTTATAAATAACATTAAATCTTCAGTTCTAAGCTCTCCTGTTAATTCAATGGAATGGAATGAAATGTTGTATATAGTAGCTTTTCTAAACCCTGTAATCTTTTTACTTCCCTTTGTATTGTTTGAATTTCATTTTGAATCGCATTTTTCCATCTTTCTTCTTCTGAAATCCCCTTTTCTTCTTTTAATACTTCTTTTATTTCTGAAAGCTTAAAACCAAGCTGTTTAAAAGTTGTGATTTGCTGCAATGTAATTACATCATCTTTTGAATAGTAACGATATCCTGAATCGGCAACATACGACGGTTGTAACAATCCAATTTCCTCATAATATCTAAGTGTTCTCGTCGTTACATTCGTTTCTTTTGAAATTTCGCCAATGCTATACTTATCCATCATTTCCTCCCTTTACTTACTTTATTTATCCCTACTATAAACTTTGACGTATACGTTAAAGTCAATACTCTTCATAACATACATTTCTACAAATAAAAAAACTGCCCTTTCACAGGCAGTTTTTCCTTCTTATCCAAACACTTTCTCAAGTTCATCTTTATCTTGGCTTAACCAGAAGTTCATTAAGCGTTGTGCTCCTTCTAAGTCATGAAGCTTCGCTTGACCACATTGTGTTTCATTTGCAGCTGGAATTTCTGTAATTTGAACCGCATCTTTTAATGTTAGTTCTAATAAATCAATGATTTCTCGAACCGTTGGTGTTCCGCTTACTACAAGATAATATCCTGTTTGGCAGCCCATTGGTGAAATATCGATAATATCAAAATGCGGATAACGATCAATATATTTACGTAAATTAAATGCTAATAAATGTTCTAACGTATGAATAACATCTGGTTTCATTGCTTGTTTATTCGGTTGGCAAAAACGAATATCGAATTTATTTACAATACCGTCACTACCTACATTGTGAACTCCGCAATGTCTTACATAAGGCGCCTTTACAATCGTATGATCTAATTCAAAGCTTTCTACTGATGGCATACAACATCTCTCCCGCTTTTAATTTAATTCCGTTATATCCAATATGATATAATGGAAATGCACATTAGTAAAGTATTATGTACAGTCGTGCTATAATACTTTAAGAATATGCCGAAAAGGAGACCATTATGAAACAGATTTTTATTGGGATTATACGCTTTTATCAAAAGTTCATTTCTCCGATGACACCACCAACTTGCCGTTTCTATCCAACTTGCTCTCATTATGGATTAGAGGCATTTCAAAAACATGGTGCATTAAAAGGGTTTTTGCTTACATGTAAGCGTATATTAAAATGTCACCCTTTCCACCCGGGAGGATTTGATCCTGTCCCAGATAAAAAGGATGACAAAGTAAATTCTTAATTGTCGTAGCCATTCACAACTAAATCTAATTTTCCTGTGTCAGGGTTAATAACAAGACCATGAACAGGTACTTCTTCAGGAAGTAACGGATGGTTACGAAGTACTGATACGCTATGTTCTACGCTTTCTTCTACACTAGAGAAACCACGCAGGAATTGTTCTAAATCGATTCCAGAATAACGAAGTGTATCTAATTTTTCTTCTGTTACACCGCGCTCTTTCATCTTCTCAATTGTACTGCTCGCTTGAATTTTTGCCATACCGCAATCGTGGTGACCAACTACACATACTTCATCAGCACCAAGCTCGTATACAGCAACTAAAATACTACGCATAATACTTCCAAACGGATGTGAAATAACAGCACCTGCTACTTTAATAATTTTCACATCACCGTTACGCATATTCATTGCTTTCGGTAATAGTTCAACAAGACGTGTATCCATACAAGAGATAATGACCATCTTTTTGTTTGGAAATTTCCCTGCTACAAACTCTTCATATCTCTTCTCTTCAACGAATTTTTCATTGTACTGCAAAATCTCTTCTAATGACTTCATAGTAAGGAACCCTCTTTTCTCTCATTTACACTACATAAACAGTGTACCAAAATATGAAAAACACAAAAAGTATATTGTAATATTATAAAAGCAATATATTTTTAGATAACCGACATAATTCTTTCAAAATATACACACAGCTTTGTAACAAGTCTCACATACTACACTGCTATTTTCACTATAAACTAATTGTAGATAATGTAAAAAAGGAGTGAATATTTATTATGTCCGACGTTCTGTTACTGAGTCGTTTTCAATTTGCAATTACTATTTTTTATCACTTTTTATTTGTACCTTTGACAATCGGACTTGTTATTTTAGTAGCATGTATGGAAACTCAATACGCCCGCACATTGAATCCAACATACCGCAAAATGGCAAATTTCTGGGGGAAATTATTTACAATTAACTTCGTCATGGGGATAATAACCGGGATTACGATGGAGTTCCAATTTGGAACAAACTGGTCTGAGTACTCCAAATATATGGGAGATATTTTCGGATCACCTCTCGCAATCGAAGCACTCGTTGCCTTCTTCTTAGAATCTACTTTCATGGGAATATGGTTATTCGGTAAAGACAAAATCTCACCAAAGTTCCGCGCCTTCTGTATGTGGATGGTTGCACTTGGAACAAATATTTCCGCCCTTTGGATTATTACAGCAAATGGCTTTATGCAAAATCCTGTTGGCTACGTCGTACGTAACGGCCGCGCTGAATTAAATGATTTCTGGGCACTTGTTACAAACCCATATGCTTGGAACATGTTCTTCCATACTGTAATTGGTTGTTATATCGTTGGTGCTTTCTTCGTTATGGCAATTAGTGCCTATCATTTATTACGTAAAAACGAAGTGGAATTCTTCAAAAAATCATTCAAATTTGGTTTACTGTTAGGTTTATTCGCCGCAACTGTTACACCGTTTATGGGCCATCAATCTGGTGTATCAGCAGCTAAATATCAACCAGCAAAAGGAGCTGCGATGGAAGCAGTTTGGGAAACTGGAAAAGGACAAGGCTTCTCGATTGTTCAAATTCCTGATGTGAAAAACGAAAAAAACTTTGAATTCCTTACGATTCCGAAACTAGGAAGTTTCTTCTACACAAACTCATTTGATGGAGAGATTGTTGGTTTAAAAGATATTCCGAAAGAAGATCGCCCAAACGTTAACCTCGTGTACTATAGCTTCCGCTTAATGGTTGCACTTGGCATGTTCTTTATGGCATTAACTTGGTATGGCTTCTATTTAAACCGAAAAGGAAAACTAGAAAACTCAAAACGTTATTTAAAAATTACAATGTGGTCTGTTTTACTACCATATATCGCAATTAACGCTGGTTGGATTGTTGCCGAAGTAGGTCGTCAACCATGGACAGTTTATAAACTAATGCGTACAGCAGAATCTGTATCACCTATATCCGTTCCACAAATTTGGTTCTCATTAATTAGTTTAATCTTGTTCTACACTTTACTTTTAATCGCAGACGTATACTTAATGCTGAAGTTCGCGAAAAAAGGACCTGCAGCATTAGAAGAGCCTGCTACTGAAGGAGGTACTGCTCATGTCTCATGATATGCTCGCAATTATCTGGTTCGGTTTATGGGGTGTGATTTGGACAGTTTATTTCATTCTTGATGGGTATGCACTTGGTAACGGAATGATTTTCCCTTTCGTTGCGAAAGACCGACAAGAACGAAATCAATTGCAAGAAGCAATTGGCCCTTTCTGGGGTGGTAATGAAGTATGGTTAATTACAGCTGGTGGCGCAACATTTGCTGCCTTCCCAATCACATATGCAAATATGTTTAGTTACCTATATACACCACTATTTTTAGTATTACTTGCACTGTTTGCTCGTGCTGCCGGACTTGAATTTATGCATAAAGATGATTCACCAATTTGGCAAAAAACTTGTAAATGGACATTTACAATTGGTAGTTTCCTAATCGCCTTCTTATTCGGAGTTACGTTCGCTAACCTTTATTACGGACTACAAATCGGAAAAAATGGCTATGAAGGAAATTTACTTAGCTTACTAAATCATTACGGTATTTTAGGAGGTCTGTTCTTCACTGCTATATTCGTCGTATCTGGTGCCCTCTGGGTTATGATTAAAACGACTGGTGAAGTATCTGATCGCGCTTATAAAATCGCAAGACCATTTTCAATGGCAGCTGCTATCATTTTAGCTATTTTCTATGTAGCAACTGCAAATCGTACAAATTTATTCCAAAACTTCACGGAATATCCTGTACTATTCATTCTTCCAGTACTTGCCATGTTAATGAGTGTACTCGCACTTATTATGGTGTACAAACATAAAATCGGTCTTGCATTTACATTCGTTTGCTTAACAATCGCAATGTTTATGACAACTGGATTTGCAGGTATGTTCCCAAGAATGTTGCCGTCACGTATTAACGACGCGTATAGCACAACGTTATACAACGCAGCAGGTAGTCAATTAAACTTAAAAATTATGTTCTTCGTTGCAATGGTTATGGTACCGATTGTTATTGGATATCAACTTTGGAGCTACAGTATCTTTAAAAACAAAATTCATAAAGACTCTGCTAAAGGGTATCACTAAAATGAAAAAAGACACTTCGTTTGAAGTGTCTTTTTTACGTATGATTTTTGATAAGATGTTATATTTCCAATCTAACAACTATAATACAGAAGAATCATTAACAGCTCACAGCTAGATTGTAGCACAGGGCCAGTTCATCATTTTATGCAATTTTACATATTTCTCTATAAAGTAAATTGTATTCCCTGATCATTCGCATCGCTATCCCTTACATCTGATGTACTAATACCACTAAATGTTTGTACTTTTTTTCCTGTATTCGATGATCCTGATCCATTATAAGCCTTCGTTTTTTCAATTGGCTGCACGTTATATTTATCACCTAAGTTAATTGTTCCGTTACAATTTTCAATAATAACACCTTCCACAATTGACGGCATTTTGTCACCTACTTTCATTTCGTTACTTTTATTTTATGAAAGGCGCCTAAAAAAATAGCATGTTTCAATAAGAAAAAGCACTCTAAATGAGTGCTTTTTCTCTAAGCATGAATGGCAATTTTGGAGACAGTTGACTTCTTCAAAAATTTATTAGGGGTAATATTTTGAAAAAGAAAGCCTTTCATATGTAGGTTAACACCACTGGAATATATAGTAAATTGATAATATTTATACGGAAGATTTCTAATGTTTAGTATAGATAGTTTCCACTATGCAAACAGTAGAAACTATCTATACTACATAACAAAAAAGGTGCCTTCAAAGAAGACACTTTTATAAACAGACACTATAAAACAGAATTATTTATTGTTATACGATTGTTAGATACAAAAAGTAGAGGGAAATGTTTGTATAAAATTCTGCTTTATATAGTCTGCCTACCACTTATATTTTAATCCTCTTTACTTGAAAATAAATATAATATGCATAATTACATACGAAAAAGAAAAGGCACTCCATAGAGTGCCTCTTCAACCATTTTACTTTTAATATATCGCTTTACATACATTGTAACATATGTATCTATATATTTTATTGAGAAAATTCTAAATCATTTTTTCTTTCATTTTCAATTATAAAATCATGTAATATAAATGGTATGTCAAATTCTTATACAAATTGAGGTGTACTATATTTATGTATTTTGGAATTATTCCCCTTATATTGTTTATTATTTTTCTTATCTCTTATTTAAAGGATCCACGAAAAATAATAAACGGCTTTTTATTTAATGCCTTTTTCTGTTCATTTCTATTATTTTGCGCTATAGCCTCATATGAGTCTGGTAGTAATTCTTTGCATTTTATCGTTATTCTACCTATGTTAGCACTACTTGTAATGATACCTTTTGGTATCGTTGCTTTAATGTTTGGGCTATTTCTTAATGCGAGAATCTTGATGAAGCGTGAAGGAAGACGATTTACAAACTCTTTAACCTTAATTGCAGCCTTAGGGATTTTATTATGCATACTACTCGCTATCATAAATCCAGCTAACTTATTTTCACCACATTTCCAACCTATTTTTGGTGGTATTTCTCTTATAACCGTATATTTCTTTATACACTTATCTAACTTCTTAACCGCTTATTTTTTATATCAATTCAACAGACCAAGGCGTAATCAAGACTTCATTATCGTTCTTGGTAGCGGCTTAATTAATGATAAAGTACCACCTTTACTTGCAAGTCGTATTAATAAAGCGATCGACTTTTACTGGAAACAAGCCGCTGTGAATACACCACCAACAATTATTTTCTCTGGTGGTCAAGGTCCCGATGAAGGCCTTCCTGAAGCAGAAGCGATGCAAAAGTATGCTGTTGAAAAAGGAATTCCGCTTGAACATACAGTACAAGAAAATCGCTCTGTAAACACATATCAAAATATGTCGTTCTCTAAAGAAATTATGGATTCTTTAAAACCTGAAGGTAAGTATAGAAGTATTTTTACAACGAATAATTTCCACCTTTTCCGCGCTGGTATATATGCAAGACAAGCAGGTCTTAATAGCCAAGGAATTGGATCAAAAACTGCCTTTTATTACTGGCCTAACGCAATGATTCGCGAATATGTCGCAATCGTTGTGATGGGACGTAAGCGTCATATGAAAGTTTGCGGAGCTATTTTAGGATTTTCTTTATTCCTATCCGTGCTTAGTTTTATCATTTCTTAATAGTCTCCCATCCTTTGAAAGGATGGGATTTCTTATACTCATTTCAAAAATATTTTAAAGTTAATATGGTCATAATATTCCCTGCATACATCCATTAAAGGAGAATTTTTTCAAATAAAATGTTAAAATGGAAGTTAGGTGTGAATTACGTAACAAATAAGAAACTAGTTTGAAACGAGGAAATTACATGGAGAAAATTATCAAAAACAAGCCCAATAAGCTAAAAATTGCTTCTAAAGCTTTGATGATTATTATTGGGGCATTTATCACAGCGTACGGATTAGAAGCAGTATTAATTCCAAATAACGTATCAGACGGTGGTGTGACTGGTTTAAGTATCGTTAGTTCAAGATTATTTGGATTACCATTAGGGGCTCTAATCGCAGTTATTAACATTCCTTTCGTTTGGTTAGGATATAAGCAAATCGGTAAAAGCTTTGCAATTTATTCTATTATCGGGATTGCTTCATTAGCAGTAGGCACTGTTGTTATGCACGGAATACCAGCTATTATTGAAGGCGATACACTACTTGTTACAGTTGTTGGTGGTATTATCATCGGTTTCGGTATGGGACTAGCATTACGTAACGGCGGCGCATTAGATGGAATCGATATGCTAGCTGTATTGCTTTCTCGTAAGTTACCTTTTGGAACAAGTGACCTTATTTTATTCTTAAACATGTTCGTATTTATTTTCGTATCAACAGTATTCGGTCTTCAAGGAGCTATCCTTTCAGCAATTGCTTACTTTATTGCTTCGAAAGTGATTCATATCGTTGAAGTTGGTTTAAGTGGTTCAAAAGCATTTAAAATCATTACGAAAGAGCCTGAATTAATGGTAGAAACCATTCGCGATCGTTTAGGCCGAAGTGCAACATATAACGAAGTGTACGGTGGTTATTCAAGAGAGAAATTCAAAGAAATTTCTTGTGTAATTAACCGTTTAGAAGAAAGTAAAATGAAAGAACTTATTAATGAAATCGATCCACACGCCTTTATTACAGTTTATGACGTAGCAGAAGTAAAAGGCGGTAACTTTAAGAAACGTGATATTCATTAATCATTATGAATAAAGAGGGTGTGCCAACAATTTGGCACACCCTCTTCTTATTATTAAGTTGCGGTCGATATATTCTAATAATCGCTGATATATTTTTACTCGCCCCATCTTCCTCCTCTCTTAATCCATGCTACGTATTTTTGAAAGGCCGGTACTTCCTGTTGAAAGCGAAGCGGAACATATAGAAAGAGGGTGCATGTACATAATATCCATAGAATACCTACTACAAAGTGAAATTTCATCGTTGTGCTAATAAACAAACTGAGGAATAAGACGAGGAACATAATCAAACTAAACCTTTTATATAAAGTCATGATAATCTCCTCCTTATAACTTAATTGTACCAGCTATAAGGAATTAATTTCCATAATAAAAAGACCAAAAAGCAAATTCCACTTTTCGGTCTCTATAACTATCTTCTCTTCGTAATCTTTCCTGAACCACCGACCCTCGTTTTCGGAGGAGAAGTATTCCTTGGCGGCGTTTTAATAGATGATTTCGGCTTTACATCTGATCCGCTCGAGCCACCTGGTGTTTTCGTAATTTTCCCTTTGCTTCCAGTAGAAGGCGGAGGGGTACTACTTCCTTTTTTCGTAATACTTCCTGTATCCCCTACAGAAGATTTCGAATCTACATTATCGCCTCGCTTAATGATAGATCCTTTCCCTTCCTTCGTAATTGGAGGCGGGGTTTTCTTTTCTTCTTTCGTAGGTGGTCTTTCTGGAACAACTGGCTTATGATTTTGTCTGTCATTATATCCTCGGTAATCACCTGAAGATGATTTTTTTGAACCGAATATATCGTTTAAAATACTTCCCATAATATATCCTTGCAGGAAGGATGGTTGGTAATTTTGACGGACAAATTCTTCATTGCTTACTTCAATTAACGTATCAGATGGTTTCTCTTTATCCTTTTGCAAATTATACATTTTATCAGAATAAACGAGGAACATTTGATTTTCGTCTTCTTTAGATGCTTGCTTCGGTTTCCTTTCAGCTATAAGTTCCTTTGCGACTTCAGGAACTGACCGATTGGCGGCCCTATACACGTAAGATTCTTGTTTACCTTCTTTTGCAACAGACTCAAGTGGATAACGGTCTTGAATCGACTTTGTCTGCCCGCCTTGACAACCTGATAAGGCATATCCAGCAACAACAAGTAATGTAACGATAGCAAGTATAGGGATCACGAACGATTTAATCATGGTAAACAATCGGTTTGACATGATTACGCCCCCTTACGTTGCTCTTATAATTTGTACATCAGCAGGAATAATTGCTTCTCCCTCATACATCATTGTGCGACCATTTTGCCATTCAATACGTAATAATTTTCGGTTATCTGATTGGAATTCCCATACGTACTGTTCCTCTGAAGCAGAGAATGGTGTTTTCCCCATCACAACAACACGTCCGCTATATTGCTCTTCCATATGGTACTCTATATCATCCATTTCAATTGTCGTCGGAATTTCATCAATCGAATCTAAGCGACCATCGATGGGTGTATATAATTTGTAATACGTATTTTCACGGTCTTCAATTTTCAAATAACGAATATCTTTCCCGTCTTGCAATGTTAAAACAATTTCTTTACGAGAATGCATACTCGTTTTCCCGGTTAATTCATACATGACTAATGAAACTTCAATCATATCGCCAGGAGCTAACGTTAACAAACTTTTCTCTGGTTTCGGCGGCTCTGGGCTCTTCATTATATTTTTAATGCGTTTAAATAAACTCACGATCTACCCCTCCTTCTCTCTTTATAAACAAGCACCTAAAATAAGTGCACCAACGATATGTAATGATCCGGCCAACATCGCATGCGCAACACTGCCTTCTTTCGTACCTTCTTCTAAATCTAAACCTGCTATTTTCTTTAACACAAGTTCGATAAACATTTCTACCACTAATAAAATAACGAAAGAAACTGCTGATGCAAGTAGCGCTTGCCATAAGTCATTTGCTTTCGTTATCGATTGAGATAAAATGTACCCTTGCGCGAATAATTTCATAACGAAACGCGTTGTTACAGCTGTATTCCCATTCTTTATTTCTTTTAAATCATTGTATTTCGTAAAAATTGAATCAACCCACATAATTGCAAATAAAAGTACTGCACTTGCTCCAGTCCATACAAGCATGGCTAACACATTTGTCCATGTCATTGCAAAACCTCCTCTAAAAAAATAATAGAAAACCGACATGAATTCTCTTCAGACATGTCGGTTTCTTTGTCTATTCTATATTATTTCTCATACTGCTTCATAATACGAGCTAATTCATCGTCAACAGCAGAATTTTTGTTTAAGCTTGCGAATTCATCATCTAATGACTTTTCTTTTTTGTACACTTCGCCGCTTGCTTCTGCTTCAGCTTCTAATTGAAGAGCTTTCTCTTCCATACGGCTTAAACCAGCTTTTGCTGAGTTTGAATCAAATCCAGACATCGCCTGATTAATATTCTTTTGTGCTTTCGCCGCATTTACACGTGCTACAAGTGTTTCACGTTTATTTTTCAGCTCTGTTAATTGCTTACGCATTTCTTCTAGCTTCAGACGAAGATTATCAGCAGCAGCTTTGTTTTGCTCATAGCTTGCTTTATACTCATTCATCTTTTGCTCTGCATTTTGTTTTTCTTCTAGTGCACGGCGCGCAAGATCTAAGTTACTAGCTTGAACAGCCATATGAGCTTGCTCTTCACGTTTTTTCACAAGTGCTTCTTGCTCTTCAAATAATATTTTGAATTTCTTCTCAAGTGCAATTTGAGCTGCTACACTTTTCTCAGCTTCTTGTACATCTGCTTGCATATCGCGTAAATATTGATCCGTCATCTTAACTGGATCTTCTGCTTTCTCAATTAATGAATACACATTCGACATAGTTAAATCTCTTAATCGTTTAAATACAGACATCCAAATTCCTCCTATGATATACCTCATATTTCAAATTCACTACTTGGAAAAATAAAAATCTCCCTTAACAGTAAAGAATAGTCATTTTTACAGCTATATGTTTATTATAACAAAACGAAGATGTCCTTACATGTTATTTCCAAAATACATCCAATATAATATGACATTCTAGATACAATATTGTATCTCTAATATATTCTCATTACTTCATTTTAAATTAACTTACTTTTGTGCAATTTCACTAAATTACATAAGTGTAATGTTACTGTAACCTAACTCGATAGTTACGTTTTCATATTTCTTATACACTAATACCAGAAGCAACAAACAAGCTTCTCATCATTTCAGAACTAATACAAAAAATGTATTTACTATAAAACATATAAAAGGAGAAATCATCATGAAAAAATTAGTAGGAATCGGATTAGCAGCAGCAATTTCACTAGGAGCATTATCAGGTTGTTCTTTATTAGGAGAGAAAGCGAACGGCTTTGTACTGTATGGATCAGAAGAGCAAGTTCAGCAAATTACAGATAAAAACAAAAAAGAAGTGAAGGAAAAAGACTTCTATAAAATGAAAATGACAACATTAGAGGGTAAAAAAGTTCTTGTCATGGATAAGAAAACTGGTGAAGAACTGGTGAAGAAAGAATTACTTAGCAAAGTTGATGAAAAAGACGACACAAAACCACTTGATAAATTGCCAGCTGTAACAGCAGAGCAAGGTGTATTATTTGCTAAAGAAAAAGTACAAAACGCTACACTTGATGGAGCAAAATTAAAATACGAAGGCAACACAATTATCGGAAGTGGCCGTTCATATGCAGACATGTTCGCGATTGTTGACGATGCAACTTACGGAAATGTAAAAGGTGATGAAAAATCTGTTGGGGTATTAAAATTCGATAAAGACCCAAGTAAAGAATTCCCTGGTTACAACGGAGTAGAAGCTTCTCAACTTGTAAAAATTAAAAAATAAAACAAAAAAGCTTTGCGAAATTCGCAAAGCTTTTTCTATTTATTATGAGCAATTTGCTCCATATCCGGACTACAAGTATTCGACTGACATGACTTATTTAAAGAACATGCTGCGCATTTTCCTTTTTTACTTCTCTTTACAAAATTAACTAACGTGTATGCTGCATAACCAAAAATGATAGCTCCAATTATAATATTGACCACCATCGTAATACATCTCCTTCTAGAATCCGAGTAGGGATCCAACTTGGTATATAATGAGCGTTAATACATAAGCAACAACAAGTGGATAAATAACAGAGAAAACCGTCCATTTCGCTGACCCTGTTTCACGTTTAATAACGGCTACTGTCGCTAAACACGGAACATATAATAAAATAAAGAACATAAATGCATATGCTGATAGCGCTGTATAATGTGCTCCCATTACATTTCCTAGCACATCTTCTTTCACCGCATAAATAATTGCCATTGTTGAAACGACAACTTCCTTCGCTAAAAATCCTGTTAAAAGGGATGCCGCAGCTTGCCACGTTCCAAATCCAAGCGGTGCAAATAGTGGTGCGATAAATCCACCAATCATCGCTAAATAACTGTCTCCCATATCAACACCAAATCCTGATGGACCTGCATAGTTTAATAACCAAATCACCACCGAGCCACCGAAGATAAATGTACCTGCTTTACGAACAAATCCTTTTCCTTTCTCCCACGTGCTTAGCCATAACGTTTTCGCTTGTGGCACGCGGTAAGGAGGTAGTTCAATAACGAAAATAGATTTTTCCGCTTTTAAAATGGTAAGAGACATAATTTTTGTAACGAGTAATGCAAGAACAATACCTGCAACATATAAAGAGAACACAACAGTTGCCTGACTTTGAGGGAAGAATGCTCCCGCAAATAATGCATATACAGGTAAACGTGCCGAGCAAGACATAAACGGTGTTACAAGAACTGTAAGTAAACGTTCTTTTTCTTGTTCAATCGTTCTCGCTGCCATAATACCTGGAACATTACACCCAAAACCGATAATCATCGGAATAAACGCTTTTCCGTTTAAACCGAAGAACTCCATAATTCTATCCATAACAACTGCAATTCGCGCCATATATCCTGAGTCTTCTAATAATGAAATGAAAAAGAAAAGTGCAAAGATTTGTGGAACGAATACTAATACCGCACCAACACCGGCAATAATACCTTCTGTAACGAGCGCTTGAATAAAATCAGAAGCACCCACACTAGTGAGCCCGGCCGTTACCCAATCCGTAAGCTGTCCACCAAAAAACTCATCCAGCATATCAGATAAAGGTGTACCAATCCATGTAAACGTAACCTGAAAAATAAAAAACATAACTGCTAAAAAGATTGGAAGTCCTAAAATTTTATGTGTAATTAATCTATCAACTTTTTCCGAAAAAGGAATTTTCCCTTCTTTCTCATGCTGCATAACATTTGTTTTTAACTTTTCAATATACGCTTCACGAGTTTTGTAAATATGCTCTTCCAACGTACAATCAAGTTTTCCTTCTAAGCGAGATCGAATGGCTACAAGTTCCTTATAAATTAGCAATGCTTTCATTTCTTTTTCTACTACTTCGTTATTGCTTAAAAATTGAAGAGCTAACCATCTTGGATGCTTATAATTCGCTTTCTCTAAAAGAGAAATTACCTCTCCAATTCCTTCATCCATTTGTACACCATATGAAATAATAAATGGCTTTTTCTCGTTTTTGTCATTTTCTTTAAGAGTAGCAAGTAGTTCTTCACAACCTTTTCCACTTCTTGCAACGACAGGAACGACTGTTACACCTAATAGCTCTGATAATCGTTTTACATCAATTATAATTCCTCTTTGCTTTGCCACATCGACCATATTTAACCCAATTGAAACCGGCTTTCCAAATTCAAGTAATTGCAACGTTAAATGCATATTTCTCTCGAATTGCGAAGAATCCACTATATTTAACATATGATGAAATTCGTCTGTTAGTAGAAAATTCGTAACGACACCTTCATCACGCGAAACTGGATTTAAATCATAAACTCCTGGTAAGTCAATTAATGTTCCTTGCTTATCTTTTAATTTACCAACCTTCTTTTCTACTGTTACACCGCTCCAGTTTCCTACATACTCATAAGAACCAGTAAGTGCATTAAATAATGATGTCTTCCCTGTATTCGGATTCCCTAGCAAAGCTACCTTATTCACGCTAATTCCACCTTTATCATTTTCGCGTCACAATGACGAATACTAATTAACTGTCCACGACACTCCAATGTACAAGGACCTTTGAACATCGCCTTTTGCTTCATGCGAAGTTCGCTTCCTTCAGAAAGACCGAAAGCAGCCAATCTTCTCTTTAATAAATGATCTAAAGACTGAACACTTTTTACTAGCACTTTCTCACCGATTTTAATATCTACTAAGCTCATAACCTTCCCCCTCCGAAGAGAATGATAATTATTTTCAGAAGAATTATAGCACACTCTTTTTCTCGAGCACTATCCCCTTTGACTTCATATTTATTAACATTTTTCTACAATTTTATTTCAATAATTGTCATAATCGATTCGTTTGCCATTCTCATCCATTTCGCTTACAATAAACAATAGCAAATAAAGAATCTCGTTATCACTGGGGGAGCCATGCCGCTGAGAGGGAACACTTCGTTCCGACCCTTCGAACCTGTTAGTTAATGCTAACGCAGGGATTGTGCAAACGTCCGAAATACATACCTCTTTTTATTTACGTATTTCGTATCCTCCTATGATATCTATTCTTTTTTGTACAACTTGGATTTAGGGGGAGACAACATGCGTAACACCAATTTACAAGCGATGATCGAATCTGCAATTCTTGCAGCCTTCGCCATGATTATCGACATTTTACCATTATCACTTAAACTTCCAACAGGCGGTTCCATTTCATTTGCTATGATTCCTATTTTTATTATCGCTTACCGCTGGGGCTTCAAGATGGCTTTCTTAGGAGGCTTAATTTGGGGATTATTACAAATTGTCGTGGGAGATGCTTACATTTTAACACCTGTTCAAGCATTCATTGAGTACTTCATTGCCTTTGCTTTTATTGGATTTGCTGGGCTCTTCTATAAACAAATTCAGCAGACCTTAATTAACGGTGAAGGAAAGAAAACGATTTCCTATATTATCCTTGCTACATTTATCGGTAGTCTAGCTCGCTATTTCTGTCACTTTATCGCTGGTATTATTTTCTGGGGACAATATGCACCGAAAGGTCAATCAGCTGTGCTATATTCATTAATTGTAAACGGTAGTACAATGCTTGGTTCTTTCATATTATGTACAGTATTACTATTTCTTTTATTTAGAACTTCACCACGCTTATTCAAAAGCATCGGTGCTTCTCAAAGGAATGTAAACAAAAAGAGTGCTTAATAAGCGCTCTTTTTTTCATATCGTAATATCAATTAAAAATACAATAAATGCACAAAAGAAAATAAATACCATTATACTTAGCCAATTGCTATGCACGGTTCATCGACTCCTTACATAACCTCATTTTCTAACCAAATTATATCGTTTAAAAATAAAGATTAGGTAAAGATAATATGAAAATAAATTAAAAAAAGCGTAGCATGCATCATCTACGCTTTTTTCGGTAAGTAAAAGTAAAATAATACACCATCTTCTGTATTTTCTACCCCATATTCAGCATCATGCAGTTCTAAAATGTTCTTTGAAATAGCAAGACCAAGACCCGTTCCACCTTGTGAACGCTGACGAGATGCATCCACACGATAAAAACGATCCCAAATTTTATCTAATTGCTCTTCTTCAATGTGAGTACCTTTATTTTCAATACACACTTTTATACGGTTCTTCTCATCTATTGTAGAAATAATGATATCCTCTTTATTTGGTGTATAACGTATTGCATTCGTAATGAAGTTCACAATGACTTGTTCAATCCGGCCTTGATTTGCAACTACTTCAAATGAACATATATTTTTATGAACACAAAGTTCTTTTTTCTCTATTTCTACAGATAGATGTTCACATATATCTTCAATTACTGTATCAATATAAAACGAATCCTTTTTCATTTTATATGTACCAGATTCAAATTTAGCTAACTCAAGCATATCCAAAATTAACGTATCCATTTTGTCTACTTCTCTCTCCATCGCTTGAAAATAATACTCTTTTTTATGCTCAGCTACTCCATCTTTTAAAATAGAAATACAGCTTTTCATAATACTCAGCGGTGTTTTTAATTCATGCGAAACACCAGAAATGAATTCTTTCCGCGTATTTTCTAACTTTCTTTCCTTTTCAATATCTTGTTCTAGCTGTCCAATATGCGAATGGAGCTTAGTGGATAATACATTAATATTTTTCGATAAATCACCAATTTCATCTTTTGAAGTAATCGGTATTTGTTCTGTGAAATCTAAATGCGCTATTTTTTTCGTTTTATCATTTATTTTTAATAACGGCTTTGCAATTTGTTTAGAGTAATAAAACGAAGCTAGAAAAATGAGAACGACTACAAATGCAATAATATAGATGTAATAATCTTGCACCATTTGTACAGCTTCATCTACGGGCTGTAAAGAAGCCATCGCATATATATATGTAACTGATCCGTCTCTTTCTTTTATTGGTTTTACTAATAATTTATATTTTATATCATTCTTTTCATAGTCCATTATTTTTGTTGCATCTTGTATTTGCTTACTTTCTTTTACTAATAAATTAGCTTGAAATTCCTTTATATTATCCAAAAATAGATTATTTTTATAGATTGGATTTACAGGCCCTTTTACATCAGGGAATTGTACTTTCGTAATTTTCCCTGCTAGATTGAAATCTGAATTTTGAGCCGCCCTCTTCTGTTCCTCAGCACTCATAATTCCAGCAACCTTTTTTCTTTCTGCAATGCTAGCATCTTGAGCGACTTTTGGCTTCTCATCACTCACCTGAGGTTCTTTTGCGGCTAATTTCTTACCTAACGGTTTATTCAGCCAACTCAAATTTACTTCTTCTACATATAAATAAAAAGCGATAAAACTATCATCCCTGTTTAGTCCATGAAAATACACGGATCGTCCTTCCAACTTAGGGAGTGTTCCACCTTCAATTTCATCTATACTCATGAGATAGTACAAAGGAATTTTGATTACCTTTTTTCCAAACTCCTTTTCTGCCCTACGATCTAAAGTAACCTCTACATAAAAATCATCCACATGTTTTAAATTCCCATTCTGATCCAATGTCGTAATCCACGTGTTATTTTCTCTAAAAAAGTCTTGCTCCAGCTTCTGAATTCCTTCTGCACTTCCTGCATAGTTCAAATAATTCTTTTCGAAGGAATTTAAATTCACTTTAATATCTTCCACTTTTCGATTCGCGTAATATTGCTTAAAAAATATCGTTTGTCCAATAAATATCGTCGCTAAAATTAACATACATAATGCTGTTGTGAGCGTAAATAATTTTAGTACAATCCCTTTTTTCATACATTCCCCTCAAATTTATATCCCGTTCGTACGACAGTTGTAATGTATTTCGCTTTCTCTCCTAACTTATTTCGCAAATTACGAATATGACTATTAACCGTTCGATCATCACCAGCAAATTCGTATCCCCAAATTCTTGAAATGAGTTGCTCTCGTGTTAAAACAATCCCTTGGTTTTTCATAAAATACGCTAATATTTCAAATTCTGTATGTGTTAAATTAATGTCTGTCCGATCTACCGTAACAGTACGCGACGGAAAATGGACGTGAATACCGTGAATTGCTAACGTATCATCTTCATTCTCTAAAAGCTGCTTTGTTACTTTTCTACTTTCTAACAATCTTTTCGCTCTTGCTAATAAAATTGGTGGACTATATGGCTTCGTCACATAGTCATCTGCTCCAAGTTCAAATCCAAGTAACGTATCATCTTCATCAACACGTGCTGTCAGCATAATAATAGGAACCTCGGAAGTTTTGCGAATTCTTCGGCAAACGGACCATCCATCAAGTTCCGGCAACATAATGTCTAAAATAACTAAATCAACCTCTTCTTCCTCAAATACAACTAAAGCTTCTTTCCCATCTCTTGCTTCAAATACTACATATTGCTCGCTCAAAAAATAATCTTTTAATATTTCACGCAAAATATCTTCATCTTCTACAATTAAAATGTTTTTTGCCATAACTTATATCCCCCTCTCGCTTTCAGAAACTACAATTTCATTTTGAATAACTAGCATTTAACTTCGCCTCGATAATATATCTATCTGGTGCATCCCCTATATAATCAAACGGATAGCAAGTCGTCAGTGTTAATATCGGTTCTTCTTTTTTTATAATAACAGTACGATCATCCGCATGGGTAATCCATGTCTTTTGAATTTCATATGTGTAAATTTTATTATCATACTCTAACACAAGAGTGTCCTTTTCTTTTAACTCTCCTAAATCTGTAAATACAGTATCCCGGTGCCCACTCAGTACAGTATGTCCCCCTCCAGATGGTGTCGTCGTTAAATCACTAACGAACATTCCAACTCCTTTCTTCAACGTTGCATCATTCGCCCCCCAATATATAGAAAACTTCTTCTTTATTTTCGGTATATTTAATAGAGCAATCTTTTCTCCTTCTTTATGTTCTGTTTGAGAAGAAGGCACTTGGGAAGTTACAGTTGTTTCATGAGAAAGCTGATTATGTTGTATATTGTTAAGACTCTTTATTTCTTCTTTCGTCAATTGCTGAGCAGAGCTTTTTCCTTTATACCATTCCATAGCGTAATATGATCCCATACATAGTCCTATAACCATCAATATGATACCGATATAATTGAGTAACTTCATGTTTCATCCCTCCATGCCAAAAATGGTAGGAATAACCTACCATTTTTAATATATGAAATTATCCTATTCTTTATAGGACAATATTTTATTTACGCCTTAACTTTATTGCGACGTTTCAAACCAAATAATGTCCCTATCCCTACAAGACATGCGCTTAGTACCATCATTGCTACATTATTAGATGCTGTGTTTGGTAATTTCTCTCCAGCTTCTTTTGCTGCTTCTTTTTTTGCAATAGCTTCCTTTTCTTTCACCTGTGGTGCTACTACTTCTTTAGCCATATTACTTTTTTCTTGTACTTGTGCCGCTTGCTTTTTCGCTATATCATTCTTTTCTTGGGCTTGCGCCGCTTGCTTTTTCGCTACTTCATTCTTCTCTTGGGCTTGTGCCGCTTGCTTTTTCGCTACTTCATTCTTCTCTTGGGCTTGTGCCGCTTGTTTTTTCTCTGTATCATTTTTTTGCTGCGCCTGAATCGCTGCTTCTTTTTTTGCTATATCTTGCTGTAATTGCGCTGCTTCTTCCTTTGTCAATGTTCCAGTTGAAGCACTTACTACTGAAGAATATCCTACTGTTAACAGTGCCATTGCACAGATTGGTAATAGTTTCTTTTTCATTTTATTTCTCTCCTTTTATACTTTTTACATCACTTCGTATCGGATGTATCACTAGAATAAACAAGAGATATAAATATAAGATGCAGATAAAATATATTTCATTTAAAGATTTACTTGTAGAAAAATAAAAAACATCGCAATATATACGATGTTTTTTCGGGTGTGTGTCTCAATATTTACATGTTACTTTCGCGTGATTTAGAAGTAGAACGGGCCGGAGCGATAACTAATTGTCTCGGCTCAGTTTTCTTTAAGTGATTTTTGACGTTACACTTACGACGTTGAACAACCCACGCTTTAATAGGGTTTGTCAAAATAATCTTTTGCTCTTCGTTAGGGGTCTCTTCTTCAAACCTACAACTTTCGCTCCATTTATTCCATTTCATTGTAAATTTAGAAGAAGAATGATCGTCTTCTCGATCAAACAAGTGCAAAAAATCAATTTCGCCAGCTAGCATTACGGTGTTGCTAGTTGCTAGAAAAGAAAAGGTCGTCCAACGTTTCTCCATGCCCTCCTACTCCTTTTTCACATATAGAGTGCCTAAAACTTAATTTACCTAAAATATGCTTGCCTTTTACCTTACACCTATAGTTTATCCAAAACACTACTATGCAACTATCGATTTGCCTTACAACTACCTTACATTTTTGTAAGAAACAAAAAAACCTTCACTCTCTACACGTGAAGGTTTCTCATTTCTCATCTATATGATCTTTCATATGATCGACTCCAGCTTCTTGCAGCTGTGACATCATACCGTGGGAAATTGCGCCTAATACTAAAGTCATTCCAATTAGTGAAATCCGAATCGCTGGTACATCAATTATGTAAGCCAAACTACCAAGAACAATTGTTAAAAGCAATGCTTTTATAAATGTTGCACTTGTATACTCTTTCTTTTTCATCATAATCACCCTTTATGGAAGCGTTTTCTTTACGTAATCAGTATATCATATCATCTGATTATTTTGTGGGGATTTTTGTAAAAAAATTATATCTTCTTTGACTTTTCCCTTTCTTTCCTTTACAGTCGAAATGTTCACAAGTTTTACACTGTAGGAGGACTCCAATGAATATTGAAATAAAAGACACTTTAATTTCTGAAGAACAATTACAAGAAAAAGTAAAAGAACTAGCACTTCAAATCGAACGTGATTTTGAAGGAGAAGAAATCGTAGTAATCGCTGTATTAAAAGGATCTTTCATATTCGCTGCCGATTTAATTCGTCACATTAAAAATGATGTAACAATCGACTTTATTTCTGCATCTAGCTACGGAAATCAAACAGAAACAACTGGAAAAGTAAAACTATTAAAAGATATCGATGTAAACATTACTGGAAAAAACGTAATTGTCGTAGAAGACATTATCGATTCTGGTTTAACACTTCACTTCCTAAAAGATCACTTCTTTATGCATAAACCGAAAGCATTGAAATTCTGTACGTTACTTGATAAACCTGAGCGTCGTAAAGTGGACTTAAAAGCTGAATATGTTGGCTTCCAAATTCCAGACGAATTTATCGTTGGATACGGTATCGACTGCGCAGAAAAATATCGTAACTTACCATTTATCGCTTCAGTTGTAACGGAATAATATAATAGAATAAACTTCCATCAATTACTGGTGGAAGTTTATTTTCTATCACAATTCGTAAAAGACAAAGGGAGAGAAAATAATGACAAAGACAAAATTTGAAAAAGTACTCCTCATCGTAAATCCAAAAGCAGGGCAAGGCGATTTACATACGAACTTAACGAAAATCGTACCACCTCTTGCAGCAGCTTTTCCTGACTTACATATCCTTCATACGAAAAAGCAAGGTGATGCGACAAAATATTGCCAAGAGTTTGCTAGTAAAGTAGATTTAATTATCGTCTTTGGTGGTGACGGCACTGTATTTGAATGCACAAATGGCTTAGCACCTCTTGAAACTAGACCTACACTTGCAATCATTCCAGGCGGAACTTGCAACGACTTCTCTCGCACACTCGGTGTTCCGCAAAACATTGCAGAAGCAGCAAAGCTTATTACACAAGGACATGTAAAACCAGTTGACGTCGCAAAAGCAAATGGACAACACTTCTTAAACTTCTGGGGTATTGGACTGGTCTCTGAAGTATCAAACAATATTGATGCAGAAGAGAAAGCAAAGCTTGGAAAGATCGGCTACTACTTAAGCACTATTCGAACTGTCAAAAATGCTGAAACCTTCCCAGTAAAAATTACGTACGACGGACAAGTATACGAAGACGAAGCTGTCCTTGTTATGGTTGGAAACGGTGAATATCTTGGTGGTATCCCGTCCTTTATTCCAAACGTAAAGTGCGATGACGGCACACTTGATATTTTCGTCGTAAAATCAACGGGCATTCAAGCGTTTAAAGATTATATCGGAAAAAAACTATTTGAAGACTCAAATGAAAATGACATCTTCCACGTAAAAGCGAAATCCATTCATATTGAAACAGAAGAAGAAAAAGAAGTAGATACAGATGGAGAAAGCTCGCTTCATACACCTTGTCAGATTGAATTATTGCAAGGACACTTTACGATGATTTATAATCCTGCGGTTGTGTAATGCAAAAAGGCGAGCTAAAGTTTCAACACTTTGGCTCGGCTTTTTTATTAAAAAGGCATTTTGCTTTACTTATAATTACAAGTTTTCGTAATCAAACTCCACCCAACTTTTCCAATGCGTATTAGAATCCTTATTCACAATAATGCCTGGATCTTTCTTCTCTATTGCAGCGGCTACTGATTGGAAGAATTCATTTTCACTTACTTTCTCGTCTTCAACATGTTGCCATTCTTCCGTTTCATACACTACTTCCCAGTCGCCTTCTAAACCGCACTCTTCTAAAATTTTTTCTTTTTCCCACCATACTAAATTCCGAGCTTCGTCATTAGTAGCAAGCATACGCATGAAATATGCGGGATAAGACTCTGTCGTTTGTACTTCTATTCCATGATTCACATAATCTTCTTCTGTAAATTTATATTCAAAATGATGATCACGAATTTGCAAACTACCGTTATGAATATCGATTATAAATTCACCTTCATCATCAAATAATTCATACTCTCCATTATTTAATTGCAAAATAGCATCATCACCAATTAAATGATTCACTCTATCACCAAATACTTGAATATCATTACATACCCCTAATGAACCTACTCCAACAAATTGAAACACCATTAACCAATCCTCATTATCTTTAAAGAAAAGAGAGAATTTCACTTGTGAAATATTCATCTCTGCATTATCTAGGGTAGGGAATTCAAAATTACTTTGCTTTTTATCTAATAGTTTCAAAATATCCTGTTTCATCTGTATCATCTTCACCTCTATATAAATTCTTTCAATTTCACTAGAGTATAACATAGACTTTCTTGCCTGTGACTTTCTAATAATATTGCTAAAAAAATAGCAAAGTTTCCTGTTTGCATGCCCTAGTTCTTTTTAGATACAATGAAGGAAAGAAGCCACCTAATACAAGGGAGAGGGAAAGCTTTGTTCAACCAACAGTTAGTTAATTTACGCATTGATTTTGCATTTAAACAATTGTTTGGTACGAATGGTAGTGAAGATATTCTAATTGTATTTTTAAACGCTACGTTACAAAATTCTTTAGAATCCCCCATCGCTTCTCTACAGCTAGAAGATCCACATTTACATCGGGAATATGAAGAGGATAAGTTATCTATTTTAGATATTTCAGCGACATTAAACACAGGAACAAAAGTAAATGTAGAAATACAGCTCAATAATAATCACGATATGATGAAACGTAGTTTATATTATTGGGGAAATTATACACATCTCAATTACAAAAAGGTACGCCTTACAGTTCCCTTCATAAAACCATCACCATTAATTTATTAAAATTCATAATATTCTCAGACCAAAAAGAATTTCATACAACGGGCACATTATGGAATTCACAACAACAGAAACTCTTGAGTGATGACATAGAAATTCATATTGTAGAAATTCCAAAGTTAACAAAACAATGGCATGAAGAAAAAGTAAATCCGTGGAAAGATCCATTTGTTCGTTGGCTTTTATTGCTTTCAGCAAATGAGGATGAACAATTAACTAAAACATTGGAGGATATTGCTATGGATCAAGACCCTATTTTACAAAAAGCAATAAACAAGTGGGAACGTATGAGTCAAGATTCCTCTTTCCGACAAGCCTATGATGCAAGGGAGAAAGTTTTAATGGATGAAGCCGCAAAATTCGCCCATGCAGAAAAAGAAGGTATGAAAAGAGGATTGGAAAAGGGAATGGAAAAGGGCTTGGAAAAAGGGGTACAACAAGGAAAAATTCAAATGATTAAAAGTATGCATGATCTTGGTATACCACTTGAAACAATTGCTAAGGCAAGTAAATTAAATGTGCATGAGGTTGAGCATATTTTAGGACATAAATAGTTATAAAAAAGAGCTTGAATGGTTTCAAGCTCTTTTTTATAAACTTTCCTCAATATCGTCCAATTGAGTCTTATAACATTCATCACACTCTAGCATAGTAGGAAGAATCCCTCTTTCATCAGGTAATAAAACCCTCAAAACTTATCGATCTATCTCTATGAAACATTTCATAATAATGGGATATCCTTCAATAATATTCGTATAATCAATTCCTTGTTCAAACTTTTTTCCGCTCTTTATTTCTTCTACTTTCAACATAAAAAAACCGAAATTATACAAAATGATTTCGGATTTCCTATAGTTAAAATATTAAATTGCATTTCGAACAAAAAGGAGCAGAATTCCCTCTTCGGATTTTCGCATCACATTTTGGACAATATACATATCGCTCTTCTATCTTTTCTCGTTCTATCATATGTAAAGATACGATTCTCATACTACACATAAATCCAATTAAAATAAGACTAACAATGAGTAGCATCACTCTCTCCTCCCCCCACTAAATTTTACCATAAAATAATAAAATCGATTCCCACATTGAGAATCGGTTTTATACTTACAATCCTAACTCCATCTTTGCTCCATCAGGAATTTTATCTATCGTTACTTGCACTTTATCATATAAGAACTTACCTCTCGTAAGCACATACCAGTACGATCCTTTTGGTAATTCATCTACTCCGTCAATTATAACTTCTTTTTCCTTACCATTTTCATCATAAGCTTTCACTTTATATTCACGACCTTTATTTTCACCTAACTCTTTACCATCGTTATCAATTATTGCATAATGGTGCTCTATATCAAGAAATGGATTCATTCTATCAATCCCAGCGCTCCCATTTAATAAATATGCCGCTCCTGCGACGATAACAAGTAATGATCCAAAAATAAATCTTTTCATCTATATTCCGCCTTTCATTATGTTTTCTTTAAGATGTTTCTAAGTATAGAGCGTAATTCTTAATAAAAACTCGTACGGTTTCTTAACATTTTCTTAAACTAGAAGTGAAATATTAATTAGTAAGCTCAAGAAATAAAAAAAGAATTCTCCACGCCACAATTGACAAAATTACACCTGTAGTGTAATTTTACACTACATAAAAAAGGAGCTGTATGATGAATAAACAAGAATTTATTGAACTCGTTAATTCAAAATTAAAACTCATCCGTGTTGAAAATAATTTATCACAAGATAAAATGTCAGAAATTATTGGTTTATCGAAGAAAACATTAGTAGAAATTGAAAAAGGAAGACGCACACTAACATGGTCAGGGGCAGTTTGTGTCGTAACACTCTTCGAACAGAGCGATACAGTCCAGATGACATTTGGGGATGATGTAAATGAAATTATAAAAACAATCGCTTTTGCACATTACAATACGAATTTCGCGAAAACGTTAGGAGGAAAAATGTAGTGGCGACAAATAAAAGAATTAAATGGTTACCAAATACAACAAAATATTTTATCTCAACACTATCAAATTTTGGATAAAGAAGACCGCAGAATATGCCATTCATTCGATTTGGATGAAATTGAACAAAGATTTATAGAAATGGCAAAAACATCTCAATAAAGTTCAGCTAATCGAGCTTTTACGGGTAGCCCGACTCCTACCTAACTTCTTCGCTCCAACCAAGTTTTGAGGCCGGGTCCCTACTACCCGTTTATGCCGGATAAATTTATTAAACTTCCTAATGTTTTCAAAACAAAAAGGCTGCCATGCAAAGAGCATATTAGGGAAGACACAACAGCAGAAACGCCTAAGTGATGACATAGAAATTCCAAATCTAACAAAACAATGGCACGAAGAAGATGTAGAAAAACGCAGAGAAGGTTGACGGTATACACTGTATCAAATTGAATTATTACCAAAGCTTTCAACGATGATTTATAATCCTTATTTTTCTATACTTTAACAATTACTAACCTTCGCATTTTTTCAAAAAATAAAGTATAATAAACTAATACAAAAAAGGTTGTTAACGAGATCGTTAACAACCTTTTTTGTTTTTTCTGAAAAACTTTTCAATTTAAGGGAGCGATCACATGTATTGGAGAAAAAATGATAAACCTGTAGAAGAACCAGAAGCAATTGCTGTATGGGAATGCAAAGAAGAAAACTGCCGTGGATGGATGCGTAAAAACTTTTCATTAGAAGCAGAACCGAAATGTCCGTTATGCAAAAGCGATATGGAAAGCAGCGAACGCTTATTACAAAAGATATAATAAATTCCCTTCTTCACCTTTTATAAACTGAAACAAAGAGGATCCTCTTTCTCCTTATTTACAATGTGAATCGAAAGAAAATAAACTATACAAAAAGCTTTGCGTATCCTCGCAAAGCTTTTTCAATATCCCAAACTCATTCCAACTATCATTCCTATCAAAATGATGCTAAGAATTAATAACATAGTGTATGCTCTCTTACAACAAAAGTAAGATATTAGAAATTCTCACATCATATTTTATACCCTATATCCATTAAATCAATTCGCTACCATTGTTTCTATTTTCCTTACATATTTTCCGAGTGCTTCTTAACCCATTTCTAAGTATAAATAGCATTTCTTAATAAATAGCGGCGGATATTCTTAACATTTCTTTAAGAACCCAAAAGCCCCAAATCATAGTAGATTGGGGCTTTTGGATTCTATATTCTATTTTTCCTTTGGAAGGACAATCCTCTTATATAATTGAACAGTGATCAAATAGTAAACAACGTAAATAATTAAAAATATACAAATCGGAAGTCCAATATTCACATATGGATTCACAAAAAATTTAACAAATGTAAATACATTCATTCCTACCAAAACGTGTATAAGACCGAATACGGCTGGAAATAGAAATACAATGCCTAATTCTTTATACATAGATTGCATAAGTAATTCTTTACGTACCCCAATTTTCCGAAGCATCTCATAACGCCCTATATCTTTCGTAGCTCCAGAAAGGATCTTAAACATTAAACAACTTGCCATCATAGCTAAAAAAGCAAGACCTAAAAAGAATCCCATAAAGGAAGTTCCTTTTGAAAAGGCAAGCATAGATTCATAATCACTATAGTTTGTTGGTAAATATACGTCTTCCTTAGGTTTATTAATAGCAGCGGCTATTTTTTCAATTTGGCGATTGTCCATCTCTTTTAACTCTGTCTTATACCGTAAAATATTATCGATTTTAGCAATAAAAAACGTATGCTCATTCCCTTGAATTGCTTCATAACGATTTGTATCAACGATATAGACCGGCTTACGATCATATACAGTAATATTCGACCTAAAATCACTGTCCATACTCTTATCCCAATTCATCGGTAACACGGAACTAGATGGAACAACTTCCTCCCCCTTAAACATCCTATAGCTCGAAGATGGAAGTGGTTCAGTAATATGTGTTGTCTCTTTCCTTCCAAACAACAGTGGCGGATTCTCTAATAATTCTTCTTTTAAATAGTAAACAGCCTCATTATTAACTTTATATTTATATTGTTTTTTATCTACAATTTTCATTTTTTCCATAGCTTTATAATCCTCTGCTTCTGGATCATGAATTGTAATATCATAACCTGACATTCTTTCTGCTGTAAGGATTACGTTTTTCTGTAAAGACATGCCACCAGCCATTGCCCCCACACCCAGTCCAATTAGCATCGTTACCGTTCCTAATATTTTCGCCAAACTACTTACACGAAACTGCAATTGTGCAAATGTAAATGCATTTAATTTCTTCTCATTTAAATAGCGCGTTTTCTTTAACCTATTAACAATCATAGGTAAGAACGAAATAAATATAAGATATGTCCCAATTGTAATCGTGAATAGTGGAAGCATAATGGCTCCAGCGCCTTTTATTCCTACGAAGATGACGAAATAATACCCTACTCCTAGTCCTAGCAAACTACATAAAAGTAACAATATTGTGGCTGGTCCTTTCATTCGTATGCGCTCCGTTTGCTCCTCTGTACGAATTAATTCTAGTTCCGTTTTAAGTGCTATACGAATCGCATTCACAACGGATGTAAGTAGAAATAACGCACTAAAGAATATAAATGTTATTTTGAATGCAGGTACATAAAATGCTTGATAACCTTCCGCTGAAATTTCCAATTGTTTCGTTAGAAATTTACTAACGAAATTAGAAAGAGTAGCTCCGAATACACTACCTAATGCTAGTGAAATCATTCCCATAGAAAATGTCTCAAAGAATAAAAGTTGACTAATTTTACTCTTTTTCGCTCCTAAAACAAGATACATGCCAAGTTCTTTCCGCCGGAGTGAGAGAAGAAATGAGTTTGCATAAAAAATATAAAAGAAGGTAATAAACGCCACCAAAACAGAGCCTATTTGAAATACAAATACGATTGAACCAATAATACTGTTATTCATTGTAAACTCTTTATTTAACGCAAGCGTTTGAAACATATAAAAAATAGAAATTGAGATTACAAGACCTATTAGTAAAACGATGTAATCCTTTATCATTTTTTTCATACTGGAAATAGAAAGTTTTAATAACACACTCTACACTCACGCTTCTCTAAAGTGTGGTGTACTACATTCATCTTTTTACTATCTCCTCTTTGTACAACGTTCTCTTCAAATATTAAAGTTTTCATATTGCCTCCTGTCATGTGGCTAGTGCTACGATCATGCTATTTTCATAGCCACTAACTATCATTTTATCTTTTCCTGACAAACAGCAATATTGATTCCTCTTACATTATCCTTACATTTTTGTAATGTACACTCAAAGGTACTATATAAAACTATTGTTTAGGTTCTATTAAAATTACATCTTCTAAATCATATAAATTCGCCTTTGGTTTTGCATAAATAATATAAGCAAGACCATATTGATCTGGTTCTTGCTCTATCACCTCAGCTACTTCAAGACCAGGCGGTATTTTCTGACTCAATTCAGAGGTAATAATGCTATCACCTAGTTTTATTTCTTTCGCTTTATCTGATGGAATATTATCGATTCGAAGAGCCTGTTTTTTCTTGTCATACCCTGTAACAAATCCTAAAATAGATGAATTATTTTGAAGGGTGATTGCTAAACGATTCGTTCGTTCATCATTCGTAATTAATTTCACAACAGATGTATATTGATCTACACTCTCTACCTTTCCAATAAAACCGTTCACTGTAATAACAGCCATATCAGCCTTTACACCATGTTGTGCCCCTCTATCAAGAGTGATTTCTCTATACCACTCTTCCGCTACACGACTTACTACTGTAGCTTGAATTAAATTGTATTTTCCTTGTTCCTTTAATTCTTTCGTTTTGTTGATAAGTTTAGTAAGATTTTCTTTCTCCTCACTTAATATTTGAACTTTACTCTTTAATGATTCTTGATGTTCAATCTTCCCTTTCAATACCTGATTCTCTTGATATACTTTATAAATGTCTTCAATATTATGAACAATATTTTGGACATGCTTATTATTTGTACATACATAAACCATCAATAAAGCCAAAAGAATAATTAAAAGAAATAATAATATTCTCTTCTTAGAAACCTGCATAATTATCCTGCTACTCCCTACTATTTTTCATCTACATACTATAGAATACTAGTCATTGCACAGAGAAGAAATGCAGATTAAATAAAGTTAAGATAAACTTTATATTCTTTATAAAAAATTTAGAACTTATCATATACTGCCATAACATTCGAATCTTTCTTATTACTTTTTCTATCGAATCTGACTTATCATTTCTAAAAATCAACATGTCTTATTGTTACTTTATCTTTTGTTTTAGCCGGTATTTCGTCACCTTATACTTTCCCTATTTCATACTTTAAATTTCACTTTTAAATAGCTGGCAATATTTTTTCTAATTTCCTTCTCATCGTCCACGATAAATATCTTTTACCCCCCTATGAATGTCGCTTTATTTCACTCACTACTGCACTCTTCTTATGCATATACACATAAGAAATACTAGAAACTACAAAAACAATCCCACCAAAATACACGCCATACTCTATCGCGATCGCTACAATCTTGTTAATATGTTGTCCAAATAAAAAACCGAGCACAAAGTAAACGAGTGTCCAAACAAATCCTGTCGTATAGGAATACAAAGCATACATCTTAAATGACATGTTATTCATTCCAACTACATACGGTACGATGTGCCTTACAACTGGTATGAAGTAACTTGTGGCTAACGCATAATGACCATACTTCTCTACCATTTGTTGAGATTTCAATAGATATTTCGCCTTTTTCTTTTTCATTAGCTTATCAAGTACTTTCGTACCAAATATTCTCCCTAATATATAACCTAGCGATAGTCCAGATACAACGCCTAAATATGTTAATAAAAATGCTGGAATGACACTTAATATCCCTAATGAAGAGACAAAACCACCACTCATTACGATCATTTCGTCTGGAATTGGCATACCGATAATACCTAACCATAAACAGAAAAATAATGCCCAATAACCGTATTGTTCAATATAAGATAATAATTCATGTAATTCCATTATGCATATACTCTCCTTAGCAATTTTTTACAGCTAAAGACGTACGCTGGTGGGAAATTGAGCCACACTTTCTCTAGCGTAATTTCAGGAAAGAAATGCTGTATAAATCCTTTTTTCACAAGTGAATATTGAAATGTAATAAATTCACCGTTCTCATGTATTGCTTCCATTACATTGTTTAAAATACGCTTTGAAACTTCTTCTGGTAAAGATGTAAAAGGTAATCCCGATAAGACGTAATCAACGCATTCTATATTGAACTCTTCGATATACTTCTTTATATTTTCAGCTGAACCATGTACAACAATGACGTTCTGCTCATTTTTAAACTTTCTCTTTAACTCTTTGCAAAACACTTCATTAATTTCAATAAGAAGAAATATTGTTTCCTTCTTCTTTCTCTTCATAATTTCCTTCGTAAAAACCCCTGTACCAGGCCCTAATTCTACGATACATTTTGCCTTATTAAAATCAATTACATCGACCATTTTCTTTGCTAATATTTTTGAACTTGGCGCAATTGCACCAGTATGTTTTGGATGTTTTATAAATTCATGTAAGAATGTTATGAGCTGCATGTAACCCTCTCCCCATTCGTTCAATAGTTTTTAACTTGTTTCTAAGTATAACTATCGTTTCTTAACAAAAATTGAGGAGATTTCTTAAGATTTTATGAAGAATGAAACATTTCGTATTCCCTATATAAATACCTCTTTTATATTTATTAATTTGGTATAATAGATATAAAAGACTTTTATGGAAGGTACCATCACTATATCTATTTTCATACAACATATGCGGAAATTAATTTGTGAATCAACTTCCATTTTTATCTAATATATGTAATTCTTTTCGTGCGCACAAAAAAATTCAAACAACAAGAATTTTATATCTTATAGAAACGAATGTAAATCTAAGTATAAATATGTAGTATTTCAAAACTATTTAAAAGGAGAAAATAATGAATAATTCTATCGACCTACAGCACTTATGTGATCTTGTACATAGAACGTTTCATGTACCTGTTCAGTTTCTATCTACTGATAAAAAAATTGTATATGAATCTACTTCTCATACGATTGGTAGTCCGTTTTATTCTTCTAAAGAAGAACATCTTAATGAAATTTATCAAGAAAACGCTCCTTGTAATTTTCCAATTTTCAAAGGGAATAAATATCTTGAGAATTTCATTAGCATCCATATAACAAATCATGAACATATAAAAGGAACGATTATAATCGGCCCAACTACCTACCCAAAAGTATCAGATGAAATGGCTATTAAACTTATGAAATATTTCAACTGTAATAATAAAATGCAACAAGGAGTAGACTACTATCAATTTCTACCCGAGATTAAAAAAAGTACGCTAATTGATATAAGTATTTGGTTACATTACGTAATTTTTAATGAAAAATTAGATCGCGATACTGTTTGGGAAAAAAATAAATTACTCGAAGAGGTTTCTTATAAAATCGTAAATCCTGATCTATATATTTCAAAACGTCGCCGACATGATCCGCAAAATTATGATATATCATTGGAACGTAAATTTTTTTCAGCCATTAAAGAAGGCAATAAAGAAAAGGTCATACAATATGCATATTCATATCCACAAGAAGATGCAGCAATCTCATCTAAAGGAGATCAACTGAGAAACCAAAAAAATAATGGCATTATCGCCATTACGCTAGCTATCCGATATGCCATAGACGGTAATCTTCCATCACATATTGCTTTTTCACTCGGTACTTTATATATACAAACGATTGAAAAACTAGATAACATGTATTCCGTAAATAGGTTAATTGAAGATGCATTATGTACTTTTGCAGAACGTGTGAAGGAATATAGTGATCAAGCATATTCTAATTCGATTACTACGTGCCTAAATCATATTAATAAACATATTTACGATGAAATATCTCTCAATGACCTTGCTAACCTTTTACATATTTCCCCTACTTATTTATCAAAATTGTTTAAAAAAGAAGTGGGAATTCCTTTCATTGAATACATCCAGAGAGAACGAGTAGAAGAGGCAAAAAAATTATTAACATTAACGACCTATCCATTATCAGATATTTGTGCCTGGCTTAATTTTAATGATCAAAGTTATTTCACACGAGTCTTCAAAAAAATCACTAGTATGACTCCTAGACAATATAGGGAAAAACATACTGTTATATAAAAACGCTTTCTTAATAGGAGGTGAGATAGGTGTCATGCTAGCTCACCTTCATCAAATCAATTTATTTATTCTCCTTCTTCCAAACTCACCTTAATAAAGTTTTAATCCCCTTCAAAAAAGTACAAAAATGACAAATAAATTACTATAAATAAATTCATGAATTTGGTAATTTTTTAGTGCTGAGTAAATTCGTCTTTCAGCTACTTCCACAGTGATTAACCTTCCTAGTATAGAAAATATATTGTTAGGAGAATAGAAAGCATGAGTAGTACAAATATATCAAAATCGGCTGATATGAAAGAATCGCGAAAAGTATCACCATACGACGATAGAGAAAGAATTGAAGACATTTTATTACGCTCATTCATTTCAGAAAAAGAAATATTGATTACTTATTATAAAGACCGTTATTTCCCTACAAGTTATATGACTGTAATTGAATTAAATCCTTTGAAACGTTCTTTAATATGCATAGATGCCTTTAATCGTAAACATACTTTTAGTTTCATCGACATAATCGATGCACGTTAATTATCTCTTCATGATAATTCGAACGTAAAAAAGCCATTCACCTCATAAGAATTAGGCAAATGGCTTTCTTATTTTCACTTACTATTTCGCACTCACAATCTTATAATAAGAACGAACTGTTATGAAGTAATATCCGATATAAATGACACCATATACTCCGATACTAATTAGGAGCGGAATCATAATTTCGAATGGTAGTAAGTTCGCTAAACCTTTTAGTGCAAATAAGCTGTGCAGAATTCCAATTACTAACGGAATTGCAAAGATAAAGCTTACTTGTTTTGCGATAGCTTTTTTCATCTCTTGTTTCGTTACACCGACTTTACGAAGTACAACGTAACGCTCACGGTCAGCATTTGCTTCCGTTAATTGCTTGAAGTAAATGATAGAGCCTGTTGCTAGTAAGAATACAAGACCTAAGAACATTCCAATAAACATCATTAATCCTGTTCCTTCAAGCCCCATATGGAAACCAGTATAGAAATCTCTAAACGATGGTACCATTTCTGATTCACCAGCTGGCATCACTTTTGTTAATTTTTCTGTTAACACTTTACTATCTTTTTCATCTTTTACATCAATATTTTTTACAACGCGTGTTCCAAATGCTTGCTTCGCTTGCTCATACATATCATCTGAAACGACAACAACTAATTCACCTAAATTTGTAACCGCAACATCATTTGCACCTTGGATTTTTAATTGCTTCGTTTCGTTTCCAATTTGGAATACTGCTTTATTTCCTTTATATTGAGGACTGAACTCATGCCCTTCAATATATGAACTATCATATATAAATGCTTCACCAGCAGCTACATTCACTGTTTCCGCATCAATTTTTTTAGCAAGTTTATTAAATTCTGACTGAGACATAAACTGATACTTCTCTGAAATCCTATAGTTCATATTCAGAATGAAATCAACTTTTTCTCCTTCAAATTTCCCTTTTACAGGAACTGTCTCAATTTCAAATTGATCTTTGATTGGGTGATCCTGCTTCTCTTCTGCAAAAATTGCATTTACTTTCTTATCAAGTTCTGCATCTTTTTTCTCATAAGAATAGCTATATGGTGCAACTGCTTTTGATTGCGTAAATGTGTTGTAATACATCGTAACTGACGTACCAACCGCTGTTAATGTTACCGCGCTTAAGATAGAAATTGTCGCAAGTGATTTTGCATTTCCTTTAATACGGTATAGTAACTGTGATGTCGTTACCATATTCATGCCGTTATAAAACGATGATTTATTATTTCTTGCACGTTTTAATACGAATACTGTAAAGAACATAAATAGTAAGTACGTACCTAATACTGTTGCCAGTAAAATGTAAAGTGCGACTGTCATAAAGTCTGCATACTTAAGTGCCTTCACGTACATTAGCGCTAAGAAATAACCTGAACCGATTAAGAAAACTGAAATTAATGCCATCACTACTGATCCTTTTGGCATTGCTTCTCCTTCGCGTTCCGCTCGGAAAAGTTCAATTAGCTTAAATCGATAAATTAAACGATATCCTTGAAGTGATGTATACAAAATAATCACAAAGAAAATAAGCGCTGTATCAACAATTGCAGCCATCGGTACTTCAAAATGAACATTTAAGTTTAATCCCATCATACTTACTAACAGTTCAAGGAATAGTTTCGAAAGGACGCTACCAATCGCAATTCCGATAATTAAAGACATTAATCCCATTAACATATTTTCATAAAAGAGCATTTTACCGATTTGTCTTTTTCGAATACCTAATAAGGAATATAGTCCAACTTCTTTTTTACGCTTCCTTGTAAAGAAACCATTTGAATATATAATGAACACTGCCACGAAAATAATTAGCATGACACTTGAAACTTGAAATGCACCGCTAATTTTTTTAGAAGCTTCCGCAGCTTTTTCCATTTGTGAATTATACTGCAACGCCTTAAATGTAAAATAAATGACGATACTAAATATCATAGATGCAAAATATACAAAGTAGTCTTTAAAGTTCCGCTGTATGTTGCGGAGGGCAATGCTAGATAAGGTCATCAGCCATACCTCCGGAAATGGAAGACATTACGTCAACGACTTGTTGGAAGAACTGTTTACGCGTTAATTCACCACGGTGCAATTCTTTATATAACTCACCATCTTTAATGAAAATAACTCGTTTACAATAACTTGCCGCAAATGCATCGTGTGTTACCATTAAAATTGTAGAGTTATCATATTCATTTAACGACTTCATACTTTCAAGTAAATCTGTCGCTGATTTAGAATCCAGCGCTCCAGTCGGCTCGTCACCGAAAATCATACTTGGGTTCGTAACGATTGCACGTGATGCTGCGCAGCGCTGCTTCTGTCCGCCCGACACTTGATATGGGAACTGACTTAAAATATGATCAATACCGAATTTCTTTGAGATTTCAAGAACGCGGCGATCAATCTCACTCGCTTTCACCTTTGATAACGCAAGAGGTAACGCAATATTTTCTTTCACCGTTAACGTATCTAATAAATTATAATCTTGGAAAATGAACCCTAAATGATCACGGCGGAATAACGCTAACTTATCATCATTCATCTTCACGATATCTTTTCCATCAATTAAAATTTCACCGTTCGTCGCATTATCAATTGTAGAAAGAACGTTTAGTAAAGTCGTCTTACCCGAACCAGAAGGTCCCATAATTCCAACGAACTCACCTTCTTTTACTTGTAAGTTAATACCTTTTAACGCCGCAAATTTATTACCACCCGTGTCATACACTTTTTCAATATTTTTTGCTTCTAACACTGTTTTCATCTCGACATCCCTCATTTCTTCTATTCTCTATTTTCAACTATATACACTCTCTACTCTTGCCACTATCGATGTTTCTTACACAAACATGACAGTTATGTAAGACGCATAAGTAAAGATATAAAAATTTAACCTACTGAACGAAAGTACTTTGTTACTATAACATTGGGATATCATACCATCCATTCATTCTCCTTACAGGAACATTACAATTTTGTAAGGTTAAAAATGGACCCTACAAAGTTGTGCATGAAATGTCGGATGGACTTAGTTTGTTCCTGCTATTCTATTTAACAAGGAGGTCATCGTATGGATTCACTTAGAAACATGAATGCGGCAATGCAGTATATTGAAAACAACTTAACAGATGACATTGATTTTAAAGAAGTCGCCAAAATAGCTTACTGCTCTGAATATCATTTCAAAAGAATGTTTTCTTTTCTAGCTGGCGTATCACTATCAGAATATATTCGTTGTAGACGTCTTACTCTTGCTGCTTTTGAACTAAAGGATAGCGATGCAAAAGTCATTGATGTCGCTATAAAATATGGGTACAACTCACCAGATTCGTTTGCACGTGCCTTTCAAAACTTGCACGGCATAACACCTTCAGAGGCCCGAAATAGTAGTCATTCTTTGAAAGCTTATTCACCAATGACCTTCCAGTTATCGATTCAAGGAGGAAACGAAATGAATTATCGAATTGAAGAAAAAGAACCCTTCCAAATTATTGGTATTACAAAACGCGTACCGATTGTATTTAACGGTGTAAATGAAGAAATTGCTTCTATGTGGAAAAGTTTAAATCCAGAGTCCATTCAAACGTTAAAGTCACTTTCAAACATGGAACCGAATGGAATTATTAGTGCTTCTACTAACTTTTCTGAAGGAAGAATGGAGGAAAAAGGAGAACTCGATCACTACATTGGAGTAGCCTCAACAAAAACTTGTCCAGAGCAATTCGCGCAACTTGAAGTCGCAGCTTCAACGTGGGCCGTATTTGAAGCTGTCGGTCCATTTCCCGAAACATTACAAAATGTATGGGGACGCATTTATTCCGAATGGTTTCCTTCCTCAAACTATGAACTAGCGAAAGGACCGGAAATATTGTGGAATGAACAGAAAGATGTATCTTCTCCAAACTTTAAAAGTGAAATTTGGATACCGGTTTTGAAGAAATAAAAAAAAAGCTGCTTTTCCTTTTAAGGAAGGGCAGCTTTTTTTTACATTTTAGTTCTTTTTAATTGTCAATTATATATACGCCCTTTTTACTTTTTACGCTTTTGCCCTATACTGTTTATTAGCTTATCTTTCAACATAATGAAAAGACTTGAAACACATGATACACTATAGCTACAATTGTTTTTTTAGGAGGAATATACATATGTACAAAATTTTAATCGTTGAAGACGATCCAAATATTTCATCATTACTGCAATCTCACATTCAAAAGTACGGTTACGACGCTGTTGTTACTGAAAACTTTGATGATATTATGGAATCGTTTAACGCCGTGAAACCACATCTTGTTTTACTTGATGTAAACTTACCGAAATTCGATGGGTTCTACTGGTGCCGCCAAATTCGTCATGAATCTACTTGTCCTATTATTTTCATTTCCGCTCGTGCTGGTGAGATGGAACAAATTATGGCGATTGAAAGCGGTGCGGATGATTATATTACAAAACCGTTCCACTACGACGTTGTAATGGCAAAAATTAAAGGTCAATTACGCCGTATTTATGGTGATTATGCGCCAAATATTTCTGAACGTATCGTTGAAGTAGAAGGTTTAAAACTATTCCCAGAACGTCCTGAAATTCACTTCGGATCTGAGCAAGTTCTTTTAACGAAGAAAGAAGCTATTTTAGCAGAAATGTTATTATCTAAATTCCCTCGTACAGCGAGCCGTGAAGATTTATTAGCCGCTCTTTGGGATGACGAAAGCTTCGTTGAGGAAAATACATTAAACGTAAACATTACGCGTCTTCGTAAAAAGTTCAACGAGCTTGGTATTGAAAATGCAATTGAAACAGTACGTGGACTTGGGTATCGTTTTAACGCAACTTGGAGTGAATAAGCATGAAGCTATTTTTACGTGATCATTTTGCATTTTTCCTACTGTACGTATTAAACTTCGGTATTATTTTCGTTCTTTATGATGCAGTAGATGGGTTTCAAAACAATAAGTTTTACTTCATCGTTTTAAGCTTATACTTATTCATTTGTTTCCTCGCTTACCGTTATGTTCGTAATCGTAGAATGTACCATAGATTAAGTGAACAACCAGAAAAAATGGAAGATGCGTTTATTGAAAGAGCAACAGCTCCGATGCCTCACGGTGTAAACGAGCTCGTGCGTACGCAATATCGTCTATTCCAAAAAGAACTTCAATCGTATGAAGTAAAACAACAAGAACATCAATTATTCATTAACCACTGGGTGCATCAAATGAAGACGCCTGTTTCTGTTATGCAGCTTATGGTGCTCGAAATGGAAGATGAACATTTGATTCCGAAATTCAAAAAAGAATTAGAACGATTAAATCAAGGACTCGATATGGCTTTATATATGGCAAGGTTAAATAACTTCCATGAAGATTTCCATGTTGAGACGATTTCATTAAAAGATGCGGTAACAAAAAATATTAACGGATTAAAAGAATTATTCATTCGAAACGGGGTCTTCCCTGTTTTAGAAGTTCATTCCGATTTAAAGGTTGCCTCTGATGCGAAATGGCTAAAATTCATTATTTATCAGTTAATGACAAATGCCGTTCGTTACTCTGGTGAGCGCGGAAAAAAAGTTTTCTTATCTGCTTACCGAAACGGAAAAGATATTATTTTAGAAGTTCGCGATGAAGGTGTTGGGATTCCGCAAGAAGATATTCGAAGAGTATTTGAACCATTTTACACTGGGAAAAATGGTCGCGCATTCGGAGAATCTACTGGTATGGGACTGTATATTGTAAGTAAAATTTGTGATTATTTAGGTCACTCTGTGAAACTAGACTCTGAAGTTGGTAAAGGAACGACGATTAAAATCATCTTCCACAACGCTGCAAATAATCAAGCAGAACATACGGAGAAGGTGACCGAAGCATGATCGTAACATATGCTAGCAAAATGTATGAGAACTCACTCTCATACATTTTTTGCAATAAAACTACTTCTATATCTTCTAACCGGAGGTATAATCTATGACATTTTGGCAATTTGCATTTAAAAACGTCACTCGCAACTCGAGAGCTTATTTTGCTTACTTTGTAAGTAGTTCCTTTTCCATTGCTGTTTTCTTTTCGTTTGCTGTTTACTTATTCCATCCGAAATTACAAAACTTTAGCATGACCGCTGAAATTTCAGGATTAATGATATTTTCAGAAGTTGTAATTGTATTTTTCTCTTTCTTCTTTTTACTATATTCCATTGGTACTTTTTTAAAAGTTAGAAAAAAACAATTTGGAGTTTTGACCGTTTTAGGAATATCGAGAAAGCAATTACATCGTCTCGTTTTTATGGAAAATATGTTAATCGGTATTTTATCTATCTTTTTCGGTATGCAGTTTGGACTTGTATTTTCACAATTTTTCTTATTAGTCACAGCAAAAATTACGCACGTACCAGGCATATATTTATACTTGCCTATTAACGCGTTTATTTTAACGACCATCGTTTTCCTTAGTCTTTTTATCATTGTATCTACATTCACACCAATGCTTATCCGTACAAAAAAAGCGGTACGCCTTTTAAAAACAAATGGCGGAAAACAAAAAGAAAAAAAACCGTCCATACTCGTTTCTTTATTTGGTGCGATTTGTTTATTAGGTGGTTATGCTTTAGCTGGAAATCCTAAATATTTCGTATCAGTAAGCCCGCAAATAGGTGTTATATATATGGTTTCAAGTATTTTTGTTATCCCAACGCTTGTTACAATCGGTACATATTTTTTCTTTTCACAAATTAGTTTTTTACTTATTTACATTTTAAAAACGAGAAGAAAGTTTTATATGAAACATGTTAATATGCTTTGGATTTCTGATTTAGCAAACCGTATTCGAACGAATATTAATATGCTTTTTATTGTAGCAATGCTCTCTACGATTGCTTTCACAATGATTACGTTCCTATATGGATCTGGGAAGTTTATTAAGCTAGAGGTTAATAGAACTTCTCCTTTCCCAATTTCTTATTTTTCTTATGATGCAAATCCTTTTGTTACTGAGCATTTAAATTGGCTTGAACATCAGTTACAAAAAGAGCATTTTCCTTATGAGAAAATCAAAACTGATATATATGAAACACCACTAGAAGAAGATAAAGGTGTAGCTATTTATAATGACGTATACGCAATTAAGCAAAGTGACTATAACAAACTTGCTACTTCTTTACGAATGAAACAACTATTTATGGATGATAACGAAGCATACGTGTTAACGGGGACCTCTTATATCACTATATTTAATGAATTTGAGCAAAGCTACAAAAGAGATTACATTACACTCTCTAGTACAAATACGAAATTAAAAGTAAAAGGCTATGAGCATGTTAATGCAATTCCATCTGCCTTTTCATATCAAACGATAGTTTTGCCTGATATTCTCGTGAATAACTTACCCAACACGATAAAACATATATCAGCATACAATTACAAAATTCAAAACTGGGAACAGACATATAAAATTGCGGATGATTTTATAGAAAAGGTGCAAAAAGATCGCAATAAATCCGAGTATGAAGGACCCCTTATTCGTGCCTTTGAATCAGCGGGATTATTATACAAAATAACATCTGGTAGCGCCGCATTCTTCCTAATCGGAACATTTTTAGGTGTTATTTTCTTCATTGGAGCTGGTAGCGTTCTTTACTTTAGAATGTATACAGATTTGACGAATGAACAAGAGAAGTATATAACAATTTCTAAGATTGGTGTGACAGATACAGAGATGAAACGATCTGCGACCATTCAGCTTAGTATTTTATTTTTCGTTCCTTACATTATGGCATCCATTCATACAATGTTTGCAACGAAAATGCTACAAGATGTAATTGGTTTATCTTTGTTCAAAGAAGTTGCAGCCGTTCTTATTATTTTTGGAGTCGTTGAAATCGTATTTTTCTTATTCATTCGTTCACTTTATATGCAAAAGTTATCACAATATACGAATGGACAAATTATTTAAAACAAGCTTGATGAAAAGAGTATTTCTTCTACGCTTTTCATCTTCCCCCTACTAGGAGGTTAGGTGAATGACATTTTGGCAGTTTGCATTTAAAAACGTGACCCGGAACGCCAGAGCTTATTTCGCCTATTTTGTAAGCAGTGCGTTTTCCATCGCAATTTTTTTCTCATTTGCAGTTTATTTATTTCATCCTAAATTGCATATGACAGACGTGAATGTTGCTCTGAACATATTAATGACAATTTCAGAAGTTGTCATTGTATTCTTTTCGTTTTTCTTTTTACTATATTCAATCGGTACTTTCTTAAAAGTACGAAAAAAGCAATTTGGGATTTTAACAGTACTTGGCATATCTCAAAAGCAATTAAAGAGACTCGTATTTCTAGAAAACATGCTAATTGGTGTTCTATCCATATTTTTCGGTATTCAACTTGGACTTGTCTTTTCACAGTTCTTTTTATTAGTTACCGCAAAAATTACACATGTACCTGGTTTATATTTATATTGGCCAACGGGTGCCATTATTTTAACTATGCTCATCTTTCTTGGACTCTTCATTCTCGTCTCATCTTTTACACCGATGCTCATTCGGACGAGAAAGGCTGTACGTCTTTTAAAAGAAGGAACAAAACAAAAAGAAAGAAAAGCATCCGTGCTTATCTCTCTATTTGGTGCGACATGTTTAATAACTGGATACGTATTAGCGGCAAATCCGTTATATTTTATGTCCCTAGGTGATATGATTGGAATCCTATATGCCGTCTCTAGCATATTTGTTATTCCTTCACTTGTTGCAGCTGGAACATATTTTTTCTTTTCACAAATTAGTTTTTTACTCATTCGTATATTAAAAACGCGAAGAACATTTTATATGAAGCGTACGAATATGCTTTGGATTTCTGATTTAGCAGCGCGCATTCGGACAAACATTAACATGCTCTTTATTGTAGCGATGCTATCAACACTCGCTTTTACTATGATTACATTCTTATACGGTTTTGGGAAATTTACAAAGTTTGATGCAATAAGACAAAACCCTTTCCCTTTTACGTATTTATCACATACTGAAAATGCGTTAGCTGATGAACATTTAAATTGGTTGGAACAAAAATTTAATGAAGAGCACTTTACTTATAAAAAACTTAAAACGGATATATATGAAGTATCTTCGGCAGAAGAGAACCCAAAGCTCTATTATGCAATTAAACAAAGTGATTACAATATACTTGCTAAGGCGTTAAACTGGGAACATCTCAACGTAAAAAATAATGAATCTTATATCCTTATGAAGGATATAGACGATCAATTCATTGGCACAATTTATGATACAGACAGGAAAGATATTCTTACACTTACTCAAAACAGCCTACAGCTACAAGTAAAAGAATATAAAAATTATAATCCTTTCCCAAACAGCTTAATCTCAACATTACTCGTATTATCTGATGAAAATGTAGAGGCATTATCATCGGTTTCAAAACAGATGAGTGTATATAACTTTAAAGTTAACGATTGGGAAAAAGCACATAACATCGGTTCGGAATTTATAACAAAAATTGATAATGATAATGAAGCGATTAAGGCTGAGCACCCACCATTCCATGCAAGTGAAGCGAGCGATTCTCTATACACAACAAAACTAAACGTCGCTTCGTTCTTCTTAATTGGTACTTTCTTAGGTGTTATTTTCTTTATTGGTGCTGGCAGTGTTCTTTATTTCAGAATGTATACAGATTTAACAAATGAACAAGAAAAGTATGTAACGATTACAAAAATTGGTTTAACAGAAGCCGAAATGAAACGATCTGCTACCATTCAACTTGCGATTCTGTTCTTTGTTCCATACATTATGGCATCGATCCATACGATGTTTGCGACAAAGATGTTGCAAGAAGTATTACATCTCTCGTTCTTCGCTGAGATTACAGTCGTACTAATGATTTTTGGAACAGTTGAAATTTTATTTTTCCTTTTAATTCGTTCCTTTTATATGCAAAAATTATCACAACACATTAAGTTTTAAAAGATAGAAAGGTGATTACTATGGAAGAAGTTTTACACATAAAAAACGTCTCAAAAGTGTATGAAGGAAAAGTCCCTCATACTGCTTTGAAAAATATAAATTTACATGTAGATAAAGGTGAATTTGTTGCTATCATGGGGCCATCTGGTAGCGGTAAATCTACATTTTTAAACGTTATCTCTACAATTGATTCCCCTACTTCTGGTGATGTCGTGATTAACGGAAAAAAACCGCACACATTTCGTAGAGAGAAGTTAGCTATTTTCCGCCGCCAAGAGTTAGGATTTGTTTTCCAAAACTTTAACTTACTAGATACACTAACAATCGGTGAAAATATCGTACTACCTTTAACATTAGATAATGTTCCATTAAAAGAAATGGATGAAAAGCTTGATAATATTTCAAAAAAGCTTGGAATTGATCACATTTTGGACAAACGTATTTTTGAAGTTTCTGGAGGACAAGCACAGCGTACCGCAGTAGCACGTGCTGTTATTCATCATCCTTCACTTCTACTTGCCGATGAACCAACGGGAAACTTAGATTCCAAAGCAGCAATCGATGTAATGGAGTTATTTACGAAATTAAATAAAGAAGAAGATGCAACAATTTTAATGGTTACGCACGATCCGTTCGCAGCAAGTTATTGTAACCGCGTCATTTTCATTAAAGATGGCGAGCTTTACAACGAACTTCACCGCGGATTATATCGCGAAAAATTTTATCAAGAAATATTAGATGTTTTAGCATTATTAGGAGGAAGACGTGGATGACATTTTGGCAATTTGCATTTAAAAATGTCTCGCGTAATTCGAAAGCATATTTCGCTTATTTTGTAAGTAGCGCATTTTCTATCATGGTTTTCTTTTCATTTACCGTATATGCGTTCCATCCACGTTTACAAAGTGTACAAGGTTTTCAAGAACGAGATCCTCTTATGAATTCGGCTAGTACTGCACAGTTTATTATTGTTTTGTTCTCGTTCTTCTTTCTCTTATATTCAGTTGGATCATTTTTAAATGTACGAAAGCAACAATTCGGGATACTCACTATTCTTGGTATCTCACAAAGACAATTAAAAAGACTGTTATTTACTGAAAACATGATAATTGGGATACTGTCTATCTTTATCGGTATTCAAGGTGGCCTTGTATTTTCTAACTTCTTCTTATTAGTCACTTCGAAATTAACAGGTGCGAAAGGCCTCTATTTATATTGGCCAACCGAAGCGATTATCGTTACAACCGTAACGTTTATCATTTTATTTTTAATCGTTTCTACATTTACACCGATGTTTATTCGTACTCGTAAAACAGCGAAGCTCATTAAAGGTAACAAAAAAATGAAAGCTGAAAAAAAGCCATCTATACTCATCTCTTTATTCGCTTTAATTTGTTTAGGGCTATGCTATTATATCGCCGGTTACCCAAAAGGCTACGTAACAGAAAAAAATGTACAAAATGGATCTGTCGTCTTTATTATGTTATCTATTTTGCCACTCGTAGTAGTCGGGACATATTTTTTCTTTTCACAAACATTTCTTCTTTTCATCTATATTTTAAAGAAACGAAGAAAGTTTTATTTGAAACAAATAAATATGTTATGGGTTTCAGATTTAGTTTCTCGTACCCGTAGTAATATTAATGTACTCTTTATCGTTTCTATGCTATCTGCACTTGCTTTTACAATTATTATTGGGTTATTTGCTGCTAATAACAATACAACAGCATCGGTACTAGAACGATATCCCGTCCCCTTCACTTATACATCAGAAGGTGACAATTCCCTTGAACAAAAGCATATTACTACAATTGAAACTGAGCTTACAAATAGTAATTTTCAGTACAGAAAATATAAGTTTACAGTAGTAAAAGATACAGCTTCCAAAGAAGACATTATGCTTATGAAGATGAGTGATTATAACGCAATTGCTAAGCAATTGAAAAGACCGGAAATAACATTTGATTCTACACAAGTGTATATTATTTCTCGCCACTCACCAGAACTTCTCAATCTCGTATCTAATCCATTTGCAAAGCATAATACGATTACACTTGGATCTAATAAAAAAGAATTTCATATTAAAGGGTTTATTAATAAAGGAATAGAACCATCCTTTGCATTCCCACATTTAGCTGTCGTACAAGATTATGTATTTGATAATATGATTCCTCATATTGAAACAACCGTAATCTATAACTACTTCGTAGAAAACTGGGAAAATGCAATTGTTCCAACAAAAAATATGTTACGTGTTATTAGTGGTGATGCACGTAAGTTCTACGAAAAGCATACAGAAGAGAACGCTCAAGTTCCTTTCTTCATATATACAGCTACGGATGAACTCATTTACGGTAAAGGAAATGCAGTTGCTCAATTCTTTATTTGGGCATTTCTTGGTTTTATCTTCTTTATCGGTGCGGCTAGCGTTTTATATTTCCGTATGTATAACGACTTAACAACTGAAAGACAAAAGTATATTACGATTACAAAACTTGGCTTAACAGAATCAGAAATGTTTCGTTCTGCAACAATTCAACTAGGAATTTTATTTTTCGTTCCTTATATTGTCGCTGGTATCCATACGATATTTGCCATTAAATTCTTACAAAGCATGTTTTCTTTCTCATTACTGAAAGAGACATGTATCGTACTCACTTTATTCGGGATTATCGAGATCATTTTCTTCTTCTTAATCCGTTCTCTGTACATTAATAAATTATCACAGCATATTAAAGTATGAATAAAATAGCCTTGTGCAATATGCACAAGGCTATTTTCAATAGTTTTTAATAATTAGCAGCAATATCCACCATAGCCGCCAGCATAACCGCCGTAACCACCATAACCACAAGAACCGCCACCGCCGAAGCAGCTAGCACCGATGATGATTAATAAAATAAACAATACGATTAGAAGCGCAAAACCGCCGCCGCACCCATGTCTGCGGTTACAATCATCATGTCTGTGTTCACACTTTTCGCTCATTACTCTATTCCTCCTTTAGTATCATTCATAACAAGTTCACCTTGCTCTAAATGAGGGGATTCCATTTATAGTATGTTTTCAGGGCGAATAGGAAGCTTGGCTTATCTAAAAACGGGCTTGTTTTCAGAAATGGGCTTCATCAAAAAAAGATACCAATTAAGGTATCTTCTTAAATAAACATATTCAATAAAAGTGCAAAGCCAAATGCAATAAATGATAACAATGTCTCCAGCACCGTCCACGTCTTAAACGTTTCCTTCACCGTTAATCCTAAATACTCTTTTACAAGCCAGAACCCTGCATCATTTACGTGAGAAAACATTAATGATCCCGCACCTGTTGCTATAACGAGCAATTCTAAATTTACACCTGACATGTGCTGAATAACTGGTGAAACAATTCCTGCTGCTGTCGTTAATGCTACTGTCGCTGAACCTGTTGCAATTCGAATTAATCCAGCTACCATGAAAGCTAACACAATTGGTGACAACGATATATGTTCTGCCATTTGTGCAATCGCCGTTCCAACGCCGCTTTCAATTAGTATTTGTTTAAATCCACCGCCTGCACCAATAATTAAAATAATGGAACCGACCGGTAGTAAACTTTCATCCGTTAATTTTTTAATGACCTTTTTATTAATTCCTTGTCTAATTCCAAGTAAATAGAATGCTGCGAAACATGAAATAAGTAAAGCAATTACCGGACTCCCTATAAACACGAAAAATTCAGTCAACTTTTTCGGTAATGAAATATATGGTGCAACTACTGATAAAATCATTAAAACGACTGGTAGTAATATAATAAAGAATGAAACTTTACGACTCGGTAAATCAGTTGATACAGTCGTAACTCGAACGAGCTCTGGTTCATTTTCAGGTATAACTCTCTTATGTACCCACTTGGCAAATACCGGTCCTGCGATAATGGCTGTTGGTAACGCGATAATTAATGAATATAAAAGTACCTTTCCTAAGTTCGCGTTATAAATACCGATTGCTGTCATCGCCCCTGGATGTGGTGGCACGAGCCCGTGAACAATAGATAATCCAGCAATAACAGGTAACGCAATTAATAATATATTTTGCTTCGTCGTTTTTCGAATGGAAATAACAAGTGGTAATAAAATGACGATCCCCACTTCAAAAAATACTGGAATCCCTATAACAAATCCTGCAAATAACATAGCCCAAGGTAGTTTCTTCACACCGAAAAATCGAATAAAGAAGTCTGCCACTTGCATGCCGGCCCCTGAATCGGACATCATTTTTCCTAAAATTGTTCCGAGAGCTAAAATACCAACTAAATGCCCTAGTACACTACCAACACCAGTTTCATAGGCAGTCACTATTTTCGTTAAATTCAGTCCAGACATAATGGCTAAAAATAAACTAGCAACTGTTAAACTAATAAATGCATGCCATTTCCACCATGATACCCCTAAAATGACAATTGCGATTGCAAGTAACGTGACGATTAATAAGTATATATCCATATCTCATTCCCCTTACTTTTACCCCGTATTTGTGGACAGTAAACACCTAATTGGTGCGGGATGAATCTAATTAATGTTTCACTTTATAAAAAAAGAGGGCAAATACCCTCTTTTTTATACGTCATAATTCACTACATAATGCTGCATTTCTGTATTGTAGTAGCCTTCGCTATATTCAATTACTTCGCCAACTTCATCGTAAGAATAGCGCATACGTTTTAATAGCGCTGTCCCCTCTTTTTCACCTAACGCTTCTGCAACGAAACTAGGCGCAAGTCCAACAGCGAATTCATCTCTGAAGTTTTCTAAATGTATACCTCGGTCTTCCACTAAATCGTAAAGCGATTGCAAGTCAAAGTCCGATAAATCTGTACTTGCCATTTTAGCTGAGAAATAGTGCGTATAATGAATGTACGGTGCATCATTTAACGTATATAAACGTTCAATGCGAAAACTCTCTTTACCGAATAATCGAAATGGCACTGTTCCTTCTTCATTATGAACGACTTCTGCTTTTAGCAATTTCTTCTGTACTTTATATCCTTCTTCCACTAATACTTCTGTAAATTTCTTACCTTTTGACAATTTTGTTGCAGAAGTATTACGGATGACTTTCGTTCCTTTACCACTTTTCTTTTCCAAATACCCTTCTTGAGCGAGCTCTTTAATCGCATTACGCACTGTAATTTTACTCACTTTGAACTCTTCTTCTAACTGCGGTTCGGAAGGAATATTCGTATGAATCGCATATACACCATGCAATATTCGATCACGAATAATATTTTTTATTTGTAAATATAATGGTCCTTTTTTTCTCGTTACGTTCACCGTTACACCCACTACCTTTCTACATCACCTACTGATGCCGTCATTGCACGAAGTATATCCTTCTCTGATGACATTGGCGTATCACCGACGATCGTATGTGCAAGCATTCCAGCTGCTGACGCAAATGAAACAGCTTTCTCTGGTGCAAACTCTTCTATCTCGCCATGAATAATCCCGCTCGTATAAGCATCTCCAGCACCTATTCTATCATATACAGAAAACGTAAGTGTTTTTGCAAAAGTGAACGCACCATCTTTACATATAAACCCGCGAAGCGAGTGTGTATTATCGCTATTAATAGAGCGATGTGTACCAGCAATTGTAGCGATATGATATGTTTCAGCAACCTTTGGAATAAGATCAACAAGTTGCGCCTCTCGCTCTGTCTTTTCTGTTTTCATTCCAAGAACAAACATCGCATCTTTTTCGTTCATCATAACGATATCAGCAAGAGCCAGCATTTCTTCATAATGCGGTTTCGCCTGCTCATATCCGTCTTCTCCCCAAAGAGATGGACGATAGTTGCAATCAAAAACGACAGTGCCTCCGTTTTCTTTCACTGCTTTCGCTAAAGATTTCATATGATGGCGCACAGTATCATTCATCGCAAGTGTAATCCCGCAAAAATGAACGATATCAATTTCCTTTGCGATTTCTTCAAATTGATACATTTCTTCACATGCCGTATTGAAACTACTTTCTAATCGATTTGAATATGTAACGCGGCTTGCACGTGCCCCAAATCCTTTTTCCAAAAAGTACATGCCGACATATTTACCACCTCTTGAAACAAGTGAGGTTTGCACACCTAACTTTTGAATGTAAGATAATGCCGCATCCCCAACCGAATTTTCCGGTAAAGTTGAAATAAGAAGCCCTTCATGCCCGAGATGAGAAAGTGCTGCTGCCACGTTCACACCTGTACCAGAAAATGAGTAATTTAATGTGTTAGCTTGCGATAACAATTCATATCCTGGTACTTGCAGGCGCATCATTACTTCGCCAAATGCTGCAATTTTCTTACGCATTTTGATCAACTAACTTCTTCACGACTGCTAATAATTCACGAACATCTTCTACTTTCGTATTACCAGTTTCCTTATCAATAATAGAAGAGTATACGTGCGGGATCACTTGCTCTACATTTGCTTCAAGCGCAATACGTACAATAGTTTCGAAGTTTTCTTTATCAATTCCGCCTGTTGGCTCTAATGCAAATCCTTCTTCCGCACAAGCTTTCGCAACTGCGCGATATTCTTCTTCATGAGCTAAACCTTTCATTGGGAAGTATTTCAATGAATTTCCACCCATATCACGTACAAGTGCGATTGCTGTTTTAATTGGAACGATTGCTTTTTCTTCCCCAGCTGCACTAATTGGACCAGTAGAAATATTTACGTACCCTACTTTTTCTGTTGGCGATACTAAACTATTAATCCAGCTATCTTTTCCGCCAAGATTTGCACGTGTCGCTCCAACCGAAGGGAACACTTGATTAATATGGCTACCAGGATAATGCTTCGCAATTTCAGCTACAACTGCTGCTTGGCGATTATCTCCTGCTCCTAGTCCGATTGATACAGCATCATCAATTTCTTTTCCGTATGCTTTCATCGCTGTAACTGCTTCTTCTACAGTTGGATAATCCTTTGATAAAACACCCACTACTACATAACCTTCTGCTGCTTCAAAAATATCTTTCGCGTTTTCGATATTGTTCGCTAATACATTTAATGCTACGCGGCCTTTATAAAAACGTTTTTGAATGTTTGTCATTTTAGTTTCCCCCTACAATTTCTCTCATTTTTTCTTCAATTACATGTATGTCATCACCTTGAAGTGGACGTGGATCGATATCAAAGAATCCTTGTCTTACGCCGTAATCACGTGTATAAATTGCGATTTCTCCTTCTCGTAATGCTGTTACAACGTCTTTTGCTGATTTATTTAAATCGTTCTCGTTAATATGAATACGTGCTCTAAAGATCGCTCTTCCCGCTTCATCTTGAACGATTGTTACATTTACACCGTTTAATTCTTTTAGCGGCATAAGTACTTGTAACAACTCTTTTTCTTGCTCACTCTTATCTTCTTTTACTCCGTACTCATCAAGTGCTTGAAGTAAACCAAAAGTTGTTTCTTTCCCCACTTTCATACTTCTTCCGATGCAATGTAATTGCACTTTCAGCCACTCAATATATTTTCGTTTACCGCCGACGATACCAGAAGTTGGTCCTTCAATTGCCTTTGAACCGCTATAAATAGCAAGGTCTGAATACTTCACATATTTTTGAATATCTTCTTCAGCTGCTGCATCGACGATCAGTGGTACGTTATTTCGCTGCGCAACTTCCCATGCTTCTTCAACAGAAATCATATTTTTTTGCACGGCATGATGAGATTTCACATAAAGAATCGCTGCTGTATTTTCACCAATCGCATCTTCAATATGCTCTGCTTTCCCTTCATTTGCGTAGCCAACTTCTACGAGTTTTCCTCCGCCTAAATAAATCATCGTTTCAACAGGAGCACCGTATTGAACGTTATGACCTTTTAACATAATCACTTCGTTTTTCGCGATTACTTCTTGATGAAGTCTTTCACTTTTACGGCGATTTCCTTCTGTAACGATACCAGCGATAGAAAGTGCAATTCCGCTCGATGCTGAATTTACAACAACCGCTGCCTCTGAATCTAGAATTCTCGCAATATGGTCTCCCGCTTTATCTACTAAATCAGCAATTTCTACATAATTTTGTCCACCATGTTTCATCGCATCCATAACTGTATCTGTAGGTGCGGATACACCTAAAATACTCATTCTACCGCTCGCATTAATCACTCTTTTTAATCCGTACTTAGCATTCAATGACTGACCCATTGATTACAACCCCTTTCGTATCAATTCTTCTTTCAGCAATGCGCTGATCCCCTTCTGAATCAATTAACGTAATCTTCTCATCTTTCACCGTAAATAAAGTTAAGTTTGCAATATCGCCTTCTTGAATACGGCCAAGCTCTGGCTTTTTCAGCCACTCTGCCGCATTTTTCGTAACCGCATTAATTACTTCTTCTAGCGGATACCCTAAGTAAAGGAATTTCGAAAGAACGTGAGCCATACTATATACTGGACCGTGTATACGATTCTTTCGGTAAATATCTGTACTAATTGTATTAAAGGCAATACCGTGACGCTTCGCCGCTTCTGCTACTTTAAAAGAAAAACTAGCATTACCATGACCAACATCTAAATGAACACCACGCTTCACTGCATCTAGTAACACAGGTAGCGGTTTGCCTTCTTCATCAAATAAATTATTTTCTTTCCCGTTTAAGTAATGCGTAATCACATCATCTTTTTCTAAAAGAGGTACAACTTCCTCAATGCGAGGAGGGGCTGAACCGATATGTACCATAATCGGTAATGATGTTTCACGAGATAACGAGCGTGCAACATGAAGCGGTTCAATTCCACTATCACAAACGACACTTTTACTCATTCTCGCCTTTAACCCAACGATTACATCTTTATACTTTTCTACTGCTTCTATTACTTTCTCTTTATCTATCCATTCCATATTGGATAATTCATCAATTCGTTTCAAACCGATGCGAGAAATATTTAAAAAGGCAAATAAATTCGTTTTTGCCTGCTCTCTACTTTTTACTAAATCTGCAATACGATCAGCTCCGCAGCTACCCGCATCAACAATTGTCGTTACCCCTTGCTTAACGCCAATTTCATCCACCTCATCGCCATACGGATCAAACTCCGGAAAAGCGTGAACGTGTAAATCAATCCAGCCACTCGATACGTAAGTACCAGAGTAATCAAGAACCTTTCCACCCTCACCAGCACCAGCTTTCGTCACCTGTGCGATTTTATTATTTTCAATTACAATGTCAATCTCTTCCCCGTTCACACGTTTCACATTACGTAGTACGAATCGTTCTGTCATTGTATTTCCACCCTTTTCTATAAGAAGCCATAAGAATACGCTTACATTAAAGTTTCATTTTATATCTCTTTCACACGTTTAGCGTAACACAAAAAAAGGGAGAAGTAAATATAACGTTATAATGTTTAGTTGTACATTGCTTCTTTCACTAATTTATATTACGAATGTAAAAATAAAATATAGATTTAAAAGGAATAGAGTATAACTAAAAAAAGTCCAGTAATCTACTGGACTTTTTTTCTAGTTATAAACCTAAAAATATTTCTTATAGCAAAATATGCAGCGATTAACGCAATAATAAAAATGACGATCCCTATAGGGTTAATGTTAATTATCAATTAAATCATCTCCCCTCATTTTTCCACTCATTATAGCACAATTAATACTTAATTTGGGTTAATTGTAAACGATCCTCCTGGATAGTAAACAGTTCCTGATGCAATAGTTTTTGAGTATGCTACAGAAGCAGTGTAGTCTCGTTTCTCATTTAGTTTGCAAGATGAACCATTATCACACGTAGAAGATAATGAATCAGAATAAACTTTTCCTATTCCTGAACCGTCACAATAACCCCATCCATATTATTCCCCGAAATTTCATACTGCTTATTTACGGGAACACTCACTTTCATGTTCCCGGACACTTTATAATAAGAAACCGTATATTTCTTACCTTCCACATCCGTTGTGATTTCTTTTTTCTCTTTTAAGAAGTCTAAGTATTCCTCTAGTGTAATTTTCTTTTTTTGCATAATCGCACTATGAGGTAAGCCGACATAACGTATATGCCACGGCTCATATTGAATGCCTGTAATATCGCTTTTATTTTTCGGATAGCGTAAAACAAAGCCGTGCTTCCATACATTCTCTTCAATCCACTTTCCTTCAGGCGCTTTCTCCATTTTCTTTTGCGTAGATCCAACGTCAAGTGATAATCCTAAATTATGTTCACTGTATCCTGCTGGAAGTGCATAGTCAGAGCCCATTTTTTCATATAACTTTTCTTGCTCTTTAAAATCTCGATATCCGCTATTCATTAAGAAATGCTGCACGCCATCTTTTCCAGCTGCATCGACAACGTTCAAAAACTTGCTCACAACATCCTTTGATAAGCGAAGATTTCTATCAAATATGACGTAACCTCTTACTAATTCACTATTATGATTTACATTTATAATATCGGATCTAATACTATTTTTTTTAACGGGGTAATCTTTATTAACTAATAATAGATTCCCTTTATAAACTTGTTCTTTTGTAATCTCTATATTTTCAGTATTCGCAGCTCTTACCTTATTATCTTTTTCTGCAACTTTAACATCGATCTCTTTTTGAAATAATGGTGATATATAAAAGCCTACGCAGACTGTACATAGTATAAAAAGAGAAATAAATACCCACTTTTTCATCTCTAGTTCCTCCTTAACGTAACTTACGTATAGAATAGAAAAAACTATTAAAATAAAAAGTGGGGTAAAGTTTAAATTTTTATTAAATTGCTTCGCTCTCTTCTTTTGGCAACCTTACTTCAAATATCGTTCTAATCACATTACTTTCAGCAGAAATCGTCCCGTCATGCTGCTCAACAATATTTTTCGCAATAAATAGCCCAAGGCCTGTACCACCTTGTTGCTCTGATCTTGCCTTATCACCTGTATAAAACATATCAAAAAGATACGGTAAATCTTCTTCCGGAATGCTGTCTCCGTAATTAATAATTTGTACGACTACCTCTTCACCTTCAATATATCCGTTCACATCAACAAACTTTCCATCATACCCGTAGCGAATCGCATTCGTTAAAAGATTTTCAAATACCCTCGCTAATAATTTCCCGTCACCGTTAATAGGTAATTGCGGCGTCATATTCAATCTCGCTTCTAATTCCTTCTTTTCTAATAACGGATGTAATTCTTCGTCTAACTGAATAAGCAGTTCACCTATATCAATTGGTCTTTTTTCCAGCTTCAGCATCCCATAATTCATTCTTGTGATTTCAAATAATTCATCAATTAAACTTTCCAGCCTTTCAGATTTCGTAAAAGCAATTGTGGAAAAGTGTTTAATTTGTTCCTTCGTCAAATTCTCATCTTTAAGAATTAAATCTAAATAACCTAAAACGGACGTTAACGGCGTTCTCAAATCGTGAGCTAAGTTAACAATGAGCTGTTCTTTACTACTTTCCGCAAAGTCTCCCCGTTCCACTGCTTCCTTTAACTTTTCACTCGCTACATTAATTTCGCTTGCAATATATCCAAACTCATCATTTGATGAAACGCGAACTTCATTTGTAAAATCCCCGTTCGCCAAATGGTGAATTCCGTTTGAAATCTCATCAAAATATTTTACATAAGGCCTAGTAAGAAAGAAGAAAAACATAATGGACAGAGGAATAAAAATAATTAAAAAGAAATTAATATCCCCGATTTGTCTTACCATTGACCGAACTTGGGCTAATGGATCCTCAAAACGAACGACTAATTTATAATAGATCCGTAATCCTTCATAAATGATATATGTTACGCCACCAGCTAATACCATACTTAAAGCAAATAGCATAACCATCTTCGAGCGAAAACTTTTCATCTTTTTAGCCATTGAAAGTATAACCTACTCCCCACACTGTTTTTATTAACTTATTCTTTCTTTTATCTTCCCCAAGTTTTTTCCGCAATGTACGGATATGTACCATAACTGTATTTCCGCCTTCAAAATAATCATCGGCCCATACTTGCTGAAAAATATTTTCCACATTGTACACTTTCTTCGGATGGCTCGCTAATAAATATAAAATATCAAACTCTTTCGGTGTTAATTCAACTTGTTCTCCGTACACATTTACTGTTCTTCGCTCAGGATCGATAACGACTCCGCCTACCTCTAAAGCAGATTTATTCTCCGCTATTTTCGGATGATTTAACGTAAGAAATCGGCGTAATTGTGCATTTACACGCGCGACTAATTCAATCGGTGTAAAAGGTTTCGTCATATAATCATCTGCGCCTAATACTAAACCTGTCACCTTATCAAAATCAGACGTTTTCGCACTTAAGAAAATGATTGGCATATGATGCTTCGCACGAATTTGGCGCGTCACTTCATAGCCATCTATTTTCGGCATCATAATATCTAAAACCACTAGATCGATTGGCTGCGTTTCAATAATATGAATTGCCTCTTCTCCATCAGCTGCTTTCACAACGTGGTAGCCTTCTTTTTCTAAATGTATCTCAATTAAATCGGCAATTTCTGCCTCATCATCCGCTATTAAAATTGAAATGCGCTTCATTTTACTCCCCCTTTATACGCTCGATTGTAAACTAGTCTATCCAATTTGTACAATACGAAAAGGTTACTCGCGGGAGTAACCTTAGTAAATGAAATTATATCGACGATTTTTTTAATATATCGACGTTTCGACAAGGAATATCGACTTACCGACAATTAACGACGAAATTCGCCCCCTATTTGAAAGACTCAACCTACCGCTCCAAAATAATTCGCTGCTTCGTAATTTCCGCCAGCCTTCCGCGATCTACTTCATACTCAGCTTCAATGCTTTGTGGTACAATCACTTTTCCGCCCTCAAGCATCACTTCCGGCGAAATAATATCCTTCTCCCAGTGCCTACTAGAGGCAGATATATCACCTGGAATCGTAAAATTCGGCAACGAAGCAAGTGCAACATTTTGCGCTCGTGAAATCCCCATCTCTACCATACCACCACACCAAACAGGTATGTTGTGCTCCATACAATAATTATGGATTTGAATCGATTCTGTTAATCCGCCCACTCGCCCTGGTTTAATATTAACGATGCGGCAACTGCCAAGCGTATTCGCAACGCGCGCGTCTTCTAAACTATGGATGCTTTCGTCTAAACAAATTGGTGTTTCCATTTTCTTTTGCAGCTGTGCATGATCAAGAAAATCGTAATCCGCTAACGGTTGTTCAATCATCATCAATTGAAATTCATCTAGTCGTTTCAATTTCTCTGTATCCGCTAATGTATACGCTGAATTTGCATCAGCCATTAACGGGATATGCGGAAACTCTTTACGAATCTCTTTCAATAATTCGTAGTCATGCTCTGGCTTTATTTTCACTTTAAAGCGCTCGTATCCTTCTTCCGCGTACTTTTCAATTTGTTTTAACATAACCGGAATTGTATTGATCCCGATTACAACGCCGACCTCAATTTCAGACTTCGTTCCTCCAAGCAATGTCGCTAGCGATTTCTGTTCACGCTTCGCATATAAATTCCAAACAGCTCCTTCAATTCCGGCCTTTGCCATTCTGTTTCTCTTTATATGTTGGAACAAAACAGGTACTTCATTCGGATGAGAAATCTCCGCCTTTAATAAATCAGGTAATAAAAAATCTTGAAGTACATGTAGCGCTGTCTTCACTGTTTCTTCCGTATACCACGGTTCAGAGAAGGCAACGACTTCGCCAAATCCAATGTGTCCATCCGTATCTTCTAATTCAATAACGATGCTCTCACGCTTTTCGTAAGTTCCGTAGCTTGCAGCAAACGGGATTACGAGTGGCATTTCCGTTATATGCAGTGTCGCTTTTTTAATTTCCACTTACATCTCCTCCACTAATTGTCTTAACTCTCTTCTTAACAATTTTTTTGAAGCATTTCGTGGTAATTCCTCTAAGAAACACGCTTTTTTCGGCACTTTATATTTCGCTAATTTCTCCTCGCAAAAATGAAGAATTTCTTCTTCTGTTACCTCTCCGCTTTTTACAACAAAAGCAGCGGGTACTTGTCCCCATTTATCGTCAGTCATACCGACAACACCTGCTTCCGCTACCGCTGGATGAGAAAGCAACACTTCTTCAATTTGGGCCGGATATATATTCTCTCCGCCAGAAATAATTAAATCACTGCGGCGATCTAATACGTATAAAAATCCTTCTTCGTCTAAATAACCGAGGTCACCAGTATGAAGCCATCCGTTTTGAATGGTTTCGCGCGTCGCATCTTCACGGTTAAAATAACCTCCTGTTACGTTTGGTCCTTTTACTACGATCTCGCCTTCTGCTAACGGCGGCACTACTACACCATCTTTTTCAATACGAAGTTGGCACTGAAATAGCGGTTTCCCGGCAGATCCGACTTTCGTTAACATATAATCTGCGGATAACGTACAAATTTGCGAAGACGTTTCTGTCATACCGTACGTTTGATATACAGGAATTCCTTTTTCTACACATGTTTCGAGTAACGGTTTCGGTGCTGGTCCTCCGCCAAGTAACATGCATCTTAAAGAAGATGGATATGTCTCTTCTCCTAGTCTCTCTAATAGATCTGTTAACATTTTTGATACGACAGAAATGATCGTAACACCTCTCGTTTGAAGTGCTTTATGAATAAAATTAGCATCATATTTCGGAACGAGTAAAATGCGCATGCCATACATAATATTTTTCATTAAAAGAGATAACCCGCCAACGTGGAACATCGGCATACAAGCTAACCAGCAATCATCATCACGAATCCCTAAATTAAGCGAAGAGCCAACCGCGCTTGCCCAGTGATTGCCGTATGTTAAAATAACGCCTTTCGGTTTCCCAGTCGTCCCAGACGTATAAATAATTGTCATCGCTTCTTCTAAAGAGAATTCTTCTTGTATAGAGGCTTCCGCCTTCGGTCCATTCATCACTTTGGCGAATGAATATACAGGAACATTTTTAGCCTCAAAATCTTGATCCGTCACTAAACAAATAACTTCAGCATCATCCATTTGCCAAAGTAGCTCTTCTCTTGAAAGACGCGTATTTAAAAGTACAGCTACTGCACCTACGTAAGATAGGGCGTGAATAACTGTAATCATCTCCATACCATTTTTCATCAGAACAGCCACCTTTTGCCCATGCTTCACTCCTACATGCGTGAGGTGTTCACAAACAGATACTACTTTTTCATGCAGCTGCACGAAAGTAACTTTCTCTTCCTCTATTTCAATTGCAGTGCGGTCTGGTGTTAAAAATGCACGTTGCTTTAACCAATTTGGCATAGTTTTCATCATACATTCTCCTTTCATGAAAGAAAGAGACTTGATATGAAATCAAGTCTCTTAGTTGTTTTGTTTCCGGTTAATCTCATCTAGCTATAGCGGCTAGAACAGTCGGTCGTTTCACGCCTTCCTACGAGGCCAAAGGCGCCTCTACGTCAGGAGTTTCAACGCCCTCTTGTTCTAAATGAGCCGCTTACGCTTTTGGTCACATCTAGCTGCGCCTCCTAGCCCCTTCCGTCTAAGAACCTTCCGCACGAGAAAGTAAACAACACTTTCTGTGCGAAAGAACCTTAGCCAGCGTGGCTAAGCAGTCGGCTCCGCTTTTAAAACATCCAGCTACAGTAGCTAGAATGTTCGGTGGCTTCACTTCTTCCTACGAGGCAAAAAGCGCCTCTACGTCAGAAGCTCCATCCCCCTCACATTCTGAACGAGCTACTTTCGCTTTTGATCAAGGGAAACGAGGGAATTGACCGAAGTCCGGACTGCGTTTTTCTTTGAACGCGTCACGACCTTCTTTTGCTTCGTCAGTTGTGTAGTACAATAACGTTGCATCTCCAGCTAGTTGTTGAATACCAGCTAGACCATCTGTGTCTGCGTTGAATGCAGCTTTTAGGAAACGAAGTGCCATTGGGCTGTTTGCTAAGATTTCTTGTGCCCATTGTACTGTTTCTGCTTCAAGCTCTTCTAATGGTACTACTGTGTTTACTAAGCCCATATCAAGCGCTTCCCCAGCACTGTATTGACGGCATAGGTACCAAATTTCGCGAGCTTTCTTGTGGCCTACCATACGAGCTAGGTAACCAGCTCCGTATCCACCGTCAAAGCTTCCTACTTTAGGACCTGTTTGTCCGAATACAGCGTTGTCTGCAGCGATTGTTAAGTCACATACGATATGAAGTACGTGTCCACCACCGATTGCATAACCTGCTACCATTGCGATAACTGGTTTAGGAATTGCGCGAATTAGACGTTGTAAATCTAATACATTTAAACGAGGGATTTGGTCGTCACCTACATATCCACCATGACCGCGAACTTTTTGGTCGCCGCCAGAACAGAATGCACGTCCACCTTCACCTGTTAAAATGATAACGCCAACATTTGCATCATCACGAGCATGTGCAAAAGCGTCGATTAACTCCATTACCGTTTTAGGACGGAATGCGTTATGTACTTCAGGGCGGTTAATCGAAATCTTTGCGATACCATTGTATGTTGAATAAATAATATCTTCGTAATTGCCTTCTTTTACCCATTCAATAGCCATTACAACTACCTCCTTGTATATTTCTGATCTCCTCTATAAGTGTAACTTCATTCTTAACTGAAAAAAGCATCACTGCATAGTTTTTAGAAATCCCTTTACTATTGTATCAAACTTTTCCGGTTGTTCCACATGAATTGCATGGCCAGCACCATCAATTTTGACAAATTTCGCGTCAGAGACGCATTTTTCGATGTTTTTTAATATGCGAAAGAACTTTTCATCATGCTCCCCGTTCATTAAAAGAACAGGCATTTTTAAGTTTTGCAGCTCATTCCACCAAGAAGGCTGAGCCCCTGTTCCCATGCCGCGCAAGCTATTTGCGAGCCCTTTTGGATTGTTAGCAAGTCTTTCTTTTCGCACTGCTTCTTGTACGTTTTGTTCTAAACTTTTTTGCCTTTCAAATAGCGGAATATTTTCCCACATTGTTACAAAACTTTCGATGCCTTCTCGCTCAATTTTGTGAGCAAGTCGCTCATCTTTTTCACAGCGTTCTTCCCGCTCATCTTTCCTTTCAAGCCCAGCTGTACAATTTTCTAATAAAAGAGAATGTACATATTCTGGATATAGACATGCCATCGTAATTGCCAGTCTACCGCCCATTGAATAGCCGAGTATGTGCGCTTTTTCAATATGAAGATAATCTAGTAGTTCTTTCATTTGCAATGCTACATTTCGAATATCATAATGCGTCACATCTTCAGGGCTTTCTGTTTTTCCGTGCCCAACAATGTCTACTAAAATGACTTGAAATTGCTCGCTCCAAGAAGGAACGAAAGAACGCCACGTTTCCATGCTTCCCGTAAAACCATGAAGAAGTAGAAGTGGTTCCCCGCTTCCGACTACTTCATATTCATACGATACACCTTGCAGTGTTACGTTCATTTTGATTCACCTTGCAACGATGCAGTAATTACGTCCTGCGTTTTTGCCCATAATTTACGATGCAATGTTAAGTTTTCATCACGGTTCGTACAAATTTCTACAACGTGTAAACCTTCCGCCCTTGTTCCTTTTTGTACCTCTTCTCGGAATTGCTCCCAACCATTTACACGACTAAATGAACCGCCATACATTTTGACAACATGCTCATAATCAAGCCCAATCGGTGTTCCAAATAACGATTCGAAGTGTTCCTTTTTCTCATATTGTGGTAAGAATGAGAAAATACCGCCACCATCATTATTTACAACGACAATCGTTATATTTAATTCGTGTAATTTTGCGGCTAATAACCCGTTTAAATCGTGATAAAATGATAAATCACCAATTACTAATACGAGCGGATCGCAAATAATGCTTGCTCCTAAAGCAGTGGAAATTATACCATCAATCCCATTTACACCGCGGTTTGCCATCACTTGAATATTTTTATCCGATGTGAAGAAGAATGAATCTGTATCACGAATTGGCATACTATTACTCGCAAATAATGTTGCCCCTTCTGGTAGTACACGGACAATATCCGTAATAACTTTCCCTTCAAATGCAGTATCATATGTTTCCATTTCACGAAGCGTTTCCTTCGTTTTTTCGTTTATATGTTGCCACATTCGGGACCAATCATTCTTTTTCATAACTGGCATTTTTTCTATTAGTGCACTGCAAAATGCAATATCACTTGCCTGTACAACTTCTGTTGCAACGAGAGCTGGATCTCTCCATTGTCCAGATTCGTCAACAACGATATGAATAGCTTTCGTCTGTTTTTTAATGAACTGCGTTAATGCTTTCGAAACAGGCATACCACCAAAACGAATCATAACTTCTGGCTTCCATGTTTCCTTTAACAGCTCATTTCGTAAAAATGTATCGTAACAGTCGATCACCATCGTTTTATCGTGGTGTCCGCTACGAATGTTAGAAAGTGGATCCGCTAATATTGGATATCCCGTTTTTTCAGCTAGTTGTACTGCAAACGCTGCGATTTCTGGATGGCTATCATCTCCACAAATAATAAGCCCCTTTTCCATATGTGAAAGGCGCCCTACAAGAGAATCTACATATTCACTCGGCATCGTCACGTTCCCTTGCTGAACTACTCCTGTATATTCCCCGCGTCCTTTATCCCATAAACTTTCTAATGAGAAATCCGGGATAAGCGGTTCGCGAACTGGAAAATTAAGATGAACAGGTCCTTGTGGCGCTAAAAGTGCGCTTGCTATCGTGCGCTGCGTCGTCATGCGAGCGTAATGATACATCGCTTCACTCGCTTCTGGAAGTGCCATCTCTGTAAATTGCTTCACAAATGTACCGTATAAATTAATTTGATTCATCGCTTGTGGTGCACCGACGTCTCTTAATTCATGCGGTCTATCTGCCGTTAAGACGATAAGCGGCACACGTGAATGAAAAGCTTCACATACAGCTGGATAGTAGTTCGCTGCTGCCGTTCCGGATGTACATAATAATGCAACCGGTCGTTTCTTCGCTTTTGCGATACCGAGCGCAAAAAATCCTGCTGATCTTTCATCTACATGTAAATATGTGTTCATTCCTTCATGTTGTTCCATTAGTAAAGCAATCGGCGTTGACCGTGAGCCTGGACTAATGACAACATCACATACATTTAGACGCGTCAGTTCATCCACGAACGCGCCTAAATAATATGATAATGCTTCTATATGATTGTTCATTTCATTAATTCCTCCAAAGCACCAAGCATCGGTCTAAACTTCAAGCTTGTTTCTTCATATTCAAGTTGCGGTACTGAATCAATTACAATCCCGCAACCGGCAAATAAGGATGCTTTCTCGCCATTTAATAATCCGCAGCGAAGCGCAACCGCAAACTCACCATTTCCTTCATCATCTATCCAGCCAATCGGTGCACCATATAATCCTCTGTCTAACAATTCAACATCACGAATCAGTTTCATCGCTTCCAAACGAGGTGTCCCGCCAAGAGCTGGTGTTGGATGTAATTCTTCTACCATTGTTAAAAGACTCGCATCGCCTTTTGCCTCTACAGGCGTATATAAATGAATTAAGTTTTTCGTTGTTAATAAGCCCGGACTTTCCGGAATATTAACGGATTCGCAGTGCTCATTTAGTACTCCACGAATCATGTTCACAACATAACCGTGTTCAGCTAAATTCTTTTCATCATGAAGAAGCGCATTACTATTTCGTTTACTTTCTTCTATAGATTGACCATGACCAGTTGAACCAGCAAGACACATCGAAGTAAACTTCTCATCTTCTTTGCGAATTAATCTCTCTGGCGTCGCTCCTAAGAAGCATGCTCCTTTATAATCAAAAGAAAATACGTAACAATCTGGTTGCCCAATGCGAAGTGCTTCTAAGACAAGAGCAGAATCAATATAATAATCCATTTCTACTTTTAGCTCCCTCGCTAATACAACCTTCTGCACGTTTCCCTGCTTCATTTCATCTTGTACTTTCTCAATGGCCTTCATCCAACCTTTCGGATCCACTTCTACTTTAGAAGTAACTGTTAACTTCGATCCTTCTAGTGCACATTTACTCTCCCCAAAAATTTTCTCTTCTAAAGAAACAATTTCGTTATAAAGAGTTTCTGCACAATCGGTTGCTGAAACGAATGTATTCATTGTTAACCATGCTTTTTCATTTTTTACAGTTAATAAAAATGCTGGTAGTGAAAATGTCGTATCATCAAATTCTTTCCATAAGTCCGTTTTCTCTTTTTGTTGGTCAAATGAAAATCCACCAAATAAAACAGGACCTGTTCCAAATTCGTATTTTTCTCTTTGTACAAATGCTTTCTCTTTTACTTTATCCCACTCGTCACGAGCCGTTTGAAAGCGTTTGTGAGAAGCAGTTGCTATAGTGAAAACAGAACCAATTCCAGCAAATATTACATGCTGAGCTGGGTCTGCAAAATAACATCTATTTTCGAATGCAATCCTTTTTCCTGCTGCATAAAACAGAAGCGGATCCATCCAGTCTATTTGTTTTACGAAGCTTACCAATATTTTCTCATCAGTTGCACGCTTAATAGCTGCACTAAGAACTTCTTGCAAGCCTATTTGTTTCGTTTGAATCACAATTGTCTCCCCCCTATGGGCGAAAAATAGTCATAATTACGCTTGATTTTAATTTACACCTCAAACGAAAGGCCTGTCAACGTTTAGCATTTCTGAGAAATTCACCTTCTCTTCCTAGAAAATAAACGTTGACACTAAATGATGCTTTTTCTACACTTAGTTGTGTACAATATGTGACCAAAGGAGGATTCAACATGGAAATGAACGTCGAAACGAATTCCTCTCCTACGGCGCCAAAGCCAAGTAAGCAAACCGGCTGGCGCATTTGGTGGAGTTTACTACGTCCCCATACATTAACAGCAGCTTTCGTTCCTGTTTTCATCGGAACAGCCTATGCAATGCAGGTCGGAGGCATAAATCAAATACATCTCCCTCTTTTCCTTATGATGCTTCTTGCTTGTCTTCTCATTCAAGCAGCAACAAACATGTTTAATGAATACTTTGATTATAAAAGAGGACTCGATCACGAAGGATCAGTTGGTATCGGCGGCGCTATCGTTCGCGATGGCATTCAGCCAAAAACAGTGCTTAACTTAGCATTTGGATTTTTTGGGATCGCAATACTATTAGGTGTTTATATTTGTATGAATTCTAGTTGGTGGCTTGCTGCAATCGGTCTTGTTTGTATGGCTGTTGCTTACCTTTATACAGGCGGTCCACTTCCAATTGCATATACACCATTTGGAGAGTTAACAGCCGGATTATTTATGGGTGTCATTATTATTGGAATTTCATTCTTTATTCAAACTGGAACTGTAACATCAGAAGTCATTTTACTATCTATTCCAAGCTCCATTTTAATTGGTGCCATTCTACTAGCTAATAACATTCGTGACTTAGATGGCGATAAAGAAAACGGTCGTAAAACGTTAGCAATTCTCGTTGGACGTGAGCGAGCGGTTGGTGTACTTGCTTCTATGTTCATCGTTTCCTACATTTGGACAATTGCTTTAATTATCGTGGGCATCGTATCACCATGGATGCTTATCGTATTTTTAAGTGCACCAAAAGCATTTAAAGCGACGAAAGGCTTTGTCGGCAAAAGCATTCCAATGGAAATGGTACCTGCAATGATTGCCACAGCAAAAACAAATACAATCTTCGGTCTCTTGATGGGAATCGGATTATTACTTGGATATTTCCTATAAAAAGGAGCTGCTGACGCGGCTCCTTTTTCATATACCAATTTCAGCTCATAATTCCTACTCGCAACGCTCATACTATGTAAAGAAACTGAATTGTAGGAAGGTGGACGACTATGTTAACTCCACAACAAATAAATCAATTTAAATCTGTTTTAGAAAAACAAAAACAAGAACTAGAGCAAACGATACAAACACATGAAAATGAAGATCGTGCATCTGAACGTGATTCTGTTGGAGAATTATCTAGCTACGATAACCATCCAGCTGATATGGCAACAGAGTTATATGAACGCGAAAAAGACTTCGGGCTTATTGAACTTTGGCATAAACAGCTAGAGGATACGAAACACGCTCTGCAAAAAATAGAAGCGGGTACGTACGGCATTTGCGAAGTGTCTGGCGAAGAAATACCATTTGAAAGATTAGAAGCAATGCCGACTGCTACAACATGCATACAGCACACGACAAGTAAGTTAAATATGAATACACGACCAGTTGAAGAAGAAGTGTTGTCTCCTTCTTTCCACAAACATGATGAAGATCATTCTGTTGAATACGATGCGGAAGACGCATGGCAAGATGTCGCAAATTATGGAACGTCTGAAACGCCGTCCGATTTAGAAAGACAAGATTCTAAAAACTATAATGGCATGTACGTAAATAGCGAAGAAAATGTAGGCTACGTAGAGGATTTTGAAAACTTTATCGGTACCGATATGTATGGAAAAAATCCGCAAGTTTTCGCTACAGAAGAGCATGAAGAATATGAACAAATGCTTGATGACTTTGAAGAACGTACGTTTAAGGGCGAATTATCTTCAAATGAATCGAGTTCCAAAGAATAAAAAAAAGCATTCCGAAAATCGGAATGCTTTTTATCGCTAGCTAATTAGTTTTTTGTAACGTTAGCAGCTTGTGGTCCACGGTTACCTTCAACGATTTCGAAAGAAACTTCTTGACCTTCTTCTAAAGTTTTGAATCCGTCACCTTGGATAGCTGAGAAGTGAACGAATACATCGTCTCCACCTTCAACTTCGATGAAACCGAAACCTTTTTCGCTGTTAAACCATTTAACTTTACCTGTTTGCATGTCATGTACCTCCTAAATAAAAATGAAACTATGAATCCACATGAAAAGGTGGATATAAAGGACATGAATGTATAACAAGCTTACAGCCTTTAATTCAACGTGCTTTATTTCCGTACCACATTATGTAGCTCAATAGTGATTTCACTATATCACGCTATATCCAAAACGTCAAATGAGAACACTTTCATTTCATCATTTTTTATCATACTAGTATAACCTTAAATTTTCATTCTATTTTTATTCAAAAATTAACAAAACTATAGTGTTCTAATTCTTGTGATTTCTGTACAATATAATTACTACATACTTATGAGGTGAAGAGAATGCAAGCACATGAAATCGAGTATAAGTTATACGGCGATGATATGCAGTTTGTTGAAATTGAGTTAGATCCAGAAGAAAGCGTTATCGCAGAAGCTGGCGCAATGATGATGATGGAAGATCATATCGAAATGGAAACGATTTTCGGTGATGGTTCCGGAACATCTGGAGGTTTATTTGGAAAACTAATGGGCGCTGGTAAACGTCTCGTTACAGGTGAAAGCATGTTTATGACTGTATTTACAAATACAGGTCACGGCAAGCGACACGTATCATTCGCTGCTCCTTATCCTGGTAAAATTGTTCCTGTCGATCTAACAGAATATCAAGGGAAAGTAGTTTGTCAAAAAGACGCGTTTCTTTGTGCCGCAAAAGGCGTTTCTATCGGAATTGAGTTTACGAAAAAAATCGGAACTGGTTTCTTCGGTGGTGAAGGTTTCATCATGCAGAAGCTCGAAGGTGATGGCCTTGCTTTCATGCACGCAGGCGGAACTGTATATAAGCGTGAGTTAAAACCTGGCGAAAAACTCCGCATTGATACAGGTTGTCTCGTTGCCATGACAAAAGACGTTAACTACGATGTCGAGTTCGTTGGAAAAGTAAAAACAGCTCTATTTGGCGGCGAAGGTTTATTCTTCGCAACGTTAGAAGGACCTGGAACAGTTTGGATTCAGTCCTTAACACTTAGCCGCTTAGCAGCACGCCTGGCAAGCCCAGCAGCGCAAAGCAGCGGTGAAGGCAGCGTTTTAGGCGGACTTGGTCGTTTATTAGATGGAAAAGAGTAAACAGTGCCCTTATGGGGCACTGTTTTATTTTGGCATGATTCGTCCATAAGTCACTATAATTTCATCCACTAATTTAGATAAGCGATACAAACTATTTGCCCCCTCCAAAAGAATGAATCAAGTCCCTCACTGCATATATTAAACTATACCTTTTCGTAAGGAGGGTTTTCTTAATGCGTACTCCTTTATCCTTCGATAAAGATACTGCCATACTGTTAGCTTCTTGTTGTGAGCTAACGTATGAACAATATAAACAAAATGGGATTTTCGAAATACCAGATGGTTTTCAATATGTACAAGGCTTTCAAGGAAAAACCATTCAAACGACAGAATGGTTCGGATTCATACTAGAATCTGAGGATACCATTATTGTAGCTTTTCGCGGGACACAAACTGATACAGACTGGATTATCGATTCACTCGTTAATCAAAAACCATATCCATATGCTTTGAACAGCGGAAATGTCCATAACGGCTTTCTTTCCATTTATGAATCTTGCCGAGATTCTATTATGGATATGCTCGTATCACTACCAGCCCATAAAAAACTTCTTGCAACAGGTCATAGCTTAGGCGGTGCGCTCGCCACACTACATATACTCGATGCGCGTATTAACACCGCCTTCGCACAGTACGGTCTTTACACATTCGCCTCTCCAAAAGTGGGCGACATTGCATTTCGTAATTATTATAAACTACAAGTAGCTAGTAGCTTTCGCTTTGTTAATTTATTTGATGTCGTTCCTCTTCTCCCTCCGCGCAATGTCCATTTTAATGAACAAGACTGGGAATATGCACACGTTCATCACAACATGACTTTTACAAAAAACACAAAATCTATTACAAATAATCATGCCATGACAACATACAAAACATGTCTGACTTCTCATTTTTAACCAGGTAATGATTGGAAACCTTATATCCTTATACTATAATAATATATGAAGTTATTTTTGGATGAGGGGACCTTACATGCTAAAATTTATCTTTGCACTTTTTCTCATTGTAATTTTTTCGTTTACAGGTTTCTTTACATTTTCATACTTTGCGACAGGAGAATATGGTGGAACAGGTATCATATATACCGCCATCCCATTTCTTTCTTAAGCAAAAAAAGAAAACCGAGCTTAATGAGATTAAGCTCGGTTTTTCAAGTGATTATATTCTTCTTTTAAAAGTGAATACACTTTCGCATCTCTATACGTTTTATTCACTTTTACACTTTGTCTCAATGTACCTTCATATACCATTTTTAACTTTTGCATCACACGTTCAGAAGCTATATTCTCCGCATCACATCTTCCTTCCATACGGTTTATATTCAGCTCCTGAAAGCCTATTTCAATGAGTTCTTCTAAAGCTTCCACAATAAGTCCTTTTCCCCAATACGCCGGGCTAATCACAGCTCCGATCGATGCACTATTATGTGGCATGAGCCATATTCCACACGTTCCAATCACTTTTTGAGTATCCTTCAGCATAATAGACCATATAAGAGCCTTACTTTCTCGTATCGTTGCAAGCATACTTTCTAATAAACTATGTGTTTCCTCTTTCGTTTTATGTACTTCCCTAGGTACATATATAGCTGCCTCTGGATTCGAATACACTTCAAACAAATCATCTACATGCGCATACTGTACCTTCGTTAATAGTAACCTATCTGTTTTTAAATCAAGTTCCTCACACATATCTCTCATACATCATTCACCCCACTTCAACTTCATAAAGAAAAGCCCCTTCAAAAGGGACTTTCACTTAATACTGTGTAACCGCATTACCAATACCCCAAATCTCATTACTATATTGTAAGATCGTTCGATCGCTCGCAAAATGACCAGATTGTGCAATATTTAAAATCGACATTTCTAGCCACTTCGTTCGGTTCTCATAAGCCCTACCAACAGCTTCTTGCCTTTCCGCATATGGACCAAAATCTCGCAGAACGAAATATTCATCATTTTGAATAACGAGAGAATCGTAAATCGCTTCAAATTCAGCTCCCGAATGTGCAAAGAAACCATTCGTTAACTGATCTACTACTTTTTTAATATGCATATTGTGGTGATAATAATCACTTGCACGATATCCACCATTTTGATAGTAATGAAGAACCTCATCGGCTGTTAAACCGAAAATGAAACAGTTATCATCACCGACCCTGTCTTTTATTTCAATATTAGCTCCATCTAACGTGCCGAGTGTGATCGCACCATTCATCATAAATTTCATATTACCTGTTCCTGATGCTTCTTTACTCGCAGTTGAAATTTGTTCACTTACATCGGCCGCTGGGAATATATCTTCCGCTACAGACACTCGATAGTTTTCTAGAAAGATAACTTTCATATATTGGCTTACGTACGGATCATTATTCACTTTTCTTGCGAGTTCATTAATTAATTTAATAATCTTTTTTGCATAGTAATAGCCAGGTGATGCTTTCGCTCCAAAGATGAAAGTACGCGGATAAAATGTAAAACTAGCATCCTCTTTCAAACGGTTATACAAATATAAAATATGAAGAACGTTTAATAATTGTCGTTTGTAAGCATGCAGTCTTTTTACTTGCACATCAAAAATAGAATTAGGATCAATTGTAATCCCCATTTTATTATGAATACGCTCCGCTAAAATCTCTTTACGCTCTTGTTTTACCTCTGCAAACTTCTCTTGAAAACTCGGATCGTATTGAACTAATTGTAGCTCTTGAAGCTTAATCGGTTCTTTCTTCCACTCTGTTCCAATCGCCTCTGAAATAAGGTTTGTCAGCTGTGGATTCGCCTTCATTAACCAGCGTCTATGAGCGATTCCATTCGTTTTATTATTAAACTTATCTGGATAAAACTCATAAAACAATCGCATTTCACGTTGCTTTAAAATTTCCGTATGAATTTTCGCTACACCATTTACGCTATGGCTACCGACAATTGCTAAATGAGCCATTTTCACAAGATCATGCGCAATAATCGCCATCTCTTCAATACGATGCCATTCATACGGATAACGTTCCCAAAGTTCGTGACAGAAACGTTCATTAATCTCTTCAATAATCATATAGATTCTCGGTAATAACGGTTTAAAAATGTGAATTGGCCACTTCTCAAGTGCTTCTGATAACGTCGTATGATTCGTATAAGAAATCGTTTGTGTCGTTATGTTCCAAGCTTCTTCCCATGCTAGTTTTTCTTCATCTAATAAAATACGCATCAGTTCGGGAATCGCCAAAACTGGATGTGTATCATTTATATGAATCGCAATTTTCTCATGTAATTGGCGAAGGTCACCATATCTTTCTCTATGCATACGAACGATATTTTGCAAACTTGCTGATACGAGGAAATACTGTTGTTTCAAACGAAGTATTTTCCCCTCATCATGCGTATCATCTGGATATAAAAACTCCGATACTGCCTCTGTTTCACGCTTATATTTCAAAATATCTTTGCAATTTTGCGGGAAAGGAACCGGTTCAGCATTCCAAAGTCTAAGTGTATTTACGGTACTTGTCTCATAACCTACTACTGGAACGTCATATGGTACTGCCATGATCACTTCTGCATTCGTATGCCTGAACTCTAAACGCCCATCAATGTATAGTGGTTCAACATTGCCGAAATAACTTACTTCTACAGCTTGATCATGCCTTCTTACTTCCCATACGTTTTCATGAAGAAGCCACTGTTCTGGAAATTCAACTTGATAACCATCAACAATCTTTTGATCAAATAAGCCGTGTTTGTAACGAATTCCACAGCCATGACCTGGTAAGTTTAAAGATGCAAGTGAATCAAGGAAACAGGCTGCTAATCGTCCAAGTCCACCATTTCCAAGACCTGCATCTGCTTCCACCTCTTCTAATTCTTGCAACGAAATCCCAAGCTCAGAAAGTCCTTGCTCACATACATCCCTGATGCCTAAATTTAATATGTTACTTCCAAGCAAACGCCCAAGTAAAAACTCAATGGATAAGTAATACATTTGCTTTCGCTCTCCAGACCGATAGCTTTCATTCGTTGCAATCCATTGACTATTCATATACTCACGTACCATGTACCCAAGCGTATTGTATTGATCACGAGTTGTAGAATCTTTGAAACTTTTACCATACATCGTCTCTAACTTTTCTAGAAAAGCTGATTTGAAACTTTCAACATGAGTAAACATTTCTTCACCACCTACATGTTATTCCATGAGACTTTTATACAATTTCTTATAAGCAAGAGCTGACTTCTCCCAGCTGTAATCTTCCGTCATCGCTTGTTTTACAAGCTGCTCCCATACCGGTTTATCATGATAAAATTCAATTGCACGAAGAACCGTGTACAACATGTCATGTGCATTAAAGTTCGTGAAACTGAAACCATTTCCTTCTCCAGTTTCTTCGTCATAAGATTGTACAGTATCATTTAATCCGCCTGTCTCTCTTACAATCGGAATTGTACCGTACGCTAATGCGATAAGTTGTCCAAGTCCACACGGTTCAAATAGTGACGGCATTAAGAATAAATCACTTCCCGCATATACTTGGTGAGCTAATTCTTCATTAAAGCCGATATATACTTTTACCTTCTCAGGATACTCGTATGCCATCCACTCAAAAAATTGCTCATATTCCGCATCACCTGATCCTAAAATAATACATTGTACATCTTCCTCCATTATTTCTCGGAATACAGTACGTACTAAATCAAGACCTTTTTGCTTCGTTAATCTCGTTACCATTGAAATAATTGGTGTATCTTCTTTTTCTGGCAAACCAAAATAACGCTGCAAGGCGCGTTTATTTTCATTCTTTTCATATAATGAATCCGCATCGTACTGAGCAGTAATATACGAATCCGTTCCTGGATTATATACGCTCGTATCAATTCCATTTACGATGCCGCTAAGCTTATCATTATATTTTCGTAACAATCCATCTAACTTCTCACCGAAAAACTCATATTGAATTTCTTCTTTGTATGTCGGGCTAACCGCTGTAATTTGATCAGAAGCGATAATTCCACCCTTCATAAAGTTCACATTTCCATAAAACTCTAACTGCTCACTATGGAAATATTCATCACCAAGTTCTAACAAGTCGTACATCACTTCAGGAGGAAATACACCTTGGAACTGCAAGTTATGAATTGTATATACCGTTTTAATATGCTCATATAATGGGTTATCTTGATACTTTTCACGTAGTAAGAAATTCACCATAGCTGTATGCCAATCGTGACTATGAAGAACATCCACTTCGAAATCAAGATGAGGAATACACTCTAAAACTGCTTTCGAAAAATAAGAAAAACGCTCTCCATCATCATAATGACCATACAGAGAATCCCTCTTAAAATAATACTCATTATCTATTAAGTAATACGTAATCCCGTCTTGCTCACCTTTTAAAATTCCGCAATATTGATTTCTCCACCCAAGTGGGACGTTAATTACTTTATGTAACGTACATCCATCCCTTAATTTTTGCGGAATAAGACTATAATTCGGGAGTATAATGCGAACGTCCACACCTAATTTTTTTAGCTCTTTTGGGAGCGCACCTGCTACATCAGCTAAGCCTCCCGATTTAACAAATGGTACACATTCTGATACTGCAAATAAAATATTCACTTGTTGTCCCACTGCACGAAAAGCTTATACTACTTCCCTTGCAGCTTCCTCCCTTCGAGTTTTCATTTGAATGAATGCTTTAATCAGTGGAGGAAAACCCCCACTGATTCTTTTAGGAATAACTATTAATCGTACTGTTTTGAACGCTTCCTTTTTCAATAACGTATGGCTCATCGGCGTTTCCTTTTAGCACAACACCATCACCAATTTTTACATCTTTATCAATAATAACACCGTCTATTATACAGTTATCTCCAATTTGGCTCTTTTGCATAATAATGCTATTACGAACAATTGAACCTTTCCCAATTTTAACAGAACGGGAGACAACACTATTTTCTACTTCACCTTCAATAATACTGCCGTTTGCAATCATCGTATTTTTCACAGCTGCACCCTTTAAGTAGCGAGTTGGTGGTTCATCTTTTACTTTCGTAAAGATCGGTGCTTCTTTCTTAAATAGTTGCTTCCAAATAGCAGGCTGCAAAATTTCTAAGCTATGTTTATAGTAACTTTCAATCGAATCAATAATCGCTACATATCCTGTATGCTCATACGTAGCAATATGCAGTGATTTTCCGCGCTTTTCTCTTACTACATCGAATAAGCTATATTGCTCCACATCTTTATATGACTCGAATAAATCTAACAGTAATTGTTTCTTTAACACGTATGTTTGAAGCGAAACCCCTTCATGGCAAACTTCAGTAATATCAGCTGCCGTATGTATATGTCGCTCTAACACCGCCTGGAAGTTTAATGCTGTTACGAGATGGCTATTCGTAATAACAACGTATTCTTCTCTAGCTCTTAGAAAATAATCAATATGTCTTCTAAAATGTGCAAAAGACCCAAATTCATCTTGGTCACATTGGCAATTTGGTGGGAATAAAAACAATCCGTCTCTTTTTCTATCTAAATCCCACTGTTTTCCTGAACCAACATGGTCCATTAACGAACGGTTTTTATGACTTGTAAAAACCGCTACACTATGAATATTAGAATTCACCATATTTGAAAGCATGAAATCAATGAGTCGATAACGGCCCCCAAACGGTAACGCCGCTAGTGAACGATGCCCTGTTACTTTCTTTAAGGAAGGAAAACTTCCCGTTGCATTAATAATCCCTAACATTTTTTCTCCCATTCATTTCATCCCCCTTTTCTATTTTCCTTCAGCAATGAGTACTACATCGTCAACATTTTTTTCTGGACGAATAATTGTTCCATCTTCAATAACCATTTCCGATCCAACAATCGCTCTCTCAATTACAACATTTTTACCAATCTTCGCTCCTGGCATAACGACAGAATCAATAACCATACTACCTTCTTCCACCGTCACCCCTTGGAATAATACAGAATGCTTCACGTCCCCTTCAATGACGCATCCTTCATTAATAAGCGATTCTTCTACCTTTGCCTTTTCTGCAATATATTGAGGCGGTTCGTTTGGATTCACAGAATAAATACGCCAATTACGATCGTTTAAATTCAGTGATGTTTCATCACGTAGTAAATCCATATTCGCTTCCCATAAGCTCTTCACCGTTCCAACATCTTTCCAATACCCTTCAAACGGATACGCCATTAACTTCTTCCCTTCATCCAATAAAAGCGGAAGTACGTCTTTTCCGAAATCATTACTAGATTCAGGGTTTCTTGCATCCATTTCTAAATACTCTTTCAAAATAGCCCAGTTAAAAATGTAAATTCCCATTGAGGCAAGATTACTTCTTGGAAATTGCGGTTTCTCCTCAAATTCAACAATCTCCATCTCTTCGTTCGTATTCATAATACCGAAACGGCTCGCTTCATCCCACGGTACTTCAATAACTGAAATCGAAACGTCCGATTCTTTCTCTATATGGTAATCTAGCATTTTACTGTAATCCATTTTATAAATATGGTCGCCTGATAAAATAAGAACGTACTCTGGTTCGTACTGACTTAAATAGTTTAAGTTTTGATAAATGGCACTTGCCGTACCTGTGTACCACTTCACACCTGAAGACTCCGCATAAGGAGGTAATACTGTGACTCCACCGCTTACCCGGTCTAAATCCCACGCATTTCCAATTCCGATATAATTATGAAGTTCAAGCGGTTGATATTGCGTTAAAATCCCAACCGTTTCAATACCAGAATTCGCACAGTTACTTAGCGTAAAATCAATAATGCGATATTTACCACCAAACGGAACAGCTGGCTTGGCTAAATTTTTTGTTAATGCACTTAATCGACTACCTTTTCCCCCTGCTAGTAACATTGCTACGCACTTTTGTTTTTGAGCCATCTTGTTTTTTGCTCCCCTTTCTCGTCTTCACTGGTCGTAATATGGATACGCCAAATGGTGGAATTGTAATTTCTACATGTGCTGGTTGATTATGATACGGTTCTTGAATCGCCTTAAGGCGTTTCTTATTTACTTGCCCTGATCCGCCATATTGCTCAGCATCACTATTTAAAATCTCGTTATAATACTCGAAATCTGGTACACCTACTTTATAGTTTTCATATGTAGCTTTCGTAAAATTACATACGACAACTAACGCATCTTCTTGTTTATCCCCTTGGCGAATAAACGAGAAAATACTTTGCTCATGATTATTAGCATCTATCCACTGAAATCCTTCAGGCGAATGATCAAGCTGCCAAAGCGGTTTGGAGCGCTTATACAATGCTATGAGCTCTTTAAAGTAATCATGCATATAACGATGCATTTCAAAATCATGTAAATTCCAATCTAAATCTTCAAGGTCTTTCCACTCATCAAACTGCCCAAATTCTCCTCCCATGAAAAGTAATTTCTTTCCTGGGTGAGTAAAGAAATATCCATATAATAAACGAAGTTGAGCAAACTTATCCCAGTACTCTCCTGGCATTTTATTTAATAACGATTTCTTCCCATGAACGACTTCATCATGAGAAAGCGGTAATATGAAATTTTCAGAGTAAGCATATACTAAAGAGAACGTCATTTTCTCATGAATATACTTCCTGTACTCAGGCGCACACTCCATATATTTCAGCACATCATTCATCCAACCCATATTCCATTTGTAATTGAATCCAAGCCCACCTTCATACGTTGGGGCTGTTACAAGTGGCCAAGCCGTTGAATCTTCTGCTGTCATAAGAAAATCTTCATCTTCTGCAAACACCGCTTCATTTAACTCTCGTAAAAATGAAACAGCGTGCTCATTACTTTGCTCTTGCCCTTCTTTATTCCAATACAACATGTTCGCAACTGCATCCACCCTGAAACCATCAATATGGAAATATCTCATCCAAAATAACGCATTTGAAATTAAGAAATTACGTACTTCCCTCTTTCCTAAATCAAAATTGACAGTTCCCCATACCGGATTTTCTTGCACATCTTTATCTTTATATTCATAAGTCGGTGTCCCATCAAACAAATATAAACCGTGAGCATCTTTACAAAAATGCCCCGGCACCCAATCTAAAATGACACCGATTCCATATTTATGACATTCATCGACAAAATGCATCAAATCATGTGGCGTGCCGAATCTACTCGTTGCTGCATAATATCCCGTCCCTTGGTATCCCCAAGAACGATCATATGGATGCTCAACAAGCGGCATAATTTCAATATGTGTAAATTGATGTTCTACCACATAAGGAATGAGTTCTTCTGCCATTTCCCTGTAAGAATACAGTGTTCCATCTTCTTTCTTTTTCCAAGAACCGAAATGTAATTCATAAACCGTCATCGCTTCTTTATAAACTGATTTTTTCTTTTTCTTACGACTCCAGTTTTTATCATTCCATTCGTATCCCTTTATATCAAAAACTACAGATGCCGTATTCGGTCTTACTTCTGCATACACAGCATACGGATCCGCCTTAAAAATGACGTCACCAGCCATCGTTTCAATCGCATATTTGTATATTTCCCTTTCTTCAATATGCGGTATAAACAAGGACCAGATTCCTTCTTCTGTCACTTGTAGCATCTTATGTTGCTCATAATCCCATTCATTAAAATCTCCAACAACACTCATTGCTTTCGCATGAGGAGCCCATACTGTAAATCGTACACCTCGCATCTCATCTTCCGTCACAACATGTGCACCAAAGATGTTATAACTGTCATAGTACTTTTCTGTATGAAACTCATCTCGTTTCACTTCTTCACAATTTATTACACTCAATATGCTCACCTCACTAAGATGACAGAATTTTTTATACTTTACCAATTCTGCGAAAAACTGAAATATCCTTGTTATTTTTAAAAAAATATTCGTTTTTTTCTTTAATTCCGCTTGAAATATTCAAATTTACTGTGTAAAATATCGAATTTTGACGAATATTCATTGCAAACGCTTCATTTCTTCTTACCATTTCTCTGCTTTCCTTATTGCTCAATATTTATTTTATTGGATTCTTTCTGTTTTTCACCCTATTTTCCACTTAAAATACAACCAAAATAATCTGTCATAAAATAATGTTTCTCAACATTTTTCGTCACAATTGTATTGAAATGGAAAATTCATAAGCATATACTTGTTCTCAATAAAGAACAGCGAACCTTCGCAAATATAATTCATACTGAAACACTATGTTTACTCTATCCATACTCCAGGCGAAAGTTTGATAAAAAATTAAATTAGGGGGCTTTCTTATGTCATTAAAACAAAAAGTTGGAATGGGAGTTGTCACAGCTTCACTTGGCTTATCCCTTACATTCGGCGGTGTATTCGCCTATTTCAGTGATTCTGAAACATCTAGTAACTCATTTCAAGCTGGTACACTAGATCTTTCTATTAACCCGAGTGTAATTGTTAATGTGAAAGATTTAAAACCAGGTGATTTAATTGAAAAAAATTTCAAGCTTGAAAATAAAGGAACATTGGATATTGCAAAAGTAGCACTTGAAACATCCTATGAAGTTACAGATGCAAAGAAAAATAATAATGGTGAAGATTTAGGCGATCACATCATCGTCAAATTTTTAGTGAATGGTGGAACTCCATCGAATCCAAACGATGATCATGAAATTTTGTGGGAAACAAAACTATCAGAATTAAAAACTATGAAACCTGAAGATGTAGCTACTTCTCTAGAACGTCATAACTTAATAGATGGTATTAAATCTGGTGAAACAGATTCCTTACACGTGCTCTTCTCTTTTGAAGACAACGACCAAGATCAAAATAAATTCCAGGGTGATTCCTTACAGCTAAACTGGACATTCCATGCAGAGCAAACACCTGGTGTGGAGAAATAATTTTAAAATATAAATTATCGGAGGCTTATACATGAAAAAGAAAAATCGTTTTGTTACCGGAATTGTAACGGCTGGCGTTCTATTTTCAACTGCCCTTCCGTTCAATGTGCTTGCTGAAAATCCTATTAACCAAATTGACTCTTCAAACGCCCAGTCTTTACTATCCAAACTTTCTAAAGAACAGCGTCAGGCATTACAAACGTTAGATGCAAACCCTGGTTTTACTATTTCACCAGATATTAATACGAGTAGTGCCGAACCAGTAAATATCATTGTAGAATTTCAAACTGCTCCAGTAAAGATTAATGAATTAAAACAAAAAGAAAAAGGATTACAAGCTGCTCCTGAAAATATAAAAGCACGTATTGATCAAGAACATGAGGAATTTCAAAAAGGACTAAAACGTCTGTATCAATTCAGTCCATCAGTAAAGTCAGGGAATTTCCAATCTGTACAAATTAAACGTTCTTATAAACATGCGATAAATGGCGTTGCGCTAACATTACCTGCAAATACAGTTGAAGAATTGTTACGAATTGGCGTTGTAAAACGTATTTGGAAAGATTACGAAGTGAAATTAAATTTACCAAAACAAGCAGAGCAGAAAGCACCTCAAAAACTAACAGATAGCATTCCGCAAATTGGAGTAGATAAGTTACATAGCGAGGGCATTACCGGAAAAGGAATTAAAGTTGGTGTATTAGATACAGGTATTGATTACAACCATCCTGACTTAAAAGACGTGTATAAAGGCTATCGCGCAAAAGCAGGTGAAGATTCTAGTAAGATAGACCCAAATTCCGTAAAAGGTTGGGACTTTATTAATAACGATGCAGATCCGATGGAAACAACTTATACAGAGTGGCAACAATCTGGCGCTCCTGAATTTGATGATCGCGGTTCTTCCTTCTACACTGCGCATGGTACTCACGTAGCAGGTATCGTTTCTGCTCAAAAGAAAAACAAATCAGATTCCGCAGTAAAAGGTGTTGCACCTGACATTGAACTATATAACTATCGTGTACTCGGTCCTTATGGAAGCGGAGATAGTTCTGGTATTATCGCTGCAATCGATAAATCTATTTCTGACGGTATGAACGTCATTAACTTATCGTTAGGTGACGATAGTAACAATCCTCTTGATCCAACGTCTATCGCTGTCAATAACGCGATGCTTTCGGGCGTTGTTACAGTTGTTGCTGCTGGTAACTCTGGTCCAAATCCAGCGACACTTGGATCACCAGGTGCTTCTCCATTTGCTATTACAGTTGGAGCAAGTGATAGCTCTATTTCCTTACCAAAACTATCAGGTCATACTGGACAATTACAATTCCCTAACCTAATTTTATTCGGCAAAAACTTCACTGATAAAATAGAAGATTTCAAAGAACAATCTCTCCCTATTGAATCTGTAGGAATCGGCACTCCTGACGAGTTTAGTAAAAAAGATGTAAAAGGAAAGATCGCTCTCATTGCGCGCGGCACAATCTCATTTGATGAAAAGATTGCGAATGCGAAACAAGCTGGTGCAAAGGCAGTTATTATTTATAACAATGCGGATGGGGAAATTTCTTACTACATTGGCGAAAGCACAAAATACATTCCTGCATTTCGCCTAACGAAAGAAGACGGTGAAAAACTAAAAGCTCAAATTGAACAAGGTAACACCTCCTTTACTTTTGGTGAAATTAGTTACATTCAAACAGAAGGCGATCATCTTGCAGACTTTAGCTCACGTGGTCCTGTCACATCAAATGATGATATTAAACCTGATATTACAGCGCCTGGTGTTGCTGTACTTTCAACAGTACCTGAGTATATTAACGACCCGCAAGAGGGCGAAAACTACGATGTTTCCTATGAACGTATGCAAGGAACATCCATGGCATCTCCTCATATCGCTGGCGTTGCTGCTCTTATTCTGCAAGAACACCCAGAATACTCTCCATTCGATGTAAAAACGTCTCTTATGAACACGGCTGACGATTTAAAAGAAAAGTATTCCGTATATGAAGTTGGAGCTGGGCGAGTAGATGCTTATAACTCTGTTCACACGGAAACAAGTTTTAAAGTGTTAGATACAACAAAAACAATTGTAAATGATGAAGTGATTGAAGTACCGGAAGAAACTGGATCCATTGCATTCGGTAAATACTATCAAAAAGACGGGGAATCAATTGAACAAAAACGAAAAATTAAAATTGAAAATCGTAATAAACAAGATAAGAAAGAATTTACAACAGAAATTTCTTATACACCAGCATCTTCTGCTATTAACGATGCTACCGCAAACGGTGTAAAAGTTTCTACTGCTGAAACAATTACGATTGATGCTGGTAAATCAGATGAAATTGAAGCAAAAATTAATATTCCAGCTGGTGCAAAGCAAGGCCGATATGAAGGATATATTCATATTACAAACACGAAAAATAAAGAAGAAACGTATCAAATTCCGTTCTCTATTCGTGTATCAGAGCCTGGTATTGAAAATGCACTGTTATCAAGAAAAACAATCTCAACTGATACATCTAAATTCAATCCATACCGTGAATCGTATTTGCACGGGGCATTCCAATTAAACAGCGAACTGGAGACGTTAGACCTTATCGTGAAAGATTCGAAAACAAATCAAGCACTCGGCTTCATCGGAACGTTAAACACGAGTGGACTAAAAACGGACGTGTATTACTACTTAGATTCATTCTTTAACGGCAGAGTATATCCTTTTACAAATGATCCTGCAAAACCAATTGGTGATGAGAAAATCGACTTACCAGAAGGTGATTACACAATTGAGTTTGTTGGCTATGATAAAGCGGGAAAAGCACGTGTGAAAGGTGATTATGTCGTAATTGATAATACACCGCCAGAAGTGAAATTAACTGGATTACAGCCTGGTATTTATGAATTAAATGAAGAAAACTATACAGTAGAAGACGGTAAAAAAGCACTATGGATTAAAGGAAATGTATATGATTCTAACGTTGACTACTTAAAAGGAAAAGGATTTAACATTACGCAAGAAGCGAACGGTGTTATGTACTATGATTATTCTCCATACTTGCATAAGTTTTTGCCTATTAATGCAAATGGTGACTTTAAAGTTGGCATTACTCCTGAATCCTTTAAGGTGGAAGGCCCAATGAATACAGGCTTATATATTTTCGATTATGCAACTGCAGGTCCTGACTACCCGAGCGGTGTAAATAACTATTGGTTTATCCCGCAAGGTTCTCAATATGCGAAAGCTAGTTATGATAAAAAAGAATTATATAAAGATGATGAATTTACTGTGACGCTAAACGCGAAACATGTGAAACAATTTGTATCTGGAGAATTTAACGTAAACTTCCTAGAGAAAAACTTCAAATTTGCAAATGCGAAATTGAATCCTGCTTTTGAAAAGCTCCTTTCTGAAAAAGGGGTAACGGCAAAAGTGAATGAACCGAAATTAGAAGAAGGTTCTGTCATAGTAGGCGGAGCTATCGATGACAAAAACTTTGCTGGGTTAGATGGTGATTTCCCGTTCATTGATGTAACTTTCAAAGTAGTAAATGATGAATTTTATGAAGCAAATGCTCAATTAGATTTATCAGTGTTTGCTTACTGGAAACAAGGTGAATCAGAGCCAAACAGAATGCGTGTACTGCAAGATCAAACATTCTCAGTTATGTCTTTAAACTCACTAGTAGAAGGAAATATTAAACCTGGTGCATTCTTAAATGAACGTGGTTATTTAGATGAGAAATTCGATTATACAAAGCTTGGTGTAAAAGTATATGCAACAGATTCTTACCGTCATAAGTTTGAAGGCTCACTTGATAAATACGGTTCCTTTAAACTAAATGGACTTCCTGTTAATAAACGCGACTACAACTTATACGTAGAAGTTCCAGGGCATTTAACAAGCCGACTAACAACGAAATTAGGTACTGAGAAAGATGGTAAGCTACTTGGCCAATATTATTATGCACGCTTTGATGAAAACCTTGCAGGTGATGTAAATGGAGATAAAGTAATTGATATTAAAGATGCAGAAATTATCGCCAGCAACTATGGTAAAAAAGGACTACCTGTGAAAGACGGTGACCTTAACAAAGATGGCATTATCGACGAAAAAGATATTCGCTTCGTTGAAAAGAATTTCTTGAAAAAAGGACCGGATGCATCTAAATCACAAACACCTGTTGAAAAATCAAAAAGCGGTACACTAGCAGATATTTTAAAGAAATTAGGATTAACACCTAAAAAATGATAATAATAAAGAGCACTCTATATAAAGTAGAGTGCTCTTTTCTATAAACGACCCTTATCCAGCAAAAGGGGTATATTGGGGATATACAAGGGAAACCGGAAAAGGAATTTATATTAAATTATATAAAAACTCAGAGGTAGGAAGCAGTTGCCCGCCTCTGAATTATTTAGCAATTATTATAGTACTGGTGCCATTGTTTCTTTTAATACTTTTACAGAATGAGCGAATTTCACTTTTTCTTCTTCATTTAGCTCAAGTTCTACGATTTCACGTACACCTTGGCGGTTAATAACAGCCGGAACACCTACGTAAGCATCTTTCTCACCATACTGACCTTCAAGGTATGCAGATACAGTTAATACGCTGTTCTCATTGCTTAAGATTGCTTTAGTTACACGAAGTAGTGACATACCGATTCCGTAGTAAGTTGCGCCTTTACGCTCGATAATATGGTAAGCTGCATCACGTACATTTTCGAAGATTTTATCTAAGTCCTCTTGTTTGTACTGCTCGTTGTTAGCTAAGATTGTTTCTAGTTTTTGTACACCTACAGTAGCGTGGCTCCATACTGGAAGTTCAGTGTCACCGTGCTCACCAACGATGTAAGCATGAACGTTACGTGGATCTACATCTAAGTAGTCACCTAACATGTAACGGAAACGAGCAGAGTCTAAAGTAGTACCAGAACCGATTACGCGCTCTTTTGGTAAACCTGATTCTTTCCAAGTTACATAAGTTAAAATATCAACTGGGTTAGTTGCGATTAAGAAGATTCCATCGAATCCGTTATCCATAATACCGCGAACGATTTGTTTAAAGATCTTTGTATTTTTCTCAACTAAGTCTAAACGAGTTTCACCTGGCTTTTGTGGTAATCCAGCTGTGATAACAACTAAATCTGCATCTTTACAATCTGCATAGCTACCGCTCCAAACTTTTGTTGCTGCTGGAGAGAACGGTACCGCATGGCTTAAGTCCATTGCTTCTCCTTCTGCTTTTGCTTCATTAACATCTACTAGTACGAATTCTTCAGCTACACCTTGGTTGATCATTGAGTAAGCGTAACTACAACCTACAGCTCCTGTTCCTACTAATACTACACGATTGATACCTTTTTTCATGTTAATTTCCCCTCTCTATTGTTCACATATATTTTTTTATGATTGTTTAAGTAATTAATTAAAATACTAATTTAATGTTGTTTAACTTCTTTACATTCATATTGTAGCACGTATTATTGTGAATTACTTCACAAATTATGACCTAATTGTGAACTTTTTCACATAGAGTGTAAAGTTATTAAATCAAGTATGAAATCAATCTCAATGAAGGCGTTTTCTTTAGATTGTGAAAAGGTTTTTTCGGTAAGTGAAATTATATCGGCGGTTTTCGCAATATATCAACCGCAACTCCAAATATATCAGCGATTTTTGCAATATATCGACTTACCAACAAAACTCGACAATGATAGCAGCATAAAAACGCCACCATTTCTGTATACTTCTACAAAAAGAATAGCGTCTTTTGATTATATAGATACAAATTTCTCTTAGCTGGATAGCGATATTTTTTCCATACACGTCAAATTAACATACCATCACTTATTAACAGTCAATAGACATGGGAGCCTAACAAGTCTCTTCAATTATTGTAGCAACACAGTCGTTTTCAAATCTTCAGCACCTCCATTTTTTAATGTAGCATTTAGACCACTAAGATACGTAGGTCCAATTGTTAAGGATTTTGGAGGATTATCCATTGGTGGAAGAGCTAAAACAATATGGTGTCCGTATAGTCCCGTGCTACCAACTTGCAAGCTGACTCCTTCGTAGATTTTTCCTTTATCATCAGTGACAGTATAATCGAGTGCTGGCCAGCTATCATTAGCTTCCATTTCTTTTGGATAATCAAAGGTCAAATCAATCCTCGTTGAAAGTGACGAAAAGGTTACTTGATCTACTGTTAATGCATACAGATTATCTTTCGTTAATGTTTTTATATTAGGAGTGAATTTAAGAATCTCACTTTCAACTTTTGTAAGAGGAAATGCTACGTTCCATGTTCCTGTTTGTCCAAATAAATCTTTCCCATGGACGGAAACATCAATTTTATCACCAAATTCACCGTAATTAGCCAGAGTAAATTCATGCTGCTCAATAATAGTGTTTTGTCCTTTTGACTTCTGTGAAGTAGAACCAATTGCAGCTCTGACTTCTTTCCCATTAATGGTTACATAACTAAATCCAGCTTTCTCTTCATTACTTTTGGAAATAGGGTTTTCTCCTTTGTATTCCACGGTGAGCACTAAACGTCCACCATCGTAAACAGCCTCTTTCACATTCATCGTTAAACCACTATGGTTATCTTGTCTCTCAATTGATGTAGCAAGCTCATCCTTTTCAATTTTATCAGAAGCAATATCATTAAATTGTGCATAAATGGAGCCTATAACTGGAACACTCGATAATGTCTTTGCCATAGTAGGAGAAATGAATCCAGAACCTAAGAGAGAAACACATATTCCACAAGCAACAAGAGTAGAATACTTGATTGTTTTTTTTCTACGGTATTGATTTTTCTTAGCTTGAAGCATGGCTGTTTTTTCTCTTTGAATTAACCTATCTTCTGGTATAGGAATATCATTGATATGGTGATTAAATTCTTCTTTATTCATAACTATATCCCTCCTTTAAAATGGGGCGTAAGGCTTGCTTTGCTCGATGTAATTGAGATTTTACGGTTCCTTCTGGAGAATTAAGAATCTCAGCAATTTCCTTAATAGATAAATCGTGATAATACCTTAATACAATAATAGTTTTGTAAGTAGGATCTAAGAAATTAAATGCCTCGATTAAATCCAACGATTGCTCTAATTCATTCATGCTCTCTTCTGTACATAAATTAGAAAATATTTCATCATTTGCAACAAATTGTCTAGAGGATTTTCTTACAAAATCAATGGATTTAAAAACAAGAATTTTAGTAATCCAACTTTGAAATTTCTCCGGCTTTTTTAACTTTCTCAATGAAAGATATGCTTCATAAATTGTTTCTTGGTATATATCCAGTGCATCTTGTTCATTTCTTACATAAGAATAGGCTGTTCGATATAGTTTTGGGCGAACAAAAGTAATAAGTTGTTCAAATGCTTGATCATTTCCTCTTGTTGCTTGTTTGACTAGATAAGCTATGTCCATTTTTATTTCTTCCTCCCTTTACTAATATAGTCGAATGAGAGAATAAAAAGGTTGCAAAAATAAGTGTATATATATAAATCTCCTACAACTTATTGCAATGATTACTATCAAGCACTAAAGCCACAAGAAATCCATAAAAAAAGCAGACTATCCAAAGTCCACTTTTACACAACAAAAAAGAGATAGCAGATTATGCTATCTCTTTTAGTATGACCCGTACGGGATTCGAACCCGTGTTACCGCCGTGAAAGGGCGGTGTCTTAACCACTTGACCAACGGGCCAATTACTGGCAGAGAAGAAGGGATTCGAACCCTCGCACCGCGTTAGCGATCTACTCCCTTAGCAGGGGAGCCCCTTGAGCCACTTGGGTACTTCTCTATATGGCTCCGCAGGTAGGACTCGAACCTACGACCGATCGGTTAACAGCCGATAGCTCTACCACTGAGCTACTGCGGAACAATTATGGTGGGCCTAAATGGACTCGAACCATCGACCTCACGCTTATCAGGCGTGCGCTCTAACCAGCTGAGCTATAGGCCCATAATTGAAAAGCGGGTGAAGAGAATCGAACTCTCGACCAGAGCTTGGAAGGCTCTTGTTTTACCACTAAACTACACCCGCATTAAATTGTAAATGGTGAGCCATGAAGGATTCGAACCTTCGACCCTCTGATTAAAAGTCAGATGCTCTACCAACTGAGCTAATGGC
>NZ_VEDW01000029.1:0-345 GCF_007678085.1 Bacillus cereus | reverse complement strand
ACATATAAATCCACTTCTAAATTCAACCACCATGATCATCAATATGCCTCCAACAGAGCATCCCCTACGTTTACCCAAACACTATAACCTACTCCCACTACCCCTACATCTCGTATTAACACCCGCCCAACCACTTCTTCCAGACCTACCATCACTTCTAACCAGCAATAGATCATTTCATAAACAAACCCTCCTATCCGAAGCCAATCTAAATCCACAAGAACTTCACACACAGTCGCCTCCTCAAATTCACAAATTCCTATCTTACCCATTAACACCAACTCATTTACATACTCATCATCACCTGCATCCATTCCCCATCTTCCACCATCTTCTTCACACATT
>NZ_VEDW01000028.1:0-345 GCF_007678085.1 Bacillus cereus | reverse complement strand
GTGGTGACCCGTACGGGATTCGAACCCGTGTTACCGCCGTGAAAGGGCGGTGTCTTAACCACTTGACCAACGGGCCAAATATTATAAATCCTATGGCGGAGAGCAAGGGATTCGAACCCTTGATACGCTTGTGACGTATACACGATTTCCAATCGTGCTCCTTCGGCCAGCTCGGACAGCTCTCCAATGGCTCCGCAGGTAGGAATCGAACCTACGACCGATCGGTTAACAGCCGATAGCTCTACCGCTGAGCTACTGCGGAATAATATTGCCTGGCAACGTCCTACTCTCACAGGGACAAGGTCCCAACTACCATCGGCGCTAGAGAGCTTAACTTCCGTGTTC
>NZ_VEDW01000027.1:0-372 GCF_007678085.1 Bacillus cereus | reverse complement strand
TTATTTACAATACTTCGTATTGTTGGCTCGCTTTCTTAGGGGACAGCTTCAGCCTGTAGTCTTCAGCTTGTCCTGTTCCCTCAAGAGTCTCGCCAAAATACTTTGTATTTATATGTAATTTTACATTAAAATAAGGCCCTTTCGTATAATTTAATAAATACCAATAAACTAAATTAACGAGGTGCCTTATGTATAAAGATTATAACATGACTCAACTTACTCTACCATTGGAAACTTCAGTTCTTATCCCCACAAATGATATTTCACGACATGTAAATGATATTGCAGAAACAATTCCCGATACTGAATTCGATGAATTCAGACATCATCGTGGCTTAATATAAGAAAAGTAACAGCTCAACGAGCTGAAAA
>NZ_VEDW01000026.1:0-424 GCF_007678085.1 Bacillus cereus | reverse complement strand
ATTCCCTCCCAATCTCCCACCACCATCTCCCAACCCTAAATACTCCCTACTCATCCATACTCAACCACTACCCTCACGCAAACCTCAAAACCACCCCCCAACCCCAGTCAAACACATCCTCAAACCCTCTCCCTACAAATACTCACACCCCCTTAATCCCTCATCCCCTCCCTTTTCTACAATCAACCCCCCACTTACCATCCCCTCCCACCTTAACCTCAACACCCCGACCCCCACCCAAACCCAGTCTCAATACGGCGTTTACTACCTCCTCCTACACCCCAAACCACCTCATCTACCCATCTCCACCCTCAACTTCACGTAACACTCAATCCACCCCCCAACCCACCCACCTTCAAAACTCCCGCCATGAGCTCTCCGTAGCGGACAAATTCCAATCCAACCTCCAGATACCTGCTTCTCC
>NZ_VEDW01000025.1:0-459 GCF_007678085.1 Bacillus cereus | reverse complement strand
TAGCTTTAAATCCGCTTTCTTTTGACTGCAACATGAGCATAACTTTGACGATGGATAAAACCGGTCTACTTGACGTAATTCAATTCCATATTCCTCACATTTCGTCAAAAGCCACGTTTTAAAAGCAAAAAAAGACTGCTTGGCAATTGTTTTAGATAAATGTTTATTCTTCATCATACCTTTCACATTCAAATCTTCCACTGTAATAAACGTTGGCTTGGTTTTCACCACATTCGTTACAATAGACTTTACATACTCTATTCGAATATTCGCTAATCGAGCATGCAACTTTTGCACTCTAAGAACATTTTTATCTATATTCACTCTTTTATTAGTAACAGATTTTTCACCTCTCTTTTTTAGATTTTCAAATTTACGTGCTAAAGAGCGTTGTTCACGTTTTAACCGTTTTTCTATCTTTTTTACTTTCATTGTTTTGTTGATGTTTTCATGAACGAT
>NZ_VEDW01000024.1:0-473 GCF_007678085.1 Bacillus cereus | reverse complement strand
CGCATTTGCTTTCTCTTCCTCCAGGTACTTAGATGTTTCAGTTCCCTGGGTCTGTCTTCCTTACCCTATGTATTCAGATAAGGATACCATACCATTACGTATGGTGGGTTTCCCCATTCGGAAATCTTCGGATCAAAGCTTACTTACAGCTCCCCGAAGCATATCGGCGTTAGTCCCGTCCTTCATCGACTCCTAGTGTCAAGGCATCCACCGTGCGCCCTTTCTAACTTAACCAAACTAAAAATTAAAAAATATGAGCTACACTGTTATCTAGTTTTCAAAGAACATACCATTTGCTATTTAAAATAGCTTTTTGGTGGAGCCTAGCGGGATCGAACCGCTGACCTCCTGCGTGCAAGGCAGGCGCTCTCCCAGCTGAGCTAAGGCCCCAAGTTGTATGGTGGGCCTAAATGGACTCGAACCATCGACCTCACGCTTATCAGGCGTGCGCTCTAACCAGCTGAGCTATAGGC
>NZ_VEDW01000023.1:0-520 GCF_007678085.1 Bacillus cereus | reverse complement strand
TATGCGCCCGTAGCTCAATTGGATAGAGCGTTTGACTACGGATCAAGAGGTTAGGGGTTCGACTCCTCTCGGGCGCGCTTTTATTAACGGGAAGTGGCTCAGCTTGGTAGAGCACCTGGTTTGGGACCAGGGGGTCGCAGGTTCAAATCCTGTCTTCCCGATTTTCCAAAAACATGGGGCCTTAGCTCAGCTGGGAGAGCGCCTGCCTTGCACGCAGGAGGTCAGCGGTTCGATCCCGCTAGGCTCCACTTATTTTAATATCATTTATGGCGGTGTAGCTCAGCTGGCTAGAGCGTACGGTTCATACCCGTGAGGTCGGGGGTTCGATCCCCTCCGCCGCTACCATAAAGGACCTTTAGCTCAGCTGGTTAGAGCAGACGGCTCATAACCGTCCGGTCGTAGGTTCGAGTCCTACAAGGTCCACCATTAGACGTTTCTATCTCGGAGGTATACCCAAGTTCGGCTGAAGGGATCGGTCTTGAAAACCGACAGGCGGCGAGAGTCGCGCGGGGGTTCGAAT
>NZ_VEDW01000022.1:0-599 GCF_007678085.1 Bacillus cereus | reverse complement strand
AAATGGTGGCTCGGGACGGAATCGAACCGCCGACACGAGGATTTTCAGTCCTCTGCTCTACCGACTGAGCTACCGAGCCAACATAAATGGCGGTCCCGACCGGGGTCGAACCGGCGATCTCCTGCGTGACAGGCAGGCATGTTAACCACTACACCACGGGACCATTTGGTTGCGGGGACAGGATTTGAACCTGCGACCTTCGGGTTATGAGCCCGACGAGCTACCGTGCTGCTCCACCCCGCGACAATATAATGTTTTTTAAAAAATGGAGGAGGTAGAGGGATTCGAACCCCCGCGCGACTCTCGCCGCCTGTCGGTTTTCAAGACCGATCCCTTCAGCCGAACTTGGGTATACCTCCATGAAGGAAAAAGAAATATTTTATTATTTATGTCTAAACCATTTGAAAGAAAATGGAGGAGGTAGAGGGATTCGAACCCCCGCGCGATTCTCACCGCCTGTCGGTTTTCAAGACCGATCCCTTCAGCCGAACTTGGGTATACCTCCGAGACATATAATAAATAAAGTGGAGCCTAGCGGGATCGAACCGCTGACCTCCTGCGTGCAAGGCAGGCGCTCTCCCAGCTGAGCTAAGGCCCCA
>NZ_VEDW01000021.1:0-1549 GCF_007678085.1 Bacillus cereus | reverse complement strand
GTCAACTAAGTTTTTCATTTCGTTTGCCGCGTTCTGCGTTATTGCATCGGCGACTTGTTCTATATTACACCTCTATAGTCTAATCGTCAACACCTTTTATTCAATTAATAATAAAAATAATTCCAAAGGTATTTTCTATATGAGTTTCAGTTATTCACTCTCTCTCATTCAATGAAAATAAGGAAAAGGACATCCTATGACATACAAAGCGTCCTTTTCCTTAAATATTATATACATGCTCTTATAAACTTTAACATTCTTCATTCTCTTTAACATTTCGATCGCCTAAGATAAATAAATCAATTAATTTACGCTTATCCGCCCATATCACTCCAAACAAAACTAAACTACCACCTATTACTATTCTCCACGTTAAAGATTCATTTAATAGAATAATTGAAGCAACAATACTTATTAACGGTAACGCATTTAAATATAATCCACTTACTGATGCTGAGACTGTCTCTAATGCTCTATTCCAAAACCAATACGCTAAAATTGTTGCCCCAACAACAAGATATATTACACTTATTCCAGCCTTCCATGTTTCAATCTTTGGCAAACCGTAATAAAAAGTTTCTACCATTGCAAATGGTAATAGAATAACAGCTCCAATAATTAAAGTTAATGTTGTAAAAACCTTGTTTGATAGATACTGTTCTTGTTTTGGCCTTTTCAGCAATACTGTATAGAAAGCAAATAAGAAAGTGCTTAATAAAATAAGGGTATCTCCTATTAAAGATACTTCTTGATCGACGTTACTAGATGGGATGGTAATAAGAAGTACTCCGGCAGCCCCCAATACAATACCGATCCAATAAGTAAGTTGAATTTTTTCTTTTAAAAAGAACGCTGAAAAAAGAATTGTAACTAAAGGTAACGCAGCATCAATAATACTAACATGCAATCCACTTGTTAAAGAAATACCGTAAGATGTGAACATAAAGTAACCAGCTACACCAGTAAAGGATAGTAAACTCATTCTTTTCCACGGCACTTGTTTATGTATAACCGATCTTTTTACTTGTTTAAATGAAAATAGTAAACAGATTCCACCCGCGAATAAAAGGCGAATAAATAACAAAGTAAATGGTTGAATAGATTCTAGCGCCCACTTTGTTGGTGCAATGGCTGTCCCCCATAGTATAACAGCCATTAATAACATGCATATCTCTTTCATAATCCTCCACACCCATCAAAAATATATGTTAACTATCTTAATTATAGATTTTTTCTTATGTGAAATCTCTTAAAAATGAAAAATGGTATGCAAAAAACAACTGAATAGCTATTTTCCACATACCATTTCCATATAAAAGGTAAAATATTTTTAGTCATCCTGCAACTCAATTTATAAAAAAAGGTAATTCTTACCTTAAAATAATATTCAAACGTATTACTTTATACCCTTTTACCCCGATCATAGTCCAACATTCATTTGAAACAATCTCTATTTCATTCTTTTCCCTCTTTAAGATGACTAAAGGTACATAGAATTATACACAAAAAAACCTAAGTCGAATCGACTTAGGTTTTTGCCTGGCAACGT
>NZ_VEDW01000001.1:1327069-1764687 GCF_007678085.1 Bacillus cereus | reverse complement strand
CAAATGGGATAGAGGGGTTAGGCGTGAAACAGCTCGCTAATGTGTTAACTCCCCTGACGTTAATCGTCCGTTAGGTCGAAACGTTAGAAACCCCCACTTCAAGCTTTGCTAAGTGGGGGAGTGTTCATTGCTTTAGAAAATGATGTATGATATATTGTCAACGCAACTTATTAAAAGAGTTTAATAAGTATGTTGATTAAGGTGGTGAGCGATTTGAGTGAACAATTTGTTACTCAAAAATCGATTAAAGAAACGATCCTTCGCGGCATTCGTACAGCTCTTCTAGAGCAAGGAAGTGCGACGAAAGTTGAACTTAGTAATACATTAGAAATTAGTTTTCCAACGATAAGTAAATTTATAGAAAATATGAAACAAGATGGTGAAGTCACTTTAGTTGGTTTAGATGATTCAAGTGGCGGAAGAAGAGCGAAACGATATGCGTATAATCCAGAATATATGTTAGGATTGGCGATATTTTTAGAAAAAAATGAAACAAACTATACCATTTTTAACTGTTTAGGGGAAGTAAAAGAACAAGGAAGTACTTCAAGTGTATTAATGGATACTGGCGTGAATCTATTATCAAAGCATATTGAAAATCTTATCGCTACATTCCCGAAAATAAGCTCTATATCAATTGGTGTGCCCGGTTCGGTTGATAATGGTCGTATTTTCTATATTCCTGGATATGAAAAGTTCCAAAATTTCAATTTGAAAAGTCACTTGGAGGATCTGTTTTCAATACCTGTAGTAATAGAAAATGATATGAATGCCGCAGTGCTTGGTTATTATAAAGGCACTGGAAAAAACGACAATTCATCTCTTGTATATTTGTATTCAGGTCAAAATGGCCCAGGGGCAGGGATTATGGTAAATGGAGATGTAGTGCGAGGAAGCACCTTTTTCTCAGGAGAGATATCTTTCGTTCCGCAGTATGATAATAAAAATTTCTTACAAGCTTTGAGAAATGAAGATTCGAATAATCCAGAGGAATATAATATAGATGCTATTACTCGTTTAATAGCTACATGTATAGCTATTATTAACCCACATGCCTTTATCTTCTGTGATGATGAAGTGAACCAATTTGTAATAGATCAAATTGTAAAAAGCTGTCCGCAGTACATTCCGGCGGAACATATTCCGAAAATAACAGTGAGCGATTGGAAAGAAGATTACTTATATGGATTAAAAAGTCTTGGATTTGATCTTATGATTACAAGAACAAGCAAAGAAAATTAAATATCAAATTGTTGGTTGAATACTGTAAAAGAAAAGGTGTCGATTATGAAAATTGAACATGTAGCAATTTGGGTAAATGATTTAGAAGGTATGCGTGATTTCTATAAACAGTACTTCGGTGGTGAAGAAAATAGCTTATACCACAATCCGAAAAAGCAGTTTGAATCTTATTTCATAACTTTTGAAGGTGGAGCACGTCTTGAACTTATGAGGCAAGTAGGGATTGAGGATAATACAGAAACACATACAATAGGATACGCGCATATTGCTTTTTCTGTAGGCAGTAAAGAAAAGGTGAACGAATTAACTAATACATTAAGAGAAGCAGGATACCCTGTATTAAACGGCCCGCGCACTACAGGGGATGGTTACTATGAAAGTGTAGTAAGCGACCTTGAAGGAAATCAGATTGAGATAACGATCTAACATAAACAACCTCATTTCGCGTTATCATGACGGGAAATGAGGTTGTTTTATTTCTATAAAAATATGTAATGTTTTTTAATCGAATTGCTGAAACTCCTTAATAATTCTCTCAATAACAGGAGGAAGATTACTAGGTAACTCATCAAGCGGAAAGAAGCGTAGTTCTTTCGATTCTGTTTGGTCGCTTACAAGTTCACCATGGAATTCACGGCAAATATAAACAACGAGTACACCGTGTACTTGATCGCCGTTTGGATAGATTTGAAAGAAATCAGGTCCTGAGTATGTACGGAATAGTTCTGGATTTTTAATGATAAGTCCCGTTTCTTCATATACTTCTCGCTTTAAAGCCTCTTCTAACGTTTCGTTATATTCTAAGGCGCCGCCAATAATGCCCCAACGGTTAAAATCTGTACGGAGCTGCAGTAATATTTCATTTTTCTCATTTAATATAATGGCGTGTGAACCGATTAAAATAAGTGGTTGATTACCTACTAGATTTCTCATGTCTTCAATATATCCCATAGTTGTTCTCCTTATATTTTAATAATAGTTAGGAAGTTCTTTTAACATTCTTTCTGTTTTACGTGCAGTAAATGCTAAGTTATGATCATCTTTCGTTCTGAAAAATAATGTGCGTAAAAAGGTTTTAATGTTGGCACATAAAATACAATACTCATTAAGCGAAAGGCGTTTTCTAATTTGAGGAAGCCTTTTTATTTTTTTATGAATAATAGAGACTAACTCGTCTTGTGGAAAGTCATGATACAGCATTGCTAGTAACGGCGTAATAATGCGTTCGTCTTCGTTATTGTGAAAAAGATCAGATGGGATAAAAATTTTATTTAATAAGCAATGAATTAATTCTTCATACCATTCAAAGGTCGTATAGGAATTGTGAACAATTTCAGTAAAGGCATCTGATACGTGGGCAAGACAATGAGCCCATCCTTTATTTTCAATATAGCCTCGAAAATCCGTTTCTAAGTTTGTATATGAAATGAGTTTGTTTTTTATTTCTTCAATATCTTCCTCTGTGAAAAAGTAGTGCGAGTTAGCGAATTGGAGTATTAGCGCGATTAACGAAACAGTGTAAGAACGTGTGAAAACCCCATCTGTATGTGGGGAGTGAATGTCACAATATAAATACTCATCACTTAAACAAGTATGTAAAAGTAATTTCAGCTGATCATCCATAAGGAATTCATGATGAATGAAATAGGAAAAGCATTTATATATAAGTTGGTAACGAACGTAACTATCAGTCGTTCCGACATACTGAAGCATATTGAGCGTTAACTCATTAATATCGATATGTTGCAGTTGCGTATAGTCATTTTGTTGTATAAGCTCTAACTGTTGTTGTAACGTTGTAATATCCAATGGAGAACCTCCTCCGCACTTTAAAGATGCGATGTTTTCTAGTATTCTATATATTCAAGGACAATCCTGCTCATGCAAGGAGAACAAGTAGAAATTCGAGTATGACATAGATGAGGGAAGTATATGATGACTATAGAACAGTTAGAAAAACATTTTAAAATAAGAAGAAATGCTTCTTCTATTATAATAAAAGAAAATAATGCAGAGGCTTTTACAGAAGAGAAATTAAAGGAAATGATGCAATATTGCGTTGCTGAGGCTGAAAAAGAGGGAATAGAAAACTTACATTTTGAAATTTCTTCAAAAAGCCCAAATTATGATGTGTATAAGAAATGTTTCGAAACGTATTCATTTGAATATGCTACTGAAAACATGATTGTGTTTAAGGATATATATGAAGTAGAAGATGTAGAAAGTGAGATTGATTTTAAGCTTATTGAAGAGATAGGCGAAGACGTGTTTTATTCACTGTGGAATGAAGTGACGGGAGAACAAATCGATTATGATTACTTTGTACATATGATGCTGCAAGAAATTGGTGAGCAATGGAAAGAGCATTGTTTAACAGCGAGTGTCGATGAAGAGCAGATAGGAATTGTAATCCCGCATATTGAAAGAGGTACGTTAGAAGAAGGAAAACTAATGTATTTCGCAGTTGCTCCAAATATGCGGAATAAAGGGTATGAAGCAGCGTTCTTTACAGGGGCAATGTTTGTCTTAAAAGAAATAGGCGCATCTTATTATATTGGCGAGACAAATGTACAAAATGAGTGGATGAAGGATGTTTTTGAAAAGAACGGATGTCAGTTGCTGAGTTGTACTGAGCGATATGTGAGGAAGGTTTAGAAGGGGGAAAAAGGTTCTTGAAATTGTTTAACGGGAATCCGTGTACAACTTATGAACAAGTAAAAGAACTTTTTGCCTGTTTGTAAGATAAAAAGAAAAATGAGAACGACAAAATAGATATTCCTATAATACAATAGAGAAAGATTCGATTATATGAGAAAGCGTTGGTGAAAGAATGGAGCAGCAAAGAAATTGGTTACAAGCGACTATAGAAAGAAATGAAGACAATACGTTATATATAAAGTGGGAAAATAATATAGAAGAAGTTCGTATTTATTGGAGTACTTCACCAGATCATATTGAAGAAACTGGAGAATTATTTGCAACGGTACATGGAGAATCATCATGTACAATTGAAAATCCGAGTGAAAATGAGCGTCCATATTTTAGACTAGTAGGAAGTAATGGACAAGCAGTGACAGTAGCTGAGCGTAGATTGCCATTACAAGGCGCGTTTAACTTCCGTGATATGGGAGGATATGAGACGACTGAAGGCCATAAAGTAAAATGGGGCAAGCTGTACCGTTCTGAAGAATTAGCAGGACTAACAGAGTGGGATATCGACTATTTACAAAAGTCTGGCTTAAAGTTAATTTGTGACTATCGTACAGACTTTGAAGTGAAGCATAAGCCGAATCCAGAGATTACAGGTGCTCGTCAAGTGTGCTTACCAGTTATGCAAGACTTAGCGAAAGATTTGAATATAAATGAATTTTTCCAAGTTGGTGACCTTTCTATGTTAGGGAAACCAGGCGAGTATCTTGTGAAAATGAATCAAGATTTCGTAAGTGGTAATGAAGCATTCGTGAGCTTCTTAAACTTAGCGCAAAACCCGGAAAACTTACCGTTAGTAAACCACTGTACAGCTGGAAAAGACCGTACTGGATTTGGATCGGCACTGTTATTACTTTTACTAGGTGTACCGGAAAAAACAGTAATGGAAGACTACTTACTAAGTAACGGTTTCCGTGAAAAGTTAAATGAAAAAATGATGGCCTTTTTAGGTGCAAAATTACAAAACGACGAAAGCAGAGCAATATTAGGTGCAATGTTTGAAGCACGCGCTGAATATTTACAAGCTGCAATTGATGAAGTGAAAAAGCAATACGGTTCAGTTGAAGCGTATGCTGAAAAAGCACTTGGCTTTACGAAAGAGTCGTTAGAAGAAATGAAAGTGTTATTGCTAGAGGATTAATAATGAGGAGGGAGGCTGATTGGGTTAGCCTCCTGTTTCTATTATGAAATTTTTCGTTGCCTTATTATCCCTATCACAATTGGAATAACTGTCCCAATTAACAATATCGGTAAAAATAATTTTCCGAAACCGCCGCTCCATTTTAAAGCTATTGAAATGGTTTCAAATTGGATGAAAGCAAAAATAAGTAAACAGACATTTTTTAATTGGTTAAGCATTTTTCTACTATTTAAATAAAACTCTTTAGCGTTTGATTCATTTAGTCTTTGTGGATAGTTATGAACTTCTGGAAACTTTTCTAAAGCCTGCATTAAAAGGAGTATGAATAGCCCTATTCCTGGCAGAAGCAAAAGTTCCCACTTTGATCCCCAGCGATCTACAGCCCCATATGCGTTATAATGTGCGGGTACTTCCTCGGGTAATTTTCCCCAAATGATGATCAAAAAAATGATTGATCCAAAGAACAATGAATATCCAATGATATCTCCAAACCATTCACTTTTTGATTTTTGGATGTGTATTTTAGGTCTTTCCCACGAATTTACTATGTCTTTCCGCCCCTTTCTATTCCTGTATTACCTTTTTAAAATCGGGTCATTATCCAAATTATCTCAAATTTATAGTATTTTCACAATTAATTATTTTTGAATAACATGACTCGTGTGTTTTAAACAACTGTAAGATCTCTGGATAGTAGCTGTTTGTAAAAGAAAAAATTCGACTTAAGAGTTGATTAATGAGAAAATACAAGTTGTAAATAACGTACTAGTTGAGGAGAGCATAATGAAATACAAAGTTATATTATTCGACGTAGACGATACATTATTAGATTTTCCTGAAACGGAAAGAAATGCATTGCATAACGCGTTTGTACAGTTCGGGATGCCTACTGGGTATAATGATTATCTTGCAAGTTATAAAGAGATTAGTAATGGATTATGGAGAGATTTAGAAAATAAAATGATTACGCTAAGTGAATTAGCGGTAGATCGATTTAGACAATTATTTGCCCTTCACAATATAGAAGTAGATGCGCAGCAATTTAGTGATAGATACCTTGAAAACTTAGGGAAAGAAGTACATCTTATAGAAGGTGCAGTGCAATTATGTGAGAATCTACAAGATTGCAAGTTAGGTATCATTACGAATGGATATACGAAGGTGCAACAATCGAGAATTGGAAATTCACCTTTATGTAACTACTTTGATCATATTATTATTTCAGAAGAGGTTGGCCATCAAAAACCAGCGGGAGAGATTTTTGATTATGCATTTGAAAAATTGGGGATTACTGATAAATCAAGTGTATTAATCGTTGGAGATTCGCTAACTTCTGATATGAAAGGCGGAGAAGATTACGGCATTGATACGTGTTGGTATAATCCGAGTTTGAAAGAAAATAAGACAGATGTTAAGCCGACTTATGAAGTGGAGAGTCTGCTACAAATTTTAGAAATTGTAGAAGTGGCGGAAGAAAAGGTAGCTTTATCTTAATTGTGTTGATATTTATCGAACCGTCGATATATTTTGAGTTACGTTCAATTTATAGGAACGATCGTTGTAATAACTAGAGGTGAGTAAAGAATGTTAACGTTTTTATTTGAGTTAGACAAGGCTATTCCGCAGAAGAATGAGCCACGGTATGCAGCTTATGCAAATGGCTTTATTGAAGGGGATTTAACAATTCGCGCGAGTGACGGCGTACTTTTTCAGAAGTCAGGCATGAAGGTCGCGGAGCTCGGCATTTATTTAGGGCAGTGGATGGAACAAGTGCAACACGGTCAAAACGCACATATGAATTATGAAACGAGTGACCGTGAGGAAGTAATTCTCGGATTTTTCTATGAAGAGGAAGATCAGTGGAGAGTTTCTTCCAGTTGGCAACAATTTGAACTTCAAGAGCGTATAGCCACTACAACGTTAGTAGAGAGCGTTCAACGTTATTTATATGAGCTAAATAAGGAACTGCGCGCGATAGAATATCCCGTGACGTTTGATCAGTACTTAAGAGGAGAGCGAATGATGCAGCTTTCTTACAAACGACTGTGCGATAGTAAGGCAGATACAACTTCGATAGAGGTTTACAATGGAAGTGAAGGAGTAGGCGCAGTACGGGGCTATTATAAAAATACGTTGATGAGAGTGCTAGACTTTATTCCGAAAGTCGGTAGTAATATCATTTATGAAATAAAGGATAGTAAGGACAATATTCGCGTCATTGCAAAAGATGTAAGTAGGAAGCGTCAAAGAAGGATTTTAGTAACGTACATCGATCATAATGATGCAGAGCACGAAATACTTATATGTGACGGAAAGTTATTAGATGCAAATTTCATATTTACCTTTACATATAAGAGAGAAGAGTATGTTGTTCATAAAACTACAATTGGGCTTGGAAAGTTATTAAGAAAAGGCTATGTAATCGCAGATTGGAATATTCGTCTTGAGGAAGATATGTATGATATTGAGATGAATGTGTATGATGAGGGTTATATAGAAGATCAATACTTACTGTTAGGCGTATTTCATGCGATTTTGTATGGATGATAAATGAGAAGTACCGGTATTCTTCATGGAAAGAATGCCGGTATTTTTTATTTATCATCAAAAATAAAAATCTCATCAATTGTACTATGAAGAGCCTTCGCTATATCGTGAGCAAGCTGTAAGGAAGGGTTATATTTTCCTTTTTCGAGATGGCTAATTGTTTCACGGCGTACACCAACACTTTTTGCTAAAGCTTCTTGTGTCATGTTCAATTTGGCGCGGTATTCTTTTATTCTCGTTACGAACGCCATGGTGCATCTTCCATTTCATCAACTGGTTTATCGTAAAAGAACATAGAGAAGCCGAACGTAAGAATGAGTGTGCCGAAAATAAGAGCGATATCAATCTCTTGTAGCGCCGGATTTGGAAATAACATTTCAATAAACAGAATGATAGCGGTAGTTAGTAATGTAACGATAAAGGCATTGCGGCACGATTTATTGACGATTTGTTCCAATAGTTCATCGTGTTGAACCGTTCTATACGTTGTGAAAAAGGAGAAGAAACAAAACATAGTAAACAATCCTTTTTCATAAAAAAAGCCAAGAAAACCGAAGAAACCAAGAAATCCTAAATATTTTATCCAAGTTGTTTTCACGATAGATTCTCCTTTCAATGTTAGAAATAAATCACGTTATGTTATAAATATATCACATGTAAAAATGTATAGTAATAATAGTTTTCCAATTCTTTTCATAATAATAGTAAAAAGAGGAAATATACTGCGAAATAAAGAGGATAATATTGTAAAATGGTTGTAAGGAGGGGGAGGAAGGCATGCTAACTTGGATTATGATCGTTGTATTACTTGTAGTGATTACTGTAGTGGCAACGGTGTTAATTGGGCGGAATGGTGATGCAAATTATAGTAAAGCGACAAAGGGTAATATTAGAAGGCTTACGATGATTTATATTATACTAGCTGTTGTTTTAATCGTTGGGTTAGGTTTGTATATTTATTTTAAAGGTTAAAAACTGAAAAATACAAAAATATAAAAATATAAGTGTGCTATAATGTTAATATAGTTATTTGGTAATTAAGGAAAGGATTGGATGGAATGATTGAAATTACGAATGTGTCAAAAAGTTATAATGGGTCTACCTATGCAGTAAAAGATTTAAGTTTATCTGTGCCTAGCGGAGAAATTTTTGGATTTTTAGGACCGAACGGTGCGGGTAAATCAACGACAATTAAGATGATCACTGGTATTCATGGGGTGGACAAAGGGACGATTACGATTAACGGTATAGATATTATGAAAAATCCGATGGAAGCCAAAAAGACGTTTGGTTATGTCCCAGATAGCCCAGATATGTTTTTACGATTAAAGGGAATTGAATATTTAAACTTTATGGCAGATATGTATGAAGTGCCGAAAGAAGTACGCCAAGAACGAATCGAGTCTTTAGCGAAGAAGTTTGATCTTTACAATGCTTTATCGGATCAAATTCAAAGTTATTCACACGGTATGAGACAAAAAATCGTTATTATTGGTGTGCTCGTGCATGAGCCAGATGTATGGATTTTAGACGAACCGTTAACGGGGCTCGATCCTAAATCTGCATATATTTTAAAAGAAATGATGAGAGAACATGCGGATAAAGGGAAGATTGTATTTTTCTCTACTCACGTATTAGAAGTAGCTGAAAAAATATGTGACCGCGTTGCGATTATTAATAGGGGAAATTTGCAGTTTAAAGGAAATTTAGATGAAATGAGAGATCATTTTAAATCCAATGAATCACTTGAAAAAATGTTCTTGGAGATGACGGGCAATGAGTAAAATTTGGACGTTAACGAAAGTATTATTAAAATTAAATTATGCGGATTTTATAACAGATAAGAAGAAGCGATGGGCGTATTTATTTTCATTTGCAGCTATTTTATTTGTCGGCTTTTTACTGTTTGGTTCTATCACACACGCAATGTATGAGGGAATGATACATTTAGAGCAAAACCCAGGAATGATTATCGCAATGGGACTTGCGATTGCGAGTATATGGGTATTTTTAATGAGTATAACGAACATTTTAACTGTATTTTACTATAGTAATGACATTGAAATGTTGTTGCCATTACCATTGAAACCAGCGCAAATTATATCGGCAAAATTTTTAACGGTATTAATTACACAATACGTAATGAGTTCATTCATTTTATTACCAATCTTTATTACGTACGGGTTAAAAAGTGGCGCATTTATTACATATTACATATACATGATTTTTATTTACTTACTCTTCCCGATTGTGCCGTTAGTATTAGCTTCGTTACTGATGACAGTTATTATGAGGTATACAAATATAGCGAAAAATAAAGACCGAGGAAATATATTTATTGGAATCGTAAGTATACTATTTATTGTAGGAATTAATGTGTTTTTACAGTGGAAAAATAAAAGTTCGTTTTCTGAAGATGCAATCACGAATTACCTAGCGAACAACGAATCTTCTCTTCTAGTACAAATGACAAATTATTTTCCAACTACATATTTTGGAGCAGTAGCATTAGTAGAAAATGCAAATTGGAAGGGTCCTTTATACGTAATCATCTTTGCACTTATTTCATTTGTATTTTTTGTGTTGTTTTATTACATTGCAGAGCGTACATATTTAAAAGGGGTTATTGGACTTTCAACGAGTACAGCAAAAAAAGAGGTCATTTCAGCAGAAGGATTACAGAAATCAACGGTACAAAGTTCACATTTAAAAGCGTATGTGAAAAAAGAATTTAAAACGTTATTCCGTACACCACAATTTTTCTTAAACTGTATTGTACAAACTTTCGTTATGCCGATTATGTTATTCTTTATTTTATTCGTGCAAGATGGAAATTTAAAGTGGATTACAGGGTATATTGATAACCCAAAATCTGCAGGACTTGCAATTGGCGTTGGGCTTTGCGCATCTCTATTTTTAATGGGAAGTAATGTCATCGCAACAACATCATTTTCACGAGATGGAAGTTCATGGTTTGTGAATCGTTATTTACCAGTAAAAGCCTCGGATATCTTTTTTGCAAAAGCGATCACGGCTTGGTTAATTAATGTAATCATTTTAGCAGTATTCGGTATTACGATGGCGGTTGTAGCTGGGATTTCTCCTGTATTCATGTTACTGTGGTTTTTACTAAGTGCGAACGGGTTATTGTTAATTAATTTAATCGGTACACGCTGGGATGCACAAACTGCAGATATACATTGGGATACAGAACAGAAATTATTTAAGAGCCGCTATACAACATTGTGGAATTTTTTAGCTAATATCTTTATAGCTTTAGTTATTGTAGCAGGAGTAAGTTTATTATACTTCTTCCTTCAAGTAGGACTGTGGGTTATGTTTATCGTTTTATTTGTAATGTTTACGATTGTAAATTATATTTTCATTAAAATTTTAAAATTAGGTGCAGAACGTATATTGTCAAATATTGAATAAATAGATAGATCCTCTGTATTCGCGTGCAGAGGATTTATCCATAGATGGAGGAGAAAAGGTGAAGAAAATAGCAATTGTAACAGGGGCAACTCGTTTGAATGGAATTGGTGCAGCTGTATGCAAGGTGCTTGCTCAAAAAGGGATAGACATTTTTTTCACGTACTGGTCTCAGTATGATAAAGCGATGCCGTGGGGAATGCGTGACAAAGAGCCTTTTTTGTTGAAAGAGGAGATTGAAAGTTTAGGTGTTCGATGTGAAATGGCAGAAATCAATTTATCGCAGTCGTATTCGCCAAATCGTTTGTTTTATATGGTCTCAGAACGTTTAGGTGATCCATCTATATTAATTAATAATGCAGCGTATGCTACTCATACGAGAATTGAGGAATTAAACGTAGAACAGTTAGATAAACATTATACAGTGAATGTTCGCGCTACTATGTTATTAAGTTCATTATTTATAAAACATTATGCAAGCAAGGCGAGTGGAAGTATTATTAACCTTACTTCAGGGCAGTCACTAGGGCCGATGCCTGATGAACTAGCATACGTAGCGACGAAAGGAGCAATTGAAGCATTTACAAAATCAGTAGCACCAGTTGCAATGGAGAAGGGAATTACAGTAAATGCTGTTGATCCAGGACCGACGAATACAGGATGGATTACGGAGGAGCTGAAGCATCATTTAGTATGGAAGTTCCCGCAAGGTAAAGTAGGAGAACCGTCAGATGCAGCACGCTTAATTTCTTTTTTAGTTAGTGAAGAAGCAAAATGGATTACGGGGCAAGTCATTCATTCGAACGGTGGTTACTCATAAATATATTATGTTGATAAGTGTTGAGAAACAAAAAAATGAAAGAAAATTTTATTTTTTTGTATAAATAAAATGTCAAGAAAGATAAAAATTTGATAGGAGAGTATATCGTCATATGAAGATAGTGATTCTTCATGTGACAATATACTCTTTTTCTTTTACCAAGGAGAAGAAAAATGAAGTAGAAGAAACTCGAATATTCAAATCGATTTATCGTTTTTTGTACGTATTATTATGAAGATTACTGTCGGAAAGATGGTAATTCGTATGAAAAGGGATTTTTTAAGGGGAAATCGAATCGTAAAGGGGAGGATAAATAAAGTAAACATAGGGGGATTTATATGAAAATGAAAAAGGTCGCTATCGCATCGATAACAATTGGTACAATGCTTACTATGGCAGCTTGTAGTCCTTCAGCAGATAAAGAGACAGAAAAGAAAGAGCAAGTAACAGCGCAAAATGAAGGAGAATCAAAAACGACAAGTGCAGATGAAACGTCAAAAACAACGAAAGATACTGAAAAAGACACAAATACTTCTTCAAATGAAAAAACAGATAAAGATGCAAAAAATACGAAAGAATCATCAGGAACAGAAAGTAATGGAAAAACAACAACGCAAAATGAAAATGTGAAAACAAAAGAAAAAGAGACGACAGGAAAAACGAATGACGAAACGACTAGCGGAAAAACAACAGATCAAAGTACAAGTACAAACTCAAACGGAAAAACAACGAAAGATCCGAAGAAAAGTGTAGCTGTGAAAACAAATGTTAAAGAAGTTGCTGCATTAATTGATAGCTTAGACAAGCAATTAGCTGCGAATCCGAAATTAGAAACAGTAAATAAACTCGGAAAACAAATTAATGAAAAGTGGGATGTGATTGAGAAAGAGCTAGAAGCATCACACCCAGCTGAATATAAAACAATTGGACAAAGTATGTATCCGTTAATTGTAGGAGCGGAGAAAGAAAAGATAGATATTACTAAAATGAAGTCTTTAACGACGAAAACGAAAAAAGATTTAAATCAGTTATTAACGAAACTTTCGTAGTTTTAAAAGCCTACTTACACGAGTAGGCTTTTTGTGTTGTTCAAAGGGAAGGTGTATACTTCTCCAGAAATTATCAAATGAAATTTAATAATAATTGTTATTAAATATAGGTTAATATAATGATAAAATGATATAAAAGAGAGAGTAGTATTCATTATTGTAATAAAAGATGTAATGTATTTAATACGGTCGATATAAAGTTGTTGGAAAATGGGGGCAGTGTTGAATGGTAGGTAAAAGTTTAGCTAACGGATTAATGGCGGCAGACGGGGAGCAATTACGTTTAATTTATGTTTTAGTTATGGAGACCGGAATTTTTAGTATGATAGCAAATAAAACGAAAGACTTAATTGATAAAGATGTAGATCATTCGAAGCAACAGCTAGATTTAGAAATTGCAAAGCTAAGGAATATTGATGACAATACATTACGTTTACAATTATTTTTACATATGACAAAAGAATTTGAACTAGCAGGATCGTATTATAATACATCTTATGAAATAGAGAATAAATGTGGAGAAATCCTTCAGAAAGCACATGCATTTCAAATGAAAAAAGATAAAAATTATAGTGCGTTTGTATCACGCAATGAGCATTTAACAATCGATAATCAATTAGCATTGTATCAAATGCAAAAATTATTCGAGTCAATTGGCGGGGAGTTGAAAAATCTAACTGCGGATCAAGAAGAGAATTTTGCCAATCAAATTGAGCAATTTATTGAGTCTCTACCAACAGAGCAACAAGAAAAGATTAAAGATAAATTAAATATTGATGCAGTAACAAATGCTACGATAAAAAAACTCATTGCGACACAAGGAAGTGCTGTATTGTTGGCTGTTATTGTGGAGATAGCAGGATTTGCGGCATACACAACTTTAACATCGTTAATTGCTGGGACAGCTAGTTTGATTGGATTGACATTACCCTTTAGTGCTTATATAACTGCAACATCTGCATTATCTATTTTGACAGGTCCAGTAGGCTTTATCTTAATTGGTGGATTAAGTAGTATGATGATGTTAACACAAAGTAAAAAAGTGAAGAGAACATTATTACAGATGGGGATTGTTCAATTCATGCTACCAGTACTTTTAGGAGATTCGAAAGTGTATGAGTATGATGCTTTTATTCAAGAATGGTCTCGATTTTATAACGAGCAAAATAAATTGTTACATGTAATTTCTAATAATAAAAAAGAATGTGTAATGATAAATAAACAATTAAAAACGAACAAAGATAGTATAGTGTATTTCGATAATCAATTAAAGGAAAATACAAGTGCTTATAATAATATAGTGGATCAACTTATTCATTCTTTAATACTAGTAAGTGAAAATGAAAAGACAGATTCTTTCAAACAGAAGAGTATGAAAATCGCAAATTTAGAAATCGAAGTGCGAAATAAAGAAGAATCCATTAGAAAAAATAAACAGGTAAATTCTTTTTGGGGCAAAGTTAGCGGGATGCTTTCGAATTTTTCATATGAAAGTGACATTTCAAAAATAAAAAAAGAAATCCATGAATTGAAAAGAGAACAGGCTATTGAAGTGATTTCTATTCGTCCTATAAGGTTACACAAAATGTGTAATGAAGCTCATTTTGTTATGGAGGAGAAACGAAAAGTAATTGAAAAATTGACTAGGTTAAAAGGGCAAAAAAAGGAGATTGAAAAAAACTTATCAGCAGTAAATAATATACTTTATCAAAAACAGGATGAATTACGTACGCTACAAAAAGAAGTATATGGTTTAGGTGATCTCGTATGATTCAAAATGAACAATTTTGGGATTATTGGCGTAATGGTGAATTTGAACAGGCGATGAAATGTACAGTAGGTAAGAAAAATCAAAGAAAAGGCGCTAGGTTATTTGGAAATACAAATCAATCTGAAGAAACGAATAGTATTGCCGGAATTAGTGTAGGAGAATTTTTATATGATTACTTCATGATTAATCCGACGGTTGTTGAAGGGATTGATTTTGCGCGTAGTGAGGATGTAAGCTCAATATTTTCATTGGCTCAGTTTGCAAAAACGATAGATTTAGACGTAGCGACTGGAGACGTGGCTCAATTGCAAGGGTATGTAGCTGAACAAATGATTGCCCAAAGGTTAGAAGCAGCAGGGTACGACGTACAGTTTCCAGAAACCTCAAATCAAGCTGGATGGGATATTCTTATTGATGGGAAACAGTTTCAAGTGAAATGTGGTAGTAATAAATTAATTGTTGATGAACATTTAGAACGTTATCCACATATTCCTGTATATGTGAACGATGAATTGGCGGTACATTATCCAGATCATCCAAATGTTTATAGTATCGGGATAACAAGAGAAGAAGTTCTTGAAGCAACACAATCTACGTTATCTCATGCAGAGGGGATACTTGATTTTGAGTTGCCATGGATTGCAGCAAGTGTGAGTTCATTTTATAATTTAAGGCGAGTTGTGAAGGAGCAATTACCTTTACAGCTTGCAGCACGAAATGTGGCTATTGACACAACGAGTCGTGCATCGTTAGCAGCTGTAGGACAAGCAACTTTTACTTTTGCTGCAAATGCCATATTTGTATCAGGCGGAGCGTTTGTTATAGTATTGCCTCTAGTAGGTGCTTTTGTCGGATTAAAACAGAGTTGGCGTGTTACGAATAAGTTAAAGAAAATTTTTGCGAAGAAGGAATTTATTCAATTAGAAAAAAGTTTACATGATCTAGTTATAGTTATGAAAAAACAACTAGGTTTGAAAGAAGAAATAAAGAAAAAAAAGTGGCAAGGTATTTTACACAAAATTTTCAATAAAAAACCTATAGCCAATTTAGAAGCAATTCATCAGGAAAGAATCCAATTTATCGGTAATATGAACAAAGAACTAACTGCAATTGAACAAGAAATAAATAAAGATGCTTTACGTGCATTTGAAAGGTTATTTGCTGTCTTAACAAAATCAGGAATTCATGTACATAGCATTCGTAATGAACTTATGAACATAGAAAAAGCGATGAAGGCATTACATAAGAAATTATAGTGTTTTTCTTAAGTGAGTAATTATAAGCTCTAAGTTATAACTTCATTTTGCCATCCAATTAATATTTTGGGACAACATCTATAACGAGAATTAATCATTTTTTAGTGGGAATCCTAACGAAAAAGGATGGTGATAAAAATGACAATCGATCGAGTTTGTACAATTGGGCCAGCAAGTAATAATAAAGAAACGTTAGCACAGTTAATAAACAATGGTATGAAAATAGTGCGGTTGAATTTATCACATGGCACACATGAAAGTCATAAAGACATCATTCGTTTAGTCAAATCGTTAGATGACTCTATTAAAATTTTAGGCGATGTACAAGGTCCTAAAATAAGATTAGGTGAGATGAGCGGCGAACAAATTACAATTCAGGCAGGAAATTCTTTTATTTTGCATACGCAACCAGTTACAGGGAGCAATAGAGAAGCAAGTGTTGATTATGAAGGAATCGCAAATGATGTGAAAGTTGGCAGTAGAATTTTAATTAATGATGGAGAAGTTGAATTAATCGTTGAAAAGGTAAGTACGGATAAAATAGAAACAAAGGTCAAAACAGGTGGTAATATCTCATCTCATAAAGGGGTGAACTTACCAGGGGCAATCGTTAGTTTACCAGCTATTACAGAGAAAGATAAAAAAGACATACAGTTTCTGTTAGAAGAGGATGTTGATTTTATCGCATGTTCTTTCGTAAGAAAACCTAGTCATATAAAAGAAATACGAGATTTTATACAACAGTATAAAGAAACCTCACCTAATGTAATTGCAAAAATAGAAACGATGGAAGCGATCGAGAATTTTCAAGATATATGTAAAGAAGCAGACGGAATTATGATTGCAAGGGGCGATTTAGGAGTAGAGTTGCCGTATCAATTTATTCCGCTCTTACAGAAAATGATGATTCAAGAATGTAATCGAACGAATACATATGTTATTACAGCGACACAAATGCTTCAATCTATGGTAGATCATTCTATTCCAACAAGGGCTGAAGTGACTGATGTGTTTCAAGCTGTACTCGACGGAACGAATGCCGTTATGCTTTCTGCTGAAAGTGCATCAGGTGAGCATCCGATTGAAAGTGTAAAAACATTACGTCTCGTTTCTGAATTCGCTGAGCATGTGAAAAAAGACGGGCCTTTTGTGATGAAAGATGTACTGGACTTGCTGCATAAGTCTTTAGGTGAGTGATAAATAAAAAGAGGGCGGATATGCATCCGTCCTCGTCTGTTTTATTCCTATTCTTCTTGCTCTTGCTCATCCAAAATTTTATCAAAAGCAGCAGATACTTTATCAAACTCTTCATCATTTTCAATGTATGAAAACTCATTATCTTCTTCTACTTTTAAAAAGAAAATATCAATGTCTTCCTCAGATTCGGTTTGAATGTCTTCTACAAAGGCAACTGCAATATATTCTGCGCCTTCGACATCCATCGCTCCAAGTACTTCTACTTCCTGGTCCTCATTATTCTCATCACTAAGAGTAAACACTTCGCCAACTTCAATATCAGACATATTCATTCTCCTCCTGTTCAACTCTAAATAATAGAGCGTTTAAATTGCATACATACTAATATATCTTTCCATGAAAAATCAATTTCATACATAGGAAAAATCAAATTCTACTTCTTTAGTATGCGTATACAGCTATAAGGAGCGCGTGTTATCTTACTAGATCCATTCAACAATTGTATCCATAGTCTGTCTTGTTTTATCGCGCTTTGGCTCTTCTTTACGGTAACCAAAGGCAACCATAACTGATACTTCAAGATTATCGCCTTTTATAATGCCTTCTTGACGAAGTAAAGAATCTACTTTTTCTTTATCAAATCCTTCTATTGGACAAGAATCAATACCGATTTGAGCTGCGCTCGTCATCATATTACCTAAAGCAATATAGGTTTGCTTTGATGCCCAATCAAATACAGCACGATCGGATTGTAATAAGTTAAAATCTGTTTCCTGGAACTTTTTGAAGAATTCATATCTAATTTTTTGAGTGTCTTCAGGTAATCCAATAATATCGTTCATCATATGTTTAATATACTCTGCATCATAATGCATATCTTTAATGTTTCTTGAAAGAACAATGACAAAGTGACTAGCTGTTGCAAGTTGCCCACCAGCTCCCCATGAATGCGGTTGTAGTTTTTCTCTTAATTCTTTATTTTGTACGACAATAAATTTCCAAGGTTCATATCCAAAAGAAGAAGGAGATAATCTTCCTGTTTCTAAAATGAAATGAAAATCCTCTTCTGAAATTTTGTGCATAGGATCGAACTCTTTACATGCATGTCTGAAATGAAATGCCTCCATAATTTTCTCTTTTGTAATTTCTTTTGTATTTGTCATAAAAGTTCCTCTTTTCATTAATGTATTTTGTAAGTAAATTATATTTTTAAAGTAACATAGATACAAGTACGCACATTTATGTGGTATAGTACCAAAAAAGATACTATTGGTAAGGGAAGGGACTTATGATGGATTGTTCAAACGAAAATAATATAAATTACCCATTTTTAAATAAATATTCTTGTCCAGTTGAAGCGATGGTTGAGGTCATTGGAGGGAAATGGAAAGGGGTTATTTTGTATCATTTATTAGATGGTACAAAGCGGTTTAATGAATTAAAAAGATTAAAACCAAATATCACGCAAAGAATGTTAACACTGCAGCTGAGAGAACTCGAAGCAGATGGCATTATACATCGTGAAGTATACCGAGAAGTGCCTCCGAAAGTAGAATATTCGTTAACCGAGCTTGGTGAATCACTTCGTCCAGTAATTCTATTAATGATGGAATGGGCAACTCATAATATGGAGAAAGTTTTGGAGAGTAGAAATACGAAAAATAATAGTTAAGAGTTGTAGAAATAAAAGGTGTTTTCCATACGTGAAGACACCTTTTATTTCTGTATTTTTACTTTTTAACTTCAACTGCTGAAGTTGGAGTGGCAGCCAAGTTTGCAGTTTTACCATACCAATCAGCATGTTTAAAAACAACACCTTTTCCATATCCTTCAGTTGAAGTACGTTCCCATAGCGTTGTTGAATAGCTAGCAGTAGGGGATGCTGTACTTACAGAAGAAATTTGATTTTGCCAACTAGGAGACAAGTTTTTATAACCGCTACTTAGAGAAAAATACTCGCTACCTTGATTTGTACGTTTATAGAAGTCTGTACTACCAGGTCCGCTTCCTTCAACACCAAGGGGATTGATTGTATTATTCAACCTTTGTCTATCTTTTTCAATAAAAGCCTCTAAACTTTCTTTGCTCGAAAATCCATAAGATAACCAGTCTCCATTTTGATTTTGTTTCGGTAGAACTAGCGTTATTTTTACGTCTTCCTTTGATGGAGCACTCAATTTGTTAAACGAATCAACAGTCTTTTCATCTACAGTTACATATTCGAAAGAGGAAATCGTATAATCTTTTTCGGTACTAGCTGATACTGATCCTAGTCCTCCAGTTAACGATGAAACAGTTAATAATGCACCTACTACTAACTTTTTAAGCATGAATTCATCTCCTTTAAACTTAGATTTTTTGCATAACTAAAATGTATGATAATTAAGTTGTATTGTGAATATTTATAATTTTATAAAAATAAAACGGAATATTCTTTTATTAGTCTGGAGTAGGGAAAGTAATTTGAAATTAAAAAAGGATTTACTTAAAAAGTAAATCCTTTTTGGGTGTTAACAATAAAGTTAGTGTGTAAATTTTGCAATTTGCTAACCGACTTCAAAACTCTACTGATTAAAGTTTCATTTTATCCAGCTATGAATCATACACTTCTTTTGCAGTCGTAGAAGCAGCATCTAATAAAAGGAAAAAGGCTGCTATAAAATGGAGAACCATTTCTATATAAGGAAAGAAGGCAACTAGGGTAACGATAATACCGATATAATGAGGGTACGCATTCATGCCTGCTTTTTTAGCTAATAAAATAGTAGTGATATGTAAAGCAATTAATAGTAGCAAAGGTATCCCATTTAGGTTAACAAGACTTGGAAATACATAATAACAAGGAAGTAGTAAAAGGTGATAGATACCTGTAGTCCACTTTAGTGCTTGTATGTAGGTTTTCAAAGTAAATCCTCCTAAAATCATTCATATCTATATATTACCAAAAATAATAGGTGATTGGATATTAAATACTTATGGTTTTTAGTAGAATATAATTATTTTATGTAAACTAATTGTTTCCTTATCTTTAAAATAGAAAAACCACCCAAACGAGGGTGGCTCGTATTATAAATAACTACTTAAAGAAGAAAGGGAGACTTTCACCTCACTACCTTCCTTCATATTCCGCAGCATAACGGTTTCTGTACTAAGTTCTTCTTCCCCAATAATAAGCACATAAGGGATGTTTTCTTTATTGGCATAATTAAGGGCACGTTTCAATTTGCGTCCTGCTAGTTCAAGTTCAACTTTTAAGGAAGTGGTAGAACGTAATTGCTGGGCAATTTGTAAGCATTGTAATTCTGTCCCGAGTGGGATGATAAATAAATCCGCTGTAGATGATATCGTTTCTTTCTGCGAGAGTACTGTATAAATAACGTCTAAACCGAATGAAATACCGACTGTTGGATAGCTCATATTATCGCCACGGAATGCCCCAATAATTTTATCGTATCGACCACCACTACCGATACTGGATGTAATCGATCCATCTTTTAGAAAAATCTCATAAACGGTACCTGTGTACATTGTAAGTCCTCGTGCTAAAAATGGATTGAATATAGCATTTTCATTTATTCCAAGGGCAATTAAATATTGCTGTAATTGTTGTAATTCGTTTACTCCTTCGGCAACGAGTGGAGTGTTGAAAGCTTCTTTAAAGTCAGCAATTGTAAGCTCTAGACAAGATAAAACGGTATTACATATCGTATCAGCCATTTCTTCAGAAATTCCGCGCTCTAATACATCTTTTCGTACACCATCAATCCCAATCTTTTCGATTTTGTCTAATGATAAAATGACGTCACTCGTTCGTTCAGTAGGGATGTTAATGGACTCGAGAATACCGTTTAACAATTTTCGGTTATTATATTGGATCGTTACTTCTAAGTTTAACGTTCGGAACAGTTCAAACGCCATGCTCATGAGTTCCGCTTCTGCCATAACTGATTCTACACCGACTATATCAACGTCACATTGAATGAACTCACGAAATCTTCCTTGTTTAATTGGTCCATCTCGAAAGACTTTTCCAATTTCATACCGTTTAAAAGGAAGGCGGATGTTCGGATTCATTGCCACGACTTTAGCGAATGGAATGGTTAAATCATAGCGTAAAGCAAGGTCACGTTTCCCTTGATCTTGAAGCGTATATATTTCCTTTAATATTTCATCGCCACCGCCGTACTTGTAAGACATAAGCTCATACATATTTAACGTTGGTGTTTCTAACGGTTTACATCCGTATCGTTCAAACGTGTCTTCACAAGCTCTTTTAATTTTATTTCGCAGTACTTGTTCCTCTGGTAAATAGTCTTTCGTTCCTTTTACATTTTTCATTTCCATTATAATCACTCCTTTTTAAATTAAAAAAAGCTATGCAGGTATAAAAATACCCACATAGCTTTATGAACGCTTCGTGGGTCAACAGGAAAAGCCCTGTACCCACGAAGAAAAATTTTTCTTCGGATACACGGCGTTACGTATGATGATGAAGTTGGAAAGAAGTATTAAAATTTCGCATGACAAATCTCTCCTTAACATAAGTTTTTCCAAATTATATCAGATGATTTTTGAATTATCAATATTTTTAGTTTTGAAACGAAATGTATTCATTTCACATTGCCTACAAGATATTTTCTGTTCGTGCCATTTTTATCGCTTCTTCCCGATTGCTAACACCTAGCTTTGAATAGAGATTTGAGCAGTAATTACGGATTGTTCCTTCAGATAAAAATAGTTTAGCTGCAATAGATTTATAGCGTAATCCATTGGATAGATGTTCTAAAATTTCCATTTCCCGTTTTGTAAGTCCGTATGGAAAAGTTTGTTTAGTTGATTTGATTTTCGCTAATTGCTCACGTTGAAGTTTCATTTCCTCAAAAATGCGTGTAGCAACTGATTGGTCAATCCAAGTTCCACCGTTATAAATAAGTTTCAAAGCCTCCTTCATTTCTTGTGGATGAATAGATTTCAACATGTAACCTTCAGCTCCATGCTCGAGTGCAGTTGCTGCTTGTAAGGAATCTTCAAATGTTGTCATAAGTACAATCTTCATATTAGGCCAACGTCGCTTCATTTCTAGTAAAGCCTCAATACCATTCATTTCTGGCATCTGAATGTCCATTAGTACAATGTCAGGTTGTAATTGTTCACATAATATTAATGCCTCAGATCCATCGTATGCCTTCCCAGCAACAATAAAATCAGTTTGGTTCTCTAAAATTTGCTCTAAACTATTTGTAATAAGTGCCTGATCATCAACGACCAATAAGCGAATGATGTCATGTACAGTTTTTGTTTGTAATGGAATATTACAAATAATTAATGTTCCTTGTTCAACATTAGACTGAACCGATAATGTCCCCTGAACTTGTTCAAGTCGCTCTTTCATTCCACTGAGTCCAAAGCCAAATTGAATTTCTTTCATTCCAATCCCGTTATCTTCAATTTGCAATCGAAGTTGTTGGTCGTCGAAATGTAGTTGAACGGATATGTTGCTCGCTTTACCGTGTCGAACAGCATTTGTTAACGACTCTTGAAGACAACGGTATAGGCAAAAATTCACTTTTTGCATTACAAGGGTTTCGTTTCCGATCATACGAAATGTAACGGTTGTACCTGTAGATTTCATAAATTCATCTGTTAATTGTTGCAAGAATTCACTTAATGAATTACTAAGTGGATTATGAGATAGCTCATGTAGATGCTTTCGAATATCATTTAGACTATGCTGAGCAATACTGATAAGGGAATCAATTCGTTCAAACTGTGAATCCGGTACTGATGATCTTAGTGATGTGACGCCAGCGATGAGAGAAGTAAGTGTATGACCAATTGTGTCATGTAGTTCATGTGACAGTCGATTACGTTCTTCTATTAAAGTAAGCTCTTCAATCCTATTAATATGTTGCTCTAATAGTAATTTTTGCTCTTCAATAATTCGAGATTGCTTATGATACTGAATTAATATATTAAAAGAAATACCAATAGCAAAACCGAGACTACAACTAACGATTAGTTCATATGGCGGTCGGTTGGCAATCCAAGCATTCAATAGCGGAAATGCAAATCCACAAAAAATACCGCTCCATATATAATTATTTCGATTACTACATAGTCCAATAATGATTACGACTAAAATGAAAGACCAAAGTAAATTTGGAGCTACGGATGCTAAGTAAAGATAAAAACAACCCGCAGTGATAATATCGAATGCAGGGTACCATTCTGGTTTCTTATATCGAATAATTAATGGTACAAGGTAAACGACAAAAGTGAGAGAAAGTACAATCATACTTGATGTATGAATGGATGTTGGGAACATAAAATTAGCGCTGATAATAACAATTAGCCAAAATGTTCGTATGAGCACAAATATCCAGTCATACCAAATCCATTCTTTTGTGAATGAGAACATAAATTAAGCACCTACTTGTATTTTAAAATTAATTATTAATGATTCAGATTCATCATGTAACATATCTTTGAAATCGTCAATAGAAAAACAGTCAACAAACTATGTCATATGAAGCAGTTGACAGTTTGTCACATGTTTTATATGACATAGTTGCATAAAGCGTCATAAATAAATTAAAACGTTTTGTCACTATGTGATTTAACAATATTGAAGGTAAGGTAAGGGAGTGAGGCAACAGAAAAATTTAAAATAATAGGAGCGATGCATAATGAAGTCATTTATCTTAAAAAAAGGAACAGCCCTTACTTTAACAGGAGCAATATTGGTTGGAGCGTTAGCGATACCTTCTTTTGAAAACGTACATGCGGTAAACAAAAGGACATCAATTGAACAAGTTATTGATAAAGCTGCCGATGCAAAGAATATTCCAGGAGTTATTGTTACTGTGAAAAATGGAGAGACAAGTTGGGCATATGCTTCTGGTGAAGGTAATATTGAGAGAAATCATAAAGTAGACGCTGATTCTGCTTTTAGAATTGGGAGCACAACAAAGACCTTTGTAGCTACAGTAGTATTGCAGCTTGCGGGTGAAAAGAAGTTAAGTCTTGATGATACGGTAGAGAAATGGTTGCCAGGACTTATTAAAGGGAAAGGCTATGATGGCAGCAAAATTACGATTCGCCAACTATTAAATCATACAAGCGGAATTGCTGATTACTTGACTCCAGATCTTAAAGAGAAATTAATAGAGAATCCAAGTGAGAATTATACAGCGGAACAATTAATTTCTCGTGCTTTACAATTAGAACCAGTAAAAGGATGGTCATACTCGAATACGAATATGGTTATTATTGGATTAATTATTCAGAAAGTAACAGGGGAATCATATGCTGAGCAGATACAAAAACGAATTATTAATCATCTTAGTTTAAAAGAAACAGTTCTTCCTGGAAGCTCAATGGATATTCCGAAAAAAAATGCCCGTGGCTATTTAAATACGGGAGATAAATTAGTAGATATTACTTTGTTTAATCCATCGTTTGCTAATGCTAGTGGTGAAATGATTTCGACAGGAGAAGATATGACAACGTTCTTCCGTGCCTTATTAGGTGGTAAATTACTTACACCGGAAATGCAGAAGGAGATGGTGACTCACACAGTAGATACCCCATTAGGAAAGTATGGACTTGGTATTCACGCAACAAAATTACCAGATGGTACTGAAGTATGGGGACATGGTGGTGGTATCCCTGGTTTTACTAACTTTGCTGGTGGAACGAAAGATGGTCAACATGTTATCTCGATAAATATTAATGTATTAGGCGCAGAGAAACAGATTAATAATATTTTAGCTTCGGAATTTGCGGCAAAATCAAAAAAGGAACCCACTAATAAGGAAAAGAAAAGCAAACATCGAGAAGAAGTACAAAATGTAATGGATCAAGTAGTAACGAATAAAAAAATTCCTAGTGTTATAGCTGGCGGATTAAAGGATGGAAAGCGTTGGTCGTATGCTACCGGAACAGCTAGTTACGAGATGCCACGCCCTGTAGAACCGAATTTTTCGTTCCGTATCGGAAGCATAACGAAGACATTCACTGCTTCTGTTGTACTGCAATTGGCTGAAGAGAAACAATTAAATCTTGATGATACAGTTGAAAAATGGTTGCCGGGAGTTGTGCAGGGTAACGGATATGATGGGAGTAAAATTACAATTCGTCAGTTATTAAACCATACAAGTGGGATTGCAGCATATACTGATTTAGATATGCGAGATATTACATTGCCTCAAAACCCATTTCGTTATTATAGTACCGATGAGCTCATAAGTTTAGCACTTGCAAAGCCGCCTGTATTTGCACCAGGGGAGGGCTGGGACTATTCGAACACAAATACTGTTATAGCCGGGGAAATTATTCGGAAGGTAACAGGAGATACGTATGCGGAGCAAATTAGAAAAAGATTTATTGAACCGCTCGGGTTAAAAGAAACATTCGTAATGGAAGCAAGTGCGCACATACCGGGTAAGCATGCTAATGGTTATAACATGGATAGATCAGGTCGTTTATATGATTTGACAGAAATTAATCAGTCATGGGCAAATGCAGCTGGAGATATGGTTTCAACAGTGGAAGATTTGACTACATTCTTCAGTGCACTGTTAGGTGGGAAGCTCTTAAATCAAGAACTAATGAATCAGATGTTCACAACAGTAGATTCACCTATAGGTAAGGTTGGACTGGGAGTTTATGAAGAGAAAACACCAGACGGGCAATCGTATTGGGGACATGCTGGTGGGACTTTTGGATTTGAAACAAGGGTCGGTGGACCTATTGGAGGAGAACATATTTTAGTAACTGCTATTAATGCAGTAGGTCCAGAAGTCATTACAGGCAGGGATAAAATATTTAATAAAGAATTTGGACGTTAAATGTAAAATCGGCATTGAGCCTTCCGTTTTAAGGCTCAATGCCGATTTTCTTTATGTGGTTTTGAATGTAATGGGAAATGAAACCTTTGTATGATGATGCATAAATATATCTACAAAAATGTGAAGTTATGCAGGTGAAATGGAAAAGGGTGTATAATAAAACTTAATAATATGAAATAACCTTTTAAGGAGACTGTTATGAAAAAAGATAAAACAAATGCGATGCGAATATTAGATAAAGAAAAGATCGAATATTCGATGATGTCATATGACCCAGACGATGGGAAAATTGATGGCGTATCAGTAGCTGAGAAAATTGGACGAGAAGTGAGAGAAGTATATAAAACGTTAATCGCTCAAGGAAATAGTAAAAATTATCATGTGTTTATCATTCCGGTAGATGAGGAACTAAATTTAAAAGCTGCAGCAAAAGCGGTCAGTGAAAAGAAGATTGAAATGATTCCTGTAAAAGATATTACGAAAGTGTCAGGATACATTCGCGGTGGTTGTTCACCAGTTGGGATGAAAAAGCTATTTTTAACATGCATTGATGAGAGTGCTCAATCGCTTGAAACAATCATAGTGAGCGGCGGGAAGATTGGTATACAAATTGAGCTGAATGTGGATGACTTGGCGAAAGTGACGAGAGCGCAGTTTGGTGAAATAACGAAATAATGATACATAGGGAAAGAAGTTCTAATTTTATTAAGTTTAGATAAAAATTTTAGGGTAATTAGTCCGTTTTGTCTTAGAGAGGTGTAGATTTTTTTGAATACGAAATTAATCATAGTAGAAGGGCTTCCTGGCTTTGGTAAATCCACCACTGCAAGCTTGCTTTACGATATTCTAATTGAAAAAAATATTGACGTTGAGTTATTTCTTGAAGGGAATCCAGACCACCCTGCTGATTATGATGGGGTATCTTGTTTTGATAAAAGTGAATTCGAAAGTTTGTTAGTGAATAGTGGTGATTTTAGGGAAGTAATTAGTGATAGAGTCACGAAGCGAGGAAACAATTATGTATTGCCATATAAAAAAATTAAAAATGAATACAGCTCTAATTTTCCTGAAAATTTATTAAATACCATTTTCAAAAATGATATATATGAATTATCGCTAGAGAGGAATATTGAATTAATAACTGAAAAGTGGAGGGATTTTGTTGAAATAGCCAACAACGAAAATAAAATTTATATTTTTGAATGTTGCTTCATACAAAATCCATTAACAATCGGGATGGTTAAATATGGTGAGAAAAAAGAGAAAGTTATAAGTTATATTAATGCATTAGCGAAAATCATAGAAAAATTAGATCCAGTATTGTTATATATAGAACAAGATGATTTGGAATTCTCATTCAGAAAGGTATTTAATGAAAGAGAAAAAGAATGGTCTGCTGGATTTATTGAGTATTATACAAATCAAGGGTATGGGAAAATGAAAGGCTATCACGGTTTAGACGGAACAATTAAAGTTTTAGAAGCAAGAAGAGATATTGAAAGAGAAACATTTGATATGTTAAATATAAAAAAGGCAAAAATTGATAATTCAAAGTATGAAGCTATCAAATATAAGTCAATGATAATTGAAAAATTGAAATCACTTGAATTTCTAGATTAATGTAGTGCTTTAATTGAGAAAAGATAAAATTTTTGATTTTGCAGTACTTCAAAATCTTAGCTAGATGGCTATGTATCGGTACCCACAAAAAAGAGGCAGGAACATATCAAATATGTTCCTGCCTTTAATTTTAGAGAGAGGTTTCCTAACGGTTGATTTTGTTAACGAAAGTCGACTTCAAATCCATATTTTGTGTGAAATAAAAGCATATAATAAAAGTATGAGGTGATGATGTGAAGGAGATAAACATTCATAAAATAATTGCGGATAAGAGAAAAGAAAAGGGAATTACGCAGGAAGAGTTAGCGGCGTATATTGGTATTACGAAGGCGTCTGTTTCTAAATGGGAGACGGGGCAGAGTTATCCGGATATTACATTTTTACCACTGTTAGCATCGTACTTTAACATAAGTATTGATGAACTAATCTGTTATACACCACAAATGGAGCAGGAGGATATTAAAAATTTATATCATAGACTAGCGGAAGCTTTTAGTGAAAAACCGTTTCATGAAGTAATGAAGGAGTGCAGAGAAATAATTAAAAAATATTATTCTTGTTTTCCGTTATTACTTCAAATGGGACTACTTTTTATTAATCACCATATGTTAACAGAGGATACGGATAAAAGAACTGGAATTTTAGAAGAGGCAATGTATCTCTTTAGCAGGGTGCAGGAAGAAAGTGATGATGTTTCTCTTGTGAAAGAGGCGGTATCGTTTCAAGCAACTTGCTATCTTATACTCAATAGACCGAATGAGGTGCTTCAATTACTTGGCGAAACGATACGTCCTAACGTTCCAGAGGAAGATCTAATTGCACAAGCGTATCAAATGCTTGGAAATGCTGAAAAGGCGAAGGAAATTATGCAGATTAGTATGTACCAACATTTAATACAACTTGTTGCAACAATACCGAATTATGTAGTAGTAAATGCTTCAAACTCTGAAAAGGTAGAGATAATCTTAAATAGAGCTTTCATGTTAATAGATATATATGAAATAGAAACATTACATCCCAATATGACTTTGAAAGTATACTATGCTGCTGCACAAGTATATTGTATGCAAGGAAATTTTGAAGGAGCATTAGAAATGTTGCAGAAATACGCAACAGTTTGTGCAGCTAGTTTCACAGTAAATAGCCTGCATTTACATGGCGATTCCTATTTTGATGCGATTGATGAATGGTTTGCAGAATTTCCGCTTGGCGCTAAAACGGTTAGAAATGAAGAGATTATAAAGCGGAGCATGTTACAAAGTATTGCAGAGAATCCAGTTTTCGCTCCGATGAAAGATGTAAGAGAGTACAAAAATATAATAGCGAGTTTGAAATTTAAATTAGATATAAAAGAATAGAGGGGTGACAAAATGATGGCCTTTGATGAATATGAAGTAGCGATAAATAGTGAATTTACTTTGCACGGTACGATTACTAAACCGAAAGCTGACGGGAAGTATGCTGCGGTTGTCATTATCGCTGGATCTGGAGAGATTGATCGTGATGGAATGATTGTACCGTTAAAGCTTGCGTCGAATATTTACAAAGATTTAGCACATGTAATAGCGAGGCTTGGAGTAGTAACGCTCCGCTTTGATAAGCGCGGAGTAGGAAAGAGTGAAGGGGAATTCCTGAAGACTGGAATGTGGGATTTAGTTAGTGACATAGAGGCTACGATTACCTATTTAAAAGAACAACCATTTGTTGATCCGGAAAATATCATTTTAGTTGGTCATAGTGAAGGGTGTATGTTAGCGACTGTAGTAAACGCAAGAACACCAGTTAATGGACTCATACTTCTTACAGGAGCTGCGGAATCATTAGAAGAAGCTACGAAAAGGCAAAGAGAAATTGCTTATAAAGAATTAAAAGAACAAAAGGGAATAAAGGGAAAACTAATGCGTCTTCTTAATGTGGAGAAACGTGGAGAGAAGCAGATGGAAAAAATAAAAGAGAAAATGATGAACACAGAAAAAGATACAATTAAAGTTGGTTTTAAACCGATGAACGCAAAATGGTTTAGAGAGCATTTTCAGCATAATATTTATAAAGATTTACAACAAGTAACATGTCCAGTACTAGCAGTTGCTGGTGATAAAGATATTCAGGCTGATCCTGAAAAAGCGAAGCGAATTGGTGATTATGTGAAAGGTGATTCAGAAGTACATGTAGTAAAAAATATGGATCATAGTTTGAAACGTTTTGAAGGGGAATTTAAAGTATTAGAGCTTCAAAAGAACTATAAAGAAGGGGCGAGAAAGCCACTTCATCCGATGTTGGAAGAAATAATTGTGAATTGGATAGAGGCGCATTTTATCTCACAATACGAAGGGAAAAAGACTTCCAGCTCAATATAAGGCGGAAGTGAGAAAGCTTAATTGTTTGTAAAAGCTCGATTGTTGTGGGTGGATTTAGTTTGATATTTGGAATGTAAGTTTTTTTTTCTTTATTTTTCGTTTTCGAATGGAAAATACGGTTAATTAACCTTTAAAAACGAACATTTAAAATAATTTAAATAAAATTGTTCATATTTAGATTGCATGCACACTAAAAGTTTGATATATTACCAATATAATAATTTTACACATCATCACTCGTATATACTCGGTAATATGGTCCGAGCGTTTCTACCTAGTTCCCAATGAAAGAACTGGACTACGGGTTAAAGTATTCGGCCGTGCTATTTCATGAGCGCTACCGATCTATAATTTGGCATTTGTTTTACCTTATGCTTAATTAACTTTGACTATCGTAGTTCTAGAAAGTAGAGATTCTTCTACAATTTCTAGAACTTTTTTGTTTGGACCAAAAGCATCGAGTATAGAAAACAACAAGAGAAAGAGGAGATTATTTATGAAGAACAATATGCTGAAAAAGTGTGCGGCGCTAGTAACTACTACGGTATTGTCATTCTCAATACTTGTGGGGTGTAATGGAAGTCCAAAACAAGTAGTAGAGGCAAAAAGTAATCAACAACCTATCTTAATTCAAGGACCAATGCCGATAGAGGCTGAGAAGTTTGCAAAAAGGTTAAAAAATGTGAAGGAAGAAAAGTCTGGAACTTTTACATTTTATAAAGGCACTGTCGACAATTATCCTGTAATTGTTGCGAAAACAGGTAAAGGAATGGAAAATACAGCAGCCGCTACAGCAGTGGCTATTGAAAAATATAAGCCTATAGCGATTATTAACCAAGGAACATCAGGTGGACATGATCCTAATTTAAATGTATTTGATATTGTTTTAGGAAAACAAGTCGCGAATATAGGTTCATTAAAAACAACAAATATGGATGAGAATCAAGGGATTGAACCGACAAAATGGATTTCAATGGACTTAATGGCTTCGGAAGGAAGTGCAGGAGAAGATCCAAATGCTGAGAAAATCCGATACTACGAGGGAGATAAGGATTTACTTGCAGCAGCTAATGCGGTAAAAGATAAATATACAAAAGGTAAAGTGGTGGAAGGGACTATAGGTTCAGCAGATCTTTGGAATAATGAAGTTGATAGAATTAAATGGTTCCATACAAAATACGGTACATCTGTAGAAGAAATGGAAGGTGCTGCAGCAGCGCAAATTGCAAAAGCTTATGACGTACCATTTTTAGGGATTCGAGTATTATCTAACAATAAAACAAACGGCGGCAAATACAATCCAAATACAGCGGCGGCGAATCAAGAATATGTATATGAAGTAGTTAAAAAGTATATAGATTCGATACCAAATAAATAGTAGTAGTTTTGTTCTAATATAATTACCAAAGTTTCTTTCATTCAAATAGATTGGTGCCTTACATGGTATCCAATCTATTTTTGTACTTATTCTTCAGAGGAAGAAGGGTTTTACACCAAAAAATAAAGACAATTATAGAAAAAGGAAAAGTCAAACTATCATCTTAATTTTTATTCGAAATTTTTTTTGAACGATTTATCAAATATGCAGGATTGCATAAAAAAATTGAAATTTATAAGTTAACATTAAACTACTTTTTAATTGTAAAGAATATTTTAATAATCTTTACTAGGGAAGGATATTCCTTGAGAAGTAGATAAATCAAAAGTGTGGAAATAATACAGGCTCAATAGAGTTTTGTATTAAATAAAAAGAAAAGGATGGGTATGGCTTTCTAAAAGTTTTTTTGGGGGGAGAAAGCACTTATTAGTTAATAGCTTCAAATTATATTTTAAAGGGGAAATGGGTATATGAAGTTTCGAAATACAAAGCTTGCTATGGTTACACTATCTTCATTTTTTATTTTAGGTACTGCATCTCTATCATTCACAGATATCATACACGGTGAAGTAGCTTCTGCATCACCACAAGAGATGATTGTAAAAAGCTATGACGATACATATTATAATAATGCAATAGGAAAAACGGGTTTAGAATTAAAGAAGGAACTTCATAATGTTATTGATGATCATACAAAGTTATCATACAGTGCGGTTTGGGAAGCACTAAGAGATACTGATGAAGATCCAAATAATAAAAACAATGTGATACTCTTATATACTGGGCGTTCGCAAGGGAAACTTACGAATGGTTCAGGAGTTGATAATTGGAACCGAGAGCATGTTTGGGCAAAATCTCACGGTGATTTTGGAACGACTGCAGGAGCTGGAACAGATTTGCATCATTTAAGAGCGACGGATGTATCTGTAAATAGTTCACGTGGAAATCTGGATTTTGATAATGGTGGTGTGAATCATTCAGAAGCGACAGAATGTAAATACGATAGTGATTCTTGGGAACCTCGTGATAGTGTAAAAGGAGATATCGCTAGGATGCTATTTTACATGGCTGTTCGTTATGAAGGAGACAACGGCGAAATAGACTTAGAATTAAATGAAAAGGTGAATAACAATAAAGATCCATACATGGGCAAATTATCCGTTTTACTAAAATGGAATGAACAAGACCCGGTAGATGATTTAGAGCGAAAGCGTAATGAAGTGATTTTTACGAAATATCAACATAATCGTAATCCATTTATTGATCATCCGGAATGGGTAAATAAAATTTGGAACTAAAATACTTAAAGGTATTTTACTTTGAGAGAAGGGATTGATCACTATGGTCAATCCCTGTTTATATCTATACTAGAATAAGTGATTTTTATAGGATTGGAGAATAGAATAGATATTTTATCAAGTTAAGTATAATATGAGTCTTTTAATACGGTCCCCACTCAATATTCACGCCAATAATAAGAAAAATAAGTCCGATGATAAACCAAATGAATGCAAGTGGTGCCATAAATCGGATCCATTTTCCGTAAGAAATGCCGCTCGCTGCGAGAACGCCCATTAAAACACCGGAAGTTGGATTGAGGCAGTTTACTACACCTTCTCCAAGCATAACAGCTTGTACTGTAACTTGGCGTGTAATATGCATGAAATCAGCTAATGGAGCTAATATCGGGATGAAAATAACAGATTCACCTGTTCCGGATGAAATGAGGAAATGTAATGCGGCACTACTTACATACATACCGATAACGCCAAATACAGGGCTATGTCCTTCGAGAGACTGTGCGAGCTGATTCACAATTGTATCAAGTAATTTACCTTGTTCTAGAATGACTGAAATACAACGAGCCATTCCGACGATCAAAGCACCGTAAATGAGATTTTGGCAGCCTGCTAGAAAAGTAGAAGCAATATCGTTTGCTTTCATGCCACCTATTATTCCCGCTGTAATTGCGATGAAAATAAAAGTAGCGGTCATTTCTGCATCTGTCCAATGTAGACGGAAAGCGCCTATTAAAAATACAATTAAGGATAAAGCTGAAACGAGTAAAATTAATTTGTGACGTATTGTCCAAGGAACTTCAGTTTTCTCTATTTCTTTCTCACTTGAAAGAGCATTACTTGGAAACCAGTTATCTCCGAGTATGCTTCCTTTATTCGATTTTTTTAAACGTTTTATATACCAATTAATATATAAAATGGTGACAATTAAAAAAGAGATATAGATTGCCGTACGTAAACCAATCCCTGAAAACATCGGAAGTTCTGCGATTTTTTGTGAAATACCTAAAGGTGAGGGAGATAATATAGTAGCATTAAAACCAGCATAGGTGCCTAAGTAAATAATTGCTACACCGACGATAGCGTCCCATTTTAATGAGCGTGCAACGATGATGCCGATTGGGATAAAGCCGATAACTGAGTTAACGATAATGCCAGTCGTTCCGAGAATAGAAAAGAGTGCAGCGACAATGCAAATGAAAAGTAATTGCTGATTACGAAATTTATTAATAACATGATAGATTAACCCGTCAAGAGCACCTGTTTTTTCAAGAATGGCAATAGCCCCGCCCGTAAATAAAATTAAAAAGATAATCGGAGCAGCAAGCGTCATTCCTTTTTCAATAGCAGTAAAAAAAGAAACAAACCCTACCGGCGATTGTGGAACAGAATGATAACTTCCTGGTATTGTCGTCGTAACAGTACCGTTTGTAACTCTTTTAAACTCTCCAGCAGGAACGAAATATGTAGCTATTGCACAAAGTAAGGCAATAAAAAATAGTAGTACGTACGCGTCAGGCATTTTAAACTTTCGTTTATTCGGCTGTTTTTTTGTCTCAGTCTGTAATTGCATAAAAACCCTCCTTTTTTCACTTGGTTAATTTTTAATATTCTGAAATTTATCTGTGAAATAGATTATAATAAAGGTGGCTTCTTAAGGCAATAGTTTTTCTGTCCTTTTCTTACGCATACAAATTCTTGCAACATGAGACAGGGAAACGAAAAGTATCAAAGAATATGTTATATAGAAAGAATAAGGAAAAGAGGGAAAAAGATGTGGAAAACTACGGATCTATGTGATGAGTTTGAAAATGAATTACAAATATGTCGCCAATCTTTTCGGTCTTTTGGGAAGAAAGAACAATTCTACGGGAAAATTGCAACGGTGAAAGTGAAGGATGATAATGTACTAGTGAAGGAAGGATTACAAACATTACCAGAAGGAACGGTATTAGTTGTTGATGGGGGAGCGTCTACGAATTGTGCGTTACTTGGTGATAATTTGGCAGCTATTGCAGAGGAAAGAAAGCTGGCAGGAATTATTGTGAATGGATATGTTCGTGATTCTAGTGAACTAAAGAATATTAATATTGGTATTTTAGCGTTAGGAACGATGCCAAATAGAAGTGTAAAAGAAGGAAAAGGCGAGAAGAATATTTCATTGCAATTTGGACAAGTACAATGGAAGCCGAATGAATATGTGTATGCGGATGAAGATGGCGTTATTATTAGTGAAAAGAGTTTGCATCGTTAAAGGCTAGTAAGTTACTATTCTTAGAAAATAAATCCGATAAAGCATGGACAAAATTCTTTGTCAATAGTAAAATAATACAGAAATTTAAAATTAACAGAATGTATAGGTTTATCGTTTTACGATAACTGAAATGGAAGTAAGTAGTGCCTAGAAAAGTGAATGTTATCACAATGATACGTTCATAAACAAAATTATTTTTCCTATACAAATATAGCCGCGAATGATGCGGGTCGGAGGTGTTGCGCAGTTTGTTCGACACTTACAAAAAAAGAGTGTCAATTGCACGCCCTTGAAGGGCCTTTTTTTGTGTAAATAGTAGTAAGGGAGGAAATTTTGGGATGGCAATGTTGAAAAAATGGCTGCTTACGTCGTTAATGGCAGTTACACTTGTATTTGTTTCTTTTGCGAATACAGTACATATTACGTTTGCTGAAGGAAATACAGCAAAACTTGCAATTATTGGGGAATCACAAAAGGGAATTATGTTATGTCCGAAAGAAGAGCAAATTAAAGATGGGGAAACAGCTTTAAGTTTGCTGCAAAAAGTTATGGGGGACAAAGTAACAACTGAGACGATGTCGTTTGGAACGTATGTCAAAGGCGTTGACGGTTTAATGGCTGGGGACACAAGCGGCTGGTTGTATGATGTAAATGATAAATCTGCAGAAGTTGGAGCAGATAGTTATAAATTAAATGCTGGAGACGTTGTTGTCTTTCGTTTTGTTGCAGACTGGAGCAATATGAGCCAGGAAACATTGCAGCAAACATTAGATAAATTTGGTACTTGTAAAACTGTAGAAGAGCCAAAGACAGATGATCCGAAACAAGAAAAACCAGAAGAACCAAAAACGGATGATCCAAAACAAGAAAAACCAGAAGAACCAAAAACGGATGATCCAAAACAAGAAAAACCAGAAGAACCAAAAACAGATGATCCAAAACAAGAAAAACCAGAAGAACCAAAAACAAATGATGAAAAGGTAGAACAACCAAAGCAAGAGAACATTCAAGTTCCAGTAGCGCAAGTAAATGACGCAATCTCTAAGACATCTGAAAAGATGTTACAAGATGGAATTGAAAGTGATTGGGTAGCTTTAGGCCTTTCTCGTTCTGGAAAGAATGTTCCAATTGAGGCGAAATTAAATTATGTAAAGTCAGTAACCGAAAAAGTAGAAAAGCGCATTAACCGTTTTTCAGCGACAGATTTAGCTAGAACGATTATTATGATGAATGCAATGCATGCAGACCCTAAAAAGGTAGGAGAACATAATTTAGTTCAAAAATTGTATGAATCAGATAAAGTGAATTCTGTTACAGGTTATACATTTGCTTTACTTGCATTTGATACGAAGAAATATGAAGTTCCAGTGAATTCAAAATGGAATCGAGTTGCTTTAGTAGATGCACTTCTAAACGCGCAACATACAGATGGCGGCTGGACTTACGATAGCGCAAGCAGTAAAGACAGTGCTAGTAGTGTTGATGTAACAGGTATGGTTTTATCAGCGTTAGCTCCTTATCAAGATCGACCAGATGTGAAGCCAGCTGTAGAAAAAGCTGTTGCCTATTTATATAAAGAACAGTTAGACAATGGTGGTTTTTCTGCTGATGGACAAGAAAATTCTAATAGTGTTGCGCAAGCAATTATTGGATTATCACTTGTGAAAGATGTAGATCAAAATCGTCTACATAAGGCGATGCAAAATCTACTGTCATACCAACTTCCAAATGGTGAATTCAAATGGTTACCAAGTGATCAAAACGGTAGCGGAATGGCTACAGAGCAAGCATTTTTAGCACTACTTCAGTTTAAAGATCTTGGAAAATCGATTTATGACTGGTCAACTGTATCTATTCCTGAAATCGATACGAAACCAAATGTGGATTCAGAAAATGTTGTAGTAGAAAAAGAAGTTACTGAACAACCACAAGAACAAATACAAGTACAACAAGAAACGAAAGATGACAATTTAAAAGTTGTTGTCGATAACGAACCGGTTAAAAGCAAAAAATCGGGAAATGGTAGCGTGCTACCAAAAACAGGAGCATCTTCTCATAGTGCAGCTACAGAAGTAGGTATGGGTGTATTATGTATCGCTTCTGCATATGTATTATGGAGACGTAAAGCAGCTTAACAAAAATTAGGAGCAATTATTTGCTCCTAATTTTTAATATGAAAGGTGAGAGACAACATGAGTAAGATGAAGTGGTTTATTTCTTTAATGCTTTCACTTGGGCTACTTGCCGGATGTGAAGAGGCAGCTGTAAAGCCTGAGAAGAAAGTAGAACTAAAGCAAGAAGAGGTTGCAAAACAAGAAGAGAAAAAAGATGAAGCAAAACCGGAAGAAAAACCGGAGGAAAAACAAGCTGAACAAGAGCAAAATAAGCAGGAAGAACAGAAAGAGAAACAAGAGCAAAAAGTAGAAGAGAAGCCGAAAGAAGAAAAGTCGCAGGCACAACCGGAAGTAAAGAAGGAAGAAAAACCTCAGGAACAGCCTGCTACTAAGCAACCAGAACAGCAAAAAGCACAAGAAGAGAAACCACAACAACAACCGAAAGCACCAGAAGTAAAAGAAGAAGCGAAGGTTGTGAATCAGCCGAAAGAAACACCGAAGCAGGAGCAAAAAGTAGATCCGAATAAAGAGGAGAAAACGATACCGACTCCGACCGTTCCAAAGCCAGTACCACCAAAAGTAGATCCAGAACCACCAAAACCACAAGCAAAACAAGTCACTATCTCAGTAAAAGGTAATAAAGGATACTTATTAGGTGCGAAAAAAATGGATGTGCAAGAAGGTGATACTGTTTATAAAGTATTGCAGCGTACAGGATTAGATGTGGATGCAATGGGTTCTAAAGGTGATATTTATGTAAAAGGTATTAATGATTTATATGAAAAAGATGTAAATGATAATAGTGGATGGAAATATCGTGTGAACGGTTCGTTTCCAAACTATAGTGCGGGTGTAGTTACAGTGAAACCAGGAGATACAATCGAATGGGTGTATGTATACTAAACTAAGAAAGGCATTCGGTAAAGGACTATGAAAATAAGTTTTTCTTCTTTACATCCTTTTGTGAATTTTTTCTATTATATCGGGGTGATGATACTTTGTATGATGTGTCTTCATCCTCTTTTTTTAATTGGAGCGATACTTTTAATTGTTATAATAAATATAATGCAAGGGAATAGCGAAAAGATAAGAAAGATGTTACCGAGCACAATCATTTTCTTTTTTATGGTCATTTTATTTAATTCGTTATTAACGCATAGAGGTCGAACTACATTATTTTGGTTAGGTGATAGCCGTATTAAGCTTGAGGCGATTATGTTTGGAGTAGTAATGGGGTTATTACTAGTGGCGATTCTATTTACGTTTGCTTCGTATAATGATATTATTTCAAGTCATAAATTTTTATATTTGTTTTCTAGAATTTCACCGAAAGTAGCATTGTTAACGATGATTACGGTGAGGTTTGTTCCTTTATTTATGAGGCGATTACAGAAAATAACACTCGTCCAAAAGACAAAAGGTGTACAAGTAGATGCAGGTTCAATTGTAGAGCGGGTGAAAAATGGTATGCAATTGTTGCAAGTATTATTAATTTGTTCGTTAGAAGATGCGCTGCAAACAGCAGATTCTATGCAAGCTCGTGGATTTGGTGTAACGAAGCGTACGACATATATTCGGTATAGAATGGAAAGACGAGATTGGTATACGCTCAGTTATTTAAGTATTCTACTTATCATTGCTATTATATGTAGCAATTATGGCGGAGGAAAGTTAATCATTTATCCGAAAGTTGAATCTATTCTATTTCAGCAATATGATGGAATAATGTTTGGCGTATTTACGATGTTTATTAGTCTACCAATTATAATGGAAGGAAGGGAATGGATATGGTGGCGCATGCAGAAATAAACAATTTATCATTTGTATATGCTGATGAAAACGAATATGCGTTACAGTATATTTCTCTTTCTATTCAAAAAGGAGAGTTTATTGCACTTGCCGGCGGATCAGGATCTGGGAAGACGACTTTATTAAAACATTTTAAAAAGGAATTACTTCCAATCGGTACACGCTCAGGAGAGATATTTTATGATGACGTTTTATTAGAGGAGGTACCTGATTTATTATCTGCGCAAGAGATTGGAATGGTATTTCAAAATCCAGAAAATCAGCTCGTAATGGATACGGTCATTCAAGAATTAGCATTTTCTTTAGAAAATATCGGATTACCATCACATATTATTCAAAAACGAATCGCAGAGCTTATTAGCTTCTTAGGATTTCAAGATTTATTGCACCAATCTGTTCACACGTTATCTGGCGGGCAAAAGCAGCTTGTCAATTTAGCTGCGGTATTAGTTATGCAGCCGAAATTATTATTATTGGATGAACCGACGGCGCAGTTAGATCCCATTGCTGCGAAAGAGTTTTTAGGATTGTTAAAACGAATTAACGAAGAACTTGGAATAACGATCGTTTTAAGTGAACATCGCTTAGATGAAGTGATACCACTTGCAACGCGAGTTATTTGTATGAACAACGGCCAAATCGTATATGATGGTAGTCCTAAAACGGTTGTAGCGAACATGTGGGAAGTTGAAAAGTTCCGTCCGTTTATTCCGCAAATTCCAAGATTGTTTTTAGAGTGGAATGCAAGATATATTCCATTTACAGTGCGAGAAGCACAATTGAAACTGAATCACTTTTCAGCGATATCATATGTGAATGAGCCAATAGTACAAAGTGAAAAGCGAGAAGTCATTTTAAGTGCAGAGCATATTTCGTTCCAATATGAAAAAAATAGTCCACTTATTTTACGAGACTTAACCGTATCGATTGAAAAAGGAAAATGGGCAGCTCTCGTTGGTAAAAATGGTACAGGGAAGTCTACGCTGTTAACGATTTTAGCGGGATTACAAAAAGCAAGGAGAGGGAAAGTAAAGTGGGATGGGGAAGTGATACATAAAATTGATTCGAAAGAACGATTTAAAAGGATCGGGTATGTATCGCAGCATCCGTACTATCATTTTACATTTGATACAGTGTGGGAAGAAGTGTATGAACGTGCACGTGAATTATACGGAGAACGAGGAAAAGAAATAGCAGAAAATATGCTAAAACAGTTTTGGCTGTATTCGCTTAAAGAACGCCATCCGCATGATTGTAGTGGGGGAGAGCAACAACTACTTGCGTTATGTACGGCGTTATTATCAAAGCCAACTTTATTATTACTTGATGAACCGACAAAGGGACTAGATCCGTGGAAGAAGGAAAGAGTAGGAGAGCTATTTAGGAAGTTACAACAAGAAGGTACAACTATTGTAATGGCAACGCATGATATTGAGTTTGCAGCGAAATACGTTGATCAATGTATGATGTTATTTGACGGAGCAGTCATTATGAATGATGCACCGAAAGAATTTTTTAGTGGTAACTTTTTTTATACAACATCTATCAATCGATTCATTCGAAAAGAATTGCCATATGCATTAACGTGGGAGGATGTGTACGAAGCGTGTCCAAACGATATGTTGCATTCATAATATGTATTTTTGCAGTGATAATAGGCACATTACTCTTTACTACACTTATCATGGATGGTTATTACATGTTAAGTAGTTTGTTTTTATTAGTTGTTATTATGTTACCGTTCTATATCCGCTTTGAAAGAAAGGCGTTTGTTTCACGTGAAATTGTTCTCGTTGCTGTATTAGCGGCAATTGCAGCAGTTAGCCGCGTACCATTCTCTATTTTACCAAGTGTACAACCAACTTCTTTTGTCATTATTGTTTCTGCAATCGTGTTCGGGAGTGAAGCTGGCTTTATGATTGGGGCAACGGCAGCTATCGTATCTAACATCTTTTTAGGACAAGGTCCGTGGACGCCGTGGCAAATGTTTTCATGGGGGATGATTGGTTTTATAGCTGGATTATTACGTAATACATTTTTAATGAAAAAGCTATGGGGAAGACTTCTATACGGATTATTTGTTGGATTTTTATTTGGCTGGATTATGAACTTCTGGGGGCTTCTCGGTTTTATACAGGAAGCAACGTGGGAAACAGTTGTCGCATACTATGTTGCAAGTTTTTATTTCGATTTGAGCCATGCGATTTCGAATGTTATTTTCTTACTACTATTTAGTACGTCTTGGATTACGATTCTTACAAGGTTTAAAAAGAAATATGGCATATTGGATAAGCATAACATGGCATAGAAAAGCATACTCATATAAGGTAGGGTCGCGACTTACATATTCGTTTGCCTCTTTCATGCTTCTTACATATTGTAAGGAGCATTTTTTATTGTCAAAAAATAGTCCAATATATATCCGTTACTATATAAAATTATTTGTATAATAATAGGTGAGAACTATTTTCAAAGAGGAGGTGTATAGTTAATGAAGTTAGTTATTCCGAAGCAACACGGTGCATGGGCCATGCTCGTTATACCATTTCTATTAAGTGTCATACTTGGGAAACCTACTATGTATCATATTCCATTGTTTTTAGCTTGGTTCTTTATCTATTTAGCTACGTATCCATTTCTTATGTACATAAAGCAAAGACGAAAAAAAGAGTTTTTACATGCTGCAATAGTATATTTTATCATCGCTTTCGTATTTGGGATTGTTTCTCTATTATATGAATGGCGCATTCTTTTATTCGTAGTAGTAATGATTCCATTATTTATAGTAAATATGTATTACGCTCGTCAAAAAAATGAAAGAGCATTACTAAATGACATAAGTGCGATTATTGTTTTCTGTATTGGTGGTTTAGTTAGTTATTATTTTTCAATGGAACTTATAGATAAAACAGCACTATTTATTGCGCTTATATCATTTTTATATTTTTTAGGAAGTACGTTTTATGTGAAAACGATGATACGTGAGAAAAATAACCCGAAGTATCGTCGTATATCATGGGGGTATCATATTCTATTAACAATCATTATATTTGCTATCAATCCGTGGTGTGCGCTTATTTTTATACCGAGTGTCATTCGAGCAATTATGTTGTATGGTAAAAAGATTTCTATTATAAAAGTAGGTATTTTAGAAATTGCTAATTCTGTATATTTTTTAATTATAACGGTAATAATTATGAAGTATGCCATTTGAAAAAGCTTCCCACCTTATGATGGGAAGCTTTTTCAATCTTGTTCTAAAATGTGAACCGTGTAATCACAGCGTTGAATAGCTTGTTCGATCGCATAAAGGGATTGTTCAATACGTGCGCGATTAAAATCTTTTTCAACAGTCTGTAGCGCTGCTTCTAAACAATGTTTTGCTTCTTGTAATGATTGAAATGAATCTTGTACATATCCGCGAGCATTTTCGTGCATTTCATAATCCTCCTTGCATATTCATATATGTATAGTATGAACAGTAAAGAAGAAAATATTATTTGTTATATTTGTTTGACAATTGAAATGAAATTACGTATAGTAAGAATTAAGTGAATATTTTCTTATCCAGAGAGGTGGAGGGACTGGCCCGATGAAACCCAGCAACCGCGATGCAGGTGCTAATTCCAGCAGAACATATTTGTTCTGGGAGATAAGACGAAGATATATACGTAACTTCTTCTTATCGGAGAGGTTTTTTTGTTGCAAAAAAACCGATTACGAAAATTTATATTAAGAAGAAAGGGGTTGCGAAGTACTGTGACACTCGAAAAATACGTAAAACTGCGTAGTACAGTTTATGAATATATGATAGAGCAAGATAAGCCAATATCATTGTTAGATATTCAAGAACATATCGTTTCGCATCATGAAGGAAAATTCACGAAAAAGATGTTACATCAATTTTATTTATCAAGACTATTAGATGAACTGAAACTGGATGGGAAAATTACATTAGCTGATGAATATCTCTATACTGAAAAAGGGGTATTTTATAAGGCGGGAAAAGGGAGCTAAGCTCTCTTTTTTTTGAAGTATGTAGAGTAAAAGACTGCTTAAGCAGCCTGATACAGGGAATGGTGTTGAGTGTGTAGTGTCAAAGATTGAATGTGCCTGAAAGAGGCACTTCATATCGGCTGCAAATGAAAAGAGACACCTTCGCCGAATAGGTGTCAGTCGTTTGTCATATAGACTTGCTATTTGACAGTTATTAGAATAACATGCAGTGGCTTTAGAAGTCAAAAGGGAATTAAAGGAAGAGGTGTTGTTATGTATGCTTACTTATTACATGATATAACGAAATGGATTCCTAAGTACATTATGGATAAGGGATATGAATATTATGAAGAAGGACATGTAGAAGATGTTGAAATACAAGACAAGAAAATATTTGCTTTCGTTACTGGAAATGCAGGAAACTATGAAGTGATTATTGATCTTGAAGATTTTACAGAAAGTAGCTGTGAATGTCCATATGAAAACTATTGTAAGCATATGACCGCAGTTGTTTATGATATTCAAAGTGCTGGTGAGAGTACGGTGAAAGAGAAACTGAAAGATTTAGAAAAGGAAGAGTTACTTACAGTATTAAATCGTTTATTACAAAGTTCGAAAAACGTACAAATTGTAGAGAAGATGTTAAAGAAGGGGAAACTTTAACTTATAGAGGGAGTTGTTTGGCAGTGAATGTACTAATTGTATACGCTCATCCTAGTCCTTCCAGTTTTAATGCGGCGATTTTAAAGCATGTGCAAAAAGGATTACAAGAAACTAATCATTCGGTTACGGTACTTGATTTATATAAAGAAAAATTTGATCCGGTTCTTGTATTTAATGAAGAGAAGAAAAGACGTGATTTAGTAAATGAAAAAGAGACAGCCCGTTACAGAACATTAGTGGAAGAAGCAGATACTCTTCTTTTCATTTATCCAATATGGTGGTGGGGCATGCCAGCTATTTTAAAAGGGTTTATCGATCGCATTTTCGTTGCTGGATTTGCTTATAAATATGAAGGAGCCCTGCCGAAAGGTTTATTGAAAGGTAAGAAGGCATGGGTAATTAATACGTTAGATTCACCGTTATGGTACGTCGCATTATTATATCGATCAGCCGATTGGATTATGATGAAGAGAGGTGTTTTACGTTTTTGCGGCATTCGCGATATAAAGCGGTCAGTTTTTCAATCTGTAAAAACGAGTAAACGAGAGAAGCGGGAAAAGTGGTTATTACAAATAGAAGAAAAGGCTCGTACGTTATGAATGAAATGGAACGTATTATAAAGTGTTGTCAGTATGATAATGAACTTTTTCGTACATATATTAATCGCTTGATCGAATTGAAGAAGTGTAGTGAAACGTTTCAACAAATTCAAATCCAATTAAGAAATGATTATTTAATAAGAGGGATTTGTGAAAGAGAAGTTGATGAGGTGGTAAGGGGAAGTAAAGAATATGATACATATTTTCTTCCTAAAGTGTTACAGTGGAATTTCCTTAAGAACAATCCACATTTAATTGAAAAAGTATGTGAATACTTTTTTGCATTTGAGGCATTACATCTTACGGAGATAGAGTGGAAGACCATTATAAATTGCATGGGAAATAAATAATTTATTATGTAAAAAAGCTAGTATAAAACTAGCTTTTTGTTTAGATAAATAAGAAACATAGACTAATGATAAAACCTGCATATAGTAAGTTAACAACGCAAAATCCCATAATATCACGAGCACCTAAACCAGCTATTGCTAATGCCGGTAATGCCCAGAAAGGTTGAATTAAATTCGTCCAAGCATCGCCCCACGCAATTGCCATTGCTGTTTTTGCAGCAGGTACTCCAAGTTCAGCGCCAGCTGGAATCATAATGGGTGCTTGCACAGCCCATTGACCGCCACCAGATGGAACGAAAATATTAACGATGCCAGCACTTAAAAAAGTAAAGAGCGGAAAAGTCGTTTCGTTTGAAATGCTAATAAAGAAATTAGAAATAGCTCCTCCAAGTGAAAGTCCTTCACTATTTGCTCCAATCATCATCCCCATAATTCCAGCGTAAAACGGAAATTGAAGTAAAATACCAGAAGCACTTTTCGTAGAATCTGAAAAAGCGCGAATATATTGAATCGGCGTACGGTGGAAAATAAGTCCTGCAATTAATAACATAAAAATCACGATATCGAGAGTAAGGTTAAAGCCTTTCGTATAAAAGTAATTGAAAATATAAATGAGACCTAACAACCCAACGCAAAGTGTAATAATGATGCTATTTTCCATTTTTTCAGCGAACGTATTGTTTCCTACTTCTTGGGCAGCAGCTTCTTCATGGAATACGCTAGGATCTACCGTAATTGTATGTTTTTCATCTGGATGCATCGCTTTATTAATGAGAGGCATCGTAACGAGAAAAATAATAACTGGTACAAGTGCGTATGGTGAGAATAACGTTTCTGTTATTGGGATCGCTTCTTTAATACTGCCAGCTGTCGTTTTAATTAACGTTTCGCCGCCTGTTGCTAACGTAAGAGGAATAGAAGCAGAAAGCCCCGCATGCCAAATGAGAAATCCAGAGTAAGAAGAAGCAATGGCTAGTCTATAATCTAATCCTTCCAGCTGCCTCGCCACTTCTTTTGCATATAAAACAGATACAACAATACCAAATCCCCAGTTTATGTATGCTCCTAGTAAACTTACGATTGAAATGGCAATAATACCTTGTCCATTCGTTTTTGGTAGCTTTGCCGCTTTCGTTAATCCTTTTTTAATAAGAGGCGCGTTCGCTAAAGCAGATCCTGTCACGAGTACAAGTGCCATTTGCATAGAAAAGGCGAGAAGTCCCCAAATTCCATTACCCCAATGATTAATCATTTCCACAGGTGTTTGGTGCGTTGCAAACATGCCGAAGAAGATAACAAAAACAGTTAATAAACATGATAAAATAAATGGTTCTGGCAAGAAACGTTGCACTAAGGCGACGCAACCATTAGTAAAAGAACGAAACAAAATAGATCAACCTCCTTATGTATATGTATTACAATTATTCGAGGTTGTTTAGATGATAACCTTCAAAAGATGGAAAATTCTGAAATTTACAGACGACTTTCTCAGAACAGTACCTTAGTTAAAAAGGGCTCTGCAACACCTCATTGAGGGCTTGTTTTAAATCCTCGGCTGATAATTGCTGATTATTTATTAAAGGGACATAACTAGAGGAAGTTCAAAATAAAGTGATTCACTGGTGCTGTTTATCCCACAATGGCTAATATTGTACGCTTGTTTTTTTTTTCAAAATCATTTGCCGAATACTAGACACTATTATCTTCACGTTCTATTAAATTGTGCACTAATCTTAGCGTTGGATTTAAGTGTCCTTCTCCACCAATATTGATATAAAGTGCTTTTTTCATTTTTATCCTCTCCAGTAAATGTAGTGTCGTAAAAAAGAGTAGATTGAATTGGGTTTTGTCTATATGATAAAGGCCGAAAGTTAAAAATATCTGTTTTATTGATGCTATCCTTAAGTTTGAGATTTGGTTTTTAGATAACTTGATGCTACCTCTTATTGACATGTTATACTACTCTGCGTTACTATATACATGTACTAAGTAATACAAAATACCTGTGATACATAGTACTGGGTAATATCTCAGAAATGTTGAAAGGGGTGCTTCAAATCATTAGCCGTGGTGCAACTTATGGCTATGAAATCACGCAGCAGCTATGAGCGCTGGATTGGAATGACATTGTGGAGGGAACAATCTACATCATCACGATGTGGCTCGAAAAAATAAACTCGTGTATATGGAGAAAGACATTCATTATAGGCCCACCACACAAATTTTATCGACTCAATGAAGTTGGCCAATAAAAACTAGATAATTTCTGAACTAAATAGAACATTATTCCAAGTAAAATAAACGAATTAACAGCCAAGCATAGTGTACCGGACAAAATTGGTACTTTACTATAAGACATACAAAGTGATGTGAAATCGTCATTTTGATAAGCAATTTCATAAATTCATCAATGTAATTAAATGATAGAACTTTGCTGAATAGCTTAGTATTTTAAAGGAGGAGACTATAATGAATTTTTTAGAAAAAATCACTGGCAGCGATATGACTAAAAATATGAAAAATCTTGAAGCGAGAGTAAAAGTCTTGCCAGCTGAATACCAAACTGTTTGGAAAGAAATCATAAATAATCTCTGGATTCATGGAGATTTTTCCGGTCGTAATTTAATGCCAATTTTTGATAGTGTTCTTGAACTGCTTGAAGTTACATCAGCAGACGGACAGAGCGTCGAAGAAGTATTAGGAGATGATATAAAAGATTTTTGCGCAGCGCTTGTTGGTGAAGAATGTGCAAAAACTTATAGAGATAAATGGCGTGACAAACTCAACAAGAACGTAGCAAGAAAATTAGGAGGACTGAAATGATTATCAAAAAAATCATCGAAGGAAAAAGGGAGTGGAGAGCTCATATTTCTCGTGTTAAATTGCTTCCACAGGATTACCAAATTGTATATAAAGAAATCCAAAAATACCTCTTCAAAGTCGGTCCTATTGAACTAAACGAAGGTATCGGAACGCTCTCGGAAATTCTCAGCTTTTTTGAAGAAGGCGCAGCTAATGGGAAGGGTGTGCTTGAAGTTACAGGAACAGACGTTGCTGCTTTCTGCGATGGACTGATTGAAGATTCAAAAACTTATGTTGATCTCTATCAAGAAACGTTCAATCAAAAAGTCGATCAGGAAATGAAAAAATAGAAGGATTAAACAAACTTTCAAATCAGCAGGTGGGTGCAATGATTCAAAAATAAAAATCTATAGAGGTTTTGCTACATCGCTATCAAACGAAGATTTTGCACTACCTATAGAGCGAAAAAGACGTTATCCTTTCTGTAGAATCATAGGAAAGGATGGCGTTTTTTTATTGTATAGGGGTATCCCTGAAAATATAGGGTGCTACAATCTCTAACTATTGTTATATATATTTCAAATGGAATGAATGTATTGGAGGCTTCTAATATGCTTATCAAAGTAATGCAAATTCGACTTAGAAAAGGTGAATACAATCCATTTCTGAAATTATGCATTGAGGTATGTAAAGATTTAGGTGTCACATTAAGTGATTTATTTTTATCGTTGTGGGGGGACACCAAAACCTCAGGGTGATGGGCATGTGGTTCTATTCCATCATCAATCTAGCAAAAAAATGTTCTCCCTCTAATATGTAATATTGCATATAAAAATGAATTGATGCAAATGTAAAAGCTTATTATAATGAAAGCATAAATATACAACACATCTTAATACAGCAAAGAGGAGGAAGTAATATGGAAATCGCAATGGCAGTTTTAAAATTTTTAGGTGGAGTAATTCCGTTAGTTCAAGAACTTTTAAAAGCGTTTATGTAAGTTTATTAGTTAGCTATTATGTATCAATCATTATTATATCTTACTAAAAAAGAACGGGGTGATTTTTCTGAATATTAAGAAAAATACCAGAAAAAGAAAGTTCCTTGCATGTTTATTAGTTAGTCTAAGCACTCTTAATTATTCATCTATTTCTTTCGCAGAAACACAAATCGTTAATGCAAATGATATAACTAAAAATGCTAGTAGCATTGATACTGGCATAGCAAACCTTAAATATAATAATCAAGAGGTTTTAGCTGTAAATGGTGATAAAGTAGAGAGTTTTGTTCCGAAAGAAAGTATCAATTCAAATGGTAAATTTGTAGTAGTGGAACGCGAGAAAAAATCACTTACAACGTCACCAGTCGATATTTCGATTATTGATTCTGTAGTGAATCGCACGTATCCAGGAGCTGTACAACTTGCCAATAAAGCTTTTGCAGACAATCAACCAAGCTTATTAGTGGCTAAGAGAAAGCCTTTGAATATTAGTATAGACTTACCTGGCATGAGAAAAGAAAATACAATCACTGTCCAAAACCCAACATATGGTAATGTGGCTGGAGCAGTAGACGATTTAGTATCTACTTGGAATGAAAAATATTCCGCAACACATACGTTACCTGCAAGAATGCAGTATACAGAATCTATGGTTTATAGTAAATCACAAATCGCAAGTGCTCTTAATGTTAATGCTAAATACCTTGATAACAGTCTAAACATTGATTTTAATGCGGTTGCAAATGGAGAGAAAAAAGTGATGGTGGCGGCATATAAGCAAATATTCTATACCGTAAGTGCTGAACTACCTAACAATCCATCTGATCTGTTTGATAATAGTGTTACTTTTGATGAGTTAACTCGTAAAGGAGTAAGTAATTCAGCTCCACCTGTTATGGTTTCAAATGTAGCTTATGGAAGAACGGTTTATGTAAAATTAGAAACCACATCTAAGAGTAAAGATGTACAAGCTGCTTTTAAAGCCTTACTTAAGAATAACAGCGTCGAAACGAGTGGACAGTACAAAGATATTTTTGAAGAAAGTACCTTTACTGCTGTAGTATTAGGCGGAGATGCGAAAGAGCATAACAAGGTTGTTACAAAAGATTTCAATGAAATCCGAAATATCATTAAAGATAATGCTGAATTAAGTTTTAAAAATCCAGCATACCCAATTTCATATACAAGCACTTTCTTAAAAGATAATGCAACTGCTGCTGTTCATAACAATACAGATTATATCGAGACGACAACCACAGAATATTCAAGTGCTAAAATGACACTTGATCATTACGGTGCTTACGTTGCTCAATTTGATGTATCTTGGGATGAATTCACATTTGATCAAAATGGGAAAGAAGTACTAACACATAAAACATGGGATGGTAGCGGCAAAGACAAAACAGCTCATTATTCTACAGTTATCCCTCTTCCACCAAATTCAAAAAATATAAAAATCGTAGCAAGAGAATGTACAGGCCTTGCATGGGAATGGTGGAGAACAATTATTAATGAACAAAATGTTCCGTTAACAAATGAAATAAAGGTTTCAATTGGAGGAACAACGTTATACCCAACTGCTACTATTAGTCATTAGGTTGGAGCAAAGCGCCCTGTTTATAGGGCGCTTTTTTACTTGTTTGAAAGAATATCGGTGTTTTTAGATGTATCATAATCAATTCGTAAATCTTGTAATCATATTTTTTTATGGCTGTATCAATGTTATTAATGATTGCATTCCCCTTTATTAAATCCCCATAAATGTAGCCTATCTTAGGTTGATAGTGATGCATGGTGTCTCCATGTATATAAATGTATTTTGTCGAAATTATTAAAAAGGGGAATTTTTCTATTTGAAGAACTAATAATTGATTGTCAATATGTATTAGAAATCTCAATCTAAACTAAAGGAGAACAAAATGGGACAAAACAATAAGGGCTTTTCTGAAACAGGATTGCGCAAAATGCGCAATATATTGGCGCGGCATGTCGATTCTGGAAAGATTCCTGGGCTCGTCGCCTTAGTCAGCCGAAACGGCGAGACGCATGTCGAAGCGCTTGGAACAATGAGGCATGATGGTGGTGCACCAATGCGTCGGGACACGATTTTTCGATTGGCGTCCACTAGCAAGCCAATCGCTGTTTCACCAGTAATGGTTCTGCTCGATGAGTGCAAACTGCATTTAGACGACCCAGTAGACAAATGGCTACCGGAACTCGCCGACCGGCAAGTATTGAAACAGCCCGATGGCCCGCTAGAAGAGACCGTCCCAGCACGGCGTCCTATCACTGTACGAGACTTGTTGACCTCCACATTCGGACTCGGAGTGGATCTCACGTTGATGGGTTCTCCAATCATGAACGCGTTCTTCGAGAGTGGGATATTCGACACGCCAGGGCAGGATATGCCCGATCCAGATGAGTTTATGCGTCGCCTAGGTGGACTTCCGCTAAGCTATCAGCCCGGAGAGCGGTGGCAGTATCATATCAGTATAGAAGTAATCGGCGTTCTTGTTGCCAGGGTCACTGGTCAGACGTTCGAGTCGTTCTTGCACGAACGCATATTCGATCCGCTAGGAATGAAGGACACTGGATTCTACGTACCTCAGCTCAAGATTGATCGGCTTCCACCAGCCTTCAACCCCAATCCGCAGACAGGTGAATTCATCGTGTGGGATGAGGGGGCGGGTGGACGTTATAGTAAACCTCCAGCATTCCAAGCAGGCGGTGGTGGACTGCTTGGAACCGTCGACGATTATCACGCGTATTTGCAGATGCTTTTGAATAAAGGGATGCACGGTACTAAACGGATCCTGTCTAGACCCGCAGTCCAGCTGATGACCACCAACCGTCTTACTCCGGAACAACAAGTATACCGAGACGATTTGGCCAAAAATAACGTCCATTTGTCGTTCGGACAAGGGATCCAAGGTGGCTGGGGCTTTGGGATGGCGGTGCGTACCTATCTTGGAGACTACGCGTCTATTGGTCAATTCGGCTGGGATGGTGGAACCGGTACTTCAGCTTACGCTGATCCAGATAAACAGTTTATTGGAATTCTGTTCACCCAGGTTGGGATGTCCACTCCGGCTCCATCGCATCTTATCCAAGACTTCTGGACTACGGCCTATCAAGCAATCGAAGACTAGGGTAAGTTTAAAGGAAAACGCCAAGACGGATAGATAATCATAGGCTTGATGGCCAGGATCAACACCATGGTTAAAAGTTAGGATAGGACCGTGTTGGAAGTACTGCGATAACAGTTGGACATTATTAATAATAGCACAACAAAAAATCCTCTTGGATGCAAGAGGATTTTTTTATTGGGAATAGTAAGGACGAGAGGAGGTGCATTACATATGGGAAAAGGTAGAAGTAATAATGCTGGTAAAAAACAACCGAATTTCGATGATTCATCTAATTTCGCTAAACAAAGCCAACCGACAGAAAAGAAGAAGAAGTAAAAAAAGGATCTCTCTTGATAAAGAGAGATCCTTTTTTTATATATTGACGTTTCGGCACAACGTATCGATTGCTCAACCAAATAGTCATTATAGTCATTCATGCAAGGCTTAAACTCCTTCGAATGGAAGTTAATTTAATATTATTGTCCTGCTTTTTATAATGTTTCTTCACGTTTACCTTATTTAAAAAGCCAATAAAAAAAGACACGTTTCCTAAATAAACGAGCTCTTAATGGAGTATTATCTTTATTTTGAGCATTTAATAAAATTCTCCAATTTATATTTTACTCTAATAGTCTATGAAATTTAATTAATTAAATGTAAAATTTATATAGTAAGTTATAAAAAATTATGAAGAACTTAAATATATTATTCTACAATTAGGCCAAATTATAGAGTGAAAGTTCTACTAGGTCTAAAAATATTGAGAAACACGAGGAGAGGGTTACATTGACTATTTATGAGCAATTTATAGAGGCTCTTAAAGAAAAAATAGGTGATACTTTAACATCTGCAGAGATAAAGGACAGATTAATAATAAAATTTAATACGAAACCAGGGAGTATTAATCCTGCTGATTATTGTTATAACCGTTATAACAAAGGGAGAGTGTTTAATAAAAATTTGTTTATATATATAAACAAAAAAACTTATAGGTATGTAGGTGAAAATTATCCTTATACAGGATTAGTTTTTCACAAACCTAAAGGGACAGATGTTGAGTCTGTTGTAGGGGAGTGGGACAATGGCAAACTTCTTTTCTATAAGGAGAAGGATAAAATAGGAATCTCACAAATTAAAAAGTTATATGAGGCATACTTTGAAATGTTACGATTTGAGATGAGTGTTCTTGGTTGTAAGGCAACTGAATTAAGGCATCTTATAGGTCGTCTAGGTGAATTTTTTTGTGTCCTTTACACAAATGGGGAGCTATCCAAAGTGACTAATCAGCATGGATATGATGTCATTAAAGATGGACGAAGAATAAGTGTTAAAACAACAGCTCAAGAAAAAGGGTTTATCACGATCAATCAAAACACATTTGATCAATTTGATGATTTCTTCGTAGTTCAGTATAAAGATGATGATTTAAAATTATTATTTTATGGGTCAAAGGAAGAGATTCCATCGCTTAGACCATATGGGAATACTTATGAGGTTGATATAAATTCTTTAAAGAGAGTAGAAAAGACACTCCTATAGGGTGTCTTTTTAGCAGAAGTAAGCAGCTCCAACGATGATTATTCAGCTTTGTAATTTGGAGCCACTTTGCGTTCTTATCATTAATTTTAACTTTTTGTTCGGGATTACAAGCTCTAACATTTTGGACAATCCGTTTAGATTTCGATATTTCTTGGTGGATTCCTAATTTATATTTACTAGTTTACCCATGCTTCTTTTTTAAAAGTATTTGTAGAGAGTGCGGATGGTATGAGACGAATATGAGAAAAGAAAGAAAAGAATTCATTTAATATAAGAAAGATAGGATCTTTAAGTACATTCGAATTGCTAAATTAGTTTTTTCGCCAGCCATACAGCAGAAGTCAAAACAATTTACGAAATGAAGACAGCCGATGATTCCTATGTTAAGGAAGCATCGGCTTGTATTATGTATATTGAGTTAGTTTACGTTTCTGGAATAATTGTAATAGCGACGGTCCGAACTGGGGTCTCTTTTTCGTCGCTTTTATTTTGGGTATGGTAGTATTTATTCATTAATTCGTTAAGTTCGTTTTGAAAGCTCATAAAGTGTTCTTCATCGAGCTTTAAGTCCACAACAGAAAAAGTAGCACTATCTTCTTGATTGTTTTGTTCCTCTAATTTCTTAAGGTAACTTTGATATTGTGTCATAAGTGATAACTGGTAATAAGAAATGTAGTTTAACTTGTCATCATCAGATAATCCTTTCCACTCACTTCCTTCAATTTTTGCATCTTCTTCATTTATTGCGTAATATTTTTCAGAAACAGATTTTACCTTTTTTTCGTTAATTACATGGACGATACCAGAATCAACCATAGTTTGTAGCTGTCTATATAGTGTTGCTTGTGGTACATTTTTAATGATTTTTACCATTTCTAATGGTGTTAGTCCATCTTCTTTATTTCTCATTAATACTTGGCAAATCTTCATTCTTACTGGATGCATTAAGATTTCAACTTTATTACTCACTATATCACCTTATTCATTATTTATTCTCATTATAAATAATGAGAATAATGTTTGCAATACATCTGCTCTTGATTTATCATTATTATTATCAATAATGATAATGAGTTTAGGAAGGAATGATAAAAATGCAACTACATTATGGATGGAATGATCTTAAAGACATGGATATTATGGCGTTTCTCCCAATCATATTGCCGGTTATTGCAGTGGGAGCACTTTTAGTTTTCATTGCGTTAATTGATTTATACCGACATAGAAATACAAGAAAAAATGTACTTATATGGACGCTAATTATTCTTTTTGTTAACGTATTGGGACCTATTCTGTACTTTGTTATAGGGAGAAAGGACGGTGAGAAATTATGAAATTAGAGATTAGAAATGTAACAAAATCATTTAAAGGAAAAATTGCTGTTAATACTTTCTCCATGGAACTGCAATCAGGAGAATGTGTAGGGTTAATCGGACCAAATGGAGCAGGGAAATCTACATTAATAAAAGTAATTTCAGATATTATTAATCCAGATGTTGGTGAAGTGTTATTGAATGGGATAAAAATATCAAAAATGAAAAGGGAAATTGGCTACTTACCCCAATACCCTAATTTTTTTCATTGGATGACGGCGCGAGAAACCCTTATGTTTATGGGGCAACTTTCAGGGATGAAAAAAGAAGTATTGGCAAAGTCGATACCAGAAATTTTGGAGAAAGTTGGATTAAGTGGGGAAGAGGATTCGAAGGTGAGTACATTTTCTGGTGGAATGAAACAAAGACTCGGTATTGCACAAGCATTACTGCATAAACCAGCGCTTATTGTCATGGATGAACCGGTATCTGCATTAGATCCAATAGGCAGAAGGGAAGTATTAAATCTGATTGAAGAAATAAAAAAAGATACGACTATTTTATTATCAACCCATATATTGAGTGATGCAGAAGAAATTTGTGAGCGATTTGTCATGATTAAAGATGGAACAAAGATAGAAGATACAACAATTACGGAGCTTTTACACCGCAATAGTGAAAATAAATTAATCATTGAAATTACAGCTAAAGATCGAGAGTGGATTGACGTTGTGAAAAATTTACCGTATGTGAAGGATGTAGAAGTGATAGGACTTAAAGTCAAAGTGAAGGTTGAGAGTATCGAAATAAATAAAAATATGTTACTGCAAAATGCACTCGAACATAATGTGGACATCGTAAAATTTGAAATAAGCAACGATACTTTAGAAGAAATTTTCTTGAAATTGGTGGTGCAAAAATGAATAAATCAATGATATTGATAAAAAAAGAATGTGTTCAAATGTTACGTGATTTTAAGGTAATTTGGCTACCAATTGTTTTTATATTTTTAGGAGCGACACAGCCAATAGTAACGCATTACTTACCATTCATTTTAGGAGCATTAGGTGGAGGGCAGGGAATTACCATCGATCCAAGTATGACAGCACAAAAAGGAGGCGAAGTATTAGCGAGTACTTTGGGGTCTCAATTTGATCAGCTCGGTCTTATGATTCTAGTGATTTCTATGATGAGTGCCATTCAAACAGACAAAGCTAACGGTATGTTAGCGTTTATTTTAACAAGGCCGGTTACTGTTACTTCGTATATAGCTGGGAAAATAGTATCAAATTATGTAATAGTAGCGCTCAGTGTAATGATTGGATACTTTACCTCTTATCTATATACAAACTATCTTTTTACTGTTGTTCCGTTTTCGTACATGATTACTGGATTACTATTTTATTTAATTTGGGTTCTTTTTATCGTATCTTTCACAACTATGATAAGTGCTATTTTTCACAGTCAAGGTATTATTGCGCTAATTTCAATTGCTTTTCTTTTAGCTTGTAGAATAATCGTCGGTTTGATTCCAATAGTAGATCAGCTTAATCCAGCCAGTATGAGTAAACATGCAATGGAAACGTTAGTCACTGGGGTAGTAAATTCAAATGCAATAATTAATGGACTACTAACTATAGTTTGGATTTTATTTACACTGTTCGTAACGTATTATTGGATTGCTAATAAAAAGTTTAATTATGAATAACTTTGATAAGGATAGTGGCTTCAAATAAAACACCCCAACAAGAAAAAGCTTCCACTACTGTGGAAGCTTCTCTAAATGATGTGCAATATCAATATACATATTTGAGTAAACAGAATGTATTTCATTACTAGGTGTAGCGTTAGAAGAGAAGTGGACAATGACCATATTTGCTTTCGGATCGATGTAAAGTATTTGTCCGTAACTACCTAACACTTCAAAAGCACCTTGTTCATTGTGCGGTATCCACCATTGATTATGATAAGAAATGGGAGCTCCAGGACCGACTGCAAGTTCACCTTCTTGGACATTTTTTATATCTTCAGTAATAGAAGAAGGGAGGATTTGTTTTCCGTTATATGCCCCGTTGTTTAATAGTAATTGCCCGAATCTAGCCATATCTCTAGCAGTTGCATTTAAGCCAGCGCTTGCTTGTTCTATTTTTGTTTCATCTGTAACGTAATACGCGTTTTCTTCCATACCAATTTGAGACCATATGCGTTCGCTAACATTTTCCGCTAATGATTTACCAGTGATCGTTCGAATCACCCAAGCGAGAGTTTCCGCTGATCCGTTATCGTACGAAAAATCGGAACCAGGCGGTGCAGTTTCTTCTGCTTCTCGTAACATATCATAAATCTTCATTGGACCTTCGTAGTTTTTGCCCCGAGGTAAAATATTGCTCGCTAAATATAGTTGTGCATCTTGATTTTCTAACGCTGGATGTTCGTATCCATGAGTAGGATACTGTGCAGAAACTTGCATGTCCATTAATTGCTGAAGTGTGGCATTACCGAACGGTGTATTTTTTAATTCTTTTATATATGTGTTAGCTGTTTTTTCTAAATTAATACGGTTTTCCTCAGCGAGAGATTGTATAATTGCCCCGGTAAAAACCTTCGCTAATGACGCCATACCATGAGGTTCACTCTCGTTATACCCGTTGAAATATCGTTCATAAACAAGTTGCCCATTATGTACAACGACAAAAGCATCTGTTTTATTATCGTCTAAAAGTTTTTTTAGAGGAGTCGTTCCAAATCTACGCTCCACAGTAAAATCGTCTAAGTTTTGCGATGCAGTAGGGAAGTGGAAAACGTGATCCGGGTTATTTTTCACTTCGTTAATTAAAGTGAATTCTTTCATATGTGTATACGACCAACGTAAGTACGGGTCATCTAACCAATTTTTCTTCGTCACGTTGTTTTTCGATGGGATTGTTTTATTATGTTTGAAGTATGTAAAACCGAGCCCTGTAATTACAAATATCAATGTGATTATGAGTAAGAGTAGGGGAGATTTTTTAAGTTTCATAGGGGTCCCTCCTTTTTATTTCTATTATAAGTATACGCTTCTAGTGAAAGAAATACAAAATAAGGAAAGTAAACGGGGAAGTTTACTTTCCTTATTCATGTTAAGCGGAAACTTTTCCGTCTGTATGTTGTTTCTTGAATTTTTGTTTTCGTCCGTGTAATCCATAATAGAGAAGTAAAGTGAAAGCAACGATAATAGCTGCGATAAAATACATATTATGATAACTTGATTTCGCTGCGACGATACCTAAAATGAAAGAACCAAAACCGAGACCACTATCAAAGAATGAGAAGTACGTAGCTGTCGCAGAACCACGTCGATGGTTTGCAGCGGCAGAGATCGCAATCGTTTGGAAACTTGGAATTAATGTTCCGTAACCTAAACCGATTAACATACCTGCGCCAAGGAACCAAAACGGAGTTTGCGCTTGGCTTAAAATGAACATCCCAATTGTGAAAATAATGATAGCTGGGTAAACAAGTACATTTTCACCGAAGCGATCAAAAATCTTTCCTGTAAATGGACGAGAAATTACAACAACGAGTGCATATACAATAAAGAAGTAACTAGCAACTTCTCCTAAACCGATCTCTTTCGCATAAATAGGAATAAAGGATAAAATCCCACTATAAGAAAAGGCTAAAACAAATCCTGTCAGAGCGATCGGAATAGAAGATGGTTCAATTAAGTCCTTCCAGTTCATTTTTTCACGTTTTTGTTTGCTTACTGGCACTTCATGCGGAATATTTACGAGTAGTCCTAATAAAAATGCAAGCAATGAAAATACGGAACAAACGATAAATAGTACAGTAAATGAAAAATGAGAAATAATTGTTAAACCTAAAAAAGGACCAATTACCATCGGCAAACTCATGAATACGCCGAAATAGGCCAGTGCTTCGCCTCTTCTATGAGCTGGCGCAACATCTGTGACAATCGTACCAGTTGCAGTTGTTGCCATACCGAACCCAATACCATGTAAGAAGCGAAGGGCAAGTAATAAGAATAAACTTTGTGCACCGAAATACATAACAGTAGCAGCTAAAAATAATGACAGTGAAATAAATAAAATTTTCTTTCTCCCTAATTCATCAAGCCATTTTCCTGTAAATGGTCTACATAAAACAGATGAAATAAGAAAAACAGTTGCAACTAAACCAATTTCCTCAGGTTTTCCTTTTAGACCGTCTATTACATAGACAGGCAAAGTAGTCATGAGCATATAAAATGTTAAGAAGAGAAATAGACTACTAAAACAAGTTCCGAGGAAATCCTTCGTCCAAAGTTTTTCACTTTGCATCGTCATCCCTCCAATTTAATCTAAGTTTTTAATAATTTGTTGTAACACTTGAAATGCTTGATGTAACTCATCTTCGTTAATACCATCTAGCGTTTTTTCTTCAAAAGTATCAACTTCTTCTTGCCATACCGGAATCATTTTTATCGCTGTTTCTGATAAAGAAATGAGCTTCTCACGGCGATCTTTTCCTTCTGTACGAATAATCCAGCCCATCGTTTCCATACGGGTTAACGTACGAGTCATCGTTGGTGATTCAACATTTAAATACTGACATAATTCTGTTTGTGTACAAGAACCAGTTTGATTGATGCGGAAAATAACAGCCCATTGCGCACTAAATAGCCCAGTGGGAGATACGCGTTCATTAAATTTCTTTGTGAATTTTCGAGAAGTCTGGCTGACAATGTGAAAAAAATGTTGTTTTTCGTCCATGTATTTTGATCCTTTCAAATTAGTTACCTAGCTAACTATATCCTTTTTTATGATAATTGTCTAGTAATAGACATGTTGATTTATGTAATAATTTCGTATAGCTTTTTTGTTGAGAACATACATTCTGCATGTTATTCTTTAAGTAAGTAAAGAATTTTCTTTCTATTAAAAAGAATGGGGGAACTTGTGATGATTAAGCCTGCAACAATGGAGTTTGTTTCACTATCGAACGGAGAAACGATTGCGTATCAGGAAGTTGGAAGGCAAAATACAGAAATTCTTGTACTCATTCACGGGAACATGACATCGTCACAACACTGGGATTTAGTTATTGAAAAGTTGCAAGATCAATACCATATTTACGCTCTTGATTTAAGAGGATTTGGCCAATCAACATATAATCAATCGATAGATTCATTACAAGACTTTGCAAGAGATGTAAAACTATTTATCGATCAATTAAAACTAGAAAAATTTTCATTAATGGGCTGGTCAATGGGCGGTGGTGTTGCGATGCAATTTACAGCGAATCATCCAACGTTTGTCGAAAAGTTAATTTTAGTAGAATCAGTAGGCATGAAGGGATATCCAATTTTTAAAAAAGATATTAACGGGCAGCCAATCGTATCAAGTTTAGTAAAGACGAAAGAAGAAATCGCGCAAGATCCAGTACAGATTGCTCCAGTGCTAGATGCGATAAAAAATATGAATAAATTATATTACCGTACAGTATGGAATCTATTAATATATACACATAATCAACCGGAACCGGATCGTTACGAAAAGTATTTAGACGATATGTTAAAACAGCGTAATTTCGTAGATGTAAATTATGCGCTCATTACATTTAATATTTCGGATGAACATAATGGGGTTGTAGAGGGAAATAAGCAAATTCAGCATATTAAAGCTCCGACACTCGTCATACAAGGTGACAGAGATTACGTCGTACCGCAAGTAGTAGGTGAGGAATTAGCAAAACATTTGCCGAATGCAGAGTTGAAGGTGCTAGAAGATTGCGGCCATTCGCCGTTTATTGATTGTTTAGATGTATTTATAAAACATGTAGAAGATTGGTTAGAAGATAAGTAGGTTGAGGAAGAAGTTAGATGAAATGTGTCTAGCTTCTTTTTTTTGTGAAAAAACCAAAATTATTTCATCCACTAGTTCTTTCTTATTACATAGCAAACAATATATAATGAGTGTGGTGGATTACAAAAGGGAGAGATTAGGGATGTCAATGCGTTTTACTTTTTGGATTATGGTTGGAATTGTAGCAATCTCCGGTTTATCACAAGGGATGCTCTTACCGGCCATTGCAATGATTTTTGAACAAGAAGGGGTTAGTTCAAGTATTAATGGTATTCATGCAACGGCATTATATATTGGGATATTAGTTATTTCACCGTTTCTTGAAAAACCGATGCAAAAGTTTGGAATGAAGCCAATTATCGTTATTGGTGGGTTTCTCGTTGTTATATCATTATTCTTTTTTACACAAACTTTTTCATTTTGGGTATGGTTTATTCTTAGATTTCTAGTTGGAGTCGGAGATCATATGCTTCATGTCGGAACACAAACATGGATTACGACAACATCAGACCCGAGTAAAATTGGTAGACAAGTATCGATATACGGTGTATTCTTCGGAATTGGTTTTGCCGTAGGTCCGTATTTAGCGAGCACTGTTCAGTACGGTCTTGCAACACCATTTATGATATCTACTATACTTTGCTTAATAGGTTGGCTTTTACTACTGCCAACGAAAAATGCATTCCCGGCACAAGATGAAAGAGAAGTGAAGAGTGAATCATCATTTTCTCGTTATAAACAAGTTGTTGGATTAGGATGGATTGCACTGCTGGGACCACTTGCATATGGCGTACTGGAAGCAATGTTAAATAGTAACTTACCAGTATACGCGCTTCGTAAAGGATGGTCTGTTTCAGATGTATCCTTCTTATTACCAGCGTTCGCAGTTGGGGGCATTATTACACAAATCCCACTCGGTATATTAAGTGATAAATACGGAAGAGATCGTATTTTAACGTGGACGTTCAGCGTAAGTACGGGTATTTTTCTACTTGCAGCAGTATTTGATCAATATTACTGGATCGTCTTTGCCTGTATGCTATTAGCTGGTATGGTCATTGGATCGTGCTTCTCATTAGGTCTTGGATTTATGACAGATTTATTACCGAGGCACTTACTACCAGCAGGTAATATATTATCTGGAATCGCCTTTAGTTTAGGAAGTATTATGGGACCTGTATTAGGAGGCGTATTTATAGAGAAAATACAGTATACAAGCTTTTTTATTGCGGTTATGATTATAATGGGAATTCTCGCAATGCTATATATCGTCTACATGAAAAATCAATTCGCATCAAGAAAAATAGAAAGTAGGTTAGGGCATGACAAAACAACCTAATAAAAAGAAATTTGAAGTACTCGAAAACGAAACAATTACAGACTGCTTAGCACGTATGGAACAAGAAGGCTACGCACCATCACGTCGCATGGAAGAGCCAATCTTTCATGAAGTGAAGAAAAACGGAAAAACAGAAGTTGAACCGTGCGGTAGGAAAATTGTTTTTGAGGGTAAATTGAAGTAATCAGTTATATAAAAAGAATTTGCTTTGAGGTATAAGTAAGATAAAACATATAATCACATAAAAAAACGCTGTTGATTTCAATATCAATAGCGTTTTTATTTATACTAAACATATAGATCAAAATGAATTTCTGCTTGAATGAGACTAGCAAAATTAATAATCTCTTTTTGTAAATACATCGCGGGTGATTCGTTATTTTCCACTTGAATCACTATCATAAAAAGAAACTCTAAACTATATTTCTTCTTGAGATGTTTTAATTGTTCTGCTTTTCCTTCAAGGGATTTTAGAATAACATGCAACTGATTATTTATATCGTAGGACTCTTGGTATCCAGTGCTTAAAGTCCAATCCGTCTCTTTTCTATATATGATTTTGGTGGATACAAGATTCGGATTATCACGTCTTGCAACAACATCACCTTTTTTATAAGTGCTTGTAGGCTCGATACTTAGGGCCTCGGTAATTACTTCAACAGGGAATATATCACCCGTTACACTAAAATAAGCCATAACTTTGGTTTTATCCAGAACGGTTCCTCCTCTATTATTACGATGTTAATCATATTACATTATAAAAAATTATGAATGTAAATAGAATTTTTATCCTGTTATTTGTGGGTAGTAAAGCTTCTAATGGGAGGACAGTAGGTGAAAGTCAATTGTCCATAAAAGCATGATTAGTGTTCGGTTATGCTAAAGTAAGCTAAAGAAAATGGTTTACTTTTTTTATTAACGGCTTAGAAAGACTGGATTTTAATAGTGTACTAGAAAACTTTTGGTACACTATTTATTAAATATCGCAAATGAGAGAAGAATTGTAGGATGAAACATGAAAATATGTAGGGATTAAAAGTTAAAAAAGCTAGTATTGGAGAAGTTTTAAGATATTTAATTGTAGAGGATGGCATGGTTCTCAAAAAAGTATATGAATTAGTTCCTCCTAAAGTAGTATACTCATTAACAATAAAGGGGAAAGTTTTAGACTTGTATTAGATATTATGAGAGAGTGAAAAATATATGGGGACAAAACAGAGAGAATAAACTGGTTCTCACTTAGTTAATGAAAAAGGTCTGTAGTATATACTATAGACCTTTTTTCTGTTGGGTTAACTGAGATATTGTTTTAATATTTCTAATCCTATTTCTAATTCATCTAATGAGTTTGTAGAAGAAAGAGCAACACGTAAATATTTACTAGGAGTAGTCTGCCCACTAATAAAACGATCAGAATGAAAAATTCGAACACCACACGTTTGTAAATCAGTTTCTAATTTTAAAGCATCAGAATGAGTTGTGATAGGAAGCCAACGGTAAAAGCTCAGAGGATGTCCAATAGACGGGATGTCAGGGAAATATTTTGAATAGAGTTCATTTGCAGCTTGAGCTTGGTATTTTTTTTGATTAACGATTTCATGAGCCTTTCCCGACAATATCAGCTCTGTTATAACCTCCGCGTCTAAAGAAGACGTTTTAACATTTACATTAAAGATGGCCTGCAAAATATTATTTCGCAGTGGCTCCCCAAAAGCCATATAAGCAACTCTCAGTCCAGAACAAATGCATTTAGAAGTTCCACAAATATAAACACTCTGTTCTGGAAGTAAATTGAACATAGGTTGTTGGTAATCAGAAATAACACCTGCTGTCAAAAATGCATGTATATCATCTTCAATCAAAATTAAATGGTGTTTTTGAATGATAGCTGCCAATTCGTGCTTACGAAAATCTGCAATCATAACCGTAGTAGGGTTTGAACAAGAGGGCATTAGAAAAATCCCGTGAATATCTAATTGACTACATTGCTTATCAAGTTCATCTGGGAGCATTCCGAATTCATCCCCTTGAATTGGGACTAATTGAATATGAAGCATTTTTGCTAATTCAATAAAGTTTGAATATGTATATAAATCGGTTGCAATGCGATTGCCAGGTTTAAATAAAGCAGTCAATGTAATGGCCAAGGCATTTTGCGCACCTGAAACTATTGCTATATGTTCTTGTGTTACATTAATGCCAAAAGAACTCATCCAATTCAAGCCTGCCATTTTTTGATGAGGAAGTCCAGTTGGATCATTGTAATTTAGTAGCTGTTCCAAATAACTTTTACCTCCAACCGTTTGAATAACTTCCGCTACTATATTATTAGATTCCTCAAAAGAAGCTACAAAACCAAGATCGATACTGTTTGTCATTTGTTCTGTTGATATCGTAATTGACCGTGCAGCATTAGGTGCTACAAAAGTTCCATTTCCTGTGATTGCATATATTAAGCCCTTAACTTCGCATATTTTATAAGCACGAGTAATAGTCGTAAAGTTCAAATCTAGAAAATCCGCCAGTTCTCGTTGCGGTGGTAATTTTGTTCCTGGGGCTAATAAACCATTTATAATATCATGTTCAAGTAGTGTGGCAATTGAAGAATAAAAAGGACGCTTTAATAAATTTTTATCTGGTTTCCAAGACATAAAATAATTATCAAATGAATTTATTGGCATGTTACACCTCGATGGTTATATTTTGTACAAAATATATAACAAATATGAAGATAGATTACTTTCGCATTATTTATCAGTAGAATAACACACATTTTCTTATGAAAATTGTAATCCATACAATAAATTCATTCATTGTATGGATTTGTTGTGTTAAATTTACATTCAATAAAGTTTTGAATAAGGATGTGAATGATTTGAAAAATAGTAAGCAAATAAAAATTGCATTTCGTGCAGCTTTTCCTTATACAGCACCTATCCTTGCTGGTTTTGTATTTTTAGGAATCGCATATGGAATTTTTATGAACTCATTAGGCTTCAGTGCAATATATCCAATCATAATGAGTTTTGCTATATTCGCAGGATCGATGGAGTTTATTGCAGCAAATTTATTGCTAGTTACGTTTGATCCAATTAATGCACTTTTTCTAACATTAACGGTGAATGCACGTCATTTATTTTATGGTATTTCTATGTTGGATAAGTATAAAGGCACTGAGAGAAAAAAATTCTATCTTATTTATGGATTATGTGATGAATCTTTTTCTATTAATTCTACTGTGGATATTCCTAAAAATGTGGATAAAGGGTGGTTTATGACTTTTGTTACATTACTCAATCATTCTTATTGGGTACTAGGAGCAACAATTGGCGGCAGTTTTGGGTCATTAGTACAATTTAATACAAAAGGCTTAGAGTTTGTTATGACAGCCCTTTTTGTTGTTATTTTTGTAGAACAGTGGATGAAACAAAAGAAACATCATAGTGCTCTTATAGGACTCATACTTTCCATAATTAGTCTTATTATGTTTGGTGGAAACAATTTTATTATTCCTGCCATGATTATGATTTTAGCAATGCTTACTGTTCTAAAAAAGCCAATTGAGAAAGAAGAGAAGGCTTCCGCATAGTAATTTGTATATTCCAAAGGACCATCACAATTACATTGGTTATCTTCTAACATTAAAAAAATGTACACTATGCATCGGTTTAATCTGTACTGGATTTCTCCTCTCCAGAAGCTTTATTGCAAAAAATAAAATACTGTATAACACTTTATAGTTGGAGGATTTATTATGACAAATAAAGTTTCTTTTTCCTATATCCTAATGCTAGGGTTCATGTTATTTGCATTGTTTTTCGGAGCAGGAAATTTAATTTTCCCGCCTATGCTTGGTCAAATGGCTGGAAATAATGTATGGCTAGCCAATGCTGGCTTCTTAGTTACCGGAGTTGGTTTACCACTATTAGCAATTACAGCTTTTGTTTTTTCGGGAAAAAGTGATATTCAATCACTAGCCAGTCGTGTTTATCCACTGTTTGGTATTGTATTTACGACTGCTCTCTATATGGCAATTGGTCCTTTTTTTGCAATTCCTAGATCAGGTAATGTATCATTCGAAATTGGAATTAAACCTTTTGTATCAAATGGGACAAGTCCCACTATATTAACCATATTTACAGTATTGTTTTTTGCCGTAGCATGCTTGTTATCACTTAATCCATCAAGAATTATCGATATAGTAGGGAAATTCTTGACTCCTATTAAATTGACGTTTATTGGATTACTTGTAGTCGTATCCGTTTTTAAACCAATGGGAAGGTTACAATCTCCTTCTGAGGGATATAACACGTCATATGTATTTTTTAAAGGTTTCCAAGAAGGGTATTTAACACTAGATGCTTTAGTAGCTTTTGTCTTTGGAATGATTATAGTGAATGCAATAAAAGAAAGAGGAGTTACTACTAAAAAACAGTTAATGACTATTTGTGCAAAAGCAACTGCTATTGCTACCACACTTTTGGTTTCTATATACACAGCCCTTTCTTATATGGGGGCTTCTAGTGTCGAAAAACTAGGTCATTTAAATAATGGGGCTGAAATTTTAGCGAAAGTTTCAAACTATTATTTTGGTTCTTATGGTGCAATTTTATTAGGCTTATTAATTACTGTAGCATGCTTGACTACAAGTGTAGGGCTAATCACTTCTTGTGCTACTTTCTTTCATGGGTTATTCCCAAAAGTTTCATATAGAAAAATTGCTATTATCTTATCGGTTTTTAGCACACTAGTTGCAAATATAGGGTTAACACAATTAATCACAATTTCAGTCCCTGTATTAATGGCTCTTTATCCAATGGTTATTTCCTTAATTTTCTTAACATTTTTACACCCAATATTTAATGGAAACCCCACTGTATATAGAGTTAGTTTGTTATTCACATTTATTATTAGTATATTTGATGGCTTAAATTCTGCAGGCTTAAAGTTTGTAATAATCAACGAATTCTTTGACCAATATCTTCCTTTTTATGGTATAGGTCTAGGGTGGTTACTTCCATCTATTATAGGTGGCTTGAGTGGTTATATTTTTAGTGTATTACGGAAGAAAAATAAACTTAATTCGAGTGAAATTCAATTAAAGGAATAATTAATATATGTAGAATACTTCCTCGCTTTTATTAAGTTAATAAGTCCAAAATTTAAAGTATTTTATATATAAGCTGTTCATTCTTTTTCAAGTCATTTAAAATAGCTACAATTTCTATCATCGTTACATTTTTTTAGAAAACAAATAAGAAAAGAGGGTTCCGTATGACGATGAGTATATTCCAGCAAATCACTACAATTTCCATGGTTGTTTTAGGAACAATGCTTACAAGATTCCTTCCATTTGTGGTGTTCCCATCAGATAGACCTACGCCACAGTATGTTCAGTACCTTGGTAGAGTACTACCTTCAGCAGTCATAGGTCTTTTGGTGATTTACTGTTTTAAAGATGTAAACTTATTCACTGGTAGTCATGGTATTCCAGAATTGATTGCTGTAGCGTTAGTAATAGTACTTCATTTATGGAAGAGACAAATGCTGTTGTCCATAGCGGGTGGCACAATTATCTATATGGTGTTAGTACAGTTCTTATTTTGAATATTTATGCTAGTTAATAAATGAGATCCACATCATTGAATCATATTATTAAAGTGATTGGGTATCATTTGAAATATATATTAAAGGGGAATTAGTCATGAAAAAAAGAATTGATGAACTTCAAATCCACGAAAAACACTATGCAGAAATTTTAGAACAAGTAAAGAATGATCCGTATGCAAAATCCTTAGGAATTCAACTAACAGAGTTTAAAGTAGGTTTTGCAGAAGCGACTTTAGAGGTACAAAGCCATATGTTAAATGCTCATGAAACTGTTCATGGAGCTGTTATTTATGCCTTAGCAGATCATGCTTTTTCTGTAGCTTGTAACGCTTATGGAAAGACATCATTAGGTCTTTCCACAACGATTCAATTTATTGAATCGGCTAAAGCAGGAGATAAACTGGTTGCTCGTGCTTCGGAAATAAGACGAAACTATCGTACTGGTTTCTATCGAATTGATATTTTCCATGGACAGAATCTAATTGCGACTATGGAGGCAGTTTCATATAGGAAAGATCATTATTTTGTTAATTTTGATGAAAGTGTATATTTAAAGTCATAATAAAGTGATTTACTTTTTATATAAAAATATAAGAGCCTTGCTACATTTATATCGTAGCAAGGCTTTTTAAAATTGTTTCATAACGGTAGGCTTCCAGTTTAAATTTAAATAGTGTATTAAATTAAGAAGAAATATTGACAACTGAATTGATGTGTGGGAATAAAACCTCACTAGTTTCATAGTATTGAATTACGACGTTGGGACGTTAGTTAAAGCTGATACCTATACCTTTGTAGGAAAGAAAAATTATACAAAAGTAGGGTGCTTAAAAATATATTAATTTGTATGATAAAAACAAAACATATTTTTAAAAATCAGAATGTAGGGGAGGGAGAAATATATAATGATACAAAGCATATACGAAACTCATTTACATGTAAGAAATTTAGAAAAGGCAATAGATTTCTATCAAAATAAGTTAGGTTTAGCATTAGCAAAAAAACTATCGAAAAGGCGGGTTGCTTTCTTTTGGGTAGGAGAAAATAAAGAGCAAATGCTCGGTTTATGGGAAGTACATACGAATGAAGATTTTGAGACGAAACACTTCGCTTTTCGTGTAGATTAAGAGTTTTTAAAGACTTCTAAAATATGGTTAGAGAAGCGTGGAATAGAGGTAGTAGGGAGTCAGGGGAAAGGAAATGAAGAGCCGATTGTCCAAAGGTGGATGCCAGCTGCAAGTGTATATTTTCTAGATTGTGATGGAAATAAATTAGAGTTTATTTCTATATTATATGATGATCCAAGTGAATTAGAATGTGCAACGTATTTAAGTGAATGGAAAGCGGAGCATCAAGAAAAATAAAGTTTAATCAGTAGGAGTTTTATAGCTTTGTATTATGTTAAATAGATAGAGACAAATATAATCCCTCAAGAAAAGGCATGTTCTTGAAGGATTTTTTATGCTTTATATATTTATATTGTTTGTAACTTATTAATTATATTCATGATTAGATATTTCAGCGCGTTGAATATAACCATCAGAGAAGCTGAAATAAAGATAATAGCTTCCTCGATTATATATAAAGCCTTCGCTAGTCATATCTCCCCCGATTTCATCGGGTTCACCAAACCACTCTTTTAATTGATTGATAGTTATATCCATTTTTACCCATATGTGTCTTGCGTCCGAAGGGTACATGTCAATATTATAATCGCCGTATACTGCTATATTAGGTGCATCACATTCTGTACATGGTGCTTTTTTCAAAACATCAGGCACTCCAAATTCTTTTTTTACTTCAGATATATCTTTACGCAATGTATTTAATGTAAATGGACCAAACGTCCCATTCTGTAAAGCGGTTGTTAACATTTGTTTCAATTCTTCTTTTGAATTGATGTTGAAATTATAATCTCTGTTTTTTGCTATTGCATTATATAAAAATTGTGCATACTGCTCACGCTTTACAATCGTATTTCCAATAAAATTACCTGACTCGTTACCTTGTGCGATACGGTTACTACGCACTGCATTTACAGATTCATAGGCCCAATGACCTTTTGGTACATCTTTAAAGTTCCCTTGTCCTTTTGATTCTAAATGAAATGCTTTTTGTAATACTTCTGCCATCTCATATCGAGTTAATACATCATCTGGACGAAATGTACCTGTTCCATTACCTATCATAATTCCAGCTTGCGAAATGGCTTTAATATCCTTTTCAAACATATGATTTGTAATATCACTAAACATATTCCCTTGTTTATCGTCTGCTTTTAAACCTAAATATCGATTGACTAAAGAAGCTACCTGTCCTCTAGTAACGTTGTCCCCAAAACCAAATTTCCCATTTCCATATCCCTTATAAATCCCTGCTGACGCTAAGTAATCAATAGCAACTTTTGACCAGTGGTCCTTTGGTACATCTGTAAATACAGTGTTATTATTGCTAACTACCTTATAGCTATTTTCATTAACGTTTGTTTTCGTAGTTGTTTCTGCATTTACCGTGCTTACCATCGTTGTAGTTGCTAGTGCTGCGGTGAGTACGAATCCAAAAAACTTTTTAACTTTACTTGTTTTTCTGCCCATTTGTGAACCCCCTTGTTATAATCACGATGTAAACATTTAATATAATTCAATGTTTACATCGTGATTATAACATGTAATTAATAAATATTTACCATAAATTTCTATGGGATAAATATCTATTTTTCTAACCTGCATGGAATTTAATCATCTTATTTATAAATCAATTCAACAAAAGCATATAAACTCCTTTTCGCTATTTGTGAACAGTAAAACGCGTCTTTTTTCAATCTACGATAGAAGACAGAACGTATATTTGGTATAATCAAAACAGACTATATGAAACGATGTACATGAGTTTGATATTTATGTAATAAGGTAAGTACTACATAACACAATAACTATGCTATAGGGTTCAGTTCATGTTATACAAATTAATCGTTAGAAAGGAAAAGGAGTAATGAATCAAATTTCATTTGAAGATTTATTTGAAGAAGAAAACGAAAAAGAAAAAGTGGAGGTAGCTGAAATACCAGTACCTTTATCGCCATTGCAAAAAGATATATTAGAATTAATGAATTCTGAAGAAATAAGTGCTCTTGAGCTATGCGAACAATTAATACGAGCTGGAAAAATATCAGATGAAAGATTTACAACGAATAAGCCTAAAGCGTTTGGAGAAGTATGCTTACTATTAGAAGGTTTTGTTAAAGAAGGAAAGCTTATTTTTGTCAAAAGTGATGAGAAAAGAGATAGGGTTTATAAATTGAATGAAGAAATTTTTAACGGATAAAGTGTGTAGGGGAAATGAATGATTTCCTGAGGGAGTTCATTCATTTTTCTCATCAAAAAGGTGTCAATCTTACTTAGATTGACACCTTTTTTGATCATTTAACATCTAACATACTTACGTTTGAAACCAAGTCTTCCTCTATCAAGTTCTTTCTGAATACTCTCTGTAGCATTTAACAAACTGCTCTTTTTATTTTCACGTTTTATTTCAACTATACCAACTTCTTTTGCAGTCTCGACTGCCTTTTCGTGTAGTGGCACATATGAAATTGCCACCGTGTTTAGGAAATTATTCATAGCGGATTTAGTTCGTTCCGGCGAATCATGAATCGTATTTTTCACCATTTCAAGCATAGCGGCAATTTTGCTTTCGGTAAATTCGTTGTCTTTGCGATTTCCTAAAAGCCAGCAGTAGCAACTCCAGCCTGCAGACATTCGTAGCTCGTCTCCACTTGCAATCCATGTATCAGCAACATCTTGTGCAATATCTGACTCGGATAAAGTGACTGCTACCACATAATCAGATAGCATATAAAAATACGCTCCGTCTATCCAGCGATCAAAATCCGATTCACTCATAGCTTTCGGATCAGCTATAATGCCTGCAAAGTACATAGCATCGTAGTTACCTGTCGCATAAAGTTCGTCAGCTAATTCTTGATTTAATTTTATTTTTTTAGCGATTGGTTTCATAGCACCTGTGGTTACGCCGAAAACTGGCTCGTGTGCACCGTTAGATATGTATATTTTTTTCGTTCTTTCCTTGCCTAAGGCTTCAAGCTCCTGCATAACTGTTTTAAAATCCAAAGCTGTGCACTTCCTTTCTTAATTTAAAGACCATTTTAATTGTGAGCATCTAGTTTTATTTCTATCGTGTTTTCCATACTTCCTAATTTTAAGTCTTATGTGAGTAGGATGTCTACTTTGTGGAATTTATCGATAATTCAGTTAGTTTTTTGGAGTTTAGTTATTTATTGTTGTGAAGATACAACATGAAGATAAAAGGGGAGAGAAACAATACGGATGTATGGCTCTCAGCATAGTGAGGGGATGTAAATAATGTTTTCTCTTTGACGCTTTTGCTGTAGTATCATGTTATCCTTTAATAAGGTAATAAATGGAGTTTTACATTAAATATGTGAGGTTGATTCTAAATGATAAAGAAATTTACTAGAGTAGTACTAACTACGGTGATGCCAATCAGTTTAATTATGGGTTGTGGGAACGATGAAAAAACTAAAGCACAAGAGCCCAAAGCGGTACAATCTGAGAAAAAGGACTATATGGATTATTCATATGGTAGCAAAGGTATATTAGTAAGCAGCAAAGCAAAAGAACGTCAACAATACGAGGTTGGGTATATGGATGACAATAAGTTAATAGGGATTGATGAAAATATTGAGGACTGTATTATTTTAGATAATAAAGATGAAGCAAGTCTCGTTTGGAAACAAATAGAGCGTGGATCCATTATTGAAGTGCAATTTGGTAAGGACCGCACCGATATCGTAGGTGTACAACTAGTAGGAGATCGTGATTCATATGAAATTAGTGATAAGTTTGATCGAAATACGATAAATGAGATTGTCGAAAACGTTAAAGGGAATTTGTAATAGATGTATTTCGCTAGTATAGAATCTATTATCATGAAATAGCGAATCGTATACATAATAGTTTGGAATCAGCGGCATTTTTAATATGAAAATGCCGTTGATTTGTGTTAAAAAGTAAATACGATTTTATAGTCTTGTAGAAAAACACGTATTAATCATAAATAAATTATTCTTTGTTCAGCTGTGATGATCGCCGTAAGGTTATTATCCAAAATAAAAGAGCACAAGCACTAACAGATATACCTAATATGCATACTCCATCCCAACCATATTGTGCATACGTATTTGTTGAAAGAATTGCACCTGTTGCACTACCGATAGAATAAAAAATCATATAACTGGCAGTGAGTCGACTTCTTGCTTCGGGACGCACTGTGAACAGCATACTTTGATTGGTGACATGTACAGCTTGCACAGCTAAATCTAAAAGGATAATGCCGAAAATTAGTAATAATAGAGAGTGGTTAATAGATTTAATTAGGAGCCATGAGAGTATTAATAATGATAAGGCTATGCCAGTTGTTCTTTGTCCTAATCCTTTATCAGCTAATTGTCCAGCTTTAGTAGCAGCTAATGCACCCGCCACTCCAGCAAGACCGAATGCACCGATAGCTGTATGTGAAAGATTATGTGGTGAAGCACTTAGAGGCAATACTAAAGAAGTCCATAAAATACTGAATGAAGTGAAAATAAGCAATGCTAATATTCCCCGAATGCGTAAGAGTCGTTCTTCTACAAATAATAAGAGAACAGAGTATATTAATTTTCGGTAAGACATAGTTGTCACTTTTTTATGTTCAAGAGTAGGTAAATTTCGGTGTAACAAAACAGTTACGAAGAGTAAAAGAATAGCGGAGGTGAGATAAACAGATCGCCATCCAGCTAAATCTGTTAATGTGCCTGCAAATGTACGAGCAAGGAGAATACCGATTACAACGCCACTTGTAACGAAACCTACTACGCGTCCACGTTCTGCTGGATTAGCTAAAATTGATGCGTATGCGACAAGTGTTTGCGTAACAGTTGCAAGAATTCCTACTAAGGCCATACCTATAAAAAGTACGATGGTTGAGGGAGCGACTCCAATTATAATTAAAGCAATAACGGATAAAAGCATTTGAGCAATAATAAGTTTCTTTTGGTTTAATAAGTCACCGAGTGGAACTAATAAAAGTAATCCGATTGCATAACAAATTTGAGTAATAGTAATTACAATACCGATAGTTGAATGACTAATCTTAAATTCATTTGATAAAGAATCAAGTAGTGGATGGGCGAAGTATATATTTGCTACAGCCATCCCACAAGCTATTGCGAATAATAGAGTCATATAACGAGACATTGTTGTATGAACAGGTGAATGTATCTGAGTATGTTTTCGAATGGTCATCATTTTTTCTTTACTATTCATAAAATCAGCTCCTTTTTGTATTACTTACAAATAACGTACCGAACGGTATGTTATTTGTAAGTAAAATATAATCTCGAAGAAATATATATGTCAAGTTTATTTTGATTTAATTATGATTTTTTGACATGTCGTTTATAATCTAATACGATATATAATATACCGATTGGTACATAAAGGTGATGTATAAATAATCAGATGTAGAAAGGAGATGGTTTTAAGTGGCACGACTACGTGAATTTGATGAAGAAAAGGCTTTAGATGCTGCTATGCAACTTTTTTGGGAGAAGGGATACGCAGCTACTTCATTAAGCGATTTAACTGCTAAAATGGAAATACAAAAGCCAAGTTTATATTCAGCCTTTGGTGATAAAGAGGGTTTATTTGAAGCGGCATTAAGGAGATACACAAATTTACATGCGGCTAATATACGAATAAAACTTCAAAACGAACCATCTGTAAAAGAAGCAATTCGGACGTTTTTTGAAAATATGGTGGAAGAGGAATATAAAAAAGAGTTCAGTAAAGGTTGTTTTTGTATTAACACAATGGTTGAACTTGCTCCTCATAATGAAAAATTTGAAGTACTGACTAGAGAACATCAAATGTATCTTGCAGTTGTTTTTCAAGAATTCATTACGAAAGGAATTCGATCAGGAGAACTCCAAAGTGATTTGAACGCTAAAGCATTAGCGCAAACATTAGTCACGTCCTTAATTGGATTAACGGTGTTAATGAAATCACGCCCAGAACGTTCTGTTATAGAAAATTCGGTATCGATAATAGTATCGTTAGTAAAATGATCTTTGGTTGAGGTGTTAATCAGCAAATTAGATAATAATAAAGTCGATTCCTTATTAACATAAGAAATCGACTTGTTATAATTATTTATCCCGCTTTAATGGGAAGTAAGACCCCCGCCTCAAAATTCAGCGAAAGCAAAGAAGTTAGGCGGGGGATCAACTGCCCATAAAAGTCCAATTGGTGAGGGCTAATAATCAGTGGGGGATGAAGAAAACCCCCACTGATTAAAGTTTCACTTTATTTTGTAAGTTATCTTTCCAAAAATTATAGCTATTATCAATAACTTCTTTTAATTTGAAATAGTTTTCCCAAGTATCTTGCACATGGTAGAGAGTTTCGCCTTCATCTATAAAAATATTACTGTAATCATTTATATATTTCCAGTCCTCGTCGTGGTTAAAGTAGTACATTGCGAATTGGTTGCCCTCATCATTTAACATGTCATCTGCTAAAACGCCATCCCAGTTCATATAAATTTGTGTGCCAGTCATTTGTCTAAGTTTAAACTGGTTAATTTCGTCTTGAGACTCTTCTTCAAATTCTTGACTACATAAATGATGTTCAATTATCCATCCTAAAAACATACCAGTATGTACAAAAGCTTGATCAATTGGTAAGTTCTCAGGAAAATTACCTTCATAATGGTACTTCGCTTTATCATAAACAATCGTATGTAACAATCAGTTCATCCCCTTTAACGTATTATCTCATAAACTCGTACTGTTTGTTTTAATATTTTAACTATGTTTTCAAGCCATTAGATTATTCGAGTTTGAATATATCATTGAGATTGTGAAGGTTATTTACTTAAACTGACGGGCAATAATGATCAAGTAAAAAGAAAGGTAAAGTTAGCGAAAAGAACAAGGGTTGAGGAACGTATAGATTCATTCATTGTAATCCATTATAAGGTTTTACGTGGCGTGTTATTTGAGAAGTAAGAATGATTTCATTAAAAAAATCCATTGGAGTTCCAATGGATTTATACATTACAATTTTATCGAGACCTCATTCAACATCATAACAAATTATAAATAAACAGTCTATAATTTGGGTTGGATTTTTTATATAGTTTGGTTGACAGCAAAACTATATAAAAGGGGTGTTATTCATTGGGAAACACTTGTCACCTTGATCAATCTGATTTACAGGAGTATATGCAAAAGGTATTTGGTACCAGTTATTTGGTTTCTAATGTAACGAAAATGCATGGCGGTGCACAAAAGGTAGTCTATAAGATTGACTGCAGCAATGGATTTTCCAGCGTTCTGTATGTGTGGGATCTTACCAAGAATTATTTTCAAGAAGAAATAGCAAACGGAGATATACATGAACAATCCTATAGTAGTGATTTATTTGAATTAAATAACAAGTATTTAATGCAACAGGGAATTCAAACCCCCATTCTATATGATCTAAATAAGGAAAGAAACCGTTATCCTTATGATTATGCTCTCGTTGAATATGTAAATGGACAAAAGGCAGAAGTGTATTTTCAAAATTCCGATTCATATGTAAAAGATAAAGTGTTTCAGCGGTTAGGAGATATGCTGACAGGCATGCATGCCAATGAGAGAAATACTCATGGGAAAGTGAATCAAAGTGGAATCAACACGAAAAAATGTCATCACTTGCAAATGAAGCATGCAAAAAAAGATTTAGATTACGCATCCCAACATATTGGCAGCATCAAGGCAAGTCATAGCAAGCTACTCGATACATTGTACGAGCTTGAATCAAAAATTGAACCAAGAAATCGATATGGATTAATACATGGGGAACTAGGCCCTGATCATGTATTAATTAATGACAAACTAGAACCTTATTTGATTGATATCGAAGGAGCAAAGTTCTTTGATATTGAGCATGAGCACAGTTTTTTACAGTTTCGATTTGGGGATTATTATCGATATTTAAAGAATGATACTCTTGATCCCAACAGGATGTTATTTTATCGGTTACATCATCATATATCCTTAACTTCAGGCGGCTTGAGATTGCTTCACAGAGGGTTTCCGAACCAACAGTTTGCAAAAGATCTAACCGATTACCATTCTCGTTGTACACTGCGTTTTATTGAAGGGTGATGTCTTTAAGTTAAATATTATTTTTCCTTATAACGACAAAACTATCATGATAGTAGTTTTGAAAAATTATAAAGATCCTTCTTGTTGAAGAAAATCAGTAAAAGGTATCCTAATCTATTTTTTGAGAAGTAGTGGAGTGTAAGGTGGATAAGTGCTTTTGACGGCAATTGCAATTGGTTTTAAAATAATGTCTGTTAAGGAATTTTATAGAAACTATCATTCACCTGCTGGGGAAAGTATTTATAAAAGGGTGAAATAAACATAGTAGATTTATAGTCTTTCACTAATGAGAAAATAAAGGGAGGTTAGGATACTTACGCGAACTGTGTAGGTATTTCATACAGCAATGAATATTAAAAAACGAGTAATCACACTATCAACAAGTTTAGTAATGTTAGGGAGCGCACCTTTAGCGATATCAGCAGAAGAGAGTAAACACCCTCAAGCTGATCAACTTCGTATCGCACAAGGAGAACGTGGAACGAACGGATTAAGTTATTCTGATTTCAATCTAGAAACTCCAGATTACATGCAAATTAATGAAGCGGAAGTATCAGAAAACGAGAAAATTCTCCTAGAAGAATATAAGCATAAACATGATGAAACTGAAGAGTTACATAAAATGAAAGAAGCGAAAAAAGGTCAAGTAGCGGAAGAAGAAGCTATTTCAAATATTGAAAAGGCATTTGAACATGTAGACGGTCGAAATGATGGTTCTCCTCGCGAAATGAAGCCGGTTGAAAAGCCAAGAGCTATTCAGTATAGTGCATCGATGACTACAAAGAAATATGGAACACTGGCAGGTGTCCCTTTTGTAGAGTGGATTGTTCCAGCAGGAAATCCTGATATTCGCCCGGCCAATCCGATGAAAGCACGTTACATTACAATTCACGAGACTGCAAATACAGCTCGTGGTGCGAATGCTGAAAATCATGCGAAATATTTGTATAAACAAGCAACGGAAGGTACGTTCCGAACTGCTTCATGGCATTTTACTGTAGACGATAAACAAATCTATCAGCACTTACCAACAAATGAAAACGGTTGGCATGCAGGAGATGGTGATGGTTCAGGAAATAGAGAATCTATCGGTATTGAAATTTCAGTTAACCAAGACGGAGATTACAATAAAGCGTTAGAGAATGCAAAGCGGCTTGCAGGTTACTTAATGAATAAAGAAGGAATTAGCGCGGATCACATTTATAGGCATCAACAATGGAGCGGAAAAAACTGTCCTGATATTTTAATTTCTCGTGGGAATTGGACTGGCTTCGTACAAGGTATTCAATGGTATGCAAATGTTAATGTACAAATTGACTCGCCTTTACAAGAAAGAAACGAGTTATTTGATTCAAATGAATTTAATCCAGCGGAACCTAGCATGGAGCTAGTCGTTAATGGTGACGGTATAAACGTACGTAGCGGTGCAGGAATTGAACATCAAACTGTTCGTAAAGCTTCGAACGGAGACCGTTACAAAGTGTTAGCAGTTAAAAACGGTTGGTACAAAGTAGGAAATGGAGAGTGGATTTTCTACAATCCAAGTTGGATTAAAATTAACTACAATGTACCAAAAGAAGAAGTACAAAAGCCGAAAGATGATATTACAGGTGGATGGTTTGAGGGACATATTCGTAAACTTTACAGTCTAGGTATTATGCACGGAGAAGGAAATGGTGTATTTGCGCCTTATCGTAATGTAACGAGAGCTGAGTTTGCGACATTAATCTCAAATGCTCTTAAACTACCAGAAGGAAATAAGTCATTTGTGGATATTAACAAAGCGCATCCATCACTTCATGACGGTATTAAACGTAGTGCAAGTGCAGGAATTATTAGCGGGCGTGGCGGAGGGATTTTTGACCCGAATGCGCCAATCACTCGTGAAGAAGCATCTATCATGATTGACAACGCATTACAGTATAAAGGTGTTACAGGTGAATTAGTCGCATTACCATTTAAGGATAAACATTTGATCACATATAAACAGCCTGTTCAACGATTATACAGCTTACAGGTAGTTAATGGTGTTGGAAATAATGAGTTTAATCCTAAAGGTACAACGACTCGTGGTGAGGCAGCTGCCTTTTTAGTGAAGATGTTAGACTCTATGCAGAAATAAATGAATGGTATATAGAAGTTTGTATTGGTATAAGAAAAAATAATAAAGACTTTAAAGGAGCTATCCAAAATGAGAATTTGGAACAGCTCCTTTTTATATAAGGCCCTACTAAGCACCTACCAAGTAATAAATCACTAAGAAAAAACAAAACAAAAACAACTACAAGAACAAAAAAGCGCGAAAAAATAAAACCGGCGTTGTAGTAGTTAAAAAAATTTAGAATTCAAATGCAAAAACAAAGCCCTCATTCCTATATGTATATTGAAGAGTTGAATTCTGCCTTTTTAAAAATAAAAGGAGGAGGTAAATATATGGCGGTGTACCGTAATGTGCAGGTGAACTTTTGGCAAGATGAATTCATATTAGATTTAACGCCAGAGGAGCGTTATTTTTACATATATTTGTTAACTGGTACGAAAACGAAGCAATGTGGAATTTACGTATTACCGAAGCGTGTGGCAGAACTGGAAACAGGTTACAGTATGGAAACTGTTGAGAAGCTGTTAAATAGGTTTGTTACATACGGAAAGATTTTATACGATACGGAAACGAAAGAGTTATACATACTAAATTGGCTACACTATAACCCTATATTAAATACGAATATAGAGAAATGTGTGTTACGTGAGTTAAAGACTGTAAAAAATAAAGAGTTCATACATATGTTTTTACGTACATGTCTTGAAGAAGAATGGAAAATTCCATTGTTATTGGAGCATTTTGGAATGCCGAAAGAAGAGGATAATAGTAGTTTACAAGAAATTGTTGAGGAGAAGGAAGAGATAGAAGAGGATACTTCGCATAGTGAAGTGTATAAGTTTTACGAACAACATATAAGTAGATTATCTCCATATATCGTGAAGGAATTGAAAGAGTGGATAAAAAAATTTTCAGGAGAGACAGTACTAGAGGCACTTAAAATTGCGTTTGAACAGAATAAGCGAACGTTTGCTTATGTGAAGGGGATTTTGAGGAATTGGTTTAAGAAAGGACGGGGGGATTTCAGTGGAAGAAAGGAAGGAAAAGTCTGTTTACATGATCCATAACATGAGAAAAGAAGGATTTTTCCTATTCAAAAAGGTTCTTTCAAAATAGAAGCGAATAGTTTGAGAAAGGAGGGGTTATATGGAAGTCGTCATAAAGAAGAAACGAACTAGAGGTAAGAGAATTTTTATTTGGTCTAGTAGTATCGTTCTTTTGTTAGTTATTTGTACAGTAATTTTTTTGAACATATATACGCTGAGATCTGTGCCAAAGATAGATGGAACGATAAAAATAGAGGACCTGCAACGTGCTGTTCAGGTAAAGCGAGATAGCAAAGGAGTACCGCATATTAAAGCGGAAAATGCACATGATTTATATTTTTCGCAAGGGTATGTACAAGCACAAGATCGTTTGTTTCAAATGGATTTAAGTAGAAGGCAAGCTTCTGGGATGTTGAGTGAAGTTGTAGGGGAAGCAGCTGTTGATCGAGATAAGTTGTTTCGAACGCTCGGTTTACGGCGAGCAGCCGAAGCGTCTGTTAGTCAATATGAGGGGGAAGCGAAATATGCCCTGCAGTCATTTGCTGATGGAGTGAACGCTTTTATACGCGAGGCAAAAGAGGAAAAGAAATTGCCGGTTGAGTTTACTATATTAGGTTATGAGCCTGCTGAATGGTCCATTGTTGATACGTTAACGATTGGAAAGTATATGGCGTTTGATTTAGGGGGACATTGGCACGGACAGGCATTTCGATATTGGGCGCTGAAAAATTTACCGAAAGAGCAAGCAAATGAGCTATTTCCTACATATCCGAAAGATGCGCCTAGATTGCTAGCTGAGCTGGAAAATACAAATGTGGACGTAGCGCAAAGCTTTGCAAAAACGGTCATTCCGCCAGAGTTTAATGGTAGTAATAACTGGGTCATAAGCGGTGAGAAGAGTGCGTCTGGTAAGCCAATCTTAGCGGACGATCCTCATTTATCTCTTGCGACGCCTTCTATTTGGTATCAATCAAAACTTGAAATGAAAGATTTACATGTAAGTGGCGTTATTTTCGCTGGAGTACCGGGTGTTATATTAGGACACAATGACAAAATAGCATGGGGCGTTACGAATACAGGTCCTGATGTGCAAGATTTATATATTGAGAAGCGAAATCCTAATAATGAAAATGAATTTTTGTATAACGATAAGTGGGAAAAAGCTACAGTTGTTGATGAAGCTATTAAAGTAAAAGGCGGGAAAACAATTCCGTATAACGTGACGATTACGAGGCATGGTCCAGTTATTTCAGAGTTTGCGGATAAGGGGAAAGAGAAAACGAAAACAGTATTCGCTTTGAAATGGACTGCTTTGGAGCCTTCTGCTGAATTAAAGGCTGTATTAAATATGAATAAAGCAAAAGATTGGAATGAGTTTGAAACGGCACTTCAAGATTTTCATACACCAACTCAAAACTTTGTATTTGCATCAAATGATGGCACAATTGCTTATAAAGCGAACGGAAATATACCAGTGCGTAAAAAAGGAGATGGTAGTTTACCAGTGCCAGGGTGGACAGATGAATATGAGTGGGAAGGGTATATCCCATATGATCAACTGCCAAAAGTAATAAATCCAAAACAAGGGTTTATTTCAACTGCGAATAATAAAATTGTGGATGATAATTATCCGTATCATATTAGTAATACGTGGGCACAGCCATATAGACAAATGCGTATTCAAGAGTTTTTACAAGAGAAGGAAAAGTATACCGTGAAGGATTTAGAAGATTTACAGATGGATCAAAAAAATTTATATGGGAAAGAATTTACTCCTATATTGTTAAAAGAGTTAAATAAAGCATCGTTAAATGAAGTAGAGAAAGAAGGCGTAAAACAATTAACAAAGTGGAATTTTTACGATAGTAAAGATGAAGCGGCACCATTACTATTCCATTTAGTAATGAAAGAGATTTCAAATACGTTATTTTCAAAAGAAATACCGAAAGATGTGATGGAGTTATTTGAAGGGAAGTCACAAGTTGTTGATGAATTGATTCGAAAAGAAGTAGCGGGAGAAAAGAGCGCTTGGTTTACGAAGTACGGAGGATTCACGAAAGTTGTGCATACATCGTACGAAAATGTAATGAAGAAATTACAGAAGGAATATGGACCGAATGTTACGGAGTGGAAGTGGGGCGATTACCATCAACTTGCGTTTACACATCCAATCTCAAAATCATCTAGTATGTTAGCGTTACTTGCATTTAATCGCGAGAAACCAGTTCCAATTGGCGGAAGCCAGGTTACCGTTCAAGCAGCGAGTTACGGAGAGAACGGTATTGTAAATCACGGAGCTTCTTGGCGATTCGTTATTGATACGAAAGATATGTCAAACGGTTATCATATCGTAGGGCCAGGACAATCGGGACATTTTAGAAGTGATTGGTATCATGATCAAATCGATGATTGGGTAAACGGAACGTATCATACGACTACATTGAATACGGAGGGGATAGAGGGGAAAGTGTTAACTTTAGAGCCGAAGTGATAATATTTCCACTGATGAAAACTGTTAAATTAGAACATAACCAAGTTCTTAAATAATTTTAATAGCCTACTATCAGTTAAATTGATAGTAGGCTATTGTATTTTAGAGAATAAGATTCAATGATTTTATTATGACAAAACAGTAAATGTTTTAACATTTACTTATACGATAATGGGCCTTATGTACTCTGTTACAAAAGAAACCACACAAAGCGTTCTGTTTCTTTGTTCCTCATTTTTATATATCGCAAAACATTTTGTTATTCAATAATTCCAATTTCTAGAGCCTTTTGAACGGCTTCTTCTTTGTTACGGACTCCTAGCTTTGTATAAGCTGTGGAAGCATAATTTCTGACCGTACCACTCGATAAATATAACCTTGATGCTATGGTAGTGTATCGAAGTCCTTTTGCTACTAATTGCAATATTTCTATCTCCCTAGCTGTTAGCTCATAAGCGGTTGCTTTTGATTGTGGTGTCTCTTTTTGCTCATCAAACTTCTCAAATATTTTGTGAGACATTCCCTGATCAATTAGTGTCCCACCTTTGTGAATAAGTCGAATCGTATTAGCTAGCTCCAACGTTTCAATAGATTTAAGTAAAAAACCATCCGCACCGTTGCGAAGTGATTCCAACGCCTGTTCGGTATCTTGAAACGTTGTAAAAATCAATACACGGATATGTGGCCATTGTTGCTTAATCTTTTTGGTTGCTTCGATTCCATCCATGTGCTGCATATCTAAATCCATAAGTATAACATGGGGTTGAAGGCGCCCACACAAATCGATGGCTTGATTGCCATCCTCAGCCAAGCCGACTACATTAAAATCTTCATATCTATCGAGTAGTGTCTTCAAACTTTCCCGAACAAATGGCTGATCGTCTACAATTAACAAACGAATAAGTCCATCTTTTATTTCAGTTTGTCGCGGTATGGTACATGTAATAAGCATTCCTTTCTCTGGCTTTGTATATACCGACAATTGACCTTGCAAGTTCATTGCCCGTTCTTTCATCGCATTCATACCGAAGCCTTCCTGCCATTCTACATTTTCTTTCCCATTATCTTGAACTTCTAACCTTGTATATTGTTGTTCAAACTGCAATGAAACTATAATTTCAGTCCCCTGACCATGACGTACTGCATTCGTAAGGGACTCTTGTAAGCAACGAATGAAGGCGATCTTCGCTTGCCGAGACAATTCATATTCCTCTCCGAATGTCCTAAAACTTACATTTACCTGAGCGTGCTCCTGAAATTCGGCTCCAAGATTTTGTAGAGATTGAATCAAGGAAGACGATTGACACGGAGAATCCATTTGATGTAGGTAACCTCTCACGTCCTCGATGCTTTTACGTCCCATTTCAAGCAGAGAATCTAGCCTCTGTATACCCATTTCAGTAGCAAGTTCGGTACGCAACGTTTCCATCCCCATAATAATAGAAGTATAAGCGTGTCCAACTGTATCATGAAGCTCGCTCGACAGCCTGTTCCGTTCTTCTGCCAGTGTAATGCGTTCAATCTGAGACATATATTGCTCAAGTACTGTGTTTTGTTTACGAATTGCTTCATTTTGCTTATGATTGACGATTAATAAATGGAAAGCGAAGCCCATTACATAAGCAAGTCCATAGTAGATAACCATAATCCAATAGCTATTACTTGGCGCAACCGCATAGAAAATTCCAGTTGTTATAAAAACTGTTGTTGGAGCTGTCCAATAATAGGACAAATGCTGACTATTCGCAGCAATCAGAAAAGCCGATATAAGAAATGTAACGTTAGCTTCCGGAAATAAAGAAGTTAAATATATACACAGTCCACCATATAGCAGTATTTCTGTAAACAAGTAATATTTGTAATTGAACAGTAAGGCTACCCATGGAATCGAGAAGGCAATAATTTCCCAAAGAATAATAATCCAAAGTGGCAATGTTAAACTATCCTGAAAATCTAATGTGGTTATGGCGATAGAGACACTAACAAGTATACGGACTCCTAACATAATCCAATCGTACCAAAACCAATACTTAACCATATCTAACAAGTCATTTACCCCCTAAATAGCCTACCTTTTTACTTCCTATATTATAAATTAATCCTTCATGCCTATTATACTTTTAAATTTAAAACTGTGATACTACTCACAGACTGTAGACTTCTATTGATTTAGTTGCTGGATCATGCTACGTGTATAGCCTCCAATTTTCTTTGTCAAACCATCTACTATTCTAATACTAATGGCGATAAATACTATACCTATAAACATTACAAAGAGTGACTTGGCAAAAGTATCTATTTGTATGAATATAATATTCATTTCGATGTGGCGATACAGTAGTGGTGCCAACAGCAACATAAGTGGCATTACATAAAAAATGATTGCACTAATGAGACTGAAAATGCCAATCACTAATTTCTGCATTAACCAAAAGACAGCAGACCAAGTGCGACGATCTGTAAGCACTAATTTCACCTGAGTCCAGTTTGATGTATCCATTTTTATACTTTTATCGTAAGAGTCGGTCGAAATATCAGTATAAATTTTCGTCTGTATACGCTCGAATTGGATAAAAGGTGTAGTAGTCTGTAGTACGCGTATAACTAGTGGAATCCCAATTACCGTAAATGAAAGGGTAAAACTGAATAGCAGAGCTATTAGATAAAAACAAAAATAAAACAATCCTGTAACGAAAGTTAGCAATAAAAAATAACCATTCTGGATGAATCTTGATTTCATAAAGTTCTCGCTCCTATCTATGTAATAACCGAATTGTAATGCTTTTATTGTCATTCTCACTAGTGTAAAAGTGTCATATGACATTTCTAAATGATGTTAAAAGGGGAAAGAAACCTAATTCTGATTAAAAAATACTTGTATTAATCTCCACAAAACAATCCCGTTCTTGCATCTGCAAAAACGGGATTGTTTTGTACTTTTATTTAATATGAGATGGACTTGTTTTTCGAATGTGAAAAATAATATCAAATTGCTCAAGCAATGATTTATCAAAGTATGCCGATTCGTTCGGGAAGATTTGTCCCCCTATACTTAGTAATGGTCTTTTTGCTTTAACCCATTTCTCTGCTTGTCCTTTAAGGTGACGGTTATCCAATAAAAACATGTTATATGGTACTTTTCCAAGGGTATAATTAAAGCTGTTTACATTTTGTGGAATCTCGCGTGTTGTAATCTTACCTCCAGTGGAAGGGTCATATTCGCTATATAAGGTAAAACTCCCCTCCGTAGTTGTACTACCAATGGTGACATAATTAGTGTCTAAACGTTCCTTCAAAAACTGCCCCGCAACATAAGGATATAATTTCTCATCGATAATTCCTTTAGCTATATGAATATTGTGTCCCCATACCATCGTTTTACCACCAAATGTCTCTTGTGCCCACATTGCATGATCGGCCAAGTATTGCTCATGTAGCTTTAACATACTTGGATAGTCGTTAGGAATTAGCATTGTGGTAAATTTCTCTATTGCATTTGCCGTTGCTTTCGCCCAGATGTACTCGGGTGAAACTATTTCTGTGTTGGCTTGATTATTCTCATCTTTTAGTAATCGAGCTACTCTCTCAGCGTTTGCTTTGAACTTTTCTTTTATTTCAGGAGCAAGGTTCATATATTCCTGTGTACTACCATTAAAAGCCGACAATTCTTTATAATTTTCTTCTACTTCTGCCAGTAAATCTGGTCGATGCAGCCTTACATAATCAATTACTTTATTAAAACAACCTTGGTCCAATTCCTTTAAGTCGAGCCCAATAAATTGGATCTTTTTTTTATTGGATGGATCAGCATTATAATCTTTCATCCACTCAATCATGGCTATAATTTCATCAGTAGGATATAACAAGTTTAAAAATTCCCTAGGGTTTCCTTTTCCTGTTTGGATATATTCATTTAGCTTTAAGCCGTTTCCCCAATCTTCTTCCATTGTGAAATTTGTAAAACCCATCTCAGTAACCAAATATTTCACAAGTCGAAACTTCATAGTGAAAATTTCAGAGCTTCCATGAGTATTCTCTCCTAATGCTACATATTGTGCGCTCCCAATCATTTTCTTAAGTGGTTTTAAATCCTCAAATGGTTTTGATGGGTCTATCGTTTTTAATGGGTTAGCCTGTGATTGTATTGATTTAATTATATTTTTTTTGATTGATTGGCCTGAATTTTCGACTGCTACCGTTTGAGCCTTTCCTACTTCTCCACATCCTGTGACTAATAAAGCTGTACTAACCATTGCAATTATTCTTTTCTTATTCATTTTTGCCCACCTCAATTGAATTATTTTTTTTAGCAAGATTGATTCATTGTACTTGCACGAATCAATTGCCTTAATTCAATTGTTATTTATCCCATATCATATTTTCTAGTTACATATTGTCATAAAGTTAATTGACACAGGTCATATGCTAATCATTACACTTTTGTACTATCGGTTATGACAACTTATAAATAATAATTACATTGATGAGTCGCAAGTAAAACTAGATTATGAATTTGGGAGGGGGGGAAAGATGAATGAATCTGTATGCCAAAATATTGTTATTCTAAGTTGTGTCTGTGTAACTGACAAGAAGTAAATTCGATAAACAAGTGAAGTAAAGGGAAAGGGCGGATTACAATGATATTACCCGCAAAATCATTCCATAATAAAGATAAAATCCAACGTGCTAAAATAGGGCTTCAACTCTTTCTGAGTATTTTAATCATTACTTCTATCATCCTAAATGTAGTAGTAATAATTACGAAAAGTATGCCGCTTATTGTGGTATATATGTTTACACCAGCGTTTTCTTCTATTTTGACTCGCATAATACTGAAAGAAGGGTTTAAAGATGTATCTTTTAGTCTCAGTAACTTAAAGATATGGAAGGGCATAGGTTTTGCTCTGCTAATACCTATGGTTATTTGTGGAATTACTTATTGTATCGCCTGGTTGAGCGGCATTGCGAGGTTTCAGCATCCCGAAGGTGGTATGTTAGAACCAATCTACAATATACTTGGACTTCAGTATCTACCGGAACCATTCAGTTTCATTTATCTAGTAGTATTGAGCGGCATTTTCGGAAGTTTACTTAACTTAATCCCAGTTTTGGGAGAAGAAATGGGTTGGCGAGGTTATATGCTCACAAGGCTAGTCGATGCAGAGTTTTCACGGCCCATCCTTATTAGTGGATTGATTTGGGCAACGTGGCATGTTCCGATAGTTATTGCTGGTCTATATGTAGAGGGATCATCTGTCCTATTCTCAGTGCTTGGCATCTATTTTTGTATTGTGCCATTCAGTTATATTACAGCTTATTTACGACTTATCACAGGTAGCGTTTGGCCTTCGGTTATTATCCATACTACTTGGAATGCCATTATACAAGGACCTTTCGCACGTGCAAGTACAGGATATCAAACTGAGATTTGGATTGGAGAATCTGGCTTGATAACCGCTATTATTATCTTAATTACTGCAATAATTACGTCTCGAATAGTAAATCTTACTCAATAGCATACGGATGTGTTGTAAATTTAATTAGTGAAATATAACGAGGCACAATTATGAGTGCTCAAAGACATGAAAGTAATACAAATGAGATTCTTATTTCTGCTGCAAGTGCTATTGAGCAGATGAAGTACGAGATTGCTCGTGAATTAGGAGTCACATTAGGACTGGATACATCAGCACGTGCAAATGGTTCTGTCGGTGGAGAAATTACAAAACGCTTAGTTCGAATGGCAGAAGAACAATTAACAGGACAATATAGGTTACAGTAAGTTAAGGTGATAAACGAAATAATCTATATATTTAGATTATTTTCAGGCTGTGGAGGATATTTTCTCCACAGTCTGTTTTTGTGTAAAAAGAGGAGTAAGGACTTTTAGAAGAAATACAACGGATACTGAATTAAAGCATTGATTCAATCCTTCTGATTTAATCAGTACTCCAGTTGAAGGTTTTGTGGAGCGGAGCAAGCAGTGATCGTTTCTATCAGATGTTTAATGAAGCAAAACCAATGAGGTTTAACATTTTGCAAGAATTAGATAAAATCGCAGTAGAATTAGAACGTGCAGCTGTTAAATTCCGAGAAGCGGATGAATCGTATGACGGAAATTTAGTTGACTCTGATATTCAAGAAGGAGCTATGTATGGAGAAATCCCTCCAAAATTGGAAGAGTCATTTTTTAATAAAAAGGATTTAAATGCTGCGTGGGAAGGACTGATATCCTTAGGTGATAAAGAAACCTGGTTGAATATGCGAGATGCGATTGTAAATTATGAGGAAACTATTCCTGCTGCATTGACACTGTATCAGACACATTTATGAATAATTTTTGGAATGGAGATCTGGAAAGCAGAGAACATTATGCAGCTTACCAAGCCTTGGTGAACTGTAAAATTACGTTTTTCTAGTCGAACCCAGAACCTCTAAATAATGCTGATTGTACATAATCCCTAAGATGTTCCCAAAGGGATCGACCACGGAAGCAGTAATAAACCCCTCACCGCGCTCTGTGGGTGCCTCGTATTCTTTCGCTCCCATAGATATCAGATATTTGAAAGTTGCTGCTACATTATCGACGTGCCAGTACACTACAGCACCGGCCGGTCCGGTCGCTGAACCATTGGGCGCATAGCGGCTATCAATCAGCCCCAGCTCGTGCTGGTAATCGCCAAGACGAAACTCGGTATATCCTGGACGTTCGAAGTAAGGTTCGATGCCCAACAGCTCGGCGTACCACTTCTTTGCCGCTGCTAGATCATCCGTCCAAAAACTGACTGTGGTTAATCCTCGTAATATCTGTGTGTCACTCATAATCGATTTCCTCCTTAATGTTGAGTAGTACGTGCCGATGCTATACTAGATAACAGCTTCTGAATTAACTTCGATTTACTTATGAATATTCCTTTCTATTATTCAAGAAAATGTACCTTTAACCGAATAAAATCACTGGAATTTTTAAATACCTTTATTGTAAATGTAACAATTTTATTTGTAATTAAACAATTGTATTATTACTTAACAGCAGAGGGAATCTACCTATTACTATAATATTGATATCCATTATATACATGAGTATAATAATACTAATAATGTCAGAGCATGTTCTGAACAGTTAGCGTTATAGGGGTATAACAGATGACACTCATTTTTAAAATCATAAAATCGGATTCACTTATATGAAAGATAAAGGTCCTCCTAATTTTAGGCGGGCTTTTATCCTCGAACAAGAATATTTTCAATCGAGAATGGAGGTTTAAAATATGAAAAATATAAAGGGGTTCCTAAAAAATCCATTTATTAAATATACATTGGCCCTAATTTCAGTTATAGCTATAATAAAAACCGGCTATGATTTAGGCTCTTTTATAATAAAATTAAAATACATTTAAATCATAAAAAGAAATTAATCATTTTTAAACAAAAGATTAATTTCTTATTTATCGCAAACTACATTGTAAACAGTCTCGATTTAAAACTTCATACAAACTAAAAATTACACTATGAACACAAACTAAAATCGTATAATTTAATTAACGTAATTTACAAATAACATTTATACATACTAATATTATGTAGTAAGGTTAAAATTCTGACTTTCAATAAAGCTGCTTAACAGTAGACTAAATAAAAAACAATATATTTATAGGGTTAGTAACCAGATCTTGTTAAGTCGTATGTACTATTTTTATTTTAGCGTTGCCCAGAATGTACACCAATTAATCTCGCGAATTACAAGAAAACTATCATTGAAATGAGGCGTGCATTGTGAAGTTAGACGTGAATGAGTTAGCAGAGTATCTTGCCAATACTCCTTTCCGAGTAGAAGGAGTATATCGTTATGCTAAAAATCCAGGTGTGCCTTGTGCTGAGTCTACAGATTCTTTCCCAGGATTTGTATTTCCACTTACAGGGAAGACGCAATTTCAATTTAATGGTACGCCGTATACCCTTTCTCCAGGAAAAGTTATACATGGGGGTGCAAAAATGACATTAGCCCATAAAATGCTTGGTGAAATAAACTGGGAATATATTCTTGTTTTATATCGGATAAGCAATTCAGAACGAGAAGACTCTGGCTTTATTCATCAGCATTTTGAATTATTAACAGGACAATCTCCTCGTCTTGTCGAATTACTTATGCGTCTTTGGGATGTGTATAATCAGCGTGGAGGCATTTCGATGTTTCAGACCGAAATGTTGTTTCGCGAAGCGTTGAATGAAGCTTTATTAAGTGTTGTCAATCGAGAAAACAACTATGAGTCGCATACTTTATTCGAACGAATATCTAGTTACGTTCATAAATACTATTATAAAGATATTACAATACATACGCTTACAGAACAAAATAATGTTAATCGAAATCGTCTTTCTTACGTGTTTAGAAAGCATGCAGGTATGGGGCCAGCAGAATATTTATTGAACTATCGTATAAAGATGGCTCAAAAAATGTTATGTACAAGTGTTGTGCCTGTACAACAAATTGCGCAGGCTGTTGGAATCGCAGACCCTTTTTATTTTAGTAGAGTTTTCAAGAAGCGAGTTGGCATTTCGCCTACTAAATATCGCGAGAAGTTCATCAATAATCCATACTAATGTCAACAGGGGTCCATTCTTATTTGAAAATCACTGTTCTATACTTATGGAGAGTTAAAGGAAACATTGGATTGAAAGAACTTTCATTGAAATCACTCCTTTGTACTATTTGAATGAAAAGTTCTGGCCTGAGCATTTTCTTTTTAAGTGTAATGATGACTTTTTTACTTAGATTACTGTAATATAGTGGAAGTTAAAAATGAGGAGGGATTATTATCCATTACCAACCTATTAAACTAAATGACGAGTTATCTAAAATTAACGATTATTGGTATCCACGAGTGATTGGTGAAATGAATGATGATCAAATTCAGCTTTTTAAGGCTAATGGAGATTTTATATGGCATGAGCATCCTAATACGGATAAGCTATTTATTGTGCTTGAAGGGGAGATGTTCATCGATTTTCGTGATGGACAGGTGAAAATTTCTAAGGGCGAGATGTTTATTGTCCCGAGAGGCGTTGAGCATAAACCTTTCACTGAAAAGGAATCCCACATCATGTTGGTAGAGCCTAAAAGGGAAATAGATTGATAATTGTATCTAATGTTTCGTTGACAGATAAGAAAGTGTAGATAAAATTGAGAAGTTAGGATTTAAATGCTCTATTATGGAATAAAGCATGCATCTTTATTTGATACCCTATTATAGAAATATTATGCATAAACCTTTTCCTTATTAATTCGCCCGTATTCCTATTCTATTATCTAACATAAAAATACATCACTATTTAATAGTGATGTATTTTTATGTTAGAAAGAATCGTTAAACGCAACTATACCTTTTAATTAACAGATTTGCTATTAAAAATCATGGTAAAGATGTACGTAGATATATATAACTAAAGTAATTCCTTTATAAAAAAGTATCCACTTTCTTGTCCTAAAACAAGGATAGAATTAGAAGTCCCCACTTTCTTGTCTAAAAAGTATCCATTTTCATGTCTTTGTACAACATCTAAGAGAGGAGGGAAGTTTAACTTACATCTTCCAAGTGTTCGTTAAATCCCGATTTAATGAACACTTGGATAATATATGTATCTCTATCCCTTCTTTATTTTTTAACTAAAAGAATTAATTATAGGTATAATATTGATGAAGTAATTATTACTTTGTACACAGTTAAGAATATATTTGTATGATGGTGTGATTTTTGAAAGAAGAAAGGAATTATTAACTATAAAGATAAAAAATAATTAAATGTAAGATTAATACAAAAAAGAATGTAGATAAAAATTAAAATACACGAAAAAATAGATTTGATTAGGTTATCAGAAAAAATTTAATAACTTCAATTGTGAAAAGATAGAAAAGGAGCAGAAATACGCTCTTTTTTTATTTATCTTACTATTTTTAGGAGGTTAGTGTGAATAAAGGATGAATCGTATTTTTATTGATGAAATTTCATTAAATATTCTTGTGGAATATATGTGAAACATTGTATAGAATAAGCAAGAATGCCAAAAATTATAGGAGGAAAGTTGTGAAGAAAAATAAGAGTTTAGTAAGTTTTTTAGGGGTGTTTATTATGTTGTTTTCTTTTTGTTTCCAAGGAAATGTACAGGCAGATGTGAATACTGTTCAATCAGGAAAGATAAAGTCAGGAAACGTAACGGTATGGGAAGTTGGAAATGTATCGAAAGTGTTAGCTGATGTGGAACGCTTAAATTTAAATACAGTAAATGTACCGATCCAGGTAGATATTCCGAATGTAACTTCTACGAACATGGTAATTAACCAAGCGCAAAAGAAAAAGGCTATTATTTTTATTCAAGAATTATTAAAGCGTAATATTCAAGTTATAGTGGAACCGTTCCCGTATATTCAGCAAGGAAATGTTGGGGAAACGGAATGGAATCCGAGTAATATTAATGATTTCTTCTGGAATTGGAAAACGGTTATTTTACAAGATATCTTTAATTCGATTACAAGTAAATATAATGTGTATGGACTTAAGATTGCCTCTAATTTTGTGAATATGGAATATGCAGAAGGATACTGGAGCGATACGATTGATTTTGTTCGTCAGCAGTATAAAGGAAATGTTTTATATCAAATGAATTGGTGGTTAACAGCAAGTTGGGATCCTTCTTATGAAGCGAAGTTTGTAGAGAAAATTAATCGTCCGTATTTAAAAAAGGTGGATATTGTTAGTATCGATAGTTGGTTTGAAGTTTCGGGAAAAAGAAATCCATCATACGAAGAAGTGAAGCAAAGTTTATTTGCGACGACAGTGTATAATCGTGGACAAAATGTTGTGCAGCAATTGGAACAATTACATAAAGCAACAGGAAAGCCCGTTTATTTTGGTGGATTTAATGTTCCGGCGCGTGAACTTGGATTGCAAAATCCGTGGAATCCAGATGTAACAAATGTGTTTTCAAAAGACGTACAATTAAACGGATGGCGCGCTTACCGTGATGTATTAGAACCGAAACCATATTTTAAAGGTTTTTCAATTTGGTTTATTGGCTCTCATAATAGTACGCATGCGTATCAAATACAAAGTAAAGAGGCGGAGGCAGTTATTAACGGCTGGTACCGAAAATAATTTTTATTAAATAGGTAAGTTTTGAATTTTACCACATATATTTCTAGTGAAAGGCCTTTCACCATCTTATCACCTAGGGGGCAATCATAATGAAATTTTTGTCTTACCTTACAGTAATTTTGGTGATTCTTGGCGGTTTGAATTGGTTGTTTGTAGCGTTAGATTACAATGTAGTTGAGAAATGGTTTGGTTCTATGCCGGCGCTTGTGGACACTATTTATTGGCTCATTGGTCTTTCTGCTATTTATCAAATTTTTGATCGGTTCTTCACGGACAATTAGCAATTATACTTTATTACTAGAGTGTTAAGTACGATTATGTACTTAACACTTTTTTATATGTTTATAAAAAATAGTTTACACATGCAAGCGATTCCATTGCGTCTTACGCCGTAATAATAGAAAACAAATTGACCACGTATTATATTTTAGGTTATAATTCAGAAAGTTTAAAAATTAATAAAAATGAGAAATAGGGAGGTTTTCAGGGTGATGGAGAGAGTGTATAATTTTTCAGCTGGACCATCAATACTCCCTTTGCCAGTTTTAGAGAAAGTGCAAAAGGAGCTTGTAAATTATAACGGGACAGGCATGTCTATTATGGAAATGAGTCATCGATCTTCTTATTTTCAAAGTATTATAGATGAAGCGAGTAACCTAATTCGTGAATTAATGAACATTCCTGATGAGTATGAAGTACTGTTTTTACAAGGCGGTGCGTCATTACAATTCTCTATGATACCGTTAAATTTAATGAATACGTATAAAAAAGCAGGGTACGTATTGACTGGCTCATGGTCTAAAAAGGCGCTGCAAGAAGCTGAAAAAGTAGGAGAAGTACAAGTGCTTGCTTCTTCTGAACAAGCGAAGTTTACTACAATTCCTAAATTGGATGGTTTACTCAGCGATGAGAAACTAGATTATGTACATATTACAACGAATAATACAATTGAGGGGACGAAATATGTGGACATTCCACATTTAGATACAGTACCGCTCGTTGCGGATATGTCCTCAAATATTTTATCAGAACAATACGATGTTTCGAAGTTTGGCCTTATATATGCGGGAGCGCAAAAGAATTTAGGGCCAGCGGGCTTAACGATTGCTATTATAAAAAGAGATTTAATTGGGGGAGCAGATCGCTCTTGTCCTACGATGTTAAACTATGAAACTTACAGCAAAAATAACTCCTTATATAATACACCGCCGTCCTTTAGTATTTACGTAACGAAACTTGTACTAGAGTGGTTGAAAGAGCAAGGCGGGGTATCTGCGATTGAAGAACAGAATAGAATGAAATCTTCACTTCTTTACAATTTCTTAGATGAATCAAAATTGTTTACTTCACCAGTTGATCTTGCGTATCGATCACTTATGAACATTCCGTTTACAACATCATCAGAAGAGCTGAACAGTGAGTTTTTACAAAAAGCGAAAGAACGCGGTCTTGTTACATTAAAAGGACATCGCTCAGTCGGTGGTATGCGCGCTAGTATTTATAATGCGATGCCAGTACACGGCGTACAGCAATTAGTAAATTATATGAAGGAATTCGAGCTTGAGAATAGATAGGGAGATGGGGATATGTTTCGTGTTCAAACGTTAAATCAAATTGCAGAAAAAGGTTTGCAAGTACTCAGCGGAGATCGCTATGAAGTAGGGGATAGAATGGACCACCCAGACGGTATTTTACTGCGCAGCTATTCTTTACATCAAGAAGATTTTTCAAAAGACTTAAAGGCGATTGCAAGAGCTGGTGCCGGTGTAAATAATATTCCTGTGGAGCGATGTACAGAAAAAGGGATTGTAGTATTTAATACACCAGGAGCGAATGCCAATGCAGTAAAGGAACTTATTATCGCCAGCCTTATTATGTCTTCACGTAACATTATTAACGGAGTAAGCTGGACGAAAAATTTAGAAGGTGATGAAGTACCGCAGCTTGTTGAATCAGGAAAGAAACAATTTGTTGGGTCAGAAATTGCAGGGAAGCGTTTAGGGGTTATCGGCCTTGGCGCAATCGGTGCTTTAGTCGCGAACGATGCGTTAGCTTTAGGAATGGACGTTGTCGGATATGATCCTTACATTTCAGTTGAAACTGCATGGCGCCTTTCTACACATGTGCAAAGAGCATTTAGTTTAGATGAAATTTTTGCAACATGTGATTATATTACACTGCATATTCCTCTTACGAATCAAACGAAGGGGATTATTGGTGAACACGCTGTAGAGAAGATGAAAAAGGGTATGCGTCTATTCAATTTCTCTAGGGGAGAACTTGTAGATGAAAATGTTCTTCAAAAAGCGTTAGAAGAAGATATTATTACGCATTACGTAACGGACTTCCCGAATGAAAATGTGATAAAGATGAAAAATGTAACAGCGACGCCTCACCTTGGTGCATCTACATCTGAATCAGAAGAAAATTGTGCGATCATGGCAGCGCGCCAATTACGTGAATATTTAGAGACAGGAAATATTCGTAATTCAGTAAACTATCCAAACGTCGAGCTTCCGTATATCGGAAAGAAACGTATTACAATCATGCATCAAAACGTTCCGAACATGGTAGGGCAAATTACAGGGTGTTTAGCAGAACATCATATTAATATTGCCGATATGATTAATCGTAGTAAACATTCTTGGGCATACACAATGATTGATATTGATAACGGAATTGATGATATAATAAAAGAGAATATAGTGGAAAATATAAGCAAAATTACAGGTGTTGTAGCCGTTCGAATGATTGTGTAAAGGAGAGAGGAACTTGGCAAAAATCCGACCGTTTCGGGCCATTCGTCCATTAGAAGAAAAAGCAGCGGAAGTTGCAGCTTTACCGTATGACGTATTAAATAGTGAAGAAGCAAGAGAGGTTGTAAAAGGGAATCCGTATTCTTTCTTACACGTTGATAAAGCAGAAATTGATTTAGACCCGGCGCTTTCACCGTACGATGATCGTGTATATGAAAAAGCGGGTGAAAATTTAAATCGATTTATAAGAGAAGAAGTATTCATTCAAGACGAAGAGCCAGCGCTTTACATTTATGAACTGACGATGCAAGGAAGAACACAGTCAGGCCTTGTCGTTTGTACATCTATTGATGAGTATGAAGATGATACAATTAAAAAACACGAAAGAACGCGTCATGAAAAAGAACTAGATCGCATTCGCCACGTAGATGTGTGTGATGCAAATACCGGTCCTATCTTTTTAACGTATCGTACTAAAGAAGAGATAAAGCGTTTCATTTCCAGCTGGAAAGAAGAACATGCGCCAATCTATACATTTACAGCAGAAGACGGCGTTAGGCATGTTGCGTGGAAAATAGCTGATGAAGAAGTAGTTGCAAGTTTAGTAAACTTATTTGAAGATGTCCCTAACTTGTACATTGCAGATGGGCATCACCGCTCAGCATCAGCGGCGAAAGTAGGGCTAATGCGAAGAGAACAATATCCGAATTACACAGGGGAAGAGGAATTTAATTTCTTCCTATCTGTTTTATTCCCTCATGATGAATTATCCATTTGGGACTATAACCGAGTTGTGAAAGATTTAAACGGGTTATCAGAAGCGCAGTTTTTAAAGCAAATCACGCAATACTTTTATGTAGAAGAAGCACCTGTTTTTCCGTATAAACCAAATGAGCCGAAAACATTTGGTATGTATGTAAACGAGAAATGGTATAAGCTCACAGTGAAAGAGGAAACGTTTGATGCGAATGATCTCGTTAAAGGTTTGGATGTATCTATTCTGCAAGATCATTTATTAAGCCAAGTACTTGAAATACATGATCCGCGATCTGATTCACGTATTGATTTTGTCGGAGGAATCCGCGGATTAGAAGAACTAGAACGCCTTGTAAAGAGCGGGGAATATAAAGCAGCATTCGCATTATATCCGACATCAATGGAAGCTTTATTAGCAATCGCAGACGCTGGGGAAGTAATGCCACCAAAATCAACGTGGTTTGAACCGAAACTGCGCAGTGGATTGTTTGTACATTCTTTAAAATAAAGTGAAACTTTAATCAGCGGGGGGTTTCTTCATCCCCCACTGATTATTAGCCCTCACCAATCGGACTTTTATGGGCAGCCCGACCCCCACCTAACTTCTTTGTTTTCGCTGAATTTTGAGGTGGGGGTCTTACTGCCTATTAAAGCGGGATAAATAGACTTCTTTAGATTGAAAAACCGAAATGATTATAGTTTCGGTTTTTCTTATTTTAAAAGTGTTTTTGAGGAGGGGTATGGATAAAATTGCAAGTAGGCGAAAAAATCACTTTTGAACGAACTTTTACAAAAGAAGATGTTGTTTTATTTACAGAAGTATCGAAAGATGAAGGCGTTCATCATGTTACACCAGATGAGCAGGGGAGATTTGTTGTACAAGGGCTGTTAACATCAACATTGCCTACAAAAATTGGCGGTGATTATAATGTACTAGCTCGCAAGATGGATTTTGAATTTGTACGTCCTGTTTTTAGCGGTGATACGATTCGCTGTGACGTAACTATTGAACAATTTGAACCTGATGAAAAAAATCGTACAAAGATTATGGCGATGTTTATATGTAGGAATCAGGGTGGAAAGGAAGTTATGAAGGGTAGTTTTTCGGGGATTATTCTTTAATTAGTAGGAAAAGTAATGAGTAGGTGGGGGCCATGTCTTTCGGGCTTAGATTTTTCATTCCACTATAACGAAAATTTTATGCATTGCTGAATACTAATAATAAGACGTTATGTAATATACTCTGTTCTTTCTTAACTAATAGAAGAATAGTTGAATAAGCTCGTCAACAAAAAGGACATTCCTAGTATTACAAGAAATGTCCTTTCCACTAAATTATTGGATATTTTGCTAAAATTCCAACTCTAAAATTAGTTTACTGGTTTGACCTGTAAACTGATAATTATAGGACCCTCTCAGATTTTCTAAGTTACCAGTAGCTTTAATAATTGTTCCTGGGGAATCTAAATTTCCTTTATCAAATATTCCTTGCTCTATAGCTGTAAATGTCCCTTGTCGCCCCTTATAAATTCCTTCAAAGTGTAAAAATCCAGAAATTTTAGCAGTAGCTAAGTGACCATCATTTATATTTGAGTCTAAATAATATAAGAAGTATTCAACAAAAGCTTTTCCTTTTAATTCACCATCAATATCATATTCGACATGTGCAATATTAATAGGGAAATCTTTTTTAGTATCATCGATTGGTTTTTCATCCCATTTACTTACTGTAAATGTTACTTCCATACACGTAATCTCCCTCAAATTATATATTTTTAAAAAGTACCAATTCACAGACATATCTCATAGGAGTGTTTTTATTCATTCCACGCCACTCTCTAAAATAGAAAAAGATACATTTTCACAATCAATTTCTGCCAACGCGCCGTAAGGTAAAATAAACTTTGGCTCGGTATGGCCAAAATTTAAATTATAAAGAATCGGTAAATCTTCTAAATTGTGTTCCTTCATAACTTGCAGTATTTCATGTTTATATTCTTCATAATACATTTCGTCTTTTGGTTTACCAAAAATGATCCCTTTTGCTTTTTGGAGAATGCCTTGCGCTGCGTAATTTCGTAACCAATACTTTATATAACTTGGTTCGGGATGGTCTTCAGAAGTTTCAAAGAAAAGGATACTATCTTCCCAATGTTTTTTCTCAGGCCAAAGCTCCGTTCCTTTTGCAAATTCGAGTACTTCTATACATCCACCAATTAAACGCCCTTGTACAGTGATGGAGCCTTGAAGTAGTTCATATCCATTGTTTTGTTGCATCGTACGTCTTGTATCCTTATTTATTTCAATCCATTCTAAACGCTCACTCGTCCATTCATGGGCCGGTTGAATTTCGCCAATAACTTCATTTGAAAAGAGAGTTCGATTTACCATTTCAATTGTATATGGATCCATCTGTACATTTTCGGCAAAATCAGTTAAAATGGCTGGGCCGTAAAAAGAGGAAACTCCTGCTTTATGGCAAAACAAGTGTGAAACGGTAACGTCAGAGTACCCCATAAAAATTTTCGGGTTTTCACGGATCACATTAAAATCTATATAAGGAAGTAAGCGGATGCTATCTTCACCGCCAATATTCGCAATAATTGCTTTCACACGCGTATCTTTAAAAGCTGTCATTAAATCTTCCGCACGAGCCTGTGGATTGTTATAAACGAATTCGCTACCTTTTAAACTATTTGGCATTGGAATAACGGTAAGACCGAAAACTTCTTCTAATCTTTTAACTCCTTGTTCATACCGCCATCTTATCTCAGAATCACCTGCGCCTCCCCATGAAGGACTTACTGTTGCCACGATATCACCTGACTGTAATCTGTTTGGTTTTATTAACATGTTAACTCCGCTCCTACATAATGTAATGGACTACAACTATACAAATTGTAGCTTTGAAAAAATATGATGCATGACTTTAGTTTCTGCATCATTAATCTGTTTACCTGCTGGTATTCAAGAATTCAGTCTTAGTGTTGAATTGCATTTGAAAATTACAGTATGCAACATTGCATAAGAAAGATGGTTGCTATTTTACACAACCTGTAACTATAATAGTTACAGGTTGGTCGTATCCAATCAAAAAATATAATCATCATGAATGGAGAGGTTACATATGGGTATGAAAAAATTAATTTTAGCAGGTGCTTTAGGTATCGCAGCATTATCAGGAACAAATTTACCAGGATTAGAACTGTCAAAAGCGAGTGCCGCTTCTATTGAATCGAATTTCTCGACGTTAGAAGGACGAGTAATAGAAGTAGATAAAGGTGTAATTGTCGTAAAATCAAAGCAATATGAAGAACCTGTTAGTGTGTATATAGATTCTCTTTCAAATGTGAAAGTAGGGGATGAAGTAAAAGTTACTGGATCTATGATGCGTAATTTCACGGAATATATGATTGCAAATACAGTTGAAAGTACTTCAAATAAATTAGGCATGCACATGAAAGAAGATGGTACTCCTGATTATGTGATTGGGGAAATATCAAAAGTGGGAACGATGGAAGGTGAAGGAAACGGTTCTACTAAATATGTCGTAGTTGAGTATCCATCGTTAAACGGGAAAAAGGTTATCATTGATGTTTTCTTAACAGAGGGACAAGTATTTCATACGGGTGAGAAAGTAAAAATTGATATGAAGTATGTTGGATGGGGCGGAAGTTCTATTAACTGGAACACAACAGACAATATTGAAAAGGTTCATGAGGTAAAGAGCGACGTTGAAAATAATGATGATGTTTGGATTTGGTCTTAATTAGAATTCTGTAATTAACAAATGTATCCCTTAGTACCCAGCAAATGATCATGTGTATGACAATTTGCTGGGTATTTTTTGTTTATTTTTACATCATTGTATCTATAATAATTTTTAAAATGCGGGTATACAGTTGAATCGAATAAACCCATATAGACAAGTGTTTTATCCTATTGCTTATACATTGATTTTATTCAAAATTGAGACTTTATTGGTCGTAAATAATAGATAATTTTGTTTTACTGTTCTGATTAAAATCCGGTCTGTTGTAGCGTATGCTGTTCCAATTCGGATTACGTTTTCTTCTTCTACACCAGCATAGGTTTCATCTTCTGTAACTTCAATAATTTCACTTAATGGAATTTGAATCTTAGCTAGTTGCCATGAAATAATTAATTCTCCATCTGTTTTTTTGACATCGATACCTAGCATGTTACCAAGACCTTTCTGTATTAAAATATCGCTATTAATTTTATTATACAGATGTAAAGGTTTTATTTCTATTGTGAAATTTGATTTTTCAATTTTTTTACAAGGTATCGTACTACGAACAAAAAAGGGTATCCGCTAGCACCTGCAATCTTCCTGAAATGAAGACGATCTTTTTTATTTTGTGAATTTTTGAGAATAAGAGATTTTTGATTAGAATATGATGTTTAAATCGGAGCGAATTTAAAAAATACAATGATGAAAGAGGTGTTTATATATGGAGCAAGATGAGGTTTATTTACGAGCTAAAAAAGAATGGAGAATTTAAAAGCGTTTTACATTCATTTAACGGTGTATATACTAGTGAACTTAATGCTTTTTATTATAAATATAAGCTCTGACTCAAGTAAATTATGGTTTTTATATCCACTTGCAGGTTGGGGGATCGGTATCGTTATACACGGATTGACAACTTTTCCATTTGGGATATTCGGAAAAGAGTGGGAAGAACGAAAGATTAAAGAATATATGGAGAAAGATAAGTAAATTTATTTTCGGAAATTATGAATATAAAATCTCATATGAATCTCTATGATCACACGCTTGATGCGAAGTCTATTTTATAGCTTCGCCTATTTGTTTTGTATTCGAAGTTAGTGCGAGTGAGTGTTCATATTCATTTTAAGCATCAATTGTATGTGAAATCAAAACTTTATTTGTAGTACATAATAAATACAGTTGTTTTACTTTTTTAATTACTTGTGGATGTAGGATGAAGTTGATTTATTACCCTATATTAAAATAAAAATAAACCACTGTTCGATTTGAATATTCCACGATATAATGGTGAGAGTTTATGACAGAATAAATATTTACATAAGAAGTGAGGTACTGTATGAAAAAAAGAACGACAGACATTATTTTTATTATTATCGGTGCATTTCTTTTTGCGTTAGGTGTTAATTTGTTTGTTATCCCGAACGAGTTTGGTGAGGGTGGGGTAACAGGTATCACGATTATTACGTACTACTTATTTGAATGGTCACCGGGCTTAGTTAACTTAATTTTAAATGCGATTTTGTTAATAGCCGGTTATAAGTTTTTAAATAAGATTACAACAATTTATACGATTATCGCTGTAGTTACGAACTCGCTATTTCTTCATTTGACAGAAGGCTGGACGATTGCTTCGGATGAAATGCTTGTAAATGCCATTTTCGGAGGAATATTTATTGGGTGCGGGATTGGTCTTATTATTCGCGTTGGTGGAACAACTGCAGGTACTACCATCTTAGCAAGGATGACGCATAAATATTTAGGATGGAGCATTAGCTATGGTTTACTGTTCTTCGATTTAATTGTTGCGTTTTCATCTTATTTCATCATTGGTGCAGAAAAACTGATGATAACAATTATTATGCTATATGTAGCAACGAAAGTGATGGAGTTTGTAATTGAAGGTTTAAATCCGAAGAAAGCCATTACGATTATTTCTGATAACCCGAATGAAATAGCTGGGAAGGTAACTACCTTAATGGGCAGAGGGGTTACGGTGTACTCAGGTCATGGCTATTACACGAAAACTCCGAAGGAAATTCTTTATGTTGTTATTAATAAGCAAGAAGTAGTGAAGCTAAAAAGGATTGTTCAAACTACGGATCCAGCTGCGTTCATCGCTATCCACGATGTTCGTGACGTATTTGGAGAAGGATTCGTTGATATTTCTAAAGCTTAGAAATTATTTTTCATTAAAATAATCTTAATACTAAAACGTAAGAATCTATTTTGAATAATCTTTTTTCAAAATAGATTCTTTTTCTTTTTCTTGCAAAAAATCCAATTGTTTCTTAAGGTAAGGATGTAGAAGGATGAACAAGAGAGGGTTTAATGAAGATGATACATATTTTATTAGCTGATGATGATAAGCATATTAGAGAATTGTTGCATTACCATTTACAAAAAGAGGGGTTTAAAGTTTTTGAAGCAGAAGATGGAAAGGTAGCGCAAGGCGTATTAGAGAAAGAGAATATTCACCTTGCGATCGTAGACATTATGATGCCGTTTGTTGATGGCTATACGTTATGTGAAGAAATCCGGAAGTATCATGATATACCAGTAATTTTATTAACTGCGAAAGATCAGTTAGTTGATAAAGAAAAAGGATTCATTGCTGGTACGGACGATTATATTGTAAAACCATTTGAGCCAGCTGAAGTCATTTTCCGTATGAAAGCATTATTGCGTCGTTATCAAATGCTTAGCGCTGACATAATAACATTACACGGAACGACAATTGACCGTAAAGGTATCGAAGTAAAGTGTAACGGTCAAACGATTTTGCTTCCATTAAAAGAATTTGAATTGTTATCACAACTGGCTAGTTATCCGGGAAGAACATTTTCGAGAGAAGAATTAATTGAATTAGTATGGGGAATGGACTTTGAAGGAGATGAACGAACGGTTGATGTTCATGTGAAGAGGCTACGAGATCGTTTCTCAAAACGAACGGATGATTTTCAAATTACGACGGTGCGCGGACTCGGGTATAAGTTGGAGTTGAAATAAAATGAAATCATTATATTCTAGATTTGTTTTTATGACAGTCGGTATTATGCTTCTTAGTAGTATTATCGGCTTTTTATTAACGAACGTATATTATCAAGTGAAGTTAAAACCGTATAATAGTGAAAAGATTTTAAAGTATGCTGAAGAAGTTAAATCGTTATATGAAAAGCAAAGTGAAGAAAATCAAGAAGCATACTTACATTCTATTGCGAAGCTAGGGTATGAAATTTATATTGTCGATGATCAAAAGAATGGAAAGCGTATCGGTAATGCGTTTCGTAAGACGACAATAAGTGATGATACCGTTCATAAAGTATTGAATGGCGAAACGTTTAATGGCGTTTCTACATATCCGACTCGCCTATTTATTACCGGTTTTTTCGATAATGAATTAATAAATAGTGTCGGTGTACCAGTACAACACGGTGATAAACAGTACGCTTTATTTATTCGTCCTGACATTCAGAACCAATTTGGTGAGATGCGAATTTTCTTAGCGGTATTACTTGGATTTATCGTACTATTAAGTATTATCTTTATAGCGATTGCAGCAGGTTATATCGTTCGTCCAATTCGTAAGTTTACGAGGGCTACGCAAAAAATCGCGAGTGGTAAATATGAAATTGAATTAGACGTAAAACGAAAAGATGAAATAGGAACGTTATCTACAAGCTTCCAAAAGATGACGAAAAGTATTAAAGAACTAGATGAAATGAGACAAGAATTCGTTTCGAACGTTTCACATGAATTCCAGTCACCGCTTTCTTCCATACAAGGATTTTCGAAGACGTTGCAAACAGAAAAGATGAGTGAAGAAGAAAGAAATCATTACTTACAAATTATTGAGGGCGAAAGTAAGCGGATGTCTAGTTTATGTAAACAGTTACTTACGCTTGCTTCATTAGATAAAGAGGAGAAAGTACTACAAATAAAAGAATTCAATTTGCAGAAGCAAATTAAAGACGTCATTTTTATGCTCGAATGGAAATGGCGTGAAAAAGATATCGCTGTTGAGTTTGATGTGCCGGATATCGCTATACAAGGTGATGAAAACTTACTTCATCAAGTATGGAGTAACATCTTTACGAATAGTATTAAGTTTTCGAACGATGCTGGAACGATTGAATTTGTTGTAGAAGAATTAGAATCGAGCATTATGATCTCTATATCAGACAACGGAATCGGTATGGAAAAAGAAGAAATGGAACGTATATTTGATCGTTTTTACAAAGTAGATACAGCAAGGGCAAGAAACGTAGAAGGTAGCGGTTTAGGATTATCGATTGTGCAGAAGATTGTGGAACTGCATCAGGGAAACGTTTCAGTGTATAGTACGAAAGGGGAAGGGACTACTGTTCAGGTGGAGCTTCCGAAATAGATGGAAGAGGCTGTTTGGGAACAGCCTCTTCTTTTTTGTCGCTAGTATACGTGTAAAGTGAAAAAATGTGAGTCATTTTCATTACATAATCGGACGAGTTTGTGGAGTAAGATCAGGAGGAAGTTTATTTAAACATGTAGAATCTCTACAGAGTTATAAGGATTTTATTAAAACTTAAACCGTGTAGGGAGGAAATTACTTTGAAACAAATTGACTTGTTATTAAATACACTAGATTCAACATTCGATAAAGAGAGCTGGTATGCACCATTTAAACATGCTATAGAAGGACTTACAGCCGAACAAGCTATGTGGAAACCATATGGTGAGGCAACGAATACCATTTGGGAGAGCGTTAATCATCTCATTTATTATAAAGAGAGGCTTGCTGCAAACTTGGAAGGCCGTGAATGGACACATAATCTTGACGGTAATGACACCTTTTATCTTACTAAGCAATCTAATGATGATAAGGAATGGAAGGAAGTCGTCGAACGTTCTGAAAATGCTCAGCGTAATTTAAGACAGGTATTAGGTGCAATTTCCGAAAAAGAGCTTGAACAAAATTCACTTGAGGGGAAATTACTGGACATCATGCTTCATGATGCTTATCATACAGGCCAAATTATTCAATTAAGGAAAATGCAGGGGTCTTGGCCATCAAATCGATAATTGAACGTTTTATAGTTGGTGCTATTGTTGAATAAAATTTAGATATTCAAACGACTTTATTGTTATATTTTTAGTGAAGTATTTTACATTCAAAATGAAATAACTATATTTTTAACCCCGTCCCCAATTTAGAACGGGGTTATGTTTAGTTTGCTATAAAGCCGCACCTTTCCCGCGATCTACTTTAAACCGAACCCCAAAAGTATCCGCTGTAATTTCATCAGCTTTCGGCAATGCTCGTAATTTCGGATGAAGTAGCCATACGAGAGAAATAAATAAAATTCCGATGCTAGCGAGCGCAAAAATGAGTTGGCTACTAAATACATTTGCGGTGTATCCGCCAATTAAGGAACCGAACGGCATAGCAATTGTGCCCATACTTCGCATCACTGAATTGATGCGTCCAAGATATTGATTTGGAATTGCAATTTGACTAATTGTCGCGAATAATATGTTGGTCGCACCAATTGGAATCCAAGCTAGGCCGAATAAGAAAATAGATAGCCATTGAAACGGTACAATCGTAGAGAGAAACCAAAAGATAGCGCCAGTCGCAAAGCTAATAATGGAGACACGGCCAACATTACGTTTGCCAACCCATGAACTGAATAATGCACCGATGAGACTACCTGCTGATATAGCAGCCAAGAAGAAACCATATGATTTCACGCCTCCTAAAGAATCAGCGTAAGAAGGGAGTATCGCCATTGTCATACCGATTGAAAAATTAGCGACAACTGAACCGATTAAGAAGGCGCCCATTAATGAACGAAAGACGATTGAAAACCCTTCTTTTAAATCAGTGAAATATTGTTTAGTTGAAAGAGATGTGACCGTTTCGGTTTGGTTTGGTATTTTCAATGAAAAGAATAATAGGGCAGTAATCGCGAATGTAAAAGAGTCGATTACGTATAAAGTGATGGCGCCAAGTAGTGCTACTAATATGCCAGAAAGCGTCGTGCAAATTAAATCAATGCCTTGATACGCAAATGAAAAGAGTGAATTTCCTTTTAATAATTGTGTTTTATTCAGTAGAAGTGGTAAAACTTTTGATTGTGCAGGATAGGCGAATTGTTCGATAAAGGCTACGATGGGCATGATGATAAGTAGTAGTTGAACTGTTAATAGATCGAAGTAGTGTGTAATAGGAATGATTAATATAAGGATGCATTGCAGAACTTGTGTGATGACGAGGGTGTTTTTAATTGACCATCTATCAACGAATGGACCAGTAAGAAATTGAAGTGCAGAAGGTAATAGCGTAAGAAAACCAGCCAATCCAGAATAAAAAGGATTACCACTCAGCTCATATACGAGCCACATCGCTGCTACATAATACAAACTATCTCCTATGTTTGTAAAAATTCTCCCTAAAAACAGTAAGAGGAAATTCCGGTTTTTTAATACGTCCATTTAATCTACTCCTTTATAATAAAGTGAAACTTTAATCAGTGGGAGGTTTATCCCCACTGATTATTAGTTGAACCAATCGGGCATTTACGGGCAGTTAATCTCCCATCTAACTTCTTTGCTCCAGTTGAATTTTCAGGGGGATTCTTACTGCCCGTTACTGCCGGGTAAATTTATTCGGTAAAATAAATTTGACCGTTTGTATAAAAAAAATCGTATTACGATTTTTCTTCTTTTTTCACAAAGCGCTGCATTGCTCGTTCGTCGATTTGTAGTGCAGTAGTAGAAATGTAATAAGATTTACTATTTGGATCTTTATCTGCATCTTTTGTGATCTCGTTTAATTCATCCATCACTTCATAAAACTTTTTCATCCACACTTGAAATTGTTCTGGCGTGGCATCAAACTCCCAGCAAGATGAAACGTAATTCCATTCAGCTGGGTCTTCACTTACTTCTCGTAATATAAAAGCTTCTTCCGGTGCAGCGAGAATATGGCTTTTCGTCATTTCTGTCATTTGTAAAAATATTTGGCGACCTGATTCGCTTAATATTTCTACATGAGGTAATAGTTCTGCGGCAGGGGTAAAGCCTTTAGCAACAGATTGATAAAATTTTTGAATGATGCCATTCTTTTCTTCTGTATATACGATTTCTATAAGGCCATTCTTCTCTAATTCTTTTAAATGATAATGAATTTTCGCCCTTGAAATGCCGAATTTCTCAGATAGCAGTTGTCCTGTATAAGGACGTTCGCATAGACGCATCATCATTTCGGCACGTAGTGGATCGCTTATTGCTTTTAGTTGGCTATAAGTAGTTAGTGTGAACATGGGCTTCAAAATGATCAACTCCTTAAATGAAATTACTCGGTCAAGATTATTTGACTGAATTGTATCAAGGATTTTAATTATTTTCAATACTTTCTGAAAATTAAATCTTTATCTCTGTAATCTTCTGTTCATATTCCGTTCATATTTCTTTTTTATGATAAGTGCATAGAAAGAAAGAGGAAGGAGCGAGCGAAATGTTTTTAGCTCTGCGTGAATTAAAACAATCAAAATTAAGATACGGATTAATCGGACTGATTATGGTGTTATTATCATTTTTAGTCCTTGTTATTTCAGGATTGGCAAATGGACTATCATATGATAATGCTTCATCGATTCAAAATATGGAGGCAAATAAGTTCGTTTTAGCAGATGATGCGGAAAATAAATTACTTCGTTCACAAATTAAGAAAGATGATGTAGATAACGTAGTAAATCAAGTAGGCGAGAAAGAGGCCGTTCCGTTTCGTGTGAAAGTTTCAACTTATGAAAAGAAAGATAGTTCGAAAAAAGTGGATGTCGCTATTTTCTCAAGTGAACGTGATTCATTTTTAGAACCGAACATTGTAAAAGGTGAGAAATTAGGTACAGCAAACAACGAAATGGTTGCTGATGAATCTATCAAAGAAAAAGGAATCGATATTGGGGATACAATTATTGATCCTGTTTCAAAGAAAGAATTTACAATCGTTGGATTTACAAAAGATCAAATGTTTAGCCATACACCAGTCGTTTATGTAAATGAAGACGTATGGGGATCTATTTCACAACCAAACCAAAAAGATTATAGTGCAATTGCACTTAACACAGATAAAGAGATTAAAAATGCACACGTAATTGACAAAAAAGAAGTACTGCAAAGTATTCCAGGATTTAAAGAAGAGCAAGGGACATTAACGATGATCATTGCATTCTTACTAGTTATCGCTGCGTTATTAATCGGTGTATTCTTCTACGTCATTACACTGCAAAAAACACAGCAATTAGGTGTATTAAAAGCAATTGGTACGAAGAACTCTTATTTAGCAAATAGCTTAGTCGTACAGGCGTTATTCTTATCAGTCGTTGCGATGGTAATCAGTATTGTTCTTGTACAAGGATTAGAACAAATTTTACCGGCAGGTATGCCATTCTTATTAACAACACCGATGATTGCACAATATGCAGCAATCTTTATCGTCATTAGTATTTTAGGAACACTTATTTCGTTATACCAAGTATTAAAAGTTGATGCATTAGAAGCAATTGGAGGCGGGATGTAATGACTTCATTATTAAAATTAGACAAAGTAAGTAAAGTGTACGGAGAAGGGAACACGGAAGTAACAGCCCTTCATCCGATGTCGCTTGATGTGAAAGCTGGAGAGTTTATCGGAATTGTCGGTCCTTCTGGCTCAGGGAAAAGTACGTTATTATCAATCGCGGGTGCTTTATTATCACCGTCAAAAGGGGATATTTACATTCGTGAGCAAAATATTACGAAGCTATCAGAAAAGGAAATGACAGATATTCGTTTGAAAAAAATCGGATTCATTTTCCAGTTCGCAAATCTTGTTCCATATTTAAATGTAAAAGAACAATTGCTCTATATTGCAAAGCTTAAAAAAGAAAACAAACAAGAATCAGAAAAGCGTGCGGATCATTTATTAGCGGCATTTGGATTAGGAGAAAGAAAAAATCATTATCCAAATCAACTATCTGGCGGGGAAAAACAAAGGGTCGCAATCGCTCGTGCGTTCATGAACAACCCAGACTTAATATTAGCAGATGAACCAACTGCAAGCTTAGACTCAAAACGTGCACGTGAAGTCGTAGAAATGATGAAACGTGAAGTGAAAGAAAGCCAAAAAGCAGCAATTATGATTACACATGATGAAAGAATGCTTGATGTATGTGATCGTATATTGACGCTTAGAGATGGGAAGTTAATATAAAGAAAAAAGACAATCGCACATAAATGTGCGGTTGTCTTTTTTATAAAATATAGTTATAAGGGCCTTATTTTGAGAATAACGCTTTAATTTTATTTCGTGTTACTAATAAAACGCCGCCTAATACAGATAACATACCTAAAGCCATATTGTTTGATTGCTCACTACCAGCGTTAGGAAGTTCTTTAGCATTATTGTTTGCATTTGTAGGACCAGTCTTTGTTTCTATTTGTTTCGATTGAGATACTTCATTGATCTTGTTATCTACATTTTGCTTTGTTGTATGTATCTCAGCTAATTTGTCATCAATTTTTTTCTCAGTGTGTTTAAAGTCGTTGATTTTAATATCTAAGTCTTGTTTTTTCTTTGTTAAATCATCTGAAACAGTTTGTTTCGATTGTTTTATTTCGTTTATTTTATTTAGTAAATCTTCTCTAGCTTTTTGTAATTCAGCTAGTTTGTTTTTTACATCTTGTTTAGCTAGTTCTAAGTTAGCGGAAAGGCTATCTAAATTGCCTTTAATTTTCTTAAGTTCCTCTAACGTGTTCCCAGTATTCGGCTTATTTTCTTTTAGCTCAGCAAGTTTGTCCTCAGCAGTTTGTTTTGCTTTCTTTAACTCAGCTAATTTTTCATCTACCTGTTTTTTAACTTCCTTAAGTTCATTAACCTTTTGATCGATGTTTTCTTTATGTTGCTTAATTTCATTCACTTTTTCATCGACAGTTTGTTTATGTTCTTTAATCTCATTAACCTTATTATCGATATTTTGCTTATGTTCTTTAACTTCAGCAACTTTGTCTTCTACTTGTTTTTTATGCTCTTTCATTTCAGCGATTTTATCTTCGGCGATTTGTTTGTCTTGCTGCAGTTTTGTATCTAACTCTTCTTTACGTTGTTTCATTTCGTTAATTTTTTCATCAGCAACTTGTTTACGCTCATGTAGTTCATTAACCTTCGTATCAACATTTTCCTTAACTTGGTTAAGTTCATTCAACTTTTGATCCATGTTTTCTTTGTGCTGCTGCAATTTCGCATCTAACTCTTGTCTATGTTGCTTAATTTCAGCTAATCGATCTCCCGTACTTTGCTGAGGAGTAGCATCAGTTACTTCTGCATGGGCAGAGTTTGCGCCAGCAATCATTGCTAAAGCTAGTGTAGACGCAGCAATTGTTTGTTTTGTTTTCATATTTTTGTACCTCTTTCCTATGAATGCACTCTATTGTGTAAAATTGAGCATATAAAAATAGATTATTACATCATTATATACCATGTAGGATGTCTAGAGGAAGTATTTGCATAATAATCTATCATTATGTAATTCTTATAGTCTATTATTTTTCGGTAGGGGAGAGATCTTTAGTTAGATGAACAATTCCTACTATAGTAGAGTTTACATCCTTACTATTACGAATAACAAACAAATAATCAGCCTCGTTTTCTATAGGATCTACCACATCTTCGTGAAGTGATTCAGACTGTTGTCGATCAAGTACTTCTTTGAAACTACAATAATTACCTCTAAAAATATTCGTACTTCGCGTGCTTCGAGCAACTCTTTCGTAAAGGACATCATCTGGAATATCAAAATGAACGAGTATGCGTACATATTCCTCTTTCTGGAACAATTCATTTAACAAATACATTCGGCCGTTGCGGCTTCTATTGGAGTTGCAAATAATAAGGTGTAAACTCGTATGTTCTTTTGCATAATCAACAATGAATTTTGAAAGACCGTGTTTAAATGTATTTGGGCCTTCATCCGGCTGTAATTTTTCATAATGCTTGTTAATAAATTCTGCTTGGTTATCTTGATCCATAACGAAAGAGTGAGGTAACTTTTTTTCTAGTTCTTTAGCAAATGTAGTTTTTCCGCTGTGTGTTTTTCCTACGGTAATAATGACGAATCGTTTCATATTGACCTCCATTTGTATTGTTATAATTTGGAACATTCGATGTGTATCGACAATTTTCCTGCCGAAGAATATACAAATTGGCTGAGTAGTAATGGGATGGAAATTTCACAAAAAATATTCTGTTTAGAAAGGGGGCGGAAATGCTACCGTTATTGAAATATATTATGAAAATGTTCCTGGTGAAAAGGAAATTTAATAATAAAAAGGTAGGAAATAAATACCCTTTATTATTAAATACAGCCTTTCATAAAATCTATGTTGAAGTGATTGGAAAATTAATGGAAAAGTGTTATGGTTTATTTGGAAGCGCGCATGATTTATGTTCAGTAAAAAAGGGGGATTAAAGTGGGGGCTAAAATTTTTAACGGCAGGCATATAGCCAATAGCAAGGATCAAGAGTTTGTTGTTTTTATTATTGGTATGCGTATTAATAATCTATTAAAATTTTGGAAGTGGATACCCGTTTTTAATGCTATGGGGCCTATGATTAAAGAATTGTATCAAAACCCGCAATGGGGTTTCTTACATACAGAATTCTTCTTTAGTTGGAGAAAGGTGGTCTTAATTCAATACTGGAAGGGATTCGATGAATTAGTAAGCTATGCCCACGGAAAAAATCATTCAAATGCTTGGAAATCATACAATAATAAGATTAAAGATAATGGGAGTGTCGGTGTTTTTCACGAAACGTATCAAATAGAAAAAGGCGCATCTGAAGCAATCTATGTTAATATGCCAAAAACAGGTTTATCTAGAGCTACCGAACATATACCAGTATCTCAAGATACTAATACTGCTCAAAAAAGAATGGATAAATAATTCAAAAACTTGTGTATATAATTACGGTTTTCCTGCCAGAGAATATACAAAGTGTCGGAGTGGTAGTAGGCTGAAAACTTGACAAAAAAACTTATTTATGCTATAATTTACCAATATAAAAATAAAGTGTATAATAGGGTTCTCCTGGCCAGGGGAACCCTATTTTGTTGTGAAAATGAAGGAGTGTATGTGCGTGAAAAAAGGTGAATCAAGTGTAACTTCGCTAGTATCAGCTTTCGGAAGAGCATATCATAGTGAATTTGATCGTCCTAAAATCTTTGATGATTCTGTAGCTAAAGATTTTATTTCAAAAAAAGAACGTAATGAAATTGAAATGAACATGGTTCAAGGAATACATTTTTTTAATACAGACATTGCAGAGAAGTTTCAAGACAATCCACAAGAAATATTGAAATGGATTACACAAGTTCAATTATCACCAACACCTTTGGCACGCGCGGCATATTGTGAAAGAGTATTACTACATGAGATTACATTAGGAGCAAAACAATACGTCATACTCGGTGCAGGCTTAGATACGTTCAGTTTCAGACATCGAGAATTAGAGAATGAAATAGAAATATTTGAAGTGGATCATCCTTCTACACAAAAGTTTAAGAGGGAGAGAATAAAAGACGCAGAACTTGAAACTCCAAACAACCTTCATTTTATTTCGATGGATTTCACGAAAGGATTTTCCAGTGAACAGTTACGGAATGAAGGATTTGAAAATAAAAAGACTTTCTTTAGTCTATTAGGTGTTACGTACTATTTAACGAAAGAAGAACTTTCTAGTTTAATAGAATGTCTATTTGCGATGGTTCCAGAGGGAAGCTCTATCGTATTCGATTATCCGGATGAAAACTTATTTACGGAAAAAGGACTGTCCAATCGAGTTGAAAATATGGTGAAAATGGCTGCAGTAGGCGGAGAACCGATGAAATCGTGTTTTTCTTATACCGAAATGGAAGCACTGTTAGAGAAGGCAGGCTTACTCATTTATGAGCACTTATCACCAGAGGATATTCATACATTATATTTTGAAGGACGAAACGATTATTTAAAAGCTTTTGAGACAGTGCATTATGTGCATGCGGTGAAGAAGTAGAGGATTAGTAGGCATGGGGAGAAATCTCTGTGTCTTTTTTGTATTAAATTTCCTGCCCTCGAATAAAGAGCAGTAAAACCCCTAAGTATGTAGAACTTTGATTTTCATTACAAATTTGTAAGGTTAAGTAATAAAAATCGATAGAACTAGATATGTGAATAGGATACTCTGATTATCGGATAGAATATTCTGAAAAAAGGGGTAGGGCAAATGAAGAATAGACAAAAAGCATCGATAATATGCAAAAGTATTTTATGTTTCATCATTTGTATATTCATTGCGAATGAAACATGGTATACAAATGTGGTGAGGGCAGAATCGGGTACGTTGACTGATAGGAGTATAGAGGATTTCAAAAAAAAGCTGGATGAACAGGTACCAAAATGGCAGGGGGATTATGAGGTGCCAGGGGTTGCAATAGGGATTGTACATGAGGGGCGTATTGCTTATACACTAAACTACGGTTATGTAGATAAAAAGACAAAAAAAGCGGTGAATGATGATACATTATTTCAAGCTGGTTCCATATCTAAAAGCCTTACAGCGTGGGGAATCTTGCATCTTGTAGATGAAGGACGTTTATCACTAGATGATCCCGTTGAAAAATATCTGACCAAATGGAAATTATCTAATTCAGAGTTTCATAATAATGAAGTCACAATAAGAAGATTGTTAAGCCATACAGCAGGGCTGTCTGCACATAAAGGATACCTCGGGGTTGCACCAGGGAAACATCTTGACTCTATTGAGGAATCTCTGTCTGGAAAAGGATGGCTTAATGAACCAGTGGAGGTGACCAATAAACCAGGTTCAGAAACAATTTACTCTGGTGGCGGATATACAATTTTACAACTTGTAATGGAAGAGGTTACCGGAATACCGTTTGATCGTTATATGGAAGAACAAATTATGAAACCTTTAGGAATGAAATCTAGTTCATTCTTACAACGTCCTGAAAACTATAACCTTTCGAAAGCTTATGGATATTTTGGAGAGGAGCTCCCTAGTTACCAATTTACCGAACAGGCTGCTGCAGGTCTTAAGACAAATGTTACGGATATGATGACATTGATACTTGCAAGCATGGATGCAAATATTAAAGGGAATGGTGTCATCAAAAGTGAACGTGTTACGGAAATGCAAAAGCCAGTATTAGGGGAGAATGGTTTAGGTATATTTGAAAAAAAACTATCTAATCAATGGAAATTACTTTATCATTCTGGTGACAATCGAGGCTGGCATTCTTTTTACGGTTTCATTCCTAATACAAAGGATGGATTGGTAATCCTTACAAATGGTGAAGGTGGTATAGACTTACGACAGGATATTTACCACGCATGGATTGAATATGAAACAGGAAAATTACCTGAAAGTTACTTCTCTCTAGCTGAGCAGAGAAAAAGTAATTTTATTACATCAATTGTTATTGGAGCCATACTCAGTGTATATTTGCTGCTATTTGCAATTAGATTGTACAAAGGTAGAAGAACCTTCATTTTTAAGCAAGAGAAGAGATCCTACATCGGATTAGTAGTTAGGACATTTTTACTTATTAGTACCGCTATCCTCGTTTTTTGTGCTGCCTATTTGTGGAGAGTTTTCAGCTTGAATTCCGGTAATACAATAAATTTTATTTTAATAATGGTATGGATTATAACATTATTAATTAGTGGATTTTTCCCGAAAATTAGAAGTAATAAAAAACAACGTATGAAACGAAAAGATTTAACATCAAAATTTACATGTATGTAATGTTAAAGGCTAGAAAGCTAGATTGGCGTGAATCGCTAATTGTGGTTTGCAAAAAACGACAAAATCTCTTAAAAAACAATTAACTTTTAACGTCATCTATCTTTACAATCCCTCCCTATAATGTGAAGTGGACAAGCACCTAAGAGAAAGCAGAACATGTCAGTTTGTACAATTATTTATTAGGGGGAGAATTTGTATGAAAAAGACAGTTGCTTCGTTAGCAGTTATGACAGCATTATTGCCGACGTTTTCAGCACATGCGGAAGGGAAAGAGCAAGTTCGAAAATCAGCTACAACTTTTAACGTAATTAGTGATATTCAAGGGGATTTAGGGGATTTTGATCACGTATTAAAAGATATGAACAAAGTGACACCACTTTCTAGAGCGCTTATTATGAATGGAGATATAACGCCAACTGGACAGCAGTCACAATATGATGATGTAAAGCGTGTGCTAAACAAAAATAAGCATCCGGAAAATGTATGGTCAACTGTGGGGAATCATGAGTTTTATGCTGGTAAATGGACAGCTGATGGGAAGCTCTCTCAAGGTACATGGCCAAATGGTGTAACGGAAGAAACGCTATTCAACCGTTACTTACAATTTAGCGGGCAAGAAAAGGTGTATCATAAAAAAGAATTAGACGGTTATCCGCTTTTATTTTTAGGAACTGAAAAATATATGAAATACCACGATTCAAAAATGTGGGATGAAGTATTTATGAGTGATGAGCAATTAGGTTGGTTAAAACAAAATTTAGAAGAATATAGTCAAAAAGATAAAAATAAGCCAATTTTCATTTTCTCTCATCACGTGCTACCTGATACAGTATCTGGATCAAGACAAAATCCGTATTTACAAGATTATTTAAACATTGATAAATTGTACGATATATTAAAAGACTATCCGCAAGTTGTTTTCTTCACGAGTCATACGCATTGGGATTTAAACTTGCCAGACTGGGTAGGTAAAAAGAAAATTGCAGGCGGTGATAAAAAAGGATTTACTGTTGTAAATACGGGCGGAATTGAAACAGGATGGATGTCAGCTGGACCAAATGGCGGAGAGAAGACTGCTCCTGATGGTTATTCATTTAAACAAGGGCTACAAGTGAAAGCATATGGTAACGATGTAATTGTAACAGCTTATGACTATAAACGTGATAAGGATATAAAGAAGCTATTAATTAGTGATGCGAAGGTCGCACAAATGGCACCAAATGTAACCGCTGATGATAGTAAAAATATAATTGTCGGTGCAACGGAGTATATGGAGTACTCTGTAGAAGGAACGAACGAGTGGCTGACGTATAATCCAGGAAATCCTCCCAAATTTGATGGGAACAAGATTGTATACGTACGACATAAAGGAGAAATGAATTTAGAACCAGGATTAACGCAGCTTCTTCGATTTTCGGCAAATAAGTGATTGGTAAGGGCCTACTTTTGAATGAGTGGGCTCTTTTTAGGTTGTCGGTTTTTGTCGGTAAGTCGATATATTGAAAAAATCGTTGAAATAAATTTCATGTACCGTATTGAAATCCGAAGTGTTAGTACAATTTCGCTAACCGAAACCGAATTCCAATACATTTTTCCTCAAGAAAGGTGACTTCATCATTTTTACATGTAATAATAGTATCGTTACATACATTGTGAAAGAAGTACAAAGGAGCGTTATTAATGAATTTAGCTAAATTCCCGAGAAAAAAATATACAGAATCATATACACCAATTGAAAAATTAAACAATTTTTCTGAAGCACTTGGCGGGCCGACTATTTATTTTAAACGAGATGATTTACTTGGTTTAACAGCTGGTGGTAATAAGACGAGAAAGTTAGAGTTTCTAGTTGCGGATGCACAGGAAAAAGGTGCAGATACGTTAATTACAGCTGGTGGTATTCAGTCAAACCATTGCCGTTTAACACTAGCAGCTGCGGTAAAAGAAAAAATGAAATGTATCCTTGTATTAGAAGAAGGGCTTGAGCCAGAAGAGAAGCCAGACTTTAACGGAAACTATTTCTTATATCATTTACTAGGTGCTGAAAATGTAATTGTTGTACCAAACGGAGCAGATCTTATGGAAGAGATGCGTAAAGTAGCGAAAGAAGTAAGTGAGAAGGGTAGTACGCCATATGTAATACCAGTTGGAGGATCAAATCCTACTGGCGCAATGGGATACGTTGCTTGTGCGCAAGAAATTATGGCGCAATCATTTGATCAAGGAATTGATTTCAGTTCAGTCGTTTGCGTAAGTGGCAGCGCTGGTATGCATGCTGGTTTAATTACTGGTTTTGCTGGAACACAAAGTCACATTCCTGTTATTGGAATCAACGTAAGTAGAGGAAAAGCAGAACAAGAAGAGAAAGTAGCAAAACTTGTAGAGGAAACATCAGCTCACGTTGGTATTCCCAACTTTATCCCGCGTGAAGCTGTTACATGCTTTGATGAATATGTAGGACCAGGTTATGCGTTACCAACGCCAGAAATGGTGGAAGCAGTTCAATTACTTGCGAAAACTGAAGGTATTTTACTGGATCCAGTGTATACAGGTAAAGCAGTAGCGGGACTAATCGACTTAATTAAAAAAGGCACATTTAATAAAGAAGACAACATTTTATTCGTACATTCAGGTGGTTCACCAGCTTTATATGCGAATACATCTTTATTTGCGTAAGTGTAAAAAGCATTGGGTATCCAATGCTTTTTTGTTATATAATGGAATTGTTAGGAGGGAGTATATGAGTTCAAACTTACAATGGATTATATACACGATACTCAGCATTTCTATTTTACTAATTTCATTTGTGGCTTATGGGATTTATTTATATTTTACTTAAGTGAAATGGTAACCAAATCAAAGGAAAAATAAAATGACCGCTGTGTTAAATAGAGTAAAACATAAACCGATAATGGCTAAAATTTTCTTCCCAGCTCGGCTACAAAAAGAAATAACCGCTAATATAATTGCTATAACAGCGGAACCTAATATGAAGTAGGCGAAAGGCACGACCTATTCTACTCCAACTCTGTCTAAAATAGGTGAGAAGAGAAAGAGATTAATAGTAACGAATATACTTACAATGAGAAACGTATAGCTTTTCCAAGTTTACGTTTGTATCTGCATGGAACGAGACACTCCTTTCTCTTTATTATTTATATTTTTGAGTTTAAATTAATTACCTTTATTTTACAAATTTAAATATTTTGTATTGAAAAGAGGGTATTAATATGAAATTTAGAAATTGGTCTCTAGTTAATATTAGCATCTGTATAATCATAATAATCGGTTGTTCAAATAAAATAGGAAATGAAGATCAAACAATCAAAGTGCAAAAACATGTGGATGATAAATATGAAGATTTGAAGGTAGTTACAGATAATAAGCAAGTTCAGCAAGTAAAGAAAATATTAAAGGATACTACTTTTGAAAATAAAAAAGTGGAAATGTCTCGTCCAGCTGATTATCACTTTATTTTTCAATTTAAAAATCCGAAAATAGAGGCGAAAGCAGTGTTGTATCAAATTTGGGTAAGCACTAATAAGGATAAAGTGGAAATCATCTCGGGAGGTAATCGGTACGCTCAATTAGAAGAAAAAAATGCAGCCACTTTGTTTCGGATTGTTACAGGGGAGAAGTTAGCTGAATAAATATATAGGGTTATAAGAATTCAGCTCGTATTTTTCATTTTGGGAGATACTTAGTTTTCAACAAAAATAGCTATTTCTTTATATTGGAATAAATATTGAGAATCGGATAAAATGGAAATTGGACATTGATTTGATGAGTATGAGGTTCTACGCTTATTAGCGGATTCATACACTTTAAGGTGTGCATGAATCTGCGAATGGATAATAAAACTAGGAAATATATTGTTTTTATAAAGATTCGATGTTATGTTTGGTTTTCTCAATATAATATTTCCCTTATATAGGAGTGGCTATTTGAAGAAATTAATATTATTAGTTTTATTGGCTACATGCTGTCTCACTATAGCAGGATGTTCTAATAATAGGGTTACAACTAAGGATGAGTCTAAAAATTCAACACCTGTAAAGATTAAACGTATCAATAAAGCGTGGTACAAACATATATAATAGTTTAAAGAATCTTGAAATTGTTGATGATAAAGATTATAAGGTGAAATTAGTTAGGCCGATAGTAAACGTTGCGAAACCTGGTGAAAAGCAGGGAGCATGGTTTGCATTTAAATTTATAAAATATGCGACATTAAAATATTCACAAAAAAGAGTCTACATGTAGTCCCTTTTTGTGGATATTTTTCATAGATAATAGACTTCCTAAGGTGCCTTCCTATGATTTGAAACATCCGAAAATTATTTTATCAAGTTAAATAGTATCATTTTTTGAAATTCGGCGAATGCGAGGGACCCGTAATAACTCGATTGGTGTGGTCTTTTTTCACTTTATCTATCATGTTTATATATCTTTCTATTAAAAAATCTAACTTTAATCGATTAAATGGAATAAAACTTAGTTAAAAACAATGAAATTTCAGGAAAAATAAGGTACACTAATCAATGGTTTTGGTTTAAAATCAATTGACGTTTATGTATACGGGGGAAAGATTGATGAACAATAATTCAGTAAATGAAACTGTTGAAGAAGTTGAAAAAAAACGGGTAAGAACAAAAAAACGTTTTGCCAATTGGAAGCTAATCGCTGCGGGTGGCGGTGTAATTGCACTTCTTATTGGGGGAATGAGTTATTACCAGGCAACCCACTTTAATTCGAATGTTACGATTAACGATACGAAGGTCGGTGGTTTGAGTGCTGATCAGGCAATACAGAAATTAAAAACATCTGCACTAGCAAATAAAGTCTATATTGATCAACAACAAATTTTAGATGAACAAGATACAAAAACGGGACTGACAGAAAAAGACTTGCCACAAGTTAAGAAACTATTAAAAAGCCAGTGGACATTTCTCCCTTCGGCAAAGGAAAAAGATTATTCATTGTTACCGAAAGAAGCGGATCAGTATCGTAATGAAACGATGAAAAAACTGCTAGAAGAAAAGCTCGTTTCTATGAATGAAAAATTAAAAGCGCCTCAAGATGCTATGGCGAAGCTCGAACAAGGAAAAATTGTTATTTCGAAGAGCGTTGATGGGAAACAATATGACGTAACGAATCTACTAAAAGATTACGCCAAGCAGAAGCATAAAAGTGAAATTCATTTAAAGTCTACATACATACAACCTATTAAAGAAGACGATCCAATCATCAAAAAAGAAGAGAAAGCATTACAGAATCTTATTCAGCAGTCTGTTGATTATAAAGTGCAGGATGAAGTGTATTCATTAAAAGCGAAAGATTTAATTCAAAATGCCTCTATGTCAAAGGATATGAAAGTGACAATCGATGCGAGCGAAATTAAGAATAAGGTCGCTGAAATTAATAAGGCTAAATCTACATTACATAAAGACTTCGCTTTTAAAACACATTCTGGTTCGGTTATTTCAGTAAAGGGACAAGGATACGGCTGGGCACTAGATGTGGAAAAAGAAACAAAACAAGTTCAACAAGCCTTTGAGAAAGGCGAAAAATCGCTTTCTGCTTCTAATATTCACGGGAATGGTTGGGAGAAGGAAGGGATCGGTTATAAAACAACAGCGAATAATGGCATCGGAGACACATATGCGGAAGTTTCCATTGCAGATCAACAAATTTGGATTTATAAAGATGGAAAACTAGTTCTCACAACAAATGTAGTAACGGGTAAACATAGCACGGGTGAAGATACATCACCAGGTGTATGGTACGTTTTATATAAACGAACTCCATACACGCTGAGAGGTAGCGCAGTAGGGAAAGCTGATTATGCAGTTAAAGTAGATTACTGGGTTCCATTCACAAATAGTGGTCAAGGATTCCACGATGCTGGCTGGCGAAAAGACTGGGGAAATAATGCTTATGTAACAGGGGGATCAGGTGGGTGTGTAAACCTTCTGCCTAACGTTGCAAAAACTGTGTATGATAGTTTGAATACATATGATCCAGTTATTGTGTACTAGAAAATAGCTACGTATTAAGAAACAAATAAAGCAGGAAATCTTACCTGATGGTATATGAAAAAACACCTCTTGAATTTGCATACGAAGTATGTACATTCAATGGAGGTGTTTTTTGTTTGAAAACAAGAGTTTATTGCTTATAAGAAACAAAGTAGAAAGAGATTGAGATGAAGAAACAGGTATTCAAATAGTCAATAAAATTGACATTGAATATCATTTTCATTTAATATAGAATCGTCGCAGTTAATTAGACATGATTTTTTTACTAATATAATAGATTTTTAATAAGGTGTCCCATTTAAGAATTAAAAAGTAGGAAAGGGTAATATAAAAATGAACTGGAAAAAAGGCGGATTATGGATTATTATTTTTTTCATTGTAAAAGGTACGATTTCTACACTGTTAATCGTTACAGGTGCTAAATATTTTGATTTATCATTTATGCAACTTTTCGTACTAATACTGGTCTTATTACTGATTTCTCTCATAAGCCGAAAATTGCTGTATAAACATAAACAAAACAAAAAGCAAAAAGAGCTAAATATATAATGAAGCCCCAGAGACCTTTGGATTTCTGGGGTTTTATTTCGATATTTTTTTCCATATGCATATCAACTTAACAGAACAGGTTGTCCAAAATGATAAAATCGATGCTGTTTAAAATGCGTCGGTTACTTTTATATAAGGATTGAAGAATCTTTATTCTGGAGCTACAGATATTCATACATTATGCTCGTTTTTCAATTGGTAGTTTAAATGTAAAAGTACTGCCTTCTCCTAATTTACTTTCAACCATAATTTCTCCTCCGTGTAGTTCTACAATCCATTTTACCATCGACAATCCTAAACCTGTGTTTCCGGTGCTTGAAGATGTTCGTGCTGCGTCAACTCGATAGAAGCGGTCCCATATTTTATCAATATGTTGCTTGCTGATGCCAATGCCATTATCGGAGACTTTACCTATTATGTTGTTTCCATCACGGAACAGTTGCATATGCACAGTGCCGTTCGCTTTGCTATAAGCAATCGCATTCGTTAGTAAATTCATTAATAAACGCATCATCAATGTTTGATCTGCTTTCATAAACAGGTTTTCCTCTATATTCGTTGTCATATCAATCGATGTTTCTTGATCCATTAATGAAAGCTCTTCTACAACGATTTCCGTTAATTCACTCATATTGATACATTCAAATTGGAAAGTATTATGGTTTCCTTGGTCAGCTCTTGCTAATAATAAGAGTTGGGATAGTAGCGCGGACATTTTACGTGATTGCTTTAAAATGACTTCTAACGATTCTTCCATTTCTTTCGGATTATTCCTCTGTGATAAAGCGTATTCGCATTGCGAAATAATAACAGATGTTGGTGTTCTTAATTCATGAGATGCGTCAGATGTAAATTGTTTCTCACTTTCGAACGATGTCTCCAATCGCTCAAACATTTTGTCAAAGGTTTGTGCTAAATGATACATTTCGTCTTTCGGTGAACCTTGTAAATGAATTCTCTTCGAAAGGTCTTTACCATCACTAATTTTACTAGCTGAATCACTCATTTGTTGCACAGGTCGAAATGCTCTTTGCGTAATAAAATATCCTCCCACTGCGGCAATGAGAATAAGTAATGGGAATGAGATGAGTGTTATGACAATAAGCGTATTCATCGTTGATGATAATTGGTTCATAGTCATTATTCCACGAATCCAGACTTGCTCATCGCCGCCCGCATTATGGAGAAAATCATATACAATCCATTCTTTATTACCGTCTTTAATGGTTTGTATTTCATCGGATTTAAGCGATATCTTTTTATTAAAGCTTGTTGGACTATTTCCTGCCAGCAGCTCACCTTGTTTATTATAAATGCTGATATTTACTTCATCTTCTAACGTTTCAAAATCATCGTCCATCTTTAATTGGCCATGCTTATATTCGATATCTTCCATGCTTTCTTTTACTGTACTCTTCAATTGATTCTTCATATTAAAAAGCAAAACTTGATCTGAAGAAGTTAAAATAAAAGCTAACACGAGTGCCATAATAATTACAATTAGCCCTGTATACCACAGGGTTACTCTCATTTTGATTGATAGTCTTTTCATGATTCTACTCGCAATACGTAACCAGTTCCTCGTACTGTATGAATTAACTTCGTTTCAAACTGGCTATCAATTTTTTTGCGAAGATAACGGACGTAAACATCAATAATATTCGAGCCACCTTCATAGTCGTAATTCCACACATGTTGCTCAATTTTATCTCGTGTCAACACAACTTCTTTATTACGAATCATATATTCTAAAATAGCAAATTCTTTACTGGAAAGAGTGATAACTTGGTCTCCTCTTGTTACTTTATGCATATTACAATCTACCACTAGGTCAGCGATTTCAAACACATTAGATGTGTTTCCTGTATTTCTTCGCATTAACACTCGAATTCTTGCTAACAGTTCGTCAAAAGCAAACGGCTTTACTAAATAATCGTCCGCACCTAAGTCGAGTCCTGTTACGCGATCATCAATTGTATCTTTAGCTGTAAGAAGCAAGACAGGAGTTATATTATTGTCTGCGCGTAATTTTTGTAATACTTGCAAACCATTTGTTCCGGGAATCATAATATCTAGCACAATCAAATCGTAGGTAGCCATGTTTATATAATCCAAGGCATCTTCTCCATTCCCACATGCATCGACACTATAATGTTCTGCATTTAATCGTTTTACTAATATATTTTGTAAGTCTTGTTCATCTTCGACAATAAGAACTCGCATTAACATTCTCCTTTTTTCCTTATTTATATGTATCACTATAATTCCAAAACATTAAAGAAAGATTAGAAACGATTTAATTATATCATTTTATCCAGCATTAACGGGCAGTAAGACTCCTCCCTCAAAATTCGGCGAATGCGAGGGAGGTAGGGGGGCGGGCTACCTGTAAAAGTCTTCACTTTATTTTTTTGTACATTAATCTTCCTTTAATGTTTGTTGTGTAATATAAAGGCAAGGATAAGGTGCACATGTAAAGGGAGGAAAGCAGAATGAGACAGTCGATGTTGATTGGAGCAATGTCTTGTTTATTCTTAACAGCTTGTTCTACTCAAGCTGATAAAAATACAGAAGTACAACAACTGAAAGTGGAAAATGATACATTGCAAAAAGAAATTTCTCAACTACAACAAGAACCACACAAAACAGGGCCTGCTACAAATGATACGAAGCAAATACAAGATTTCAAAAACGAAGTCACATCTATCGTTGAAAAGGCAAATAACATGAAACCAGTTGGAGCAAAAGAAGAAAACTTAAATACGTACTTAGCAGCAAAAAAAGAAATTGATCAATTAGATGACAAGATAGATCTATCTGATAATCAGCTAGAAGCAGATTATCGCGCTGGAACGATAACAATTGAACAATATAAAGCGCAAGAAAAAGAACACGATATACTCGAAGATCAATTAGAGCAAGCAGAAAATGCGCTGGAAGCAAGATTTGGAATAGATGATTAATCATGAAGGAGTGGATGAAAATGTTAAAACATAAAAAGAAAATAATTATAAGTGTAATTGCTATTTTAGTAAGTGGTATTGCTATTGTTGGTGGATATTATGGCATGGGTTACAATTATGCAAAAAAGAATGAAAACTACACTGAGAAACAAGTTCGTGAAATTTCTTTAGCACATACAAATGGAGAAATTATTAATGTGAAAAAAGAATTCGAATTAGAAGATGACAACTTAGCACAATCTACATTTGAATATGAAGTGGAAATTAAGACACCTGATAATCTGTTAAATAGTTTAAAAGTTAGTGCTAGAACAGGTACAATAGAAATCGATAATGAAGATTAAAAAAATCGACAAATAAAATATCGTGTATTTGAAAATATCCAATAAGCTGTCCATATGGACTGCTTATTTACACAATTCTTGTTATCGGTAACGATGAAAAAGACGAACCCCTAATTTTACAAGGGAATCGTCTTTTTTTGTTCTATGGATCTATGCATTTTTTTATACATTCCTATCCTGGTGTGGTTTTAGGGTTCTTGTCTGTTTTTGGATTAACCGAAAAACTTTATAAAATCTTGTATACTCTTAGCGTAATTTTTTCCGGAATTCTGGCCGTACCCCATCGCTATCAAGCTAAGCTTATGCAAAGTCGATTTTAGGTGAGATTGTTTCTTTTTTCTAAAGGGCAAGTGTAGGTGATTGAAAGATTTGCATACGAAATAAACCTTAACGGGTTTCACTTTTTTGAATTAAGCGGCTTGATTATCAGACAGGGTACAATTGTAAACGACACCTAATATATCAAAGACCGTTTTTTTCTCATATCGATGAGACTTTCGCCCATTTTGCTGTTGTTTTGTTAATCGATGAGCAATTACACGAGCTGGAACTTTATCAATCATACCTACATAAGCATCAGCTATTTCACATGTTTGTCCTGGTTGAAGAGAGTTCATTAACGTTTCCATATCTATCTGTATATACTATGTACCTTTCTTAATTCTTCTATCTTGAAAATAATTAGGGTTAGGATTTTTTGCAGTAAAATCAATGTTAGTAGAACTTTTTTAATCAAATTTTTTTCTATATTAACATAAATACTTGCAATATTTAAATTAGTACTATATAGTTCTAGTTATGACAAAGGTAAAATTAATGAATCAAAAACGTGTGATTGAAGTAGCTGCAACATTATTTTTAGAAAAAGGGTTTGCTTATACAAGTATGGATGAATTAGTACGTGTAAGCAAAGTTTCAAAGTCTAATGTGTATTATCACTTTTCTAATAAGGAAGTATTATTAGAAGGGGTCGTTGATTATTGGATTGAAATGTATCAATCTGCAATTGATGACGTACTTTCTCAGAACCAATTTTTAGTTGAAGATCGTATCCAACTGTTTTTAAAGCAATTATCACAAGGAGTTCAGTCGAGAGAGTATAAGGGGAGCTGTCCATTTATTACTCTTTATATTCAAAGTCCTACACAGGCCACGCAAATAAAAGAAAAAATAGGTCTTTTTTTTACAGGATTACAAGAGAAAGTTTCTCTATTACTTAAACAAGGGGTAGAGAATGGAGAATTCAGAAATACGATTAATATTGATGAGGTTGCATCACTTTTTATTACAAATCTTGAAGGAGCGTTATTTATTTCAGAAACATTGAAGGATGCAACTGTAATCACGAAAACAGCAGATCATTTTTTAAAATTGCTTCGATAAAAGAAGCTTTTTTTTTCACATCAAATTAGTACTAAGTAGTACTAAAGGAGGATTTTATATGAGAACAGTATTTTTAATTGGTGGAACAGGCTTTATTGGAAAGCAATTAGTGAAAGAATTAGCCAAAGAAGATGTTAAAATTCTTCTTTTAGTAAGGTCGAAAAGTAAAGCAATACGCATTTTTCAAGAAAGAGGTAGCTTAAAAAAGGCAGTTATGCACTTTATTGAAGGTGATTTGACGAAAATAGATTTAGGTCTAAGTGCTGAAGATAAGGAGAGGGTATTGAAAACGGATGTGATTATTCACGCAGGAGGCCCCATGGATATTCAAGCGACAAGTAAAGAGGCAGCTTCCGTATTTTTAAATGGCGCCAAACATATTAGTGAATTAGCTAAAAGTATTCATCAATTGAAGGGCTTGCAACAATTTATTCATGTTGTAGGTTATATGAGTCCCTTTGATGATAAAAATAGCAAGATTGCAATTGATGTGTTTAAAGAAGGAAACAGTTATTTGAAAATAAAAAATCCATATGAGAGAACAAAATTTTTAGCAGATCTTTATATCCGTCACCAGGCATCAGCGGTAGGTTATCCGCTTTCTGTAATTAATCCACCAACTGTAGTCGGTAGTAGCAAAACAGGGAGTACAGAGCAGATAGCAGGATTAGGTTTGCTTGTGATGAGTATGCGAAGAGGGCTCATGCCAGTGATTCCTGGAGGTAAGGGATATAGGTTACCACTTATTTCAAACGATGAGTTTGCGAAGTTTATTGTGCAGGTTTTCAGGTTGGAGCAACCGACTATTCAAACATATACACTTGTTGAAGACAAACAGCACGATCAGAACATTACTGGATTATTAAGTATTATGTCGGAAAGTATGAATATGAGGGCACCAAAAATCTCGGTCCCAATGCCGCTTATGAAAACAATTATGAATAGTGGATTAAGTAAAATAACAAAAATTCCTTCTGATGGACTGAATTTTATTACAAAACGAAAATTTTCAAATGTTTCAGCGAAAAAAATTATGGGAGGAGATTGGTTTAAGAAGACGAGTGTAATGAAATTTTTCCCTGCCGTAGTAGCTGATCTGGATTATCGAATGATGTATCAAAATGGCCAGCATAATCATTTATTTAAACGAACATTATGCGATAACACTACTCTTTACCAATTACAAGGAGAGGGGAAACCGTTTATTTTATTACATGGTTTATTGAGTGATGGAGAGGATTTATTTCCTTTAGCACAAGAGCTTTATGAAAAAACTGGTCAACCTGTATGGATCTTGGATCTTCCAGGTTTGGGGCGTTCTCCTTTTAAACGAGATAAAAATCTTCTAGATATCTATTTGAATGTAGTGAAAAAGTTATTGGAGAAAGCTACTCATGGTGCACATCTAATTGGTCATTCGTTCGGTGCATTTATTCTTCTGGAAGCATTGGTACAAGAGTACATAGATAAGAAGTATTCAATTACTTTACTTCAGCCACCTGTTGCTAAAAAAAATGCTAAATCGCTAAATGTTCCTCAATTTATGAACAAATGGACATTAAAATTGGCAACTACTAAGTTGATAGAGCGTTATTTATTAAGTAATGGTTTGTTTGAAAGTACGGAGAGCATTCCTGAACATTATATTGAAAAAATAAGGAACAGTTTTACTTCTCCTAGAATTTTAAATACTACGGTTCAGCTTAACAGTTTACTACTGAAAAACGATCAAGGTGATTTCAATGAAGTAACAAAGTATAATCTTCACATTATTTGGGGGGATTATGACAGAGCCTATTCTGCTCCATCGCATCTTGGTAAGGTTGATTTTGTTCCATATGGCCATCATTTTCCTCTTAGCCATCCGAGTGAAACGGCAACATTAGTAATAAAAAATAGTAATACTAGCAGATGAGAGTGTGGGATAAATAAAAAGTGTGTAGTAAGATCGTTGTGTCTTTGAAATAAAATCGTACTGTGTGGGGTCCCACCCTATGCCCATCAACTTAAAGATTTTATAACACCCCAAAACAAAAAAATGAGTCGAATTCTTATAAATAACTGTAAAAATGTAAATTTCTCGTAATGGAGATGTCTCAAAATGTTAGCTTGATGGGCATGGGATCCCGCCCACATTTTAACGAAAATATACGCTAAGCAAATTCCAACATAAAGCGAGCCAAATTTTCTACTCTTAAGAAAAATTTCGGTTCGTGTTATGGTTTCATGACAAGTTGTTTACTGAACAATAAAGTTCTTTATTGGAACAGGCTACTTTCTTCAACAATCGGGCCAGATTGTTGAAGAAGAAATATAATAAAAATGCTTTTGATTGTTTTATCCCGCTTTAATGGGCAGTAAGACCCCCACCTCAAAATGCAGTGAAAGCAAAGAATTTAGGTGGGGGATCAACTGCCCATAAAAGTCCGATTGGTTCAACTAATAATCAGTGGGGGATGAAGAAAACCCCCACTGATTAAAGTTTCACTTTATTAAACGAATTAAACCGCAAAAAACAAGAAGAATTCCCCTCCCTTTACTAGTACACTAAATCCTATAAAAAGGGGGGAGATCATGAACAATAAAGCCATTGGATTATTTCAAGGAATTGCGTTATACATTTCAGCTATTCTAGGATCAGGTGTCCTTTTTTTATCGGGGGTAACGGCCTCAATAGCGGGCCCTGCATCTATTGTATCCTGGTTTATCGTTATTATAATTAGTTTTCCGCTTGCTTATTCCTTTGCTAGTTTAGCACAGATATATCCTGATTCCGGTGGAGCAGCAACCTTTGTTAGAAATTCTTTTGGATATCACCTTGGCAATATCGTTGGGTGGTTTTATTTTGTAACAGCAGCAGTTGGTCAAACGATTGTATCTTTAACTGGTGCTTTTTACGTCAGTCAGGCATTTGGATTTTCGCATTTTGAAACAATTTTAATTGCCGTCTTTATTTTGGTAATTGCAGGTGTTTCCAATTATTACGGCGTAAATGTTAGTGGTAAAGTTGCATTGATTTTAAGTTCTTTATTACTGATTCTTTTAGCGTCAGCTGTATTTGTGGCGTTTCCAAGAATACAATGGGGAAATTTTAATCCCTTTGTTCCAAATGGATGGTTTTCTGTCGGGAACGCTATAACGGTTATCTTTTGGTCATTTTTCGGTTGGGAGGCGATTTGTAATCTGGCTGAGCACTTTAAAAGGCCAGAAAAAGATATTGTCAAAGGAGCAGTTATTAGTGCAGTTGTCATTGGATTATTATTTTTAGCGCTAAGCCTTGTCACTATTGGAACGGCCACGTATGGCAGTCAAGAAAGCAACCTGTCTCCTATTGGTGTTATTATGGGAGATACAGTAGGCGGAGGTGCCAAAGTCGTTACAGCTATTTTAGCTTTAATTATTTGTACAGGGACAGCGAATGCTTTTGTAGCCAGCCTAACGCAATTAGGATATTCATTAAGCAGAGATGGTGCTTTCCCAAAATTTTTCTCAAGGCTGCATGCAACTACTCAAATTCCAAGACAGATGGTATTGTTTGTTATCTGTTTTTCGGTAGCAGGTGTGTTAGTGACAAAAGCTTTGTCACTAACGTTTGATGATATTTTGTTTATACCGACTTCTCTTGGGATTCTAGTTTATGTTCTTTCAATGGCAGCAGGCGTTAAATTATTTAGGAAGAACACACCGGCATGGTGGGCATCGTTAATCTCTTTCATTTTATGTTTGCTGGTGATTCCATTTTTTCAATTGTATATATTTGTTCCGTTAATTGTCGTGGCTATATATGTGATTTATATGATTTTGAGTAATAAGATTTTCGCCTACAAGGGAGGATTAAAATCTAATGAAGGATCAAAATAACCTTTCCAGAGATACCATGTGGAAAGCAACAGTATCATGTGATTCAGCGTATGACGGGATATTCTTTTACGCAGTCAAGACAACTGGAATTTTCTGTCGGCCTTCTTGCAAGTCTAAGGTTCCTAATTATGAAAATGTATCCTTTTTTTCAAATGCGCAAGAAGCTCAAAGGTCAGGATATCGTCCATGCAAAAGATGCCGATCAGATCTAAATATAAAAATATACGATCCGTTCGAATGTGTTTTGGAAGATACTATGCGATTAATAAAAAATAATTATGTTCAAAACATGTCTTTAAATGAAATTGCATCAAGGGTAGGAGTTAGTCGTTTTCATTTAAATCGGATTTTCAAAGAAAGAACAGGGTATACTCCTCGAATATATTTAGAAAGGATCAGAGTTAAGAAAGCAAAGGAACTGCTCTTGACAACGGTCTTTAATAGTACAGAGATTGGTTATCAAACAGGCTATCAAAGTGTATCTAGCTTTTATAATGCATTTAAAAAAAATACAGGATTTTCACCGAGTCAATTCCGTGCTTTCCATAGTGGAAATACCGTAAACCAAGAACTTGACTGATTTCACGTTCTTTAACAAAAGATAGCATGAATTAACAAGAGTGCTTTGTACTCATCGTATTTTTCGATAAATCATTACTGATTGATTAAAAGTAAACAACTTTGTATTGAACAATAATAAGCCATTTTTTCTCTCTTATAGAATTGTAAGCTTTTTAATTCAATCCTTAACAAACGGGCAGGATTATTGAACAAGTTTTATGAACTTTAGTGGTAGCATCATTAGTGAAATGCTTTATAACAACTAATAAAGGAGGGATAGAATATGAGAAATAACTTTCAAATCGTTGCGTTACAAGAGAAGGAGTTTAATAACCTATTTCTAATGAATGAAGAAGTATTAAAAAGTATCGGGGCAGTCAAAATAATAGCAAATAAAAATCCTGGATATCCTTGTAGGATAAGTTTGAAGGATGCAGAGGTAGGAGAAGAGGTAATCTTACTGAATTACCAATATCATAGTGTTAATTCGCCGTATAAAGCAAGTGGTCCTATATTTATACGAAAGGGAGCAACTACCGCTAAGCTAGATGTAAATGAAATTCCGCTTATGTTACATCATAGGTATCTATCTATACGCGGCTATAATGCTGAATCAATGATTGTAGAGGCGAGGGTTACAGAAGGTGTAAATTTAAGAGAAAATATAGATGGAGTTTTTGATAATAAAGAAGTAGAATATATTCACATTATTAACGCTAAACCAGGATGCTATAACTGCCTTGTTAATAGAGTGTGAAAAATTGAAAATGCAAACTTCTATTATCCTATAAGGGGTACCACCAATCGCTATTAGGCTACTTCAACAAACCCTCCCCAAAAATGAAAAAATGCGCTATTCTTTTTGTAGAATCATAGGAAAGGATGGCGTTTTTGTATGTCTATTTCTGTATCTGATGAATTACAACTATTTGCTCAAGAGATTCAAAGTTTTTTATCTCCAAATACCTTATGGGATCTTGCTAGAGATGTTGGTTTCGTACAGCATTGATGTTCATTTTTATCGTTTTGAGGAAACTTTTTCTGTTAAGTCTATAGATTATAAAATAGAGTACTAAGCATCCGATTTGAAAGTAGATATCCTTCTTTTGGTCACCCAGGTACAGGAGAATCATTCTGTTTTGCCGATCCAGATGAAAAGTTAAGTTATGCTTATGGGATGAACAAACATGGATTTGCATGGCCAATGAACGAAGAGAACTTGCACTAAGAAAAGCCCATATACAGTTGCCTCTGAAAAAATGAAAATACGTAAAATAATTGGCAATATTTTTATGTTGTACGGTTTTTGGCTATGAATAGTGGAATAAATAGTAAGTATTCAACAGTTCAAATAAAACGAGACATCTTTTTATTTTAAGAAAAAAGATGTCTCGTTTTATGATAAAATTCACTTAGTGTATATTTTCGTTAAAATGTGGGTGGGACCCCTTTTAGCAAAACCGGAGTGGAAATGATGAGTATAAACAGTTTTGTGGGATTGATAAAGGACGAATTATTAAAAGAGGTAAACATTAGAAGTGAGGATGAATTCGAGCCTGTAGTAGTTAAAGATATTCCTAGACTTTGGAAGTGTTTAGGGATAGGTAATTATGCTGCAGTATTTATGCACAAAGAGTACAAAGATTGGGTAGTGAAAGTTTACGCAAGAGAAGGAGAAGGAATTGAAAAAGAGTCAGAAGTATACCGAAGAATCGGAGACCATCCTTCTTATTCGAAGCTTATATATAAAGGAGAAAATTTTATAGTATTGAAACGTTTAAAAGAAATTACTTTATACGATGCTATTCATAAGGGGATAAAAATTCCTAAGCAGGTAATCTTTGATATCAATGAAGCATTAGAGTATGCAAGGGAACAAGGGTTAACTCCTTGTGACGTTCACGGGAAAAATGTGATGATGGAAAACGGAAGAGGATATGTAGTCGATGTATCTGATTTCTTAAAAACAAAAGAAGATAGTAAGTGGAGAGACCTAGAAAAGGCATATTTTATATTTTATTTGCCTTTCATTTATAAATTTCCATTCCCTATTAAAATACCGTATTTTATGTTAAACATTGTTAGACATTCGTATAGAAAATATAAGAAGTTTAAAAAGAAATTCAAATTGTAAAAGGACCACATACTTATTTTTAGGTGATATAAGTGAACGACTAGTAAACGAAAGGACCGTACATATTAGATATGTCTAATATGTACGGTCCTATTTTTATGAATGCATGAAGTAATCAGTAAGCTGTACCTTTCCTTTTTCACGCAATTACTTATTTTTTTCTTGAAGCCCTTTATTCTTTTTTCTCTATCTTTTCAATTCTTCTTTTAAGAGAAGTAATGATGGCGTTTTGATTGTTCTCGTTTTGTTTAAACCTAGAATCCGCAAATACTTTTTCTTGTTGATTTTGCAAGAATTGATGCGTTCTTTGAGCTCTGTATGGTTATATAGTGGGTTTTACTCACTCAGGTTTCCTTCTGTCACACTCTTGAAGTTAATTATATTTTTCTACGTACGAAATAAAAAGATAAGGACCCCATAATAACAGGTGCAACGAAATCAAAGAAATGGGATAAATTAAAGGGAAAAAGAAAAAGAAATGGTATAAGTGTATAGATAACTGCTTGTCCTATAAATACAGGAATCCCAAATTGAAATTCTCTACATCGTTTGATTTTCCTGTATAACACTTCCCCAATTAGACAAGCTACAAGAGCCGGTATACTACCATAAGTGACGATCGTTTTAATGAATCCTAATACAACGTTCGGGTGAATAAAGCTAGGATGAGAAATATATGAAATCAAGAACCATCCAAAAATAAAAGCAAACAGACTTGCAGCATAACTAATTCCAAATTTTATCAACGTAATCATCCTCACAGTTTTCTAATAGTAACTCCATTGTATGACATAACGCATCATTAACAGTAGTCAATGATACATATAATTTTCGTTTTTGTGGAATTTGCTTTTTCTTAACATGATAACGAGGGGGGAGCCATAAATTGTGGGAAATCTCCATACTTCTATTAATTCGTTAGTTGAAGAAGAATTTGTTCCACAACTCTTAAGGTATTATAATATGAAAAAATTAAATTCACATTCTGCAATTCATTCAAATTGGCCAATCATCGCATCTTTTGAATGCCCTTAAAGTGCTAAACTTAAGCAAAATAATTAACCATCCTATGCAAGAAAGTTTAGATAACTATAAGCATATGTTTTATTGAAGGGATGTGATTGACTATGGAACGGCCGAATTGGGGAATTGGAGGATTAGTATTCGTTGGCTGCATGTTTCTTGGCGGAGGAGTGGGATCTATATTAGGTGATACCCATGCTGGATGGCTAGTAGGAATGGGCGCTGGATTTATTGGGATGGCTTTAACGAGACTGATCAGAAAGTAATATAACAGGATTCTGCTCCCAGTAAATAAGGAAATATGTATGTAATTCATGGCATAATTGTTTTATAAATTATAGTTAGAACCTCCTCTTTTGTAAATTTCTCCATACATAGATATGATTCTCAAGTCGGAAGATGGCACCTTAGGGTGTTTTTTTATGCTCTCTAAAAATGCCTTACCATATAATAGACTTCGTTAGATTCCGATAATCTTTTTGGTAATAGAATAGATTCATTACCGTTTCAGACCTAAGTATTCATTCATAACCTAATAGTAAAAAGGGGGATGATTCAAGGTATGGCGTGTAATGATGAATTAATTTGTCAACAGTTTGCAAGGATTATCGGTGGCCAAGAAGGATTCGCCGGTGGAAAATGCGTGGCAACAATAAATCGGGATGAAATACAAACAACTATTTTAGGAAAACGTTTTAGGGTAACAAGTTCCTTCTCATTCGAATCACGAGATAATAAAACTGGACGAGCATTATGTCTAGGCCGGATAGCGCTATTGCAAAAAGAAGTCAACGGATTTGTTGCTACAATTATTAAACAAGGAATAATCGTTTCGTCTATACACAATGAGTGGTTATGTGATGATCCAAATTTAATTTACGTTAATATCGAAGACGTTGATGATCCGCTAAGTTTCGCAAGGAAAGTTAGAAGAGCGTTATGCAATTAACCAATTTATTTAGTTAAATGAGCAATATAAAAGGATCTTAAACCGAAAGATCCTTTCATACATAAGATGAAGGTTATTCCTTGTATTTCATTAATTAAGTTTAATTGATTAGCAAACAAACGTAATTCCTGTGCACGAATCGATATAATAATCTCCGCTTTTATTGTAGTGTCAGTCTTTTAGTAGAAATTACATATATACGACAAATTGTGACAAAGAAATACATATACTTTTGTTATGCTATGAAAGTTATTGATTTGTAATGTATATATAGGAGGATTTTTTAATGTTAAAGAAATTGTTATTTTTTGTACTTTTGAGTTTGTGTGTAATGTCTTTAAGTGCTTGTAAAGGTGATGAAGAAAAATTAAAAGTTGCATCAGATGAGCAAAAAATAGATGAAGATAAAAAAGTAGCGGAGGAAGAAAAACGTAAGCAAGAAGAGCAACAAAGAGTAGAAGAAGAGGAGCGTAAACAAGAAGAGCAACAAAGAGCAGAAGAAGAGAAGCGTAAGCAAGAAGAGCAACAAAGAGTAGAAGAAGAGAAGCGTAAACAAGAAGAGCAACAAAGAGTAGAAGAAGAGAAGCGTAAACAAGAAGAGCAACAAAGAGTAGAAGAAGAGAAGCGTAAACAACAAGAGCAGAAGACTCAGCAACAACAGTCTATACAACAAGAGAGAACACAAAAACAAGAAAAAACAACACAAGCAACAGGTGGGAAACCAACAAGATCACAAATTTCAGTTGGTTCACATGTAGTTATTCAATTGGATAATGACTATAGTAAAACTGTAAGTGGTGTTGTGAAAGATATTTTGACACATAGTGAAACACATACGTACGGCATTAAAGTTCGATTACAAGATGGACAAATTGGCCGTGTTCAAAGTGTTAACTAGTGAAAAAAGATTTGACTACTTTTCAAATAAATAAACGCTACAAAAAACCGGTTCTTTCGTAAAGGAACCGGTTTTTTTGTAGCGTTTTGCTTAGCGTACGAAATTTGCGTTTTGTTGATGTCACCACACCTCTATCAAGTTATCACATACAAGGTAATAGATGTTTTTTATAATTTGAAAGGAGAGGAAACGAACTTGGAGGGAGTACTGGAACCATACAATAAATATATTGAGGGGCATGTTTGAGCTATGGATCTATCCTCCCGTTCTAATTAACTAAAAGAAGAACTTCCCCATACCGATTAAACTACTAAGCATTCCGATTCCATTCATGGTGCCTTTTCCTGCTGTCAGTAAGTTTCCAAGCATTCCTGGCTGACCGTTATTCCCCCATCCCAAAGGACTTCCCTGTCCTCCCCATCCTGGAGGATTTCCAAAAATACCCCAGTTATTATTGGTATGAAAATTAAAAGGCTTGGCTGGCGGCGATAGTAAAGCGGCAAGATGACCTTGTGCGAACATCCCTGTATGATTGAATGGTTGAGCCCAGGGTAAGGGAGGTTTTTGAAAATTAAAACCTGCATGGTCTTGTAATGGAGTCCAATTAGTGGGATGTCCTTGGGGCATCGTCCCTGCATAATGGATTGGCTGACCTAAAGAGAAGGGAGGGGGATCGGGATTGAAACCTGTATAATTGACTGGTGAATCCCAACCAAATGGATATACTCGACAACTCCAATTCTCAGGAATCTTCAAATCATTCATTCCCTCAGCTTTAGCTATTTGGGGCTGTAAATATAATGATGACATTGCAATTTGGTTATTATATTGCTCACCGTTGCCCTCTGAATTCAAATACCAATATTGGTGCATAAGCTTATTCCCCTCACTTTAAAAAAGTAATATTAAACTTAGCCTATGTAATATTACTTTTTATGGATGGTTACATAACTAGATTTACAAGCCCGTATTTAAAGGAATGGGTGTGTGGTCATATTTATTTATCCTGCTATTTTTGGGCCATAAGGCACCATCCCTCAAAATTCAGTGAAAGCGGCTGCCTGTAAAATTCCGACTGATTAAAGTTTCACTTTATTTTAGAAGGGTATTTTCAGTTGCTCCTTTTGTTTAATTCAGCCTAATTTAATTTCGGTTAACAAACTTGTTTATAAGGCTTAATCAATAAAAAAGATTTACACATGTTATGTTGAGCAAGTAGAATTGCCAAAAAGAGAATATCCAGTTGAAGAGTATGGCAAAATACTGCAAGGATCATGTATTGTTGTGCAGATATGAAAACAATTTAAACGAATTAATGGAATATATAATGAAGGGGCAAATGAATATATGAGTGAAACATTACATAAAAGAAAACCACCATATTTAATGCTTGTAATTCTTTTTATTGGAGCATTTGTTTCATTTCTAAATAACTCGCTTTTAAATGTAGCCTTACCATCAATAATGAAGGATTTAGACATTAAAGATTATTCAACGATTCAGTGGCTTTCTACAGGGTATATGCTTGTAAGTGGTGTATTAATTCCGGCGTCAGCATTTTTAATAACCCGCTTCTCCAATAGGAGCTTATTTATTACATCTATGTTGATTTTTATTCTTGGTACGGCCTTAGCGGCTTTAGCACCGAACTTTAGTTTATTACTGACTGGTCGGATGGTTCAAGCAGCAGGTTCTTCAGTCATGGGGCCTTTGTTAATGAATATTATGCTAGTAAGCTTTCCGAGAGAAAAAAGGGGAACAGCGATGGGGATTTTTGGATTAGTTATGATTACAGCCCCAGCAATTGGACCGACACTATCGGGTTATATTGTAGAGTATTATGACTGGCGTTTGCTTTTTGAAATGATATTACCGCTAGCAATCATTAGCTTACTGTTAGGGATTTGGAAATCGGAGAATGTCATGAGGCAAAATAAAAATGCAAAACTTGATTATCTCTCATTACTATTATCTTCTGTCGGTTTTGGCGGTCTGTTGTATGGATTCAGTTCTGCAAGTTCCGATGGTTGGACGAATAAAGTTGTTTTAACAACCTTAATCATAGGCGCTATTGCCCTAATTGCTTTCATTATCCGTCAATTAAAAATGAATGAACCGTTATTGGATTTACGTGTTTACAAGTACCCAATGTTTGCACTTGCGTCTGTAATTGCGATTGTCAACGCAGTGGCGATGTTTTCGGGTATGATTTTAACACCAGCTTATGTACAAAACGTACGTGGTATTTCGCCACTGAGCTCTGGGCTGATGATGCTTCCAGGTGCGGTAATAATGGGGGTTATGTCACCAATTACAGGTAAACTATTTGATAAATATGGCCCTCGGATTCTTGGTATAGTAGGACTTTCCATTACAGCTGTTTCAACTTATATGCTAGCAAACCTGCAAATCGACTCTAGTCACACACATATTATTCTTATTTACACACTGCGGATGTTTGGGATGGCGATGGTTATGATGCCGCTTATGACAAATGGTCTTAATCAATTGCCAACTCGCTTAAATCCGCACGGTACAGCTGTTAATAATACAGCTCAACAAGTGTCCGGTTCGATTGGTACTGCTATTCTTGTTACGATTATGAATTCTGTAACAAAAACAAAAGCTGAAAGTCTAATGGCTGATGTGGATCCAACAACTTTCACAGAAGCTACGAAGGTAATGTTAACTCAGAAGGCTTTATTATCCGGAATTCAATATTCATTCTATGTAGCGCTTGGCATGAATATTGTTGCACTACTATTAGTCTTTTTCGTTAAACGTGTAGATACAAGCGCGGAAGCTGTCGAGAGGTTAAATCGGTAGAGTAAAATAAAACTTTAGATCATGATTCCTATAAGTTTTTACTGTTTAGTTAGAGTATGAAGAAATGCAAATTTCTGCTGCTAAGGCGCTGGTATTTAAATTTGGAAAAGAACCAGTGAAATAATTATATATAGTAAAAAGGATCTGATATTCATATCAGATCCTTTTTCATTAGTAACACAGTATACTTGCTTATCGTATTTGTATGAATTGACATTAGGAACTACTGGTTTTCCCGATATTACAATCTTTAGCTCTCAATTTCTGATCTACATTATTATAATACGCTTCATTTTAATTTAGTATTTTCTTTGCAAGTTATAAATGTAATAGCAACAAACAACTTAGATTACCAACCTTATAAGAAATATCATAATCGTGAATAGTTAGGGAAAAGATAAAATAAGGTAATCAATTACATATCTTTATCCCAGGCGATTCATTGCTATCTTCTTTTTATTGAATGGGATATTTTATTTTATGCTTTTTTGAAAGGGTGTTTTTTATGGATAAAAAAGTATCTGCCATTCCTCAACCGAAAACATATGGATTGCTGGGGAATCTCCCATTAATCGATAAAGATAAACCGACCTTATCTTTTATCAAGATAGCGGAAGAGTATGGTCCCATTTTTCAAATTCAAACTTTAAGTGCTACCATCATTGTCGTTTCTGGACATGAACTGGTAGCAGAAGTCTGTGACGAAACACGATTTGATAAAAGTATAGAGGGTGCTTTAGCGAAAGTTCGCGCCTTTGCTGGAGACGGATTATTTACAAGCGAGACTCATGAGCCTAACTGGAAAAAAGCTCATAATATTTTGATGCCTACATTCAGCCAACGAGCAATGAAAGATTATCATGCTATGATGGTCGATCTTGCCGTACAACTCGTTCAAAAATGGGCACGGCTTAATCCGAATGAAAGCGTAGATGTACCGGAGGATATGACTCGCCTTACATTGGATACAATTGGTTTATGTGGTTTTAATTATCGATTTAATAGCTTTTATCGTGAGACCCCTCACCCTTTTATTACTAGCATGAGCCGTGCTCTAGATGAGGCGATGCACCAATTACAGCGGCTGGATATAGAAGATAAACTCATGTGGAGAACGAAACGTCAATTTCAGCATGATATTCAATCTATGTTTTCTTTAGTAGATAATATTATTGCTGAACGTAAAAGTAGTGGAAATCAGGAAGAAAATGATTTACTTTCACGTATGTTAAATGTGCAGGATCCGGAAACTGGTGAAAAATTAGATGATGAAAATATTCGTTTCCAAATTATCACTTTTTTAATAGCTGGGCATGAAACAACAAGTGGATTATTATCTTTTGCAATCTATTTTTTATTAAAGAATCCAGATAAATTGAAAAAAGCCTATGAAGAAGTAGATAGGGTTTTAACAGATCCTACTCCAACATACCAACAAGTTATGAAACTTAAGTATATCCGGATGATTTTAAATGAATCACTACGTCTATGGCCTACTGCTCCAGCATTCAGTCTCTATGCAAAAGAAGATACAGTGATTGGTGGGAAATATCCAATTAAGAAAGGAGAAGATCGTATTTCTGTTCTTATTCCACAGTTACATAGGGATAAAGACGCGTGGGGAGACAACGTGGAAGAATTCCAACCTGAACGATTTGAAGATCTGGATAAGGTTCCTCATCATGCTTATAAGCCATTTGGAAATGGTCAACGGGCATGTATCGGTATGCAGTTTGCACTTCATGAAGCTACACTCGTAATGGGAATGCTTCTTCAACATTTTGAATTCATTGATTATCAAGACTATCAGCTGGACGTAAAACAAACATTAACGTTAAAGCCTGGTGATTTTAAAATTAGGATTCTACCCCGAAATCAAACTATTAGCCATACTACTGTTCTTGCGCCTACAGAGGAGAAACTGAAAAACCATGAAACCAAGCAGCAAGTTCAGAAGACTCCTTCTATTATTGGGGCCGATAATCTTTCGCTTCTTGTTTTGTATGGATCGGATACAGGGGTAGCAGAAGGTATTGCAAGAGAACTAGCAGATACAGCTAGTTTAGAAGGTGTTCAAACGGAAGTGGTAGCTCTTAACGATCGGATTGGAAGTCTGCCAAAAGAAGGGGCAGTTCTTATTGTAACTTCTTCTTATAATGGAAAGCCTCCAAGTAATGCAGGACAGTTTGTGCAGTGGTTGGAGGAATTAAAACCGGATGAACTAAAAGGTGTTCAATACGCAGTGTTTGGTTGTGGAGATCATAATTGGGCGAGTACTTATCAACGAATTCCAAGATACATTGATGAGCAAATGGCTCAAAAAGGAGCAATAAGATTTTCTACACGCGGGGAAGCGGATGCAAGTGGTGATTTCGAGGAACAGCTCGAGCAATGGAAACAAAGTATGTGGTCTGATGCGATGAAGGCATTTGGATTGGAACTTAACAAAAACATTGAGAAAGAACGCAGTACATTAAGTTTACAATTTGTTAGTCGGCTTGGAGGATCTCCTCTTGCAAGAACATATGAAGCAGTTTATGCATCTATACTAGAAAATCGTGAACTTCAATCATCTAGCAGTGAAAGAAGCACGCGACATATTGAGATATCCTTGCCAGAAGGCGCTACGTATAAAGAAGGAGACCACCTTGGAGTGCTGCCAATTAATAGTGAGAAAAATGTCAACCGAATTTTAAAACGCTTTAGATTAAACGGAAAGGATCAAGTCATATTGAGCGCGAGTGGGCGCAGTGTAAATCACATACCTTTAGACAGTCCTGTTAGTTTATATGACCTTCTTAGTTATAGTGTTGAAGTGCAAGAAGCAGCCACTCGAGCACAAATACGAGAAATGGTAACATTCACAGCATGCCCTCCTCATAAAAAGGAATTGGAATCATTATTGGAAGAGGGAGTTTATCATGAACAAATATTAAAGAAACGTATATCAATGTTGGATCTTCTTGAAAAGTATGAGGCTTGTGAAATCCGATTTGAACGCTTTTTAGAGCTTCTTCCTGCGCTCAAACCGCGTTACTATTCTATTTCAAGCTCTCCACTTGTTGCACAGGATCGTCTGAGCATTACGGTTGGTGTTGTTAATGCACCTGCATGGAGTGGGGAAGGGACATATGAAGGAGTCGCTTCTAATTATTTAGCTCAGCGTCATAATAAAGATGAGATTATCTGTTTCATTCGAACGCCACAATCAAACTTTCAATTACCTGAAAATCCAGAAACACCAATTATCATGGTTGGACCAGGTACTGGAATTGCACCATTCCGTGGATTCTTGCAAGCGCGTCGCATTCAAAAGCAAAAAGGTATGAAATTAGGACAAGCACATCTATATTTTGGTTGTCGTCATCCTGAAAAAGATTATCTCTATCGTACAGAACTAGAAAATGATGAAAGAGATGGATTACTCTCTTTACACACAGCTTTTTCTCGCCTAGAAGGATCTCCTAAAACATATGTGCAGCATTTAATAAAACAAGATAGAATCAATTTAATTTCGTTATTAGATAATGGGGCTCATCTTTATATATGTGGTGATGGAAGTAAAATGGCTCCGGATGTAGAAGATACCCTTTGTCAAGCCTATCAAGAAATTCATGAAGTCAGTGAACAAGAAGCAAGGGATTGGTTGGAACGTGTGCAAGATGAAGGGCGATATGGAAAAGATGTTTGGGCTGGAATATGAATTTTTCTTAATTAGATAAGTAATATTTCATTCATGAACTTCTTTCGACTAAGCATAACTTTGAACAAAATAAACTGATTTATAAAAACCCTGTATTTTTTATTGAATATGGGGTTTTCTTATTTTTAAATAAAAGGGACGTATATGTTGATTCAAAATTTAATAATCTTTATGCTTTATATACAAAACATGGTAGATTTGACTTAATAAAAAGGGGAAACATCAGGGAGAAGTAGATATTAATTTAAACTCAACAAAACCTTCACACAAATCTGGGGGATATGATTTGAAAATGGAGCTGTAAATGAATATTTACTTAAGTGTGAAAATAAAATTGAATTTATTGACTTGTTTCAGGAAGTCGAACATAAAGAAGGTAAATACGTAATTGTTGTTACTCATTCACAAGAATTTGCAAAAAATCAGATCGAGCATTTTATTTAATTAAAATGAAGTTAGTAGTAAACGAAATTAAGAATAGTTAAGAAAAAGCTATTTTCGTTAGTAATTAACATAATTTTCAAAAGTATACGAATGTTAATATTTGTTATATGCTATATTTGTCAAAGTACCATTCCTGTATTTTCTATGATGAATCTGTAAGATAGTTTGTTTAGCCCATATATTCACCTTAAACTAAAAAGAACTTGCAGGGATTCCTACAAGTTCTTTTTAGTTTAAGGGTTGAATGTGGATTTGAAATAAAGAAACGATTTTTTGAGAGGAGAAAAGTAAATGTTTATAAGAGCAGAAAGATTATTAATACGAAATTTTGAGTTCAAAGATTGGCAAGCTGTCCATGAGTATACATCAGATAGCAATGTTATGAAATACATACCCGAAGGGGTTTTTACTAAAGAAGATACAAGAAACTTTGTAAATAGAAATATGGGTGAAAATGCAGAGAACTTTCCTGTGATACTGGTAGATGAAAATATTCTAATTGGTCATATTGTTTTTCATAAATATTTTGGTGAGCATACTTACGAGATTGGGTGGGTATTCAATCCTAAATATTTCAATAAAGGATATGCTTCTGAAGCAGCACAAGCTACATTAAAATATGGGTTTAAGGAAATGAACTTACATAGAATTATAGCTACATGTCAGCCACAAAATACCCCGTCATATCGAGTGATGGAGAAAATTGGAATGAGAAGAGAAGGATATTTCAGGAAGTGTATACCACATGGAAATGAATGGTGGGATGAATATTATTACGCTATTTTAGAAGAAGAGTAGTGTCTCAGAACGCATTGTTTAAATCAAAATTATAATTAAAATTGTGCTATCTTTTTAACCGAACATCCAATAGCAACAGCTCGCAAAGGAAGCAACCATTGGATAAAAACTGAGGATGGTAATAAATCACACTGGGCATTAGATAATTATCAAGAAGAAGGAATCAGAGTACATAACTGGTTTGTTGACGATAGTGTGGTTATTTATCATAGAACTGTTTCCACATTAATAAATACTTTAATTGAACATGGGCTTTCCCTGGATAAAATAATTGAACCGTAATATGGGAGCTTTTATTGAATTACGAAAACAGCCGTTTCATTAAAGAATGGCTGTTTTTTTTCATAACCTAAAGCCGTTAAATTGTATGCGTTCAATTTGCTATCATTTTGTAATTGTTTTATCCCGCATTAATGGGCAGTAAGACTCCTACCTCAAAATTCGGCGAATGCGAGGGAGTTAGGTGGGAGATCAACTGCCCGTAAAAGCCCGATTGGTGAATGCTAATAATCAGTGGGGGATGGACACCCCCCACTGGTTACAGTTTCACTTTATAAAAGGGGTTGTGAAAATACAGGTGAAATTTCAAATGAGTGCAGGAATAATAGCAGTACTCATTTAAGGTATTACCTGCAATCGAATTGAAAATATTGAACATAGGAGTGGGTGAAAATGGCATATTTATTACAGGTTGATTTTCCGTTTGAAGGTCCTTTTGGTGAAGAAATGGAAAAAGCATTTTTGGATTTAGCAAAAAGTATTAATGAAGAAGAAGGATTCCATTGGAAAATATGGACGGAGAATGAAGAAACGAAAGAAGCAGGAGGCATCTATGTATTTGAAGAAAAACAAGATGCTGAAAAATACGCGGAAATGCACAAAAACAGACTTCAAACATTTGGTGTTAAAGATATTAGAGTAAGAATTTTTCACATTAATGATAAGTTAACGAAACTGAATCGTGGTTATAGTAAATAGTAAGGGTAATTCAAAAAAAGAAGGGGATAATCCCTTCTTTTTTTAATTCTTCTTTTATGTTTTATAGAGCATATAGTTCTTTGTAAAAGGGTGTGCCCCTTACTGGGAGGAAGAGGCACAGGAAATGCAAATTTAATCGAAAGTTCTTTAATAGTGTAAATTTACATTTTATTAAAGTTACTCCATCCCCATCAACCTAAGAAATCAAGTCTCGCAAAAAACGATAAACTATATTTCTTTATTACGAAAAGACTTGGAAAATGCCCAAACAAGATGGCTAATAGGAATGGGGGCTGGATTTCTTGGGATGACTTTAACGAGACTAATTAGAAAGTGATATAACGGGACTTTTCTTCTGGTAAATGAGGAAAAATGTATGTAAGTAATTCATAGGATAAGAGTTCTATAAATTATAGTTAGAAGCTGCTCTTTTATATTGGTCTTTTCTAAATTTTTCTATACATAGATAGGATTTTCAAGTCGGAGGATGGCGCCTTATGGTGTCTTTTGTATGCTCTTTAAAAATGTTTTCACATATAATAGCCAATTTTTCTTTCAGTTCCTGATGCCCATAAAGCTAATAAAATGGATTTCAAAAAAATAATAAAAATGAGTTTCATAACTATGATTTCTAGAAATTTGAACTGTTGTTGTGAATGAATTTAAAGCTGCTGAAACAAAATAGACTCACTTGAGCAAAAAACCTTGCAAAAATAAAAAAAGAGATGTATATTAATTGACGTATCAATTATTGATACGTCAACTGTTTTTGGTTAGAAGTTTGAAGAATGCAATGGTATTAGTCAATCCCGATTGGAATTGCCCGCTATGTACCAATTATGCTTCTTTCTATCGATAAAGCAGCCGACGAAGAGAATCGTTTCCTAGTTGATAGAATTCACAATGGAAATAATATAGAACGGATATTACGGAGAGAGGGGTAGAATGGTATGGAAATAATCGCAGTTATTTTAGTCGGGATTGTAGCATTAGAACATTTGTTTATCATGATCCTCGAAATGTTTTTTATTAATTCAAAAGTAGCGAAACGTGCTTTCAAATTACCGAAGCATTTAGAAGGAGATCGAAACGTAGCTGTTATGTTTGCAAACCAAGGGTTATATAATGGATTTTTAGCTGCTGGTCTCATTTGGGGACTTATAATTGGGTTTAACCCAATTGGTTATATGGTGCAATTATTTTTCGTGATTTGTGTGGTGATTGCAGCTATTTTTGGAGGTTTCACATCTAATAAATCAATTATTATGAAACAAGGACTTCCAGCTATTTTAGCATTGGTTGTTCTTTTATCTGTGATGTAGAAACGAAGATTTTCAATGAAAATTTCATTGTTACTGGTTAAAAACAAGGGCCGGAATTCCGGCTCCTTTTCTATACTAAAGTCTTACTTTATCTCTCCGTCTCAAAAAACTCAATCCATTCTCCATCAGGACCAGCAAAGAATATGTAACGTGTTCCATCTGGTAATGTTTCAATTTCTTCTCCTAGTAGGAAGGTTACGCCGTGTTTTTGTATTCTTTTGATTTCATCCTCTAATGAATCCACTTTAAAGCAAATGTGATGTACTTTTCCTTCTGCCGGAAGAGAAGAGTTATAACCTTCAATGAGTTCTAGTATCGTTTCCTTCGATTCTTCCACACCTAAAAAAGCAAGTTTTAAGTCTGGATTCGGGTGTCCCATACGTTTAATGAGCTGTAAGCCAACTACTTCTTCATAAAATGAAATAGATGTTTCTAAGTTTGCAACCATAAGTCCTACGTGTTCTATTCTTCTAACTGGCATGTGCAACCCTTCTTTCTGAAAATTATATATAAAATAATATTGAAAATTAAGAAAATAAGCAAGATAAAAACCTTACAAATTTTAGCGTGTTATATGGTATAGTGAGAAAGTATGTTTGGGGAGAAGGAAGGAGATTATACGATGAATACACCTACTCAAACTCCTTCATTATCGGAAACGATGAAAGAGTGGCATTATGCATTAGCGTATGAAATTAAACATTGGAAAACGATAGGTGGTAGTAAAATTTCTATCATGAATGGTCGTTTTTTATATACAGATTATGAAAGTACAGTATACGTATTTCAGCTTATTTCGGAAGTAAGCTTACCGGAAGGTTCACCAATTCGAATTGAGTTTGATGGTGAGGAAGCGACAGGGGAAGTATTATCTGTACATGGATTAGAAATAGAACTGAAATTAAATGATTATATACAAGGTGAAATAAGAGAAGCTGTTTTATACAGTGAACCGTGGCAATTGTTAGAGCAACTACAAGAGCGATTAAAAGAAGCACATAAAGATAAATTAAAACGTAATCGTATAAAGCGTCTTGTTGACGGGACGAGCAGTCCGAAGCATATTGAGAAGATGAAGAACCCGAAAAATGAATTGGCGTATCGTTCGTTTTACAATCCGACGACGTACGTGTGGGGACCGCCTGGAACAGGGAAGTCTTACAATTTATCACGTATTATTTCGGCTCATTATCAAAAAGGAAAATCGGTACTTGTATTAGCTCATAGTAATGCAGCAGTGGACGTATTAATGAGTGAAGTAACGAAGCAAATTGAGAAGAAAAAGAAATGGACACCTGGCGAAATTGTTCGTTACGGTTATAGCCAGCATGATCATATACGAAATCATGAAACGTTACTTGCGTCGAAGTTAGTTGAAACGACGAACGGATCTTGGGGAGAAGAAAGACTCTATTTAGAGGAAACACGACAAGATCTTCGTGAAAAGATTTTATCATATAAAGCGACTTCTGCTGATAAGAAGCGTATACAAGAGATTGAAAGTGATCTTCGAAAGCAAAAAGCGAAAATTAAAGAAGTAGAAAAAGAATACATTGAAAATGCGAAAGTAATCGGCGCAACTTTATCGAAATGTGCCATTGATTCACTGATTTATGAGCGTACATTTGATTTAGTTGTAGTAGATGAAGTGAGTATGGCATATGTTCCGCAAATTGCATTAGCTGCTTCACTTGGAAAACGCATCGTCGTTTGCGGGGACTTTTTACAGTTACCTCCAATTGCGATGGCGAACCATGAACTCGTTCGAAAATGGCTTGGGGAAGATATGTTTTATCATGCCAGGATTGTTGAGTCTGTTAATAAATCAGAAGCACACCCGAACCTCTTTATGTTGCAGGAACAAAGACGTATGCATGCGGATATATCTAAGTTTACAAATTCATTTATTTATAAAAATAGAGTATACGATCATCCGTCTGTTTCAGAACGTAAAGAACTTGCGCAATTGCAACCGTTCGCAAATGAAGCGAGTGTTTTATTTGATACGAGTTTAATGGGAGCCTTTTCGTTAAAAGATGCTGCATCTGGTTCTCGTTTTAACATTATGTCTGGTTTAGTAGCGATGCAAATGATGTTAATCGGACTGTTAGACGGTGTTCAATCGATTGGTGTTGTTACACCTTACAGAGCACAATCCCGCTTTTTATCAACGTGTATTAGGGAAATGTTGCAAAAAACGAAGTATCGACACATACCGGTTTTAGCGGCGACAGTTCATAAGTTTCAAGGTTCTGAAAGAGATATGATGATATTTGATACAGTCGATAGTTATCCGCAAGAACGACCTGGCGTGTTATTCTTTGACCATAAAAATCATCGCCTCGTCAATGTTGCAGTAACGAGAGCGAGAGGAAAGTTCATTCAATTATCAGATTGCCATTATATGCGTAAAAACCTTTCGAGAAAACAAGCGTTATCACAATTAACAGCTCATATAGAACGTCACGGAGATGTGTATGATCGTACGACATCAAGACAATTGTGGGAACGAAAAATTTCGAAACGTTTACGCTGGTTTATGGAAATGAATCTTGAAGAGCCGAAAGGGTTATTGAAAGATATTTTAGCTGCAAAACGAAAAATCATCATTTCACTTCCAAGTACAAAACAAGTGGATAAGCGAGTATGGCAAGCGTTAATGCGTACAAATGCACAAATAACAGTGTATAGTGATGGACCAGTTCCATTGAAAAACGTAAAGTTACAAAGACAAAATAAAGCATTCCCGTTTATCGTAATCGATGATGAAATCTTTTGGGCAGGCGCACCGCTCACATCACAAATGATATTTGAAGGTAGTACGGAATTTCCGTACGTATGTGCAAGACTGCAAGCACCAGAAACAATTGGTGTATTAAAAGGATTTTTAGATATTCGGTAAATTCGGATAGGAATTCCTTGACTTTTAATCGGAATGAACTTATTATGAATGTAATTTAATATAATTTTATGAAAATTCTTATCGCGAGAGGTTGAGGGACTGGCCCTATGACACCTCGGCAGCGGATTCTTTATGAATACTGTGCCAATTCCAGCAAGGTAACTTGAAAGATAAGAAAGAAGCTCATTTTGACTGTATATGCAGAAGCCTCTTTCTATCTTTTAGAAAGAGGCTTTTTTACGTGAAAATATAAGGGGGAAGAAAAATGGGAGCGACAGGAGTAACGTCACAAAGAAAAACAATTGAAGAGAGTATTGAAAGAAATAAGGAAAAGTACATAGAAACAAGTCACGATATTCATGCGAATCCGGAGATTGGTAATCAAGAGTTTTATGCATCTAGAACGCTAAGTTTACTGCTAGGAAGCGCAGGATTTCAGTTGCAGCACAATATAGCTGGACATGAAACAGGTTTTATCGCGCGAAAAAGTTCAGGAAAACAAGGGCCAGTTATCGCATTTTTAGCTGAGTATGACGCTTTACCAGGACTTGGTCATGCGTGTGGTCACAATTTAATTGGCACAATTAGCGTTGCGGCAGCGATCGCATTATCAGAAACGCTTGAAGAAATTGGCGGAGAAGTAGTTGTGTTCGGTACCCCGGCCGAAGAAGGAGGACCAAACGGTAGTGCGAAAGCGAGTTATGTAAAGGCAGGTTTATTTAAAGATATTGATGCGGCACTTATGATTCATCCGAGCGGAAAAACAGCGACAACGAGTCCTTCACTAGCAGTCGATCCACTTGATTTTCATTTCTACGGAAAAACAGCTCACGCCGCTGCTTCACCAGAAGAGGGAATTAACGCATTAGATGCGATTATCCAGCTGTACAACAGTATTAACGCACTTCGCCAACAACTTCCGTCAGATGTGAAAATTCACGGCGTTATTACTGAGGGCGGAAAAGCACCAAATATTATTCCTGATTACGCTGCAGCAAGGTTCTTCATCCGTGCAGCAACGAGAAAAAGATGTGCGGAAGTAACAGAGAAAGTAAGAAACATCGCAGAGGGAGCAGCGTTAGCAACAGGTACGAAGGTGAAAATTCATCAATTCCAAAATGAAATCGATGAACTACTCGTAACAAAAACATTTAATGAAGTCGTAGCCGAGGAACTAGAATTACAAGGTGAATACGTAAATCGGAAAGAAAGATTTGGCATCGGCTCAACAGATGCAGGAAACGTCAGTCAAGTCGTACCGACCATTCACCCGTACATTAAAATTGGTCCAGACGATTTAATTGCACATACGAATGAATTTAGAGAAGCAGCCCGTTCAGAATTAGGAGACAAAGCGTTAATTACATCAGCAAAAGCACTAGCAAATACGGCGTATCGATTAATTACGGAAGATGGGCTGTTAGAAAAGGTGAAGGAAGAGTTTAGAGAGGCGCAGAGGAATCAGGGATAAGGGTAATCTATTCGAAGAGCAATCTAATTAATAAGTAGAGATATGAAAAAAGGAACATTGAAATATCAATGTTCCTTTTTGGTTTACTAATCATTTATTTTGCTGATTTTTCTCATAAGCGTAGCATTTATCAAAAAGGAATTTAGGAAGGATGGAAAAAATGAAGAACCTTGATGGGGAAATAGCGTTAGTGACGGGAGCGAGTCGCGGTATTGGTCGTGCGATTGCGATGAGCGGTACCCCATAAAGGCCCCTGATACATAATTGATGTTCTGCCATTTGTAGAAAACAATCCACTTATACCATTTTAACAAGAAGAAATATCTCGTCCATGTTTAATATTGGCTTACGTTAAGCTTGTGAATAAATCATATTCATGTATAATACAATTGATGTATGATACATTAGTTGTAGGAGAGTGACCTTTTTGAAAAGAGAAGATGCATTAAAACTAAGAACAGATATTAAGAAAATGATTATAATAACTGGGGTTTTTGAATCTCAAAATTTGCCCAATGGACCATTTGAAAAACCTTTACCAACTTCTCAAATGATGGCGTTAGAGGAACTAGAGGTGGAAAAATTAACTGTTTGGCAACTATCCAATAAACTTAGATTAGAGACTTCAACTGTAAGTAGATTGGTAGATAAGTTAGTAAAAAAGGGGCTTATTTATCGTGAAGTAAATGAAAAAAATAGAAGAGAACTTTTTCTGCACCTCACAGAAAAAGGTCACATAACTGTTAATTGCTTAAGAGAGCAATCTATTACATTTTATCAAAGTATTCTCAATAATTTATCAGAATCAGAACAAAAAATAGTTGTGGATGGTTTTGAATTATTTATTGATTCTATTTCTAAGTCTTTTGATTAGAGTGAGGTAAGTCATAACATTTGGAGGATAAAATGAGTTTGCATTTTGAACGTCCTATTATTGAATTAAAAGAGAAATTTGATGAATTAAAGAAAATTATGAAAGAAAATAATGTAGATTTATCGTCAGAAATTCATGAATTAGAAAAACGTTTAAATAAAATGCAAGATAAAATTTATTCTAATATTACACCTTTTCAACGAGTTCAAATTGCAAGGCTACGTAACCGACCCACGACATTGGACTATATACCTTTATTGTTTACAAACTTTCTCGAACTTCATGGTGATCGATTATATGGTGATGATAAAGCAATGATAGGTGGTATTGCAAAATTTAAAGGAATGCCCGTTACGGTTATTGGTCATCAAAGAGGTAGAAATACAAAGGAAAGTATAGAAAGAAATTTTGGAATGGCACATCCAGAAGGTTATAGAAAAGCGCTAAGACTTATGAAACAAGCTGATAAATTTAATCGCCCTATTATTACATTTATTGATACAATAGGCGCCTATCCAGGGATAGGGTCTGAAGAACGTGGAATTTCTGAAGCGATAGCTCGAAATCTATTTGAAATGACTACACTTAAAGTGCCAATTGTTTGTATTGTAATTGGAGAGGCATCAAGTGGTGGAGCTCTTGGCATTAGTGTCGGTAACCATATCCATATGTTAGAGTATTCATGGTACTCGGTAATTTCGCCAGAAGGAGCAGCATCTATCCTATGGAAGGACGCTAAGTATGCTCCGGAAGCTGCTGAACATATGAAAATTTCAGCAAAAGATTTAAAACATTTAGGAATTATTGATGAAATCATTTCTGAAATTAAAGGTGGAGCACAAAATGATATAAAATCACAGGCAAAAATGATTGAATCTGTAATCGAATCATCTCTAAAAAAATTGATACTATTATCCTCGGAAGAGCTTATACAACAGCGGTATGAAAAGTATAGACAAATAGAGAATTATAAATGAAAATATTTAAAGTCCGTATTACATTTCGGAGGATTCTTGCGGAAAAATTTTAAATATTTTGTAAGTAACCTCTTAAACTGGGATATGCTGATACGATTACTCTACAAAAGATGTGTGATCGGTATGGAAAAGGAAAATTTGTTCAAATGGAAGCATTATCACATACCCATCAACTTAAGAAATTGATTGTTCCCCAAAACGAAAAAATGAGCTGAATTCTCATAAATAACTGTAAAAAGGTGAAAATTTCGTTATGAGGGGTATCTCAAAAGCTTAGGTTGATGGCAATGGGGTACCGCCACATCGCTATCAAGCTAAGCCCATACAACGTCAAGTTGAGTAGCGTTTGTTTCTTTTTTCTAAAAGCTAGGTGTAGAAATTTTAAAGATTTGCATGCGAAACAAACCCTATCGGGTTTCATTTTTTTAATTAGGCTGCTTGATCATCAGACATGGTACAATTGTAAACGACACCTAATATATCAAAGACGGTTTTTTTCTCATACCTATGGGATTTTCGCCCGTTTTGCTGTAGGAGGTTGAACAGACGAATGAGAATCTTTGATAATTCTTGGGTGTCTTTCTGTGTAGCTTGATAAATAAGAAGAAAATAATCTTTAATCATATATATGGCCTTATATTCACTCAGTTCTCGTTTCTTTTTCATAAGAAGTAATTGTCGCATTTGAAACATAGTAGACGAACAGAGTAGAATGGCAATCAGTTGTCCATACAAATGACATTCCAACCTTTCTTGTTTTATTCTTTTACAATGATGAATATGAAAGAATGATTTCCATGTTTTAAATAAAATTTCGATTTGCCAACGTAAAGAGTACCAATCATGTACTTGTCCCATCGGGACAATATCTGTAGAGATATTGGTCATGTATACATTGATACCGCTAAGTCTTTTACTACGAGCAGAATACTTCATTCCTTTCTTTTTTTCTCTTACAGTTTGATCTTGTAATCGTTTTTGTTGTTGTTCTTTTGTAAGTCGATGAACAATCACACGAGTTGGGACTTTATCAGTCATCCCTACATAAGCGTTTGATATTTCGCATGTTTGTCCAGGCTGAAGAGTGTTCATTAAAACCTCCATATCTATTTGGAGATACTCTGTGCCTTTCTTAATTCTGCCATCTTGAAAATAATTAGGATTAGGATTTTTTTGATAAATACGTGTATTCGATTTGATACGTGAGATATAATATGCCTTTTTATCTTGTATATGTTGCAGATCTTTCAAATGAAAATAGCCTAAATCTCGGATACATAAATCATTCGCTGTTACAGTTGGGACACACAGAGAACCGTAGGTTCGATCATGTTGTTTGCCTGGTCCTGTATGAATATGAAGGAATTGTCCACTTAATAAATCATATTCAAGCTGAACCTTCACTCCCGCTGTATGACTGCAACCTCCTGCACCCGGATAAACAGATGAAAAAGGATCTGGGAGTTGAAATGCAGTTGAATCTAAAATACGAATACGTTTAAAAATAGAGGTATATGGAGAAGAAATCGGCATAGACGAGGCTAATTTTTGGTTTAGTAGTTCAGCTAATATATGTTGTAAAAATTGAACCGCTGCTTTATTAAATCGTTGATTTAGTCCTTCAGGACTGATGAGCACTTTTGTTGATGCTTCTAAACGGCTAGATAACTGAGTTAATGAAGTCGTAGCGATATTTTGACTCATCCATACACATAAAGCGACTAAATCTTTTGCTTGGTACTTACTAGCTCGTTGCACAAAACCAACATCTCTAGCAAGGTCTCGTAAAATATTTGGAGATAAAAATCTTTGAATTTCTTGAGCAAATAATTGTAATTCATCAGATATAGAAATAGACATACAAGAACGCCATCCTTTCCTATGATTCTATAGAAAGGATAGCGTATTTTTTCATTTTATGGGGTATTTTGTTTTTTAGCTTAATAGAAATGGGCTGGACTCTATTTCTATCAATCCAAGTAATTCATTTCTAGATTTAATTATTTTGAGTTCCTGGAGTCTAACCAAATCCCCTACCAGTACTCATACTCAAAAATAGGGGGGTATTTTATGGTATAATATGGATGATTCAGAATAGTGATTTATATTAAGAGTAAGGGGGAGTAGAGTAGGATGAAAAAACAAAGATTTTTAAAAAAACTATTAAGAAAAACCTTTTATATTGAACTAGATGATTCTCTTCATTATCCATCTCCTAAAACAATTTGTTCAGCCGTTGAAACCTATGCTATACAGTCTAAGGAGAAACTAAGGTTTGAAAGTAAAACAAAGCCGATTACTTTTTATTTAGAAGATACATTGTATAGTACAGATGTACGAATGGCTCGTGGAGGATATTATATATTTTGTCGAGAAGTATAGAGGGCTTGAATTAATATGATTCTCTGTATTAGTTAAGCAAAATAAATAGACTAATTAGTACTAGTGTCTAGGATTTATTTAGGGCTAGCACCACAGTAACTTAATATTTTGAAGTATCCCCAAAACGATAAAAATGAACTTCTTTCTATAAATAACACAAATTTTTCGTTTTGGGGAAATTCATATTTTTAGCTTGATGGCGATGGGGTACCGCCAACAAGATACGAATTTTGCACGCTAAGCAAAAAAACAATAAGCTGTCCACATGGACAGCTTATTTACATAATTCTCGTTATTGGTAGTGAAATTATTAATCCCATATATTTGGGCGTTCAATTTTCATTGTTCTCATATAATCTAACATTTGTCCTGTATGAACACCCTCATGATATGCTATACGCATTAACATATCCCCTAAAGAACGGATATACCCTACATTTGAACGATCAATTTTAATTGTATTTAGATCTTCATTAGAAAAAGAACGAACAGTATCTAAAAAATGTTTGTGATATATCTCAGCAAAATCTAGTTCATCTTCGACAGATAAAAAAGGTCTGTTTTCAAATGGAGAATTATACTCTTTCAGACTTCCCCTATTTTCAATAGCCAGATGATAATAATGCTCTGATTCGAGTACATGCCGAATCATCTCTAAACAAGTCATAGCTTTTTCATCTGGTTTCCAATCTAATTTATCACTTGGAATTGTTTTCCATACCATTATACTCCGTCTTCTCACTTCTTTTAGATTTAATAATAATAAATCAATAGTATTCAACTATATTTCTCCCCTTTACTTAGTCTTATAAATTAAGTTTATAATTATCTTCAATAAAAATGCAAATATTCGTTCTTTTTCGACTGCATTTAACAAACGAATCGTCTTGTAACTCACAAAAAGAAACAATATGTTATGTATATCCTATACATACTCGATTAACATAACGTCTCATTATCGGTAGCAAGTTTTTCATAAAATCCTTGTTTTTACTAAATTTTTTGTCTCTATGTCTATCTATCTCTTACACAAGATTTTATACATCATTGATATAGCGGGGATTCTAGGGATCTTCGCTATTCTTTTTTGCATAAAATCTTGTATGAAAAAGTAGTTAGACTAGCGTGTTTTACTCCGGTTCATTTCAAAATACAATTGAAAATTCATCTTTAAATTAAAAAAGAAAGTGTTACCTATATATATTAATAATTTCGAAATATTGTATAACAGATAATTTTTATTGTGCTAACGAATCAGGATAGTGTGGCGACTGACCAACTAAATAGTTGCTTATCCTCAATTATTAGAAGGGAAGTTCTATCATTTCGCGAATTTATTAGACATAGACGAGCGCTATAATTTTCTATATGTACATAAAGAGGTGAATACGCATGAATCAAAGACCTTCAGAAGAAGAATACGCCGGGAACTCCGGCGAATATATCCGTTTGGTGCCGGACGGTAACATCATCGATATTCTGTTCGCCCAGGAAAAGCAAATGACCGAGCTCCTGGCATCGTTGACCGAAAGCCAGGCCGCATATCGGTATGCGGAAGGAAAATGGACGCTGAAAGAAGTCGTGGGCCACATTGCAGATGCGGAACGCGTCATGACCTACCGCCTGCTCCGGTTCGCAAGAGGGGACCAGACGTCTCTGACTGGTTTCGATCAGGAATTGTTCATGCCTCCTTTCGAAAGTTGGACAACCGCGCAATTGGCCGAAGACTACCGGGCCGTACGGCAATCAACGATCACATTGCTGCGCGGGCTACCGGCGGAGGCGTGGAGCCGCAAGGGCACAGCCAATAACCTAAGCATTACGGTGCGCGCCCTCGCGTACGGCATCGCAGGACACGAACTTCATCACATGGGGGTCATCCGAAATCGGTACTTGAGTTAATCGTCGGCTGAGGCCTTTGGAATGGAACTAACACCTCTCATACAACCTTAGATACCGTTCTTATTGGGGTCCCGCTCCACAACCATCAACTTAAGGATTTAGACTGTTTTTGAAATTAAAAGCACATTACAATTCTCTTATGTTAATGAGAAAGGGTGACGTGCTTTTTATGAATATGCACCAAAAACAAGAGTTATCTTTATTTGCCGAAGCGTTATATCGATTTTTTTCATTTGGGGGTATTTGTTTTTCTTAGCTTGATGGTGATGGGGCACTACTCTAAAATGGTCAAATTAAAATTAAAAACAGTTATAGAGACTCCATTCCTCGGACATATTGTAACTATTCAGTTGTAAAAAGAACCGTAGTTTTTCATTTTTGAAAAAGCTATGGTCTTTTTTAATTGTAACAAAGATAGGATGCGAGGAAGTTTTTTAAATAAATCAAAAAAACTTGATGAAGTAGTTGCATATAGAACTCATCAGCGTATATACTATAAATATCAAAAAAAGTTGATGAAGGGAGAGTGAACTACAGTGGCACAAGATTTTCAGCTCTATGAGAAAAAATTCAAAGCATTAGCGGATCAGAAGCGTTTAGAGATTATGTATGAACTTTGCCAGCGGGGCCAGACTTGTGTATGTGATTTAACAGAGGTTTTTGAAATGACGCAGTCTAAGTTGTCCTATCATTTAAAGATTTTATTAGATGCAGGTTTAATTGTAAAAGAAACAAAAGGTACGTGGAGTTATTATGATTTAAATGATGCGGAAGTAAATAATTTATTATCAGAAGAATTGTGCTGTATTTTTAGAAAAACAGGCAAAGGTAGCTGTTGTTAAAATTTTAAACTATTAATCAAAAAAAATTGATTAATAACATATAAAGAGGAGGAATAAGCTATGAGATATGTTCACGTTGGTATAAATGTTACGGATTTAGAGAAGTCTATCGAATTCTACGAAAAGGTATTTGGTGTGTCACCAGTTAAGGTGAAAGTAGATTATGCAAAGTTTTTATTAGAGACGCCAGGACTTAACTTCACGCTGAACGTAAGAGATGAAGTAAAGGGAAATCAGGTAAATCATTTCGGTTTCCAAGTGGATACTGCTGAAGAAATTACGTTACATAAAGAAAGATTAGAAAAAGAAGGTTTCTTTGCGCGTGATGAGGTGGATACGACTTGTTGCTATGCGGTTCAAGATAAGTTTTGGGTAACAGATCCTGATGGGAACGAGTGGGAATTCTTTTATACGAAAGCACATAGTGATGTTCATAAAATAGAAGAGGCATCATGTTGCACGACTTCTAACGTAGTAGAAAAAAATTCTTGTTGTTAATAGGAGATGGAAAATAAAATGAAACGTTTATCTTTTCTAGATCGATATTTAACACTATGGATTTTTCTAGCTATGGCTGTTGGGATTGGTTTAGGGTTTGTGTTTCCTAGTGTAGTAGACGGACTGAATACATTACAAATTGGAACAACGTCTATCCCGCTAGCTGTCGGTTTAATTGTTATGATGTATCCACCATTAGCGAAAGTTCGTTACGAGGAAATGGGCCGAGTATTTAAAGATGTAAAAGTATTGGTTTTATCTTTAGTACAAAACTGGATTATTGGGCCTGTACTTATGTTTGTTTTAGCAATTATTTTTCTTCCTGATAAGCCAGAATACATGGTCGGACTCATTATGATTGGTTTAGCACGCTGCATTGCAATGGTGATTGTTTGGAACGATCTTGCAGATGGGGATAAAGAGTATGCAGCAGGTTTAGTGGCTTTTAACTCAGTATTCCAAATGCTATTCTTCTCCGTTTATGCATACGTGTTTGTAACAGTCATTCCAGAATGGTTAGGGATTGAAGGAGCTATTGTCGATATTACAATGATAGAAGTAGCAAAATCAGTATTTATCTACTTAGGAATTCCTTTTATAGCAGGCATGTTGACACGCTTTGTACTCGTTAAGTTAAAAGGAAGACAGTGGTATGAAAAGGTGTTTATACCGAAGATTAGTCCACTTACATTACTGGCACTACTATTTACAATCATCGTTATGTTCTCTTTAAAAGGGGAAATGATTGTTAGCGTACCACTAGATGTAGTAAGAATAGCGATTCCATTATTAATCTATTTTATTGTGATGTTTTTTGTTTCTTTCTTTATGGGAAGAAAAATTGGTGCAAACTATCCGGTAACGACAACGTTAGCATTTACAGCAGGTAGTAATAACTTTGAGTTAGCAATTGCTGTAGCAGTTGGTGTGTTTGGTATTCATTCAGGCGCAGCATTTGCAGCTGTTATCGGACCGTTAGTGGAAGTACCTGTAATGATTGCACTTGTAAACGTCGCTTTTTGGTTTAAGCGTAAATATTTTAATGATCAACCAGTATAATTAAAAACAAAGGCGGAAAACAACATGGAAAACAAAAAGACAATTTATTTCTTATGCACAGGAAATTCATGCCGAAGCCAAATGGCAGAAGCATGGGGCAAACAATATGTAGGAGATAAGTGGAATGTATATTCGGCAGGAATTGAAGCACACGGAGTAAATCCAAATGCTATTAAAGCGATGAAAGAAGTAAATATAGACATAACGAATCAAACTTCGGATATAATTGATGTAAATATTTTAAATAACGCTGACTTAGTTGTTACCCTTTGTAGTCATGCGGATTCTGTTTGTCCTTCGACACCTCCGCACGTAAATCGTGTTCACTGGGGATTTGATGACCCAGCAGGCAAAGAATGGTCGGAATTTCAACGTGTTCGCGATGAAATTGGAGAACGTATAAAGAGATTTTCTGAAACAGGAGAGTAAATAAAGGAAAGAGCCAATCTTCTATCGTATAGGAGATTGGCTCTTTTTTATTAGTCATGACTGCATTGGTTCGCATAAATTACCGAAAAATAGAGGATATTCTATTGGATTGATAAAGTTAGAAATGTATTTAATCATGTAGGTGTTCACAAATAATAAAGTCATTTAAAAGATCATAAAGTTGTTTAGAATTAGAGATGGTATGATGAATAATCACACTATCTTTTCATTTTTTTATGTATAATTAAATAAAAGGATTTTTGGATATTAAAATAAAGGTAGTATATTAGCGCAAGGGGGAGAATGATGGATAAGTTGTTACAAGAAATCATAAATTGGTTAAAGATGAGAGATGAACAAATTGTTATCGGTATTTCAGGACACGGTGCAGCTGGAAAAACGACGTTTACTAATAGACTCGTAAAGCTACTAAATCAAAATGAAGTAAATTATATTAATACAGATCCTTACATTGTTAGTTCGGATATCCGCAAGCATGCAGTGATTCACTATACATATCAAAATGAAAATCATCGTTATAAAATGACAGCTTGTCATCCAGCGGCGCATCATTTGGGAGCTTTAGAAAGAGATATTCATATGGTTAGAGCTGGGCTAGATTTTTATACGATAGATACGCATTATATGAAAAGTGAGTTGATTTCTTCGGAAAATAAAGTAACGATTGTGGAAGGAATGAGCGCCGCATTTATTAATCCTAATTTATTTGATTTGAAAATTTATTTTTATACAGATGGTGAAACGGAACTAATGAGAAGATCAAGCCGGGATATAGCTGAAAGGGGAGCCGATATAAATTATTTAAGGCAGTCTCATGAAGAACGCCGGATTCAATATGAAGTATTTATGCATTCGTATAGTCAGCGTTTTGATATAATTATCAAAACTTCTGATGAAACAATATGTTTAGAGAAAAATACATTTGAGTTTTATAAAGTTTAAATGAAAATCCTCAATTTGTTAATTGCATTATGACGGTTAATTTTTCTTATTTAGTACTTGTATTAAACAAATGTATTATTTAATCAATAATACATTCACTATGAAATAACTAGATTTTTAAAAAGATTTAGTAGCCTTCTTTCATCTACATAAATAGAAGGCTACTGTAATTTTGGCAGCAAAACTATATAACTGTATTATTACTCACAGTAGGATAGGATTCTCTATTTGAATACATTAGGTGTATCTTAAAAATTCTCACTTTAAAAGGTTTTTATTAGGAAGTACAAAAATGAATTTTTGTATGTAAGGAGAATAGGATGAAACAAATAATAAAAAACATATTAATAAACTACTTTAATGAAATTCATTCACTACTAGTGGAAGAAGAACTACATAAGAACAGTTGGCATACAGATTTACACTATAAAATCATGGTGAATGGGAATCGGTATTCCGCACGGTTTATAAATAGCGACCGAACAATCAATCCAGCTTTTGGGACGTTATCAAATGAACAATTGAAAGAGCAAGTACGGTTTACGTATTATTTACGAGAGCATGGAATCCCATTTATGGAGATTAAGAAGAATAGGGCGGGGGATTCATTTGCATTTGTCACTTGCAATGATGAACAGTACCGGTTTGTATTGTCTACTTGGATAGAAGGGGAACATATTACTCATTGTACAGAAACGATGGCAGAAGTCTTTGGAAAGGAAGCAAGAAAGATACATGATATTTCTAGTATGTTTCAAAGCTCGACTTTTCAAAAGAAATCCCATTTAGATGGATATGATGAGTTTATAAAGCTATTAGAAAATAAGGGTGGTACATGTAAGAAATTAAGAGGGTATATAGATCTCGCTAAGTACCATATAGAATGCGCACATACTAGCGATTTAGAGTTTATAGTACAAACAGATTTAAATCCTTTAAATGTCATATGGAATTCCAATCAATCTGTAAAAGGAATTATAGATTTTGAATCCATCGCATATGTTGATCGTATTGAAGGTTTAGCCTTTTTAATAAAGTGGTATTCCCGGACAGAAGGAATAGAGTCACATGTAGTATGTCCGAAAGTTGCTAAAGCATTTCTAGAAGGGTATGGAGCTAGTAACATTTTAACATCAAATGATTATGAAAGACTTTCTTCGTTGCTATGGTTATCCGGTAGTCTAAATTGGAACTTCGTTAAAAAGACGACGAGTCTATTAGGTGAAGAGAATGAATTAGTAAAACATTTGAGAGTTTATAAAATAAGAGGAGAAAATCTATCTGTATTGGTAAGTAGAGAAAGAGTCAATTCTGAACAGCCCCCCTGTCAAATAGACAGGGGAACTAATAAAACACCCTAAGTGGCTTTAGTTCTATATTCCATTGGGCTGAGGCTGTTTAGTCGATTTTGGAATGTCATATAAAACTGAATATACTCGTCTATCGCTTGACTTAGTTCCTCAAACGTATCGTATTTAAAGTAATATTTCTCGCACTTAATAGTCCCCTAAAAAGACTCCATTGGCCCATTATCAATGCATATGGACTATGCCTGTTTTATCTATCCGGAGTTTGATAGCTAAGAGTTTTACGCATCAAGAACGTTTAGGAGTGCTAGTTTCCAACTGCAGCACAGCATAACTGGACATGAAACAGGTTTTCTCGCGCGCAAAGTTTAGATTCCTATATTAATTTGTAAAATAAATTCACTTTATGTTATTATATTTCCCTTGGACTGAAAATTTATAGATATGTATAGTGAATATTTGACAAGTTAAAATAGGGGATGTATTACGTTGAAATGGTTATCATGGGATAGAAATTTAAAAACTAGGTTAATTGGCGAGACTCTTTTCAATACATTATTTTGGATGTATTTTCCTTTTATGGCCATATATTATAGTGATGCTTTTGGTAAAACAATTGGCGGAATTTTAATGGCAATTATACCTCTTGTGGGCATAATAGGTAATTTATTAGGTGGATATTTAGCGGATCGCTTAGGACGCCGCCCTGTCATGCTATTAGGCACAATCATACAGGTAACAATGTTTGCAGTTTTTGCTTTATCGTATTCACATTGGATTAATTATTTAGCCTATATTGGTATTGGAATTAGCGGGGCAATCTACAGTCCAGCAAGTTCTGCAATGATAGCTGATATAGTGGCAGAAAAGGATAGAAGAGTAGTCTTTGCCACTTTTGTTACAGCCAATAATATCGGTGCTGTATTTGGACCGGTATTAGGTTCATTCTTCTTCTTTCATTATCGAAGTGAATTGTTATGGACTTGTACAATTGTTACATTTATTTATTTTATAGCAATCTATTTCATAATTAGAGAAACGTTGCCAGAAGCTTCTAAAAATAATGGGGACAAAAACAAAATATCGAAAATCTTTAAAGAACAATGGAATAATTATACGAAAATCTTTAGTGATAAAATTTTCGCTCTTTATATAGTTGCTGGAATATTGATTATGATAGCTTTCATGCAACTTGATCTTTACCTTGCATTATATGTAAAAGAATTTGTACCAACACAATCTCTTTTCTCATGGAGTACTGGTTCATTCTCTCTAAGTAATACTGAAATTTTCGGATGGATGATGGGGTTGAATGGGATTTTATTTGTTTTATGTTCTCTACCTGTTGCAAAATACTTTGAGAATTGGAGCGACCGAAACGTTTTAATTATCTCTAATGTTTTATTTGGAACGGGTATGTTTTTAATAGGACTCACAACGAATATATGGCTATTGTTCGGGTTTATGGCAATATTAACAATTGGCGAATTGATCCGTTCGCCAGTTGTACATAGTTTTGTCAGTAAATATGCACCTGAAAATGCTAGAGGACAATATATGGCAGCATCCAATTTACAATTTACCATTGGGCGCTTTATTGCACCCATTATGATTGTATTTTCTACATGGTTATCTCCAATTGTTGTGTTTGGCACTATATTACTTTGTGCCCTTGTAAGTGCGGTTTTCTATTTGAAAGTATTTCGAATGATTTCAAATACAAACATGCATAATTCTAAAAAACTGTGATGTTATTGTCAATTAGGTGATAAGAGGAGAAAATTTATCTGTATTAGTAAGTAGAGAAAGAGCCAACTCACACGAGTAGGCTCTTTTTTTTATGTACTACGAATCTTCGTAATAGAACGATGCTACGGTATTCCTTCCATAGAATATAAGTGTAAAAAACGCCCATGTAACCATAAAAAAATGGTCTTTTTCATATTTTACAGGTTATCTGATGTATAGTTGTATTTTTTATGAAAAAATGTTTTCGAAAAGTGTTGAAATAGTTTGAAAATTAAATTATTATTATCCATGTAAACTAATAAGTAATCGTTTACATGGATGAAGTAAGGGTTTAAACGAAACTGAAGTAAACGATTTCTTGAAAACTTAGAAAGAGTGATGAAATGGCTAAGTCTACAATTAAAGATGTTGCAATGGAAGCGAATGTGTCTACAGCTACAGTATCTCGGGTGTTAAACGCAAGTGGATTTGTAAGTGACGACATTAAAGATCGTGTTTATTTAGCTGTGAAAAAACTTAATTATCAACCAAATGCGATTGCTAGAAGTTTAAAGCAAGATAAAACATACACGATTGGTGTTGTGATTCCTGATATCACAAACCAGTATTACATGACGATTTCAAAGGCGATTGAAGATATTGTGCAGCAAAAGGGTTATAACCTCATTTTTTGTAGCAGTCATGAAAATCCTAAAAAAGAGGATAAATTGTTGCAGCTACTAGTGGAACAACGGGTAGATGCGATTGTGTTGGCGACTGCTGGCGGTTGTGAGGAAAGAGTAAGAAATATTCATCAAGCTGGTGTACCAATTGTTTTAGTTGACCGGACTGTTGAGATTGGAGATGCAAAATTAGATTCAGTTATAGAAAGTAATTTTGAAAGTGCTTATACATTAACGAGTTATCTTTTAAAACAGGGTCATAGATCAATTGGTCTTGTGAATGGATTGTTGAATGTTAGTACAGGTAAAGAGCGATATGAAGGCTTTCAAAAAGCTTTGGAAGAGTTCGGGATTCAGGAAGATGAAAACTATACGTTTAATAGCACTTTCACAAGAGAGGGTGGAATGAAAGCAGTTGATTATTTTCTTAATTTCACTGAGAAACCGTCAGCTATTCTAACCTTGAACAATGAAATGGCATTCGGTGTTCTTCTTGAATTAACGAGGAGAGGATACTCAATACCAGAGGACATAGTGATCGCTTCTTTTGGTGATGTGGAAGCAGCACAATTATTACGAGCACCTGGAATTATATCAGTAGCTCACAAACCATATGAAATGGGAGAAAGAGTAGGTGATATTTTACTAAAGCGTTTAAACAATGAAGAAGGTCCTTTTAATGAAATATTTACACCGAAATTACTAATAGATGCACAAAGTGTAAGTAGTTAACACGGTTTGAAATGATACTTGTCGTTCAGATAAAAATAGGAAGGGAGATAGAAATGCTAAAAGGAATACCGAAAATAATTAGTCCAGATTTAATGAAAATTCTTTTAGAAATGGGGCATGGGGATGAGATTGTTTTAGCGGATGGAAACTTCCCCGCTGCCTCTTGTGGGGCGAAGCTCATTCGATGTGAAGGGCATGGGGTTCTTAAAGTATTACAGGCAATTTTGCAATTCTTTCCACTCGATACGTATAGCGATCATTCTGTTTCATTAATGAAGGTTGTAAAAGGGGATCCTGCCACGCCCTCTATTTGGGAAACGTATGATGCGGTGATTAAACAATTTGATACTCATTTTGATAGTTTTGAGATGATTGACCGCTTTGCATTTTATGAGAGAGCAAAGAAGGCTTATGCAATTGTTGCAACGAGTGAGAGTGCTCTCTATGCCAATATGATTTTAAAAAAGGGCGTGGTTACAGATTAGCGCAGTATAAAATCATTTATTGTTTCATTTAAAAAATTATAGGGTAGTAGGTGATGGGATGAGTGAATTGCTACTGAAAATGGATGGAATTAGTAAAGCGTTCCCTGGTGTGCAAGCGCTTTCTAACGTGCGGTTTGAATTGAAAAAGGGCGAAGTTCACGCACTTTTGGGGGAGAATGGAGCCGGAAAATCCACATTAATGAAGATTTTAACAGGGATTTATCAAAGGGATACTGGAACGATTGCATACGAAGGAAAAGAAATAGAGGTTCCAGATACAAAAGCAGCACAAAGACTTGGAATCAGTATTATTCATCAGGAACTTAATTTAGCTCCGCATTTAACAGTTGCCCAAAACATTTTTATTGGAAGAGAACCTAAAGGGTTATTTAATCTTTTTTTAGATGAAAAGGAACTAAATAACAGAGCAAAAAAACTATTTGAAAGGTTAAACATTCATTTAGATCCAAGAGAATTGGTAGGGGATTTAACAGTTGCGAAACAACAAATGGTGGAAATTGCTAAGGCTCTTTCCTTTGATTCAAAAGTATTGATTATGGATGAACCAACCGCAGCCTTAACGGATACTGAAATCGATGCACTATTTGTTATGATTCGGAAATTACGGGGGGACGGTGTAGGAATTGTTTATATTTCTCACCGTATGGAAGAGCTAAAGAAAATTACGGACCGTGTATCGATTATGCGAGACGGTACATACGTAGGAACGATGAACACGAAAGATACAACGATTGAACAAATTATTTCTATGATGGTTGGAAGAAAAATTGATAACAATCAAAAACCAGAAATAAAAGAGAAAGCGCGAGAAAAAGTGTTTGAAGTGAAAAATTTAAAGAGAGGGAACACGATAAAGGATGTAAGTTTTGAACTGTATAAAGGAGAAATTGTTGGCTTTGCTGGATTGATGGGGGCTGGAAGAACGGAAGTAGCCCGTGCCATATTTGGGGCAGATCCATTAGATTCAGGGGAGATTTTCATAAATGGAAAAAGTTTGAGTATAAAAAGCCCGACGGATGCAGTACAACATGGAATTGGCTATTTGTCCGAAGATCGAAAACAGTTTGGGCTTCTTGTTGGGATGGATGTCAAAACAAATATTGCAATGGCATCCATGAAAGATTATATAAAACCACTTGGCTTGATGCATGTCTCTAAAATTGACCAACAATCTGAGGAACTCATTAAAAGGTTAAAAATAAAAACGCCATCAGGTAATCAATTAGTGAAAAACCTTTCAGGAGGGAATCAACAAAAAGTAGTTATTGGCAAGTGGTTGACTAGAGATTCAGATATCTTAATCTTTGATGAGCCTACACGCGGAATTGATATCGGGGCAAAAGACGAAATTTATAAGTTACTACATGATTTAGCTGAGCAAGGTAAATCTATCATTATGATTTCCTCAGAACTTCCAGAAATATTAAGGATAAGTCATCGTGTAATTGTCATGTGTGAAGGAAAGATAACTGGAGAATTGAAAAATGATGAAAAAGCATCGCAAGAAGCGATTATGACGCTTGCAACAAAACGAATTATGTAATGAATATTAACGGATGATAAAGGAGTGAACAGGAATGGAAATGCAAAAGGTAGTCGAACTTCCAGTTGAAGGGAAGATAAGGAAAGGGATGAATTCAAATGCTCTTCAGCAGCTTCTAGCATTTGCAAGTTTAATCGTACTTGTTTTCATTTTTTCAATTGCTTCAGCTAATTTTTTGCAATTTGATAACATTATAGGAATCTTTCTATCGACAGCTGTTACAGGCATCCTTGCTTTAGGGGCAACGATGATTATCGTTACAAGTGGAATTGATTTATCATGTGGAACCGTACTAACTTTGTCTTCGGTTATGACAGGTGTGTTTGCTGTCAACTTAGGTTTACCGGTTTGGGTAGCTGTTATCGGAGGGATTTTAATAGGGGCCGTAGTAGGTTTGATTTCTGGAGCTGCGATTGCGAAACTGAAAATCCCACCATTTATTGCAACGTTAGCTATGATGATGATCGCGAAAGGGTTGGCACTTGTTATTTCAAAAGCCACTCCAATCTATTTCACTTCTATACCGAGCTTTAACAAAATTGCGATGGGTTCTATTATTCCTGGTTTTGCTATTCCGAATGCTGTTTTTATCTTTTTTGGAATGGCCATTTTCGCAAGCTTAATTTTAAATAAAACGATAATCGGAAGGTATACATTTGCACTAGGAAGCAATGAAGAAGCAACTCGTCTTTCTGGAGTGAATGTAGATAAGTGGAAAATAATTATTTACATGCTTGCAGGTGTTTTTACTGGTGTTGCAGGGATTATAATGGCATCTCGTTTAAATTCTGCTCAGCCTGCTTTAGGAGCAGGATATGAATTGGAAGCAATCGCAGCAGTAGTTATCGGAGGAACGTCTTTAAGTGGTGGTAAAGGAACAATTCTTGGAACTGTAATTGGTGCATTAATTATGAGTGTGTTAACAAATGGTCTGCAAATCCTTTCAGTGCCTCAAGAATGGCAAACGGTAGTTGTTGGGGCTGTTATCTTATTAGCAGTTTACGCAGATGTGTTACGAAACAAAAAAGCAAAGAATTAGCTGTGATACTGTTTTTAAATCAAACTATATATAGGGGGAATTTTAGATGAAAAAAGCAAAAAAAGGCATCGTTTTATCGTCAATTCTCGCAATCTCAATGTTTATGGGGGCGTGTTCTTCAAACAATGCAAGCACGGGAAGTAAGGATAGTAGTGCTCCTCCAAAAGATGACGGTAAGCGCTATGTTGCGATCATTTCAAAAGGTTTCCAGCATCAGTTTTGGCAGGCAGTTAAAAAAGGGGCTGAGCAAGCAGCAGATGAATATAAGGTGAATATTACATTTGTAGGTCCTGAAACGGAAGCTCAGGTTGATAAACAAGTTGAGATGCTTCGTAGCACACTTGATAAAAAACCAGATGCGATTGGTTTTGCGGCATTAGACTCTAAAGCTGCTCTTCCTTTATTAGAACAAGCAAAAAACAAGAAAATTCCGATTGTTGCATTTGACTCAGGTGTTGAAGGAGATATACCTGTAGCAACAGCTGCAACAGATAATAAAGCGGCAGCTGCTCTTGCAGCTGAGAAAATGGCTGGATTAATTGGTGAAAAAGGGGAAGTAGCGGTAGTTGCTCATGATCAGACAAGTAAAACTGGTGTTGAACGCCGAGATGGTTTTGTAAATACAATCAAATCAAAGTATCCGAACATCAAAATTGTTGATATTCAATATGGTAGCGGTGATCAATTAAAATCGACTGACGCTGCTAAAGCAATTATGCAGGCACACCCAAATGTAAAAGGTATTTTCGGTACAAATGAAGGTTCTGCAATTGGGGTAGTAAATGCTGTTAAAGAATTGAATAAAAAGAGTGTCGTAGTAGTTGGCTTCGATTCTGGAAAACTACAAATTGATGCAATTAAGAGCGGAGTAATGGCAGGTGCGATTACACAAAATCCAATTGGAATTGGTTATGAAACTGTGAAAGCCGCTGTTGAAAACTTAGATGGGAAACAAGTATCAAAAACAATCGACACTGGTTTCTATTGGTACGATAAAAAGAACATCGATGATCCAAAAATTAAGGAAGTGCTATATCAATAACATATAAAACGAAACTAGCGGTGCAAATAAGATAGAAACTGAGGTGTATAACATTGGCGAGTGTAATAAATGATTTGAAATTATATGCAAATAAGATTGTCCAAACTGGTCTTGTAGTAGGGGCAGGTGGAAATTTAAGTATGAGAGATGGGAATATCATGTATATCTCTCCTAGCGGTTTTGATTTGCAAGAGATAGAAAACGACGAGTGGGTACGTGTCGATATTGAAACTGGTGAGATATTAGATGATTTAAAACCATCCTCTGAAATATTAATGCATCTGGAATGTTTTCGTAAACGTCCTGATATAACAGCTGTTTTACATGCGCATCCAAGTTATTCGGTAGGTGTATCATGTACTGGCCATACGATTCCGAGTCTATTCCCAGATTTTCCAGCAATGATTCAAAGCGTTGCTTACCTTGACTATATGATACCGACTACAGAAGTATTGGCTAACGCAGTATCGGGCGTGATTGAAGAAAATGATGTAGTAGTAATGAGAAATCACGGTGTACTGACAGTTGGTAAAACGATGAAAGAAGCATATTTTCTTATGCAAATTCTAGAAGAAGCGGCAAAAGTATATACGATTGCATCGACAATAGGAGTGCCAAGAATGCTCACAGAGGATGAATGTCACGAATTAAGGAATCTATCTTCCGAGAAATATAGATTACAACTATTAAAAGATGCGGAGTAGTTACATGTTTCTGAAGGGTGTGAATGAATGGAAAAAGTTTGGGCATTTGATTTAGGTGCATCAAATGGGCGTTTAATGGTAAGTGGATTTGATGGCAAACGCCTTTATCTTGAAGAGGTTCACAGGTTCTCCAATCGTCCGGTTTATGCAACAGGTCATTATTATTGGGATGTGTTAAGGATATTCCAGGAGATGAAAAATGGAATTGGTAAAAGTATTAGAAGCGGACATAAGTCGATTGAAAGTTTGTCCATCGATACGTGGGGCGTTGATTTCGGACTACTCTCTGAAACAGGTGAATTGCTTAGCAATCCGTATTCTTATAGAGACCCGCATACAAATGACAGCCTAAAGGAAATCATGGAAGTCATTTCGCCAGATGTATTGTTCTCACGATCGGGAGTTACACCAGCAGCAATTAATACGATTTGCCAGCTGTATACGATAAAAAAGAATAAACCAGATTTAATGGAAAAGGCAAAAACTCTTTTATTAACACCAAACTTAATTAGTTATTTATTTTCCGGTGTAAAGGCGAATGAATATACAATCAGTACAACGACATCGTTATTTCATATTCATGAGCGTAATTGGGATACTGCCCTTATGACGAAGTTAAACCTGCCTACAGAAATCATGGCAAATATCGTGATGCCAGGAACGACTCTCGGTCCGACACTTTCCTCGATTCATAACGAATTTGGCATACAACCTGTTAAGGTTATTGCTGGAACGGGACATGATACAGCCTGTGCTCTTGCTGCATTGCCTATAAAGTCAGAAAATTCAGCTTTTATGAGCTGTGGTACGTGGATCTTAATGGGCGTTCAAGTAAAAGATCCAATCGTTAATGAACAGGCATTGGAATGGGGCTTTACAAATGAAGGAACAGCAGATGGCGAGTTCAGGTTGCTCAAAAATATTATGGGATTATGGCTTATGCAAGAATGTAGAGCCGTTTGGGCAAAAGAAGGGACGATTTTTACTTACGAAGAAGAAGCAGAATTGATTCGACATACAAAACCGTTTACGCATTTTATAGATCCAGATGATCCTTCTTTCTTCAATCCAGAAAATATGCCGAAACAAATACGGGATTACTGTATAAAGAGTGGTCAACAGCCGCCTGAAACGGAAGGGAGTTTCCTTCGTTGTATTTTGGAGAGTCTCTCACTCAGGTACAGGTGGGTTTTAGAAAAACTAGAAGCTTTAACTGGAAAATCAATAGAGGTTATCCATATGGGCGGCGGTGGCATTCAAAATGATTTATTTTGTCAATTTACCGCAAATGCGACAAACCGCCCTGTTATAGCGGGACCGGTTGAAGCGAGTGCGATTGGAAATGCATTATCTCAATGGATTGCACTCGGGAAAATAAAAGATTTAAAGGAGGGTAGAGATATTGTTGAAAATTCGTTTCCTGTTAAATACTATCAACCTCAAAATCAATCAGAATGGCAGGAAGCATACGGGCGCTTTACCGAAATAATCGACCAAAATGTAATGAAAAAGGGGTTTTAAAATGAAAACTGTTCAAAATAGATTTCACAATCAATTACCAAAAATCGGCATAAGACCAACTGTTGACGGGAGAAGAAATGGTGTACGTGAATCTCTTGAAGATATGACGATGAATCTCGCAAAATCGGTAGCGAACTTATTAACTGAAAATTTGCGTCACTATAATGGTGAAGCAGTAGAATGTGTCATTGCTGATACATGTATTGGCGGCGTGGCTGAATCGGCTAAAGCAGCTGAAAAATTTGCAAGAGAGGGAGTTGGGGTTTCTATTACTGTTACGCCATGCTGGTGCTATGGTTCTGAAACAATGGATATGAATCCAGACATTCCAAAAGCAGTATGGGGGTTTAATGGAACAGAACGTCCTGGGGCAGTATATCTTGCGGCTGTCCTAGCTGCCCACAATCAAAAGGGCATTCCGGCTTTCGGCATATACGGGAAAGATGTGCAAGATTTAAGTGATACATCTATTCCTGAAGATGTAGAGGAAAAGTTACTCCAATTTGCAAAGTCTGGTCTTGTTGTTGCTACTTTAAAAGGAAAATCGTATCTTTCGATGGGATCTGTCTCTATGGGGATTGCCGGTAGTTCAGTCCAACCTGAATTTTTCCAAGATTATTTAGGGATGAGAAATGAATACATCGACATGTCTGAATTTGTAAGACGGATAGATGAAGAGATTTATGATAAGGAAGAATATGAAATGGCTTTAAATTGGGTGAAGGAGTATTGTCCAGAAGGTCCAGATAATAATGCAGAAGAAATGCAACGATCAAGGGAGCAAAAAAATAAAGATTGGGAAACGAGCGTGAAAATGACGTTAATTGCAAGAGATCTTATGGTTGGAAATCCGAAACTAGAGGAACTTGGCTATGGTGAAGAAGCATTAGGACATAACGCCATTTCTGCAGGTTTCCAAGGTCAGCGCCAATGGACGGACCATTTCCCGAATGGTGATTTTATGGAAACAATTTTAAATTCGTCCTTTGATTGGAACGGAATTCGACCTCCATTCATTATGGCTACTGAAAATGATAGTTTAAATGGGGTTACGATGCTATTTGGTCATCTATTAACAAATACGGCTCAAGTTTTTGCAGACGTTAGAACGTATTGGAGCCCAGATGCGGTAGAACGTGTGACAGGACATAAACCGGAAGGATTGGCCGCAAATGGGTTTATTCATATGATTAACTCCGGTTCCGCCGCACTTGATGGTACAGGACAACAAACGAAAGATGGAAATCCTGTTATAAAACCGTTTTGGGAAATTACGGAGGAAGAAGCTCAAAAGTGTCTAGCAGCTACTTCTTGGAGACCAGCTTCAACAGGCTATTTCCGCGGAGGTGGATTCTCAAGTGACTTCTTAACGAAGGGAAATATGCCTGTAACAGCAGCTCGTCTCAACCTTGTAAAAGGATTAGGGCCTGTTTTACAAATTGCAGAAGGCTATACAGTTGAAATACCAGAAGAGGTCCACGTCGTACTGGATGAAAGAACCGATCCGACGTGGCCAACAACTTGGTTTGTACCAAATTTAACAGGGGAAGGTGCCTTTAAAGATGTTTACACTGTAATGAATAATTGGGGTGCCAATCACTGTGTAATAAGCTACGGACATATTGGCAATGATTTAATCACTCTTGCTTCCATGCTCCGAATTCCTGTGAATATGCATAACGTCAAAGAAGAGAACATCTTCAGACCGAGTGCATGGGGAATGTTCGGAACAAAAGACCCAGAAGCAGCAGATTACCGTGCCTGCCAAAATTTTGGCCCATTATACCATTAAGTTAAAAATCCCCCTGATAATATGTCGGGGGGTTACTAAAGAGTATATTTTTCCGCATTGGAATGAAAATGTAACAATTGTAGTGCTGAAAAGAATTGCAAGTAATAGGAAACTCTTGAACGTACGGATACACACTATTTTCGTATCCGAAATAATAGAAGAATAAAAATAACGGGGGTAAAAATATGGTTAATAGCTTATGGAACGAAACGAAGGCATCACAATTGTCGCAAGGAGTAGACGAATTAGTGTATCGATCGAATTTAATTGGAACAGACCGTGCAGTATGTAATTGGGGCGGCGGAAACACATCGGTCAAGACATTTGAAAAGGATTTTCGCGACCGAGATATAGAGGTTATGTGGGTTAAAGGAAGTGGCTCCGATTTAGCAACTATGGAAGCACAAAACTTTACTGGTTTAAGAATGGAAGATATTCGTTTATTAATGGAGCGCGAAGAAATGCCAGATGAAGAAATGGTAGAGTACTTAGCGCACTGTATGATTGACAGCAAGCATCCGCGTGCGTCCATCGAAACATTATTGCATGCTTTCTTACCTTTTAAACATGTGGACCATACACATCCAGATGCCATTATTAGTCTTTGCTGCGCACATAATGGAAGACAAATTGCGGAAGAGATTTACGGTAATCGTTTCGTTTGGGTTCCGTATGTGCGTCCTGGATTTACGTTATCTAAAATGATTGCAGAAGGCTTGAAAAATAATCCAAATGCTGAACTAGTGTTAATGGAAAAACACGGCTTAGTCGTTTGGGGAGATACGGCGAAGGAAAGTTATGAAAAAACGATTGCGGTTATTAATGAGGCAGAACAATATATTAATGAACGAGTGAATGAAAGTACTGTATTTGGAGGACAAAAATATGAAGCTCTTTCAGTAGAAGAGCGTAGAGGTATTCTTGCCAAAGTAATGCCGATTATTCGCGGAGCAGTTAGCGATGAAAAGAAAATGCTATTATCTTATGACGATACAGATGAAGTACTTCAATTTGTAAACAGCCACAATGCACGAGAGCTTTCGCAAGTTGGAGCAGCTTGTCCTGATCATTTAGTTCATACAAAGCGCAGTCCCCTTTATATCAATTGGGATCCGCAAACGAAAGACACAGATGGATTAATAGAGAAAGTGAAAGCTGGTGTGGAAAGCTTTAAAGAAGAGTATAAAGCTTACTTTGAACGTAACAAATACGAAGGAGACAACATGTTTGAATCTGCACCTCGCGTTATTCTAATTCCTGGTATCGGTATGGTGAATACCGGTAAAAATGTGGCGATGTCAAAAGTAAGTGGTGCGCTGTATCATAGGGCAATTTCGGTAATGAAAGGCTCCACAACACTTGGAAGTTTCGTTTCTCTAAATGAAAATGAATCTTACAATGTTGAGTACTGGCCATTAGAGCTATATAAATTATCGTTAGCACCAGCTGAAGCGGAATTTTCTCGTAAAGTTGCTTTTATTACAGGTGGCGCTGGCGGAATCGGAAGTGAAACAGGACGTTGCCTCGTTGCAGAAGGCGCGCATGTAGTGCTTGCTGATTTGAACTTTGAAGGAGCAGAAAAAGTTGCGACTGAAATTAACGAGAAGTATGGCGAAGATCGTGCGCTCGCGGTGAAAATGGATGTAACAAAAGAAGAAGAAGTGAAGGCGGCATTTGAGCAAGCAGCACTTGCTTACGGAGGCATTGATTGTATCGTAAACAATGCAGGACTTGCGACGTCTAGCCCATTTGATGAAACAACACTTCAGGAATGGAACTTAAATATGAACGTACTTGGAACGGGATACTTTTTAGTGGCACGTGAAGCGTTCAAGCAAATGAAACAACAAGGAATCGGTGGAAACATGGTATTTGTTGGTTCGAAAAATTCTGTGTACGCAGGGAAAAATGCTTCGGCATACAGCTCAGTAAAAGCACTCGAAACGCATTTAGCGAGATGTATTGCAGCAGAAGGCGGTGAGTATGGTATTCGCGTAAATTCAGTTCTTCCCGATGCGGTTCTGCAAGGGTCAGCCATTTGGGGTTCAAAATGGCGCGAAGAACGTGCCGCAGCATATGGTATCGAGCCAGATCAATTAGAGGAGCATTACCGTAAACGCACAACATTATTAGTTAATATTTATTCGAAAGACATCGCTGAATCCATTGCTTTCTTTGCCTCTTCAAAGGCGGATAAAACAACGGGATGTATGATTACAGTTGATGGTGGTGTAACCGCAGCATTTACTAGATAATTATTTCGCTTGTGAAAAGGGATAAAAAGAAGTGTAATAGGCGAATACTTTTGCCTATTACACTTCCATATAAAAGAATTGCGAATTTCATAGGGAGAATAGAATAAGTCAATCTGCAGAAGGGGACATTTTACATTCGCTTTTCAAAAGGGGATGGAAATTTGAAACTTAAAAACTTATTAACGGGGGGATTGCTTTTTGGTACTCTATTATTCTCTTTAGGAAGCACGGGAGAGTTTAGTAAAGTAGAGGCAACATCACCTATTACAATTGAAACTCCAAAACCAGAGGAAAAGAAACTAACACTTTGGTACAATCAGCCGGCAAAAGATTGGGAAAAACAAGCATTGCCAATCGGTAATGGTTATATGGGTGGAATGGTCTTTGGCGGAGTCCAGCAAGAACGCATTCAGTTTAATGAAAAAACGCTTTGGACTGGCGGACCGAGCAGTACGAGTGAGTATACTTTCGGGAATCGTGATGGTGCAGCGAGTCATTTAGGTAGCATTAGGGAAAAGTTATCAAAAGGTGATAAATCAGGAGCAGAAAGGGAATCTTCACAATTTCTTACAGGTCTTCAAAAAGGGTTTGGTTCCTATCAAAATTTTGGAGATATATACTTAGATTTTAATATGCCAGATGCGTCTTCATTTTCTAATTATCGCAGAGAATTAAATTTAAATGAGGGAATTGCTACTGTTTCCTATAACTATAAAGATGTTCAGTACAATAGAGAATATTTCACAAGTTATCCTGATCGCGTTATGGTTATGCGTTTAACGGCTAGTGAAGCGAAAAAGATTTCATTAGATGTTAGACCAACGAGCGCACAGGGAGGGCAAGTAACGTCCATAGATAATAAAATCACGATGAAAGGACAAATAGCGAATAATGGAATGAAATATGAAGCTGCATTCAAAGTATTGAATGAGGGCGGCACATTAACAGCTAAGAATGGGAAAATTAAAGTAGCAAATGCAGATAGCTTAACAATTATTATGACTGCGGCTACTGATTATGAAAATAAATACCCTACTTATAAAGGGGAAGATCCACATGAAAAGGTTGAAAAAACGATGGCCGCTATTTCTAACAAGAGGTATGAGGTTTTAAAATATACACATATAAGAGACTATTATTCTTTATTTAACCGTGTTTCTTTAAATTTAGGAGGGGAAAAACCGTCAGTTCCAACAAATGAACTACTAGCATCTTACAGCAAAGAAAACAGTAAGTATTTAGAAGAACTATTCTTCCAATATGGAAGGTATTTGCTTATTTCTTCTTCAAGACCAGGAACGCTTCCTGCAAATTTACAAGGGGTATGGAATAATTCGAATACACCACCGTGGGAAAGTGATTATCATTTTAATATTAATTTGCAAATGAATTATTGGCCTGCAGAAGTGACGAATCTATCTGAAACAGCTTTACCATTAATGGATTATGTGGATTCATTAAGAGAACCAGGAAGGGTTTCAGCAGAAAAACATTTCGGTGTTAAGGGCGGCGGTTGGACTGTTAATACGATGAATAATCCATTTGGCTTTACTGCACCTGGCTGGGGATTAGGCTGGGGATGGGCACCTAGTGCGAACGCCTTCATTGGCCAAAATATTTGGGAACATTATAAATTTACGGATGATAAACAATACTTACAAGAAAAGATTTATCCGATACTGAAAGAAGCAGCTGAGTTTCATAGTAAGTTTTTAGTGGAAGATCAAAATAAGAAGTTAGTTGTTTCTCCGTGTTGGTCTCCTGAGCTTGGTGGCATTTCTAATGGATGTGCCTTTGACCAACAGTTAGTGTATGAATTGTTCTCGAATGTAATTGAAGCTAGTGAAGTTTTACAAATTGATCATGTATTTCGAAATGAGTTAAAGGCGAAAAGGGATAAATTATTCCCACCAATTCAAATTGGTAGATACGGTCAGGTGCAAGAGTGGAAGGATGATATAGACGATCCTGCTGAAACGCACCGGCATATATCTCAGCTAGTGGCACTATATCCAGGAAGTATGATTAATCACAAAACACCAGAATGGCTTCAGGCAGCTAAAGTTACTTTAAACCATCGTGGTGATGAGGGAACAGGTTGGAGTAAAGCGAATAAAATTAATTTATGGGCACGTTTATTAGATGGTGACCATGCTTATAAAATTTTGCAAGGGCAACTTACAGGAAGTACGCTCAGCAACTTATTTGATACACATCCACCGTTTCAAATTGATGGAAACTTTGGCGCAACATCAGGAATTGCTGAAATGTTAATTCAAAGCCATACCGACTCCATTCAACTATTACCTGCACTTCCGAAAGCTTGGAAGGACGGTTCTTACAAAGGATTAAGAGCACGCGGTGCATTTACAATTAACGCGGATTGGAAAAACGGTGTTCCTACAGTCATTCAAGTGACTTCGGATCACGGAAACGATGTAAAGTTAAAAAGCCCGATGTTCAATACACCATTTACTTTGATAAGAGTTGGAACGAATACACCGGTGCCATTTACGAAGGATGGCGATACAATTTCATTTAAAACAGAACAAGGTAAATCTTATAAAATTGAATCTATGCTCAGTTTCGATTTAGAATCTACGAACAGTGTAACTGCAGGAAATACAGTGAAGGTAAAAGCTCATTTATCAAATTTTGGTACATTAAAATCTTCTTCTGGGGAAGTAGTTGTAAAGGCCCCTGAGAGCTGGAATGTGAAACCGATTAAAGTAGCTTTTGAAGGCATTGAACCAGGAGGATCTAAAACAATTGAAGCGGATTTACCTGTTCCTATTGATATAGTTGCTAACAAGTACGCCATTGAAGCAGAAGTAAATACAGATAGTGGAACGGTTAGTAAATCTAATCAAATAGAAGTAACTCCAGCAGTAAAGCTCATTTCGGCAAAAGTAGAACCAAATCCAATTATTGTTGAAGGTGGTTCTACTACATTAAAAGTAAAAGTTCAAAATGAAATAAAGGAAAAAGTAACACCTGGAAAAATTGAATTACAATTACCAGAAGGATGGAATGCACAGCCATCTACAACGGACTTTCAATTACCGGCAGGAGGAGAGGAAACATATTCGTTTGTTATTACTCCGCCAACTCAGTTTAAAGGAATGAAAGAAATTGGGGTCTCTGTAAAATTGGGGAATGCGGTGGTGACTTCAACGAAAGTGCAAGTTGCTTCTGGTGGTATGTATCTGAGTGATATTCCGTGGTTAAAAGCAACTGCCGGATGGGCAACGGTTCAAAAAGATAAGAGTACCGATGGAAACCCAATTTCATTACTCGGAACGACAGGCCCGATTACGTATAAAAAAGGAATTGGAACTCACGCGAAATCAGAAGTTACCTATGATATATCAAATGCAACTTACAAACAATTTAATTCATATGTAGGAATTGATCAAGAGCCTGGTGGTAAAGGCGGTTCAGTCGTGTTTAAAGTACTACTTGATGGAGTGGAAGTATTTAATAGCGGCACGATGTACTATCATACTCCAGCGAAATTTGTTGATGTTGATCTTACGGGTAAAAAAGAATTAAAACTAGTAGTTGAGGATGCAGGTAACGGTATTGGGAATGATCATGCGGACTGGGGAGATGCTTGGTTGAGTTATAAATAATCTCTAAAATAAAAACGCTATTCTTTCTGTAGGATTAATAGAAAGGATGGCGTTTTTGTATGTCTATTTCTGTATGTGATGAATTAAATTTAAAACTCCTTATATAAAATCATATTCTCCGCCTACAGCTCGTAAATAACTGATAAAGTGATCTATATATACGGTTCACAAAAGAAAACATATGAGGTGTTTTAAAAATGAAAATACAAATTGTATTGTTTGACGGTTTTGGAGAGCTTGTCTCCTTGGCACCTTTTGAAGTACTGAAAAGGGCAATAGAAGAAGGGGCTCCGTTTACAGTTGAACTCGTATCAAGTGAACGAAAACAAGAAGTTACTACCTCGTTTGGAGTTACGGTTACACTACATGATTTTTTACGAATGGATAATCGCCCAGATTTGTTAATTGTACCTGGTGGTGGATGGAATCATAAAGCTAAGCACGGGGCACGAAAGCAAGCAGAGCTTGGAACACTGACAGAAACGATTAGAGAGATGCATAATGAAGGAACGATTGTTGCGGGAGTTTGTACAGGAGGTATGCTGCTAGCAGCCTCAGGTATATTGAATGGTAAAAAGGCGACGATGCACCATTTGGCACAAGATGAAGTCAGTAAATACGGAGCTGAACTTCTTCATTATAGAATTGTAGATCAAGGCGATAGAATTACCGCAAGAGGAGTCACTTCAGGAATTGATTTAGGACTTTGGATTACGGAAAGGTTCGCAAGCTCCCAAATTGCAGCTGCTGTTGAATATAGAATGGAATACGAGCGGCGAGGTATTGTTTGGAAGTAATTTAATTATATTTTTTGCTGTAGAGCGTATTAAATAGTATAAAAGAGAAAGAGCCAACTCATACGAGTAGGTTCTTTCTCTTTTATACTATATTGCTTATTTTTCACAGTAATATCTTTTTTTAAAAATCATAAAATAGATAATATATTTTGTTCCACATTGATAATTATTTTCATTATATATCTATAAATTAGTAAAATTTAGTTTACAAATTTGCATCTAGCTTATATAATTTGACTCATATAAAAAAGTTTCCTTAAGGAAACTTAAGTGCGGATTTTCATTCGCTGTATATTTTTTTGTTTAAAAGTTGCCTTTGCGCAAAATAATTATATATACGAAAAAAAGAAAGGGGAACGCATAAAAAATGGATGAGGCTATAATTGTTAAAGATTTGTTTGTATCTTATCAAGGGAATCAAGTAGTTCAAAATGTTTCCTTCGATATTGAAAAAGGGAAGCTCGTTGGAATTATTGGTCCAAACGGTGCGGGGAAATCTACTTTAATGAAAGCTGTTTTAGATCTAATTCCAAGTGATAAGGGATATGTTCAAGTTCTTGGAGAGGATATTCGAAGTGCTAGAAAGCATGTTGCTTATGTACCACAAAGAAGTGATATAGATTGGGATTTCCCGATTACAGTTTTAGATGTGGTGCTAATCGGAACATATCCATCTTTAGGGATGATGAAAAGACCGAAGAAAGAGCATCGAGATTGGGCTTTTGAATGTCTAAAAAAAGTCGGTATGGAGGAATTTAAAAATCGTCAAATTGGTGAGCTTTCAGGTGGACAACAACAACGTGTCTTTTTAGCGAGAGCATTAGCACAAAAGGCGGAGATATTTTTCTTAGATGAACCGTTTGTTGGAATTGATGTAACAAGTGAAGAGACAATTATTAAAATCCTTAGAGAATTACGTAAAGAAGGAAAAACAATTGTTGTTGTACATCACGACCTAAGTAAAGCAGAGTCCTATTTTGATAAATTACTATTATTGAATAAGAGCTTAATTCATTACGGAGAAGTAAGGCAAGTATTAGAACCAACTGTTATGTCAAAAGCGTATGTAAATCACGGCATATTGTTTAATAATGCAGCGGAGGTACATTCATCATGAAGATTGTAGAATTTATAGATGCATTAATGCAGTACGGTTTTCTGCAGAAAGCGTTATTAACTTCCGTTATGGTAGGAGTTATTTGCGGTGTAATTGGCTGTTTTATTATTTTACGAGGTATGGCTTTAATGGGAGATGCCATTTCACATGCTGTTCTTCCAGGCGTAGCCCTTTCTTATATGATTGGTATGAACTATTTTATAGGGGCGGTTTTAACAGGTGTTATTACTGCAGTTGGAATCGGATTTGTAAGTCAAAATAGTCGAATTAAACATGATATGGCGATAGGGATTATGTTTACATCTGTTTTTGCTGTAGGGATTATTTTAATTACCTTTATGAAGAGTAGTTCGGATTTGTATCATATTTTATTTGGGAATGTTCTATCAGTTCGCTCTTCCGATATGTGGATGACACTTATTATTGGAGTTGTCATTATTGGTCTTGTGATTTTGTTTTATAAAGAACTACTCGTATCCACTTTTGATCCAACGATGGCGCAAAGTTATGGATTGCCGAACAAATGGATTCATTACGGTTTAATGATTTTACTTACAATGGTTACAGTTGCTTCACTTCAAACTGTGGGAATTATTCTAGTTGTCGCTATGCTTATTACACCAGCGGCTACAGCGTATTTATTAACAAACCGTTTATGGGTCATGATTTACTTAGCGGCAGGCATTGGTGCACTTTCATCTGTAGTAGGGCTATATTTTAGTTTCTCGTATAATCTTGCTTCAGGTGCAACAATCGTTCTCGTTGCAACATTCTTGTTCGCATTGGCATTCTTTTTCTCACCGTCACAAGGTTTGTTTTGGAGAGCTATTAAAATTAGAAAAAATAGAGCAGAGTTGTCATAATTGATTGGAGGATAATGATGAAATTAAAAAATATTTTATTATCGGTAATTTGTATTTTTATATTTGCATTAACAGCGTGTTCTAGTAACACAAATGGAAAAGAAGAGGGTAGTGTAAAATTAAAAGTTGTAACAACATACTCCATTATATACGATATGGTGAAGCAAATTGGTGGAGATAAAGTTGAGATTCATAGTCTTGTTCCAATTGGAGCTAACCCACATGAATATGATCCACTACCGAAAGATGTTATGAAAATGACAGATGCAGATATGGTGTTTTACAATGGGTTAAACTTAGAAGAAGGCGGAGCATGGTTTAAAAAACTATTAAAAACGGCAAATAAATCAGAGAAAGATGCACCTGTTTATAAAGTAAGTGAAGGTGTAGAAGCTATTTATTTAGAAACAAAAGGATTAGAAAAAGAGCCAGACCCACATGCATGGATGAATATTAAAAATGGTATTGTATATGCTGAAAATGTGAAGAAAGCATTAATTAAAGAAGATCCTAAAAATAAAGAGTTCTATACTAAAAATGCCGACAAGTATGTAGCGGAACTTCAAAAGCTACATGATGAAACTGTGAACAGAATTCATCAAATCCCAGAGGAAAAACGTTTCTTAATTTCTAGTGAAGGTGCATTTAAATATTTTGGAAAAGCATATGGAATTAAGACAGGATACATTTGGGAAATAAACTCAGAAAATCAAGGTACTCCAGATCAAATTAGAGATGTTGTAAGTTTAATTCAAACAAACAAAGTTCCGGCTTTATTTGTCGAAACAAGTGTAGATCGACGTAGTATGGAAACTGTTTCAAAAGAAACAAACGTACCGATTGCGGGTACAATTTTTACAGACTCACTAGGTAAAACAGGTGAAGATGGAGATACTTACTTGAAAATGATGAAATGGAATACAGATACCATTATTAATGGGTTACAGAAATAAAATCTAGCTAGTGTAACTATTGAAATTTTATACGATAAGATAGAGCCAATTCATGTGAATGGGCTCTTCTTTTGTATATCATGTTTTATTAATAATCTGGCTGAATATAACCTAATTTTATTCCCTTCGTAACAGCTTCTAAAGAAGAGGAAACATTTAATTTATCAAATACGTGTTGAATGTGATTAGAGATTGTACGTTCGCTAGCGTATAGCATGGAAGCAATTTCTTTACGCTTATAGCCATCACATAGTAATTGTAAAATTTGTTTCTCACTATGAGTTAATTCTTCAATTATTTCAGTAGAGGTTGGAAAATGAAATGCGCCTTTATTAATGTCATTTAATATTTGCACCAATACTTCAGGTAAAATATTTTTATTGATGAAACCACTTACACCTAGTTTCTGAGCTTCATACTGGTAAACAGGTAAATCATAACCGGTTAATATAACTATTTTTGTATTACATTTACTATCCAAAATCATTTTAGCTACTTCCAAACCATCTTCACTACTGATATTGCTTAAATTAATATCTAATAAGATAATATCTGGTTTAAATTGTTTGATCATTGTAATGACATTTTCGATATTTTGTAATGAGTGAAATGCATCTATTTCAGGATAATCTTCTAAGGCTATTTCCAAGCTTTTTGCAAACAAAGCGTGATCATCTATTAATAAAATGTTTATAGGAATCGTCTCCTTTCATCGGAATAAAAATGGTAATGCATAAACCAGAAGGGGGACTATTTGAAATGGTCATTTCACCATTTAATAAAAGTAGTTGTTCTTTAATTGAATTCAATCCTTTATGACCATTTAGTATGTCTGCTTCGGTAGTTGTTAAACCTATACCATCATCTTTCACAATAAGTTTTATTTCACCATTTTCTTGTGTTAAATCTACATGTATCTGTGAACAATTTGAATGTTTAAATGCATTCGTTACTAGTTCTTTTAAAATTCGATATACGACAAGCTGATAGGGCTCTACTAAAAACAAGTCGTCATTACACTTAAAGGATATATTAACATGTTTCATTTCATATTTTTTTTGTATCATTTTGAGTAGATTAAGATAATTTTCTTTTAATGTAAGTGTTTTTAATAGAGTTGGATGATACTCTTGCATTTCAATGCGTATTGTATGACTTAAGTTGTCCAGTGTCGCTACGATCATGTCATGAATTTCTTTTTTGTTAGATTTGTTCATCATATTTTTAACAGCCAATATGTCTTGTAGTATTTCATCGTGTAAATAATTAGAAAATCCACTTTTTAATTGTTCTTCTTTCACTATTTGTACTAAGTTATGAACATAAGAACTGTCTGGCAAAGTTTTTAATTCTTTTGTATTCAAATTTGAGATAGTGTTTTTTGTGTCTTGAAATAATAATGTGAAATAAAGCTGAACGAACCAAATAATTGTATGTATAAAAATGAAATAAGTCATCATATTAAATTGAAAGAGTACCCCAAGTGCACTCATAAAAATAAAAATGCATAAAAATATAAAAGCGATCGCGCCTTTTTTTAAGGGGAAATACTGTTTCATAGACATATGATTTTTAAAAGCTATTGCATGAATACTAAATAGGGGGAACAAAATTATTATGTACCATCCTAAATTATTTACATATTCGGGGCTCTTTCCAAATAACGTGACATATACGATAAAAGGAACAATAAGAATTGCAGTAGATTTAAGTAAATGCTTTTTCTCACTTTTACAAACAAATTGTATTCGTTTGTAATGTTGCAGGAACAGAAACATAATACAACTAACACTAATAAGCCATTGAAATGAAAATAGAACGGAGAATATTCTATCGTTTATTAAGTATGCGCCTAATGTTAGTAAACATATAACTCGTAAAATCCAATCCTTTTCTTTTTTATAACTATAAATAGAATCTTGGAAAAAGAATAGGAGTATAAATTGCACGATCTTATATAGAATCAAGATACTAAGCAGTGTACTGAATGTACGAAAAATCTGTTCATCATTTAGTGTAAGTAAAAATTGCCAAGAAGTAAAAAGTAGTAAACTCGAAAACTGTGATAATAGAGTATTGTTTTTTAAATTGATAAAACTAATATATGATCCGTAAATAGACATGACCGTTATAAGCAGTAAAGGGAGTAATTTTGCTGTTCCTATAATATTGTTCATTGAAAATTCATAGCATAAAAAAATAATCATACAAAGTTGATTAATTAAAATTAAAATTTGTTTTTGTTCATAGTACTTTTTCATAAATTCACTTACCTTTGTTAGATTACATACAGATAAAGCTGATGTTTGTTGCCTACCATCAGCTTTATCTGTAGATTTTTTAATTTTTCTTATTAAATATAATTTTATAACATGCTCTTTTTGTTAACAAATAATAAACGATATAAACGACAGTAAAAATAATTACTGCAAAAAGAATAGGGAATATAAAGGCACTGCTCTTCCCTAATAAATCATCCATTAACGCGGTTTTATAGGCAACTAATGCAAAAATGCTATGTGCTAATCCTATTATGTAAGGAATGCTAAACAAGGTGAAAATCTCTTTACTTATTATTCTTTTTATCTTCTTTTTGTTATAGCCCATTCTATTTAAGATAATAAATTCGTTTTTATTTGACATCATGCTTGAAAGGTTATGGAAATAGAGAATACTACCTGTTGCAATAAAGAAAATGATAGTAACGAAACTAATGAGTAAGAACGTTGAACTATTTTGCTGAATAATATAATCATTTTTTTGGTAACTACTTGTAAAATACATATTATTTTTAAATAGTGGGGCTAAGTTTTCATAAACAGCTTTATTATTCCTCATATCTTTTCCATTAAAACTCACAATCGTTTTTTGTGGTAGCTCTAAAGTTTTTATTTCTTTATAAAGTTGATCCGAAATAATAAGCGTTCCTACACTATTTGCAAATCCAATGGGATTAAGTAATGTAGTGTCTTTCACTTTAACGTCTATATTAGTTGTAGGGATTAAGTTTAAAGTATATATTTTCCCTTTATCTAGGTCTTCTTTTTCAGGGCGATATTTTACTAGGATGCTTTCATTTTTAGCTAAATGATTAAACTCTACATTTTTATCCTGAATATGTATTAACTCTCTGTAATCAGACTCAGAGATAAGATCAAATCCGTGTTCCTTTTTTATACTATATTCTTTTGGTAAACTCTCAGAATTAGATTTCATGTTAAGAATGGTTGTTTCTGTATAGTTTATACTTTTTTTACCGACAGTGTTTTGTACAGTTTGTAGTGCTTTATTGGCTACTTCTTTATCTTCTAATGGAAATTCAATAGCTGAAGGTACGATACGTTCTGTAGCGGCAACTGGATAGTAAAGTGTCAGTAGAGTAGAACTAAATATAGCTAAAGTACCAGCGGTTAATAATGTTAACAAAATTAAATTTTTTGCTTTTGAACGAATTTTAAATATAAAGTTTGGAATGACAATAATATTGGATTCTTTATAAAACCATATTTTATTTTTCTTCAGCTTTTGAATCGCATATGGTAAAAAGGAATGAATAAAGAAAATCGTCCCTAATATTACACTGAACATTGTTAATAGAGCGATTGGTGAAAAGCCAATTGTTTTCCACAAGGATTTCGTGCCTCGTGTAATATCGATAGCTAAGAAATAGCCAAGTAAAATTAAGAATAATCCTAGTGGTGAAAAAATCGTATTAATTTTCACCTTATTTTCTTCCTTTTGTTCCATACGTACTAAAGTTAGTAAAGAACTTTTTCGAAGGATAATCCAGTTTGATAAAGATAAAACAAAAAGAACAGCAAAGATAAAAATAAAGGTGAATAGCACGGCATCAAGATTAATAAATGGTACTTTAGAAGTATTTATTTGTAATTTTAGTATTTTAATTATTGCTTCCACAATTCCTTTATGAGCAATAGCACCAAAAATAATTCCTACAAGTAAGGCAACAAAGCAAATGATAATATTTTCAAAAGTTAACAGTGTTAGCATCGTTGATTTTCTATATCCTAAAAGGGAGTAAATACCGAGCTCGTTCATTCTTTTTTTCATAAAAAATGTATTAGAGTATGACATATAGAATAGTACAAATGCCATAACAAAGATCGCCACCGTTTTTGACATTGTTTCTACTCTACCGTCAGACGAAATTTTTTCCATAACAATGTCGTTCATGGAAAAAGAGATAAAGGAGAAAAATACCATCAGTACAAAAGCTACTGAAATAAAATAGAATGAATAGAAGGAGAAGTTATTTTTTAAATTCTTTTTTGCGATTGTAAATAAGCCCACAGTTCAATCTTCCTTTCATATTTCTAGTTATATCGATGTTCATCAATTTTAGAGATTTCTTTTAATATTTCTTCAAAAAATTCTTTTCTATTTTGCTTATTTTTCTTTAATTCTTTTATAATGTTCCCGTCTTTGAATATTAAAATTCTACTAGAAAAACTAGCTGCATAGGCATCGTGAGTTACCATTAAAATTGTAGTTTGAAGCTCCTCGTTTACCTCTTTTAATTTTTGAAGTAGTTCTGTTGCAGAATTTGAATCTAATGCGCCTGTTGGCTCATCTGCAAATAAAATACTAGGCTGCTTCGCGAGGGCTCTTGCAGCTGCAACTCTTTGTTTTTGTCCACCCGACAGTTGACTAGGATACTTGCTTAATTGCTCAAATAGTCCAAAACGTCTTGCTAAACTTTCTATTGTTGATTCAATTTCCTTTGGTGATTTTTTTAACAGAGTAAGGGGAACCGCAATATTTTCCTTTACTGTTAAGCTATTAAGTAAAAAATACTCCTGAAAAATAAAACCTAAATAATCTTTCCTAAAATCAGCAGATTTATTATTGTTAAGCGTTTGGATATTGACCCCGTTTATAAAAATATCGCCATCTGTAGGTGTGTCGATAGTGGATAAAATATTTAATAAAGTCGTTTTTCCAGATCCAGAGGCCCCCATGATACCTACAAATTCGCCAGCTTTAATATCAAATGACACTTTATTAAGTCCAGGTAATTGGTTTTTGTTATAAATCTTTGTTACATTCCTTGCAGATACTAATGCATTCATTTGATTTACTCCTTTTCGTCTATTTATATATATAGTGTATCTTTTGATATATATAGAAGCATGAGTAAAAAGCGCAACTTTGTATTACGAAATGGTGTAACTGATAATAAGAGGAGAAAAATAATTTTGTTTTGTCTTTTATGAAGTTGTATAAGTAATAAAAAATAATAGATACATCAGGATAAGGATATGAATAAAAGAAGTATGGTCATTAGCCTGTGAAAAGAGGGAAGTGCAACATAATGGACATAAATGGTGCTTATACATGTAAAGTAAGATGTCATAAAAATGAATAAAGACTGCTAATTTTCCTGCACTTTGATTATGTAGAAATAGGGGGGATGACATGAAAGACAATACACCTAAGAAAATTTTATTTATTCAATCAGGAATTCCTTTTTATTATCCAATGATCGAAGAAGCGATTTTGAATAGTTTACAAAAGGTAAACAGTAATACAATTATGGTGAAACCAGAACAAGCGATAGAAACCGCATTAAAAATGAAACCGGATTTTATTTTGGTACTAAGTGGTTTAAGCGAGGGATTTATTAGTGTCATGCCAGTCCTAAAGAGTGAAGGTTTTACTACTGGACTTTGGCTGACAGATGATCCGTATTATACGGATGTAACACAAAATCTTGTGCCGTATTATGATTACATATTTACGCAAGATTTAAATTGTATCAAGTTTTATAGAGGGTTAGGGTGTAAGAATGTATTTCATCTCCCGTTAGCAGCGAATCAAGATGTGTTTAAACCTTCTCATAAAGAAGATACATATAAGTATGATCTTAGTTTTATAGGTACAGCATTTGAAAATAGAATTGCTTTTGTTGATTCTATTTCAGAGTATTTAGCAGATAAAAACATAAAAATTGTGGGGTTCGGTTGGGATAAGTTAAAAAATTATGAAAGATTAAAGGGTAAAATACAAGTCTTGCCACTTGCGAAGTATGAAGATGCGTTACAAATTTACGTATCGACTAAAATCAATATAAATTTACACCGTTCACCCAATGATAAGGAATTGAATTGTAATTCTGCAAACATACAAGCATATTCAGTAAATAATAGGACATTTGAAATTAATGCTGTAGGTTCTTTTCAATTAACTGATATACGCCCTGATGTATCAAAGCATTACATACCAGGTGTTGAAATAGAAACGTTTTATAGTGCACCAGAGTTTATACAAAAAGCGGAGTATTATTTGGAACATGTACAAGAAAGAAAACAAATAGCAAAAAATGGACTGGATCGAACTTTGAAAAATCACACATATGATAAACGTATATTACAATTATTAAACTATATTCATTTCATAGGCGCGAAGATGTAGTCTAATCGTTAACTTAAATGAAATAGCATAGGTATACATGAAGATAAGCGTTTAATGTACTGGGATAGACCAGAAGAGATTGCTGAGGATGTTTTAAATTGGTTGCTATAAAAAGGTGCGTTGTTCGAATGTGAGCAACGGACTTTTTTTGAATAACTTAATTCAAGAGTGATATAAGGACAAGCAAGAGCATTAAAGTTCTATCGCCAATTCTTTTTTTGCTATAATAGATGCGTGGCAGGAAATAGATAGAAAGAAACTGCTAGTAATTTATACTTAAAGTAGGGAGATTGAACAGAGTTATGGGGAATGAAAAAGAAATTAGTTCCGCTAAATTAATATGGAAGATGACGCGCCCGCATACGTTAACGGCGACGTTTTCTCCTGTAATTTTAGGAACAGTAGCATCACTTTATGTTGCAGACATTCATTGGCTTTTATTTATTGCGATGATGAGTGCATGTTTAGCATTGCAAATAGCAACGAATTTATTTAATGAGTACTATGATTTCAAACGTGGATTAGATACAGCTGATTCTGTTGGGATCGGTGGCGGAATTGTCCGTCACGGATTGAAACCAAAAAATGTTTTAACAGTTGCGCTTTTATTGTATGTAGTAGCAGCAATTATTGGGGTTTATATTTGTATGAATAGCAGCTGGTGGTTAGTCGTCATCGGTTTAATTGGAATGGCGGTTGGCTATTTATATACAGGTGGTCCATTACCAATTGCGTACACTCCGTTTGGAGAACTAGTTTCTGGATTGTTAATGGGGACATGTTTTGTACTCATTGCTTTCTTTATTCAAACGAATACGATAACGATTGAAAGTGTATTGATTTCCATTCCAATTGGAATTCTAGTTGGTGCAATCAATATGTCGAATAACATCCGAGATATCGAAGAAGATATTAAAGGTGGAAGAAAGACATTAGTAATCCTCCTTGGAAGAGAGAAAGCGGTAGTAACACTAGCTGTAGCCTTTTTCATTGCTTATTCATGGATTGCGGTAATTGTATTGATGGGTTATATAAGCCCTTGGGCATTAGTGATGTTCCTAGGTTTGAGAAAGCCAATCTCTGCCATTCAAAGTTTCCAAAAAGGAGCAAAGGATCCCGGATATATGCGCATCGCCATGAAATCAACAGCGATGACAAATACGATTTTCGGCTTCTTATTATCAGCAGGGTTATTAATTAGTTACTTGTTTTAAATAAAAAATATTGTTAAATAACTTAACCCCAATTTCTCAATTTTAATGTAGAGAGATTGGGGTTTTTATTTTGAGTTTGTTTAACGTTAAGAACATTTTCGTTCGAAGTGAAAATACCAATAAATTGCAACTTCATCACTTGTCATATCCAAACCTTTATAAATAAGAAAATCAAATCCACCTATTACAAATCCACATTTTTCATAGAACTTACATGCTGCGACATTATTATTTTGCGTTTCAAGCATGATACCGGGCATGTTGCCTTCTTTTGCCCATCGCTTAGCTTGATCAACTAATCTTTTACCAACCCCAATTGTACGATGTTTTGTATCTACCTTTATATCTTCTATGTAAGCATAGTGATTCCAATTCTTTTTCAATACTATTAATCCGATGATTTGGTTATGTAACAGTGCTATGTAAATTACTTGATTGGGCTTATTTATATATTCATTGTACGCCAGTTCTTCATTATCATTTTGTAAATAACTTTTTTCATAACTCGGAACGTTTTCTATTGTATATTCTATGCGTCTATTTTTTGAAAGAGAAAGAATTAACCGAGCATTCACTATAAAACTGTCATCAATCTCCGGATGATGGTCTAAATCATTTTTTTCTAGCGCTCTAATTAAGAGGCTCATCGTGATACCTCCAAATCATATTTTTTCTTCTGGTTCTTTATGTGATTCAAATTCATTCCAATTACAAAATTATAATGGAATTTCAATAGTAAGGCTATCATTACAAGTTATTCCTGAAATCATTAAATTTTATAAAGAGAAAGGGTATGAATTTGGGGTATATAATGACGAGGATCATTTTTTTCTAAACTTCCAGAAAGATCAACGTCTATAGTATAAACATAGTTATTTTAAAAAGGTATTTTTATTACTAAATGAACAACTAAGCCAAAAGCCGATTTCCTATACGATAAAGAAATCGGCTTTTTTATGAAATTTTGCTTCGTGTATGAAGCTTGTGCTTTAAGATGAATATATTGATCTTATTTTCAAATGACATTCGTATCACAAACTGTTTATAAAGGGATAGCGCCACACCCAGCAAGCTGAGGAAAACAAAAGGAACTGAATTCTCATAGATGACTAACTGTGGCGAGATAAAATGAGGGTACACAAAATAGTAGCTTGATGAGTATGGACTAATGCTGAATTCTTAAATCGATGGGTATGTGGTGGTATGCGACTTATAAATATAATGAGGGAAATAGTGTGACATGAAAGAAGAAACAAGGTCTAAATTATATAAGAGTGTGTACCTTTTTAAGAGAACAGTGTTTTCCTAAAATACATATTAAAATAGGGGTTTTTGTATAATAAAAGGAGTTCATTACCTGCTATATACAGGTGATGAACTCCTTTTTAACCCCTTGGTATAAAATTATACTTTCAATTAATAAATATATGGGAGCCTAGTAAATAAAGATCATAAAATAATTCATTATTAGCTAGCTGCATCAGGTTGTTTCATATTAAATAATTCATCCCAATTGTTAATATTATTTGCCTCTAAAATTACTCCGTATTTATCAACTATCATAGCTTTAGGAGCTTGCCGGATATTATAGTCTGCTATAATTTTATCTGAATGGACATATGAAATGTTATTTTGGGTGAGTATTTCAATATATCTATCTTCTATTTTTCCTAGACTGATAAATAATAAATTTTTATAAATGGGTAATTCAGGTGTATATTTAATAGCAGTTATTAATTGCTTACAAGTAGAACAAGAAGCAGATATAAATATTATGGTTATGGGTTTTTTCATAGCTGCGTTTATCTGTATATCGTGATTGAATTGGTCTTTTATTCTAAAAGGAATAGCTGAAGATCCTTTTTGAATTTCTTGTTTAAAACTAATACTTTCTATCTTATATAGCTTAGTCACAAAAAATTTTAAAGTGTTATATAATCTGTAGAGAATTATACTTTCAACCAATACTAATATGAATAGAAAAATAATGTTAATTAACCAGTATGTATTCATAGTACACCCCTTAAGTATTTCTCTTATCTTCAATTAGCTGTACCTTACTCATAAAAATACGTAATGACTTCACAAAGCTATAAATGAAGTAACCTTGAACAGCAATAATAACCCACAGTAAAAAATAAGCAATAACCCAAATTAATTCCAATTTCATTCCCCCTTAGTCAATAGTTTTATGTTCTGTTTTAAATCAAACAGTTCTTTGCTAGTAAGAGTCACAAGAATTCCTAATATATACACACTGTTCATCAGGAAGAATTTATAATCAAACGCCATTGCAAATAATGAGAAGGGTTGGACTGTAAATCCTCCTATTAATACAAATATCAAAAGTACATTTCTGAAAACTAAATTTTTAGATAATTTATGCGCACCTACTAAACCACCACATCCACAATCAAAATCAACTCTACCTTTTACAAGGTTTATTATTATAGCAATTGTATAAATGACTAATAATAGAATTGCACCAGGTATGACATAGAAGGTTGCAAAGCCAAGAAGGAAGCCAATGCCTATAAAAAATTCGAATAGAGTCTCTAGCCATATAAAAATGCGTATAAACTGTTTAGGTATAATCTTATACAGAATAACTGTGTTATAATGATCTTCCATGTTTTTAAGTTTGTTTACACTTGAAAATAGGAATAAATATCCATAAAAAAGATATACAATAGTTAATATTTCTGACATATTTTTCACACTCCATAGACACTTTCCTTTTTTTCATACATATTAGCTTGTTGAGAATAGAGCTTGTAATAATGCATTTTTTGATCTATCAGTTCTTCGTGTGTTCCAATTTCTACTATTTCACCTTCTTTCATTACAATAATGCGGTCAGCCATGTGACAAGCATACATTCTGTGCGAGACAAAAATTGAAGTCTTGTCTTTGGAAATATCTATTAATTTCCTAAAAAGGTTAGCTTCAGTAATAGGGTCTAAAGAAGATGAGGGTTCGTCTAGAATAAGGGTTTGTGCATTTCTAATCATTGTTCGTGCAATTGCTAGTCTTTGCCACTGGCCACCTGATAAATCTTGGCTATTTTCAAACATTCTTCCCAATATTGTATCGTATTGATTTGGTAAGTTTTGAATAAATTCATGTGCCCCAGCTTTATCTGCTGATTTCATAATAGAATCAGTATCAGCGGTCTTTACATTTCCTAGACGTATATTATCACTTACACTAAATTCGTAACGTACATAATCTTGATGAACAACAGAAATATTTTCATATAAACTCTCCCTATTAATGTCCTTTATGTTGATATTATCAATTAAAATAGCTCCTTCCTTAATTTCATATAATCCTGTTAAACATTTTATTAATGTTGTCTTACCGGAACCGTTTGAACCAACAATAATAATATTTTCATTCGGCCTGATGTCTAAGTTTATGTTACTTAAACTTTTCTTATTTGCTCCTGCATAGGTGAAGGATACATTTTTAAATTGTATTCCCATTTTTTGAGGCACAGGGAACAGAGTATTCTTCCTTTCAATGTCAGCAGGTGTATCTAAAATAGTGAAAACATCCTCTAAAAATAAGGTGCGTTCTCGTAAAGAAGATATTAATAATGTTATCTGGTTTATTGAACCCTGTGAACGCTGTACGGCCTCTGTCACAGTAACAAAGTCACCGATTTTAACAGTTTTTTTTGTTATCATCCACAGTAAATAGATAGCCAAATAAACATAAACTGATGCCGTAAGAATATCTAATAGCAGCGTTCTTTTTTGTTGTGAAGATAATTGTTTAAGAATAGCTCTATTATTTTCTTTTAGACTAGTTCTCCAAAATTTAAATAAATAATTGTGAGATTGGTTTAATCTAATTTCTTTGTTAGATTGGCGGTTAGTAAATAAATTAAAAATATAGTTTTGTAGTCTTGCATTAGGAGTTTGGAATTTCATTAAAAAGTATTTTTGTTCTCCAAATTTAAATTGCATTAATAACATTGGTATTGCTGAAAGTATTGTAAGTAATGTGAATAGCCAATGAAACTGCAGCAAAAATATTTGGACAGAGATTAGGATAATACTATTTTTAAGTATATCTAGAAGTTGGATCATTGGATTAAGGAATTGAGATCCTAGGTCGCCTTGGAATCTTTGAATTAAGTTATAGAATTCGTGATTTTCAAAGTTCTCATAGTTTATGTTAACTACTTGTTGTGTTAATCTCCCTTTAACATCCATTTCAATATTTTGTTGCATCCGGGTAAATAAATACAATTCTACCTTTTCTAGTAGTGACGTGGAAATTGTTAATATGAATTGTAAAATTAAATAGAACATGACTTCTTTAGTTGAATTATGGGTTGTACTCACAAGTGTTTGTAAGCCGTTTAAAATTCTTTGCGTTGTGAGTAGCAAAAGTAGCGGCGTAAAACTTTCGATTATTTGTATAATGATATACAGTGTCAACTCTAATTTACATACACATCCAACTAATTTTATAGATCTTGTTAAATAGGTATTAATCATTAGAAATCCCTCAATATATTGTATTTAATTTCGAAAATGTAATTTATTAACAGTATAATATCATGTTAAAATGAGATATGGAAGAGGAATAGTTTAATTTTTTAGAATTGTCAAAAAGTATATTTTCCATAATATAACATTATGTTAAAATGTACGGTGGAAGGAGGATAGAGTACGAGAGTATAAATGTTAATTTTAAACGATACTATAGTAAAAGGGGGATGTTTTGTTGTTACTAGTATTTCCATTTTCATTTGTAATTATTTTGTTATATGTAACGAATCGGACGCGCGTGCAGTTATTACAAACTTTAGTAGACCTATCAGAAAGGGAACAAGGATCCCAAATAAAAAATGGACCGGGTCTAGTAGGGGAAGTAGCCCCAAACTTTAGCCTCCAATCTATTTCAGGGAAAATATTTACCTTAAGGGATCTATTAAAAAAGCCACTTATTCTGTTAATCATTGATGTACATTGTCAGTACTGTTCACTAGATATTAAAGAATTTAGTGAAGAAGCTAGTTTGTATAAAGACGAATTCAATTATGTATTAATCGTCAATAATCCAATTAACCAAAATTTAAATATAGAACATTTTGAAGAATCACCCTTTCTAACGCTCTTAGGATCTCCAGAGTTTATGAAAGATTATAACATTCAGTTGTTTCCTACATTTCTTTTGGTGAACATGCAGCAACAAATTGCTGGACTACCAAGGTTCACTGCGGATTTAAGAGGTTACTATGGATAAAATTTTGAATTTTTAAAAAATAAACTATTTACAATATAAAGAAAATTTGGTATTTTTTTAAAAAAGGGGGGTGTTAAAATGAGTGGTTTATTAGGAGCTATATTATGTGATTGTAGTGGTAGATATTATTGCAATCCTAATTCTAAGTGTACATCTTATATGGGTAATCATACTTATGATGTTTGGGATTGTAAGACTGGAACATCTTGTGGGTCTACTGTGGTCTTTAGATGTTCATGTACAGTTGGTAAGCCGATTTAAGATGGTTCATTAAAATTAGTAGTTTATTGAAAAACAAAGGGATGTTAAACACATCTCTTTGTTTTTATTTTTATATACTAATATCGATATATTGACTGCACTAGTTTACAAAACTAATAAATTGGGAGAATAAAGGTTTTCTTGTTAGAATTTCTTGATTAAAGGAGAGGGTTAGATGGATATATTGAAGGCGGTTAAAAATAATATTGCTCAGATCATTGTTGGAAATGACGCTGCAATTGAACTAGTCATGATTGCTTTGGTAGCAAACGGGCATATCCTTTTAGAGGATGTTCCTGGAACAGGAAAAACATCATTGGCAAAAAGTTTAGCAAGAAGTATAGATGGTAAGTTCCAACGTTTACAATTTACATCTGATACATTACCAGGTGATGTCATTGGTCTCGAATACTTTGATATGAAAGAATCTGATTTTAAAACTCGAATGGGTCCTATTTTCGCAAATATCGCACTTGTAGATGAGATTAATCGTGCGGTACCTCGTACACAATCGGCCTTATTAGAAGTAATGGAGGAGCGTACTGTAACTATCTCTGGTCATACTTACAAATTACCGAGCCCGTTTTTAGTATTAGCTACACAAAATCCTTTGGAATCATCTGGTACATTTCCACTCCCAGATGCACAATTGGATCGTTTTTTATTAACTGTTCGACAAGGGTATCCAAATAGGGAACATGAAAGAGAAATGCTACGTAGATTTCGTCTAGGGAATCCAATGGAGTCTTTACAAAGCGTTTTATCATGTGAAGAGATTCTAGATTTACAACAACAAGCTCAGAATATTTTAATCCACGAAGAAGTAGAAAACTATCTATTAGATATTGTTAAGGCTACTCGGGAACATAACCTGGTAGAAATTGGTGTTAGCCCACGAGGTTCTTTAGCTTTTATGCGTGCCGCTCAGTCACGAGCATTATTAAATGGACGTAGTTATTGTACACCAGAAGATTTTCGATTTCTGGCAAAACCAGTTTGCTCGCATCGATTAACGCTAACGATTGAAGGAGAAATGAAAACAACTAAGACACAAGTTATACAAGAAATTTTAGAAACTGTATCAGCCCCAGTGGAGTCAGTATGATGGAGACTATCGTTATAAAACATCGTATAGCAGAGTTATCTAGTATTATAGTATTTATAATTATAACTGTTATTCTTTGGTTAATTTATCAAAATTTCGTTGTATTTCTTTTGTTGTTTTCTTATTTTTTATTAATTGGATTTGCCCATTGGTATGTTAGTAAAATCTCTAAAGTAAAATGGAGAATTGTACAGTATCATGAGCGGCTTTTTATTGATGAAAAGGGATATTGTAAAATATATATTCAAAATGATATGAAAATGCCTATTCCCTTTCTCAATTTCTGCTTTCGTTCACAAAGAGGGATAGACTGGCATATAAAAGAAAACTGGGTAAAGCATGGGAATTTTTATAGTATTCCATTATCTCTTTCGAAAAATGAGGAGATTGTCATTGATTTGTATGCGCAAGCTAAGCAACGTGGTAAATGGAAATGGGATCATATCGAAATTGTAATGAGTGATCCTTTTCGCCTCGTTACTTTACATTATACATACAAATATAAACAAGTGCCTTTATTTCATGTTTATCCAAGAATCGCGAAGGTAACTATCCCAGAAACGAAGCGATGGCAACAAGGGTACCGTACAGCAACGGTTTCACCTCTATATAACGAAACAAAAATTATAGGTGTAAAACCATATGAAGGAGAAGCGTTTCGGTCTATTCATTGGGGAGCAACTGCAAGGACAGGAGTATTAAGTGCTAAAAAATACGAACCTTCGCAAGGGGACCGTTATGCGGTTTATCTCAATCTTGTTGGTAAGAATTCTTATACATGGCGTACAGATATAGAATGGTTAATTGAGGTAACGACTGGGGTGTGTAAGCAGTTACTTGTACAAGATTGTTCTTTTGAACTATGGGTAAATAGTGTACATAATAACGGTATTTTACAAATCCGTTCGGGAGGAAATCGCTCACAGTTATATAAAGCTTTACAATTGTTGTCTACAATTACGGAAAACGACCAGCCTGTGTCCTCAGAGGTATTTTATAAAACCGGTTTCCGAAAGCAAGAACCGGGTGCTATCCCACTTATAATTGGATATCCACCACAGCAGCAAACAAACTGGTTGCAGGTTGTAAAATAGAAAGGAGATAGTATGGACAAGTGGATGGTTGCTAGGTTTCGCTTAATTGTATTTTGTATTACTATAATTGTTGCCTTTTTTCTAACACAAGGAGCCCTATATTCACGTGAAATATTTCAGGAATGGATGATTAATAACACAAAATTTTATCTTATAGATGGTTTTGCAGAAACGTTGACCGGTGGAAAGAGTAAGGAAGACTTTTATGGTGAAGCGAGTAATAAATCAGATGACGAAAAGGGCGGGAAATTATGGATTGATGAACCTAGAGAAACAGGGGATGAAAGTTCACACATTCCGCTTGTAAAGGGAGAAATCACATCTAAGAATAATATAATAATTTACTTTTGTATTATAATATTATGTATTGTTGGGCTCATTTATAAGTCCAGAAGAAATAAAGAACAATTGCTACAAGATAAGATAGATGAAAAAAAACTTCCGTTCCAAATAGATCAATCTCCCATCGGAACGAAAAAAATAAATGCATTGCCTCATAATCCTATACGTGCTGAATTAGTGAAATGGGAACGGAATTTACCAGTATCTAAACAAAGACGTTCCTATGAAACGATTCAACAATGGTTAACACGTATCGGTTGTTCACATGAAATTGTAGAAGTGTACGAGAAGATTCGTTATGGGGATCTAGCCTTTACTCCAGGTGAAAAACAATTTATACATGAATGGATACAAAAACATATATAAGCTGTAGAATGATATAATCGCATCAACTTAAGTCAGAAAAAAAGATGGGAACAGATCGTATACCATCGTTTGGGGAGTACAACCTTTAGTGATACAGTTGATTCAACAGTAGCAGAGCTATTAAAAAGAGAAAGAGTCTACTCATCAGAGTAGGCTCTTTCGTTTATGTATTATGTCACAAGAAATCCCTTACTTTCTCCAGAATGTCCTTTTTAGAAACCTATGCCAAAGAGCCTTTGTAGTAAGAGTATCTTGTTGGGAATAATCAAAAAAATCTATATTGTAATATTAAAAATTAATATGATATGAAAGGATACCTTGCAACAATCCCAATAAATTTTTCTCAATAATTGAAAATAAAATTAATCCAGATTATTATATTGTTATTGTAAATTTATTTTATTGAAGGAGGATACATAAATGAAAAACTCAAAAGGCTTTATTGAATCAGAGATAAGTAAAGCAATTACCCACTGGGAAAAGGACTACTTAGGACGCGGGTCTATATCCGTTAAGACAGATATATTACGGGATATGATTATTGTAAATTTACAAGGTATTTTAACCCCGGCTGAATATACTGTTTGCGAAACAAAAGACGGTATGTTAACGATAAAGAAAAATCGTTCGGAGCTAGTTGAATCTGGAATTGATGATTTGAAAGAGATTATACTAGAATTAACTGGAGAAAAAGTGAAAAGTTTTCATACGGATATAAGTTCGCGTACAGGTGAGCGAGTAATGATTTTTAAATTGTTTCATAATCTTGAGGAGAAATTTTAAAAATTAAAACCACCTTAGGGTTTGTGGAAGATAAATTAAAAATGCAGTGAGATAATTAAGACACCTACAAGTTGTGCACTTTATTTGATTTTATTAGTATGGTGATAATTAGAAAATGAGAAAACTTGAAATTATTTATGTATAATGAATTTTGATTCGGAAAATGGATAAAGAAATTGACAAACTGCTTAATATGGTTTATCTTATAATTGTTTTAAAAAATTGATAGATGCTCATTTTAACAGTTTGCTATAATTAAGGCTTTAGCATTTTTTTAATATGTAATATTGACTAAATGAAAAAGTTTCTTAATTAAAAGATAGCACATAACATAAATTGATATATTGATTGCATAATCTAGGAGATCAGAAATATACATTTTTTTTAACAGGAGTAATACACACATTATCCTCTATAAAATGGGAGCTCTTCAAAAAACTTTATTCAAGTTAGTTGAAGTGAAACCGGCAATCTCCATAATTCAATGATGATATAAAATCATTGAATTATGGAAGTTGTCGGTTTTTTTTATGGAAAAAAACGATGTACTAAAAAGAGTGAATGAAAATTGAAATTAAAAAACTATCTTACTTAAAAGGAATTTTTATAGGTTATTTTCGTTTGGAAGGGAGTATTGTACATGTTAATTTCGCTGAGTTCATCAACACTGATAACATTATTTTTTATGGCGCTTAGCGCTTCTTGGCTAAGTGGATTATTGTTTTTACATGCAAGGATGCCTTTACGTTTTGTTCATATCCATATTGGTATCGCTGCTTTGCCTTCATTGGTTTCTTTACTCGCACTTGTTAATCACAATGGAGATAGAGTTGTAGGGCCTTGGCATTTAGATACTTTAGCTTGGTTCATGGCTTTCTTTGTTCTTACAATTGGTTTAATCATTCAGCGTTTTTCTATACGTTACTTACTGGGAGATCGCTCATATCGAAAATACTTTGCACTTTTTACATTTACTACAGGTGTATCTTCAGTCGCATGGTTAAGTAATGATCTTCGTTTCATGATTATTTGTTGGGGAGCAACTCTTATAGGATTGGTTTTACTCATAGGTCTAAATAAAGGGTGGAAAGTAGTTAGCGAAGCAACAAAAATTTCTAGTTATTTATTTACAATAAGCTGGATCGCCTTGCTAGCAGCTATCATTTGGCTTTTTCAGGTCACTGGACAGTGGCAGTTAACATCAGTTTTAACGAATGAAAATGTAGCTCAATTTGGAACGTTGGAGAAAACAGGAATTAACTTATTAATTATAGTAGCTGTGATGATTCCAGCAGCACAATGGCCTTTTCAAAGGTGGTTAATTGAGTCAGCTGTTGCTCCAACTCCTGTTTCTGCTATTATGCATGCGGGTTTAGTAAATGCTGGCGGTATCATGTTAACTAGATTTTCACCTCTTTTTCATGATGATATTGCACAAATCATTTTACTAATTTTCTCTAGTATTTCTATCTTAATCGGAACAGGAATTAGTCTAGTTCAAGTTGATTATAAACGTCAGCTAGTGGGATCAACTATTGCACAAATGGGGTTTATGCTTATTCAATGCGCATTAGGAGCCTATTTGGCGGCTGTTATTCATTTAATTTTACATGGTTTATTTAAAGCTACACTGTTTTTACAAGCTGGTTCTTCCGTACAACGTTTTGGGGCAGGGAAGCCGTCTAATGAAAAGATGTCTAATTTATGGACTATGGTCGGGCGTGTTTTCGGATTATTTATAGCGATTGCTTTTTGGTTTACGACTTCTGGAGAAGGGTATCAATTAGTTAGTGCGTTCATTTTAGGGTGGTCATTATACTTTTCATGGAAACAGCTTGTTGTTTTTGGAGAGGGAAGAATGGGACGAATTGTTGGCGTATTTATTTTAGCTGGGTTTTCTCTCATTTACTTTACCGTTCATAATTCTCTTTACAAATGGTTGCATACTGACATGTATCAAAATGTTCAACCTTCAGCTTCAGCCGTTATTTTTGTTATATGTCTCTTATTATTTGGTAGTGCTATTAGTACTCTCGTTACTCGTAATCAATCCTCTACTATATTTGCTGTAATGTATCTTTGGTTCGTTCGAGTAGGTGAGGCGAGACAAAAGTCAGTAGAAAGTCATCCAAGCTATCTTAAACATTATGTATCAAAGGGAGGTAATTAGTGATGAGCATACAGTCAATCTTAACGAAAGAAACTTTAAAAAAGAAAGATACAAACATTGAAGTACAAGAAAAGAATATGAATGATTTAGTTGAATCTGCTAGCCGAGTGATTGCACCACTTTGGCCGATCGCTACATTTGCAGCTCATCACCCTTGGATGGGACTTGAAAAACAATCATTTGAACAAGTTGCAGATTGGTTAAAAGAAATTCGTAATGTGGATATATATCCTAGTGCTTCTATGATTCATTCGGCAAAGACGAAAGGGGAGATTGAGGAATCATTTTTACAAAGTGGCTTGTCTCATTGGCTTGATTCACAATCTTTTCATATCCCGCGAAAGAAAGCGGAGCAGTTTTGCCAAGCAGCATTAAAATTAGAGGAATTACCTTCTAGTCTATTATCATCGCCGCAATTAAATAAACTGGCAGAAGAAATGAGTTATATAAATACAGAGAGTATGAAAGACTCTTCTTTGCAACCTGTAAGTTCACTTATAGAGAATCAAAAGGGTGAAAACCTATCTGATATTCTTAATTATCATATCATTAAATGGTGTAAATTATATTTGGATGATTCCGGGTCAAGTTGGACGATGCCAAATCGAGAGAAAGGTTTGTATCGTGCGTGGCATCACCTTATTAAATTTGATCCAGCGCTTAGTAAAAATGAGCGTAGCGTTTTAAAAGATTGGCCACAGGATGCTCAGGTAGCTTTAACAAGAGCGTTATCTGAATTAGGAATTTCTGAATCTAACATGCAAGCTTACCTTGAAGGGCACTTGCTTGCTTTGCCTGGGTGGGCAGGAATGATACTATGGCGTTCACGACAGTCAACTCAGGAGCAGGAACTCGTTATCGAATATTTAGCAGTTCGAATTTCTATGGAGCTGGCCATTGTCAAACCTTATTTACCTATAAAAAATCAAAAGGCTGAGAAAAAAGTTGCGATTGTCCCACTTATAGCTTCTTGGATCTACTGGGGGAATATTTCAACCCTGGAATGGTCACAAATGTCTGCAGCTGAACAAAGCGAATTATTAGCATTTGCTTATCGTTTTGATGAAAATATTTGCAGGAAACTTTGGCTAGAAGCTTGGGAACAGACGCATGCAGAGCAATTAAGGGAAAAGATTGTTTCTAAACAACGTGCAACTAATGATAAAAAACGTGTACTAGCTCAATTAGCATTTTGTATTGATGTACGTTCAGAACCGTTTCGCCGCCATCTAGAAAAATTAGGTCCGTTCGAAACGTTTGGAATAGCCGGTTTCTTTGGTTTACCAATCGCGACTAGTGAACTAGGTAGTAATGATAGTCATCCTTCTTTGCCAGTTATATTGAAACCGAAACATCAAATAAAAGAGCTCACGGATGAAAATGAATTTAAAAATTATCAACAACGTAAGAAGATAGACAGCTCAGTAAGTTATACGTTTAAAACGATGAAACAAAATGTACTTACAAGTATGCTATTACCTGAGGTAAGTGGCCCTTTACTTGGTCTACAAATGATGACAAGAAGTTTTGTGCCAAGAAGAGTAGGTAGTTTCATTCGTAACCTTCGTAAAAATATGTTACAAAAACCTGATACAACATTCTCACTTAATCATGTTCATGATACAAAATGTGAGATACCTATCGGTTTTACGAAAGAAGAAAAAGTGAATTATGTGCGTCAAGCTTTAAAAATGGTGGGACTGACAGAAAAATTCGCACCTTTAGTTGTAATGTGTGGACACAGTAGTCAAAGTACGAACAACCCTTATGCTGCAGCGCTTGAATGTGGTGCTTGTGGCGGAGCAGCAGGAGGATTCAATGCAAGAGTTTTTGCTACTTTATGTAATCTTCCAGAAGTAAGAGAGGCATTGGCTGCTGAAGGTATTAAAATTCCTGAGGACACCATTTTTGCAGCAGCTGAACATAAAACAACAGTGGATGAATTGGAATGGATTTACGTCCCAGAACTTTCAGAAACTGCGCAAGAAGCATTTGATAGTATTGAATCAATTATGCCAAATGTTAGCCAGCATGCAAATAGAGAGCGTTTAACGCACTTACCTAATTTTAAAACGAAAATAAAAAATCCGAGTAAAGAGGCACATCGATTTGCAGAAGATTGGAGTGAAATACGTCCGGAATGGGGATTAGCCCGTAATGCATCGTTTATTATTGGACAACGAGAATTAACTCAGGATTGTGACTTGGAAGGAAGGGCTTTCCTTCATAATTATGATTGGAAACAGGATGAAAGTGGCGATATATTAGCTAGCATCATTGCAGGACCAGGAACAGTAGCTCAGTGGATAAATTTACAGTATTACGCTTCAACTGTAGCTCCTCATTATTATGGTAGTGGAAACAAAACAACCCAAACCGTAACGGCAGGTCTCGGTGTTATGCAAGGAAATGCAAGTGACCTGTTGCCAGGCTTACCTTGGCAATCGGTTATGCAGTCAGATAGTGAGACATATCATTCACCACTTCGTTTATTAATTGTAATTCAAGCACCTATTGAATATATAGAGCGTTTGCTAAATGCCAATCTCACATTTCGAGAAAAAGTTCAAAATGGATGGGTTAGACTGGCAAGTGTTGATCAAGAAGGACAATGGGAAAATTGGTAACAATCATGTCATGAATAATCAACTGTCGTTATTAGTTTAAAAGTTCCATAAATACGATAATGAAGAAGGAGTGCTCCATATGAATTCAAAGAATAAAAAAGTATTATTATTAACAGACATTGAACATGGGATAGAGCCTATTATCCAACAAGTAACTAACATTCAACAAGAAAACATGTTGACTATACACAGCTATGATTCTGTAATTGTACATCCTTATGGAGATATAATGAGATCTATTATTATTGCTATTTATCAAGAAAATGTAGAAGAAATTTTTGTTGTCGGAATAGAGGATAAAGAAACTGATGTAGTTAATCTACAAATTCAACGTGATTCCATAAAAAATAACAGAGAAATAGACTATCTCTTTAAAAATTGCATGCCTGAATTTTCAAGTGGTAGCCTGAATGAATGGCTAAGTGGACAAGAAAATGTTAGTGAAAATATTGAGAAGAGTATAGATATGATTCGTCATCATCCATTAGTGCCGTCTAATGTTAAAGTTCATGGTTTCAGGATTGATAGAACAGGTGAAAAAGAAATGGTTGTTAAAATTGCTACTAATAAAGTAGCGAAAAAAATGCATTCTTATGTGTAAATTATCGATAGATAAGCAACTTTTATTTGGACTTGTGTCCTTTACAAAGAGCAAAAGAAATCTTCTATAAATGAGGATCTTTTGCTCTTTTTGTTTGAATTTTTAATGTGTTTTATAGGAGATATCTAATATGTACATAATAAAAATATATAACCTTTTGAATGAAATTCTAAGGACGGATTAGCAGGCGGAAAATAAAAATTTATGTTGTGATTTATTTTAAGATTATTATTAAAAAGAATGGAGATTCTTTAATTATGAGAATAAAACAGTTAAAAACTAAAATGATATGGAAAAAAAGAATGCTACTAACTATTTGTATTGTTTTCGGATTGATTATTGCCGGACTTGTTTTTTGGAATGTTTCACCTATTCCGAAAGCGTTTCTCATAAAAAAAGCATTTGAAGGTGGAATGTTTGTTCAATCTAACAATTATAAAAACGCTCTAAAAGAGACACGAATTGTTAAAGATATTAATTATAATTCTAAATTTCCTGATGGTACATTAGACATTATTTATCCCAGAAATCTTACGGAAAAAACATCTGTTATTTTTTGGGTACACGGGGGTGGATTTGTAGGTGGAGATAAATCAGACATTACTGGTTATGCAGTAGAATTAGCTGCTCGTGGTTATACAGTAATAAATATAAATTATACTCTTGCTCCTAAAAGAAAGTATCCTACACCGGTACTACAACTTGGTGAGGCTTACGAATATATAAAAGAAAATGCAAAGAAATATAATGTAAAACTAGATGACTTGTATTTTGCAGGAGATTCTGCTGGAGCGCAAATATCTGGACAATTCGTTACTATTCAAACATCTCCAGAGTATGCGAAATTAACCGGAATTGACGCTATTGTTGCTCCTTCTACAATTAAAGGTATATTGCTATTTTGTGGCCCGTATAATATGCCTGCATTAGCTAAAATGGAAACATCCAAAGAAGTGCAAGACTTTATGCGTACTACTGGCTGGGCTTACTTTGGGAAAAAGAAGTTTGAAACATTACCTGAAATGGAAATCGCCTCTATCTATAAACACGTTACAAAAGATTACCCACCAACGTTCATCACAGATGGAAATACTGCATCATTTGAAGAGCAAGGTAAAGCATTAGCTTCTACTTTACAAAATAAAGGAGTACCTGTAGATACACTTTTCTTTGATAAAAATATCTCTGGTGAGTTAGCACATGAATTTCAATTTAAAATGAACACTCCAGCAGGTCAAGAAGCTTTTAATCGAGTTCTTAAATTTCTACATGAAAATAAATAATATATATACTATTAACTTTTTATAAGCTTAGTTTAATACCAAATATGGATGAACAAAATATTGCACTAATAATCTAATGGTAGCAAAAATAAATTTGATAAGAAGTATATTGTAAGAATGATTTGGAGATACAGATGGGGATATAACTATTTTATTTAGGACGGTGCACTTTAAATGGATTTACAGAAAGGAAAATTATATTGGAACACAACTTTTTCTAATACACCTTCTTATCCTCGGTTGGAAGAAGATATAAAATGTGACGTACTAATAATAGGAGCAGGGAGTTCAGGTGCTCAATCAGCATACTATTTGAGTGAATCAGATTTAAATATTGTTATCGTTGATAAAAGAAAGGTAGGAAACGGGAGTAACCTTACCAATACAGCACTTATTCAATATTTAGGTGACAAGATGTTTTTTGAGCTTGTAAATACATTTGGAGAAGAGTATGCAGTTAAGCATATGAAATTATGTGAACAAGCTATTAATGATATTGAATATGCTGATCAAAACTTACCTTATTGCTCTGACTTTAAACGACGTGACAGTTTATATTATGCAAGCTATGAAGAGGATATAAAGAAATTAGAAAAGGAACTGTATTATTTACATAAGCATGATTTTAAAGCGACTTGGCTATCAGAGGAACAAATTGGACAGAGATATCCATTTAAAAAACGTGCAGCTATTTATACGTATAATGATGGTGAAATAAATCCTTATAAATTTACACATAGTTTATTAAAACAAGCTTCTAATAAAGGAGTTCACATTTATGAAGATACGGAGATCGTTGGCAAAAAGTTAGAGAAAGAATGTGCTGTTTTTTATACAAAAGGGGGCAATTCTATTACTGCCAAAAAAGTAATTGTGGCTGCAGGATATGAAGGTTTGGAATTTAAAAAGGAGAAGAACGCTACACTGATTAGCTCATATGCAATTGTGACTAATCCTGTGGAAGATTTATCTTCTTGGTATAAGCGTACTCTTATTTGGGAAACTGCGAGACCATATATTTATATGAGAACTACTGCAGATAACAGGATTATTATAGGTGGGTTAGATGAAGATACAAACATTGCTCAAGAAAGAGATTCAAAATTAATTCATAAAAAAGAGAAATTAGTAAATGAATTTAATAAGCTCTTTCCAAATATAACAGTTGAACCTGAATTTTATTTAAGTGCTTTTTATGGTGGTACTCATGATGGTTTACCTATAATTGGAATGTATGAAGAGTTTCCAAATTGTCACTTTATCTATGCATATGGAGATAATGGATTAGTATATAGTATGGTACTTTCTAAAATTGTTCGAGATGTAATTATTAGCGGTTCAAGTCCGGATTTGAATTTATATTTACAAACTAGACCAAAACTAAATGAGTAAGCTGCACGTATGCAAAATCATAGTATTTAGGGTACCATATAAAAAGCGCTATTTTAAATGCATTAGTTTAATGTGACTATTTGTTATGTTTATGAATGCTTAAATAAAGCATTCATAAACAATATTATTTGTTACATCCATTCATTTTACTAAGTCCTGTTATTTGTATAATCCATTCTTTTTTTAGGTAGGGGAGAGTTGCTTGGATATGATGATATTCCCATTCTTCCTCCATGGCAGGATAAAGATCAAATAAGTATTTTTCTTCATCACTTGTTATAATTGCTTTAGGATTGTCAGTAAGTTTAAAATAAATGTCGCACCATCGACTATAGTTTGTTAGCATGAATAAAAAATTAGGACATGCGAATTCGATGAGGTATATTTCTTTCTCTAATTGAATATCTGATAGTAATTCCCTTACTGTCTCAACAGTAGGCTTTTTTTTGTAACCGTTGCATGAATGCCATGCCCAAATGGGCAAATCTATAATAAAATCAATACCACTCTGTTTCATATGTCTTACAATGTATTTATATGCGGTGAAATCTTCTTTACTAACAAAAATAGGATCGGCTATAAGCTTACCTGTATTCAAAAGTATATTTATAGCATTTTTGTTTTGAAAAGTACATAGGATTGTTGAATCCATAGATGTATTTAAGTTTGACTGTTTATCAAATTGTTTTCCCATATTTCTCTCCAGTTTCTTTTTATTTTGCAGAATTAAGAATAAGTATGACTAATCGGACAATAAAAAAGACCTATGCTAGATACAATTGTAAATGCTTATTTAAAGTAACAGCAAGGAATAATCTTTGTATATAGAGTGTACAATACATGCAAAACAGGATTAAAGAAGATTTTAAATATAATATGAAATAGTACAAAATAAGAATTTGATATATCTTTTATATATAAACTATTAATTGAAGTTTGTAATTATACGTTATAGTTAGTATGCTAACTATGTAATTAGTGTACTAACTATATTGGAGGTTATATGAATAATTTAGGCTATTTATTACACAAGGTAAGTATAATGACGAAAACAGAATTATCAAATCAATTAAAAGAATATAAAATAACAGCTCAGCAATGGTCTGTGTTAAAGGATATATCTCTTTATCCAAATGGAACCACCCCGGCTATGATTGCTGAAAGGCTCTTAGCAGACCGTCCAACAGTAACCGGAATTATACAAAGATTATTGCAAAAAGAATGGATTCTTATAAAACATAATCCTAAAGATAAACGGTCACATTTAATATTTTTAACTGATGAAACTAAGGCATTAATACAGGAGATAGAAAATGTAAGCGATGAAGTTATAAAAAATGCTACAGCTAGTATTCCTAAAGAGGAAGTAGAAAATACAGTTCGAGTTTTGCAAAGTATGATTCAAAATTTACAAAAAAATAAAGGGTGATTAAAATGATTTTAGTAACAGGTGCTACAGGGAATGTAGGAAAAGAGGTTGTAAAATGCCTAATAAAAAGAAATGCTACTTTCAAAGTCACAACGCGCAGTAGAGAAAATGAAGGAGTATATTTTGATTTTGAAAACCCCTCATCTGTAAAGGCGGCTTTAAAAGGTATTACTAAAGTCTTTCTAATAAGACCGCCACATCTAGCTGATGCAAAAAAGTATTTCCAGCCTGTTGTAGATGCCGCAAAAGAAATAGGTATAAAACACATTGTATTTTTATCTTTATTAGGTGTAGAAAAAAATCCGATAGTACCTCATGCTAAAATTGAAGCTATGATAAAGACTTCTGGGATCCCTTACACATTCCTAAGACCGAGCTTTTTTATGCAAAATTTATTATCACAACATGGTGATGAATTAAGAAATGAAAAAATAATTGAAGTACCTGCTGGTAAAGGGGAAACAAGTTTTATAGATGTACGGGATATTGGAGAAGTTGCAGCTAAGATATTAACCGAAGAGGGGCATGAATTTAAAGCTTATTCTTTAACGGGAAATGAGGCATTAACATATTATGAAGTTGCTGCTATTATTTCAAAAATAATAAATAAAGATATTACTTATACAAATCCAAGTATATTTAAATTTAGAAAAAGAATGGTTCAAAAGGGACTTAACAATGAATTTATTTGGGTTATGATTGGAATATATACAACTGCAAAATTAGGATTAGCTAAAAAAGTCACATCAGATTTATCGAATTTACTAGATAGAAGTCCAATAACTATGGAAACGTTTGTTTATGATTACAAAGAATTATTAATATAATAATGCAAAAGTAAAAAAGATGATCATTCACATAAAGAATCTATTATGTTTTAAGAGTAAGAAAGGATAGCCATGCAAAATAAAATTATCGTTATGTTTCAAAAAGATTTTCGTTTATATGATAACCCAGCACTATTTGAAGCTGCTCAGTCCGGTGAGGTTGTTCCGGTATATGTACATGACGAAACTTTTTCAATAGGAAGTGCGTCAAAGTGGTGGTTACACCATGCAATAATAGATGTTCAAAAGCAACTTGAGGCATTGGGCTCTACTTTAATAATTCGCAAAGGAAATACACAGAAAGAAATATTTTCTCTCATAGAACAATTAAGTATAACGGCTGTATATTGGAATATTTGCTATGATCCGGACAGATTACAATCTAATGAAAAAATGAAAATGATGTTAGAAGGTAAAGGTATTATTTGTAAGGAGTTTAATTCACATTTATTATTAGAACCGTGGATTATTAAAAAGAAAGATAACACTGAATATAAGGTGTTTACGCCTTTTTACAATGCATTTCAAAAGCAGGTAATACATAAGCCTATTAGTAAAGTGCAGCGTATAAAAGGAGGAAACTCTTTACCAGCAAGCTTATCTGTTTCAGAATTACATTTGCTGCCGACAATACGGTGGACATCTCATATTGAATCAATATGGGATCCTACAGAAGAAGGAGCATATAAAACATGTAAGAAATTTTTCTCTAGCAAATTAGCCTCTTATAGTGAAGGAAGAGATTTTCCAAATGAAAATGCTCATTCGATGTTGGCACCGTATCTTTCATTTGGTCAAATATCAGTAAAGTTTATGTATCATTACTTAGTAAATGAAAGTACCGAAAGACAATGTAGTCTTTTTGAAAAACAAGTGAATAGTTTTATACGTCAATTGATTTGGCGAGAGTTTTCTTATTATTTGCTATATCATTATCCATTTACAGTATATAAACCTCTTAATAAGAGCTTTGAACATTTTCCGTGGAATAATGAAGAGGAGTTATTAACAGTATGGCAGAAGGGTGAAACTGGCTATCCGTTTATTGATGCTGGAATGCGGGAACTATGGCAAACAGGTTTTATGCATAATCGGGCAAGAATGGCTGTAGCTTCTTTTCTTGTAAAGCATTTGTTAATTCCGTGGCAAGAAGGAGCAAAATGGTTTATGGATACACTGTTAGATGCTGATATTGCAAATAATACAATGGGATGGCAATGGGTTGCTGGAAGCGGGGCAGATGCATCACCGTATTTTCGTATTTTTAATCCAATCACACAAGGAGAAAAGTTTGATAAAGAGGGGGAGTATATAAGAAAATGGGTACCAGAATTAAGAGATATGCCTAATAAATATATACATAAACCTTGGGAAGCACCTGAGCATATTTTACAAAAGGCCAATATAACGCTTGGTCATACATATCCTTTGCCAGTTGTTAATCATAAGGCAGCACGGGAGAGAGCACTTTGTGCATATAAAAGTATGAAAGAGTTTGTATAAAATAGGTTAAACAATATGTATTTGAAATTTAAATATTCGAATTTTATCCATTACAAGGACATACTAATCATATAAAGTTTCTATAATCTTCTAGTAAAAAGGAGAATGTTTATGAAAAAATCTAGTATTATAGTGTTCTTACTAACGTATGGATTGTTTTATGTTTCTAGTGTTTTATTTCCTATTGATCGCATGTGGTACGCTGCGCTAGAAAAGCCGTCTTGGACACCTTCTGGTATGACAATCGGAATGATTTGGGCAGTATTATATGGACTGATTGCATTATCAGTTGCAATTATTTACAACAAATATGGATGTAAGCCAAAAACATTTTGGTTTGTATTCCTTTTAAATTATATGTTCAATCAAGCGTTCAGCTATTTTCAATTCAGTCAAAAAAATTTATTTTTAGCAACAGTAGATTGTTTACTAGTCGCTATTACTACGTTACATCTCATAGTGGTTTCTTCCCAATTATCTAAAGTATCGACATGGTTGCTAATTCCATATTTTTTATGGTCTGCCTTTGCTACATATTTATCTTGGACCATTTATAGTATAAATTAAAGACGTAAATAAAAACTTGAGCACAATAAAAATGCTCGAGTTTTTATGTGTATGAATGGTAATCTAAAATATAGAATATATACATCTTAGGGAGGTCATCTTTGTGAAGAAATGGATGAAAATTATTCTGTACTCTTTACTAGGTATTTTAATTATAGGAAGTATTACGTTTTTGACTTGGTCTCAGTTTACTTATAAACCAACGAAAGAGGCGTTGTCGTTAGTAGATGATAAAAAAGATGAAGATCATATCGTTTTTGGACAGAAAGATGCTAAAGTAGGGATTATTTTTTACCAAGGAGCTAAAGTAGAAGCTGAGGCTTATAGTTACTTAGGGGAAGCTCTTGCAAAAGATGGGCACTTTGTAGTGATGCCTAAGTTACCATTAAACTTAGCGATACTTGGAATCAATGCGGTAGACAGTGTAATGGAACAGTATCCTGAAGTTCAAAAATGGTATGTTGCAGGGCATTCAATGGGGGGAGCTATGATTTCTAAGTATGCCTTCCAACATGAAGACAAGGTAGACGGAATCATTTTCTTAGGCTCTTATCCTGCAGATGACTTCTCTACGAAATCGATTCCAATGTTATCAATTTATGGGGAAGTAGATGCTTTAGCAAATGTAGAAAAAATAGAGAAAAATAAAAAGTTCATGTCAAAGAATACAACTATGCACATGATAAAAGGTGGAAATCATGCTCATTTTGGCATGTACGGTGAGCAAAAAGGTGATAATGCAAGCTTAATTACGCCAAAAGCACAACGAGATGAAACTGTGAAAGTAATTGAACAATGGTTGTTAAAACAATGATAATGAATTTAATAAAGTGATCTAAAGAATTCTACTTCCTCAATATATCCTAATGGTAGGTTGGAGAGGTAATCAAGAGCCGGCTCATAAGAGTAGGCTCTTTTATTTAATTTCTACCTCTAATTGCTTTCTTATTTTCTCCGGAATATCCTTTTCAGAAATAACGTCGTAAGAATACACATACTTTCCTTTTACATGAATTTTTAAGTGAGTTTTTTTATAAAATCATTAGGGGTGCTAGTTCCTACTGTATATTCTTTCTCATTCTTTGATTTATCAACACCTTTTAGGGTATACATAGCTCGTCCTTTATGATGATAATCTGGAACACCATATCCCTTCGCAATGGCGTATACATTTTTTTCTTCAGCAATCGGATTAAATCTATCCAAATCCCCGCGTAATATGAAAGGTAATAAGTATATAGGTAGGCCTAATCCTATTGGGAAAAGTACAAATTTCTTCATGATCATTTCTCCTCTTGTTCATTTATATAATTCAGTATAGAAAAAAATTCTTATAAATATAGAGGGAAATTCCTTAAGGTTTTCTTAATAAAGTTTAACTGCGTGAAAAAAGATTAACTTGAGTATTAAGCCTATGGAATGAATAGCCAAATAACCTGTTTTCTTTATTTTTTGATGGTAGGTTATTTGGTTTTATATTGTTATGGGTGAATTAAGAAATAAGTGAGATTTAGGAACTAGAATAAATGTATCTTACAGTAATAGGAGAATTATCTAAATAAATTATAGTGAGAACAATTAAAGAAGGCATCTATCGGGGTGCTTTTTTCTTTTGGAATAGAGAACCTCATGGGTCAGTTACATGTAATGCAGCGCTGTGCTTCTATGTCGTTGGAAAATCCAATGATCAAAAAAGAGGCTTGTCTTCCAAACGAATTGTTATTTGTAACACTGTTATCAAAGCAAAGTGCTCGTGACATTTCTTTGATATTCAAAAACATTAATAACCTATTGCATGAAGTTTTTTGAAAATTTAGGTTTAACATCTTTAAAATAGGTGTATTACATATTACATAACAACTAAATAAGAAAATAAAAAACTAAGGGAGGAAAAATACAATGCATAAGAATGAAAGAAAACCGGTGGTTCATGAATATGAAAATGAACAGGAAGTAGTTATGAAAGTAAAAGAGCTAGAATTGCAAGGGATTCACCAAGATGACATTTACGTCTTAACACATGAAAAACATCTAACAAAAAAGATTGCGGATGATACAAACACAAATACGATTGGAGTAAAAGAACAAGGATTGGGAACAAGTATTATCAACTTTTTCTCCAAAAAAGGGGACGAACTTCGAAATCAAATGGAAGAAATGGGGTTGTCGAAGGAGGAAGCTAACTTATATGAAGAAAAACTAGATCAAGGGAGAATTTTACTCCTAGTAACAGCTGAAACACCAACGGCGAGTGATAGGCAGCCGCAAAACTATCATTCTCTCTAATAGATTGCAACATCTGATAAATAGGTAAGGTAATACTAACTTGCTATTTTAAGAAAAAATTGAAATAGGCTACATTTTAGGTTGTAGCATGGAAGAAAATAAAAGTAGAGAAGGGTGAGAAAAATGAAACATACAATATTTAAATATGCTGTGATTGGGATTACGACCGGAGTCATGGTTTCCCTATTAAAAAAAGAAAATCGGAAAGCTATACAAACAAAAGGAAAAAGCGTAAAAGACAAACTACAAGAAGGAAACATAAAGGAAACATTAGAGAAGGTAACTGAGACAAGTAAACAATTCTCTGTAACTGCAGCTAATGTTGCAAAACAAACATTACCACAACTACTTACAGCCACACCAGTTGTCATTTCTACTATTAAAGACTTAACAGAAAACGAAAATAATAAAAAGAAAAAAGATGAAAAGGATTACGAAATAAATCAAAATAGTAAGGACATAGATGAGGAAAAAACGAAAAATGAAAAGAAATATATGAAAGAAGGGAAAGAAGAGAGTGCTTAGATTTAATTCTAAAAAGAGAAAGTGAGGAAAAAAGTATGAAATCTCTGTATGCAATTGATGTAGGAATTGGCTTTACCAAGCGGGCATATCGACAGGATGTAGATTCTGAGATGACGATTAAGAGTGAAGCTTCCACACTAGCCCCTGTACCTAATCATGCTGAAAGTGACGATTTAACAAAGGTAAGTTTTATAGACTTAGACTTTGCATACTACATGGGAAATGAAGCACATCAATCTGACGCTTCATTTCTTCCTCCATTTGACGAAGAAATAGAAAATTATTATGAAAGCGAACAGTTTAAACAACAAATATTTGGTTGCATTGCAAAGGATTATAAAGAAAATGTCGTGTTACCTTTAGTTGTTACCGGGCTTCCCGTTACTTGTTTTGGTAGTCAGCATGAGCAATTACAACGTGCACTAAAAAAAGAAACTTCCGTGCAAATTGATGGGAAATTTATTAATATTACGGTGGAAAATGCTTTGATTCTTCAGCAACCGGTCGCTTTACATGCCTATTTCTTAAAAGAGGGAATCATTGAGGAACGAGATCGTATCTTAATTATTGATGGTGGATTTCGTACATTAGAAATGACAGATATGAAACAGAATGTTATTTTAAATCATTATGAGACGGAACTAGGATGTAGCAAGCCTTTGAAAAATATTAAGAATATCCTGCAGAATCATGCAGGGGAAAGTGATCACTTGCATATTAACGACATGCCAAAAATATTAGAAAAAGGATATGGAGGTCGAGAAGAAAATCATCAAACAAATCAGGTTGCTACTTTGATTCAAAAAGAGTTGGATACACACTTCCAAGACGTTATGCGTGTATTACAAGAACAATTTAAGCTAGACCAGTATGACACTATTATTTGGACAGGAGGAATAGTAGATATCCACAAAAAACGAATTGAAAAAATGCAAGGTGAAATTTCTTCTTTCCGTATGGTAGATGCTTCGAAAGAGGCTGCACTTCATGGATACTATATGATTGGAAGTCAAGTATTTGACGACATCACCAATCAATCTGCATATGAATCCAAATTATAATAACGACTGAAATGGAGTTCGTTGAATAGACTTGCCAAATTATGTAGCTTCTGTTCCACATATAATAAATTCTTTATAAGAAAAGATAAAAATAGCTAATATATAGGGGGTCTTCCTTGTAACAGAATAAGACCTCCTATGCCATTTAGTTTGTAATTTAGATGATCTAAAAACTTTTCCTCCAAGACATGAATACCTACATACAAATTTCATATTACGGATATGATTCGATCGAACATAAAACTATTCAGAAAGGAAGAATAATATGGAATACATAAAAATGCCGAAATGGAATTGGTATCATGTGGAAACTAGTGAGCTTGAAAAACTTTCTTCTATAATCCCTCGTGATGTAACATCTTATTTCTCTCAATTTGTAAAGAAAATAATTTCTCCTTGTGAAAATGGATTATATGTTTATACGTTATCACCAAGTCAAACTTGCGTATATGGTTCGTTTTTATATGATCAAGATAAAAAGGACGCCAAAATTCAAAAATTCCTTCATTATTTCGTAGCTCATGGAATACTGATAACGGTCCAGGAAAAAGAGGAAGAGAATTTTCGAAAATTAATACATAATTTTCCTATAGGTATAAAAAATTGTAATAGTTCCGCTGAAGGAATATGTGCTATCTTATCAATATTTATATCTCACTATTTACGAAAGGTTGACTATTTTGAAAACAATTTCAGAAATGTGTTATGGGATTTTTATCATCATAATAACATAGCGGTTTTAGAAAGAATTTATCATATTCGTCATGAATTATTTATGAATACACATGTGTTTCGCTTAATACAAGAAGTGTTACAAGGCTTGGAGGAAGCTTGGTTAGAAAATATAACAAAAACTCTTTGTTATAAACAAACAAACTTGAAATTAGAGCGTGGATTACAACTCGTTAAAGAGTACCAAGAAGAATTAGACACGATGATTCATTTACAAGAAGTTGTTTCTTCTCATCGTGGGAATGAAATTATGAAAGCTCTTACTGTATTAACTGCTGTGAGTACGCCTTTGACAGCCTTAGGAGCATTGTGGGGTATGAATTTTAAATACATGCCTGAACTAGAATGGAAATATAGCTATTTAATCGCTCTCTTATTTATTATTTTCACAACAGGGGGTATGTATTTCTATATGCGAGTCAAGGGATGGACAGGTGATTTATTACGAGTAAAGAAAAAGAAATCTTTTTTTAAATCTAATTAGTCCTGTTTATAAAAAATATGATAGATATTAACTAGAAATATGGTTAGTAATATTTATTAATAGGGGTAGCGCCACATCGCTATCAAGCTAATAAAACAAAATCCCCCCTAAAATAAAAAATACGCTATTCTTTCTGTAGAATCATAGGAAAGGATAACGTATTTTTTGATTTCTTCTATTCAATGTGTACGTTAATATTTACGCATGATGTGATGACTTATATTAACCTTTTATTGTTACTAAGGTAGGAGATATACCAAAAATAGGATTATAAAGTACATTTTTCTTGAGTGGCTCCAAAAGTAAAGAATCGTTGCCTTCCCCCTTAAACGGTTAACTACACCCAATTTTTTTCTATTTTGACGACATGCTCAGCGCTGTGGAAAAATAAGTTTATTTTCTGTTCCTAAAAGCAGCCTTTGTATATTTTCCATATGCCTGAAAATAACCATAAACGCCATTAGGAATGCAAATATATAAAAATATAAGGTATTCTCAAAAACAGGAATAAATGAAATGACCGCGACAAGCAATGTAGCACATATTGTACCTAAAGAGACATAACGGGTTAAAGCTACTATTATCACAAAAAAGCCAAGGCATAAAAGGGCCATAACCCAGTCAATCATAAACAGTACAGCCACTGCTGTAAGTGCTCCCTTGCCTCCTTTAAACCCAAAATATACCGGCCAGTTATGCCCTATAACCGCCCCTGCGCCCGCCGCTAAAAGGCTTACGCAATCTTTAGCCTCGCCCGAATAAAAGTAAACGCTAAGGAACAAGCCTATATAACAGGCAATTACCCCTTTTAATATATCTCCCGCAAGAACAAACACTGCAGCAGATTTCCCAAGTACCCTTAGAGTATTGGTAAGCCCCGCGCTTTTGCTTCCATGGCTTCTTATATCCTTGCCGTATATTTTCCCTACAATCACCGCTGTATTAAGGCTTCCTAAAAGATAACCAAAAACTAAGGCCGCAAAAATCTTTAAAATATCAATCATCCCTCTTCTCCCTTTACATTATTCTAAATTTCTTTTTTTCTACATCAATACAGGGTTTTAGCATTGTTCTTCTCCAGAAAATTTTTCAATAAACTTCTACTTATTCATTCAAGTTAAAAGGGCATCTACAATAAGGACGCCGCGCATGACTGAATAGCCAGAAAAATGACAGATAAAAAATCCTTCTTTAGTTACAACATTTTGGATCTAAACTGCACGCTTTCCTTCTTCTACTTCAATGATCCGATCAATTAATAAAAGGGGATAACGATGGGGAGTAATTTCTTCAATTTGTTGAATATTGAGCATGAATGTCTCTCCTTTATATCATAGCTAGATATTTTAGTTAGTTTAATTTCCAGAAATAAAATGTTTGAAAATCGACAATAATTAGTATCTAGTACTATTATTTGAGTATATAACTAAGTGTTAAAATAGTAAAGGAGGATAAATGTATGCAATCAAAAGCAAGAATTACAGCTATTGGTACCTATGTACCTGAAAAAAAACTGACCAATGATGATTTAGAAAAATTAGTAGATACAAATGATGCATGGATTGTACAAAGAACTGGGATGAAGAAAAGAAGAATTACTGGTGATAGCGAATATGCCTCTACATTAGCTTTTAAAGCTATTGAAAACTTAGTGGAACGTTATTCCGCCTGTTCAATCTCCTACAGCAAAACGGGCGAAAATCACATCGTTATGAGAAGAAAAGAGTCTTTGATATATTAGGTGTCGTTTACAATTGTACCCTGTCTGATAATCAAGTCGCTTAAAGTAAAAAAAATGAAACCCGTTAGGGTTTATTTCGTATGCAAAGCTTTAAATTCCCTATACGTAGTTTTTAGAAAAAAGAAACAACCCCTACTATAATTGACATCGCTATCAACCTAAGTGCCAGGATAGGAATGTATAAAAAATGCATAGATCGATAGAACAAAGAAAAGAGGTTCCCTTGTAAGTGGAAGATTCTTCCTTGGCCTTACTAATGATGCGCTATGTTAACTGCATATGTATAGAGTATACAGCTAAAAAAGTACAATACATCGCTTCTTCTAAATGGTACAATTAGGGAAAAGGGGTGGAAGAATATGTATGATTACAAATTTGTGGAAGTCGAAATTAATGGATGGAAAGGGCAACCCAAAGAAGATTATAAGCGTATTATTATCGAACATGCTGAGGATGGTTGGGAATTTGTTCAAGTCCTTACTCTAACAATCTCAGGATATACGACTTCTATGGAGATTATTTTCAAACGAACCAAAGAACTTCTTTAAAAAACGAAAGAGGTTTGCCTTAAATTAAATACAAAAAGAACTGAAATATTTTTGTATTTAATTATTATCGATTTAACTTATAAGACAAATAAGCTAATATTAATCAACTTCCAACAACGATGATTAGGTAAAATAAACGATATTCGTAGTGGCGAATAAAACGGAAGCAAATAAAAAAGTGGAAAGAATAGAAAAAGCATTTTAAAACAAAGGGGTATATGTCAATGAAACGTAAAATTTTATCTTTTTTAGTAGTTCCAATGTTAATGTTAACTGGGGTTGGATGTGAGACAAAGGTTAAGAAAGATGAAGCAATGGAAGCTTCTGTTAAACAGAATAAAAAAGAAGACTTCAGTAAGAACCTAGAATATTTAATGAAAGATTTCTCCGAACAATCTAAGGAAATAGAAGGTATTGTAAAAAGTAGCAAGTCAATGAAGAAAAAGTCAGAAAAGTTAAAAGAAGTATCTAAACCCTACTTAGAGTTAGTGGACAAAATAAGTAAGTTAGAGTATGAAGAAAAAGATCACCCAGTACAACATAATGTAGGTGTAGCGATGATTCATGTAAAAGATGGGGTTGCAATCATACAAGAAGGTTTAGATAAGGGTAAAGAAAATGAAGTTGATGCTGGGGTTGAAAGATTAGAGACTGCTTCTAAGTTAATTGATAAAGCAAACAAAGAATTGAAAAAATCTAAGTAACCTAACTATAGGGGAGTGTGAAAGAAAAAAGTTTATGTTAGTGGCGAAGTTAAATGATCTAATAGAAAATAAAAAGTTACAATTAGTAGAACTGGTAATTAAACATGGTTTTAGTTATACGAAAGTCCTCCATTTAAGTCAGGAAATTGATAAATTAATTAATAAATATATGATTATAAAAAAAGGAACCCTATAATAGTAGGGTTCAAAGGGAACAGATACATAAAATAAATAAAGAGAATAATTTAATTATATAAGAAGATTGATACTGTAATATTGAGAAAGTGTAAAAACTGAATTAATTATTTTCGTTTGAAAAGTGATGTGATTACTATTTTAAAATTAAGAACAGATTTAATAGAGAAAGCAATTAAACTAAAACATATAAAAGAAGACACTAATGTTAGTAAACAGGATGTAAATATTGCATTTAATTTATATGAAGAGTTACAAAAAATAGATGAAGCTAAGAAATTTAAATTTTATCCTTATAATGAAAAGCAAGCCAGTGAATTTTCACTATCTGATTTCTCGAAAGACGCTAAAATAATTCCTCGTTTTAGAAGTGCTGCCTATAATTGAATTATTTAAGAAAGTGGGAAAGTTACCCCTAACTAGGGAGAATGATGACTTTATAGAGTATCTTGAAGATTGTTTTATTACTTATATCTCAGGGTTAGAGAGCATTTGTAGTGCAACATTAGAAACAGTGATTACTAAAAAGGATTTGGAGCTTGTAAAGGATTTGTGTAATGGGATTATTAATTCTTTAAAAGAATATTATAGAGGTTTTCCGTCAAAGGCTTTTATAGAATTTCGTAGAGTTTTATTAAATAACGTGTCTATACCAAATCATTTCAATGATAAAAAAACACATCAAAACTTTGACAATGAATTCCTCTATAAAATGCGAGTCGGTACCGATCATGTATTTACAAGTAAAGAAATGTTTCATATTCCGTTAGAACTTCGGGGAATAGTCAGCACAAATAGATACAGTATTCCTGGGTTACCATGTATCTATTTAGGAAGCTCAACCTTTAACCTGCTGGGAAGAACTTAATAAACCTGATTTAAATACGGTTCAGACTTCAGTATTTAAATCAGATGATATAAGTTATATAGATTTATCTACACCACCTGTTGTTTTTATAGATGAGATAATTAAGAAATTCCACGATTACGGTACAATTATGAAAAAACGTTTATTTGCGAAGGAGTTAAATGAACCAAATGAAGTAATTTCTTATCTAATTATTTGGCCTTTAATGGCAGCGTGTTCTGTACGTGTAAAAAATACGACTGACACATTCAAACCAGAATATATTATCCCACAACTATTATTGCAATTTATAAGGTATGATGAATTTTTTGATGGCGTAAGTTACTTCTCAACTAAAGTGGATAACTATTCTGCTGCAACAGCCGTACTTTATAAAAATTTTGCTTTTCCAGTTCAGGATGGAGCAACTAAAGGTCTTTGTTCAAAATTACAAAGTAAATTTGATGTTTCCGATGCAGTACTGTGGAATATGTTTCAGTTATATAAGGATTCACATCATTGTCTCCCCAATGAGGGAGAGAAACGAGTTGAACATGAATTCATTAATGGAATGAGTTTATTATATTCTTCAACAGATTTTAGTAAGCTTGAAACTTTTTTACAGAACAAATTTTTATTAGAAAGATCTAATTGACATTAGTCTAGAATGTGGGAAGGTATTCAATCTATAGATTCAAATGTTTAGGAGACTAAATGAATTTGTGATATATTTTTAAAGTAGTGCACAAGTGCAAAATCACAAAAAGATCACCTATGAAATTTTGTAGGTGGTCTTTTCATGTTCGTTAAATAAACTTTTGTTCCAAATAGTCCAGATGTTTTTTTGCGTATTTTCAATAGATAAAACTATATGAAAAAATAAGTGAAAAAGTGGAGGGTTATTTGTCTAAAAATATAGAATTTTTTAACAAAAATTCGTAATTATGTTATATAATGATGTTAACAAACCATATTTTAGGAATTACCCCCGATTGTGTAGAATAAATAATTTTTCGATGAGCTAAAGTATTTGGCTAAAAGAACTTGTAGCGGGGCCTTGCTACAAGTTCTTTTATTTTTTCAGTAAAGGAAAATAAGAAAAAAGAAGGGGACACGAGTATGATCGGAAATTTAAAGAAAGCAGCATTGAATTCGTTAGATGGGAAATGGGGATAGGTATAGGAGTATCAGCTTTATTCTATTTTGTACCAACCTTAAGTGCATCAGCAATCGCCTTTTTTATGTATTTAATATTTGTACTGTTTATCGGGATAATTGGCCCTGATGCATTATTTATTTATCCAATAGGTGGGCAACCACAAGTAGATCCAGTAGTACTTGCTGTACTTATTCTAAGTTATATTGGTTTAGGTGTGGTATGTTTCCTAATTTATAGTCTCATACAAGGTATCTTCAATTATGGATATTCTGTTTTTACTTTACACTTAGGGAAAAAAGAAGATGCTAAGGTAGACGATGTATTTTCGGGATTTAAAAAGAAGAATGTGTTTAAATCAATGAAATTGGGGCTGTTGCAAGCTATTTTTCTTTTTTTATGGAGTCTCTTATTAATTGTTCCAGGTATTATTAAATATTTTTCTTATTCCATGTCGTATTACATATTAGTAGAGAATCTTGATTATACAGCAAGTGAAGCATTGAGAGAAAGTAAAAGAATAATGAAAGGACAAAAGCTAAAGTTATTTGTTCTTTGGTTATCATTTATAGGATGGTTTTTATTAGCCGCATTTATAGGGATGTTTACATTTAATCTATCATTTATTTTTATTTCTCCTTATTACAACACAACTGTCTCACATTTTTACTTAGATTTAATTAAAAAGCAGGATATTGGAGAAGCGAAGGTAAGTATATAAATAGAAAAAAAGTATGGTTAAGGTGAAAAATATAATATTAAAAGTCTTAAGCTACTGGTTATATCCTGATTATTATGATTTGAGTAAGGATACCGCAAACGTATTGCAAGTTAGATAGAATAGGTGTAGCACTACATCACTTGTAAGCTACGGTTATAAAGTCCTCCTGAACAAAGAATATCCCTTTACAATTATTTATGAGTATTTAGTTCAGCTTTATCAAGCATATACTTACCTACCGTTTACTTTTAATATATTATAGTAAAGACAGAAATCGGTTATGGCTATAATTCTATATAGGCTTTTTCTCCACCTGGAATCTTGAATGTATTTACATCAAATTCTTTAATTATATATATCTTTATCGCTTCAAAATCCTTACCAAAAGCGAGAGATGGATTTTTTAAGAAATATATTATTTTTTCCTTGTCATAGATTCGGGCTGTAATTATTTCTTTGTCCGAGTGAAACGATAAATTGACTCCTTTGTAAAAATATTCGTAGTATCCCTCTTCATCCTGCTCACTCTTATCTTCAAAAGGAACAGATTCAATATAATATATAGTGCCATTTACATATGTTGATTTCATACAGCATTACTCCCTTTTCAAGAATATCCATAAGAAATTATATAGTCTCTGTCTATTATACAAAAAATAGGGAATCTACTTTTAAAATTTTAAATAATATATAGGATCAAATTAAAATCTTTATATTATTTTTTATATTACTTTATTAACTTTGTACAATTGTGTAATTTGTCATAGAAAAAGACGTATTACAATGAGTTGCAGTGAAGAGGAATATTCCTTGAGAATATAAAAAAAGAAAATCAATCTAGAAAGGCAATCTAGTTCGATTTTCTTTTATTGGATTTTTAATTAATGCATTTTTACTCTTAAAATAAAATTCTCAACGATTGGATTATTCTTTACATCCTCAAAATCGGGTCTAATCTTAAAGTCAAATTCATTTGTTATATTGTCCAATGTATAAAGGTTTGTTCCATCTACACTTGTATGAGGGGCAATATATCCTTTTTGATCCCAATTCCCTTTGAAATCTGATGGTATTGTACTTTTACCGTTTTGTTCTATTTTAGCTCCAGGTGCACCGGAAAAAATAGTTTGGTTTGTAGTGTTATTAATTGTGTATTTTACACGAACGATATTATCAGTTTGTTCAACTTTATGAACTGTAACAATAATTCCATGTTGTTCTAAAGTAACACTTGTAGCCGATTGCTCTTGATTTTGATTCGGTTTTTGTTGATTACTGTTAGAATTATTATTCGAATTATTACTACTATTAGTGTCCCATTCATTACCTGTATTAGTGTTGTTATTCACGTTACTATTACCATTAGAATTGTTTGAATTGCTGTTACTGTTATTATTGCCATTAGAGTTATTTGAATTGCTATTGTCGTTATTATTGCCATTAGAGTTGTTTGAATTGCTGTTACTGTTATTATTGCTATTAGAGTCATTTGAGTTGCTATTACTGTTATTATTGCTTGATTCACTATTGTTATTGTTTTGTTGTTTACTAGATTCCGCATTTGTTTTTTCTTTATTATCAGTTACACCACAAGCTGCCATAGAAAATGCTAATCCAGTTGCCAACAAAATTTTCCCCGATTTTTTCTTCAAATATTTCATGATATTTTTGTCTCTCCCTCTCCAAACCCTTTGGTCATGTTAAAAAGGAATGTAAATTACTTCTATAGGCCCCTAGAAAATTCCTTTATATGTATAATATTTTACAGGAAGTTACAAATTGAGTCAAAGGAATTTGCGCAATTCCGAAAATTAAATTGGTTATATTGATATATAATTAATTCGGGTTTTACCCAATAATGAGTTGTTTGGAAGGTAAGGATAATTATAATTTATATCCATTGGGTTGCATTTATTTTACAATGAAAAAAGCCCTTGGCATAGGACTAGACTGGTGTAGTTAAAGATTTAGGACCAGTTGTAAATAGCTCCATTAATCTGAAACATTCCATTGATGAGGCAAAACCTGGGATAGAGGAACTTGTACAAGTAACGCGAAAAAACGCTCCAATTATTGCGCAAGATTTACAAGCATTGGATGCGAAAGTCCCAGGATTCTTCACAGATTTCAACATGGGATTAGCTCTTGCAAATACATTTATGGACTCCGCTAATAGAATAGCAAGTCATAAGATTGATGTATCTACTGCTGCCATCAATGTTGGAAATATTGACTTGAGTAATGCACTACGTGAATTAGGTGGCGATCCATCTAGAGTATATGATCGTAAGAATGATGGAGATGTATCATTCGTATTGGGTATGACGCCTATAATTGGTACAGGAAAAGAAATTGGACAACTCATCAAAGGGGAAGACTTAGTAACAGGTCAAAAATATGATCCAGAAGATTATGTATGGGGTACATTGGCTGTCGTATCTGGTGGTACAACACGGGTTATCGGTAAAGTTGTAGGGAAGGCTGGAGACCTTGAGAAGAAAGGTAAGGCTTTAGAAGCGGCAGCCAAGAGTACAAAATTCACGAAATATCCTACGGGTTTTGATGAAGTCGCTCAATATATAAAACAAAATAAGAAATTACCGGATAATTTCATCACAAAGCAACAAGCTGAGGCTTTAGGATGGGATAGAAAGAAAGGAAATCTCCACGAAGTAGCTCCAGGAAAAAGTATTGGTGGAAATGTTTACTATAATAATGAAAGGCTATTACCGAACGCTCCAAATAGGACTTGGTATGAAGCGGATATTAATTATTCATCAGGGTATCGAGGTAATGATAGAATTCTTTATTCTAATGATGGATTAGTATATAAAACTTCTGATCATTATAAAACGTTTACCGAAGTAAAATAGGAAATAGAGGGATTAAATTTATGGATATAGTAAAATTGGATGGAAGAACACTTACTAGTAAAGAAGTATTGCACAAAACATTAAAAAAACAATTAGATTTCCCTAGTTTTTATGGGGAAAATGCAGATGCTTTGTGGGACTGTTTAACTGGATTTATAGGTCTTCCTATAACAATAGAATGGGAATTTTTCGAGAGTACTCAAAAAATGTTAGGACCTTATGCGGATTTAATTTTAAAAATATTTCAAGATGCACAAAATGAAATGCAAGGTAAATTCTATATTGTTGTAAAATGATCTTAGGTAAAATAAAAACTGTGGAAATATTTAATTTCCACGGTTTTTCTTCTTAAGAAATATTTATTGTTGTTCTAAATTTCTTATATAAGATTTTACAGCTTGCAATAAGAATTCTTCCTGTCCCATACCATTATCCGCTGCCATGTGCACTACTTTCTGCTTAAATTCATGATCTGCATGAAAAGTTAATGGCTCTACATTACTTTTAAAGTAAATTCCTTCAACATGTGGAAGTATCGTACCGGATTTCATATGAGAATGTAAGTATTTAATCTCTTCTTGAAATTGCAATGGATCAACTTGTAATACGAAAGGTTTAATTTCTAATTTAATAGTATCAGATGAAACACTCAATCGCATATTTGTGACACCTAGCTCTTTATAAAATAAATTTATTAGATTATAAGTAATGGAATTAAATAGCTGAGGTTTTTTAAATGAAAAAGATAAATACCCTCGTTTTGTAATTACAGCTTGCTTACGGAAAGGTTCAAAGGAGTAATCATGTTCTTTATACGTGGATAGAAGGGAAATTTCTTCGTCTTCTGTAAGAATCTTGCCGTCTGCTCCATTGACTTCTATTACTCTCGCTATTTTTCCGGTATGTTGATGTGTTAATAATTGAAATAAATATATATCTTCGTCTTGAATCTTAGCAATGAATGTTTTTCGCTCTTTTGATGTAGTTTTTTCATAAGTAAGTTGAAAAGTTTCAAGGTCCTCTTTATCAATGATATATACTTCTTTTCCGCGCTTTTCAATCTTTGAAGCAGGTAGTTTTCCAGATTTGATATATGTAAAAACAATAAGAAAGTGATTCCCTATTGATAAAAAATATATTCAATCAAAAGTACTTTTGTAGTTAAGTTTAGTGACAGCTTGTAAATTAGGAGCTACACTTGGAATAGATAATAGATACATTAGCACGTGCGATTGGCGCTGTCAGTGAAGAGAGCCAATCCCTCAATGATTAATAGTTGAAGCAAACGGATTTTTAGAATTAGGTATTTTCCTAATTAATTTCATTGCTATTTCCTATTTTGGGAGTGGGAGTCTTACTGTTTAATTTGAGGTTTAGGAAAATAAAAGAGCGTGTTTAAAGTAGGAAAACAGGCTTTAAAAGCTTAAATAAGAATTAAAAGTATGAATGTATTTTTGGATGAAGAGGTGGGGGAATTGGGATATTTAATTTTAGCATTTATGTTTGCAGTTAGCGTATATTTCCTAGTTTTTGATAATCCTTATATAACTATATTCATTATATTTCTCATCATGGTAGGGAAGTCACTATATGACAACAGAAAGAACAGGGAATAATCAGGGATACAGAGAGAGTATGTGAGTAAAATAGTGAAATATTGATACATTTTAATCATAAAGTAGGTGATGTTCGAAAATGGTTTTTGAAAATGTTAGTACGATGGGTGTGCTTGTTTTTCTATTTTTGATGATTTATCTTGCGACGGATCCTAAAGATGTAAGTTTGCTTACAATCCCAGCTTACTTCGGTGGAATGTGGGTCACTAATTGGCTTAATGAAAATGGATTTCAAGGTACCTTTATGTATATGAGTTGGATAGCAGTCTACGTCATTTTAATGTTTTACCTTATATTCGCTTCCATTCGTTTAGGCATACGTAACATAAAATATATTAAAGAGAAAATAAGAAAACGTAGAGCTATAAAAAAATAACGTAAAGAAAGACCGTCCTCACAGGCGGTTTTATTGTTATACTGAAGTGCAATAGATTATTGGGGTAGCTTTTAGAACAGGAGACAATAAATGAAAAAATCAAATTAGGATTATTAGTTATATTTCTACTTATATTTATGTACATGTCTTTAGTAGGAGCTGAGAATAAGAGTTCTTTAACTCCTAATCTGATTTCAAAGATAAAATACTTAGAGACTGATTCTGTTGCTGGAGGTACATTTAGAGATTATGGCCAAGAAGCAAAATCAGTGTTTGAAAAACTAAGTAGTCAGAATGATGTTGTAACAAAAAAAGATTTTTGGAAGAAGTTATTTGAGGAATCTTCTCAACGTAATATTGACTTTGTATTAGCTTGATGGACATGGGATAGCGCCACATATCCACCAAGCTAATATTTTGATGTCCACCAAAACAAAAAATTTATCTCTTCACAGATAGTTGTCTATGAGAATTGAGTTCATTATTTTGTTTTTGGATATTTGCTTTTCTTAGCTTGATGGTAATGTGTTTTTACCTCTTATAAATGTTACAGAAATCTTTCAAATCGCTCTAACTTGCACAATGCTTCCCGTTAATATAATACGCTGATTCTGTGAAAACCGTAAATACAACCTCTACTTCTGGAAGTCCAAAATCCATTACATATGTAGTAATGGCCTTGGCAAATCGATCACGAATTTCCTGTCCACGCTCGAACCATTTCACTTCAATAAGAGGAAACGCTTCTATTTCTTCTCCATTGAATACAAACGTAGAACTTGGTAGTTCCAACGTAAAATTATCCGTACCACACTCACAGATCTCTGCGAGCTCTTCTACTAATGGCTTGCTTATGCTTTTTAATTGTTCAGTAGTAATTCCACGAAACACAACATGCGGCATGTTAATCCCTCCGTTACATAGCTTTATATTTGCTCACATCATAACACAATTTATTTTGCTGTACTAACATCTATTGGTACATTTCAATGACATTCTTAAGAATAATCATATGTTATTGAAGCAATACATGTATTGTAACTATTTAAAATATTTGAGAGCTCGGCAATTGGGGAAATAAAAAAAGCCTTATCATTCTCCCTGTAAGGAGGCATGAGGGGAGGCCTCTATTAGGAAAGGGATGGTGCGCTTATATATTTTAAAAAGAAAAGACACCCTAAGGTGCCTTCCTCCGACTTGATAACCACTTTAATTTTAATAACATTGGATTCCCATCCGAGTACTATTTTACCACGTTAAGTAATGTTGGTCATTGAGAAAGTCAAATACGTAGCGTTCATATATAGTGACCCCTGGGAGTATGCAAGATTTAATACGGTTTTTTGTTGATTCAACAACAAAAAGAACCATAAAACCGTGCCAGGATAGGAATGTATAAAAAATGCATAGCTCGATAGAAAAAGAAAGGAGGTTCCCTTGTAAGGGGAAGATTCCTCCTTGTCTTTACTACTGATAATGAGACGTTATGTTAATGTTATACATCAAAATTTCTCATACAGCGTTCCCTCCCACATGGTACAATTAGGAAAAGGAGGAGGAATTCAAAATGATTTTAGAAGCAGTCATGTTGCAAGTAAAAGACGGTATGGAGACGGAGTATGAATCGGTATTTAAGCAAGCATCTTCAATCATCTCTTCCATGCAAGGATACATAAATCATGAATTACAATGCTGTATGGAGCGGAAAGGGAAATATTTGCTCCTTGTGCAATGGGAAACTTTAGAAGATCACACGATAGGATTTCGACAATCTGAACAATATCAAGAGTGGAAAGCATTATTGCATCACTTTTATGATCCAGTTCCAACAGTTGAACACTTTGAGCGTGTAGAGTTATCACGAAACTGAACTTGACCGTCTATTAATACTTGAAAAGTATCTTCCAATAACGATAATTATGGAAATAAGCTGTTCGTATGGACAGCTTATTTTATTTTTCCACATAGCGTAGGTTGTTTTGCAAAATGCTGACAGTATTCCATGGAACATAAAAAAGGAACAAAATACTAAATTTTAGAAGTCAAATAAAGAATAATGGGGGTCTCGCCACATGCCCATCAAGCTAACCAAGTAAATTACTAGATGCGAAATGATTCTTGTTTCGAAACTAGCAAGTGATAAAAATGTAGGCATGCTAAAAAAGCCTATTAAAATGCGATTTTTTCGCTAGGCAGCTTGTCTATGCTTCACCGTCGTTTTATACACAATCCCTAGAATATCAAAGACGGTCATCTTCTTATACCTATGACATTTACGACCGTTTTTTTGAGCAGCTGATAAAGGCGATGCAGAATTTTTAAAAGTTCTTCTGCGCCAACGGCAATCGCTTGAAACAGTAAAGGAAAGTAATCTTTAATCATATAAATCGCTTTGTATTCACTCAGCTCCTGCTTTTTCTTTTCAAGCAGAAACTGTCGCATTTGAAACATCGTAGAAGAACAGAGGAGAATGCCGATGAGTTGTCCATATAAATGGCACTCTAGGCGTTCTCTTTTAATATTTTTACATTCATCAATTTCAAAGAATGCCTTCCACGTTTTAAACAAAATTTCAACCTGCCAACGAAGTGAATATAATGAATGCACGTAATTCGTCGGTACTTCTTCTAGCGACGTGTTCGTGATATATACATTCATGCCCATTAAACGTTTACTTTTATCCTTCATGACATTACCTTTCTTCTTTTCACGTATCGCTTGGTTTTTTAGACGTGTTTGTGTTTGATCATCGGTTAAACGATGGATAATAACACGTGATGGAAGTTTCTGATTTTGGCCAATGTATGCCTCGGGGATTTCTATCGTTTCACCAGGGATTAGACCAGACATCATTTGTCTCATATCAAGCTGGATGTATTCTATGCTATTTAAAAAGTTTTCTGTTTTATAAAATATCCGATTAAAACCCACTTGAAATCACTTAATTTTACAGTGTAAATATCTTGACCATATTTTATATCCATGGAAAAGTTTTATTTATTAAAACCATCAATAAAGCTTACGATTTTGGGAATAATTTATATATTATTTTTACTGGTGAGTTTCAAATGTATTCTAAGAAGCACTTTGTAATGGAGTAAATCATTTGTTGTTAATAGTGAGAATTCTATCTCAATATATTTTTATTGACTGCTATTTTCTTTTAAATTATAGTAGTAATACCTATTACAACTATTATAGGAGGTTAACATGGAACATTTAATTAATACATTTGAAGAAATTGGTTTTTCAAAAAATGAAGCAAAAGTGTATATGACGTTATTGAAGGAACCATCTATAAATGGATATGAAATTAGCAAAAAAAGTGGTGTACCACGTTCAATGGTTTATGCAGTTATCTCAAAATTAGTAACTAAGGGAGCAATCACAGAGTTACGAACCGAACCGCCAACCTATATTCCATTGTCTGTAAAAAAGCTGATTATTAATCAAAAAAAGCAAACAGAGGAAACACTTAGCCTTTTAGAAAATGAATTACAAGCTATAGAAAAACCAGTGGAAGTTAATGTTATTAAGCATATTGAAGAGCGTATGCATATCATTAGTGCAATGCAAAAATTAATAGAGGAAGCAAATGAAGAAGTTTGGTTATCTGCATGGGAGGAGGAATTAGGTGAATTACGTCCTTCTGCTGAATTACAGCGAGAAAAGGGAATTCAAATGTATTCATTGTTATTTACGGAACAAGAAACACCATCTTTCGGGAATGCTTTTTATCATCGCCACTATGCCGGTGCTATTGAAGAACAGAGAATGGGGCAAAGATTAACAATTGTTATTCAGGATAATCAAGAAGTTTTAATAGCAAGCTTTATTAATGGTCAAATTCCACTTGCTATTCAAACTACTGATCCAATGTTGGTTTTACTAGCTAAGGAATATATTCGACACGATATGATGATGAAAGTTGTTGGAGATCATTTTGGTAAAGACCAGATTGATTCGTTATGGCAAGGTAATGACTTATTGACTTATATTGTGCAAAATGTAAAGAAATGAGGTTAGTTTATTATGTATGTAGAGGTTTTTTTTCTTGGGATACTAATTGCTTTATCACCAGGACCTGATTTTGTAATAGTTATGAAAAATAGTTTAGGAATAGGTAGAAAGCACGGTATAGCTACAGCACTTGGTATTGCCAGTGCATTAATTATTCATATAGCCTATACAGTTTTAGGCTTTACCATCATATTAGAAAAATGGCCAGTTATCTTTAACTTTATTAAGCTTTTAGGAGCCATCTATTTATTATGGTTAGGTTGGAAAGGTATTCGTTCGAAAGCAGATCCAGAAGGTTCTAATGAAATACATGTTGAACAAAGTTCAAAACGCTCTTTAGGTCAGGGATTCCGTGAAGGATTTTTGTGTAATCTATTAAATCCCAAAGCTCCATTATTCTTTTTAAGTGTATTTTCACAATTCATAGGAACTAACACACCAAATTGGGTGCGTTGGATATATGGTGGTGAAATTATAATTGTAGTGGGAATTTGGTTTACTTTATTAGCGATATTAATTTCAAATAATTACTTTAAAAAAATCTATCAAAAAAATATGCATTGGTTTGATCGTGGCTTAGGAATTATCTTAATTATATTTGCGTTTACTATTGGAATTACTGCATTTTCAATCTAAAAGGAGTTAAATAAAATGACAATATTACTATATGAAGAGAATAGTTATTTAAAAGAATGCGAAGCAGAAATTATATCAATTGATGGAAGATTTATTGTATTAAATCAAACCATTTTTTATCCAGGTGGTGGTGGACAACCTTGTGACTTTGGGAAAATTCAGCAAGGAAACGAAATATATGAAGTATTAAAAGTAAAAAAAGTAGAAAATGAAATCATACATGAACTTGATCGTCCACTACTCGATTCACAACAAGGAGTTACACTACAAATCGATTGGGATTGGCGTTTTCAAAATATGCGTTATCATACATTATTACATGTAATTTCAGGGTATTTATATAAACATTACAATGCTTTAGCTACTAGTAGTCAAATCGAAAAGGATCATGCGAGATTAGAGTTAGCGTTTTCACCAGAAATTATAGTAGATATACCCTTTGAGGAACTAGAACAATCTTTAAAGAATTTATTAACGATATCGCATGATGTTTACACGAAAATAATTGATAGAGAAGAAGCAGAGCAAAGAGATGGAATCATTAAAACAGTTATCAGCTTACTTCCATCATCGCTTAATAAAATTCGACTCGTTCAAATAAATGACATTGATGAACAGGCTTGTGGAGGAACGCACGTTAACAACACAAATGAAATCGGGAATTTTTCGATTATTAAAATCCAAAACAAAGGTGCTAAGAAAAAAAGGATTAAAATTGAACTTCACTAAGATGAACTTCTGATTTCTTTACAATTTGAATTTTATTTTAATAGGTACTCATTTAACCTGCCCATCAGCTTAAGAATTTACACCCCCAAGATGAAAATTTTGTGTGTTTTTGACAGAAAACAGCTAATTTTTTCATTTTGGGGGTATTTGCTTTTCCTAGCTTGATAGCGATGTGGTACGGGATCCAACCAGTTTATCTGATGGTGGTACCTTGGTTTTTAAAAAATGATAGGAGTGAAACACATGTATTGTAAAAAAGATAGAGATTTTCCACCAATGAAGTTTCAATTGGGTGAAAAAGTATCGTTTAAATTCGGAAATCAGATTCTCATTGGAACAATTGACATTAGAGATTTTGGCGGTTCGATTGAACACGACTATCATTCTTATGATATTCTTGTCAAAGAAGAAAACATGCTATACAAACACATTCCAGAGCGTGATGTTTTCAAACTTACACATTCGGAAAATATCCACTAGAACAATGGATACTATAAATGAAGAATGCAAAATTAAAGTAATTTATGAGTTTCTAACTAAGTATAGGGGGTCCCATCAAGGGGAAGTCGCGTAAAAACACGGATATCATAAGCTTAGATATTATTAGAAGTAAAAACTCTAATACAAGAAAACAATTATTTATAACGCCTTCTCCTTGCTTTTTTTCGCTGATTTGTTTGACTATATTTTTTTATATGAGTGTTTTTGCCCTTATTATAATTAGGTAACTTGAATATAAGAACAGAAATCGCAGTGAAAACGCAAAATATAAGCATTGCAATCATCCAAAGGTTAATGTCATAGTTATATAGCTTACTAAAATACTTTTTGTCTTGAGTAATATAGCTTACATTACCGTCAATGGTTCCGAGGGTGTAGGGAATAACACAAACGTAACCAATTATCATAACAAATGTTCCAAGTATGAAACTGAGTATATGTTTTATCATGTTCTATTCTCCTTAAAGTATGTTTAATGTATACGTGTATATAGTATATATGGTTTTACTGCAAGAATTTTATTTATTTGAAGGAGTAATATAAATTTCTGTTGGAATCTATATTTTTAAGGGGTTTTTCACCACAATGGAAGAAAGCTAAGGTGAATAAATACATCAAAATTAGAAAATTAGTATCTCTAGAAGAAAATGTACAGTTTTTTGGAGTTGAATAATTTTAAAAGCGTAGAAAGATTAAATTTCTAAGCTTTTTCTTCTTAATTGAGTGCGATCTCTATATAGAAGGTTTCTTCAATATATTTTAATTTCATCTTTATTTTTCGGAATATTTATATTGTTCAGTATCTGCATTTGTATTATTATAAATATTGGTATATTAGTAAATTTTTATATTTATTCTATTCAATCTCTAAAAAATAATTCTTGGAGGCGTTGTTGTGCGTAAAAAATGGAAACTTGGGCTAATGAGTACACTTCTAGCCTGTACAACCTTTACATCTGTCGCTTTTGCCGCAGAAAAACCAGTTGATCAACCAAAGTGGGAGGAATGGTTACATGAGCATGCAAAGAGATTACATGAACCCACTTCCCAAACAACAAAAGATTTATCATTTCTTAAAGAGGCGATAAAAGACAAGCGTATTGTTGTACTTGGCGAAAGTACACATGGTGCGAAAGAAATCAATCAATCCAAAATACGAATGATTAAGTATTTACATGAGGAAATGGGATATGACGTGATTGCATTTGAATCAGGGCTGGCGGAAGCATCAGCTGTTCAGCAAAATTTTGACCGCTTAACAGCTACGGAAGCAATGAAGCAATCGTTAGAAGGTGTATGGCAAACAGAGGAAATTGAACAATTGTTTATCTATATGAAAGAACAAAAAGAAAAAGGAACGCCACTCACATTAGCTGGATTTGATATAAATCTGTTTTATCATTCACCCTTCTATCCCTATGCAAAAGAATGGTTGCAAAAACTAAGCCCAGAAGTGGCATCTGAATTTGATACAGCAGTAACAGAGTTGATTAGACTAGATAAGTATTACTATAATTTAGAGGGTACCTATCCCTATGATCAATATAAAAGAGACATACAGCCTGTAATCAACAAATTTGAAGGCGTAAGAACGTTTATTCAAAATCATAAAGCAGAATTGACTCAGGTTGCACCACATCCTACGTATGATGTGAATTTCCTTGGAAAATCAATTAGTATACGAATTGATGCGATAAAAACGCATTTAGATGCCGATATGAAAGCTAAAGGCGGTATCCTCTCGCCCACCCTTACAGATTACTCTTTTTATATCCGAGATCAAAAAATGGCACAGAACTTAGCATGGCTTACTGAAATGCAGCATAAAAATAAAAAAATTATTGTATGGGGGCATAATTATCATATTCGAAAACAAAATTCGAAAATGTTATTAGATTTTATGAAGGTACAACAATACAATTATGTAGCCCCAAATATGATGGATTACCTTCCGCAGCGCATAAAAAATCAAATGTACACGATTGGCGTATTTGCCTATAGTGGAAGCAGTTGGAATTCTAACAATAAAGATATTATTACCGTACATAACGAACACGAAGAACAAAGTGTTGAAAAAATAATCAGCACGGTGGGAAGCCCCAATGTGTTTGTTAACCTAAAGGGAGAAAGTAAACGACCAGAAACATCATGGATGTTTACTCCTACTGCGTCAAGTTATTGGGGCGACAAAGAAAGAGAAGAAATCATGGTTCCGACAGAACAATATGATGGCATTCTGTGGTTAGAAAAGACGACGCCTTCTTTACTAAAATAAATAAAGAAGCATCCTTACTATATAAGGATGCTTCTTTTCTTGTCATGATTGCACGTAAACAACATACGATTCGATGCATTCAAATACTAACGATCAAACAATATATTCATTAAATAACCCTACTCATTTTGATGGCACATTTTCAAAATGGATGGGCTTTTTTTACTGTAAAATCACTATTTGCAGCATATTTTTATGGGGAAATTCTCATTCTTATTTTGATAGCAATTTGGGTAGAGATACATGCTTATCAACCTTTTATTAGGAGGTAGCCCTTGAATATATTATTTTTTTATAGACAGACATAAAAATGATTTATTTGTCTTATTGATAATTTATAAACGATATTATAAAATGTTTGCATATATGTAAACTTAATTTATTTTTGTTTGATTCTAATGGAGGTGGGTATTTTTAATAACAATAAAGCCAATACGGAGAAGATGCTTTCGTTAAAAAATTCAAAAAGTAAGCGTTATTAACTCTTGAAGAAAAATGACTAGAAAAGTTACAAACATATGGAGAATAGGGTTATACAAAAAAGTTCTAAAGGGGGACGGAATTATGGAACAAAGAAAGTATTCAGTAACACCACAAGATCGAATGAATTATGTATTAGGTCTTTATTCTGCAGATCAACAAATTAATGCAGTTCTTTATTTTCCTGTAGGTATATCAAAGGAACTACTTGAGGAATCAGTAAGGATAACGTTACAATTGCAGCCAGTTTTGAACAGCCGTTTTGTAGAAAATGATCTTCCTTACTGGGAGGAACATTCATCTTGCACTAACTCACCTATTTGCTTTTTTGCAGAAGGAAATAATCAAGACCTTGAAATAAAGGCAATAGATTTCATTAAGGAATCTGGTGATCGTATTCAAGGGCCAATGGTTCAAACAAAATTATTACGAGGCACTACAATAGATATGTTAGTTGTGAAATTATCTCATCTATGTTCAGATGGTACAGGAGTCAAGGAATATATTCATTTACTTGGAACAATTTATACTCAGCTTTTCTTGGGACGATCTAAGAGTCAAATTATAAAGGAATTTGGTGAGGGTAATGGAAGTTTTCGAGATCAATCACATGTATTCAAATATGCTGGAATATCCGACATAAAAAGTGCGTATCGTCCTAATCAAGAACAACAGGCATCCTTATGGTCTTTTCCATCTCAATCTAACAAAAATAAATTCCCTCAAATGTCCGTACGGCGGTTGAGCCATGAGCAAACTCTACGTGTAACCCAATGGACAAAAGCACAACAGGCTACCTTGAATGATGTAATCATGACTGCATACTTCCGAGCTTTATCACATTTCACTGTGTATGCAGAACCTCGCACCCCAGAAAAAATGATTGGTTTGACAATTGATTTACGTCGATATCTGCCTAATTATACAACTGGTGCTATTTGCAACTTATCCGGTATGGAAATGCCAGTGATTAAAATGGAAGATGATGAAACATTTAATCAGACTCTTGTTCGAGTTAAACAATCAATGGATAAAATAAAGTCTCAAAATCCAGGTCTTTCTTCAGCAGCAGGAATGGAGCTACTGGCAGGTATGAAGCTTTCTACGGTGAAGGAAATGTATAATCAGCAATACGAAAAGGCTGTACAGATGGGGATGGCGTTGCCATTACTGACAAATTTCGGGGTAATCGCTGATGAACCTATTCAGTTTGGTGAAATTCAAGCTGAGGATGGGTATATGACATCACCCATTATGTATGCACCATTCTTTTCAATGGGAGCAAGCTCATATAATGGAAGACTTTCATTTACGATTGGCTATCATGCGCCGGATACATCAAAAGAAAAGGTAGACAAATTTTTAGAAAGCGTTGTGAATCAACTATTATAAGTAAACGAACATATAGCGCAAAAATTTCTAACGGAATGGTATTTTAGTGGCTCGTCTCATGTACGGCGAAACTCTGTAAATCTTCTCTGATCGCACTTATCTTTATGCTTTATTTATAGAAAAGGAATGTATTCATTATTGACGAAATTATATGTTAAATAGATAAATTATCGCATAAACAATACTACAAAATGACTTAGGAATAACCTTATACTACGACTAGAATCCTATAATTATAATCTATTGAAAAAAACATTAAAAATAAGGAGTCACATTGTATGGGAAAAAAAGTATTGTTTTTTGGAGATTTTGGAATTGACGATACAATAGCTATCATATATGCGCACTTAACAGAAAAAATTGACGTTATAGGAATTGTTGCAGACTATGGAAACGTACCTAAAGCTGAAGTTGTTAGAAATGTTCGTTTTTTACTTAAAAGTGTAGGAAAAGAATATATAAAAGTTTTTGGTGGAGCGGAGCATTCTATGTCTTCAGAAACTGAAACTTTTTATCCAGAAGTTCACGGTAAATTTGGGATAGGGCCCATTCAGCCAGGGATAAATATTCAAACTTTCGAGAATTTTTTTGATGTTCTCACACTTATTAAGCAGTACAAAAATGAACTTATTATCGTGAATACCGGTAGGCTAACTTCACTTGCAACTTTATTTCTCCTTTATGGAGAAGTGATGGAATATGTACATTCCTATTATATTATGGGAGGATCTTTTCTATATCCAGGAAATGTTACTCCTATTTCCGAAGCCAACTTTTATGGTGATCCTGGAGCTGCCAACATTGTAATGAGATACGCAAAAAATCTATCAATTTATCCTTTAAATGTCACACAATCCGCTATTGTAACACCAGAAATGGTAAATTATATTCACTCAAAAGGAAAAACTAAGTTTTTAAAGCCTCTTTTAGACTATTACTATTACCAATTTTATCAAAAAAAGGTTCCTGGAATACAAGGTAGCCCGGTTCACGATGCACTCACTTTGATTGCAATTAATCGTGATGATATTTTTACGTACCATCAATCAGCAGTTACTGTTAATGTACTTGATACTGTACGAGGACAAAGTATAGGAGATTTCAGATCTACTTTTGAACCAGAAACATTCGGTAATCGTCCAAAACATAGGATTGCAATGCAGATGAATTATGAACAGTTTTTTAAAGAGTTTATGAGTGTAATGACTGGCGACCTATTTTAGTTAAAAATCTTATATATCTAATTTCTACATGGTCATCAAGCTATGTTTTTGAAGCACCCTCCAAATATTTGTTTTTATTTTATAGCACCGTAACTTTTTTCTATAATTTTGGAGGGAGTTTATGTTGTAGTTTCTTAATTAAAAACCATGTCAAAATAGAAAGAAACTGTAAGGATAGAATAAGAGCATTATCTAATTTTATTTTCATAGTAGAACTGTTGAATTTAATCAGTGTATGTTAGGAAAATGAGTTGAAATTTATAATTTAAAAAAAGCGTAAAAATAGACCTTATTTCTATGCTTTTTCTTATTAATGGGGTCTCGCCACATCGCTATCAAGCTAAGCCCATACAACGTCAAGTTGAGTAGCGTTTGTTTCTTTTTTCTAAAAGCTAGGTGTAGAAATTTTAAAGATTTGCATGCGAAACAAACCCTATCGGGTTTCATTTTTTTAATTAGGCTGCTTGATCATCAGACATGGTACAATTGTAAACGACACCTAATATATCAAAGACGGTTTTTTTCTCATACCTATGGGATTTTCGCCCGTTTTGCTGTAGGAGGTTGAACAGACGAATGAGAATCTTTGATAATTCTTGGGTGTCTTTCTGTGTAGCTTGATAAATAAGAAGAAAATAATCTTTAATCATATATATGGCCTTATATTCACTCAGTTCTCGTTTCTTTTTCATAAGAAGTAATTGTCGCATTTGAAACATAGTAGACGAACAGAGTAGAATGGCAATCAGTTGTCCATACAAATGACATTCCAACCTTTCTTGTTTTATTCTTTTACAATGATGAATATGAAAGAATGATTTCCATGTTTTAAATAAAATTTCGATTTGCCAACGTAAAGAGTACCAATCATGTACTTGTCCCATCGGGACAATATCTGTAGAGATATTGGTCATGTATACATTGATACCGCTAAGTCTTTTACTACGAGCAGAATACTTCATTCCTTTCTTTTTTTCTCTTACAGTTTGATCTTGTAATCGTTTTTGTTGTTGTTCTTTTGTAAGTCGATGAACAATCACACGAGTTGGGACTTTATCAGTCATCCCTACATAAGCGTTTGATATTTCGCATGTTTGTCCAGGCTGAAGAGTGTTCATTAAAACCTCCATATCTATTTGGAGATACTCTGTGCCTTTCTTAATTCTGCCATCTTGAAAATAATTAGGATTAGGATTTTTTTGATAAATACGTGTATTCGATTTGATACGTGAGATATAATATGCCTTTTTATCTTGTATATGTTGCAGATCTTTCAAATGAAAATAGCCTAAATCTCGGATACATAAATCATTCGCTGTTACAGTTGGGACACACAGAGAACCGTAGGTTCGATCATGTTGTTTGCCTGGTCCTGTATGAATATGAAGGAATTGTCCACTTAATAAATCATATTCAAGCTGAACCTTCACTCCCGCTGTATGACTGCAACCTCCTGCACCCGGATAAACAGATGAAAAAGGATCTGGGAGTTGAAATGCAGTTGAATCTAAAATACGAATACGTTTAAAAATAGAGGTATATGGAGAAGAAATCGGCATAGACGAGGCTAATTTTTGGTTTAGTAGTTCAGCTAATATATGTTGTAAAAATTGAACCGCTGCTTTATTAAATCGTTGATTTAGTCCTTCAGGACTGATGAGCACTTTTGTTGATGCTTCTAAACGGCTAGATAACTGAGTTAATGAAGTCGTAGCGATATTTTGACTCATCCATACACATAAAGCGACTAAATCTTTTGCTTGGTACTTACTAGCTCGTTGCACAAAACCAACATCTCTAGCAAGGTCTCGTAAAATATTTGGAGATAAAAATCTTTGAATTTCTTGAGCAAATAATTGTAATTCATCAGATATAGAAATAGACATACAAGAACGCCATCCTTTCCTATGATTCTATAGAAAGGATAGCGTATTTTTTCATTTTATGGGGTATTTTGTTTTTTAGCTTAATAGAAATGGGCTGGACTCTATTTCTATCAATCCAAGTAATTCATTTCTAGATTTAATTATTTTGAGTTCCTGGAGTCTAACCAAATCCCCTACCAGTACTCATACTCAAAAATAGGGGGGTATTTTATGGTATAATATGGATGATTCAGAATAGTGATTTATATTAAGAGTAAGGGGGAGTAGAGTAGGATGAAAAAACAAAGATTTTTAAAAAAACTATTAAGAAAAACCTTTTATATTGAACTAGATGATTCTCTTCATTATCCATCTCCTAAAACAATTTGTTCAGCCGTTGAAACCTATGCTATACAGTCTAAGGAGAAACTAAGGTTTGAAAGTAAAACAAAGCCGATTACTTTTTATTTAGAAGATACATTGTATAGTACAGATGTACGAATGGCTCGTGGAGGATATTATATATTTTGTCGAGAAGTATAGAGGGCTTGAATTAATATGATTCTCTGTATTAGTTAAGCAAAATAAATAGACTAATTAGTACTAGTGTCTAGGATTTATTTAGGGCTAGCACCACAGTAACTTAATATTTTGAAGTATCCCCAAAACGATAAAAATGAACTTCTTTCTATAAATAACACAAATTTTTCGTTTTGGGGAAATTCATATTTTTAGCTTGATGGCGATGGGGTCTCGCCACATGCCCATCAACTTAAGAATTCAGAATTACCCCAAAACGAAAAATTGAGCTTTTTTGTCACAAGTTAGTACAAAATTTCGTTTTGGAGGTACTATAAAATTTTAGCTTGATAGCGATGTGGCGGTACCCTTAATATAATATTTGTGAATCCTTATTATAAAAACTAGTTTTCAATACAAATAAAGTTGTTTACTCTCGAAAACATAACAGCCGTATCTTCTCGTTTGAGAAATACGGCTATTTCCTTTTAATAAATCAATACAAAAAGTAGTCATTACTTAGCTATGTAAATGCGCCCCCCATTTTGTCGATTAACTAACTTAAATAAGTAATTGAATAATTTTCCTGTGTATGGAAATTTTAAGAAAGATATCGATGGTGTATTTTCTTCTTGGCATTTTGCAGACGAATGATTTTACCTTCCGAAAATCATTATTTATTCAAAACCATTAGGTGGGAAGGTATATAAAAATTTGCTAACAAGGACTCATTAACTTTAAGGTCCAAATATAGAAAATCTACTTTTTATAAAAAACATAAACAGTTCGATAAATGGGGTTGTATGATGAAGAAACTTCGTATGATAAAGCGTTTTAAAAAAGATATTCAGGAACTTGAGAGTGCAAGTATGTTGCTCCAAAATGATCAAGATCGTGAACTTGAACAGAGTGTATCTGCGAATGAAGAAGCTTTGAAACAAGTTTTTGAAAATTGTTCCGATATTGTTTTTCGTCCAATTATAATAAATAGTCAAACTAAAATTCTCTTTATTTATATAGATGGATTAACTGACACTAAGATTTTGGAACAGGTTATTTTGAAACCAATGATGTTCGAAGGTATGCCTGGTGGATTAAAGGGTTTGGATTCAGTAGGGGAAATCATCCAAAATCAGCTTATTGCTGTTTCACAAGTAAAGACGGTTTCTAAACTTCGTGAGGTTATAGAGGGAGTATTGAAAGCTAATATCGTCATTTTAACAGATGGAGAGAGTCAAGCCCTGATTGCGGATTTAAAAGGGTTTGAAAAACGTAGTATTGAAGAGCCTGCTGCCGAAATCTCTGTTCGCGGTCCTCGGGACGGTTTTACAGAAACGTTAAGAGTCAATACGAGCCTTATTCGCCGAAGAATTCGGAGCCAAAAACTAAAAATGGAACCCTATTCGATTGGGGAATTATCACAGACAGATGTGGCGATTGCCTACATTGAGGGCATTGCTCCCGATTCGGTTTTGGATGAAGTTCGCCAAAGGGTACAGCGAATTCAAATTGATGGAGTGTTGGATTCAGCTTTCATTGAAGAGTTTATCGAGGATCAACCTTTTTCTCCCTTTCCGCAAATTCAAAATACCGAGCGGCCAGATGCAGTGTGTGCAAGTCTATTAGAAGGGAAAGTAGCCATTTTAGTGGATAACACACCTTTCGTTTTGATCGTTCCTATGACATTTTGGACAGGTCTGCAAGCAGCGGAGGATTATTATGAACGCTCCATCTACACAACTTTTATTCGATGGATACGTTTAATATTAATCAATATGTCATTATTTCTTCCGTCTCTCTATGTCGCTATTACAACCTTTCATCCGAAATTAATTCCGACAAATTTGCTTATTAGTATTGCAGCTGCGAGAGAAGGCGTTCCTTTCCCGGCTGTCATAGAAGCGCTAATGATGGAATTTATATTTGAAGGTTTGAGGGAAGCGGGCGTTCGGTTACCAAAACCTATTGGATCAGCAGTTAGCATTGTGGGAGCACTTGTTATCGGACAAGCTGCGGTGCAAGCAGGTATTGTTTCGGCACCTTTGGTCATTGTTGTTGCGACAACCGGTATTGCGTCGTTTGCGTTCCCGCGCTACAACTTAGGAACCGCTTACCGGATGTTACGCTTTCCGATGCTGTTATTGGCGGGGATGCTTGGGCTATATGGTATTGCAATAAGCACTCTTGCGATTTTGATTCATGTAACTAACATTCGTTCTTTTGGCATTCCGTATTTAAGTCCGGTTGCGCCTCAGACTCCGAGTGATTTAAAGGATGTTTTACTTCGAACACCTCGTTGGAACATGACGCACCGTCCTATAATGGTATCTGGTGAAGAAAAAGTCCGTTTTCCAGATGGACAAAAGCCAGGCGCGAAACGGGGAGGGGAAACAGAATGAGCCTGTACAAGGCATTTTGTATGATATTGGTCATTTCTTTATTTTTCTTGACGGGCTGCTGGGATCGTACGGAGTTAAATGATCTGGCAATTGAATTAGGATGGGGACTTGATCAAGCGAAGAATAATAAGGTTGAAATTAGCGCTCAGTTTATCATCCCATCAAAAATGGGAATGGGACAGAGCGGAAGAAGTAATGCAGGAAAAGCGGTTTTTATAGAATCCGGAACTGGAAGGGATACACATGAAGCTGTACAAATGATGCAAACAAAAATGTCGAGAGAAATCTTTCGAGGGCACCAGCGTGTAATATTGATTGGAGAAAAAATGGCTAAAAATGGTCTCACGCCAGTTTTAGATGCATATAGCCGCGATCCGGATATTCGATTACGAGCAGGTGCGTTTGTAATAAAGGGGAATACTGCAAAAGAATTTCTGAAAGCATCCCTCCCTTTAGAGTCTATCCCGGCACTTGGGGCACTTAAAGAGCATACGCAAATAGAGGCATTGGGAGACATGTCTTTATTAAATTTTCTTATTGCTGGTACGAGTGATGGAATCACTCCTATTTTGCCCGTTATTAAACTAAATGTGTCTCATAAAAAAGGTAAAACCGAGGTCAAAGGGTTTCAAATTGTAGGCGGTGCTATATTTAACAACGATTTCAAATTGGTAGGATACTTAAACATGCAGGAATGGTTAACTACTCTTTGGATAGTGAATCGTTTAAGTAAACAGACGGTTACAGCAACAGCCTCCGAAGGAAATGGTAGTGCAAGTTTATATATGACAAAGATCAATAGAAAAATCATACCTACTATACAAGGGGACACAATTAAGTGTGACGTTGTTTTTTCTGGTGAAGGAACGATTCAGGAGAACAATACGAATTTAGATCTTTCACAGCCAAAAAATCTTACTCTTTTAGAACATGTATTGGAAAAACAATCCGAAAAGCAAGCTCTCCAAACTATTAAAAAGGTTCAAAAACAATACGGAACGGATATCTTTGGATTTGGGGAATCCCTTCATCAAAAATATCCATCCGAATGGAAAGGGCTAAAAAAGAATTGGAGTAAACAGTTTCGAAAAGTGCAGGTTTCTGTTCATACAAAGCTTACTATTCGGCGAGTAGGACTGACTGGACCATCGTTGCAGTTAAAGAAAAATGAAATAAAAAAATAAGGAGGAATATAGAGTGTGAGAAATTCAATGAAAATCTCTGGCAGACAAATCTTTTGGATGATGTTCACATTTGAAGTGGGACAATCACTCCTTCTAGTTATTCCGGCGACGATTCGTACTGCCAAACAAGATGCATGGATCTCACTCTTGATTGCAGGGTGTGTTGGGATTGCTCTTACTTTTTTGGCAACTACACTTGGTTCGCTTTATCCGAAGCAAACTTTGATTGAATTTAGTCAAACCATTCTTGGTAAATGGCTAGGAAAGCTACTGATGATTCCCTATTTCTTTGGATGGTACATGATAATTTGGATAACCGTCCGTGAATTTGGTGAATTCATTATTATCGCTTTATTTCATAATACACCTTTGTGGGTTATTGTCTTTACTGCTATGTTATTGCTCATTTTTATCATTTACCAAGGTGGAGTGGAAGGTATTGGGCGCTTAAGTGAAATCATAGGGCCAATGGTACTTTTAATGATCACGTTTGTAATCCTTTTAAATGTTGGCAATATGAATTGGGATTATATGCGTCCTATTTATCACGATTCTGGATGGCTTCCCATCCTTAAAGGTTCCTATACCCCTGTAGCTGCATTTTTTGGAGAGGCTGTCATGATGACAATGTTCGTTTTCTTTATGGACAAACCAGAACAAGCGTCATCTCGGGCGATGTGGGGAGTAGGAATTGCGGTTTTCATGGTAACGATCGGAACATTAGCGGTCATTTTAACATTCGGTCCGAATTTGCCTTCAAGTTTTTTGTATCCGGTTTACGATTTAAGCCGGTACATATCCGTCATGGAGTTCATTCAAAATGTGGATATTTTGATTGTTATTATTTGGTTTTTTAGTATTTTTGTTAAACTGGCGTTATACATGTTTCTAGCTTGTTATGGAACAGCACAAATATTTCATTTGAGGGATTGGCGAAAAGTAGCTTGGGTTCTTGCTCCTATTTCGTTTATCATAGCCGTGTCGGTTAAAAATATCCAGACATTTACCCATTATTACTACATATTTTTCGTGATTCCAATTGCATTTCCCGTCTATGAGCTAGGGATTCCCTTACTGTTATTGGTGGTTGGCAAAATCCGAAGGAAATATGTATAAATCCAATTGGTAGCTTGATTAAATGTAATCGTAAAAGGCTAATTAATTTTTCGACGCAAATAAAATGTGTTTTTTGGTGGGGTATCATCCCATAGCTATCAAGCTAAGGTTTTACACTACCCATAAAGAAAAAAAGCGTTATCCTTTCTGTAGAATTATAAGAAAGGATGGCGTTTCTTTATGAATCTTTCGATTCTTGATGAACTTCAACCGATTGCTGAAGAATTACAACGACATATGTCTTCTCATGTTCTAGAGCACTTAGCCAAAGAAAAAGGATTCGTTCAGCGAAAGAGTAAATATCAAGCACAGGAGTTAGTTGCTTTATGTGTATGGCTTAGTCAACAGGTCGCAAGTGCATCACTCACACAATTATGTAGCTGCCTTGAAGTATCTACGGGTGTTCTTATAAGTCCCGAAGGACTTAACAAACGATTTAATGCTTCCGCAGTAAAGTTCCTTGAACAAGTTCTAGCTAACCTTCTAACCCAAAGAATTCATTCAACACAAGAAATAATTCATCAATATACCAAGATTTTTAAGCACATTCGGATTCTAGATTCTACAACATTTCAGCTTCCAGATAAGTTTTCTTCACATTATCAAGGTTCAGGTGGAAGTAGCCATACGGCGGGAGTCAAAATTCAATTAGAGTATGACTTATTAAGTGGGAAGTTCCTGTACGTTTATATAGGAGAAGGAAGAGAAAATGATAAAACCTTTGGTTCAACAAGCCTACAAACCATTCGCCCCAAAGACTTGTATATAAGAGATTTAGGCTATTTCGACCTACATGACTTACAGAAAATCCATGATAAAGGAGCTTATTATGTCTCACGTTTGAAATTAAATTCTCGAATCTATCGTAAGAATGATGAGCCAGAGTATTTTCGAAACGGGACCGTGAAGAAAGGAACACTCTATATTCAATTAGATATGGAAGAACTCATGAATCAATTGCCCCCTGGTCAAACATTGGAAATTTCAGAAGCATACATTGGACAGTATCAAAAATTACCAGCTCGTGTTATTATTCATCGATTAACAAAGGAACAAACAGAGAAAAGGTTGAAGGAACAAGCCAAAAAAGAAAGGTATTACCTACAAAGAACGAAGTAAGCGGTTGAGTGGAATCAACGTGTATATTACGAATCTTTCAGCAGAAAATGCTCCAACGGAACACATCCATGACTTGTATTCATTACGCTGGCAAATTGAAATTTTGTTCAAAACATGGAAATCTTTTTTTAAAATTGACAAGTGCAAAGAAATTAAGAAAGAACGCTTAGAATGCCATTTATATGGGCAACTCATTAGTATTTTACTCTGTTCACCGACGATGTTCAAAATGCGTCAGTTACTCTTGGATAAGAAAAAGAAAGAGTTAAGTGAATACAAATCCATCTATATGATAAAGAATTATTATCCATTGTTTTATGAGGGACTACAAAAGAGCATCCATGAATTATTAAAAGTTTTGCTGCGTTTGTTTTACCTTTTAGAGAAAAACGGGAGAAAATCTCACCGGTATGAAAAGAAAACCGTTTTTGATATCTTAGGTGTTGTGTATGATTATATGTTGTCAAAAAGTTTCAAGGTTGCATAATATTTTTTAAAATGCCTAGTTAATAGGTTTATTTGTTATGCCTATCTTTAGAACAGTCGTAGAAATTTAAAGGAATAATCCTCACATATAACCTCTTAGCGCCCTAAGGTTGATGGCGATGTGGTGAGACCCCATAGCTATATCGCTATCAAGCTAAGAAAATACAACTACCCCCAGAACAAGATTTTGTGCTAATTTGTATTCTTAAGTTGATGGGCATGGGGTCTCGCCAACATAACGCGAATTTCGTACGCTAAAGAATTACTAAGTTAAAACCTGTTTTTTTCGGTACGTTAACAAAGTTCCATTTAAAATTATCGTTTTACATCTTCACATTTTTGAGGAAGGAACATTTTATCAGAAAACAATAAAATTTTATTAATTTTTATAATTAGTTGAATTTTTATAGAAATAATTCTCTTAATATATTAAAATAACATCGTATTATGTCAGATTTTAATTAGGGGAGAGAAATTTTATGTTGAAAAAAATCATTCCAGTTGCTTTAGCATTAAGTACAGTTACTTTTACTAGTGTATTTGCTACGCCTTCAGCCCAAGCAAGTACAGGACCAAACCGCTACATAGATGTGCAAATGCTCGGTATTAACGATTTTCATGGGCAACTAGACACTGTAAAAAAAATTAACAATAAAGATGCAGGGGGAATTGAGTACTTAGGAGCTTATTTACGTGATCGTGAAAAACAAAATCCGAATACATTAAAGGTACATGCTGGCGATGTTGTTGGAGCAAGTACTCCTGTTTCAGCATTATTACAAGACGAACCTACGATTGAATTTCTAAATGATTTGAAATTCGATGTTGGAACTATAGGAAATCATGAATTTGATGAAGGTGTTGCGGAAATGAACCGCCTTATTTATGGTGGGGACCATGAGAAAACAGGGAATTTTAAAGGAGCAAAATTCCCATATGTTGCTGCAAATTTCTATAATAAATCCACCGGTCGTTTATTTTTACCACCATTCACTATAAAAAAGGTACAAGGAGTTCCTGTTGGATTTATAGGAGTCGTAACAACGGATGTTCCTAACCTTGTTATGCCTACTATGCTAAAGAATGTAGAAATTACAGATGAAGTTGAAGCTATTAACAAATCCGTAAAGCAATTACAAAAACTAGGCGTTAAATCTATCGTTGTTCTTGCACATAACGGAGGTACAACAGATGGGAACGGTGTAACAAATGGTGATATCGTCCGATTAGCAAATGAGACTGATCCAGAAGTCGATGTTATTTTTGGTGGGCATAGCCACACTTATGTAAATGGAACTGTTAATAATAAACTTGTCGTACAAGCAAATTCTTATGGTATGGCTTTTGCTGATGTTGATGTAAAGATTGATCGTAAAACACAAGATATTGTTGAGAAAAAAGCAGAAATTGTTACAACTTACCATGAAGGCATGGAGCCTGATAAAAAAATAAAGAAGAAGATGGAGAAATATCAAGCAAAAATCGCACCTCTTGTTAATGAAGTTGTAGGTAAGTCTACTGCTCCACTAGATCGCAAACTAAATACGGCTGGTGAATCTACTCTTGGAAATTTAGTTGCTGATGCCCAGCGTACAACAATGCAATCCCAAATTGCACTTATGAATCCTGGTGGTATTCGTAATGACTTAGATGCTGGTGATATTACATGGGGAGAGATATATGGTATTCAACCATTCGGAAATCAATTAATAAAAGTAAATTTAACAGGCCAAGACATTCGTGATATTTTAAACCAACAATGGCAAAAAGACATAACAAGAATGCTTCAAATTTCAGGGATCCAATACACTTGGGATGCGAACAAGCCTAATGGAGAAAAAGTAACAAGTATTCGCTTAACAAATGGAGAAGAAATCATTCCTTCTAAAACTTACAGCGTCGTTGCTAACGCATTTTTAGCTTCAGGTGGAGATGGATTTGTATCCTTTAAAAACGGTAAAGATGCTGAAACAGGACCGACTGATTTTGAAGCATTAGTAGATTATATAAAGAAATCAAAAGAACCAATTCAGTCTATTATTGATGGAAGAATTCAAAAGATAAATTAGTTTTTTATTAATCTCAAAAACAAATAGATTACCTGTACGCTATAATTTTTCGTGTGCAGGTAATCTATTTTTTGTGGGTTTGAAATAAAGTCTTACTGTGGACAATGGGTATATCGTCTAGATGCAGAGTGCAGAAAAAAATGAAGTAAACAAAAAAATAACCCCTAAACTAACTCTATGATAAAGAGAATACATTGCGAAAAACAAAATTTGGAACTTCATATTAGCCCAATATTAACTGCACTACAATGGATTGAAGCTCATGTAGTTTTATATTCGTATGAGTGAATTAAGGATTTCTTAAGAACCTATTAAGAAATAAGTGAGTTTTAGGAATTAGAATAAATGTATCTTAACAGTAATAAGGGAGTTAATGGTTTTAACGGAAGTCCTTATATTATGTTGAAAATTAATAAAGATGTATTTCAGGAGGTTTTTATGAAAAAGAAAATAATTATTGCACTTAGTGCTTCTGCTATAATACTGACTAATTTTGTAGGAAGTACTTATGCAGAATCGAAAACAGAAGTTTCTGTTACAGCTCCATACAATACAAATCAAATAGCGGAATGGTTAGAAGCACATGCAAAGCCTTTAAAAACAACTAATCCAACTGAATCTCTTAATGATTTAAAACCACTTAAGAATATGGTAGGTTCAGCTTCAATCGTAGGTTTAGGGGAAGCTACGCATGGGGCTCATGAAGTTTTTACGATGAAACACCGTATTGTTAATTACTTAGTATCTGAAAAGGGCTTTACCAACTTAGTTTTAGAAGAGGGATGGGACAGAGCTTTGGAACTTGATAGATATGTTCTTACTGGTAAGGGAAAACCAAGCCAACATCTATCACCTACATTTAAGACGAAAGAAATGTTGGATTTACTTGATTGGATTCGGCAATATAATGCTAATCCAAAACATAAATCTAAAGTGCGTGTCATCGGGATGGATATTCAATCAGTAAATGAGAATGTTTATAATAATATAATAGAATATGTAAAGAGGAACAATTCAGATCTTGTGCCTAGAATAGAAGCGAAGATAAAAGGTCTTATTCCTGTAACAAAGGATATGAATACTTTTGAGAGCCTTTCGAAAGAAGAAAAAGAAAAGTATATTTCAGATGCTAAACAAATTAGTGCTTTATTAGAACAAAATAAAAGGTATCTAAATGGAAAATCCAAAGAGTTTGCATGGATAAAACAAAATGCCCGTATTATTGAACAGTTTACTACAATGTTAGCGTCATCTCCGGATAAACCATCGGATATCTTTTTGAAACATGATATCGCAATGTATGAAAATGCAAAGTGGACTGAAGAACATTTAGGAAAAACCATTGTATGGGGACATAATGGGCACGTTTCGAAAACAAATATGATTCCTTTTATATACCCTAAAGTAGCTGGGCAGCATTTAGCAGAATACTATGGGAAACGGTATGTATCTATTGGAACATCAGTTTATGAAGGACAATATAATGTTTATAATAGTGACGGTGAATTTGGCCCTTATGGAACATTAAAATCAGATGATCCAAACAGTTATAATTACATCTTCGGACAAGTTAAAAAAGATCAATTTTTTATTGATTTACGTAAGGCGAACGGAGTGACAAAAACTTGGTTAAACGAACAACATCCAATTTTCGCGGGGATAACTACCGAAGGGCCTGATATACCAAAAACTGTTGATATATCATTAGGAAAATCATTTGATATACTTGTTCAAATTCAAAAAGTGAGTCCATCTCAAGTGCATAAATAAAAGTAGAATCGTATGTCTTAATGACAACGTGATAAGTGTTTCATATAGCGCTATGAAATTTTGTTATATAGCAAGAAAAATAATCATATTAGAAAAAATCAGCAATGTAACTTGTTAAGAGTAAAAAGAATATTCAATATTTAAAACACAAAAAACACCGAAGCGACATCGGTGTTTTTTTGCGCTTTCGGGGACAGATGCTACTTCAATCCTATCATTATAGAAACGATTTCGAATGTAAGGAATTCGTAAGGGATAGGTAAGAAAAAAGAGATTTTCATTGTGTAGGATAAAAACATAAGGAGGCGTGAAGGGGGGATAAGTACGGCCTACATATAAAACAATTAGTAACAAGAGTGTTTTGTGAAAATAATGAGTACAGTGATTGCAAATACATTGTTGCCTTTTCATCATTGGGAGAATGGATAGCTGTATGGTTCGTGTATGACACAGCTATCAACTATCTATACATTTTAATAGAAGAGAGGAATTCTTTATGAAAACACGTAGTAAAATTACATGTGCAAGTCTAGCACTTTTAATAGCTGGAAGTTCTCTGTTATACATAACACCAGCCTCAATTGTAAAAGCAGAACCCATCAAAAATGTATCTAGTTCTTTACAAACTAATACTCAAAATGATCGTACTTCCGTTAAGAAAGCAATGCGGGATGCACTGCAACTTGGATATCCGGGAATACTCGCTAAAATTTCTAAGGGTAGTAAAACTTGGAGTTATGCCGCTGGGATAGCGGATCTAAGAACAAAGAAACCAATGAAAGCAGATTTTCGCTTTCGCATTGGCAGTGTGACGAAAACGTTCATTGCAACAGTTCTACTTCAATTATCTGGGGAGAACCGTTTGAATCTAGACGATTCCATTGAAAAATGGTTGCCTGGTGTCATTCAAGGAAACGGATATGATGGCAACCAGATTACGATTCGGCAAATTTTGAATCATACAAGTGGTATTGCTGACTATATAAATTCAAAAGACTTTGATATTATGGATACAAAAAAATCGTATACGGCTGAAGAATTCGTAAAGATGGGAATTTCACTTCCTCCAGACTTTGCTCCAGGAAAGGGTTGGTCTTATTCAAACACAGGATACGTAGTACTGGGAATTCTTATTGAAAAAGTAACTGGAAATAGCTATGCGGAAGAGGTTGAAAAGCGGATTATTGAACCGCTTGATTTGTCAAATACATTCCTACCTGGTAATTCAAGCGTGATTCCAGGCACCAAGCATGCCCGTGGCTATTTCCAACTAGACGGAGCAAGTGAGCTAAAAGACGTTACTTATATTAACCCAGGTAGCTCGGATGGAGATATGATTTCTACTGCTGACGACTTAAACAAATTCTTCTCTTACTTACTCAGTGGCAAATTACTGAAGGAACAGCAACTAAAACAAATGCTTACTACAGTGCCTACAGAAAGAGAAGGAACCGGATATGGCCTTGGAATCTTTGAAACTAAGCTTCCGAACGGTGTCTCGGTATGGGGACACAGAGGTGGCGTTCTAGGGTTTTCCACTTTTGTTGGTGGAACACTTGGAGGCAAGCATACAGTGGCCGTCAATTTAAATAGCTTTAACCTTAGTAATCCTGATCCTTTTAAAAGTATTTTACTTGCTGAATTTAGAAAGTAGGCAAAAAGGAAAAGCGGATAAATTTTGTTATTTGTAATTTCAATCGGAATAGATTACTGATTGAAATTAGTATAGAGGGGATTAAGTATCTAGAAACAATCAAACTAATCATGAGAGATAGCTAAGGTTTATACATTGGCCGATTAAAAGAGCAACACATATAATGAGTTATACTATTGTATTTGTATGGGTATTGTCACTAATTGTAAATTTATATAAAGTGCGAAGTCTAATTTAAGACTTCGCACTTTTTCCGTTTAACAGCTTTTATTATGAAGCTATTAACAATAGAAAAAGGAGAATGTAACTAGTTATGGGGATGAATCTTGGTACATGTGCTATATAGGAATTTTTTTGGGGAATATACAAAAAACAAATTTAGAAGAATATATGAATTAGAGACAAGAAAGCTGAATTGAATTGAAAACCTTTACTTTTTTGTTTTGGAAATAGTATTTAATTAAACAGTATGGTACTTTATTTTAATAATTGAACAACTGCCTACTAAAAAAATTGATAGGCAGTTGCTTTGCTTTTGGGTGAAAAAAATGATTTTCCTTTAATCTGTAATAACAGTTATAAATTAATTTTAATTATCTTATGAAATAGGGAAAATCAATATAAGTTATAATTATTACTTGTTTTTTTGTTTTACTTGTTCTTTTAATTCATCAAGGGTCTTACCGCTAATATTGTCAGTAATAGTTTCATGTATTTCATTTTTTAATACAATTGTTTTTCCTGCAAGTTGTGCTTTGGAAGACATTTTACTTTCATTAATAGTTTCTATGTTTGTCTGAAGGTCTGCTTTGTTATTTTCATCAAAGGTAATTGCGAATGGTTCAATTGCTCCGTAGTAGTTACCAAATAATTGATCCTTCTTCAAAAACATCATATATTTTTTATTAACCATAGGTTCGATATATAAAGGATCCTTATTTTGCACCTCTTTAGTAGTTATCTTAGTAGCCTTTTTTGTAACTGTGCCATCTGGTGCAACAACTGCATTAGAATCTTCAAGTTTTACAGTTTCAGCGAAACGATGATTGATTTTTATTTGTTTATTTTCATTCACACCTTTAATTGTTTCGGAAATGTTGAAATTATATAGATGTCCTTCAACGTAATTTTCTTTGTCCTCTTCCGATGGATTACTTGGATTACGTGCCATATTCCACTTAGAGTCAAGACCTTCATATTCACCGATTACAACTAGATCTGCTTCATTAATCATTTGATTTAAATCACTTGTAGCAGGGAAATCTTTACTGAGAATAACAGTTTCGGTATTCTTATCTTCTTCAGCAACAGGGGAGAAGTGACTATTAAATGCTGAATATCCTCCCAAACCAATTACTGTAGCCAAAGGTATTGCAATTACCATAGTTTTTGCTTTTTTACTTAACATTAAGAAATCATCTCCTTTTTCTGTTAATAGATTGCATTTACACCATTTTTATCGTCAGTTTGAGGGACATGCATAGTAGTACGATTACGATTGCTGTTCATAATTGAAGTACCACTGTTGTGACCTATTCCTATTGCATGACCAAACTCATGGACTCCTGTACTTTTAGCAACATTTGATTTTGTAATATTTGTATTACCTGCGTTAATATCACCGGCAAATTTCGTTACTTTTTTAGTGGATGTATTATAAGATGTCTTCATTCTTCCATAATAAGTAGAGGAACTTTCAAACCAAGAGTTTAATGTGTTCACAGAAGAAGCAGAAACTGTAAAATTAATACGAGAAGCAGTGTACCAGGCTGAATCGGCAGCTTGCCAACCAGATTTGATGATACTTGAACCATCGTCTAATCGGTCTCCCCATTTATAGGTAGCTGATTTTGAAGGCAGTTTCCATCCTTCTTTTACATAAGCCTCTGAAACGCCAACGCTTGAAAAAACAAACACAGTACCTAATAAAAATGCAGTAATCCCTTTTTTAAAATTCATATTATCCCTCCAAAGATTATTTTTAACAAGAGAATTATAGCACCATTCTCTTCTTTTGGATTAATATTTAATTAAGATTTAGAATATTTTGTATTGAGAAAATATAATTTAGGGAGACTTTATTATAATGTATAAATATAAAGCAATGAAATGGTGTCTATGTTTATTCATATTTACTTTTTTAATTATTATTGGTAAAACAATTTGGTCCAGTATAGATGTGGCAGGAGTGTCTAGCGTGTCATCGAATTCTGAAACTATAGTATTAAATAAGACATTCAAAACTACAAATCATTTAAGCGAAATGGTTGAAGAAGCAGACGTAATTGTACTAGGTAAATATGACGGCTTATACTCTAAATGGAATATGGCAAACAGTTCATCACATGAGATTCAAAGTGAAGATGTTGAAGGCCATTTGTTTAGTTTTCATGTCAAAGAAATCTTAAAAGGGGACTATGTAAAGAATGAAATCTTAATAAATCATAGATATTCAGAAAATCTCGTATTAGAGGAAAGTAATGAAATCATTGATAAAAATGGAATCATTCTGAAAGGTGCTACGAAAGTGTTTACTAAAAAAGTAGAAAATAAAGATCCATTGTATATAAAACCAAAATCCGAGGAGACATATATAGTTTTTTTAAAAGAAAATAATAAACTTGGACATTTTTATCCAGCTTTAGAACCTTTTATGATTGAATTTGATGTAAGAAATATTGCACACTTAAAGAGCAATCTAATAAATTGGGATAAAAATAAATATAAATTTGAAACAAAGGTTAAGAATAAAACTTTTTATATTGAAAATGACATAGATTCAACGATCAAAGATAATATTAGCGGAAAAAAATTGAGGGACATTAAGGATTTTGTGAAGAGGACTTCAAAAATGAAATAACATTGTAATAAGTTATATTTCTATTATTAATTGAAAGTTATTACCCTATAAATTCAGTCATTTATTATATAACTGAGTGCATAAAAAATGAACTGAAATCTAATAAATAGCGTAAAAGCTAAAAGATTTTCGCTTTGAGAACATCTTAAAATATTAAATTGATGGTAACTTTGTTGTATCTCTTTAAACATACCTATATTAAAACCCAAATTTCTCAATTTAATGCTGAGATATTTGGGTTTTTCTAAAGTAATCAATTTTTTAAAAAATTGATTACTTTAGAAATTTAAAGATAAAGTATTGTATACATGTAAGTATGATTAAAAATGCAAAGTTGTAAATGCTAAATTTAATTAAATACGCCTTACTCTCTTTACCATTGGCTTGAGTGAATAGTTTATAGGAAATTACACTGGCTAAAGATGCGATAATTGTTCCAAGCCCTCCAATATTTACTCCTAGTAATAAAGCTTTCCAATCAGAAGTAAAGTTTGATAGAAGAATTGAAGTAGGAAAATTGCTAATCAATTGACTCAAAAATATGGAACTAAAGAAGACTGAAGTATCTCCTTTTAAATTAGCGCGAGCAAATGTCTCCAGCGCATCGGAATGGGAAATGTTTCCGATAAAAATAAAAAAACAGACAAAGGTTATTAGAAGAAAGTAATCGATCTTAAATAGTAAGTTTCTATCTAACGTAAATGCTGCCATCAATGTAACTACTAGTGCAATGTAATAATTAATGACACCAAAAATAGATGCAATGATAGTGATAAGTATCAAAATCCAGATGGTAGCTTTTTTTCGATTCTTCACGGTAATAACAGGTAGTTCTATTTTCAAATCTGTTTTTTGAAGTTTTTGAGTAAATATAAACAACAAACTGATTCCAAGTACAGCTAAAAGCAGGATTGAGCCTAAAAATGGGATGAGCTTAATTCCATAGTAAGAATATAAGTATAAATTTTGTGGGTTTCCCATAGGCATCAAGCTACTGCCGATGTTTGCCGCAATTGTTTGCAGGATGATTGTATCCATCATGTTCATTTGTGTTTTTTTACTAATGACAAGTGTTATTGGCACAAAAGTGAGGAGAGCGACATCATTTGTTACAAACATGGAGCAAATAAAGCATAACAAAATTAGAATAATAGATATTGATCTGCTGTTATTGCATTTATTTAAAATGGCAACGGCAAGTTTGTCTAATATCTTTAGCTGTTCAAAGGCCTTAATGGCCACCATTAGATTAAATAAGCTAATTAACACTTCAAAGTTAATATATTCAATCTTTGGCGAATATATTATGCAACTTACAATTGCTAGTATCAGTGAAATGGTAAGTACTATATCCTTTTTTAAAAATTCGAATTTCATAAGGAGTCTTTTTTTATTTTGAACGAATACGATTTCTTTCACAATACACCACCTGTAATCTATGTTAGTAGAATGAAACGCAAAGGAAATATACATTTAATAATAGATATTCAACAAATCTCACTAGGGGATTAATTGAGAAAACAAATGTTTTTTGTATGATACCATAAATAAATTAAATGTTTTGTTTTTTTTAATATTCTTATAATAACTTATCGATTCTTGATTTCAAATACTTTATATGAAGTTCTAAAAGAGAAAAAGTATGCATGTTTTTATGAAGAAAATAGAGACTTGTCAAAAGTTAGGTAGAATGGAATCCATGATGTTTGGATACTGTATAAAATTCACAAAACCTCACTGTTTTTTAGATGAAAAAACCTTAAAATATTTTTTGGTTTTTATAAAAATCTGTACTTTTTCGTAACATTCTGTACTTTTGATTATAAATTAAAAATAAGCTTCTCTTAGTTGAAGATTGAAAGCGCTTCATAGTTTTTCTATGAACTTTTTACCTAGCCTATTTTTGAGATTAGTAGTGAGAAAGGAGATATTTCCATGTTCTAGGGAAAATTAACAAAAAACCAGTTAATCACTATTGATTATTATGATTTAAATGTAAATCACCCGTAAACGAAACAAACATAATAGTACAACAACGTTAGTGGATAAGAATATTAGTTTTACAGAAGGGGATAGAGCACCGTGTGTATAAACGTTAAGTTCTTCAAAATTCCAGTTTTACAGTTACATGTTGTGATGTTTGCTTAAACAGGCCAATCCTATTCATATAGAAAATTTTTATCCTTGTTGTATTTGAATATGAATGAGGTATTTATGCCAGGGAATATAGGTGATTTTATATAGATTATGATAGATAAATTTTTGGTATGGAGTGATAATATGGAAAGATTTTTTGTAGATTTAGTCGGGTCAACGAATGATTTTTTATGGTCTAAATTGTTAATTATTATGCTTGTTATTTGCGGAATTTATTTTACATTTAAATTGAATTTTGTACAGTTTCGAATGTTAAAAGAGATGGTCCGTGTATTAATGGAGGGGAAAAGTGGTTCTAAAGATCAAATCTCTCCTTTTCAAGCGTTTTGTATTGGTATGGCAGCTCGCGTTGGAACAGGGAATATTACAGGAATTGCGATTGCGATTGCATTAGGGGGGCCTGGAGCTGTATTTTGGATGTGGATTATTTCTATTATTAGCTCGGCATCCAGTTTTGTTGAAAGCACATTAGCACAGATATATAAAGTAAAAGATAAAACTGGCTTCCGCGGTGGTCCATCCTATTATATGGAAAAAGGGTTGAATAAACGTTGGATGGGAGTATTATTCTCTATTTTAATCACAATTACTTTTGGTCTTGTATTCAATTCAGTACAATCAAATACAGTTACAATTGCTTTTCAAAATGCATTTGGTACAGATCGCCTAACAGTCGGGATAATCATGGCCATTGCTTTCGCTGCGATTATCTTTGGTGGTGTACAACGTATTGCAAAAATGGCTGAATACAAAGTGGTATTTTTAGCGGTATTATACATTGGAGTTGCATTATTTGTTGTAGTTACCAACATATCAAAAATGCCGGAAGTTCTTTCTCTTATTGTTCAAAACGCATTTGGTTTTAAACAAATAGCAGGAGGTTCAATTGGTGCAGCACTTATGAATGGGGTTAAACGTGGTTTATTTTCAAATGAAGCTGGTATGGGAAGTGCACCAAACGTTGCTGCAACAGCAACAACAAGTCATCCGGTGAAACAAGGACTGATTCAAGCATTTGGTGTATTAACGGATACACTGATCATTTGTACTAGCACTGCCTTTATTATTTTGCTTTCTGATGCATATAAACAACCGGGGTTAAATGGTATTGCACTTACACAAGCAGCATTAAGTGAACACATCGGTTCTTGGGCATCGGGTTGTCTTGCTATCTTTGTTTTTTTATTTGGATTTGGTGCGTTAATTGGCAACTATTATTATGGTGAAACAAATATTCGCTTCTTACATACAAGTAAAGTGTGGTTAATGATATACAGAATAAGTGTGTTGGCTATGATTGTATTTGGTTCCGTTGCAAAGGTTCAAATTGTATGGGATTTAGCGGATTTATTTATGGGCTTTATGGTTATTATTAATTTAATTGCTATTACCTTACTTTCAAAAGTAGCATTTGCGGCGTTACAAGATTATATAAATCAGAAAAAAGCTGGTAAAGATCCTATTTTTTATAAAGAAAACATTAAAGGGCTTAAAAATATTGAATGTTGGGACAATTATCAGGAAAATTCAAAAAAGAAAAGTGTGTAATAAGAAAGATATTCAGACTGCAATATGTCTGAATATCTTTCTTGGTTCTAGTGCAAATATTATTGATTATAGTAAAGAAAAAATCATTCTATATAAAGTTAATAGTACGGGGGAATATTTTTAAATGATAAAAGATTATAGCATTCAAATTGAGGGTCAAGAAAAAGTTTGCTTAGATCAATGGGTAGCCCATTATCGAACGTATGCCGCTAAGGGACGAAGCGCCAGTTATATTCCCGCTCTGGGGGAAATAAATGTATCGCAGTTAGGTATTTGTATAGTAAAGCCAGATGGAACAATGATAAAGTCAGGAGATTGGGAGATACCTTTCACATTACAAAGTATATCAAAAGTAATCGGTTTTATAGCCGCTTGTTTAAGTCGCGGTATTTCTTATGTATTAGAACGAGTTGACGTAGAGCCGACTGGAGATGCCTTTAATTCAATTATTCGTTTAGAGATACATAAACCAGGAAAACCTTTTAATCCTATGATTAATGCTGGAGCGATTACGATAGCTTCACTTTTGCCAGGAACATCGGTGCAAGAAAAATTAGAATCTCTATACGTATTAATTGAAAAAATGATAGAGAAGCGTCCTGCTATTAATGAAATAGTATTTCAATCCGAATGGGAAACGGCTCATCGTAATAGAGCTTTAGCATACTATTTAAAGGAAAATGGTTTTCTAGAATCAGATGTGGAGGAGACACTAGAGGTTTACCTAAAACAATGTTCGATTGAAATAAATACAGAAGATATTGCCTTAATAGGGCTTATACTAGCACATGATGGATATCATCCTATTCGCAAAGAACAAGTGCTCCCTAAAGAAGTAGCTAGGTTAACAAAAGCTTTAATGCTTACTTGTGGAATGTACAATGCTTCTGGAAAATTTGCTGCTTTCATTGGATTACCAGCTAAGAGTGGGGTATCTGGCGGAATTATGACACTTGTTCCCTCAAAATCTAGGAAGGATTTATCGTTCCAAGATGGATGTGGTATTGGTATTTACGGACCAGCCATTGATGAGTATGGGAATAGTTTACCAGGAATTATGTTGTTAGAACATATTGCAAAAGAATGGGATTTAAGTATATTTTAAAAAGGAGCACAGATATTTTGGTGTTAGAGTGAGTCCAAAAGTGTTCAGACCTTATATTGTGTCTGAACATTTTTGAGTTATAAAGTATCTTTCTAAAGTAGAAGAGTGTAATGAATACTCACAATCTATAATGCTTTCGTTTATATCTTATTTATCAGTTTTTGAAAAAAATAGAGTAAGTATTGTATTAATGCAAATAGGTTTGTATACTGACTGTTAGGCGAAAGTGAGAAGTGATTATTTTGAATCTTAGTAATTTAGTAAAAAAAGACATCTATATTCTCGTTTTAATGATACTTACAGTACCCTTAGTAGGTGAAATAAAGTCATTTCCCTTAAATGAAACATTTAGAATGAGCTTTGGTGCACCAACATTTTTCTTTTTTTTGTTATTATTTCGACGAGTTCCAGCATTTTTACCGGGTTTTTTAACAGCAATAGTCGTTGTAGTATTTCGTATCTCAATGGATGTCATTATAAAGGGAAATATGGATTGGCTAGCTGCTTTTCATACGCACTATCCTAGTTTTTTCTTTTATTTTACTTATTCGTATCTCTTTCATTTAGCAAAAATCAAACGTTTTTATCATCAACCACTAATGATTGGTTTTATTGGTTGTATTATTGAAATACTGTCAGACTGTGTGGAATTAATGATTCAATATTTCGTATTAAAAACATCAATCACATCCGAGGCAATAAATGAGATCATTGTTATCGCATGTTCCCATAGTTTTATAGTTCTAAGCTTTTTCAATATGATGAAATTGTATGAAGCGCAATCAAGGGAGAGACACATAAAGAAACAAAATGAACACATGCTCATGCTCATCTCTAATTTATATGAAGATGCTGTTCATTTAAAAAAAACATTACAAGATGCTGAGAATATAACAAAAAAATCCTATGATTTATATAAAACCTTAGACTCTTTTGAGCACAAACAGATGAATTTTCAGTTTGAGGATTTAAGGCAACAGGCATTACAAATTGCTGGCGAGGTCCATGACGTTAAAAAGGATAACCAACGCATTTTTGCGGGACTTTCAAAACTAATTTCTGATGAAAGTTTTACAGATTATATGTCTGTACATGAACTGGTAAACATCATTATACGGGCAAATACGAAATATGCACGGTTGCTAGAGAAAGACATCCAATTTGTGTATAAAATTGATGGTGTGCATCCTCATTATCATATTTATACAATCTTATCTATTATAAATAATATCGTAACAAACGCTGTAGAAGCTATCCAAGGTATGGGAATCATCACAATTGACATTAATAAAGACCATCATTTTGTTGAATTTCGAGTAGGAGATAACGGTCCAGGTATTTCTTCAAAATATAAAGATTCAATTTTTGAGCCTGGTTTTACTTCTAAATATGATGATTTAGGCAATCCATCGACAGGCATCGGACTATCGTATGTTAAAGAAATGGTCGAACAACTAGAAGGTGATGTTACGCTTGAGGACAGAACCGAAGGAAAAGGATCAATTTTTATAATTAGATTAGGGATTGATCATATAATTTCGAAAGGGTGATTCTATGTATTTTTATATAGTAGATGATGAAAAAGCGGTTCGCTCAATGTTGGCTCAAATTATCGAGGATGAAGATCTTGGAGAGGTTATAGGAGAAGCTGAGGATGGTTTATCTTTAGAGCAACACATGCCAATCCTTAAAAAGATAGACATTTTATTTATCGATTTGTTAATGCCGATTCAAGATGGAATAAAAACAATTCGTCAAATAAAGCCTTCGTTTAAAGGGAAAATCATCATGGTCTCTCAAGTAGAATCAAAAGAATTAATTGCTGAAGCTTATTCGCTTGGCGTTGAATACTATATTATTAAGCCAATTAACCGGATTGAAGTATTAACAGTTGTTCGGAAAGTCATTGAAAGAATTCGTTTGGAAAAATCGATAAAAAACATTCAAGAATCGCTTAATATGGTATTAAAATTGGATAGTAATTCAAGTGCGCAAGAAAAATACCGTAATGAAAAACATTTAAATACTTTTAATCACTTTCAAAATTCCATTCATTTTCTTTTGTCTGAATTAGGAATAGCCAGTGAAAGTGGAAGTAAAGATTTAATGGATATGCTAGATTATTTATATAAATATGAACAAGATAACACGTTGGAACAAGGTTTTCCTTCACTAAAAGAGATTTTTATGAATTTAGCTCAAAAAAAACTTGGGGATTCAGCTGAAGATGCCGAATTAAAAAGGTTCATAGAAGCTTCCAAACAACGGATTCGGAGAGCAATTTATCAATCATTAAACCATTTAGCTTCCCTTGGACTTACTGATTTTTTAAACCCGAAGTTCGAAAATTATGCTTCTAGATTTTTTGATTTTACTACCGTAAGGAGAAAGATGACAGAATTGAATAATGAACCAACAGTACCTGCTCGTATTGATACGAAAAAATTTATTCAAGTTCTTTATTTTGAAGCAAAACGAATACACTTGGAATTAAGATGATAAACTCTTGCTCATTATTATTTTCAATTAATAGATTGATAGTTGTTTTCATGTTATTTGTTTTATGTAGTCTTTCTAAGAGAGTAGTTTCCTTTATTTCATATTGGTTTTAAAATCAGAAAATTCCGTATCGATTTGGTAGAAATGTACTAACTTGGAACAAAAGAATATGTATTTTTACACATTAATATCCATTAAAAAAAACGAGTATTTCTAAAATAAAATATAACTACATAGTAAGTTGAATTGAAAAAAAGATGCTATCTTCTAGCATCTTTTTTTCTTTAAGAGAAAATATCATTGATACTTATATTATTTGAAATTCAAATGCAGGCATATAAATAAGGGAAAAGGAGATAATATTTAACAAACTATAATTTGGAAATGGTATTTTAGGTCAGAAATGTTTTTATACTAATTAGGTTATTGGTACTAAATAAGCATAATGTCTTGCTTTTATGCTCTTTAATCTTACAGTTATTTTTTATTAAGTACATACCGTTCTTTAGAAGTCTCAATCCTAGCAGAGTATATAAATTGGGTGATAAACATGTGGAACATAATTACTTCTTATCTTCCAGATTGGAAAGTCTTTGTACAAGCTTTTATCTTGTTTTTAATTCCGTATACTATCTCAAGATTTTTTCATTGGGTTCGTATGTCAGAGAAAGAGTGGGAAGAATGAGTTGGTGGAAGTCAAGAGACAAACAAGTGAAGAAAAATAATATTCAAAATAAAACGAAACAAGAGTATAAACCTTCTCAAAATACAATCGTTCATTTCACAAATGATTTTGCCTCTAACTTAGAACTTATAAAGCAACAAATCGGACATAATTCTGATGTTCGCTTTCGGAAGTTTAATATTGGACGCACAGATATTCAAGCTGGGATCATTTTTGTTGATGGTCTATCAGATAAAGAGATCATTGACAAACATATTATGAAATTACTAATGGATGATTTTTCTGACGAATATAAAAATGAATCTTCTTATGTGGAGGGGACTGTTTCAAAAGAATATATTAAAAATAAAGTTCTTACAATTAGTGAAGTAGCAGAAGTCCATTACATAAAAGATGTGATATCCAAAGTATTGATAGGTTCAACAGCTCTTTTAATTGATGGTTTAGCAGATGTGTTTATTCTTGGTACAACAAAAGCAAATAAACGAAACATGGAAGAACCAGTATCGGAGGCATTAGTCAGAGGTCCACGGGTGGGGTTTACTGAAGTATTAAGTGACAATACCTCACTTTTGCGACGGCATTGTGCGGATGAGAACTTATCATTAGTAAAGCTACCAGTAGGAGAGCGTGCAAAGAAAGAGCTAGTTGTCGCATTTATTAAAGATCTTGCTAGTACAGAATTGGTGGAAGAAATAAAAAACAGAATTCAGAAAATTGACATAGATAGTGTACTCGAATCTGGTTATATAGAGCAACTCATTGAAGATAATTATCTCAGTCCTTTCCCGCAGATTCAAAATACAGAACGACCTGATCGTGTTATTAGTGCTTTGATGGAAGGCCGAATAGCTATTTTGTTAGATGGAACACCATTTGTTTTAATTGCTCCAGTTACATTTAGTATGCTGCTGCAATCACCAGAAGATTATTATGAACGGTGGATTCCTGGTACGCTTCTCCGCTTATTACGCTTCATAACAGCTTTTGTTTCATTATTTGCTCCAGCACTGTATATTTCTTTTATTTCATTTCATCCAGGATTAATTCCCACTAAGCTAGCTATTTCTATTATCGGGTCGCGAGAAGGAGTTCCTTTTCCCGCTTTAATTGAAGCGTTGATTATGGAAGTAGCCATCGAAGTTTTACGAGAAGCAGGTTTACGTCTGCCTAAACCGATTGGACCTGCAATGGGAATTGTGGGCGGTTTAATAATTGGTCAGGCTGCCGTAGAAGCAGGAATCGTTAGCCCAATAATGGTTATCGTTGTTGCGGTAACAGCTATTTCTTCTTTTACTATCCCACAATATAGTGTGGGAATTACGTTACGCATTCTTCGTTTTGTAGCTATGTTTTGTGCTGCGATATTTGGCTTGTATGGAGTTATTCTCTTCTTTCTTTTACTTTGCAGTCATTTAGTGAAACTGAAAAGTTTTGGCGTTCCTTATACTAGCCCTGCTGTTCCGTATCGATTTAGTGACTGGAAAGATTTTATGGTTCGCATGCCATTAAAAATAATGAGACGTAGACCAAAAATAATGCATACTAAAAAAACTATCCGCAAAAAGTAGCTGATGACGAAAGGAAGTGGCCTTCAGTGATTACTAAATCCCAAGACCGAATAACAACTTCGCAAGCAGTTGTTATTATTGTAAATTACATACTCGGAACAGGAATCCTCACTCTGCCCAGAGCATCTGTGGAAAAAGTGAAAACACCAGATGTATGGCTAAGTGTGATATTAGGTGGAATACTCGCAATGGTTTCAGGAGTAATCATGGTCAAATTAAGTCAAGGATTCCCAGAAAAAACCTTTTATCAATACAGTCAAGAAATTGTAGGGAAATGGATAGGCAGGTTACTCAGTTTTCTTATTATAGGTTATTTTCTTACAACCTCAGCTTTTCAAATTCGTTCAATGGCAGAAGTAATAAGCTTTTTTTTGCTCGAAGGAACTCCTACATGGGCTATTATTATGCCTTTTATGTGGATAGGTCTTTATTTGATTATGAGTGGTATTAACTCAATTGCACGGATGTTTGAAATAATATTCCCTATTACTGTTTTTATTTTTTTAGTCATTTCCTTTATGAGTATCGGAATATTTGAGATAGATAATCTCCGTCCCGTATTGGGTTTTGGGATTAAACCAGTGTTAGATGGGATAAAAACAACGTCTCTCGCATATACAGGTCCTGAAATTATGTTAATTCTTTTGGTATTTATGGAACAACGAAATAAAGCAGTAAAAGCTATTTTAGTTGGAATTTCTATTCCGTTAATCTTTTATGTAATAACTGTTGTAATGGTCATCGGTGCATTATCAATTGATGGGGTTGTAACAAGAACATGGCCGACAATTGACCTTATGCGCAGTTTTGAAATTTCTGGTTTGATATTTGAACGTTTTGAATCTTTACTACTTGTAATATGGATTATGCAAATATTTGCTACCTATACGATTAGTTACTATGCAGCTGCATTAGGATTAGCCCAACTCTTTAAAAAGAGTATTCATCCGTTTATTTTTGCTTTGATTCCAATCATTTACATCATTGCTATGACTTCGAAAAATATAAATCATTTGCTTAAATTGGGGGATATGCTCGGTAATGCTGCTATATTTTTATTTGGTTTACTGCCACTGCTCCTTCTTATTATTAAGCGATTAAAAGGAGGAATAGTGTGAAAACGAAATTTAATTATATGCGGTTCTATTTGGCTTTGTTATCGATGCTTGTGCTCCTATTTTTAACAGGATGTTGGAGCAGTAAAGAAGTAGAAGAGTTGAGTTTAACTGCAGGTATAGCACTAGATAAAGGGAAGGATTCAACAATTGAGAAAGAGGATGAGGAAGGAGGATATCCTAAAAGAAATCTTATAACAGCTACTTATCAAATTGTTAGTTCGCAAGCACAAAGTAAAGGAAACGGACAACAAAAACGGTATATAAATGTTTCTGAGACCGGTGATTCCATTCATCAAATTGTTCGGGAGCTTTCATTGAAAAGAGAGAGCGAAATGTTCAGCCCGCATTTAAAAAACATTGTTATTAGTGATAGTCTTGTACGTACATACAGTTTAGAACAATTACTTGAACAGTATCTCCGTGACAATGAAGTTCGGCTGAGCTCTATGATCTTAATTAGCAAGGGGCTAGCGAAGGAGGTACTGGAATCAAACAAAAAAGGAGAAATCCCAGCATTTCGTTTGTCTGGAATTGCAGATAATAGAAATAGAACAACAAGGATTTTGGCTCCTGTATCGCTCGCTAAATTAGAAGGAAAGATGCGGTCAGGGTCCAGTTTTCTTTTGCAAAATGTAATCTCGATGAATGGCGAAACAAAATTTGCAGGAGCTGCTGTAATTAAAGGGAAGACAAAAAAATTGATGGGCTTTTTAAATGAACAGGAATTGGAAGGAGTAGTATGGATAAACGGAAAAAGGAATGGTGGTGTGGTAAAAACTTTTGATAAAGAATCAAAGAAACTCGTTATATACGAAATAAAGTCAATAAAAAGCAAAATCATACCACATGTTAACGGAAATAATATTTCCTTTGATGTAAACATTGAATCAGAAGGACGTTTGTCTGAAAATTGGGTGCAACCAGGAAAAGATTTTGAAAATGAATTTTTAAAAAGGGAAGAAAAAGCTATTGAAAATGAAGTAAAGCACTTAGTACATCATGTTACAAAAAAAATACAAAAAGAATATCAAGTCGATATTGCGGGTTTTGGCAACCAATTAAGAATTAAACACCCGAGAACATGGGAGGAAGTCAAAAAAGATTGGGATCGAACATTTAGTAAAGTACCGATTAAATATCATATAAATGTAACTATACAAGATTATGGAGCATCAAGTTTAAAACGGTGAGACGTCTTAATTGACCTTATATTTACACAAAAACAAAAATTTTTGTAACTTTTTGTTTTTTTATGTCCTTCTTATTATAAATTAAAGAAATGATTTTACCCTATACGTTTCTTTTGCGTTATAAAAGTAGATCACAATAGTTACTATTTAACGTTAGGAAAGAGGAATCGTTATATGTCTTGAATAGGAGGGAGTTTGAAGTGCAAGCGAAAGCGGTACAAATAGAAGAAATCTATCAAGAAATATTAGATGGTAAAAGAAGTAGGTTTCCACCGAATACATGGAAAGAAGATAGCAATAGAGAGCTATCTAAAAGGGTTACAAAATATTTAATTGAAACAATTTTAAAATGGACTGAAGAGGATATTAAACAAAAATGGAATACCCCTTTAATTATAAAATATCGATTACTCGGCACGCTCAAACATGGTTATGATAACAGTCCCTATAAGATGATTGAAGAGTTATATCCTAATAGATTTAAAGAGTGGGAGTTTGGTATGGCACCATTAAATTTTTGGACTAAAGAAAAAGCTCTTGAAGCATTAAAATGGACTGTCGAAGAAAAAGAAAAGCTAAGTAAAGTAGAACTACTCAAATTCTATAGTAAAAAATGGTTAGAGAAAAATAAACTCAGTGCACCATTAGTTATGTATTGGAATGGTAGCCCTTATGCAATGATAAATTCTTTATATCCTAATAAATTTAAAGAGTGGGAATTTAGTATGACTCCTAACAAGTTTTGGACTAAAGAAAAAGCATTGGTAGCATTAAGGTGGACTATTGAAGAAAAAGAAAAATTAACTTCTTTTCAATTATTACAAGTTTACAGTGTAAAATGGCTTACTATTCATAAATTAATTTCTCCTTGTCAAATATTCTGGAATAACAGTCCGTACTCCATGATCAATGAATTATATCCTGGTCAAAATAAAGAATGGGAATATAAATTCACACCTACCGGATTTTGGACTGAAAAAAAAGCATTAGAGGCGCTGAAGTGGACTATTGAAGAAAAGGAAAAACTAACAGAGGAGCAATTACTATCTATGTACACACAAAGATGGTTAATTAAACATAAGTTATGGACACCATTAAGAAGATATTGGAAGGGAAGTCCATACAATATGTTAAATACTTTATACCCCAATCGTTATGCAAAAGATATGTTAAAAGGTTATAAAAATAAATAATGATTATATTAGAAGTCTTACTTATATCATACAATATCAAGTTTAATATAGAGTTAATAAAATATTGATTTAATTAATTCTTAACTTAATTATAGGAGCGAAATTATATGTCACTTTTACGAGATGAAGCATTAAAAATGCATAAAGAAAAACAGGGGAAGATTGGTGTTTATTCTAAAGTTAAAGTACAAAATTCAACAGATTTAAGTCTCGCTTACTCACCAGGTGTTGCTGAGCCATGCTTAGAGATTTATAAAGATGAAAGCAAATTATATGATTATACAATGAAAGGGAATCTAGTTGGAGTTATATCCGATGGAACTGCAGTATTAGGTCTTGGGAATATTGGACCTAAAGCAGCTATGCCAGTGATGGAGGGAAAAGCTTTACTTTTCAAATCATTTGCTGAGATCGATGCTTTTCCTATTTGTTTAAACACTAATAATCCGGATAAGATTGTTGAAGTTGTTAAATTATTAGAACCAAATTTTGGTGGGATAAACTTAGAAGATATTGCAGCACCTCAATGCTTTGAAATTGAGGAGCGCCTAAGAAAATCTTGTGATATTCCTGTTTTCCATGATGATCAACACGGTACAGCTATTGTAACGATTGCTGGCCTAATTAATGCACTTAAGTTAACAAATAAAAAAATTGAAGATGTGCAAATCGTTGTAAATGGTGCTGGTGCTGCTGGGATAGCGATTGTTAAGCTGTTACTTCATATGCATGTAAAAAATGTTATTTTGTGTGACACAAAAGGGATAATATATGAACAGCGACCTATTGGAATGAATGCGCTTAAAGAAGAAATAGCTCGTATTACAAATATAGAACAGAAGCGGGGAACATTAGCAGAGGCCCTTATTGATGCTGATGTATTTATTGGAGTATCAGCTGCAGATGTAGTTGATGAGGATATGATTCGTTCTATGAATCATAATCCTATTATTTTTGCCTTGGCTAACCCTACACCTGAAATTATGCCTAATAAAGCAAAAATAGCAGGAGCACTAGTAGTTGGTACAGGACGTTCTGATTTTCCTAATCAAGTAAATAATGTACTAGCTTTCCCCGGAGTTTTTCGTGGAGCTTTAGATGTACAAGCAAAAGAAATTAATGAAGAAATGAAGCTAGCAGCTGTTTATGCAATAGCTGAGTTAATTTCAGAAGAAGAGCTTCATGTCAACTATGTCATTCCGAATCCGTTTGATCCTAGGGTGGTGCCACATGTAGCATATGCTGTCGCACGTGCTGCAGTGGAAACCGGTGTTTCAAGAAAAAATATCAGCATGTCTGAAATTAAAAACAATCTATTCAGGTTAACAAAAGAGGCAAATATATTAAAATAAATATTTTTCTTAAGAAAATATTATGTAGTAAAGGTTATCTACTTAGTTCTTAGCGTATAAAAAGTTAAATTATGTATATCTCCCTTTCTGATATTTGTAAAACGCATATATTTATTCCTTGTGAAGCATGGCAATTAACAAAGTCTTAAAAGGAGCGAGTTTAAATGATGATTGTTCTTCAGGTAGTTTTAGCAATTTTTATTGTAGTAGGGGGATTCATAAAAATTTTTCGTATATCTTTTCAGGTAGAACATTGGCAACAATATCAATATCCATTATGGTTTATGTCTATAATTGGTTTTATTGAAATTATTGGAGCAATAGGAATAATCGGTGGTATTTGGAATCAATACTTAGCGCTAGGAGCAAATATATTATTAGCAGTTCTCATGGTCGGAGCCATTCATTCTCATATGTTTCGAGCAAAACAATCTATTTTAATGATAATCCCTGCATTACTTTGTTTCATGCTATCTATGGCGATAATTATTTGGAATTTAAATACATTTTCTTAAGCGTAACTATAAATTTTGAAAATAAGTAATTATTAGAGGAATATGTAAACTCTATTTAAAATGGTGAATAGTTAAAGAATATTAATTCCGAAAAATTATCACCATTTTACTCTTGTTTTTAATAGTTCTATGAATAGAAAGTCTCTTCATTTTTTTAATGCATGCTTGTAAAGTACATACAAAAGCATATCTCATTATAGGAAGGAGAATTTTTAAATTCTATTGATAAAACCAGTAATTGTAATAGCACTTATTTAGAATAATAATTTCAAAATCAATAAAGTTTAGAATAGAAGGAGCAAGATCAAATTATTATGAATAAACAAATAGGATTTATCGGATGTGGAAACATGGGTATTGCTATGATAGGTGGAATGATTAATAAAAATATAGTGTCTCCAAATCAAATAATTTGTTCAGATTTAAACGTCAGTAATTTAAAAAATGCTAGTGATAAATATGGTATAACTATAACTACTAACAATAATGAAGTCGCTAACAGTGCTGACATTTTAATTTTATCAATTAAACCAGACTTATACACATCGGTAATTAACCAAATAAAAGACCAAATAAAAAATGATGTAATTGTTGTAACTATTGCTGCAGGAAAAAGTATTAAGAGCACTGAGAATGAATTTGATAGAAAGTTAAAGGTTATTAGAGTAATGCCGAATACACCGGTACTTGTTGGGGAAGGAATGTCTGCATTATCTTTTAATGAAATGGTTACAGAAAAAGATATAAAAGAGGTACTAAATATATTTAATAGTTTCGGCCAGACGGAGGTCGTAAATGAAAAATTAATGGATGTTGTTACATCTATTAGTGGTTCTTCTCCAGCATATGTGTATATGTTTATAGAAGCCATGGCAGATGCTGCTGTACTTGACGGTATGCCGAGAAAACAGGCTTATAAATTTGCGGCTCAGGCTGTATTAGGTTCTGCAAAAATGGTATTGGAAACGGGAATACATCCAGGTGAATTGAAGGATATGGTTTGTTCTCCAGGGGGAACGACGATAGAAGCTGTAGCAACATTAGAAGAAAAAGGTTTAAGAACAGCTATCATTTCAGCTATGAAACGTTGTACGAAAAAATCTATGGAAATGTCTCGTTTAACTAGTAAGTGAGAAGATTTGTTTAGGCGTAACTTCATATCCATTAATGTAAGCTATTATTTAAATTAAAAGCTTGTTGCTATTCTCTTATAGAGAGCGGGGCATAAAATTGCCTTTCACAATGGTGCTCTAGTCTGGAATAAACTAGATTAATATATATTATTTGGAAAATAAAGAGCGTATACAAATGTATAATCGGAGGAGTTGTTATGTCAAATAAAGTTCCTACTTCTTTTATCATTATTATAGGATTGATGCTGTTTGCATTGTTTTTTGGAGCAGGAAATTTAATTTTTCCACCTATGCTTGGTCAAATGGCTGGAAATAATGTATGGATAGCCAATGCAGGCTTTTTAGTTACTGGAGTTGGTTTACCATTGTTAGCAATAACAGCATTTGTTTTTTCAGGTGAAAGTGATTTGCAATCTTTAGCTAGTCGTGTACATCCGGTGTTTGGTATTGTATTTGCGATCGTTCTCTATCTAGCGATTGGTCCCTTTTATGCCATCCCTAGATCTGGAACTGTATCATTTGAAATTGGAATTAAACCGTTTTTATCAAATGATGCAGGTCCTGCTGCATTAACCGTATTTACAATCTTATTTTTCACAGTTACATGCTTATTATCCCTTAATCCTACAAAACTTGTTGATATAGTTGGAAAAATTTTGACTCCTATCAAATTGACTGTTATTGGGATGCTCGTAGTTGTTGCTTTTATTCACCCAATTGGAAGAATTCAGGCACCTAGTGAAGTGTATGCATCAGATGCATTTTTTAAAGGTTTTCAAGAAGGGTATTTAACATTAGATGCTCTTGGAGCTTTTGTTTTCGGAATTATTATTGTGAATGCAATTAGAGAAAAAGGGGCTACTACTAAAAAGCAGCTTATGGTTGTTTGTGTAAAAGCAACGACTATTGCTGCTACACTCTTAGCTCTTATCTATACTGCCCTTTCCTATATGGGCGCTTCTAGTGTAGAAAAACTAGGTCATTTAAATAATGGGGCTGAAGTTTTAGCAAAAGTTTCGGGCTATTACTTTGGTTCGTATGGTGCAATTTTCTTAGGTGTAATGATTATAGTAGCATGTTTAATCACAAGCGTAGGACTTATCACTGCTTGTTCTTCTTTTTTCCATAAATTATTTCCAAAGATTTCTTACAAAAAACTTGCTATTATTTTGTCTGTTTTCAGTACACTAGTTGCGAATATAGGGTTAACACAATTAATTAAGATTTCAATCCCTGTATTAATAACTATGTATCCAATTGCTATTACCTTAATATTTCTAACATTTTTACACTCTGTATTCAATGGTAGATTTGAAGTATATCAAGGGAGTTTGATATTGACATTTATTTTTAGTTCGTTAGATGGATTAAAAGCTGCTGGAATAGAAAGCGAAATAATCCATAATTTTTTTGAGCACTTTCTTCCTTTATATAGTGTAGGTTTAGGGTGGGGATTTCCGGCTATTATAGGCGGTGTATGTGGGTATGTTGTTAGTGTATTACGGAAGAAAAATACCTTAAGTTCTAGTGAAACTCAATTAAATAAATAAATTATTTTTGTTTATCATACCATTATCGGGCATACAAAACTAATTATCTCTTTGAAATGAAAAAATCTTTTATTTATATCTTTGGAGGTAAATTGAATTAGCTATAACACATTATAGCTGATGTTTGTTGAACAGTGGAGGAAAGAAAAAAATAGAATGTTTCAAATTTATTTAACGTAAAAGAAATATTATAAGACTATGTAATAACTAAGTAAATTTATATACAACAATAATGAGAAGAGCAAACCTTATTTTAAAGGGGATACAGAGAATATGAGTAAGTTATTAAAAAAGAAATCCGTTACACAATTGTTGGAGCATAATCAAAGTAAGGCCTTAACGAAAACATTAGGGGCATTTGATTTAATTATGTTAGGGGTAGGCTCGATAATTGGAACGGGGGTTCTTGTGTTAACTGGATTAGTAGCAGCAAGAGATGCTGGTCCAGCAGTTATTTTTTCATTTGTACTTGCAGCAATTATATGCGGATTTATAGCATTATGTTACGCAGAAATTGCTTCCACACTCCCGGCGTCTGGTAGTGTATATACGTACTCATATGCAACAATTGGTGAGTTTGTTGCTCATCTAGTAGGTTGGTCTTTACTGTTAATATATATTGTGGCAACAGCGGCTGTCGCTGCTGGATGGACAGGCTATTTCCACAATTTAATAAAAGGGTTTGGATTAGAGATACCTAAAGCTCTAGTAACGATTCCTTCGCATGGTGGTATTGTAAATCTACCGGCAGTAATTATTACATTAATATTAGCATGGATGTTATCCCGTGGTACGAGGGAAAGTAAACGAATCAATAATATAATGGTATTGATTAAAATTGGTATGATTTTATTGTTTATTACAGTTGGTATATTCTATGTAAAACCAACGAACTGGATACCAATTGCACCATACGGTTTAAGTGGAGTTTTTACGGGTGGAGCAGCTATTTTATTCGCCTTCACGGGTTTTGATATATTAGCAACTTCAGCAGAAGAAGTAAAAGATCCGAAACGTAATCTTCCCATCGGTATTATTGCATCATTAATCATATGTACAATTATTTATGTTATCGTATGCCTTGTTATGACAGGAATGGTTTCCTATAAAGAATTAAATGTTCCTGAGGCAATGGCTTATGTAATGGAAGTGGTAGGACAAGGGAAAGTCGCTGGTGCAATTGCTGCAGGTGCTGTAATTGGCCTTATGGCTGTTATTTTTTCCAATATGTATGCGGCAACACGAGTATTCTTTGCAATGAGTCGTGATGGATTGTTACCGAAATCATTTGCAAAAGTTAATAAGAAAACTGGAGCACCCACTTTTATAACTGGATTGGCAGGAATAGGGAGCTCTATAATAGCTGGGTTTATTGATTTGAAAGAATTGGTTAATTTAGTTAATATCGGTAGTTTGGTGACGTTTGCGTTAGTTTGTCTATCAGTTATTATTCTCCGTAAATCACACCCAAATTTAAAACGTGGATTTATGGTACCTTTTGTACCTGTATTACCAAGCGTTTCAATTGTTTGTTGTGTGTTTTTAATGCTAAATTTACCGTTAAGAACATGGATGTACTTTAGTATTTGGATTACTATTGGAGCAGTAATATATTTCTTTTATTCGATAAAACATAGTAATTTAAATGAGGAAACGATCTCGAAATTACATGATAAAATTGCGAGATAATAACGATAGAAAATTGTATTAATAATCATATTAATAGTTGAGTAACATAGAAATAGTTTTTTAACATTTAGCAAGAAATAAAATGAAAAATCCTAGGGCAGCTGAGTGCCTTTTTTAGAAACCTTGCCTGTTTTTCATGATTTAAAACTAATAAGGAGAGGAAAGTATGAGTGAATTGCATTTTATGAGTCTAGAAGAACTGGATAATGAATTGGAAAAAGATGACAGTGGTATTTATTTTATTAAAGATTATAATGACAATATTATTTATATAGGCAAGGCTTTTAGTATAAAAAGTAGAGTATTAGCTCATTTTAATAGTTATTCCAATATTAAGGAATATGTACATTTATTTAATAAAGTAGCGTATCTCATTGAAGATAGTTTGTTAAAACGCTCATTGTTACAAGTTACTTATATGATTAAATATAAACCAGTATTAAACAAAGAAGTCCAAAAAGAATTCCCAGAGTTATATACTCAATACATTAAGCAAACAAATAAAAAATCCATGTTGTTAGAAATTGATGAAGCTAAAGAAAAAAGGGATGAGTTAAAGAATAGATTAGTAAAATTAGTGGGTGGAAAAACTATGTTTTATGACATAATTTCTCTGTTAAACAATGGATATAACTATCATGTTCTCGCAAAAGTATTGAGCATAGAACTTCAAACTTTAATTATAATGAAAGAACACCGAAACAAATTTCCGATACCACATAATTATAAGAGGACAATAAAGCATCAAGATATAATGTATGCTTTATCTGGAAAAAAGAATTTAAGTACTTCAAGGTTAAACACTTAACTTTAAAGTAGTAAATTCGTTGCTTTTATTGTTATATTGAAATGCAATGTACATTTGTGTTTCAAATTTAATTGGTGGAATAAGGGGAGGGAAAGGGTTCCCATAAAAATACTAGAAGAAATTAGGTTACTCATGCATAAATAGGCACATGTTATTTATAAATATATTGGAAGTGCAATTATAAATATTCAAAGATACGAAAGTAATACAAATGAAATTCTTATTTCTGCTACTACAAGTACTATTGAGAAAATGAAGTATGAAATTGCTTTTGAACTAGGAGTCACACTGGGAACTGATACATCATCATCTGCAAATGGTTCGGATCGGTGGAGAGATTACAAAACGCTTAGTTCGAGTGACTGAAAAACAGTTAACAGGTCAATACAGATTACACTAAGAAAATAATCCGTATATATACGGATTATTTTTCCTTTAATTTACAAAAAAATAATTTTGAAATTGAAAAAACTTCTCAGATTCCTTTGTAATAATCTTTTGTAGGTGTGTTAATGACATAGGTATCGAAAGGGAATTAATTCAATACAAACGATGTATGATCCCTTAAAAGAGTTTTGGTGTTATTTGCAATTTTAATTCCATAATACTTAAGCCGATATAATAAAATGTTTTATGTCTAAATCGATATAAAGTAATAATTATTAAGTAATATTTCTTTTTTTATAGAATAAGTAAAAACTGATACTGTAGTAATTACTGTTTTGAGGTCAAGTTACTGTGCACTTTAATTATTGAAGTTTTTTTGTTGATTAACAACTATTGTATTTGGAAATTAATAATAAGTTTATCCCGCTATTTGTGGGCAGTAAGACCCTCACCTCAAAATTTAGCGGAAGCAAAGAAGTTAGGTGGGGGATCAACTGTCCGTAAAAGCCCGATTGGTGAGGGCTAATAATCAGTGGGGGATGAACAAAACCCCCACTGATTAAAGTTTCACTTTATGTGATGCGGTAATAAAACTATCTAGTTTGCTATTCTTAGTATTTGTAAAGTATATATATTTTTTCCTCTATTGTGGAAAGTAAAACTAATGTTGCGACCAATAATATAGTACCAATTAGATAAAACTAGTTGCCACTATATAGCCGATTTTTTGAATATTCCATTCGTTTTTTATTCTTATTTTTTGTTGATGAAAAGACCTTTCTCTCAATTAAATGTTTAATTGAGTACTTGAATTTCTTCCACCTTGTATTTTTCAAAGCATAGTGCTTCAAAAATAGCCTTATCACTTTCAGCTGTTTCCAATTTCATGACTTCGTTATTATCTTTTTTTAAAATTTGAAACGAAGTGGTTTTTCAGTTTCACATTTAAATTAGCAGTATTTATTTTTGGAATTCAATTTGTATAAGTGATTGAATTGGAACTTTGACTGTTGTTTCTTGCGGTGGTACAGTATCTCCTGTAACTTTCGCTGCATTTTAAATCTTTTTCCAGCTTGGTCCTCGCATTGACTACCACTGTATTTTGTAGTACTTCACTGTTTTCTCAAGTTCAATAATATATCTTGTAGAATTAAGAAAAGAACTTAGTGTATTTCCTTTACTTATCTACTCTGATATTTAGATGCTAACTACAATTAAATAATATATGATTTTTATAAAAAAGATATAGTAATATTTTGTTGTGAATTGTACTAATTTGATATTTTATAGTATTATTTGTCGTGAATTATATATAACAGAATATATTTTATGGATCTATAAAGGAGAATGTAATGAATACTTCCATCGATATACAACACTTGTGTGATCTTGCACATAAAGCATTTAATGCCCCTGTACATATTTTATCTGCAGACAGAAAAATTTTATATCATTCTACATCTGATAATGTTTGTAGTCCTTTTTATTCTTCTAAAGAAGAACATCTTACTGATATTTATCAAGAAAACGATCCCTTTAACTTGCCACTTTTCCGAAGTAACAACTATCTTGAAAATTTTGTTCTAATTCATATAGAAAATCATGATGATATTAAAGGGACTATTATAATTGGTCCTACTATACATCCAAAAGATTCAGATGATATGATCATAAAATTTCAGAAAGAATTTAAATCAAATGATAACATTCAAGAAAGACTTGCCTATTATCAGTGTTTATCTGAGATTAAAAAAACTACATTAATTGATATGGGAATTTTATTACATTACATGATTTTCAATGAAAAGTTAGATGTAGATATTGTCTTGGAAAAAAATAAAGTACTAGAGGAAATTCCTAATAAAATTGTGAAACCTGATTTATATATTTTAAAACGCCGACAAAACAAACCTAAAACGCACAATATGGCATTAGTAAATGATTTCTTTTCGACTATCAAAGAAGGAAATAAAAAAAAGTTAATACAGTATATGTATGCGGTTTCGCAAGAAGATGTTGAACTTATGCTAATAGAGGATCCGCTCAGGAATCAAAAAAACCTGGGAATTATTGCGATTACCTTAGCCACTCGATATGCAATAGAAGGAAATCTGCCACCAGATATTGCTTTTGCTCATAGTATTTTATATATACAAACCCTGGAACAATTAGATAGTGTAGAATCTGTAAAGCGTTTGTCAGGGGACGCTTTACGTACCTTTGCAGATCGTGTGAAAGAATACAATGCAAAAAAGTATTCTTACGCGGTTACTACATGTATAAAACACATTAATAAAAATGTTTACGATGGAATATCTCTGAATGAACTTGCTAATCATTTAGAAATTACGCCTACTTATCTGTCTAAACTATTTAAAAAAGAAATGGGAATCACTTTAAGCGAATATATTCAAAGGGAACGAGTGGAAGAAGCAAAAAAATTATTAACACTCACTACTTATTCATTATCAGATATCTGTGCTTGGCTTAACTTTAATGACCAAAGTTATTTTATAAGAGTTTTCAAAAAACACACTAGCATGACTCCTAGGCAGTACCGTGAAAAATATACAATAATATAAGCTTGTTATCTGCTGTCTCCAATGTAAAGACTTAAACATGGGTATAAGTATCCTAAAAAATAAAAATTCACTAACCATTATTTTGCTAAAGGAAACAAAAAGATAGAAGGCTGCAAAGTGTTTCAAGGAGGCTTTGCAGCTTTTTTGTAATTTAGAACCTACGTTTATAACGAAGATAAGTTTATAGATTAATATCTTCATATTAAATATATTTAATAACAATGATATTAGGATGTTTTGTAAAAAAATCAACAATATAACATATATTACTAAATATATCTACATTTTATGCAATTATACATAACTAAATAAAGGTAAAAAAGTATAAAAAGACCTATTATATTATTCTATAAGTATTTTTTCTAAAATAAAATTTCTTGGTTGAGCTAAAATAGTTATTTTTAACCGTATACACATTAATTTGTAATCATTCCAATTACAGAAATGAAATTTACGGATAACTATATTTATATAATTTTTTTTGGGACATATTTTTATTTAACAGTAAATTATCGAGCTTAATCGACAAAATTTTTCTATTTACGCATTAAAAATTTAATGTTTTAATGAACAACATAACTGGTATGACCAGACAGAAAGGAGAAGGTTACGCTAATAGGAATTATAGTGAAGTTGTAAGTAACATTATGTTGAAAATATTTTTCTGAATAGTCTTTCTGTTTACGAGAGGTCAACAATCAAATTGGTAATAAACGTGTTCTAAGTTTCTGCATAACAAAAGTGAAGTTATTCCGCAATAAAAGTATAAGCAATGTACAGTATAATTTCACCTTTTGTTGTCTAGTAAGGAGTTTGCTGACAAAACTAAGAGGAATATTATCAAATTGAAATTAAACAATGTTATGACAAGATTAACTGTAAGCATTGGTTTATTGATCCTCACGATTCTGTAAGTTAAACCGCAACTTTAGGAAAGAATTAATAATTTACTACTCATAGGGTGCCTGATTCAAATATAGTTAATAAATTTTTGTTATTTATATTTTAAAAAATAGAGTATCGAAATGAGAGATAAATAAAATTCTTACATCCTATTAGAAGTAAAAAACAACGATATTAACGTATCTGAAAGATTTCTCCTTCCTAACCAGTTTACAAAGAGAGAGGTCGTACAAGTTATATGAATTAAGTTATAAAAACAATGGTAAAGGAGTGTACGGAATGAAAACTAAAATAATGACAGGATTATTAGTCACATCCATTGTAACTGGAGCAACTATTCCTATCAATACTCTCGCAACACCAATCGTTCAAGCAGAAACTCAACAAGAAAGCATGGATATTTCTTCATCATTACGAAAATTAGGTGCGCAATCTAAATTAATCCAAACGTATATTGATCAATCTTTAATGAGTCCTAATGTACAGCTAGAGGAAGTCCCAGCTTTAAATACAAATCAATTCCTAATCAAACAAGATATGAAGGAATGGTCATCGGAACTCTATCCACAGTTAATTCTATTAAATTCAAAAAGTAAAGGATTTGTAACAAAATTTAATAGCTATTACCCGACATTAAAATCGTTTGTAGACAATAAAGAAGATAGAGAAGGGTTTTCGGATAGACTTGAAGTACTTCAAGAAATGGCTATGACGAATCAAGAAAATGCGCAACGACAAATCAATGAATTAACAGATCTTAAATTACAGCTTGATAAAAAATTAAAAGATTTTGATACTAATGTGGCAACTGCGCAAGGCATATTAGGTACAGATGGAACAGGAAAAATAGATCAGTTAAAAAATGAAATATTAAATACCAAAAAAGCAATTCAAAATGATTTACAACAAATTGCATTAATACCTGGAGCTTTAAATGAGCAGGGATTTGCTATATTCAAAGAAGTTTATAGTCTTTCAAAAGAAATTATTGAACCAGCTGCTCAAGCAGGGGTGGCAGCGTATAACAAAGGAAAAGAAATTAACAACTCTATTCTAGAAGCGGAGAAAAAAGCGGCGCAAGAAGCGACAGAACAAGGTAAAACTGCTCTAGAGATTGAATCAGCAAAAAAAGCAGCTCGTGAAGCAATTGAGAAAAGCAAACAAGGTGAAATAGCAGCCGCAGCCGCAGCAAAAACACAAGAGTATGACCTGATGAAAGCCATTGATACCGAAAAGATTAAGAAAACATTTGGCGTTTTTGCTGAAGTAAATAAATTAACAGCAGAACAGCGAGCATATTTAGATGATTTAGAGAAACAAAATCAAAAAATATATGATTTAACAACGAAATTATCAATAGCTGATTTACAAAAATCAATGCTTCTTCTTACACAAAATGATTTGCATACGTTTGCAAATCAAGTAGATGTAGAACTTGATCTACTAAAGCGCTATAAAGAAGATTTAAATCTAATAAAAAATAGCATTACAAAATTATCTACTAATGTTGATACAACTAACGAGCAGTCTCAAAAAGATACATTAAGACAATTAAAAAATGTAATAAGTTACCTTGAAGAACAAGTATATAAATTTTGATATTACGTTTTTGAGAATCCATAAAGATTATAACTATTTAGCGAAAGAAGGAGAATAGTCATGAAAAAATTTCCATTCAAAGTACTAACTTTAGCTACATTAGCCACTGTTATAACTGCTACTACTGGTAACACTATTCATGCATTTGCACAAGAAACAACCGCTCAAGAACAAAAAGTAGGCAATTATGCATTGGGCCCTGAAGGACTGAAGAAAGCATTGGCTGAAACAGGGTCTCATATTCTAGTAATGGATTTATACGCAAAAACAATGATTAAGCAGCCAAATGTAAATTTATCTAATATTGATTTAGGCCCAGAGGGGGGAGAGTTGCTCAAAAATATTCACCTTAATCAAGAGCTGTCACGAATCAATGCGAATTACTGGTTAGATACAGCGAAGCCACAGATTCAAAAAACTGCTCGTAATATTGTAAATTACGATGAACAATTTCAAAATTATTACGACACATTAGTAGAAACGGTACAAAAGAAAGATAAGGCAGGTCTAAAAGAGGGTATAAATGATTTAATTACTACAATCAATACAAATTCAAAAGAAGTTACAGATGTGATTAAGATGCTACAAGACTTCAAAGGGAAACTATATCAAAATTCTACAGATTTTAAAAATAATGTTGGTGGTCCAGATGGGAAAGGTGGATTAACTGCAATATTAGCAGGTCAACAGGCAACGATTCCACAACTTCAAGCTGAAATTGAGCAACTTCGTTCTACTCAGAAAAAACATTTTGATGATGTATTAGCATGGTCAATTGGTGGTGGATTGGGAGCAGCTATTTTAGTTATTGCAGCTATTGGAGGAGCGGTAGTTATTGTTGTAACTGGCGGTACAGCAACACCGGCTGTTGTTGGTGGACTCTCGGCTCTTGGTGCAGCTGGTATTGGTTTAGGAACAGCGGCTGGTGTCACAGCATCTAAGCATATGGACTCCTATAATGAAATTTCTAACAAAATCGGAGAATTAAGTATGAAAGCAGATCGTGCTAATCAAGCAGTTCTTTCGCTTACTAACGCGAAAGAAACATTGGCATATCTATATCAGACTGTAGATCAAGCGATATTGTCTCTAACAAATATTCAAAAGCAATGGAATACAATGGGCGCAAATTATACAGATTTACTGGATAATATCGATTCTATGCAAGACCACAAATTCTCTTTAATACCAGATGATTTAAAAGCCGCTAAAGAAAGTTGGAATGATATTCATAAAGATGCAGAATTCATTTCAAAAGATATTGCTTTTAAACAGGAGTAGAACTGAAATTTAGAACCTAAATTGGAGGAAAATGAAATGATAAAAAAAATCCCTTACAAATTACTCGCTGTATCGACGTTATTAACTATTACAACCGCTAATGTAGTTTCACCTGTAGCAACTTTTGCAAGTGAAATTGAACAAACGAACAATGGAGATACGGCTCTTTCTGCAAATGAAGCGAAGATGAAAGAAACTTTGCAAAAGGCTGGATTATTTGCAAAATCTATGAATGCCTATTCTTATATGTTAATTAAAAATCCTGATGTGAATTTTGAGGGAATTACTATTAATGGATATGTAGATTTACCTGGTAGAATCGTACAAGATCAAAAGAATGCAAGAGCACATGCTGTTACTTGGGATACGAAAGTGAAAAAACAGCTTTTAGATACATTGACTGGTATTGTTGAATATGATACGACGTTTGACAATTATTATGAAACAATGGTAGAGGCAATTAATACAGGGGATGGAGAAACTTTAAAAGAAGGGATTACAGATTTACGAGGTGAAATTCAACAAAATCAAAAGTATGCACAACAACTAATAGAAGAATTAACTAAATTAAGAGACTCTATTGGACACGATGTTAGAGCATTTGGAAGTAATAAAGAGCTCTTGCAGTCAATTTTAAAAAATCAAGGTGCAGATGTTGATGCCGATCAAAAGCGTCTAGAAGAAGTATTAGGATCAGTAAACTATTATAAACAATTAGAATCTGATGGGTTTAATGTAATGAAGGGCGCTATTTTGGGTCTACCAATAATTGGCGGTATTATAGTGGGAGTAGCAAGGGATAATTTAGGTAAGTTAGAGCCTTTATTAGCAGAATTACGTCAGACCGTGGATTATAAAGTAACCTTAAATCGTGTAGTTGGAGTTGCTTACAGTAATATTAATGAAATGCACAAGGCGCTTGATGATGCTATTAACGCTCTTACTTATATGTCCACGCAGTGGCATGATTTAGATTCTCAATATTCGGGCGTTCTAGGGCATATTGAGAATGCAGCTCAAAAAGCCGATCAAAATAAATTTAAATTCTTAAAACCTAATTTAAATGCAGCGAAAGACAGTTGGAAAACATTACGAACAGATGCTGTTACATTAAAAGAAGGAATAAAGGAGTTAAAAGTAGAAACTGTTACTCCACAAAAATAGGGAAATATTAATTCTGTTGTAAAGTGAACTAAAACATAGAAAGTCTATGATTACACTGCTAAACAGAAAAGTTATAATTAATAAATCCTTATATAACAGAAAGGCGGAGTCTCATTAAAGACTTCGCCTTTCAATTATATATAAGTATTATTCGAATAAAAAATAACCTTGTAGTTTAATTGCTTTTTAAAAATTTGCAACAGAATCGGTTAATTTGAAGCAGATTATATACATTTTCTTTAATACTTAATGATTTGAAGGCTGCTAAAGAAAGTTCAAACGATACTAATAAAAGATGTAGAACTCATTTTGAAAGACATCGCTTTTTAATAAGATTAGAACTTGAAACCATAGCCTATATAGGAGGAATACGAAAAGATGAAAAAAATCCCTAATAAACTACTCGCTGTATCAGCGTTTTTAACTATAACAACTACTTATGCAGTCATACCAATAGAAACTTTTGCAATTGAAATTGGACAAACGAACACTGAAAATATGTCTCTTTCAGCAAACGAAGAACAGATGAAAAAAGCTTTGCAAGATGCTGGTTTATTTGCGAAAGCTATGAATGAATATTCTTATTTGCTAATTCATAATCCAGATGTAAATTTTGAAGGAATAACTATTAATGGAAATGCAGATTTACCTAGTCAAATTGTACAAGATCAAAAGAATGCAAGAGCACATGCTGTTACATGGAATACACAAGTAAAAAAACAGCTTTTAGATACATTGACAGGCATTATAGATTACGATACAAAATTTGAAAATCATTATGAAACATTAGTAGAGGCGATCAATACTGGAAATGGAGATACTTTAAAAAAAGGGATTACAGATTTACAAGGAGGAATTCAACAAAATCAAAAGTCTGCAAAAGTATTAATAGAAGAATTAATTCAATTAAAAAATGCTATTGGAGAAGATGTTAGAACATTTGGAAGTCATAAAGAGACATTGCAATCGATTTTAAAAAACCAAGGTGCTGATGTGGAGGCTGACCAAAAGCGTCTAGAGGACCTTTTAGGACAAGTAAAATATCAGAAAGACATAGAATCTAAGGGATTAGACATGGTGAAAATCCCCTTTATTCCAACCTTGATTGCTGGTGGCATAATGATAGGTGATGCAAGAGGTAAGTTAGGTTGGCTAGAACCTGAATTAGCAAAATTGCGTCAGACTGTAGATTATAAAATAACATTGAATCGTGTAGTTGGAGTTGCATTTCATAATATTAGTGATATGCATAGTATGCTTGATAGTGCTATCACTGCTCTTACTTATATGTCTACGCAATGGGAGGATTTAGATTCTCAATATTCGGGTGTACTGGGACATATTGATAAAGCTGATCAAAAAGCTGATCAAAATAAGTATAAATTCTTAACCCCTAGCTTGAATGCAGCGAAAAACAGTTGGAAAACATTAAAAACAGATGTTGTCACTTTGCAAGAAGGGATAAAAATTGCAGAGAAAAAAGAACAGGATTTTTTGAATCAGTTTCGTCCAGCAAACGTTTTCTACTTCTATAAAAAAATTCATAACGCATACACTTTTGAAATAAAGACTGGAACAAATGCGCCAAATGCGTCTTATAAAGTTATGAATTTAACTAAAAACACTGTTCATAATATGTGGAGCGGAGGGGCTAATACTAACATGTGGGCTGATTGGCTTTCATTCAATCCAAATGATGAATTTGCGGTAGTAGCAGTAGTGGGTGGTAAAGAATATGTTGTGTATAAAGACAAAGTACAAAATATAATGAACTGAATCTGAAAAGTAACGAAGTAATTGGAGCTGGACAATAAACTAGACACCAAGTTAATTGAAAAATTGCAATGGCATATATCTCCTTATGTCCTAGAATACTTAGCTAAAGAAAAAGTAAATATTGAACCAAGGAGTTAGTTGCATTATGTGGATGGTTTTACCGAAAGGTTTCAAGTACATCACTCATACTCATACAATTATGTAGTTATCCTGAAGCATCTACAGGTGTTCTTATGGACCCTGAAGAACTACTTCGCTTCCTAAGTGCAGTAATTTTATGCAAAATTAAGTGAACGTTTTTGTACATAGATTAGTTGACATTTATATAGGCTTTTTCCATTTTTAAAGATAGTTTTGTTTTTTGTGTTATATTTCAAAAATTACAGATGAAATTTCTATATTCATGAACTCAGCATATAATCATTGTTCGATGAAATGACATACCACGTCCCTTAGAGTTTCAGACATATTACGATAACTTAAAGAAAAAAGATAATAGTAGTCAACGGTTGCTATTATCTTTTTTAACTATTTTTCACTAAAATATCTTATCTGCTGTGCTCATAATTTACTTTTCTAGATTTTATCCTAGTTTAAATTTTATGCATTTGAACTGTTTATACTATTTGTAGGATTTTTAGCTTTTTTGTCGAATACACTTAATGCAAGGAGGGACATTACATGATTATTAAAGATTATTTCATCAATCTTTCTATTTTTTCTTTATTAGTTAGCGCAGCAATATTTATTCAAGTGTTTACAATTAATTTCAGGAAATATTTAGAAAAACTCTATGGAGGGATTATTGCAGTTACGTTAATGTTCTTTTCTTTTCCATACATGGGATTTTCCTACGATCTTCGAGTTGTTCCTCTTATTCTATCTTTTATTTACTTTGGTCGTATTGCTGGTTGGATTACGTTAATTAGCATTATTATAATGCGTATCTTTTACATTGGAGGTTACTGGGAACCTCCTGTGATTGCTTATTTAGGTATGGGTATCCTATTTACTAGTTTTAAAACATATTTTAAAAACCTTCATCCCTTTAAAAGTGCATCTTTCTATTTTTCTGTTTTTGTCGGAATAAAGTGGTTAGTTGGCATATTATTTAATACTACATTACTTTACACAGGAGGCTTATTATATATAGCATTAGGACTTTTGATTGGGCTATTTCTTATGGAAGCCTACCAGAGATTGTATTATTTAACACAAGACTTATCTAAAATAAATCGAGAGTTAAAAAAATCGAAGAAAGAACTTATAGATACCGTACATGAGCTTCAAGGAGGAATTTTTAAATTTAAAAAAGTGGGTAAGCACTTTATACACACTTTATGTGATGGACAGTTTTATTATCAAAACGGATTTTATTCTCAACAGGTGGTAGGAAAAAGCTTACGCACTATTGATGCTTCTATTGTTCCTCCACATTTAGTTCCACAATTGATGAAGTACTATCTTCAGGCGTGGGAAGGGAGAGAAATTATATTTGAATTACCTTGGCCAAATGATAAAACTATTATTCTTATTGCGCTTAGGCCAATTAAACGAAATGGACAAGTTATTGAAGTTGTTGGTTCTACAGTTGATATAACCGAAAGGAAAAAGGTAGAATCAGAATTAAGGGCTACCAAAGAATTATTAGAATCATTTATAAAGCACAATCTAGATGCTATTACCATTTCTGATCGAGAAGGGCATATTTTACAAGCAAATAAAGCTTATGAAAATATATTTGGGTGGTCATCACAAGAAATCATAGGTAAGAGATTACCCTGTGTACCAGATTTTTTAATGGAAGAATCACTCGAAAATATTCAGAAAATTCTAACTAACGAATCCGTAGTGACTAGATTAGAAACTGTTAGACAACGTAACGATGGAAGTCTTCTTGATGTCAGTTTGACAGTTTCTCCTATACTAGATGTAAGAGGAAATGTGATAGCTTTATCAGCAATATGTAGAGACATCTCTGAAAGAAAACAAGCAGAAAGAGAACGGCATCGATTACACCAGCAATTAAGAGATAGTGAAATGAAGTACCGTGCACTAATTGAACAAGCAACTGACGCCATATATGTAGTAGAGCTGAATGAAGATCATGCCCCAAGTCGATTTATTGAGGTAAACCCTGTTGGGTGTAAAAGATTTGGATATAGTAGAGAAGAGTTGCTCTCACTATCATTTCCAGATGTAGTACCACAAGATTCTCGAATGATCGTAAGGTTGTTAGAAAAAATTAAAAAGGGACAAACTTCCTTCACTTTGCAAGATGAATATGTTTTTCCAACGGGAAAAATAATAACAACCGAGTTTAATGTGCGTGTTTTTAAGTTAAATGGTAAAAAGGTCTTTTTAAGTATTTCTCGTGATATTACTGAAAGATTAAAAACAGAAGAATTACTACAAAAATCTGAAAAACTTGCTGTTGTAGGACAATTAGCGACTGTAATGGCTCATGAGATTAATAATCCATTAACTGCAATGAAAGGGTTCATGCAATTACTAAAATCAACGGAAAATGAGAATAATCAGGGTTATATTAATATAGTATCATCAGAGATTGAGCGTATAGAGAGCATTACAACTGAATTTATGGCGGTAGCCAAACCACAGGTGGTAAAAATACAACCTAATGATATTAGTGTGCTAATGGATCAAGTTTTAATGCTACTACAACCTCAAGCAATGATGAATAATATAAAATTTAGAATCGATCTTAACCCTGGTATTCCATTGATTTCATGTGAAGGAAATCAATTAAAACAAGTATTTGTTAATATATTAAAAAATGCAATTGAATCTATGCCGATGGGAGGGGAAATTCTAATTCAATTAAATATACTTGATAATAATCAATTAAGCATTTGTTTTATCGATCAAGGGTGTGGGATTCCAAAAGAACGTATACCATACCTCGGAGAACCTTTTTATAGTATTAAAGAAGAGGGGATTGGCTTAGGGTTAATGATCTGTTATAAAATCATTGAAACACATAAGGGAAAGGTATTTATTGAGAGTGAAGTGAATAAGGGGACTATAGTTGAAGTCACTCTCCCTATTTGTACACTTCAAAATTAATATATTCTTTTACTGAAATTTTTAAGAAACCATACAGAATGTAATGCTAATGTTACTTAATGAAATAATAAAGAGAAGAACACTGGTAAAATTGTACCCTATAGAATAGACACTTGAAAAAGCTTGTTATAAAAACATCCTTTCTTTAGAACCAAAAGAAAGGATGTTTTTAATATCGTAATTCTTCTTGAAAATATTTCTAATATTTACTTGTAATACATTTTTTAACTAATTTTGGTTAAGTTATTTTCAAAGGCGTTATTATTAATTCAATAAGTATACTTACATATCACCATCTCTAATTTTAAAAATTGCAATTTCCTGAAAACTATATATAGTTTCTTTCTGAAAGGAAGGGTATTATCAATTGAAACCACATGAAAGAATATCTGTTTACCCAATAGAATCTTTGCAGGATTTAATGAAATTACTAAAAAAATCTAAAGATTTTATAACGTTGGAAATTGCTTCTAATAAATCCTCTATAGTCATTTCATATTTTAGAACATTAATCGATGTAAATATATTTCATGAAGAGGTTTTGACTTATATAAAAGAGAAGAGCTTCGATTCGTTACAAGATATTCAGTCTGTCTTACCCTTTGAGAATTCAAAAGTAACAAATCAAATGGAAGATATTCAGGATAGTATTTTAAATGGCTATATACTTATTCAGTTTGATACAGATACATTAAATTGTTTGTTAGTAAATGTGTCAAAGAAAGAAAAAAGGGATATTACAAAAGCTGAAATTGAATACAATATTGTGGGTCCGCAAATCGCATTTGTCGAAGATTTAGATGTGAATTTAAATTTGGTACGTAGAAAGCTTCCAACACCTTATTTACAAATGAAGGAATTGAAAGTAGGCGCGCTCTCTAACACAACTGTTGCAATTGTATTTATTGAGGGAATTGTAAATGATCAAAATCTACAAGAAATTATAAAACGGGTAAGCCAAATAAAAACAGACCATGTTTTGGATAGTACTTATTTGATTCAGTTAATTGCAGACAACCCGAATTCTATATTCCCTCAATTTTTGAATACAGAACGTCCTGACCGTGTAGCAGCTGTATTAGCAGAAGGGAAAATTGCACTTTTTGTAGATGGCTCGCCTTATGCTATCACTCTTCCAACAACATTAATTGACTTTTTTTCTACGACAGAAGATTATACCATGCCTTGGATTATGGCCTCATTTTTTCGACTGTTAAGGATTTTTGCTTTTATCTTTTCTGTTTTAACGACTCCATTATATGTTGCGATCTTAACATATCATTATGAGCTAATTCCAAAAGAACTTCTTGAAACGTTGATCATATCGAGAAGTAAAGTACCTTTTCCTCCAGTCATTGAAGCACTTTTTTTAGAAATAACGATTGAATTACTGAGAGAAGCGGGGACACGTTTACCAACTAAAGTGGGTCTAACTGTCGGTATAGTAGGGGGTATTGTTATTGGACAAGCATCGGTAGAGGCAAGTCTTACAAGTAACGTACTTATTATCATTGTTGCACTTTCAGCTCTTAGTTCATTTACAGCACCAATATATCGAATTGGGAATACAATTCGAGTAATTCGTTTTCCTTTTATAATAGCTGCACACCTGTTGGGCTTATTAGGAATTGTTTTAACAAGTTCTTTACTTTTAGCACGCCTATTACGTACAGAATCATTAAGACGTCCTTATTTGTTCCCTTTTTATCCTACACGCCCTACAGATTGGAAAGACAGCATTATACGTATGCCAATCTCAGCGATGTTCCGACGTCCTATTTTTTCAAGGTCTAAACAGCGTTTTCGTTTTAATCCAGAAGGGGTAGAGAAAAATAAAATCAAATCACGAAATGATTTTGATGATTGAAATTAACAGGGAGGAGCATTATGAAACAGGTCCCAATTGAGTATCAAGTCTCTCCATATATGGTATTTTTTTTAATTATTACTATACAGATGGGGGTTGGTATGCTTGGTTTTGAAAGGATTAGTGCAAAATTAGTTGGAAATGATGCGTGGATAAGTACGCTACTTTTTGGAATATCTGTTAATCTTATGATTTGGATCATATATCAGATTTTAAATCAGGGTAATGGAGATATCATTGCAATCAATCAAAACGTGTTTGGGAAATGGATTGGTGGAATGTTCAACTTCATTTTTTTATCTTATATTGTATTGTTAGGTGCAACAACACTACATACTTATATCGAAGTAGTACATGTTTGGATGTTTCCTTCCATTTCATCTTGGATTATAGCAGGGGCTTTTTTGGGTCTATGTTATTACATTGTTACTGGAGGATTTCGGGTAGTTGCCGGAATCGGCTTCTTTGGAATCGTTATCCCAAGCATTCTAATCTTCACATTTTTTTATCCTTTGCAGTATGCAGATTTTCAAAATTTATTTCCAATTGCACAGCATTCATTCCTAGAAATTATGAAAGGAATGAAAGGAAATATGTTTAGCTTTTTTGGATTTGAAATGTTATTGCTGTACTACCCATTTATTAAAAAGGCAAGAACGTCTCAAAAATATGCGCACTATGCAAATTTAGTAACGACTATTGTCTACACATACCTTATGATTTTAACTCTCGCGTTTTTTAGTGAAAAACAACTAGCGAGCGCGATATGGGCATATTTAAGCATGATTAAAATTATACAATTTCCCTTTATAGAGCGGTTTGAATACATTATTGTTTCTGTTTGGGCTTTTTTTATATTACCTAACGTTTCCTTTACATTGTGGGGAGTAAGTCGTGGTATAAAAGAGGCGCTGGGAATAAAGCAAAAATATGTTTTGCCAGTTATCATCGTATTCATCTTCGTTTTATCATTTTTCTTGAATAACCGTAATAAAATTAACTTATTAAATACTTGGACTGGTCAAATTGGCTTTATGTATATATATGTATACTTACCTGTACTATGGTTAATTCAAACCGCCAAAATAAAGTTAAGGAGATAAACATGAAGCGATGGTTACTTTTCATTATAGTAAGTGTCTTCTTAATAGGTTGTGCTAAAACGAAAATTGTGGATGACATTGATTTAGTTCAAGTTGCGGCATATGATACTGAAGCAGAAGGTAAGCTAAAAGGAACCTTTGCGATTTCAGCTTATAAAGGAGGGGGGGAAGGTGAAACGAAAATCTATTCAGCATCAGGCCAGACTGGTAGAGAAGTTCTTGCAAGAGCATCCGAAAAATCTTCTGGACCTCTAGAGTTGGGTCAATTGCGTGTGATTATATTTAATGAAAAAATAATTGAAAAGGGAATGCAGGAAATTTTAGAGACTTTGAACCGAAATCCTAGTGTGGGAAATGCAATTTATTTAGCAATTACAAATGTAAAAGGGGAATCACTATTAAAGGGGAACTATTCTAAAGAAAAAGAAATTTCTTCCTATCTATCCTCTTTACTGGAGCAAAATATGGACAACGGAACGCAGCCAAAAACAAATTTTTTTATGTTTTTAAACCAACTTAATGATGATGCGAGAGATTCATATTTACCGATGATATCTAAAAAAGGTAACGTGTTGGAGTTAAATGGAATAGCACTTTTTAAAAGATGTAAAATGGTTGATAAAGTGAACCCTAAAGATTTATTTGTATTTAAATTGTTGACAGATAATTTTAAACAAGGTACATACCAATTCAAATTACCTGGTTCTTCAAACACGTACGCCACGATAGAGAATATAAAGGCGGGAACGAAATATAAGATGGAGGGGAATAGTAAGCATCCATTCGTAAATGCTCATATTCAAGTTAAAGCTGAAATTCAAGAATTTACAAAAACAAAAAATTTAGATAACCCTAAAGAAATAAAAAAATTAGAAAAAATTATGGGAACAGAAATAGAAAAAAAAGCAACTACATTGATAAAGAGATTTATTAAAAAAGGCACAGATCCTATAGGGCTTAGAAAGCTTGGTAGAACTCACGTAAGGAAATGGAACAGTCAAGAATGGGAAGAATCCTATAAACAGTTACGTTTTCGTGTAACAGCTGATGTAAAAGTAACCCAATCTGGTGTTACAGAATAAATAAATCAAATAAGATGTGGAAAATTTTAATAAAAAATAGAATCTTGCAGGAGATTAGGGAGAAGAGAAACGATTAACAAAGCATTTCATAAACATTAAGATGCTTTGTTAATCGTTTTTATACCTGTAGCTTTATCACTTACAGTAACCATATCAGCATTCCGTGACGCATAATTTCATAATCTACACCAATTCTAAAGGTTACACTTACACCTTGTTACAAGTAATTTATATGATTAAATATAAAACAGTATTAAATAAAGAAGTTCAAAAAGAATTCCCAGAGTTATATACTCAATTCATTAAGCAGACAAATAAAAAATCCATGTTATTAGAATTGATGAAGCTAAAGAAAAAGGGAGGAGTTAAAGGGTAAATTAGTAAAATGAGTGGGTTAAAAAACTATGTTTTATGACATAATTCTTGTTTGAAATCTGTTATACTTCCAAATTCTTTCGATACAGAAATAGACATATAAAAACGCCATCCTTTCCTATGGATCGTCAGAAAGAATAGCGTGTTTTTTTCAAAAATGAGTTCTTTTATTGAAATTCTCTTTTTCTATATGACAGATAAAAGGGCAAGCAGCGCTAAAATAGCAGGAAGTCCTTGTTTCACGATAATTGATTTATTGGATGTGAAACCTCCGAAAATAGCTGCTACCACTACACAAATGACGAAAAATAATTGAACCATATAACCAATGTGATTGTTTCCAAGTATAAGTCCCCAAATGAGGCCAGCTGCTAAAAATCCATTATATAAACCTTGATTTGCAAACATAATGGCTACGTTTCGATCTCCTTCTAAATGCTTCGGCAATTTGAAAGCGCGTTTTGCTACTTTTGAATTAATAAAAAACATTTCGAGAATCATGATAAATAAATGCTCTAATGCTACGATTCCTACTAAAATAGCTGTGATGATTTCCATACTATTCTGCCTCCTTTAGTATTTAATATAAGTTTTATGCTATTTCCATTTTGCAGTTCTCTCAACAGGGAGACGATATGTAGCATATCCTTCGTTGGCTATTTTATCAATAGATAGAATTATAACTGATACATAGCGCTCTTTTTCCAATCCAAAGAATGTATTGTTATTTTCTTTGTCATGCTCTCTGATTGGAGTGGAATCATATTTATGTGCAAGTGCTGTCAGCATGAACTGCATAGAGAGAAGTACTAGATCAATCAGTATAGTTCCACGATTTTTCTTGATATGGAAGTTTTTAAGAAGAATATTTTGTATATGCAAAATATTAAAATATAATTTATAAATGTAAAGTTAATAAAATAAATTCGGATTAATCCTATATATACCGTTTACAAATTAGTTGTCTAAGTATTTTTAGTTTAAAGAGTGTAGTGTCTTCGTTTTTTATTGAATCAACTTTTACATGTTGGTTTAATATTTTCTATTCTCTTGGAACTTAGTTCTCGTTTACTTCTCACAAAAGCAATAAAATCAATTATCTCTTCTGTTGAAAGTGCTTCTCCATCTATTAAAAGTGTTGGATCTGTATCGTTTAGGAGTCTTGTAATATCAATTACATCTTTGTTTTGATGTGAATGTTCAATTCGACCTAATATATAATCTACAGACGTATCAAATAAATCTGCTATTTTAGATAAAGATTGTAATGAAGGTAATCTATAACCATTTTCATAACCAGCATAGGTGCTTTTCGCAATCCCAAGTCGATCTGCTGTCTCTTGTAAGGACCATTTTTGATTTTTTCTTAATTTAGATAAACGTTCCAGCATTCGTCTCATACCCCATCTAATTTTATTAAATTAATTATAACATAGAAAAAGAATCAAGAATAGAAAAAAAGTACGCGTATTGAATACAAAATCTTGATTAATTCAAATTAAGTTCTATAATGATAAATATAAATACGCATTACGCGAACGATATATCGTTGTTTATTTTATGGAGGGGTTGTGTATGAAGAAGATTTTATTACTTGCAACTGGTGGGACAATTGCATCTGTGGAGGGGAATGAAGGGCTTGTTCCAGGATTGTCCGCTGAGGAATTATTGAATTATTTTTCGAAGTCGTCTCGAAACTTAGAAATAGATTGCAAAATCTTACTGAATATTGATAGTACCAATATGCAACCTGAGCATTGGAAAGAAATAGCTAATGCTGTTTTTAATCACTATGATGACTATGACGGGTTTGTGATTACACATGGAACGGATACGTTAGCTTATACATCTTCTGCGTTATCTTATATGCTTCAAGGTTTAAGAAAACCAGTTGTTTTAACAGGCTCACAGGTGCCTATTAGTTTTAAAAAGACAGACGCAAAGAAAAATGTAGCTGATGCTCTTAGATTTGCCTGTGAGGATGTTGGCGGTGTGTTTATTGTTTTTGATAGTAGGGTGATTATTGGGACGAGAGCAGTTAAAATGCGAACAAAAAGTTATGATGCATTTGAAAGTGTGAATTATCCATATGTTGCTGAGGTAAATGAAGATGAAGTGAAATATCATTGGAAGCCAACGTCCTCCCATAATGAACTTTCAATAAATACTAATTTATGTACGGATGTTTTTCTTATGAAATTGTATCCAGGTACAAAGCCAGAGATATTTGATTGTTTAAAAGATTTGTATAAAGGGGTTATTATTGAAAGTTTTGGTAACGGTGGATTACCTTTTGAAGGAAGGAACTTGCTTTCGAAAATTCAAGAGTTGACTGAAATGGGGATTGCTGTAGTGATTACTACTCAATGCCTGGAAGAAGGAGAAGACATACTTCTCTATGAAGTAGGACGGAAAGTGGCGCAACATCAAGTAATATTGTCTGGAGATATGAATACGGAAGCCATCATAGCAAAATTGATGTGGACGCTTGGAAAAACTAATAAATTAGAAGAGATTAAAAAAATTATTGAAGAGCCTTTAGCCTACGATTTAACAATAAAGTCTGATAAGGATTGGTAATGACTTCATATGATTTATTTAGGTTTTACATTTAATATGGGAGAGAAATTAAAATGTCAATGACAAACAAGAACATGCGAGTGGAGAAGGATTTTTTGGGAGCAAAGGAATTACCTATTAAGGCATATTACGGAATTCAAACTTTACGCGCTGTTGAAAATTTCCCGATTACAGGGTACAAAATTCATGAAAGTTTAATTAGGGCGTTCGCAGTTGTAAAAAAAGCAGCAGCGCTTGCGAATACAGATGTAGGAAGATTGGAATTGAACAAGGGCGGCGCAATTGCAGAAGCTGCTCAAGAAATTCTTGATGGAAAATGGCATGATCATTTCATTGTAGATCCAATCCAAGGCGGAGCAGGTACTTCAATGAACATGAATGCAAATGAAGTCATTGCCAATCGTGCTCTTGAATTATTAGGGATGGAAAAGGGAGACTATCATTATATTAGTCCAAATAGTCATGTAAACATGGCACAATCAACAAACGATGCATTTCCAACGGCGATTCATATCGCAACATTAAACGCATTAGAAAGTTTATTACAAACGATGGGTTATATGCATGATGTATTTGAATTAAAAGCAGAACAGTTCGATCATGTGATTAAAATGGGTCGTACACATTTACAAGACGCTGTGCCAATTCGTCTTGGACAAGAATTTAAAGCATACTCTCGCGTACTTGAACGTGATATGAAACGAATTCAGCAATCACGTCAACACTTATATGAAGTAAACATGGGAGCAACTGCAGTTGGTACAGGCTTAAATGCAGACCCAGAATATATTGAAGCAGTTGTAAAACATTTAGCTGCAATTAGTGAGTTACCACTTGTTGGTGCAGAAGACTTAGTAGATGCAACGCAAAATACGGATGCATACACAGAAGTATCAGCAGCACTTAAAGTATGTATGATGAATATGTCTAAAATTGCGAATGACCTTCGATTAATGGCATCAGGTCCACGTGTTGGCTTAGCGGAAATTATGCTACCTGCTCGTCAACCAGGTTCTTCTATTATGCCAGGGAAAGTAAACCCTGTTATGCCAGAAGTAATTAATCAAATTGCATTCCAAGTAATTGGTAACGACCATACAATTTGCCTTGCTTCAGAAGCAGGACAATTAGAATTAAACGTGATGGAACCAGTATTAGTTTTCAACTTACTGCAATCAATTAGTATTATGAATAACGGTTTCCGTGCCTTTACAGATAATTGCTTAAAAGGAATTGAAGCGAATGAAGATCGCTTAAAAGAGTATGTTGAGAAGAGTGTAGGAATTATTACAGCCGTTAACCCTCATATCGGTTATGAGGCAGCAGCTCGCGTTGCGAAAGAAGCAATCGCGACAGGGCAATCCGTTCGAGAACTTTGTGTGAAAAATGGTGTACTGTCACAAGAAGACTTAGAATTAATTCTAGATCCATTCGAAATGACACATCCAGGGATTGCAGGAGCAACCCTTTTAAAGAAAAATTAAAAGAAGAGGGGGACAAGCCCCTCTTCTTTTTTACAATATAGGGATATTATATGTGAATAGAGGTAGGGAGGTTATAAGTAAGTATACAGTGGCGTCTAATGGTTCATAGAAACAAAATTAAGAGGAGCAGAAATATGATTTAAATAAAGAGGATTTATAAAAACATCCTATCACATTAACAACAAGCTTACATGAATTTTTATAAAGAACTATGACCAACCATGAATAAATAGTTGGCCATAATGATCTTAAAGATCCATATCTTTTAATCCGGGACTATGCTCATTTGGCATTTCAGGAAGTTCTGGTACAGGAAAACCTTTTGGCGGTTCCGTTACTGTTAATGTTCCTTTGTTTCTACTTGGGGATTCACCTTGGAATATTTCTCCCATTCTTGTTGGATCTAAACTAAAATTAAATTGTGCGTTATGGAATCCCATGTCTACATATTTTCTGCACTCTGGGTATTTATTAATATCATAGTTCGGCACAGGGAAGAGTTTCCCCCATTCAACTCCTAATGTCTCTAAAGCTTTTGCAAAAGCATTTTGATGTGCATTATCACGTACAATTAAAAATGCAAGAGTTTCTCTAAATGTTTGATTAGAACTCATTTCATAAATTCTAGTCTTTTGAAGTACGCCTGTAGATTCAAGTACGACATTATCTAGTAAATCGCTAATTAAGTTTCCATGACTATATACCCAAGATCCATTCCACGGATTTCCAGCTGCATCAACAGGCAATGAACTTTGAGCACCTACAATAAAGTGGTGAGGGTTTGCATGTTTAACCGCTTCATCAAGCGGTGCTTGGTCAATACCAGCATTTCCTGGCGTAGGTTCACCAGATCCAGTTAATAGCTGATTAATTGTATGTTGTACAAGTTCTACATGGCTTATTTCCTCTAAAAAAACACCTCGAAGTAAATCGCGATATTGCTTCTCTTTACCTCTAAAATTTGAGCTTTGGAAGAAATATTGCATCATTGTACGCATTTCACCATAATGTCCACCTAATATTTCTTGTAAAACTTTTGCAGCAGCTGGGTCTGGTTTATCCGGCTTAATCATATTAATTATTTCTTCTTTATAATAAAACATGAAGTACACCTCTTTTTAAGTTAGTTAACATTGTTATCGTGTCCGCTAGTTGGTTACTTAATACTTAAATTCATTTTTTTACCAATAAACCGTTACCGTAAAATGCAAAGTCTTTTTGAAATAACTATTTTCGATATGAGATGAGAGTGGGGGAATAGCTACTTAGCATGTAATAAAAAAGATAAGATTACGGAGTGTAATCTTACCTTTTCATGAAGAATAATAAATTGTATCTTCAAGGTTTCAAAATGACTTTTATACAATCATCTTCACGATTATTAAAAATTTGATAACCGTAGCTTGCTTCTTCGAGGGGAATTTTGTGTGTAATAATCTCCTTTGGATCGAATTCTTTGTTTGTTATTTTTTCAAATAGTTCTGGCATAAAATGAATAACAGGTGCTTGTCCCATTTTTAGATTAATATTTCTAACCCAAAATGCCCCGAGTGGAAATGCATTATAATTGCCACCATAAACACCAGTCATTTGAACCGTTCCGTATTTTCTTACAGCTTTCGTAGCAATTTGAATAGGACCGAGAGTTCCACCTTGTAATTTTAACTTTTGTTCTAGAAATTCTAGTGGTGATTTTTTTCCATCCATGCCCACGCAATCAATGACTACATCGGCACCGCCATGCGTGATTTCCTTTAAATGTTCTCCCATATCAGGAAATTTTGTAAACTCAAATACCTCAACATTGTTAATCTTTTTTGCATAATTCATTCGGTAATCTAAGTAATCGACTGCGATTACGCGCTTAGCACCTTGCATCCAAGCGAATTTTTGTGTCATTAATCCAACAGGTCCACAACCTAGGACGATAACAGTATCACCTGGCTTAACACCTGCATTTATTACACTCCAATAGGCTGTTGGCAAAACATCGGATAAAAACAGTAGAGATTCATCTTCAAGTTCGCATGATTCTGGTATAACAAATGGAGTGAAATTTCCAAAAGGAACTTTTAAATATTCTGCTTGTCCACCTGGATGGTTACCAAATTTCTCTGTGTAACCAAAGTATCCACCAGAATCGTAATGAGGATTGGAGTTATCACATTGGCTTTCCATTTCATGTTGGCAATAAAAACAATGTCCACAAGCAACGTTAAAGGGGATAACAACACGATCTCCTTTTTTTACTTTCGTAACATCTGGACCAACTTCTTCAACAATGCCCATTGGCTCATGACCAATAACGTACCCTTGCGGTAAAGGCATGTTGCCTTGATATAAATGTAAATCAGAACCGCAAATAGCGGTTGAAGTAATTTTTACAATAATATCATCTTTTTTCTCTAACTTTGCATCATCCACTTGTTTAACTTGTACTTGGTTTGGCCCTTGATAGGTTACAGCTTTCATCTCATATCTCCTTAGAAATCATTTTTCATAATTTATATGTATCTTTTGGCAAAACAGAAATCTTTAGTAAAAAGAAATTTATACACATTGTTGTTATGAAAGTACGTTATAGTAGCTCTTCTTTCTTATATCTTTTGCCCTATTTTAAGAAGAAACTCAATATTTATACATAATCTAACTCCCATAAAAAGGATAATTATTATTTCATAATTTGTAGCATATTAAAAGCATTGGAGGTGAAACGATATGACAAACAATAACAGTGGAAGTCGTAATGAATTGTTAGTTCGAGGCGCTGAACAGGCTCTTGATCAAATGAAATATGAAATTGCACAAGAGTTTGGTGTACAACTTGGTGCAGATACAACAGCTCGTTCAAACGGATCTGTTGGTGGTGAAATTACAAAACGTTTAGTAGCAATGGCTGAACAACAACTTGGTGGTAGAGCTAACCGCTAAGTAAATTGGCATACAATATAGCAGATATGTAAATCAATTTCTTTTGTATATGTATAAAAATAAAAAACCTTATAGTAAATGGATTCTCACTCAAAGATTATTGATAATCTTCTTTCATAATCTTTGAGTATTTTATTTGTAAACGACTTTCCTAAACAATAAACACACAGTGTTGGAAAGGTGTTTTCCATGCATAGTAGAAAATCTTTTGCAGGAAAAAGCATACTTAAAAATTTGATTTCAATAGTGAAATCAATATTTATTATGATATTTTCGAAAGGGAGGAATTTAAAAATGGGTATTTTAAGTGGAAATCCTCAAAATGAACCGTTACATTATGGAGAAGTATTTGATATTTGGAGTTATCTTCTAGCAGCACAAGGTGGAATCGCAAGCCATCAAGTGTTTATGAATCACACAGGTGACGAAGATTTGAAGAAGTTTTTAGAAAGCTTAATTGAAAATGATATGAATTCGGAAATAGAAGAGTTAAAAACTCTTTTAAAGGTTAATGGCGTAGCATTACCGCCTGCTCCTCCAGAACGACCAGTTGCATCTATCGAAGATATTCCTCCAGGAGCGCGTATTAATGATGCTGAAATAGCAGCAGCTGTTTCTACAGGATTAGCAGCTGGACTTGTGACATGTAGTCAGGTGATGGGAAAATGTCTGCGAGAAGATGTAGGGATGCTATTTGGACAATTTCATATGAAAAAAGCGCAAGCAGGTGTAACTTTGCTACGTTTAAGTAAGAAAAAAGGGTGGGTAGTTCCACCTCCATTACATGTAAGAAATTCTGATCAAGCGTAATAAACAAAAATAAAAAAGTGGCGTTAGCCACTTTTTTATTTTTTAGATGTATCCTCAAGATTGGATTTATTTACTGTGGAAGAATCCATATATTCCTCTGACATCTCCATAGCATATTTATCATGGCGAATATGATTGTGATTTCTTAAATTATCATCGTTACGCAGTACTAGCCTCTTCATATAAATGTGGAAGAAAATTTCTGTTCCACCAATAATTAAAGCGGCTATAAATGAAGAAAGTCCAATATTACGAGTAACATCTAAATCAGTAAACAAGGATGTTAGTAACCAAATTCCAAAGAAGCTTAAGCCTAAATCTGCTATTGTAGCAATCATATTTCCGTATTTAGGTAAAATGAAGAGATCTCCGATTAAATAGGCAGCTCCTGTAAGGAAAAGAGAAATTAGTAATACTCTAGGAATTGAAATGCCTTTAAAGATACTAAGTATGACTAGTAATACTGCAGTTATCGCTGTGTATTTAATTAATAAAGCAACAATATGTTTCATCATTTTCCTCCATTTTTCAAACGTATATGGAATAAAAGATTTCATTAAAAACAGGTTATGCTTTTAAAGAGCGTAACCCGTTTTAATCACCTTTTAATGGTAAGAAGTACAAGCCGGGTAAGAAGCAGGCTTATACTATGGATAGTATTTGCGGAATATCGAGCTTTATTCACAAAGGGGAGTTCCACTCTTATAATCGAGATGTTGCCTAAGTACAGTGTTTTTTATTTTATTTCTTAACTATAAGAATAAAAAGTATTTTCATGTTTAATGTATCTTCTTGTCTACATATTTTCCATAATCGGGTACAGCAATTTTATCAAATTCTTGAACGAGTGTTTTGAGGCTTGTTGATAGCAATTCACCTGACATTGGTATCCCATGTCCAGTAATAGCGACCAAAGGCTTTAATTCTTCTAATTTAATGACTGATTCTTTAGCGGCTTTCCAGTCTGTTGTTAAATAACGAGGGGGGCCGCTTATTTCCTGTTCCTGAGTAAATACTTTATATAGATATTCCTGTTTCACTGTAACAAAAGCATCCCCAGCAATTAAAGTTCGGTCTTTTTCTCGGAATAATGAAATATGCCCAGGAGTATGCCCTGGTGTATGAATCCATCTAAACTCTGGCATATGGGGAACAGTTCCATCGGTAGGTAGTGCTTTTACGCTACTTCCTAAATCAATCGGTTCATTAGGGAACAGGGGAGACATTTTCGCTACCATACCACCTTCAACTGTTGGATCTGGTTCAGGATAGCTTTGTTGTCCAGTCAAGAACGGTATCTCCATTTGATGGGCATAGACTGGAACATCCCAATATTTAATGAGTTCAATTATCCCTCCAACATGATCAAAATGCCCATGAGTTAAAATAATTGCTCTTGGACAACTATTTGTACCAAATCGCTTCTCAGTAACAGAGATAATTTCATTTGCACATTTAGGCATTCCAGCATCAACTAAAACAAAATCATCGGTATGCGGATTTCCAACAAAACAGATATTGACGATTTGAATCGTGTAGCAAAATAAATCAGGCAATACTTCGAGGCCATGACCACTTTCAATTGAAGTTGCTGGAATAAACTTGTAATCACTTCCATAATTCATTTCCTTGTCCACTTGTTATCCCCCTTAATATATTTCAATACGACATTATAGTTCCCTAATTTCTCAAATCCATTTTGGGGGATTTGAGAAAAGAATTAGTGGGGGATTACAAAAAAATTAAGTCCTAGAATTAAGGAGGAGACATATCAATTTATATAATAGTTGCTACAATTTTTTTGAGGAGGGTGATGGGTTAATAAAATATTCATCTTAATATATTAATGTAATGTTAAAAACTACGCAAAAGTAGCTAATAGAACCCTATTAAATAAGACGATTAATTTTACAAAGGCTTTTTGTAGTCAAAGAATGTTTAAGTTTGGAGTTGGAATTGAAGTGAATGAGAGGGGGGGAGAAATAAAAAAATTATCTCTTCCTAAGTTAATTATATCATGTAAATCAAGTTCAAAATAGACTGTTTATTCGTATTTACTCCTGCTACAATCAAGAACACATGCAAAGTAAGGAGAGATGTTACATGAGTTCTTTCGTTCTCGATTTTCAAGAAATAGAAAACACGCAGCTTTCACTCGTTGGTGGAAAAGGTTTGAAGTTAGGGGAGTTATCTAACATTCAAGGGATACAAGTTCCAGAAGGATTTTGTGTTACAACGGTAGGATATGAAAAGGCCATCGAACAAAATGAAGAGCTTCAAACTTTGTTGCAGCAACTAACAAAGTTGAAAAAGGAAGAGCGAGCTCAAGTTGGTGAAATGAGTAAGAAGATTAGAGAAGTCATTATGGCAGTAGAAATCCCTTCTGATGTAGTGGAAGCAGTAACTCATTATCTCTCACGTTTTGGAAATGAACATGCGTATGCCGTGCGTTCTAGTGCGACGGCTGAAGATTTACCGTATGCTTCGTTTGCTGGTCAACAGGATACGTATTTAAATATTATCGGAGAAGAAGCGGTTTTACAGCATGTAAGAAAGTGCTGGGCTTCTTTATTTACAGAGCGAGCAGTTACGTACCGCATGCAAAATGGTTTTGAACATAATCAAGTTTCTATATGTGTTGTCGTTCAAAAAATGGTTTTCCCTGAGGCTTCGGGTATTTTATTTACGGCTGATCCGGTTACTTCTAACCGAAAGGTGTTATCCATTGATGCCAGTTTTGGACTTGGTGAGGCATTAGTATCAGGATTGGTCTCTGCCGATAATTATAAAGTAAAAGAAGGCGAAATTACAGAAACGATGATAGCGACTAAAAAAATAGCTATTTATGCTGTAAAAGAGGGCGGAACAGAGACGAAACAGATTGATCCAGCTCAGCAAAAACTTCAAACATTGTCTGAACAACAAATTTTACAACTAGCAAGTATCGGAAGACAGATTGAAGCTTATTTTGGTTGTCCGCAAGATATTGAATGGTGTTTAGCCCATAATACATTTTATATTGTCCAAAGTCGCCCCATTACGACTTTATATCCAATTCCTGAAGAAAATGATGGGGGAAATCATGTGTATATATCAGTTGGTCACCAACAAATGATGACCGATGCGATGAAACCGCTTGGGTTATCTTTTTTCCTGTTAACGACTAATGCTCCTATGCGTAAAGCGGGAGGACGGCTGTTTGTGGATGCTACGCAACAACTAGCTTCACCTGCTAGCAGAGATTATTTAATAAACACTTTAGGAAAATCAGATCCACTCGTAAGAGATGCATTAACGACTATAATCGAGCGAGATGATTTTATTACATTGTTACCGAATGATGAAAAAGGAAAGAGTGCTGGTAAAAGTGTGCCACCTGCAAATTCACAACCAGAAATCGAAAATGATCCGGCAATCGTTACGAATTTAATAAAGACTAGTGAAGCATCAATCGAAGAGTTAAAACGAAACATGCAAACGAAGTCAGGGGTAGATGTACTCGATTTTATTTTGGAAGATATTCAGCAATTAAAGAAAGTATTATTTAACCCGCAAAGTATAGCTATCATTATGGCAGGTATGAACGCTTCAACATGGGTGAATGAAAAGATGGAGCAATGGCTAGGCGAAAAGAATGCAGCAGATACGCTTTCTCAATCTGTACAAAATAATATTACGTCTGAAATGGGTTTAGCATTAATGGATATTGCTGATGTGATTCGGCCGTATCCAGAAGTTATTGCATATTTACAACATGTAGAAGATGATAGCTTTTTAGATGAATTAGTTCAGTTTAAAGGCGGGGAGAAAGCTCGAGAGGCAATCGATGCTTTTCTAAATAAATACGGAATGAGATGCAGCGGAGAAATTGATATTACGAAAACACGCTGGATTGAAAAGCCAACTACAATTATCCTGATGATTTTAAATAATATAAGAGACTTTGAACATGGTGCAAGTAAGCGGAAGTTTGAAGAAGGGCTGCAAGAAGCTTTGAAAAAAGAAGAAGAGTTAGTAGATCGATTACAGCACTTGCCAGATGGTAAACAAAAAGTAGAAGAAACGAAGCGAATGATTCGAACCATCCGTAATTGTATCGGCTATCGTGAATATCCAAAATACGGCATGATTAATCGTTATTTCATATATAAGCAGGCGTTATTGAAAGAAGCTGAGCAACTTGTGCAGAGCGGTGTCATTCATGAAGTCGATGATATATACTATTTAACTTTTGAAGAGCTTCACGAAGTTGTTCGCACGAATAAACTAAATTACGAGCTTATCCAAAAACAAAAAAATGATTACAAATTATATGAAAAACTAACGCCTCCTCGTATTATGACGTCTGATGGAGAAATCATTACAGGTAAATATAAACGAGAAAACCTCCCAGCTGATGCGATTGTAGGTTTGCCTGTTTCTTCAGGAGTAATAGAGGGAAGAGCACGCATTATTTTAAGCATGGAAGAAGCGAATTTAGAAGAGGGCGATATATTAGTTACTGCTTTTACTGATCCTGGCTGGACACCATTATTTGTGTCTATAAAAGGGTTAGTCACTGAAGTTGGCGGACTTATGACGCACGGAGCAGTGATTGCACGTGAATATGGATTACCAGCAGTCGTCGGAGTAGAGAATGCTACGAAATTAATAAAAGACGGACAGCGAATTCGGGTGCATGGAACAGAAGGTTATATTGAAGTGTTGTAATGAAACAAAAGATCATCCGCTATTATAGTAGATGATCTTTTGTCATATATAGCTGGCTCATTTCTTTAAACCGGCCGCATAAAAAGGTCCATGAACAGCGATCGTTGATAAAATACGAGCAATTTCCTCAGGTGTTTCTTTTTGTCCGTTATTTAGCCATTGCTGAATAACACCAATATGAGCAGATGCCATATAAGAAGCTAAGTATTGACTTGGGACAAGTAAGTTTTCCTTATTAATGAGAGCACCATTCGTATCTTCAAATAGTGTTTTCCACATAAAGTCTTTCAGTTTTGTTTGGAAAGATAAATCTCCTTTTGGGCTCAGTACAGCTTTCATAAAATCACTATTTTCATTTAGAAATTCAAGAATAGAAGTGATAAGTATAAACGGCATCGTTGGGGAAGGATTTGATCCAAGGTCAGCAATAACTTCTGGAAACTTCCGTTTTGCAATGCTGGAAAACTCATACATAATGTCTTCTTGGCATTTCGTCATTAAGTCAAATTTATCTTGATAGTGCGCATAGAAAGTACCGCGATTAATGTTTGCTTTCGTTGTAATATCTTTCACTGTAATGGCGTCAAAACCTTTTTCTTCAATTAGTTCCACCAATGCATTTCGTATAGCAGTTTTCGTACGAACAACACGTAAATCTAAATTACTATCACGCAAAGCATGTCCCTCCTTCATTTTAGCCAACACATTTCAAAGATGTGTCTTATAACCGACACATTTACGATTTTTGATTATTGTATAAGGTTCAACTGGAACATATAATTCAAAATATAAATAAACAACACGTTGTTGGTTATTATAAATCAAATGTAAGGGGGAGAAAAGAAAATGTTTAAAAATAAACTTTTATTGTTATCACCAGTTATTGCACTACTTGTTGTTTTTATTTTTTCATTAACGTTATTTCCAACCGTTCAACCTCAGCCGAAAAACTTGCCAATCGCAATTGTAAATGAGGATCAAGGAGTAGAAATTCCGAACCAACCAAAGATGGATATGGGGCAAACGATTGTTGATAATATGAAAAAGACATCAAAATCAGAGGAAGAACCTGCGATGAAGTGGGTAGAAGTGAAAAATAAAGAAGCAGTTCAAAAAGGCTTAAATAATCAAGAGTATTACGCAGCATTAGTTATTCCGAAAGACTTTAGCGCAAAACAAGCATCATTACGAACACCACAGCCATCTTCGCCAGAAGTAGAAATATTCATCAATCAAGGAATGAATACAGCAGCGTCAACTATGGCAGGACAAATGTTAAATGGGGTAGTTGATAATATGAACAATACTGTTCGCGCGCAACTACTAGAAGGATTGAAAGCAAAAGGAGCTACATTAACAGCAGATCAAGTTACAAATGTAGTAACACCGATTGCAAAGAAAGTGACAAATGTGAACGAAATCGGCAAAAATAGTGCGAACGGTAACTCGCCAATGTCTTTATTTCAGCCGTTATGGATTGCCAGTTTAGCGAGTGCAGCAATTATCTTCATTGCGATAAGTAAAATGCCAGTAGGTACAAGAAAAGAAAGCTTCGTATTAAAACTAAAACAAATCGTAACAGGGGCTGTTGCGACACTTGTCATTGGGTTCGGTCTTACATGGATCGCGGATGGTATGGTAGGGTTAAATATTTCGAACTTCACAGATACGGCACTGTTTTTATCTATTACATCCTTTAGTTTCTTCTTAATGATATCGGTGGTACTTTCATTAGTTGGACTAAAGGGAATCGGTGTATTCGCTCTCTTACTATTCTTCGGGGCACCGTTATTATCGTTAGCACCGGAAATGTTGTCGCCATTTTATCAAGAGTGGGTGTATGCATGGTTACCAATGCGATTTATGATTGAAGGGCTGAGAGAAATATTCTTCTTCGGAAAAGGGTTAAGCTGGAGTACACCTCTTACTGTACTCGTTTGGATTGGTACGGTAAGTATGATGATTATTTTAGCGACTGCTTTCAAACGTAGTGTAGGAAAGGAACACAAAACGGAATTAAACGCATAAAAGATAAAAGCGTTTCACTAGGAGTGAAGCGTTTTTATCTTTTATTAACTTATAGGTTAAAGGGAATAAAAAAGTTCGGATTTGCAGTTCCTTTTTGTATACATGCTCCTGCTATTTAAAATTGCATAAAATGTTATGCGGAATAATGGAGGGGATACGATGTATAATTCGAATTATTATGATTCGTATAGGCAAAATGATAAGCTGATTCGTGATATTGAGAAAGCAATTAACGGAGAGTTTAGTGCTATAAATTGCTATGCGAAATTAGCTAATATGGCTCCAAATACGGCGGAACGAAATCAAATTCTTGAGATTCGTAACGATGAAATAAAGCATTTCCATCATTTTGTACAAATCTATACAAATTTAACGGGTCAGCAGCCGAAACCACAAATTACGGAAGAATGTCCAAATACGTACTTACAAGGATTAGAATTCGCTATACAAGATGAACAGAAGACAGTAGATTTTTACTTGGAAATTTCAGATGAAACATCGGATGCACATCTGAAAGAGTTAATGCGCAGAATAGCTGCCGATGAACAAAATCATGCGGTGTGGTTTTTATATTATTTTGTGAAGACGAAGTGAGCATTAAGAATGAATGGCTGATGTGATGAATATATTAGAATTTATTTTAAAGCGCAGTGCAACAATTGCATGGAAAACTTAAATATAAGCAGAGAGAAACCGTTTCATAAGTAGTGGGACGGTTTTGTTCGCGGTGAAATACAAGTTACATAGATATCGACAAAATATGGTAATTGAATTTGGTATATAATGTATGAAATGAAAACGAAAATAAATAAGCTAGGAGCAAATAAATGAAAAGAGGAATTACAGTAGATATTCCAAATGAATATGATAATTTACTTTGGAAAGTGTTAAAGCCAATTGATATTTCTTCATATGATTGGTGGGTAGGGAGTGAGGAGTCATACTTAATAGCACGTGGTGGATTGGATGAGGCATTATTTCCAGAAGAACCAAGTATAGTGGAAGGATCAGATTTGAAAATATTATTTAAAGACAATATATATTATGTTATTTTTGCAGATTTAAAAGCGTATTCAAAAGGAGAGGAAGTAGTACATATTGAAACATATGAAGAATTTAAAGAGAGTAAGTGTGAATTAGTTTTACTAGTTGCGGATTGTACATACGTCACAATTTACGCTAAAGATCAAAAACAGATTGAATTGATGTATGAAAACGCAAGGAATCAAGGTTATTATGTTGAATACGTTACCGACGAAAATGACGGTAGAACGCGTTTATCAGTATGATAGCGATAGGAAAGGGGAACAGCAATATGGAGAGAACCACAGTTAAAGAATATACAATTCGAACTGCTATTGAAGAGGAAAGCGATAGCATTATCACTCTATTAAAAGAAGTAGCACAGTGGTTACAACATAAAGAAGTGGATCAATGGCAGTATTTGTTAGGCGGAGAGGCTACGGCTGAAATATTAGAAGGTATAAAAGAGAAATATACGTACGTTGTTGTGAAAGAAAATGAAATTGTCGGTACGGTTACAGTATCTCCTAAACAAAATGAATGGGATGAGCGTATTTTTGGTAAGGAGGAAGTTTCAGATTCTTTATATATTCATAGATTTGCGGTGAAACGGAAGTATAAGGGGAATGGGATTGGAGAATGGATTTTACAGTGGGTAGAAGAGAATGTACAAAATGACAAAGAGTTTTTGAAACTAGATTGTGTTGGGCATAATCGAACGTTGAATGATTTTTATAAGAAAAATGGTTTTGAATATGTTGGGAGTACAGATGGACTTAGTAAGTTTCAAAAGAGAAGGGGGTAAGTGAATGAATCAAATTCATACGGAGTTAGTTAAAAAGTTGATAGGGGAACAGTTTCCTAAATGGGCACATTTAGAGGTGAAGCCTGTAAAGTTTAGTGGACATGATAATCGAACGTTTCATCTAGGGGATGAGATGAGTGTCAGATTGCCAAGTGATGCGGCATATGCACCGCAAGTAGAGAAAGAAAATAAGTGGCTACCTATATTAAGTAAGGAGCTTTCTTTACCGATTTCTACACCAGTTGCGAAAGGAAATCCATCTGAATCGTATCCATGGCCTTGGTCTATTAATAAGTGGATAGAAGGAGAAACAGTTACGAAACAAAATGTCCGTGACTTAAATGAATTTGCGGCGGACTTAGGAGCATTTTTAGTAGAGTTGCAATCCATTGATGCGAGTAACGGCCCGATAGCTGGAGCACATAATTTTTACCGAGGCGGGCTTATATCTGTATATGATGAAGAGGCGAGAGGTGCTATTGAAAATAATAAGGACGTTTTTGATGAAATAGTATTAAAGCGTCTTTGGGATTTAGCACTTCAGTCAACATGGAACCGTAAGCCAGTTTGGGTTCATGGAGATGTTGCACCAGGAAATCTACTTGTTAAGGACGGAAAGCTTTGTGCCGTAATTGATTTTGGTATTTTAGGAGTAGGAGATCCGGCTTGTGATGCAGCGATGGCATGGACGTTTTTTGATAAAAGTAGTAGAAAGATATTTAAAGAAGTATTGTGCATAGATGAAGAAACGTGGAATAGAGCGAGAGGTTGGGCACTTTGGAAAGCGTTAATTACATATGATGAGAATAAGACGTGTAATAAGATAGTGGCAGAGGAATCGTATCGTGTGATTCAAGTGATTGTAGATGATTATGAGAGATAGTAAAAAAAGCCTATTTTAAATAGGCTTTTTTTATATGATTAAATATAGAAATGGAAAGAAGGAATCTAACATAATTATACAGAATATTTAGATAATAGGAGGTGTCGAATTTTGAGTGAAATTGAATTAAAAAGGAATGTAATTAAGACAGGGAGTGAGAAGGGGGGTATTCTCCGGTTTATACTCGCTAGTCTAGTTGGGGTGTTTATGTTTTTCGTACCAGTTACGATAAACGGTGCTTCTTCCATTATGATTGATCATATCGTATCATGGATTAGAGCTTCGGTTCCGAGCGTAGTACCTTATTACGCTCTACTCGTTATGATAATGGGTGCGATTTATCCGTTTTATACGAAAAAGTGGAATACATCTATCTTAGATATTTGTTTTTCGTTTTTAAAAGTAGTTGGCGTCGTTTTTGGTGTATTATATTGTTTGAAAATAGGGCCAGCTTGGTTCTTTGCACCAGATGTAGGGCCGTTTTTGTATGAAAAACTAGTAATATCGGTAAGTTTACTCGTTCCAATTGGCTCGGCTTTTTTAGCGTTATTAGTCGGGTATGGATTACTTGAATTTATCGGTACGTTTTGTCGTCCGATTATGAGACCGTTATGGAAAACACCAGGACGTTCAGCAATTGATGCGGTTGCTTCTTTCGTTGGAAGTTATTCGCTTGCGCTTCTCATTACTAACCGAGTATATAAAGAAGGAAAGTATACGACAAAAGAAGCAGCGATTATCGCTACAGGCTTTTCTACAGTATCCGCAACATTTATGATCATCATCGCAAAAACATTAGACATTATGCATTTATGGAATGTTTATTTTTGGACTACTCTCGTTGTAACATTCATCGTAACTGCTATCACCGTAAGAATCCCACCACTTAGTAGAAAACCAGATACATATGTAACGAAAGAAGGGTTCCCAGAGCCTGTTTATAAAGAGAAAATATTAGAACGCGCTTGGGAAGATGCGCTAGAGGTATCAAAATCTGCACCAAGTATTATGAAAAATATTGCAGTAAATTTAAAAGATGGTTTTATTATGACGATGGGAATTTTACCATCCATTATGTCAGTAGGATTAATTGGTATCGTCTTAGCGAAATTTACGCCAATATTTGATTGGATCAGTTATATTTTTTATCCTTTTACATGGCTATTACAATTACCAGAAGCAGAACTAGCTGCTAAAGCGGCATCCGTTGGTATCGCAGAAATGTTTTTACCTTCTCTTTTAGTTGTAAGTGCACCACTTGTGACAAAGTTTGTCATTGCGGTTGTCTCGGTATCATCTATATTGTTCTTCTCAGCTTCCATTCCTTGTATTTTATCGACAGACATCCCGTTAAAAGTATCGGAACTTATTATTCTCTACGTACAAAGAACAATATTAACGTTACTTATTATTACACCGCTTGCTTATTTGTTGCTTTAAAGTTTTTAAAAGATAAAGCTATAACAAAAAAAGCCTTCTATAAAAGGAAGGCTTTTTTGTTTAAAAGCGAGGTATTCCCACATCACTATCAAGCTAAGAAAATCAAATATCTTAAAACATGAAAATGTACTATTTTATGTGTTTGGGATGCTTTTATTTATTTTTTGAATATGATGTCATGCTTCTTAAGAAGACTCCTAGTCCTGCAAAAAAGAATCCTAAGCATAATAAGCTGCCTGGCGTTCCCCAAGTAATTTGATCTAGCATTTTTATCCCCTCCCGTTCATCATTATATAGTATTTATTGGTAATTATCAAAATTTTCCTTTTTAAAGGTTATTGATGAGCCTTTCTACCTTATACGAGAAGAATATATTTGAAAAGGAATTCTTTTAAAGATATTCTATTATTCTTATAAAACGTTTCTGTTACATATGATATAGTAACAACAAAGGGGGCTTTCAAATGGAAATGATTCACGAAAGAGTAAAGTTACGGTTAATGGATAGTGATGATGTCGAAACTTTGTTTTCGATTGTAGAAGGAAATCGGGATATTTGGGCGTATTTAATCTCTAAAATGGATAGTGTTCAAGATATGCAGCAATATGTTCAAAAAGCGATACGGGGTTATGGGAAGGGGACTCAAATACCTTTCGTTGTAGTGGATCAACAGACGAATACGATTGTAGGAAGTACACGTCTATATAATATTTCAGTAGAAGATAAAACAGTCGAGTTAGGACAAACGTGGTATCATCCAAGTGTGCAACGTACGAGTATCAATACAGAGTGTAAGTATATGCTTCTCCAGTATGCTTTTGAAAAACTGCATATGCTGAGAGTACAAATTAAGACGGATGCAAGAAATGAAAAAGCACAACGAGCAATTGAAAGGTTAGGTGCAGTTAAAGAGGGCGTGCTTAGAAATGAAAGAAAATTGCCAAACGGTCATGTGAGAGATGCAGTTGTGTATAGTATGATCGCAAGCGAATGGCCAGTTTTGAAAGTACGTCTGTTAGAAAAATTAGAATTGTATAAAGAAAGGTTATAATTCGTGTTTTGAAAGGTATATTGTTCGAAATGTATGAAAAATATACCTTTTTTCTTACAAAATGCTACTTTATTTTAATTCCTTTTGTTTCATCGTTCCCTTCTGAGAAAAAATTCGTTACAATGTAGTTGTATGGTAATAAACTTATGAATTTAAAACATGTAATGAAAACCGCAAATAAAAAATGAATTGATAATCCTCAATTTTAAATGAAAACCCTTTTATACATAAATAACAAGTAAAGTTCCTTCTTTTAAATAAACTCAAACAAAACGATTTGATATAAATGTTTTTGATAGAAGTATGGATGATGTACGGAGGCAATTACAAATGAAAGAAAATAAGAAGAGTAAGAAAAGACGAATCTTCCAAGTATTTTTACTAATGATTTGTTCTGCTATTTTATATGTAAGTTATGCAGCTTACGATATTTGGAGCTATCGCTTTAAAACAGATGATAGTGTGAAAACGGATGCTGGTATCGTACTAGGAGCAGCTTCATGGAACGGAAAACCATCTCCAGTATTTAAAGAAAGAATTAATCATGCGATTTCTTTATATAAGAACGGAAATATTAAAAAGATTATTTTTACAGGTGGTACAAAGTTCGAGGCAGAACTTGAGGAAGCGCGTACTGCAAGAGTATATGCAATGAAACAAGGTGTAAAAGAGGAAGATATTTTAATAGAAACTAAATCCCTTTTCACTGAAGAAAATTTAAAGAATGCGAAGGAAGTTGGAATAGAGAACGGAATACGCACATACACGATTGTAAGTGATCCACTTCATATGAAACGCGCAATGAGAATCGCAAAACATATTAATATTGAAGCGTATGCTTCACCAACGCCGACATCAGCATATAAAACGTTAGACACAGAAATACCATTCTTCTTTAAAGAATTATTCTCGTACATTGGATATGTAACCTCATTGCCATTAAAGGCATTAAAGGGAGATTAATAAGAAAAGAACCTATTTTAAATAGGAACTTTTCTTATTAGTCAAAAACATTGTATTTTTATCGGAATAGTGAAACAATAGAGAGGTAGCTTCATATAATCATAATGAAAAAGTGAGCGGTTCATGAATCGAACATAAAGGAGATTATAGTATGGCACTCTCATTTGTTGAAACAGAAGAACAATCTTTCATTATTGAAAAAATAAATAAATTGATTCCGAAGTTCATGGAAAGGGAGCATCAACTAAGTGAATTAGGATCATTTCCGTATGAAAATATAAGTGATTTGAAAGATATCGGATATACGAAATTAACGTTACCGAAAGAATTTGGTGGTAGTGCGATTTCTTTATATGACTTCGTTTTATTTCAAGAGAAAATCGCGGAAGGCTGCGGAGCTACTGCATTATCGATTGGCTGGCATCTTGGTATTGTGAAAGAGTTAGCGGAAAATCGCTCTTGGAATGATGAGATGTTCAAATGGTTTTGTGAAGAAGTGCGTAACGGTGCGCTCTTTAACAGGGCAGCAACAGAACCAAAAACAGGGAGTCCGACGCGTGGCGGTAAACCAGAAACAATAGCGGTTCAACAAGGCGATAAGTGGGTTATAAACGGAAGAAAAACCTTTACAACGATGGCGCCAATACTTGATTATTTTATTATTTCAGCAAGTATTGAAGGCCGAGAAGAAGTTGGTGAGTTTGTTATTCCAAGAAACACGCTCGGTGTATCCATTGAAGAAACGTGGGATAGCGTTGCGATGCGAGGGACTGCTAGTCACGACCTTGTCTTACAAAATGTAGAGATAGAAAGTCGCTTTTTTACAGATGTAAAGGGCGGGAAAGTAAAACAAAAGGGTATTGGCTGGTTGCTACATATACCAGCATGTTATTTAGGAATTGCACAAGCAGCAAGAAATTATGCAGTTCAATTTGCGGGATCATACAAGCCAAATAGTTTAAATCATTCTATTAGTTTATTGCCGAATGTTAGAAGATTAGTTGGAGAATTAGAACTTGAGCTTATGCAAGCTCGCGTCTTTTTATATCAAATTGCGAAAAAGTACGATGAAGCAGAGGATAAACTATCATTGCAAGCCGAACTAGCAGCAGTGAAATATGCAGTAACAAATGCGGCAATATCTATTGTAGATAAAGCAATGCGCATCGTAGGAGCAAAAAGTTTATCAGAAAAAAATCCGCTTCATCGTTACTATTTAAACGTCAGAGCAGGATTGCACAATCCGCCGATGGATGATGCAACACTATCTATGCTGGCGGATGCGGCGTTTCGGTCGTAATTATTTTAAACTTACATTTTATTGTTTATGGGTAATATAGTTGTTTTGAAAGCACATGTTTGGTTACTAATCAAACATGTGCTTTTTATGTGTACAAAGTACCAAATTGAGATGTAGATTTTTAATATAAATGATTATCATGATTTTGTAAGTGTTCCTTGATGGAAAAACATTTGCCATCTTCCATCTATCAGTTTCCAAATGGAGCTTCGCAAAGTATTCTGCATTCTAGTTTCATCTCTTACAAAATATGTCGCCAACACAGTATCCTTCGATAAAGGGTATATTTCAAAATTAGAAAGAGTCATTTCTCTCACACTAAGTCCGTCTCCACCAACGGAATCCTTCTTATACCAAATGTTTCCCGAACTTCCAAACTCAAAAAAGTTGTCTGCAAGTAGCTTGTCCAGTTCTGCGGGATTTGTACGAGTTTTAGGTTCTAATAGTTTTTTCTCTAGTTCACATAAATGCTTTTTTAATTCAGAGTGCTTTTTCACGTGATCATCCCCATATATTAATTATCGTACAACAACTAAACTACTCTTTTTAACTAACGATAAGAATTTCGACTAGTTAGATAATTGGTTGCGTATTATTATAATGCCAGTATAGAAGCGTTGTAAACATTTGTCATATCTAATCCCAAATTAAAGGTCTTTCCAAGTTTACCATTCGTAAATATTGTAAAAATTGACCTGCATGGACCGCATCATGATAGGCAATTCGTAATAGCATGTCGCCTAAATATCTTTCATAGCCAACATCGCTTCGATCAATAAGGGTTGAATCTAGCTCGGCTATGCTTATTGATTGTACATATTCTATGAAGTTAGTAAAGTATACTTGTGCCAATTCAATTTCTTTTTTTACACAAGTAATTGGCTCGTCATCATACGGGAAATGTATATCATGTATTGAGCCGTTGTTTTTTAAAATCATATGATAGTAAAAAGTTGAGCTCCATACATGACGAATCATTTCACCAAAGGACATAGCCTCATGATCAGGTTTCCAATTAAGAAAATTGTCAGGAAGAGAATTCCATAATTTTTCTGAGCGCCTTCTCGTTTCTTTCAAATTTAATATACTAAGATCAATTGCATTCATAATACATTCTCCTTTACTATTAAACTTAAAATAATTGTATCAGTTTAATAGTTAGGGTATCATCGAAATATGAATGTATATCCGAATATCTCATATATAGCTAAACTAATTGCTGAACCTACAAGAGCAATTATCTTAGATTGTTTAATGAATAATCAGGCACTACCTGCTAGCGAATTGGCTTATATGGCGAAAGTTTCAAATCCAACGATTAGTTCTCATCTTTCTAAATTAATAGAGGGGAATCTACTTACAGTTGAACAACATGGTAGACATCGTTACTATCGACTTGCTAATCAAGAGGTAGCAGAAGTTCTTGAAAAGTTAGGAACAATCGCACCAACAGTCCAAGTTCGTTCTTTAAAACAATCGAATCAACTAAAACAAGTTCGTTATGCTCGAACTTGCTATGATCATCTTGCGGGCAAACTCGGTGTAGAGATAACCGAAAAATTACTAGATAAGGAATTTCTAATTTTAGAGGAAGGAGAATACATTGTAACGGAACAAGGTAAGCAATGGTTTCTGAATTTTGGAATAAATATTAAAACGGCACATATAAAGAGGAGGGTATTTGCAAAACCTTGTCTTGATTGGAGTGAACGACGCTACCATATTTCTGGTTGGTTAGGATCTGCAATAGCAAAACTATTTTTTGAACAGGAATGGATTACAAAAACGGATAAGAGTCGGGCTGTCCATCTTACACAAAAAGGTATGAAGTTATTGAAGGACCAATTAGGCATTGATATGGACAATAAAAAAGTCCATCAAAATGCAGTGCCTCCTGTCGAGTAAACAGTATTAAATAACCTGAGTTCTATATTTATATAGACTCAGGTTATTTAATTTCTTTTAAAATCTTTGATGATATTTGCGCAAGGCAACTTTCACCTCGTTGGCTGTATGGGAAGAGCTTAAATGAAAACATAGTAGTTGAAGCAATTCTATTAAATTAGTAATCATATTCATTGAAAATTATGCGTAAGAATATAGTAAATGAAGGGAGATATAAAATGAATAAAATTAAACTGAAAGTATTAAATGTAAGATATGTAGTGATATGTATTTTATTCACTATTATATGTATCCTCACTTCATTCTTCATTTCTAGTAATTCCAGCGTATTTAAATCATTTTATATGAATCAGTTATTAGGAACGAATTCTACTAAAGGTCTTATGTATATGATAGGAAGTGAAAATCGTTATTTTGCAGAAGAATTTCATAAAGAAAAAGGACGAGCGTCGTTGGAATCTTTTTTACTGTCACTTTCTACAAATATTAATGTAAATGATCTTCGAAGTTTATTAACTCGAGAACTTCCTAATATGAATCAATTTTATTCGGAAATATTAATTGCTGGGGAAGGGACAGATTATACGAACATTCCTGAAGAATCCAGTATTCCTTTAGAGAATATTAAAGATAAAGGTACTGCTATTGAACACCCAAAGAGTGGGAAAGAAAACAATTCTACTGGTGAAAATTCAAATAAACAAAATAACGGTGAAAATAAAGTATTTATTTATCATACACATAGTTGGGAAGCGTTTATTCCTCTTATTCCAGGTGCTACGATGCCCGATGATGCTTCCAGTACAAATAATGAAGTGAATATTACGTTTGTTGGAAACTATTTAAAACAAAAATTAGAAGAAAAAGGAATAGGTGTGTCACATGATACGACAAATATGAGGGATTTTCTGCGAAATAAAAATTTAAATTGGGCCCAATCTTACAAAGGGTCCCGTCAAATATTACAAGATAAATTGGCACAAGATAAAAATATTATGTTTCCGATGGACCTTCATAGAGATGATGCACGAAAAAATATTACAACAAAAAATATTAACGGAAAGAATTATGCTCGGCTTTATTTTATTTTAGGAAGAGAAAATCCTAACTATGAAAAAAATAAAAAAATAGTAACGGCAATAAATTCATATTTAGATGAGAAGTATTACGGTTTAAGCCGAGGGATTTTTATTAAAGATCGTAAAAGCGGGAACGGAGTATATAATCAAGATCTTTCTCCGAATGCATTACTTATTGAAATGGGAGGGGTAGATAATACACCAGAAGAATTGTATGCGTCAGTTGATGCATTAGTAGAAGCATTTAGCCACTATTATAATGGAGTAACTAAGAAAAATAACTAAAATAAAAAGGAGTGATACCCAGTCAGAAGTGCTAGGGGATTACTCCTTTTTTTACTGTTATTCAGGATGTACCTCAAGTCCCAAACTACTCTCAGATCCATCTTCATTATAAGCGGATAAATAATATGTTCCTGGCCGAGGAGAGGAAATTAATGAACGAAAAGTAAATGTTTTACTTTCATTTTGTTGTATTGTATGTTTTACTAGTGGCTCTTCATCTGGTGATTTGATTGAATATGTAAATGCATTTGTACCGATATTTTTAACTGTGACTTTTAGGTCGCCGAGACCACTAAAATCAAATCCGGTACTGACTGACCCACGGAATGTATGTGTATCATTAACTGATAACGAACGAAATGTTTGGGGTTCATTTGTTTCACTTGATGAGGGAGTGATTGTTTCTTTTGCTTCTATTTTAGCAGGAGTCGAATTTAGTTGTGTATTTGGCTTTGTTAATAAAGTAATTGTGCAAAGTGATGCGATGAGAATAAATGAACTAGAAATAATGAAATGTTTTTTTGTAAGAAGCATAACTTGTTCTCCTTTTTATTGTATAATATATGAAAAATATACCATTACCAATAATTGTTATCAATTTAAAAAATCTTTCTTTTCATTCTTCTTTTTATAGTATTAAAGGAGAAAGCTAGGTTTCTTATTTTTACTGATGTTATAATAAGAAAAAAGCACGAAAAGAGGTCATCTCATGCTAGAGGTTATTGCAACATGTTTAGAAGATGTAAAACGAATTGAAAGAGCTGGCGGGAAGCGAATTGAATTAATTTCATCTTATACAGAAGGCGGTTTAACACCGAGTTATGCATTTATTAAAAAAGCGGTAGAAGCAGTACATATACCGATTCACGTTATGATTCGTCCGCATGCGAAGTCTTTTACATATACGGAAGAAGAAATTGAAATGATGAAGGAAGATATTATCGTTGCGCAGAAGTTAGGTGCAGCTGGTGTTGTATTAGGCGTATTAAACGAACGAAATGAAGTGGATGAAGAGAAATTAGCAGATTTACTATCTGTTGTAGATGGTATAAATGTAACGTACCACCGTGCGATAGATGATATAGAAAATCCAGTAGAAGCGATGAGAACGTTAAAGAAGTTTCATAAAGTGACGCACGTTTTAACTTCAGGTGGACAAGGAAATATAGTAGAGAATATTCCGGTACTTACACATATGCAAAAAGTAAGCGATGGTCAAATTCAACTTGTTGCTGGAGCTGGCGTGACGAAAGAAAATATAAAGCAATTGCTAGATGAAACTGGAATTTCGCAAGCACATGTCGGTACAGCGGTAAGAGAAGGGAAATCATGTTTTGCTGAAATTGATCTTAATTTAGTACAAGAATTAGTTCAAATTATACAATAAACACGTAAGAAAGAGGAGAAACGATGAAGGAAAATACGAAGAAAGAATTATTCTCATGGGCTAAAACGATAGGGTTTACCCTTGTATTAATCGCTATTATTCGAGGTGTTTTATTTACACCTTCATTAGTACAAGGTGAATCGATGATGCCTACTTTAGAAAATAACGAACGAGTTCTTGTGAATAAGATTGGTTATAGTATAAGTGGATTAGATCGCTTTGATATTATCGTGTTCCACGGTAAAGAAGGATACGATTTAGTAAAACGAGTAATTGGTGTACCAGGAGATACAGTTGAGTATAAAAACGATGTTTTATATGTAAACGGAAAAGCGATGGAAGAACCATATTTAAAAGAGTTTAAAGAAAAAGCAGCAGGCCGTGTATTAACTCCAGACTTTACGTTAGAACAAATCACAGGAAAAACGAAAGTGCCAGAAGGCCAAGTGTTTGTTTTAGGAGATAATCGTGAAGTTTCGAAAGACGGTCGTATGTTTGGATTCATTTCAGAAGATGAGATTGTCGGAAAAGGACAAGCTGTTTTCTGGCCGTTGAAACAAGTAAGAGCGTTATAAAGCAAGTATGGGAGAAATATTCTTCCGGTGGATTTAAATCACATTTTTTGTAAAACTGAATGTTCATTTAAGAAAGACAGAGGTCATTTTGATTATTATTTTTCAAAATGGCCTCTGTTTATTTGAAGATAGTATTGCAAGGAGGGAATTTAAATGATAACGAAAGAAGTAGAAGCTATCCTAAACAGGAAAGGACCCAGGAAAGTAAACGAAATTCCTAAAGAGGTCTTACAATTACTACAGCAAGGGAAAGTAGAAAGTGTTAATCTAACAGAATGGCTAGCTATAAATCATATTGAACTACTTAAAAATGTCTTACCTTCAATAGGACTAAAGGCTAGCTTGGAATGTATAGTAGCTGAATTAGAAAAACAGAACGTTGAAACAGGAATGAAAGTCATACGAATAACAGGAACTTTATTGGATGAAATTATACTCAAAGAGTATGAAGGAAACAAGGAAGACATACTGTTGAAATTATCTGATCATATTTCAGATAGTGTACGATGTTGGGCGGCGTTTATGAATAAAAAATCAAATAACACATTAAAAGATACATTAACGTACATTCGATCTTTTGCGGCGGATCATCATTTTGGTGTTCGAGAAATTGCTTGGATGTCTATTAGAGAAGATCTTTCACAAAATATAGAAGAAAGTGTGGAATTGCTAGTAGAATGGGCAAAAAGTGAGGATGAGAATATTCGCAGGTTCTCTGTAGAATCTATTCGTCCTCGAGGTGTATGGAGTAAACATATTGAAATATTAAAACAAGAACCTGAAAAAGCACTTCCCATTCTTAATTTGCTTAAATCAGATCCATCAAAATATGTACAAGATTCGGTTGGAAACTGGTTAAATGATGCAAGTAAAACTAAACCGGATTGGGTAATGAACCTGTGTGAAGAATGGGCAAAGGATACTGACATAAAATCAACTAGTAGAATTATTAAAAAAGCTAAAAGAACGATTTTGAAAAATAAGTAATATGTAACTAATAGACTTGTTAGTTGTACGGAGGAACAATCAATCATGTTAAAAAAGAATATTTCGAATAACTATGAGGAGAGCATGTATTGATCAATACATGCTCTTTATATTTTTTTATATTAGTGTTAGGAATGAAAGGTGATCAAATTTCATTTCAAATCTAAACTTCCGTACTTTTTTATTGTAACTTTTATTCTAATAGTTTTGTGGCAACATGTACTTTGGAAAGTGAACCGTCGTGATTTTTAAATTTAATTATATATTCACTGTCAGGAAGCGAATCACTCCAATATAAATTACATTCACTAATAGTTCGTTCTTTACGTGTTAAAGTTCTGTCAATCATCCAAGAGCCTTTCATTCTATATAAATCACATATTATTTGTGTTTTTTTAATAGCGGACAAAATATATCGGATTATGTATGTGAAAAAAATATTGATAGAATTGAAAGAATATTTTATAATTTTAAATTATATGTTTGTTTCGAAAATCGGAATTTAAGTTCCGAAATTTGGAACAAGAGGGAGATAGAATGAGTATAAATAAAACAGCAGTTAAGACAATGGATATTTTAGAGTTGTTTTATGAGCATGAAGAGCTAAGTTTAACAGAGATGGTTCAGCTTACGAGTATGCCGAAAACATCTGTTTATCGTTTAATTGGCTCGTTAGAAGAAATGGAGTTATTACAAAAAAATGAAAAGGGGAAATATCGTCTAGGAGTCGTTTTTTTACGGTTCGGTCAACTCGTTTCACAAAGATTATCAGTAAGGAATATTGCGATTCCATATATGAAAGAGCTTAGAGATAGTTTAGGACAGGCAGTTAATTTAATTATTCAGGATGGTAATGATGCGATTTATGTGGAAAAGATGGAAGGTGCTCAGCCTGTACGCGTGTATACGGCGGTTGGAAGAAGAGCTCCACTTTATGCGGGTGCATGTCCGAGGATTTTACTATCGTATTTCTCTGAGGAAGGGCAACGGAAATACGTAGAGGAAACGGATTTAAGACAGTTTGCAGATGGAACAATTGTGGATAAGAAACAGTTGTTTGAAGTGTTACAAATGGCGAAAAAGGAAGGACATACAATTAGCTACTCTGAGTTAGAAAATCATACAGCGGCTATAGCAGCGCCCATTTTTGGAAGTGATGGAACAGTTGTAGCGGGCATTAGTATTTCGGGATTAGCAATTGAGTATAACGAAAGTAATATTGCATATTTTATTGCGAAAGTGAAAGAGACAGCACATCGCATTTCGAAAGAACTCGGCTTTTTGGCATAGAAAGAGGGAGTGGGATGAAATTTTCTGCGTTAGGGGATCAAGCAATTATTGTTACATTTGGTGAAGAAATTGAGATGAAGACATACGAAAAAGTGCAGCGATTATTTCAAGCGTTGAGGCGGCACCCGTTTACAGGAATGGTTGAGTGTGTGCCGTCTTTTACTTCATTAGCTGTCTACTACAATGTATACGAAGTATGGAAGCGAAATGGGAGAAGTGAAGGGTCATATCATTACGTTTGCCGGTATATACAGGAGCTTTGTAATTCGTATCAAGAAGAATTAAATCAGGATGTGAAACATATTTCTATACCTGTTTGCTATGGGGGAGAATATGGACCTGATTTAGAAGAGGTCGCGCAGTATAGAGGATTACGAGCGGAGGATGTGATTCGCATACATAGTGAAACAACATATTTTGTGTATATGTTAGGTTTTACACCAGGATTCCCGTATTTAGGAGGGCTATCAAAAGAACTAGAAACACCTAGAAAAGAAACGCCACGGTTACAAATACCTGCTGGTTCGGTAGGTATTGGCGGAAATCAAACAGGTATATATCCGCTTGAAACACCAGGAGGATGGAATATTATTGGCCGAACACCAATCTCCTTATTTAATCCGAAAGAAGAAAAACCAACTTATATTCAAAGCGGTATGTATTTACGATTTATCCCAATAACGAAGGAAGAGTACGTATCACTTGAGGGGGCTAAAGAATGGATGTAGAGGTTTTACACGCGGGAATGTTTACAACAGTCCAAGATTTAGGACGATCTCACTATCAACAATACGGTGTACCAGTTGGCGGGGCGATGGATCCAAGTGCACTTCGGATAATCAATATATTAGTCGGTAATGAAGAGAATGAAGCGGGACTCGAAATGACGATTATGGGACCTAAATTGTTAATAAAGAAAACGACTTTACTTGCGATTGGCGGAGCGGATATGGAGCCGTTACTGAATGGGGAGCGTATTCCATTATGGCGTCCCATTTTAGCGGAAGAAGGTAGCATGCTTTGTTTTGGAAAAGTGAAAAGTGGGTGCAGAGCGTATGTGACTTTTGCAGGTGGTATACATATTGATCGTACGATGGGAAGCAAAAGTACTTACATACGTGCTGCGATTGGTGGTATTGAAGGAAGGATGCTGAAAAAAGGAGATTATTTTCAAATTGGTACGCACACAGAAATGGCAAGTCGTTTCATTCAAGATTTACAAAAGAGTGAGCAAATCAAAACGAAATGGGCAATTAGCGGCAGCGTACTGCCAAAGTATAAGAAATATCCTAAGCTGCGCGTCATAACTGATTTTGAATATGATCAATTTACAGAAGAAAGTATAGGGACGTTTTTTACGAAAGAGTATAAAGTATCTAATTACGCTGATCGTATGGGCTATAGAGTTGAAGGAGAAGTTTTAAATAGAGTGGAAGAAAAAGAGATTTTATCGAGTCCCGTTACATTTGGGACCATTCAAGTTCCAAATGGTGGACAGCCAATTATATTAATGGCAGATAGACAAACGACAGGTGGCTATCCGAGGATGGGAAATATCATTTCAGTAGATTTACCACTTCTTGCTCAATTAAAACCGGGGGACTATGTTTCTTTTGAGAAAATTACGCTGGAAGAAGCGGAACAATTGTACATAGAACAAGAAGTAAATATGAGTCTATTAAAGAAATTCATCGCTTTACGAAGCTGACACTAGGAGGGAAATATCGTGACGACAATCGATTTAAACTGTGATTTAGGAGAAAGTTTTGGAGCTTATAAAATGGGGAATGATGATGAAATTCTTCCGTTTGTTTCCTCTATAAACGTTGCTTGCGGTTTTCATGCGGGTGATCCGACTGTAATGAGGAAAACGGTCGAAAAGGCACTGCAGCACAATGTAGCAATAGGCGCGCATCCTGGTTTTCCAGATTTAATTGGATTTGGAAGAAGAAATATGAACGTGTCAGCGAGTGAAGTATACGATTATGTATTGTATCAAATTGGCGCATTAGAAGCATTTGTGAAGGCGGCAGGTGGGAAGATGCATCATGTGAAACCGCACGGTGCTCTATATAATATGGCAGCGACTAATCCGGGAATTGCAGATGCAATTGCAAAGGCGATTTATGATAGTGATCCAAGTCTATTACTTTACGGATTAGCAAATAGCGAAGCTTTTATACAGGCTGCAGAAAAATACAATATAACTCTCGTACAAGAAGCTTTTGCAGATCGTACGTATAAGCAAGATGGGACATTAACGAACCGGACAGAAGAAAATGCGCTCATAAAAAATGAAGACGAAGCGATAAAGCAAGTACTACAAATGGTGAAAGAAGGGTATGTAAACGCGGTGAGCGGAGAGAAAGTAACAGTTCATGCACAAACTATTTGTTTGCATGGTGATGGAGAGAAAGCATTGCAATTTGTGAAAAAAATATACAGAACATTCGAACTTAATGGTGTTTCTATTTGTGCACCGAAATAAAGTGAAACTTTAATCAGTGGGGAGGTCATCCCTCCGCTGATTATTAGTTGAACCAATCGGGCATTAACGGGCAGTTGACTTCCCATCTAAATTTTTTGCTTTAGTCGAATTTTGAGGTGGGAGTTTTACTGCCCGTTAATGCGGGATAAAAAATAGGGGGAAGTGCTGGAATGATTAAATTAATCGGGATACTACTTGTTGCAGTTGGTTTTTTATTTAGATTAAATACACTATTAGTAGTTATGGTTGCAGGTATTGTTACTGGTATGGTTTCAGGATTAAGCTTTTATGATGTGATCAGCATGTTCGGTAAATTTTTCATAGAAAATAGATATATGTCTATGCCTATTATATTAACTTTACCGGTAATCGGAATTTTAGAGCGTTACGGTTTAAAAGAAAGAGCAGAAGCACTTATAACGAAGTCAAAAGGTGCAACAACAGGAAGAGTATTAATGTCGTATTTTACGATAAGAGAATCATCAGCAGCACTTGGACTGAACATTGGTGGTCATGCGCAAACAGTAAGACCGCTCGTTGCGCCAATGGCAGAGGGAGCTGCGCAGGGTAGATATGGTAAACTCCCAGAAAAGTTAAGAGAAAAGATTAAAGCAAATGCAGCAGCTGCAGAAAATACAGCATGGTTTTTCGGAGAGGATATATTTATCGCAACTGGAGCTATTTTATTAATGAAAGGTTTCTTCGATTCAGTAGGTATGCATGTCGGTGTATGGGATATGGCACTTTGGGGTATTCCAACAGCAATATCAGCACTTATCGTAAGCTGGATCAGATTTAGAAGATTTGATAAATATATAGCGAAAACGATGGAAGCAAAAGAAAAAGAAGAGAAGGAGGCAATATAAAATGAACATCATCACAATGGATACAATCTATTACGTATTAGGTATAATCGTTGCCTTTATCGCTGTTCGTATTGCGTTTGATCGTGAACATCCAAATCGATGGGGTTCTAGCTTATTTTGGGCATTGTTTGCAGTTACATTTTTATTCGGCAATGTAATCCCTTCGTTTTACGTTGGCTGTATTGTACTTGCTATGGTCGTGTTAGCTTCATTAAACAAAGTAACAAAATCAGAGGAGAAAGAAGTACCAGTACAAGAACGTGTAAAACATGCTGAGAAATTAAAAAATAAAATTTTTATGCCTGCACTTTTAATACCTATTTTTACAATTATCGGTACGTTAACGTTAGGAAAAATCAAATGGGGAAATGTTTCTCTTGTTGATCCAGATAAAGTAACGTTAGTTGCATTAGCGCTTGGTGCATTACTTGCATTCGTTGCGGCGATGCGTATTACAAAATCGAAAATAACAACGCCTGTTCAAGAAGGAAGCAGGCTATTACAAGCTGTCGGCTGGGCTGTTATATTACCACAAATGTTAGCGGCACTTGGTGGTATTTTCGCGAAGTCTGGCGTTGGACAAGTCGTTTCTGATTTAGTCGGCCAAGTATTACCGACAGAGTATCCGTTCGTTGCTGTTATGGCATATTGTTTAGGAATGATGCTCTTTACAGTTGTAATGGGAAATGCATTCGCAGCGTTTGCCGTAATTACTGGCGGAATTGGCTTACCTTTAATTGTTCAAATGCACGGAGGAAACCCGGCAATCATGGCAGCACTCGGTATGTTTGCTGGATATTGCGGAACGCTACTTACTCCAATGGCAGCGAACTTTAATATCGTTCCGGCAATGCTTTTAGAATTAAAGGATAAAAATGCGGTTATTAAAGCACAAGTGCCAATTGCTCTTTCAATCTTTATTATCAATATGTTTATTATGTACGGTCTTGTATATCGTTTCTAATTAGGAGGGAAAACTATGAAAACAGTATTACTAACAGGATTTGATCCGTTCGGCGGAGAAAGCATCAACCCAGCTTGGGAAGTCGCAAAAAGTTTGCATGAAAAAACAATCGGAGAATACAAGATTATTAGTAAACAAGTACCAACTGTATTCCAAAAATCAATCAGCGTATTAAAAGAGTATATAGAAGAAATAAACCCTGAAATGATTATATGTATTGGACAAGCTGGAGGCAGACCAGATATTACGATAGAGCGTATCGCAATTAATATTGATGATGCAAGAATTGCTGACAATGAAGGGGATCAGCCGGTAGATGTACCGGTTGTAGAAGAAGGGCCGGCTGCCTATTGGTCTACGCTTCCGATGAAAGCGATTGTAAAAAGAATTCAAGAAGAAGGCATACCAGCTTCCGTTTCACAAACAGCAGGTACATTCGTTTGTAATCATTTATTCTACGGACTCATGCATGAACTAGAGAAACAGGATAAGAAAATAAAAGGCGGATTTGTTCATATTCCGTTTTTACCAGAACAAGCGAGTAACTATCCAGGCCAACCGAGTATGTCACTTTCTACTATTCGTAAAGGGATAGAACTGGCCGTAGAGGTAACGACGACAGTTGAGGTGGATATAGTGGAAATTGGGGGCACGACGCATTAAATAATAGTAGATTAAAGAGGGCTGATGTGGCCCTCTTTTTGTATTTGTATGAAGATGCAGTATGGAATACAAAGAGCGAGATTGTTGTAATAGGAGCAGTCTAACATATACGGAATTGTTTCAAATAAAAGGAAACTTTTAGCCAAAGAAAGTGAGCGATTCCTTGTTTATGCTGAAGGAAATGGTGAGAACCAAACATGGCATTATCAGATTTTAATATGTTTTAGTTTTTCTAAGAGTGAATGTAAAGATTATCTCACCTATTATTTGTAAATAATTTGTGAGATAATCTTTTTTATAGTGATAATTCCTATAATAAAATAAATCAATAAATATTTTCATTAGTGATTGTTTAGGTGTAAAAAATGTATTAACGAAATGAGTGAATTGAATGGATGAATTTGAAAGATTAATTATTAGGAGTAAACAGCTAGATAATGAATCCAAGTTGTTACGAAAAGATATGAAAATGGTTATAGATGAAAATGAAAGGGTTATAGAAATTGCTAAGAACTCGAATTTTTATTTGAATGATATCGATAGAAAGTTTGCTGAAGCAACGAAATTAGACATCAAGGATTATCCCTTTTTATTTTTAGCGGTATCCTTACAATGTTTAAGGCAGTATCTTTTAACGCCTTTTGAAGATAGAAATACTCACGATGTTAGTGAAAAGGAATACAAAAAAAGAGAAAAAGAGATTTTCAATAACAAATTTAGTCAAAAGGCTAACAAAGGAAACAGCATACCTTATTCTGCCTCGCTAAGTGACATAATAGCTAAGGGGGTTCCGTATGATGCGCAATTTGGCAGTCGAGATTTTGGCCTTGGCCTGAGTGGTAATGCGCATCGTTATAGAACACTGGGACATGATCCGTTATTAGGTTGGATATTCGGAACTTCGAACATTATGACCAGTACTCTAACTAACTCGCAGCTAAATACGTATCATATAGCGTCCTCTCCGATGGCAAATGGTTATTTAAAAGCAAAAATAACGGAAGAGGCTGATACTGTGATTATGTTTGAGAAAGTAAAAAATCGGGCTTTTAATGAACCGGAGATACTTGGAGCTGCATTAATAAAACAAGGATTACATATAAAGTCTGATGAATATTCAAAAGCCGGCTTACCGATACCAGGTACTATTTTACTTTCACCAGAATTTTCTCAAGAACTTGCTCACTATGGTATTGATGCCGGCAATTTTAAAATAGTTGGTAAACAAGTGACATACTCTATGTTGATCAATTTATTAATAGCTATGCTTCATAGAATCTTCTATAACGAAGAAACATGCGGCTCATTAGATTTATATAAAGTGAAAACAAGAAAAATATTAATGTACTCAAATATAATCGCATCAGCAAGTAACCTTATTGTCGTAGCATTTGAGTCTAGGCGAAAAAGAAAACTAACTACAAAAAGATTAGATATCGGGGGATTGTTAGGTGCTTTATATCGTATTGCCACAGACACTAAATTTATAACAAATGTAAAAGCTGAATTCGTTTACAATAATTTCAATCAGCTAATACAAGGTGATGAATACAACTTCAATATTAAATAAGGGGTAGGAAAATGAAACGAAATTCGAATGATATAAAGAGAATGGAAAATCTTATTCCTAAGAAATATTCATGGGAGTGTGACCCTATTTATACACGATTATTTAAATCAGAAAATGATTATTTAATTGAGGGCTATAAAACAGCAAGTGATGTTTACGATAGAATAATCACAGGATTAAACCTTGAATTTGAGAAATGGCTCTTCAAACTTGAGGTAACTGATATAGAAAAGCAAAGATTAATTGAGCATTTAATATTAGCTATTAGCAAGCTAAGAAAAGATAGTTCAAATGAATACAATGATGAACGAATGAATTTACTGATTAGATGTTTAGATGTGTTTAATGAAGATGTAAACTCTTATTCTTCTAATGAAATGAAACACTTGCCGTTAGATAAGGAATTTTCTGATTGGAGACATGTATATGATATTTCTAAAAAGTACTGAACTAAAATTTAAGAATGAAGGATATTCTAAATGCCAATCAATATTTAACGAAAAGATTGAGAAACAAAAGAGGATTTTTGATGAAAAAGCACGAGGTTTAGTGAGAAATCTAGATAAAAAAGAACAGTTAATCAAGGACTTACTTTTGATGTTACAAAAAGAAAAAAACAAACCGAATAAAGATCCAGACTATATTAATACACTGGAAAAGAGCATTTATGTGCTTCAGGAAGATTATAAAAACTTGGCGGAATTTAGTGCAAATAACGTATTACAAAGCAAAGGGATTCCAACTCAGGTGAAATTATTAGAATAAGTTGGATAGATAGTATTTTAGTAGCCCTCGACATGACTTCATTTACTTCAAAAAACTATTTCTTTTATTGAAACACTCTAAAAGAAATAGTTTTTTTACATATATATACCTTTAGTAATCTTTATTTTATTTGTATATATAGCAATAAGAAAACTCCAACTCATCGGTATTTTAAAGCATGAATGAGTTGGAGTTTTGGTCTTTTATTCGCAAGTTTATCGTTCATCGAGTAAATTTATGACGCAGTCTTTATGTTTAAGAAGCTCAATTTTAGATAAATAGTCAGCTCTCTTACCAAGTTCTTTTAGGTGTGTTTTGTTTTCTAGGAATATCATTGATCCAACACATATAATATCGCATTTGTAATCAGTTGTGAATCCGCCTATATGTTAGTTCGTTTGGTTTGTATAGTCAATAGTTTTATGTCAGTTTGTTCAATTAAAATTAAATAACTTTATTTTAATTTTAATTGAACAGTAGTTATCTTGGGAACTTTAATTACGCCCCAAAAAGTTTTGGTGTAGATAATGTAACATAGTAAATAAATCGAATCGTACAACACCTCTTGTAAACAACTGGTATAATAAGTATAGCAATATACATAGAGGTGATTTTTGTGCAACAATTCGAAGAAGTACGTTCAATTTTAGAGCAAGCGAAGAAAATTACAGTGTTAACAGGTGCTGGTGCAAGTACGGAAAGTGGTATTCCAGACTTTCGTTCAGCAAATGGATTGTATGCTGATGCGAATGTGGAAATGTATTTATCAAGAGGATATTATAATAGAAATCCGAAAGAATTTTGGAAGCATTATAAGGAAATCTTTCAAATTAATACGTTTCATCAATATAAACCAAATCGTGGGCATCACTTTTTAGCTGAATTAGAAGAACAAGGGAAAGACATTACGATTTTAACGCAAAATATTGACGGTTTACATCAATTAGGTGGTAGTAAACATGTCATTGATTTACATGGAACGCTTCAAACAGCGCATTGTCCGAAGTGTAAAGCGGGGTATGATTTGCAGTATATGATTGATCATGAAGTGCCTCGCTGCGAGAAGTGTAATTTCATCTTAAATCCAGACGTTGTTTTATACGGAGATACATTGCCGCAATATCAAAATGCGATAACACGTTTATATGAAACAGATGTACTTATCGTTATGGGAACGTCATTAAAAGTGCAACCCGTCGCTTCATTCCCGGAAATCGCAAAGAGGGAAATAGGGGCAACGACAATCTTAGTAAATGAAGAGTTAACAGGGCAAGAATATAACTTTGATTTTGTTTTTCAAAATAAGATTGGAGAGTTTGTTGAAGGGGTATCATCGGTTAAATAAGTTATTATTTTTATGAAAAACTGAGGTGTATAGAGAGCACCTCAGTTTTTTGCTTGAATAAAATTCATGTTATGACGTATTAAAGGGAATGGTAATAAATAGGTTATAAAGTTAAAAAACTGAAAATTAAATCTTTTAATTCTTTAGTAATTAATATAAAATTCTATATATATCATATAAATAAATTTGATACATAATGGTTCTGTGTAGAAATGTTAATAGAATGAAGCGAGGGAGCGAAATGAGACAAAAAAAGGAGCAGAAGAAACAATCGAAAAAGAAAAAGACTCATATTCCTTTTCGATTAAATGTACTATTTTTTATCGTCTTTCTTTTATTTTCAGCTATTATAATTCAATTAGGTAAAGTACAAATCATTGATGGAGAAACGTATAGAAATGAAGTGAACAAAAAGGAAGATGTAACGGTAAGCACTCCTGTTCCTAGAGGGAAAATGTTTGATCGGCAAGGTCAAGTGATTGTAAATAACAAACCACTACGAACCGTTACATATACGAAAATGAAAGGAGTAGATTCGAAAGAAGTTTTACAAGTAGCAAGACAGTTAGCCAAGCTAATAGAAATGTCACCAGAAGATATAGCTAAGTTGACAGAAACAGATAAGAAAGATTTTTGGATGCAGTTAAATGAAAAGCGTGCTGCAGCAAAAGTGACAAAAGAAGATGAGAATACATTTAGGAAGCAAGAGATGGAAGGGAAAGAATTAGATAAAAAAGTAGAAGAATTACGTAGGGAAAGAATTACGCAAGAAGAATTAAGTGAACTTTCAAAAGAGGATTTAGAAGTACTAGCAATTAAAAGTAGGATGAATGCGGGATATAAAATGACGCCGCAAATTGTTAAAAAAGATGTAAGTCAAAATGAATACGCAGTCGTAAGTGAAAGATTGGCAATTTTGCCAGGAGTGGATACGACAGTGGATTGGGAACGTGAATACCCAAATGATAAAATACTTCGTTCCATACTTGGTAGCGTTTCTACTGAAAATGAGGGCTTGCCAAGAGAACAGTTAGATTATTACTTAGTGCGTGATTATAACCGAAATGACCGTATTGGTAAGAGTTATATCGAGAAACAGTACGAAGATGCATTACATGGAACGAAAGAACAGTCGAAAAATATTACGGATAAAGCGGGAAATATAATTCGGACAGAAAAAGTGACTGAAGGAAAAAGTGGAAATAATTTAATGTTAACAGTTGATATGGAGTTACAGAAAAAAGTAGAGGAAAGTCTTGAGAAGAATTTACGAGCGTTTCATTCTGCAGAGCCGATGATGGATCGCGCGTTCGTTGTGATGATGAACCCGAAAAATGGACAAATTTTATCAATGGCTGGAAAGAAAATAGTAAATAAAGATGGTGGCATGCAAATAGAAGACTTTGCTTTAGGAACGATGACAAGTTCTTATGAGTTAGGATCAACTGTGAAAGGGGCTACGTTATTAGCCGGATATCAAACTGAAACAATTAAGCCGTATACGCATTTCTTCGATGCACCAATGTATTTTAAAGGAAGTACTAAGCCAAAGAAATCGTGGAAAGACTTTGGAGATATTGATGATTTAAGAGCTTTACAAGTTTCATCAAACGTCTATATGTTTAATACAGCATTAAAAATGGCAGGTATAAATTATGTGCCAAACAATCCGCTAGATATTAAAAAAGAGACATTTAATACAATGCGCTACTATTTTAGACAGTTTGGCTTAGGGGTACCGACTGGAATTGACTTGCCGAATGAATCGATTGGTCAAATGGGTAGAACAGATACCATACCTGGTTTTTTACTTGATTATGCGATTGGACAGTACGATACATATACACCGCTTCAGCTTGCTCAATATATGTCAACAATTGCAAACGGCGGTTACCGAATGAAACCACAAATTGTACAAGAAGTGAGAGAGCAACCACATAGACCAGAGGATGTTGGAAAAGTTGTTCGGTCTATTGAACCGGTTATTTTAAATCGAGTGGATATGGACACTTCATACATTAATCATGTAAAAGAAGGATTTAGAAGAGTTTTTCAAGAAACTGACGGGACAGGTACTGCAACGTTTAAAGGATTACCGTATAAACCAGCTGGAAAAACAGGAACAGCTGAAACCGTATATGGAGGAGAAAGTGATATTGGAAGAGATGAAAACAATAACCGAAAAAAATGTTATAATTTAACTCTTGCCGGTTATGCACCATATGATGCTGATCCGGAAGTAGCTTTTTCAGTTGTTGTACCATGGGTGAATGATGACAAATCGGGAATTAATTCTGCGATTGGTAAAGAGATTTTGGATGCGTATTTTGAATTGAAAGCAAAAAGAGCGGGTGGAAATCCAATCCCAGTAGAACAGCCGAATAAGGCCCAGTAAAAATAGTATCACTGCATGAAGACATATTGTGCAGTGATATATTTTTTGAGTTAAAAAGCGTTTAAATAAGGTGGGAATGGATATGAAACAGGAGATTAAAAGAGGTTGGGGGAAATACATACTCTTCGTGTTTGTTTTGGTAATAGCCTATCATTCTTTTACTTTATGTAAAGTGGAAGGGAAATCGATGCAACCGACTTTATATGAAGAAGACTACGTATTTGTAAATAAAGCAGCAGTACATTTTTCTAATTTAGACCACGGAGAAATTGTCATTATAAAGGAAGAGGATGAGTCTAAATATTATGTAAAACGAGTAATAGGGCTTCCTGGTGACGTAATTAGCATAACGAATGGATCAGTATATGTGAATGATAAAAAGCAAGAAGAACCGTATACAAATAAAGGCTTATTCAATAATACGCAAGTGTTTTATAACTTTCAAAAGACAAAAATCCCGCCAAATAAGTTATTTGTAATGGGAGATAATCGTGAACTTAGTAGAGATAGTCGAAACGGCTTAGGATATATTGAAGAAGATAATATAATAGGCAAAGTAGAATTTGTATATTATCCTTTTTCAAAAATGAAGATCATAGAATAAGTGGGGTTTTACAAAACCCCACTTATTAAAGTTTCACTTTATCTTCTTTAAAAAACCTTTAGGATTAAGTGAGATGAAAAACTTATGCTTAGATTCATCGATTATGAAATTGTTATTTTTAGTTAAAAACTCTTCTACAGCTTCCATTGGGCCAGGGCCAAAATTAGGTAGGAGAGGGTTTCCATTAATGCTTGTATCTTCTACAATCATGTAACTGCCTGTTGTTACAAAAGATTTATAAAGTAACAGTTCTTTTGAGACATGCTCTTTACTATGATCAGAATCTAAAATAACTAAAATTACATCATCTGGTTTGCGCATACTTAAAATGGTTTGGACGGCCTGTACAGAAACAGAAGAAGCTGTTAAATACGTAATACGATTATGTGATGGTCGATTTGGCTGTGGAATGATATCGATAGTAAGTACATGACCTTTTCCTATTAAATCTAATATAGAAGCTAAATACAGTGCGCTACCACCATGGAACGTTCCACATTCAATAATTAAATCGGGTTTTAATTCGTGAATGATCTCTTGGTACAAAAAAAGATCAGAGGGAAGTTTACAGATTGGAACTCCGAGCCAGTGTGTATCGTGTAACCAAACGTTGCTGTCGTAATAAAGTTTTAGAAATTCATTGCTTATAGTATCGATGTTAATTCTCCTTTCTAAAAAGGATGCTTTCACTTTACGTAAAATATTTACGTATGAAAGTTGTACTATATATTATGTGATACGGGATTGTAAGGCGAGTGTTTTTACTTAAAAATAAGCTAAATAACTCATGTGTAAATGAAAGGAAATGGACGGATGTACAAATACACAATTTGCTTCATTAGAAAAGGAAATGAAATACTTTTATTGAATAGAAATAAAAAGCCAAATATGGGAATGTGGAATGGTGTCGGAGGAAAAATAGAAGAGAATGAAACGCCATACGAAGGAATTATTAGAGAAACGCTTGAGGAAACGGGAATAGAGCTTCCAAGTGTAGCATATAAGGGGAATGTTGTTTTTAAAGATAAAGACGAGTCTTGGCATAATGAGGGAATGTATGTGTTCTTTGCTGATTTGCCAGATGGAGTACATATGAATACACCATTAAGTACGGCGGAAGGATTATTAGAATGGAAAGAAATTGATTGGATATTAAATCGTGATAATAGAGGTGTAGTTAGCAATTTACAAAAATACTTACCGATAATATTAAAAGAAGAAAATAAGTTGGAACATATATTCACATATGATAACCGGAATATTATTAATTACACAACTGCATGTTTAATGGAAGATGAAGTGAACAAACGGTATGAAAAACAACTTGTTTCTCAATAGAAAAGTATGAAAATAATCACTCTCATTATATATACGAGGTGATGATATGTTTTAAAAATATATTTCATTAGGCATGATCGTTATATGTATGATGTGCTTTTTTGTAGCTTGTTCGAAAAGTGATAAAAAACTGCAAGACATTCAAAAAGCAGATTATCTTGTTTCGTATTCAAATGCAATGAAAGATGGTGGTTACATATATGCGTATGAGTAGTACTATCTATGCTACAATTTACTATAAGTGAGAAAGGAAGGTGTCTTATGAAAATATCCGTTTATGTTGCAAGTGCATTTAGCAAGGATCATAAAGGGGGAAATAAAGCAGGAGTGGTATTTATGGAGGATACATTGACCACTACTCAAAAAATGGCAATAGCCAAACAACTGGGCTATGCGGAAACCGCATTTATATCAGAATCTGAAATTGCGGATTATAAAATTGAGTATTTTACACCAAAAGAGGAAGTTGATTTATGTGGGCATGCCACAATTGGCTCTTTCGCGATACTGATGCATGTAAATAAACTTTTCAAGAATCGCTATACGATTGAAACGAACAGTGGTGTTCTTACTATTACCATAAAAGATGACATCATATTCATGGAACAAAACGAACCGATATTCTATGATGTTATATCTGCAAACGAGTTCATCGACTGTTTTGATAGTAAAGCTATAGACAATACATACCCAATTCAAATTGTCTCCACGGGCTTAAAAGATATTTTAATTCCTATAAAAAGCGAAACACAATTACATACACTGCAACCTAATTTTGAAAAAATAAAAGAAATCAGCAAGTATTATAATGTTGTCGGAATGCATCTATATACTTTTAATGACAATCGAATAATATGCAGAAACTTTGCTCCACTATACGACATTAATGAAGAAGCAGCGACTGGAACTTCAAACGGTGCATTAGCTTGCTATCTTTATGAACAGCACTATTTGCAAAAAGAAGTCTATGTATTTGAACAAGGTTATTCTTTACACTCGCCTTCTGAAATATTAGTTAAATTAGCAACCGATAGCGAGAATAAAATAGAAAAAGTTTATGTTGGTGGCAAAGGCTATTACTGTGAAATGAAGCATTTAAATATAGCAAATGTTGAATGAATATGAAAAAGAGATGGTAGATCCATCTCTTTTTCATATGCTCCATGATTTACTGCGAATCGCCTTAATTAGAAAACGATGTTGCTTCACATCAAAATATCCTTTTTGCAAGATGATTTCATGTATACGATATAATTCCTCATAATACCTTTCAACAGTAAAATTAGGAACTTGCCACGGAATCGCTTTTAAATAATAGACGATAGCTCCAATGTCGTAAAAGCGTTGAAAAGGGAACTCTTCTTTTTCTTCTAAAATAGTAAATCCATTTTCCTTTAACTCACTACATGACGCTTCGAGCGACCAACTTGCGAATTCGCTATTTAGCGGTGCATTAAACTGCTCATTTAGTTCTGCACAATCGAGACCACCAACTTGTTGTGTAAGAAATATTCCATTAGGAGAAAGGATTCTGTTTACCTCAGAGGCAGCATATGATTCATGTTGATTTATGATTAAATCAAACTGACCATTTTGAAATGGTAAAGCAGTATCATCAATCACTTCGACGACTGTAATCCCTAAAGGTTCTAATTTCTTCCGAGCAATTGGTACGTTTGGAGCATAGCCCTCAGTAGCATAAATAGTTGACGGAAACGGTTGTAACATAGATAAAAACTCTCCGCCGCCAGTACCCATATCGAGCATTGATACTGCATGCTGCATAAGCTGGAAAGCTGTACTGCCATACGACCACGATAAAGGCTCGCTCTTCATTCGACCCGTTTCTGAAATGAAAGAGAAATCCCAACCGCTAAAATTTATATTAGCACTTTCTAATAGTAATGAAAATAATAAATCACGTTGCATAATTGTATCCTCCTATTTTGTAAGTAAATGATATGATGAGAAAAGAAAAAAAGGAGGACCTCTTATTAAAGGGGAACGGTTTTACGTTTCGTGTTCAAATAGATTCATATACATTCGCTCCTTGTGAGAATGGTAATTTATATATTCGGGATTTTCGGATGGAATTCCTTTGGGGTATAAAGAAAAGGAAGCGATTGAATGGATAGAGTTAAAAAGGCTGATTGAGGAGAGGGCGACTCATTACGGTTTTATGGTTATATAGTAAAAAAGAATAATGAAGATAAATTCGTTAAAAGAGTCTATTTAGATACAGGTCACGGATGTTTTTACTTAAAATGATAAAATTTCAACTGGAATCGTGTACTTGTTAACACTTTAAAGTGGGAAAACGCTAATGATATGTATCCTCCTTTATTTCAAAAAAACATAATCATTTTGTATAGCAGAGCATTTATGACAACGTATATAATAAATAGAAGGTAAAAAGGAGTATAAACTATGCAGCGGGATGTGATGGGGAATGTGGGGGTTTTTTAAATGGAAAAAATCAGTGGAATTGTCTAAAGAAGAAAAAATTGAAATAAATACAAGAAACAAAGAAGAGGTTCTTCAGAAATCAAGAGAGTTATTATCTGATTTTCAGTACGACTTTGAATTTGTAAGTGAAGATCTTGAGCATGTTCTAATTCTTGATAAGTTGTCTAGAAAAATAGCTTTTATACAGCTTTCTAGTCTTGAAATAGAACCAACTATTCTAGCTTTAAAAGATGTAAATGGACTGGGTATTTATTATGATTTTGCCAAAATAGGCATAGAACGATATTCATTTGAAAATTTTGGGGATATTTATAATCTTGAAAAATGTGCAAGTGAAATTGATTTTACTACTATGTCTACTATGAATTCGATATCTATCTATATTAAATATGAGTTAGATTATGTCACCGAAGAAGAAATCATATTACCCTTCTATAAAAAGGGAGAATCTTTGTTTTATTATGAGGAAAAACACGAGGAATTAAAAGGTTTATATGAATTTCTTATTAGATGTATAATTGAAGATGAAAATTTAAGAAGAGAAGAAAGTAAAATTAAAGAACTTAAATCTATTATTGAAGACCTATGCCAATATAAAAATAAGAATAAAGAATTGCTGGATAATCAAAGTCCATTACTAAAAACATTATTAAGTGGTTTAGTACATGATATTCCCTATTCATGCGAATTTGGTCGTAATATATTTGTAGATATAGATAAATTAGGATTATCTATAAAAGGATTTAGAATGGATAGATTGTATATTGATTGTAATTTTGAAGCGATTGAATCTTTGGGAAATCAGGAAATCAGAAAGTTAATAATTCAAATAATTGAGCTTCAAATACAAAACTACGGATATAAAGAAGTAAAATTAATATCAAGTCAATCAAAGTTAGATGAATTAGAGATTAAAAATGACGTCAGTGTTCAAGAACAGATCGTAAGAGAAGTAATTGAAGTATATCCGGAATTTTATAAAGAATCATATAAGTCTTATGTGTGTTACCAGGAGACGTTATTTATATATTATGATAAAAATGAAACATACAATCTAAAGTCAAGTAATATAAAGTGGGATAAAAATAAGCTCTCCATATTGGAGTATTTAATTGGGGATCAAACTATTAACGTTGTGCTTGTTCCGAGTAACCACAAAATTCAATACTATTCTATGGAGAATATAGAAGAGATTTGGCGTATTGTGGTTAAATATACTATCGATAACGGGCATTACTCAGATTATAGCAAAGAAACGCTTTTAGCTAGTAAAGCATATGCATATAAGGATCAAGTCTTATCTATTTATAATGTAGATAGACCTGGAAATCTAACGAGTGATCTTATAGATAATATCAAATATGCTTTTTACATTTACACAGGTCAATTTGTTAATTCATTTGAAATAAAGGATAATCCAGAAAAAAATGTGAATCAGCAAGACGATGAAGAAAATGTACCGCTGATCGTTACTGAATGGATAAAGCAAATAGAATCTCAGCCACACACACTTTTTGATGTCTTCGATTTTCGGGATATAAATTCTGGAATTTACGTTTTTTTAGATCATAAATTGTATGTGGCAAATCTTATGAATTTTACTTCGGAGAATGAATATCAATTACCTAAAGAGCCTTGGATGGACAATCTTACAAAGCGGTCTCTCCGTATAAATTCTGGGTACTTATCTCTAGGGGAATGTCACTTTGGCTCTTATCATGAGAAGTTTGCAACAAGTATTAGGCAGTACTTAATAGGTTTAGATCAGGTACAGAAAAATCAAATGAAGCCGTGGAAACAAAAATGTATGGAAAATAATACGATTCAAACGTTATTCGAAAGATTTTATCAAAAGAAAGTTAAACCGTTTATTAATGCTACTTATTTAGATGATATTTTAGACGATGTAGTAGATTTAAATGATGAGATTGAAACCTTTAGCCAGTTATTAATGAAAAGAAATTATATAGAGGGTGATGAATTTTTAATTGGTGTGTTTGTAAGAGAATGCGTAGTTAAGAGTGCGATTAAAGATTTTTCAGAAACATTCAAACGGCATAATGGTCTTCATTTTGAAAATATAGCAAACATGACATTAACGGAATGTTTGCAGGCGTTCCATGCAGTAGATTTTGCTAGTATGAAAAACCAGGAAGACCTGGCAAGCTTCATGTGCTTCTTGTTGCAAAATAATAAAATCGAACTGGATGTAACGTATCAAGATTTACAAGAAAAATTAACCGAGATGTTAATGCAAGATGGCGAAGAGCAGATGCTGCAGGATTATGAATCAGATCTCTTAGCTGAGGACGAAGATGTTCCATCAATCACAATTGAAGATGTCGATGAGATGGATGGATATCAGTTTGAAGAGTTTGTTGCACAGCTATTTCAAGAAATGGGATATAAGACTGAAGTAACGAGTAGCTCAGGAGATTATGGTATTGATGTTATTGCGAAAAGAAAAGGATTAACGATTGGCATACAGGCAAAGAGATATAGTGACAAAGTATCGAATAAAGCTGTACAAGAGGTGATTGCTGGAATCGCATTTTACAATTTAGATCAGGGTTTAGTTATTACAAATAACTACTACACGAAACCTGCACAAAATCAGGCGAAGGGTACCAGTGTACTGTTATGGGACCGTGATATGCTATTGCAAAAATTAAGGGAAGTGTACGGGAATAAACTGAATCTTGATAAAAGTGAATAATGTACTGTAATCAGAATCATTAATTATATAAATGAGGAAACAGGCTCTTTCGAATTTTGAAAGGGCCTGTTTGTATAAAATATAAGCTTGAGAATAGAAATATATTTTCAGTATAGGTAAGTTTTAAAAGGGTGGAGTATAATTCTATAACAAAAAATATGCATTTGAAATGAGTGATGAAGCACAGAATGAAATACAAAAACAAATGGATTTAAAGAAAGAGAACCATTAACTACGGATTTAATTTTACATATAAATTCAACTATGTTCCAACACAAGAAGTGGGTTATTTATTGCTTTATTCAAAAATGATTTAATTGGGAGGTTTAGGTTACCATTGAGGAGAGAAGTATAACAATATTTGAAAGCTATGGAGGGGAAAACAAAACCGCTTATACTTCAAAATGAAGCATAAGCGTTTTTGTTTAAAATACTCAAAAACAAAAATCTTTTGGCAAAGTACCATTTTTAATAACTGTTCGTAACCCATGTTTTATAATCCAAGGGGTAACAGGATGCTGTTTATCACGTAATTGCTGCAACCATTGAAAAACGAGTTCTTTATCTTCTTTCGTAATATCGTTAATATGATTGGCTACTGATTTTTGGACATATTTAGAAGGATCATTCATTAATGGTTCAAGAAGCTGCAAATTGTTCTTAAAGTCACCTTTCAGAGCTCCTATTTTTTTAGCCCAAGGAAGTCTTGGTCTTGTACCTTCGGAAACTAATCTCCTAATGTGGCTGTTTTCGTCATGAATCCACTGTTGTAATATGTGTAGTGTGTCTTCATGGTATGTTTCAAGAAAAGGCCGAATGGCATATTCAGCAGTATTCCTTTTCGTTATTTCATACATGGCGTTACATGAGGTTTCAAAATCGTTAAGCCCATATTTTTCAACGTATTTTGCAATAGGCATATACCTATATCCGTTTGTAAATGTACCTACTTCTGTTGTGTTTTCTGGTCCCAATGTTTTCAGTAAAATATGTATTGCTTCATTAAAATCTTTTTGTAATGCAGTATGTAATTCATCTGCTATTACTTCTATACGCTGCTTTAACTCTAAATTTTCAACTTTACATGTTACGGAAGAAACAAAGTTTCTTTTAGAGAAAGTAGGATCGTGTTTACAAATAGAATCAGCCATACTTTCTGCTAATTTTTCATTAAATAAAAATTTTAACGGAACATATTTACCCATTTTTTTACCTCACTTGTCAGCTAAAGCAATTTTTATTTTTTTATTGACAACCCATAAACTAAAGTCTCACTCGGAGTCGTAATACTAAAACCTGTCGTTTTATAATCAAGTTTCACCGTATCACCAGTGTAGTCTTTCGTAAATGAATCCATTTGTACGGTAAAATCAGCATCTTCATATACAACGTCATCTGCATTATATGTATCCCAAATTAAATCCACATCAACGAAAATACTACAAGAGTTTGTCATTGTTCCTCTAATGCGAATGATCTTTTTGTCTTCGCGTTCTAATCTATGTATAGCTGCTTTTGCTTCATCAGTAATGCGAATGTTCATCGTATCCCAACCTTTATGTATATTTCCTTTATTATTGCAAAAACAGGAGCAATAGGGAAGGGAGAAGCATCGGAATAAAAAACGAGCAAACAAATTTGTTTGCTCGTTTTACTTTATTTTAGTTCACATTTATCAAGAGGAATCACTTTCGTTTTCTTCGTAAATTTATATCCTAACCATAGTACTAAGAAGAGTGGTAAACCGATGTAAGAAACGAGTACACCGTTCCAGTCGATTGATTCGCCCATAAATGCGCCGTAGTTTTGACCTGAAATTACGATGACACAAAGTGCAAATGCGAAGATTGGACCGAATGGGAACCATTTTGCTCTATATGGTAAGTCTTTTAAATCTTTTCCTTGTGCGATATATGCTTTGCGGAAACGGTAATGACTAATTGCAATTCCGACCCATGCGATAAAGCCAGACATTCCAGATGCGTTTAATAACCAAATGTATACAACGCCGTCACCGAATAAAGAAGCAATGAAAGCGATACTACCAACAATTGACGTTACGATTAATGCGTTAACAGGAACACCGCGGTTGTCTAATTTGCCTAAGAATTTTGGTGCTTTTCCTTGGCGAGCTAAATCCCAAAGCATACGAGTTGATGCATACATTCCAGAGTTACCAGCAGATAGTACTGCCGTTAAAATAACAGCGTTCATAACAGAAGCAGCAAAGGCAACGCCCGCTTTTTCAAAAATAAGTGTAAATGGACTTACTGTTACATCGCTTGCAGCAAGGCTTTCAGTTGTATAAGGAATTAATAAACCGATAACGAGAATTGCAAGGATATAGAATAAAAGAATACGCCAAAAGATAGAACGAATCGCTTTCGGAATATTACGCTCTGGATCAGACGTTTCACCAGCAGCAACTCCTAATAATTCAGTTCCTTGGAATGAGAAACCAGCTGCCATAAATACACCGATAATTGCCATGATACCGCCGTTAAATGGTGCATCTGCAACAGTGAAGTTTTTAAAGCCAACAGATTCACCGCCCATAATTCCGAAAATCATCATAAAGCCGACAATTAAAAAGATAATAATAGTAACTACTTTAATAAGTGCGAACCAATATTCAGATTCACCAAACCCTTTAACAGATAAATAGTTTAAAAGGAAAATAATAGCTAAACATAATCCACTCCAAATGAGGGAAGGGGTATCTGGGAACCAAAATTTCATAATTAATGTTACAGCCGCGAGTTCAGCAGCAATTGTAATTGCCCAGTTATACCAATAGTTCCATCCAAGTGCAAAGCCAAGGGATGGATCAACAAATTTTGTTGCATACGTGCTAAAAGATCCGGTAACAGGCATGTAAGCTGCGAGTTCAGCTAAGCTTGTCATTAAAAAGTAAACCATAATTCCAATTGCGGCGTATGCAACTAATGCACCACCAGGTCCAGCTGAATGGATGACACCACCACTGGCAAGAAATAATCCGGTACCAATTGTACCACCGAGAGAAATCATCGTAAGGTGTCTTGATTTTAAACTACGTTTTAATTCACCTTTTCCTTTTGTAGTTTGCGTTTCAGAGGTAGTTTGATTCGTTGCGCTATTCATGTTCAACACTCCTTTTCTTGTAAGATAGGAAGGAACGGGGGAGAAAAATACAAAAAACCGCCAAAGGAATTTGGCGGAACGTTTCACAAATAACCACCCCATCATACCCTTCCGTTAAGATAGCACCCCACGTTTACACGGTAATTTTGTAAACGTGACAGTTCTGTTCCTTTCGGAGACAGCCCCAGCTCATATTTCCAGAGATGAAATATAAACTTCGGCAACTTTTCCTTTCAAACGGAGTCGGTGACATTCTCTGTGTCTCGTCCGTTTTACTCTTAAAAGTCGCAACCTCTACCTCATCGGATTGATGAGGATTTGATATATTGCTAAGATTTTTAATATATGGCAATTGTAATGACTTTCTGAATATATTGCAAGATATTTTGTTAGGAAAAGTCAAAAAATATCGGTTATTGTATAGGAAACGCTTGCAAAAATCCACCTGAACCTATTATTATGTAGCAATAAGCAAAGAAAAAATTGTTATACAAATGTTTCGCAAAAAATATTGAAAAACCCTTTAAAATTAAAAGAAAATTCAGAAAATATAATTCGACATAACTATCAAAAGAGGATTATTCCTTAAATTCGTTTCAAAGAATAAGTATAGATCTGATAAATAGAATGAATAATCTTTTTATTCCTGATAAAATTAAGGTATTGTTTAATTGAAAAGGGGAAATCAATTTGAAATTAGAAACAGAAAGACTCTATATAGTGCCATGTACAGAAGAGAGTATGCAAGTTGCTAACGAGCAAGGATATAATAGTGGTCCACATATTGTAGGGCATGTAGAAAATGTAAAAAAAGATAAGGATGTATTACCTTGGGGCGCGTGGTATGTCATTCAAAAAGAAGATGACATCGTTCTAGGTGATATAGGGTTTAAAGGGAAACCAAATGAGGAACATACAGTAGAAATTGGTTACGGATTTATTGAGAAATATTGGAATAAAGGGTATGCGACAGAAGCTGTAAGAGAATTATTAAATTGGGCTTTTCAAACAGGAGAGGTAGAAACGATTATTGCAGAGACACTCCCTGAAAATAATAGTTCGATTCGTGTATTAGAGAAATTACATATGAAGAGAATTGGCACTACAGAAACGATGATTAATTGGAAAATAGAAAAATAAAAAATACCGCTCGAAGTATATCGGACGGTATTTTTATCGTTATGGTAGCATTTGTTTTTGATCATTCGGATATCCAGCTGTCGGTGCGTTAGAACGATTGGAATGATTGCGAACAGCAATGAAAATAGAAATAATAACGACAAGACCAACTGCCACGTAAGAAAGTGAAATAATAGTTGGATCGACTTTAAATGTAGTAAGCAGTGTACGAATGTTTGTAAAGATAATAAGGCCACCAACTAATACGCCAAGTAAATGAGAAGGAACGATGCGTACTAGCCACGCAGCGATTGGTGCCGCAACGATACCACCGAGCATGAGAGAAAATACCCAAACCCAACTTACTTGTTCCCAGCCAAGTGAAATGAAAAATCCAATTGTTGCAGCAAGTGAAACAGGAAACTCACTCGTATCTACAGATCCGATAACCTTTCTAGCTTCATTTCCTCTTGCTAAAAGTACAGGCGTCGTAATCGGACCCCAGCCACCACCACCAGTTGAATCAACGAATCCAGCAAATAAGCCAAGCGGAACAAGCTGTTTAGCAGACATACGTTTATTTGAAGTAACAATTTGTTTTTGAATGAGGAATCGTAATAAAATATAAACCCCTAAAGTAAATAAAAATACGGAAATGTACGGTTTAATTACATCACCAGGTAAATTGCTTAAAAAACATGCCCCAATAAATGCGCCAATTGCTCCTGGTAATGTAAGCCTGGAAACTGTATATTTATCAACGTTTCCAAATTTGAGGTGAGATGCACCAGAAGCTGCGGTTGTAACGACTTCAGCTAAATGAACAGATGCGGAAGCTACAGCCGGTGCGATACCAAACATTAATAATAGTGAGGTAGATGTTACCCCGTACGCCATACCAAGTGCCCCATCAATCAATTGAGCGAAAAATCCAATAATAGCAAAGACAATTAATTTCTGCATAAAAAATCCCCCTGTAATAATAAATGAAAAAGGCACTTTTCCCGTATGAGAAAAGTGCCTTTGGTTTTTCCAATCAGCAATAATTAAATTTGTTTCATTATAATACATATTAATCGTATAAATCAACTAGGTTTTAAAGTTTTTTGAATTGAATGAAAGAAAAATAAAATATACAATAAAAGGATGGAGTGAAAGGGGAGAAAGACATGTTACGATTTGATCATCTCGTACACGCAGTACATAGTACACCGGAGGAAGCTGCAAAACAAATGCAGGAGCGTGGATTTCATACTGCAATAGGCGGGGAGCATACTACTTGGGGTACTTGGAATAGTTTATGTTATTTTGATTTATCATATATAGAATTTTTAGCAGTTCAGCATGAAGATAAAGCGAAGAAAGCAGAAAATCCATTAGTACAAGAAACAGTAGTGAAATTACAAGACGGAGAAGGAATGCTACAAATCGCAATCCGAACAGATGCCATTGAAGAGCTAGCAGTTAAGTTTAGTAAGTACGGTTTACATACGATAGGACCATTTGAAGGAAAACGTATAAGGAAAGATGGCCGCCTTTTAGAATGGAAAATGTTATTTGTAAAGCAAGAAGAGAACGGACCGAAATTACCTTTCTTTATACAATGGAATGAAACGGACGAAGAAAGAAGAAACGATTTACGTAACATAGGAACGATCACTGAACATAAAAACAAAGTACAACAAATTGAAACGATTCATTACGCACTGAAAAATGTTCGAGAAACAGTGCGGAAATGGAAAGAAGTAATGGAGCTAACTGCAAGCCAGATCGTGAAAAATAAAGAATGGAATGCGGAGTGTCAAAGTGTATCGTTTGGAGATATTCATGTGCAGTTTTGTGAACCAATTGGAGAAGGGCTAGTACTAGAACGATTGAAGTATCATGGCGAATATCCATTTGCAGTGGAGTTTAAAGGGGAAAATAAACGAGAACATGAAGTGTTAGGTAGTTTGTACATATATTGATAGAGGTGAACGTTGTGAAGGGAATGCTTAGAGAGATAGAGAGAAAACTAGAATGGCCTCGTATTGTAAAATGTACAGCTATTTCAAAAGGTTTTTCACATGAAGAGAAATATAAAATAGAATTAGAAAATAGAGTAACATATTTTGTGAAAGTATGTGATGCTGTTCATTTTGAACGTAAACAAGAAGAATGTACGTATATGAAACAATTAGAGTCATTACATATTCCAACGCCTAAATTAATTCATTTCATAAAGCTTGAGGAATTAAATAAATGTATTCAAGTATTTGAATGGATCCAAGGTGTAAATGGTGAAGAAGGTTTAGGGAAGCTATCCGTGGAAGAACAGTATCATGCAGGAAGAGAAGCAGGAGAAGTGTTAAAGAGAATCCACTCAATAGAAAGAGAAAGTGCAAGTAATAAATGGGAAACAGTTCGATGGAATAAATACGAAAGATATATAGAAGCATTAGCAAACTATGAAATAGATTTCCTTGATTTGAAACCAGTATTAAGTTTTGTAGAGGAGCATAAACGATTATTGAAAAATCGTCCAATCACTTTTTTACACGATGATTTCCATCCAGCAAATAGTATGATTCATAATAAGGAATTTATCGTTATCGATTTTGGTGGATATGATTTTGGTGATCCAATACACGATTTTTATAACGTAGCGATTTTTACTATAAGAATAAGTAAACCATTTGCGGTTGGACAAGTTCACGGTTATTGCGGAGTCGAACCATCGCTTCATTTTTGGCAACTGTACTCCTTATATGCAGCAATGACATTCCCAGCGGATATCGTATGGACAAACCGAAGCACACCGCATTTAGTAGATGATATGAAGGAAAGATTGAACGGGATTTTAGAAGATCATAATCATTTTTCATCCTATATTCCAAAATGGTATCAATCACAACATGAGGATATAATAAACTATAAGTAATGGAGGGATTCATATGGATAAAATAGCAGTAATTTCAGATATTCACGGTAATATTCCGGCATTAGATTCTGTACTTAAAGATATTAAAGTAAGAGGAATTGAACGCATTATTTGTCTTGGAGATTTAGTCGGAAAAGGTCCTCATTCTAGCGAAGTAATTGAAATCATTCGTAAAGAATGTGATGGAGTTGTAATGGGGAACTGGGATGATTTTATTACAAAACCGACTGAATTTGAGGCGTTAAAATGGCATCAAAAACAATTATCGGAAGAACAAAATGACTATTTAAGAAGCTTACCATTTTCAATCGAATTTTATATGAGCGGCAAACTGATTCGTATGTTTCATGCTTCACCGAGAAGTTTATATGAAAGAATTCAACCGCACGCTTCAAGAGAAGAGCGTGTTAGTATGTTCGAAAACAGTGAGCTCACCGAGAATATAGAAGGAGAAAGAAAACCAGATGTCGTTTGCTACGGTGACGTTCATCAAGCATTCGTTCAAAATTTCAGAGGGAAAACGTTATGTAATGCTGGTAGTGTTGGAAACCCGCTTGAAATTACACAAGCTTCCTATTTAATATTTGAAGGAACATACAATGAAAAAGAAGCCGCAAACTTTTCCATTCAACTCGTACGTGTGCCGTATGATATTGAATTAGCTATCAGACTAGCAGAAGAACTCGATATGCCAGAAATTGAAGAATACAAACAAGAATTACGGACTGCTTTATATCGAGGTTTTAAGGGGAAGTAGGACAATCATAATATATCAACGGTTTTTCAAATATATCTATCGTAACTTAAAATATATCAACGATTTTTTCGATATATCGACTTACCGACAAATAGTGACATAAACTCTTGCTCATAATAATATTATGTAAATTAATTGTAGGAGGAATATCATGAACCGAAAAGAACGAATCACAGAAATTGCAGATCACATATTAAAGCTAAACTTAACCCATCCAACAAGAGTTGGAGTAAGTGGTATTACAGCTTCAGGAAAAACAACATTTGCAAACGAGCTAGCGGAAGAAATAAAAGAACAAGGAGTACGAGTAACACGCGCCAGCATTGACGATTTTCATAATCCGAGAGCAATTCGATACGCGCAAGGAAAAGAATCTGCAAGAGGGTATTATGAAGATGCACACGATTATACAGCTTTCAAAGAAAGATTATTAAAGCCTTTAGGGCCTAACGGGAATTTACAATATGATACGATTTCTCATAACTTAATAACGGATATACCTGTCCATAATGGGCAGCTATTGGCTCAACCTAATATGGTACTAATAGTAGATGGGACGTTTCTATTGAAAAAAGACGTAGAGCATTTATTTGACTATAAAATTTTCGTAGATACAGATTTTGAGATTGCGAGAAAACGTGGTGCAAAGCGCGAGACTGAGGCTTTTGGAAGTTATGAAGAAGCTGAGAAAATGTTTTTAAACAGATATCATGCGGCCTGTAAGATGTATATAGATGAGCATAATCCGAAAGAGTGTGCGGATGTTGTATTTCAGAATAGTGATTTTCATGATCCCGTAGTTGTATTTAAAGGAATTTAAAATCGTTTATATAGCAAAAAATCGTGAAAGGAGATGCTTTGGATGGATCAAAAAGAGAATCCGAACGATTGTCCTGTATGGGCGAATGAGTCAGTAGAGATAGTGAATGCAAATCCTGATTGGCAAAATAAAGGCCGATGTGAAGAACAGCAACTATATGAACTGCTTGCTCCTATCGGAATAAGCAAAGTAATACATATAGGAAGTACATCCATACCTGGTTTACCAGCAAAACCTATCATTGATTTAATGGCTGAAATAGACTCATTTGATAGAGTACTACATATTTCAGCAAAATTGGCTATATATGATTGGCATTATGTAGGCCCAGAATTGGATGAAAGACCTTGGAGAAGGTTCTTTGTGAAAGTTAAGAATAATAGGCGTGTAGCGCACCTGCATTTGATGGTTAAAGGAACTGAGCGATGGGAGCAACAACTTTTATTTCGTAACCGCTTACGAGAAAATCCACAATTAGTTTATGAGTATTCAAATCTTAAACAAGATTTAGCCAAAAGATTTAACCAAGATAGAGAAGCCTACACAAAAGCTAAAACAGAATTTATTAAGCAAGTTCTAAAATGATTTAATTTTTAATTGTAACTACGTTTAAATATAAAAGAAAAAACATACTTTGTTTTATAACTTAAACTAATATGAAATGCATGTAAACAAAGTGAGAGGCTGCGATGTTCTAACGTATTTCCTTTTATTTATCATGATAAATTATATATAATTGAATCAAGTTCATAGAAAGATAGGTACAAAAACGATTCTAAAAATAGACTTGATTTGATGAAAAAAATTAAAGGGAATAAGGCGAAAATATGTTAATAAAGTACAAAGGGGACAGGAAATATAATGAATGAAGTATTAGAATTAAAAGAAGAACTACTACAAATTAAAAATAATAATTATGCTGTACCAGAAGACGTAGATGCATATCCATATGCGCAGTGGATGTTAGATTATATTGGGTCACCTGATGCTGAATTACGTGATGATTTAATTTATAGTACGCTTCATAAATGGATTACAAATGATGTATTTAGACAAAAAGAGTTAAGAGGACTAATGCTACAAGCAATTAGCCCTGATTATTTATTTTATAAAATTGGTGAAAAGGGAACAGATTCTGTATTTAAACGTGCGTTCTCTGTATTAATCCCGCCACTTATTTTATCGGTTCATGAAAGAGAGTCGCTATTATCTGAAGAACAACTATACAGCGTGGCAGAACAAGTGCTGGAATATGTCTATTTAGAAGAGGATGTAAGGGGTTACGTAGAAGGAAAAGGATGGGCACACTCTACTGCACATGCTGCTGATGCACTCGATGCGTTAGCTCGTACAATACAAAATCGTGAATTTTCATATGCAATACTAGCTGCTGTTCGTCAGAAGGTTCGCTTACATGACTACGTATACATCCACTTTGAAGATGAGAGATTAGTAGCGCCAATTATGTCGTTACGTAATCAAAATCTTTTAACAGAAGAAGAGTGGAGCAACTGGTTACATAGTATAGCAATCGTTGAAGACATCCCGCATCCTCAGTATGATATTTTAGTACAAAATATTAGAGCTTTCTTAAGAAGTTTATATTTTAGAGTTTTAGAGACAGAGGGTGGCACAGCCTTTACAGATGATATATTGGAGACTTTGAGGGTTTTGCGTAGGTATTAAAAATGCTCCAGCCTTAGAAACCAAGAATAAATATTAATTTTGAAAAATTTATTAGAAATTTATTTTTACATTGTACCCTTTTAGTATAGTCTGAAAGGGGTGTCAAATGAAAAAAATATTGAGGTTAGTGAAAATAATTTTTTTAATGTGTATTAGTATTATTTTTTTTGGTACAGGTGCTGTATTTATATATCATAACTGTCAATTAAAAATGGAATCGAAATTAATGAACAATAAAGGTGAACTTGTTAATTTCGATAATAAAAAAGTGAATGTTTATAATGAGGGGAGCGGGGAAGATACGTTTGTATTTATGGCCGGATCTGGAATTGCCGCTCCTGTTTATGAGTTGAAAGGCTTATACAGTAAATTTTCGAAAGAAAACAAGATTTCTGTAATTGAGAGAGCTGGTTATGGATACAGTGATGTTTTTCAAGATGATAGAGATATTGATACGATACTAGAACAAACAAGAGAAGCGCTTATTCGAAGTGGGAATAAACCACCATACATCTTAGTACCACACTCTTTATCGGGTATTGAGGCCATTTATTGGGCACAAAAATATCCAAGTGAAGTAAAAGGGATTATTGCGTTAGATATTGGTTTACCTAAACAGTACGTGACTAATAAAATAGGTATGGTTGATTCATTAAAAATAAAAGGGATGAATATTTTAACGGAAATTGGTTTTCAGAGATTAGCTCCCTCTATTACTTATAATCCCGAAGTCATTCGTCAATCCTTTTTAAACGAGCAGGAAAAAGATGTTTATAAAGCGCTTACGTATAAGCGGGCTTTTAATGATGATATGAAGCAAGAACTTTTACAAAGCTACAATAACGGTAAAAAATCAAATTCTTTATCGATCCCAAAAGAAACACCTATGTTATTTATAGATGCAATTGCTAGGCAATATAAAGATTCGAAGTATACAAAGCAAAAAAACAAAGATTATAAGGAGTTTGCTAGCAAGTTATTAATAGCTGATGTAAAAATAATTGAAGGTACACATAGTATTTATTTATATGCTCCTGATGAAATATACAAAATTGCTATGGATTTTATTAAGAATAAAGTAGTGAAGAACTAAACAATTGTAACTTTAGCGATGAAAGGCTTACATAATGAAAGTATATAACATATTAATTGTTGAAGACGATTTGATTATAGGAGATTTATTACAAAAAATTTTACAGCGTGAGAAGTATAGTGTGTGTTGGGAGAAAGAGGGAAGGAAAGTTCTTGATATAATTCATGAAATAGATTTAGTCGTAATGGATGTTATGTTACCAGGCGAAGATGGTTATCAAATTACAAAGAAAATAAAAAATCTAGGATTAAATATTCCAATTATATTTCTATCAGCAAGGAATGATATGGATAGTAAACTAAAAGGTTTGACCATTGGAGAAGAATACATGATAAAACCTTTTGACCCTAGAGAGTTGTTGTTAAGGATTCAGAAAATGTTAGATAATCAATATGGTACGTTCACGCAAATTAACCATTTATTTATAGATGCAGAATATAAAAGAGTTTTTATTAATGATTTGCGTAATGAAGTTGCTTTTACAGCAATTGAACGTAAAATATTCTTTTATTTATATGAAAATAGAGATAGAGTTTTATCTAAAGAACACTTCTATGATTACCTATGGCAACTGGAAGATAGAAATCAAAATATCATGAACGTACATATAAAGAAAATTAGAACCAAAATTGATGATAAAACAGGTGATATTATTCAGAACATATATGGAGAAGGGTATAGATTAAATACCTATATGAAGAAATGAATTTAAAGAAAAAATATCAGTTACTATTATTCTCCGCTATTATTAGCGTACCACTGTTATTGTTATCAATTAGTATCTTAGTATCAGTTATTTATAATGTTGTCTTTAAAACTAAAAATCAGAACATTCCTTTTCACGAATCCTATGCATATCCTACGATGTTAATCATATTTTTATTATCACTATTAATATTAGCTTTTGTATTTTCAAAATCGATTAACACAGTATTAAATAAAATTAATGTATTAAATCAAACGATTCGAGATTTAGCTAGTGATAAAAAAATCCCTAATATAATAAATGTTAAAAGCGATGATGAAATGGGAGAGCTGATTAAATCAGTGAACTTGCTTATAGAAAGAACAACTTATCGAGAATTAGAACTACAACAACAGGAACAAATAAAAAAGGAACTATTAAATAAATTACGGCATGATATTAATACACCCTTAACAGCGGTCAGATTACAATTATATTGTTTAGAAGGTGAGTACAAGGAACAAGCACCAGTACTTGAATCAATGTATGAGCAGATACAATATATAAGTGATTTAACTAACGAATTTAATATTCAATCTACAGAGACCTTAGAGAATACTTATATTGTGAATGATGAAGTTAATATACATAATTTAATAGAAAATATGATTAAAAAATGGAGCTATTTGTATAGCATTCATAAAATTGAATTAGTATATAATCCACAAGATAAAGAGTTGATATGGAATAGTAATGAGTTATGGATTCAAAGGTTATTTGATAATATTTTTCAAAATGTCCTAAAACATTCAAAAGCTAAAAACCTCAAAATTATTATAGATGAAGATATTGTTTCTTTTAGAGATAATGGGATTGGGTTTGATATAAATAGTAAAGGTACAGGACTTGGTTTGAAAAATATTGAAGATATATCAAAGATGTTCGATATAAAATACACTTTACAATCAAATAGTGAGGGTACTATGTTTTCATTTGAAAATACTCAAAAGAATATTTAAATTTCTAGTGTAAGTTTTATTAGTAACATCTATCAGGTCGTTACAGAACCAAAAACTTTTAACTAAAGAAGAGTGGAGTATGTTTTTTACACAGATGATATATTGGAAATTTTGAAGAAACGGCATAGATATTAAAAAAGGCCATCGAATTAGAGCGTGTGCTTCTTCACCGGATTCCATCATAAAACAGCATATAAATAAAGAATAAGATTTTTTAAACGATCATTTCTGTGGGTTCCCTACAAAAATGATCGTTTTTGTAATTGAAATTGAAATTTTAGACTTAACTATACACGAGCTTATATGTAATAACAAATGTATTAAATATGTAATTGTGGATGTTCTTCATATAAACTATTCACATACTGTTTTAAATTCTTGATGAACAATAAAATATCTGGACTAGCCATTCTAGCATGTAGAAGATGAAATATATTTCCTTTCCCAATTTCAAATTCATCGGAAGTTAAAGTAATAGGGATATTTTTAAAAACATGCCATGGGAAATATAAGTGTACAAAAGTTTCTCTAAAATATATACCTGATTGACAAATTAATACTCCATCAGATCCTTTCCCCATATTCCCAAGGACAGATGTATCTAAAAAAGCAACGATTTGTTCTTCTTTTGGAACGATAAATCGTGCCTCAATTGCTTTTAACTTTTTGTCTGAAATATGAGTGTCTACAAATAATCCATTATCAGGCTCTAATAATTCATTGTACGTTTCAAATAAAGAGCAAATTGATTTTATCTCATTAATTTTTATAACTGGATGTATATCATGTTGTTTTGAATTTTGGAATGAATTCGTAAGGGCTATAAGTAATTCTTTAAATAACAGTGGGGGATAATCACTCCCATTAATATTGAAACTTTTTTGTGCATCAAAAGATAAGAAACCATCTTTATCGATTTCAATTTGTTGCACTTCATTTAATTGATCCCATTTCAAACTTCCTTTACCTAATAACCAATTTTTCCAGTATAAACCCGAACTTGTAAAGTAAACACCATACTTGCCTGATCCAAATAAATTACAACTTAAAAAAGCAATAATTTGATCATCCATTGGTATTGAAAAACGTTTTTGGGCAATTGATAAGAAATCTTTAGGGATTCTAGTAACATAAAATCTAGATTGCTGATACTCTAAACAAATATCAGTTAAACGATTAATATTTATATTCACCTGAATCATTCTCCCTTTTATATTTCGTCTCGATCTATTAAATTATAAAGTTATCAGGAAAATATTAACACTTAAATTTACCTTAAATTAAGAAGTAAAGTCTTGTTAAGTTAATCAAAAATTACATAAAACCAACACATCCCAACCATACTAATAAAATGTGTGGAGGTGAATGTTATGGACAATAAAGACTTTGAAAAAGTTTACAATGATTATTTACATCAAGGAGAAGAGCAAGCTCAATTTGAAGTAAACCATGAAGTCAATTCAGGAGCAGAACAAATTGTTGCCGTGCGTAAAAATGATGATGGTGATTTAATAGCGTTTAAAACAAGTAGCGGGAGAGAGTTAGATTATATGACTGCTCTTAGTGAAGCAAAATCAGGGAAGTTAGCTCATGTGGATGTATTTCATAAGTATGGCAGAGATATTATACGTAGTGAACCTGATGGAATAAAAGAAAATAATTTAGATAATTTACCTTCATTTTAAACGGGTAAACCTCAAGAAGAGAATGTTCATTTGGGTATTCTCTTCTTTGTGTTGCGAAGTTTTCCTTGCGAAAAGAAGGTTCATCTTTAATGGGCGATCATACTTTTAAAGAGCGCTCTAAATTTCTCTTTATCTTCTGCTGTAAATGGTTTCGGTCCCTTTGTGCGCTTACCACTTTTTCGAACCATTGCACTTAAATATCGTGTTTGTAACAATTGTTCAATGTTATCATTCGTATACTTATAGCCTTTATGGTGTAGAACGATACAGCCTTTTGCTAATGCAAGCGAAGCAAGACCGTAATCTTGCGTTACGATTAAATCTTCTTTTTTTGCTAACTGCATAATTCGGTAATCTGCAGCATCTGCTCCAGAATCAACATAAATTGTTTCCACACCTTTAGGTTGCTGAGCATTAGAATAATGAGAAAAGCTAGTAACGAGGGTTACAGGGATTTCTGCATTCGTAGCCTCTAAAATAATCACATCTTTTACAGGACAAGCATCTGCATCAACGTAAATTTTCATTTTTATCACTCCTATGACTAGGTTCGAGTTGATAATAATGGTAGATTTAGGTTTTGTCAAACGAAAAAGCTTTATCTCATGTTATTTTCCACAAACTAAAATAGCCTCACGCAAACGAGAAATACCTTCCTCAATTTGATCAATATTCACTTTTCCATAAGATAAACGAATATAACCATCTTTCGCACCGAAAATACTACCGGGCATAAAGGCGATTTCTTGTTTTAAACTTTGCATAATAAGTTGTTTTTCGTTTATCGGTTCGTTTAATTTTCCCCATATGTATATACCACCGGTAGGATTAGAAAAAGAGATTTTGTCGTGAAGTTGCTCATTTAAGGCGCGAACGATAACGTCTCTTTTTTCTGCTAATTGTTTTCGTAACGGTACGATATGAGACTGAAATGGTACAGTTTCGAAGAATTGTTGCATAAGCCACTGCGGGAAAATGCTCATACCTAATTCCATTTGGTGCCTTGCGTCCGATAATCTTTCTACTACAGACTGCGGAGCGACAAGCCAGCCAACTCGTAAGCCTGGTGCAATCATTTTTGATAAGGAATGCACATAAATGACTGTCCCGTTTTCATCAATCGATTTCAAAGTAGGGCAAGGTTGTTTTTTTTCTAACGTAAGTAAACTAGACGGATCATCTTCCACAATCGCAATGCGTAAATCTGCGCAAAGTGATAACAGTTTTTTTCTACGGTTTGGATGAAGCATTGTGCCCGTAGGATTTTGGAAGTTTGGGTTTAAAAAGATCATTTTAATACGATGCTTTCTATATAATTCTTGCACATCGTCTGGATTAATACCGTGTTCATCGACAGGTAACGGAAAAATACGAATACCTGCTGATTGGAATAACGGTAAGGAATAACAGTGTGAAGGACTTTCGAAAGCGACCGCATCACCTGGATTTAATAAACATTGTACGATAAGGTGAAGTGCTTGCTGTGCGCCAGATGTAATCATAATGGATTGCTCAGTCGCTTCAACTTTTAAATATTCCTTCATATATTTTACGACCGCTTGTCTTAGCGGGAGATAGCCTTGCGGATGATCATAACTTAATGAATGTGTTAACGGTTGTTCTCGTAAAATCGTTTGTAGTTGATCGTGAGGATAGAGGTTACAACCGAGCTCTCCATTTGCGAAATCAATGATGTTTTCATTTTGTTGTACTTCCGCACGAATATGACGAAGTAAAGGTAAGTTTGGTAAGAAAGTGCCACCTTCTACGAAATTTCTCCAGTTCGGCGTTAATGTTGGAGAAACACCCCACATATGTGTACTTACACGTGTCCCTTTACCAGTCGTACTTTCTACAATTCCCATAGCACGTAGTTCATTATAAGCAGTCGTTACCGTACTTCGGTTTACATTTAACTGTGTAGCTAATTTCCGTTCGGAAGGAAGGAAGCTACCAGGTGGAAGCTCTCCGTATGTAATACGTTTCTCAATAAAGTCAACTACTTGCTGATAAATAGGGATTTTACTGTCGTTATCTAGCTTCCATTCCATACAAACGCCTCCGCATCTCTTATATACATTAAGTATAACAAATTGGCTGGGTAAAAAAACAGCCAATTGGACGGTGATATATCCAGCCAATTTTACTATGCTAAATATGGAAGGGGAGATTCGGATGAAACGATGGCAAATGGAATGGCTCCTAGTATCAGTAGCATTAGTATGGGGAGCAAATTATACAATTGGAAAGTATGGCGTGGCATATATGTCATCCATTCAATTTAATAGTTTACGATTTTTAGTAGCATCACCGGTATTATTACTTATTACATTTTTAATGGAACGCTCATTACGTATTGAAAGAAAAGATTGGTTACGATTAGTAGCAGTCGGTATAGTTGGAACGGCAATGTATCAAACGATGTTTATGCTATCTGTGAAATACACTTCAGCAACGAACGCCTCATTATTAATTGCGATGTCACCTATATTTACAGGGATATTAGCAGTGTTACACAAACAAGAACGTTTTTCGATGAAAGTACAAATTGGTTCAATAGTAGCGTTTATTGGTGCAGCATTTGTTTTATTAACAGGACATACAGGAGGAGCTAATTATGAATATGCGTGGCTCGGAAATGTAATTGGATTAGTAGCAGCGATTGCGTGGGGATGGTATCCAATTTTAGCACAACCTCTTATTACAAAATACTCCGCAATGAGAGTCACATCATGGTCTACTTTAATTGGAATTGTTCCGCTTGTTATATACTGTTTATTCAACGTAAATTCTTTAACGTGGCCAGTAGATACGCCAAGCTGGGGATCACTAGCATATTCAATCATCTTTGCGACAATCTTCGGACTAGCAATGTGGTATGTCGGTATTAGTCAAATAGGCTCAACGAAAGTAATGGTTTATATGTACCTCGTACCATTGTTCGCAGTTATCTTTGCGGCAGTAACAATTGGAGAGCAAATTAATATGATGCAACTCGTTGGCGGACTTATAATCTTCATCGGTTTATATGTTGTAAAAAAAGGTGGAATGAAAAAGCCTGCTCTCAATTTGAAAAAAGTAAGTTAACAGTAAAAAGGATCTCTTTCATATAGAAGGAGATTCTTTTTTATTTCGTAATATAAGCGCTTGTTCAACGGCCCATTTTTGATGATCGTGAAGGAGAAGCTCGACAGCAAGTAAAGGAAACATCCATCTTAAAACATGATCATCCTCACAGTTTTCAGTTTGTTTCTGCACCATGTTCGCAAAATAAAAGAACCCATCGTTTAAATAATATGTATCTTCCTTTTCAGCATAAAAATAGCGCATTGCATTACCGATATATTGATCAATTTCAATTGCCCATCCTAATTCCTCTAGTAGTTCACGGTGCAAACATTCTTCTTTTGTTTCATTACCTTCCATACCGCCACCAGGTAAAAAGTAACGGTCTTCTTTTTGGATAACAGCAATCTTTGAAGAAGATGAATGGAAAATAATCGCATAACAACTAGGTCTTAATACATAATGAACGGTACGTTTTTTCGAGCCAAATGTGAGTTTCGAAAGCATAAAACACGACCTTTCTCTATAAAATACATAAAAGGAATATTAAGGTAAAATAAGGTAAATTCAGAATTGTATAAGTATAATCTTAATAGATTGGAGTGGTAACAACATGATAAATCGAAAATGTGCAAGATGTAAAGAAATAACAGGTACGCTGCACGGTGGTAAAAAAATAAATGCAGAATTTTTATGTGAAGACTGTTTGCAAAAAGGAATTGCGAGCGGAGAAATCGAATTATCACAAGTGGAAGAAAAACAAACTTCGTATCTTTCTATAAAAATATTAAAAATAATGAGTGTTATTTATTTAATAGCATCTATCTTTATGGCTTTTTCAACCGTTCCATTTATACATAATATAGGATTTGATGAAATGTCCATTTCAGGCCCAGAATTAAGTTTAATAAGTATTGTTATGCTAGGTTCTTTATTCCAGTCTGTTCTTGTATTTTGCGGGATTTGGGTATTCATTCTATTAGTAGAAACCGTAATTAAAATTTATGAAAAAATGAAGTGAGTGAGAGGGAGAAACATATGCGAGTAAGAAACATCCAAGGGGAAGATTATGTAAAGATACATTCTGTTTTAAATGATTGGTGGGGCGGGAGAGACATGGCTGACATGTTGCCAAAATTGTTTTTCGTTCACTTTCAAGAAACGAGTTTTATCATTGAAGAAGATGGCGAAACGTTAGGTTTCTTATGTGGATTCTTTTCACAAACATATAAAGGTGAGGCGTATGTTCATTTTATTGGTGTAAATCCGAAGTATAGAAGAAGAGGAATCGCATCGACATTGTATTCTTACTTCTTTGATATCGCTCGTGCAAATAACCGTAAAGTTGTAAAAGCAATTACGTCACCAATTAACAAAAAGTCGATACTGTTTCATCAAGAAATCGGTTTTCGAATTGAGGCTGGGGATGATGAGGTAGAGGGTGTATCGGTACATACAAATTATGATGGGAACGGCGGTAGTAGAGTTTTGTTTTTGAAAAATGTGTAAGTTGATGAAAATAATAGTGTTATTGCAAGAGGAAGAAATAGAGTGCATCCACAAAGAGACGTGACAGCTCACGCAGAGATAGACGCTATTCGTAATGCAGGCCAAGCAATGTTTGATGCAAAAATAAACAATGAGAAGTTTACTATTTATAGCACGTTGGAACCGTGTCCAATGTGTACAGGCTGTATTTTATTTGCAAAAATACAGAGAGTAGTCTGGTTACTAAATGATGACTTAGGTTTTGGTGGATATAAAAAGATAAAAAACGCTTTAGTATTCGAAGGGAAATTTAATAAAATCGAAATGGTGGAAGAACCATTGGAAGATTTAAAAACGAGACAATTAGAACTTATGAGACAATGGGAGCTAAATCCAAACAATGTTGTTAATTTACGTAAGGCAATAAAAAAATAGTTGTTTCTTTAAATTAAAATACTGCCATATTACCATCAATTTAAAAAATATAGTGAAATTATATCAATTTAACAATAAAATATGGGAGAATCTATTACTAATAGAAAGCCGTCCTAAAAGTATTCTAGGATGGCTCTTTTTTGTTGTGAGGAGATAAAAAGTATGGAGATTAAACAAAGTAGAAATGAGTATGTAAGACGCATACATAAGGTTCAAGATTATATAGAATCAAACATAGACAGTTCACTATCCATTGAAGAGTTAGCGGATGTAGCAGGATTTTCAAAGTTTCATTTTCATCGGATTTTTAAGGGGATAGTAGACGAGCCATTATCACGGTATGTAAACCGATTGAAGTTAGAAAGGGCAACAAATCTACTTACATATCGCACAGATATGACGATTACACATATTGCGTATCATTTCGGGTTTACAGATTCAGCAGTTTTCTCCCGCACATTTAAAAGTCATTACGGAATAAGTCCATCTCAATATCGAAACGACAATAGCAAGAATTGCAAAGACGTAAGGAGATCTTCTCAATACAATGAGTGTAAGAAGGTTCGAGGAAATGTTGAAATTGTAACAGCGGACGATATACACGTCGCATATATAAGGCATATCGGTACATATGAAGAGTTAACGATAGCTTTTCCAAAAATGATAGAGAAATTATTTCATTACGCAGCGAAGGAAAACTGTCATGTATTTGAGGATACGAAAGTATTAACCATTTACCACGATCATCATGAATTTACTGAGGACAATCATTTAAGAACAAGTTTATGTATAAAAATTCCAGATGGGTCCGCAGTAGAAACGAGCGACATTGGAATAATGGTAATACCTTCTGGAAAGTATGCGGTAGGTCATTTTGAAATATTCCAGGATGAATATAAAGGAGTATGGGATTTTTTATACGGTGAGTGGCTTCCTAATAGCGGATATAAACCGAGAGATTCGTATCCTTTTGAATTGTATAAAAATGACCCAAGGCAGCACCCGGAAAATAAACATATAGTTGATATATATGTACCGATCGAACCTTTTTAATCATTGATTAAGGGGGAAGAACAATGCAAACTGCTGAAAAGCTAGATTATATTATAAAAGAAGAATACAAAAATATTAATGGTATGTTAGTAGTACAGAGAGGTAATGTTGTTTTTGAAAAGTATTATAATGGTTACAGTCCAAATAATGCATTTCATATAGCGTCAGTCACAAAAACGATAATTTCTGCGTTGATTGGATTATGTGTAGATAAAGGCTATATAAAAAGTGTTGATCAAAAAGTAATGGAATTTTTCCCGGAATATAACATTAATTCATCTGAAATAACAGTACGACATCTTCTTACGATGACAGTTCCACATCCATTCGTAGACTGGCAGGAACCGTTAGAAGAACTATGTACACAACAAGATTGGATACAATATACGTTAAATAGAATAGGGAACGGCGGAGAAATTGGACATTTTAAATATTCATCCGCAGGAGCTCATTTATTATCAGCAATCATAATGAGCGTAACAGGAAAAAATGCACGTGAATTTGCTAATGAATATCTATTTCAGCCACTCGGCATGAGAGAAATTCCAAACTATAATATGAAAGCATTTGGATTTGATGACTTATTGGGAAAAGATGTAAAGGGATGGGTTCATGATCCAAATGGTAATTCGACAGGCGGTTGGGGACTTACGTTAACAGTTAAAGATATGGCTAAGTTTGGACAGTTGTATTTGAATAAAGGTATTCATAATGGAAAGCAAATACTATCAAAATCATGGATAAAAGAATCGACAGAAATGAACCAAAATCAATATGGTTACTTATGGTGGTTACGAGAAGAGGATGGAATCTTTTCATACTGTGCCATGGGTGATGGTGGGAATGTGATTTGCTGCGTACCAGAGAAGGAACTGGTGGTGGCGATTGCTTCTGAAGTCATACCGAATGTAGAGGATAGATGGAAGTTAATTAAAGAGTGCATACTTCCTTATTTAAAAGATTAATATACTTATTTTTATAAAAACAAGAATGAAAGGTTTAGTTAAACTTGTTTTGTTCTTCATGATAGAAAAAAGTGTTGTATTAACTAAGATTAGAAAACTTCAACATCTATACGATTATTGAATAGGTGTTGAAGTACTTTATAATTTGTTTAGGTACTTTTAACTTTTCGATGTATTAGATACATCATGCCAAAAACAATTAACAGCAAGATAAATTTAATTAATTCCATTAGGCTAATATCCCATTTTGTTTCTACTCCATCTGTTAAATAAAATACATTAAACATACCATGTAAAATTGCAGGTGTTATCACAGAATGGCTATACTCTCTCGTATACGTCAAAATTATAGATACCATAAATAATAACGAGAGATAGCTTAATATTCCTACAAACCATAATTCATAATTTTTATAAAAGATTGATACTGGTAAATGCCATAAAGACCAAAGTGATGCAGTAATGATTGCTGTTTGTTTTAAAGAATATTTTTTTCGTAAATGGTAATGAAAATTTCCACGCCATATGATTTCTTCTAAAAATGCAGACAAAGCAGCAATTGTAAGACCAATGAGTAGGAGAAATCCCAATTCATTATAATGATTAAATAAGAATTTTATATTATAAATATAAAAATAGAAATGCAGACATAGACCTAGAAGTATTGGGAATAAAATGGAGAAAATTAATGGTTTTATTTTTGGACGTGAAACTCCAAATGTATGAACTAGTTTTTGTTTCTTATATAATTTCTGATATAAAATAGCAGCTAAAAGCGGAACAACCATCGTAAATCCTAAATAGTTACGACCATTTTCTATGTTCAGTAAGATGATATAAATAAGCGATGAGAGAAGATATATACATAATGTTGAATGATAAATTATGTTTCTATTAATATTTTTCACCTACCTAAGTATATATAAGTGATTAATCAAATATCCGATATTTTAATTATATATGAAATGGAAATTACATATGTTGAACTTGTAGAAAAAGTTAGACCAACCCCGTAACTTTTTACAACAAAAAATCGTTTAACAAAAGAAAGAATTTTCAATTACGAATGGGGGAGAACCATGAAGATTTTAATTCTAGGCGGTACACGTTTTTTAGGAAGAGCTTTTGTAGAAGAGGCTTTAAAAAGAGGGCATGAAGTTACATTATTTAATCGCGGAACACATAAAGAAATTTTTCCTGAAGTAGAGCAGTTAATCGGTGACAGAAATAATGATGTTTCAAGTTTACAAAATCGAAAATGGGACGTTGTCATAGATACGTGTGGATTTTCTCCGCATCATATTAGAAATGTTGGAGAAGCATTACACAATAATATAAAGCATTATATATTCATTTCAAGTCTTTCCGTTTATAAAGATTGGATTCCGTATCATATAAAAGAAGATTATATATTACAAGCTGAACCTACGGGTGATCAAATAAAGGCTGTGGAGAATGGTGAAGGTTCTCCTTATGAGTATTACGGTGCGCTGAAAGTATTGTGTGAAAAGGAAGCAGAGAAGTATTGGCCGGGGCGTGTTTTACACGTAAGAGCAGGACTTCTTTCTGGTATGTTTGATTATACAGACCGGCTTCCATACTGGATTGGGCGTGTAGCAAAGGGAGGGAAAGTGTTAGTTCCAGGAAGAAAAGACCGTCCAGTGCAGATAGTTGATATAAAAGACGTTGCAAACTGGGGACTAAACATGTCAGAAAACAATAAAGCAGGTACATTCAATGTTACAGGTCCAAACTATGAATTGACGATGGAAGAGCTATTAAATACGTGTAAAAAGGTTACGGATAGTGATGCTGCATTCGTTTGGGTAGATGAATCGTTTATGAATGAAAATAAAGTGCAGCCTTGGACAGAGATGCCACTATGGCTTCCTGAAGCTTTTTCATTAGAAGGTGAGACGAAGCCGTGGAAAGGTGGTTTTTCTATTAGTATTGAAAGTGCTGTTAAAGAAGGGCTTACTTTTAGAAAGTTAGAACATACAGTTACAGATGTGTATGAGTGGATGAAGAGTGTGGACGAATGGGAATTAAAAGCAGGTATTTCAGGAGAGAGGGAGAAAGATTTGATAGAAAAGTGGTATCAATCAATTTAGGGAATCCTCTTTTTCTATACTTGATTGAACATAAGTGATGGAAGGATAAAAAGCTATGTGGAAAATCAACATTCGTAGTATTTCACAAAACTTAAGTTTCAAAAATCCAGCTACAAAGAATGAACTCGCTGAAGTTCACAAAAATTTGCAGGTGGAATTACCGAATGATTTATATCAATTATTACAGGAAACAAACGGTGTACAAGGTGAGTATGGGGACTTTATATGGTCTGCTTCAAAAATTAAAACTGAAAATATGAATATGAGAAATATAGTTGATTTCAAGGATTTATATATGCCTTTTGACTGTTTATTATTTTTTGCTGATGGCGGAAATGGTGATTTGTTTGGTTATTCCATTTTGAACGGAATCGTGCAAAGAGATGATATATATGTATGGAATCATGAGAATGATAGTAGAACTTGGGTTGCTCCTTCGTTAGAAACTTTCATGAAGTGGTGGGAAAGTGGGAAGATAAAAATTTAAACATAGTATCATGAAAAACGCCTTGTTACGAAAGAAACAAGGCGTTTTTGGCAATTAACGAATCTACCAGTCTATCGGTTCTTCCACGTACATGTCCCATAACTTAGGAAACATCTTTTTTAATCCTTCTTCGTCATCTTCATTCCAGTCTAACTTGATATGAACTTTCTCAGATTGTTCTTTTGTTTCAAACTCTTTTGCTTTCACACTACCAGCTGTGCCAATTTCTCCGTAAAACACCACGTAGTCATTAGATAGCAGTAAGACCTCCACCTCAAAATCGAGCAAATACGAGGAAGACCCGTATAAATAAGTTGTATGAATTACATTTATTATTAGATCGTGTTTGTGACTGTATTTTAGAAATTTTCTGTTGATTTACAATGTTCGATAGTATATATTGTATATAAAGTATATATACAATATTTTTTAAAAAGAGGTATTTGCATGCAAATCGTTATTACGAACACTTCAAAGGAACCTATTTATGAACAAATTGGTGTCCAAATAAAAAAACTTATTTTATTAGGTGATTTAAAGCAAGGAGATGCTCTTCCTTCAATGCGTCAGTTAGCAAAAGATTTAAGGGTAAGTATTATTACAACGAAAAGAGCATATGAAGAACTGGAAAAAGACGGTTTTATTTATTCAATTGTCGGAAGGGGGTCCTTTGTAGCAGAACAAAACATTGAAACTATGAAAGAAAAAAAATTAAAGACAGTTGAGGAAAAGTTGTGTGAAGCGATTCAAAATGCTAAACAAATGGATGTTTCTTTAAATGATCTAAAAGAAATGCTTACAATTTTATACGAGGAGGAAAACTCTTGGAAAACGTAATAGAACTTCAAAATGTTAGTAAATCTTTTAAAGGATTTCAAATTAAAAATTTTTCGATGGAAGTAAAAAAAGGATTTGTTACGGGTTTTATTGGGGGAAATGGATCAGGTAAATCTACAACGATTAAAATGATTATGAATCTAATGAACCCGGATAGTGGAAATGTCTCCTTATTTGGTATGAACTATTCGACTGATGCGAAGCGAATTAAAGAAAGAATTGGTTTCGTTTATGACGATAATGTGTTTTATGATGAACTCACATTAAAGGAAATTACTAAAATTATTGCGCCTGCTTATAAAAAATGGGATTTTAACCAATTTACATATTATAAAGATTTGTTCGAATTACCATTAAATAAAAAAATGAAAACATTCTCCAAAGGAATGAAAATGAAAGCCTCTCTTGCAATTGCCCTTTCGCATCATGCTGAACTAATTATTATGGATGAGCCTACTTCCGGACTCGATCCGGTATTTAGAAGAGAATTATTGGATGTTTTACAAAATATTATGCAGGATGGTGAGAAAACTATCTTTTTCTCATCTCATATTACAACGGATTTAGACCGTATTGCCGATTATATTACATTTATTCAAAATGGGAAGCATATTTTTACAAAAGATATTTATGCCATTGCAGAAGATTATATTTTGGTAAAAGGACCACTAGATATGTTAGATTTTGATACTGAGCGTGAATTTATATCTGTATGTAAGGCAAATACAGGTTTCGAGGGATTGATTGAAAATGTAAGTTCTATCGAAACTTTATTTAATAAAGAAGTGGTGATTGAAAAACCAAGTTTAGAGGATATTATGTATTTCATGAAAAAGGGGGAGTCAAGATGCTTAATTTAATAAAAAAGGATTTGATTTTACAAAAAACTTTTTTACCTGCTTATCTCTTATTTCTAGTTACCTATTTGTGGGCTGGCATGGATGTAGCATATGTCATAATCATTTGTAGTGCCGTTTTTGTAATTAACACATATCAATCTGATGATAAAGATAATGCTAATATTTTAGTAAATTCATTACCGTATACTAGGAAGGAAATTATAAGTTCAAAATACGTTGGAACCTTATTTTTTACAATAGTAATCATCCCATTTTGTTTAGTTGGAAAATATTTTATTTTAGACAGCATGCAATTTCAACTTTCCTTAGAAAGTTACATCCTAGGCTTCTTGGCAGTCATGCTGATTACTGCATTTTACATCCCATTTTTTGTTGCATTTAAAGTGAAAACACTTGTACCAGTTTTTATATTTTTATCTATTGGAGTTATATATTTAATGCGAAATACTCCATATTTATTAAATAAATATGCTAATGGCGTACTGACCTTTTTAAAAGAGATTTCAGATTTGAAATTATTTCTTATATTTGCTGTCATAGCAGTGGGGTGCTATGGGGTTTCATGGATATTATCTATTCGTATCTATCAGAACAAGGCGCTTTAATAGCAAGATCTAAAAGGAGGATCTTTAAATGACATCAAAAAAAGGGCGTCCTATTCGAATACGAAATTGGCTGAAAACTCTTGGAGCATTTTTCGTTATGCAACTAATTTTTATCATCCTTGATATGAATTCGTGGATACCGAACTTCAAGGAAGGAGGAGTTGGGGAGCGTCTCGTTAATTCAGTGTTCTTTACGGAATGGTTCGCTCCTTATAAAACAAAGCAATTTAACGTATTAATGGTAGTTATGGCTATTTTATTATTCCTAAATGTATTAACAAGTGCAATAAAAGACGCTTTTTCTAGAAAAAGAATTAATTAGCACATAAGTTGACCTTGCGTCTTTTTTAATAATGTCTTAACAATATTTAAAAACAACAGGGAAAAGATAAAAACTCCATTTATTGAAGTTTTACTTTATCTTTTATAATGATTCCTTAGAAATTATTTGATTTTTCACTTTTGTATATTGGCAATGTTTCCATTCGTCCCCCATAATGCTTCTCTAGTGTGTGCAGTGATTGTGACATATGTATTTATACTTGTGATGACAAATGATGCGTATTGTTTTTGGAAAGTTGAAAAATTATTGAATGAAATAGAAAGATTTAGTAATCTTATTTGTACAGTACATACATAATAGTTTTATAGCGATTTTTAAATGAAATAAAGGGGGCAATCGGTGTGGACCTAACGTTTAAAGTAGAGGAAACATGTTTTAATTACCGAGTCGGAGCAATTTGCAAACACGATAATAAAATACTCATTCTGCAAGGTGACGGTGAAGATTTTTGGTATGTACCAGGCGGAAGAGTGAAAATGCTAGAAAATAGTGAAGACGCGTTAAAACGAGAACTTGCGGAAGAGTTAGCGGTTCCTATTGAGGTGAAGAGATTAATATGGTCGGTAGAAAATTTCTTTACACTTTCTAAACGAAAGTTTCATGAAATTAGTTTTTATTATGAAGTAGAGCTGAAACAATTACCTGCAAATGGGGCAGATCAATATATTTTGGAAGAAGAAGGTAGAACATATTTCTTTAAGTGGGTGCCTGTAGAAGAGTTAGATACATATAACTTACAGCCAGCGTTTATAAAAGAGAAAGTAAAGGATGTATTAGTTCATACAGAACATATCGTTTTACAAAAGTAAATGTATGCGGAGGGGAAAAGATGAAGGGGACTAAAAAAGAGATTCATATAGACGGAAAAGTAATTCCATATACACATATTGAAAAAGGTTCTAATACAGTATGCTTTATGTTTTCAGGCTCGGGATACAATTATGATAAACCTTTATTTTATTATGCGACGATGCTTATGCTCGAAAATAAAATAGATGTAGTACATATTCATTATTCTTATGACGAACAAGTAATGAATAAACCGATGGAAGAAGTAACAAAAATAATGATGGATGATGTTAATCCTTTAATGAAGGAAGTATTAAAAGGTGAGCAATACAATCATACGATGTTTTTAGGGAAGTCACTCGGAACAATTCCGATTGCAAATGATTTAATGAAGAAAGAAGATTTTTTACAGTCAAAAATGATACTACTTACACCTTTACTAACTTTTGATTCTATTTTTGAGTCGATTTTACATAGTCGCCACGAAGGGCTATTAGTAATTGGAGATAAAGATCACCAATATAATGCAGATCAAATCGATAAGTTACATAAGACGAATTTCCAAATTGAAGTTGTCAAAAATGCAAATCATTCTGTAAATGTTGGAGAATTTGAAACAGAGGATTCAATTGAAGCGATAGCAAAAATAATAGAAAAGCTTGAAGAAGTTGTTAGGACAAACTAATCTATCAATACATGCAAAAAAGAGGTGCAATTTGCACCTCTTTTACTTTAATAAGCCTTCAAAACATGAAGCAAATAATCCTTACGATTCAGTGGATTATAATCAACGCGTTTTCGAATAGGAAAGGGACCCGTCAGTTTAATAAAACCAGCTGGCTTCGTTGTAAATATACCTTCTCCTTCAGTGAATGAATGGAGCATTTGCTTAAAATTCTCTGTTTTCGCAACAGGTAATGACCCAGTTAACTGGTAAGAATCATTATTGAATATAGGCTCTGCAAAAGTTGCTGGAATAGCAGCTAATTTATACATTGCGGTACTAATTGCATGTTCCGGTACAGTTAATTCAAATTCGTTTACTGGTTCATATACACATGTTTCAGCTTGATTTAAAGCATTCATTAAAACGAGTGGTGTTAAGTTTCTAAAGTCACTCGCTGTTGTAACAGGACTAGCATAACCTGTATGGGTTAACGTGACGATAATGTCCGTAACTTCCCATCCGTTCAAACCTTGTTTTAACGTTTGAAATACAGTATCTTCAATCGCTTTATGAAATGCTAAAGGCAATGATCCAAGTTCAACACCTAACTTATATGTTATGCCAGAGTTAAGCTCACCACGTTCGATTTTAAAACCAATTGTTGCGTAAAATGGATTCGCTTTTTCGCCCATTACTTCAACGCTATTCCCTATGCCAATGGGTTTCTCAATACATACGACACGCGTATTTGAGAAAGTCACCTGCAAATTATATTTCTCAAAAAGAGTTGTTTCAATTACTTCTTTTTGTACTTCACCGAAAAGGCGAATATATAGTTCATTATGAACATCATCTTTCCGCACTTTAATGAGCGGATCTTCTTCACATAGCGCCATAAGTGCAGCGTATAAATCATGGATTCGTTCTTTTGGTAATGCTTCAATAGCAGCTTCCATTTGTGGTTCGGCAAAGTGAATGTCTTTTATATAATCAGTCCGTTCACCGATAATATCACCAATTGTAATATCATTCAGTCCCCATACTTTGCAAAATTCTCCGCTAGGAACGATAGAAGCTTGAACAGCATCTCCGTTATGAAATACACATATTTTCTTAATCTTTTCTTTATGTGCTAGAGCTTCCCCGCGCTGTATATCAACATATTTTCTAACGTGTAAACGACCAGAAAAAACTCTTACATATGCAATCTTTTCCCCAGAAGGTTCACGTTCAATTTTAAAAACAACACCGGATAATATTTCATTTTCTGCCGAATTTTTAGCTGGAATTAAGTCTGAAATATTTTCGAGCAATTCAGTTACTCCCATACCTGTCATAGCTGAACCGAAAAAGATAGGGAACACACTTGCTTGCGCTATTTGTTTAATGAGTTCTTCTCTTAATAGTGTGTCCGGTACGATTTCGTTATTTACGTATGACTCAAGTAATGATTCATTATATGGTGCTAACAGTTCCATACAATCGTCATATGATTTGTACTCAATAATCCGAGCTTTTTTCGTTCCTCCGTTTAGGGCAGAATAGAAGGGGAATGCTTCATTTGAAAGAACATCTTTTATTTGCTTCATAACTTTTTCAGTATTTGCGCCACTACGATCAATTTTATTTACGAATAATATTGTTGGTATGTTTAGTTTCTGTAATGTTCTCATTAAAATTTTTGTTTGTGCTTGCACACCTTCAACAGCAGAAATAACTAAAATTGCATCGTCTAAAACGCGGAATGATCGCTCCACTTCAGCGATAAAATCGGCATGTCCAGGTGTATCAATGACATTTACTTTTAAGTCATTGATAAAGAAAGAAACGACAGAAGCTTTAATCGTAATTCCGCGTTGTCTCTCTAATTCCATTGAGTCAGTTTGCGTATTACCATTATCAACCCGACCAATTTCTTTAATCACCTTCGTTTCGTAAAGAATACGCTCAGTCAAACTCGTCTTGCCAGCGTCTACGTGCGCGACAATCCCTATATTTATTGTTGTCATATGTGAATATCCTCATTTCATTTTCCATTTTTATTTCCTCATTTCTATTTGTGTATTGCCGCATTATAATCACTCTCCAGTCATTTAAATTAGTACTATTATAGTGCAATTAACATTTTTTGTAACGCGACAAAGCGCCTTAATTTGGAAAAATATAAATGAAAACAAAATGCTTGCATTCTAAATCGATATAGATTATATTAATTGACGTATCAACTATTGATACGTCAAATATTTTTGTTTTGCATGTAAAGGAGGGGTAGTTTGACAAGTTCATGCTCAAAAGAAGCGATTATTTTATATAAATTACACTTTCTAAATAAAGAAGTAAGTTCGAAGTTTGAAGGGTGTACGGGTATGAGCCAATCTCGATTAGAGCTTATACTTCAGTTATATGAAGTAGGTGAAATTAGTCAAAAAGCACTTCAACAAGAAGTGAATATTGATAATGCTGCGATAACGAGGCATTTAAAACAACTTGAGGCAAATGAAATGATAGTAAGACGTAAAAATCCAGATGATAACAGAATTACGTTAGTTTCTCTTACTGAAGAGGGACGAAATAAAATTCAGGCATTTCAAGAGGAAAAAGAACGTTTTGCAGCTTCAGCTTTTAAAGGATTAAGTGAAGAACAGCGCGATAATCTTTTAAATATGTTAAATCACATTCAAGAAAATATAAAAGAACTTTAAAAAAGGGAGAATACAACTATGACTAACTCAGTAAAAACAAATGATTTTAACGAAATTTTAACAGGACGCCGTTCAATTCGTAAGTACGATCCTTCAGTGAAAATTAGTAAAGAAGAAATGACAGAAATTCTTACAGAAGCAACACTTGCACCATCTTCAGTAAACATGCAACCATGGAGATTTTTGGTAATTGAAAGTGACGAAGCGAAAGCAACACTTGCGCCACTTGCGAAATTTAATCAATCTCAAGTAGAAACATCTTCAGCGATGATTGCTGTATTTGGTGATTTAAACAACTTTGATAACGCAGAAGAAATTTACGGTACAGCAGTAGAGCGCGGTTTAATGCCAGCTGAAGTAAAAGAAGATCAAATGAAAAAACTTTCAGCTTACTTCTCAATGGTTACACCAGAAGTCATGAAAGATACAGTACTAATTGACGGTGGTCTTGTAGCAATGCAATTTATGTTAACAGCTCGTGCTCACGGTTATGACACTTGCCCAATTGGCGGATTTGAAAAAGACCAAATCGCAGAAGCATTCGGATTAGATAAAGAACGTCACGTACCAGTAATGTTAATTTCAATCGGAAAAGCTGCTGACAGTGGTTACCAATCTGTACGCCTTCCAATTGAAAAAGTTGCTGAGTGGAAGTAATTTTATAAATACAGAAATAAGTGAGATATGAGAGGGGAAATACCATGATTATTATTCACGCAATATTTCAAGTAGATCCAGCAAAACAACAATCATTTTTAGAAGACATTCGTCCGCTCATTCATGGTTCAAGAGAAGAAAGTGGAAATCTATCTTATGATCTTTATAAAGATACGGAAAAAGAAAATGTGTATACGATGGTAGAAATATGGAAAGATGCAGAGGCAGTTGCGAGTCATAATACGAGTGAACACTTCACATCTTTCGTTAGTAAAGTAAAACAGTTTTTAACTGCTCCTCTTGATATAAAAGCTTATAATGGAGAGTTAGTAAAATAATATAATGAAAAAGATGACTTTAGCTTATAGTGCTAGGGTCATCTTTTTTTTATCCTTTTCGGCAATTCAGGTGGAGATGAATTGCCGTCAGAAGGTAGGCTGAACACTTTTGTTTCGTTCATAATAAATTTACCAGGGCGAATATTTGTTTCTTTTGTCTTGCGATGCAATCTGCTGCCCCTGGATAAGGAGGGAATATATCGTAGGACAACGAAATTGGATAATATAATCATTTGGTTACTTGATTGAAAAGTAATTTTAATGAACTCTCTAAGAAAGGTGGTGAAAACAATGGCTAGAAAGAAAGCAGTGAAAGTATTACGCAAACAAAAGAAAAGAGAAACTATGAAACGATTCACGCAGAAACAGAATGTTGGGCGAGCTTGCTTGACTGCAAAAGAATTTCGTTTACTTCAGCGTATGTCACATAGTTCAAAAGCATTGCGAAATGTTGGATTGTACACGATGAAACAAAGTTATTTGACCCATAATAAAATTGCCACTGTAAAAGAAATAGACACCGCCATGCAAGTCGATATGAACTACTGGGGCATTCAATCAAACTCTGTCCAAGCCATTCGTAGAGCCTTGTATGCAGAAGTAAAGAGCTTTTTTAAAGCCTTGGAACAGTGGAAGAAAAATCCTGAGAAGTTCACAGGGCGTCCTAAGTTTCCGAATTATTCTCGTTCAACTGACAAACGAATTATTGAAATCTATCAAGTGCCAAAAGTGGATAATAACGGGTATTGGATGATTCCGATGAATGTGGCATTTAGAAAAAAATTTGGTTCCATTAAAATACGTATGCCAAAAAACTTAAGACATAAAAAAATCTCTTACATTGAGATTGTACCGAAGCAAAAAGGTCGGTTCTTTGAGGTGCATTATACATATGAGATGCACGTTTCTCAAATGAAGAAACCATCCACGACTACGAGTAACGCTTTGAGTGGCGATTTAGGTGTAGATAGATTAGTAAGTTGCGTGACAAATACAGGTGATGCATTTTTAATTGATGGAAAAAAACTAAAATCCATTAACCAGTACTTCAACAAAATGATATGTAATCTCCAGCAGAAAAATATTGAAAACGGAATTTCAAAGCGAGTTGTAACGAATCAAATGGCTGCACTTTGGCATAAACGGGAACGACAAATAAATGGTTACATTTCACAAACGGTAGGCCTGTTATTTAAAAAAGTGAACGCATGTAATATAGATACGGTTGTCGTAGGGTATAACACTGGTTGGAAACAAAAATCTAATATGGGAAAAAAGAATAACCAAAAATTTGTTCAAATCCCGTTTTATAAACTGATTGCAGCGATTGAGAATAAATGTATAAAAGAAGGTATCCGATTTTTCAAACAAGAAGAAAGTTATACTTCAAAAGCTAGTTTTCTTGATAAAGATCCGGTTCCAGTTTGGACTAAGGATGATAAGACGTATTATCACTTTAGTGGCAAACGAATGACTCGTGGTCTGTACCAAAGTAAAGCAGGAAGGTGTATTCATGCGGATATTAACGGTGCATTGAATACCTTGAAAAAATCAAAAGTTATAGAATTGGAAGAGAATCTTAAAGTGAAAACGCCGATTCTATTAGAAGTGCAAAAAAGTAAGGCTGTTGCTTCGCGCATAGCTTAGTGGGTGCGTCAACCATCCATGTGTACTCGACTTGTCGGGGCTTGTAGCACACGCCGGAGTCATCTGAGTGGTGGCTTCTTTCATAAGGAAGAACTGCTCTTTTTCGAAAGGGTGGTGCAAGTGGGAAAGCAATCGTTCGTTGCCAGTACCAACCAAAAACATACTTGGGGTGTTACCATAAGGTGGCATGAATGCTAGAGCGTCAACTGTCTAGTGATAGACGAAAAGACCTAGCGTTCTAACTCAAGCCCCCACTGAAACGTTTCATCTCAGTGGGGGTAGTTGACCAAAGCAACAGTTACTACTTTTAGTTTTGCAGTATTGGGAATCACCTTTGGCATTGTACACGAGCTATTACAGCCATGGAGTCTCAGTTTAATGGTTTGGTATTGGTTGTTAGTGTTACTTTTGTTTGTAACGACTATAATATTATTAGTTTTTGTATTATTTGTTAATCGTAAAAATTATAATATTCCTGGAAGATATAGAATACTTATACTGTTTAATCTATTTCTTACGTTAGTACCAGTACTGTGGCCACTACTTCTTACTATTATAGGAAATGGTATGAACGCTAGTGCAGGATGGTAAAAGTTAATAGAGTGCTTAAAAGAACGTGTTTATAAATGAAAACACGTTCTTTTTTTATTTCCATACATAATTTTTTCTCATCTGGTCGCCAAATTTTGAAAGTAAGTATTTCGTAAGGAATGGATAAGAAAAAAGAGAGTTTTATCATTTAGGATGAAAGTATAACTTGAATCAATACGATATGAATAGAGGAGAGAAGATCATGAAAAAATGTAATTCAATTAAGTTAGCAAGTTTGACAGTTTTATTAGCGGGTACTACTATATTCGCACCTGGTTTTACTTTGAAGGCAGATTCAGCTCAAAATATTTCTAGTCCATCACAAGTGCACGATCAAAAGAATCGAAATAGTTTGAAACGAGTAATGGAGGAAACAGTACAGCTTGGCGCTACAGGGATACTAGCTAAGGCGTATAATAACGGAAAAACTAGTAGTTACACTGCTGGCGTTGCAGATTTAAGTACAAAGAAACCGATGAAATCGGACTATCGCTTTCGGATTGGTAGTGTGACGAAGACTTTTACTGCTACGACTGTTCTTCAATTAGTAGGTGAAAATCGTTTGCAACTTGACGATTCAATTGAAAAGTGGCTGCCAGGCCTCATTCAAGGAAATGGGTATGATGGCAATCAAATTACGATACGTCAACTTTTGAATCATACGAGTGGTATAGCTGAATACTTAAAATCAAAAGACGCTGACATAATGAATTCAAAGAAAACGTATGTAGCAGAAGAAATAGTAAAGATAGGACTCGCTCTACCTCCAGATTTTTCGCCAGGTAAAGGTTGGTCGTATTCAAACACAGGATACGTAATACTAGGAATGCTAATTGAAAAAATAACTGGTAATAGTTATGCAGAAGAAATTGAAAAGCGCATTATTGAGCCTTTGGACCTATCAAATACGTTTTTACCAGGTAATTCACCCGTCATCCCAGGAAAGAATCATGCTCGGGGATATGTGAAAATTGACGGGGAAAGTAAGTTGAAAGATATGACAGATTATAATCCGAGTTTAGCTAATGCAGCTGGAGATATGATTTCTAATGCGGACGATTTAAATAAGTTCTTTTCATCTTTACTCGGTGGTAAGTTACTAAAGCAACACGAGCTAAAAGAAATGCTTACTACAGTTCCTGTAGAAGGAAAAGAGGTTGGTGACGGATATGGTCTTGGAATCTATGAAACTAAACTTCCTAACGGTGTATCAGTTTGGGGGCACGGAGGAGGAATTCCTGGATTTACAACTTTTGCTGGTGGAGTAATGGGAGGCAAACATACATTGGCTATCAGTGTTAACTCTATAGGTGGGATCGATATTGTTCCACAGTTTAATAAAATGATGCAAATTGAATTTAAGAAATAAATGAAAAGAATGTGAATGGGATCCTGCTCTAAAGGACAGTATTAGCATTCATAGTATGACATCAAGTGTAATTCAATCGTATAGTTTAGTATAAAAAAAGGATGTCGGTTACACGACATCCTTTTTTTATTGAGAATCAAAGAAGTATGTTTTAAATTTTGAAAATTGTTATTTTTGCAATCATTCCATATAATGAAGGGGATAGGGGTTATACAGGGGAGTTATGGATGGAGAATACTTTAGTTAGTTAATTGTTTTTATTTTAATAAATAAAAGTAAATTGATGTGGAGTGAAATTCAATGGGAGAAAATCAGTTTAGATGGAGTAACAAGCAATTAAGAGAACATGTTGAAGTAATAGATGGCAAAAGAAGTCCACACACTTTAATTAAGAATGCAACTTATTTAAATTCCTATATGCGCGAGTGGGTGCAAGCAAATATTTGGATCTACGATGACCGGATTGTATATGTAGGCGAAAAATTGCCAGTGCAACTGCATGAATGTGAAGTCATTGATTGTGATGGAAAGTATGTAGTTCCAAGTTACATAGAACCGCATGCACATCCATATCAATTATATAATCCTGAAACTTTAGCGAATTATGCGATGCAGTTTGGGACGACGACTTTTATTAATGATAATTTAACTTTATTTTTCACATTACAACGTGAAGAAGCATTTCGTCTATTAGATGAATTTGAAAAGATTCCAGCAAGTATGTATTGGTGGTGTCGTTTTGATGGACAAACTGAATTGCAAAACGGGGAATCTTTATTTAATCGTGAAGAAATAATAGAGTGGCTTAAGCATGACGCAGTTCTTCAAGGCGGCGAGCTAACAGCGTGGCCAAAGTTATTACATGGCGATGATGAAATGTTACATTGGGTGCAGGAAACGAAACGATTACATAAAAAAGTAGAAGGACATTTTCCAGGAGCATCTGAAACGACTTTAGCAAAATTAAAATTGCTAGGTACAGATTGTGATCATGAGGCGATGACAGGGCAGGAAGCTTTTGCTCGTCTTATGCAAGGTTACACGGTTTCCTTAAGAAATTCTTCAATCCGCCCAGATTTAGAAGTGTTACTGAAAGAATTGTTGGAATTAGGAGTAAAGCAGTTTGATAGATTTATTCTTACTACAGACGGCTCACATCCTTCATTTTATGAAAATGGAATGACAAACGTAATGATATCTACCGCGATAAAACAAGGAGTGCCAGTAATAGATGCTTATCATATGGCAAGCTATAATATCGCTCGTTATTACAATATGGAAGATCTACATGGTTCAATTGCGACAGGTAGAATTGCTAATATTAATATTTTGGAAAGTAAAGAAAACCCGGTTCCAATAAGTGTAATTGCAAAGGGGAAATGGGTGAAGCGTGACAGAATAAATAAAAATGAATCCTTACTTATAGAATGGAGTAAATTCAAAGTAACTCCATTATTATTAGACTGGTCTATAGAAAAAGAGGATATGGTTTTTGCTAATAAAATAGGAATACAATTATTAAATAACGTTATAACAAAACCATACACGACTGATGTTGATTTAAACCGTGATAAACTTTCTCTAGATCATGATGAGTGTTTTCTTATGATGATTGCTCGTGACGGTACGTGGAGAGTGAATACAGTTGTCAAAGGTTTTGCGAAAGAACTTGGTGGACTTGCTAGCTCATATTCTGGTACCGGTGACATCATTCTTATTGGGAAGAATAAAGAAGATATGCTAACAGCTTTTCATAGAGTAAAAGAGCTTGGCGGGGGAATGGTATTAGCTGAAAAGAATGAAGTATTACACGAAATCGCATTACCATTGCTCGGGATTATGTCTAATTTAAAAATGAGTGATTTAATACAGGAAGAGAAACAGATGGTGAAACTACTCCAAGAGCGTGGTTACGCGTATGACGATCCGGCATTTACCATTTTATTCTTTTCTGCGACGCACTTACCTTTTATACGGGTAACGCCTATAGGACTATATGACGTAAAAAGTAGTAAGGTACTGGACTTACCAGTGAAGTTGATAAAGCAATATTAAAATGAAAGGCTCTATAAAAGTCCAATTTATAGGGCCTTTTACATTGTTAGCATAAGAATATTGTGAGCCTCAAATAATATAAGTATCTAAATTACTTGAGGTGAAACATAAGTATGAAAAAAATATTGTATATTTTAACTGTATTTATATTATGTGTATCTATTCAACAAGTTGTACATTCTCAAACAGATGCACCAGAATTATCTTCTGATTGTCTTGAAAAAAGGAAAATTCGAGATGACAAGCATGTGAAGAATATAATAAGTGATATTAAATCCACATTTAATTTAAAAATTGATGAACATAGTTTTTGGGAAGTAAGTAAAAGAGACCTGGATGCGGCCCATTTGATGTATGGTGGAAGAGAAAATGATTCTTATTATAATTCGCTAACTAAAATTTATGATAGTGGTGGATTTAGCGAGCAGCCTAGCTTATTTGTGAGGGCTCAAGAAGCATTTTTACTTTATAAAGAAAAAGATAATATCAATGTAATGAAACACTTAAACCTAGATGTTGAAAAAGGAGAATGGATTGTTATACAAACGAAAAAGAAGAAAGGGAAAAAAGTGAAATTCAAGCCGTTACAATGTGAAAAAGATTATTTGAAAAAGAGAAATGAGTACCATAATCTAAAATGAAATAACGGAATTTTAAGTGTGGAAAAATTCGTTAATAATTGTAAATGAAGTGGTAGAAATTTCTAGTGATTTCGCCATAAAAAACGTCATTTTTTATTTTAAAAATGACGTTTTTTATATACTTAAAGCTTTTGCATCGCACTTTCAATCCTCTTCACCAAATCAGCTGACACTTTATGAAAATACCCTAAAACGATCTTTCTAATATCATCGGAGATAACTTTCAAATCACCAGCTAAATTTTCAGCAAGATGTTCTTTTTCTATCGGTTTTAACTTCGCATAAAATTCACTAGGCTGCGTAAAGTCATCCTGTTTCGTTATAGAAGTTCTTTCAAGTGTACCTTCAACATATCTTCCGTCACCGCTCGTTATTTGATTAGCAGGTGTCCAATTTTGTTGTTGGTTAATCGTTAATTTGCGGAATGCAGGTCCAATTCTTCTTCTTTGAGAATCGTTATAAATGTTAGCGCGCCCTTGCAGCATTTTATCATCTGATAGTTCTGCACCGTCTAGTAAATTAGAAGGAGAGAAGGCGACTTTTTCTACTTGTTCCATATAATTTTCAGGATTTTTATTTAACACCATTTTGCCTACTGGTATAAGAGGATACGACTTTTCATCCCATACTTTTGTATCATCTAAAGGGTCATAAGAAAGATGTTCTTCATCTTTCAGATCCATGAGCTGGACATATAATCCGTATTCCACTGGTTTACCATTTGCAATTGCATCATATAAATCTTTCCCGCTATAATCAGGGTTTTCGGCAGCCAGTTTATTTGCTTCCTCACTAGTAATGAATTGTACACCTTCAAATGGGTACCAATGATACTTTACATATTTGCGGTTACCTTCTGCATTTCTCCATACATATGTATTAACACTATGTCCTGGGATGTGGCGCAGACTTTTGGCCGTACCAGCATCAGAGTATAAATGGACAACGAAATGAATGGATTCAGGTGCTCTAGCGACAAAGCTCCAAAATCTATTAGGATCTATTAAGTTATTTATAGGTGAAGGTAACAACGCTTGAATCGTTTCAGGGAAACGCATCGGATCACGAACAGAAAAGACAGGAATGTGATTACATAAAAGATCGAAAATGCCTTCCTTTGTATAAAACTTTGTAGAAAAACCGCGTACATTTCTAGAAGTATCAGGTGTTCCTTTCGTACTAACGGCTAATGAAAATCGCACCATAACAGGAACTTTCTCATTTGAATGTTGTAAAAAACTTAGTTTCGTATGTTCAGACATTGGATAGATCGTTTGAAAATAGCCGAACGCACCAAATCCTTTTACATGAACAGGTCTTTCTAAAATTTTTTCGTGAATAAATTCTTGTAACGTCTCGTGAAGTACACTATCTTGCTCTAGAACAGGTCCACGCGAACCAACTGTTTGAGAGTGAAGTGTAGCTTGTTCATTACGTTTTTCATTTTCATTAAAGCCTTTCCCTAGTAAAGATTGCCTTTGTTTATCATAGTTTTCATCCATTGATATAGCCTCCAAATCTTTTTTGTCCATTGTTACTAAATATGATTTCATAGCCTTGATTATGTATGACATGCAAAGTAGTAACAGACCGCTAGATGAAAAAAACACATATGTAGTGGACCTGTTGAAATAGAAGAAATTATGGAAAAATGAATATCGAGAAGAAAATTACTATTAAAATTACAATCTTAAAAATGAATTTAAACATGACTTTATAGAGAATGAACATAAATAAACAGGGAAAATAACTAGGAGGAATTTAAAATGTCGGATTGGTTTCAATTAGATAAAGAATATATGATGCCTACGTATTGTCGTACGAAGGTTGCAATAGAAAGAGGAGAAGGGTGCAAGCTTTATGATGTGGATGGTAAAGAGTATGTAGATTTATTTTCTGGTGTCGGAGTGAATGTATTAGGATACAATCACCCGAAAATCGTGCAAACGACAATGGAGCAAGTTACAAAATCATTGCATCTGCCGTTTCATTTTTTAAACCCAGTTGCGATTGAATATGCAAAAAAATTAGTTGATTGCTCTTTAAAAAACGGAAAAGTCTTTTTTACAAACTCTGGTACGGAAGCGACAGAAACAACACTGAAATTAATTGATAAATATAGAGCTAATACGGGTGAAGAACGTGAAGGGATTGTGGTGCTGAAGAATAGTTTCCACGGGCGAACATTAGGAGCACTTCATTTTACGAGACAAGAAAATGTATATCAAAATTTCCCTAAAACATCGATTCCTGTATATGAAGTCGAGCGTGAGAATATAGAGCAATTAGAAGAAACAATTGTTAAAGAAAATCCAATTGGGATTATGCTAGAGCCTGTATTAGGTAGCGGGGGGATATACCCTTTATCAAGTGAATATTTACATGATGTTCAAAACTTATGTGAGAAATATAACGTACTACTTATCGTCGATGAAGTTCAAAGTGGTATGGGGAGAACTGGTAAACTATTTGCTTATCAAAATTTCAATATTACACCGGATATTATTCAAATTGGTAAAGGAGCAGGAGGCGGGATACCGTTAGGTGGAATCATCGTAGGTGAAAAGTTATTTGATGTATTTGCACCGGGAGATCACGGTACAACGTTTGCTCATTCATCAATGGGAACGGCTTTAGGTTTAACAGTATTAAACACATTGATTGACGATGGTTTAATGCAAGAAGCGTATGAAACGTCACTATATTTAAATGATAAATTGCAAGAAATTCAGAAAGAAAATCCTTATTATATTCAGGAAGTACGTCATGCTGGCATGATGTTTGGAATTAGTTTGAATGATACAAATGAAAATGTGAAGAAATTACAGGTAGAGCTAATGGAGAATGGGATATTAGTTGATGTTACACAAGGGAATATCATTCGTTTACTTCCTCCATATATAATTACAAAAGAAGAAATTGATGCATTTATTAATCAATTTATTTCTTGTATGGATAAAGTTGCAGCTGTAGTAAGTGCTTAAAAATTAAAAGCTATATTTTATAAAAAGTGCACCCTAATTGTTAGTAATATTTTTACAATTTGTGTGCGCTTTTTATATTAGAATTTGGTAAAAGTATAGAATTTATATTTTCAAAAATAGACGGTTGTTTTTACACAGTATAATTCACTTTTGAATATATTAATAAAGTGGAAAATTTATAAGGAATGGTAATACTTAATATTTTATCCCGCTTTAATGGGCAGTAAGACCCCCATCTCAAAATTCAGCGAAAGCAAAGAATTTAGGTGTGGATCAACTGCCCATAAAAGTCCGATTGGTGAGGGCTAATAATCAGTGGGGGATGAAGAAAACCCCCACTGATTAAAGTTTCACTTTATGTCACATGATGTGTAAAGGGGGAGTGTAATGAAATCTTTAACGGTTATTATTTTGTATAGTGAAAGAGCGAAAATATTAGAAGAGTCAATTCAATCTATATGGAAGCTAAATCCTCTTGAAATTATAATTTTGCTTCCTAATGATAGAAGTAATTTGTATGAAATAGCAAAGAAACATAAATGTCATATTGTTTTGATGGATAAATATAGTACCCATAATGATGGGTATGAAGCTTCTGTAAAGGAAGCAAAAGGAGAAGTATTATTATTTTTAGATAGTAATTTTTCGTTATCTACAAATGAGATGAAGAAATTTATTGAACCAGTTGTTACAAATCAGGCTGATGTAGTATTAAACAAAATAGATAAATTTATTGAAATTGGTAAATGTCCAAATATGGATATTGTATGGAGAAAAATGTTAAATGAAATTTTATGTCGACCAGGTTTAAAAAGCAATTCAATACTTTCATTACCATATGTACTTACGAAGGAAGTAGTGGTAAATATCGGTTTTGATTATATGAAAAATATCGTTCTAACCCATATGAATATATTGAATCAAGGCTGGCGGATTAACGATCAATATGCAATAAAAACGTTATCTAGAGATGAAACGTTAGAAGAGAAAGATTATTTAGTTAAAAAAGAATTGTCAGAATATGAAAAGGAGAAAGTGGGAAAATATTTAATCGGTATTTCTAAATGGATAGAGAAAAAGGGAAAAAGAGTAGGGTTTACTGATGCAGGAAAAAGAAGAGATATTATTCAAAAGTTAGGTGAATGCAAGCGATATCCTTCTTATCATCGAGGATGGGGTATGAATTCATCGATTTATGACGGGAAGCAACTTTCTGTCATTATACCAGTGCAAAATGAAGAAGAAACTATAGAACAAGTAATACTTGAGGCAAGAAAAATAGAACCGCTAGAAATAATTGTCGTTGTAAATGGTTCGACAGATAGTACGGCCAATATCGCTAAAAGACTTGGTGCTACTATTATTAAATATAACGAACGGCTTGGTCATAATGTTGGACGTGCTATAGGAGCGCTTGAGGCTACAGGAGATATTCTCTTATTTATTGATGGTGATTTTAGTGTTTCAGGAAGTAATTTGCATCACTTTACAAAAGCAGTTTCAGCTGGTGTTGACATAGCATTAAATGATTTGAATCCGATGTTACATCCTCCGTTTTATGTTGTAGACGTCGTAAAATATATGCTTAATTTAGCATATAATCGTCCAGAATTAAGTAATGGCTCATTAGTGGCAATTCCACATGCTATGAGTAGAGCATGCTTAGATGCAATAGGGTGGGAAAGTTTACTATGCCCTAGTCTTGCGCAAGTAAAAGCTATATTACAAGGGTATAGAGTAGAATGTGTACATTATGTTGATGTTGTAAAACCAAACAGAATTCGATTAATGGAGAATGTAAGTCATAATGGACATCCTCCAGCAGTATTAAGAATAATTGGTGATCACGTTGAAGCTCTCTCTTACTTAATCGAACATCTCGAAATGGATGGAAAGGGTGATTAAACTGTTAGATCAGTACAAAAAAATTAACATTTCATATGAAGAATTATGGCAAATAGATCTTCAAACTACGGAACCATTTATACTCAAGGTTGATTGGGATAAAGTAACGTATGAATTTTTAATTCGTATTAAGCCCGGTGCTTCTAACACTATTGTTTTTGGATCCGGAGCAGGTGGATTTCAAGAACAGCCAATTGGTCCACCTATTTTTCATCGACATTCATGGATGGAAGAATTTGAAGATACTGTTATATATTTTAATGATCCTACTTTATATCTTGGAAAACTATCTTTAGGTTGGGGACAAGGGGAGTTTGATAGATTTTATTTGCAGGATATAGCTAATATTTTAGAAATAGTATTTACAAAGTTAAAAGTTGATTCAAAAAATGTGTTGTTTTATGGAAGTTCCGGGGGAGGATTTATGTCTTTAATTTTAGCTGGATTCGTTAAGGGCTCCACAGCTTTCATTAATAATCCTCAAACAAATTTATTAAAATGGATACCTGTACCAATAAATCTAGTTTTCGATTTGTCTTATCCAGGTTTATCAAGAGAAGAAGTTGAAGAAAAATTTGAAGAAAGAATTAATGTAGTAAAATTTTTTAATCACATTAAATATGTACCGAATATTTATTTTTTGCAAAATTTCGCGTGTGAATTTGATGTGCAAAATCATTTACTGCCATTTATTTCTGAATTAGAACAATTGGATGAGGATATTGAAGTAAATCAAATTGTAATAGACCTATATTTCAATAAAAAAGCAGGGCATGCAGCTGTAGGGAAGAGTGAAACAATTGAATATATAAAAAAAGTAAAGCCTAATGAGACTGTGAAAGAAGAACAAAAAGAAGTGGGGCTGTCAGTTGTTATAGTTTTAGGAGAAGAAAAATCGAAATTAAATCAAATTTTAAATAAAGTGCAGCATATAAAACCACAAGAAATTATTATTGTAGCTAATGATAGAATGAGCGCGATACAATCTATACCTACATTTGTTGAAAGTAACGTTGTTGTAATTGAGGAGAAAAATAAATGGAAAGCACCAGTTCATGGGGCAAAAATCGCCAATGGAGATGTAGTTTTATTTTTAGATGGAGAAGATGTTATTTTTTCGGTAGAATTAGAACGATTTATAGAACCGCTACTAAAAAAGGAACAGGATGTAATTTTGAATAACATAGACTCCGTATGTTTTGAAAAGATGAGAGTAGAATGGCCAAGTATTGCTATGGTGTATAGAAAAATAGTAAACGATGTATTGGGGCGTATAGATTTAAAATATGATTCGATGTTATCTATGCCATATGCAATTACTAAAAAAGCAATTGAAGACATTAGATATGACACCTTGCAAAATCCCATTCTTTCTCAAATAACTCTTATTGAGAAAGGGTGGCGACTACAATCCTCGTCAGCCATCACTAATACTTTGTTGAATGATATACCCGCAAACAAAAGTTCTTTCTATAGAGATGAATTAACTAAATTAGAAGTATGTGAGATTAAAGAGAATGTAAAAGCTTTGGAGAGTTGGTTGCAACGAAAAGATGATAGAGGTAACTATACAGATGGAGGAAGAAAAAGAGAAATTATAGAGCAACTAAAAAAACAAAAGAATTATTCGCGTTACCATAAAGGATGGGGTATGAATTCATCAATTTATAATGGAAAACAGTTATCAATTATTATACCAGCACAAAATGAAGAATCAACGATTAAAGAAGTTATTCTTGAGGCAAGAAAAGTTGAACCGAAAGAAATAATTGTTGTCATTAATGGGTCAACAGATCAGACAGAAGTAATCGCTAAGCAACTAGGGGCAACAGTAATTGTTTATCAAGAAAGATTAGGGCATGATGTAGGACGGGCAATTGGTGCACAAGAAGCCGTAGGGGATATACTTCTCTTTATTGATGCTGATTTTGCTATTCCAGCAAAAGACCTTCATCCGTTAACGCAGGCTGTTGCGAATGGTGTTGATATGGTTTTAAATGATTTAAATTTAAATCTTAGATTTCCTCTATATATTGTAAGTTTATATAAATATATGTTGAATATTGCTTGTAATCGTAAAGATTTAGGTGTGGGATCCACAATTGCTGTTCCCCACGCAATTAGTAGAAAATGTTTAGAGGGAATCGGCTGGGATACTCTTCAAACAGCGTGTGTTGCGCAAGTAAAGGCAATATTAGAAGGATATAAAGTCGAATGTGTCCATTTTGTAGATGTTATGAAACCAAATCGTATTCGTCCAAACGAGCACTTTGCAACAGTAGGACATCCACCAGCTGTATTGAGAATTACTGGAGATCATATAGAAGGGCTTTCTTATTTATTGAAGAATAGAAATTTCAAAGATTTTTTATAACAGGATATTCTGCTAATTATATGAGTAACTTAAAGAAATTTATTTTAATATGGAAGCCATATCTTTAATAAGCGTTGAATAGCAAGAAATAGAGTATGAAATGAATTAGTTTTGAATGTTTATTGATAGAAAATGCAAAGGTAATTGAAAAGTAAAAACTTCTTCAAATAAATGAAGTAGTTTTTACTTTTTTTATTTGAAGTATATAAGTAAAGAGTAAATAAATCTGTATATGAAAATTTTTAGTGAAACTTACTAATTTCTAGGTTAGAGGAAGCGATGATAGAAACGTAATAAATATAAATAAATGAAAGGTTCATTTGTGGTGTAAAGGTATATATTGTATAGCCTAAACCTCATTGTACAAAAAGTTAAATAGGGTGTAATTTTATATAAAAAGAGCATTTAATTGGACAAATAATTAATTATGTGAAATAATAATAACAGATAAGGAGACGTTGATTTTCCTTAAGTGCTTCGAATTAATTTTATTCAATAAGAGAAGGTGTGCTTAAAGAAGTTAAATTAAATAAGGAGCTGTTTTATTATATGCAACAAAATAATGATTTAAATTTTGAACCTCAAGACGTTAATATTGTCAATCCTAAACAAGCCAGGAAAGCAGTAATTGCTACTGGTATTGGGAATGCAATGGAGTGGTTTGACTTCGGATTATACGCGTATTTAGCGGTAATTTTAAGTCAATTATTCTTCTCAGGTGTTGATAATAGTGGATTGCAACTTGTACTTACATTCGGTACATTTGCAGCAGCCTTTCTCGTTCGACCAATTGGAGGTGTATTCTTTGGTAGAATAGGAGATAAGTACGGCCGAAAAATCGTGTTAAGTACTACTATTATTTTAATGGCACTTTCTACATTATTCATCGCATTACTACCAACCTATGAACAAATTGGTGTATGGGCACCAATACTACTTTTAGTTGCCCGAATGATTCAAGGCTTCTCTACAGGCGGCGAATATTCAGGGGCAATGGTTTATATCGCAGAATCTTCTCCAGATAAAAAGCGTGGTATACTCGGTAGTGGTCTTGAAATTGGAACACTCTCAGGTTACATTGCTGCATCGGTAATTGTTACCATTTTGACGTTATTGTTAACAGATGAGCAAATGCTCAGCTGGGGCTGGCGTATTCCTTTCTTAATAGCTGCACCAATTGGTTTGGTCGGTTTATATTTACGCCGTCATCTAGATGAATCTCCAATCTTTGAAGAGATGGAAAAAGCACAAGAAGAATCTGAAGACAATGAACAATTTTCATTTATGGATATTATGAAATATCACAAAAAAGACTTCTTATTAAGCACAGTAATTGTCGCCTTCTTTAATATTACGAACTATATGATTCTTTCGTATATTCCTTCTTATCTAACTCAAGTACTTAAAGTGAAAGAAACAACCGGCTTATTAATTATTTCTATTACGATGGCACTTATGATTCCACTAGCACTTTATTTCGGTAAATTAAGTGATAAAATTGGTAATAAACGCGTCGTGCAAATCGGCTTACTCGGTTTAACTGTATTTGCAATCCCAGCATTTTTACTAATAGGTAACGGACATATTGCAGCTATATTTGCAGGTATTTTCGTATTAGGTTTCTTCCTAAGTGTGTATGAAGGAACATTACCATCATTATTACCATCACTATTTTTCACCGATGTACGTTATCGAGCACTTTCGATCTCATTTAATATTTCTGTATCTATATTCGGTGGAACAACACCGCTCGTATGTTCATACTTAGTTCATGCGACTGGTAACCCGCTTGCACCAGCATTTTATTTAGCAGGTGTAAGTATTATTGGATTAGTCGTATTTAGTGTTTTATTCGTTACAACTTCAGGACGTGCGCTAAAAGGTTCATATCCTACAGTAGAAACGAAAAAAGAAGCACACCAAATTGCTAAAGAAGACCCTGAAGAAACACTTTGGTGGCATGAAGAGTCATTAGAAATTGAAGCAGGGAAAAACGCTTCAATTTAAAAAGTAACGTAGAAGTACAAAAAGACTCCTATGAAAATAGGAGTCTTTTTATTGTGTTATTTCTTTCTTTTCTTCAAACTCTTCTGATATGCATAGAGCTTATTGATCTCTTCCTTAAATTCATGTAACTGTACGGTATTTTCCTCATTTGAATAACGCACTGTATTATAAGCATCTATAATAATATGACTCTCAATATTTACATCTTCTTCACTATTTATTCTTTCTAACCATGCTTCAATAGGTTCTCCTCGGTTTCTATTTAAAGGAGGAATTAATTTACTCTCCAGTTTAAAAATCTCTTTTCGAATTTCGTTTTGTGGCGGTTTGTTTCGTTTCAAACGTTTTTGGCTCATTCCTTCTTTATCAGTAATGATAGTAGATTCGAAGACAGGCATATTTGGTAAACTGAATTGTTTTCGTCTTTTTATTATTTTCCAAACGACGTAAATAGCAATAGCAGCACAAGCTATTATGGTCATGCTATTTATAAGAGTTGGATCAAAATCAGGAGGTGTTTTCCCATCTTCAATTTGTGGTTTTAAGAGATGCCCTTTACTTGCCCAAACTCCCTCAGTATCTTTCAATTCAGCTGCTATGAGAAATGGATTTATAACATAACCGACCCCTAATGCGACTACTTCTGTCATAAAACTAAAAATAAGACGAATAAAAGGGAAAACTAGAACAAGTATGGTACTCATTACAACAATTGTAATAATAGAAGCGAAACGTAATAACTGTTGATTACGATTAGCCCCAGTTAACCAAAAAGTAATCATAATGTGTAAAACTAAAAGTAATAGTTTCCACAAAGGCGGAAAGGGCGCATAAAATATAGCTGAAATACCAAACCAAACTATGCCGCCTAACGATTTTTGAACTGGATATCCAGGCCCGACTACATGTACGATAAAGAAGAAAAGCGGTAACATAATTGTGCTAAATAGAGAGAATGGGAGAAAGATAGAACAACCGATTATTTGAGTAAGTAACAGTATGACAAAACCTGTTGTTTTTTTCTTCATTAGTTTATAGATAAGCAATACTCCCATATAGCCCGTTGCTAAAAATATAGTAATAGCAACAAGTTCATCTCTTTCCGTTAATAACGAAAGGAGGAGCAGCAGAATAAAGTCATTAACGTGATAGAGCCAAGTTTTCAAGCTTTTCCACCATCCCTTCGTTATTTATGAGAAACGTAGGTTGCGATAGAAGAGAGATGTCATTCTTCTGCAAGCCAATGTAAATCATTGTAGAGGATCGTTCTCCTTTTCTATTTGTATAATGGAGAAATCCTTGTTTTGGAATTAATGTGCTATCGTCTGAAATACGTGCCAATTCTTCTAAAGCTTTTGCGTAATGTGTTTGCCCTTCATTTAATGGTAAGTGCAGAGGACCACCTTCAGCTAATACACTAATAAATAATTCAAACGGTATTTGATGCTTCGTTGCGTATTGAGAAATGTATGTTGCAAATGAAATAAGGTCTTCTATATTATCCTTCCAACCAAATCCGCGATCAGCAGCTAAAGAAAGACAAATCGTCCAACTATAATTTTTTACAGGTTCATATTGCTTCGCCTGTAATTCCTGCATTTTAGCAGATGCTTTCCAATGAATAGAACGGAAAGACTCACGTTCATAGCGTTTAACTCCGATAATAGATGTTTCATCATTGTAAAAAGAAAAATTCGTTCGATAAGCTCCATTTAAAAGCTGCTGAAGTTCTTGCAAACCTGCTACTTCTTTAGGAGAAGGATATACAATAATTTCAGTTCTTAATTTATCAAATACAGGTAAATGTACAGATAATAAATGAAAAGGATCTTTCAAAACACATTCGAATTGTTCAATTTGAAATACGCCACGCTTCGTAGCGGTTAATGTTAAATCCCATTTTTGTGCCGAATGAGCAGGTTGTGAAAACGGAAAAGAGAATAACGTTTTCGATATTTGTTCAATTCCTTGATCTTTTTGTGGTAGTAGTGACGGGTCTAAATGAAAATAACAAGTACCATTAACGAGTGGTATGTTTGCTCCATTTTTTAAATGAATAAAAAACTGTCCAGATTCATCAGGGAAAAGCCGAGTTGTTTGTTTCTCATTTATAACTTCAAATTTCTTCTCTATGTAAGCGACATATTTATAAATGAAAATCGCAAATAAATAATAGAAGAAAAAGAGAAACATAATAATTCGTTGTGGCATGAAAAATGTAAATAGTATAGCGCCTGGGACAGTTAGTTGAATAATATGGAGTTGGAAAAATAACGGTACAGTTACAACACGCTGTCCATTCATGCTTGCTCAATCTCCACTGGTACGTCAACTTCTTTTAAAATCCTTTGCATAATTTCATTTTTTGTCGTACGTAATGCGCCTTCCATTGATAAGACAATGCGGTGATTCCAAACAGAAGGAACTAAAAATTGTATATCTTCAGGCGTGCAATATTCTCTTCCGTGTAAAAAGGCTAACGCTTGAACTGCGCGCACTAAAGCAAGTGTGGCACGTGGACTTACACCGTTAGCGATGTAATCATGATTTCTTGTAGCATGAGCAAGTTTAATAATGTAATATTCCAACGGTTCTGATACGAAAATTTCTTTTACACGTTTCTGTGCTTTTAGAATGTCTTCTAAAGAAATAACAGATTTGATGCTTTCTAACGGTGTATCGTTACGAAAACGACGCATCATTTTCAACTCATCTTCAGGTTTCGGATAACCTATAGAAATTGTCATTAAAAAGCGATCAAGCTGTGCATCTGGTAGAGGAAACGTTCCTTGTGATTCAATTGGATTTTGCGTCGCAATAACAAAGAACGGTTTAGGAAGAAGAGTAGATTGCTTTTCAAGCGTTACTTGTCGTTCTTCCATTGATTCTAATAAACTAGACTGTGTTCTAGGCATAGCGCGGTTAATTTCATCCGCAAGCAAAATATTAGTCATAACTGGTCCAAGTCTTAACTCGAATTCACTCGTTTTCGGATTGAAATATTCGATACCTGTTACATCACTCGGAAGTACATCTGGTGTAAATTGGACGCGAGAAAAATTACCACCAATACTTTTAGAAAGTGTTTTCGCAAGTAACGTTTTCCCCGTACCAGGTACATCCTCAAGCAGTACATGTCCATCAGCAAGCAATGAAACGAGTAATAAATCTATAACATTTTCTTTACCGACAAAAACTGATCCTATGTTTTCTTTCAATTTATTTATCATATGTATCATTCCTTTCAAAATATAAACGGATATTCCTATATTTTAACAAATTATTCAGAAAATTGATATGATTTTTAAATTCAAAGAAATAAATATCCAGTTATTAAATTATACTTGCATGTTTTGGAATGTAGTTATACAATATCGATATACGATGTATCGTTAGTCGATATATCAGGGAGCGATGTATCGGAGGTGGTTATAATGAATGCGAAAGCGAAAAAATATATTCCGTTAACAGAGGCGACATATTACATATTGTTATCACTAGTGAAACCAATGCATGGTTACGGAATTATGCAAATGGTAGAAGAGATGACAAATGGAGAAGTAAAGCTCGGTCCAGGTACTTTATACGGGAATACGACAAAGTTACTAAAAGAGAAGTTAATAGTTGAAGTGGCCTCTACAGATAGAAAGAAGTGCTATGAGTTAACGCCACTTGGTAGAGAAGTATTAGAGCTAGAGTATAACAGATTAAAGAGATCTGTAAGGAATGGAAATAGTATATTAGGGGAGTGAATGGAAGATGGAGACTAAAAGGGTATTTAAGTTTTTTACGGCATGGAATTTAGAAAAAGAAGAAGCTTTTTTACGAAAGATGCATCAACAAGGTTGGGCATTACAAAAATATAATTTAATGTATACGTTTAAGAAAACTGAACCAAAAGATGTAATATACAAAGCTGATTTTAGATTGGTTTATAGAGATTCGAAAGAACAACGACAAGAGTATTTTGAAATATACGAAATGTCAGGTTGGAAACGCGTAACAAGTTTCACAAGATGGAATTATTTTTGTAAAGAAGTAGAAGAGGTAAATGAATTGCCTGATATTTACTCAGAAAAGGAGACGAGAGTACAAAAACTAAATGAGTTATTGCTATTCCTTGTTATTATATCAGCAAGTATATTACCATCAATGTATAACCTAATTTTAAGCCCCATGGAATCAAGAGTGCCAATTTGGGCGAAAGCTATGATGGGTCTTACAGGTTGTATGTGGATATACTTCTTTATAAGACTCACTTGGAAAATTAAAGAATTAAAAAGTGAAATATTATAATAAAAAGTAGAGTTCAAAAGCAGTTGATTTTGTAAGGTGAAATTGAAATTAGCTTCTTTTATTTTTATATAATTTTATTTTTACTAATTCTTTTTTACATAATAAAAATCTATATGAAGGTGTAAAAATTACAGTTACCAACACACAACCCCGAAATAATAAATGAAGAAAAAACGATTTATATTAAAAAGCAAAAAATAAAAGATGGCTAAAAAGGTGTGGGGTGTAACTTATAATAAGGAAGAAAAACATTTTTTGATTGACATATTAAATCGAAAAATCCCCTACAAAAAATCGGTAGGGGGTAATAAAAATGTTTAAGAAAAAGACTGATTTTGCGCAGGTTTAATAAATTGTTCCGGGTTTTCAACGAGTCCGCATACAGCGCATTGGACTCTGTATGTTGGCCCTTGATAGGTCATATGAAAAGCATTCATATTTTCATTTGTGTATTCTTCTTCTACTTGACCAGTTTGTGGATGTAACTTGACTGGTTTTACTTGTTGTTCAAGAATATTAAAGCGAGTACGGTTCGTTTTACAACTTGGACATAGCATTGGTTCCATATGTATACACCTCCATTTGTAGCATTTCTTACATGATATGATTTTATGCAAGCAAAAAAACTTTCTCAATATAAATGGGTATTTAAAGTATTTAAAATTCAGAAAAAATAAAATATAATAAGGGTACGAACTGGTTATGTCCAAACCAAATCTCCTGTTTTATGCCAATAAGCTGGGGGGCCGAGAAATCGGCCTCATTTTTTTGTGCTCATTACTATAGGAAACAAGGTTTTTATGAGACTTTTGTCGAAATTTTAGGGATGGATATAAAGGGGGATGTAAAATGAATTTAAAAATGAAGTACATTATTTTATATGTAGAAAAGTTTGAAGAATGTGTAAGGTTTTATAAAGATATTTTACAGTTACCTATAAAAGCAGAGCATGGTACATATATTGAGTTTAATACTGGTTCTACAATTTTAGCGATGAATACGAGGCAAGATGTGAAAGAATTAACAGGACTACCACTTACAGAAGGCGAGTTACAATCTTCTCATTTTGAATTGGGATTCGTTGTTGATCATGTACAAGAATCGATTGAGCAATTTAGAGAGCAAGGAATTAAGGTTTTAGTTGAACCAATTGTGAAACCGTGGGGACAAACAATTGCATATATTGCCGATCCAGATGGGAATTATATTGAAATTTGCAGTTCATTAGAATAGAAGGAGAAAAAGAGATGGGGTTTCCGAAACTAGAAACAGAACGTTTACAATTAAGAGAACTAACACTGTTAGATGCAGAAACGATGTTCCGTTATTTTTCAAAAAAATCTGTTATACGTTATTTTGGAATGGATTCTTTCGAAAATATTGAGCAAGCGAAAACGACGATTCAAACGTTTAAAAATCGCTATGAAGAGGGAAGTGTATTTCGCTGGGGAATAGAGAAAAAAGGGACAGGCCAATTAATCGGAACGTGTGGATTTCATTTAATAAACAAGCATCATAAGCGGGCTGAAATCGGTTATGAATTAGACGATACATATTGGGGACAAGGATATGCAACGGAAGCGTTACAGGCGATTTTAGATTACGGGTTTGAAACGTTGCAACTGATAAGAATTGCTGCTGTTGTATATGTAGAGAATAAAGCTTCTCAAAAATTATTAAGTAAAGCAGGGTTTCAAGAAGAAGGATTACTTCGAAAACATATGATTCAAAATGAAGTTGCTCATGATACGATTTTATATTCTTTATTAAAAGAAGAGTGGAAGAATTAATGAGTACAAATGAGCTTATAAATATAATGAAGAAACATAAAGAAAATAGGTTCATTCTAGGTATAGATGGTTTAAGTCGATCAGGAAAAACAACATTTGTAACAAACTTAAAAGAAAATATGAAACAAGAAAGCGTTCCGTTTCATATTTTCCATATTGATGATCACATAGTAGAGCGTAATAAACGCTATGACACAGGATTTAAAGAATGGCATGAGTATTATTATTTACAATGGGATATTGAGTGGCTTCAGCAGAAGTTTTTTCAAAAGTTACAAACTGAAACAAAACTGAATTTACCGTTCTATAATGATGTGACAGATTCATGCGAAATGAAAAAAGTACAGATCCCCATAGTAGGTGTAATTGTAATTGAAGGTGTTTTTCTACAGCGAAAAGAATGGAGAGATTTTTTTCATTATATGGTGTATTTGGATTGTACAAGAGAGACAAGATTCCTGCGCGAGAGTAAGGAAACACAGAAAAACATTTCAAAATTTGAGAATAGGTATTGGAGAGCAGAGGATTATTACTTAGAAACGGAATTGCCGAAGGATCGGGCGGATTTAGTTATAGAATGATTTGAAGAAAACCTCAACTTTGTGCTTGAATAGTTGAGGTTTCTCTATGTAATAGCAATGTAATTATTTTAATTCTTGGGAAGGAGATTAGTATAACAATTTGAATTATATAGTTATAGATAAATCTATAGATGAAAAGATTTCAATAAAGCGAGTGATCACATGAGTATTTTTATTTTAGAAGATGATGTCATACAAGCGCAGCAAATGAAGCGGCTAGTTGAAGAGATTTGCGAGAAATATATGTTGCCTTTTGATTTTATAGAGGTGACTAGTAAAAGTGAAAACATCATTACTAACATTCCTAAGGCGAAGTATGTCCCAATCTATTTTTTAGATATAGAGATTAAAAGGGAAGAGCGTAAAGGTTTACAAGTGGCGCAAGAAATACGAAAGTATGATACGCAAGGGATTATTGTGTTTGTAACGACGCATTCTGAATTTGCGCCTATTTCATATCAATACATGGTATCAGCTTTAACTTTTATTGATAAAGGGTTGCCATACGAGGAGAGACGTAACGTTTTTGAACAATGTTTACTCCAATATGAAGCACGTAATAAGCATCTTATTCCGTCCGATGACTTTATCGTGGAAAATAATAATGCGACTGTGCGGGTTCCGTTTCATGAAGTTGAATATGTTATGACCGATGAACCACACCGTTTAGCGCTAGTGACGTTAGATCGAATTGTTTATTTTTACGGGACTTTAAAACAAATTGAATTTGTAGATGAACGTTTATTTCGCTGTCATCAATCATATATCGTGAATACGAAGCAATTGTCTTTTTACGATGCGAAGCAAAAAATGATAGTTTTAAAAAGCGGGAAACGTATTCCAGTATCACGTCGTTTAGTGAGTAAAGTACGTAACATATTAAAGGGTGAGATGTAATGTATATATATGATCTATTTGCAATACTGCTTACTAGTATGAGCCATACGTTTTTATACATTCAATTAATCCAGTACAATAGATTGTCATATAGAATGTTAATAGCTTTAAGTGCAGTATTCATTATTTTACTTGCAATTGTTGTAACAGTAACGAGATATCCAGAATTGAATAGTACCATAGTGTTGTTTCTAATAAGTCTAGGATTAATGCAAAATGAATTGAAATTTAAGCATAATGTATATTTTGCACTAGTGAGTATGGTGATAATAACGTTAGTGAAAATGTTGCTATTTGATTTAGGAATGAAAATCTTTATGTTAACGCCATTCAATTTATATTTATGGACAGGTAGCTTGATTCACCTTACCGTATCGACACTTACTTTTATCAGTATTTTTGTAGCTCGCAACAGAATCCAAAAAATTGCTCAATATATAGTAGATAGTCCGCTATACTATGTAACTTATATATTATTAATTGCCGGATTTATTATTGAACTAATCTTAACTCAGCCATCTTCTGCGCTATTAGCACAATTAAATCAACAATACAGTGAAGTAAGTTATATTTCAGCGATTATTATATTTTTATTATTACTAATCATTGTGTTAATAAGCTCACACTTATCGAAAGAAAAGTTACAAGAAGAACACGAGAAACGTTTAGATAAAGAGTTATTAGATTATGTAGAGAAATTAGAGGATATGCACGATGAACTTGCTAGTTTTCGTCATGATTATATGAATGTATTACTATCGTTAGAGGAGGGTATACGTACAAAAAATGTGAAAGAAATTGAGCAAGTGTATTATGACGTGATAGCTCCTACATTAAAAACAATAAATGATCATGAACTTGATATTGCGAAATTATCTCGCATACATATTTCTGAAGTGAGAAGTGTATTAAGGGCGAAAGTTGGCACTGCCCAGCAGCAACAAATAAAAGTAATGCTCGATATACCAGAGAACATTGAAAGTGTTTCAATGAAAATTATTTCATTTATTCGCATCATTTCAGTTTTAGTAGACAATGCAATTGAAGAAGCAGTACACAGTGAGGAAAAGATATTGCAAATCGCATTCTTTAAAATGGATTCACGACAATATTTTATTGTGCGTAATAGTTCAAAGAGTGAAGCGATTGATTTGCAAAAAATTTATGAGAAAAACCATTCAAGTAAAGAAGGAGCGAGAGGATACGGGCTATTCTCATTAAAACGGATTATGAATAAAACAAATAACGCGACGTTAGAAACAACTTATGTAAGTCCTTATTTCACGCAAACATTCCTATTAAAAGAGATGAAATGACCATATATGATGGAAATGAAACCGAATAGGAAAGAACTACATACTTCCTTCACTCGTTTATATACACTTTAAGTAAGAGGTGAAGCGAGATGAATGGTCTTATTTTTACAACAATGATTAGCTTTGGTTTACCGCTTGTAGCACTTTTATATGCTGTTTGGAAGAAACGCTCTATTCCATATATGTTAGGTGTATTGGCTTTTGTTGTATCACAAATATTGATTCGCATACCAATACTGAATTATGTAAATGGAACTAGCACTGATTTTCAAATGTTTTCTGTTATGCAGCCTGTCCTATTTGTACTTTTGCTTAGTTTATCAGCTGGAATATTTGAAGAAATAGCTCGTTTTATCGCAATGCGTTATGTTATGAAGCAACGAGATTGGCAGTCTGGTTTTTTATTTGGAGCAGGGCATGGTGGTATTGAGGCAGTGTTAATAGTTGGCATCCCGGTAATATCCCTATTATTGTCACAAACAGTCATTCAAAATGGTGACAGTTATTATTTCGGAGGTATTGAGCGCATGTTTGCGATGATATTGCATATTGGGCTTTCCTTCATTGTATTGCAAGCTGTCGTCCAAAAGAAATTTCGTTATGTTGTATATGCAATTCTCATCCATGGGACTGCAAATGCATTAGCTGTCATTATATCACTATATGTACAAGGGAAAAGCGGAATCATTATGTCAGAAGTTTCAATAGCAATTTGTGCTTTACTCGTTTTTAGTTATAGTTTCATTTTAAAAAGAAAGGGTGTATTAAAATGAGAAGAATGTTACTTATTATGATAAGTGCCATTACGGCGTTCGCGCTCGCAGCATGTACCGGTAATAAAGTAGATGAAAGTACGTCTAAAAAATTTATTCCAAAGGCGGAAGAGATTGTATCATTATTAAATGAGGCAAAGTATAAAGAAGTGCATGAAAAATTTGATAGTAAAATGAAAGCTGGATTACCAGAAGAAAAAATGAAAGATCTTACACCTGTAATAGAGAAAGCTGGTACGTTCGAAAAAATTGAGAAAAAATCGATTGAAGAAAAAGATGGTTTATATATTGTTATTCTTGTAGCAAAATATAGTAAAGAACAACGGACATATATTATAACTTATAATGACAAAGAAGAAATAGCAGGTTTATTTATTAAATAAAAATAGATGCAGTGGAAATATCCGCTGCATCTGTTTTTTATAACCAAATTATGGTTAATCGTGCTAATATAAAATCATAGCTATAGAGAAGGGGTGGGTTAGCATGAAAACTGAAATAGTTCTTAAAAAGAAGTACAGTATAATAAGCTACATATCTTTACTCATCGGCATTTTATGTTTTCTATTCGTTTTTATAACGCCGACAAGGATAGCAAATGCCGGTAATATAGTGGGAGATTATATTACAGTTGCCCTTACAGTTGCAGGAATCATACTTTCTATCATTACGATGACGAAAAAAACAGAGAAGAAGGGTATTGCTATTCTTTCATTCATACTGTCCTCATCATTTTTTATATTTTGGATCATTGCAATTATCCTATTGTTTACTGGTCAAATTAGTTTTGCGCCGTAATATGCAATAAAAAGAGTCCTTCTCGTATGAAGGACTCTTTTCATTCGGTATCTTCCGGTTGATATTCTAGAATATCCCCAGGTTGGCATTCTAATGCTTTGCAAATGGCTTCTAAAGTTGAAAAACGAACTGCTTTTGCTTTTCCGTTTTTCAAAATAGAAAGGTTAGCCATTGTAATTCCAACCTTCTCTGAAAGTTCAGTTACGCTCATTTTTCTTTTCGCTAACATTACATCAATATTAATAATAATTGCCATATTATTCACCTCAGACCGTTAAATCATTTTCTGATTTTATATCTATCGCATCTTTTAATAGTCTTTGGAGAACGGCAGCAAAGACCGCGATTACTATTGAAGCAAAAATCATAATCATTCCAATAATAATAATGCCAGGGGCGTCATCTCTCTCTGCCACAAGATAGAAAAGTGGCAAACCTAATACATATAATACACTAATTGCTAGTGCACTGTACTTAATATTTTTTAAAGCTTTAACAGATAACTCTGAGAATGCGTTGTTCTTATCAATATAGTTTAAAAGCTTAAATGTTTGATACAACGCAAAATAATAAGGTATTGCTGTTGCGTATAAGTTGATAAATACAAGATATTTAATATATGCAATATCAGGATATAGTTCTGCAGCGAAATTTCCTATTTTAGGGACTAAAAAAATGCACATAGCAAGAACAGGGATACCCATTAGAATCACAGCTGTCTTTAGGAAGAGTGTTGATCCTTGTTTCATAAAAAGCACCTCATTTATTTAATATCTTATTAATTTACCATGAAATTTATTGTTTAACAATAAATTTTTATTTATTTCAGTTGGGGATTTATTGTTAAACAAGTTAATAATGAAAAATCTTCTTTATTAAGATAGATGAACTATAACGACATGTAATGAATGAGAAAGTTACGATTGTTAGCTTTATAAGAATTGGGAACTAATAAAACATATGTAGGTTGTGAAAAGTAAAGGAAAATCAGACCTTTGTATGTAAATGAATGTGAAATAAATGGAGGCGCAATAATGTCGGAATTAGCTTTAAAGATGAAGAGATTGTTGTTATTAGGAACAATCACAATAAGTATGTTCTGTACTGAAAGTTTGGTGAATTATCATACAGTGGAAGCTAAAGTGAAAAAAGTAGAACGTCAACCGAAAAATGTAATCATAATGGTTATGGACGGAACGAGTTCTTCAGCAACTACGTTAGCTCGCTTGTATAAAGAAAAACCACTTGCATTAGATGAAATGGTAACAGGAGGAGTTCGTACATATTCGGCGGAATCAGCTATAACTGACTCAGCCCCAGCAGCTACAGCACTAGCGACGGGGAATAAATCGAATTCTGGATATGTAGGTGTATTACCTTCAATTGTAAGTTCACCTGGCTTAAAATCAATAAAAGAAGAGGACAAGTTACGGCCAGTTGCCAATGTTTTAGAAGGCGCCAAACGTACTGGCCGCGCAACTGGAATTGTTGCTACAGCTGAAATTCAGCATGCTACTCCTGCTGGATTCTCCGCTCACCATGTAAACCGCAAGCATTTTGACGTAATTGCGGAGCAACAAGTGTATCAACATATAGATGTCGTATTAGGCGGGGGAAAAGCGGCACTACTACCTTTAAAAAGAAAAGATGGTGAAGATTTAGTAAAGGTGATTCAAAACAAAGGATACGACTTTGTTGAAACGAAAAATGAATTATTGAACTCTACATCTAAGAAAATTTGGGGCTCTTTTTCACATAATGCTTTAGCATTTGATATGGATCGTGAAGCAACAAATCCGGAGCAACCGACACTTTCTCAAATGACGGAAAAAGCAATTCAAACACTATCAAAAGATAAAGATGGTTTCTTTTTATTTGTGGAAGGAAGTAAACCAGACTGGGCAGCTCATGTGAATGATCCAATTGGGATAATTAGCGATGTATTAGCATTTGATGAAGCGGTAGCAAAAGCATTACAATTTGCAAAAAAAGATGGTAATACGATGTTAATAGCTTTAACTGATCATGGTAACAGTGGTATTTCTATCGGAAATACGAATACGACAAAAGGTTATAATACTACGCCGGCCTCTGCATACATTGATCCATTGAAAAAATCGAAAATGACACTTGAAGGGACTACAAATAAACTGAAATCTGATTTATCAAATGTAGAAGATGTAGCTAAATTATACGGGTTGGACAATTTAACTTATGATGAAAAAGAAAGCGTAAAAGTGGCTAAAAAGAAAATAGATGTAGGTCCAATTTTCACTACAATATTGGCTAACCGTGCGAACATAGGCTTTACAACAGGTGGTCATACAGGTGAGGATGTGTTTTTGTATTCTTACGGTCCTAAAAAGCCATACGGTTTGATTCAAAACACAGACGTCGCGAAGACGATGGCGAAAGCAATGGGCTTTAACTTAGAAGAAGTAACAAATAAATTATTTGTAGAGAGTCAATCAATCTTTAAACAAAACGGTGCAACTGTAACGATAGACAAAACTGATGCAGCAAACCCGGTGCTCGTAGTAAAACGTAATAACGTAAAGGCTCAATTATTTGTAAATAAAAATATAATTCGTATGAAGAATAAAGATTATGAATTAGGAAGTGTTGTTGTAGAAAGCGATGGTAAGTTCTATGTACCAGAAGAAGCAGTCTGGATATTTATAAAGTATTCTCGTTAGAAAAAGCCAATTCCTTAGCTAATACTTAGGGATTGGCTTTTTTTGTGTAGGTGAGATTTCAATCAAAAAAAAGGAAAGAGAATCATAATTTCTAGAATGGACTTTCTGTAAAGGTACCTATTTTATGTTTTTCACCCTTCAAAAAATATTTCTCAACATTTTAGCTTTTTAAAAATATTGAATATTCGTATTATAACGAATATTATGTTCCTATCGGCAAAAAACGATAATTTGCAACTACTGGGGAGGAAGAGCATTGAAAAAGAATAAGAAGTTAAAACCATTATCAGTTTTAGCAACAGCGGCAGTGCTAAGTAGTACGTTTGCTTTTAGTCATGCAGCGTATGCTGATACGCCACCATCTCTACCAATTGATGAGCATTTAATACCTGATGAGCGTTTGGCAGAAGCGCTGAAACAACGGGGAGTAATTGATCAATCTGCATCACAAGCTGAGACATCAAAGGCTGTCGAAAATTATGTTGAGAAAAAGAAAGGAGAAAACCCTGGAAAAGAAATCTTGACAGAAGATAACCTTACGCAAGAAGCTTCAGATTTTATGAAAAAAGTAAAAGATGCAAAAATGAAGGAGAATGAACAGGCGCAGCAGCCAGAAGTAGGACCAGTTGCTGGACAAGATGCAGGGTTCAATTCTAGAAAATTAAATGGAAAAGTACCTACTACATCAGCGAAGCAAGCTGAGTACAATGGAGCTGTCCGAAAAGATAAAGTACTTGTTTTACTCGTAGAATTTAGCGATTTTAAGCATAATAATATTGATCAAGAGCCGGGTTACATGTATTCTAAGGACTTTAATCGTGAACATTATCAAAAAATGTTATTTGGTGATGAGCCATTTACGTTATTTGATGGTTCGAAGATTAATACATTTAAACAATATTATGAAGAACAATCTGGCGGAAGCTACACAGTTGATGGAACTGTGACGGAATGGCTTACTGTTCCAGGAAAAGCTTCAGATTATGGTGCGGATGCGGGAACTGGTCATGATAATAAAGGTCCTTTAGGGCCACGTGATTTTGTGAAAGAAGCATTAAAAGCAGCGGTAGCAAAAGGTATCAATTTAGCAGACTATGACCAATTTGATCAATACGATCAAGATGGTGATGGAAATAAAAACGAGCCAGATGGAATTATTGACCACTTAATGGTTGTACATGCGGGCGTGGGTCAAGAAGCTGGCGGCGGTAAATTGAAAGATGATGCAATTTGGTCTCATCGCTCAAAACTAGGATCGAAGCCATATGCAATTGATGGTACAAAATCTACTGTATCAAACTGGGGCGGAAAAATGGCTGCATATGATTATACAATTGAGCCTGAAGACGGAGCAGTTGGTGTGTTTGCACATGAGTATGGTCATGATTTAGGCTTACCAGATGAATATGATACAAAGTATTCAGGACAAGGTGAACCAGTTGAATCATGGTCTCTTATGAGTGGCGGTAGCTGGGCTGGAAAAATTGCAGGAACAGAGCCAACAAGTTTCTCACCGCAAAATAAAGAGTTTTTCCAAAAGAATATGAAGGGGAACTGGGCGAATATCCTTGAAGTAGATTATGACAAACTTCGTACGGGAATTGGTGCTGCAACATATATAGATCAAAGTGTTACAAAATCAAAACGACCAGGAATCGTTCGTGTTAACTTGCCAGACAAAGATATTAAAAATATCGAATCGGCATTTGGTAAGAAGTTTTATTACAGCACAAAAGGAAATGACATTCATACAACACTTGAGACACCGGTATTTGACTTAACGACTGCAACGGATGCTAAGTTTGATTATAAGGCATTTTATGAACTGGAAGCGAAGTATGATTTCCTTGACGTAAATGCGGTTGCAGAAGATGGAACGAAGACGCGAATTGATAGAATGGGTGAAAAAGATGTAAAAGCCGGTATAGATACAACGGATGGTAAGTGGGTTGATAAATCATACGATTTAAGTCAATTCAAAGGAAAGAAAGTAAAACTACAGTTTGAGTATGTAACAGATATTGCGGTAGCTTATAAAGGATTTGCGTTAGACAATGCAGCATTAACTGTAGACGGAAAAGTTGTTTTCTCTGATGACGCAGAAGACCAGTCTGCAATGACGCTAAAAGGATTTACTGTGTCAAATGGATTTGAACAGAAAAAACATAACTACTATATTGAATGGCGAAATTACGCGGGTTCTGACACGGCATTACAACATGCACGTGGTCCAGTATTTAATACAGGAATGGTTGTATGGTATGCGGATCAAAGCTTTACAGATAACTGGGTAGGCGTTCATCCAGGTGAAGGTTTCCTTGGGGTAGTAGATTCTCATCCAGAGGCAATTGTAGGAACATTAAACGGACAACCAACTGTGAAGAGTAGTACACGTTATCAAATTGCCGATGCGGCATTCTCATTTGATCAAACACCAGCATGGAAAGTAAATTCACCGACTCGCGGTATCTTTGACTATAAAGGATTACCAGGCGTTGCAAAATTTGATGACTCTAAGCAGTACATCAATAACGTAATTCCAGATGCTGGACGTAAGTTGCCGAAACTAGGATTGAAGTTTGAAGTAGTAGGTCAATCGGAAGACAAATCTGCAGGTGCAGTTTGGATCCATCGCTAAAATAAAATGAAGAGGAGCTGCCATAAGTCGGTGAAAACTGACTTGTGGCAGCTCTTTTCTTCTTGTGAAAAAGCTCTCTGCTTTTTTATATATTTATTGGAAAAAAGAGATATATCTTTTATAAATGAAATGCTCCATCAGTCCGAGTATAGAAGCTTTTTTGGCCGTAAGTAATTTGTAAGTAATGAGTAAGAAAAAAGAAATTTTTATAATATATAATATTTATTACATCTACTTTTAACACCTGATACTAATAGTATGCTATAATGTGAATTAGCAACATAAAGGAAAGGAATTAGAAAAATGACATTAGAAAATACTAAAAATTTAAAAAAACAAGTTGCTCCGTATGAAAAATCAACGATTAAAAAAAGTGTGTGGCAACTTATTAACACAATTGTGCCATTCATTATTTTATGGTACCTTGCTTATAAAAGTTTGTCCGTTTCTTATTGGTTAACATTAGTTCCATCTCTGTTAGCAGCTGGATTTATGACACGAATTTTCATAATTTTTCATGATTGTACCCATTATTCATTCTTTAAAAGTCGACCTGCCAATAGAATAGTAGGGACATGTATGGGTGTTTTAACATTATTCCCGTTTGATCAATGGGGGCATGAGCATTCTATTCATCATGCTACAAGTGGTAATTTAGATAAGCGAGGTACAGGAGATATTTGGACGCTTACAGTAGATGAATATGTTGCTGCGCCATTTAGACTTCGTTTAGCATATCGCTTATATCGCAATCCATTCGTTATGTTTGGGTTAGGTCCGATTTATGTTTTCTTGCTTAAAAATAGATTTAACCGAAAAGGTGCTAGACAGAAAGAACGTATGAATACTTATTTGACGAATATTATAATCGTTGCCTTAGTAGCTATACTTTGCTGGGCAATTGGGTGGCAATCGTTTCTGTTAGTACACGGTACTATATTCTTAATAGCAGGTTCAGTAGGGATTTGGCTGTTTTACGTACAGCACACATTCGAGGATTCTTATTTTGAAGAGGATAAAGATTGGGAATATGTGAAAGCGGCAGTGGAAGGAAGTTCATTTTATAAACTTCCAAAAATCTTGCAATTCCTAACTGGTAATATTGGATTCCATCATGTTCATCATTTAAGCCCAAGAGTACCTAACTATAAACTAGAAGAGGCACACAATAATACGCTTCCATTAAAAAATGTACCAACGATTACACTTGCTACAAGCTTACGATCACTCCGTTTCCGACTTTGGGATGAGAAAAGTAACAATTTTGTTAGCTTTAAAGAATTCAAAAAAATAATTAAAAACAATGTTTCTGTTCGGGTGAAATCTGAACTATAATTTCATTGGCTATAAAACTCCTCTTAATCATTTTCGATGTAAGGGGAGTTTTTGTTTTAAGAATATATGAACAATATTGAGGAGGGGGAAAGCTCATGTGTAGGTATAAATATAAGAAGACGGTAAATATATTATGTAAACAAAGTGAACCATCATAATTTTTTATTATTGTGAAGGATATCGTACATATATAATGGAAAGCAGAAGGTGGATGAGAGTAATTATAAGAACAGAACCAAAGTAATAAAATAATTCTTTCAAAAGGAAGGGGAAATGAAAGATGTTGAAATTACAAGGAAAATACAATGAAGCGAAAGTATTTACGAATAACGTTGATGAGACTGCGACTGGGCAGATTATTGATCTTTGTAACCAAGAATTCGTAAAGGATAGTCAAATTCGTATTATGCCAGATACACATGCAGGAGCAGGTTGTACGATTGGGACAACAATGACAATACAAGATAAAATTGTTCCTAATCTTGTAGGGGTAGATATTGGGTGTGGGATGGAAGTTGTTGTGATTGATAAGAAAAAAGAAGAAATTAATTTCGATTGTTTAGACGAAACAATTCGTAAATTCGTTCCAAGTGGTTTTGGTATCCGAGATAAAGAACATCGATTCTCAAAAATGATTGATTTTGATGGTGTGAGAGCTCCATTTACATTACAACGCGCTCAAAAAAGTATAGGTACTCTTGGGGGAGGAAATCATTTTGTCGAATTAAATGAAGATGAAAAAGGAAATGTATATATTGTCATTCATAGTGGTTCTCGTAATTTAGGTAAGCAAATTGCAGAGTATTACCAAAACTTCGCATATGAACAACTCATTGATGTTACATCAATGAAAGCTGAGATTATTAAGAGATTAACTGAAGAGGGGAGAGCAAAAGAAATACAAGAAACTTTACGTGGAATTCAGAAACCTAAGATTCGTAAAGAACTAGCTTATTTAGAAGGGCAAGGATTCAAAGATTATATGAATGACATGAATATTGCTCAAAAGTACGCTGCGTTAAATCGTAAAGCAATGATTGATGAAATTGTTATGAAAATGGACTGGAAAATAACGGATCAATTTACTACAATACATAACTATATTGACATAGAAAATATGATTCTACGAAAAGGTGCTATTTCAGCTCAGAAAGATGAACGAGTAATTATTCCAATTAACATGAGAGATGGTTCAATTATTGCATTTGGTAAAGGTAATCCAGACTGGAACTTTTCTGGTCCACACGGGGCAGGACGTATCATGAGTCGTAAGAAGGCTAAAGAATTATTGAGTCTAGAGGACTTCCAAAATACGATGACAGAGGTGTGGACTACATCGGTAGTAGAGAGCACAATTGATGAGGCACCAATGGTATATAAGCCAATGGAAGAAATTATAGAAAATACGAAAGAAACAATAGATATAAAGCATATTATTAAGCCATTATATAATTTTAAAGCGAATTAAAAGGGTTAAATAAGCAGCCAGAAAAACTATTCTACGTATCTTTTGTCTGGAAACAATCTAATTAAGGGGAGTAGTTTTATTTTATCGCGATGGGATAAAAAAAGTCGATTTCCTGTTGAGTTAAGAAATCGACTTTTTTATTTATTTTGTTGAATGAAAGCAAGCGTTAGCTTAATAGCAAAGGATTACAACCCATTATTTCTCCCAAAGCTCAATTAGGCGCCCTTCAGGATCTTTAATCCAAATAAACTTTCCGAACTCACTAATTTCTTCTTTCTTTTCAAGAGTTACACCAATATGTTCGAGATGCTGCATAGTCTCATTTAAATTATGTACTTCAAAATTTAACATCACTTGCTGTTCTATTGGAAAATAATTATCATTTTCGGTAAAGAAAGAAAAAATAGTTTCATTTCCTAATTGCGGTTTAATCACAGTCCCATTCCAATCTTCTATTTCAATTTTCAACACTTCGCTGTACCATTTTTTTATAACATCAATATTTTTAGTTCTCCAAAATATTCCCCCGAAACCTTTTATCATCTTACATAACCCCTGTCTATTTTAAAATTTTTTGGCATTATATAGTCAATATATCAAAACAGTAATAGTAAGGGAAATTATTAACTTTTAAACAGTAAGAAATCAAAATTGCTAGTAGCATTGATTGTTGAAACGATATAAATATCATCCTTCGCACAACTTGAAATCATAGAAAAAGTATATAGGAATACAGTCTTGTCTTCCAAAAGTAAAGGGAAATGAAGGAACGAAAGAAAAAGTGAAAAGGAGAAAAGACCGCACATAACGTGAAAGCTACGTGCGGTCTTTTATATATAAGTATAGTATTACATAGTTTCGCTAATTTTAGTTTCATTTTGACTGTTAGTAGAAATTCTTTTCTTAACTTTAAAGTGATAGTACGTGTAGCAAAAGATGATAAATGGTACAGTGCAATAGATTCCAAGTCGTTGTTCAGGGATAAAGATAAGACTAATTAATATAATGCCATACAATCCAAAACCAAGAATTGGTACGAGAGGATAAAGTGGAGTTTTGAATTTCAAGTCTTGTAATTTTCCACCTTCGGCTAAATAATGTTTACGGAAAAAGAATTGAGAGACACAAATTGACATCCAAACGATGATTGTTATGACGCCAGAAATGGAAATTAACCATAAGTAAACCGTTTCAGCAGCTACAACGCTCGTCAAAAGGGAAAAAGCAGAAATAGCGATCGTCATAATTAAAGCGTTTAAAGGTATTCCGCGCGATGACAATTTCTTTAAAAAGGCTGGAGCCATTTCATTTTTAGATAATGACCAAAGCATACGAGTTGCAGCGTACAGTCCAGAGTTTGCGACAGAAAGAACAGCAGTAAGAATAACAAAGTTCATAATATCCGCTGCATATGGAATACCGATATTATCAAAAACAGCAACGAATGGGCTTTTTGTTAATCCTGCTTCTTCCCAAGGAATTAAAGCAACGAGAACAAAGATTGCTAAGACGAAGAAAAACATCGTGCGCCATATAATATTTCTAATAGAACGAGGTAAAGTTTTTGCTGGATCTTCACTTTCACCTGCTGCGATTCCAACAAGTTCTGTACCTTGGAAGGAATAATTAACTGTAACCATTGTTAATAGAATAGCTGCAAGTCCATTTGGGAATAAACCGCCATGATTTACGAAATTTGATAATAATGGTGCTGGTTCGTCGCCTTTTAAATCAATAAAACCGAACATAGCGGCGCCGCCAAGGATAATAAAAGCTATAATGGCAGATACTTTTATACTTGAAAACCAAAATTCTGTTTCTGCATAACTACGAGCAGATAATGCGTTAATAGTGAAGATTGTAACGCCAAATATTAAACACCAAACCCAGACGGGAATATCAGGAAACCAGCGCTGCATTGTAATGCCGGCCGTTGTAAATTCAAGACCGGTCGTATTTGCCCAGCTTAACCAATATAACCATCCAATCGTAAATCCAGTTGCAGGATTAATGAACTTAGTGGCATATTCTTGGAATGAACCTGAAACAGGCATGGCTACAGCAAGTTCACCAAGACAAAGCATAACGAAATACATTAATAATCCACCAGCCATAAAGGCAAGTACGGATCCACCAGGTCCAGCTTGACTTATAATAAAGCCAGATCCGTTAAATAACCCCGTTCCAATCACACCACCGAGTGCAATCATGAATAAGTGTCTACTTTTCATCGTACGTTTTAATTCATTGTTTGTATTGCTTACTTGCGACATTGTTTTCCTCACTTTCGTAGTTGATAGAATAAAGTTTGATGTTTTTCCGTATTGTGGAATGTATTCCGTGATGTGAAATCTTGTTATAATTTTCAGATAATTAAAAAGAAAAGTCAATATTTTTTTGTTCACGCTTTCAATTTATTTTTAGTGACATATTTTTATTTTTAGAAAATTGAATAAATAGATTGATTTCATTTTAAATTTTTGTTAAATTGATAGGTAATTGAGCGTACTAGCATATTACAAGTCAAGTTGAGGTGAGTTATGGTACAGTCCATTGATCGAGCGATAAGTATAATAAAGTTGTTAAATTCTACTAATGAAAAAGAGTATTGGGCTATTTCTGATATAGCGGACAGGACACATCTCCCAGTTAGTACAGTACATAGATTACTTAATTCTCTAATAGAGCATGGGTTAGTTACGCAAATTTCAGAAACGAAGCAGTACAAAATTGGGCCAATGTGGATGGAAATAGGATTACGACAATTGGAGAAAGTAGACTACAGATCTGTAGCAAGAGAAGTGATGAAGCGTTTGGCTGCTGAAGTAGAAGAAAGTGTGTATTTAAACATTCAAAATGGTACGCATTCTATTATCATTGAAAGGATTGATAGTCCTTTAAAAATTCGAGTTATCGATAATCTAGGAGAACAGATTCCACTTTCAATTGGTGCTGCAAATAAAACGATGCTTGCCAATATGAAAACGAATGAAATGGAACATATTGTAGAACAGTTACTTTCTTCTTTACCAGAACAAAAGCGCATTCTTTTAGAGCAAATCAAGCAAATAAGAAATGAAGGATATGCTGTAAGTTATGGTGAAAAAACAGAAGGGACAGCTTCAGTAGCTGCACCTATTATCGGATTTAATCATAAAGTAGTAGGAGCATTAAGTGTTGGGTTAATTAGTCATCGCATTAATGATGATCGACTATCTTTTCTTATTAGTAAGGTAAAACAAGCAGCTCATGAAATATCAATAAAAATCGGCAGTACATCAGAACTATAATTTTGATAACTGTCGTCATTTTTTATTCATATACTGGAATTCATTTTCATAATGCGGAAAAAATAGGAGGATTTATATGTCAAAGTGGCAATCAAAAGAACAATTAATTCAATTATTAAGCAGTCTTGTTGAAATTCCTAGTATTACAGGTACAGAAGCTGAAGTAATATTGCCAGACTTTGTGGTGGAACAATTATCTGATTTACAGTACTTCATAGAAAACCCGCATCATTTACAAAAAAATCCGACGGGGGACGGACGATATTTTGTTACAGCCCTCGTAAAGAAAAGCGATAGTACAAAAAATACAGTAATTTTAGTTAGTCACTTTGATGTTGTAGATGTACAAGATTACGGAGTGTGGAAAGAAGAGGCATTCAATCCTAAAAAGTTAACGTCTATGTTTTATTCTCATAAAGATGAACTACCAGAGCATGTACGTGAAGATATAGAAGAGGGAGATTGGCTATTTGGTAGAGGAACAATGGACATGAAATGCGGCCTCACGTTACAAATGGCAATGATTGAGCAAGCCTGTGAAGGAAGATTTGATGGAAATGTTCTTTTATTGGCGGTTCCAGATGAAGAAGTAAACTCGGTGGGGATGAGGGCTGCTGTTCCAAGATTATTAGAATTAGCAAAAGAACACGGTTTAAATTATAAAACAGTGCTAAATTCAGAACCTATGTTTTCACGACATCCTGGTGACCAAAATAAGTATATTTACACTGGTTCTATTGGTAAAGTGTTACCTGGGTTTCTTTGTTACGGAAAAGAGACACATGTAGGTGAACCTTTTGCGGGCTTAAATGGGAGTTATATGGCCTCATTAATAACAGCAGAATTAGAGTTGAATACAGATCTTTGTGATATTGTAGAAGGGGAAGCGAGTCCTCCGCCAACTAACTTACTTCAAAGGGACTTAAAGGAAGATTATTCTGTACAAATTCCGCATCGTGCCGTTACATTATTTAATTTGTTTTTATTAGAAAAATCAATGACAGATGTCGTTTCATTGTTACGTCAAAAAGTAACGAAAGTAGCAGAGAAAATAGAAGAATCATATGAAAAGCAAGCATATCGTTTTTCTAAATATAATCCGTTTATACCGCCTAATCTGAAAGTAAATGTATTAACATATGAAGAGCTTATCGCTTATGCAATTGAACAACATGGGCAAGAGAAAATAGATGATATTCAATCTAGTATAATAAAAAATAGAGAAGATAAAGATGATCGTGCGGTAACAATTGATTTAGTAGATAAACTAGCTATTTTATGTAAAGAAAAGGCGCCAATGATTGTACTTTTCTTTGCTCCGCCGTATTATCCAGCTGTAAGTTCACGCAACAACCCGTTAATTAAAGAAGTAGTTGCAGAAATGGAAAAGTATGCACACTACAATCATAACATTACATTTGAAAACCAAAATTATTTTGGAGGAATTTCAGATTTGAGCTATGTGGGCTTACAAAATCCTCTAGATTCAATGAGTTCACTTGTAGACAATATGCCATTATGGGATAAAGGTTACTCGATTCCGCTTCAGGAACTAGAAGAGTTTGACGTTCCAGTATTAAATATGGGGCCGGTAGGGAAAGATGCCCATCAATGGACAGAACGTCTAGATGTAAATTATGCATTTGAAACGCTATTAGATATGTTACCGAAATGCATTGAAAAATTACTTGTTTCTAATAAAATTACACAATCATAGTAGGGAATAGAGAAGAGTTAAAACTAAAATATCAAAAGAAGATATAAATAAAATTATCTCGGTATAATCAAAAGAACGGACAAACTCATATATACTTGAGTTTGTCCGTTTATCATTTAGTGAAAGCGAGAAAGTATGTAATCCGCCATTTTCTAATTAAATTCATAGTAAACAAGATCTCTTTTATCGTTTTATTTTTTTGTTTGACCAGACAGTTCAATAGACTTTTGTGTACAGCGCTGCATAGCTGAAATGATGGCTGTGCGTAAGCCTTTTTCCTCTAATGTTGCTACAGCTTCTATCGTTGTTCCACCAGGAGAACAAACCATATCTTTCAATTCACCTGGATGTATTCCTGTTTCTAATACCATTTTGGCAGAACCTAACACAGCTTGAGCTGCAAATTTATATGCTTGATTTCTTGGCATACCATCAAGTACAGCTGCATCTGCCATCGCCTCTATAAGCATATATACGTATGCTGGTGAAGAACCACTTACTGATGTAACAACATCCATTAATTTTTCACTTACGATCTCTGTTTGGCCAAAGCTATTGAAAATGTTTAGCACAGCTTCTAAATCTTTTTCTGTCACCATTTCATTAGGGCATAATGCTGACATTCCTTCTCCAACAAGAGCAGGAGTATTAGGCATTACTCGTACAACTTTTAAATTCTTATCAAAAGATTCCTCTGTGCTTTTGATGCTTTTTCCAGCAGCGATCGTTACGATAATAACGTTGGTTTTTACCTCTTCTTTAATTTCATTAATGATCGATGCGTATAGGTCTGGTTTAATTGATAAAATTAAAATATCAGCATTTTTAGCTACTTCATTGTTGTCAGTAGTTGTAGTAAGTCCATATTTTTCGTTAGCATGTTTTAAATTTGTAGTGTTTAAATCCGAACAAATAACATGATTTGCAGACACTATCTTTTTGTTTAGCATCCCGCCAATGATAGCCAATCCCATATTTCCGCATCCGATGAATCCAATTTGTTTATCCATAATAACTCAATCTTGCTCCTTTTATAATAAATTATATCATTTTGAAATTGTTATCTTAAAATAACAATAACATCTCCATGCAATATAAAGAAACATTCTAAGAGAATATACTCCTTTTTGCAACACTAAAAAATAAAAATCAATTATATTCGACATTCTGTAAATATATACACTATAGATTAAGGTTTTATATTTATGTATATGAGTTAGTCTTATACCGATTTGTATTTTCATTCAGTAGGGTAATAATCTCATACAAGTAATTTGTCACTCTATTTATTTTGAAATTACCTCTTGACACCAAATCGAACTATATCGCATAATATAAAAAAATTAAACCGAAAATCGTTGAAGGGAAATAGTACATATGTCTTCTTGCGAAAGAGAGTGGAATTCACCGGCTGAAAGATTCCTCGTATAGAATATATCGAACCTATCCCTGAGTCTTAAATGAAAGTTTAGGCGTTCGCCTGCGTTATAGGCGCCAAGTGGATATCTATGTATATCAATTAAGGTGGTACCGCGGAACAATGACCGTTTCGTCCTTTTTATTTTATTAAGGGCGAAGCGGTCATTTTTATTTTGCTCTTTAATAGGCTAGGTGCAGCACTGATAAGAATAGAAACCGCTGCAAGCTGTATGAATAACAGCGTAATTGATAAAAAACTTTGATTTTAGACTTGGGGGATATAAAAGTGAAAAAACAACGAATTGTTGTAAAGATTGGAAGTAGTTCCTTGGCAGATAGTCACGGAGGCATTTCTAAAGAACAACTTTCAGATCACGTTGCCGCATTGGCTCGATTGAAAGAGGAAGGACATGAAGTTTTGTTAATTACATCTGGGGCCGTCGCTGCAGGTTTTTCAGCTCTAGGGTATCCAAGTAGACCTGTGACAATTAAAGGAAAGCAGGCTGCTGCGGCTGTCGGACAAAGTTTGTTAATGCAGGCGTACACGGAGGAATTCCGTAAATATGGTATTGTAACTGCGCAATTATTGCTGACGAGAAGTGACTTTTCTAGAAAAGAACAATATAGTAACGCTTACGCTACTTTAGGAGAGTTGCTAAACCGTTCTGCTCTTCCAATCATTAATGAAAATGATTCCATCTCTTTAGAGGAGCTAACGTTCGGTGATAATGATATGCTGTCAGCTTTAGTAAGCGGACTTGTTTCGGCGGATATGCTTATGATTTTTACAGATGTGAACGGTCTATATGACAAAAATCCTCAGAAAAATGCGGATGCGAAAAAATATTACTTCCTTCCTGAAGTTACGGAAGAAATCGCTTCTCTTGCAGGAGATGCTGGCTCAAAACTTGGGACTGGCGGTATGAAATCAAAAATTGATGCTGCGAAGACAGCACTTTCTCTTGGCGTGAGTGTATTTATCGGAACAGGACGTGGACAAGAGAAATTTGTAGATGTTTTGAAGGGTAAAGGTGATGGTACGTATGTCGGAAATGCCCCTCAAAAAGAAATGAAGATGAACAAGCAATGGATCGCGTTGCATTCGCTTGTTAGCGGACAAATTGAAATAGACGCAGGAGCAACTACTGCTATCATTCAGCATGGTAAAAGTCTTCTTCCTGCTGGCGTTACAAATGTGTCAGGATTTTTCAAAGTTGGCGATGTCGTAGAAGTAATGACAAAGCAAGGGCGCGTAATTGGAAAAGGACAATGCACATATAGCGCAGAGGAATTAAGAGAGATAAAAGGTATGCAAAGTCAACATATTCAAGCAAGAGGCGAAAGACATAATTATGAAGTCATTCATAGAGATTATTGGGTTTCACTTTAAGAATAGTGATGTTAAAAAGGAGGAAACAAAAATGAACGAAGTGTTGGCAAAAGGAAAAAAAGCGAAAGAAATTGCTAGGGATCTTGTGCTTAAATCTACAAGTCAAAAAAACGAAGCACTTGCTGTAATTGCTGAAAGGCTAATAGTAGAAACAGCTTATATTTTAGAGGAAAACAAACGTGATATCGAAGAAGGTAAGGCAAAAGGATTTTCTGATTCACTTCTTGATCGACTTATGCTAACAGAACAACGAATTGTTGATATGGCAGAGGGAATTAAGCAGTTAATCGAATTACGTGATCCTGTTGGAGAATGTGTAAGTGAATGGGAGCGACCAAATGGATTATCTATTCAGGAGATGCGTGTACCACTTGGCGTTGTTGGTATGATTTACGAGGCAAGGCCGAATGTAACAGTGGATGCTGCTACAATTTGTTTGAAAACAGGAAACGCAGTTATATTACGTGGAAGTTCTTCTGCTATTAATTCTAACAAAGCTATCGTTGCAGTTATTCACCGAGCGCTTAAACAAACAAGTTTGCCAGAAGAAAGTGTACAGCTCATAGAAGACACAACACGGGATAGCGCAAAGCAGTTGTTTACAATGAATGATTACCTAGACGTTCTTATTCCAAGAGGCGGTAAACAATTAATTGATACTGTAGTGAGAGAAGCGTCTGTTCCAGTACTTGAAACAGGTGCAGGAAATTGTCATATTTTCATTGATGAAACAGCGAATAAACAAATGGCAATGGATATTATTATAAACGCAAAAACGCAGCGTCCATCTGTATGTAATGCCATTGAAACGATTGTACTTCATGAGAAGTGGGCACAGCAATTTGGTAGCGAATTGTTTTCAGCATTGAAGGAAAAAGGCGTGGAGTTACGTGGTGATCAAAAAGCACTGGCGATTGATTCTTCAATTGTACTTGCTTCAGAAGAAGACTGGGGTACAGAATTTTTAGCACTCACGCTGGCAGTGAAAGTAGTTTCTTCTATAGAAGAAGCGATTCATCACATAAATACGTATGGATCTATGCATTCCGAAGCGATTATTACAGAGGACGAGGAAAACGTCAATAAGTTTTTCGCATCTGTTGATGCGGCGGCACTGTATCATAATGCATCCACTCGTTTTACTGATGGATCTGAATTCGGATTTGGAGCAGAGATTGGTATAAGTACACAAAAGCTACATGCAAGGGGACCAATGGGACTTCCTGCATTAACTTCTACAAAATATGTGATTCGTGGAAATGGACAAATTCGAAAATAATAATAAAAGACACTCAATTCGTTTGAGTGTCTTTTATTTTAAAAAGTATTTACCATACAAAAAGCCCAACGAGCATAGCACTTAATAAGGAAACTGCCATTCCGCTAACAAGAAGCTTCCAAACATTTTTACCGATTATGGCTGATTTTTCTCCGCCAAATAATGAATTGTAAGTTCCGTAAATCATACCTACTGTACTAAAGTTAGCAAAAGAAGCTAGAAATGTAGTTGCTACCGCAATCGTATGAGGTTGTAACGACTTTAGGTTCGATTTTAAATCCATCATTGCGACAAATTCATTCGTCGTTATTTTGATCCCCATTAATTCAGCTACATACATAGCATCACTGCCCGATAAACCGAGTAAAAAAGAAAAAGGACTAAAGATAATGGAGAAGATTTTTTCAATTGTTAAACCTGTTACAAAAAAGCCCAAAATCCCGTTTAAACATGCAGTTAATGCTACATAACCAATGACCATAGCTAAAATAACGATAACCATATTCATACCGACTAACATACTGTTTGAAATAGTAGAAAAGAAATCTTTTTTTTCATGTTTTGAAGGAGAATAAACAACATCCTCTTCTTTCGGGACTTCAACAGGGTTTAAGACATTGGCTAAAATTAATGCGTTAATACAGTTTAAAGGGATTGCGCTGAAAATATATGTAGCTGGAACCATTGATAAATAAGCGCCAAGAATAGATCCGCTAACGCTACTCATACTCATAATTCCAAAAGTTAATAAACGATTTTCTTTTAAAACAGATAATTGATCACGAACAACTGCAAGTGCTTCGGTGTTTCCTAAAAACATCATTTGAATGGAAAAGAAGCTTTCTAACTTTGGTAAACGAGAAATCTTTGAAATAACTGCACCTACTTTATCAATAATCCAAGTTAAGATTCCAAAGTACGAAAGAATATCAAAGAACGTGATAACAAAAATGATAGGAAGTAATGCACTAAAGAAGAAGTCAATTGTTTGATTTTCCATAGCGGAAGGAAATGCAAACCGAATACCCTCATTCGCGCATGATAGTAGCCAACTGAAAAATGAAGCAATTTTATTAATGATAATACTGCCGAGCTTCGTGCCTAACATAAACCATGTAATAAAGAGCTCCAATATGATTAGAATAACGATTGGTCTCCATTTTATTTGTTTTTTATTAGGCGAACATAGGAAAACGATTAATATTACAACGAAAATTCCTAACATATTTAATATAAATTGCATATCAACAACTCCTTGAGGCTTATTATTTGTATATAAAAAAGCTCCTATTCTTCTTAATTTAGAATGAATGTGTTTCAACTAAAATTTTGTTGATTCTAAAAATATAGAAGGTGAAATTCGATAAAAATAGAATTTAATATATAGCAAACAAGGAGGGGATAAAAATGGAGGTCTATCACATAACGAGTAGAAAGAGGGAAACTTATAACGTTCAAGTAAAATATTCGATACTTTTCGAATGTGCACTTGGCATTGCAGCAATTACTCATAAAAGGTTAATCGATACTCTTGAAAAGAGTCAAAATGAATGGGAAGAAATTAAGCAATCATTAACAGAAGAAATGAGAGAGCACTTACAGTTTGTAGAAGAAAATAATACGTGGAAAGCGTTGCTTCAGTTGTTGTATAAGGAAGAGTTTCAGGACTTATCACAGTTTCATGCTAAAATCGATTCGCTTTCAGAAGTAGATTTGAAGTATATATGTTTACCGTTTTTAGGTGAGAAGTATGAAGGGCAAAGACATTTAGCAGCAAGTGGAGACATAACTGCAATACATGAACTAAGAGAACTGACACAAGATCATCCGTTTTTCTCTACGTATATTCCTTTTATATGTGAAGTTGATGTACAAGGGCTGAAATCTCATTTAATCGCTGTTATGACAGGTTGGTATGAGAGTGTTATTCAGAAAGAGGAAGAGCAAATACTAACTATATTAAAACGAGATTATGAAGCGAAAAATGAAATGAATAAAAAGATGCAACCAGAAGAGTTTGTCGAGTGGGCGACTGGCGGCGTGAACTATATGCCAGAGCCAAGTGTTCATGACGTACTTCTTATCCCGCAAATGACATACAGACCGTGGAATATTGAAGCGGATATTGAAGATACGAAAGTATTTCATTATCCAGTCGCAAACGAAAGCATCCATCCCGAAGATCTGTTTGAACCGAATTATTTTTTAGTTCAAAAACATAAAGCACTTGGGGATGAAGCGAGATTGCGCATTGTAAAAATGTTGTTTGAAAAAGAACGAACATTGCAGGAAATAACGGAAAGACTGCAACTCGGTAAATCGACTGTACATCATCATTTGAAATTGTTACGTGCAGCGAAGTTAGTAGATATACATGACGGGAAATATGTATTAAGAAAGAAAGCAGTACAGTCGCTAGTCAAAGAATTAGATGCGTTTTTAAATAGATAATATGCAACTAGAATGCACATAAAGGGAGGAATTTAATAGAAAAGTTGGTGGAGTAAAGTGAAAAATGTATTAAAAAATCGTTCGTTCTTTTATATGTGGATTGGTAGTGCGATTTCAGAATTGGGCGGGAGCTTCGTAACGTTATGTAATTCGATTCTTGTTTATGAATTAACAGGTTCAAAAACAGCATTAAGTAGTATGTGGTTACTATATTTTATCCCGTCACTCATATTGCAACTAATAAGTGGCCCATTTATAGATAAATGGAGCCGGAAGTGGATTATGATTTTTTCACAATGGGTGCGAGCTTCCGTTTTCTTATTGCCGTTCGTCATGATACTTACAAGTAGTATAGAAGTTTGGCATGTGTATGTCGTACAAATTATAATCGGACTTATTACGCCGCTGTATACACCTGCAAGTCAAGCGATTATACCGAGTATTGTAAGTAAAGAACAGCTTCAAGACGCGAATGCGTATATTGATGGAATGGCTCGTCTGATGATGTTTCTTGGACCCATATTAGGGGGAGTAGTTATTCATTTGATTGGAACAGAACTTACATTATCTTTCGTATGCATTAGTCTATTTGTTAGTGGTGCATTATTACTTAATATAAAAGAAAAGAGAACAACACAACCCATTCGGAAAACGTGGTTAGAACAGTTTCTTCACGGTTTTACATATTTTTTCACAAAACCAGTTATCGTGTGGCTCGGTATTTTTCTTACTTTCGTGCAATTTGGGGTTGGGGTAACGTTGGTTACAAATCTTCCTTATATAAAAGATGAGCTGTCAGCCGGATATGCGGAGTTTGGTTATTTTATGGCTGGTTTCCCGTTTGGCTATGTAGTTGGATCTACACTAGTTGGAAAAGTAACATATAAAAGCCGGCGTATACTTATGCTTGGTGGATTGTTTATAGGAGGACTTACATACATTTCTCTAGGATTCAATCATAGTATAGTAATTGCGGTGTTTATTGAAGTTGTTGCAGGCATTTGTATTTCATTTTTCAATGTTCATAACACGACAATATGCCAACAAACAGTACCAAATCATATGTTAGGACAAGTATTTTCAGTGCGTTTATTTTTCATACGATCTTCTATGCCGTTAGGTGTGTTACTAGGAGGCATACTAAGTGAAATGTGGGGAATAAGAGCACTATACTTTATTATCGGTACGATTATATGTGTTACTTCTTTAATAGGATTATTACTTCCATATTTCAAATTTTTAGATGAAGTGGTTAAAGAGAAAACAGCATAATTCAAATAATTATAACTTTTTAATTGAAAATAATTATCATAATCAACTATAATAGAAGAATACTAGTATTCGTATTACAAAGAGGGAGTGGGATTATATGTTTATCGAAACGAAAACATTTACAGTAAAAGAAGGTACATCAAATATAGTTGTAGAACGTTTCACTGGAGAAGGTATTATTGAAAAATTTGAAGGCTTCATTGATTTAAGTGTTCTTGTGAAAAAAGTAAGACGCGGCGATGAAGAAGTTGTCGTTATGATTCGCTGGGAATCTGAAGAAGCATGGAAAAACTGGGAAACAAGTGAAGAACATTTAGCAGGACATAGAGCGAGCCGTGGCAAACCAAAACCTGGTCATATCATTAACGTTGATCACGCAGTGTATTATGTGAAATCATCGAAAGCGGCTTATCAACAGTCGTAATATATAGTTAAACTTAGAGGATATTTGTTTATTAATAAACAAATATCCTCTTTTTTTGATTTATAGTAAAATATGGAGGTAATTTACATTTAATTGTTTCGTTATAAATGGAGGTAAATGAAGTGAAAAAAATGTTACGAATGGCAGCTTTAGCGACGACATTATTATCAGCGTGTAGTAATAATAATGTGAAAGAAGAAGTATCTAACAACGAGGAAGTAAAACGTGAAAGTAGTGCAAAAATAGTAGAGAGGAAGGAGTATATCATTATTGATAAGAAGTATAATGATATATTTCTAAAAGATGCTAACTCAAATAAAGAAAATAGTGTGAAAATAAGTTTAAATGATTTAAATCCAACAAAATGGGAGGCACCTGTAAGAAACGGTATCCCAGATATAGGTGATCATATTTCTTTAGAAAAAGAAGAGGGGAAATATACGCCTACATTAGAAAAAGATCTTGTTGGTGAAATAAAGTATGATGGTACAATTAAATATAAAATTTTAGAAGCAACTAATAAATCAGTAAAGTGGCTTCCACTAAATAAAGAGAACGATGGTGGGGGTGTTCTACCAGAGATGGTAAAAGTAGTGAATGCTTCAAAAATAAAAGCTGGAGATATTGTTACGATTCAAGATAAAACAAAAAGTAGTAAAGACGCAATTGTATATGAACTGACAATCGTTGAATAAGTATAGAAGATTGTAAGAGAAGTACAATATATTTAGGTAAGGAATAACTCCATAAAAAATGTTTGGAGGTTACAAATGTTGGAAATACAAACATCTATTAAACATGAACAACATAAAAAATTAGTCCCAATAATAGTGGCTGAATTCTTATCTTTAGATAAGGTAAATGGATGTATGCTTATTGGATCTGTCGCAAGAGGGGATGCATATCCTGATTCGGATTTAGACTTATATATTCTTTTAGAGGACGGACAAAAGAAGAAATTTCATTCTGAAATGAGAGAAGAAACTTTAGTTGAATATAAGTATGCAGATGTTAATCAAATACTAGTAAACTTTCAAAACAATCCGATGGAACTATACTCATTTTTAGAAGGGGAAATTTTATTTGATAAAAGCGGCGAGTTGAAAAGGTTAAAGGAAATAGCTACATATGAATTTGAAAACTATCATGTTTCTAGTGACAAAGTGAAAGGTATTTCTCATTGGTTGCATAGTTCGCTCATTAAAATTCAGTCTGCTATGAAAGCAAATGATGAGTTAAAGGCTTCGTACATCGTTCATACGTCAACTTGGACATTGTTAGAAGGGATATGGGCCATTAATAACAAACCTACACCGCCAGCTGGATCTGTTTTAAGATATATTCAAACGTTGCCGAATAAACCAATTCATTTGGAAACATTACTTCATAAATTATTTTTAGGGGATACGAAAGAACGTATTGAATCGGCAATCGTGTTAATGGAGTGGGTGTTACATAAATAATAGTGTCTAATGTTGTTGGTAAATCGATATCTCGTTTCTAAGAGCCGATATATTGGAAAAATCGTTGATATAAATTGCATATACTGCATAACTAGCAACTAAAAGAGCGTAATCTAGTCTAATTGCCAGCTAGATTACGCTTTTTTTAATCCAGTTGAATTTCAAACTCAAGCATAGCTTGATCCTTCTTAAACGGCATATTGAGTTCTTTAAATCGTAAGCTTATTCCAGACGAATTATCAGGAAGGGCAGGAGATATAACGAAATGATGACTAAAATGTCCATCAGTCCCGCCACCACCTTCTGGCCAGCAGTCATATGTATCATCTATTGATAATTGGAAGAAACTATGAGGCTTATTTTCACTAAAAGCATCATTCGTAGAATCCCAATCACTATATAAATAAACTACACTAGCATTTGCATATTGCCGAATAAAAGTTACCGTATACATGATACCTTTATGTTCATACGTTTTAAAAACAGGTAAATGTTTTTTGAATGTAGTTGGTTCGACGCGAGGTTTAAATTCACCTTCGTCCATCATGGAAGAGAATAGTGAATTTAAATAGTCTGGATAGAATCCGTATTGCTTTGCCCATTTATAAATGGCTTCATCATGTGGAAAACCTGGATCACCACCTGAAAGTTCTTTCCTTTCTTTTAATAGGGCACAAATTTTTTCATCGATAGTATATAATTTTTCATCGTAATAATCAGTAGGGCGTTCAAAAGTCATACGTTGCATAATCATTCCTCCTTTTCTTTATTTTAACAAAAAAGAAAGGACGATACATTTTTAAATGTAAATATTAAGGGTAAATTTAAACTCATGCATAAATCAAATATTATAGACTTAAAATGAAGTTTTATAGCAAGGTCTATTTAGCAAAGGAATTGCTTATGCATAAAATAACAATAATGTTTACTGATGCAAGAAAATTTAGAGAATGAAGCAGGTTTTCCATAGGGTAAAGTACGAAAATGTTATAAGTAGTACAGTAAAATGAATAGGAGGTTACCGCTATGACAGCTGATTTTAAAGATATGGCGTTCCAGTTAAAAACGGAACGACTCGATCTGAATATGTGGGAGGAATCTGATGCAGTTTGGCTGAGAAAATTAATTGGTGAACGTGGTGTGGACATGCCAACCATTGAATCTGTTCGTAGCTCTCTTATCGAAATGCGCAAGAAAGCAACTGAAAATGGTATTTCTCTTCTTACTATACGTAGGCGAGAAGAAGGAGATTTCATCGGATACTGTGGCTTAATCATCGGTCGTTCCACGCTTGAAGAACCGGAAATTGCATATGAGTTGTTCCAAAGTGCTCATCGCAAAGGTTATGCGACAGAGGCAGCAAAAGCGGTGCTTGAGGCTGCGATTGCTACAGGGCGTCATAGACTTTGGTCTACTGTAGGCGCTTGGAATACTGCGTCTTTCCGGGTATTAGAAAAGATAGGATTTAAGCGACATCACAGTACGTTTGGTGAACGCGGTGAGATTGTTTGGAATGTGCGCGATCTGTAGATTAAATTCAAAACAATGAAAAATGCAAAAGAAAGCCCATATGTTAGATTACTAAGTAATCTAACATATGGGCTTTTCCTTTAAATGCAATAGTATGTTCGTTTGTTTTAATTTTTTACATCTTCGTATAATTGGAGAGCCTCTTTCACATTAAACCCATTCTTCACAATACCATGAATCGCTTGAATCATTGCAGCAGGATGTTCAGATTGCCAAATGTTGCGGCCCATGTCTACGCCGATTGCGCCCTCTTGCAGTGCATTGTACGTAATGTTCAATGCGTCTTCAATTGAATCTAGTTTTGGTCCACCAGCAATTACGACTGGGGCAGGGCAAGTGCTCGTTATTTTTTCGAATCCTTCGCAGTAATACGTTTTAATAATGTCAGCTCCCATTTCAACGCATACACGGGAAGCGAGTGCTAGAAAGCGTGCTTCACGTTTTTGCAATTCTTTCGCAACAGCAGTAATTCCGAGTACTGGCAAACCGTAATCGTGAGCTTCTGAAACTACATTTGCGAGATTTGAAACTGTTTGTGTTTCATAGTCTGATCCGACGAAAACAGAAACACCGACGCCAATTGCGTTTTGTTTCACTGCTTCTTTTACAGGTGTAACAATTGTTTCATTCGCTAAATCTTTACCGACGACAGTAGCTCCGCCTGAAACACGCATAACCATCGGTGTGCTGCAGTTTTCAGGAATACAGGAGCTAAGTACACCACGCGTTAAAAAGAGGGAATCTGTGTAAGGAAGTAAGTTTTTAACCGTTTCAAGTGGCTGTTCTAGCCCGTGAATAGGCCCTAAAAAGTAGCCGTGATCTATCGCTAACATAACCGCTCTGCCATCAGGTAAAATTGTATTTAATCGATTTTTAAATCCCCAAGTCATGTGAAATCACTCCTTCGTTAATGTTGGATTTTTCGTTTGTACCGTATCTTTATTTGGTAAATGTGGTGACTTTATAAAAACTGCTTTAAAAGGTTTGTCAGAATGGTTAATAAGATAGTGAGACTCATGAGGGCGAACTTGCAATACATCGCCTTGTTTAATCGGAACTCTTTCGTTATTCACATAGAAATCAATTTCACCTTCTAATGCATAAAAGACTTCCTCGCACGTTGTATGGTAGTGATTTTGAAACTCTTGCCCAGGCTGAATGACAACAAGGCCAAGATCAATATTCGGACCTTGTATTAAATATTTCGGCCCATTATCACCGAAGCGATAGGAGAAGTCATTTTCATTCGCTTTTAACATACTTTTCACTCCCTTATGTAATGTGTTACAGAGCACCAGGCGCAATCCACATATGTGAGGTGAGCCCTTTATCAGCTAAAGCGAGCTGACTGTCATACACAGTTTTCCATGTTTCATAGAATTCTTTATATAGTTCATGATTTTCAGTAAAGGGTTCGAATGTGTTTTCCCACTGTACAAACTGTTCAGCAGTTTCTTCCATAGATGAATATATGCCAGCGCCAACTCCAGCAGCAATCGCAGTTCCTAAAGCAGCTGCTTCTTTCACTACAGGTACTTTTACAGGAATACCGAGAACGTCTGATAAAATTTGTGGCCATAGTTTTCCTTTAGCAGCACCGCCAGCAAAAACAACTTCAGAAGGGAATGTCCCTGTGAGATTTTCTATCAATTTTAAGTTACCAAGTGTAACGAAGGCAGCATTTTCCTCAATAGAACGGAACAGTTCTTTTTTTCCGCATTTGTCAGCTTCTAAACTTAAATTTAAAAAAGAAGGTGCAGCATGACGCCAAGAAATATAGTTCATAACGTTTGAAAAAGTAGGGATAATGCCATGTGAACCGACCGGTACGTCTTTCGCTTGTTCTTCTAATAATTCATAAGCATCTACACCGAGTTTGTCAGCAAGTTTCTTTTCCTCTTGGCAAAAAGCGTCTCGAAACCAGCGCATAACAAGGCCCGGGAAAAAGGCAATCGTTTCATATTGCCATAGGTTAGGTGCGACGTGACAATTTACCCGAATTGAAGCATGTGGATCCGTAATTGGCTCAGTAACATTCATTTCTTGCTGCCAAAAACTTCCTCCGCATATTAATGTTTGATTAGGCCTAACTACTCCAGTTCCGAGTGATGCCATTTGTGCATCTCCGCCCCCGGCGACGACAGGAATTCCTTCACGTAATCCAGTTAATGTGGCACACTCTTTTGTAACGTTGCCAATTACTGTACCAGCTTCATTTACTGTTGGTGAAAATGGTAAAGTTAGACCGCATTCTTTAGCGACATCGTTATCCCACACTCTATTTTGTAAGTCAAAAATACCGGACGTACATCCGTTTGAGGGGTCGATTTGCAGTACGCCGCTTAATTTAAATAAAATCCAATCGTTTAACATCGTAAAAGAATGAATATTGCTATAGACGTCTGGTTCATGTTTTTTAATCCAAAGTAGGCGGGGTAAAGCACCTAATGAAAAAGTTTGCCCTGATCTTGTATATAAATCTTCTTCAAGATGTGACCGAATTTCTTTTAGTTCACTAACTTCAGCGGATGCGCGCCCATCAACATTTGCGCAAGCCCATATTTCTTGCCCATCTTTATCATATAAAACAAAACCTTCTCGCATACTAGTAGCGCTAATAGCTTGTATAGAAGAGGGAGAGACATTACTTCTTTGTAAAACTTCTTTCGTGCACTGTTGTACTAGCTTCCAGTTTTCTATTACATCAAAATTCATAGAAGCTGGGTAACGAGGATCCGTTTTATGAATCCATTCTTTTTGACTGACCGCAATTTGATTACCTAGTAAATCAAAAAGAACAGCTCGAATGCTTCCTGTACCAGCATCAAAAGCTAATAAATGAGACATTAACAATCACCATCCTTTCGTAATAAGGAGAGGGCCGTTTCCTCATCGGTAATTAATGTATGAATGAACTTTCCTTTTAAAGCACCAAAAATTGCATCTATCTTTTCTGTACCTCCAGCAACACCAACGACATGCTTCATTTTGCGTAGAATCGAGAGCGGTGTACCAATAAGGCGGTTGTGATGCGGGAGGTTTAATAAATAACCATCCGTATTATAAAACTGTCCTAAAATATCGCCAGCACCGTTTTGACTACGAATATACGTCATCTCACGTAGCGTTAATTTTTCTTCTTTTACAATAGTTGCATCTTGAGATAGTCCACCAATACCAACAACTGCTGTATGAGCAAGTGAAGCGACATGAAGCATATCTTTTACACTCGGTTCTGATAGAATACTTTGTGCCATTTCGGTTGTAGATGCTAGAAACGGCGTAGGGATAATGTGAAGATCGCCCTGCATGTAGTGTAAATAGTTATGTTTTCTCGGGAGATAGTGGTTTACTCCGCCTGTTAGCGTTACGATTGAAAGATTAATAGAACTTTCAAAATGAATGTTTTCTAGCATTTTGCTAATTGTTTCACCCCATCCAATACCGAGTAAATCGCATTGTTGCAGCTGAGTTTCTAAATACTGTGCAGCAGCTTTTCCGAGTGAGGCGGCATAATTGTCTATTGGAGTAGGGATAATGAAAGCATCTTTTAAGTGGAACTTTTTCATTAGGTCACGCTCAATACTTAAACAGTGTAAACCAGTTCCTTTCACGTGAAATGTAACGATACCTTCACTGCGCGCCTTATCTAATAACCGAACAACCTTATTTCTTGAAATATGAAGAAGTGAAGCGATCTCCTGTTGTGTTAATTGATCTTTATAATAGTACCAAGCTACTTTCGTTAATAAATTCTCTTCAAAGTTTAGCTGTGTCATACTCTTCATCCCTTTCAACAATTGACCACTGCTTAAACATATGTGCCACATATTTTGTTTATTCCAGTTGAAACGATGAATAGTCTGGTGAAAAAAGTGTTCTAGATATGAAAAAAGGAATATACAATGCTACAAAACAAGTAGAACAAATAATCATTTTCTCAAAAAATGTTCTGGATGAAGGCAGGTGACATCATGTGGAGAACGTACCTTTATTACAAGTAAAGAAAATGAGTAAGGCATTTTCAAATCAACTTGTGCTAAAAAAAGTGAACTTACAAGTAGAGTGTGGCGATATATACGCTTTAGTTGGGGGAAATGGTGCTGGAAAGTCAACATTAATGAAAATATTAACAGGGTTATATTCGTATGATAGTGGAGAAATGTATGTAAAAGGAATGAAGAAACAGTATGCAAATCCGAAAGAAGCACACGGAGAAGGGATTTACTTAATACCACAAGAACCACTCATTTTTCCGCATATGACCATTGAAGAAAATATATGTATCGGGCTAAAAGGGAAGAAAAAGGAATTAAAAGTAAAGATTCAGCAATTGATTGACAGTTTAGGATGGGATATTGATCTTAAAAAATTAGGAGGATCACTATCCATTGCGCAGCAACAGTTAGTAGAAATCGTTAGAGGATTAATACGCGAAGCCGAGATTCTTATTTTAGATGAGCCAACATCGACATTAACAACTCACGAAATAAAGAGTCTTTTTGTGCTGATGAAAAGTTTACAAGAAAAAGGAATTGGAATGATATATATTACGCATCGCTTTCCAGAAATCTTTGAAATTGCCAACAAAGTAGCGATATTACGTGATGGAATGATTGTAAGCCAAGGTGATGTATGTGACTATACATATGACATGTTGATGGAGGGATTATTGCCAAAAGGATATAAACAAGAAGAGAAAAGAGAAATAGTGCGAGATTCAAAAGAAACGAAAAAAATATTAGAAGTAACTAATGTAACGAGCCACGCATTCGAAAATATATCATTTACTGTACATGCTGGAGAGATTGTAGGTATTGCTGGCATTGTTGGATCAGGCAGAACGGAATTAGCAGAAACCATATTTGGATTGAAGTCTATAAAATCAGGTTCTATTTTATTAGAAGGAAAATCAATTGATTCATGCTCTTTGCATAAAAGACTTAGTGAGGGATTAGTTTATGTGCCAGAGGATAGAGCAAGAAATGGGATTTTCTCAATTGCATCAGTTAAAGAAAATATGACTGCAGCAAGTTTACATCAGAATAGTCGCTTTTTCATTAATCAAGAAAAAGAAAGCGCTTTATTGAAGTCGTATATAGAACAGTTTCGAATTGTTGTACGAAGCATGGATGAAGTTCTAGCATCTTTATCGGGAGGTAATCAGCAAAAAGTCGTGCTGGCAAAATATCTTGCGTGTAATCCGAAAATTATTATTCTTGATGAACCGACACGCGGGATTGATGCGAAAGCAAGGATTGAAGTATATGAGACGATAGAAAAAATGAAAAGGGAAGGACTCGCAATTTTATTAATCTCTTCAGATGTTGAAGAAATTGTTCAATTAGTAAACCGTGTATATGTAATGCGAAATGGACAATTTGTTTCTCATCTGGAGAAAGAACAAATAAATGTAGAAGCAGTTACACGTCTAGCATACGGAGGTGTAACGGAATGAAACGTATGTATAAAATGCACGAAACATCTATCATACTGTTATTACTCATTTACATTGCCATTGTCGGAATGATAAATCCAAGTTTCGTTCAGCTTAACTCGTTATCTTTAATGATGAAATCAAGCGTTATTTTAGTCGTAATAGCAATTGGCCAATCGTTCGTCTTATTTACGAAAAATATAGACGTATCAGTTGGCTCGATCATGGGATTAAGTGCAGCGGTTTGCGGGATGTTGTTAACGGATGGATATCATGCATTCTTGTCTATTACGGCTGCTATTTTACTTGGTGCTATTATAGGATTCGCAAATGGGATTGGCGTTGCGAAGTTTCGGGTACCAGCTATTATTATGACATTGGGTATGTTAGGGGTCATTAGAGGTGCGATGTTAATTTTCACAGGCGGAAAGTGGATTGAAGATATACCAAACGATTTTAAGCAACTGTCATCTATCGTCATACTTGGTTTGCCGATAATTGTATGGGTTGTTCTTATTATTTTACTACTACTATACTTCTTTTTAAGGAAAGTGCCATTCGGAAGATACTTTTATGCGGTAGGTGATAATGAAGATGGCGCGAGACTCATTGGTATACCTGTTAATACAGTGAAGATATATGCGTTTATGATTTCAGGCATAAGCGCTGCGTTCGCTGGTTGCATATTTGTTATGAATATCGGATTCGTTCCAAATCAAACAGGAACGGGTATAGAACTACAGGTTATCGCAGCTGCGGTATTAGGGGGAGTTCATTTAAAAGGAGGAACGGGTTCTATAGTTGGAGCTGCATTAGGAGCGATATTTTTAGAGGCGATAAGCAGTTCACTCGTCTTTTTAAAAATACCAGCATTTTGGAATAATGCTATTTCAGGTTTCTTATTATTACTAATCGTTATATTAGATAGTGTTATGAAAAAGTGGAAGGCAGAAAGGAGGATGAATCTATGAAGTATGTATACAGATGGGAAAGTGTTCTAATCGTATTACTTCTTTTAGAATTCATTCTCTTTAGTTTTATAAATAGTAATTTCTTAAATATTAGTAATCTCCTTTTTAGTACAAATGATTTTCTCTTTATCGCAATCGCGGCGATACCAATGACTTTCGTTATTGTGACAGGAGGAATTGATGTATCGGTCGGCTCAATAATGGGACTCACTTCGATCTTGATCGGTGTACTTTGGATGAATGGAATACCTATTTTGCTAGCGGTCATAATAGCTCTTATAATCAGTTGTTTAGCAGGAGCTTTAAACGGAATCATTATAAAAATGACAGATGTAGAGCCACTTGTCGTTACACTTGGAACGATGTTTTTATACGGCGGAATTGCACTCGTCATTTCAGGAGGGGCAGGTGCTTCTGGATATGAAGGGATAAGTGGTTTACCTGACGCATTTGTACAACTGGCAAACGGTAATTTTATAGGAATACCGAATTTATTATGGCTACTGATTATATTAACGATTTTATGCACTATATTGTTTCACCACACCATATATGGGCGCCACGTAAAATTAACAGGAGCGAACGAAAACGCAGCAAAATACACTGGGATCAAAACGAAAAAAGTAGTCATCATCGCTTACATACTTTCCGGGTTAGGAGGTGGATTAGGAGGCGCTTTCTTAACTGCATATTTCGGTTCCGCACGTGCAGATATGGGAAGTGAAACGATCTTACCAATCATTACAGCAGTCGTATTAGGCGGGACACTTATTACAGGGGGAAAAGGAAGTATTATCGGTACTGTACTGGCGAGTATTTTTATAGGGCTAATGCAGTATGGCTTGCAAATGACGGGTTTAACAAATGAACAATCTAACGTAGTTATTGGTATTATTCTTATTCTTTCAGTTATTATGAGACATTTCAAATTACATCAATTCAAACCGGGGAAAAGAAAGAACTTGCATAAGGGGGAAATGTCATGAAGAGAAAACTGGGGATTGTATTCATTGTATGCATTTGTTTAATCGGTTTAATCGCTTGCTCTAGTCAAACGGCAGATAAGAAAAAAGCAGATGATGTGAAATTTGCATTCATTCCGAAATTAACTGGAGTTGGCTTCTTTACATCGGGCGGTGAAGGAGCAAAAGAGATGGGTGATAAGCTAGGTGTACAAGTGAAATATGATGGACCGTCTGAAGCAAGCGTATCAGGGCAAGTGAAATATATAAACAATTTTATTAATCAAAACTATGATGCACTTATGGTCTCTTCTACATCGGTAGATGGTCTATCGCAATCATTGCAACGTGCTAAGAAAAAAGGGATGACGGTGTTAACATGGGACTCTGATGTGAATCCGAAAGACCGTTCATTTTATATAAGCCAAGGAACACCAGACCAACTTGCTAACTTATTAATTGAAATGACTTCAAAGCAAATGGGAGATAAAGGAAAAGTAGCCTTCTTTTATTCTAGTCCAACAGTAACGGATCAAAATCAATGGGTAACGAAAGCGAAAGAAATTATTAAAAAGAAATATCCGAACTGGGAAATTGTAACGACGCAGTACGGTGAAAATAATGCGCAAAAATCTTTATCGGTAGGGGAAAACATATTAAAAACGTATCCTGATATTAATGCGGTTATTTGCCCAGATGCAACGGCACTTCCAGCAATGGCACAAGCAGCTGAGAATTTGAAAATGGATAAAAAAGTAGCCGTAACTGGCTTCTCTACACCAAACGTTATGCGTGATTACGTAAAACGAGGAACGGTACAGCAATTTGGATTATGGGATGTGAAACAGCAAGGCGCACTTGCAACGTATGTAGCAAATGAAATTGTTGTAAAAGGGAAGAAGCTAAAAGTAGGGGATAGCTTTGAAGTAAAAGAAATCGGAAAAGTTAAAGTAGAGCCAAACTCCATCCAAGGTTACGATTATGAGGCAGAAGGAAACGGAATTATCGTATTGCCAGAGCGAGTTGTATTTACGAAAGAGAATATTGATAAATATAATTTTTAGTAACAAAAAAACGTCCGAATATATCGGACGTTTTTTAATTTCTTCATTAGTTATGAACTGTTTCTTTTTCATTTAATCCAAGCGTACGCCCAGTCGAAGTGTGAAGGTCTTGGAACAATCTTGGATTTTCAGTTAGTGAAATGCCGTAAGAAGGGATCATTTCTTTTATTTTTCCTTCCCATTCTACCATGCGGCTTGGGAAACATTTTTCTAATACTTCAAGCATGACATGAACGGCAGTAGAGGCACCTGGTGAAGCGCCTAGTAATGCAGCGATTGAACCGTCAGCTGCACTTACAACTTCTGTACCGAATTGAAGTGTGCCTTTACCACCAGCATCAGTATCTTTAATTACTTGCACACGTTGCCCAGCAACTACAATATCCCAATCTTCACTTTTCGCGTTCGGAATGAATTCGCGTAATTCTTCCATACGTTTTTCGTGCGATAACATAACTTGCTGAATTAAGTATTTTGTTAGTCCCATTTCTTTTACACCGGCAGCTAACATCGTTAAGACGTTATTTGGTTTTACAGAACCAATTAAGTCAAGGTTTGAGCCAGTTTTTAAGAACTTAGGAGAGAACCCTGCGAACGGTCCAAATAGTAAAGCTTTTTTATTGTCTATATATCTCGTATCAAGGTGAGGAACAGACATTGGCGGAGCGCCAACCTTAGCTTTACCGTATACTTTTGCATGATGTTGCTCGACAACTTTTTGGTTTTTACATACCATAAATAGTCCGCTTACTGGGAATCCACCGATATGTTTTGATTCAGGAATGCCAGTCTTTTGTAGTAGAGGTAGACTACCGCCACCGCCGCCGATAAAGACGAATTTTGCAGTATGATGCTCAATTTTACCACTATTCATATCGTGTACTTTTACTTCCCACAAACCATTCTTTGTGCGTTTAATATTTTCGACACTATGTTTGTAGTTTAGCTCGACATTTTTCGTTTGTAAGTAATCAAATAACATACGAGTTAATGCACCGAAGTTAACATCTGTTCCAGAGTCAATCTTCGTTGCAGCCATTGGTTCGTTAGGTGTACGTCCTTCCATAATGAGTGGAAGCCATTTTTTTAATGTTTCAGGAGCATCGGAAAATTCCATACCTTGAAACAGTGGATTTTTTGAAAGCGCTTCAAAACGGTTTTTTAGAAACTCAACATTTTTTTCACCTTGTACTAAACTCATATGAGGTAGAGGCATAATAAAATCTTGTGGATTACGAATTAATTTACTTTTTACAAGATATGCCCAAAATTGTCTTGAAAGCTGGAATTGCTCATTCACTTTTACAGCCTTACTAATATCTATAGATCCGTCAGATTTTTCGGAAGTATAGTTCAGTTCGCATAGCGCAGAATGCCCTGTACCTGCATTATTCCATTCGTTAGAGCTTTCTTCCCCGGCACTTGCGAGTTTTTCAAAAACTTTAATTTCCCATTCAGGTGCTAATTCTTTTAGTAATGAGCCTAACGTTGCACTCATAATTCCTGCACCAATTAAGATAACGTCTGTTTTTTGCTGCATGTTGCTCATGATAATCTCTCCATCCCCTATATTGGCAAAAAAGAGTAGGTGTTCACTTATATCTAAGCCGTAAAAAGAAAACACCGCCTAGGCCCCACCTAGGTATTTACCTTTTTTGTCTCAATTATATAACCATCTCATACTCTATTATAATAATTAATAGACTAAAATATCTAGTGTTATCTGATAATTTTAAACTATTTAACGTTTTATTCGCTAAAAATCTTATTTAACAAGCTCTTTTAAGATGATAAATAGAAAAAAATTACAGTTTGAAATTATCTCGAAAAAGCTTACGTATCGTAAAGTGGGTAGAATAGATACCTTTTTATGGAATTTTCACCCTTATAATAGTATGATTATTCTGTAAAAATAGAAGGAGTGATACTAATGCGTACACAAGAACAAATCGCAAACTTATTTCGAAATTTTTCAATAAAGGAATGTAAAGGGTCAAGTGATTTATATGAATACTTATCAATACAAATTGCTGAAGATGAAGAAGTACTTACACTCTCTTCCTATGCTCAAGCAGGTCAACCAGTCCCGAACTTATTACTAGGAGCCGTACATTATTTATTACTAACAGGGAAAGAACATCCTTTAAAAACGTATTACAGTAGTTTAGTTGAAAATACGAATACAAATTTAGATCAAGCTTTTGATCATTTTAAAGATTTCTGTAAAAAGTACCGAGAGGAAATCATTACTTTGTTACAAACGAAACTCGTTCAAACGAATGAAGTAAGGCGATGTGCGTACTTATACCCAAGTTTCTGTTACATATTTAATAAAGTGAAAAAGCCGTTAGGTATAATAGAAATTGGTACAAGTTCTGGATTACAACTGTTCTGGGACCAATATAGCTATTCGTACGGAACACATGAAATATACGGAAATATAAATTCGAACGTACATGTAACTTCTGAAATAAGAGGGGAGAATGTGCCTCATTTTCTAAAAGAGAGCCCATCTGTCGTAGAAAGAATCGGACTGGACATACATGTAAATGATTTACATAATGCGGAAGATTATTTATGGTTACGTGCACTCATTTGGCCAGAACATAAAGAAAGACTTGAAATGTTTGATCAAGCTGCATCTTTAGTGAAAAATGAATCTGTTCAATTAATAGAAGGAGATGGTGTGGAGCTATTGCCATCTATTATTGAACAAATAAGTGAAGATGCTGTAATCTGTATTTTCCATACACACGTCGCAAATCAAATACCTGAACAAGTAAAACATAAGCTAGAAAAACAAATTCAAGAAATTGGCACAAAACGTGATGTATTCCACCTGTATAACAACATGTGGGACCGGGACCTTCATATTGATTATTATATTAACGGAAACGAATATCGTGAAACGATTGGGGAAACGGAAGGGCATGGGAGATGGTTTAGTTGGAAGCTTGGGAAGGAGACGCTTTGCTAGTGGTTCTTCAAAATGAAAAATAGCTAATGGGACTATACCATTAGCTATTTTTCATTGCGCTTAAACAGCCTTGTAAAGTCATTTTTCTTTTTATCTAATGGAATAGGGCGTTCGGTAATTTGCGCCATTACTTCTTTATTTGATACGGGTTGGAAATATAAATTAAAATCTATTTCTTCAAATTTAGCTTTTGCATAATATTCCTCCAAACTAATTTTTAATTGTTCTTCAGAAAAGATTAATGATAAGTAAATCATAATTTGAATTATAAAATGATTGATAAAGTGAATTGTTAATTTTTGATCGATGCCGTACATACAATATGTAATTAAGTGCGTGTACAATGGAGCGAATACAGAAAAGGGTGAATGGTACTTATGAGTTCATTTGAGCAAATGATATATGTTGGTGTCATTATGTCTACTGTACTATCCGTACTGATTTTAGGATCTTTATATTATAATGCTCGTCTTTCGTTAACTGATTATCCGAAAGATATTCAAAAGGTAGTATTTCCAAAATCGATTCATGAAAAAAAGCAAACGATTTACTTTAATGTCGTATATAATGCTATTCTTTTCGGTACTCCTTTCGTTTCTACATATATACTACATAAACATGAAAAAATATTATATATTGATGCCTATTTACATACTTTTGGTATTTTAATGATTTTTAATGTAGTAGATTTATTTATACTTGATTGGCTAATCTTTTGCTGGATTACCCCAAGATTTGTTGTTATTCCTAGTACAGAAGGGATGAAGGGATATAAAGATTATAAGTTTCATTTAAGAGGGGCTATAGTCGGCACAAAGTTTTTAGCAATCGTAAGTTTGTTTTTAGCGGGACTTGCGACAACTATGTAGTATAAAACGTATTGTTTCATTTTGTTTGGATAGAAGAATTTTAGGTGACTTTAATCAAACTAGTATTAGTATATTTTTAGGTTTTATAATACAGTCTCATAAATGTTAATATATGTTATATAGAGTGGGAATTCATGTTATAAAAAGGGGTGTGTTATGAAAGAAACGAATAAATCTTCAGGAAACGATTTAAAGAAAGATATAAAGTTTTCTATTATAATCCCTGCGCATAATGAAGAAAAGTACATTGGAAAATGTTTAGATTCAATTTCACAGGCAGCAGAAGCATATAAAGATCAAACTGAAGTCATAGTGGTTTTAAATCGTTGTACAGATAAAACAGAGGAAATCGCAAAGGTGTATAACTGTATTACATTAAAAAATGATGATAAAAACTTGTCCAAAATTCGAAATGCAGGAGCCGAAATGGCTAACGGAGAAATAATCATTACTATAGATGCTGATACCCAAATGACAGAGTCTTTCTTGTTTAACGTAGAAAAATATTTAGTTTCAGGTAAATATATTGGCGGTGGGGTAACTGGTAAGTTTGAAAGAATATCTTTTGGGATATTTGTTTCCGCATTGTTAATAATAATTCCTTTATTTTTTAAGTATGGTGCTATATCTGTCGGGATTTTTTGGTGCTATAGAAAAGACTTTATGGCGATTAACGGATTTAATGAAAATATGCTTATGGCAGAAGATGCAGATTTTGCAAAACGGTTAAAAGAATGGGGAAAACAAAAAAATAAGAAATTCGGTACAATAAAAAATGGAATGATAACCTCGTGCAGAAGATTTGATACATATGGAGATTGGACTTTAGTTAAAAATCCAAAAATAATCTTAGCTTATTTAAAGGGTAATGATAAAAAATATGCAGATAAAACATATTATGATAATCAAGAAAGATAACTGTAGAAATTCTTAAACAAATAGCCTTTTGTTCACCTCATTTTATATATGATGAGGTGATTTTTTATTTAAAGAACGCAAACGTATAAATTTGATATTCTTGAAGAAAAAGGATATTTTGAACAACAATATATTAAGTAGTATTAATATATTGTTACAAAAGTTTTGATATTCTGTGAAAATACCTTATTTTATGGAAGTATTTGATATAATAGAAGTCAAAAAAATGTAATGGAGGATAATATGAAAAAAATAATTGGCGCAGCAACAGCAACAGTTTTTGGGATGGGGGCTTTTACCACAGTTGCTACTGCAGAAACTATCGTAACAGCAGATGTACTCAATGTACGTGAAAAGCCAACTACGGAATCAAAAGTTGTAAAAAAAGTAAAAGAAGGAGAAAAGCTAAAAGTTATACATACGGAAGAAGGATGGTCCAAAATTGATTTAAATGGTAAAGAAGTATTTGTAAGTGCGGAGTTTACAAAAGATGTGTATTATGTAACCGCGAATTTGTTAAATGTCCGCTCTGATGCAAATACTGAATCAGAAATACTTGGCAGACTGAAAAAAGATGATGTAATTGAATCAACACATCAAGTAAAAGATGGTTGGCTACAATTTGAGTATAAAGGAAAAACAGCTTATGCAAATGTTTCTTTCCTATCAAGTACAGCACCAGTTGAAAAAAAAGCTGAAGAGAAAACGAAGAAAGTAGCGAAAGTACAAAAAACGATTAAAGCTAAGGATGAAGTTAAAGCACAAAAGATAGTAAAAGCAAAAGAAGAAGTGAAAGTACAAGAAGTAGCAAAGCCTAAGGAAGAAGTGAAAGTACAAGAAGTAGCAAAGCCTAAGGA
>NZ_VEDW01000001.1:1253507-1326971 GCF_007678085.1 Bacillus cereus | reverse complement strand
AGAAGAAGTGAAAGTACAAGAAGTAGCAAAGCCTAAGGAAGAAGTGAAAGTACAAGAAGTAGCAAAGCCTAAGGAAGAAACGAAAGTACAAGAAGTAGTAAAGCCAAAAGAAGAAGTGAAAGTACAAGAAGTAGTAAAGCCTAAAGAAGACGTGAAAGCAAGAGAAATAGCAAAGGCTAAAGAAGAAGAGAAAGCAAGAGAAATAGCAAAAGCTAAGGAAGAAGAGAAAGCAAGAGAAATAGCAAAGGCTAAAGAAGAAGAGAAAGCAAGAGAAATAACAAAGGCTAAAGAAGAAGAGAAAGCAAGAGAAATAGCAAAAGCTAAGGAAGAAGAGAAAGCAAGAGAAATAGCAAAAGCTAAGGAAGAAGCAAAAGCAAAAGAAGAGGCTAAAAATAACATACAGTCTGCTAAACGTGAATTAACGGTAGTAGCGACAGCATATACTGCTGATCCAAGTGAAAATGGTACATATGGTGGACGCGTTTTAACTGCGATGGGGCATGATTTAACGGATAATCCGAATATGAGAATTATTGCAGTAGATCCAAAAGTAATCCCATTAGGATCTAAAGTATGGGTAGAAGGTTATGGAGAAGCAATTGCTGGTGATACTGGAAGTGCTATTAAAGGAAATCGTATTGATGTATTAATGGGTTCCAAAAGTAAAGCTATGAATTGGGGAAGACAAACTGTTAAAGTAAAAGTTTTATAATAATTATAGTTATTCAAATAGAAGTCAGTTCTCTTAATCGAGGCTGACTTCTATTTTTTTGATTTAGTGAAATTCATTGCTAAATCTGTACTAGAATGATTAAAGTTGAATTAAGTATAGGATTAGACATAATGTATCCTCCAGCGTGAATGATTATATAGAAAATTTTAACAAATAAACCATGAAAAGTGTATAATTAATATGATAGAAAAAAAGGTGGGGGCAAGATGGAAGATAAATTTAATAAGGTGCAGCCGATTTGGAAACGGAAATGGTTTCGGTATCTAGGGACATTTATAATTGTTCAATTATTATTTATTATTTGTGAGGTGATTGCATGGGCACCAAACTTTAAACCTAGTGGAGAATTTTTAAATGGAGTTTTACAGTCTCAATTTTTTACGGAATGGTTCACTCCATATAAAATCCCACATTTTAATTTATTTACTGCTCTTTTTGCGATTACATTGTTACCATACGCACTAATAGGTGCAATGAAAGATTTTAAAACAAGAAAAAATATAAATAATTAAAAAGAGGTACTATATGTTATTTCAAAAAGATCATGTATCGGTTCGGTACGTAATAGATGTGGATGCACCAATCATTTCAAAATGGTTAACAGACCCAAAAGTCCTACAGTATTACGAAGGGCGAGATAATCCGCAATCTGTAGAAATGGTACTGGATTATTTTATACATAATCCAAATAGTCATGAAAAAAGATGCTTAATAGAGTTTGATGATGTGCCAATTGGTTATATTCAAATGTATCCAGTTGATTCTGAGTGGAAAACATTATATGGCTATGAAGAATCACAGCATGTATGGGGAATGGATCAATTTATCGGAGAACCGAATTATTGGGGAAAAGGAATTGGAACGAAACTAGTTCAGGCAGCAATTACATATATTATGGAGAACACGGGAGCAGAAGTAATCGCAATGGACCCGAAAGTAAATAATGAACGCGCGTTAAAATGTTATGAAAAATGCGGATTTAAAAAGGTGAAGATTTTAAAGGAACATGAACTGCATGAGGGGAAATTAGAAGATTGTTGGATGGTGGAATACAAACAAAAGGAGCTGCGCGAAATGAAAAAAGCTTTAATAGTAATTGATGTGCAAGCAGGTATGTATACAGCAGGAATGCCAGTACATAATGGGGAGAATTTTTTAGAAATATTGCAAGAACTTATTGGGGAATGTCGTTCAAATGATATTCCAGTTATTTATGTACAACATAACGGGCCGAAAGATCATCCGCTAGAAAAAGGTACAGAGGGCTGGAAAGTACATGAGGCAATTGCTCCGCAAGAAGGGGACAGTATCGTTGAAAAAACGACGCCAGATTCATTTCATAAGACAAACTTAAAAGAAATATTACAAGAAAAAGGGATTGAACACGTTATTATTTCAGGAATGCAAACAGAGTACTGTGTGGATACGACAACGCGAAGAGCGTTTAGTGAAGGATATAAAGTAACGTTAGTGAGTGATGCACATAGTACGTTTCATACAGACGTGTTACGTGCGGAAGACATTGTAAAGCATCATAATGTAGTGTTTGGAGCATTTGCTGATGTTGTTACGTTAAAAGATTTGAAAGTGACTGCCTCTAAATAAGAGGCAGTTTTTTATTATAAGAAATAATGTCAAATATTATTGGTAAGTCAATATCGTCAAATAATCGTTAGTATAATTTCACGTACTATAATAAATACACAAAAAGGAGCACCACATGATTAAAAAGGGCGCTCCCGCATTAAAATGTTACTTCTTCTTATCTTTATCTAATATATTCTGTTCTTCAGCAAATTCCGTACCATATGCAAAGCGGCGATTAATATGAATGTTATCATTGTTGTGCCTTGTGTGTGAGTGAGAGAAGCGATGAACGATTACTTCAGATAATGTAAAGACAATGGCAGAAAGGATGCTACCCCATGCAATTTGCATGTAATTGTCTAATAAAATATTACCGAAAATCCATACGCTTAAATACGTTAGTAAGAAATCCGACATAATGGCACCACTATTGCCTATTCGGTTTAATATGATTTTATCAACGAACATATAGGATACGATTGTAACAAAAAGACTGAATGAAATAATTTGGACGAACGTTGCAGGGAAAAATAAAGCGAGTCCAATACTAAATGCGATAACGCACGATATAAACTTGATAAGTACTACAGTAAAACCATTCAATATTTACACCTCCGATTTATACATAGTTTTACAATAAACTCAGAAGTTCATACATTATTACAGATTTATTTATATAAAACTTTTTCATGTTTGAATTGTAGTCTAAATATTATAAAAATAACGAAAAAATGTTATAGTAAAATGAGAGTATATGACATTTTTAGGTAAGGGGGAATCCTAGGTGTGGATTACTTCAGAAGTAGAAATTCCAGATGAGTTAATCGATCATCTTGAACAAGGAAAGTTAGTACTATTTGTTGGAGCGGGAGTTTCTATGAAAGGGAAATCAAACTTACCGAATTTTGATGATCTAGTTGACGAAATTGCGAAAACCTTATATGTAGAAACACGTGAAATAACTGAACCTCATGATTATTATCTTGGTAAAATTGCGAAAACAAAAGATGTGCATCAAGTTGCAAGAGATTTAGTCCATACTGAAAAGTCAAAGCCGAATCCGCTTCATTATGCGATTCCGAGGTTGTTTCCTTTAGATACAGAAGTCCGCATTGTAACGACAAATTTTGATCGACATTTTACAACTGCGATGAAAGAAATGAATAGAGAATTAAACGTATATTATGCACCTGCATTACCTACAGGTAGAGCGTTTAAAGGACTTGCTTACATACATGGAAATATAGAACAAGAGAAAGAAGCGTTAATTTTAACAGATGGTGATTTTGGAAGGGCTTACTTGACGGAAGGGTGGGCAAGAAGATTTTTAGTTGATTTATTCTCGAATTACACCGTTTTATTCGTTGGATATAGCCATAATGACCCAGTAATGAAATATTTAGCGACTGGTTTACCACCAAGTACAAGGCGTTATGCTTTTGTGGCGCAAGGGGAAAATACGTACCACTGGGAGCATTTAGGAATACGGCCGATTGTATATCCGAATAAAGGTAATAATCATCAATCTCTTGTTAAAGCAGTGAAGCGATGGGCGGAATTAATGGGAGATAATTATATTACAAAACGAATGCGTATTCGTGACATAGTAACAGTTCCACCATCAGTAGAGCAGGAACAATTATCATACATAAAACAATCAATAAAAAAAATTGAAACAGTCCGCTACTTTGTTGAATTTGCTCATGATTATGAATGGGTGGAATGGCTTGAAGCAGAAGGGAAATTACAAAATTTATTTTTAGTTACATCAAACTATAATGAGGTAGATGAACTACTTGCAGAATGGTTAGTGGAACAATTTCTTTTTAGTCATCAAAAAGAATTATTTCAGTTAATTTTTAAAAATCATTCTAAACTATCTCCGTTATTTTGGAGAACAATTTGTAGCTACTTAAACGAGACGAAAATTGAGATGGATCCGTTGTTGTTTGCGAGATGGACACTTCTTTTACTAGAAACAGCTGAAAAAGATAGTAAATCAATTGAAAAAATTTCTTACTTACTACAAAAATGTTCTTTTCCTGAGCATAAAGAAATTGCATTATTATTACTAACGTTTATTTTGGATGGGAAGCTTAAGTTGAAGCGGGAGAGAAAATGGGGAAATGGTACGCAAGAATCAATAGAACTTGAGGAATCGAGTCGCTTACCAGTGTCTACATTTTCTTATGTGGAGCAAATTTGGAATGAGAAGATGAAACCTCATATTTCCTATTACGCCGTACCAATTATGATGATGGGAATAGAAAAGATGCGAATGCTATCACTACGACAAACGGCATTGAAAAAAAAGGGTAAGGAAAATGTTGAAAAAGAGTTTCAGCAAAATGATCTTGCCTTTTTAATTCAAATTGTAAAAGAGTGTTTAGCTTATTTATGTGAAAATAATGAGAAAAAAGCAAATTATTATATTACAGAAATGATTGAAGCAAACAGCGTGCTTCAGACCCGAATTGCAATTGATGCGATGAATAAAAACATATTTGTTAGCGCTGATGACAAAATGAAATGGTTGTTACAGGAAGGACTTCTTTTAAATGTCACGTATAAACACGAAGTTTTTCAACTTATAAAAAATCATTTCGCATCTTCTTTAGAAAAAACAAAGGAAGAAGTCATTCGAATTGTACTAAAGGACCTTGCAGAGGAGAGGGCATTTGATGTTTGTTTCGTGTTAGATTTATTATTCACTTGTGATTCAAATAGTCCATCTACAGCAAAAGCTTATGAGGTAATGAAGCAAAAACATCCTCACTTTCATTCTGAGCGATACAGTGTACAAAAGAAAGAAACCATAGAACAAAGTATTACTTGTAATGTAACTGCTGATGGATTATTACAGCTGAAAGACGAAGAAATTATGAAACAAGTTCGTCAATTTTCTCAAGACGGTGTTTTTGAACAACGTCATTTTTTAGAGATGTTATCGAAAGCATGTAAATTGAATACAGAATGGAGTATTTCATTTGCTTACCAATTAGTTAGCATGCACGAAATAAGTAATGAAGTATGGTTTGTTTGTATTAGAGAGTGGCGAAATAACCGAGGACTCACAAATGAACAAATCCAAAAAGTTATTCCGCTATTGCAGAAATTTGTTAGAAATACTGCTTTTCATTGGTTAATTAGTAGCTTTCTATATGAAATTAGTAATCGATTAGAAGAGTTAGAGGAAAATAGCATACGTAATGTGAAACGGTTTGCTTTTTCGGTATTCCCTCAAGTAATGAAAAGTGATACAGATTTTAAGCTTGGAAAACAAGATTTTTACAATGAATCGATCCAGCATCCTGTTGGGAAAATGACAGCAGTGTTATTAAAACTGTTATCATATGATCATTTATACGATCGTAACGTGTATGAATATTTATTTTTATTTGAAGAACAAGTAAGAGTTAGTTCAGAGCGGACAAATTACATGTTAGCGCGTTTAGTAGCAGATATTACATTTCTTTATCATATTGAGAAGCAGTGGTGCCGAAAATATTTGTTACCGTACTTAGATTTAAAGAAGGAAAATGAGATTACGAAATATGCCTGGGCAGGCTTATGTTACACGCAAATCAATTTACCTTTATTTACAGAGATGAAGCGATTTATTAAGTATGCAGTAGAACATTTGGAAGTATTGCATCCGCATACGAGGGAAGCTTTCTTGAAATGGCTTAGTTTTGTATTTATTAAATGTGTACTGTATTGGGAGCAAAAAACAGATTGGTTATACCCATTGCTTATACAAGAAAATGAAGAAAATAAAATTAAATTTATGCAGTTTTTATGCTATTACGTCAAAACGTTAAGTGCAAAAGAACAACAAAAATTTTGGGTAGCGTGGCTTAGTATATTTTTGCGAGAGCGACCGAAAATGGGTGAAATTACAGCTAGAGAATATGTAATGCTTTTACGTATTATTTTATTTATGGATGAAATAGTAGAAAGAGGATTATCGATAATATGTAAATCATTTTCGGACGTGGGTGGAAAAGGGAATCAAACGGAGTTAAAACAGTTATTTAATGAAATATTTGAAAAGACAGAGCGTATAAAAATGTATAAAGAATTGTATGCAAATGTATTTTTTACTTTACTACAAACGCTTCAGGAAGCCGATTTACTTGAAACGGAAATCATTCAAATAAAAGAAGTATTATCTCGGTATGGAGTAGAAAAAAATGTACTAAATACAATAGATAATGAGATAATTCGCATCGGAATTGTTATGGAGAATTTACAAGAAGAAATGTAGGGCGGAAGTGGAATTTTAAAAAATATATAAAAAGTTGTTGACAGTGTTTTGAAAAGCGTTCTATAATACGAATCATACTTATTCAATTTCAAAAACATTTGAATAAACAAAGTGCAATGAAGAGATCACAGTAGTGGTTAGTCTTACTGTAACAGAGAGCTGGTGGTTGGTGTGAACCAGTACAGGGATAATCATGAATTACAGTCTTGGAGCATCTTTTTCGTAGTAAAGATAATTTTGTCTTTATGAAGAAAAAGCGGTCAATTGATCGTTAACAGTGAAGAGAGGTAGACGGAAAGTTAGTCTACAACTAGGGTGGTACCGCGATAAATATCGTCCCTACTGATTTATTCAGTAGGGACTTTTTGTATTTTAGTGGCCCAACTTGAAAATTAAATATTTATGCGTTGAAAGGAAAAGCAGTAGTTGTTGTTTCCCTGTAACAGAGAGCTGGTGGTTGGTGCGAACCAGTACAAAAACAAGAGCGAATTACAGTCCTAGAGCATCTTTTTCGTAGTGAAGATAATATTGTCTTTATGAAGGGAAAGACGGTCAGATGATCGTTAACAATGAAGAGAGGTAGACGAAAGAAGTCTACAACTAGGGTGGTACCGCGATAAATATCGTCCCTACTGATTGGATCAGTAGGGATTTTTTGTACAAAAAAGTGGGTTTTTATCTAGTAGATAGTGTCCTTATAGTAAGTATTCGTTTAAAATAAGAAGAGGTATCGATTCCACTTTAAATTTGTATAATTTATCAGTTCAGAAAATAGAGAATTTTTTATTCTCTTACTATACTTTTAAAACATTAGAGGAGGATTTCCAAATGGCAAATCATGAATTAGATCAATTACGTAAACAGGTAGATGAAATTAACTTACAACTATTACACCTTTTAAACAAACGTGGTGAAATCGTTCAAAAAATTGGGGAGCAAAAGCAAGTACAAGGTACGAAACGTTTTGATCCAGTACGTGAGCGTGAAGTACTTGATATGATCGCAGAGCATAACGAAGGACCATTCGAAACTTCAACTGTTCAACATATTTTCAAAACAATCTTCAAAGCTAGTTTAGAATTGCAAGAAGATGATAACCGTAAAGCATTACTAGTATCACGTAAAAAGAAACAAGAAAACACAATCGTTGATGTAAAAGGTGAATTGATTGGAAACGGAACACAAACGTTCATCATGGGACCTTGTGCGGTAGAAAGCTTAGAGCAAGTTCGCCAAGTGGGGCAAGCGATGAAAGACCAAGGCTTAAAATTAATGCGTGGTGGTGCTTTCAAACCAAGAACATCTCCATACGATTTCCAAGGTTTAGGAGTAGAAGGATTACAAATTTTACGTCAAGTAGCAGATGAGTTCGACTTAGCGATCATTAGTGAAATTTTAAATCCGAATGATGTTGAAATGGCATTAGACTACGTTGATGTAATTCAAGTTGGCGCACGTAACATGCAAAACTTCGATTTATTACGAGCTGTAGGGAAAGTTAACAAGCCAGTATTACTAAAACGTGGATTAGCAGCAACAATTGATGAGTTCATTAACGCAGCTGAATACATCATTGCACAAGGTAACGACCAAATTATTTTATGTGAGCGTGGTATCCGCACATACGAAAGAGCAACACGTAACACATTAGACATTTCAGCAGTACCTATTTTAAAGAAAGAAACACATTTACCAGTTATCGTTGACGTAACGCATTCAACTGGACGTAGAGACTTATTATTACCAACAGCAAAAGCAGCACTTGCAATTGGCGCAGATGCAGTAATGGCTGAAGTTCATCCAGATCCAGCAGTTGCATTATCAGATTCTGCACAACAAATGGACATTCCAGAATTCCATAGATTCATGGATGAGTTAAAAGGTTTCAAAAATAAATTATCTTAATTCCATATCATATATGCGCTGAAGAGGAAACAGTAGTGCTTATCTCCCTGTTAAAGAGAGCTGATGGTCGGTGTGAATCAGTACAAAGATAAGCATGAATTACAGCCTTGGAGCATCTTTCCCGCTAATTTTTAGAGGGGAAGACGGTCAAACGATCGTTACAGAAGAAGAGAGGTAGACGAAAGTTGTCTACAACTAGGGTGGTACCGCGATAAACATCGTCCCTACTGAGCGCTCAGTAGGGACTTTTTTGTACAAAAAAATAGTAAAGGGGCAAGAGAAATGAGATACATTACAGCTGGAGAATCACATGGGCCGCAATTAACAGTTATTTTAGAGGGTGTACCAGCAGGTTTAACATTAACAGCGGAGCATATTAATAAAGAATTATTAAGAAGACAAAAAGGGCACGGACGCGGAAGACGTATGCAAATTGAAACGGATACAGTTGAAATTGTAAGTGGTGTTCGTCATGGGATGACACTTGGCTCGCCGATAACGTTAATCGTAAAAAATGATGATTTCAAACATTGGACGAAAGTAATGGGTGCAGAGCCAATTTCGGAAAAAGAAAGTAAAGAAATGAAACGTACAATTACAAAACCACGTCCAGGACATGCGGATTTAAACGGAGCAATTAAATACGGTCACCGTGATATAAGAAACGTGCTAGAACGCTCATCTGCAAGAGAAACGACAGTTCGTGTAGCTGCTGGTGCAGTAGCGAAGCAAATCTTAAAAGAATTAGGCGTAGAAATTGCAGGACATGTACTTGAAATTGGTGGAGTTAAAGCAACACATATTTCAAACTTATCAATGGAAGAAATTCAAACAATTACTGAAAACTCACCAGTTCGATGTTTAGATAAAGAAGTAGAACAAGAAATGATGGATGCGATAGATAACGCTAAAAGTAGCGGAGATTCAATCGGCGGTATTGTTGAAGTCATTGCAGAAGGTATGCCAATTGGCGTTGGTAGTTACGTTCATTACGATCGTAAATTAGATGCAAAACTTGCTGGTGCAATTATGAGCATTAATGCATTTAAAGGTGCTGAAATTGGCGTTGGTTTTGATGCAGCAAGACAGCCGGGAAGTAAAGTGCACGATGAAATTTTATGGGATGAAGAACAAGGATACACGAGAAAAACGAATAATGCCGGTGGTTTAGAAGGCGGTATGACAACAGGCATGCCAATTGTCGTAAGAGGTGTTATGAAACCAATACCTACATTATACAAACCGTTAGCGAGTGTTGATATTGATACGAAAGAAGCATTCCAAGCAAGTATTGAAAGATCTGATAGCTGTGCAGTACCAGCAGCAGGAGTAGTAGCTGAGTCTGTCGTAGCATGGGAACTTGCACATGCACTAGTCGAACAATTCGGAAAAGATCGTATAGATTTAATTCAGCAAAACATTACGCAACATAACAAATACGCAAAAGAATTTTAATAAAAAGGTGGTTTTAACATGCAAGTAAAAGATCAACTCTCATCATTACAACCATATAAACCAGGTAAATCACCTGAACAAATGAAAGAAGTGTACGGAGATCATTCATTTGTGAAATTAGCATCGAATGAAAATCCATTCGGTTGCTCACCACGTGTTTTAGATGAGTTGCAAACATCGTGGTTGGAACATGCTTTATATCCTGACGGAGGTGCTACGACGCTCCGTCAAACAATTGCAAAAAAGTTACATGTACAAATGGAACAAGTACTTTGCGGTAGTGGATTAGATGAAGTCATTCAAATAATAAGCCGTGCAGTACTAAAGGCAGGAGATAACATCGTGACGGCTGGTGCAACATTCCCGCAATACCGTCATCATGCAATTATTGAAGGATGTGAAGTGAAAGAAATTCCTTTAAATAACGGTGTATACGATTTAGACGAAATTTCATCAGCGATAAATAATAATACGAAAATCGTATGGATTTGTAATCCGAACAACCCGACAGGCACATTTGTGAATGATCAAAAGTTGACTCAATTTATTGAAGGTATTAGTGAAAATACGTTAATTGTCATTGATGAAGCGTACTATGAATACGTAACAGCAAAAGATTTCCCAGAGACATTACCGCTTTTAGAAAAACATAAAAATATTCTTGTACTTAGAACGTTTTCTAAAGCGTACGGATTAGCTTCTTTCCGCGTTGGATATGCGATTGGACAGGAAGAGCTAATTGAGAAATTAAATGTCGTACGTTTGCCATTTAACGTATCTTCATTAGCGCAAAAAGCAGCGACGATTGCTTTTGGTGACGATGAGTTTATTGAGGAAATAGTTCGTGTAAATGCAGAGGGATTACAACAATATGAAAGTTTTTGTAAGGAAAATGAAATTCCATTTTATCCATCACAAACAAATTTCATCTTCTTGCCAGTTGAGAATGCAGGAGAGATTTATGAAGCTTGTGCACATGCAGGATTTATTATTCGTCCGTTCCCGAAAGGTGTCCGTATTACAGTCGGAACAAGGGAGCAAAATGAAGGAGTGATTTCAGTGTTAAAACAACACTTTGAAAATAAAAAAAGAAAGTCTCGAGATGAGACAAATGCGTAAAAAGGTAGTTTTAATTGGAACTGGTTTAATCGGAGGCTCTCTCGCATTAGCGATTAAGAAAGAGCACGATGTAACGATAACAGGTTATGATATATTTCAAGAACAAGTAGAGCGTGCAAAAGAATTACACGTAGTAGATGAAGTAGCATTAGATTTACAGCGTGCATGTGAAGAAGCGCATTTAATTGTTTTTGCTTCTCCAGTTGAAGAAACGAAGAAGTTATTACACAAATTAGCATCATTTCGTTTACGAGAAGATGTTATTGTAACCGATGTTGGTAGTACGAAAGGGACGATTATGGATGAAGCGGAAGCTTTATTTTCAAAGGAAGTTTCTTTCATTGGTGGACATCCGATGGCAGGTTCTCATAAAACAGGAGTTGAAAGTGCAAAAGCGCATTTATTTGAAAATGCATTTTACATTTTAACGCCGATGAATCATGTGCCAAATGAACATGTAGAAGAACTTAAGTGTTGGCTAAAAGGAACAGGATCTCATTTTCTCGTTTTAAATACGGAAGAACATGATTATGTAACAGGGATTGTTAGTCATTTTCCGCATCTTATCGCAGCTGGGTTAGTAAAGCAAGTAGAGAAACATGCAGGAGATAATCCGCTCATTCATCAACTAGCTGCCGGAGGATTTAAAGACATTACACGTATCGCATCTAGTAGCCCAAAAATGTGGAGTGATATTGTTAAACAAAATCGTGAGCATTTAATGGTATTATTAAAAGAGTGGATCTCTGAAATGGAAGATTTATATGATACAGTTTCTACCGGAGATGCAGGCGAGATTCAAAACTATTTTGCAGACGCGAAAGAATACCGTGACTCTTTACCAGTACGAAAGAGAGGGGCAATTCCTGCCTATCACGACTTATACGTCGATGTTTTAGATAAAGTAGGGGCATTGGCTCACATTACGAGTATTTTGGCGCGCGAAGAAATTAGTATTACGAACTTGCAAATATTAGAAGCGCGTGAAGGATTGCTTGGGGTATTACGTATTAGCTTCCAAAGAGAAGAAGATCGTATGAAAGCAAAGCTAGCGCTTGGAGAAGAAAAATACCAAACTTATGAAACAATTTAAATGAGAAGGTGAAAACGTGAAGGAAAGAACGATACAACCTGTTAATAACGGATTAAATGGTAATATTACAATTCCAGGAGATAAATCCATTTCACACCGCGCTGTCATGTTCGGCGCGATTGCAGAAGGGAAAACAACAATTAAAGGTTTCTTGCCCGGTGCAGACTGTTTAAGTACGATTTCTTGTTTTAAAGAAATGGGAGTAGACATCGTGCAAAACGGTGATGAAGTCACTGTAGTTGGCAAAGGATTAGAAGGTTTACAAGAACCGAAAGCTGTATTAGATGTTGGTAATTCTGGTACAACTATACGTTTAATGTCAGGGATTTTGGCAAATACACCATTTTTCTCTTGCGTACAAGGTGATGCATCTATCGCAAAAAGACCGATGAAACGTGTTACAAATCCATTAAAACAAATGGGGGCAAACATTGATGGGCGGGAAGAAGGAACGTTTACACCGCTAACAATACGTGGCGGAGATTTAAAAGCAATTGAATACACTTCACCTGTAGCAAGCGCACAAGTAAAGTCAGCTATTTTACTTGCAGGACTTCGCGCAGAAGGTGTAACAGCTGTTACAGAACCACATATTTCCCGTGATCATACGGAAAGAATGCTTGAAGCATTTGGCGTTACAATAACGCGCGAAGGAAAAACAGTGAAACTTGCAGGTGGACAAAAGCTAACAGCAACAGATGTTCAAGTGCCAGGTGACGTATCATCAGCTGCATTTTTCCTAGTAGCCGGTGCAATCATTCCAAATAGTAAGCTAGTATTACAAAATGTAGGGATGAATCCAACTCGTACAGGTATTATTGATGTTTTAGAGAAAATGGGTGCTACGTTCACTGTAGAGCCAATTAACGAAGGATCATCAGAACCAGCTGCAAACATTACGATTGAAACATCTTCATTAAAAGGAATTGAAATTGGCGGAGATATTATCCCAAGATTAATTGATGAGATTCCTGTTATTGCATTAGCGGCAACGCAAGCAGAAGGAATTACAGTAATTAAAGATGCGCACGAATTAAAAGTGAAAGAAACGAACCGTATTGATACAGTCGTAGCAGAATTAACAAAGCTAGGAGCCCGCATAGAAGCAACTGATGACGGGATGATTATTTACGGAAAATCACCTCTAAAAGGCAATACAGTAAATAGTTACGGTGACCACCGCATCGGAATGATGCTTGCGATCGCTGGATGTATCGCAGAAGGAAAAACAACAATTGAAGATGCAGAAGCAGTAGGCGTATCATATCCTACATTCTTCGAAGAACTTCAAAAATTAGCTAAATAAAGTAATGAGAAGCAGATACGACATGTATCTGCTTTTTTAATTGGATTCGTGTCGTTAAGTCAGTATAATTTCATTCACCGAACTGTAATGTTTAGAATTATGATACAATTCAAATAAGGAATGGAGGAGAAATATATGAACGTTATACGATTAAAAGAAGATAAATTTAGAGAAGCATTACGTTTATCAGAATACGCTTTTCAATATAAAGTTGATGAGGAACGGTTGCAACAACAACTTACAAAGATGAAAGAAAGTCATGAGATATACGGTATTATGGAAGGGGAGGATTTGGCAGCCAAACTTCATCTTATTCCGTTTCATATATACATAGGCAAAGAAGAATTTAAAATGGGGGGCGTTGCAGGGGTAGCGACGTATCCAGAGTATAGAAGAAGCGGATATGTAAAAGAATTGCTTTTACACTCACTTCAAACGATGAAAAAAGACGGATATACAGTATCGATGCTACATCCATTTGCTGTTTCATTTTACCGAAAATACGGCTGGGAACTTTGTGCGAATCTCCTTGTATGTCAAATGACAAAGAGTGATTTAGTGATGAAAAAACAAGTGAATGGTACTGTGAAACGTTTCAATAAAGAAAATCACCCAGAAGAGGTAGAGAAGCTTTATGAAACATTTGCAAAACGTTTTTCCGGTATGCTAGTTCGCGATGAAAAATGGTGGTTACAAGCTGTTTATGATGATTTAACATTAGCGATTTATTACGATGAAAATAAAAGGGCAGCAGGCTACATGTTATATAAAATAGAAAACTATAAAATGACAGTAGAAGAATTTGTACCGCTGCATAATGAAGCGCGAAATGGTCTGTGGAACTTTATTTGCCAGCATGATTCTATGATGAAAGAACTTGAAATGACAATAAATGAAAACGAACCGTTATTATATACACTGCAAGAGCCGCGAGTGAAGTCAGAAATAAAGCCATATTTTATGGGCAGAATTGTAGATGTGGAGCAGTTCTTTAAACAATATGAATTAAACTGGAACAATGTACAACAAGAAATAATTTTACATATTACAGATTCATTTGCACCGTGGAATAACGTATCAGTAAGACTGGCAAATCATGAAATAACAATTATAAAAGAGGAAACAATAGATAAAGGAATCAAACTGGATATAAACGCGTTATCTACAATAATGTTTGGCTATAAACGTCCGTTACAACTTAATGAATTACAATTAATTAGCGGAAGCGAAGAGGAAATACAAGCGTTTGAGAATATAGTTCCGGTACGTAAAGCATTTATTTATGATTTCTTTTAAGTTTTAAATAGGAAATTGGGCTGTCCCAAACAAAACTTTGGGACAGCATTCTCATTAGTTGACGATTTTTGCCGATAAGTCGATATGTTTTGAAAATCGCTGATATAATTCTTTTCACAAACAAGGGATTAAAAACGCAATTATACGTAGTCACGCACTTGACTTTTAATCCATGTAATTTATAATTAAAAACGGAATGAATTTTCATTCCTGAAAATAGAGGTGGAAAAAATGGCTAAAAACAAACAAGAGGATATTTTTGATGCTGCGATGCAACTTTTCGCAGAGCGTGGTTACGATGGTACGACAATTCCAATGATCGCTGAAAAGGCAAAAGTCGGTGCGGGTACTATTTATCGCTATTTTGAAAATAAAGAGGCACTTGTTAACTCATTATTTTCAAAAAGTATGTTAGAGCTTTCTGAAATGATAAAAACGGATTTTCCTGTTGAAGCAAATATTCGTGAACAGTTTAGTCATACGTACAACCGTTTATTTGAATTTGCGAGAAACAATGTAGATGCTTTTTTATTTACAAATTCTCACTGTGATAGTTATTTTCTTGATGAACAGAGTAAGAAAATATTTGATGATTTTATAGGCTTCTTTATGAATATTATTGAAGATGGAATCGCAAAAGGGTTTCTCCGTCCATTGCCTCCAGTTGCTTTAATTATTATTGTATATCAACCGCTAGAAAAATTAACGAAAGTAATTGCAACAGGGCAATTAGAATACTCGAAAGAGTTAGTAAAAGAATTGGAAGAAAGCTCTTGGAACGCTATTAGAATCATTTGATTCTATAGCTTTATAAGGACAGGAATGAATATTCATTCCTAAATAGATTTTAAAAATGAGAGTAGTAAAGGATATTTGTGTAACTAAGGGAATGAACATTCATTCCGGGAAGGCTAGTTAAATAGAGTTTACAAAATAATGTAATAGAATGATAGGAATGAACGTTCATTCCGAAACTAACGGTAAACTTGTAAAACAGGAGATGATTAAAATGAGGAAGCTAAAAAATTGGAGAAGTTTATCTTTTCTATTATGGATAGTTATTACTATTACAATGATCGTAACGATGCCTAATATGGATAAATTAGTGAAAGAAAAAGGGCACATTACGATCCCTAATACTGAACAAAGTAGTATTGCTGACAAAATGATAAGAGAGATGGATAAAGACGGGATAGAAAAGTATGAAATTATAGCTGTTTTTAATAGTGGAAGTAAAGAAGCTTTAACATCTGAGCAAAAAGATGAAATAATAAAAACAATCAACGCTTTACAAAATGAAAAAGAGCAATTAGGAATTAAGGAAGTTGTTTCACATTTAGATAATAAAGATTTGGAAAAACAGTTGATATCTAAAGACAATACGACCATTTTAACGCAAATCTCAGTAAATAAAAAAAATGGTGAAATATCAAAAGTTGCAAATGATCTTCATAAAAAAGTGCAAACGAAGGGTGTTAAAACGTACTTAACAGGAAGTGATTTAATAGCGGGTGATTTCCTTACATCCTCTCAAGAGGGAGTGAAAAAGACAGAAGTTATTTCTATCATTTTCATTTTAGTAGTATTAATCATTGTATTTCGTTCACCAATTGTTCCAATTGTTTCTCTACTTACAGTTGGTGTATCCTATTTAGTTTCAATGGGGATTATTGCCCACCTTGTAGATCAATTTAATTTTCCGTTTTCCAACTTTACACAAGTGTTTGTAGTTGTTGTTCTATTTGGGGTTGGAACAGACTATAACATTTTATTATATACAAGGTTTAAGGAAGAATTAAGTAAACAAGAAAATGCATTTTTAGCTACAAAAGAAACGTTTAAATCGGCAGGGAAAACCGTTTTATATAGCGGGATAGCAGTACTGATTGGTTTTGCATCCCTTGCTTTAGCTAGTTTTAAATTGTATCAATCTACTTCAGCTGTAGCAATTGGTGTCGCAGTATTACTACTCGTATTAACTACATTAAATCCATTTTTTATGGTGCTTTTAGGAAAAGGAATGTTTTATCCAGTAAAAACATTTAAAGGTCATGAGGATAGTCGCTTATGGGGATTTCTTGCGAAAAACTCAGTAGCAAGACCATTTATCGCTTTAATCATTGTATTTGTGATATCGATTCCTTTCGTAATGAAATACTCTAACACACTAAATTACAATGATTTATTTGAAGTAGATAATAAATATGAATCAAAGATGGGGATTAACGTAATAGAAGATCATTTCCCACCTGGTTTTTCTTCGCCAAGTACGTTAGTTATTCAATCGGATAACAAATTAGATGAGTCGAGTACGCTGCAAACTTTAGATGAACTAACTGATAAGATTTTGAAAGTGAAAGGTGTTTCAGAAGTATATTCACCGACACGACCAACTGGTGAAAGGATAAAAGAACTATATATAAATAAACAAGCTGGAGAACTAAATACAGGTTTAGGAGATGCTAATGGTGGTATTAAGGAAATTAATGATGGATTAACTACTGCGAAAGATAAAATGGGTAGTAAAGACTCAAATAGTCTTGCAAACGTTCAAAAGTTAATTGATGGAACAAGCGAAGCGAAAAACGGTGTAACAGCATTAGGAACCGCTTTACATCAACTATCAAGTGGTATAAATGACGGAGCACAAGGTGCTCAGCAAATTGAGAGTGGATTAACTTCAGTAAATGAAAATATAAATGTTTTATCTAATGCAACGTCACAACTTCATGCTGGTTATTCGCAGTTAGAAAAAGGTTTAAGTTCTTACGATCAATACTTTGGAAGTATTTCTCAAGCGATTGATGGAGCGAAGAAAGGGTATGAACAAATTGAAATGTTAATGACCAATTTTATTCAAACGAAACCCGAATTGGCAAATGATCCGAACATACTACAAACGATAGGAATTGCTAAAGAGGCTCAAAAGCAATTAAGTGTGCTTACAAATGAATTAAATCAATTAGCAACGCAGCATAAAGCCGCGATGGGCTCATTTAAAGAAGCAAATCAATCGTTATTGAAAGTGGATAACGGCTTAAACGAAATGAACAATGGAGTTACTAAATTACAAAAAGGAGCAGCTGATCTTAAAAATGGATTAGATGAAGGTGCTTCAGGTTCAAAACAAATTGCAAACAAGTCATCTGAGTTACAAACCGGATTAACAAAAATAAATGATGGGCAAGGCCAGTTATTAACCGGGCTGAAAGACTTGCAAGAACAGATGGGGCAATTACAATCAGGATTATCTAAAAGCACAGAAGGGCTCGAAAAGGTAAGTAACGGACTAGGAGATGCACAGAAATATTTAGGAGAACTGAATGAATCAAAAAGTTCTGAGAAATTTTATATTCCAAAAGAAGTTTTAGAGGGAGAAGATTTCCAAAAAGCATTGAATACGTACATGTCACATGATAGAAAGACTGCTAAAATGACGATCATTTTAGACGTAAATCCGTATTCAAAAGAAGCGATGCCAATCATTGAAGAAATTAATAAAACGATAGACGGTACGTTAAGTGGTACAGAATTAAATTCGGCGAAAAAAGCAATCGGAGGTACGACTGCTAGAAACGTTGATTTAAAAGAAGTAACAGGTCAAGACTTCTTACGTACAGCTACGATTATGTTAATTGGAATTGCGATTGTATTACTCGTTATTACACGGTCATTTTTAAATACAATATTTATTATTGGATCATTAATATTAGCTTATTTTGCATCACTTGGTATAAGTGAACAAATTAGTACACACTTACTAAACGTAGAGTCATTAAGCTGGAATGTACCATTCTTTAGTTTTATTATGATTGTCGCTTTAGGTGTGGATTATAGCATTTTCGTAATGATGCGATACAATGAGCTAGAGGGAGACCCAGCAACGAAAATTGTAAATGCCTCTCGTCACATAGGAGGAGTCGTATTATCAGCTGCGCTTATTTTAGGTGGTACATTTGCTGCATTAATCCCTTCAGGTGTATTGACGCTTATACAAGTAGCCTCTGTTGTTGGTGTTGCACTGTTACTATTAGCTATCATTGTGATGCCAATATTGATACCGGCTTTAATAGGGTTAACGAATAAAATGAAGAATTATACGAAGAAATTAAGTAAAAGAAAATAAGAAGAATCCCCTTTTAAAAGGGGATTCTTCTTATTTGATAAATTTGTCCTTCACATCTTTATATTTTGCAAATTCTTCATCTTTCATATCGCCATTCATTTGTAAAAGAAAATTGCCTTTTGCGTATGTATGAGAGAATAACATAGGAGCCGAATTTCCTAATTCATCGTAATATTTTTTAACTTTTTCTAGGTCTTCTTTCTTTGTAATTTCGAATAAACGACCACCTTTATCTTCACCAAGAGCAGGTACGATAATACGTTTTCCTTCTTTTCGAAGATTGCCGAATTCTTTTTGAGGAAGATCGGTAGGATTTTCTGCTTGAAGACCAGCATTTTTAAATTCAGAGATAATTGAATCGACAGTTACTTTCGTTTCTTTTTTCTCTTATTTTGATTCAGAAGGTGTTTTTGCATTGTTATTACTACATGCGGTTAAGGAAGTAAGAGGTAAACATAATGCTCCAATGATAAATATTTTCTCTTTACATTATGAAATTTGCTTTTATATAATATTGTTTCGTTAAAAATATACATTTTATTTAAGGTAGGAAAGGGATGAATAGTAATCAACCGTTGCTATTCATCCCTTTTCTACTATATAATAGCTATAGTCTACAATAATTGAGTCGTAATATGCGATTTTTTAAGACAATCGGTGAGAAAACGCTGAAATAAGCGGTATTAGTAGGAGGACACAAATGATTACAGTAAGTAACGTTAGTTTGCGTTTCGCGGATCGCAAATTGTTTGAAGATGTTAACATAAAATTCACGCCAGGTAACTGCTACGGTTTAATCGGAGCAAACGGTGCTGGTAAATCGACATTTCTAAAGATTTTATCTGGAGAAATTGAACCATCAACAGGTGACATACATATTACGCCAGGTGAGCGTCTAGCAGTATTAAAACAGAACCACTTCGAATATGAAGAGTTCGCAGTATTAGAAACAGTAATTATGGGTCACACGCAACTTTACAAAGTAATGCAAGAGAAAAATGCCATTTACATGAAAGAAGACTTTAGTGATGAAGATGGTATGCGTGCTGCTGAACTTGAAGGTGAATTCGCTGAACTTAACGGTTGGGAAGCAGAATCAGAAGCTGCAATCCTTCTTAAAGGGTTAGGTATTGGTGAAGATCTTCATGATAAGAAATTATCAGAATTAACTGGGGCAGAGAAAGTAAAAGTATTACTTGCTCAAGCTTTATTCGGTAAACCAGACATTCTATTACTAGATGAGCCTACCAACCACTTGGATTTAAAAGCGATCCAATGGTTAGAAAACTTCTTAATGAACTTTGAAAATACAGTAATCGTTGTATCCCATGACCGTCACTTCTTAAATAAAGTTTGTACACACATGGCTGATCTTGATTTCGGTAAAATTCAACTTTATGTTGGTAACTATGACTTCTGGTATGAGTCAAGCCAATTAGCTTTAAAATTAACACAAGATGCTAATAAGAAAAAAGAAGAGAAAGTAAAAGAGTTACAAAACTTTATTGCACGCTTTAGCTCAAACGCATCTAAAGCGAAACAAGCAACTTCTCGTAAAAAATTATTAGATAAAATTACATTAGATGATATTAGACCATCATCACGTCGTTACCCATTCGTTGGCTTCACACCTGAGCGTGAAGTAGGAAATGACTTATTAACTGTTGAAGGTCTTTCTAAAACAATTGATGGTGAAAAAGTGTTAGATAATGTGTACTTCACTTTAAATAAAGGTGATAAAGTTGCATTTATCGGTCGTAACGATATTGCAATGACAACATTATTTAAAATTCTTATGGGTGAAATGGAGCCAGATAGCGGTTCATTCAAATGGGGCGTTACAACATCTCAATCTTACTTCCCAAGAGATAACTCTAAATACTTTGAGAACAGTGACTCTAACTTAGTTGATTGGTTACGTCAATTCTCTCCACAAGATGAGTCAGAAAGCTTCTTACGTGGTTTCTTAGGCCGTATGTTATTCTCAGGTGAAGAAGTTAAGAAGAACGTTTCTGTATTATCTGGAGGAGAAAAAGTTCGTTGTATGTTATCTAAAATGATGTTAAGTGGTGCAAACGTAATCACACTTGACGATCCAACGAACCACTTAGACCTTGAGTCTATCACTGCATTAAACAACGGTTTAATCGCATTCAAAGGTACAATGTTATTCACATCTCATGACCATCAGTTCGTACAAACAATTGCAAACCGCATTATCGAAGTAACGCCAAACGGTGTAATCGATAAAGAGGCTACTTACGATGAGTTCTTAGAAAATGAAGAACTTCAAAAACAAGTAGATGCAATGTACAAAGGTCAATAATAAATGATGAAAAACCTCGCTCTCGTAATGAGAGTGAGGTTTTTTATAATCATTGATTTTATGAGCTATGAATAATTATACAAAAATAACTTTAGAGGTTGAAAGGTGTTTTGATGTCGCATATAGAGAAATGGCTGCAGCATGAATAAACTTGAATTACATAAAAGGATGTAAGAGTCACCGAAAAAACTAATGCTATCTATTGTGAAATTCATTATATTACATTAATGTTCCAGAACTGGAGACATATTTATTTGCGAAGCAGTGAATAAAGGTTTATAGTATGTGGTGTCATAATTAGTGGATGAATCTTGGGAGAAAACCGAAAATGTTACAAAATTATTTTGTTAAATAGAAACCAAGGTCAAAATATTTAAAAAGAAATAGTTGAATAAATAAAAGCTTCAAATTATAATTACTAATATTCTTCATATAGTTAAACAGATAAAATCTATTTGAAGATGAAAAATTGAATAGATAGACAGACTTATATCAAAATAAGCCTTGGATGATTAAAAGAGGTGGAGAGATGAAACAGTTCTTATTAAAGAGCAAAAGTGTGTTAAGCAATCACTTTGGATTTTTCGTGTTTGCCGTTGTTTTATTCTGGTTAAAAACATATGCAGCTTATGTGACAGAATTTAACTTAGGGATATCTAACACAATCCAAAAGTTTTTACTGTTTTTCAACCCGTTAAGCTCAGCAGTTCTATTTTTAGGGCTTGCATTATTCGCAAAGGGGAAACGTGCTTACATTTGGTTAATTGTTATTAATTTGTTAATGTCTATACTTTTATACGCAAACGTAGTATATTATCGCTTTTTCAGCGACTTCATTACGTTCCCGACACTAACACAAACGAATAACTTTGGAGATTTAGGTGGTAGTATTTTTGCATTGCTACACGTATATGATCCACTATATTTCTTAGATACAATCATTTTAATTGTTTTAGTCGCAACAAAATTTGCAAGTCCAAAACCTATCCGTGTTGCGAAACATAAATTATCACTAATATTTGTAGCAGGTATTTTATTATTCAGCATTAACCTAGGTCTTGCAGAATCTGATCGTCCTGAATTATTAACAAGAACATTTGATCGTAATTATATTGTGAAATATTTAGGGGCATACAACTATACGATTTATGATGGTATTCAAAGTGCGAAAGCATCAACAGAACGAGCATTAGCCGATGGAGATAATATGACAGAAGTTAGAAATTATCTTGCATCAACATATGCAAGTCCAAATCCAGATTACTTTGGTAAAGGAAAAGGAATGAACGTAATTTATATTCATTTAGAATCATTCCAAAACTTTTTAATTGATTATAAATTAAATGGGCAAGAAGTTACACCGTTCTTAAATTCATTTACAAAAGATGCGAATACGTTATACTTTGATAACTTCTTCCATCAAACAGGACAAGGTAAAACATCTGATGCGGAGTTCATGCTAGAAAACTCAATGTATGGATTACCACAAGGATCTGTTTTTACGAATAAAGCTCATAACACGTATCAATCAGCACCAGCTATTTTAGGGCAACAAGGATACACATCAGCTGTATTCCATGGTAACTACAAAACGTTCTGGAACCGTGATGATATTTATAAATCGTTTGGTTTCAATAAATTTTTTGATGCGTCTTACTACGATATGAATGAAAAAGATGTAGTAAACTATGGATTAAAAGATAAACCGTTCTTTAATGAATCAATTCCGTTATTACAAACATTGAAACAACCGTTCTATACGAAGTTCATTACGCTTTCGAACCATTTCCCTTATCCGATTGATAAAGCGGAAGCGACGATTGAACCAGCTAAAACAGGTGACTCATCAGTAGATACGTATTTTCAAACAGCACGTTATTTAGATGAGTCTGTAAAAGGATTTATGGATTACTTGAAACAATCTGGTTTATACGATAACTCAATTATCGTTATGTACGGTGACCATTACGGTATTTCAGATAATCATGGCGCAGCAATGTCTCAAATAATGGGTAAAGAAATGAACTCATTCGAAAATGCACAGCTGCAACGAGTACCATTAATCATTCGTGTTCCAGGAATGAAGGGCGGCGTACAACATCAATATGGCGGAGAAATTGATGTTCTTCCGACGCTATTACACTTACTAGGTACAGATACGAAAAATTATGTCCAGTTCGGATCTGATTTACTATCACCAGAGCATAAACAAGTTGTTCCATTCCGTAACGGAAACTTCGTAAGTCCAACAATTACTGCATTGAATGGAAAATACTATGATACAGCTACTGGTAACTCTGTAGAATTAACAGACGAAATAAAACAAAATGAACAAATGGTTCAAAAATCATTAAAATACTCTGACCAAGTCGTAAATGGTGACTTATTACGATTCTACACACCGGAAGGATTTACACCGGTCGATCGTTCGAAGTACAACTATAACCATCGTGATAAAAATAAAACGAAGGTAAAGACGACTGAAGATGGGGAAACGAAATAAATAGTAAAAAGCGCTACTCATATGAGTAGCGCTTTTGTTTGTACAAATAACGTAGTCATTATAAAGAGTTATCCTTGGTTTTTTGTTTCATCTTTCCAAAGAATACTACACCAGCAATGATAATAATGATAAATGCCCATTTAATGAAAGGGTTACTTTCGAAAAATCCAGCGAACCATTTCTCGTCTACAATCATTTTCGCAGCGGTATAAGCTAAAACTGCTGCTCCAATCGTAATAATGATAGGGAACCGGTCAACCCATTTTAAAATTAATGTACTGCCCCATACTACTACTGGAATAGATACTAATAGTCCGATGATGACTAAAGAAAAATTGCCATGCGCAGCTCCTGCGACAGCGAGAACATTATCTATACCCATTAACGCATCAGCAATAATAATGGTTTTAATAGCAGACCAAAATCCTTCTTCGGCCTTAATATCATGATCTTTGCCTTCAGCAATTAATTTGTAAGCGATCCATATAAGGAGTACACCACCAATTAGAAGTAGCCCTGGTATTTTTAATAACCAAACGACAACTAAGGTAGCTAGAGCTCTAATGGCGATCGCCCCGATAGTTCCCCATATAATAACTTTCTTTTGCTGATCTTTCGGTAATCGCCTTGCTGCTAACCCAATTACAATGGCATTATCACCGGCTAATACTAAATCAATTACAATGATGGCAAGTAAGGCAGACAAATATTCGGCTGAAAGAAAATCCATATACACATCACTCCTTAAGAGTAATATGTGCTAAAGTGTTGATAATATAAAAATAGGATTAAATTTGTATATTCAATCCCTAAATTTTTTATGTATTTTGATATATGTTTTACTTTTGTACTAGTCGTTCTTGTAGTCTTTTTTGCTTATCGTTTCTCTTTCTTAATTTCCGATGCATCTTTTTAATACGATTTTCTTTTCTATTGTGCCAGTTATCACTTTTGTTTCTATTGATACAAAGGAAGGAGGGGGGATGGAAATTACGAGAAGTACTGCACAATACGATAAAAAAAGACTCAATAACCTACTAGAGGAAATCAAGTCTTTTTTATTACATACGATTATCGTGCCAGAAGTTTAATGGGAAGTGTTCGTTCTCACTATAAGCTTCTAATTCATATCCTTTTTCTTTCAGTCCTTTAATAATACCAGGTACTGCTTTAACGGATTGTGGATGAATATCGTGCATTAGAATTACTTCTGTTGGCTTGTTAGCTCCATTTAGTACGTTTTCTACAATTTTAGCTGATGCAGCATCAACTGGCATTTTGTTATATTTCCAGTCTAAAGAATCAATTGTCCAATCCCAAACTTTCAAGCCATTTTCGACAACTTTGTTGCGAAGAGCTTCGTTTAATCCTGGCATTGAACCGTAAGATGGACGAGTTAATACTGGTGATTTACCTAGAACACCAGCAATTAAGCCTTGATCTTCTTTCATTTCATCTACATAATGACCTTCTGTGTAAAGTTTCTTGTAGTTATGAGTCATACTGTGCATCCCAACGTAGTGGCCTTCAGCATCTTCACGTTTTACAAGATCAGGGAATGCTTTTACGTTTGAACCAATTAGGAAGAATGTTGCTTTTGCATTTTCTTTCTTTAACATATCTAAAAGCTCAGCTGTGTATTTTCCAGGACCGTCATCAAATGTTAAGTAAGCTACTTTTCTAACTTGCCCATTGTATTGTTTTGGAGCTTCTTTCGGTGCAAGAGACGATTGAATTTCACTTACAAGTTGAACAGATTTTGCTTCATCCTCTGTACTTGCTAGAGCAGTATGTGCTGATCCTAAAGCCGCTTCGTATGTAAATAATACCCCCGCGCAAATCAACATAGCCCTTTTCACTAAAGTTGTCATTCGAATTCCATTGTGCATAATTTTCCTTCTCTCTATAAAAGTTCTACTCTACTATATTAGCAATTATAAGTAGGTAATTGCAAAAAAACTTTTTTACAAGCGCAAAAAAGTTTGTCCAAAGGTATGCAAGATTTGAAAGGAATGACATTTTTAAAAGTATGGAATAAATAAAGGATAGTTTTAATCATTAATTGGAACACTACAACGGATATTAATTTTAGGAGGTGTTTTAATTGAATTATAAAAAAATGTTTTCAATATGTATGACAAGCATATTTACAGTAGGTTTATTAATTGGCTGTAATCCAGCTCCAAAAGACGAAAAAGAGCCAGATCCAACGGAGGAACCTTCTGAACAAAGACAGGAGGAAAAGAATGAAAAACAAGATCCTTCTATGGAAAAAAATAATGAATTAAACAAAAAAGATGAACAAGAGCCAGATCCAACCGAAGAGCCTTCTGAGGAACAAAAGAAGAAAAAAGAAAATGAGTAGTTGTAGTTTAATGAAATATGTAGCGTGATTTTGTAACGAAAATTTTCCGAAAATATACAAACCACTTTTCTTATATAGAAAAGTGGTTTGTATAAAATTGTGTATGAATTTAAGTATTTCATATATATAATTTTTGTTTTAAAGCAACTTTCTAATTAATGTCTTTTAACATATCTATTGATCTTAAAATGAAGATTGGCCACATATTAATCCTTCTTTACAAACTCTTCAAGTATTAAATTTAATTAAATTCTTCTATTAATAATACAGGCTCTTAATTGATTGAACCTATATTAAAGCGAGTCTGTAGGTCGTATTCTAGCATGAGATGAACTGCTTTGTTTTTTCATCTCTGAATACGAAAGAGTCATATCAATACCGACAGAGCCAACAGCTACTGTTATGATTTTGACATGACAAATAACTCCCTTTAAGGAAGAAATGGTTATCTTATCTCTATATTTTTATAATTAATTCTATATGAATTTAATACTAAAGTCCTACTATTTATAAACTAATAGGTCTTTCAACTTAGGCAGTTCTCACACTAATGAGGGATGTTAAAGGAAATATATGTAACCTATAATAATTACTATAAAGCTTTGGAAAATGAAAAGGAGGAGATTTGCATGAAGAATTGGGTTCAATTTAGAATTGCAAGACCAACAGATAAATTTGAAGAAGTTATAAGCTTTTATGAGACGGGGTTAGGGTTAAAGCGTATAGGGGAATTTCACAATCATGAAGGATATGATGGAGTTATGTTTGGATTACCGGATGCCGAGTATCATTTGGAGTTTACAACGCATGTTAATGGAAGTCCATGTCCGGCACCGACAAAAGATAATTTACTAGTTTTTTATATACCTAATAAAGATGAAATTGAAAAAACAGTGAATCGAATAAGTAATATGGGCTATCATGAGGTGGAACCAGAAAATCCGTATTGGATAGAGAAAGGGACCACAATAGAGGATCCAGATGGTTGGAGAATTGTGCTTATGAATGCATTTGAATAAAGAAGCTCTTTTCGTATGTAATGGAGTGTAACAAAATGATTTAGACATAAATCCCTACAGCATTGTAGGGATTTTTATATAAGAAGATTTAGTTAAGAGAGTAATGAAAATCTAAAAAGTATTTTGGCTAAAAAATATAATAAATATGATTTATGAAGGAGATATAGAAGTATGACATTAAAGCATTTTGATGAGTTTGCTAAAAATGTTGGGAATACACCTCTCATTAAATTAGAATGCGAAGAAACGAAGGATCTATCTATCTATGCTAAATGCGAATGGCACAACCCTACAGGATCGATTAAGGATAGAGCAGCACTTGGAATGATTCGAAAATATTTCCAAGAAGCGGACAAAAAACAATCTATTTTAGAATATAGTGGTGGAAGCTTAGCGAGATCAATTGGGCGTATTTGTTATTATTTAGGAATTCAATGTACGTTAGTTTTAAGTTCTGGAACTGGTAAATCACTACTAAATGAACTTGAGCATTATAGAGCTAACGTGATTTTAGTTGATAAATGTATGGGATTTTACGCAGTAATTGAAAAGGCAATTGAGATTAGCAAACAAAAACCCGAGTTATACTTTTTATTCCAACATTATAATAATGCAAATCTATCAAGTCATATAGAAGGTACAGGCAAAGAAATTATTGCGCAAATGAACGGAAAACCAATACACGCATGGGTAGCATCTGCTGGTACTGGTGGAACTCTAATGGGGGTCTATAAAGCAGTAAAGAATTATACAAAAAATGTTGAGCTACATTTAGTAATGCCTGCTGAATTGCCTTATGGTTCCGAACAACCACCAAATGATTTAAAGAAATATGCTGGATCAGGTGGGTTCGGCTTAAGGAGGAAACAACATTTCATAGAACAGGAAGAGAATTTGATAGAAAAACAATGGACTTATTCATATGAAGAAACCTTGTATGAAATGGCACGTTTTTATAATGAAACTGGTATGAAAATAGGAACGTCTGCGGCAGCGAATTTATTAGCCGCTAAAAAAATTGGAAAAGAAAAAGGTACGAATTTTAATGTAGTTACAGTTTTTCCGGACGCAGGGTCTATAGAAGAGTGGTCAGATGTAAAGAGCTCACAAAAAATAAAGAGAGAATTAAACAAATAAAAGTTCTTTCAAATTCTATTTCTTACACTATGGGAAATTGATGAAAGGAAAACCTGTATATGTAAAAAGTACAGGTTTTCCTTGTTTGTTCTAGTTGTTTGTCATAACTGTAAAATTTCACATACCGTATTTAAAAAATAAATATAGGAAAACCAAAAAGTAATGTAGAATATATCGTACATACATAAATGTAGTCAACATAAAAGATAAAGAGGTGGGCATATGTTACTTGAAGAAGTAATGCAGCAACTAAAGGAATATGGAACAGAACAAAATCGTAAAACGTATAAAAACCACGGAGCGAAAGAGCCACTATTCGGAGTTAGTTTTGCCAATTTAAAACTATTAAAAAAGAAAATTAAAAAAGATCATGATTTAGCAACTTTATTATGGGAAACAAAAAATATGGATGCAATGACTTTAGCGACGATGATTGTAGATCCGAAAAAAGTTACGACAGAACAGCTAAATAAATGGGTACAGGAAGTTGATTATTATTGTTTAATGGACGTTTTGATGACGGCTATTTGTACGTCGCCAATCGCGATAGAAAGAATGGAAGAATGGACAAAGTCTGATGATGAATGGATTGGAAGAGCAGGCTGGTCTTTATTAGCAAATATAGCGATTAAAAATAAAACGTTACATGATGATTTCTTCTCTCCTTATCTAGAAGAGATTAAAGCAAATATACATAATGAAAAAAATAGAAAAAAAGAAGCAATGAATAGTGCTTTAATTGCGATAGGAATTCGTAATGAAGAATTAGAGAGAAAAGCGATTGAAATGGCACGTGAAATTGGAAAAGTGCAGGTTGATCACGGGGCAACATCGTGCAAAACACCAGACGCAGAGCCGTATATAAAAAAAGCGAGAGAAAGAGCTGAAAAAAAGAAAGTGAAATAAGAAAAGGGGAACGGCTATGAAACCAATGGAAGCGGCACAAAGAATCATTACATCACGATTTCCGAATTGTGATGTAGCTTTACTGGGAGGAAGCGTTGCGCGAGGAGAGGCGACAAAAACATCTGACCTAGATATTGTAATAATAGCTCGTAGTTTGTCATCTTGTTATAGAGAATCTTTCTTTAGTAATGGATGGCCCGTTGAGGTGTTTGTACATAATTTTGAAACGTATAAAACCTTTTTTAAAATGGATTGTGATCGCGGAAGACCTTCGTTACCACAATTAGTTTCAGAGGGAATTGTATTAAAAGGGGAAAATGAAAGTGTTGAGAAATTAAAAAGAGAAGCAAATGATTTACTCAATAAAGGACCAGCTAAATGGACTGAAGAAATGATGAAGCAGAAGCGGTATTTTATCACGGATACTTTGGATGATTTTATTGGTGCATCAAAAAGAGAAGAGGAATTGTTTATCGCGAATTTATTAGCTGATTTATTACATGAATATGTATTAAGAGTAAATGAGAAATGGCTTGGAAATTCAAAATGGTTTATAAGGGTACTTAGAAGATATGATGAACGATACGCAGATCAATTTGTAGCAGCGTTCGATCATTTTTATAAAACGGGAGAGAAAAGAAACTTAATTGCTTTTGTAGAAAGAACGTTAGAACAGTATGGAGGGAGAATGTTAGAAGGGTTTTCTATAGGAAAATAAAAAGGGGATAACGCAATGAATGTACCATTTGTTCAATTAAGAGAATTGACATTAGATGATGCAGAAGATCGATATCAATGGTCATTAGATACAAAAGTAACAAAACACTTAGTTGTACCAGATCAATATCCACCGTTCACTCGTGAAGATACGAAAAAGTGGATTGAAGCATGTATAAATCGAAAAAATGGTTATGAACAAAGAGCTATCACTGCAGAGAACGGCATACACATTGGATGGGTAGATCTTAAAAACTTTGATAAAACAAATAAAAATGCAGAACTGGGAATCGCGATTGGTAATAAAGTGTATTGGGGTAAAGGGTATGGAATCGCGGCCCTATATAGTATGTTACATGTAGGATTCTTTGAATTTGAATTAGAGAAAGTTTGGCTACGTGTAGATGAAGATAATTTTCAAGCTAGAAAGAGTTATGAAAAGGCTGGTTTTGTTTGTGAAGGACTAATGAGAAATGATCGATTACGTCAAGGAAAGTTCATTCATCGTTATCGTTATAGTATATTAAGAGAAGAATATGAATCTTTAAATGGTAGTTTATAAAAATATTATGTTAACTTAAAGGGGCTGAAGAAATATGATCCGATTACTTATGAAAGAAGATGCGGAAAAATATTGGGACTTACGTTTACAAGCATTACAAGTAAATCCAGAGGCATTTATAACAACCTATGAAGAGGCAATTCGTCAGGAAAATCCTATTAAGCGAGTGGAAAGTAATTTAACAGCTACTACTAGTTGTACTTTTGGTGCTTTTAATGAGGATCATCAATTAGTTGGAGTTGTTACGTTACTAACAGAAGAAAAAGAGGCGTATAAACATAAAGGTCATATCGTTGCGATGTATGTAGATGCAAGTAATCGAAGAAGTGGCCTTGCACGTGAGTTAATACGTAAAGCAATTGAAAGAGCAAGAGAAATGAATTTGGAACAATTAACATTAGGTGTTGTATCCACAAACGAGCCGGCAAAAAAATTGTATGAATCAATGGGCTTTAAAACGTATGGAATTGAAAAAAGAGCTATAAAAATAAACGGTGTATATAGTGACGATGAATATATGGTGTTGTTCTTTTAAGAAAGGGAGTTTAGTATGAAAGATCTCCATTTAGAAAAAAATATGAACCCGCAAGTGGCGATTTTGTATGCGATGGTTACGGATACATTTAAACGATTGCAAAAGTTAGTAGAAGGTACTGATGAGAAAGAACTGTCTTTTAAAGGGTCAGAAAATAAAGAAAATAGCATCGGACAACTACTTCAACATTTAGCAGTTGTGGATTTATACTGGGTGTACCGTTTAAAAGGAGAGGCAGTTCCCCGGACACTTAATAATATATATGGACCAATGTTAAATGAAGCAGGAGAACTACCGAGTTTAAGAAAACAGGCGTTGCAACAATTAATGCAAGATTATGAAGCTGTGCAACATATGTTTTATGAGGAATGTATGAAACTAACAGAAGCTGATTTAACACGAGAGGTTTTTTATGAAAAGGGAGAAAATGCGACTATAAGGTGGGGGATATGGCATATAGCTGATCATAATCGGTACCATCAAGCTCATATTAGCCAGTTGAGAAAACTATATAGAGCTAGAATACATGCGAGATAAAGATTTCAAATTTTAATTATATTTAATTTGTTGTATAGTATAAGAACAAACTAAATAAGGGGTTTTATAATGAAAGCTATTGCAATAGGGATATTGGCATCATTTTTCTTTGCCTTTACCTTCGTTTTAAACCGGGCGATGGACTTAGAGGGTGGAAGCTGGATTTGGAGTGCATCATTACGGTACTACTTTATGGTTCCAATGCTTTTACTCATTGTCATGTATAGAGGTAACTTAAAACAACTCTTTCAATATATGAAAAATAATCCGAAAGAATGGTTAGTGTGGAGTATCGTTGGATTTGGTCTCTTTTATGCACCACTTAGTTTTGCTGGAGCTTTTGGACCTGGTTGGCTTGTTGCATCAACATGGCAAATTACGATTGTCGCAGGAATTTTGTTAACACCATTTTTTGCAGTAGATCCATTACATAAAAAACTTCCAATGAAGGAATTAGTTATGTCTGGGGTTATTTTATGCGGTGTTGTACTCATGCAAGTAGAACATGCTTCTTCATTAGGAATTCGAGAAACCGTTTTATGTGTAGTTCCTGTACTTATTGCAGCGTTTGCATATCCTCTTGGAAATCGAAAAATGATGCAAGTTTGTAAAGGCGAATTAGATGTATTTCAGCGAGTTCTTGGTATGACATTAGCAAGTTTACCATTTTGGTTTTTATTATCTGGTTATGAAGTATCAACAGGCGGGCTACCGTCAAGTAGCCAAGTTTTCCAATGTTTTATTGTAGCAGTTAGTTCTGGTTTAATCGCGACAGTACTATTCTTCTTTGCGACAGATCTTGTAAAAGATGATCCACAAAAACTAGCAACAGTGGAAGCAACACAGTCCGGTGAAGTTTTATTTGCGCTAGTAGGAGAGCTCATCTTGCTATCTGCGCCAATTCCATCATCTTTATCTTGGATTGGTATGAGCCTCGTTATTATCGGAATGATACTACATAGTTATGTAGCGGTCGTTGTGAAAAAAGAAGAAAAAATAACGGCGTAATGGGATTAGCTCTTTGAATGAAGAGCTAATCTTTTTTCATAGAAAGGGATGGAAGTATGAATTTACAACACGTTGAACAAATTGAGAACGATCCTATCTTAAAAGTACTACAGTATGCAATTGGTCCAAGTGAAGCTAGCTTAAAGAAAGCAGTTTTATTTTATGAAAGGAATAAAGGGACTTTTTACAAATATGAAGAAAAAGCTTGTATTGGTATTGAAATAATCGGAGCATATAAAGCGAGAATTTGCCATATAGCAGTTGCTCCACAATATCGTCATACAGGAATTGCGTTGCAAATGATAAAGGAAGTATTAAGAATACATCAGTTGACTTATGTAGAAGCAGAGACAGACAAAGAGGCAGTAGAATTTTATAAGAAAATTGGTTTTCAGGTTAAAAGTTTAGGAGAAAAATATCCAGGGATAGAAAGGTTTCATTGTTACTTGGAAAGCTAGTATAAAAATATACAAATGTACATATAGGGTTTAGTTTGAAAAAATTAACATATACATTATATAATAAAGTTATCTGGAAAAATATAGATAAAAGAAATTAGGTGTATAACACATGAGAATGGATAAAAGTAAATTTATAAAAGTCGCTACTTCAATAGGAGTATCATCATTTTTATTAACAGGCTGTGGTGATTATGAAGAAGAAACTGTACAGAAAGAAAGTACCGCTGTTAAAACAGATGGTGCAAAGCAAGGGAATGAACAAGAAGCTTTAAATTGTGATGATAAAACTCCTACTAATGAAAATGTAGAAAATGATGAGTTATGCAAGGAAATGAATCCATCGTTTTCATCGTATAATGAAAACTCACATTTACCGATACTGCCATTCGTCGCAGGATATTTATTAGCAAGCAGAACTTCAAATATGAATTATACAACAAAACCAAATATAATGAAGAAACCGTATGCAAATAATATTATTCCATATCGTGAAAAAGACCAAAGTAGAACTGGTGGCAGCGGTGGAGGCTACTACGGCGGTACTAATAGTAACAATAATTCTTCCAATAAAGTAGATTTAAATAAACAACCACCGAGTACATCAAATAAAGTGACGCCAGATACAAATACGCCGAAATCATCTACGACTCAAACCCCGAAAGTGAATTCTGGTTCCAGTGGAATTGGGAATGCAAAAGCGCCGGCCGGATCATAACACGAAAGGATAATAGGATTATGTATACAGAACAAGAGCAGAAAGAGTATATGAGTGTATGGTTTTCACTTGCAGAAGAGGCTGGTAGGAATGGGTTTACATGGCCGAGTCTTTTAGAAAACGAAGAATGGAATCAATATATGGCAACAGGTATGTATCGTATGCCAGTAAAAACTTATACTGCTATTTCAAAAGCGACTGAGGAAATTATGTATGTGTTATATAAAACGTATCAATATATTGTCAATACGACAGAAAATTTTCAAACACTAGGATTTCCAGCTGAAACGTGGGAAATTGCTAGAATGAAACATATTGGTTTGTTTTCATATTTTACAAGGTTTGATTTTATCGTAAATGGTGAAGATATTAAATTAATAGAAGTAAATTGTGATACACCAACAGGTTATTTAGAGCCGTCTGTCGCAAATGAAGTGTTGTGCCGTTATCACGATGTGAACCATCCGAATCATATAGAAGAGCATATTGTGCAGGCGTGGGAACAAATTAAACATGACTATAATATAGGTCCTGAAGAGAAGATATATTTTACTAGTTATGATTGGCACGATGAAGATCATCAAACAGTTCAATTTTTAAGAAGCTATTGCTTAGATCAATCAACGGACTATATAGGTATACAAGATATCGTCGTTGCAGATGATGGTATATATACGCCAAATGGTGAACGAATCTATTATTTATATAGATTATATCCAATTGAATATTTGGTTTCAGATACCGATAAAAACGGGAAAAGAATTGGACTTCAGTTTTTAGACCATATAGCGCAAGGAAGAGTGAAAATCATAAATCCACCGGCTGCCTTTCTTATGCAAAATAAAAGTGTACTCGCATTAATTTGGCAACTTTACGAAGAGGGAATCTACTTTGAGGAAGAAGAGCGAGGAATCATCCAGAAATACTTCCTACCAACCTATTTTACAAATAAACCGTTTATAGAAAAAAATGAATCATATGTTTCTAAACCTTTATACGGTCGTGAAGGTGGAGGGATATCTATATACGAAAATGATGAGCTATTAGCAGAAGATAAAACAGCCTATTACTTTGAACAGCGGAAAATATATCAGCAATACATAGAAATGCCTGATTATACAATTGATACATGGGATGGTCCATATACTGGTAAACTATTAATTGGTTCACACTGCATTAGCGGGAGAGCCGCAGGGTTATTTTTACGAGTAGGTGAGAAAATAACGGGCAACTTATCGATGTTTACAGGGGTTACAATTGAAGGATAAACGAAAGAGCCCATCATTTCCGATGGGTTTTTTCGTTTATATTATTGTTTTTATTGTTTGATGTAACGCCTTTATCTTTCTTCTGTTGTTATATAAAATTAATATAATACCATTTTTGTGCAGGTAAAAATGATTAAGTTAAAAATTAAGAAAAATATGATAATATATGTATGTAGTAGTTTAAAACAAATGGGGGAACAATCGTGAAAATGAATGACATAGTGGCAAGTACACCATTGCCAAATACAATTAAAACAATTTCAAATGATTTAAGAAAATTAGGGTTAGAAAAAGGAATGACGGTTATTGTACATTCTTCGCTAAGTTCTATTGGCTGGGTATCTGGCGGAGCAGTTGCGGTAGTAGAGGCGTTAATGAAAGTTATTACGGAAGAGGGAACAATTATTATGCCAACACAATCTTCTGATTTATCTGATCCGAAACATTGGTCAAGACCACCTGTACCTGAAGAATGGTGGCAAATTATTCGAGATAACGTACCAGCATTTGAGCCACATATTACACCAACAAGAGCAATGGGGAAGGTAGTTGAATGTTTTCGTACATATCCGAATGTGGTACGTAGTAACCATCCATTAGGAAGTTTTGCTGCATGGGGAAAACATGCCGAAGAAATAACGATGAATCAGTCCCTATCAATGAGTTTAGGAGAGGAATCTCCATTAAGAAAAATATACGATTTAGACGGATACATATTATTAATTGGAGTTGGGTATGATTCCAATACGTCTGTACATTTATCTGAAGTACGTACTGGTGCATGTGAGTTAATAAAAGTAGGGGCACCAATTATAGAGAATGGTGAAAGAGTATGGAAAGAGTTTGTTGATATGGATTACGATTCTGATAAGTTTGTAGAAATCGGTGTAGAGTTTGAGCGAAAAGGAACTGTAACAAATGGAAAAATAGGAAATGCAACGTGCCGTCTTATGAAGCAACGAGATATCGTTGACTTTGGAACGGAATGGTTTCGTAAGAAAAATCAGTAAGGGATGGTTACAATGAAGGGGAAAAAGGTATTAATTACGAGTGGTGGTTGTTTAGAAAAATGGGACCAAGTACGTGGGCATACGAATATGGCGAAAGGCACAATTGGGAGAATAATCGCCGAAGAGCTTATTAATAAAGGGGCAGATGTTATATATTTACACGGTTATTTCGCTGAAAAACCGAACGATATAAATAATCAATTGGAATTACATCCATTTGAAGGAATTGTTGATTTACAAGATAAAATGAAAAGTATAATTACGCATGAAAAAGTAGATGCGGTTATTATGGCAGCCGCTGGATCAGATTGGATTGTAGACAAAATTTGTGATCAAGATGGTAAGGTACTTGATATGAATGGGAAAATTTCAAGTGATATAGCACCAATTATTCATTTTCAAAAGGCTCCAAAAGTATTAAAACAAATAAAAGAGTGGGATCCAGAAACGGTACTCGTTGGCTTTAAACTTGAAAGCGATATAAATGAAGAAGAACTGTTTGAAAGAGCGCTGAAAAGAATGGAAGAAGCGAAGGCAAGTGTAATGATTGCGAATTCACCACATTCTTTATATTCGCGCGGAGCAGTACACCACGTAATTGGACAAGACGGTAAAGGGAAGTTATGTAACGGAAAAGATGAAACAGCGAAAGAAATTGTCAAAAGGTTAGAAGTACTATGTAATCGCATTACTGTTTTATAATTTTAAGTATTTGGATAAGAATCAATCCGCATAATATATATAGGTAAGCGAAACTTTAATTAATGGGAATTTTACTTTTACACGCACATTAACCATTCAAGATGGGTACATAGAATAATTGGTGAGGGGTGGATTCTATGGAACATTTATTAAAGCAAGCTATAAAACTAAGAAATGAGAAGAAATATGCGCAGTCCAAAGAGATACTTATTGGGTTAACAAACTTTACGCGGGATGCTGAAGTGCTTTTTCAATGCGCCTGGATACATGATGTAATGGGACTTGAAATAGAGGCTGTGCCGTATTATGAACAAGCAATTGCAAATGGTCTTGATGGTGAGTCACTTTGCGGTGCATATATCGGTCTTGGCAGTACATATCGTTGTATAGGTGAATATGACAAAGCAATTACAGTTTTAGAAACAGGTTTGCAGCAGTTTCCGGATAATGATGTGATAAAAGTATTTTTGTCATTAGCAAAATATAACGTAAACGATCATGAATCCGCGATGAAATTATTACTTGAAACGGTTATAAAAGTAGACGAAGTTAAAGAATTTGAACGTGCCATTATATTTTATAAAGACCATTTAAACGAGGTTTTTAAATAGAGGGGTGAACATATGAATGTCTCACTATCGCGAAGGCGAAAAGGTATTTGGATTGGACTCGTATCTTTCATCTTGTTATCAAACTATTTATTGTATGCTCTTCCGATTGTGCCAGCTGCTCCGAATGAAGTAGTTTTTGGTTCTTTGTTAGATTGTATGTTTGTAATTCCGGTCATCACGTATTTCTTTATTATTCGAAAAAGATACTCGTTAACGTATGTATTTCCGGTTGTAATAGCTGGTTATATTTTTGCGAGATTTATTATTCCAAATAACTATTTACAAGCTTTTTCAAACGTTTCTTATATAATAGTTGTGGGAGAAATTGCTTTTGTAGGTCTAGAATTATTCCTTCTTTATAAAATAGTTAAAGTGCTTCCTGAAACATTCAAACGATTTAAAGAATATAGAAGAGAATATTCTTCATTTTCTTATGCCATTGATGCAGCGTTTGATGCTACTATGAAAAGAAATAAATTAGTAGATATCATTGTAACAGAATGTAAGTTAATCTATTATGCATTTTTATCGTGGCGTACAACAGTACCAGAAGGTGAATCCGTGTACTCATATCACAAAAAGACTGGAGCAATAGGTGTATATATCATGATTATCCATGCGACCTTAATAGAAAGTATCGGTTTTCATTATTTGCTTCATCAATGGAATCCAGTAATAGCATGGATTTTACTTATTTTAAACGTATATGCAATGTTTTATTTTATAGCTGAAATACAAGCGATGCGAAAAAATCCAATTATTGTTGCGGATGAAAAAATAATCATTCAAATTGGATTAGGTAAGAAAATTGTTATACCATTTAAACAAATTGATGAAATTTCGTTTTATAAAGGAGTACTTTTAAAGAAAGAGAAAGAAGTTCTTGATGCAACAGTGATGGAATTTATAAAGGAACCTCCAACATTTGAAATAACACTAAAAGAGCCAGTGAAGGCGCGATTGTTATATGGATTTTCTAAAACTGTAAGTCGTGTTCACTTAAATGTTGATGAGGAACGGAAATTTTATGATATGGTTACGGAGAAATTGAAACATGAATAATGCTACTAATTTTCATCGTGCGTTTGGTGTGTACGGAATTTGTATCGAAAACAAGAATTTATTAGTAATTGATAAAATTAAAGGTCCATATAGAAATCGGTATGATTTACCTGGTGGTAGTTTAGAAGATGGGGAATCATTATTAGGTGGACTTCATAGAGAGATTAAAGAAGAGACGGGGCTAAATGTAACGGTAGTAAAACAAGTAGGTACAATTGATTTTCAATTTCCATCAAAATTCAAGGAGTACACACATGTACATCATATCGCAGTTTTTTACTTTGTAGAAAGGTGCGAAGGTGAATTCAAAGTACCGGAACAATTTGAAGAGCAAGATTCATTAGGAGCTAGGTGGATTCCAATAGAAAGTATTACTGAAGGTAATTCATCTCCTCTTGTATGTAGTGCTGTGGAGTGGTTAAAAGAATTTAAGTTTCGTTTAGAAGTGAAGGCTTACAAATCATGGGTTATAAAATAATAATACAAATAGAGTTCCTTCTAACTTAGAAGGGGCTTTTTTGTGAAGTAGAAAATGCGATCATATAAATTTTAACTTAAAAACAATGAATGAATTGACTAAACGCTTTCTTAGTGGAAATATAAAGGGATATAATGAAAGAACTAAGATTAAAGGGGAAATTTTAAAAATGAGTTGCTTACGTCCGTCAGGGATTGAAATTATTGAAAGAAAAATCCGATATGATGCTACAACTGTAGATCATGCTTGTTTATTAATAGAAACGCAGCCAGATAAGATTGTTTTATACCATGAAGTACAGTACTCTTTTACAATGGAAGCGAACGATAAGAAGTTAACGATCCCGAAAGGAAGTTGTACAATTGCATATTACTGGAGGAATCGTCCATATAATTTATACGTTTGGAGAGATCATGATGGAGGTTATCTAGGTTCTTATTTTAATATCGTAAAGAATACTTGTATAACGGATGAAGTGATATCTTTTGAAGATTTAATCCTTGATATTATGGTACTTCCAAGTGGAGAGTTTTATATATTGGATGAGGATGAATTACCTGAGCAGTTAGAACAATTTGAAGACGGATATGTAGAAAAAGCTCTTCATACAGTCAAAAATGCAATTCAAGAATCGCTTCCAAACATCATTTCAGAAACTGCTAGTATTTTTAAAAATAAATAACGTTCATTAAAACCTAGTTGACTTATCGGAAATATTTGTATAATATGTAGTTAATTCTATAACGTATAGCTGATTGGAGAAACCAAAGGCATTTCATTACAAAATGAAATGCCTTTGGTTTTTTTATTATATAAATACTGAATCTGTTCATTTAGATGATGCATTTCAAGGAGGGGAAGAAGTGACTGTTTCAATTGATGGGGTATCAAAATATTTTTCGAAACTAACTGGTACGGTTCAAGTATTAGAAGATATTAATTTTCAATTAGAGAAAGGGGATTTTGTCACTATAATTGGACCGAGTGGTTGTGGGAAAAGTACGCTTTTGAAAATTGTTGCGGGATTAGATAACGAATTTGAAGGTGAAGTTATCATCGATAGGGAGAAAATCGTAAAACCGAGTAAGAAACAAGGTTTTATTTTTCAAGAACATCGCTTATTTCCGTGGTTAACAGTTGAAGAAAATATTGCTGCAGATCTGTCGTTAAAAGATAAGTATGTAAAAAATAAGGTAAAGGAATGGGTTGAAATCGTTCGATTAGACGGTTTTGAAACATCTTATCCGAAAGAAATTTCAGGCGGGATGTCGCAACGTGTTGCGATTGCGAGAGCTTTATTAAGAGATCCAAATGTATTATTACTTGATGAGCCATTCGGGGCACTTGATGCTTTTACTAGAAGTCATTTGCAAGAAGTACTGCTAAATATTTGGGAGCAGAAGAAAACGACAATGATATTTGTTACACATGATATAGACGAAGCGATATATCTTTCAAACCGAATTATCATCATGAGTGCAAAGCCTGGAAAAATACATAAAGTGATTGAAAATAATTTACCTTATCCACGTAGTAAAACTTCGGAATTATTCCAAGAAATTCGTACGAAAGTATTGCAGCAGTTTGAACACGGGGGACTGATTCAAACGAGTATATAGGAAAGGGTGGATTATATATGAATAAAAAAGGCAAAGTTCTTTCTTTTGCATTAGCTATATCTTTCTTTTTATTAGGATGTGAAAAAAACACAGCGAGTAGCAAGAAAGAAGATGTAACAATACAAATTGGTATACAGCAAGGGTTAAGTCCGCTCTTACTGGCACAGAAAAAAGGATGGTTTGAAGAGGAGTTTAAAAAAGAAGGAGTTAAAGTGAAATGGACAGAGTTTCAAAGTGGACCTCCCTATTTTGAAGCGATTGCATCAAATCGATTAGACTTTGGTGAAGTGGGAAATTCCCCAGTTATTTCCGCGCAAGCAGCAGGTATTGAATTTACCGAAATTGCTAATACAAGTTATGCGAGGAAAGGAACAGGAATTCTTGTACAAAAAGATAGCAAGATTACGAGTGTAAAAGATTTAAAAGGTAAAAAAATCGCAGTAGCAAAAGGAAGTAGCGCATTTAATTTATTGTATCGAGCCTTAGAAAAAGAAGGTATCCATGCGAAAGATGTAAATGTCATTCAACTGCAACCAGATGAAGCGCAGCCCGCATTTGAATCAGAATCAGTAGATGCATGGGCCATTTGGGATCCGTTCATTTCACTACATACGCTTAATAAAGGGGCAAAGGTTATTGCAGATGGTGAACGATTAAATGTTCCTTCACCAGAATTTTTAATTGCGAGAACAAAATTTGCGAAGGAGCATCCCGAATTAGTTGAGAAATTCCTTAAAGTTTATGAAAAATCACGTGTATGGCAAGAGTCCAACTTAGATGAAGCAATAAAAATATATACTTCTGCCAAGAAAATTGATGCTGACATTGTAAAAGAAGTGTTTAATCACGACAAACCAATTTTAGTTCCAGTAACGAAAGAAATAATAGCGGAACAGCAAAAGACAGCGAATTTTCAATATAAACTCGGTTCTATAAAGAAAGAAATCAAGACAGATAAAGTTGTAGATAATTCTTTCGTAGTAAAAGCATTAAAGGCGAAATGAAAAGAGGTTTTGTAAATTGGAGAATACGAAAGCTGTTATGAAACCAGCGGGTATACCGATTGGCAAAAAGAATGTAAAGAAAGTGCGAAAGACGAATGTAAAAGTGCTAGTAAGAGCGATTACTATACCGATTATCGTATTAATTATTTGGCAGTTAGCCGGCGTATTCAATTTAGTTTCTAAAACAGTTTTACCGACACCATTAGATATATTTCTAGCTTTTCAAGAACTTATAAAAACAGGAGAGTTATTCGGTCATTTAAGTATTAGTGTATTCAGAGCTGCGGCTGGTTTCTTTATCGGCGGGAGTTTAGGAATTATTTTAGGAACGATTGTTGGATTTTCAACGAGAAGCGAGCAATATTTAGATCCGTCTGTACAAATGCTAAGAACTGTACCTCATTTAGCTGTTGCACCGCTTTTCGTATTATGGTTCGGTTTTGGAGAAACATCGAAAGTGTTATTAATTGCGGACGGTGCATTTTTTCCTTTATACGTAAATGCGTTTTTAGGAATACGAGGTGTGGATTCAAAGCTATTTGATGTTGCGAGAGTATTAGAGTTTAGTAAAAGAAAATTAATTACGAAACTCATTTTACCTGCTGCATTGCCGAATCTATTACTTGGAGCAAGATTGTCTTTAGGAGTTGCATGGGTGAGTTTAGTAGTAGCAGAACTTATGGGATCTACTGAAGGTATTGGCTATATGATTATGGATGCAAGGCAATTTTCAAATACAGATATCGTATTTGTCGGTATTATTATTTTTGCATTCGTTGGGAAGTTTTCAGATTCACTTGTTCGATTACTAGAAGTGAAGTTTTTAAGATGGCGAGATAATTTTAAAGGTGAGACAGGTAATTAACATATAAATTATTAGGGGTAATTTATATAGAGTATATTAGTATACGTTTCAAAATAAATAAGGGGTGGTAAAGATATGGAATTATTATGGTTTATTCCTGCTTATGGAGATGGTCGATATTTAGGAACGACAAAACGAGGAAGAGCAGCTGAGTATGGTTATTATAAACAAGTTGCACAGGCAGCTGATTATTTAGGATATACGGGTGTGTTACTTCCAACTGGTCAAGGGTGTGAAGACCCATGGGTGTTGGCATCAGCTCTTGCGGCTGAAACAGAGAAGTTGAAATTTTTAGTAGCAGTTAGACCGGGACTTATGTCACCAACAGTTGCAGCAAGGATGGCATCGACATTTGATAGAATCTCAGACGGAAGATTACTTATTAATGTAGTAGCTGGAGGAGATCCTGTTGAGTTGCAAGGTGATGGATTGTATCTTGAACATGATGAAAGATATGAAGCAGCGGATGAATTTTTAAAAGTTTGGAAATCAACTTTGAAAGGTGAAACAATCTCTTTAGAAGGAAAACATATTAAAGTTACGGATAGTAAAGTTGTATTTCCTCCAGTTCAAACACCGCATCCACCAATTTATTTTGGCGGATCTTCCGCTGCAGGTAAAGAAGTTGCTGCGGAACATAGTAATGTATATTTAACGTGGGGGGAGCCACCAGAGCAAGTGAAAGAGAAAATAGATGAAGTAAGAAAACTTGCAGAAGAGAAGGGGCGTGCAGTACGATTTGGCATCAGATTACATGTAATTGTAAGAGAAACAGAGGAAGAAGCATGGGAAGAGGCTGAAAAGTTAATTCAATATGTAGATAATGAAACGATTGAGCTTGCTCAAAAAACATTTGCCAGATATGATTCAGTCGGACAAAAACGAATGACACATTTAAATAAAGGTACAAGAGAGTCGTTAGAGATAAGTCCTAATTTATGGGCGGGCATCGGACTTGTACGAGGAGGTGCAGGTACTGCGCTTGTAGGGGATCCACATACAGTAGCAAATAGAATAAAAGAATATGAAGCTTTAGGAATTGATACGTTCGTTTTATCGGGATATCCGCATTTAGAAGAAGCGTATGAAGTAGCAGAATTATTATTTCCATTATTGAAAGACGAGAAGAAACAAGAAAATAAAATTGTTGGTGAAATGATTGCGGATGCATATGCATTAAAAAAATAGTGAGGATTAAAGTTTCACCTATGTTTTGCTTCATTTTGTTTACTGCCTGTCAATACAGGATAAAAAACCCGCAAGTATTTCACTTGCGGGTTTTCATCGTAAACTATTAGAAAATATGGTAAAATTAAATAGTAACTTAAGGTACGGTTGGTTGTTCAATTATCACTTCTCCAAAGTAGGAGGGGGGTGATAATACATGAGTGAAATAGCGTTGCTACTGCAAGGTGGACTGTTTCTCGTTGCATTGTTAACGTTCGTCGTCGTTTTAATAGACAAGCTCAAAAAATAACAACCCACCTATGCCAATAGAATGTGGGTTGTTTTGTTTGTAAGAAACAAATAGGATAAATGAACAATCCAATCTGCTAAGTTACGTGGACTAGTGTGTAGCCGCACACTAGTCTTTTTTATTTATATACAATTAATAATTGGTTTATGTGATTGTATTGTTCTTTTCATACTTATTATAACACAGTGTCTTTTCATCAAGAAAGGAGACCGTATGTTCTGATTTCGATTAAATAGAAGGAGTTTTTTCTTTAAATAGCCCATCCATATACTGTTTTAAAGTTTGGACATAAAATTCCTGCTTACTTACATTATTTACGCCGACAATGGGTGATGGAAGTTCATATCTCTTTTCTGATAAATGAACGACAACGTCAAAAATATCAAATAAACGAATGAAACAGAACAGACCATCTTTATCACTTAATAAAATAAAGTAGTGGTTTTCACTATTTGTATTCAATGTATTCCATAAAGAACTTTTACTTAAATCGCGGACAATGCTCTTATCTTTTAATTCCATGAAATCCGCATTTGATAGAATGTTAGAAATATCCATCGCATCTGGATCTTCAAAATAGCCATTAACAGCCTGTACAGCGAAAGTATAAGCCATTTTTAATACACTCATTTTGTATTTACGGTTATCTAAAAGTAATTCACGTTGAATCGAGCTAGCTACTTTCGTTACACGTTCTTCTTTCCAAATTTCATTATGTAGTGAAATATCGTGCTTTTTACATAGTTTCATAATTAATGCATTGGAATAAAGTATTTCATCACTTACTTCAACAACATCTGTCTCAGCAGCCGCAAGTTCCTCACCATGCTCATTCGTATAGAGAGGGGAATCAATTTGTTTTTTCATTTGCTCAATCTTAAATTGGCTTAATTTATGCCGAATTAAGGGACGATCAATATTTGTTGTCAGTTGATCATAACAAGTATCACAAATTGAGTTTGTGAAATAATATCCACATAATATTTCGGGGATGACATATTGTTCACTAAATTCTTTCGTATCTTTTCTGCAAATGATGCATTGTGTCATTTTTATCACCTTTACCTGCAAATTTGTATGTAATCTCATTGTAGTGTATTTATTGGTATTTTGGAATATTGTAAAAGAAAATATTATGTGAAATTCGTGCTTATTTTGGTACAATGAAGAGAAGTGCTAGTTAAAAGGAGGACGTTTTTTTGAAATCGAAAGTGCACTTTTGGACATTAGAAGTGCTAATGGTTGTAGCGATCATATTTATTTGCACAAAAATATCGTTTCTATTTCAACCGATTGGTATCTTCATATCAACGTTGTTTTTCCCAATCTTAATCGCGTTATTTTTATACTTCATATTTAACCCATTGTTAGTCTTTTTGGAGAATAAAAAAGTCCCTAGAAATTTAGCGATTTTACTGTTATATCTTTTTATTATAACATTAACTGCAGTTGGAGTTGGAGTAGTGGTCCCAACAATCTCACAACAGCTAATGGATTTAGTAAAAAATATGCCAGGTTATATTAAAGAGGGAAAACTATACATACAAGATTTATCTCATCATAGATTGTTTGAATGGTTATCAACACAAAACTATGTTTCCATTGAAACAATTGAAAAAAATGCAATTGAGTACTTAAAAGATATACCAAACACGATTACGTCGAGTGCAACGGCTTTATTTGGTATTATAACGAACGTCGCATTAGTGATCTTCACAGTACCGTTCATTTTATTTTATATGTTTAAAGATGGCCATGCGTTTCCAGGAAAGGCGGTAAGTTTATTACCAGAGTCTTACCGCGAAGAAGGGCTTCGTATCATTAAAGAAACGAACGAAACATTATCTGCATATATTCAAGGGCAAGCGCTCGTTTGTATATTTGTAGGTGCTTTTACTTTTATCGGTTACTTAATTATCGATTTACCGTATGCTTTTGTTTTAGGAATTATAGCAGCATTTACAAATATCATTCCTAACTTAGGTCCATTTATCGGTGCAGCACCAGCTGTTATCGTAGGTCTGTTCGTATCTCCGATGCAAGCGTTGTACGTAATTATTATCGTAACAATTGTACAACAGTTTGAAAGTAATATCATTTCACCGCGTATTATGAGTTCAAAATTAAATATCCACCCGCTAACAATTATTATTTTAATTTTAGGGGTAGGTAACTTTGCAGGAATTATCGGAATGATTTTAGCAGTGCCAGTTTATGCGGTAACGAAAACAGTTGTATCGAACTTAGTGAGACTGTTTAAGACGAAACGAAGTAATCGAAAATAGTATATGTTGAGAAAGATACACCGCTTTTTAAGTGGTGTATCTTTTGTTTGTTAATCAATGTTAAAAAGGGTATGAATAAAATTTTATTATATATTTATTACATATCAAATGTAATGGAAAACTTGTATAATATAGCCTCGATAAAACTATGTGGAATCCCTCTGAACTATCCAAATCATTTCCTTAGAGCGTGCTATCAACATCATAATCGACTCCTTTCAATTTTTGTATTTTTAAAGGATTATAAGTGAGAGTAGTATTTACTTCTACGATCTCGAATTTCGTCCATAATCTGTTTATATTGTTGTTCTTGTTGTAATTCAGCGTCAGAAAGGTTCTTTTTCTGAATTGTTATTGTTAAAAAGAAAAGGTGAAAATTCATAATACATTCCTCCTTTGGAAAGGAATTATAGATGGCTACAGTAGTGACTTTGACGCTCTTTTACATCTTCCATAGCTTTATTAATTTGATGGTCATGCAATATCTCATTGTTGGAGAACTTAGTTTTTTGAATAGTGATAGTTAAAAAGAATACTTTAAATTTCATTACATATTCCCCCTTTATAAGTTATTTAGAAAAGACGGCTGTAATAAGGAGCTTGACGCTCTTTTACTTCATCCATAATAGTTTGAATATGTTGCTCATGTAAAATTTCTTTCTGTGAAAGCTTACGTTTTTGAATCGTAATTGTTAAAAAGAATGCTTTAAATTTCATGAAGGTATTTCTCCTTAAAAATATATTTTTAATACATTTGCATATAGTATGAACTTTTAATGTCAGTCATTTTATCAGTCAGTTGTTTTAATTGTTGTTTACGAATGATTTCATCTTCAGATAAAGTGTCTTTCTGAAGTACAGTCGTAAAAAAGAAAATATGAAAAGTCATAAATGAATTCCTCCTTTCGAAAAGGAATTACAGGTGATCACAATAAAGCGCTTGGCGCTCCTTAACATCATTCATAGCTTTTTCAATTTGCTTATTATGAAAAATTTCATCTTTGGAAATTGTATTTCTTTGAATCGTAATACTTAAAAACAATACGCTAATAGTCATTGAATGTTGCTCCTTTCTTAAAAAAATGATGTAGGAGACTAAAAAATCGCACAAAAAAGCCACAGGAAGATATAGTTCTCCTATGGCTAGGCGTGAAAAAGCCACAGGAAAGTATACGACCTCCTGTGGCGAATTTATGAATTAATCGAAATAATGTACGATTTTCAATTCTCCATTAGGGTGGTCGAATTCATATTTAATTGTCCAGAAAACACAGGTGCAGTTAACGCTAAAGTTAAAGCATGTAATTGTAATTTCATCATTTCCTTCGACCTCCTTTTAGAATATTTTTCTTACGTTAGTAAGTATATACAATTAATGGATAATTGTAAACATAAAAAATGAAAATTTTTAATTTTGATTAAAATGCGTATATTTTAAAGGGTTTTGAGAAGATGTATTGTAATTAACGAAATATCGATAAAAATGGGGGATGCTAATTGAAATATATGCATCGTAATATAATTGTTATGCTAACAATTTTTTTATTTATTGCTGCTTGTTCTAACGGAGAAAGAATAAAAGAAATATCTGATGTGAAACCCGGTGATTTTAAGAAATATGCTGGGACATACGTTGGTAATAACTCAGATGTAGTTGCAATTGTTAATCATTTACCCGGTGGTGATACATTTCAAAGTATTAGTTTGGAGAATGAAAGTATAACGGTGAACTATGGTGCGAAAGGGAATGACCCCCTTACAGAAGACATTATTGAGACGTATTGGTTTGATAGTAAGGATACGATGAAGAAGAATTTTCTCTTTAACGTTATTTATCTAGCGATTTTAGTACCAAATGCGAAAAGTTACGAGTTTCAAGTAGAAAATAAAAATTTCACGATAAAAAGAGAAGAAATACTATCAATCTTGTATGAAAAATTTGATGATTTTCCAAAAGAAGATGATATATGGGATAAAAAGAAAGTAGTAAAGTTCCTTAGCGATAATAACGAAAAAATTACAATGCTTATAAATGATAAAGATTTTCGGAAATCTTTATTTGCTAAATATCCAGTGCAGCAGTTGAAATGATGGGAGGAGAAAAGGTGGAGTTAGTATACAAAATTATTTATCATCGAATGCAAAATCATTATTTACCTAAGCTAGTACAGGCAATAAGGCTCATTAATGAAGAAGATTTTTGGAAACAAAGGGACTCTATTAATTCAATTGGTGGAATTGTACTGCATATTTGTGAGCATTTACAGAGAAATACAAAGCGTTATAAGAATCCAAATATAGTCTTTGAAAATGGAATTGAAGAGTATTTTCCAGTAAAACAAATAAGTTCCGAAATTTTGCTAATAACGGTTGAAGAAATATTTGATGAATGGGGAAAAACATATATACAGGTATGGGAACAAAATAGACATATGGATCTTCATAGTTTATTACATTTAGTGGAGCATACAAGCTATCATTTAGGACAAGTAGTAGATCGTACAAAGTCTATAATGGGACAACAATTTAGCTTTTGTCAAAATGGTATAAATGAAAAAAATTTGAGAACAAGAGTTGAAACTTCGAAATTTTAGAAAGAGAGTCATTCTTAAACGAATGACTCTCTTTTTTTGTAAAAGAAATTTATGGAAATAAATAATTTAATGTGATATGGTTAATTACATAAGTAATGAACATATGAACCTAAGGTGGTGAAGTTGTGAAACCTACTCTGGAGCAAAATAAATTAATATACTTACAAATTGCAGAAACGATTGAATCTGATATTTTAAAAGACATATTACTGGAAGAAGAACAAGTTCCATCAACAAATCAATTTGCGAAGATGTTACAAATAAATCCAGCTACTGCAGCTAAAGGGGTAAATGTATTAGTGGATGAAGGGATTCTATATAAAAAGAGAGGGATCGGGATGTTTGTTGCAAAGGGAGCGAAAGAAGTCGTACTTAAAAAAAGACAAAATACTTTTATGACCGAATATTTACCTAAAGTGTGGGAAGAAGCAAAAGTATTAGAAATATCAAAAAACGAATTAATGGATATGATTCAAAAAATTACAAAGGAGGGGAAATAGGTATGATTGCACTTGAAACGAAAGATATAACGAAAAAATATAAAAAGAAAGTAGCAGTAAACGAAGTAACGATTTCATTGGAAGAGCATAAAATATATGGTTTGCTCGGTAGAAACGGAGCAGGGAAAACGACACTATTAAATTTACTTGCAGGCCAAATTACATCAAGTAGTGGTAGCGTATCAATATTTGGTGAACATGTTTTTGAAAATAGTAAAGCAATGCAAAAAATTTGTTTTATTAGAGTGAAAGAAGAAGCTCATTTAAGTTTTAAAGTAAAAGAAATTTTTAAGATGTGCAGCATGTTTTATAAAAACTGGGATGGAAAGTACGCTGAAGAACTCGCTGATAAATTTCAGCTTAATATGTCAGTGAAATATCATAAATTATCACACGGCATGCAAACAGTCGTCGGAATTATTCAAGGGTTAGCAAGTAGGGCACCAATAACAATTTTTGATGAACCGACTACAGGTTTGGACGCAGCACACCGAGAGTTGTTTTATAGTTCACTACTAGAAGATTACGGTGAGTATCCACGAACAATTATATTATCAACACATTTAGTAGAAGAAGTAACCCATGTGATTGAAGATGTGATCATCATAAAAGAAGGAAAACTAGTTGTTCAATCATCGGTAGAAGATTTATTGCAACAAGCTCATATTATTTCAGGGAAAAAAGATAAAGTAGATGAATTTTCGATAAATAAAAAAATTATAAATCGAGAAGTCTATGGAAATAAAGGCATTACTGTTATATGGGAAGAACTTTCTAATGAAGATTATTATTCTCTTGAAAAAAAAGGTTTAGTAATTGATAGAATTACATTACAAAAACTATTTATTCACATAACTGGTGGTGAAGTGAAATGATGATGTTAATGAAGCAGTTGAAGTTACATATAAATTTTCATTATAAAGCAATTATAATATTTTGGATTGTAGCTTTATTAATAAAAGGGGCTTTAAATGCTGCTCATTTAAATGGAGCGAACATGGGTTATTTACCCGAAATTATAAATAACCCTTCAATAGCAATTATGTTATTTATAGTAGGGAGTGTTTTCCTCATACAAGATGAGCTATTCCGTTTAGCAGTTTCATTCGGTGTAACGAGAGTACAATATTGCAATTTTTATTTTATGTTACAACAGCATGTTTCTTCCAAGTAGTAGTAGTTTTTAAACATCGATTTCAGTGGACTGGTCTTATGATTGGTGGGACACTTTTCTTATCAACAAATAGTGTGCTTTATGGAGAGGCAGGGGTAACTGGTTTATTATTTACGAGTGATGTATCCTTAGTAGATATTCCATATTTTACTGTTATTTCAATTGGATTAACTGTTCTTTATATCATAACTACTAGTATATTTATTCGTAAAGTATCATTCGAACAAACGATTTAAAATATTGTTAGATTACTATAGAGAGAAGGACAGAAAATGGGAGACTCATCTTCACTCATTACCGTATTTTTATGCATTGCACTATTAATATTTTGGCGTCGTTATCGTTCTATGCATAAACCAATTAAGGGGACGGGAAAACGGATTTTGTGGCCATTGTTATTTTTAACACCAGGTGTTTTATGGTGTTTTGGTCCTGTGCATCCAGCTATTTTACAAGCTACTATAGCAGCATTCATTGGAGTTCTTTTCGCCGTACCACTTATAGTTTTAACAAATTATGAACGAAGAGATGATGGGAATATTTATACGAAAAAAAGTGCAGCTTTTTTAATTACTTTTATTCTACTGGTTATTTTAAGGTATGGTTCAAGGAAATATATTGTAGATTTAGAACAACAAACGATTGGTTTATTATTTTATGTTGTTGCAGTATCGTATATTATCCCTTGGAGAATTGCTTGTTATATAAAGTTTAGGAAAGTTTGGTAGGAAAATAGTTATCATGCTTTATAAGAAAAAACTTTTCTTTTGAGAAGTTTTTTCTTTTTATATGTAATTGAAATCATTTGTTGAAGTGCACGCTGCCATACAATATTATGAATATAAAAAAGAGAAAGTAGGGGGATATAAAAATGCGTACAATATTACTTTTTCTAAACGACATGTCTATTAATGAAATAGAGGAGATTAGGAAAAAACATGATCCTTTATTTGGTTTAATCCCACCGCATATTACAATTGTATTCCCATTTGAGAGCTCAACTTCAAATGATGAGCTGAAATTACATATTTTAAAATTATCAAAAGGGATACAAGAGATAGAAATTGAATTTGTGAATAAAATTACGAGTGAAAGGGAATATTTATTTTTACGAATTGAAAAGGGGAAAAAACAAATAGAAGAACTTCACGATATGCTGTATACAGGCGTTTTATTACAATTTTTGAAAGAAGATATTCCGTACATACCGCATGTAACAGTCGGGAGAAAAGAAAGTGCTGAGTTAGCTGCTGAAGTAGCTAAGGAAATTCATAGTTTCCCTGAAAAGATAAAATGTGTAATTGATAGAATTAGTGTAGAGCGAATTGGAGAGAACGGGGAATCAATTATTGAATTTGAAGTACCGTTGCAAAAAAGCTGACCAAAGTCAGCTTTTTTTATTCGTAGCATGAAGTAAAGCACCAACCGCACCGCTATTACCACCATCTTGTAAAAAAATAGGTATTTTATTTTGATATTTTGTGTAGCTACTAATAATATTTTGAAGGTGTATGTTATTACATAGAGTCGAACCAATATAAATAATATGGTCAATGTTTTTTGTTTCGGCGAATTGAAGGCTTAATGCAGTAACGACTTCACCGACGAGTCCTTGTACAGTAGCAAGTATATCTGAGCTATTATAATTTGATTCTGTAATAGCGGTTTTACCAAAATTACTTGCAGTTAAGCTATTATCAATAGGTGAGAGAATGCCACCATAAATATCTCCAACCGTAATATCTAGTTCTTTTCTAGAACCTACTTTTGTTAAAGGAATCACATCTTCAAACTGATCTATATTTGTTAATAATTTTGAAAGCCCCATAATAGTACCACCGCCAACGCCGGTTCCACCAGCACGAATATATTGGTCATTATAAACGTAATGAATGGAAGTACCTGTACCGATATTTGTTAAAATAAAGTTGTTTATATCATATTTCTCTTCTTTTAATATGTATCGGACACCTATAAGAGTAGCTTCAAATTCGTTTAGTTCTACTATTTTATATGAGTCTGAAAGTAGTTGATGTAATCGTTTTGCTTTACCACCGGTAATACATATTTGTTTTATACGAGTATTTTTCTTAAGCCAATTTATTATTTTAACTTGTTCATTTGAATAAAATTTTTCAAAAGCTAATTGCTTTTGTTCGTTTAAATAAGCAATTTTCGTTAAAGTTCCTCCAGCATCGATACCGATAGTACTTTCCATTTTCCTGCTCCTAACCAAGTAATTTATTTACTCTGTTCATGTTGGTGAAACGAATTTGTAGGAGTTAGATACCCCGGCGAATTACATGCCTCTATTCTGCTTGATATATTAATAGCTTTTCTATAGTTACAATTGGCTGATCGTTTACAGTTGCAGTACCTTTACCGAGAGCAAAACCTCGGCGATTGCGAGTTAGCTCATAATGTAAATTAAGTTTATCACCAGGATATGCTTTTCCGTGGAATTCAACCCCATCTAATGAGGAGAGAAAGCCTAAACCTTCAGAGTTACTTGTATGTACAAATGCACTAAGCTGAGCAAGTGCTTCTACAATTAACATATGAGGCATATGCTTTTGATTATCATTTATAAACCACTCGTTATTTGAAATGAGTTTATATCCGGTAACTGATTCACCATGTTTTACATTTGTTATTTTATCAATCATTAAAAATGGATAACGATGAGGAAGAGTGTCTTTAATATGCATATAAGTACCTCCAATAAATAATACCCCTGCTACAGTTAAGCAGGGGAGTTATCATTAATTTTTAACTAATTCATTTACTTTTTCAAGAGAAAAAATACCACTATTTCTAATATTTTCAACGACTTGTTGTAATACTTCTTTATCTTGAACGAGTGCAATACGTACAAAGCCTTCTCCGTGAGGTCCAAATGCATGACCTGGTGTAACAACGACATTCGCACCATCCATTAACGCATAAGCAAAATCTATAGAAGTCCAGCCTGTCGGAATTTCGGCCCAGACGAACATACTACCTGCTGGCTTATCGACATTCCAACCAAATGTTCGGAATCCATCAACTAAGGTATCTCTACGTTCTTGATAAATAACTCGGTTTTTCTCACAGAACGTAGCACCATTTCTAAGTGCCGCTGATGCCGCTTTTTGAATTGGCAAAAACACACCATAATCTGTATTAGATTTAAATTGAGTAAGTGCACGAACGATTTCTTCGTTTCCAATCATATATCCAATACGGCTACCTGCTAAACTATAACTTTTTGACAAAGAGTTGATTTCTACGCCAACTTCTTTAGCACCAGGTACAGAGAGGAAGCTAATTGGTTTATTACCATCAAAATAAAATTCAGCATAAGCAAAATCATGGACAACAATAATATTATGCTTTTTCGCGAATGCGATTACCTCTTTAAAGAAATCTTCATGAGCCATTGCTGGAACTGGATTTCCTGGAAAGTTTAAAATCATCATCTTCGCTTGATCAGCAATATCTTTGGGGATAGCTGCTAAGTTAGGTAAGAAATCATTTTCTTTCTTTAAAGGCATGTAATAGGATGTTGCACCAGCCATTTGAATTCCAGTTTCATAAGCTGTATATCCTGGATCAGGAACTAATATAATATCTCCCGGATTCGCATAGACCATAGGTAAATGAACGAGTCCATCTTGTGAACCCATTAATAATAAAACTTCTTTATCGGCATTTAATTTAACGTTATGAGTGTTGTTGTAATATTCAGTTACAGCTTCGTGAAATTCTTGAATACCACTTAATGTGTATCCATAACTTTCTTTTTCACTTGCTGTATGTACCATTGCTTCTCTTACGAAGTCAGCAGGCGGCATATCAGGATTCCCAATACTTAAATCAATCATTTTGTGACCTGCTGCAATTTTTTCTTTTTTATAAGCCCCTAATTCACTAAATATAGAAGATTGGAATGCTTTCATTCTAGTTGCTAACGTGTAAGTCATCAAAACCCCTCCTAAAAACAGTGTTTTCTTTCTGCGTTTTTAATTATTCTGAAAACACATGATTACATTTTATCATTTTTTTATGAAAATTAAAACGATTGACAAATTTAGAGGGAGGATTAGTTTATTTGAAAAGGGAGCTGTAAATAAGTACCGGTTAACTGAACTGTCAATTATATCTTTTTAGATGGTTTAGGATGTTTTGTAGTTTTTGTTAAGTATATCCCGCATATTTTGGATGAAAAAGAACACGAAAACGAGGCCTAATATACCACTAAGCCAATAGTATGAATTTCCTGTCGTGAATTTTTCATAAAATGAGAGCCCATTCCATAGGATTAGGATAATGGAGCAGATTGTTGATAAAATTAATGAACTTAAACTTCTCAAAAAAACACCTCACATTATAAACATTGTTATTATATAATATTACATTTAAATTTCAAGATTTAAAAGAGGGAAATGCTTTTGAGTAAGCTTTGTAAAATAGAAATAACGCAGAAAATATTTTCTGCGTTTTATATAAAGTGTAATCATATCTTTTTATATGTACACAATTTTTCCACTGCATAAAAGTATACGTTTAATTTGCCATCGACAACTTGTAAAGTTTGATCCGATGTAAATGAGTTACCATAATCAATGTGATACAAATTAGAATCCTTTACAAATGAACCTTTGTATAAATCTTCTTTTTGCTGCGTTGTTTGCATTTCCACTAAGTTTTGCACAATTTTTTCTTTCTTTTCTTCTTTTACAACTGTTTCAAATTTATAAGATGCAGGACAAAGACCATTTTTGTTATCAACAACTTCCCAAGAACCGTATATATCATTATTGCTGCATCCACTAAGTAGAACGATGAATATTGGAATAAGTAATAAAACCTTTTTCATTTTGTACTCCTTTCTTTTTATTTTCATTAAACATGCGAATACGATAGGAATATTGTAATAAATAAAGTTTAAATTTTTATAAAGAATTATTTAATTTCATATAAAAATTAGGAAAGGTAAAGTTTTTAAAATAAAAAGGCATGAATCTTATGTAATACAGATTCATGCCTAGTGTGCTATCTTATATTTTGTTTTTTGAGGATAAATGAAGCGGAAAGAAGAATGATAATACCGTTTAAAATATACATATTTACAATAGAAGAGGTTAGGTTAATTGCTCCAAAACCAACGTTATCGAATATAGAAGTGAGTGCCGTAGTTGTCAAAAAAATTATAGGCATTAGCAGTAAAAATATGACGCCTGCCACGATTCTTCTTTTAAAGCTATGTTGAGATAGGGAAATTGCTAAAAAGTTTATGATGCTAAACATAACGAATACAACAAAAAGGATAATAAATAACTGGATGCCATCAGACATTTTGCGCCTCCTATATACCTTATTTATATATTATATTCGAAAGCAAAATGGGGTACTCCTTTAAATCATTTCAGTAAACGTAATTAATAAGATTGTATATAACAAAGGAGCATTGATCATTAGATTAATCCATGCTCCTTTGCTATGTTATAAATTCGCAGATTGCGAAGGTTGTTTTTCATACTGTTTCTGTTTTGATAGTGATATGAAAATAATTAGTAATGAAATAACTCCGAAGATTAGAACCATATATTGCAATCCAATCGTATCTAAGAAGAAGCCTGTGCCGAGTAAAACGATTTGGAACATAACTCTCTCAAACATATTACGGAATGAGAAAAGACGGCCGTGATAGCTTTTTTCCACTTTCGTTTGGAAGATTGTTGACATAATAGGGAAGAAGCATCCGACACTAAAACCAAACAAACCAAATGATGTAAGGGACATCCATTTTATATCGCTAAAGAACAATGATAGGTGTGCAAAAGCGGTACAAACTGCGAAGAAATATAATAATTTTTCAGGTTTGAAATGGTCAGATAAACGTTTAATAACGAAGGCCCCTAACATAAATGCGACACCTTCAATGGTATATATAAATCCTTTAATCGTTGGATCATGTTGCATTTCACTTATGTTAATTACCATTAAATTAAATCCAGCTATAAATAATAGAGGGATAATACTTAATATAAGTGCTGTAAAAGCAATAGGAATTCCTTTTAATATACGAAATACTTCCATAAAGCTATTATCTTTTGCAGCTTGTTTACTTGGTGTTGTTGATTTCTTATCTTCGAATTGTAGGAAGAAAGTTGAGAGGAATAATAAAGCGTACGCTGCCATTGAGAAGGCATACATATACTGTAAACTCATTACAACTAAAAGAATTCCACCTAGTGAAGTACCCGCAATACGAGCGATTGTACCTACATTCATATGTACACCGTTCATCTGTAATAACTCATGCTCACGTACGATAAGTGGAATTACAGATTGTAATGCAGGGAAGTAAAATGCTGCTGAAATTTGAAGAGCAACCATAAAAGCAATCATAAAGGCGATACTTTCAAATTGGATAGCGAAAAACATAAAAATAACACTAATAACGCGACCGAACCCAGCGTAAAGAAGAACTTTTTTCTTTTCATACTGATCAATGACGCGTCCAGCCATAGGACCGACTAAAACACCTGCTAATAATCCGATAAATAATATTACGGATTTCATGAAATCAGAAGGGACATATTTTTGCATAAATTCAAGGTTACCAAGAATACCAAGCCATAACCCGAGACCAGCAATAAACTCCCCAATTAAAACAATCCAAACATTTTTATTGCGCCACATAATATAAAACCTCTCCGTCTTTTAAAATGAAAAACTCGTATATAAAACCTCCTTATTTTATGTATTATTAGTAACGAACTTTTTTAGAGTCAGAGTCTATATTACGTGTTTCATGAGTGGATTTCAATCTTTTTGATTTGTCAAAAATTTGATGTGTTAATAGATAAAACAAGTAAGTCAAAATGTAAAAAACTTATGCTTAAATATTCTTTGAAAGTAAGGATAAATAAAATAAAAACATCAAGAAATTATCACAAGTAGATAATTTCTTGATGTTTTTTTATGCTTTAAGCAGAATATTCTTCCTTACGTACTTCAAAAAATTCATTACGACTTAAGTAGTTATAAACTTTCTCGGAAACCTCTTCTTCTTCAGACATAAAGAAACGATGATCAAAAGCATAGAAAGATTGACCTTTAATTAATTTTACGTAGTATATTTTACACGCCTCCTTTAGCATAATTGAATTTACATACTATTATGATGACCTATATGCTTGTTACTCATACTTCGAGTTACAAAGGATAGAAGCTAAACAAATTGAAAAAGCTTACAAAACTGTAATGTTGTTGTCACGTTTTCCGATAGTTCCAAATAAGCAAACTTTTCTATAATACAAATAAGTTACATAAAATAAGGGGGTAAAAAGATGGATGAAGTGATTGGAGAAGTGGTCGCAGGTATTTGTGAATTTGTGGTGGAAGTAACGGCGGATGCTATTGGTAGTCTAACTTCAGGAAATGAAGAAAGGAAAAAAGAAACTATATAGAAAGCTAAAAAACTGTGAGATATATTCTTACGGTTTTTTTATTTTTTCAAAGCAACATATAATCTGTCGAAAAGAGGAATTGAAAATATGAAATAGAATTTATTAGGTATCTGAATCGTGAAAATAACAATAGAAAGAAGATGATAAAATGAGTAAAGAAGAGCTTGTGCAACAACAGTTTGGTAATAATGCGGAAAAGTATGTGAAAAGTAAAATTCATGCTAAAGGACCGGATTTACAATATGTAGTTCAACAAGTTGAGTCTCGTCATAATAATCGTCTTCTTGATATTGCTACAGGCGGTGGGCATGTTGCGAATGTATTAGCCCCATTGTTTCAAGAAATAGTTGCCTTAGACTTAACAGAAAAAATGTTAGAGAATGCGAAAAATTTCATTATAAGCAATGGACATGAAAATGTATCTTTTGTCGCTGGAAACGCAGAAAGTTTACCGTTTGCAGATCGTTCTTTTGATACGATAACATGCCGAATTGCAGCGCATCATTTTACGAATCCAGCTCAGTTTATTTATGAAGTAAATCGTACGTTAGAAGATAATGGATTGTTTATTTTAATAGATAATGTTTCACCGGAAAATAATGAATACGATACATTTTATAATTTTATAGAAAAAAAGCGGGACCCGAGTCATGAACGTGCGTTGAAAAAAACAGAATGGATTGCCTTGTTAGAAAAGAACGGTTTGCAAATGCAGTCATGTCTAACTTTTGACAAGAAATTTGAATTTGACTGGTGGTGCGATATGATGAATGTACCGTTGCAGAAACGTATGAAGTTAACAGAATGTATGATGAAAACACCAGTTGAAATGCAAGAATTCTTTCATATTCAATTTGAAAATAATAAAATAGATTCATTTTATACTGAAATGGCACTGTTTGTATGTAAAAAAAGCGCGACATTAAAAAGATAAATTTCTTGCAGTCTTTTCAAAGTACGTTATACTTAGTACAGAGAAAATGAGAATTGAGGAAAAGTAATAATGATTCGCGTACGTATTGAAGGAACTGAAGAAGAAATGCTTGAATTTATGGAGAAAATGCCGGACATTCCTGGATTTGAAAAGACTCATATGAGAGAACCGAGAAAAGGAAATAATCCGAAATACGATTCAAGTAAAAATGTACTAGCATATTTATCTTATAAAAAGATTGAAGTCGCCAATAAATAGGCGGCTTTTTTAGTTTGCACTGTTTCACAGCCTTGTCTTTTTCACATAATAATAGTAGTAGATTATGCTGAAGAGGGGTGAGGATAGTAAATAAGAAAATCATCTTTTTTGGAGACTTTGGTATTGACGATGCTGTGGCGTTAATTTATGCAAATAAAACATGTAAATTAGATATTATAGGTATTGTTGCTGAATATGGGAATGTATCGCGAGAGATTGTAACAGAAAATGTGTATTTTTTAGAAAGATACTATGCTACAGAAGTAAAAATCATTGAGGGTGCAGCAAGACCGATGACAGCAGAAGAACCTTTATTCTTTCCTGAAATCCATGGAGATCACGGTTTAGGTCCAATTATTCCACCTGATATGAGAATTTGTAAACGGGAAAATTTTTGTGAATTAATTAAATTAATTGAGCCTTGTCCAGAAGATATCATTATTGTAGCGACAGGACGATTAACAACATTGGCAACGTTATTTTTATTATATCCAAATGTCATGGATAAGGTATGTTCGTATTATATTATGGGCGGTGCGTTTTTATTTCCTGGTAACGTTACTCCTGTATCAGAAGCAAATTTTTATGGTGATCCAATCGCAGCGAATATTGTGATGAAGTACGCGAAGAATGCGACTATTTATCCGTTAAATGTAACGCAAGAAGCACTCATTACTCCTGAAATGGTGGATATTATTAATAAAGAAGGAACAGGGCAGGCGAAGCTAATTAAACCAATGATTGATTTTTATTATGAAAACTTTTATAAAAAAGAATACCCGGGTATTGCTGGAAGTCCGATTCACGATTTACTTCCGTTCATTTCTTTTATTAATGATGATATTTTTGAATATAAAAAATCTGCAGTTTGGATTAGTACGACAAACGATGTAACAAGAGGACAAAGTGTGGCAGACTTTAGAAAAATTGCTGAGCCGACAACTTTTGATAATAGACCTATTCAAAAAATTGCAGTTGGTTTTAACTATCCCGCTTTTAAAGAAGAGTTTATGCAGACAATATTAAAGCCTGACTGTCCTTAATATGTGAAATAGGAAAGGCATTAACCATAAGTCGGAAAAATTGGTCGTTCATTATTTTGAAATAATCTAATAGTTACTCTGTATGAATAACTAATGAAAAATGTAACATAACTAATGGTAAGCAATTGTTTCTAATTATTATTTGATCTGTGAAATATAAAGGAGGTTATTATATGATTTGGTCTTTAATCGTCGGTGGTATATTAGGATGGTTTGCAAGCTTAATTACTGGAAAAGACGTACCTGGTGGCGTAATTGGTAATATTATTGCTGGTATTATCGGTTCTTGGATTGGTACGAAATTACTTGGTAGTTTTGGCCCTGTAATCGGCGGGTTTGCAATTATTCCAGCTTTAATCGGTGCGATTATTTTAATTTTCATCGTAAGCTTTTTATTACGAGCAATGCGGAAATGAATGTATGGACTGTTTACATTTGTAAGCAGTCCTTTTTATATGTTATGCTAGTATTATACAATCAGGAGGTGTCAGCATTGAAAACATTTACAGTAAATTTCCATCAAGAAGATAATGCTAAAGCGACAACAGTACATAAATTAAGTGAAGAGGACTTCAATAAAGCAACAGAAAAAGGTACTCGTCATCTATTTGATTTAGATACAAACGTTGGATTTTTCGTATTCTTTGATGCAGAAGATGCAGAAGGAAATGATCAATACTTAATGTTACAATACGAAGGGGATCATGAAGAGCCAACTGCGTGCTACGGATTTGATTTAAAACTATACTATCAATTTTTAGCACTATACTTAAATGATCTTGAATTCCACGGTGAAACAGATGAAGAAGAGGAAGAGTATGGCCCAATTCATCATTTAGCTCACTTACTTTATCATATTGTTGAAGATGGTAAGTCAATCGAAGTGTAAAAATACATATGTAAAGCTGTCCTTTTTGGACAGCTTTTTTCATTATTATGATGAATGTTATGATTTGCATAATGGTAAATGGAGTTCTGATGGTGATAAATGGTTTGATTAAACAAAAAAGCAACAAAGAAGGTTCATCTTTCTTTGTTGCTTTTTCTGTTTAAGGAAGGATTGCAGTGTAAATGACGAGAAGGGATATATAAGGAGATGGGGAAAATGATAAATAATACAATTCCAAGTTTTTTAAAAGTATGGGAAAGTAACGATGTAGAATTGACAGTCCTCAATCAATACTTTACTTCGCATCCAGAGATATTTGAAGAATACTTTAAGTATCATTGTCCTAAAACGAGAGAACGTCTTTCTAATGCTATTAAACAATATCCCGCAAAAATAGTAGATATTCGTATCATAGCAGAAGTATTACCGATTATTATTCAAGAGATAACGAATGAATATCATAATAAATATAACTTTAATGTAAATATGAAATTTCATTTATTTGTTGGAGGGTTTAGCTCTAACGCATTTGTAGAAAGGGAGATTATTGGAGATGTGTTTTTTGCAGCAGAAAAATTATCTCCAGATTTAAATCATCTTCGTGTTATTGTCGCTCACGAAATAGGACATATATGTCATAATGTTATGTTACAAAAAGATGGAATGGATTGGGATAAAGCCGAGTGGACTGACGCGGCAGTTAATTTGTATCGCGAGGGTGTTGCAACATATTTATCAAAACAAATTATAAAAGGCGTAAATGAATCAGTGTACTACTCATATAACAATGATGGAGAACGTTGGTTACAATGTTATATAGAAAATGAAGAATATATAAAGAAACGTTTTTTGGAAGATTATATAGAAGGATGGACGTTAGAAAAAGAGAAAGAGTGGTTCCGGTTATCTGGTGGACAATATTTTGGATACAACCGACTTGGATATTTTTTAGGAACAGCTTATGTAGAATATGTTGTGCAAGCATTAGGAGAGAGTGAAGCATTTACTTTTTGGAAAAACCACGATTTAAAAAGTAGTGTAATGGATTGGTTATCGAAATGAATAAGATTATAATAGGGAGCTGAAATGTATGAAAGTGTATGTAAAGATAGCTATGTTATTTCTTGCTTTTACATGCATATTTGCATTAGTAGCATGTAAAGGGACAGACGAAAAAAAGGAAACAAACCTAACTTCGGAAAATAGTAAAAACGAACAGAATAATTCTTCAGAAGAAAAGAAAGAGCCTGAAGTAAAATCAATTAATGAAGAATCAACAAAATCACCAACAGATGCAAATCAAAAAAATTCAGTGATAAATCAAAAATCAATTAACCACGTTAAAGAATTATTTGAATTAGCGAAAGAAGGAAAAGTACCTAACGTTCCGTTCGCAGCGCATACAGGAGATATTGAAGAAATAGAAAAAGCTTGGGGGAAAGCAGATAAAACGGAACAAGCAGGTAACGGCATGTACGCTACCTTTACAAATAAAAATGTCTCCTTCGGTTTTAATAAAGGATCACAAGTTTTTGATGTACGCTCCTATCATGCTGAACTAAAATCAATTACATTACAAGATATAGAGAAAGCATTAGGAAAAGCAGCTTCAGTTAAGGTAAATGGGGAAGATAAAATATATGTATATAAAGTAAACAATCAGTTTGAGCTGAAATTCATTATTCCAAAATCGACTGGTAAGGTAAATCATATTTCGGTATTTTCACCAGAGGATAGTATAAATAAAATGGCAGGATAAAAAAGAAAGGATGTCACAAAAGTCCCGAGATTTTTGTGACATCCTTCTTTTTTATTTTTACTGATAAATGGATAAGGAAAGCAGCCTATAAAATATGATGGGTATGATCCGAAATATCTTTTTTTATTTTATTACGTTCTACATTTTGAACAAACAGCGCTTGCATAATGCCTCCAGTTATTAAGAAACAAGCGCAAATATAAAATAGCATACTACCGTTTAGTTGACTTAATAAAACCGCACCAAGTACAGGACCACACGTTCGAGAAATATCCCAATGCAACCCGTAAATTGAAAAATACAATCCACGTTTATTTGTTGGAGCGATTTCTGAAACGAATCGAAGTAAATGGTTTAAAGCAATACTTTCTCCAATGACTAAAAAGAGTAACGTGAAAAATAGTGACACGATTGTTGTTGAAAATCCATAGCCAATTGCAGCTATTGTAAAGCAAATGTAAGAAATAAGTATAATTTTCGTCATGGAAAATCGTTCAGACCATTTCACGAGAAAAATTTGCAGAATGATTTCCATAATAGCTTTGCATGTTGAAATAAAAGCGAGTATGAATATGAAATCCGGAAATATATGTTTGGCGAAAATGCGATAATTTGTTTCAGTTTGTGCATAAAAAAAGCTAATAGGAAGCGTAGTAATCATAAGTCCTAAAACTGCGTAATGTTTACGTACAAATTGTTTTGGAGATGATAATTCAAGTTTTTGCTTTGGTATTGTAAGTGCTGGAGCAGTTTCTGGAAGCTGTGTCCATACAACTACTGCATATACCATAAGTGTAATGCTTTGCATTATAAATAAATATTCAGGGTGAGTACGATAAAAGATAGCACCAATTATTGGACCAATTACGGAACCAATTGCAGCCATCGTATGCAGAAGAGCAAAAATTTCTGCTTGCTGTTTTTGTTTTGTTAAATCAGCAATTTGTGCACGTTGAGCCGGAATATATAAGGAACGGCCCACCCCATTTATGACGTATAACAATGCAAATATAAAAACAGATTGAGCAAAGACGAAGCTGCCGATTGCAACGCCTTGCAGCAATAAGCCGAGTAACATAATTTTCTTTCGCCCATATTTATCAGTAACTCCCCCAGCAATAAGTGTAAATACGATATCTGAAAGAGGTTGTAGTCCGAAAATGAGCATGGTTATTATTAGATTACCATTTAACATTTTATTAACGTAAATAATCATAATGAGAGCTAACATAGATTCAGTTGTTCGGGTTAATAATTCACCGCACAGTCTTATAATAATTGGTTTGTTATAACGCAGTAAGAGATTGTTCAATATTAATTCCTCCTTTCTATATTGAAATGATAAGATGAAAGGAGCGATGTAAAAAGGGTAGAAACAAAAGGGGTTATTTTTCACCTTTTAGGGGGATTATGATGTTTATTTTAGATCAATATATTGAACTATGGTGTGTTTATGGTAAAGGGAGACAAGAAGGAGAACAATTAGAAGTAACGGTACAAATGATAGCAGAAACATTATTTTGTACGGAGCGTAATAGTAAATTAATTATAAAAAAATTAGAAGAGTTACATTGGATCACTTGGTTTCCAGGGCGCGGGAGAGGGAATCGTTCTAAATTAATATTTCAAATGCAACCGATGACATTAATTTTAGAGAGAGGAAAAGAACTAACGAAAAAAGGAGATGTGAAAAGTGGAATCTCATTTGTGGAACGCTACAGCTCACAATTTCCTTTAGTAAAGAAAGAGTATGAAGTTTGGGTAGATTCCATATTTGGTCATAAAATAGAAAGGACACCTAAAGGAAGAAAAGATGTACTTCGTTTGCAAGTACAAATGAATCTAGACATTGCTTTAGATCCGGTATACGCTACGATGAGATCAGAATGTCATATGGTTAAACATATTTTTGATACACTCGTATATGTAAATGAGGAAACAAACTCTATAGAACCAGGACTTGCTTTTCACTGGCAATATAATGATGCTGAAAAGGTATGGACTTTTTATTTAAGAAAAGGCATTCACCTTCATAATGGAAAACGACTTACTGCACATCATGTTATACATTCATTGAATCGATTTATGAAAGCTGAAAACAACCCACACGCATGGATGTTACAACATGTTGAAAGTGTCCGTGCAGTGGATGAATATGTTGTTGAAATTCGATTACATACTGAAAATAGGATGTTTTTACATATGCTTAGCGCAGAACAGTGTTCTATCGTAATTGAAGATGAAGCAGGAAACTTCATTGGTACAGGCCCATTTATATTGCGAGAGAAGAATGCACATTTATTTGTATTAGAAGTACACGATTTATATTATCGTGAAAGACCTTTTCTTGACCGAATTGAACTAATGAATGTGGAGAAAAGTGTAAATACATATGACGTGTTAGTAAAGGCACAGTATAAAGATAAAGAAAAATATAATAAAGAAATTTCTCGGCTTGAATTGAACGTGACATATGTAACGTTCAATCTTGTAAAAGAAGGACCAATGCAAGATGAGCTATTTCGAAAGGCGCTACATAAAATTATTCATGGCGATAAAATTGTTCAAGAACTCGGTGGAGAACGTGGAGAAGTGGCAAAGAAACTAATATTAGCAAATGAAAGCATAGTAGAAATTGAGGAAGATATAGAAAGTTTAATTAAGAGAAGTACGTATCATAATGAAGTGCTACAACTCTATACATTTACAGGAAGAGATCACGTTGAAGATGCACAATGGATAAAAAAAGAGTGTGCGAAGTACGGGATTCGTGTAGAAACTAATTTTCTTGAAATAGAAGAGTTATTGGAAATGAGTACGATACAAGAGGCGGATATGATGCATGATAGTGCAACTATTAGCGAGCGAATTGAAGATAGTCTACTATATATGTTTCTTACAAAAAACAGTTTTATTCATGGTCAAAGCAGTATGGATTTTCATAAAACGTTGTCCCCTTATTTTAAACAAGAACAATTAGAGAATAGAGTTACATTGTTACGCGATATTGAGGACACTTTGTTACGTCACATTCATATTATTCCTTTATATCGTAACAATCAACAAGTAACTTCTCACGAAAAAGTACAAAATATAATGATTAATTCACAAGGGTGGATTGATTTTTATGAAATATGGTTTACATGTTGATATATAAGGGTTTTTACGCATTTCATAGGATGCGTGAAAACCCTATTTTTGTTTGTAAAATAGGGTTGTTTTACACATTGTTACGCTACTTATGATAAAAGTCCATTTACAACGTAACAGTGTTATGTTACATTATTATCAGGAAGGAGTGTTATACAGTTGAGTACAGATTTAATTTCAAAAAAAGATTTATTAGAACTAACTGGTATTTCATACGGACAGTTATATAGGTGGAAAAGAAAAAATTTAATACCGGAAGATTGGTTTGTACGAAAGTCAACATTCACGGGTCAAGAGACATTTTTTCCGAAAGAAAAGATATTAGAGCGTATTGATAAAATCCAAACGATGAAAGAGGATTTATCACTTGATGAACTAGCAAATATGTTTTCACCGAGTGTGAGGGAAATCCTTTTAACAAAGGAAGACGTATTACGCAAAGAAATTGCATCAGAACCAGTTTTACAATTCTTCATAGAACGAACGAATAAAACAACAGAGTTTCAATTTGTGGATATTCTTTATGTGTATATGTTAGAAGAATTACTACAATCAGGTGAGATTAGTTTAGAAGAAGGAAAAATGGTCTTGCAAGTTTTACGTGAAAATTATGAAGCGATTAAGCATAAAACTTGTGATTTAATCATCGTCCGAAAGTTAGGGATTTCTACTTGTTTCTTAGTTTCAAACGTGGACGATTTAATTTTTGAAAAAGGTACTAAAATTGTTTTACACGAAGCGATTATGAAATATACCGAAGCATTAAAAACTAAACTGTTGTAGTGGAGGAAAAAGAATGCGTACAGATAATTTGATTATAAATGGTTACGGTTCATCGAATGGCGGCGAGTTTCATAAAGTACAATTAAATGGAAAAGGGACTGTTACGGGAAATATTGAATGTGATCAATTTGAATGTAACGGTTACGGTGCTGTTACTGGAAATTTGAAAAGCAGCAATGCAAGAATTAGTGGATCGGGTAAAGTCGATGGCACAGTTCATGCAGAAACGATGCGTATTGATGGAAAAGCAACAATTACGCAAGATGTGAAGGCGAACAGTTTAAAAATTGCAGGAAAAGGTACGATAGGTGGTAATGTAACTGGTGAAGAATTTAAAGTCAATGGTCAAGCGACGATTGATGGTAATTGTGAAGTGGATACTTTTTCTTCAGAAGGACAATTTACAATTGGCGGATTATTAAGCGCGGATGAAATAAATATTAATATTCACGGTACATGTCGAGCGAAAGAAATTGGTGGTCAAACGATTAAAGTAAAACATAGACTAAGTACTTTTAGTAGACTGTTTAAATCAGTATTTGGTATGCAATTAGAGGCTGAACTATTAGAAGGTGACAATATTGATATTGATTATGCTCACATAAGAACGGTAAGAGGAAACAATGTGACAGTAAGAGCGAACTGTGAGATTGAACTCATTGAATATACAGGTGTTCTGACTGTCGATAAAAGCGCAAATGTAAAAGAAATGAAGCAGGTCTAATGGGAGGGAGAAAGTAATATGGAACATCAACATAGTCTTACTGTTAATGGTTCTGGTAGTTCAGCAGGCGGGGATTATAACAAAGTGAAGATTCGCGGTGAAGGAACGATTTCTAATGATATGAGCTGTAATGAATTTAAAACGTACGGCACGAGTGAAGTGCGCGGTAATATGAAAGTGAAAAATTATGTCGTGTATGGAGATAGTGAAGTACAAGGAAATGTAACTGCGGAATATGTAAAAGTATACGGAAATACACAAATGCATAGTGATGCACATATTGAAAAAACAAAAGTAAGAGGTATGATAGAAGTTAAGGGGAAGTTAACTGGTGATTTCGTAGATGTGAAAGGCGCTTTAAATGTAAAAGGAGATATTGAAGTTGAAGAACTATCACTAACTGGTGGCCTTGAAAGTGATGGATTACTTAATGCTGAAAATATTGAAATTTCACTTCGTTATGAAGGGAGTAAAATGAGAGAAATTGGTGGTAAGAAGATTTCCGTTCGTAAAAAAGCGAGGTTTATTCCATTTACAAGTCACGCAGGAAGCCTCCAAACGTCTATCATTGAAGGAGATGAAATTTATTTAGAGCATACTATCGCTGAAGTAGTAAGAGGAAACAACGTTACCATTGGTCCAGGGTGTGAAATTAGTGTTGTAGAATATCATACTAGTTTCAACCAAAAAGGTAATGCAGTCGTAAAAGAACATAAACAAATATAAGTAGTACGAGGGAGAGCAAGGTTATGGTTGAGAAAAATAATAAGCTCGGCTTTGTTGTGGCGGGCTTATTGCTAGGTATTTTAATGGCATCAATGGATAATACCATTGTCGTAACAGCAATGGGAACAATCGTTGGTGACTTAGGAGGCCTTGAAAACTTTGTATGGGTCGTTTCTGCCTATATGGTTGCAGAAATGGCAGGTATGCCAATATTCGGAAAACTATCAGATATGTATGGTAGAAAGAGATTCTTTATTTTCGGTTTAATCGTCTTTATGATTGGTTCGGCACTTTGTGGTACTGCTGAAAATATTACACAGTTAGGTATTTATCGTGCCATTCAAGGTATTGGCGGTGGGGCATTAGTGCCGATCGCATTTACTATCGTTTTTGATATTTTCCCTCCAGAAAAGCGCGGGAAAATGGGTGGATTATTTGGAGCAGTATTTGGTTTATCAAGTATTTTTGGTCCATTGCTTGGTGCGTATATTACAGATTACATTAGCTGGCACTGGGTATTTTATATTAACTTACCGCTTGGCATTTTAGCACTTATTTTTATTACATTCTTTTATAAAGAATCACGAGTTCATAGAAAGCAAAAAATTGATTGGTTTGGTGCAATTACTTTAGTTGGTGCAGTAGTTTGCTTAATGTTTGCTTTAGAGCTTGGTGGACAAAAGTATGATTGGGATTCTAATTTTATTTTAAGTTTATTTGGTGGATTCGCTATTTTAATTATTGCATTTATTTTTATTGAACGAAAAGTAGAAGAGCCAATCATATCATTTGAAATGTTTAAACAGCGATTATTCGGCATGAGCACTATTATTGCATTATGTTACGGTGCTGCGTTTATGTCAGCAACTGTTTACATACCGTTATTCATTCAAGGTGTTTACGGTGGCACTGCAACAAACTCAGGACTATTACTTTTACCGATGATGTTAGGATCAGTCGTAACTGCGCAATTAGGCGGATTTTTAACGACAAAGCTTAGCTACCGAAACATTATGATTATTTCTGCTGTTATTATGCTAATTGGACTATTCTTATTAAGCACATTAACGCCAGAAACAAGTCGTGCATTATTAACAGTGTATATGATTATTATCGGATTTGGAGTAGGTTTCTCATTCTCTGTACTAAGTATGGCAGCTATTCACAACTTCGGTATGGAACAGCGCGGATCTGCGACTTCAACGAGTAATTTCATTCGTTCATTAGGTATGACACTTGGCATTACAATCTTCGGAATGATCCAAAGAACAGGTTTCCAAGATCAATTAGAAGAAGCGTTTAAAGGAATGAGCGGGGGAATGAATACAAACGCTTTAGGAGATTCAAGAGCTATTCTATCGGAATCGGCAAGATCTCAAATCCCGCCGCAAATATTAGATAAAATTATTGACGCTCTTTCTAGTTCAATTGTTCAAACATTTATGTGGGCATTGATACCAGCTGGTTTAGCATTCGTATTTATTTTCTTTATGGGAAATGAGCGCATGGTAATCAAGGAACAACAAAAGAATAAAAAGAGTGAAACATCAAAAGCGTAATGAAAAAACTCCTTTCCAATTGGAAGGGAGCTTTTTCGTATGTACGAATTTAGATTAGCCTTCGATAATTTCGTATTCTTCGTCTGCTAATAATAAAATTTGTGTTTTCTTACCTTTGTTTTGAACTTCGATTACATCGTAAGCACCTAAGTTTCTTACTTTGCTTTGAGAAGCGTTAACCATAACTTCAATAGAATCAATTAAGATATCTTCTTCAATGTATGATTCAGGCAATGCCATATCTTCAGTATCTAATACACATGCGTATAGATTTTGTAAGTTTTCAGCAGTTGGATTTTGTTCCTCAACATCAATGATGTTTTTTACTGCTTCCATATTTTCTTCTTTTGCTTGGTATACTTTAATTTTAGCCATTGTTTTAATCTCCTTTATAACGTAATCGTAGAGGCTACACTTCATTATAACGTTTTTTTCATGAAAGATGAAATTGTTATATGTATTTATAGCGAAAAATATGTATGATTCCTTGGTGTTAGTGTAAATTCCTTCCGTTAAAGTTATATTGTCCAAGCTTTTCTCATACTCCGCTCATATTATACGTATTAGATAAAACATATAGGGAAGGGATGGAGTGTAAGTGGGTTGTGAGCCGAAACGAAATTATCGATGTCGCCAAAATAGCATTTGTGAATTTTTACGTAGTCTAGAGCCTTTTACAAAAGTTGAGAGTATTGTAATTGCCGGAAACGGAATTGTTGTATCTTATTTTCTTTCATTTAATAAGAGGAATGGTATCGTATCCTTCGTACAAGAGGACAATGAGGTTATCTTTGTAGATTGCTCTAGGATTGATGCAATTCAAATAGGAAAAGTTTGTAGTTGTAAAACGAAAGTTAAATTTATTGAAGAGGATTTTAGTCTTCTTGGAAATGTGTGTCCGCAATGTTTAACGGAGGGAAGTACGCTCTTTTTCGACTTTCACAATCCAGAATTAAATGTATCGCTACAAGCAAAAACGATTGATGCACCTAGTTGTACTGAGTTTATAGATGAGATGGGGAATGTAGTAAAACAAATTACTATAATGGGTGAAGCGATTGTTTCTAAAGATTTTGTTCAAGTGCCTGAACTATTAAACTTTCGGTTAGTTTTATCGGATACGGCTGCGAATCCTTTAAAGTTTGGAATACTGTTTATTAATTTCCCTGACCTTACGATTATTATTCTTTTCGCATCGAGTGGGTATCTCAACATATCGAACTGTTTAAAAATCGAGAGTGGAGCAGGTAATACTGAGATAGAAGAGATGAAAAAGATGATATCGAATGACGATAATACGTACACATCTGTTGTTAAAGTGATTAAAATATAGAAAAACGGAGGAACAGAATCATTTGTTAATAAGAATGATTTATAACATATATATTTAAATGAACCCTTAAACTAATGTTGAGGGTTTATACATAATAAAAGATTATAGATTGCGAATTATTATGAAGTATATTATATGTAAACCTTTTTACTGGACAGTCATTTACTTATTATTAGATGTTATAATAATTTTATATTTATGAATAGTTTATAAATATATGGAGTGTAGTAGACGTTTGCTTATATGTAGAATAAAAGGACTTATAAAAAAGTAGAAGTGCATTGATTCTAAAGAAAGCAGGAATGTAAATGATATATGAAGCGAATATACATACAAGAGAAAAATTAATTACTATATTCGAGGATTTCAATAACGTTGTTTTACTTTCTTATTTACAAGGACATATGGGTACCGCATGGGTAAATGATCTTGAAAATCCAACAGTAGCGCAAGTTACGATAGGGATTTTCACATTTTACGCTGGGGATTCGAATGCGAAAGAAACAGAAGAATTAGTACGTAACATTCCTGATAGAATGTTAGTAATCGTAAACAGTCAAGAGTGGAAAAAGCGTTTAGAAACATGTTACGAAAGAAAAATAGATAAGTTTTTACGCTATAAATTCAAACGTAATGCGGAAGTTTTTGATCGTTCAAAATTACAATCTTTTATATCAGTGCTACCAAAAGGATACGAATTACGAAGAATAGATGAGCATATCGTAAATATCCCTACACTACATAAGGTCTCTGAAGATTTTATAAGTCAATTTCAATCAGTAGAAGATTATTTAAACCGGGGTATAGGGTATAGTATTTTGTACAACGGAGAAGTTGTATGTGGTGCATCATCATATAGTATTTATAATAATGGGATTGAAATTGAAGTGGCGACTGATCACAATCATAGAAGAAAAGGATTGGCAACTATAGTTAGCGCGGCGTTAATCTTGGACTGTCTAGACGAAGGGATATACCCAAACTGGGATGCAGCAAATACTACATCTGCTAAACTAGCTGAAAAGCTAGGATATGTTTTTGATAAGGCGTATGATACTTATTTTGTGGATAATAGATAAATGAATGAATTTGTACAATTGTACAACAGAAAAAGTCTAGAAAATCCTATAAAATTCATATTGATTAATCTTTTTTTAAATTACAAATTGGTATAAAAATCGACTTGAAAAAGTCGTTTTTTATTTTTTAACAATAAGGTGCATCCAATATTAATTTGCTGTTGCATAGATATTTTGGAATGAAGAAATTAACACAATTAATTTTATTTGTCTTAATAAATTTAAGAATAGATTTTTGAAAGTTTCTTCGAAAATATGGTTATCCTTTTTACTATTGAACTTAATCAACATATTATGGTGTTTTTCCGCGATAATAGTTAAGAATTTTTAAATAGGTAAATATTCATAAAAACTAATTATATTAAACTGTGTGTATTTGACTATTAAAGATAGAATACTATCTTTAATTGCAAATGATAAAAGTGACTATGATACAAACCCACGCAATAATAGAAAAAGTACATATACAGTAAAGAGAGTAAAAAACTCGAAATTTGTTATAAAGGAGATTATAAAATATGAGCGAACAATGCCCGATTAATGTACCATGTCAGGTAGATGGACAAACTCAAACACCATTAAGTGATGCAGCTGCAGCACCAATTCTTACTCCAGGAGCACCGATTGTAAAAATACCAGTTGTATTAGCAGAAAGAACGATTCAAATTGTTGTAGAATCTGATATTTCATTAAATCCTCCAGCAGTTGAAATTAAACGTATCTTAAAAAATGCATTTCTAACACAATGTAAATTAGTTCCTGTAGCATTCGAACCAGTACCAGGTACACCTTACCGACGAGTTACAAGAGCAAAATTATTTGTACAAGGATATATTCGAAAAAATATTGAGTATGCAAGTGATGATTGTAATGGAGTGCTATATGACCGTATTGCAAATGTTCCATTTTCTGGTTTTGCAGATTTAACAGAAGATGATTTTCTATCATTAGCTATAGTAGCTGCTTCCTCAGATACTACTTCTCACTTTATTAATCCTAAAAATGGTGATCTACCACGTTTAGACAAATACTTCTTCGAAAATACAGTTTTTTATAATGAACAACCGTATTGTGAATTAGTCAGCGCTCAATTTTTCGAATTAGACTTTTCACCTTGTCCAACAGACCTAAATGAACCATTTGAGACTCTTCGTGAAAAAATTGTACTAGATCTTACTTTAAAAGTTTTACAAGTACAACAAGTACAAGTATAAAACTAAAAAAGCATTGTCTTTGATAAAAAGACAATGTCTTTTTTATTATTATAAAACATATATAATGATGAAAATGAATATGTGTAAAATAACGTATTTTCCTGAATTTTATTAGATGGGGGGATGGTGATGAATAAGCCATGGATTGGTAAGGCGCTATGGGATGAAATTCACAAGTATAAAGATCTGAATAAACAAGATAATTCACGAGAAAGAATAGTAAAGGAAG
>NZ_VEDW01000001.1:0-1253408 GCF_007678085.1 Bacillus cereus | reverse complement strand
GAAGAGGAAGTAACTGAAGGAAAGGAAGAAGAGGAAGTAACTGAAGGAAAGGAAGAAGAGGAAGTAACTGAAGGAAAGGAAGAAGAGGAAGTAACTGAAGGAAAGGAAGAAGAGGAAGTAACTGAAGGAAAGAAAGAGGAGGAAGTAACTGAAGGAAAGAAAGAGGAGGAAGTATCTGAGGTAAAGAAAGAAAATGCAACATCTGAATCACAAATAGAATCTTCAGTGCGTTCAATGGTAGTGAAAACACCATTTTCTATTATTTCTGAAGTGTCTAGTTTTAAAATATTTCCAAAAATAAACATAAAAAATCAAGAAGCGTTTGTTTTTCAAAATGAAAAAGATGTAGGTAGGCGTGAATTAGATTCTAAGTTATTAACTACAGTACAACAGTATCATTCGGAGGCTTATTGTGAAATAGTTTCTTTTAATCTTCATGAAAAAAGAGTGCTTATGGAATTATATAATAAAAAAGTCATAGGGAATATTGAAGAGAATAAGGTAGAGACATCTTCATGGACCCCTATACATAGCATAGTATTAGAGGGTGAAAATGAAGGAGAAATAAATAATGTTATAACAGCCAAGCTACCAATAGAAATAGGGAAATATAAAGGTGAAATTATTTTACGAGAAAAAGTTGTATTTAAAGAAAAAGTCATAGGAATAAAAGAGGTGGAACAGGAGATTGTTTTGACAAAAACTGAATTCTTAGTGCCAAAAGTAATAAAAAATGGACAAAATACATTTACAGTTGAAAAAGGGAGCTTATTTGTAGAAGGCTATATTTATCAATGTATTGAATACATATCAGAACAAAGTACATTTCATAATAATGTGTATCAATTAATGCAAAATATTGTACTGGAATTAGTCGTTCAAGTAATACAAGAACAGGAAGTACAAGTACGAATTAAATAAAAATGAATATATTCCCTAAATGCTACAAATGTTTTTTCCTCAATAAATTCAGTGTAATATTTATAAATACTAATTTTTGCTAACAGGGATAGTTACTTTATTATATGAATCTATTTAGGTCTATGAAAAAATAAGTGCTAACATGTTTGAAAACGAACTTACTAACACTTATTAAAAACAGACATAAAATTTGGATTATATGTGGTTTGATTTAAGAATTTAATAAAAAACATTGAAAATTACTTGCTATAAATTGATGTGTAATATAAAGTGTATTCACTTCTTTTTTTACAGGACTCACAATTTAAATAGTAATACATGCCTATCATAATGATCTAAACACCAATTATATTTTTTTAGAATAATTGGATGAACTATTTCTTTCTTGGTATCGACCGCAGTATATCCATATTTCTTATAAAAGTATTCTAATTCCTCAAAAGGAAGGCAATATACATGTTGTACTTGTAATTTCTTCGCAATTTCTACTAAAAATGAAACAAGTTCCCCCGCTAATTGTAGACCTCTAAATTTAGGGAGAATAAAAATCCCGCCCATTTCTATAGTATCTTTATCTATTTGGACTAATCGACCAACACCTGCATACACATTATCGTATGTAATGATTGCCACTAGATCCCGTTCTAAATCACTGGGTACAAATCCTATCGATTTATATTGATTATTAACCCATTCTAAATCATAAGAGGTGGCTAGTTGAATACTCATTTGTATCACTCCTTTGGAAAATTCGATATATTTGTATTATACAGAATGTAAAGCGGTTAAATTTAGATGATTTTTATTAACAGTTCAAGTTTTGAAGAATAGTGCATACAATATAAAGTCTTTTCCTTTCTTCATTTAAGTTTTACGTATATAATTTAAAAGTACTATTTTTATTTTATATTTTTTATATTTATAACAGAATAGAGGTTTAAAAATGGGTGTTAAAATCATTACGGATAGTGCGGCGGATTTACCGGTAGAATTGCTGCAAGCATATGATATTGATTTAATTCCACTCCGTGTTTATGATGAAGCAGAAACAGAGTATTTAGATGGAGTTACATTAGAGTCAGTTACATTATTGCAAAACATGAAAGAAGGCGCTGTTTATAGAACGTCATTGCCTTCGCTTGAAACTTTCCAAGAAAAATTTGTTTCTTATGCAAAAGAAGGTAATCCTTGTATATATTTAGCTTTTTCATCTGAACTGTCTGGTACATATCAATCGTCAGTTGTTATTAAAGAAGAAGTAAAAGAAACATATGCTGATTTAGATTTAGAAATTATCGATACAAAATGTGCTTCGCTTGGTCAAGGGCTTGTCGTACTAGAAGCTGCTAAAATGGCGAAAGATGGTGCATCAAAAGAAGATATTTTAAAACGTGTTGATTTTCTAATGAACCATATAGAACATATCTTCACAGTAGCTGACTTACAGTACTTAGTGAGAGGTGGGCGCTTAAGTAAAGTAGCTGGTTTTATCGGTGGTTTACTAAACATTAAGCCGATCTTAAACGTGGAAGAAGGAAAGCTTGTACCACTTGAAAAGGTAAGAGGGAAAAAGAAAGTACTAAGCCGAATTGTAGATATTATGGAAGAGCGCGGAAAAGACCTTAAAGGTCAAACAATCGCTATGACTCACGGTGATGACTTAGAAACAGCTGAAGCATTAAAAGCATTAATTACTGAAAGATTTGGCTGTGAGGTATTTATCGTAAATACAATTGGAGCAGCAATCGGTGCGCATACAGGACCTGGTGCGTTAACATTGTTCTTCTTAAATGAAGTAGAGTAAAGGATTGATCTTTTGATCAATCCTTTTTTCTTATTAATCAGTAATAATTGGTCGATATGGTATCGGTGAAGATAAAATCATCGAATATTACCTAGTATGACAGCGAGTGTAGCAGAAGGGAATGCGATTGTTTCTTGGCTTGTTATGATATTACTTAGTATTCCACTTGCATTTACGTTCGCTTTTTTATCGATTGAGTACTCAAGTGCAGGTGGAATTGCCACGTTTGCAGAAAAAGCTTTCGGTAAAAATATAGGTGCTATTATAGGATGGTGTTTTTTTATTGCGGGTAGCGTTGGTCAAATCGTAGTCTCAATGACTGGTGGAATTTATATAGTGAGAGTGTTTGCATTATCAGTAATTGGAACGAAATCCTATCATATAAATGCTGATAATACTACGGCTCTCGTGCTTGTAATGAAACAAACATTAGGCGAGCAATTTGCATGGATAATTGGATTTGTAGCTTTTATAATTTGTTTAGGGACGACAAATGCATTTATCGCAAGTATGGGTCGCTTAGGTTATTCGTTAGGAAAAGCTGAAGTTGCACCACATTATTTAGCACATATAAATAAAAAAAGAGAAACCCCAACAAATGCATTAAAAGTTGTAGGTTGCACTGCAATAATAGGTTTGTTAATAAGTTTCGTTTTCCATATTAGTATAGATAAAATTGTATTAATACCGAATTCGTTAGGAATTGTTACATATATAGTCGGTACTGCGGCTGGAATGAAATTAATAAAGAATAGGTTAGGTAAAATTTTTTCTATAGTAGCTTTTACATGTTGTGTAGTTGTTTATCCTTTTATTGGAGGAGTAATACTGATTCCAGTAGCAGTAGCATTCATATGTTTATGGTATGTGTGTTTCAGTAGCAGAAGAATATAAATAAGAATGTATTTATAGAAATCTAAATATTTAAAGATATTAAAAAATTTACATTTCGTTTATAATTGTGAGGGGAGAAATATCTGTAACTATTTGTAAAAATAGGAGGCGGCTATAAAAATGAACGAAATTGCTAGGTGGGATTTAGATCGATTGTATGCGATTGAGGATATTCTAACTCCAATATTAGTGCTGAAAGAACAATATTATGCGACAAAAGCTGTAGGGGGCCTTTCAAAACTTATACAAGCTATTGAAAAGGCTGAATATTATTTGTATTGCCGATCGGCTGAAGAAAGTGTTGCATCTGACCTTACTATATTGACCAAGGAAGTAATAGATTTGAAAAGAGAAGTGCAGCAAGTATTACAGAAAAGTGAAATGGAAACTTCCAATAATATTAATACTAATTTAATAAAAGATGAACTTCATGCATGGGAAAATATGTACATACAATTAAGAAATAAGATAGAAATAGAGCACAATAATAAGCAATTATCATTTGGACAAGCAAATAATATTGCAATGAATAGTAATAATGAAAAGGAAAGAGTACAAGTATTCGAGTTAGTAACAATTGCCTTACATAAGGAAAAAGAAATCTTTGCTACCGTATTGACTCACATAGGGAGATTACGTAATACAAAGATTAATGAATTAGAAGATAGAGAGGTTTTAACGCAATCTCTACATGCGAATGGCATTACTGACACTGTATTATTACAAATGTGGAATGCGACAGAAGAAAATCTTGATAAATTAGTAAGTGTTTTAAACGTGTTTAAGAAGGGGGAAGCTTCGATTACATGGCATGAACTTATGACAGTAAAGGAAAATAATGAAGTTAATTTCCCCTTTTCAGTAGCAGTTCAAAACATATACGATGCATTTGAAAATATAGATAAAGAATTAGCAGAATTTGCACGTAATGCAATAGAGAGTGGATGGGTAGATGCGGAGCCGGGAGATAATAAAGCACCAGGCGGGTTTTGCGCTCCTTTCTTCAGTGAGAAAGAATCGCGAATTTCAATGCGTTATGACGGAAGTATCGATAGTGTAAGAGTACTTGCGCATGAACTAGGACATGCTTGGCATTTTTATAATATGAGCTTTGAACAATCTACTTCTTTTTTAGATGATTATTTGCCAATGAGTACAGCAGAATCAGCGTCTATATTTTTTGAAACCGTGCTTATAAACTATCTAATTCAAACAACAGATAGTATAGATATGAAAAAGTCATTGCTTAGTTGGAAAATAAGAAATAGTTTTAATTATGTAATGGCAATACGAGCATCATTTGAATTTGAGAAGAACTTTTATGAAAAATGTAAAGAAGGTCCTTTAAGTGCTGATGAAATTGAGAAATTATCTATAGCATCACAAGAAAAAGCATACGGGCATGCTTTATTAGAATATCAGCCGTTTGTGTGGATGAAATACATTCAATTTTATATAGCAGATGTTCCATTTTATAATTATCCATACACATTTGGGTATTTAGCTAGTTTTAGTTTAATAGAAATAGCTCAAGAAAGTAAAAGTACTTTTCATTCGAAATATAAAAAGTTTTTACGAGAAACAGGAAAAGCTCCAGTGGAAGAACTTATGAAAAAACATTTTGAAATAGATATAACGAGATATGCATTTTGGGATAAAGCTTTTAGACAAATTTCGAAAGATCTTGATGAATATTTGCAACTGATGTAAAGAACGTCAAGTTAAGAAAGGATAAGTAAGATGATTGAGCCATTATGTAATAAAAAAGCTGCAATGATTTTTCAAGAGCTGAAAGTGGAGTGTGAGTCTTTATTTAAGTTTAAAATTCGAAATGCAATACCTATTCATCGTGGTTGGCTAAATTTAAAGTGGAAACTCGATACGGATGCAGGATTTTTTGTATTAAAGCAATATAATAAAGAACGTTACAAAATGTATAACCCAGAACTTTTAATACAAGCATTACAACAACAGCAAAGACTACATAATAATGGTGTAAGTTGTCCAAATCTCCTAACTTATAAAAATAATGTAATGCATTTATCAAAAAACAATGAAAGATTTATAGTTTTAGAACATAAAGAAGGTAATATAATTTCACCAGGAAAATTGAATGAAAAGGAAATCTACTCTCTTGGTAAGACAATAGGTCAAATGCATAAATTGTTAAATGATGGCTCTTTAATAGAAGGAGAAAAACCTAAATTTGTTCCGCCTACTAAAGAGGAAAGGCTTAAACATTGGGAAGATAAAAGGAAAGAAGCAGAACAGCTAGGAAAAGAACATATTCTCTCCCATATAAAATTACAGCGAGAAGCAACACAATTAGTAAAAATAGAGCAATTTTATAGTAGTAAAAAAGGATGGGGGCACCGTGATCTATGGGTAGATAATTTCTTATTCCATAACGATGAAGTCTCAGCAATTCTAGATTTTGATCGTATGGATTATGATTATGTAGAGTTGGATATTGGGCGTGCGGTTATCTCTTGTGCTCTACATGATGGAGTATTAAATAAGAGTCTAGTTGCATCATTTTTAGCGGGATACCGTAATAAATTAGACTTTCCAGTAGGGAGTATTGTTCGGGCAATTCAAATGCTTTGGTATATGGAGAGTACATGGTGGATTCATGCCAATATGGATCAGCATAGTGTACCACCTTCACGTTTTGCAGATGAAATGAATTGGATAGCTGAAAATTATAGTGCATTACATAATATATTGGCAGACTTATAACAAAAAAGGAGATAACATTCATGAAGAGAATCGGCATTATCGGAGCAATGCAAATTGAAATAGACTTACTTTTAGAAAAACTAGCTATACAAGAGGAACAGACGATTGCGGGAATGCCTTTTTACGTTGGAGAATTCATGGGAACAGAAGTAATTATTACACGTTCTGGTGTAGGGAAAGTAAATGCATCCGCATGTACGCAAACATTAATTCATAAATTTCATGTAGATGCTATCATCAATACGGGTGTTGCTGGAGGGTTACACCGAGATGTAAAAGTTGGTGATATCGTTATTTCAACAAATGTTACCCATCATGATGTAAGTAAAACTCAAATGAAAAACTTATTCCCGTTCCAAGAAGAGTTTATCGCAAATAAGGAATTAATAGAGTTAGCACGTATTGCATGCAATAGTAGTGATTTACACATGGAGGTTCATGTAGGAAGAATTGTAAGCGGTGAATGTTTTGTTGAAGATTCAAAACTAAAAGCGAAATTAATAGATGAATATGCGCCACTTTGTACAGAAATGGAAGGCGCAGCAATTGGACATGTTGCGCACATAAATGATATACCGTTTCTCGTTATACGATGTATTTCTGACAGTGCAGATGATGAAGCTCAAATTTCATATGACGACTTTGCGAAAACTGCCGCAAATTATTGTTCAGAAATTATAGTTGAGATGCTGAAAAATATATCGAGTAATACTTATAGTTTAAAAGGGGAGAATGACATGTTACAAGCATTAATTTTTGATATGGACGGAACGTTATTTCAAACAGATAAAATCTTAGAATTATCGTTAGATGATACATTTGACCACTTAAGATCACTACAATTATGGGATACGGTAACACCTATTGATAAATACCGTGAAATTATGGGTGTGCCTTTACCGAAAGTTTGGGAAGCTTTATTACCGGATCATTCTCTTGAAATAAGAGAACAAACGGATGCATATTTTTTAGAAAAATTAATTGAAAACATTAAAAGCGGAAAAGGTGCTTTATATCCGAACGTAAAAGAAATTTTTACATATATAAAAGAAAATAATTGTTCAATTTATATTGCTAGTAATGGTCTAACTGAATATTTACGAGCAATCGTATCTTATTATGGTTTAGACCAATGGATTACTGAAACGTTTAGTATTGAACAAATAAACTCACTTAATAAAAGCGACTTAGTAAAAAGTATTTCGAACAAATATGATATAAAAGAAGCAGCTGTAGTTGGGGACCGGTTATCTGATATAAATGCAGCGAAAGATAATGGTTTGATTGCGATTGGATGCAATTTTGATTTTGCACAAGAAGATGAACTTGCTCAGGCGGATATAGTAATAGATGATTTATTGGAGTTGAAGGGGATGTTGTCAGTTGTGCAGAGATAGTAAAGATGTTTAATTTATAATAGAGCCATTTAAAAAATAATATAATTGTTAAAAAAATTATTCTTCCACTAACGAAGTAGATTAGCTGAATAAGGAATTAAAATAAGAGTTTGTAGTTTCTGAAGAAGTGGAAAAGTATGATTTTCTAATTCAAAATATACGCTGTTATGCAGAGGTAGAATAAGATTTTAATTCACTTATGATGAATTAGTAATAGTTTAATTTCTTAAAAATTGAGTAGTGAATTTTATAGTTTCTGTAGTTTTTTGCTAATTCCTATATGTCTTGTTTTACGGAGGAAATATGATTAAAGATTACTTTAAAATTGGTAATATTCCAGTGGTTTTATGGGGAGATAAAAGTGAAAAAGTTTTTATTGCAGTACATGGAAATATGTCAAATAAGGAAGATGCGGTTATTCAAATATTAGCTGAAGAAGCCAATCAAAAAGGCTATCAAGTATTAAGTTTTGATTTACCTGAGCATGGAGAAAGAACAAATGATAATACACCTTGCAAAGTACAGGTTTGTGTTAGTGAATTATCTATAATTATGAATTACGCAAAAGAACATTGGAAAGAAGTAAGCGTGTTTGCATGTAGTATCGGAGCTTATTTTAGCCTTTTAGCCTATCAAAATGATGTGATAGAAAAGGCATTATTTTTATCACCGGTAGTTAATATGGAACGAATTATCGAAAATATGATGAAATGGTTTAATGTAACACCAGAACTTTTGCAAAAAGAAATGACTATAGAGACACCGATTGGTCAAAAGTTATATTGGGATTATTTATGTTATGTAAAAGAACATCCTATTAATACATGGGATACGGATACATATATTATGTACGGAGCCAAGGATGAACTGTGCGAATTTGAAACTATTAATGATTTTAGAAAAAAACATCGTTGTGAATTAGAAGTCATGGAGACGGGTGAACATTACTTTCATACTGTAGAACAGTTAAAGATATTTGAACAGTGGTTACACAAACATATCAATTAACAAATTATAATTTATCTTGAGTCTGCTAGAGAAGGATGGCGAATATATAAACTAATACAATATTTGAGAGATATTATAAATGTATTTATTTAAATGGCTTTATTCATGATTTTTGAGTACTAATAGCTTTAAATGTATAGAAATTAGACAATTATATTATCGATTTACATATGAAGTGAAGAATAGCCATTCTACAAATTGAATAAAGTAACAATCATAAAAATGCTCAGAATAAATCATTCTAGAGCATTTTTATGTATTTCAAAATTAAGGAGGAAATCACTTGAAAGATATACTTATTCGACAAATAGAAGATTTAATGATATACGAACACGATTATCTTGTTCAAGAAAGCAAAGAAGAAGGATTCAATTTCCTAAAGAGACTAATAAGTGAATATGAAAATAAAATAAACACATTTAATAAAACCGGTGAATGTTTATTTGGTGTTTTTCAAGGGGAAAAGTTAATTGGAATAGGAGGGTTAAATGAGGATCCATATACAGAAACTAATAAGATTGGTAGGGTGAGGAGATTTTATATTTCAAAGGACTACCGTCGTATAGGGCTAGGGAATTTGTTGTTAATCCGAATATTAAATCATGCGGAAAAGTATTTTAAAGTGGTTGTTTTACATACAGATACAAAGCAAGGTGATGCGTTTTATACTGCAAATGGATTTGTGAAAGGGGAATTAGTTAAAGGATCTAGTCACTATAAAGTATTATATGAGTAAGAAAAGAGACCTCTGCTTATAAAAATAAGCTTATGAAGTCTCTTTTTTCTAGTCAATTATGTTTAACATTCATTTCTTTCAATAATCCCTTCGGATCACCTTTTACATAATAAAAATGCGGATTATTTTCATCATCGTAAAGCATAATATAAGGTTTTTGATTTAGCGGTAGAAGAATTAGTACTTCATCAATTGTTGTATGTAACCATTGATTTGTAATAGAAACTGGTTTAGATAAAGGGATTTTTATCATGTGACCATCTTTTGGAACGACGTTTAAGTTTTTGAACGGGCCAGTAATGGATTTAGCATATTGAACAGCTTTTTTTTGAATAGCTGGATCTAAAGATTGTTTTTGAATGACCATTTCTTTTTGACAATCAAATACTTCAATTTGTTGATTACTATTTGCGAACACATTTGTTGATAATAAGAAACAAAGAAGAGTAATGACCCCGATTTTTTTAATCATAATACAACACCTCGTCTTTACTATACCCTTAAAAGGTTCAAATATTTTTCTGTCACATTTATGTAACAAAGAAGTTGTATAATACAATTGGTTTTTGTTTAAAAGCAATGGAGGATCATGTATGAGAGTATTAATAGCAGATGATGAACAAGATATGTTAAGAATTTTAAAGGCTTATTTCGAAAAAGAAGGCTTCGAGGTTTTATTAGCGAAAGATGGAGAAGAAGCACTTCAAATATTTTATGATGAAAAAATTGATTTAGCTATTTTAGACTGGATGATGCCGAAACATAGTGGTATTACTGTTTGTCAGGAAATAAAAAAGAACTCAAGCGTTAAAGTATTAATGCTTACGGCGAAAAGTGAAAGCGAAGACGAATTAGCGGCGCTTCAAAGTGGGGCAGATGAGTACGTGAAAAAACCATTTCATCCAGGCGTACTCATTACACGAGCGAAAAAGTTGATACAGCATGATGATGTCATTCAAGTTCAAGATTTGAAAATAGATTTCACTAAAAATAAAGTTTATAAAAATGACAAAGAGTTAGATATCACAAAAACAGAGCTAGAATTAATAAAGTGTTTTTTAAATCATAAAGGCATGATTTTAACTCGTAAAAAATTGTTAGATATTGTATGGGGATTTGACTATTTTGGAGAAGAGCGGACTGTTGATACACATGTAAGAAGATTACGTAAAAAAGTTGGAGAAAATATTATAAAGACGCACCGAGGGCTAGGATATAGTTTGGAGGAGCAGAGTGAATAAACTTGGAAAAAAGCTATTTCTCAGTATTTCTTTAACTGTGGTACTTATTTTTACGATATCTTTATTATTAATTAACTATCTTTTACCGAAATATAATATTTACAAAACGCGAGAAAGTTTAGAAGGTATTACAGCACAAATACAGGCAATACCGAGTGAACAACTGGATGAAGCAATTTCTAGTATTGAAAATGAGGCGAATGTTACCATTACGTATACATCGATAAACGATTCAGAAGATCGTATTAATGAAGAGTTACGTATGCAACTTACAAAGAAAAGAGTTGCCCTTGATAAACTTTGGATTACAAAAGAAGAAATAATGAAAGTAAAGAACTTCGGGCATTCGAATAAAATATACGATCAAGAGAAGATGAAATCTAGTTTTTTTGTGAAATATATTGCGAAAGACAATTTGCTGATTTTAGTAGGAGTTTCTATCGCACATTCAAATGAAGTGATAAAAACGTTAAATTCATTTTATTTATACATATTAGGTATTACGATTTTTCTCATCATCGCACTTGTATGGATACTTTCAACAACAATCACGAGACCATTGAAAGAATTAAGTGAAGTGGCAGAAGATATTTCAAATTTGAAATTTGAACGAGCGAAAGTGAAAACAAATGATGAAATAGGAGAATTAGCAAATAGTATTAATATCATGAGTGATAAACTACATGAGGCACATGAAGATTTAACAAATCGAAATGAACATTTAAAACGATTTATGGGTGATGTGACGCACGAATTGAAAACACCAATCGCACTAGTAAAAGCATATTCTATGGGAATAAAAGATGGTTTAGATGATGGTACATACATAGATACTATTATTAAACAAACTGATCACATTTCGAACTTAATTGAAGAGTTATTACGATTTTCTAAATTAGAGAGAGATGTTTTACAAAAAGAACAATTTCCTATTGTATCACTAGTCCAAAGTATAGTAGATAAGCATAAGATTGAACTGGAGTCGAATGAAATTGATTTGCAAGTGAATTATACTGTTGGCGATGCAATTATTTATGCAGATATAAATAAAATGAGAATGGTGTTTCAAAATTTAATATCTAATGCGATAAAATATACAGCGAATCAACATATAAAAATTACTTTAGAAGATCGAAATGAAAGTGTATATTTTCAAATTCAAAATGGTATGAATGCGGAACAGATGAAAGATATCGATAAAATTTGGGAACCTTTTTATGTCTTAGAATCTTCTCGCAGTAAAGACCATTCTGGTACGGGACTAGGTTTAGCGATCGTGAAAAGTATTTTAGAGAGACATGGTTTTGACTATGGAGTATCTACTATAGATGGAGAAATACGATTTTATATTAATATGAAGAATGTTTAATTCAATATTATTAGGAGCATCGTCTATTATTAGGCGATGTTTTTTATTAATTATATGAGAGTGGTAAATCAGGATATATAATCTTGAAAGCTCGTTGGTAGAGTGTTCTACAAATTTCTCAAGTTTTTGTATAAAATATAAACTGAATTTTCAGTAATTTTGTTGTATAGTAAAAGGAGACATATATGGGGAGGAAAGAGTATGGGGAAAAAGAAAATAGCAATTACACTATCAACAATTTTATCTTTATCAGTCACATCGGGAGTTTCTAGTATGACTGCGCATGCAGACAAGAAAGAAACAAACTATATAAATGAGGATGATGTGAAGTTAAATGGGAAAGTTTCAGAAGGGTTACAATCAAATACGAAGATTGAATTAGAAAATGGGATGACAAAACCGATCTACTCGCTTGATGAAGCAATTATCGAAAATCTATTTGTAGAGACGGAAGTTGATAGTGATCGAGATGGTAAAAAAGACCGAGTGTCAGTAAAAGTTATGCGCCCGAAAACAGATCCTAATGTGAAAGTTCCCGTTATTTATGAAATGAGTCCATATCGATCTGGTTTAAAAGATGTTCCTGTATATAATGTAGATGAAGAATTGTATGCGTATGAAGGGAAACCGTATGGAGCTGTTAATCTTGGTTCATACGGAAATTATTATGTTCCGAGAGGTTATGCAGTAATTTTAGGTGAAAGTATTGGAACTGGAAAATCAGATGGATGTCCGACTACTGGAGACGAACAAGAAATACTAGGAACGAAATCTGTCATTGATTGGGTAAATGGGCGTGCGAAAGCATACACAGAAAATGGTGAGGAAGTTAAGGCTGATTGGTCTACAGGAAATGTAGGGATGACTGGCGTTTCTTATAATGGTACGTTACCAAATGCTGTTGCGACGACTGGTGTTGAAGGGTTAAAAACAATTATTCCAATCGCAGCGATTAGTAGTTGGTATGATTATTATCGTGCAAACGGTGCAGTCATTGCGCCAGGTGGATACCAAGGAGAAGATACAGATAATATGGCAGAAGCAGTACTAACAAGAGAAAATCCTGAAGTTTGTGGACAAGTAATAAAAGAATTAACAGCTGGACAAGACCGGAAAACTGGTAATTATAATGATTTTTGGGATAAACGTAATTATGTAAAAGATGCTAAAAATGTAAAAGCGAGCGTATTTGTTGTGCATGGTTTAAATGATTGGAATGTAAAGACGAAGCAGTTCGCGCAATGGTGGGATGCACTTGGAGAAAATAATGTTCCTCGTAAAATGTGGTTACATCAAGGTGGGCACGGTGGGACATCAACGAATGACTGGCAAAGAACACAAAATAAATGGCTCGATTATTGGTTGTATGGAATTGAAAATGGAATTATGAATGAACCAATGGTTGATGTACAACGTGAAAATAAAACTTGGGAGAAATTAAAAAACTGGCCGGATCCATCAGCTGTGCCGTCAAAAGTCCGTATGTATTTAAGTAACAAAGCAGTTAATTTGCCATTAAGTATGGGCTCTGCAAATAAAGTTTTCTCATTCGTAGATGATGCAAAAATGAAATCAAATCAATTAATAGCAAACCCAGAATTAGAAGGGGCAAATCGATTAGTGTATACAATGCCTGTATTACAAAAGGATATGAAAATAAGCGGTACACCAAAGATTTCAATTACAGGAAATATTGATCGATCTGTATCAAATTTAACTGCTTTACTTGTTGATTATGGAGGAACAAAGCCGGAAATTGTAACGAGAGGTTGGATGGATCCACAAAACTTAACGAGTATAGAAAGTTCAACAGCGATTAAACCGGGCAAAGATTATACATTTACATGGGACATGCAGCCAGACGATTATGTATTTAAAGCGGGGCATCAAATAGGGGTTGTTTTAATCGCTAGTGACTATGATTATACTATTAGACCGAAAGCTGGCACGAGGCTTACAGTAAAATTAAGTGAAGTGACATTGCCAATTGTGAAATAAATAGTGATGGATAAAGAGCTTACTGGATAGTAAGCTCTTTATATTTTGAAAGGGGGAGTTTAATGTGAATTTTTATTGGTGGATACAAAAATGCTTACAATAAATAAAAAAATGGCATTTATGATCAATAGGCCACTAAAGATAAGCCCAGCAAAGCCTCCAGCGAATCCATCTCCTACCTTTTCACCAATAATGTGCAAAGTGGCGAAGAAAACAACGGGAGAAGAAAGTATGAAAATACCACTGGCTACTTTCCATATTCTTTTATACTTCTTTGCTATAAAGAAAATTAGTGCATTTAAAGCAAAAAGGAGTAAAAGAAATATAATTAATGAATTCATCGTATCCTCCTTTTAGCAAAAGTCTGAATTTTCATTTTTATATTTTCATTTCGAAGGGAATATTATAGAATATAATTATATTCTATGGAAAGCGAGTGATATATTATGACAGTCAGCTCTTTCGAATTTTTATTAAAAATAAAGGTACAGGAAGATTAATTGAAAAAAAGTCTTCCGTACGTAAAAAACGGAGGAGAAAATAAATGTTTAGTTTTTATAGTACACTTTGCACGGAACTTTATGATTTCACTAAGCCTGTCGGTTATTCTTTAAATGGTGATATTGAGTATTACGAAGAACGTTTGAAAAATTGCACCGGAAGAATTCTCGAAGCGGCAGTAGGATCAGGGCGTGTCATCATCCCGCTTCTTGAAGCTGGTTTTACAGTAGATGGGCTAGATTATTCACCTGAAATGCTAGATTCTTGCCTTATACGCTGTAAAGAGAGAGGTTTACATCCTAATTTATATGAAGGAAGTTTACAACAATTTTCACTACCACATAAATATGAGGCAATTATCATTCCTACTGGATCTTTTTGTTTAATTGAAAATCGTACAGATTCTATAAACGCATTGAAATGTTTTTATGAACACCTTGAACGGGGTGGTCGGTTAATTGTAGATATTATGCTTCCACATGACTGGAAGACTGGAGAGATTCATACATCGACTTTCTCTTTGCCGAGCGGTGACGGAATTACATTAGAAAATAAATCAATTGAAATAGATTGGCTGAACCAAGTTACTCTATCATATTTAAAATATGAAAAATGGAGTAAAGGAAAGTTAGTACAAACAGAACTACAACGCTTCGCACTGCGCTGGTATGGAATAGAAGAGTTTAAACTTCTGTTACAAAGTATAGGTTTCTCTAACATTACTTGCTCTGGTGAGTATGTTTATGGAAAAGAACCGTCAAATGCAAATCAAATGTTTACTTTTGAAGCTGTGCGAAACGAAAAATAAAGAGCTATCTATGAAAACAAGGCAGTCGATATAATATCGACTGCCTTGTTTCAATTGTAAATTACTTACATGTTATTACCTTTTCACTATCCAAGCATTTTTCTACTACCTACATATACTATTTATATTAAAGACAGTTACTATTTTAAAAAGAACCGTAATTTTTTGTAAATGATATTTTGGAGAAATAGGGGGGATGAATTTGGAAAACGAAGCACAAGATAGGGTTGAAAATCAAGTGTATTCCAATCGGGTATTAAGATCAGAATTTGATGAGAATTGGGAAACATGTATATCAAAAAGTGGGTATGTAATTTATGTAGCAACAAGTAATAATGCTGAAGTAATAGTACTACTTGCAGATGGTTCAAGTAAATTATTAATTTTTGAAAAAGGAGGTAAAGTAGTAGTAGGCGGCGGTGGTACAAGTCATTACAGTAAGCCGCATATTGCAAGAAATATTTAAGGTAGAACATGTTAATTGAGAAGAAACTGGAAAGTGGTTAGTCATTTGTGTCTAGAGCATGTATGACTAATCTCTTTTATTTGTTTATATGATTTAAGTAATACTTCGTTTATTGCAAATACATTGGGATGATGAGGAAATTAGAAGAGAATTGTATGGATAAGAATTCGAAATATAATGTAAGTATGGAAGAAACATGTAATCAATTTAAAAAAGCATTTCCTATTTCGGGAAATGCTTTTTTTATGTTATAGTATAATAGTGTTTTATAGGTATGTTATTTTAATATACTTCAAATTTTGTTGTGTATTATTTTTATATTAAATCAGTTGTTTAAGTATTTTTTTATATAAGGAGTAATAATTAGAGAAATGAAAAATATAGACTTTATACTAGAAAGTGATGAGGCATTAAAACCGTCTGAACGATTAGTACTATTATTATTAGAAAAGCATAGAATGTTATATACGAACGATCTATTAGCATTATCTAATTTATCATATAAAACATTAACAGATTCATTAACGGCGCTTGTTTTAAAATCATATGTGTTAAAGGAAACAGGTAAGGGAAGAAGGCAGAATTGTTATAGATTGGTATGATAAGACTGCTGATTTTAGAGAGTTTATACTAGTATTTTTCAAACGGAAGGTGAAATCTTATTTTTGTTTTTAAATGAAAAACACGCCGCGATGCGTACTTAAATATTCGGGATTCATTTTTGTTAATGATAATTGTATCAATATTAAAAATAGAAAAATAAAATAAACTGCATAAAAAAGAAATAAAAAAACAATCTATTTTTAAAATGGATTGTTTTTTTATTGGAATAATATTATTTGATATGTTGATAGTCTGAATGATTACTCTACTTCACTTGTGTACTTTTCAGGTAATAATTCCATTACGTTACATTTTACAAGTTCACCATTATATGAAAGTATAACGTTCGTATTTTTTCCGTAATCACTTATTAATTCTCGACACATACTACATGGAGCAACAACCCAACATTTTTCTATATCTTCATGGGGGGTGGGTGAGCAACCGCTACAATGGTATCAAATTCATGATCGCCTTCTGAAATAGATTTTCCAATCGCCATAGCTTCACCACACACTGTTATTATTCCAACATTTGGTTCAACATGCACTGCTGCATAAATATTACCCGTTTTAGTTCGTACAGCGGAAGCGATATGATGACGGCCATATTTATAATTTTTTTCAATTATTTTTTCAACAACTGTAATAAAATTTCACTAGAAGAAATTAAAGAGATAATATTATTATGTAAACTGTCGTCTTAAAAGGAAAATATCATAATCAATAGAACATATAGAAGAGTATACTTAAATATTTTGAAAGATGAGATAGCAGCATATGATATGGCATTAGAAAAAGGATACGAGCACCTTTTACAACATTTAAAACAGGAAGTGAATGTATGATAGATAAGTGGAGTGTAGGCATATTTTTATTTAATGAGGTAGAGGTTTTAGACTTTGCAGGGCCATTTGAAGTTTTTTCTGTAACCGAAGCGTATGAAGAAAAACCATTTACTGTGTATACAGTTAGCCAAAATGGAGAAATGATTACAGCAAGAAACGGATTAAAGGTACAGCCGGATTATAGTATTGAAGATTTACCACCAGTTGATATTTTAATCATTCCAGGTGGTAAAGGCGTTAGGGAAAGTGAAGTGAAAAATGATATTATAATAAACTGGGTTCGTCAGCAAATGAAAGAAGTAAAGCTAATGACTTCAGTTTGTACTGGAGCGCTATTACTTGCGAAAGCTGGTTTACTGGAAAATTTAAAAGCAACAACGCATTGGGCTAGTATTCAAACTTTCAAAAAAGATTTTCCGAATGTAGAAGTAATGGAGAATGTGAAGTTTGTAGATGAAGGACACATTATTACATCGGCAGGTATTTCAGCTGGTATTAACATGTCATTTCATATTGTGAAAAATTTGTTAGGTGTGGAGGTTGCTGCGGAAACAGCCAAAAGTATGGAATATGATATTGATTTGTAAAATAAAAAAGCCCAATTTGGGCTTTTTTATTTAGCAAAGTTTCTTAACAGGTGATCTATGCTCAAAACTTTAGTTCAGAAACAGTAATTTCAGTTTTAGCGAATATACGACAATTTATCTTTTTTCTCCTTGTAAGCATGTTATTACAAGGAGGAATTTCGTATGTAAAAAAACTCTTCTACAATAGTAGAAAAAGAATAACAGAAACTACTATTTTATGGCAGCATACATAAAAAAATTCAATGTAAATATGGAAATGTCGTCGAATGCTATCTTTAATTGGTTTATTTGTGAGATATTTTTGTGAAGGAGCTTATTTTATAAGAATAGAATTTAAGTTAGTAAGAAATCATGCCGATGGTAGTGAAAATATATGTGTTAGGGGGATTTCATAATGAGGAAACTCAAGCGAATAAATATTCCTAATATACAAGAACAACTATCACAGTCTAATGAGAATCGAGCAATTAATAAGAAAAAACTAAGGCGATTTATATTCATGTTTATATTTATTGCTGCGGCTACTTTGTACGTTCAATTTATTTTAACGAAACAACACGAAATAATCGTGGAAAAAAAAGATACAATAACGAATCAAAAAAAACAATTGGTTTCTTTAAAGAAAAATCAGGCTTCTTTAAAGACTAACATAGAAAATTTAACAGACGATGAGGAAGAAATTTTGAAGTTTGCGAGAAAAGAATATCAGTTTTCTAAGTCAAATGAAACTATATTTGTGTTGCCGAAGTAGTGTAATAGAACAGTTAGCGATAGCTAACTGTTTTTTCATGTATGAATGGCATGGTACAAGAAACAATCACATATTGTAAACATGAAGAGTTTGAGTTGTTTTTATAGTTATGGAATATATACCGAAATAAATGTTGTTAAAATTCTGTCAATTATATTATAATACAAGGTAAGCGGATACATTTTTAAATCTACGTTGAGTTTATCACTCATACGACTATTAAGAAAACCGTTATCCCGTATTAGAAAGGAAGATAGCTGTGTACGCTTCAAATACAATTTATGTCGTAGGGGATGCTAAAGCACCTCAAAATAATCCCATTACCGAAAAGTTTAAAAGCTATTTTGTAGCGTTTGTACTTGTTAAGGAGACTGGGGAAATTGTAGATGCAGATTGCTCAGCGACAATTGCATTAACATCTCAATTCGTTAAATATTTGTTTCTACATAAAAATATTAATGACCCACTATTAGTAACAGAAATAAAAAATAGATACTTCGGTTCGTCTCAAAAGGCACTACTTGTAGCGTTAAAAGATGCGCAGAAAAAATATAATCAAATCGCTGCTTTGTCTACACATTCCTAGACAAAATCCAGCCGTAAGAATCTTCTTATGGCTGGATTTTTTTATTTTACATTAATCTCTTGCATTTAAAGTAAGTGAAAGAGGAAATGAATTGTACGTAAAAACATAATTTGTTTTTAAAGATTCAAGTTCCACTTTGTTAGACAACGAAAGGATGAACAATATGAAAATTACAGATGTAAAAGTAAATCGTAGACGTGTTAATCTTCATACACCGTTTAAAACAGCTCTTCGTACCGTAACCGAAATAGAAAGTATAGATGTATTTGTTCATACAAATGAAGGGATTGTTGGCAAAGGTGCTGCAGCTGCAACGCCAGTTATTACGGGTGATTTCGCAAGCGGGATTGAAGAAGCCATTTTAGGGCCGATGCGTTCCTGTTTAATTGGTCAAGATATTATTCAATTTCAGCAGTTACTACAGCGCATTCAAATGAGTTGTATTGGAAATCCGAGTGCGAAAGCAGCGGTAGATATGGCTTTATATGATGTATATTGTCAATATCAAAACGTTCCACTTTACGCATTATTAGGTGGAAAGAAAGAAATTCATACAGATATTACTGTTAGTGTAGATGAGCCTTTCATAATGGCGAAAGAGGCAAAGCAACATGTAGAAAAAGGATTTCAAACTTTAAAAATTAAAGTGGGGAAATCTGCTCCTTTAGACTTAGAACGTATTGAAGCGATTCGAAATAGTGTACCAAAAAATACGACGTTACGATTAGATGCAAATCAAGGATGGAATCCAAAAGATGCGGTTAGGATCATTAAAGAGATGGAAAATCGCAATTTAAATATTGAATTTATTGAACAACCTGTTCATGCGAAAGATTGGGATGGATTAAAGTACGTCAAAGATCATGTACAAACGCCAATTATGGCAGATGAAAGCATATTTTCAGCGAGTGATGCATTTAAAATCGTTCAAGGAGGATATGCAGACTTAATCAATATTAAATTAATGAAATGTGGTGGTATACGTGAAGCGTGGCGTATTGCCGATATCGCTGAAACAGCTGGTGTAAAATGTATGGTCGGAAGTATGATGGAATCTTCACTTTCTGTTAGTGCTGTAGCTCATTTAGCTGCTGCACATCCTAATATTCATTATTTCGATTTGGATGCACCACTTTGGTTAATGGAAGAACCGGAAGGAATGACTTATTCTGGATCAAAGGTAAACCTTCAATCGACAGTGAATAGTAAATCTTAGGAGAAGAGACTAGTAAACTATCTTTTAAGGGGGATATGTATGAAAAAAGTAGGAACTGCATTTTTAACAACTTTATTTATATTTTCATCGTTTACATCAGCACATGCTGAAGAAAAGAAAGAGAGTAAAGCGTTTATCGATGTATCTGCCGCAACACTTTGGACTGCACCAGATTCATTACGGCCAATTGATGCACCGAGTGCTACAAATCCAGTTGATTTATGGAAGTGGACGAAATCAATGACGCTTGATGAGAAACTTTGGTTAACAAATGCAAATAAATTAGAAACGCAAGCGTTATTAGGTCAAGAAGTAACGGTTGTTGATAAAAAAGGGGACTGGGTGAAAGTTCTAGTCCACGGTCAGCCAACACCGCGAAATGAAGAAGGCTACCCAGGGTGGATGCCTGAAAAACAGTTAACATATAATCAAGAATTTGCAGATAAAACAAATGAACCTTTCGTATTAGTAACGAAACCGACAGCCATTTTATATATAAATCCTTCTGAAAAACATAAATCGCTTGAAGTGAGCTATAATACGCGACTGCCGCTACTTAGTGAAGATACGATTTCATATCGCGTGTTGTTACCAAACGGACAGAAAGCTTGGCTACGAAAAAATGATGGAACGGTTTACCGTTCTCAAAATGATATTCCAACTCCAACGACCGATGATTTAATCAATACAGGGAAAATGTTTTTAGGATTACCGTATATATGGGCTGGTACAAGTGGTTTCGGATTTGATTGCTCTGGATTTACACATACAATTTATAAATCACACGGTATTACAATTCCACGGGATTCTGGCCCGCAATCGAGGAATGGAGTTGCGGTTGATAAAGAACATTTACAAAAAGGAGATTTAATCTTCTTTGCACATGATCAAGGAAAAGGCAGTGTTCATCATGTGGGGATGTATATTGGTGACGGAAATATGATTCACTCACCAAGAGCTGAAAGATCAGTAGAGATTATACCGCTAAATACACCAGGATATATAGAAGAATACGCTGGTGCTCGTCGTTACTTACCTTAAAAAAATAGAGGGGGGTTTTCAAATGAAAAAAGTTGTTCGTTACTCATTAGTTAGTACTCTATTAGCTTCTTCAATTTTAGTCGGCTGCGCAAAAGAAAAAACAACGACAAAGCCGAAAGATGAGAAAAAAGTATTACAGTTACTAGAAACAGGTGAAATTCCGTCTTTACATTCAGGGAAAGTAACAGATGCGGTATCGTTTAACGTTTTAAATAACGTAATGGAAGGATTATTCCGTTTATCGAAAAATGATGAACTGATTGAAGCTGGAGCACAAAAATATGAAGTGAGTCAAGATGGGAAAACATATACATTCCACTTGCGTAATGCGAAATGGTCTAACGGAGATCCAGTAACAGCACAAGATTACGTATACGCTTGGAAGCAGCTTATTAATCCGGATACAGCTTCTCAATATGCATACATCGCCTACGATGTGAAAAATGCAGAGAAAATAAATAAGAAACAACTAGGGTTAGAGGAATTAGGAGTGAAAGCGAAGGATGATAAAACGTTCGTTGTGGAGTTAGAACATCCTGTACCGTATTTTACGAAACTACTAATTTTACCATCTTTCTATCCAATTAACGAAAAATATGCGAAAGAACAAGGTGATAAATACGGATTAGAAGCAAATAAAGCGGTATATAACGGGCCATTTACACTATCGGAGTGGAAGCATGAAGCGAGTTTTACAATGAAGAAAAACGATAAGTATTGGGATAAAAAAGAAGTGAAGCTAGATGAAGTAAACTATCAAATTGTTAAAGAAATTTCAACTGCGGTAAATTTATATGAAACAGATAAAGTTGATAGAGCTGTCATTTCAACAGAATTTGTAGATAAATATAAAAATAATAAAGAGCTAAAACAATATACAGATCCGGTTATGTACTTCTTCCGATTCAATGAAAATGTACCGATGCTGAAAAATAAAAATGCAAGGCTTGCACTAAGTACAGTGTTTGATAAGAAAGGACTTGCGACTTCGTTTTTAAATGATGGTTCGGTTGCGGCGAACTATTACGTACCAAAAGGATTTTTAAAAGGTCCAGATGAAAAAGATTTTAGAAGTACGGCAGGTGAGTTTAATAAGACGGATGTAAAACAGGCGAAAGAATATTGGGAAAAGGCGATGCAAGAAACAGGTACAAATGAAGTGACGCTTGAGTTATTAAACTATGACTTAGAAAACTTCAAAAAAGTAGGAGAATACATTAAAGAAGAGCTAGAGAAAAACTTACCAGGTTTAAAGGTAAATGTAAAATTACAACCGCATACGCAAAAACTAGCGTTAGAGAAGAAGAAAGAATATGAAATGTCACTATCACGCTGGTTACCGGATTATCCAGATCCAATGACTTACTTAGAAGTATTCCTTTCTGGAAGCAGTGTGAACAATACAGAATATGCAAATCCGGAATATGACGCGTTAATTAAGAAGATTAAAACAGAATTAGGTAATGATGAAAAAACTCGTTGGAAAGCAATGCAAGATGCGGAAAAAATGTTACTGGATGACGCAGTAATTGCACCGGTATTCCAGCGCGGGTTATCATACTTACAAAAGCCATATGTGAAAGATTTATATGTACATCAATTCGGTCCAGCTACAAGTTTAAAGTGGGCAGATGTAGAAAAATAAAAGTATGTAAAACAGACTTCACGTATGTGATAGTCTGTTTTTCTTATTTCAAGTTCGATTTATGGAATGCGGTATAATTTTCTAGAACGTAAACAGGGCTTGCAGGGGAATAATGTTGATTATGTGGACGTATCTTATTTTGAATTTAATTCATCATCTGATAGATTATAGACATTTTATATGCTTTTTCGCTGTTTAAAAATAAAATTATTACTAAATTTCCGGTGTGAAATTTATGTAGAATCTTGTATAATTAACGTGTTTCTATGGAAACATTTTCTTGTGCTATTTCTATAGGACAAGGAAGGAAATACATACATGTATATAATAGATAAATAGAATGGAACATGTATAGAGAAAAAGGAGAAAAAAATGACGTGTCAAAAACAAGGGTTACAATTTAATAGCGAGAGAAAGAGGAAGAGACGATGAAAATGAAGCATGCTTTTGGACCCATAATTTTAGCATGTGTGCTTTTTTTCATTATCATACTCATCCCATCGAAAAGTTTAGTATCACTTATTAGTGATAAGAAGGTAGAAGATGCTGCAACTTCCTTACAAAAAGAAAAACTACAAAGTGTTTTCTTACAGCAAAAAATGTTAGAGAATTCGCAGTATTTACCGATGTATGGTTCATCTGAATTTTTACGAATGGATGCATATCATCCATCTAATTACTTTAAAGTAAATCCGGCAGGTTTTACGCCATATTTAATGGGGATTGGCGGTACGCAAAGTTTAGCTCATATATTAAATATGACGTCTACTATGGATGGATTAGAAGGTAAGAAGGTAGTCTTTGTTTTATCACCACAATGGTTTACAAAGACTGGGGTATCACAAGGGGATTTTACGAACAATTTCTCTAAGCAACAAGCATATCATTTTATTTTTAATGATAAAATAAATGTTGAAATGAAGAAGCAAATTGCGAAACGACTATTAGATTATAAAGTTGTTCAAGAAGATGATATATTAAAAAATTCATTAGAAGGTATTGTATATAATGATACGAAATATAATATAAAAGCAGGTTTAGTCAAACCACTTGCTTATATGCATCGAAATATTTTAGATCATAGAGATTTATTTAACTCTATATTTAAGATTGAGCCGATGAAAGAAAAAACTAATGTGGGATTACGTTCAATATCTTGGGTAGATGCACGTAAACATGCGGAAGAAGAAGGGAAAGCGGAATCTACTACAAACTCATTCGGAATTGAAAATCCGTATTACTATAAACATAATTTAAAGAAAAAATTAAAAGGTTTAAAAAACTTTAGAGCAAATGAATCATATGAAGAATCAACAGAATATGATGACTTACAAATTGTTTTAAATATATTTAAAGAGAAAAATGTAAAGCCACTCTTTGTTTCTGTACCTGTAAACGGACCATGGTATGATTACGCTGGTTTCCCTAAAGAACGCCGCGAAGTGTATTATAAAAAAGTTCGGGAACAAGTTGAGAATGCAGGATACCCAGTAGTTGATTTCTCTGGCCATGAATATGATAAGTATTTCTTAAAAGATACAATTCATTTAGGCTGGAAAGGCTGGATTTATTTTGATGAAGCAGTACAAAACTTTTATACTGAGAAATAAGTGTGAAGAAAAAGGAACGGCTATAAGCTGTTCCTTTTTTAGTATAGAGGATTTTGATGTGGGCAATTCGGAAAGGCATGTATATCTTGAATTTGTCTAAAATCATAATGCTTCATTGCGAACTGAGCTTGGTAAAGGTATTCATACACATATAATTGACCATCATGTGCTGAACATAATACACCAGAAGTTCCTTGCCCATTAATGAAGGAAATACCGATAGGGCGTCCAATTAAGTATTGTATTTTTTGTTGCCAATGCATAGGGGAATCACTCCTTATTGAGATAATATACGAAAGGAATGAGTGAATCGTTGCTTATCCATGTAAATGTTAAATGAACGGGCTTTCTTGTGATTTATAAAGATTAGTCAATTTTATAATAAAAAACCGCTATAATTCGTAATGAATGTATAGCGGTTTTTATTATTATCTTAAGCAAGATTTTTACGTTTTTTTGTCCATTTTTTAATGATGAAGTATAAAAGAATAAGTATGACGCCGCCAAGTGCGAACGATTTCACATATGGCCCAGCAATATCGTTTATATTCTCCCAATTTTGACCTAGTTTTTCACCTAAATAAATGAAAATGATAGACCAAGGAATGATTGCGAGTGCTGTTAATGTAGTGAAGCGTAGTAATGGCATTTTTGTAATACCAGCAGGAATTGAAATCGCATGACGTACTATGGGAATAAAGCGTGCTGTAAAAATCACACCAGTCCCGTACCGATTAAACCAATCTTCAGCTGCATCTATATGTTTTTTATGAATGAAAATATATTTTCCGTATCGTTCTAATATAGGTCGTCCACCGTATCGACCAAGCCAATAAATAAAAATTTGAGCAATAACGCCGCCAATTGTACCGAATACAACTGCACCTACAAATGAGATACTCCCATTGAATACTAGGAACCCCGCATAAGCAAGGACAATCTCACTTGGGATAATCTCAATCATAAGTCCAAGCATAATGCCCCAATAACCTAATCCTTCAAAAAACGTTAATACTGAATGAATAAAACTACTTACCATTGTTGCACCTTCTAATTTATGAATTTTTGAATATATGCCCCTTTATTTAACTACATAAAAGGTTCACTATATGTAGATTATACCTTATTTATATAGGGGATTGCTATTTCAATTCTTTTATGTCTCCGATAAGTATTATAGTAAATGATAATGTATTGGAAATTTCCTATAATGATATGGGCTTTTAATTTACAAAGTGACAAGGGGAATGTATGCATAATAAGTATCAAATTTATGAACGACTTTCTATTTGGGATAGAGACATGATTCGGTTGATAAAAAGTATTTCAAAGGGTGGCTTATAGGTTCAAAAATTTAAAAATAATTCAAGGAGAATAAAAATATAAATATTCTCTTATCACCTAGACAGGTACTTCACTTTCAAATAACGAATTATAATGTTAATAAAATTTTATAGAAAATTAACGTGATGAAGGTGAAAATATGAAGAAAGCATTATTAGAAAAGGCCTCATATCTACATAAAGAAGAATTAGAACAATTACATAAAGCTATATTAGTTTCTGAGAAAGCTCATGAAGGACAATTTCGAGTTTCGGGTGAGCCGTATATTACTCATCCATTTGCAGTTACTGAAATTTTGTTAGATTGTAAGGCAGATATTATAACTTTAGTTGCAGCATTACTACATGATGTGGTGGAGGATACAGATTACACAATTGAGTACATACGTGATATATTCGGTAAAAAAGTGGCTGATATTGTAGAAGGGTTAACTAAAATTGATAAAAAACAAATCCCTAATAAAGAAGAGTATGAAGCAATAAATTTAAAGAAATTATTGTTAGCTACACAAGGAGATATAAGAGTAGCTATTATAAAAGTAATAGATCGTCTACATAACATGAGAACTTTACAGGTGAAAGCTGTAAAGAAACAAGTTCCTTATGCAAATGAAACACTCAAAATTTTCGCTCCGATTTGTAAAAGGCTGGGGCTATTTCATATTCAACACGAGTTAGAAGATTTAGGTTTTTATTATCTTAATCATTCTAAATATAAGGGAATGAAAATTCTTTTGCAAAATTATGTTAAGTTATTAGGGGATTTGTCTCAAAATATAATGCAAGATATAAATACTTTTCTAAATACATCTTTAATATTTGAAGTCGACTATGAAGTAAGCCCTATTTATACAGCTTATTCTCGTCTCCAAGATATTCAAGACATTACAGCAGTGTCAAAAATAATTATCACAGCCTCAAATAATTTAGACTGTTATAAAATATTAGGAATTATACATCAGCTATACAAACCAATTCCATATCAATTTGAAGATAATATAGCAATTGAAAGTGATGTATTAAACAAATACTTAAAGACCAAAGTGGTAATCAATAACCATGAAATAGTGATATGTATTGAAACAAAAATAAATCAGGAGATACGATATAAAGGGGTATTTCATATTCTTACAAAAAGTATAACTGATAAGGGCATGCAAAATATAATTCATAAATTGATGGAGCATTTTATTAAGACAAATGATCTAGTAACTCAAGATGCAATTGAATTTTATGATTTAGTATCATATGAACTATTCCAAGATAACATTGTAGCATTTACTCCTAAGTTAGATTCCGTGAACTTACCGCAAGGTTCTACTGTAATCGATTTTGCTTTCGCATTAAACCCTGAGAGTGCTAAGTATATGTCAGGTGCTAAAGTTAATGGTATAAATAAACCGATAACAACGAATGTTTCACATCTAGATATTGTTGAACTTGTGGTAACTGAAAACATAAGTAATGTAAGACAGGATTGGTTAAATTTCGCTAATAGTTCAAAAGCTCAAATCGAAATTTATAAAGAGTTACAAAGATGAATGGATTAAATTTATTGAGAAAACCTGTTCGAAATTTAATAGAATGAAATGATCATTTTTGAATTAATAATAGGCGATTATGATTTTTTATAATTATTATCTAAAAAAACAACCATCCACCTGTTCTAAATATATAACAGGTGGATGGTTGTTTTCATTATTAAAAAATAGAAGCATTTCTGCTCCTATTTCTTACGGTTTCACATCTAAATTCTGTAAAAATAACGTTGCTGTTACGTAACGTTTCGCCAACATTTGTACATAAGCGGTATGTACAGAAAGTGTGGCGATAATAATGGCGTTACGAATTGCTTCGCGTTGTTCGTTGTTAACCTGATCGAACTTGCTTGCGATTTTATCAGCTTTTTCTTTTACGATGTTTTCAATTGTATGAACTGTATCTGTTGCATTTAATTGCAAGCAATTCCCTTGATTGAGCTCTTCAAATAGAGAAGAGTATGCTCCATATAAATGAACAGGATTGATTAAGTCATCACTTCGATCGGCTGGGTCATTTACGATAAGGCGTAATAGCTTACGAATGGATTCGAAATCAAGTGCTGTTTTTAAATCTTCAACAATAAATAGTAAGGCCGCTTGTTCAATTGAATATTTTTTACCTTTTTGAGGAGAGCCAATCATTTCTTTTATATCTCGTTTCACCCAGTTTTGCATGGCCGTTACTGAGAAACTTGTATTTTCAATCTGATTTCCAAGCGCAACTATTTCATTTAATGAAAAACCGACGTCCGTATCTTCAATCTTAATTAGTTTTTCAAAAATTGGTGAAAGTGCGGTAGTAATAAAAGCAGTTACGCTTTGTCCGCTTTCAATATCTTTTTTATGTGACTTTGCCCAAGCTTCTTGTAAAATACCGAGAGGCTTTTTCGTATTCCACCCTCTTAATGATAGAAGAAGGGTAGCCATTTCGTTTCGTGTGAGATGAAATGTTTCCATCTTTTCACCTCCATAAATAATAAAAAGTTCTTATGAACCTATAATATGTTTTGTTTCATTTAAAGTCAATTCTGTTTTGCTTAATTTTTCCTTTGTCACCAAACTGTCGGAAGTAAATAATACTTGCATATTTCGACAAAAGTTCATATAATAAGTTCATAAGAACTTTTAAAATGTGTTTAAAACAAATCTATCATTCTGAATTTAGTAGAAAGGTAGATTTCACATATATCTATATAAAAGGAGAATGGATATAATATGTTGAAAAAACTTGTAGCAGTCATGACAGCATTCATGGTTATCTTTGGAGCTAGTAGCTTTATGTTTGTAGACCACGCAGCAGCGAAGGGGTACAAATCTGGTAAAAAATCATACACACCAACTTCTGGTCAAAAGTCAAAAGTTGATTTGAACAAAAAAGATAATAACGTGAACTCACAAAAAACGACAACAGATTCAAAAACAAAAGCAACAAACACAGCACCAAAAAGTAATAAAGGAAGCTTTATGAAAGGTTTATTACTAGGTGGTCTTGGTGGTTTACTAATGGGTAGCTTATTTGCAAATATGGGAGCTCTTGGTTCTGTATTAGCGTTTATGGTAAATATGTTAGTAATGGCTGGTATCGTAATGTTAGCAGTTCGTGCATTTAAATACTTCAAAGATCAACGTAAGAAAAAGGAAGATGAAGTAGCATGGAAACAATAAAAATTTCTGAACAAGAATTAATAAACGCGCTTTGTGTATATATCGCTGAAAAGAGACAAGTTGGTCCAGAAGAAGTTTTAGTTGAACTCATGTATGACGATGACTACGGCTTCTCTGCTGAAGTAGAGGTAAATGGTCGCCAGCAAATTTTAATTCAAGCGAACTTAATCGAAGCATTACGCTTATTACTTGACAGAGAATATAACGTCAATTCATTTGCAGCAAGATTACAACTTGAATTAGATGATGAAGAAGGCATTTACGCATTAGCGAAATTGAATAACTCAGATGAGTAGGAAAAAGAGCTGTTGAGAGTAATCTCAACAGCTCTTTTTAGTATGTGCATAAGAAAGGGAATAATCACGCCAAATCTCATTCATTTTGCGTCTACCAGCATTAACCATCGGGTTAAATTGTATGGAAGCTTGTTGACGTACGGCGTGTACATGTTGGATCGCTTGTTGTATGTGTTGTTCAATAGTATGAGCTTTTTTATTTGCTTGTTTTACGATAGAATACCCAGCAACATTCCCTTGTGCCATTGCGATTTTCCCGCTTTCAATGCCAGTTATATTGCCGGCGACAAATAAACCGGGAAGAGGGGTTTCCATTGTTTCGGAATGCAGTGGAACATGTCCGCCTAATTCCGGAATGTAACGGAAAGGACAGCCAGCTACAGCAGCAAGCTCAGCAAGAGGGTATAAGCCACCGGCAATACAAACGAAGTCTGCCTCATATATTTGTTCCGATCCAGTTATGATGTTTCCTTTCGTATCAATATTGGCAACGCGTACACCTTCAACTTGATCTGTTCCGATAATTTCAAGAGCTGCTTTTCGAAGGTGAAGAGGTGTGCCGTTTATTTTCATACCTTTATTTGGATAGAAGTTTAATCCAACTTGTTTCGCCCAATTATATTTCATTAATCGACTACCTATACGTAATAAAGGTGATGGGGCAAGGTGGGCAGCATGTAAGAGAGAATTTAATACTTCTTCTGGTTCACCAGCCTTTTGACTTAATTCACTTTTTTCAGGAAGTACGATCTGTTCTACTTTAATTCCTGCTAATTGTAATTCATTTAAAATGGCGAATGACAAAATGTTAGCACCAATAATTATTCCTTTTTTCCCAACTTGAACGCGATGTACATTTGTCATTACTTGGGCTGCCCCGATTGACATAACTCCTGGAATTGTCCAACCAGGAAGGGGAATGGAGTACTCAGCAGCTCCAGTAGCAAGTAAAACGAAAGGTGCTTCTAACGTACCGATATTCGTATGTACGAGCCAAGAACTTTCATCTTTATCTAAATTATAGACGGAAATGCCACATCGAATATGAACTGAAAGAGATTGTGCTTCTTCGTAAAGGCGTTTTGATTCTTCTATCCCGTTCCACCATTCTCCAGTAGGTTCTTGATGTAATTGACCGAGCAATCTTCCGCCAGGCTTCATAAATTCATCAATAACAAGTACATTCAGTCCAAATCGAGCGCAAGAGATGGAGGCTGATAAACCTGCGGGTCCAGCTCCGATAATAATGACATCTTTCATCGCTTTTTCACCATCTCTCTCACGATATTTGGATGCTGTTTTCCGCTGTCAACAATCATATCTTTTTCTACAACAGTTAAGCATGCTCGTACGTTCGTTTGATTATTTACTGTGACGCGGCACTCAGAGCAATGTCCAATATTACAGTAAATACCTCGCGGCGTCCCACTATCCTCATGCACTCTTAAAGTTCTTATTCCGTTTGCGAGTAAAGCGGCCGCAATCGTTTCATATTCATAGGCTTCATATTGTTGCCCGTTAAATTGGAAAGTGATGCGTTTACTATTATTTAAACTCCCTAAAATAGGGTGATGGGTAATTCTATTCATTGATTTTCACCTACCGCTCCAAAGGTAACTGCGCGCACAGGTGGTTGACATTTTAATGGGATTTCATTAGTAGTTACGTCAGGATTTGCACTTTCAATCATTCGATCTATCATCATTCTGCATGTGCGGCCACCGCAAAATCCCATGCCAGCACGTGTTCTTAGTTTTAATTCTCTTGCCGAGCATTTATATTCAGCAATTGTCGATTGAAGTTGACCGTATGTAACTTCTTCACATCGACAAACAATTAAGTGATCTTTATTCGTCATATGTATTCCTCCTCTAGTTCGGTTTGCACAAATTATATAATGCAAAAACTATGCCAATATAGAGGAGGGAAGATTTATTGTAACCCAAGTTTTTTTAATCGGTTATATAAGGTAGCCCTCGTAACACCAAGTTGTTTCGCGCACTCTAATTTATTCCCATTTAAAATGCGTAAAGCTCTCTCAATGACTTTCTTCTCATGTTCATCCATTTCTTCTTGCAAAGAGAGGATTGTATTATTGTTGCTGAGTAATAGAGAATGAGCCGTAGTATTTTCTACCGTTTCAGTTGTATGGAATGGTAAATATTCTTGTTTTATAATACCGTCAGTCGCAAATACGACAAGTCTTTCAACAACGTTACGAAGCTCGCGAATATTACCTGGCCAATTGTAATGAAGTAGCTCATGCATAATGCTGGAAGGTAAGTCACGAATTGGTCTGTTGTAATTGATTGAAAAATCGTTTAAGAAAGAATAGGTTAATTCAATAATATCCTCGCGTCTTTCTCGTAGCGGTGGAATATGCAAGCTAACTACATTTAGGCGATAGTATAAATCTTCTCTGAACGTGCCTTTTCTCATTTCCTCTTGTAAATCACGATTTGTAGCAGCGATAATGCGGAAATTAATATGAATTTCTTTTTCTCCACCAACACGGTAATATTTTCGTTCTTGTAGTACACGCAAAAGCTTTACTTGCATGTCGAGTGGCATTTCTCCTATTTCATCAAGGAATAGTGTGCCGCCTTGCGCAAGCTCTATTTTACCTTTCTTACCTTTACTATTTGCACCAGAAAACGCCCCGCGTTCATACCCGAATAATTCACTTTCAAATAACGCTTCTGGAATGGCGCCGCAGTTAATTGAAATGAAAGGTGCTTTAGCCGCCTCGCTTGCTTCATGAATCGCTTTCGCAAACACTTCTTTTCCAACACCACTTTCGCCGAGAATTAAAACAGTTGATTTCACCGAACAAACCTTTCTAGCTAATTGAATCGTTCTTTGTATAACAGGGCTCTTTCCATTCATCGCAAGGAACGGGTCTGATTCATCTTTATATTTTGCGACCTCTTGTTCTAATCGGTGCACTTCATGTGACATATTAAATAGCTTTTCATTTAAAGCGACTTGATTTGTAACATCAGTTTCTGAAACGACAGCTCCGATAATTTCATCGTTACAATATACTGGATTTGAATTAATTAATACGAACAAATCGGGACGAGGCTGATGGAACTGAGCGATTATGCTTTTTCCGTCATGTAATGATTGTAGGATCTCCAAATCTTTATAGTCAAAAAAGCGAGTGATAGGTTGTCCAATAATTTCATTATGATTGACTGAAAAAATCTTTTCGGCGCCATCTGTCCAAGTTCGAACGCATTCTTTATCATCGATGACTGTAACGGAAGAATCAGTTGTTTGTATTACGGTATTATAGAAAGATTGTAGTTCATTGTAAGACTTAACAAGAAACGGAATGATTTGCTGAGCCGTTATACAGCATATAGGCTCTTTATTTTCGTTTATTACGATAACGGTCATTTCATGAGAAAACGCGTCAATTAAAGTGTTGAATGAATCATCTTCATCTATAACTGCACAGTTGTATTTTTCTGTAGTAGAAGGGCTGTAATAAAACTTTTCGTTAACTTGCTCAATATGTTGCAAGCTGTTTGTATGATCAATTAATAAAGTTTTTAGAAATTCTTTTATTGTGGGAAATGAGAATGCCATATTGTCCTCCTATTATGTATAAAAATTTTGACAGTGATAAAAAAATAATACACCTATTTACGATAAATTTAAAATATTTTTACAAATAAAAATATTTTTTATAAAAAGTGTATATATGTAGAGTTGGCACGTCAATTGCATGGAAGAAAGTGAGGGATTAAAAAGAAGGGAGGGGTGCTACGTGAGGCACTGTGACGTTTTAATAATAGGTGGTGGAATTATAGGCTGTTCTATCGCTTATTACACTTCAAAATACGGAAGAGACGTAACAATCATTGAAAAAGGAGAATTTGTCAGTGGGACGTCTTCACGGTGTGACGGGAATATTTTGGCTATTGATAAAGACCCAGGCTTTGATAGTCAAATGTCTTTAGTTAGTCAAAAATTAGTAATCGAATTAAGTGAAGAGTTAGAGCACTCATTTGAATATAGGGCACCAGGAAGTATTCTCGTATGTGAGTCAGACGAAGAAATGGAAGCAGCGCAGCAATGGGTAAATCGTCAAAAAGAAGCTGGATTACCGTTTCGAATGCTTGATAGACAAGATATAAGAGAAGAATCACCATTTTTCGCGGACGATTTATTAGGCGGGTTAGAATGCGCAACGGATTCGACTGTAAATCCATATCTTCTTGCTTTTTCACTTCTTGCAGAATCGAAGAAATTTGGTACGAAAGCATTTAATCATACGGAAGTAAAAGAAATGAAAAGAGATATAGACGGTTCCTTTATTGTAGAAACGACAAATGGGACGTTTACTGCGAAGCAAGTGGTAAATGCAGCTGGTGTGTGGGCTCCAAAAATCGGACAAATGCTTGATGTAAATATACCAATTGAACCGAGAAAAGGGCATATTATTGTAGCTTCAAGGCAACAACACGTTGGTTGCCGTAAAGTAATGGAATTTGGTTATTTAATTTCTAAATTTGGTGGGAAACGAAAAGTGGATGCTTTAACTGAAAAATATGGGGTAGCTCTTGTATTTGAGCCGACAGAAAGCCAAAATTTTTTAATTGGTAGTAGTAGAGAGTTTGTAGGATTTCATACGAGGATAAATAACGAGGTTATTAAATGTATTGCGAACAGAGCAATTCGCTTTTATCCGAAAATGGCGGATATGATGGTGATTCGTTCATATGCTGGATTACGTCCGTGGACAGATGACCATTTGCCAATCATTTCACGTGTGGAACATATCCCGAACTACTTTATAGCAGCAGGGCATGAAGGAGATGGCATTAGTCTTGCAGCAGTTACTGGGAAAGTGATTGAAGAGTTATTAAATGAAAAAGAAACAATCATTCCTATTGAACCACTTCGTTTGAGTCGTTTTACAGAAAGGGTGTTAAACGGATGAGGTCACAAAGAGTCTTTACGACGATTGATACACATACGGGCGGGAATCCAACGAGAACATTGATTAGCGGACTGCCAAAGTTAATTGGAGAGACGATGGCAGAGAAGATGTTACATATGAAAAAGGAGTATGACTGGATTCGCAAATTGTTAATGAATGAACCGCGTGGTCACGATGTAATGTCCGGAGCACTATTAACAGATCCATGTCACCCTGATGCCGATATTGGTGTTATATACATAGAGACAGGCGGATATTTACCAATGTGTGGTCACGATACAATTGGTGTATGTACAGCTTTAATTGAATCAGGTTTAATTCCGGTAGTTGAGCCAATTACTTCGTTAAAGTTAGATACGCCAGCCGGCCTAGTTGAAGTAGATATCTTTGTTCGAGATGGAAAAGCGAAAGAAGTCTCCTTTTGTAACATACCAGCTTTTTTATTGAAAAACATTACGGTAGACGTCGAAGACATTGGAACTGTAGAGGCTGATATTGCGTATGGAGGAAATTTCTATGCCATTATCGATGCGAAATCAGTAGGGTTAGAGTTAGTACCGGAAAATGCATCTACAATTATTGATAAGGCAATTCATATTAGAAATATCATAAATGAGAAATTTGAAATCATTCATCCGCAGTATTCGTTTATTAGAGGATTAACTCATGTTGAATTTTATACAGATCCTACTCATGAAAGCGCTCATGTAAAAAATACAGTTGTCGTTCCGCCAGGAGGAATTGATCGTTCTCCATGTGGTACAGGAACATCAGCAAAGTTAGCTGTATTATACGCAAATCAAAAAATCGAGATGAATGAAGAGTTTATTCACGAAAGTATCGTTGGCTCTCTATTTAAAGGAAGCGTCATCAATACGACAAATGTTGAAAATATTGAAGCTGTCGTAACGAAAATTACAGGTTCAGCCTGGCTTATGGGTATGCATAGATTTTTTTACAATGAAAAGGATCCGCTGAAAGAAGGCTTTTTGCTAATTCCGCCGATGGAACATGAAACGGAGGATGTAAAATGAACATTCAAAAAATGTATACAGCAGTAGACGTACACGTAAATGGCGAGGCATTTCGTGTAATGAAAGATGTACCATGTAAGTACTACTACAATTTAGAACAATTAAACGAACAATTCTCAAATGAATTAGCAGATGAAATGCAGCTTTTATTAAATGAACCGCGTGGTTTTATCGGTTTAAATGGATGTATCGTCGTTCCTTCTATTCATTCGGAAGTCGATGCAGCTGTATTATTTTTTAATCATGAAGGATCCATTCCTCTTCATTATGGAGGTATTGTCGCAGTCATAACGATGTTACTAGAAAGCGGGTATTTAAAAAAGAGAGAGACGAATCAATACAAAATCGAAACGTTATCTGGCATATTCGCAGTCCTTGCGCATGTAGAGAATGATGAAGTTGTGTCTGTTTCGTTTGAAAGCAAACTATGTTATATGATTGAGAAAAATTTACAAGTAGGTAATTTAAGTTACTCTCTCATCCAGGCAGATAAAGTATATGCAGTTGTAGAAAAAGGTGCGTATTCGCCAGAAATTCGTATTGAAAATATTTCTGAATTAAAAAAATGGGGAGAAGCTACACTACAAGCTATACAAAAACAATCACTTATTAAAAGACTTATTTTAGTAGATTCTTCGCAGAAAGAAAAGAACCATATAAAGTCGATTACATTTCATGAAGATAACTTCATCGTACGTTCGCCAGGGTTTGTCTCTACTATTGTGTCTTTTGTTCATACATTATTTAAAAATGATTATATGGCGGATAAACCTTTTATAAATGAAAGTATATTTAATAGCTTTATAACTGTTGAAAAAGTGAAGAAGGAAGAAACGGGTTACATTTTCCGTTTTGAAAGTAGAGGATTTATTACAGGAATGCAGACGTTTCTATTAGACCCTACAGATCCGTTTCCGACAGGATTTTTATTAAAATAAAATGGTAAAGGGAGAGATAAATATGAAAAAAATTAAAGGGGCATTTCCAGTATTAATCACACCGATGGATGAGTTGCAAGAAATTAATTGGGACGGTGTAAAACAAAACGTAAACTATTTTATTGAGCAAAAAGTAGCTGGCATTATTATTAATGGAAGTACAGGGGAGTTTGTTAGTTTATCAAAAGAAGAACGATTTAAAATGGTAGAAACAGTATTAAAAGAAGTTGATAGACGTATTCCAGTTATTGTTGGAACTGCATCAGAAACGACGAAAGAGACGATTGAATATACGAAACATGCCGAAGCACACGGAGCGGATTGTGCATTAATTATTAACTCGTACTATTGTAAACCGAAAGAAGAGGAAATTTATATTCATTTTAAAGAAATCTCAAACGCTGTAAATATACCAATTATGTTATACAATAACCCGTTTACATCTGGTGTTGATATGAGTACGGAGCTCATGTTACGCATTGGAAAAGAATGTGAGAATGTTACACATATTAAAGAATCTAGCGGGGATGTTCGAAAAGCTAGAGATTTAGTAAGACAAGGCGAAGGTGCTTTTCAAGTATTCTGTGGATCTGAAGATTTAGTTATGGAATCTTATTTAGTCGGTGCGACAGGATGGGTTTCGGTAGCCGGAAATATCGTACCGGGACTTGTTACGAAAATGTATGAGCATTTCCAAAATGATGAATTAGAAAAAGCTTGGGAAATTAACGATGCTATTTTACCACTTTGTGAGTTTCTTGAAGGATCAGGAAAATATGTACAAATCGTTAAACGCTCAATGGAATTACACGGGCAAGCCGGGGGACCTTCTCGTTATCCAAGACTTGGATTAACTGAAGAAGAAGATCAAAAACTTCAAACGATTATTTCAAAAATTGCAGCTCATGCAGCTGTTTAAATAAGGAGGAGGGTCTATATGTTAACGACAAACATTGAACTGAGACCAAAAGTGAAAGCGTTTTTAAATGAAGAAATTAAAATGTTTATTAATGGTGAATTTGTTCCTTCCATTAGCGGGAAGACATTTGAGACATATAATCCAGCAACAGAAGATGTTCTAGCTGTCGTATGTGAAGCACAAGATGAGGATGTCGATGCAGCAGTAAAAGCGGCAAGAACAGCATTTGAATCAGGACCTTGGGCAGAAATGACTACCGCTGAAAGAGCGCACCTTATTTATAAATTAGCAGACTTAATTGAGGAACATGGAGAAGAATTAGCACAGTTAGAAGCTTTAGATAATGGGAAACCATATCAAGTAGCACTAGATGATGATATTGCAGCGACTGTAGAAAATTATCGTTATTATGCTGGATGGGCTACAAAAATTATCGGGCAAACAATTCCGATTTCGAAAGATTACTTAAATTACACACGCCATGAACCTGTTGGGGTTGTAGGTCAAATTATTCCTTGGAATTTTCCACTCGTTATGTCTTCTTGGAAAATGGGGGCTGCACTAGCAACAGGTTGTACAATTATATTAAAACCAGCAGAACAAACGCCTTTATCATTATTATATACAGCGAAACTTTTTAAAGAAGCAGGTTTTCCAAATGGTGTTGTAAACTTTGTTCCAGGTTTTGGCCCTGTAGCAGGAGCTGCAATCGTAAACCATCATGATATAGATAAAGTAGCATTCACAGGTTCAACAGTTACAGGGAAATATATTATGCGTCAATCTGCAGATACAATTAAACATGTAACGTTAGAACTTGGTGGTAAATCACCAAATATCATTTTAGAAGATGCTGATTTAGAAGATGCGATTAACGGCGCATTCCAAGGCATTATGTATAATCATGGTCAAAATTGTAGTGCTGGATCTCGCGTGTTCGTTCATCGAAAACATTACGAAACAGTCGTAAATGAATTAGTAAAAATGGCGAATAACGTGAAACTTGGAGGAGGTATGGAGAAGGAAACTGAAATGGGTCCACTCGTATCTAAAAAACAACAAGAGCGTGTGCTACATTACATTGAACAAGGAAAAGCTGAAGGAGCTACTGTTGCTGCTGGTGGTGAACGTGCATTTGAAAAAGGTTATTTTGTACAGCCCACGGTATTCACAAATGTTACCGACGATATGACGATAGTTAAGGAAGAAATCTTCGGTCCAGTTGTCGTTGTCCTTCCATTTGATTCGACGGAAGAGGTAATCGAAAGAGCAAATCGTTCTTCATACGGACTCGCTGCAGGCGTATGGACACAAAATATTAAAACAGGACATCAAGTTGCCAATAAATTAAAGGCAGGAACAGTATGGATTAATGATTATAACTTAGAAAATGCAGCTGCGCCATTTGGTGGGTTTAAACAATCTGGTATCGGCCGTGAGTTAGGTTCATATGCGCTTGATAACTATACAGAAGTGAAAAGCGTTTGGGTAAATATAAAGTAAAAGAGAATCTAACTGTTAATAAATAGAGGGATGAAATAATAAGAGATGCGGACAACTGGAAGGTTTAATAATAGTTGTCCGTTTTCTTATATATAAAATAGCTTTTAAAAGAATGATAAGGGGGATTGGGATGGAGCAATTAGTAGAGTGGTTAGTAGGGCAAGTATGGAGTATTGGGTTAGTTATTTTTGCATTAGGGGCAGGCGTGTATTTCACAATTGCAACTCGTTTTCTACAAATTCGTTATTTTAAAGAGATGATTAAACTATTATTTGAAGGGAAGAGCTCGGAGACGGGAATTTCATCCTTTCAAGCATTTTGTTTAGCTTTATCAGGTAGGGTTGGAATAGGTAATATTGCAGGGGTCGCGACAGCTATCGCTTTTGGCGGCCCTGGAGCTGTGTTTTGGATGTGGGTAATGGCACTTTTAGGAGCAGCGAGTGCATTTGTTGAATCAACATTATCTCAAGTCTATAAAAGTAAAGTCGGAAATGAATACCGCGGTGGTACACCATATTTCATTGAAAAAGGCCTGAAAATGAAATGGTTTGCAGTTATTGTAGCGGTCGTTGTAACACTTTCATACGGCGTTTTATTACCAGGCATTCAATCTAGTAGTATCGCAGTTGGATTTGAAAACTCTAATGGTATTAGTAAATATATAACTGGTATATTGTTAGTCGTATTATTAGCAGCGATCATTTTTGGCGGTGTAAAGAGAATTGCTGGCGTTTCGCAAATGCTTGTTCCATTTATGGCAATTGGTTATGTAATTGTTACATGTATCGTATTAATTGCGAATGTAACGGAAATCCCGAGTATGTTTACATTAATTTTCTCAAGTGCTTTTGGTGTAAATGAAATGTTTGGTGGAATCGTCGGTGCAGCAATTGCATGGGGTGTAAAACGCGCTGTATTTTCAAATGTTGCTGGTGTTGGAGAAGCGACGTATAGCTCCGCTGCTGCTGAAGTATCACATCCTGCAAAACAAGGGTTAGTGCAAGCGTTTTCTGTTTATATCGATACAATTGTTGTTTGTACAGCGACAGCTCTTATGATTTTAATAACAGGTATGTATAATGTTATACCTGAAGGAAAAAGCGCTATTGTAAAAAATATTGGGAATGTTGATGCAGGTCCAATTTATACACAACAAGCAGTTGAAACTGTTATGACAGGGTTTGGTCCATTATTCATTTCAATCGCAATCTTCTTCTTCGCATTTACAACATTACTCGCATACTACTATATCGCTGAAACGACACTGACTTATTTAGATCGTGAGCTTAAACATAGCTGGTTAAAACCAGTTTTAAAAATTGGATTTTTAATTATGGTTTACATCGGTAGCGTAGAATCAGCGTCACTTTTATGGAATCTTGGTGATTTAGGAATTGGTAGTATGGCTTGGTTAAATCTAATTGCGATTCTACTACTAAGTAAAATCGCATTAAAAGTGTTAAAAGATTATGAAGCACAGAAAAAAGAAGGGAAAGATCCGGTATTTGATCCTAAAACTATAGGAATTGAAGGTTTAACATTTTGGGAAGAGAGAAGTCAAGAGATTGAAAGGAAAAACTATAAGGAACAATCAGTAGTAGATGATAGCCTAAAATTGTAAATAAAATAAACTGAATATTCATTTTATTTAGATAGGTATATTGCCTTCTGTTCATCACATACTACAATAGGTACACATAATTGGAATGGGGGTAATAATAAGATGGAACACGAACAACATAGTTCAGTAAATGATGTTCTACATCATTATAAAGAAGGAATTGGTAGTTTTACAAACCAAATTCCTGAAATTGCTGAAACATATAATGCATTCACGCAAGCTTGTTTTCAAGAGGGCGCTTTAACAAAAAGGGAAAAACAACTTATCGCATTAGGAATTAGTCTAGCAACGCAAGATGAATATTGTACCGTTTATCATACAAAAGGTTGTCTTGATCAAGGGTGTTCAGATAAAGAAATTCTGGAAGCGTGTGGTGTATCAGCAGCATTTGCTGGTGGAGCTGCAATGAGTCAAGCGGTAACTTTAGTACAGGAATGTTTAACAGAACTGAAAAATCAAAAGCATTGAATGTAAAAAACGTTTTAAGCTCTATGTTTAAAACGTTTTTTTATGTGAAATTAAATTTGTATTCTCTTTAATATTCTATGTCTTTATAAATTGATTTCTCTATATCAGAAAGAATTTTGTATATGCTCTTACCAATTATAGATTCTAATAATTTCATCTTAGTATTTCATTGTTCCTTCGTTTAAAATTGATACAATGAAACAAAAGGGGGATTAGTAATGCGAAATTTAGTGATTGAAGAGATTAAGCAAATAAAATATGATGTGGAAGAGCTTTCTAAACTTTTGAAAACGGTTGTAGATGATGGGGCTTCGATTGGTTTTTTACCTCCACTGGAACAAAAAGAATCAGCGAAATATTGGGAAACTGTTTTAGCACCAGAAATAATCTTGTATGTTGCTAAAATAAATAATGAAGTGGCAGGGAGTATTCAATTACATTTAGTTACAAAGCCTAATGGGATTCATAGAGCTGAAATTTGTAAGTTGATGACTCATCCCAACTTTAGACGTAATGGTATTGGACGTTCGCTTATGCAACAAGCAGAGGAACGAGCGAAGCAAGAAAATAGGTCTCTTTTAGTGTTAGATACGAGAGAAGGAGATCCTTCCAACAGATTGTATAAATCATTAGATTATCAAGAAGCTGGAAAAATACCAAAATACGCAATTTCTCCAAATGGTAATTTAGATGCGACAGTTATTTATTATAAAATGATTTAGTATTTTTATTTAAAAAGAGGGATATTTTTAAACGAAAAATCTGTTATTAGGTCTGAGTATTGATTTGTAAAAAGATTGAACCACCCCTATATAATAGGGGTTTTATTTTCATTCATTAACTTCATATTGAATGTTCAATTTGAGGGCCAATTTGTATAAGGTTTTAACAGTTGTATAAGAGGTATTACTTAAATAGGAATTTTGAAGTCTTTTGGTGAATAGTAAATGTTAATCTAAAAGCTGGAGGTTGCTGTGATGTTGAAACTGTTTCAATATAACTGGCAAGTTCGTGATGATTGGTTTACGTGGTGCGAAGACATACCGACCGAAGAACTGGTAAAGAAACGGGTCGGTGGATTCGGCAGTATACTACATACCCTATTTCATATTGTAGATGTGGAATATATGTGGATCTTAGGGTTGCGTGGTGAATCAGTGCCTGAGGAGCCATTGTTTGAAGAGTATGCCAGCTTACAAAAAGTGAAAAATCTTTCAGCTCAATACCACGGGAAAGTGAAGCCATTTGTGACCTCTTGGACAAATGAAATGGATTCTCGGAAACTTTCAAAAGCTGACTTCAATGAAGAGCCGATTAGCTCAAGAGACGCACCAATTAGGCGCCGAGTCATTGAATGTACACACGGAGAGTTAATACGTCATGTCATTGTCCACGAAGTCCATCATATCGGCCAGTTATCTATATGGGCACGTGAAATCGGAAAGGAGCCAGTTTCCACAAATCTGAGAGGGAGAGGGCTATTTGATAAATAGACTAACTTTGCCAATTTCGTAATTTATTTATAAACGAATAGTTTAATTGAGTATATTTAACACCGTCTATATTTCTCTAGCGGTGTTATTTGAATGTATCAACAAAATTTATATAGTGTACTAAATGAATTTGAGAAAGTTTTTAGAGGGTTCTTTTCGTTATGCTCCTCGACTTATAATGGATGTAGAGAAGATGACTAGCCAACTATAGTTATTTTCGCTTTATTATGGGAAAGGGGATGACGGGATGAAAACGAAAGGTTTACAGAAGGTGAAGAAAGTTATATTAAGTGGTGGTATATTACTTACGGGATTGTTAACTTTCGGTTTTTCAGAAAAAGCTTCCGCTCATGGATATGTTGAATCACCAGCGAGCCGTTCTTATTTATGTAAGCAAGGGGTAAATGTAAATTGCGGGCCAATTCAATACGAGCCACAAAGTGTAGAAGGAATAGGTGGATTCCCTCTATTAGGACCTTCTGATGGACAAATTGCAGGAGCTGGCCATTTTCCTACTTTAGACGTCCAAACAGTAGATAGGTGGAAGAAAGTTACGTTAAACGGCGGAACGAATACATTTAAGTGGAAACTAACCGCTCCTCATAGTACGAAAGAATGGAAATACTACATTACAAAAAAGGATTGGAATCCAAATATGCCTTTAACAAGGTCTAGTTTAGATTTAGTGCCGTTTTATGTAAAAAATGATGGAGGAGCTAGACCTGGAACTTCAGTAACACATGAAGCAAATGTACCTACTGATAGAAATGGATATCACCTTATTTTAGCTGTGTGGGAAATTGCAGATACTGGGAATGCATTTTATCAAGTTATAGATGTTAACCTTGTAAATAACGGTTTGGCATCGAATTTCACGCTAAATCATGTAGTTCAAGCACCTAGCTTATTTTAAATAAAATATACATTTTGATCATCTAATTCATTTTAGATGATCTTTTTTACGAAAAACGATGAAAAATATAGAAGAAAGTGCAATTATTTATAAAAAATTGGGCTTTAAATATTGTCATATTCGCTTCTTTAAGATATCCTTTTCATGAAGAGGTGGAAAACATGGAAAAAGTACTAGTTTTCGGGCATAAAAACCCAGATACAGATGCAATTTGTTCTGCAATTGCTTATGCAGAATTGAAAAAAGAATTAGGAATGAATGCTGAGCCTGTACGTTTAGGCGAAATCAGCGGTGAAACTCAATTTGCGTTAGACTATTTTAAAGTAGAAGGACCGCGTTTTGTTGAGACAGTTGCAAGCGAAGTGGACAACGTTATTTTAGTTGATCATAACGAACGTCAACAAAGTGCTAACGATATCGAATCTGTTCGTGTGTTAGAAGTTATTGACCATCACCGTATTGCTAACTTTGAAACAAGCGATCCTATTTACTACCGTTGTGAGCCAGTTGGTTGTACAGCTACAATCTTAAACAAAATGTACAAAGAAAACGGCGTTACAATTCGTAAAGAAGTTGCAGGTTTAATGTTATCTGCAATCATTTCAGATTCTTTACTATTCAAATCTCCAACTTGTACAGAGCAAGACGTAGCAGCAGCTCGTGAATTAGCGGAAATCGCTGGTGTAGATGCTGATAGCTACGGCTTAGAAATGTTAAAAGCTGGTGCTGACTTAAGCGGAAAAACAATGGAGCAATTAATCTCTCTTGACGCTAAAGAATTCCAAATGGGTAATGCGAAAGTTGAAATCGCACAAGTAAACGCTGTTGATACAAACGACGTTCTTGTACACCAAGCGGAACTTGAAAAAGTTATCTCTGCAGTAGTAGAAGAAAAAGGTTTAGACCTATTCTTATTCGTTGTAACTGATATCTTAACTAACGATTCTGTCGGTCTTGCGATTGGTAAAGCAGCAAACGTTGTTGAGAAAGCATACAACGTATCTTTAGAAAACAACACTGCTACTTTAAAAGGTGTTGTATCTCGTAAAAAACAAATCGTACCAGTATTAACAGAAGCATTCCAAGCTTAATTTTATTGCGTACAGATAAACAGCAAGGACAAGTAGTCAGATTGGCTACTTGTCCTTTTTTATCTATAAAAAACAGAAATTAAAATAAGGATAGCATGAGCTATCCTTATAACTGTTTGTTCGTAGATTTTTTCTTGTTTATATAAAATGTAATAATAGCTGTAATGAGAAAAATAGGTATGGCATACGCTTGCCCAACAAACAACTTCCAGCCAGCGTGATTATAACCTTGAGATGCTGGAGCAATCATAACAAATATGCAAACAATAATATAGAGTACTAGTGCAGGGAGTATATTTTTCATTTGTTCACCTCCTTCTAAAAATACTTTATTCGTATATCGTAATTTTTATTTTGTATTTTGAAAAGTAAAAGTACTATTCTTTTCGTAGTATTATAATATTTACAAGGAGTGTACTATGTTTAAATAGGGGGAATGGGAATTCAAATCTCAAAAAATAAATTATAACTGAAAAATGCCGTTCATATGGTAAAAGATGTAATTTTTATTTTTAAAATCATTATATAGCATATTGATCGAAAAATGTATAAAATAATTTATTTTATTTATGCGGGAGAAGAGGTAAGAAATTTATATGAAACAGTTATGCATAATTCCATGCGGAAAAAAGAAAATTTGGGATAAGTATCCGGATTACGGACCGATGGAGGCAAAATATGTATATATTAGCCCGTTCGGAAAAGCATGTCAGGCGTACGCAACTATGTTTTTTGAGAATTGGGTTATATTATCGGCGAAGCATGGATTTTTAAGACCAAATGATATTGTACTAGAAAACTATGATCTTGCCTTTGATTCAAAGAGCGATGAAATTATTAGTATGGAACAATTAAAACAACAGATGATTGAAAAAGATTTGCTTCAGTTTGATGAAGTAGTTTTACTTGCAGGGAAGAAGCATAAGAAAGTAGTGACACAATTGTATCTAGAAGAAATTATTACGTACCCGTTAGATGGGTGCAAAGGGATTGGGTATATGTTGCAGAGGTTGAACGGGGCTGTGGGGGATGGGAAGGAACTATAGGGAATAGCTGCTGAACGTGATTGATCAATCACATTTTAAGAATCCTTTCGAGTTCATCATTGCGAATTGCTCTAGGGATCAAATATTTAAATCTAATGTCTATAAAGCAAGAAAAGCATTAAGAATATATAATGCAGTACCTATCCAATTATTATTCGTATAGCAGTTGGGTGGGTACTTTTTATGTATTCCATAATTGGGATAAATGTAAGTACATCGGATAATTAACTCAATTGTGACTATGTAGCTATATCATTTATACCTGAATAAGTATGTGGAGTTAGAAAATAGAGTCCAGTTTAATAGTTAACGGACTAAGTTGTTGAAGTTTCAACTTTAATCTGTAAAAACAAATAAATAAATATGTTATTATATAGATTGGAAATAATTCACTTTATTTTATGTATTGAAGAAAGGATGTATTCTAAAATGTTATTATTGTTACTTTTTCTATTATTAATTGTACTTGTTCTAGGTTTATGTATAGGATTAATAAAACCACGAAAGGGATTGTTTTGGAAGAATGCAGAACAGCAAACAAGAAAGGAAGTTATTAAATTTTATAGTATCGCTATATTTATTTTCATTCTATTCGCGGTCTATTCCATATTTTTTACAATTTCGACTTTCAAAGGGTTCATGCAAATGCTTTGTATAGGTCTATTATTCCTTACTCTACTAGGGGGCTTATTTGGTTTGTTGTTTCCAAAATGGGCGGTTTTTTGGAAAGATGAAAGTGAACGAACACGTCAAAAGGTGAGTGCCTATTATGGGGGAGCTTTTGTGATTCTAACGGTCCTTGGTTTTTTCATTGGGAAAATGCCAGGAGACACTGTATCTGCATATCAAAAAGAATTAAGAAAAGAAAGTGAAACAGCTTTAGCAAAGCAAGAAGAGAAAAGTATTGAAGAAAAAAAGAAACAACAAGAAGAGTTGCAACAAGAGAAAAAAGAAAAGTTAAAAAGAGAAGAAGAGAATAAAAAAAGTGCTTTAGAACAGGAAAAGAAAAAGAAAGAAGCTGCAGAAAAAAAGAAAAATGAGGAAAAACAAAAAGTTTTAGAAGAAAAGAAAAAGAGAGAGGAGGAGTTAGCTACAGAAGAAAAATTGAGAAAAGAAGAGGAGAAAAAGGAAAAAGAAAAGAAAGAGCAGAAAGAAAAAGAAAGAAAAGTCACGCCAGTGAAAACGAAAAATGGTTATGATTTTGAAAAAGAAAAGAAAGAGATATTAGATACGATACAAAAACAAAAAGAATCCATTAAACTAGAAAAAATGGCGAAGCACGATCATTGGTTTTCTGGACCGAGTTTTGAAACAAGTGACGACGATACGTTCTTATATTTCGGGAAAATCAAGGACGGGAAACCGCATGGAATTGGAGCATTATATAAAGAAGGAAATGAAAGCTACGACTTATATTATGCAGGGCATTTCAATAAAGGTTTTTTTGATGATTTTGGATTGCGTTTCAAAAGAACAGAAGAAAGTTATGCGCTGAAACAATTCATTCCAAATGGCATCAATCTTCCTTCCTATTTAGCATATGAAGGTTACTTTAAAGATGGAGAATATGAAGGGAAAGGAAATGAGCATGACCCGATTTTATTCATTGATGTGATTTCTACTTCCCTAGGAGAAGAATTACCAGAACGATCTTACCGTTATTTAGAAAAAAATGATGAAATGTTATCAGCATGGAGAGAGAAAGAACATACAGGAGTTGTCTTTACTGAGGAGAAAACCGTCCCTATGGACACGTTTGTTTCCCGCACAGGAATTTTTAAAGGCGATAAATTAAATGGCAAAGGAAAAAATTATAGAGACGAAACAACCCTTACATATGAAGGTGATTTTAATAATGACGAGTATCATGGCAAGGGAACAAGCTATTTAAACGGAAAGAAAGAATATGAGGGTTCGTATTCAAAGGGAAAATATGACGGTAAAGGCACACTTTATGACAAAGATGGGAAAGTTGTACATTCAGGGAAGTTTGCAGATGGTGTATGGAAAGGGAGTAACTAAAAAAGAAAAATGATAAAACCATTCACCTGAAGTGTGTATGAATATCAATACAATATAAGAATGAAAAGCTGATACAACAGTGTTTTTGGCTGAGTTGTGTCAGCTTTTTCTTTATAGTTTGCCCTTAGAGTATGTAAGAAGGTCTAATACTTATAACACTAGTTTTAAAACGTAGAAACTAGACTAGCGAACAAACCTTTTTCTTCTATTAAACATAGAATATGATGAATTCTATTTAGGAGGATGCATATTCATGGGGAATCATTGTAATTGTAGGCGTTCATTTTGGGACGATTTAATGTTTGGAAGATGTGGTTGTAAATGTAGGGATTGTCACGAATGTCGTTGCAAAGAGAAACCAAAATGCGATTGTGACAAGTGTTGTTGCAAGGAGAAACCGAAGTGTGATTGTGAAAAATGTAATTGTAAAGAGAAACCGAAATGCCATTGTAAACATGAAGGGTATTAATAATAAAAAAGAGTACGTTACGTACTCTTTTTTATTAGGTTATATTCCATCTCGAACAGATTTTTTTACAATTTCCCATGTATCTTGTTTTTTAATCTGTATAGCTACATTAGTTCCGGTAGACTCCGTATAAAAGATATATCCATTTTTTCCATCCACATATGTCAATGGTTCACTTATGCAATCTCGCGAACAAGATGTATTAATTAGCTCGATTAATGATAGTTCACTTGGATCGGTTTTACTTGTATCTATAATAGTATCAATGTCTGTTTTACGATAACCTTGTAAGTTTACATGGAAATTCTGTTCAATTTCTCCTGTAATACTAGTATTCATTACTTCAACTGAAAATTTCTTTTCTTGAAGAAATCCGTTTTCATAAATTAATTTTGTATATCCAAGCCATCCCATTAAAACTAGCATGATAAACATACTAAATATTTTAAGGGTTCGAAGCCGTTTACTAACAATTGTTTCTGAGTATTTCATTCAGTTTAATCCTCCAATGTTTTTAATTAAAAGTATGCCTAAATACATACTTTTAGAAGAAGGATAGAAGTTAACGAGTTCAGGATTCAAAAAAAGAAAGCATCTGAAGTTAGATGCTTTCTTTTTTTGCGTATTTTACATTATCTGTTCGTAACTTGTTTCATAAGTGGTCTAATTTCTTTAACAGGTGGTTTTTTATCATAGGCATCAACGTAAGAGAAATAGTAATTTAAGTTTCTGAGAAGACCTTTTCCTATTTTAGCGCTCAAGAACGGAAATACTTGCCCAGTATAATCATCGAGAGATTTACAGTAATATTTTTCATCTAGATAAATACTGTATTTACATGTTAGTTCTACTAGTGAGTTCCCTTCATCATCAATTACTTCTTTAGAATCAATAATGTCTATTAATGCGAATTTTTCATTTAGATAAACTTTCTTCTTTTTCTCGTGTTTATTTGTGAGTATAAATACGAGACCAATGGCGTTAATCAAAAGATTTCCTCCTATAAAAAACGGATATTAATAAAATATATCGATATACGTTAAATGTAAAGAGGAGAGGTGAAATTTCATTGATAGAATGTTTTATAAGCTGATTTGTTTTTTCAAATCGGCTTATTGTTATTGAAACACTTGTGGGAATTGTTTTACGATTGCGTTTGTTATCATATCAGCCATTTCTAATGCTTCTTTTTCAATTTTATCATATAGTTTTACGCTTGCTTCAAAATCTTTATTTAGAAAGGCAAGTGCTTCTGCTTTAGTTAATGCTAAATGTTCATAAAACATTTTTCTAAATTCTTCTTTTTCTATATATGGGTTGATGCTAGTAAGAAATGCCACAATTTCATCACCGTTAGCGTACCATTTTTTCTCTATAGCAGCAGCTGCATTTTGATCACCAGCTTTAGCGGCTTTAACAAGATCCGCAGCAATGACTAAGTGGTCTTTAATTAGTGCACTATATTTTTTTACAGCATCCTCACCATAGAATGGTTCAAGTGATAGTCCCATATGTGTTGCATTTTGAAGAAGACGACCAACTGTCACGTTAACGTCTGGTAAATTAAAGACAATACTTATTATAGCTAATCTCGTCCAAGCGACATGTTGCTCCCATAAAGAACGCATATAACCTTTTAGAAAGTTTTCGTTTTTACTAATTCGGTAATTACGTACAGATGTATCAAAGTGTACATAAGGGTTATGATAGGGAGAGTAATACGATTGCCAATAAGAATACATAAACGGTAACACTCCTTTGAACATGTATAACTCAAAGTATGATGGGAATTTATATTTAGTTACGTGTCCTAAATTAATTTCAGAAATTGATATGGAAAAAGATGAAGAATTTTATTGTGGTATATATAAATAAAATGAATATAAAAATAAACAAGGCTCTGCAAGGGAAGTTGCAGAGCCTCAAAAGGGTATTGCCGAGATGTCGGACTCGACTAAATAATGTTATCATAAAATTCTATTAAAAAAACCTGGTAAATGTGTCCAAATGAAAGTTGGTCTTTAATAAAGTCAAAGGGATCCGCTTCCCGCAGCAGATCCCATTAACTAGATAATGTTGATGAGCAAAAACTCATCTAGAGTACTTTTATAGTAACAAGTGAAAATCGTTTTGTGTATTGAGAAAAAAAGAATTGAATAATTAAATGTTAAGAATTTATATTTAACCTTTTTTAATTATCATGATTTGTGGTGAATGGAGTATGGTTATAAAATGTAGAAAAGATTTACAATTATATTTAAAAGTGTACTAAAATATATAATAATCAAAAAAGACCTGCTTATATAAGCAGGTTAACTTAAGGGGTTTATCCAACAGAATATTTCATATGATATCAATTGTATTGTAGTAAGTCTATAAGGGTTATATTGAGAAAATTATTATGAATGATATATTTGGCACACGTATTAACGTTTAAAAAGTTGAGAAAGAAAATGAAAAAGTTTCCTATAAGAAAATAATGGCTGGTATTTATAATATGATTCATATTTCCACGCATCATGATTCGAGAATTGGAGTGGATTCGGTACTGTTTTCTGCTTAATGGAACTAATATTCTGCTGCTTCATATAGTAACCTCCTGAATTCATATGTATAAGATTAGTAGTATTCAAGGGGATTGAATAAAATGTGTATTTATTTTGAAATTCATTTTAGTTGCTAATTAGCCTCTAAAATGAAAAGAAGCATAAAATAATGAAAAAGCAAGCTGATAGTCATGTAATGATTACTTTCAAGTCACATAAGTGATGATATAATAGTAGTAGATGAAAGATAAAGAAAAGCAGGTGACTCTTTTTTGTTTACAAAAGCACAAGAACTTTTAGCGTCTTACTTCGGTTATTCGTCATTCCGAAGAGGACAAGATGAAACAATTAAAAATGTATTAGATGGGAAAGATACAGTTTGTATTATGCCTACGGGCGGTGGTAAGTCAATTTGTTATCAAATTCCCGCATTAGTATTCGAAGGAACGACATTAGTTATTTCACCTTTGATTTCACTTATGAAAGACCAAGTAGATACATTAGTACAAAACGGTATTTCAGCTACTTATATTAATAGTTCTATTTCTATTGCAGAAGCGAATCAACGAATTCAATTAGCGAAACAAGGCCATTATAAGTTACTTTATGTAGCGCCTGAGCGTCTTGATTCAATGGAGTTTGTTGACCAACTTATCGATATGAAAATCCCGATGATTGCAATTGATGAAGCGCACTGTATTTCGCAGTGGGGACATGATTTCCGTCCAAGTTATTTACATATCCATCGCATATTAGATTATCTTCCAGAAAAGCCGCTTGTACTAGCATTAACTGCGACGGCAACACCACAAGTTCGTGAAGATATTTGCAACACGCTTGGAATTAATCAAGAAAACACGATTATGACAACGTTTGAGCGTGAGAACTTATCATTTTCTGTAATTAAAGGACAAGATCGTCATGCATATTTAGCGGATTATATTCGTCAAAATCAAAAAGAATCTGGGATTATATATGCTGCTACTAGAAAAGTAGTTGATCAATTGTATGAGGATTTAATGAAAGCGGGAGTTTCTGTTTCAAAATACCATGCTGGTATGAGTGATAACGATCGAAATGAGCAGCAAGAACTCTTTTTACGTGACGAAGTGAGTGTAATGGTAGCGACATCTGCATTCGGAATGGGTATTGATAAATCGAATATTCGTTACGTTATCCATTATCAACTGCCAAAAAACATGGAAAGTTATTACCAAGAAGCAGGACGTGCAGGACGTGACGGTTTAGATAGTGCATGTATATTGCTATATTCTTCTCAAGATGTGCAAGTACAGCGCTTTTTAATTGACCAATCGACAGGAGAATCTCGTTTTTCAAATGAACTTGAAAAACTGCAAAATATGACTGACTACTGTCATACAGAACAATGTTTACAATCATTTATTTTGCAATACTTTGGAGAAGAACCGAAAGAAGATTGCGGACGCTGTGGTAATTGTACAGACGACCGCGAAAGTATCGATGTGACAAGAGAATCACAAATGGTTCTATCTTGCATGATTAGAACGAACCAACGATTTGGAAAACAAATGATTGCACAAGTTTTAACTGGATCGAAAAATAAGAAAGTTATTGAATTTAATTTTCATACTTTACCAACATACGGATTACTATCAAATCGTAGTGTAAAAGAAGTTAGTGAATTTATTGAGTTTTTAATTTCAGATGAGTTAATCGCAGTTGAACATGGTACGTATCCGACATTAAAAGTAACAGAAAAAGGGAAAGAAGTGTTACTTGGTAAAGAGAATGTTTTACGTAAAGAACGAGTAGAGACGAGACAAATTGTTCAAGATCATCCTTTATTTGAAGTGCTACGCGAAGTACGTAAAGAAATTGCGCAAGGAGAAGGTGTACCTCCATTCGTTATTTTCTCTGACCAAACGTTGAAAGATATGTGCGCAAAAATGCCGCAAAGTGACTCTGAACTTTTAACTGTAAAAGGGATTGGCGAACATAAACTTGTGAAGTATGGTTCGCACTTTTTACAGGCAGTTCAGCACTTTATTGAGGAAAATCCAAACTATGCTGAAACAGTTAAGACAGAAGTCGTGACAGAGCGAAAAAAATCAGGGAAAGCTTCAGCAAATTCTCATTTGGAAACGTATGAAATGTATAAACAAGCTATTGATCTAGATGAAATTGCGAAAGAACGTGGCTTATCAAGACAAACGATTGAAAATCATTTAATTCGCTCTTTTGAAGATGGAATGGAAGTAGACTGGAATAGTTTTGTTCCTGCAGAATATGAATCACTGATTGAAACTGCCGTGCAAAATGCAGATGGTGGCCTGAAATCGATTAAGGAACAACTTCCAAATGAAGTGAGTTACTTTATGATTCGTGCTTATTTACAAATTAGAAAGTAGAGACATATAAAGGGGATAGGGATATATGTATCACGTTTTCGTGTATGGCACGTTAAGAAAAGAGCAAGCGAATGCTCATTTTATACAAGGTGCAATGTGCATCGCAGACGAAGCATGGATGTATGGCAAATTATTTGATACAAACGAAGGGTATCCGGCAATGATTTGTTCAAATGAAGACAAAGTATATGGAGAAGTTTACGAGGTAAATGATGATGTTCTGCAAAAATTAGATGAACTGGAAGAATACACAGGTAATGCGGAGAGAGACCTATATGACCGAATCACCGAAACGATTTATTTAGCTGATAGAGAAATACGTGCATTTGTGTATGTTGCTCAAGATAAAGAAATGCTGAAGGAAGTTATCGTTTCTGGTGATTGGGTAAAGTATCAAAAAGGACAATAAAGGCAGCCATAGAAACAGATAGTGGGAACATCCATTATCTGTTTTTTTGTTTTAGTACTTTAAAAATTCTTATTATTTAGATAAAATGTAAATGTAGGGAAATCAAAAGGAGGATTTTTCATGGGTATCAGAAATTTAGTTTCTCACCTGTAGTAGAAAAATAATATACAGGAGGAGAATATTAATGAACGAAGTAAATGTAAAAGAATTTTATAAAAAACAATTTGAACTACTAAGCTATGATGTAAATAATGAAAATTGGTTACAGGAAGTTGCTAAAGAAGTAAAAGAACAAGTTGGATATACATTTCAGTCGATGTTAGAACTAGGAGCAGGAAATGGTGGATTTGCAAGAGCGATGTCTAATTTGAATGTAAAGATGACTACAATTGAGCTAGTACGAGAGTTAGTTATGTTTGCGAAAGAACATTCTTCTAATGATATTGTTATTCACTGTGCTGACTTTTATAAAATTAATTTTGAAGAAAAGTTTGATGTCGTTACTTATTTGGACGGATTTGGTGTAGGAACGGATGCAGAACAATTATTTTTATTAAAACGCATCCATAGTTGGTTGAAAGATGATGGGTGTGCACTTATTGATATTTATCAACCTTTATATTGGGAAAAAGCAAATGGACAAGAAATGCCGATCTATTCTGCAATGCGAAAATATGAATATGATAGTGAAAATGCTAGAATGCTGGACCATTGGTGGGAAACGGATTCTTCAAATGATATTGTGACACAATCTTTACGTTGCTATACTATAGATGAGATTAATAATTTATGTGCAGAGGCTCGTTTCAGTATAGTTGGGATTTTCCCAGGAGGGGCGTATGACTTTGAAGAGAGAAAATATAAAGAGCAAGCGTCATTAAATGAATGTTTATCATATCGTATAAAAGTAAAAAAGAGTAAGGATTAATTCCTTACTCTTTTTTACTTTTATAGTGTGAATAATTGACTATCTCTCGTATTTAATTGTCGTTCTTTTTTAATTCTTATGGATCTTAGTACGATCCCAATTCCAAGAAATATAATAGTAGCAACAACTCCGCTAATAGGATTTAACCAAAAATCACTGCTGTTGGTTAGTGTAATAATACCTGTTATTGTAACTAAAACGGTAGGAACGGCATCTTCAATTGCATGCATGATTACGCATGGCCACACTGATTTTGTAAGTCTATATATTTCGACATACATAATAGACCAACAAACCATAAGTATACATCCTGATAAAAGCATATTTAATCTTGAAATGGATTCGAAATACTCATTTGGTAAAAAGACTATATAATAAGCCGCATGCCAAAGAGCCCAAATTAAACCAGAAACTAAATAAATTAGCCAATCGTTTAACTTTAATTCAATAAGCTTTGGGGTTAAATAACCGCGCCAAGAGAACTCTTCGAAAATATTTTTAATAAAATTGCCTATAGTAGACATGAGTATGAGTGAACATAATGAGGACATCTCAAAGTTAGATATGTTAACGACTCCGAAAAATAGAGCTAAGCTTATAGTTATTAGTGTAACGAATGGATAAATAAGTATTGCTACGAAATACCATTTAAAGCTTCCTTTTAAATTTGGTTTGATACCAAAATCATGCCAATTTCGGCTAAGAACTCTAAGTAATATGCTGACGAAGAAAGGAAGTATAAGCCATAAGCCCATGCCTAAAGAATTTCCTTCAGGCTGATCTGTTAGAAGAGAATCAAGAAATACACCGATCCAACCACTTGCTAGCACAATTAACACAAAAATAATTAAATGTAACTTTACATGCTTTCTATTGGTTGTAGTCATTTCGTATAAATTCCTTTTTATTTTTGGTATTTATTTATTGACACTTCTCATTATTTTACAAGTGAAAGGGGGAAATCGATAGAAAGGTAGATGAGAGTTTAGTAAGTTAGTGTACAAATGCTATTAAAAGAAATTAATAGCATTTGTACGCATTATTTTATTATATGTAAAGTGTTGTAATTTAGAGGTTTTTTATTCTTATAATGTAAAAATAACGATAAGATTTCAAAATTAGAAAGATGAAAAGTGAGTTTTTTCGGAAAATTTAAATTGAAACTATTGACTTTATAAATGGATTTTTAATACAATTGTATTTCGACTGAAAAATTAGAACGGACAGGAGGGAATCATCAAATGAACAACATTTTTGAAGAAGAGTTACAAAAAATGAAAGATACATTAAGTACGATGGATGATCAATTAGAACAGCTCGAAAACATTCCGGTTTATTATGGAGATGATTTTAAAGAACAAATTCTAGAAAGTATGAGAGAATCTAATAGGCAAAATTTACGTATTGGAGTGCAAGAACCGTACTTTGGAAGATTAGATTTTCAGGAGGATGGCAGGGAAGATGTGATGCCGATTTATATCGGTAAAGTAGGTGTTTCACATAAAGACACAATGAAACCAATTGTAATTGATTGGCGGGCACCTGTCGCAAGTATGTTTTATTCATTTACCGGTGGAGATGAATTAGCGTTTTATCAATCACCAGACGGATTAGTAGAAGGTGATGTGTATTTAAAGCGAAACATCTCTATTCGAAAAAGAGAACTAGAACGTGTTGTTGATACATATGTAAAAGGAAATGAAGATGTCTCTCATGCCGATGATTTTCTTCTATATCGATTAGGTGAGAATAAAGATAATAAACTAAAGGATATTGTTTCGACGATACAATCGGAGCAAAATGATATTATTCGTGCGGAAAGAAACTTACCACTACTTATTCAAGGGGTTGCAGGGAGCGGAAAAACAACAATCGCTTTACATCGCCTTGCTTTTTTAATTTATGAATATCGTGAGCAGCTAGAAGCTGAGAGAATGATTGTATTCGCTCCAAATAGTCTGTTTTTGGATTATATTTCGAGTGTACTTCCTGAATTAGGTGTAGGGAATATTAGTCAAACAACATTTCCAAATTGGGCATTACGAACGTTAGATGATTCGGTGAAACTAAAGCAGACAGAAGAAAAATTGAAAGAAGCGTTTTCTATTAATCGTGACGAAGAAACGGTTATGCTCGGTAAATTGAAAGGTACACTGGAATTTAAGTCCTTTATTGAAGAGAGAATAGTTCAATTTGAAAAAGAATTAGTACCAACAAGTGATTTTGAAGCATGGGACAAAGCTATTATTCCAGTGAAAGACATAAAAAAATGGATGCAAGTGGAATATAAACATTATCCATTAAAGAAAAGAAGAGAAAGATTAGTCGGCCGAATGAAGCGCTGGATTGAAATTGAACTGAAAAAGTATGGAGAAACAAACGAGAAGAAATTACTAAAAAAAGAAGCGACAAAGAGATTGAACACTTATATGAAGTTTTGGCCGAAAATGAGCTCACTTTCAATTTATAGTTCAATATTGAAAAGTAAAGAAATATTCGAAGTATTGCCTGAAGAACTTGTGAAAGAAACTGAAAAGAGTTGTCGTAAAAAAGAAGTGTATGTAGAAGATTTACCAGCTTTAATTTACATACATCACCGCATAACAGGTATTGAAATCGGACAGAAATTCCATCACGTCGTTATTGATGAAGCGCAAGATTTCTCGCCATTCCAAGTTTATGTATTAAAAGAAATTACACTAGGTAATTCTTTCACTATATTAGGTGATTTATCTCAAGCAATTTATGATTATCAAGGGATTGAAGATTGGGGTGCTTTTAAGGAAGTATTCCAAGAAACAGGTTATTATGAACTGACGAGAAGTTATCGCTCTACAAAAGAAATTATTGAATTTGCGAACGAGATTATTAAAAATGCAGAAATTCCAGTTGGGCTCGCAACACCAGTTTTTCGTAGTGGTGAAGATGTTAAAGTAATCCATACAGAAGATCAATTTAATGAGATTATGAAGACGTTAAAGCATCTACAAAATGAAGATGTGAAAACAATTGCGGTAATAGGAAGAACAGACGATGAATGCCGCGATATATATGAGAAATTAACAAATGCAGGACTGGCTGTAAACGTCATAGAAGCAGATCAAAGTAAATATGAAGGTGGTATTTCAGTAGTACCTGTATACTTGGCGAAAGGGCTAGAATTTGATGCGGTTCTACTAATTGACGTTGATGAAGAACATTACAAAAATACAAAACACGATGCGAAGTTATTGTACGTCGGATGTACAAGGTCGCTTCATGATTTATGGATTTTCCATAGCGGAGAAGCATCGCCTTTAATTAAAGGATTAAAATAAATAGTAAAAACAAGAGGCGTTTCTAAAAACAAAAGGAAGAACCTCTTGTTTTTCTATATAAAGACATGGAGAGAAAATAACTATGATTACAAAGGTAATAACAAAAAGAAATTGGGAAATCGCAAAGATAAATGGAGAAATTAATGAAGCTTCACTAAAAGAAGAGGGATTTATTCATTGTTCATTTTTAGAACAAGCTGTAAAAGTTGCTGAAAAACATTTTAGTCATGAAGAAGATGTTTTATTACTGACAATTGATCCATCCTTAATAAAAGCAGAAATAAAATATGAACTGGCTTCTAATGGTCAAGAATATCCGCATGTATATGGCGTAATTCATATTGAGGCAATTGTAGATGTTACCTCATTGCCATCGAGATAAAATTTTATAAAATACCCCAGAACGAAATTTTATGCTACTTGTAACAAAAAAGCTCATTTTTTCGTTTTGGGGAGCAATTAATCTTGTTAAAAAAATGTTCAGTAAAATAAAAAAACGCTATTGTTTTGTAGAAATATACAGGAAGGGTAACGTTTTTGATAAGGTTTCATCGATTTCTGAAAAATTACAGCAACACTTGCCTGAAGTAGTTAGCTAAAAAGCACAAATTATATAGTTTGTGCTTTTTTATTATCTATTTTTTGGTAATTAATTGTTGTTTTTATCACAACAATACTGTACGATACATAGTATAAAACACATACTGTATGACATATAGTAATGAAAACGAGGTGAGTGAATGGATGCTTTATTAAATTCGTTAATTACTGAACTAAGAAGAGGGACATTAACATTAGCGGTTTTAAGCCAGTTAAGAACACCACAGTATGGGTATTCACTTGTCCAATTATTGGAGCAATCAGGGATTACAATCGATCAAAGTACGTTATATCCACTACTTCGACGATTAGAAAAGCAGGAGCTAGTGACGAGTAGTTGGGATAAAACGGAGAGTAGACCGCGTAAGTATTATGTTTTAAGTGAATACGGATTAGAGATATTTTTGCAGTTGAAAAAGGAATGGATAAAGGATTCGAAAGAACTTTATAACTTATTAAAGGAGGAGGACAAGAATGAATTTGATTGATATTTACGTCGAGGAAGTAGCGAAGAGATTACCTGAAAAAAATCGTGAAGATATTATTCTTGAACTACGGTCAACAATCGAGGATATGTTACCTGATGATTATAATGAAGATGATGAAAAAAGAGTTCTTGAAAAATTGGGGAGTCCAGTTTCGTTGGCAAATGGGTACTTGGATAGGCCAATGCATTTAATTGGACCACGTTATTTTGATGTATATACGACATTATTAAAAATGATCATACCGATTGCAGCTGTTATCGCACTCATTGCAATGGTTGCAGAAAATTTTGTAGGATATGATGGTGAGCAAGCGGTATTAAATGTAATTTTAAATGTGATAGGTAAAGGAATTGGGGAAATTATCGAAGTAGGCCTCCATGTATTTTTCTGGTTGACACTTGTGTTTGCAATTTTAGAAAGAACTGATAAAGACAAAGGTACTCAACCGTTGACGACAAGTTTAAAAAAATGGACGCCTGATGATTTGAAAAATACTTCGTATGTTCCAAAGAAAAAATCGATTTCAAAGTTCGAAGTATTTGGCGGGTTAATGTGGACGGCAATATGGGCAACACTTTACTTTTATGCGAACCATCTTGTAGGTGTATATAATGCTACGGAAAGCGGATTGAAGTTTGTCGCGCCAACTTTTAATCAAGATGTGTTACTTCAGTATTGGCCAATCGTTGTAATTGTGATTGTGTTTGAAATAGGTATATCTCTTTATAAGTTAGTACAAGGACAATGGACGAAAAAGTTGGCAATCGGGAATGCTATTCTTCAAATAGTTGGAACAATAGTATTCATTGTAATTGTAGTAAATTCGCACTTATTTAATGAAGGATTTATTACGTATGTGGCAAATGTGTTTACTACTTCTCCAGAGGAATTTAAAAATTGGTTAATTGGTGGAGGTATTATCATTTACATTTTATCTGCTGCGTTAAATATATTTGATGGTTTCCGAAAAGCTCGTATTCGTATGTAGGAGTGAAATTAGAGGAAAGGAAGAAAGTGATGATAAGGGAAGCAAGGAAACAAGATGTAACATACATTTTAGATATTTATAATGATGCTATATTGTATACAACGGCCGTATATACGTATAAACCTGTAACCCTTGAAAATAGAATAGATTGGTATGAACAAAAAAAGGCTGAAGGTTATCCAATTTTAGTATATGAACTAGATAATAAAATAGTAGGATTTGCGACATTTGGTCCGTTTAGAGCTTGGCCTGCCTATAAATATTCAATTGAGCACTCTGTGTATGTTCATAAAGAATATAGAAAAAACGGGATTGGAACTTCTTTAATGAATGCATTGATTACTATGGCAAAAGAAAGGGAATATATGACTTTAATTGCTGGAATTGATGCACATAATGAGAACAGCATTGCCTTACATGAAAACTATGGATTTGTTCATGCGGGGACAATTAAGAAGGCTGGTTATAAGTTTAATAGGTGGTTAGATTTAGCTTTTTATCAATTGGAGCTTAATGGTCCTAAAACACCTACTGAAGAGTAGATGTTTGCGTTATATGTAATATTTATTTTAGGAGGTAGCATGGAGAACTTTCATGCTATCTTTTTTATTGTATGCATAAATATTATGTAACAAAAAAGGGATTTTATATTCTATATCGAATTTTGAGAAGATGAAAAAACAATATAAAATGAGGTATAAATATGTATATACAAAAAGTATAGTGAAGGCATGCTAGGGGTGAAAGATTGAAACGAAACTTAAAAACTTCAACAATTATCATATTAATTTTAACGATTATCGCTATGGAAATTGGAATCGCGATTTACGATCATAATTTGTCATTAGATACGGTTTACTTTGCAGCAATACTTATTTGTATTGTATTGCTTTTTGGCACACGTGTTTCTGAAGAGAAAGAAAGTACATCGAAAGACAGACGAAGAAAAACAGCTCTTATATTTTGGCCATCTATTTTATTGTCTATCGCTTGCTTTGCTGTTATTAGTTATATAAGAATAGGTTATGTCTCTGTACCAGGAATAATTGGTTTTTCATGTTTTGTTACTTATGGTGGATTCGTATTTATTAGTATTTTAAAAAGGAAAAGTGAAAATTAAAGGTAGCTAACTAAGTTGAAAGGAAGAAATATATGAAACACATAGAGAATGGGACTCGCGCTGAAGGAGAATACATAAAAAATAAAGTAATTCAATATAACATGTCTATTTTAACAGATGAAGCAAAACAGCCGATGGAACAAGTAAGTTTCGTAGTAAAAGATGAGGATGGAAAAATCTTTGGCGGGGTAACAGGAACGATGTATTTTTATCATCTTCATATAGATTTTTTGTGGGTTGATGAATCAGTTCGTCATGATGGTTATGGCAGTCAACTGTTACATAAAATTGAAGACATTGCAAAGGAAAAAGGGTGTAGATTAATACTATTAGATTCATTTAGTTTTCAAGCACCAGAATTTTATAAAAAGCATGGTTACCGAGAATATGGTGTAGTCGAGGATCATCCTAAAGGACATAGTCAACACTTTTTAGAAAAGAGGTTATAATAGTCGTATTCATGTTTACAAGAAAAGCAGATTTCAAAAGCATCGCCAACAAGGTGATGCTTTTTTTAGTTTATAGCAACTACTTAATCTGATGCAATTATGGGGACAAATAGCATGATTCGTATAACTATGATTTTCTTTTTTACTGTAAATGAGTTACTGTCTTTGTAGAAGTCACTTGTCGTATTTACTATACATACTAACAAATACTATTGAATCTTTAGGAGAGGAAGAGCAATAAGACGAGCTCTGAATATAATAATGATGAAGGAGGTGTTAAGCAATGGGTTATATTGTAGATATTTCGAAATGGAACGGTAACATTAACTGGGATGTAGCAGCTCCACAACTAGATTTCGTAATCGCTAGGGTACAAGATGGTTCAAATTATGTGGATCCTTTATATAAAAATTACGTACAAGCAATGAAAACAAGAAATATTCCTTTCGGTAATTATGCATTTTGCCGATTTATTTCAATTGCTGATGCGAAGAAGGAAGCGCAAGATTTTTGGAATCGCGGTGATAAGAGCGCTACAGTTTGGGCGGCTGATGTAGAAGTAAAAACAATGGATGATATGAGAGCCGGTACACAAGCTTTTATCGATGAATTACGCCGACTAGGTGCTAAAAAAGTTGGCTTATATGTTGGCCATCATGTATATGAGCCTTTCGGAATGGCGAATGTAAAAAGTGATTTTGTATGGATTCCTAGATATGGTGGTAACAAACCAGCATATCCTTGTGATATTTGGCAATACACCGAGACAGGTAATGTACCAGGTATCGGCAAATGCGATTTAAATCAATTAATAGGAAATAAGCCACTTTCTTGGTTTACTGATTCAGTACAAAAACAAGAAAACGTACAAGCACAAGTTTCTAAACAAAATATCATTCAATCAGGTGCTTTTTCACCATATGAGGCTCCTGAAGCTATGAGAGCTTTAACATCGGTAAAGATGACTGCTACCTTCATTTTACAATCGGATGGCTTAACGTATTTTATTTCCGATCCAACTAGCGATGCGCAATTAAACGGTATGAAAGGTTGGCTTGATCGAAAAGGTTGGTGGTATGAAGTTAAATAATAAAAAATAACAAGTTACTATGTGTGCAAAAAAAAGCCATCCCGTTGGAAGGCTCTTTTTTTGCTATTCAAATAGCTTATTCATTAAATCCTGGATTTCACGTCTTCTTTTATCAGTTTCGTCCTTATCAATTGTAAACCTAGCACCCTCGATTATAAGAACATCACCTTCTTTTGCAGTGGAAGGGAGTTTGGATTTAGGTACATCAATTGTTACGTTATTCATTTCAATAACTGCTAGTTCACCTTCAAAACGGTCAATAATACCTCTTTGCATAATTATCTCTCCGTTCTTACAGAAATGTTAGAACCGTCACTATTAATAACTACAGTTCCATTTAAATCAGTTCTATATACATTAACAGACATTGCATTTAACTTTGCTAAAGTTTCCTGTGTAGGATGGCCATAGCGGTTACCTGCACCTGCACTAATAACAGCGATACGTGGTTTCACTGCATCTAAAAATGGCTGTGAAGAAGATGTCTTACTTCCATGGTGACCAGGTTTTAATACATCAGATTTTAGGTTAGATCCATATGTTGCAACCATATCTTTTTCACTTTTAGATTCAGCATCACCAGTAAATAAGAAAGATTTGCTTCCGTGTGTTACCTTTAATACAGCACTCCACTCGTTTAGATCGTTACCGTATTCTTTCACGGGAGCTAAAAATTGTGAGTTTAAATCGTAGATTGGTAAAGTTACACCAGATTTTGCTTCTTTAATTGTTAATCCTTTGTTAGCTACTGCAGTTAGGAAGTCTTTAAACGTTTGTGTCGTATGACTTACTTTAGGGGCGTAAACGTTTTTTACATTCATAGAATATAGGACTTCATCTAATCCACCTACATGATCAGCATCAGGATGCGTAGCTACCATATAATCAATAGTTTGGAATCCTAATCCTTTTAGATAATTTGCTACTACTTTACCTTTTCCGTTGTTACCACCGTCAATAAGGATAGTTTCTCCACTTGGAGATTTAATAAAAGTAGCATCACCTTGTCCGACATCAATATAATGAACCTCTAAGTTATCTTTAGGCTTAGGAAGAGCTGGACGGAAATTTGGTTCTAATACACGAGCCAAGAATGTAGCAAATTGGTCACGAGTTACTTTTACATCTGGACCAAATGTACCACCAGGCAATCCAGTAGTGATATTATTTTGAGCTAAAATTTTGACAAATTGATAACCCCAGTGATTAGATGGAACATCAGGGAAATTGACGTCGGCACCAGTCGGTTTTAAATCAAAAGTTTTAACAAGTACTACTGCCATTTCTGCACGAGACAATGAGCGATCCGGGAAGTAGTTTTTTTCACGTTGTACAATGTTGTTGTGTGCTAACTTATGTACAGAATCGTAATAATAGACACCTTTAGTTACATCAGAAAAAATATGATTATAACTAGATGGCTTTTCTAATTTTAATGATAAATCTATCATTAAGGCCATTTGTCCACGAGTTACATTATCGCTAGGCTTATAATATCCTTCTGGAGTACCTTTAATAATTCCTTTATCTGATAAATAGTTAATTTCTTTAATTGCCCAATGATTAGATGGAACATCAGGAAAAGCTTTAGCACTTGTAAAATTAGGGATGAAAAACGATAAGATTATGACAAATGCTGTTAGTAATAAACTAAACTTTTTCAAAAGATCGCCTCACTTTATGTATTTTTTACCTAATTAACCTTACCAGTTCTTGAAAAAAATTCAAGTTTTAATAGTTAAATAGTATATGAGAAATGCTTTTGGTATTATATTCACTGGTTTTCTTTCGTTCTATATATTTAATATAATGAATGTGAAAGGAAGGAGTAACAATTGCATTTGTAAAATTGATATTATAAATTAATCTTATGTAGTTTTTAATAACAGGTTGGATTCCATAGTTATATATTGAAGGAAGTAAGACAAAATAAATAAAATGAGCAATTTGATGGGAGAAGGAAAATGTACACGTATAAATTGCAACATGAACAACCAATCTGCGTAGAAAAAGTAAAAAAACTTTATGACTCTGTCGGTTGGTGGACAGAAAGAAAAGAAATCGATATTCAAAAAATGTTAAAGAATAGTTTAGCAATTGGAGTATGGGAAGAAAATGAATTAATCGCATTTGCTAGGGTTGTTTCTGATGGTGTTTTTCGAGCGTACATAGAAGATGTTGTCGTACATGAAAGTGTAAGGAATAAAGGTATTGGAGAGAAAATGCTAACAATATTACTTCAAGAAATATCTCATGTTCATATTGTTAGTCTATTTTGCGGAGAGAAATTAATAAAGTTTTATGGTGAGCAGCAATTTCATGCGACGAAACAAATTGTAATGCACCGTAATCAAATCGTGAAAGAATAAGAGGTGGCAATTAGAATGGATGCAACTAGAACATATTGTTTATCAAAAAGAAAAGCGACTGAAGATTCTCCTGATGGTTGGAATGCAACATGTATGAGGATTAATAATAAAATATTTGCGATAATAAACCATGAAGAAGGAGAAAAATCTGCGATTACATTAAAATGTGATCCAGAACTTGCACTAAGATTAAGAGAAGAGTATCCAGAAGCAATTATTCCGGGGTATCATATGAATAAAAAACATTGGAATACAGTGTATATACATAAAGGTGTAGAGCAGGAGCAAATTAATAAGATGATTGATTGGTCATATGATTTAGTTCTACAGTCATTTTCAAAGAAAAAGCAGCAAGAGCTATTAGATTAGTATACATAAGGGGTGGATGTATTGAAAGACACAATCAAAGGTACATATGATAAATTAGCGAGTACATATAATGAAAATTTAGATGTCGCAAATCCATATAACAGCTATTACGAAAGACCAGCAATGATGGAGATGATTCCAAAGAATTTAGAAGGTAAGAGTATATTAGATGCTGGATGTGCAGCTGGGTGGTATACTTCTCAATTTGTACAAAGAGGAGCAAATGTTACTGCAATTGACGTAAGTTCTGAAATGGTGAAATATGCACAGGAAAGTACGGGTGATAAAGCAACGATTTTTTGTCATGACTTGCAAGAAGTATTACCATTTGAAGATAATAGTTTTGATACTATTGTAAGTTCGTTAACGCTACATTACTTAGAAGATTGGAATAAAGTATTTCAGGAGTTTCGCCGCGTATTGAAGCCAGGTGGCGAATTTATATACTCCATTCATCATCCTTTTATGGATTTTACAAAGTTTACTAGTGAAAATTATTTTGAAAAAGAATTATTGGTAGATACTTGGGTTAAACCCAATATTACAATAGAGGTTAGCTTTTTTAGAAGGTCACTCCAAGACGTAATTAATGAAACAACTAATTGTTTTGTGTTAGAAAAAATGGTGGAACCGAGACCAGTTGAAACAATGAGAGAAGTAAACGAAAAATCATATCATTATCTAAATACAAATCCACATTTTCTTATTATGAAAGCCATTAAAAAATAGGTAGTAAAATAATTATATTTTACTACCTATTTACAATTTAAAATTACATATTAGGAGATCTTGAAATGAATACGAAACGAAATAGATTATTATATGCACTGTTTACTATCGTTGTAATTATCTTAGGTCTTTATTCTCGAAAATTTGCATTTGCTTTACCACATCTATTAAATGACTACTTAGGTGATGCTTTATGGGCATTGATGATTTTTACTGTATTCGGATTTTTATTTCCTAAAATAGAAACGAAGAAAGTGGCTTTTATTAGTTTGTTATTTTGCTACGGGATTGAAGTGAGCCAATTATATCATGCTGAATGGATAGATAGCATTCGTGCAACGACTTTAGGTGGACTCGTATTAGGTTACGGATTTTTGTGGAGTGATTTAGTTGCTTATACAATTGGTGTTGGGGTTGGAATACTTTGTGAGTTTATTTTACGGAAAAAATAAAAGATTTAAAAAGGGGTATTTATGAAAAAAATAATATTAATAGGTTCTGGTGGTTCAGGTAAATCTACATTAGCAAGGCAGTTAGGTAATAAATTAAATATTAAAGTGCATCATCTTGATGCGTTATTTTGGAAACCGAATTGGGAAGGTGTACCGAAAGAAGAGCAAAGAAAGGTTCAATATGAATTAGTTAAAGAAGATGAGTGGATTATTGATGGGAATTATGGCGGGACAATGGACATAAGAATTAATGCAGCTGATACAATTATCTTTCTTGATATCCATAGAACAATATGTGTTTATCGTGCTTTTAAAAGAGTTGTACAATGTCGGAATAAAACAAGGCCGGATATGGGAATATCCTAAAACGAAACGACCTTCAATTTTAAAGCGGCTAAATCAATTGAGTAAAGATAAAGATGTTGTTATTTTAAAATCTGCAAATGAAGTAAGGCTATTTTTAGAGAAGTACAATCACGTAAATTGTTAAATTATAAAAAGAAGTATAATGGGGGGATTGGATTGAATAGATTCATTGACTCCGTTGATATTAATATGGTGAAAATTCCAGCAGGAAAAGTAGATTTAAGAGATGATCGAATAAAAAAACAATGGCAAGTTCAAATTAAACCATTTCTTCTTGCGAAATATGTTGTAACGATGGAATTATATGATGCGATTGCAAATAATAAACCAAGTTTATTGCAAGATAAAAATAAACCAGTTGTAAATATCTCATGGAATGATGCCATTATGTTTTGTAATTTACTTTCAAAAAAAGCGGGATTAAAAGAATATTATTCTACTAGTAACAATGTTCAAATTGTTAGTTGTAATTTAGATTCAAATGGTTACCGATTACCTTCAGAAGCAGAGTGGCAATATGCGTGTAAAGCAGGAACGACTGGATACATATACGGTGAACTGAAAAAAATTGCTTGGTATAATGAAAATTCAAATGGACGTATTCAGGAAGTCGGTAAAAAAGAGCCGAATGCATGGGGTTTGTATGACATGTTAGGAAACGTTTGGGAATGGTGCTATGATTTGTATGATGAAAAGGTGTATGGATCGTACCGAATTTTCCGAGGCGGTAGCTGGGCTGAAGCAGCTAGAGGTTGTGGTACGACTTGTCGCCGCCGTAGTCATCCTACATTTTATATCGATGACCTTGGGTTTAGGCTTGCTAGGTCCATTTAGAAGAATAAGACCAAAACAACATAGAAAAGATTTAAATTAAGGAGTGTTTAAAGTGGCACGTGTTTTATTCATTAATACTGGATCAGAAGGTCATATAAATCCAACATTGCAAGTTGTAGAAGAATTAGTTTCACGCGGGGAAGAGGTAGTTTATTTTTCAATTGAATCTTTTAGAGAACGTATTGAAAAGACCGGTGCTACTGTACGAACAATTGATGAGCAAAAGTTTATAAAAGCTTTTCTTTCTGGTGGTCGAAATTATTTACTAGAGAGAATAAATGGTCTTTTACATACGGCAGATGTTATTATACCAAATGTTCTTGAACAAATTGAAGGGGAACATTTTGATTACATCATTCATGATTCAATGTTTGGCTGTGGACGTATAATTGCTCAAATTCTAAAGCTTCCTGCAATAAATTCTTGTACATCTTTTGCACAGGATGAAAAATCATTTGAACAAATGTTAGATCACTTGTCTAAAAATATCCGAGTGGAAGTTCAGGGTAAGATATATAATGATTTTGAAAGATTAACCAAGGAGATTGCGGAAAAATATAGTGTTGAAATAAACTCACCGTATGAAGTTTTCTGTAATCCAGCGCCACTTACTATAGTGTATACAATTAAGGAGTTTCAACCTTTTGGAGATATGCTTGATGAAACATTTAAGTTTGTTGGTCCATCTATATCTACACAACTAAAAAATGAAGTGTTTGATTTTACTACAATTGAAGAAAAAAGCGTAGTTTATATTTCTCTAGGCACTGTTTTTAATGAAGCACTTGATTTTTATAAACTATGTATGAAGGCGTTTGAGAATAGTGATCATACAATTGTGATGTCTATTGGTAATAAAACGAACATAAGTGATTTAGGTGAAATTCCTAAAAACTTCATTGTGAAAAATTATGTACCACAAACGAAACTACTTACATATACAAAGTTATTTATTACACATGGCGGGATGAACAGTACACATGAAGGACTATATAACGGGATTCCACTCATTGTAATTCCACAAAGTGCAGATCAGCCAGTTATCGCAAAGCAAGTGGAGAATCTTAGAGCTGGGGTTAAGTTGTCAATGAAGGAATTAACTGAGGAACTACTACGTGAAAGTGTAGAATTTGTATTAAATTATCCATCATATAAAGAAGCTGCATTGAATTTGAAGGAGTCTTTCCGAAAATCTAGTGGCTATAAGGAAGCTGCTGATGAGATTTTTACATTTATAGGTCAGTAATAAATAGAAAATTACATATGAGAAGAGTGTCTATATGAAATGATATAGACACTCTTCTTTTATATGAAGCGGAGAATTCGTTGTTTTGAAAGAATGAATATTCTGTTTTGTGAATTCAGGCTATAGTTTTACGTGTTAGTAATGATTTCACAGCTTCCGCACAGTTTCTGCACAACTTTTGCACATACTTTGATGATTTCTATGTCATGATATATTCATCAAGTGAAATATTTCACAAGAAATGAAATATATTTTCACTGCGGTGTATGCATAATTAACACATACATCGATACAAGATTGTCTCTTGTTATTCTTTTACATCGAAGCCCACATTACACTACAAAGTATAACAAGAAGGGGACATGAACATGAATAATCGATTATTAAAACAACTACAAAACATGAAAATGAACAAAAAAAGTCTAGGAGCTATTGCATTAACAGCTGGAATTATTGGCACAACACTTATTCCTCAAAACGCATACGCGCACGGTTTTGTTGAAAAGCCTAGCAGCCGATCTGCTTTATGTAGTCCAACTTATGGTGCACTAAATGTAAACTGCGGAAGTGTTATGTATGAACCACAAAGTTTGGAAGCTCCAAAAGGCTTCCCACAAGGTGGCCCAGTTGATGGACAAATCGCGTCTGCAGGCGGAAAATTTGGTGGTATTTTAGATCAACAAACAGAAAATCGTTGGTTTAAAAATACAATCACAGGCGGGGAAAATACATTTACTTGGAAGTATACAGCGCCTCACTTAACGAGTAAATGGCATTACTATATTACCAAAAAAGGATGGAATCCAAATAAAGCGCTAACAAGAGCAGATTTAGAACCAATTGGAACTGTACAACATGATGGCTCTGCAGCCTCAAATCATTTAACTCACAAAATTAATGTACCTACTGATAGAAGTGGATATCATGTGATTTTAGCAGTATGGGATGTAGCTGATACGGCAAATGCATTCTATAATGTCATTGATGTTAATCTCATCAATGACGTAAAACCAGACACAGAAGCTCCAAGTATTCCAAATGGAATTCAGGCACAAAAAGTAACAACGAATAGTATAGAACTAGCATGGAACGCTTCTACGGATAATGTAGGGGTAAAAGGGTATCAAATCTTCCGTAACGGAGAGATGATTGATACAGTACCAGGAACTCATTTTATTGACAAAAAACTACAACCAATTACAGAATACTCTTATACTGTAAAAGCAATTGACGCAGCTGGAAATGTTTCGAAAGAAAGTGCAGCGCTTACAGTAAAAACAACAGTTGAGACTCCTGATACAGAAGCACCAACACAACCAAAAGGGTTACATAGTATGGGAACGACAGCGTCAAGTGTGGATCTAATGTGGAGTTCTTCTGACGATAATTTTGGTGTAGACCATTACGATATTTATAGAGAAACAGAAGGATCATTGAAAAAAATTGCAACATCCAATGCGACTTCTTATATGGATAATAATTTACTCTCTAATACTACTTATAAATATGTAGTGAAAGCTGTTGATGTAGCTGGAAATGAATCTGTACAGAGTGATATATTCGTAATTACCACAAAAACTGAAAGCGCTTCATATGAAGAGTGGGATGCAAAGAAAGCATATGAAAAGGGAGATAGAGTTCTACACGAGGGAAAAGTATATGAAGCAGTCCAGAGTTATCAAGGAAATGGGGATCCAAACTGGATTTATGCTTTATCATTATGGAAAACAGTGTAAGCCTTACCTAAATATGAACTAAGAGATGATGGGCTTTGATGCAAAAGAAAATCTTGAGAATTCACTTTTCTATTTATAAAAAAGGGTAGTATATAAATTCATATACTACCCTTTTTATTATGATAGTACTTTCGTCATAAGAACGTGCGGAATACCATCTTCCATAAATTCATCAGAAGAAGTTTCATAATCTAATTTTTTATAAAATCCTTCAGCTTGTGTTTGACCGTGTAGTTTTACTTTTGTTGCTTCTTTGTCACGAGCAATTTCTTCTAGCGCTTTGATTATTACTTTTCCTAATCCGTATTTACGATAGTCTTTTAAAATACAGATGCGTTCTAATTTTCCTGCACCGTCAACAAATCGTATACGACCTGTACCTACAGGAAGATCGTTATAATAAACTAAAATGTGTTTACATTTCTCACTGATTTCATCGAATGTATCGAATTCATCTTCAAGAGGGACATTTTGTTCTTTTACAAATACTTCTTTTCGAATATGAAAGGCAGTTTCTAAATCAGTAAGTTCTGTTATGAGTTTGGAGTGCAAATTGTTCAGCCCTTTCTAGTTTGATATGCTTTTGTTTTCATAGTATATCATAATGATACGCAATAAAGAGAAAATATAAAAAGCTGACTGTAAGAGTCAGCCTTCATTATAATTCCTTTATCCCATTTTTTGTTCCAATAATCGCTTTATTACTCATATTAATAAACAATCCTGTTTCAACTACGCCTGTAATCATTTTTAATTGCGTGTGTATATTGGCAGGATTAGATATGTTTTGAGGGAATACACAATCGATAATCATGTTATTGTTATCGGTAATAAATGTTGCATTATTTTTTAAACGTAACGTTGTTTGACAACCTAAAGATTGAATTTTCCTTTCCGTTTGTTTCCATAAAAAAGGTGTAATTTCAACAGGTAATGGGAAAGTGCCTAAATGCGTTACGAGTTTTGATTCATCAGCAATGATAATTAGTTCTTTAGAAGATGAGGCAACGATTTTTTCACGAAGTAATGCGCCACCGCCACCTTTTATTAATTGTAAATTTGAATCAATTTCATCTGCACCATCGATTGTAAGATCGAGTATATCAATTTCGTTTAAGGAGATTAATGGAATGGATAGTTGTTTAGCTAAAGTTTCCGTTTCTTTTGATGTTGGTACAGCTTGAAATGATAATCCTTCTTTTACACGCTCACCTAATTTTTGTATCAACCAATATACAGTAGAACCTGTACCAAGTCCAACTTTCATCCCATCTTTTACAAAGTTAGCAGCATATTCACCAGCGATTTGTTTTAAATTTATCATATTATTCTGCGGGTCGCGGGCCTGCATCAAGACCTGAATTTTCTACTGTAAGTATAGGACGAACGACTATATCTTTATGTACGTGCATTTGGCATGATAAACGTAAGTGATCTTCAATTCCTTTTTCCGTAATCACATTTTTTTCATTAGAACCGGCTTCACAAAAATCACCTGCTATAATTTCTACTCTACAAGTTGTGCAGCGTGCTTTCCCACCGCAGCGATGGAGAATATTTACTCCGTTATCTTCAATCGCTAATACTAACTTTGTTCCTTCTTTTACATCAAAAGTTCCCGCACCTTCAATTGTTAATTTTGGCAAATTTGTTCCTCCTCACGTAAAATTGTACATAACATATTTATGACCGCGAATTATTGAACATAAACATAATTTTTTTATATGCCCCGTAACTTTTTTATTTGTTGAATCGTTAATTAAGTAAGCGCTGAAAAGGAGTGGTTATTTTGTGCACAAAAGTAACTCATATTTTTAAAAATCATATCGATATGAATCATTCAAATATAAACTTTTTAATTGAGCAATATGGAGAGTTGAAAAGGTACTGTACATTTTTAACGAAAAACAAATGGGACGGTGAAGACCTTGCCCAAGAAACAGTTTGTAAAGTTCTTCAAAAATATAGTAATAAAGATATTTGTAGTACACTTTTATATAAAATAGCTAGAAATCGTTGGATAGATCAGATGAAAGCAAAATCAGTTCATGAAAAACTAAAGGAACAAATTACTTTTGAAGAACCACAAGAGAACATTGCAGATTTACATGAAATGGTAGGGAAAGTATTATCGTCACTAAATGTACAGCAGTCCACAATTTTATTATTAAAGGATGTTTTTCAATATAGTATCGCTGATATTGCTAAAGTATGTTCCGTATCAGAAGGTGCAGTAAAAGCTTCTTTATTTCGTAGTAGAAATAGGCTAAAAACTGTAAGTGAAGAAGGGATTGAGATAGTCGAATTCACAGATGATATTGAAGTTGTAGTAACGTCTATACGTGAGGAAAAGCCGGAATTGTTAAGCAAGCTTCTTCCGACAATAGATTTTACTAAGTTACCATCTAAACAGCCAGTCTTATTATTTAATGCAAAAAAGCCTTCTTCCTACAGTTGTATGCTTTGCGCGGCATAACAATTATTGGAGGGATTTAAAATGAATGCAATTCCATATGTAGTAGAACAAACGAAATTAGGAGAACGTTCCTATGATATATATTCAAGGTTATTAAAAGACCGCATTATTATTATCGGTTCAGAAATAAATGATCAAGTAGCGAGTAGTGTCGTAGCTCAATTATTATTTTTAGAAGCGGAAGATGCAGAGAAAGATATATATTTATACATTAATAGCCCAGGTGGCTCAACGACAGCAGGTTTTGCCATATTAGATACGATGAATCTCATTAAACCAGATGTACAAACGCTATGTATGGGATTTGCAGCATCATTTGGAGCATTGTTACTATTATCAGGTGCAAAAGGAAAACGGTTTGCGCTCCCTAACAGTGAAATTATGATTCATCAACCGCTTGGTGGTGCGCAAGGTCAGGCAACAGAAATTGAAATCACAGCAAAAAGGATATTGAAGTTAAAGCATGATATTAATAAAATGATTGCAGAAAAAACGGGGCAACCGATTGAAAGAGTAGCACATGATACAGAAAGAGATTATTTTATGACTGCAGAAGAAGCGAAGGCATATGGGATAGTAGATGATGTTGTTACGAAAAAATAAGATGAAAACAGGCTAGCGGATATGTTAATCCTCTAGCCTGTTTTATTAATCTTTTACCCATTCATCAACTAGCGCTTGATTCTTTTTAATCCATTTTCGCGCCGCGTCTTCCGGATCTTTCGTTTTATTTAATTCGACCATTAATGTACCAAGCTGTTCATCGTTCATTTTCCATTTGTCAAAATATTTTATGATATTCGGATGATCTTTTTCGAAACCTTTACGAACAGAGTAATAAATGTCATCTTTTTCACCATATACTTTCTTAGGGTCTTTTAAATATTTTAAGTCAAATTCTGAAAAGCCCCAATGCGGATTCCAAAGCGTAACAGCGATTGGTTTCTTTTTCGTATATGCTTTCTTTAATTCACTCATCATCGCAGCCTCAGAAGATTGGACAAGTTTTAGTTTAATATCATATTCCTTCATTGCTTTGTTCGTTAAATTCATAAGACTACTTCCGGGTTCGATTCCGACAATTTTGTTATCTAGCTCATCTTTATGCGCATTTAAATCCTCAATACTGTTAATGTTTTTCACATAAAAAGGGACGACTAAGCCAAGTCCAGTACCTTCATACCATTTTGATTTTAAAACAATATCATCTTTATAACGATTATTTAGCGGTTTATCCGTAACGGGTAGCCATACTTCTAAATTAGCATCAACATCACCGCGAGCAACGCCAGTCCAAATCGCAGCTTTTTCTAAGTACATGAGTTCAACTTTGTAGCCTTTTTGTTCTAATAGAACTTTCCACATGTTTGCGGTTGCAATGTTTTCTTTCCAACTTGTTACACCAAGTTTAATTTTTCCTTTCGAATTTGCATTTGTTGCATTACATGAGGTGAAAATCATAGTAATAAATAATGCAAGGCATATAAGCCATATTTGCTTTCTCATTGAAAACCTCCTAAGAAACGTTTGCCTTTTTAAATAAATGTATAAGTAAGCATTCTTATTATGAACGGAAACGAGAATTTTAAAGAAATCTTATGAATGTCATTTTTATGTAATATTTCTTTGCAAAATCGCAACACTATGTGAATAGATGGGTAGAAAAGGAGTAGTGACATGGATAATACAAAGGTGCGTGTTGAAAACGTAACAAAAGTATTTGGGAAACACCCGCAAAAAGCGCTTACCTTATTAAAAGAAGGAAAAAGCAAATCGGAAATTTTGAAAGAGACAGGAATGAATGTTGGAGTGAAAAAGGCAACGTTCGAAGTATATACTGGAGAAATTTTCGTTATTATGGGGCTGTCTGGTAGCGGGAAATCTACGTTAGTTCGTATGTTAAACCAATTAATTAGACCAACAGCGGGGCATATATACATAGATGGTGAAGATATCGCAACGATGGGAAAAGAAGAGTTACGAAGAGTGAGAAGAACGAAGATGAGCATGGTATTTCAAAAGTTCGCTTTATTTCCGCACCGTACAGTGATACAAAACGTTGCGTACGGGTTAGAAATACAAGGAGTTCCAGTGGAGGAACGAGAGAATAAAGCGTTAGAATCGCTACAGTTAGTAGGACTCGATCATCATAAAGATAATTATCCAAGTCAACTTAGTGGCGGTATGCAGCAGCGCGTTGGAATCGCAAGGGCATTAACAAATAATCCAGATGTATTGTTAATGGATGAGTCATTTAGTGCATTAGATCCACTGATTCGAAAAGAAATGCAAGATGAGCTATTAGAACTTCAAGATAAAATGGAGAAAACAATTATTTTTATTACACACGATTTAGATGAAGCTCTTCGAATTGGAGATCGTATCGCTTTAATGAAAGATGGAGAGATTGTCCAAATTGGAACGCCTGAAGAAATTATGATGAGTCCTGCCAATGAATTTGTAGAGAAATTCGTGGCGGATGTGAATTTAGGAAAAGTAATTACGGCGGAATCTATATTAAAACGACCTGAAACTTTATTAATTGATCGTGGACCGCGTGTAGCACTTCAGATTATGAGGAATGCAGGTGTTTCTACTGTATATGTTGTTAACAAAAAATATGAGTTTTTAGGTATATTAACTGCAGATGATGCAAGTAAAGCAGTACAAAAGCAATGGCCAATTGCTGATTTATTGCTTAATGATATCCCGCACGTGTATTTAGATACTTTACTGGAAGAAACGTATGCGAAAATGGCGGAGATGAAATATCCGTTACCAGTAATCGATGAGAAGAAAAGGCTAAGAGGAATTATTAAACGCGAAAGTGTCATTCAAGCTCTTGCAGGTAATATTGAGGAAGAGGTGAAAGACGATGAGTAGTATACCACGTATTCCATTAGGGGAATGGGTTGATTCATTTGTTGCCAGTTTATACGAGCACTTTGAAGGCTTATTCCGGGGGTTCTCTTATATTATCGGCGGATTCGTTGATTTACTCACTAATTTTTTAACAATAATACCAGCTATATTGATGATTATTATCTTGTGTTTCCTCATTTGGTACACAACGAGAAAAGTATCTTTAGTTATTTTTACACTCATCGGATTATTATTTATTTTGAATATTAACTACTGGGCACAAACGATGCAAACATTAGCGCTCGTACTCACATCTGTTATTATTTCAATCATTGTCGGGATTCCAATTGGTATTTTAGCATCTCAAAATGAACGTTTTTCAAAATTTTTAAAACCGACATTAGATTTTATGCAAACAATGCCGGCGTTCGTATATCTTATTCCTGCGATTACATTTTTCGGAGTAGGTGTAGTGCCTGGGATTATTGCATCCGTAATCTTTGCAATGCCGCCGACAATTCGATTTACTGACTTAGGAATTAGACAAGTTCCAGAAGATTTAATAGAAGCAGCGAATGCGTTTGGCTCTACCGCATCACAAAAATTATTTAAAGTACAATTACCACTCGCAACTGGAACGATCATGGCAGGTGTGAACCAAAGCATTATGCTTTCTTTATCTATGGTAGTAACAGCATCTCTTGTAGGAGCACCAGGTCTTGGGGTTGATGTATACCGCTCTGTAACACAAGTAAATATCGGTATGGGATTTGAAGCTGGACTAGCTATTGTTGTCATCGCGATTATATTAGACCGTATTACACAAGGTTTTCATCAAAAAAGAAGATAAAGAAAAAACACACTTTATTATACAAAGTGTGTTTTTTCTTTGAAAAGATTACATACGAACAATAACAGAACCACCAGCTGGTGCACAAACTTGGTTTTGTTGTTGTTCCATTGATTTAATTAAATGATTATTTTCTTCGATTAATGAGATTAATTTCGCTAATTGGCTTTCAAGATTTACGATACGCTGCATCATATATTGTGAATCATGATGCAATGTATTCCTTACGGGATGGGGGGAATACACATATTGTTGATTTATATTTGGATTCCATTGAGGATACATTTAAATCTTTCCTCCTTCAATAAATTACGAAGCTTTCTTATAGTAAATGCCTATGTATAATTAATGGTTACTTGAAATTTTTTTATTATAAAAGGAGTATGTACAGAAAAAGGAAAAGATTATATGTGAAGTTAAAATGAATTTTTTGGAAATATTCAAGTGAGATAATGAATATTTTAATACATTCAAGTAAATGTATGTTATTTAGGGAGAAACGATGGGAGGCGATGCAATTTTGACTAAAAATAAAAAAAGAAATGATGCATTGGCGATAGGTGTCGCTATAGGGGTTGTAATTGGTGTGTTTCAAGGGGTCTTTACTAGTAATTTAGTAATTGGAATTGTGATAGGGATCGTAATTGGTGTTGCATTTTTGAAGAAATAATGAGTTTGTAAATTTATTTAAAAAATCTCTTTATTAAAAGAATGAATTTTCGGAATATAAATCCTATTTTTCCTTTTTTTATGCTATTATAAATAAAAAGGATGGTGATGGATATGTCAACAAACAATCAAGTAGAGCAAAACTGCTTTATTTGCGAAAAACATATAGGAAACATTACAGTTCCAGGTGGAGCTATTTACGAAGATGAACTCGTTTACGTTGGACATGTCCACTGGGATAGTGAAGAAACATACCTTGGTTATGTAATGATAGATATAAAAAGACATGTACCTGGCCTTGCTGAACTAACAGATGAAGAAGCGAAAGCGTTCGGACTTATAACAAGTAGAGTAAGTAAAGCGCTAAAAGAAAGTGAAGGTGCAGAACATATTTACACTTTTGTTTCAGGGAATGGTGTACCACATATGCATACGCACATCATACCGCGTTATCAAAATACACCCAAAGAGTTTTGGTCACCAACTGAAGTAGCGAAATGGACTGGTGCGCCATATGGTGACGCAGAGAAAATCAAAAAACTATGCGAAAGAATACGACAGTATATGGTGAGTGGATATGCATACAACAAATAATAGACAATATTCATGGGTTGGAAATAAGAAGATGTGTTTAGACGAAGTTTCGGTAAAACAATATGGAGATATCGTACTCGGTATATATGGCGGTAATATAAACGCTGGAGCAAAAAAGAATGAAGATGGTGCGTTAGTTTGGTCGAATGGTGATTGGGAATTTACAGCTATTTTAGATGGACATAATAGTGCGGAAAGTGTTGATTTAGTAGTAAATACAATCCAAAAAGAATATGAAAATATAAAAGTAATAATGAATGAATCGATTGATACAGTATTTCGCTCTGTTGAAAATCATATACTTACAATTTTTCAATCCTCTTCATTTAAAGAAAAATGCCAAAGAATTAAAGGGGAAACTGCTTGCTTAATATGTGTAAGAAAAGAAAATTATATATGGTGGCTATCTATTGGAGACTGTTTAGTTTATGTATTTCATGAAGAGTTACATAAATTAGGACAATATGCATTAAATCAACGTCAGTTTTACGAATGGATAGGAAATGTAAACACATTTCATTTACCAGTTCCTTGCTATTCAACAGGCATTCGTGAATTACGTACTGGAAAAAATCGAATTGTAATGGTTACAGATGGAGTATTAGAATGCGGCAAACGTCATTATGAAACACCATTGAATCTATATAATGATATGAATAGAAATAATATAGAACTTGACGAAAGTGTTCATTATGTATTAGAGCACGTTCATCATCAATTCGGACGAGATAGTGCGACAATTATTAGTTGGGACGTTGAAAACCAAAAGAATGCTACGTATCCAAGTGATCAACCGAATAAAAGGTAAAGGAGGAGACATCACTGCTTTTAGTTAAAGTAATTCTATTAGTATTATGGATCATATTTGTAGTTATTTTGGAAAAAGTAGTGAGAAAAAAATTAAATATACCGAAACAAACTGACTGGAATAGTAAATATGTAAACAACTCTCATAAATGGGGTACTAGGGTTCTTATCATTTCTTATATAATTGTTACAATGATATGTGCCACTTTAAATCCCATTTATATTAGTAATTTACCCATATTATTTTTAATAACTTTATACTGTTTTCAATCATATATGGAGTGGAAATATGATAAAGAATCGAGGGAATATGTCATTTCTTTAGGAACAGTTCCATTATTAATAATAACAGGAATTATGTTTAATCTCTTCTTTTATAGTTATTGGATTTAATCATATGTGGAATAAACGGAGTGGCAAAATGAAAATACCTAGATTACGTGCTGAAGTAATGATTGTAAATGAAAATCGTTCTAAAGTACTTGTACAATGTGATTTAAGCGAAACATTTTATCGTTTTCCAGGTGGTTCTATTGAATCTGATGAAACAGCAACAGAAGCAATCATGCGAGAATTAATGGAAGAATACGATTTGAAGATTGACGTTCAAGAGTTAGCTGTTGTAAATGAGGATATTTTCGAATGGAACAACGGAAAAGGACATCATTGCACATTGATACATTGAGGAACTGTTGAAGAGATAATTAGCAATGAAAAAAGACATAAAGAACATCCGAATATTATATTAATATGGAAAAGTATAGAAGAATTAAAACCGAAGCCAACATATCCTGAAGGGATTGTAAGTTATTTAGAAGAGGATAACCGGAATATAGTCCACTTTATTTCTAAAAATAAATAAAGTAAAAGGAGGTGGAGTAATGAGAGCTTCTACTTTTTGGATTATAAGTATTATTTTTTGTATAGTTGTTTATTTTTTGGATAAGTATTTAAGAAAAAAATTGAATATGCCAAAGAGTGGTTTTTGGGGATATAAAAAACATGTAAATAGTTTACACAAAAAATTAGAAATAGGACTAATGTTTATTTATTTAATAACTAGTTTTATTTTTATCGTTAAATTCGAAAGCGTTAATATTGCTTATGTCATTTTTACTTATTTAGGGGGAACGATGATATTAAGAGCATTGATGGAATGGAAATTTGATAGAGAATCGAAAGAATATATATTCTCGATAATCGGAGTATTTACATTTGCTGTTATGACTTCAATGCTTTTTTACTTCTTTTCATCTGCCGCATAAAAAATGATTGTTGGTATAAATAATGAGATGGCTTAAAGGGAATGTAAGTTATTCACCAAAGGATGACTGTCATGTAATCCACTTTATTTTAAATAATGCAACGTAGTATTAGGAGGGGATTGAACATGTGGAATTCTACTGTTTGGATAATAATTATAGGAATTGCTATAGGCGGATATTTTTTAGAGCAGTTTTTAAGAAGAAAGTTGAATATGGAGAAGAGGGGTTTCTTTGGGTATAAGCATGTAAATAGCTTGCATGTAAAATTGGAAATTGTATTATTTATTATTTATTTTGTAAGTATTATTATTTATGTTAATAGCGATGAAAATGCAAAGATAGGGTATGCCTTTTTTATTTTTTTTGCAACATTATGGACGTTACGTGCATGGATGGAATGGAAATTTGATAGAGAATCGAAAGAATACATCCTTTCAACAATCGGTTTACTTGCATTTGTAGTTATGATTTCATTGCTACTTTACTTCGATCCGATTTCAGCGTAAAAGTAAGTCTATAGATATAAAACGAGGGGATGAAATGGTTTGGGGTTAAATAACATATTAGAACAAATTCAAGTGAAATTTGCAGAGCAATCACTACTAATAATAGGTATTGATGGTTGTGGGGGAGCAGGAAAAAGTACGTTAGCTAATAAAATAAAAAATAAGTTTTCAGCTGTAACGATTGTTCATATGGATGATTTTTATTTACCATCTGCACAGATTGTAAATGAACATCCTACGAATAAATTGATTGGTGCAGATTTTGATTGGAAACGCCTTTTACAAGAAGTTTTAAATCCGATTAGTAATGGATTTGAAGGATATTATAAACGATACGATTGGGAAACGGATTCTTTAGCAGAATCTCACACTGTCCCTACAAACGGTATTGTTATTATAGAAGGTGTATATGCAACACGTCAGGAACTGGCGGAAATGTATGATTTGAAAATATGGGTGAATTGTCCTCGTGAAACACGTATAAAAAGAGGGATTGCTAGAGACGGGGAAGCAGCGCGCGATATGTGGGAAAACAATTGGATGATTGCTGAAGATATGTATGTAGAAAGTCATAAACCATATGAATTTGCAGATTTTATTATTGATGGTACAAATAATGAAATAACTATTAAATAAGAAACCATTTACTACTAAATGGTTTCTTATTTAAATTCATCATTTATTTTGGATAATATGGATGTAACGAAATTTGTTCTATCCTCAGCATATTTATGTTTAACATTAGGATTAGCTTGTGAAAGTTGAATCTTTAACTGTTCATATTGTATACGAGAAATATCGTTATTTATTAAGTAATCTCTGAATTGTAATTGCTCTATTAAATATGGATTTCCTTGTTCAAACATATGAATTTGATGAGTTCTTGGCTCTCCTTTATTAAAATAGTATCGTTCAGGTAGTACATCTTTTCTGTATTTATAGTTTAGCAGTTCTAATTTTTTTATACATTGTATACCGTCCTTATAATCTTTTAGTTCGATTGCTATATCAATAATTGGCTTTGCACTTAAATGTGGAATAGAGGTACTACCAATATGGTGTATTGCTAAAATATGTTCACCAATTTGTTCCTCAATGAATTGTTTTTCTTTCATAAACTCAATTTGCCATTGTTCAGTCCATGGAACTAAAAACACTTTTCCATATGGTAAACCTAACATTTAATTCGCACCTCTTTCAAAATGGATTTCAAAAGGTCTATTACATTTTCTTAAAGCTTCTTAAAACAAGGTATTCCCACAATCTCCAAGGAAGAATCTTCTTCGCAAACATCATAAATTTTACACCTTTTCCAATCGGATATCGTAAATTCGTACGCTTTGATTCAGCAATTTCTACAATTTTATTAGCAACATCTATCGGATTACCAAACGTATCACTGCCGCTATTAATATGTTTTTGTATTTTAACCATATATTCTTTGTAAGGAGAAGATGTATCAGATTGGTTTGTAGCTAGTTGTTTACCAACTTCCCAAATATTTGTGCTATAAGAACCTGGTTCTATTAAAGCAACATCTATTCCGAACGGTTTTACTTCTAAACGAAGGGATTCACTCCATCCTTCTAATGCATATTTTGAAGAAACATAAGGGGATAGACCCGGGAACCCAACTTGACCACTGATGCTGCTTATATTAATGATTTTCCCACTTTTTTGTTCTCTCATATAAGGTAAAACAAGCTGTGTAATTGAAATAGCTCCAAAAAGGTTCGTTTCAAATTGTTTACGGTATTCCTCTACTGGAATTTCTTCTACAAAGCCCCCATTTGCATATCCTGCGTTATTAATAAGTAGGTCTACTCTGTTTATTTCTTTTATATATAATTGAAAGTTAAGTATAGAGTTTTGATCGGTTACATCTAATTGTTGAACTGTTATGTTCTGCAGCAAGTTGAGTTGAGTAGCTTGAGATATTAAGTTTCCTTGTTTTTCAAGGTTCCTCATTGTAGCGATAACTAAATAATCTTTTTTTGCGAGTTCGAGTGTAGTTAATAGTCCGAATCCGCTTGAGGCTCCTGTAATAATTGCGATTTTTTTATTCATCTTCCGCCAGCTTTCTTTTTCTTTTATCATAACGAGTTATGATAAGAAAATCTATTATTCTTACATTCGTTTTGAGAGCAATACCGTTAATTCTATTTTAAAAGAGGGAATCATACGGACTCAGCGTATATAAAGAAGTGAGTATAAATACGTTAATGAAATGAGGGAATAAAAATGGCGCATGTGAAAGATGTATTAGCAGATCAATTATTAGCGAATGCAAACGATCCTAGTTGGTATATTCCATTTTCAGATGCAGTGAAAGATCTATCTGAGAGAGAAGCTTTCTGGAAACCGAATGAAGAGAGTAATAGTATAGCTGAAATTGTACAACATTTACTGTATTGGAATTCAACGTGGCAAACTAGGTACAAAGAATCGAATGTGAATGCCGTGCCCGCTATTGGTGATAATAACAAAAGTTTTATGCTTTCAGATAATCAATCTTTCGATGAGTTAAGAGAAAAACTACTAGAGAAACTATTACAATGGCAAAAGCTTATAGATGAAGAAAAGGTTGAAAGTGATGTAGTTGGATTTCCTGTTTCTGCAAAGTGGTGGGAAGTATTAGCAAATGTAACAACTCATAATGCTTATCATATTGGTCAAATTATTTACATCCGGAAGTTACAGAAGAGTTTTGATAATGAATAAGATCACAATTCTCAAATTAGGTGAACAAAAGTGGACAAAACGAGACAGGTGTCTCATTTTGTCCACTTTTTTATTTTGATAGAAAAAAGAAACCCTATTAAATCAAGGGTTAGAATTTGGCACAGTACTTGCATTATAAAAGATGAACAAGAAAATAGGAGGGCTGGACATGTTAAAAACAACTGAAAGTAAAGGGAATGAAATTACGAAAGAACAAGCTCGTTGGATGTATGAAAAAATGTTAGAGATTCGTAAGTTTGAAGATAAGGTACATGAATTATTCGCGCAAGGCGTTCTGCCAGGTTTCGTTCATTTATACGCAGGTGAAGAAGCGGTAGCAGTTGGTGTATGTGCCCACTTAACAGATAGTGACAGTATTACAAGTACGCATAGAGGACATGGACATTGTATCGCAAAAGGCTGTGATTTAAACGGTATGATGGCTGAACTTTTTGGGAAAGCGACAGGGTTATGTAAAGGTAAAGGCGGTTCCATGCATATTGCCGATTTAAATAAAGGAATGCTTGGTGCAAATGGGATTGTAGGCGGAGGTTTTCCACTTGCTTGCGGCTCAGCATTAACAGCTAAATATAAAGGTACGAAAGATGTAAGTGTTTGTTTCTTCGGTGACGGAGCAAATAATGAAGGAACATTCCATGAAGGGGTTAATTTAGCGGCGATTTGGAAGCTACCAGTTATTTTTATCGCAGAAAATAACGGTTACGGTGAAGCAACGACATTTGAATATGCTTCAAGTTGTGATTCCATTGCAGATCGGGCGAAAGCTTATAATATTCCAGGTGTTCAAGTAGATGGAAAAGACTTACTTGCAGTATATAAAGCGGCGGAAGAAGCAGTAGAACGTGCACGTAATGGCGGTGGTCCAACGATAATTGAATGTATGACATATCGTAATTATGGTCATTTTGAGGGTGAAGCACAAACATATAAAACGTCAGAAGAAAAAGAAGAACATTTAAATGAAAAAGACGCGATTGTGAATTTCCGTAAGCATTTAATTCATGAATCTTTATTAACGGAATCTGAGCTTGTGGATATGGAAAAGGCAGTAGATGAAGCGGTACAAAAATCAATTGAATTTAGTGAAAACAGTCCATATCCAGAGGATGAAGAATTATTAAAAGATGTATACGTTTCTTACAAATAAGAGGAGGGTGAAAAATAATGACTAGAACAGTAAGTATGTCAACTGCAATTAATGAAGCGATGAAAATCTCAATGCGTCGTGATGAAAACGTAATATTAATAGGAGAAGACGTTGCAGGTGGTGCACAAGTAGATCACTTGCAAGATGATGAAGCATGGGGCGGTGTACTCGGCGTTACGAAAGGACTTGTACAAGAATTTGGCCGAAATCGTATATTAGATACACCAATTTCTGAAGCGGGTTATATGGGAGCCGCAATGGCAGCTGCGGCAACGGGATTACGTCCGATTGCTGAATTAATGTTTAATGATTTTATCGGAAGCTGTCTGGATCAAGTATTAAACCAAGGTGCAAAGTTCCGCTATATGTTCGGTGGTAAAGCGAAAGTGCCAGTTACAGTACGTACGATGCATGGTGCTGGTTTTAGCGCAGCGGCACAACATTCACAGAGTTTATATGCGTTGTTTACAAGCATTCCAGGGATAAAAGTTGTCGTTCCTTCTACTCCGTATGACGCAAAAGGCTTATTATTAGCGGCAATTGAAGATGATGACCCAGTAATCTTCTTTGAAGATAAAACACTTTACAATATGAAAGGTGAAGTACCAGAAGGGTACTATACAATTCCTTTAGGGAAAGCCGATATTAAACGCGAAGGTTCTGATGTAACAATTGTTGCAATTGGAAAACAAGTTCATACAGCGCTTGCAGCTGCGGAGCAATTATCGAAAAAAGGACTTGAAGTAGAAGTAATCGATCCACGTTCTTTGTCACCGCTTGATGAAGATACAATTTTAGCATCTGTTGAAAAAACAAATCGCCTTATTGTTATTGATGAAGCAAATCCAAGATGTAGTATCGCAACAGATATTGCGGCAATTGTAGCGGATAAAGGATTCGATTTGTTAGATGCACCTATTAAACGAATTACAGCACCACATACACCAGTTCCGTTCTCTCCACCACTTGAAAAGTTGTATTTGCCAACGCCGGAGAAAGTAATTGAAACTGTATCAGAAATGATTGGAGACCAATCGTTATTACATGTGTAATGAAACGATGAGAAAGGGGAGAGAAGCATGGCTGTAGAAGTTGTAATGCCGAAGTTAGGTATGGCGATGAAAGAAGGTATTATTACGAGCTGGAATATTAAAGCAGGCGATAATGTAGCAAAAGGTGAACTTATTGCTAGTATTAACTCGGAAAAAATCGAAACGGAAATAGAAGCACCAGCGGATGGAACTGTTCTTGGTATAGCTGTAAGTGAAGATGAGGGAGTTCCACCTGGCACTGTAATTTGCTATATCGGTAAGCCGAACGAAAAAGTAGAAGTCTATGAAAATATAAATGTTGTAGAAGAAAAAACAACTAATGCAAAACATAAAAACATACAACATCCAGAACCATTTGCGATAGATGTGACGAAGCAAAGAGTTAAAATATCTCCAGTAGCGAAGAAAATTGCAAAAACTGAAAAACTTGATATTAGATCATTAGTTGGTACAGGCCCTGGGGGAAGAATTACAAAGGTAGACGTATTAAAGGCGCTTGAAGTAAAAGTAGCAATTCCAGAAGTACTTGAACAAGAAGAAAGTAAAGTCATTCCTGTTACTAGTATGCGAAAAGCAATTGCGAACCGTATGCATGCGAGTTTACAAAATAGTGCGCAATTAACATTAACGATGAAAGTAGATGTTACAGATTTAGTGGCTTTACATAAAGATATAGCGGAAGTTGTACAAAAACGATACGATAACAAATTAACCATTACGGATTTCGTTTCTCGTGCTGTTGTATTAGCGCTTAGGGAGCATAAAGAAATGAATAGCGCGTATATAGATGATGCCATTCATCAATTTGATCATGTTCATTTAGGCATGGCGGTCGCGTTAGAAAAAGGATTAGTCGTTCCAGCTATTCGTTTTTCAAATAACCTATCTTTAGTAGAGTTATCTAAAGAGATTAAAAATGTTGCACAAAAAGCAAGAGAAGGTAGTTTAAGTAGTGATGATATGCAAGGAACAACCTTTACAATTAGTAATTTAGGTAGCTTCGGTATTGAATATTTCACGCCAGTATTAAATACACCTGAAACTGGTATTTTAGGTGTAGGTGCAATTGAACATGTTCCTGTATATAAAGGGAAAAAAATAAGAAAAGGAAGTATGTTACCTTTAAGTTTAACATTCGATCATCGTGTATTAGATGGTGCACCAGCAGCTGCATTTTTACGCACAATTAAACGTTATTTAGAAGAACCTGTAACAATTCTTTTATAAAGAGAAGGTGAGAGAATGAGTAAATTAGTCGTTATTGGAGGCGGACCTGCTGGATATGTAGCAGCAATTACCGCGGCTCAAAATGGGAAAGATGTCACTCTAATTGATGAAGCAAATCTTGGCGGGACTTGTTTAAATGTTGGTTGCATGCCTACAAAATCATTGTTAGAAAGTGCAGAAGTACATGACGTTGTGAGAAAAGCGAATCATTATGGAATTACACTTAACAATGGAAGTATATCAATTGATTGGAAGCAAATGCAGGCGAGGAAATCACAGATCGTAACGCAGCTCGTCCAAGGAATTCAATATTTAATGAAGAAAAATAAAATAAAAGTTATGCAAGGTAAAGCGAAATTTGAAACGGATCACCGTGTGCGAGTTAGAAATGGTAATAAAGAAGATGTAGTAGATGGAGATCAGTTCATAATAGCGGCAGGTTCAGAACCGACTGAATTACCTTTTGCTCCGTTTGATGGGAAGTGGATCTTAAATAGTAGCCATGCAATGTCTCTAGAAAATATACCGAGATCATTATTAATTGTTGGCGGTGGTGTAATAGGGTGCGAGTTTGCAAGTATTTATAGTCGCCTTGGAACAAAAGTTACGATTGTTGAAATGGCACCGCAATTATTACCTGGTGAAGATAAAGATATCGCACAAATATTAAAAGAGAAACTAGAAAGTGATGGCGTAGAAATATTTACAGGAGCTGCTCTAAAGGGATTAAATAATTATAAGAAGCAAGCTTCGTTTGAATATGAAGGAAGTAGCCAAGAAGCTAACCCGGAATATGTTCTCGTTTCTGTAGGTCGAAAACCACGTGTCCAAGGATTAGGTTTAGAAAAAGCAGGCGTCCAATTTTCAAATAAAGGAATTTCTGTGAATGAACATATGCAAACAAATGTATCACATATTTACGCAACAGGTGATGTGATTGGTGGAATCCAGCTTGCCCATGTTGCTTTCCATGAAGGAACGACAGCAGCATTGCACGCATGCGGAGAAGATGTAAAAGTAAACTATCATGCTGTACCTCGCTGTATGTATACAGTTCCAGAAATTGCTAGTGTCGGTTTAACAGAAAAAGATGCAAGAGAGCAGTACGGTGATATCGAAATTGGAGAATTTCCTTTTACAGCGAACGGAAAAGCACTTATTATTGGAGAACAAACGGGTAAAGTAAAAGTTATTGTGGAACCTAAATATCAAGAAATTATAGGGATTTCAATTATCGGTCCTCGTGCCACCGAACTGATTGGACAAGGAACCGTAATGATTCATACGGAAGTTACTGCCGATATTATGAGAGATTATATTGCAGCGCATCCAACTTTATCTGAAGCGATTCATGAAGCGTTATTGCAAGCTGTAGGACATGCTGTACATGCTTAAATGAAAATATAATAAACCACTATTCTCTAAATGTATAAGAGAATAGTGGTTTGAATTTTTACAGAAAAAATTGAATATCCTATTATTTTTTTACGTCAATCGCTGAAGTAATATCGTTCCAATCAGCAGCTAAATTAGCAGTTTTACCGTACCAATCAGCATGTTTAAATACAACACCTTTTCCATATCCTTGTGTAGAAGTATGCTCCCAAAGCGTCGTTGAATAACTTGCAGAAGGTGACGCTGTACTTACAGAGGAAATTCTGTCGTTCCAGCTAGAAGGCAAGTTTTTAAAACCGCTGCTCCAGTAAATATATTGGCCACCTTTATCTTTATGTTCATAAAAATCAGTACTACCAGCACCGCTACCTAAAGGATTAATTTTATTTTTAAGTGCTTTTTTATCCTTTTCAATATAAGCATCTAATGTTTCACGGCTAGTAAAACCATAAGCTAGCCAATCTCCGTTTTCATTTTGCTCAGGTAATACCATAGTAATTTGGATGTCGTTTTTCTCCTGTTCACTTAATTTTGCAAAAGAAGTAACATTCTGTTCATCAACTTTTAAATAATCAAATGATTTAATAACATTACTTTTTTCTTCAGCACTTGCTACTCCTAGTCCTCCAGTTAATGCAAAACCCGCTACTAATGTCCCTGCTACTAATTTCTTCAACATATAACCATCCCTTTTTGTTTAGATTTTTGTACAGGTGAATCTTTGTACTAGTAAAATGTATTCCAAATGAGAACTATTGTAAATATTCTGAAGTTTTAGAAATAAAAGGCGGAATATTTACAGTTTTGCATTTTTTCTTTAGAAAAAATAGTTATCGGAATGATATAATAAATAGATATATCGCTTTTGTTGGATGTTAAAATGTTTTAGGAGTGGTGCGATTGAAGAATTTCACTGGAGATTGGTATAAAGAAATGCAAATTATAGAATTTGTAAGTTTTATAGAGTCTATACAAGAATGGTCAGAAATGGATATACAAAGTTTAATAGAGGAAATAAAGGAAAGGAAAACAGATTTATTAAAATTCCTTCCGGAATCCATACACCCATTTATTTATAGCACCAAAATTAATTCAGAATATCCTTCTAGTGAATTGAAAAAACTTATGAAAGAATGGATAGAGGATTGTGAGAAAAGAAGGGCTCATTTAGATTGATTCTACTTAGAGCAATTCCATTCGATTAAGAAAAAACTCCCAACAAATGTTATTCAGTTACATGATTACTCACTACATGACAGTGTAGTCAAATCAGTAGAGAGAATATCAAAAGATACGCTAATTATTATATTAGATTGCAGTAGTACTTTCAGTGAATTTGATAAACTGGCAGTAACTTTTATAGGGGTAACGAAATGTTCTATTCCGGAAGATTTTGAAGGTGCTTGGTGGTTAGGTCATGAAATAGATCTTACTAATGAAGGATTCGAATTGGGTGTTTTATTTGATTGTCCATTTGAAGAAGTGACGATTTGTGCAAAAGATGTATTGCTTGAGATAGGTAACTAGTAAACTTTATAACTTTATAAACAAAAAAACAGTCTTATAAGACTGTTTTTTATTTAGATGCTAAATTATCAAGTTTCCAATAAGTATCTGTTAACGGCGCAGCTTTGCTATCTATGTATAAATACATGGTATTTAAATCTTTTGGAGAAGCTTTCATATTAAATACAATGTCGGTAGTTAAAGAAAACTCAGAAGGAACCTTTTTAGCATTTTCATTTTGTATAACTTCACCTTCGTATTTTTCACCCGTTTTTTTATCTTTTATGAAATATTTTATTTCTGAAAGATCTATCGTTTGTCCGTCAGTACGAGCATTATTTATAGTAACTCGAGCTGTGAGACGCCACTCTTTGTCTATTTTTTCGAATTTAGCGTTTTCAACAGTTGCTCTATAGTATTCATTTTTATATATTTCCCCATAGTGCATTGCATCCTTTTCAAGAGCGCTCTTTTCTTGTTTCGGTGCAGTATTCCCATTACATCCTGCCATTAGTCCTGTAAATAATAATGCTGTACAAGTTACTTTAATTATAGATTTCATAATAATTCCTTTCTGTGTTAAAAAGTAAAACATAGGAATAATTTTACATGAATAGGAAGGTAAATGGAAGTATATTTGTGGAATATACAAATATACATTTATTTCGTTGTCAAGTTAACAGAATAGAAAGAGGGAAAAAGCTGAATAAAACGGAGTGAATAAGAATTGAAAATATTGTAAAACGGAAGAGACATGCATATAATTAAAATAAGGATGAGATTTCAGAATCTTCAATAACGGCGGTGGGTACATGTTTACTGAAGAGCGTAGAGAGAAAATTTTAGAGTTACTTAAGAAAGATGGAAGGGTAATTGCTAAAGATCTTGCGGAAAGTTTTGATATGTCTATTGATTCAATAAGAAGAGATTTATCTATTATGGAGAAGGATGGCTTGTTAAAAAGAACACATGGAGGTGCAGTTGAACTTACGCGAGTGAGAAACTTAGCTGCCGAACCAACGAAACGTTATCGTGATAGTTCAATAGAGGAAGATACGATTGCAAAAGTTGCTGTATCCTACATACAAGAAGGCGATTCCGTTTTTATTGGCGGGGCTTCTATTCATTACGCCATGTTAAAATACTTACCTGAAATGTCATTTACAGTGATTACGAATTCTTTAGAAATTGCTAGTAAGTTACGGGATTATAAGAATGTAGATACATACTTAATTGGTGGAAAGGTGAAGCCATCAGGAAATATGACAGATACACTTGCCTCTGAAATGATCAGTAGATTATCAATTGATATTTATTTCTCTACAGGAGGTGGTATTTCATTGAATGGTATAAGTAATACAACGCCTGAAGATGTTTATTTTGGAAAAGCAGTAAGTAAAATTGCGCGAAGAAACATTTGTTTAGCTCCTCATACGAAACTCGGAATAGACTGCTTTGTAAAAGGAGAGTCACTGAGTGAAATCGACCTTATAATAACAGATGAAGAGGCTAGTAAAGAAACGATTCAACAATTTGAGAAACAAGGTAAAGAAATTGTAATAGCATTAATAGACTGACTACATTTAAAAGGAGTTTCAAATGATTATAAAAGGACAAGAGTTTCATATAAATGGATTAACTTATACAATTCGTTCTGCAGCTGAAACGGATGCGGAGCAGTTATCAGAAATTAGAGTTCAGATCGATGGCGAAACTGAACATATGGATAGAGAAGCTGGAGAGGGATTTATAGATAAGATAGGGTTTCAAAAAATAATAAAAACAGATAGTGAAGAGATAAAGAATCTGTTTTTAGTTGCAGAAGTGCACAACCAAATCGTAGGATTTTCAAGATGTGAAGGATCAAATTTGAAGAGATTATCCCATAAGGTAGAATTTGGTGTTTGTATTTTAAGAGAGTTTTGGGGATATGGAATAGGTAAGAGTCTATTGCAACAATCTATTCATTGGGCTAATGAAAATGAGATTAAAAAGATATCATTACAAGTGTTAGAGACAAATGAAAAAGCCATTCAGCTTTATAAAAAATTAGATTTTGAAGTAGAAGGTATTTTGAAACATGATAAAAGACTGTCGGATGGGAAGTATTATAATACGGTATTAATGGGAAGGTGTATTTGAGGCTGTTCATAAAAGAGGTGGAAATGTATGTTTTATAGAAGAAAGTACTATATAGTAAAGAATGAATTTATAGAAATATTTAATGAGCATTTTACTAAAACGAACTTACCCAATCAATTAAAGCATGGTTCCAGGCTAATAGGACGCTGGATGAAAGATAATAATGATGGTACAACAGAAATATTCGCCATATGGGAATATGATAGTTATGAACAGTATAAAGAAATTGAATCAAAAATTAGAAGTGACGAGATTCATGTTAAAAGAATACATGATTGGTATGAAAAACATGGCGGAAGAGAATATGTTTTACAGAAGTACATATTAGAGTTAAAAAATGAAGAGTTAGTATGTACTGTAAAGTGATAGAGGAGTGAGGAATAATGAGAATTAAAACAAAATTATATTTTAGTTTAGCATCTACCATTTTATTTGCAATAGCGATGATAGTTTTCTTTATAAACGGCAATCCACAAAAGTGGTTTTGGTTATGTATTTTCTTTGCGTCCATTATACAAAATATAGTTCTACTAAAAAAGAATAAAGTAGCGCTATAAGATATTCAGATTATTAACATATTTGTGTCGTCTTTCTAGTTTTATTGAAAACGCTTTTATTCAGTTTTATAATATAAGTATGTTTTTACAGATCTCCAAAACAATGAATAAGGAGATGATACAATGTTAGCTTCACCGTTTTACTTACATACGTGGAAAAAGTTTGTTAAAGAAGGGGTACTTGATTCGAATCGTATAAATGAAAGAATTTCAGAGTCATGGCATCGATGTAAACAAGCAAATGTGAATCCTCACATGAATAAAGGTCAGAAAATTTTGACTTCAAATGTTTTTCAAGATCAAAAGAAAAAAAGTGAAATCTTCCTTGATATAGCAATACCCCAATTGCAAAATATGAGAAAAACCATTGATGAGCTGCAAATGATGGCATTATTAATCGATCCAGACGGTTATGTACTATCGTTAAGTGGAAATCAACAAACGTTGAAACGAGCGAAACATATTAACTTCATTGAAGGTGTGAAATGGACGGAAGCAGCTGTTGGTACAAATGCGATAGGAACCGCGTTACAGATTGAAGAGGCTATTATGATAAGTGGTACAGAGCATTATTCTGTCGCATCTCATAGCTGGAGCTGTGCGGCCGCTCCTATTCATAATGATGATGGGAAATTAATTGGTGTTCTAGATTTCTCCTGTCCAATCGAATTTTCACATCCATATATGCTCGGAATGGTAACTTCGATTGCACATGCGATTGAACGTGAATGTAGTATTCGAGTGCATCAAAACGAACTGCATTTAATCCATCGTTTTTTAGATGTAATTGATAGTGATGAACAAGTTGTTATTTGTAATCATCGTGATGTTATCGTTTCTGCTAGTAAGGGGATTCGGGAACGAGTTTCTAATTGGTCACGAATGAAACTTGAAGATTTAATGCAATATGGATTGAAATCTAAATTAGAAGTACCAGCATATAGTAATGATAGAATGATCGGGAAATGTATTTATGTAAAGGAAAATAAACAAGGAAATGTATTTTCAACTTCCACATTTATAAACGGAATTACTTTCCCTGGAGTTATTGGGACAAGCAATGCTTTTCAACATACTTTAGAAGAAATTAAGCTTGTATCACCAACTGACGCTAGCGTATATGTTTGTGGTGAAACAGGAGTAGGGAAAGAATATGTAGCGAGAGCGATTCATGAAAATAGTCCAAGAAAAAACGGTCCTTTTATAGCTGTTAACTGCGGTTCATTGCCGAAAGAATTAATGGAAAGTGAATTATTCGGTTATGCTGAAGGAGCGTTTACAGGTGCGCGGCGCCAAGGATATAAAGGGAAATTCGAACAAGCAGACGGAGGAACAATATTTTTAGATGAAATTGGTGAAGTGCCTCCAGAGATGCAAGTAGCATTATTGCGTGTTTTACAAGAACGAACAGTAACCCCGATTGGCAGTTCAAAAGAGGTACCAGTCAATATTCGTATTATTACAGCGACACATAAAGATTTACTGCGATTAGTAGAAGAAGGGAAATTCCGTCAAGATTTATATTATCGTTTACATGTGTATCCGCTATATGTTCCATCGTTAATAGAAAGAAAAGAGGATATTCCGTACTTCATACAACATTTTTGTGAACGAAAGAATTGGAATGTTGTATTTCCAAAAAGTATTTGTAATCAATTTTCTCAGCATACATGGCCCGGAAATATTCGAGAACTATTAAATGTATTAGAACGCATTTACATTTTGTCGCAAGGTCGCGAAATATGCGAAAAACAAATCTCTTTTTTATTACAAACCATGATGGGAAATCAACATCAACTTGCATTGCAAGCAGAAAATAAAACGGGACTTACATTAAATTTCCGTGAAAAAATACAGCGTGATAGCATGATTGAAGCGCTAGAAAAGACAAACGGAAATGTTTCATTAGCTGCCAAACTTTTAGATGTACCTCGAAGTACATTTTATAAACGAATGCAAAAATATAAGCTATAAAGTAGATTTTTGTAATCTACTTTTTCTTTGTGGGCTCATGTTCTGTCGGAATGTGCGCTTACCGGGGAAATAATAGAATAGTTAGAAATTAATTTCCGAAAGGGGGACTTTTGTGAAGTATATTGAAATTGGCATCGGAAATAGGTGGTTTGTTCGAACGGAAACTGAAAATAAAGATGGAACTGAATTTGAGGAACGAGGAATTATAAAACCTATTTATTTTGAGTCTTTATATGTACGAATTTGGTTTCGGAAAACGTGTTTTATTTTTGATACGAAAGAAGGGGTTAAGAAAGTAAGAAAAAGTAGAGATGAGTATAAGTTTATTGTTGGAATTGTAAGTAGGTTAAAACAATAGAATTAAATAGGGGGTGTTTTTATGAATAGAATTACCACATTCATACTCGCTATTATTGTAATGGGCTATTCTATTTACAGTTGAAATAATGATTCGAAGCAAAGTATGCTTATTTTGCAATTACTGTTAGGTTTAATGCTTGCTGGAATGGGGATACAAAATGTTAAAAAGGATGAAAAAGAGAATAAGAATATGGGGCTGTTACTTTTACTTACATCGCTATTTTGTATTATTGTATCGTTAATGAAATATTTAAAATGAGCTTTTACTTAACATGTTGAGTAAAAGCTTATTTTGTTAAAGTTTTCTCATTAAAAATAGTAGTTGCTGTTTGGTAAATTTCTTTATCAATAAAAAATCTTTCTGTTATCCAATAAGCAAGTTCAGAAGAGGTAAGACTATGTTCGCTTTTCTTACCTTGGAAATATCGTTTTAAAACATTAGCATTAAATGATAGAAATTCGTTTACTAGTTTTTCTGACGGCATATTCTTTAGAAGTTAGCATTAAGAATATTATACAATAAATATCAGAAAATACAGTTATCAATAGAGTGGGAGAGAATTATATGTCTATGTCGCTATATTATAAAAAGATCCGGGAGCAATTAGGCCATGAACTAATTTTTGTGCCGAGTGTAGCTGCTGTTATAAAAAATAGGCAAGGAGATATTTTGTTTCAATATCCTGGCGGGGAATACTGGAGTTTGCCAGCTGGAGCAATTGAACTTGGGGAAACTCCAGAAGAAGCAGTAGTTCGGGAAGTTTGGGAAGAAACAGGATTGAAAGTGCAAGTGAAAAAACAAAAAGGAGTATTTGGAGGAGAAGAGTATCGTCATACATATCCGAATGGTGATGAAGTAGAATATATTGTTGTTGTGTTTGAGTGTGAAGTTACTAGTGGCGAGCTAAAATCGATAGATAGTGAATCTTTAAAACTACAATATTTTTCTTTATCTGAAAAGCCACCTTTAGCGTTACCATACCCAGATAAAATATTTTTATAGATGTAAAATAGCACACCTTATTTATTGAAGGTGTGCTATTTATATAACCCCGTCGTATACATTTCCGTCAATGTATGTACTATCTCTTCTAACTCTAATTTTTTATCATTTTTCACAATCGTCCAAAGAAACATCTCATTCATCGCGAACCAAGCACGGGCTACAATTTCTTTATTTAATTCAGTTTGTGCTAATCCACTTTCTTGAGAGTATGTAATATCCTGCGTAATATTGTTTATAAAGCGTTCCCGTATCTCGTCCCATTTTTGACGTATCTCTTTTGATAATCCGATTGCTTCCTGCACAACTTGTAAAATAGCTCGTTCTTTCTTTGCTAGTTGTAGAAATGCTCTAACTTGATTTTGAATCATTTTATGTGCTTCTTCTTTCGTTTGAGGCGCAAAGGAGCGCTCGGCAATATCATAAAATTGATTCATAACATCTTCCATTAAAACAATGAGGAGATCATCTTTGTTTTTAAAGTATACATATGCGGTTCCATAACCAGTTTCTGCATGCTTAATAATTTGTGTAATGGTCGTTTTTTGAAATCCGTTACGTATAAAAGTAGTGTAACCAGCGTGCAATAGTTTCTTCTTTGTTTCTAAGGAGCGGTGTTTTCTTGATGAAAGAGTATTGTTTTTCAAAGAACCACCTCTTTATACTGAAATATCTGAAAATATAACTGTATTGTAAAAGAAATTCATATATAAAGTCAACTGACATAATATCATTGACGTTATATCAACTAAGGTGATATATTTCAATTAGTTAGAATAAAAAGAAAATTAAAAGAAGGTGACACCATGTATAAAGAACCATTTCAACCAACTTATGAATATGCGCTTGAATGTGATAAACATGATAAACTGAAAGATTTTCAAACTGAATTCTATAAAAAAGAAGGAACGATATATTTAGATGGAAACTCATTAGGACTACTTTCAAAAAGAGCAGAGAAATCGTTACTTACTTTGCTAGATTCATGGAAAGAGTATGGCATTGACGGCTGGACAGAGGGCGAGCATCCGTGGTTTTTCCTCTCGGAGAAATTAGGTGAATTGACTGCACCTCTTATTGGAGCTTTACCGGAAGAAGTTATTGTAACCGGTTCCACGACGACGAATATACATCAAGTGATTGCGACATTTTATGAACCGAAAGGAATACGTACAAAAATTCTTGCGGATGAATTAACATTCCCGTCAGATATATATGCACTTCAAAGTCAAATTCGTTTAAAAGGATTAGATCCAGATGAGCATTTAGTACGAGTGAAGAGCCGAGATGGTAGAACACTTTCAGAGGATGATATTATTAACGCAATGACAGATGATATCGCGTTAATTTTATTGCCTTCTGTACTATATAGAAGTGGCCAAATTCTTGATATGAAACGTCTAACAGCAGAAGCACATAAGCGTGGTATTCATATCGGATTCGATTTATGTCATTCAATCGGTTCTATTCCGCATCATTTCAAAGAATGGGATGTTGATTTCGCCATTTGGTGTAATTATAAATATTTAAATGCAGGACCAGGTGGAGTAGCGGGCCTTTATGTAAATAACAAGCATTTTAATAGAATTCCAGGTTTATCAGGTTGGTTTAGTTCTAGAAAAGATAAGCAGTTTGATATGGAACATACATTAACAGCTGCTGATCATGCAGGTGCTTATCAAATTGGTACACCGCACGTATTAAGTACTGCTCCTTTAATTGGTTCTCTTGAAATATTTAAAGATGCTGGTATAGAACGTTTACGCGGAAAATCGCTACATATTACAAGATACATGCTTAATTTAATTAATCATGAATTAAAAGATTTCGCATTTACAATTGGCAATCCATTAGAGGATGAAAAACGAGGCGGACACATTTATTTAGAGCATGCTGAAGCAGCACGCATTTGTAAAGCGTTAAAAGCGAATGGAGTTATTCCTGATTTCCGTGCACCTAATGGAGTAAGACTTGCGCCGGTTGCTTTATATAACACATACGAAGAAGTGTGGCATTCTGTTCAAATATTAAAGAAAATCATGAAAGATGAAGAATATAAGCAGTTTGAAAATAAGCGAGAGGTTGTGGCATAAGCATGAAAACTTCAGAGTGGATTGATATTTCACAACCGCTAAATAATGATATTGCCACTTGGCCAGGAGATACACCGTTCTCGTATGAAGTTTCATGGTCAAAAGAAGAGAGCGGGTCAGTAAATGTCGGAAAGTTAACGATGAGTATTCATACAGGTACTCATATTGACGCACCGTTTCATTTTGATAATGATGGAAAGAAAGTAATAGATTTAGATGTTCAAGTTTATGTCGGTCCAGCGCGTATCATAGATGTTTCTAATCTTGAAAGCATTGGGAAAAAGGAATTAGAAAACTTTCATTTAGAAGGCGTAGAAAGATTATTGTTACGCACATCTTCACATGGTAAAGCGAATGAATTTCCAGAGGTAATCCCGCATTTACGTGCTGATATCGCACCATTTCTTTCTGAAAAGGGAATTCGTTTAATCGGGGTGGATGTACCATCAGTTGATCCATTAGATGATAAAGAATTAGCAGCACATCATCAATTATTTAAACATGGAATACACATTTTAGAAAATGTCGTACTAGATTATGTAGCAGATGGTGATTATGAATTAATCGCATTACCACTTGCGTTAACAGATGCAGATGGAAGTCCAGTTCGAGCAGTTATTAGACCAATATAAGTAGAATTATATAAAAGGGGCGTTTGGCTAATATGAAAGAAAACGAAAAAGTAATTATGGAAAAAGGGATTCATACGGACTTTAAAGAGAATATGACGTACGGGGAGTATTTACATTTAGATAGTTTACTATCTTCTCAAAAGAGATTATCAGACCATCATGATGAAATGTTGTTTATCGTGATTCACCAAGCAAGTGAACTTTGGATGAAGCTTATTTTACATGAGTTAAACGCAGCAATTGAATCTATTAAACACGATAAATTACAACCAGCTTTTAAAATGTTAGCGCGCGTATCAAAAATTCAGTCGCAAATTATTCAATCTTGGGATATTCTTGCGACATTAACGCCATCAGAGTACATTGAGTTTCGTGACTCACTCGGTCAAGCTTCAGGTTTTCAATCGTATCAATATCGTATGATTGAGTATGCGCTTGGTTATAAAACACCACATGCATTAAAAATTTATGAAAAAGATCCAGAATTACACGCTCGACTTCATACAGCGCTACACGCACCAAGTTTGTATGATGTGGCAATTCAAGCACTTGTAAAAGAAGGATTCCCTATTCATAAAGATGTGTTAAATCGTGATATTACGCAGCCTTATGAAGAAGATGCAACAGTAGAAGCAGCATGGTTAGAAGTGTATGCAGATGTGAAAAAATATTGGAACTTATATCAGCTTGCTGAAAAATTAATTGATATCGAAGATTGGCTACAACAATGGCGTTTCCGTCATATGAAAACGGTAGAACGCATTATCGGACATAAAATGGGAACGGGTGGCTCTTCTGGTGTGTCTTATTTAAAACGAGTACTTGATCAACGCTTCTTCCCAGAGCTTTGGAATGTTCGCACGAAATTATAAAAAAGGAACCTGTCAGTAATGAGCTGGCAGGTTTCTTTTTTATTTGATCACAATTATGTTTTAATTGAAGTTACAAGATATAATAAATCAGGTAATGATTTAATTGGAGGTAAAGGTTTGGATTTCAAGCAACTAGAAAATAAATTTGAAAAGAAAAAAGTAAATACCTTTCTTGTTTATCAAAAAGGTGAGTTAACAACTGAGTATTATAAAACGTTAGAATGCGAAAATAATCTATTTAAAATAAATTCGATTACAAAAAGCATTGTATCTATATTAATTGGTATTGCAATCGACAAAGGATATATAAATGATATACATAAACCGATTGCAGAGTGGATTGAAAATGTATCTAAGAAAAAGCGGGATTTGACTCTGTATCATTTATTAACGATGACTACAGGTGAGGATTGGAAAGAGTTCGGGAATGGAGTAATGTTCCCAAATGATTTTGTAGAATCGGAAAACTGGGTGCAGTACATAGTAGAAAAACCAATAATTGAAGAACTCGCTACAAAAATGAATTATAACTCAGGTTCTTCGCATTTGCTTAGCTACATTATCCAAAAAGCTACTGGAATGCCGACAGAACAGTTTGCGAAAAAATATTTATTTGATCCATTAGAGATTACCGAATATGAGTGGCAACAAGATCCCCAAGGCATACATGTCGGTGGTTTCGGTATGAAAATGAAATCTAAAGATTTATTAAAACTCGGAATATTATGTTTGCAGAATGGAATTTGGCAGGGGAATGAAATTGTATCATCGAAATGGATAGAAGAATCAAGTACACCTCTATTTGAAACGTATGAACATGTCGGGGCATATGGATATCACTGGTGGGTATTGAATAACGAAAGATTTCACATACCGTATTGTATTTATTTTGCTATGGGATACGGCGGACAATACATCGTTATCATTCCGCAGTTAGAGCTTGTTGCTGTAATAAGTAGTCATATGCCAAAACGTGGACTTGTTCCATTGAAATTGTTTATTGAGCATGTACAGGAACATTCTAATTACATTTAAGATAAGAGCATATATGAGGAATTTAAAAATGGTATTGTTTTTACATTATGATTAAGTATTCTAGCGTTTCGTAACCTTATTACTTAATTTATAAATAAGTGTACAAGTGAAATCGTTTAATTAAACCCCACTGTTTAAAATATAAACAGTGGGGTTTTCATTTCATCTATTCGACTTCTGAAACGACATCTTTATAAATTTCTCCGTCTTCGTTTCAAATTCTACATCAACAAAAACACCATATTCTTTTCCATCTTCACGTAACCACAATTTGAATTTTTCAACTGTTATTTGAACGGTTTTCGGTTTTCTACCTATATGAAGGTAATCAATAATCTCCGCTTTTGGATATTGTTCTTTCGTCTTTTCTACAGCAAGTTTCCCCCATTTGGCATACGGCGGCTGCGCATGCACAATTGATGGGCTGGTATATATATTTGAACATGTTGTTATGAACAGTATGAGAAGTGTGACACGTTTAAATAATTTCTTCATAATGAACTCCTTTTATCTTTTTTATATATTGTTTACATATTTATTTAACGATATGAGTTTGGATTTTTTTGTCTTCTTTACATAAAAGCGAGGCTTTTACAAAACATAACCAAGAAATCATTACCGTAATTAAGGAGGGAAATTTATGCGTCAAAAAGCTATTTTTAAAATAGCAGTTTTACTTGCGTTCATAGGACTGTCTTTAATGGTCAGTAGTATACAACTAAAGAATGTAGAGGCATTTTCTAATCAAGTCATTCAAAGAGGAGCATCTGGCGAAGATGTCATTGAACTGCAATCTCGTTTGAAATATAACGGATTTTATACGGGAAAAGTGGATGGTGTTTTCGGATGGGGTACATACTGGGCACTTCGAAATTTTCAAGATAAATTTGGATTACCTGTTGATGGTTTAGCTGGAGCTAAAACGAAGCAAATGCTCGTGAAGGCAACGAAGTATGACAAATCAACTGCTAATAAAGGAAATAGTGGTGGTACTGCACAAGAAAATAAACCATCTCAAAATAAAGGGACAAATGTTCCGAATGGTTATTCTCAAAATGATATTCAGCTCATGGCAAACGCAGTATATGGAGAATCTCGTGGTGAGCCGTACTTAGGACAAGTTGCAGTAGCTGCGGTTATTTTAAATCGTGTTACAAGTGCATCGTTCCCAAATACCGTTTCAGGTGTCATCTTTGAGCCAAGAGCATTTACAGCGGTAGCGGATGGACAAATATATTTAACGCCAAATGAAACAGCGAAAAAAGCTGTATTAGATGCAATTAATGGATGGGATCCAACAGGAAATGCATTGTATTATTTCAATCCGGATACTGCAACAAGTAAATGGATTTGGACTCGTCCACAAATTAAAAAGATTGGGAAACATATTTTCTGTAAATAGAGCGGAGGTGGAACTATGTTACGAGGTATTATAATCGTATTATTAACAGTCGGTGTAGTTGGAACAGGATACTGGGGCTATAAGGAGCATCAAGAGAAGAATGCGGTATTAATTCGAGCAGAAAATAGCTATCAACGTGCGTTTCATGATTTAGCATATGAGGTGGATTTATTACACGACAAAATTGGAACAACGCTTGCAATGAATTCACGTGCATCTTTATCACCAGCATTAGCAGATGTATGGAGATTAACATCTGAAGCTCGTTCGGATGTAGGACAACTCCCTTTAACATTAATGCCTTTTAATAAAACGGAAGAATTTTTAGCAAATATCGGTGATTTTAGTTACCGTGCAGCTATTCGTGATTTAGAAAAAGAACCGCTAAATGATCAAGAATATAAAACGTTGCAAACGTTATATTCAAACGCAGGTAACATTCAAGATGAACTACGAAAAGTACAACATCTTGTATTGAAAAATAATTTACGCTGGATGGATGTTGAGATGGCACTCGCATCAAATCGTGATCCTGCTGACAATACAATTATTGACGGATTAAAGACAGTAGAAAAAAATGTAACATCGTATTCGTCTACAAACTTCGGACCGACCTTTACAAGTGCGCAAAAAAATAAAAAAGGCGGATTTGAAGCAGAAGGAAAAGCGATTTCTAAAGATGAAGCAGCGAAAATTGCAAAATCGTTTTTGAATTTAAAAGGAAATGAAAAAGTAGATGTTGAGAAAAGTGGAAAAGGTGCAAAAGAATCTTTCTACAGTGTGAAAATAAAAGATTCCGCAACGAATAATGAGTTTTATATGGATATTACCGGAAAAGGCGGATATCCAATTTGGGTTATGAATAATCGAGAAATTAAAGAACAGAAAATTAGTTTAAACGATGCAGGAAGTAAAGGTTTGACATTCTTAAAGGACCATAAGTTTAATAATATGGAGCTTTATGATAGCTCACAATATGATAATGTTGGAGTATTTACGTATGTAGTAAATGAAAATGGCATACGAATTTATCCAGAGGCAATCCAAATGAAAATCGCTTTAGATGATGGTTCAATCGTTGGATTCTCCGCTAAAGAATATTTAGCATCACATCAAAAACGAACAGTTCCATCAGCAAAGCTAACTGCAGCAGAAGCAAGAAAGAAAATCAATCCAGATGTTAAAGTTATGGAAGAACGCAAAGCTGTCGTAGTAAATGATTTGCATAATGAAGTACTTTGCTATGAATTTGTAGGTACTTTAGGGAAAGATACGTATCAAATTTTCATTAATGCAAATAGTGGCGCAGAGGAAAAAGTGAAGAAAATGCAAGCTGTTGAAAAAATTTATGATTAAACTTTAATAGTAAAGTGGTGAGAATAATGAAGATCCTAATATATATGTTAATGCTTTGCTTTTTTATAACTGGATGTAGTATTGGAAAAAAGGACAATCCAAACGAAAAACCAGAGCAAAAAAATGTTTCGACGAAAAATGTTAATTATACGAACAAATCCAATAAGCCAAATGAAAAAGCAGCAGACCATTTAGCATCTTTAGCCGCAAGTGTGCCAGGTGTAAATGATGCAACAGCGGTAGTGGTTGGTAAATATGCTATTGTAGGTATAGATGTAAAAGCGAAACTCGATCGAACTCGTGTTGAGTCTATTAAATACTCTGTTGCAGAAAGTTTAAAAAATGATCCGGATGGTGCTAATGCAGTTGTTGTAGCAGATGTTGATACGTATGAACGACTGAAACAAATTGGAAAGCAAATTAAAAAAGGAAAAACAGGAGAAGGTATTCTTGATGAGTTAGCAGCAATTGTTGGTCGAGTAATGCCACAAGTTCCAAATGACATGATTGAAAATCGAGAAACGAATCCAGTTAAAGATAATGATAAACAATTACCAAAAGATGAAGAACGAGAACTGAGAAAAGAACAGAATGACCAATCAAATAATCATTTGAATAAAAAGAGTTAACCGTAACCCTGTACAAAATTGTACAGGGTTTTTTAATATAATATTAAATATTCAGTTTATTTTTAAGGTAATATATGGTTTAATTATGATGGGAGGGACAACTGTTATGATGAAAAAAAGCACATTAATATTATGTAGTTTATGCTTAGGTTTCAGTATGACAGCGTGTGAACAGAAGAAAGAAGTAAAAAAACAAACAGCGACTTCTTCTACTGTGATGGAAAGGCAGCAGAAAGGTTCTATCAATATAAATCATTTCTCGAACATAAATGAAGGAATGACTTATACAGAAGTAAAAGATTTCATTGGGTTTGAAGGGGATTTAGTAATAGAAGAAGGAGTAGAACATTCTGCACAAATTAAACAAATTTTTTCTTGGAAAGGAAGCGATCCAACTTCATTTGTTGAAATTACCTTTTTAGATGGAAAAGTGCATTCTAAAGTGCAACAAGGTTTAAGTTAATAAGTAAAAAATGGGAGAGTTTCGCATGAACATACATACAGGGGAAATTCAATTAGTTCCGTATAAAGAAAAATATAAAGAAGTTATACAAACATTTACTTTACCAAGTGAACAAGTTCAGTTTACATCAGATCCAGTTGAATTATTGGAGAAAGCAAAAAGTGATCGAACTAAAAATGTGATTGTAATTTTGGATTACAACGGGATACCAGTGGGTCTTTTCGCATTGCAAACAGGAGATAGAGTACAGGAGTTCACAGACAATCAGGATGCTTTACTTTTAACATCGTTTTCTATAAATCACAATAGACAAAGAAAGGGATATGCTAAAAAGTCATTGGCATTATTACAAGAGTTTGTAAAACGTTATTTCCCGATAAAAAATGAGGTTGTACTTGCTGTAAATGAAAAAAATATTCCTGCACAAAATTTATATGAAAAAGTCGGCTTCCAAGATAAAGGCTTTAGAAGAATGGGACCAATTGGTCAACAAATTATAATGCATTTTCCTATCATAAAATAACGAGAAAAAAACTTACTCTTGCATAATAAAGTAGTAAGTTTTTTTATGTAGACAATAAGAGAATACATATTAATAGGTTATATTTAAGAGTAAAGAAATTATAGATAGTTACATAAAAAATAAAGTTACTTGAAATACATTTAGTTTTTATAGTTATACAATCATTAATTAACACTTTTGGGAGGCGTAGCTTTATGGAAATCATTCAATTACTAAAGAAGGATGATGTATTTAATAAGGCCATAGATGTTTTTTGGAAAGAATGGGGTGAGGAAGGTGGGCGTGCATTCTATGAAGATTGTATGATTAATGCTTTAACTGATCCAAATGACATACCGAGTTTTTACATTGCAAAAGTAGATGATGAGATCATCGGAACGTATGCATTAATTCGCAATGATTTAAATAGTCGCCAGGATTTGAGCCCTTGGCTAGCATGTTTGTTTGTAGATGAAAAATTTAGAGGCAATTCTGTAGGAGCAAAATTGCTGAATCATGGACTGCTAGAAACTGCAAAGAGAGGGTACCAATTTCTTTATCTGACTTCAGATCTTAAAGACTATTATGAAAAATATGGATGGGAAAAGATTGGAGTTGCTTATGGGCCTAGTGGAGGGTACATACCTTTGTTTAAAAAGGCGACGGCTCTATAACGAAAGTATTTACTACTCAACAAACAGCTGTTTTCATTGAATGAAATTAAATCCCTATAAGAAGTTTACTACAATAAAATGTAGCAAGGTTCTTATAGGGTATATTAAAATTTAATATCTTTCATCAATTGGGAAACACATTTAAACGAGGAGAAACGATATGACAATTTATATTGCATTACTAAGAGGAATCAATGTAGGTGGGCATAAGATAATGAAAATGGCTACTTTAAAACAAATGTTTGAATTAATAGGGTTAAAACAAGTGAAAACATATATTCAAAGCGGTAATATCGTGTTCAAATCTGAGGAAGATATAAATTTCCTAAAGGAACGAATACAATCTGAAATTAAAAACGTTTTTGGTTTTGATGTTCCGGTCATGTTAAGAACGCATGATGAATTTATAAATACGATAAAAAGATGCCCTTATGAAGCTAATTCATTGCTAGAAGGTGAAAGTATACATGTTGCCTTCTTAGCAAATGGACTTTCTGAAAAAGAAAAAGATCAGTTACTTATGCAAAAAAATGAGACTGAAGATTGTTATATAGATGAAAATGTAGTGTATGTGTTTTTCAAAAATAGCATTCGAAACTCTAAATTAATGAATCAATTTCAGAGGTTACATACACCAGCTACAGTTAGGAATTGGCGGACTGTGAGTAAATTAAAAACGATAATTGAGGGGATGTAAAGAAATACGGTAAATATGATTAACAATAGACTAACATCTGCAGAAAAGAAAACTCTTAGAGACTCATTACTTAGGGTTTACAAATGTTTAAGAGACTATAGTATAAAATAAACAAATTAAGGGGTAGATAAGATGGGGAAATTTGTGAAAGACCAAAAGGTAGTTGCATTTACATTAGAAGGGTTGGCACCATGTACGGTTGTAAGAGTTGGTTGGATTTTTATTATGGTACAAGTAGAAGAAACGAAACATTTATATTCTATTACAAAAAGTAAACTAACACCTATAGAGGAAGAGGAACACTACCTTTTAGAAGAGAGTATTGATGAAGAAGGGATATTCGATATAGGTAGATTGTTTGCTAAAATAGAAGCAGAAGACATGGACCTTGCAAAGAAATCATTTGAAGAAAATGAAGACTTCAAGAAATATGAAGATTTTCACAATCCATCAGAAGGGAAACTGTATGATGGAGAGTACTATACTACAATAAAAACAGGTAAAGAGTTACTAGAACAATACTTTAATCGAGAAGAGCTAGAGCGTAATGGTACTAATTAAATTATATGCGAAAACAGTTAAAGGCCAAATCTTATTTATGTTAGGTATATAGACTAAAAAATTTATATTTGATTATTGGGAGGGTAAAATAATGGATTTGGTAAACAAATTTTTAAATGGTTTGAAAGCAGCATTATCAACAGATGATCTCGAAGCACTAAATAAAGCATACGGTGCTACAAAAGAGGATATTGATATATTAAGGTTTAAATATCCGAATTGTCCAGAATCATTAATCTATTTACTTGAAAATATCGATGGTACATATTGGCGGAAATATGGAGAAACCGAAGTCACGGTATGTATTTTAGGTTCAGATGTTGAAGAGTATCCATATTATTTGCTCTCTACACAGGAGATGATCGAGAGTTCAAAAGAAGGAGAAGACGTCTCCTATCTTTTAGAATACCAAGATGAAGAGGATGCTGTTGACTCTAAAATAAATCCAGAGGGGCTTCTCCCTGGCACGTATATTCACTTTTCAGATTGTATGAACAACGGTGGAACATCAAAGCTGTATATTGATTTTAATCCTTCTGACAAAGGGGTATGTGGTCAAATCATTCGTTTTTTACACGACCCTGATGAATATGAAGTGATTGCAAACAGCTTTGATGAGTATTTACAGGATCTTATTGATGGTGATTTTAATTTCCTAGAAGAATCTCAATAATTTTTGAACAATTACACTTCAACTAATGGGAGCTTTAGTTGAATAAGATTCAAACAAATTTATTATTTATATTTGTCTATAAACTCATTTAAAAGGCTAGAAATTAAACAACTTTAAAGAGCCTTACTACAATATAATTTGTAGTAAGGCTCTTATATTTTTAAATCAAAATGAAATAACATTATTATCACTTTACAAAATCTCATCTTTTTATTTATATTGTTTTGCGACTATAAGTTCGACAATAGGATAAATAAAGAATGAAGAGCAAAGTGCGATAAAAAGAGGAAGATTTTTTATTTCATCGAGTAATAGGAAGGAGATTCCTTCTGATAATATTAAAATAAAAAACATCAGGCATATAAGTACAAAATAAGCAATTTTAAAGCTTTTATATGTAATTTGCTGTCCCATTTCATCTTGGCTTTCTTCCGATACTCCGTTCGGATCTCCCCACGTAATTTGATTAATTAAATTACCAAGTATTAACGAAAAAGCGAATATTGTTCCGCCTAAAATTGAACCTTCCGTTATATATTTATATGCGCCATGTAAGAGGATTCCGAGTAATGATATAACGATAATTATGAAAATGATTTTTTTATGCTTCAATGTAGAAATGACACCTCCTATAATGTAAAAAACTCTTTACATACATAGTATAAAATTGGAAAAGTTTTATGTCAAATACTTTTTACACAATAAGGGAATAATATAATATTTTGTTTTTGTCTTTTATAAAAAATTACATTACATTTGAATGTAAAAGAATGGGCTCGCATATATTTGGAAGGGATGTCAGATTAATTTAGGGGGTAGTTATGTCTATTCTATTAAAAGCTGGTGCTGATGCAGGAAATAACGGTTTGAAGTTAATGGTGAAAGGGCAAGAGCCTATATTTATTCCGAGTATATATTCTTTATATATAGGAGAGCCTACAGGATTGTTAGATGAAGGAGATGTTTCATTATCTGAATTAGAAAATCACATTGACGTGACCATTAGTTCTCCATCGCTAATGTTAAATAACGTGCGGTATATCGTTGGAGAAAAAGTCATTCAAGATCAATTAAAAGGGACTGAGGTTGAGAAGAAATCGAATAAGTCAACTGATGAGTTAATGGTTATTACAATTCTATCTGGTTTAGCGGTAAGTGCTATGCGCCAAAGTCCAACTTCTAGTCATATTAATATTCGTTACGATTTATCTGTTGCTCTTCCTATGCAGCTTATTACACAAGAGATAGCTGCGGAAAACGCGAAACGTTATATGGGCAATCATAAGGTTGTGTTCCATTATCCTAACGGGCGTGATGTGACAATTAATATTTCAATCGAATATTGTAAATGCCTACCAGAGGGCGCTTCTGGGACGTGGGGCATAGTATATGATGAAGAAGGAAATGTTGTGAAACATAAAATAGAATGTGAACAAAATCAAGTATCAGAAATTGATTTTGTTGATAAAACACTCTTATCTTTTGATATAGGCGCTGGGACGACAGAAGAAGTAGTTTCATTAGGTGTTAACTTTAGACCACAGTTAAGTAAAGGTTTATCATATGGTGTGAAAGAAACGTTGCTACAAATTATTACAAGATGGAACCGGAAATATCCAACAAAGACGATTGATAGTATTACAGAGTTTAACCAAATTTATTTACATGAAAAGCACCCAAGAAATGCGTTATTAGTTGAAGAATCACAACCAGCATTATTAGGTTTAGCAGCGCGTGTCGCAACGGATATCATAAATAAAATTGATGATATGAAAGACGATCCATACGTATTTATTTATGGCGGGGGCGCAGTAATTATTAAAAACAGTTTGAAAATGATTTTAAAGCAAAAAGGACGACTAACAAATGTAATCTTTGTAGATAATCCTTTATTTACAAATGCACGTGGATTATTAGTCTACACTTGTTCACCAAAATATAGAGAGCATAAGCAAAAAGAGTTAGGATTTACAAACTTAACGATAAGTTAGTTGGTGGAAGCATGCGATCTAGGCGATATAAACGTGGTGATCGAGTGAAAATCAATATTCATAAGTCAGTATCACCTGAAATGCTTGCATGGCTAAATAAACAATCCAACCCAACTAATTTCTTTTTCTTTGCGGCGCAGCAACTTTTTAAACAAGTAGGAGATATTGATGTGTCAAAAGCTATACCAAGTAGCCATGTTTTCTCATTATACGTAGAGCCATCTTCCATATTAAAGGTAGAAGTAAACCCTTTTAAAAACGTACCACTAGAGGCTAATAAATCCACTGAAAATATAAAAAAAAGATCATGGGAATCTGTTGATCAATTAGATTGTCCGTTTTTTTAAACATAGAAAAATATAAGTATTGCCCATCACTATACATACGGATACAGTGATGGGCTTTTTTTCATGTAACGAATAGAAGGGGCGCACCAAATTTTATGCCCCTTCTATTCGTTATTTATATTTTAGCTGTATGTTCAGTAACAGCATGTATTATGTCTTCCCAGTCATCTGAATGAATTTCATGTCCAGCGCCTTCAAGGGTTAATAGAACAGAGTTAGGGATTTCATCAATTAGTGCGAGACCATGTTCGAAAGGAAGTGCAGTATCGTCTGTTCCATGAATAACTAATGTAGGTGCTTGTATGAAGTGAAGCACACCTTCATATGCATCATCTCCTTGAAGTAAAGCGTGATTAAACATGCTTAATAAATTGTTAGCTCGTTCTATTTCTTGTATTACTTGTTTATAGACTCTTTTTTCATCAAATGTTCGTTTTGATCCACATAATAGGCGAGATCCGGAAACTAAATATTCTGCTACAACTTTATCATTTGTCCAATCTAAATGCGTGCCATTTGCGTGATGTGTTAAAATTCTTTCATCCATTGGAGGTAAATCACGCGTGTTATCGTCAGAGCCTATTACACTTGTAGCTAATAATGTTAACGATAAAATTCTTCCGGGATGTTTTACAGCAGCAATTTGAGCGATCATACCACCTAATGACATACCAAATAGATGCGCTTGATCAATATGATAAGCATCAAGTACACCAATCGCATCTTCTGCCATATTTGTCACTGTATAATTGGAAGTACCGGGTTCATATGCAACAGATCGTCCTACATCACGGTTATCAAAACGAATAACAAATTTCCCTGTGTTAGCCAACTGTTCACAAAACTCTTCATCCCAATACACCATTGAACACGTAGCCCCCATAATTAATAAAATAGCTGGATTTTTAGGGTTCCCAAAGCTTTCTGTACATATATCAATCCCGTTTATTTTAAATATCTTTTCAGTCATAAAGTTTTCCCCATTTCTTTTGAATGTAATTGAAAATCAGTTTTGAATAATTCTAAGGTGAGTGTAAGGTTCTTTTTGGAATTCATAATGTTTCTTACGTAATTACCTCCAAAAATAAGTTTATGCTAATTCAAGGCAAAAAATTTTGAGAAATATTTGTATGTTATTACAATAAACAGCAAGGAGGAATGGAAATGAAAGCAATTGTTATAGATCAATATGGTAGTGTTGAAGAATTAAAAGAAAGACAAGTTTTAAAACCGGTTGTTAAAGGTAATGAGGTATTAATACGTATTCTCGCAACATCTATTAATCCTGTTGATTGGAAAATTAGAAAGGGAGACTTACAAAAACAGTTACAGTTTTCATTTCCGATCATTTTAGGATTAGATGTTGCTGGAATTATTGAAGAAGTTGGGGAAGAGGTAGAGTGTTTCAAAACAGGTGATAAGGTGTATACGAAACCTGAAAATATAGGACAGGGCTCTTATGCTGAATTCATTACAGTAAAATCGGATTTAGTATCCGATATGCCTACAAATCTAAGTTTCGAAGAGGCAGCTTCGATTCCTCTTGCAGGACTTACTGCGTGGCAAAGTCTTGTAGATTACGCAAAAATAAAAGAACATGACCGAGTACTCGTTCATGCGGGAGCTGGTGGAGTTGGAAGTTTAGCAATTCAAATCGCAAAATCATTTGGAGCTTTTGTTGCGACAACTGCAAGTAGTAAGAATGAAGAATTTTTAAAGTCTTTAGGAGTAGATCTCGTTATTGATTATAAAAAAGATAAATTTGAAGAACTACTATCAGATTTTGATATCGTATTAGATACAATAGGTGGCGAAGTACAAGAAAAAAGTTTTCAAATTATAAAACCTGGTGGTGTTTTCGTTTCGATTGTTCATGAACCAATTCAAAAAATAAAAGGGATAAAATCAGGATTTTTATGGCTAAAACCAAATGGAAAGCAACTAGAAGAATTATCAGATTTAATTGTACATGGAAAAATAAAACCAATCATAAGTAAAGTTGTACCGTTTAATGAAGCAGGGGTTAGAGAAGCTCATATTTTGAGTGAAGGTCAACATGTAAGAGGTAAGATTGTAATGAAAGTGGAATAAAAATGATTAAGTATTTTCCAAAATTTCATTATACCCCAAAACAAAAATATTTTGGGGTATTTACTTTTAGCTTAAGGATATTGTGCATATGCTATTATAGCTTAAAGTTTCGTATTGTATCATGTAATTTCTCTAAACCAATTAACATATCTTTTTCATTTAGCATAGAATAGCTAACCCTTATTTGGTTATTATTTATATCATTATTTAATAGACAAGCTGTTCCTGGTAAAAAAGAGACATCTACTTCATTTGCTTTTTGTAATAGGCTAAAGGGATCTATCGAATCAGGAAGTGTAATCCATAAATTAAAGCCACCATTTGGTATTTCAAATCTTATTTCTTTGAGTGGTGATAACATATCAATCGTTATATCACGTCTAATTTGTAAAGCAGTACGTAATTTTTCTAAATGGTTTTTCATACGTTCTGCACGTAAAAACGGTAGAAGTGCTTTTTGTGTTAATAAAGGACTACCGATATCCATTGAACCTTTTACAGCAAATAACCATTCGAAAATAGGTCCATCAGCAATAAGCGAGGCGATACGCAGTCCAGGTGCTAACGTTTTACTAAATCCTTTTATATAAATTACGTGGCCATTCGTATCAAATTTTTTGATAGGAGGGGGAACAGTCGCACCCTCAAAATATATTTCTCCGAAAGAATCATCTTCAATTACAAAAAACTGATATAGCTCTGCTAGTTCTATAAGTTCCATTCTCCGTTCTTTACTCATTACTGTACCTGTTGGGTTCTGAAAAGTCGGATTCGTATACAATAATACGGGATTTTTACTTTGACAAATATCATCGACTAAATCGGATCGAATTCCATGATTATCAAGTGTAACTGGAATGATTTGAGCGCCTTTATTGATAAAAATATCAAGTGCTGCACTGTAACACGGACTTTCCACTAATACAATATCACCAGGTTTTAATAATGTTTGAGCAATTAAATCTATCCCTTGTTGTGCTCCGCTTGTAATTAATAATTGAGATGGGTCTGTTACTAATTGCTGGTGTTCATGTAAGTAATTTGCTATTTCAACTCGTAGTTCATAATCGCCTTGAACTGGCCCATATGTTGCAAGGATCATCTGGTTTTTATTCAGTATTTTATGCATTTCATCAGCTAAGAATGGATTTGGCAATAAACGAGGATACAAAATCGCTTGTGAAAAATCGTAATATTTCCGGTGCTGATTCATTGCATATTGAGATCGCATAACATTTATCGTTTTCGTTTGTTGCCAGTTATACGGAATTGGTTTGAAATCTTTATTTCCATGTTTATGTATATAAGCACCTTTTCCTTGCTGGATGCGAATATATTCTTTCTTTTCTAATTGCTTATATGCTTTGCGAACAGTTAGTAGGCTAATCTGCAAATCTTCGGCCATAGAGCGTAAAGATGGAAGTGCGTCACCATGCGAGAGCATGCCACATTGTACTCTTTCAACAACTTGCATATATATTTGCTGATAATACGGTATGTTGGATTCTTTACGAAGGACAATCTTCATGGTTTCACCTTTTTCGTTTTTCTTTAATTAAAGCGAAAAATATTTAGAGAATCAACTACGATTTTAGGTAACTGTTATATACATAGTTACACTGTTATACACCATGCCTTCTATACTCATGTTAAGAGTAAAAAGGAGGAAGGAAAATGGTCATTTTCAATTATATTTTAGTATGTATTATTTTCGGAACAACATTTTTAACGATAAAAATCGGAATTGAAGCAGGAGCGCCTCCATTATTTTCGGCGGGCATTCGTTTCTTTTTAGCAGGCGTAATTTTGATGATTATATTTAAGTTAAAGCGAAAGGAAATAATGCCACATGTATTTTCAAAACGTATTATGTATGCTGGTTTTTGTTTAACGTTTATGACATTCGCAACATTATACTGGGCGGAACAATATATTTCTTCAGGGTTAGCTGCTGTGCTTTCTGCTACGGGGCCGATGATGATATTATTATTACAGGCAAAGAGAAATAAGACAAAATTGCAAAAGGAACAACTGTTAGCTTTAATTATTGCACTAATAGGCGTTGTTTTTGTTTCTTTACCAGGAATGCACCAAGAAGTAAGTTTTATATGGAGTATCGCTTGTTTCGTTTTAATAATAGGAGAGTTATTTTACGGAATAGGCTCTATTCGATCAAAAGAAATACTTTCGGATTTACAAAGTGTATCACCATTTCTCATTAATGGCATTCAAATGTTTTACGGAGGGGTATTATTACTAATCGTATCTGTCATAGTAGAACAACCGAATGTAACTGTATTAGCTTCATGGAGTGTACAGTGGCCTATTTTATATCTTATCTTTATCGGATCAATTGGTGGGCACGGATTATATTATTGGCTCTTATCAAAAACAAATCCTGTATTCCCATCAACATGGTTATACGTATCACCTTTAATTGCTATTATTGTAGGGTATATCATATTAGGAGAGCCTTTAAATCCTACAATGGGCATAGGTGCTTGTTTCATTTTGGTTGGTGTATTTTTAGCTAATCGATTCACACTCCGGTCTTATTTCAAACAAGGTAGATTATTTGAGAAGGAAATGTAGTTGTATAAAAAAGCAGCCCTGTATAAAATAGGGCTGCTTTAATTTTATTAATAATACGGATTGACTTTATTTATGGGAAAGTCGTAATATTATTAAGCTATATGAAAGAAAACCAAAAATAGAGGGGGAGTTATTATGAAGATAAATTGGACTGAAGTAAAGGAAAAAATCCGACCACAAATTTCAAAACCATCATATGAAACTTGGTTTACTAATACAACTGTTTATTTAGAAGATGATATATTAACGATTTATTGTCCGAATGAATTTGCACGTGACTGGTTAGAATCTCATTACAAAGAATTAGTATTTCATACATTAAGAGAAATGTTTAATACGACGTTTGAAATTCAGTTTGATCTATGTAATGGCGAACCCCATAAGTTGAATGATGTTCAAAAAGAAAGGCTTAGTAGCTGGGATGAAGTAAAGAAAGCATTAAGGCCAAAATTAGCAGAGACAACATATATGACGTGGATTAGAAATACAAATGCTACGATAGAAGACAATACATTAATAATCTATTGTGAAGATGCGTTTCATCGTGACTTGCTTGAAGGGGAGTATAAAAATATAATTTCAAGTACCGTACAGAATCTTACTAATAAAGAATATCAAATTTGGTTTGAAATAAAATCAAATACTACTTCTATAGCGCAGATTCATCACGTGCAAAATAATCAATTCACTTTCGGACAAGAAGAAGCCAGTTCAATTTGGAATAAAATAAAAGATAAAATGAAATTAACAATTTCAAGACCATCATATGAAACGTGGATCAAAGAAACGACAGCCAGAATAAATGAGAATTCATTGGTCATTTATTTTGAAAACGAATTCCAACAAGGATGGGTTGAGCATTCTTATAAAGAGTTAATTTCAGAAATAGCTAAAGAGTTAACTGGAAATACATATAAGCTTCAATTTGAATTGAAATCAAATACAGATGCAACCGATAATGGTGAAAAATCAAAATCTAATATAGATAATGTAATTCCTGAAATAGGGGAGCAGTTCAAAGACTCTACTAATAATTTAAAGAATAATAGTGTAGACGATAGTGAGAAACGCATTCAAGCTTTAGAAGAAAAAATAGAGAACTTGGAAATAGTCATTGATACATTAGTGGGTAAATTAAAACTAGTAGAATTAAAAACACAGTTGGAAAAATAACCAACTGTGTTTTTTTACTTAATTTACTTTTTTTATAAACCCTTTATAATGACGTTTCACAAGCTGACTTTCTAAAGTCTTCATCGTTTCAAGTGCTACACCGACGATGATAAGTAAGCTTGTACCACCAATTTGTGCAGAAGGTGGTAATGTAGCAATTTTCGTGAATACGAGCGGTAAAATCGAAATTGCCCCTAAGAAAATTGCGCCGATAAATGTTAATCGATATAAAATTTTTGTTACATATTGTTCTGTTGATTTACCAGGGCGAATACCAGGTACATATCCATTTTGCTTTTTCAAATTCTCAGCCATTTGTTCAGGATTTACTTGAATAAATGCGTAGAAGTATGTGAAAGCAACGATAAGACCGACATAAAGTGTCATTCCAATTGGATGTGCAAAATCAAGATTTGCAACTATCCATTTTGAGACGCTTGAATCAGGGAAGAGCTGCGCAATTGTACGCGGCGTCATTAAAAATGCAGAAGCAAAGATTACTGGAATTACACCAGCACTATTTACTTTAAGAGGTAAATGAGTGTTTTTTGCTCCTTGATATTGATTGTTTCCTGAAACAGCTTTTGCATATTGAATTGGTATTTTACGCACGGCTTGTTGTATGTAAATAACACCAACAACTATTGCTAAAATTACGAGACCAATTAAAACCATCTTTATGATGTGCATGAATAATTGATCGCCTGCATTTTGAAATTGTTGCAAATAAATTTGGTTCGCAACATTTGGAATTGCTGCTACAAGACCAGCGAAGATAATCATCGAAATACCATTACCAACTCCGTTAGCAGTAATTTGTTCGCCTAACCAAAGTAAAAATGCAGTTCCTGCAGTTAAAACTGTCGCAATAAATAAGTATGTAGTCCAGCTTTGATCTGTTATTAATTGTCCACCTGCTATATTATTAAAGCCATAAGACATCCCAATGGCTTGTATGAATGCGAGAATGATTGTAAAGTATCGAGTGAATTGAGCTGATTTCTTACGGCCCATTTCTCCTTGCTTTGCCCATTCCGAAAATTTAGGTATAACGTCCATTTGTAGTAATTGTACTATGATGGAAGCTGTAATGTATGGTGTAATACCTACAGCGAAGATTGAGAAGTGTTGCAATGCTCCTCCGCCAAATACGTTTAGCATACCTAAAACGTTAGCTTGATCTTGTACTTTTAATACCTCTGCGTTAGTATGAGGAACTGGAATAAACGTGCCAATTCGGAAAACAATTAGCATCGCTAGTGTAAAAAGAATTTTGTTTCTTATGTCAGCTACTCTCATGAAATTTGAAATCGTACGAAACATGTTGTCGCCTCCTATATTTTTATCAGTTCAAAACTGATTATTATATCCCAATGAAGTAACCACAAACCTCCTTCCGCATTAAATTCATTTGACAAATGGATTTACATACATTTTGTAGTTTTCATGGATATAAAAATATAAGATTTTTCAGCGACCTATAAACTTTTCATAATCATTCAATACACATAATATATCGAATAAATTAACAAATGTACATACATACGCATGAAAAATGAATGAATAGGGGCATTTTTTACACTTATTAAATGATAAATTGAAAGAGTAGTGCTTTTAATTATTGTATGTTAGTAATTTGCTAGGACAATAAAAGGAATTCTATTATGTTATTTAGTATAAAAGTGGCAGGGATTTTTTATTTAAAGTTAAAATGAAATTTTTGCATACCTATAACTTCTAAAAATGTAGTGATGTAATATCAATTTGAAAACAGTGCCCTATGTTTCAATTAATGTTTACGCCATTATGAAATTTATTTTATTTATGAAGGAATATATGAAAATGAAGGCTAAATAAATTGAGTAGAGATTTGTTAAGGGGCTGATGTATATGAAAGTTGTTATAAAAAACTTACAACGATTAGAAGTAGCATATATAAGACGAACTGGTAGTTACTTTGAACCACAAGATCATTGGGAAAAGTTACTACAGTGGGCAAATGAAAATAATCTACATCCACCAGAGCAATCATTTATCGGAATTTCATTAGATAATCCTGAATTTGTTGCAAGTCAGAAGTGCCGACATGATGCTTGCGTTACCGTACCTGAAAACTTTGAAAAAGAACCTCATCAAGATATGCAATTTAAATGTGTAGATGGAGGTATATACGCTCTATACCAGTTTTATGATGAACCTCATAAATTAAGTGTAGTTTATCGATACATGTACGCAGTGTGGTTACCAAATAGTGAGTATAGTGCAGATTATGATAGGGATAATTTAGAGTTTTGTATGAACAATGTTGCAGAAGACCTAGAAGGAAAATTAAAGGTTGATTTATTTGTACCAATAAAAAAGAACAAATGAAAAGTAGTATAAATTGTAAGAGGTATTAAAATAATTGTTTTTTTAATAGTTTAAAACCCACTCTTAAAAATAGTTGAGAGTGGGTTTTATATTGTTATTGAGAAAAAAGTTTACTTTAATTAATATGAATATTTGTTTATATCATGAATGTACGTAGTAGTACATAATAAAAAAATATTATTTTTTTTGTCACAAAAATGAGCATTCTGGTTTCTCTATAATGCAGGCATCAAACGAGAGAGAGGTTTTATTCACATGCAAACAATAAAAAGTGAAGAGAGGAATGTTTCACATATAACATTTGAAGCGTTGTTTAAACAAAACTATGCGTATGTTGTAAAACAAATAATATGGATCATTAAAGAACAGACGGTTGCTGAGGAATTAGCGCAAGAGGTGTTTTTGCAACTGTATCATTCGGATTGGAAATCAATAGAAAATTTACGCGCTTGGCTTATAAAGTCTTCTACTTATGTCGCCTATAACTACATTCGCTCTGAAAAAAGACATCAGGCAAGAATTGATAAAGAAACCCAGTATCAAGAAGTTCAAATTGATTCGTCACTAGATGATGAATGGATTAGAAAAGAAGAAATTACAAAAGTACAAATGGTTTTGCGAAAAATGAAAGAACAAGATCGAACGATATTATTAATGAAATTTTCAGGGTTTCGATATAAAGAAATCGCGCAAGTACTTCAGGTTGATGATTCGTCTATTGGAACATTGTTGGCACGAGCTAAACTAAAGTTCCGGAAAATTTTTGAACAAATGGAGGGGAAATAAATGACTTGTTATGAAATGGGATCCATTCAATCATTTATTGATGGCGAGCTTTCCCGTGAGGAAAGAAAACAATTTATAAAGCATTTAGACAAATGTAAGGAGTGTCAAAATTTATTAATTGAGCTAACGGAATTAAGTCAGTGGGAAAAATCAACACTTGCTCATGAGACTCCAGAAATAAATATTGATGTTGAAAAAGCATGGCAAACATTTAAAAATTATAACGAGTCTAATAATGTACTTAGCGTAAATAAAACGACAGAAAGAAAGCATGGGGTATTTTCAAATGTGAATAAAAAATCAAAACGCTTAATGTATACAGCGGTTGCTGCGGTAGGTATTTTTACTATAGCTATGATTCCACAAGTTCAAGTTGCAGCAACTAATATTGCTTCTTACTTTGCTAATGAAGTTTCTAAAGATGAGGTAGTCAACGAAGGGATAAGAGATGACAATAATAACAAGGTAGAAGGAATGTCAAATGGCAAGTTCATGCCTCTGGATGAGAAGCTAACAGATCAGGGGATTACTGTACATTTTAAAGAATTATATGTGGCAGATGCACGTATATCTGTTCATTATAGAGTTGAAAAAGCCGATGGAGCTCTAATGCCATTTGAATTTGATACAAATGGATTAGATATAAAAAGCGATGGAAAAGTAAACGGACAACAAGAAGAAAATCCTGAATATAACACAGGAAATGGTATGTTTTCACAATTATCATTTATTCAAGGTGAAGACAATTTACCATTCGAATTATTGTCAGAAGGAAAAAAGTTAGAGCATGTAGGCATTCGCGATAAAGACAGACCAGAAGGTGTCATTACATTTGTTGAAGGTCCTGAAGGAAAAGGTTCCTTTAAACAACCTTTAACATTAGATGTAGACATAAATAAAATAGGAAAAATAGTTGGTTCTTGGAAAGGACGATTTCAAATTAATCCCCAGAAAGTAAATAAGTAAAACAAATTTATATAAAAAAAAGAATTACACAATTCATGTCGAGTGCTATCTTTATCTATTGGTTTGCTTTTATCATGTTTGTTTCTTACTTTATTTTAACTCTCTCTTTCATTTACTAATCAAATAGTAACGAAGAATTTTAATGTATTAGATAACGGATTTTTAATGGTTAATGTGCAAAGAAATCACCAAGTAAACAATTAATGAGACGAGCATATACTAATAAATGACACAATGCATTTATGATTTATAATCGTATGTAAAGAGCGCCTTAGGGAGCTCTTTTTTTATTGAAATTAATCCACTTATATGTGTGGTTCTTTATTTATATCATCGCCCTTACATTATGTAATTTTGCATAATGTTACATAAATTGTGTATTTTCCCTTTTTTTCGACAGAAGCAGCAAGTATACTTTGTACAAGCTTTCTATTTTAAAAATTATACGAGGTGAAAAAATGAAAAACAAAAACACATTAACTAAGGTAGCTTTAACAACAGGCTTAGCTTTAACAGCTGTAGCACCATACGGAGTAGGTCATGCTGAAGAAACAGATCAACTACAAGTTCAAATTCAGGAAGAATCGTTCCGTTCGGGTGAACTTACACAACCGTCACAAAAGGCACCAGAGACTGTAGTAAAAGATGCTCTGAAGGAGAAAACAGAACAAGCTCTTTCTCCAAAGCAAGTCAATGGAGAAACAGGAGTAGATTATAAAGTTCTTCAAAAACGTGGTTCATATGATGGGACTACACTTGTACGTATACAGCAAACATACGAAGGAAAAGAAGTATATGGCCATCAATTAACTGCACACGTAGATAATAACGGTGTTATTAAAAGTGTTTCAGGTGATAGCGCGCAAAATCTAAAACAAGAAGAATTGAAAAAACCTATTAATCTATCAAAAGATGAAGCAAAACAATTTATTTATACGAAGTACGGGAACGATATCAAGTTTATTTCTGAGCCAGAAGTTAAAGAGGTTATTTTTGTTGATGAAAATAATGGACAAGCTAAAAATGCATACCAGGTTACGTTTGAAGCTGCAACACCAAACTATGTTTCTGGTACTTATTTATTAAATGCACAAAATGGTGACATGTTAAAAAATATGGTACAAGAATCTAACCTAAAAGCAAGTGAAAAACTAGTTGGAGCTTTAAAGAAAAGTAAACAAAGCAGTCTTACATCATTAACTGGAACAGGAAAAGATGATTTAGGTATTTCTCGTTCATTTGGTATCTCTAAACAAAGTAATGGCAAATATGCTCTTGCTGATTATACAAGAGGGCAAGGAATTGAAACATATGATGTAAATTACAGAGATATTACTAAAGAAGAAAGCTATTATCCTGGTACATTAGCAACTAGTACTTCGGCAACATTTAACGATCCAAAAGCAGTAAGTGCTCATTACTTAGCAACAAAAGTATTTGATTTTTATAAAGATAAATATAAGCGTAATAGCTTTGATAATAAGGGACAAAAGGTAGTTTCAGTTGTACACGCTTGGGATTCTGAAGAGACGAATGATCCGAAAAATTGGCAGAATGCATTAAGTGCTAATAATGGAAGTATGCTTGTATATGGAGATCCTATCGTCAAAGCATATGACGTAGCTGGCCATGAATTTACACATGCTGTTACTTCTAGCGAATCTAACCTTGAATACTACGGTGAATCTGGTGCGATTAATGAGGCACTTTCTGATATTATGGGAACATCTATTGAGAAATACGTAAATAATGGAAGCTTTAACTGGACGATGGGGGAACAAACTGGATCTGTTTTCCGTGATATGGAAAACCCGGCTTCTGTTCCATCTTCACTTGGTGTACCTTATCCAGATGATTACAGTGAATTTAATGATTTTAATGGATGGGATCAAGGTGGCGTACATTTTAATTCAAGTATTATTAATAAAGTTGCGTATCTTATTGCAAAAGGTGGAACTCATAACGGTGTAACAGTTAAAGGGATTGGTGAAGATAAAATGTTTGATATCTTCTATTATGCAAATACAGATGAGTTAAACATGACTTCTAATTTCAAAGAATTAAGATCAGCATGTATTCGAGTGGCAACGAATAAATATGGAGCAAATACATCTGAAGTTCAAGCAGTTCAAAAGGCATTTGATGCAGCAAAAATTAAATAAGTTAGAAATATAGTTTTCATTCATATATTATTACATTATAAAAAACAGCTACTATCTTTAAAATGACAGTAGCTGTTTTTTATGTATGGCAGCAATGTATGAGTGAAAATAAACTTACTAATCAATAATTAGGTTGTCTATCTTTATGAAGTTACGACACATATATAAGGTTTAAAGTATATAAAAACAGAAAATTAATAATATATTGACCTCTTAATGGGAAGTGCTATAAAATGAAAGCGATAACAAACGATTGCTTTAAAATGATTTCCTTGATCTTTTAGTATTTACAAATATATGCAGACATAAATAAATCTATTTTTTTAAACATTAATGCAAACGTTTTCGTATTAAAAGATCATTGAAATACATATGTGAAAATAGCCAATATGGGGGTGAAGTAAAAGAGAGTTCTAGATTAATTTAAGTAGTGTAATTTAGTACGAGCATAATAAATTGTACGTACTATTTAAAGAAAGGGTGTATGTGGTGCAAATGATAAAAAGATTAATTAACAAATCAGTTTTATTACTTACTATAATCGTTATGTTATCATCTGTTTTCTCTTTTCAAAGTGTAAAGGCAGTTCCAAATTCGAAAACAACTGAAGTTATCATTCATTACAAAGAACAGTCTGGAAATACAAAAGACTGGAACCTTTGGATATGGGGAGAAAATGCGAATGGTAAATCATATGAATTTACTGGTGAAGATGAATTTGGAAAGTACGCTAAGATTAATTTAGATGGTGACTATAACCGTGTAGGATTTATCATTCGTACAAATAATTGGGAAAAGGATGGTGGCGATCGTTGGATTGAAAATATAAAGGGTGATCGTGCTGAAGTATGGATTCTTTCTGGTGATGATAAAGTATATAACTCTAAGCCTTCTGCGGAATTATCAATTCAAAAAGCATCTATTGATAGTTTCAATGAAATTACTGTAACGACTAATGTCCCGTTTCATATTAAGGAACGTAATATTCAAATTGAAGGCATTAAAATTAAGAATATTATTCCTTATGATAGAAACAGTGGCAATGTTACGAATAAGTTTAAAATAATTACGGAGCAGAAAATTGATTTAAAACAATCATACAAAGTTAAAATCGAAAACGTAGCTAATACGAATACTGAAATCGGTAAAGTCATTCGTAGTGAGGAATTTGATCATTCATTTTACTATGGTGGTAACGATTTAGGTAATATATATACGCCACAACATACGAAGTTCCGTGTATGGGCTCCTACTGCGAGTGAAGCAAAGTTAGTTACATATAAAAAATGGAACGATAAAATAGGTACTGAAATAAACATGCAACAAGGTGAAAAGGGCACTTGGAAAGCAGAACTAAAAGGGAATCAAAAAGGGCTCTTTTATACGTATAAGGTCAAAATCGGTGATAAGTGGACAGAAGCAGTTGATCCGTATGCACGTGCTGCTTCTGTAAATGGAGATAAAGGATCAGTTGTTGATTTAGAAGAAACAAATCCGAAAAAATGGAAGGCAAACAAAAAGCCAAAATTAAAGAATCCGGAAGATGCTATTATTTATGAATTGCATGTACGCGATCTTTCTATTCAACCCGAAAGTGGCATTAAACAGAAAGGGAAATATTTAGGGGTAACAGAAAAAGGAACAAAAGGGCCTAAAGGTGTGAAAACAGGACTTGACTATATGAAAGATCTTGGTGTTACGCACGTTCAGCTCTTACCGATATTTGATTATGCATCAGTAAATGAAGAGAATTTAAACGAACCACAATATAACTGGGGATATGACCCGAAAAACTTTAACGTTCCAGAGGGGTCCTATTCTACAAACCCATATGAGCCAACTGTTCGAATAAATGAATTAAAGCAAATGATTCAAACACTGCATGATAATAACCTTCGCGTAGTGATGGATGTAGTATATAACCATATGTATAATGCTACTGAATCTAATTTTCATAAGTTAGTTCCAGGTTATTATTATCGTTACAATGAAGATGGGACATTTGCAAATGGAACTGGAGTAGGAAATGATACAGCTTCAGAACGAAAAATGATGAGGAAATTTATGGTGGATTCGGTCACATATTGGGCAAAAGAATATAATTTAGATGGATTCCGTTTTGATTTAATGGGTATTCATGATTATGAAACGATGAATGAAATACGTAAAGCTATCAATCAAATTGACCGTTCTATTATATTGCATGGAGAAGGATGGGATTTAAATACACCTCTTGCTGCTGATTTGAAAGCAAATCAAAAAAATGCGGAGAAAATGAAAGGGATTGCTCATTTTAACGATAATATACGAGATGGATTGAAAGGTAGTGTATTTGAGGAAAAAGAAAATGGCTTTGTAAATGGGAAGGAAAACATGGAAGACCGTATTAAAAAAGGGATTACAGCAGGCATTGACTACGATATAAATTCGTCTACTTATCAAGATCCGGAGCAGGTGCTAACTTATGTAGAAGCACATGATAATCATACATTATGGGACAAACTTGAATTGACGAATCCAGGTGATAGTGAAGAAGTGCGAAAACAAATGCACAAATTGTCTTCTTCGATTTTATTAACATCACAAGGGATTCCATTCTTACATGCGGGACAAGAGTTTATGCGCACAAAGTATGGTGATCATAACAGTTACAAATCTCCTGATTCAATTAACCAAATGGACTGGTTGCGCCGTGCAGCATTTAATAATGAAGTAGATTATATTAAGGGCTTAATAGAATTACGCAAAAAGTACTCAGCTTTTCGAATGATATCTGCTGAGCAAATAAAAACACATGTATCATTTATTGATGCTCCGAAAAATACTGTAGCTTATACAATAGAGGGGAATAAACATGAATACTTTACAGTGGCTCATAATGCAAATAGAGAAGCTGTTGAAATAACACTTCCATCGAAAGGGCCTCGGAAAGTACTAGTAGATGACAAGCAGGCGGGAAGTAAACCACTGTATGTTGTCCATGACAATAAAATTAAAGTTCCTGCATTAAGTTCCATTGTTTTAAAATCAGAAAAACCGATTAAATAAAAGCGAAGAATGTTGAAATAAATATTGCATTGAGCAAAGTTAATAAGGATTGCAAATGAAAAAAGCGAAGTGAAGGTTGTTCTCACTTCGCTTTTAAAGTTAATGTAATATAATTTCACATACTGTAATTATATTACAATTTAATAAAAGAAATAAGCAATAGATTATTGCTATCGTGACAGTAGGGGAGAAGATATCTTTGAGTTTATTTATAAAATTATCTGAAATACATTCGTAATTCACATAATTTTTATTGTATATTAGAACATACAAAAAGTTAGATATTCGAGTTTTATTAATTCCTACAAATCGTTTAAAAATAACAAATGCGTAAAAAGTATATGGAATTAAAATAGAGAAAAGACACCATCCAAGGTGTCTTTTCTCTATTTTGAATATGAAATGTAAGTAACTCAATTGTATGTAATAGTATGTGATATTTTCACACTAACTGATTAAGAAAAATTTAAAACTCTTTTCTTAATCTATTTGTAATAAATTACATCATAAAATTTTATCAATATAATAAATAAAACTTTCTCAACATTATTTGATTTAATAACTATATTCAACTGCTCTCCAATCCATTACAATAATTTCACATTGGAAATACATGAATATTCCCAATGTTCTAAATGGTTTATACCTTATAGGATTACTATGGGAAAGGATGTGAAATATCCAAAGAAAAATCATTTTTTACAATGAAATAAAAAATTTTAATGAAGAAAAAGTTATTTCATTATTTTTCAATTTTCATTGAAGTGTATGGATTTATAATCACTATGAGACAAGGATCAGAATCTAAAAAATATTTTGTGTAGATTAGAAAATTGCATTTCAAAAATAAGTTAAACGTTTATGGAGGGTTATATGAGCGAGAAAATTTATTACTGGTCTCCTATTAAGCATTGGGAGAAGTTGCATAATGAGGTTTTGATAGGAGAAATGAGATTTACAGGTATTCTGTCTGAGTGGTTTCCTGATTTTTATTTTATGGCTCAAAAAGGTGTAAAAATTAGTGAACTAGTAGAACGCTTTTCGTTAGGAAATGTAGAAGAGACACAAAAAACCATAGAGCTTATGATAAAAAATCGTGTGTTAGTAAGTAACATATTACACCCAAGAGAAGTATTTTCTTCACAAGAAAATATTTTTCCAAATCCATATAGCGACCAGATTCGCTTTTCTAAAGAAGAGTTAGAAAAGTATATGAGTGAACAATTAAATCGTACGCACGTTGCTGCACGGTCAACCGAAATTCAACTTGAAACAACAGATGAGCTACCCACTTTAATCAAAGAACGTAGGTCTTGTCGTCAATTTGATGTGGAAAAACATATTAGTTTTTCACAATTTTCCCAACTTATATCAACTCTAAAACAGGTTAGGGAAGAAAAAATATACTATCATTACGCAAGTGCAGGCGGGCTCTATCCCATTGATATCTTTGTTTATATAAAACCAAAACGTATAGAGGGTATGAAAGCTGGATTTTATTATTATAACCCATCAAAAAATAGTCTTGTGATTGTAAACAACATTGATCAAGTAATCAAAAGTGATCATGAGTTAATTAATCAGGATTTATTTACTCAATCTGCCTTCTCAGTTTATTTGGTTTACAATGCGAACGCTTCCATCCCGAAATACGGTTCAGCTGGATATTTATTTGCTTGTATTGAGTCAGGCATTATCACTGCTACCTTAAATATGGTTGCTGAGACATTAAATTTAGGGGTTTGTTCAGTTGGTCATATGAAATTTGAAGAGATTCAGCAATTTTTATGTTTGGATAACCATCAAGTGTTTCTTCATGGGCTTGAAGTTGGCTTGAAAATTAACGAGTAGAAGAAATGAATATTAGGGGGATAAAGATAAAAATGCACATTAAAGATCGAAGTTCGATTCATGAAAATAAAGAAGTAGAAGCGTTTTGGAAGGAGCAATTATCTTCCGAGGTTCTCGATTTTTCTGTATTTAATAGCGATTACCAACTAAATAAAGAAACACCTTGTGAGTACGTTCAAGTCATAGTGAATGCAGAGTTTAGTAAAAGTATACAAAAAATAAGTAAGTCTCAAGATTTATTATTATTTAGCTGGTTTCAAGCCGCTTTAAGGGTTTGTTTGGCACATTATACAGATCAAGAAAGAATTACTATTGGTATTCCTATAATTGAAAAAAATCTTGAACAAAGTGAGAATCTTAATAAGTTGATTCCTTTAGGAAGTGAAATCCATCCGCATCACACCTTTAAACAATTAGTAAATGAGATTGAACAAACGACTTTATTCGGGTATGAAAATCAGGAGTATCCGCTCTCTGAATTATTAGTTAAACACAATTCAACTCCTTTTCAAATTGTAATCGGGATGGAAGGATTACATAATGAAAATTCACTAGAAGAATACGCAGAGAATAATTTAGCCCTATGGGTACGAAGAAAATGGAATGAAATACATAATGAATTTGAATTTCAAATTTCTTGCAAGTCCCATTCATTCTCTTCTTTGCAACAGTTTGCAAATTCGTATTGTTATGTTTTAAAGCAAGTTTCACAAAAACCGAATTTGGCAGTGAAAGATATTTGTATTATTGCAGAAGAAGAAAAAGAGTTGCTAGAAGGATTGAATACTTTTCAAACGGGCATAGACTTGTTTCAATCATTTCAAGATTTGTTTGAAGCGCAAGTATTAAAAACTCCAGATCAAATTGCTGTTGTTTGTAATGATCAATCTTTGACATATAGAGAATTGAATAAGAAAGCGAATCAATTGGCTTCTATTCTTCAAAGTAAAGGTGTTTCAAAAGAAAGTATTATTGGCGTTATGGTAGATCGGTCATTAGAAATGATTATTGGTATGATTGGGATTTTAAAAGCAGGAGCAGCGTATTTACCAATCGACCCTAACTACCCAACTGAACGAATTGAATATATGTTACAGGATAGTCAAGCAAAATATTTATTTAGTAAGCGAACAGAGGAGGTATTGCCACAATTTGCGGGTGAAGTACTGTATCTTGATAAAGAATATCTTTTCCAAGGTGAAGAAAGTAATTTAGTACGAGAACATAATCCTAATGATTTGGCTTATGTTATTTACACATCAGGATCGACAGGAAATCCAAAAGGGGTAATGATAGAACAAAAATCGCTAGTTCATTTTTTAAATGTAATGAGAGAAAAAGTAAAGGCTAATCAATCATTCTTGTTTCTTGCTAGTGTATCTTTTGATATTTCCTTGTTAGAAATATGTCTTCCTTTAACGCAAGGTTCAAAAGTAGTAATTGCTACAGAGGACCAGTTTGCAACAAAAGAATTGGCTCATTTGGTCAAAAAACATAAGGTGGATTTATGGGAATCAACGCCATCGCGAATGGAAGTGATTTTGAGTGATCCAGAAGGGGCAAATTTTCTAAAAGATTTAAAATCTATTTTATTAGCAGGAGAAGCATTTTCCATTGATTTGGTTGAAAAAATTCGTTGTATCAGTGAAGCAACAATTTTAAATATTTATGGTCCCACAGAAACAACCATTTGCGCAACAGTAAAAGACTTGAGCACTTCCAAAGAAGTTACGATTGGCAAACCTAACCCGAATTATTATTCCTATATATTGAATAAGTATGGCCAATTAAAACCATTTGGAATTCCCGGTGAACTCTGCATTGCTGGCGTAGCGGTAGCACGAGGGTATCTTGGTAAAAATAAACTGACAGATGAAAAGTTTGTACCGAGTCCTTTTACGGCAGGGGAAATGATGTATCATACAGGTGATCTTGTTCGTTGGTTGCCTAATGGAGAACTTGAATATTTAGGTCGAATGGATCATCAAGTGAAAATTCGGGGGTATCGGATTGAATTAAGAGAAATCGAAACTCAATTAAGGGAATATCCAGAAATAAACCAGGCTATCGTTGTTGATCAAGTGTATGGAAATAGGAAATTATTGGCTGCCTACTATGTATCGGATAACAAGGTGTCTTTTGGTGAAATTAGAAAATATTTAAGTGATAAACTACCTGAGTTTATGATTCCTGAAAAAATGATTCAGGTAGAAGAGATTCCATTGAATCCAAATGGAAAAGTGGACAGAAAAAGGTTGTTGGATATAACACAAATGGATTATGTATCAATTCCATACGTTGCCCCGCGCAATGAAATTGAACAAAAATTAGTGCGTGCATGGGAAAAAGTTATGGAGATTGAGGGAATCGGTATTCATGATAATTTTTTTGCATTAAAAGGAGAATCCATTAAAGCACTTCAGGTAATTAATTTATTAAGAAAAGACTGCTTAAAAATAAGTACAACAGATTTTTTTAAGCACCCTACAATCGCTCAACTGAGTTCTTGTGTAAAGTTAGAGCATAAAGAGGAAAAACTTGAAAGTAGACCAACTCATGTTAAAGATTTGTCTAAGCCATTTTCCTTAACAGAAGTTCAGACAGCGTATATGTTAGGACGGAATTCACAGTTTGAATTAAGTGGTATTTCACCTCAAACATATTTTGAATATGAAACAGCATTGGATATCAATCGTCTTTCAAAAAGTTTTCAAAAGGTAATCCATCGTCATCCAATGTTGCGAGCTGTAATTTTACCAGAGGGAAAACAGCAAATATTACAAAGCGTTCCTGATTACGAGATTGAGATAGTGAGTCTCATAGATTTAGATGATAGGAATCAAAATGCTCGCTTACAAGAAGAGCGTTCTCGAATGACTAACCATGTATTCCCTTTGGGGCAATGGCCTTTGTTTGAATTAAAAGCCTTTCTTTTAAAAGAAGACACGTATTTATTATGTTTTCGATACGATGCTTTATTAATGGACGGAGCAAGCATGAACATTGTTGGACAGGATTTGTTGCATTATTATTATAAACCAAATCAAAAATTAGAATCTCTATCTTTTGATTTTCAAGATTACATGTTTATCTATGATGAAATGGAACAAAGCGAAGAATATAAAACAGCAAAAAATTATTGGACAAATAAGCTTCCTGACTTTCCGTTTGCACCTTCTTTGCTGTTAAAAAAGGATCCAGCAGAGATTGCTACTCCTAAATTCAAATCACTTACTAAGATCCTGGACAATGAAAAATGGACAAAGCTACGAAAGTTAGCACAAGAGAAAGAAGTAACTCCTTCCGCTCTACTTTGTACAATATATGGTGATGTGTTGGCATATTGGAGTAATCAACGTAAATTGGCAATTAATTTGACTGTATTTAACCGTTATCCTGTTCATGATGAAGTAGAACAGATTGTGGGAGATTTCACATCGCTTATTTTGTTGGATGTTGATGTAAAACCAGAGCAAACTTTCTTTACTAGAGTAAAAGAAACGCAATCTACTTTATTAGATGGCCTTGAACATCGTCATTACGATGGAGTTAACTTTATTCGAGATTTTACTCGATATCATCAAATGACGCCAAAAGCAGTTATGCCAATCGTTTTCACCTCGATGTTAGCAGGTGCAGGTGCTTTCTCTTGGGAACAACTTGGTTCTCTTCGCTATATTCATGCTCGGACTCCACAAGTGTATTTGGATAATGTTGTAATTGAAAAAAATGGAGAGTTATTAATTAGCTGGAACTATGTTGAAGAGTTGTTTGATGTTGATGTGATAGAAGCAATGTTTTCCCAATTTGTTGACTTATTGGAACAATTGGTGAAACAAAGCGATATAACATCTTTGCAGATGAAAGAATCGGATCAAACTTTAATTGAGCAATACAATGAAACAACAGAAAAAATACCTTCAACTACTCTGTATCAATTATTTACAGACCAAGTAAAACGTACACCGGATGAAGTGGCAGTGGTATTTGAACAAGAATGGTTAACATACTCAGAACTTCATAAACGCTCCAATCAAATTGCCCACTTCTTAAAAGAGCAAGGCATTGGTCTAGGTGACAAAGTGGGTCTTTTAGCAAAAAGGCGAGTTGACACAATTGTTAATATGTTAGGTATTTTAAAAGCAGGTGCCGCTTATATTCCGATTGATCCCGATCATCCTTTAGATCGCCAAACATATATTTTAAAAAATAGCTCATGCAAACTTTTATTAGAACCTAGTCTTTATGAAGAAAATCATTTGTCATTTTATACAACAGAAGATATGCCCGCTATTGCTGGTCCAGAAGATATTGCCTATATTATATACACTTCAGGAAGTACAGGGAAACCAAAAGGAGTAATTATTACTCACCAAGCGGTTACAAATACTATTCAAGACATAAATCAAAAATACGAGGTAAATGAAGATGATCGTATTATTGGTATCTCTTCCATGTGTTTTGACCTATCTGTATACGATATTTTCGGAACGTTAAGCACAGGTGCAATGTTGGTAATGATTCGTGATCCAAGAGACATGCAAGAATTAATCCGTACCGTCGAGCGTAGAGGGATTACAATTTGGAATACAGTGCCTGCAATCATGGATTTGGCATTGGATCAAGTAGGTTCTCATTTTGAACATTCTTCTTTGCGTTTAGTTTTACATAGTGGGGATTGGATTCCACTTTCTTTGCCAGAAAAAATAAAACGACATTTTCCGATTGCAGAAGTAGTTTCACTAGGAGGAGCAACAGAAGCATCGATTTGGTCAATTTATTATCCGGTCAAACAGGTCGAATCACATTGGAATAGTATTCCATACGGGATGCCCTTGGCAAACCAAACGTATTATGTGTTGAACTATGAAAAGAAAATGTGCCCTGTTGGTGTAATTGGGGATTTATATATCGGGGGAGTGGGCCTTGCTAAAGGATATTTAAATGATGAAAAGAAAACAAATGAAGCGTTTGTGTCACATCCTGATTTTGGTCTTATATACAAAACAGGAGATTGTGGAAAAATGCATTCTGAGGGATATATTGAATTTTTAGGCCGCCAAGATTATCAAGTGAAAATTCAAGGATATCGAGTAGAGTTAGAAGAAATCTCTCATTGTCTTCTAACTTATAAAAAAGTCGAACATGCTGTCGTAATTGATCAAACAGATGAGAACGGAATAAAATTTTTAGTTGCATATGTGGTAACTGAGCAAAATATTAGTACAACAGAACTACGAAAGCATTTGCGAGATCACTTGCCAGATTACATGATTCCTTCTTATTTTGTTTATTTGGACCAATTACCCTTGACTCCAAACGGTAAATTAGATAGAAAAGCGCTCCCTACTCCAGAGAAACAAAAAAATGAAGTATTTATTGCTCCAAAAACTGAAATGGAAAAAATATTAACTAGTATTTGGCAAGAAGTACTTAAAATAGATCAAGTTGGAGTAAATGATCATTTCTTCGCCTTAGGTGGAGATTCGATAAAAGCGATTCAAGTGTCCGTCAGACTGTATCGACAAGGATTTGAGCTTGAACCAAAAAATCTATTTTCCTTTCCTATATTAAGGGACATGGTTCAATTTGTTAAAAAGCTAGACCATTTTTCAAGTTCACAAACAAATGATGTAAACATAATGAACGATAATAAAGCTACATTACTAAATGTTAAAGATAAACAACTTAATCAACAAAAACTTACCAAAATACAAGAAAAAATGCCGGATATAAAAATAGAACGTATTTACCCGTTAGCATCTTTCCAAGAAGTTATTTATGAACATGCTACGAATGAACCTGATACAAATGCATATTTTGAACAAACAATTTGGGCACTTGAGGGGGAGCTGGATATTAAACTCTTTATTCAGTGTTTCCAACAATTAGTTGATCGTCATGATTCTTTAAGAACAATAATTGTGCAAGATGAACAAGCAAAACCTTGGCAAGCTGTTTTATATGATGTTCAAATAAATTCAGAAATAAAAAACTTGATTGAGATGACGAAACAAGAACAGCAAGAAGTCCTAAAACAGTGGATGAATAAAAATTTAAGCCGAGGATTCAAAAATGATGAACTTATGACACGTCTCTGTATATTCCAACTAGGTAATAACGAGCATAAGGTAATTTGGAGTTCCCATCATCTATTATGTGATGGTTGGAGCGTCAGCATTTTGATAGACGAATTATTCCAGCTCTATGAAACAACAAATGCGGGAACTACGGCGGAGTTACCTATGGTAAAACCTTTTGAAACATTCATAGACTGGACTTTGGCACAAGATCATGAGAAAGCACGTCATTTTTGGAGGGATTATTTATCAGGATACAATCAGAAAATTAGTATTCCTAAAAAGAAAGTCCCATCTAAAAGTGAAGAATTAAACTTCACTTTTATGGATTTAACATTAGACAAGGATTTGACTAATCAGTTACAGATATTTGTAACTAAAAACAATATAACTATGAATACAGCACTACTAGCTGTATGGGGAATATTACTTGGCAAATTCAACGGAACGAGAGAAGTAGTATTGCCTAATCTAGTATCAGTCAGACCTCCCGAAGTAGAAGGAATTGAAAATATGTTCGGTCTGTTCACAAATGTTTTGCCTATCCGATTAGCATGGACAGAAACGCAATCTTTTGTGGACCTCCTGCAAAAAGTACAACTAGAAACATTGAAATGTAATGAGTATGCATACTATTCATTTGTTGATATACAAAAGCAAAGTGAATTAAAAACTGAGTTGACTGACCATCTTTGGGTTTTTGAAAACTATCCAACTAATCCAGCAATCTTTTCTTCAAATGAAAACAGACATTTTGCCATCACAGATTACGAAGTTGTCGATGAGCCACATGTAAAGTATGGAATTATGTGCTTCCCTGAAGAGAAACTTACAATAAAGTTTGGATATGATCAAACCGTATATGAAGCGGCGAAAATACAAGAAATATTGAATCACATGCATCAGTTAATCAATATGATTCTTCAAAATCCCATACAGGCAATCGATGATTACAAATTATAAAAAATGAAAAGGCGAGCAAGAACTCGCCTTTTTAAATAGAATAGGAGTAAACCAAATGACAAAAAACTTGCAGTTATCAGCCGAAGAGATGCGTCAGTTAGGATATCAAGCGGTTGACTTGATTGTTGATCATATGAATCATTTAAAAAGTAAACCAGTTTCGGAAACGATTGATAGTAATATTTTTAGAGACAAGCTAATTGAAACGATTCCGGAAAACGGATCTAATCCAAAAGAATTACTTCATTTTCTTAATAACAATGTGTTTAATCAAATTACTCATGTGGATCATCCTCATTTTATGGCTTTTGTGCCAGGTCCTAATAATTATGTTGGTGTAGTGGCAGATTTTTTAGCAAGTGGTTTTAATGTATTTCCTACAGCTTGGATAGTAGGTGCAGGTGCTGAACAAATTGAATTAACAACAATCAACTGGTTAAAATCAATGCTAGGGTTCCCTGATTCAGCTGAAGGACTATTTGTCAGTGGCGGTTCTATGGCTAATTTGACTGCACTTACTGTAGCGAGACAGGTCAAGCTGAACAATGACATAGAAAATGCGGTTGTGTATTTCTCTAGCCAAACTCATTTTTCTGTAGATCGAGCACTTAAAGTATTAGGTTTTAAACAGCATCAAATTTGCCGAATTGAGACAGATGAAGATTTGAAAATTTCAGTTAGTACTTTAAGAAAGCAAATAAAAGAAGATCGATTAAAAGGGAAAAAACCATTCTGTGTTATTGCGAATGCAGGGACAACGAATTGCGGAGCGGTGGACGCCCTCGATGAATTGGCTGATGTATGTGGTGATGAAGATATATGGCTACACGTGGATGGTGCTTATGGGGCTGCAGCAATTCTTAGTGAAAAAGGGAGGAAGTTGTTAAGCGGAATTCATCGTGCTGATTCTTTGACGTTAGACCCGCATAAATGGCTTTTTCAGCCTTATGATGTTGGTTGTGTACTCATTCAAAATAGCCAATATTTAAGTAAAACGTTCCGTATGATCCCGGAGTATATTAAGGATACGGAAACCAATATAGAAGAAAAAGTGAATTTTGGGGAGCGTGGAATTGAACTTTCTCGTAGATTTAGAGCATTAAAAGTATGGCTTTCTTTTAAAGCATTCGGAGTTACAGCTTTTCGTGAGGCAATTGATCATGGCATTATGCTAGCTGAACAAGTTGAAGAGTTTTTAAGGAAAGAAAAGGATTGGGAAGTAGTAACACCTGCCCAATTAGGAATTGTTACTTTTCGTTATATTCCATGTGAGCTAATATCTACAGATACAATTCATGAAATAAACAAAAAATTGGTGGAAGAAATTAATCAAAGAGGATTTGCTATGCTAAGTACGACTAGATTGAAAGAAAAAGTAGTAATTCGACTTTGCTCTATCAATCCAAGGACAACAATAGAAGAAATGCTTCAAATCATGATGAACATAAAAGCAGTAGCAGAGGAAATAAACACTTCGTCTAAACATCTTATATCTGTTTCTCAGCCTTGATATATTAGGTGAATTTTACATAGCGATAGCCGATTCTAAATAAGAATCGGCTATTGCTAATAGATAATAATACTCACAAATGTATGCTATTTATGAGTGTTTCTCTTGTAAAGATATTAAGCCTTAACCTTAGATACTCTTTTGAAACCAGTCTTTACTGCTTGTATCATTTCGTTCACAGCGTAAATAGATACATCAGCATTTGGATTTAATCCTTCAAACCAGTGATAGGCATTTGGATATAAATGAAATTCGACATCAACACCAGCTTGCGCTAGTTTGCTTACATAGGTTAATGTTTCACTGCGGAATGGATCTAATTGACCAACAAATGTGTAGGTATATGGCAAGTCGCTATAATCTTCAGCTCGAGAAGGCGCTGCATAGGCAGGGATTTGATCCGTTCCATACATTTCTCCTAAATACATTTTCCAGCCAGCTTCATTTGCCTTTTGATTCCAAACAAACCCCTCTTTAATTTCATTGGCCGAAGGTGTATTATTTCGCTCATCAATCATTGGATAGAGTGGCATTTGTAAACAAATCGAAGGATATTTTCGATCTCGGGCTAATAATGATAATGCTGCTGTTAGCCCACCTCCAGCGCTTACTCCTGCAACCCCAATTCGATTCGAATCAATGTTTAATGACTCTGCATTATCAGCAATCCATTTTAAAGCTGTATAACAATCCTCGATTGGTGCTGGATAAGGATGTTCAGGAGCTAAGCGATAGTCTACAGATACGACCACACAGCCAGCTTCTTTTGCAAACCTCATACAAGTATCATCGTTATCATCTATAGAACCTAAGATATAACCACCACCATGTATCCATAATAAGACAGGTAAAGATTCATGATTTGATTTTGGACGGTAAATTCTTAATGGTAACGGATTAGCATCTGGTCCAACAATAACTTTATCTGTTAACGAAAGGGAGTCATCAACAACGGTAGGTGGTCTCATTTGAGCTATTCCTTCTCTGATTGATTGCAAGTTTTCCGGGCGTAAATCGAGATCCGGAAACATCTCTAACCCTTGTAATAATTCTGGATTTACTCTATTTTTCATTTTAGCACCTCTATTTGTAATTGTTTTCAAATAAATGAAGTGTATTCTAAGTAGTTTAATTGTGAAAGAACACCACAATTAAATTGTAAATTGAATATGTTATCGCAGTCAACAGAATATTCAGAAATTAAAACCTTTCTCAAGAAGGAGTTTCACGCAACTAATAATATAAGTAGTGGATTTAGGAACAAAGTGTTTTCATGTCGTTGTACTTATGTACACTTAGTTTTCTAACTAAACCAAGTGATGATCTTTTTTATTTTAATGACATTTTAATGGAAAAAAGATTAGCGGAATTAAACAGTTTGAAAGTAGGAGACAAAATTAAAGTGCAATCAGAGGATAAGAAGGAAACCCTTGAAGTTGAAATTATCGGTATTTAAGAAACTGTGCATGTTCCTGTAAACCACCATACACCGCTGTATAAGGACTCTTACCAGTATAATAAGTATCAGGATTAAACGCCGCTTTAGATTCTTCAGTAAACATGAAAAATGACAAAACTGTAAGAATGCCCGAATGTTTGTAAGAAAGTTCGATGTTTTCCTTTTTCTTTTTTTATTATAGTGAAAAAGAAGAAAGAAGAAAGAAGAAAGAAGAAGGAGATGTCATGCTCATGGTGATACTTATTTTTATGAAAATTTTAAAAACGTGGGAGGGGAAGGAAGATGAAGTCTTCTCAACTCGTGTTTATAAACGTTAGTCGAAATTTACGAAGGTATGCCGCTTATTTTTTAAGTGAAAACGTCATGTTAGAGGAAAAAAACAGTACACTCACCTAGTTAAGAAGCAGTTAAGTTCCATTTAACCCTTTTTTCCCCATAATAAAATTATAAGCGTACAAGAAGGTTGGTATTTTTAGATGAGTACAATAATCAAAACTATTCATGTAATGAAGGAATATGGCAATCAGTTAAATACCTTATTATAAAGGAGGGATTTGAAAATGTCTTTTTCACAATTCAATATTGATATTTTCCGAGCAATTAATGATTTAGGTAAACAATATTCATTTCTAAACTCAACCATGGTATTTTTGGCAGAATATATGGTATATATTTTCGCTTTAATTGTTTTAGCTTATTGGTTTACTAGGTCCAGAAAAAGTAGGATGATGGTTATTCAAGCGATGGTTGCTTTTGTAATTGCTGAGGTGATTGGAAAAATAGCAGGGAAATTTCATTTAAATTATCAACCGTTTGCAGTATTGCCTGATGTAAATAAACTTGTAGACCATACTGTAGACAATTCATTTCCTAGTGACCATACGATTCTCTTTTTTTCAATTTGTTTTTCGTTTTGGCTTGTTCGTAAAAAAACTGGATGGTTATGGCTTATACTTGCATTTTGTGTAGCGATTTCTCGTATTTGGGTAGGGGTTCATTATCCATTTGACGTTGCAATAGGGGCTTTAATAGGATGTGTTTCAGCGTTATTTTCGTATTGGTTAGTACCGAAATTTTCTTTTATCAATCAATTACTTACTCTATATGAAAGAGTAGAGAAACATGTTTTACCACCCAAAAACAAATCAAATGGATTTTGAGTATCCCTCTTTCTATATAGATAACAATGAAGGTAATATCGCAAAACATTTAGTTAATTTGTATTGTAGAAATTTAGAAGGGAAAGAGGATATAAAAAAACGTATTAAATTACATATGCTTCATCAACGACTTCTAGATTGGAGTTGTGCAAAAGCAATGAATATGGTCACCTGGGATAATGGGCTTCCATTTTATGAATGGGTAGAATCGTACACGGATTCAGTAGCATATCTTATTGATTAAAATAGAAATGCCTTTATCAAGTCAACATTTTGAATGGGCCGATATATTCAATGCACTTATTTACATCCATAAATACTTTCCCGTAAACATTTTATAAGTATTGTTATTGCAGAATTAAACCCACAATCATAATTAAACTAAATAGTATCAACCAACCAAACGCACAATAACCGAAAATTCTAATCCATATAGGTAATTGATTCATGTTAACTCTATTTGTGGGAACTCCTTGCATAAAAAACATCATTTTTTGATCTCTATCCCTATTATTTTGTTGTTCATACATAATATCATCACCTTTCTAGAACTATTGTGTTTATAGTATATCAGTCTGAAGAAAATTATGTATAAGGTCTAGTTTGCATATTATGTGGTGGATTTTATAAATATCGAAAAAAAGTCCTACATAAATAGGACTTTTTTTCTTCAATTATTAAATTGACCAAATCGATGCTTCTGTTGCTCCTCCTAGTGAAACTACTTCTGCAATCGGAAATTTACTGGATATATATTAGAACCAAGATAACGTTCTTTTATAATTTGTAAATGATGAAGCTCATGACCAGCAATGATGTATGCTAATGCACGAACTGTAACTTCAGATTGGTTCGCGTTTCCTCTTTGTAACCAAGCGTCTTTATCTAAACTTTTAAGTAAATGTACGGTAGATTGGCGAACAACTATTAAATTCTCAAGAAGATCTTGCATAGATTGCTTGTTGAAAGCAGCTTTAAGAACATACATATCATCGTTATAGCCTGGAAGTTCTGTTTTCTCGCCTCGAGCGATAGATAGCAAGCGATACGCCATAATACGTTCTGTATCTGCTATATGACCAATTACTTCTTTTATACTCCATTTACTAGGAGCATATCGGAAAATTCCCTCACTATCAGAAATCTTCTTTAATAAACGGTTCGTTTCCTGTATCTGTTGTTCTAGAATATGTATGATATTTCCGTCTGATACCAAGTTAATATACGTTGCATAATACGGGTTATATTCACTTGCCTTTGGTCTTATTTGCATACGAATCCTCCTTTGTTTTCAATCTTTAAGTACAGATTATCATAAAAGGGGGTCGAATTAATCTGAAAATTTGAAGTTGAAATTAAAAATATTGTATTTTTCTAAAGAATTTACATGCTTACATAACAAGGTGAAATAGTTTCTTTTATATTAAATAACAAACAGAAAAAGGACTTTCGATATGAGTGATAAAACAATAGTTTTAGAATCATTGTTTGATGAATTCCCGCCGAAGTATAGGTTGCAACGCAATTATATCCAAGATTTTTGGAATAATAATTTCCCTAAATGTTTTTCAATAGACAAAAATACTATTCATTTCTTAAATCATATAAAGAAGCACTTTGAAGTTGGAATTATAACAAATGGCTCAACTCAAAGGCAAAAGGCTAAAATAATTAACACGAATTTAAACAATTACTTTGATACGATCATTATTTCTGAAGAAGTGGGATTTAGTAAACCTGATAAACGTATATTCGAACTAGCATTAAATAAGCTAAATTTACAGCCGGAAAATACTTTATTTGTTGGGGATGACTTAGAAAAGGATATTGCTGGTCCTCAAAATGCAAATATAAAAGGTGTGTGGTTTAACCCTCAGAAAATCAAGAATACAACCAAAATACAACCATATGCCGAGATTAACACTTTGGATAGTTTGTTAAGTTATGTTTCACCACAATATTTTTTTAACAAGTAAAATTAATTTCATTGACCGTATTAGTATTAAAAAATATATATTTACAATAAAAAATAAAGGCGATTTTAATAGCTGTGGCTAATTTAATCTATGATTAATACGAAGTTTTGTAAAACAATTTTACTCATACTGTGTAAATTATAAAGAGGTGGGACTATGGAAATAAAGAAAGTAGTAATCGATGGAATCAATATTGCGGTCATTAGAAATGATAAGGTATTAATATCCGATGTTCAATCTGCATTAGATACTATGGCAACTGTTCAATATGAGGTAGATGCGAAGCATATTATTATCCATAAATCTTTATTGAGTGAAGATTTCTTTGATCTAAAAACACGTCTTGCCGGTGATATCCTTCAAAAGTTTATAAACTACAAGGTGAAATTTGCTATTGTTGGAGATTTCTCTATGTATACTAGTAAAAGCTTACGGGATTTTATTTATGAATGTAATAAAGGGAAAGACATTTTTTACTTAGCAACTGAACAACAAGCAATTGAAAAACTAAGTACATTGAAGCATTAATAATACCTATAGTAAAATCTCCTTCTTTTTCACGTCCCTTATTATTTACAACATATAAGAACTAATGTTTGTGATAAAATAAGAGATGAATAAAGGGGGAGTTTTTTTGAACAAATTTAATGATGTATTCCGAAATTTAAACAATTTAATTTACAAACCTAACAAATTGATGATTACGAATCTAAAAGAAGAACAGCAAAACGCAGAATATGCAGGATGTTTATTTCACTTAAATCATAAAAGCATTCGTTTTAGAGTATCAAAAATTACCCCTAATAAAATTGGGCAATTTGTTTCTTTTTGGGAGAAAGATGCTAATATGCAAAATCAAGCATTTTCTTATGACGCTGCTCCTGACTTATTAGTTATCACTTGTATTGATGATAATAAACTAGGACAATTTATTTTCCCTAAAGAAATTCTACTTAAAGAAAAAATATTAAAAACGCAAAGTCAAAAAGGGAAGATGGCTATGAGAGTGTATCCAATTTGGGATACACCTGAGAGCAACCAAGCGAAAAAGAGCCAAATGTGGCAACTTCAATATTTTGTTGATTTAAGCGATCATAATAATTTACCTCCAGATAAACTATTAAATTTGTATTCGTAGCTTCTTACCTTAAGTAACCTTGTAAGTTAGACTTTTTGTACCGGTACAGTTAAACGAAATGTACATTGTTTCAGTACCCCATCAAATTTACAATCAGCATATACTATTTTAACTTATACATGTTAAGGGGTGCTGACTATGACAAGTCTAAAACATAAGCTTTTTACAAGATTGAATTTTGCAAACCGTACTGAAGTGAAGATTGAAGAATTAAATACAATTCTCTTTGCATTTGCACACACTATACCATTTGAGAATTTAGATGTTATAGCACGTAATGCGAATACAATTACTATGGAAAATTTACAGAATAAAATTTTAACTACATCCCGCGGCGGACTTTGTTATGAATTAAATACTCTTTTTTACTACTTTTTACAAGATTGTGGTTATGATGTACAGCTTGCTCTTGGTACTGTATATAAAAATGATATACACGCATGGGCACTTGAGGATGGGCATATAACAATTATTTTAAATTATGATAACGTACGATACTTAATTGATGTAGGTATTGCTTCATTAGTACCTTTAATCCCTGTACCTTTTACTGGAGATTCTGTTTCCTCTAAAAACGGTACGTATCGAGTGAAAAAACGAGACACGAGTAAAGGAAATTACGTTCTAGAAAGAAAAGACACGAACGGAGAGTGGAAAGTTTGCCATGCTTTTTATAATCGTATCATTGATGAGGCAGTAGTGAACGATGTTCAAAGAAGAGTAATAGAAGATGAGAAATCTATTTTCAATAAGGGCCCAATCACAGTCAAATTAACGGACTCTGGCCATGTCTCTTTAACAAATACTAGTTTAACTGAAATCATTCATGGTGAAAAAGTAAAACGTGAAATTACAGAAAATCAATATAGAGAGCTTTTATATACTTTATTTGCTATTGAGTTGTGATGTAACAAATAGCTATCCGGTTCTTATGCAGAATCGGCTATTTTATTAACTTTATTGTAAAAATACTATTAAAGTTTGATTTTCTAATTAGATATAATACACTAGAACAGTATGAAAAATTATAAACAATGAATTTAGAATGTAAAGGAAGATTTTTATGTCAATTATTGATAAATTGAAACTTAATAAGTATACAAATATGGTCGTAATTAATGAACCTAGTGATTATGACATTTTTACAGGGAAAGAAACTGCATTTTCCAAAGGTCACGATGCTATTTTTATTTTTGTAGAAACACTTGATGAAATGGTGAAACAAACGAATTATATTATTAGTAATAAAGAATTACTAATTGAAAAAGGCTATATATTCTTCGCATATCCGAAAAAAGGTAATTCTCGTTACAGTACGTTTATTCACCGAGATGAAATGTTTCCAGCATTAAACGTTGGCGAAGATGGTTATGTAGGACAGAGTGATATTAAGTTTGCACGAATGGTAAGTATGGACGATGTCTTTACTGTTGTAGGCTTAAAGCGTGAAAAGAAAAAAGAGAAGAAAACGCCTGCTATGAGTCAATGTGTTGCTGATTATGCAGATCGTATTAAAGATGTTGAAGCATTATTGGCTAATCATCCAAATGAACTTACGTTTTATCAAAGTTTAACACCTGGATATCAAAAAGATTGGGCACGTAATTTATTTTCTGTAAAACAAGAAAAAACACGCGATAAACGTCTTGAGAAAATGATTGAAATCCTTTCACAAGGCTACAAAACAATTGAACTATTCCGTAAGAAGAAAAAATAACGATTAGGAAAGTCACAATGATGCAACAATTAATTACACTTAGCACATTGAAAAAAGAATTCCTTTCAGTATACTAAAGTATGTTCTTATATTTAAATAATTAGCAAAAGAGAAAAGGTGTTTGAAATGAAATCGTATATTGTAGTTGGAGCTGGTATTTTAGGGGCGTCTACTGCTTATCATCTTGCTAAAGCAGGTGCGAACGTTACTATCGTGGATCGCCAACAATTAGGTCAAGCAACTGATGCAGCAGCTGGTATTGTATGTCCATGGCTTTCACAGCGTCGTAATAAAGCGTGGTATAAAATCGCTAAAGGCGGTGCTCGTTACTATTCTTCTTTAATTCAGCAATTAGAAGCAGACGGTGAAACAGATACAGGATATAAACGTGTAGGTGCAATTAGTTTACATACGGATCAGAAAAAGTTAGATAAAATGGAAGAACGCGCTTATAAACGACGTGAAGATGCACCAGAAATCGGAGAGATTACGCGTTTATCAGCTGAAGAAACGAAAAAATTATTCCCAGCATTATCAGAAGAATACAGTTCTGTTCATATTAGTGGCGCTGCACGAGTAAACGGAAGATTATTACGTAACGCATTAATAAGTGCTGCGAAAAAACATGGTGCAACTTTTATTAAAGGTGATGCAGTATTAGTCCGTGAAGGTAATCATATTACTGGAGTAAAAGTAAATGACGAAACAATGGTAGCAGAAAAGGTAATTGTAACTGCAGGCGCATGGGCGAATGAAATATTGAATCCATTAGGTATCAATTTCTTAGTTACATTCCAAAAAGGACAAATTGTTCACCTGCAAACGGAAAATACAGCAACAGAAAATATGCCAGTTGTTATGCCGCCAAACGATCAATATATTTTAACATTTGACAATGGTCATGTCGTAATTGGTGCTACCCATGAAAACGAAACTGGATTCGATCATCGTGTAACAGCAGGTGGTTTACATGAAGTATTCCATAAAGCATTAACAGTTGCACCTGGTTTAGAAGATGGTACTATGCTTGAAACGAGAGTTGGTTTTAGACCATTTACACCAGGATTCTTACCTGTTATTGGGCCACTACCTAACTTTGAAGGTATTCTTGTTGCAAACGGATTAGGTGCTTCAGGTTTAACTGCCGGCCCATATTTAGGATCAGAATTAGCTAAACTAGCACTTGGCCAAACAATTGAATTAGATTTAAACGATTATGACGTTGCAGGTGCAATTGAATAATAAAAAGATTAGGATTCGCTCCTAATCTTTTTTATTTGGGGTAGCACAACATACCCATCAAGCTAATATTTTTAATTACTCCCATTAAAAATAGGCATCGTTGACTACAGATAAGATGGTTATGTTAATTGAAGACAATTGATTTAAATCGCGAAATTTATATAAAAAAGATAAAATGGAAGAGTGTTTGAAATATTTAGATGAAATAGTGGGCGAGATATGATAAGTATAATTGGGGTGCAGCCGAGATACGTGTAAAAATAGGTCATAGACTTATTTTTATTTCCATATTATTAGGGGTCACCATACATCGCAATCAAGTTAAGGAGACGAATTTCCCTCAAAATGAAAAAACGTTTGCAATAAGACTTATAATGAAATTAAGTTCATGATATATCCCGTCGAGGATATATTATGACACAGTGCTTAAATAAAGGAGTTGTATAAAATGAATGAAAAAGATACAGAAATAAAACGCTCTTCAAAAGCAGAAAACATTCTATCTCAGATCAATAGTAAAACAAAGCTAGGCGACTTACGAAAAATTGCGAAGGACATTAAACAAGATCACGAACTAGCTATGGAACTTTGGTCAACCGAAGAGTTTTTGCCCAGGCTATTAGCAATCTTAATTATGGACAAAAAACTTCTTTCACAAGATGTGCTAAATAAGCTTGATAAGGATATGCAGACTCACACTTTTGATGAGCGAAATAACTTAATGGATTGGTTAATGGCTAATCAACTCACCAAAGACAAGAAGAAAATTGCATTGATGGAGTCATGGGGAAATAGTCCTTCTGCTCTTCAAAGGCGAGCCTTTTGGTATTATCAAGGGCGATTAAGATGGACTGGACAAACACCGCCTGATAACACCGCAGACTTGCTATCTGCATTAGAAGCTAATATTACGCAGGAAGAACCGGAAGTTCAATGGGCTATGAACTTCACCGCCGGCTGGATAGGTGTTTATGAAGAAAAGAATCGTGCACGTTGTATTAAACTTGGTGAGAAAACAGGTCTTTACAAAGATGTAATAGTAGCAAAAGGGTGTACTCCCAGCTATTTGCCGGAGTTTATTACGATTGAATTGAACAAACGACATAATAATTAAGTTACCTTTGAATAATTTATTAGGGTTTAATGCAAAAAATAAAGTCATTTAGTGCCTCAATAATTGTATTATTTCTATAATACTATGCTTCTCAATGATGTATTGTATTATAGAAATAAGTAATATAAAAAGAGATTGAATGATACAAATTAATCATTAAGAAAGGAACGATCACAATGACGAAAGTATCTTATAGTGGTTTAAAATATGGGAAAAGTGATGAGGAGATAAAATTATTGGTGGATATACAAAATGATTGGTTTGAGGTAACACATACCAAGGAAGTGTCTCAAGTAATGAATAAATCAGCAGGTAAATATATTATAGTAAATCGAAATACCTTGAAATGTGAATTTGTTTCATAATACAAAGAAACTGTGAAACAACTAAATTTTAAATAACGGACTAATAGGGGGGATGAAAATAAAAAAAATTTATAGTTAGTTATTTAGTATGTCTCATATTTTTTCTATAGTTACACCTAATTTGGAAAAAGAAAAATTAAAAACCTTGCTGCATATGAAGTGTAGCAAGGTTTTTTAAGTTGTTTAATTCTTGTTTCACTTACGGCTTGGTTTGCTAATACTGTAATTGTTTTAATAACCTTTTGTTTAATTCCCATAATGCTGTTTTGTTACTATCCCACTTTAAAAGCGTTACTGCTTCCTCAAAGCATAGCCATTTATAATTGGAGTGTTCTTTGGATAATGAAATATTTTTTGTAGGAACTTTAACTCCAAAAGAAAATTCTTTTATTACATAAACATCATCTCCCCAAAGAAATTCTCCAACTACATCTTCTACTGGTAGTGAAGACACAGCATCTAATTTTATATAAGGGAGTTCTCTTAAAATACCAGCCTCTTCAAACGCTTCTCGTTTTGCTGATTCAGAAGGAGTCTCACCTTCTTCTCCACCACCAGCTATTCCTTGCCAATAACCATAATCACTTCGATTAAAAATAGCATATTGAATAGAATCATCAGTTATTATATAAGGAAATATTAATACTTGATAGGGTGCTCTCATTGTATAACCCCTCCTGATAAAAAGCTTTAAATAAAGATGAATCATTGTTAAATATTATATGGAGTAGGTGTTCTTTTGAATGAAAACACAACTGATAAAATAAAGATTACAGCCTTTAAACTGCCCCAATACAGATAAACAGCATGATCAGTTAAACTAGCATATTGAAAGATATTCTCTAAACCGAAAATCCCAATAATGACTGCCAAAAGAAAAGCAGCTTTTCCAATAGTACTATTACGATAGAGGGTAAATAAGTATATTGCACATATGAGTGGTACGATGATTTGTAGTAAGATTGCCATGGATTGTCCACCTAATTTGTATTTTATACTTTTATCATATCAAAAAATGTAATAAAAAGGTATGTAAGTTAATAGATGTTAGAAGTAGTGTTTAACATTTCCTGAAAACAGACTTATATGAAAAGGGATATTACGATTCCTTCTCTATAGTTATAGTTTTGAGACTAATTGAACTAATCTAATCATATTCTTCTAGTGAACTACTCACCACTTAGCAAAGCTTGAAGTGGGAGCTACTCAGTTCCACGACGAAAGTAACCTTTCGTCTCCCTGAGCGTTACTTCGGAGCGTTCCATCCCTAGATGCCCAACGCTTGGATGCTACTCTTGGTACGGTTGATATTTTACGCAGGAAGAAAATGGCTTGGTTTTCGCACGCCATTTTCTTCCTGCAACCTTATATATCAAGTTATCAAAGAGCTTCATACAGCTATTTTATCAAAATTTTTCGACTACTACCAAACCGAAATTCGTTAAAAGAATAAAAAAGGGGGTACAGTTAATTGACACAAGTTAAGATTCATTTACGGCCCATCGTTCATAACATAAATTTACCAACTGTAATAAAAACTGCAATACTTCCAGGTGAATCAGCTGAAAGACTATTTATCGCGACCCAATTAGGCGAGGTTTTTTACATAGGTGACGGAGCTATAAAGACATTTTTAAATATTCGTCACCGAATTATTAAACTAGGCACATTTGAAGAAGGTGTTTCTAGTAGTGGGTATGATGAACGCGGCTTGCTCGGACTAGCGTTCCATCCACAATTTAATGATAACGGCTTATTTTATCTTCATTATTCAGTAGCCGGAACCCAAGGACCAGGTGCACTTTCAGAACAATTTAAACCGAATCCGTGTGACCCAAAAACTCTAAACTTAAAGTGGACAAATAGAGATACTCAATATGATCATATTGATACGATTGAAGAATGGATTTTACAATCAAACGGGCAACCTCAAAAACAAAGAACATTAATGAATATAAAACGGCCATTTTTTAATCATAATGGAGTAAATAGTTTAAACTTTTCACCTGAGACTGGAAAACTTGTTTTTACAAATGGAGATGGTGGTTCTGGCTATGATCCATTTAATTTAAGCCAGGATGATTTAGAAATAGCGGGTAAAATAATTGAAATCGATGTAAGTAAACATACGTCCATAAACAATCCTCCAGTAGTTACACGCTTTAATGAACTTCCTCTATCTATACAAGAAGCACTTACAGTAATGGCAAAAGGCGTTCGTAATATCACCGGTATTACATTCCAAAGGTTTTATAATCAATACATCAAATATGCCGGTAACGTCGGGCAGGATATAGTAGAGTCTATTTTCTCATTTGTTCAATACAAACCAATACCAGTTACCGAACTTGTTCAAATGTATGTAATGAGATTAACTCCCAATCAATATGGATTTATTAATTTTGGGTGGAGAGGATGGGAAGGAGAATTACCTACTTCTTTTATAAAGCACTGTTCTGTGAATCCTACTTTGGATGAGAGAATATTGGCTTATTATAATGAAACTATAGAAACATCAGTGAAGCGCATACAACCTCTAATTAGTTATTTTCATAAAGATTCCAGAGCAGATAAGTTTGGAGGAACTTCACTTACAGGAGTGCAGCCATATATGGGAACTGCAATTCCTAGTTTAACTGGCAGTATCGTGTTTACTGATCTTGCTAAAAAAGAAAAATCGCAGTCTTCAGTAAAAGGTGCGTTAGCTTATTCTAGAGCTGGTATGCATGGTAAACATACTGACTTTCATGTTATTGAAACCCATTATAATTTCGGTGAGCAGGCAGCTTATTATATGAGTTTAGGAACAAATTTGGATCAAACTAGATTATATTTAGGAGTTTACGGTTCTATGAAAGTAACTGATTTAAACAAAGGTACTATTTTTGAAGTCATTCCTTAATATGATACACACTCTCAGATATAGAAGAAGATAATAAATAAACAATAAGTGTATGAATAAAAATAGAAAGTGATAAATTAGATATCTTTAGGGGGATTTTGATGAATCACTTTAGAAACTATTGGTATCAACCGATGATCGCGTATGATACGAATTTTGTTCACAAAAGAAAGATGACGCCAGCAAAGAGGTTAGTCATTACAGCGTTACTCGGTTCACTTGCTGCTATTTTTCAATCTGCAGGCAACTTAATCCCCGGTATCGGGTTATTTATTAGTCCATTTGCGACGTTGCCGATTTTTCTAGCTATTTGTTATTCTATTCGCGAGGGATTACTCTCTTATATTGTAACTATTTTCCTGTTATTTATTATTGAGCCAAGTGAATTAATTGTCTTTCCCTTTACTACGGGTTTATTAGGTATAGTGTTTGGAGTATCCTTTATACAATTCAAGAGGAGGATTTTGGTGGTTTCCTTTTCAGCAGTATGTTTACTTATAGGTATTATGATTGTTCTTGATATTTTTCGCTTTCCTGTATTAGGTCCTACTGTTCATACGACTTTGGATATGAAAGTTATTTTATCAATATTTATTCTGAGCTTTCTATACTGTTGGATCTATGCAGGCATTTGTAGAATAATGTTGAATAGAGTATATAAAATATGGTCTTAACAATTTCTCATATATTTTTAAAGATTGGAGATTCAAGTCGTGTATAACGTTAAAATTAGAAGACCAAATTCGGATGATATAGATGAGCTACATATGTTTTTTCGTCTTGTTATTACTGATACATTTAAAAATGAAGGGCTATCACAATTATTAGATGACATAGAAAATGAAATTAACACGAAAAAACAGTATTTGAAAAATGATTTGGAGAGTAATGGGGAAAGTCGTTACTTTTTATTAGCAATAGATACAAGTAACGATAAAATCATTGGAACAATTGAAATCGGTCCTGCGAGTACTTTGATTCATAGTTGTACAGGTGGTGTTCTTAAAGATTTATATGAAATAGGAACAGTATTTGTACTACGTGAATATCAACGAAAGGGCATAGGCAATGTATTACTAAATGCTATGTATATTACATTACTTAGCAGAGGGATAACAGAATACTGTTTAGATAGTGGATACAAAAAAGCGCAAAGTATATGGGCAAAGAAGTTTGGAGAACCTAGTTATGTACTGAAGGATTATTGGGGAGAATCAAGTGATCATATGATTTGGAAGAAGAGTTTACATGATACTCCTATAATATTTGAATTATAAAATGAAATATGCCTCTGAACGTAGCTTTTCTTACATATGTATGCTATTATTTATCTTTATAATAAAAGAGGACGTGAATGAACTTGATTAAAATTAATATTCCTGAAGCTGATGTTTCAATTACTGAACGTAAACAAGTTATTAAAGGAGACGAGCCAATCATTACTCCAATTAATGGTTTTATCGATTTCCACTTGTTCCCTAGAGATAAAGGCGGCATTTTTATGTTTTATAATATTAATGACGAACTTCTTTTCGTAGGTAAAGCTCGTAAAATTAGACAACGTATTAAGAAGCATTTCGAAGACAATGTTTCACCAATTAAAAATCACCGTGATGAAGTATACCGCATTGATGCATGTATCGTAGAAGATCCAACAGAAAGAGAAATTTACGAAACATATATCATTAATGAATATAAAGCAAAATATAACGTTGATAAAGTATTCTATAAATAAGTAACAAAAAAACAATCCTAGCACATATACTGGGATTGTTTTTTTAATTAGTCCTCATATTTTTCTCCTTTTTTTAAATGATTAGCAACAATAAAGCAGCATACACCTATACATATAAGTACAATTCCAATTGTTTTATGTTTTCCCTCAAAGAAAGGAATATCAGAAATGATATTTGTCATACATAACCCTACAAACACAAGGATAGGTCCTACCCACAGTAATATATTGCCGAATTTCGTATGTTGCCACATAGAAACCCTCCTTACCTCTTTTTACATATATATCCATAAAGTGAAAGTAAATTCATAGATAAATATAGTTTTTTTCATATCGAAAATTTAACCTTCATATATTGGTACAAGCAAACGAGAAAGGGGACCATCATGAATTGGTTAGAAGCTTTTATATTAGGAATCATACAAGGTTTAACAGAGTTTTTACCGATAAGTAGTACAGGTCATCTTTATTTAGGAAGGCATTTGTTTCAATTAGATGAAGCAGGATTGTTTTTAGATACGATGCTGCATATTGGGACTTTACTTGCGGTGTTTATTTATTACAAGAAAGAATTTGTATATTTAATTAAAAATCCATTTTCAAAACTAATGCTACTACTGATTGTCGGGACGATACCCGCAGTTGTAATTGGATTGTTATTTAAAGACTTCTTTGAGGATATTTCAAAAACAGGTATTACGATTGGCTGGGAGTTTTTAGTGACAGGATTCTTTTTATATTTGGCGGATAAACAAAAGAATGGTCGTAAAAAAATGGACGACATTACATATAAAGATGCATTTATCATCGGTTCATTTCAAGCGGCTGCTATTTTTCCGGCAATTTCTCGTTCTGGTATGACAATCGTCGCAGCATTATGGAGGAAATTAGACCGCGAAACCGCTGCTTACTTTTCTTTTTTATTATCAACGCCAGCGATTGTCGGAGCTATTATTTTGCAATTAGCAGATGTTTATCAAGGGCAAGCAGAATCTATTTCTAGTACATCTTTAATTGTCGGAACGTTATCAGCTGCGTTTTTTGGTTACATAGCCGTTTCATGGATGATTCAATATTTAAAACATCACTCTTTAAAAGTATTCGCGTACTACGTATGGGGAGTAGGCATTTTAATTTTAACGTTGCAATTTACGCATGTATTTTAATGTAGTAACTATTCGTTTAGATCCTGTTTCAATCATACAAGGCAGGGTCTTTTTTCATTAAGGGGGCAAATATGTTTAATAAGGCTATCATAATCGGAGGAAGTATAGCAGGAAAACTCGCAGCAAAAGCATTATCAACTGCTTTTAAAGAAGTACTCATTATAGAAGCTGGTGAAAGATGGGATGGAAAGACTTCTAGAAAAAGAGTTCCACAAAGTAATCATCCTCATGTGTTATTAAAAGGTGGAGAAAAAGCGATTGAGGCATTGTTTCCTACTATCACTAATGAATTAATTGAAGCGGGTAGTATCGTACATAACTTTACTCGTGATTTAAAATGGCATCAATTTGGTTTATGGAAACAACCATTCACAGGAGAAGTACATATGATTCAACAAAGTAGATTTTTGCTTGAATGGCATATTCAAAAACGAATACATCAAATTTCAAACATTACCACTAAATTTGGAACAATAGTTGAAGGATTATTAGTAGATAGAAAGCTTAACAAAGTATATGGAGTAAAAACTAAATGTTTAGAGACTGGTACACAAGAAGACATTCAAGCAGATATTGTTGTTGATGCGAGTGGATTTAGTTCAAAAAGTATAGCGTGGTTACGTGAATACAATATCGAAGTGCAAGAAGAGAAAGTGCGTATTGATTTGTTTTACGCAACTAGAATGTTTAAACTCAATGAAAATGAGAAATTAGACTGCTGTAATATGCTAATGTCTCCAAGTTTCCCTGAAAATCCGTATGGTGTTCTTATTCAAACGATTGAGGATAATCGCTATTTTGTTACTTTCAGTGGATATGCAAATGAAAAAGCACCACAAACAGATGCAGAATTTTATAATTTTGCTGAAAACCTATCAATCTCTAATGTTACTGATTTTCTAAATAAAGCTGAAGCCATTTCACATACCAAAACGTACAAAATTCCATATCAAGTACGTAGGCGATTTGATTTAGTGGATAATCTACCCGAAAGATTGTTAGTAGTTGGGGATGCACATTGTCGTTTCGATCCTGTTTTCGGTCAAGGTGTTTCAGTTGCTGCTATGGAAGCTCACCAATTACAGTTACTTTTAAAAAGAAAACAAAAGCTTGATAAAGCATTTACACAGCAATTTTATAAAGAGACTGCTCATATCATACAAACTCCATGGGAGATGACTACAACGGAGATATCGCGTCATCCCCAGTTAAAAAGAGAATTAACGATAAAGCAAAAATTTCAGCTATGGTATACGAAACAAATATATCAACTATCTGCAACTGACTCTGACGTTTATATTCGATTAGTAAGAGTGATGAATTTAATTCGTAGTCCATTGCATCTATTTCATCCGAAAGTGCTACTTGCTGTATTACTGAAGCGAAAGAAATAGAAGGAAATTAATTGATTGAAAAAGAATATATAACAGTTAGTAGATATAGAAGGAGTAATTGAGATGAAAATATACATAGAACAATTAAAGAAACACGATGCTAATGATTTATTTACGTTTGAACTTACGAATAAATCTTTTTTTGAAACAATGGTACCAAATCGTGGCTCGCAATATTTTGAATTTGAATATTTCCAAAAACTACTAGATAATTTATTAATAGAACAGGCTGATGGAGATTCTTACTTTTATTTAATTCGTAATGAAGAAAAAGAAATTGTAGGACGAATAAATTTAGTAGATATAGATACAGAATCCCGAAGTAGTTCACTAGGCTATCGAGTCGGAGAAAAGTTTACTAAAAGAGGCGTTGCAACAGCAGCTGTAAAATTAGTTTTAGACGTAGCGAAAAATAATGAAATTAATGAGGTTCATGCTAAAACAACTACTAATAATCTCGCATCACAAATTGTACTAGAAAAAAGCGGATTTTCTTCTTATCAAAACGAAGCAGATACAAATTCTGTAGAATTAAACGGGGAACATGTGAAGTTTGTACATTATATATGGAGAAATACTTCACGCTTATAATAAGGGGGACTTATACATGAATGATTTACGTTATCCAATTGGCCAATTTACATACAAACGTCCTATAACTGAAGAAATGATTGATACATGGATTCAAGAAATTGAAGATTTGCCTAATGAACTAACAAAGGCAATCAAAGATTTAGATCAGAAGCAGTTAGACACACCGTATCGAGTTGGTGGATGGACAGTTCGTCAAGTTGTACATCACGTTGTTGATAGCCATATGAACAGCTACATACGCTTTAAATTAGCACTAACAGAAAAGAACCCAACGATTAAACCATATAAAGAAGAAAAGTGGGCAGAACTACCCGATTCTAAATTACCAGTAGATGTTTCACTAGTAATGTTAGATTCATTACATAAAAGATGGGTTAACCTTTTATATTCTCTAGAACTTAAAGATTTAGAAAAAACATTTAACCATCCTGAAACCGGTGAAACAAAACTTGCTGCTGCAATTGGGCTATACGCATGGCATGGACGTCATCATACAGCCCATATCACTTCATTAAGAAAAAGACTAAATTGGTAACATGGAGATTATTTTAGAGAAGGCGATAGAAAATGATGCAGCAGCTTTGTTTCAAATGCAACTAGACTCATTTACCCCTTTATTAAATAAATATAGAGACTATGCAACAAACCCAGCAAATGAATCTATTGAAAAAACGATTATAAGGATAAATAATCCCAGTAATAACTATTATAAAATGATAATAGATTCTAACCTTGTTGGAGCGATATGCATATCAAAAAAAGAAATACCTAATAAATTTTGGATCAGTCCAATGTTTATTCATCCAATCTATCAAGGGAAAGGAATCGCTCAGAGGGTACTTATTTTAATTGAAGAGATGTTTCCAAAAGCACAGAGTTTTGAACTTGCTACGATTTTAGAAGAAGAAAGAAATTGTTTTCTATACGAAAAAATGGGGTATACAAGAACAGGAGTAATAAAGAAATTAAATGATAAAACAACACTTGTTTATTACAAAAAAGAAAGGTAAAGCATCTGAAATACGCTTTACCTTTTTCTGTTATTTGAGATTAAATATACAAAAACGATGAATATTCTTCCGAAATACTCGGGTTAGTAATTTCGGAAATGAATAAACATACGAAAAGACGTTATTTTGTCGTATATGTTACTAACGCTTTTTGAATGCTTAAAACACTATCGTCACCTTTAAATTCTTTCGTAATTGGCGTACTCAAACTAGATACCCAAATTTTAAGCTCAGCATCTAAATCAAAATGCCCAGCTGTTTCAATGCTAAATTGTGTAATGCTTTTATAAGGAATAGAATGGTACTCTGTTTTTTTACCTGATATCCCTTGTTTATCTACTAAAATAAGACGACGATTTGTAAATACGATTAAATCACGAATTAATTTATAAGCATGTTCAACTTTCTCGTCATCTAACATAATCTTCTCTAAATCACGTTCTACACTTTCTGTACTCGCATTTGATGCATTTCCTAAAATACCGCTAAATAAACCCATATGAAATTCCTCCTCCATTATTTATGGATAGTGTTACTTATATTGTACCATGATATTTACTAAGAGATTATGACATTGCTTTAGTAGTTTCTGGTTATAGTTGCAATTCATTTATATAACCTCATCTTAAAATCTTGTGCTAACATATAAGTAAGAAAAAAGAAGCAGAGGGATATAGCATGAAAAATATCGGTTTAGTGTTAGAGGGCGGAGGAATGAAAGGATTATATACTGCGGGCGTACTCGAATATTTTATGGAAAAGAACTTATACTTTCCTTATGTAGTCGGTGTATCGGCCGGAGCATGTATGGGAGCAACTTATTTATCACGTCAAAAAGGAAGAAATAAAAAAGTAAATACAGAGCTCGTATCAGATCACCGTTATATATCTTATCGAAATTTCATTCAAAAACGTGAATTATTCGGAATGGATTTTCTATTTGATGAAGTACCGAATAAAATTGTCCCATTTGATTTTCAAACTTTCTTACACTCAAATGAACAGTTTGTTATAGGAACGACGGATTGCGATTCAGGAAAAGCAGTTTATTACAATAAAATAGAACACGGTAATGACATATTAAAAATTATTCGTGCATCAAGCTCGGTCCCATTCATAGCGCCTGCTGTAGAATATGATAATCGAAAATTGCTAGATGGAGGGATTATAGATCCTATACCGGTTTTAAAAGCGCAAACTGATGGTTATGAAAAGAACGTTGTAATTATGACAAAGCCAGAAGGATATGAGAAACAGCGAAATAAATTATCTGGACTAGCTAAAATTTTATATAGAAAATATCCGAATATCGCAGAGTCTCTAGTAGAACATTATCGTTTTTATAATGAGACGATATCTTATATGAATCATATAGAACAAAAAGACAATTTTTATGTCATTCAGCCTAGCGTACAGCTTCCTATAAGCGGAATAGAACGAAATAAAGAAAAACTCGTCAATCTATATAACCTTGGCTATACAGATGCTCAATATCATTATGATAAATTATTAAGTTGGATAGAGAAATAAAGGGGTGGAAAGTTGCTATTAGGTAAAAAAGTAATTTTTAATGAATTGCAGAAAATGCATAGTCCGCTACATAAACCGTTTCTGTATCGTGCTTCAGCAAAATTGCAGCGAGATTTAAAAAGGAAATTTACCGAAGAAGCCTGTATAAACGCTGATTTTAATCATTATTGGATGCATATAACAGGTACTTTAAGTTCTGTACTAAATGGAAACGAACAGAACATTACGTATCAGCAAGTACAATGGCTAATGAAATTATTTTATGAATGGTTTCCGCAATATCGTTTTCTAGAAACAGAAATTGTGAAGTATCCCGTTTTGTATAGAGATTTCATGAATTATGAGAAGACCCGAAGACTATTACTATATTATCTTACTGAATAAAACTAAAAACGTACAAGTTATGCTGCTTGTGCGTTTTTAGTTCATAAAAAATACAATTTTAATACCTTGTTTATATAGGGATTCTAATACGAAGAAAGAAGTACATATAGAATGATGTAAGGGAGGAAGAGGCGCTTAGATACCGTTTTCCTTTAATCCATTATCCAACTCGAATATAGTTAGTTAATTATGATAAAATATTTCGAGTGAAATTAAGTACTTATTATATTCAGTATTAAATAAGTTAAGCCAGGAGGAACAACAGTAAAATGGAAACCGTATCAAATCTAGATAAATCGGAATCAATAAAATCTTTACAATCGACAATTCGTAAACTTGAAAATGCACTATCACAGATGACTGAAAAAGGTGCAAATACTACATTAGTAAAAAAACGACTTAAAGCACTTTGCGTAGGTTTAGCAGTGCTAGAAAACGTTTGGAATGAAGAAAGTCACCCGTATAGTCAAGAAGAGTTAGCAGAAGCTCGTAATGTCCTTGCTAGTTTACTTCCATCAATTGAGAAGGCTTATGATAAATCTAAAGCTGGAAGTCCGCAAAAAACGCTTTTAACAAGACGGATAAAAGCGCTGGAATTTTCTATTCAAGCCATTGATAAACTTTCTAATAAATAACTCATCTAAATACATAACATCCTAATCCTAAATTTTATAAAAGCAATATTGAAAAGAAATACAAAGGAGGAAGATGAATGACTCCGATAATTAGTCCTAAGTTAGAGGAGCTTAATAATCAATTAAAGAATAGAAATGAGAAAGCTTTTTATACTTTTTTGCATGAAATAAAGTCGAAGAATACACCTCTAATAGAGAAATGTCCTGTAGAAAGTCACTATAAGCTTATAACGTATATATGGTTAGGGGACCGAAAAACTGAAAATGTTTATGTATTCGGTAGTTTTCCTGGTTGGGATCTGTCTGTAAATCAACTACAACGGTTGTTACAGACAGATATTTGGTATGTAACGTTTAGGACAAATGAACATCTTATTTCAACTTACTATTTTTCAGTAAACGATTTTTTCGAAAATGATTGGATAAAGCGTAGTGAACAGTATCAACTAGACCAATTTAATAAAAATACATTTGGAGAAGATACCAATAAAGCGTCTTTGTTAAATATAGGAATGGAAGTGCAGTATAGCAGTCGTTTTCCTTCAAACCATTATCCATTCGGAAAAATTGAAACATATTCTTTTCATAGTTCAATTTTAAATAACACACGTAAAATTCATATTTATACGCCTCATGATTATTTTCACACTTCACATCTTCAAGAACTTCTCATTGTATTTGATGGGAATTCATTCATTAATAACCTTTCAATCGCAAAAACACTAAATTATTTAATTTACGAAAAAGAAATCCCGACTTGTATTGCTGTTGCTATAGAACCAGTTAATCGGCTAGAAGAACTAACTTATAACGATAAAATGAATGCATTTTTAACAGAGGAATTACTTCCGTGGATTCAGGCGAAGTATCGTGTGCATCAAGAAGCGAACCATACAACAATTGCCGGTTTCAGTTTTGGTGGCCTAGCAGCTTGTTATGCAGCGCTTCAAAATCCACACATTTTCGGGAACGTGCTGTCAATGTCTGGATCCGTTCATTGGAAAAAAGATGGTTATAAAAATAAAATTCCTTGGATTGAAAATCAAATTTCAACTATACATTCTAATAGGACTCAACCAGATTTTTATATTGCAGCAGGAGAGCTTGAAAACAAACCTCTTTTAACGGCTAATAGACGCCTGTATAAAGCTTCAAAAGAAAAAGAATACCAAATCACTTATGAAGAGTTCCAAGGCGGTCATGACGGAATTTGGTGGCGAGAAAAGTTATTTGATGGGTTGAAAGTATTAATATTTACAAAAAACACAATATAAAATAAAAAGGAGAGAGAATCTATGAATCAAGAAGAACTAGATAAAAAACTAAAAAAGCAAGAGATTTTAGTGAAAGATGAGAAAGTTTGGTCCTATACGTATGAGGATCATATTAGTTCTATCGTTAAAGAAGCAGAAAAGAAAGGGTCTTTTGATAATATGCCCGGTAAAGGGAAACCTCTAAATCTAGATAAAGACCTTTCGTACAATCCTGAAAAGCAACTGTATAGAACGTTAAAGAATAATCATGTTTTACCTAGGTGGATTGAGCTTTCAAAGGAAATTGATGATTTAAAAGAAAAGCTAAAAGAAAATACAAATACTGCCGAAGCAGCGGATTTAATTCGAACTATTAATAAAAAGGTATTAGAACATAATCTACTTTGTCCACCAAGTGCGCAAAAAACAAGGGTGAAAACGGACTTTTAACAATTTTCAATGAAGCTATCTCTTGCTATATAATTAAGTGAGGCATTTTCAATTCATTTTTAAAGGGAGGTAACTATGATGAAGAATACGTATCAACTTCAAATTCCGAAAGAACTAGAGCAGTATCGTACTATTTTAGAAGAGAGTGTGAAACCGTATATAAACGTGTCTGGAACATTAGCAGAGACAACGCTTTTTGAGAGTAAGTTTGGTGGTTATCCGTATTTACCTATAGATCAAGAGCATCCTAAAGATTCAAATGGACAACCTATGCTGTTACTTGCGCAGCTAAACTTTGAAGAAATGCCGCACGCTGAATTTATGCCTCAAAAGGGAATGTTACAGTTTTTCGTAAGTGCTGATGATGAGCTTTTCGGAGCAGATTTTGACCATCCAACAACCCAAAAAGACTTTCGAATTATTTATCATTCTACAATTATAGAAGATTCGAATAAGGTTATTACTGATTTTAGTTATTTAAATACTTTGGAATTAGAGGACTTTATCATACCTGAAGCAGCAAAAATAAAGTTTGAATTAGGTTATCAACCAGTAACACCAAGGGATTATCGATTTGAAAAGATGTTTAGTGAGGAAATTGATTGGGAAGAAATTGTTGATGAAGAAAATAATACAGAATTAGGCGAACTGTATGATGATTTATGTAAAGATCAAGGGCATAAAATTGGTGGTTATCCATTTTTCACACAGACAGATCCAAGAGAATGGGAAGAAAAATACCAGCAACATGATGTATTATTGCTGCAAATCGATACAGATGATTCATTAAATATTATGTGGGGAGATTCTGGTGTTGCAAATTTCTTTATAAAGAAAGACGATTTATTAAATCTAGATTTTTCCAATGTTATTTACAATTGGGATTGTTATTAAAATCTTATAAATGAAATACTAGCAAACTAAAAAATCTTCCTGAAGGTGAGGGAGATTTTTTTACGTTAAAAATAAGCGTTATGTTAACTAGAATGAAAAAAGATGAGTGTAATGAAAGTCAAGCATAAATAACAACAAATAAAGTGAAGTTATAAAACGTGTGTAAATAGCAATATAAATTCATTAAGTAAAACATAAAATAAAATTATTAATTTATATTTTGTATAGAAATAATTTTTTCGCATAAAAATTTCTTGTTGATCAAAAATGATTTTTGATTCGATAAATCTTAATGGATTATTCATTTGAATTTGCTGCGATGGATTTTTAGCAAAATAAACGATAAAAACTGTAGAAATTCGTTTAGATATGATTTTGTGTGAATCTCACTTAAAATCTCTGTTCCGTCTCATTAAGTATAGTTTACTTGGTTTTTGATACCTGATATCGCTTTGTTTCTTTAACTGCCTATAATATATATTATGTCAACTAGTAAAAAGTAATAAACTTATTATATATTAGTTAAGTGTTTTACACCCCCCTTTTCTTTATTTATAATTGGTGTAATTTGAAGGCTTTGGTATTCGTCTTGTATATGAGCGGTTATAAACACAATAAAAAGCAACTCGTTTAAAATTAATGATTAAACAAGTTGCTTTTAGATTGACTTAACTATATTTATAATTAGTTTGCTATAGCAATTACTTTGATTTCAATTAATAATTCATCGTGAATTATTACAATTATTCTTTTTCTTGAAAAATATTGTATTTACGCTTTAAATGCAAACCTTTATTTTTATAAATCCACTGTGAAAATTTATTAACATTATTTTTACCACTTAGGTAAATACGATATTGTTTTTCTTTGTCAACAAAACCTAATTGGAATTTATTATTCTCAAGGATATCTTTAAAAGAATTCATAAAATTATAAGATCCTCCAACAAAGCTAACAAAATATCTATGGGAGTTTACATGACCATCCCCATCAAAATACCCACGAACAAAGTGATGTAAATATTCTTCTGGTACAAATGGAAATTCAATGTTAAAAGATTTACACGGTTTAATTCCGTGAATGTTCATTAGATCATCTTTTATTGTTTTGCTATTAATGTTTAGCATATATACGCCTGTTTTTTTATTTTGATACAGTGGCTGTTTTGTGTTTAGTTCTTGTTTTATATCTTCTAAAATGTAACTTTCTTTTTGAGATATACTGACACATTGATTTTCTTTTTGTATGACACCATCTGCTGCTATAAATCCTAATATATAAGCCATGTTATTTGACCACGTTTTAAAATAATCTTCTGCTATGCCATACTTCCTCTTCCAACTCCCTATAGCACGCCTTGGAACGTTATTGTCTGTTAAAACCATACGAATATACCTAGCAGACACATTGGCAAGCGTAGCTATTTCTGAGGTGCTTTTCCCTTCTGTATATAGCTGCGTTATTTCAGATTTTGATAGTTTACATTTTGATTTCTTTTTTCTCTCTATTTGCACTTACATCCTCTCCTTCCTTTTAATAATTAGAGATGTATTTTCTTCTATAACATATAACAAAACGTATGTTCTTTGTTGCTTATAAGAAAGTATTTACCAAATTAAAACAATTTACATTTGCTTTATATTAGTTTTTAACTACTGCATGAGTTGTTTTTTGTATATAAGAATAATGAATTTGACAAATTTATGAAATGTACTGCATTTAAGATGAAAGGTAAAATAATTTCGTTTAAACTACAATTAGCTACAATAACAACATACGTATATTGTTAAACGTAAAAAGGAGAACGAATGAAAAAGAAATATGTAAATCAAATTCATACTGATGTAAGTTTTAAACCGAAAGATATTATAGGTTTAATGACTGATTACTTTAAAATGAAATCAAAGCTGCGTCCTGTAAAGAATTTACCTATTGTTTTATCAGATAAAAATAATGAGTCTTTAGAGAGTGTGACATGGTTTGGGCACTCTGCTTCACTATTAAAAATAGAAGGTAAAACATTGTTATTAGACCCGATGTTTGGAGATGCCTCTTCCCCATTTCCGCTGTTTACTAGTAAACGTTATAGTGGTGCTTTTTCTTTAGAACGTGATGACCTTCAAGAAATTGATGCGATTATCATTTCACATAATCACTATGATCATTTGAATTATAAAAGTATTCTGCAGTTAAAAGATCGCGCAAAGCATTTTTATGTTCCAACTGGAGTTGCACAATACCTTATTAAATGGGGTGTTTCACCAAGTAAAATTAGTGAGCATAATTGGTGGGACGAAATTACATTTGATAATATTAAGTTAGTATGTGCGCCTGCAAGGCATTTCTCTGGACGTGGTATGACAGATAGAGATTGTTCATTATGGTGTTCATGGCTTATTCTCGGGCAAGAGACTAAAGTTTTCTTTAGTGGTGATAGCGGCTATGCTCCTCACTTTAAGGAAATTGGTGATAAATACGGTCCATTTGATCTTACATTGATGGAATGCGGACAATATGATCCGAGATGGTCTACTATTCATATGTTGCCAGAAGAAACCGTACAAGCTCATCTTGACGTGAAAGGAGAACTACTCCTCCCGATTCATTGGGGTGCTTTTACATTAGCATTACATGAATGGAGTGATCCGATTGAACGAGTTACGAAAGAAGCAAAGCGTTTAGGAGTTAAAATCGCAACGCCGCAAATTGGTGAATCGATTACGTTACAATCTACAGACTATCCGTCATCAAGCTGGTGGAGAGAAATTTAATTAAATACAGAAAAAGAGCGCAACCTTTTATAAGGAATTCGCTCTTTTTCTGTATTTAAACTTATTTCACTATATTTGCTTTCCCACTATCTAAAACTCTATTTGTCTGTACTGAGGTAATATTAATAACTGTATTCATACTCTTATCAGTTAGTTCAATGAGTTCTTTTTCATGATTGATTTTCTGTAAATCCCACACCATTCCATTGAACTCGTTATGTTGTCCACTTACTCTTAATATGTTTTTGGTTTTACTTGATGGCTGTATTTGTAGATTTGTAAATTGGTTACCACTAATTTCATTTGGCGTAGTCACATTACTATCCATATAAATCATATTTACACAATCTTCAAGTGAAAAATTCATAAAACGGTTGGCATTTATCCAGGCATAACCAGATTGCGGTTTCTTTGCTACTAATTTTAGCCCAGTTTCCATTCCTACAACTTTTATATTTTCAAAGTTAATAAATGAAATTTCATTTTCTTTCCCACCAGCATACAAAGAAATTCCGGTACCTTTATTCGTTTCTGTCCAATTGATAATATTTATATCTTTTATTTGTGTCTTGTGCCAAGTGTTATAATACTTATTTTTTCCGTTTAAATATATAACTTCAGAATTAAATGTAGGATCGTCTATCGCTATATAGGCTCCTTCGATAGAAGCATTTTTTTCTAATTCTAGAACTCTAAAATTACCTTCAACAACAAATTGTGTTCCATAACCAAATAATAACTTTACACCCTGTTTCACTATAATTGGTGACGTAATTTTATACTTTTTATCATCAAGCAATACTGTTTTCATTTTACTAGATGCTGCTTTATTAATAGCAGATTGTATTTTGTTTGAATCATTTTTGCCTTTAAAGTCTTCTACATACACCTTATCATTTTTAGATAAACCATCTTTTTTGTTATATTGATAAAAAGCAAAAGTAATTAGAACTACAGCTATGAGTAAAATAATTAGTTTCTTCAATACACTCATCCTCATATAAATTTTCTCCTTAGCTACTCTTCGAATCATTTACGTTAAAATTATTTTGCTGTGTATGATAGAGTACAATTCCTGCTTTTTATAATTGAACTATATTATATATAGAGCTGTCCTGCTTAGCCAATTCGTCATTCCTATAATCTATTAGTTTATGATTAGATAAAACAAAATTGTGCTCTAATAATAATTCATTGTGGAGTACTTCAAATAAAAATTTTGGTATCATCTCTCCTACACCGTAATTATAGTCACTTAAAATCCAAGAAATCTCTTTCCAATCTAAAATTCCTTCTAATACTTTTTTTGGAGTTTGATATGTAAAATCATTAAGTATCTCTACTAGATAAATATACATACCGCCAGAATATGAAGAGTCCTCCCACTTAATAATCCCTTTAAATTGAATTTGGTCATGCATAACTTCTATATTAGTCTCTTCTTTTATTTCACGGATTGCATTCTCTAAAGGTGTTTCTCCCTTTTCTATCTTTCCCCCTACCCCATTCCACAATCCTTTTACAGGGTCATATTCTCTATTTAACATAAGTATCTCTTCATTTCTCTTTATAAAACATAAGGTGTGCTTGTACATAATGTGATTCCTTCCTTTGTTATGAATAAGTTCTCACTGGAGATATAAGATGTACTGCTGTAGATTGCGTCCCTGCTTCAATTAATATGGGTCTCATAGAACCACTGAAACTTAAAGTAACCGTTTCTTCTTTTATTGCCTTTAAGGCATCCATCATAAATCGTCCATCGAAAGATATATTTAATTGTTTTCCACCTTGAATCGCATCTATCTGTTGTGTCTCGGATATTTTACCAATCTGAGACGCGTTAGAAGAAATTTTTAATGTGGATTCGTCTATGATTTCTAAGTTGACATTGTTATTTGCCCATTCACTTGCTAATAAGCTGGATCGATCTACACCTTGTAAAATCCTTTTTCTATCTACGTTAATAACTGTCTGAAATTCATTTGGAATTAAACTAGATATATTAGGATATTTCCCTTCAATTAGTCTCGAATATAACGTAGTTGTGCCGAATGTAAAAATAATGTGACTTTCTGAAAGATAGATGTCTACGAATTCTGAATTACTACTCATTAATTTTAGCAGTTCACTAATCGTTGCACTTGGTACGATACAACTTGCTTTCACATCTGAAGAAATTATCGTTTCGCGTATAGCAAGTCTATGAGAATCAGTTGCTACGCAAATTAACTTATTATGATCTAACTCTAAATGAACACCAGTAAGAATAGGTCTAGATTCATTTTTAGCTACTGCAAAGGCAGTTTGTTTAAACACTTCAATCAATTGTTCTGTTTCTACTTGTACTTTTGCATGATCGTCTATCAGTGGTACATTCGGAAACTCATTTGTTGGAAGTCCATTTAAGTTTAATGTGATTTCTTCTGACTGTATCGCAATGATTTGCTCATCCTTACTTTTTATTGTTACATTGCTTGGCATTTTCTTTATAATTTCAATAAAATATTTTGCAGGTACTACAATAGTTCCTGCTTTTACTATAGTTGTAATTTGGTCGTCTTCGTTAGAACTTGGGATGAATTTTTCGATGAAAATATTTGAATTACTTGCGATTAAAGTAATTCCAGATTGATCTGCAGTTATTTTTATGCCCGATAATATAGGGATTATAGCTTTAGTAGATATAGCTTTACTTACATCTGAAAGTGCTTGAGTGAAGTGTTTATGACTAACGATAAACTCCATTTTTTCCCCGCCTTACATGAAATGATAATTTTATGAAGATTGATGAATGATTGTTCCGTTAAAGAAGTAAGGTACTGTTTCTTTCCTTTGTAATGTATTTAATAAGTGTTCCGGTATACGTAAATGCGGTGCTGCTCTATGTAATTCCATCCAAGTAATCTCTTCAATTTCTTGTGGTCTTGTTATATTTGTTTCCCCACCAATTATTTCACCTGAAAAATTAAAGAATATTGCATGGTGTCCTCTCTCTTCGAAAAAAGCTTCGCTAATGTAACAAATACCGTTTACAGTTATATGTAGCCCGGTTTCTTCTTTCACTTCCCGAATTACTGCCTCCTCTAACGTTTCTCCTAATTTAACTGCGCCACCTGATAGCGTATAATAAGAACCATTCTTCCCTTTGTTTTTTACCATCAAGATCTTTTCATTTGTTTTATCGTATAATAGTGCATATGTAACATTTACTTTTTTCATCTAAGTCCACCTTTAATAACGAGAATTTTCTGCCTTTGTTACATTCTACCATTTAATCGTTTTAAAATATAAAAAAATTAATAGAGTATTTCATTTATCTACTCTTAGTAAAGTCAATAATCGATAACCCTTCATTACTAAATAAAAAAGAACGTATTTTGAAAGTAATTATTCAACGTACGCTCTTTATGGTTTGATTCATTCATTTTTGGATTCTATATACTTTCTAACCTTTTTTCTAAATAATATCGATTGTGCCCTTTAGGGTGATTTTCACTTACTCCAATTACTTTATATCCATGCTTTTTATAAAAGGCAGGTGCCTGAAAGCTAAAAGTATCTAAATTAATTAACCTACACTCTTTTTCAATTGCAAATTCTTCAATTAGTTTTAATAACTTACTTCCGTAGCCTTCGTGTCTATACTCTTCAGAAACCCACAGGAAATCAACATGTACGTGGTGCCAAAATGTAATTGCAGTTATTCCGCCTACAATTTCTTCCTTTTCATTTTTCACTATAAAACTAATTTTTTCTGAAGGCTTTTTCTCTTCATCCGAAATATGTTTTTGGTTATATTCAATTACTTTTTCTCTTATGTAATCACTATCTTCTTGGACCCATTGTTTTACTATTTTCATTTTAATTATCACGCTCCTTTTAAAGTATCTATTCAATTTGATAATCGTCATATCCTGTCTAACTTAATATTCGTAGAGCAATGTTTCATTTCACTAAAATAAAGAAAAGCCCTACTAAACTCCATCTGTAATAAGGCCTTATACGTAGTGCGATTCATTTAATAAAACTTTCCGTTAGTACAATAATTCAATTGTATTACTACGCAAAATAATGAATATTCCTAAACAAATTAGAACAATTGGAACGAGTATATGACAGTTTTTCTCAAGTACATCAGCTAAAATAGGGGCTCTTAACAATTTGTAGCTAATAAAACACCATATTGCTATCATGCAAAAAAAGATAACTAATGTAACAATATTTGTTTTAAGATTTTGACTAGCGAACATTGGTATATAAATTGAAATATTATCAGCTCCATTAGCTAATGTTATCGAAGCCACTTTAAATATTGAACTAGAAGCATTAGCAATGACTTCAGTACCTTTATAAGAACGAAGTGACAATAGTCCTTTCACTCCCATATAAATTGGCACGAATCCTAATAAACCAATCCAAGATATAGGAATGAAAAAAGAACTTAAAGAACCAATGATGCTCAAACAAATAATTACACTAAATCCTAAATATTGTCCAATAACAATATAAAGTTCTTTCATCTTAGTTTTTTCTCGGACAGCTCTAGCTTCCTTCTTAATTATTACTGTCTTTACTTGTGAGAATAAAACAAGGAGTATAAAAATGTCATCAATATTTGTTGCAGTGAATGCCATAAAAGAAGAAATTATAATTGTAATCAAAATAAGCCAACTACCTTTATAATAAAATAATGATATACAAATGAATCTCATATCTAATAACAAAGGTGGTTAATGTAGTTTTAAAACATGATTTCAGTACCTTTATAAAACAATATGAATATTTTACTAATCTGCTACTTAGTTCGTTGAGAAATAAATCACTTTATTACTTTTCAAATCATTTCATTTTGAATTAAGTAACTCTATTCTTCCTACACATTTATTAAAAAGGGGAAATCAAATATTTTGTAATATAAAAAGAGCCCTTTTTGAGGACTCTTTTTATATTTAAGCTACTTTCCTATATAAATGTTGTGTTTCTTTTTTCTTTTCTGCTTTTGGTGGACGAATTAATATCGAAATAATGAAGGAAATAACACTTAAAACACCGATTATAATAAAGGTCGGTTGAAATCCACCAAGTAATGCTCCAATGAATGCTCCTGCAAGTGCACCAAACCCGAAACCTTGATATACAATCCCGTAATTTGTACTATGGTTTTTTAATCCGAAGAAATCTCCAACAATTGCTGGGAAAATTGTGATATTACCACCAAAGCAAAAGGCGACACTTGCTACACAAGCGAAGTAAATACCGTAATTTAGTGGAATGAAACTTAAAGTAAAGACTGACAAGCCAATTATAATAAACGTTGCAGAGACAATTTTCATTCGGCCAATTTTATCTGATAACGTTCCAAGAACGATTCTACCTACCGTATTAAAAATTGCAATCATTGCAACGGCGTTAGCTGCAGTTGCTGCGCTAAGTCCAACGAGCTGTACCCCGATATCCTTTACCATACCGATTAAATATAGACCGCCCATACATGATGTGAATAGCATAAAAAACAAAAGATACACTTGTTTCGTTCGCATCATTTCACGAGGCGTATAATCATTGTGTAACGTCTCCGTTACAGTATTACTCACAATTGCTTCACGTAAGAAGAACGATCCCGTTAATACTAAAAGTAAAACGATGATACCCCAATATAAAAATGCTTGTGATACACCAAGGCTATCGATGAGACTTCCGTTTATATATCTAAAGATTAAGCTGCCCATTCCATATGCAGAAACAGATATACCAGAAATAAGTCCTTTTCGATTTGGAAACCATTTAATTAAATTAGATAGTGAGGTAATATAAGCAGTTCCATCAGCATAACCAACTACTACACCAGCTAATAAATATAGTAATGGTAAGGAAGAAACTTGTGAACTAAGTATTAAACCGAGTCCCAGCACAATCCCTGCAGTAGCGATGAGTTTTCGAAGTCCTAATTTTTGCTGCAACTTTCCTGCAAATAAGGTTGAAAATGATAAAGAAAAGCTTGTTATGGAGAAAGTTATTGCAACTGCATTGAGATTCCATCCAAACTTACTAACAAGGGGCTGATTAAATAAACTCCATGTATAAATTGTCCCAAGGCCAATTTGAACAATGATTGTACCTAAAACAATTAGTAATGGATTTATAGAGGTTTGTTTCATACTAACTGTCCCCTTCTTTTATCATGACATGGATTTTCACAGTTAGTATAACCATCATAAAAAGCAAGATACTGTAAGGAAAATGGAAATTGAATTCATGTACACAAAAAGACACTCCATAATGAAGTGTCTTTTTGCAGGTTATATTAGATTTACTTAAAGAAAGCTTTGTTAAGATAAGACATTTTCCAATGCTTATGTATATAGAATACCAAAAGATTTCAATCATGTGATGGGACTTAAGATGTATTTTTCATTCATCATATAGTCGGATGGGCGAAAAATTAATATTCAATTTCATCAAAATCCTTCGGCTGCGGTACCGTTTGCATATTAGCCGCATCTTTTGGATCGCTATAAATCGCATTTTGTTCTGTATTTACATCTTTAATATTTTGCTTTTTGTTTTTATTCATTTTATTTTTCACTTTCTATCACTCCTTTTCATTATAGGAGTAATTATGCCCTATTACCATTACGAAATGTATCAGCGACTAAATTGCTAAATTCACGTAAATAATATAAATAATTATCACCGCCGTAGTTATATCTTTTATTATACATTTTCGCATCAACTACATTATATTCAGGTATTACTAAAAGAGTCGGTCCGGTAATTCCTAATATTTGATACGATCCTTTTGGAACTCTTTCACCAAGCTCACTTAAAAGCACAGGTTCATTTTGAGCGAACCAAAAAAACACGTTTTGTGGTAGTTCTTTGTTAGTAAATGTTGGACTCTGCAAACTCGTGGCAATTTCTATCTTTAAATGAAGATTGCCCCAATAAGCAAATTCTCTAGATGAGACAAATAAATTTTTTTAGTACCGTCATCTACCGTACCAATTTTACTTATCGCGTCTTTGTTTGCTTCAACTAAATTTTCATCTTGCTGAATTCTCCAACCTGTTCCCTGGAAGTTAGCCAGATCAAATACACGCTCCTTTAACAATTCAGGGAAACTTTTAATATTGAGCTGTTAAATAAGATGTGTAATCATTCTTACATTTATATCTCTATACGCTCATGCTTGTCCAGGTTCAAATTCACGAAAAATTGTCCCGTCATCAGTTTCAGTTAAACCGTGCGAATGTGTTACTAAATGTCTTATCGTGTTTTTCCAAATAATACAGGATCGAAATCTTTAAAGTACTTTATCGTTTCCTCATCAATAGAGTTTAATTTCCCCTCGTAAAGCGCGTATGCTACCATTAAACCTAGATAACTTTTTCTCGCAGAAGCAACATTGAATTGTGAAGATGCAGTTACTTTTTTATTAATCGATATATTTGAGTGATATCCACTATAATGCTCTAGTACAATTTTGTTATCTTTTATAATACAAAGTGCTGTTGCAGAACTATGATTTTTTTCTTTTATATTCTCAACTAAATCCCCCTAAAAACAAATAAAAATTACAGCATGAAAGAAAAGTATAAAATAATATTTACACCTTTCTTTCATGCGAAATAGTATTGATTTTCTACACTTATATGATCCACCAGTTCCAGCAGTTAAAACAACCGAAACAACCAGCGCATCCTACACAACGACCACCACAACCTCCGCATCTTCCACCGCCACATCCACCACAGCGACCACCACAACCTCCGCATCCGCCGCAACGACGTGCATCGTCTTGGATGTAATAGTATGGATATTGATTTTGTTGTAGTTGATCCCAATACACAACATTACCAGATTGATAATCATTAAGATTTAATGATTGTAGTTCTTGTTGAAACTGATTCATTATGAAACCCTCCATTTATAAAAATAAATTCCGTCCCAATGTTAAAGTTCGTATATTTTTGCAAACAAGGTAGAAACAAGACTATAGACTAAATGCGTACATCAACAAAATATGAACTTACACTAGGTGATGTACCTTGTTTTTCAGCCTATTTTGTTACTTTCCTTTCGGTGGACGTATTTACTATTAATAGAGGCGTTTAAAAATTACTAATCCAACAGTTTGCTAGTTCTTCACTTAATTTTCTTTCTAGTAACTCTTTTACTGAAGGCGCTGGCATGATTTTATATGTGTTTAAAGCTTCTTGATTATAATCTATCCAGTGAAACGCCAAATGAGCTTCTTTCGATTTTGGTATGAAATCAATATGTAACTCTTGCGAATCTACTTCAAAAATGTGATTGATTTCATGGTGAAGCACTTCTTTATCTTGCCACTGATTTTCTATAACTCCTAAAAATTGTTTTATACTACAATTTACTCCGAGTTCTTCTCGCAGTTCTCTTATTAATGCATTCTCAGCTGATTCGCCAACTTCAACATGACCACCTGGTAAAAAATAATGATGGCCAATATATTCAGCTACTAACAATTTATTATCCTTAATCATAACCGTTCTTACAATATGATGAAATTTATTTTTCAACTGTTATTCCTCCCAGTCATTTACTTTATATTTGATTAACAAATAAACGATACACTTGCTCACCATCATAATCATGTCCCAATGATTGAAAACCAAAACGCTCATATAGTTTCTTTGCAGAAATATTATCTTTATGTACTGTTAATCTAATTTCTTTACACGCGTTATATGTATTTTTTATTAAATAGATGCTTTTCTGTAATGCCACTTTTCCGTAGCCATTCCCTTGCTGATTTTGATCAATAATAAATCCATTTATCCAATACATATCAGTTGTCTCTTTTACAACAGCATGCATAATAAAACCAACCATTAGCTCGCCATCGTATATCGCAAACGGTATGTACTCTACATTGTCACCATCTGGCTTTATATACACTTTAGCAAGTGAAACTGCTACAGATGGAACAAATTTCGTCTGATTTTCTTTAACTTGTAGCTTTAAGGCATCTTCCCAATTCTCTCTCGTAACAACCTTTAACTGGACATTCAATATTGTAAGCTCCTTTATAAAGAGAATGTATTTATATATTCAACGTAGTGAAATAAATCCCTGTTTCGATTTCTAAAGTTAATTGGTTACGATATGTGCTAAATTGGTATCACAAAATAAACGCTACTTTGTTGTATTGTAGTACTCGTCACTTTGTATTTCTTTCTTTAATGATACATGTGCAATTAAAACTCCAAGTATAGTAATTCCCCCGCCAATTATTGAAACAAATGTCGGTACTTCACCTAACCATAACCAAGCAATAAAACATGCAGTTACTGGCGTTAAATATAGAGAGCTTGTTGCCTCAGCAGCACCGGCACGAGATATGATATAAGCTAATGCGATATATGGGAGTACTGTTGGAAATAACCCTAAATATATAACACTCATATTCACTTCAAGAGGAGCTGCTAGTATTTCTTGATACAATCCCGGTAAGAAAATAAGCATACATACAGTACTAGATACAATTGTATATATGGTAAATGTTAAGAAGCCATACTTTTTTAAGTAAGAAGTTTGGAAAACAAAATATAGGCTTTCTGAAATCGCTGCTAATAATATAAATAATCCTCCACTATTTAATTGCATAGTATCTCCTTGACTAAATGATATGAGAGCAATTCCTATAAAACTAATTACACCACCGATCCAACCATTTAATTTCATTTTTTCGTTTAAAAATATAGAAGCAAGAATTGCCGTTACTATAGGTGTGACCGAAACAATTAAACTTGCAGAACCAGCATTTACTGTTTTTTCGCCGTAGTTTAATGCAATGTGATAAAAAGTGAACCCTAAAGCACCGAACATAAAAATTGCTGGGATATCCTTTAAGTCTGGTAGTCGTAACTTGTAGATAAAAGAAAACAACAGAAGTATAAATGAAGCGATTAATAAGCGTAGTAAAGTAAGATGCTCAGGTGTATAAGATTCGAGTCCCATACGAATTGCCGGAAAAGCAGTTCCCCATATAAGGATCGTAAACGCGTGAGCATATATAATGCGTAAATCCCATTTTTTATTATGCATGTTTTCTCTCCCTTTCTAATAAACCAACCATTTTTAAATTACCAATTATTTCTTTTAATCATATTTAATAGTTGTTACAATGTCTTCAACCAGTTATTTATCGTAAAAACCAACCACTTGGCATTTTTAAAGTGAACGAGGGAGTTTTTTTATGACAACGAATAAAAAACTGCCTAAATATCGGCAGATAGTAGAATATATGAAAGAAAAAATCGAAAACGGTGAATGGCCTATTGGAAGTAAGATCCCTAGTCAACGGCAGTTAGCCAAATTATTTCATGTAAATCGAAGTACTGTAATAACTGCGCTAGATGAAATGATGGCAGATGGCTTAATTCAAGGACAAATTGGAGCAGGAACAATTGTAACAAATAATACATGGTCATTATTAGCGACAAATCCACCGCCTGATTGGAGTGAATATGTAAAGGCTGGTATTCATAAACCTAGCAAGTTAATGGTACGAGAAATAAATGAAGCAGAAGCAAATAAAACACTTATCCATCTTTGTAAAGGTGAACTTGCTCCTGAACTTTTTCCACTAAAAACGATGCAGTCCATTATGAAAAGTGTATGTGACGAATTAGATTATTTTGGATACGGAGAACAAAAAGGTTTTTTACCGTTACGTGAAGCAATTAGTAAATATGTAAAATCATTCGGAATACATGCATCAGCCAGTTCTATATTAATCGTCTCTGGTGCATTACAAGCATTGCAATTAATATCAATTGGTCTTTTGCATAGAGAATCAACAGTATTACTTGAACAACCTTCTTACTTATATTCACTTCATGTATTTCAATCAGCAAATATAAATTTATCTGGTATAGCTATGGATCATCACGGTATTTTACCTAACGAATTATTAAAACGCATTAAATACAGTCAAAAGAGAAACATTTTATATTCTATCCCTAGTTTTCAAAACCCAACAGGGATATTAATGTCTCAAGAGCGGAGAAAAGAAATAATAAAGATATGTGAAAAGGAACAGTTGCCTATTATTGAAGATGATATTTACCGCGAGTTATGGATTGATGAACCCCCTCCAGCTCCTTTAAAGTCGATAGATAAACATGGACATGTATTATACGTTGGTAGTCTCTCTAAAACACTTAGCCCTGGACTTAGGATTGGATGGATCATTGGACCCGAACCTGTAATTGATAGATTGTCAGATATAAAAATGCAAACAGACTATGGATCGAGTTCATTATCCCAAAGAGTTGCTGCTGAATGGATACATAAAGGTTTTTATGAAGACCATGTTGCAAACGTAAGAATTCAATTAAAAGAACGAAGAAAAATCATGATACGGGCTTTAAATAAGTACTGTGCAGATGTTGCATCGTGGGATATTCCTAGTGGTGGATTATTTATATGGCTAAAGATTGTACCTAACATTCCGATGAAAAAATTATTTTTAGAGGCGCTATCAAAAGGAATTCTTTTAAATCCAGGACGTATTTATGAAGAAGAATCTGATCGGTACATTCGTTTATCATATGGATATGCTTCTCCAGAGCAAATGACTAACGGGATTAAATTACTGAGTGAATTAATTCGTAAGCTAATGGCATAACAAAAACTCCTCTTTTATCTATAGAGGAGTTTTTATGTATCTTATTTACCACAACCGCATTTCCTGCCCCAACACAATAAGTCCGTCATAAGGATCCCCGTTAATGTTTAATACTTGAGCAAAAGCAGGTTCTGTTTTTAAACCGTTCTCTTTTAAGCGAAGAATTTCTTCCCTTATATGGGGGTGCTGCATTAATAGCATGTGCTCTACTATCATATGCCTATATGCATTTTGATTACGTACTGGCTTAGGTTGAGCAAATAATTCAAATTCAAAACCTTCAAATTCAAAATTTACCTTTATCGATTCGGTATTTTTAATTTTTTTCTTTTTTATTTTGAATCCTTTATAAGAACCGTATAAAGATCTCATTTCTTGTTCAAAAACATCAAAGTTATGTACTTCCATTACTATATCTAAGTCAGATTGAAGAGTATCAATTCTTATAGGGATTGTTCCGCAAAGAACGGGACTATATAAAGCTAAATCCTCCATTATATTGAGTTTATTCAAAACATCATATACCTTTTGTTGCTTGTCATTCCCTGATTGTAAATATGTAATAGATGTAAACATAGAAGTCTCTCCTTCATTTCACATAATACGTGTCTCACTTAATTCAAGAAAAATTTGTCCGTTTAAACTTGTTCTTGGAGTAACTTTATTTCAATATATTAAAGTGAATAAACAATATGTTTCAACTTTTCTCCTATACTGCAATACTATAAAAATAAAAAAGGAGGAATTATTATGAGCATTTTCAACATTCTTTTAACCATCCACATATTATTTGGAACGATATGCTTAATCACTGGGATTGTAGCGATGGTTGCTCAAAAGAAGAAAGGAAAACATACAGAATGGGGTGAAATATATCATGCATCCTATGTTGTCATCACCCTTACTGCAATTATATTATCCATTATAAACTGGGATAAAATCGCATATTTATTTTATGTAGCAATTTTTTCTTATTCATTTGCGATTTATGGCTACCTTGCACGAAAAAAGCGTTGGAAAAATTGGCTTCATCACCATATTAGAGGTATGTTGGTCTCCTATATCGGTGCTGTTACCGCACTTTTAGTCAACGTCGGTATTCATATTCCTATAATTAATTTACTGCCACCTATATGGTTTTGGTTTTTACCTACATTAATCGGTATTCCTCTCGTAGCCAGTGTATCAAAAAAATATAAAAAGCGTAGTTAAAATTCATTACAATTTCGTTACTTTCTGATGATTATTATGAAAAATCATACTCAATGTAATATTTTATTAATAAATTCAAAATCGTATTGCTTTGAGTTCGTCACTTAGAGCTAAATAAAAAGAATCCAATAAAAATATTGGATTCTTTTTCGGATTTCATTTCAATATTGGCTCTATGTATTCAATGATGTTACCATCTGGATGTCGCACTATCATTTTCATACCTGTGGGTACTTGTATTGGCTCAGTAATCATTTCACCGTTATAGTTGAAGACTAGTTTTTTTACTTTTTGGAGATCATCAATCACGATCGTTGCAGCAACTTGATTCTTAATTGTTTCATTTAAATCTTCAATTAAAAGTAAATTTGTAAATCTAATCACATGTGTTCCGTTCATTTGAAATTCTTGTGGTGTTTCTTGATCCAATAGTATTTTGTAAAATTCTAGATGAGTTTGTAAGTCTGAAACATAAAGGCGTGGAACAACAGCTAATATATTCATACTACTTACACTCCTTTTCAACTTAACAAGATTAGTTTAATCATATATTAATCGAAAATTTTTGTAAAATATTACATTAAGAACAGTATCTTTTAATAAAGAGTGTAATCGATCCGGGTAATTCGTAAACATCCCGTCAACTCCCCATAAAAGTAACTTTTTCATATCTTTTTCATTATCTACAGTAAATGGATGAACCTCTAATCCATGTTTCTTTATTCTCTTTACATAAGCTGAATCAATATATTTATAGTTCATTCCAAGGCCAATACAATATGTTTTATACTTTTTCATCTCTAATTCAGTTAATTGAACTACCTTTTTGTAAGGTAGTAATTGTACTAGCAGTATAGTAACATCTAAACTATGAATTTTTTGCAGACTTTCTTCACTAAATGATTGAATAATAACTTTATCTCTTATTTCGTATCGCTTTATAATTTCTTCTAGTGTCGGGACTGTAGCAGCTTCCAATTCTTTCTTTGCTAAAGTTGGATGCTTTTTATTAAAAAAAAGAACCTGCATTAAGTTGCTTTATTTCTTCTAATGTATATTCCTTAACTAGCCCCGTACCATTTGTAGTGCGGTTTACTGTTTCATCATGCATAGCTACTAAATGTCCGTCTTTTGTCATTTGAAGATCAATTTCTATAAAATCTCCTTTTAATTGCTGTCCTAATGTATAAGCTGCTATTGTATGTTCCGGTGCATACCCAGAAGCTCCTCTATGTGCAATGTTTTTTATATGATTTGATTGATGAATAGCTTTCGTGTACTTAAGTTCATTTACTTTATTTAAAACGAAAGTACCTATTACTATAAAGGTGCAAAGTATCGTAATAATATATGTCTTTTTCATAATGATGTATTAACTCCTACATAAAAGCAATTTGGATCGAATAATTTATTCGATTAAATGCCGATTTTCAAATACAGTCATTTGTCCAACAGATTGAAAACCGGCCTTTTTATAAATATTAATCCCATCAGGTGAAGCTTGTAATACGCATTGAGCAACATTTAATTTCTTTGCTTCCTGCAGCAAGTAATGAAACATAGTAGAGCCAAATCCTTTTCCTCTCATTTCTTCTTTCGTTGCTATATCATAAATACCAACACTATCTTTTGTACATATTAATGAACCGACCGATACGACTTCGTCTTTATAAATTCCTAAGTATAGTTTCATATTTCCACTATTCCATAAGTCGATAGAAGCAGTTTGATTGTAGAATGCTTGAACATGTATACCTTCCTCTGATGTACCAAATAGACTAGCTAATGCTTCTCCAAAATTTTTAATTTGTTCTGGTGAAAAGACTTTTTGTATCTTAAAATCTTTTGGCATATTTATTGTTGGATGTATTGTTTTTAAATTTGCTACCATCGCGATATTTTGTTCTGCTTCTTTTAAGCCGATTTTTGTTAATTCGCTTTTTATAATCTTCTCTTTCCTATCATCCCAAAACCAAACACTCATTGGAAATTTCTTTTGATTATAGTTGTTTACCACTTTATATAATTTCTCAATACCTTCCGTTAAATCATTGTTTAATAAAGTAATGATATTAAATGTATCTGCAGGTAAACCACAGTCGATAGCAATATACTCCTTCGTTTCTTTTACATTCATTCCATGTAGCTGCCGCGCAATATATGACGTTTTATATGTGAAATTATCTATTAATAACTGTTTATAATTCATTCATTTTTCTCCTTTCATAAAAATGTGTATTTACATCGTTCAGTATTAAATATAACATATATGCAATATGCCAATTTCTATAAAAATAGCTCTATACATCACTCTTTTCCCCCGAAAAGAATTAAAAATGATATACCGTTGTCGGAATGAAAAAAGTGGTATATAATAAATATTAACATTACTAGTAATTATTTTAGGTATTCCTAGAATAAAGGAGCGATACATATGAAAATTACTATTTATTTCGGAAGTCATGAAGATCAAGATGTTCGTACTATGGACTGTCATTTAGATGTAGAAGATACAGAAGAGATCGTTTCTGTATCATAATATAAATTGTAGGAGTGAACCCTCTTCCCTACAGCGTTTAAGACACCTTTTACAGGTGTCTTTTTTGTTATTTTTTCGTCAAAAACCCTTTACTTTAGAGCGTTTTAATAGTAAAATACAAGTATACGAACAAATGTTCTTTTTATTTTAATTGTACATGAAGGGATGATTTTTACAATGGCTCAAGCAAAGCGCAGAGGAAGAAAAAAGCAAACACCTATCATTTCAAATACAGGCTTTATCGGCTCTGTCTTTATTGATACATTGGAGTTACAAAAGAAATCCTATTATTTCGCTCGTAAAAAACTTCAAATTGTTCATCACGTACTTGATGGTCTCTCTGGGGCAACAAGTTCTCTATTTAAAGAACATAATATTTCAGCATACATGTCATGTGTGTATTTACATAAACAAAAGAAAATCGGCTTTGTTCTTTCAACGAAACCATTTGAACAAAGTGACGGTGTTGCTTACTTTATAAATTATTTAATCGAAAAGAATTTTTACGGTAACGAAGAAGTGGAATATCAAGAAGTATTTAATACAGGTTTTATCGGTGTAGTATTCGCTGATTTGTGTAGTATAGATCGCTTTAATTTCGAGTTTGAAATGGGTATGTTAACGAAATTAATGAAAGATATGATTATTCCGGTTAAAGAGCTCTTTTTACGCCACAATGTACCAGCCTACATCTCCACTTCTCATTTAGAGGAACAAAACAAATTAGGTTTCGTTCTGTCTGTAAAACCGTATGATGAACGTGCAGAAGCAGATTTATATTTTGAAGCGTATTTAAAAGAACGCGGTTTATTTATCGGTGATGAAGAAGATGATATTGATAAGATTGTTATTAGAAAAACAGCTGAATTACGATAAAAAAGCGCAGGATGATAATCCTGTGCTTTTTATAATTTATGAAACCGATTTACCAAATAAATTTTCATTTTATAGTATTTGCTTTTCTTAGCTTAAAAGAAGTAGCAGTATCCATTCTAAAAATAATCTAAGAATCTATTAAGCACTATAATCTTTCGAATGAACCTCTAATATGAAACGATTTGATGAAACTTTAATTACTATTAAATATAAGAATCCCCCTACAATTGGAATGGTGTACGCTGGGATATAATTTAATAATAGACCGGATAGTGCCATTGCTATAGGGAGCATCATTTTACCTATACTTAATCCAATGCTGAGAACCCTTCCCCTGTATTCATCGGGAATCTCATTTTGCATGAAATAAATTAAAGGAATATCAATTAGCGCTATAATAAACCCTAAAAAGATCATAACAAAACAATACGTAATAACGAATACTAAATCATTCACTTCAAAACTTTTGAATAAAACTGGAATTCCTAAAATAATCATAAAAACTGACAACATAGAACTTAGTTTTTTCAAAAGATAAGAGTAAGAAAAACGATCAGTTATCTTTTTTACTACAATTGCACCGATTATCATCCCTACTGGAAAAGTCCCTTGAATGATACCAAATTGCTTAGAACCAAGATTGAGTACTGTGTTAATAATGTATGGCAATGGAACAGTTACAGCAAAGCCTAAGAAGAAATTAAACGAAATTAAAATATGAAACGTATTCTTTAAGCTTTCCTTTTCAAGTAAGTAAGAAAACCCCTCTTTTATATCTTTAATAAAATTAACTCCTCTTTTTGAATTTCGCTCATTTATGTTGTACTCGAACAGTCTAAAATGAATAAATAGTAATGCTATCCCTGAAAGAATAAAAGAAATACCGTTTATAATTATAAAAGTTTTAATATTAAATATTGAAAAAACGATACCACCTAACATAGGGCCAAGAATTAAAGATACAGAATCGATAATTTTACTTATAGAATTAATACTCATAAGCCTCTCTTTAGAGACGATATTCGGTTTCGCAGCTTCTAACCCTATTCCAAAAAAGGTTGTAAATACCGTCATAAGAAAGGTTGTAGTATAAATGATGAATAAGTTTAATCCATAGTGGCTGCTTACTATATAAACAGCTATTAATAAGCAGCCACTAAGTAGATCCATACAAACGACAAGTTTCTTTTTATCAACTTTATCAGCAATGACACCAGCAAATGGATTCAAAACAATCATAGGAATTGTTCCTAAAATGAGCGTAATCGCGAAATTTAACGCAGATCCGGTTATTTGTAAAACATATAATCCTAACGCGAAACTATAAATAGAGCTACCGAGTATTGATACTGTTTTCCCAATGGAATAGAGACAAATATTTTTTAGTTCTTGGTTGCTTTTTTTATTTTCTATATGTAATCGTAAACTTCCCATCACTTTTCCCCCTGCCTAACTATGTGTTACGTACATTGTAAGTTCTTGGGTCAACCCAATAGCAATATGTACAATTTGAAAAGTTTTAAGGGAAAATAAATAAAAGATGGGGTTAACCCCATCTTTTTCCGAAAAATGAATATGTATAAATTTCTTCTCCTTGAACAAAGAAATCCTCGTACTTACCTCCTCGTTTCAAATAGTTTGAAGTACTTTCATCGATGGATTGAAACTGTAGATTTTGGATCTCTTTTGTTACTTTTGAAAGTGTAAAATTTGCTCGAAAGTTGTTTGTAATTTGGCTATTTGAGCTGAAATTTTTAAATAAAATAAATAAACTTAATAAATAACAATCCGTTTTAAAAAGTGGATTTAATTCGTGAAGTAAAAAATTCTCATGCTCAAAACTATAATTGCTCGTACCAGAATGATCAATTACAATATCAACAGACTTGTTCTGAATAGGGATGTTCAAAAAATCAGCACAGATAAAGAGAATATTTCTTTTCGGATTTCTACTCGCTAATACATCCTTTAAAAATAAAAGTTTATTAAAATCTCTATCCACTGCAATGTATAGGCAATCTTCTGGCAGTTCTTCATAAATGTTTCTCAAAAAGAACCCAAGTCCCGATCCTATATCCAGTATTAATTTGTTATTTAAATTTAAATGTAATAGTTTCTTTTTCGCCCATTGCCCTTCTCTATGCATATTTTCCAAATACGCATTATCAGTTTCATGAATATAATCCGAAATAGTATTTTTATGTGCCGGTTGCTCATTTGCTTTGAATAATTTACTAGCAGTTATTATTCCTGAGGTAATTATATATTCTTCCCCACAATTACAAATGAACTTCCCCTCAGTAATTTGATTGTTATTAATAATTCCATCTTGAAGAATTAGTTTTTGTCTACACTTAGAACATGTAAGTAAATGTAGTACACTTAAATCTATCCCTATAATTGAATTAGAAGTTTCATTTGTTAATAATAAATCATGTAGCACTTCTTTTAATTTATCCCGTTTCTTCTCCAAAAGTTTTATTTCCTGTTCCATCTTGTCATATTTCAGTTTAAACAAAGATTGGTAAAAAGTATCTTTTTCGTAATTCATAGATTTCGCTAAATTTTTATAAAAAAATAGTTCTTTAATTTCATTCAAACTAAATCCTAGCTCTTTGTATTGTAATATAAGCTCTAAATCAGTTTGACAATACTCGTCAAAAAAATAGTGACCTCCCTTTTTTTCAGGAATAATGAGACCGAGATCCATGTAATGTCTAATTGTATCAATACTTATGTTATTTAATTCTCCAAATTTACCTATTTTCATCCCAATCACTACCAATTACATTTTTATTTTTACATACTTCTTTTTGTGGAAAAGTAGGCTCACAAGAAACCAGGATCTTCACCATTTTTCATCTAGTTTATTTCTAAGTTGTCACAGTACCATCAATATTGTATAAAACAACAACTTATTCTGGTAGGTTATATGTTTCTCTAAATACTTTTCTGTGGTGAGAAGTAGACAAACCCGCGGAAGCTGTCTACGATTATACAAAACTTTCTCCTCATTAATCCTGAATTTCAATTCCAGCTTTTTTAAATGGCTCTAATACTTTTGGATAGCACATTGAAATATATTCCACTGATTTTAAATTTTTTAGAATCTGAAATCCTTCAATGGATATTACATCAAATAAACTGTCTTCACCATCCCAATCTGGCTTTAAAATATGATAAATTTCATTACCTCCATCAAAGCAAAGGGATTCAATCTTTTCCAAATCACTTAATTCTAAAGTCAACTCTTCTAAATACTCTCTAATTTCAACAATTGATTCCGCTCCAGAATACCACTCGAAATTATTCGTATACTTATCTATTATGTCTGTTAATTCTTTTAGAAATAGTGGCTCTTTATCTAATAAAGCTTCGATTACTACTAATTTAAAATTAAAATCTTTAAACATCTCACTCTTTCCCATGATAACTACCCCCAGTTTTATCTTTTTCTAGCCTTTTTCATTATAAGAGAGTCTTCTGTAAAATATATAATCCAGCGATCACTACCATTTCAAGTAAGTATCGAAATAAATATTAAGAACAAAAATACTTGCAGTTTAACACTAACAAATTATTACAATTATTACGAGTTTTTTTAGCTTGAAAGCAATGTATTAATCCCCTTTTTCAATTTAATTAAATAAAAAAACCCGCGAATCATTCACGGGTTTTCCTCTTAATAACTAATTGCTATTGTACCTTCACCTGCATGAACCGCAAATGAAATTGGTAATGGATATAGTTTAAAGTCCATTTCAGGGAATGCTTGTCTAATATCCGAAATCCATTCTTCAGCTCCATCTTTATCGTTAGCATGGAACATGTGAAGTACTTTTGGTAATTCTTTTTCAAGTTCATTTTTAATGTATTCTCGACATTTTTGGATTTTGCGAACTTTCTTTTCAAGTAAAAGTTCTCCACCTTTTACTTCTAATATTAAGTTAACACTTAATAAACTTCCAAGTAAAAATTGAACCCCCTTTACACGTCCACTTGCGTAAAGGCCTTTTAAACTTTTCGGGAATACGTGGAAAGGTCTTCTTTTTTCATCTACTAATGTTTTGTGTATATCTTGTAACGTCATACCATCATTGTATAACGATTTCGCTTTTCTAATTAGTTCATCCATTGGATAACTTGTTGTTTCACTATCCAATACCGTTAATGGGAAACCAGCCATGTCTGCAGCTAACTTCATGTTTTGATAAGTTCCACTTACTTTTCCGCTAATAGCAACTGCAAATCCCTCTTCATATTCTTCTTTGCATTTCGAAAATAACTCTACCATTTCCCCTATGTTAGGTTGTGATGTAGTGACAGTTTTACCTTCGTTTAACGCATTATAGACGCGCTCACGCACACCTTCTTCACAATCTTTGTACGACACACCATCAATAATAACTTCAATTGGGATAACAAAGTTATCTCCCTCTGTTTTAAAACTCGCAGTTGTACTATCAGTAATCCAAGCAACACGCTTCATGTTGTTCCTCCCTTAATTCAATTCCTCTTTTCTGACTTTTCTATATATTTATGTTACGAAAAGAGAATATCCCTGTAATAGTAACAGGACTTTATGGTTTTGGCTATAGTAGATGAATAGTAAATGTGAATATTTTTTGTCATTTCACGAAAAAAAGAAGAAAATCGAAGTATTTGCCCAATTTTCTTCTTATCCTATATTATTTAAAGGTTTCATTATCTAAAATTACAACATAATCATTCGTCAATCGGCCAGCTTCCTTCGTATAACTAACAAGTCTTTGTACGTTATCACAGCAAAGTTTCGCTCCCCATACGAGTAACGGTACACCGATGAAATCAATGTGAAACCTTCTAGAAAACAGGCCACCAAAAGTCATTGGTAAAGGAACTGTAGGTGATGTATTAGAAAAAACAATCTTTTCATGACTTTGATAATGTTTTTGCAAAATCTCTCCTAAATGCTTCATCGCAGGTACAACGACTTTTGATGCGCCACATCCAATTGTATAAACCGGATTACCATTTTCGTCTATTCCATGAAAAATGATTTTCCCCATATCTTCTGTTTTCAATTTATTAAAGTAATCTACATTCAAAATTTCTTCTTTCGTTAACTTACGATCCGTTGGCAATTTATTTAAATGATAAGCTGCAGCAAGTGAAGTTGAATGTGTTCCGCCGAAATCTGTGTAAATGAATATCATGTTATCATCCCTTGTTGTAAATGTTCAATGTTATTTAGTATTACCGTTCACGGCGCTGTTAAACAATGGATGAATACTTTCATGTTTTTTGTATTAATTCATTATATTTTTTCCAAATATAATATCGTCTACTAATTACAGTACCTAATGTGATACATAAAAAGGTATTTGTTACAACCATTAATGTATAGTGAGTACTGCCAGAAAACATACTTTGTTTAATCAAAACCTTTGTACCTAGAATAGCAAGTAGAATAATTGTACTTAACCAATTTCCTTTTCTTAATACATGACCTGTTTCACTATCTAATCGAAATGTTAAAATTTTTCCCCTAATTACTCCAAGACCCAATCCAATCCCTAGCATTACAACGAATAGTAATACTTTCAATATAGTTAATTGTCCCATATGAATAATAGACTGGATTGTCACAAAGCACAGCAAAGCCGGAATGAGCCAAATACGATTAATATTCACTTTATATTCTTTACCCTGCATTAGTATGATTATAAAAACAACAAGTAGAATAACAAATAGAATTTCCATTTAGAGTCCTCCTATTTACTTGTTTACATTTGAAAATTATATTCGCTTCTTTTTATTCCATACTTTAAATAAACTAGGTACTAAAAATCATAAAATATAGAATGTGATCCCCATCAGTTTTAAGCGTTATTTATACAAAAAAGACGCACAAATAAATAGTACGTCTTTTTTGCATTTATTAGTGCATTCATAAACTCTTTTAATCTTATGAAAAAGAGTTTTCTAATTCTTTCATTATTTTTTCGGGTCCTGTTCCTTTATTTGATGGAATAACTAAAGTAATTCCTAAGCCTGGATATACAGCTGAGCGAAAACTAACGCCTGGATCATACCCCATTACATGATATTTGAATATGTTTTTTTCTCTTGTTTCAATCCATATTCCATAGCCGTAAGACTGATTATTATTTACTTGAATATGTGGGGTTAAAAGTATCTTTGTATATTCTCTGCTTACGATTTCATAGTTAAACAATGCTTCCCAGAACTTCAGCATGTCTGGCGCAGTAATAAAAGCTCCACCATCAGATCCTCCTATTATTGGTATAGAGTAGGTGTTCGTTCTCCAATTTTGGTTAATTTCATCTTTTATATATCCAAGAGCTGTGTATCTTGGTAATGTATCTAAAGAAAAATAGCCAGAATCATTCATACCAATTGGTTTAAATATGTTTTTTTCTATATACTCCGTAAATTTAAGTCCTGTCTGTTCTTCGATTATTAATCCCAGTATAATAAAACCTGCATTGTTGTAGTGAAACTTACTTCCAGGTACAAACATCATATTTCTGTTTTGGAATAATGGTAAGAAGTCTTTTAAATTTTTTAGTAGATACATAGGAGTTTGTCTCCATAGATCTTCGAAGTTATCCATAATACTTTCATCAAAATAATCTGGAATACCCGAACTATGAGTCAAAAGGTGATGTATTGTAATATCTTCATTGAAGTTTGGAAAGTTAATTCGTAAACACTCTTTTAACTTTGTTTGAAAAGTAATTATCCCATTTTCAACAAGTTGACAGATACCGATAGCAGTGAACATTTTACAACCGGAGGCAATTCCGAACCTTGTTTGTAGCGTATTGTTTATACATTCATTGCGATTTGCGTAACCAAACGCCTCTTCATAGACTAAGCCTTTTTCTTCTTTTACTAAAATTACCCCAGAGAAATCTATTTGCCGATGCATTTCTTTTAAAATGCTGTCTATTTGATTTTTTGTTTTCATTACAAAAACCACCCTCGTTTATCAATATTGTTCACCCTTCTTATATTTCCATATATAGGAGGGTGAACCCTCCTATTGATTACAGTAAGATTTAAAATCAAAACCAAAAGAACTATTTCGATTTGATTGACTCAGAGGAATACACCTTAGACTGTGAGGGCAATAAAGTAAATACACACAATATGATAGTTATAAATAGCATTACTAATGAGCCTACAATAACTACAAGTTGTATAGAAATAAATTGAGTTGCAACTCCAAACAAAATTGTAATCAAAATGGTTATGACCGCAATCACAAGCTCATAAATACTCCCAATTCGTCCCATGATATGGACAGGTACATTATTTTGATAAAAAGTATAAAATCCTGTGTTTGCATATGCCATAGAGAAGGATAAAATAAAAAATCCAATAGCAGCTATTAATAACTCGTTTGAAAAAGCATAAATTAAATAACCGATTGCGATGAATAATGATCCTATTCCAATTAAAAATGAAGGTGTTAATTTTTTTGATGAAATTGTATTTGTTATGGCTCCTAAAATAAACCCGGCTCCAGCGATACTAACTAAAAAGCCATATTCACTATCTGTTAACAATAAAACTTCTTTCGCAAATGACAATTCAAGTGAATCAGTTGCGGCAGCTAAAACCATCATTCCTTGAAATAAGAAGTACACAAAAACGATATATAAAGATTTTTTACTGAAATTTAAAACGATGTTCCAATCTTTTTTTAGTACAGCTAAAGATAACTTATCATTTGACGTAGTAATATCGGATTTTTTATCAAGATTAGGTAGTAGCAATGTAATTAATCCTGATAAGAGAAATGCTATAGCATTTATATATATAGCAAACTCTGGTGTACTTGCTATTAACAATAAGCCCGCTATAGCTGGACCAATTAAAGATGCACCAGATCCTATCAAACTACGTAATGAGTTGAAACTTTGTCTTTGCTCAACTGGAATTAATTTCGTCATATACGTCATAGCAGTTGGCTCATAAATCGCACTGGCCATACTGATAAAGAATACGAATACATAAACAATCCAAAGTGATGGAAATAAAGGTAAAATAGCGATAAATACCGCACGATATATATCGAGGTGAATCATTAACTTCCGCTTATTTAAACGATCAATCATACTTCCTGACCAAGCGTTTGTAAATAAGGCGGCTAATGGTGTAATTACATATAAAGTAGCAACAGCTAAGGCTGATCCTCCCATATGATAGACAAGTACATTCAGTGCTATTAAGTAAATCCAAGCTCCTAAATTCGCAATACCAACTCCGGACAGTAGTAATAAAGGATATTTCCAATCTTTAAGTAAGTTTTTCATTTTAGGCCCCCGCTTTCCAAATTGTTTTGAAACAATAAAAAAATCCCACCCCCAAGACTTTTTGTCTTAGGGACGAGATTTATCATCGCGGTGCCACCCTAGTTTGTTAATATGTCACCATATTAACCTTATCAGGTACTGCATTGTAAATCATGCTTATACCATAGCTCTATAACGGGAGCTCCCGTTACACCACCCCCTAATAAAAGGTTCCGATGTGCTGCTCAGAGGCTTGGTTCAATAAAGGATTTTTACTCCTTTTCAGCTAAATGGAGCTCTCTGTGAAAAATTCATTTTATTTACTCTTCTCTTCACTGCATTTGATTTTTTCCATATTATCACAGAAATATTTAACTGTAAATAAAAAATAATCAGATATTTAATGGCGTGGTTTTTTTAATTCTTTTATTTATTATTTTTTCTAAAAATTACGGTGCGTGAAATTACTTAAACCTATAAAATAAAGAGCCTATAGTATATAGACCCTACACTTTATCCGAATTAATTTGTATTCGCCTCTACTAACGGTTGTAAAGGTGGTTCTAAGTTTATTTCTAATGCATCGCCTTCTTGTATATCTTGTCCCTTTTCAATGCTTTGACTCGTTACATAGCCCGTACCTGTAGTCTTTAATTCTAATTTTAATAGTTTAGAGAAATACATAATATCACGCATGGACCAACCTTGTAAATTAGGCATTTTTGCATTGGCACCTAATAAAAATATACGATCTCCTTCACTCATTATTTCACCAGATTGCGGATATTGTTTTTTTATTTTTCCTTCTCCTAAAACTATCGGTTGAAGTTTCTCTTTTTTTACACTATTCTCTACTGTATCCATTGATTGATTTACATAATTTTGTACTTTTAATTCAGAACGCTTCGTTGCATCTGCCATTTGTTTTTCTGTATATGGTTTCACTTTTAAATATTCAAGGCTATTTTTCATAACTGGTTTAAATATTTCAGCGAGCGGCTGAGCTCCATACTCGTCTCCCTTTAACTTTGGCTGCTTAATAGCTAAGTATACAATTAACTCTGGGTCATCAATCGGAGCCATACCTAAAAATGAAAAAATATAGTTTTCTTTCCCCTCCATATATCGTCCATTTTCAGGATTCGGAATTTGCGCTGTTCCTGTTTTACCTCCTATTGGATAACCATCCACTTTATACATTGTACCAGTACCTTTTGAAGACGTAATAACACGCTCCATTAAGTCTCTTACCTTGTCCGCTGTCTCTTTTTTTATCGGATTTCCAATTTCTTTCGGTTGATTTTCCATAATAACTTGTTTATTTATTGGATTTACAACTTTGTCAACGATATATGGTTGCATCATTTTCCCGTCATTTGCTATAGCAGTAGCTGCTTGAATTAATTGAATAGGCGTTACTGTAGAACCTTGTCCGAAAGAAGTTGTGACTTGTTGAATTTGTGTATTTAATAATAAAGTATTTTTACTTTCACCAGGTAAATCTATACCGGTTTTTTGATTGAATCCAAATTTATTCATATATTGCTTAAATTTATTTGGTTTCAATAGCTGATCTTCTAAAATAGAAAATGCTACGTTAGATGATCTTTCAAAACCTTCATCAAACGTAATAGATCCCCATCCAAATCCACCGTTATGATCTTTAATATCTGATGAACCGACTGTATATTTTCCAGATTGGAAATATTCTTTCCCGTTATATACACCTTCATTAATTGCGGCAGCTAACGTAAATATTTTCATGGTTGAACCTGGTTCATATGCATTTGCGATTGGATCATTTAAAAAATATTCGATATCGCCTTTATTAGGATTAAAACTAGGTTTACTAGACATTGCTAAAACTTTCCCTGTCTTTGGATCCGCTATGATTCCTACTAACATAGAAGGTTCATAGTGCTCTTGCGCCTTATTCATCGCTTCTTCTAAAAAACTATTAATTTGTTTATCTAGCGTAAGGTATACGTTATTCCCATTTTTAGCGGGTTCTATTTTCCCTATATCATTTGTAAGTGGGATACCTCTTGGTGCTCCCACATATTCTATATTCCCGTTTGTCGAGCGCAAATATTTATCCAGACTCTTTTCTAGTCCAAATTTCCCTTCTGTATTTCCTTTATCGTCAGGTCTCGCAAAACCAAGTATATAGGATGCAAAATCTTCATTTGGATATACTCTTGCTTTTTCTGGCATAAAAGATACACCTGGGATTTTCAATTGCTTTATTTGTTCCTTTACTTCTCTAGATAAATTCCGGCCAACTTTTCCAATCTCAACTTGCGTGCGTCCCTCATGAAAATTTTTTAATACATCTTCTTTATCAATTTCAAGCGCATTAGCTAATCGCTCTGCGGTTTCCTCTTTATTTTTTACCTTATCTGTACCTTTCAAATTCACAACAACACGATACGTCGTGGAATCTTGGACTAGCACTTTTCCCGCTTGATCATATATTGTGCCACGATTCGCTTCCAAAACACCATTTTTATTATGTTGTTCTTTTGCTAGATCCTTAACATCTACATTATGTACGACACCTACTGCCTGAATATAGAAAAATCGCAAAAGAATAATAAGAAACAAAACAATAAAAGCAACCATAAAATATCGCGCGCCTTTATTCGTTTGAAGTTTATGCATGTTTATCTCCTTTCTTTCACAATTAATTGCTGCGATGGTGTGCTATAAATTATGTAGTTTTTTGCTTTCAATACTATATGTTTCGAACTTTTCTTATTAATTCCTTTTATTGTTATTGCTAGTTTATATATATATACTTAAAATACAGTACGTGAAATTTTTAGAATATTCATTCTTCCGATCTTGCTCCATAACATTCAATTTCTTATTGTAAATAATCCATTCACTTTTATACAATAAAAAATCCTCCTCTGGATTTCCAAAGGGGGATTTTTTCATCTAATCGATAAGAGACTAATTATAAAATTTAAGCTACATGGTTATATTTTTCTAAAAAGGGAATTCGTTTCGCTACGAGTGCATACATTTTGAAAACAAATTTTGCGATTGGTTCAAATATACGTTTTTTCTGCAACAATAAACTGCTTGTTACAATTGTTATTACAGCTGCACCTATTACATCTAAAGGAAAATGAACACCTACATACAAACGTGATATACAAACTAAACCTGCCCATAAAAGTGCAATATATCTTAACTTTTCTCCTCTAAGAACAAAAATGAATGCAATTGATAATACAAGTACAGAATGATCACTAACAAATGATGAGTTTTCTGCATGAGGTACTAATTGATTCACATCATATGATACAAAAGGACGTGGATGATAATATACTACATGAATAAAAACATTTACTAGTAATGCAATTATTACTGAAAGTGTCGTATATAACACTGTATATTGTTTCCTTATCGCATTCTCTTTCTTTCCGTTATGAAACCATAAGATAAACATGAATAGAATAGCCACATATGCAGCGCTATTTGTAATAGCAATCATAATCTGATCTAAGAGCGCAGATGTACCTGCTAAATTGTTTATCCATTGAAATACTGTGTAATTCACGTTACTCTCTCCTTATAATTTCTTATATTACTTGAAATAAAGATACAAGTTTACTTGATTTACACAGTATACAACATTTACACATATTTAGATTTTCACTTTATTCATTTTACTATTTCTCATTTGACAATTATGTAACTATTTACATGAATTAAAGATATATAGGGTTGAAAAACCTTTTAAATCAAATGATTCACGAACTTTAGGTACATATATTACATAACATATCTATATAAAAAGATAGGTTATTAAATCATATTTTTATTCCATACGTAGAGCGATATTACCGAACTGTTCTCCCTGTTCCATACGTTTTAATGCTTGAATAGCCTCTTCTAACGAATAAACTTTATCCATAATTGGTTTAATCTTATATTTCTCTATAAACTTAATCATTTCATTAAATTCCTCACGGCTACCCATAGATGTCCCCATAATATCGATTTGATTATAAAATAATGCCCGTAAAGGTAATTCAATTTTATCTCCTGAGCTTGCACCAAAATTGACAATTCTACCATTTGGTTTTAATACATCAAAATATTTTAAGAATGTTGCTGGCCCTATACTATCAATTATTAAATCTACTTTCTCTCCGCGTAAACTCTCTTCCCAATTTCCAGAACTATTAAAAGAAAAGTCTGCTCCATATGTTTCGGCAAACTTTCTTTTCTTCTCAACTCTGGAAGTAACACTGACTTTTGCGCCAATTGCTTTTGCAAATAACATGGCAAATGTCGCTACACCGCCACCTATTCCTGGAATTAAAACGTGTTCTTCACATTTCAATCTACCCTTTGTGAAAAGCGCTCTATATGCAGTTAATGCCGATAAAGATAATACGCCAGACTCTTCCCAAGTAAGATATGACGGTTTTGCCACTACATTTTCAGCTGGCACAATGACATATTCAGCAAACGTTCCATCTTTCGGTCCACCTAACACCTCTGGTAACTCTGGTACTTCGGCAATATTATCCCATCCAATGCTAGGATTTATAATAACCTCGTTATTTAATAAATGATTTGAAACGCCTTCTCCGATTTCTGTAACAATTCCTGAACCATCTGAGCCTACTACTAACGGCAGATCCATTTCTTTTCTATTGTTTATAATAAATAAATCCCTATGATTTAACCCTGCAGCTTTTAACTTTACTTTTACTTCACCAGCATTAGGATTTATTTCAGATGACAATCTATATTCTAATCCTTCTACCCCTTTTTTATATTGATGTACAATAGCTTTCATTGCTTCATTCCCCCTTAATATTTTCAATGTACTAGATATATCAAAATAAATAAAAGAATCTGCCTCCAATAATTAGAAATAATGTATATCATTGTGACAAAAGAAAAAATCCTTCCCTATAAATAACATAGGAAAGGCAAGGGATTTTTAAGTTTTAGCCAATTCTAATATTTTTTGAATAAACGGCGCTTTGGCACTTGTATATGAAGCACGATCAAATGGATATGTAGCTGCAAGTGTCTCTTTTAATTCACTATATTCTTTTTGTGCCCATTTATGTTCTATAAGAAAATCACGAAATAAAATGTTATTCTTCCACTCCTCACTATTATAAATATAAACATGTAAATGATGAGTACCAGCTCTCCATTTTCCCTTTCTAAAAAAACGCCAATTAGGTGTTTCTTTTGGAACATACTCATACCCAATTTTTAATAGCGCTTCAATCCACTTTTCGGTAATTTGCAAATCCGTTACACCAATCATCATATCTATTAGAGGTTTCGCTCCTAATCCCTCTACGGAAGTACTTCCTATATGTTCAATAGCAATACAATCTCCTCCGAATAAAGAAATAAATTTCTCTTTTTCTATTACATACTCTTCATGCCAGCCTTTTTCATATGGTTTAATGACGATTTGTTGATCCATTTTATCCGCCCTCTTAAAATTATTTATTATTATATTTATAAAATTTCATGTGATTAACATAGGATTTTCACAAAATATGTCGAATACTGAGATATACAATTTAATTATAATAAATGCGAGGTATATTATGAAAGAAATTCCAGTTAAAATTCAGTTGAATCAAGTTACATTCCAGTTAAAAGAACATCATAATTTTGATTGGCTATTGAAATTAGGAAACGTATTTGCAGTTTTTGACCAGCAAGATTCAGGTAATCTATCTTTCGGTGTAGAAAAAGATGGGCGTAAGAAATTTATTAAATACGCAGGGGCACAAACAATTGCATATAAAGGGAAAATAAAAGACGCTATTGAAAGATTAAAAAATTCAGCTTCCCTATACGAGGAATTAAAACATGACTCACTTATAGAACTAATTGAACACTATCCAATTCACTCTGGATATGTACTAATTTTCGATTGGTTTGATGGTGAATGTCTTCATTCGCATTGGAGTTTCCCGCCTTCTGAAAAATATACAAATCCAAGCTCTCCATTTTATAAATTTAAACATTTATCTGTTATGGAACGAATTCAATCTTTAAATTCCATTTTTTCTTTCCATACATATGTCGAAAAGAAAAACTATGTAGCAATAGATTTTTATGACGGTAGTATCTTATATAATTTTCATACAAATGAGACGAAGATTTGTGATATAGATTTATATTCTAAAAAACCATACGTGAATAAAATGGGAAGATTATGGGGCTCCTCGCGTTTTATGTCTCCTGAAGAATTTGAACTAAATGCCATGATTGATGCAAGAACAAATGTATTTAATATGGGGGCAATGGCGTTTGCTCTCTTGGGCGGTGGAAAAGATCGTTCCTTTGCAAAATGGGAAGCAAGTAAAGAGTTATATGAAATAGCATATCGTGCTGTAAATGAAAACCGGAATGAACGATATGCGTCGGTTGAAACGTTTTATAAAGAGTGGCTAAACGTGGCTAACTCTGAAAAGATATAAACTTATATTTTTAAAAACAAATAGTTTCTACTATAATCATGTATAATATATTTGAAATGGAAATTCAAAATAATGAGGCATATATTATGGACTTTGTTTATATTAATCAAAACGTATTAAATAATCTTCTATACATTTTAAGTAGTATATTTATTTTTTATTTTATATATGATAGCGGGCGCTATTTGAAGAAATATAAAAAGCTACTTATTGTAATTTGTACGAGTATCCCTCTTATTTTATGTATGCGCTATCCTATCTATATGGATGAAAATTGTATTCATGATTTAAGACAAATACCAGTTATAATAGGTACGCTTTATGGTGGTTTCCCTGTCGGTATAATATTGTTTGCTATTTTATTAATTACAAGATTTTCATTTTATGGATTTAGTATGTTAACAATACTAGTTTATGGCACAATGTTTATCATTACAGCGTTCGCATCCGCAAAATTTAATAAGTATAATAGAAAAGTTAAAGTAGCTTATGGAATGTTTTTAACATTTTTTCTGGCAATATTTACAACTGTAATTGTATTAACTTTATCAGATTTTGAAGTGAATAATTTGTACGTTATTTATTTCATAATATTACCAACTGTTTTGATATTGTTTGTAATTTATTTTAATGAAGTTTTAAAGGATGCAGTTTGTATGCGATCGAAATTAATTAAAATGGAAAAAATGGAGATTGTTAGCCAACTCGCTGCTAGTATATCGCACGAGGTAAGAAATCCCTTAACTGTCGTAAAAGGATTTACTCAACTTTTAAAAACACCAAATTTAACTCCAGAATCCAGAGACGAGTATATCGAACATATACTTGAAGAGTTACATCGTGCCCAAGGAATCATTGATGATTATTTAACGTTTGCCAAACCTGCTTCAGAAAAATTAGATCATATTTCAGTAGAACAAGAGTTAAATCGAGTAATTAATATGATCTTACCATTATGTAATATGAATACAATACATATTACAAAGGATTTCTCTACGGCGACTATTGTTGGTAATAAACAGCACTTTCAACAATGCTTTTTAAACTTAATAAAAAATGGTATTGAAGCAATGCCGAATGGTGGTACTTTAAATATCTCCTCATCTATTAGTAATAATAAAGTTATCATACGAATTGAGGATAGCGGAATTGGTATGTCACAAGAGCAAATAAATCGATTTGGCGAACCATATTTTAGTACCAAGACGAAAGGTACAGGTTTAGGTACAATGGTTGCTGTTAAGATCATTGAAACGATGCAAGGTAGTTTAAAAATCCGAAGCGTTATTAATAAAGGTACAACTTTGACAATTACATTGCCGAAATGTAATATGAACTCATCTGAAAACAAATAAAAAAGGAGCAATTATGCTCCTTTTTTATTTGTTTCGATACATAAGTATCTTCTATGTTTTTTTAGTTTACGTTTGTGGAGACTAATTAGAAATTAGTACCCTCCGCCCCAACAGCTGCATCCAACAATAATTAATAAAATGAATAACACAACTAATAAAGCGAAACCTCCACCAAAACCACAAGAACCACCGTAACTCATATTTTCTCCTCCTTTTGGTTTGAAAACTAATAGGTAGTTGATCATTTTAACTGGTTCGTATTATACATTATGTGAATATCCCTTTTTTGAGCATGTCTATATAAAAATAAGTAAAAGCACTCATTTGACAATGCTTTAAAATGGATACCAAAAGTTTTGAAATACATGTAACTTTAAATACACTGCAACAATTAAAATAAAAACACCTACAAATAAAGCAATGAAATCTCCGGTTTTTGCTTTATTTGTATAAAACCACGTACGTTTATCCTTCTTTCCAAACCCTCTTAAATCCATTGCATTTGAAACTGTATCGACTCTATCTAGTGAATGAATAATTAGGGGCCAGAAAATTAAGACACGGTTTTTCATACGAGTCCATAAACTTGCTTCTCCTTTTTCAAAAGCTACTCCTCTCGCCTCTTGCGCATGTTTTATAATTTTATATTCGGACTGAATATCAGGTATGTAACGTAATGCAATATTTATCGCATAGGTAATCTTATAATGAATTCGAAGTTTACTTAAGCTACTCACAAATTCACTTGGTTCAGTCGTATAAATAAAAATAAGTGTAAATGGTAATAATGTAAAATATTTTAATGAAAGTGTAACTGCATAAAATAATGTTTCATAAGTAATTGTTGCGTATCCAATATGTACAAACGAAGTATATGATTCGGTTAATTCAGATCCATGTGTTGGTGTAATAAATAAGATCATGAAAGAATTTAATAAACTAAATGTAAATATAACAGTAAAAACAATAATGATTTTATGAAATGGAATTTTAGCAATTAGAATTCCGATACATCCAATTATAAATACAAAGAGCAATACGCGAAAATCAAAAAATAAAAAAGTAAGCGTCATACAAATAATAAATAACAACAACTTCACTGCTCCATCCATGCGATGAAAATATGTACTATACACCTTCCTCCCTCCTATTAGTATCAAAATAAAGTTCCATAAACCTTTCAGGATTTGAAATCCCACTAAATTTAGCTAGTTCGAATAAAGAACTTTTCCTTAGATTCGCTCTTTGTAACGTTTCTGAATCCCCTAATACCATAGAAGCAGAATTATTCGCAATGATTTCCCCTTCACGTAGAACAATCGCTCTGTCAGCATATTCTAAAGCAAGATTCATGTCGTGTGTGATAAAAATAAAAGGAATTCCCTTTGAAGCTAGTTTTCTAATAAACGACATAAACTGTTTATAATGATAATAATCTTGTCCCGCAGTCGGTTCATCTAAAATGATAAGTTTCGGATTTGTTGTTAGTGCAGATGCTATTGTTAATCTCTTTTTTTGTCCATAACTTAATGCCTGAATTGGCCAATTTCGAAATGGATACAAACCACAAATTTTTAACGCTTCTTCTGCTCTAAGTTTAACCTCTTCCTTTGAAATTTTTTTAAATTTTAATGAAAATGAAACTTCTTCTATAACAGTAGGTTGTGTAATCATATGATTTGGATTTTGCATCACATAACATATAACCTCACCTCGTTTACGAATAGACCAAGAATTGATATTTACTCCATCAATTAAAATCCTATTATTTGTTTTGTTTATCCCTACAAGACTATGAGCTAATGTTGATTTCCCGGCTCCATTATGGCCCAAAAGTGCTACAATCTCCCCTTCATATATGGAAAAATTTAAGTTGCCTAATACTTTTTGTTTATTAGGATATGAGAATGACAAATTCTCTACTTTCAATAATTCTTTTTTTGTAGGTGTATCTTTACAAAAATCTTGTTTCTCCATCCACTCATTTATTACGCTACTAACACTTTCTCTATGAAGATTTTTAATTGGGTATATTACATCATTATTACTATCAAACTGTAATTTCTTTAATACTTCAATATACATAGGTTCTCTTAAGCCAATAGATGATAATATATTTGACGTTAATATCTCATCTGGTGTCCCTATCGCAATAATTTCACCTTCATCCATTAAAATAATTTTATCTAAATCCAGGTTTAACATTTCTTCAATTCGATGTTCAATAATTACAATTGTTTTATTATATTGTTTATGTATATCTTTAATAAGTTCTATTGTATGCAAGGCGCTTATCGGATCTAAATTTGCTAACGGTTCATCAAACAATAATATATCCGCATTTGTTGTTAACAGACCTGCTAAAGAAACAGTTTGTTTTTGCCCTCCAGATAATTCATGCGGACTTTGTTTATGAAAAGTATGCATCTTTACCTTTTTTAATGAGTCCGAAACAATCTTTTTCATATCATCCTGATTTACACATTCATTTTCTAAATAAAAAGCTACATCTTCTTCCACTGTAAGACCAATAAATTGAGCATCTTGATCTTGCAAAATTGTTCCTACCTGTTTACTCTGTTCAAAAACACTCTCTTTCCTCGGGTCTTTTCCAGCAATTAAAATATTACCAGTACTAATTCCTTCATAAGAAAACGGGATTAGCCCATTTATACAATGAGCTAATGTTGACTTCCCTGAACCACTTCGTCCAGCAATTAGTACTTTTTCTCCAGGATATATATAAAATGTAATGTCTTTTACAGTAGGCTGTGCTGCATGCTTATATTGAAAACTGAATTGTTCAAAAGAAATAATTGGTTGCATATTAACATCCCTACTTTTCAATTTTTAAATGTGTATGTTTCTTATTAGATTTAGCTAGACCTATTGTAATTGGCAATCCAAGAACTAAAAATACAATAACATCAGCAATTGTAGCTCCTAATACTTGTATAACAATTTTGTCAAACGGTTCTCCCATGACAATAATATCGAATGCACCCGCAAATATAATAGCAATGACAATACCAATTAACCCAATAATGGCTAAATAAGAAATATCTCCCTTATTATATGTCCCGTTTTTCACACTAAAGCCCACTCTTTTTTGGATGAGCCCCATTGCAAAGCCGATAATGCCTGAACTAATAACCCACCCCCACCAAATACCCCAGCCAGCGATTGTATCTGTTACGGTATGACCTATAAGTCCTATTAACAATCCTACCACTGGACCAAATAAGGCTCCAAAAACAGTTAAAATAGCTAGTGCAGGTTTAATAAATGTATTTGGTGCAATAGAAAATCCCCAAAGTCCCAATATCCCGTATAATGCTGCTCCAATTCCGATTGCCACTACTAACTTCGTTGATAATTTGTTCATTACAATTCCCCTCTCATATTAGTCAACTTTTACTACTCTATATTTATTTTGAAAATGAATTATGCATCGACAATTCCTTTCTATACAACAAAAAATGACCTCTAATATAAGAGGTCATTTTCTTTCACGTTCAAGAATCCTCTTATCTTCCAAAAAACACATCGTGTCTTCTGCGGAATTAGCACCTTCCTATAAATGTACATAGGGGTTGCTGAGGTTTCATAGGGCCGTTCCCTCCACCTCTCTGGATAAGTATTAATTTGTAATTCGTATTATGGCACTAAGAAACATAAATTTCAACACTTTTCTAATTATTTTTATTTTTCTTTGAACAGTACATTTAAATCATTGTATTCTTATCGGAATTATGAAATAATAAATTAAAAGTGATTACGGGAGGAATGTATGATGAAAGTAATCGGTTTAATTGGTGGGCTAAGTTGGGAATCTACATCGTTATACTATAAACATATTAATACACTTACACTTTCTCAATATGATCAAAATGCAAAGCTTGTTTTATATAGCATGGACTTTGGTGAGGTAACTACTTTATTACAAAATCATCAATACGAAGAAGTGAAAAATGAATTAGTCACTGTTGCAAAAAAAGTTGAAAAATCTGGTGCTGAATGTTTACTAATGTGTTCCAATACGGTACATCTATTTGCTGAAGATGTAGAACAAGCAATATCAATACCACTCCTTCACATCGGTGATGTAAGTGCAAAGAAAATGGTAGAACAGAATATAAAGCGTATCGGACTATTGGGTACGAAACAAACGATGGAACAAGACTTCTATAAATCACGTCTAGCGAATTATAACATTGAGACAATCATCCCAAATAAAGAGGAAAGAAATTTTATTCATCATGTTATTTTAAATGAATTAAGTAAAGGAATTATTTCAGAAACATCAAAAGAAAAGCTATTACAAATTACAAAATCATTAATTCAAAATGGCGCAGAAGGTATATTACTAGGATGTACTGAAATTCCATTGCTTATTTCCCAAAATGACCTTACTATTCCTGTTTTTGATACTGCTTTTTTACATGCAAATACTGCTGTGGAGTTTGCAGGATAATAATATAAAAGCATAAAGGTAGAACCTCTATGCTTTTATATTGTCCAAACTATTTATTTAAAAGCGAATTAATAACTGCAATTGCTTCATTAGAACCACCACATTCTAAAAAACTATCATTTAGTTTTCGTATACCATGCTTATACTTTTCATTTAAAAGAACGTCTGTTACCGCATCTTTTAAAGTTTGCACATTAACATGCTCTTTCGATAACCGATGTGCTGCTTCAAGCTCAGTTAATCTTTGTGCTATCATCGGCTGGTCTTTATCATGTGGAATTATGACAAATGGGACGTTAAAATGAATCGCATCATGCACACTATTCATACCGCCATGTGTAATAAAGACATCTGCTTCACTTAATATTTCTGATTGGGGTACGTATGGGGCAATTATAAAATTGTCTGGCGCTTTCTTAATTTTAGAACGATTATTTCTATCACCAATTGCCATTACGACTATCCCTTCAAAATCTGAGAAACTATCAATACAAGTATTAAAGAATGGTTCTAGTCCTTCAAGCAGTGTTCCCATTGAAATATAAATAACATTCTTATCTTTAAGCAATGCAAGTGGGAACTCTACATTTGTTTTACGCTTTGAAATACTCGGCCCAATAAAAATATTATTTTCTCCGAACGAGTCGCTATTAGGTTGAAAATAACGACTTGTGTACACGAGAGTAATATCCCCCTTATTATGCATAAATTGAAGATTATTTTTGGGCTTTACTCCATATTCATGCTCCATTTGAGATAGTAACTTTTCAGAAAGTTCATCGGGTCGGTATTGTATTTCTGCATTTGGATGAAAAGGTAATGTCTCCAAAAATTCTGGAGAAATTAAAAAGATAGGAGAAGAAACTACGCCTGGAATTTGTAAATACTCCTTTACTAACTCTCCAGCACCAAATATATCATAAATTACGACATCAAAATGTATGCTTTCACATAATTGTTTCGTAATTTCTAATATATATAATGAAGTTTGAACATGTACATGAAAGAAAGAATTCAGACCATTTGAAGATTCAGAGTCAATAGAAATCTCCTTTAATAAATCTGGATGAGTATATACAGTAGCTCCCAAATCTTCTATTCTGCCTTTAAAGTGTTCTGTTGTAATATAATGTACGTGATCACCCTGTTCAGTAAAGGCTTTGACTAAACTTAATGTAGGATTTATATGTCCCTCTGCTGGAAAATTAACCATTAAAATATGTAGCACTTATTTCTCACTCCTTACATTTCAATGCTCTTATTAATCATACTGTAATTATTACCCCCAATCTTCACCTAATAGTACTAATATACCTGCTACTTTAGATGGATAAATAATTTGTCAGTTATTAAATTAAAAAAGGCATCTACATAAGTAGATGCCTAACCGTGATAAGGAGTGTTCTGTGAGGTTAGAATGAGCTTTTCAGCTTGTCCTATGCTATCAATATATGATTTATTTTATAAAACGTGAATAGTTGATAGAATGATTTTCCCTCTTTAACACCCATTTTGAATCTATTCCTAAATAAGACGACTCTAGTTTCTATAACATTTCATATGTTTTAATCTTCTTGAGAGCTATCCATTTTTGTAGTTTCTCCAGTCAATCGCTTATTTTTTAATTCAAAATAAGCATCTAAAACTTCTTTTCCAATATCAGAGTTAATACCAGATTTATCATTCATAACCCACGGCACAACTACAGAGAATGCTACTTCAGGGTTATCATATGGCGCATATCCTGCTAACGTTAAATTATAACATTCTCTTCGCTCACCTTTTTCATTTCTGCCAATATCACTTTCTCCACCGTATACTGTCTGTGCTGTACCTGTTTTCCCTGCTGGCTTATAAGATGCTTTTTGGAACGCCCTTACTCCTGTTCCATCACCTTCTTGGAATACCCTTCTAAATCCTTCTTTTACTTGATTTATATATTCCTCTTTCATATCTATCTTATTTAAAACGATTGGTTCTACTGAATGCATCACTTTACCAATCTCATCTTTTTGCGACGTTTGCTCTCTTACCTCTTGAACAATTTGTGGCTTCATTCGATATCCACCGTTTGCGATTGTTGAAATATACTGTACAAGCTGAAGTGGCGTATAGGTGTCATACTGTCCGATTGAGTAGTCTAGTAAGAAACCAGGTTGATTATCTTTTTTACCAATTTGTCCAGCTGTTTCATTCGGTAAATCGATACCCGTTGGAACACCTAATCCAAATTGCCTGAAATAATACCTCATTTTATCAAAGTACTCCTGTTTAATATTTAATGAACTATTTTTCACATAATCCACACCTGCAATTTTTAATGCTGTATGAAACATATAAACGTTTGAAGAGACTTGTAACGCTCTTAAATCATCAATATTTCCAAACTCCTTCCAAGATTTTTTTTCCTTAGTTCCTTTAAACTTCATAGGTGCATCATAAAAATAAGTACCTGGTGTTATAGCTTTCGTTTCAAATCCAGTTAAAACCGTCGCACCTTTAACTGTTGATCCAAGCTCATAAGAACTAGTCATTGTGCCTAATGCATAGTCTTCAACTTCTGTTTTTCCGTCTTTTTCTACAAGTCTTTTCCCAGCCATTGATAATACTTGTCCGTTTTTCGGATTCATCATCACAACGAAAGCACGGTCCAACATGGATTCTGACCCTTTATATACCTTTAATATTTTTTCAATACTTTCTTCTACTTTCTTCTGTAATTCCATATCTATTGTTAAAGTCAAATTCTTACCGCTTTTCCCCTCGGAAACGGTTTCCGTTCTAATTGTATTACCTTGTTTATCTGCAACGCTTCTTACTTCTTTTTTTGTACCATGAAGTACATCTTCATATTGCTGCTCGATATAACTTTTTCCAACCCTATCATTTCGGCTATAATCACGTACCAAGTAGTAATCTAATCGTTCACTCGGTAATCCTTCATCGGAATTAGAAACATTTCCCAGAACAGATCGGAATAACCCATCATTGACATACACTCTCTCCCAATCAACCGATACGTCTACACCTGGGAGATTTGCTAAACCTTCACTAATTATAGTAAATTCCTTTTCACTAACATCTTTTTTAATAATTTGAGGAGCCATTTGATAACCAGAAGTCATCTTACTTTTAATAGCTAACACTTTTATATCTTTCTCTGTTAATTCCTGAAGATTTTTATCTGTAACACGTTTTCTTTTTAACTCTTCTATTTTATTATCTAGCTTCTTGCCGCTAATATCCTTTTCTCTAAATGTATCTATTTCTTTTTTTGATACTAATTTTTCAGCCAGCTTTGGATTTAATTGCATCCAAAAATCTTTCTTATCTGTCTCAGTTAACTTAGCTATATCTTCTTGCGGCATTCCAATTATGTCTGCAAGTTTGTTTGCGGTTTTTAATATATCTTCTGATTTTACGCCTTTCATCTTTGTGTACGTGACCGTGCGTAAAGATTTATTATCAACAACTGGATTCCCTTCTCGATCAAATATTTTTCCACGCGGTACAGATAGGCTCACCGTTGCATTTTCTCTCTTTTCTACTTCATTTTTATAAGTCTCTCCATCGAAAATTTGCACTTTACCTAACTGTATAATCATTGCAGAAAATAATAAAAATACACAAAGAAATAAAATATTTAACCGCGTCGGTATTGCTCTGCCACTTTTTTTCTCATGCTTTTTCACCTTGTCATAATCTCCTCCTTACAGAATTTCTAATAATAATTGAATCTATATATTAAAAGTAATGCACATTTTCTATACAGTACTTTGTACAAATATTAATATACTGATAAAAACTTAATAGAAATTAAAACAAAGGTTAAGAAAAGGTAAAGTTTACTAAATTAAATATAAAAATCCCCAATAACCGAAAGCTTAACTTTTGGTTATTGGGGATTTAGTAATTTATGAGTTAATAATTGGACGTATTGAATCGAATCTATCATCATAATTTGATAGAGATTTTTCACTCTGAGTTTTCGGCAAGTAAATCGTTACTGTTGTCCCGACTCCAACCTCACTCAAAATACTTATATTCCCTTGGTGACTTTCAATGATTTTATAACTTAGCATTAATCCGATACCGGTACCTTTTTCTTTCGTACTATAAAAAGGCTCACCTAATCTCTTAATTCTTTCTTCAGGTATCCCTATTCCTTCATCAATTACATGAATAATGACACCTTCATCGTTTATCTCTTTTATATGAATTGTAATTTTCCCGCCATCTGGCATAGCTTCGATTGAATTTTGCAAAATATTAATAAACACTTGTTTCAATTGATTTTCTGAGCATTCAATACTTATGTCTTTGGTGTCTGCATATAGTTCCACTTGAATATTCGTCATAATTGCTTTTGTATTCATTAACGATACGACATTATTATAAATTTGATAAATATTTTTTTGTTCTGTATTTATCTCATCTGTTTTAGCAATTGATAAAAACTCTTGAAGAATCGCTTCTATTCTTTCAATTTCAGAAAGCATTAGATCAAAATATTTTTCTTGATCTTCTTTATTAATTTGAAATAACTGTATAAACCCTTTAATGACAGTTAATGGGTTCCTCACTTCATGAGCTACACCAGCTGCTAATTGACCAATTGCTGCAAGTGTATCTGATTTGTTTAGCAATTCTTCTGTCTTTTTCCGTTCTGTAATATCACGTACAATGATCATAATTTTATCATGTAATAATGGTAAGCATCTAGCTTCAAAGAAATCAATACTCCCATTAATTGTAAGTGGATATTCAACAATCACATTCGTTCCTTTTCCCTGCACTTGATGAATGGCTTCCTGAAATTGCTGTGCTACTGAAGAGGGTAATACTTCGTAAAATTTTTTCCCCATAAAAGCTTCTGCGGGTACGTAAAATTTTGTAGGGGATCCTGCTTTATAATCTATGATAGTACCTTCATCATCTGTTAAGAAACATAAATCTGGTAAAGCCTTGAAAATTAATTCCAACTCAGACGTTTGTTGTTTTAACTGCTCTTCTATCGCTTTTAAATGTGTAATATCTACACCAACAGCCCAGTAGCTATACCCTGTTACAGGAAACTGTTCTGATATATTGGACCACATGATTGTTTTTATTTCACCATTTTTACATGTTAAGTGCATTTCCCAATCCCTGAAATTTTTTCCACAAGTTAAAAATTTCGTTTGTATTTGGTGACGATAATTATGATCTGGGTACAATAATTGTAGGGCATTTGGATTCCCTATTATTTCTTCAGCTGTATAACCTGTTACAATTTCACACTCCCGATTCCACAAAACAAAATCCCCATTATAATCAAGCGCATCAACCATAACAGGCATGTTTTGTAAAATCGTATGTAGTTCCTCCTCTTTTCGAGAAAGCAACGTTGTATTTTTACTTTGAAATACCTTTGTTGCTCCATCTATAATTAGATTTGAAAGCATTTCAAAGTATTTTTGACAATTGAAAATGTCACTTTTGTTTGACCATACTACAAAAGATCCTAAATGTTGATTGTATAAAAAAATGGGGATTTCAATTTTGGGAAGTTTACATATTTTCATCTCATTTATTCCAAAAGAAAATATACATTCTTTTTCAGCATCAAGAAGTTGATGTGATATGTTGGTTAATTTATAAAATTGTTCTGCCATGGTTTCTATTGTACTCACATCAATAAGTTCCATTAGCCGCGCATTCATTCCTTTTTCACCTCAATATGTAAAATTAATACAAATTCAAATTTTATACTTCTCCATTATACGAAGAATGTGCCTTTAGGTATATAGCTGCAGAATAATTATTCGAACAAATTTTATTTTTCAATTAAAAAGGGGAGAATTTACGTATAAAATGAAACATTAATCGTTATGTATTCCATCAAACATCAATTTTAATTTGACAAGCAACCGAAAGCGCGCCATCATGCATACATTTAACTATGAAAATAGTATCATTCATATCGCTTTTAGCAGTATAAAAATACAAAAAATATAAAGTTCATAAATTTTTCACAATTATTATGAAAAATTTAAACATTTATTCCAATATATTCTATATAATAAAATGTAATAAGGCTTCTATGAATCTCATAGAATACCTTACCCCTAATAAAAAGAAAAAAAGAATCTATTTGGATTCTTTTTTTCTTTTTATATTACATTACATATTTATATAAAGCGTGTGCAACACCGTGTTCTTCATTTGATAATGTCTCGTATTGACACATCGCTTTTATTTCTTCGACTGCATTTCCCATTGCAATTGATATGTTTGCTTTTTCCATCATAGATACATCGTTTAGCCCATCACCTATCGCTACAGTATTTTCAACCGGAATATTTAGATGTTCTGCTAAAGTATATAACCCTTTTCCTTTTTGAGCATCTCGGTGATTAATCTCTAAGTTATGCCAATATGAAGATGTAATTGCTAAATCAGTATTATGCAGAAACGTTTCTTTTAACTTTTTTAATTTTTCTATGTCATAAGAAAATGGTAAAAGCTTATGCACATGTATTTCTGTTTCTACAATTGGTTTACAACTTTCTGCACTATAAAATGCTGTATGTTCAAGATATAATGCTGCAATCGTTTCTAACTCTTTCAAGTCAATATTTTCTTTTGAATTTTTCACATACTCAATTTCTTTACGTACACTCTCTACTCCGTAATCCGGTACGTACACACCTTTATTAGTATAAAGCTGATAATATAGGCCATTTTCTTCAAGATAATTCACAATCTCAAGCGCCTGCATATTTTGAATTGGATATCGTTTCATCATTTTTTTATCTTTATATATAAGCGCACCATTTTCCGCAATAATTGGACACTCTAAATTAACTTCTAACAACAATCTTTCAATGTCGACGATCGAACGCCCTGTACAAATTGCTACCACATGGCCCGCTTCCTGACATTTTCGAATTGCTTCTGCATTCTCCTTACTAATCATTTTATTCCCGGAAAGAAGAGTTCCATCTAAATCAATTGCGATTAATTTCATTATTTCTTCACCACTTTCTATATATACACGAATTTATATTGAACGAAAGGTATCGTTTTCATACTGATTTCGTGAAGTACTCCTTATTTATAATTTATGAAAAGCGTTTCAGGTCAAGAAATAATTAAAAATAAAATCAACAGCTTTTCTTTTTTTTTAAAAGCTGTTGATTTTAAACTATGAACTATAACTAATATATTTCGTCTCACACATGTACACATTCTTTTCTTCAGTTGGGACATATATTTTAAATTTTTCTAAACGCTTTCCGTAAATATGAATAGTGACAACGCTTTCATTTTTAGCTATTTCAAGAATATGACAATCAGCTGGTGGAATGACTTTATCTGTTTCTCCTTCTCCCAAATAAAGATTTCCTGTATGCGTTAAATAAACAAGTGAATTTTCAAGCTGCTTAGTTTGTATAAAGTTTTGCACCATTATTCTTCCTGTAAAAACGCCTTCTACTCCCCATGTACCATCATGATCATGTAAAGGTGTAGATTGTCCATCCTTCCATACAAGAGCTAATACTTCAAAACGATTAAAAGGATCTTCATATAACAAGTGTCGTGCGTATTGAGCCGAATTCGCCTTCTGTTTTTCTAACGGAAGCCATGTTTTCTTTTCTAAAAGTTCTTCTAGTAATTTTTCAATCGCACAAACAATTTGATCTTCTAATAAATTACTATCCATTAAATCCGTTACAGCTTTAATAAACGTTTGAAACGTTTTACTTCCATTACACGTTAACATAAGCGTCCTCCTCCATTCTTTTTCACACACCTCCATACTAAATAACCAACTAAAAATTTACAATTGAGAAATAAAAAAACAAGGTACAGTAAATTTGTACCTTGCTGAGCGATTTACCTAGTTTTCAAAAGAATAGGTAAGTAATTTAACGTTTGCTCATTTTCCAATAGACATTTTTCTAAATTGAACGATGGAGATAACTCTATTTTTTCAAAGGTATTTATGAAAGTTCTTAATGCAATCTCAGCTTCTAAACGTGCAAGTAGTGCCCCTAAGCAAAAGTGAGCACCTTTACCTAATGTTAAATGCTTTTCATTTCCTATTCGGTGTATATTAAATTTAGAGGCTTGCGAAAACTTTTTCTCATCTAAATTTGCTGCACTTACCCATGCAATAATCATTTGATCCTTTTTCATAAAATGTCCAAATATATTTGTATCCTCTGTGATCCTCCTAGCTAATGTAATGGGAAAGCGATAGCGTAATACTTCCTCAATTGCTTTTGAAATTAATTTAGGTTCTTCTCTTAATTCTTTATATGTTCCAGGTGAATCCACTAAAAAGCAATAAAAGCTATTAATAATTAAATTAGTAATTGTTTCATTGCCTGCCGCTAATAAACCTAAAGAAAAAGTTACAATTTCTTCATCGGTTAATCTTTCACCTTCATATTCAGCTCTTATTAAATCCGAAATAATATCATCGGTTAAATGGTATCTCTTTTCTTGAACGATCGGTAGAAGATATGCTTTAAATTCATTTAGTACTATACCCTTTTCCACATCCAGATCATTAAACTTTTCTTTACTATACGGCATAAATAAAATATCAGACCATTCTTTAATTTTTTACGGTCAGTTGTTGGCACTCCTAATAAATCGGATATGACGATAACAGGTAAAGGTGCAGCAAACTCTTCAACGATATTAACCTCACTATATTTCCCAATATGTTGTACAAGTTCATTTGCGATAGACTGATATGTAAATATAATAAAAAACGAATGATTAATAGAAATATTCTACGCCACTCGTTTTTTATCGGACTTCTTTTTACTGTACTTTTATTTTCTTTATGAGTTATTAGAAAAATAATTGTCTATATAAGTCTTTATTTTTTCAAAATCCTTTTTCATAAATAAGATTGCTGGTACTTCAATTATTGGAAGATTATTTTCATTATCAAAAGGTGGACACGGTTTGGGAACTACCAAATAGTCAACTGAGTTTTTATCCCTAATATAATTAATTGAAACATTATAATACTTAGAAAAATATCCCTTCAAATCATCCTGATTCCTTAAAATTGGTAGAGAAAATATTGAACCATAATTTATACCAGCGTCGACAATTAATACAAAGCATATTTTTTTCATGATACACCCTCCTCGTATAATAAGTTTTAAGTTAATAACTGTTCCTTGAAAATTAAATAGTTTTTATCTTCAAGAGCTACATCAAAAAAATGATGTATGAGTAAAATTTAGTCTTGGATAAGGTAACACTGATAAAAACAGGTTTCCTTTTTCTTTATATTCAATTAAATCATATCATTATTTTGCATAAATTTCCATATTTTGTTTTTTTATTTTATTGGTAAACTTATGCTTAGCATGAATTGGAGGGATATATATGATAGATTATAGAATAATTTCAAGAGAAAACTATTCAAATAAGATTAGAGAACTTGTAACAATGCTTGAACATACAAGAGATGTTACATTGAGCGAAATCTCCAATTTAAACCAAAGTGATTTAGATTTTTTACCAAACGGTAGTTCAAACACTATTGGTTCTCTCTTATCACATATCGCAGCGATGAAGTTTGTTCATCAAGTTATCTCGTTTGAAAAAAGAGATTTAACTGAAAGTGAATATCTAAAGTGGCGAATTTCTTTAGAACTTGGAGACAAAGCAAGGGAAGGAATAAAAAAGCAATCTTTAGATTATTATTTGAATGAATGATCACAAGTTAGAGAAAATACACTAACATATCTGAAATTGAATTTAGTAAATCGCGTATTGAACATGAATTGCTCTGGATTACATCACTTATGAAGAAAATATGAAAAAATAAAAAGAAAAGTTAAAAACAATGAATGAAAATGAGATTTATTATCAATACTATAATTAATAAAAGGGCAACCACGATTTGGCTACCCTCCAAAATTTATACTTCTGGATCGAAAGTTTTGCAATCTGTTTCTTCTGTAGTAGATGCTTGTTTCCCTTTATGACTTACTACATAAATTGCATCTGCGCTACATTTATTGCCGTTTGCCCAAAATTTACAGTTGTTTACTTCACATAAAACGTCTTGTGCCATAGTATCACACCTCCTTGTTCTATTATCATTAACAAAATTCGGAGGTATGATACTCTTTGCCATGCATTTTTTATTCCCTTTTTAACTTTCTTAATGGTTCAATGTCTCCTTGTACAATTGCATCTATATTTTCAGTTATGATTTTTATGTCAAGATGCCACCATTGAATTTGCAATAATTCTTCTATTATTGTATTTGTAAATCGTTCTTTTATTTTATTGGCAGGGTTCCCTCCAACAATTGTATATGGTGCGACGTCTCTAGTCACAACAGATTTAGCTGCAATGATTGCACCATCCCCTATTTTTATTCCGGGCATAATCGTTGTATCCATACCAATCCAAACGTCATTTCCTATAACTGTATCCCCCTTGTAAGGTAAATCAGACAAATTAGGTGTATACTTCTCCCACCCATTCCCAAATATATTAAATGGATATACCGAAAATCCATCCATCCGATGATTCGCTCCGTTCATAATAAAGGTAACTCCATTTGCAATACAACAAAACTTTCCAATGATAAGACGATCTCCAAAAAATTCATAATGATGTAATACTCGATCTTCAAATGTTTCTCCATCTTTCGCATCATAATATGAATAGTCTCCAACGAGTATATTAGCTTTCGTTATTGTATTTTTTATAAAATGGACATTTTGATTTCCTTCAATAGGATATTTAACATTTGGATTAGGACTCATGTTGTACAGCACTTCCTTTACCATTTATTTCACTCTCTACCGCTATTACTGGCTTTAAATTGTATATAGGTAAAATAAATAATAATCCAATTATAAAAAGTAAAGCGGTCCCTTCATACATCATACTTAATGAAAACATCTCCTTTAATGAGCCAGCAATACTCATCGTTACTACCATTGAACCGGTAAATAACGGACTTAAAATGCCATTTACACGACCAATAAAATCAGTATCGCTATTTTGGATAATGAGTGTATTAATACCTATTTGGATACAAGGAAGAGCTAACCCACTAAAAAGTTGTGCTGTAAGTGTCACCCATAAATTCGTCGAATAACCTATAATACCAATGCCAATCGCCTGACCGAGCATCCCTATAATTAACATCTTTTGCGGAGCTACGTTTTTCGCAAATACCATCGCTAAAGCTCCGCCAACAATCATACCCGCGCCATTTACTGTTAGTAACCATTGTAAACTCTCTTTTGATAAACCTAACTGCTCAGTTACGATAAATATACCTAATGGCTGAATCAATCCTATACCTAGTCCTGCCGCCATAAAACAAAGCCCTAGTAAAGTTAATGCTTTTTTCTTTTTCACATATTTAATACCATCAAGCATCTCCTGTAGTAGCGTGATTTCTTTCTTATCATTATCATTCTCAAGATCTTTCGGAAGAAATAACAACACAGCAGCTGCCAGTAAAAAAGCGATACCTGTTATGATAATTGAAATATAAATTCCAAAACTATGAAAAATAAATGTTCCAAGAATCGGCCCTAATACCATAAAAATCGCAAATATTGTTTGATATATAGACATGGCTAGTTGGATCTGTTCCGCCGATAAATGCTGTTTAAACAATTTCATGCCAGATGGCTGAGAAAACTGTGAAAGGATTGCAGAAATAAGCGTGACAAAAAACACAATTTTCCACGTACCAAACATAAGTGTAATTAATACAGCAAATACTGAAATAGAACTTAACGTTTCACACCATATCATTGTCTTCTTCGGCTTCCACCTATCAGCAAACGTTCCGCCAATAAAAGAAAAGATGAAAATTGGAGCAAACTCCGCAACTGAAATCATCGAAATAGCAAAAGCATCACCTTTTGTCATTTCCATTACATATAATAATACCGCAAAGTTTCGAACCCATATCCCTACTTGTAAAAATAATGCTGATGCTAAAATACCTTGCACAAACCGATTTTTCAACACTTGTGATACCCCAGTATTTTGTTTCGTTTCTACATTTGTCGACATAAAAAAGCCCCCTATTTCATGTTCTGAACAGGAGGCAGCACAAATCATATAAAAAGACTATATATTCGCAGAGCGAAATACATCCCTTTTCTATAAATGTACAGACTAATCCTATTCAGAAGAATATTTCGTTTTTTAACGAAGATCTCTTACAAATAGAATTAGTTGATCATTGGGATGTGTTCACCCTTCCGTTTCGAATTTAAATAACACATACATACTCTATGTAAAGCATTTTCGATGTATGCATGTCTTAAAATAAATATTCTAGAATGTTAATGGTAATTCCTCTAAAGAACGCATTAAATAATTACCTTGCCATTTAATATCTTCACGATTTCCTTTTATTTGCAAATCAGGCATTCGATTAAACAAAGTCGTAATAGCAATCTTTGCTTCCAACCTAGCAAGTGGAGCGCCTAAGCAGAAATGGCTCCCATGGCCAAATGCAATATGACGATTATTCTCCCGAGTAATATCAAATACTTCTGGGTTTTCAAATACTGTTTCATCGCGGTTTGCCGAAGCTAATGCAATGACAACCATATCCCCTTTTTCGATTGTTTGGTCATGGATTTGAAAAGATTCATCTGCCCATCTTGAAGTTGTAACCTCAACTGGAGAATAATATCGTAACCCTTCCTCAATAGCTGCATCAATTAATTTTGGATTATCCTTTAATAACTGTAATTGATTCGGATTTTCAAGAAGCGCTAATACCGTATTTGTAATTAAATTTACAGTTGTTTCGTGTCCCGCCACAATTAGTAACATTATCATTGAATATAGTTCCCGAGCGCTAAGTTTATGCCCTTCACTCTCTGCAAGTATTAAAGCACTCACCAAGTCCTCTTTTGGTTCTTGTCTTTTAACATCAACTAAATATTGGAGATATGTAATAAACTCTGATAGTTGCTTTTCAGTTTCTTTTATTTCTTCTGGAGTTTCTGGATAAGCAATGACAGCATGAGACCAAATTCTAAATTTCGCTTGATCCTCTTTTGGAATGCCAAGCATTTCACTTATTACAATAATCGGTAAAGGGAACGAATAATCATCAACAAGATTTAATGAACCTTTGTGCTCGACTTCATTTAACAAATCATCTGCAATATCCTGTATTCTTCCTTCCAATTGCGTGATCATCTTCGGTGTAAAAGCTTTTTGGACGAGTGATCGTAAGCGATTATGGTTAGGTGGATCTGAATTTAGCATGTGCGTCGTTAAATAATCACTATTGTCAACAGTAAGAAAGACATTCAATGCATCTTGAGAAAATACATTGGCCGGATCTTTTTTTAAGCGATTATCTTTTAATAGTGGCAAAGCATCTTCATATCTTGTAATAAGCCACTCTGCACCTAATTCAGTTTTATTCACAAATAAGATAGGTTGCATTTTTCGAGATTCTTTATAAATTTCATATGCATCTTCTTTAAACTGAGCTGAAGCTAAATTAATGCCATCCTCTATTCTTAGTCCAACTTTGTTTTTCATTGACATCGTATTCCCTCACTCCCATATGTTTTTGAAAACCAACCAACATATGCATTATACTCTAATAAAAACGTGAAAATTGTAAATTTTTAATCAAAATCTTACTTCATATATTGAAAAATAAAAAAGTGAGGGAGTAAAATCTTTCTACTCTCTCACTTTTCTTTATGCGAAGCACATGAAATTACTAATTTGTTGATAGCGGTAGCTTACTTTACGACGACGACCACCTTGCCAAGTGTAACCTGATACTCCGTTTCTTCTCACTTCAGTCGGAAAGAACCATAAGTCTCTTCCGAAAGGTCCTGGACGATGTAAACGTAAAAAGCCCCATCTTCCTAGACAGTTACACATCCATGATTTCATATTGCCTGGTTGTGCTGGAGAAGCAAATGTAGATGGTAACGATGGAGCTTGAGATGGTGGTGGTGACGTTGGAGCATCCTCCGCATCATCTGGTCTATAATCTTCTTGTTCCATATCCCTCACTTCATTTACAGGTTCATACCCGTAGTTTTGTGGATTATAATACATCCCTTGATCATATGGATAATTTTGCTGGTTATACATATTAATAAATCACCTACTTTTCATTCAGTACCTTTAACATTCATATGTGATAAGCGCTCTATAGGAAGCTTATGTATAGCCCAAATTCATATAAAAGTGTTACAAAATAAAAATAGAAGAGATCTATAATAAATCTCTCCTATTTGCATTAAGCAAAACACATAAAATTACTAATTTGTTTATATTGGTACGTTACTTTAAAACGATAGCCATCTTGCCAAGTATATCCCGATACATCATACCGCCGAACTTCTGTTGGAAAAAACCATAAATCTCTTCCAAAAGTACCGGGTATATATAATCTTAAATAACCCCATCTCCCTAGACAATTACACATCCATGATCTCATTTGGCCTGTTTGTATAGGATTAGCAAATGTAGAAGGTAAATTTGGAGGCTTAGATGGCGGTAGTAACTTTGGAGCATCATATGCTTGACATGAACAAAACTGATTGTTCAATGAACTATTCCTCCTAATTATTAGTAAACTCTATATAGTATATGAAATTTCTTTTTATATGAAACTTCTATAAAGGAAAAACTCCCTATTATCCAAACAAAAATCCCCTTCTAATTCTTTAATAGAAGAGGATTTTTTGTTTAAATTCTATTTCAACTTCACACTATAAAAACGCATTTCATCTAACGAACCTTCAAATTCAAATACTTCTTTTTTTATTAGTTCCTTTAAGCGATATTCTAAAAACGTATCGCCAACTAGCTGCTCTACAAGACCAAGTGCTTCACCAATTACTCTAGGAGCTTTTAGGAACTCTCGATCAGCACCTATACTTTTCGCGCATTCAATAATAAATTGATCAAAATAATTTTTTTGTACAGAACGAACTTCATTGTCTGTCCAAACTCTTAAAAATTCCGTACTTTTCGATAGACAATCCCACTCATGTTCAAACTGCATACGTTCCTCTACAGTTAAATACGGCAATTCTACAAAACTTTTTTGAATTAGAGCTAAACTTTCAGGTGCTAACTCTCCAGTTCCACGAATAGCATACTCTTTTTTTAATATTTCTTTACTTGCTTCAGATGTATTCATAACGCGAATGTTTTTATTATCTTTTAATTGTGCCATTACAAAACATAGACCTACATGTTCATGAGCATTATTAGCTTTCCAAATTGTAATAGGCGTATCAATAGGGATAGTATGTAGTTCTTCCATAGTTTCTAAAAATCTTGATAAATACTCTTCTTCAAAATAATTTTCATAAGCAGTTAAGTTGTTTACTAACCATTTCTGTCTTGCTAGTTGTCCCTCATTCATATGTAACTTGTTTATCGGCCCAATTGAAAAGAATTCAGAAAAAGCAACAACCATCTCTTCTAATCGATCTTCTTGACCAAGCATATACTTTAAACATCCAGCTGTTGAATCATCAAAAGCAATATGTACGTGTGAGCTTTCTTTTACATTTTTATAAGATGTATTACTCGTTAGTTGATTAGGAATATCCATCAAATTTTTAATCGTATCTTCACTATAATTTTCTTCTAATAAACTTAACTGAATTAGAATACTTTGAAGTAAATGTTTTGCTTCATCTTCATACATATCCTCTACAACATTTTTGATTTTATCTATCATATAAATCCCTCTATTCATTTCAAAAATAACGTAGATTATAGTGTATCACTTTACTATCATTCTTTAAAAGTTTTTTTAAATTCAAAGCATTAATTAATCAATTTGCTGCAGCTATCTACTTTTCCGTCAAAATCTCTCCCTACAATTCTGAATTACTAAATATCCTTTTGTAAATCCGTTTATTTAAATGTTATAATTATATAGAAAATAAAAAATACAGGAGCTATATGTATGGAGAAAATATTTACTACTTATAAACATTATTTAAAAAATTGGAGATTTATATTTATTTGTATATTACCTACTATCGCCTTATTATATGTTTTCGATGTCATATTTGAACTACTATTTCATCAAGATTTCTATTTATCTAACTTAATTTTTGCTATTATATTATTTTTAATATTTATTAACATCAAAGATATGTTTAAAATTGAAAGGTAAAGAGCGGGATAAAAAAAGAGCACCCTACAATGGGATGCTCTCATGTGATAGAGGTTTTTCTAAGTATTAAGTAGGACACGAAGGTCTTGTCCCACTATCTAATATATGCTTGTACTTATTTTTTGTGCATGTACGAAGTATCACTATAAATTCTCCTCATAAATTCATTGTACAATTAACATATTTATAAATAAAAAAACATCCTCGTGGATGTTTTTTATTTACTAATTTTTATGCTTCCATAAACTTGGCCGGTACACCAATTTTTTCAACTACAGAAGATATATTAGTAGGATTAATCATTACATTTTCAATACTAACTAATTTATTTTCTAATAGTCCATTCTCTGTTGTAATAAGTTCTTCAAACCGTTCTAAAGTCATCGAGAATTTATGTTCACTCCCGCCATTCATACTGACTTTTACATACTTCATCGTGCACCCGCCTTTCATAATAATCTATAATTCGATATGAAGGCGCTAACATCCTTTTTATTCACTCCTAGATTTCTCACTTTTACAATTGCCAATTTACGTTTATATTCATTGTGAAAAAAACAAGCGGAATTTAAATGTTCACGTAATAATTACTAATAAAAATGATAAAGATAAAAATCCACAAAGTGGTATATATAAAACAGTATCCAATCTAGCAAAACGCGTATCTTTTTTTCGCTTAAAGATACCAAAATAATGAAACTCACCAATTACTCTTAGGAAAAAAACAATCATACAAATCCATGATCCCAATTGAACAAATATATTAGGAACTGCGAAATGAACAAGATTTGTTTGTTGTAATAAAATTATTGCGGCCGTACTTAATAATAAAGCAATAAACAATGTCATTCCTACACTTGGTATAAACGCCTTTTCTCCAGCTTTTGTTGGAATGACACTATTTGTCGCCCACTTACCTCCGAAAGCCCAGTAAACATGTAAAAAGCTAACTAAAAATAATATACAGACAGAAATATATGTAATAATAAGCATTTTGTCCTCCTATTATTTTATTTAAGTCCTCAACTTTAGAGTATGCTACAAGTTCCACATTAGCAATCTATATTTAATTACATAAAAAACCCTTTAATGCTAAATCATTAAAGGGTTTACTAAAATTTTTTATACATTATACCTATTTCTACGACGTTCCATCCTCGTTTGTCCTTGAGCAGTACCTTGTTGTATTTGCTCTGCCATTTCATATGTTGCAGCTGAAGCTGGTTCTTCGTAATTATGCTCACGTATTTTTTCTGGCGTTTTTCGTTTTGATACTTTTCCACCAAACTTAAATAATTTCATCTTTAATTTTGGTAATTTGGGAAGTGGAATCTTAAATGATAGCTTTTTACGTTTCTTTTTTTGTTGAAATAGATTTATATTTTCTTTATTATCTTCCTCTTTACGGTGTAATAACATGGCGATTAACCCACCTAATATAAGCCCGCCAACTAAAAGCATAAGGTATTTGAAATTACTTATCATTAAACTCGACATACGTTCAAGTATGACTAACGACTGTACTTCTTTTATATCCCATAATAAAGCGGCCCATAATGCGAATAAACCGAAAGTAAGTCCATATGTACGAAAACGGAATAAACATGGAATTAAAGCGACACAAGCGGCAATCTTCGCGTTCGCTATAATTGAACTTGTTGAAATATCTTGATGCCAAATTACTAACAGTAATGTTATAAATGGCGCATAAGCTACCCAGCTACATATACGTGAATATATTTTTTTCGCAAAATAGCTACCAAAACTAGTGAAAAATAAAAGGCCTCCAATATATAAAGATTGTTCTAGTGGGATTTGCTTCATAATTCCTGCAACTGGAAAGAGGCCGCTCAATAACATTAATAGCACATCTAACTTCTTCACAATTCCTCATTCCTTTCAAATTTCTTTTGAATCAATTCATATTACTTTTCCAAATAAAATGTTTTTATTTCTAAAAAACATCTTAATCCTGTATGCAAATAAAGTAAATACGTAAAAGAGAAGTTACATGACAAATGATATCCTTATTTACATGAAAAAATGACAAATCCTGACCGATATAAGGAGCAGGATTTGTCTATTATTTACAGTAGTATAATTGACTCTTTCTTTTCTATCTTTATTATATCTACATCCAGTTCATCATCAAACTCTTTAAACTCTCTTGCATCTATATCAGTCATATAACTTTTTATTACTTTCGCCATATGCATGGAATATGGCATGTGTATATTCTTTTCCAAAAGCATACTTGAATTACAGCACATGTAATGTACCATTTTGGCAATATAGTTCCTTTCAACAGCTTTTACACCTAGCGGTAATATTTCAAGTATATATCGATGTAATGTTTCACTACCATTAGACGAATGCTCACCAATGCTATAATACATTCCTTTTTGATCTATATATAAACCCGTACTATCCAGTACGTCATCACATCCTATCACACCGTATTTTGGTACATCAAAAGATGTATTTATTCTTACAGCATTTAAGTTTGGAACCTTTAGCACATCTGGAACAATGTCAGGGAAATTATCTATATCAATTTTTTTATTTTGTAACTCTTTTATCCAATGTTTTCTTACATTCGCATCTATAATGAAGTATACTTGCTCATTTTGCTCTTTTGCATGTTGTAAAATTCCTGTTAATGTTTCAAAAACAAATTGTTTAAATTGAATTCCCATATCATTTCTTTTTGAAGGTTGTGGTAAAAAGGTATTATGTTTATTTACATGTAATAATAAACGATCAATCGTTTGCCATTCTGTATTCCCATATAATTTATATGAAATTTCTTTTCCTTTTATTTGTGAAAAAATAGGTAAGAAATCAAATTTCGAGATTCGTTCAATTGATAAATTAACATATGTACAAGTTAAATTTATCTTGTTCCAACTATGTTTCATAAACCCTCTTTGTTCTAATAAGTTAAAAATACAATGTATAATAGTTTTACGAGATACACTTTGACCTATAAATAAATTAATAAATGCCGAAATACGGTTTGTACGCGCAAACCCTTCTCTAACAATTTGCTTTGGATCAATTTTTTCACGCCCATCACAATTTTCCATTGCGATTAACGCTAATGTCGCATCATTACGCTCACCTGCAGTAGCGTAAACCGCTTTCATAACATCCTCTACTAAATTCGCTTTATATTTCTGGCAATATTGCATTTTATATGGGTTTTGCAATACTTTTTCAATATTACATCTTACTATCTTTAACAATACTGGTGACTCTGCATTTAATACGTATGATGACTCACCGATTTGAGCTAACACAATTTCACTTTCAAATAACGCTTGTTCTACTTCCATCGATATTTTTTCAGACCATATTTCTAACGTTATAGTCTCTAATCCTTTTGGGGCAATTAAAGGGAATAATTCATTTTCATTATTTATTGCTAATTTCTTACATTCTGGTAGTAATGTGAAATAAGTGAATTTTTGCTGAAACCCTTTAAATAAATACTCTCTTTCCTTTACTTTTATACCGGGTTTTATTTTCGTACCTTGAACTTTATATATTCTCTCATTGTATGGAAGTAACACCCTAAGATTTTCTCCTAATATATATTCTTTCGGATATTGAAGAATATGCTCTAATTCAACTTCTCCCCCTATATGAAAATCATCTTTTAAATTTCTAAATATCTTTATCCACTTTATACCGTTTGTAGCTTGTTGCACTTTTAGTTTTACAAACCGAACTTTTTTATTATTCGATGCAAATTCTGGAGTAGAAATTAAAATCATGCCTCGTTTTCGCCTCAAAAGCAAAGGAATATCTGGATGGTTATATTCTTGATAAAATCTCCGAATTCCTATTGAAACACTTAATAATGGAATATTCTCGCCTCCGCGCGTTATGCATTCGAACCGATATACATAGGCAAAATAATCTTGTGTTTTTTCGTCTTTAATAGGCTCTGACATAGCTTCGCAAATATTTTGTGATCTAAGAGGAGAAAAATATATATCTTCTTCGTGTATGTTTTTTAACTGTAAAGACCGCTCACAAAAAATATGTGAAATTAAAGCGGGCACCCACTTAGAATATACTTCATTATCATGTAATACTGTTAAATTAGAAATTAAATCGTAATGCCATTCATATTTTGGTGAATCTATTAATTTATTAGGTTTCCAATCATGAATAATCTCATACCAACTTTGAAAAATATAATCAAGTTGTTCTTTTCTAATAGGTTCTTTACATATAATCCATGGTGTATTTTCATTTAATACATATGGATTATGCTGAATAAATAATATATCAGAAAACATATCATATAATCTTTCATTCAATCGTTTCAACTTACTCGTTAATAAAAATGTCTTATAATGTATCTCTACAATATCGAGCCATTCAATAGGAAAATATATAAATGATACACTTTCGTTTAAAAGAGGTTCTACTATATTTTCAAATGTTAACAACTTTAATTTTTCCATAAAATGATTACTTCCTTTCTTCATTTTTCTTGATCTCAAAAAAACTAAAGTATCATCACATAATGTAATTATTTAAAAGAAAAGCAAATACCGCTTATCCGACTCACATATTTATGGCATGACTCTGATAAAAGTTAAATGAAATTATCATACATAGCCCTCCTTATACATCACAAATATATTACATTAAGATTATACAATATTAGTTGCGTATTGTATTTGTGATTTACAATAATTTTACAAAAGATTATAAAAGAGGTATTTCGATACATATGTATCGAAATACCTCTTTTCTTTACACTATTACATTCTTTTACTTCTATATTTACTGACCACTGTTCTAACGTATAAGCCATTTCCCAAAATGAATATTTATCTTGACTACTAATAATAAAATGCTGTTTCATTCACTTACGGTCAGAATCTGTCACCTTTTCAGCGATAGTATCTAAACGTGTAATTTGCTCTTCAACTAATGTACGGAACCAATCAGATCCATATGCAGAAATCCATACTTAATAAATTAGCTCTTCTGGCTGACGCTCTTTTAAACGTTTATTAATTGAGTAGAAATCAATATCATGCCCCGTTTTTGACTCAATAGTAATAAAATATCTGGATGGTTAAACTCTTGATCTTAAGACTATTTTTATAAGCATTGCTTATAAGTGTAATTTAACTGATTAAAGCTATTTTCAAATAAGACACGATTATTTATGTCTATTCTGTATAGGTGTTAGCACTTTTTTATATTTCTTCTATTACACAAACCTTCACAAAAACATCCTGCATGTTTGAAACATACAGGATGTTTTTTAGTCTTTGTTTTTCATAATGTAAGAAACCAGACGAAGGATCTCCAAGTATAACCATACTAATGTCATAATAAGCCTTACTACCGCTTCTCCTACGATTGTCATTTGAATCCCTCTTTTCGAATGAGTTGTAATCCCTTAGATGTCATAACTGGCTGATACTCATTAATTACATCTCCCAACTCTAGCACTTCATCCTCATCTTCATATAAATCATCCATTATATCGCTTGATAAACGTTAATATCCTTTGTATTCATAATTATTAAAAACTTCATATCTTTCCCTGTGGTCTACAATTGCGTTTGTTTCTTTTTTACCCCTAGCACCTCTATACATATTTCTCAAATCTTTTGATGGATACAGGTAAGGCGTTTCATTCAAATGTGAATATTGCCAACGCATACGCGCCCTCTCCCCTCTTGATGTACTTGATTCCACTTGGTATTCCTCGTGGTCTTGATATAGGTATATGACCTAGAAAGAAGGATTTTGCCTGTCCATTCTCAAAATATTTATATGGACTAGCAAAAATTTAAAATGGATGTGGAAATTATGCGAAGCCAATTAAAACAAATCCTTGATGAAAAAGGCATTAAATATGGATATATTGCAAAGAAAGCTAATATAAGTAATTCTGCAATGACGAACTTATTAAAAGGTGGACTTCCAACCTTACCTGTTGCATATCGTATTGCTCATGCACTGGAAATGAAATTAGAAGAAATTTGGATTGAAGAAGATATAAAATAAAAAAAGACGGTATTCACCGTCTTTTTCACTGTTTCACTTCATTTTCATCCATTCTTTCTAACAATTTTAATAAAAGTGCCAAAATAATTGTTGCAACAATAGCAATAACTAAGATACCTTTCGACGTTAATTCAACTGATGATAAACCACTTTTGGTCATCCAAAAATACCCTACGTATATTGCTAAAAATGAAGTAACCATTGATATTGTAAACCCTAAAAAGCCTAACTCATCTAACTTCTTTTCAGACAAGCCAACCAAACTTAAAATCTTCGTAAAAAGAGCCGCTATTATAAACATTTCAATAGATAAAATGAATAATGACATTGTTCCTGAATATTGAATTTCATTCGGCATCCATTTCCCTAGCCCCAACATTAATAAAGCCGGAAGAAAGATTGGTAGGAATAATCCTAAAATTATTACTGGGACTGCTTTAACACCGCTTGTCTTGTTGTCGTTCTGATTGCTCATAAATCCTCCAATATAATTATTAATAATAAATACTCAATGGATTTTAGCATAAAACAAAATTAGTGACTACAAGAATTTTAATTAATCTCATTTAGGACATACTCATACTGAGGTGAATTGTATGATTTGGGCTATCCTTTCATTAGTCATTGTTTTTGGATTAGGAATAATCCTTAAAGCACCACAAGTCTCAGAAGAGGAAATTCGTATGAACCAATTGAGAGAGCAGGCTAATCATGAATATCTTGAGAAAATGGATCCACGAAAATTTGAATACTTAATCGCTGACTTATTTAATTCTCTTGGATATCGAGCACAAGTTACACCTGGCTCTAATGATGGCGGAAAAGACATTATCCTTTGGAAAGACGATGAAGTGAAATTTGTTGAAGTGAAAAGATATACAAAGGAATCTATTGGAAGACCGTACATTCAAAAGTTACATAGTGCTATTATTGATGGTGATGCAGTTGGAGGATACTTTGTTACACTTAGTAAATTTAATAAGAACGCAAGGCAATACGCTGCGAATAAAAATATTGAGTTAATAGATGGTGATGCTCTTATTAACATGATGAAACCGTAATTATTAAGCAAGCCGATTCTATAAAAGGATTAGCTTGAATATGTACTACTGAATTTAGAATAAATAAAGAAATGTAAGTATTAATACACTACGACATATGTTGTTTAACAATGTAGTTTTAAGGTGTATCAAGCAAAGTGTTGATACACCTATTTTTTATATTTTTATCCCACTTTTATTACTACATTCATAAAAGTGAAAAATATGTTACTTTGAAATAATTGTAAAATGACAATCACGTTATTTAATTTTAAAATCTAAAACACGTATAACCCCGTTCTGACTTTAAGAAGGGGTTAAAATAAAGTCTTTTAATTTTTGATGTGAAATCCTTTACTATACTTAAAAATACAACAATAAAGTTGTTTAAATCTAAGTGTTATTGTACAAACGTGCTCTATTCTAAAATAGTCCTTTACTATTACCTCGTGAAACCCTTTTCAATTTTCTTGTTCTTTTCGTCTCCAGAGTAGTAGCAGAATTTCGAACAATTGTGGTAAGCATCACATAACTCGAGACAGCAGTTACTGCATATCTGCATAAATAATCGCTATCCTCCACAGTGCAACTTACCAAGCCTCGGTGAACTGTGAAGTTACGTTTTTCTAGTCGAACCCAGAACCTCTAAATAATGCTGATTGTACATAATCCCTAGGATGTTCCCAAAGGGATCGACCACGGAAGCAGTAATAAAACCCTCGCCACGCTCTGTGGGTGCCTCGTATTCTATCGCTCCCATAGACAGCAGATTTTTGAAAGTTGCTGTTACATTATCGACGTGCCAGTACACTACAGCACCGGCCGGTCCGGTCGCTGAACCATCGGGCGCATAGCAGCTATCAATCAGCCCCAACTCATGCTGGTAATCGCCAAGCCGAAACTCGATATATCCTAGACGTTCAAAGTAAGGTTCGATGCCCAACAGTTCGGCGTACCACTTCTTTGCCGCTGCTAGATCATCCGCCCAAAAACTGACTGTGGTTAATCCTCGTAATGTCTGTGTGTCACTCATAATCGATTTCCTCCTTAATGTTGAGTAGTACGTCCCGATGCTATACTAAATAACAGCTTCTGAATTAACTTCGATTTACTTATGAATATTCCTTTCTATTATTCAAGAAAATGGCCCTTTAACCGAATAAAATGACTGACATTTTTAAACACCTTTATTGTCCCTCCGTGTTTCTATAATACATTTTCAAATGAAAAATATACTATTTCCTATCGCTCCAGCTAAAGCCATTCTTATGAAAATATTGGATAAAATAAAAAAGTGGTCTACTCATAGTTGAGCAGACACTCTTTTCTACTTCACATACACATAGGCTTCATTTGCAATTATATTGTATGTTTTTCCTTCGCTATTGTGAAATATACGCCTAAAAAGCGTACCCCAAGAGAAAATATTATTTAAAATGAGAATATTTTTCTTCAACTATTTTTTGTTGATCAATGCCACAACAAGTAGTTCCCTCTACTATCTCTTAAATTTAGCATAGTTTGTATAAATTCTACATCTAATACAAAGCTCACTATCAAATAAAAATAAAATAGTAGGTTAATAAACAAGCATTCTTTTTACTAAAACATAGAATAATATGAACCCTAATCGAAGGGAGGTATAAAAGAATGTCCTGGAATAATGATTGCTGGAGTTCTAAGAAAAAGCAATGTTGTGACGATTGGTGGGAATCCAAAGAAAAACACCATTGTGATGATGATTGGTGGAAATCTAAAGAAAAACACCATTGTGATAATGATTGGTGGAAATCTAAAGAAAAACACCATTGTAATGATGATTGGAAGTTTAAGCGAAATAAGTGTCGTTGTAATTGTTTCTTTATTTGTTGCCATTGCAGAAAGAAACATTGGTAAGTTTTTCAGTGCCAGCTTAAAGGCAAAGAATATGTCTTTTGGGCTGATAAATACTAGATTATAGTAATTAAAAAGACTGTCTCTAAATGAGATGGTCTTTTCTATTTACGTCTTACATTTCTCCTAAACAGCCATAGATTACTGTCGAATCTCCCCCTCCTACTCTTCGCATAGCATATACTAAAAAGGAGGTACGTACTTAATATGTCAAACTATTATTACGACCGTTCACATAAGTGCTATCGTAAGAAACGTAAAAAGTGCGATTGTCATTGTGAACTTCGCAATCAAACGTTATCATCAGGTCCTTTATTCCGTAATGCTGCCGCTGATTTTATTCAAGTTTCTGCACTTAATCAAACAGACGAACCGCAAACTGTAACTATAGCTGTTCAGAATTACCAAGATACGTGTGATGGTGATGTTTATCCTTCTTATGGATATCTTTGTGGGGAGTTAATTAACGATGATACTGGAGGTTCGGATGATACTGTGCGAAACGGTAACGGTGGATGTATCTATTGTGAGCCTGAGGGAATAATCTCGTTTATTGGTTCATCTTCTCGCTCCTTTACTAATTAAATCTTCTTCTGAATACGAGAATATATTATATACCCCACAGTCATCTTCAGGGCAGTACAAACCGTATTCATGAGGTTTCGGTTGAGATTTCCTACTAAATAATTTTGCACCTACTTTGTTTTCATCAAGCAAATTTACTTCATAATCTCGATTTAATAGGATTCCCATAAATACAGTACCATCCTATTTCCTTATTACATTCTTTACATTTAATTTTTCCTTATACTTTATCACTCATCGTTACTTCCCCTTTTATTATGTATATCCAATTATGTCTAGGTTCCTGGACTCCTATGAGATAACTTTACCACCCGACACATAAATCGTACAAATTGAAAATGACGTTTTGGGGAATTTTATGAAAAAACATTTTGTATCACCAATCAACCTAGCAAATTTACAAGGCTCAATAAGAAACACAAAAGCCACGATACAAATGCACCGTGGCTGAATATATACATGTAATTGGTCTTTTCATTCTCCGTCCATTCCGACCGAGTAACGTTTTGATAAAGGGGCACGCTATCCCCACACTATTCTTTTTTCAAAGAACTGTATAGGTATAGCGTAATATTGACTTCACTTTGAAAAACCCCCGAAAATGTCCCCAAATTTGTTCCCGATTTTATCATTTAACTCTCCTTATTAACTCATAACCCTTGGGCTAAAACACTCAAAAATGACTTCCTACAAACAACTATTTCTTGATAAGCCCCTCTTATGTCCAGGCACCTTAAATACAAATTGCCAATACTTTATACAGTACAATTTTATTACAAGAAGGGATGTTATTTATATGTTTAGTTTTGATAGAGCTATACCACAGCTGACTATGCATCCTGGGGGTTTCGCTAGTCAATTCTCCCCAGGAATGCAAATTACTGTTACTATACCCGGATCCCCTCCGATTTCAGGAACTTTAATTCAGATAATCCCCCCTAGCACAGCTAAAATCCAGCTTCAAAATGGGAGTATACAATTAGTCGATATACATCAAATATCTACAGCTTCACCTGGCATCGGTGGCGGTGGCGGTTGGCCTGGTGGTGGTTTCCCTAGTGGCAGTGGTTGGCCTGGTGGTGGTTTCCCTAGTGGCGGTGGTTGGCCTGGTGGTGGTTTCCCTAGTGGCGGTGGTTGGCCTGGTGGCGGTTTCCCTGGTGGCGGTTTTTTCCCTGGTGGTGGCGGTGGTTGGATAGGCGTTGGCAGTTTGCCAGGCGGCGGCTTTGTTATCTAATTCCCCAAAGATAGCCTTTACTTTACACACCCACGTTTTTATAATTTAATATCAAATAACAATTCAATTGATTAGCCTTGTTTTGATGGCAAGGCTAATCAATACCATACATTCACACATAGCATTAATAAAATAAAGCAGAACAATCTCATCTTAACCAATTTATTTTAATAGCGCAAAATGCAAAATTTCATTTCTTTTACTTCAAAACCAAGTTTATATAATCCCCAAAGCTGTAGCTATCAACCGAATAGCATTTTTTTTATTCTCATAAAAATTATCACGTCTCATCATCAATTCGTTATAAACATAGGAATCTTTGACTTTCTCATTCCCTAAATACTTTAACTCAATAATCTGTCGCTGATCTTCATCAAGAGCATAATGTAATGTCCGTTCAATTTGTTTAAAACGTACCTCATGATTCTTATCGTCACCTTTCATTTTAGGAAAAAGAACAACACACCCAACTTGAGCCTGTTCTTCTTGATTCTTCATCCGGACACACAATGCTTTGTAGTTTTTCAGCTCCTTCACCACAAGTCTACGCATCTCCTTTTCATCGATGTCTTCAAAAAATGACAATTGATTCATACGATACGGTTCCCCTCCGTTCGATCTACTCTATTGAACTTTTACTTCATTTCCTTTTTGCATTCTTCAAGAAAATCAATAACTTCTTGAGTCTGCACTCCTGTAGAAAGCAATTCCATCACTTCGCCTTCTGTGTTATAAACACGAAGCGTTCTATTCTTAAACTCCATACCTAACATCCCGTCATCACCTAAAAGCTTTGTGTTATTCTCTATATCCATTCCCCTTTGTATTAAAATGAAATTTTTGTTTAATTTATAAAATAAAAATGCTTGTCCACTTCAACCCATTCACCATTGAATATTATCTAGCCACTATAATTGTATAATTCTTCTTGCATTTTCCGTTCGCTTCGATACGTTCTTTTATTCCCCTCAATAATCCTTGCGCTTTTATATAATTGCTTGCCGGCTTCATGATTTGCTTTTTGCAACCTTCACCTCCTATGACGAGCAATCGTAAGAGGTGAAGTTGTGAATGAAGAAAATATTATTTTACGTCGAGCTATTGTTGAATCAGGTTTAATTTCTTCAACACTCCCGCCTATTTCTCGTCATTCACTTTACCAACAGAACCAACAGGAGCAACAGGAACAACAGGTTCAACTATATTGATTCAGGAAGCGGTCCCCTTATATATTAAACGCTTTTTGGATTGAACCCATGTTCCTTACATATTATGGAATAGGTTTATATTTGTGACATAAGGGCTTGCGTTTTTATTTTTTTTAATTTTCAAGGGCTTTTTTCTTATACTTGTGTGTTAACCACTTCATAAGTTGTAGAGTGTAAGTGGGTGAATAAGTGATAAGGATGGTGTAAAAATGAGTAAATTTGAAAAGAAATTTCACATTCCGTGTGATTGTTTTCTCCCCCCTGTACCCCTACCTCAAATTGGACCGACTGGGCCAACTGGACCAACTGGAGCAGGAGCGACTGGACCGACGGGGCCGACTGGACCGACGGGGCCGACTGGACCAACCGGGCCACCAGGAGGACCGTCAGGAGCGACTGGACCAACTGGACCAACTGGAGCGACGGGACCGACTGGGCCAACTGGGCCAACCGGAGCGACTGGGCCAACTGCTGTAGGATGTTGTCCATGTAATAATGTTCTTAACAACCCTGGATTTGACATACCACCTATAGGAGTAGATCCAGTTCCAGGTTGGAATCAAGCCGGTTCTGTTTCAGAAGTAGGTTTTCCAAACGTTCATAGTGGTCGTTTTCTGCCAGATGGATCATTTAGTCTCTTAGCTGCATCAATTGGTCCAGGTGGAAGTATTAATCAAACAGTTGATGTTGACGAAGGTTGTTGTTATACATTTTCATTTGCTGCAGATGTAAGGGATGGTGCATTTCTTATAGCTTCTGTATCTTTTCCAGAACTTGGGCAAGCATGTCCCCCAGCCCCTGCAACTCTTGGTCCATCAAACATTCCACATATTGTACCAGTTATGAATCAACCACAATCTCTTTTCCAACATTATGTTCTTGTTGTGTGTATACCCGCTACTGTGACTATAGCTTGTATTTCTTTCCAAAATACTGCTACAGGTGGTGAAGGCGCAACAGCCTTTGTTGACAATGTTGTATTTCAACCTACTGGTGGACCTTGCACTTCATGTTCACAAAATTTTTAACACATTAATACGCTTGGAAATTTCCTTTTTCCTGACGAATACAACAACTATTAAAGAGGGCCTTCTGGCTCTCTTTTTATATTAGGAATCATCATAATCTGTCCCCTCAACTATGACTCCACTCACTATATATTCACTAATAAACCATTGGTTACTCTTCATTTCATTCCAATAACTATTTCACATTAAATCCGCACACCCCTCAGAAGCATACATACGATATTATGCGGTATTCTTTTTCAATATCAGTGTTTAGACGAGAGTACCTTGGATGGTACTCTTTAATTTTCAAATAACTATTTTATTAAATTTTACATATACAATCGCTTGTCCATTTCACTTTGCTTTATCATTGCATTTACTATTAGTAATACGAACTTTTAGAGGTGAATTATATTGGACGAGTTTTTATCTTCCGCTGCATTTAATCCGGGTTCTATCGGACCTACACTTCCACCTGTTCAACCCTTTCAATTCCCTACAGGTCCCACTGGTTCAACTGGGGCTACGGGTAACACCGGACCTACCGGAAGTACAGGTCTCACAGGAACAACAGGGCCAACCGGACCTACGGGTAGTACTGGATTCACTGGTTCAACAGGATTTACTGGTGTAACTGGACCCACTGGTGACACCGGACCTACGGGAGCAACGGGTATCACAGGACCCACTGGTATTACTGGTCCTATCGGGCCGACTGGGCCGACTGGATCACTATCAGTAGCTTACGGAACTTTTTGGCAAACAGAAATCATTACAGTCTCTTTCGAATCCCCTTTTTCTTTTAATCAGGCTGACCCTATGGTAGGGGGAATTTCTCTGTTAAATCCAACCACAATTAATATCACACAAGCTGGGGATTATCGGATTTCCTTCATTTCCTCGATTAACTTGACTGTAGCCCTTTCATTCCCTTATTCGCCTACCATTTCTATACTATTAAATAACAGTCTGATTCCAAATTTCAAAGCTACTTTCGGTCTTTTAATACAAGATTCAGAGGATGTAGATTGCGCTCAACTCATTGGGGACACTATTTTATCAGTCCCAGCCAATTCAACACTTCAACTTATTAATAATAGCTTTGTAGGCGACACAGACATTCGTACATGCGATAATGGAATAAATGCTTTGGAATTAAACATTATCAAATTAAACTAGTACAAAGAATACACACAAAATCAAAAAAACTTTATAAAATATTTTATATTCTTTTCTTTTTAGAATGGATAGTCTTTACAGAGCACTTTCCCAAGTGCTCTTACATTTTCAATTAAATACGAGAGCGGATTTTATTATTTTGTACAAGCACTCTATTCTTTTTTTAATAAAATATACAGATATCTCAAAGAAAGGAGAGCGACATAAGTATGGCTGATTATTTTTATAAAGATGGTAAAAAACATTACAAAACACAATCTTATTCTCACTATCAAAAAGACAACTGTTTTATCGAAACCCATACAATAACTGGTTCGAATACAGCTTTAAATTTCAGCGTACCAGCTAACACTACAAGAACTGCTTTTGAAGATTTTACCAATAACCACAATAAAACATTACTTGATCTTCGCATTCCCGGTACTTCCCAACCAATTGAAGTAACTATCCGAACAAGAAGTTCTCGTCTGCCGATTAATGTAACAATAGTTGCAGGTGAAACCAGGGTATTCCAAGTAGAGGATTTCCATAGCCTCACTCTCACAAATAACACTAATATCAATAGTAATATTGGTATATTCATTCAAAAAACATTTTGTATCTGTTGCAATAATCAAAATGATTCTCGTAACAAGTATTATAAAGAACAATCAAATTCTCACTATCAAAAAGATAACTGTTTCATCGAAACTCATACCGTAGCTGGTTCAGAAACTACCCCAACCGAAAATACACCTTTAACTATTATCGTACCCCCTGACACTTCAAGAAGAGTTTTTGAAGATTTCACTAATAATCACAACAAAACATTACTTCAAATATCTGTTCCCGAAGATGTCTCCCCCATCGATGTCACTATTCAAACAAGAAAATCTCCCACACCAATTATCGTGACTCTAGCTACAAATGAAACAAGAGTATTCCAAGTAGAAGATTTTCAAAGCCTTACTCTCACAAATAATACCGAATCCCTTAATTTCATTGAAGTATTGATCAAAAAAACATTTTGTATCTGCTGCAATAATAGGGATGATTCGTGCGATAAATATTACCGTGATTACGATTGTGAGTGTTAGGTTAATTCCCCAAAAGAATCCTTATAAAGGGTTCCTTTCCTTTCATCTCCTCATTTTGTATTAGAATTGCGTTTTTGTTCATTTTTTTGATACATTTATGAAACATTCATGTGTTATCTTCAGTACGTTCTTTTCTTTTTATAATGTCGTGTGAGATATACCATGACTTGAAGCCCTAGCCCCCTAATCCTAGGGCTTCTTCATATAATAAGAATTTTAGTAAAAATAAATTCACTATTTATTTGCAAAGTCCATATACTTATACGGACTATAAAAATACAAAATATAGTTCTTGGTCCGAGAGCACCGTTAGGGCAAATGGTGCTCTTTTTAATTCAAATAACTATTTTGTTATATTCCTTACACTTTTAAATGAGACAAGCATATGTTGTAGTATAGTGTTTCATCAATTATATACACTTCCTTTTTCAAGAGTACATATTCGATATGTACTCTTTTTGCATCACTATAAAATAACGCTTTTGTTTAATTTTCAAAATACAACTGCTTGTCCAGTTCACATTGCTCTATCCTTGCATTTACTATTAGTAATACGAATTTATTAGAGGTGAAATTATTATGGACGAGTTATTATCTTCTGCTTTAATAAATCCCGATTTACTTGGACCTACCTTACCAGCTATTCCACCATTCACACTGCCTACTGGGCCTACTGGATTTACTGGGCCTCCTAGTGATACTGGGCCTACTGGACCTGGATGTATAGAACCCCTACCAACTTTCACTCAAATCGTCTATGTAAACAAAGCTGGTAATGATGCTACTGCTGATGGTTCTGAATGCGCACCATTTTTAACAGTGACTGCAGCAATGGCATCAATAACAGATGCTATAGCACCATTTCCGGATCCTTTAAATATTATGCTATCTCTATTGGACCTGGCAACTATATCGAACCATTAATTCATTTAAAAGCTAACGTTCAACTAGTAGGAACTAGTACTTTATTGACTAGATTACAAATTCCTTTCGATATAAATGATCCGTCTTGGTTTGATTTGAACTTTTCCCAGGATCCTAGATCTGGGTTTGTTAATCTGACATTACTAAGTGGGCCTCTTGATTTTAATTTTCAAACAGCGCAAAGTGTTTCAGGTAAATTATTCTTTGTTAGCGTTAATATAACCCCTACTCCTGTATTCACAGCTTTATCGACCTCTGTAAATCAAGTCAATATCCGTGATTCAATGTTATCCGCTGGTTATACTCAAAATGGAATTAACATGGCAATGTTTGCTTCGTTCGTTTCTAGTGGCACTATTACTATTAATTCGCAAGCAACCACAGATACCCAAGTCAATTTAGTTGGTGGAGGAATAAATGGTAATGTCATTATAAATGTGCTACCTGGTCATATTCCAATTGACCCCTTAAATTTAACCAGTTTTGCTATTACAGAAAAAATCTTCAATCCCAGCCCTAATTCAGGAAATTTATTTGTAAACGGCGCTAATAACGTTATTACAAGAGTTAGAGCTACAGTTGATTCATTACCTATTCGTTCTCGAATAAACCTTATAGGAACAAATACATCTTTAATTAGAGTTGATGATGCTTTCGATTTAGCTTATACACCTATTAATCCAGCAAACTGGGCTCCGCTTCCTCCTACTACAGTACAGGAAGCTTTAGATAGAATTGCTGCATTGCTGGCAGTAACTATCGGTACTCCTTAAACATCTTAGAAAGAACTTAAATCCTAATTTAATAGGAGCTAAAGTGTTTTGAAATGTAAAAGAAAAGTCTCTTCAAATCTGATTGGAGAGACTTTTTTGTTACTAAGCAAATCCGATATTCAAAAATTAATATACATCATAAACAAATTTTATATTTCTTAACAAAATTCAAATTGTATTAAACTTTATTTCCATCATTATTTTTTGCATAGCCGCTATTTTATTTTCCTCTGCTCTAAAACCAAAAATAACAAACGATGGCTGCAATTCGATTTCCTGTATTTCACCTGCACCTTGCTTTTCTTTTAACAACTCATAATATTTAAACTCGGCTTCTGAATCATAGATACAACCATCTAGCTCAACCTTTTTATTGTTATATTTACTCATAATTTTTCTCTTTCGCTTCACTAATTAACTGAGTGATTTCATATACTGCATTTTGTGGCCATTCCATTTCCCTTCACCCCTTGAATATTTTTCAAAAATCAATACATACTATTTTCAAGCCGCTTAATCCACGGCTGGTACTTCTTTCTTTTATTACAGTAGTAGGCAGGGAGGTTCTTCACTTATCTGCTTTCTCTGTATATTTTTGAAAATAACGAAACGAATACTTACATGCGGTTTGAACTAGCAGCTTCACTATTCTTGTAATGGGAAAGCAGTTTATCACAATTGACTAACTGGCAGACAACCAAAATTGTTGTCTGCTTTTTATATGGGATTTTTCAGTTTGCATATACTACTTTGAGCCAGTTACCATTGCAAGCCATTTTAGTGCTTCTTTTTCTCACTTTAAATTTTGATTATTTTTCTTGCTATGTAACACAAATTAAATTGTACTGTATGAAACACTCCTAACATAGTTAAAATCACTTGTTTCAATGGTCAAATTTATACTAGAGGGTACTCATATCCAACAGTTTAAGTAAAATAAACGCTTCAAAACCATGAAATTAAGAAATGAATATTCTCCAGAACAAAAAACAAGAAGGTTTCTTTCAAAATCTACGGAATTTGTATTCTGAGGGTATTCACATTTGTTAACTTGATGGGCAAGGGCTATTATCTATATTTTCGTTTTTCATGTCATAAATAAAAATACCAATCGTTATTGACTGGTATTTTAAAGCCCATGTTTATTAATTGAGAAATGTAGTATTTATTACTTTCCAGTCTTTTAGTTTAATGAAAACCAAAAATGAGTAGATTCCTAGAGTGATAATTTATAAGAACAACCATTTTATCCAAGTACCAAAAAAGCCAACAACAAAAACATTAAATTTCATACGGTGCCCGTTAACTACTTTATGAATTATTTTCCAACTGTAATCCATACATAAATCCCAAGAGTATAGAACATAAAAAGCCATTTGATTGTTGATTTGAAATAAAGTCCCAAAATTAAAGAGTGTAACATGTGTTTTGATTATATTCTTTTATAAAAATTATATAATACTTCATAAATGGATTCATTTTTCTCTTATCAATATTCATACGTTACAATAGTACCAGTTGTATCAGTAGTACCACTAAAACCACCAAAACAATTAGAACAACCACCACAACTGCCACATCCACCGCAACCTCCGCAGCCGCCACAACCAAAACAACCGAAGCAACCAATACAACGGAATCCACCGCAACGACCGCCACATCCACCATAGCCGCCACAGCGACGAGCAGCATCTTCAATATAATAATATGTATATTGGTTTTGCTGGTCCCAATATACAACATTTCCAGACTGGTAATCATTAAGGCTTAACGCTTGTAATTCTTGTTGAAACTGATTCATTTTCATGACCTCCGTTTATTAACTTTAAACCTTTCGACGCTTTCCTATATTTCTGTTTGTTAAATCTTAGTAGAAATAGGGTTATAAATTGAAGCTTTAATCAGCGGGGGTTTTCTTCATCCCCCACTGATTATTAGCCCTCACCAATCGGACTTTTATGGGTAGCCCGAACCCCACCTAATTTCTTTGCTTTCGCTGAATTTTGAGGTGGGGGTCTTACTGCCCATTAAAGCGGGATAAATTGAAAAAAGACGCACTTAGATTGATGCGCCTTTTGCAATACCTCTTCTCTTTATCCTATTACGTTTTTCTCTTCTGTACTTACCGGCCACTTTTCTAATGTATAAGCCATTTCCCAAAATGAATATTCATATTGACTACTAATAATAAAATGCTGTTTCATTCGCTTACGGTCAGACTCTGTCACCTTTTCAGCGATAGTATCTAATCGTGTAATTTGCTCTTCAACTAATGTACGGAACCAATCAGATCCATAAGCAGAAATCCATTCGTTATAAATTGGCTCTTCTGGCTGACACTCTTTTAAACGTTCACCAATTTCATAATACAACCAATAGCAAGGTAAAATGGCTGCAATGATATCACCTAAATGTCCTTCATACGCAGCACGATACATATGTGAAGTATATGCGTATGCAGTTGGAGCAGGAATAAAATTATCTTTTTCTTCTTGTGTAATCCCTAGTTTCTTCGCAAAATTCTCATGTAAAGATAATTCTGCTTCATATGTATTTTGAGCATGGTGTGCCATACGAGCAGTCGTTTCTAATTCCTGTGCTTTTGCAGCCCCTAACGTTTGTACTCTAGCAAAGTGACTCAAATAATATGAATCTTGAAGCACATAATAGCGAAAACTAGCTAAATCTAAAGTTCCTTCACCAAGTTTTTTTACAAAAGGATGATGAAAACTAGCTTCCCAAATTGAATCTACTTCTTTACGTAATGATTGTGAAAAAGTCATTTAAATCCCTCCAAGTAATTTATTTAATAGAAGTATTTATCCACAGATATTAACGCTTTAAAATAAAAAAACTTTCTTTACAGACGTAAAGAAAGTGAAATTGACAGTGTTTATTCATGAAATAGCAATGTCTTTTCCACTTCCCTACGCTGGCATTAACCAGATCAGGTACTAAGAGTCTCAAATTTCCATTTGATCTCAGCCTATTATAGGCCCCCCTAGTGGATAAATATTTAATTTTCGTATTGTATTCATCATAACATACTTCATGTTACTGTCAAAAGTATTCATGATACTGCTACTTAAAATCCTTCTTCTTTTCTTACTCTCAATGAAGTTTCAATAATCATATCTAATAGTTTACTATAATGAATACCAGCTGCATCTGCACTTTTTGGTAGTAAACTTGCTTGTGTCATCCCTGGTAATGTATTAATCTCCATTACATATGGAATACCGTCCTTCACCATCATATCAACCCTTGCATAAACGCTACATTTCAATGCTTTATAACAAGCCAGTGACGCTTTGTTTACACGTTCCTTCAGTTCAGCTGGAAGTTCGATAACTTCTTCAATTGTACTAGCATCATCATATTTCGCATTGTAATCAAAGAACTCAGCCGCATGCCGAATTGAAATGATAGGTAACTGTTTCCCATCAAAAATGGAACATGTAATCTCTTCACCTTTTATATATTTCTCTATTACTACTTCAGAATCCCATTCGAACACAGTTTTCAGCATTGAAATTAATTCGTCTTTATTGTAGACAATCTTTACTCCAACACTTGAACCACCAGAGTTTGGTTTTACTACTAACGGAAATCCTAACTTATCTAATTCATCAACATTAAGATCCTCCATTTTTGTAAGTTCAATCCAATCTGGCGTTTCTATTCCTTCATAACGTAAAATCTTTTTCGAAATATTTTTGTCCATACATATACCGCTAGATAACATATTGCTGCCGCTATAAGGAATACCTAAACTTTCAAGCGTTCCTTGAACTGTCCCATCTTCTCCGTATTTTCCATGTAATGCGAGTAGCGCAAAATCAATGTCTTTCGCTTTTTCGATTAAATCCATTTTTTCATTTAACGTAATTGGTACGATTTCATATTTATTTTTATCTAAATTTGCAATCATTTCGTTTCCAGTCATAATTGATACTTGTTTTTCAGAGGATACTCCTCCCATAATAACGCCAATTCTCATTTCCTCAACTCCAAATTTCATTTTTTATTGTATCACCAATTATTTTGATTCCCCGAACTATTTCTTCTTCTTTCAGACGAGAAAATCCTAATCGAAAAGTAGTCGCTCCTCCTCCATCAGAATAAAAAACATCTCCAGGAGAAAATGTAACCCCTTGCTCATAACACTTTTGTAAAAGAATACGTGCATGAATTTTTTCTTCTAACTCTATAAATAAATGAAGTCCACCATCACCGGTCATTCTTTGAAACGGAATGTACTCGTTACACGCCCTAACAGCTAATTCATATTTTTTCTTATAAACAGATCTTGCCTTTTTTAAATATTTTTCAAAATATCCTTCATGTAAATATTGAAAAAGAACAGCTTGATCTAAAGTAGATGTGTGAATTGTTCTTGCTCTTTTTACACTTTCTAAATGATGAATCAATTCTTTATCTGCAATGATCCAGCCTACACGTAAACCAGGGAAAAGTACCTTTGAAAAGCTACTAATATAAATCACATTATTACCAGCGCCAGCAAAAGTTAATAATGGGGCTAAATGTGAACCTGAATAACGTAGCTCTTCATTAAATCCATCTTCTATAATAGGAATTTTATATTTTGAAAATAATCTCATTAGTTCTGTTCTTTTCTCTGAACTCGTAACAATACCGGTTGGATTATGATAAGAAGGAATTAAATACGCGAAATCAAAATCCTTTTCACACAAACTTTTTTCTACTTCGTACGTATCGATGCCATCTTCATTCATATTAATTCCATGAACTTCAAGTCCATGTAAACGGAAAAGCTTCAACGCAGCATGATGTGTCGGATTCTCACAAATAACTCGCTCTGATTTTTTCGATAGCGAGGATAGTACAATGTCTAATCCTTCTGTAAATCCATTTGTAATTAATATATCTTTATTTGAAATATCTACACCTTTCATTTCCATATAATGAAGTAGATAGTTCATTAACGGTCTATAACCTTTTGCGTAGCCGTAGTTTAATACGACATCACCTTCAATGGACATACGAGTAAGAAAAGCTCTTTTGAAATTTTCCACATCAAATAGCTTTTCATCTGGAGCAATGCTGTTAAAAACAATCATTCCTTTTTCCCAGCGAACACCATGTTTCATTAAATCTAATTCATCCGCTAATAAGGTAACCGTATTAAGTTTATTTTTCCAATCTATTTCAACTGACGAAGTGTTTGAAATATCAACCTTCGCAACAAAATTCCCTTTTCCTTTAACTGCATAAATGAGTCCTTCTTGCTCTAAATCTGCATAAGCAGCGAGCACAGTATTTCTGCTCACACTTAGTAATTCACTTAGTTCCCTTGTAGAAGGAATTTTTTGATCCCCGAGCAAATGCCCTTTCATAATCATCTTTTTTAAATAGTCTTTCAATTGAATATAAACAGGACGATCTTTCACAACTTTAAAATCTTTAAACAATTCCTTACCCCCTGCAATCATTTTTGCATATTTATTACATTCTCAAAAGGTCCACTACATATGTATTTTTTATAAAGGGCGGTACGGTCTTATAGGGTGCAGCTTAAATCAATGAGAGATTCATGCCGCACATTTATTATTAACTCTCACCACTCAGGAGTTTTACTACCCGTTAATACGTGACAAATCTTTACGATATAAGTTAATTATATCTTTTAAAGCAGCTGCTGCGGCTCCGCGCGGATTAGAAGCACCACCAATTGTAGTAACTTGCCCCATCGTATCTGTAAAGAACGTAATCCCTTTTTCTGTCCCATGTACTTTTGCCAGCGGATGATCTTTATCTATTTCGCGCGGTTCCACATTAAGAGCAACATTTCCACCTTTATCCTTATATGCAGAAGCTATTAATTTAATATATTTATTATGTTCCTTAGCATTTCGAATTTGTTGTTGTGTAACATGTTCAATTCCTTTTATATGTATATCTGAAAGCGCATTTTCTGTTCTCATTAAACTGTTTGTTAAAAGTAACAATTTACATGCACTATCAGAACCACTTACATCTAATATTGGGTTCGTCTCAGCAATTCCTTTACTTTGCGCCTCTTTCAGTGCTTCTTCAAACGTAATATCTTCCTCATTCATTTTCGAGAGAATATAATTTGTAGTTCCGTTTAATATTCCTTCTATTTTTTCAATATGGCATCCAGCTAAACTAAATTGCCCAATATCAAGTGTCGGTAATGCGGCAGCAGTTGCACCACTATATCGAATTCGTACATTTGCGATTTTTGCTTCTTCATTTATTTCTCTCCAGTTTGTAACGAGTGCGCCTTTTGAAATCGCTACTATATCCATATGTTTCTCAATCGCTTGTTTTATATATTGTTTTCCTGGATTTCCGTCTTTAAGATTTGTAACAGTCGATTCCACCAGTACAGTACCACTTATGTTATCCGTTGCTCGTTCCTTCGGATGATGTTCAATATATTCTTCAATTGCAGAGCTACCGCCACCATACCTTAATAAGTGATGAATAGATAAGCCATCTTCATTATGTATTGCAACATTTCTACCTAAAACGCCACTTAAAACTAACTCTATACCATATGTTTCATATATATATGAATATTTTTCATTTAGTAATTTTATAAACTCTCTTCCTACTGTTCCATATCCTGATAATACAACTTTAATTTTCATAATATCCCCCCATATTTTTCTACCATATCCCTCTTTCAATATAATATAAAGCGCCCTCGAATTCCATCGAGAGCGCTTTATTATTACCTATTTCGGTAATCTTGATAGCTTTTCTACAATTGTTCTATAAAACTCTTGAATACTAGAAAAACCTAACGTGTCTGAAACACTAAGTCCTACCATGTCGAGATGGTCCCAATTTGCTTTCGTTTCGATATGATTCCATTTTCCAATCTGTAAAGCCTCCTTATTATTTACAGCAGTATTATAAGAAGGTGCAATCATAGAATTTGTATTTACTACACCGTCATTTTGCCACCAAGAAGTATCAATGAATGGACGATTTTCTTCATATCTCGCATAAGAACCTAGGAAAAATGCATTGCCCATTAACACTTTATTCATCGTTATATGAGGTAGATGTAAACCTGTTATAGGTGCTGCTTGTGATGCATGTCCACTATAGGATAAGTAATACACATCTGATTGCGTCTTTACCCAATTATTAAGCTCCTTTGCACCATCTGTACTTAAATCCCATTGACTTATATCTTTTGTATCTTTCCAAAGTGAACTATTTATAATACGATCAGTATATTGGAGAAAGGACTCTCCAGTATTCTTCTTTATCCCCCATTGATCCAATTTAAAATCATATAATGATAAATTACTGTTTCCTCCTAAACTTGCAGCTGCAATGAGTAAATCTTTTACAAACGGCAACAGAAAGCTTCCATCAGCAAGTGTTGTCCCATTGTGAGGAGTTGCTAATGTTGTCACACTATGAACATAGGATTTCTCGCCCTCAAATAGTGGTGATATATTCGTGTTCGGATGATTTTTCACATGATTTTTTTCTTCTAAATTACCTTCTTTTAATAGCTGTACTAATGTTCTAATCGTTTGTCCACCCATACTATGCCCAACTAAATGAACTTTATTTGTTTCACTCCAATTCGGTGCAAAACCACTATAAGTTCTCCCAAAACGATTATGTCCATGTTTCTCAGCATGTGCGGCACCGTAGTCTACTGTACCACCATTAATTTGCGCATATAATTCACATGCGCGATCCCAGTTACTAGAAACAGGTCCAACAGCAGCAGTATGTACTGTATAACCACTTCTTTTTAAATCTTCTTGTATATCATGAACACCACCCCAATATTTAACCCCTAACATTTCCTCTCTACCCCACCCAGCAAATCCATTCACTAATATGATCGGATAATTATTTTGTTGACTCTCTTCAGCGTATATTACTTTCGTGGCGAATGAACATACAGTCATCAATGTAAAAAAACATATTTTTAAAAATAACTTCCCCATACTTCCTCCCCCTAATAAAACGTTTACATTTTTTAATTTACAGCATGCTTTAATAACTTAAACATAATGTAAATTATTTTATATTCCTTGTATATATTGAAAACATATACAAATGTTGATAAATATTAATTCAAGTAAGCATTTACTTTTTACGATACAACTTGTAAATCTGTTTATTTGAATTTATAATTAAATATAGTTTCCTCATGTAAAACCAATCAATACATTATAAAAAAAATTATCTTCATTACATGAAAAGGAGGTAAAGCGATATGCAAATCGGTTTACATACTCATACCTTATCTCAATCTACTAAATTAACTCCTGCTACACATGAGCATAATAATATATCTTCTAGTAAACTTGAAGATACAAAATCAAATAATCCAATCAAGTTCGATATTAGTTCATCTGAAAAGGAAATGAAACAACCTGAGCATAAATTTAACGAATTAGATTTATGGAAGATGTTAAAAGATAAAGGTGTTCCTTTATGGATCATCCTTGAAATGCTACAAAAAGTTCGTAAAGAAAAAGAAGCTCAAAATACAAATGCGATTGAGGAAACAAACGAGACTAGATTAAATGAAGTAATGTAATCTTTTTTATATGAATGGTCTATAAACTAAAAAGAGTTCGAAGCTGATGAAATTCCCACCAACTTCGAACTCTTTTTTAAGGTTTTTCGCCAATCGTTACAAACTGAAAAGATACTTCTCCTTCCAAACCTTTAATTAACTTTTTTACTTTGACATTTTCATTAATCAATGTATTATCTGTTGACATTTTAGGTTTTTTGTCACCTAGAGATTTTTCCAAATGAAGAAGATGCATTTTCATTTCATTTGCCTTTATTTCTTTATACACACTATTTTTTGCTACAATCATATACCATTCCGTTGAATAGTTACGATTGTTACCTATCCAAGCATCACTATCGTATGTAACAGGAATCTCTTCCCCTCCTATTTTAATACTTTTCATAGTCTTATCGTCTTCATTTGTAAATAATAGCGATCCTTCTTTTGGGAATTTCGGTAACGTATCTATAATATGATCAGAGCCATTATCTTGTTTTCGAAAAAGTTTTTCTTTAATCAATGCTTGTGCTGTAGATTCATTTAAAATTAAGACTTTCCCATTTCCAATTTCACCTTTTTTCACAGAAAACACTTCATTTTCTTTCGTAATTTCCTGATAACGATTAATAATTGGTGAAATATTATTTCCATTCCCAATAATTAACAAACCATTTGCAGGAAATGAGTTATCCTTTTTAGAGCATGCACTAAAGCTTATTAAAAGTATTATAGTTAACATAAAAATAGTTAATGTTCTTTTCATTACGATTCCTTTCATAATTCATATTATTATTCACATGTTTTTCTGTAATCTTATTAGTTGGTATCCTTTATTGCTCCATAGTCTTATAAAGCTTTTGTAGGTAACGCCAACGAGTGATAAAGAAATATAAAACTTGCATACATATAAATGAAATTAAAATAAAAATCGAGCTGTTTAAAATAGAAAAACTGACTAATTGTTGCAGTGCTGTATACGCAACTACAGTATGGATTACTGCAATGATAATTGGTAAGAAGAACATTAATACTAACTGTCTCGTTACGATTTTTTTTAACTCTCGTTTACTTAATCCCATTTTCGAAATCATTTTATATTGTTGTTGATCACGGTTCAAATCAGTATATAATCGGAAATAAATAAAACTAGCAGCAAATGTAAAGAAAACAATCCCGACTAAAACACTTACCATAAGTAATAAACCATTCTTTTGCTTTGCTTCCAACAAACTTAATGTTAAAGCTTCAAAGTGGAACTCTCTGTCCCTAAGATCTTTATCGAATATACTCTTTAATTGATTTGAAATCTCTTTCGTTCTTATCCAATCATCTACAACAAATCCGTAAGTACGATGTTGAATATCTTCATCCTCTGGATTACTCGTCAGAGGAATTTCATCATACACATGATCTTGAACAGCAATATAAATACTACTAGAATCATGTGGTAAAACTAAATTCTCTACAGTTTTCTTCACACGAAATGTGTTTGTCCAATCTCCTTGAATGACTTCAATATTTTTTTTATAGTTACCATTTTTAAATTCTTGTTTTTGTGACACTCTTCCAGGGATTAGTAAGATTTCATCGTCTTTTTCAATCGTTTCTTGTTTATACCCGAGTGCTCTCGCAAGTTCGTTATATTCACTTAACTTCAATACATTTACGTTACTTTCTGTAAATTTATTTGAAGATGAAGCCATCCGGTACGGAATATTTGCATCCGCGAGATGTTTTTTTATCATTGAGAGATGTTTATCTACCAATTTGTTATTTTCAGGGCTTTCATACAGAAATGCATATGGATTTGTCATCCATACTAAATCCCTATTTCCAATGGCAGCTGTTGTACCGATTGCTGTAAATGCCACTGCTGAAATAATAGATACTATAAAAAACATCGTTGCATTATCTTTCATACGGTAAATTAATTCAGAAAATGTCAATATATTTGTTCTCTTTAAAAAGAAAGATTCTCTCCTTTTAGCAAGGTGCAGTATATACACGCTACACTGTGTATATAAAAAGTACGTTCCTATAATTACTAGGAGCACACCTATTCCAAGCGTAATAAAATTAGTACTTGGGATAAAACGAAATACTGAAATATATCCATAACCTATACAAATTAAAGAAAGTAGCGATAATAAAACTGAAGATTTCGGTTCAGGTTTTGGCTTTTCCTCTGCTCGAATAAGTTCCACAAGTTCCGTTACTTTTATCATTTTAAATGTAAATAATGAAACAATTAAAAACAAGAAAAGAAATGTGATAACTGTTAATAATACAGCCTGCACTGGTAAATAAAAAGGTAAACCATTATTAATCATTAATACACTTGCACTTATCAATAAGACTAATTTAGAAAATATGAGTCCAATGAAAATCCCTATACAAATTGAACCAAGTCCAATCAACATATTTTCAATTAATAATAATTTCTTAAGCTGTCTCATTGACATACCTTGCATCATTAAAATGCCAAATTCTTTCTTACGTGTTTTTAAAAACGAACTAACTGAATATAAAATGAAGAAAAATGAAAATACAAAAATCAATCCTTGCGAAACTGAAAATCCCAATGTACCAAATGCACTTATTGTTGCACTTGTCGATTTCAACTCACCTTGTAAATCAGGATGAAATAATAAAAGAGCATACGTAAAGAAAATCATAATAGAAAATGCACTACTTAAAAAATGGGCAGCATATGTACGCTTATTACGAAAAATATTATTAAATGCGAACTGACGAAAAGTCATGCCTTTTCCCTCCTAACAAAGAAAGGACATCCATAATCTTTTGATAAAAGGTTTGTCTGCTTTCACCACAATAAATTTCGTTATATAGTTGACCATCTTTAATAAATATTACTCTACTGCAAAAACTCGCAGCATACGGATCATGTGTAACTAACATCATCGTTGCTTTTTCTTCTTTATTAAGAGTATCAAGCATCTCCATTACATCATTTGAGGATTTAGAATCTAAATTCCCTGTTGGTTCATCTGCAAGTAATAATTGCGGTTTATGAACAATTGCACGAGCGATTGCTGTTCTTTGCGCTTGTCCTCCTGATATTTCAAACGTTCTTTTACTCAATATATCCGTAATATGTAATTTCTCTGCAATTTCTTCCACTCGTTTGTTCATTTCTTTCACAGAAACACCATCTAAAGTCATTGGCAATACGATGTTTTCTTTTACAGTAAGTGTGCTAAGAAGATTAAATGATTGAAAAACAAATCCTAATTGTTTTCTGCGGAATAACGCTAAATCTTCTGATGATAATTGGAAAGGATTTATGCCATTAATTAAAATTTCGCCCGACGATGGTGAATCAATAGTAGATACCATATTTAATAACGTTGTTTTCCCACTACCAGATGGCCCCATAATCCCTACAAATTCACCTTCTTGAATTGATAAATCAATATCAACTAATGCTTTATAAGGTACTTTCCCTTTATATACTTTACTAATACTTTTTGCATGTAAAATTTCCATGTATATTCTCCCTTCATTTGCACTTCTCATAACAGAGTGTAAATGAATTGTCTTACAGCTCATATTGATTCATCTTTCATTTATCTTACACGCTTGTAAGATTTCTAAAAAAACTGACAATAAAACTATTTACAAATTAAAATTAACGCATAACTATCTTATAATAATTGTATAGTGGTAGGAAATACAATATCCTATCTTTATTATACGAAAAAGAAAAGACCGATTACTGCATCGGTCTTTTCCTTCCCAAAGTTATATTTTTAACTTACGCCTTTAATTGAAATGTATTTGACTCACCATTTTAATTCTCTTTCACTTTATAATATCCTCTACAAAAAATTGAGTGCTTCGGTTTAATCGCAATTAACAAAGAATTGTATATATCTGAAGCAGAAATCATTGCGTTTATCCAACATACAAATAATAAGATTGGTTTAATGTTTCCTGATGCAAAAGATGAAATAATCGCCGGAACGACTGATAATACAATAATGGGCAAACTCATAAAGATCCAAAATCTCGCTTTGGATAGAATTGCATTCGTATTTAGCCAAAAAAATATTCCACTACGGGTGAAGCTAATATCACCTTTATTATTTATAACAATAATATGTAGACATTCATGAATGATGAAGACCAAAATGCCTATGATGATGAGATAAAATATATTAAGATCAGTGAAACTTGCTCCAAAATAATTCGGAATTAGAAAAATAATGATTTGAAGTACATATACAAACTTCATATAATGTTTCCTATGCCAATTATTCTGTATAAAAGGATTCCATTCTGATAAATCCATACTTATTTGTGGTAAGTTACGAAACCAAATTATAATACGCTTTCTCCCCCCTCTTTTAAACTATTTCATACTTTAAAAAATGTAATCCAATAAACTTTACCGTTAATTTTAGTTACAAACTCTTTTTTCCCTTTATGCTTTTATTAAAGCTTAAAGTAATTCATTTACAGAATAATTCAAGTGAAAATTTAGTGTTTTCACAGATGAATACATTCTACAAAATTTTCCAAATACCTTTTCGAATAAGTTGTTTATAAAATGGTTCTTGCTTGTACAACTTGATACATCTGTTTTTGGTGAAAAGCACAAAATGTAAAAAGCTTAGAGTTTTAGCTCTAAGCTTTTTTATGATTTCATTTCATTTTCGCTCCTTTTAAAGAGCACTATTTTTTATCCATTCTGATTTACTCAATTCATAATGATTATAGATTTGATTTTCAATCGTCTGTTGACTTAAATAAGTAAACCCGCATTTTTCAATAACTTTATTTGACGGTACGTTGTTTTTTACTGCAATTGCGTTAAGGACATCTACATTTGTATTTTTAAACAAATAATCGATTAAGCCTTTTGTCGCTTTCGTTGCATAACCTTTATTATGATATTCACTTGAAACGGCATACATAATTTCTCTATTTGGTGAAGGCAGCTCAGCTTTCATACCTGTGCAGCACCATCCAACAAATTCATTAGGCGATTTCTTGAATATTCCTAGCTTTAATATATGGTCATCTATGTTATTCGTAGTTCTAACTGCATGAAGAAACGCTTTGTTTTCTGGTATTTCATCATTTGTAACCCAATTAACTCTTTGTTCTTTCGTTGATTTCCAGTCCGGTAAAAACTTTTCTATCTCCGGTTGATTTGCTATATTATAAATACTTTCTGCATCTTTGACCGTAAACTCTTGTAGGTATATATCACCACAATCTATTCTAAATAACTTAGTCAGACTTTCTGCTCCCATGTTAATCCCCTTCCTTACGTTATAGCGCCTTAATCTGCTTCGTAAGTTCCATAAACCGTTCATCTAGTTCTTTATATTCTTTGTCCTTAGAAGTTAAAAAGCTTAATTTCCCTAATACTTCTTGTCTTTCTGTTTCTAATGTTAAACGTAGCTCTTCAATTTCATCTCTAGTTTTCGTAGGTTCTTCGAGCTGCTTTTGTATCGTATTGTTTAAAAATACGAGTTTTGCGGTAGTTGTTTTTTCCAGAAAATATCGATCGTGAGAAACGATAACGAGTGTTCCGTTATACTCAGCTAATGTGTCTTCAAGCTGTTCACGTGACGGCAGATCAAGGTGATTCGTCGGTTCATCTAAAATAAGTACATCTTTTTCATCTAAAATATAAGCCATGAGCTTACATTTTACTCGTTCCCCCATACTCATATTCTCAATTGGCTCTTTCCATTGAGAAGCTTGGAAACCTAAATGTTTCATTAAATTTTGGACTTTTCCTCTTTCTTCAAATGTCTCTTTATAAAATAAATCTTCTGGTGTTTTATCGAGTGGTAAATCAAATACTTCTTGAGTTAAATAACCGATGTTTGCTGCTGGTGAAATCCATACTTCTCCTTCAACAGTTTCTGTTCCCATAATCATCTTCAGTAAAGTTGTTTTCCCGCTACCATTTGGTCCAATAATCGCAACCTTTTCACCATGCTGAATTGTAAAATTAACGTTTTCAAATAACGTTCGTTTATTAAATTCTTTCCGCAATTGTTTTACTTCTAAGAAACGTTTTCCTACTTTTTTACTCGCTTGAATAGAAAATTCAACTGAATAATCTTCTTTCACACGTTCTACTTTCGTTTTCTCTAGCTCTTTTTCAAGACGTTTTCGTTTCGATTTAACTTGCGCGTCCATTCGCTTCGCCTTTACACGATAAAATTCTTTCACTCCTTCTTGTTTTGTAGACTGTGCATGTGCCTTTTGTGACCATGAACTTAATTCTTTTATATGAGTTTCTACTTGTTCTATCTTCTTTTGTTGTTTTTCATATTCACGTTGCTGCGTCATTCTTTTATGCTCACGTGCTTTCATATAACTCGTATAATTCCCGCTATGGTCAATTAATTTCTTATCCTCAATTGACCATATTCTAGTTGCAACAACATCTAAAAAGTATCGATCATGTGATACGACGATTACTGTACCTTTCATATTTTTAATTTGTTTAATGAGAAATTCCGTACTCATCTCATCTAGATGATTTGTCGGTTCGTCTAATATTAAGACATTAGGATTTTCAGCAAACCCTTTTGCCAATCGAACTTTCAGCTTTTCACCACCACTTAAAGTAAGAAAATCGTTCGTTGGTACGCCCCATTTCGCAAGAAGTTCTGCTTCCTTTGCAATCATATCCTTGCTAACGAAAGATTCTTTTTCTTGTTCAACATATGCAGTTGTCATATTCATTTGCATCCATTCAACAGTACCTTTTGACGGTTCAATCTTCCCATTTATTAATTGAAGTAACGTTGATTTACCAGCCCCGTTTTTACCAATTAATCCGATAACATCCCCTTGTTTTACTGTCACATTCATTTTCTCTAACAAAGTATTTTCCTTTATTTCAACATAAACATCATTTAATTTTAATAGTTCTTTCATAATACCGATCCCTTTCATTAAGGGAGAATAAAAAAATCCTCCCAAATAAATTTGGCAGGATTAGTCATTAAAATATTTATACCCAAATAAGCTATTGCGCAACATAAATAGCAATATCGTTGTATGGAAATTGGGCAGACTAATCCTATTTTTTAGAAATTGAAATTTATTGAATTTCAACATTTAAAAATAAGATTAGTTAATCATCGTCCACCCATCATTCCTTTCCGTCGTTAGTAACCATATTGTACCATGATAGTACTGTATGAGTAAATGCAAATATATGTGCTATTATAAAGATTGCTTTCTTCTAGGTCTATTTATCATTTCTTAACTTCAAATTGAACAAGCATACTTTACATTTATTGTACTACTTGCTTTAGATTTCCCCAGTAAGAAACTTTTAAGCACTCCCTCTTATATAATTTTTATATAACTGTATGATCAATTGTATATTATACATACTACATTTCAGTTCTTATAATAAAGTTATCATTTTTAAGGAGGGATTCTACAATGGAATTTAGCAAACTCGGAAACAGTGGGTTAACAGTAAGTAAGATTGCATACGGGAACTGGATAAACCATGGCGGAAAAGTAAATGAAGATACTGCAAATGAATGTGTGAAAGCCGCATTAGATGTTGGAATTACAACGTTTGATACTGCAGATGTTTATTCGGACACTATTGCCGAGGAAGTACTTGGCCGCTCTTTGAAAGGTATACGCCGAGAAAGTATAGAACTTTGTACAAAAGTATGCCATCCGACCGGACCTGGAAAAAATGATCGAGGTTTATCACGAAAACATATTATAGAAAATTGTAATGCATCGTTACAACGGCTACATACAGACTACATTGATATCTATTATGCACATCGATTCGATACAACAACACCTCTGGAAGAAACAATGTTAGCTTTCTCAGATCTTGTAAGACAAGGGAAAATCCTTTATTTAGGTGTAAGTGAATGGACATCGGAACAAATCATCCGCGGTGCAACACTTGCACGAGAATTGAAAATCCCTCTTATTGCAAGCCAACCTCAATATTCGATGTTGTGGCGAGTTATTGAAACAAATGTAATTCCAACATGTCAACGTGAAGGACTTGGTCAAATTGTTTGGTCTCCACTCGCACAAGGTATTCTCACTGGAAAATATCAACCAGGTAAACCATTGCCGAATCAATCACGTGCTAATTCAGATGCTGGAAAACCATTTTTCAATAAACTTGTGCAACGCTGGATGAGTGATGATGTACTTACTGCTATCCAGAAACTAAATCCTATTGCACGAGAAAACAATCTCACTCTACCTCAACTCGCAGTTGCATGGGTACTACAAAATCCAGCTGTTTCCTCTGCAATTATTGGCGCTTCCAATCCAGAGCAAATAAGAGAAAATGTAATTGCTTCTAGTGTTAAATTATCACCCGAAATTATGGATGAAATTGATAGCCTACTAAAAGATTTCATTGAGTATGATCCAAGTAAAACAGGTTAAATCGTTAGTGATTTTTAAAAATATCGTAACTTTCCAAATTCCCTACTGCCCATCCAATCAAGGTGGGCCTTTACTTTTCAAATTCAAATTGTGAATTCGTATAAACCTCTCTAACAACTGCTAAGAAGTTCTCGAGCACGACAGACTTTTCATCTTGCCTCCATCCAGCGTATAAGTTTATCTCCGGTGTATGTTCCTGAATATCTTTATATATAACTCCCGATTTTTTATAACTTTCCACTGATGATGGAACGACAGAAATCCCCATTCCTGCTGCAACTAAATTAACAATCGTTTGCATTTGAATTGCTTCTTGGACAATATTTAAACTTACTCCATGTCCCCAAAAGTAACTAATAATTAAATCATAAAAGTTAGTACCAAAATGGCGAGGAAATAAAATGAATGGTTCATCCACTAGTTCTTTAATAGAAATATTAGGTAATGGAACTAAAGAGTGATCTTCATGTAATACTACTTTTAAGCGCTCCTCAGAACAAACTTCGGAAGATAATATTTCATTATTTTGCTCAGAGCGAATAAATCCAATATGAATTTGTTTTTCATAAAGCGCTTTTATTTGCTGGTCTGTTGTCATCTCACGTAATATGAGCTGTATTTTAGGAAAACGCGCTCGAAATTTTTTAAATATATCTATAACTGTTTCTGTAGAATCGACAAAACCAATGATTAAATGTCCTATCTTTCCTTCATCCGCAAGCTGTGTTTCTTTAATAGTTCTATCTACTTGAAGCAGCGTTTGTCGCGCACCTTCTAAAAATATTTTTCCGGCATCGGTAAGCTCAACCAATCGCTTTGTCCGGTAAAAAAGTTGAACCCCTAATTCATCTTCTAATTTACGTATCTCTTGGCTTAAAGGCGGTTGTGCCATCATAAGACGCTCTGCTGCACGACTAAAGTTTAATTCTTCTGCCACCGTTATGAAATATTTCATTTTTCGAATATCCATTACAATCCCCCTAACATTCACAACTAGTAAAAAAGCCCCCCTTCTAATAAATTGTAAATAAAAACAGGAGGAACTACATCAATCCCTTTTCGTTTCTTTTTTATCATAAATCATTTCATCAAAATACGAGAGATTTATACTAAGTTGAATTACATGTTTTGCGCAATTTCATTATTTGTATATATTATTTGTTTTACCATTTGGTTGAGTAACGAGCTCTTGATATTTTATTCACCTAATTATAAAAACAAAATGTCATTCGTTATCCAATAATCGCTTATTGTTTTTCGATAAATTTTTATTGATTATTTCCATTTGATGAGCTATTATATGTTTGCAGAACATATTAATGTAAGGATTGAATTTATGGACAGGACATTAAAAATCACAAAGTTAAATATGTTTTTACGGATTTTTCTCATCCCAATTATAGTAGGGATTATTGTTGGTATACTAACTAAATTGGGGCAAGGTATACTTCCAGGACATTGGAATTCATTAGCTAATCTAGGAAGCGTTTGGTTAGTTCCATCCTTTTTTGTTGCTAGCTTTAGTTATTCTAAGCGTACAGCTATACTTTCTGGTATTCTTGCACTACTCGGTATGGTATTAGGCTACTATGGTTATGCAATAGTTATTAAAAATGTAGCTCACTCTATTTATTTTATATCTGTATGGATTGTATGTGCATGTATAGGAGGAACTATCTTTGGAATTGCAGGTTTTCTATGGAAAGATACTACAAATCCTCTTCATAAATTCGGAAGTGCGCTTATTAGTGGAGTTTTTGTAACGGATGGACTTCACATTCTTTTAAATTTTGAAGACTATAGTCACATGTTACCTGTTGGATATACTGAAGTGATAGTCGGGATTATCTTGATTCTTATATTAGAACGCTCTAACGCTAATCGAATTTCTTCTTTCTTAATGATGGTTCCTATCATTATTATAGGATTAATTGGATATAAATCATTAAGTTTGTTTACTTAACAATACTGTATCATGAAAAAACACAAGACTAATTCTATTATAATCCACAAACCATATCACAAATTCGAACATGATACTTATTAATGTTGATACACGTATTCATAGGATGGATTCATGAAGCTATCTCTTTCAAAGGGGTGGCTTTTTTCTTACAAAAACTATTTTTCAGCTTTTTATTAAATCTTTCTAATTTAACAATCGTATTTATTAGTGTGTCATTATACATACTAATATGATCTTTTACCATTTCATATAATCGCAGTCAACTACCCCCACTAATTATTAGCCCTCACCAATCGGACTTTAATGGGCAGCCCGACCCCCACCTAACTTCTTTGCTTTCGCTGAATTTTGAGGTGGGGGTCTTACTGCCCATTAAAGCGGGATAAAATAAGGCTAAAAAACTTATCTCCAAAGTTCTTTAGCCTAGATCACTTATTTACACATTATAAAATTTAATTCGTACAACGGTACCTTTACCAACTTCTGAATGGATTTCTACACTATGTCCTAATTGTTTCGTAATTTCATATACAAGATATAATCCCATTCCAGTTGATTCTTTAAAATCTCTGCCATTTTCCCCAGTAAAGAAAGGTTTAAATACTCTAGGTAAATCTTGCTTCGGAATCCCTACGCCATTATCAGTAATTTCAAGTATAACGTTATTATCTCTCTTACAGGCTTTCACTTTAATCTTCTCCCGACTACCAGATGAATATTTAATCGCATTCGATAGTATTTGTCCAATTAAAAATTGTAACCATTTCGCATCACTTTCTACTGTAATGTTCTTCTCAATTTTAAGCTCTGGATATACAAAGTTCCGGATAAAGAAACGTTTATGTTCATGCACAGAATCGTTCACTATTTTATGTAGCTGTACTTTTTCCACATAAAAATCTTGTGTAAATGCTTCTAAGCGTGCAACATACAGAGCCATCTCTAATCCTTTTTTTAACCGATCCGTTTCCTCATTAATACTTTCAAAACGTGGATCAACTTCATCCTGTGTAATTAGTTCTATTACAGATAAAGGTGTTTTCATTTGATGTATCCACTGATTCATAAAGGTTAAATGATCATTATTTTTTCTCTCTTGTATTTGCAGCTGATTTTGATAATGGCGATATTGTACCTCAAGCAAGTCTTGCAGAGCAGTAGATAAAACTGCAAAATCTGATTTTTGAACAGAATCATCCAAAGAATGCAACGGATTTGCTAATCTTTCATAGAACGTACGATGAGTAAAGAAACGAAATACTAAATAAACTACCATAAAAAAGACACCTAAAAACATTGCATATAATGCCGTTGCAATATGGTTATGCCCATCAAACCAATATACAAGAAATATGGCTAGTAGTTGGATTGCTGTAAAACAAATAAGTGGTATATGATCACGAATAAACAATCTTATCATTTCTCCATACCAGTATCCCATGTAATATGTAATCTATAACCGACACTACGAATCGTTTCAATTGCATCTTCAATCTGTAACGTCTTTAACTTTTTTCGCACACGTGTTGTATTTACACTTAAAGTATTATCATCAACATAGGATTCGCTATCCCATAATTTGTTTAATAGCACTTCTCTACTCACGACACGCGGATAATTTTTCATTAACATTTCTAATAAAATAGCTTCATTTCTCGTTATATCAATTTCTTGATTCTTAAGCTTCAATACAAGTCTTTCGGGATATAAACAAAGACCTTGTTGCTCAATCATCCGTTCTTCTATTTTCGGTGCATAATCCCCGTAAGCTCGTCTTAAATGACTACGAATTTTCGCCATTACAACTTCGTAATGGAATGGCTTTGAAATAAAATCATCGCCGCCGTTTTCTAGCGCCATAACTTGATCCATTGTGCCTTCACGAGCCGATATAAATAATATCGGACATGTAGAAACTCCACGAATTTGACGACACCAATAGTACCCATCAAAACTTGGTAAATTAATATCTAATAAAACTAACTCTGGCTGTTCGTCTAAAAAAATATCTAGAACATTTTGAAAATCCGTTACAATAATTCCTTCATAACCGTATTTCGCAACATGTGTTGATAATAGTTCTGCAATTTTCATATCATCTTCTACAATCATAATTTTAACCATTGATTAACTCCTTTTTCGATCCACAATCTTATATACAATTATATAAATTAAATACTACCTTTTTTTATATAATCCGTAAATTAAAAAAGGATACTTTTATACAAAAGCATCCTTCTTCTATTATTCTTATTTAATATGAAATTTACTCAAATTAAAACCTAGCTTCTCCACATAGTCCATACCTAGTTCCATTCGTGCCGTTTTAAGCGGGTCCACAACTTGGCATACTTTTAGATTACCTGCAGCTGATAATAAAAGTGTTGCATCCGCTTTAGACAATTCTAATTCTGCATGTAAAAATGTCACCATATTACGTACAGCGCGATTCGCTGCATCATCTAATAATTCCTCTGAAGCAATCGTTATTACTTTTTCTTTTTGGATAGCCATTGGTAGTGGCCATTTTTTCCCTTTTATTATTTGAACTGTTACTGTTACCTCACCAGCAACCTCTACGCCACTAACACCAATTTCACCATCACCCATCGCTGCGTGTAAATCACCTAATGCTAATAGAGCACCAGGAACATTTACAGGTAATAGTAATGTCGTCTCTTCTTTTATTTCTTTACAATCCATATTCCCTCCATGATCATGCGGAGTGCCACATGAAATACTCTCTTCTTTCGGCGCAGTACCAATAACACCGATCATTGGATTAATCGGGATTTGTAGTTCATTTGAAAACAAAACATGTTCATTATGTATCGGGACAATTTTCACTGTGTTTTCGTTTAGCTCTTCACCCATTACGCCAAGATTCGCCCCTGTAGTTAAAACACCTTGCTCTGCAATTTTAATCTTTTCAATCATAACAACTAATATATCACCAGGTTCTGCTCCTTTAATATAAACAGGTCCAGTTGCTGGATTAATGCGGTTCCAATCTAATTCTTGAAACGCAACATCTTCAGAGTCAATTTGATTTTCAAAGCAATCATATGTTTCAAATACAAGACGACTCCCTACTTCTACTTCCATACAAGGCTGATTATCTGGTGACATTGCGTAAACGATATGTTCTTTATTAATGCGATACATTTTATCTCTCCCTTTTTATATTGGTCTACAATTACTAATTAGCTTTTTTCGTAAAAGCTCCTGTTAAAAATTAATAAATTTACATATAGAAAAGCACCTAGCTTATTTTCATACATACACTCTTTACTATAACAGGTAAAGAAAGGTGGTAGCACTATGCCCCTTATTCCATATAACGAAAGCGATGTTGATTTACTAGCTCGCCTAATTCGTGCTGAGGCTGAAGGTGAAGGACGGCAAGGTGAACAACTTGTTGGCTGCGTAGTAGTAAATCGTGTATTTTGTGATTGCTTAGATTTTAAACAGCTTCGTTCTGTACGTGATGCAGTATATCAAAGTCCCGGTGGATTTGAAGCAGTGCAATACGGATATTTTTATCAGCGTGCTCGTGATTCTGAAAAAGAAATTGCAAGAAAAGTTTTACAAGGTGAATGGCGCTGGCCAGCACGATGGGCTCTATGGTATTTCCGTCCAGTTGGAGCTTGTCCACCTGAATGGTATAATCAGCCATTTGCAGGGCAATTTAAAAGCCACTGCTTTTATGAACCACGTGGTGATGAATGTCCAAAAATGTATTCACGGTAGCAAAATTTGAAACGCAAGTACTTAAATCTCTGAGTACTTGCGTTTCTTTTAGATTGTTTAGAAATCTAATAATGCGATGAACTTTTCAACTCCCACAACATGTATTAATAACGGTATACGCGGGCCGCTAGACTGATTCATAATGAGCCTATATAAAATCAAAAACAATTGTTTTTGATTTTCTTTCATTATTTTTTTATTTTCATGATGACAAATTGAATACAAATTTTCCATTAAGTTAGAGTAATCTTTATTAGAACGAAGTATTTTGCAAACTTCTACTAACCATTCTTTCTGTCTTTCATCTAATGTGTTGTAAAACTCTGTATTTCTCTCTTCATTTACCGCAATTAATTTTTCAGATTGAAAGTTTCTTATCCAATACTCTGTGCGGTTACATATCGCTATCATAGCACCTAATGTATAACTTCTATCTATTTTTTCTAATGTATCTTGTAAAATAGATGAATCAAAATTTAATAGTGGTAACGCTCCTGCTACTTGGTTAAATTTCGGATATTCTTTAAACCCACTATCAACTCTAGAGAGTTTAATTGCATCAAATAAATCTTCATTTTTGAGCGTTTTATTCTCATAACTATCTTTCAATCGTTCATATTCTGTATAATTACGAATCACATCTTCATCAAGACCGATATGAAAAGCTGCGTTTGGTCTATATTTAGCAAACATGAAAAGAATCACTTCTGGTAAATACACTTTTAACAACTCACTAGGTGTAATACTATTCCCTGAAGAACTTGACATTTTTTCGTGATGCCCTTTTATTCCTATGAAATCATACGCAACGTAATGAGGAGCTTCACGATTAAATATTTCTTTTGCGATTTCCTTGGATACATTATAACTACCCGTTTCCGATGAATGATCTCTTCCACCCGGTTCAAAAATAACATCCTCTATCATCCACCTCATCGGCCAATCGATTTTCCAATTCAGTTTCATTTTATTTGTATTTAATACTGATAATTCATTTTGATTTCCACATACACATTCATACTGAACTGATTTTAATACTTCATCAAAATGTGTAATCGTTGTTGCATCTTTCCCGCATTTTTCACAATATAATGTAACTGGATAAAAGCTCTCTCGCTCTTCTTCACTACACTCTCCAGTTTTAAAACCCATTAAAATATCATATATTTCTTTTCTTTTATATAAAGACTCGAATATATTTTCGTTATACCTTCTGCTTCTATATTCAGCATGTTGATATATGAATTCCACTTCAATTCCAAATGCTTGAAGAGATTTCTCAAACTCTTTTTCAAAATGCTCTGCATACGAATTATGACAGCCATATGGATCTGGAATATCACAGTACGGCATACCAATATATTTTGCAAAAGATGGATCAATATTTTTAGGAACTTTTCTAAATCTATCATAATCATCCCATGAGAATATAAAACGAGTCTTTTTCCCTAAATCTTGTAGTGCTCTTACCACGAAATATGTCGTTATTATTTCACGGAAGTTCCCGATATGAACAGAACCAGATGGACTTATTCCAGATGCGCAAACAAACGTTTCTTTGTTTGGATGTTTTCTAATTAATTCATGTGCTACTTCATACGCCCAATGCATATGTTACTCACCTCAATTATTATTTGTTTTCACATTTTCAAATTTATGCAATAAAAAAACTCCCACCCCCAAGATTATTCATCTTGAGGACGAGAGTTGTTAGCTTCGCGGTACCACCTCAGTTTGTTAATACGTCGCCATATTAACCTCTTCAGGTACGGCAAAATATGCTTATACCCTATCTCTATAACGGGAGAACCCGTCGCACCATCCCTAAACAAATTAGTTCCTTGCGCAGCTCCAAGTCTTTTTTCGTTAAAATGTATACCGCTCTTTCTCAGCTACCAGAGCTCTCTGTACATATCCTTTTTTAACTACTCTTCTCTTCCATGCCATTTTATATATTAGTTTTTTCATATGATAATTTATAATACTTTTATTGTCAAATTTTTTCGGAAATACAAGCTATCTAAATAAATGCTTTATCGCTTCTAATTGAATTTTGTGGCTACACTCATCACAACAATATGTCCCTTTCGGTTTTTCTTTAAATCGCTTATATTTTTCACTTCCCTCGTAAACACGGAATATATTTTTACAAGAAAAACAAACAATTTCATAAAACATCATATGCATTTTCCTCTCCATGTTTATACATTTTTTTAATCACTTAAGAAAATCAGATTTCTATAGTATAAGTCTTAATCCCCTCTGACTAAAAGGTTTATCTCTATTCTCATCGAATTATATAGATATCTTATAAATTGAGGTGAACATCTTGGTCAGTAATATAGAATTAGTTTTAGATGCGAAAGCTAGTTTAGCTGAAGGACCTTGTTGGAATGAAAAAAAGCAACTTTTATACTGGGTTGATATTATAGAGAAACAATTATGCATACTTAATCCTACCACTAATACAAACCGAGTAATCGCTCTCAATCAACAAATCGGCTGTGTTGTTCCATATTTAGAAGACGTACTACTCCTAGCTATGGAAAACGGATTTTATTCTATTAATGTAAAAACAGAAAAACTGACACATATTTTTGACCCTGAACCACATTTATTTGAAAATCGTTTTAATGATGGAAAATGCGATCCAGCAGGGCGTTTTTGGGCAGGTACTACAGATATATACGGTATTAATGCTGCAGGCTCCTTGTATTGTTTAAATAACAATTTAAGTGTCGAGCAAAAAATTGCACATGTAAATACATCAAATGGCATCGCTTGGTCACCTGATTATACATCCCTTTACTTTATTGATACACCTACTAAAAAAGTAGTTCGTTATCATTATGATATAAGTACTGGAGAAATTCGTAATCCAAGTGATGTAATCATTTTCCCCGAAAATGACGGTCTACCTGATGGTATGACAATAGATGAAGAAGGTTGTTTATGGATTGCACATTGGGGAGGTTCAAAGATTACTAGGTGGAATCCTTTAACTGGAGAGCAAATATTAAGCATCGCAATTCCAGCGTTATATGTAACCTCATGTACATTTGGAGGTCCTAATTTAACAGACCTATATGTTACAACAGCCAGAACAAGAATGACGGATGACGAATTAAAAATATATCCACATGCTGGTGGTATTTTTCGAATTCAAACAAATATAAAAGGTTGTCCTACCCATTCATTTCGCAATAATAATATTGGAGCTGAAACTATATGAACCGTATCGATCACATAAGAAACGAAGAAAAGAAATATCACGACCTTTGCTATGAACAATATAAACTATTTGAAACTGGCTCTTGGCTTTACAAACCGGTTAAAACAGTTATGGATTTAATGGATTACTTTAAAGGACAAAACAACTTACAAGTACTTGATCTCGGCTCTGGCGTTGGAAGAAATAGTATTCCAATTGCACAAAAGATACAAAATGCTAGCGGTACTGTTACATGTGTGGACTTACTGGATTCCGCGTTAACAAAATTAAAAACTTATAGCAAAGAACATGGTGTATTTGAAGTCATAAAAACAGAACAAGCAGCAATTGAAAACTACTATATTGCCCCTAATACTTATGATTATATCGTTGCAGTATCAAGTTTAGAGCATGTTAAATCAGAAGAAGATTTAAAAAAAGTGCTCTATTCTATGAAAAAGGTACAAAAACTGGTGGTATCAATTGTTTAATTATTAACTCGAACATACAAGAAATTGAATTACATACGAACGAAGAATTAGATGCTTTAATTGAAATTAACCTTCCTACTGAAGATATGATATATCTATTAAAAAGCATTTATAAAGACTGGCGAGAAATAAAAGTTGAAAGAAAAGAATTAGCTTATCATATAGTCCGGAACGAAAGAGACATTCAATTAAAAACAAATGCTATTACGTTTGTCGTTCAGAAATAATAGTATAAAGTGACTCTTTCTCTCAAATTTATTTTTATTGCACAAAATTTGTTACTATATATATTTATCAATCACAACACAAAAACCATGCTTTGACATCATTAGGAGCATGGTTTTTATTAGAAATCAATTCCCCTTATTCATTTTACCATTTTATATAAAATAATGGTTTTAAATACCATATCAATCATCTTAAATAATAAATAAAAGAGCACTTGTTTCTGCAAGTGCTCTTTTTGGGGATTTTGAGATATCCTATTAAAGAAAGTTAAGGTTACTTAAAGTTAATAGGTATTTCTATTATATGCTTGTCCTTTTTATTTGTGCATAATCAATATATAAACATCTTTAATCATATTTAATAATTTTTAATTATAGTTCTTTCTTACATTTTATCATTAAGAAATTAATTGAAGGCTTATTTTCCATGATCTTATTTGGTTCGTCAATTTCTGAAACTTGTACTAATCCATATTTATTAAAATCATTTTTTACAGATTCAGAATCATAGAAGAACATTTTTACGCCTTCCATTACCTCATAATAGTCTTTATCCAACTGTTTTCCTTTTCCATACATTGGAGCTTTTTTAGAAACTGTTGTAAAAACCAAATACCCTCCTGGTTTTAACTGATTATAACAATCTTTAATAAAATTCTCTCGCTCCTCCCCATTCAACAAATGGAGAAGTGCATGACTAAATATCCCATCATAAAGTTTATTATCAAAAGGCATTTCGTTTACCGAACCGTGATACATACGAACATCTTCTAGTCCGTTTTGTTTTGCTAAGTCAATGGCTGTTTTTGAAATTTCAATACCTGTTACATTTATACCATTTTCGATAAACACCTTTGCGTTTCTTCCGTATCCAATACCCGGTACTAATATGTCTTTAACGTTCTTTTCCAGAAAAAATTTTTTTGTCAAAATTGCAGATTCTGTAGGTTCAAATCCCCACATCGTTTGTTTCTCAATAAAGCTTGATTCCCAAAATTCCATTTTATTTTTATCTCCTTATTTTTATCTCATGTTTAATACCACATGAAAGACCTATTCATTTTAACGCTGCTTTTTTCACCACAGTCACTATAGGTCCATTGAATATAGCATATTAATAAGCCTATATCTATTTTAAAGATTGGTTGAATATTTATTCTACATATTAATTTTACATGTAGAAAAAATAAAAAGCACCCGAATGGATGCGTATAAATTATACTTATTCATCATTACTTTCTTCACTTTTACCATCAACTGATTTCAAGTCTAACATGCTACCTATATCAGGCGGTAAAGCTAACTCTATACCAGCTACTGGTTGATTATCTTCATTAAACCATTGTTTCTTAAATTTACTCAATTCTTCATTTTTCTTATTTTCATCCATATTACCCCTCCTTTTATGTACATGATATTAAACACTTTACTTAATATGTACATTGGGAAAGATAATATACGATTTGTACATAATGAAAGAGCAACAACCAACCTCTGTTTACACAACGCGCTGTACTTATTAGGAACCTTCCGTACATGCTACTCTTCGTTTTGTTATCATATTAATGATGAAACATACGTGAGCTATGTGACATGTACGTGGTCATTTTATTCATATGAAACAAATACTTTTAAAGGGATAATCCAGTTTTTCTTGGATAAATAAGATTTGTATCTGTAACATCCGATTCTTTATACTGTGGTAACTCTGCTCCAATACTTATTGCACCTGCAATTGTTTTAACGATAATTTCATCATCCTGTATAGACTTAATTTCTCGCGTTTCCCACTTAAACCGTTTTGGTCCTTCTAAAACTAATTTATTTTGTTCCTTTTATAACCCTCATCTTTTATAAAAAAATATTCTCACTAAATTTCAAACAATGTATAATAGATTTAATAAAAATTTAAGCTATAACGTTGGCTAGCACCCAACAGTGATAATATGATAATTGAATTTGATGGATATGGAATAAATGAGCATGTTATTGGCTTTAACTGTTCTCTACATGAAATAAGAACAATGTATTTAAATGTTAAAAGTGAAGACTTATCTACCGAAGATCTTCTAAGCTTATTTTGTGTACGGTATCACTATGAAAAACTCCCAAAATTACTACAAGAAGAAGTCCTAAGCGATGTTGTCATTGATTTAGATACGGACTACATTTATTTTCCTAATAGATAACAGTAAACGAGATGATATGAATAGAAATTACGATTCAGCTAAGTGTTTTATAAAATAAGTAAGTGCCCAAATTAATGTCGCAAATTGAGTGACAAAATACATTGTCCATTCAAAACCAGTCAATTTTCTCTCTCGTTTCACTTTCTTTAAATATCTGTAAAATATAAATGTACTTAAAAACATTAGTAACAGCGATAATTGTTGTAAATCATAGACTATACGTACCCCCATAGACTCCATCACCCTTCTATTCAAAATAAATGCTATACTTTCAGGATATCACCTATTGGTAGTTTATTTCCATTTTATTTTTTCGCATAAACAAAAAGAGCACTCGGCAATTGAGTGCTCTAAAAAGTATTAACGTAACACTTTTCTTTTACTGTTTATAACCCAGTTCTATCACTTCCGGTATATGATTGCTATCATATTTCCTCGTATAGATTTCACCATCTGGAGTAACTAATTGTAATACAATCTCACCACAAACTCCATTTAGTATTTCAAATTCACCTTGTGTATTTGAAATACTGCGCACCTTACCTTCAATAGAATTTCCATAAATTTTCACATTAGATATTGGTTCGTTATTTTGATTTATGATAATACCTCTTGAATACTTACCCACCGCAATGCATTGATCATCTTTTTTATAATATTTAGTCACAACTATAGCTCCAATTATTATAGCGATACACACAAACAAGAGAATTATTTTGCGTCTCACAACAAACCTCCTAATTCATTTTTTCTTTTTTAAATTGAAAGGTTATACGTTCCACTTGTTTGATTTCCTCAATTACTTTACGAATTCCTTCTTCAATCCTATCTTCCTTCACATTCGATACGTTTAACTTTAATAGCATTTCTTTCGGAAAACCTCTCACATAATTTTTATCAATCGTATCAATGCTTATTTGCATTTCACCTAGTCTTTGTAAAAGCATTTCTGAAATACTCGTTTTGTGTAATTTTAAACAAGTGTGGATTCCAATTGTATTATGCTTTTTATATGTGAATAAAAGCGGGTTTTCACTATGAGTTCTTTCTAATGTTTCTACTAGTTTTTTAGATCTATCGTGATAGGAAGATTTAATTTTATTTTTATGCCGTTCAAACATGCCACTCTTTATATAAATTTCTAAAGCAGCTTGAGATATCATTGGACTATCAATATCTAAAATCTTTTTATATGTATGGAAAACATCCGCAATAATCCGTGGAATAACTGCTACACCAACTCGTAAACCTGGAAAAATAATCTTCGAATAACTTTTTAAATATATGACATGATTATCATGATCCAAGCTATATAACGGATCTGCTTTTGAATCCGTTTCTAAATCTGCTAAATAATCATCTTCCACTATAAATACATTATATTTCTTAGCCAATGCCACGATTTTTTCTTTCTCCTCTTTAGAATAAGAAGTACCAAGTGGATGATGATATCTTGGAATTGTATAAAAGAATTTTATTTTACCTAATCGAAAGATACGTTCCAATTCATTTAAGTCAATACCTTCATTCGTACGTTTAATACCGATTACAGGAATTTTGTTTATTTCTAGATATTCAATATATAGATGATATGTTGGTTGTTCAATTAATATCGTTTCATTTTCATTTGGAAATGGTATAGAAGTTAATATCGCAAGAGCTTGCTGTACACCTGACGTTATAAAAATATTTTCTTCTTTAGTGAAAACTTGATAGTTTGCCAGTTGTTTTTGAATAACCGGAACTAAAGACGGTAAACCTTTCGGTGTCCCATATACAAACAAGTCATTTTTATATGTATCAATAGCTTTATTAATACAGTGTTGAAAATCTAAATATGGAAAAACATCTGGATCTGGTGCAGAAGAAGCGAAATCAATTATCTCGTTCTTTTCTATAGTACCCCCTGATTTTCGAACAACGTAATATCCACTTTGAGGGACGGAATAAATAATATGACGCTTTTCTAATTCATGTAGCGCTCGTATAACTGTCGCCTTATTGCATTCATATTGCGTAACAAGTGATCGAATAGACGGTAATTTCTTTCCTTCTTTTATCTCTCCATGTTGGATCATGTTTTCTATATCATTAAAAATATGTAAATACTTATACATCATTATCACCTCAACATTTAATTTGTACCGGTACAGTTTGTATTTGTTCACATTGTAGCACTAGATCATAAAGATTACTATATACGTATACTGGCCAGTAAGAAATCAATTACTATGAGGTGAAGTTATGAAACTTACAACAAAGGCATATTTATCAGCTATGCTCTATTCATTTATTATTGGATTCTCCTTCATGTTTGTGAAATTAGCATTAACAGTTACGAGCCCCCTTGATACACTTGCTCATCGTTTTACAGTTGCTTTCGTAGCTGCAAGCATTCCCATTGTTTTCGGTTTCGTAAAGTTAAATATGTCATTCAAAAATATACTTGCCCTATTACCACTTGCAATATTTTATCCAGCACTATTTTTTGCTTTCCAAGCATTTGGCTTAGTGTATACAAGTTCATCCGAAGCCGGAATTATACAAGCTGCGATTCCTATATTTACGATGATGTTAGCTTCCTATTTTTTAAAAGAATATACAAATACATGGCAAAAAATATCTGTACTCATTTCTGTCATCGGTGTCATTTATATATTTATCATGAATGGTATAGGGACTCATGAAACTAGTTTCATAGGTGTTATTCTTATTTTACTATCGGCATTATCATCTGCTTTCTATAATGTGTTAGCTAGAAAAATGACGAAGAAATTCAAACTAATGGATTTAACTTACACAATGACAGTAATCGGCTTTATTAGCTTTAATTTAATCGCAATCACCAGCCATATAAGTAAAGGTACAATAACGGTATACTTTAAACCTTTTACGAATGGAACATTTCTTATCTCTATTTTATATTTAGGGTTACTATCGTCCTTGCTGACGGCATTGCTATTAAACTATTCCTTATCTTATATTGAAGCAGCTAAAATAAGTGTTTTCAGCAACTTATCTACACTTATTACAATTATCGCGGGTGTTGTATTCTTACATGAACAAATCGCATACTATCACATCATCGGAACAATTTTGATTGTTCTTGGAGTAGTGGGCACAAACTTCTTAGGAAAAAAAGGGATTGTAGTAAAGAAGAAGAAGACTTCCTTAAGTAAATAAAAAGTGAGGGATATATATTGCAACGTGTAAATACAATTGATATTAGTAACGTTTTAGAATTAGAAAATGCTCTTTCTACTTTATTAAATGAAGCGATTTCTTCAAAACTAGAGCTTGAAAACTGGTTAAAAAAACAATCTACAGTCATTTGGGAAATTGAAGAACAATTAAGATCACACTATATCGCCTTTCAATGTAGTACAGATAATAAAAAAATAAAAGATACTTTTGAATATGACCAACAATTTGTCAGGCCTCTTTTGAAACGTTATCAAAATTCATTTGATAATAAATATTTAGAGTCCCCTTTTCGAATGGAACTTGATCCAAAAACGTATAGCTTACTAGATAAAAAAATAATGAATGCCCAGACTTTATTTTGTGAAAAGAACATTGATTTAGAGGTAACTGAAGACAAACTAGTAACAGAGTACTTCGAAATTACAGGTGGTTTAACTGCACTATGGGACGGTGAAGAGAAAACAATTACTGAACTACAGTCTTACTTACAAGATCCGGATCGTCATATACGAAAAAAAGCAAAAACGCTCATTTCCGAAACATTCTTATCTGTTGAAGATACATTACAAAATATATTAAACAAATTAATTGCAATCCGTCACCAAAAGGCGAAAAACATTCAATTAGATAATTATCGTGATTATATGTTTAAAAAACATGAACGTTTTGATTATACGCCTGATGACTGCTATGAACTTGCTGAATCTATTCGTAAATACGTAGTACCACTTATCGATAAAATATTTAATGAGAAAAAATCTGAACTTCAAGTAGATAGTCTTCGTCTATGGGATTTAAAAGCAACCGCACCAAATCAAAAAGTATTAAAACCTATTGAAGATGCGCGTGATTTAGTCGAAAAAAGTTCTCGTATTTTACACAAACTAGACCCGGAATTTTCTGCATTATTAAGCCGTATGCATAAAAATAATTGCTTAGATTTAGAAAGTCGTAAAGGAAAAGGACCAGGAGGATTTTGCGAATATTTACCTGCTTCTCAATTATCTTTCATTTTCATGAATCTCAATCATACACATTATGACGTTACTACTTTCCTCCATGAAATGGGCCATAGTATTCATAATGAATGTATGAAGCAACTAGAGCTACAAAAATATTTAGAAATCCCTTCTGAATCAGCTGAACTCGCTAGCATGACAATGGAATTGTTTTCAATGGAGTATTGGGATACTTTTTATGTGAATAGAGAAGAATTTATAAAAGCAAAATTAGATTTCTTTAAAGATATTGTTAAGTATTTACCACCAATGCTTATCGTTGATCAATTCCAGCATTGGATGTATAAAAATCCTAATCATACTGCTAAGGAAAGAAACGAGAAATATTTAGAATTACATAACACTTACCAATCAAACGTCGTAAATATCGAAGGGTATGAAAATTGGATCGCAACTGGCTGGTTACCTGTACTGCACATATTCGAAATACCATTCTATTACATCGAATATGCTATCGCACAACTTGGTACGTTGCAAATGTATAAACAATATAAAGAAAATCCTAAACAAGCACTAGAAAATTATAAAAAAGCTTTATCATTGGGTAGCTCTAAATCTTTAACTGAAGTATATGAAGCAGCCGGTATTCGTTTTGATTTTTCTGGAGAAACGATTAAAGAACTAATGTTATTTGTAGAGAGTGAATTAGCGTTACTTGAACAATTGTAAGAAGAAAGCTGTTCCTATATTTTAGGTTCAGCTTTCTTCTTTATTTTATTTATCAATTCTATGTACTGAGAATCCCCATATCCGATTGTTGGAAAAAGTTGAAACAACTTTATTAATAATTCATGATTTGATAAACTTTGATTTTTAGAGATGAATTTCATTACGATATTATCTTCTTTTAGCATTTCTAAATATAAATCTATAGCCTGATACATTACAGGTGGTACCTTATGAGAAGTCTTTTTATGGTTTACTAATACTTCATTGTATATAGAAGAATAATTACTCAATTTAAGTTCAATTTGATTTACTTTAAATTCATCCTCTCTGAAACTATTTAAGTATACTTTCCCTTCATAAGAAGTCTGTTCAAGGTAAGAAAGTACGGTAAGTAGGTTCATTTGGCAAAACATATCTTCACCAAACCATAAAACAATACATTTATACTTTTTCGTAAAAAGGTTTTCTAACGGATCTATAACCTTTTTTGTATAACTTTCTATTGAACTGTTATGACCTTTTGCTCTCGTTTTAATAAACTCTTCATTAAAAACTTGTGTAGTAGCGGGATTCACACACATTGCTTCGTTAAAAGGCGCATAATCAGACTCACCCATTAACTTTTCGGTTTTAAATTCTTCATACATAACTTGACCATTTAATATGTTAAGTACCTCTTTATCAAATAACTCACTATTCTTATTACGTAACTGTTCTACCACTATTTTTCTAGAAATATTCATCTTAAACTCCCCTTCTTTATTTAAATTGAGTTTAACAAATGATTGAATAGGCATGTTGTTAAGCTTAAATTCTCTTGGATTCATTCCAAAAACAGTCTTAAAAGCTCTACTATAAGCCTCTTGTGAAGAATAATCGTAATCCAATGCAATATCTATTATCTTTCTATCATTTTTCAAATCCTCCGTAGATAAATACAGTCTTCGTAAAAGAATATAGCGCCTAATACTAATGCCTGTTACTTGGTGAAATCTAAAAGAACAGTAATACGGAGAATAGCCCATATAATGGGATAATGCATTTAATGAAAATTTTTCATTTAAATTGCTCTCAATCCAATCAATCATCTGCTGTATATGTTCATTCATTTCCTTCACTCCTTATTTATAAGTATAAAAGAGGTTCGTTGCTTTCTTTTGATATTTCTTGTGTTTTCTAACAGGAGCCATTCATGACATCATGCTTCATTTTAAAGGATATCAAAAATAAAACACGAATGTTGTAAATTAAGATTCTTTTAGTTATCTATTAAAAAATCACAGTTCAGAAAGGACGTTACAATGAACGAGCTAGAAAAAGAAATACTCAAATTAATAAATGAACGATATCTATTAAATTTTATTAACATTAAACCAATAACGAATGAAATGTATCAATGTATTACAGAACTAGATACATACTTCATTAGAATTACAAACTACAAAACATATGAAGAACAGTTAGAAGAAGTTACATATACGAACTTTTTATATGAAAATGGTTTAGCAGTTCCTCCAATAATACCTTCTCTTAATGGGAATTTAGTAGAAAGGTTAACATTAGACAAGGAAATTTTTTCCGTATTATATAAAGCTGCTCCAGGCATACATTTACCAAGGTGCGAATGGAATTCTAAAATATTTAAAAAGCTTGGTAAACAAATTGGAAAATTACATCGTATTTCTAAAAGCTTTGAACAGACTAATCCAGTTAAACATATAAACGATTGGTATGAAAATGAAGAGTATAATTTTCTTAAGTATATCCCTAAAGAAGAAACTACTATAAGAGAAATTGCATCTGACGTTTTAACTTCTATAAAAGAGCTACAAAAATCCACTTCGAATTACGGCTTAATTCACGGTGATTTATGGTTAGAAAATATATTAGTTGAAAACAATTCAAACTTAACAATGATTGATTTTCAAGACTGTGAAAAACATTTTTACCTATTCGATTTAGCAGTTCCTATTTATAGTGCGATAGAATATTCATTTGCTGGAAATGGGAATATCGTTGACTATGAGCACTCTATTACAAAAGCACTATTTGAAGGATATAAAGAAGAAAATGAACTCCCAAAAGAGATGATAGACAAGTTTCCATTGTTTATAAAATTAAAGGAGATTTTTGAATATAGCTTAATGCATATGTATTGGGATAAAGAAGAATTAACTGAGGAACAAGTACGGATAATGAATCTTTATAGGATGAAGATCGAAACTAAATATACCTATATCAATGTTTAAAAATGCTGTTGTTTAACTACAAGGAAACCACTTTCTATCCTTAAATAGAAAGTGGTAAGTTTAATTTACTAGGAATATCGGAAGGAAAATGTGGTGTATGCATAATTGAAAATGCATATCCTTGCTCAATAAATGATACTTCATTATGTTTACTTTGAAATGGTACACTATTTTTCTTAAAGTTAATTTGGATTTGCTGTAAAAATGCTTGATCTGGTGTTCCGAAAGAAACGTGTACTTTCGGTGGTAAAGCTTTCATCGCAATCGGGATCCAACGTCGCTGCCACCAAGTTGCAACAATGTATGCTGTGCCCCCTATAACAAAGTTGAAAATATCCCCATCTTCCATCGTTTTCATATTTAGATTTGATTTCAACCATTCTGTAAATACAGGTACACTTTTAACGGGAAGTCCGATTTCCCTTACATATAAAATGTTTAAAGGGGATTGTGGTACTAATACATCTTCTTTAACATAACTATGTGCGATAATTTCGAGTAGATTTCCATCACCGTCTTTAAAGTATACATTGAATAGACCATTCTCTTCACCAATTACATTTCCATTTTGCCATTTCACAATGAGTAATCCAGAGTCCCTTAGCCATCTTGCTGTTTCGTGAAATTTTGAATACGGGATCTCAAAAGCGAAATGTGCAGGTGCGATTGGTTCGTATACTTCTTGAAAACTAATTGTAGTGTATGGTGTTACTTCAAATTGAATAAAAGATGCCGTTTCTTTTTTTATTGGAAAAGATAGTATGTCCTTATATACTTGTTTTACCCCTTCTATGGAAACCGTTTGTAGTTTAATATCTGATATATGTGTAATCACGTTGCATACCCCCTGTTTCTTATTTTCTAATGGTATTGTATGACAATCATAAATAGATGAAATCAAACAGAAGGATGGATATTTGAAATAAAAAACTACAACTTTAGTATGAATATGTTAGCTTCTTTCTTTATCAATATAGTATTATTTCCATACAAAAAAGCTGCCTTTCCTTAAATAAAAAGCAGCTTTTACAATAAAACAAATCATGATTTTACAGCAATAATCATAAACCTTTTTGAATTTGTACGAATCCCTTTTTCAGAACTATTTGCGCTAATGAACTTTTGTAAAATAGTAAAATCCTCTTCATCTTCTCCAAACCTAGGAATAATAGGCGTATGTTTTAATAAGAAAATGAGATCTTCTGGCGTACTGTAATAATCTGTAACATCATATTCACGTACTTGCACGAGTTCAAATCCAGCATTTATAAGTTCACCCATATACTTTTCTTTTAAAGTTCCATCTCTTTCGCCTAAGCATTGTCCTCTTCCAAATGCCTCTTTCAGGTTTACTTTATCATGTTCGCTAACTTGTTGTGTTAAAAATAGAGCACCTTTTTTCATTACTTTTGCTAATTCGGATGCTATAAATGGCGCGTGACAACTCGAAGCAATATCAAAATGCGCATGTGGAAACGTTAAAGCTTCAGAATCCATTTGAAGAAACTCAACATTTTGTACACCTGATTTTTTCAAGTTAGAATGTGCTGTTTCAATCATTCCGGTAGAATTATCTACTCCAATTAACAATTTAGCTGAAGATGCTATTTTAAGTACATTTTCTCCTCCACCTGTACCAACATCTAGTAAAATATGTGATGGTTTGCATCTTTCTTTTACCTCTCTATAAAAGTCCCATGAATCTCCTACAGTTTCACATTTTATTTTACTAAAATCCCATCCATTTAATCTTCCTACTTTATCATAAAAGTTTTTGTACTCTAATTCGTTCATTTTATTATTTCCCCTTTGTTACTATGCATAAAATGTTTAATCCTAATCATACCAGAAATAGACTCATAGTTTATATATTCGTAAATTTCCTTTTATATCAAGTACGCATCTCTCAATCCCAAACAACTATTTACTTCGTGCTATACTTAAATTCATCCCACCGCAATTAAAAGAATATATGTATGATAACTTCATTTAATTCAGTATATTATAAAATACAAATTATTAAAATAGCATTATATATTTCAGTTTACATAATATATTTACAGTTCATCTTTATTAATATATTCTAAATGTCTTCTTCCCCAACTACACATACTATCTAATACAGTACTTACTGTTTTTCCATGCTCCGATAAACTATATTCCACTTTAGGTGGTATTTCTTGATAAATCTCGCGTTCTATTAGTTGATCTTGCTCTAATTCACGCAATTGCTTTGCTAACGTCCCTTGAGATATATCTGGTATTAATCGCTTTATTTCACCAAACCGTTTTGTTCCATCTGTTAATAATATAAACAAAATGAGTGGTTTCCATTTCCCGCCGATTATTTGTAGTGTTGCTATTACTCCTTTTAACTTCGGTTCTTGTAAATCCATTTTTCTCACATCTCCCCTGACATCATAGTTCATTTTATGCAATTTTTTATATTTCATATCTGTATGAAAAGCAATTAGTACGAAATTTGCGACTATGTACATATAAAGTGCGTACTTTTCACTTGCTATCTTTTAGCGAATAATAAAAGCATAGCAGTTTTATTTTAAAGTTTTTATTAAGGGAGTGGCTAAAATATGTCTATTACAACTTTAAAAGATAGTCGTATCGTTATCATTGGCGGGAGTTCAGGTATTGGATTAGCAACAGCAAAACAAGCAATCGAACAAGGAGCACATGTAATTATTGCAGGGCGTTCGAAAGAAAAATTAATGGTTGCTCAAGAAGTAATAAATAACAATCATCTTCAAACTTATGTATTGGATAACCAGGATAAAAACCAATTACAAGCGTTTTTCAAGAACGTTGGGGATTTTAATCATTTGTTCACACCAGGAGCTTCTTACACACTTGGCCCAATCACCACTACAGATGATATTGCCGAAAGCAGCTTTATCGGAAAGTCTTGGCCACAATATTATGCCGTAAAATATGCAATTCCTTTTCTTTTAAACTCTGGATCTATCGTGTTAATGTCCGGTGCATTTAGTCAAAGACCACTTAAAGGTGCGCCTGCTTATGGAGCTTGTAATGGTGCTATTGAAAGTTTAGGAAAAGCTTTAGCTGTTGAATTAGCTCCTATAAGAGTAAATGTTGTTTCTCCTGGAACGATACAAAGAGAGAATGAACAAAACGAAAATAGATTAGCTGCTTATGGATCTTATAAATCTCTATATCTTGTAGAACGGCCTGGGCATAATGATGAAATTGCGCATTCTGTACTATATTTTATGCAAAATAGTTTTTCTACAGGTAATGTATTGTTTCCTGATGGAGGATACACTTACCATTAAATTATTTAAAACAAAAGCCACTTATAAAGGTGGCTTTTTGTTGCTAATTTAGAATCTGCTGAAGCAATACAGGATCCTCTTTTAAAAGTTCCGCTAAAAACATAAGTTGCGGAAAAGGTAGTAAGATTAAATCTTTATTCATTTTTTCTTTCAATATAGCCATTCCACCTTGTTTAATATAATCGTTTAGTGTTATTCCCTTACTACAAATTAGCTTAATATCACTTACTGAAAGCAATAATAACCCGTTCGTTTCAGAGGATGGAGTTGGTTCATTTTCTGAATGTGCCATATACATAATAGATAAAGTTTCTTCTGAGCTATCAATAATTAATATTGGATTGATTTCATTTTCTACTCTTATTTTCTTTGATTGTGCATTCCAATTCTCTTTATAATATGTACTTGGTGAACTGAATATTGCAATATCAATAGCAGCTTCTTCTTTCGCTTCTCTTTTAGCAGTTTCTACTGCTGTTTCATCGGCTTCTTTATGTCCCCCCAGCCTTACTACACCTAATGTATCCCCTTTACTCGTTGGACCAACTTGAAAAACAAATAAATTTTTATACACTACATACGCACCAGCTGTTCGCACATTCCTATCTATTTGTATCAATATTTTCCCTCCTAACGACCTTTGAACAAAATAGTTTACTATAATTTTATTATGTATTTAAATTATCTTCAATCCAACACACTGTATCAAGTAGGTTTTGCGCTATATACTCAGGTACTGTTTCTTTCCACGAATTTCTATACTTTGTTAATGAACTTTCTCCCCATCCTGTTCGTACTAAAATCTTTTTCATAATACTGCTTTCATTTTTTTCCTCCTTTAAGTTTTAAAATACCTCTAAAAAGTAGGATTCATCTAAAAATTACAGAATTCTATACATAACAAATATTGGACGGATGATTTTCAAATTCCTCTATAATAAAGGTGGTTCAAACAGTTGTGAAATTTATACTAGAACGCAATCTTACCGTAAAGACAACTTTTTCTAAAGAATACAAGATTTTTATTTTTGGTTTACTCATTTCACGAATCGGGGATTCACTGTATTCTTTTGCGCTTCCTTGGATTGCCTATCAATTAACCGGTTCAGCTGTAATTATGAGTTCTTTATTTGCTATTAATGTATTGCCTATTGTTTTATTTGGCCCTTTAGTTGGTGTAATAATTGATCGATACGATCGAAAAAAGTTACTTTGGATAGCTGATATTACCAATATTATTTTAGTATGTCTTGTACCAATTCTACACGCATTACATCTATTAGAAATCTGGCATTTATACGTAATTACTTTTATCTTAGCAGTTATGTCTATGCTTTTTGATGTAACAACTGTTACAGTCATTCCACATATTGCAGGTGCATCATTGACGAAGGCTAATTCTTTCTATCAAATGGTCAATCAATCGGCTAGTTTGTTTGGTCCAATGATAGCTGGGCTTTTCATATCTTTTATTGGAGGCTTTCAAGTGCTTTGGATTAATGTTCTTTCATTTATTGCAACATTAGTTGCTGTGATATTATTACCGTCTATGAAAACCGTAAACAAGAAATGCGAAGATAAAAATGCACTTCAAAATGTACTAGCTGATTTGGTTAATGGATTTAAATGGCTCCAAAATGACCGCTTAAATTTAGCTTTATCTTTTCAAGCTATGATTGGAAACTTTGGAGCAAGTGCGGTTTTAAGTGTGTTCATGTATTATTTACTATTCACATTGCAACTTACGCCGGAACAAAGTGGCTTTAATTATTCACTAATTGGAATAGGAGGGCTTTTAGGAAGCTTGATTGCAGTTCCTTTAGAAAAAAGATTGCAGCGCGGACTTCTAATTCCTTTACTCCTATTCGCTGGAGCAATTGGCTTAACTTTCGCGCTTTGGAGTACATATTGGCTTGCTCCCGGTATTGCTTTCGGTATTGCAATGACTTGCAATATTGCATGGAATACAATTGTAGCCACAATTCGCCAGGAAACCGTTCCATCACATATGCAAGGAAGAGTTTTAGGATTTTCGCGAGTACTTACACGATTAGCTATGCCACTCGGGGCATTAGTAGGAGGTATTATTTCAGCCTATAATCCAGTACTTGTATTTGCTTTAGCTGCTTTCACGAAGCTACTTGAAGTTGTTATTGCGTTTTATAGTCCGATAAGAAAACTATGATGAAAGGAAGTTATATGAATGTATGATTAGTTAATTGAAATCGAAGAACAAAAATATCCATTACCTCCTATAAATGAAGATTTTTATATAGAAAAGGCACCTCTTGTATCTTCAAATACTTCTCTCAGTCCAATTTGCCAACTTTTCAGTGGCATGGATGTCATACTTGAAGAGGACGTTTATACGTCCTTTCCCATTCCAAATGACGTTACTTTAAATATAGTTAAAAATGAATTACATGAAATTTTCATGATAGGTTTAAAGGAAGAATCAAAACAAACTTTAAAAGAACTTCTAACAAACGGTATATATCCTGTAGTACCTGATTTATACCGAAGCCATTCTTTTAATAGAATTGTCGGTAGAAGAACATTAAAATATTATTCTGTAGCATTTGATTGCATTGATCCGATGTTCTTAATAGAAACGCAAGAAATAGCATATTTCCTCAAACATTCATTCTTTGAAAAAGAGGATTGTATTTCTTTAGTACCAACAGGTTGGTTTTTAGAAGATTCATTAAAGGAATCCATTACACTCCGCTCATTTTGTACATTTGCAAATGAAATTGTGCTAGTAGTTGACGAATCGAATCAAGAAATAATTTCTCTTGATATTTACGGATAAGTTGATAAATGGATAGCGTCAGGAAAATGCGGATTTACAAAGATAAGGAAATTCTAGATTAAAAAGCCCAACTTCTCTACAAATCAAAATAGAGAAATTGAGCTTTTCAGTTACTTTATTTATTTATTTATTTATTGAATTCATTAACTGGAAGAAGTATTCAGGTTTATGAGTCTTATTTAGGTTATACCATGAATGTAATGTATCTGGTGTAAATACATCTATTTTTTTCAGTACCTCCATTGCAAATTCCAGAGGAGCTATTCCTGATGCAGTAACTAAATTCGCATCAGATACCGCAGATCCCAACTCATAGAACTTTTCTCCTTTATAGTTAGGACATACCATTTTAGTATATTCTAAGTTATTACTTGTATGCTTTCTAGTATCTAAGTATCCCATATTCGCGAGGCCCTCAGTTGCACCACAAATTGCAGCAACAATAGTACCAAGCTTTAAAGCTTGGCCAATTCTTTCCAAGATAGGTTGATGAATTTCTTCACTCCAAGTAGTCCCTCCTGGTAAAATTAAAAGATCTTTACTCTCAAGAGTACATTCATCAAGGGAAATATCTGGTTTTATGCTCAGTCCTCCCATAGTAGTAATCATTTCTTTATTGGCTCCTACTGTAATTACTTTTAAAGGTGCTAAACCTTTTTTGAAATATCTTCCTGAGTTTAATTCAGCAATTAAATATCCATATTCCCAGTCCGACATTGTATTAAATACATATAGAAATGCTTTTTTTGTTTGCATCCAATAACACTCCAATCACAATTTATATAGCTATTATAATATAACTTCCCTGACAGTTAACGTCAGGTAAGTTATATTACTTGATGAAATTTTATTAATTCCGAAAGAACTTCAATAAGCCTTTTCTTAAGACTTATTGGCTCAATAACTTTAATAGATTTATTGTACGGTAAAAGTAAATAAGGTACATATGTATGTAATATATCTTTTTCAAGAAGAAAAACTGCTTGATTTGAAGTCCGTTCTTGTAAATAATGTCCTAAAAACCAATGTTGGCAAATATCAGCCAATACACTTTTATCCCCATTAATAACCAAATAAATAGTCCCTTCCTTATCTTCTATAGTTGGAAGAAGACCATTTATAAAAAAGTCACGTGCTGAAAAATTTTCTGGTCGGTTAAACTTATTTTCTGTAAGCATTAGATTTTCAATTCGATCTACTCTAAAACTACGAATATCATTCCTAAGATGACAAAATCCAATCACATACCATTTATTATTCCAATAGATAATTTTGTACGGATCGACCATTCTATCATTTAATTGCTTTTCGCCACTTTTATGGTAAAGAATTTTTACTGAGTAGCCGTCAGCTACGGCCTGCTCCAACGCCTTCAAAAAAGGTTCCATAGAGAGTGAACTTAATCCACTTATTACTTCAAGACTAGCTAAATGTTGGTTTATCTTTGTTTCCTGCTCTTGATTTGAGTATTTACTTAGTTTTGAAATGGCCCTATTTAGTGCTTCACCTCCATAATATCCGGCTTCTTCTGCAAAAACAGCAGCGTGAAATAGTGCAGTTTGCTCCTCAAAATCAAAAAAAAGAGGAGCCTCAATAAAATTGTTCAATAAAGTGTATCCACCGTTATGTCCTGGTTCTGAAACGATAGGTACGCCACTTGTTGAAATTGTATCAATATAACGATAGACAGTCCTTATATTCATCTCTAACTTTTCTGAAATTTGTTTTGCAGTAATTTTTTCACCTGAACGAAGCATCCATAGAATTGCTAACATATTGTCAATTTTAGGCATATAATTCCACCTCTATATGAAATTTATTTTCTATTATATATTCCCTATTTTTAGTATAACTCATCAACTGTTCCTTTCCGATAGCTTTCTATATAATGAGACCCTAGACACATTTGTAATTTCACAAATTTGATTTACAGTCATATCTCCCTCTTTATAAAGCTTTACTGCATAATTTTTATGGTACCTTCTTTCTTAGCCAATTCAATTCCTTCACGCTGTCGCATATAGATAAGATCACGTTCTAATTGGTTTACACCCGCCATAACCGTTATATTGCACCATATTTCACCTTTAGGCTGGGAATATTAATTTGCTAGGAGAATAACATTTTAATTCGGAGAAAGTGATCTCATTAGATTCTATAAGACCACTGAAACTTTCTTAACATTGTTAAAAACGAGAGTAACGTCATGACAATAGGCTTAGCGTTGTAAACCCGCTTTTCCCTGACGGTACCCCACAAAGAAAAAAAGGCATATAATTAATGCCTTTTTTCTTTGTCATCATTTAACTGGATAACAAACTTCTGTAACCCACTTATTAGGATCCGATTCCATCGCTGGGCTCACATGATAAATATTAAACATCGGGCCTGCTAATTCGTAACCTTCTGTCTCAATCCATTTTGCTGCAGCCTCATTTACAGCTGTCATCTGTTCATAACTTCCATTAACCGTTATGGAAGCTACATTAGTGGATTCAATTTTTTTAAATGTAACGTCTTTTGTATTTTCATGCTTACCTAAAATACTTAGCTGTATTTCTACATCTACATCAATTTCTTTGTATTCATGATCATGGAAAACCGCAATACTATAACTCGGATGGGCAATACTAATATTTTTCATTTGAATTTCTTGCATTAATATACCCCATAAATCCCCTTCACAATTATATGATGGAATAATCTTTCTAACACTAGCTATATTTCTATCTGGAATCTCTTTTATTGAAACATGATAGTTCATCTCAACAACATCCTCTCTCATCATTTTCATTGAGGCTTCGAGAAGACGTAATTGTTTTTGGAGGGTATCCATATCATCCTTTATTTGAGCACTACGATTTTCAAATTGTGATTTTATTACTTCCATATTATCGCTCGCTACTATTTCTTTAATAGTAGCAATATTAAACCCCATATCTTTTAATGTTTGAATTTGATTTACTTTCTTTAATTGGGCTGCTGAATAATATCGATATCCACTTTGTTCATCAACTTTTACTGGCTGTAACAATCCCACTTTATCGTAGTGTCTCAACATACGAATACTAATGGAAGATAGTTTTGAAAAATCACCTATTTTAAACATATTTTCCTCCCATAAATTACATCTACTTCCAAGCTCAACTTTATCTTAAACAATGACATCGTGTGAGAGTCAACTGTTTATAACACTTAAATTATATATCTTTAATTATTTCCCCTTATACTCTCTTCCGTCTTAAGGCTATAAAGATTAATATTAATCCGTTCACAGCTAATAAAATTACTATAATACTAGTAAGTAAAGCTATATCTGCCGCAAATATTTTAATCGTATGCCATGGTGAGCTTGTACTATAAGTAAGAAGCGGGATGAAAATAATAGATAATAGTAGGAATAGATTCCCTATAAATAACCAAGTTAGACTTTTAACAGTTTTCTTATGTTTATATTTTTTAATTAACATAATTGATATAATGAAAAGCGCGAATATAACTATAGACATAACAATTTGTATAAATGGTATGTTTTTAGAGATATCAACCGGTTCTTCCCCATTCAAAATACTAGTAATCCCATTTTTCAATACCGATAGTGCTGGTTCTTCTAAAACATGATTTTTATTTGTTAAAATCACACCACCCCAGCCACTTTTATTTAAAATAAATATTTCTGCACGAGCATCGGGCGTTGATCCTGAATGCCAAATCATCGTTTCGCTTTCATTTATATTTGTTGTTCTTAATCCAAAACCATAACTTTTTTCTGAATTTATTTTATAAAGTGGGGAGAGATAAAGATCCATGTTTTCTTGCTTTAAAAATTGAACATCCTCTGGCCGATTCAAAAACATAATATATTGAATCATATCTTCTAAATTTGCAGTAATATAGCCATACGGTGCCCCTGCATTATCATAGGACACTACACTTTTTCTTGGTATGCCAAACCACGACTGATAACCTGTTAAATAACCTTTTTCATATGCAGTTTCTTTACTTGCTGCCGCACCATTCATATTTAACGGCTGAAAAAGATGCTTTTCCATATATGATGAATACGTTTCATTTGTGACCTCTTCAATAAGTGCACCTAAAACAATATAATTCGCATTACTATATTGATATTTTTCTCCTGGTAGGGCATTTAATTTTACATTTAAAAGTTTCTTTACATTTTCTTTTATAGCTGAAGAACTTTTGGATTGTATATCTGATAATGCCAAACCTTCGTATGTGTTTATTCCGCTTGTATGAGTTAGTAGGTGTCGGATTGTTATAGTGGAGGTTAATTGATTGTCTTTTAGTTTAAACCAAGGAAGGTGTTGTTGAACTGAATCCTCTAATTTTATTTTTTCATCTTCAATTAATTTCAATATAGCTAAAGCTGTTAAAGATTTACTTATTGAGCCGATTGCGAATGGTGTTTTATTAGTTACCCTTTTTTCAGATTCTCCAGTAATCCCCATCGTTTTTGTGAAGAATACATCTTTATTATGTACAATTGCAACAGAAGCTCCTGGAATGTTATGCTCCTTTATAAATTTTTCAATATACTTATCTAATGCAATTTTAATATTTTGCTGAGCATAAACTTTCGAATCCGTAATACATAATATTAATACATTACAAAGAATATAAAATAGAGACACTTTATAGATCGTATTCTTCATTATGCTTTAGACAGCTTTCGTTTTTTATAACTTACTAAACTAATAAATACTACTACAGAGAGCGTAAAACTAATCATTATTAATAATGAATTCCACCATTGATTTTCTGAAATACGATATAAAAGATTATACTGAAATGTATTTTTACTATTAGTTGGATTAAATGATCTAGTTAAAAATATTGTGAATGTAGTTTGCGAGATGAGGTAAGTAATAATTGCGATGAATATGCCACGTAAGATAGATGTGTTTAATTTCCCCTTTTCATTTTTAAGTTGTTTCATTTTAACTTGTAAATCAATCTCATTTATTTCTAAATAATCTTGAACAAATAATTGAGGTGTACCTAAATCATCTATACTATCTTCACCATGTTCACGACATTCTTGAATATGTTCTAATATTTGTCGCTTAATATTTTTCCTTTCTTCTAAACTAATATCGTATTGCTTTAATTCCTTAAGTACGTCTGTTAAAAATTGCTTTTCTTTACCTATCAATCTATTCCTCATTTCAGAAAGTCTCCTTTCAAACCGCTTTTTAATAATGTTTGAATATCTGATTGCAATTCTAACCACTCATTAATTTTATTCTCAAGACGTATTTTTCCATTTTCATTAATTTCATAATAAATCCTAACTTTACCACTGTCTGTTACTACTTGATAAGTATTAACCCACTCTTGATTTTTCAACTTAGTTAATATGGGGTAAATACTTCCTACTCCTTTCAATTTTAAATTGTTTACTTCAAGTTCTTTCATAATCTCATAACCATAACTTTTCTTTTTCGACAAAATAGATAATACACACATTTCTAAATGACCTTTAATTAAACTTGTTCTGTCCATAGGATAAATTTAACAGAAATATATACTTCATTCAAGTATATATTTCTGTTAAACCCAAAAAATCAGACAACAGAACGAAGATATTATAAGCAAAAGATATTACTTGCGAACTGTTTTTACCCCTAACAATCACTTTTATAATATAATAATTACATAATATATCAACTGTTTGTCCCTTTTATTTTTCTATCTCTCCTCCATCTCCATATCTTAGTTGGAAATGTAGTATACGGGACATAAAAATACTAAAAAATCCAATTCCTTAATTTTCACATTAAGAAATTGGATCTTCTTTCATTACTTTCTGCGTTATTATGAACATTATAAAGAATATACGTTTTATATTAGTTATGCTAATAACACATAAATTAATAAAACTTTACTGATTACTCTCAAGACATTCATAAACTGCCATCATATCTCGTTTATCCAATTCACGAATGCGATTAAAAATTGGTATTTGCGAAACAGCTTCTGTTAATAAACTTTCATCCACAATATCATTAACTTGTCCAGTTAACCATGTTTGTACATCCACACCCTCAACAACTTCTTTTAGTCCTTCGTCATTAATACCAGTTGCAGTACAAGTTACACATGGAATTGTTAGTTTAAACACACCATCATGAAGATTATCTTCCGTTATAACTTTCTTTCCTTTACAGAATGGACATGGGTTAGCTTTTTTTATTTTATTAATTTGGGTAACTAACTTTTTGTATCCAAACGCTTCGTATACATACGTAAGTTTTTTATATTTACCATTTGTGAAATACTTATCTATAATGTTTTCTCTCGTTTCATATACATTAGGGAAATCACAAACAGTTACTTGATTATGAACACTAATGGATTCAATATTTCCTTTTATTTCATCCCAGAATGGTAAGACATTTTGTAACACCATTTCATAGTTTGAAAAGCTTGCCTGTTCTAATTCAAATATTTTCAGTGCAACCTGTGTTTTTCTTGGCAATGACGAAACATCTTCTGTCAATTTCATATCGCCACCAACAATAGATTTCAATTTATGAAGTGCAGGTAAATCACCGACTATTTCCAACACTTCATCAACTGGTTGATTGATAATTTCACGAATATCGAAGTTAGCAAATTTAAGCGGTTTTTGATGATTTAATACCGTTCCCTCACAAATTGGACATGTCATCATTTCTTTAGAAGTCTTAATTTCCTCTTTAATAGCTGCTTTTGAAATAACAATATATCCACCAATAATTGTATTAAACCCTACCCATGTTCTGCGTGTCTTTCCTTTTTTATCATAAAATGATTTTTCAAAATATCCGTACCAAAAAGTATGCTTTTCTTCTTCTGACATATCATTATAGCTCTTTGATAAATCGTGACCAAGCTCATTTTTAATTTCTTCAAATAAAAATTCTATTTTTTCATATTGATAAAATTTTAATACTTTCATGATTTCTGGATCAAATAAACCGTCCCAAAATGGAACGTTTTTATCTTGAATTGTAATCTCTTTATCGAAAACTTCAATTTGAAGACGTCCAGAACAAGATGGACAGTGATTGTCCTGTGAATAGAAATCAAAACTTCTCGTATCTTTATTAGTTGGATGAGCAGCTACCATATGATTAATAAGTCCACCAATCTCATATAAGAAACTATATTGACTATATAAATGTCTTTCAAGATCAATAGCAACAACAGGTGCAATTGTATCCGATTCATATTCACCATAAATTAATCGCGCCATTGATGATAAACTTTTTAAAATACCACCCTTATAAATGTTTTCGGCATTTTTAAAATAGTTAATATGATTTCCTTCTAAATAGTGAACGCCTTCTTTATGCTTAAGTGCTGAAGAAATATGTATTTGCTCAGCATTATTCACACTACTTTTTTGACGATAATAATCTTCATGACTTACTACATCAAGATGATTTATAGCTTCAATCTGTCTTTTCTCGAAATCTACAATATAATCAGAGCTTTCTAACATGTAACTATTATGTTCAATCATAATGATAGAGACTGATTCATCTTGCAATATCCCTCTAACACTATCTATAAATTGATTTAAAATATTTTGTGATAAACCTTTTGAAGGCTCATCAAAAATAAATAATGTATGTGGATTTCTAGTGTTTGCAAATAACTCCGAAACTAAATGAACACATTGAAACTCACCTGTTGATAATGTTTGTGTTTTTCGTTCTAACGTTAAATAACCAAGTCCTAATTTAATTAGTAGACTCAAGCGTTTATACGCAATATCTTCATTTGGGAGTTCATCTATAATATCCTCAATCGAACGCTCAAAAATATCATCAATTTCTTCACTATACTTTGTTAGTTTCTTTTTAATATCTAGGAAAGTGGCTACAGTTGATCGACTTGTAATGGATTGATTTCGATCTTGTCCTACCATAACTAATTTATCTTTTGGATATCGTTTCATGAAATCTGCAGCTAAACATTCATTGACAAGTGTAGATTTCCCGCATCCAGATTCTCCTGTAACCGTTACAAGCCTATTTTTAGGAATTTGAAACTCCGCCATTTGGATATTACGGCAATATAACTCTTGGAATGAATAATATTCTGTTGGTATTTCTTTATTTAGATCCGACAGTATTGGTTTTGGTCTTGGTGATTCGTTCACAATTTGTCCACCATATTTTCCGCTACCAGGTCCAAAGAATAATTGCTCATCTGTTGTATTCAGTACTGTATCTGAATGATCGATGAGCCAAATTTGATTTTTACACCCTAACTGCTTAATCTCTTCTAATATTTGTAATAATGTTTCATGATCAAGCCCAACTGAAATCTCATCAATAATAATTACAGCATTTTCACTTACTGCCATGAATTCAGCCAAATAAAGTCGTGTTAACTCTCCACCTGACAACGTACCCATAATTCGATTTAATGTTAAATAACCAATGTTCATATTAATTATATTTTGCAGTATATGTTGCTTTGGTTCACTAATATTTAACTCTTCCGCTAACGAAAGAATAGACTCAACACTTAAATCATTAATATTTGAAATTGTATGTGGTTTAGCAAATAAATCTATAGTATGTTGTTCGATTTCTTCACTATAACGTTTGCCCTTACATTTTTTACACTCAACATTTTTAGTAGTACCACGGCCTTTACAACCAGTACACCAGCCTAACTGATTATTAAATGAAAAGACCTCAGGGGAAAGATGAAATACCTCGGCAAGTTTTTCGCGAACTTCAGTAAATACACCAGTATGCGTACCTATCGTTGAACGTGGGTTGGAAGAAATTGATGATTTTCCTAGAAAAAGTACTAAAGGCATATCCTCCATCTTAATAGCACTAAAATTCGTTTCCATGATATTAGGAAATAAATATTGATATTCAGCCTTTGGCAATAAAGAAACTAATCGTTTTTTTGATTCTTCGCCAATTGTTTGACAAAAAGTTGTTTTACCCGATCCTGATAAACCAGCTATTCCAAACGACTTATTAAATGGAATCACTGTATCTAATTTATTTATGTTATTAGCAATTAATTGATTTACTTTCATATTAACCTCTATTCTTATTTTTCATTAAATTCATTTTTACGGTGTAATAATTACATAATGAATATAACCTTTTATACAATTATCCTCTCACTTCAAGGATCTTAATCTTATCCTTATATGTTTCAAACCATTGTTGCCATTCACCTTTAGAAAATTCTTTTTCTTCTCCTTCTAGAACGGAAGAAAAAAGGTCTAAACAAATATGCCAACCAGCTATATCTTTCGGTGTATGATCCGTTAATTCATGAATGTACTCTTTAAGAAGGAAAAGAGCACCATTTTTTTCTTTATGTATTTCAAATCGGACACGATCTTTATCCCAGGTAAATTCAAGTACTGAGTTTACTTGGCACTCTAAAATATCAATATTTATAAATGAACCGTCCATCATGTCAAACTTGATTATTCCACCTGTTTTAAGGCTTTCAATCTGTAAATTAGACATCCATTTTTTAAGCTTACTGTTTTCCGTTAAAACAGACCATACTTCCTCTATTGTATATGGAAATTGGCGTTCAAATTTTACAATATATCCATCGGTTACTTTTTGAATTTCAGCTATCATATTGATTACCCCCTATATAGAATGTATGTTCTCACTTTATTTTACACGAATATAAATATAAAATAAATATTTATGTCACCGAAGTATTAATTTAAAATTAATGGCGCTGAAAAACTTAAATATTTTCTAAATCAAGTTATATTTTGTTAGGAATTAAATATCATGTATGTCCATTTCCTTATTAAATATAAACTTACGTACAAAAAAAGCCGCATTTGCGACTTTTGAAATGATAGAATTTACTCTTGTTTTTGTTGAATGATTTAGCGCTTAATCGCATCGACAATTAGCGATGGAAAACCAAGTTTATCGCCTTTATTTCTAGAATCATACCTTTTAGAACGGAAAATAACACCGTCGTTTGCATCCCATTTGTTGTAATAAAACTGACCATTTTCATCACAATATTCAAGTAAAACCACCTCAAATCCAGCAGTTTCAAACATTTGCGTTAATGTTTTATAATTATGAACGATTTTATGACTTGCTGCTGGATGATCTTTCGGACCTGGTCCGCCTATTTGAACTATATTTTGGTACGCTTCATCTTGGAAAAACGCATCAGGAACACCGCACCGAATGTGCCCTGCTGGCTTTAAAAATTCATAACAAATTTCTGCTGCTCTTACACCTTCTTCAAACGTAAGGTGTTCCCATACATGCTCAGCTAAAATAGCTGAAATAGAATTGTATTCAAATCTTTCTTCCCACGTAGCTTTATCTAGTAAATTAAGTTCATCTTCTTGCGTTTGAATCCAACCTGGATTATTATTAAACACTCCAGCTCCGACTACTACTTTAATGTCTTCTTGTATCATTGCCATAACTTTCACCTCGTAAACATTTTAATTATTAATATATTCTATGTTTACTATTATTCCACCTTCTACAATAAGTTAAGAATAAATAGTGATTGTTTTAACAAAAAATGAGTTCTGGACAATATCAAACTCAATCCCTAAAAATCCCCTAATGCAATAATCTAACTAACTTAATGGAATCAGTTCATGATACACAACTATTTTTGTACTCTATTCTTCAAACGAATAATCCGTATTATTTATTATTTTTGTATCTTTCTAAATTTGCGAACCAATGCGAGTACTGTACCTGCAATAACCATCCATATGCCCATTGCTGTACTGTTAGTTGTACTGGCACCTGTGTTTGGAAGTTCTTTATATGTAGATACTTTTTTATCGGAATTACTGTTGTTCGGGATATTACCGTTATTACTGTTATTAGTAAGAGCTTTAGCTTTGCTAGTGTCTTTATCCTTCACTAATACTTTTTGTACTGTATGTACCTCATTACCTACAGAATCTGTGACACTATATATTATTTCAAAAGTACCAGCTTTAGTGGTATCTCCAATACCTTCATATGTTACTTTAGAAGTAAGATTACCGTCTTCTTTATCAGTAGCTGATACTTTTGCCATTGGATTAAATTGATCTCCTTTAGTAATTGTAGTTGTAGCAGGTACTTTTAGTATTGGTAATTCATTTTTAACTTCTTCTCTAACTTTGACCGTTACAGTTTGTTCCGCAGTTACTTCATGACCTTTAGAATCTGTCACTGTGTACGTTACTACGTAAGTACCAGATTTAGAGGTATTTACTTCACTATTAACTTTTACTTTAGAAGTAAGATCGCCGTCTTCTTTATCCATAGCTACTACTTTTGCCATTGGATCGAATGAATCTCCTACATGAATTGTCGCTGCAGTAGGCACTGTTAATGTAGGGTTTAAATCTAATATTTCTCCATTTCCCTCTACAATTACCTTCTGTGTAGCCGTTGCATTCCCTCCTTGAGAATCAACGACCGAGTAGTCCACTATGTATGTACCTGGTTTAGAAGTATCTACATCGCCCTTATGTTTTACTTTATTTGTTAAATCACCATCTTCTTTATCAACAGCTTTTACATTACTCATCGGGTCAAACATATCACCAACACGCAGTGTAATTGTAAGCGGTACATTTAATTCAGGGACTTGGTTTTCTGCAGCTTTTTCGTTTTCTTTTTTCACTGTTCCTTTAATTTTTGCTGCATCAAAAGCTTTTTGGACCGCTTCAACCTCATTTGAGTTCGCTCCATATTTGTTTGTCGCAACTTTAAGACACGCTATTCTTAATTCAGAGAAATTAGAAGTCATGTTCAATTCATCTATATTTGCATAATAGAAAATATCAAACATTTTATCTTCACCAATACCATTTACAGTTACACCGTTATGTGTGCCACCTTTTGCAATTAAATACGCGACTTTATTAATAATACTTGAGTTGAAATGAACGCCCTCATTATCTTCTCCGTTTAAATCACTGTATTTGCTATAATCATCTGGATACGGTACTCCATCAAAAAATTTGATTGAAGATGGATTTTCCATATTACGGAGAACTGATCCACTTTGTTCTCCTATTGTCCAATTAAATGCCCCATTATTTATATATTTCTCAATAGCCGTTCCCATAATATCAGATAACGCCTCGTTAATTGCGCCAGATTCTCCAAAAAATTCAAGATTAGATTCACTAGATGTAACCGCATGTGTAAATTCATGACCTGCTATGTCAAACGCTCTAACCATTGGATCACCATATATAAGCATACTAACATTGTTAATATTAGCACTAAATGCATTTCCCCAATTATTAGGATCATCTGTTTCTCTAGAATCCCATGCATGTACAACTGAAACTACTTTTTTCCCCTTATTATCAAAACTATTACGCTTATATTTTTCTTTATAAAAATCATATACGTTTGTTGCTAAGAAATGAGCACTTACCGCTTTTGGATCATTAAATGTTGTTGATGTGCTAGTTGCTAATATACCAGGATAATTTTTTTCTTCAGAAATAATATCTCTATAATTTACATCGTAAGTCTCAATTCCTTGCCCCCTTGTGTAATCAGCAAGCGCATATTTCCCATTACTTTGTTCGGAAATACCGAATGTACGAGTTATACCTAAATCATCTTTTCCAGTTCCAGTTAATGATTTAAAATTGCTTTTTTTACTCTCCTGAATAGCTTCAACATGCTCTTCACTTACTTTTAAATCTGACTCTTGCACCATATTTTTCAACATATCACCATTATGAGCATTTACTAAATATGTCCCAGATACATAGTTTGGTGTTGCAGCAGCAAATGTAACTTGATATGCATTGCTAGCCTGCCCATTCTTTTCATTAACAAAAATAACTTCTTTAACTTCTGGTTCAGAAATAAATTTAATATCGTTTCCGTACTTCGTATAAATATATTGCTTCGCTTCTTCTTTTGATAAATTTTTTACATTCTTTAAACTTTCTTGAGTTAAATTTTGTGCACTTTCTCCTGAAACACTTTTAATAATACCCTTTTTATCTACATGAGCAGTCAATTGGTGTCCATATACTTCTTTTCCTTCATATATTTGTTGCATACGAACAAGTGTAGTCCCATCATAAGCCTCACGTTTTTGAAGAACCTTGTAATCTACCCCTTCGTCTCCACTAACTTGTTTTGGAGACAAAGCATGCTCCGTCTTTTCCTTAAGTGCATCTTTTACTACATTCTCAGGTGTTTTTTGTGATGGTTGTGTAAGTTCACCTGCACGGAACGAATCCTCTTGAATTTTAACTTGCATTTGACCCTTTTCCTCTGCATAACTTACTCCATACGGTATTACAGTTGTTAAGACTAATCCTGTTGTTAATACAACTATAGCTATTTCTTTTTTATTTTTCATGTTATTTTCCTCGTATAATTTCCTAAAATATGAAACTGCTTAAATGTATTCCTATTAAAAATAGAAAAATAAAAATTACAACACATTACACAAAACCATATTATAAAAAAATGACTTCTGTAGCAAACAAAAGTCATCCCTTCAATATGTAATATCCCTAATATATTTTTAATGCATAATTTTTATTTAAAAAGAAAAAAGCCATTCATTAACGAGCATTTTCCATTACTTTTATTAGGTCATTTATATTTTCAACTTTCTGCTGAAACTGATCAAATCTGCTATGTAGCAATGACGGATTTTTATTTTCAGTTGAAATAACTTTTTTTAATTCCTCTTCTACTTTATCATATGTATCAAAGAAATTATCAAATTCTACACTTACAAGTTCTTCATTTTCACGATAAAACCTTTTTGATTCTATATAAGTCATATATGATTTATTTAAAAATCCTAATGAAATTAAATATTTTGAAGTGTTTTCTTGATAAATAGCAATATCACATGCTGTTTTAATATCAGAATAAGTTTTTTGAACGAAACAATGTAATTCAAAAATCTTAAACTTTAATTCATTATTCATTTCATCCCCTCCCATCCTATCTATTTTACATAAAAATAGAATATTATACAAAGTAAAATATCAATATAGTACAAAAATAAAAAGCGTAAGAATAATTCCTTCCGCTTTTTATATCAAAACATACATTTCATATTGTGCTAAAGAATTCTTTTCAAATCCAGTTTTCTTTAAAAATCCTTCTAGTAAATTGTTGTTTGGAAACCCAATTGATAAACTTGTTACATTCAACTCATCTGTTGCTACTTGTAATAATTTTGATCCAATATTACGATTTCTATAGTCTTTGTCTATGAAAAGAAAACTGATTTTACCTTGTTCATTCATACATATTGAACCTTTTAAATCATTATCAACATATGCGCCGTAAAATGTATTATTTGTTTTTTCGATATACTCCATATCATTTTGCCAATTTATATGGAAGTGTAACCATTTCTGAATTTCAAGTTTAAAAGATGGAAAATCTAATTGTTTTACTTCAATTCCCTTACACTCTTTATTTATTATTTTAGTCATATCTTTTAAATTATAATAAGATAGGTCATACACTTTTTCATAGCCTAATTTCGTATAAAAATGAATCGCTCGGTCATTGCCCACAATGACTTCAAGAAAAAGTTGCTTACACTCATTTTGAAGCGCCTCTTCTTTATGCAGTTCAAATAACTTTTGACTCACACCAATACCGCGGTAATTAGGATGAACCGCTAATGTTCCACAGCGCATTGTTTTTATGTTTTCGTAATCCTTTATCCCGCCAAGTATTACACCAACAGATTTGTTACCGTCTACAGCAAGAAAGGAATGTTTTAGTGAATTCCCTTCAGCTCCAAAAAATCTTTTTATAAAATCTTCTTTTGAAACTTCCATTTTAATAATATAATCTGAAAAGCCATCTTTAAATGCTTCATATACTAAATCTATACTTACTTCACTGCCTCTTTTATATTGAATCATATAAAATTATCCCCCACTTACTCGCGTTAATCTTAACATTCGAATAAATAAAATGTACTAGTTCTAATCTACAAATTATTCTTTTAATTTTACCAATTAATTTGATATAAACGGGCACTTCCCTACATATCTCTCACTATTAATTTGTTTTATAACAAACGGTGCAATATCACTATTTTGAATTTTGATTCCTGGCATATCTACTAAACTCTCCTTTATATTTCCAATGCCCTTCCCTTCCATAACAAATGGTAATCTAACAATTGTCCAATCTACATCACTATCTTGAATAGTTTGCAATTCTTTATATTTATCTTGCATCATCTTTGATAAAAATACTTTAAACAAGGTGGCTCCTATTTTATTTACAATTCCCTTTTGATCTCCTGTAACATCTAAAGAACCTCCAGAAATTAGTATATATCTTTTTATTTCAAATTCTTTCATTGCTTCTAAAATATGCTTTGTTACTGTGCTAAAAATATAAGATTCATTTTTTGGTTGACCTACCGCATTAATTACAGCTCGACAACCTTTAAGTAATTCCCGTATTGAAGAAAAATCACGTGCATCTCCATTAATAATCTCTAAATTTTCATTTGTTATTTTGATATTATTAGAAGTTCTTGTTAATATTTTTACTTGATATCCCTTTTCTAACGCTTTGTTTACAAGGAATTTCCCGGCTTTTCCGTTTGCACCCAGAATAGCTATTTTATTTGTACTTTCCAATATTAACCCCTCTTACTATCTATTATTTACTACATTAATCTCATGTACACGTAAAAATGTAATTAAATGCTCGCACGCTCGTTCACACGCTAACATTTTAAAGATTTTTTGTTCCTCTTTCGTTTTATCATTCGCTTGATCTGATGCAGCTTTTAAACTGAGAAAAGGTTTGTTATTGATTTGACACACATAAGCAAAAGCTGCCACTTCTTGATCAACCGCTAATGCTCCATATACAGTATGGAGTAAATATCTCATTTCTGAACTACGGATACGTTGATCTCCAGATAAAAATGTACCATAATGAATCGGATCATAAGATCGGATCTTTTTTATTCTTCTTACAAGTGACTTTGTCGTTTCAATAGGTGCTGTCCTACCATTATATAAATTAAAAACATCTTCCCCCGAACCAGCAGCAGTAACGTCGTGTTGTATTGCATTAAGGGCTACTACAATATGTCCATTTTTCACCTTATTTGATAGACTTCCACATATTCCTGTCATAAACAACTCATCTGGCTGAAACTCACTAATTAATAATTGCACACAACTAGCACAGCTTACTTTGCCAACTCCAGTTATTACGGAGATAATCTCCAGATTATTAATATAATGAAAATGAAATTCCCAAGCTGCTCGTTTTTCAATACGTTCACTTGGATAACATTGATGCAAATACGTAAGTTCTGGTTCCCATGCGGCTACGATTGCAATACGTTTCATTACATGCTTCACTTCCCCTATTGTTATCATGTAAATAATTTATCTATACTTTCTCGTTCATAATCTGGAATCCACTCTTTATATTTCTCATATAAATTTCGTATTGTTTCTTTATTCTTCGCAATTACTTCACATCCTCTATCATCGTAAATAAACATGATAATATCTTTTGTTGCATTAATAAGAAATACATCTGGGTCAACTACCCCCACTGAAATGAATCGTTTCAGTGGGGGCTTGAGTTCGAACGCTAGGTCTTTTCGCCTATCGCTAGACAGTTTGACGCTCTAGCATTCATGCCACCTTACGGTAACACCCCAAGTATGTTTTTGGTTGGTACTGGCAACGAAAGATTGTTTTCCCACTTGCACCACCCTTTCGAAAAAGAGCAGTTCTTCCTTATGAAAGAAGCCACCACTCAGATGACTCCGGCGTGCACTACAAGCCCCGACAAGTCGAGTACACATGGATGGTTGACGCACCCACTAAGCTATGCGTGAAGCAACAGCCTTACGTTTTTGCACTTCTAATAGAATCGGCGTTTTCACTTTCAGACTTTCCTCCAATTCTACAACTTTTGATTTTTTCAAGGTATTCAGCGCACCATTAATATCAGCATGGATACATGTTCCTGCTTTACTTTGGTACAGACCACGAGTCATTCGTTTGCCACTAAAGCGATAATACGTCTTATCATCCTTCGTCCAAACTGGAACCAAATCTTTATCAAGAAAACTAGCTTTAGAGGTATAGCTTTCTTCTTGTTTCAAAAATCGGATGCCTTCTTTTTTGCATTTATTCTCAATTGCTGCAATCAGTTTATGAAATGGGATTTGAACAAATGTTTGATTATTCTTTTTTCCCATATCAGATTTTTGTTTCCAACCAGCGTTATATCCTACTACAACCGTATCTATGCCAAATGCTTTCACTTTTTTGAACACCAGACCTACCGTTTGTGAAATGTAACCATTTATTTGTCGTTCTCGGTTATGCCAAAGTGCAGCCATTCTATTCGTTACAACTCGTTTTGAAATTCCGTTTTCAATATTTTTCTGCTGGAGATTACGTATCATTTTGTTGAAGTACTGGTTAATAGATTTTAGTTTTTTTCCATCAATTAAGAAAGTATCACCTGTATTCGTTACACAACTTACTAATCTATCTACACCTAAATCGCAACTCAAAGCGTTACTCGTAGTCGTGGGTGATTTCTTCATTTGAGAAACGTGCATCTCATATGTGTAATGCACCTCAAAGAACCGACCTTTTTGCTTCGGTACAATCTCAATGTAGGAGATTTTTTTATGTCGTAAGTTTTTCGGCATACGTATTTTAATGGAACCGAATTTTTGCCTGAATGCAACACTCATCGGAATCATCCAAAATCCGTTCTCATCCACTTTTGGAACTTGATAGATTTCAATGATTCGTTTGTCAGTGGAACGAGAATAATTCGGAAACTTAGGGCGACCTGTAAACTTCTCAGGATGTTTCTTCCACTGTTCCAAGGCTTTAAAAAAGCTCTTTACTTCTGCATACAAGGCTCTACGAATGGCTTGAACAGAGTTTGATTGCATGCCCCAGTAGTTCATATCAGCTTGCATGGCAGTGTCCACTTCTTTTATAGTAGCCATCCTGTTATTATTCAGGTAACTTTGTTTCATCGTATACAATCCAACATTTCGCAACGCTTTTGAACTATGTGACATGCGCTGAAGTAAACGAAATTCTTTTGCGGTAAGACAAGCTCGTCCGATATTTTGTTTCTGCGTGAATCGTTGCATGTTTTCTCTTTTCTTTTGTTTCCGCAATACTTTCACTGCTTTCTTTTTAACCATTGTTTTCACCACCTTTCTCAGAGAGTTTATTAAAATTATTTCTTTCCTAAGATAATATTTGAAGCGAAACGGAACAAAATGTGAATATAGTCTTCATCGTAATTTCTTTTGGCTCAAGTAACCGAATGATTATGATTATCATTATTCAATTTCGTTTTCTTACGATCTATTCCCTCCTTATTTAAGGGTAGATTGTATCGTAAGACAAAAAGAAACAAAAAAGTTCAGCCTTATTAACTGACGGCAATTCATCTCCACCTGAATTGTTGGGTTTCACCCGTAACACAAATCAGATGGAGTCTTCTTGCCGAAAAGGATAAAAAATTTCTTTTATTCCGTCCAAAACGAGGATAAATGCCCGGAAAATCTTCATGATTTGCAGCTTGAATAAACTGTTTATACTTTATATCGCTAGCAAAACATTTTAACGAAAATTGATATGTACAATATAAATCAGCTTCTTCGTCTTCAAATAAAAAAGGTAATGTTTCTTGTCTTAACTTGAAATTTAAATCCCTCTTTTTAATAAAACTATTGTATACATTTATTTTCTGCGGATTTTTCACATTTTCCTTTTTAAATCGATAAACATTTGTTACTAAAAACACTCCATCTTCTTTTGAAAATATATCTTCAAATAAGTATTTATTATATGTATAAAGTTGAGTGAAGTATTCCATATTTACATCATCGGTTCTTTCGACAAATGGGTCTTTCCCTTTCCCAAAATGAAAATGCAAACGATTTTCCCACTGAAAGTATATATGTGGTACTAATGTAACCCCAGGAAATGTTTGATTCATATATTCTTTTAATTGCATTCTTATACCCTTTCTACTCTACAATTTCTTTTAACTGCCAATATGATTCTTCTAACCAAGGATGTAAAACTTTCAACTTATCTTTTCTCTCCCACAAATATGAAATATATGCAAAAGCAGCATGTTCTAAAGATTTTTCTAACCCTTTTTTTACTTCTGCTAAATGTGGTGGTGCTCCATTTTGATCCCATTCTATTTTATCAGCAACAAATAACACTAAATCCATTTTCGTTGCATGTTTACGTAGTGTAGTATGACAACAAATTGCATTTAATATTTCTTCATCGTCCACTTTAAGTATCTCTTTTGCAATTACTTTCGATAACTTTTGATGAATAATCATTGGAAATGCTCGTTCTTCTTGTAATATTTCTATTCCAAATTGCTCAGCAACTATAATCCGATCTTCATTGGGAAAGATTGCACTAATATCATGTAAATATCCTGAAATTGCTGCCTTTTCTTCATTAATATGATACATAACCGTAATTTTACGAGACTCATTTGCCACTCGAATTGAATGTTTATATGTAACTTATTTATTGTATTTTAATAGAAAAGCTTTTATATCAGTTTCAATTTTTCCAGTTGGAGTAAATGAATATATATCCTTATATAACATCGTATGTCCCCTTCTTCCTAACTTTCAATATAACGTTGTATTTAAATATCCTTTTTATTTGTATTCGTTATGAATGTTTTAATCCCTTTTTTATACGTTACATGAAATTTTATGTGGAATCATTGCTACAAAATACATAAATGTTTGATATTATAGTAATGTTAATGATTTGTAAGGAAAGGAACTACATAATGAATAAAAACATATTAATTATTGATGATGATAAAGAAATTGTTGAGTTACTTGCTGTTTATTTGCGAAATGAGGGTTATAACATTTATAAAGCATACGATGGCGATGAGGCATTACAAATGATTTCTATATATGAAGTTGACCTTATGATTTTGGATATTATGATGCCAAAACGAAATGGATTAGAAGTTTGCCAGGAAGTTCGTGAGAATAATACTGTACCTATTCTAATGCTGAGTGCAAAAGCAGAAGATATGGATAAAATATTAGGCCTTATGACAGGTGCCGATGATTATATGATTAAACCATTCAATCCATTAGAATTAGTAGCTAGAGTGAAAGCTTTGCTAAGAAGATCATCTTTCCAAAATGCTACATCTCAAAAGAATGAAGATGGTATTATACATATTCGTTCCGCTGAAATACACAAACATAACCATACAGTTAAAGTAAATGGAGAATACATTAAACTTACATCTATTGAATTTGATATTTTGTATTTACTTGCTAGTAATACTGGGAGAGTATTTAGTTCCGAAGAAATTTTTGAACGCGTTTGGAATGAAGATGGTTATGGTTCAAATAAAACTGTAATGGTCCACATTAGTAATTTACGAGATAAACTTGAAACAGGAATGAATGGAGAGAAGTTTATTCATACTGTTTGGGGAGTAGGCTATAAAATTGAGAAATGAAGCATTTGATATATTAAAAGATATCCCAAAATGGAAGTTGATTTTTTGGTTCATGTTAGCCATCACCCTTACCCCTATTACTGAATTAATTATATATCGTCTTGTTACAAGTGTAATTGAAAGTTCACTTACATTAAGTGAACTCGGCAAAGAATTCATTAGAATTTTTGGTTATGAAAAATATAAAGGAATAAAAGAATCTCTATGGATGATGATTGTATCTTATTTGTTTTTATTTACTATTTTCTCATCCTACCTATACATTTTTTATCGTCATGAAAGAAAGCTTTACTATGAAACTTGTATAAAAAAAATGATAGAAGAGATTCGTTATATTGCAAATGGTAACTTCAATCATAAAGTTTCTATCGTACATCATAATTACCTGGAAGAGTTAGCAACCGGGGTTAATCAAATCGTTGAACAATTGAAAGTCTCAATTGATGAAGAAAGACAGGCTGAACAAGCAAAAAGCGAACTTATTACAAATGTATCACATGATTTACGAACTCCTCTTACCTCTATAGTTGGATACGTGAATTTAATCCACCATGATAATTATAGAGATGAAGTGGAATTACGTTATTATATACAAGTCATTTACGATAAAGTAACCCGTCTTAATACATTAATGAATGATTTGTTTGAATATACACGTGTTCAAAATAAAGAGTTAAGTTTATATTCTGCTCCTATTGATATTGTAGAGCTACTTGGACAATTAACTGTTCAATTCCGCATACAGGTTCAAGAAGCTAATATAGAATGTCGCCCTTCTTTCCCATCTCAAAAACTAATGGTATTAGCTGATGGTGACAAATTAGTTCGCGTATTTGAAAATCTAATTATTAATGCTATCGCTTACGGTAACGATGGTGAATATATTGATATTACTGCTTATGAAAGTAATAATATGATTGCAATTGATATAACAAATTACGGCCAGCCTATTCCAAGTACCGATTTACCTCATATTTTTGAACGTTTTTATCGTGTTGAGAAATCGCGCTCTACAAACACTGGTGGCTCTGGACTCGGATTGGCAATTGCAAAAAGTATTGTCGAATTGCATAAAGGAACAATTGAAGTTTATAGTGATGACAAAAAAACAACTTTCACTGTAAAACTACTCCCGTATAAATGTTAATACTATCATTTTTTAGGTTCAATTTCTTACCATATAAGAAATTGAACCTTTTATTTTCCATCAATATCCAATATTAAATAATCCTTTATAATTCTTTAGAAATTCTTTACCTTTTCTTTCTTCCTAATTAAACATTCCTTTTTACAATACTATTATTGATGTCATAATAGGAGGATCGCTTATGCAATTCTTGAAAAAGTTCACAATTTTATTATTATCTTTTGTTATTACAGCACTTATCGTTTTATATTTTTATCTTTATGTAAATGGTCCAATTATTCAAGCTAAATCAGCTATTTTAATAGATGCTAATTCAGGTGAAGTTATTTATAAGAAAAATGAAGAAATCCCTATACAATCAGCTACTTTACCTAAATTAATGACAGAGTATATCGTACTAGAACAACTGAATGAAGGAAAAATACAGTTAGATGAATTAGTAAAAATAAGTAACGAAGTTTTCCGAACAGAAACGAGTCGTATACAAGTAACTTCGAAAGATAAAACGACGGTTCGTGATTTACTTCATGCATTGTTTTTGACAGGGAATAATCGTTCCGCACTTGCCCTTGCAGAACACATTGCTGGAAACGAAGATAACTTTACATCGTTAATGAATGAAAAAGCAAAACAACTAAAGTTATCACACCCTTCCCCTTTTCTAAATGCTACTGGAATGAATAACGATACGGATACACAGTCAACTACGACAGCGATAGACGTAGCAAAACTAGCGTCACAATTAGTAAAAGACTTTCCAGATGTATTGAATGTTACGAAACTAACCTCTTACCAATTTACCTTCAAAGATTTAAAAGTTTTCAACACAAATAAAATGATATATTCCCTTAATAAAAACATTAAACTCCAAGGTGTTGACGGCTTACAAACTAGTTTTTCACCTAATAGTAATTATAGTTTTATTAGTACAGCAAAACGAGATGATACTAGACTTATTTCAGTAATTTTAGATGCTGCTGATGAAAACAGTACTTTTATTGAAACAAAAAAATTACTACAGTACGGTTTTGATCCACCTTCTTACTCTGCACTCCAAGCTTTTAAAGATGCTGTTACATCTTGGACAGTTTTGCTTCAGTTTAAAAATTTAATCATACAAACATTATTGATTTTCTTCATTATTACAATTTTAATGTTTTTACATATACGTCAAAAAAAATCAGAGGATTTCAATTAAGAAATCTTCTGATTTATATAATGACTTGAATTTACAGTGCAAGCCATTTTTAAAATCTATAGTCCTCTTCCAATTAAATTCGCTGAAACAGGCTGAAGATTTAGCTCTCTCACCCATATAGATAGCTGACCAATATGGTAAATTTCATGCACAATTACATGCCTTAATACTTCACCATATGTATATGTTTTATCTGTCCACGAAGCTTTTAATATCTTACATTCTAGTCTAGTTGACCACAACTGCAAAAAATCATCTAATTCTCGTTTATATAAATCAGATAACGCTTTTACTTTTTGTATTGATTGATAATCTTTAAACTATGGTTCATTATCTTCTTTTCCTTGAAGTGCGCTAATCCAGCTGTATTGAACATCGTCAATATGGAATAATGTTTCTAAAATGCTTCCTGCACCACCTACACGCTTGCGGAGCAATTCTTCCTCTTAAAGTTGTTCACACCACTTAAACCAATCATCTCTTACTTGCCAATTATATTGAAATAAAGTGTACACATTTATCTCTCCACTACCCAATAATCCACTTAACCGCATCTATCACATAATATGGCTCATCTTTTTGAATATAGTGACCACTGTGTTCTGCAATTACAAATTTATTATTGCTTGATAATCGTAATAATTCTTCTTGCAATTGCAACCATTTCATTTGTGTATCTGGCGAATAAAAAGCTTTTTTACCCGCAGCTAACACGACAAGTGGAATATCATTCATTGATTTACAATGTTTATCTACTTCACTTAAACTAAATGTAAATTCTTCATAAGAACTTTCATATACAAACTGTTTATAGTAAGCTTCTTGAAATTCTGGAGACATGATTGGCAGAAAATCTTCTTTATAATTTTCCGGTGTCGAATCCACCAAAACGATTCCCAACATATCTTCGAGATAAGAAGTCGCAAATAAACGTGCATTTATACCGCCAAAAGAATGTCCTACAAAAATATAAGGTGGTTTCAATTGTAATTGCGCTAAGCAACACCTTAAATCTTTTACCATTTCAGAACTAATACGTCTCTTAGAACTCTTCCCACTTTTCCCTAAGCCCGCTCGATCATATGTAAGTACCGTCCCATATTCCGTCAACTCTTCAACAATATGATCCCATGCCTTTGAATAATCGCCATAACCTGCCTCCATTATAATAACTGGCTGCAGCTTCTTTCCTTGGAACTTTTTCGTATACATTTTAAAATCGTCAACTTGCACATATTCCTCTATACATTTAATCATTGACAATCACTTCTCTCAGGCCAAGTTCCTCTATAGCATGATTAATTATTTCACTTATAGATAAAGAGCCATCCAATACAATATCCGAATTCGGCTTAACAGTATGAATTGCCTCTATATAAGCTTTTCTCGCAAATGTCATGTAATGTTTCAAATCATTATGTATTTCATCAATTGTATCTTCTTTAAAATCTCGCAAAATTCTTCTGGCCATCGCAATATCTAAAGGTGTGTCGATAAATATTGTTACATCAATAAATTCTCGCATTTCACTATTTAAGTATGTAAAAGGATAATCTACAATAATATAATCTACATTCGCCTCTCCTATAAGATGCTGAATATCATGAATTAATGGTGTAAGCACCCATTCATCATAATTTGCTCCACCATCAATCTATTTACAAATATCACTAGGACATTTTTCAAAGTGATAGCTATCAAAATATAGTGCTTTTGAATTTGTTAGCTTTCGAGTTAATTTTTCTGTAACAGTAGTTTTACCTCCTACTGAAACAGCTGCAATTGTAATGATTTTCGTTTTATTATTCATAATTCCCCACCATACCCCATTTAATTAACATAATATAATTACAGATAACTATTATTCTTTATCGCTCCATTCATATTCTAACATACTCATTTCCCATAAATTCCAATACGTTTCTCCTACTTTTTTTGACTCTCGTAATAAACCTTCTTTTACAAATCCTATTTTTTCATAACATGCGATGGCGGACGTATTAAAATCATAAACACCAAGGGTTACTCTATGTAGTTTTAATTCTTCAAATGCAACTTGTAGTACTGCTTTCATCATATGTTTCCCTATAGAACGTCCTCTCATTTTCGTATCACCAACTAGCACTTTTCCAATCCTCGCAGAATTATTTATATTGTCAATTTGTCCAAGTGAAATATGACCAATTACTTCTTTAGTCTCTTCATCTATCACTTTGAATGCAAGTGTATTTGCACTTTCTATATATTTTTCTAATTGTTGTTCATTTAGGGGATATGCAAATGCATTTCCCGACCATTGAATTAAAAATTCTTCAGAATCAATCCAATCTATTAATTGTTTGAAATCAGACTTTTTAAAGGTTGCTAGTTTAATCAATTTTATGCTCCTTTCGTATATCATACTTTTTAACCTCAAACTTATTTCTATATAAAGAATATTTTCTCCTTTATATGGAATTAAAATAAAGCCATTCAAAAGAATGGCTTTACAAAAAGCAAAATTATTCTTTTTTACTATGTTAATAACGGTACAATCGCTTCAATTTTACAGACAGATATAATTGTAACTACTCCAGCACTATTAGTAAGCCTTACAACATCACAAGTTACTGAAGATACAGTTCCAGCATACTCATTACTTCCTGTATTAATGCGCACTGCTCTGTTTACTAACTTTTTAAGTTCATCTTTAATTCCTTGTACACAGCAACAATCGCATGCTTTATTTTGTTCTTCTTGTTCTTTTTTACATTCTTCGAAAGCATCCCAACAATCATCCTGTTTACACGTACACTTCTTTTTATAATTATTATAACGATACCCCATAATCTCACCCCCTAATCATTTCTATTAATATAGTATGTCCACTAGCTTCAATGTGTAAGAGGCAAAAACATAAAAAAGAAAAAACAAACTTTTGTACTAAATCTTTTACTTAAAAACAGATTCTTGGCCTTTTCTATCCCAAATTAAAACCCTTTAGATATATGTAATCACAATAAAGGTTTTCCTTTAATAATTATAGTCCTAGTTAAAATATTAAACTGGACTCCAATTATTAGATGCCAGTTTACACCTATAAAAATTATCATTTTAATTTTAATTTATATTTAAGTAAAATCTATCAACTTACTATTTAAATCTATTTTGCAACTCCAATATCATTAAAATAAATAGAATACTCTATCATTTTTTTTGGTTTTTCCGCATTTACCGCTTCAAAAACTGTCCCATTTACATTTACTATTATTAATAAGTAGCATAGGAGGTGTAAATAGAATGTCTTGTATTATTACTGGATTAACACAGTCACTTTGTTTAACGCTCGTTTATAATATTTCATCGGGTGTACTGATATCTTCTACTGTTGATTGCGGAGAGTGTACTTTAGAAACAGAATTCGATTATACTAGTAAAAATCTAGTTATAAGGGTGCCATTTACTGGTGAAGGTACTCTTATATTCAATGACAAATTCCAAGCAAGTTGCGTAACAACGAATTTAACACAACCTTAATCTATGTAATTTCTAAGGGGAAATAGAAGTATCACTACTATTTCCCCTCTCCCCTCCTAAATCGACAATCAAAACCTACACTGTATTTCTATTTTAAATTTACAATTCAAATCCTGTTGTACATTATTTTTTGCTTCAACACTATAATCTAATTTGTTAATCATTTCCAAAGATTGAATCCGTTACATTTCCTATGAATAGAAAGGGAGGTCAAAATACAATGCCTTGTGTATTACCAGGGTTAACTCAACCAGTCTGTTTAACCATTGTCTATAATATTATATCTGGTACACTTATATCTTCTTCAGTTAATTGCGGCGAATGCGAACAAGAAATTGGATTTGATTATGTGAGTAAAAATCTAACAATTGTAATGCCATTCACAGTTGAGGGTTCACTTACATTTAATGATAAATTTTTAGCTAGTTGCATTACAACAAACATAATGCAACCGTAATTAACGCTATAATTTTTAAGATTAACAGAGTCTAATTTCTATTTTCAAATTTAAGACATACAAAACAATTATATACTCAGAGTTTTACTTCCATATTCGATTTCGATAATTTTTTCCTTCATGTTTTCATATTCTGCAAGGTCTTTATATTACTCAATAAAAAAATGAGCTCTAATTCAATAGAGCTCATACCTACCTTTATAATTTGCTAGACTGTAATCCCTGAATAAACGGAACTACTTCAGGATTTACAAGTGATGATAAATCACCTAATTCTTTTCCTAAGTAAGCAGCTTTAATGACGCGTCGCATCACTTTAGAATTACGTGTTTTCGGTAAATCTTCTACAACGTGAATATCTTTTGGACATAATGCTTTTCCAATATGAGAGTTTACTAAACTCATTAATTCCTTCTTTAACTCTACTGTGAATGTTACATTGTCCCTTAATACTACAAAACAATGACAAACTTCACCTTTTACTTCATCAGGTACACCAATCGCGGCAGCTTCTATGACGTCAATATGCTTTACAAGAATTGATTCATATTCAGCAGGTCCAATACGTTTCCCAGCAATGTTTAACGTATCATCTGAGCGTCCTGTAATAATATACTGCTCACCATCATAAATTACCCAGTCACCATGAACCCATTTATTTTCAAAACGTGACCAATATGTGTTCACATAACGCTCATCGTCTTCCCAGAAACTTTTCGTCATACCAACCCAAGGTTTCTCTAAACATAATTCTCCAACTTCATCACGAATTGGATTACCTTGATCATCGAGCACAACCGCTGCCATTCCTGGTAAAGAAGCGTTAAAGCTTATCGGTGCAATTGGTTTAATAAGGACGTTTCCGAAAATCCCACCAGAAATTTCAGTTCCGCCTGAATAGTTACAAATCGGTACATTACTTTTTCCAACCGTTTCAAATAGCCACATCCAAGGGTCTGGATTCCAAGGTTCACCTGTTGAAGCAAATACCTCTAAACTCTTAAGCGAATGTTTATTTACATACTCATCACCTTTCGCCATTAACGCACGAATTAATGTTGGTGATATACCGAGATGTGTAATTTCATATTTATCAACTGTCTTCCATAAACGATCTGCCTCTGGGAAGTCAGGTACACCTTCGTACATAACCATCGTTGCTCCATTTATGAGAGAGCCGAATAGTAGAAATGGTCCCATCATCCATCCCATATCAGTTACCCATAATACGCGGTCACCTTGTTTTATATTCATCCCAAAACCTGCATCAAATGCAGCTTTCAAAGGGAAACCAGCATGTGTATGTACTGTTCCTTTCGGTTTCCCAGTTGTACCTGATGTATAAATGAGCATTAACGGATCATCACTATGCATTTCTTCAGCATGTACACATGGCTTTTCTTTTTCTAACGTGCTCCATGAAAAATCATAATTATGCGGTGTAAATTCGTTTCCTGCATGACGCACGATAACGACTTTTTCAACAGTTGGACAATATTCACAAGCTTTATCTACTTCATCTTTTAATGAAACAATTTTACCGCGGCGTGAAAAACCATCTGCAGTAATAATCATTTTTGACCCTGCTGCTTGCACACGTGTCATGACTGCATCAGACGCAAATCCTGAGAATATTGGTGAAATAATTGCTCCGATTTTCATTACAGCTAGCATCGCAACAACTGTTTCTGGAATCATCGGCATATAAATTGTTACACGGTCACCTTTTTCAATACCCGTATGTCTCAAACCGTTTGCAACACGACTTACCCAGCTATCAAGTTCTTCATATGTAAATGATTTTGAAGTTCCATTTTCCCCTTCATACTGAAGTGCTGGTTGTGTTCTTGTTTCATCATCTGCAAGCCAGCGTGATAAAACTGACTCTACAACGTTACATGTTCCGCCATTATACCATTGTGCAAACGGCGTACCATTTTCTAAATCTAGCACTTCTGTATAAGGTTTCATCCATTGATAGCCAACCGCTTTCTCAGCTTCTCCCCAAAACCAAGCTGTTTCTTCAATAGATTTATTATAAAACGTTTCATAATCTTCATAGCCCAATGATTTCATCCAACCATATAAACGCGTTTTTTCTTTATACTCTTCTGTTGGAAACCAAACTGCTTGTTTCAATGCTTTCCCCTCCTTGACTTTTTGAGCAAGAAAGCCCTAAATAGGGCTTTTAAACTGGATAAACAGGATGTTTACGATCCGTAAATACTTGATATTTACTCATATACATTTCGAATCGTCCTTTTAACTCTTCTCTTAAATTGTTTGGATGAACAATACCATCAATGACCATCTCTGATGCTAAATGGTAAATATCAATATCTTTCTTATACTCTTCGCGTTTTTCAGCAATGAAACTATCACGCTCTTCTTCTGGTAAAGCTGCAATCTTATTTGCATATACAGCATTGACAGCAGCTTCTGGACCCATTACCGCAATAGAAGCTGTCGGTAATGCAAGGCAGCAATCTGGTTCAAAGGCTGGGCCTGCCATTGCATATAAACCAGCACCATAAGCTTTACGAACAACGATAGAAATTTTCGGTACAGTTGCTTCACTCATTGCAGAGATCATTTTTGCACCGTGGCGAATAATACCAGCACGCTCCACTTTCGTACCAATCATAAATCCAGGTACATCTGCAAGGAATAATAATGGAATATGATATGCATCGCATAAATTAATAAACTTCGCTGCTTTATCAGCTGAATCGTGGAATAATACGCCGCCTTTCATACGCGGTTGATTTGCAATAATACCAACTGGCTTACCATCAATACGTGCTAAGCCTGTAATTAGTTCTTGAGCAAATAATTTTTTCACTTCATAGAAAGAACCTTCATCAATAATTCTATTAATGAGATCTTTCATATTGAAAGGAGCATTTTGATTTTCTGGAATGATTTGTTCTAACGTTTTTTCGAATTGTTTCGGTTCTTGAGGTGTAACCAATGGAGTCTTCTCTAAGTAGTTGTTTGGAAAATATGAAATGTATTGTCTTGCTTGTGTAATCGCATCTTCTTCTGTTTTACATAAAACATCTCCGCATCCTGATACAGAGCAATGCATACGAGCTCCGCCCATCTCTTCTAAAGTTACCTTCTCACCGATAACCATTTCAGCCATTCGAGGAGATCCTAAATACATAGATGCGTTCCCTTCTACCATCATTACAACGTCACAAAAGGCTGGAATATATGCACCACCAGCTGCAGAAGGTCCAAATAATAAGCATACTTGAGGAATTTTTCCTGATAATTTCACTTGGTTGTAGAAGATTCTTCCTGCACCGCGGCGCCCTGGGAACATTTCTACTTGATCAGTAATACGCGCTCCAGCAGAGTCAACTAAATAAAATAACGGAACACGTAATTTTTCGGCCGTTTCTTGAATACGTAAAATCTTTTCAACTGTACGTGCGCCCCATGATCCTGCTTTTACCGTTGAATCATTTGCCATCACGCATGCAGTACGCCCATGTATTTTACCCGTTGCCGTTATAACACCATCAGCAGGTAATCCTGTTTGTTCACAATTTGCAAATAATGCATCTTCTACATATTCACCATTATCAAATAAAAGAGCTAAGCGATCACGAACGAATAGTTTTCCTTTTGCTTTGTTTTGTTCATGGTATTTTGGTGCACCGCCTTGTTTAATCGTTTCAACTCGTTCTTCAAATGTATTCGATTGTTGTTTTTGGTCTAACATATTTACTCCCCCTTATACATTGGTGTGCGTTTTTCCTTGAATGCTTGTAATCCTTCTAATCTGTCTTTCGTATGGATTACACCTTCATACGCTTGTTTTTCCATTTGTAATCCGGTATGTAAATCAACTTGAATACCGTTTGAAATTGCTTCTTTTGCTAATCGAACAGCAATAGGACCATTACTAGCAATTTTCTCTGCTATTTCAATCGCTTTTTCTTCAAGTAAATGAGCTGGTACAACAAATTCTACTAGACCATATTCTTTCGCTTCTTGCGCTGAAATACGTCTGCCTGTATAAATTAATTCTTTCGCTCTACCAACACCAATTAATCTTGGCAAACGCTGCGTACCACCTGCTCCTGGAATAATTGCAAGTGTAGTTTCAGTAAGACCAAGACTTGCAGTGTCTGAAGCAATTCTAAAATCACAAGCTAAACTTAATTCCGTACCACCACCAAGTGCGATTCCATTTATAGCAGCAATTACTGGCTGCGGTAATTGTTCAACCATTTCCATAGTAGTGCGAATCATACTAACAGCATGGCGAACTTGTTCTTCATTCATGCCAGCACGTTCTTTTAAATCAGCTCCGGCACAAAATGCTTTTTCACCAGCACCCGTTAGAATAACTACACGAGTATTTGATTCTTCACTTATTTGAGTTAATATGTTTTGTAACTCTTCTAATAACGCTAAAGATAATGAGTTTGCTTGTCTTTCACGATATAATGAAATCTTTACAACGTGAGGTGTTACATAATCAACTGAAATGTTTTGTAATTGTAGCATCTTCTCACCTGCTTATCGTTTTATGTTGAAGCGCTCTATACACATGACTCGGTAATTGGATATTTAATTTACTTTGAATAAATTGACTCGCTCTCAATAACTTCTCTTCATCAATATTCGTTTGGACCCCTAACTTATGGAGCATATGAACTAAGTCATCAGTTGCAACATTACCTGATGCTCCCGGTGCATATGGACATCCACCAAGACCACCACAAGAACTATCAAATGTTGTAATACCATATTCTAATGACTTAACTACATTCGCCAGAGCCATTCCATACGTATTATGGAAGTGCATTGCAAACTGCGAAGCATCATATTTCTTTAATAAATGTTCTAAAACTTGCTCTACTTGTAACGGATTTGCTACACCAATCGTGTCACCAAGGGATACCTCATAAATGCCATATGAAAATAGTTGATTACATAATTCATCAACTGCTGCGAGACTTATATCTCCTTCATAAGGACAACCAAATACAGTAGAAACATAGCCTCTTACCTTTTTCCCTTCGAATAATGCCTGTTTTGTTATATCTTCAATGACAACTAAGGCTTCTTTAATTGATTTATTAATATTACTTTTATTATGAGATTCACTTGCTGATAAAAAAACATTCACCTCATCTACATTTTGCAAAAAAGCTCGTTCCAAACCATTTTGATTTGGAACAAGCGCTGCATAAGTAACATTTGGATCCCTTTTCAGCTCAGAAAACACATCATTTGCATCTGCTAATGCAGGAACCCATTTAGGGTGAACGAATGAGGAAACTTCAACGTACGATAATCCCGCCTCTGTAAGTAGTTGAATCCATTTTACTTTATCTTTTGTGCCAACAATCTTTTTTTCATTCTGTAAGCCATCACGTGGCCCGACTTCTTTAATGACAGCAAAATTAGGTAGTTTCAATTCGCTTCCCCCTATATCTCCCTATTCAATTTCTAGTAATACATCTCCTTCATTTACAAAATCGCCTTCTTGCACATTAATTTTCATAACTGTGCCAGCTTCTTCTGAAACGATTGGGATTTCCATTTTCATAGATTCCAAAATGACGACATCCTGCTCTTCCTCTACTGTATCTCCTACTCCTACAACAATCTTCCATACATTTCCTGCCATCGATGCATATACTTTCGTCATCATTTTTTCCCCCTTAATATTGTTAAACCTTATTTTTTAACAAGTTGTTTCGTTACAAAACCCGTTGTATAAATACCGCTTTTGAACACATCATCTTCTAAAACTTGAATTAGCATTGGCGTGTTCGTTTTAATACCTTCTACTTTTAATTCTTCTAAAGCATCATGTAATTTCGAAATTGCTTCTTCACGAGTTTCACCATGAGCAATGACTTTCGCAATCATTGGATCATAGAAAGGTGTAATTGTTACTTGATTCTCCAAAAAGTGATCAATACGTACATTTGTTGGAAGCGTTAAATCTGTAATTTTCCCAGGTGATGGGAAGAAAGTTTTCGGATCTTCTGCATAAATACGTGCCTCGATGGCATGACCACTACGTTTTACATCATCTTGTGTAAACGATAATTTCTCACCATATGCAATTAGAAGTTGTTGTTCTACAAGATCTAAACCAGTAATTTCTTCTGTAACTGGATGCTCTACTTGTAATCTCGTATTCATCTCTAAGAAATAGAAGTTTTTCTGATCATCAACTAGAAACTCAACCGTACCAGCATTTGTATACCCAAGAGCTTTTGCAGCTTGTACAGCAACTTCACCCATCGCTTTTCGTGTACCTTCATCTAAAAATGGTGAAGGTGCTTCTTCAATCACTTTCTGATTTCGGCGCTGCACTGAACATTCACGCTCCCATAAATACACTGTGTTACCATGTGTATCTGCTAAAAGTTGAATTTCAATATGATGCGCATCTGCAATATAGCGCTCTAAATACATTTCTCCGTTACCGAAGAAGTTTTGTGCTCTTGTTTTGTTACTTTCAAATGCTTTGGTGAGCGTTTGCTCAGTTTCCATCAACTGCATTCCAATGCCTCCGCCGCCTGCGGATGCCTTCAACATTAATGGATAACCAATCTGTTTAGCAATTTCAATTGCTTCTTCAGCAGTTTCAATATTTGTAGTAATACCTGGAACTACTGGAACATCTGCAGCTTGCATTGCAATACGAGATTCGATTTTACTTCCCATCTTCGTAATAATTTCTTCTGATGGACCGATAAATACAATTCCTTCTTCTCTACAGCGAACCGGAAAAGACGGATTCTCTGATAATAATCCATATCCTGGATGGATTGCTTCAGCATTTGTCTTCTTAGCTATTTCAATAATTTTTTCAAGGTTTAAATAGCTTTCTTGGACACGCGGTCCACCTACTAAGTAAGCTTCATTTGCCATTTTTACATGTAGGGCATTTTCATCAGCCTCAGAATAAATAGCAACAGTGCGAATGCCAAGCTTTTGACAAGTTTTCATAATACGAACTGCGATTTCCCCGCGATTAGCAATTAATATTTTTTGAAACATAGTGATTCCTCCCTTTTATCTACATCCTAAATGTCTAGCAATTACGAGACGTTGAATTTCAGAAGTTCCTTCACCAATTTCTAATAGTTTCGCATCACGAATATGTCGTTCCACTTCATATTCACGCATATAACCGTATCCACCGTGAATTTGTACTGCTTGATTTGCAATACGGCTTGCTGCTTCAGATGCAAATAATTTTGCCATAGCCGCTTCTTTACCGAAAGGTTTATCGTTATCTTTTAACCAAGCTGCTTTATGTACTAAATTACGCGCAAGTTCTACTTCAGTCGCCATATCAGCTAATTTAAATTGAATCGCTTGGAAATTAGAGATTGACTTTCCAAATTGTTGACGTTCTTTCGCATATTGCAGTGCACGTTCAAATGCAGATTGCGCAATACCAACAGCTAATGCTGCGATTGAAATACGTCCCCCATCAAGTGTATATAAGAATTGTTTAAATCCTTTATTTACATCACCAAGAATATTTTCTTTCGGTACACGTACACCATCAAGTACGATTTCACATGTATTAGAAGCACGAACACCCATCTTATCGTAAGGACTTGAGATTGTTAATCCTTCACTTGTAGTCGGTACGATAAATGCCGAAATGCGTTTTCTACCATTGTCTTCAACACCGTTGACAGCGGTTACAATAATTGTATTTGCATACTCCGCGTTTGTAATCCAACACTTTTCACCACTAATTACATATTCATCGCCATCTAATACAGCTTTCGTTTGTGTGCCGCCTGCATCAGATCCCGCGTTCGGCTCAGTTAATCCGAAGGCACCTAACGTTTTACCTGATGCCATTGGAACTAAATATTTCTGTTTTTGTTCTTCTGTACCGAAATAATAAATTGGAGAAGCACCTAATGAAATTGTTGCAGCGTAGCTTAATCCTGTACCACCACAAGCACGACCAATTTCTTCAACTGCTAACGCGTACGATACAGTATCGCCACCTGAACCCCCATACTCTTCAGGGAATGGGATGCCTAATAATCCTAGTTCGCCCATTTTTTGAAATGTTTCATATGGAAATTCCGCAGTTTTGTCATAATACACAGCTTTCGGTGCGATTTCCTTTTCAGCAAAGTCACGTACCATTTCTTTAATCATTTGTTTTTCGCGAGTTAGAGTAAATTCCATTCCGCTACACACCCCTTATCGAATATTGAGTTTCGACAGCGTGCGAGTTTCTACTACAAACATTACAAATTAAAAGACAAAAATATTAGTTAGATAATTGTTATAATTCTGTCATAACTTAATTTTAAAACAGATTCTGTACTAATGCACAAAAAAATTCCTACATTGTTCTACAACAACATAGGAGTTTTCTTGTCGAAATATGTATTTTATTGTTTAATAATCTCTACCTTTACCCGAATCTGAAATCTCTACTAAAGCTTCAGGGTATGGTTCGAAATATGTTTGTCGTAATAAATACTTTTCATCAAATCGAAGAGCCCATGATTTTAAAATTACAAGTATACTACTAAGCGGGCTTTTCTTTTCTTTATATTTTTGTATCAAATCTAAAAAATGATCTTTTTCTTGTTTTTTCAATTTTGTTTTAAAATATCCAAAAATATGCTCACATACATTTACATTCGATGTATAGCGGGGTGTGCGCATAAATAATTCATATAAAGTTTTCTCATAGTTTTCAAATACCACTTCAATCGTTTCATTTTTGTGATTTGCAATTATTCGTCCCAATTCCTTTTGTTTTACCTGATTATATGCCATAAATAAATATTTATTATCCGACTGAAACGATACAAGATCTTTCATATTTTTATTATGTTTGATCATTTTGTAATATGCGATTGTAAATAACCTTGTAAAGAAATGTTCTCTAATAATAAAATTCGACAATCTACCTTCTTCTTCAATTGGAAGGTGTGAAAATTTTTTTATTACTGCTCCGCCAAATAAGCCTGATCCCTTTCCTTTTGCTGGCGCTTTTTCAAAACCAGAATAAATTTTCACGTCACGAGTACCACAACTTGGCGAACGATTCTTTAAAATAAAACCATCCACATCAGGTATCGTTTGTAAAAAATCATTTGAGAATTGCTCCATTTTCCCAGTTACATCTTCCCGCGTCGACGGCTGCACAAGCTTATTCACACCATTTTCTTCTACAATTCGTATCGTTTCACGAGGAGTGCCCAATCCGATCTCGACTTCTGGACAAACAGGTATAAATGTAACAAATGGCTGCAAATTTCTTATTGTAACATCGGGAATCATCTCTCCATTATAACGACACGCATCAAATTCTAAACATTTACTTACAACAATTTTTGGTTTCGCAAATTGTCGCATTTCATTACCTCCTTTGTACTAGTCCGTACCATATAAATTGTACTAAGTTTAGTATCGTAATCAAAGTTTGTTTTATTTATATTTTAATGAACATATCCAATGACATTTTAACAGTTATTTAGCTCTACGACGTAAAGATGTTCGCTTTGTAAGTATGTTTTGATACCATCAAATGAATAATGCACAAAAGAGTTGGAGAATTTAATACTTAAGAAAGGAGGGGAAAGTTATGAAGAAAAAATTATCATCTATTTTAAGTGTTTTAGCACTATCTATTATGTTTTTAGGTACATCTGCACAAGCTGAATACGATGGAAATCATATGAATAGAGTTAATAACACTGACATTTCAACTCGAGTTAATGACAATAACTTAGACAGAGTTAATAATGATGTGAGAACTCGAAATGTAAATACGACAAATGATTTAAATGATAATCGTGATAAAAATAATAATTGGGCTTGGCTCGGTTTATTAGGACTAGCAGGATTATTAGGTCTTAGAAGAAGAGACAAAGAAACACGTTAATTTGGAACATTTTTAGTAAACAAGTACTTATTTATCAAAAATAAATAATGAATATAAATCGCCTTTTTAAAGGCGATTTATTATTTGCATAAAAGTAGTATATGTAATTCACACTTCAACATATTTTTACTTATGATTAAATTCGTGGCGTTAATCCAAACAATATAAATTGAATCGTATGTTCAATTTCCACTTCATCATCCCATTTTTCTTCAGGCAATAATAAAAATCGTGTTAAGAGTAATCCTAATACAGCTGATAAAGTAAGTCGTACCACAGAAGATGGTGGCATCTCAATAATTCCACCTTTTTCTTGAAACTTTACAATTAACTTTTTAAAATGTGAAAGTAACTCTGTTTCTACTAATTGTTGTATTTCATTTTTCAGCTCTGGCTGAAATGGCACTTCTTGAATTAATATTTTTATCATTGGAAAATGCTTTTTTGCAAATTCAAAACGATTATGAATGACAACTCTTAGAAGCCCTTCATATGATTCATACTCCGATTTAAATATTTCTTTCGCAAAGGCTTGTACGAAAAATGGTGCAGCAAACTTTGTTAATGTCGGCATGACGACTGCTAACAATAAATCTTTTTTCGTTTTATAGTAGCGGAAGATTGTTCCTTCCGCTACACCAGCCCGCTTTGCAATTTCACTTGTTGAAGTTGCAGCGTAGCCTTTTTCGCCAAACATATCAACAGCCGCTTCTAATATACGCATTTGACGTTCATTTCGTTTATCCGTATTTGTTGCAGCAATTAATTCTTCTAGCCAATCCTTCTTCATCTATAATGCCCCTTTGTATCATCATTATATTTTTCGATGTTTCTTTAATGCAAATACATTCCCTACTGCAAATAGTAGAGAAAAAAGCAGTAATACAATTAAATCTAATGCAATCTCTGTAAACCCTTGATTTCGAATCATCACTTGTCTCATTGCGTCAGCGCCATATGTGAGCGGAAATAACTTCCCTAACATTTGGAGCCACTTATTCATAGATTCAATTGGAAACAACCCAGAAAAGAAAATTTGTGGCACAATAACAAGTGGTATAAACTGGATCATTTGAAACTCATTATTTGCGTATGCCGATAAAAATGTCCCTAAAGTTAATGCAGTTAAAGAAAGCATGCATGTAATAAGTAACGTTAGCCATATGGAGCCTGCTACATATAAATCTAAAATATAAACTGAAAAACTTACGATTATAATGGATTGTATAAATGCAAAGATCCCAAAACCAATAATATACCCTACAACTATTTCCCATCTTCTTACCGGAGTCGATAATAACCTTTCTAAAGTACCACTTAAACGTTCTCTTACGAAAGACACCCCTGATAAAATGAATACAAAGAAAAAGGTAAAGAAACCGATTAATACGGGACCAAGCCCATCAAACATTGTAAAGTCTTTAGAGCCATGTAAATAATTCACTTCAGGTTTCATAATCGATACATCGTTCTTCTCTGTACTTTTTTGTAATATTTGAAGCGCAGCACGATTTTTTGACGAATCACTACCTTCTAATACAATATTCATTTTCCCATTTTCTAAACGTATTACTGCATCTACTTTTTGTTTTTCCAATTCAGACATTGCCTTTTCTTTACTATATTCATAAATTGACGCTTCCTGATTTTTCATTACTTTTACTACCTGAGCAGGCATGTCAACAACAGCAATATGTGGTACATAATCTTTTTGAGTAAACACTAGTGACAATAACCAAAGTAATAACATAGGTGCCCCAAACATCATGGCTAATGAACGCTTATCCCTGAAAAATTGGCGAATAATACGAATGATTACACCGATAACTCTCATGATAGGGCCACCTCTTCCAACAAAAAGACATCTTCAATCCTTCCTGATGATACCCGCTTTTTCAATTCTTCAGGTGTTCCAGTCGCAACTAGCTTTCCTTCTCTAATTAACCCTAGGCGTTCACAAAATTCAGCTTCGTCCATAATGTGTGTCGTTACAATTATAGTTGTGCCTTTCTTTTTCAAATCATAAAATTTTCCCCAGATTGTTTTTCTAAGAAGCGGATCTATCCCCACTGTTGGCTCATCTAAAATTAATATTTCAGGTTCATGGAGGAGTGCTATCGCTAATGATAAACGCTTCTTCATTCCACCTGAAAAATGCTGTACTTGTTTTTTCGTATGTTGTGATAATTGAACAAGGTCAAAAACCTCTTGTATTCTTTCTTTTTTATGCTTTCCCTTTAATCCATACATTGTTGCCATAAAATCTGCATTTTCATATGCTGATAGTTCTTCGTATAATGCATCAGCCTGAGCCATATAACCAATTCTTTTCATTTCATTTAAATTAGGCATGTTCGTGTTGTAAACAAACACTTCACCTTCAGTTGCCTCGTTAATACCTGCAATCATTTTGATAAGAGTCGTTTTTCCTGAACCAGAAGGCCCAACTAAACCAAATATCTCTGCTTTTTCAACTTGCAATGAAAGATTGTGTAACACTTCTTTTTTGCCAAAACTTTTTGATACAGTCCGTAAAATAATGGCAGGTTGCTGCATGTTTTCTTCCCCCTTCTTAAAAATGAGTGAGTACTCACTTTTATTTTACTCTTGCGTAATTATATGTCAAACTTCATTGATTAGTATGTATTTTCCATCAACAATATTAAACAATGAAACAGAGTCGACATTAGAATATCATTTCTTAAAGTCGACTCTGTTTCATTTAAATTATATATTTTATTTTACGTTTTTAAATTCATATATTTCCTAATTCTAGCAACATCTAAAGAATATTCGATTACTAATTGCTGTAACGGTAAAATAACTGTGTCAGGATATAAATGTGCATATTGTAATGTTTCTGCATATTTTTCTAACCTTTTTTCTAAATACTTTATAATTTGATCAGGATGACTTACTAATAAACATTTACAATAATAATGTATTTGTTCCTCAATCGCCGTATACTCTTCAATTTCATATTCTTTATGCATGTGTACACCCCTTTAAGTTTTTTTATAAATTACTTATCACAATTTTCACTCGACAAATTTTAAGTTTTTTGATTATTTACACTATAACAAACTCTTCGGGTCAAATTTTGTTACTTTATGTAACGCAGAAAATTTTTAATAAAATTGTAATGTTAACTTGTATAAAATACATGTGGCCTATTTTTTTCTGTACAAAAAAGTCGTACAGTTCAATTTAACTGTACGACTACAAGTTCTGGCCTATTTAAAATTCTTTGCTGAATGATACTATTGCCTAACCCTCTACTCACTACCATAGATGTATTTTGTTTTTCATATAATCCTGCTGTATATGTAGGTAAAATCCCTTGATTCGGAGCAACTAAACCTCCGATAAATGGCAATCTAACTTGCCCTCCATGAGCATGTCCCGATAACACTAAATCTATTTGCTCATTAGCATACTCTGTCAAAAATTCAGGCCTATGAGATAGTAATACATTGTATGTATCTGGCTTCATTTCAAATTTTGCTTTTGAAATTTCATCTTTGACAACATTTCCTTCATCACGGTTTCCAGTTACAAATTCCGGATCATCAATACCAAGCAAATTTATTTTTTGTTCCTCTTTTTGAATCGTTACATGTTCATTTCTTAAAACAGTAACATGGTGTTTCTTCAATTCCTTCTCTAAATCATTATATTTTCCTGACCATTTTTCATGGTTTCCTGTCACAAAATATATAGGATACTCCTTTACAAGTTCTCGTATTAATTCCATACTTACTTCTGCATCGTATGATTTACTGTCAATTAGATCACCTGTAAAAACAATAATATTTGGATTTTCACCTTTTACTTTTTGAATTAAAGTTTCTTGATTGTTGCCAAATTTTTTATTATGTAAATCTGAAATTTGTAGAATTTTAAAACCTTTAAAGGTAGAAGGCATTTTGCTAGATTTTATATTAACTTCAGTTATACTTATTAAATTGTTTTGTACATATAAAAAGATACTAAAGCCTACTATTATGACAATAAACAATATGATTCTATTCATATTTCTCTTCATATTCTCTCCTTTTTATTTTCATAAAACAATTATTTATGTTAACTAAACTAAATTATATTATACATTTTTGAAATTGTTTAAGTTAATAAAATGCAGTACATGAAATTTCAGATGAATTACGTAATAAAGATTTGAATTTGTTTACTTTTTTCCATTTCAAAATAAGAATACAAAAACGATTCTTTTCACACGAAAAAGAATCGTTTTCTAATTTTATTCCTTCAATAACATTATTTTTACAAATGTAAAACTCATATACTATCACCTTAAAGCATTAACTATAACTTCAGTTGCCTCTGCAATAAGTTGATTATCATAGGGAGCATCTTTCTCATCTTTACTAGATAAAATTGCGATAATAATTGGCGCTCTATCTGGTGGCCAAACGATAGCAATGTCATTTCGTGTCCCATAACTTCCAGCTCCTGATTTATCCCCCACTACCCAGTCAGTTGGTACGCCTGCACGAATAAGTTTGTCTCCTGTAGCATTCCCTTTCATCCACTCTGTAAGAATGTAACGCTTATGAACTGGAAGCGCATTTCCGACCGTAAAAGATTTAAGATTGGTAGCAATTGCTTTCGCTGTACTAGTGTCACGATTGTCTCCTGGAATAGCCTCGTTTAATTCTGTTTCAAAGCGATCAGACATAGTAACACGATCACCCATCTGTCTAAGCGCTTTTTCATATCCTTTTGGTCCGCCTATTTTGTTAAATAAAATGTTCCCTGCAGTATTATCACTGTAACGAACAGCAGCCTCAGCAATTTCTCCTAGTGTCATTCCAGTATCTACATGTTTCTCTGTAATAGGTGAATAATCTACTAAGTCTTCTTTCATAAAAGTAATAACTTCATTTAATTTCTCAGTTGAGTTTTGCTGTAGTAATACCCCTGCCGCTAACGCCTTGTAGGTCGATGCGAAGGCAAATCTTTCGTTAGGTCGATAAGAGATTGTTTCATTTGTACCAGTATCAATAGCATACACACCTAATCGAGCATCATATTTTTTCTCTAGTTGAGAGAACTCTTTGTGCGTCGCCTGATTTTTATGTTTTATTTGTCCCTTCTTTTCTTTCGCTTCAACTTGCAGTGGTCCTCCTGTAAAAGCTTCTAGGCTTGTAAGACTTAAACCTAATATACCAACACATATTCCTATTTTTAGCATCCTCTTGTTTTTCAAAATCATCATTCCTTTCAAGTTCTTATCACTTTTTTACTTACACATAATAGACAATCAGCGAAACAAGTTTGTTCCATAAACTTAAAAAACTTTATAACTAATTAACAAAATAAGAGATAGCAACAATGATCTCGGCTATCTCTTATTTCAAATCTCATTTTTACTTATAAAACTTTTATATAAACAGAATCTCTTTCCCTTAGAAAAGTGTACAAATTTTACTGATTTTGATTTGGATTATCTGTACTAGTAGCTTCACCATGTATACGCTGGTTTTTCAAATCAAAGTATACATCTAAAACTTCTTTTCCAATTATAGAATTAATTCCACTTTTATCATTATGCAGCCACGGAACTACTACTGAGAATGCTACTTCTGGATTATCATATGGAGCATATCCAACTAACGTTAAGTTGTAACATTCCATACGTTCTCCTTTCGCATTTCTACCAATCGGATCATCTCCACCATACACAGTTTGAGCTGTCCCTGTCTTCCCTGCTGGTTTATATGGAGCATTTTTGAAATACTTCACCCCAGTTCCATCACCTTCTTGGAATACCCATCTAAACCCTTCTTTTATTCGATCAATATGTTCTGTCTTCATATCAATCCGATTTAATACGACAGGCTCTATGGAACGTATAACTTTGCCAACCTCTTCTTTTATTGATTGTTCTCGTATTTCTTGTACAATTTGAGGTTGCATTCTATAACCTCCATTCGCAATCGTTGAAATATATTGCGCTAATTGCAACGGCGTATACGTATCATACTGACCGATAGAAAAATCTAGTAAAAACCCAGGTTGACTATCTACTTTTCTCGTTTGTCCAATTATTTCATTCGGTAAATCAATTCCTGTTGGCACGCCTAATCCAAATTGTTTAAAATAATAGCGCATCGTATTAAATGCTTCTTGTTTTATATCCAATGAACCATTTGGTACGTAATTAACACCCGCAATTTTTAAAGCTGTTTGAAACATGTATACATTCGAAGATACTTGTAGCGCACGTAAATCATTAATATTACCAAATCCGGATACATTCCAAGATTTCTTAGCTTGTGTACCTTTAAATTTCATCGGTGCATCATAAAATTGATCTCCTGGCTTTATTGCTCCTGTCTCGTAGCCAGTTAATAAAGTTGCACCTTTTACAGCTGACCCTAGTTCATACGAAGTTGTCATATTACCTAATGCCAAATCCTCGATTTCCATTTTTCCTTCTTTTTCTACAATTCTTTTGCCTGCCATAGATAAAATCTGTCCGTTATTCGGATTCGTCATAACAACAAAAGCTCGGTCCAGTAGTGGCTCTGAACTCTTAAATGCTCTCAAATTTTTCTCTAAACTTTCTTCCACTTTCTTTTGTAATTCCATATCGATCGTTAATGTTAAACTATTACCACTTTTTCCTTTAGAAATTATTTCTGTTTTTATAATATTTCCTGATTTATCTGTAATGTTTTTCACTTCTTCTTTTGTACCGTGTAACACATCTTCATATCGTTGTTCAATATAACTTTTCCCTACACGATCATTCCGGTTATATCCGCGTACTAAATAAGAATCTAAATTTTCTTTTGGCAGACCTTCTTCGCTACTCGTAATATTACCTAACACAGAACGAAATAAATCACCATTTACATAATTGCGCTCCCAATCAACCGTTGCATCTACCCCAGGAAACTCCGCAAGATTTTCACTGATTCGCGCATATTCTTGATCTGTTACATCTTTTTTTATAATTTGTGGTGTTAGTTGATAACCTGAACTCATTTTACTTTTAATAGCTAATACCTTTAAATCTTGTGCTGTTAATTCTGCCAATTCTACTTCTGTAACGCGACTTCGTCTTAATTCTTCTATTTTTTTATCTAACTCTTTTCCTTCTATTCCCTTTTCTTTAAACGTTTCTATATCTTTTTTCGTAATCATTGTCTCCGCACGTTTCGTATTCAACTGCATCCAAAAATCTTTTTTGTCAATATCTGTTAATTTATTTATATCTTGTTCAGGCATTTCAAGTACTTTTGCCAAGTCTTTTGCTATTTTTAAAATATCTTCACTAGTAATTCCCTTTACCCTTGTATACGTAATCGTACGAAGGGATTTATTATTAACAACTGTTTTCCCTTCTCGATCTAGTATTTGTCCACGCGGAACTGGAATACTAGTTGTTGCATTTTGACTACTTTCCACTTGATTCTTATAAGCCTCTCCCTCTACGATTTGCACTTTTCCAAGCTGAACAATAATAGCTGAGAATAGTAAAAATATGCAAAGGAACATTATATTTAATCGTATAGATATATACGTCTTGTTCTTTCCTTTTTGTTCTTTCATAAATCCTCCACTTAATTCCTTATATGTTACATACCGATGACCGGTTATAAATATCGTTGCAACTTTTTTACTAAATCCTTGTAAACATCCTATCCTTTTCGCTTCACCACGTAATTCATAACTCTCCCTTCCTGTTTTCTCTCTATTTTTTTGTCTCTCGCATTAGAAATGCTAAACTGTATAATGATTCATAATAAACTTACACATAGACTTGCTAGTAACTTTTCATACTAATTGTTCCTTTCTTCATGCTGTAATACTTAATAGACAACCTAAATAATAAAGTTGTTCCACATTTACAAAAAAAATAATTAACTATAAGATGAAATAAGCTAAAAAGGGAGGGTTTTATGTTACATATAAAAATAAAAAGATGGAGATTTATAGCGATTCTTTCTATTGTAGGTTTGATATTAATAATTTTGTTAAAAAGCCATTTCTTTTCAATTACTATCGAAACTTCTTCAGCCGAAAGAGGACAAATACTTGATCAAAATGGTGTAATACTAGCTACAAATAAGAAAGTTAAGTCTCTATATTGCACTTTTAATGATGAAAAGATATCGAAACAAGGTACAGCAAACACATTAGCTTTTTTCAATCAATTTTCAAGCGAGTTTCAACATGATATTTCCGCAAAAGACATACAATTACACTTACAACAATCTTGTAAAAAGCAAACTATGAATGATATACCGTTACACTCTGACATAAATGAGAATGAACTTACATTCGTAAATAAGAACAAACCCAATAATGTCATAATTAAAGATGAAGTGATCCGATATTATCCCAAGCATGAAGTTGGTTCACAAGTAATTGGTTATGTAGAAAATAACCTTAATTCAGAGCATATGCCTGTTGGAAAAAGCGGGATTGAGCTGCAATATGAAAATGATTTAAAAGGAAAACCGGGTAAAACTCTTATTTTTAAAATGAATAAAAAAAAGTTCTTATGGAACATTCAAAAAGTACAAAAAGGAAAAGATATCCGGCTAGCTTTAGACTCTGAGTTACAGCAAAAAACAGAGGAGGCATTAAGATCTCAAATTCAAAAAACACCCGATGCTAAAGCTGGATATGCTGTAGTGAGCGATGCAAAAACTGGCGCAATTTTAACTATGGCCAACTCGGCGGTTTTTGATCCAAATATATTAAATACACATGTATCACCTAAAATAGAAAACATAAAATCACTTTCGCAAAATAAAGCAATTCAAAAATTAAAGTATGGTGAATACTACGTAAATATGGCGTCTACTATAAAACCTCTTACTATTTTAATTGGGTTAAACGAAAAGCTTTTTCAACCTGAAGATACTTATTTAGATAAGGGTACTTTTCAGTACGATAATCAAAATAACATCACGAATGCACCTGGAACGCCAACAGGTGAAATTACACCGAGGCAGGCTATCATTAATTCATCTAACACATTTATGACAGCAAAAGTAGCTTTACCCTTATTCAACCAAAATAATGGCAATATAGAAAAAGTGGCAAATATATGGACAGATTATTTAATGCAATTCGGCCTACGTTCTAAAACTGGTATTGATTTACCCTTTGAAGAAGACGGACAATATGAATTCCATCCTTCTAATAAGTTTGAAAATGGAATCTCTGCTTTATTAAATGCCTCTTGGGGAGGAAATGAAGTGCATACTCCTCTTCAACTTGCTCAGTATGCAGCAACTTTGGCAAGTAAAGGTGATAAATATAAACCTCAAATCGTAAGTGCTATTATTAGCCAGGACGGTAAGGAAACAAAAAAGTTTAAACCAATTTTAGAAAGTTCAAATCGTTATCCGATGAACTTTTGGAATGTCGTGCAAGGTGGAATGAGTCAAAATATAGAGGAGATTAAAAAGCTGCCCTTTGACGTCGCAGGTAAAACAGGTATTACAGGTTTTCCGAATGAGCAAGAAAGAATGATCAATCATTCTCTTTTCATTGCATATGCTCCTACCAAAGATCCACAGATTGCCGTTTCTGTCGTTATTCCTGGTAGTAATTCAGAAAACAACATCGCTGCCCTTGTTACATCAGAAATTTTAGAGTACTGGAATACTCTTCAAAAAGAGTATAAAAACAAAAAGGAAGGTTCATTAAAATGAACCTTCCTTTTTTACCATATAGAATCAATATTTTTTATTTTCCATATACCTTCATTATTCTTTTCGAACATAAATGAATATTTAATATCCGTTAAAACGTACTCTTTTTGTACATATCCAGTATTACCGTTAATTGTCGATATTTTTATATATCCATCATTCTGTACTTTTTCGGGAATCCAAGCTTTTACCATTTCATTAGATACTTCATATAAAACTCGTGATTCTCGATTTGGTTCAGCTAATATTTTCGTTTTATTTCCAGTAACAGTTGCATATATAAAGTGCGCTTGCTTTGATTCGTTACTTTCTGTCAATCCACTTGGTACTTTGTATGCTTGCTTTGTATCATTTGTAAATTCTCCCCCCATTGTAAGGGCAACTTGCAACTCATGAAAAATATCTTCATCAAATTTCAATTCATCCTTCTTGTAACTCTTCCCTTTAAATAGAACTTCATCATTTAACGCTCTATACAAATCATTTTCATTTTTTGCATTTGTACTTTGATATAAATCATTCATAAATTGTTTTAATGTTGGATCTTGAGCAGACTCATCTTTTGTTTTAGGCTTAATTTGAGTGCTACTTTGTACCGGTGATTTATTATCATCTAACCAAGGTTGTTGAACGATAACAAATAACATTGTACAAACAAAAACAACTACAATAGGTAATGCTTTTTTTCGAAAAAGTCCTTTATGTTTTACAAGATCCGCTTCATTATTTTCGTATATAGACTGCTTTATTTTAAAAATAAACTCTTCTTCATCTTTACGATTCTCCATTGGGCCTTTTTTTAATTGTTTATACCAGTCAGGATTTTGTTTATTGTTCATCACTACTACCCTCCCCTATTAATTTTGAAACCTTACTTCTCGCTCGACTTAATCTAGATTTTACAGTTCCAATGGATACTCCTAGTGTTTCAGCCATTTCTTCATAAGATAATTCATATTTCGCGTCTAAAATTATTATTTCACGGTGTTTTTTAGGTAGTTTTAATACAATCTCCCACACTTCATTCATTTCCTCTTGCTTAAAAAATTCTCGTTCTGCCGATGGAGATTGTTTATCATCACTAAAAAATCCTATTAAAGATATCCTTTTAAAATAAGAGGATTTCAAATAGTTTATTGCCGTATTTCTTGTAATTTTTAATATCCACGTTTTAATAGATGACTCCTTTCGAAATGAATTCCAATTTTTAAATACCTTTATAAATACATCTTGCGTGATATCATCTGATAAGTGTGGATCTTTCGTAATAATAAATGAATAATTCCATACATCTTGCCAATAATCTTTTATAACATAGTCAAGCTCATCATGATTACATTTTTCAATAAACTTCTGCTCCATTTCCACACCTCGAACTTATTTGAATAAACATAAAACTACCCTCACTTTTAATATGGTTTCAATATATAGACATGATACAAATTTCATTTGTTCCATTGTTTATCTATTTTTGATAGAAAAATCCTCCTGAGAATGTAAAGGTGTGCAATTACTTTCATAAAATAATTACCAATACATAATCTTACATGACAGGCTCCTAAAAAGAAGTAAAGCATACAATGTTAAAAATACACTCGTAAAAATCTGATTATTATTTGTGAATTTCACACAACACTCCACTTGTATCACCTATTTTTCTTAGAGCATACTTATTTGTGTGCTCTATTTATGTTTTACTAAACAACTGTTTTTTTAGTTTAAAACTTGTCCATTTCAATTTGTTTCAATCTTTTATTTACAATCGGCAATATCACCCTTTCAAAAATGAAAATAAAGATGAGGTATCAATTTTCTCACCCACAACAAAAAAGCATTCTCGATTAAGAAGAACGCTTTTTCGAAGCTTACTTATACTTTGTTTTGTATAACTTTTAACTTTGTGCTAAGCAAACAATGAATGTAGTAAAAGATTTTACTTCATAATTAATTATCATTTTTGGAAAATATGTTTTATTTTTTCACCCGGTACATTACTCCCCCCTCTTCCTTTTACATCTTCGATCATCATAGTAACAATCATGTCTGGCTCATTTGCATCAAAAGCTGCAAACCATCCAAGCTCTTTTCCGTCTGCTTCTTTCGACTCTTTCAGTTCTGCTGTACCGGTTTTACCAGCAAGAGTTATACCATCAACCTTAGCAATTCTTCCCGCCCCATCAGGGTCATTAATGACTTTTATTAATGCACTCTTTAATATGTCTTGATTCTTTTTAGAAATCACATTTTCTTTCCAATTCCCCGTAACTTTTGCTTCTTTTAAAAGGTGGGACGACGGAATATTCCCTTCATTTATAATCGGTGCATATGTTAATGCTAAATGGAGTGGTGTCATTAATACTTGTCCTTGTCCGTATCCCGTGTCTGCTAGTTGAATATCATTTTTTATCCCATCTCTTGCAATGATTGAAATAGGAAATTGGTATTCGATTGGTAATTTTTCATGAAATCCGTATTTCTTAAATTCATTTACATACTGATCTTTCCCCATTTTCAAGGCTTGTTGAGCAAAATAAATATTATCAGAGTACTTCATTGCCTTGTCAAAATCAATTGGACTTGCATCCTTCACACGTGTTACATAATAATTTCCCCAAGAGGAATCTTTTGTCCACTTTAATCCTTGAATATTAAATTCTTCCTTAGCTTTTATTGTGTTTGTTTCCAAACCAATTGCACCTGTAATCGTTTTAAATACAGAACCTGGTACAAATGCTTTTGTGAAACGATTCATCATCGGTAGTTTCAAGTCGTTATTCCATGCTTCTCGTTGGGCCTTTGATGCTCCTCTAACTATTGTATTTGGATTATAAGCAGGGCTACTTACAAGCGCGATTGTTTCACCTGTTTTAGGATTGATCGCTGCACTAGAGCCTGCTTCATTTTTCATCTCATTATAGATTTTTTCTTGAATTGCAGCATCAATTGTTAACGTAACATTCTCCCCTGCTTTCGCTTCTTTTTTTGCTACGTTTTTAATCTCTTTCCCATTCTCATCTTCTATAAATACGCGTCCACCCTTTTCACCACGCAATGTATTCTCCAATACTTTCTCTAAACCTGTCTTACCTATTAAATCATCAGCTTGATAACCTCTTTTTTGAAGCGATTTTAACTCCTCTGCATTCACATTTCCTATATAACCAGTTAAGTGTGCCGCTGATTCTCCTAATGAATACGTACGAATATTTACTGGGCGAGATGATACTCCTTCTAATTCAATATAATCATTCTGTCTAGTTCCCTCTTTTAAAATACCAATTGGTACAAAGGAGTCCGGTTTTATCCATTTCGCTGTAAGCTTCTGATCGACTTCTTCTGTAGACATATCAAGTAATTGTGCTACTATTTCTTTTGTTTGCGCTGCCGTTTCACCTAGTTTCTCCGGAATAATTCCAACCTCAGTCGCTTTACCATTCGTTGCAAGACCTTTCCCGTTTCGATCGTATATTTCTCCTCTTTTTCCATGTTCTGTTTGCATACGTACTTTGTAATCTTTTTTCATACCTGGAAAAATGAAATCTGGTGTCCAATCTATTTTCCAAGCATCTTTATCTTTCACAAGTTTTGCTTCATGGATAAATGAAGCTATTCCTCCATCCGTATCCATCTTGACTTCAAAAAGAAAAAGTTCTTTATCTTTAGCATTCTCTCCTTTCGTTTTAACTTTTAAATTCTTAACGCCAATACCTTCATAAATTTTTTGATATTTCTCTGTGAATTCCTTTTTAGAAATCGTTTTTTGGGCATGTTCTGATAAATGATCATACATATTTGCAAATTCTCTATCATTCCATAAATTAATATATTCTTCAAATGCTTGTTTTGGCGATTCGTTTTTATTACATCCTACCAATATAACTGCAAAACAAAAGAAAAGCAGCATCCATAATTTTTTCAATTCAATCTTCTCCCTTAGTTAAAAATGTTTATTCCTTTCTTAATAAATTAAATAAAAAATGTTGTAACGCTTAATAGACAGTGTAAGTAATGAAATTGTTCCACATTTACAAAAAAATTAATTGATGATCAAGTTACATTCGAAGGAGAAGATTTTAATATTCTTACAAACAATAGAAGCGGATCTATTTAACACTATTATTTAAAATATCTTTTTGTTTAGGTTCCCTGCCCTCATCCTTTTTGTATATATTTAACACAAAAAGGACCCTTATTCTAAGGGTCCTTCAACAAAGTGTATACAATAAAAAAGAATTACTTAAAGTTTAATTTATAAACGCTGTATATCCTTCTATTTCGTATCAAAACCCCTGTGCTGTATGCACTCTAAAGCTTATTTTGAAGAGTCATGTACAGGTAAACTACTATGAATTAACTCAGCAACTTTTACATATCCTTTTGAGTTTGGATGAATTAAATCCGTAGACCAAAGTGAATTATCATTAACTAATGGATTTTTCCAAAAGTCAACATAATGAAGCTTATACTCTCTACTCAGTGAAAGTATAACTTCGTTTGCCTCTAATAATTGTTCTTTTAACATTTGTTTTTTTTCAGAAGAAAATGGAAGCCGAACTGTAAAATCTGGAAGGCTTGCTATAATAATATCAGCATCTGTTTTACTTAATGTATCTATCATAAATTCCATGTCTTTCTTATATGCTTGTTGGTTCCAACGTCCTTTTAATACATCGTTTGCACCTGCAATTATACTAACCAAATCTGGATTAAAAGTTAATGCTTTTTCCAATTGCTGCGAGCGAATTTCTTTAGTTACTAACCCACGCTTTGCAAAATTAGCATATTCTATATCATTTACACACAGTTGAACAAAATGATCTACCCAGCTTTTTAATGCTATTCCCTCAACTTCATCCCCTATGCCCTCTGTAAAACTATCACCAATCGATACAAATCGCTTCCACATATGTAGTCCCCCTTTTTGTATTCATATCTACACTATATAATAGTTTACAGCGTATATCTATTTCCATTGTGATTTAATTGAATAATGAATCTTCTTTTATCCTGTGTAACTTTATTAAACTATCCTTGCACAAGAGTGCTTTGAATCGGAAAATCAAAATAAACGCCATCCTTTTTGATTATATAGATACAAATTTATTTTAGCTTGATAGCAATACCAAAAGTTCCGACGGAAAAAATTTGAAAATTAATGCCTCTTCAATTCCAAGCTATCCACATAAAATTAGCTTTTTACTATATCAACCGCACTATCCCACATACCGCTAAAAAAAGATCCGATGTTACGAATAAAACGTGTAAACCAATTTGCTTGTTCTATATCCGATTTTGTTATAAGGTCTACTTGTAATGATTTACCTAATAAAAACCCAGGATCTGTACTATCTTTAGGCGAGATAATCATTTTACTAATTGTTACACCTTTTTTAATAGGTGCTTCTTGTTCTTCATTCAATACTTTAAATTCTTTTTTATATACGTCTTTGTTGCTCTTTGGTATTGGAAGTGAAACAGTTTGCTTCGTTTGAACAACTACATCTTTGTCTTTCGCATTTGCTACTCGCACTGTTTCATGGCCTTTTACTACTGAGTCTTTTCCATAGGCCTTCTTCATTTCGAAATTTGCAAACCCATAATCATATAATTTCTTCGTTTCATCAAAACGTGCTGCATGAGAGTTTGCTTTTATCACTACAGATATTAGACGCATACCATTTCTTTCTACTGTACCAGTAAAACAATCACCAGCTTCTGGGGTAGTTCCTGTTTTTAACCCATCTACACCTTCGTATTGCTTAATTAAACCTTTTAACATCCAGTTAAAGTTCGTCATATCAATTGGATACTTACCACCCTGTTGGAATGTTTTTTTGGGGATTTTTGCAGTATCTAATATTTTCGGAAAATCTTGAATAAGACGTTGTGCTAAAATCGCACAATCTCTTGCGGACATTTTATTTTTCTCGTCTGGAGTTGTCCCTTTTGGGTGATGTCCTTTTAAATCATAGTTTGTTAAGCCTGTAGAGTTTACAAATTTATAATTTTTCATTCCAAACTCTTTTGACTTATTGTTCATCATTTTTACGAAATTAACTTCTTTTCCAGCAATCTCTTCAGCTAAAGCAATTGTTGCACCGTTTGCAGAATAAATTACCATTGCTTCATATAGCTCTTTGACCGTATACGAGCCACCATTTTCTAACGGAACGTTTGATAATGAACGATCTTGCGAAATCTTATATGCATATTCAGAGATTTTAACTTTTTGATCCCATTTAAGTTTTCCATTCTCCACCGCTTCATGAACTAAATATTCACTCATCATTTTTGTCATACTAGCAATTGCTAATGATTCATCTGCATTTTTTTCATATAAAATTTTTCCGGAATTTACTTCTACTAAAATTGCTGATCCTGCTTCTACGTCTATAGCAGGAATTGTTTCCGCTGCTGCTCTTCCAAATGTAACGACCATGCTACAAAATAGTGTAAGCACTGTCACTATTGCAATAAATCTCTTGCAAAACATACCTTTCACTTCAGTTACCTCCAATATCTTTGTACTCAAAAAAACCGTTATTTTAACATAACCCTTCAAAAAATAGACAACGTTATCAAATTCTAGATATAAGACATTAGGACCACTTTCATATTTTTCAGGATTATACTTAATAGACAATCTAAGTAATACATTTGTTCCATATTTACAAAAAATAAAACCCGTGTGTTCTGATTAAATATCGAGGCAAACTGGCTGCTAAACATTCGTTTATTACCTATCAAGGATTTTAATTATTTAATTCAGCTATTTGCTATACTCATACCAGAGTTGAATTTCCCTTAGTCTAGACTATTAATTTTTTATAATAAAAAACTACATCCTATATAGAATGTAGTTTTGTTCACAGATTTATCTATTTTTTACTTCCTTTTTATAAAAATCATATAAGAGTTTAATAGATGAGCTAGATAATATAGGCATTGCCTTCTCAACTAATTCTCTATCCCAATCAAACCAACGCATTTCCATTAGCATATTCATTTCTGTGTCAGTGAATCGTTTCTTTATTTCCTTAGCAGGATTTCCACCAACTATTGTATACGGTAGAACATCTTTACTTACGACAGATCCTGCTGCAACGATTGCACCTTCACCGATTGTAACGCCAGGCATTATTATAGCATTCATTCCAATCCAAGCATCACTTTTAATGACTGTATCACCCTTCGGTTCATATGAATGTTCAATTTGCTCAGCGAATGGATATACTGTAATCCATTCTGAGTGATGATTATGATTACCACCCATTAAAATGACTACTCCACTGGCAATACAAACATAATTCCCAATAATGAGTTTATCAAGATGCCATCCCATCTGTTCAATTGGATTGAAAAGTGCTTGGGACTTAGCATCCCCCCACAAATACCTTACACAGCCATCTTCAAAATTTTGATGACCATAATACCCTGAATAATAGGAGTACTCTCCTACCTCAATGAGTGGATTTGTTACTATATCTTTTAAATACTTCGTTTCTGACCAATGATTATATAATGGATGCTTCATAAGTTTGTTCCTCGCTTCTAAGTTATTGTAGATCTTTGAAATTCACTTAGAAGCTTACTACGACTGCTACATTTTTTAGCTTTCTCAAACGACGAATCATTATATTCAAGCCTTTCTTTTATAATATAAAAATCATAACGTGATAAATTACATAAGTCAAATTGTAAAATTATGTACTGAAACTTAAAGTGTGAATTGAAATTTCAGCATTAAAACAATCGAGTTTTCAAATAACAAATCCCAATTACATATAATAAAGATTTCTTAGCTATACATCTAACTTCTTTCTTATATTAGCCTTAACCACCTCGATTTAGTTTTATTATTTATTAATTTGTCAGATAAATCAATAAATGTTAATATGATTATAGAAGATATTATCATCCATTAAATTTCACAGCTTATTTTTCACAAAAAAGATTTCTGAATCCTTTATTAACTAGGAGGTTTAGTAGATGAAACTTTTAAAAAAATCAACAATTATTGGTGCATTGACTGTTGGAGGAGTTTTATTATCGAATACAATTTATACAATCACACCTGTGTCTGCACAATCGCAACTTACACAAAAAGTATCACCATTTTTAGATAATTGGCAGTGGCAAAACTATTTTTTATTACATCATAATGCAGATTTTATAGAAGAGTTAGCAGTTGGTGACTTAAAACAAGGAGATACATTCGATGTTACTATATATACTGGTGGTAAAGATACTGGTATAGTAAAAATATATCAATTGAGCGGAAATGAAAATGATGAAATAAACTTGCATAGATATAAAACCATTTATGACTCAGGTTTAAAACATGATTATGGTAGATTTGTAACCCCTATTACTAAGGCTTATAATCCTGGAACATATGTAGCTGTTATGAAACTTGGAGACAATTATTATTATGGGGGCAGCTTTAAAATCTCAAAATAATAAACGTTAATTTCTAATACAACGCTATACAAAAAAGTAGCCTATAAAGTTTTATAGGCTACTTTTCATTTCATTACTATTATTTAGCTAATTCTTTCGTACCCTTCATTACATCAATGAAGAACCCCCAGTTATTCACAACAGAAGAAATACTAATATGTTCATCTGGAGTGTGAACATTGAATATATCTGGACCGAATGAAATTGCATCTAATTCAGGCATCTTTTGAACAAATGCACTACATTCAATACCTGCATGCACTGCAAAGATTTCAATCTCTTTATTGTATTTTTCTTGATGCACTTTTTCAAACAAATTACGAATTTGTGAATTCGGATTGTATGGCCATTCTGGATACTCTGACTCTATTTCAAATGTTGCACCGACTAATTCGGCAATACATTTAATTTCATCTGCAACGTGTTGTTTTAAACTGCTTACAGAACTTCTCACTTCGTTACGTAATTTAATTTCATCTTGCAACGTTTCAATAACACCTAAATTTGTTGAACTTTCTACTAGACCTTTAATATCCAAGCTCATACTTTGGATGCCGTTTGGAATTAAGAATAATGATGAAATAAGTTGCTTTTGTGTCTCTTTAGCAAATACTTTTTCTACTTTCTCATCCAATTTTGTAAGTGTAACGTGAACATCTGGATCAACAGCACGCATTTCTTCTTGTAATACTCTTGTCCAAGATACTAGTTTTTCTTCTACTTTCTCTATATCTTCTGTACGTAATACAATTGTAGCTATACTTTCACGCGGAATTGCATTTGTTTTTAACCCGCCGTGAACTTCACTTATATCAAATTGAATATTTGCTGATAAATCACGTAATACTCGTCCTAATACTTTGTTTGCATTACCACGTTGTTTATCAATTTCCATACCAGAATGTCCGCCTTTTAAACCACCAACATATAGACGGTATGCATCTGTATTCGCTGGCGCTTCATCCCAAATGACTGGGATTGTTTCAACAGCTTTCGCACCACCTGCACTACTTACAAGTAATTTATGATCTTCTTCAGAATCAATATTAATAAAAATCTTACCCTCAAAGTGATTTGCATCAACAGCGAAAGCCCCGCCCATTGTTGTTTCTTCTTCAGTAGTAATAACTACTTCAAGTGCTGGATGCGGAATGTCTTTTGAATCTAATAAAGCCATCGCATACGCCACTGCAATACCATTGTCAGCGCCTAAAGTCGTTTGATTTGCATATAACATGTCCCCAATGATGCGTAATTCAATTGGATCTTTTTCAAAATCATGTACGGTTGCTTGATTTTTTTCACATACCATATCCATATGACCTTGAATAATTATAGCTGGTACATTTTCATAACCAGTAGTTGCTTCTTTTTTAATAATGACATTTAATGCTTCATCTTGAATCACTTCTAAGTTACGCTCTTTTGCAAAGCCAACTAAATAACCACTAATTTCCTTTTCATTACCCGATCCTCTAGGAATCTTTGAAATTTCTGCAAAATGATAAAATACAGGGTGCTTTGTTAATTGTTCTAAAGTAGAATACATTTTTAAGCTCCTCTCAAAAATAAACATTAATTATTACGTTTATATTATACCATGCTCCATGGCCTATTCTTTAAAACTATAATGATAACGAAACCCCATTTACTCTATAATATTTTAATAGAATTATATCTTTAATTTCTATAACTAGTTTTTCATACAAGCATTTTACTATACTATTAATAAACTATTATTGCTACGATTATAAACTAATTATAGAAAGGAAGTTATTTATTGAGTGAACCCAATAAAGAAAATTTATCAGAAAATCACATCAACATTGAAAACGTAAAGGCTCCACCAAACAAAAAAAATTGTAAAAAAACATGTGAAAAGCAAGTCCGTGTGATAGCTTATTTTTTCCCAGGAGCTGTAAAAACTGCTGCTGACGGTTCTGATCGTTATCAATTTGATATTCAGCGTACCCAATATCTATGGGGTATCCCAGCTTTTAAATATGAGCCGATAGATCTTGATACTGATTTTGGTCTTACAAAAGATCAATTACAATGCACATTTGAACCGCCGAATAGTAATGCCGCATTTGAAGTGATGAAGTTAAGAAGAGTTCAAGACGGTATCCTCCGAAATATCCCTACAAATGTTATCACTTTATGGTATGTGCCTTTTGATATTTACCCTAATAATGATACAATTGGATGTGCATATAATGATGAAACAGTATTCATTCCTGGTCACGGCCCATCTAGTCCTATGCAACATATTATTATAACAAATGATGCTGCCTCCAGCTTAAATTTAAGCCTTGTCCCACATGAATTCGGGCATATCTTCTTCTATACCTCTCCAATTAATCCAGGTGTAGATCCTACTACAGTTCAGTTAGGTATTCAAGGAACACCACAGACTCATAGCAATGACCCCAATAATATCATGTTTCGTACACCTGACAATAATATATTATTAGAACAAGATCAGCTAGCAAAAGCCAAAACAAGTCGGATTTTATTTAAGAACGAAAAAGAAAAACCTCATAAAAAATAAAAAACAAACACCAGTTCTATTTGTATTTAAAATAATATATATGTAGGATTAATAATTAATTTGAAATATTAGTTACAATCAGAAATTTTGTTAGAAATGTAAAAATCAAACTTCATATTATTTATATAATATGAAGTTTGATTCACTAAAAATTTTGCCATTAAGATTAAAAGAAAATTAGCCCTCTTTCTTACGGCTTTCCCCTTGCATATATGGGTGTTTTTTTCTATTCATCAGTTTCTCTAAACGATTTATATTTTCCGTTAATGCACCTTTCACAAGAGAGAAATCTGTATTTGGTTCTTCTTTTTTTTCTTTAAAAAACGAAGCCTTTTGTACATTTACTTCAGCCATCTCTTCTCCCCCTTTTCAAAAAGATACAACCTTCTATTTATATTATATCGCAAATGTACGCAGCATGTACAAGTATCATTTTCTTTTTAATTCTTCTTCTAATTCTTCTACTTGCTGTAATGTATCTCCTTTTATTAACGAGAAATCTGTTGTACCTTTAACTCCTACCTGGAATTCTCTCTTTTTTATTTTTGTTAATTATCATAAAATTACCAATATTAATCTACTATTTAATAATAATATTTGATATTATAAAAAAGTAAATTTTGATTCTTTGTTATTGAATCACCAAACACCCAATGGCTATTAACTCGAAATATAATAAATAATTCCTTTGATATAACCTATTTAACCAAAAATCTTTTCGAAAATGAAATAGCAAAACTAATAAAAGATTAATCCTTTAAGACGGGAGTATATTTATATTGAATAAACAACAGCATTCTAGCAAAAAAAAGGAAGGTTTTTTCGAAAATAGGATATTACCTATTATCACTGTTCTTTCAGGTGTCATTCTACTAGTGTACAAAGGGTTAGAATTTATTTCAAAGTATGTATTAATTTTAATCTTATTCACACTAATTATTGCTTCGTTATACTTATTGTTTATGAAAGAAATAGTTGGTGCTGTTATTGGATTCCTTTTTGCGGCCCTTGGGTATTATATGTATAAAATCATTTTTAAACAAAAAAGAAATAGCAGATAAGCAAATCATAAAGAGTGTATATAAAAGAGAATGCTTTTACGCATTCTCTTTTATATACTTATATGGAATTGCCTCTACAAATTTTTCTAATCGATCTACATTTTGAGTCAATGCACCTTTCACAAGAGAGAAATCTGTATTTGGTTCTTCTTTTTTTTCTTTAAAAAATGAAGACTTTTGTACATTTACTTCAGCCATCTCTTCTCCCCCTTTTCAAAAAGATACAATCTTCTATTTATATTATATCGCAAATGTAGACAGTGTGTACACGTATCATTTTCTTTTTAATTCTTCTTCTAACTCTTCTACTTGCTGTAATGTATCTCCTTTTATTAAAGAGAAATCTGTTGTATCTTCATTATCTTCTTTAAAAAAATCATTGTCATAATCTTTTATCACTACAATCACCTCTACGTGCTAGTGTAGGAATGATTGTCCGATTTTATACAAGTTTGTCTAAATTTGCTTTCCCTTTATGTATAAGTGAAAAGGACAGAAGAAAACCCTGTCCTTATTTACTAAAATAACTATGATGTATTGTTAAATTATATACATTTTCAAAATCCCGATCTTGCAGGTTATTTTTCTTCCCATCAATAACAATGAAAACATCACTCACTATTTTTGCTGGTATAATTCCAACATTATCTACTTGCACCGCTTTCTGCTCATTCAATTGCTCAATGTGTTCAAACGGAACGATAATACTAAATTGTGAGCGGATACCGCGAAAGTTTGTATTCAATTCTTTTGCCGCTTCAAATACAACAATTTTCGCTCCAATCTTTTCCCCATATGAATCTAAAAATGCGTTTAAACTTTTTGTATAGTCTTCTTCCGTATGCCATTCCATCGTACCGAATACTGCTGGATTCACATTTTGAATAATTGTTGTGTATATTTCTCCTCTTGCTTTAGAAGCAATTAATGACCGTTTTATCGATTGAACAGTCTTGCCGATATCGCTAAATTTTGCTCCCCATATTTCTGAAATATTAGGTGTTAAAATAAATGCAATATCAACGAAAATAACCATTGCAGTGAACATTAAAAGATTTTTCCAGAGGGTTAAATCGATTCCTTTTATCATGAAATACACGGTGACTGATACTATAAACAACCCATACCAAGTCTTTCTAATTCGTTGCTTCTTCTCCTCATACAATTCTTCATTTCTCCAGTAAAAGAAAACAAGAACTAGAAAAACGATTGCTAAAATAAATAAGCCAATTCGAATGTTAGAGATCACCAATGACATCACCCTCCATTCAAAAACTACTCACGATATCATTACATGCACAAGCAGCTCTCTTTATGACAAAAGACGTGGACAAGCTTCTAAATTTAGCAATATCGCATATACATTAGAAGGTACCACGTCTTTTATCTTGAATCTACATTGTATATGTAGACAAGCATACGTTTCAAATTTTCATGTTAAAAAGAAATATGTTTCGGAATTTCCCCTTCTGGTACTTCTCCGTCCATACTTAAGTAATAATGACGAATTGGACATAAATTATCGTCTAATTCATACACGAGTGGTATACTCGTTGGAATATTTAATGAAACAACACCATCACTTGAAAGGTTATCTAAGTATTTCACTAGCGAACGTATTGTATTACCGTGCGATGAAATTATCATCTTTTCACCACTTTTTAATGACGGCGCAATTTCTGAATGCCAATATTCAAGTACTCTTTTCTCCGTATCCACTAAACATTCAGTCAATGGAAACTCACCTTTTTTAAGTGCTTTATATTTTGGTTCATTCATTTCATATCTAGGATCATCCTCAGTAAGAGCAGGTGGTCTTACATCAATACTTCTTCTCCAAATATGAACTTGCTCCTCACCATATTTTTTCGCAGTTTCATCTTTATTCAACCCTTGCAATGCACCGTAATGTCTTTCATTTAGCTTCCAACATTTATGTACTGGGACCCAAGCAAGATCCATCTCATGAAGTACAATCCATAACGTCCGTATTGCTCGTTTTAATACAGATGTATAAGCGACATCAAAAGTATATCCGTTTTTCTTTAATATTGCTCCTGCTTCTCTCGCCTCACTTAATCCATTCTCTGATAAATCTACATCTGTCCATCCTGTAAAGCGATTTTCAAGATTCCATAAACTTTGTCCGTGACGAATAAGTACAAGTTTTATCATAATAATTCCCCTCTCGGAAATGTGAATTGTATTGTTCCATTGCGTACACGTATAAAGTATCTAGTAATGTATCTTTTTATCCATTCACTCTATGACCAATCCATAGTTGCCAAATGTATGGATAAAATTTGTTCTTTTTCAAACTATAAAACAGATGTATTTCTTATCATTTTTGATCGATTATAACTTCCCGTTTCGAGATCCAAGCATCAAAACCTGATCGGCTATTTGCCATTTCATTCATAACCTGATGCCAATTTTCTTCACACGATTCACCAAATTTTGAAAAAATAGCACCCATTTGTTTTCTTTGTACATCGCTCAGTTTTTTCTCTAAATCGGCACCTTTTTCTGTTAATGATAACTGTTTCACACGACGGTCATGTGTAGCTTCATTACTCTCAATTAAATTCTTTTCCACAAGTTGTCGTAATGGTCCGTGAAGAGCCTGTTTACTAATTTCTAGCAGTGATAATAACTCATTTACGCTTATCCCTGGAAAACGTGCGATAAAAAATAAAATTCGATGATGTACTCGTTGTATGCCATACTCTTTTATAATTTCATCTGGCTTTTCAGTAAATGTTTTATATGCAAAGTAAAATAATGCTAATGCTTCGTTCATCTGTTCTTCTTTATGCTGTGTCATCTACTTTCCCCCTGTATGTAAATTATACCACAATCCAGTAATCAATATTTTAATGAACGCATTGGAACTTCTTTAGTCTATTGAAATATTCACTGCATAATTAGGAGATGATTCAATTGAAAACGCAATATACTGTAAGTACATATTTATTAGATCGATTAAGTGAATTAGGAATTGAACATATTTTTGGTGTCCCTGGTGATTATAATTTGGCTTTTTTAGATGATGTAGTCGCACATGAAAAGTTAGAGTGGATTGGCAATTGTAATGAACTAAATGCAGCATATGCTGCTGATGGATATGCTCGTATAAAAGGAATCGCCGCTCTTATTACCACTTTCGGTGTTGGAGAATTAAGCGCCATTAACGGCGTTGCTGGCTCATACGCAGAAAACGTACCTGTTATAAAAATCACGGGGACACCACCAACAACAGTAATGGAGAATGGAGCACTCGTTCATCATACGTTAGGTGATGGAAGGTTCGATCATTTTTCCAATATGTATAGAGAAATCACGGTAGCACAATCAGAATTAACACCTGAGCATGCCGCTGAAGAAATTGACCGTGTATTACGTGCATGTTGGAGTGAAAAACGCCCTGTTCATATTCAATTACCAATTGATGTGTATAATAAACCAATTAATAAACCTACGGAACCAATTTTACATAAACCAGTTGTAAGTAATAAAGATGCGCTAGATAAAATGCTTCTACATGCAACTTCAAAAATAAATAGTGCCAAAAAACCTGTTATTTTAGCCGATTTTGAAGTAGATCGATTTCATGCTAAAGAATATTTGTATCAATTCGTAGAAAAAACTGGGTTTCCTATCGCAACATTGAGTATGGGAAAAGGAATATTCCCTGAAAAACATCCTCAATTTATAGGAATTTATACTGGTGATGTTAGTCCTCCATACTTAAGAAAAAGAATTGATGAATCTGACTGTATTATTAGTATTGGCGTGAAATTAACTGATATTATTACTGGTGGCTTTACAGAAGGCTTTACGAAAGAGCAAGTAATAGAAATCCATCCCTATACTGTGAAGATTATAGATAAAAAATATGGACCTGTTGTAATGAAAGATGTTTTAGGACAATTAAGTGATTTAATCGAACATCGCAAAGAAGAAACACTTGAAATTAAGCCGTTTATTTCAGAATCACTATCTATAACAGAAGAGTTCAATCCAAAAGCACAAATGGTTACACAAAAACGGTTTTGGCAACAAATATACGATTTCTTACAAGAAAACGATGTTTTAATTGCAGAGCAAGGAACCCCTTTCTTCGGTAGTGCCACTATCCCTTTACCAAATAACACTACATATGTAACTCAACCATTATGGGGATCAATTGGTTATACATTACCTGCTCTACTCGGTACACAGCTCGCTGATTTATCGCGGCGTAACATTTTAATTATTGGTGATGGTTCTTTCCAATTAACTGTTCAAGAGTTATCGACTATACTCCGTCAAAAATTAAAACCGATTATATTTTTAATTAATAACAATGGATACACTGTTGAACGTGCAATTCACGGCCAAAACGAACCGTATAATGATATACAAATGTGGGATTACACAAAACTAGCAAGTATATTCGGATCAGAAGAAAAAAGCCTAACATTTAGAGTGGAAAATGAAACAGAGTTAGCAGAAGTCTTAACGAATATAACTTTAAATAAGAATCAACTTTTCTTTATTGAAGTTGTAATGAACCAAGGGGATCAGCCTGAATTGTTAGCTAAACTTGGGGAAAGATTTGGCAAGCAAAATTCTTAATAAGAAAAAGCGTAGCTATAAATGGGCTACGCTTTTTCTTATTAAATTTTTATTCCGCGAGCGTTAATTGCCAAGACACACCATACTTATCATTTAACCAACCAAACTTTTTGCTAAATGGATAGGAACCTAACGGCATTAGTACAGATCCATCCTGCGCTAGTTTATGAAAGACCGTTTCAATTTCTTCCTCCGTCTCACAAGTTACATAAAGAGACATAGATGGTGTAAATGTAAAAGCATGCTTTACATAACTATCAATACACATGAATTCTTGGCCATTTAACGTAAACGTTGCATGAATGACAGAACCCTCTTTACCAGGTCCATTTTCATCGTATCGAGAGATATTTACAATTTCTGATTGATCGAATAGCGACATGTAAAAATTCATCGCCTCCTCAGCATTACCTTCGAACATTAAAAACGTCGTAATTTTTTGATTTGTAGTACTCATATAGAGACAGCCCCTTGATATGTATTTATGTAAAACATACATCGGCCAACGAAACCGAACGTACATTCTTATAAGTGTATTGTCTATAAAAACGATACGTTTGTCAATTATCTACTCTCTTATTTCTTCTTAAATAATACTGTCCAAAGAAATGATTCTCCAAACATAGTATTTGGTTGGTCAATTTGCTTCATCTTTCTAATTTCGATCACTTCAAACTCGTCAAATATCGCTCTTAATTTTTCTTCTGAATATGCAAGGCCACCTTGTAGACTCCACCCTCTATATACGTCCCAATCCGTTATTTCTGATCCATTTCGCTCATCTAAATCGCCTGCTGCAAAACATGTTAAACCAAAATAACCACCCGGTTTCAATGATTTTTTAATTAAATCCACATAATGTATCCTTCTATGTGGTGGAATATGATGTAAACAGCCCGAATCGTATACAAAATCAAAATCATTTTGACACTCTAGATTAAAAATCGAATCACAAATAAAATCAATTTCTATTCCTTTTGCTAACGCTCTCACTTTCGCCCAATTAATGCCTTCTATAGATAAATCCACTGCTGTTACATCAAACCCTTCAGTCGCTAAATAAATAGCATTTCTTCCTGGACCACATCCAAGCTCCAACACTTTCCCTTTGGAGATCCATTCTTTTTGTATATAGGAAACTAGATTCTCATCTGGAACATTTTCAAAAAACGGAACATCTTTTTCTCTATTCTCATAAAATTCATTCCAAAATGGTTCTGCTGGTCTTAATAATGAATCAAGCATTTTAATAATATCTTCTTGCGTGTGCACCGTTTCATTTTTCATTTGTATCCCTCCAAGTTTTAATAGTCAGAAAATTATTATATATCTTCAAGAACTTTTAGACAAAGAAAAATACTCCTACATTTTATAGGAGTTTTCCCCTTAAAATACAAGTATAGCTAACCATTTTAACAACTTCTCTTCTCGCACTTTTAAATCATCGTTCTAAACATTGACCATACTTTCTTTAAACTCCATCCCTAACATCCCATCATCACCTTAAAGCTTTATGTTATCCTTTATTCTCCTAACCTCGCTTTCTTATAAAAGGGCATTTTGTTTGAATTCTCATAAAACACTTTTAAAATCTCTCAACATTGGAAATAGCTATATAATAAAAAAAGATTAAATATTAGGAGTGCTATAAATGTCTGAAATAATTAAACTCTGTATTGTAATAGCTGCTGCCTTATTTTTAATGTTTTCCATAATATCAGAGTTTAAAAAACTTCAAAAAGATATGTTTTGGTTCTCGATTGACGTAATGTTTCTCCTTGCAGCTTTTTTACTAATACAAGACTATATCATCAAACATATAACATCATCACCTGAATAAAACTCAATATTCCGTCAATTCTATAAATACAGTTTCTTATTCCTTTCATAAACGAGGGCTTAGCGGCTAACTATTGTTAGCTGCCTTTTATGTTTTACACGAATAAAATTCTAAATACTTTCCGATACTATAGAAGAATTTAAAAGGTAGTTTTAAATTCTTCCCACTCTTGCTCTCTTGGTCGAGAGACGAGCAGTTAGCTTTTGCTAGCTGCTCTTTTACTTTTTATCACCTATATACATGGTGATTCATACTATACATAGAAAATCAAAATCATTCTTATATTTGAGGACTATTACTTATGACTCACAGCTTGAGTATTCTACTTTTCAATTCTGTTTTAAAAAATTTTCAACATAATTCACTCCAAGAAAGAGCATTGTTCGAAGGTGCTCTTTTATTTGCGACATTTTCAAACAACATTTTATATAATTTACTCAGTCTTTTCTTATAAATTAAGCTCGTCACTCGAAGTATAAAAATGGGATTTTTGCAAATGTTTTCAGGATAGTGCATATTTTATTTCTGAAAAAGTTGCTCTGATTTATAAAAAAGTGGAATTTTTATAATCATTATTAATTAAAATTCACATATATGTTAATGAGACTGGATATTTATTAGCGAATGGAGTGGTGCCCTAATAAAGTACTCCTTTTTTCGCATGCACAAAATAGCATTTCTATTTAATCTTTCGCCATTTAAATTCATCACGAACGATGGTAAACTATTATTAATTTTTTTCGGAAGGGTGCCAAATGGAACTATATTTTTACATTATTTCAATTTTATTACCTCTACTTGCTCTAATTTATTTAGCGTTTATAGATTATCTAATATATCTTCATCTTATTATCACAATCGTTTTGGCTATAATCATTCCCAAAAACATTCGGAACTACATTTTATTTAGTATTTTTGCAATTTTAAGCAATCCTTTTGTTCTTCTAGTTATTATAGGATTCATAACAAAGCAATTAACTTGAGTACTTTAATTCAGTTATAAAAATTCGATTCTACTTTACTAATCGAGTACACTCCTTTTATGTTTAAAAATCAAATAAAAATTTTGTTTCAACAATGCACAACCTTTAAACATATACATACAATATGATGTGAACCTTTTTTACTATATAAATCTTAGTCAATGAGCGTCTATTTCCTAAGGCGCTCTTTTTATCTATTACTAAATAACTTTTATAAATTTTTTCAACTTTTAACCGGACAAGCATATATTATTGTATGGAGGAATCCACTCATAAAAATCCACCTTTCTTGTCAAAGAGCATGCTTATATGCGTGCTCTTTTTTATTATGTTTTCTTTCATTTCTAAATAACATTTTCAACTCTATTCATACTATTTTTTCAACTTTAGGTTACAAACTATTTCTGTAAGCGTAGTATTTCCTTTGTACGAGAGGCAGTTAGTTTTATCCATAACAGTACAACTCTGCACTATTCACTATAAATTTTCATATATTGTATTACGCTTGTCCAAAACGTATGGTTATTACTCACGCAATCTAAATGAAAGAAAGGAGTGAAAATATGCGTTCATCTAGTCGTAAGCTCACAAGCTTTAATTGTGGAGCACAAGCCCCTAGCACACTACCAGCTCTCGGTTTTGCTTTTAATGCTACTTCACCTCAATTCGCAACACTATTCACGCCACTACTACTACCTAGTACAGGACCAAATCCTAATATTACTGTCCCTGTAATCAATGATACAATTAGTACTGGAACTGGTATTAGAATTCAAGTAGCTGGTATTTATCAAATCAGTTATACATTAACAATCAGCCTCGATAATGTTCCATTAGCCCCAGAAGCAGCGCGCTTTTTCTTGACACTAAACTCATCAACTAACATTATTGCAGGATCTGGAACCGCAGTCCGTTCTAATATCATTGGTACTGGTGAAGTAGATGTATCCAGCGGTGTCATTCTAATAAACTTAAACCCTGGTGACTTAATTCAAATTGTACCCGTTGAAGTAATTGGTACAGTAGATATTCGTTCTGCTGCTTTAACAGTTGCACAAATTCGTTAATAAAAACAATATGCTTGGCTAATCAACATTTAATATTCCTGTTACACCCCAAAATATATGTTATAGATTTGACACACATTTATATCAAACAAGCATATTTTATTGTATGGTGACTATATAGTCATACAAATCTAAAGCGTTCATAAGAGCACACTTATATGTGTGCTTTATTTTTTTATGAAAATCAAGTTTTTAACACACACCACTCTAAAACAGCATGCATATTTCAACTTATATTTTTGGACAGAGCGCTTAAGAAAAGCGCTCTTTATATTTTAATAAAGATTTTATATAAAAAAATGCACATATACTAGAAACATACATACAATACTCATGATTATTTCAGAATTAGCCATTGAGCACCTTTTACGGTGCTCCTTATTTAGTAACAACTAAGGGTTTTGTTAAAGAACTTAATAAAATTCAATATTTTACTAATACTAATCATAATATAATCTGCTTCTAAGCCAGGTTGTATCAAATAGAGCAGTTAATGTAAATAACTGCTCTATTTTAATTTTTGTTACATAGACTTGTTATTTTCATCTATCCTATACAAAAGTCACCAAATACTTATACCGCTTAAATTCGTAAATATAATGTTCTTATAGCAGTTAGCTTTTGCTAGCTGCTCTTTTGTATTGAATTGATAATAATGTTTAGGTCTTATTTCTTTTCTACGTCATATAATTTTAACCTAAACATCCAGCTCAAAGTGTTACCTCCTATCTTAAAGAGCACTTATGCATGGTGCTCTTTTTTATTATGTTGTTTTTTATTTCTGAATAATATTTGTAACCCTGTTCATATTATTTTTGTAACTTAAAGCTACAAACTATATCTGTAGGCGCAGCGTTTCTTTTGTTTAAAATGCACATTTATTAAGAATATACATAAAATATCATGTGATATTCTTTTTCAATATTATTTTTAGTCATGGAGCGCCTTAAAAAGCGCTCTTTATATCTGTTAATAAATAACCCTTTTACTCAAACATATTCACAGTTTATATAATCTAAGCCCATATTTAACATAGACAAGACATAGCTTTTTATTATACATGCATAATTTTTGTGCATGTTTTTTCTTTAATAAAATAACTATTGTTTTAGATTTCATAAATACAAGCACTTGTCCATTTCATTTTGTTCTCCTCCCACATTTACTATTAGTAACACGAACTTTTCAGAGGTAAAAATAAAATGAATGAGTTTTTATCTTCTACTTCAATAAACTCTAATCTAGTTGGACCTACATTACCACTTATTCCACCATTCACACTGCCTACTGGACCTACTGGCGTTACCGGACCTACTGGATTACAATCTGTAGCTTACGGCACTTTTTGGCAAACGGAATTCATTACAGTCCCTTTCGGAGCTCCTTTTTCTTTTAATCAGGCTGAACCTTTGGTAGGGGGAGTTTCTCTGTTAAATCCTACCACAATTAATATCACACAACCGGGGGATTATCGTATTTCTTTTATTTCCTCAATTAATTTAACTGTCCCTCTTACATTTACATATCAAATAACATTTTTACTTATTTACAAGAGCGGATTTTATTATTATGTACAAGCACCCTTTTCTTTTTTTTATACAATATATAGATATCTCAAAGAAAGGAGAGTAACAAAAGGATGGCTGATTATTTTTATAAAGATGGTAAAAAGTATTATAAAAACCAATCGTATTTTCACCATCAAAAAGATAACTGTTTTATCAAAACTCATACAATATCTGGTTCAAATAGTGCTTTAGCTTTTAGTGTACCAGCTAACACTTCAAGAACACCTTTTGAAGATTTGACCAATAATCACAATAAAACATTACTTGATTTTCGCGTTCCTGGTGGTGTTCAACCAATTGAAGTAACCATTCGAACCAGAAGATCTGGACCAATTACCTTTACAATAACTGCAGGTGAACAAAGGATATTTCAAGTTGAAGATTTTCAAAACCTCACTCTCACAAATAATACCAATACCGGTAGCACCATTAGTATATTTATTCAAAAAACATTTTGTATCTGCTGTAATAATCAAAATGATTTTCATAAAAAGTATTATAAAGAACAATCATATTCTTATTTTCAAAAAGATAACTGTTTTATCGAAACTCATACCGTAGCTGGTTCAGATACCACTCCAACTGAAAATGTCCCTGTAACCATCATCGTACCCTCCGCCACTTCAAGAAGAGTTTTTGAAGATTTGACTAATAACCACAATAAAACATTACTTCAAATATCTGTTCCTGAAGATGTCTTCCCTATTGAAGTAACTATCCAAACAAGAAGTTCTCCCACACCAATTATCGCGACTCTTGCTACAAATGAAACAAGAGTATTTCAAGTTGAAGATTTTCAAAGTCTTACCCTCACAAATAATACCGAATTCCTTAATTTCATTGAAGTATTGATCAAAAAAACATTTTGTATCTGCTGCAATGATGAGAATGATTTGTGTGATAAATATTACCGTGATGACGAATGTGAGTGTTAGGTTGATTCTCCAAAAGAAACCTTATAAAGAAAAGTTTTTCTTTTATCCTTGTAGCATCTAATTATTCACATTTGTTCACTATTTTATCTCTTAATAAAATTCAAATTTAGTATTCATCAATCACTTCAATCTCATGTTAAATCTACGTAAAGATTATTATCATTCAACTTATCCACTCAAGAACCCTTATATAACGAATTCGCAAACAATCGATTTGCACGCAACTATCTTTCCGTACGACATAACTCTTTTCTAGGAGAAATCCTAGCTTTTTTTATTCCCCCCATATCAGTTGGTCCTTTCCAAATACCCGCTTGTTTCCATTGTTTTTTCTTTTTCCCGACATACAAGGGGCTAAGGTCATACATAATACCAGTATCTTTATCTGGTATACCTTGTATATTTAAATTCCTGAAAACCTTAGGTGTTAAACCATTCTTTTTAAGTTGTGTATCAAAATATCTACCCAATTGGCGTAATTCTTCACCAGTCGAGCATTGCTTACATTCATTGATACTGAAGTGCGATTATAATACCAACAAGCTGTTTGAACTAGCAGCTTCACTCTTCTCGTAATGGGGATGCAATTTATCACAATTAGCTAACTCATTCGACTCACTGGCAGACAACCAAAATTGTTGTCTGCTTTTTGCATGGAATTTTTCATTTTACATATACTAGTTTTGAGCCTGTTACCAATGCAAGCCATTTTGGTGTTTTGAATTCCGACTAAGCTTTTTGTTGCATAGATTATTACATCTTTGGCAACATTGATTTAAAGCGCGTTTTCTGGTTATTCGTAGTTCTAATCCAGAATAATTTTTCTCCTATTAAAGGACGGCAGCTACGACTGCTAGTCCTTTTTTCTTATACCGCATATTCCCCCTTCTGGTAGCTTCGAACCACATTGCCCTCATCATTGTAATAAGTAATTTCCCAAAAATGATGACAGTTGTGCTTTTCAATTTCTCCCTCGAACAAAACGAACAAATGAGTTTTCCAGTTCCCGGCGATCGTATTACTCGCATACCCATGTAAGCGAAATCGAGGTTACGATAATTTTGCATTTTCTTGAAAGCCTGCTCTGCACTGTACATGCGCTTGATGTCAAAAACATCTTCATTCTCGCACTTTACAAACTTCATAAATTCCGCCATCGACATTGTTATAAATTTTGTTCTGAACTGCTGCCAATACAGAAAACTTGCTTTACTTTCCGTTTCAGCAACAATAATTTTCTCGTTCGGCCAATGTTCGAAAATGGTTGTTAATTTAAATTTGTAAATAAGAAATCTCAATTTTCACACGCCCTTATTTTTTTCATCTACCAATATGAGTTAAATCATTTATAAACTTCTCTTATTCCATTTCGATAATTGCGGAATCTGTAATGAAAATACTCTCTCGCTTCAATACCTTTTCTTTCAACTAAAGTGTTCTGCCGAAATAGTAAACATAATAAGTTCCGTTCTCTTTTTGCTGCAGCATAACATTCCAGTACCGCTTGAATATGTTACGAATTTCTTTCACCAAATCTTCCAATTCTTTGTTAGTAAAAGATGGTTTCGTATTGTTATACGAATTAATTTTTCATAATCCGTATCATCATCAGGGTCGCTAGTACAAATTGCTTTCCCTCGATTTTTTTCGGTTAAATATTCTTCATACATAAGTTACACTTGTTCTTGAATTGGGACATGGTAGTAATACCCTTGCTCTACCGGTTTTGGACTATAAAATTACCTTTATAAGTTTTAAAATTTATTTTAAATACGGTGAGTGAAATTTCCGTTTTTTCTCGGCATCACCCTTGTTACATACAAGCAAAAAAAAGAGCCGCAACGATCTGCGACTCTTTTCAATAATAACTATTTAACGGCCACGTCTTTGCTGACCTTGTTTTGCACTACTTTTCTTATTACTTGGCTTATTAAATGATCGATTGTTATCATTTCTTGAACTATTTCTTGAATTGTTTCTTGGGCCACCTTTTGAACCACTTCTTGAACCTTCACGGCTATCTCTTTGACGATATTGATCTGATTTCTTTGGAGCCGGCTTTGGTACCGGTTTTCCATTTTCATCTACACGTTTTATCTTCGGTTGTTCGATTATTTCTCTTTGCAGTGGTGCACCAAGCGTTTTTTCAATTTCTTCTAAATGTTTTTCATCTTTCGCTGCAACGAATGTAATCGCAAGACCTGATCCACCTGCACGTCCTGTTCGGCCAATGCGGTGAATATAACTTTCTACATCTTCAGGGATATCAAAGTTAAATACGTGCGTTACACCATCTACATCAAGTCCACGAGCTGCTACATCCGTTGCAATTAAGTACTGAATTTTAGCTTCACGGAAACTCTTCATAACTCTTTCACGTTTCGCTTGAGGTATATCACCATGAAGTTCAGCACAATTATAACCTAGTCCTTTTAAATTATCATAAAGCTTACTCGCTCTAACCTTTGTACGACAGAAAATAACTGCTAAAAATGGCTGATCACGGTCCATAACAAAACGAAGTGCATCTGGCTTTGCACGATCTGTCGTCTCAATGACACGCTGCTCAATTGTATTTACCGTTACTTCTTCACTTTGTACTTGAACCATTTGCGGTTCATCCATATAACGCTTCGCCAATTTTTTAATATCTTTTGGCATCGTAGCTGAGAATAACATCGTTTGTTTACTACCAGGTGTCTCATCTAAAATATCTTCAATATCATATAAGAAACCGAAATAAAGCATTTGATCTGCTTCATCTAGTACAATCGTTGAAAGATTACTTAAATCAATTGTTTCACGACGTATATGATCTAATAAGCGTCCTGGTGTCGCAACAACTATATGTGTATTTCCTTTTAATTTTCTCAATTGCTGTGCTACATCTTGTCCGCCATAAATCGCTAGTACATTAATATCTTCTCTTTGAACAAGCATTTTTTTAATTTCAGTCGTAATTTGTAGTGCTAGCTCCCTTGTTGGCGCAACAATTAAAGCCTGAACATCACTACACTCAGGATCGATTTTTTCTAAAATCGGTAACACGAATGCTAACGTTTTACCCGTCCCTGTTTTCGCCTGCCCAATAATGTCTTTACCTGACATAATAACAGGAATTGCCTTCTCCTGAATCGGTGTTGCTTCTGTAATTCCATTTTCACGTAATGTATGATTAAAAGTTTCACTAATTCCTAATTCTAAAAAGTTTTTCAAATTGACCACTTCTTTTCCTTATTTTTCACATTAGCTTTCATTGTACCATTTGTTTCGCCAAATATGAAAAATAAAAAAATTCTTATCTTCTTTTTTTATATTCATCATGTACTAGTTGGACAAATTCTTTTTGTTTTTTCTCGGAATTTATTAATGCTTCCATGTTAGTCGTAGACAAAATGAACTTTTTAATTTTTCTATTACTCCAAATTAATCTTGTATACTTTTTATCTTCATGTAACTTTCGAAACCACTCGAATTCACTTAACTTTGCAATATGATGTTTTAATTTCATGTCATTTCGTGGATAAAATATAATTATATCCATTATTAGATCGAGTAATAAACTCATCTTCTTCCCTCCTATACATATATATTTCAAATTTACAGAAACATAGTTACAGGGTGATGAAATTGACAACTACATTCATAAAGATTTTTTGCGTATTTTTCTTACTATATTTTCAATCGACCTCAATTATTATGGCGAAACCTCAAGCAAATGTGATAAGTGAATTTAAACGAGCTTTACTCAAAAGTGATAAAAAGTTAATGCGGTTATATGTAACAGAAGGGGTTGAACTACAATATTAATGATTTGATTAGAATTGTGGAATCTATGAATTAAAAAACCGATCTTTTCAATATAAGAAAGATCGGTTTTTAATATTTTATAAAATGAGTTTTCCTCCATGATAGCAATAATAACTTGCTGCTTTAAGGTTTTTAATTCTTTTTAGAGATTCTTCCGCTTTTTCTAAATCTAAACAAAAACTTGGATTAGCTATTACTAATTCATGATTATCTTGAACAGCCGCATCCCCTGTAATTACACAGTTTGAATTCGGGAAATATAATGAAATATGCCCCGAAGTATGTCCTGGAGTCGCTACTATTTGACATTCATCATTCAAAATCATTTGACCATCATATACTTTTTCATCGACGGAAATATGTCTTATATTTTTTAACTGTTGTATAAACCATTCACCAAATTCTTTCTCTTCAATTGGCATACGTTCTAACATTTCTTCAGCTTGAACTAATCTCTCCGATTTTATTTCACCATTAATGTAGTGGGATTCAATTTCACTAGCAATAATATTAACGTGAGGATATTTCGCTTTGAAATCATATAAAGATCCTATATGATCGTCATCATAATGGGTAATAATTATATTTTTTAAGTTTTTTATCTCATACCCCTGTTTTAAAATTGCCTCTTCAATTAAAGGTAAAAAGTTTAAATAACCTGTATCTACTAAAGTTAATTCATTGTTTATTATAATTAAGCTAGGATAAATATATTGTTTTTCCCCATTAAACTCAAATTCAATTGGTAGTTCTATTATCTTCACTTTTCTTCCCCCATACCCTTTATTAGATGTTCGCTAATAAATAAATCATCCACATACATTTTACTGTACATACTTATGTAACGAAACACTATGAGTCGTTACATAACCAACATTCTATTATTTTGAACAGGTAATTCCCTATTTTTATGGAAATATAAAATAAGAAAAACAATAAAATTGATTATTTCCTCACTTCTTTGTCTATCCTTTTAAAAAATCTATGTTTTTGTAAAAGGAGTGTTTATATGGAGAAACAGACACTTTGGAAAAAATTCAAAAAAAGCTCAGCAAACCTCGGGAAATCAAGCGTATATGAAAGTATTATTTTATACTACACAATGAGAAAAAAAGGGTTACCTACTCAAGCGAAATTCATCATATTAGCCGCTTTATCTTATTACGTATTAACAATAGACTTCATTCCAGATATAGCTGCTATTATTGGGATTGGCTTATTAGATGATGTTTTAGCAATCGCTATAGCGCATAAATTTGTAATGCGCCATGCAGATGCTGAAATTCGAGAAAAGAGTAAAATAAAAATGGAGTCATTATTTACTTCAGCTCAGGCATAATTAAAAAGAGCTAAGATCAATCCTCTTAGCTCCTCATTCTTAACACTATTTTAAAAAATACTATTTCACTTCATTGGCTACAAAAAATTGCTCACAAACACTTGAAATGCGCTGCAAGTCTACGTTTCCACCAGATATAACCGCGACTACTTTTTTCCCTTTAATATATGGATTCACTTTCCCCGCAAGTAGAGCAGCAGTAGCTAATGCGCCAGCCCCTTCTACAACAGCTTTACCACGTTGTAATAAGTCTTTCATCGCTACTTCTAATTCACCTTCTGATACCGTTACAATATCATCTACTAATTCTTTTACTACTTCAAAAGTTAAATCGCCAGGTATTTTAACTGCGCAGCCGTCTGCTATTGTAGGTGCCTCATAATGTTCTACAATTGTACCTTTGTCATAAGATGCCTTCATCCCATGAACATTGTCTGCTTGGACACCAATTATATTAATGGATGGATTAAAAGATTTTAATGCAACAGCAATACCAGAAATAATTCCACCTCCACCAATTGGTACAATGACAGTATCAACATCCCACATATCATCAAGAATATCTAATCCTATTGTACCTTGACCAGCCATTACTTCTACATCGTCATATGGATGTAAGTATGTTTCACCTGTTTCCTTAATAATCTCCTCACATTTTGCCTTCGCATCATCAAAAGTTTCACCATATAAAATCACTTCTGATCCATATCCTCTAGTTGCTTCAACTTTCGCCTGAGGTGCAGAAATTGGCATCACAATTTTACTCTTAATACCGAGTAAATGAGCTGATAAAGCAATTCCTTGTGCATGATTACCAGCGGAACAAGCAATTACTCCTCTCTCTTTTTCCTGAACTGTTAGCTGTGACATTTTATTAAATGCACCACGGAATTTAAAAGAACCCGTTAATTGCATATTTTCTAATTTCAAGTGAATTTCTCCGCCTGTTTTACTAGTCAAATAAAATGATTTTACTAATGGTGTTTTACGAGCATTTCTGTCTATAATGGTTTGAGCTTTTTTAATATCCTCTATTTGTAACGGTAGTTTTTTAGTTATCATACTAACACCTCTTCCAATGATCTATTCCTAAGTTTTCGTATGTAGCAACTCCTTTATACGAAACCATCTATATTAAGAAAAAGTCTTTATATATGTACCTCACTCTGTAATACAAACATTTGTAAACAATTTAACATCCTCTTCATATCACGTTCTTTGTAATGATTCAGGCATGCGATTTGGATCCAGTTATTCTTTTGTAAATACGCTGATTCATAATGGACGATATATCCTTGTAACGCTAACGCATCACCTACCGATTTAGAAGAAAGATCTTTATTTAATTGAATGGTAAGTATAATTGGCGCAGCATGTTCTTTAGGTGAAACAAGTTTTAAACTCATAGTAGTAATAGCATGTTCAATATATGCATACGTCTCTTTTATTTTTTCAAATACTTCTGCATCTTCAAATCTCTTCAACGCTTCTTGCAATGCATAAATTAAATTCCATGAATGAGAATATGGAATACTTTCATTTTCTTCGTACATGCCAATGTCCATATAGGCCGGTAAAGTCTCGTTTACTTTCACATTATGACTATAAAAAACGAAAGATAAACCAGTAAACGATTTAATTGCCTTTCCACTAACACCGCTCGCAAAATATACATCCTTTAAATCTATCGGTATCGCTCCAATTGAACTAATACAATCTACACATAGTTTCACTTTATACTTTTTACATAAAACATTTAACTCGTCTAACTCATTTAACATACCAGTTGATGTTTCATGGTGAACAAACCAAAGCCATTCATAATTTCCAGTTTCCATTATTTGTTCTAATTCGGTATAAATAAATGGTTCTCCCATTTCTTTTTTATACGTATCAAAATGTAATTGCGCGCGCGCTGCTTGTCCAACTAATCTATTACCGAATTCCCCATTTGTTAATACTAGCCCTTTTCCTTTTAAAGAACGTAACTGTAAAGCAATGGCATCATTCGCTAACGTCCCTGTTCCTAACATAATTTGCACACGTTTCGCTTTTGTCATTTGCAGTAAACGTTTTTTCACATTTTCCATCGTCACTTGAAATGACTTAGAACGATGTGAAATAGGCTTAGTAGAAAATGCCTTTCGAACATTGTCTTCAATATCTACTGGACCAGGTAAAAACGTATATTCTTTCGTCATAATACCCCCAACACTCGATGCTTCAAACATAGCAGGGGTAACATACATTGGCTGGAAGGCTGCTTCTTCTGTACCAACTAACGAATGGAAAGATTTGAATCCCATTTGCTCATATAAAGGTAGTTCACGTGTTGTTGCAGAAATGAGTGCCAATTCATATCCATTTAGAAGCAAATAACGATGTAAAAAGCGAATTAAACCTAATAACGCTCTTCCATTTCGATATTCATGTTCTACTGAAAGTAAACGAATTTCATATACGTTTTCTCCATGTTCTTGCAAATAAAAATCTAAATTTGAAATTTTATTATCTAATGAGAATGGTCGTTTCCCTCGCAACGCAACCATACCTACTAACTTATCTTCATCTAAACAAACTAAATATGTATTTTCATCATGAAAACGATCTATACGAACACGCTCTTTCGTTTCTTCATGTTGCGGAATTTCTTCTACAAATGTTTTATAATTCAATTTATGTATATGTTCAAATTCCCAAGCTTGATCAGCAACTTTATAAATTAACCCCATGCTTTCTCTCCTTTATGCATTTAATAAAAATGATAAGTGGAGATTAACTCCACTTATTAAAAGTTCATTTCATTCGCGATTTACATATAAAATAAGTACAATGATAAGTGCACTTAAAATAGTCGTAACAATAGAGTAAGAATACAAAATCATGCAAACTGGTAAACAAGCGATTGTAATTAACCCTGGCTTAGTAAACCCTTTAAAGATTAAATAAAATATAACGAAAACAGCAACAAGAGTAAGCGCTATCAAATAATCAAATGCGATTAATCCTCCAATAAAAGTGGATATGCCTTTTCCGCCCTTGCCTTTAAATATAATTGGATAAATATGTCCAAGTAAAACAGCCAGTAAAGCTAACAATACAAATGTAGAATCTCCAAAAAGGTATTTTGCAATAGAAACTACGATTGCCCCTTTAATTGCATCACCTAAAAATGTAGCGATGAAATACCCTTTTCCATATACACGCCCCATATTTCTTGCGCCAGGATTACCGCTTCCTTCATCCCGAATATCAACGTTATGTCTCCATTTCGTTACTATATAAGCGGTCAATATGTTTCCAAATAAATAAGAAGCCACCAAATACAAAAACTGCATACTATTAATCATATAATCATTCACTTTCTACATGGGAATACATATACAATATTCAAGAACTATGTATATTGTACTTTTTTATCCACATCCCTTTATATATTTTAACATCATATATTTACAAATCATACAAAAATTCTCATGCAGTTATATTTTAAAATATTTATTCTTCATTAAATAATATGTTCCTTTCACTGCTGGTTCAGATTGTGATACAAATGTAACTTCTCCTATACTTTTCTCACAGCATTTCTTAAATTCAGCATATATTTCAGGAACTAAACACAATATGCTACCACTTACTGCAATTGAAGTTGATAAATCAAACTGCATTTTATTGTAAATATTCACCGTAATTCTCGTTAATTCCTTAGCCGCTTGCAGGATAATTTCTTGTGCATCATCATTCCCATTTCTCGCCTCCTCAATAATGAATGGCGCAATTGCTGCAACATTATCTTTTGGAGAACTATAAACTAGTCTTTTTATATGAGACGACGTCAAAAGTTGAAACTCATCTTGAATCCTTAAGCTTAATGGACAAAGTGCAAGTCCTTGATCAAATTGATTTGCCATTCTCTTTAAACCTTGTAATGCAATCCAATATCCACTTCCTTCATCACCTAAAATATGTCCCCATCCACCGCTATACTCGTACACTTCTCCTTTCTTTCCTAAACAAATCGCGCCTGTACCGCCAATCGTTAAAATCCCATCCTTCCCTTTTAAAACAGCTGAATGTGCAATCATTGCGTCATTAAATACTTCAATTGGTGTTCCATACTTCTTTTTTAGACGTAATGTTAATTCATTCGTATTTACTCCACTTACACCCGCTAATCCTAAACAAATACAAACGCAATGCTCATTTAATAAACCTTTCTGGCATTCATCGATAGCTTCCATAATATGCACTAGAGCTTCTTCAAAATCTATTAATATATTTCCAAAACCACTTGTAGCTCTTACAAGTTTGTTTCCGTCTTTATCAAATGCAATTGCTTCTGTCTTCGTTCCCCCGCCATCTACTCCAATCATATACTTCATATGTTCGCCTCATTTTCATCATCTTATTGGAGGGAATGTTACATTCCCTAAAACTACGGGTTGCTTTGCACCTGTTGCACTCGGCACATTACTCGGAATACGATGATGCGTTTCGTTTGCTAAAATTGCAAAAGCGATAGCTTCTTTGGCCTCTGAAGAATGGCCTATATCTTCTTGAATGAATACTGTGCACTTTTCTTCCTTCAATCCATTTCTTATCATTTCAACAAGTGTACGATTATAACTACCGCCACCGCCTAAAATCACCTCATCGATTTCATAATATGGTAGAATAAACCCCTTATAGTGATGAACAATTGAACTTGCTGTAAACATCGTGACAGTCGTCAATATATTTTCTTTACTATACTTTTCAAACCGCTTCAATAACTCACTGACAAATTCTTCTCCAAACTGTTCTCTACCAGTTGATTTCGGTGGATTCATTTTCAAAAATGGATGATTCATACAAAATGCCAAAATTTCTTCTACAACTACTCCCTGTTTTGCAATCTTACCATTTTGATCATATGGCAACTGAAATAATCTTTGACATACTTCATCAATTACCATATTCCCTGGACCTGTATCAAAAGCTATAACGCTTTTATCACTTATGTGACGTGGTACTACAGTAACATTACCGATCCCACCAATATTTTGTAGTAGTCTATTTTTAGTTGGATGACGATACAAAATAACCTCTGAATATGGCACAAGAGGTGCACCTTGTCCCCCTGCTGCCATGTCCATCGTTCGAAAATTAGAAATAACCGTCGTGTTCGTTTCATACGCTATAACTGCAGGTTCTCCAATTTGCAATGTGGAAGGAATCATATTACCATCTTGCTTTGGCTGATGATAAATCGTTTGTCCGTGAGAACCTATTAAATCTAATTTTCCCACAGAAAAATTGACCTCCTTACAAGCTTCCTTTACAGCGTTAGCGAAGCATAAACCGAGTTTGAAATTCAAACTGCATATGAGTTGGACATTTGAATTTTCTATTGATAATGCCTGTTGGATCTCATTTTTCATATCATTACAAAATGGAACTGTAGTAAAATGGATGAGTTCAACTTTAGAATCTACACCACTCCCTTCTATATGAACGAGCGCTACGTCTATTCCATCTAATGAAGTACCGGACATAATCCCTGCGATATACATAGCATGCATCACCTCCCCTTTACTAAAAAACAATCATGTAAGTTACAAACGTACAACCGATTGAAAATAATATAAATCTAAAAAACAACTGAGTTTTTGATGCAAACGATCCATCAATAAAAGAAACAACTACTGTAAGTAAAATACTTGCCGCAATGCTTGTAACAAGCCATATACTATGCATTTGTGGTAGATGTATCATTCTTAATAAAGGTACAAAAAGGAAATTTGCACATACCACTCCAAATAGTAATAAAAATACACCTTTATAACTAAATTTTATATTCATTCCATTTCACCCTCTCTGGACTTCATGTGAAAGAAGTGATAGGCAAAATACCTATCACTCATAAATACAGTATAAAACTTACGGATTAACAGATTCTCCGTCACCATTCTTTTCAATTTCAAGCATATTTTTGTCGTACATTTTAAAGAATGGTAGATAAATAAGGAATGATATTGCTATATTTATTAACACTAATACAACTGCACGCCAATCTCCTCCTGTAGCTAAATACGCACCAATTGGAGCTGGTAGTGTCCAAGGCGGCATAATATGCGTTGGCGTTACAAAACCCATTGCAGTTGCAGAATAAGCTATTGTAGCTGTTATTAGCGGTGTAATAACGAATGGAATAATTAAGATTGGATTCAGGACAATTGGTAAACCGAATATAACTGGTTCATTAATATTAAAAATGCCGGGCACTATACAAGTTCTCGATAATGCTTTCGAATATTTTGATCGCCCAAATACAATCATAGCTAACACAAGTCCTAACGTTGCTCCCGAACCACCAATCCAAATAAACCATTGATAAAACGGTTCTGGTGCAATGAATGGGAAATGACTTGCCCCACTTGCTACAGCTTCACCGTTCTTCCCTAAATACACATCCCAAAGCGGCCTTGCTACCGTACCTACAACGGATACACCATGTATCCCGAAAGACCAGAAAAATGTAATTAAAAATACAGGGATGATGACACCAAAGTAACTATCACCAGCTTTTACTAACGGTGCTGCTAATTTATCCACAACGTAATGTACATCCACTTTAAAAACGACAGTAATAAGACTCATAATAATAATAACGAAAGCCGCAGGTATAAGTGCTTCAAACGAACGCGCTACTGATGGTGGTACTTGTTCTGGCATTTTAATCGTTACATTTTTCTTCTTACAAAATCTTAAAATCTCCACTGATAAAATCGAAACAATCATCGTCACGAATAATCCATGTCCTCCGAGATTTGTCATCGGTAGCATAAACCCTTTTTTATCAATTAATTCAGGCGTTAATGTTAGTAGTAATGAACATACAGCAAGTTGTGCTCCTGATAAAGCATCTAGCTTATAACTTTTCGCCAAATTATATCCTATTCCAAATGCTATATATAAAGACATAATAAACATTGTTAAACGATATGGTATTAATATACTTGTTTGGTTTTTTAATGCCCAAACAGATATGAAACTATCTTTCGGTAATGGTGGAAATGCTACGATTAAAAAGAAACTTCCTACAATAATAAATGGTAATGCAGAAATAACTCCATCACGGATTGCTTGTAAATGCCTCTGTTCAGAAAGCCTTGCCATCGGTCCAGATAAATTTTTATCAAGAAACGTGACAAACTTATTCATAACGCTTCCCCCTAACTAATTAAATCATTTACAGTTTTTAATAAAGTTGGTCCGCCAAGCGGCGTGTATGCTTGTGGCGGTATGATACCGCACGGGATAGATTCCTCTTCTGCGAATTTTTTAACAGAGTCAAATCGATGTCTTATTTGAGGTGCAACCATTACAACATCCCAGCCATTCTTCACCTCTTCCTCTACCTCATTTGTTCCAATCGCATGCACTTCCATGTTTACACCCTTTTTCTCCGCCTCTTTTTTTAAAGCGTTTACAACAATTGCACTGGACATCCCTCCAGAACAAACGAATAAAACCTTCATTTATTAATCCTCCTATACTTATAAATTATCTCCTTCGATTGAAAGGAAGTTTCACTTTACTAACAAGCATATGAAGACGTGAAAGAATTTAGTTATACTGAAAGTAAATTTCAGTGAAAATATTTTTCCTATTAAATTAATGTTTCAATATTTATTTTCTCAATTGTAGGTACAACCTCACCTCGGATATCATATTAGTTAACCATATAATAGGGAGGCGTATAAATGATCGTTAAACGTTTATTAATGATATGTTGTATCGTCATCTTTTTTATTCCTTTCATGTCCCCTCACTCTACTTACGCTGAAGTAAGTACTACGTACAAAAAACATGAATTACGCGCTGTATGGATCGCATCTGTTCTTAATATTGATTGGCCCTCAAAAACTGGCTTACCCATCGAAAAGCAGAAACAAGAGTTTATTAGATTATTAGATGATGTAAAAAACACTGGTATGAATGCAGTTGTTGTACAAATAAAACCAACCGCTGATGCTTTTTACCCTTCCCATTACGGTCCTTGGTCTGAATACATTACAGGTACACAAGGCAAAGACCCTGGATACGACCCGCTCGCATTTATGATTGAAGAAGCTCATAAAAGAAATATAGAATTCCACGCATGGATTAATCCATACCGAATAACGATGAATCACACTGATATAAATCGATTATCAGATAATCACCCTGCAAGACAACATCCGGATTGGATTGTACCTTATGGCGGAAAATTATATTACAACCCTGGTATTCCAGAGGTGAAAAAATTTATAACAGAAGGTGCTTTAGAAATCGTACAAAATTACGATATTGATGCTTTGCATATGGATGATTATTTTTATCCATATAAAGTAGCAGGTGAACAATTCCCCGATCAAAAAACGTACGAAACATATAATAACGGTAGATTTACAAATATAGAGGATTGGCGACGTGACAATGTAAATGAACTTGTCAAAGATTTAAATACTGCTATAAAACAAGAAAAATCATACGTAAAGTTTGGCATTAGTCCATTCGGCGTATGGCGAAATATAGCCGACGATCCAACTGGCTCTAACACAACTGCAGGTCAAAGAAACTATGATGACCTTTATGCTGATACACGTGAATGGATACAAAAAGGTTATATTGATTACATTACACCGCAAGTATATTGGAATATTGGTTTCACACCAGCTGCATATGATATATTAGTAGATTGGTGGGTAAAAGAAACAACTAATAAACCAATTCACCTATACATCGGTCAGGCGGCCTATAAAATTAATAACAACTCTGTTCCTGCTTGGTCCGACCCAGAAGAATATCCAAGGCAAATTGCATTAAACCGGTTATATCCTGAAATAAAAGGTAGTATGCATTTTAGCTTAAAAGATATTAATAACAATCCACTTGGAGTTAAAGATAGACTCGCAAAAGACGTATATAAACATCCTGCACTAATTCCATCTATGCCTTGGCTTGATCATGAACCACCAAAACAACCGACTTTAAAAGGTGCGATTCCACGGGATGAAGGTATCGCTGTAGGTATCATTGATGATAGAGAGAATGACTCTGCTTATTACGCCATTTACCGTGTGAATGGAAAAAATGAAGTGGATATACAAAATCCAAAACATTTACTTACTACTGTAAGAAAAACAAAACTTGGAGAAATTTATGTAGATAAAACAGCTATTTCTGGAGAAACGTATACGTATGTAGTAACCGCGGTTGATCGATTGCATAATGAAAGTATTGCATCTAGTCATACTACCGTTAAAGCAAAATAACATCTAATAAAAAAGCGCCTTACAAGCTAAGAACTATAGCTTTAAGGCGCTTTTATTATTTATTCTTAAACTTCTCAGTCGCTGCTCTCATCTTCACATTCAAATCGTGATCAATAGAATCACGAATATCTCGCTCGACTACTTCCATTTCTTTTTGGAAATTTTGCAAGTAGATTTTTAACTCTTCTTCTTTTTCTGGTCGTTGTGAAGGTGGTAATTGTACGACTAACGATAGCATCGCAGTTAAATCTTTCATTAAGAACGTTTCAAGTTTATGTTGTTGCTCAAACATGCGTTGTTCTTGATAATACGGAAGTGCATTTAATACTGAAATTGTAATATCATCAACCGTGCGTTGTAATGAAGGATTTATTGAGCGTTTATACGCTTGAATTGTATTTAATGCATCTGGATATCGATCATAAAAATACAATTTATAAAACGATAAGTCTGTCGGTTTTACTGTTTGCTGCGTTTCTTGTCTTAAAAATTCTTTTACTTTCATCGCCGCTACATCAATATCTTCATTTGTAAGTTTTTTCGTTGTTTTTGCCATTACATGTACTTTTTTCTGTTTTTCTTTCGGTAACATTGAGAATACTTGCTCTCTCGTACGTTGACCCGATGCACAGAAAAGAGTGTTTAATGTATGTTGTTCTTTCTTCCCTTCCGTACGAATCCAGCGATAAAAGAGTGGATGTTGTGTAAATTCTTGTAGAAACGGTAATGATTTATTCGATAACTTATCTAAAGAATCGTGTGCTCTTTTATATGGCTTCGCCCATGAAAAATACAGTTTACGCCCGAAATATACAACTAAAACAACAACAGTAAATGCAATTAAAAGCAATGTACCCAATAATACTAATACGGTTTGAATGAAACTCATTTTTTCACCTCCTCTAAAAGTCTGTTATTTCCTTGGACGCTGAATAAGTTTTTGTTTCATTTCATCATTAAATGTGTCTAATTCAATTACAAACTTCTTACTTGACTCAATAATACGTTCTGATGATTTCTCAGAAGCTTCAATCGCAGCAAATACATTTTGGAATGATTCACGTAATTTATCCATGCTAATAGCAGGATTTTCAAGAAGTTTTGTTGTTTCTTCTGTATTTTGTTTTAATGCTTGTGAGTTACTTAATACCATTGATTCAATTGCTTCATTTGTCGCATTCACTGCATCAATTGTTTTACGCTGATTTGTTAACGCTAGCTGGATAGCAGCTGAAACTGTTACAACGTTTTGCGTCATCGTAATTGCATTACGAATTGCCTCTGTTAACTTTTCATTATTTTTCTTAATAATATCTACAGATGCGATAGATTGTAATAATACACTTTTCGCTTGCTGCATATTTCGCGTACGTACTAGAATTTTTTCTAATGCATCATTAATTAATGGAATATCTCTTTGACGTTCTGGATTTTGTTTCTCAGCTTCTAGCATACCAGCGAGTTTTCTTCCTAAGTATACTTGTTTATCAAGAGCATGAATTTTATCGTGCGATTGTTCTTTAAGCATTTCAAGACCAACTGTATCTTCTTGTAAGTTGTCACGACCAATTAGAAGGGATCTTATAATCTCCTCAATTTGCTTATCTATAGATTGATATTTATGCACGTATGTTTCAAGTGGATTTTTCTTGAATACTTTAAACATAATTTTCTTCATACCACTTGCTTTTAATGAATTCGGATCAAGTTCTGATACCACTTTTCGTAATTCTAACAATGTATTTGGAATTTCTTCGTTTTTTCCATTCATCATCGCTGTTACAGGACGTTTTAATGCTGACAACGTTTGTCCTGCTGCTTGTTGCTCTTTATCTCCTAAATCTCCTAGCTGAGACAATACTTTTGATAAATCTGTATTTTGCTCGCTATTTAACTTTTGTACATAAAGATCAGCTTCTTTATTCAATTCCTCTAATTCTGCATCTTTTATAACTGTATCAACCACTACTTCTACATTATTATCTTTCACAATCGATACAGGTTCTTTTTTCTCGAGTTCAGTCAACAAAATCGCTCCTTTATTTATATGTGCGAATTTATATGCACTATATATTTCATCTCATTCATCGAATTCCACTTGTTTGAAACCGATTTTTCAAGAAATACCTGCATATGCAGTCATTCCCTGTTTCTTAGTATAAGTATACCTGTTCTCAACATAATTTTCCTCAGACTTAAGACCTAGAGAACAACATGCTGAAGGCGGATTCTTCATATATTACGTATATAAATTATGGTCTTCTTATCCTACTGTACTCAATCTTTTGACATACACCCTTTTTCAATGTGATAATTAAATTGTGCTCACTCCTATTTCTTCTTGCGCGCTACGAATGCTCCATTTTGAAATGCCAATAACACCGTTTCAAACATTTCATCTTCTTCAATCATGTTTATAAACTCGGCTAACTCACTCGCATGAGATGTAGCATTATCAACAACAAGAAAACCCTTTGGCTGTAAAATGCGTTTTATATGCTCAAGCCACCACATGTATTGCGTCCGCTCTGAATCTAGGAAAATAAAATCAAATGAATAATCTAGTTGCGAATCTAAAAATGCCCCTGCTTCTTGATTATGAACATCAACCCTTTGCAAAAGGTTTGCCTTTTCAAAATTGACAAGTGCCTCTCCAACTCGTTCCGAAGAAAGCTCTACAGTTGTTACATTTCCATTTGTTTCTTCTACCGCGTTAGCTAACCACAATGTAGAATATCCATTAGAAGTTCCAATTTCTAAAATATTTTTTGCACTACATCCTTTTACTAAAATTGATAAAAATTGCCCCATTTCACGAGAAATATTCCGTAATTTTTCTTCCCGTGTTTTTTTATTTCGATCATGCTCTTCTCCATATTGTTCAAGTTGAAATAATAATGAATCTAACGTATCCATTTTTTCATCGCCTTTCCTAAGCAATATGATGAAAAAGCTCTTGCTGCCCGTCTACTTTCATTATATGCGAAACGAAAATCTTTTTCTCGTTATACGACAAAGATTTAAATTTTTTTATAGCATATTGTTTCGTTTTTTGGTAAAGTTAATTTCTACGTGCAATTATTCCATTCATACTATTTTTAATTCAATTGCAGTTGTTAAATCATATAAACCCCAATTAAATGAATCGGTATTTCAAATTCAATTAAGCGCCCTTTCCGGACGCATTTTCTTTTGTTTATATATTTCTAGAAGAAAGGATGCTTACAATGAACGTGATTAGCTTAGATGCTGCTCGAAAACGAAAACAGCATAAAAAATTAATGATTACTATACCGATTATTTCACGTATTTATGAAGAAGATGGGGAAATTAAATTTGAGGTAGCCGGCGAAAAAGATGTACCTCTTGAAATGTTAGAGAAATAAAAAAAAGACGCACTTCTAAAGAAATGCGTCTTTTTTATACTGTTACATTTAAGTGCATAAGTTTTTCAGGATTAACCATCATATAAATGTTTGAGATTTTCTCATTCTCAAATGTAAATGAAAGCACATAAGTCACTTTATTATTTACTTTAACAATAACACCTGGGGCACCATTTACCATCTTAAAATCAACAACGTACTCTACCGGGAACTTCTTCCCAATTCCAAAGAATAAACGTATAATTCTATCTGCAGAATAAATTGGATGAATTACAGTTGTAACTTTACCACCACCATCTGCTTGCAATATCGCATCTGTTTTTAATACTTCTAACATTCCTTGCGTATCCCCACACTGCAATGATGATACAAATTTCTCCACATAAGCAGCCATCTTCTTCGTACTTAATGTTGACTGCTTTGGCTTATCCAAAATACTTTTTCGTGCACGTTGAAAGATTTTTCGGCAGTTCACACTACTCTTATCAACAATTGAAGCAATTTCTTCGTAGTCATAACTGAAAACCTCTCTTAATATGAAAACAACCCTCTCTACCTCAGTCAGTTGTTGTAAAAGTAATAAATATGCCGTAGAAATTGATTCTTTCATTACAAATGACTCTGATGGATCATCAATCTCTTCCACAAATGGCTCTGGCAACCACATTCCAACATATACGTTACGTTTATGTGCTGCCGAACGTAATTTGTCAATTGAGCGATTTGTTACCATTTTACATAAATATGCTTTCATATTTTCTATAGATTGAACGTCCTCCATATTATTAAGTGATACAAATACGTCATGGACAATATCTTCAGCATCCATAACACTTCCAAGGATTCTATATGCTAACGAAAATAATAATGATTGATACGTTTCATATAATTGCTCCGTTTCCATGATGAACTGCCTCACTTTCAGATTGCTTTAATATGTGTAACGCTGCACGTTTTCCGCTTGCTATCGCAGCATCAGCTAATATTTCATCATGTCCAGCCCAATCTCCTGCAACGTAAACACCTGGCATTTCAGGTATGTTAGGGCCTGGTTTTTCAACACGGTCAATATGAGGAAAATCATGTACTACCGTAATTTTCGGTAAATATTGCTGTGCAACAACTTCTCTTCTCCAGTTCGGATGTAACAATTCCATCGTACTTTCTAACCGTTCTTTATCTTGTTGAATATGATTCAGTTCTAGCACAGGGTTATGATACTTAATTAGACTCACTGCAATCGATCCATCTTCACTTAATTTAGCTGCTCTCGATTGATTTGTGAAAAATATCGGTTGATCTAATCCCAAAGAAAAATGATGCATAGGATTCGGTAATTGTTTTAAACCAATATCTAACGCTGCCACGGTCACTTGTATAGATTGTTCACACCATTTTTGCAAACTTGTTCCCTCTGCACCTTTTATAATTTTACAAGCTTCTTTCGGCGGAGTTGTTACAATGACGGCACCTGCTTCAAATATTTGATCGTCAAAACATTGTATTCTTTGTTTCCCTTCACAATTCTCTATTTTCAACACATTCTTTTTATCTAGAAATTGCACACCACTGATACTTGCTATATCCCTTAAATTTGTTATGATTGTCTCCCAACCACCATCTACATAAAGTACTCCTTCTTTCATAGAAAGCTGTATTTGCTTTAGTACTGAAGATGCTAATTGTATTGTAGGAGCATACGTATATGTTGTTGTACGGCATAATGCATAAAATATATTTCGAACCATTGGATCTTTAATTTCCTTTTCCGCCCATGTAGATAGACTCATTTTTGAAACTTTTCCTACATCTAAATTCACTAAATGAATCATTAGACGAGAGAACTGTACTTTTGCAGACCAAGAAAGTAACGGTGTTGATAAAATAGAGCGAAAATCTGTTGGGATGGTAAAAACATCCCCTTTCCATATTCCATGTGCTTTTGTAGATGGAACTCCACCTGGTAGATTTATACCTAGCTCATTAAAAGTTTTAAACGCTTCTCCACCTCTATATACAGCATGTGCACCAAGATTCATACAAATGCCATTTTTATTTATAGTCCTCCCGCGACCACCGAAGTGACCTGACTTTTCTAATACGATAACCTTCCTTCCAGCTTTCGCTAAATATATAGATGCTGTTAATCCAGCAAGCCCACCACCAACAATTGCTACATCAAAATTTTTCATAATAAAATCCCTCCTTAATCGTTCTACAACAAGACGAACGATTAAGGAGGGATGTGACATGAAAATTAATTTTTATTAATCTACTTTACTTCATTATTTTTTTGTACTCGATCATATTGCATTCGAAATAACTCAATTGCAAATGGAATATCCTCTTCACTTTTTATATAATAACTTATCCATCCTGATTCAGGTAATACGTGATGTGCTTTTACTAACCCTTGGTTCACTAATTCATCTCGCTTTAACTTTAGAAATGGTAAATCAATTAATTTATCACCATGAAGATGGCCAAGTTCCGTCTTACCATAATTTATTTCAATACCACCAAATCGATGCGGTTTTTCAGAAACACCCGCCCAGCTGAGCACTTCATTTCTAATCATTTCACTAAATGACATGGACATTCACTCCTTATAAATGATTGATGTAATTTTAAATTAACACTTTCATTACTTTTTTCCATCAATCCAAAGTATGAACGGGAATACGAATATAGTTTAATCTTAATACCTTATTCTTTATGGAATAAGCGAATTTATTAAGCTACCTACAACTGCACAAAATAAACACTAGACACATACCCTAATTTTGTAACCTAACTTACTTATAGAAAGGCGGGTAATACAAATGACTTCTAATATCGACTACACTTCCCCCTCAATTACTTTCACTCATGATTTAAGTGAAAGTAATTTTTTTCAGAAAGATGCACAAAATTATATAAACGTACTTGGTGTGAAACAATTAAACACTATAGAAAATACTTCTTTACTAGATATCTATTTAAGTACAGGAAATGTTATAGAGCCACACATACATCAAAATGCAGCTGAACTTGTTTACTGTATTTCAGGATCTGCAGTTGTTTCTTTACTGAATCCTTTTACAAGTCAAATATTAAACTTACCGATACAACCAGGGCAAGTCGCCAACATTCCACAAGCGTGGTGGCATTATGAAGTCGCTACAGCAAATGGTACTCATTTATTAGCTATTTTCGACGCCCCAACACCAGAAGTTATTTTTGGTTCTGATATTTTAAGATTAACTCCCGCTAATATGATGGCTCATACTTACTGTCTCGATGAACAACAATGGAAACAAGCCGTATCCCCTATTCAATCCACTACAGTAATTGGTCCGTCAGCAAACTGTAATCAAAACCGCGGAATGATAAACCCACCAACTCAGCCTCCTAGTCCACAACAAGATTTATATTACCAGGATTCTTACTATTTCCCTCTTTACTGGGGATATTGATTTATATCATAAAAAGACAATTATTTATCTCCTCGGAAAATACGTAGGAGATTTTTTTATTGTATATCCTCCATTCCTATTTTTTCGTAACAATTAATAGAGTACATACATATAATATTTATATATTTAATTGGAGGTGATAGTACTATGAGTAATTATAACTACCGAAAAAACTACTCTCATAATAAAAATAGTAGTTCATCAGCATCCTCTCAGTCTTCGAATTCTCAATCTTCCAATTCCCAATCGCAAAGAGATTTAGCCAATCAAGGCTATGTAAAGAAAAAAGGATGTAACTGTAATAAAAACAAATAGTATATTTCTAATTTGAGAAATGAAATTCCACTAATCACGATAAACCATTTACTCGACTAGTATAGGTTAAAAGATGAATTCTATTTTTAATAGAATTCATCTTTTTTTGCTTATGAGGAATTTTTAACGATTTAACTTATTCCAGAAACTATAAAGTGTAAATCATAAATCATAATTTTTTCGAGTAAATTTTTAATTAATTACTTCTTCCCCAAAAAAATAAAGTCCTTCCTAATAAAATTAGGAAGGACTTTATACAAATCAATGTTTAAATTTCAACTAAATAGTGTAACGAATTAGACGATATTTAAACCTGCACTTACAAATCCAGCAACTGCAGCTATTGGACTAGCCGCTGTTAATGAAACGTATACCAGTATTTTATCCCCAGCAACTACTGGAACATTATAAGCTTGGATTCCTGTTGCTGTAGTACCAATTGCGATTGCTGGTAATGTTGGTGTTAATAATAGAGGTGGCGCTACTGGTGTAAACGTATTACTTGCAGCTGGTGCGATAAATATTTGCAACTGAATTTGAACAGGTGCTAATGGAGCTAATGCCGCTGTTGCACTAAAGAATCCTGCTAACGACGTGATAATCCCATCACGTGGTGCTACAAATGCATAATCACCTACAACACCTGGGAATATTGTAAGATCTCCTCCAATTCCTGGTGCTATGCCAGGCTGACTAAATCCAAATCCAAGAAGAGTTCCTGTATTAGCTAATGCTGCGTTAACTAACAGAGCTGGTGTTGTACCTGAAGCGAATGGAATAATAGCTCCGCCACCTGTTGCTCCTGTTGCTCCTGTTAATCCTGTCGGGCCTGTATCTCCCGTTGGACCTGTTGCTCCTGTCGGGCCTGTATCTCCCGTTGGACCTGTTGCTCCTGTCGGGCCTGTGTCTCCCGTTGGACCTGTTGGGCCTGCTGCTCCTGTATCTCCTGTTGGACCTGTTGCTCCTGTCGCTCCTGCTAGACCTGTGTCTCCCGTTGGACCTGTTGGACCTGTTGCTCCTGCCGGGCCTGTGTCTCCCGTCGGACCCGTTGGACCTGTTGCTCCGCCTCCTGGACCTGTTGGGCCTGTTGGACCTGTTGCTCCGCCTCCTGGACCTGTTGGACCTGTTGGACCTGTTGGGCCACCTCCTGGAGTAGCACCAATTAGTTGAACTAATAAGTTTAATAGAAGTTGTAAGCTTGCAGGATCAATAATTAAAGAGAAGAAGAATGGTGCAAGAGCACTGAAGAATTGTTGTAATAAAGAAAGTAATTGACCTAGGTCTGGGTTAGGAGATTGTAGTAAGTTAATAATACTTTGAATTAATTGTTTTAAGAAATTCCCTTCTGGAGAAGGTGCTAATTCATTTAGTAAATTCAATAGTTGAGTAAACAAATTGAGTAAAGCTAATCTGTTTGCATCACTTGGATTTGCAAAAAACGCTGCAATAGCCGCAATTAAAGAGTTTAGTAAAGTTATTAATCTTCCTAATTGTTCGCTAGTAATTGGAACCGTTTGTGGATTGTTACAACAATCTGGAGTGAAAACAATCGGATTATTGCAGTTGTTATGACCAAAACAATCATTATGTTTCATTTATTTCCTCCTTACCTTTCTTATATTTGAGTATTTTCCTATTATAAGAACTATAAAATTGTGCATAGATTTCATTCACTTAAAATAGGAAACATGAATGATAATTAAACTTGAAAACGTTAATTAATTATGTTCATGACTCACATATTAATTATATGTTTTTAATAATTGACTGCTTAGATTAAACACCTAAACTTAAAAGTTTATTTTATTTTTCCACGTTTATCTCTTAGGTCCAAAAGCACATTTTAATTTAAATATTAAAACTAAGTCATATAACCAACAAGTAACAACACCATCTTTTCAGATAAGTAACAATATCTTTACTAAAATTATGTTCTCTCAATAATTAAGAAGCCGTTTCTATTATAGAAAAATCTCATACAATATATCGGACAAGTTATTCTATACTTCGTTCAAAAAATAATTTAGGAGGTGAGCATTAATTGCCAATCATCCAACCATTTATGGCATCTAGAAGATTTACATCTACACTAGGAGCTGGAACAGGAACAGGTTCAGCTTTTGCGATTGCTGCAACGGCTTGTTTAAACGATGCTGGTACTACTGCAACTACTTTTCCGACTTTTACGTATTATAACTTATATGTAAACGGCATTCTTCAACCTAGTGTGAACTCCAGTGTTACTACTGGACCTACTGGTGCTATTACAATTCCTGGCGGAGATGCATTAGACGGTGGAATTCCAATTACAATCGAATTTATCGTCACTTAATTTTAACTAATTTAAAGTAGAAAAAAGACAGATTCTTTTCATTTAAGAATCTGTCTTTTTTAATTAATAGTGATAAATTGCAAAATAATTGATGAGCCTTGAGGTGGCGGTTGATCATCCAATAAAGTTAGCTGACCAGTACTAACTTGATATAATGGTTGTGGTTGAAGTATTCCATTAATAAACAAGTTAATATATGAAACCTCATTAGGAGATAATATGTGAGTTGTACCATATTGAGCTATCCCATCTGAATCTGTATATATAAGTTTCTCTCCATTTGAAAAAGTGTAAAATAATAAATTAGTTGTTGTTATGGGCCCAATAACTCCTGTTGGGCCTGGTACTCCCGTTGGACCTGGTGCTCCCGTTGGGCCTGTTGCTCCCGTTGTTCCTGGTACTCCCGTTGGACCTGATACTCCCGTTGGACCTGGTGCTCCCGTTGGGCCTGTTGCTCCCGTTGTTCCTGGTACTCCCGTTGGACCTGGTACTCCCGTTGGACCTGATACTCCCGTTGGGCCTGTTGCTCCCGTTGGACCTGGTACTCCCGTTGTTCCTGTTGGGCCTGTTGCTCCCGTTGGGCCTGTTGCTCCCGTTGTTCCTGGTACTCCCGTTGGACCTGGTACTCCCGTTGTTCCTGGTACTCCCGTTGGACCTGTTGTTCCCGTTGGACCTGGTACTCCCGTTGTTCCTGGTGCTCCCGTTGGACCTGTTGCTCCCGTTGTTCCTGGTACTCCCGTTGGACCTGGTACTCCCGTTGGACCTGGTACTCCCGTTGGAATATAAATTGGCGGAATAACCGGAAAGGTAGGTCCAATATTTTCTGGTCTTATCATACCTTTATTCAACGATAATTTGTCATTGCGGTTCAATTTAATACCTCATTCCACATTTTGTTTACTACTTAACAAAATAATACATCTATCATTTTAGAAGAATTCCATAACTACTTTTTCATTCTCAAATGATTTTTACATATAGTAAACTTTTTACCGTTGCTATAACTAGTAGTATTAATATAATAAAATCATAGTTCAATTTCAAAATACTAAATCGGTTACGTTCTAATTTAAAAATGAGGTGATTTATATTCAAGATAAAAATGAAGAAATAAAAAAAGAACTATTATCACTGGCTCTTGAAATTATTCTTCCATACAGACTTACAGGTCCTACTGGGCCCACAGGCATTACTGGACCTACAGGCATTACTGGGCCTATTATCACAACAAACTCTATGTTCGCTAATAATACGATAGGTGGTCCGATTTCAGTCATATTAGGTGGAACTAATATTCCACTTTCTAATAACCAAAGTCTCGGCAATTTTACAGTGAACGCTTCAAATGATACATTTACAGTTCCTGTTACTGGGAGATATTATTTAACCTATCAAGTTAATACGACAACTGCACTACTTGCTGGTACAAGGCTACTATTAAACGCTTCAACTCCACTTCCCGGATCTATTTTTTCACCCGCACTATCAACTTCAAATTATAATAATAATTTAATAACCAACTTTATTGCTGGTAATACAATTTCACTTCAACTATTCGGCCTATTATCCGTAGTTAATTTAGTTGGAGGTGGTTCAACTGGTGCCTCTTTAACAATTATACGAATTGATTAAAAAATGATTCGTTCTTTTTTATAATAATCATTCTTAAATGGTCAAATAGAAACGATTACGTAATTAAAGCTAAAATTCTTTCAATAACTACACGATAGTGATTAAGCAATAAAAAACATTTCTACTATATTAATAGTAGAAATTATCTATACTAAATTTTCCGTATATACATTATCAATTTACACTTCTTCCTAACAATGTTACATTGAATAAGAAGACAGTTTCTCAAATGCGAACCATCTCAATACGTTTTTGAGAATCATACTCCAATCCTATACGCGAGAGCAATACTATGTCGACACTCAAACGAGTGTCTTTTTTTATGAATAAATAAAATAAAACCATCTCTTATAGATGGTTTATCAACACATATTTCTTTATATTCTTAAAATAATTGTAAGTTTATGAAGCTGAATAATAAATGGTCATACTTAACCGCGTTAGCGTTCGTCCGGAATTATAATACGAATGCGATTTATCCGCCTTAAAGCGAATTGCATCCCCACTATTTAATTTATATTGGCAATCATTTATTTCAATTGTCAATTCCCCTTCAAACACCGTTATAAATTCTTCAGTCCCTTCTTTATGGCCTTCCGAAATTAATTTTCCTTCTGTTTCAATTTCAACCGTATAGATTTCAAAGTTCCTATCATCTTGAAAAGGAAAAGAAGGATACACTTTATATCTCCCATTGTCTTCTGATAATACTTGAACATCATTTCGTAAAACAACTTTCGTATCTGGTTGCGGATTATTGATTAGAGAAGTAAAAGACACTTTCAAACCATTAGCGATTTTCCATATCGTTGTTAATGTTGGGCTTGACTCTCCTCGTTCAATTTGTCCAATCATCGTTTTACTCACACCTGTTAATTGAGAGACCTTTTCTAAACTCATTTTTTCTTTTTCACGTATTGTTTTTAAATTTTTTGCTAAAATAAGTTGAATTTCTTCCATAAGAAACACCCCTAAACTATATACAATATAACGACCATTATGTATAATAAAAAGCACACGTTATATCGTCCTTTTCGGTCATTATAACACACACTTAATAATTAGGGGGTTTTGGAATGCCTATATTTTCTTTTTTATTATTTGTTTTTATAAGTAGCTTCACACCCGGACCTAACAATTTTTTGGCTATGACATACGCCAATCAACATGGTTTAAAAAGGAGTATGCAATTTTGCTTTGGAGTAGCTTTCGGGTTTTTCATCCTCACTTCCTTATGTAGCTTCTTTAATATTGTACTAATCAATATCCTACCCATAATCGAATTCCCTTTAAAAATTTTAGGTATAGCATACATGCTATATTTAGCTTTTAAAATACTCACTAGTAAAACTAGTACAGATCCCGATGAAAAACATAATAAAAACTTATTTACAGTGGGGATTTTTCTTCAATTTGTTAATCCTAAAGGGATACTATTCGGGCTGACTGTAGTGTCAACTTTTATTCTCCCTTACTATAATTCATATTCAAGTTTTCTACTTTTCTCATTATTTCTAGGTGTAGTCGGGTTAATGAGTACATTCAGTTGGAGCTTATTTGGTTCCATGTTCCAAAAAATTTTATTAAAACATACTAAATCATTTAACATCATTATGGCCGTTTTATTAATTTTCAGTGCTATTTCAATTGTAATTAATTAAATTCTAATTCTAATTTTTTCTTTTTAAATATACTTGAAATTTCCGATGAACCTCCGACTTACATGTATTACTTATTAAGTATTAAAACAGGAATCTTCTATATCTAATCATATTTATACGAGATAAAATAATAAAAAGAGGATTACTCAAAATAAGTAATCCTCTTTTTATTTCCTATCGTTTTTAAAATATTCTGTTCCATTAAACTAGAACCTTTACTTTACTTCATACCACCAGCCTTTACGATCAAGCCAACCTGTCATACCATTTAATTGAGTATCTGATGTTGGATCGGAAATAAAATATGTTAATCCATCAGGCTGTAAAATAAATTTAGCTGTCATTTTTACTGAATTTAAAGCTTGCATAGCTTCAGGAACTTCATACGGTGAGAAAGCGCCTGATTGTATTATATTTTGTTTAGATGGCGGAGTTGTCCCACCAGATTGCCCAGTTAAAGCATACACAATTGAATTTGCAATCTTATCCGGATTCCATTTTGCCATATCTGCTTCATTATCAATGAATCCAAGTTCGATTAAGATTGCAGGCGCTTTTGTATTCGATAATACATAAAGGTCTTTTCGTTCCTTTGCGCCACGATTTGACCAGCCAATATCTTTTGAAAGTTGCGCTGCAATTTTTGCTGATAAAGCCTGTTGGTCATAGTACAAAACTTCAACACCGTTAGCTTTCGTATCATATGAATTTAAGTGAAATGAAACTACTAAATCTACATCATGTGAGTTTGTTTTTGAAACAATATTATTTAAATTTTGAGCTTGCGTTGTCCCTACTTCATCAGTATCATCATAAACTGTATGCCCCAATGCTCTTAATTTAGCAACAACCGCATCCTTAACTTGGCGATCCATAATGTGTTCTTTCCGGTTCCCATAATTTGCACCCTGTACAATACTATTGTGCCCTGCATGTAAACTATATCTAGCCATTGTTCCACATCCCTTTTTTATTAATATATTCAAAGCTCGTCTTATTGTCCGGTCAAATATCCAGTACTTCTCAAGTAAACAAAATTTGGACACTAATCTATTTTTAAATTTTTAATGCTAGATTATCTATTTTCTAATACAAAGAATTCAAAAATAAAAACCACAACTAATATTTTTTAAGTTGCAGCATTTACGTCTTTAAACTATTTATTTTAAAATCTTTTTATTATAATACAGAAAAATACGTTATAATATAAGTTACTGTTCTTTAGGAGGGGCTTAATGGCTGATAAATATAAATTTTTGATACTCATTGTTACAGCATTTTTTTCTTTCTTTTCCTTAATAAAAGATTTCCGTAACACTTCAAATAGTTTCTTTTGGGGGAGTTTTGCAATCCTAACAAGCTTTATATTATTATTAACTCATGCTTTAGAATTAACTCCAATACTCCTCTATTCAGCACAGATGGCTCTTGAGATTATTACAATTCCACGTAAATTAATTCTTCCATCTTTCACTGAAGTTGCTAGTTTTTGCTAACAATTCATGTATCTTAAAAAATCCAACTTTATATTTCTAATTATCTTTACAAATATAAAAATGCGGTTTCTCCTTTCTCGAGAAACCGCACCATATTAAAGTTTTTATTAAATTTTAAACTGACTCGTATACAGATCAAAGTAAAACCCTCTATCTTCCATAAGAGATTCATGATTCCCTCTTTCCAAAATACTTCCATCTTTTATAACAAGGATTTGATTTGCTTTTTCAATCGTTTTCAGTCGATGAGCAATTACAAAACTTGTTCGACCTCTCATTAAATTATTTAGGCCTTCTTGAATTTGTAATTCTGTTCTCGTATCAATATTAGATGTCGCTTCATCAAGAATTAATATATCTGCATCTGCTAAAATTGCTCTTGCAATCGCAAGAAGTTGTTTTTGTCCTTGACTTAAATTCGATCCTTCTGAAGCGATTTTTGTTTCATATTGATTCGGTAAATGCTTTATAAAAGAATGTGCAGATGCTGCCTTAGCTGCATTGATTACTTCTTCATCACTAGCATCTAATCGACCATAGCGGATATTATCCATAATTGTCCCAGCAAATAAATACGTATCTTGTAAAACTACCCCTATTTTACTTCGCAACGTATTAATATCATAATCTTTTATATTTTTTCCATCGATATGAATTCTCCCTTGCTGTATATCGTAAAAGCGAGTTAGCAAATTAATGATTGTTGTTTTGCCCGATCCAGTGGGACCAACTAAAGCAATTGTCTCCCCTGGCTGCGCCTTAAGACTTACTTCTTTTAAAATCGTTTTATTTCCCTCATAACCGAATGAAACATTCTCAAGTGCAACATGCCCTTGTAAATTTTGTACAACGAACGCTTCTTTTTTATTTTGAATTTCCGGTACTTCATCCATAATTTCAAAGACACGTTCTCCACCAGCAACTGCCGCTTGAATCGTATTCATTAAAGTTGCGAATTGACTGAGCGGTCTTGAGAATTGACGAGAATAATTAATAAAAGCGGCAATGACACCAACTGTTGTCATTCCATTTAAAACCATTACTGATCCAGTCCCAATTACAAGCCCCATACCTAAGTTATTTATAAAGTTCATACTTGGAAAAATAAAAGCTGAAAAGGTATCCGCCTTCGTAGCTGAAACTCTTAATTGCTCGTTAATTTTATTGAAATTTTGTACGGTTTCTTTTTCTTTCCCGTATAACGTGGTAACATCCGCTCCTGTTATAGCTTCCTCAATAAAACCATTTAATTCTCCTAAATCTTTTTGACGCTTTGCAAAGTTTTTACCACTATAAGCAACTAGTTTTTTTGTAACGAAAAACATAAAAGGTACTGTAATTAATGTAACAATCGCTAAAATCCAATCTAATGCGAACATCGCAATTGTTACACCTATAAATGTTAATGCTGATGAAATAATTTGTACAACACTTTGCGTCAACGCTTGATTCAAATTATCTATATCATTTGTCACACGGCTCATTAAATCCCCTTGAGAACGTACATCGAAGAACCGTAAAGAAAGCGTTTGGATTTTCTCAAAAATATCTTGTCGTATTTTTTGTATTGTTTTTAATGCAACATTAATCATAACAAATGTTTGTAACCATGTTAAAAACACTGTAACACCGTAAATTGCGATAAGTAACATGCACATTCTTGCAGTTCCACTTAAATCTTTCGGTACAATATATTGATCTATAATTACTCCCATTAAATAAGGACCTAATAACCCAAGTAACGTCGTAACAAATACTAAACATATAACGAACGTAAGAGCAGCCTTTTGATACCCCATATAGTTCCATACTCGCATTACAGTTCCTTTAGTATTTCTAGCTTTACTCATTTTAGGGGCGTTACGTCCACCTTTATTAGCAAATTGCCCTTGAAAATTACGCATGTTCTTTCCCACCTTCTTTAAGTAAATTGCCACCTTGGGAAAGATAGATTTCTTGATATACCTCACATTGTTCTAACAATTCTTCATGTGTACCATCACCAACTAATTCACCATTATCTAAAACAAGAATTTTATCAGCATCTATGATTGATGAAATTTTAGAGGCAATTAATAACGTTGTTGTTCCTTCATATTCTGTTCTTAATGCCGATTGAATGTTAGATTCTGATTTCGCATCAACTGCTGATGTAGAATCATCTAATATTAGAATGGATGGCTTTCTCACAAGTGCCCTTGCAATGGATACCCTTTGCTTTTGTCCACCTGATAAATTCGTCGCACCTTGTGTTAAATGATATTGATAAGAATCTTCCAATTTGTTGATAAACTCGGTCGCACAAGCAGATGAAGCCGCTACTTCGAGTTCGTCACTTGTTGCATCTTCTTTACCATAACGTAAGTTATCTTCTATACTACCTGAAAACAACAATGCCTTTTGTGGTACAAAACCTATTGAAGCACGAAGTTTTTGTAAATCATACGCCTTAACATTTTTCCCATCAATGCATATTTCACCTTGATCAACATCGTATAAACGCGGTAACAGTTTTGCTAAAGTAGATTTACCACTCCCTGTAGAACCAATAATCCCTACTTTTTCACCTTTACATATGTTAAATGAAATATCTTTTAATACATATTCATTATTTTTCGTGTAACTATAACTAACTTTTTTAAAGTCAATGTATCCCTCGATTTGCTTAGGTACAAGCGCATTTGTTTCGCTCATAATATCAACCTCAGTATTTAAAACCTGCTGTACTCGATCTGCAGAGGGAAATGCTCGCGCAATTTGAATAAATACCATACTTATAGACATAAGCGACATTAAAATAATATTTAAATAGTTTATAAACGCTAATATAGCTCCTACTTGAAGCGTTCCATTAAATACTTTTTCTCCGCCAATCCATAATGTTGCGACAATCCCACCACTTACAACTAACATAATGATTGGCATCATTAAAGAAATAAGCTGCACCGCTCGAATATTTATCCTCGTTAAATTTGTATTAACATTTCCAAACTGATTAATTTCATATTTTTGTCTTACATACGCTTTTATAACACGTACACCAGATAAATTTTCTTGTAACTTTGTATTCACTTTATCTAATGCCTCTTGCACTTTTTTGAACGTCCCGCTTGCTTTACTTGCAATGAATATAATTGCAAGTAATAAAATTGGAACAACTACGAGCAATATAGGAAATAACTCGCGCGCTGTTACAAAAACAATTATTATACTTCCGATAAATAACAAAGGACCACGAACAAGTACACGTAGTGTCATCGTCATCGCCGATTGAATAGAAGTAATATCATTTGTCACAATCGTTAACAATTTCCCAGTTCCAAATGAATCACGATTTTCACTAGAAAATGTTTCTATTTTCGCAAATACATCTTTTCGTATGTCTGTAGCGAAATTAACAGCTGCTTTTGTAGAATACATCATACACCCAAGTCCTCCAACTAAACCGAGTGCTGCTGCTCCTATCATAAGAAGCCCCATTTTTATTACATAATTCATATCCCGATTTGCTATCCCAACATCAATAATATGTTGCATAATAGTCGGTTGAATCAAGTCCATCGCAACCTCAAGTACCATAAATAGCGGTCCAATAATAGCGAAGAACATGTATGGTTTTAAATACTGTAATAACTTGCGAAATGATTTCATACATAATCTCCTTTTTCCTATGAAATTACCACCGAATAACTCATATCCCTCCTTATTTAAGCGCTGTAGTTTGTAATTTCTTTCTTATTCCTATTATATTATGTAAATTAATATTTAACATTATTAAATGATAAGCATTAATGACTTTTCGGTCAATAAATGTGCCTTGTATTATATAAATATAAAAAACCGCATTCTTAATGAAAAGAATACGGTTTTTTATCTATATTTTTTCAGTTGTAAACTCTAAAAACTCAGTCTCAAATCCATTATTTTTAGAAGGACTACACGTGTAGAAACCTATTTTAACAGGCTCATTTCCTATATCCTCCATCAAATGAGCGATTCTTATTTGTTCCCATTGGTGGATCTTCTTCACATATATTGTATAATCACCACGTTTACGAACAATTCGAAAACGAAGTTGCTCGTTAGCTAATTCTGTTGGAAAGTCTTGTGTGGACCAATCAGAATATCCATTATTCGTTACGACAGCTCCTAAATGTGATGGACCATCTGGAATATATTCTAATGAAGTTTTCAGCCAACACTTTTCCGAAAACATAACAAAAAGACCCGCTTGATCGAATTTTGAATTTGGATTCATACGCAATTGAACTTCAGCTTGAAAATCTGTCATCATCTCAGTATAAAATACATGACCATTCATTACATCAAAACCATAATGTGTTTTACGCCAAAAATCTGTTTCGGCTTTCGAGCGGACAATCAACGCATGATTGTTATTAAGCTTATAATATTCAGGTACATTCATTATAGTAAGTTGCGCAATATGTTCTGGTATATATGATATTTTCATAGTTCCTCCATAATAAAGCATCTGTATGCACATTTAAAATTCTACTAATACTGGGAATTTATAACCTTTCAAATCCAACTCTCTACTACTTCGAACCATTAAATACTTACTAGACTGTAATTCTGTAAACTGTACATCCTCAACCCCTAATTGATCAGGAGAGAAGTAAAATTCGATTTCTGTAAATCTTTCAGCGATTTCCCCGCATATTTCATCTAAAACTGGAATTACTGATGCAAACACCCCATATAATTTCAACTTTTCATTATCTACTTCATATACAATTAGAGCATCTAGTTTCTCTGAATAATACAATTTCTTATCCCATTCCAAATTGTACATATTCAAATAAAACGAAGGATGGAAGTTTAATGTTGAAAAATTATTTGAAAGTCTTTGGCTACTATCTATAGTTTCATGTATTAATTTTCTATCCTCTTCCATATAATAATCTAGCTCTCTAAGCAAGGAATCATTATTATTCTTTTTATCATATGGAATAGTCATTAAATACTCCTGCACAACTTTAAAACCAAATGACGTATATAGTTCAGGTTTTTCCGTAAACAATAATGTACATTCACATTTCTTATCGATTTCTTCTATCATTTTACTCATTAATTTTGTCATGAGTCCTTGTCTACGAAAATTAGAGTGTGTCATTACCGATTGAATGCCCGCTGCATTTATTCTTTCACCATTTACTAGCAATGGTAGCGAAAATACCGCAACATTTGCAATCGCTTTATCTTTATATAAAAATGATAAAGCTTTGTATGTATCATCCCAATAACCTCTCTCTGAAAAATCATTCAATGTTTGAATTGTAATTCCAAACACTTCTTCAAATAAAGGAAATAACTGCTCTCTTTTCGGTTCTGCTAAAAGAAGTTTTTCAAAAATTTCAACATTCCCCATGTTGTCCCTCCATACGTTAATTCCATCAAATTAGATTTAGTTATATAACTTGCTCTTAATGTAATAGGTCTTACCAATCAATATACTATCATAAAATATAAAAAAAGAGTCTAATTAATTTTATGTTTTGACTATTCGAAAATAAGTCGAATAAAACAATATTAAGATTTTTGAATATTAATAAGTTTATTATATAAAAATAGTGCTTTCTAATTCATTTTTACTAATAGAAATGCACCTTTTATAAAAAATATTTTTTATTATTTTTTTCCTTCAATCCTCTCCTTCGTATTAATTTCTTCTCCTCTCATTCGCTTTTCAAATGTATTTCTCCAACTAGTAGAAAGTGCACGTACTTCTAAGATCATTTTTAGCCCCTCCAAATTTTGTTTTTCTTTATGCATGATACGATTAGCAAATGCTACTGTAACACCTTTCGGATCAGACTTCAGTAACTTTAACGTATCAACAGGTGATACCCATCCTTCTTTTAATACACGAAAATAAAATCCTGTATATCCTGTTTCTTGAAAATATAATGGTAACTTTGGAATATTGTATTTCTTAGCTAATTTAAAACAAGGTTGTCTTGGCTGTGTTATTTGTACAATTGCTTCTCCAATTTGAAATGTATCACCAATACAAACATCCTCTTCACACATAGCATTAATTGTTATATTTTCTCCGAATGCTCCATATACAAGAGACTGATTCAATTCTTTTTCCCAGTATCTATAATGTTCTCCGGAATACACACAAACGGCTTTATCTACTCCGCCATGATGAACTAAGTCCGCTTGTCCATCTCCATTAAATTTTACAAAGGATAAAAACACCGGTTCCTTTACTTGTTTCTTATTTATACCTGTATAAATTACCTTTCCGCCATATGTAACCTCTTTTGGTAACCCTATATTTAAAGATAATAATTGATATTCATTAGCCATTCTATTTCCTCCTTTAAAGGTGTTACATGAATTTTCTCACTCAATTTATTTTCAAAACTATCTCTGTTATATAAAGATGATTATAAAACCCGAAAATTCATTGTTCAATCCAATTATTTATATAATAATGATAGGTATAACCTATAATTAAACTTGAGGTGATTCCAATCGAATTAAGACAACTTGAATATTTTTTAGCTGTTTCAAAAGAATTGCATTTCACAAAAGCAGCTGAGAAATTAAACATTTCACAACCTTCACTAAGTCAGCAAATACGTGCATTAGAACATGAAGTAGGAATGCCGCTTTTCGATCGCATTGGTAAAAAAATATCTTTAACTGACGCAGGAAGGATTTTATTATTACATAGTAAAACCATTTTCCATGAAGTCGAACAAGCTCGTTCTGCAATTCAAGATTTAAACGGCTTACAGCAAGGTTCCTTAACAATAGGGTCTTTGTTAACCGTCGTAAATTATTTACTACCACCAGCTATTTTAAATTTTAATCATTTATATCCCAATATAGAACTTTCTATATTAGGGCTTCGTACAGGAGATATTCGCGAAAAATTATTACAAAACGAACTTGATATTGGCATTACATTTCTTCCGGTGCAAGATAAAGAGATTATTTCTACCCCTCTATACAAAAGTGAACTTACATTAGTCGTTCCAACCGGTCATCAACTAGCTGATCGTGAGCATGTATCTATTGCTGAATTACAGAACTACCCTTTAATTCTTTTACCTAAAAATTATTTTTTAACTGAATTAATTACATCTCATTGTCAAAAATTCAATTTTAAACCAAAACCAATTTTAGAAATTAGTACAATGGAATCTTTAATCCAAATGGTTTCAAAAGGAATGGGAATTACAGTGTTACCAAAACCTTATATAGACTTCTTACAAAATAAAAACATTCGAGCTATTAAAATAGAAAATCCTACTCCAACAACAGAAATTGGCCTTATTTATAGAAAAGATAAATATATGTGTGCTGCAACTCGAGAATTTATTGAGCAACTTAAAAGAACAGTACATTCTTTACAAAGCTAAACGAACAAAAGAGATTATCCTATAAAATCGCTTTACAACGAACTAGTAGAATAATCTCTTTTCAAAATAAAACATCATATTAAGATTCATATAGATTTCAATGTACCTTTTTAGATATTGGAATATATTTCGTGAAATATGCTGCAACTAGCAATAATACGATTGAAAACAACCAAGTAAACATACCGCCAAAACTAAACCAATATGCAAAGAAATTTAAAATCGCAATTGCAAAGAAACAAATTGAAGGTAACGCACTCTTCAATCCTTTTACACCTGCTTTTTTTCTTTTTTCATAAGTAATATACATTGAAACGACAACAATTAAGATAAAAACAATCGGTAACATAACTTTTAGCAATGGCAATCCCTCCAGTATATATACCTTTCTATCACCATTTTATCCCATTTAATCTTTTGAAATCAATTTATTATGCTCTTCTCTCCAAAAATCAGCATACGTTTTATTTTTAAAGTTCACATTCACCTCAGAAAACGGAAGACTTTCTCCAACTTTCAATGAGTACCAGTCGTTTAAAAGTGGAGAGCCGAAGCAAATATTCATTGTACGATTATGTAAATCAAATAAGACAGAATGCAAAGTTCCAAACCACTCTTCATAATTATGTACTGTCAGCCCAGTAGGATACTCTTTTTCTACTAATCCTTTTAAAGATTCCATACACACTTCTTCATTTCGATTTAAATGATCATACAATATGTGATATCTGTTTGTAGATTGTTCTAATCTCCTACTATTTAATTTTTGAATAGGTAAACTGATCGCATGGTTTGTTGATACGATAAAATTTTGTTTTTCCTCTTCAAGTGTGCTTATAGATTTATATCCATCAAATATTTCAATACGCGCTGCGTCTAGAGGATCCGCTACAATTAGATTAATATTACTTGCAATTGGCATTTCATCTATTAGTAATTTCGCCTCTTGCACATTTTTACATTTCTCCAATAACACTCGAATTACCGCAAAACATTGTAAACCATTTAACACTGGCTTTCGTAAGCCTTCTATATTTCCTACTGGTTGACCACATGCTGAAAATGTAACAGCTAACCCATGCTCGTTAACTCCTTCTGTTCGTCCGAAATATTGAGTAGAAAAGCCACTATGCACATATGCACCTTCAACATGTGTTGAGCAAAAACGCATATCATCTATTTCGGGCGACAAATCATAATTTCTTAAAACATATGTGTGCTTTGAATCTGTCTTTTTAGGTAATACGACACAATGACTACATCCTGCTTTTAATAATGTTTGATAATAATACATCATATGTTTAGAAGAAATTTTCAATACTTCACAAAAACCTTCAATTTCTTCATTAATTCCAGGACAATATTGATTTAATATATTTCTAGATTCTGTCCAATAGTTATCTGATACTAAATGTTCTTGTTGTATAAATTGCGGAATGAGATACGGATAATTTTTTACAAACTCTCCTTGTTGCTTTCCAATATCATAATAACTTCCTTTTAATGATGAAAAATACCCCTTTACTTCATACATCACATTTCCCCCTCACATTGAATATATCCATATCATACCAAATGAATTTTATTCATTCTTGATGTTTTTTACTGTCATTCAAATCAAATGTGGCTGGGATAAAATAAAAACTAGGAAACTGTAATCATTAACAGTTTCCTAGTTTTCTTAATACTAAATGATTCCCTCTTCCACCATCGTTTCTGCGATTTGAACCGAATTCCAAGCAGCCCCTTTTAATAAATTATCGGAAACAATCCAAAGATGGAACCCTTTTGGCGTATCAGGGTCTTTTCTAATTCTCCCGACAAATGTATCTATTTTCCCCTCTGCATATAATGGCATAGGATACAGCTGTTCACTAGGATTATCTTGCAATATAACACCTGGTGCATCCATCAATACTTCTCTTATTTCTGCAACGGTCGCTTCTTTTTCAAGTTCAATATAAACCGATTCTGAATGCCCTGAAACAACTGGAACACGCACACAAGTTGCTGCCATTTTCAAGTTTTGATCCTCCAAAATTTTCTTCGTTTCTTGAATCATTTTTACTTCTTCAAATGTAAAATCATTCTCTGTAAATAGATCTACTTGAGGCAATACATTAAATGCAATTGGATAGTGTTTTTTATCTTTTTTCGCGGGCAATATAGTACTCTCCACTTCTTCACCTGCAAGCATTGATTTAGCCTGTTCTTTTAATTCATGAATTGCATGAATTCCTGAGCCAGATACAGCTTGATATGTTGAAACGATAATTCGTTCTAAACCAAATGATTTTCGTATCGGCTGAAGAGCTGTTACCATCTGTAATGCTGAACAATTTGGAACCGCTATGATACCGTTATGCTTCTTTAAAGTGTGCGCATTTACTTCTGGAACAACGAGCGGTACATCGTGAGCCATTCGGTATTCACTCGTGTTATCAATTACGATTGTGCCACTAGAAACTGCATGATTAACAAATCGTTTTGAAACTTCTCCTCCAGCGCTAAAAAAGGCAATATCTACACCTTCAAAGCTTGTTGTTTTTGCCTCTTGTATTATTATCTCTCGTCCTTGAAACTGCACTACCTTACCAGCGGATCGTTTTGACGAAAGCAATGTAACTTCAACTATATTAAAATTAGTTTCTTTCTCTAACAGTTCAATAATTTTCTGTCCAACTGCACCTGTAGCACCAACTACAGCTACATGATAGCTCTTTTTGATCATCATTTCTCCTCCAATATAACTTAAATGAATATTTCTATAATTTCATTTTATAAAGAATTTAATCATTTGGAAAATTGAAATACGTGATATAATCATTCACAAATCATGATAATAAAAGAGGGATTGCTTATGGAAATGAGACATGTTAAAACTTTTTGTGCCATCGTTAAGTATGGTAGCTTTTCTAAAGCTGCTCATGCGTTAGGTTATGCGCAATCTACTGTAACAGCGCATATGAAAGCATTAGAAAACGATTTACACCTCCCTCTTTTTGATCGATTAGGGAAAAAAGTACTTCTTACAAAAGCAGGTCATCAATTTCATCCTTATGCCCTAGAGTTACTTGCTATTTATGAAAAAGCACAAGAAATCCCTCAAAATAGTGATAATTTAGAGGGAACATTAAGCATTACATCTAACGAATCATTAGCAGTGTACCGATTACCACAATTATTACGTACCTACAAACAGGAAAATCCGAAAGTAAATATCGTACTGGAAACAAATACAAACGAACAAGCAATGAATAAGCTACGTGAAGGAGAAACAGATGTTATTTTCATAATTGGGGAAAGTATGGAACATAATGATTTTATTACACGTACTTTTTGTAATGAATCATTTGGATGGATTTTACCTACACATTACTCAACACACTCTAATCCATTTTGTTTACTAAACGATACCCAATTTATATTTACGGAACAAAGCTGCGGCTATAGACCGATGGTAGATCGTTTTTTGCGTCAAAGCGGGAATATTCCAGCTAAAACATTTGAAACTTCCAACGTTGAAGTCATTAAACAATCTGTCATGTGCGAGTTAGGCATTTCAATTCTTCCTTACATCGTTGTACAAGAAAGTTGTGAAAAAGAGCAACTCTGTTTTCAGCCTATCGAAACGCCAGCAGTTATTCAAAGTCATGTAATCTATCATAAATCTAGATGGATTTCACCGGTTTTACAATCGTTTCTTTCCTTGCTAGAGAAAGAATAAAAGTGCACACAAAAAAAGAGTAACTGCCTAAAAAGCAATTACTCTCCTCCAATATTATCTTATTTATTAGTCTGTTCCCCACCTGCAATTAATTTACTGCCTGAATATGTACCTTTTTCCATAAACAATTGATTGATCAATTCTTTTTGTTCCGCTTCTGACAGTACTCCTTTCCCTTCACCTAAATTCCCGCTTTGTAATTTCCAAATCTTATTGTGATCCGCGTCCATCTTTTCATATTTCCCTTGTTTCCATCTCTCTAAAATGTCTGCATATGTATTTCCTTGTACTAAATCATTACTCTTTACAATATCAAGTAAACTTTCAATACGTTCTTGTGTGATAAAAATATAGCCCCACTTTTGATCAGCTTTCGTTTTTTGATGAGCCATTTCATGTAATGCTGTCTGTATGTTCTCATCTGTCCACTTGAAATTTTTATTAAAACCGCTATTCGGTAATGAATGATTGCCATTTTCTAAAAGCTTTGCATCTTCAGCTTTTACATTACTATCGGCTAGTACTTCTGCTGCTGGAGCGGCTGGAGATGCCTTTTTCGCAGCTGGTTTACTGTTATTCAAATAATACAGCATACCATATGTTACACCTACGCCGATTATCGCCATACCAGCTATAATACCTATTATTTTAAATAATGTTTTCATCTTGCTTGTTTCCTCCCACGTATCCCATTCATAATATCTATTTATCAAAAACAGATGCAGCATCTCTTTTTTCGCTGCTTACTACAATTTTTTTCATACTAGTTAACATAAACATAACTTTTACTTTCTAAAAATGTAGCAACTCCATCCTCATCGTTACTTTTAGCAATAAATTTAGCGACTGCCTTTAATTCCTCAACAGCGTTGCTCATCGCTACACCAATCCCACATTTCTCTATCATTTCCATATCATTGTAGTCATCCCCAAAGGCAATTACTTCAGATACGTCTCGATTTAAGTGCTGTAAAACATGTTGAATACTATTCCATTTTGAAACCTCTGCATGCATAATTTGACACAATGTCCCGTCATCTGTAATTACCGCCTTGCATTCACGAGGCAATTCTTTAATGAACTCCTTGTTTATTGAGCCTTTCGTACAAATAATTACTTTAGAAGCTTTTTCAAAGTCTAAATCTCTTACATCCATAATTTCACATGGTACATTACCAAAATAACCAGTAACATCAAAATTTGAATACAACTTATCACCTATTTCAAGACAAATCTCATGAAGATTATACTTTTTTGCTATTTCTATGATTTCTAAAATGTTTTTTTTAGAAATCTTCATTTCATATAAAATATCATTACCTTTAAGAACTAAAGCCCCGTTATAACAAATTATAATCTCACTCTTTAACAAGTTGGAAATATACTGTTTTATAGCTCTTGGCGGCCTTGCTGTAGCAAAAATCAATTCGTCTCCATTATTTTTACATTCCCTTAAAATATTTATAGTTTTCTCTGAAATTGTTTTATCGCTTCTTAATAAAGTCCCATCAAGATCTGAAATAATAATCTTTTTCATACTTACATTTATTCTCCTTTCACAAATAATAACTTGAACATTAATTATTTGTTGAATTAACTGAGCTTTGGCTGGTAGTTATTCTTTACCTACTTTTTTCTCAATTCCATTTCAAGTTTCATTTTCATTTATTACATAGTTTCTATTTCCTGAAACACATACATATTTCCTTATATTATATTTCTTTTCTTTATAAATTGAAAGATTATTCTGTAAAAATAATCCATCTATTTCAAATCCATCTCTAAGCATTTCGTTTTTCATTTATAAAAATATATGCTAGCCTACATATATAGGAGATGAATAAATATGAGTTTATTGTATAGCGGATTAACTTTTTTAAACTTTGACGATACGTATTTATTACAAAATAAACTTCATTCTTATTCACATGAAGATGTTGATTTTAGTCATTTAGAGCACTCAAATCTATATTGCGAGACCCCTTCTTTAATGCATATAAAAAGGGAGTTATGTCGTAGAGAGCAAAAAGGAATCACTTTTATCGGTTCTGGAAATTATCATTATGTATCTTATTTATTACTAGAAGAAATAGACAAACCTTTTACCCTTATACTATTTGATCATCATACTGATATGAACTTAAAGGAAGCAAATGAACAGACTCTTATTTCCTGCGGATCTTGGGTATCATTTTCTCTTCGAAATAATGGTAATTTAAAGAAAGTAATTATTATCGGGCCTTCTTCTCTAACAATTCATTCTAATGATTGTTCATACGTAGAAATTTTTCCGATTGATATCTCACATGAAGTATCGATACATACAATACTTTCACATATTCATACAGAAACAATATATGTAAGCATTGATAAGGATGTTTTAGATCCAAAAGTTACTATTACAAATTGGGATCAAGGGCATATGAAACTATCTATACTTTTACAATTTATTCATTGTCTTATTATGAATAAATCTATCTATGGTATTGATATTTGCGGTGAACTCCCAGTTTATCCTTCTCAACTCTTTCTAGCTAAATATAAAAATGCTATTAAAAAAAATGAAAAAGCAAACTTACAAATTTTAAATTCAATATATAATACATAAAAAAACGACGAGCGCCTTATAAGGCACTCGTCGTTTTTATGCACGTTGTTCTTTCAACCACTTCGTAATTGCATCTAACTGCGAAACATCAAAACGGCTCTTTTCACACACATTTAAACTATTCAAACTATTTACAATTTCTAATTCATTCGATTTTACACTTTTCGCGTCAATCATTTTACAGTACCCGTCTGTAACGGTATTTAAATTTTCATAATAACGTTGAAACGATTTTGATATATGTAAATGTTTTTCAAAGTTTCTTCTTCTTTTTGTCTCGTCACATTCTTTCCGTTTTCTAAGTTCTTCATCATTCGTATATAAATAAAAATATTGATCGGGAAAACCAATTTCCTTATTAATCAGCTTTTCTTTATAAAAATTTTCTATTAAAGATAACGGTTGATTAAATACTTCAAAATGGAAACACCAATTATAACTAAGTGGCTGATAAATGTCGCCATCAAGTATTACTAATTCATATTGCTTTGACTTCTGCACTGCTATTTTCCAGCGCTCTACTTGTTTTTCAAAATACCATGTTCTATGTTCGTTTTTTGGTCTTTCAAATAATAAGTTCACTTCAGGTATAATGTACGCACCATAATTTTTTTCTAACTCACGACACGTGGTGCTCTTACCAACCGCGCTCGCTCCCTCAAACGCTATAATCCCCATAATTTCTCCCACTTTCATTAATTAAATCGCTTTTCCCCCCACAACTGTCTCCATAGAACAATTGAAGCGATAGAAAGCAATATTGTCGTTATGATACTCCCCTCAATTCCGAACGAACCTCCATGAAGGAATTCCGATCCGTTTGTTACAGGTTTAAAAAGCGGTGTAGAATACATTGCCATTCCACTTACTGCAAAACCAAATACGTTATATTGCGCCCAATTCCAAATGGAATGCCATGCACATATCCCCCAAAGACAACTGTCTTTCAAAACATAAAAAGCTGCAAATACACCAACTAATATTATATTCGATATTGAAAGAATTGTAATACCTGGATTTAGTAAATGAAGAAAGCCAAATAAAAAAGAAGTAACAACAATCCCAATCCATATACGGCTTCTAACAGAAAGGACTGGAAATAACCAACCTCGAACAACGATTTCTTCTGTTGCACCTTGTATTAAAAAAGCAACTAAAGACCCCGCAATTCCAAGTATAGCGGTTGGTGTAATTTGTTGCATTTGTAATTGTACATTTCCTGTTAATAGAAGGACCAGGACTGGTATTGAAATGAAAATAAAACCTATTAATGCACCTTTCAAATATTTTCTTATCCACTGATTTCTCCAAAAACCAATGGCTGAAAATGATCTTTTCTCTACAAATCTAATCCATAAAAAAACAAAAAATATAGCTCCGCCAAACGTCAATATCATCTCAATATCACTATAAATTGCCTTCATTAAAAGTGTTTCTGCTTTCGGTAAAAACAACATAAATAACATGAACAATTCACCTAAAGTTAAAAATACAATCGCAAGTATAACAGCGAATACTGGATGAACTTTTTTTCTACCTTCTTTGGCTGCTTCAATTATTTTAAATTGAGTAAATTGCAATATTCTAGCCTCCTTAACAAATACATCAACACTATTCTTATACTATATATCGTTTTCCTAACACAAATTTCCAATAAAAATGTTCTCAGTTTAGCATAAACCCAAATTAGGAATAATATATAAATAAAAGAGATGACTTTGTGCGTTTTACTATTATCACCATGATTATTCACTGGTATTACCAGCACTTGCTATTTCCCACCATTTGTTGTAAGATAGTAATTAAGGTCAATTTAACACTATATTTTCTTTGCATATTATCAAGTATCAATCAGGAATATTTTATATGCCTTATTGGTTTTTGATAATATGTGAAATTTTATTTTTCATTCAAATAAGGCCGATCATATTGTAATCTTTTTAAATTTTAGGAGGCATTACCATGACATTAACAGGTAAAGTAAAATGGTTTAACAGCGAAAAAGGTTTCGGTTTCATCGAAGTTGCAGACGGTAACGACGTATTCGTTCACTTCTCAGCTATCACTGGCGACGGCTTCAAATCTCTTGACGAAGGTCAAGAAGTTAGCTTCGAAGTTGAAGACGGTAACCGTGGACCTCAAGCTAAAAACGTTGTAAAGCTATAATTTAAACAATAAAAAGGTTGTTACCAGCACGGTTAACAACCTTTTTAATATATAACTAAAATTTTTTACATAAAAGGAGTGGTTATATGTATCGCAATCGAAAGAACGATGTAGCAGAAGTACCACCAGAACAAACCCCTGTCTGGGAATGTGAAGCAGAGGATTGTTTAGGATGGATGAGAAAGAACTTTTCATTTGAAGAAGAGCCTAAATGTCCTTTATGTAAAAGTAGCATGAAAAGCGGAGAACGTTTATTACCTAAATTAGGTTAATTTTTACTTAACCCCTCTTTTATAAGAGGGGTTTTTTATTATAAATTTATATTCTCTACATCCGTTCGAATTATAGAATACAGCAGTGCATCATGTTGCTTATTTCCCTGATGAATATATCCACGTAATAACCCTTCCTTATGAAACCCTATTTTAGATAACATTTTACAAGAAGTAACATTTTCAGGGTATGTAATAGCTCCAATTCTAAATAAGCCTAAATCTTGAAATCCATAATGAATAATTTCCCCGGCCGCTTCTGACGCATAACCATTTCCCCAATAACGAGGATGTAAGTCATATCCAATTTCAGATCGTTTACTCCATAATTGTAAATTATTTAATCCAATTGTACCTACTAAAGTATTTGTTTCTTTTAATACAATCCCCCATCGTATTGCCTTTTTCTCGAAATAATTTTTTGAAAAAGATTCAATCATACGTGAGGCTTGTCCAAACTCTGTAAAAGAATTCATACCGTAATAACATGTTACTTCATCCAATGAAAAAATTTCATATATTTTTTGACAATAAGATTGTTCTATTTCAACTAAACGCAAACGTTCTGTTTCTAATATAGGAAATGCCACAGGATCACTCCTTTCTTTCTACTCATTCATTATAGCAGAAAAAGTATTTATAATTAGGAAAGTCCTCAATGTCCCATTAATCAATTATTTCTAGAGAATCTTATCCTCTTTATTCAATACGAACTAAGAGGAACCCTTCTTACTTTTTCATGAATAGAAAAAATAAAGAGATGATCAAAGTGCTATAATCATCTCTTTATACAATAAAAAATTAATTATATTACCTTCATCTCCATCACTCCGCTCGCAATAATATGTCTTATAAATTCGATTCCTTGCTCACCTTTCCCTTCTAAAACAACACCCTACCCCATACATTTATGGTAAAATATAGTTGAATATTATTTTGTTATGGAGGTGTATATTTTCTATGTATATATTCATCGGCTTATCCCTCTTACTCATATTACTCATATTTTTATTCGCAAAAAAGTTCGCTCCAAATTCATTCATGATGACTAGTTTTAAAGGCAATAGCTTTAAAACTTTTTCAATCGGCATTTTAATTGCAGCCACTCTTTCACTTTCATATGGAATCTATCACGCAGCAACATATCAACCGAAACATTTAGATATCACACTTCAAAATCAAAACTTTACTGTGTTCGGTAATGTTGGAGAGGTTGGATATTTCTCAGAAGAATTACTAAAAAAAGATACAGAAGTTAAACTATATTTTGCCTCTTGGAAACAAATGCAATTAAATAATCCAGAAATAACAGTAAACTATCCTTCCGGTAAACAGGAAACATGGAAACCGAACATTACATTAATTCCTGCCAATAAATTAAAAGAGCAACATAATATTAAAGAACTCTATCAGCTCTCATCATATTCATTTAAAGAATCTGGGAACATAACATTAGCGATTACCGAGAATAATACAACTAATAAAAAAGTCTCAATTCAAGTAAAATAAATAAAATGTCCCTCCGCTATGCTGGAGGGACATTTTATTTATTTATTTATTTATTTATTTATTCTATATTAATTTGACGGTTCCTTTAATGTTTCCATTATTTCATTTGCAGTGTTCTTTCCATTTCCAATGCACGCACCAATTCCGACACCGTAATATGAAGCACCAGCTAAGTATACATTAGGATAAAGATCTATCATTTTTTCTTGTAATGTTTGAACCGCTTGATTATGTTCTAAATGATATTTCGGCATTAAGTCTTTCCAATTTGTAACTTCAACTACTTCTGGTTCACCTTTAATTCCGAGACTCTTTTCGATATCATATAAAGCGACTCGTACTAATTCTTCCTCACTATAATTTTTAATCGTTTCATATGCTGGATTGGTACTCTTATAAAACATTCTTACTAATAGTTTTTGTTTTCCAGATGTATGTTTCCACTTCCTGCTTGTCCATGTACAAGCATCACAATGTAAATCACTGTTTTCCGTTACGATAAATCCTGTGCCGTCCGCCGGTAATTGTTCATCTAATATGTCAAATCCTAAGTAAATACTTATTAAAGATGAGTTTTTAAATGTATGAAACTGCTCGTTTAACTTATTAGACTGTAATAAAGTTTGTGCGATATCATGGGGAGCTGCTAAAACAACATAATCCGCTTGGATTGATTCCTCATTTGCAAAGGAGATTTCATAGCGATTACCTTGTTTCCTTACAGCTGTCGTTACAGAACCTTTTTTAACAACCGTCTCAGTCAGCACTTCTTCTAAACGATCAATAATTGTAGATAGTCCATTTTTAAATGATACGAACTTTTTGTTTCCTGCTGTTTGAAACTGTTTTTTATTCTCTTCAAAACCTTTAATAATACTTCCATATTTATTTTTATAATCCAGTAAATACGGTAATGTCGATGCCATAGTAAGTTCATTCAATTTACCCGAATATACACCTGAAAGCACTGGGGCGATTTGTCTTTCCACTAACTCTTTCCCTAAAAAACTTTCTAGAAATACAGCAAGTGAAGTATCTTTCGTAAACTCTTTATTTTTCGTGATGAAATCTTTTAAAGCAACAATTTTCCCTTTCGTTGATACTAATGTACTGCTAAATAATGACTGGACGCTCATCGGTATCCCAAATATAGTATCAGAAGGGATTGGATGTAACGTATTATCAGAATATATGTAAGAAATACCCGTTTCGTTATACACCATTTCTTCTTCTAAATTTAAATCTTTCACAAGCGGCATAACATATTCATTACGAGCAACGATTGAATCTGCTCCTGACTCCATAATAAAATCCTTTTCTTCTACACTATGGATCTTACCACCTAAGTACTCTTCTTTTTCTACAAGGATTAAATTTAATTCTATATTATTATCCTTTTTGAATTTTTCTAAATAAAACATAGTAGAAAGTCCCGTTATACCTCCACCGATAACAACAACTGTTTTCATATGTGCTGCGCTCCTAACCGATACAATTAATAATTCCTTTCTTATTATACCCAAAAGTCCTTATATTCGACTAGCAGCTTGCGCATTCTGTAAGAAATTAGACAATATATTCGAATAAACTCCTGCTTGATCATTATGTACTAAATGACCGGCAAACGGAATAACAGCAATATGAATATTGTTATTTAATTGTTTGAACGTTGTAGCAGCTACAACTTCATCTTCTGAATCTCCCCCAGCAATACAAAGTGTAGGTACTTGAAGATTAGCTACATCACCAGTTTCGTCGAATGGGTACCAATCTTTAACTTGCCACGATTCAAGCAATGCTTTCCAATCACTTTTTTCATGAATTTGATTCATATACGTTACTACTTCTTCATTTTCCATCAGTTGCTGATGACAATTCGCTTCATACTCCTGAGACTCCTCCCAATTTTCTCTCTTAACTGGAAAGATACCTGAAAAAGTTAATGTTCTCAGTCTATCTGGATATTTTTTGGCAAATAGTAAAGCGATTAATCCTCCTAGTGAAACACCAGCTATATGACATCTATCAATTTGTAAATGCATTAACGTATCATGTAAATCCTTTACGGAACTTAAGAAATAATTCTCCAATGTCCCCCCTGACTTTCCATGCCCTCTTAAATCTGGACGAATGACTTGATAATTTTTTTCTCGAAAAAATGCTACCTGCTCTTCATATTCTACTAAACCTGTCATACCACCAGAGTGTAAAAGTACCATTGGTTCCCCTTCACCTGAAATGTGCGTATGTAATATCATATATCCCCCTCCTTAGAAACAGAACATTCTATCTATTATTAGTATATAGAATATACATTTGAATTTCCAAATAAAAAAGAACTATAACATTTTCACATCATGTCATAGTTCTTTCTATTTTAAAAACATAAAGTAATTAATCAGTTTGTCTAATTCTTGGCTTAATTCCAATACTTTTTCATGTTGAATTCCGTAATCCGATACTAAATATAAAAGTTCTTCTTTCTTTATTTCAATTACTTTTTCCAATTTCACTAATTCCATGTCGTTTTACTTCTCTCTCCAATACTAAAATGTATGTATTTTAGTATTGCCTATTTACATAATTAGTAAAAGTAAAATACGTATGTAAAATCTTACAAATATAAAAATAATATACTATCAACAAAAAAATTTAAATTGAGCCCTTTATATATCATTAAACTTCACTACATATTAATAATAAATCGGAATTTCTCTAATGTTATATCTTTATATTTTGGAGCTCTCTTAATATGATCAAAGTAACTATATGAAAATTTAAAGACATGTCCGAAATCCCAATCAAATGCACTATAGTCTTTTAGCCAAAATTGATTTTCTGTTGGTAATATATGAGCACGTTTAGATTCGATTAAAGGTAAACGATCTATAGGTGAGTGCAAGTTTATTTCAGTATTCGGCATAAGATTTTGACTAGCACGTAACACGTATACTAGTTTTAAAAGTGGTCGTATCGCTCGGTGGAATATATCTCTATGCCCTAAGTCATACATTATATTTATTGCATGAGAAAAAGTAAGTAAATGACCAATTAAATCATGGTGTGCTTCCGCTCTATAAATAATATTAAATTGCAAGAGCTCCTTTAAAATTAACTTAGATAATTGTTTCGGATTTCTTAATTCATTTACTATCTCATCATTTATATGTAATTGTTTTACTTCCTTTGTTGTAAAACCAATCCACGATCTACCTGGAATTGTTTTTCGAAACGATAATATAAGATTAGTAATCCCTTCAATCCCTTGATTATCTCCCCATTTTTGTAACTCTTTTACAGCTAATAAACTTAATGCAGCATAAATGACATTATGCCCCACCCAATGAAGTTCATCAATTGTTTGTTCCAACGATTTTATAATCATTCTTTCAGCACTTTGAAAATCCATTTCTTCTTTTTTATCGATGACTTCACCTAGATTTTGCTTGATCAGCATTAATTTTGTTTGGGAATACATATTACGAGTTATTTCTTCTTCCAGATAGTTATCTTTTATGAAAAAATAACTAGCAATTGCAGCTGCTCCGAAATGTGCATGCCAAATATCATTTGTTTGTCTTTTACATTGAGAAATAATTGAAAGGCCATCTCTTAAAACAGTTTTATTTTCCATCTTTTTATCCCTCATCACTTTATACTCATCCTAAAGATGGCGTCAATACAAATAAAATATGATTAGATTCATCACTTTTATTTAAAAAACGATGTTTCACATTTGGCGGAATACGTACAACATCACCTTCTTCTAAAAAATACTCTTTTCCTTCTAATTCCACATACACTTCCCCTTTCATAACAACAGCAATCTCTTCCTTATCTTCATGTGAATAGTGACTTTCCGTTGTATTTGCTTTTTTATTTAAATCCATCATTAACATTTCAATACGCGCTTTCATAAAATCTGGAGTTAATACATCATATACAATGTGATCATTATTTTCTCGATATACTTTTTTTCGATCTTTTTTCTTAGATATGAGTGAATCTGTATCGATTTCATTAATAAAAAGTGTAAATAGTGGTACATTTAATGCTTTCGCAATTAATTCCAATACACTTAAAGAAGGATTCGCATATCCTCGTTCAATTTGACTAATTAATGAAGTACTAATCCCGGCATAATCAGCAAATTCACGAATCGTCATATTATTTTTCTTGCGATAACTTAATACAGTTTGTCCGAGTCTATCATGTATCATTGTAAAAACTTCCTTTCGTCCATCATATTGCATGTTTCATTACATTTGTGCTGACATAGTAAACAAAGGCAAATAATCCTTTCCTAACTTCTCAGGTACTTATATACTAACCTTTGTACATTATATCGTATCAATTTCATTATAATAAACATTCTATTGGAGGGACAAACTGTGAAATCACCTATTCTTTCATATTGCATCTTATTTTTCGGCGTATTCGCCCTATCAACTTCAGCAATTTTTGTAAAATTAGCAGATGCTCCTGCGGCTATCAGTGCTTTTTATCGATTATTCTTTGCTGCACTCATTCTGTTACCGTTGTTACTTTTCAATAAAAATAATCGAAACGAGCTAAAAATAGTAACAAGAAGACAATGGGGGTTCGGATTCATATCTGGATTATTTTTAGCTGCACATTATGTACTTTGGTTTGAATCATTACTATATACTTCTGTAGCAAGTTCTACAGTAATCGTAACGTTACAACCTTTATTTTCAATGGTTGGTGGTTACTTTCTATTTAAAGAGAGATTTACAAAAGGAGCAGTTATCGGTTGCCTCATCGCAATTTCAGGAAGTATCATCATTGGATGGCAAGACTTCCAAATTAGCGGAGAAGCTTTATACGGGGACATTTTAGCATTTATTGCGGCCGGAATTATTACAGCTTACTTTTTCATTAGCCAACATGTTCGTAAAGATGTATCACTTATTCCGTATTCGGTAATTAGTTATGGAAGTAGCGCCTGTTTTCTTGGTATATTTGCTTATATGCAAAATGAATCTTTCATTCACTACTCTACACAAACTTGGCTATGCTTTATTGGCTTAGCGTTTGTTGCAACGATTTTAGGTCAAACAATATTCAATTGGTTATTAAAATGGATGAGCGCTACTGTAATCTCTATGAGCATTTTAGGAGAAACAATTGGAACTTGTATATTAGCGTACTTTATATTAAATGAGACTATTTCTATACAACAAGCACTAGGTATTTCAATTATTTTCATTGGTTTAGCATTATTTTTATTACAGCCAAAATCTAATAAAAAAGCATGACAGTATAATGTCATGCTTTTCACTATCCATTATGTACGATTAAACCATCCGGTCTAAAACGGCTCATCATAATTTCATTAATAAACTTTCCGTGAGCTTTCAAATTCCCTATCTTTACTCCCTCTTCTACAAATCCAAATTTTTCATATAGCGATTTTGCTTTCGGATTCGTTTCTAAAACACCTAGTTCCACACGCTCTAACATTAACCAATTATCAGCTAAATCAAGCATTTTTGTAAGAAGCGCTTTCCCAATACCTTTATTATGAAATTCACTATCTACTCCTATAAACAAATCACCAGAATGAGATCTACGTCCTGGACTTTGGGTTAACCCAACAAATCCAACAACTTCTCCATCATACTCTGCAACAAATTCAAATTGATTTGGCGCTAAATTTCGAATTCTATTTTCCATCGCATCTACTCGCATGCTAGGTAAGAAAACCATATAAGGTAAAACATCATCTTGTATGCATATACGATGAATGGCTCTAGCATCTTGAATTTCTACCGCCCTCACTTTGACCCCCATAATTTCTTCCCTCCATATTCATAACAATACATATTCATTCTAGATACCTACACGAAACCCCTTCTACACTGTATTTCTTTATGTTATTTTTACATATTTATTTCCGTATTTCATCCATTTCACGAACATCTCATCTACACAAAGCCAAAGCAAGTTAACTTTTTATTTTATTATATAACTCAAATAGGTTTCCAATTAGAATACCATTTATTTTCATACCGGTTATATCACAATTTTCTATTTCAATATTTTTTAAATTACTATTACTAATCGTACTACCCTCTAAATCGCATCTATTAAATAAAATAGGATGTTTATCTTCTCCAAGACTTGTATCTTTAAATTGAACCCCACCTAAAGTCACAAAATTAAATGTACTACCCGAAAGATTTAAATCGGCATATAAAGAACTTCTAAAATTTATATTTCTAAATTTTGATTGACTTACATTACAATTACTCATATTCAAATACATTATATTACTCCCAATGAATGAGCTGCTTTTTGCATTCACTTGATAATACTCTGTATTTGCTAGATTACAGTTTTCGTATTGGCTATTTTTCAAATCTTTATTTTTAATTTGGTTCTCTTCAGCTGACTTTACAGTGATTCTTTTTGCATAACAATACTCATCATCAGATTTAAAAATGATTTCATAGCCCAATTTTTTATAAAAATGATGATTACTTATTTGTCTACTAGATGTTTCGAGATCCCAAATCCGTATGCTCGGATATACCTCTTCTATTAATTTAATAACATGTGATCCAATTCCATTTCCTTGATAAACAGGATCTACAAAAATACGATCAACTCGGCCATATGACTTACCAGAGATTGTTACTATAATTCCCCCGATTATTTTTTCATCCATTATCACTTTGTAACAATCCAATTCTTCAATCGAATATTTCATCATTTCAACTGAAGAATATCCTGGTGGTTGGATGTTATAGTCAATAACATCATCTTGACCACATAACCATCGTTTTGCTTCTTCATCAAATGTTCTTCTCATTATTTCTGTTAACTTTTCGGCATCTAAAATTGTAGCTTTTTCTATAGATATTATTGTCATTTTTGTTTTCCCCTTCATTGTTAAAAACCAATAACTTTTGTGAACGAAATAGTTATTCATTTACTTTTATTTTTAAATATTTCCCCATTATTACATATAGAACACCATTTTTACTTGGATGAAATGTTTCTAATACATCCACCCAATCTAATCTTTCATATAATGAACGCGCCTTTTTATTGTTTATTTGTGTTGTTAAAACACTCGTTCTATTTGAAATCCCTTCTAATAATTCATTATGTAATCTTGTTCCAAGTCCTTCATTTTGATATTGCGGGTGCACTGCTAACTCTACAAATTCAAAACAGTCTTGCAGCCACAGATTTACTTGCTCCAAATTTAACGCTTCTCTCATTAATTGATTATAGTACTGTCCTTCTAATGAGCGATAACCATAAGTAAAACCAACGACTTCATTTTCCTTATTTATTGCTACTATACCTTTAAAATCTGCATATTCTATATGTCTATTAATTCGCTCAATCATTTCAGTAAAATTTGTTTTCTCAAATACTTCACAATATAACTGTGCCATATTATTGATTAAAACCTCATCCTTTTCAATACGTAAAAATTTCATTCTACCTCCCCCTTCTATTAAAACCGATAAATCATTTAACACATATAGTTATTTAAAAATAGAGAAATTTTAAATTAATCATCTCTTTTCTATTAAACTACGAATCTACCTATATTTTCCACAAAAAATAATATAAAAGTATAAAAAGAAGAGCATCTGTAAAATATACAGATGCTCTTCTTTTTTATTTTCAACTTTATCTATTAAATAACAAAACCTATTCTCGCTAAAGAATAAAAATTACTTAAGCCATTCGTTACAATTACTAATTAGCTGCTGTAAATCCTCTAGGAATCGACTCGCATGATATCCATCACAAACCGAATGATGTACTTGTAATGAAACTGGTAGCATAACCTTATTCTCTCCATTAAAATATTTTCCACAAGTTATGATCGGTAATAGAAAATCACCATCATTATTAATATTTAGATTAAATCCAGTAAAACTAGCCCAAGGTATGCTAGAAATTGGAAAAACATTTGGCGGAATATTATCTTTCGTGAAGAGACCATGAACATTAGTATACCACCTCATGTCCTCTTCATAGTTTTTATAGAAAATGCGAAAATCACTAGAATAATCCGTCCATATACTTGAAAAAGATTTATCATCTTTATGGAAGATTGTATAACTTGGGATCATTTCTTCCCAATATCCTAAAGCTCCTTCATCGTTAAAACATGTTCGAAATTCTTTATGATTATTTACTACTCTAGAAATTAAATATATAAAAACGGGATAAAATTTTATTTCCTTTTTATGTAATTCCTTTAATAACCTCGTGATATCAACATTCACAGTCATACTAAATGTACATTTCAACTTTAGATAATGTTCAAAATACTGCTCTCTATTCCAATTTTCTCTGTCAATTATATGAAACCTCATTTTAATAGCCTCCTAAAATGTCATTTTATTTTAGAAGGCTAACTTTCTTGTTTTCACCACACCTATTCACTCCTTACAATTTAAATTTATCCTCAAGTTTTTATTTAATTATATAACATCTGCAAAAATCTATTCACATATTTCTAGAAATACAACCACATACTATACATAAATCAAATGGAATTTGGAGGATGCCTACATGGATAATAAAAATGTAAATAAAAAAGAAAATGTTACCCAAAACGCTACACCTATTCAAAATGATAATACTGCAAATCTTAATATCGAAGAACAAGCAATGAACGGCTTATATGGAATGCCAGAAACTGCTATTGAAGATGCTGATCACACTGAAACTGAAGATTTGACTTCAAAAAATTAAGAAACTACATAGAAAAAAGCCAAGGGAAATTTCCTTGGCTTTTTTAACTATGCATCCACCTTTTGTACTTCTTCACTCTTTCTTGAAAGCTTTCCTGGCCAAAAAGCAAAGCGTCCTAGAACAACTGTAATTGCTGGCACAAGTAATGGTCTAACAATAAAGGTATCTAGTAATACGCCAATTGCTGTTACAATACCAAATTGAACGAGCACTTGAATTGGAAGTGTACCTAACACTGCAAAAGTTCCTGCTAAAATTAAACCTGCTGATGTAATGACACTACCTGTTTGTATAACACCATTTTTTACTGCATCCAAATGATTTTGTGTCTTTCTGTTCTTCCATATTTCTGAGACCATAAAGATATTATAATCTTCCCCTAAAGCAACTAAAAATACGAATGCGTATAACGGTATTGCGCCTTGAATGGCCGGCGCTCCCATACCATAATGAAGTAATAGCCACCCTGCTCCTAGTGCCGAGAAGAACGATAATACAACAGTTACAATTAAATAAATCATCGCAACAATTGATCGTAAGTAAACAAGTAATAATAAAGCTATAATACTAATCATTACTGGAATGATAACTGCTTCATCACGTTCCGTAATTTGCTTTGTATCATATAATGACGCTGTTTCTCCTCCAATCCATAGTTGATCTTCTGCATTACTAACCCCAGCGTCTTTTAATACTTTTTCTACACTGTTTTTCAATTTAGGGATTTGATCTAACGCTTCAATTGAATATGGATTTTCAGCTAAAGAAACCTCATACATTTTAATTTGCTTATTCTCTTTTCCCTCTTTTGGGTCTTTCACTGTTTTTACGAAAGAAAATTTCTCTAGTTCTTGTTTAATAGGAAGCTCTTTTCCTTTCGTGTCAACAACAACTTTTACTGGCGCTAGTTCACCAGCTGAGAAATGATCACTAATTAACGTAAACCCTTCACGGGAAGGCATATCTTTAGGAAACGATTCTAATAAGTCATATGTGTATTGAATACGTGGTACAAATGATGCCAATCCACCTAATACAAATACAGTGAGCATAATGATTGTCCACGGTCTTCGTACTACAACATCACCAAGTTTTTTACTAAAGGCACCTTTTGATTTTTTAACTTTTACTACTTTCTTTTTCTTTCTTGCTAATTCCTCATTCATCGAAGTTGTTCTCGGTATAAACGGGAAGAATGCCGCTCTACCGAAAATTAATAAAAATGCAGGAAGAATTGTTAAAGCAGCAATTCCCATTATGAATACAGCAACACTAAATGGTACTGCAAATCGATGAAAGGCACCATAATGAGCAAGTAATAATGTTCCTAATCCAAGTACAACAGTTAATGCACTCATTATAATTGCTCCGCCAGAAGCTTTAATTGCAAGTTGCAATGCCTTATATTTATTTTCTTCTTCTAACAAGTACTCCCGATATCTCGAAATTAAAAATAGACAATAATCCGTTCCAGCACCAAACAATAATACTGTCATGATTGATATCGCTTGGGCATCGACTTTAATCCATCCGTGATCAGCTAAAAATCCAAGTGTAGGACTAATAATACCGTATGCAAAGCCTACAACAAGTAAAGGTAAAATCGCTAATATTGGTGAGCGGTACAATAAGATTAATAAAACCAATACAAGTAATACAGTAGCAACTAACAATTTCACATCTGCTTGACTAAATAAACTAACTGCATCCGTTTGAATACCTACAGGTCCAGATAATCGAACATGTAAACCAGAATCACTTATTTTTTGTTTGAATGGATCTTCATCGACCTTACTATTCACTATCTTTCTTAAATCTTCAAGATTTCCTTTTAATATATCTGTTCCAGCTGACTTATTAAAGAATACTGGTGTAACAAATGATGTACCATCTTTTGATGCACTTTTTGATAATACTTGTTCCGGGATTGTATCAAATGGCGGTAATGTTGATTGTTCTTTTAAAGGACTAGCCTTTAACTCTTTATAAACGTCTTGTATGAGTTTATAATCCTGTGACTGTAATCCACCATCTCTATACCATACTACTAATAAAGGATTTCCTGCATTATTCGGAAATTCTTTTTTCATAAGTGCTTCTGCTTGCTGTGACATAGCTGTTTCAGGTAAATTTTTCGGATTCGGTTCCTTCGTACTGTTTACTTGTGGCAACGTAAATGAAAGTACTAATGTAATAAGAATCCATACCGATAAAGTTATCCATTGTGTATGCTTCCCTGCTACAAGCCTCCCTAACATATGTAACGGGTGCTTTTTCATAAAAACCCACCTTCCTTTTCTCTTCCACTATTAATTATATATACTGGTCGGTTAATTAATCAAGAATGAATAAAAATTTATGTTATAATTAACTTAACAATACATGTCAGGAGCGAATGGATTTGGAACAAAAACAACGTCCCCTCGGAAGGCCTCGTCAAAATAAAAATACAAAATCTACAAAAGAAACTATTTTAGAAGTGGCAACTCGGCTATTTCTTACTCAAAATTATCAAGTCGTTTCCATGGATGAAGTCGCAAAAGTTTGTGGTGTTACGAAAGCAACCGTCTACTATTACTATTCAACAAAAGCAGATTTATTTACCGCTACTATGATTCAAATGATGGTACGTATACGCGAGAATATGTCTCAAATCCTTTCTACAAATAAAACTTTAAAAGAAAGATTATTGGACTTCGCTAAAGTCTACTTACACGCAACAATGGATATTGATATGAAAAATTTTATGAAAGATGCAAAACTATCGTTATCTGAAGAACAATTGAAACAATTAAAAAATGCTGAAGATAGCATGTATGAAGTGCTAGAAAAAGCACTCGATAACGCGATGCAAATTGGAGAAATCCCAAAAGGAAATGCTAAGTTTGCGGCTCATGCTTTCGTATCTTTATTATCAATTGGGAACTTTAAAGATGAAAATCACAATCCTATTCTTACAAATATAGATGAATTAGCGCAAGAAATCGTTTCTTTTTATTGGAACGGATTAGGATGTTAATATTACTAAATTTCATTTAATAAAAAAGCATGTGTGAAAAAATTCAAACATGCTTTTTTTATTATTTATATACTCGTAATTAAATTATATTTTAGCACTATTTAACAAAAAAATTTCCCTTCACACCTTTACAACTTTTGAATTTGAACATTTATATTCTCCTTACTTAATCCACCATGATAACAAACTACAGATTCAATATCTAAATTTAAATACTTTTTCAAAGACTGCTGTGCTTCTTTAATATTTAAAGTTGTTGGGGTGTGAATTCCTCCTAACTTTCCATTCACACTATACATCGAGTCTCCTGCAATAAGAGTTTTACTTTGTTTCAAATATAAACTAATATGCCCCGGCGTATGCCCTGGAGTATGTAGAATTAGTATCCCACCGCAATACGAAAGTTCTTGCCCGTCAATCACAGTATTACTCACTTTTCCTTTTGGTGGATTCTCAATTTTTCCATCCTTCAATAAAGGTAAATCTCCCTCAATATATGGCTTATCTAACTCGTGCGCATAAACTTTAATATTACTTCCACAGCGTTGCAATAACTCCGGAAGACTACCTATATGATCTATATCCTGATGCGTCAAAATCACCACTTTTAACTTATCAAATGATACCCCAACCTTTTCCATCCCTACTTGTATATCTTCAAATTGTCCAGGAAAACCAGTATCTATTAAAACTGCCATTTCATCATCCCATAAAAGAATTGGGTGAATAATAAATTCTTGAAACTCAAGTTGTAACATTTCTACCCCTTTAGCAATCTCCATATAGCAACTCTCCTTTATACTGAAGTTTGAAGATATATACGATTAAACTGGAAATATAAAGCTCTACTATCTTATAATATGTTTTGTCATGCCAACAGAAAACGCCTGAAACCCTATAGATTCATAATAAGATTGCAATTTTTCCACACACATAAGTTGGGGAATAACCTTGTTTTGTTCACAGTGCTGGATTAATCGTTCTACTATTTCTTTTCCAATACCAATGTACTGATACTCTGGCAATACACAAACACCACAAATAACGCCCGTAATTACACCATCTGATATAATACGCCCCATCCCTACTAGCTTCTTATCATCAAAAGCATACATTGCATACCAACTTTGTTTACACATTTGTTCTAATTCGTTAACCGTTAATTGAAGAGAATTCCAACCTAAAGATTCATATACAGTTAATAATCCATTGAAATTTGTTGGGTGTTCTATTGTGTAATTTATACTATTATTCATGTAAATACTCCTAACTCTATCGATTGTTTATATTTTATAAAAAGGGTAATTTTATAAAATATAAACAAACTTCCATAACAACAATATAATTCCTTCTCAACATAAAATAAAAAGAAGCTAACTTCTCCTCAGTTAACTTCTTTTATATAAATCCATCATTATATTATTAACCAAAAATCATACAACTACAGACGATCAGGACAAACAACACTAATAAACTGTTTGAGAAATAACCCATATAATACTACCCCTTTATTTCATTATGTTTTAGATTTTACCATAAATTTTTTTACAGCATAATAACTGAAAAAGACATTGTATTCATTAGTTAAATATACTAGGTAATATTTAATTTTAATCATAGACTACTTTATAGATACTTATCCTATTACGATAGTTCACATAACTTCAAAAGAATAAGTGCATATATAAGATCACAATTTATCTAAGGCTTCTTTACTTATTTTTCAACTGTGCTAATTGATAACTTACGATTTCCTCAAATAAATGTAATACCTTCACAAAAAGAGTATTCACTACTATTACTCTAATCATTCAAAACTCTCCCTGTAATGTATTTAAGCTCTATCCTCATTTATATTAATATCTTTCTTATTCGAAAATAGATTTTTAAAAATCCCTACCCCTACAATTAATAGAACAATTCCAATTAATTTATTTATTTGTAAGGGAACCCTCTCTATTCCAAATAATCCAAATGTATCAATGCATAGAGCAACAACTAATTGAGTAATAAGACTAATGAGCACCGTATACGCTGGTCCTAAACTCTTGATTGCACCCATGATACAAATAATTAAACCGATGCCAAACAATCCACTTACATAAAACAAGTAATTTGTAGTATACACTTTAATGCTAATACTGTTTTCTGCAATAATATAAAATAGAATAGAACTTATGAGACCTATTCCAAGAACACATGTTGTTGTTAACCACTGTCCTACACTTTCATTTACCTTTGCGTTAAGAACAGATTGTACGCTAATTAATATTCCTGCTACTATAGCTAAACTAAATCCAATCATACTCCCTCTCCCCTTTTCATTGCTCATATATATTATTTTTAGCAACTTCCTTCATTCTCAAAAAATCTTTAATTACAATAACTCCATTGTTCTTTTCAATTAATTTCTCTTTATAAAATTTTTGTAAAACCCGAATTACATGCCTATAACTTACACCTATAAAATCCGCAATACTTGATACAGAAGTCGCATCCAAATCTTCTTTATACATATTCCCGTTACTGTCAGTGGAAATAGAAAGTAAATAACTTGCTACACGTACTTCTACTGGATAAAGTAAATTAAGAGCTGTAAAACGAGTCGATATTTTTAATGTGTTCGCAATGTTTTCAAGTAAGAAATTCATTAATTTAGGATGTTGTAATAACTTATTTCTAATAACCATATGAGAAATAGAGATTGCTACAACTTCTGAACAAGCTTCAACAGCATTATGCGCTTTACTATTTTGTATGAATTCAATATCACCAACAACCGCCAATGGATTAATAAAACGAAGGATCAGTTTCTTTCCCTCTGGTGTAATCGTGTAAACTTTTACTTTACCTTTAACAACAAAATATAAACGATCCATTTCATCATCTATATTGCAAATAAGCTCACCTTTTTCATAATGATTTAATTGAAAATAAGCTGTATCTATTTCTGAAAAAGCCTCAAGCTTTTTATTTGTTTTTAAATAAGGAATAATTAAATCTGATCTATTCTCCACTTTCGTTTCCCCCTTTTATTTACATATTAAATACAACAATACCTATAATCATTACTATTGTTCCCACAATATGATATCTCTCCATCTGTATCTTTTTCATTTGAAATAATCCTTTCATCTCAATAAAAGTTGCTGTTAACAATTGTGCAACCATAAGTGTACCTGCTGTCAATGTAACTCCTAGTGAATATATCGCCAGCGTTTCCGCACAAATAATTAATACACCAAATGCACCCGCTGCTAAATATATTTTTTTCACACGCTTTAAATCCGTTACTTTCTCTTCTTTCTTTAACAAAAATATTGTTGTTGCAATAAGGAATCCAATAAAATGCGTAATAATACTCGTCGACCATATACCAATATGTGAACTAAGTTTCGCATTAAATGTGCCTTGAAGTGTAATAAATACGCCAGCAAATACAGCAAATACAATGCCTTTCAAAAAATCATCTCCTAATCTTTTATTTCTGACTTAATTAAAAGCTATAATCCTATATAAGCAAAAGGACAAATGTCACAACAACTAAGAAAATAACTGCGAATGCCCACAAAAAAACACACCTCAAAATATTTGAGATGCGCTTTTATTTTTTATTTATATATATAATTTTAGTAATTACAACTACGCTACATTAACAGATTTCTTCTTCAAAACAAACTTTCCAAATAAGAAACGCACAAGCGGCCCCATAATAATTAATTGTAATGGATACGCCATAATGAAATTTTTAATAAAAATCTTGAAATACATTGAAACGAATGATTCACCATGTAACCCATTATGAAAATACGTTATAGCCATTCCATAAAATGACATGAAGAAAACCATTCCAATAACCATAGCTGTCGCCATCGCAATAATAATATTTACTTTTTTCGATTTATCAAATGGTAACGTGAAGACAAGTTTTTTCGCACAAGGTCCAACGATACATATTTCAATTAATAGCGCAATAATAAATCCAATTAGTAGTTCTAATGCAATCTCCTTAATATAAATTGGTCCTCCTGATCCATTCATTAGTAAATTGTAAAACGTCATTACGATAACCATCCCAAGGCACATCATCATACCAAATTGGAGATTTTCCTTTCTTGTTGTTGGCAAAATTCATCATCCTTTCTCTTTGAGTCTTTGTCATTATATCGATATTGGAAACCTCTTCGTAAGTGAACATTTTGTGAACAAATTTAAAACGTTTTCATATATTTTCTTTACTTTCAACTCAAATTCTTACTTTTACTTATAAAGGTTTTATATATTCCAATGTTGAATTACTAAATTTAAACATTACTACTTGGAGGAGAACCATGAATGAACAAGGATTTTTCGTATATCATATCGTAACAAGGAAAAAAGTGAAGATCGGACAAAGCATTCAATTTAATAAAAATCAAACTAATACGCTATTCCACTTCTTTTTTGAAAGAGAACATTTGAATTCTAGTGGTGAGGATTCTATACAAATTTTAAAAGAACATTATAAAAATGAAGAATTACATATAAAGAATGAAAATGCTACAGTAGTTATGAATTACATGGATCAAACAATTAGAGCCATTAGAGAAACGATTGTGGAAATGGTTAGGCTGCAAGAATATCCTGATTATCCATCAAGGTTGTCTTGTTTATATGCCGCTAAAAGCTATGAAGATGCTTTAAAATGGAAAGCATTATTTGATTCTTACAATCGAGAAGTTTTGCAGATTGTTAAACTACGAGTAATCGGAAGTTCTTTTGAAGGTGACGGGAATCTTTTACCGACAGAAGATGCTATTCCTTTTTCTCAAAAAATGGAACAAGCTAGAGAATATTGGAAAGGAAATGTGAATAACGAACTCCCTGAACTACTCATTAATGGCGAAATTGAAGTAGTTGAAATTATTGATGACTTTTCCTCAATTCATGTTTAATTTCTAACTAAATCAAATAGGATGGAGATTACAATGATGAAAAAAGTGTACTTCAATCATGATGGTGGTGTAGATGATTTAATTTCACTATTTTTATTACTTCAGATGGATAATGTCAAACTTGCAGGTGTTTCAGTTATCCCTGCTGATTGCTATTTGGAACCAGCAATGTCTGCAAGTCGCAAAATTATTGATCGCTTCAGCAAAGAATATATTGAAGTAGCCGCATCAAATTCCCGTGCGAAAAATCCATTTCCAAAAGACTGGCGGATGCATGCATTTTATGTAGATGCTTTACCAATTTTAAATGAGGCTGGAAAAGTTATAACACCTGTAGCAGCAAAGCCTGCACATCATCACTTAATAGAAACGCTTCTACAAACAGAAGGAAAAACAACTTTATTATTTACGGGACCCCTAACTGACCTTGCTCGTGCATTATATGAAGCTCCCATAGTCGAAGATAAAATTGAACGTCTCGTTTGGATGGGGGGTACATTTCTTACCGCAGGCAATGTGCATGAACCAGAGCATGATGGAACAGCTGAGTGGAATTCATTTTGGGACCCTGAAGCAGTAGCTCGTGTATGGGAATCAAAAATTGAAATCGACTTAGTGACACTAGAAAGTACAAACCAAGTTCCATTAACTATAGACATACGTGAACGTTGGGCAAAAGAACGAAAGTATATTGGTTTAGATTTCCTTGGCCAATGCTATGCGATGGTTCCTCCCCTCGTTCACTTTTCAACGAACTCTACTTACTACTTGTGGGATGTACTAACAACTGCGCTTGTCGGAAACACTAACCTCGCAAAAACTCAAACGATTAATAGTATCGTTCATACATACGGACCAAGCCAGGGGCGTACAGTGGAATTTGATGGTGGGCGACCTGTAAATGTAGTATATGATGTAAACCACAATGGATTTTTCAACTATATAACTGAATTAGCAAAGAAAGGTTCTACTTGAACCACTATCTATACGAAAAATAAATAGAATGACACCCCTCCAGATAATGATTCCCCATTTAGAATTTGGTTGAAACTACATATTTAACTATTGAAAAGAGTATTGAATTAAATTTCAATACTCTTTTTGTGCAAATTAATTATATTGGATTCATGTCGTGTCTTATTGATTATTCATTTCATAACCATTTACAAAAAACGTTATTGTTTCTAGTTCATCTTCATTTAATTCTCTATCTATGTCTCGTTTATACGCTTCCTTTATCTTTCCTTCATCGCCTTTATGTATTTCAGTATAAGTTCCTACTGTTTTTAACATACGAATCTCTTGTAAAAACTCCTCTCGATTTATCGCTTCCCCATGAGAGAGAATATATGTCTCAGCATCAAATTTTTCTAATTCATCTATTAATGCAAACGTTCTTTTCGTCGTATAGTTCCACTTCGAAGAAAAAATATCTGCATATATACAGTCTCCTAAAAACAATATCTTTTCTTCTTTTATGTACATAACAACTGAATCATGTGCATGATCTCCGCCCACATGTTTTAACACGCAGGTCACCTCGCCAAGGTCTAATTCAATTTGATCCTGGAACGTTAAGGTTGGAAGAATAATTTTAATATTTCTCGCTTTTTCTTCAAACTCTTTTTTGATGCAATCCGCACAAAATGCAATTTCCGTACCCTCTTTTACGCGTGCGTCCAACGCTTCATCTGTCCATTCATAAGATACTATTGCCTGCATTTCTTTTTTCGTTTCAGCGTGTGAAATAGTTAATGCATTCTGTAATACAGATAATCCAAAAATATGATCCCAATGCCAATGCGTTAGTGCTACAAAATCAGGATTCGATACGTTTTTTTCTTTTAACATTTCTAAAAATAATTGTGCATGTTCCTCTGAATTCCCTGCATCGATCATTAACGTTTTTTCTTGTCCAACAACCATTCCTAATATAGGTCTATCTGTTTCAGAAACTGGTGTCATATACCAAAATGAGTTTCCTATTTTTTTAATTTGTTGCATCATTTGTTCCTCCATTTACTATTACTCTCTTGAATTATTATCTGTAGAACCTTTATCAAGCACATAGGGTGAAATTATATTGCTTTCTTTAAAACGTAATAACTTTTTCTATCCATTTAAATAAGTATCCCAATCATAGTCTTCAATCTTATAAAAACTACCTTTATCATTCCTTTCATATGCACATAAAGGTGGTTCCTCAAGAAATTTCAAAATAGTATCATCTATATTCAATATGACTTCAATTGAAATAATTTGAAAGTTTTTAGGATCATTCACATAGTCATCACTTTCATAGCCACTTAAAATTGACCAACCAGAGTCACCTTTTTCTCTTGAATCTTCTTTAAGCATAAAGTTAAATTCTCTTTTTTCAAGTACATCATTACTAACAATTACCTTCGTATCAAAATAAAAATCCCAATCTTTTGAAGATGAATCGTTATATTCCGTATCACATATATTTTCAATCCCAAATGAAATTTTATCACCTATTTTTAAATCTAAGCGATATGGTTCATTGCTCAGTTCCCCTACAAACTTCTTCTCATTTCTTTCAATGATTTCAACCCACATTCTTTCACCATTAAATCCATCTTCTTCCTCATTTTTAGATACAAAAATTAGCTTTACCAAATCTCCAACCTTTAATTTCTCCAAAACTTCTGAGCTAGGAAGGTAGAATGTATAGGGCGCTTCTTTATTTAATTCATAAACATTATCTAAGTACCAAGTCATTTTTTCCTCTCCTTAAAGGCTTTTCACATTCATATTTTTAAAATAATACTATTTTTTCTTCCGGCAGACTACTACCATAGAATAGCAATCTTCCCCTAACTCATTGCCTTCCCAATCATTATATATATGTAATAATTCAAAGCCATTCGCTACTAATAATCTTTCTAACTCCTGCGGGTACGTATAACGCAGATCTATCGTTGTTTTTATTTCCTCTACTAGAGCATCGCCCTCATAAAACCTTCTTGTTGTTATGTAATGCTGTATTTGCTGAATTGAATCGTATATCATTTCAGTATATAAATCACATTTTCTTCCCTTTTCATCACTAATAGTTGTCCAATATTCTTCTGTAGATGGCTGTATTAATTCTTCTTTTGAAGGAAAACGTGTATCGAATATGAATATACCATTTTCAGCTAATACGTGATGAATAGATGTTAATAATTGACCTTGATCTGTATTTGTAAGGAAATGCTGGAATCCGTGCCCCACCATAAATGCTAACGGAATTGTTTCATTCATGCTTAATTGTAAACAGTCTTGTTGTAACCATTTTACCTTCTTACAATCCGTGGTTTTTGTCTTTGCTTCAGCAAGCATGCCTTCATGTATATCTACACCAATCATTTGATATCCATTTTCTATAAATGGAATTGTAACCCTTCCTGTACCACAGGCAAGATCTAGAATCCATTCATTTTGTATATTTAGTTTTTGTGCCCATGATAGTAAAAACGGAAAATCTGACAGACTTTTATTTTCTATATCATATCGTTTTGGATTTTCGTATTCAGATAGACTCCATTTTGTTTGCAAACGTATTCCCCATTTCATTTTCCACTTATATTTAATATATAAATTATAACGAATTATTAGTTTTTTCTCTATAATCAAACACAATTACTTGGACTAATCTAACTTTCCTTTTCGTAAGCTAAAAATAAGTGGACGAATCGGAGTGTGATACGATGGAACGATTATGGATTCCTATGATAGTTACATTTTTTTCATTCGGTGGATTACTATTAGGTGGTGCGGTCGGCATTGCTACCCGTCAGCTAATTGAAGAAAAAATGCATCGTTTATACGCATTATGCGGCGGAATTTTACTTGGACTTTTATCACTTGAAATTATTCCTGAAACATTTGCAAGCTATGAAATAATCGGCCCTATACTCGGTATAGCTATCGGTATTTTAGTTATGAGCCTATTAGATAACTATTGTCATCATCCAATGATACGTAAAAAAGATCAACAAGCGTGGCAAACTTTCCTTTTTCTTTCTTTTGCTATATTTATTCATAATTTGCCGAGTGGCTTTGCTTTAGGTGCAGCTTTTATTAATCATGCTGACTCTGCCATTCCTTTTTTAATAGCAATTGTCGTTCACCATATTCCTGAAGGATTAGCTTTAATTATCCCCTTTCTCTTTACAAAGCATAAATATATTTCATTTTTACTAACGACTTTATTACTTTCACTTATTCTCGGTACCGGTACTGTTTTTGGCATTTTGATGGAAGGCAAAGCCATACATTTACAAGGGCTTATTATGGGAAGTGCTATCGGTTCACTTGGCTATGTTACAATTCATGAAATGCTTTGGAAAGCAAAGAAGCAGCTCTCTTTCCTTACATTTTTCATGTGGGCAACTAGTGGATTTTTACTAATAATAATGTTTACTCTATTTGCTGGACACCACTAAATGAAACGAAAAAAGATAGCTGAAAACGATGTGTCTTCAGCTATCTTTTTTATTTTTGTATATCTCTATAGAAAGAAAAATCAGGCACAGTAGTAGATTTTACTTGTTTCTCTTCCTTTACTTCTTTATCCTTGCTCTTAGGTATTTTTACATTTCCTAATTTAATCGCATCTTGCATACTATTACTAATTAGATTGCCTGACAAGATCGTCATACTATAGAAAGCAATTGGTATAAGTACTATCCATGTATGTGTAGTTAAATGGCGGAAGTTTTGACCAATTAGGCCAGTCCATTCTTTTGTTACACTATCTGCATCTAATCCAAATAATATCGTTCCTCCAAAAAATAACTTAAGTAATCCAAGATGCAAAAGAAGCAATAGTACACTCACAAATTGTTGGGCTACTAATAAAAGAAATGATGGTAACATATGCGGCCATATATGTCGCTTCAACCTATGCCACTTACTTCCGCCGAGCACAGTAGTTGCCAACATAAATTCTTCTTTTTTAATACGTTTTACTTCTTGTGCTACATACAACATAACCGTTGGTACAGCAAGACATACAAGAACTATAATTTGAAATGTCACACGCAAATACAACGGCACAACTTCTGCTCCACTATCAAACGTTAAAACTTCATTTAACATAAAATAAGAAATCATAACCATCGGTACAATGCTAAAAGGATCAAAAAAGGATGAAATAACTGGAAAAGAACGTTTACTATACATACCAAGAAGTAAACCAATTCCCCCTCCAACTATAACTCGTAAAATCGCTATAATTATACTCGCTCCAACTGTCCATTTTGCACCTTCTATTATTAATTGAACAAGATCGCGGCCTTTCACATCACTTCCAAACCAAAATTTACTTGATGGTGAAAATGGAGCTGCCTTTAGTTCCCCTTTTTCGTTATACATCATCGTAAGTTCACGAATATTCCCATCAAAAAACACCGTATATCCAATACTAATAATCATTAGTACACTTAAAAAAGTAATACCTATCCAAAATCTCACATCTCTTTTCACAACTTGCCACATGTTACACACGCTCCTTTATCACATTTTGTAAGAGCGTATGTAATATGCGAAATAGTATAAAAAGCGGTACGTATAATATAACTAGACTCACTGTAAATATTTCTAATTTCGAATTTTCTTTTACAAAAACAAACATACCATATGTATTGAAAATCCATTCGATAATATATAAGTTTGAAAGCATAAATAAAATATTTGTTTTCGCATAATAGATTGTTGTTAACAAAACATTTCTTGAAATATGATGTGTCAAAATATGCCGTAAGCTTAACCCTTTACTCTTAGCAAACAAACTATATTCTTTCTCTAATTCTTCTTTAAATCGTAATAACAATAGTTTAATAAACAATAATGTTGTTGGTATTGTAAGACATATAATCGGTAACAAACGTATTTTTTCTTCCCCTAATCCAGCTAGTTTGACCGGCATAAATCCTGTTTTTTGAAAAAGAATTACGACAAGAAGTTGTGATAATAAAATAAGTAATATATCTGGTATACTCTCAAGCGTAAGAAAAACCCCGTTCCATATTCTTTGTTTCATATGAGAACGCTGCAATACCCAAACGACAATTATATATGCTATAAGCAAAGATAGTAAAAACGCTGATAGAAATACAATCATCGTTTCAATGTAATGAATCCATATTTGCGGAAATAATTTTCTTGAGTCCCGAAATCCATATGTAATTTCACCTGGTTGAAGTAACTTCCCTCCAAGAAATACAATCGTGTTCCAAAAACCGATTAAATCAATTTGCAATCCCTTAAATAAACGTGGCAGTGCACCTAGGCAGATTATGCATAAAACTGCAGCTACTAGTTGTAAACAAGTAACCCCACACCATTTAGCAACTCGCATCAACATAAAGATTTCCCCTTACCCCTCGATAGAATATTCAGAAACAAAAAAACAGATATATTACATCTCTTCAGCTATACCTTGAACCTGCTTCTTCCCACTAGGTAAAATAGCTTGATATAAACAAGTAACAAAAAATAATAAACCAAATAAAATAATATATAACGTATCTGCACGAATCCATTTCGGGAACAACATCGCTATCGCACCGAGGGATAACAGCTGGAATCCTGTCGTTAATGGACTAAGTAAACTTTGAACACGTCCCATGAATGATTCTTCTACAATTTCATACATCCACCCCATTATTGCAACATTAATAAACGGTAAAAAGAAAGTTGCAAAAGCTATACATACATAAAAAGACCATACGTGGTTTACAAAGTAACACATACCGAAAAAGACTCCTGAGCCCGCCATACCAAAGACAATAATAGGCTTGGGTGCATATTTCTTCCCTACACTTGTCGCTACTATACTTCCAATTAGTAATGAAATCCCTCCAACTACACCGCCCACCATCGCTAAACTTTCATACGTTGCTGGTGCTAATTTATATTTTAAAATGTAAGTTGTGGATACGCTTAAAATACCATTTAATAGTCCAAACACGATAAATCCTAAAAGTAATTTTTTTAAAGTATCATTTTGATATATATACTTGATCCCTTCTTGAAACTCTGTTACTAACATCTTCAAATTAACTTCTTTCCATTTTGTTATACCGTTTGGCAAACGTACTTTTTCTGGAATAGATATCGTTTGAATTAAAATACCACTCATAATAAAAGTGAGCGTATTTACTAAAATACTCCCGTATATTCCAAAAGTCCAGTACACCATCGTTGCAATTCCTACACCAAACAAAGCATACAAACTATTCACCATTTGATTCACACCTGCTGCTGCACCGTATTGGTCGGATTCAACTACTCCCTGTATCATCGACTGTTCTGATGGAGAGAAAAATTGTATACATGCATTTTCTAAAAATAAAAATATAAAGACGAGTATAATCATCCCGTAATAAAGCGAAATTAGAATTCCGATATTACAGAGCGAACAACATATGTTACTTACCGTGCATATACGCTGTCTATCAAAACGATCCACTACTGTCCCTACTAATAGAAAAAAGATTAATGCAGGTAATGCCATCATAATTTGTGTCATCGTTGCGTAAACTGGTTGTTCTCCGTATTGATCTAGCAAATAAAACATTAAAGAAACTCCAGCAATCATAGAACCGAGTCGCTCTAAAATATTTGCTAGAAAAAAACGTGCATACACTTTATTGCGAAATAACTGTAGCATTTCTTTCATACTTCGTATCCTTTCTCTCGACAAAATAGTCTTGTTTTAGTCATTTCTTGGAAGTTACATTATATTTTTCGACCATTATCCAATCTTTTCCTTCTGCATAGAGAACATTATAAAAAAGACACTTGTTTTTTATACAAGTGTCTTTTTTATTTAACTTCGCTTTTTGTAATGATATATCTCGCAACTTTTTTAATTCTCTATAGTTTGGATACACTTTATTTATTTTACAAATGTATCGGACATCCACTCATAAAACTTTTCCTTCTCTTCAAATTGCGGATAATGCGCGGATTTTTCAAAAGTAATAAATTCTTTTTTCCCTGCTTCAATCGTATTAAAATATGTTTTTGCCGCCTGTAATGAAGTGTTATAATCATATTTCCCCATAAGAAAATAAAACGGTATCTTCATTTTAGTCACCTTATTAGGCAATGGATTCTTTAAATCCTTTTCTAATAAGACCGTTTGAGAATGTGTTAATCCAACGTTATAACGAATTACGTCTAACAAGTTATATTCATTACTGAGTAACATTCCGATGTTATCACCATCTGGATTTTCAATGCCTCTTGATGTTCCACCATATTTCGCAACATAATTTCTTGGAGTGTATGTATCACCATTTTTAATTTTTTCAGTCAACCCATTTAAATAGGAAAGCTCATCTGTATTCCGGGCATTTTGTGCCCGTTCAATCACATAATTTAAACTATCCATTTCACTTTCTGCTGTATCACTCATTTGCCCAATGCCAACATAAGCTTCATATTTTTCAGGAGCTTTATTGGCAGCTTGCATTCCAATATATGTACCGTAAGAATGACCAACCAATATTACTTTTTCTTTACCTAGACGTTTTGAAATATAATCTGTCATGGCTAATACATCTTCTACTAGAAGATCTGATGTAAGATTCGAATAGTCTTCAAAGAAATGATACGACTTCCCGCTCGCTCTTTGATCGTAATTAACAACTATGAATTTCTCTTCCAATAAGTTTTGGTATTTTTGCGCATATGGTATTTCTGAAGTACCTGGTCCACCATGTACAAAAAGAATTACCGGATTGTTCTTATCTTTGCCGCGTATCATAATTTCATGACCACTTCCATTTATCTCTACTTGCTCTAATGTACTTATACTGTTTTTTCCTTTTATTTGCGAGGTCCATGTAGGAAATATCAGTGCTACGATTAATAATAGTATAGTGATGACACCAATGAGTTTAATTAATTTTTTTATCTTCTTCATAAGTAGTTTCCTTTCTTTTAAATTTATAAAAACATCAATTTAGTTCAGTAAAACTATCTCAAAAAAATATAAATGTACAACAATTTCACCTTGATCTTTTGCACATTCTAAATATCCCATATACTTCTTAACTTTCTGCTATAAAACCCCTTAATATTTTCTTAATTTTCAATATAAAATTCATAGAAAGACTCAATTACAATGTATTAAAAATAAAGAAAAAAGCCCTTGTTTTCTCAACAAAGACTCTGTTCTTAAACTATTTAGCTACCTCTTCTTTCGGCATTACCATACCTTTATAAAGTTGAACTGTTATCCAGTAATAGATGAAATAAATGACTAAGAAAATCCCAATTGGCACCCACACCTTTACAAACGGATCAACTAATATGAAGCTAAATAAGTTTAGCCCTACTAATACGTGGGAAATCCCAATGATTGCCGGGAAGATAAATAAATATGAAATTTCTTTATATATACTTTTCGTTAACATACTACGTCTCACACCGATTTTTCGTAACATTTCATAACGTCGTACGTCACGAGAAGCACCTGTTAATATTTTGAACATAAGCGAACTTGCCATCATTGCTAAAAAGGCAATTCCGAGGAAAAATCCCATAAACATTGTTCCACTCATGAAACTGTTCATAAATTGATAAATTGTCATTTTCGTAAATAAGTCTACTTTTGTACCTGTCGTTTTTTCAATTTGTTCTTTTTGTCTCTTGTCTATTTCAATTAACAACGGTTTATATTTTTTCATATCATCTACTTTTGCTAATGTTACACTATGTTCTGTTCCTTGAATCCCTTTATAATGCTCTTCATCTGCAATTCTTACTGGTTTTCCATTAAATTGATTATGTGTAATTTGTATTTCTCGTACAATCGCATCTTCCCAATCCCTTGGCATATGAGGAAACTTATTCGCTACTTCAGGAGCTTCCAAAGCAGTATAAACCGGTTCCGTTAAAGGTTCAGCAACACGTTTACGAGCAGGCTCTTTTAAAGTTTTTGTATCAAAGTGATCGGAAACAAGTGGTGGTTTCGCAGTTAAGTCGTTACGTAAATAATAAACTGCTTCTCCATCTACTTTATACTTATACTTGCTTTCTTCCACAATTTCCATTTCTTTTAACGCTGCTTCATCTTGATCATTTGGATCATGAATTACGACATCATATACACGTGAGAAGTCTGTCATAATACCTACATTTTTTTGAAACGCCATACCTGCTGTCATTGCACCTGCGCCTAATGCAATTAACATCGCTACCGTACCTAATACTCTCGATAAGCTATTTACTCGAAAGCGTAGCTGTGCATATGTAAAACTATTTAAACCCGTTTCATTTCGTTTTTTATTCCCTTTAATTTTCATCACAAAAAATGGGAGCAATGAACTAAAGATAAAATATGTTCCAAGCGTTGTAACAATTGTCGCTATTATAAAGCCTAATTCAGCATATATTTTTACATTGATCATAAAGTAGTATCCTATACTTACTAGCAGTACACCAAGTACAGTCATTATAATAATACGAGTTTTACTTTTCTTCACTTCATCTAGTGTTTCATCTTCACGAATTAACTCTAGTTCTGTTTTACGTAATAATCGGATGCTATTCATTAAACCAGTAATAAAAAATAGTATTAAGAAGAAAATAGCTGTAACTAAGATTGCTGGTGTATATATAGATGAATAACTACCTTTTGCAGAAATCTCCATACCATTCATTAAAAAGTTTCCTGCTACACTAGCAAGTAACATCCCTACTAAAATACCGATAATAATGCTGACAATACCCATACCGAACGTTTCAATAAATAATAACTGCGCTACTTTTTTCTTTTTCGCGCCGAGCATCATATACATACCGAGTTCTTTCCTTCTTAATGTGAGTAAGAACGAATTAGCATATATAATATAAAATATAGTAATGAAAGATAATAGTATTGCCCCTACCCAAAATACGAGTCTAATACTACTAATAAGACTATTATCTTTCGTAAATTCACTATTCATCGCCATCGTTTGGAACATGTAAAAAATACTAATACTAATAACGAGACCAATAAGTAAAACCATATAATCTTTTAACATCTTTTTCATACTATGACGTGATAATTTAAATAACATAGTCTCGCCCCCTTACTTAGACTCAGCAGCTGAGCCCATATGAGCGAGCACACCTAAAATATCTTGATAGAAATTTTCTCGCGTTCCTTGACGCTTTAGCTCTTTATATAAAAGACCATCTTGAATAAATAATATACGCTCACAATAACTCGCACTAAATGCATCATGCGTTACCATTAAAATACTTACATTGTGATTTTCATGTAAATCTTGCATCGCTTCTAATAAGCTTTTTGCATTTTTACTATCAAGCGCTCCTGTCGGTTCATCTGCTAATACGATTGCTGGATTATGTACTAAAGCTCGTGCTGCCGCTGTTCTTTGCTTTTGTCCCCCAGAAACAGCAGTTGGATATTTCGTTAAAATTTCAGTAATCCCTAACTTCTTTGCAACCTCATTCACCTTTCCAGTAATCTCACTTGAAGGTACGCCTTGCAAAGAAAGTGGTAAAGCGATATTTTCATAAATTGATAAGTTTTCAAGTAAGTTAAAATCTTGAAAAATGAAACCTAATTTTTGAGAGCGAAAATCTGACAATGCATTCCCCTTCATAGAAGTAATATTTGTACCAGCTATTGTCACACTCCCACCTGTCGCTTGATCCAGTGTACTAATTACATTAAGTAGTGTCGTTTTTCCAGATCCAGAAGGACCCATAATCCCAACAAATTCCCCTTCTTTAATATTTAATGATACGCCCCTTAATGCTTTTGACTGATTTTCATTTCTTTTCCCATACGTTTTTTCTACACTTTCTACAGTAACTACGTTTGTTGTCATCTCTTTCACTCCATCCCTTTTGTATAAAATTAATTTCTCACATATTTCTTATCTTTTTCTCATGTAAATTCTTAAGAGTTTTTAAATTTTTCAAACAAAAAGAGTTACACGGGGAACATGAACCTTTTTCCTACTTCATATTCTCATTTTTCTACAAATTGTTCCTTCGATTTCGCTTACATTTACCTTACATTTTTGTAAGGTAAAAAAGAAAACACACCATTTTGAATTGGTGTGTTTTCTTTTTAAACTCTATTTCTTATTTTTTATTTCCTCTTTTACACTTTCCACAAACCCATCTAGTTCAATCACTTCTGACTGCTCTTCACCATATTTACGTACATTTACAGCTTTACTTTCCATTTCCTTATCCCCAATAACAAGAATATAAGGAACTTTTTGCATTTGTGCTTCTCTTATTTTATATCCTAACTTTTCATCCCGTACATCTCGTTCTACACGAACGCCAGCTTGTTCTAATTTATCTGCAACTTCATCTGCATATTGTACATGGACTGCATTCGAAACTGGAATGACTTTCACTTGAACTGGTGCCACCCATGCCGGGAACGCACCTCCAAAGTGCTCAATTAATATGGCTAAGAAACGATCTAAAGATCCTAATACTGCCCTGTGAATGACAACTGGTCTTTTCTTTTCATTCTTCTCATCTATATAATTTAAATCAAACTTCTCTGGCATTTGGAAATCTAGCTGGATTGTTCCGCACTGATGACTTCTATTTAAAGCATCTTTTATATGAAAATCAATTTTTGGTCCGTAAAATGCACCGTCACCTTCATTTAGTCTATATTTATAATTCAATGAATGTAATACATTTTCTAATGACGCCTCTGCTTGCTCCCATAACTTATCATCCCCCATTGAATCTTCTGGACGAGTAGAAAGCTCTACTTCATATTCGAATCCGAAAGTTTTATAAACGTAATCAATTTGCGCCATTACGGATTTAATTTCATCTTCAATTTGTTCTGGTGTAACAAATAAATGAGCATCATCTTGGCAGAAAGTACGAACTCTTAATAATCCGTTTAATGCTCCGCTAAATTCATGTCGGTGTACTTGGCCGAACTCACACATACGAATTGGCAATTCGCGATAAGAGTGTAATTTATTTTTGAACATTAACATATGTCCTGGGCAGTTCATCGGTTTTAATGCGAAGCTTTTATTATCTACTTCAGAAAAATACATGTTGTCTTTGTAATGTCCCCAGTGTCCTGATTTCTCCCATAATTCTTGGTTCATCATAAAAGGAGTACGTACTTCTTGATACTTATACTCTTTTTGAATTTCTCTTAAAAATGCTTCTAATTCATTTCGGATAATCTGTCCTTTCGGTAAATAAAATGGCATTCCCGGAGCCTCTTCTGAAAACATAAATAACTCTAGCTCACTACCTAATTTACGATGATTTCTTTTTGCTGCTTCTTCAACGAAATGTAAATACTCTTCTAATTTTTTTTGAGAAGAGTACGCAACACCATATATACGCTGAAGCACTTGATTGTTACTATCACCTCGCCAATATGCACCAGAAACGTGAGTTAATTGGAAAGCTTTCAAATAGCCTGTTGACGGTAAATGTGGTCCTCTACATAAATCTACAAATTCACCTTGTTTATATAGTGTTACACTTTCCCCACTAGGAATTGCTTCTAACAATTCTAATTTCAGGTGATCATTCATTTCTTGAAACAGTTTTTTTGCCTCTTCCCGTGAGACCTCAACTCGCTCTATTTTTACATCTTCATTTATAATCTTTTTCATTTCTTTTTCGATTTTCGGTAAATCTTCTACGTTCACACTACTCGGAAGATCCATATCATAATAAAATCCATTTTCAATAACAGGCCCTACACCAAGGTTTACATTACCATACATTCTCTTTACAGCTTGCGCTAAAATATGTGCCGCAGAATGTCTAGCAATTTCTACCACTTCATTAGAATCTATAGTAATGATTTCTACTTCCGCATTGCCTTCAATAATTCGGCGTAAATCATATAACTGATCATTTACTTTCCCTGCGACTGCTTTCTTTTTCAAACTACTGCTAATGGATCCAGCAATTTCTTCTAAAGTAATTCCTTTTACAAATTCTTTAACGCTACCATCTGGAAATTTAATTTCAATCATTTGTTCTTTCATTTTTCATCTCTCCATTTCATAATAAAAAGCACACTCATCCCTAAAATAGGGACGAGCGTGCTTTTACCCGTGGTTCCACCCAGATTCCCATCGTAAACAAACAATGGCTTCTTTTACGGTAACGTCGTTTACACGGCACTAGATACTGTATTTCCCTAGTGCAGCTCTAAGGTGGTAAGTTATTTTTCTGCGTTAGGAAGTTCTCAGCTTTCCTTCCTTCTCTGTATAACCGGGTAAAATAACTCGTGTCCTTTTCTTCGCTTATTATGAAATTGAATGCAAAAAAGCACATTCATCCCTAAAAATTAGGGACGAATATGCTTATATTCGTGGTTCCACCCAGATTCCCATCACAAAAAACATAATGGCTTCTTTTGCGATAACGTCGCTTACACGGCACTAGATACTTAATTTCCCTAGTGCAGCTCTAAGGTGGTAAGTTATTTTTCTGCGTTAGGAAGTTCTCAGCTTTCCTTCCCTCTCTGTATAACCGGGTAAAATAACTCGTGTCCTTTTCTTTGCTTTTATAAGTACATCCATTAATTGTTATTTACTATATCCTATTCATTTTATTTTTGCAAGTGTTTAAAAAAGTTTTTTTATTTAATAAAAAAAGAAACCAAAAATAGATTTTTGGTTTCCCCTTCTCACTTTTACCAATCTTGTGGTTCGTAATTTAAGTCTGAAAATAGACGTCGTTTCTCTTTCTTCGATAAATCTCTCCACTGTCCAACAGGTAAATTATTCAATTCGATATTCATAATTCTCGTACGTTTTAACGTGTATACTTGATAACCTAAAGCTTCACACATACGACGAATTTGACGATTTAACCCTTGTGTTAAAATAATTTTGAACTCATATTTTGATAACTGTGTGATCTCACAAGGAAGCGTTTTTGTTCCTAAAATTTTCACACCAGCTGCCATTTTTTCTAAGAAATCAGGTGTAATTGGCTTATCTACTGAAACAATATATTCTTTCTCATGTTTGTTTTCAGCACGTAAAATTTCATTAACGATATCACCATCATTCGTTAACAAAATTAAACCGTCTGAGTCTTTATCAAGACGCCCAATATGACTAATTCGTAAAGGATGATTCACTAAATCGATAATGTTACCTTTTACAGCTTTTTCACTCGTACATGTAATACCTACTGGTTTATTTAAAGCAATATATACGTGATCTCGAGCAATACGAAGTTGCTCTCCATTTACGCGCACATCATCACCTGGATTTACTTGGTCACCAATTTTTGCAACCTTACCGTTAATAATTACTCTTCTCTCATTAATTAATTTATCTGCTCCACGTCGAGACGCTTTTCCAGCTTCACTAATAAATTTATTGATACGCAAATTAGGCACATCCTTTTCTAAACAAAATTTCAAGCTCACACTGCTTCTACCGTACAATACAAAAGGGTAAGCCTTCTATTATAACTTAAATATATTAACATGAAAGGGTATATAACGTCTTCTATTAATTGCTCTTTTATAAGAAAATATCTTTATTATACATTCATTTATGCACGTTTTGAACACTTAATATACAAGCCACTCTTCCTTACATACAGCTTGTTTACCTCTTATATCTTCTAAATCTTCATGGATATTAGCTAGTTTATACAGCTCTGGGAAAATCTCTTCTACATAATTTTGATGCGCCATTTCATTTTTCCAATAAGTTAACACTATGTAACGATTTTCATTTTTTAAAGACTTCCCAATAACTCCAGCTAGCATCCCTTTTGCTTTTTCCATTCCTTTATTCCAAATTGTTTCTTGTTTATGTAAAAAACACTTTTCCTTTCCTACCTTTACATCACATATAGCAACTCTAACAAATAATCCTTCTGTAACAACATCTTTCAAAGGCATATCAGTTATATCATACAACGTTTGAAACAGTTCAATTTCACATGAAAGAAACGTATCCTCTTGATTGCTATTTACATAAATTGTATCGTGAGCACCATTCATAAATGATTGATATGCTCTTCTATCTTCCCATAAAGTAAATACACACGCCTCATTTTCATTCCAACCACCAAATTGTCCATGAAATCCATCTAGATGTTGTATATCTTGCCATTTTTCTTGTGCTTTTGAAAATAACTCTTTTTTCTCTTCTTCCACTCTACAGTAGATTGTTTTTAATAACATTTTCAATTCCCCCTTAGGCTATAATTTATCTTCCACTTACAACTTTTAGTTTACATAATAATTTTATGATCTCTTTAGTGCTCCTTATCCACATATAAAATGAATCATATTTATCACTACATCTATCAAACCATCTATCTGATTTTATTTCAAATAATTCAGAATAAAAAAAGATGTAACTCATAATGAATTACATCTTTAGCTAGTCTCCCTTATTCATCTTTTTCTCAAATAAATAATACGTTAGTTCTCCCGGATAATGTAATACAGTTACATTTCTCTCCCCTTTTTTAAAACTAACAGTATGCCCGTTTTCCCCTAAGTTCTCCCATCCACTGGCCTTTGTAATAGGCATTACACTTATATATTTATAATCCTCTTCCTTTTCATCGTTAATATGGATTGCTGAAATTGGTACTGGAAAATCTTCAATTTTAGATTCTTTGTCTAAATATATTAGTGTAAATAAACCAACTAATAACACAGCCGTTGAAATATTTGAAACTAGTTTTCTTCTATTCATTTTCACTAAAAACCCTCTTTTCTCACATATTACTTTCATCATTTTACTAATCTTGATTATTTATGTATAGAAAAAATATAATTAAAATCAATTCCAAACTATTTTCTCTATCATTAAAAATATTATTGTTGTATATTACAATTAAAAGATTTTTATTTTTGGAGGTATTACCCGTTGAAGAAATTATTTTTTAATAAATGGACAATAGTTATTTCTATTTTTATTATTACCTGTACGATTTTCTACGCAACTAAAGATAAAAATAATAACGCAAAAACTACCGTAGAAACAGTTGATACAAAAAGTTTTAAAACTAAATTACAACCAAAAATTGATGAATTAACTACAAATTATAATGACATCATCGAAAAAGATTGGTTGCCTGCCTGGGAAGAAATTAACACGAACGGAGATTCAGTAGACAGAGATAAACTATTAGTCACAATGACTGCTATTTCCAAACAATACGAAAAAATTATGAACGAAATAGACACTGTGAAAATTAAAGAAAACATATCGGAAGTACAAATACAAGAACAACTAATTTATTTCACAACTGAATTTAAGACTGCTTCTAAATTTATGAAAAACGCAGCAGATTTAATTATCGATGGAGCAAATAACTCTACTCCATCCAATGAAACAATTGAAAATACTAAACATGCTTTAGGACTTGCAGACCAACATATTGTTCTCTCTTTATCTACGTTAAATGAAGTTGAAGTTAAGTTAAGACTTGCAAAAAAATAAAACTGGTTACTATTTTAAAATAAAAAAAGATTGCATTTCACATTTTGTCTGTCTATAATGTTTTTATTGATTTACAATCAATGTTCTTATAAATTTTATAATTCGGATGAACCATTCAGGAGAAGATCTATTGATCTACCGACGGGGCAAAAAGTTGTAAAACCAACTTTGAAACTCTCAGGTCTTGGTTACAAGTAGAACTGCATGGGGACGAATCTCTGGAGAGACTCCCTCTCGCTTTATATAGCGCGGAGGAAAACGAGCACCGAAGGAGCAAATCCGCTACTATAGCGGATAATCTCTCAGGTAAAAGGACAGAGACAAGCGAAAGAAAAAGCCGATTTGTATCGGTTTATTTTTCTATCCCTTGTTTCTCCAGAGACCATTTCATTTACTTGAAGTGGTTTTTATTTTTTCTAAAAAAGGAGAATACAGATGGAGACAGTAAGTAAAGTATTAGAACAAATCAATCACTATGTGTGGGGATTACCAACATTGCTGTTACTCGTTGGTACTGGTATCATTCTCACAGTGCGTTTAAAAGGTTTACAATTTAGTAAACTATTATACGCTCACAAACTAGCATTTAAAAAATCAGAAGATACATCTTCCTCTGGAGATATTAGCCACTTCCAAGCACTTATGACAGCTATGGCGGCAACGATTGGTATGGGAAATATAGCCGGTGTTGCAACTGCTGTGACAATCGGTGGACCCGGTGCAATCTTTTGGATGTGGATTACTGCTTTGTTCGGTATGGCAACAAAATATGCTGAAGCAATTCTTGCAGTGAAATACCGTGTTAGTAATGAAAATGGTGAATATTCAGGTGGACCAATGTATTATTTAGAACGTGGTTTAGGTAAGAAATGGCTTGCGGTTTTATTTGCGATATTCGGTACAACTGCTTCTTTCGGTATCGGTAATATGGTGCAATCTAACTCAGTAGCAGAGGCAATGCGAATTAATTTCGCTTTCCCTCCTGCTTTAACTGGTATATTAATGTCGTTTTTAATCGCCATTGTTATTTTAGGTGGTGTGAAAAAAATCGGGAAAGTGACAGGATACATCGTTCCTATTAAAGCTTTCTTTTATATCATTGCTGGTCTTATTATTATTTTCTATCACTACGATCAAATTCCAGAAGCATTCTCACTTATTTTTTCTGGTGCATTTAATGGTACTGCAGCTGCTGGTGGCTTTATCGGTGCAACAGTTGCATCAGCTATTCAAATCGGAATGGCGCGCGGTGTGTTTGCAAACGAAGCTGGTTTAGGTAGTGCGCCTATTGCCGCGGCAGCTGCAAAAACAGATTCCCCTGCAAAGCAAGCTTTAGTTTCAATGACTGGTACTTTTCTAGATACGTTTATTGTATGTACCATTACAGGACTTGTATTAATTACTACAGGTGCATGGAAGTCAGGAAAAACCGGTGTTGAAGCTACAACATTAGCATTCCAATCTGTATTTGGTACTGCAGGTAGTATGATTCTCGGTATCGCCATTATATTATTTGCCTACTCTACTATTTTAGGATGGTCGTATTACGGTGAGAAATGTGTTGCTTATTTATTTGGAGAAGGTGCTGTTAAATATTATAAAGCAATCTTTATCGTCATGATTGCTATTGGTGCGAATTTAAAATTAGGCATCGTATGGACATTTGCGGATATTGCAAATGGACTTATGGCGATTCCAAACTTAATTGGTCTTATTGGGTTAAGTGGTATTGTTGTTGCTGAAACAAATCGCTTTTTACAAGCAGAGAAATTGAAAGAAAATAATAAAAAACAGGCAAGTTAATCTATGAAAGTAGGAATGACTCATACATGATGAGCATTCCTTTTTTCATCCCCTCTTTTACTTAATTACTATCATTAAAAATATATTTATATCAATGTTTACTCCTTTTTATTCCTCCAAAAGTTTTTCACATAAATGTCATAAATCGTATGGTCTAACTATATAGTTGAAAAGGAATGCGGCATTAAAGTGTCGCTGAAAAACTCATCCAAGAAAAGGGAGGAAAAATCTTTTGAAAAACAAAATCATTGTTTTCCTATCTGTTTTGTCATTTATTATTGGTGGTTTCTTCTTTAACACAAATACTTCAAGCGCTGAAACATCATCTACTGATTACGTTCCTAACCAATTAATCGTTAAGTTCAAGCAAAATGCATCTTTAAGTAATGTGCAATCTTTTCATAAATCTGTCGGAGCTAATGTCGTATCTAAAGATGATAAGTTAGGTTTTGAAGTCGTTCAATTTTCAAAAGGTACTGTAAAAGAAAAAATAAAGAGTTATAAAAATAATCCAGATGTGGAGTATGCAGAACCGAATTATTACGTTCACGCCTTTTGGGCTCCAAACGACCCATATTTTAAAAATCAATATGGATTACAAAAGATTCAAGCTCCACAAGCTTGGGATAGCCAACGAAGTGATCCTGGTGTAAAAGTAGCCATTATTGATACAGGAGTTCAAGGCTCACACCCGGATTTGGCTTCGAAAGTAATTTACGGGCATGATTATGTTGATAACGACAATACATCTGATGATGGTAATGGTCATGGTACACATTGCGCTGGAATTACTGGAGCACTTACGAATAACAGCGTCGGAATTGCTGGTGTTGCCCCACAAACTTCCATTTATGCTGTTCGCGTATTAGATAATCAAGGAAGTGGTACTCTCGATGCTGTAGCGCAAGGTATTCGAGAAGCTGCTGATTCGGGTGCAAAAGTAATTAGTTTAAGTTTAGGAGCTCCAAATGGTGGTACTGCATTACAACAAGCCGTTCAATATGCATGGAATAAAGGCTCTGTTATAGTTGCAGCTGCTGGAAATGCTGGAAATACAAAAGCTAATTACCCTGCTTATTACAGCGAAGTGATTGCAGTTGCTTCTACAGATCAATCAGATAAGAAATCTTCATTTTCTACTTATGGTAGCTGGGTAGATGTTGCAGCACCAGGTTCAAATATATATTCCACATATAAAGGAAGCACGTATCAATCATTAAGTGGTACATCTATGGCAACACCTCATGTCGCAGGAGTTGCTGCTCTTTTAGCAAATCAAGGATATAGCAATACACAAATTCGTCAAATTATTGAGTCTACTACAGATAAAATTAGTGGTACAGGTACGTACTGGAAAAACGGTAGAGTCAATGCATATAAGGCTGTACAATATGCGAAGCAATTACAAGAAAATAAAGCTTCTTAAGAAATAAAGTAAAACTTTAATCAGTCGATCTACCATTAATGCGGAATAAAATAGAAGGAGAGACTTCTACAACTAAAGCCTCTCCTTCTTATAAACTATATTACTCTCCCTGCTTTTTAACCATATGTAAATACAGCACAAAATCAGTCATTGTTGATGAATGACCAAGTTGACGAATCATTGCTGTTATATTTCCTCTATGATATGTCCCATGATTTACGACATGTTGTACTAACTCAAAAATTGAAGTTTCTAATTTCCCTACATATGGATTCTCGATAACAAATACAGCATTCACGTCTTGTATTGTAATTAAAAAGTCTTTATATTGTTTTACCATGTTTTCAAACATTTTTTCTAATTCATGTAACGATTTAGTTTCGATTTGTTTTCGTAAGCTTTCTCGGTCTTGTATTGCTTCATTCATACTTTTACCATGCAATATATGCAACCACACTTGATCTGTAATATAAATATGCGCAAAAGTATCCTTAATTGATGGGAATACGCTCTGTATCTGTTCCGTAAAAATCGTCTCATAGTTTGGTAATTCTTTTAGTCGATTGAACAATTGTATATTAGCCCAAGCATGGTAATTAACCTGTTTTAACATGTACTCTTTCAATCGAAATCGCCCCCCTATTATATGAAATGAATGGTTTGTTTCTTCATTTCTGATTCTCTATCAGCTTTTGCAATTCCTTTTTCTTCAATTTCTTGTTTATTTATAGTTTTATATTTTACATACGTATGAAATTCCGTTTGAAATGGAAACGGTGTAATCCGAATTGTTTCCTTATTCACCCATTCAGCTTGAATAGGTTTCTCCTCCTTACTATTAAACATTTCTGTTCCTTCAAAACCATCTTTAAACAAATCAATTTCATCTTTCTTTTCTACCCCTGGTTTATTCATACAGACATATAAAGAAAGTTCATCGCAAAACTTTAATAATCTATAATGTTTATCGAACATCGCAAATTGTTCTTTTGTTAGTGTTTTCAATATTCTTTTTTGTCGTTCCAATTCCCCTGTATAAAATGACATCATCTCTTCATCTTCCTCATTTAATGGAAATGATAAAAAATGTTTACTACAAAGTAATGCGCCGTATGGATTGGAATCTTCAATTTCATTCAAACCAATCGTATAAAAGACAAAGCGTAATGAACTTGGACAATCCATAAATGTATATGGGATATTTTTAGCGTCATTCAAAATTGGTACTTTATCAAGTTCTATCCATCCTCTATCATGCTCATATATTGCATCAATTGTCTCTTTTAAATATGTGTCATTTTCAAAAAAAACTTCTTTTATATACTTTGCAATCTCTCCAGCTAAAAAACCATGATCATGTTGACGAATTAATATACTTTCTTTCTCATCCTTTTCACGAAAAATCATACGTATACTCCCCCTCATCCTCATTTTACAGCGTTTTCTATGCATCAATTCATAATTAATCCCTAAATATTAGCAGGGATTCAGTTTCTTACAACGAAATTAACATAACTATATAGCATTCTTTCTAACAATATAAATAGCTTTATCTTTACTATCTATTATACTAAATCATTCATTCTAAAAAAATTTTTTATGAGGTGAAAACATGAACAAAACAGAATTAATTAAAAATGTAGCACAATCAGCTGATATTTCTCAAAAGGATGCTTCTGCAGCTGTACAATCTGTATTTGACACAATTGCTACTGCATTACAGTCTGGCGATAAAGTTCAATTAATCGGCTTTGGAACTTTTGAAGTACGCGAAAGATCTGCTCGTACAGGACGTAACCCGCAAACTGGCGAAGAAATTCAAATCGCTGCTGGTAAAGTTCCTGCATTTAAAGCAGGTAAAGAGTTAAAAGAAGCTGTGAAATAAACAAGAAACCAGCCATTTTATAGGCTGGTTTCTTGTTTATTTCAGTAATTCCTTTATATTCTCAGCATGATACACTTCACAAATATAAAATATACATTTGCAGTTACTTACAATTTGATATTTTCTAGTTGGATACACATTCGCCGTAACAGAGCATCCATCAAACAATTCAATAATATTTCCAGATGGCTGATATCCTTCATATAATACATTTCTTCTTACTTCCATCTTTTCTATAAGTTTTTCAACTGGAATGTTTCCACTCTCTAATTCATTCTTAATTGAATTTGGTAAAAACGAAGTGTCCGCAAAAATGAGATTTTCAGATAATACTTTTCCTTTATAACTAACATGAGATACACGGTAAAGAAATGTTCCGTTTTTATCAAAGAAATTCTTTGCTTCTTTCGGGATATACTGTCTATCAATTGCCTCTTGTTCGAGAACATCAAACTGGACTGTATCATTCAAAAGCTTTTCTAAAGCATGAATAGATGATGTATCTCTAGAAAATAAAATACTTTTAATTGCTTGTACATTATAAGTGAATTCATTTGTTCTATTTTCTGCTACTAACATGAGTAACACCTCTTCTATAAAATATTTTATTAAACCTATTTATAATTTAAAAGCGCTACTGCGTCTAACTGTGTGATTTTAGTCACTTCTTTACTAAATATTGCAATGGAAGCCAAATAATCTATACTTGGTCTTATATCTTCCATCATTGTATGTTCTACTAACTCTTCTCTATCCTTAAAAACCAACAAATTTGGAGGATCATTTGGAGCTGACACGGTAATATCCATTGGTGCAATCATTAGTCCTTCACCTGTTGCTTTTAACACTGCTTCTTTTCGAGTCCAATATGTTAAAAAACCTTCAATTTTCTGTTCATCTCGTAATTTCATAATTTGCGCTATTTCAATGTCCGTTAATACACCCTCTGCCATTTTCATAACATCTACATTTGGATTTATTTGTTCAACATCAACGCCTACAGGTGCAGATTTTGTAAATGCAACAACAACCCACTCACCCGAATGAGAAACAGATAACTGCGGCATGCCTTCTGGTAATTGTGGTCTGCCATGTTGTAACTTACATACTGGGCACATTCGATCAATCGGTACTTGAACTGGCGACATAGAAAGTATCTTTCCAAGAACTAATCTACTAATTACACAACCTATTATAAATCGTGCACGATCTGCCGAATGGTGATATGAATTTGCTTTCTCTCGTTCAACGTCATTTAGTAAATTGTAATGCCATGATTGTAAATCTGAAATTCTTCCCCACCATATTTGACAATCATTCTCATTAAGAGTTGGTATAGAATCTACAACTTTACTTTCTATCATGTAAACTCTCCTTTATACAACGAATATCAATTGTTATTCATTGACAAGTGCTTTCTCTTTTTTTGATACGGATAACATTTTTTCTTTCTTCTTTGACATTACCTCTTTATCAGAAATACGTAAAGAAAATAGTAATGCTACGAGTAAAAACATTGCTGATCCAATTAATGCAGCTTGATATGGTAAGAAATCTGACTGTGTATTATTCTGTATTTCATTACTTCCAAACCCAGATAATATGCTAGCTAAAACAGCAACTCCTATCGCTGAACCTAATCGATTTTGCACATTAAATATAGTCGTCGCTCTCCCCATAGAAGGTGGCGTAATATTGTTAAATGCAGAAAATTGGACTGCTCCAACAGACTGACCTAAGAAAATACCTATGCCAAACAATAATGCCCGTATTTGCCATGGATTCGTATCATGATTTACAAAACTTAATAAAACGAAGATAATCGCCGTACAAATTAAGCCAATAGAAATTACTTTACGAGCTCCTAATTTCTTATATGACCATGGTACAATCTGTGACGATATCATTAACCCAATCGCCTCCGGGAATGTCGTAAGACCTGATTCCAATGCGGAAACTCCTATTACATTTTGATACATAAGCGGAAAAATAAATAACATTCCTAGTAAACCAGCTGATGAAAACAATGAAATAAGACTCATTTTTCTAAAGACTGGCTCTTTTAATAAGCGTAAATCTAACATCGGTTGCTTTACTCGAAGTTCTACAATGATAAACAATATAATGAATACAATCCCAACTATTCCAGTACTTATAATCTCTGGAGAACCCCAGCCTTTTGAGGGTCCTTGACTAAGTGCATAGATAAGCATCGCAAATCCTGGTGCTGAAAGTACAAAACCGAGAGAATCAAAGCGACCAGCTGATTTTTCAATATGCTCTTTTAAAAATAGTAGACCGAATAGTAACACTACGATTCCAAATGGTAAATTAATATAAAATGCCCAGCGCCAAGACATTTGGTCTACAAAGAAACCGCCAATAATTGGTCCTACTGCTGGTGCCACAGCAATTGGTAACACAATAAACCGAGAAATTTTCGGTCTTTCCTCTGGTGAAAATGTTCGAAATAACATCGCCATCCCAACTGGTGTTAAAAGCCCCCCACCAGCACCTTGCATAACACGAAAAATATTCAATGAAGTAATATCGTTCGCTACTCCGCATAATGCTGACGCAGTTGTAAATACGAAAAGAGCAATTAAAAATACCCTTTTCGTACCGATACGATCTCCTAACCAACCGGAAATTGGAAGGAAAACAGCTAGGCTAACTAAATACCCAACATTAACTGTCCCCATCGCGGATGGCGGCACTTGTAGTTCTTTACTTATCGTTTGTAGTGCTACGTTCACAATTGTTGCATCCATCGCAGCCATAAACATCGCTGTTATATATACGACACTTACAACTACTTTCGGATTTATTTTTGCCTTCATTATCGTTTTCCTACTAATATTTTTTCGCCAACTTGATTACTTTTTGGATTCAAATCTGTCCAGTTATTCTCAACATATTGTAAGCAATCATGCCTACTAGCTTCTTCATGTACGATATTCCATCCAATAGGTACATCAAGAAAGACAGGCCAGAGAGAATACTGGCCCTCCTCATTTTTTAATACTTTATATTTGTAATTATCATTTTCAAACGGATTCGTCATACTGTACTTACCCCTTTCTTATTCTGCAAATATTTCGCTAATACTTGTCCAATTTCTGTAAGCGGACCTGGCTGACATAAATCTTTATGTCTACAATCAATATCGTGTTGCACTATTTCCCCGTCTAAATAATTTAGCCACGTATTTGGAGAAATAGGATCAAACCATTCTGGTATAACAGTAGATCTAAAGAATAATATATCTCCGTTATAAACTTTCGGTACATATTTCCCTAACAACCCTACCGAATTTACATACGTTTCTTTCAAATTTAAAATCGTCTCTTCTTCAAGACTTGCTAATGCACTTCCATCTTTACGGAGTATTTCTACTGCACTTTCCATCGTAAGTGGTTTACCATCCATGTTATCTGGATCATATCCACCTAAAGCAAGTAATGCGATTAACGCTTCTTCTTCAGTAGGTGCTTCCGTATTCGGTAAGAAATGACCTGGATAAGAATCCAGCATAACGAGTAATTCTACTTCTTCTCCTTCATTTTGTAGTTGCGACGCCATTGCATGAACAACATTTCCCCCGAGCGACCAGCCAAGTAAACGATATGGTCCGTGGGGCTGTACTTCACGAACGTGTTTTAAATAATCCTTCGCCATTTCCTCCAAACTTTTTGGAAGTTCTTCATTTTTAGCGATTCCACGTGCTTGGACACCGTAGATTGGATAATCTGTTCCTAAAGATTTCATAAGTCCGGCATAGCACCAACTTAATCCACCTGCTGGATGTACACAAAATAGTGGTAATTGGTCTCCGCTTGCTCGTAATGGAAGCAACACATCAAGTGCACTTTGACCATTTCCCATTTCAAGTCTCTCAGCTAATCCCGCAACGGTTGGTGCTGCAAATAAAGTTCCAATATTTAATTCCACTCCAAGCGCTTCTTTAATTCGGCTCATAAGCTGCACCGCAAGAAGTGAATGACCACCTAAATCAAAGAATCCGTCATCAATTCCAATTTGAGGTACACTTAAAATCTCTGTAAATAAGTCACATAACATTTCTTCTTGCGGTGTTCTTGGTCCACGACTAGAAGATGATGCAATAAATTCTGGAACTGGCAATGCCTTTCTATCTAATTTACCGTTTGGAGTTAAAGGCAACTCATTTACTACTACAAAAGCATATGGAACCATGTAATCTGGTAAACTACATCCAGCATACTGACGCATTTCATTCGTATCAATCATTTCATTATTAGATGCGACGATATAAGAAACTAACCGTTTATCCCCTGGTTGATCTTCCCGTACAATAACGGCTACTTGCTGAACTTTAGGGTGTTTCATTATGACCGCTTCTATTTCCCCTAATTCAATTCGGAATCCACGAATTTTTATTTGGTGATCTGCACGCCCTATATAATCTAGCGTCCCATCTTTACGCCAACGCGCTAAGTCTCCAGTACGATACATTCTTGTACCTGGCTTACCAAATGGATCTGCGATAAACCGTTCTGCAGTTAAGCCTGCTCTTCCTAAATATCCACGAGCAAGCCCTGCACCTGCAACATACATTTCTCCAACTACTCCAGGTGGCACTGGTTGTAAATAGTTGTCTAACACATACACCTTAAGATCAGGTATACTACACCCAATTAAACTGTTTGCTCGTAAAGAGACGATTGTTTCATCTAATTCAATATAACTAACATGTACTGTCGTCTCCGTAATACCGTACATATTTATAAGCTTTGGTGCGTTATGAGAATGTCGACTATACCAATCTTCTAATCGACTTAGCTCAAGTGCTTCTCCTCCAAAAACAACATATCGTAAAGATAATTTTTGGCCAATCTCTTCATTTTCACGATCTGCTTGCATCAATTGATAGAACGCTGATGGAGTTTGGTTTAAAACAGTAACCTTTTCTTTAACAAGAAGTTGTAAAAATTCTTTCGGCGACCGACTTACAGTATGCGGTACTACGACTAGACGTCCTCCATATAATAAAGGCCCCCAAATTTCCCAAACCGAGAAATCAAAAGCGTATGAATGGAACATCGTCCAAACATCGTCTGCGTCAAATTGGAACCAATGATCAGTTGCTCCTAAAAGTCTTACTACGTTTTGATGAGGTATCATAACGCCTTTCGGTCTACCTGTTGAACCTGACGTATAAATAACGTAAGCAATATGTGATGGAGTTAACGGCTTCACACGCTCCATTTCATCAATATTATCTTCACTATATTTCTCAATTTCTTTTATTACTTTTTCATCATCAACTAAAATTTTCAGTTCTTCATCACATTCAACTTCCACATCTGAATTTGTTAAAACACATGATGGTTTCGCATCGTGGAGCATAAATGAAATACGATCAGACGGGTAATCTGGATCTAATGGAAGATAACCTGCCCCTGCTTTAAGAACCGCGAGTAAACTCACAACCATATTTAAAGATCTCGGCATTGCTAAAGCAACGAGTTGATCAGGACCAATTCCTTTTGCTATTAACAAACGAGCTATTTTATTCGCTTTTTTATTTAACTTTTCATAAGTTAACTTTTCATCTTCAAAGACGACAGCAATAGAATTCGGACTTATATGAGCCTGCTTTTCAAATAATTGTGGCAATGTCATTTCTGGTACAATTTGAAAACCACCATTCCACTTTTCTAACATTGTATTTTTCTCTGCTAAAGTTAATATTTCTAATGTGCCAATTGATTGATCAGGATTTTCCGCTGCATCATCTAATAATAGAATGTATCGTTCAACTAATTTTTGAATCGTTTCACGTTTATATAAATCCGTACTAAACTCTAGTAACCCGTTTAAGCCGTCTGGAGTACCATCAACTCCGTTACTCTCGCTAATTTCAAAGGTTAAATCAAATTTCGCAGAACCAACGCTTTGAATTTCAAGGTTCGCTTCTATATCCGGAGCATCAAAAGTTGCTTCTGGCGTATTTTGAAAAGCTAACATAACTTGAAACAGCGGATGACTATTTCGAGTACGTACTGGATTTAACACTTCAACGAGTCGTTCAAATGGAACATCTTGATTTTCATAAGCTGCCAGATTTGACTGCTTCACTCTATTCAATAATTCTTTAAAGCTTGGATCTCCAGATGTATTTGTACGCAACACTAATGTATTTACAAATAGACCGACTATGTCAGAGAGTGCATCATCGTTTCTACCAGCAATCGGACTACCGATTGGTATATCTGTCCCCGCACCTAACCTTGTAAATAGCGCACTAAGTCCTGCTTGCAACACCATAAACAAACTAACCCCGTTTTTCCGTGCAAGCTCTACTAACCTACTATGCATACCCGCATCTATTTGAAAGTGAATTGTTTCTCCTTGGTAACTCGTTTCAATTGGACGCTGGTAATCTGTAGGTAACTCAAGTTGATCTGGTAAACCTTCTAGCTCTTTCTTCCAGAAATCTAATTGTGTTGAAATAAGACTTTCTGGTGTAGTTTCATTACCGAGCAGTTGCTGTTGCCAAAGTGCATAATCTGCGTATTGAATTGGAAGTGTTTCCAGCTGTGCTCTGTCACCTTGACATCGCGCTTTATATGCCGCTGTAAAATCTCTCGTTAACGGTTGTAATGACCAGCCATCCCCTACAATATGGTGCAATAGAATTAGTAATACATGTTCGTTTTCATTCACTGTAAATAGTTGCAAACGAACTGCTGGTTCAACATCGAGGTTAAAGCTATATCTTACCGCCTCTGCAAGCACATTTTCTAATTCCTCTTTACATGTTTTTATTTTAATCATTTCTAGATTTAAATTTTCCATATTTAAAATTTTCTGATAGGAACTACCTAATACGTTAGGGAAAATTGTTCTTAGTGTTTCATGTTTCTCGACTACATCATAAAAAGCACCTTGCAATGCTTCCTCGTTCAACTTTCCATACAAACGAATGACTAACGGGATATTATATGTAGGGCTTGGACCTTCTAAACAATTTAAGAACCATAACCTACGCTGTGCAAATGAAAGTGGAACTTCACTTGGTCTACTTACTTTCTGAATAGATGGGCGTGCATTTTTTGCTCCATCCAGTTGCTTCCCTAGTTCAGCGACAGTTGGCGACTCGAATAGTTTTCCAATTCCTAATTCGATACTTAACGTTTCACGAATTCTTGCCATTAAACGAGATGCAAGAAGCGAATGGCCTCCCATTTCAAAGAAATTATCATCAATGCTAATACGAGAAACACCAAGTACTTCTGCAAATAAATCACATAATATTTCTTCTTTCGGATTTCTAGCAACTCTCTCCTTATTCATTTCATTAAAATCAGGAGCTGGTAATTTCTTTCTATCAACTTTTCCATTTGGTGTTAATGGTAATTCTTCTAACAACACAAACGCTGATGGTACCATATAATTCGCTAAACTTTCTGAAACATAAGAACGAATTTCGGAAAGATTAATCGTTTCCTTCTCTTCGGCAACGATATACGCAATGATTCGTTTATCATTTGGGCGGTCTTCTCGTACCATTACTACTGCTTGCTTAATATTTTCATGTCGTTGTAATACCATTTCAATTTCAGCTAATTCAATTCGGAAACCACGAATTTTAATTTGATGATCTGCGCGGCTCACATATTCTAACACACCATCATTGCGCCATTTTACTAGATCACCTGTACGGTACATGCGCTGCCCTCGTTCTCCATAAGGATTTGCAACAAAACGTTCAGCCGTTAACTCTGTTTTTCCTAAATATCCGCTTGCAAGCCCTTCCCCTGCAATATATAATTCACCAATTACTCCAGGTGGTACTGGTTGTAAACCTGCATCTAATACATATACAGCTGTACTCCAAATCGGTTTTCCGATAGGAGGTATACCACTTTCTCTTTCATCGATGTTCATGACAGTAGACCAAATCGTCGTTTCAGTTGGTCCATATAAGTTTGTAATAGTACAACTTAATTCTTTTAATGTTTTTGCTAAATGAGATGGAAGTGCTTCACCACCAACAAGCACTTTTAGCCCTTGTAGCTTCTCTGGATATTCCGTTACTAACGCCTGCCAAAGCGTCGGTGTAGCTTGCATAATTGTCGCTCTTTCTTCTTGCAACAATGCCGTTAACGCAGAAGGTTCTTGAATTACTTCTTTTTGTGCGATTGTTAAACTTGCCCCACTAATAAGAGGTAAATAAATTTCGAGAGCTGAAATATCAAACGCAAATGTTGTAACTGCTACTAAATGGTCGTTTTCATGTAATGAAAACATATCATCCATAGCCAATAAAAAATTACTTAAAGCTTTCATAGGAACAATTACACCTTTTGGATTGCCGGTTGAGCCTGAAGTGTAAATTGTATAAGCTGGGTTTAAAAGTGATTCATCATTTCTAAATGGTAGATTCATATGAGAATATGCTTTTAATACTATTTTTGTTTCTTCGCTATCTAATTCGATTTTTTTTATATCATTTTCTATAACTAATGAAGATGAATGTGTGATGATACACACTGGTTTTGCATCATTTACAACATAATTGATTCGTTCAGCTGGATATTCAGGATCTATCGGTAAATACGCTGCACCAGCCTTTAAAACTGCTAGCATACTAACTACCATTTCTATTGATCTTGGAAATACTAAAGCTACAAACTGATTTGGACCTATTCCTTCTTCTACTAAATAGTGCGCTAGTTCATTTGCTCGTTCATTTAGCTCATTATACGTAAAGTCTACTCCGTTACACGTAACCGCTATTTTACTTGGATTTTTTTGTACTTGTTTTTCAAATAATATAGGTAAAGGGATTAACTCTTCAGCTTCTTTAGTTTCATTCCATTCGAATAAAAATTTTTGATTTTCTTCAGGAAGAGTAATGTTTATGCTTCCAATCGATGCATCTTTTTCATAATCATTTATCACTAATTCTAATACATTCATAAATCTTTCTTTATGCACTGCTAGTTCCGCGCCATTATATACTTCTGGGTTCGCATCAAAATGAATCATTAACTCATTTTCATCGAAACGTTTATATACATTTATCGATAAATCATCGACAGGTCCTGCTGATAAATTATGTGTAATACCACGATTCCCAGCAAAATTAAGTCCATAATCAAAAGGCATAACATTCACTAACGGTCCAAATAATCTTTGGTTTTCACCTAGTAATTTTAAGTCTCTTCTTAATTCCTCATGACGGTATTTATGATGACGACGTACATCTCGAATTTCTTTTGAAACTTGCTGTAATAATTCCGCAAGAGTTATATTTGGATTTACAGTGAGACGAAGTGGTACTAAATTCATTATCATACTCGGTGTATGAATAGATGTAGAACCTAGACGCCCCATCATCGGTAAACCTAATACAATATCATTTTCTCCTGTTAACTTATGCATATAAATACTTGTTACAGCGACAATGAATTCCGGCCAACTTGTTAACGAAATATTGATATCTTCTAGTAAAGTTTTCGTGCTAGAACTAGATAAATACGCTGTTTCTCGTAAAAATCCATTTGATGTTCTCGGCGCTCTTTCTGCTAAGCTTACAACTTCTGGTTCATCTGCAAACTTCTCTAACCAAAAAATACGATCTTCCTGAAATTGTTTCGACTCACGATATTCAATATCTTCTTGTACAATCTTTGAAAGAGAACCAAATGGCTTCTCTTTCTTATTTGTTTCTTCTATAAGTGTTGTATACTCTTTCGCTACCTGTTGGCTAAGAAGTGAAAATCCATAGCCATCCATCACAATGTGATGAATGCGCTGATACCAAAAGAAACGATTATTTTCAACTTGAATAAGTGCTTCAGTAAATAATGTATCTTTTTTCAAATCGACTGGCATAGATAAATCATTTTTCATCCATACTTTAGCAGCTTCTTCAGAATTTTCTTCTTTACGAACGTCAATAAAATGCATTTGAAACTGTAATTCTTCAATAACTTGCCATGGACCAATTTCATCCTCTTCGAAGCGAACATGCAGCGCTTCTGCTTCCATTACAACTTTACGTACTGCTAATTCAAAAATATCTTGATTAATATTTCCGTTTATTTCAACATACTCCCCAGTATTATAAATCGGATTAAGCGGATCTAATTGCTGCGCAAACCACATACCAGTCTGCGCAGATGATAACGAATAACGAACCTTTTGACTATTAGGCATTCTTTACTACCCCTTTATTATGTAGTCTATATTAAAGTACATGTTCTGTTTGCGGAGATAATAAGCGGTACCAATCAACAACGGTTGGGTTCTCTGCTAAATCCGCAAAAGTGATTTCTTTCCCTTCGCGACGCCACTTCTCTACTAAACTCATAATTCTTACCGAATCAAGTCCTCTATTTAATAAATCTTCATCAGTCTCAACACTTTCTACTGGTTCACGAAGTAATTGTGCAACTAGTTCATGTACTTCCTGTAAAGTAATTCCTTCAATCTCATCACCTTTAACACTTTGTAAATCTTTTAACAGTAAATTGGTTGATGTCGTTACTGCACATCTATTAGATGCATACTCTAACGCTTGTTTATGATGCTCTAATGAAAAATCAGCAACTGCATCTGCTACAAAGAACGGTTCTATACCATCCATAAACGCTTCACAAGCTGTTAAAAGGCAGCCAATATGCGCATAAATACCGCAAATTATTAGTTGATCTCTTCCCTGTTCATTTAAAATTTCTAATAGATTTGTCTTTTTAAATGCACTATATCTCCATTTTGTTAAGAATATATCATCCTCATTAGGAGTAAGTTCATCGACAATCTTCTTTTTATCTGGTCCAGCAGGAATACCGTCACCCCAGAAGTCTTGTAATAATCCTCGTTGTTCTAGTGTTTGTCCACCTGGCTGTGCTGTATAAACAACTGGTATACCAAGTTCCTTACATTTTTCTCTTATTACCTTAATATTTGAAATGAGTTCTACTTTTGGTGATTCTTTATCGCTATATGCATCAAGAAAATATTCTTGCATGTCGTGGATTAGAAGAACCGCACGTTTTGGATCTGGCGTCCAGTTCACTTTATTTTTTGGTAGTTCGGATTCAACTGGCATTTTGTATACTGAAATAGATGGGATAGCCATCTAATCACTTCCTTCCAATTTTTATATTTTTATCGTTTTACCGTAATAAGTTTTTCAGCAATGACTTTACGTAATTCTTTTTTGCTTACTTTTCCAACACCTGTTTGCGGGAATGAATCAATAAATTCAATTCGATCTGGAATCTTATATGCTGCTATACCACGTTCCCTTAAAAACAATTTTAATTCACTTACTGCCGGAGCTTGTCCGCGTGCTATTACAAATGCACAAGTCCGTTCTCCTAAATAATCATCAGGCATAGATACAATTGCTGCATCATGTACTGCATCATGTGCTAATAGATGGTTTTCAACTTCTTCCGCAGCAACTTTCTCACCACCACGGTTAATTTGATCTTTATCTCTTCCTTCTACAATGATGTAACCTTGTTTATTTACTTTCACAAGATCACCTGTGCGATAAAATCCATCCTTTGTAAATGATCGTGCATTATGCTCTTCTGCTTTATAATAACCACGAATTGTATAGGGCCCTCGTGTTAATAAACTACCTACTTCACCGGGTTTTACATCGTTATCATTCTCATCAACGACCCTTACCTCATCGAATGTAGACATCGGTCTCCCTTGCGTATGAATAATGATTTCTTCAGGATCATTTAATCTTGTGTAATTTACTAACCCTTCTGCCATACCGAACACTTGCTGTAACGTACATCCAAATGTAGGGCGTATACGCTTTGCAACCTCAGCACTAAATTTCGCTCCACCTACTTGAATCACTTCTAGGCTCGATAAATCATTATTACGAGAGGATGCAGCATCAAGCCATATCATTGCTAATGGTGGAACGAGAGCAGTAATCGTAACTTTTTCTTTTTCAATAAGTGCAAATGCCTCATCTGGACTACCTCCAGTTGCCAGCACAACTTTTCCACCCGCATAGAAAGTCCCAAATGTACCTGGAGAACTCATTGGGTAATTGTGCGCTACTGGTAGAACTGCCATATAGACGCTTTCTGCATTCAAATTACAAATTTCAGCGCTAACACGTAAACTATAAATATAGTCATCATGTGTTCTAGGAATTAATTTAGAAAGTCCTGTTGTCCCTCCTGATAATTGGAGAAACGCCACATCACTTGGCTGAACTTCTGGTAATGGAACGGGATCTATATACAGATCATTTATGTTTAGGAACTCTTCTTCTTCTCCCACTACAACTACATGTTGTAAAGTTGGCACTTTCTCTTTCACTTCTCTTGCTAGTTTTCGATAATCAAAGCCGAGAGCCTTATCTGAAATAACGTAAGCACTCGCCTCACCAAACTCACAAAAATAACTAATTTCACTGCTTCGATGTGAAGGTAGTGCAAAGACAGGAAGTGCTCCAATTCGAAATAGTGCAAAACATATTTCGAAAAACTCGATAACGTTAGGTAATTGGATTACAACTCGATCTTCTGGCTTTATTCCTAAATTCAGTAAACCTGACGCTAAGCGATCTACTTTTTTATCAAGCTCACTATACGTTATATGCGTATTACCACTTACAACTGCAATTTGATCTCCATATTTTTCAGCACGCTCTCTTAATAACGAACCAAATGTTTCTCCAAGCCAACATCCTTCTTCTCGATAACGATTTACAAATTCTTCTGGCCATTCCGTTAAACCTGTTACCATTCTTTCTTCCCCCTATTTTTCATTTAGCGAATTATCTTTTAGTCCTAAAGCCTTCAGCATTGTTTGGAACTTAGCTGATGTTTCTGCCAACTCATCTTCTGGCTTTGACTCAGCAACAACCCCCGCTCCTGCAAATAAACGAAGTGTATTTTCTTGCACTTCAGCACAGCGAATTGTAACAATCCATTCACCATCTCCATTTAAATCGCTCCATCCTAGCATTCCTGTAAAGAATTCACGGTCAAATGGCTCAATTTTTTGAATCGCCTCTCTTGCTTCTTCCATCGGCGTTCCGCATACTGCTGGCGTAGGATGAAGAGCAATTGCTAATTCTAAAGAAGTAGTATTTGGATCCTTTAGTTCCCCTTTCACTTCAGTAGATAAATGCCACATCGCTTCACTATGAATAACGGATGGCTTTTCTGGAACATGTAATGTATGACAGTACGGACGAAGTGCTGCGGCAACCGCTTCCACTACTACCGCATGTTCATGTAAATCTTTTGGAGAAGAAAGTAATTCCTCTACCCTTCTTTTATCTTCTACTGGGTCTTCACTACGAGGCCTTGATCCAGCTAACGGATTAGAAATAACTTGCATACCATTACGTGAAACGAGTAATTCAGGGCTTGCTCCAATTAATGTCTTACCATCCTCGTTTTTCTCTTTCGGTAAATTCACAGCAAATGTATAACCGTGCTTATTATGCTCAGCTAATTCTCGAAGCAGTTTTTGCTTATCAATCTTTTCGGAAGATTTAACATCTAATGATCTGGATAGAACGATTTTCTTTAAATCACCGTCTTGTATTTTTTGAATTCCTTGCTTCACACCATTCATATAGACTCCAGGATCTGGTACAGGCGTCATTTCAAAAGTTAAGTTCTCGTTTGTTTCAAACTGATTTGTTGTTTCCAATTGTAAACGCTCAGAAATTCTGCTATCTTCTGGTATGATAAGTTGAACTTCTTTTCTACGATCAAATGGCAAGGCACCAACAACGATGGGATTCGGATTTCCAGCTTGTTTTGCATTACTTAATAACGCCAGTACTAGTTCTGGAAGACTTTCAATTTCACGATGCTTTACTGTAGTAAACTTTCCTTCTGTCAATATCGTTCGCGTTGGTGAAGCGAAAAAGAATGAAGATTCAGTCTTATAATCTTCTAGTAATTTTTCTGACAGTTCCTTTACAGCCGTAAATTCATTCATAGTATAGTAACCCCCTGAATTTTTTATTAAATGCCTAATGTAGCTCCGCCATCGACACATAAATTATGCATTGTAATATGGCTCGCTTTATCTGAAGCTAAAAACAATACCGCTTCAGCAACTTCTGAAGGCTGTGCAATTTTTTGTAACGGGATACCGAGTCTATATGTACTTTGAGAACCAGCAATTATATTTTTAGCTCCATTCTCATCAGCCCATAGTAACCTTTGCATTTCAGTTTCAGTAGAACCTGGAGAAACTAAGTTACAGCGAATGTTATACGCTGCAAGTTCTAACCCTAAACATTTCATAAACATCGTCGTTGCAGCTTTTGATGCAGCATACGCAGCCATCTCCATTCTCGGAGTATTTGCTGCATTTGAACCAACTGTTACAATTGCCCCAGACTTTCTTTGCATCATACGTTTACTTACTGCACGGGACATATAGAAAACGCCTGTAGAATTTACAGAGAATGTTTTATTCCAATCTTCATCACTTAAAGAGTGAATCGCTCCCATACGTAAAATCCCTGCAACATTTACTAATATATCTATTGGTGCTATATCATTTTCAATACGGTTTACTATATCTTCAACAGCGTTACTATCACTCACATCCAAACGAAACATTTTCATACGTGTTTCATTTAAGAGTTCGTTTAGCCCTTCTTCATTTTGATCAACAGCAATAACTGTAGCTCCTCTTTCTAAAAACATTTTGGCAACAACACTACCTATGCCTCGGGCTGCACCTGTTACTAAAACCGTTTTTCCAACAAATTCCCCTAAGTTCATTTCCTCTATCCTTTCATTTGAAAATTAATCTAATTAAACAAATAATGATAATGATTATCATTATTGATGTAAAAAATAATACACTTACTAAACTAATTGGTCAAGTGTACTTTTCATTAAAATATTATTCATTGATAATGTTTTTCATTTAATATTCTTACAACGAAATGATAATCTTTCTCAATAAACTTGTCAACCTATTTTTATTTTTCAGATAAAGAACTTTAGTGATTCTCAATACAATTACATCTAAAAGCATTAATAAGTACTTATCTTACACATTTAATTTATACTCCCCTTTTTAAACTTATAGAAGACTAACAGTAGATACCTTCATTTACATATCATTATCAAAAACTCAAGTATATATTTTCTCAATATTTTTCTGAAAATACCGAGAAAATATATCTTGCAATAACTGCTGTATGTCTTGTTTATTATTTAAGATTTAATACGTATTTCGAATATAATTTTTCTTTTTTAATATTCCAATATAATCCAAATGAGTATTTCACTCAATTTTTTGTTTCACAAAACTCCAAAGATTATATAACCTCGTTACAATAATTCATAAAAAAAAGCACCCTATTTAATAGGGTGCTTTTTCGTATTTATAGTGTGATAGAAGATTTATATTTTTATGCTACGCTGCGATACTCTTCTTCTTGTTCTTTTTTCTGCTTAGGTGCTTGAATTAAAATTGCGATAATAAATGATACGACACATAGTACGCCGATCACCATGAATGTTGGTTTGAATCCACCTAGAAGTGCACCGATAAAGGAACCTGCAAGTGCTCCAAATCCAAATCCTTGATACACAATTCCGTAGTTCTTACTATGGTTTTTCATACCGTAGAAATCACCAACGATAGCTGGGAAAATAGTGATATTTCCACCAAAGCAAAACGCTACACTTGCTACACATACGAAGTAGATACCATAATTTAAATCTACAAAACTTAAAACTAGGACTGAACTCGCCATAACAACAAAAGTACCAGTAACGATTTTTAAACGGCCAATTTTATCTGATAACGGTCCTAAAATAATACGACCTAATGTGTTGAAGATTGCAACCATAGCCACCGCATTAGCTGCTGTTGCTGCGCTAAGCCCTACAAGTTGAACACCAATGTCTTTTACCATACCAATTAAGTATAAGCCACTCATACATGATGTAAATAACATTATAAATAATAAGTATACTTGTTTTGTGCCTAACATTTCTTTCGTTGTATATTCATAAGTTTTTGTTTCATGAACTGCACCCTGTTCAGCAGCTTGATGGATTAAACAAGCTCCAAGAACAATCATAGCTGTAACAATTAAACCCCAGTATATAAATGCTTGTGATACACCAACTGATTCAATTAACTGTGCGTTAACATATTTAAAGATTAAGCTACCCGAACCATATGCAGAGACAGAAATCCCAGCAATTAAACCTTTACGCTTTGGAAACCACTTTATTAAATTGGATAATGAAGTAATATATGCTGTTCCATCTGCATAACCTACTACAACTCCTGCTAGTACATACAGCAATATTAATGAGGAAGCTTGTGAACTAAGTACTAATCCAAGTCCTAATGCTAGTCCAGCTATCATAATAAGTTTACGAAGTCCCCATTTTTCTTGCAATTTACTCGCAAATAAAGTAGAAAATGCTAAGGAAAGACTAGTAATTGAGAAAGTTATAGCAACTGCGTTAAGACTCCAACCGTATTTACTAACTAAAGGCTGATTGAATAAACTCCATGTATATATCGTTCCAAGCCCCATTTGTACGATGACTGTACCAAGGACAACAAGCCATGGATTAACATTTGATTTTTTCATACCTTTCCGCCTCCTCTTTCTATTTCAATGCTTTTCGCTAAGTTTTCTTTTTTTATGTTCATATTGACCACCTCTTTTGATTTAACACCTTCATTGTATAAGATGTTTCCGTTCATGTAAGCACTTACAAGATAGAGCGTCAAAAATATGGAATCAGTTACAGAAAACGAAGGACGAAATACAAAAAACTAATTACTAAATACGTAAATAGCTATTATTATGTTTTGCATCCATATGACTTACAGTTGTTTTATCACCCTCTTTTATAAAATAAAAAATATTTTATTGATAAACAAAACTAAATATTCACTAATATATCTATACGTGGTTTAATATATATAATAAAAAAATATTTCTGTTTTTAATGAGGAGGTACTATGAAAGCAAACGTAGGGGATACTATACTTTTTCAACGAAATAATTTAAAGATTACAGGATCTGTACTAAAACTTTATACTGAATCGGTCTTAGTTGAAATTACAAATGTAAGCGGTGGTACTTTTGAGTTTGATCGAACAATTGTAAATCATAAAAACTATAAAGTTTTAAATGCGAATACATAAAACAACACAAAATAGCCCCTGCTCATCAGCAGCGGCTATTTTATATGAAAATACTTCATTAGTTTATATATCCTAAAACACTTACAATCTTACTCGCTTTTAAATTATTAATGTGATAATAAATTTCTAATCCTCTTCGCTCAGCTCGTAACACTTTACCTTTCATTTTTGATAAATGTTGTGAAACAGTCGATTGTGGAATATTCAGTAATTCTGTTAATTGTGTTACATTACAAGTTTTTCTCGTACTTAATTCATTTACAATTTGTAAGCGGATTGGGTGCGCCATAATTTTTAAAATATCTACATCTTCTTCTGAAACTAAACTTTTTCTCATTTCACTCGTATATGTTGTCATAAGACATTCCCCTTTTATATGAATTCCTCTTATTTAGTTCTATTTCCAAAATATTTAAAACTCCGATGTGAAACCTTTATATAAAAATAATAGAATTTTAAATTTTTAAAAACAGAACGAAATACAATTCACTTTATTTATTTGGTACATATACATAATACAATGTTAATATGTGCTCTATGTGAAGTTAGCATAAATTTATAATGAAGATTTTTCAAACAATTCACATCTAACTATATACTTCCTCAAAACACTATCCAGTGATTTTAACATATTTTAGGCACTTGTATATACTATCTACAAAATAAATGTTGTTTAGGAGGAGTTCAAATGCCAATAATATTACAAGAAGAAGTTGAAGAAGCGAGCGAAACATATGTCAGTCATATCATGTTAGTCAGTGGGTTAGCTCTATTTTTAGTAGATGGTGTTATATCGGCAATTTCGGCCTTTAAAACTTATAATCGCTCGGAAAATACACCGCCTTCTCCAGATAACTTGTGGGTGAATTGTCTAATTCTGAATAACAAATAAATGCCACCTCTATAAAGAGATGGCATTTGTGTTTTATAAGTTCTATACTAGAAAATCGCAAACAATACTTTGAGCATGAATTATAATTGAACTTACTTCACCACAAACCTCGTCTGACTACATCCATCCTTCTGCTTCGTTACTTCTAATACAGCTGGCATTGCGTTTTTCAGCTCTTGTACGTGTGAAATGACACCGATAAATCGGCCTGATTTTTGCAAGTCTATTAAGGCGTCAACTGCTTTTGTTAATGACTCCTCATCTAGTGAACCGAATCCTTCGTCGATAAACATCGTTTCGATGGAAATACCACCTTCATACGCTTGAATGACGTCTGCCATTCCGAGCGCTAAGCAAAGCGATGCATTAAATTTCTCACCGCCAGATAATGTTTTTACATCACGTGTTTGGCCAGTGTATGCGTCGTATACATCTAAGCCTAATCCACTTTGACGATTTCTCTTTTCAACTCGCTCACTTCGTTTTAAATAAAATTGTCCATTTGATAATTTACGTAATCGTTCGTTCGCAATTTGAACAATTTGTTCTAAATACTCAATTAAGATGTAACGTTCAAATGATATACGGCTTTCGTTATCACCTTTCATTACTTCATATAAATCAACAAGTTCTCGGAAAGCTTTTTCTTCCTCATGAATTTGCTCATCGATACGTCTAATATTTTCATGTAAATCATAAATATATGCTACCGCATTTTGCGCACGTTGACGTTTTTCTTTAATGATATCAAGATTAATTTCTAAATCTTTTATATGTTCACCTAACGCTGTAATGTCCATATACTCTTTATCTTTTAATTCAGCATGTAACTCTTCAATTTGTTTTGCAAGTACTTCAAGAGATGAATAATAACTTTGAATTTCTTTTTGTAATGTATCCATCTCGATATCACTTAATTTAGCTTCTTTATACGTAGTTTGATCTGTAAATCCGCTCTGCTCAAGCTCTTTCATAAAGCGCGTAAAAGTCTCTTCTTTCTTCAATTTTGCACTTTCAAATTGATTAGAAGCACCTTTCTGTTCTGCTTGAATACGTATATTTTCATTTTGCCAATGTTGATACGCTTCCTGCACTTTCTTCCATTCGTCCTCCATTAACTTGAGTTCATGCATAGCTTGGTCAAACTGTACTTTCCAAGCTTGGACTGTTTGTAAGCTTTCAGGAATATTTTTCTTATCATGTTCATATGACGTACGAAGCTGCATACACTCTATTTCTGTACGGTGCTGCTCTGCTTCTACCTCACGCTTTTGTTTCTGAAGTACATCTACTTTTTCTTCTACGTTTTTTATATTCACAGCAGTTTGCTTACGCGTTTCTTCGCTTTCTTTTAGTGTATTCACTTCAGTTGCTAATTGTTTTCCCTTTTGAACAAGCGCACTATATGTTTCAGCTAATTCTTCCGAGCGATAGCCTCGCTTCTTAACCTCTTCTATTACCTGTTCATATTGAAGATGATAGAAATTCCATTTCTCCTCTAATTGAACATGTAATTTTTCAGCACTATTCTTCTTGTCTCTTAAATCATTTAACTCTTGTTCATCGATCGCATCACTTTGCTCTGTAGCTTTTTTCGGATGGTTCGTACTACCGCATACTGGACAAGATTCGCCATCATGAAGATGAAGAGCTAATATACCAGCTTGCTCACTTAACCAGCGGCGTTCCATATTTTCATATGCATTTACTGCCAATTGCATCTTATTATATGCCGCTTCTTTTTCTTGCTCGAATTTTTGTTTTTCTTGCCAAACATCATATGCTTGCTTTAAAACTTTTGCATCTTCTCGCATATTCGTTAGTTCTTCTACTTTAGCTACATATTGCTCAAGTGCTCGTTCTAATCGCTGTAATTCACCAGACATTAACTGCTTTTGATTTGTATGCACTTCTAATTGTTGCTCTAAGTTTTGCATACTTTCTTTTAATTTTACTACTTGAACTTCTGCATTTTGCAAATTCAACTGTTTCTCAGCTAATGATGCAATAATTGGTTGTAACTCTTCTAATCTTTGAACGAGTTTTTTTGCATTTTCTCTCTCAGGTTCTTTATTCTTTACTGCTTCATATTTCACCTGAGCGAGTTCAAAGCTACTCGTTATATTTTCTTTTTTGGCGATTATTTGTTTTAACAAACTTTCAATCTTCTGCTCATTTTGCATTGCTTCTTCGTACCATTGTTCAAATGGTAATAAGCGCTTCGCTTGTTCCGCACGTTTAAAAGATGTTTCTTTCATTTCAATTACTGGACGGTTTTCTTGTAAAGTATTATATTTCTCATTCTTTTGTTGTAAATCTATAAATTTCTCATTTACAGATTTCGCTGCATGAAAACGTGTTTCAGCATCCTTTAATTGCTTCGTTTGAACATCTTGTTCTAGTTGTAATTGCTTAACTTCGGCCTTATACGCAGCTGTTTCTTGTTCTAATGCTTCTACTACTTGATGCGTGTTTACATGTTCTTGTTCCACTAATGTCTCTAATAATGATCCATCGCGGATTGGTAATTTAAAAACATTACGGAAGTATAACTCTCGCTCTTTCTGCTTTTCTTGTAAGACGTCTTTCCATTGTTTTCGTTTTTGATCAAGTAACTCACGCATTAACTTATAACGATCTGTTTTGAAAATACGACGTAAAATTTCTTCTTTGTTTTCTGTCTCAGATGTTAATAGTTTACGAAATTCCCCTTGCGGTAACATAACAATTTGACTAAATTGATGTTTACTTAAACCAATTAAATCTTCCACTTTTTTATTTACATCCGTTACATGGAAACGGTCAACAGATGGAACCTTCTCTTCATCAATCACTTCATATAATTCTACTGCATGTCCCGTAATCGTCTTGTTCCCTTGTTTTTTATGTCCAAGTTGGCGTTTTATTTCATAACGCTTCCCTTTTAGTTGAAAGGTTAGTTCTACACTTGTATACATATTGTCATCCGCAAATTGACTGCGAAGCATACTTGTATCACTACGTTCTTCTCCACTTGCCTCACCGTATAACACATAACAAATCGCATCAAAAATCGTTGTCTTTCCAGCACCTGTATTACCAGAAATGGCGAAGATACGATGATCTCCAAGATCGTTAAAATCGATTACTTCTTTCTGTTTATATGGGCCAAATGCTGTCATAATTAGCTGAATCGGTCTCATCCTCGTTCACCTTCCCGTTCTTGCACTGTTTGTAGTACTTCTACAAATAGACGTTCTTTCTCTTCTGATAAATCTAAGCCTTTCATTTCTTTATAAAAAGCCTTTAATAACGATAAATCATCCGTTTTATGTCTTGAAACAGTTACTTCATTTGACTCTGTGAACTCTCGTCTTTGAATCGATCTTTCAACATGCATTGCATTTGGATATACAGAGCGTATTTTTTCCATTGGCTGCAAGACAGGATTTTCATCTAATAATTTTACAAATACGTAATCTTCACTTATTGGATGTTGTAACAAATCATCTATTTTCGCTTCTACTGTTCGCATTTTACGGCGTGGTGTAAGTAACCTTTTTTCAATTGTTACTTCCCCTTGCTCGTCCAACTCCACAATATAATATCCTTTTTTATGTTTTTCTTCAGAAATAGAATATGCAAGTGGAGAACCTGAATATCGAATTGTCTCATTACGTACGAAATGCGCTTGATGTAAATGTCCAAGCGCTGTGTAATGAAACTTATCAAAATAATGACTATTTACGTATTCAGCACCACCAATTGAAAGTGGTCGTTCTGCGTCACTTGTATTCTCCTCTGCTTCACCCGCAGAAGTTACAAATGCATGACCAACAAATACGTGTCTTGCTTCTTTATCCATCGTTTCAGAAAGCTCATTCATAAAAATACGCATTGCATCATCATGAGAACGTACGTCTTCATTTTTCAATATATGTCTCACTATGCTTGGATCCGCATATGGAACAAGATGGAAGTGAACCTCACCATGTTCATCATTTAATATAATTGGTTCATATGGAAATTGAAATTGTCCCACAATATATAATCCTTGTTTCTTCATTAAACTACTGCCAAAATGAATACGATCTGGACTATCATGGTTTCCTGCAACTGCAATAACTGGCGTTTGTAAATCAATCACTATTTTTTGTAAAACATCATTTAATAAGTCTACTGCTTCTGTAGGTGGAATTGCTCGGTCGTATAAATCTCCTGCAATAATTACGGCATCTGGTTTTTCTTCCTCAACAGCTTGCACAAACTGATCTAATACAATCTTTTGATCTTCAGTCATATACACGCCATGAACGAGCTTTCCTAAATGCCAATCCGCTGTATGAAATAACTTCATATTTCCCTGCTCCTTTTAATTTACTGAATTTAGTGAAACGAGTTGATAGTTTAATGTAGTTCTTCCGTTCTCCCACTCTAACTTTTGTATCATTGCACTACCAATTCTTTCTTCATTTGATTTATATAAAGGTAATATTTCTTGAACTGTAAATAAGTGATAACCATCTAATTTTAATTGAAATATGTTTTCTTCTATATGTAACCTTACTTCTTTTTCATTTGAAATAATTTTTGTGTGCATCTCAAATTTCATGATAGATACAACCCCTTTTTCTAATCTCTACATTATTAATAGTATATTGGCTATGCAAGATTGACAAGTAAATACACGGTGAAGTGCTTACTTTTCTATCGCTATATGTTTTTTATTTTTTTTATATAATACGGTATGTGAAATTTTAATCGTTTCAAAAATAAAAATGTCTCATGTGACATCCTTATTTTTGTATAAAGTCTTTCATTACATAATATAAAACTGTAATTAAAACAATCGCTACAAAAAATGAAAATACTGCGACAATGTACCCATCTTTATTTAATAGAATGCAAAAAGAAATAGATATGATAAAAATCGGAAATACAAGTCGTACTTTATCCTTCACTTCCTCTGTCGTATCTGTATGATGAAAATACTGCGTTATCCCTATCATTAAAGAAGACAAAATAATCACCGACAATAGTAAAGGTCCTGGCATTCCGATTTCTCCTTTCTCTATTTCTAATAAAAAGCAATTTTTCTTTCATCATAATACTCTTTTTGAAGTGATTATGCACAGTTTACACATATATAATAGCGTGTTTATCATGATAACTTCAAATAATTACAATTACAGTAATGTTGTAATATTCATTTTCAACCTCCAAAATCCTGCAAATATAACTCGTCAAAATATGCAGTGACCAAATTAACATGTACCGCCAACTTTAGACAAAATTTATAAAGGACATTTCAATACGTATCAAGAATTAAGAATAAGAAGATATGTAAGGGAGGATGAATTATGACTGAACACGTTTTATTTTCTGTTAGTGAAAACGGCGTTGCATCAATTACTTTAAACCGCCCAAAAGCACTTAATTCTTTATCTTATGACATGCTACAACCAATTGGGCAAAAACTGAAAGAGTGGGAACAAGATGAGCGAATTGCGCTTATCATATTAAAAGGAGCTGGCACAAAAGGTTTTTGTGCAGGCGGCGACATTAAAACTCTTTATGAAGCGCGTTCGAATGAAGCTGCATTGCAGCATGCGGAACGTTTTTTTGAAGAAGAGTATAAAATTGATACATATATTTATCAATATAAAAAACCGATCATCGCTTGTTTAGATGGAATTGTAATGGGTGGTGGTGTCGGTCTTACAAATGGCGCGAAATATCGAATTGTAACTGAGCGTACGAAATGGGCAATGCCAGAGATGAATATCGGCTTCTTCCCAGACGTCGGTGCTGCTTATTTCTTAAATAAAGCTCCAGGATTCGCTGGCCGATATGTTGCTTTAACAGCATCTATTTTAAAAGCTTCTGACGTATTATTTATAAACGCTGCTGATTACTTTATGACATCTGATTCATTACCAAATTTCATTACTGAACTTGAAAGTGTAAATTGGCATAAAGAAGATGATGTACATACTAATATAAAAGAAGTTATTCGTACATTTGCAACTGCTCCAAACTTAGAAAGCGAGCTTGCTCCTTCATTAGAAGAAATTAATTCATATTTTGCATTTGATACAATTGAAGAAATCATCCATTCATTAGAAAAAGATCAAAGTTCCTTTGCTTTAAAAACGAAAGAAACGTTATTATCAAAATCGCCTGTTTCATTAAAAGTAACATTAAAACAGTTTATTGATGGACAAGATAAGTCCGTTGAAGAATGTTTCGCTACCGACCTTGTACTTGCTAAAAATTTCATGAGACATGCAGATTTCTTCGAAGGAGTACGCTCTGTTGTCGTTGATAAAGATCAAAATCCGAATTATAAATATAAGCTGTTAAGTGATGTTTCAGAAGAAGATGTAAATCGATTCTTTAACTTACTTAACGCATAAAGTGAAAATTTAATAAGTGGGAAACATCCCCATTCATACGGGATAAACTTGAGGCTAAATATTCGTGTAATGACACGGCTATTTAGCCTCTTTACCATTTAATAATTTTTAATAAAATTTAATTTTATTAAATCAAAATATGTGCTACACTATTTTTAATCAAATATTCTAAAAATAAAAAGGAGGAGCGACTATGATTGAAAATTTTTTCCTTTTCATCATTATGTCTATTTGTCTTATTATTTTACCCGGTCCAGATACAGCAATGGCCACGAAAAACACATTAGTTGCCGGTAAGATGGGTGGAGTAAAAACAGTGTTCGGCACATGTATTGCACTTTTGATTCATACGTTAGCAGCAGTTATCGGACTTTCCGCACTTATTGTAAAGTCAGCTCTTTTATTTTCTATTTTCAAGTACGTTGGAGCTCTATATTTAATTTATATTGGTATTAAAGCCCTTTTAGCAGTAAGAAATAAAGAAGGCGTTGATACAACCGATATATCTCTAAATAGTGAAGACGAACACACTTCTTGTTTTCGTCAAGGGTTTCTTACGAATTTATTAAACCCTAAAGTCGCAGTCTTCTTTTTAACTTTTTTACCGCAATTTTTGGATCCAAATCATAATACGTTTATCCAACTACTCGTAATGGGCCTTACTTATCTCGTTTTAACAGTTATTTGGTTCGCTTTTTATATATTTTTAATTGATAAAATTAGCGCTTTTATGAAAAAACCGAAGACGCAACGTTATATTCAAGGGTTAACGGGAATCGTCTTAATTGGTTTTGGTATTAAACTAGCTTTTGAAAAAAGTAATTAACAAGATGAAAACCACCACTAGGAATAGTGGTGGTTTTCATTTAATAAATGATTTGGCTGCTTACTTTATATTAAAACCAGCGCTCAGTTACAACTTTTTTACGTGTATAGAATTGAACGCCATCTGTACCATTTGTACCTAAATCACCAAAGAATGAAGCTTTATTTCCTGCAAATGCGAAGAATGCCATTGGTGCTGGAACGTTTACGTTTACACCGATCATACCAGCATCGATGTTATCACGGAACGTTTGTGCATGCTTACCATTTGACGTATAAATAACCGCGCCATTTGCAAATTTAGATTGATTTGTTATTTTAATACCTTCTTCTAAATCTTTAACACGTACAATACTTAATACTGGAGCAAAAATCTCATCTTGCCAAATTTTCATTTCTTGATTTACACCATCAAAGATTGTCGCACCTACAAAGTAACCTTCTCCAACTTCTTCCTTAATTTTGCGACCATCTACTAATAAAGTAGCTCCATCTGCTACACCGCTATTAATATAGCCTAATACACGCTCTTTATGAGATTCACGAATTAATGGTCCAACATAATTATCTTCGTGGAAACCGTCACCTACTTTTAACTTCTTCGTCTCAGCTACTAGTACGTCGATGAATTCATCAGCAATTTCATCTACTACCGCTACTACTGAACATGCCATGCAGCGCTCTCCACTACTTGCAAATGCAGACCCAATTACACCTTGCACTGTTTTCTCAAGATTGCAATCTGGCATTACAATCGCATGGTTTTTCGCACCAGCTAACGCTTGTACACGTTTTCCATGTTTCGTACCTGTTTCATATACGTAACGAGCTACCGGCTCAGAGCCAACGAACGAAACAGCTTGAATATCTTTATTTTCTAAAATACTATTTACAACATCTTTTCCGCCTTGTACTAAATTTAATACTCCTTTTGGAAAACCAGCTTCATAGAATAACTCTACAAGTCGCTCTGCTAAAAGTGGCGTTCTTTCAGATGTTTTTAATACGAATGTATTACCGCAAGCAATTGCAAGTGGGAACATCCATAATGGAATCATCATTGGGAAGTTAAATGGCGTAATACCAGCAACAACTCCAATTGGATAGCGCCAAATCGATCCGTCAATGCCGCTAGCGATATTCGGTAGAGCTTGTCCCATCATTAAATTTGGTGCTGATGTTGCAAGTTCTACTGCTTCAATACCACGCTGTACCTCACCAGTTGCATCCGTTAATGTTTTACCATTTTCAAGCGTAATGATTTTAGCAAGCTCTTCTTTGTTTTCTTGTAAAAGCTGTAAATATTTATACAATTGTCTTGAACGATTTGGAACTGGTACTTTAGACCATGTTTCGTATGCTGCTTTTGCCGCTTCAACAGCTTTTTCAACATCTTCTTTCGGAGATAGCGGAACGTAAGCGATAATTTTTCCAGTCGCCGGATTTGGAACTGCTTCTACTTCTGTACCAGTAGATTCTACCCACTCACCATTAATATGATTTTTTACTCGTTTAATTTCAGTTGTAATCATTATATTCTCTCCTTTTTTATGATGTTTATAAGTCTATTATTTTTGATTAGAAATTAATTGTTCACTAACTTTCTTATATAAAGCAGCCATATCGTTTTCACCATACCCAGCTTCACTTGCTTCTTCATATACATTCAATAGCATTTCGCTTACCGGTAAGTGAATTTCGCTTTCTTTCGCTAAATCTACTGCAAATCCTAAATCTTTCTTTAATAAATTCACAGTAAATCCTGGCTCGTAGTTTTCTGATGCAATGAAACTTTTATAATTGCGCTCATAAATTCTACTTTGACCGTAACTTACATTTAAAATATCAAACATTTTATCTAAATCCATATTATTCTTTTTCGCCAATGTTAAAGCTTCACTCACACCAGCTGTATAAAAACCAATTAACAGGTTATTAATTAATTTAACAGTTGTACCACTATCAATTTGCTCACTAACATGGAAAATGTTCGCGCCTAGTACGCCCATGATAGATTCCGTTTTCTCATATACCCCTTTTGATCCACCAACCATAAACGTTAATGTACGGTTTTCGGCTCCAATTACACCACCACTAACAGGTGCTGCTAAAAAGTCTACTTTCTTTTCCTTTGCAGCTTCCTCTAACTGTTTGTTTAATTGTGGAGATACAGTACTTGTATCAATTAAAACTACATTCGAGTGACTATTTTCAAATAATCCTTCTTCTCCAAAATATACCGCTTCAACAGCTCGAGGTGAAGGTAAACTTGTAAAAATCACATCACATGTTTCTGCTAGCTTTGAGATTGATAAACCTATAATTCCTCCTTCACTTTCAAAGGAAGCTTCAGCCTCTTTATTTAAATCCACACCATATACTGTGTAACTTGATTTAACTAAATTTTTAGACATCGGAAGACCCATGTTACCTAAACCGATAAAACCAATCTTTTTCATATCGCTTTCCTCCTATTTACACAATATACTTTCCACGATTTATTATAGCTTTCGCAATTTCTCTCTTTTTTGTAAATACGTTCGTGTATAAAGGCACTAATAATTGACGAATTTCAGTTAAAATCACATGTCTATCTTGTTCTTCTGTGACAGCCGCTGAAAGTATAGAAACCGCTGCTTCTTCTACTTTGCGATAGCCTTCTTCACAAATAACGTCAGTTATCATTTGTTTCGTGCGCTCTTTCTCTTCACCATTTTTACTAATTGCTTTACTTGTACGTAAAAATGCTGATTCCATGACGTAGACGTCCGTTAACATATTTGATAATACACGTGAATATTCTTGTTCTTGATCAATTTTTAAATCCGGAGTTTTAGAGAGCGTTTTCAAAGATTGTTTCAACAATTTTTTCGCTAATAAAATGTAACGATGGTTTCTTTCAACATTTGCTACATCCACTTCTACTTCAGTATCTTCAATTTGTTCCATTTGCTTCATTAACATTTTAGCAACTGTTAATCTATTAATTTCGTTCGTTCCTTCAAAAATACGACTAATTCTAGCATCACGATATAATCGTTCTACTTCGTACTCTTGCATATAACCGTAACCACCATGAATTTGTACAGCTTCATCTACGATATGCCCAAGTGTTTCAGAAGCATTTACTTTATTAAGTGCACATTCAATTGCAAATTGAGACATCTTCTTCATAAGATCCTCATCACTCTCATGAATTGCTTCATCAATTACACCTGCTGTACGGTAGGCTGCACTTTCTGCTCCATATGTAGCAATGATCATATTTGCAATTTTCTCTTGAATCATCGTAAAGTCTACTAATTCCGTTTGGAACTGTTTTCTCTCTTTTCCATATTGAACCGACAAACCAATTGCTTGTTTTGCTGTTCCAATATTTCCAAAAGCAAGCTTTAATCTAGCGAAGTTTAAAATATTTAGAGCAACATGATGCCCTTTCCCAACTTCCCCTAAAACATTTTCAGCAGGTATGACAACATCTTCTAAAATAAGGGTAGCCGTTGAAGAACCTTTAATCCCCATTTTCTTTTCTTCTAGTCCAATAGATACACCTTCACATGTTCTTTCGACAATAAACGCTGTCATTCCTTTATTTGTCTTCGCAAAAACAACGTATACATCTGCCATATGAGCATTTGTAATCCACTGCTTTTCACCATTTAACTTCCAAGCAGTACCATCTTCATTTAATACTGCGCTCGTTTTTGCACTTAAAGCATCAGAACCAGCATTTGGTTCAGTTAAAGCATAAGCCCCAATCCATTCTCCAGACGCAATTTTTGGCAAATATTTTTCTTTTTGTTCTTTCGTTCCGTAATATATGTAAGGCAATGTACCTACACCTGCGTGTATATTAAATGAAACGCTAAATGCACCAGCGTATCCCATTTTTTCTGCTACAAGCCCTGAAACTGCCTTCCCTAACTCAAATCCGCCATACTCTTCTGGGACCTCGATACTTAATAATCCAAGTTCTCCAGCTTTCTCAAATAGTTGACGAGATACTTTATAGTTATGTTGTTCAATATTCTCCATTTGTGGAACAATTTCTTGTTTAACGAATTGTTCTGTCGTTTTTGCGATTAAATCTTCATCTCCTGAAAAATCTTCTGGCGTAAAGAAACTATGATTCACATCTTTATTAAGTGAAAAAAATTCATCCCACGGTAACTTCGTTTTCTCCATCTGAATCCCCCTATCATTTCGGCCTTACTTGCTACTACTTATGCACGTCTACGATGAGTGGAATATCTTATTTTTGAAAACAGAAGGCGATGAATTTTCACATCAAGCAGTTCGTTTTGCCAAAGATGTATTCTCATCGCCTTAGTTGTTTTATCTATTGATCCTCTGATAATACTGTTTTTGCAATTCCAGTATCTAGTTCTTCAAAGTCATGATATGAAATTGTTTCATATAACTCACTTCTCGTTTGCATATCTGAAAGTGCATCTTTTTGAGAACCTGTTTCTTTAATTAAAGTAAACACATTTTCATACGCTTTCGCTGCAACACGAAGTGAAGTTACAGGATAAATAACCATTTGGAAGCCCATATTCGCAAATTCCTCTGCACTATAATACGGCGTTTTCCCAAATTCAGTCATATTCGCAAGTAAAGGCGCATTTACTTTACTATTAAATAGACGGAACTCTTCTTCTGATTGAAGTGCTTCAGGGAATATCGCATCTGCACCTGCTTTTACATAAGCGTTCGCTCTATCGATTGCTTCATCTAAGCCTTCTACACCGCGAGCATCTGTGCGCGCTACAATATATAAGCTTGGTGCAACTTCTTTAATCGCTTTAATCTTTTGAACTAACTCTTCTGTCGTAACGAGTTTCTTACCATTTAAATGACCACATTTCTTTGGTAATTGTTGATCTTCAATTTGAACAGCTGCAACTTTCGCTTCTACCATTTCTACCGCTGTTCTCGCTACGTTCAATACACCGCCAAATCCTGTATCAATATCAACAAGTACTGGTAAGTCTGTAGCTCTTACTAGATCCCTTGCTCTCTCTGCTACTTCAGTAGACGTCACGATTCCTAAATCAGGTAGTCCTTTACTTGCAGTATAAGCAGCTCCTGATAAATAAAGAGCTGAGAATCCTGTATTTCTTGCAACTAAAGCTGCCATTGCGTCATGAGCACCTGGAATTTGCAAAATTTCATTTGCTTCTACTAAAGCTCGGAAGCGATTCGCAAGCTCCTCTTGTGTTGACTGTTTATTCACAACCCAAGCCATTCTAAATTCCCCCTATCATTAAATTAAGAATAGATCTACAAATTCGTTTACATTCATACTTTCTAGCTTCTCTTCATTTAAACAAGCTTCATGAATTTGTTCTTGTTGCTTATTAGAATAATGCCCTGCCATATTTGCAGTGAATTTTTGAACAACTTTTGGAATTGCTTCGTCTCTACGGAAACGGTGACCAAGTGGATATTCACATTCCACGTTTTCTGTTACAGTGCCATCTTTGAAATGAACTTGAACAGCGTTGGCGATTGAGCGCTTGTTCGGGTCAAGATAGTCTAAACTGTACTGTTTGTTTTCAACAACAACCATCTTATTACGTAATTCATCTACACGTGGATCATTTGCTACTACATCCTCGTAATCGTCCGCAACGATATCTCCTTTTAATAAACCAATTGCCGTAATGTACTGTAAACAATGATCACGATCAGCTGGGTTATTTAATGGACCTTCTTTATCAATAATACGAATTGCTGATTCATGCGTTGTAATTGTAATACGGTCAATTTCATCTAATCTTTCTTTAATTTCCGGATGCAATTTTACAGCACATTCTGCAGCTGTTTGTGCATGGAATTCTGCTGGATATGAAACTTTAAATAATACATTTTCCATTACATAAGACTCTAGTGGTCTAGCTAATTTTAATTCTTGTTTATTGAATAATACATCTTGGAATCCCCAACCTGGTGCAGATAAAGCTGTTGGATAACCCATTTCACCTTTTAGAGCAGTCATCGCAAGATGAACACCGCGGCTTGTTGCATCACCAGCTGCCCATGATTTACGTGATCCCGTATTTGGAGCATGACGATATGTACGAAGACTAGAATTATCAATCCACGCATGTGATAACGCATTAAAGATTTCTTCACGTGTTCCGCCAAGCATTTTTGCAACTACAGCAGTTGTTGCTACTTTTACGTATAATACGTGGTCAAGACCAACACGGTTTAAGCTGTTTTCTAAAGCAAGTACACCTTGAATTTCATGTGCTTTAATCATCATTTCTAATACTTCACGTACTTTTAACGGCTCTTTTCCTTCTGAAATACGAACACGGCTAATATAATCTGCCACAGCTAAAATTCCGCCTAAGTTATCAGATGGATGTCCCCACTCTGCTGCAAGCCAAGTATCGTTATAGTCTAACCAACGGATCATACATCCGATATTAAATGCACCTTTCACTGGATCAAGTACATATGACGTACCTGGTACACGTGTACCATTTGGCACGATTGTTCCTGGTACAACTGGTCCTAATAATTTCGTACACTCTGGATATTGTAGTGCTAAAATTCCGCATCCAAGCGTATCAAGTAATACGTAACGAGCAGTACTGAATGCTTCTGCGCTAGTTACCTCTTTATTTAATACATAATCCGCAATTTCTTCTAATAATGCATCTTTTTGTTTAATTTCATTTGTTTTAATCATGCTATTCTTCCCTTTCTGTCGAAAATTCGTTATTATTAATGATGGGTGTCGGTCAAACACCCATCCGGCGGGCGGCGCTAACAACTCCCCAGTTGTTCTTATTTACTAAGTACATGTCGCTCGCCAATGTAATTTACACGTGGACGGAACAATCGATTGTTCGTATGTTGTTCAATTACGTGAGCACATAGTCCTACTGTTCTAGAGCTAAAGAAGATTGGTGTATACAGTTGAATTGGAATACCAAGCATCCAATATACTGGAGCAGCGTAATAATCAAGATTCGGATAAATTCCTTTTTCCTTCTCCATAATTTTTTCTCCAGCTTCACACATTTCATATAGTGTATAATCACCTTTTACATCACATAACTGCTTTAAAGCTTCCTTCATCATAAGTGCTCTTGGATCCATCTTCTTCATATACACTCGATGTCCAAAGCCCATAATTTTTTCTTTGTTATATAGTTTCTTCTGTAACAACTCCTCAAACTTCTCAACATTACCAGCTTCTAAAAGCATGTACATAACTGCTTCGTTCGCACCGCCGTGTAAGCTGCCTTTTAAAGATGCAACCGCACCTGTTAAAGCACCATATAAGTCGGATTGCGTTGATGCGATTACTCGCGCTGTAAATGTAGAGTTTGGCATTTCATGTTCACTATATAAAACAAGGGAACGATCAAAGATCTTTTCCTCAAGTTCAGTTGGTTTTTTACCTGTTAACATATAGAAGAAATTCGCACTATATGTTAATTCTTTAAGTGGTTCGATTGGCTCTTCATTATTTAAAATATGATAGCTATTTGCTACAATGTTTGGTACTTTACTCAATAATTTGTACCCGCGGCTTTTATTTACTTCTAATGAACGGTTTTCAATATCATTATCGTAACCAGCTAATGCGGACACACCTGTACGCAATCCATCCATAGGATGTGTTTCTTTCGGCAATGCTTTTAATACGTTAAATACACCTTCTGGTACTGCGTATTCTTCTTTTAATTTCTTTTCAAGTGTTACTTTTTCATCCTCATTTGGTAGATGTTCTTCCAATAAAAGGTGCACAATGTCTAAATACTCTTTTGTTTTTGAGAGTTCGATTAAATCATACCCTTGAATTACAATTTCACCTTTCACTGTGTCAAGAAACGATATCTTAGTCTCCGCTGCCACTATACCATCTAATCCCGGGGAAAATTTTTCTTCAGCTTTCATCATTATTTCCTCCAATCCTAATAGATCTTCGTGCACATAACTGTAAGCCTTTACAATACTATGAAACTACATTTCTATTTCAATGTATCAGAGTTTTTAGAAGATTTCAATTTATTTTATAATGATAAGTTTCCTATACTTTTACCGATGTAACAATACAATTTTTCAAAAATAATTTTCATATTTTATAAAGAAAGGACAGACTTCTTTTCGATTTTTATTAAAACAAAATATAAGGATGGTTCAAAAAACCCACTAAATATATCATTCTCTCAATTTTCTTAAGAAAATAAAAAAAACGAGTTGTACACATATACAACTCGTTTCTACATGATATTTATTTCACTATCTCTTCAATATAATTTTCATATAAAACTTATTTATTTTTAAAAAAGTTATTATTTTACATAATTAAATTAAATTTCTTTCATTTTCTCGAAGTAACCTTCAACTAAATGATAGTTTTGAAAGTACCAAAGTTCATCAACATCCACAAAAAATAGACTGATTTCTTACTCAACTGACACAATTTCCCCATCTGGTTTCTTAGAAATTATCCCTAAAGAATATCCATGCTGCATTGAATTACAATCATGTTATATTCGTAATTCTTCCTTAAACCATTGTAGATCGTCATGTTCAATTTGAATTTCCATATTGTTACTCCCGTTTACGCAAATTCTTTTTTATCTAATCGCTGTTTTACAAAAAAGACAAAAATAATTAAAGCAAGTAATCCTGAACTTGCACTACCTGCAAATAAAATACGGTAACCAAACATTTGCGAAACAACTCCAAGTAAAATCGCACCAAGTCCAATCCCTAAATCAAATGCGGTAAAGAATGAAGCGTTAGCAACTCCTCTTTTACTCGGATCAACAATTGTAAGCATCGCTGCTTGCAATGCGGGCTGTGCTGAACCGAATCCAACACCGTATAATGCAGCTGCGATAACCACACCCATTAAACTATTTGAACTCGTTAATACAACTATCGCTATAATAGTAATACATAGTGCCGGGAGTATAATAAATACTTCTCCATACTTATCTAATAGTTTTCCTGAAATTGGCCTTACAATTGTTAAAGCAATTGCATATACAAGAAAGAATGTCCCAGGATTCACATCAATTGAAGATGCAAATAGCGGTAAAAACGTCGTAATCCCTCCATATGCAAATGATAAAAAGAAAACAACAATCGTAATGGATAGAACGGACTTTTCAAACAGTTGTATTTTTCCTTTTTCTTTTTGTGGTGTGAATGGCATTTTCGTCATGAACGATAATAAGACTGCCATAAAGGATAAAAGGGTTGCTAACAAGAATAAGCCGTGAAATGAATAATGTTGTACAACCGATAATCCAATCATCGGGCCGATCGCCATTGCAATTGTCATAGCCATCCCGTACCATCCCATACCTTCACCACGGCGTGAATCTGGAATAATATCAGTTATCGCTGTTCCAACGGCTGTTGTAGAAACAGCCCATGTTACCCCGTGAATAACACGTAAAACGACTAAAAGGGTAATAGTTGACGCTAAATTGTAGGAATACATCGTTAATCCAAAAAAGATAAGTCCGAAAATAATAAAAGATCTTCTACCGTATTGATCTAACATTCCTCCGATAATCGGTCGTATTACAACTGCTGCTATTGTAAACATCCCCATCATAAGTCCAACTTGCGATTCATTACCACCTATCTCTTTAATAAAAAGAGGGAGCGTTGGTACAAGTAAATAAAATCCTGTAAATAAAAATAACATTGCGAAAGTCATTTGAATAAATGATTTCGTCCATAATCGTTCCATTAAAATTCCTCCATAAACACGTAAGTTATTGCAATTAACACCTCCATTTTACATTTTCTCAGTCCTTTTTCCCTCCGTAAATAGACGTATCTTTTTATAATAAATGGTCCACCATCAATCTAAATTGGTCTTACGACTTTATATGTGTGTTTTAGCCTAAAGTCCTATCTATATGTACCTTTATATGTGTGAATAGAATATACTATTTGATTATTGAAACTTAGAAATGATTGTTACTATGTGGGTATTACCAAGAATAACTGCAGCGATTCCATCCGTTCCCTCCATACACGTTCCAGCGGTCCATACGGCAAGTTCGGATGTTGGCATTGAACCTCCCAGCAACTTGGCAACAATATCAAATTCCCAGTCAAGTTACTCTCTCATTTTGGCATCGTGGCGCACATCCAAGTAGTACTACCTTTTACACCCCAGTTATACTCCATTGCCTCAGGCTCAAGTCTTTTATCATTTTCCATCAATTTATTTTCAAAAATTCTACGGTACCTTTAACATTTAAATTCATCATTGCATAGCTGCTGCATTATAACGAAAATAATACTTCAAATAAAAAATATTTAGTAATTTCACATTACAACTATTTAATCCTAATCCCCTATAAACTGCTTACAATAAAATTTTCTGTAGGAAATCAATAATTAACATGTTAATTTTCTAATTTAAACGAATAAAAAAGCACTTAAGATTGTAATTTTTTACAAATCTTAAGTGCTTTTTAATATTTTTATAAAATCTTCTTATTGCCCATTATTAGCAGGAGCTTCTCCTACATTCCCGCCAGTATCTGGTTGTGTGGTCGCTGGTGGAGTTGTATTCCCTTGACCTCCTCCGTTATTTGCTGGAGGCGTTGTATTTCCTTGACCTCCTCCGTTATTTGCTGGAGGTGTCGTATTTCCTTGACCTCCTCCGTTATTTGCTGGAGGTGTCGTATTTCCTTGACCCTCTCCGTTATTTGCTGGAGGCGTTGTATTTCCTTGACCTCCTCCGTTATTTGCTGGAGGTGTCGTTCCTTGGCCATTTCCGTTATTTTGTTTCTTTTCTTCTTCTTGTTTCTTTTGCTCTTCTAGTTTCTTTTGTTCTTCTTGCTTCTTAAGTTCCTCTTGTTGCTTTTGTTCTTCTTGTTTTTTAAGCTCTTCTTGTTTCTTTAATTCTTCTTGCTTTTTCTCTTCTTCAGTCTTTTGCTGTTGATCTTGTTTAGGTTGTTCTGTTGTATCCTGTACGCTCGTATTTGGAGAAGAATCACGTTTTTCCCCTTTTATACGTAGCTCACTACCTTCTTGAATAACACTACTTGGCATTTTAAAGCGTGATTTGTCAGTAGCCATCTCGCTCATCATTTCTTTAAAGATTAATTGTGCAATTTTCGTATTTTTACTACTAATATACTCGTCTTTACCATCTTTCATATATCCAGTCCATACTGCCATCGTATATTGCGGCGTATAACCTGCAAACCAACTATCACGAGTTGCACTTTCTGGAATTTTATATTGAGCTAATTGTTTTGAAGCATAGTTTGTTGTACCTGTTTTACCAGCTACATCTAAAGAACCTATATTTGCTGCTGTACCAGTACCTGACTGCACTACTGAACGAAGCATATCAGTAATCATATATGCTGTAGAGTCAGCTATAACTTGTTTTGGTTTTTGCTCAAAACTTTGTGACTTACCATCTGGATAAACTACTTTCTTAACAAAATGCGGTTTTGCATACTTTCCACCATTACCAAATGTCGCATAAGCACCCGCCATTTCAGTTGGTGATACTTCGTTTGTACCTATAGCTGTTGATTCTGCCGGCGGTTTATTAAATGTAATACCTAATTTCTCAGAGAACTCCTTTGATTTACTAAGTCCTACTTCTTTTGCAGTTTTAACTGCTGGAACGTTACGTGACATTTTTAACGCTTCACGCATCGTAATTGGGCCTAAATGAGTTCTGTCCGCATTTCGAAGTTCTTGTCCAGTTGAATATTTAAATGGAGAATCATCAATTTGATGATACGTAGCCCATTTTAAGTATTCGATTGCAGGACCGTAATCAAAGATTGGCTTCATAGTTGAACCAGCTGCACGATCTAATTCAATTGCCATATTATGCCCTTTAAATACTGCTTTATTTTCACCGCGACCACTACCTATAGCACGAACCTCACCTGTTTTCGTATCCATAAATGTGAAAGCACCTTGGAATTTATCATTTGGATAATTAATAATATTTGTATTCAAAATATTATCAGCTAATTTCTGTGCTTTTGGATCCAAAGTTGTATGAATTTCTAAACCATCAGATCCAATATTAGCATCGGGCAATTCTTTTTCTACTTCTTTTACAACTGCATCCATAAATGCAGGGTATGGCATTGCTTGAAGTTCAGTTGCAGGTTTAAGACCATCTGTTACTGAAACTTTCGATGCTTCTTCCATTTCTGCTTTTGTTATATAACCATGTCGATTCATTAATCCTAGTACAACATTTCTTCTTTCTGTTGCCCTTTGAACATTTTCCTTTTTTGTTGGATCATAGTTATTCGGCGCTTTCGGTAAACCTGCAAGCATCGCAACTTCTGGTAATGTTAATTCTTTCAATTCTTTATCATAGTAGTTTTGTGCTGCTGTTGCGATACCATATGAACGGTTTCCTAAGTTAATTTTATTTAAATACATTTCTAAAATTTCATGTTTAGAATATTGTTGTTCTAGCTTATACGCTAAATATATTTCCTGAACTTTACGTTTTGATGTTTTTTCCATCGATAAGAAGTAGTTTTTAATAACCTGTTGCGTTATTGTACTTCCACCTTGAGAACCGTAATCTCCTTTAAGACTCACCAAAACTGCACGGGCAGTACCTTTAAAGTCTACTCCGCTATGCTCATAAAAACGTGCATCTTCTGTTGCTAAAAATGCATTTTCTACTAATTTAGGAATTTGATCATACGTAACATTCGTCCGTTTCTCTTTCCCGTATTCATATACCAAATCGCCATTTTTATCATAAATTTTTGAGGATAACGGATTAACAAGTTTTGCTTTCTCAAGTTTAGGCGCGTCCTTAATCATTACAAAGAAGGTAGCAACCCCCGCCACTAAACCAACAATACCAAGTAATAAACAAGTAATTAAAAACTTACGAAAGAATGAAGTTTTACCTTTTGGTTTTTGTGTTTTAGATGCTGGCTGTTTTTTCTTTTTAACTTGTCGTCGCTCCTCTCGAGAACGATAATTTTCTGACATGTTACTTTCTCCTGCCTTTCAATTCTCCCGTTGATTTACTTAAAAATATTGAGGTCACTTTCTAAAATGAATTTAATTAAGAAAGTATATTGACCTGGAGCATTCAATATTTTCCTAATTCACAGATTATAAATTTTAGAATACTTCTTATACAAACTATTTTCACTTCTAATTTTCCTAATAATGCTGCCCCTTTAAGCATAGGATGTAAAAAGTGAATTTTTCATACCTCGTATAAATAATATACCTTTTTTTCAAATGGTCAATATTTTCTTATTTATAAATCAAAGGTGAAATAAAAATAGCACAACGATATGTACTTCGTGTGAACTTCCTTATAATTACGTATAACTAACATTTAATATATTGCATATAAGTATAATACCTCTTTAATTATAAGGATTTCAACACTACAACCTCAACATCTACAAGAAATAATAAAAAATGAAAAGTGAGGAGTTGCGTAATAATGGAGCTATCTCCCTTGATTTCAAAAAATATAGTTGCTGTTGGTTATAATCCTTTTTCTATGATTTTACGCATTCAATTAAAGAATGGAATGTATGATTTCTTCAACGTGCCTGAAAATATTTACACCGGTTTATTAAGCGCACAATCTAAAACTAATTATCACAATACTTATATTAAAAATTCTTACCGCTATACTAAAATTTAAACTTAAACATTATGAAAAAAAGAAAGGAGGTAACCCCCCTTTCTTTTTAAAATCATTTCACGACTTAGCTATCTTCTATCCCTCTTATTCATTTGATCATACGCTTGAATTTGTTTTTTTAATCTCCGGTCTGCTTTTTTATCATGTACAACTAATATCGCATGTATAACTCCTGGAACCCAAAATATTAATGTTAATATGAAGTTAATGATTGCTTGAAATGGTTTTCCGCAAAATAATACGGCTACAGGTGGTAGTAGAATTGCCAATAAATACATCATCTCTGGAAAACTCCTTGTTTTGTATTTTTTATCTCTCTTCTTTTCATACGCTCACAAAACCAATTATTTTTATATTTCATACATTCTAATTAAGCATGAAAAACTTTTCTACTCTTATATATTCTATTCAAATGCCTAAAAACCTACTACTTCAATCTTACCACGTATGTAAAATTGAAATTCCCCTTCCTTTATCAAATGTGTATTTTCATATTTTTATTTTTTCTAACCTTTCTTCTTTCTCTATTATAGTTAATCCAATCGCAGAAATAGCAGTTCCTATCGCTTGTATCCAAACACCAATGAGTGCTATTATTCTCTCATTTTTCTTATCAACCGTACTGTCTGCCTTTTCTATTTCATTATTTGATATATTAATAATACCTTGATATGCTTGAAGTCCAGCACCTAAACTTTGCAGAGAATTACCTAATATTATAATTCTCTGTATTGCTTTCATCTGAAGCAAAGCTGCTTCTACTCCTAAAAAAGCTCCAATCGATTGTAAACTGTTCCCGACAATTATGAGATAATCATTCTCTTTCAATTGTTCATTTATATTAAAATATGTTCCTATTACATTTGATATATTCCCTAATGCTAATAACTCAATGCCCATTTTATCGAGCATTTCACTTTTATTCTCCAAACACATATTTTGGTTTTCTCTTTCATCTTCATCTCCGATATCATTACTCGCTATAATTTGCAATATATACCCGAGGGCTTGTAATGAGCTTCCTACAATTACAAGATCCGATTCAACTTTCTCTTCTCCAATAAATCCTCTTGTCGTCCCAATAGCCGCTGTAAGATTTCCTCCTACTTGAAACCATGCTCCTGTCACTTTTAAACCACTTGGATTCATTCTTATCACCTATTTAGAAATTTTCTAGTGCTTTCGACATATACAAATAGCATCCTTAATCTCATATTTATTTTCTATGTGTAATTTTGTGCATTCTAAAATGTGTTAATCATACAAAAAAGCACCTTTAAGGTACCTTTTTAGACAAAGCGTGTAACACTTAAAATATGCCAATTCAATAAATATTTACATACATTCTAGGCATGTCAATGAAGCTCCATTTTTATCTATTGTTATATTTAATATATATTTAATTGCATTACGTGACCACATTTCAGGTGTGGGTGATTCATTTACATACTGTGGTGCACATGAATACAGCATTGGGGTACTAATACTTCCGCCGGGATCTAAAGCAACAACAGCCATACCGTAGGGCAATTCAAGTGCCATAGATTTCGTGATACCTTCAATTGCAAACTTTGAGGCACAATATGGCGCCAGCTCAGCTTCTCCCTCCCGGCCCCAACTAGAACTCATATTAATAATCATACCTTCTTTCCTAGCTACCATCGCTGGGACAAATGCCCTAATTACATTTACTACACCATTTACGTTTACATTCATTACATTTTCGAATTCTTGAGCTGTTACTTTCCACAGTGGCGCATTTTTATTAACAATTGATGCATTATTTATTAACAAATCAGGTGCTCTATGTCTATGCAGTACATGATTTGCCCAACTACTTACTTGCTGGGAGTCTGAAACATCAATTATTTGAAAATCATGTATATTACCGTAATATTTTTTCAATTCTTCAATTTTATCTTTTGAACGCCCACAGCCATATATAGTCCATCCCAATTCATGAAATCGATCAACCATTGCACGACCTAACCCTTGCGTCACTCCTGTAATCATTACAATTTTTCCAATTTCGTTTCGCTTCAAATATCTCTCCTCCTTTACAACATTTTACACTCTTCCTTTTCATTCAGCCATTTACTAAAGTATCAACTCATTTCATACTTTAGAAGGAATTTTTATGTAAATAAAAAGAGTAACCGTAACAGTTACTCTTTTTTATATATCAAAAAAATCATTATTTATTTCGTTATTACTTTTAAATTTCAGCTTCTCTTTTCCGCATTTCCCACACCGATACACATAAGCTACACCTAGCTTACCCCTTTTAAAATCTTCATTATCCTGCATCTTAATTAAACTATACTTATGTTTACAGTGAGATTCATCTAAAAAACTTTCAACCCATTTTTTCAACATAGAACTGTTCACCTCTATGAAAGAATTTTCATTTATTCTTATTACATACTTTTATATAAATTCTCAATCTCATGTTGCAACTTTTTAAATTGCTCAAAATGCATAGTGATAGATTGACTGTTACCATAATCAACACTATGCTTCACAAATAAAACACCAGTGTCATGAAAAATTGCTTCCAGTTCTTTTCTGATGGATACTTTCATTATATGTGCTGTTTTAATGGCAGATAAAATTGCAATCTCATTAAACTTTAATTTTATTTCATTTGGACAAAATGCTTCTTCAACCAAAATAACTTCATTGCTATAAATAAGCGCAACAAGATTACTTGATTTTGCATCTGTTAAATCTACTTTTTTTATAACATTATTCATTACATTTTACCTCCCTTTATTTCACATATATCAATTATACAATTTTTTCAAAAAATTAATCGACCTTACATTAATTTTAACATACTTTTAATGCAGGATTAAGCTACACTTCAAACGTTTTACTATCCCACAATTTTTGCTACATGAACCATTTGGACTATAAGACCATATAGTAGTGTTAACAAATGATTGTAAAGCGGGTGAAAACTATGCCCTCAGTTGTAGGGAATTTAGTTGTACAAAATAGTAACGGTTCATTTAACTTAGGTGATTTCTACAACGTTTCTCCGAAAGAAAATACGAAGGCTTATAATGGATCTGGTGCTTCAAACGTTGGTTTTGTTGTTAATACTTTTAATGGCGTGAGCGCGACTAATACGTTTGATTCTGACCTTGCAGATCAAAACCAAGTGGGTACAGCCTAATCCTATTTTTTCATCGTTCTGTTTAGGAATTTTAAATCTGTCTATACTATAATCAGGCTGTTACACAGCTATTATTGATTTTTGGAGTACCCTATCTTTTTCTCCCTTTCCCTGGGGCTAAGCAGCTAGTATGAAGCTAGCTGCTTTTTCGTTTCATTTTTTATATCCCTCATCTAACATAACGCAAAGGAAGCAAAAATTAAAATTTCAGCTTCCTTTACGTTATTTCAATAATATCCGAAGTATTAAATACGTAAGTTTTATAAAATGCGTCAGTACATATTACAATGCTCTTTAGCGGGTTTATATGCACAACTGTCATATAGCTTGTAAGTATGTATCCATCTTCAAAATATGTCACCAATATTTCTTTCTCAGACAATAATGACGTTAATAATTTATCAGAAATTCTCTCTTTTGCTTCGTTTGTTACGAGCGGTTTTTGTACTTTAAACTTCTCTCCAACAACCTTTCGCATACTTAACAACTGTTCCGACATTACTGTAAATGGAACCCATTCTCTTTCTACTTTCTGCACCTTTACATCATTCATTTCTTTATCTCCTTGATGATTTATCCATTCAATTTCACACATAATATTTCTCAATTATTCTTTCATAATTGTTAGGCTCATATTTATCTCGCATTAACAAGCAGTAGGGCTCCCTCCTCAATATTCGGCACACGAGAAGAAGGTAAGACGAAAATCAACTGCCCGTAAACGCTTAATTGGTGAAAGCTAATAATTAGCGGAAGATGAACATCCTGCTAATTAAAGTTTCACTTTATTTCTTACTCGTATACTATCTGCACCTATAAGAACATTCGTTCTAATTATACACGAACTTACGTTCTTTTTAAATGATTTATATTATATTTTTATCCATCATTTATTTTTTCTTCATCAAATGAGCTTTTCACTTCTTATTTAATAGGACGTTCACATATCAACAAAAAAGCGACTTCATACAAAGTGAAGTCGCTTTTTTCTAATAACGTATATTCCTATATTTATTTTTCTATCCTCACAAGAGTTCTTTCCGGAATACAAATCTCATCTATATTAAAATGATTTATTTTTAATTTTAATTCTCACACTCGTTCCTTATCTTCATCACCAACCCAACAACTGAATAATTCAAAATAGTCCCCATCATTTAAATAGCCTTCCATAATCGAGCATAAAGCTAATAGTTTTTTTTTAGCTTCTTTCTTCTCCTTTTCAGTTTGCCACTCATCAAGTTCAATGCCCCAACTCGTTGAAACTTCATACGTGTAACTTGTTTGGAATTGAAACTCTTGTACAATTTCAAGCATACTTTCATCTGAAAAACACGATCCAAAAACAATTACATCATTAGAATCTGGATCTGTTAACGGAATTTCTACATTGCAGCCTATATAACTTGCTAAACTCATTTTTACCCCTCCAATATTCGTATAAAATATTTTATACGAATATTTATCTACTCAAATATAAAATCCCTGCCTAAACCAAAAAGTTTTAATTTTCAAGTTTATTAACCATCTATAAATGAAAGCATATATTATAAAGAACGAACTCACAAAATTTCTATGAAAAGAGAGCAATGTAAACACTCTCTTTTCGTACATACGATATAAGACTATCTATAAATAATTACCCATAATTATTAAATATATTTTGGTTGTACTATTATATGTAACTCCCTCTCTGTTACTGCTTTTTTGGGATTACGAAAATACTCTAATTCGTATTTTAATACTTCATAGTCAACCATCCCAATCTTAATCCCTTTCGTTTCTTTTAAAATGGCTAATAAGTTACTTATATTTTCATCATGTGATTCAAAAATTTTTCCTCCGTCTTCTCTTTGAAAAATTACTTTCATATTTTCTCCTCCTACGTAATATATTTATCTATTAAATAATTCGTTTAAAAGAATTATTTTTTATCCTAAAAATTTCATACTAAAAAGAACATCCTTTTTTAGTGGAATGTTCTGCTTTTCACTTCATTTAGCATCAATATTTTTTCAATAATATTGTATGTTTCATTATGCAAATTATGTTTATCCACTTCAATATAGTAAAACTTAAATTAATTAGGATGTTGTTTATCCCCCACTAAAAATTAGCCCACGCCACTCAAACTACCCGCAAATAGTGGGATGAAATTAATAAATTCACTTTATATTTAATAAAATTAAGCAAACAAAACATTATAATATCAACATTATATGAACCATTAATCATTCCAATTTTTAAAAATACATAAATTCCCATTGTAATTCTTAATATTTATATGTAATATTGTATTGTCTTACTATCTATTTATAACTCACACACTAACTAGAAAAGGGAACCTATATAGGTTCCCTTTTCTAGTTACAGTCATTATTTCTTTTCTAGAAATTCAAATGTATTTTTAAATTCTTTATCATTCACCTTAATATCAGCATCTTTCAATAAATCATTGACTACTTGTTGTTTCCATTTCCCTGTCGTATCTTGTAGTCTTTGCTGTTCTAAGTCTTTACGAATGCTATCTTTCACTTCATCAAATGGCTTCAATTCTTTTTTATCTGTCACTTTAATAATATGATAACCGTAAGTTGTCTTTACCGGATCACTTACTTGTCCTGCATCTAATTTATATGCAGCTTCCTCAAATTCTTTCACCGTTTGCCCTGGAGCAAAACCAGTTATTTCCCCGCCTTGTTCTTTTGAACCAGTATCCTCTGAATATTGCTTCGCTAAAGCCGCAAATTCTTCACCGTTACTTACTTTCTCTTTCACTTCTTTAGCAGTCTTTTCATCTTTCACTAAAATGTGACTTACTTTCATTTCTGGTTTATAGTTATCTTTTACATCTTTTTCTGTGACAGTCGCTTTAATCGCTTTCTCAAATGCAATTTCTGGCTTCATTTTTTCTTTTAATTCATCTTCATTTTTCAATCCAACTTGCTCTAAAGTCGATTTGAAGTTGTCACCCATTTTATCTTTTGCTTCTTCTACTTGTTTTTTTGCTTCCTCATCTGAAACTTTATATTTATCTAGCAATGCCTTACTTAACACCATTTGATATAAAGTACTTTCCCCATATTTTTGTCTTAACTCTTTACTTAACTCTTTCTCTGTAACATTTCCTACTTTTGATGTTACTACGTTGCCTGAGGAGCCACATGCAGATAATGCCAGTACTACGCATGAAATAATCGTTCCTAAAAATAGCTTTTTCTTTTTCAATCCCAAATACCTCACTTTTATTATTATATAAGAATAACTATACAATGTTGTTGTGTAAACAATGTGTTTTCCACATGTAATTCATTTCATTTGAATAAACTAAGTATCATATTCCTTTTGTTCAAATATTAAAGGTCATCTTACTATGTATCTGTAATATGACCTTTTACGTATTCTTAAAAACATGCAACTACTTATTGCGAATTAATAGTTACATGTTCTTCAAGTATCCAATTATTTTGCCCGATATCTACCGCATTTTTCGCTCTGCCCCACACCCGAAAAGATTTTGATCCATCAATATTCCCTTTATAATTTATACATTCAGGCTCTGCATAGTAGTTAACTCCATACCCAACGGGATATTTTGAAGATACATAAAACCATTTCACATCAAAATGTTTTACATAGACCCACTGTTTATCATTGCCTAAGCAAATCATATCTTTCTCTGCGCCTTCCCAATAACCATGTAAGACTACATATGGAGTTTTTGGAGTGATTGTACCTGTAAACTGAGGATTCGCAGGATTTTCATATACGTTTATACTATATCCATCAGGATATTTTGAAACTGCAATACCTATACCATTTGAATGCTCTGCATCCTCATTACCGGATTGAATAGATTGATTTACTTGATCCAAACCTATAAACCAAGAAAGCGACTTACTTCCTATTAATTGATTTAAATCACATTTCCCAATACCAAGAACATTTCCCGAATCAGTATATTGCCAAATATCACACGGATATGCTGGTTTATTCCCTCCATAACGAGGAATCCAAACAAAATCTACTTCAATATTACGTGCTCCAAATGATACATACGTATGATGCCCCACATATAACCCTACCTTTTTCGCACCTAGACGGCGTAATTCGTCTATAAACGCTTGTGTTCCTCCTTGCATATCCATCATCGTTTGAATTTCTACGTCTACCACCCAAAACTTAGCAGATTTATCGCCACGATTCCAAAAATCTTGTGCCTCTTTCCTTGCATCAGCAATAGATATAAAGCGACAAAATGCATAATTACCAAATGGGATACTACGTTTCTTCATTTCATTCACATAATTTCGATACATAAAATCTACCGTATTCGAACCATCTTGAACTCTAGCAATAACTAAATCTAGCTGAGATGCTGCAATATCCCACTCAATAGTTCCATTCCATTTTGAAATATCGATAATATACCCCAATACAATTCATCTCCTTTTTATTATCATATTTAAAGCTTGTTTTATTGAAAGTCCCTTATACCTATTACTAGCTGCCTATAATATAAATAAAGAAAATCTATATTGTTTTTCAAAACATATAATCTTTTAATTAATTTTCTACTAATTTTTTATAATCTGATCACACCATAAAACTCCATATCATTATCAACTCAACTAAAAATTTCATATTATATATTCATACGCCTTTACAAACTAAATAAAAAACGCAGTATACAATACTGCGTTTTAGGAGATGATTTCATGGAAAAAAAACCTATCGTGGTCAAAGTTCCACCAAACTCAAAACTAAAAATTACATTTTTCGGCCCTTGTAACGAGGTAATTACAAATGTTTCTATAATTAATCAACTTTCCACACCTAAGTGTCAAACTATTACGCAATATCCAGACTATAAGAAATACGAAACTGAAGTGCGATCATTATCCGGTTGTTAATCTGTTCTATTCATAATCCTAGCTATTTAGTTAGCTAAACAACTTCGGTAAAAGACTAAAATTACTCATTTCATGATATTTCATTGATAATCTATTGATTTTTTACACGTTTTTATTAACCGAGCATATATTATCGTATGGAGATTATCCACTCATAAAACCTATCTTTCTTTAGAGCGTACCATTTGTGTATGCTCTTTTTTTATTTATCCCTCATCCTCTACATATAAACCTGTTCACTTTTATATTTCATTAGTGGTAAACCCACCTGCTACTTATAAGCAATCTAATCAATGTGTACTGAACAATACTCCTGTATTTATTGTACTTTCACTTCTCTGTTACATTAGTGTATTCATTCAAGCATGATTCATCTAATATATTTCCCTTCTAAATTGACCATAGATGTATTAAAATCTTTATATACTCAAGGAGGTCAAATATGTTCAAGTTACATCCAATACTACTCATCTTAGGATTTATTTTATTTTTATATAGTGTAATCGCCTTAATGTTATTCCTTTCCATTCAATAGCATTCCCTACACAAACCAATGTTAAATATGTAATTTCTATATAGTAAAGAAAAAGCCCGTTATTATACGGACATAAATTAAGATATTTTTTCTATTCCGTTAGACTGCTAGCAAATGTAATACCAAAGAACTTTTACAACCATCTTACTCGTTTCGTTGTACGCTTTTTATTACTTGCAGAATATCTAATACTCATAATAAGCTAGCACTTTCAACTTTACTTCCTAGCATGTGAAATTCTCATGAGATAAACTATAAGTTTAGAAAAACAATAATAATCCCCCACCATTTGGTAAAGGGGATTAACTAAACCTACTGAAAAGTATTTTATTCTATTCGTTATTTAATTGGAGAAGGAAATCTTGCAGCTTCAAAATGAACAGTATTCAAACCATTAACATTTTGAACAATTACTCCAGCAACACTGCTCTCAGCAAAAACTTCAACTGAATCTCCTGCTTCTAATTGAAGAATAGACGTTACTGAAACATCATTATTAAAAAACACCCCGGTCCCAAAGAAATCATTATCTATTGCTATTGCTGGATTTCCATTCACACGAATTTCAACTCTAGCTCTGTAATTTACATTAAAATCATTTGGAGAGAATGTTATATTCCCTAATACACTATATACCCCTTTCGTCTTTGGAATAAAAATAGATGTTGCTGGATTATATTCATTCGCTAAATCAAACTGTTCATTTTGAAATAATACTTTAACAGGAGTATTTTCCGGAACAGGTTGATTCATTGAATTTACAGCTCTAAATGCAGACGCTCTTACAAGCTTTTCTTTTGTATCATCACAACAATGCACTTTTACATACTTTCTATCACATTGACTATTTTCTCTAAAGCAATCATGACTTTTCTTTTTGTAATCTTTACAATACTTACAGTAATAATAAGACGTAGTAAGTCCCCCTTTAAACTTATTATTGCATACTATGCTACATAGATTAGAATAGCTTGGACAAACAGTTACTATTTTCAATAGAATAAAACATCCCCACCATTTTGGTGAGGATTAACCTATATATTCGGTATACTGGACTTTATTTAATTGGAGAAGGGAATCTTGCAGCTTCAAAATGTGAACCGTCTTCTGAAGGACTTAAAACTCCATCTACGCTACTTTGTGCATAAATCTCAACTTGATCCCCTTCATTCAATTCAATAATCGTCGAAACACTTACTACATTTCCAAAACTTATTGGACCAAAAAAGTCATTATCTATAGCTATTGCTGCGTTTCCATTCACACGAATTTCTACACGAGCTCTATAATTTAAGCTAGGATCGTTTGGAAAGAAACCAATCGTTCCAATAATAGAGTAAACTCCCCTAGTCTTCGGAATAAAAATAGACGTTACTGGATTATACTCATTTGCTAAATCAAATTGTTTATTTTGAAACAATACCTTTACAAAAGTATTGGCAGGAACCGTTTGATTCACCGTATTTCTAGCCCTAAATGCTGATGCCCTAACAAGGTTATCCTTGTTGTCATTACACTTACTCGTGTACTTACAACAATCATGCTGTTTCTTTTTATATTCTTTACAATACTTACAGTAGTAATAACAAGACATACTAGTTCCCCTTTCATGCTTATTACTATATATTATGTAAGGGGGATTCTTAATGTTTGGACGAGCTATTGTTTTAGTCCAAAATTTGCGCCTATTTATATATACGTGGGCGGAAAACATATCAATAAAACTTCAACCTAGATGTATAATGCTTAATTCAAATTTCATAAGTTCTTCTCTTATCTAGTTTACTTTTATGGCCCAAAGCTTATCATCCAACCTAGCATAAATCCAAATACAGAAAACAGCAGCATAAAAATAAATAAACTACATGCCCACAATGCATATTTTCGACTTTTGCTTTTTGTGATCATACCTATGACTGAGCACACCACTCCAATACCAACTATTTGCAGAAAACCTTTACCTATAAATGTTTCTTGAATAAGCAATATAATGTTCAAATACAATAACGCTAGAAAGGCAATAATTAATGAAATAGTCCCCATCCACGTTTCCTGTTTATAAATATGATTCTTTCTTTTTTTTAAGAATGCCAATTCCATAACCTCGCTTCACCTACTTTCAATTTTCTAACTTTTTCGTGGCTCATCAATTTTTCAATTTCTACTTTAGGCCCAGTTACAACCGCCCCGTATGTTTTCACCCCATTTTTTTCAAGGAAAGAAATACGCTTTGACAACTCTAATACTTTCGCTCTAGATAGCTTCACTGCTAAATTTTCATGCTTCTGTAATGACTTTAACACATCAATAAATTGTGCCTCATGAGGTGAATCACTTACAAAAGCACCACTTGGCCTTGAAATTATATCTGCTGGAAAACCAATCGGAGCTACATACATCCCATCATCATTCATTTGCTTCTCTTCTAACCCTGTATTAACGGCATACCAAACGATATCAATAGTAGGAAACATATTTGTTACCTCTTGTACACTTAATAATTCTCTAAAAGACACAAATGCTTCTACAACAGATTCTTGCGGCAGACCCTTTAATACCTGCGCTTCTTCGCTACTATTATAGGACGCATTATAATTATTAGGATGAGACAACACTTCGTTATCTACATATGGGACTTCTGGAATTTTTTCATCTGTTGTATATTCACGGCTTACTTTCGTTGCACTACTAAATACATAATCTGTTTTCTCTTCTCCTATTCGAATATCTTTCTTTCCTACCCTTTTATACAAATCAAAATGTAATTGCAAACTAAGCGGTAACAACGTTTGCTCCATGTCCCTATCTTTCAAAAATACATTTGGTTCTGTTACACTTAACGTTTGATTTACTACATTCCGTATCTCCATTGCGTTTGTAGGTGCCACTGTATAATATAAGAGTGTAGATATATATATAATAGGTTGAATAAGCAATAAAAAAGTAAATACAATTAATACATTCGTAATACGTGCTCTTTTTTTACCTATTTTCAATACTTGCTCCTGTTTTCCATCAGGAAGTGAAGCCGGTCTTTGATGAAGAGCTTCTTGTAACAATTCTTTATAATCATCTTGTTCAGAATGAGATTTATCATTTGTCATTTTGACTCTTTTCCTCCTTTAACAATTCTTTTAATCTCTTTCTCCCACGAAATATGTGACTTTTATACGTATTTAACTTTAAGTCTAGTACAGAAGCACCCTCTTCGTACGTTAATTGATGTACGTCACATAATAAAATAGCTTGTGCCTCTACCACTGGTAAAGTATGAATAATCTGAATTAACTTTTCATAACTATTTTTTGCGACTACATACTCTTCTGTAGATTCCCCTGCTTGTATTGTCTCTAATTCCTCCGTTCCTACAAAGGTTATTTTTTTCTCTTTCCTAACAAAATCAATAAACGTATGATATGCGACTTTAAAAAGCCATGATTTTACCTTTTGGTTTTCATAGTCTTCTAAATAAAGATATGCTCGATAAAAAGTCTCCTGCACCAAGTCCTCCGCTACATGATGGCTACGAGAAAGGGAAAATAAATACCGATACAAATCGTTTATATAAACCTTATATATTTCTTCAATCTCCATCCCCCTCCTCCTTTCATATATAACACGAATAAACAAATTATAAAGTTGCATTATTTTTCCTTTTTATTTTTTTATTTATAAAAAGGAAACATCATTTATACATTTTAATAACTATTTACAATTATAAACGAAATATATGATGTTACGACTGTAAATATCCTTCAAAAATAGTCAAAGGTGGTTCTGATCTTCTCTTGTTCTTGTAGGTTGATAATCATAGGACAATCGTACTTTACGATATAACCACAGATAGCACTTGGTTCGAGTAAATAAATGTTCATGTATCCTTACATAAATAGCCACTAACCATCATTTGTCATGATAAGATATTTCTCATACTTTCTTTAGTCGGTATCTTCTCATCAAAAAACTTAACTTGTAGTATGTACAGAGATTATCTCATTCGTTATTTACAAATTGTAGGTGGGGACTATTTGAAGCTTACATATACACAATTTCATCCCTCTCAATTGTTCCCACCATTTACGGGCAATAAGACTCTACCAAAAAAATTCGGCATATGCGAGAAAGTTAGGTAGGAGCCATGTTGTCCGTATATGTCCGATTGGTGAGGGCTAATAATAGGTTTGGAATACTTGCCCTACTGATTAAACTTTCAATTTATAGATTAAATACAGTTCCATATGGGATAGTAAGAAAAGAACTTCCATACGGTGTGATTTGATGCACTGGATAAAAATAATCCATGGATGAATAATACGGTTGAATACCTTGTTGCTGCATTTGCATTTGTTGTTGCATTTGTAACGCTTGTTGAACAGCTTGAACTGTACTTTGTGCTCCACTAAACGTTATTGATGTACCATACGCTGGTCGCATACCAACTTGATTAGCAAAATACGAATAAAACATTATTTTCATCTCACTTCCGTAAAAGTAATTACAATTTATGTTATGATTCTTTATTTCAGTGGGTGCGGAGAGTTAATCTATTAGCCTTGATTAGGGTTAAAGATTTTTATTATCTGTGACACTTTCATATTTCATTTACAATGATAATTACTTTTTAAATTCGAATACTTTTGAAATGATGGAAATGAATGTTCGAGATTACTAAAAGTAGATTACTTTTCTATACACCCTCCACAAAATAAAAACACCCTAAACGGGTGCTTTATTTTTCACTATTTTTATTCATTAACAATAATTCAATTGTCCTCGTATTTCACCATTAGGATGTTGTACTGTATGAACATTAATATATATGTTTCCAGAGATGATTTCATTTACAAGGTTACCTAATGTTTGACCCGCTAACGGCCCAATCAAATCATCTTGAGTAATCATTCCTGTGAGAGTCGCACACTCTATTGAAACTGGATTTGTTATAGGTCCAAATAAAAAAGCTACAACAGGACCGTTAATTCCTTTTGCTCCAAGATGCAGATGTGCAACTACTACATTTTCTATATCAAATAAATCAAACTTAAATTTTAGACTAAGCTTGTCCGGACTTAATTTAAAGAAAGCCTCTCCTCGAGCATCTGTTTCTACTGGTGGAACTTCATTTCTACCACGTAACTTTGCAAAGAACATATTTACCACTCCTACGTTTTTATATACTCCTAATATATTCTTGCCCTTCATATATGGTGTTAATAAATGAGCAGTTAGTCAAATTAAATTTTTTTATACCATAGGTTAAATTATCAATTCTATCAAATTCATTAATCCGACTATTACGAATTGCAATTCCGTTCATATACTATATTAGATTACTCGAAAGGAGGCGTAAGTATGGAAAGTTGTGTTTTGTTCGTTAATGGACAACCTCTTTTAGTGGTCTCAGTCGCTGGAATCGAAATTGCTAGATTAGAGCTTTCTCTTCAAGTAGCATTGACCTTAATAGCATTAGGAATTCCAATCTGTGCATAAACGTTAGGTATGTATTCAAAAGAGAGCTTAGGCTCTCTTTTTTTATATCTTTCTTTCACAATAAAAAAAGACGCCATTAAAATCACGGCATCGCGTAAAATAATTGCTATTTGTTTAATCATTACTTCACTAGCAACCCTAATTCATGTAGAATTTCTGAGAACGAATAGCCATATGCAAAACCTACAATACGAACCCCTGGAATCCATCTATGTTCTAAATTTTCATTGTATGTTTTCTTATAATACTTTAATTTAGAATCTATACTGTATTTGTCGTTAATAATTACTTCATCGCTATGAAATCCATCCATCTCAATCTGAACAGCTACGTACTCTGCTCCTTCAATAAAGGCTTTATTATAACACTTTTCTAATTCTTCTAATGTCATCCCCATTATTAACCTCCTATCCAAATGGGTGTTTTGTTCGATAAAAAGAGCATCTAGATTAGTAGATGCGAAGATATATAAAAGGTAATCTCTTTAAGTATTTAATATATTGTAAGCTGGTTGCTTGTCCTATAACATATTATATGATTTTTATATAAAAATGGTTCATCAAAAAAATAAGGTGAAAATTAACCTTTTTCATTTTAGGAATTTTTTACTTTATTAAAAATTATTTAAGCTATTCTATTAATCGCTCCCTTCCAACTCCTCACCTTCTTCACGTATTTGTCCAATTAATGAAATTACAGAACCTACCGCTTGTATCCAACTTCCTGCAATATCTATTAGCTGTCCTTCTTTCTCTTCATCTGATTCGCTATTAACTTGAGTGTCTAAATTTTCTTCCATATCATTTGATCTACCTTCTTTACTATACTGACGCACTTCTCTTTTACTTTTTAGTTCGTAAACCCCTCCAATCGCCTGCATTGAATTCCCTATAGCTTGCAATAAGTTTCCTACAATATTTAAAGATTCATCTTTATCTGAAGTATCCTCGAATTCATCTGCTAATGCTGTAAGTCCTCCTAAAGCCTGCGTCCAATTCCCAGCAATCACTAATTTAATTTTCGTTTCCTCTTTAAACTCGATAACCAATCCAGATATTACAGTAACATTACCAATTGATTGAATTTCATTTCCGATTTTTTCAAGAGATATTTCCCCTTGACCATCAGCTTCTAAAGCATTTCCGACTGCTTGTAATACATTCCCATACACATTTAAATCTTTCCTTATATTACTGCTTATAAAATCAAAGGGTGTACTTCCAATAGCGGAAGTTATTGTACCTATAGCTGCTATCAATGCACCAAATATTTCTTTTAGTTGGTTCTCCATTTATAACCTATCCCAACATTAAGTAATTATTTTCATCCTATTCAATTACACATCTACTCGTTAAAAATTCAAACTGTCTCTTAGCGTTTTTCTTCCTTTATTGGTGATCTTATACAAGTAAATCTCCTTATTAATCACACTCATATGTTGAGCGTAACTCTGTATTATTTTTATACATCTTGCTAACACTGCCTTGTTAATTACTATACATTTGTAAGGTATTAATATCCCCACTTTCTTTCTACAAAATAAAAAAGCAACTTTTAAGCTGCTTTACATTCGTTTTATCACCAAGAGAAATGATATATATATTCTCCCGTTACACTTTGATTTATTCCAATAATTCTTGCAAACCTCATCAAGTCCGCTCCTTGAAGAAAATACATTGTGAGCATAACTGGTACTTGTGACCACATAAACTGATAAAGCTCCTCGATTCTCAAGTTGGTCGAAACGATTAAATCATTTACAGGTCCTTGATTCCATACAGAAGTTCTAACTGAAATAAACGGAAGATCTTTCCCATTAACCACTATTCGTGCCATACTTTGAGTTATATCCACATCAATTCCCTCCATCATTACAAAAATCGGACCTGTATTTTTACTCCTATGGTTATAAATATTCTTGACTTTCATAAATGACTAAGGCAAACCTCTATTTTTCGCTTCTATTCGAATAAAATTATTTCATACAGTAAACAGGTAAATGAAAATTTAGTGTTACTCTCCATCAACTTCCGTAACATTAAGATATTTTATAACCTTGTTACTATTCACAAACTAGTATGCAAAATTGCATATCTTGTTATCTCAATATTACTTTATTAACTACAATTCAATAGAAATCCTTTTCAATCACCTGATAAATCAACGTTTGTAATTTAATTCCTTATTTAAAATTTCACCATTTATTTTTAAACACTATATTCAAATAATTATATTGGAATTTCTTGTTGTATACACATCTATCTTTTTCGGGTATTATATACGAGAAGGGTAAGGTAAGAGTTACTCTTTGCCATTTTAGGAAAGGTCCTGTTGGAAACAACAGGACCTTTTTTCGTATAATTGCAATAACTATTTTATTATTTATCAAAAACATTATGCTTACGTAACACATATCTGGAAATCAATGAATATGCATGCGCTTTATAAAGAAAATAAAAAAGCACATTATTCGTCATTTTAACGATAGCGCGCTTCATTCATCTTCATTATTTTGGTTCTTTGGTTTTTCGTTCTCTTCTTCCAAGGCTTTATCAACTGCTTTTAACAAACCATCCAATGCTTCTTGCGTATTATTATCATCTAGTGGATGCAGATCGTTTAGTCGTTTTGAGCCCATTGCAAGTTACCTCCCTTTAGAAAGTATTTCATGCTTACTCGTCCTTAAAAATGCAGGAATTCCCTTTCCAATATCGAATTGGTAATGTTTAGAAAGGGGGTGTAACATGGCGGAAATTAAAGTGGGACTTACACAATTTTTAGACTTCACACTGAAAAGTAGTGCAGCTAAAACAAATTTTGTAAAGAATCTAAAATCTCAACCTGAATATCACCCGGTTTTTGATTACTGGAAACAATTACGAGAAACTGTTATTAAATTTCATAAAAATGAACTACCTTTTGACTGTTTTGAAACATTAGTACAAACTGTTGACCAGAAGAAAAAGCAAAACTACATTGATGTTATAAAGCAGTACAAAAAATTTATTAAAAACAAAGACATTTCTTGGTTTGATCCAGGTAAATCACATTGGTTATCAGATAATTTAATCGTCCGCTCATCACCTGAACTCGGTTTGCTCATTAATGATGTGCCGCATCTTATTAAACTGTTTTTCAAAGGAAAAAAAGAGCGAATTGATAAATATAACATCAACTCCACACTGACATTACTAAATGAATCAACATTTTCAAATGAATATAAAGATGTGAATTATACAGTCCTTAACATCCAAAAGAACAGAATGTATACGAATAACTCTATTAATAATGATCATTTAATAGCTCTTGAATCAGAAGCCCACCAACTTTCCTATTTATGGAATAAGGTATAAAAGAGTATAGGTATCTCTTTCAATACCTTATTCATGCGTAATTTGGGCACAATTTTCACAAATCCAATTCGTTTCTTTTAAGTGTAGCTCACCTTCTTGTTTCTCACAAACAATGCAAGGTGGGCGTTTTTTGAACACAGTTTCTTTACCTATTTCAGCATCCTAATTCTCCCCCTCTGAAAGAATAATATAATGGTCTTTTTTTACCACATCTGCATCCTCTCTTGTTAGTCACGCTTCTTTCACCCACATTACTTTATTTGATTGTGATTATTACCGGAACTTAGATAACACCGCCCTAATCTCTTCTCTCACAACTTCACGAATAAGTTCTTATAACAATTCCTCTAAATTCATACATGCATCCCCTACATCATTTTTTGAATTTCCTGCTTGTTGTTTAATTCACTCATAAAATTTATGAATAATGATCATCCACCGTTTACCTTCTCTAAGTACCGGAAAGAGATTGCTTGTTTTATCCGACATTACATTACAGACGCTTCATAAACATCTCATAAAAATATGTGAGGAAAAGAACGTTATAGCAATGGCTATCATGAATACAATTTAATTTACCCTGTTTATAATAGTAACCTTATAATTCAGAAGTTTGACACAGCTCATGAAAAAGCTTATAAAGAAAAGTGAGGTTCCTAATATTCGTTTCTAGGTTTTAATGTGTATATCTCAATAATCTTAAATGAACGATTAGGACATAAAGAGTGGGATCACACTAGATACCTACTTACATGGTATATCAGAACTTCAAGAAACTTCGGTGAATCAATTTGCAAACGAATTATTCGGAAAGAAAACTCAGGTTAGAATTTCGTTAGAAGTTTTCATTTCATAGCAAATACACCAACTAAACAACCAAAAATATTGATAGTGAAAAAGGAGAAACAAACATGAAAGAAATCAAATCAGAACAGGAATTCAAAGACATCATCGCAAGTGAGGAGCCAGTAGTTGTTAAGTTCTTTACTACATGGTGCCCAGATTGCGTGCGTATGGACAACTTTATCGGAGATGTAATGGAAGAGTTCAATAAGTTTGAATGGTATTCTATTAATAAAGATGAGTTCCCAAGTATCGCTGAAGAGTATCAAGTAATGGGTATTCCAAGTTTACTTGTATATCAAAATGGCGAGAAGCTAGGCCACTTACATAGTGCTAATGCAAAAACTGAAGAGCAAGTTACTGAGTTTTTAGAAGCATACTAAGATTAAAACCCTCTGAAAAATATTTTTTAGAGGGTTTTTATTTTACCTAATCATCTTTCAGCAGTGTAGTATACAGGTTCATCATAATTCATATGTCCTTTCCCCTACCCCCTCGATTAAAATCGCGTTCACACCCTAACTTTGCACTTTACAACATATTTTTCCTTCACGAAACTTTGTTATCCCCTTCTTAAAAACCTAAAAAACGTCAACAATGTTTGTATAGACCCACACGAGTTTCGTTTGATACTCTATTTATAGAAAGAAATTCCTTGTAGAAAGGTGAGTGATTAAAATGGATACTCTTTCTCATAAAGAAGCTGATAAAGGTGCGATTGTCAGCATTATGGCCTACATATTTTTATCCTCTATGAAAATCATCATCAGTTATATTACCCTCTCTAGCGCATTACGTGCTGATGGTTTAAATAACTTAACGGATATCGGTGCTTCTTTAGCGATATTAATTGGTCTAAAAATCTCTCGTAAACCTCGTGACCCAGATCATCCTTATGGACACTCGCGCGCAGAACAAATTGCATCACTTGTTGCTTCTTTTATTATGGCAACAGTCGGTTTAGAAGTTGTTATTAGTGCCATACAATCTTTTTTAAATCCGAAACAAGCAGCGCCTAATGTACTTGCTGCATGGGTAGCCTTATTTTCTGCTGTCGTTATGTACTTTGTGTATTTGTATACGAAAAAGATTGCAGCGCGCACAAAAAGTAAATCATTAGAAGCTGCTGCAAAGGATAATTTATCAGATGCTCTCGTAAGTATTGGTACAGTCGTAGGTATTGTCGGTTCACAGTTCCAAATGCCTATTTTAGACCCTATTGCAGCTTTAATTGTCGGCCTAATTATTTGTAAAACTGCATGGGAGATTTTCGTAGAAGCTTCTCATATGTTAACTGATGGAATCGATCCAGATAAGATGGAAGAGTATGCTGATGCTATTGAGCATATTGGTGGTGTAGAAAACATCGTAGATATTCGCGCTCGTATGTACGGGAATCAAACGTACGTTGATATTACAATTGAGGTAGATGCTCGTATGGATGTTGGTGAAAGTCATTGTATTACTGACAACATCGAGGCTATGCTTCGGAAGAAGTTTGGCATTTACCATGCACACATTCATGTTGAACCAATGGAAAAAGAACCTATTATGACATAGGTTCTTTTTTAATGAACGTTTTATGAAATATAACACATAAAACGAGCCAGCTACCGCCAGCTGCCCATCCTGCTAATATGTCAGATGGATAGTGAACGCCAAGATATATTCGGCTAACTGAAATAGATAATACAACAAAGCTCGCTATAAAAATAATCAACAATTTTTTATGCAATGTAATACGTTCTTCAGTAATTGTGACGTATGCAATAAATCCTAAGAAAGCAGTAGCATTCATCGTATGACCGCTCGGAAAACTATATCCAGTTGCCGTAACAAGTTGCGTTACATCCGGTCTTGCTCGTTCGTACCATAGTTTAAGCATACTGTTTAAATAACGAGATCCATAATAATTAACTGTTAGAAGTAATGCACTAAGCAACTTTTTTCTAACGAGAAAATACATTACAAGAATGATGAGTAACGGAAAATATATTCTTTTGGAACCGATAAAAGACACCCAAGTAAAGTAAGCTGTCAAGTAATCGTTTCGAAAACTTTGAATAAAATGCGCGACTATATTGTCAAATTTCTCAATACAAGCGGTATGATACGAAAGTGATAATACGACAAAACAAATGAGTAGCGTAAAACTTAACAAGTATAAATGTCGATATCGTTTCACATACATAACCTCACTATGCAAAAAAATGGAGCGGTTGTTTTAGTTTTCCTCTCCATTTCTTTTTTATGCATAGTTTATTAAAAAATATAATTGTTAATTTTTTCTTTCATTTCCGGAATATCTTCATTCGTTACTGTAAAGCGAATCACTTTCTCGTCAAGATCAAGCGCTTCTGCAAATAAACCTGCTAATCCGCGAGATTTTCTGTCTACTTCCATAATAATCTCTAGTCGATCGTAAGCGCTTGGCAAGATTAATAATTCTAGTTCATCTAATTTCCCATAATACTCTCCGGAAACAGGAACAAACTCAAATTCTTGTGCAAATGGAACTTGCTTACGTAAGCGATACGGTAATTCTTCACATTCTATATGACGCGCTTTAAAACCTAATTGTTGTACACTCTCTAACACACTATTTAATAGTCCATTGGGCAACACTTGAATGTAATCACGATCACTTGGATCTATACTGCGTTGAATTTCAAGGCCTGTATGCACCCAAACTGTTTTCATTCCAAGTGTAAGCGGCGTTTCAACTGGCATTATAAATGAAAATGGAATTTCTTTTTTTTCATTCGGCTCAACAGTAAAAGGTTCTGTTAAACGAACTCGCTCTAAATCATATGTTGCTGTTACTTTTTTATCATCCACTTCTCGTACATACGATGTTGATAACGTTAAGTAAATGCTTTCAATTTGTTGGCTAACTGAACCACCAGTTATATGAACCTTTCCTAGTATCTCTTCTCCAACAATATACTTATCTTTTTCAAGAACTGTATCTACTTTTGCATTCCCAATACCAACGCTTGCTAAAAACTTTTGAAACATGGATCCTCCATCCTTTCTAAAGAAAAAGCTATATCTTTTTTTAACTCTTGTACATTCTCATAGTACGGCGTTTTTATTTGTAACATTCGCATAAGCATTTCACGATTATAACTTTCCAAAGTTAATTCGTCATACCATGGTTTTTCATGTTTTTCATTAGATTCATAGCCTGCATATAATAAAAATAACGAGAAATGACCAAGCGCATAAAAATCACTACGAAAGTGAACTTCTCGCATCAAAGCTTGTTCACCTTCATAAGTTGTAGCTCGTTCATCACCCTCACCCTTTAATTTAGCTAATCCAAAATCAATAATACTAATTTCATTTTCTTTCATTAATATATTAGGAATGCGTAAATCTCGGTGAATAATACCTTTACTATGAAACACCGATACAATTTCTAATATTTCATATAAAATTTTTAAAACTTCACGTTCTGTATATACATGCCCATCTGAGAAAATATAATCTTCAAAATTTTCACCAGGCATATATTCCATCACAAAAAAGCTTTTTTTCTCCCATACGAAATGATCATATAAACTAGGAATTGCATGATGATTTAATGTTTGTAAAATCATTTTCTCTTGTTCAAATGATTTTCTACCAGATTCATATCGTTGTTTACTTTGTCTTAATTGTTTTAAGACTTTATATCTATTTATTTGTAAGTCATTAACGACATATGTAACCCCATAACTGCCCATTCCAATTACTGATTCAATTTTATAACGTTCTGCAACGATTGTATTTTTTCGCAGTGGTCTATCAAATAAAGCTAGTATACGACGCAATTTCATCAGCTACTTGAAAAGAAGCTACGGCTTTTACGCTTTCTTTTATAATGCTGATGCCCATAACCAGATGAACGTCGTTTATAATCGCTACTTGAATAAGAGCGACCTCTATGACGATAATCACTACTAGAATACGAACGATATTTTTTCCTACCTAATAAAGAATCAATAATTTTTTTGAACATCCCTTCACCTCTTGAGTAAAATTTTATTTTAATTATACCAATAATTGCCGTCTATATTTGTGACAAGTTTGTAAAGAGTAAAAAACGACGAGTTAAGCCCGTCGTTACTTTCACTCATCCTCTTCATCAAACACTTCATCAATCATACATTTCTCCAATAAGTACTCGAATGTAATGTCTGCGAGATCTTCAATTTCTTCTCGTTTTGGGACGTATCCTCTTTCAATTAGTTGCTCATAAAAAAACTCCGCAATCTCTTCTGTATCAATTACGACTTCAATTTCCTTCATGAGCATCACTCCTTTATTTCTGTTTTATGAAAAAATCTCAAAAATATGTATATGAGATTAGAAAAATAGTTTTTCTTTTTTATAGGTCATATCCTTTGGACGAGATGCATACGATGGTAGTACAAGCTATCAAAAAGGGGGCTTTTATTATGGAATACCAAAATGAGGTAAAGCAAGAAGTAGGGCAAACAAAAGAAGAGTTCATGCATGAAGATCAATGGGCAGACTCTCTTATTAAATGGCTTTTTATTTTTTTAATAATTGTAGGCATACCTTATACTGCATATGTTGTTGTTCAATTCATTCTCTCTTTCTAGTTAACTATTTTTTCTCTGTCAATTTAACTAAATAATTATGAACAACATCCATAACAATTTTGTACTCTTCATCTTTAAATGTATCGAATAACAATTGATAATCGTTATAAATATCAAGTAATCCATCAATGATTTCTTGACGATTTGTCTTAACACTCACTTTTTTCGAGTTGTTAATTGACTTTAATTTTCCTAAATCTAATTTATTCATACCAGCTTTATCTTGTTTCATTTTCTTCAAAATTGCATTTGCCGTTTGAGCGTTGGCAAGTAACGTTAAATCTGACTCATCCGCTTCTAGCCATTCACCATCCGTAATTCGTGACAATTCGTATATTGTATCTTCCCATGCGTCATTTTTATATCTCCATACTTCTGTACGAAAACCAACAATTCGAAACACATCTTTATCGTATCCTGTTACTTGCACGAGATCACCAAATGTGAAATTATAATTTAATTCAATCCACTCAGTTTCACCTTTTTTCATATCTTGCTCTGAAACGTGCTGCAACGTTTGCTCTACGTAAAACCCATCGTGATTATTGACTTCGTAAACGTAAACTCCATCTAAAACCTTCATATTTGTGATTTTACCAACGGTTCCATATAGCGTAATCACGACTATGTCCCCTACGTTATATTTAGGTTGCTTTTTCCTTGCCATCTATATCTCTCCTTTTTTTGACGTCGTGATTTTGATAACAGTATATGCAACCTACATAAAAACGCTTATCACAGAAGCGTATATTCATAAATTTTTTCAATAAAAAATATCACCATATGAAAATTTATTTACAACGTAAAAAAAGCTAGCAAATAGACTAGCTTCACGTCAAAATTTTCATATAGTTTTTATCTCTCTTGTATGTATAAATCCCAAGCTTCATCAAATATAGACATACTTTCTAGCATTCCGCTTAATTCTAAGTATGAACTAATTTCATCATAGTCTTCAGATTGCTTCGGAAAGCTTAAATCATCGTACATTGCCTCTGCTAAATTCGAAATTTCATTACTAAATAAAGCGGCACGATGCTTCATCATATAGTGGTAAAATGTCTTTTTCAAAAATATTCCCTACCTTTCTAACTTGGATACATTATACAAGGCAAAAAAGAAAAAAACCAGCATAAAAGCTGGTTAAAAGTCGAAATAATTTCTTTTTAATAGACGTGGTCTTCCCATTAATTCTTCATATGTTAGTTGTTTTGGTAAATCTTTCGTATAAATTAGAAACAATTGGTCTTCTATTTCTTTCACTGTTTGATCTGCTTGATAGTCCATACCACATGAGGAACAAGAAATACATGGTGTCTCTTGGATTTCAATGGCTTTCGTACCATCTGGTAATTCCCAATATACAGTATTCAAGCTTTCTTTCGCTTCTGTACTGTCACACCACATACAATTCATACTGCATCACCCTCAGTTTTTTTGTCGTTTTCTTCTAATTTAGCCATTTGTGCTTGATATTTTTTATCTTTTAATTGGTCGCGCTTATCACGTTTATCTTTTAATGATGCATGAGTGTCATTATCTTCATAGTCTTTACGACGGCTCATACGCTGTAAGTCGTCTGGAACGAGGTTAAATTTCTTATCACTCATAAGACCTGCGATACCAACATCTGAACGTTTTTCTTCATAGTTTGGATAGATTTCTTTAAAGTACCCTTCTGCTCTTCCAGGGATGTAGCTTTCTGGCTCTGGATACGTTGTAATAACACCTTCAAAGTTACGAAGTACAACTTTATCTGCACTTTGTGAGATTAAATAGTTTGGCTGAAGGGCAATCTTGCCGCCTCCTCCTGGTGCATCAACAACGAATGTTGGTACTGCATAACCAGACGTATGTCCGCGTAAACCTTCAATAATTTCAAGACCTTTAGATACTGGTGCACGGAAGTGACCAATACCTTCAGATAAGTCACATTGATAAATGTAGTATGGGCGTACACGGATTTTTACTAAATCATGCATAAGTTTTTTCATAATTGGAACGCTGTCGTTAATACCAGCTAAAATTACAGCTTGGTTTCCGACTGGAACACCAGCATTCGCTAACATTTCACAAGCCTTTTTCGACTCTTCAGTAATTTCAATAGAAGTATTGAAATGTGTATTTAACCATACTGGATGGTATTTTTTAATAATGTTACATAAGTTTTCTGTAATACGCTGCGGGAACACTACTGGTGCTCTCGTTCCGATACGAATAATCTCAACGTGCGGAATCTCGCGTAAATTTTTTAATACATATTCTAAAATTTTATCGTTAATAAGAAGACCATCACCACCAGAGATTAATACATCTCGTACTTGTGGTGTATCACGAATGTAAGCAATTGCATCATCTAATTGTTTCTTCGGCACACCCATTCCAATTTGTCCACTAAAACGACGGCGTGTACAGTAACGACAATACATAGAACATTGATTCGTTACTAAGAATAATACGCGGTCAGGATAACGATGTGTTAAGCCTGGAACTGGTGAATCTTCATCTTCATGAAGCGGATCTTCTAAATCATATTTTGTTTTATATAACTCTTCCGAAATCGGTACAGATTGCATCCGAATCGGACAGCGTGGATCATCAGGATTCATTAGCCAAGCATAGTACGGTGTAATATTTAACGGGATCGTTTTTGTTGAAATTTTAACGCCTTCTTCTTCTTCAGGTGTTAAATTAATCACTTTCTTTAAATCATCCAAAGTTTTGATCGTATTCGTTAATTGCCAAACCCAATCATTCCATTGTTCTTCAGTAACATCCTTCCACAACTCGATATCCTTCCAGTGACGATTTGGTTTGTATACATCATGTAACATTGCTATTCCCCCTTTTTATACGCTCATCCTTTATATAAGCAATAGTTATGCCAACTTTACTTTATTGATAAGTAAATGTACGGAAAACCCTATTGCATAAGCGAAAAAATATTTTTGAGCACTGTATGAAATCCATACATACTATCATATTCATTACTTTTTATATATGTAAACGCTCTTTTATTGGTGCAAACACACAAAAACCGCCAATTATTCGGCGGTTTTGTCGTACTTACTCAGTTTATATTGAAGCGTCTGACGAGGGATACCTAACATTTTTGCAGCTTGTAATATATTCCCTTCCGTTTCAATTAACGCTTGATCTATTAATTCTTTTTCCGTTTGATGAAGTGCTTCTCTAAGTGGCAATATACTCTTCCTCTTCGGAAGATTCTCTTTCCGAAATATACGTGGTAAACAATTAGCTGTTAATGTATTTCCTTCTGTAATTATGACAGCGTGTTCAATCGTATGTTTTAGCTCCCGAACATTTCCAGGCCATTGGTAAGCTTGAAGTCTTTCTTTCGCTTCCTTATCCATTTGAAGTACACCTTTTTTATAACTTTTATTATATTCGTTCAAAAAATAAGTCGCTAATAATAATACATCCTCAGTTCTTTCACGCAGCGGCGGAATATATAATGAAAAGACATTTAATCGATAATATAAATCAGTGCGAATTTTATTCTCTCTTAAACATACTTCTGGTGGCTGATTCATTGCTGTAATAACGCGAACATCTACTTTTCTCGTCTTATTGTCGCCAATTCGACGAATAACACCATCTTCTAATACACGTAGCATTTTCGCTTGTAAATCGAGAGGCATTGAATTCAGTTCGTCTAAAAACAATGTCCCACCATCTACAAGTTCAAATAATCCCGCTCGTTCAATTGCTCCAGTATAGCTACCTTTCGTCGTTCCGAACAATAAACTTTCTAATAGCGACTCTGGCAAAGCTGCGCAGTTTTGTGCAATAAATGGCTTGTTCTTTCTTTTAGAAGCTTCATGAATCGCTTGTACAAATAGCTCTTTCCCTGTTCCTGTTTCCCCATATATTAAAACATTTGCATCAGTTGGCGCTACTTTTTGTGCTAATTCCTTCGTCTGTTTAAACCGAGCATCGTCCGTCACGATCGTCTCAAATGCAACATGCTTTTTGATTGCTTTTTTTCTAGATGACCGCTTTATTTTCGACTGCAAATCGACAATTGTATCCGTAAGTTTTTGAACTGTGGAATAATCCTTAGCAATTTCAACAGCCCCAGCAATATTTCCATCTATAAAAATAGGTAACGTCGTATTTACTGTACAAATATCTTCCCCATTTAAATTTTGATAATGTTGCACTTGATGAACGATTGGCTTTTTTGTATCTAACACTTTCATCAACGTACTTGTTTCCCTAGATAAAGAAGGAAACGCTTCTAATAAATGTTTACCTAACACTTTTTCAATTTTTGACCCATCGTGTTTTGCAGCTACGGTATTATAAAAAATTGTAATACCATTTTCATCTACTGCATGTATTGCCTCATCAATACTGCCCAAAATCGCTTCAATGACTTCTTGTGTCGAAACTGCTAGCAATGTCATCCCCCCTTTTGCCGAAAATCCAGCAATCACGTGCCGAATTTCCGGCATACCTATATGCGATTATAAGCATGACGATTCCGTTCTATTTTTATACCGTACTATTTAGACAAATCTTTCACCCATATATTCATATCTTCCAGCTTATCGAAAATGTAGCAATTGTTCGCCAGTCTTCCTGTATACGTATAACCTAACTGATGAAAGGCCGCATTCATTCCGAAGGAAAGTGATCGAGCAATTGTATAGGAACAGAAAATCGACTTTTCTTGCAGTTCTTCTTCTAACTTAATTAGTAAACTTTTCATAAATCCATGCTTACGATATTCGGGTAACGTAGCACAATTCGTTAATTCTGCATTCCCTTCTTTTATATTCATTTCTGCAGATGCTGTACTAATTATTTTCCCCTCGAATTCATACACATAGTATATTGTATCGTCTTCTTTCATCGTTTGTTTTACATAACTTGCTTCGTTTAAAGGAGTCGGATAAACTTCAAATACTTTTCCAAAGACAACGGCTAATTCTTCCGCATCCTCTTCTGTCGCTTTTCTTAATAAAAATTTCTCTGGGACTATTTTTTCCTTTACTTCTTTTGCTTTAACACCGCTTAATATGGTATCTTCCTCAGCCCAATGAATACTATTTCGTCTTTCATCATTAATAAATTTCACGAAGAAGTATGCATCGTGACCTTGAAAATAATGCGGTATTGTTGCTTCCAATAAAAAACCGAAAGAGAGCCATGTAGAAACATGCTCTCCCTTTCCTTTAATAATACATTTAGTGAAAGAATGCTTCTCTGCTAATTCGTCAATTGTTTGGATAATCCTCTCAATATTTCCTGTGTAGTGGTCTACTCGAATACGTTTATTAAAATAGTCTAAAACGCCTTCAACTGTATAGCTATTCGTCTGCTCTCTAAAAGATTCATAGTATTTCATTTTTTCACCTCACACCAATCTAGTAATGTACATGCAATAATTTTTGCGGCAGCTATCATTTTATCAACTTCTATATATTCGTTTGGATAATGTGCTACTTTCGTTTCTCCTGGGCCAAATACTATCGTTGGTACACCTGCGATTTGTGTAAATAAACCTCCATCAGTCCCCCAAGGAGATGCTTCAATAATCGGTTTGTTCCCTTCGATTTCAACAAAGTTCTGCTCGAGTGTCGTAATTAACTCATGATTTTCTTCTAGTTCACCAGGAACCCATCTCGCACCAAACCATTCTACTTCTACGGGATTTTCAACAAACCAATTGTCCACATCATTTAATTCAGTGATCCAATTCCCAAACTCTTCTTTTGCTGCCTCTATAGTCTCATTCGGCGCAATACCGCATCTTCCTTCTAAAATTAACGAATCAGGAACAGAACTTGGCCAGCTCCCGCCTTCAATTTTCCCAATATTAATTGGAATTGGAATTGGGATTCCCTTAAATAATGGGTCTGTAATTCGGTCATTTCTCTTCTCTTCCAGCTTTCTCAAATGATTTATAACAAACATACTTTTTTCAATTGCACTTACTCCTTCATAACGCGTTCCACCGTGTGCTGCTTTCCCTTTCACATGTAGGCGAAACCACATAGAACCTTGTTGTTTCGGGAAAAACTTCATATTTGTCGGCTCTGGAATAATAACACCATCTGCCTTATATCCTCTTAATATAGTCGCTAATGTTCCTGCCCCGCCACTTTCTTCTTCTATTACACTTTGAAAATAAATATCTCCTTTTAATTCAATACCAGATTCAATAATTGCTTCCATCGCAAGCATAAGTGCGACATTGCCGCCTTTCATATCCGTTGTTCCACGACCATATATACGATTTCCTATTTTCTCACCACTATAAGGATGATGGTCCCATTGATTCACATCTCCTTCTGGTACAACATCAATATGGCCGTTTAATATCATAGATTTCCCGTCGCCGCTTCCTTTAAGGATCGCTACAATGTTCGGACTATCTGAAAAACTTGTACGCGGTGATACAAAATAAGGATGATCTTTCATTTTAGAAAATGAAGGTTCCCAAATATCAAGATCTAAACCTAGCTCACGCAATTTTTCAATCACAATTGCCTGTGCACCACTTTCATCACCAGATACGCTCTTTTCTTGAATTAATCGTTTTAAAAATTTTACGCTTTCTTCTTCTTGACTCTCAATATAATCACAAATTTGTTTTTTTAATTGCTCCATATATTACATCTCCCCTCATTCAATTACTAGTAAGTTAGAGCCAATTTCAAACTCCGCTTCCGTATGTTGTTTTATATCTTCCACTGTGTATGGCCTCATTAATTCTTGTAAAATAAGTCCACTCGGCGTCACTTCCATAACCGCCATATCCGTAATAATTAAATCTACACATTTCTTTGAAGTTAATGGTAATGTACACTCCGAAACAATTTTTGCATTTCCGTATTTATCGACATGATTCATGACAACAACGACACGCTTCGCTTTTTGTGCTAAATCCATCGCTCCCCCAATACCTGGAACGCGTTTTCCTGGTACGATCCAGTTCGCTAAATCACCATTCTCACTCACTTGTAATGAACCAAGAATCGTAATATCTAGTAAACCTTTCCGAATCATCCCAAACGCTGTACAGCTATCAAAATAACTCGCTCCAGTAATAAGTGATGTCGGTAAACCTGCTGCGTTACATAAATTTTCGTCTTCATTTCCTTTGCTTGGTGTAGGACCCATACCTACAATTCCATTTTCCGCATGAAACATAACGTTTATATCGTCAGGCAAATGGTTTGGCACAAGTGATGGTATACCAATACCTAAATTTACAATCATGCCATTTTGTATTTCTTTCGCCGCACGTCTAGCAATTTTATCTCTCACTTCTACGCCCATACCCATTTCCAATTCACTCCTTCCGACGGTACGATATAATTTACAAATACTCCTGGGACAACAATTTCTTCTGGATCTAAACTTCCAAGTGGAACAATTTCTTCTGCTTCTACAATCGTTATATCCCCGGCCATAGCAACGTGAGGATTCATGTTACGAGCGCTCTTATCAAACACAAGGTTACCAAATGGATCCGCTTTTTTCGCATATACAATCGCAACCTCAGCAGTTAATGCTGTTTCTACTAAATATGTCTTACCATTCATTTCAACAGTACGTTTTCCTTCTTCTACAATCGTATCAACACCCACATCAACTAATACACCACCAAGTCCTACACCACCGGCACGAATCCGCTCTGCTAATGTTCCTTGGGGAGAAAACTCAATTTGTAATCTTCCTTCGTTTAGCTGTCTTCCTGCATTTGGATTTGAACCAATATGAGAAGTAATTAATGATTTTACTCTTTCATTTGTAACAAGACGACCGATTCCTACATCAGGAAATCCCGTGTCATTCCCTATTAAATTTAAATTTGTAACTCCTTTTTCTAAAATCGCCTGTATTAAAGATGGAGGGGATCCGATCCCCCCAAATCCCCCAAACATTAATGTCATATCATCGTGGAACAAAGAAATTACTTCCTCTATCTCTTTTAATTTACCGAATGTATTTGTAATAGTTGTCATGCGATACTATGCCCTCCTTTTTGCATCATTTCTTCTACACTTTTTGCAAAAATTGAAAGTAATTCATCTAACTCGGAATATGTAGTTGTCATTGGCGGTGCTACAAGCAGTGCACTATCTTCTTTTCCTGCTTGCCCTGAAACAGCTTGGTATAAAAGAAGACCATTTTTAGCTGCAACCGAAATAAGTTCCGACGCTTTTGTAAACGGTTGCAATTCTACTCCAATCAGCAATCCTTTTCCGCGCACATCAGCAATGATTGTCGATTGTTGCTGAACTTTCTGTAGTCCTCTTATTAAATACTCTCCCTTTTCTGCTGTTTTCTCAGGTAAATTATGTTTCTCCATATATTCAATAACAGCTAGAGCTGTTGCTGCAGATAATGGATTTGCACTTAACGTATGCCCACTCATTACAGAACGAGACCCACGTAAAATTGGCTCCATAACACGGTCACTTACGATAGTCGCTGCCATCGGTGTATATCCAGCTCCTAAACCTTTACCAAGGGTCATAATATCTGGTTCTACACCCCAATGTTCCATCGCAAACCATGCGCCAGTACGACCAAGCCCAGTCATTACTTCATCAGCAATAAATAAAATATCGTAATGGCTACAAATATCTTTAATGACTTTATAATATTCTTTCGGCGGAACGACTGCGCCACCAGCTGCTCCGATAATTGGTTCAGCGATAAAAGCAGCGATATGTTCTGCACCAATTCTTTCAATTGATCTTTCTAGTTCAGTCGCACAAGCAAGCTGACAAGTTGGGTATACTTTTTGCACCGGACACCTAAAACAATATGGAGCTGGAATAGTTGGATAATCTTCCAAAATTGACACGAAACGTTGTCTGCGCAGTGGATGCCCAGACATTGATAAGGCTCCCATTGTAATACCGTGATAACTCATCCATCGTGACAAAATTTTATGCTTCCCTTGAATACCTCGCTCTTGAAAATGCTGAATTGCAATTTTCATAGCCGTTTCATTTGCTTCCGTACCACTATTCACAAAAAAGCTCCAGTTCAAATCTCCTACACTTAAATCACTTAATTTCTTAGCTAATTTTTCAGCTGGTTCACTCGTAAACTGTGATCTATAAACGAAAGCAATCTCCTCTGCTTGCTTTTTTATAACGTCCGCAATCTCCTTTACGCCATGCCCAATACCTGCCGTAATTGCCCCTGACGAGCCATCAAAATATTTATTTCCATTTTGATCATACAAATACACACCTTTTCCATGTGAAATCATTGGATACGGCTGACCAACAAGTGGTTTAATTAAGTAATCGCGCATAGCGCTCCCCCATTTCTCCAATTTGTATATATATATGAAGAAAATTGACGTTTCTTTCATAAAAAAGAACCCTCTGCGAAAGCAGTGATTTTATCAAAAAACTATTATAAAATATACAAATGAGTGCTAAATATTATTTTAAAAACAGAAAATTCAGAACTTAAAACAAAGACCAACCCTTATCTATACGCTCAAGTAACCCTCCCTTATATAAAATTAATGCTGCACTACATATTTTCTTAACATAATGTCAGCTTCCCTCAAATGCCGACATTGTGTAAACTTCGACGAAACTCCCTTTAAACTCCTTCCTATTCTCCTACTTTATATTGCATATTTTCAAACAAATATCGACAATTAATCCAACTAAATGCATAGCAATTATTTTTAAACAAACCAATATTCCACATACATTCCCCTCTGTTTTATACAATAAAAAAAGAACCGATTAACCACATTAATCAGTTCGGCACGACGCTCTTTTATCGGTTAATACCACCACTTGCTAACGTAAATAGAAAAAATAATGTTACAAATTCAAAATTCATCCTACAACTTAAAGCACAAATTCATCCATAACTCCATTCACAATTCCTTTCGGGATATCCCTATCCCAAGATTTCATTCCTTTCCACATTTTCAAACTACCTTTCCTTTATAATTTATGTAGGACAATTATCACTTTGTATGTGTATTTGCCCATAATTAAAAAAATCCCTAGTTTTCTAAGGATTTTGGGACATGTTTTCGATAAGTCAATTGATACGTTCTTAAGTTTTTTATATCGAAATATACATTGTAATCGTTACATCATCACCAATAAGGATGATCAATTGCTGTTTCCTCTAGAAATATATAACGCTCGTTTTCCTAAACGACACTTATCCATAAGCAATACTTTTTATTCACTTTCAACTTTCCTCCTTTAAAAAACAATTTTTTCGCATAACCTCTTTCTTGCTAAGCATATAGTTTTAATGATGACAAAGGAGGAATGTTTATGTCTCAATCTGAAATCGAAAAATATGGACAAGAAGCTGCACGTTACGAACAGCTCGCACGTTACTATCAATTTCATAATCCGAAAAAATATGTAGAACTATATATGAAATACTACGATGCGCTTACGAAACTTGTACAGGCATATGAAAAAAGAGATTCACAAGAAGCTGCTTTACCGTCACACATACGTTTTTTTCACTCTGCTTCAAATACACCTGCGGTTGACATTTTAGTAAACGGGCAAAAAGTTATTAAAAACATTTCTTTTAAACAATTTAGTCCCTATTTAACATTAATGCAAGGTAAATACCGTATTGATATTGTCCCTGTTGGAAATGAAACTCCCATTTTTTCAGCTTTAGTACCAATAATGGGGAATCACACTTATACTTTTGCCGCAATAAATAGTGACAATCATCTACAATTACAACCTATGCTTGATAATACACATCTACCAACTGGTCAAGCAAAAATACGTGTTGCACATTTTTCTCCAGATACCCCTGTTGTAAATTTAGATTTAAAAGGTGGAGATCATTTATTTGAAAATGTTCTCTTTAAACAAATAACAGATTTTTTAGAAGTTAGCCCTGGTACAGCAGATATTGAAGTTTCACTCGCAGATAATCCAAGCGTCTTGCTAACTATACCGAATTTCAAAGTCGAACCGAATATTATTTATACAATCTCACTTTTAGGTTATTCAACGAAAGATCCTAAATTAGAAGCCGTTATACTTACAAATTAAAACAGTCTACACCATTCATTTGGTGTAGACTGTTTATTTTTGAAATACAATTTGAAATTCTGTCCATTCGTTATCTGAACGGCACATGATGGATCCATTATGTTTTTCTACAATTTGTTTACATACAAACAATCCAATACCAGTTCCTAACTTTTTAGTAGTTACAAACGGTTCAAAAATCGTTTCTACATTTTCAGCTGGAATCATTGGCCCATTATTTTTTATCACAATTCGAATTGATTGATCTTCTTCAAATACATCAATGATAATTTTCCGTTCTTCTTTCATTGATTCAAGAGCGTCAATTGAGTTCATTAATATATTTAAAAATACTTGTCTCACTTCACTCCGATAACCAGTAAGCGGAATTGGATACGGCAAATTCTTTTCAATTGAAACATTTGCATTGACCAAACTCGGATATAAGAACTGTATAATATCTTGAAACAAATCATTAAGCCAAAATCGTTCTGATTCATTCCACATTTCTTTTTTCGATACGAGTAAAAATTGCGAAATACGAAAATTTAATTGGTCTAATTCATGCGAAATGATATCTAAATACGATAAACTAGGATGATCTGCCTTTAATAATTTGACAAATCCCATAATTGAAGTGAGCGGGTTACGAAATTCATGTACAAAACTAGCTGACATTTGCCCTAAAATCGTTAGCCTTTCTTTATGTGTTTCGTTAATATATTGCTGTTTTTCCTCTAAATTTCTTGAGATAATTTCCGAGTATTTTAAAACAGTATAATATATTAATTTGTCAAAACAAGTATGTATTTGGGCCATAATTGGTTTCAATTCACGTGCGCTTACATCTAATTCACACATCGCTTCGAAAAGTTCATTTCTTCCCACATTTGCATTATAAACAAAATCACCTATATTCGCATCTGCTCCTGCACGTTCAATAGCAATTTTCTCGCATAATGGCTGAAGATAATCTATATCTTTTTCTTCCATAGTAAGTTCGATAATTAACTCTAATAAATCCTCTCCATTTTGAACTGCTTCTAGTCTAAATGGATCTTTATCGGAAATTATCATTTTGTTTTTCCAGTTCTCAACGAATTGGTGCCTGTTGTTTTTCAAGTGCGAACAAAATACTTCTTTAATATCCTTATCGATTGGAAAAACCTCCATTCCCTCCATTTCCATGCGACGAACACCCTTTATATTTTGAATATTAACACAAAAATCGCAATTCGTTAATAGATTATTGTCACATTTTGTTAATATGTGTTGATAAAATTTTTAATGTCTTTATTAATTGTTTAGATTGATACATTCCATTTTCCTTCCTTTCATTCAAAGTTTTTTACATTCAATGAGACTTTTTTTGCATCCTGCTTCATTCTTTCGTACAATAGAAAATGAAAGGTGTGAAAAATATGGTAAATAAAAATGTGGAAGATTATCTCCAAGAAGGCATTTACGGCCAAAAGCAGAACAAACCAGAAGAACGTAATATGTATTTAACTACATTACGTGAGCGTGTAGAAATCGCTTTAACTATCGGTCAAGTAATGCAAAGTAATGTATATTCTGAAGTAGCCAGTAGCATGCGCTCTTCTCAATCATTACAAATATTCCTAAATGGTGGCATTGCTTACCCACATTTATCAAAATACATTAAATTAGCAAATGAAAAAAATGTTCCTTTTACAATTGTTCAAAATAAAGGTATAGAAACACCAATCGGTTTAGTATTATCTCATAGCACTGCTGTTGACAAAGAACAAATTTATGTAGAAGATGCTATTTTCAAACAAGAAATGAAGTAAAAGGTACACTTCATTAAATGAAATCGTTCCGAGAAACGTAAAACAAACAATAAAAAAACGAGTATGGAATCGTAAACATTTCCTACTCGTTTTTTTATTGGAATGTTTTAGCTCGATCTACTTTATTTTTTAATACACACTAATTTCATTTCTGTCATTTCTTCTATTGCATATTTAATTCCTTCACGCCCCGTACCACTTTCCTTCACACCACCGTAAGGCATATGATCTACCCTAAACGTTGGAATATCATTAATCATGACACCACCAACCTCTAGCTCATCAATTGCACGCATTGCTTTAAACAAATTATTTGTAAACACACCTGCTTGTAGACCGTAACGTGAATCATTTACTTGCTCTATCGCCTCATCAAATTCTTTAAATGTATTTACTGTCATGAGTGGACCGAATACTTCTTGGCACTGAACAGATACATACTCTGGAACATTTGTTAATATGGTTGGTTCAAAAATCCTTGTATCACGTTTCTTACCACCGTATAAAACATCTGCACCTTCCTTAATAGCTTCTTGCACCCACATGTCTATTCGCTCTACATCTTTTTTCGAAATTAAAGCCGATACATCCGTTTCTTCAAGCAGTGGATCACCAACAACAACTGTTTCCATCGCTTTATTTAGCTTTGATAGAAATTCATCCATTCTCTTTTCATGTACAAAAACACGTTGTACAGAAATACAAACTTGTCCATTGTTTACAAATGCTCCCCATTTTACACGTTCAATTAATTCATCTGTTAATTCTACATCTTCATCAATGATAACAGCAGCATTTGATCCAAGTTCCAACGTAACTCGCTTTAACCCAGCCTTTGCCTTTATTCCAATTCCAACTTTCGGACTTCCCGTAAAAGTAATGGAAGCAACATCATCATTTGTAACTATCGCCTCACCTACAATTGAACCAAGACCAGAAATAATATTTAAAGCTCCTTTTGGCAATCCTGCCTCTTCAAATAATTCAACTAATGCGTAAGACGATAATGGCGTTTGATCAGCTGGTTTTAACACAACTGTATTTCCGGCAGCAATTGCAGGGCCGACTTTATGTGCTACTAAATTTAATGGGAAATTAAATGGTGTAATAGCTCCTATAACCCCAATCGGTTTACGTATTGTATAAGCAATACGCCCATCTGCACCAGGTGCTGCATCAAGTGGTAGTGTCTCGCCATATATACGTTTCGCTTCTTCCGCTGCAAATTTGTATGTCTGAACGGTACGATCTACTTCTCCTCTCGCAGCACGTATTGGTTTTGCAGCCTCTTTTGCAATAATCTGTGCAAACTCTTCTCTTCTTTCATCCATTTTTTGTGCAACCTTCTCTAAAATGGTCGCACGATCATATGCAGATAATGTATTCATTTCTTTCATTGCATTTTTTGCAGCAGTAACAGCCTCTTGTACATCTTCTTCCGTTCCCTGTGCAATTTCCGCTAACGTTTCTTCAGAATATGGTGCGTATAATGGTTTATACGTGTTTACCGACTTCCAATCTCCATTTATATATAAATGCTTTTTCATAATTCTTCCCCTTCCAAATATATGCATACAACAATACTTAACCTAGTGAAAGGTCTGACTTATGTCATTGTATCATAGCCCTTATTCTGCCAAAAACATTATGCTCAAAAAAACTCTGCCATATAGCAGAGTCTACGAACTAATTTGTTCTTGTAATGAAATTTGCTTTTCATCTTCTAATACAATAATGGATTCTACACTTTTTGTAACTTCTAATCTCTTTATATAGTGTCCATCTAATTCTTTCACGCAAAACTTATAATTTTCAATTTCAATGAAATCCTCTTCAGCAATTTCTATATTCTTCGTTAAAATCCATCCACCTATTGTATCAACACCATTATCATCAATCGTTAATCCTAATAACGTATTCACTTCACTTACGAGCACTTTTCCCTCTAATATCGTTTTCGTTTCACTAATTTGTTGAATTTCTGGCTGTTCATCTGTATCAAACTCATCTTGAATATCTCCAACTATTTCTTCTAAAATGTCTTCAACAGTAACAAGTCCAGACGTACCACCATATTCATCTATCAATATAGCAATATGCGTTCTTTCTTTTTGCATTTTTAAAAATAAGTCGTGTATTGGGATAGAATCGATAACTAAAATGATCGGCCTCATATATTGCTCTACTTTCTTATTACTTACTGCACTATGCTGCACAAAATCTGTGAAAATATCTTTAAAGTTTACAAAGCCTATTACGTGGTCTTTGTCCCCATCAACAACTGGATATCTCGTATATTTTTCCCGAGACATTTTTTGCAAAGCTTCTTCAGCAGGCATTTCTTTACTTATAATATGCATTTCAGTTCGGGGTACCATTATTTCTTTTGCTATGCGATCATCAAATTCAAAAATTTTATTTACATATTTATATTCAGACTGATTAATCTCTCCGTTTTTGTAACTTTCTGAAACTAATAACCGTAATTCTTCTTCTGAATGAACTTCATCGTGTCCTTTCGGTGGTTTCAGCCCTAACAACTTCGTGATAATTCGGGCTGATCCATTTAATAGCCAAATAAATGGAAACGCCATACGATAAAAGGAAATTAACGGTTTAGCAACAAATAAACTCACTTGTTCAGCTTTTTGAATCGCTAATGTTTTTGGGGACAATTCCCCTATTACTACATGTAAAAATGTAATAAACAAAAACACTAAAATTACAGCAAAAATGTCCGCTAGTTGAGTAGAAATGTTCAAATTTACAAAAAGAGTGTCGAACATTTGCTTTAACGCAGGTTTACCAAACCACCCAATCCCCAGAGCTGTAACTGTTATTCCTAGCTGACAAGCAGATAAATATTCGTCTAAGTTTGTAATGACTGTTTTGACAGATGTTGCACGATTATTTCCTTCTGCAATTAAATAGTCAATTCGTGAACTTCGTACTTTAACAATTGCAAATTCTGCTGCAACGAAAAATGCCGTTAAGGCAATTAAAACAATCACTATACTTATACTATATATGTCCAAATACTTTTCCTTACTTACATTGTAAGCAAGGAAGCCACCTCCTACTTAATTTTATTCAAGTGAAGTAAGCATTCTAATACTCTAACAAAATTCTACATTAGCAACCACCTTTTTATATATTATATGCATACATAAAAAAGATATTTATCATTATGATAATCTAATTCATTTCCCTCAGTCAAATGATTCTAAATCTTAAGATAAAATATTTTTATATACACGATATATTCTTCATAGTTTCATTTCGTGAAAAAACACTTTCTTTGCCGATTCCACACTTCTTTTGTCACACTAGAAGGGAACTTACTTCATAGATCGAAATCATTCAACAGGATATATATAGGAGGGATTATTTTGGAATATAAAACACCATTTATCGCAAAAAAATTAGGTGTTAGCCCAAAGGCTGTTGTCCGGATTGCACAACAATTAAATCTTTCGATAGAAAAAAATAAATATGGTCACTTTATTTTTACACAAGACGATTTAGATCAAATGCTAGAATACCACCTTTCACAAATAGAGCAGTCTCAAAATTCTCACCCTACTCAAAAAACATCATCAAACGATGTTGAAGAATTAAAAACTCAAGTAAATACAATTGTTCAAAACATATCATCGCATGATTTGGAACAATTAGCCGATCAATTAAACACAATTACGAGAAGGCTAGATCGAATGGAAGAACAAATGCAAGATAAGGCGAATGATGTTGTTACGTACCAACTTTTACAACATCGCCGTGAAATGGAGGAAATGTTAGAGAGAATTCAAAAGCTAGAAGCTGCCCTCAAGAAGGAAGAACCAATATATATTACTCCTGATTCAAAACCAACGTATGAACGAGAAAAGAAGCCGAAGCGCCGCAAAATGATTTTTAGTATATTTGGATTATAATTTTTAGACCCTTATTAAAATAATAAGGGTCTTTTTTTCTTGAAGAATGATTTCACATTAATATAGCATTCTCTTTATTATACATATTCATTTCGCTTTATTTGGTTAACATAATATTCTTACTGTATTCTGCAATTAATGACTGTGCATGAGCATTCCCTTGAATCACATCTCGAAATTCTTTTAAAGAATACAAATGCGTAGCCCCTTTTCGAGCGTGTATTCGTACTGGTACACCTTGTAAAGTATCATGAAACTGAAATGGCTTATCTATCGGTTCAATTGGGAAACCGAGTGTTAATAAATACATATACATTCTTTTTGTAACTGCTGCAATATACCATTCTGCTTTCGTTTCTAATGCATGCATAAATAAAATAGCTGTTAGTCTTTTGAAGTGTCCTCTCCCACGAGACGTTTTCGCAATACTTAACTTGCCTATTTCATATACATTTTTCAAATCTTTCACTAAGTCATTTTTAGAAAACGGATAGAAAAACTCAGAATTCGATTGCTCTGGTTTCGTATATTTAATACATTCTACTGTACCAATATGATGTTCATCTTCTATTAATAAAAATCGTGATGGATTTAAATTACGTTCTACGAACATTAAGTTTCTTTCTTCACAAAAATCTCCCCATAGTTGCTCGAACCAAAAATGTTCTTCCTTTGTTTGAACACGCTGGAACATATTTACCCGCCTTTCCCATCGCCGCTCTGTTTTTGTTAACGCTTTCACTATCTATCATATAAGAACAAATCTTCGTATGCAACTAAAAATATTTATGACTTATTATATTCTGCAAAACGAATTAAATTCCAACTTACTCGTCTTTTATCCCTCATGTCCCGTTCTTCTAACAACATATTTATATTACTTTCAAATTCAAATTGTATGAAGTTGTTTTCCATACAGCATATATTTCTTCTTAATCTAAAAAAACCCTTTATAAAAAAGGATTTTTTTACTTCTTCATGCTTTTTAACCACTTCTCAAAAATTTGTACCATTCCATGCTTTCCGGCTAATTTCTCTTCTCCTTGTTTCGTTTTATATGGATATAATTGCAAGAACACACCACATCCAGACTCAATTTTTTTACTGTGCATATGGCTTCCAGGATATACACAAATAACTTCATAAATGGCCCTTCGATAATAGACTCTCTTTCCATCCTGTTCTTCTACATATTTTATAGACCAGTACTTATACATTTGCTCAGTTGCTTTCGTATTTCCAACGTGCTGAAAAATATTGTACATTGGACTATACTTCACTTCAATAATAATAGAAGATTGGTATACGTATTTCCCTTCTTCCTTTACATAACAGTCTAAGCGAATGTCTGGCTTCTTCGTATCTTCTCCATTATAAAAATTACTCCCTTTACTTAATGCAATAAGAGGATGTGTTTCAATTAAATCATTAAATGCGACATGTACCCTAATATCATCTCGATGTAAAACTACTGTCGTTCCATCCTGTAATCCATCTACATAAAAATGTTCTTGTATTTGTTCACGAATGGAATTTCTAGCCTCAAAACCAATTTGCTCTAACATGGAAATAACGATAAAAAAAGCGTAATATTCATACACTAAAAATGTTGGTTTATAAACAAATAATAAAGATGGAGATTGATTTGTATATTGTGGAAGTAACTCAAAATGCTGTAGTAGTTGTTGATGTGGTATCGGTAAATTATGTGAGTTCATCTTACCCGTTTCAGAAACTTCTCTCCAAAATGGAGAATGCATTAAAGTTTGAAAGTATTGTACACTTTCATGTACAAAATGCGCTAATATTTTATATTCTTGTATCTTCATAGAACTTTTTCGTAAATCCGCCTCTTTTAGTAAATGTATATTTTTATATTTTTGTTTTTCTCTATCGGTCACTGATCCATTACGCTCAATTGTTTGTATAATCGTTTTTACAGCTTGAAATTCTTCTGATTTCTTCTTCTTCGCTCTTTCTAATATTTCAATTGTTTGACGTAAAAAACTTTCAGCTTCAAGTAAATAGAGATAAAATTGCATCGCTTTAAATTTAAGAAACGCATTTTCCTTACTATTTTTTTGTTCTATACACTTACGGTTATAATATTTTGCATACGGTTTTCTTTCCGCCACTACGGCTCCTTTTCTCGTTGATTTCCGCTCTTTTTCTTCCCACTTATATTCGTGTATAAACTTTGAACTCGATTCTATTTTCTTAAAAATTTGCTTTATCTTTTTCATTTTTTGCGGCAACTTTCTAAGTAACACTAAATATGAAGAATCTTCAATATCACTGAGCGCAGAGAAAGTCTTTTTATAATAACCTCTATCTAAAATCAACTCATTTAAAATTGACTTTACATAGTTTTGAATCATTTCAAATTGATCATCAAAAAAATTTTTCGGAACGACTTGAAAAGCACCATAATACGTTCTATCTTCTATATTCACTTCAAAATGATATAATCCACAACGCCATGGATAAAAGAATTCCGTTTTTCCATGTTCATATATTAATACCTTTTGTTTTTTTTCATTTATTTCATATTTTGACTCTTTTATATTTTTCTGTCCCTCATATACTTTATTCCATATAAAAGTAATATTCATTGGACTTTCATAATGATAATGCAATCTAATTGGTTTTAATTCTTGCACTTTATAAATACATTGAACTAATGCTGTAGTAGATGTACAAAGACGATTTAATAAAACATATTCCCCTTTTGCCTCAGATCCAATGATTAACTTTAATACAAAAGGGAGTGTTTCTCTCGTATCAACGATTTCTGTTTCATATCGCCCTTCATTTTGCATAACCATACAACTCCAGTTCTCTACGCTTTTCTCTTATATATGCTAAAGAGTGTTCAAATGTAGATACTCTGTTTGCAAGTGGCGATTGCAAAAGAGGTACTAATGTCGCCCCCCTTTTTACTTCTTCAGAAAGTAAAGACCCCACCATCATTTCAGTCCCTCTTATTTTCGTCAATACACGTTGCTTGATTTGTAAATCAAATCCCTCTTCTCTACTGATCATATAGGAATGATTATTTTGGAACGGTATATTTTGCAAATAAACAGCTATTGCGTTTGCACATCGAAAAGAAATTCCCTTTGACGAATCGTGTGATGATAATACAGCATGTAACTTATCTAATAGTTCTAACTCTTCTTCAGAAAACACCTCAATCATCGCTTTATTCCTAACCCAACTTATTCGGAATTCTCCTGCAGTTACTTTCAATGGTGGCTGTAATACAACTTTCTCTTGTTCCATACACATCTCACAAAACGGAATCTTTTGTAACGATATTAAATTCGTCCGATCTAATAGTCGATCTGAGAGCTCTTTCGTTGTTTCATCAAAATTTACAGTACCTACAAATATAATATTTTCTCCAATTTCAATTGTTGATGGAATTGGATTTTCTTTTTCTTGTACACCCTCATACAAATTTAAAATACGATTTTGCTTTTCAAGTTGAAGAACAGATAGAAATGGAGTAAACCAATGCTCAATATGTGACATATTCATTTCATCAAAAACGATTATATATAGCTGATTTTGATTTTCTTTTGCCTTCATTAACGCCCTAACTAATTTTGTTTCACTTTCAATAAAAGTACCATTTGGGTGAAGGTAACCAAGTAAATCATGTGGTTCTTGATACGATGGTGAAATCGGAATCCAAACTAATTCTTCCCCATACTGCAATCCAAGTGATTCTGCATAAGCTTGCACAAAACGAGATTTCCCAGCACCTGGTATACCACCAAGAATCGTCAACATATTTGTTTTGGCACTTATATGAAAATTGTAAATGTCCGTTTCATCCAAATATAGTCCTTTATTACGCACAAAACTTTTTACATACTGTAAAAAGACGGATTCACGCTCATCCCACTCCCATTCATCCTTTTGCACTTTTATTTCCTCTACCTCTACAAGCTTACCTTCTTCATTCATTCGTTTTTTTAATTGCTCATACACATGATTACTTACAAAATACAATTGATCTTCTACCGCTATTTCTACATGCTTCATCCAGTCATTAAAGTCTATATACTTACATTCCCGCTGCTGTTCAAAATATGCGATTGAACTAATTGATGATGATTTTAAAGATATATTTCCGTATAACCTTCCATCGTGCCACAATAATTCAGGAGACTCAAAGTCTTTCGGATATTTTGGCATTAAAAATGACAAATAGCCATTTCCAAGTTTTCTTTCTAAAGACTCTCCTTTTTTATAATCGGAAACTTTAGGTACTGGAATCATTTTATAGCCATTTGCCATTTCTCGCGGTTCTTCTGCACAAATTAACTCCACATATATATTTCCTCTCTCGTAATAGAGACGAAACATAACCAGTTGCTTTTCTAATTTTCTTTTCTTTAATTCCGAAAAGATTTTTTCATTCTTTTTATTGCTACATAAACCTTCAAATACGTATGGTTCATTTTTTAATTGCTCTTGTAACATGAATGGCATTGGCGATAGGCATTGTACAAAGAAGTTCTCTCCATTCTTCTCTCTCTCTGCTTTTGTAAACTTTCCGATAAACCTCATATAGTACATTCGTTTTATAAAACTTGGCTGAAGAGCTTTATGTAATTTCACCTTCGTCACCTTCTTTTTTCATACTATTCTTAGTGTATGAAAGAAAAGAAAAACTAGAAACAAAAAACCTGACTTTATCTGCCAGGTTCAAAATGAAAACGTATATTAATGAGATGGAAATGCTTTTTTCTCTTGTAAAATGGCATTATGTGCAATTTTCATTTTAGCAAGTACATATCGTAATCGATCTTCAGCGTTTTCATCTGTATTTTGCTGTAATTCCGCCAAATTCTCTACAGCACTCGCTAAATTTTCAATCACTCCTCGTAGTTCAGGATGATGATTAAAAAAGGATTCTTGCACTAATACTTTCCTTACTTCACTCGCTAAATCAACAATTCTGGTTAACTGTTCTTTTTCTTCCATTTTCATCCCTCCTGAATATCTTATGTATTAAATATTCTCTAGACAAAGAAAAAAGCCCTTTATTTAAAAGGACTTTTACATTTTTATATTTCCAGTCAATAACATATAGATTGATGTGATAGCTGCAATAACAATTGCCCACATTACATATCTCTCAATACCTCTAAAACAACGATTTCCCTTTTCTTTTCTTGCATACATGTAAACAATAATCCCGATTCCATATACGATTGAAACAAGTAATAAATTTTTCAAACCTGCTGCATATAGAAGCCATATAGAATAAATAGAAGCAATTAAAGCTAACGAGCCGTTTTTTACTTTTGCATCTTTTAGTTCGTTTGTAATAACTAATTTGAATTGGAATAACGCTGATAATAAATATGGTACTAAAATTGATGTTGACGCTATGAAATACATAATTTGATATGTTGATTCTGAAAACAGAACGATTATAAATATAATTTGGGCAACGCCATTTGAGATCCATAATGCCATATGTGGCGTTTGTTTTTTATTTGTTTTCGTAAAGACCTTCGGAAACACGCCATCTTTTCCTGCTACGTGGGAAATTTCAGAAACAAGTAAAAACCAGCCTATTAATGTACCTACAAGTGAAGCAACTAACCCGATGTTAATCGCAACTGCGCCCCATGTCCCAACAACATGTTCTAATACATGTCCCATCGACGGGGTTTCTAACACGGAAAGCTCTCCTCTTGTCATCGCTCCCATTGACAAGACAGAAATTAAAATATAAATAGACATTACTAAAATAAGTCCAAGTACTGTCGCTTTACCAACATCTCGGCTATTTTTCGCTCTACCAGATAATACAACCGCTCCTTCAACCCCAATGAAAACCCAAAGAGTTACAAGCATTGTATTTTTCACTTGTCCAAGAATAGAGGAAACTGAGATTGTTCCTTCTCCCCAAAAATCATGTGTAAATGTATCCCAACGAAACGCTGTTACCATTACAACAATAAATAATACGATTGGAACTAATTTCCCTATTGTTGCAATAACATTCATAATAGATGCTTCACGAATTCCAAATAAAATTAGAAAATGAAGTGTCCATAATAAAAGTGATGCTCCAATGATAGACGCAACATTATTCCCACCTTTAAAAATTGGGAAGAAATAACCTAACGTACTAAACAGTAACATGATTGTTGCAACGTTTCCTAAAATTCCTGCTAACCAGTATCCCCAAGCACTGTTAAATCCAATATATTCACCGAAACCAGCACGTGCATAACTATAAATTCCGCCCTCAAGCTCTGGTTTTTGTCTTGCTAACGTTTGATATACGAGCGCGAGTGGGATCATTCCCATCGCTGTAATACACCAGCCAATTATTATAGAGCCGCTATTTGCTCCTACTGCTAAATCATGCGGTAAACTAAATACACCGCCACCAACCATTGTTCCGACTACTAATGCAATTAATGGAAAAAATCCTAACTTCTTTTCTATTTGTACCACCCCATCTGTCATTCTAGGTGTTATGTTCGTTCAACTATTAAAGTCACCTTTTTCTCTAATAGACGTTTCTTTTATATTTTTTCAGGAAAACATTACTTATTCTAAAAGAAAATGAACAAAAATGGAATACTTTTTTGAAAAAATGTATAAGTATGCACAAAAAAACCGTTCATTTTGTAATGAACGGTCATTTCATACATATAAATTTGTATATTTCTTGTAAAATTAACGAAGTAAATTCTCTTTTTGTAAAAATTGTTTCGCTACTTCTTCACTACCTTTTCCATTCACATTTACTTCATAATTCATTTTTCGCATTTCTTCATCTGTAATCTTTCTAGATAATTTATTTAATACTTTTTCAAGTTCAGGATATTTTTCTAATGTCTCTTTTCTTAATAACGGTGCACCTTGGTATGGTGGGAATAATCCTTTATCATCTTTTAGCACTTTAAGTCCGTATTGCTCAAGTTCACTATCTGTTGAATATGCATCGATTACGTTAACATCCCCTGATTGAATAGCACTATAACGTAGTTTCGGTTCCATCGTTTTCACATTTGAAAACTTATAGTTATATACTTTTTGCATTCCTTTATAACCGTCTTCACGATCAGCAAATTCTAATGTGAATCCTACTTTAGCATCTTGTGCCATTTTTCCTAAATCAGAAATTGTATTTATATTATTTTGATCTGCTATTTTTTTCGGCATAGCTAGTGCATATGTATTGTTATACTCCATCGGCTTCAACATCACCATATTATACTTCTTGTCCATTCCAACGCGGGCTTGCTCATATACTTCATCCCGATTTGTGCTTTTTGGCTCTTCTTTCACGAAAGTAGATAAAGCTGTTCCTGAAAATTCTGGGTAAATATCTACTTCTCCTGATTTCAATGCTTCAAATACAAATGCTGTTTTTCCAAGACCTGGTTTTAATTCTACGTGTAAATCGGTATCTTGTTCAATAAGTTGCTTATACATTTGAATTAAAATTTCAGGTTCTGACCCAAGTTTGCCGGCAATAACAATATCTTTCTTTTGTGTGTTCCAAAGAAAGGGAGAAGCAATCATGATACAAATAATACTTATCGTCAATATAACACGCTTAGAAGAGCGTTTTGGACTCTCAAGCACTCGAAGTACTACATCAAAGAATAAAGCGAGTAACGCGGCTGGTACGGCCCCTAAAATGATAAGTGCATGATCATTTCGATCGATACCTAGTAATATGAGTTTACCGAGCCCACCAGCACCTATAAGAGCTGCTAATGTAGCTGTTCCAACAATTAATACCATCGCCGTTCGAATACCGGCCATAATAATTGGTAGTGCAAGAGGAAGCTCTACCTTCCACAGTCTTCTCCAACTATTCATCCCCATAGCTCTCGCTGCTTCAATTAAAGATTCATCTAACTCCCTTATGCCTGTGTATGTATTGCGTAAAATAGGTAATAGTGCATACACAACTAACGCAATTATGGCTGGAAGTTTTCCAATTCCTACTAACGGAATTAAAAGTCCGAGTAATGCAAGTGATGGCACTGTTTGCATTACTGCAGAAGTGCCTATAATAAACTCAGCCACTCGTTCTTTTCTCGTTAATAAAATGCCAAGCGGTACTGCAATAATTACTGCAAAAAATAGTGAAATAAGTGATATTTGTAAATGCTCACTTAATGCAGCTAATAATTCTATTTTTCGTTCTTGGAACGTTTGTATAAAATCAGTCACTGTTTAGCCTCTTTCCTTCATTTGTTCAACAATGTAATTGACAATATGACGGCTTGTTAAAGCTCCAACATATTGTCCATTTTCTTCAACTGGAACGACTTCGTCAGCTCGTACACGAACTAGAGCTTCTTGTAAAGAAGAATGTAATGATAGCGTATCTCCTTCTACCCGCATACTTTCATCAAGTGGCAATACATCTTCTATACTTTTCCCTTCATACCATGGTCGTCCACGATTTCCAATGAACTCTTCTACAAATTCATTTTTCGGATTATGTATAATTCCTTCTGGTGTATCTAATTGAACAACTTTCCCTTCTTTCATAATACAAATACGATCTCCAAGTGATAATGCTTCTTGCATATCATGTGTTACGAATACAATTGTTTTTTGAATCTTCTTTTGCAATTGTACAATATCCTTTTGAAGCTGCTCTCTACTTAACGGATCTAATGCACTAAATGGTTCGTCCATAAGAACGATTTTCGGATTTGCGGCTAATGCCCTTACGACACCAACGCGCTGCTTTTGGCCTCCTGACAATTCATCAGGCATACGATCGCGATATACGTCTGGATCTAGCCCGACCATCTGTAGCAATTCATCGACACGGGCTTTTGTTTTTTCTTTGCTCCATCTTCTCATTTCAGGAACAACTGCAATATTTTCTGCAATTGTCATATGCGGGAACAAAGCGATTTGCTGCAACACGTATCCTATATTCCAACGTAATTCGTTTATATTATATTGTTGAATATCTTTTCCATCGATTAAAATCGATCCTTCAGTCGTTTCAATTAAACGATTAATCATTTTCATTGTCGTTGTTTTCCCGCAACCACTCGGACCAATAAGGACAAAAAACTCTCCCTTTTTAATTTCTAAATGCAATGAATCCACTGCTTTCGTGCCATCTTCATACGCTTTTGACACATGATTAAATTGAATCACAAATACAACTCCTTTAATGTTGTTTCTTTTATTTTGATGGAAGATGGCATTCATTTCAAATGATACGCTTTATTCTACAAAAAAAGAGCTCTCTTATGAGCTCTAACGGTCGAACAATATTGTTTTCATTATTGCAGCATATTCACGTACATACATTTTCCTCTTAGAACGCATTGGTGTTTCAGCAGCTAGCGCCTCCATCTTCATGCCTAAACGCTTTGCAATTATTTTCGTTCTATACAAATGATACGTATTACTTACAACTACCGCATGTTTCACATCATATAAATCCATACTAAACTTTACATTCTCATACGTATTTGTAGATTGATCTTCTATTAAAATACGACTCTCATCTATACCATGTACCATTAAATAGTTTCTCATACTATGAGCTTCCGGTATATCTTCATCTTCCCCTTGACCTCCTGAAACAATTACTTTCGCTTCAGGATGGAAATATAAATATTCCAACGCTACATCCAAACGGTTTTGAAGAGATAAAGATGGTCTATCTCCAAATAACTTTGCACCTAATATAAGAACGTACGGAGAGTGATAGCTCAATTTTTCACGAGCAACTTCCTTCATTCGAAAGGTCATATAAAGGATGTATAGCGGAGGTAATAATACGATTATAAGTAAGATCCATTTGTTCATATATACGTTTGCACTCCCTTTCTTTTTATTATATGAACACTCCCCCACTTAGCAAAGCTTGAAGTGGGGGTCTCTAACGTTTTGACCTAACGGACGATTAACGTCAGGGGAGTTAACACATTAGCGAGCTGTTTCACGCCTAACCCCTCTATCCCATTTGTCCATGCATTTGGGATTACTTTTCGTAAAATGTTAGCCGCAGCATTTACATCTGCATTAATTAAAGTTTTATTTGCTGAACGATATATGCCGCGCTTTATTCGTTTTCCTGAAAAAGTTGTATTTTGGTCATTTTCTCCATACGTTGGAATGAAGTCGTTATCCAGAAAACTTGCTTTCGATGTATATGATTCTTCAGTTACAACAACTTGAATGCCTACAGTATTTGCTTTGTATGTAATCATTTGAATCAGTAAATTATGCGGGATATGACAAAACGATTGGTTATTTCTTTTTCCCATATCCGTTTCTTGTTTCCAACTTTTGTTTTGACCAATAACGATTTTACAAACTTCTTCTTCTTGAGCTAGTTTTACGATATGGTGACTAACTTTATGGAAGACGTCTTTTATTTTCAAGTAACGTTTTTGATGAAGTTTTTCTATCCTTTTAGAAGTAAAAGGTCCTTCATTAGTTTGTTTTCCATTTCTAAGAATGCTTGTAAAATGACTCTTCATTTTGTTGTAATATTGATTTATGCTTTTGACATGTTTGCCCTTAACAAGGACAGGTTTCATACCTGTGTTTGTTACGATGGTTGCAAGGTTATCAATCCCTAAATCAATACTCATATAACGAGCATTCTCTTCAATCATTTGTTGTTCAGAAGGAACATCAATTACCAATTCCACTACATATTCATTGTATTTTGGAATCACACGAACTTGTTTCAGTTTACCTTCAGTGAAACCTAGTTTCCCAATATTTAATTGCAATTTCGTCTTTGGAAACTTTAAAAATCTACCGTTTTTAATGATGCAATCTTGGTTTGTATACAGAATCTCTTTTTCAGAAGAACGAATATACTTTGGAATCCTAGGCATTCCATCATATTTGTTTGGATTCTTTTTATAGTCTTTTAAACTAGCAAAAAAAGATTTCCAATTTTGGAACAAACCTTTCATGATTGACTGGCTACATTGCGTAGGCAAAGCTCGATAATCATTTTGAATCATAGCCTTAAATAGTGCATCTAGAAAGTTGTAATCTACATAAGGTTTTTCAAAATTAGGTTCTGAAAACAAATTACATTTAATCTCTTTCTGTTCTTCTTTAGGCTTTAATTTCTCTTTTTCCAATTTCTTCTGATAGGCAAGAAGTTGTGTGTCATTCATCTTACCAATATTTTTATGAATATTTTCCAGAACTTCTTTTTGCAAAGGCTGCAACTCTTTTTCTTGTGTTAATCCAGTGTACACCTGGCGTATATAAAAGTTTGTGGTGTTGTACATGTTCTTAGCGTTATGACAACATTCTTGAAAATAAGAATACATACGATGCCCTTTTTTAATCCAAATTTGAAGAGTTTTATAGTTTGATGGATTTTCCTTTGTCATTTTATTCACCTCCTTGTTAAGGATATTATAGCAAAAAAGAACATACGTTTCCGTTTTTTCTCGAAAATAAAATATTTCTTTCGATTCACCTCACCACCTTCACTTACGTTTAGAGGTGGGAGTCCTCTCGAAAGGAATGATAGAAAAAGATTGGAAGGCAGAAGGTTTTTTAAACGATTGATTTATTAGAAACATTCGTCCCTACTTTACGTTGTGAATATACATAATAAAGAGCAATTCCTAATGATAGAATCAATATACAGCTAAGTACGTAAAACGGGAGCATTACCCCAGCTTTAGATACACCAACTGTAAACAGCATTAATAATACAATTCTTATTCCTGTACCAATTAATCGAAATAAGCTATCCACTCTTCCCATTACTTCGTTTGGAATTTCCTCCATCATCAATACATTTCTCGCCACTCTTGTACCCGCATTTCCAATTGCATGAAAAATTGCAAGTCCATATAAGAACATTACGGAAGGTTCAAAAATCATTACGGTAATTGAAATTACATATAGGAACATCGTCATGACGATTGAAATTTCTATTTTGACATATTTCATCATAATTGGAATACTTATTCCCGCAAGAACCGCTCCGACACCATACATCATACCTTCTATTGCGTAGACAGAGGCACTAGCTTTTAATATATCTGAAATATATACCGGGATTAAATAATTTGCCATCATAACACCGATAAACGGCATATAAGTCGCAAGTAAAAACCAAAAGAACTTCGGACGCTTTTGCATAAAGTGAATCCCTTCGAACAATTGCTTCTTAAATGTTACTTTCTTTTTCACTTCCTTTTTCTTTACGTACGGTATACATAAGAAAAGGACGAATGCTCCTATAAAAGTTAACATATCTACTAACAAAATCCATTTTAAAGAAATAATTTCAATAAGGAAGCTAGCAGCCGCTCCTGAAATAACTTGCGTTAACTGTCCTTGTATTTCCATTGTTCCACTTAAACTTTTATAATGTTCTGCTTGAAATATCTCTTGGTTGAACGCAAACATTGTAGGATAAAATAATAAATAGTAAAATGACCCTGCTATATATATAAGAATATAGTGAATAGAATGATAAGGTTGCCCAGTAAATCCCCATATAGCCATCATTCCTATAACGATTATCCCAATACCTTCATTACATAGTAATAAAGATTTTCTTGAAAAACGATCAATACTTTGCCCGATAAAAGGTGTTAATAAAAACATAATAAGAGTTGCGATGATGGAAACATAACCAAACGTTGTCTCTCCTCCGCTCTCTTTAATTAACAACCACGGAATCGTTATCATAACAATTCCGGAACCAATAGCTGATAAACTATTGGCCCCTAGAATGAAATACAAGCGTGAATCTTTATACAGAGATGGCATATCACTCCACTCCTAGTTGTTTTTTCACCTCTTTATATACGCCCATATATGCTTTTAATTCTTTAACTAAATCATGAATTAATGGTTTTGCATCTTCTCCCAGTTCACCGTCTTGTACATGAAGTCCATCAAGCACAACTTGTTTTGGGATTGCATTTGCGTATACTCCTCTAGCAACAATGCGCATACTGTTTAATGCGTTAATTCCACCTTTACCGCCTCCTGCAACTGCAAGTAAAGCGACAGGTTTATGAACAAATTCACTACTACTTAAGTAATCTAACGAATTTTTCAACGCTCCACTCATTGCATTATGATATTCAGGCGTACATAGTACTACACCGTCTGCAGTTTTCACTAACGCCTTTAATTTTTTTACCGCTTCTAATTCACGTTGTGATTCTTCCCCATTATATAAAGGCAGTTCCTCTGCTGCTAAATCGTATAACTCCCCTTCAAATTGATCAGCAATATATTTTGCCACTACACGAGTTCTACCGAATTTTCTTGGTGTACCATTAATAACGACTAGTTTCATAATTATTTCTCCCCTTTGTTTTCCAGTTATACTTATATATTATCAGAAATTTCTATACAAAACACAATATAAAGAGGGAACTAGCTTGATAAAATAGTATGATAGACGTAAAAAAGAACTCATACGAAAGTATGAGTTCTTCACAATTACTTTCCCTCCTCTTTATGACTCAGTATGCCTTTGCTTCCTTTTGCTTCAAAATGGGAATACGCTTTTTCTGCTAGTTTGATACGTTCTTCTGGTAAGGCTACATATTTCATAATATTTTCTATTATTTTTTCATACGGAGTAAACACAATTCCTGGCCACTCTATCTCGTCCTCTGGATTGCTATTTTCCGAAATAATAAATTTCTTATTTGCCACTGCATAAGAAACTCGAGGTGTTTCCAGAATGCCCGATAAGTAAAAGTGAATATTTAATATAATTTTAGACCTAGCAATTAACTCATTTCTGACAATTCCCCACGCATTATTTTTAAAAACGATATTTAAATGCGGGGCAATCGCTTTTAATTGATCAAAAATAGCTTGCCGCCTCGGGTTAAGAGCACCTATAAACAGTATATCAATGTCTTCAGTTATCCCATCTTCAAATGCATCCCTTTTTATTTCTAAAGTTGGAGCATAGTTCATTTCCACATGTTTTATTTCTTTTCCTACTCCTTTTTGTTTTAACCATTCTATATTTTGTTTGCTATAATCCCAAATTTCCTTATCTTTTAATAACATTAAATAAAGGGGATGCGCATAAGGACTTCCTTCATATAGCTGTTCTAAATTATAAATAATTGCATTTTTCGGAAGTAGATTCGGGTTATGTGCATATGTATGCGCTCCGAAAACAATTGTATTTTTCACATTTTCTAGTATTGTTTCAGATATAATTGCTGTATTTCCCTCCTGCTCCAATCGCCATTTCAAAGATCGTGCGACATCTATAAAACTACCATACGTCTTTGGGCATATAAAAAGACAATAATCATATTCTTTATTCAAATAAGCTTCCATTAGTCTTAAATTATTTTTATATAAATCCACATCCGGATATTTAAGTAAAAGCTCACTTGCATGTTTTTTTGCTACTTTATACATTCCAGCATAATAAGCAGCAATACACCTTCTTAATTCAATTTTTTGCCGATGCTCATCTGCTACGTCCATGTCTAAAAGAAGATTTGCGATACAATACGCTTTTAAATGATCTCGATCATAATAATAATCTAGTAGTGGTATCAATTCTTCATACGTATTTCCATGTACAGATTCCCCTAATTCTAGCGCCCATCGTATTAATTCCATTATTACTCCACTACTCCTTTAACCGAAATTGTATTTAATAAAATTTCGCATTACTTTCTACCATATTTGCTATATGCAACGGTAACTCTTCTTTTTTCGATTCCAAAAATTTTTGTGACACTGCACCTAAATGTTTTTTATGTGGTATATAAAAAGCACTTATAGAAATCTCATAGTCAAATAAGTAATCATACACATGATAATCTACAAATAGAAGATCATTATTCGGAAAAGGAACTTCCTTCCCTTGCAGGGCATACATCAAAGCAATATTATTTTGAGATTTTAATCGATACATTCTTGCAAGTTGGTATAATGGCTCAGCCCGGGTTGGTCTATATTCCCACGCTTTTTGAAAATAAAGAATTGCTAATGCTGTATATTGCTCTTCTTGCGTCTTAGCATTTTCTTTTTCATCCGCTTCTGTTACTTCATGTTGTTTATTTGCTGAACGGTTTGCTAATTGTTCATAACAAAATCCTATTCGCAACAACGAATAGAACACCTCTTCAACCCATCCTCCTGCTTCCACTCGTTTTTTATACCATTTAATCGAATCTTCAAATTGACTTAAATGAAAATAAGTTTGGGCTAAATAAAATAAATATCTTATATGCAAATCTGGCGTTGTTTCTGGATCACTCAATCCTTGTAACAACAACCTCTCATCTCTCTCAAATTTATCTGCTTTACTACCACCATCCCCAGGATCGTTAACGACAAGCGTCTCTAACCTAGCTACTCTCGTATTGTAATTCGCACCAACTTTGGAACGATCTATATCCCAATACTCATGAGTAACACCGACAGATTTCCATGGTAAAGAAGCTTTCAAAAGGCGTGTAAGCCAATACTTAATATGAATATCATATTGCAATGTAAGATAATGGTCTTCCGTTAAACTAGTCTTATCAAACCTCGGATCAACTTCTAATATCATATCTGCATCTAATATTAATAAATAATCTGCTTCTGGATATGTTTTTTGTGCCAATGAAACTGCTAAACTTCTGTTATAACCAAAGTTTTTAAATGGTTCATGATGAACTGTTCCAGGGATATCATTTTCTTTACACCAATTTTCAATAATTTCAGGTGTACTATCAGTTGATCCCGTATCACAAATTGAAACAAAATCTACAATTGATTTTGTAGCATTTAAACATCTTTCCATAATCCTTGACTCGTTTTTAACAATCATACAAAGACATAACTTTTTATCTTCCCCTGCATTCTTCACTTGCTCATTTCCCATTTAACCACCTCATATTTTATTAACACGCTCTTTTCATATGTAACACCACTTCATAGCTACACTGATGACATAATCATCCTTTTACTATTTATGAAAAATTCATTTTATTTATTCTTATTTTTATGTTGGGACATCTTTCGTGCTTCAATATATATTTGATACAATCAGTACAAAATGAATATATAGTAATTAACAAGAAACTCAGTATATTACACATAGTTTACGAGGAGGTTTTATTTTGTTAGATTACATTTGGCTAGATGACAAATCACCCATTTTAGAACAACTACCAAGCGACTTTAAGTTTGCTGCTATATTACTTCATCCTTTTGTCCAAATGCCTTTAGGGTGGGAAAACTCCGTAAGAAAAAGACATTACGAGCACATATATCCAAGTGCTGAAGAAATCATTCAAAATGGGAAATCCGTTTCTTGGAAGGAAATGATGTCTTGTAGTGGACTAAATTCATATACAGAACTAGCAATAGCCATATTGACTTCCATTAATGCCTTTTCAGAAGAATTTAAAAGAGATGACTTAGCTAAAAAGCTACATTCAAACTTTAAACAAGACCTTTATTATCCAACGGAAGATTATACATCTATATTTTCATTACAGAATTTACTAAAACTCCTCGGTTCGAAAGGTGCAAAAAATCTATATTTCTCTGAACCAATCTTTGATACAAACGAATCATTACAGATAAATGATACAACCCCCTTAAATATTTGGGACCTTTTCTGTAGTGAGTTCATTATTACTGATGAAAACATGGATTATGCATTCATGAGTATGTTTGATTCCTTTACAACTTTTTTATTAGCAAAAGACGAAAATATAGAACATATTGTTCAATCAATACATGTTGAAGCTATCATATGTGATAATAAAACAATGATTGATTGGTATTTTTAAATTAGTAATTTCTTAAACTATAAAAAAAGAAACTTGCGCTTATACACAAGTTTCTTTTCAAAATCATTTCCTATTTTTTCACAACTTCATGTCCACCGAACTGATTACGAAGAGCTGAAACTACTTTTCCGTGGAATGTATCATCTTCTTGAGAACGGTAGCGCATAAATAATGACATTGCGATTACTGGTGCTGCCGCTTGAAGTTCAAGTGCGGTTTCCACAGTCCATTTCCCTTCTCCTGAAGAGTTCATTACACCTTTAATACCATCTAGTTTTGGATCATCTGCAAATGCCTTTTCAGTTAAGTCTATTAACCAACCGCGGATAACTGATCCATTTGCCCATACTTTTGCAACATCTTCATAATTGAAATCAAAATCACTTTTATCTAATACTTCAAATCCTTCAGCGATTGCTTGCATCATTCCGTATTCAATACCGTTATGAACCATTTTTAAGAAATGACCACTTCCGACGCGGCCTGCATAAGAATAGCCATTCTCTACTGCTAAATCTTTAAATAAAGGTTCTAATTGATCGTAAATTTCTTTTTCTCCACCAACCATTAAGCAAGCACCGTATCTTGCTCCTTCTACACCGCCTGATGTTCCGATATCTACGTAATGTAAACCAAAGCTTTTCGCTTCTTCCGCACGGCGTAACGTATCTTTATAGAATGAATTTCCGCCTTCAATAACGATATCGCCTTCCTCTAATAATGGATATACATCTTTTAGTACCGATTCAACAACTTCTCCCGCAGGTACCATTACCCAAATTGTACGAGGAGCTTCTAGTTCAACGATCATTTCTTTTAATGTATGACGAGCAGTAATCCCTAAAGCCCCTGCTTTTTCAACAAGTTCTTTATTTACGTCATATACAACTACTTCATGCTTGTCTTCATATAAATGTTCTGCTAATGGGAATCCCATTTTTCCTAATCCAATTAAACCTAGTTTCATATTAATCAATCTCCCATTCTATACAAATATATTTAATAACGAAATTAGTCCAAGTGCTACAACAGATAATATTGTTTCCATTGCCGTCCATGTTAATAATGTTTCTTTCACAGTCATTCCGAAATACTCTTTAATCATCCAAAATCCAGAATCATTTACATGTGATAAAATTAATGACCCTGCACCTGTTGCAAGTGCTAATAATTCAACGTTTACACCTGGTGTACTTGCTGCAATTGGTGCTACAATTCCAGCAGCTGTCATCATAGAAACTGTAGCAGATCCCGTCGCTATTCTGATAAGTGCCGCAATTCCCCAACCTAATAATATCGGTGAAATATGAGATTCTTTCGCCATTTCTGCAATTGTCGTCCCAATTCCAGAATCTAATAATACTTTATTAAATGCGCCGCCTGCACCGATAACTAACAGTATGTTCGCAATCGGCCCTAAACAATCATTTGTAAATTGTAATACTTTATCTTTTGAGAAACCTTTTGCATAACCAAGACTAAAGAAAGAGTAAATGGTTGCAATTAATAAAGCGACAATCGGATCTCCAATAAAGTGCAATACTTGTGCAAGTTGACTTGTTTTGCTTAGCGCGACTTCCGCAATCGATGCACCTAGCATTAGAAATACTGGAAGTAAAATAGTAAACAATGTATTTCCGAAACTAGGAAGTTCCTTCTTCTTATCTCTTTCAATAAATTGCTCTGCTATATCTAAAGGTACTTCTTTATGTATACGAGCACCAATCCACTTCCCGTAAAGCGGACCTGAAATGATTGCAGTTGGAAGTCCGACGATTAATGCATATAAAATTGTCTTCCCTACATCTGCTTTAAAAATACCTACCGCTGCCATCGCTGCTGGATGCGGCGGAACGAGTCCGTGTACAACAGATAGTCCTGCCACTAATGGAATACCGATTGTAATAAGTGATACCCCTGTTTCTAATGCAATTGTAAATACTAATGGAATTAATAGTACAAATCCGACTTGGAAAAACACTGGAATCCCTACTAAAAATGCAACGAACATCATGGCCCAGTGAACACGTTTTTTCCCAAAACGCCCAATTAATGTATTAGCAATTCGTTCTGCACCGCCAGATTCGGCCATCATTTTTCCAAGCATCGTTCCTAATGCTAAAACTATCGCTAAAAATCCTAACGTATTCCCAACCCCTAGTTTAATAGAATCGATAATGCCTGGATCTTTTGGTGAAGTTCCAATCAATGGCATTCCCATTGCTAGCCCTACACCAATTGCTGTTAATATTAACGCGACAAATGGATGCCATTTTACTACCGTAATAAGTAAAAGTAGTATGACAACTGCCGCTAGTACGATTCCAACTACCATTTCTCCCCATCCCCCTATTGTTTACGTTGGAAAGCAGCTATACAATCAAATTCTTCTTTCAAGCGATTGTAAAGTCGTTCATACATATAAAACATTTCTAAGTATATAGCCGTATTTTCTTTATTCGGTACATGATGATGAACAATATCAATCCAATCCTTTACCTCTTCAAGAGAATTAATTTTCCCTACAGCATATAAAGCAACTGCTGCTGCCCCAAGCGCAGATGCTTCATGACTTTCAGGAACTAGCAATTCTTTACCCATCATATCGGATAACATTTGTCTCCAAAATGCAGATTTCGCAAATCCTCCTGAAACACGTATTTCAGTAAGTGGCCCTGTACAATCCCTGATTGCAAGTGCAACAGAATATACGCTCATACAAACCCCTTCCATTACTGCGCGTATAAAATGTTCTCGTTTATGCTGAAGGTTTATTCCAAAGAATGTACCACGAGCATTTGCATTCCAGTAAGGTGCACGTTCTCCAGATAGAAACGGTAAAAATAGCAATCCACCCGCTCCAGCTGGTACACTTTCCGCATATTTAATTAATAAATCATACGGATCGATGCCAAGCTTCCTTGCAACTTCTTGCTCTGGGCTACCAAATTCATCACGTAACCATCTCAGTAATATTCCGTCGTTATTTGTTGGACCGCCGATCACCCAGTGCTCGTCTGTTAATGCATAACAGAACGTTCTACCTTTTTCATCTGTATTAACACTAGAGGAAATTGTTCGTACTGCACCACTTGTTCCTATCGTAATTGCAGCTGAGCCAGGCGATATTGCCCCAACACCTACATTCGCAAGGACACCATCACTTGCACCAATAACAACTGGAGTATCTTCACGAATACCCATCTTTTGTGCTAATTCTGGCTTCATACCCGATAAAATATATGTAGTTGGCACAGGTGTTGATAATTGTTCTGGTGACATATGTAACATCGTTAAAACATCTTCATCCCAGTTTAATGTTTCTAAATTAAATAACCCAGTTGCAGATGCTATCGAATAATCAACTACGTAACGTGAAAACAATTGATAAATAACATACTCTTTAATGGAAATAAATTTATAAGCGCTCGCATATAATTCTGGCTCTTCCTCTTTCATCCACAATAATTTGGAAAGCGGCGACATCGGATGAATTGGTGTACCCGTTCGTCTATAAATGTCATGCCCATTCATATGTTGTAATAATTTTTCTGATTGTTTCGTACTTCGATTATCTGCCCAAATGATAGAACGCGTTAATGGTGCACCGTTTTCATCTACAGCAATTAATGCGTGCATTGCAGTACTAATACCGATTGAAGAAATATCTTCAGGTAACACATTACTCTTTTCCATGGCAACGCTTACAGTTTTATATACAGCAGCACATATTACATCAGGATCTTGCTCAGCCCATCCGACATTCGGTTGAATAATTGGATAATCAACTGCATGTGATGCACCGACTTTTCCTTTTTCAGTGAACACAACCGTTTTTGTACTTGTGGTACCGATATCAATCCCGATTACTCTCCCCCTTGTTTCCATGCGAATCTTCCCTTCGTTTCTAGCAAAATACGATCTAGTAAACCGTTTACATGAATTAGTATATAAAATATTTTTTCTTTAATAAAGTTTTAAAAAGAAAATTTTTTTCATAACAAAAAATATATCCCCCTCATTCCACTCCACTTACATACTAAATTTTAATTTTCAATGCGGTAAATTTGCGTTTTATTCGTTACGTAACACACTCTTTTTCTTTCATTAGGAATACATACATAGTCCTTCCATACGCTCTATTCATTTGGATGAAAAGAGTTAAGAAGCAATATTCATTTTTCGGGAGTACTTAATATCAATCTAAGAAAAACAACTACCCCTAAAATAAGAATTCTATATATTTTACTCTTTTAATTGTTTTAGGCTCACTCGTCCTATTATCTAAATAAACTTAGAGTGTGTATCCTACTATCACTTTATTAACTTGTAAATATATGTTCCATACTATAAAATCTAATAGTATTTATATTTTTCAGAAAAATAAAACAATTTTTTTATACTTTATTGTATAATGTTGTAAAAAGATGTCGGAGGGATTTAATGTTACATAAAATATCTCAATTCACCATTAAGCTTTCATCAATTCTTTTATCACTGTTACTATTATTAAATTTACCTTATTTATTTATTACTCAACAAGGATTTACCTTTCAACCAGTTTATTTTTTTAACCAGATCATTACTATGTTAAAACAGGTTTTCTCTCCTGAATCATTAGTGGTTATAGGGGCAGACCCGAAATTTGGTAGTTTCAAAAAAACACCATTATTCCCAACTGTTTTAGAACCTTACCTATATTCATTTACTGTATTATTTTTAGCCTTTTTGCTTGCGCTCTTTCTATCATCTAGCATGGCATTTTTTTATTTTTTAGCAAAAGATTATATAAAAAAATGGATAAACCGAATTGTGTTCATATTAGAAGCTGTCCCTGATATGATGATGATGATTTGTTTACAAATATTTTTCATATGGGTACTTCAGAAATTCGGGGAAGCTCCTTTCACCATTATTTCTTTTAATGAAAATCGAGCTTATTTACTCCCTATTTTATCTTTAGCTGTCTTACCCACATTACAAATGTTTCGGATGATGGTGTTATACCTAAAAGAAGAACATGGAAAACATTACGTAGAGGTTGCATATGGAAAAGGCCTTTCATCAAGTTATATACTATGCATTCACTTGTTCAAAAATATATCTATCCACTTCTTCCATCATTTAAAAACGATTTTTGTTTTCTTACTGTCTAACTTATTCATTTTAGAATTTGTTTTTAATATGCTAGGCATTATTCAATTTTTATTTAAAAAAGCGTTTATTTCACCTCCAGCTGCATTTATCATACTTGTCATGATTATTTTACCGTTTTACGCCATTTTTCAAATAATCTCTCTCATGATGAATAGATGGCAAAAGCAATTGAAAGGAGCAGCTCTATGAAATCTATTTGGAAATCAAAACGCTTTTTAATCGGCTTTGCTTATTTATTCATACTTGTTTCAGCTAGTTTTATTTATAGCTGGTTCTTTAAAGATAACATCCCAAAACCTCCTCAGTTACTTTACAATGACAATAACGAATTACTTGGAAAGGCCCCCTTTTCGCCATCGTTAATACCGCCTTTTGGATCTGATCGTTTTGGAGAGTCTGTTTTCTTACAAATTATAGAAGGAGCAAAATTCACTATCTTATTAGCTGTGGCAATTAGCTTCTTTCGAATTTTATTCGGAACATGTATAGGAATCCTCTTAAGTTTATATGCTCCAAAATTCAAGAGATTTTTCCGAGCATGCTCAGAAGTTTTTTATTATATTCCTACTTTATTTATCGCATTTATACTCATCACGCCCGTTAATATTGTAACCATATCAAATGCTGATAGATTAGATCCAAATATTTCATTTGCGTTTTATCAAGTAGTCGTACTTATTTTCGTCGCTCTGCCTACACTTTCTTTATATATATCCTCAGAGGTTGATGAATTTATGAAACAAGATTACATTTTAAGTTCCCAATTACTAGGAGCTAGCCGCTTTCATATTATCAAAAAACACTTACGAGTCTTATTACTTGACCGCTTATTTGTGTTATTTATGGAACATATCGTCCAAACTCTCATACTCGTTATCCATTTAGCGTTGCTTGACATTGTAATTGGCGGGATTCAAATGCGAGAACTTTATGATGGAGTGCTCAAACCTGTTTCTCTATCTAACGATTGGGCAGGCCTTATTGGGTTAAATCGTAATGAAATGAATCTTTCATGGTGGATTATTTTTTATACTCTCGTTTCATTCTTTATTACGATTCTATTTATTAAGCTTATGACAATCGGGATTCAAGATGCACTGAAAGCAAGAGATTCGCAAGCGGTAGCAATTCAAACCGTTCCAGATCATAAAAAATTTGTTAAAAGTAAAGATTCTTTTTCGTTTGCAGATAAAGTGAACCTTTAATCATTTCGCATTAAACGGTATTGATATAAAAAGAGCTGATCCCTGTTGAATGCAGGGATCAGCTCTTTTCTGCCGTCTAACTTTTTTACATGTCTTTAGCTAGACTCATGCTTTTTATATTTAAAGTGAATTATTTACAATCACAATTATGCTGTTTAAAATCGATTACCATACGTCCTTGAATTCTACCTTGTTCCATTTCTTCGAATACATTTTGTACTTTATCTAGAGAACAAGTTTGAACAACCGGCACTACTTTTCCTTCTGCACCGAACATGAACGCCTCCTCTAAGTCCTTACGAGTACCAACTAGAGAACCAACTACTTCAATTCCATCTAGTACAAGTCGTGGAATGTTTAAATCCATAGTTTCTACTGGTAAACCGACTGCAACGACTTTACCACAAGCACGTACTGCATCAACTGCTGAATTGAATGCTACTTTAGAAACGGCTGTTACTACAGCAGCATAAGCACCACCAAACTCCTCTTGAACAATCTTATCAGCAGGACCTTGAGAAATTGGATTGATAGTCATATCCGCACCAACCTCTTTTGCTAAGGCTAATTTATCGTCATTAATATCTACTGCAATTACCTTTGCACCAAATACGTTTTTAGCATATTGAATGGCTAGGTTACCTAATCCACCACAACCATAGATGACGATAGGTTGACCAGGTTTAATATCTGATACTTTTATTGCTTTATATGTAGTTACGCCCGCACATGTAATTGATGATGCTTGAGCAGGATCTAATCCTTCTGGTACTTTCACCGCATAATCAGCTGTAACAATACATTGTTCAGCCATACCACCATCTACTGAATAACCAGCATTCTTAACTTCACGGCAAAATGTTTCTCTACCAGTTACGCAATATTCACAGCGTCCACAAGATTGGAACATCCATGCAATACTTACACGGTCACCTATCTTTAGTGAAGTAACATCATCAGCAATTTTCGTAACAATCCCTACACCCTCATGACCAAGAATGCGGCCATCTGTGTTTCCAAAATCATGATTTGCAACGTGTAAATCAGTATGACAAACTCCACAATACTCTACATCTACAAGCGCTTCACCTGAGTGTAACGGACGTAATTCCTTTTCAATAACTTCAATGTTTGCTTTACTATTTTTATTAACTACTACTGCTTTCATATGTGATCTCCCCTTTAGTGTTTTAGAATTTTAATGAGTACATCTCAAAACTTCCGTCTTCACTGATTTGGCTAATCATTATGCCAAATTTAAATGTTCAATCATCATTACACGTTCATCATAACATGTAATTTTAAAAGCCTATTGTTAAATATTGAACAATATTTGAATTATTAACCAAATGTTTTTTGATGTATTCGAAGAAAAACCTTGAATCCTCTTCATTTTGCTATTTGTTTCATTGAGAATGTTTATGGCGGGGCGATTACCTGATATTTAAAATATGTTCAAGATGGAGTCGCTTATTACGAAGTGAATTTAGAGTAGTAGATTTTTTGAACCTCATTTATTGAGTTTTTTTATTTTTAGTTTTCAAACTGATTATCCATAAAGAAAAGACACTCTAAGGTGCCTTCTTGCGACTTGAACCATTTTAATAATACATATTGAACTTCCATCCAAATATCATTTTACTACATATAACATTTATTATATTTTTTTATAAAATGCATAAGGTTTATAAAAAAGAAAGCCCACCTACGGAAATAGGTGGACCTTCAACATACAAAGATTCTCTTGTTATATGTATATTTCTATATTTAAAAAATTCTTGGTTTTAACAGTCTAATTGAATCAAAAATTAAAAATGTTCACTTTATATAGAACTAGTTTAAACATGTTTAGCGGCGTTGTAAGCCCATTGATTTAATTATAATTTGATGTTATGTTTAATTTTCCTAATATAGTATTTTATGTAATCAGGAGGAGAATTATTTGAAGAAATTAATCTCATTCCTTTTATTAGCTACGTTCTGTTTCAGTATTGCAGGGTGTTCTAATGATAAGGTTGAAGAACAAGATGAAGGTACATATAGCGAGACGATTATATTAAAAGATGGACAGGCTAGAGACGAACGTATAACCTTCTTTCCGTATTGGAAACATACAACAAACGAATTTACAAATGAAATATCATTGATAAGTTTTACAAATCGTAAGATTCGTCCTAATAATAAATCGGTGGTTATGGTATCAGTAGATATCAAAAGTATTAATAAATCCGATAAAGGTGTGTATCATAGCTTAGATAAACTTAGAATGATTGATGATAAGGGGCATATAGCAAACTCAATTACATCGTCATGGATACAATATGAGAAGCCAGAGAGACGAAATGATATAGTAGATGTTGTACACGCTGGTAAAATAAATAAAGAAACATTATATTTTAGATTTGATGATGTAGAAGATTATAAATTTATAAAGTCTGTGACATTGAAATATCCAATAAATTTTGGAGCAGATGATGATGCAAATCAAGAGAACAAATATAATGAAATTACATTTAAGCTTAATTAACTAAAAAATAAAAAGGATCTGTATCTAGATCCTTTTTATTTTTTCATAAAGATAAAACAACCAAAGGTGCCTCCCTCTAACTTGAACCATCTGGATGGCAATGTAGTAAGCCTCACATTCATCAATTTAATATTTTTTAACACCCCTATACCCAATAGAGGGAAAGCTTTTCTTTTACCAATTTTTATTTCTTTAACTCTCATTCAAACACTCTCCGAGGCTCTGTCCTCTACATTCAGCCAAGCAAACAGTTCAAATTTCATATCTACATCGTACTAATAAAAAAGGATAATTAGTCGCATAACGGACTAACTATCCTATAAAGTATTATCTAAATTTAAAATTTGAAGAGCTTTTTTATATTCGTTTCATCGAAATTGTTTCACGTATACTTTGTAAATTTTGCAAAGTTTCTTCTTGGCGTTGTAACGATAACCCAACGTATAAAGTATCTAACAAACTTAACTGTGCTAATCTTGATGAACTTGCTTCTGTACGGAATTCTGTCTCACGTGTTGAAGTATATAATGTAATATCAGCAAGTTGACTTAATGCTGATTTCTGATAGCTCGTAATTGCAATAATGTGAGCTCCCCTTGCTTTCGCTACTTCTAACGCTTCCAGTAACCCTTTATTGCTACCAGAATGAGAAATTGCAATAACCACGGCTTCTTTAGTAAGTAAACCCGCACCCATAATTTGAAAATGTGAATCTGTATGAGCAATACAAGAAATACCCGTTCTCATAAATTTATGATATGCATCCATCGCAATAATACCAGAACCACCATTTCCATAAAACTCAATACGGCTTGCGTCTTGCAATACCTTTACAGCTTGCTCTAGCGCTGTATCATTTAACAAATGCAATGTATCTTGCAGTCCTGTAATATGCGAATGAAAAACTTTTTTAGCAACAGTTACCATACTATCTTCTGCAGATACTTCTTCATGAATATTTTGCATTGGAGTATGTACAATTTCACGAGCCAATGTAATCTTTAAATCTTGAAACCCTTGAAATCCAAGGTGCTTACATAAGCGGAATATCGTAGCTTCAGAACTATTCGTAACTTCAGCTAATTCTGTAATAGATTTATGTACAACATCTTGTGGATGTTTCAATATATGTTCGGCAATACTTCGTAATTTCGGTGATAAACCGTTTAACGAAGCCTGAATCTTTCCAATCCCACTTCTTGTTCCTGGCATAGCATATCTTCCCCTTCCATCGTAGCTTTATTGTACCTAATTATCGAAAGAAGAAAAACCTTTATTTGGCACTACTATAAATTGAAACTTTAATCAGTGAGAGCATTGTACATCTCCCACTGATTATAAACCCGCAAATAGCGGGATAAATTTTAAACACTCCTATGTATTCTGTCGTAACATGGTACATAATTATTCAAATTTATTATTTCCTCCATGTTTCACCGCATATAATGCAGCTTGCGTACGGTCATCTACTTCCAATTTAGCTAAAATATTTGAAACATGTGTTTTTACGGTTTGTTCTGTAATATGAAGCTCTGCTGCAATTTCCTTATTACTTCTCCCTTTCGCAATTTCACGAAGTACTTCTTGTTCTCTTTTCGTTAACATGGAAAAAGGGTTTTCTTTTTCTTTCTTGACTGCTGACCGTCCTAATAGTGCCGGTGTTACTTTCGGATGAAAATTCGCATTTCCTTCATGTACTGCAATGATAGAAGCGACAAGTTGCTCAGGCTGTACTTCTTTTAATTGATAACCATCTGCTCCAGCTTCCAGTGCTGGTAAAACATAATCTTGCTCTGAAAAACTACTTAATATAAGTATCTTTATTGTTCCATCATATTGTTTTATCCGTTTTGTTGCTTCAATACCATCCATCTTCGGCATTGATAAATCCATTAATACTACATCTGGTCTTTCCGTTCGGACGAATGTTAATGCCTCTTCACCATTTTCCGCTTCCCCAACTATTTCAAATTCTTCTCTCGTTTTCAAAAAGAATACAAGTCCTCTTCGAACGATATGATGATCCTCTACTAGTAGTAATTTTATCTTCAACCTTCTTCTCCCCTTCAAACTGGCAATTGAATTTCAATTTTCGTACCCTTTTTCAGCTCAGTTTTTATTTGAAATGATCCCCTCATTAACTGAATACGTTCCTTCATACTTTTTAAACCGAGCGCTGACTCTCTTACGTGATCTTGTATAAATCCTATCCCGTTATCCTCTATGTAAAAATACAACTGATTATTTTCTATTTTTAAAAGAACATTTACCTTTTCACATGAAGCGTGTTTTTTACAATTATGTATAGCTTCCTGGCTAATACGCCATAAAACTTCTTCTATTTCATCTCCAATTGAAACCATTCCATCAATTCGAACTTCCACTTGAATCCCTAACAACTTTCCGTAATTTTTAATTGCCTCTGCTAAACCTTTCTCTAATCCTTCCGGTCTTAATTGCCAAATTAAAAGTGTCATTTCTTGTAATGCTTCTTGTGATAACTCTCCAATATAACTCAACATGTCTTGCAAGTCCCTATCTTGCGTCATATTTAGAGTACCTTTTGCTGTTAGCATAATAGAAAATAACAATTGTTTTACTGAATCATGTAAATCACGAGCTAATCGATTTCTTTCAGCTACCACTACATATTTACGTTCTTTCTCTACTAACTGAATACGTTGTATTGTCGTTCCTATTTGAAATGCAATCGATTCTAATAATGCTAATTCTTCCTCTGAAAAATGTGTTTTTTGAGGCGAGGCCACATTTAATAGACCAAACTTCTCCGATCCAGACCTAAGGGGAATCGTCGCATGATGCGTTACATCTTCGGTCTCCCCCCAATTACATTCAATCGCATCCTCTATTCGCTTACATTCAATAATATTTGTCGCTTTTTCCAATCTGCCATTCACAAAACGCTCTACACACCAACAGTCTCCTTCACACATTGGCTTCTTCTCTTGCCACGTAAGAGCTGGCGGTAAGTTTTCATCTACAAGCAAACGGTGCTTTCCCCTTTCATCGATAAAGAATATCCACCCTGTTTGTAAATTCATAACTTGTAACAATGTATGTAACACTTTTTCTAACATATCCTGTAAGTCTGTTGCCTCATTTAATAATTCAGCAATTGCTTTTAATGCTTCTAAACGATGCATCTCTTTTTCTTCAAAGTTCATTTTCATCACCAACTACCATTATAACATTAAGAAATTTCTAAATTCTACAAACAAAAAAGAACTGAATTCCTTCAGTTCTTTTTTTAAACTAATCATTTTACTATTGTTTTTCCATCCAATGTTGGAAGCAGAATTTTCGTTACCAAACTATTCTACTTTAGCTGTCTGATAAAGATTCTCCACCATGGATATGCTGTAAGCTTTCAGTAGTAACGACCATATTTGTTGCTGGCATTTGCACTTGATTCTTATGGAACATAGACATTAATTCAAACCTTACTTGTCTAGAAGTTTCAAAATAATCTTCTGGCTTTATTAAACCTGTAATACAAAATTCATATCCAACATATTTAAGATTCGGATTTAAATCTGTAACACCAACGTATTTAAACGGTTCCACAGCTTCATCTTCTACTTTATATAGGTTTGGAGCGAATTTTTCATTGCAGTTCACACAAACTTCTTCTAACAATTTCTTAACTCTCGTAGGATCTTCCTGATAACTTACCGTAATTCGTTCAATTACGCGCATCCATCCTTTATTAAAATTTTGTATCGTTCTAATCTCTCCGTGTGGTATCGTAAGAAGTTTTCCTGACCATTCACGAATTTGCATAAAACGAATACTAATTTCCTCAATCGTTCCTGAGTTTGCTCCGTTAAAAGTAACAAAATCGCCAACGCGAAACTCTTTGTCCGCTAATCGTGCAAAGCCTAATATAACATCTTTTAACATCTGTTGTGCAGCGAAACCGATAACAACTCCCGCTATCCCTGCACCTGCAATGATACTTTTTATATCTACAAATTGGCTAATTAAATAAATGATTAGACTGATGATAATGATATATCTAAAAATAGATCGAATCACACTTTGAATCGTTTGCTCTACCTCTTCATCAAAAAAGCTTGATTTCCTAAAAAACCAATCAATAATGCGGTTGATTACAAAAGAGATAATGATTAAAACTAAAGCAAATAGTATAAATCTTAAAAGTAAAAACTCCCTTACATAATTAAAAAATTCTTCCGTATACGTTAATACACTCATCCATCCACACCCTTAACTAATGAAAATTTCATAAAAAATTGATTTATTGTTTTAATTTTTGATTTCCTTAAAACTTGTTACACTTTCTTCTATAAATATACCCTTTTTTATTATCTAAAGGGAGATAACAATAGAATTTTTTATAAATGACTTTATGTTAAGACCTCAATACTTACCTAAACAAAAAGGGGAATATTAACACAACGCCGAATTGTTCATTTGAAAATATTTTGACTCGCGGAGGTTAACTAACAATGGGCTATATCGAAGAACTAAGAGAAGTTATTGGATCAAGACCACTCAATCTAGCTGGCGTTGCTGTAGCTGTTTTCAATGAACAAGGACAAATATTACTACAACAAAGGCGAAATGGTGTTTGGGGTGTTCCCGGTGGATTTGTTGAACTTGGTGAATCAACAGAGGAAGCCGGAAGACGTGAAGTTCTTGAAGAAACAGGGATTGAAATAGGAACTTTACATTTAATACATGTATTTTCCGGAAAAGAATTTTTTGTGAAATTACCGAACGAAGATGAATTTTACCCTATAACAATCGCATACCTTTGCAAAAATATTACAGGTGGTACGTTAAAAGCTGATGGGTTTGAATCATTGCATGTACAATTTTTTAATTTAAACGGATTACCAGAAAAAATTAGTCCATTCATAAAAAAACTAATTGAGCAAAACCTCGTCTCAATTTAAACGTAAAAGAGACCTTTTTAAAGGTCTCTTTTTTCACTTCACTTCTGCATGTAAGCATGACTTAAAATGTCCAAGTGCAAATTCATGTCCTTGCGCATTAAAAGATGCAACCGCCTTTTCAAATACTACAATTTTAAATCCTTTATTATAAGCGTCTACTGCTGTGTGGAGAACACAAATATCAGTACAAACACCTACAAGATGAACTTCTTCTACTCCTCTTTCTCTTAACTTCATCTCTAAGTCTGTTCCTGCAAATGCACTATATCGCGTTTTATCCATATAATATACATTCTCTGCATTTTTATATGTTTCGTACACATCCTGTAATTCACCAAACAAATCTCTTCCATTTGTACCAGCTATGTTATGAGGTGGGAATAATTTTGATTCTGGATGATATACATCATTTTCTTCATGTTTATCGATCGCAAAGACAACGTAATCTCCATTTTCAATATATTCTTTCGTTATATGGACAATTTCCTTTTCAATTTTTTGTCCGGGTTTCCCGCATGTTAAAGCACCTTTTTCCGCTACAAAATCATATGTATAATCAATATTAATAAGAGCTCGTTTCATAACTACTATCTCCCCTTCTTCTGTTTCACAGTAAACAATAGAAAATTTGTTATTACGACATCGTATGTACTATTCGACATTTCAAATGAAATACCTACATTTTTCTTGTAAAACTTACATTAGTCCGAGTTTACCATATAATAGATAAACTATGGCAAAACAAATAGCTCCTATTAACAAATCATGAATTTGATAATGAAGCGTAATTTGAATTATTTCTTGTATCGTAAACCAAATTACTGACATTATAATACTAATCATGAAGAGTCGAGCACAACGATTCATATCTTCAGCCTCTTTCTCTGTCATAGTAGTAACAATTGAGTTCTTCCTATGTAATCGTATTAGAAAACGAAACAAGTTATTCACTATTTCATCCTCTAGTCCAAACAAAAAAGCACATTACTTTTTGAGTAATGTACTTTTTATTCTTATTAAGACGCAGGTTTTGTTTCAAATGTTGCTTGATTAAAACTAATAACCTTTCCTTTCGGGTCATTATTTTCATACTGAACTGCAGTAATCGTATGACTACCTGTCTCAAGCGTCTTTTCTTTTAATTGTACTGTTGTCTGTGTTGTACTAGTTACTTGATGTTTATCTGTATACACTTGATCTACAAATATAAATGTTTCTTTATCATTTTGAAAATTAGAAAGCTCTAATTCAACATGTTGAATTAAAGTATCCTTTTTGATGAATACAGCTGGTACATTGCCATTTTCAGAAGTTCCATCTGGTGTAATAACTTTTACTTTTCCTTCACCAACTGGCACTGCTCCTTCAGGAAATAAAACTATATTCTCATTACTAGCGTTTACAACTTTTTCTTCTTGCTTTGATTGCGTATCCTCTTTTTCCTGTGGAGCACCGCAACCGGCTAATAACAATACAGACAATCCAGTGATTATGAATTTTTTCAAAATTCATCCCCCCTGTCATTTCATTATAATTTATTATACAAAAATAACTTTTAAATTTTAAGACTACTTTTAACACTTTCATGAACAAATAGAATCTTGCTCACGATTAATGTATCATACTTTCCTTAATAGAACATTAATTTTTTTTATGAAATAAATAGTAATTCCCTCTTATCTATCATTTTACCCCAACAGATGAATTACATACCTGTCCAAAATAAAAAGACATTGTTCATTCAATGTCTTTTTATTTTAAGCTTTAAAAAACAAATGTTGTAATCTCATCTACTTCTTTTCTTGGAAGTTTCTTCGGCTTATCTTTCGGAAAACCGAGTGAAATAACCATATTTATTTGTTTTTCAGGCTCAATTTGTAAATATTGTCGTAGTTCATCTTGAGCTAACAATACCGGCCCTGTCATTGGGCAAGTGCCAAGTCCCTTCGCATGTGCAGCCAACATTAAGTTTTGTGCCGCTAAACAGCTACTCTTAATTCCTTCTTCTTCCCAAACTGAATCTGGAACAAAAGCAATTGGATCAAATATTTTTTCACGAAACTTTGATTCGTATGGTGTTGCCAAACATACGATTAATACTGGCGCCTCTGAGAATGCTGTTGCATATGGTCCGAAAGAACGTGTAAGTAATTTCCCTGCTTTCTCTTCTCCGTTTTCTGCCGCTTTTGCCGCAAGTTTATGTAATGCATCCCATGTCATTTGCTCAATTTCTTTGATTTTCTCTCGGTTCATAATGACCAAGAACTCCCAAGTTTGTGAGTTTGTATCACTCGGTGCATAACGCGCACAATCAATAATTTCTTTTATATCACTCGTAGATACTTCTTGTTCTGTGAACTTCCTAACACTTCGTCTACCGTGAATTACTTTTTTAAAATCTTCATATTTCATACATTAAATCCCCTTTTTACAGCGTTTTCAAATCTTGTCCTATGCTTGAATTATATCATGAAAAAAAGCTGGCGGAATACCAGCTTTTTTCTTCAATATTAGTTCGTAACTTTAAACAAACTAATACTTTCTTCATATGCAACTTGGAGTTTCTTTGTAATTGGTCCTCTTTCGCCAGTTCCAAATTGCTCATCACCTATTTGAACGACAGGGAATATTTCAAGTGGTGTCGCTGTAAAGAAGCACTCATCTGCCTCATATACTTCTTGTAGTGAAAATTCTCGTTCTTCTACTTCAATATGTAACTCTTTCGCTAATGTAATAACGTAATAACGTGTAATGCCATGTAAAATGAAATTATCAGCCGGATGTGTAATCAATTTATCATTTTTCACCATAAAGAAATTTGAATGACACCCTTCAGTTACAATTCCATCTCGTAATAATATCGCTTCTTGATAACCTTGTTCGTTTATTTTATTTTTAATCATAATATTAGGTAGCAAGTTTAAAGATTTTATATGGCAAAACTTCCAGCGTATATCCTCTTCTACAGTAACTTTTATTCCTCGTTCCATAGCAGCAATTGGTCGTGGAAACGAAACAATATTTGCAAAATACGTTGGTTCCATATTTGATTCATACACATGATTACGTGCTTGAGCACCTCTTGATATTTGCAAATAAACATTTCCATCTTCTTGAAATTGATTTTTTTCAATCATTTGATGTAACTCTGCTACTAACTCCTCCTTAGTAAACGGTGGAATTAGTTTTATTTCTTCCATAGAATTAAAGAATCGTTCTAAATGTAAATCTAATAAATGTGGCTTCCCATCATATAGTCTGAATACCTCGTATATACCATCACCAAACTGAAAGCCTCTCTCCTCTAATGGAATCATCGGCTGTTCTTCCTTCGTATTTACAATTCTTCCGTTAAACAAAATCCAATCTTTATGAGTAGCTTTCATTTAATTCCACTCCTTTATTCCATGATTGGTTTAATTGTACAACTTATCCTCAATCAAAAGAAGGAATTTTCTGTATTTTCGCAAATAAAAAAGTACATCACCCATTAAAGTGATGTACTCGATCATTCATTTACTTTAGAAAATATTTTTCAACATCATCTAGCATAAGGTTTGCAGCTACAATACCACCTGCTGTATTCCAAATCACTTCATCTACTTGGAATACTTTATTATCTTTAGAAGCCTGTAACTGTTTAAAGAGCGGATCTTCTGTCCATTCTTTCGCTAACGTGTTTCCTTCATTATTCTTATCCGCATCTTTATCAGATGTAAAATAGAATAAATAGTCCCCGTCCATATTTGGAATTTGTTCTTTTGTAATTCCTTTTATCGCAAATTCATCTTTATCTTGTAGTGGTGGTCGTTTAAATCCAATATCATTTAATACAACACCTGAGAATGAATTTTTTTGATAAATACGAACATCACCTGGGACGAAGCGAATAATTGAAACTTTAGAGTTAATTTTATCACCTAATTGTTCTTTTATTCCTGCAATACGCTTTTTATAATCATTAAGAGCATTTTGCCCTTCTTTTTCTTTATTTACAGCTTTTGTATAAAGCGTAAAGTTTTCTTTCCAATCACCGCGCAATGTTTCAGTATATACAGTTGGCGCGATTTCTTTTAACTGCTCATATATTTTTTCGTGACGCATTTTATTTCCGATAATTAAATCAGGCTGAAGCTTCATTACTGCCTCTAAATTAATATCACGCTCAGTTCCTACTACTTTCGTATCTTTTAACTCTTTCGCTAAATGAGGATACCATTCATCACCAGCTCTTGGCTTTGTAGTTCCAACTGGCGTTACTCCAACAGTTAAAAGTGCCTCAGCACCCTCATTTGTTAAAACAACAACTCTTTTTGGCGTACCATTTACTGTCGTTTCGCCCATCGCATGTTTTATCGTATATGAATCTTTTGCTTTAGCTGATGTATCTTTATCTTTCTTCTCTTCTTCTTTACCGCACCCTGCGATTATGACCATTAGTAACATAACGCAAAGTAAAAGAATATTTTTAGTACGTGTCATAAATCCTCCTAGTTGAAAATGATTTTCAATTACATTCACAAGAATAATGTATCTATCATACATTGTCAATAGATATATCAGAAAACTTTTTCAATATATATAATTTAGATCTTATTTTTATTCAAACTACTACTTATTTGCTACTCACATTTTTTAACCGTAACATATGAAAAATAAACGGACATATGAAAGTAATTGTAATTCCAGTCAATACATAACGTAAATAATACATATCAGGTATTACTTTTTTTAATATGAGCTGTATCATGAACATGAAACTAAGACCTAATACTGTTTTTACTATTTGTATTTTAAAATTATTATTTTCATTCATTTTAATAAAGCAATTATCTAACATGATACCAATCGTAGAACCTGTCAAAACTCCAAGTAATTTTAAATTATCTATTTGGTCTGTCATAAAATACATTATAAGTGAAACGGCCAATACAATTTGTTGTAACAATATCAATCTCTTATCACTTAACCCCACTGTTACTTTCGTATATAAATAAACAACGATGACACTAATTAAAATGGCACCCATTATATCACTGATCCAATGTACACGTAAATATAAACGAGAAGTAGCAACCAATATAATAAAAACAATACCAACAATCCAAATGATTCTCTTTTTACATAAAATCATGAATGAGCCCCAAAACGTTGCAGCTAACTGGACGTGTGTACTTGGAAAAGAATAACCTGCGGCTGATTTTTCATATAAAGCTTGAACTCCATCGTATGTATACGGCCGCGGGATTTTCATACATTCTTTTATCACTATCCCTACATACCCAGAGAAACTAAGCATAACAATCATATGAAATGCTTTTCTTTTAGAAATGCACCAATATAAAATCGAAATAATAACTAAATACAGTGTTTCATTTGCAATACTAGATACAAATTTTAAAAATGTTGTGAGTACACTTCCCTCCAAAGTTGTCACCCATTCAAGAAATAAAAGATCAATATTAAACATACAAAAACGATACCTCCTAAAAAATTCCCTTCTGCTATTTGTCATCACTTAAGATAAACTAGTTGATTAGCATTTCAAATGTATACACCTACTCACGTTATAGATTAAGAATATATAGTACCACATACCAATAACAGATAATATGTTAATTCCTCTAATCATTTTTATAAATTTTGATGAAATTTTGAGCTTTATATACGAAACCATTACAATTACAAATAAAAAAACCGCCTTATGTAAGGCGGTTTCTATCATTTTGCATTAACCAATTTAAAATAAATATATACGATTGATAGTGGATATAACGTATGCAAAATAAAAGAAATAAAAGGGCTATTCCAGTGCTACTATACAGCAAACCAAACTTTAAAAAAATATTTAAAAGCGGCGGAAAGTTCGTTATGTTTTGTAATGTAATAAGCATACTAAACAAAAGGAAAAACACTGGAGCATATTGTAATTCATACGGTTTTCTCTTCTTATTCATTCTTTTCCGAATAAACATATGGATTAGCTCTGCTACTAAAAAACACCCTCCAATTAATACAAGACCAGAAGTCATCGTCATACATCCACCTGCCTTATATTTATCCCGCATAACTACTCATCGTTATATTTTCTTCACATATATTCCGTCTTCCACATTAAATCCAAAGCTCTCTATGAAAGATTTCGCTTGTTCTGTTAATTCCGTTTGTAATACCTTTATCTCTTTCACATTTCTTTCTTTCATCATCGTTTCAAATGTGAAATACGTATTTGTCCCGTAACCGTAACTTTGATAATCAAAGTGAATAATTAACTGAGATAAAATCGCACTCTCCTCTTGTACACTATAGTCTATTACACCGATATATGTATCATCAACTTTCACACAATACTGTACTTGATTCTCAGTTAAACTATGTGAGCGAAACATTTCTTTAACAACGTTTTCATTTTCTACAGTTACTTTTTCAAACGTAATCATATGTTGTCCATCCTTTTACTATTATTGTATCAATAATACGTCCTATTTATGAAAAAAACCTTAAGACCATATGCGATCTTAAGGTTTTTCTAATTAAACTAAGCTATACGCACGTTTCGTTTCTTCGTGGAACTGATTCGTATCGTATTTATGCTCAACATAAATTTGATGCCATACCATAAACGCAAGTACAGTCCAAATTTTACGGCTATAATCGCCTTTATCTGCACAATGTGCTTCCAGTAAGTTTAATACATACTGTTTGTCGATTAAATGCTCTGTTTTACTCTCGTTTATAATATTGATAGCCCAATCATGCATTTCGTCTTTTAACCAGTGACGAATTGGTACTGGGAATCCAAGTTTTTTACGATCTAATACGTGATCTGGAACGATTCCGCGTGCTGCTTCACGTAAAATAGCTTTCGTAGTTCCGTTAGCAATCTTAAATTCAGTTGGAATTTTAGATGCAACATCGAATACTTCTTTATCTAAGAACGGTACACGAAGTTCTAATGAGTTTGCCATTGTCATTTTATCAGCTTTTAATAAAATGTCACCGCGTAACCATGTGAACATGTCAATGTACTGCATTTTGCTTACATCATCATAATCTTTAATTTCGTTATACAATGGTTTCGTGATATCCATATAGTTAACACTTTCATTGTAATACTTCATTAATTCAACTTTCTCTTCTTCACGGAAGATTTTCGCGTTTCCATAGTAACGCTCTTCAATTGGCGTACATCCACGCTCTAGGAAGCTCTTTCCTTTAAAGCCTTCTTTAAGAGCACCACTTAATGCTTTTAGAACGCTCTTACCTGGGCTAGGAATATAAGAGAACATTTTTAGTGAGTTTGGCTCACGATAAATGTTATAACCACCAAATAGCTCGTCTGCACCTTCACCTGAAAGAACAACTGTTACATGCTTACGTGCTTCTTTTGCAACGAAGTACAATGGCACAGCTGCTGGATCTGCTAAAGGATCATCCATATGCCAAATGATTTTTGGGAACTCATCCATAAACTCTTTCGCAGAAATGAATACGTTATGGTTTTTAACGCCTAATTTCTCAGCAGTTTCTTTGGCAACATCAACTTCACTGAAACCACGTTGTTCAAAACCAATAGAGAATGTTAAAAGATTTGGATTCATTTCTCTTGCGATAGAAGCGATAATAGATGAATCGATACCACCAGATAAGAATGAACCTACTGGTACATCACTGCGCATATGCACTTTTACTGAATCATATAACACATCACGAATTGCTTGGATATGCTCCTCTTTCGTTGCGCTTGAAGCATTGAAATAAGGTTTCCAGTAGCGATGGATTTCCATCTCTTTACCGACTTCTTTTACGAAATAATGACCAGGCTCGATTTTATTAACATCAATTGTTAATGTTTCTGGCTCTGGACCATATTGGTACGTAAAGTAATGTTGTAGTGACGTTGGATTAACGCCTTTATCTTCCATCACATGCATAATACTTTTCTTCTCAGATGCGAAGAATGTAGTATCACCTTGTTGTGCGATGTATAAAGGTTTAATACCAAAGTGGTCACGTGCACCGAAAAGTTTCTTCTCTTCACGATCCCAAATCATAAATGCAAACATACCACGAAGATAGTCTACACATTTTTCTTTCATATGTGCATACAATGCAATGATAACTTCTGTATCAGATTGCGTTGCAAACGTTGCACCTTTTTCAAGTAACATTTCACGTAATTCTACATAGTTGTAAATTTCACCATTAAAAATAATTACATATCGATCATTTTCATAAGTTAGCGGCTGATGTCCTGCCTCTAAGTCAATGATGCTTAAACGGCGGAAGCCAAATTGTACATGTTCATCACGAAAATATCCTTCGTCATCTGGACCGCGGTGGAAAATCATCGTGTTCATATTTTCAAATTGATGTTTTTCTGTTTCTGAAAACTCTCTAGGGTTTTCACATAAACATCCTACAAAACCACACATACTTCTTACCCTCTTTCAGTTTTCATTCTGTCTCTATACTACTATATCAACCCTATTTATACTAGCATAATCAACTGAATATGGCGACCAAAAACTATAAAAAAATCACTCCATTTCACATTTTTAACATTTTTTTATGAAAACATGAAAACTAGGCAATCACCTTTCTCCGCTTTTGTCATATGATATTGCAAATTGATTTCTAGGAGGGAATACCATGAGTGAAGAAAAAAAAGACTCTTCTCGCCCACCGGTTCGCAATTATTTAAAGCAAATTGATGATTTCTTCGAGCAAACACCTCTTCGCAATGTAATCGCTGATTTAAATCATTTTTTCCAAAAAGGAAACCGTTTATTAACATTCCCTGTTGATTTATATGAAGTTGGTGAAGAACTCGTTGTTACAGCTGAACTACCAGGTATACAAAAAGAACAAATTCAAATTGAAATACAAAGTGAATACTTAAAAGTCTCTGTAAAAGAAGAAATACTTGAAGAGGCTGAAGAAGAAACATCTCATAACTATTATCGCCGAGAACGTTCCATTTCAGAAGCAACAAGATTGATTAAATTACCGTACTCAATTAATAAAAAAGCAGCGAAAGCTTCGTATCAAAACGGCGTGTTAGAAATTCGGGCACCAAAACTTCCACAACAGCATGACATTTTATCCATAGACTAATGTAAAAAAAAGAAGGGTGCTTTAATTTGCACCCTTCTTTTTAATCCGCTAATCGCTTCATATCACGTATAATGTCTTCATACGGCGTATTACTAATACCACTATACTTTTTCATTACTTTTCCGTTTTGATCAATTAAATAGAATGATGTACCGTGTATAACTTGACCATTTTCCGGTTTATCTACAAGTGATTGGAAATTATCTTTTGAAAACTTTGTAATATCTTCTAACGAATAACCCGTTAATAAATTCCAGTTACTAGTATCCTCTGTAAACTTTTGAATGAAAGCCTTCAGGTTCTCCGGCTTATCAAGGTCTGGATCTACACTAAACGAAACAAACTGAACGTCTAATTTCTCTTCTTTTGCCATCTTTTGCAGCTTTGCCATATTAGCAGTCATTGGTGGACAAACTGTTTGGCAATTTGTGAACATAAAGTCAGCAACCCAAACTTTTCCTTTTAAATCTTTTGTACCAAATGGCTTTCCATCTTGATTTGTAAATTGGAAAGTTTCTAAATCCCAATTCAATGGTTTACGAAGCTTTGAACCTGATCCACTACATCCAGCAAGTACAAAGAGACAAAATACAACCATAAGACCAATTATTTTTTGATAACGCTTCATTTATAAACCTCTTTTCTCTATCCTAAATTTAAATAGGTTATGTTTATCATAACAAAAGTTAACACTACGAGAAAATTGTTTACTACATTTGTTCACGAAATCGTACGAATTTACGTATGTAACTTCTTTATTTCAAGCGAATTACTAGACAAAATATATTTTTTTACTATTATTTCTCTAAATAGAAGTTGCAAAACTAATTTTATTGTTACTTTTGTAAACCAATCCCCCTATTTTTTAACAATTCCTTAAACATTCATCCATGTTATACACTGTATTCCTTAACAACATTTCGGTACAATACAATTACAACGATTTTAAATGAGGTGATGTTCATGACAAAACGTTATGAAAACATGGATAATGTGAGCACAAAAAAATCAATTCGTTCCTTTATACGTTGGCGAAAAGAACGAAAACAAAATAAAAAGGATTTTTCTTTTTTAGTAGAACAATCACCTGTCAAACAAAGTAAATTCCTACAAAACAACTTTGAAAAGACGACTGTAACTTGGATTGGTCATTCCACATTCCTTATCCAAACGAATGGGCTTAATATATTAACAGATCCAGTGTGGGCTACTAAATTAAAATTAGTTCCAAGGCTTACTGAACCTGGTCTTTCTATACAAGAACTACCTAAAATTGATATTGTCCTCATTTCGCACGGTCATTATGACCATTTAGACTTTTCAACGATTCGCCAGCTAAATGATGATGTTTTATACCTTGTACCTATTGGATTGAAAAAACTATTTACTCGCAAAAAATTTACTCATGTAGAAGAGTATAATTGGTGGGAAAATACAATCATTAATGATGTTTCCTTTCACTTCGTACCCGCTCAGCACTGGACGAGAAGATCATTATTTGATATGAATACATCTCACTGGGGTGGTTGGATTATTAATAATGAACCAACGAAAGAAACCATTTATTTTTGTGGTGACAGTGGCTATTTCCAAGGCTTCAAAGAAATTGGCAGACGCTTTTCAATTGATATTGCCCTTATGCCAATTGGAGCTTATGAACCAGAGTGGTTTATGAAAGTATCTCATGTTTCACCTGAAGAGGCAGTGCAAGGTTATTTAGATTTAAACGCTACACACTTTATACCGATGCATTACGGAGCTTTTGCCCTCGCCGATGAAACACCCCGCGAGGCAGTAACAAGGCTTCGAAATAATTGGAATTTACGTATGTTACCGTGGGAACAACTGCATGTACTCTTTTTAGGCCAAACTTTCACTTATAATAGCGTAACAAACGATAGGCAAGTGAATGAAAAAGTTGAAACGTTACACGTATAACGTAACTACTTATTTTCTATATCCAACATATACTATAGAAAATCATAAAATGAAACTGTAATCAGTGGGTGTTTTCTATGAATGAATATTTACAGAATCGCTATATCATTAGCGGGAGTGCCTGTATAGCCCTTCTTATTTCTTACTTTCTATTCACATAAAATGATGTGGGCTACATCCCTATTGATTATTAGCCCTTTACGGGCTTTCTGAATCCCACCTAACATCTTAGCTTTCACTAAATTTTAAGGTAGAGGGTTTTACTGCCCGCAAAAATAGGCATAAAAAAGCTACTTGAAAATATATTTCAAGTAGCTTTTTTATTACTCTGCTAAATACATAAATCCGATTGCACCCGGACCTGTATGAGTACTAATAATAGGCGTTGTAAAGAAAATTTCTGATTGAGCAAATCCACTCACTTTTTCAACAGCCGCTTTTACATTTTCAGCTAAAGGAATTGCTTTCGCATGTGGAATCGCAACAGCTTTTACAACTTTTCCAGCTGTATCTTCCTCAAATAACTTAGCTAATGTTTTTACAATTTGACCTTGGCTACGTACTTTCGTTACAGGGTTATAGACACCATCTTCAAGACTAGCAATTGGCTTTATATTAAGTAGCGAACCGATAAACGCTTTTCCTTTACCGATGCGCCCACCCTTCACTAAGTTTTCTAATGTATCTACTACTACATATAAACGAGTATTCTTTCTTACTTCATCTACACGTTTTAAAATTTCTTCTAGTGAGCGTCCTTCATTTGCCATTTTCGCAGCTTCAACTACTTGATATGCTAAAGCATGTGTAATAAATTGCGAATCAACAACTGTCACTTTTGTGTCGGTCATTGATGCAGCACTATTTGCAGTTGCTACAGTACCACTCATTCCACTTGTCATATGAATGGAAAGTACTTCACTTCCATCTTTCCCTAACTTGTCATACATTTCTACAAATGTACCCATTGCTGGTTGTGATGTTTTTGGTAGTTCCTCTGATTTAATCATTTCTTCAATAAATTCATCCGGTTGTAGATCAACGCGATCTAAATATGTTTGTCCATTTACAGAAATTGATAATGGTAGAACATGAATGTCATACTTCTCAATTACCTCTTGTGATAAATCTGCCGTTGAATCTGTTACAATTTTAATTTTTTGCATATTATATTCTTCCCTTTCCAATACGCTCTCCTTGTTATTATACTAGCATTCCCTGTGCTTTCAACAATTTGGAACGAAATTTAATCAAATTAATTATATTTGTATACCTAAAATGAAAAAGACAGAGCTCCTAACCCTGTCCACACTCTATATCATGCATTTTTTTCAAGAGTATTTGTTTTATATACATTTAAATAATCATTCCACTTCAAACAATTTTGTAAATATTCACGGAAAGAATACGAAAATCTTGGGTGTTTTTGTTTTTGAATTTTTGCAATAAATAATTGAAGACGAGACTGAATTAGAAACGATAATGGATGCTGTGCCTGTAGGACAGGGATTTCAAATATTTTAATACAATCCCCTGTTGAATGAGTGAAATAAAAACTTTTCGTAATCACAATATCAATCCTCTTTTTCATTGGATTTTTGAACTTCTTCTACTTTACGCTGTAACACGTTGTTTAAAGTGGCGACTCCTATGAATACAAAAGTATCCTTAGACAATCTCTGTAGTCCTTATGGTTAGAAGATTTATACTCTATTCATCTCCACCTAATCCATCCCCCATCCTAAATTTCTGATAAGACGAGGACTCGTTATCCGTATATTGCTTAATATATTCAGTATAAACTTATAAAAGCGCAAAGTTTGTCTAAATTTTGGAGATTCTATAATTTTTTTCTTCTCTATATTGTATACGTTTATAGCTAGAGTATAACAAATAAATAAAAAAAGTGCCTTTATAACGAGGCACTTTTCGACTGCATTTCTTCTTCTCTTTTCTTTTTTCGCTTACTAACAATCTTTGATAAAGCAATACTAATTTCATAAATACAAATAAGCGGTACCGCAACTAAACTATGAGATAAAAAATCTGGCGGTGATATACACGATGCAATGATAATCAATGCTACGTAAGCATACCTTCTTATTTTAATTAGAAGTTCCGCCGTCAATAGTCCAATACTCGTTAAAAACATGACTACTACAGGCAATTCAAAAATCACAGCAAATGGAACTGTTAAATTAAGAACAAAATGAAAATACTTTTCTGTCGTAAACATCGTATTAAACATTTCATTACCTATCGTAGTTAAAAAATGAAATAAAAACGGCATTACAACGAAATATCCAAAGCATAAACCTGCAATAAATAATATAGACAATACCGGTATATACATTACTGTCATCTTTTGTTCATTTGGATGTAAACCCGGTTTTACAAATAACCAAATTTGTATAGCAGCAAAAGGAATTGTACAAACGATAGCAAATACTGTAGCAATCGAGAAAAAAATCCACAATACATCACTTGGACCGAGAACAGTTAATTTCATTGGTAAATCTTTTACAAGCCAAAAATAAATATCCTTCGTAAAAGTAAACCCAACAATTAAAAATAGTACAAAGGATAACACTGTATATATTACTCGTTTGCGAAGCTCAACTATATGTTCTACTACACTCATTTCCCGATCTTCCATCTCGTTCACCACACTTTATTTATCCATTTCGAAGAAAATTCATTACATTTTTTCTTTCTTTTCCTTCTCTTGAAATGCATCATCAGTCAATTCTTTCGTTGATTTTTTGAATTCTTTTAACGTTTCCCCTAAAGCCTTTCCGATTTCCGGCAATTTTTTCGGCCCAAATAAAATAAGTACAGCTACTAAAATTAAAATTAATCCTGGAAAGCCAATATTTGAAAACATTTCTCCATCCCCTTTATTAGTAGATTCCTTGTCCTACTATTGCATAATTTTATTTTGTCAAAAAAGTTTGAAAACGTCAACAAAACCATTGCCTTTTGTCAAAAAAATTCAAAAATATAATCAATTATACAAATTTCATTTTCTATTGCTCTTGTGTATGATATGGTAAGGGAAACGACATATTATTTTATCCCGCTTTAACGGGCAGTAAGAACCACCACCTCAAAATTCAGTGCAAGCAAAGAATTTACGTGGGGGCTCAACTGCCCGTAAAAGCCCGATTGGTTCAACTAATAATCAGTGGGGGATAACCCCCCCACTGATTAAAGTTTCACTTTATGATAGTAGAAAGGATTTGCATTATGACTGAAAAAATGACACGAATGACGCAATTTGTGAAAGAAGAAATTGCAAATGCAATCACACATGGTATCGGTGCCATTTTAAGCATCCCTGCCTTGATCATATTGATTATTCATGCCTCTAAGCATGGTACCGCATCTGCTGTTGTTGCATTTACGGTTTATGGTGTAAGCATGTTTTTACTGTACTTGTTTTCGACATTGTTACATAGCATTCACCATCCAAAAGTAGAAAAATTATTTACTATACTAGATCACTCAGCCATTTATTTATTAATCGCTGGCACATATACCCCTTTTTTACTGATTACGCTTCGCGGACCATTAGGTTGGACGTTACTCGCTATAATATGGACACTAGCAATCGGGGGTATCATCTTCAAAATTTTCTTTGTACGTCGCTTTATTAAAGCATCAACATTATGTTATATCATTATGGGATGGCTCATAATCGTTGCTATTAAACCACTTTATGAAAATCTAACTGGGCACGGTTTTTCACTACTGTTAGCGGGCGGAATTTTATATTCTGTAGGGGCTATATTCTTCCTTTGGGAAAAGTTACCTTTCAACCATGCCATTTGGCATCTTTTCGTTTTAGGTGGTAGTGCGATGATGTTTTTCTGCGTACTCTTTTACGTCTTACCAACAGCATAATAAAAAAGGTTTCAGCTTATATAAGCTGAAACCTTTTTTATTATTTATGTAATTGTGATGCGATAACATCTTGTGTATGCTTCGTTAACTCTTTAATATCCATATTCGCATACTCTTCAGGTGTAATCGGCTTAGAAATTGTTACTGTTGCATGAGCTCGTTTCATACGGTTTCCATTCGCTTCAAACATCTTATATGTCCCATCTAATGTTACAGGTAAGATTGCTACACCAGATTTTACTGCAAGGTGAAAACTCCCAGCCTTAAACTCTCCAATTTCGCCACCTTTACTTCTCGTCCCTTCTGGGAAGATCACGATAGAATGTCCATTCTTTAACAGCTCAATTCCATCTTTAATCGCTTGAAGAGATTGACGGCGATCATTACGATTCATAAATACACAATTCATAAGTTCCATCCATGTTGGTACAACTGGGAACTTTTTAATCTCTGCTTTTGAAACGAATCCAATTGGTTTATTTAAGTAACCTAGTAAAACAGGGATATCCATATTACTCTGGTGATTACTTACAACTAGTACCGGCTTGTCTTTCGGAACATTTTCAAGTCCCTTTACTTCTACCGTTCCTCCAGCTACACGTACCATTTTCTTACCGAACCAATTTGTCGTTTTATACACAACATTATCTTTCTCTTGTGGTGACATCGTATTTACTTGTCTTTTCAGACGCCACATTCTCGGTGTAATCGCAATTACAATTAAAATTAAATAAAAGATTTTAAAAAACGTTTGAATCATACAGAACCCCCACCTATTATCATTCCGACCTTCATTATACTAGACAAACGAAGGAAAAAGAAGAAAAAATGTCCAAACAACAAGTGCTTGGACATTTTTAAGTATTCTATATTAGAAACGTTTTGCTAATTCACGAGCATTAGCAATTGCTGCTTCTTTAATTTCTTGTGCTTTTTCAGGATTTGCATTCATACCTTCAACTGCAATATATTCAGTTTCATTTACACCGATGAATCCTAATACTGTTTTTAAGTGATTGCGACCGAAGTCTACAGATGCGTATGCTCCTTCAGAATAAACGCCACCTGTTGCTTGAATGTGAAGTGCTTTTTTGCCTTCTAATAAGCCAACTGGTCCATTTTCAGTATATTTGAATGTTTTACCTGCGATTGCTACGTTATCTAAGTATGCTTTTACTACTGGTGGATAGCTAAAGTTCCACATTGGAGTTACGAATACATAACGATCTGCATGCATAAATGTTTCTAAGTTTGTGTTCATTGCTGCAACTTTTTGTTGTTGAACTTCAGTTAAAGTTTCAAAGCCTTCACCTGCTGCAAATTTACCCCAAGCAGCAAATACATCTGCATCGATTGCTGGTACTGTAGTGTTGAATAAATCAATTGTTACCACTTCATCTTGTGGATGTTCGTTTTTGTAAGTTTCGATGAAAGCTTCCCCTACTGCCATTCCGAAAGAACCTTCTGCTGAATTTGGATTTGCTGTAATAAATAGTACTTTTGTCATTGTATTCTCTCCCTTTTATTCATTTTATCTTTAATTTGAGATTTATAATTTGAAAGTAAATAACTTACCTTATGTAAGTATAATACAAAAAGTTATGTGTGATGTCAATAAAAAATAGCTACTTTTTTTTCGTAAGTTAATGATTTATTTTATTTCTTTAAAATTAGGTATAAAGATATTAAGAATTATTTCATACAAAAAGGCTATCTCTATAAATTATAGAGATAGCCTTTTATTACATATTATTTTTGAAAAACATGTTTCACTTTTTCAGCAGGAATGTTACTACCGCCTCTACCTTTTACATCTTCAATCATCATCGTAATGACCATATCTGGTGAATTTAAATCAAATGCAGCGAACCAGCCTAGTTCTTTTCCTTCGGCCTCTTTTGATACTTTTAATTCCGCTGTACCTGTTTTTCCAGCAAGAGTCATTCCATCAATTTTAGCAATTTTTCCAGTACCATCTGGATCATTAATTACTTTCGTCATAGCAGTTTTTAATATATCCTGATTGCCTTTTGAAATTACATTCTCTTTCCAAACTTTTGGTTGCTTATCTGTTTTAATAATATATGGAGAAGGTATGTTTCCATCATTAACAATTGGTGCGTACGTTAATGCTAGATGGAGTGGCGTCATTAATACTTGCCCTTGTCCATAACCTGTGTCTGCCATTTGAATATCATTTTTAATTCCATCATTTGCGATTTTAGAAGCGGGGAATCCATATTCAATTGGTAGTTTCTCATCGAATCCGAACTTTTTCGCTTCACTCATAAATTTATCTTTTCCGATTTTCAAAGCTTCTTGTGCAAAATAAATATTATCCGAGTATTTCATTGCCTTATCAAAATCAATCGGATTTGCATCTTTTACACGTGTTACATAATAATTACCCCAAGAAGAATCTTTTGTCCATTTTAATCCTTCAATTTTCAACTCTTCTTTTGGATCAATTGTTTTCGTTTCAAGACCGATTGCAGCTGTAATCGGCTTAAATACAGATCCTGGCACTGATAATTGTGTAAATCGATTCGTCATCGGTTTTTTTGGATCATTATTTACCGCATCACGTTGCGCTTTTGACGCCCCTCTTGTAAGGGTATTTGGGTTATAAGCCGGTGTGCTCACAAGTGCAAGTGTTTCTCCAGTCTTTGGATTAATGGCTGCACTTGACCCTACTTCATTTTTCATTTCATTATAAATTTCGCTTTGAACTGCACTGTCAATCGTTAAAGTTACATTTTCTCCATCAACAGCATCTGTTTTTGCTAAATTTTTCATTTCTTTTCCTTGTGCATCTTCTACGAAGACACGACCACCTTTTTTACCGCGTAGCTTTTCTTCCAGTACTTGCTCTAAACCAGCTTTACCTACTGGATCATCAGCTTGATAGCCTTTCTTTTGTAGCGTTTTCAAATCTTCAGCATTCACTTTTCCAATATAGCCAGTAAGATGTGCTGCTTCTTCTCCTAATGGATATGAGCGAACATTTACTGGCTTTGTTGCAACACCCGGTAAATCTATGTACGTATTTTGAGTTGCTCCTTCAGGCAATATTCCCATTGGTACAAGGTAATTTGGTTTTACCCATTTAGCTGCTAGTTTTTGATCAATTTCTTCAACAGACATATTTAGTAACTTCGCTACCGTTTCTTTCGTTTGCGGAGCAGCATCACCTAACTGTTCAGGAATCATTCCGATTTCAGAGGCTTTACCATTTACTGCAAGATATTTACCATTACGGTCATATATTTCTCCACGTTTCGGCTGCGTCGTTTGCATACGCACTTTACTATCTTTCGTCATACCTGGGAATATAAAATCAGGAGTCCAATCTACTTTCCAAGATTCTTTATCTCCATCTTTTTCTTTCACCATTTTTGCTTCATGACCAAAAGTGATTTTACCGCCAACTGTATCCATACTTACTTTAAAAGGAACAGGGCCTTCATCTTTTTTATCTTCTTTTACTTCCCCTGTTTCTACTTTTAAATCTTTCACTTCAATGCCAGAATAAATTTTTTCATATTTCTCAGTGAATTCTTTCTTTGAAATATCTTTTTTTGCCTTTTCTGATAATTGATCATACATTTCTGCAAATTTTTGTTTATTCCATGCTTTTGCATATGTATCAAATGCTTCTTGTGGTTTTTCTTCTTTACCACATCCAACTAACATGAATGTTAAGCAAAGAAAAAGAATCCCCCATATCTTTCTCAATCGATTCTCCTCCTCTTTCTATATGAATACTCTTGAAAATTTTAGCATTTTTCATGCTACCTTTTATTATAGCACTATCGAATACCATCTATAAACTTATATTGATGAATACAAATAAAAAGATTGATGCGAATTTTCACATCAACCTTTATTATTATTGTTGCTTCTCATATACATGGTAATAGTACGTATACGGATTTTTTTCATCTGTTAAACCTTTTTCTACAAAAACTTCTTTCCAATTTGTCATATCGATTTCTGGGAAGAATGTATCTCCTTCAAATGCATGATGGATTTTTGTTATATATAACTTGTCTACGTAAGGTAAAAAGAGATCATAAATTTGCGCTCCGCCAAAAATAAAAATTTCCTCTTCATTTTTGCATAGCTCAAACACTTCTTCTACAGAATGTGCTACTTCACAGCCTTCAACTTGATACCCTTCATTACGAGTTACAATGATATTACGTCTTCCAGGCAGTGGTCTACCAATCGCTTCATAGTTTTTTCTTCCCATAATAAGCGAATGACCCATCGTTGTTTTTTTTACATACTGTAATTCACTCGGTAAACGCCAAGGTAAATTATTATCTTTACCAATTACTCTATTCTCGTCCATTGCAACCATAAATGAAACAATCATCTTTTCATCTCCTCTACAATTATACTGCAACCGGTGCTTTAATTGCTGGGTGTGGATCATATCCTTCAATCGTTAAATCTTCCATTTCAAAATCAAATACAGATTTCACATCTGGATTTAATGTAAGTTTCGGGAATGGACGTGGTTCACGTGCCAATTGCTTTTCTACTTGCTCAAAATGATTCGTATAAATGTGAGCATCTCCAATTGTATGAACAAATTCTCCTACTTCAAGTCCGCATTCATTTGCAATTAAATGTGTTAGTAGCGAGTAGCTTGCAATGTTAAATGGAATTCCAAGGAATATGTCACCACTTCTTTGATATAGCTGACAAGAAAGTTTACCGTCTGCTACATAAAATTGGAATAACGTATGACATGGTGGTAATGCCATACTTGGTACATCTTCAGGGTTCCAAGCAGAAACAATTAGGCGACGTGAGTCTGGTGTTTTTTTAATCATTTCAATTACATCTTTTAATTGATCAAGCGTCTCACCAGCTGTCGTTTTCCAAGCACGCCACTGTTTACCGTATACATCTCCTAAATAACCAAATTTATTTGAGAAGTCATCATCTTCTAAAACGTTCTTTTTAAACAATTCCATTTGCTCATCGTACTGTACTTTAAAGTCCTCATCTTGTTGTGAGCGAAGACCGAAATCGGTCATATCAGGACCAGTATACTCATCGCTTTCTACCCAGCTCTTAAATGCCCATTCATTCCAAATGTTATTATTATGCTGCAATAAATAGCGAATATTTGTATCACCTTTCATAAACCAAAGCAGTTCACTCGCTACAAGGCGAAATGGCACTCTCTTTGTCGTTAATAAAGGAAAACCTTTACTTAGATCAAAACGCATTTGATATCCAAATACAGATACAGTGCCTGTCCCTGTACGATCTTCTTTCTTCGTACCATGCTCCATTACATGGCGGCATAAATTTAAGTATTCATTTTCAGCATGTTTCATATGTAGAAAAACCTTCTTTCAAATCTCTAGTCTATATGGATTTTATCATAAATTTAATGCTAACAGATTGAACAAACTAAATTTATAAAAAAACATTTCTATACTTAACAAAATTCTACTTCTGTATGTTCTTACAAAATCTAAATTCATATGCGCCTGAACCTAATTTCATTTCAGGCATATCACTTGCCTTCCAATCATCTTCCACTATTCGTAATGTGGCAGATGTATTTGTTGGCACATCAACGTTTAATACTGCTTGTCCATGTTCTACACGCCAATCAATTTTAATTTCTCCATATGTTGTTTCACGCTTTATACAAACCCAGTTTAAATTAGAATTAAAATGAGGCTGAATATAAAAATGTTTATATGCAGGTTTCGTTGCATCCACTTCTAATCCAATAATATATCGGTATATCCATTCAACGATAGAGCCATATGCGTAATGATTGTACGAATTCATACTATCATTCCAAAGTGTTCCATCCTCTTTCACGCCATCCCAATGTTCCCAAATCGTTGTGGCACCTTGTTTCACTTGGTATAACCATGATGGATAATCTTCATGAAATAGAAGCTTACAAGCAAGGTCATGACGGTTAAACTTGCTTAATATTAAATTTAAATACGGTGTTCCTATAAAACCTGTTGTTAAATGATTTTTATTTTCTTTTAAAAGCTCAATTAAGCGATTAAATACTTTCTCCTTCACATTATCTTTCACTAGTTCAAAAAGTAGTACTAATATGTGGGCTGTTTGGGTATTTGAAATTAACCTACCATTCGGTGTAACGAATTCATTTTGAAACGCTTGAACAATATTTCCATGTAGCTCCGCATAAAACTTAGCATCTGTATTTTCACCTAAAATCTCAGCAACCTTTCGTAAAAGCGATGTAGAATATGCATAATAAGCTGTCGCAATAAAATGCTTGTCTGTTCCGCCTTCATATACATCAGGTTTCGTATCTAATGCGAGCCAATCCCCTAAATGATAGCCTGTATCCCATAAATACTCATTTTCACCTTGTGAACGTATATAATCTATATACTTCTTCATACTGTCATATTGTTCTTTTAAAATCGATACATCTCCGTAATGTAAATAATGAACCCATGGACATATAATTGCTGCATCGCCCCAACCACCAGAAGTATCTAAATCAAAATCTTCTCTTTTCCCAAAAGCATCTGGAATAACTAAAGGCACAGCTCCATTAACATTTTGATCTAATGATAAATCTTGGAGCCACTTTTTAAAGAACAATTGTACATTCATAATTTGCGTAGCTGTCCCAATGAACATTTGTGCATCTCCGGTCCATCCGAGTCGATCATCTCGCTGCGGACAATCTGTTGGCACATCAAAAAAGTTCCCTCTTTGAGACCATTCCACATTATGGTGAAGTTGATTGATTAATGGATTCGACGTTTCAAATTCAGTCGCTTTTTCCACATCTGTATGTAATACAATCCCTTCAAAATCTGCTTTTTGAGGCGGCTGGGTTAATCCACTTATTTTCACATACCTAAAGCCTTGATATGTAAAATGAGGTTCAAACGTTTCCTCTTCCTCTCCTTTTGCTATATACACTATTTTTTGTTTTGCCTTTCGGAGATTTCCAGCGTAAAAACTACCGTCTTTATCCAATATTTCAGCGTGATGCAATTCTATCTTTTGACCACTATAAACATGACGGACTATAAATTGAACCCAACCTACCATATTTTGTCCCATATCAATAAGCCATTCGTGATTCGGTAGTTTTGAAATAGAAATTGGTTTTATAATTTTCATTTTACGAATTGATTTATTTTCTTGCGCAACAACTATTTGTTTAGAATGCTCAAGTACTTCAACATCTTCTAGCTCTTGCACACTTTCTTCTAGTCTAGCATCGTATACTTCACCTTCATAAATTTCTGAGTACAAAATTGGGCTTGAAGTTACCTTCCATGTTTCATCCGTTACAATTTTTTCTTTCGTTCCATCTTCATATGTTATATGTAATTGAGCAATTATTGCACGTCTTTTCCCGTAATAATTACTCACATGATGCATAGTAATCGGCCCTTTATACCAGCCGTTGCCTAACAGAGTAGAAATATCATTATGCCCAATCTTTAATACATGCTTTATATCATATGTTTGATACAATACCCTTTTATCATAACTTGTCCATCCGGGAGTAAAATAACAATCTCCAATACGCTCTCCATTTATAGAAGCCTCGTATAATCCTAAACTAGTAATATATAAACGTGCTTTTTTAACTAATTTTTTAATAGAAAAGCTTTTTTTAAAGGACATAACTTGCGTGCACTCTTTTTTCGCAGCAATCCAATTTCCGCTCCAGTTATCTTGCCCTTGTAATCCAGTCTCCCAAAATGCAACTTTAGACCAAGATGATTCTTCTCCGTAATTATCCCATACCTTTACCCGGTAAAAATAACGCGTCTCTGCTTTATATGAAAATGAATTGACTGGTACATGTATACTTTGATCTGTTTCTACTTTTTGCGAATCAAACATTATAATCTCAAAATCTCTATCCTTCGCAACCTGCAGTTGATAAGCAAATTGTTTTACATTTCGGTTACTCGACTCAAGCTGCCAACTCATTTTAACAACTTTTGAATCTATACCTATCGGATTTTTTTTATTATCACAAAGCACTCTCTTTATTGTTAGCACACTTCTTCACCATCTTTTCTAAATCTTAATTTAAATTAATTATAATAAAAATAAAATTCTAAATAAATAATAATTTTATTCATTCTTACAAAATTATTAACTTTCCATATTTATAAAGGTTTTTATTTTCTATTACCGAAATTATAGTGCGGTAGAACAAAATTTATATTTGGAGGTTAGAAGTATGTCTAAAATTGAAACTCCTGTTATGACTTCTTTACAAACAATGGTTGAAAGAATGATGAAGGATTTACATGTTCCTGGTTGCGCTGTAGCTGTTATAAAAGATGGTGAAGTTATTATTTCAGAAGGTTTCGGCTATCGTAATATAGAGACAAAAGAGGCTGTTACACCGAGTACTCGGTTCGCAATTGGTTCCTCAACGAAAGCTTTTGGCACACTTTCATTAAGTTTATTAGCACAACAACAAAAATTTAATTGGGATAGTCCTGTCCAGTCTTATATACCTAACTTCTCTTTATCTGAACTACTTGCTAGCTCACAAGTTACCGGACGAGATTTAGCTTCTCATCGAACTGGTGTAAGCCGTCATGAGGCTCTTTGGTATAGCTCTTCCTTACCTCGAAAAGATCTCGTTGAAAAAATAAAACATTTACCACTTGATGCACCGTTCCGTACAGCATTTCTTTATAACAACTTAATGTATGCAACAATGAGTTACATTGTAGAAAACATTACGAATCAAACGTGGGAGCAATACGCTACAGAACATATTTTAGAACCTTTAAATATGAGACATACAAATTTCTCTGTTACAGATTCACAAACTACAGATGATTATGCTTTACCTTACATTGAAAATGAAGGTGAAATAAAAGAAGTTCCATTCCGTAACATCGATACAGTCGGAGCTGCTGGATGTATTAATTCTACAATTGAAGATATGGCAAATTGGGTCCTTCTTCACTTAAACAAAGGTAAATTTGGAGATCATGAATTAATCTCCTCTGAATTATTACAACAAATGTATACACCACATAATTCCATTCCAGATCAACCAGTTTTATCACTTCCTGAATCTCCATTAAATAGTTACGGCCTTGGTTGGTTTATAAGCGCTTATCGTGGTAATAAGGTGATTCATCATGGTGGTAATATTGATGGATTTTCAGCGCTTGTTTCTTTCATACCAACAGAAAACATCGGCCTTGTCATTTTAACGAATGCTGGAGGCACATTACTTCCTACTTATCTCGCTAATCAAATTTATGACGAACTGCTTGAATTAGAATCCATTGATTGGCATAAACGTGCTGTAGAAGATACTGAAAAAATGAAGGAAATGATGAAAGAAGCAACCGAATCCATTCCAGAACAAATGAAAGGGACTACACCTTCTCACAAATTAGAGGACTATACTGGTACTTTCGAACACCCTGCATACGGAGTATTACAAGTATACAAACGAGATGATTCGTTATTTGTACAATTTATGGAGATGGACATTCAATTAGCGCATCATCATTACGACATCTTCTCTGCTAAAGTTGACTTATTCCAAATGAAAATGAATTTATTATTCGCTTATGAAATGAATGTGAGTGGTGAATTCCCATCCCTTCAGTTACATGTGCCAGCTATGTTAAGTACGCAGCCACTTGTATTTACGAAAATTAAATAAATATTTTAATAGAGGGATGATAACACATCCCTCTATTCCTCTTTTCTCTATGCAAAAAAGGATAATACGTAAAGGATATAGAATTGTATTATTTAACTAATTAAATTATCTGGAGGAAAAGCTGTGTACACAGAAATTTTCAAAGAAGTTGTTTCGATTACTCATCACGATTATTCCGGTTGTATTGATAAAAAAGGATGGGACGATCCTACTACTTATTTACAGACAATCGAGAAATTAGAGAAACACGGAGAACTGACACCAGTTTATTTCACTGAAATTGTACGTGATTACTTAATAGACTTTAAAGATAATCATATGTTTTTCAAAATGAACTCTAACAATCAACCTCTTAACAGTGTTGGTTTCCAAGTGAAAAGATACGAAGATCGCCTATATATTACATCCACTTCACATGAAGTAAGAGTGAAAAAAGGACAGTCTATACTAGCATTAGATAATATGAAAATTCCTGAGCTATTAATAAAATATAAGAAGTATTTAAATGAAGCTACATATGAACGAGAAAAATGGGATTATGTTTTATTAAAATCGTCAAATTGTACACTTATAGATGAAGATGGATTGACTCAAACAATTACTTTACAAAAGTATAAACAAAATGAATACACGCCTATTTATTCATTTAAACAGCATAATAAAGATACACTTTTAATTACTTTGACGGATTTCGCAAATACTGAAGCTATTAATAGATTATTAGACTCACACAAAAATGAGCTAAATTCTTTTCCGAATTTAATTATTGATGTGCGTTTGAATCGTGGTGGAAGTGATGATGCATTTTTCAAATTACTTCCTTACATATTCGAAGACAAAGAGATTTCCCTTTTCGATTCTTCAGATACAATGCAATTAAATCATACGGAACGAAACTTTCATTTACGTATGAAAGACATGGAAATGGAAGATTATGATTCTTTAGACGAACTTTCCAAAATATTCACAGATATATTTATTCAAGATTTAAAAAAGAATTATAAAAAAGGGTTCGTTACATTTGATCCTTCTGAATTACCAAAAGAACTCCAATCATTAACAATACATGGAAGGAAATCACCTACTAGAGTAGTGATATTAACAGATGTTACATGCGGAAGTTCTGGTGATTCTTTTGTAGAAGTTGCAAAAAAATCATCGAAAGTAAAAGTAATAGGTCGTCCTACTGCTGGTTTAAATGATTATTCTAATTTAGCGGTAATGAAATGGGCTGATACATTCGCTCTTTATTACCCTACTTCACGGCTTTCTATTATAGATAAAGGCGAAGGAATGTCCGGAATTGGTATACAACCACATATACATATCCCATGGACTCCGGAACATATACAAGAAGATATAGATGTAAAGTTAGCATTACAACTACTTCAAAACGAAAAATGGTAATAGGAAAAGGAAGGTGTGAATCACACCTTCCTTTTTTATTTCATGTCAATCTTTTCTGGTTGAAACCAGATTGGCTTCGATAACTCAAAGTCTTTATGATCCTCTAAAACGATAGTAAGGCGTTCTAACGTATCATCTAACATGTGCGGTGCTGCTCGTAATGACCATACAACTGATGAGAAAACTGTCATACCAACGTATACCGCATATAATTTCCAAAACTCCTCTGGTATTTTCCCATTAAAGTATCCTTCTATTTGTCCGATTGAATACGGAATACTAATATCCCTTGCAAACAGTGCAATTTTTACGAAATCATGAAGTGGATCGCCCCAGTCATAGCCATTAAAATCAACAACACCTACATATTTCCCATCTCGCACAATTATATTTTCTAAATGAAAATCATCGTGTTGAAATCGATTTGGACGGTTCTTTACATACATTTCATTTTCATCTATAAACTTTATGATTTTATCATCATTTTTTATTTTTATTCCACAGGTTTTATATGCCTCTACATATTTTTGATGTTTTTTCATTGCTCTTTCATACCACGGAAGGATATCATTAGGAGCTTCATATGTATGCATTTTTGCTAAATCTTGTCCTGCCTCTATACCAATTTCATATTGTTCTTTTGGTGAATACGTAGGCAATAGTTTCTTCGCATCTTCCCCTTCTATATATGAAAAAATACCATAGCATACGTCTTCCTCTGCCAATAAACCCATTTCAATTGGTTTTTGAGCTTGCACACTACGTTTTTGCATTTCATTTAAAATTTGAAACTCTATTTTCTTTCTTTCATACTCTTTTATATCGCCTGTTCGTAATAAATATTTTTCATTATTCGCTTTCGTAATGATATATTTCTTATCAGGTGAGAAACCTTTAGAAATTTCTTCAATATTAACTGCATCTTTTACTATCTGTATATTGTTTTGCCATGCTGTAATTGTTTTCATGTATATTCCCCTTACATTTCTACATTTGGTGTATACGCTACTTCTATAATAAATCCATTCGGATCGTAAAAATCAATTGTATAATACCCTTCCGAATAATGATTCATTTCAATCGGACCACGTATTATCTTTATTTTCGTACTAGAAAGAAACTCTGCTACCTCATCTACTACTTCTCTATGAATAGCTTGGTAACAAATATGTCTAGGCCCTAACGTCCTTACGATTTCCTCGTCTACTTCTTTAAAATATATTTCACTTTCTCCCGTACTATATGATGCTTCATTTAACTTTCTCCATCCAATTATGGAAAACAACATATCATAAAAAGAAATGGATTCCTCTAAATTCGCTACCCAAAATTCAATATGATGAATGCCTGTACGAAGTGTATTCATATTAAGAATACGCTCCTTGTACTACTTGCACAATTTCCATTGGTGTATTGACCATATAATCTGGTGCATCTTTTTTCACTGTTTCAATGACATCATATCCCCAAGATACCCAAATCACATTCACCCCAGCCTTTTTACAAGCTGCTACGTCTCGCTGTTCATCACCGACGTATAACATATCTTTCTCTGTTATATTTTTCGATTTTAAAAATCTTTTTATCATTTTATCTTTACCGAACAAATTTTTAGAACAATATACTTCTTGTATATTTTCTATATCATTATTGTGTAAAAACGCCCGAATATGCTCTTCTGAGTTCGATGATATGACTGCAATTCCGTAGCCTTTTTTATGTAACTCATCTAATACATCCTTCATCCCATGGAACAAAATAAGATCTTTTATGGCAGGTTGATACAATTTATAAAACTCTAGTGCTAATATTGGTAGTTTATACAATGGTACATCGAGTTGTTTACATCTCTCTGGCATCGTTAATTTCCGTAAATACTCAATTTCTTCTTCCCTTACCGTTTTATATCCATGCTTTTCAGCAATTTGATTATAAATTGGTACAAATATATTTTGTGAATCTACTAATGTGCCATCAAAGTCAAAAACAATATACTTTTGCATTCCCATACTCCCTTTGCTTCTTTTTTCTAAACCTATTTTATTCAACAACATAGTTGTCTTACCCTTCTCCAAAAATTAAAAAGAACAAGATTTTCTCTTGTTCTTTTTAAGAAAGCCATTTTGGCGGTACATTCGTATTCCAATAAATATTCCCTAACTCATGGTGTCCAGAGTACCCATCATCAAAACGGTGATAGTGGAAATTAAAATAGTAACCATCTTGCGGTGGATGATCTCTCCTTACATGAAATCGCAATAAGTCATTTCCTGATTTCGTGTCATAAACGTGAAAGATTTTTTCATTATTTCCACCAGCTGGTTTTTGGGAAATCGCTAATGATTGTAGTGAATCTTCTGGTACATCATTGGCAAGCTCAGCAATTGCCTCTTCAATTTTCGGTAATATTACATCTTTAAATTCATCTTCAATTACTGGACCAATTTTAGTGCCAAACTTTTGCATCGACTGCTTCTCTGCTTCTTGCATTGCATACGTAATAAAAATATCGGTGGTTAACCTGTCATTCGTTTCTTCATATGTATAGGACGTACTCTCCAAATTTTGTTGCCCAGCTGTGCTCGTAGGCTTGTCCGCAGCTTTGGCATTATCAAGCAATATGGAAGGAGGCGTCACTAAACCAAATGTAAATACGGTAATTAAGGCGACTAAGGTTTTTCTAAACCAATTTGGCATGTATGTTCCCTCCTCTTTCACTCATTATATTTTATATAACAGTTGTTTCTTCTATTATACAAAATGATTGTAATTTTTGCACTTTACAATTTTGTTAACGTTCACATATTTTTCACTTGAATATGAAATTGTAAGATTTCATACAATAAAATACAACAACAATGAGGAGGCGATCATATGTCTTTAGATGTCATGTATTCCGCCGCAAGCATACTCGTTTTAGCATATTTTCTTTATCAATGTGTAACAGATTAAAAAAAGAGCCGTTTTTCGGCTCTTTTCCTATGGTAAAAATACAATCCAACCAATCCATACTATAAAAAGAATCCCGGCAATTACAGCTAGTAATAAATAAAAATGTGAAAGGATAACTATTCCATACAAAAGTAGTACTGGAAGTAATAAATAGCGATCTGCCTTCCATCTTAACAATAGTAATTTTCCTTCATCACAATATAAATGAAGAAACATTTTTTTCGAAAATTCATTCCAATAATCGCGTGCATAACGAGAAATTCCAACTAAAGCAAATGCAAGAATAATAGCTGCAATCCACCTTGGACTCATAATAATACTGACAGTACTTATACATAGAATTTGAATATAAAATATTCGCGTACTACTTGTACGGAAAAATTCTTTTAAAAAGGATTCAACAATACGAGATTCCTTTTTCTTTCCTAAAAACTTTTTAGAACGCGGAAACATCCATGGTTTTTTACTCGAACTACTCGGTTTAGCTGTATGACCACCAACTTGCATAATCCCACTCGTCCAGCGCATACTTTCTTCTTTCTCTTTCTCTACTTCTTTAAAAAAGCAATTTTTATAATTCAATTTTTCTTTTATCAATACGATAATTAGAAAAACCGCTAGACCGATACATAGTATAGAATAAAATGGATTTTTATAAATAAGAAACAGACTCACTCCAAAAATGGTTAAACTTATAGAAAACATTACATTTTTTATAATCCATAATAGCCATCGTTTCTCCACACGTATATGAATAAATCTCGTTAATAACGACAATAAAAATCGAAATACAGTAAAGAATACCCAAAATAATACGACTTGTATTTTCGTCACTCCGATACTTTTCATCAACACTGGTAACATAGCAACTACTACTATTACATTCGTTATCGCTATTCGAATAAACGTATATATCATGCCATACTGGATTAACTTTTGCATGTGAGCGGGATACGAAATTAAAAATAAACTATCCGCTTGTTCAAAAAATGAACGAATTCCTCTTGAATATGTAATTACATAAAATGCGAATAGACCTAACCCAAAATAAACTGTCTCTCCCATCGATAATTCTTCTATCCATAGTGAACGATAATAAATCCCCATAAATATAAGTGCTGGAATAATAATATATAGCGCGACTGTCCAATCAGTTATAGAGCGTACGGACTTCCATTTACGCCTCAGTTCATGACGCAATCTTTTATAAAATTGTTGTTTAATCATGTTGTTCACGCCTTACGATTACATCAAAGCAGTCTAATAAAGAACTCCCTGGCATTTCCGCTAACGTTTGGATAGATTCTAAATGTCCATCTGCGACTAATGTACCTTGCGAAATGAGTAAAAACCTTTCACAAATTTTTTCAGCAGTATCTAATACGTGCGTACAAAGTAAAATTCCTGCCCCACGTTCTTTCTCTTTATATAAATAACTTAAAAACTCTTTCGTAGCTACTGGGTCTAAGCCGATAAAAGGTTCATCAATGATATAAAAATCTGGTTCAGTTAAAAACGCCAAAATGAGCATCGATTTTTGTTTCATTCCTTTTGAAAACTTTGATAAATACTCATGTTTATGTTTATCCATTCGAAACATATGTAATAATTCTTCAGCTTTCCTTTCCCAGCTTCCTATCTCATTCTCACGAGCAGCCATTAATAGTTCAATATGTTCCCATAGCGTTAAATACTCATAATATGTCGGATGTTCCGGCACATATGCATAAGGATTCTTTTTTTCACCGAATGATATTTCACCATCCATATTTACAAGTAAACCGAGCATCGTTTTAATCGTCGTACTCTTCCCAGCACCATTCGCACCAATAAGTGCAACTAATTCACCTTTTTCAATCGAAAAGGCAATATCATGAATTGTCTTTTTCCCTATATCATATCCAGCAGAGCGGATATTCACGTCTAACATACATTTCCCTTCTTTCCATTTCCAATACAATCAAGGAAAAGAATAACATATATCTATCTATATATCATTATAAAATATTTATTTTCGTAGCAGGAATAAATACTTTTTAACAGAATATTTAATGTTTGATTATATTTTATTGGAGTGGATACTATGTCTTTTCAAATTCGCAAAGCTACGATAGACGATATAGATGCACTTTGTTCTTTAACAAAAGAATTAAAAGGTGCCTCTATTTCCTATGAAGATATGAACAACCGATTGCAGTTCGTACAAATGAGTCCCTTTGATTTTTTATATGTTTATGAGGAAGAAGAAACCATATGTGGATTACTTGGGTTTCGTATACGTGAAAATTTAGAAGATATAACTCGTTATGGGGAGATTTCAATTATTAGTGTTGATTCTACAATACGACGGAAAGGCATTGGACAAGTATTAATGGATTATGCAGAACAATTAGCCAAAAAACATAATTGCATTGGTACATGGCTAGTTAGTGGAACAAAAAGAGTAGAAGCACATCCTTTTTACAAAAAATTAGGATATGAAGTAAATGGATATCGATTTGTAAAACATTTTTAAACTACTTATACATGGAAAGGACTAAAACTATGACAAACATCGAAGCTATTTTTATTGATCGTGACGGTACAATTGGCGGTGACACTACAATACATTATCCAGGTTCTTTTACATTATTTCCTTTTACAGAAGCAGCTCTGCAAAAACTAAAGGCTCAAAATATAAAAATTTTCTCTTTCACAAACCAGCCAGGTATCGCAGACGGGATAGCGACTGTTGCTGATTTTGCACAAGAATTAAAAGGATTCGGCTTTGATGATATTTACATATGTCCTCACAAACACGGTGATGGTTGTGAATGTCGTAAACCAAGTACAGGTATGATGCTACAAGCAGCCGAAAAACATGGGCTTGATTTAACAAAATGCGCTGTAATTGGTGATCGCTGGACCGATATCCTTGCAGGAGCAACAGTACATGCGACGACGATATTAGTTCGAACAGGCGCTGGATATGATGCTTTACATACGTACCGAGACAAATGGGCACATATTGAACCAAACTACATTGCAGAAAACTTTGAAGATGCTACAAATTGGGTTTTAAATCAACTATAATCATATAAAAAGAGACGTTTTCATTGTGAAAACGTCTCTTTTTATATGATTTTTTTAAAACGTTAATTCATAATGGAAATAACGATTATCTCTCAAATAACCATTTTCAGCATATAATCGCTGCGCTGATAAATTATCAATCTCAGTTTGTAATTTTACACCTTTTGCACCATTTTCTAATGCAAATCCTTTAGCAGCTTCTAATAATTTTTTTCCTGTTCCTGCTCCGCGTTTAGTGGCTTGTACAAATAAATCATTTAAAATCCATAATTCTTTCATCGAAATGGAAGAAAATGATGGATATAATTGTGTGAATCCAATATATTCATCGTCTTCAACTGCTACGAAAATAACGGATTCTTTTCTCTCGATTCGATTTCGCAAAAACACTTTTGCTCCTTCTATATCGGAATCTTGTCTATAAAACATACGATAGTTATTAAAAACTGATGCTAGTCCATCTAAATCTGCAATTGTTGCCTCATATATTCTCATTTTACTCCATTCCCCTTCCAATACTGTCTCATTATATCCGTTGCCCATTTAGGCTGTACAATTTCTTCTTTCGGCATAAACTCTTTCATTACCGGCTTTATATCCAATATAGGGGTGCCATCAATAGCATCTAACCCCTCAACAATAATTGATTTACCTTCTCTTTTGATTACCTTTACAATGGTTGCTCCTATGCGATTCGGACGATTTTTTCCACGCTGTGCAAAAATACCTACTTTAGGATAATCATTATTATTTCTAGGATGTCTAGCAAAATATTGAATTTGTTCATCCGTTACTTTATGAAAATAAAAAACAACTTCAATATGAGAAAAATCTTCAATCCCTTGTATACTTTCTTCTGTATACATTTCAGTTAAAGTAATATAGGATCTTACTTCTCCCCACTCATCATCTTTTATTTCCTTTCTTTCATTATGTACAAATGCGATTGGTTGAACTGAAAACATACGCATTCCCCCTTAAATGTAACCACTTACATTATAAAATATTTTCTGAATGTTTTCCACATACACGAACTAGGTTACATAATATGATTATACTCTATTTCGTAAAGCGAAATTAACTGCTTCAACTGCATGTATATGAGTTGTGTCGAATATCGGAACTGATACGTCTTCCTGCTTAATTAATAATCCTATTTCTGTACAACCTAATATGATTCCTTGTGCCCCTTCTTGTACTAGCTCTTCTATCACTCTTTTATAATATTCCCTAGATGGAGATGTTATCTTTCCTAAACATAATTCTGTATATATTACTTCGTTTACCTTATCTCTATCCTTTTTTGATGGAACCATTACTTTTATATGATTTTCCTCTATTCGTAATTTATAAAAGTCTTGCTCCATTGTATATTTAGTTCCTAGTAAACCAACCTTTTGAATATCTTTCCTTTTAATTTCTTTCGCTGTTGCATCAGCGATATGTAAGACTGGAATATGAATATTCTCCTTTATTTTCTCAATTACTTTATGCATTGTATTTGTGCAAATAATTATAAAATCGGCTCCTCCCTTTTGTAACGAATATGCTGCATTCCCTAATAATTCTCCTGCTCCATCCCAATCTCCGTTAGACTGGAATCGTTCAATCTCTTCAAAGTCCACACTATTAATCATACATTTTGCTGAATGTAATCCTCCTAATCTCTCTTTTATTTCTTCATTTATGATTCGATAATATTCAGTAGTCGATTCCCAACTCATACCACCAATTAAACCTATTGTTTTCATGAAAAGTAACACCTACCTCGCACTATATTTTATGTTAATTACAACATTTTATTATGTATATTATACACAATAAAAACAAGACTTTACGTTTGAAATATAAAGTCTTGTTTTAACTATTTCCAAGGAAATTTTATAAGAATATTCTGAAATTAATCATCTAATATTTTTATAGAATCTTCATATTGATAATGAAAACATTCTCGATACAACTGTTTAATTTCATCATACGATGGCACACGTGGATTATTTGCTGGACTTCCACTTTCAATTGCATCTGATGCCATTTTAGAAATAGCTTTTTCAAACTCAACCTCACCAATTCCGTATTCTTTTAAATTTGGAATACGAAGATCAAAACAAAGTTTTTTTATTTCGCCAAGCGTGTAGTCGGCTACTTCTTCATCACAATAGGAATACATATCTTTATTTAAACAACGTCCAATTTCCGCTAGTCTTTTTACTGCACTCACTTTTGTATATTCTAAAACTGTCGGTAATAGTATTGCATTCGATATACCATGTGGTACATGAAATAACGCTCCTACTGGTCTTGACATCCCATGAACTAATGTAACAGATGCATTTGAAAATGCGATTCCAGCTTGTAAGGATGCTATCATCATCGCTTCTCTTGCCTCCATATTCTCTCCATCTTCATATGCAATACGTAAATATTTCATAGTACTTTCAATGGCAGAAAGAGCTAATACATCTGTAAGTGATTGTGAAACTTTAGAAATATATGCTTCGACTGCATGACATAATGCATCTATCCCTGTTGCTGCTGTAATATGAGGTGGTACCGAACGTGTTAAAATTGGGTCAATAATCGCTACTTGTGGGGTAAAACTTGGATGTTTCATCATCATTTTTACATCTGTTCGTTTATTCGTAATTACTGCTACACTTGTTACTTCCGACCCAGTACCAGAAGTTGTTGGGATTGCAATAAGTGGTAGCGGATCATTATCTATTTCCATATCCTTTTGGACGTAATCTTCCACTTCTCCACCATTTGTATATAACACCGCAACTGCTTTCGCTGCATCAATACAACTTCCACCACCAATACCGATAATAAAATCACACTTTCCTTCTTTACAAAGTGTTAACGCTTCTAACACATGTATATTTGTAGGCTCAGCATTCACTTTATTATATGTAATAACAGTTATACCTTTCGTATTTAATTGTTGTATACACCTCTCAACATATCCTAAATCCTCCATAATTGTATCCGTAACTATAAACGCTCTTTTCCCCAACTTCTTAGATTGTTCCCCCAGCTTTTCAAGCGAATTTCTTCCATATAATACAGACTTCGGCATACGAAACTCAGCAACTTCTTGCAAGTACTCCACCCCTTCTTACCCTAATTAATATTTTAATTTATAAAATATCGACTTAATAAATTCCTGTTACAGTATAGAATGCGATTACTAAAAACACAGCAACCGTTTTCAAAATTGTAATAGCAAAAATATCTTTATATGACTGTTTATGTGTTAAACCTGTAACTGTAAGAATAGTAATAATTGCTCCGTTATGTGGTAATGTATCCATTCCTCCTGATGCCATTGAAACAATACGATGCATTACTTCTAATGGAATATCGAATTGATTGGCCGCTGCAATAAACTTATCTCCCATCGCACTCAAAACAATTCCCATTCCTCCTGATGCAGAGCCTGTAATTCCAGCTAAAATATTCGTCGTGACTGCTCCATTCACTAGAGGATTTGTGAATGTGGCAGAAATGCCATCTCTCATAATTGCGAAGCCTGGAAGTGCCGCGATGACACCACCGAATCCAAACTCAGCTCCTGTATTCATCGTTGCAAGTAGCGCTCCACCAATACTTGTATTCAATCCAGCTTGAAATCCTGTTACTACTCGTTTCCAATATAATAATAACGTAGTTACTATACCTATAATAAGTGCCAATTCTACTGACCAAATTCCAACTACTCCACTTAATTCTACTTTTCCAAATGTTTTCATACCAATTGTAGAAAAATCAAAACCATTCGGATACCACTTCGGTATCATAATAGTAAACACCTTATTCATTACACCTACTAAAATAAGTGGTATAAAAGCAATCACTTGCTGAACTCTTGTAATTTCAATACTTTTAAGTAACGGCATATCATTTTGTTCTACTTGCAAAGAAGCTGCCATTTCAGTATCCCCATCGTTAAAACCAAAATACCCTTCTCCTGCTGCTTTCGCCTTCTTACGTCTACTCTCTAAATATAGTAAACCTAACGTAAGTACAAAAATTGCCCCTACAATACCAAGTATCGGCGCAGCATAAATGTCTGTTTTAAAAAACGTTGTAGGTATTACGTTTTGAATTTGTGGGGATCCAGGTAGCGCATCCATTGTAAACGTGACCGCTCCAAGAACAATCGTTCCAGGAATTAAACGTTTTGGAATATTCGCTTGTCGAAACAACTTAGCTGCGAACGGATATACAGCAAACACTACTACATACACACTAACACCACTATACGTTAAGATAGCACCCATTAATACAATCGCTAAAATCGTACGTTTTTCACCAACTAACTCTATAATTGTCTTTGCAATCGAGTCTGCAATTCCTGACATTTCTACTACTTTCCCAAATATTGCCCCAAGTAAAAATACAGGGAAATATAGTTTAATAAAACCTACCATTTTCTCCATAAAGATATTCGAAAAGAAAGGTAATACAAAACTAGGCTCTGTCAAAAATACCGCAAATAATGCAAAAATAGGTGCAAATAAAATTACAGAAAACCCTCTATATGCTACAAACATAAGTAAACTAAGTGCTAATAATATAATAACTAGCTCCAATTATACCCCTCCTTTAAACAGAAAATTCAAACTTTTATTGTTAAACTTCTACTACTAGTCTTTTGATTCTGACATCCCTCCTCTTATTCATACAAATTTTTTATGCTAAAAATGTCTAATTATAAGTATTCGATTACATATGAAAAATCCCTTTAAACATAAACGATTTCATCGTCATACGTTATAAAGGGATTTTTAGTCTCTATATTTACTTCTTTATCAAACTATTTTCTACCAAAAAATAATGTAATTCTTTTACATCATTTACTATATGAGTCGCACCAACTTCAGTCAATTCTGTTTCACTACCATAGCCATATAATATACCGACTGAAGCAATTCCATTATAATTCGCCCCTATGATATCGTGTTTTCTATCTCCAATCATAACAATTTCTTCTTTATTAAGTTCTTCATTTGTTTGTAAAATATGAGCAATAATTTCTTCTTTTTTTATTCTCGTACCATCTAAATTACTTCCAATAATACCTTCGAAATAATTCGTTAGTTGAAAATGCTCTATAACTTGTTCAGCAAATATAGTAGGCTTTGAAGTTGCTATAAATAAACGATTTCCGTTATCTTTTAATTGTTTTAGAAGATTTGGAATACCCTCGTATACATTATTCTCCAACAACCCACGTTGCTTTAAATACTCCCTGAAATAAAAAACAGCTCGTTCAACTTCTCCTTCATTCATATTATATCTCTCTACGAATGATTGCTGAATGGGTGGACCAATAAATGAGTCTAACTCACTTACATGTAATTCTTCAATGCCAACCTTTTTTAATGCATACAATACTGAATTTATAATTCCTTCTTTCGGATCCGTCAATGTTCCATCTAAATCAAATAGAAATGTTATATACAAATTTAATCCCCCGCTCCTTTTTACTTTACATATTATATAGAAGGCTTTTTCATGCCCACCTTTCACTATACTACCATTATTTATCTTTTCGAAAAATTATTTCTTCTATGTCACATACTTTCCGTTACAAAGTGTAATACATATGATAAAGTAAAAAAGTTACAATTATTTTAATAGAAACGGTGAATCTAATGTCAATTACCTTAATTGTTATAATGGCTTTCACAATTGTTATTCACGCGGTTGAAACGAGCTCTTATAGTATTCGATTAGCTGGAGTTCGTTTAAAGAAAATTGCTGTTGCTTTGTCTGTCGTAGGTATGGTGTTACTTATTTCAAGAACATCTAACATGCTACAAGCCTTTTTAATCGGTGGGATTGTCGATGAGGCAAAACTAGACGCATCCATTAATTTAGAACATATTATACGGCTCGTTCTATTATCCGCCTCTGTCGGTACATTGATTGCGATTATACTATATCCAACTTTAACCAAACTATTTGGTTATGTCATTCAAAACTTTGAAACAGACGGTTCTTTCATTCGAATGATGAAAACAAATAACATTCAAAAATTAAAGTACACAAAAAAATATGTACGCTTTCCAAAATTAGAAATGATTCATAGACTGCGTATCGGTGGTATTCCAAAACGTATTATGCTTATTAATATGTTTGCTACTGCAATTTATACAGCTGGTGTTCTTTCAGCCCTTTACGCTTCCTTTTTACTTCCAGATTACGCAACAAAAGCTACTACAGCTTCTGGCCTTATTAATGGTTTTGCTACTATTTTATTAACAGTGCTGCTTGATCCACGTATCGCTCTTTTAACAGAGCGAGCTCTTCAATCAGAAGAAGGTGCAGAAGCAATGAGTAAAATGTATGGTTGGTTAATGATTTCTAGACTTTTTGGTACGTTATTAGCACAACTATTATTCATACCAGGTGCTTACTGGATCACTTGGATTATTAAACTGATGAATTAGTCCTCTATAAAAAAGTAGGTGGGATCACAAATGACTCTACAAACAAAGCAAGATATAATTCGCTTAATAGAAAACGACGAATGGATGATGAACGTATTACAATTAGCAAAATCACTTGAGCTACCTGATTGGTGGATTTGCGCCGGGTTTGTTCGCTCTAAAATTTGGGATACTTTACATAACTATGAAGCTAAAACAGCTATGCCTGATGTTGATGTAATTTATTATGATAGTCTACATAAAGATGAGATATACGAACAATCATTAGAAACGAAATTAAAGAATATTGATGCTACGATCCCTTGGTCGGTAAAGAATCAAGCTCGTATGCATGTAGTGAATAATATGCCACCGTATTCTTCTTCTGTTGATGCTATTTCTAAATTTCCTGAAACAGCAACCGCTTTAGGAGTTACACTTGATGAATTAAACAACGTCATACTAACGGCCCCATGCGGTATTGAAGATGTTCTTTCCTTACAAGTGAGACCAACAGATCATTTTCTTGAAACAAAAGAACGATTACATATGTACAACGCTAGAGTTACTAAAAAAAATTGGCAAAACAAATGGTCTAATATTACAATCACCTATCCCAAAATGTAAGAAAGGGGGCTTCGCATTATACGAAGCTCCCTTTCTATTTTATTTCAAAAACTGAATGACTATTTCAACAAAACGATCTGCTTCCTCATAATGTGGTGTATGACCACTCTCTTCGAATACAATATACTCTCCATTTTGAGCATCTTTATTAAACATATCAATTTGTTTTTCACACGTTACTGCATCGTATTTTCCTACAATTAATAACATTGGATTTTGTACATCTTTTATTTTTCGTAATAATGAAGTATGAAATGCTCCTTCTAATTTTAATCTATCAAAATGAATTTTGGAGCGATTTGAAAATACTTCCCACTCTTCATCACTATATAAACTCTCATCTGTCACATCTTCCTTATAATTGTAAATCTCCATTCTTTTTTCTTCTAGTTCATCACTTAGTCTTATATAAGCTTCTAACAACTCTTCTGAACTAGCATTGCTAGATAAATAAACTAAACACGCTTTTGCTACTTCTTCTTTTCCATACTTTTTTAATAAATCCGCTGTCTTTTGTAACAAAGCTTTACTTGTTAATGCAAAATCGAAAGTTGGTCCCTCAAATATTATTTTCTCTATTGAACTTGGATATATCGACGCATATAGCAACGCTACATATCCACCGAAAGAATGTCCAATTACAGACCACTTCTTAATTTGTAATACTTTTTTTAGTTCCTCACAGTCTTCAATTAAGTCATGTAATCCAAAAGCTTCGTCTTCAGTAATTTCTTCTGAGCGACATACACCTCTTTGATCTATCAAAATTACAAATAATGAATCTTTTAATCGTTCCGCTTGATGAAATGAAAAATCATAACAACTTTCTCCCGGTCCACCATGTAAGTATAGGACTGGTTTATTTTTAGGGTTTCCATGCGTTTCAACGTATAGCTTTTTGCCTCTAATATGCATGTATTTCCCTGCTTCTATCAAATTCGCCTTTATGATCATCACCTTCTTTTTTACTGAATATTATAACATTTTACCTTAAATAATCCCTATTACATTTAAAAAGACGATGATAATTGCAAGCGGTGCTACAAATCGAAGTAAAAACGCCCAACAAGTAAATATTTTCTTTCCATAATTACCACCTACAAAAAACTCTGCTTCTAGTACCTTCTTCTCCATTTTGAATGAAACGAAAATACTAATAAATAGTGCTCCAAGCGGCATTAATATATTACTAGATAAGAAGTCTACTGCATCAAAAATATTCTTTCCGAAAATCGTAATATCACTCCATATTCCAAATGATAACGCTGATGGTATACCTACTAAGAAAATGCCGAAACCGATCATCCATGATAATTTCGTTCTCTTTTCTTGTTCACCATTTGCTAATGCTGAAACAACTGTCTCTAATAGTGAAAATGCTGATGTTAATGTCGCAAATGTAAATAGTGCCAGAAATACTGTTAAGAATAAACCACCGAATGGAATTTGACTAAATACTGATGGTAATACGATAAATAGTAATCCAGGCCCTTCTGTTGGCTCCATTCCTAATGAAAATACAGCCGGAAAAATAGCAAGACCTGCAAATAATGAAACAAATAAATTCAATCCAACAATTGTTATTGCTGATTTTGGTAAACTTTCTTTTTTATTTAAATAGGAACTATACGTGACCATAATCGAAATACCGATACTAATTGCAAAGAAAGATTGACCCATTGCGAACAAAATACTTTCTGAAGTAATCTTTGAGAAGTCTGGTTGTAAGAAAAACTTCACACCTTCCATTGCATTATCAAGTGTTAATGAACGAATAATAAGAGCAACAAATAAAATGAACAACGCTGGCAACATATATTTACTTGCTTTTTCAATTCCGTTTTGTACACCTTTTGATACAACCCAAATCGTAATGAACATAAAAGCGAAATGTCCCATAATTGCCCAAGCGGGATTTCCAATTGTTTCAGTAAATAATGAACCGTAATTTTGTCCCGGAGTAATAAGTTGTCCCGTTACTCCTCTGAATAAATAAATTAACACCCATCCACCTACAACACTATAAAACGAAAGTAGTATAAAACATGTTCCAACGCCAAGGCGTCCAATCCAGTGCCACCCTGTATTTGGTGCAATACTTTTAAATGCTCCAACTGCTTGTTTCTGCGTACTTCGTCCAATCATAAATTCAGCTATAAGTAGCGGTAACCCAATTAATACAGTGAATAATATAAAGATTAAAAAGAATGCTCCTCCCCCGCTCTTCCCAGCGATATAAGGAAATTTCCATATTGCACCTAGCCCAATTGCTGATCCTGCTGCAGCCATTATAAAACCTAATTTCGAAGTCCATTGCTCCGTCTGTTTCATCTTATTTTCCTCCTAGTTAAATTACTTTATATAAATAATTAAATTTTATAAACCAATCCGAATAAACCCTCCATTTCTATTTCCATAAAATAAAAAAATGGCTCAACGTCTCTATATAAAGAGACGCTAAGCCATTTACTTAACGCGGTACCACCCTTATTGATTCCATTATGAATCCACCTTAGTAGTAATCGTTTGATTACAAACCTAATATCGAAGGTTAACCGTTAAGATTTACTAAGAATGTGATTCCGTTCCACCTTACTGCTCCTAGGCGAGTTCAGGATGTCATTTGACTATGTCACACCAACCCATAGCTCTCTGTACAAATATACGACCTTACTACTCCTATTCAACACATTTTAATATTTAGAATATATTTTCTTTTGAAATTAATATGAAGTATATCGGTTATATTTGTAACTGTCAAGGGTTATATTATTTTTTGTCAAAAAGAATGTTTCATTGTAACTTTGTACAATAGGACAATGTTATTAATCATCTTGATCATCATGATCCATATCGTCTTCATCTTGGTCTTCATCATCTTCATTTTTTATAAATTCAAATTCCTTTTCCGCTATAATATTCCCGTTTTTCTTATTAATATATATTTCTTCCTCACCTACATTTGTTTCTACCTCTACTTCATATACACCATTATCATCCATACGTTCTACATCAATTTCCTCTACAACTCCATTTACCTTTTCAACTGCAATTTGTTTAGCTGTTTCCGGACTAAGCTCTTTACTTTTGTAACGTTTTTCTTTCGTCTCTTCAAATCGTGTTTCTTCATGTTCCATTGCATTTACACCATATGCTGTCCCTCCAGCAATTAAAAACACCATTACGATTCCAATCCATAATTTCATTTCATGTTCCTCCTCTTCATTTCTTACTTACATACTAAAATGTTAAAATGAAAGAAAACTGTGAGAAACATTAAAATTTGATGAGAATTCCTTTATTGTTGTGATTACCCTTCGTCATCATCATCATCTTGATCATCATTGCCCTCTTCTTGATTATCGTCATCTTGTTGCTGTGATGACTCCTTTTGCTGAATAGCGTTATTTACCGATGTAGTTGATATAATTTCTCCTGTTATTGTATGTATTCTTACATCAACCGTTTCTGTTTGTTTTTTTATTATAATTTGATAGGTAGCCATACCATTTATATCAACTACACTTACCTTCTCGATAAATCCACCTGGTACTTTTTGTAGCGCCACTTCTTTTGCCTGCTCTTCTGTTATAACTTTTTGTATTTGTGAAGTACCAATAAAAGCGCCTGTATTTTCTTCAATTTCTACTATTACATTCTCATTTGTACTTTTCTCTATTTCTATTACATATATTTTTTTTTCGTTTTTTTGCTCAAGCCTAATTCCCTTTATATTCCCTGGCACTTGCTGCACTGCAATTTCTTTTGCCTGCTCTTCTGTAACTTTTTTCATCGGTTTCTCTAACAATTGAATTTTACCAGTAGTTTTTTCAATCTCAACTGCCTTACTTTGTTTATCATTTGTTTCTACCGTAATTACGAACACTTCTATCTCATTTCTTTTTTCTAATATAGTATGTTTAATTACACCTTGTACTTTCTGTAGCGCAATTTCTTCTGCTTTCTCTTTCGTTATTGTATTACTTTTTAATGATATTTCTTTTGCGCGTTTTATCTCTCCATTTTTGGCATCTACTATTATTTCATATAAGCCTTGCTCATTTGAAAGGTTTACTTTATAAAAATCTTGTTCCCCTTTATTTACCAATTTCATACTTTTAATTTTTCCAGGATACTGTTCAGATACAATACTTTGAATTTGCTTCTCAGATAATATTGTTTCTCCTTGCTTTGAAACAATACGTTGTGATACAAACGCTACACTTACAACCGCAAAGCAAACTAACAATGCAATTTTCCATTTCTTTTTCATTTTTAAAGCTCCTATCCCTTTATGAAAAATGAGGTAAATTTACTGTAACTTTCGTCCATTTTCCTTCTTCACTTTCAAGTTGTATATCTCCTTCATGAGCATCAATAATTTGTTTGGCAATCGATAAACCTAAACCGGTACCTCCCGTTTCCCTACTCCTCGCTTTATCAACTCGAAAGAAACGATCAAACACTTTCTGTATATCTTCCTTAGGTATGCCCATACCGTAATCTTGAATAGAAAAAAAGACTTTTTCTTTTTGTATTCCTACTATAATATCTATAGAATCTTTACTGTATTTCATTGCGTTATCCAATAAAACTACTAATACTTGTTTTATTTTTTGTTTGTCAATATTTACAACAATCTTTTCTTCCTCTGTTATAACACGAAAAGTCCGAGCATATGTTTTTTCTAACTGCTCAGCAGTCACCTGACATAATCGGACCAAATCTGATTCGTTAGTCTCCAAATTCCACTCAGCACTAGTGTTTGCAAGAAGCAGCATTTGATTCGTCATACCTTTCATTCTAACTGCCTCAGAATAAATCGCTTCTACAGATTCTTCCAAAACATCTTGTTTTTTCATTCCCCATCTTTTTAATAATTTCGCATAACTTTCAATAACAGTTAACGGTGTTCTCAATTCATGTGAAGCATCTGAAACGAACTGTTGCTGCTTTTCAAAGTTCTGATGTAATAAATCGATCATTTTATTAAATGTCGTTCCCATTTTGTACAATTCATCTTTTGATTTTTTCTCAAGCGGTATTTTTTTGAATATCCCTCTATCTTGTATATGCTCCATTGTTTGTATTAAAGAATTTACAGGTTTTAAAATGAGTTTACTTAACATTCTTCCCGCAAAAAAAGACGGAATTAAAACGAAAAGTGATGCAATAACTAATACATTTTTTAACATATTTAAATTCTCTTGCAAACTATCTAAACGTTCTGTCATTTCTAACGATACGATTTTCCCATCATTCCAAATGATTGGCATTTTTATATAAGCAAATTTCCCATCGTTCTTCTCATAAATCCCAGCTGATTCTTTTCTTTCAAATTTCGTATTTAATGCTGGAATTGGTTTTGTACTATCCACTTCTTGCCTAATCATTACCTTTGAATTTTCATTAATAATTCTAATCATACCGTTTGAAGGCAAGTATGGTTGCAATAGATTTATTGCATCTACTTTCTTTGCTGAATCCGCGTTCATTCCATCAATGATATGTATTCCCTCACGTTTCAATCGTTCTAACTCTCCGTTCGTAGTCACTTTATAAAACAAAAAATATATTGAACTATTAATAAGTAATAAAATAAGTAGTAACCATACTGTAGAGAATAAATATATTTTATTTTTAATTTTCATATATTACACCTTTAAGACATACCCAACACCTCTAACAGTGTGAATAAGTGGTACGTCCACATTACAATCTACTTTTTTACGCAAGTATCGAATATATACGTCAACAACATTTGTATCACCATAATAATCAAATCCCCAAACATTCGTTACAATTTGCTCACGGTTTAACACTTGATTTTCATGCTTCATTAAAAAGAGTAGTAAATCAAATTCACGTGGTGTTAAGTCGACTAGATTATTACCTCTTTTCACTTCTCTCGTTTTCTCATCTAAATATAGATCTGCAATTTGATAACTACTATTTTCCTCTTCTTTTACTACATTTGAAATTCTTAAACAAGCACGAATTCTCGCTAAAAGTTCTTCTATTTGAAAAGGCTTTGTGATATAGTCACTTGCTCCTTGATCTAAACCACTAACCTTGTCAACAACTGAGTCACGAGCAGTTAATAAAATAATAGGTATTACAACATTTTTCATACGTATTCTTCGAAGAACTTCTAACCCACTTATATTTGGAAGCATTACATCAAGTAATATTAAATCCCAGTTATCATTGCCGAACTTTTCCATTGCCTCTGTACCTGTTTTTGCAATTTCGCTTTCATACCCTTCAAACTCTAATTCCAACTGTACGACACGAGCAATTTTTTCTTCATCCTCGACGATTAAAATCCTTTCTCCCATAAAAGCCTCCTATAATATATATTTGCACCATTTTAGTATAACAAGTAATACTTTCCTTCAAAAGAAAAAATATCCAATATGTTTTATCCTTATTGAAAAAAATCAGGAATGAAATATATTCCTGATTTTTAAAGTGACAATCCAACCCATTGCCAATATGCATAGTAAAATATAACCATTACAAATATATAAATAACACTTAAATAACTACTTAACTTTAACAAATCTTGCGGCTGAAAAGTTTCTCTATCACTTTCTTGAAATAATAGTAATGCTTTAGAACTGACCGGAAAGGTTAAACAATAATTCATTCCAACAATACCTAAAAATAAGACAGATACTTCATTTAATTGCAGACTACTTGCAAAGTATAGTAATGGCGGAATAAAAATTACTGCTCTCATTGTGTGAGATGTAATATATAAATGTGATGTGACTGAAAGAATAACAATTACGAGTAACACGATAAAAATGGACTGCTTATTAATTAATTCAGTTACTAAAAATAACTTCTGCATAATCCATTGCGCTGCACCACTCTCCATTAATGATTTCCCTAATGCAATTGCTGCTCCAACAAATAAAATTAAATTCCACGAGACACCTTTTAAACTTTCTTTCCACTGCATCACACCGACTTTTGGTAAAGTTAATAAAAATACTCCGATTATCGTAACAGTTGCAATTTCCAAACCATGTAGCGACTCTGTTAACCAAAAAGCTACCATCGCTATTAAAATACTGATTGTATACTTCTCATTTCGCGATAATTCAAACTTAATTTTTTTCTGTTTCAGTTTTGTTTTTACTTCCTCTTTGTCTAAAAATAAAAATAATATTACGCGACAACTTATAAAGCTCATTATGACTCCAAATGGGAATCCCCATATTAACCACTCTACAAATGTAATGTTTTTATTATTAAATTCCTTTAACATATCTAGGGCGATTAAATGGGAGCCTGCCCCAATAATTGTAGAACTTGTTGATACTAAAATAACAGTAGGCATTAAAATTGCTAGTGCTTTCGTAATTCTTCTACTTCCAATTTCTTTACATATAGCTTGAAAAACAGGTAATACAACCGCTGCGCGTCCCGATGTAGATGGAATAAAAAAGGCAAGTATTTGAATAATCATTGTTAAAATCCAGCATAAGCCTGATATATTACGAGCACGATTTACAACAAAGTACGTCATTTTTTCAGCTAGACCGGTAACTTGAAGTGCTCTTCCTAAAATAAACGAACCAATCATAAGCCAAATGACATCCGAAGCTAGCGAATCAAATAAAAGATCTTGCTTTGCAGTTCCTGAAATAATTAGAAATAATACAGAACCGAGTGCAATATAGGCCGAATTTATCGTTGTTGTTGTCCATAATATAATTGCACAGCAAAATCCAAACAAACTCCATTTTGCTTCCATCGTTAATGACGATGGAAGCAAAAGAACCACTTCTACAATTAATATAAGTGCTACAGGCAGTACCCAGGATGACTTAATTTTCGGCGTATCATTGTTATTCGCATGTAATTCCACTACATTCTTTTCAATCATGATACGTATCCACTTTTATTCAAACGAGAAGCGATTTGATAACCGACTAAAACTGTACGCATCGTACTCTCTGTACAATCACGAAGCCATTTCTCCGCATTAGAAAATGCATTTTCTAATGAAGATGGCATTGGTAATATGCTTGTATATGCATCAATTCCGTAATCATAATTAATACGTGCACCTTTACCCACTGTCCCTACTAACGCTATTACTGGTAATCCATATTTTTTTGCATACTTAGCCACCTCAGCTGGAATTTTCCCACGTGGTGTTTGAAAATCTATACTTCCTTCCGCAGTAAATACAAGATCACACGCTTGCAATAGTTTATTTAAATCCATATACTTCATAATAATATCGTATCTCGGATGAAGCGTTGCCCCAATTAAAGCTTGCAGTCCAGCACCAAGACCGCCAGATGCACCACCTCCTGGTGTATGATGTACATCTATACCTATATCTTTTTTTATAATAGTAGCATAGCGCTCCAATGCTTTTTCTAGTTCTATTACTTGTGCTTCGTTAGCACCTTTTTGTGGCCCGAACACTCTAGCTACTCCCTGTTCGCCGCATAATTGATTAAACCAATTACAAGCAACGTCGATTTGAACATGCCTTAATCTAGAATCTACTTGTGACGTATCTATTTTTGAAACTTGTAATAAAGAGGTACCACCTTGAATTTGTATTTCCTTTTCATCTTCATTTAAAAACTTTACACCTAACGCTTCAGCCATACCAGCACCTCCATCAGACGTACCTGAATCACCACATCCTATTAATATACGATCTACTCCTTTATTTAAAGCTAATTCTATTAACTGTCCAACACCATGAGTAGTCGTTTTTCTAGGATCCCGTAAATCTCTCGGTACAAGGCGTAGCCCAGCCGCCGCAGCCATTTCAATAACAGCTGTACGCTCACCATTTCGCGTTTCAAAAACACCAAAATAAGATTGTATTTCATCTCCAACAGGTCCCGTTACTTGTACTTTATATATTTTTCCACCAGTAATATTTATAATTGCCTCTGTAAAACCTTCCCCACCGTCAACCATTGGTAAAGTCTCTACAGTAGCAAGTGGCATAACTTTTAAAATCCCTTCTTTCATTACATCAGCAGCTTCCTTCGCCCCTAAACTTTCTTTAAATCCTGATGGTACAACTAAAATACGCATGTAATATTTCTCCCTTCACCTTATATATCTTTCGTATCTACGGCTTATATTAAAGGTGAAAAAAGAGAGCACAATTAAGCTTACATTAAAATTTGGTGAGAAAGTGCTGAATTTTGCAAACTAAAAAATCCGTTACACTATGAAATAGCGCAACGGATACATTCCTTTACTCTTTATTCAATTTTATTTCTCTATTACGGGACACTACTTGTATGATTTCGCGTTTCTTGTACTCAACAAGCAATTGCTTTAAGTTTATATTTTGTAATTTTTGTAGTAACAGTATGACACCTTTTCTACATCATGACCAATACTATGTTAAAACTTACGAGTTTGTACAAGTTTGTTAGTTTCACATACAGTACATGTGTTTATATTTATCACCCGGTAAAATGTCATTTCGCCTAAGCTCGTACTTCGTTTTCTATTCTAGAATTGCACACAGTACTCCATGATGGTAAACCCTCATGGAGTACTTACTTTCAAATAACATATATTTTTTCTATCCACATCAAAAACAAATTCGTTTTCCTTCTCTTTTCTTGTCTATCCATATATAAAACTTTAACTATTCTTATATATAAAGTGAGGAATGTACTAATAAAACTTATAACTTCTATTACTCATAAACAATTAATCTTTTTATGATAAAAATGACCTGATTCAGCTTTAAGCTCAACAAGGTTATTTATCTATATTAAAACTCTTCTTCCCATGCTTCTTTTGTATCCAATAACCTTTGTGATAAAAACTCATAAAAATTCTTTGCTGAATCGTAGTCATCAAGTCCAACTTGTCTATCCCATGCTATTACTGTGCACTCATTGTTTTCCATATTACTAGTGTCTAAAAAATAAGCATATTCCCCAATGTCTTCAATAACTACTAAATTCTCATTCATTCCTAAATCCCTATAACTCTCTGTTTCAATAACAACAGAAGTAACAATGTGCATATTTGATTTCTGTAATATCTCATAAAAACGAACTCTTTTTTCTTCATTCTGTAAAACTACCACTAACTTCTCACCTAATGGAAAAATTTCTAGTAAACTCATTGCACTACACTCTTTATTTAAAATAACATTCGCCACCTTACTTAAAGTAAGATGGCAAATGTTAAATCCGTTATTTTTGAATATTGATAACTGGTACTTCATTTGTATTATTAGTTCTATTTACTAGATTTAGGTAGAAATGTGATACTGTAGTAGTATAATATGGCGTAATCCAAAGATATGGAAGATTTAGTGTGAATATTCCCACCAATGAACCTAAAATAAACCAACCAATGAAACTTAACCAAGTGATAAATAAATCTAACTTATGTCCTTTCATCATCATTTTACTTTTTTTAATTGCTTCACTTGCTGTACATTCTGGATCCTCTAACATAATGTAGTAAGCCATAGAATAAGAGAAAAATTTAATAATACCTGGAACAATGAACAAAAGACTCCATAAGCTAATAAATATTGTTTGTAAGATACCTAATTTCATAGCTCTAAATATATTATTTGAATTGAAACCAGCAAATAAATCACCTATTGTGGTAGATTCATTTTTCGCTAAACGTAATGTGATTGTATAATAGCCGTAACTCATAACACTCTGTACAACAATATAAAGAATAAAAATAATAGCCCATACAATAATTTGAGATAAAATCAATCCAAAATTAATTTGAGGTTCGCCATATGAATAATATACAAAGTTCTCAGGTCCTATAATATCTATAAACAAACCAAAAATTAGAAATACTACTATACCAATGATATACATACTTGCTACGGGAATGAGATAATTAAGAAACGTTGAACCTACCCCTAATCCCCATCGGCCTTTCAATGAGGCTAATGCTTCCCTTTTTAAATTGCTAATCATCTTTTTTCCACCTTTCAAATTCTGTATTATGCATAGTGTGGATTTAATGAATAATTAATGAGTTTAGTAAAATTCAAATTTCTACTAAACTCATTAATATTTACTCCTTATGCGAAATAATTTCGCCATCTTACGTAAAGTAAGATGGCGCATGTCAAATCCAATTATTTTTGAACGCTCATTGCTTTAATTTTTTCTACATTCTCTTTTGCTTGTTTCGTTATTTCTCCATTAATAGCATTTGCATATTTATCACGAGTTAAAAATTCAAAACATTTATACGCATTATTCGTATCAGTTGCAGACATATATCCTGCACCTTTATTAAACATTTTTAGAGCTACCGTATTCATCCACTCTTTTGCATCTGCTTCTGGATATCCTAGTTCCATAGAGTGGTAAGTTAATTCAATTGCTGAAGCTAAATCTTCAATCGTATCTTTATTCCCGCTTACCTTTGCAGCTTCAAATGTACTCAAATACTCAATTGCCGCTTTTACCCCATCTTTAATTCCTAATTCTTCAATACCTGGTGTTTTATATAAAATTTGATAGTTGTTTAACGCTGATTTATATTGCGTTTTTTCTAACTGTTTTGCTTCTTTAATTACAAGACCAGCTACATTAGAAAATCCTGTTTTGTCAACCACACCGCGTGAAGCTGCTTGACCATAATAATGTAAAGCATTATAAAGGCTCGTTTGTCCTTCTTTATTTGCTTCATCACCTGCTAATTGCACAAGTTGAATTCCCTCCATTTTTTTTGATGCATTATCAATCATATTCATACCACTAATTTGGCTAATCGTTTTATCAATATCTTTTAACTGTGCAAGTAATGTGTATGATGGTAATAAGTTTTTACCTACTTCACTTTGCCATCCTGTCGTTCCATTCATTTTATTCCATTCATTTTCTGTATCTGTCCATAATTTATTCGCATAATTAACCATTTCTTCTCTTGAACGTTCCAATGGGTGCTTTGTACGAATTGCATTTGCAATATTTAATACTGCTGTATAATATTCTCCATTATTTGCAGCATCGTTTGCTTTTCTTTCAAACATTAGCGGCATTAATAACTTATGAGATTCATCTTGAACGGATTTTTCTACTCTTGTCGTATTTGCTAATAAATTCGCTTTATTTATAGCATCTTCGACTTTGAAATTAGAATCTTTAATTTGTCCACGAAGTCCCTCTACAGCCGCACTAAATTGCTGTTCTAATTTTTCTTTTTGTTCTCCTGTTGCACCGTCAATATACTGATTTGCTAATAGTAAAGCATTTTCATATTGTGGATTCGCTGGATTTAAATATGTTTCTATTTGCTCGATTTCTTGACTAAATGGTTCAGATTTCACTTGTGCTTTTTGAGTACTTGAATCGATATTATTTGTTTTCTCGTTATTTTTGGTACCTTCAGTCTTAGCATCTTTTTGGTTTTTCTCAGTTGTTGTACTTGTTGCCTCATTTTCTTCTGTAACTGCTTTTCCTTCATTACTGCTAGTATTTTCTTTTACAGGGCTTGCTTTTTCTTGTGTCTCAGTTGCAGACTGCACTACTGTTGTTTGGATATTAAGGTTCTGTAATTCTTCTTGTAATAGCTTGTTGAAAATATCTTCTACACCTTGATTCGCTTTTTCTACTAATGTAGGATCTACACTTTCAAGTACTGATGTAACTAAATAAAATTTACTTAATGCTTGTTCTAAAGATGCTACATCCCCTGTATTTGACCACTCTCTTTTTTCTTCTATTGCTGTTTGATAAACTTTTTCTGCTACAGATTTAATATAATCTTTCTTATTTTCACTTAAATATCTTTGTAACTCTTCTTGTGTAGTAACCGATTCATTTAGTACATTCATTTGATTACGTAAATAGAATAGTGCTCTCTCATTTGAATATTCACCACTTGTAAGAATTTGTTCTACATTATCTAATGCTAGCTTATGTTCAGCTATCGATTTTGATTTTGATGGTGTATTCAATTGGCTAACGAGCGTCCAGTCTTCTTTTTTGCTATAGTAGTTCGTTAAATTATTTAATGCATTTTCATCCAGTTCTTTTTGACTCGTATAAAAATCATTAAAGAAAACAGATGAGTAGTATTTTCCATTTCCTGCGTACCACTCAACTAAAATATCACCTGTTTTTGGTGATACTGTAATTGTTGGGTGTGTTGGTTCTGGATCCGGTTTTGGTTTTGGTTCTGGCTTTGGTTCTGGATCCGGTTTTGGTTCTGGTTTTTCTGTTCCAGTTCCTCCTGTTTCAGTCCCTCCTGTTCCAGTTCCTCCTGTTTCAGTCCCTCCTGTTTCAGTCCCTCCTGTTCCAGTTCCTCCTGTTCCAGTTCCTCCTGTTTCAGTCCCTCCTGTTTCAGTCCCTCCTGTTCCAGTTCCTCCTGTTTCAGTCCCTCCTGTTCCAGTATTAGTTTTTGGCGGTTCTACAGTAGAGGTAGGTAATTGAGCATTATCATTATTTTTACTTGGCTCTGCCACAGGTCCAACCATATTAGTTGGTAAATCTAATTTTTGCGGAGTTGGTGCATCCGATAATTTAATTTGTGGATCTTTCTTTTCCACCGATACTTCATCTGGTTTATATGTTACTGGCGTAATTGGTGATTTATTATTTCCAATTAAGTCTGCTAAATTAATTGTTGGTTTTTCGCCGGGTTTTTCATCTTTTTTTGCAGGATCAGCGACTAAATTGGGGAACATAGACTGTAAATCGCCCCCTGTAATACGATCATCTTTTTTCTCTTCTGTATTACTTGCTAGTTTTACTTGTTCTTTTCCTGCTGTCTTAAAGCCTTTGTCATACACAAGATATCCTGATGTCCCTAGTAATGCTACTGACATTACTGATATAGCGACTTTTTTCCCTAAATTATTATTGTTTTCCTCCATGTCCTTTTCCCCTTTTCCTATCTTTATTGAATCCAACCGTTTGTTTTCATTTCTGTTAGTTTTTCTTGCGCAGCTTTCACTTCGGATTCATTTTCATTTGCTTGCACTGTTTTTCTTAAGAAACGACTTGCTTCCTCGTATTTTTTCTGTTTAATTTTAAACATCCCGAATGCAAAATTCACATGTGGATTTTCGTCGTTTTGTGAGTATGCTTCTGTGAAAAGCTTCTCTGCTTCATTTCCTTGTCCCACTTTATCGTATAAAATCCCTATATTTACAAGCGTATTTATGTCGCGTGTTCCACTGCTGACAACTCTATTGTAAGCTTCTAACGCTTGCTGATATGCAGCAGTACTCTTTGCACCATCTCGCGTTTCATAAAATTGACCCGCTTCGTAATACACAATTCCTAGTTGATTTAACAACTCAATATTTTTCATATCTTTTTGAATCGCTACATGTAAAATGTGAGATGCTTGTTGATAATTCATTTCTTTCTTTGCACTATCAATTAGATTTGTTTTATTCCAAAGCACATATAAATTTGAAAGTTCAATTGTATATATGGCATTCTTTGAATCTTGCATAATAGCTTCTTTAAAGAAAGATTCTGCTTTGTCTAACTGTACCGTTGCGGTTGATAATTGACCTTTTAAATAAGAAACAATTGCCTTATCCTCATTTGTCTTCGTGCTCATTTTGACAATAACATCTTCCGCTTTTTCAAATTCTTTCATTTTCATATGACTTACAGCTAAATCTCGCATCGCATCTTTTTTGTATGGTTCAATTCCTTTTGCATTATTCGCTAACGCTTGTTCAAAATTTTGCACTGCTTCTTGATATTTTCCAATTCGGAAATTCGCTGAAGCCAATAGATAAGCAGCTTCATTATTTTCTTTATCGATTTCTCTATCTTTTATTAGTTTTGTAATATAATCGATTGCAATTTTATTTTTTCCTTCAGCAACGTAAATCGTTGCTAATTGGAGATAAGCCTCGTCCTTACCCTTCACAGCAATTGCCTGTCCAACAGCTTCTTCAGCTTTTGTATATTTTTTATCATCATAAGCTTGTCGTGCTTGTTCCATAAACTTTTGATATTTAGCGTTTGTTGTGTAGAAATAAAACAACGTCGAACCACCTATAACAACCACTACAGTTGAACCAATAATCAAAATTCGCTTTTTATTCTTTTTCCACCATGTAGAAAAAGCCGATGGTTCGCTTTGTTCATGCGTTATTGTGAGTGGTTGATTTGATGCTTTTGCATTTAAAATTTCATCATCCACATCATATTCCATTTGTTTTTTCGTTTGTTTTCGGCTCTGTAGAATGCTATTTGGCACTGTAATTGTAGCTGCTACTTCTTGCTGCGACTGTGTTCCTTGCTCTTCTTTTATCTCTTCAATAATGCTTTCAATTTCCTGTTTTAACGCCTGGTCAATGTTTGGAAATTGTACGATTCGTGAATAGACGAAACAAGCAAATGCTGCATTGTTTTCTCGTTCCAATTCAGTAGCTAATTCCAAATAATGTTGTAGGACCATTTTATTATTTATTTCAGGCTCTTGACTCTCCATAGTTTGAATGATATATGCGAGTTCTTTTTGTAGAGCTTTTGATGGATTGAGTGAATTGAAAATTATTTTATACTCATTTAATGCCGCTTGTTTAAATCCTCTCTCTTCTAATAATCTTGCAATTTCCAAACATTTTGATACAAAAAGAGAGTGTTCTTCTGCTGACTGCCTTTCCGCATCAATTTTTATTCTTTCTCTCGCGCTATTAAATACATTGTACCACTGTGCAAAGCTTGGGCATTCTGCGAAAGATTTACTACTCCATGCCTGCTTAAATAATTTTGCAATTTCCCCGTTCCATTCATCATGTAATACTTCCTGAAGTAACGTATACCTTTCACATTCTGTCTGCATTTCTTCCGTTTTAAAGTAACTTGCATCCGTCCATTTTTTATTTCGAACTTCTTCACTACACCAACTTAATATTTCTCCCAATAAAATAGCACCAGCAAATCGATCGGCTTCTTTTTGCCATACTCCACTTTTTAAATACATCGGTGCGTAACCCGCTGAACCTGCTGGCAATAACGAAGGTCTTTTCGTTTTTGGGCCATACATTTGCTCAACATCAACAAGTTCGATATAGTGTTGACCTTTAATTGGATTTTCACTTAAGAAAGGTACAAGTATGTTGCTAGACGATAAATCATTATGAGCAACTTCATTTTCTTCCATCATTTTAAGTGTTGTAAGGAATGCTTCTGCAATAAAGAAACATTGTTCTTTTGATAACATTCGTTGCTCTTGTAAAATATCAGCCCAAGTTGGACCTTCAATCCAAGGCATTACAATACTGTTAGCAAGATCTTCAGATTTTTCGATAGCAGATATATGTTCTTCTTTAGTAACAATATAGCGTGAACATACTTTAAGACCCGCTAAGGAAGAAAGTGGTTTCAAAAATGCTAGTTGATGTTTTTCCTCGCGATAGCGTTCCTTAAAGACTTTTAATGCAATTCGTTCCATACCATTTTCATGTTGTAGTTGATAGACTGTTCCTTGTCTACCTTCTTGCCCATATGGCATTTCAATCCCAACTACTGCTGGATGTTTCTCAAACCGATAAACATCTTTATTAAGACTAAGTTCTTCTCCTACTTCCGGTCGGAATCCCATTTTATCCCCTTACTCTCATATGACAATTTTTCATACAAAAGACCAGGAACAATAGCTCCTGGTCTTTTGCAATTGTTCTATTCTTAGTATGTGTTATCTGTACTACGGAATTTCTCAGCAATACGTTTTAGGTCTCTCGAAATTCCTTCTAAAATAGGAATGTATTGTTGCATTTTTTGTTTAGAATTTTCAAATTCCCCTCTGAATTTTGCTTGTGTTGACCCAGCCCATTGTCCATCTAAGCTTTTAATATCGCCTTCAAGTCTATTAACTTGACTTTGTGCTTCCGCAGCTGCGTTATTAAAGTTATTAGAAATTCTTTCAAGGTCTTCTGGTCTGATTTTAATTTCTGTCATTTTATTAATTTCCCCTTTCAAATCATAAATGATACAACAATTAGATTATAAACTATATTCATACAATTTTAAAAGAGTTAAATTACAAAAAAATTCTATTTTATAGTAATTTAACCCTATTTTAATATTATTTCACTTTTAATTCAGACCATTTCACACTAATTTTGTCTGTCATCGTGCGAAGTAAATGTAATGGTGTATATGCACATTTTATTTTTATTGGCTTTCTACGTATGCAATATCCATCCCCACTTAATAATTCTTGATCGATTTCAGCATGTGGAAGTTTCATATTAAAGAAATATACATCGTTATTGTGGGTCGTTCCTAATAAATAACCTATACTTCTCTTTCTAATTTCTCCAAACCATTTTTCATGTGAAAAGCTATTTACACTAGATGTTGTAGCCGCCGTTAAAAAATGAACCCCTTTATTTTTACAATTTTGAACTATTAGTTCCATTTTATTTTTCGCCTCATAATCAGTTGATAATACCGTTAACATTTGATCAATATCATCAATTGCAATGATTATTTTCTTATATGGAAACTCCACTGTTATGTTTGGATCAATAGAAGGTACTACTGCTTCTCTATTATTTATTAGCTCTAACAATTCATCTAACATTTCTTTTAATTGCATATCATCTGTAACTCTCTTCTTCACATGAGGTAAATCTCCAAGAGCTAATATGCCAGTAGGTCTTTCACCAAGATCTACTAAGTATAGCTCAACCTTTTCTGGAGAGTATTGGTATGTAGTAGTGAAAAGAAGTGTTTGTAATAATGATGTTTTCCCGCCTTCTATTCTTCCACCAATAAATATATGATTCATTTCGTCCAATGAAAAATTTTGCAAACGGATATCGTCTGTTTCAACTCCTGCAGAAATTTGAGTTGGTTCTAATTGCTCAACTATATCTTCTACAAATATTTCTTTAGGAACCATTGGAATCTCTTTTGCTTTTTCACCATTCCATTCACTGCCCATTTTTTGAATAATCGTTTTTAATTGCTGTGAGTATTCTAATTCACTTTCACCTATAAACGGCAGTGCTGCTTGGAACAATTCAGGTGGTTGTCCTTTCATTAACCCACGGCCAGTAGGAACTTCAATTAACGGGAAATTCGGTCTACCAACTAAACTAGGATATTCAGCTCTATCTTGCAATTCAAATGTAATTGCCATCGGTATATTATTACGAACACGATCAAACATATCAATTGTTTGATTAAGTGAGAAATAGAAGTACACGCCATATGTGCTTGATTCGCGTAATAACATTTCTAATACTTCATTCTCTTTTTCGAATTCATTTTTAAATCTTATATAACCATCTACCATTACAACGATAGCAGGAATTTTCTTTCCAACCATTCGATTATACATAGAGAATGACTTTGCACCGATATTAGAAAAACTCTCTTTTCTATACGTGATTTCTTTCTTTAAAAATCCGAATAGACGTTTCATTTTTTCATTTTCGTCCTCTTGTACAACCCCGCCTACATGAGGTAAATCTCTAAAATCTAAGAACATACGACCAAAATCAATAATATAAAAATTCACTTCTTCTGGTGTATGAGATACTGCTAGAGACATAATAATTGTTTGTAACATCGTTGTTTTTCCTGTTCCTGGCATACCATAAATATTTAAGTGTCCTTCTTGTAAATCTAACTTCAGCGGAAATTGCGCTTGATTTGCAACATCATCAATTAATCCTACTGTTACTTGTAAATATTCTTTTGATTTATTCCACTCAGCAATTGTCCAATCTTCCATAGCATAAAATTCTTTTAACAATAATTTTTCTGGTAATGGATCCAGCCAAGGTCCTGGTAATGCTTTAATATTTTCTTTTTCTGATACGCTCTGTACATATTGAATAAAAGCTTGTAGTTGTTTTGGACTATTTGTCATTGGTTTTGGACGCTTTTTCACTTTTATTCTTTCACCCGAGAGCTTAACTTCTGTAAAATCAACTATATCAAGAACTTTCTCTTCATCTGGATTATACGGTGCTCCGCTCCATGCTGATTGGAATAATTCCAATACTTCATTGCTACCAACTTGGAGATACCCTCGTCCTGGTACATTGATTTTTGATGCATCTGGAATCTTTAACATTTCACGACTATCCGCATCATCTTGTACACGTAAACAAATTCGGAAACGCGAGTTACTCCAAATCTTGTCATTTACAACCCCTGAAGGTTTTTGAGTTGCTAATAATAAGTGAACTCCTAACGTCCTTCCTATTGCAGCGACACTAATTAGCTCGTCCATAAATTCTGGTTGTTCCTTTTTCATTTGAGCAAACTCATCAATAACAATAAATAAATGTGGTAAAGGTTCTTTTTCGCGCCAGCTTGTTTCATAATATTCATCTAAATGCTGGACATTTCCAGCCTGAATGAATAATTTTTGTCTACGCTCTAATTCTGCCTTTAATGAAATTCTGGCACGCTCAATTAAGTTTGGATCTTCTAAGTTCGTAATAGATGCAATAATATGCGGTAATCCCGCAAATGTGTTTGACATTCCACCACCTTTATAGTCGATAAGCATAAATGCCATCTCATGAGGATGATAGGTTGCCGCTAACGCCGCTATTATAGACTGAATTACTTCACTTTTTCCTGATCCAGTTGTACCAGCCATTAGACCGTGCGGACCATGCCCTTTTTTCTCTATTTTATCGTGAATATTTAGAAAAACAGGTTTACTTCCTTCTCTTACACCAATTGGAACCGGCAATGAAGTCGGGTATCGATTTTCTTTCCATCTCTCTAGCACTTGTAATTCTTCCATGTTTTTAGCTTGAAACAAGTCCAAAAATGTTAATACTTTCGGAATGTTGGCTGCTGTTGAACTTTTCATTCGAATTGGAGCAATACTTCGCGCTCCTAATTCACAGCGTTCGAATGAAAGTCGATCTACTTTAAAACTAGCACGCGTTGTTCCACTATTCTCAGCTGAACTTGAAAACGTTTCTACTAATTCACCATTTTCTCCATTTAAGCTTATTACAAGATCACATTCCATCGGTAAACGTTCCCTCTGTTCCGCAAAAATAAATGTAGAAGCTCCTACACTTTCCCCTTCTCTAAGTAGCATTGGTATTAAAGGGTCATCCTCTAATAATTCTCTCGCTGATAAGAAAAAGACATACATCGGAATTAAAGGAACTTTGGCATCCGCTTGCGCAGAGGAATTATAGATTCTACGCATGTTAAGTGGGGTAAATAATACTTCAGCTAGTTTCTGTGCATCTTGTTGATTTTCAGATAAAAAGCGCATACTTCTCTGTTCATCCCATACATGAGGAAGCCACCTCATCCAATCCCACTGCTTTTTCTCTTTCTCATGATAAAATGCTGCTATTTTCACTTCATTTGGTGCATGATGCGTCATAATTTGCGTCGTTACAATTCGAATAAAGTTTAGTCTATCTTCTTTATTTCCAACTACACCAATTACATCGTTTTTTTTCAAAGAAATAGATATGTGTCCATTTGGTATCGTATTGAAATCCCTTTTCACATTTTGTGCTTCTGTAACTAATGGATTTTCTTCATAACCTTTCTGCTCAGGCACCTTCAATTCTACAAGGAATGGTCTTTCTCCAGTTCCAATACGAATATCTAAAAAGTCCGGACTTTCAGGTGTACGCTCCCATAAATTACTTTCCCGATTTTCAATTCTTTGTACACTTTTTAATGGGCTTGGATTTTGTGTAATTAAATATTTTGCTTGTTCAACCTTTAACGTATCTAATTCCACTCGATGCTTTTGAATTTGCTCTAAGTATCTTGTTTGTAATTGTTCAACCATTTGACGATGTTCTTTCTTTTTACGGAAATATCCCATTGTTGTAAATAGATATGACCCCAACATCGGAATACTTGAAACCATCATTAATGGCATATAACTTGCATTCATCTTCATAAATTTCATCATTACAAAATATAATACCAATGTTAAAACCGTCATCATTGCAGGCAGTAACATTGTTTCAATTGAAAACTTCGGCTCCTCCGGTATATTCGGTGGATCATGAATAATAACATCCCCTGTCGGTATATCTACTTTCACACGCGGAGAGCGTTGAAAATACGGTGATTTTTGCACAAAACATTTCTCCTTCCCCATCCAAAAACTATTACTCAATGATTTTCCATACATAATCTTCTTCACTAGAAGACATATCTTGTTTAACAGGTTCATTATAAACTTCTTCTGCTGGCATCATTTCAAAAGAAGGGATAATTGCTCCTTTTTTATGTAGCATTACATATTGTCCATCCCATACATCATTATCGCGCAACGTTTCATCATTTCGAATAGAATGCCACTCCTCTTTATCTTTTGCCACTCTAATTTCATAGATCCCGCTTAATGCTTCATCTATTTTTTCATGATGTAAAATCGATTCAATAATTTGCACCACTTTTACGTCATTTGGAATTGCAATATCTATTTCTTCATTTGACTGTTTTATGTATGTAACAATAATCTCTTCCACATTTATTCACCTTTTTTCCATCATGTTTGTTACCAAGAAATATCTAAAAATGAAATATCATCGCTTGTCGGAGAGTTCTGTGCCCTCTCAATTTCTTTTAACACTTCCTCAAAGTTATACTGCTTAAGCGGCACAAGTCCGTCTGAGTGAATAACTATCCGATTAGCTTCTTGCCTGGATAATGTCTTTGAAAAAACCGCCAATTCCCCACCAATAATGCCCCGCTGCGTAGACCATCTTTTCTCTATATTTCTCTCAAACTTCATTACATTCAAACAATTCTCTTTATCTTGAAACAATTGTACAAATGAATCGCCATGTGTAACTATCGCTATTTGTACTTTATCTTCATTTGGAATCAGCTCTATTTTCCCACCGATAAACATCGCTTCACTACCTTGTTTTCGCTTTTCTTCTAATACATCGCGAAGTAACCACGGTGTTTCTTCTGGCAATCGAAATGCACTCACTTCCTCTGAAGCTTCTTCTATCCAATTTTTTAACTGTTCATTTAATAATGTAGCAATATCCAGTCCACTTTCTTGACATGTTTCAAACAAGTTTACTAACTTCATACCAAGAAATTTTGCAGCAATTTCACCATGAAAAGATAGCCCTACACCATCACATAACGCAAATACGAAACTAGTTCCATTATCTAGAAATACTAGAAAGTCTTGTCCACTCTCGTTTAAATCCTGCGTTTCTTTTGCTCTTACATAGCTATATCGATAAGTAAAATGTTTAGTTTCCTTGTCTTGCAATACCGTTTCTTTCTCTTGAGATAGAATATATTTCATCATACTTCTCTCTCCTATCGAACCGGCGTTGCAGCAGACATTTGAAATCCAAGTGATACTAAGTCCGCATTTGTCCCAGGAAACATCATCACAGCACCATCTGCAATATGAAACCCATGTTCCGTCATCATCTCACGATAGCTTTGAGGGATAGGCGATGAAAGTCTTTGCAACTTTGCACCATATTCATCTGTAATCTCTGTATTTGGCATAATTCCTTCCCACTTCTTTATATTAGAAATTTGGTCTTGCATAATTTCATCTGAAATAAAAATATTTTCAATTATTACGTTTCCATCAGGTACAGACATATTCATAATTCTTCGTACAATTGATTCTGGATCTTCACCAGTTGATGCCCCATCTGTCATATGACAAACAACAGGAGCTGGCCCGTCTTGTAAATTTGGTAGTTCCTTTTGCAATAACTTCTCCACTACAGAGAAAGCTTTCGCTGTATCAGTTAAACGATGCGTTTGGATTTTTTCTAGTGGGCGAAGTCTTGCTACCTCATCTATTGTTTTCACACCACCCAATAAATCAAAAACATGATCGCTATAGGCTAAAATAGATAACTTATATCTCGGAAGCAAGCGACTACCTTTTGTTGAACGAAATACCATTTGGCGAATCGCTAAAGAAAGAGCATCCGTTACAATATCAATTCTTCTTTTTTCTTCTCCGCCTGCATCCATCATTTGGTTCATTGATGCGCTTACATCAAGAAGATAAATTATATAAGCTGGTGTTTGTTGTGTTGCTTGAGTTTGATATAACATGTTTCATACCCTTCCATACTTTATTATATGAACTTTTTTTATATTCATATTTCATTATAACTTATGAATTTTCTTTTTCTCAATTCATTATAAAATGTTCTTAATATAATTTACATATTTTCACACAAAAAATTATTCCTTTTAACATGTGTTGAAAGGAATAAACCCCTTCTATACTATAGAAGGGGTTTATTATTACGGTATAAGACGCGTACAATCTCTCGGAAAAGCACTCGCCTCTCGTACATTTGTTAATTCTAATAGTTTGTATACAACTCTCTCTAATCCAATTCCAAAACCACCGTGCGGGGGACAACCGTATCGGAATGTATTTAAATAAGATTGAAATTTATCTGGATGTAATCCTTTTTCTTTAAAAGAAGCGTGTAACATTTCATAATCATGAATTCGCTGCGCCCCTGAAGTTATTTCTAGTCCTTTATATAGTAAGTCGAACGAATCAGTAATAGATGGATTCTCATTATTCGGCATCGTATACATCGGCCTAGCTTCTTTCGGATAATGTGTAATGAAAACAAACTCACTCTTATATGTTTCCTTCACATATTTCCCTAATAGCTTCTCACCTTCTGTATCTAAATCTCCAATTGGCGATTCTTTTCGGTACTTACTTTTCAAAATTTCTTGCGCTTGTAACAATGTAATTTTCGGTATTTCTGTAATAACAGGTACTTCTATTTGTAATAGTTGTAGTTCTTTTTCACAGGTTTTTGCTACTTGTTGAAACATATATCGTAAAACATCCGCTTCTAATTGCATCACTTCATAAAAATCATGAATAAATCCAAGTTCTACGTCTAACGATATATATTCATTCAAATGACGGGAAGAATTATGATGTTCTGCTCTATAAACAGGTGCAACTTCAAAAACACGTTCTAACCCTCCAGCTACCATCATCTGTTTATAAAACTGTGGTGATTGTGCTAAATAAGCTTCTTTTTGAAAGTATGGAAGTTTAAAAACATTCGCTCCTCCTTCTGCCCCTTGTGAAACAATTTTCGGAGTAAATATATGCGTGAAATCGTTCTCTATAAGAAATTCACTAAAGCTCTGAACGAGTGTAGATTTCACTTTAAATATCGCCGCAGTTCTCTCATGCCTTAATGATAATACCCTTTCATTCAGTAGTTGATCCAAGCCAACTTGCAATTTCTTTTTATTTATTTCAAATGGAAGTGGTTCTGCGCCATTTAATATTTTCACTTCGTGAGCAAGCACTTCAACCCCTAATTCTGTTTTTGACGTCTCAACTATTTCACCAATTACGTGGACAACACTTTCTACATCGACTTTGAATCCAGCTAACTCGTTTTCTAATACACATTGAATTACTCCTGTTCTGTCCCGTAATAATAAAAAACTAACATTACCTAGATGACGAATCTTTTTTACCCATCCTTGAAGTAATACAACCTTTCCACTTTGCTCCGTACATTCTTTTGTGAGTGAACGCTTCATTATTGAATCCATTATTTTTCCCTCCATTAATTTTTTGTTTATTTACGTTATTGTTGTTGTCATCGTCATCATCCACGGTCACTCACCTCCCTTCAAAGAATACAAAAATCCGCCCCTATAAATAGGGACGGATTTTTCCGCGGTACCACCCAAATTGTCATAATGACCATCTTAGCCCTGATAACGGTAGGTACCGTTTGCTTTTACTAATTATCACGTTCAAAGCAACACTCACAGGTGTCTTTCCATCATGCGGTATCGCAATCTTCTCAGCAACCGATTGCTCTCTGTAGACCTTTGCATCATGTACTTTTCCTAATCATCACTTTTTATATTTACAGAGTATTCTATCTCTTCATTTTATTAAATGCAAGCCTTTTTAAATATATTTTCATTTTTCATATCCAATTTTGTACGATTTCCTCTAAAGCCATTCCGCGTGAGCCTTTCAATAGTACGACATCCTTTTTCGTTATTACTTTTAATACTTCCTCTGCTATTTTTACTTTATTATTAAATGACTGTACTTTTCCTGTTTCAAAGTTCTTTCTTGCTTCTTCCGCTACAATTTCAGCTAACTCTCCATAGGTAAATACATATTGAATGCTCTCTTGATTTAACATTTTGCCAATTTCTCTATGATATGTTTCAGCTTCCTTCCCTAACTCCAACATATCCCCAATTACTATCATTTTTTTGTTATAGACTTTTAATTTCTGTAACGTTTCAATTGCAGCCTTCATTGAAGAGGGACTTGCATTCCATGCATCGTTAATAATCGTAAAACCTGTTTTAGCAGTTAAAAATTGAAAGCGCATATGAGTAATATTTACTTGACGCAATGCTTCCTGTATTTTTTCTGCAGTGACATTATAATATTGACCTACAGCGATTCCGACGATCGTATTTAATATATTATGCTTTCCATGTAAGGGGACATCGTACTGTATATTTGAATCATTTATTTTAAAATGAACACCATATTCATCTAATTGCACGTTTGTTGGAAACAAATCATTTGTATACGTTTCACCAAATGCCTTACAATTTACACTCAATAGATTCTTATTTTTCAAAAGCAATGGTTCATCACCATTATACAAACATAATCCTTCATCTTTTAATCCATCAATAATTTCTAATTTAGCCTTCGCAATTTCTTCTTTTGATCCAAGCGTTTCTAAGTGAGATTGGCCGATCATTGTAATGATTGCTACATCTGGCTGTGCTATTTTTGATAAGTTTCGAATTTGTCCTTTTTCACTCATCCCCATTTCAAGTATTAAAAACTCTGTATCTCGTTTCATTTCTAAAATCGTTAACGGCAAACCGATTTGACTATTAAAATTGCCCTTTGTTTTATGCACACGATAAGTTGTATTTAAAATTGTGTTTATTATATCTTTTACCGTTGTCTTGCCATTACTACCAGTGATTCCGATTACTTTTACATTTAGCTCTTTTCGATAAAATTGTGCCAATTGTTGCAAAGCAAGCAAAGTGTCATCTACAAATATAATTGCTACCCCTTTTGGCGGAGTACCGTAAGACTTTTTCCATAAGGAAGCGACAGCTCCATTATCCATTGCTTCTTTCACATAATCATGTCCATCTTTCACTCTAATAATTGGGACAAACAAATTCCCTTTCTTAATTTTCTTGGAGTCAATGCAGATACCCTGTATCTCTATATTGTGAAACGATTCTCTTAATCCTTCTCCATCTACTACCTCTTCAAGTTTTTTCAAATTCATTTGAATCAAATTATCACCTTTTTTCCATTTTATTACATAAAAATTGTGTTTTTTACGCATATTAACTAACAAATTTAAAGCGAGGTGTGTAAATGAAAAAAACAATAAGTTTCTTCCTCCTTTTGTTATGCCTAATCGTAGTAAATGAAACGTACGCCTATTCACCAAAATCTTTACCGATCTCCCAAAACTCTGATCAATGGCAAGTGAATCTTGATGAACCAAAAAAAATAAGCAAAAAGATGCTTCAAACTAAAAAAGATGAATTTCAAACATATCAATTTTCAATAAAAAATGTCGGAAACAGTGAAGTATATAACGTACAAGTCGAAGTATTCCGCAACGAGCCAAAAACGAAAACGAAATATGAACTTTTCTCACGAAAGGAAAGTCGCTTAGCAAGTGGAAAAACTGGATTTAAACATGCTAATTTTCCAGTTGCTACAAAAGCAGATGAAGTTGATGTAATCATTACTTGGCAAGAACACCCTTTCCGCTCCATGAGAAACGGTCAAAAAGTTGAGTCTAGAAAATTTAAAGAGCATTTTGTTTTTAAAGACGAAAAAAATAACTAGAATGCTGATAAATTCACATTATCATTCATTTAGCTAGCTTTACTAGTACCAGTTCTTAAGCAAATTAAAAAGTCGTGGCTTATAAATGCCACGACTTTTTATATTAATTCGTACTAATTCCTCTCGCTGCCCAAATACGATCGATATCAGCCGCATGTTGTCCGCCATATAAAAGAGCATCCGCTTGCTTAATTGCTTTTGCTCCATCACTGAATTTAGAGTTTGGTGTTAATGACCAGTGCGATTGTAAAATAATTTTTGTTGCAACATCACGGCCAAAAGCTTGTGCCATCTCATATTGTCCTTGTGCCCAAATTTCCCCATCATCATGTACCTCATTTGTAATATCTTTCGGATACACTTTATTCGTATCTAATCGGCGTAAGCACGTTGGATCTGAACTAGAATAAGCCGCCGCATCCCACTCTCCAACACATGCTTTTCCGTACCCTGTAGTCGATACAGCATCTTCATACGTAGCACCTAAGAAGTCACCAAATCCTTCTCCCATCGCTCCACCTTCTGCTGAACTACCAAAACCAGGCACTTGGTTATCTTGAATCGAATGCCCGTATTCATGTGCGATAATACCAGCATCTTCTGCATCATCTACTCCGCCAGTACCAAAAGTTAAAGCTTTCGTTGTCGGAGAATAAAATGAGTTGTCCGCTGTCGTTCCATTCACATTCACTTTAATAGAGCGATTATTAATATTTTTAAAACCTAACCCTTGAATGTAACGCTGTAATGTATCGATATGATAATACGACATAACATCTTCAAAGCTATCATTTGCGCGTGTATAGTTAAATTGTAAATTTGCAGATTTCGTTTTTGCTTTTGAAGAAATCGTTACATACTCTCCAATTAAAAATCCTGTTCCATCTAAACCTTTTAACGTAACAGTTTTCAATTGATTCGTTAACGCTGTTGAATCTGCATCGTTATTATCTTTTAAGCCTACTTTACTACCGCTAGATACGACTGGGTTAGGTAAAAATACTTTTCCTGTCCCTTCAGCTTTTCGATTTATATCAACCTTTTTAATTAGCTTTCCATTTTCGGCATCAATAAATGTTTCCCATGCACCAAATGGATTATTAGAATGGACTACCACTTTATATACTGGACGAGCAATTCCCTCTTCCACAATATATCCAAATTCTTTCTCTGTAGGAGCCCATAAGTTTTGCTCACTTGCTTCTCCTACATACGCCATTGATTTTTGTATTGCATCTTTTTCACTAATTTTTGTCGTTACTTCTTTCACACCTTTAACGGATTGATAATCAGAAACAGCAAGAACGCCTTTTCCCTCTCCGTTAAGAGTAACTGTAATTTGTTTTGAAAATACAGGCACACCATTAACAACTTGTTGGAACCTAACATATGAAGCTACTGACGTTTCTGTTGTAGAAATATATTGCAAGTCTGAGAGATCTGTTTTTAATCCATACTGCGCAGCATTTTCTTTTAAATATTCAGTTGCTTTTTTCTGTGGCGAATAAGCTTCTAGCTTTACTTGCTGCTGTTTTTCCAATGCCGAAACCGTAGAAATCGTCCCCATTACTAACGGCACAGTCATTGCCATTGCCACCATTTTTTTATTAAACATAGAACCACTCCCCCTAATAAAGTAGCTCAACCTTATCCCATTACCACTAGGCAATCATTCCCCACAAAATGGGGGGATAAAAATTGAATCTACGAGTAATTCTCTATGAACAATTCTATTACCTTTCCATTTAAGGTGAGTGAAATTTTCTCAATATTTATGTATAAAATGAGAAAAATACTGTAGAAATATATTTCTACAGTATTTTATTTAGTTTGCTATGAAGAAAGACATTCGCTTGAGGTCCTATCGATTAGATTACGAGGAAATTAGCCGGATAAATTTCTATCATACAAAAAGGAAGTTGGAATGATTCCAACTTCCTTTTTGTTTAATGAGCTGCGCTTAATTTAATGCGGATTTTTGTCTCACCTAAAGAAAGTTCATCGTCTTCATTCGTTAAGTTTCCAAACGTAAATTGCTTAACGAGTAAGTTTTCTTCCAACAGCTCTTTATGATTCGTTAACGTTCGCTTTAGTTCTTCCTCTGTATCAAGAATAACATCTACTCGTAAATTGACTGGTAAATTCAATTGCTTACGATATTCTTGAACCGCTCGAATAAATTCACGCGCTACTCCTTCTTGTAACAATTCTTCCGTTACATTCGTATCTAACATAACTGTATATTGTCCGTTAGTCGTATTAGAAAATCCTGATTTCGCAACTTTCTCTACTAGTACATCTTCAGCTGTTACAACTACTTCTTCTCCTGATGTAGCTTCGTAAACTGCTCTTTCTGTAGATACAAAGTGTTGTACTTCTTCTTTTGATAATTGTTTTAGCCAGCCATTTAATGCATTCACATTTTTACCAAACTTTGGCCCAGCTGTTTTAAAATTCAGCTTTAATTGATAGGACGTGTATTTCGTTTCATCGAGTTCAACATGGAAGTCCTTCACATTTAGCTCATCCATGACGATATCACGATAAGATTCCCAATCCATATCATTTTCATTATGTGCTAGTAATACAAGTTCTGCTAACGGCTGTTTTACTTTTAAAGAATGCTGATTACGGTTACTTCTTCCAAGTTCAACAACTTGTAAAACAGCATCCATTTCCGCTTCTAATTTAGGCTGAAGTAGCGATTCATTTACGACTGGATAATCCTCTAAATGAACGCTACTTCCAGTTAAATTCACATGAATATCTTCAGCGACAAACGGTGTAAACGGTGCAATTAATTTACTAATTGTCACAAGTACTTCATGAAGTGTCTCATACGCAGCTGCTTTTTCAGCATTCATACCAGATTCCCAGAAACGATTACGTGATCGTCTTACGTACCAGTTACTTACTTCATCTACAAGTGCCGCGATTTCACGAGCTGCATTCGTAAATTGATAATCATCAAGTGCAGTTCTCACTTTTTTCGTTGTGCTATGCAATCTTGATAATACCCATTCATCCAATTTCGTCCGCTTTACATCATACGTTTCTTTCGGATTATACTCATCTAAATTTGCATATAAAACGTAGAAGCTATACACATTGACTAACGTATCTACAAATTTAGATTTTGCTTCCAGTACTGTTCTTTCAGAAAAACGCTTCGCATTCCACGGAGCACTATCAACGAGTAGCGCCCATCTTAAAGCATCTGCACCAAACTGATTTACTAAATCAACTGGATCTAGTGCATTCCCTTTACTTTTAGACATTTTCTGTCCTTCTTCGTCTAGAACATGCCCTAGTGATAACACTCGTTTATAAGGCACTTTTCCTGTGTATAGTGCTGATACTGCTAATAAACTATAAAACCATCCGCGTGTTTGATCAATGCCTTCTGCAATAACATCCGCTGGAAACTGTTCTTCAAATAACTCTTTATTTTGAAACGGATAATGATATTGCGCAAATGGCATGGAACCACTATCAAACCAAACATCAATTACTTCAGGAGTACGATTCATTGTGCCACCGCATTTTTCGCAGCTAACTTGCACTTCATCTACATACGGCTTATGCAATTCTAAATCTTCAGGTGTTTCTTTCGTACTATACTTTCTTAAATCAGCAATGCTTTTCGGTGCGAATTGATGATCGCAGCTTTCACATTCCCATACGTTTAATGGTGTTCCCCAATATCTATTTCGACTAATATTCCAGTCCACCATATTTTCTAAAAACTTACCGAAGCGTCCATGTTTCATATGGTCTGGATACCAAGTAACAGAATCGTTATTTTGTAAAAATGTATCTTTAATTGCAGTTGTTCGGATTAACCAACTCTCTCCTGCATAATAAAGAAGTGGTGAATCACAGCGCCAGCAATGCGGGTAGCTATGTTCATACTTTTCTTTATGATATAGTAAGCCTTCCTTCGCTAAATACCGAACGATATCCACGTCACAATCTTTTACAAATTTCCCTTTCAAAAATGGTACTGCTTCTGTATACTCACCTTTTTCATCTACAACATGCAAGAATGACAATCCTTCACTTTGAACGACTCTATAATCGTCCTCCCCATATGCTGGAGCGATATGAACAAGTCCTGTACCACTATCTACCGTGACAAAATCTGCCGCGATAACTCGGTAGCCATTTGTAACTTCTTTCATTGGAAATGGCGGCATATAAAGTGTGTTTACTAATTCTTCGCCTTTATGGACAGATAGTACTTCATAGTCTTCTTTTAATACATCTTGTACACGTTCTTTCGCAACAATGTATACATGCCCTTCTTGTTTCACTTTCACGTATTCCATATTTGGATGTACAGCGAGCGCAACATTTGCTGGAAGTGTCCAAGGTGTCGTTGTCCAGCCTAGGAAATATTCATTTTCACTATCTTTCACTTTAAACTTAACTGTTGCACTTAAGTCTTTTACTGTTTTATACCCTTGTGCAACTTCATGTGAACTTAGTGAAGTTTGGCAACTTGGACAATATGGTGAAACTCTATGTCCCTTATATAATAAGCCTTTTTCATGAATCGTCCCTAAAATATGCCATACACTTTCGATATATGGATTCTCTAACGTAACGTATGGATTATCCATATCTACCCAATAACCGATGCTTTCAGTAAATTCACGCCACTGCTTCTCATATGTGAATACACTCTCTTTACACTTCTTAATAAACGGTTCAATTCCATACTCTTCAATTTCATGTTTACCAGAAATACCGAGTTGCTTCTCCACACCTAATTCTACAGGTAAACCGTGTGTATCCCATCCCGCTTTTCTTAACACTTTATAACCAGCCATCGTTTTATATCTTGCAACTACATCTTTAATTGTCCGTCCAAGTGCATGACCTACATGTGGTAATCCATTCGCCGTTGGTGGTCCTTCATAAAAAACAAAAGATTGTGCGCCTTCTCGATTCTGAATTGATTGCTCGAAAATACTTTTCTCGTTCCACTGCTTACGAATACGTGTTTCTCTCCCTACAGCTGACTCTTTTACATCTACTTTCTTCATCTACAATCTCTCCTTTTTATGTTTTAAAGCACACAAAAAACCCGTCCCTATGAAGTAGGGACGGGTTTAACCGCGTTACCACCCTAATTCTATTAGCTCTTCGCTAATAGCACTTAGCAACGTACTATCATACGTGTTCTTTGTAACGGTAGACATCCGTCCGGGCTTACTCACTTTCAGCCTCGGCTCCTCGGAGATGATTTTCAAATAACGTCTGCACACCGGCTTTCAGCTACATACCGGCTCTCTGGGGAACAGTACACTATTTTACTCTTTCTCGTCTTCAGATTTGTATACTTTGTTAAAAGCTATTTTATGCCATTTGGCAATAAATTGTCAACTAATTCGAAATATATTTTATTTATACCCTTTTTCCCTATGCTTAAATTACTTTTCAAATTCTCGCAATGCTGATAGATTTTCATTATCCTCGATAAGTTCAGCAAAAAATCCCGACTCATCCTCACGAAGTACAATTTCAAGCTCTTCCTTCGCCTCTTCATTTCTGTTTAACTGTGCTAAATAACAAGCACGATCGTATCTCGCTAACAAATCATTCGTATCAATTTTTAATGCTTCATTTGCTATTTTCTCTGCCTTTAGCGTTTGGCCGGCACCATGATATGAAGATGCTAAAGAAAGAAGAATCGCTGTTTCATTTGGATGATGTATAGAAGCATTTTCTAATACATGAATCGCCTCTTCAAACCGTTCTTGACTTTGATATATTTCTCCTAAAGCAAGAAACGCTCTATTTACAAACGGTGTTTGCTCCGTTAATTGTAAGGTAATCTTTTCTGCTTTTCTTTCTTCCCCTGCTTTAAACAATACTTGTGCTTGTAAAAGAAGCGTATCATAATCATCTGGTAATTCTCGAACCATTTGCTTCGTTAATTCTGAAGCATCCCGTAACATATCTTCTTCCTCACACTCTATGAAAAGATTTACAAGCTGCTTCGCTACATCGTAATCCCATTTATTTTCTAACGATGTTTGTAATACATCTATCGCCTCGTTGTTCATCGTCACATTCTCGTAAAATAGTGCAAATCGTTGTGCTGCCATACTATTTTTTTGATTTAACTTTAACGAAATTTCATATAAATCAATGATTGTAGTGATAATCGAAATTTCTTTCGCACGGTTTTTCATACGATAAAAAGCTCTCGTAATTATGGATTTCTTCGGCTGTTCACTTTGTTGACGTTCAATCCATCTTTCTGTAACCGCAGATGCAGCATACATAAATGCCATACTTCTTTCTGCCTTTTTCACCTTTAATGTATGAAGAAAATCTCGTATGTTAGACCATTTCTTATGTTGTTCTATCGCTTTTACATATACATCAAATATACGTTCATTATTTGCATCTTTTTGTATCACTTTCATTGCAATTTCAATTGCTTTTGCATTTCTTTTTTTCACTAACACTTTTGCATAATGGTATAGAACCTCTATATGCTCACCATCTAATTGTAGTGCTTCTTCAATCCATGCCTGTTCTTTATCTATTTCATCCATCGCTCCATACACATATGCAATCGCATCTAATCGCCATATTTCAGGTACTTCGCCCGCTAATTGTTCTAGTTCTGTCAGTAACTCTTCCTGAAGATTCATTTCTACTGAAAGCTGTGCCAAATATTCCATATTAATATGCAACGGCTCTTCTTTCATAGCCTGAACCATATGACTTTGTTCTTTAGAACGGTTTTCTTCTTTTTCGTATATTTCCGCAAGCTGTAAATGTACACCTGCGAAATTCCCATCAAGCTCTAAAGATGTTTCATACGCCTGTTTTGCTTCCGTCAATTGTCCTAATGCCATAAGTGTTTCACCAATTCGGTAATACGGTAATGCCGTTTCCTTTAGTTCTATCGCCTTATTATACCTTTTCATCGCTTGGCCGTACTGCCCAATAGATTCATATAGAATGCCTGTATAACAACCGTATTCACTTACTTCATTTCTTTCTTTGTATAGCGTTCTTAAGAATGCTATTCCTCTCTGTACAAATACCGTTCCTTTAATTCGGTTCACATATTCATCTAATGCACTTGCTACATTATATTCGCTCTGCTTTATACCATTCTCTAACTTAGACAATGCTACTTTAAACCCTTCTTCACTTCCACCAAGTTCAACCTCAGCATCCCATAACACCATTCCCGCATTCATAAGAAAATCTTGGCTCTTTTCAATTTGCTTTTCAATACCGAGTATATATTGTTTTGCTTCCTTGTATTGTTCTCTTGCCATATAAACTTGCGTAAGTCCAAAGTGAGAATAAACATCATCATGATTTTCTTCCAAAGCACGAGTATACAATGCTTCTGCTTCTTCCAGACTATCATTTTGAAAATGATAGTCACCGAGTTTTACGTATAGAGGTGCCTTATCGTCACAATTCTCAATACCTTTTAATAAAATTTCTTTCGTGCTTTCCTCATCCTTCAAATCAGACTCGTATATTTCCGAAAGTTTCGTATAAATGTAAGGTGCATTGCTATCTAAATGAATCGCTATTTTAAGCCCTTTTATAGCTAAATGTAATTTCCCTAAATGATGCGCACATCTCGCTCTCTCATACCATACATGTGCCTCATTTTTATACTCTCTTAACAGGTCATTAAAAATTTCATACGCTTCTTCATATCTTTCTAAATCTATTAATATTAACCCATGATTCGTTAAAGTGAATCTTTCTGGACTACGTTCTAAAGCAACTTGAGAAAACTGCAACGCCTTTTCAGATTGATCGATATACATATATGATAAAGCGAGAAAACTCCAAGCAATCGGCTGATCTGCGTCTAATTGTAATGATGAACGAAAACTTGAAATCGCTTCTATATAACTTTCCTGTTCAAAAGCATATCTTCCGTTTATTAAATGATATAAAGCACGATTATTTTTCTTCTCAACACTCGCGAGCATTTGCCCTGCTTTTTCTAATTCTTGAAGGCGAATAAAGCACTGCGCACCATGCAATTTAACAAAATCTGAGTTCGGAAACTTCTCCATTAACTTTTCAATACAACATATAATAAACTCATTATCGACTTCAACATCTAAATGCTTAACCGTATATAACCACGTATTTGGATTATCACTCGTCTCTTTTAAAAATTGTACTAAGTTATGAATCCCCTCTTTATCATGTTCATCTAAATGATCCGTAAGAGAAAAAATAGATTTAAAATAATGATTTTCTTCTTCATTTAAAAATGCTAGTTGCTCCTTCTTTTCTTTCGGAACAAACGTAATCGCTAAACAACCTGTATAACGGTATTTTTCTTGTAACTTACTATATTCCACAATAACCGGTTCTATAAAGTTCGGATCTTGAACATAAAAAGCTTGTAACGTATCATCATATCCAGATAATACTTGTACATGTGAAGCATGCTCAATATCTATACTTAATAAAACAGGAATCCCTTCATCCAGCAGCCTCTTATAATTTTCCTCATTACCTTTAAAATAACGATATTCATAACCTAATTCTTCTAAATAAGAAACAGTATCTGAAAACTTTGAGCCTGTCATGTCAAAAATAAACTCTGCTATTTCATCTTGTGTACGTTTTTCTCCCCATAACTGTAACATCATTTCTAAACTGGTCGGAACACAATAATTATCCTTTTGTACAATAGGAACTATCGGTAAGTGCACCTTTTTTCCATCTGGATTTTTTTCTAAATTATGATATAAAGACTCTTTTAAACTTTTTTCTTCCTTTAATAACTGCTGTAAATCTACAAGTTTATTCATTTTGTAAAGCGCTTCTGCACGTAAATGTACAAAATAAGCTTTATACGCATGATAAGGAAGCTGATTATTTATGTTATCTATTACCGCTAACATTTCTTCATACTTCCTTAAATCTAATAAATATTTTACCTTTTCAAAATGAAAATATGGTACTTGTGGGAACTTTACAATCGCATCATCGATTAGCTGTAAGGCACGTTTTTGTTCTCCTTGATTCGCATATAACTGCGATAATAAATAAGTAGATAACTCTTCACAATCTTTATGCTGCATGCCGGCTATAAATTGTTCTTCTGCTTTCTCCCATTCACCTGTATGCATATAGACGTAGCCCCATTTATCAAATACGGCACGTGAACTGTACTCCTCTGCCTTTTGCATATAGATTAGTGCTTCTTCATTTCGTTTCATTTCCAACAAACATCGTACTAATGTAAAATATGTTTTCGCTAAAAGATCAACCTCTATTTCTTCTTTATTTACCTCTTCTAATGAGTCTTTTAACAACTGTTCTACTTCAAGTATTTTCCGCTCATCAATTAACTCATCACAATATAAAGAGAGCGTTCTCATATTTGGGAATTTTTTATAGGCGTAGCGAATGAGGAATGAACTGTATTGGTGCATAAGCCCTTCATCAGTAAGACGTATTAATATGTCAAACTCCTTATGCGAAGGAACACTAGCAAGCCAATTCTTCAAATAAGATAAAGTATTCTTTTCTTTTATATATGAAATTTCATTATTTATTTCCTTTAATCCATCTATAAATCTCTTGTCTTTCAAACAAGCATCTAACTGCTTAAAATCTAGCATGTATTCACCTCGAATATTTATTTATACTGCTACTTGCTTAGATTTTACACATCATATTGTAGGTATTCAACTAAAATCTCCTATAATGGATAGTATTATTTAATATTATTCGAATTTATAACAAAATATAGTAAAAACGATTGTTTTTCTCTGTATTTTGTTTGATTAAATGGAATAACGTAACATGAGGATCTTATCTTTTGGAAGCCAAACTCCGTACATGAAATTATATCGGCGATTTTCAAAATATATCAGCGATTATACGGTGGATATCGACTTACCGACAAAAAGTTACAATCCTCAATAAATCACTACCTTTCAACATTCTATGTCACCAAATGTAATTTTCATATTCGGAGCATATACTAATGAAGAATGTAGCTGAAATGTTTTAAAAAATTTGAGTTCAGCCCCATATTGAGCTAGCGCATCATCATATGTTAATCCTCTAGCCTTTAAACGTTCTATAAATTGCTGTTTATCACCTGGATCTCCTGCAATCCCCTCTTCTTTTAATGAATGATACAACTTTTCTTTACCAATATGATGCATATTAGAATCTAAAAAGTTTACTTTATCACTTACTCTACATTGAATATTTTTCACACCTAGTTCACTTAATAACATCGGTATTTTCATGCCAATATTTCCATCTTTCCCGCTTCTCTGCATGTCACTTTCAAATAACTGCTGCAAAGCTCCTAGCCTAATAATTTCCGATTGTTTCTCTCCATATAAAGAGTATGATGACATATTTGATATCCAGTGTGGTTCAAAACAGATTATTTTTCCACCACTTTTAACTGAATGCATCATTTTTTGTAGCATCGTTTTTGGTGAACTCATATGTAATAAGAAAGCATGACAAATTGCTATATCGTATGTATCATTCAATTCAATTTCTGTAGCATCTCCCTCTAGAAATTCTGACTCATACGGAAGTAAACGAAACAACTCTCTCGCTTCGGCTAATAATGTTTCTCCACTATCAATGCCTGTATACTTTGACCCTTCTGGAAGTAAAGGCATTAATACTAAGCCTAAATAACCATATCCACAACCATAATCAACGATATGTACTGGCTTAGAAATCTTCCAAACTGTATTTACTAAAAAGCTTACATAATCTTCATTGTAATATAAATCTCTCGTGTTTTTTAAATATGTTATTTTACTGTTCCAATCGCACCTTTCCAAGTTTAACGCCTCCTTTATATATATGACATTACAATTCTCCATTTAATACGGACATTCCTACACTTGAAACAATTCTAGAAAAGTTTAGATTTAATAAAATTTAACTTCTCCTTTCACATTTTCTATAAAAATAAATAGGCATACATATCTACTATGATACATATACCTATTTGTTTTACATCTCTTCAGGAGCATCCACCCCAAGTAAACGTAATCCCTCTTTTAATACAACCGTCACAGCATACACTAATGCCAGTCTGCTGTCTTTCTCTTCGCTCTCTTCCAATATACGAACATTTCCGTAATATTTATTGAACGATTGTGCTACATCTAATACGTATTTTGAAATGATTGATGGCTCATTTTTGGTGAAGGCTGCTTCAATTACTTGTGGGAATTTATTCAGTAATTTTACGACGCTCCAGCTATGATCATCTTTTAATGCAAACGTACACGTTTCAAATTCTACACTTTCTTTTCGTAAAATAGAGCAAGCACGTGCATGTGTGTACTGTACGTAAGGTCCTGTTTCACCTTCAAATTTCAGCATATTTTCTAATGAGAATTCAATATTATGCATACGCTCATTTTTTAAATCGTGGAAGATAACTGCACCAGCGCCGACTTGCTTCGCTACTTCTTCTTTTTGTTTTAAGTTTGGATTTTTCTCTTCAATATTTTGTTTTGCCAGGTCAATTGCTTCCTCAAGTACTTCTTCAAGTAAAATAACTCTTCCTTTACGTGTCGACATTTTCTTACCGTCTTTTAAAATGAATCCAAACGGTACATGTTCCATGCCATCAACCCAATTGTAGCCAAGTTTTTTTAATACAGTGAAAAATTGATTGAAGTGTAAACTTTGTTCTGGGCCTACTACATATAACGCTTTATCAAATGCATATGTGTTTTGACGATATACAGCTGCTGTTAAGTCACGTGTTGCGTATATCGTCGCACCATCGGATTTTCTAATTAAGCAAGGCGGCATTCCGTCTTCTTCTAAATTAACGACTAACGCGCCTTCTGACTCTTCAAGCAAATCATGCTCCTCTAAAATCCCAATAAAATCTTCCATTAAATTATTATAAAAAGCTTCTCCTTGAAAATTAGTAAATTCAACACCGAGAAGTTCATAAATTCGAGAAAATTCTTTTAAGGATTCGTGACGGAACCAATTCCAAAGCTCAACTGCTTCTTCATCGCCTTCTTCTAATTTCTTAAACCAAGCACGCCCTTCTTCTTCTAGTTCTTCGTCGTCTTTTACCTCTTCATGGAATTGAACATATAACTTAAATAGTTCACGGATTGGATCCTCTTTAACTACTGCTTCATTTCCCCATTTTTTATAGGCGGTAATTAACTTTCCAAACTGTGTTCCCCAATCCCCAATATAATTAATTCCTACAACTTCATAGCCGCATTTTTCAGCAATATGTTTCAGTGAATTTCCAATCATTGTAGAACGTAAATGCCCCATTGAAAAAGGTTTCGCGATATTAGGAGAAGAATAATCGATAACTACAGTCTTTTCACATCCAAAGTGATTTTGACCGTACTCTTCTTTCTTCGCTAAAACCGTTTTTAATACCGCATCACTTACAGTTTCACGGTTAAAAAATACATTTACATAAGGACCGACGGCCTCTACTTTCGTAAAGAACGGATTATCTAATTTCTCCGCAACTTCCTTTGCGATTAGAGCTGGTGATTTTTTATATTGCTTCGCAAGTGAAAAACATGGAAATGCTGCATCACCGAATTCATCTTGTTTTGGTGTTTCGATTAAATCTAAAATTTGATTTTGCGTTAATTCATTTGTAAAAATATTGGATAAACTTTCTGCAAATTGCTTTTTATACTCCATACTACAACCTCCTTGTTTTTTAAAACACAAAAAACTCGTCTCTAAAAAGAGACGAGTTTAAACCCGTGGTACCACCCTTGTTGTTCATTACGAACCACTTTCCCGTTTATAACGAGGACAGGGGACCTCGGCTTTCTCTACTATTCGTTCAAGAAGCATCTCCGAAGTGCGCTTCATCTTTTTCTTCCGCACTAGGCTCACACCATCCCTAGCTCGCTTTCCTTCTAAAAAAGACTACTCTCTTCATCACCGACAGTATATTTAATTAATTATTGCTTATTATACATCTTTTCAAACAATTAGCAAGGGTCAATTACACCGAAGTGAAACTTAGCACTTTTTCTTTTGTATACATGAAAATTATGTTTTTCATATCTAGAACTACGGAAATGATCTTTCAGAACGACACGCTTTCTCGCCACACGCTTCGCTTCCGTAATTGTTTCGTCAGTAATATCATGATACAAAGCGAAGTGTTTTAATCCTTTTATTCCATCTGATTCTATAACGGTTTCTTCAAACATTGGATCAAGGTAAACGACATCATAACTATTATCTTCACATTGTTTTAAAAATGCGAAATGCTCCGTTTGCTTCACATCGATTCGTTGCATTGCTTCATCGATTTCAGAAACAGATGAAGACCATGTTTTCAAACCATTTCCCATAATATAAGCCATATATTCATTGCCTTCAAGTCCCGTTACTTTTCCGCTTTCACCAACAATATAACTAGCTACAATACTATCTGATGCCATACCGAGCGTACAATCTAATACTGTCATTCCGCTCTCTAATTGCGTGGCTTGTACAAACGGATCGTGTTCTCCGCGCATTAACCTTTTCACACGAAACATCGCCGAGTTTGGATGAAAGAAAAACGACTCTTCCGTTCCTTTGGGATAAATAGCTAATCGGTTTTTCCCTACAACAAGTACATCTTGTTCATACTGCTCATGTAGTTTATGTACCGGTATGTCATTACGTTTAACGAAAGAACGATTTAATTCTGCCGCTACCTTGTTTGCGTAATCTATCATTTCTTTGTTTGTTCTTCCTGCTGTTGTTACAATCATTTTTTCACCTCTATATAAAGAAAAGAGGGAGATTTACTCTCCCCCTTCTTTAGCAATTCTTTTCGAAAGCTTGTTCTAAGTTCGTAATAATTTCGTCCATAGTTGCACCTTCAATTTCATGACGGTGAATGAAGTGAACAACTTCTTTTCCTTTTAACAATGCCATAGATGGTGAAGATGGAGGAATTTCTCCGAAGTATTCACGCATTTTTGCAGTAGCATCTTTATCTTGGCCTGCGAATACAGTTACAAGATGATCAGGTTGTTTTTCAGCACGAACAACTGCTTGACCTGCTGATGGACGTGCTAAACCAGCTGCACAACCACAAACTGAGTTTACAACTACTAAAGTTGTACCTGCCGTGTTTTCCATAAATTCAGTTACAGCTTCTTCTGTAGTTAACTCTTCAAACCCAGAACGCACTAATTCTTGACGCATTGGGATTACCATTTGGCGCATGTATTCTTCATAAGCATTTGACATCTTGTAATCTCTCCTTCAACTTTCATTCCAAATTCATCATATCACGCTCTATTACTAGGTGCAAAAGAAAGATTACGATGATTTCATTTTTTTGTAGGGATTTCACATACCCCTTCACGGCAATGTCCAACTGGGACGAGTTTTCTATTGTTAGCGATATAATCGTATACTTTACTTCCAAATCCAAGTACGATAGATAACTTTATAACAGGCACGGCAAACCAGTAAGATGGAACGGCCTTTGCTAATACATGTATGCTATGAATTCCGTCATACCACTTATTATTTTTTAAAATATACAATCTTTGTTCCATCTTACTTTGTAGTTCTTGAGAGAGTTCATACTTCTCAACTACATCTTCATCTCGAAATGAAACAAATTTTATCTTACCCTTTTTATCTAACTTTTTCGTACGTTCTGCAACCGCCGTACACATCGGACACCAACTATCATAGAAAACAATCATACATTACTCCCCTTTACGAGACTCCGTCATTTGTTTCCATACAGAGCCTTTTGCTTCTTCTCCGCCTTCAATACGCTCTAATGCTAGACGCGCTTGCATCGCTACTTCAAACTCTGGATCATCTTGTGCTGCTTTTAATGCAGGAATCGCACTTTCATCTCCAAGTTCAAATAAGAACATCGCTGCACGCCAGCGTACTAATTTACTTGAATCTTTCAGAGATTTAATCATAACGAACATTGCTGCTGGATCACCTACGTCTGATAAGCAATCGCCAGCTGTACGGCGAACACTTACTGAACGATCTAATAACGCTTTATATAATAACGGTAATACTCCATCACCTTTTACCATACCTAAATACGCTGTTGCTAAACGGCGAATTGAAACTTTTTCATCATCTAACGCCATCTTCAATACTGGAATATCTTCTTCCGTAGGGTCCATTTGTTCTAATGCTGCAAAGCGATTTTTCCAGTCAGCATCTTTCATCATCTCTTCTGTTACTTTATATGGCTCACGCTTTTGAATCGTTACTTCAACAGCACCTGCTTGGTTTAATAATTCTTTAACTGTTTCATTTACACGTTCTTCTGAATAAGCAGCAACAATCTCTTCTACTACTTCTTTCCCGATTTCTTCAAAATTACCGTAACGTGTACTTTGTTCCACCCATTTGCGCTCTTTCACAACGTTTGGTGCAGACATTTGTACTTTCATAATTGATTCTTTAAAACGATCTGGTAAACCAACACGTTCTTCCGATGTTCCATCTGTTAATTTCACTTGCATTGGAATTGTAAAGAACATTTGAACAAACACTTTCACTTCCCCAAAATGAGCAAGTTGTTGTTCTTCATTTTCTTCCACTACTTCTTCACCGAAAACAGCACGAACTTGTTGTAATAAAACTTTCCAATCAAACTTTGCATTTCGCTCTACTGCTAAAAAGTCGGCTACATGATATACACCTTTAATGCCTTCAATTTTCAAAATTTCTTGCACTTGCATTGGTGCTTGTTCTTTATTTTCATTTGTATAATTATTACGCGCTCCTGATGGTAATACTTCATTCAAAATAACTTTCATTGTATTTGGACTTGGCGTCGGTTCAATTGCTTTAATCTTCACGTAAAAAACTCTCCTTTATTGCATGTTCTTAGCTGTATTGTAACATGTTACCACTCTATACTCCTACTCGGATGCTTTATTTTGCTGATTTCTTTCCACCATCATACTTTAATTTCCTCAAGTCCTTTCTTATTATGATGCACCCTCTCGCCTTTTCTCCAAAAATGTAATACTCTCAATCACAACTTCCGTTACATATATTCTCTTTCCTTGATCATCCTCGTAATTCCTCGTATGAATACGTCCAGTAATTCCAACAAGTGAACCTTTCGTACAATATTCCGTTACATTCTCAGCTGACCTTCTCCATACGACGCAATTAATAAAATCTACTTGCTGCTCACCTAAACTATTTCGAAAACCTCTATTCACCGCAACACATACTCGTGCATACGCGACGCCTTGCTTTGTGTAGTATAATTCTGGCTCCTTTGTCAATCTACCGATTAATACAACTCGATTCATCATAAGTTATACCACCTCACATATTTTTCTTCATTGTAAAGAAAAATGTTTGAAGGGTAAAAAGCGTAAAATAATATATTTTAAAGTGAAAAATATTATTTTATATCTTATAAAAACAAAAAAGAAACCTTACATATTTTAAACATGTAAGGTTTCAAAATTTATACTTCACTGCAGGATATGTAATATCCTCCGCGAGCCATCTTTATTTCAACGCGGTATATTACATTTTCTAAGTAAAAAGTAATCGGATTAACTTTACTCTCGAATTTTAGTCTTTCATTACACTCAGCCGCATATCTTTTTATTGCTGAAGTAATAACTTCTGCTGATGGATACGTTAAAGCATCATCTAGTTCTATGAAAAAACTTTTAGAAAATAGTTTTTTCATAATTCCTTTCTTCTCTTTCATCAATTTCCATCCCCTTCAGTTCAAATTAGCAGCATCCAATAATACTACATTCTCAATTTATCTTTGAAAATAAAAAAATCCTGCATTTTTCATGCAGGATTTTTTTATTAGTCATTTTTCGTAAAGTAAGAAACGAAACGAAGAATTTCTAAGTATAACCAAACTAATGTAAGCATTAGTCCCATCGCAGTGTACCACTCCATATATTTCGGAGCTTGACTACGTACACCATTTTCGATTAAATCGAAATCTAGTAATAAGTTTAATGCAGCGACTACGATAACAACTGCACTAATAATAATACCGATTGTACCGCCTTGGTGAATGTATGGAACCGTTACACCAAACATATTTAGTAGAAATACGACTAAATACATAACCATAATTCCAAGTGTCGCTGCCATCACGCCTGTACGGAATTTATCCGTTACTTTTACTACGCGTGTTGCATATAACACTAACATTGCAAATAGAATTGAGATTGTTAGTAATACAGCATTTAAAACGATAGAATCGCCAAACTTCATTGTATAAACAGCTGAAATACTACCTAATACAACCCCTTCTACCGCCGCATAGATTGGCGCACCAAAAGGTGAAATACGCGGGAAGAACATAGACGCAAATGCGATTATTGCCGCAACGATTAAAGCACCAATTAATACTGGCATTTTCATCGTACCCTCTATCATCTGTATGTATGAATAGACAGACGTTGCAAGTAGCAAGATAAGCATAATAAACGTTTTGCCTACTGTTCCGCCAATCGTCATCGCAGAAGCGCTTGCTCCCTCTTTACGGAATGCCTCTTTTTTCAACATTGGATTAGATGTTCTCATTTTTTCCCTCCTAAAATAGGTTCTACCAATAGTGTAAAGTTTTTCTCTTTACTTTTCAATATATGCAGCTTGTTTTTATTTTAATCCTTCAACGATGTCTGATAGTTCACTCCATCTTTCCATCGTTTTTTCTAGCTCTTCTTCTGTTTTCTGCTGTGCTTCAGATAATTCTTGTGCCTTTGTGAAATCAGATCCAACTTTCGCAAGTTCTTCTCCAATTGACTCAATTTTCTCTTCTAGTTCGGCAATTGTATCTTCAATTGTTTCCCATTCACGCTGCTCATTGTATGAAAGTTTACGTTTACGTTGTTGTTTCGGCGCTTCTTCTACCACTTTTTTCTCTTTTTGAACTTCCGCCTTCTCAATAAGTTCTTTCGTCTTTTCCATTTCTAAAAAGTCCGTATAACTACCTAGGAATTCACGCACTTCGCCTCCGCCACTAAAGATGAACAATTCATCTACTACTTTATCTAAGAAGTAACGGTCATGCGATACAGTTAAAACGACACCTGGGAAATCTTCTAAATAATCTTCCAGTACTGTTAATGTTTGTGTATCTAGATCATTCGTAGGTTCATCAAGTAATAGTACGTTTGGTTCTCCCATTAAAATACGTAATAAAAATAAACGTCTTCTTTCACCACCAGATAGTTTTCCAAGCGGTGTACCATGTGAATGCGTCGGGAATAAGAAACGCTCTAGCATTTGAGATGCACCAATTACTTTTCCATCTGTCGTATGAATAACTTCTGCAATCTCTTTAATGTATTCAATCATACGCTGATTTAAATTCATCTCTTCATTTTCTTGCGTATAATAAGCAACTTTTACAGTTTGTCCTACTTCAACTTCACCACTATCAGGAGCTAACTTACCTGCAAGCATATTTAAAAGAGAAGATTTTCCGCTTCCATTCGCTCCAATGATTCCGATACGATCTCCTGGTTTCACAATATGATTAAAGTTGTGTAATACCGTTTTATCACCGAATTTTTTCGTTACATCTTTTAACTCAAGTACTTTTTTGCCAAGGCGACTCCCGCTAAGCGCAATATCAACGGACTGTTTTGCAGCTGGTCCTTCTTGACCTTTTAACTCATCAAATCGTTGAATACGTGCTTTTTGCTTTGTCGAACGAGCTTTTGCACCGCGGCGGATCCATGCTAGTTCACGGCGATATAAGTTTTGACGTTTTGATTCTTGCGCAATTTCTTGTTCTTCACGAAGTGCTTTCGCTTCTAAAAATGTACTGTAATTCCCTTCATAACTATACAGTTTTCCATTATCTAATTCGAAAATACGATTCGTCACACGATCTAAGAAATAACGATCATGGGTTACAAGTAATACGGCACCATTATATCGTGCTAAATATTCCTCTAACCATTCCACTGTCTCATGGTCAAGATGGTTCGTAGGCTCATCTAAAATTAATAGATCCGGTGTTTCAATAAAACATTGCGCCATCGCGATACGTTTTTTCTGTCCACCAGATAAATTTCCAACAGTTGCTGTAAAATCAGTAATTCCTAATTTCGTTAATAACGATTTTGCATTCGCATTTGCTTCCCATGCACTCATCGCATCCATACGTTGCTGCACTGCAAATAATTGTTCCTGTACTTTTTCATTACTTGGATCTTTTTCGATATTTAATAACGATTGTTCATAATCACGAAGAAGACGAATTAACGGTGTATCACCATGGAACACTTGCTCTAATACTGTTAGTTTTTCATCAAACTCTGGTTGCTGTGATAAATAACTAATTGTATACCCACGTGAATGCGTCATATCACCTGTATCAGGAGTTTCTAACCCTGCAATAATTTTTAATAATGTCGATTTACCAGTACCGTTTACACCAATAATCCCGACACGTTGTCCTTCTGTAATACTACATGATAATCCATCAAATAACGGTTTTTCTCCGTATGATTTCGATAAGTTTTCCACAGTTAACATTTTCATATTTGTGCATTCCACTCTTTCATAAATTGTTCAATAAACTGTTCCATATAACGATGACGAACTTCAGCCTCTTGTTTTGCTGCGTTCGTGTTCATTAAGTCTTTTAATTTCAAAAGTTTTTCATAAAAATGATTTAAAGATGGATCGTTATTTTTTCTATATTCATCTTTCGTCATCACTTCACGCGGAGGAATAGTGGGATCATACATTAATCTCCCTTTCGCTCCACCATACGCAAATGTGCGAGCTATTCCAATTGCTCCAAGTGCGTCTAAGCGATCCGCGTCTTGAACAAGCTTCCCTTCAAGTGACTCCACTTTACCGCCATGACCACCTTTATAAGACATATTGGCAATGATATGAAGAACATGTTTACTTTCCTCTTCTTCCACATGTAATCCTTCTAACCAATCAGAAACTTTTTTCATTCCTGCTTCTTCACTTTCATTTAACTTCTCATCTGCCACATCGTGAAGTAATGCAGCCATTTCAATTATAAAACGATTTCCCCCTTCTTGCTCGGATAAAGAAATCGCCAGTTTATGTACGCGTTCAATATGATACCAATCATGCCCACTCGCATCTTTTTCTAAAATATGTTTTACAAAAGTAATTGTTTTTTGAATCTTTTCTTGTTTTGTCATTTTATCTTCACCCAGTTACTTATTGTAACACGCCCGCATTTTTTCATCACATATTTTCTTGTCCGCCCATACACTGAGTGGTAAGCATTATCATGAAGGAGGAATAAATATGTTCTATAACAATCAACCGCCTTATCCACAACAACCATTTTACCCTCAGCAACAGGAACAACGGTATGAAGAACAATATGAGGAACAAGAACAACAATTCGAGCAAAACCAAGAAGCTAATTACCAACAAAACTCATACGACACACGTCCAAATTATGAATATCCTCAAAACCCATATGCAGTACCACAAAATCAAGAACAACAATATCAAGAACAACAATATCAACAAAATCCATACGCAACACCACAAAACCAAGAAACTAATTATCAACAAAACTCATACGACACACGTCCAAATTATGAATATCCTCAAAACCCATATGCATCACCGCAAAATCAAGAACAACAATATCAGCAAAATCCATATGTAGCACCACAAAATCAAGAGCAATATCAACAAAATCCATACGCAAATCAGCCGCAGCAACCAAAATATCAGCCGCAAATGTATCAACCAAACTATGACGCGCGTGTTTCACCGCCTAAACCACCAACACTTGATCCTACGCAACCACAAATTTTACCACCTGGCCCAACACTTGATATAACACAACCGCAAATCTTACCACCAGGACCAACATTTGATATCACACAGCCTCAAATCTTACCGCCTGGACCAATTACAGAACCAACACAACAACAAATCCAGCAAGTTGTCGGTACACAGTTTTTACCTTTAAAGAAACCTGTATTAGATTTCGTAAAACCTTGGGTAGATTACGGATTAAATGAAGCAAAACATACATCACACAAACACGCTTTAACAGAAGTTGCTGCGATTATGTTTTTAGTTGGGAAAGGATTCAACCCGACGATTGCACATTATATTGTGGAATCTTGGGAGAAGAATGAGCAGTTTTAGGGTTGTTTATTTTTTATTAAATAAAACTATAAAAGAGTCACAAGTGCCTGTTATACAAGCATTTGTGACTCTTTTTATTTGTTATATTGTATTCTACTTCAAAAGGGTATTTCATATTTTTTCACATATTTTTATATTATTTGTGAGCAAAATGTGAGCAAATAATAACCTTTTATTTAAACTGTATTAGCTTGAATTCTAATTTAAAACAATTCTTTTAACATAAATTTCTACGATAAATCTTGAATTATAATCATTTTGATAAATAGCTATTACCGTTCCCATTGTTGAACTTGCGTGCGGAAAATATACCTTCATATTATATGGTGTCATTTCATTTCACACGTCACATAAAATGCCCTTTTATCTGATAACATTTTTCTGTGATATCACTACTTGTTATTAATTCGTGGCTGTTTTGTGGCTGTTTCATGGTTGGTAATGTGGCTGTTTTTATTTAATCTAAAATTCACCTCTACATGCACACCACTCTCTTCATTTACTTTCATTTCCCATAAACAATCTACCTCGACTGGATGAAGCGCGTCCTATAAATAGATACACCCGTTTTCTTTGTTCTTTTATCATTGCAAATAACTCGTTATATCAACGTTTTAACCTCTTAGCTGTTCTAATCATTTTCTATCTTTTTCTATAAAGCGGGGCAAAGGTGGGGCATCACTGATAATACAGGGGGCAAAACGAGTTGGATTTCTATTCAGCTCGTTCTTATTTAGATAATATACATAATACGAAAATCCTTGATTTTTGATATAATGATACAGTTATTAACATTTAATAGGTGGGAACAATTTATGAAGAAATTTTTCAAATTCGGTTGTCTAGGTATTATTACGATTTTTGCAATCCTTGTTGTCATAATGATTATTGATATAGCCAATGACGACCCAAAATCAAAAGAAAAACCAAAGGAAACTGTTACAGCAACAGCTAAATGGGAAGAAAAAATTAAAGAAGTTGCATCAAGTAATAAAAATCCAAATGAAAAGTTTGATGAAGTAAGTAAATATGCTCATGCTTACAAAGCATCTAAAGATGAAGTAAAACAGTTTGGTGATGCCATCATTAAAGAATATAAAGATAAAAATTATATTAAAGATATCTCTAACCACGAGTACATGTTAACAAATATTTCCAAATCACAAGTTGTTGATAGAAACGCATCAGAAAAGCCATTAAAAGATTTCGCTTTCGACTTCTGGCAAAACTCTAAATACAACTACCGCGGTGTAGAAAATGCGACAAGTAGTGCTACACAAGCAAATAAACGCCAAATGGATAAATCTTTAAGTAAAATGAATAAATAGAATCACCATTTTTGGGGAGGGTATATTATGAAGGTTGTACGCTCTATATTCAAAGGATTTCGTTTAATAGGCTTAATTGTAAAACCCGTACTTAAAGCATTATCTAAAAGTAAATTTTAAATTTCATAAAAATAAAAATCCCCTTCTGCATATAGGTGCAAAAGGGGATTTTTTCAAATTAATCTATTCGTTCTACAGATAATGCTCATAGATAAATAAGAAACGGTGTATATTTACACTAACATCTATAAATATACAAATTAAGATATACTTATCTACATATAGAATCAGGTAACAATTTTTATTCATAAAACTATTCTTTTGTAAGAAAACATTTAACATATACATAGTCCATATTTACAATTAAGCAGATTTTATATTACATAATATTATTATACTAATCTAAAGTTTCTGTATTTACTTTTTTTTCTTTTTATCTCATAATTTTAATTGGGGAAAGGGAGGAAAGAAATGGTTCAAATCAAAGTAACACCTGAAATGCTAGAAGAGGTTGCTAATCGTGCAAATAATACCAGAATCGCATTAGAATCTATACATAATAATTTATGTAATGAAATTGATCATTTGTGTTTTCAATGGATTGGTGCCTCTAATCAACAGTTCATTCAAATGTTCAATGATGCGCGACCAAAAGCTTTTACATCTATCAATTCACTTGTACAAGTAGAAGAAGATTTGAAACGAATCGCTGAAAAATTCCGTAACACAGATAATCAAGATGTTACAATAGAAGAAGGTGCAATGTGTGGTAAACCTTCTTCTGAAGAGAATGGCTTTGATGGTAAAAAATTAGCTAGAGATATTGCTGGTGAAATAAGTGGTGAATATGATGTTCGTCGTGTTTGGGATGGTATTGATCCATCTACTGGCGAAAAACTTTCGTGGTGGGAACGTGCTGGGGCAGGTGTCATGGCTGTAGCTGGCCTTACACCAGTCGGAAAACTCGCTAAAGTTGGTAAAGGTGTTAAGATGACAGCTAAGGCTGTTGAAAGCGCTGAGGCCGCTAAAGCTGCTAAGGCCACTGAAAATTATAAAGCTCACCTGGAGAGACAAGACAAATTATTAACTCGTAACGGTGCATATCGAAAGGCAAGACGGGACGCTGGAATTCCTAACTCCACTCCACACCAAAAACCTATTCATGTGTTTGATGGAACAAGTGAAAATAGATTGGTAGAGGAATATACTAATTTTAAGGGCCAAAAAAGATTTATCATTGAGCACCGGGAAGATAAAATGGGTAGGGGTCCTCATTTCCACCTTGCAACTGATAAAAAAGGAAATCCACTAGAAAAAGGAAGATATGATCAACTTAAAGGACATTATCCTGAAAATCTCGAGGGATACAACAAGTCAGGTAAAAAATAAGTGATTAAAGGAGTTAAAAATTTTGAGTACTCTAGATAAAAATCGCATGGAGATTCTTAAAAGGAACAATCGAAGAAAAGGACTTATAAATGAACTTTCTAATCTTGTTACTATTTCTAAAGAATCATTTATGGACGCAGAATCAAATGATTTATTTTGTAAAGAATTATTTAGTAAGTTAGAAAAGGTTTCGGACAAAAAAATATTTGGTGATTCAAATTATGAACAAAATATCACTCTATCAATAGAACTGTTGAAGGAAACCGTTAAAAATATTGATTTCCCGGTTAACCAAGGAAGATTATTTTTCTTTACGGAATATGACCTTGAGGCAATTAAACTGAATATCAACGAAGTGTTTGATAACCTAGAAAATTTATCAATCGAATCAGGATTTCTAAATGGAAATGGCGACTTTGTATTAGTTGGTGACGATTTAGAATTCGGATTATGTGTTGAAAGAACAGAGTATCATTATGAATTTAGTATGTGGGGAATAACAACAGTTTAAAATACGAAAGTAAATAAGGCCGGCTCCTTTAATAGGGACCGGCTTTTCATATTACTTTACATATACATAAGCTTCATTTGTTGTTACATAGTATGTTTTCCCTTTGCTATTGTGTACTTTATATTGTGATGAACCATTGACACTTACTTTCGCATCAATCGTAAATCCTAAACCTACATCTACAGACCCAGCAACATCTTTATCCTGCCAAGATGGAGCATCATAGAAACGTAGATTGTTAACTTTAGATACAACACGTTTACCTACAATAGAAGAAATTACAGAGATAGAAAAAGGGATCTATTTTGATGATAAACAATTAACTGTTTTAGATGTATGGGAAAAGTTAAAACCTCTTCGTAAAGCTGAGTTGAAAATTACATCTTTTGAAAAAGACATGAGCTTAGTTAGGCTCTATATCCTTCCCCCATTTAGTTATAAAAATATTAAGCCCGTAATGATTCAAAGCTACTATGCTGAACTTAAGGGAAAGGGACTATCAAATGGTACAATCAGCAATATCCATCGCTGCCTAAGGTGCATTTTCAAACACGCTATAGAATGGGAAATCATACATGATAATATAATGAATAAGGTTAAAAAACCACGTGAAGAGCAAGGTGAGATGAAAACATGGTCCAGTGAGGAATGTAATCGATTCCTTCACTATTTAAAAGAAAAAAATAAAAAGTACTATGTGTTCTTTTTACTCGCGATCTATACAGGTATGAGACGTGGAGAGTTACTCGCACTAACATGGAAGGATATTGACTTTGATAATAAACGTATCTTAGTTAATAAATCACTTATAAAAACGGAAGAAGGACTATTTAAAGCTGCTACTAAAACTAAATCTTCTAATAGAAGCATTAGTATCTCTTCCTTTGTTGTAACAGAGTTACACTCCTACTATCTTTATAAAAAGAAAGAGTTTTTCCGCTGGGGTATAAACTTGAATGAACAAGCCTTTATTTTTAGCGGCAATACGATACATTCTCCCTCACATATAGATGCTCCTCATCGTTTTTTAAAGGCTCACTACAAAAAAGCTGGTGTTCCACGAATTCGTATTCACGACTTACGGCACACACATGCAACACTTATGCTCCAAGCTGGTGAGCATCCTAAAATTGTACAGGATCGCTTAGGACACTCTTCTTATTCAAATGACTTTAGATAAATATAGCCATATCACACAAAACATGCAGCAACAAGCCGCAGAAAATTTTGAGAATGTAATAAAACCTTATGAAAATATTAAATAAAAAGCGAAAAAATTCTAATGTGAGCAAAATGTGAGCATCGATAAAAAATAAAGCTTATAAACCTTGATATATTAAGGTTTATAAGCCTAAATCGTAGAATCTTGGGAGAAGAATGAGCAGTTTTAGGGTAATTCATTTCATTTTAAATAAAATAAAAAAAGTGTCACAAATGCCTGGTTTATAAGCATTTGTGACACTTTTTGTTTGTTATGTTAAATATCATTTCAATACTGAATTACTGCAATTACCTTTTCCTTCTAGGACCTATAATTAATTTAATCGCCGTTCTTTCTTGATCATTAATAGTAACCTCTTGAAATGCCGGAACAAAAGCTAAGTCAATACCACTTGGAGCGACAAATCCTCTTGCAATCGCAATTGCTTTAATTGCTTGATTTAAAGAACCTGCCCCAATCGCTTGAATTTCTACATTTCCACTTGTTCTTAGTACACCTGCAATTGCACCTGCCACTGAATTTGGTTTTGATTTTGAAGATACCTTTAATATATTTTCCATGTAAGTTGCTCCCTCTATTATTTAATCGCTCTTTTGTTACGGTATAAAATATTTCAACGTATCTTTAACTACTATTCACACCAAAAGCAAACAATGCTACATATGTACATTCATTCGATACTTTTCGTCTTCTTCCTGCTCTACTACGTAAATAAAGGGAAACAACTATAAACTCTAATATACAAACTCTTAAAAACTCACAACATTGCAACTGAGGATAACAGTTTTACTTCTACATGTGAAATTAAAATAAGCATTCCCGCTATACTTTAACATTTCATGGTATTCCACTGATATTTTTACCAAATCATTAACCTTTTCTTCTTCAAAAATTGTTACAACTACTATTATTACTATATTTCATCGTATTAGCACTTTATACTCCAAATCTATCACCTTTTATATAAGACAAGCATAAAATACTATGAGTATACACTTCATTCTTAATAGGGGGGAATATATTGGGTTCATACTATCATTCTTCAAACTCCAATAAAAAATGTTCATGCAACTCCTCTTCTACTCCATATAAAAAATGTTCATGCGACCATTCACATAAAAAAAGCTGTCCGGCATACGGTACTTTTTGGCAAACAGAGTTTATAACTGTTCCTTTTGGAGATCCTTTTCCATTTAATCACGTTGGCCCTATAGCAGGAGGAGTTTCCTTACTAAATCCTACTACTATACAATTTAGTCAAGCCGGTGATTATAGAGTTTCTTTCATTTCAACTATTAACACTACTTTAAATCCTGTATTTCCACATATTCCAGTCATGACTATATTTTTAAATAATAATCCACTTGCTAATAGTCAAGGTGATTTCGCTTTTCAAATGAATACTTCATCAAATAACGAATGTCTTCAACTAGCAGGCGAAACGATTGTTACAGTGACAGCTAATTCCACTCTTCAACTGAAAAATAATAGTGGTTTTAATCGTCAAAGTATTGTAACTTGTGATAATGGTATCAATGCAGTTGAATTAACAGTTATAAAAATAAGTTAATAATCTTCTTCACATTTAGATGCTTTTTCAGCATCTTTTTTTATTGAATAATGTTCTTTTGTTTCCCATTATACTTTTCTGTTAACCTAATAGACATGAAAAAATTACCGAACTCTTCTACAAAAGTTCGGTAATTTTTATATTAAAAACTTCTCATTCTTTCTTACTTCTCCACATAAACCGACTTAACAATTGTACGATTATATGGTTGCCCTTCTTTATTCATCCCTTTTATATCCATCGTAACGTTATATACTCCTGGTTGCTTTATGTCCTTCAAAGCACCAGTAAATGTATTGTTATTAACATTTTGTAATTCATTGTATTCAGAGAATAGTTTCCCTTCTTTATTCACGACTCTTACTGTTATAGAAAGATCCCCTTTCATTTCAGGTGCCACAGGTGATTTTTTCAGTTTATACTCAGATTTATTCACTTTAACTTTTGTAGGCATTTGGAGAACAAATGGTGCGTCACTCTTGTAATCGCTTACAACTAAATATGCATCTTTCGACTGCTTCGCCATCATTTTCACTTTCCATTCTCCTACATCCATTTTATCAAATTTAAATGTTCTAATTGTCGCACCACCAAAGAAAGATTCACCTTCACCAGTAGTTATAACACTATCGTTATTTGTATATACTTTTCCTTTTGGTGATATCATTTGTACTTCTACATCAGAAGAAGCAGTTAATATAGAAACGATACCTTCTGCCTTTTTATCAACTGTAACGGTTTGCTCTATCCACTGATTTTGTGGCAATTCTCCTCCTAATATGTTTTGATTTGAAGTTGTATTTAATTGTTCTATATTTCCATTTGAACTAGTGCTAGATGCTACTAAAGCTGGTACGGCTACATTTGATGTACGTAAATATGGTTCAATTCGCGCGAAAACAGCAGATCCTTTTCGTATATTATCATGATCAAATTTGGAATCTGTAAATAAATGCGTTCCATACGGTAACTTAGCACTCCACTCATTTACTAGTCCATCATTTGAACCGTATGATGACAAATATAACCCGCCCATAGATAAAGCAGAAAATACTGGTCCCCAGCTAGTCCCAGTAGCCGTATAGTAACGGTTTAATTTAGCTGCTGGATTATTATCAATCGTTGAACGAAATTTTGCCATTTCACCCATTTGTAATGAGTACGTACCATCATCTTTTTGACCTAATATAGAAGCAAGCCATCCTGCCCACCAACTATATGATAAATCCGCTAAGTTTGATCCATGATGTGGCGTCGCAAGTGTAATTACATTTCCGACAAATCGATTTGCACCATACCCTACTAATGCAGCTTGTGTATCGATACCGCCCTTACTATGCGCTACAATATTAACTTTTTTACCGAAATGATTATATATTTCTTCTAATTTTTGTGCTAGCAATTTTCCGTTGTCCCACTGACTAGCTGATCCTTTTCCAGCAGCATCATATAATTGTATAAATACTGTTTGATAGCCTGCTTTCAAAGCATAATCATACATATCATTTATATCGTGATACACTGTCTTTCCATACCAACTATCAGCATTCCCATTCCTTCCTTGCACAAAAAGAATTGGAGGTTTATTCTCATCATAATTTGCAGGTTTTTGACCTAAAAACCATTCTCCAGGTGTAAATACTTCTTCATCTGGAAATCCTGTTTTAATTTCTTTTACTTCCTCCGCCTCTACCTTCGTACTAACAGCCATCGGAGTCATAATAAAACATGCGAGAAGTAATAACATACACCTTTTCAAAATCCTCATTAACATTCCCCCTTTTTTTGAAAGGAAGCACTATTTTTACTCTAGTGACTTCTTACTTATTTTATAGATGAAAAAATAGTAACTGCCCTTTCTTATGAAACGTTATTCTCTCAACATGTATTCATTCCTTTTCCTATTAAACTCATTAAAAATTTCTCAACATATTTCTAACTAAAAAAGCTGCGTATAAAAGGTCGATACCATAACCTTTTATACGCAGCTTCTTTCTTATAAATCAATGATATACTCATCATCATATTTATCGTATTGGAGCCCAGACCCAATTTTTGATTCCGTAACTTGATCTCTTAAAAACGGTGCAGCTTCCATTTTGCTAGTTGCAATTTCAATTCCATATTTTTTCGTTAAATGGGCTAATTCTATTAAAAACCACTCTCTTCGCAATGTAACTGGAATATCAAATGTTCTTCTTTTCATATATAATAGCACCTCTTTAATTTTCATAACTAAATAACCATCAATACATGCACGTGTGAAAACTACCTTTCATCACTAACAGCCAATGAAACATTATAGTATATGCATGTCCATTTTAAACGTGCTATTACAAAAACAATATTTCAGTTTACATAATCATATTATGTAAGAGTAGAAGAGAAGGGTATATCCCTTCTCTTCTACTCTAGAAATTTAAATTAAGAACATCTTGGTACACCTAAAGCTAAGAATAAACCTGCTACTCCCGCAGTAATCGGTACTTTTAACGTAATAACATCGTCTACTTTCGTTACTAAAAAGAAAGCATTACCTTCTTGTAATATACAAGTTACCAATAATTGAAATTCCATTTAAACCCCCTCCTCTCTATCGATATATTATACTTTATGAATTCTCTTTAAAAATGTAATAGGAAATATATCTATTTTTCCTTATATGCAAAATAAATGTTTATAAGTCTATTAAAAATACTAATTTTCTAAATTTATATAAATCGTGTAATATCCAATAAGTTCCTATATAATCAATAGTGAAAATCTTACAAATGGAGGTATAAAAATGGCGATTTTGAGTAATATTGGTACAGCTTTATTTTTCATTGCTTTTATTCTTTTAATTTTATGTATCATTTCATTCTTTAAGAAAAATGGAAAAGCAAAACAATATGGTCGTCCTGCCGTTATTCTTTTTATGATTTCGATTGTATTAATAATAACTAGTGCTGAAACTTCTAATAACCCAATTGTTGAATTCTTTTCTATTTTAAGTTTTGTTTTATTTGTTTTCTTCCTTGTTCTAGCAATCTTATCTGTAATTAAAAAGACAGGTGTAGCAAAAAAACAATTTATAATCACTGCTATTTTATTTGTCATTTTTATTGCATTATTAAGTATTTCAACTCCTTCTTCTGAAAAGACGGCAGCCACTAGTAAAAAAGTTGCTTCTAACAATGCTGAACAAAAAGAAAGCGAGAAGAAAAAAGAACTAGAAAAGAAAGAAGCAGACGAAAAAACTCAAAAGCAAGAAGATGAGAAACGTCAAGCCGAGGAACAAGCTCGTAAACAAGAAGATGAAAAACGTCAAGCCGAAGAGCAAGCTCGTAAACAACAAGAAGAGCAAAAACGTCTAGCTGATGAACAAGCTCGTAAACAACAAGAAGAACAAAAACGTCTAGCTGATGAACAAGCCCGCAAACAACAAGAAGAACAAAAACGCCAGGCTGATGAACAAGTTCGTAAACAACAAGAGGAACAGAAAAAAGCACAGCAAGCTCAAACACAACCAGCTGCAAGTAGCAATAGTAATGTAACTTACAAAAATTGTACTGAAGTTAAAAATGCTGGAAAAGCTCCATTATATAGAGACCAACCAGGTTATAGCTCTAAACTTGATCGTGATGGCGATGGAGTTGCATGTGAAAAATAGTAATAAAAAAGAAGCTTCTAGTAAGCTTCTTTTTTATTACATAGTATTGCGACTAATTATCTCCGCTCCCTCTTCCTTTTATAAAACTCATTTTATTATTCTCAAATCAGACACATAAAAAGTGATTTCAATCACCACATTGTTTTTCATTTATCGCTATTCTTAATTTAGATATTACATTTAAACTTTATGGAGGCATTCATATGGAACATACATTTATTGAAACTTCAATTGTTGGTGAGATTGTTACACAATTTCCGAAAGCTAGTGACCTTTTTAAGTCATATAGAATAGATTTTTGTTGTGGCGGTAATAAGCCACTTATTGATGCAATTCATGAAAGAAATTTATCGGCGGATGAAGTAATTACAAAGTTAAATACGCTTTATCATAATACGAAACGATTAAATGAATCTGAAATTGATTGGAAAAATGCTTCTTATCGTGAATTGATTGATTATGTAATTAATAAGCATCATCGTTATTTAAATGAAGAGTTACCTCAGTTAAGTCCATATGTGACGAAAGTATTACGTGTTCATGGAGTAAATCAGCCTCATTTAGCTCAAATTCATAAGCTATTTCATGAACTTAAAATGGAATTAGAACAGCATTTAATTAAAGAAGAAACAGAAGATTTCCCATTAATTTTAGAATTTGAACAAAATCCAACCGATGAAAACTATGCAAAGTTACGTAAAGTAGTAGATGAACTAGAAAATGAACACAATCATGCCGGAAATATTATAAAAGATCTTCGTAAAGTGACAAATGACTTTACTCCTCCAGAAGGAGCTTGCGGCACTTATCGACTTGTGTATCAACGCCTTGAAGCGCTAGAGTCTGATTTATTTGAGCATATTCATTTAGAAAATAATATTTTATTTCCACGTGCCATTACGAGAGCATAAATCAAGTGCAGGACATGAGTGTAAATACTTATGTCCTGCTTTTTCATTTTGCGAAAAATATCCACATCCCCCTCACACAAATCCGAATTTTAACAATTTGTGAATCATTATAAAAATGTGATAAATATCACATCTCCCCCTTTTATGATTTTCTATAATAAAAATATAATCCTTTGTTCAACATTTCACATAAAAAGGGGAAACGAAAATGAAGAAACGTTTAGTTATGATCGGAAATGGTATGGCTGGCATACGTTGTATGGAAGAAATATTAAAACATGATAGTGATTCCTATGAGATTACTATTTTTGGAGATGAACCGCATCCAAACTACAACCGCATTATGCTCTCTCATGTTTTACAAGGCAAAACAAATATGCAAGATATCATTATGAATGAATACAGTTGGTATGAAGAAAACGAAATAACTTTGTATACGAATGAAAAGGTTCAAAGTATTAACCGAGAAGAAAAAATTATTATTACTGAAAAAAATCGTACTCTTACATATGACAAGCTCATTATTGCAACAGGTTCTAGTGCTTTTATTTTACCTGTTGCAGGTTCCACCCTTCCTGGTGTTACAGGATTTCGAACAATTGAAGATACACAATTTATGATTGATGCCGCTAAAGAAAAGAAAAAGGCCGTTGTTATTGGTGGTGGGTTACTTGGTTTAGAAGCCGCAAGAGGTCTGATTGATTTAGGAATGGACGTACATGTTGTTCATTTAATGCCTAGCTTAATGGAGCAACAACTAGATACGAAAGCAGCTTCCCTATTGCGTGAAGATTTAGAAGCACAAGGCATGAAGTTTCTAATGGAAAAGAAAACTGTAAAAATTCTTGGTACAGATCATGTTGAGGGCATTCAATTTGAAGATGGTGAAGTTATAGATTGTGATTTAATCGTAATGGCTGTCGGAATACGCCCGAATACGAAAATAGCAAGTGATGCCGGTCTAATTGTTAATCGAGGCATTGTAGTCAATGACTATATGCTAACAAATGATGAATCTATTTATGCAGTTGGCGAATGTGCAGAACATGATGGTATCGCATATGGACTTGTTGCTCCTCTTTATGAACAAGGCGCAATATTAGCGAAACATATAACGAATTTACAAACTGGTGGATATACGGGCAGTATCGTCGGTACGCAATTAAAAGTTGCTGGTTGTGATTTATTCTCTGCTGGCCAAATTTATGAAGATGATCAGACGAAAGCAATTTCAATCTTTGATGAATGTAAACGTTCCTATAAAAAAGTATTAATTCGTGATAATAAAGTTGTCGGTATCGTTTTATATGGTGATACAGCTGATGGTACACGCCTCTTTAGCATGTTAAAGAAAGAAGAAGACATACAAGAATATACAGCCGCTTCCCTTCTTCACAAAGCTGGTGAAGAAAGTGAACTCGATGTTGCTACAATGAGTGCGGATGACACGATTTGTGGATGTAATGGTGTTACGAAAGGTACAATCGTTCACGCTATTTTAGAACAAGAGCTAACTACTTTTGAAGAAGTAAAAGGATGCACGAAAGCCGCAGGATCTTGTGGTAAATGTCGTCCGCTTGTGGAGCAAGTTTTATCTCATACACTCGGAGATGCTTTTGATGCTTCTGCGCAGTCTGCTGGTATGTGCGGATGTACAACTTTATCACGTGATGAAGTCGTAGCTGCCATTCATGAAAAAGGTTTAAAATCGCCAAAAGAAGTACGAAATGTTCTTGATTTTGCACATGAAGATGGCTGTTCAAAATGTCGCCCTGCTTTAAACTACTATTTACGTATGGCCATTCCAGAAGAATATGAAGATGATAAATCATCCCGTTTCGTTAATGAAAGAATGAACGGTAACATCCAGCACGATGGTACATTCTCTGTTATTCCACGTATGTACGGTGGTGTTACAACAGCAGATGATTTAATGAAAATTGCTGAAGTTGCGAAGAAATATGATGTTCCACTTGTGAAAATTACAGGTGCGAGCCGAATCGGCTTATATGGCGTTAAGAAACAAGATTTACCTAACGTATGGGCTGACTTACATATGACTTCGGGATATGCGTATTCAAAATCGCTTCGTAATGTAAAATCATGTGTTGGTTCTCGCTTCTGCCGTTTTGGTACGAAAGATTCATTAGGACTTGGTATGTTACTAGAACAATCATTAGAAATGGTAGATACACCACATAAAATGAAGATGGGTGTAACGGGCTGTCCACGTAACTGTGCGGAAGTATTAACGAAAGATTTTGGCGTTGTTTGTGTCGAAAATGGATACCAACTTTATATTGGCGGAAATGGTGGTACGGAAGTACGCGAAGCTGATTTTGTCATGATTGTCCCTACTGAAGATGATGTCCTTCGCATCGCTACAGCTTACATGCAATATTATCGTGAAACTGGTATTTACGGAGAGCGTACTGCCTACTGGACAGAACGTTTAGGCTTCGATCATATAAAGGAAATACTACAAGATACAAATATGGTTAGTACGTTAAATGAACGTTTCCAAACAGCTCGTAGTACATATACGGAAGCATGGGGACAAGCGCTAGAAACGAAGTCATTAAAAGCGATGTATGAAGTAGAAACTGTGAAATAAGGAGCTGTGATCTATATGATACAAACGAAAGAAAAAATAAAAGTTATGCGTGCGGAAGACCTTCCTATTCAAATCGGTAAAGAAGTGCAAATGAAAGGTATGTCTATCGCCCTATTCCGCCTTTCAAATGGTGATATTCGAGCTGTAGAAAATCGTTGTCCTCATAAAAATGGACCGTTAGCAGAAGGAATTGTGTCTGGCGAATTCGTCTTTTGTCCGCTGCATGATTGGAAAATCTCATTAATAACAGGTGAAGTTCAAAAACCTGATGACGGCTGTATTCAAACATACGAAGTAGAAGTTATTGATGGTGACATTTATTTATACATGTAATTTACGAAAGGAAGCCTCCTCTGGCTTCCTTTTAAATAAAAATAGATGAGGTGCAATTATGAACGGATATGTATATTTAGTTGGTGCAGGACCAGGTGATGAAGGGCTTATTACAAAGAAAGCGATAGATTGTTTAAAGCGTGCAGATATCGTTTTATATGACCGTTTATTAAACCCTTTCTTTCTTAGTTATACAAAAGAAACTTGTGAACTTATTTATTGCGGAAAAATGCCAAAGAATCATATTATGCGACAAGAAATGATTAACGCCCACCTCCTTCAATTTGCGAAAGAAGGAAAAATCGTAGTCCGCTTAAAGGGCGGAGATCCATCTATTTTTGGCCGTGTTGGTGAAGAAGCAGAAACTTTAGCATCTGCGAATATTCCATATGAAATTGTACCAGGCATTACATCTAGCATCGCCGCTAGTAGCTATGCTGGCATCCCCCTTACCCACCGCAACTACAGTAATAGCGTCACTTTATTAACTGGGCATGCGAAAGGTCCTTTAACCGATCATGGAAAATATAATTCATCCCACAATAGCGATACAATCGCCTACTACATGGGTATAAAAAACTTACCTACAATTTGTGAAAACTTACTACAAGCAGGAAAAAAAGAAGATACACCAATAGCAGTCATCGAATGGGGTACGACAGGTAAACAGCGCGTTGTCACAGGAACACTTTCAACTATTGTTCCTATCGTCAAAAACGAAAATATTTCTAATCCATCCATGACAATTGTTGGTGATGTCGTTTCCTTACGAGATCACATCGCTTGGAAAGAACGTAAACCATTACATGGTAAAAAGGTTTTATTTGCATCCGCAACAAATAAAACAAGTTCAATGGTGCAAAAGTTACAAGAAGCCGGTGCAGAAATATATCAAATTCCAACTTTTAAAAAGGAAGAATACACATTAACATTTGAACAAATCAATAAAATTTTTAACGTTAATCGACTTGTTTTTTGTTCAGCTGAAAGCGTAGAAATATTGATGAGATCATGTAGTAAACATCAGAAAGATATTCGTTCCTTACAGGCGAAACTGCAATATATGAACGTTGCAACTCAAGAAAAACTTATGCAGTATGGGTTACTAAGTAAACAAGCAGAGTTCTCAACCGATACAACTGTGTATTTAGGAAGAAATATTAATCGAATTGCTTTTATACAAGAGAAAATTGGTGCCGGTTCTTATATGTTGACTCATGAGTATACAATTGATCATCGCTTCGATGAAATCCATACTCGTATGCTTTCTGAATTCTCATGGGATAGCATTGTGTTTGAAGGGCGTGCCTCAATTGATGCATTTTTATCAGAAATAAAACGACTTGACTTTATCGATATTCTTACTCTCCCCTTCTCATATACCGACGTTCCAACTTTACACTATGCGAATAAAGTCGGTTTTCATCATGTAGATGAGCAATTACAAAACATGATTATGAAGAAAGATTTGGTGCTGCGATGAAAGGAATTGTATATGTGGGACACGGGAGTCGCCTGCAAGAAGGTAATGAACAATTCATTCACTTTATCCAATCTGTTATGAAAGAACGTAACGAACGGATTCAAAAAATAGCTTTTCTAGAACTAACAACACCTACTATTTCGGATGCCGTTACAGAAACGATACTAGAGGGCGCAACTGAAATAATGATTGTACCTGTCTTATTATTTGCAGCAGCTCACTATAAACGTGATATTCCTTTTGAAATAGAGCAACTACAAAAGAAATATCGACAAATCACATTTTCAGTTGTACCTCCTTTTAGTACGCATCCACATATGGTGGAACTTGTAGTAAAAAGAATACGTGAAACGATGCCAATGCAAGGTAGTAGTATTTTACTCGTAGGACGAGGCAGTAGTGACCCACAGCCGATACGTGAGTTACAACAAGTCGGAGCAGCTGTCGAACGAAAACTCGGTATGCCAGTAGCGTGCTCCTTTTTAACGAAAGGAACGCCCTCTTTTACTGCTGAGCTCAAGAAGATAACATCAACTGCGCCCCATGTATACGTCATGCCGTATCTTCTCTTTACCGGACTGTTGCTTCAAAAAATTAAGTTGCATACGAAAAAATATGATTACGTTACGACTTGTAACTGTCTACAATTTGATACATATATGAAGCTAACATTATTAGAACGAATGGAGGAATGTGTGTATGTATAACATGTACCCTCTCATGCTTAATTTAAATAAAAAAGTTGTCGTAATTATTGGTGGAGGTAAAATTGCATATCGAAAAGCGTCTGGATTAAAAAATACAGACGCTTTTATCACCGTTATCAGCCCAGAAATTTGCGAAGAAATGAAGGAACTTCCTTTTATTACTTGGAAGCAAAAAACTTTTAGTAATGATGATATTAAAGATGCTCACCTTATTTATGCAGCTACAAATCAACATGATGTAAATATGATGGTCAAACAAGCTGCCCATGACTTTCAATGGGTTAACGTTGTAAGTGATGGTACAGAATCATCGTTTCACACACCAGGTGTCATACGAAATGGTGAATATGTTGTAACGATTTCAACTTCAGGTAAAGATCCATCGTTTACAAAGCGTATGAAGCAGGAACTAACATCTATATTTCCTAAACTTATAAAAAAGCTTTCTCGTACTCACAAATAATAATCTATTTCTTAGCTAAAATAGTAATTACCTTTGGACAAACGTTTTTTAGAAGCGTTTGTTCTTTTTGTTTCGGTTTCTTTTTTGAATTAGGCTGTTTTCGTAAGTATTGTGGCTATTAAACTATTTGAAAAGACACTTTTAGAGTGTCTTTTCACTATTGCTAAATTGAATAGCTGTCGATACCCCATACCTCAAAAATATCATTTTTAGACTTTGTAAATAATGTCACATCTAATCCCAAATAATCATCTTCACCTGTTAAACAATGCTCTGTAAATCTTGTTGTAATCATAATCTGAATACCAATAGGACTAACTTGTTTCGAATAAGAAATTGCATCGATATAGTAATTCCCCGTTAATTTTTTACGTATTGGAAATAACTCTGAATTTTCATTTTCGTCAAAACACAAGTTATCATCATTAATATATTTAAATACTTCCTTATGAACAATAGAAAAAATCTCATTCCATCTTTTATCGATGTCCTTAATTTGTTCTAATGAAATCCCATTATAAAAAGTTATATTAGCCTTATTATCATTTTCTCTGAATATTAAATTCAAATTCACACCTCCTAATACTCTATTTATAATACTAGTTAATTCAACTTTCTTGTCATTTTGTTGAATTAATTGCCTATACTTAAAAACAATCTTTTTTCATTTTTTCAATGGTTAAATGCGTAGGGATATTACAAGCATGTAATAGTAAAGTAATCGTTGAATCTTTCTTATGAAGATTTTTAATCATCTCTAAGAAACGATGCCAGTATAGGTAGTTATCCAAATACTTTGTGGCAACGCCTTGGAATCGTTCCATCCAAATCTTTTAAACGTTTATGGTAATTGTTAACATGTTGAACATGATACAGCCCTTTGTTAACATATTGCTTTTTATTCATATTGACTACTTCATGTTGTAGTCCTTTTGATTTTGCAAAAGCAATATAGTTCTTTGCTGAATCAGTACATAACAAAGCAGAAGAGTCAATGTACTCTCCTAATGATTGTTCGATTTCTGCATGAGTAATACGTCCTCGTCCAGCATAACGTGAAACTAAGTTGCCTTGTCTATCTTTGGCAACAATAACACATATTTGCTCATTACTAATCCCTCTTTTAGAAGCAACACCACCACGTTCACGCGGTTCTCTATGATTGATATTTTTCTTTCCTTTTTCACTTTCTAAGAAGAATGTTTCATCGCTCTCAATAATCCCTGGGAGTTGATTAAATCCATTTGAACGCAAGGCAAATAAAACCTTATGTCTCCAATAAAAACATGTAGAAAGATGGATGCCAAGTTCCTCAGCAATTTGAGGAAGGGTACAACCTTCAACCATCATTTTTAGGTACTTCATCCATAACTGAGGATATCGTGTTCTTGCAATTGGACTTCCAGTTGTATCATTGAAAGACTTTCCACAATCATGACAAAGATATCTTTGACGAGAGCGATATTTACCATTCCGTTTCACCGATTTACTACCACAATGAACACAACCTAAACCATCTTTAAAACGTGATTCACGGATGTCTTCATAGGTAGATTCTAGCGGTCTTGCTTAATCAGGATATAGTTTACCTTTTAAAGAGTAAAATACTTTTTCATGTTCTTTTTTCGATAATTTCGCTATGTCTCTTAAGATGTCATTCATATAAAAAACTCCTTCGAACAGTTTATATTTATCTATTATACATTTTGTCCAAAGAAGCAACAATTAATACGAAAACAGCCTTGAATTAAGCCGCTTGATTATGAGGCATGCTACAATTGTAAACGACACCTAATATATCAAAGGCTGTTTTCCTCTCATATCGATGGGATTTCCGTCCATCATTTACCGCCTCAAATCTATTTTGTTTTAAACGTATATTCAAAACAAAATATATGACAAATAAATAACAACGGTTACTGTAATAATGCTGAAAAGTGTTGAAAATAAAACGATTTGTGCATGTAATTCTGGCTCTATTTGATACTCCATAGCAATGGTTGATGTATTTCTTGAAGTAGGAAAAGAACTTGCAATAAATAATGATTGTGCAACAATACCATCAATGTTTAATAGGTAGATCATGGCAAGTGCTAATAATGGTCCCATCAATAACCTTCCAATTAAAGCCCATGTTATGACTCGATGGAAAAAATTAAGCTTAATGTTGGATAATTGCGCTCCTAGCAATATGAGTGCTATTGCAACAAAACTATTCGCAAGCTGATTAAGAGGTAGAAAGATAGAATTAGGTATTTGAATTGTAAAAGATTGAAAGAGAACCCCTAATATGAGTGCATGAAATACAGGCATTCTTAGAAATGATTGAATAATACTTCCGATAGTTTTTGTTGCTGATAGTAAGTTATATATCCCATACGAATAAGTTAAAAGATTCTGAAAAATAACAATAAAAATTTGAATGGAAACCCCCACTGGATTGTGACTGAAAATCAATTGACTTACTGGTAATCCATAATTACCGGAATTCATTAACGAAATACTATTTTTTAGAGCTGCACTTTCTCCTTTTTCTAATTTTAATGTTTTTGAGATGAAATGACTTACTATCATCACACTCAGACTGTAAAGCATTAAATAGTATATTATCTGGAGCAACAAACCTGTTTCTATACTAATATCATATATATTCACAAATACAGCCGCTGGCATCAAGCAATAAGTAATAAGTGTAGATAGCTGCTTTAAGTTAAATTGGAACTTTCTTTGTAAGATTGCACCAATTAACATCAATATTAATATTGGTAATATTACGTCTAATATAATAAAAACAAACATTTAAAACCTCATTCTAAATATATTTTAGTTGGATTAAACGCTTTACTAAATATGGACACATTTAATTCAAATGTAGCCCCTGATGCTACCCAAAATACCATTTAAAAGCATTCGTATACAAGATGTTATCGGTAGCTTGTTCATCAAATAGCTGGTGAATCAATTTGATATCTCCATACTCAAAAGGTCTTTTCGCTCTTGTAGATGGTAAATCTGTTCCAAACATAAGTGCATCTGGGTTAACTTCATAAATCGACTTTAAGGCATTCTCAACATCTAATTCGACACGACCAAAACCAGTAGCTTTCACATGTACCCCTTTATCAACTAGTTTTAATAAATGTGGTAAACCTTCTTCTGATAACCCTAAATGGTCAATTGATATAGCTGGTAATTTTTCTATAGTCGATGCAATTTCGGGTAACTCTTTTGCATCCATATAAAGCTCACTATGCCATCCTACTAAATCATGAACTCTTCTAGCAAAGTAATCCAGCTTCGATAAATCTTCTGAACCACCTCTTTTAATATTAAATCGTAATGCTTTTATCCCATTTTCATTTAAATTTAGTATTTCTTCATCCGTCACTGTAAAAGGTAATTGTGTTACGCCACAAAATGTTGAACCCAACTGTTTTAGTGCCTTTAATAAATAGTCTTGATCAAACCCTTGGAAAGAACCAGATACGATCGCTCCACCAATTACATTCAAATTAGGAGTTTTATTCTGATAATCTTCTACAACAAAGTTGGGTGGAAAATATCCTTGGTTCTCAATGATCGGAAAATTAAAATCAATAATATGAAAATGTGCATCAAAAATTCTCATTTCATTTCCCTCCCCTCTCTTTTCTTTAACATATCAAACATGACTCATAAAGAAAATTATGGATTATTTATACAAATTCATAATTTTATCTTATCGACCTAAACTGTATTCTTTATTTTAAGTGTACTTTTTCACAATATCCATTAGCCTTACCAAAAAATCTGGCCCTAAAAAAGATAGCAATAAAACATGTCGAAGTCTATTACTAAAAGAACCATCCTAGATTACTTTAGGATGGTTCTTTTTCTTTATTAATGATTCTTTAACATCACTAACAGTTTTTCTTGACTATACATCCACACTGTAATGATTAAACAAGCAAGTGCGACTTCTGATAATGCCATAAATCCAATTGCATAATGACCTGTTAGTTGGAATAATAATGTTAAAATTAGCGGCGGGAAGAACCCTCCTAGTCCGCCTAATGCTGAAACGAGTCCATTTACAATACCAGCTTGTTCTGAGAAGTACATTGGAACGAGTTTGAAGATTGTACCATTACCAATACCTGCACAAAATGCGACTAGTAAGCAACCAAATGTATACACGTTCATACTAGGCATAAATGATAAAATAATACCTGAAAGTGTTAAACCGATAAATACGAAGATTAATATTTTAAATGGGTTAAATTTATCACCAAGCCAACCGCCAATCGGACGCATCATTGTTGCGAGTACAATGAATCCAGCTGTCCGCATACCTGCATCTACTTTTTCTAATCCGAAGTGAGATACTAAAAAGTTTGGTAAGTATACTGTAAATGCAACAAATGATCCGAATGTTAAAAAGTAAAAGATACATAGAAACCAAAGTTTTTCATTCTTGTATACACCTTTTATTTGTTCCATTAATGGTGTATTCACCTTTTTCTCCTTACGATCGCCTAATAAAAAGTTCATAAGTGCAAACGCTGCAAGTAAAACTAAATAACACTGTACCGTTGTTCTCCAGCCAACTGAAGTTGCAATGACAGGTGCTAAGAACGAAGTAATTGCTGTTCCGGCGTTACCGACACCGTAAATACCATTTACAAAACCGTGACTCTCTTTCGGAAAGTATTTCGGTAAAGAAGTTACGCCTACAGAGAATACAGCGCCACCGATTCCGACAAATAATCCACCAATAATTAAATCCATCATTGAATTAGCAACACTAATATAAAAGACAGGAAATAATAATAAAATAAAACTAATAAAGAATAATTTTCTTGCTCCGAAACGATTTGTCCAATATCCAATTGGAATACGAAGAACAGAACCTAAAATAACCGGTACTGCCGTTACCATAGAAATTTGTCCCGCAGTTAATGGAATATCCACTTTAATATAAGGCATTAATGATGATAAAATGACCCATACCATAAAACCAATTACTAGATTAGAAGTTTGTAGACTTAATTGAAAATTAGGACTTTTCATCCTGTTCCCTCCTATGTATGCATAGTTATATTCATTCCCTCCAGCCTAATCACGTCCTAACATGATTAGGCTGAGAAGAATCAACCACCACTTACTGGCGGAATCATTGCTACGACATCGCCAGTTTGAATGATGTCATCCTCATTTGCATACTCTTCATTGATAGCGATCATTATCTCACTTGAAATCGCTACGTTGTATTTCTTAATAAGCACTTCCTTTAGTTCAGCAACCGTAATATTTTCAAAATCTATGTGTAATGCTGGCTTACTTACTTCTTCTTGTAAATGTGCAAATAATAGTACTTCAATCATATTCTCATCTCCTTTGCAGGCTCACCATTCTCATATGCTACCTTCTCTAACTGATCACCTATCCATGATTCACCATCTTCCCAGAACTCTTTCTTCCAAATGGGAACAATTTGTTTTATACGCTCCATAATATATTCATTCGCCTCATAGGCAGCTTTCCGGTGTGGTGTAGAAACAGCGACGACAACAGCAAGATCAGAGATTTGTAAAGTACCAATGCGATGTGTAATGGCGACATATGTCCCAGGCCACTTCTCTCCTACTTCGGTACCAATTTTCTCAAGCTGTCTTTCTGCCATTGTTTTATATGCTACATACTCTAAATATAGCGTACGACGGCCTTTCGTAAATCCTCTAACAGTACCAATGAAAGTAGTAACTGCACCACACTCACGACGAATTACTTTGTTTGTAACTTCTTCAATTGAAATAGGTGTATCAATTACTTCATAATACGTATGTGTCATCTTGCACCTCTTATCTTTATATAAGTTAGCAATCTATTTTTCTATTATTTGTATGATCTAAGCGGTTCTTCCCATGGCCACTCACTCCCGGCAATTGATTCTAATAACAGTACCGAAACAGTTATTCCTGCTTCAAACCCTCTCGTTCCTCCCGGCAGGACGATACATGCATTTGCCTCTGCAAGTGAAGAAATTGCACTAGATTTATCTAAACCAACTGGTGTTGCTTGCAATTGGCCATCTACAATTTCTACTTTCCCTCTTACAAAACGAGTAAATGGGTTTGCTTTCGGAAAGTCTTTCTGTAAAATTGCCTCTGTACGAAATACGTGCGCATTTTTCTTATGCAAGTATGTTCCAATGACTGGTCGAACAAATAATTCACATCCGACATAACAAGCAGAAGGATTACCAGATAGACCAAATAGTAGTTTTCCTTCTACCTCAGCTACAGTTGTCACACTTCCTGGTCGCATCGCTATTTTGTTGAAAAGTACATTGGCTTGCAATCTCAGATAAATAGCAGGTAAATAGTCATAGTCTCCTACCGAAACGCCACCAGTCGTAATTAAAATATCAACTTCTTTTATCGCTTTTTTTACAGTGTTATAACACGTCTCTAAATCGTCAGCGATTTGGCCATAATACTGTACAACTCCGCCCGCTCGTTCAATTTGAGCAGCAATCATATAGAAGTTACTATTTCGAATTTTCCCTGGCTTTAAGTGTTCATGTAATTCGAGCAGTTCGCTTCCTGTTGTTACAATTCCAATAACCGGCTGTTTTACAACATGTACTGAACTATAACCAAACGTAGCAAGAAGTGCTACTACTCCAGGATTAATAACAGTCCCCTTTTTCACAAGGATGCTATTTTGTTTTACATCTTCTCCTTTAAAAGAAATGTTATCCCCCGAAGAGAAAGAGCGTTTTAATTTCATATAAGTCTTTTTGTTTTCTTCAAATCCTTCCGTTAGCTCTAACATAACAACAGCATTACACCCCGCTGGAATTGCCGCACCCGTCATAATACGGACAGCTTGAAATGGTTTCACTTCTTCCGTAAAAACAAAACCTGCTCCAATTTCACCAATCACTTCAAACTGAATGGGATTACTGCTACTTGCTTCTTTTGTATCTTCCGCTCGAATTGCAAACCCGTCGTATGGAGAGCGATCAAAATGCGGAACGTCATAATCTGCAATAACATCTTCTCCAAGCGTTCTACCGTAGCTTTCTATAAGAGAAACCTTTTCTATTTCACCCTGGTAGGCATATTCCATTACACGTGCAACTGCTTCTGCCACTGGAATTGGTATACGTTTTTCTAACATTCTTTTTCACCTCATTTTAATAAGCAGAAACTCTCTTTCTCTTCATCCTATATATTTTGCGTATAATCGTTTTGCTATTTTCACATCATTTGTCCCATGAATAAATGCCCTACCGTCTGTAAATAAAACGAAACGATATTCATCAATCAGAAATGATAGTAAGTAAGGCGTTTTTTTGACACGTACACTTTTTTGTAATCGTTTTTGAATTTCGTTTAAATTAAGATTCCTCTTTATTCCTGAACGAATTTGAACTGTATTCCGTCCGCATAACACTTCCGTTTTCATCTGCGTTTCAAATGTTAAACTTGGATACTTTCGTAATTTTCCACAAGAAGGACATGTACTTTTTTTCTGTCTATTTACTTTTAATGAGAGATGTTGATTGTTCCAAATATCAAATGATAACATCGTACCTCTTAGCGACTCATAATCATCCACCAATATTTTCATCGCCTCTGTAACTTGGTGAGCAACAACCATCTGTACAGCTGGCTGAATGATTCCGGCTGTATCGCATGTTGCACCGCCCATAGGATGATCCATTAGACAGCGAAAACATGGTGTTTTCCCAGGAAGAATTGTATACGTTACACCATAACTTCCAATGCATCCACCGTATATCCAAGGTATATTTTCTTTTTGTGAAATGTCATTTATAAGCAAACGCGTATCGAAATTGTCAGTCGCATCTATGATGAGATCCACTTCTTTTGTTACCCCTTCTATTTCTTGCATTGTTACATCCGTTACAACTGGTACAATTTTCACTTCAGAATTAATCCTTCTTAAATGCTCTGCCGCTGCAATTGCTTTCGGTTTACACTGCTGTGCATCTTCTTCTGTATATAACTGTTGCCGCTGTAAATTACTCCACTCGACGTAGTCACGATCGGCAATTGTCAATTTCCCAATTCCCATCCTAACGAGCACTTCCGCATTTGCAGCTCCTAGTGCACCCGCACCGATTAGGAGCACATGCTTTTCTCTTATTTTTCTTTGACCCATTTTACCAATTCCTGAAAACAATACTTGCCTTGAATATCGCTCTTGCATAGGGAATCCTCCTTTCACTATCCGCCAATGTAAGACATTTCAACTTTTGGACGTTTATTTGTACTTTCCGCCGTTCTTTCATCTGAATATCGATCTGTTCTATATTGCCATGTATGTTGTAAAATTTTTAATAGTGATGCATCCGAAATATTTTCTCGAAGAAGCGTTCGCAAATCCGTTCCTTTCGTTCCAAATAGACACGTGAAAAACTTGCCGTCTGCCGAAATACGAGCTCTCGTACAAGAAGAACAAAATGACTCTGATACTGAAGTAATAAATCCGACTTCTGCATCGCTCCCTACATATCGATACAATTTCGCAACTTCTCCAAAGTAACGAGGTGTAACAGGTTCAATCGGATATACACGATTAATCTTCTCTATTAATTGTTCCTTCGTAATAACTTGTTCAAAATTCCATCCGTTCGTACTGCCTACATCCATAAACTCAATGAAACGGAGCTGAATTTCTTGTTCTTTAAAATAACGAGCCATATGAAGGATTTGACTGTCATTCATTCCTTTTTTTACGACCATATTTACCTTTACTTCTAATCCAGCAGCCTTTGCTGCTTCAATTCCTTTTAATACAGGTTTTGTACTTACATTTCTCCCATTAATTTTTTGGAAAATGTAATCCTCTATCGCATCTAAACTAATATTTACACGTTTTAATCCCGCGTCTTTTAACGCCTTAGCTTGTTTTGCTAAATGAATTCCGTTTGTTGTGAGTCCAATATCTTTTAAGCCTTCTAGCTTTGTAAGTCTTGCAATTAACCACGGTAAGTCTTTACGTAATAATGGTTCACCGCCAGTAAGCCTAATTTTTTCAACTCCCATACTTATAAACAATCTTGCTAATCTTTCTATTTCATCGAACGTTAATAAAAACTCTTCCTGTAAAAAAGCGTAATCAGGTCCGAACACTTCAGCAGGCATACAATATGTGCACCTAAAATTACAACGATCGATAACTGAAATACGCAAATCTTGAAGTGGCCGTTCTAAAGAATCTTTCATTTTCTCGTACATCTATATCCCTTCTTTTCTGCTGCAATCCTTAGTAAGCTTTCAATTTTTTATTTGCCTTTATTATAAAAAATAAGCTACAAATTCAATGTGACTTTTCTCACATCACTTTCCCCATTCAAAAATTCTTCACAAATCTGTTCGCATTTTGTTCACATCTTCAGTCTCTCCTCCTTACGGTCATTGAAATTTCACTATATTTTTAAAATAGCTCTTGCATTTTCAGCATATTTACACTCAAAATAGGAAATGTATTGCTTATAAGAAGAAAGGTGATTGCTGTGACAAACAGTATGACATTATCTCAAGATTTAAAGGAATTACTTGCATCTGTTGAATATAAAATGCAGATTAAAAAGGGGAGTTTTATTTTTCAAGAAGGTATGGAAGCAACAGAACTCTATATCATCCACTCAGGAAAAGTACAAATTAGTAAACTAAGTGCTGACGGGCAAGAATTAACACTCCGTATTTGTTCGGCATACGACATTATTGGAGAATTAACATTATTCACGGACAATGCGAAGTATTTATTGAATTCAAAATGCCTTGAAGATGTTGAAGTAGGAGTAATAAAGCGTGAAACCTTAGAAAAAGCATTACTCCAAAAACCCGCACTTGTATTTGAATTTATGAAATGGATTAGTGAACATTTAAGAAGAATGCAAACGAAGTTCCGAGACTTAGTATTACATGGCAAAAAAGGTGCCCTGTATTCTACTCTCATTCGAATGACAAATAGTTATGGTGTGTTAAAAGAAAACGGGATTCTTATCGATTTACCTTTAACGAATCAAGAACTTGCTAATTTCTGTGCAACTTCACGTGAAAGCGTGAATCGGATGTTAAATGAATTAAAAAAGCAAGGTACAATTTCTATTCATAAAGGAAAGATTACCATCCACGATTTACAGTTTTTAAAATGTGAAATTGCTTGTGAAGATTGCTCTGCTTCTGTTTGTAGCATTGATTAACATCTTATTTAATTACTTATACTTATAAAGAAAGCCGAGGTCTCCAATTAGATCTCGGCTTTCTTTATAAGTTACTAAACATATAAAACAACATTATTTTTTCAATTCATTTGGAATACGTCTTCTGTAAATTACATAACTACGGCTTACGTATTTAATTGGGGCACTAAATACATGTACTAGTCTAGTAAATGGCCATACTGCGAATAGACCCATACCTGCAATTATATGAATTTTAAACCATACTGGTACTTCCGTCATATACTCAACTTTCGGTTGGAAAATAAAGAGACTTCGGAACCAAGGACCAATCGTTGTACGATAATCAAACCCTTTTGAGTCGATGTTTAAAAATGTTGAAGAAAGCCCTGCTAGCATTACGATAAGTAATAAAATAAGCGCAATATAATCCCCCTTCGTACTCGTTGCAATGATACGTTTTACTGTTACGCGGCGGTACGTTAATATAATTAAACCGATGATAGAAGCAATACCTGCCGGAAGTCCGAAACTAATTGCCACTGTGTGATACATATGCTCTGAAATACCTATTGAACGATATACAGCTTCTGGAATTAAAATCCCCATAACATGACCGCCAATTACGAACATAATCCCAAAGTGGAATAATAGACTTCCAATTCGTAGCATTTTCTTTTCTAATAGTTCACTAGATTTTGATGTCCATCCAAATTGATCATAGTTGTATCTGAAAATATGTCCACCGATAAAGATTGCAAAAATGATATAGGGAAACAATACCCATAGAAATTGATCCATCATTTTGACAACTCTCCTTTCTAATTTGTCTGTACACCCCATGTATCGATAGCGAGTAGAACAGCCGCAAGAATTGGTTCATACATACTACCCGCTTCTTTTAACTGAACGTGTAATGCTTGTATGTTCTCTTTGTATTTACTCATAATTGGTTCACTGTCTTGCTCATTTGCATTTGCAAAAAACTCTAGTAATAGCGGTAAATAATCAGGTAGCTCTTTATCTGTTACTTTAAAACCTGATTTTTTATAATGCTGCTTTAACTCTAGTAATTCAATACCTCTTTCTCTTTGTTCACCGGTGTTCATATACGTTAAATACATATTAGTCTTTTTGCCAAAATCAAATGTATATACGTAGCCATCAATTAATTGATCGTTCGTTTTATTTAATGCTTGTTCTATAAATACTGTAAGTGAAGCTTTAACATCGTCCTGCTCAATTGCTTCTATCTCTTCTTGTAATTCGGTTAAAGCTTCTCTCCACCCGATTTCTGGGTAGGAGAGAAGGAATGAAGAACATGAAAAAGCAGTTTGTAAACTTTGTTTCATATGTTTCCGCCTCCATTATTTAAGAAATTGTCATACAAGAGCCTGGGCCACCTGCGAAGGATAAACCACAGCTTCCTTGTTCGTTATACAAATCTGCAACTTGTTCGCGGTGAGTGGTCGGAATGACGAAGCGATCTTTATATTTCGCGATAGCAAGAAGACGATACATATCTTCTACATCCTGTTTCGTTAAACCGAGTTCTTTTAATACAGCTTCATTTGGTTCTTTATTAATTTGAAGTGCCCTCATATGCGTTCGCATTACAGCCATTTTTTTCAATGTAAGACGAATATGTGACTCATCTCCTGCAGTAAGTAAATTCGCTAAATATTGAATTGGAATACGCATATTATCAATAGCAGGGAAAATCTCTTCTGCTTGCCAGTTACTACCTTTTCCTTCCACCATGTTCATAATTGGGCTAAGCGGCGGGATATACCAAACCATTGGCATGGTGCGATACTCTGGATGAAGAGGTAGAGCGATTTTCCAATCGATAATCATTTTATAGATTGGTGACTGTTGTGCCGCTTTTATCCATTCTTCAGGAATACCTTGTTTTTTCGCTTCAGCTGCTACTTCTGGATCATTTGGGTCTAGGAAAACAGTAAGTTGAGATTCATATAAATCTTTTTCATCTTCAACAGAAGCTGCTTCTTTTACTTTGTCAGCGTCATATAGCATTACCCCAATATATCGAATACGTCCTACACATGTTTCCGAACAAATCGTTGGCATACCTGCTTCAATACGCGGGAAACACATTGTGCATTTTTCAGCTTTATTCGTTTGCCAGTTAAAATACACTTTTTTATATGGACAAGAAGATACACAGAATCTCCATGCACGGCATGCATTTTGATCGACAAGAACAATCCCATCTTCTTCACGTTTATACATCGCACCGGATGGACAAGAAGATACACAAGATGGATTCATACAATGTTCGCATATGCGTGGTAAATACATCATAAAGACATTTTCAAAATCCGTTTTAATTTCTTCTTCCATTTTCTTTACGTTCGGATCTTGTAATCCTGTTATATGCCCACCAGCTAAATCATCTTCCCAGTTTGGACCCCATTCAATTTTGTCGATAAATTCACCTGTAATTGCTGATTTCGGACGAGCAACTGGCTGATGCTTACGCTGTGGACTATTTGTTAACGTTTCATAATCATAGTTCCAAGGTTCAAAGTAATCATCAATTGTTGGTTGATCTGGATTGTGGAAAATATTCATAAGGCGCTTCATTTTCGAACCGGATTTCAGCTGAATTTCACCATTTTTCAATTCCCAGCCGCCTTTATATTTCTCCTGATCTTCCCATTGCTTTGGATAACCAATACCAGGTTTCGTTTCTACGTTATTGAAGTACATATATTCAGCACCTGGACGATTTGTCCAGGTGTTTTTGCACGTTACGCTACAAGTATGGCAGCCGATGCATTTATCTAGATTCATAACCATTCCGACTTGTGCTTTAATCTTCAAGCCAATCTACCTCCTTCAGTTTGCGAATTACAACGTTTAAGTCACGCTGGTTCCCAGTTGGACCATAATAGTTAAATCCATAACTTAATTGACCATATCCACCAATCATATGTGTCGGTTTTACGTGAATTCGAGTTGGGCTATTATGTGTTCCACCGCGATTACTTGTTAATTTCGTACCAGGTACGTTAATGTGACGATCTTGCGCATGGTGCATAAACGCCATTCCTCTCGGTATACGATGCGTTACAACAGCACGCGCTACAACAACACCGTTACGGTTAAAGCACTCGATCCAATCATTATCCGCAACGCCAGCTTCTTCAGCGTCCTCTTTATTCATCCAAACAGTTGGACCACCTCTAAACAGCGTTAACATCGGTAATGAATCGAAATACATACTATGAATCGACCACTTATTATGAGGCGTTAAATAGTTTAGTGTAATCTCTTTTCCTTCTACTTCAGGCCGTGATTTACGGAACGGTTTATGTTGCAGAATTGGTTTAAATGTTGCCATCGTTTCACCAAATTCTTTCATCATGTCATGATCTAAGTAGAAAGATTGTCGACCCGTTATCGTTCTCCAAGGGATAAGACGTTCCACATTTGTTGTAAACGGTGAGTAACGGCGTCCACCTTTTTCAGAACCTGTAAAGGCTGGAGAAGTAATTACTGTTTTTGGCTGCGCTGTAATTTGTTCAAATGTGAAGCATTCTTCTTCACGTTCTTCTGCTAAATCACGTAATTTTAAATCCGTTTGTTTTTCAAGTGCTTCCCATGCTTTTACAGCCATATGGCCGTTTGTTGTAGAAGAAAGCGTTAATACCGCTTCAGCTGCATTGATTGCTTCTTTTATATCTGGGCAACCTTTCGCGATAGAATCTGTTCGAACGACTCCTAATCGGCTCTTTAATTGCTCATATTCCTTTTCCGCAGACCAAGAAATCCCTTTCGTACCAATCGGTAGTTTTCCGGCATTTGGTCCTAGTGCAGTCATTTTGTCATAAATCGTTTTATAATCTCTTTCGACAACATGAATTTGTGGCATCGTTTTACCCGGAATTGGTTCACATTCACCTTTACTCCAGTCTTTAATTTTGCCAAGTGGTTGCGCTAATTCTTGCGGTGTATCGTGAAGAAGTGGTGTTGCCACAACTTCTTTCATTGGTTCAAGATCGATTTTCTTCGCTAAATCAGACACGGCTTTAGAAAGAGAAGTGAAAATATCCCAGTCAGAGCGCGCTTCCCACGGTGAACCGATTGCCGGATTAAATGGATGTACAAATGGATGCATATCTGTACTACTTAAATCATGCTTTTCGTACCAAGTTGAAGCAGGTAAAACAATATCAGAATATAGCGCTGTTCCAGCCATACGGAAATCTAAATTAATGAGTAAATCAAGCTTCCCTTCTGGCGCTTCTTCATGCCACTTTATTTCTTCTGGTCGTAATGAATCACTATCGTCATTCATTAAGCCGTTCGTTGTACCTAACAAATGTTTTAAGAAATATTCATGCCCTTTACCAGAACTTGAAATTAAGTTTGCACGCCATACGAATAAGTTACGCGGGAAGTTATTTTTATTATCTGGATCTTCAATTGTGAATTTCAGTTCTTTATCTTTTAGTTTTTGCGCAACGTATTTTCCTATTTCTTCTTGCGTTTTTGCACCAGCAGCAACAGCTTCTTTATATAATTCAATCCCATTTTTCTCGAATGTCGGATACGAAGGTAGCCAGCCAAGTCGTGCCGCTAATACGTTGTAATCACCGTGATGTTGATAACGAGAGTTGCCTTCTACTGGTGATGCTAAATGACCAACTGGTGTATCTTCATAACGCCATTGATCTGTTACGAAATAGAAGAAAGATGTACCATTTTGTAATTTCGGTGGCCCTTGCCAATCTTTTGCCATCGCGATTGTTTGCCATCCTTCCGCTGGTCGTAATTTTTCTTGACCAACGTAATGCGCCCAACCACCGCCGTTTACACCTTGCGCTCCAACGAGAAGAACAAGATTTAAAACGGCGCGATAAATCGTATCAGAGTTAAACCAATGGTTAATACCAGCTCCGACAATTATCATTGAGCGACCATTCGTATCAACAGCATTTTGTGCGAACTCACGAGCTATTTGAATAATAAGCTCACGTTTTACTCCTGTCATTTTCTCTTGCCATGCAGGAGTAAACGGTACATCATCATTGAAGTCTTTCGGCTCTTGTCCGCCAAGCCCGCGGTTCACACCGTAATTTGCTAACGTTAAGTCATATACAGTTGTAACGAATACTTCGCCTTCTTCTGTCATAACCTTTTTCACTGGAATTGTACGTTCTAATACTTTGTTTCCATCATCAGAGAAGTACGGAATTTGCACCGTTTCAATCGCTTCTTCAATTCCAAGTAAAGATAGACGTGGTTCAATCTTTTCACCTGTTTCTTCATCTTCTAAACGTAAGTTCCATTTCTTTTCGTTATCCCAACGTGACCCCATTGTGCCGTGAGGTGTTGCAAAATCATTCGTGTTCTCGTTCCAAAGTACAGGTTTCCATTCTCCTAACTTCGTTTCGCGTCCAATATCAGAAGCGTTTAAGAAACGATCTGCAACGAATTGATTCCCTTTTTGTTTCAATGTGACGAAGAAAGGAAAATCAGTATATTGCTTCGCATACTTTGTGAAGTATTCCACTTGATTATCTACGTAAAATTCTTGTAAGATTACGTGACCCATTGCCATCGCCAGTGCACCGTCTGTACCTTGTTTCACACTAATCCAATCATCCGCAAACTTTGTAGACTCAGCGAAATCAGGACTTACAGAAACAACTTTCGTTCCTTTATATCGAACCTCTGCTAAAAAGTGAGCATCTGGTGTTCTCGTCATCGGTACATTTGAACCCCATGTCATAATGTAACCAGAGTTATACCAATCACTACTTTCTGGTACATCTGTTTGATCACCCCAAATTTGCGGAGAAGCTGGTGGTAAATCTGCGTACCAATCATAGAAGCTAAGCATCGGTCCCCCCATAAGTTGCATAAAGCGACTACCAGCTGCATGACTTAACATCGACATAGCTGGAATTGGTGAGAAACCAACATTTCGGTCTGGACCGTATTTCATTACTGTGTATAGTAAAGATGCTGAAACGAGTTGTAATACTTCATCCCAATTCGCACGAATGAATCCCCCTTTACCACGCGCCTGCTTATACGTACGTGCCTTTTCAGGGTTTTCCACAATGCTTTTCCAAGCGTCTAATGGTGACTCGTTATTTTGCAGTTCTTCTTGCCACATATTCCAAAGAACACCACGTACATACGGGTATTTCACACGAAGCGGGCTATAAATGTACCAAGAAAAACTTGCTCCACGTGGGCATCCTCTCGGTTCAAAATCAGGCATATCAGGACCTGTAGTCGGATAGTTAAGCTCTTGTCCTTCCCAAGTTACAATTCCATCTTTCACATATATATTCCAACTACATGAACCAGTACAGTTCACGCCGTGTGTAGAACGAATTACTTTATCGTGCTGCCAACGCTTTCTGTACACATTCTCCCATTCGCGATCTTCATATGTTTCTTGCGTATGATTATCGTTATAACGATCTATTGGTGAAAAATATTTTAAACGTCTCATTAGTGCTGAAGTTTTTTTCTTCATACTGTTCACTCCTTTAATACGTCTCTCTTACATACCCTTACTATAAGAGAGGTTGTAAAATACAGATGTGACATTTCGCACAGTTCAAGAGATTGTCAAAAATTCCGGAAAAAATATAAAAAAGTGAAAATCTAATCATTGTGGAGGGCTCACATCCTTCACTGACTGTTAAATTACTTCCTTGCTTCTAGCAAAGTTTAAGATGAAGTACAGATAATAATGAGCTTGCAAAAAATTTCTTATATAATAGAGGAAGTAATTTGGGAGTAGTTAAATTTGGTATACCTAAATCGTTAGATGAGTTAATAAATAAAAATACAATACTTTAAATCCACCATATCAAGGGCAACTATCCTGAAAATAGTTGAACAAAAAACGCAAGGAAATCCATATGAATTGTCAGCAACTTGGATTGAATCAATAGAAGAATACACCAAGAATGGCAGGATTTTAAGATAATAATACAAGGAGTATATTATGAAATTAGAACCGCTTTATGCAGAAAACATTATAGTAGCCGTCATATATAAAAATGAGTTTAGATGGTATGTAACAGATAAAGAACTATGGTTTTTAGATTATAATAAATTAGATAATGCATATAAAAATTTAGGTATAAGCATTGAAGATAATGACGAAACGGAAGAAAGAAATGGAATAAAAGTATTAGATCATGAAAATGTAGAAGTATTTTTAGTAAGGATTAATCAATATAAAACAACTAAAGAAGAATTAAATTATTTACTACTTGAAAATATTAAAAGGAAAAATGCAGGAGAAGATCTATTAGATTTTAGTCCAATCTTATTAATTAACTTTGATAATAAAATACTATATTCAATGTTTCCAGAACCGGCATCATACGAAAACTATGTACCAAAAGATTGGAGTGGTACATATGAAGATTTCACTGAATTCATACCTACATCAGAGAAATATTGGATAGATAAGTTTAATAATAATCTACTTTTACTATAATTTAAGTAGGAAAATAGTGATGATAGTATAAGAATTTATTACCTTAATAGAGCTTATGAGATTAATAGAGAAGTAAATAGAGTCACTAAAGCCAGAAATAAAGGAGTAAAATAGTCATGAAATATCCATATAGTTTTGAAGTGCTTAACAGTAGTGATTTAGTTATGAGACTTCCTCAAGAAATTAAACTTGTTGAAACTTTTTTAGGAATTGAAGTTACATCTTTTGGAGATTGGATTTTAGAAGAAATACATAATGTTTTAAACGGAGAAAAAAATTATGTATTAGTAAATGGCAACATTTGCAGTTTAGAAATTCGGAACGACACAACTACTGTGTTAGACAATTTAGCCGAAGATGGTAAAGGAGAATATTGTGAGATTGAAACAATGGAATTGGTAGAATTAATTCATATTTGGTTAAATAAACGAAAAGAATATAAGAAAGATAAAAAATAAAGGAGTGTAATAATTTAAATAGCTGGCCTCTTCATGAGAAGTCGACTTTATTTTTTATTCATATACATTTTATTCACAAGGCGTATTAATATATGTTCCAAACTTTACGCGTAGGGTTTCCTACGCTATTTATTTTGCTCATTGAGGTCAATCTTTCCTTCTCCTCTTCTACTTTTACCGACGATACTATTCTATATCAAGACATATTTCACATAAAAAGAGAAATCATTATTTACCATATTGCCCTTAGTTACTGAAACAATTATACTAGATGTAACCAGAATAAATAATCTGAATATTCTTAGAATTAAAGGTAATAGTTTTATACTCGCACATAGAGAGGTACGTTCTATTTTTCACCAAATAGATTAGAAAACGATAATAACACATTAGGAGGATTACGATGCACCAGCTTGATTCATTACATCCCATTATAGAAAAAATAATCAACAATATTGAAAAATTAATGGTTGGAAAACGAAAAGAAACGATCTTAGCTTTGACAGCTCTCTTAGCTGAAGGTCATGTACTATTAGAAGATGTTCCTGGCGTTGGGAAAACAATGTTAGTACGTGCTCTTTCTAAATCTATTGATGCTGATTACAAGCGTATTCAATTCACACCTGATTTACTTCCATCAGATGTAACAGGTGTCTCTATTTATAATCCAAAAGAGCTCCAATTTGAGTTCAAGCCTGGACCAATCATGGGGAATTTTATACTGGCTGATGAAATTAATCGTACATCTCCAAAAACACAATCTGCCTTACTTGAAAGTATGGAAGAAGGCAATATTACAATAGATGGCATGACAAGACCGTTACCAAAACCGTTCTTTGTAATGGCTACACAAAATCCGGTCGAATATGAGGGAACATATCCTTTACCAGAAGCACAGCTCGATCGTTTCTTATTGAAACTAAAAATGGGATATCCTACACCAGAAGAAGAATTTGAAATTTTAAACCGGATGGAAAAAACGAATCCCCTCTCCCATTTACAAGCTATTACTACAATAGAAGAATTACTTTATTTACAACAAAGCGTACGGGAAGTAAGTATGGACAAGGCAATCAAGCATTACATTGTAAAGCTTGTTAGTCAGACTCGTTCTTATAGTTCTATACAACTTGGTGCAAGCCCGCGTGGCTCGATTGCTTTAATGAAAGCTTCACAAGCTTATGCTTTTATCCATGGTAGAAATTATGTTATTCCAGACGATGTTAAATTTTTAGCTCCTTACATATTGGCTCACAGACTCATTCTAAAAATGGAAGCAAAATTTGAAGGAATTACAGGAGAACAAGTTATCGCAAAAATCGTTGCACGAACTACCGTACCGACTCAAAGGAAGATGAACCTTTGATGAAACGAATACTACGATCACTCTATCATTTTACTAAGTTATCACTCATTCCGTTATGTCTAGTCTTAACATTTGTATACGCTATGCTTCAAGGAGGATTTGTAAGTTGGTTTTTGTTTTACAGTATGATTCCTATCGGCCTTTATTCACTATTACTCCCCTTCTATGCTTTACGAAATGCCGAGGTAAAACGAATAACAAATCAAGACGAATATATAGCAGGAGAATCATTTTTAAGCACCATTACAATAAAAAGAAAATTTCCTTTTCCCTTGCTTTATTTAATTATAGAAGATGTGCTACCATCACAATTCACAAATTGTAAACAAACGAAGATGAATAAAGTAATACTCTTTCCAGGATTGAAACGAAATATTTCATTTCAATATGCAATTGACACAATCCCTAGAGGAGAGCACTCTTTTTCAAGCGTACGTGTCAAAACTGGCGATCTATTCGGTATGATGGAGAAAGAAATAACTTTTTCAGTTCCAGATACATTTTTAGTCTATCCTCAGTATGTAGATATAACGTATCGACAAATGGAAAATCATTTCGAACAAGGAGCACTTTCAGCAAATATCAACTTAGTAAAAGATTCTACCATTTCTGTCGGTGTGAGAGACTATAAACCTGGTGACCGCTTTTCATGGATTGATTGGAAAGCAACTGCACGAACAAACAACATTATGACGAAAGAATTTGAACAACAGCGCAGCCATAATATTATGATATTCATGGACAGAACTCCCTCCCCTCTATTCGAATCAGTCGTCACATTTACTGCCTCTATTGTCAGATCTGTCTTGAAGCAAAATTCACCGGCGTCATTCGTATCTGTCGGAAAAGAACGAACTTTTTTCCCTTTAGACAATGGAGATAGTCAGTTGCATCAAATCTTTTGCCATTTAGCGAAAGTACAAGCAGATAGTGTATTCCCGCTCTCTCGGAGTGTAGAAATGGAATTAAGAAAAATTTATGAGCCCGTTACGATTATACTCGTGACAAGCGATCTTTCTCCCGATATTCAAAAAACAGCTGACTTTGCTGCTATAAAAAATAGAAAATTAATGGTGTTTGTCGTGAAAGAAAAAGCAAATCAACTCTCACATCGAGAACTCAGTATTCTAGAAACTCTACAAAAAAGAAAAATATTTGTAAATGTGGTTTATGGAAACCAGTATACAAACGTGTTTTTTGAGGTGAGCAAATGATAACATTACAGGCAAAAAAACAATTGGATATGACTAGATTCTTCATGCATACATGCGCATTTCTACTTTTACTAGAATGGCTAAGGCCTCTTATAGGTATTACAAACGTAGATAGATTAGATATTTTTGTAATATTTATAGGGATTTGCTTCACTCTCTCTTTTTTTCAAACAAGGTGGCAGATTCCAATAAAGATCATCACAATTTTATTCATCATTCATTTCCTGTATTATAAAAATGCTTTTATAAATCCATCTTGGCTAACGAAATTTTTCACTGATATTTCTCGAAATTCCTCCCTGTTATTCCAGGGGAATTTGCTAGATATTTCTCCAGTTTTTACAGCATTTTTATTTTTTTTATCATTTTGGTTTTTGAGTGCTTTCATCTCTTTTTGGATGATTCATAAAAAACGCGGTTTGTTATTTCTTATATTGACTATTATTTATATCACCGTTTTTCATAACTTACATTTATACAATGCAAACTACGCTATTATTCGTACTGTTGTCATCGGCTTTTTTATGCTTAGTCTTCTTCGCATAGAACGAATAAAAGAGATCGAACACTTACAAAATTATGCTAGAGAAATCTCAAAATTACTTAGACCTCTTACAATATTTATTGTATTGTCAGCAACCATCGCATACTTTGCGCCAAAATTTGGCCCTCAATGGCCAAACCCAATGGATTTTTTAAAATTCAATACATCCGAAGCAAGTAAAAAACAAGAAGTTTCTAAAATCGGGTATGGTTTAGATGACTCGCGATTAGGTGGTCCTTTTAAGGCGGATCCTACAATTGTTTTCACAGCACAAACGCAAAACAAACAATATTGGAGAGTCGAAACAAAAGATTTTTATACAGGAAAAGGCTGGGAGGTTTCTGAAAATCAAAAAAAGGTTTCTTTTAAAAATAAAAACGATGTCGTGAGCTGGTACGAACAAAATACAAAAACGGAGGCAACAAAGGCAACAATCAACATGCAAAAAAGTTATCCTCACCTTACCTATCCAGCAGGATTAATATCAGTTGAGGCTTCTTCTGATGTATCATACAGCATTGACCCATTTTCCGAAAAAATCTATACGATGGACGGAGATTCTTCTACTACTTTACATTCCTATAAAGTAACATATGAGGTCCCGGAGTTTTCCATAGAAAACTTAAAAGCTGTAAAAATGAATGAAGGTCAAGAAACAAATCCTTATTTCATGACAAAGTACACGCAACTTCCAGAATCATTACCGCAGCGAGTAAGAGACTTAGCTGTTAATCTAACAAATGATAAAAACAACCGATATGATAAAGTATTAGCTATTGAAAATTACTTCACCGACCATTCTTTCGTATATGAAACAATGAATGTGTTGTTCCCTGCCAAAAACCAAGACTATGTTGATCAATTTCTTTTCGATACAAAAAGCGGCTACTGTAATAATTTCTCGACCTCTATGATCGTGTTACTTCGTTCTGCCGGGATTCCTGCTCGCTGGGTAAAAGGTTATACAGAAGGAACTCTTGATAATACGCTTGTGGGTGCTGAAGGTGAGGATGTTTATAAAATCGCGAACGATAACGCACACTCTTGGGTCGAAGTATATTTCCCTAGATACGGATGGATTCCATTCGAACCAACAAAAGGATTTACGAATCCCTATAATTTTACAAATAATACTCCTGCTCCTACTATACAAAATAGCGAAGAAACTAATTCTCAAAATGCGCAAATGCACCAAAGAAACAATGAAGCAAAGCTTAAAAGTTTAATAGAAGATACAGAAGTAGCTCCTACTAAAAAAATTACAAATTCTAAAAATAAATTTTCTTGGTGGTACGTATTCCTTTCTACGATACCAATAAGTATCATCGGCTATACTCTCTTCGCTACTAGAATGAAATGGTTTACATTTTTTATCATTCTTTTCTATAAATATCGAAAAGATGATGCTGTTTATAGCAAAGCTTATGGCGCACTTTTAAAACAATTTGCGCGAATCGGTATACGACGAGGTGAAAGTCAAACATTCCGAGAATATGCTCTCCACATCGATACACTTTACAAATCGAATGATATGCAACAACTTACTTTTAGTTATGAGAACGCTATGTATCAAAAGGGACAGGCTGCAGCAGAATGGGAAAAATCCGTTCACTTATGGGAAATCCTTATGAAAAAAACAGCTTCTCCGCCTAAATCAAATGACTTCCATTCAGCGATTTAATCTTGATAATGTGAGTTAAAAGAAAAAGCCTCAAAGAACAACATTGCTCTTTGAGGCTTTTTTATTAAAGTGAAACTTCTAGTTATTCTCCAAGCACCTTCTCAATCTCACCCTCTAAATCCACCGGCTTCGTTTGTGGCGCAAAACGCCCTACTACTTTCCCGTCTTTTCCAATTAAAAACTTAGTAAAGTTCCATTTCACTGCTTTCATACCTAGCAAACCTGGTGCTTGTTCTGTCATGTATGTATACAGAGGATGAGCCTTATCACCTTTCACATCAATCTTTGCAAACATCGGGAAGTTTACACCATAGTTTAACTCACAAAAACTAGTAATATCAGCTTCTGTACCTGGTTCTTGTCCTCCGAATTGGTTACAAGGGAAACCGAGTATTTCTAGTCCTTGGTCTTTATATTTATCATATACTTCTTGTAATCCTTTATATTGTGGTGTAAAACCACATTTGCTAGCTACATTTACAATAAGAAGTGCTTTTCCTTCGTAATCTTTTAATGATTTATCTTCTCCCGTTATTGTTTTAGCTGAAAAATCATAAACTGTCATTATCCTTGCTCCTCTCCTCACTATCATTCTATGTTTATACTATACTACATTCGTGAATATACAGCTCTTATTACGTACTTAGACGCTGGAATGATAGCATTTACGTTTTTTTCATTAAATATAAAGAAACTGGGAATAAAGCATTTTACTGAAGCCTTGATTTATCAGGCTTTTTCCGTTTAATACAAATTTGATAATATACTCTTATATATGTTTGATAATCAAAATGTGGTCAAAGCCATTTTCTCACATAAAAAAGACCCTTTTCACTGAAGTGAAAAGGGTCTTAAAACATAGATATACTAACGTTTTGAGAACTGGAATGATTGTTTTTTGGATTGCTAATCTATATAACTCCTCTTATATCGCCATTCTGAAGGCTTCCAATATGGACTAAAACGGATAAAATGGACTCTTGTAGACAGCATTTGAACCAATTTGAACCATGTAAGAGGATAGTTGAATACAATTCACATTAAAAATCATCAAAATTAACAACATGATTCTCAATATCATATCCTAAGGTCCACATAATATCTTTAAATTCAATTTCCCTTGACTTCATTGACTCATCATAAAATTCAAAATTTATTAACTTATCTCGTATTTGAATAGTTAAATTATTTTCAATTTCTTTACCTGTTTTTAAAAACCTCACATCTCCAATTACAGATATTCCTAACATATTTTCAGATTTCTCTAATGAGACTATGATTTCATCTGAATGTAATAGTTTTTCTTTACCTCGGAAAAATTTCCGCCATATTTTTTGTAAGTCTCTACTATCAAATACTAAGTCTCTTGTATCAATCCCTGCAATTTCAAATAATTTATAAATATACCTTAATTTATCAGTCCTATTTAATCTAGTTCCCAATATAATTTCAATTTCTTCATCAAAGAACAATTCTGTATACGAATCAAAAGTTGTGTTTAATTCTTCATGTTTAGTTGATATACATGGTATATTCATTAAATCCTTATATTTTAAATCTTTCATATTAATAACTGTAATAAATACTTTTTCCATCATTTCTTTCTGGTTATTTAAAGTATATACATCACCAAATAAAGTAAATACAATTTTTTCTTCTTTTGAAACATCCACTTCTTTAAATGTTTTAATCTCATTTGCTATGTGTTCTTTAGTAGCTTCATCTTCCAGACTAAAGTATTCAATAAAATCTTCGACCTTCATTAAATCTAATAGTTTACCAGTTTTTTTGTAGAACTCTATCTTTAATTGATCATGTACTACTCTTTCTTTACCTAACTTTATTCTCCAATCTGATTTTTCTTCTGACAAACCATCATTTGTTACAATTACAACTTTAGAGAATTTTCTCTTTTTTTCTTCATTAACTTGTAACAAATTTATTAAATCTTTCCATAAGACAAGATCTCCTGCTTTATCAGGAATAACTATGTCTCCAAATATCTTTTCTTTATCACCTTTACTTTTATCACAAAATCCTGGGGGGATATTCTTTGCATACCTATCATCCATATCTGATATATATTCATATATATTTTCTTGGGTATACATTTCTCCAAGAACACTTGAACTTTCAAACAATTTATCAATTCGATCTGTAAGGTCTGCTATTTTTTTTTCATACTCTGCTATCTTGGGTAGATTTTTTTCTGAATTAGAAAATCCTTTTAATTTTTCATTAAGTATATTTTCTATCTCAATACACTTATTTTCAATCTCCTTAACAGAACTTTCAACATATTCATTTATAGTTTCTTCTATATCCTTTTTGAGTAAATTATTTAATTGATCATAATTCTTTGATTTATTTCTAAAACTCTCAGATTTTAGTTTTTGTTTAATTGCTGGAATATCAAATATCTTTACCTTTTCAACAACTGAATTAACATAGTTTTCTAAAATGTTAATATCACTTTTTAAAGAATTGGTTACAGAATTTATATTGGATAAGAACTCTATATACGTCATAAAAGGAATATATATATTCTTCTTTTTATTTTCTAATGCTTTTATATAACTATCTCCATTAGAGTAACTTTGATAGGCATATAAGAAATAATTCGTATCGAAGACAAATAAAGTCTCCTCTGAATCTTCTTGCTTATATTTGTAGTTCAATGCAGACAAATAACTCATAATAACCTTCTTTCTACTCAAAAATTTTGCACTAATGCTAAACAAGTACTAATCTATAAAAGTATGATTTTATTAATTATCAATTTATATAATGAATTAACATCTATCGCTTATTATACGAGGATAAAACTACAAACCGTTTATTAAATTTCTTATGTCCGGAGCATCTTTCCTTTTATCTTCAGTTGTCCATGCAACCGTACTGTTCGTTTCCTTTAAACGTTCTATAAAGTCCTCAATTATCTCTACCTCACTGTCCGTATAAAGATAGAGTTTTCGCAAAGTTTTATCTTGTGGCGTGCCGATCGATAAATGCTTTGTTCCAATAAGTATGATTTTATCATTCTCATCAATACCTAATTCACTAATTACACCTTTGTTAGCCCTTATCGTTGTTATTTTCTCTTCCTTAGGTATTGTATTAGGGATTTTATCGTTAAGTTGCTCAAGAAATAATTTGAAATCAAAAGTGGTACCATTCTTTTGTAGACCGAGTTCAGAAATGATATCCTCTTTTTCTTTCTCTTTTATCCAAACTTCAAAATTCCCCTTTAAATGATTTCCATATGTTTTAAGTTTGATAATTTTGTTAATGCGCCTCAAATGTATGTAAAGTTCATCTCTTCTGGCTGAATCCTCTTCAGAAAGAAACATAATAAAAACAAATCTGCCCTTATTAATATTAATCTCAAAAGCAGTCATTTTATCATCTGAATCTAGTCCTTCCAAATATACTCCTTGAAGGTTAGTAAAATTGAATTTAGTTGCCATTCTAATTATTCACTCCCATAATTTTTTAACCTGTAGTAATTCTATTTGTTCCATCATGGATAAATCCTCTTCAATACCTTTTAACATAATTTTACACCAAACGACAAGTTAAGTCCAAATTATTCCAGTATGACTATTTGCATCGAAGAGATAACTTTTCAACCTATATTTAAATGCAGAGTGAATATATCCCTCTTGCCTCTACTTCTTTAAATACTTTATCGACTTCTTCTAATCCTTTTTCTTGATAACCGATTAATTTGTTTACGGTATTAAAGTAAATTGAAGATATTGAGAGATTAGCTATCACTCCTCGTTTTTCTTCAACCTTCTATAGTAAGTTTCCTAACATTTCTGGGAAATCTATTATCAGTTACTAATCATTTTGAATTGATGCAAATTCCAGCAAACTACTAGACTTTTATGTTGGAAAGTTTTACAATTAAATTGTGAACAAAATGTGACAGTTTATATTCCATTATAAAAGAAAAGGATGGTGTTCATTATGAAAACTGCACAACATGAAACGATTTCAAATCGCGAGTTTTATTTCGTACTATATATGATGTTATTGTATGTGATTGGCTGGGTAATCGATGTTAATGGTTTATTTTTAAGCTCCTACTTTAATTTAGCAGGAGAGATTATGCTTCCAGTAGTAGGGGGCATTGTTGGACTGTTCATTATGTCTATTAGTAAACAACAAACGAAATAATAGTATTACAAAAAGGCAGAAGACGAGCTTTCGTTTTCTGTCTTTTTTCTATTTTAGCGTATAATAGAAACATGCAGTATATAAGGAGTGGTAAAGATGAAAAAAGTAGAGCAATTATCTTCTCACCTATATCTTATTGATGATTTCGATTTACAACATAATGAACGAACTGGTACGTATGTTTTATTAGGTGACGATATTACTTTAATTGAAACTTGTGCAGCCCCTTCTCTTCCGTATATTTTAGACGGCTTACAACAATTACATATTGATTTAGACGATGTAAAAAACATTATCGTTACACACGTTCATTTAGATCACGCCGGGGCTGCTGGTTTAATGATGGAAAAGTGCCCAAATGCTACTTTATATGTGCATTCTCGCGGCGCTCGTCATATGATTGATCCAACAAAACTCATTTTAGGCGCAAAAGCTGTATACAAAGAAGATTTCGATAAACTGTTTGTTCCAATTCTTCCTATAGAAGAAGAACGTGTTCGTATTGTACAAAATGGTGATACATTACAAATTGCCGAAGACCGCATCCTTACATTTTATGATACACCGGGACATGCTAAGCACCATATTAGCATTCACGATTCATTAACAAACGGCATTTTTACTGGCGATACAATTGGCATTTATTATAGAGAACTCGCAGACTTTGGTGTAGAACTATATTTACCATCAACGTCCCCTTCACAATTCCAACCAGATGCGATGATTGCTTCTAAAAATCACATTCAAAGTATGAATGTAGATACTATTTATTTCGGTCATTACGGCGCCTCATCCAATGTTACAGAAGTATATAACCAACTGGAACATTGGTTACCTATTTTCGTTCATACTGGTAAAGAGGTCTTTGAACAGTATAATGATTTCGATGAAGCGACTAAAGCTTTACAAACTGTATTAATGAATAAGATCTCTTCTCATCTTACAAAGTTAAACGTTCCATCCGATCATTCCGTTTATAACATTTTACATCTAGATATAGAAATTAGCGCGATGGGCATTATTGATTATTTCACGAAGCAAGAAAAAACAAACTCCACTATTAACTAACAGCAAAAGAAGAGATATACAACAGTAGTTATTGTATATCTCTTCTTTTTTTGAATATATTTTGAGTAAAGGATGGTGGAATATAATGCAAAAAGTGATGCTATATCTCTGCTTCACATTATTTATCGTTTTATTATTATTTGTCGGAGTGAAGATTCAATTTTATTTAGATACAGACGCGCAGGTGAACTTTAACGTTTATCCAAGATTATTCTACTTTACACTCTTCCCTCTTATAGTCGGCATTTTATTACGATTCCTTCAATCGATTAATCGCGAAACGAGTAAACAAAACTGGAGCTTTCAACCAGATAAGTTTATCGCCATTACAGTGCCTACAATATTAATTTCCTTTTCCCCAGCTCTACTCTTTTCACCACTTGGCCAATACCTACCTTATTTAACTAATATTATTCTTATAAATACAACTTTTGTTACGATAATAAGTTTAATAGCTGGCTATTCTCTTTTAGATTGTTTTATACAAAAAGATAATGCAAATATGAAAAAATATAATTGAATACTCTTTTTTGTTTCAATAAAAAAAGCTCACAGCTAAAGCTATGAGCTTTTCTAATTATTGCACCTTTTCGTTTACATATTCCATAAACTGCTCTGCTTTAATAAATCTTTCTTTATACGCTTCAGGTACTTCTTCTACTGTTATCCCACCACTCGATTTCGCTTTTACTAATACAGTTTGATATGACATTAATGCTTCCATATATTGTTCATACTCTTCTGAAGTTAATACTTCTTTACTAGATTTATGACCATTTAATTTATCAAAATACGGATGAAGCTCCATTACCACCTTTTTCAATTCATCTTTTTTAGCTGGTGATAATTGATCATAATCAATATTACCGTTCGAATCCCCGTATTCAAGCTTTGCATTTGTTAATTTCTTTAGTTCTTTTGTAAACTCTTCATATTCTTTTGCACCCATTTCATCTTTCGCTTGTGATAACTTTGCATTAAAACGCATGTATCCTTCTAATGTTATAGCTCCGGCATGCTTCTTTAAATTTTCAAACGACCCGTATATACCATCTGCCATAATAGATTGATACGCAAAACCAGTCGTCGGGATTAAAAGAGTTGCTGCAAGCACCCCTGCGATAAGACGTTTCTTTCTCTTACGCCCCCCTTGATTCATTTTTATTTGAACGATTACTTTTTCTTTTAACTCCGGAGGGGCAACAATCCCCTTCGCTTCTTCTTGTATAGATTCTCTAACTCTACAATCTAAACTCATTTCACATTCCCTACCTCTCCTAAAAAGATTTCTTCTACTTGTTCTTTTTGGCGTAGTTTCTTTAATGCCGCATGAATTCTAGATTTCACTGTGCCAATTGGAATATGTAATATTTGTGCTACTTCTTCTTGTGAGTAATCGTGTAAATATCTTAAGATAATAACTTGTTTCAATTTATATGGTAATTTATGAATGAGTTCAATTAATTTTTGGTTTGATATTTTACTTACAACATCGCTAGAAAAATCAATTTGTACTGGTTTTCTTTGCTCTTCTGCTTTTTTTATAATTCGTAGCCGCATCCACCTCTTTCTTCTATAAGAGTGAATTTGTTTAATCGTAAGTCCAATTAGCCAAGGGCGAAATGGTTTCTCTCTATCATACTTACGAAGTGATTCATATAATTGTATGTATATTTCTTGAACGACATCATCTACATCCGTTTTATCTTCAATTAAAAAATGTGCTGTTTTATATACTTCTTGAATCGTTTTATCATACAACTCGCTATATGCTTCTTTATTTCCTGTTAAAGTTAAATGGATTAAATCTATATACACTGTTTCATCCTTCATTTACCATCCCTCCTTTGTCGTACACTATATATTGGCAAGTAATTGATATTTCGTTCGATTTTTTCAAAAGTTTTTTTGTGTAGATTAGTATAATGATTCAATATGTTCATAAGCTTCACTTATAAAGTCGCATAACTATTATATAATTTTCCAATTTCTAATGACGATTTAAAATCATTTATATAGTCAAATTTAGGAGGATATATAATGAAAGCTATCGTTGTAACGTCGTTCGGTGGTCCTGAAGTGATGAAATATACAGATGTGGATATGCCGGCTTTTTCAGAAGATCAAGTTTTAATTCGCGTTGTTGCTACTAGTGTAAATTTCGCTGATATTAAATCGCGTTATGGCAAAAAAGGAAATAAAAAACTACCTTTTATACCAGGGATAGATGCTACTGGTATTGTAGAACGAGTCGGTTCTCATGTGAAAAATATTTATCCTGGACAACGTGTCATCGCTTTTCCTCAAAATGGATCTTATGCAGAATACGTTGTCGCAAACAAAAACCTTACTTTCGTTTTACCTGATGAAGTAGATTTTCAAACTGCAGCCGCATGCCCTATCGTATCTTTCACAAGCTATAATTTACTCGCAAATGTAGCAAGACTTCAACAAGATGAGTCTGTACTCATTCATGCTGCGGCTGGTGGAATTGGTACGACAGCAATTCAAATCGCTAAACTATTAGGGGCTGGAACTGTTATCGGTACTGTCGGAAATGAAGCGAAAAGGAACATCGCTTTAGACGCTGGAGCTGATTATGTTATATGCCATCAAAATGAGGATTTTGTAGAGAAGGTCAATGAGCTGACAAATGGCGAAGGGGTTGATGTAATTTTAGATTCTATTTCTGGAACTGTTTCGGAAAGAAGTTTAAAATGTCTTGCTTATTACGGTCGCCTCGTTCATTTCGGTAATGCTAGCGGTGAAATTGGTAACTTTCAAACGAAAGATTTACACGCAAGTTGCCGCTCTATACTCGGTTTTAGCTTCGGCACTACACGAAAAAAACGGCCTGAACTCCTCCAAGAAACAGCAAATGAAGTTTTCCGTTATTTACGTGACGGAAGTTTGCAAATTAAGGCTACGAAATCTTTTCCACTTCAAGATGCAGGGAAAGCACATGAATGGGTCGAAAGTAGAAAAAGTACAGGGAAAGTAATACTAACTGTTCAGTCCTCTTCCTGAAATGAATACTTGAAACCGAGGTGTCATTCATGGGATCACGAATTATGCATGCTATTATCGCCAACAAGATTGCCGAAAAACTATGTATTCAAGATAAAACTTCTTTCATACTTGGAGGAGTAGCCCCTGATGCGGTTCATTCAGCCGAAGAAAAAGGAACTTCACACTTTTACGCTGGCACAACGAAAAACTATACGAGAAGGATAGATTTCAATTCTTTTTTTCAAAAATATAAAGTTCATATGGATTCCCCTTTCCTCTTAGGTTATTACACCCATCTCATTGCCGATGACAATTGGCTAAGTGGCTTTTTTCTACCATGGCTAAAAAATAGAATAGAAAATGACGAAACTATCGCACCTATGTACTATAACGATTTTAAATTGTTAAATGCAAAGTTGCTCCATCATTACGATAACGAACAACGGCTCTTCTCTTTTCTCAATCAAGAGGCTCACATTATGGATATTGAAGAGGTTTCTAAAGAAAACGTATTAGCTTTTCGAAAGTATCTTTTTGAAGATATGTTGTATCCAGAGCAACATTTGCATGAAGACTTACAAGTATTTACGTTTAATCAAATCATTGGTTATATTGAGACAGCTATTGAAAAAGGCGTATTTTATATTAATCAACTCTCTAATAAAAAATCCACTTCAAACATGTAATCCCCCTCAATATATTGAGGGGGATTTTTCACATAGCAATATTATTATTTGTTCTTTTCCATAACCGCAAAATAATTCCCTTCACTATCAGCAAAGTTAAATACTTTACCAGAAGGCATAGTTACCATTTCGCCAACAGTAACATTTTTATTTTTTAAATCTGTATATAATTGATCAAGATTTTCTGAGAAGAACATTAAGGACGGTGTACCAAGATTTAATTCTGGGCTCATTTTCGAAATAAGTTCTTTATTATGTAATATAATGCTTGTTTCTGCACCGCTAGTTGGAGCGATTTCAATCCATCTCATTCCTTGCTTATTATCTTCCTCTGCAACTACATGAAACCCTACCTTTTCCGTCCAAAAGTTTACTGCCTCATCTTGATTATTTACATATAACATAATTTGTCCAACTTTATGAATCATTTCATTTCCCCCTAATGGTTTTTATATTCTATGTAGCTTTCTACAGGTACTATTATTATTCCTTTTTCATTCAATTACAAACAAAAAGACGTAACTACAAATAGTTACGCCTTCCCCATTATTTATCTAGGCTTTTTCTTCCCAGTAAACGCTGGTTTCTTTTTCTTTGGTGCTTTCGGTTTCGTTTCTACAAATGATCCGTTGAACATTTCTTGCTTCGTAAATACGATGCCTAGTTTTTTCGCAAATTGCAGTAATTTACGCTCTTCTTGTGGAGTTACAAGAGATACGACAGTTCCTTCTTTACCCATACGTCCAGTACGTCCTGAGCGGTGAATATATTGGTCTACTGTGTCCGGTAATTCTAAGTGAATTACATGTGTTAAATCATCAATATCGATTCCACGTGCTGCAATATCAGTAGCAAGTAGAATTTCTAATTTCCCGCCGCGGAAAGCACGCATCGTTGCTTCACGCTCTTGCTTACCTGCTTCTGCATGAAGAGCTGCTGCTTTCATTTTACGGAACTGCAACTTCTGAGTAATTTCATCTAAACGGAATGGGTCATTTAAGAAAGCAACTGCTTTTACATCGCCCATATGCATAATTCTTCTTACGTAATCATTTTTTTCGCGTCGCTCACAAATGATATACGTATGCTCAACTAAGCTTTTTGACTCTGCACGTGTTACACGTACCACTTGTGGTTCAACTGCTAAATCACGTGCCGCGTCTTCTGCAGCTTTGGTAATTGTCGCTGAGAAGAATACTAATTGACGGTCGCGCATCGTTGATTTAATTACATCTTGTACTGCGCCCATCATCTTTTGTTTTACAATTTGATCAAACTCATCAAATACAATTGTTTTCACTTCATGCATTTTTAGCTTTTTCATACGAATTAATTCTAAAATACGTCCTGGTGAACCGACAATTACTCTCGGATGTTTCTTTAATTTTTCAACTTGGCGCTTAATATCTGCACCACCAATTAAAGATGCCCCTGAAATTTCAGTCCCTGCTGTAAACTTTTGAACCTCTTCGTGAATTTGCATGACAAGCTCACGTGTTGGCGCTAAAACAACTACTTGTGGTTGTTTTACTTCAGGATTAATTTTATGTAAAAGGGGTAATAAGTACGCTAATGTTTTTCCTGTTCCAGTTGGAGATTCAGCTATAACGTCTTGTCCTTCTAAAATAGTTGGAATCGCTTGTTTTTGAATTTCAGTTAATTCTTTAAAACCAGCCTTCTCCCAAGCTTGTTGTAAAAATGGTTGCATATCTTTTATCATTTGTTTTTCTCCTTTATCTCTATTTTTGAAGAAAATGTTGTATTGTTCGCACCGTTTCTATCATGTGTGAAATAACAGCTATTAAATCATCAACATGGTCTTCTGTAATCGCTTTTTGAAATAGAACCTCTACCTTATTATGATATGAAATCGCTTGCTTATTATATTCGTATGAAAGTTTTTGTGTAATCATTCTTTCTTTTCCCCAAATAGAATGCATGAAAGTTTCAATTTCTTCGCATACTACCTCTGGCTTTTCTATCGGGAATGAAAATGCTAACTTCATTTCACAACCTGGTGTAAATTGTGGCACTTCTAGTATTTCACCAGACAAGTTCTTTGCATCCACAGATAATGAAAATGTTGCTTCTACTAGTGGTTCGAACGGTTCTGTTAATTGAAATGAAATATGATATATACGACTTAATGAGGCAAGGTCCATCATATCTTTTCGATCTGTTACAAGAATATCTCCATGTAAATCAAAATCATAAACAGCACCTTCTACGATTACTTTTAAATTATCAAAAGCAGTTGGATCAAACATAATTTCCTCCAAAAAACAGGCGCCTTTCGATGGAAAGGCGCCACTTGATGTATATATAGTTTACAGATAAACGAGATGAATTACAACCTTTTAGAATAAACCTACTGCTTTTCCATCTTCATTTACATCCATTTGCAGTGCCGCTGGCTGTTTTGGAAGGCCTGGCATTGTTAACATTGTTCCTGTTAACGCAACGATAAACCCTGCACCGATAGATGGTTTTAGCTCACGAATTGTAACGATAAAGTCAGATGGACGACCTAATTTTGTTGCATCGTCAGAAAGAGAGTATTGTGTTTTCGCCATACAAATTGGTAGGTTACTCCAGCCTTCTCCTTCATATTGAGCTAATTGCTTACGTGCTTTCGGAGCAAATTCAATATCTTTTGCACCGTACACTTTTTGAGCAATTGTACGAATTTTTTCTTCTAATGGTAATTCTAGTTCATAAAGTGGTGCGTAGTTATTTTCACCTTTTTCAATTTCTTTTAACACTTTTTCAGCAAGGTCAACTCCGCCTTGGCCACCTTTCTCCCAAACTTCCGTTAAGGATACTGCATAGCCACGCTCATTGCACCACTCTTGTAAGTAAGCAACTTCTGCATCTGTATCCGTAATAAATTTATTAATTGCAATTACGAAAGGCACACCGAAGCTTTGAATTGTTTCAACATGCTTCTGTAAGTTTTCCATACCTTTTGCTAATGCATCTACATTTTCTTCTTTTAATTGATCTTTTGCTACGCCACCATGCATTTTGAGCGCACGAATAGTCGCAACAATAACAACTGCTTCTGGTTTAATGCCAGCTGCACGAGCTTTAATATCTAAAAACTTCTCTGCACCTAAATCAGCACCGAATCCAGCTTCTGTAATAACATAATCACCTAATTTTGCTGCCATTGTTGTAGCGATAACACTGTTACAACCGTGAGCAATATTCGCAAATGGTCCGCCGTGAATGATAGCTGGTGTATTTTCTAACGTTTGTACTAAGTTTGGTTTTAATGCGTCTTTTAATAATAATGTTAACGCACCTTCTACACCTAAATCTTTAACCGTTACAGGTTGATTTGCAAAGTTATAAGCAACTACGATGCGAGATAGACGAGCTTTTAAATCTTGAATATCTGTTGCAAGGCAGAATACCGCCATAATTTCAGATGCTACTGTAATATCGAAACCGTCTTCACGTGGTACACCTTGAACTGGCCCACCAAGACCAATTACTACGTTACGTAGGGCACGATCATTTAAGTCAACACAGCGTTTCCAAACGATTTTACGCGTATCAATTCCAAGTGTGTTTCCTTGTTGGATATGATTATCAATAAACGCCGCTAACGCGTTATTAGCAGTTGTGATCGCATGAATATCTCCAGTAAAGTGAAGGTTAATGTCTTCCATAGGTACTACCTGTGAAAAACCGCCACCTGCCGCTCCGCCTTTTAGTCCCATCGTCGGTCCAAGAGATGGTTCGCGAAGTGCAATTACTGTTTTCTTACCAATTTTATTAAAAGCTTGACCTAAACCAACTGTTACTGTTGATTTACCTTCTCCAGCTGGAGTTGGGTTAATCGCTGTTACTAAAACAACTTTACCGTCTTCCTCGTTCTGTAAGCGCTTAAAAATGTCAAGAGATAGCTTACCTTTATAATGCCCGTATGGCTCTAATTCATCTTCTAAAATATTTAATTCAGCTGCAATTTCTTGAATCTTCTTCATACTCGCTTCTTGTGCGATTTCAATGTCGGATTTAACTGTTGTAGTAGTTGTCATATACCCTAGTCCCCCTTTAATTGGTTCTGATGATATTGTATCAGTTTTTTGTATTTTCTGCACTTATTTACCTCCTAAAAATTCTTTCATTTCTTTATACGTTTTTTAACATAAATACCCATAAGAACGTTAACGATTGTTGTAACTCTGTAGGGAGTTGACCTAACATCTTCTCATTCACTCCGCGCTTAAATACACCGATCCCATCTACAACTTCAAAACCTTGTTCTTTCGCTAATTGTTCAAATTCCCAAGGCATCATCGTATTACAAACAACATCTTTTCCGTATAAACGAGGATAACTGTTCTCTCGAGGTTTTGCTGTCGGTCCTAAAATTGCAATACATGCATACCCATCGCTTTTTAAAACACGCTTTATCTCATTTAATGCTTGTAATGGCTCCTCGGTCCATTCTAAAGAATTAATTGCCATAATTGATTCAAATTGTTCATTTTCAAACGGTAGGGATGAAAGATCTCCTTTTATAAAAGATAAATCCGGTCCTTCTCCGCGCTCCTTCCCTTTTTGAATCATCACTTCTGATAAATCTACTCCAACTGCTTTATAGCCCGCGAGACTTAATTTATATGTACCGTATCCATCTCCACAACCAACATCGAGCACTTGCCCTTCTTTCTTCACGTATTGTTCAAAAAATGGAATAATTGTACTCCTACTCCCGCTATCCCACATCTCTTGACTATTTTGATTCCAAAATTCTGCACTACTATCCCATTTCTTCTCTGCTGATTCATGCCAATTAAATTTCGTCATACACTCCCCTACTTTCACGTTTTATCACTCATTTCATTCTACATCATTTTCCAAAATTCCTGTTTATCTTCATTAGGAGATGTACAAGCGAAGAACGGAATCTTTATTCTCCAATTTTTGCTTTACTTGGGTTTAACTCATACTCATGTTCTTCTCTTTATGTAAGATACTATAGGTACACCCAATTGAAAGAGAGGGATGTACATGCGAAGAAAGAGAAATCATCATTTTAAAAGTGGTGAAAAAAACGAAGAGTATGCAGCTGAAATATCACCAACTGGCATACCAATTAGACATAAGCGTAAAGAAATTGCAAATGAAATAGAAGGTACAAATACCGGTGCAATGGTAGGCTATGTCGCTTTATTTCTTTCGCTTTTCTCAATTGCATTTTATCCAGTTACACTCGGCTCTCTTGCGATTTTAGTCGGCTTATTGGCTGTCAACTTCGGAGCAAGAACACTTGGATATACGGCAATTGGTTTTGGTAGTTTTTCTGTTTTATTTACTTTACTCTATCCGCTTGCTTTGTCAGCGTTTTAAAAAAACACACCAAGTATAACTTGGTGTGTTCATTCGTGATACAACATAATATGACCGCATCCACAGCAATGTTTCGCTGTAATTTCTTGAAACACTGGATAATTCTCTTCATCTCGATGCTCAATAAACACCTTTTCAAATCGATACATATTTTGTGCATACGCCCAATCTTGTTTCGTACGCGCATACAAAGTTGAGGAAAAAAACTCCTCACCACCGCAAACGATACATGTATTCTTCATTACTACCCCTCCTATGCTTGTCTTACTTCATCTATATGAACATAAGCATAAGAAAAAGACCTTCTATTACTAGAAAGTCTTCTCTGAAACAAAAAGAAATGTACCAAACATTCCTACTCCGCTATATTCTTTCGTAACACCAGCTTCTGTTTTAAATGTTTGCTTTACAGTCATAAAGAATACACCATTTCGTGCATCTGTACTTTCAAATTGTAATTTTTCTATTTTACCATCTACATTTTGTGTGCATTCAAAACTACTCTCATCACATTTCAATGCATACTTATCCTCTACATACACTTTAAAATCTGATTCTTTCGGACAAGTAATAAGTAAAATCGTCACGAGAATAATACTTACAATACCCACAATTGTATAATATTTCTTCATTTGTACTCCTTTCAAATGACAAGAAAACTTGACTTCATGCGCCAAGTTTTCTTAGTCCACAACCCATTGCCATTCTTGTTCTTTCTTATCAAAAATAAGCCAACCAGTCTCTGTTGCTTCTTCTTTCAATTCATCGATATTATCTAGCACCTCATCCGTACTTTCATACGAACCAACTACATATACCGGAATTTCAAGACCCCTTCTTGACTCAATTTTCCCTGCCAGATCAATATAAAGACCATCTTCCATTAATGGAATAAGCCCCATAATTACTTCTTTTGAAATTGCTGGGAAAATCTTTGATTTTTGGAAGAAAGAAAAACGTTTCTTACCGAAAGCACCGAGTTTATAAGGAATGACTTTACTTAACATCCCTACAAAGTCTGCAATTCTACGATAATACACTTTGTTGTACCATCCGTCATCATGTGAAAAATAAACAAATCTATTTTTCAATAACGGAAAGAATGTTCTTGCAAGTGGTTCTTTTTTGTGAGCCAAATATAAAAGCTCTGCAATTTCTTTTGGCTCTAATTCATCTAAATCGCTTGCATCATCAAAATCTACCCAACAAAATTCATCAAATTCATCAATCTCTGCTTGAATTAACTTATGTATATTTTCTTCCTCAACATATTCAAATAAAGTATGATAATGAAAATCTGTCCATTCAAAGTTATGCTTTAAAAGCAACACTTGATGAAGCGGTGAAGGGATGTTACTTGCAAACTCTTTAAACGTAATTCCTGATGTGATAAAACAATGACCTCGACGATTACCATTAATATATATCATATTCTTTACTTGGTCAGATCCTCCAGACAAAGCACCTAGCCACCTTCGTTTTATATGTTTCAATTCTATAGCATATTTTAACATGAAAAATTTTAGAAACATAGAAAAAACTTCAAAAACTATTTACAATTTCATGTGTTTTATTACATAGTGATTACAAGAAAAAACGCCTGCTCGTGAGCAGGCGTTTTTAAAGGATTTCATCTGGGTTTTGCGGATGATGATTTCCCTCTTTCTTTTCATCTTTTTGGAACATCGATTGAATTTTATCAATTGTCTGTGGAGCTAATTCAATCATTTTTTCTGCTAAATGTGTCGCATTTTGTAGATGCAGAATATTTACTCCATCTTTATTCACCACAAGAAATGCTACTGGTGTAATAGAAACACCACCCGCGCTACCGCCACCAAATGCAGGGTTACCGTGCGCTCTTTGCCCATCATTCGTTTGGAAATCAGAACCTCCTGCTCCAAAACCGAACGCTACTTTAGAAACCGTTAACACCACACCACCGTCAGCCGTTTGAACAGGCTCTCCAACAATCGTATTTACATCGACCATTTCTTTTAAATTTTCCATTGCCGCTTTCATTAACCCTTGAATTGGATGATCCACCGTTCATAACCTCCTTTGTCATATCTTTCCTAGTTTTTCCGAAAGTTTGTGAACTAAACATAAAATTTTATATTGATTTTAAATATATTTTTTAGAGTCTCCGCAGAAACAAAAAAACGCCCTTGAATTGTATGGATATCTCTAACAATTTCAAGGGCACTTCAAATTTGATATTTTGTATTTTTCCATGCATGATAATTAAGTAATTAAAAATTCATTACATAATTAGATTAGATTGGAAGTGTCTATTTGATAGTATATACTGTACAACCACTTCACATTTATAAAAAAATGCAAGAAGATGGTTTTTATCATGGAGATGAGAAATATGTTTGTCCTTATTTCAAACCTCCATATGCTTGGATGATGGAACAGATGAAAGAGAGAATTCCTAATTATGATGGCCGAACTTACCCTGTATGGGTTTGGAATAAAAGACCTGATCAAAACCGTCCAGCACTTTTATCTAAAGGTCAAAAAGGCGTCATTCTTACATTAGACATACGAGATGAAGACATTCTTTGGTCTTGTTTTCATACTTGGCACGCTATTTTAAATAATAGTCCTATAACTAAATCAGAGGAAGAATGGGAGCAATTCGAAACAGAAGGTTTTCCAAAAGATAAAATGATAGCTACCTGGCCCAGAATTTTTGACTTTGATTGGTTACAAAGCCTAGATAAAGATTGGATAGAATTTGATCCCGATTGGGTTCAAGGTGTAACACCTCGTATAGAAGTGAAACATATAATGAAAGCTAAACGATTTATTGCTAAATAAGGTAGAGAGCTATAGCTTTTTACTTTTTTGACTTTATATACAATAACGGATTTGAAGAATGAAAATAATTAATATATAAAGTGTAAATCTTCATACATTAGATTTACACTTCATATTCTCACTTCAAGGTCATAATTACCTGTCTTTCAACAAACCCAAATTCTTCGTACATCTCTTTCGCAAAATTTCCAGCAAATACATTCAAACGAATTTCTGAATATGTCTCCTTCAATTCCTTAATACCGGCTTCCATCAGTTCTCTCGACAATCCTCTCCCTCGATATTCTGAAAAAACGTATAACTCATATATAAATCCAAGTTTTTCACGAGAAAAATAGTCTGCATTTTCCCCTATTAATATCCATCCCATTACTTTCTTTTCTTCTTTAACGACTAAATAATATGCTCCCTTTTCCACTATAGGCTTTGTTATTTCAACCGCTTTCTCTATACTTAACCGACAATTCCCTCTTGTTCCTTCAAATAGTGATTGAGCTGCATACTGTAATATTTCGTTCGTTTCTTCTCGATTCGCCTTTTCTATCATTTTTCACAACTCTCCTCATTAATAGGCATTAATATCGCTTGTTCAAGCTCCTCCGACTCAATCACAATTGCCATCAATCCATTTTTCGTACTCGTTTCATGAAATTCGCCCTTCTCCCAAAAAACAGCTTGTCCCGCTTCCACCTTCACTTTTTCTTTATCTTCTCCGCATACATATCCTTCTCCGTCCACAATAAGAAGCAGTTGCGATACAACTGCTTCTTGATATCCAATTATTCCATTTTCTCGTAAATGCATAGCCCTAATATGTACATTTCCTTTTTGGTTTAATATTATCGACATTATGAAATTAGATTGAAATGCTGATATGTGTTTTCCTACTTCTTCACTAAAATCAAATATCTTCATTACTAGTCCTCCTTATACGTATAAAACCATCCTTACTGTCTGCATCATATGTCCTTCAAAATCTTCTTCAAACTCCTCTAATTGTGCAAAACCTTTCGATTCATAAAAACGTTTTCCTTTTTCATTCGCCGCTTCTACATGAATATAAAGCTTCCGAATTCCTATTAATGCCGTTAACCCTTTTTGTAATAAAGCACTTCCTATCCCTTTCCCTTGCTGATTTGGTAACAAATAAATCGCACCTAATTCTGCTTCGTTTTGCAGTCTAACAGGTGAAAAATTCGCAAAGCCAATTACTTCTCCCTCTTCTTCCGCAACGAATAAATGTGTATTTTCAAGACGATACTTCATTTTTTCATCAGAATAAGCCTCGTTTAAGAAACTGTCTTGAATCTCTCTCGGGATAATTCCTTCGTATGTATCATGCCAAGCTATTTTCGCTACTGATTGTACAGCATGAATGTCTTCTTGCTTCATTTCTCTAATTACATATGTCATCTCGTTGTCTCCATTCTCTTTAAATTATATTCTGCTAATATACTAGAAGAAATGGCAGAACCATTTTCATAATTCACCTTAATTAATTTTAATTTCTCAACGCTTCCCATTCTTCACGAATCATCCCCATTCGGATAGAATCATAGTACGTTCCGTTATAATAACGGCATTTTCGCATTCTACCTTCTAAAGTCATTCCTATTTTCTCCGCTACTTTCACCATGCGTTCATTGCCAGACCAAGTTGTGAGCCCTACTCTACCAATCTCCATCTTTTCAAATAGTAAATCTCGATATAACGTTAACGCTTCTGTACCATAACCACCATTCCAGTAAGCTGGATTATAAATAACAATTCCCATCTCCAACCAACGCGTCGGTTTATGCTCCCAATAAAATCCGACCGTCCCTATAATTTGGCCGTTATTTTCTATAATTAAATTGGATAGAGGTTCTTCTTTTAAACGCGTTTGCATCCCCTCTTTATAAGATGGGTATTCTTGCATTGAAAACGGAAAATACGGTGCATCCCATTTTTTCCATTCTGGGTTTTCTTCTTTAAACACGAGATTCCATAATGTTTTTATATCTGATTCTTCAATTGTACGAATTGTTACTCTATCCCCTTTTACGATTACGCTTTTCATAATTTCCTCCTACACTCCTCTTTATTTCATATATAATTATAATATTTTTTCTGAAAAATCAAAACAGATATCGTTTATTATATTGTATAATTTTGTTATAAGATACCAATTATTCATGTAGAAAGCTGGTGATTCAATGAATAATCGATTTAGTATTGCTTTATTTCTCACTATTGTTACGACAAATATTATTCTCTATTTCTTCTTACCATCAAATATTGTTACGAAATGGGACTTCAATGGAACGCCTACATCAACAATGGATAAAGGCACTTTTGTTATCGTAAATATAATTATATGTTCCTTCATATTCTTTTTATTTTTAGCTTTATCTAAAGCAGCGAGTAATCAGAAATTTCTCCTTTGGATCGGCAACACAATGTTACTATTCTTATTTTTTGTTGATATTGTCATTGCCCTTATCGCTCTTGGCTTTTCACTTCCTCTTGATCATTTCATATTTTTAGCATTAGGGCTTTTATTTATATTAATAGGCTATTTCAGTTCCAAAATTGATACGACTAAATCAACCGTTTCATTGGAGTGGAATGATAAGCACCTTGAAAAAAGAGCTTCAAATATTTGTAGTATTTCAATGATAATAGCAGGTATTTTCCTAGCGGGACTTCCATTTATCATTTCTGCTCCGTATAGAGGTTATGCTATACTAGCAATTATTTTAGGAATGACGATTGTCATTTTACCGAGTACAATTTACTTACTTATGAAAGACAGCAAGCAATCTACTCATATAAAAAGATAATAAAAAATAGGAGGCTCCATACCTCCTATTTCATCTTTTCTATCTCAACTAAAATCCCTTTCTCTATCCAGCCTTCTACTCCATCTCTTTTAACTAAATCATATCCTGAACAGCTGCCATCAATGAGAGAAACAATGTCCCCTTTTCTTACACTTATTAGCGCACAAGAAATATCGGTTTTCACTGTGTATTCACCTGAATCAAGTTGCCTAATATATTCATTTTTCACAGAGAGTAATTTATTCGTTTCTCTTTGCTTACATATCGTATAATCTTGCATCTTCTCCATAGGCTCTATGTAATAATACGGATAGGTAACCCCTCCCTGCATTTCTGAGTTCGCATTAAAATCTGCCATTACTTCATATTCTGGAAAATAGTCTACATATGTATAAGAAAACATATCACCTGCTTTTGTCCTCTGAATGATAAATGCGTTTAATTGTCCTGCCTCTTTAATTGCATTTCCGCCATCAATTGCAATAATCTTTTTCTCCCTATCAATAACGGGATTGTTAGATGGTGCTTCATCAGAATAGTTTACAACAGGCCAATGGCCAACAACTACATACTTATTTACTCTATGTGATTTATTATAAAACTCCGGCATTGCTATCGCATTTTTCCGTTCTGTTTCTTTCCAATCCTCTCTATCTTCAAGGCCAGCATGTACAAAAATATAATCCTCCGTTTCAATCGCTGTTGGCAATTCTGTTAGCCATTTTATTTCCTTTGAAAAATGGCTCATTAATTTTGTTTTCAATTCACGAATATCATTTTCTTCATGAACGTTAATATTCAATTGCGCTAGCCACTCATTAAAAATTGTATTCTTTCGCGTACATAAATAATTTATTAACGCAGGATTTTCATTTACAAGTGCTTCAACTACAACTTCACAGTTCCCTTCGACTACATAAACATTTGGCTTGCTAACTACTAGATCCATCACATAGTTTACGACGCCAACGCTATCTCTTCCTTTCTCACAAAGATCACCATTAATAATTAAATAATCTTCATCTTGAAAATTAACTTTATGTAGTAATTCTTTTAAAAGAGGTAATTCTCCATGAATATCAGATATTACGATTACTCTAACATCATTAGGGATTGATAGTTTCTTTATTTTTTCCAAGTATAAGCGCTCCAATCATTCTCTGTGTTATTTATAAAAAAACAATTCAACAACATAAATTATAAACCTTTCTAAAAAAATAGGTTCTATATATTATGTCATATAGAACCTATCCTGCTTTATAATTCTTTATGAAAAGAATAGCTTACCTTATCATAGCCTTCTCTTTCATAAAAGCGGTGAGCGTCTAATCTAGGAAAGGCTGATGTAAGAGCAATGGACTCACATTCATTTTCTTTTCCCCAGTTCTCTATATATGAGAGTAATACATTTCCATATCCTTTTGAACGATGGGCTTCTGCTGTTACAAGGTCATATACGAAAACGTGCTTCTTATTATAAAAGTTCGTACAAATCGCTATACCGGCTAGACTCACAACTTCTCCCTCTTCATTACGTAGCGAAAATAGTTTATAATTTTCTTCTTTCATTTTTTGAAATAAAGAGCTTGCTTCTTCTTTTGAAAGTTTTGTTCTTAACTGCTGTAATACGGGAAATACATCATGTAAATCCGCTTCTGTTACTACTGCTTTAATATTCATTATGATTCTCCCCTAACTATTTATAAAATTTTCTAAATGTTATATTATCATTATAGAAAGCGACTGCCCTTAACTTAAGTGACAGTTTTATTCTTTTTTATAAGACCAGTACGAAAAGGAGCGTCTACGAATGGATCTGACTATCCCATTAGCATTACAAAGTAAAACACCTATTTACTTACAAATTTACGAATATATGAAACGAGAAATCTCTCATGGATCACTACATACCGGTACACGCCTACCTTCTCACAGAAATTTAGCCATGCAACTTAATGTAAGCCGTATTACAGTTGAATCTGCTTATCAACAATTACTAGCTGAAGGTTATGTAGAAAGCAAACCGAAACGCGGGATTTTTGTTGCAGAAGTTGATATAGATGTCATTCAAAAGAAACAGCAAATTGCGTCAAACAGTGCTAACAATACAGAAAAAGAACAATATGATTATGATTGTAGTCAAGGACTTATTGATCAAAAAGCTTTTCCGATAACAAACTGGAAAAGAGCATTACACGAAACTTTATTTCAAAATGAAAATGAATTATTTGCTAAAGAAGATCCACAAGGTGAGCTCATTCTACGAGAACATATTTCAAAGTATTTATATCATGCTCGCGGGGTACATTCTTCACCTGATCAAATTATAATTGGAGCAGGTACGCAGCCTCTTCTTTGGCTACTACTTCAACTACTTGGTCAAAAAAAAGAATACGGAATTGAAAATCCTGGGTTTCACCGTATACCTGCTATGATTCATAGTTCTAATCTTCCCGTTCACCCTATCCCTTTAGATGATAAAGGAATTCATATTTCCGCTTTACGTGAATCGGGTTCCAATGTAGCGTATGTGACTCCCTCTCACCAATTTCCACTTGGAATCATTATGCCGTTATCTAGAAGGCTCGAGTTATTAAAATGGGCGAATGATTGTAAAGGATATATTATTGAAGATGATTATGACGGGGAATTCCGCTATATAGGAAAACCTATTCCTTCTTTACAAGGACTAGATTCAAATGAACGTGTTATTTATATGGGAACTTTTTCGAAATCTTTTTTACCTTCTTTACGAATGGGATATATTGTTTTACCACCTCATCTGTTAAGAGCCTATCAAAAGCTTGGTGGTATGTTTAAACAAACAGTTTCTACGCTACAACAACTTACCTTTGCCACCTTTATTCAAAATGGTGATTGGGAACGTCACATTAACCGAAGTCGTACGTTATATAAAAGAAAACATATTTCTTTAATTAAATCTATTACAAATGAAATGGGAAATAACGTTCATATACTCGGTGAACAATCAGGACTTCATATCGTACTTCACGTTCATAACGGTATGAACGAACAAGAACTTATTCATGCAGCTGCAAAAGAACGTATTAAGTTATACCCTCTCTCCACATACGATTCTGTTCATAATGTAAGGAAAGAGTCATATGTATTGCTCGGTTTTGGCAGTATTCCAGAGGATTGTATCGAAACCGTTGTCCAATTACTGAAAAAGGCCTGGTTCCCTAAATAAGAATAGCTCCACGCAAGTTATTCTTACGTGGAGCTATTTTCATTCACTATTTTTCTGATCTTGCAGTTCTTCCTGGACGTTTAACACCAGTTGTTTCCGTTGAATAGGAAGCCTCAATTATAGCAGTTGGATCTACAGAGAGAACGAGATCTTTCATTTTCGGATAAATGAAACGGTTTGTAATACAATAAATAATTCTCTTTTCTTCTCCTAAAAAACCACCTTCTCCATGTAGATACGTAACAGATAATTGCAATTCTTTTATAAGTAGATCGCCTATTTCTTTATTTTTACCAGAAATAATCATAACGCTCTTTCCTTGATTAATACCATCTAATATGAAATCAATCATCTTCGTAACAATATAGAAAATTGCTAATGAGAACATCGCTTGTTCGATTGAAAATAAAATCGCTACAAATGTGAAAATAACTGCATTTACAGCAAGTAAGAATGTACTAATTGGTACTTTAAAGTGTTTGTTCATCCAAACTGCTAACATTTCTGATCCATCTATTGCTCCGCCCATTTTCACTACAATACCAACACCAATTCCAAATAGTACTCCACCATAAAGTACAATTAATAATTCAGAAGTGGTAATCGCTGGAAATGGTTTTAAATAGATTAATCCAAGTGTTGTAACAACATTTGCATAAGATGTACGGATGAAGAACTTCTTCCCCATTACTTTTGCAGTAAAAAGGAGGATAGGAATATTAAGTCCTAAAAACACTCCGTAAAGTGGTAATCCGGCAACTTTATTTGCCATAATAGCAATGGCCGTTACCCCGCCATCTACTAATCCATTAGGTGCTAAAATAAGCTCTAATGAACCCGCTACAATAATCGATCCAATTGTTAATAATACGTATTCAAATACTTTCTTCATTCATTACCCCCAAAACTTATATATTTTCTTAGTATTATCATAACTAATTTTTTCCGCATATACAAAGAAATTGCTTTATATACACACATCTTTCACCTTTTTGGCAATTCTTATGTAGAACCGAAAAACTTTAGCTCTTACATACGACATGTTATATACTTAATTTATAGAATTTACAGAAAAAGGAGCCACTTCATGCTACAACAACTATTTACTTCACCTATTTTATCTGTTCAAACTTTACACCCAGGCTATGAAGACCATGCAAGCGATGTGTTTCTCGTCCGAACAGAAGATGCGGAAGTCATCGTTCGTTCTTCTAAAATGAATGAAGAGCCAAATAATGATTTTTGGTGGGGATGTAAAAACCTATTTGGAATTGATCCAAGGAACGTACATCATTTAGAAGCTGTACATACATTGTTGCAAGCACATACTAATCTTCCTATCCCAGCAATATTAGAAAAACATATTTTAAATGGTCGTGAATTCGTTGTGGTCGAAAAGTTAGGAGGTTACACAGTTCAATCTTTTATTGGGCAACCAAATTCTATTTTATTCAGTCTAGGAAAAGGGCTTGCAGAAATACATAAATACAAAGCAAATTACATAGGGAATGTGATAAGCTCATTCCAAGTTACACTAGATGAATTCCACTCACATGTTTTAAAGGTGAGTAAAGAGCTAGTGAATATGTTTTATTCCGATAATGAAAGCATACAAAATGCATTTCCTACTTTCGAATCACAACTTTCTTCCTTACCAACACCAAAGGAATCTACGCTCGTTTTAATTGACATGGACCCTACTCAGTTTTTATCAGATGGTACAACTATTACGGGATTAGTAGATACAGAAGCCTACGCAGTTGCTCCCCGGGAGTTTGATTTCATCGGCTTAGAATATGTATTTACAGAAAAAGAGGCTCATGCTTTTAAACAAGGTTACGAAACCATTATGCCCATTCCTCATCTTGCAGATTGTAGACCCCCCTATCGATATTTATACCGGTTATTATCTGTTCAGGGCAGTGTGGAGTTAGAAAAGTGGCTAAGTCACCCATCCTATTTTTAAATAAGAATGAGAGGGATTATGAAATGAATATTGAACAAAAGAAATCTTTAACAGCAAACGAAATTCAGCAAATGAAAGATTTAGCTCATATTTGCGGGCAACACGATAAAATTGATTACTCGTCAGATTTACATGTAAACTTTTTAGTTGCTCGTAATAAAGAAGAGATACATGATTTTTTACTCTATGACGATACTCAATTAATTGGTGCATTAAGTATGTATGACTTTGAAAGATCGACAAAACTGGAGTTAATAGGGTTTGTTCACCCAAACTATAGGAAACAACATATAGGCACCACTCTTTTACAAACTGCAATGAAAGAAATACGAAAAAGAGAGGCAGATGAAGCACTTCTTATTATGAATGGGGATTCTGCTTCTGGGAAAGAATTTGCAAAGCATATGAAGTTACCTTATTTATATAGTGAATATAGTATGGAGTTCCAAGCAAAAGAAGTGCAAAAACCAACAAAGAATACTATACAGCGCACTCTTGCATCTTCAGAATCACTTCTTGATCTTATTGACCTTTCCAGTCAAGCCTTTGGAGATTCAGTAGAAAATACCTCTATATGGTTACAAAAAATGATGAATTCACCTTCTCATCAAGTATATAGTGCTCTTATCGACGAAAAAGTGATAGGAACGATTACAGTTTCTAAGCAAGAGCAATCTACTATACTATCAGGATTCGCCGTTCATCCTTCATATCAAGGTAAAGGATACGGAAAAGATATTCTTAGTTATATGGTACATACCCTTATTACAGAAGGAGCTTCAACAATTGAATTAGACGTGGAAACAAAAAACATCAATGCTTTACAACTATATACACAATGTGGTTTTGAAATGAAAGCGAAGCATGACTACTATAATGTAATGAATTTTGAGGTGAATGCATGTGTCTAAAAAACTAATATATTCTGATTATGATATTTTCGCATCCATTTATAATAAACATTGGGGGCATTATGCTGAACACTCCTATCTACTTTTGGAAAAACTCGTTTTACAATATGCAACACCACATTCTCATATTTTAGACCTTTGCTGCGGGACTGGTCACCTTACTAAGAAATTAATTGATAATACTTTTGTAGTAACTGGTATAGATGGTTCTACCCAAATGATTGAATACGCACGTCAAAACGCGCCAGACGCAACCTTTATCGTCGATGATGCTCGTTATTTCAATATAAATGAGCAATTTCACTATGTTATCTCTACTGGCGATAGCTTAAACCATATTTTAAAATTAGAAGAATTAAAAAATGTTTTTCGTAATGTTTACTCCGTATTACATAGCGAAGGTACATTCGTATTTGATATGAATATGGAGAAAGGGTTTCTTGAAAATTGGATTGCTTCGTTTTATATTTCAGCGGAAGAATATGTTTGTACGATTGATTCTACATATGATAACGAAAATAAAAAAGCAGAAATGAACTTTATACTATTTCAGCATGACATACATAATAATTGGACAAGAAGTGACTTTTCTTTTGAAGAAGCTTGTTATTCCAATGAAGAAATAATTTCTTCGTTGAAATCCGTTGGTTTTAAGAACATTCAAATACACGGTACAAATAGAGCATTTTTCATTTGTCAAAAATAAAAAAACTGAATCATAACGATTCAGTTTTTTCTTAGTATATTTACGACAGCAGCCGTTTCATTATTTTCTTTATACACTCGCGGGATTCTTCTGTCTAACATACATGTAACTTCATAGTTAATTGTACCTAACATATCCGCTACTTCTTCCACCGCAATTTCTTCTTCACCTTGTGTACCGTAGAATACCACTTCGTCTCCTACTTGTACTGGCATTGCTTTTGAAACGTCTAACATGAGCTGATCCATACAAACACGACCAATAACAGGTACTCGAACTCCATTTATTAATGCATGCCCTTTATTAGATAACTGACGATTATAGCCATCAGCATAACCAATTGGTACAGTTGCAATCCATTCTTCACCAGTCGTTACATAAGTATTCCCATAACTTACACCGCGATTCTTCTTCGCATGTTTAATATGAGCAACTTTTGATTTTAACGACAACGCAGGCTGTAAAGAAACGACTGCATGATCTACCTCTTTTGAAGGATACATTCCATAAATTCCAATACCTACACGAACCATATTTTGAAATGTATTGCTAAGTTCCATCGATCCTGCACTATTTGAACTATGAATATATGGAATATGAATTCCTAATTCTTTTGCTGCATTGACAGCTTTCTCAAATAAACTTGTTTGCATATTCGTATAGGATTTATCAATTTCATCTGCCGTAGAGTAATGTGTAAACATTCCTACTACCTCTACATACTCCATACGGTTTAATTCTTCTAAAAATGGTTTAACCTCTTCTTCTTGTAAACCGATACGACTCATTCCTGTATCAATTTTTACCTGAATTTGCGCTTTCTTTTGAAGACGGTTTGCGATTTCATTTATACCTTGTAAATCTTCACTTCTATAAACAGTCATCATAACGTCATACTGAATTGCATCTTCCGCAGCTGCTACTGATGTATAGCCTAAAATTAAAATCGGCACGTTAATTCCTGCTTCTCTTAACTCTATCGCTTCATCTACAAATGCAACTGCAAGCTGATTTATTCCTGCTTCAATAGCAGCTTTCGCAACTTCAACTGCCCCGTGGCCATACCCATTTGCTTTTACAGCAGCCATCATTGCAATATTTTCATCATTCACTCGTTTTTTAAATTCTTTTACATTATGTTTTACTGCATTTAAGTCAACTTCAACAATTGTATCTCTTCCATATTTCAAACTCATTGGTCTAACTCCTAACTCAATAATTGCATTCCATTCTATTTCACGATTCATATGACCTTTTACAATATAATACTTTTCAATATGCTAGTCAAACTACTAGAATTTTCGGAATTTTGAGTATGATATAATACCCTTAAGAAACTATTATATACGGAGAAAAGGAGAATTACAATGTTTGTTCAATCTACATTGCACCAACTACAGGTTGCTATGGATACTTCTATTCAAATGCTTAACCAATATAATGAAGCCGATTTAAAAATACAACCCATTCACGCAAAGCGATCTGTATTTGAAATGTGTGCACATCTTTCTCTTATTTGCCATGCGGATCTACTCATTTTAAATGGTATTACAGAAAAACAACTACATACTTTCTATAAAGAACAAACACCCGAAACAATTACGCAAATGCAACAAACGATGATACAGGGCTACGATTTACTTTCTAAAACTTTTTTATCCTATTCCAATGAACAATTAGCAGAAATTAAGACTGCTTATTGGGGTATTTCTTATTCACGCTTTGAATGGTTGCTTGAAATTGTTGCACACTTTTATCATCATCGTGGGCAAATTCATATTATATTATGTGAGCATATGAAAGATCCTCGCATTCCTTTATTTGAGTGATTTTCCACTCATTCATTATTCAATCTACATATCATCAAATATATGTTCATCATTTAAAAATAGAGAAGCAATAAACCCAATAAAAAGTATCATTCCTAATAAAATAAACGTTTGAGCATAACTTCCTATTTTCATAAGATAAATAGAAATGAGGGGTCCTATACTAGTACCTAAAAATAAGATAAAAGTATAAATAGAAACTGCTATTCCCCTTGCTTTTCCTCCCAATTGGCCGACAAGAGCAACTAAAGACGGAACGGATATAGCAATACCTATTACAAAACAGACACTCATTATGACAAGAAAAGGCAAATACGAAACAAAGCCCATTGCACTTAGACTAAAAATAGCGACCAATAATCCACCTTGAAGAACTTTCCTTACTTCAAAGCTCTTTGCTAAACGACCCGTAATTGGTGATAACAGCATACCAATTAGCCCCGCTAAGCGAAAATAAAGGATTTGTTCTACAGTTAAATTATAAGTAGGAGAGCTCAAATAATTTCCTAAAACAGTGTACATATTAACAAAAGCCATTAATAAAACAAACGCAATTATATAGCTCAATACTAAGCTTTTATGTGTAAAGACTTTACCCATCTGTTTAATTGGTCCCAAAATATCAGTATAGGATTGAGATGTCTCCCCTTTCGGAAGAGAATAATGAACCCATACAGCAGTAATCATATAGACAACGCTAAGAAGAAAGAACACCATATGCCATCCAAAATGCTGACTAACAGCTGTACTTACTACTTGCCCTACAATACCGGCTACTAAAAAACCGGTACTAACAAATCCGATCGTTGTAACCTTTTTTTCTACTGGAAATATTTCTACAACGTAAGCTAACGCTACCGGAGAAAATGTAGCTGCTGCAATACCCTGTAAGCCCCTAAAAATAACAAGCCACAATATACTATCCACAAACCCTAAGGAAAACGAAATAATCGACAGAGCAAATAATCCAATGAAGATCACTTTTTTTCGCCCATATTTATCAGAGATTGCCCCAAATAACAAACATCCTATAGCAAATCCAACAGAAAATATACTGCCTGTAGCTGCAGCTTGTGCTAGTGAAACATTAAAAAGGTCTGAAAATAGTGCACTTAAAGGGATTGTTACATATAAACTAGACATAACTACCATACCCGACCAACATAATACAACGGTCATTATTGTGTAATTCTTTTCACTATTTATTTCCTTTCCTATTTCCATCATAATATCTCTCCCTTATTACAATTTTTTTCAATTTAAAACCTCTAAAGTACGCAAAATGGTATTTCTTTAACTGCTACTTATTTTAATTACATCGTAAAAATTATGGTTACCCCAAAAGTTAGTTAAGCATATAATAAGGTAAACTAATTACATTCCCAAATAAATAAGTTGATCCTCATAATCAACTTATTTACCTACCTTCTCCTAATTTCACCTGCATATTTACTTGCATTTTATTTAATAGCTTCTCTAAAACTTGACGCTCTTCTTGATTAAAGTCGTCAACTAACGAAGCGCAAGATAACCAAAAAGTTGGTAAAGAGTGCGTAACTAGTTCTTTTCCTTTCGGAGTAATTTTCACTTTTAATCTTCTTCGATCTTCAGAATGATGGAACCTTACAATTAACTCTCGTTTCTCCATCCAATCTAATAAGCCAGTGACAGAAGCACGTGTTATCCCTAATCGACTCGCAATATCCGAAGGACTCATGTTCACTTCTTCCTCATTTGATTCCATTTCACGCAAAATAAACAACAGTAAAAAATCTAATTTACTTTCCGAAATACCAAGTGGAGCTAAATCTACATCAACAGCATCAAGAACATTATCAGACGTCCATAACATTAACAAACCAAGTTTTGCTGCGATTGGATCCGTATCCGCTGATGCCGTATTTTTTATTAACTCTGCATACGGCCCAATCCCTAAAGGATGAGAATCATTTCTTGAATTCATTCATCTTTACTCTCCTTTCCTTTTAATTAGCTTACCTAACTACTTTTCATTATACTCACATTTTTCCTTTTATTGCAAGAATATTGTTAGACAAAAAATCCTGTCATAAAAACAGGATTTTTTACACTGACTAGCTATTATTTTTAAATAATACGAAACTTCTTTAAGGCAAAAGAAATACCACCTTCACTTGATTTCGTTGTAACGAAATCAGCTCTTGCTTTTAACTCTTCTCCGCCATTCCCCATCGCAATACCTAATCCTACATACTGCAACATCTCAATATCATTTCCACCATCTCCAAAAGCAATTGCTTCTGATTTGCAAATGTTTAGTTGCTCTAATACTTTTTGAATTGCAGTTAGCTTCGAGACTTTACTATCTTCCAATACATTTATAACGTAATTATGAAAACGATCAAATGTAAGCATCGGATATCTTTCAAGAAATTTTTGAGCTTCTATTTCATCTGCATACAGACATAAGCAAGAGATTTCTTCTGACAAATCCTTGCTTTTTTCAGGATACTTCTCTAAATTCAACGTCTCGCTAAGCGCTCGCATTACACGCTTATTATCTGAAGCTATTCCGTTCATTGTAAAACCCTCTGTAAAATAAGAAACGCCCTGACCATGTAATTTTGCAAACTCTGAGATATCATTAACGATTTCACTTGAAAGTACCGATTTATGTATAACCGTTTCCCCACACTTGATATGTGCACCATTTGCAGAAATAAACGTATTTATGCCTAGTTCCATAAATTGCGAACATAAGCTATATGGTCTCCCTGTAGTAACAACTACGTGGATCCCTTTATCTATTAATCTTTGTATTGCTTCTTTTGTACTTGCGTGCATACTTCTGTCAATCTCACTTAAAAGCGTACCGTCAACATCAAAGAACACTACTTTGTACATAAGTCTTTACATCCCGTCTAAATGACTCGTATCATTAATGAAATGTACCGTTTTTTGTTCACCATCAATTTCAATTAAACTTATTCCCGTATCTCCCATTTTAAAATAATAATCCATTGAAATTGGCATTTTGAAAAATGCACGTAATAGACTATTTATTACACCGCCGTGCGCAACGATTGCTATCCGGTCATGTGTATTCTCTGTCACGATTTTAGAAAAGATTCCTTCTATTCTCATTCTAAATTCAATAAACGATTCCCCGTTTTCAAAACGATCATGAAGAAACTTTGGCTCTGGATATTTCTTTGCTTCTTCAAATGAAAGACCTGCTTGCACTCCATTATTAAATTCCATTAATTCCTCTTCAAATTGAATTGGACAACCAATTCCTTCTGCTAATGTTTCACCAGTTTCTCTAGCACGTTTTAATGTACTTGCCCAAATGAAATCTGGTGGAAAATCTGCTTTCACTTTCTGTACAAGCCTTTGCACTTGCTGTCTTCCCTTTTCTGTTAATTCAAAATCAGCTCGTCCTTCATGTACATGTAAAATATCTGCTTCGGATTCACCGTGTCTTATTAGTAGTATTTGCAATTGTTCTCCACTCCCCTGTTTCATATCCACAAAATCCCATTATATCATACTCTGAATTTTCTATAACAAAAATATATTACTGTAACAGTTGTTCAACCCGTTTTAATAAACGAGTTATTCCAATTAACAATTCCAAGCACTCTAAACTTATAATTCTTTCAAAAGTGAAAAAAAATCCATCTCCATAGTAGCAAAGAGGCTAATATTTTTTATTTAGCTCAAAAATAAAAAGAGAAACGGCTTACCATTTCTCTTTCCACTCTTATTGTTCGTTTTCGTTTGACGTATCTGACGAAGGCAATCTCTTCGCATGTTTTTCTTTAAAAATTTCTCCAATTGCCCCGAGAGTACCAAGTGTTTCAATTGCATTAGACGGAATAAAGACTTTATTTGCTGGCCCTTTCGCAACTTCAATCAATGATTCAAATGATTTATAAGCAAGTACGCGCTCATCTAAATCTGCTGCACGAAGCAATTCAATTCTATTTTGTTCTGCTTTTGCAATTTCCTCAATCGCTCTCGCTTCCCCTTTTGCTTCTAACTCTTTCGCTTCTTTAATACCTTCAGCTTCTCGAATACGTGCCTCTTTATCCCCTTCAGCCATTAATATTTTACTTTGCTTCTCCCCTTCAGCACGAAGGACTTTATCTTGTTTCGCGGCTTCAGCTTCTAATATGATCGCACGTTTGTTACGTTCTGCTTTCATTTGTTTTTCCATTGATGCTTGCACATCTTTTGGCGGATTAATATCGACTACTTCTACACGTTCAATACGAACGCCCCATTTTTCTGTTGCTTCATCAAGTGCTAAGCGAATTTCTGTTGAAATTTTTTCACGACCTGATAACGTTTCATCCAGTTCCATTTTACCAATGATTTGACGCATCGTTGCAGAAGTAATGTTACGAACACCATATTCATAGTTCGAAATACCATATGTCGCAAGTTCCGGTTCCACAATTTGATAGAAAATAATTGTATCAATCTCTACTTGTACATTATCTTTCGTAATTACCTTCTGCGGTGGTACATTCGTTTGTTGAATACGTAAGTCATGATATACACGAACGCGATCCACAATTGGTATTAATAAATTTAATCCTGGCTGCATTATACGTTGAAACTTACCAAATCTTTCAACGACTCCAACTTTTTGCTGTGGAATAATTTTTATGGTTAATGCGATAAATGTAACAACAATTAGTGCGAAAATAATGGTTAATGTCAATGCTACTGCCATATTTATTCACTCTCCTTTTTCACTTGTAATATAGTACTATTCCTCTTTATAACAATAACTTTTTCTCCAACATCAATTGGATCATCTGCAATAGCTGTCCAAGTATCTCCATCTACCTTCACAATACCATTCACTTCATTTGTAATCGCTTGCATAACAATCCCTTTTTTACCGACTAGCATATCTACTGTATCAGTAAAACCTTTCGCTTCTCGAAAGTTTTTTGAAATTCTTTTCGTAAAGAAAGTCAATGTTAAACTTACAATCGCACCAGCAATGACTTGTAACAGTAGTGCTTCAGGAGCAAACAAAGCTATTAGACCTCCGACAACAGCCCCAATTCCAAGCCAAAGCATGTAAAACGTAATCGACAACATCTCTGCAATAAATAAAATACCTGCTATTATAAACCAAATTACCCATGCAGCCATATGCAACCCTCACTTTCTTTCTCATTTTCTATATGTATATGAAGAAAAGAATGGTTTATCCGCCCTTTCTTATACGTGGGCGCTTACTACAAGCTATTGTACATATTCACTGTTATAATGAGTATTATTAAAATACTATATTAATATATTCTTCATTATACATGAAAATCCCTTTCAAAAAGTGACAAAAAATTAAATTCTTTCGAAAATTTAATTTCTAAATTATAATTATTCTAACTACTTAAATATTATTTTTTACGAAGGTGGTGTGCTTATTGCAAAAGAGTTCATTAGCTTACTATTTAAGCTCTAAAATATTCATTACTCTCGCAGACATCGTATACATCATGATTATTACAACTCATATGTATATGACAACTAAATCAGCTACATTAACTGCCCTGTTTCCATTACTCCAAGTCATAACTACTCTTATAGCAAATACATCTGCACCACTTATCATGAATCGTTTTTCATCTTATTCATTACTTTTCACACTACAATGGACAAAAACTGCTCTCTTATTTTTATTAATGATATTATTCCCAGCCCTGTCCACAAACATTGTAGCACTATTCATTTTCATTTTTTTCATTTCATTATGTAGCGGCTGGAGCGCACCATTATTATACGGTATCCTTCCTCGCCTTACACGAAAAGAACAATTAGTAAAAGTAAATAGTATTTTTTCCTTTTCCACACAAATTGCACAAGCCGCTGCTTATTCATTTACAAGTGTTATTGTTCTTCTTATAGGCGCCACCTCTACACTCATGATGAATAACATTTTGATGATTTTTGGATGTTTTGCATTGCACGTTTCATTGCGTTCCATACATACTGAACGGGTAATAGAGCCTTCTTCTTCAAAAGGCGCTGCTTTATTAGAAGGTTGGAAACTCTTATTTCAGAATCCTTCTCTCCGTACCGTTACATGTATGGACTTAATAGAAACTTTCGCAGGGACGATTTGGATTGGTGCTATTACGATGGCTTATGTAACGACTGTCCTTCATAAAGGAGAAGAATGGTGGGGATATATTAATACAAGTTATTACGTTGGGACGTTAATTGGCGGGATATTAGCGTGGAAAATGAGTACATACATTCAAAATAATTTATTACGCTCCATGGCGATAGGCTCTCTTCTATTTAGTATTCTTACATTTTTATATGGTATGACGAGCAGCGGTTTTATTGCGCTTTTTCTGTGCGTTCTAATGGGGCCATGTTATCAAATTAGAGACATTTCCCAAACGACCGTTTTACAAACAAGTGTCCCTCCTTCTTTATTATCCAAAATGTATACAGCTCATGGCGCACTCCTCTCGACAGCTTCTGGTCTTTCTATGCTTAGCGTTGGAATTATTACCGATTTGTTTGGTGTTCGTACGATTTATATTCTCGCTTCTATCCTTATTTTATGCTCTGCTTGTTTATCATTTAACCTATTAAAATATGATAAGACAGAGCAAAAAGATATTTCACTTTAATGAACAAAATAAATAGGACAGGAACTCCTGTCCTATTTATTTTGTTCATGATAAGTTAGGGGATTTTCGATGCTTTGTCGCTTGTTCAAAAGCGTGTGCTAGTTTAATTAAAGTCCCCTCAGAAAAAGCAGTGCTTGCAAGCGTAATGCCAAACGGTCTCCCGTTATCCATATATCCCGCAGGTATTGCTATGGACGGATAACCTGCTTTCGCACATATAGTGGAGCCTATATAAGAAGGGAACAGAATTGCATCAAGATTATATTTTTCCAATGCAAAGTCAATACCTTGTTCTTGTGAAAAATATATATCTTCTAATCTTGCGTTTATATATTCAGGATTTCTTAATGTATTAGGAAAATCTTTTCTTCTTTCTAACTTAGTTTGGCCATATTTTAAAGTTCTTTCTGCTATGTTCTCGTTAAACTCCATTAACTCCGAAATAGAATGCACTGGAATAGTAGAAGGTAATTTAGATAGATAGTTATCTAAACTATGCTTTAGTTCATAAAGCGGTACTCCCCAGCTCCATTCTCTATGAAAAGACGGAATATCAATATTTTCTATTACTGCCGCTCCCTCACTACGCAATACTTCAATTGTTTCCTTAAACAATTTGTCATCATACTCACCAGATTCATAATAATCTTTTGGTGCATTACTATATACACCAATCTTTGCTCCATGTAAGCCATTAACATCAAGATATTTTGTATAATCATGTTCTTCTATACCTTCACTTTTATGAGTAGCTACATCTTTCTCATCTATTCCAGTTAAACTCCCTAGCAAAATAGCTGCATCTGTTACTGTTCTCGCAAATGGACCTGCTGTATCTTGCGAATACGTAAAGGGAATAATGCCTCTACGACTAATTAGACCCACAGTCGGTTTAATACCGACTACAGAGTTTTGAACAGCCGGACTTAAAATAGAAGCATCCGTTTCCGTTCCAACAGATACTACTGTAAAGTTAGCGGCCACTGCTATCGCAGATCCTGTACTTGAACCACCAACAAACATATCATCCTCACCCGTACCGTAAGGGTTTATTGTTTGCCCACCTCTTGCACTATATCCAGCCCACATGTCAAAAGACATTGCATTTGCTAATTCTGTCATATTTGTTTTTCCTATTATCACTGCTCCTGCTTCTCGCAGTTTCGTCACAAGAAATGCATCTTCACTACTAATATTTTGTTCCAAAGCAATCGTACCCGCACTTGTATGCATTGAATCATTCGTTTCGATATTGTCCTTAAGTAAAACAGGTATACCATGTAATACACCTCTTATACCTTTTATCTTTCTTTCATAATCTAACGCTTCTGCAATAAAGACAGCATCTGGATTGATTTCTAAAATAGAATTAATTTTTGGTCCATCTTGATCATATTTTGCGATTCTATGAAGGTAATACATAACTAATTCTTTTGAAGTTAATTGCCGAGCTTCCATCGCTGCTTGTATATCATGAATTGTTAATTCTTTTTGTAATCGTGTATTGAACTGAATCTCCATCGTCATTCACCTTCTATAAAGCCTTTTATTGATATCATGTATCTATTACTTGTCCATTTTCTCCGCTCCTCGTATATACAAATACAATCCCTTTAAAAGAATTCAACTTACCAATGTAAAAACCTTTTATTTCCTGAAAAGTCAACTACACCTACTGAATTGAAACGTTTCAGTGGGGGCTTGAGTTAGAACCCTAGGTCTTTTCGTCTATCGCTAGACAGTTTGACGCTCTAGCATTCGTGCCACCTTATGGTAGCAGCCCAAGCAAGTTTTTGGTTGGTACTGGCAACGAGCAATCGTTTCCCCACTTGCACCACCCTTTCGAAAAAGAGCAGTTCTTCCTTATGGAAGAAGCCACCACTCAGATTAACCCGGCGTGTGCTACAAGCCTCGACAAGTCGAATACACATGGATGGTTGACGCACCCACTAAGCTATGCACGAAGCAACAGCCTTACGTTTTTGTACTTCTAATAAAGTCGGCGTTTTCACTTTGAGATTTTCATCCAATTCTACAACTCTTGATTTTTGCAATGTATTCAACGCACCATTAATATCAGCGTGAATACATGTTCCTGATTTACTTTGATACAGACCACGAGTGATTCGCTTTCCACTAAAGCGATAATGCGTCCTATCATTCTTAGACCAAACTGGAATCGGATCTTTGTCTAGGAAACTAGCTTTTGAAGTATAGCTTTCTTCTTGTTTTAAAAATCGTATACCTTCTTTTATACATTTATTCTCAATCGCTGCGATTAGTTTATGAAAGGGGATTTGAACAAATGTTTGATTATTCTTTTTTCCCATATCAGATTTTTGTTTCCAACCAGCGTTATACCCTACGACAACCGTATCTATGTTGCATGCTTTCACTTTTTTGAACAACAAGCCTACAGTTTGTGAAATGTAACCATTTATTTGTCTTTCCCGTTTATGCCAAAGTGCTGCTATTTTGTTCGTTACAACTCGTTTCGAAAGTCCATTTTCCACATTTTTCAATTGTAGATTACATATCATTTTGTTGAAGTACCGGTTAATGGATTTTAATTTTTTCCCATCAATTAAAAATGCATCACCTGTATTTGTTACACAACTTAATAATCTATCTACACCTAAATCGCAACTTAAAGCGTTACTAGTAGCCGTGGATGGTTTCTTCAGTTGAGAAACGTGCATTTCATATGTATAATGCACCTCAAAGAACCGACCTTTTTGCTTCGGTACAATCTCAATGTAGGAGATTTTCTTATTTCTTACATTTTTAGGCATACGTATTTTAATGGAACCGTATTTTTTTCTGAATGCCACACTCATCGGAATCATCCAATACCCGTTATCATCCACTTTTGGAACTTGATAGATTTCAATAATTCGTTTGTCCGTTGAACGAGAATAATTCGGAAACTTAGGACGCCCCGTGAACTTCTCAGGATTTTTCTTCCACTTTTCCATTGCTTTAAAAAAGCTCTTTACTTCTGCATACAAGGCTCTACGAATGGCTTGAACAGAGTTTGATTGAATGCCCCAGTAATTCATAGCGGCTTGCATGGCAGTGTCCACTTCTTTTACAGTAGCCATCTTGTTATTGTTCAAATAACTTTGTTTAATCGTATACAATCCAACATTTCGCAACGCTTTTGAACTATGTGACATGCGTTGCAGCAAGCGAAATTCTTTAGCCGTAAGGCAAGCTCGTCCGATATTTTGTTTTTGAGTGAATCGTTGCAGGGTTTCTCTTTTCTTTTGTTTACGCAATACTTTCACTGCTTTCTTTTTAACCATTGTTTTCACCACCTTTCTTAGAGAGTTCATTAAAATTATTTCTTTCCTAAGATTATGTTTTATCTTAGGAAATCTCGTTTCACGAAACGAAAACTAACACTTTTGTAACTGTTAATTACTTTTGAAAAATCAATATTTGGAACGAAACGAAACAAAATGTGAACATGGTCTTCACCGCAATTCCTATTAGCCCAAGTAACCAAATGATTATTATTATCCAATTTCGTTGTCTTACGATATATTACCTCCTTATCTACGACAGATTGTATCGTAAGGCAAAAAGAAATAAACATTCGCCCTCAAAGAATTGTTATGAACGAAACAAAAGTGTTCAGCCTACCTTCTGACGGCAAAAAAAGTCTGAAACGAGTTCAACCTCGCTTCAGACCCTATTATTACTGCACGTATACTTCTTCTAACAAATGTAAAAACTCACCTTGTTTCCCGGCTAATTCAGGGCATTTTGCAATATCAATCCATTCGTAGCAAAATACTAAACCTTCATCTTCCTCACCGGCACTTACAATATGTTCCCAATCATCTTTTACATCTGTTAGTAACGTTATGTGGAAGAAATGGCGTTTTTGATATTCCTTTTTGTCTTTTACAAGTATGATGTAATCAGCTAGGAATCTTTCTATGCATAAATGACGTAATCCAGATTCTTCTTGTACTTCACGTAAAAGTGCTGCTTCTAACGTTTCTCCTTCGTCAACTGTTCCTCCTGGTACTTGCATACCAGCTTCAGGTATATCACGATGTTTAAAAACAAGCAGTTGCATAACTCCTTCTTTTTCTCTTGTCACATATGCATGTACTTTTTTCTTATATAACACCGTCATAATCCTTCTCCCCCTCAATTGTTCACTGCGTTACTTCTTCAAGTGTCAGTTGATTTTCATATAAATATGTAGCTTGTGGATTTCCCACATACCTCACATGCCATGGTTCAAATCGATAACCCGTAAGCGATTCTTTCTCTTTTGTATATCGAATGACAAAACCAAATTTATGGGCATTTTCAGAAAGCCATTGCCCTTCTTTCGTTTCACCAAAAACTGTCTCTAACTGAAACTTGGCAGATTGAGATGTAATATCCATTGCAAGCCCTGTTTGATGTTCACTCGTTCCAGGAACCGCGCTAGACATCGCTGTTTTTGCTTCTCCATCTTGTTTTTTATACATCGTATTTAATGCTTTTTGTCGATCAAAAGATCTAAATCCAGAGACTGCAAATAAGAAGATATGCTCCTTATCCGCTTGCTGAAACATTTCCTCAAGCGCCCCTGCTGCTTCTTTCCTCATTTTTTTCTTTTCTTGATCACCTTCACTTGAGTAGCGCACTTTCGGAATGACTAAATCTGGCGGTCTATACCCATCTGGCAAGCGCCTACTTTTATTTACAAGCACAAGCATCGAATTCGGATTACTAATGACCGCAATATCACCATCCATATTCGCAATCGTTTCTTTCGCTTTCGGAAATATGTTATTTACATTTACCTCGCGCGCCTGCTTATCCTTATACATTTTATAATTGACTCCTGCTACTCCAACAATAAGTACCATCGCTACCATACCAAGTAGTGTCCATCTTTTTTTCATATAACGACCTCTTATTTTAATAATTTGGCCATTTCATACTCATCGATGTTCTCTCCATCGATAATAAGAGCAGCTCTTTTGACACCTTCTTTCTCAAATCCAACTTTTTTATATAGTGCCTGAGCTCTTGTATTGCGGGCCATTACCGTTAATTCTAAACGCCATACATCATGTAATCTTGCCCACTTCTCAGCCTCTTTAAACAATCTCTTCCCAATACCTCGACCACTATACTCTTGCAAAATACCAATTACAATACTTACTACATGTCGCTTTCTTTGAATATGATTTCCATTCAATAAAATAAATCCTACTATTCTCTCTTCTTCAACTGCTACCAATATTGTTGCATATTTATTTTCTATAAAGCGATGAATCATTTGTTCTTGTTGCTTTACTGTAAATTTTCTTTCTCCTGGTTCGTATAACATAAATTTCGTTTCTTCATCTAGTTGCTTACTTAATTGCAGAAATGGTGCCGCATCTTCTATTTTGATCTCCCTAATCACTTCAATCACCCTACCAGTTTTAGAATAAAAAGTTTTCCTTGTAAAAAGATTTTCTCTATTTCCCCGAAAATCCCTTTGTAAATCCCCCAGTATAATTTGACAAATTTCGATATTACTATAACATCGACAAATTATGTCTTTTCTGTGACGTCTCATCAATTACAAAAAAACGTAAGCATTACACTCACGTTTTTTCAGACTCTCTCATTCATTTCTGTTTTACTTTATCCATTCACTTTTTCTGCCTGCCAGAAATATTCACCAAACGCTTTAGCAAGTGCATCAATCGATCGATTTAGTTCTTCCTCTGTATTATCTACGCCACCAACTTCAATTAATATCGCTTGTCCTGACAAATCTTGATTGTAGACACCATTTCCTGTTTGGAATCCTTTTTGAATGACACCACGACTAACGCCTGGATACTTCTTACTAATCGTCTCATGTAAAGCCGTTGCTAATTGTAAGTTTTTTTCATAATTTTTATTGCCTTTTCCTATGACGAAAGCAAGCTTCGCATATGATTTATCTCCAATTGTTTTTGTCGTGACATTTTTCCGAGCACTATCACGATGTAAGTCAAAGAAGTATTGCAGTTCTTTATTGCCAGTCATTGCTTCTTGTACTATTTCCCGTGACATTTTGTAAGAACTATTACTATTTAACCCTTTACTAATCAACTTTTGACCGACATCAGTCTTGTCGTTAGTAGCTCCGATCCCTTCACTTGCTAATTGTTCACGAAATCGGTCGCCGACTATTGAAATATTCGTGACTGAACTTGTCGCTTTATTCGGATTTGGATCATTTGCTAAATTCAGTAACGGCAAATAAGATTCCCAGCTATGTGAATGATAAATAAACGCAACTTGTCGTTTCCCTGTCGTTTGAGCCGGTTGCTTTTTCTCTTTGTTCGTATCCGGCTTTGGAGCCTGTCCACCTTCTCCAGTCCGTTCTTTTACTACTTCTTCAAGTGGCACGCTCGACTCTATCGGTAAGTTAGAATAATTTGTCCCTTCACCTGCAATAACAATTTCTGTATCGTACTTACCAAAACCAGGTAGCTCTTTTCCGACAAAACTGCGTACATCGTTAAAACGAATATTCGTAGCCATAGAAAAGAGAAACGAAGAAATTGAAAAATCTTGATTTAAATTTCGATATTCCTGTGTAAAATAATGATTCTCTTTTCCCAGTACGTACATGTAACCATTCATCGATAACTCGTTTAACCAATTATATAAATACGTTGACTTTGTCTCTTTCATAGAAGTTACCATCATACTAATAAGAAAAAAAGTCGCTAGTACTGTAGCAATAATAAATAATATTAACTTTCGTACACTCGTAAACTTCACATAAAAAAAGCCTCGATTCATACTATCACCCTCTCTATTTCAAGTTATGTACAAGCTCTAGAGAATAGACCGTCTAAATTCCGGCTATATTGTTAATGAGGTGAAATGAATTGAAGCTACTTATAGGGACTTTACCCGTTGTACTATCATTTATTTTTTATTGGCTTGCTAAGCATCCTACAATCCGCGTTACGTTACACATTTCAGCGTACTTATCTCTTTATGTACTCGGTACAATTATTTCTATTCATATATATGATGTTTTAATGCAAGATTTAGTTTTCATGACAAGTATTCATAGCATTTTACTAAATCCATTTTTTCTTATTACAGGAGCGTATATAGGCATATACACTTTATACTTACTTTTGTCTTACATAATTACAAATATGAAAAATGGAGCGTAATGAAATGCGACCAACCTTCATCTGTCATATATGCAAAAAAAGAATTGTACGAAAGAAAGATCTTATTACTGCCGCACGGTACTTCCGCATGTATGTATTTCACAGTGATTGCTTTAAGCGGCAGCAATTGTTCATCCCAAGATTTATCCCAATGAATACACTATTTAATTTCTTTCTAGTTATATATGGACTTATTTTTGGCAGCATTCTTATGATTACAGAGCCATCTATTATTTGGGTTATTTTCTTATTTCCCATTCTATATCGGTTTCTTTCCTATTACTATGTTGAACGCTTTTTCTCTACATAACGTGCAGACTGCCCTCTAGGAATGCTTAAACATTCCCAATCATTTTCTTTTAACATTTTACCGATATAAATCATTTGGCCAATGTGCAAAGCATAATGAGAAATTTGTCTTTCAATTGCTTGCATGACAGTTTGTGCTTCACCACGAATATATACCGGCTGTAATAAGTTTTCCGGTGTTAGCACATTCATCGTATTAAAAACATATTCCCATCCTTTATTCCATGCTGCGAGTACCTCTCCCTTAGAAGAATAACCACCTTCAAATTCAGCATCTCGGTTACGATCTATTTTTTCACCATCAGATATTAAAAAATCCGTCCATCTAGAACGCATATTACCGTGTAGATGCTTAATTATGATTGCTATGCTATTTGTTTCTTCATGAGAAGACCATTCAATCTGTTCGTATGATAATTGTGAAAGCACCCTCTCTCCTTGCTTCTTTGTTGCTTTAAAATTCGAAATGGCACATTGTAAATATTCGTGTCCGATATCCATGTTCCCCCGCCTTTACACTAACTAATTTTTGTTCCATTTGGTAATTCCATATTCGGCTGAAGTAATACAACATCACCCGCTTCAGGTACTCCTCCTAAAACAAGTACTTCTGATTTAAATCCAGCTACACGTTTTGGCGGAAAATTCACAACAGCAACGATTTGCTGACCGATTAAATCTTCTGGGATATATCTCTTCGTAATTTGAGCACTTGACTGCTTAATTCCAAGCTCTCCAAAATCAATTTCTAGTTTAATCGCTGGAACTCTCGCTTCTTTAAATTCCTCTGCATGTGTTACAGTCCCAATCCGTAAATCCAAAGTTAAAAAATCTTCAAAATTAGCCATTTTATCATTCCTCCCATTTATTACTTAGACAAAACAAAAAAATCCCCTTTAAAAAAAGAAAGGCGCCTAAGCACCTTTCTTTTGTAGTTCACTTGATTCATTTGATTTATAGAAGAAGAAACCGAGGATCCCGCCAATACATGATGGGATTAACCACCCTATTCCTTCATTATATAATGGTAACATTTGTAGTACGTTAGAAATCGCGTCAATTTTAATGTTTGCACTTTCTAAACCGTTAAAGAAACTAATTAACAATGCACCTAAAATAGCTCCAATATAAATGGTATTACGCTTTCCAATCCATTTATGGAAGTAAGAAAGTACGATTAATACGATTGCAACTGGATAAATGATCATTAACACTGGTAATGTAACTGCGATTAATTGTGTTAAACCTAGGTTAGATACGATTAAACTAAACACACATACCATTGTTACAATCGTTTTATGCGAAATCTTAGGGAATAAGTTTGTAAAGAAGCCAGCACAAGCTGATGTTAATCCAACAGAAGTTGTTAAACAAGCAAGGATAATAACGAGTCCTAATAAAATTTTACCACTTGTTCCGTATAGCTCATTTACAACATTCGTTAAAATAAGTCCACCATTCTCTGATACACCAAGTGATGTACTTGTTGAACCAAGATAAGCAAGTGATAAATAGATTAACGTTAAACCAAGTACTGCAATAATACCTGATACTACTGTTATTTTTGCAATTTGACTACTTTCTTTTATTCCTTTAGAGCGAATAACTTGTACAACGACAATTCCAAATACAAGTGCACTAATTGCATCCATCGTTAAATATCCTTGAATAAATCCACCAAAGAAAGCATTTTCTTTGTAAGCTGCTAGCGGCGCAGCCGGTTCTCCAATTGGATCAATAATTGCCTTTCCGACAATTACAGCAACAATCAATACTAACAATGGTGTAAGAAATTTCCCGAACCAATCCACTAATTTAGATGGATTTAATGATAAATACCACGTTATTCCGAAGAAAATTATAGTGAAAAGAAATAGCATGTACCACTCGGAAACCAATGCCTCTGATAAAAATGGCTTCATACCCATTTCAAATGAAACGGCTCCAGTACGCGGAATCGCGAAAAATGGTCCAATTGCTAAATAACTAATCAATGGGAAAATAAACGCAAATACAGGGTGAACTCTAGAAGATAGCGCTTTCAAGTCCCCCTCTACAAACGCGACAGCTGTTACAGCTAATAGGGGTAATCCGACTCCCGTTACTAGGAATCCAATTGTAGCAATCCAAACATTCTCTCCAGCTTGTTGCCCTAAAACTGGTGGGAAAATTAAATTTCCTGCTCCTAAAAATAGTGCAAATAACATTAAACCAATTGCTACCGTATCACCTGGCCTTAAACGTCCCTTCATACTTTTCATTTGCATAGCACTTTTTCATTGTTTATCTTTATTTTCACAATATGCTATGCATCCTCCTCTCTGCTCAAGCTGATAAAATATGCCCCTTACAAAGCAGCGTCTTTCTCCATAATTTCTCCATTCCCCTTATTCTTACTCTAACTATTAATTTTTGATTTTTTTGAATATTTAACTCATTAGAGTGGTATTGCGTGGAGTATAGTTGTCAGACCTCTTTGTTTTTATCACACATATAGTAACATATTTAGTTGAAAAATAAAAACATATTTTCAAATTGATTTTTTTGAAAATCAAAATTATCTACTTTTTTATTCTTTTACACAAGTTTTGTTACAATTTCAATTTTTACCCTACCATTATTTTTAAATAATTTTATGCGCGTAACACGCAAAAGCCATCCAACATAATTAGATGGCTTTTGCATGTTACTCTATCGTTTCAACTTCACGTGGATTTTTCATCTCTTCCACATATACAACTCTAAATCCGTGATCTTCTAAATCTTTCAATAACGTCTCTAATTCATCGTCGTTAAACTCTTCTCCTAATGTAAACATAATTCTTCGGACTAATAAGGCATCATTATCAAAAGTCATTAAACTTTGGATACCTGTATATTTTTTTAATACTGTCGATAATTTTTGAATGGCTCCGTTATAATCTTGCGTCCCAATCATGACGGAATATTTACTAGAATGGACGCCCCAAGCATCTTCTAATAACTCGAAAACTTTTTTATGCGTTAAAATTCCAAGAAAGATTCCTTTTTCATCAACTACTGATAAATAAGGTAATTTTTTTATTGTAAAAAATACTTTAAAGAACGAAGAATCTTCTCTGACATAACCTTCTTTATCGTTTAATAATTGTACGACACTCTCTTCCAGCGAACCTTTATATTCTAAAATATCTACTTTGTATACATTCCCTAAATATTTCTCTTTTTTTTCATCTAAAACTGGTACACAACGATAGCCAGTTTTATTTAAATGCTCCAGCGCTTCCCCTATTGTAATTGAACTTGAGCAAAATAAGACTTCTCTTTTCGGCACATAATTCCCTTTAATCCTCATAAACAGCCTCCTTATGTTAAAATACTTTCTGTGCCATAACTATATTATATTTTCAGAAAAAAATAAATGATTTATTTTATTTTTCTGAAAATTATTCATTTTCTTGTCATAATTTATTCACGTTTCATTCACTTATATCCCGTACAATACTAAACTTCTTTAAGAAAAATATATTGTAACTTACGCCGAAAGAAGCTAAAATAAGAATAAGAATTTTCTGAATATTCTAAGAGTAGGTGATTACATGTCTTTATTGCGCTCACATATATGTAAATTTATCGTCGGTGTTCTCATTATTTTTATCATTAGTCCTATTCCTGCTTTATTCATTACACATAAATACTCATACATAACTGGCTTAATAAGTATTTTTCATAACTTCGCACAACTTTCTTCTATGACAATTCCAAAGATTGATTGGATGCACGAATCGATTTTTTTCTCAGCAAATCAGATGATTCATACTTCTAATCATTCAACACCGTTATTCCCTTACATATGGGAAATATATTTTGTATCGATTGTTCGTTTTACCTTTACTCTTGCAATCGGATTCTTCATCAGCTTAGGGATCGGCCATTTATTTTTTAAAGCACCTCATTCGGTTAAGAAGTTTACTTCTTTATTAAGATGGATACCATACTCTTTTTGTACTGTATTATTACAATGCTCAGTCTTATTACTACTCTTATACATCGCAAAATTTATAAAGCTTCCTTACTACTCATCTTTTATCATCGTTTGTAGTACTTCCATGATTATCGTTATGCAAGCAATAAAAAAATGGGTCCCTTTCTTAAGTAACAGAAATGAATATGAAATAAAACAATCTTCTTTCCTTGTAGATACATTATTTTTGGCGCTTACTTCGAATCATAAATCTATTCTAGGTTCCATTATTCTTTCATTCATTTTTATGGAATGCGTTTTTCAAACAAACGGATTATTACAATTTATCGTTCAATTCGGCGGAAATTCACCTGTAATTGTTACAATCAGCTTACTACTTTTGTATATCCCATATTGCATACTCTCTTTTCTTCAAACACTATGGACGACAAACCACTTTAAACAACAATCATACGCTTTAACGAGAAGTATTCCAAAACCTTAATTTGAAATAACCCTCTAGAATCTGAAAGTAGGGGGTTATTCCTTTTGTATAGCGGACAAAATAACAGCACATTCAAAAACTATTGCAGAAACATACCAATATTTACCCTTTTTCTTTGACTATTCTTTTCGTTTGGATTTATTATAAAAGTATAACATAATTGCAGGAGGTGACATCTTTATTCCAAACTACGGAATAGAGAACACACTTGGACATATTAAATATTTTTCTCATCTTTGTACTTATCCTTATTTCTGGCTTTTTCGTGGCATCAGAATTCGCTGTTGTAAAAGTACGAAAAAGCCGCATTGACCAGCTTGCAAATGAAGGCAACAAACAAGCTTTAGCTGCAAGAAGTGTCATATCTAATTTAGATGTTTATTTATCAGCTTGTCAGCTCGGGATTACGATTACTTCTTTAGGACTTGGTTGGCTTGGTGAACCGACGGTGGAACATTTACTACGCCCGCTCTTTGAAAAGATTAATATTACTGGAACAATGGCAAATACTTTATCCTTTATTATTGCTTTTAGTGTTATTACATTTTTCCATGTTGTATTAGGTGAATTAGTTCCAAAATCTTTCGCCATTCAAAAAGCAGAAGCAATCACACTTAAGTTTGCACGACCACTTATTTTATTCGATAAAATTATGTACCCATTCATTTGGCTACTGAATAGTACAGCTATCTTTTTCACAAAACTACTCGGTTTAGAGCCAGCGAAAGAAAATGAACTTGCCCATTCTGAAGAGGAACTACGACTCATTTTAGGTGAAAGTTTCAAAAGTGGCGAAATAAACCAAACCGAATATAAATATGTAAATAATATTTTTGAATTTGACGACCGGGTCGCAAAAGAAATTATGGTCCCTCGTACAGAAATGATTTGCTTATCTACTGAAAATACGTTAGAAGAAAATATGGATATCGTCGCAACTGAAAAATATACACGCTATCCGATCATCGAAAAAGATAAAGATGATATTATCGGTATGATCAATACAAAAGAAGTATTTCACGATCAAACGAAAGGCATTCATAAGCCTCTTGAATCTTACATACATCCAGTACTAACTGTATTTGAAACTGTTCCCATTCGCAAAACGTTAGTACATCTACAAAAGAATCGTGTTCAAATGGCAATCGTTATGGATGAATATGGTGGTACTGCTGGACTTTTAACAATGGAAGATATTCTTGAGGAGATTATTGGAGAAATTCAAGATGAGTTTGATGCGGATGAATCACCTATGATTGAAAAACGCACGCCGAAGCTTACTGTTTTAGACGGGAAGGTTCTTATTTCTGAAGTAAATGATATGTTTGGCCTACATATTGATGATAGCGATTTAGATACAATTGGAGGCTGGCTCCTCTCTCAAGCAGTGGACTTAAATATTGAGGCTGGTTATTCCATTGAGTTTGCCGGTTTTCAATTTAAAGCACTAGAACTTGATGGACATCAAGTGAAAAAAATTGCGGTACATAAATTAGACACGAAGAAGGAGTTATAAAGTGACAGTATTATTAACAATCTGTATCATTGCCTGTTTCATTGTTTCATTTCTAGCCTTTATTTACCCTATCATTCCAGGTATCCTTGCTGTATGGGCTGGATATTTCATTTACCATTTTGGTATAAATGGCGGAGAACTAACAACTTCCTTTTGGATTATTCAAGTCATTTTCACACTATTCATTTTCGTTGCTGATTTTATTGCAAATGGATATTTCTTAAAGAAATACGGGAGTTCTAAATGGGGAGAACGTGTCGGTATGATTTCTATCATTGTCGGATCTTTCTTCTTCCCACCATTCGGTTTAATTATCATACCGTTCTTATCGGTATTTATTACAGAACTCATGCATAAAAAAGCGCCAAAAGACGCCTTTCTAGTAGGAGTTGCTACTGTAGTTGGTTTTTTAAGCAGTACCGTAGCGAAAGCCATTCTCCAAATCATTATGATTATCATATTTGTATGTTATATCATCTTTTAACCATCCCAATTTCGGGATGGTTTTTTTAATAGGAAATACCTACTCGACTATTCTCATATTGGTTTTCACTACAGAGATTCCACATAAATTGCGCTGTATCACCAACTGTTATTTTCGCTCCCCCTTCTGGTAAGACATCTTTTTCAGTTCGATATACCCCTGTCACATCGCCGTCTATTAAATGCGTCGGACAAACGACCGTCCAGCATAAATTACTACCACTAAGTATCTTATATGCGGCTAAATGATCTTCTGCTGCTGTTGTCGTCTTCCTTCTTGATTCCGTTGATTGAAAACGATATAAATTTAGATTTGTTCTTGCTTGTAAAATACCAGCTGTTCCTATTGTAATGATTTTATGAACTCCTTCTTCTTCCATTTGCTTTATAATTTGTGGCATACTCTTCGCTAATGTCCCATTTTGATCCGTTCCAAGTGCACTAATTACTATATCGCTTCCTTCTATCGCTTTCTTTATATCATTTTCATTCAATACATTGCCTTCTATTACTCGTAATCTTTCATGATGTATTTCTATTTTATTAAAATCACGCGCTAATGCAGTTACTTCAGCTGAATCCTTTAATGCTAATTTTATTATGTTTGAACCTACTCGCCCAGTTGCTCCCAAAATACATACTTTCATTTGTTTTCCCTCCTTTTTATCCTTTCTCTATTTTTCAATAATCTCAATCAATTTACAACAAAAAAGCTTCCTCATATATAAGAGGAAGCTCTATTATTATTTTATTTCTTTTCTTTTGAATCCGTAGACTTCTCAGTTCCACTCGTTTCTTTATCCTTTTTGTCCTCTTGTTGTGTTGTTGTATCGTCTTCTTTCTTCTTGTCCTCACCATTACTACAACCTACCATTAATAAAGAACTTGCAAGTGCCATAGCAGTTAATGATTTAACCCATTTGTTCATTTGCGTTTCCTCCTTTAGATAGAATATGTACAATCCCCATATTACTCTCTATTTTTAAAGGAAAGATTGAAATACAGTAAATAAACGGTAAATAATTGTAAATCTTCTGATAATAAACATAGACACCTATTCTTTTTTCTCCATGAAAAGTAAAAAAACTAAGGCGCCCATCTTTCCGCCTTAGTTTCTTATGCAAACTTCTCATTTTCATATACATGTTGAATCTTATACTCTTTCTTCACAACATATTGCCATACACTATAGGCATAACGATTCATTTTTAAGAAGCAATTTTCTAAAAACGAGCGGAATTCTGGATTTGCAACTTCAACTGCCACTTGAGCAAACTTTATTGCTAACCGTTTTAAATGCGAAATATAACACGTTGCAATATAAATATCCCCTGTATATTTACTATTAGTTTCCTTTTCCATTTCATGAAAATGAAATGAAATTGGTTCACAAGTTATACGCTGTACATTCTCTCCTTCTTGAAAATTCACTTGTTCATTATATGCTTGCAGCATATATGGTAAATGATGCTGTAATAGCTCTTTTAATTCTTCATCTCTTACCTTTCCTGTATACTCCCCAACCTTATATATAAGCATATAACTATACCTCATTAGTTCTTTCATACAATCCATGAAAGTGCCTCCCTTCTCTTTTGTCTATATACTATAAATATGATGCTATAACATTTGCTATTCTTGCTAAAAACCAATCCCATTTACTAATTTTCTCAAAATCTTCTTCCGAAAATTTTTTTGATTTATGAAAGTCTTCTTTTAATCGGTTCCATACGTCCACTGTTACTCCCTTATCATAGATAATACAATTAGACTCCGTATTTAAATAAAAACTTCTATTATCAAAGTTTGCGGTACCAATATCAACAATTTCCCCATCAATGATTGTTACTTTCCCATGAAAAAAACCATTCTGATATTGATAAATCTCCGCTCCAGCATGTAACATGTCTTTCAAATACGGATAGGCAGCTTGTTTTAACAATACTGCATCACTTTTAAATGGTACGAGAATTTTCACATTGACACCGCGGTTTAATGCATCTTTTAACTCTTTCATCATTTCTTTACTTGGCACAAAATATGGCGTTGCAATAATTAAAGACGTTTTAGCCTGCTTTAAAAGTGCTCCATATTTTTCCCATAAACCTTTTCCATCTGAAAATAAATATTGATATTTCACATTCCCAATTGCAGGTAAACTTTCATGTAAAGGCATTTTTTCTCCCGTATCCTCTTTCCAGTCAGTAGCAAATTTTCTTTCCATATCCGTGGCACCATTCCCCTTAACTCGTACATGATAATCACGCCACGGGCCAAATTTTGGATCTTGTCCAAGGTACTCCTTTCCAATATTAAAGCCACCGATATATGATACTTTTCCGTCAATCGTAACAATGCGTCTATGATTTCGTTGATGCAAAGAATAGAATACATGTTTCAATTTAAGTTTTTTACTAAACGTAAACTGGACACCATTGCTTTTTAATTGACGAATTATCTTTTTCTTCAGCTTATATCCACCTATTCGATCAACGGACAATTTTACTTCTACTCCACTCGATGCCTTTTTCTCGAGCAAGTGCAAAAACTCTTTACTTATTTCATCTTTACCTACAATATAAAAGTGGATATATATGTACTTTTCTGCATTACGTATATCCTCAAATAATTTCGTATATAGCTCTTCACCGTTCGTATATAGTTGAAATTCACCTAATCGAACTTGTCCTAATTCATATTCACTAGCCATTTTCTTCCCCATTTCCACATCGATGTTCATCCAAATGAATACACCTATTAAACAAAGGATTACAACGAAAAAGTGTTTCATGGATATTTTCCTTTCTCCACTTACTGTTATTTCTATATCTTCCCTTTTTTAATACAATATCATTCAAGAAAATATGTCATTACATGATATATGTCCATATCAAACAATGGCTCATTTGCATATTGTATGTTGTATCTTAAAATAAAAGGAGGAAATAACAATGGGCTTCGCACATGGTAATGGATTCGCGCTATTAGTCGTATTATTTATCCTCTTAATCATCGTCGGTGCTGCTTGCTTCTGCTAAGTAGTTATCGTCATATGATATGTGGATGAAAAAACTATAAAAGCGGACACCTATTTTTAGGTGTCCGCTTTTCATATAAAAAACATTTCAGTCCGTTATACATGTCCATCTCAAAAAGTTAGTAATGTAGCTACTTTCTTACTCTCTGCCTTGCGTATATGACGTTGTTCTGCACGTAATACTGCAATGCGGTATAATTCTTTCTCTTCTTCTGTTTCAGGGATTACTCGCGGCACTGGAACTGGATTATTCTCCTTACTAAGCGCAACAAAAGTAACAAATGACGTCGCTGCTATACGCTTCTCACCTGAAATCAAATCTTCTGCTACTACCTTCACAAATACTTCCATAGAGGTTCTACCCGTCCAAATTACAAAGGATTCATAACTAACACAATCTGAAGAGCGAACAGGATGTAAGAAATCTACCCAATCCATAGATGCTGTGACACATTCTTTTCTTGCATGCCTCGTTGCTGAAATAGAAGCAACCATATCCATTTCGGCTAATATCTTTCCACCAAATAGCGTATTGTGATCATTTAAATCTGTTGGAAATACTCGGCTCGTTTTAAACACTCTAGACTCATTAGCTGTTTTTCCCTTTACTGCAGTCATTATTATCACCTCTTTGATTATTTAATCCGCTATTTGCAGACATTATGACTCCCACCACAAAATTCGGCTGGAGCAAAGAAGTTCGGTAAGAGTTCCATTTCCCATTAACACAATAACGGTATGAGCTTACTATCACTACACGTTTAATATTAACAACATTCAGAACTCTTAGTCCACAAAAAAGAACCGATGTGATCAATCGGCTCCTCTAAATACATATTGTTCTTTTGGCGGTTCAACTTTATTCCATTTCGTTACTTCTAATACGGGGATATTCGCATGGAACGGTTGATAAAATTCAGTAGAAATTTCTCCCTCTACTTGAATCCAATCATCGTTTTTCCATTCTACACCTTCTGGCTTTTTCACTAACATACCATATACACCCGAATCCGCTACACAATGTATAATACCGAAACGGAATAAGAAATATTGTTCTTTTTTAGAAGAATCATCTTTGAAAACAAACCCTTTATAAGATAATTGTTTTCCAGTAAACTCGCCTGGATAATTATAAATTGTTTCCATTCCCTTTAGGAAATTTTCATCATTTAACGTTACACTATCTTTCGTTACAAACTCTTTCTTCCCTTTTTCCATTACACCACGGTATCCTTCTTTTCCGTAATAAATACTCGTGTCTGGTCTTAAGAATTGCCTTCTCATAAATGGATCTGTACTTTCTGCTTGCGCAACAGGAAAATGAAATCCTTTCGCCTTAACGATATCTGAATCTAACGTTGCAATCGGGAAAAACAATCCTGAGACTATTGGAAAACAGAACAATGTGTACGAAAATGCTTTTTTCCACCATGTATTCTCATCATTTGAATGATCATGCCCGCAATGGCTATGATCACAACTACAATCTTGTTTTCCTTGTTCTTTCTCATGTTCTTTTTGGAATACGATAATAATTTGAACGACCGTTAAAAACCCTAAAATAATTGCCGCTGTTGTTGATAAATAGGCATACCTCATATTGATATACTTCGTAATATTACCAGAAATATGAAGCTGCGCGATTAAGATTGTAAAACCTAATAATATATACGCTCGAAACATAACCTACCACCCCATCGCATAAATGAGTAGTGAGCTTGCATAAACAACAAGTGTAACTGTAACTGTAACGACAATTACAAATTTCGTTTTAAATGTCGCAAGCATCATAAACATATTTTTAATATCCACCATCGGTCCATATACGAGGAACGCGACAAGTGATGCTGTTGAAAATGTACTTTGGAATGACGAAGCAATAAACGCATCCGCTTCTGAACAAAGTGATAATATGTAAGCAAGCCCCATCATAACAGCTGGTGAAGAGAACGGCCCTTGTCCTATAGCAAGAAGTGTTGAAGTTTGTACGAACGTTTGAACTGCCGCTGCAATTAACGCACCTAATACTAAATATTTTCCCATCGAGAAAAATTCCTCAACAGCATGCGTACATACATCCCACATTTTTTTACGTAATGGACGCTTATGATTCACTTCTGGGAAGTGATCATCTCTTAATTGATGTTCTTTAAACATAAATGATAGTATAATTCCAACGATAATTGCTACGATAATCGCTACAATAGAACGATACCATACCATGTGCATACTGCTTCCAAAGGCAACGTATGTTGCAAATAATACGACCGGATTAATAATTGGCCCAGTTAACATAAATGCAATCCCGGCATATGGTGGAACCCCTTTTCCGATTAACCGCCTTACAATCGGAACGATTCCACATTCACAGCCCGGAAACATCATACCTAAAAAAGTAGCCATTAAAACAGACAGAAATCGGTTTTTTGGCATCCATTTCGCTACCATATCTTCTGTCACAAACATTTGAATGAATCCTGAAATAAATACACCTATTAGCACAAAAGGAAGTGCTTCGATCAATATGGAAATAAAGATTGTATTCATTTGCAGGAATGCTTTCGGTAATTGAAACAATTCCATGATGTATTTCCTCCAACTTTTCATTAACAATATGTAATTTTAACTCCATTTTATTAATTGGACAAGACTTATACGGAATTCACTCCCTTCATATACATTACATTTTATAAGTTATATTCTATTCAAAAATTTGGATTTCATAGCAAAAAAGCTGCTCTAGCGCAGTTACACAACTATGCTAGAGCAGCTTTCTTCTCGTTAAAAGTAACGTTTCTTCCAAAAAACAAACGCTAATGTGAAAGATAGTGTTACACATATTATGAGTACAATTACAAAACCATGTGCTTCCCCTTCAAACGGAACCTTTACGTTCATTCCAAAGAAACTAGAAACCATCGTTGGTAACGATAAAATAATTGTAATAGACGTTAACAGTTTCATAACACTATTTAAATTATTTGATATAACGGAGCTAAAAGTATTCATCATTCCACTTAAAATGTGACTATATATTTCCGCCATTTCAATCGCCTGTTTATTTTCAATTAATACATCTTCTAATAAATCTTGATCGTCTTCATACATTTTTAAAAATGTACTGTTACGCATTAATTTTTGAATTACAATTTTATTCGCCTTTAATGATGTTGTAAAGTAAACTAAACTTTTTTCAAGGCCTAGCAATGTGAAAATCTCTTTATTTTTCATCGACTTATTTAATTGATGCTCTAAATCGATTGTTTTTCTGTTAATTTGCTTTAAGTATCTTAAATAATAAGTAGAAATCGTATATAAGAGCTGCAGTGCAAAGCGTGTCTTTTTAAACGTATAAAATTCTTTAATACGTTGATTAATAAAACGTTCAAAAATTGGATTTTCTTCTAAACAAATTGTCACAAAGCAATCTGGCATTACAATCATACCTATTGGAATCGTGTCATAAATCGAATTTCCTTCTTCATCATGTCTAACTGTTGGAATATCCACGATTATTAAAGTATTATTGTCTTCTTTTTCAATACGAGAGCGTTCTTCATCATCTAAAGGGTCTTTAATGAAATCTAAGTCTACATTTAAAGTTTGTACTAGATATTGAATTTCTTCTTCCGTTGGATGAAGTACATTAATCCAGCAACCCTTTTGCATTTCCTCAACCTCTTGTAGTTTTCCGTTTCGGTCTGTTAAATAAATATTTAACATACTATCACCCCGATTCTTTTTACATGTAGGAATCTACCTCTCTTACAGAACAGTTTTTGAACCGCCATTCTCAGCATATGAAACATACGTTTAAATTTCAATAGAAAAATTATTTTGAAAACGTTTTTATAAGAAAAATATTAGGAACAAAGAAAAAGACAGAGTGCTCTCTGCCTTAAAAAGCTTATGTTGCCTTTATAACATATTTAGAAAGCATCCACAAGTTAAAGCCAACTGAAATCGTGTAACCAGCGTATGTTGAAATAATAAAACTTACATAATCGAAATACGGAAGCAATACAATATTTAAAACTATCTTCACAATAATGCCAATTACTAATCCTAGCACTGTTTTCTGTTGTTGATTAATTCCTTGTAACATCGCTGCTGTTACTGTAAAAAGCGAAAATAGTATACAGGCAGGAGCATAATACTGTAAAATAACTCTTCCCATCTCCGGATCATTTCCGGCACCAAATAAAAGAGTATATACTGGTTTTGCTAACAACATCATTCCAATCGCCGCTGGTACCGTAATACCTACTACTAATACATTCGTCCTCGTAAAATGTTTGTACAGTAACTTCACATTACCTGCTGTATAGGCTTTCGTCATCTCAGGTACGAGAGACATGCTAAAAGCAGTCGCAACGGAAACCGGGATAAGTACAACCATCTGGACAAGACCAATTATCGCATTAATCTTCTCCGCTTCTCCTTGCATATACCCTATTTGTATAAGTAGTTTATTAATTGTAAATGTATCAATCGTCTGATACAACGGAATTGCTAACCCAACTACAACAAACGGTATTGAATATGTAAAAAGCTCCTTATACAACGAGAAGAAAGATTTCGTTGTTTGCGGTATACTTGCCATTTCTTTTTTCTTTAAGTGCTTTCTCCTCTTTATGTAATACGCACTTAAAACGGTTAATCCACCAATCGCTCCCATAAAAGCGCCGAACGTTGAAATACCAACAGCTAGCGAGACAGAAGCTTTTAAAATATATAAAACGACAAAGCTTCCTATCAAAATGGTTAAGACCCGAAAAAATTGCTCGACAACTACACTTAGAGCAGAAGGCCCCATCGATTGGAACCCTTGAAAGAATCCCCTTAATAAACTCATTACCGGTACAAGTATTAACGCAAAACTTACAATTTGAATATTAGTTGTGACTGCCGCTACACTATTCCCTGTTTGATCATTGCCATCGATTACAAGTTTAGCTAAATGTGGAGCTAATATATATAGCGTTAAACATGAAATGACTCCCATTATTAACATAAAAAAGATACCGCTCTTTAACACTCTCTTAACCGTATGATAATCATTAAGTTGATCATATTTTGATACCATTTTTGAAACTGCCAGTGGTAGTCCCATCGTCGCAATGCTGAGCATAATCGTATATGGACGATATGCATACGTGTATAAAACGTACCCACTCGTACCGACCATTGCTGTAAATGGTATTACATATATAAACCCTAACATTTTAGATATCATCGTTGCCATCGTTAAAAATATCGTTCCACGTATAAACGGTGACCCTTTCATCACATTCCTCCGCTACGCTTTATTATTATACATTATGGACAACTCTTTTTTTTTAGAACCGAACCGAAACAAATAAAAAAAAGCCAATGAAAAATCATTGACTTTAACGCGCTGCTTTCTTCTTTTTGAAATACTTCAAACCGAAGTATAGAGCAACAAAAAGAACAGCTCCTATAATTATGTAATGTGTGTAATCAGATGCATACTCTTTAATGTGTCGCCAATTCCCGCCAAGCTTTTCACCTAAGTATATAAATAGTATTGACCATGGAATAATCGCAACTACTGTATACAGTGTAAATAGTTTTAATGGCATCTTGGCTAATCCTGCTGGAATAGAGATTGCATGACGTACGACTGGGATAAAACGTGCAGAAAAGATTACTCCTGCTCCGTAACGTTTAAACCAACCTTCCGCTATGTCTAAATGGTGTTTATTAATAAGTAGATATTTCCCATATTTCTCTACAACTGGACGCCCACCATAGTATCCAAGCCAATATAAAAAGATTTGAGCTAAAGTACCACCGATTGTTCCAGCAATAACTGCACCGACAAAGCTAATTTTACCATCTGCAACTAAAAAGCCCGCATATGAAAGTACAATTTCACTGGGAATAATTTCAATCATTAAAGCTAGCGCTACTCCAAAGTAACCTAAGCTTGCAAAAAATTGCAATAACTGATCTATTATGCTTGCTAACATCTTATTTTCTATCTCCTTTTTTCTTCACATACCATCCCATTATTACATAAAGGTTGCATTCTGCCAATATCTTCATTCCAACAATATTATCGGCTTAAGCATTATTAATCTATTAATGTTTCTTTCTGAGGTTCTTTCATATAGGCAAACATTTCTTTAATTTGCTCTTCTGTATTTCTAGCAATCGATAAAGTAGGCAATTCATTCTCACCAAAAAACTCAACATCTTCTGTTTCAATACTCGTCTTTTTTTCACCACCGATAATCTTACAGCCTATGAAAATTTTATATACATGTGTTGCGGAAGGTGATGGGTGATGTTTTTCTTTATCAAATATAGCGAATAACTTAAAATCATCTACTTCATAGCCTGTCTCCTCTAAAACTTCTTTTGCAGCTACTTCTGTCGGCGTATAACCGATATCAGCCCATCCACCTGGCAATGCCCATTTCCCATCACTTTTTTCTTTCACAAATAATAATTTTTCATTTTGAAAAACAACTGCTCTTATATCAACTTTTGGTGTTTGATAGCCTGTCTCACTTGCAAATAACTTCTCTACAACTTCCCAATCTGTCTTAGTGTAATGTGACATCATCGAAATGGAAATATCCCGTAATTGTTGAAAACGCTCTATATCATACACATCTTTAGAATACGTTAAACCCGCTTGTGCTATAGATTGTATTTGTTTTGCCCAATCAATCCATTTTGTCGTCATGTTTCCACATCCCCATTCTTTATTAAGTACATATTACGTCAATTCTATTGATACATCTTTATTATACAAAAAAAGAGATTGAGAATGTTCCAATCTCTTTCAAAATTAATCCAATGCATGTAAATGATCTTGTATATACTTTCTTCTTTTATTTATATATTCCTCAATCATATCAGCTTCTTGATCAAATATTTCTAATTTTTCTTTCATATATGGATCTTGTAGTAAATATGGACGAATCGATTCACACAAACCTTCTACTTTCGGCATCATAAATGAAACGGTAAATTGTTCTTCTAATATTTCTTCCAAAATACTCCGGTATTGTTTTCTAAATACAGGTATATCTAACAATCTTGCACTTAACGTGTTATAACCTTGAATACGAATATATTCATGATTAAGTGGTCTCCCTTGCACATCTCGCCCCCAAGTCGCATCATAATCCCACGGTATCACTTCAAATAAATTTGTTTCATCGTTGTGATATAGTGCATAGTTGTGAACAAAACCATCAAAGTTTTGCGTAAAAATGACGCCAGCTAACCACCTTAAATATTTGTCTACATGCAAAAACTTCCCAATTTCTTTTTCATAAGCTTCCCTCGACAAAGCATTTGCTTGAAATACAAATTCACTCAGTTGTTCTTCACTATTTTTATTCGAATATTTAAATTCATAACCCGCGAAAAGCTCGGTCTTAACATCTTTATCTCTCTCACTCATTAAAGAAAAATTCGCATCATCATCTATTGCATAATAAATAGAACCACTTGGTAATCCTCTATTTTTCAAAAAGTTTTCATCAACTGATTCTAACTGTAAATATACACCTTGAATTTGACCATTAATTTTTATAAATACATGTTGTGATTTTGGCGAAAGCACACCAATATCGTGAAAAAAGTCTAAAGATAATTTATTTCGTATGAGAGACGGATCCATAAACTCCGAATTTAAATGAAACTCTTTCGCACCTTGAAATTTTTTCGGTTTATAAAACATAACATGATAAGACTTTTTCTCAAATTCACGAATATGAGCACCTCGGTATACGATATCGATGTCATACTTCTTTTTTCCATAAGTTAGTTTTGCTGGCACTGGGCTATCTGACCAAATGTCTTTTTTCAATTCCACTAAGTACATTGGATGAATAAAAAAATCATATGAAGGCAGCATATTTTCTCATCCCTTCTCAGTTCTCTTCATTCAATGTATGCACCTTGTCTTGTCCATCCATCCGCTATCATCTATTTATATAAAATTACACTCTTGTCCTGTTCAGAAAGACGTCATATCTCATATCATGTTAAGGAAAAAGAATACCTTTTCACCTGAATACATGATAAGGAGGATTTCTATGAAACGTGATATTAGAAAAGCGGTTGAAGAAATCAAAAGTGCTGGGATGGAGGATTTCTTACACCAAGATCCAAGTACGTTTGAATGTGATGAAGATTGCTCTTCAAAAATTGAGTGTAGCGATGATTGTAAATGTCCAAGAACAAGATGTACTCGCGTAAAACATTGTACGTTCGTTACAAAATGTACTCATGTAAAAAAATGGACTTTTGTTACGAAATGTACTCGTGTTCGCGTTCAAAAATGGACGTTCGTTACGAAAGTAACACGTAGAAAAGAATGCGTTTTAGTAACAAAACGTACTCGCAGAAAGCATTGTACGTTCGTTACAAAATGTGTGCGCTTTGAAAAGAAATTTTACTGGACAAAACGATGTTACTGTAAAAAATGCGAATTCTTCCCTCACGGACACGGTGGTTCTTGTGATGATTCATGGGATCATGGTAAAGACTGTCACGATGATGGACACAAATGGAACGATTGCAAAGGCGGACATAAATTCCCATCTTGCAAAAACAAGAAATTCGATCACTTCTGGTATAAAAAACGTAATTGCTAGTTTTTATGCCTACAGAAAAAGGCCGCTTTGCGGCCTTTTTTACGTTCATTGAAAATGACTTATATCCGCAAATTGCTTCACTTCCCCTTTACCTTCTTCAAATTCTATTATACTAAGACTAGCACTATGCATAAATGGATCATCCCACACATTTTCTATTTCAATACCCGCAAAATGTCCTACAAGTAGTTTTGCCGCTGCCGCATGGGAAACAATTAATATACTTTCTCCTTTATGCTTTTCTAGAAGAAGCTGTATCCCCTCTATTACCCTTTTATAAACAGACTCAAAATTTTCTCCTGATGTTGACTGAAAAAGATGTGGCTCACACCAAAACAATTGTATTTCGTCTGGGTATTGCCTTTCTATATCATCGACTGTCTGCCCTTCCCATATACCCATGTTAATTTCATAAAAATGCTCATCCGCAATTATCTGTATATTACGATTTCCGTTTATTAACTCTGCAGTATGAAGGGTTCTTTCACTTGGACTACTATAAATCGCATCGATAGATAAATCTTTCATTCGATCTCCTAATTGCTTAGCTTGTAGCATACCGTTTTCGGTTAAAGCAGAATTTTTCCGCCCTTGCATTCGCTTCGCTACATTCCATTCCGTTTCACCGTGCCTTGTTACATATACAGTTGTTTTCATTTCTCATTCCCCCTTACCATGTTGGCCGCAATTCCCACGGTTCTACTCGTCCTACAATCCATTCACCACATTTACTCTCAATTCCTTTTATTACCCCCTCCGATATTTCTTCATGGGTAAGCCATCTCCCGTACGTATCTTCTAATATAAAACCTAATATTATTCTATGGTAGCTACACCGCGTACCTCCTATTTTTTGTGCGGGCATACGCGAAGCTTTACTACCTAAAATATGAAAAACATTGTATGTTTCAGACGATAAGTCTAATTCTCTACAAATGAGTGATAACGTACCCTTCGCACTTGCGTGTATCCATGCGATAACTAATGTTATTGGGCCATTCTGCTCAATTGTACTTTTAATAGCTAACTTTATACCGTCATCATTATGATAATCTAACGGAAGACACGTGATACTTTCTGGCGCAGCACTCTCTCGCTTAACATTTTCTAATTTCACTTCATCTCGTCCAATAATAGAAACATGAAATCCTTGCTCACAAAGCCACATAGAAACTCTCTTTAGCATTCCTGTCCCGCCAATTACTAGCGCATGCAACGTATTTCCTCCCTTAGTAAAATGTCATATGAGCTTTATCTTCCCTATAGTAATTAAGTCGGTCTTGCAATGTCCCTGAATGAAATTCAAACTTATGGCCATCAGGGTCAACAAAATATATAGACTCACAATCTCTTACATCTCGTTCTCTTCCTTGTAAAATATGAACATCGTTTTCATCTAATCGCTGCATTAGACGTTCAAAGTCTTTCTGTTCAACTGAAAACGCAATATGCGTATAAGATTGATGAATCTCATTTCTCGGAATATGTGTTTCTTCATTAAGTGCTACCCATACCCCACATATATTGAAATATGCGAGTTTTCTCCCTTTAACTAATAATTCCCCTTCCAATACTTTTTCGTAAAATGTAATAGAATCTTCTAAATTAGATACTGAAAAACAAAGATGATTGATTCCTTTTAGCAACTCTAATTCCTCCTATACAAATAAAAAATGAGCGAAAATTCACTCATCTTTTATTATACTATTTCTTTGTAATATATGCCCATTTATAACTGAAGTCCCCACCAAACGTATGATTCGCAATACCTTTCACGTATGGTTTTTCTAAATATGCCGTACTTTGTTGGTACGCAGGAGAAATAGCAGCATCTTGACCAATTAAGATTTTTTCAGCTTCTGCAAGGGCATTCCAGCGTGCTTTATCATCTTTTAATAGCTCTCCTTTTGATTTCGCTACTAAATCATCATACTTCGGATTAGAATAATCCATTTCATTAAATGAGCTTCCCGTAACAAACATATCAATATAAGTCATTGGATCCGGATAGTCCGGACTCCATGCGGATAATGAGAATTCATATTCAAATTTCTTTTCTAACTCTAGCTTCTGTTTATATGGTTGTTGTTTCAAATTCACTTTAATACCAGGTAAATTTTTCTCTAACTCTTCTTTAATAAAGTCGCCCACTTTTTTACGGCTACCGTTATCATCATTTAGAAATTCTACTGTAATTGTATCTTGGCCAAGCTCTTTTTTCGCTTCTTCCCATAATTTTTTTGCTTTTTCTGCATTATCTTTGCTGTCACGGAAATTTTTATTTACAGTACGGAAATCTTTTCCATCTGGTCCTGTCGTAAATTTCTCAGGTACTAAGAAATATGCTGGTAATGATCCGTCATTTAAAATAACATTGGCAATTCCTTTTTTATCGTATGCCAGATCAATCGCTTCACGAACTTTTTGGTTTTTAAACGTTGCATTTTTTTGGTTAAAACGTAAGAAATACATACGTGGATCTAACTTCGTTTTAAATTCATCTGGCTTATTCTTTTTATATTTATCAACGAATTCAGAACTTAAAATAACTCGATCTGCTTGATCACTATCATATAAATTTACTCCTGTGCTCGTTTCCTTCACAATATTCACATTAATTTCTTCTAACTTCACAGTATCTTTATCCCAATAATTAGGGTTTTTCTTTAGCTGATAGCTTCGTTCATGTTTCCATTCACTCATCGTAAATGGTCCATTATATAATAGTTTATCTGCTTCTAATGCATATTTATCCCCTTGTTCTTTCACATATTTTTCATTTAAAGGGAAAAATGTTGGGAATGAAGTAAGCTCAAGGAAATATGGTGCTGGTTGTTCTAATTCTACTACTAACGTTTTATCATCCTTTGCTTTTACTCCTAATTGATCTAACGGTAATTCTCCCTTATTTACTTTCTGTGCATTTTTCACATCAAATAAAATAAATGCATACTCAGCTGCCGTTGCTTTATCTAATGCGCGTTGCCATGCATATACAAAATCTTGCGCTCGAACTGGATCCCCATTAGACCACTTTGCATCTCGTAATTCAAATGTATATGTCGTTTTATCTTCACTAATCTTCACATCTTTTGCCATACCCGGAGTTGGTTTATTATCCTTATCTAAACGATATAATCCTTCCATTGCATTGACAAAGGCACGGAATGATACAGAGTCTGTCGATTTTGACGTATCCATTGAAGGAATTTCTGCTGCTTCTAATAAGTTTAAAACTTGCTTATCTGCTGCTCCCTTACCTGCTTCTTTCTTCGTTGTAGATGCCTTCTCCCCATTTCCGCAACCTGCAACTAATACACTTGTTGATAATGCAACTGCAGCAATCGTTGTTACCTTTCTCTTCATTCTTCCTTCCCCCAATCTATATGTATAAATGAAAGCTAGTATAATACATATTATTATACAAAAGATTCAGATTATTTCAAATATTATTTTTGTACAGTAAAAAAAGAAGCGGATAGAACGCCCTTCTATCCGCTTCTTTTTCTATTCCTTTTACTTGTAATCCATCCTCTATGTCAAATGGATTTTGAACTTTAAATATTTCGTCCATTATCTTCAAAAACTCTTCCTCATTTTTGGATTCGCCATTAATCGTCAATGAGTACGGCTCAATCTCACCCAATTTATAATCAACAACAAATTGGATCTTCACCTTTTTCCTTGGCATATCAGGACTTTCTCCTTGGAACTCTACCAATTCTAATCCTTCGGTGCCACGATAATATACCCAACCTGGATTTCTAAAATAATTTTCAAACGATTCACCAATGGAAAAGAACGGATATTCATATAGTGAGCCTGCACGAACCTTTTGTATAATATCTCGATCAGTCGGGAAAAAGAAATGGCTGAAAAAGATACTAGCAACCGCTAAAATCGTAACGATGGTTGCTCCCATTTTACTCGTTCCACCACTATCACGGATGAGATACTTCTCAACCGATTCATCTTGAATTTCTCGTGCTTTTATTCGATATATACGCCTTTCTGCAAATTGATAATATAATCCATTCGCAAAAATCGCCATTCCAAATAAAATAAAAACGAGTAATAGAAACGTAAGAGGCACCATATTAATGATTGGCAACGCTACGTTGAATCCCATGTAATAAGAAAACGCATCACACGCTAATAATAACAATATAAATAAAGCTGCAGGTACATAATACTTACGATATCCAAGCCAACCCACATTGAAAATAGCTGCCCAACCATTCCAGCTCCACCTAGCAATCCTCTTATCCTCAAGCTCCCATTTCCTTTTGTAATACGGATATTGTCTCCCTACATATACTTCTAATTCTTTGTCTATTAGCGAGCTTCCTTCACCTTGTTCAGTATGCAAAGTCCGCTGGCAACTTTCACAATTCAACTGATTTCCCTTGCAAAGTTGCCCACAATTTATACACTTCAAAACAATCCCTCTTCTCATCCATACGTCATTTCAAAATACCTTCGTGTTTTAATAACCACTCTTTCCTCCATAAACCACCAGCATACCCAACAAGCTTCCCGCTCTTTCCTATTACACGATGACACGGAACGATAATTGAAATTGGATTACGACTATTCGCTCCTCCTATCGCTCGTACAGCTTTCGTATTTCCGACCTTCTCTGCAATATCTAAATATGAAGCACTTACGCCATAAGGAATAGTATAGAGCGCATCCCATACATTTTTTTGAAATGATGTTCCCTCAGCAGACAAAGGGACCGTGAACTCTTTTCTTTTCCCCTTAAAATATTCATCTAGCTCATTTATACATTGATCTATCATTTCATTTTTATGTTCTTCTTGTCTCTCATCAACAAATATAACAGACATAATTCCTTTATCGTTCGCTGTAATTTCCAGCAAACCTAATTCACTTTCATAATAAGCCTGGTACATATGTCATCCTCCAATTCAATTCATATTAATTATTGTAACACGAATAGACAAAATTTTTCGTATAAGCGTTTTATTAGGGAAAACAAAAAAGAGAATGATACAATGTAAGAAAATTCAATCTAGGAGGCTATTGGATGAATTCCGAACTTTTTTCATCTTATACAATTAAGGACGTTACATTAAAAAACCGTATCGTTATGTCACCTATGTGCATGTATTCATCAGAAAACGAGGATGGTCAAGTAACTAATTTCCATCTCGTTCATTACGGAACAAGAGCTGCTGGTCAAGTCGGTTTAGTTATGATTGAAGCAACCGCTGTGTTACCTGAAGGTCGAATTTCTAATAAAGATTTAGGCATTTGGGATGACAGCCTAATTGCAGGCTTACATAAAACGACAACCCTTATACATGATAACGGTGCAAAAGCTGCCATTCAACTCGCTCACGCCGGAAGAAAAGCTGAATTAGAAACGAACGCTTTCGCTCCATCAGCAATTCCGTTTAATGAAACAATGAAAATACCTGTAGAAATGAGTATACAACAAATAAAAAATACCATATTAGCTTTTCAGCAGGCTGCAATACGATCAAAACAAGCTGGATTTGACGTTATTGAAATACATGGAGCCCACGGTTACCTTATTAATGAATTTCTTTCCCCACTTTCTAATAAGCGGACTGATGAATATGGAGGTTCACCTGGAAATCGCTATCGTTTCTTACGCGAAATCATTGACTCGATAAATGAAGTTTGGAAAGGACCGTTATTTGTTCGTATTTCAGCAAACGATTATCATCCTGACGGGTTAACGGTTCAAGATTACGTTCAGTATACAAAATGGATGAACGAACAAGGTGTAGATTTAATCGATTGTAGTTCTGGTGCTGTTGTACCGGCACACATCGATGTATATCCCGGGTATCAAGTACAATATGCTAAACATATTAAAGAGCATGCTAATATTGCAACTGGGGCTGTTGGATTGATTACAACTGGGGCACAGGCAGAACAAATTTTAAATAAGAACGAAGCAGATTTAATTTTTATCGGACGTGAGTTACTTCGCAATCCTTACTTCCCAAGAATAGTCGCCAATGAACTTGGCTTTGATTTACAAGAACCTTACCAATACAAGCGAGCACCAGGGAAAATTCATACGAATAAATAAAACCGAGAATTATATGTACTACTTGAATCAAGAGGAATTAAAGAGATACTATAAGACAACGTATTTTATTTCATAATCTTATTTTTAGGTGTATCAATATTTTGCTTGATACGCCTATTTTTTATCTCCTTATTATCACTACATATAGTATTACATTGAAATAATATTATATAAACTCAGTTAACTTTAATAAATAAAACAAGCATAATCACATTCCAAAAATGCGACAGGGTTAAAAATCGTATTCCATAATCCGGAGTAACAAAAAACAATTTCTCAAATTAAATGAGAAATTGTTTTTTTATAACAGTATACTCCTTTTAATTCGTTTGTTTAGTTTGAAACTCCAGCAATTTTAAGTATCATTTACAAATAAGAACGATGCGCTGGCCATGAACCTTGAAGCTTGCGAAGTTGTACAATCTGCCCTGTATGATAAGCATCGTGCAAAAGGATGTTCATATATTGTTGCCAAACTGGTAGAGAAGGAGTTAATTGATCTAATTCTGCTTCTTGAAGGGATATTAATGCAGATTGTAAAGCATCATGCACTTGAATTGTTCGCAACACTGTTTGTTGCCAAACATCCTCATCATTTCGTCCACCTTGGACAAACGTTTCATCATTATTTTGCGGCACAACAAATGTTTCATCTTGGTGCAAACGGGCAAGTAAGCGTTCTTTAAAGACAAGTAAATGGTTTACATTTTCCCAAATCGTATTACTAGCCTTTCCTTCTGGTTGCCAGCATGCTTGTGCAGCAGTAAGATCCTTTAATGCGTCTAATAATGGTGGATACCATTCTTCTTCATAAAAAACTTGCTTAATTCCATTTTGCAACATTTCTTTTTTAGCCATTCGCATATCCTCCTTTTGCAATCCCTCAAAATATATAAAGTAGTACATGTATGACTTTTATATCTTCGGAATCCAATTCCCTTCAGATTTTACTCAAACAGATATAAAAACAGATTATTCCCACATAGAAAGTATATTCTAATGATTACTTGGCCTTAAAAACAATGGATATGTGATAGTAGTATATTTTTAAATGAGGTGAAAAATTCTTATAACACGAAATCATCCGTTAGTATAATACGACTTTAAAAATAGCATTGTAATAGATGAGGTCACTTGTCCTACAAAATCAAGAGTGTTGGAGACGTATAAAGAAAAACTTTAATCCGCGGAGGTTTTACTGCCCACAAATAGCGGGATAAAAATGGTATTTGTATTATAAATTTTCGTGAAAAAGGAGTGGGCTCCCCACTCCTTTTTCACTTTCTTATAATTGCTAAACTCTACATGTATTTACTGTTCATTCAAGATTCAAACCTTATTTTTAATACATGTCATTCTTCTCTTTTTTTATTCTATCGTTGTAATTTCATTTGAGTTATAAATATAAATACCCGTTTCTTCTCGCAATGCAGTGATATACATCCCTTTCGCCACATCTTTCGCTGAAATTGGTTTATACTTTTTGAAAGCCCCTTTAAATATAAAAGGAATGATACGAGATAACTTTTCAGCCATTCGTTCACCGAAACGAAATTCTTGTCGATTCCCTACTAATAAAGATGGCCTAAAAATATGAATACCACCAATGACTAACTTTTGTAATTCCTCTTCCATTTTCCCTTTAACTTGTGAATAAAAGAAAAACGCTTTAGGATTTGCTCCCATCGAGGACACAACAAGGAAATTTTGCACCCCTTGTTTTTCAGCTAAACAAGCAGCTCGTAACGTATATTCATAATCTACCTTTTTGAAATTCGCCTTTGTTTTTGCTTTTTTGATTGTTGTGCCTAGACAACTAAATACGTCATCTACAGCAAAAAACTCTTTATATTCCTCTAACATCGAAAAATCTACTTGCTTTTGCTGTAACTTCTCATGTTGCCATTGCATTGGTTCTCTTACAAAAATAGTAACCGAATCGTAGTAATCTGATTCAAGTAATAGACGCGTTATCTCTTGTCCAACTAAACCACTTGCACCAAGTACTAACGCTGTTCGCTTATTCATATATGCATATACCTCTTATTTTACTTTTCTCTCCTTCAGTAAAATACAACTTCTAGGAGTTTCCTTTTCTCATTTTACCACAAGTAAAGCACTATGCGTACGCATAGTGCTTTACTCACTCTTTTTTCTCATCTTTCTCTCGTAATTTTGTGACTGTTGATGCATCTCCTAAATTACTTATTAATCTTCTTAAAAAAATTAAGACTAAGGCTAATGGTAATACTACCGCTAATATCAATAAAATAGCTTCCATTAAATAACCCAAACACTCAGCCCCCTCTACAACCTCCTTTCATATATATGAACACAGCGTTGTCACATATGCATGTATTCGCAAAAATAACACATCTATATTTGACAACTTTATAACAAAATCAAATCGGAATGATTATTATTTATTGCAACTTTATAAAAGATGTATTATACTAAGTTCGCAAACTAAAACGTAATTATTCCGTTTTGTATTAAAATGATATTTTTCTTCTATAATTGGGGAAAATATATCCGTAAAAAAGAAAAGAGGAGAACTTCATGCCTAAAAGATTGACTATATTTTCATTCTTACTTATTTTCACTTTAATTTTTACTGGCTGCTCAAATAAAAAAGAAGGTAATGCCAAGAAAGACGGAAAGCTAACTGTTTATACAACTATTTTTCCTCTTGCAGACTTCGCCAAAAAAATTGGTGGCGACTATGTAACTGTTGAAGCAATTTACCCACCTGGTGCAGATTCTCATACATTTGAGCCAAGTCAAAAACAAACAGTACAAGTTGCAAAAGCCGATTTATTCGTTTATAACGGTGCTGAATTAGAACCATTTGCTGAAAAAATGGAAAAAGCATTGCAAAAAGAAAATGTTAAAATTGTAAATGCATCAAAAGGTATAGAACTACGTACTTCTACTGAAGAAGAGCATCATGATCACGGAGACGGCCATAAAGAGGATGAACATCATCATGATAAAGACCCGCACATTTGGTTAGATCCTACTTTAGCAATGAAACAGGCAGAAAAAATTAAAAATGCACTTGTAGAATTACAACCTGACCATAAACAAGAATTCGAAAAAAACTTCGCAGCACTTCAAACAAAATTTACTGATTTAGATGATCAATTTAAAGCAGCTGTTGCGAATGCAAAAACGAAAGATATTTTAGTTTCTCATGCGGCTTATGGATACTGGGAACAACGCTATGGCCTAAAACAAATTGCTATTGCTGGCATTTCAGCTTCAGATGAACCATCTCAAAAACAGCTTGCTGACATTACAAAAACAGTAAAAGAACATAATCTACAATATATTTTATTTGAAACTTTCTCTACTCCCAAAGTAGCATCTGTAATTCAAAAAGAAACGGGTACAAAGATTTTACGCTTAAATCATCTTGCTACTATTTCTGAAGATGATGCGAAGAGCAATAAAGATTACTTCACTCTAATGGAAGAAAACGTAAACACATTGAAAGAAGCTACTAATTAATCATTTTTTTAAAGAAGCTGCATATGTCATGCAGCTTCTTTTTAATTTGTTCTTACTTGACTTGACCAAAATAACAAGTAAAATTATCCATATTAGCTTTTAAGCTATATTAATTTAGAAGGTGAGTTGGAATTATGGCCCTTCACATTTGTGAAGTAACAGAAAAAAATTGGCGTTCGGTAGCTGCTTTAAACGTCGCAAAAGACCAGCAGCAATTTATTGAAAGCAATGCGTTTTCTCTAGCAGAATCATTATTCGAAGGAAACGGAACGTCAGTAGGTTTATACGATGGAGAAACACTTGTAGGATATGCAATGTACGGATGGTATTGGGAAAAACGTAAAAGCGTATGGTTAGACCGCTTTATGATTGACGAGCAATATCAAGGAAAAGGATACGCAAAACGTTTCCTTCGCCTACTCATTCAAGTCTTACAAGATAAATTTGAATGTAAAATAATTTATTTAAGTTTACATCCAGACAACAAACTCGCAATGGGATTATACGAGTCATTCGGCTTCCGCTTAAACGGAGATATTGACGACGAAGGCCCAGTTGTAGGTGTTGTAATGGAGTTACTATTAGACGAACATACAAGCCTGTAAAAACAGGCTTTTTATTATCCTTCGTTTTTTTTGCAATCTAGCATTTTCCCATAAAGTACTTAGTTAATTCAAAAAAATAAGCCTGCAATATATGCAGACTTATTTCACGCACTCCTCAAAATGTTCTTGGAACCATTCTTTATTAATATCTTTTCCGATAAATACGACTTCACTCACTCGTTCTTCGTCCTCTTGCCACTCTCTATCATATGATGCAGCAAACAGTGTATGCACACCTTGGAAAACGATACGTTTATCTACTCCATCAATCGATAAAATTCCTTTGTATCGATATAAATATTCACCTAGTTCTTGAACGACAGCTGACATCCACTCGTTTAGTTTTTGTAAATCTAACGGACGCTCTTCGCGTAGTACAAACGATTTTACACCTTCTAGATGATTATGCTCTGTATGAGGATAAATTTGTAACGTATCTTTCGTTTTAAACGTTTGAATTTGTAGTAACGATGGAATATCCACATCACAGTTAGTGGCCTCGATTAACTTTGCAGTTGGGTTAATACCTTGCAGTTCCTGCAATAGATTTTCCTTTTCACTTTCATCCACTAAATCTAATTTATTTACTAAAACGACATCAGCAAATGCAATTTGTTCCTTTGCTTCTAGTCCTTTTTCAAAATGTTTATGTATATGGTAACTATCTACTACTGTTACAACACCGTTAATTTGGTATGCAGACTGAATAACAGGATCTAAAAAGAATGTTTGAATAATCGGACCTGGATTTGCAAGACCAGTCGTTTCAATTACTAATCCATCAAAGTCCATTTTACCTTCTGCTTTTACGTCCAGTAATTGTTTTAAAGCGACGAGTAAATCTTCACGTACAGTACAACATAAACATCCATTCGTCATCTCCATAATCTCTTCTTCGACATTCATAATCAACTGATTATCAATACCAATTTGCCCGATTTCATTTACAATCACTGCTAATTTCTGACCGTGATTCTCTGATAAAATGCGATTTAATAATGTCGTTTTCCCTGATCCAAGAAAACCAGTTAATATTGTTACTGGAATCATTCCTTACATCTCCTTATAGCTATATGTTTCTACATTATAGCATATAGAGAAAATCGTTTTTGTAGCAAAACATATTTATTGTATGTATGACACTGTAACTATATAATAATATGTAGTAAGAAAGCCTTTTCAAAATATTATTCATTCATCAAGGGGGTACATATAATGGAACGAGTTCAAATGGCCGAAAAACTAGAATTTTCTCGGATTATTCAAGGTTTTTGGCGTTTAGCAGAATGGAATATGACAAAGCAAGAATTACTTACTTTTATTGAAGCTTGTATGGATATGGGGATTACTACTTTCGATCACGCTGATATTTATGGCGGTTATACGTGTGAAGGACTGTTCGGAGAAGCATTACAACTTAAGCCTTCCTTACGCGAAAATATGCAAATTGTCACAAAATGTGGAATCGCTCCCCCATCACCGAAATTTCCAGAACGATATGTTGCGCACTACAATACGAGCGCGGAACATATTATAAAAAGCGCGGAGGATTCATTACAAAACTTACATACAGACTATATTGATGTATTACTCATTCATCGACCTGATCCATACATGGATCCAAATGAAGTAGCAGAAGCGTTCTCACGCTTAAAGCAAGAAGGAAAAGTCCGTCACTTCGGTGTATCTAACTTTTTACCTTCACAGTTTAATATGTTAAGTTCCTATTTAGATTTCCCGCTCATTACAAATCAAATTGAAGTATCGGCGATGCAGCTTGAGCATTTTGAAAAAGGGACCATTGATTTATGCCAAGAAAAGCGAATCAATCCTATGATTTGGTCACCTCTTGCTGGCGGAGAAATCTTTACTGGCCAATCAGAACGTGCCGTACGTTTACGTGAAACATTACAAAAAGTCGCTACTGAACTAGGTGTTACTAGCATCGATACGGTTATGTATGCATGGTTGCTTGCTCATCCAGCTAACATGATGCCAATCGTTGGATCTGGTAAATTAGATCGTGTTAAAACAGCCGCTCTTGCTACAAAAGTTAATTTAGATCGTCAACAATGGTTTACAATTTTCGAAAGCTCTAACGGACATCCTGTACCATAATACTCAAAAAGAAGAGCTATTTCTTTACAGCTCTTCTTTTTTATATGTATTTCTAGTCATGGCAAATACACACATATCCCTTAATCCATTTCCATCTACTGCAACACTCGCACTTTCTAATGTACCTTCTAACTTAAAGCCTAATTTCTCAGGTATCGCTCTACTCTTCTTATTTAAAGAATCGCATCGAATTTCTACGCGGTTTGCTTTCAGTTCAGTGAAAGCGAACTCCATTATACCTTTTGCAGCCTCTACCATATAACCCTTTCCACTAAATCTCGAATCGATCCAGTACCCAATTTCAAATTGAGGTATATCCCAATTAATACGATGTAATCCAGCTGATGCAATAAACTCACCTGTTTCTTTCGAAAAAACTAGTAATCTTAAATCCTCACGCTGCAAAAATTGAATATGTGATTTTCTAATGCTCACTTCTACTTCTTCCTCTGTTTGCTCTTTTTGTGCAAAAACCATCCATGGTTTTAATTCTTGCATAGAAGCTACAATTGCATCATAAACAACTTTACCGTCACCAGGTTTTGGCATTCGAATAAATAGCCTATCAGTATAAAACTCAGAAGGAAAATCAAATAATAACGGATTCACTTTCAACACTCCCCATATTTCTTTTATATATAATAATATCCATCTCAAGTTACACAGTAAAGAAATTTCTGAATCTTAAACCTTTTATTCATTTACCTCTACCGCTACACGCACACCAGATTCAATGGCACCTTGAATCCATCCGTGATATAACGTTGTATGATCTCCGGCAAAGTATAGTCTCCCCTCTGGTTTTATAATCGCTGGTTGTAGCTCAGATTCTTGCCCTGCCTGAAATAGCGCAAATCCTCCAAGTGCATATGGATCCAATGTCCAACTTTTTGATATGCCAGACATGAACTCATCATATACTTGACCGCCTAATATTGTCGCTAAATTTTGTAGTGTGTAATAGATACGATCACCTTTTGATAACCCATCCCATAACAACGCATCATAAGACCATGTATAACTACCTAACATCATAGCAGGTCCTTTCTCTCCAATTCCATGACTTGGATAATACGCATAACGTATAGGAAGATCTGTAATAATTCTTCCACCTAATTGTCCTTGTTCTTCCCAAAATCGAGTTTTAAATTGAATTCCTATTTTTGTCGCTGGCATATAATGCAATTCACGGATTGCTTTCCATTTTTCATGAGATATAGAATCAAAGGGGTCTACTTCGACAAAACGCATTGTCGAAAATGGAATTGTAATAATAACTAAATCCCCTGTAATACTACTGTATTCAAAAGTTTCCTCGTTTCGATAAAAAGCTGTCACACCGTTATCATGCTGATGTAGCTTCATTAATTTTTGATTATATATAATATTTTCTTCTAATTGTGGTAAAAAGGACTTTGGTAATCTATCATTTCCTCCTACAATTTCACAAAATCCACTCTCCTCTTGCATAATATATAAAAAGCGTAACGTTTCTACAAATGACCTTTCCAAAAAACCTTCTAAATCTAATAGAACACCAATCATCTCTATTGTTACTGGCGAGAAATACGTATTATATTGATAAGGATGATACTTTAAAAATTGTCCTGTAGAATATCTCCCAAAATCCTTTACTACAATATCCCAATTTTTCTCTGGGTTCTTTTTTATAAAATTTATAATAGGCTGCACCGCTAACAATAATAGCTCCTCAGACGTTTTCCCGACTTCATTCATTTCTACAGGATACTTTAATATACTTGGATCTTTTTCATATTGTTTTAATGTCGTTTTCCGGCCATTTACGTAAATAATATCCGTTTCATTCCTATTAATAAAAGGGCTCACCTGTAGCCCAAATTTTTTGATATATGCCATCGTTAATGTGTGTGAATACGGAATTCTCATTGCCCCTACATCTAAATATAATCCGGTATCTTCCATTCTAACTGTCTCTACGCGGCCACCTACCCGGTTATTCGCTTCAAAAACCTTCACTTCATGTCCTGCAGCTTTTAATAAAGATGACGAAACCAACCCAGCCATACCGGCCCCTACTACTATAATTCGCTTCGGACGAGTCGTCTTCTTTAAACCTTTATTTATAACTTTTAACGTTTCATCCATTTCAGTGTTATACATAATATCTTTCTGCACAATTCCACCCCTTACTTCATAAAGTGAAACTATAATCAGTGGGGGATTCTTCCCCACTGATTATTAGTTGAACCAATCGGGCTTTTATGGGCAGTTAATCTCCCACCTATCTTCTTTGCTCCAGCCGAATTTTGAGGTGGGAGTTTTACCGCCCGTTAATGCGGGATAAAATGGGCATTAGTGGTTTAGTGCATTTTATTCATAAATTCCCATAAACATAACAACATGGAAAGAGGAATATTCACTAAAAGTACATAAGAGTTAGCTTTCACACCTCTTCACGCCTCGTATAATATAGCAACAGCAAAGAAGGAGTGGTTGAAAATGAAACAAACTTACGACTACCACGCTACAAAGAAGTATTTAGAAAAAAAGAAACAACAACTATGCAACAAACTTAGTAGTATGCATCTATCTAAAAAAGAGCGTGAACAACTAAAACTTGAGATTGATAACTACGATTATATTTTAAATTTAGTCGAAATGAATCATTATGAACGAGGCTTTTCTCGTTAAATATAGATAGGTGGTTTATCCACTTTTAATTTTGAGCATTTTATTACGCATTTTTCGTAAGTAAATATATAATAGGATGTACATTAAGATTGAGAGGTATATTCTATGATCAAATTAAGTGTGTTAGACCAATCCCCTATTTCAGATGGTAGTACAGCAGCACAAGCTTTTTCTCATACTGTTACACTTGCACAAGAAGTTGAAAAACTAGGATTCACACGTTTTTGGGTATCTGAGCATCATAATTCCGTCAGCCTTGCTGGTTCAAGTCCTGAAATACTTATTTCTCATATTGCAGCAAAAACGGATCGTATGAGAGTTGGTTCAGGTGGTGTTATGTTACCGCACTATAGCCCGTATAAAGTTGCTGAGAATTTCCGCGTTTTAGAAGCGCTTTATCCAAATCGTATTGACCTTGGTGTCGGCAGAGCACCTGGTGGTATGCCAATTGCAACTCGCGCACTACAAGAAGGAAAGATGGTCTCACTGGATCAATATCCAGAACAAATTGCAGATGTTGCAATGTACTTACATGATCAAGTACCAGAAAACCATCATTATGCAAACTTAAAGGCTACTCCTGTCATTCCAACATCCCCCGAGATGTGGATGCTCGGTTCTAGTGGAGAGAGTGCGATGATTGCTGCAAAACAAGGTGCTTCTTTTGCATTCGCACAGTTTATTAACGGATACGGTGGCCCTGAAGTAATGAAGGCTTATCAGGAACAATTCCAACCTTCCTATTTAGGAGACCACCCAAAATCAATCGTCTCTATTTTTGTTATTTGCGGAGAAACAAATGAAGAGGCGGAAAAAATTGCTTCTAGTTTAGATTTATCAATCTTATTACTAGAGCACGGAAAGCGAACAACTGGTACTCCTTCTATCGAAACTGCACAAAATTATTCATACAGCGCTTATGATTTATTCCGTATAAAAGAAAATCGTCAACGTATGATCGTCGGTGATCCATCTTCTGTGAAAGAACAAATCATAAACTTAAGCAAAGCGTACAATACTGATGAATTTATGATTGTTACAATTACTCATCGATTTGAAGATAAATTGAATTCTTATCGCTTACTAGCAAATGCTTTTAATTTATAAATATAAAAGGGAGATACATCAATTATGATGCATCTCCCTTTCTTACTACTTATTACTTTTGTCGTTTATATATGCAATAGCTTCTTTTAATAGCTCTTCAAAATCCTCAGGATAATCATGATTTAAATTGGGGACAACTTTATACTTATGTTCTATATTCTTATCTCTTAATAACTGTACAAATTGCTGCGTACATTCAAAACAATCTTCATCTTGATCCCCGCACACAATATATCCCTTTATATGTTTATCTTGTAGCACTTCCAATAACTCATTCCATTCTTCAATCTCTGGAAGCCACGGCGCCATAAAAATAAAACCATCTACATCTATATCTTTTTGTAAAATCGTATACAAAGCTACTCTTGCACCAGCAGAAAAACCACCAATTATTACACTTTCTACCGAATGATTTTCTTTAAACGTAACGTAATGCTCTTTTAATTCTTCTTTTCCTCTATGTATATCATCCCAAACAAACCCCTCTGAAAACTGAATTTGCGAAGACTGCGGTAAAGCTAACGTATAATCTTGTTTCAAAACAGATTTCCAATATGGTTCTACTATTCCTATATTTTCTTGATCACCGTGCATTGCAATAAATAGTTTTTCTTTTTTCTTACTTTCTATATATTTCACCTCTGCTCGTTCTGTTTTCTTCGCTAATTCTTCTCTCTCTTTACATAATTGAACCATTTTATGAAACTCTTCAAATTTATGTAGTTGTTTTAAATCATCGTCGGAAATCAAATATTCATTTCCATACCAAAAACCCTTTTCTATAATGGCTTTCTTCATTAAATGCATCGCTTCTTCTTCAAGTCCGGCAGCACCCGCTAGTGCATATTTGAAATTATATATTTGCGCCTCATTTCCCACTATGCCTTTCGCATGCTCCATTATATAGGTGTACGCTTCCAAACTTCCTTTATTTGCATAACGATTTAATGTTTCATTTAATAATTGAATGTAAGTCATACTATTTTTCATACACCCATTCCCCCGTAATCTTTTATCATATTTATTTCTCAAACCTTTATACCATTCTGTAATCACTGTATGTAACTTACGCTAACAATACTTAATCATGACTCCTATTCGTCCAATAAATTTATTATAAGGTTAATAAACTGAAAAATCTATATTTTTAAAACCAAAAAAAGACAACAATATATTTATTGTTGTTTTCCATACATCTATCCACTTTTTTGTTTTTTTCTGTCTGGTTTACTTGAAACTAAATAATGTTTTTCTGAAATATATAAGTCTCTTTTTAATATACGATTTAAATACGGTCCTAATTTCATCCCGCATATAAGACGCTCTTCACTACCTTCAACAATCGGAAACATTTCTTTTTCTGTTACGTACTGATCTACTGCTTTTTGTACGATATCAATTTCTTTAACTAGGTTTAGATTTTCTTCTGTATGTTCAAATACCTCAAGCGTTTCCTTCGTAATAAGAAAACTATTTGTTGGAAATGCAAGTAAATATGGCTTTAACAAATCATAATTTACTGTATAATCATCATTTACTAATACTGTATAAACGATATTAGCATTCTTTTCTAGAAACTTAGCCATCGCTTGTTCTAATTCATCTTTCGTAATTTCACGCTCTTCTTTTCCAGTTCTGAAAAAGCGAAACATCGCATCGCCTCCTTTTTACTATATTATAGCATAAAAGAAAACTGAAAAATTACAAAAAAAGTCATTGAAAGAATTTTTCAACGACTTTTTCTTTATATACTTATATTTATTTTAAGAACGCACTTAACATCCATACGTGTTGTTCTAATGTAGTATGAATTGCTAATAACATGTCCGCTGATGTTTCATCGCCAGCTTCGCCAGCAACTTCCATACCTTCTTTTAACTCTTGAATAAGCGCAGAGTAATCATTCACTAATGTTTGCACCATTTCTTCTGCAGACTCCTTGCTTGTCCCTTCATTCACACTAGATGTTGCAAGATATTCTTTCATTGTCGCTAGCGGTTTACCTTCCAACGCTAAAATACGTTCTGCTAATTCATCAATATTTGTTCCAGCTTCATTATAAAACTCTTCAAATTTCTCATGTAATGTAAAGAAGTGTGGTCCTGTCACATACCAGTGATAATTATGTAATTTCACATATAACACATTCCAGTTTGCTACCTGCTTGTTTAATACTTCAACAACATTTGTTTTCGTACTCATACAATCCACTCCTCTTATCATTTCATAATGTTTATCTTTTAATAGCCTAGTTACATGTTACCATACATTTCCTTTCCTTTCGAAAGATTGGCTCATATGTAACAAAGTTTTAACACCTTTAATACTTCCCTAATATCTTTTCATTCATGTATGTTTTCTACTACTTCTTACGTCTAATTGTCCAAGCTCATACATATGCATAATAGTAAAATCAAGCTCATCGTAGTAGAAAGAGGGATAACATGGACAATCAACAATGGCAAGTAGCAAAGAAAGTCGCTGCTACTTATATTGGAACAGTCGTTGGAGCTGGATTTGCTACTGGACGAGAAATTGTTGAATTTTTTACAGTGAACGGATTATATGGAACCATTGGCATATGTGTAAGCGGATTTTTTTTTATTTGGCTTGGCACAAAGATGATGTTACTTTCATCACAAATCGGTGCATTTTCAGCGCAAGAATTTAACAAATATTTATTTGGGGATGTATTTGGAAATGTTGTAAATACACTATTATTGCTCGTATTATTTGGTGTAACGAGCGTTATGTTATCAGGAGCTGGGGCGGTATTTGAAGAGCAACTTCGCTTACCAAGACAGCTTGGTATTTTCATTACAGTGATCGCCTGTCTCATTATAGGTAGTCGTGGATTACAAGGGGTTTTTGAAGTGAATACACTTGTCGTACCTATTATGATGATTTTTATTATCGGACTTGCTATTACAACTTTTTTTCACGGTACAACTCCTATTAGTAACACTATTCCTGCAGAAAGCTGGAATATGAAGTGGATTACTAGTCCTATTACATATGTCGCCTTAAATCTTTCGCTCGCCCAAAGCGTTCTCGTCCCGTTAGCCAGTGAAGTAAAAGATCGAAAGGCCATTTTATGGGGCGGTATTTTAGGGGGGGCAGGACTTTCTTTAATTTTATTATGTAGCCATTTAGCTATCTTATCAGTCGATCAATTTTATCAATATAATATCCCAATGGCTGAAGTCATAAGAAAGTTTAATGCGACTTTTCACTTTTTCTTTGTTCTTATCATTTTCGGTGAAGTGTTCACCACTTTAGTTGGCAATGTGTTCGGAATGACAAAACAAATGCAATCTATCACCGGATGGAAAAATAACAATATTATTTTCTTTATTTTACTAATTAGTTATTGCTTTAGTTACGTTGGATACAGTGAATTACTCCACATTCTATATCCTATAATCGGATGGGTCAGCATCATTTTACTTCCAATTATTGCTTTTAAACAACTTCAAAAAACATAAAAGAAGCATCCATGTTATTGGATGCTTCTTTTATGTTCATTCACAGTCATTACATACTTCCCAGTACGGCCCCATTTCGAGTGCTAAATATGGCTTTAGTTGCAAGCGAATCATCCGACTAGGCATACGTTCTAAAACGAATTGAATCCCTTCTTCCTCTTCGTCTAATTCAACTTTTGAAATCGCAATTCTTTGCATAGTAGAAATAGGCATTCCATCTTTATATAAAGTGATTTTCACCTCATCATATTCATTAAAATACAATTCAACACTCATTTGATTTTTTAACAGTTCATCAACAATTTCATATTTATCATTTTGTTCCTGGATTATATATTTCCAGCCGCCTCTACCTTCTTCTTTCGGAGCTGCTTGAAATAATGTCATCAAATCCTCGTATAGCATAAGATAACCCCTCTCTTACTAAAAAACGATGGGTATTTTATATACCCTTTATCTCTATCACTATCCATCTGTATTGTACCATATATCACCGTTCTTACCGTATTCATTTGCTTCATAATTACATGTAAACCACCTGATCCTCTTCATTATTATATGAATTGTCTCTTATTTCATTTCTTAATACTTTTTTAAGGCTTTCAAGTCATATCAAACTTAAATAAATGTATTATCCTCCACTTATTATTTGATTGCAACAACAAAAAAGAAGAGTGACTTATATCACTCTCCTTAAAAGAATTTCCCAGTAGCTGCTAACGCTAATACTAGTATTAAAATTGTAAATAATAATGATACAATGAAACTAAAAATAGGTAATGCTTTCTTTTCATTCTTCTTAAAGAGTAACTTTAAACTAAGAACGATGTTTACTGGTACAAGTATAAAATAAAAATATTTAACAATTTGCACCGAACTATTCGAAAGTGTTTTTAAAATAAACACTTCAATTAGAAAAACGATAAAAAATGAAATACTTAACCAAAATGAGACATAACTAAGCCAAGAATGTCTTTTGGTCCCCCAATAAACTCCCATAGTAATCTCCTTTATTTGTATTCTATATGATTATAATTATACACAAAGTTAACAAATACCTCTATTTTTCGACAAATATTATACAAAATATACCTTTCAATATTATAAAGATACTCTCCACCCCATTTAATTTTTCATAATAAAAACAGACTACTCCAATAGCATACTGCTATTTTGGAGATAGTCTGTCCTATGTTAAACTTTAAATCTTTCAATTAACCCTTGTAACTCTTCAGCCATTTGAGATAATGTACCAGCCGCAGAACTAATCTCCTCAATGGAAGCTAGTTGTTCTTCTGCTGATGCTGCAACGTTTTGAGTACTCGTCGCATTATTCTGTGCTGTCATTGCAATTTGACCTACTGAAATAGATACTTCATTTGCACCTTTTGACATTCCATTAGCCGTTTCAACCATCGTTTTAATTTGATCTACAATTTCATTTGTAGATTGTAAAATCTCAGTAAAGTTTTGCTTCGTTTCATTCGCAATAACTAGTCCAGATTGAACTTCTTCATTTACATGACTCATAGATTTTACCGTCTTACTCATGTCATCTTGTATTTCACATATTAATTTACTAATTTCACTAGAAGATACGCTAGACTTCTCCGCCAATTTACGTACTTCATCTGCAACGATTGCAAATCCTCTTCCATGCTCTCCTGCTCTTGCAGCTTCAATTGCCGCATTTAAAGCTAGAAGATTTGTTTGATCTGCAATATTTTGAATTACTTCTAGTATGTCACCAATTTGTTTTGATTTATTATTTAATAACTGTATAACTTCATCTGATTGCGAAACAGATTCTGCAATAGACTGCATTTGATTTACTGTTTTTCCTACCAGTTTCTCGCCATCTTCTGCTTTTTCACGAGTATGAGCAGAAGCCATATTAATTGATGATGAACTATTTGCAACATGCTGAATTCCTTCTGTTACATCAAATAGTAACATTGCACCATTTTCTACACTTGTCGTTTGCGTTGTTGCCCCGCTCGATATTTCATCCATTGCCATTGTAATTTGCTCAGTCGCTTCACCTGCTTGTCTTACACTTGCCGTTAGCTCTTCTGATGCTGCTGCAACATGTCCAGCCGAAGTATTAATTCTTCCGATTAACGTTCGCAATGCATCTGTCATCTCATTAAATCCTTTTGCAAGTTGGCCAATTTCATCATTAGAATGGATATCGATTGTTTGCGTTAAATCTCCCTCACTTATTTCTTTAGAAGTAGCAACTAATCTTTTTAATGGCTTCGTTATAGAAAGTGTTACAAAATAAATAAGTGCCCCGCCTATAACTAATGAAATGAACATAACAATTAACATATTATAAAATACAGGCTGCGCAGCTTCAATTACTTCATTTGAGTACATCGTCCCACCGATTTTCCAACCTGTTTTTACATTTGTAGCAAATACCATTTTCTTTTCGCTACCGTCATACGTATAGGAAAAAGAGCCATGATTATCTTCATAAATTTTCTTCGCCCAAGAATCGGCTGCTTTTTCTCCTGATTTTTCTTGAGGATGTGCAATTATTTTTTGTTTCCCATCTAAAATGAAAGCATATCCTTTTTTACCAATATTAATTAACTTTGTTGTTTTTAATAAATTATCTAAACTTAAATCTACCGCTACAACACCGTTTTTATCTTCTGCTTGTTTTGCAATCGTTACGACAATATGTCCATTTCCTTGTGCCTTATACGGCTCAGTAATTACAATACCACCTTGTTTTGCCACTGCATCTTTATACCAAGAACGTTCTGTTGGATCATAGTTTGCTGCCATTTGTATATTTGGTTCTTGCACAAATTTCTTATCATTCCCAGCAACGTATACTTGTTCAACATCTTTATTCAAATTGATATATTGAGATAACATTCTTCTTAATTCATCTTGATTATCCCCTTGATACATATTACCTTGAATCACCCGTGCGAAATTATTCACATCATTAAATTTTGCATCAATCATTTGATTGATTAAATTATCTAATATTTTTATATTGTCGTGAGCACTGCTCGTAATTTGTGATTCAAAATTCTTTTTAGCCGTTTGATAAGACATGCCTCCGATAATAGATACAGCCGCAATTAAAATGACAAAAAATGAAATTAGTAGTTTTTTTGCTACTTTCATATCACGAAACCAATTTAATAGTCTACCCATTACAAACCTCCTGCTTTTCAATTTCAAAAGTTAAATCTAGTGAATTACAAATATTTCCCATTCCCGAATTATTATTTTCATAACCTATTATGATGAATACTTTGTAAAGTTTAAACAATTAATTTCTCTTTGTCCATATATACGAATAATATTATTATAAAATTTACAAATGCAAAAAAAAGCCAAAGGGAACCACCCTTTGGCTTTTTACATTTTTTTATGCTGCTTAGAAATCTTTTTCCACTTATCACGCTCTGCTCTTGCAAGAACAGCATCTTGTTTTCTCATAAAATACGCCAGTTCTTTTTGTAATTTTTTATAACTTTGCAAACGATTTATCGTAATAATTCCGTTATCAATTGCATGATGCACTGCACATCCTGGCTCATTTTCATGCTTACAGTCCCTAAAACGGCACGTTTTTGCTAATTCTTCAATATCAGAAAATGTTGTTTGAATTGCATCGCTTCCTTCCCATAGCTGCAGTTCCCTCATACCCGGAGTATCAATAACTAAACTACCACTCGGTAATCGGAACAATTCACGATGAGTTGTCGTATGCCTTCCTTTACTATCTTCCTCACGAATATCTCCCGTTTTTGCTACTTCAAGTCCTATAAGTGCATTTAACAAAGTGGATTTTCCAACCCCCGATGATCCGACTAAAGCAATTGTTTTTCCTGAAGAAACAAATTGCTGCAACGATTCAATACCAGTATGTTCTAAACTATCAACGATGAAGATCGGAACACCAATTGCCACAGCTTCCGTTTCTACAATTTTCTGTTCCACATCTTCACATAAGCTACTTTTTGTTAAAACAATAACAGGCATTGCACCACTTTCATACGCTAATAGTAAATAACGTTCCATTCTTCTTACGTTAAAATCATGATTAAGTGCATTCACTAAAAATAGATAATCTACATTTGCTGCTATTACTTGTTCTTCCGTTCGAGTACCAGCCTCTTGTCTAGAAAAAGAGCTTCTTCTCGGAAAAATACGATGAATAATTGCTTTCTTTTCATTCTCTATTTTCTTTATAAATACCCAATCACCAACCGCTGGATAATCTCCCTTCGTTACTGCTTCATGTCGAAACTTTCCAGAAAGCTCTGCCATATATTCACCATCATTACAAATAATTCGATATATATGCTTATGCTCAAGTAAAATACGTCCTACTTCAAAGTTCTCTACAGCTTGTTCCTCAAAAAAAGAATCCCAGCCGAATGATTCTAAAATATTTTGATTCAAATTGATATCCTCCCTAGTTTAAGCTAAGCGGAAGGATCGTGCGCTAACTTATACAGTCTCGCCCTTTCCATCCACCTTTGTATTTGGTTTATTATTCATATAAGTTATTTTCGCCATAATACATCACCCCGTTCTCATTTTAATTACTCTCATTATATGGAATATTTATTTAAAAATCTACTTTATTTAACGTAATTTTCAAATAATTTATGTTTCATCATTCTAATTTGCCCACGGTGATTAATCTCATCTTCTAGCACATGAAACCACAGATAGTGCTGGTTATACGCTACATCGTTAGGCCACTTTCTTTCTGACATGAGCCATTCATCATCTTGTTCACTCAAATACTTCAGAGATTCTTCTCGAACACATTGTAAAAGTTGTACATAATACTGTATGTCATGACCACGAATTGTTTTCCCTGCTTCCCCTAAATACAGTGCGTCCTCCCATATTTCTAATTCTTCTTTTGTAAAGTCGCGCTCTTGAAATGAAATAAGTTGATGAGCTTTTTCTATAGCTGCTATATGTTTTAATAACGCTCCAATAGAATTTCCTCCACTCGGCATAATTAAATCTAATTGCTCAACTGATAGATCTTTTATTTCCTGTAATGTTACAGCCTTCGTATGCTCCAGCATGCTTACTAATTCCCCTATATTTTTTGTATAACCATCCACACTTCTTATTCGATGATCTATATTCATATCACGCACCCCTTTATACATTCATATTAAGGAATAACCGCTTCATATAATAGACTAAAAGATACCAGATTTTTCTGTTATAATTATATTGAATACGTAATAACCCCAAACAAACTTTCTCAATATGCTTCTATGAAATATTAAAAGGAATCAATATAAAATAATCGAATCTTATTCACTAAAAGGAGTGGATTCGATGGAAATGTATCAATGGCTAACTGCTGTTCTCGTTGGTGGCATTACTGGTTTCGTTTCCCATCTAATCAATAACCAAGGCAAGTTATTGCTTCCACGCCGTTTGAAAACTTTTTTTCACTTTGGGTTTTTAACTGATATTTTCACTGGTAGTCTAGCTGCACTTCTTGGACTCGTTTTATTCGATGTCACCTTAATAAAAGAAATTATAAAAGTATCCATTGTGACTGCTATTTCCGGTCAGACTTTCTTACTGCACCAAGCGCTTGGTGGTGAGCAGGCTAAAAATACACAAATTGGGAAAGCTGATGAGAAGATTCAAGAAATTGACAAATTATTACGACGTTAGTGTATACTTTCTTTAAAAATTATTGCTATAATAAACAATAAATATTTTCTATTGCGTCGTTTGTCAGAAGAAAGGGTGTTTCGTATGACAAAAAAGAAAATAGAAGATTTCTTAACAAACACTGAAAAAGAGGAACTGCTAGAAAACTATAAATGTTTACGAGAAGCCCGCACAAAAAGCGAAGCTAACTATTTTGGTGAAGCAGTAAATCATCTATTAAATAAAGCAAAACAACGAATTATTAGAGATGCAGGCATACACGATGAAAATGCAGCAACTGTTCAATCAAAGAAAAAAGCACTGTTTTAGTTCATTAGCTAAAACAGTGCTTTTTATTACGGTATTTTTTCACATCTATTTCACATCTATTTCACAAATATAAGTAGTCCGATATGCTAAACTAAGTATATCCTTTTCCAAGGAACTATATGCCGATATATAAATCCCTATCTTTATAGGGATTTTTTATTTTTGGATTCCTTATAACTTTGTTACAATACATTTCTACTACTATTTCTATACTTTTAGTAACCACTGTAATTAAAAGCACATTCATATATTCACACTCTTATTAATTCTGGTTTGCGAAATATTTACATAGGCTTTATGATGCAATTCCTGTTTCACTATTTTCAGTAAGTTTTTCACTTTTTCTAAACAGAAATAAAGCTACTACATATAATAACGCAGTAAAACTACCTATAAGTATAAAATTGTGAGATGCTGCAAATAACATTCCTGCTATTGCCGATCCAATCATTTGACCAATATACATAGAAGCATTTGCAAACGCTGCTCCTGTTCCTCTTGCTGCACTAGACAGGTTTTGTAAGTGCCTCATCATTAATACAAATAAAATCCCTGTCACAAAAAATAAAACAAAGAATAATAGCTCCACAAATATAATGTTCTTTACATAAGGTAGTAATACATATAGCACTGCTGTAAATATAATTCCACCATAAAAAGAAAGGTTATAACCAATTTTATTTACGATTCTTGGGCCCAAAATATTCCCTGTTAAATTTCCTAACCCTAATACAAGCATAGCTGTTCCTATTTCATGAACTTGTAAACCAAATTGAATGGAAAGCCATACACCGAAAAATGAAAATGCAGCAAAATTACCAGTTTGAAAAACAAAATATGCAAAATAAGAAAGTGAAACCTTTGAATCTGTAAGTAATTGTTTATAGCACTTTAAGATGTTTGTTTTACTTCCACCTATATAAACCGGTTGTATTTCTGGTAATACTACATAGATAAGAATCACAAGTAGTGCTGATAATATACCAATGACGAAGAATGGTGTTGTATAGTGTACCATTGCCAAATACGATCCAACTGGCAACCCTAAAATTTGAGAAATTGCTAATCCTGCTGTTGCAATTCCAATTGCCTTTACAATTTGCTCCTTCTCTATAAGGAGCGGAATAGATGCCCACACTTGTGGAGATACAAAGGCTGCACTTACACCTGCTAAAAATCTAAATGCTAGCATCCATAGAAAACTCGGTGCCATTCCACATAAAAACGTACTTAACGCAAAAAAACTCATTCCTATTACCATCACTTTTTTTCTGTTTAAGCCATCTGATATAGGACCAGCAATAAGCGCAAATCCAGCGTATCCTAAAGCATATGAACTCACCATCCATCCTGATAGCTCAGTTGAAACATGATACACCTGTTGTAATGTCGGTAAAAGTGGTGAAATTAAGAAAGTATCTGTACCTATCATAAACATTATCATAAAGAATACAGCTAGTACTCTTTTCATTTAAACCTTCTCCTTTTATATAAAAAGAGGGAAGTACCCCTCTTCTCAACTAATCTTCTAAAATAGATGCAATCTCTTTCATAACCTTCTCATTCAATGAAACTTCCACCGCTCTTACACTTTCTCTTATTTGCTCCGCTCGTTTCCCACCAGGAATAACAGTATCAATTCCTTTTTTGTTTAATAGCCACGCTAAAGCTAAATGCGATACTTCGATATTCTCTTCTTTAGCTAAGCCTTTTAACTTCTCAACTTTTTTAAAGTTACTCTTATATGTATTTTCTTCAAATAGATTTACACTTTGACGCCAATCCACTTCGCTCAATTTGAAATCTTCTGTATATTTTCCACCTAATATCCCAAAAGCAAGAGGCCCGTATGGAATAAATGAAATACCTGATTCTATACAATACGGCAAAAGTTCTTCCCCAGCAGCACGATCCAACATATTATACGGTAATTGTACAACATCTATCTGTCCGTTCTGATTCGCTTCTTTTAATTGCTCTACGTTTACGTTTGCTATTCCAATTGAACGAATTTTTCCTTCTTCTTTTAGACGAGCAAGCTCTCCAATTGAATCTATGTAACTTGTTTCTGGATTGGTAAAATGTAAATAATATAAATCAATATAATCAGTTTGTAATCTTCTTAAGCTATTTTCCACAGCATTTCTTAAAAAGCTTCGTTCATTATTAATATAAACCTCCCCATTTAATAACGGCTGTAATCCACCTTTTGTAGCAAGTACAAATTCTTGGCGTCTTCCTTTCAATACTTCTCCTACCAATTCCTCTGATCTACCGAAACCGTATGAATCTGCTGTATCAAAAAATGTAATCCCTTGCTGGATAGCTTCTTCTATTAATCGTTTTCCTTCTTCCTCATTCACATCAGCATATAAATTATGTCCCCCTACAGCGTTTGTTCCTAACCCCAACTTTGAAATATGTAGTCCTGCCTTTTGCATTTTAGTATACTTCATTGTTTCTCCCCCTATATTTCTATTGTTCGAATATATTCGAACAATAGAAATATACCACTTTATATGTTATAGTGCAAACTATATGAACTTATACAAGCAGGTGAAAAAATGCGTACTCTCTATCATCCAAATCGAGAAGAAATTCAATTCTCTTCTGTCTTATACGCACTTAGCGATCAAATTCGTTTACAAATTGTAACGATGCTACTAGAGAAACATGAACAATCTTGTGGTGCGTTAAACATTCCCATTGCGAAATCAACTTTATCTCACCATTTCAAGGTTTTACGTGAATCCGGTGTTATGTATACACGCCTTGAAGGAACACAGCGCTTCATTTCAATTCGTGAAGATGACTTACATGCTAGATTTCCCGGTTTATTAGACGTCGTATTACATGCGACAGAACCATACTAAAAAACATCTCATATGAATATGGGATGTTTTTTTATTTTTTCTATTCTTTTTATAAAGTGAAACTTTACTCAGTTTGGATTTTGTTCTTCACCCACTAGAAATATATACGCTTCATTCTTTTTTACTTTATTTTTGTACTGGATCCTTTGGACACTTTAATTATTTGATTACATTTCATACACATCATTAATATAGGGCCACCTATCTGTTTCAATTCCTGTAGTTGCTTATGCTCACACTTCCCCATATTATTACCTCCTTTATCATATAATTAGGTCATTTTGTAATCGTTATAACTACTAAGTCCATTCCTAATTTAAGGTCTGAATAAAACGTTTAAACGCCGATATCCCTTCGTCATCTCGTTTAAAAACACCAGCATCTTCAAGCGCCTGTATAAATTTCCTTCCCACTTCTTCTCTTATAATCTTCTGTACATTTTGTTCATGTATCCGATTGTCATATTTGATTTTTAATTGTTCTGCCCATCGTATATGAGGCGTTGGAATATCATTTGGAATGTTAAGTAAGAATTTTTCCACTTCCTGAAGTTCTGTTTTTAAACGTGCCGGAAGTACAGCTAACCCCATTACTTCAATCAGCCCGATATTTTCCTTTTTAATATGCTGTATTTCCGCATGTGGGTGAAAAATTCCTAGTGGATGTTCTTCACTTGTACGATTGTTTCGCAAAACAAGATCCAATTCGTACATATTATTCCGGTAGCGAGCAATCGGCGTAATCGTATGATGTGGAACATCATTCGTAAATGCAAATATATTTACAGAAGGATCACTATATCCCTTCCACCTCTCTAATATGTACTCCCCTGCATTTACTATTTGTTCTATGTCGTTACTTCTTAAGCGAATAACTGACATTGGCCATTTAATAATAGAACATTGCATTTCTGGAAAGTTAGTGAGTTCAAAAATGAAGTCGTTTGATGAATTTGCCATAGCAAATTCATAATTTCCACCTTGATAATGGTCATGTGTTAGAATAGATCCTCCTACAATAGGCAAATCTGCATTAGAACCAAGGAAATAATGCGGGAATTTTTCTACAAATTTTAACAAACGTAAAAATGTTTGACGGTCAATTTTCATATCTCGATGTTCTGAGGACAATACAATACAGTGTTCTTTGAAGTATATATACGGAGAATACTGTAGAAACCAGCTTTCATCTGTAAGATTCATTCGGATCATACGATGATTCGAGCGTGCTGGATGTCCAGTTCTGCCTCTATATCCTTCATTCTCAATACAAAGTAAACATTTTGGATAATTTGTACTTTCCGATACTCTCTCTCTAGCAATTTGTTTCGGGTCTTTTTCCGGTTTTGATAAATTAATTGTTATATCAATGGCACCATATTCCGTATTTACTTTATAATTAATATTTTTGGCAATTTGCTTCATTTGTATATAGTTGCTGTTTTTACTTAATTCATAGAAGTAATTTGTCGCAGCCTTCGGATTTTGTTCGTATTTTTCATAAAATAGAGAATTGATAACGGACGGTTTGGACATAAAAATATCCATAATTGCACTTGCTAAAATCTCCTTCTCGTCCAGTACTTCCTCGATGACTTTATGCATACAAGCATATTCAATTAACTCTTCCAATAACTCCGAAATTGCCTTCTTTGTAGATGCGGGCGCTGATGCTTCCTCTACAAAGTCATCTAAACGAAGTAAGGAAAGGATTTTATTCCTTGTATATATTGCATCTTCTTTTTCAATTAATTGAACTTCAATAGCCCAATCAATTAACTGCTGAATAGCTTGATATATCATCAGTATATACCTCCTCTAACCTTATAGCGGTTTATGTTGTTACGATGCCAGTTTTATGTCCCTTTATAATTTTATGAACAGACGTATGGGATAACCACCATTCTAATATACGTGTTGCTTTCTCCGAAGGAGCTATTAGCATACTTGAATCGACCGTCTAGTAGGCTATTTTGTTACATTATACGTACGTAAAAACACTTCTACAATCAACATCTTGTCGTATTTTTTAGACATCTTGCTTTTCACTTTTAACATCTCACTAAAAACATAAAAAGGAACATTTTTTGAAGAACGATTTCCGACGATTCAATGAACACAATGAGGCCTACCTCCACCGAGATAGACCTTTAATAATAAACGCATCTGCTCCGGTATCGTCGCCGTTTAATTTTTAATGAGATTCTCAAATAAAATAACCCTAGCTTTATAAACCAGGATTATTTTTTATTTATCTTATTTTCAACATTACAAAAAACAATATTTCTAAAAAACAGAGCAATATCTCTCTTGTGTAAGCGTTTCACAAAAAGTAATCTATGGGTACAGATAGATACTGGAAACTACTTCTGGTTTTAATAGATTCTCAACTACTATACAAGCTTTACATTCTATCAAAATATTAAATTTATAAGGTCATAAAGTGATCTATACCTGTGAAGAACCATCAATATCAAAAGTACCAAAATGAAACCGAGGGGGTACACATGAAAAAATCAAAAAAGAAATTCAGGAGGACGATCGTAACACTTGTATCGGGTTGTGTCGTAGGTTCTACTTGTTTTACAAACGCTTCCCTAATCCAAGCTGAGGGAACCACGGATACTATACAAGCTAAAAATCAAATTATTTCTCAAAGTCCTAATGCGGTTATTTCATCTAATCAAATGAACGTTCTTGTTGATGTGAATTTTCCAAGAGTCATTCAATACGATTTAAAATCTGGAAATGAAGCAGGAAAGACTTTTTACGGACAGACTGAGGCATTAGATACAATCCTTATTAATGACGTAGCAGTAAAACCAAAAGTAAAAACAAAAGTTTTATCAGATAAAGTTGTATATGAAATGACTGTAATAGACACTAATAACAATATTTCTGCGGTTATTACTGCTGAGTTCGTTGTTAAAGAGAATATATTAGAATTCAATCTTACAAAGATCGTCGACAACAAAATCGTAAAAACTATTGAAATTCCAAATCATAATTTAATTTCCGTAAATAACAGTCAAAAAGATGCAGTGCTAGACGGCGTACAGATGTCAACAAATACACGTATTAATGGTGACAGACAGGTAAAGGTTGATGAGAATTTAATTACGAAAGATGAAGAGCAAAAAGGATATATGTATGCTTTTCTTTCTACTGATGAATTAAGTGCAAGTATATGGTCTAATACGGAGAATAGTTTAGTAAAAAAATTAGCTCCAGATTCCTATGCTGCAAAGACTGATGCACAAAGAATTACGGCTAGTGCTACGACTAATAGTGCAGGAAAAAAAACAATTGGTCTAAGTAGTACCTTCTGGACGTATCAAAAGTCAGAAGAACATCGTAAAGAAGATGGCACTCTAGAGCTAAAGGATGGGACAGTTAATAAGGTAGATGAAATGCCGTCTGTGAAGGTGATCATTACCGCTGACGCTAATGATGATAAAAAGATAAATTGGCAAGACGGAGCAATTGCTTATAGGAAAATTATGAACGAACCTCTAGGGGCAGAAAAAGTTCCAGACTTAGTTGGTTACCGTGTTAACATGAACTTTGGCAGTCAAGCCCAAAATCCTTTCTTAATGGCTTTAGACGGAGTGAAAAAGTTTCATTTAAATACTGATGGACTAGGACAATCTATTCTACTGAAAGGTTATGGTAGTGAAGGGCATGATTCTGGTCATTTAAATTATGCTGATATCGGAACCCGAATTGGTGGTGCAAAAGACATGAAAACATTGCTAACAAAAGGTAAAGAATATGGGGCAACTTTTGGTGTTCATGTGAATGCAAGTGAAACATATCCAGAGTCAAAATATTTCCAAGAAGATCGTTTATTAAAAAATCCAGATGGAACTTATAAGTATGGTTGAAACTGGATTGATCAAGGAATAAACATTAATGCTGATTATGATTTAAGAAATGGCAGAGCACAACGATTCAAAGATTTATATGATGCTCTTGGTGGCAAGAAAAATGATTTAGATTTTATTTATGTAGACGTTTGGGGTAATGGACAGTCAGGTGATAATAGTACATGGCCGAGCCGTCAATTAAGTAAAGAAATAAACAGTTTAGGTTGGCGCTTAGGCAGTGAGTGGGGATATGCGAACGAGTATGATTCCACATTCCAACACTGGGCAGCCGATTTAACTTACGGTGGGTATACCTTAAAAGGTATTAATAGTACCATCACTCGTTTCATTAAAAACCATCAAAAAGATGCATGGATTGGTAACTATCCTAAGTATGGCGGCGACGCAGATGCTCCATTGTTAGGTGGCTACAGTATGAAAGACTTTGAAGGATGGCAAGGTAGAAGTGACTACAAAGCGTATATTGATAACTTATTTGCGGTGAATGTTCCAACCAAATTCATTCAACATTATAAAGTAACACAGTGGGAGAATGGCAAAGCAGTTGAAATGAAAGATGATAAACAACAAACTTATAACTGGATACCAGGTATGAAGACAGTATTAAAGGACGAATCTAGTGAAAATACACTTACAATTGAAAGAAAATCAAATGATTTTGCATATGATAAAGATGGCTATCGAACAAGAACTATGACATTAAATGGTAAGCAAATATTTGAAGGTAAACCTGGTGACGAAAAGTATTTATTCCCATGGTCTTGGGATCAAAATGGCAAAAAATTATCAGCAGAGAATGAAAAATTATATCACTGGAACACAAACGGTGGAAAAACAACGTGGACTGTCCCTACTGGTTGGCAAGGTACCGTTAAAGTGTATGAGTTAACAGAATTAGGTAAAGAGAAAATGAAAAATGTTAAAATTGAAAATGGAAAAATCACATTAGATGCAAAAAAATCTACTGCATATGTAATTTATAAAGGGCCAAAATCCAATAAAGATGTTAAATGGAGTGAAGGAATGCATCTTATAGATACTGGATTTAACAGCAATTCCCTAAAAGATTGGAAAATCAAAGGAGACTCAAAAGCAGTTAAGATTACGAAGAGTGAAGGTAATAATAATATGCTAACAATCTCCAATAATAAAAAGAAAGTAAATGTTACCCAAAAATTAACAGACCTAAAACCTAATACAAAGTATGCTGCATATGTTGGTATAGACAACCGAAGTGAAGCACAAGCAAGCATAACAATTACTTCTAACGATAAACAGTATACGAATAGTACTGGTAAATCTATCGCTAAAAACTATGTAAGAGCATACGCACATAATACACTAGGCTCTGAGCAAGCAAAAGCTGATGGTCAAATGACTTCAACTGTAGATGGAACAAGTTACTTCCAAAACATGTATGTGTTTTTTGAAACTGGTAAAAAAACATCCGATGTAACCATTCATTTATCTAGAGATGTTGGAAATGGTGCAAGTTACTTTGATGATATTCGCATCGTGGAAAGTAATGCTGAAAACCAAGTAAGCAATAATAAATTCGTACAAGACTTTGAAAATGTTGTACAAGGCATCTATCCGTTTGTAATTGGTAATATTGAAGGCGTAGAAGATAATAGAACCCACCTGTCTGAATTACATGCACCATACACGCAAAGAGGTTGGAATCAAAAAATAGTAAATGATGTTATCGCAGGTAAATGGTCACTTAAAACGAATGGGTTAACGGAAGGTAATGCTCTTGTGTACCAAACTATCCCTCAGAACTTCACATTTAAACCAGGAGTAACGTATAAAATTACTTTTGATTATGAAGTAGGTAGTGATGGAACGTATGCAGTAGTGACAGGTAATGCTCCATTTGAAGAAAAAGGAGTATTAACTAAGGAAGAATTAAAATCAACCGCAAGTAGTGATAAGAATGCAAAAGCTGGCACATATTCCTTTACTTTAACAGGAGATGGATCGGGGCAAAGCTGGTTTGGGATTTATTCGACTAATAAAGCAGCTAATACTAACGGTGTGAATGGCTCACAAGCTAACTTTAACGGTTATAAAGATATTATGCTTGATAATCTAGTTATTGAAGTAGTGTCAAATAAATAGAATCAGTTGTTATTATTTCAAAAAGGTTGTCTCAAAAGGTCATTGCAAATGATCTTTTGGAGACACCTTATTTTTTTATAATCTATAAACATAAGAGTAACGTTCTTTTCTTTCCATAATTTAGTTGTGATGACATACTTATATCAAAAAGAGGTTAACCCATATAGCTACTCAGCTACTTTTGGGTCAACCTCTTTTCATTCACATTATTACTCAAACGATAAAACTACCTTTATCTTAATAGGGATCTTTACCTCTCTGTCCCTCCACCTGAAGTCACCTTTTCAATACGTAAATTATCTAAAATAAACGTACCTGCTCCGGTATCCCCATTTAAATTCGTTCCATCACTGAAAATTCCAACATAAGTTTGGCCGTTCTCAGAACCTGTCACAGTAAACTGTGCTGTTTTTGTATCAGTAGATGCAGTAAGAGTGTTATTCACACTCAATCCCTTTGCACTCGCAATGTCTCGAACATCAATTTCTTGATCCCCTGAAATAAAGCGGAATGCATTTGCTGTCGTTTGATAGTCAAATGATACTTTATAAGTTACGCCTGGTTCGAAACGATAATTTTGAGGAATAGTACGGTACAGCAAACCTTTATTTCCAGTGTTCACTTTAACGGACCAATTCCCACCTAATACATCATCGACTAATTTTTTACTTGCCCATCCTTTTTGCGTATATGGAGCATGCAGTTCAGATAGATGAATTCTGTTGTCTTCTACTCCTTCTGTGTTACCGATAACGAATGGGTAAATACCTTGTACTACCGATTCAAAATCTTGTTTAAATTCCGTTGGTGAGACATGATTTTTTAAGGATTTTTGAACAATCCGAATATCATCAAATTTTGTGTTTCCTTTTCCAGCATCGCGGCTGAGAGTTAATTTAGCTTTATTCGTTACAGCCGTAAAGCTTACTTGCATGATTTGCATTTTGCTATTGTATCCATCATTTGAAGCATGTGAATCTGCCTTAACATAGTTCTTTTGCAGGCTGCGAAGTGTGTAATTGTTAACGTCTTCTTTCCCACCTGTTACTGTAATTCCGGCCTTTACCTCACTATTGTTTTCAACATACACCTCTGCTACATAATCTTTACCTGGTTCCAAACCAGTAAGGACACGGGAAACAGTCGTATCTTTTGACGGACTATCAATATTCAAGTAGTAATCTCCACTACTTACATTGCGGTTGCTTCCAGTTTGATTCGTTCTAACGGCGCTTATAGCTTTGTTATCTCCCTCAATAGTTGTATATGCACTTACTTTTCCTGTATTGAATCCCGCGTCATATATATGAGCACCTTTGCTCCAATCATAGTCAAGAATTTCCAAACCTTTATCTCTTTTTGGTACAACAACATAAGGAGTTGCCGCACTAGCTGTCAAAGTCACCTTATTATTTACAACCTTGACTTCTTTCATATCTGCTCTACCACGATCTGTCAGTTTGTATACATATACACTAGATGCATCTTTATATTCATCTGGAAGTGTCCAAGTTGTTGTACCACCTTCCAAATTCCAGTGATATAGTTTTTCAGAATTAGAAGTTGGATTTTTAAAATCTTGTTTCACCCAAGGAACTAAATAAGTGTGTCCATCAAGTACAACGTTTCCATTCAGTGTAATCACACGTTCCCTAGAATTGTCTTTTCTCGTTACATCGACAACATCCCCATTACTTGGATCTTTCAATTTTATTTCCTTTTCTAAGTTCGTCTTGCTTTTATCTCCTTCTACCGCTGTCCAATTCGTTACATAATATTTTTGTAAGAATTTAGTAGGTAGATTCGTATCAAATGTCATGCGAATAAAATTATCAAAATTCTTATCAGATTGCCATCCTTCGAAACCAGCTAATTCAAATCCACCAAGCAATGGATGATCAGCAGTTCCTCCTACTTCAGGCCAATTTAACACCCAAGAATCTCTTTGGTGATTGCTAATAAAGCGTAGTACTTCTGAGTTGATACCTTTACTTTCCGGTCCACCATAGTTTTTATCGGTAGCCCAGTGTTGCCACGTTGAATTATTGGCCATAGAACCACCAAATTCCGTTGTTAGCCTCCAGCCCCTATCTTTAAATTGATCTGCTATTCTATTTGATTCCCATTGATTTTGATACCATACATCTAAATAAATAAAGTCAAGATTTGGAACAGCAGTTTTCAATTCATCTAGTCTTTTCGCACGCGCTCCAGTATACAAATCTTTTAATTTATTAATAGTATAAGATTGATCTAGCCATCCCCATCCTAAAGAATTTGGACGATCAATAAAATCATTGTTGAAAGCTTTCGCTTCAGGATAAACTTCTTGTGCATTGATATGGACACCAAATTGGGTATTATACTTACGTCCCTCTTTAATAAGTGTATCCAAATCTTTAACGCCACCCATACGCTCACCTACATTACCGTAATCCGGATGACCACTGTCATGTCCTTCATTTGCATATCCTTTTAATAAAACAGCCTGCCCCAATTCATCTGTAGCAAGAGCAACCTTTTTAATATTATCTGCTGTTTTTAAGAATGGTTGTTGTGCTTGTGATCCGAAATTCATTGCAATACGCATTCCAACATTATTGTTTACATCTTGATATCCTTTAATGTCTTGCATAATATCACGGTATGCAATCGCCGCATCCTGCCAATCTGTCTTATTATCAGTATTCAAATCTTTAGCGATAGCTATTTTAATAGTTGGTTTATTTTTTTGTGGTTCTGGCATAAAATCTCTTTGGTAATAGAGTGCACTAGAACCTATCCCCATTGCCTTAGCACCATTTTTATTTACATATCGATTTGCAACTAAGTTCTTATAGCCATCCACTTCTGAACTAGACCATACACCCGCACTCAATTCGTCAGTTGATAAAAATGCAGTATAATTTTTAGTAGATGTACCTATTTCCTCCATAGAAGAATCTACACTTACATCCACATCTCCTGATTTCCTAACATCAGTACTAATATTCGTTAATTTAGCTTTTGCACCTTTTTGCTCCGAATTTACTGAGATAACGTTCATATCAGCAAACTCAACTGTTTCAATTTTTGCACTACTATTATTTTTAATTTCATCGAAACTATAAATAACTTTATTATCATTTACTTTCAATGATACTTTAAATACAGCATCAAGATTTTTAATTTCATCCACAACTTTTAATGTATATAGAACTTCACTATCGCTTAACTTTTCAAAGCTTACTTTAGGATAGTATAGTGCACCATTTACTTTCAACCCGTAAACAGGTGATTCTTGTCCATTCATTACTTTATCGCCAACTTTGTATTTCACAACCCGCGGGAATACTTGGTCAATAGTGACATCCATATACTTTGACTTTAATGTATCTTCTACTGGTGGAGTATCTGGAGGTTTTGGTGCACTATATTCCTTGATTTTGATATTAGAAATCGTAATATTGGCAGCTCCTCGGCTTTTTTCAAACCCAAGTCCCCCCGCTTGATCTACACCACCTGTTAAAGTCCAAGAATCTACCTTTTTACCATCAATGTATAACGTTGCAACATCGTCCATGAATACTAAACGTAAATGATATGTTTGTTTTGCTTGTAACGGTACGTTTGAAGTCATCGACGTCCAATTGTTTATAGGTCCAAATGTTTCACCAAAATATTGATCGTTCGTATCCCCAGTTCCTACATATGTGTATGCAGATGCATTTTGAACACGATAAATAAATCCAAAACGATTCATCTTATCAGTATTAGTAGTAATATCCGCTTCAAAAACACCATTTTTAATCGCTTTCATTTGGTTGTAGACAATTCGATTCTTTTGGGTAGATGTAACACCGAAAGTTGCTGAACCATCTTGATTATAAGTAACTTTTCCGTCGCCAGAGATAATTTTTAAGTCGCCTTCTTCTAGTTTATTATCCGTAATGTCGACAAGTTTTTCATCTCCTGGATCCGTGCCTCCATCACCAGGTGCAACTCCTAATTCGATGAGAACTTGACTTTTCTTATCTCCAAAAGCACCGAGTTTAACTGCTTCCTTACCTGTAAGGAGGTTATTTACATCATTAGGTAAAGTAACCGGTCCAAATAAATCTTTTCCATCTAATGTAATGTTCATAGTGGTTGCGTTATAATCGATTTTTATGGAATGTGAGCTCCCAGCCTCTGGAAGTGAAACATTCGGTCTCGTTTTTAACCAATCACCTTTTCCTTGGTATTTGTATTCATAGAACCATCCAAGTGAGTCGTAGCCTACAAAAACGAAGTTATTATTGTCAATATAATGAGGATAGAAACCAAATCTAGTATCTTCTCCACTGGTTTCTGGAGTAAAGGTATACGCCATCGTTCCCGATTCTTTAGCGATTTTATTTTGTTCTTGAAAAATTGCAGCTTTAGCCCCGTTATCGTTTCCAGCACCTGCTCCAAGCCTTACATAGGACTTCCCATTTTGTTCTATTATTGCATTGATTTCGTTTCCTCCTGATGAAATTGTGACCCACGGATTAGACACATTTGCTCCTACATGTAATGGTACAATCATGCTCACTAAAAATGTCGGCACAATTAGCACAAGTGCAAGAAGGGTATTAAAAGCTCTCTTGAAATGCTTATTCTCCAATTCTTCTCCCCCTTTAAAATTTAAATTTTAGTTAAAAACAATACCTGCACATTCATTTTTAAAAATATACCAAAATCTGAAAGGTACCGCTTTTACTTATGTTTAGAATAGTTTTTTTCAAGTGCCCACTCAATAAAGATATTGTTTCTTTTTTTAGTTATATTGTCTTTTTAAAACGCTTACAAAATAAGGATATTGTTACTCTGTTAAGTATGTTTTTTATTGATTGTTACTACATTCAATCGATTAGATTTTTTTACAATAATTTTCAGTTTTTTATATGTAAAGGTTGCTCCCCTCCCTTTAGTCATGAACTGTTCTGGTCTTTTAATCTCGGATTTGCGACCATACTGGACGCAACTAAAAAAATGAGCAGACGAATGTCTACTCATTTTTCTTCACTCCATTTAAAAATGGAAGAAAAAATATTTTACTAACTTTGAAGCTCAGCTGTTATTTTTACTTTAGCAAACCATGAGTTAGCTGTCTCTTTTAATACGAGATTCAGTTCTTCAGTATTCCTTCTACCAATATCTTTTAACCAATCACGACCTGCTTGTTCACCGCCTATAGCAAACGGTATAACACCGTCTTTCCAAGTTGCCCGACCACATAACACTCCGTTAAAGGTAGATCCGGAGTCTTTAGCAAATTTTAATGTTTCTTGAAATAATTTTGCGCTTACTCCTGCACTAAGGAAAATAAATGGCAGCTTAGTTGCTTCACTTTGTTCTTTGAAATAGGAAGCTGCTTTTTCTTTACTGTAAACAAATTCACCTTCTGTATATCCTTCTACATAGTTCATATCTACTGGAACTTCTACTTTTAATACATCTACTTTATATTGCGGTTTTGAGAACTCCTTCATGGCCTCAATCACTTTATATGGTTTTATTTTTGCGTATGCTTTACTTTTCACATCATCACTGTCAGCATCATACGTAACAATCTCTAAGAAAAATGGTATGTCTTCAGCTGCACATTCAGATCCGATACGTTCCATATAAACATGTTTATAGTTATTAATTTTTTTATCTTCATCGACATCATAGTAGAGTAAAAATTTAATTGCATCGGCACCTGCATCCTTTAATCGTTTCACTGACCATTCTGGTAATAAATCTGGCAACCGGCCTACTTCTGACGCATCGTATCCAGTTTTTTCATACGCTACGATTAAGCCCGATTCTTTATCGCGGACCTTAGCCGCCGGCAGACCATATTCAGGGTCCAAAAGAATCGCTGTAGCAAATGGTGTTAATTCCTCAGAAACTACTTCTTTGAAACGGATAATGCCTTCATCTCCAACATGACTTGCACCGCCAGACGCAATCATTTTTTTCAATGAGCCACGTTGGTCAATAGCCAATGCACCAATTATGCCATTTTCAGCAGATAAACGTTTTAGAGCTTCCAATTTATTTTTGGTTAGTTCTAACATCAACATTCTCCTCTATCAATCTATTTTTTCAACTTTAACGAGATCAAAGTAATGTTTAAACTTATTCACATTAATATAGCCCGTTCCAGCTTCCATCGTATTTAATATTCCTGTAGTCATCGCCGTTTTAAGAACAGTCTCGACCGTTTGGTTTTGATGTAGTGCTACAGCTAATCCTGCAACTGTTGCATCACCAGACCCTACAGGATTGACCACTTCTATTTTCGGGATCGTAACTCTGTAATAGTCCTCGCCGTGCTTAACAAATGCACCTTCACTACCCATTGACACGATAATCCACTCAATCCCAGTAAATAGTTCATGGTTTAATACTTGCTTTAGATCTATGATTCCCGCTTCCATGTCAATGCCCAACAACTGAGATAATTCCGCTGTATTTGGTTTGATAGCAAATGGTTTTTCTTTATGCACCATCGCTTGTTTCAAAGATTCCCCTGACGAATCCATAATTACTGGAATTCCATTTTTATGACAGATTTCTAACATTTGATAATAATAGTTAGTCGGTAACCCTTTCGGTAAACTGCCCGAAAGGGTTACAAGTGAAGCTGTTGTAAGTAGAAATTCAAACTTTTCTAAAAAACTAACCCCTTCTTCTTTGGATAATGTTGGCCCAGCTTCTAAAATCTCTGTTTGCATCCCTTCATGAAGAATAGCAATACAATTTCTTGATTCTTTTTTGATCTTTAAAAAGTCATTTGGAATATTGACTTTATTTAATTCTTGAATAATGTATTCCCCAATCGTACCACCAAGCACACCTGTCGCTAGGACACCTTCTTCCATTTGAGCGATCACTCGCGCAACATTCAAGCCTTTTCCACCAGCAGTTTTATGAACCGTCTCCACACGGTTAACAACATCTAATTTTAATTCATGAATCGGATAGGAAATATCGATCGATGGATTCATGGTGACAGATAGTATCATTGGTACTCCCTCTTTCAGAAAATTGTTTAAGCTTGAAAACGGCATACACCGTCAAGATAGGTAGCAGTTACATCCATCTCTGGTGTCATCACAATAAAGTCAGCATCATATCCCTCGGCAATCTTCCCGCATTCGCCATCGAGCTGCATACTTTTAGCTGGTGCCGTACTCGCCATGTAAATTGCTTCCTCATGTGTGGCAATTCCCCACTTGACGACATTTTTGACAGCATCTTTTAATTGCAAAATGCTCCCTGCTAAACTTCCGTTTTCCAAACGAGCCATCCCATCTTTTACTTTCACAGGAAATTCTCCCAGCTGATACGTTCCTTCAGGCATACCTCCGGCCATCATACAATCAGAAACCAAAACAATCTTTTCTCTGCCACGGATATTCATCAAAATATGTGATGCAACAGGATGAACATGATGTCCATCACATATGATTTCGGCAAAAACATCTTTCAGGTTCATGGCAGCTCCGACCATCCCCGGCTCACGATGATGCAATGGACTCATTCCATTGAAAGTATGAATAAAAATGGAAGCTCCTTTTTCAACCGCTTGCTTTGCTTCTTCATACGTTGCGTCACTGTGGGCCAACGCCACTGCAATCCCTTCTCCTACAGCATATTCAATAAATTTCGTTGCCCCTTTCCTTTCAGGTGCAATCGCGATTTTTTTGATGAAATTATTTGATAATTCCTGCCAAGTTTTCAACATAGAAACTGATGCGTCACAAAAATATTTCGTGTTTTGTGCTCCTTTATGCTTTTCCGTAAAAAACGGCCCTTCTAAAAAGATCCCTTTAATTTTTGCACCTTGTACTTTCTTGTAATTGGCACCAATTATTTCAACGACGTTATTTAGCAATTCTATTGAGGATGTTAAAGTTGTCGGTAAAAAGGATGTAACGCCACATGAAAGGAGTCCTACCGAAATTTCGTTCAGTCCCCCAAAACTATTGTCCATAATGTCGTGATTTCTAAATCCATGAATATGTGTGTCTACTAAGCCCGGAGCAATCCAATGTCCTCTATACTCAATAATTTCTGACGTGTCCTTTGGCCTATTTTTTGAAAAAACACCGAATTTTCCGTCTTTTATTTCTAAAAATCCAGGCCCCGTAACCATCTCTTCAAGAAAAAACTTATCTGCAAAGATAAAAATAGACATATATGTTTCTCCTATCCTAGTTACTCATATTCGTAGATGGTAACACCTTTAACGACACGGTTCACTGTTCCTGTCGGTGAAGGTGTATCCGGTGTATTTCCTACTTTCACGGAAGCTAACAGTGAGACAGTCTGCCCAATCATAACAAAAGGTAATGCTAAGTATGCATCTGGTACAGACTGAGCCTCGCTGCCGAATACAAATCTGTTCCCAGCATAATTCGTTTCTCCATCAACCTCGATGGCACAAATGTAACTGGCAATGTCGTCCTGCTGCATTTCTTTTAACATATCCAAATCATATTGACGTGTATACGGATGGTTTGAAACAAACACAAAAACCAATGATTTTTCGTTTACAAATGATTTTGGGCCGTGCCGGAAGCCAAGCGGTGAATCAAATGCGGTAACTATTTTCCCCGCTGTCAGTTCTAATATTTTTAATTGTGATTCTTTCGCTAAGCCTTCTAAACTACCAGAACCTAAGTAAATAATTCGGTCAAAATTAAAATCTACTATCTTTTGAATGACGCCTTCTCTTTGAATGACACTTTCACCCATTTGATGGATTTTTTTCACTATCATCGATTTTTCTTCTGTAGATATAGAATCAAAAACAAGTAATGCCGTTAACGCCATGCAAGTATAACTTCCTGTCATTGCAAAACCTTGATCATTTGATTTTTCTGGCATCAATAGCAATAAATTTCTTTCATTACTCACGGCCCGTTTGGCTAATTTTCCATCTTTCGCACAAGTAATCGTTATTTGATACAAATCGGTTACTATTTGCTCAGCTAATTGTACAGCAGCAATACTTTCCGGACTATTTCCGCTTCTAGCAAACGAAACGAGTAAGGTGGGAAAATCCTTTTTGAAAAATTGGTAAGGATTTGAAACTAACGTAGTGGTCGGAATACTTAGTACTTCCCACTGTTGTTCATCGACTTTTTCTATTAAATAAGGGGTGACTGTATCACCGACATAGGCAGACGTTCCAGCGCCTGTAAAAATAACTCGAACCCGGTTGTGTTTCGTTACTATTTTTTGTAAAAACTCATCAATCCCCTCGCTTTTCTCCTTATACAAAGTAAAAGTTTCATCCCATAAATCAGGCTGTCGTCTTATTTCCGCCGTTGTTATCGATGCGCCTAACGAAACTAATTTGTCTTGACTTAATGTAAACATATTCGTCCACTCCTCTACCTATTTGCCATCATGCTCTCCATAAAAGAAGACCGGCGCGCCCCATTACATACCTTCAAATACTCGTAATCCTGCACCAGTAACTCCATTATTTTGTGCCAATGTACTGATGCTCATCTGCTCCAAAAGATGTTGTTGCTCTGGAAGCTGATACCTTTTCAGATTCTCTTTAATCAACTCCAGTAGAAATGGATTTTTCACAATGACACTGCCACCAAAAACCATTTTATGTGGATCTAATAAACAGGAAATCTTATAAAGACCTTGAGCTAAATAATCAGTTACCTCATTGATGATGGCTTGATATTCTGGTACCCCATTTATATAACTAGCAAAAACATCCTTTGTTGAAATTGTATCTACCTGTAAGTCCCTTTCGACTATTCTCTGAATCCCTGGCCCAGCAGCAATTTTTTCTAATCGTTCATTGCCCCCTCTCGTGAGGACAGGAATCAAACCCAGTTCTCCAGCAAATCCTGCCCCCCTAAAAAATGAGCCTTTATGAATGATAGAACAAGATATTCCCGTACTTATAGTCACGTAGACAAAGGTTTCATCCTTTTTTACATGTGCTGCTCTCCATTCGGCATAAGCCGCCATATAAACATCATTGTCAATCGTGATTCGTTGAATACCAAATTCCTCTTGCAAACGGACCAAAATAGGAAACTGCCTCCAAGGTAAATTGTTTTGAAAAACGGCAATTCCCTTCTCGAAATCCACTTTTCCCGGTACCCCAACTCCAATCCCCTCGATATCACCAATGGAAATTGATGATTTTCTGAGAACTTGTTCCACAGCTTCTACAACTTTACCAAACATTTTTTCTCGGTCTGAAGGATCACTTTTTATTTCCGCTCGTTCAAGCAGTTCGCCTGTGTCCGAAATGATTCCCGCTGCGATCTTCGTTCCCCCAATATCAATGCCGACTGCCTTTTTCATTTGTCCGCACCCCTAGGTTTGTATTTGAAGTATTGAGTAATTTTCTATGATTATTATCGTTGAACATATATGTGCGATTCCTTAATCAATTCACTTGCCCTGGTTGCTTTATACGTATTTCCGATTGTAGTCATAAAGTAGCCCTAAGAGACCAGCTAATCCAATCAACATCATACCTAATTCGAATTTACCAGCCGTCTTTTGGTAGATGATAATTAAAGACAGGCATACGATAAACACAACAATTTTAATAATGAATAAAATATTAGTCTTCATTCGGAAAATCCTCCCATCTGATTTCACTAGGTGCCAACGTCACTTCTTTCCTGTTTCCTTGTCCGTCGTAGACTGCTGTTGTTTGTTCGATCATTGAATTGTTAACGATCGCCATTTTTTGAATGGATGGATATGCATGGACTTCACAATAAATGTTGCTCGCATGATATTTTTGGAATTCTCCTTCTTTATTGGCAGCATAGTATAACGCGCGCATCAACAGACGTGTATTTTCTTCGCTGTATGGCAGCCCTGCTATATACACAGCTCTACCTTCTCCAAACGGATGACTAGAAATATGAACTTCACCATTTGAATATTCGATTATTTCGGTTTTGTCTGATAACGCATAAATATTTTTCATTCCTTCACCAAAATCAAATTGGGTGCTGTCAGCAGAAATAAAATGATTTTCGACAGGATTAATAAAATATTTATCTGTTGATAAGCTAAATCCTAATTCTTTGTCAACACCTAAGACGTTCGCCAATTGAAAATAATGTCCTTCATGCTGATAGGCTGTCGGTTCACCAATACCTATGAAGCCTCCACCGTTATACATCCAGGCCCTAATTGTAGTGACTAACTTTTCATTAATCCAATTAGCCCCTCCGGAAAAAGCCGTGCCTACATCGCCGGCATTAATGATAACGTCAATATCCTCAGGTATCCCCTCGTTAATGACATCATCAAAACTAATGAATGAAACTTCCACAGCAGCCCCACTCAAGGATTCCAAAACACCTAAATAAGAATAAATTTGTTTATACCATAGAGCGTGAGCAACCATATGGGTTTGCCAAGTTCTCAACTTACCCCAAGAATTCAAAATTGCAACTTTAAGACCGCTGTATGGTTGAACACCTTTAATCGTTTCATGAATTTCACGAAATTCCTCGGTAACTTTTTCAATATAGGAGATAAATTCTGGGAATTGATAAGCTAGACTTAAATAACCGCCATAGCCGATACGATCAACAGGGTTCCGTAGTAAAGCTCTTCGCGCCGTTAACCAGTTTTCATTCGCTTCAATCGTCGGGTTGTTACCTTCGTAAAAAGTGTCTGGGAAGAAATAAGGTAAGAAACGCCCTTCTGTGTAACGAACATGTGGTATATCTGCAATCATACGTAGTGTGGCTCCGCCTCCCACACTGCCTACAACTGCGTCCAATCCGATATTTTCAAAGTATTTCCCATATGGTTCCGTACCAATCCAGTTATCACCAAGGAACATCATTGCTTCTTTTCCACTTTCATGGACAATATCCACAAGTTTCTTTGCTTCCTCAGCAACGAACTTATGAACAAAATCTATATAATCTAAAAATGCGTTAGTTGGAATTCTAAACGAAGTATTATAATAACCTTGATCAACAATGTCCTCTGGTCTTAAGCGATAACCCTTTTCTTTTTCAAAAGCATCTAAAGCAGCAACTGAAACACTAGCACCATATCCGAACCAATCGACAAATTTCTCTTTGCCAAGATTATTGAATACAAGAGTAAAATGATAGAAAAACGTTGTAAACCTGACCACATCTGTATCTGGATTTTCTGTCAGCCATTGTTTTAAATAGGTTTTCATAAATTTATTGGAATGTGGCTGCCTGACATCAAAAGGAATATCATGTGGCTTATCGCCCCAATTATTAGTAATATGATTGTACATTTGGGTTGGATCCCAAATCGCATGAACTAGGAATGAAACCGTATATTCATGCCAAGGAATCGCATTAGTAATCAAGACACGATTTTCCTCTTCGTTTACTTCCCAATCATTAACGTCAACAATTTCTCCTGTTGTCCGATCAATAACCTCCCAGTATTTTTTAGGACTGTGAATGTAATCCGGCTTTAATTGTTCCTCAAAGTAGCCTTTCATAAAATCAATTTCAAGGATGTTAGTAAGCGCTGTATTGAATAAGCTCATTAAATAAAGTTGCTGGCATTCATCCATGTGCTTCTCTGCAAACTCATTGTGAGCTCGAGCAACAAAATAGGTCGTATAAATTTTCGCATCCAATTGTTTAATATCATCGTCTAGTTTCGTTCCATCACTATCACGAATCGCATCCGCGCCCCATCGTTCCATCAATTCTTTTGTTTCCTTAAGAAAATTTTCTTCACTCGGTAAAGTAACACGGCCTTTTTTCTTTTTCATGTAAATCCTCCTCTAATCCTTTAAACCACCAAGGGTCATTCCTTGTGTTAATTTTTTTTGAACAATGATGTATAAAATCAAAGTTGGTAGCATGACAAGAACCATTCCTGCATACATTTGACCATAGTTTGCAGCAGATTTTTGAGCTGCCATCAAGTTCATTAACCCAACAGGTAGCGTTTTATTCGGTCCTGGGATTAATGTTAAGGCAATAATGTATTCGTTCCAAAAGGCAAGAAAATTAAATAAAATGACAGCAATAATACTTGGACGAGCTATCGGAATCATGACTGAAATCATTGTTTTGAAATATCCGGCACCATCAACCAAAGCTGCTTCCTCATACGTAGATGGAAGTGATTGAAAAAAACTAGACAGCAAGTAAATAGTAAATGGTAACGCCGTCGCCGCATATACCACCGCTAATACAAATAAATTGTCTAGTAGGAATCCATCACCCAGTTGGCCTCGTAAAAAGGTATCTCCATCCAATAACATCAAGAAAATCGGAACAACAATGTAGTTCACATTGATGAATAATCCAGCTTTAAAAAAAGTATTTATTAATTTACTTCCTCTAAAGGTATACCTTGCTAAGACATAGGCTGCTGGTAAAGCCACAATCAATAAAATAAGCAGAGCCAACGCAGTTACCATGATTGAATTCAGCATATAGGTACCCATGTTTGCCTTTTGGAAAGCATCAATAAAGTTTTGAAAATAGAAGCTTTTCGGCATGGCCCAAGGACTTCCATAAAACTCCGAGTTTTTCTTCACTGAGGCTAAGAAAACCCATGCAACAGGAATAATAATAGAAATTGCTAACGTAATCAGTGCTACATATATAAAACAGCGATATAATACTTCTGTAGTCATACTTTTTTGGGGCTTAACTGTTTTTGGGGCTTTATAAGCTGCTTCTACAATCATTTCTTTTTCGGTTTCCATCTTTTTTGGATCTCGATAAGCTGTTTCTGTAGTCATTTTTTTTTGTGTTTCCATCGTTTTGGACCTCCTTAATACTCCAACACTTCCCTTTTAGTGACACCACTTATAATTGCAGATAATGCGAATGAGAATAGGAAAATGACCACCCCAATAGCCATACCGTAACCGTAAGAAGAATTAGTGTAAGCCTGCTTATACATGTAGCTTAAAAACACTTCCGTCGATCCGTCAGGTCCCCCGCCAGTCATTGCTTGAACGAGTAGAAAACTTAAATTAATCGTACTAATAACGAAGAAAGTTAACGTCGTCCGAATGTTATTCCAAATTAATGGTAAAGTAATACTGAAAAATTGTCTGATCCGGCCAGCACCTTCCAAAGCAGATGCCTCATAAAAACTTTCCGGTATACTTGCCATTGCCGCCATATACATGACCATATAATAACCAATGGCCTGCCAAATGAGTGCCCCGCCAATGCTGTAAAGAGCAATTTTTTGATTACCGAGCCACATCTTTTGAAGGTTTTCAAGGTTAAATAAAGCAAGTATATTATTTAACAATCCTGTAGTCGGATCATAAACTGCAGAAAATATTCCCGCGATAACTACAACTGATAAAATATTAGGGAGATAAAAAATAATTCGAAAGAAGCCTTTACCTTTTATTTTTTCTCTTGTTAACAAAGTGGCAAATAAAATCGCCATCACCATCGTGATAATTGTAACAATAACAATTAATACGATACTGTTTTGGAGAGATCGAAAGAAATTCATATCATTCCATAAAATTTTGAAGTTTTCTAATCCAACAAATACCTTATTATTAGAAAATCCTCCCCACTTATATAGGGACATCCTGAATACCTCAATCGTAGGAATAATCATAAAAATGGCTAACAGGAGTAGTGCGGGTGCAGTACAAACAAAAATAAAAATTCTTTTTTCTGTTGTCTTATTCATGCCATCACCTCAGTTAATATGTACAATGGTGAGACTAGCGGCTCACCATTGTACGTAGTGAAAACTAATTTATTTTAATGCCGATCGTAATTGGTCACTCACTTTTTCAACAGAGCTTTGCCAATCTTTCACCTTTTTATCACCAGAAATAACACTGTCAATCGTTCTAAATAATGTATCTGGCATACTTACACCTTCAACGGCTTTTGTTGCAGCAAATCCACCTATTCCCACTTTCACTCCATTATCATAGATACTATAGAATGCTTTATTTTCACCTGTCAGCTTATTAGAAAGGCCTTTGATAGGCTGAATCGCACTCGATTCAGCAAAAATTTCAGCTGCCTTATCCGAATAAACAAACGTCATGAAATCTTTAGCAAGTTGTTTGTTTTTAGCTGCCGAAGGAATCCACATTTGTTCAAAGAAAGTAAATGCATAACGGTCGCTATTAGTATCAATTGTTGGTAAAGCCATCATGCCCCATTCAAACCCTTTAGATCGAGGAGCTTCTTTCATTTCACCAACTACCCATGTACCATTTGGCATAAACAAAGCTTTGTTATCGAGAACCAATTGTTGATTTTTCTTGTAGTCCTTATCATTTGCATTCGCAACAGTAGTTGGTTCTGTATATTTTCCTAATTTTCCGATAATTCCAAAAGATTTTGTTGCTTCAGAAGTTTCCCAAACACCATCTGTATATTTCATAGCTTTATTAAATAACTCAGGTCCACCCACCCCTAGTAGTAAAGAGTAAAAGAATGTATCAAAGTAGCCTGTAGTAGGATAAGTAAATAATGAAATTCCTTCTGCTTTCGCTTTATCTCCCAAAGCCCACATTTCGTCCCAAGTTTTTGGTACTTCCCAACCTTTTTCCTTAAATAAACTAGCATTATAAAATAATCCAGTTGGACTATAGAACATCGGTGCCATATAAATTTTACCGTCATTATAAGGATTAGTCGCAGGTGTACCAGTAAGCCCTGGTACTAACTTGTCTTTGACTTTAACATCTTCACCATAAACATTTTTATCAAAAACATCGGTAATGTCTTCTAATGCTTTATCTTTAATCAAAGTTTCTGTTAGTGCCTGTTTTCTCCCGGTTGCCAACAATACAACATCCGGATATTTTCCTGCTTTCATATTTGAGCCTATGACATCCTCAAGATTTTTGTCCACTGTCAATTTAACATCAACTTTTGGATTAGCAGCTTCATATGCGTCAATCACTTTGCTCCACATCTCTTTACCATAAGCCGATTCAAGTGTTGCCACATGAAGGGTTTGTTTTTCACTGGAGCCTTTACCATCCTTAGAGTTATCAACTTTTGTAGTATTACCTTGGCAAGCTATTAAACTAAAAGATAACAAAGCTGTCATTCCAGACAACAATAACTTTTTTTTCATCTCTATTTACCCCCATCTCCTAATCTTCCTTTCATAATTAAAGAATACAAAATAGGTAACGCTTTCACAATAAACATCTTGTTCTGTTTTTTAGATATCTTGCTTTTTACTGAATATCCCACTAAAATCTTTATAAAATAGATAAAAAGTCTACGAAGGAGGGATTCATTTGTCCAATGAAGTATATGAGATTCCACAATTTCAGCGAAACCATCTTCCAGTAAAACTTCTTTATATAACAAAATCAAAATATGATAAAGATTGGCATAGTACCATTCATGCGCATCACTTTACAGAGCTATTGTATATTACCAAGGGCAAAGGAAATTTTATCTTTTACAAAGAAGAAATCCCTGTCCAAGAACACAATTTGATTATCATCAATCCAAATATCGAGCACACGGAAAAATCTGATACGAATTATCCACTCGAATACATCGCACTTGGTATTCAAGGTCTGTCCTTTTCATCCATAGAAAATCCTAGTCCAGTCACTATTCATAATTATAGCCAGGATCAAAAAAACTTTCTCTTCTATCTTCAGCAATTAGTCGAGGAAGTGGAAAACCATCAAGAAGATTACGACTTAATTATACAAAATATTCTGGAAATATTACTACTTAAAATGATGAGAAAAAAATCTTTTAATGTAGAAAAAACATCTACTCAAAAAATCAATAAAGATATTGAATTTATTAAAAATTATATTAAGCAGCATTTTCACGAAAATATTAGCTTGGATACATTAGCACGAATTAGTCATATAAATAAATATTATCTATCCCATTCTTTCAGGAAATTCGTCGGCGTTTCGCCTATTGAATACTTAATTCAGACTCGTATTAGAGAAAGTAAAATATTGTTAGAAACTACCAACTATTCGATTTCTAATATTTCAACTATTACTGGATTTTCTTCCCAATCATTCTTTGCACAATCATTTAAACGAGAAACCAATCTATCTCCTTCACAATACAGAAACGCTATCAATTCTAGCAAAAACATACCAGATTCTAGTGCGAAAATTTAAAGATAATTGCAATGAATCTATACTTATTTAAAATATTGTTACTATTATTTTTGAAAGGGGAGTGTTCCTATGATTCAGCAATTAAAAACATATTATGGTGAGGATATAAAAATCAATGAAGCTGTGTTATCAGAAGATTATAGCTGGTTTTTAGTTGAAGGAAACAAAGTCGGGATTCGAAAAATCCGATTACATCAAAGGGAACATCAATTGCTTTCATCCATCTTAACACCCATTCATACTGATACATTTTATAAAACAGAAAAAGAAAAATCATGGCACGAAGCATTATTCAAAAATAACAATATTTCTATACTATCAGTTCGTTTTTTACACTTTTTCACAACACAATCTATTGTAGAAAGAGAAGAATTTCAAGATGCTTTACAGTCTATGTTTTCTTTTACTACTACAATGATATGGGAAACTTCGCATGCCGGTGTCCTCATATTAGAAGAAAATGTACCTGAGTCTATATTGCAAGCAGCCCTTGACACACTAGAAACAGATTTTTTTATATCCCTATCCTTCTTTATTGGAAGACGCTATACGCAAACAACTGAATATGCTTATCTGTATCAATGGGAGCGAAAATTATTTTCTATTCTTTCTCCCTATTTATCAAAAAAAATTACATATATTGAACAACTGCTCCCCTATCAATTAATGATTTCGTTACCGAAAGAAGAAAGAAAAAAATACACGAATCAATTATTGGCACACATTTCTAATGACAAAGAACTAATAGATAGTATTAAAGTATTCTTCCAATGTAACTTAAATGTATCTCTTGCAGCGAAACAATTATATTTACATCGTAATACTTTGCAGTATCGAATTGATAAATTCATTGAAAAAACAGGGATTAATATAAAAACTTTTGAAGGTGCAGTAGCAGTTTATATGGCATTTCTTTCTTTAGATATCTCGTGAAACTCTTATGAAAGACGATACAATAGTCATTTTTTATACCGTCATCTTTTTTATAGTCTCTTGCATGATTAAAAAACTCTTTCCACTTATTTTTCCTATCTATAGATGAACTTAAGCTCTACAGGCGCTTCCTCGTATCTTAAATCTGTAAACTTGCATAAAAGCTCCTCATTCTTTTGTGCAAAATGCCAATTTACTTACGCTTTTAATAATCTTATAATTCAATCAATTACACAATAAGGAGTGAATATGTATGGCCGAACTTGTATTAGATCATATTTTTAAAGTGTATGATAATAAAACCACTGCTGTTTCTGACTTTAATTTACATATTGAAGATAAGGAATTTATCGTATTTGTCGGTCCTTCTGGATGCGGAAAATCAACAACTCTACGCATGATCGCAGGTCTAGAAGACATTTCCGATGGTTCGTTTTATATTGATGGAGAACGTATGAATAATGTCGCTCCAAAAGATCGCAACATTGCGATGGTATTTCAAAATTACGCACTATACCCGCATATGACTGTTTATGATAATATCGCGTTTGGCTTGAAACTACGCAAACTTCCAAAAGATGAAATTAATCGTCGAGTAACGGAGGCATCGAAAATATTAGGGCTCGAAGATTACTTACAACGAAAACCGAAGGCATTATCAGGTGGACAACGCCAACGGGTTGCACTAGGAAGAGCTATCGTCCGTGATGCAAAAGTATTTTTAATGGACGAGCCTCTATCGAATTTAGACGCAAAATTACGTGTAAGTATGCGTTCAGAAATCTCCAAACTGCATCGTCGTTTAAATACGACCACTATATATGTGACACATGATCAAACAGAAGCAATGACAATGGCATCACGCCTTGTTGTTATGAAAGATGGGCTCATTCAACAAGTCGGTACTCCAAAAGAAGTATATGATACTCCTGAAAACATATTTGTTGGCGGATTCATAGGTTCTCCAGCTATGAATTTCTTTACCGGAACATTACAAGATGACTATTTTCACATGGAAAATATCCGCTTCAAAGTACCAGATGGCCAACTAAAAACATTAAAACAAAAAGGATATAATGGACAAAAAATTATACTTGGTATTCGTCCTGAAGACATTCATGATGAACCAATCGTTCTTCAATCTTCTCCTGGATCCACAGTCGAAATTACAGTAGAAGTTGCTGAATTATTAGGTGCTGAAACGATGATTCATGGAAAACTTTCAAATCAAAACTTTATTGCGCGAATTAACGCTCGTTCCGAGATTAAGGCTAACGATACACTTCTTTTAGCTTTTAGCTTAGCAAAAGCACACTTTTTCGATATCACTACCGAACAACGGATACGTAATAATTGACGGATATTCAAAAAAATTTCGGACAGAATGGTCTCGTACTTGTAACAGAACCGTACTAAAAAACATCTCATATGAAAATGAGATGTTTTTTAGTATTCTTCTATTCTTTTAATAAATCTATTAATCCATTCCCTTCAGATGTACGTTCATATCCTAAAGGTACAGTTCTTTTAATAAGTTGTGCATATATTTCTGGCTCTGATAACTTTCTACCATATTCTCTCTCACACTGCTTAATGAGCAATGCTAGCGCTCCAGCGATATGCGGTGTCGCCATAGAAGTTCCACTTAATACCGCATATTTTCCCTCGGGATACGTAGATAATATTTCATCACCTGGCGCCACTAAGTCAATTTCTTGATTCGAATTACTAAAACATGCGATTTTCCGTTCTAAATTGACAGCGCCGACTTCAATTACTTCTGAGTACGCACCCGGGAAGTCTAGTTCCTCCGTGCTATCATCACAATCTCCATTATTCCCAGCAGCACATACGACGAGAACATCTTGCTTTACCGCGTTTTGAATTGCTTCATGTAATTCTGGAACATCTTGCGGACCACCAAGTGACATTGAAATGACTCTAACTCTTTCTTTATTAGGTCCTCTCCAATTTACAGCATAATGGATCGCCTCAATAATTTGCTCATAACTTCCAGAACCATCTCCCGCTAAAACCTTTAACACTAACATTTTAGCAAGTGGTGCGACTCCTAAAACACCGACACCATTTTCAGTCGCTGCAATTGTCCCCGCTACATGAGTACCGTGTCCGTTATTATCAAGATAAATATTCGGATCCCCTTCGTAATCTTTCGTAAAATTTCTTCCACCGATAATACGATCCTTTAAATCTATATGATTCACATCACAACCTGTATCTAATACGGCAACAACAATATCTTTTCCTTTCGCACTCTTCTCCCATACTTGCGGAGCATGAATGAGTTGTACACCTGGTGGAATTTCATTTACTTGTTCAACCACCTTATTTACTGTAAAAGGAATCAATTGTATACCTTTTTGTTTATTCGCTGTACTACTATTCATCGTAATCCCTCCTGAAAATATATTATTTTCATTTCAGACCACTTTTGAAAAGGTTTAAATGTAACATTCGTTTTATTCGTTTCGTTTTCCTTCCTTAAAAATATTTCTCAATATAGCTTACTAATTTTATCCCGCATTAACGGGCAGTAAGACCCCCACCTCAAAATTCAGCGGAAGCAAAGAAGTTAGGTGGGGGATCAACTGCCCGTAAATGCCCGATTGGTTCAACTAATAATCAGTGGGGGATGCCCCCCCACTGATTAAAGTTTCACTTTATACTACTCTTTTATTTATCTCGTAATTTTTAGACACGAAAAATTACGAGATAAATAAAAGGACCAATTTAATGGTCCTTTTATAGTTTTTAAAGAATGATATGAGATTTTAAAAATAAAATAAATTAAGACTAAGCTTCACTCTTATTTAAAAACTTCTCTATTTCTTTTATTAAATGTTTCGCTCCATCTATACTAACAGTAATGTTTCCATTTGCTAATGATATGTTTTGATTTGAAACATCACCTGTTATTTGACAAGCATTGTAAGGTTGATATTTTTGTAAAATGACTTTATCTTCTTCTACGAAAATTTCAAGTGGTGATTTGATTTGTATTCCCAATACATCACGTAATTCTTTAGGAATAACAATTCGTCCTAATTCGTCTACTTTTCGAATAACTCCTGTTGCTTTCATATTACTCCCCCCTTACTTTCTATTATTTTTTCCACCTCGCTCTTTCCATTTTATCACTTTTTGGTAATACTTGTCTCTTTTTAGAAAATTTTGTACTCAAGTTAAAAAAACACATTTAACGAATACGTAATCTCTCTTTCAATTGTTTTAAATAACGAGATCGTATCAGTAAAAAGTAACCAACTTGAATTCCTACGAAAATACTTAATACAATCGCATTTTCTTTAAATAGTGAGTACTCAAACATCTGTCCCAGTGCAGTTAACGCTACTGCTCCATGTAATGTTGCAACACCTATTGGAACGAAGAATAAAAGTGCCAATCGAATTGTAACTACTTTCGATAATTCCCCGCTTGTTAAGCCTACTTTTCGAATCATTTCAAACAAACGAGTGTCATCCTCCAAATCAGAAAACAAACGGAAGTAAAGGAAGCTTCCTGCACAAACGAAAAATACTATACCAATAAAGAAACCTACAAATAGAATCGGTCCTGCGATTTGTAAACTTTGGTTTTGTTCATACTCTTCTGCACTAAACATTGCATGTTCTTCATAAGTCTTCATTTGATGAGTAAGCTCTTTACCAACCTCTATTTCATCTTTCGTTCCTTCTGTTTTGTACACATAATCTTTTTCCTCTTTAAATCCATCTTGTAATGCATCATATTGATTTTTAGAGATTACATAGACGTTACCTCTTAGTATTTTACTTAATGAAGAAGTATTAACTTTTTTTACTTTTAAAGATTCATTCAAATGTGGTAAAGTAATTTCTTTTCTTTCCTTCATTGGTGGTCCTGGTATATTGACTGCTAAAAATAAAACTTCTTTATTTGCTACATTTTGAAATGCTTCTCCTGTTAACTTCGCATATTTCTCATAATCTGATTCTTTTATGAAAACGGCATTTCTTAACGACTGCTCCTCCGCCTTTTTCGTTGAAATATTCGTTTTAGAAGCTGCTATACTATGTTTCTTTAATCCTTCGTCAATCATCTTCAAATGCTGTGATTCATTACTATTTCCCTGCTTAGAATGATACTGAAACGCAATAGGTCTCTCCATAATATCTTTCGTCATTGACGTAAAACCAACTAATGTACCTATTGCTGAAAATGCTACAGTTGAAATAATAGTTACAATAAAGAACATTCTTGCGTTATCTCTCATACGGTAAGCTAAATCTGACAACGTAATAATATTTGTCTGTGTCCAATAGAAACGTTTACTTTTTTTACATAGTCTAATAACAAAGACACTCAACTGCTTGTACAGCAAATACGTAGCAATAATGACTACCGTTGTAACAGGAATCATCATGACAAATACCATTGCACCGTGTGACATAAGTGCTCCTGCATATCCCGCACTAAGCAATATAACCGCTAGTATAGAAGAAATAACGGATGCTTTCGGTTCCGGCTTCGCTTCTGCTGATCCTCTAAACAATTTCATAATTTTATTTTTTTGAATCATTCCTGCACTAAATAATGAAATACTCATGAATAATACGAAAAACATAATACTCGTTACAACAATGGCTTGCATTGGTATGTAATACGCTAAAGAAATATCTAATTTTAATATCATCGGAGCTACAAATATTAATATTCCGGAAAATGTCATTCCAGCAAGTATTCCAAATATAATGGCCCCTATCCCAATCATAATATTTTCAAAGAAGATAAGACGCTTTAATTGATATTTCGTCATACCTAACATCATTAAAATTCCTAATTCACGCTTTCTCGTTTTTAAAAACATTCCCATTGAATATAAAATAAAGAAAAACGTAAATAAGTAAATAATGGACTGTGCAAAAGACATACTTACGAATACATACCGTCCCACTTCTCCAGCGCTTAATGCCGGATGAAACGCAAAAAATGAGTACACAAAAAAGGCCATAATTGCAAATGCACTACTTAAAAAATATGCTGAGTATGTTCGTCTATTTCGCGTTACATTCCTGTATGCGAGTTCTCTAATGTTCATATTACTTCTCCGCCCTTCTGCTAACTATGTTCTTATATTAGTAAAATGCGGAAATAGCTTCCATCGATTCAAATGACAAAAACCTTACATTATTGAAAGGTTTCAAAAAAATTGCTTAAATGAAACACTTTCATTATAATGACTACATTCATATTCATACACGCATCCTATTGTATATTCGTTAGTTTTGCGAAATAATAAAGGATAGAAGTATGTACCAATATACATATAAACTTAATTACCGCTTTAATATGAATAGGAGGAAACATAATGACATTACAAGAACAGATTATGAAAGCATTACATGTTCAGCCTGTAATTGATCCGAAAACAGAAATCCGTAAACGTGTTGATTTCTTAAAAGATTATGTAAAAAAAACGGGTGCAAAAGGATTTGTACTTGGAATTAGTGGCGGGCAAGACTCTACATTAGCTGGACGTTTAGCTCAGCTTGCAGTGGAGGAAATTCGTAATGAAGGTGGTAACGCAACGTTTATTGCCGTGCGACTTCCTTATAAAGTGCAAAAAGACGAAGATGATGCGCAATTAGCATTACAATTTATTCAAGCTGATCAATCTGTTGCATTTGATATCGCTTCAACAGTTGATGCTTTCTCAAATCAATACGAAAACTTATTGGGTGAATCATTAACAGATTTCAATAAAGGTAACGTGAAAGCACGTATCCGTATGGTTACGCAGTACGCAATCGGTGGTCAACAAGGATTACTTGTGATTGGAACTGATCACGCTGCAGAAGCTGTTACAGGATTCTTTACAAAATTCGGAGATGGTGGTGCAGACCTTTTACCATTAACGGGATTAACGAAACGTCAAGGACGTGCTCTATTACAAGAATTAGGTGCGGATGAGCGACTTTACTTAAAAATGCCAACAGCTGATTTATTAGATGAAAAACCAGGTCAAGCTGATGAAACTGAGTTAGGTATTACGTATGATCAACTTGATGATTATTTAGAAGGTAAAACAGTTCCAGCTGACGTAGCAGAAAAAATTGAAAAACGTTACACAGTGAGCGAACACAAAAGACAAGTTCCAGCATCAATGTTTGATGATTGGTGGAAATAATTAAAGCATAAAAAAGAAGCTAATCTCATTAGCTTCTTTTTTGTTAACGATATACCCCTACTCTTTTCTCTAGTAAGTCCTGCAAACAATCCTCATGTTGTTGATTAAACAATGGTGGCATTTTATTTAGCGGGAAAAACTTCAAATCCAACGTTTCATCACCGTCTATTTTTTTCTCTCCCCCGGTAATTGAAAATAAAAAGAAAATTAAAATTGACTGGGCTTTGTCTCCATTTGGATATGCTTGAAAATATTTTGTATACACCCCGATAAGCTCATTTATTTCTACATCATAACCTGTTTCTTCTTTTATTTCTCGAATTGCGGTTTCTGCGGCAGATTCTCCAATTTCCATTGCACCGCCAGGAAATCCCCAAGCGTTAAAATCACCTCTTTTTTGCAGCAATACTTCTCCATGTTCATTCAACACACAACCACCCGCAAAATTTATGAGAACACAGTCGTGACCTACTTTTTCACGTAATTCTTTTATATAATTAGCCATCCTCTTCCCCTTTTCATACATTTTCTATCGTTATTTCTTATCTTTTTCAAGCAATTCAATAATTCGATCTAGCTTCTCATTCATATGCATCACTTGTTGTTTTTTTGCAGCGCTGTTTAGAAATACTCTTCTAATAAACAAAGTAAATGATAGGAAAAACAAAACGATAAGTCCAATTACTAAACAAATATATATCAATGTAAATATATTATTTTCGAACAAATCCATTTAGATTCCACATCCTTCCTTTTTATTTTATCACACAATTCTGTTTTTTAAAGTGGTACATAAAAAAAAGAGCACCTTTTACAGATGCTCTTTCCATTACTTAATACGTAAATGTAATTGTCGCTAATGAATAATCTGCCATCGCACTATATGGTGCTACTTGATAAGAAACACGTTTTGCACCTTTTGGCCAATTTATTTCATTTAACACTTTCTTTATATCTTGCATTGTTCCATCCATAGATTGCTTATATCGTACTTCTACCTTTTCTGGTTTAGAAACGAATTGTTGCTGTAATTTTTGCTTAAATTCTCTATAATTCTCTGCCCCGTATTGTGCAGACAAATATTTTAAATTTGTTTCTTTTAACATTTGTTCATACGCAGCAGTCTTTGAACTACCCGCTTTTATTTTGTTTGTTAATTCATTAAAGTAACTTGTAGTTGCTGCTGGATATTTACTGCGATCCCAGTCGTGATCTTTACTTAATTGCTCATCAGACATATTAAAATATGAATATGTTACGCGCCCAGCTTTATCGGGTACTGGATCATCGAATGTAGTATCAAGATGATACCATTTGTTTTCAATGTTCACTAAATTCCATGCGTGAGCTTGTCCATTTCCTGTACCTGTTACAATATGGTTTTGGATACCCGCTTCTTTTAGCAATTCATATGTTAATAACGTATATCCTTGGCAAACGGCAGAACGATTTGCTAATGCTTCATATGCTGTATACGCTTTATAAGACGTATCATACGATACATGTTTTACAACGTAATCATGAATAGCTTTTACTTTCTCATGCTCATCCATTCCAGGTTTTACAATTGAACCGATAATTGCTTTTGCCTGAGATTTTACATATTGTGTTTGCTCTTTTGATTCACGGTATTTCACTTGCAGTGTAAACGTATAGTTTCCTGGTAGCCCTTTAATAGAATATTTAGTAGAGGCTACATTATATTTTACATACTCATCTGCATCTACAATTTTATTAAACTCGCCATACAATTGATCCATAACATTTCTAGCATTTCTATCTTTTGTTTTATATGTGATTGTAATATTTTCTTCTCGATTATCAACCTGTTTTTTTAATTCTTTTCTAAAATCATTTAACAACTTTGCATCTGATTGTGTTGTCGCTACAGTCGGATTCGTAGCCGCATAAGATACAGATGACGCTTGTAAGCCCCCCATTACTATAGTTGAACAAAGCAGGGTAGCTGTCACGTACTTACTTGTCTTTCCCATCTTGTCACTCCTTACATTCTATAACTATACGAAAAAGTATCGTATAGTTTCAGAGTATACAATACTTTTTCGTATAGGTCATATGAGATTATGCATATTTAACATTGTAAAAAGGTTGTTCTTTTTACAAGAACAACCTTTTTCATTAACAAGTTTGTAATACACAACATGCATTTTCAAAGCGTCGATTTTTCAAGTCTTCATTTCCAATACAGAAATAAAGCATCCCTAAATCTCCCCACATCATATTACAATTTTTAGCATCTGAATCAATCTGGAATAAAAGCGTCATTTGCTGCGGGTCTATTTCCATATATTGTCCAGTTTCGTACAATACCTCATCTTGTACAGAGAATGGCTCACCAAACATTTGATGATTATCGTAGTTATCTGGAATTAACTCTTCAAGCAATTGTAAGAATCGATCTGAATCCGCCTCATCTTCAATGAAAAGCTCTGGCAATTTATATGTCAGTTCAAAAGTAGTTGCACACTGGTTATAATTCGTTTGCAATTCATCTGCTCTTCGTAATTGCTCTACAGGAACATCATAATAAAGCACACGCCCCGCTTCAGTTGGATTCACATCTTCTTCAAAGTAATTGTGAACGCTAAAGAAATATAACATCCCTGTCTCAGGGAGATTGTGATCTATACCAACATTTTGTAAATCATTTAAATTAAATTGAGCGATAAACTGTAACGGATTTCCTTTATGCGTTGGGTATTCAAATGTAGCTGGTAAATCAGGAACTCCTCCCATTTTCGAACTACCTATCGCAACGGTTTCCTCCTGCTTTGGCACAACTTTTACACAAGAAAATACAGTATTCATAAGTTCCTCTTTTAAATGTGTCAGCCCATATTTATCAATTAATACTTCAATCTGTTTATTCATAAATTCTCCTTACATTTACATACTTATTTGTATCATCGCACAAAAATTATACTCTATTCTATGTAAAAACAACAAGCCTTCAAAAAAACGGGCTCTTCCATCATACGCGAACAAGTTTAAAAAAGCATAGTATACATTGTTCCTACAAACACGATAGTTCATTATTTCTTCCAGTACATTTTCCCCTCGTTCATTTTTATTTTTAATTTAAGGAGGAATTCCACATGGGTTACGGATATAGTTGCTGTGGTTACGGATACGGTGGCGGCGGCGGTTGTGGTTATGGAGGATTCGCTTTATTAATCGTTTTATTTATCCTTCTAATCATCATCGGAGCTAGCTGTTGGGGCGGCTTTGTAGGCTGCTAGTAAATTTAAAAACTATTGTAAAAAAGCACGTACAATACGTGCTTTTTTGCCATTTTCAAATCTTTTATGTGAAAGGAAGTATGATTAATGAAGATTGATGGTGTTTTTGAAGGAGGCGGTGTACGCGGAATTGCGCATGTAGGGGCAATTTGCGCGTTAGCTGAAAAAGGTTATGAATGGGAGCGTGTAGCTGGAACATCAGCTGGTTCCATTATCGCTGCGCTCCTAGCAGCAGGATATTCTTGCTCTGAGTTAAAAACGATTATAACTGATATCGATTATGATAAATTTACGAAGAGAACCTTTATTGACAGAATCCCCTTTATCGGAAAAGGACTAAGCGCATGGACTACTCTTGGTGTTTACTCTAATATATTTATAGAAGAATGGATTGAAGAATTACTTCGAAAAAAAGGAGTCCATTTATTTACAGATTTACCTGATTTAAATAAGCTGAAAATTATCGCTTCTGATATAAGTAATGGTAAAATGGTTATCTTTCCTGATGACTTACCAAACTATGGATTTTTAAATTATCGCTTCTCTATTGCTAAAGCTGTAAGAATGAGTAGTACAATCCCCTTCTTCTTTGAACCGGTAAAATGGAGAACCCCTAAATGGAAGCAACCCTGTTATATGGTTGATGGAGGGATTTTAAGCAATTACCCAATTTGGATTTTCGACTCACCTACCTCTCCTCGCTGGCCGACTTTTGGCTTTCATTTCGTAAAAGATGAGATTCAAGCTGATCCTGCCCACTATAACGAGCCTATCTCCATGTTCAAAGGACTTTTTAAAACAATGATGCAAGCCCACGATTTACGTCATTTAGATAAGGAATCAAAAGCAAGGACAATTATAATTCCAACAGGAGCCATTACTAGTACAAACTTCGATTTAACAAAGGAAGAAAAAGAGTGGCTTTACAATTCTGGTTATAACGCCGCAAATAAGTTTTTACAATCTTGGAACTTCAGACAATATATTGATGACTATAGAAACGGAAATCAGGACCGAAAAACAAATCGGTATTTCCGTCAACTTGACTCATAATACTATTATCGTTCATACGAGAACACGTTACGCTTTCAAAAAAAATAAGCCTAGTAATATCATATATTACTAGGCTTATTTACTTCCTGCATCATTATTCTACGTTACTTAAGGATACGTTAACCCTTGTGCTTCCTCCGCAGTAATAACGGTATATCGATTTCCCGTTCGTAATCCTAACAATTCTGCTTTTTCAATTGCTTCCTGCTTCGTCTCCGCATAAGCAGCTAAATATTTATCTCCATTGATAATTTGGCAAATTACATATTGTTTCATTACTTTCTCCTCTTACTTTTTCATTAGTTGTGCAAGTTTTTGGATGCCTATTTCAATTTCTTCTAACGTTGCGTATGAATAAGATAGACGCAAAAATTGATTTGCACTTCTATCATACAAAGTACCTGGATTTAATAAAATCTTTTCTTTCAAAGCTTTGTCAAATAAGCTACGGTTCGAAACGGATACGTTCATATGTAACCAAATATAAAAACCACCTGTCGGCTCATACCATGTTGCTATATCATGACAATATTTCTCTAACATTTGTAACATAAAATCTCTGCGTTTTTTCAACTTTGTTCTTACAAACTGTAAATGTTCATCATACAATCCATTTGTAAACCATTCCGCTGCAATTTGCTGGGATATAGAACTCGAGCCATAATCTGTTTGCATTTTTATGTCTGCCAATCTTTGAATGACAGGCTCAGATCCGACAATCCATCCAATTCTTAATCCTGGACTAATGACTTTAGACATACTCCCGATATGTAGTACAATTCCATTTTTATCATATGCTTTTAAAGGCTTTACAACAGGCTCATCAAACCATAAGTCTTGGTACACGGCGTCTTCTATAATAGGCAACCCAATTTCGTTACATATTCCCATCACTTCTATTCGTTTTTTCACATTCATACTAACGTTCGTTGGATTATGAAAAGACGGGATTGTATATAAAATAGATGCATTAAATTGCTTCTTATATTTCGTAATATATGATGCATGTAAACCGTTCTCATCCATTGGCATACCAATTAAACGCATTCCTGCTGATTGAAAAACATTAAGAGAATATAAATAAGATGGTTTTTCTAATAAAATGGATGCTCCTTTTGGAAGAAGCCCCATAGAAATAAGTTGCAATGCTTGAATTGCTCCTGAAACAATTAATATAGAATCAGGAGTTACATCTATACCATGTCCTTTTAAATAGTCCGCAATCTTTTCCCTTAAAGAGAGATTTCCTTTCGGCTCTTCATAACCAAGTGTCACCTTTGATGCTAAAAGCCTATTCATAATATCTTTCATCTTTTTTTCAGGTAAAAGACTTGGCGCGAGCTCACCTGTTCCTAAACGAATTACATGCGGATAAAATTCGGCTTGATTAATCTCTTGAATAGCAGGCAAATTCGGATAATGAAGTCCTGTTTCTACATAAGACTGCCAATTAGGCGGGGGTGCGTATGTTGAAGCATTCTCATTATTATTTACAACAATTGTTCCTTTCCTGCCATTCCCTTCAATGTATCCCTTTGCCACTAGCTCATCAAAAGCCATTACAATTGTACTCCGGTTCACACCAAATGTATGTGCCAAATCTCTTTGTGAAGGTAATTTCGTTCCAACAGTCCATTCTCCATTAACGATTCTTTCTTTTATATACGTTTCTATTTGTTTATACATAGGCGTCGCTAGAGACGTATTCGGTTTCCAAACGAATCTTTCCATCATATCACCTTATATTCTTTTTGGTTGGTAACCTCCCCAACCATATGGATGGATACAAATTTTCATTTCTTCTATACAATATACACTATCATAATGAATTAAAATAGGAGGTAATATGATGAATGAAGCAATTATTCATGGGATCATTCTTGCATTTGGTCTTATCATTCCATTAGGTGTCCAAAATGTTTTCGTCTTTAATCAAGGTGCGAGCCAACCAAACATTTGGAGAGCAGCTCCTGTAGTATTAACTGCCTCTATATGTGATACGCTACTCATATTAATTGCGGTGCAGGGTGTCTCCCTTGTACTCCTTACTTTTTCTTGGCTAACTAACACGCTATATATAATTGGATTTTTCTTTCTCCTATATATGGGCTTTGTTATTTGGAGAAGCAACCCTTCCAACGATATAAAACAAGTAAACAGCATGCCATTAAAAAAGCAAATCCTTTTCGCTGCATCAGTTTCTTTATTAAACCCACATGCAATTTTAGATACAATTGGTGTAATTGGAACAAATTCTATTCAATACATAGGAAGTGAAAAATGGGCTTTCACACTTGCAACTATTATCGTTTCTTGGATTTGGTTTATAAGCTTAGCTTTAGCGGGGAAATTTCTAAAAAGAATAGACTCAACTGGAAAAACAATCGTATTATTAAATAAATTTTCAGGTCTCATCATTTGGGGTGTCGCGCTTTATATGTTAACACAAGTTATATACTCTTAATGAACGAAAGAGAATTGCATGTTCCTTAATACATCATGCAATTCTCATGCAAATTATGAAGTAGGTTCTGTTTTCTATTTTACCGTCTTTGCATCTTTTGCTGGTTTAATCCAAATTATCGCTATAACAGCACCAATACCAGCGAAAATACTTGTTAAATAAAATACTTCATGGTCAGCACCTTTCATAAAAAAAGAATATAGAGGTGGTCCAGCTGCTACACCGATAAATCGCATTGAACTATAAAATGACGTAACCGTCCCCCTTTGCTCCTTTTCAATTCCTTGCGTAATTAAGGCGTCTAAACATGGGAGTGCCATACCAATTCCTACCCCCATAATAACGAGACAAAGGAGTAGTAAATAGATCCCTTTTATAAATAAAGGAATGATGACTGATGCAGCTGCCATTAAAAAACCAATGTAAATACACTTCTTCATCACATTTTGATTGTCTCCAATTTTTTTACCCGCCATATATGAACTAAGTGACAGTACAAGTAACGGGATAGCGAGTACACAACCTTTCCATATACCATGTATGTCATACTTTGATTCCAGTATAGTCGACAAATAAAAGAGAATTCCGAATAAAATAAGCATAATAATTGCACCTAATACAAAAATGGCAATTAACCATCTTCCCTTTTCTCGAAACGTAGAGATAATAGATTGAATAAACTCTTTAAGTGGTGGTACTTCTCCTTCTTGTTTCTTTGCCTTTACTAGAACAAGTAATAAAACAATCGATACTACGCATAAAACTGGAATCGCCCAAAATGGTAAGAACCATACAATGGCAGCAAGAGCAGATCCTAAAATAGGGCTCAGCACTTTTCCAAATGTATTGGATGTTTCAATGATTCCTAAACCTGTACTAACTTGTTTTTCATCTTTGTATAAATCACCAACACACGGTATAACAACTGGCATTGCACCAGCAGCACCAATACCTTGAATCGCTCTACCGATCAATATCCACGTGTAGGGATCATCAACTTTCCAAGATACCCAACCAGTTATCGCTCCTCCTATAGCCGCAATCAGCAAACTCGGAACCATTATCATCTTTCGTCCCCATCTATCTGATAAATAACCAGCAATCGGTATAAGTAAAATGGCTACGATGGAGTAAATTGTAATAATCATGGATACTTGAAACGATGAAATATGTAATTTCTTTTCGATAGTCGGTAGGATTGGAATGAGCATTGAATTCCCTAATGTCATAACAAGTGGAACTGATGCAAGCGCAATTAAACAACAGTTTTCTTTTTTTAACATGTTGGCTTCGGAACCCTTTCATCGTATATTTCTGACCATATAATAGCCCTGGTGGAACGTAATTTTTCATTCCACCAGGGCTATTACATCTTTACTACTTCCCATTTACAACAAAAGAAATTGGGGAAAATATAGTATTATTACTATTCTTTGAATTCAGTTCGCAATATATCCATACCAATTAATTGAAAAAAAAAGAAAGGAAGAATCCTTCCTTTCTCCTATAACCTTCTACAATTAGCGAGTATATCCGCCACCAAGTTGTTGTTCTGCCATCGCTACTAGACGTTTTGTAATTTCACCGCCTACAGAACCGTTTGCACGTGAAGAAGTGTCAGCTCCAAGTTGTACACCAAACTCTTGTGCAATTTCATATTTCATTTGATCTAAAGCTGCTTGTGCTCCATGTGATGCTAATTGATTAGAATTACGATTTCTAGCCATTACCAATCACCTCCTTATTTATATATAAATTGTGTTAAATTTTAATTTAAATACATGGTAATTTTTGGTTATTTTATTTTTTTAAAAAAAGAGTCTCTACAATGAGAGACTCTTACATCCGTTTATATTAAGAAGTTACTACTTCTAAATTTCTATTTGTTAATACTTTCATTTCTTCTTTTAATATATCTTTCGCATGATGTCCAAACCATTCGAGTGAAGCGAAATGGTCAGTATCTCTCACTTCCTGAATAATCTCATCATAATTTACAATACCTTCAAATAATGGAACCATACCAATACGACTTCCCGCTGCTGCATATACATTATTAGGTTCAAACACATGTAAATAATCTGCTGACGATATATTCTTAAAATGGTAATGTTGTATCCACGGCTTTAGTCGATGGAAGCTGTCTATTGGATCGGCTCCAGACTCCCATATATGAAGAAAATCAAGGTTTATTTTCAAATTCGGATGATCCACTTCTCCTAATAATTCCAAAGTAGAAGGCAACGTATCCGTTAACGTATTTGGATGTGTTTCTAAAAGTACATACATATTATGCTGAGCAAATACTTCACAAATCATACGAATACGATTCACATACTCTTTTCTCTCCTGTTCCGAGAAATCTTCACTACCTTTTTGTCCAGCAAACGTACGAATTTTGTTCGTTTTAAACCAATTAGCTAGTTTTGCAAGTTGTTCACATTTCTCTATCGTTTTTGCAAAATCTGCCGATAAGGATATGTCTAAGTAATCACTTATCATCGTAATTTCTAAGTTTTTATTCTTTAAACAATTTAATTCTCGTTCTGTCGTTTCATACTCTTGCATATACAAATTTTGTGCATGAGTCCCCCACAATTCAATTCCTTCAAAACCGTTTTCATATGCAAATTGAACGATATCAGTAAATGAAATTAATTGATGACGAAAGGAAATAGTACATAATGAATATTTCATAGGTTTGAACTCCCTTATCTTAAATTCAGTTAGCTTTTATAATACTAAGACAGACTTGTTTGTTTTCATTTCTTTCCATAATAAAAACTGTCTCTCTAATTCAGCCTTAATTTGCAGTTCAATTGCATTCATTTCATCCAGCTTTTCAACAATTGACAATAGCATACTTTTATTATTCGTCATTGCCATTTTAATTGCACGATACTGTACATTTGTAAATCCTTGTACAATATCTTCTACCCGATCACACCAATAATCAAATTCTTGCTCCGAATATTGCAACGTTTCACGGAAGTATGCAAAGGCATGTTCATAACTATATTTACGAATTGCAAGTACTGGTATTTGTTTTACTGCCGCTACAAGACCAGAAAGCAAATACCCATCTTCTTCATTTGCCATTTTTATAATTAAATTTTTCAGCTCCATAGTCAGTTCATTGTCATTTCTTTTGAAAGTTTCTATGAAATAACTTGCTACCATTTCTTCTGTTGGCTCCTGAATTTCTTCTACATCAATGAAATACCCTCCACCGAATGGGTTATGTTGAACAGAGTGGAGCACTTTTTCTCTTCCCATATTCCCTTCCCAACGAAAATCAGGATCTAGCATAAACCACTCTTCTTCTTTCTCTGTCTTCGATATCATTAAATAATGCGGAAACGGTTTTTGATGGAATTTATTTTCCCTCTCAGGTAATAGAGACATATCAACCATTACAATAACATAACGATTTTCTGGCTTGTTTTCTACTAATTGTAAAAACGTTTCTACATTGCTATCTTTATCTTTTGCATGATCATACCATTCGTTCACTTTCATGCCATACAACTTTTCATACCATAATAAATAATTATCATGGTTAATATTTTCGGAGTGATACGATATAATACCGCCTTCTGTTATATCAAAATCGCCGTCCCATAGTCCAAAATAAAAGGGACGAAAATCAATATCGCTACGCCTTTTTATAATTTCACAAAAACAACTCACTAAACAGTGAACTTTAATTGAAGTCATATTCTCATCCACTTTCCTAAAGGTTAATTATTCACATTTATTTCTTATACCGGCTGTAACTCCTCCATAAAATCAAGTAAAGATCCTACAGTAAGAAATGCCTTTGGGTCTACCTCATCTTCTGGAACGAATAGCTTTACATCCATTTCTATGTAAACTATGAGTTGTAACATCATTACCGAATCTATATATAAATCTTGGTTTAAACGCATCGTTTCTTCTAAATGCGTTACATTTTTTAGTTCCATTTTTTCTGTCATAATTTTCAACACTTCATTTTTTAATATTTCACGTCTCATGCTGTAACCTCTCCCATCTCTAGTAACTTTCTACTTACTTTTCCAGTTTTATTTTTCGGAATTTCAGTTACACTTTCAATCTCATGTGGAACTTTATAAGCTGGTAAATGCTGCATACACCATTCTCTTATTCGAACTGGATCAATATGAGAGATTACTTTCGCTTTAACTATTTCGCCCATCACGGGATGTTTCCCTCGATATACAATTGCCTCTTGAACCCCTTCTAGTCGAAGAATCGCTTCTTCTACCTCTATAGGAAAGACTTTTAATCCTGAAACGTTAATCACATCATCCATGCGCCCCATAAAATGAAGGCCGCGCTCAGATTTATACCCCAAATCTTTCGTAAAAATTTCCTTATTGTTCATTTTCACTACGATTTCTTCAGGCTTATTTTCATCTGAACCTATACTTATACTCGCATGAGGTAGTGGATTTCCTAAATCTAAATGACTTTTCATATCATGACATATACTAATACAACCTGCTTCAGAGCAACCGTATTGCTGCATCATATATGTTGTCGTTTCTTTTAGTTTATAAAATAATGCTTCTGGCAAAGGCGCTCCAGATGTCATAATTTTATGAAACTGAAACGTTCCTTGAGGGAAACTCCCCATAATATGTAACATAAGTGGTACTGCATATATGATATGTTTTTCTGTATTGCGAACTATATTTAATGCGAATTTAGGGTTTTTATTTGTAATGATGACAGGCTTGCTTCCCCGCGTAATCGCAGATAACGTACCACATATGAGTCCATATGAATGCGAAACAGGAGCCATAACAATCGGCACTTCATCTACTTCACAGTTTAAAGCTTCATTATAAGCAGTAATTTCTGTATCCACTTCCGTCCATGCTCTACAAATCAGTTTTGGTTCTCCTGTAGTTCCAGAACTATATTGCAATAAAGAAGGCTCTTCTAGTAAAGAGTTCACTACTTCTAATTTCGTAAAACCGCCATATTCTCCATATAAAACCCCGATACAATTTGCACGCTTCGCCATTTCAATAGCCGTTTCTTTTGGCGTATCTTCATGTATAAGCAATACTGATGATTTCTTTTCTTTTAAGAAAAACACAAGCGTAATAATATCAAATGGATCTTTCAAACAAAGCGCAAATCTATTTCCTGCTGCTTCTTGAAATTGTTCCATTTCCTTATAAACTTGTAATCTCAAATCAAAATCACTTTTGCTATACTCTTCTTTATTAACGATTAGCATGATTTCCCCCTGTAACAACTGATTTTTGTTTGTTAAGTTTTCTTGCTCTATACAATGGATTTGGAACTTCATGAACGAGCGATTCCACATCCATATATAATCGACGCTTCGTTAATTGCTCAGCATAGAATGTAGGAGTGTATAGCTGGATACTTTCAAATCTATCTTTCAAGTGTGGATATTCCCTAAAATGATTTTCAATTTCTTCGACCACTATCATCCAAAAACTTTCTTCTTTCCAATCATATTCATCCGCAAGTACGAAAGCTAATTCTCCTACATTAAATAAGAACAGTGCATCTAATACCATCTCTTGTAAACATTCCATACGATCCATTTCAAAGAAATCATTCATTTTTCCATTCGCATACGTTTTATGTATTTTAGTAAAGTCCGGACACTTATTCGTTTCTTTTAAGAATGGACGATAAAACTCAAGTCCTTCATGGAAATCCTTTAATGCAATACGGACAGGTAGCCCTTCTTTATGAACTAAAATCATATTTTGTCCGTGTGATTCTAATGCGATCCCATGCTCTACAACAAGATGCACAACTGGAATAATCGCTTTTTGAATAAGTAATCGTAGCCAATTTTCTATCCCATATTTGTTTAACCATATATCAATAACTGGTGTACCATCCTCCTCTTTTGCATATACACCGTTAAAGGGAACAGCATCCTCTTGTCTATCCAAATATTTATGAACACTTTCACGCCAAATGCACCCTAATGAACCATATGTGGCTTTCTTATTCGTATCATACGTTACACTCGAAAATTCCTTTAACAAAATCACACGTGATTCATCCCTTAAATAAGAATCCTGACTTACGACATCACTTAACCAATTCGATATAGCTGGTGCACTCGCAACTGAATATGGTTTCAGCGTACGGAGTGTTGAAGTGTTAAGTATGTTCAGCGATAACTTTACATATGGTCTCTTTGGATTCGTAACATTTCTTAACGTTCTCATTGACTGTTGCGCACAATAATCGTCCGCTGATTTTCCTAAATAAATAATATTTTTACCTTGTATATGATCAACGTAATTAGGAATGATAAAATTTTCCCATTGCCAAGGATGAACAGGTAAAAATACGTATTGCTTTGGATCACATCCCGCACTGTGAATTCGTTCCATGAACGCTTCTAATTTATGCGCACCTATCTCACCTTTTAAAATATTGTCATAAATCATTTCATTTTCATAACCTACAGTCGCATATTTCTTATGAGCTGCAATCCATATAAGTTTTATTGGCCTCATAAATTCATATCCATATTGAAAATTGTCGCGATATTGAAATCCAATGCGTGCTTTATAGCTAGGATGATATGGGTGACCGTCTATTAAAAGGCTTTCAAAGTCATCGTATGATTTTTGAGTATATTTCACCTTATTATGTCTTTCATATTGTGCAATCGTGTCTTTAAATATCGTTTGTTCTAATTCATGAATAAAAGAATCTAATTTCGTTTGTTCTACGTTAACAATCCGAAAAACTTCTTCTAAAAATTGCGAAACTGATTGTATTTCTTGTTTTCCCTCTTGAACCCTTACTATTAATGAATCTATAGAGATACGTCCAAATGTCATTCGTTCTCTTCCGTAACATTCGTACGTGACACTTTTGTTGTCCTCATCAAGTCCTTGTATAAGAAAAAGAATTTTTTCTTCGTTTTCTATACGAACTGGCGTAATGATCCCCTCATAAATTAACGACTCTACTAATTGACGTAACACTCTTCTTCGTACTGAAATGTAATCTTCTGATTCAAGCGCTTTCAATATTCTCGTATGATACATGTCCACTTTCATAACTCCCTCCACCTTATGGGAAATACCATTATTTGTATTACGTGAAATTTTAATGTTATTTATGAACGGACAGCCACTTCTCTAACGAGCGGATTCTGTACCTGTACGTAAATCGCTTGTTCTAAAGGATTACTTAACTCATCGACATCAAAAAATCTCGTTAATAAATTTGCTTTACATGCCAACTTATCCTCTTCCAACAATTCTCTTAAAAAGGTCGAAGGTTCACGGTTATTAGGAAGGAACGATTCAAGTACAGACCTTAATTCCGAGAGAAGAATTTCCTCCTTAATTAATCCCGCTGTACCAAATCCGTTAATGAGTCCAAACATATGGTTAAAAATTAAGTAGTAACGAAATCTCTCATCTACAATATAGTCGTCATATAAATTTCCAGTACGTTCTCCAATACCAGCTAACTCATTATTAAGTATCTCTTTCATTGAATTACAGAAATAAAAACCTTGATTATCACGGAAATAATATTTGACTGGGTAACCGTCCTTTAGCTGAACAACACTATTTTGCTGATGAGCTTCTAATGCAACACCATAACGTAAGTACATCCATACCATCGGCTTTAAAGAAATATTCATATATCGTCTAAACCACTCTAAACTTACTTCTTCACAGCTTCTACCTTCTAAATCTGCTAGTTGATGAATAATATTCGATAAACGAGTACGTTCCCCAGGTATAGCGTCTTGAACTAGTCCAGCAATTAAAGTAGCGTCATTTGCATGTTCACTATAAAAAGGATTCTCTCGTATAATTACTTCAAATCCAGATTCTTCTGCACCGTAATTTAATGTAATAAATGCTGGATCACAAATAAAATCAAAACCTGGAAACTTTTCTAACACTTCACCAATTGCTGTATTTAGCATTTCCTTTCCTTCAAGACCACTCTCTAATTCCTTCAATTTATTAATGCGCATTGAATTTGTTACTTTTACTGGAAATGAAAACTTAAGCATATATTTTGATTTTGGATGATATAACGTCCTAAGTGATGATGTTGCCATATAATACTTACCGGCAGGACCGATATATTCAAGTACTCCTTGATCTATCCAATCCTGTACGTAATGTTGATGTAATAACCATTCTGCCTGAAGCGGATGTATTGGAAGTAATGAATATTCATCTTCATTACAATTCTTCGATATAAATTCTTTACTAACCATCTCATCATTACGTAACTCTTCTTTTAGAATTACTGTTGTAGAATCTAATAATAATGATTTTTCATTTACTATACTTTTATGTGCCCTAAAATAATGAAGCTGACATTCTCCTTTTAATTCTGGAGAATACATTGCGCTTTTCCATTCCAAAATACCTTGTCTACTCTTTGGAGTTGGATGAGTTAAATGTCCAAATAATAAAGATTGCTCCGCTTCTATAAAGGATGTATGGAAACCGTATAATGCAGATTTATCTTCTATTCTCTCCTTTGTAAATTCTTCAATATTTTGACAACTACAAATAACTCGAAGCATAAGTTCAGCGGGATTTGTACCCTCCCCATAAATCATAGACATTTCTTTTATTAAAAACGTAATAACAGTAACGTAATCTGCTTTTATAACATTCGTATTTTCTCCCATTTGATAATAAAATTGTTCTCCAAACAAATGGCGATCTGTTGCTGATTTATATATAACTTCTCCATACAAAGTAACGTTCTGCGCCGATAGCCGACAATATAAATATGTGGGGACTTTATCTCTTTTCGACGTATTACTGAAGATACTTTTCATTTTTTCATCCTCTGTAATCCATTCTCCACTCCCTGTTTCCCTTAAATAACAGTTTAAAAAGCTTTGTAGTGTTGCATGTTCTGCGATTTGTTTCGCATGCTGCATATTGGTCCTCCTCTTTATATTAAAGCTATCGAAATTTTATATAATAAACAACAATTGAATATCGTTATCAATTATGATTCTAATTGATAACGATATTCAATTCAATAGTATATTTCAGAATTTTTTTATCTAATTTAATTTTTCTTGTTTTCTCTCTTTTCTTTAATCTAGTTAAAAATACACGAAAAAAATACTCAATTTCAAACTACATACTTACTATTTTTCATTAGTAATCCATCCAAAATGGTTAAACAAAAGAGGTATACCTTAATTGGCATACCTCTTTCAAACATTAAGTTTACATAATAATATTATTTACATCTCTCCAACAATATGCTGTTTCTTCTATGTTTAGTCTCTCTAAAAATTTCGTGTCAATTTTTTCTGGATTATATTTTTCATAAAACCTTTTAGAAGGATTTTTCGTAACAATCCATACTAAAAGTGATTGTATATCATTATTTATACATTCCGATAATAAAGCTTGAAATAACTTTTGTCCTATTTTCATTCCTTGATACTCTTGTAAAAGGTAGATTGCATATAATTCCCCATCACAATTATATGTACCACTTCTTTCAACTCCCCCATCAATGAATCCAATTATTGTCCCATCTAACGTCTCTGCTACAAATCTAAATTGGTATTTGTCTTCTTGTCGAAAAATATTTCCCCATTGTTTTTCTCGTTGCTCATATGTGATATTTTCTAAAATTTCGTCGGCAAATATCCCTTTATACGTTGTTTTCCAGCTATCAGCATGCACTTTTGCGATACCTGGTATATCATCTTTTATCGCTCTTCTAATATGTATTTCCATCATTTCTCCCCCTTGTTATTCATCATTATATCAATTTTTTTCCTTAAAAATTCAAATGAAAAAAGAGTGAATGCACTTCACTCTTTTTTATCACTATTATCTACTTTCCACTTCAACTGAAACTACTCGATCTATCTCTTTTAAGGAACTATATAACTCTGTCGTATACAAGTCTTCTGGAGCTAAAATAACCATCTCCAGTTGCTGAAATGCTCCACTATCTATATCTTTAATTTTTACTCGTTTCACATGCATACCTAAATTTTTAATTTGCTTAAATATACCATCCAACTCATGATGCTCTTTGACAGTAATTTTTATAGATAAATCTTTTTGTCTTAATGAATACGGACCTGCGATTTTCACAAGTTGCGGAAGTACATTAATCGCTAAAATGATTAAAATCATAGCAACCGTCGCTTGTAAATAAAATCCTGCCCCAATTGCTATACCTAAAGCTGAAGCAGCCCACACCATAGAAGCTGTCGTTAATCCAGAAATAACGTCATTACTTCTTCGTAAAATAACACCTGCCCCAAGAAAACCAATCCCACTTACAATTTGAGCAGCTAGACGCATTGGATCCATATTTGTATGCCCTGGAACAGAATATACATGTACGGATTCAATGGAAACCATCGTAATTAAACAACTTGCTACAGAAATAACCATACTTGTTTTCACGCCAAGTGGTTTATTCTTTAGCTGCCTATCTATCCCGATGAATAATCCTAAAAAGAGTGCTAAACCTAATTTGAGTAAAAATTCATATGACATATTTCAATCTCCTTACTTTACAATGTTTCCCTTGGAATAATTCACTATAACTCTTTTATGATATCAATTCCAGTCTTTTCTATTCATTTAACGTAAAAAACCGAAAAAACATTTGTGACGATGTTTCTCCGGCTTTTTATTACGCTTAAGATGCTTCTTTATTTCTTATCTTTAATCTTAATCTCTGCATCTTTGTAGAATGCTAATTTACTGTCATTATACTCTTTTGTAAAATTGTTAAATTGCTCTTTTGATTTTTGTGCTTCCACAGTTAATTCATTAACAGCTTTAACTTTTTCACCAATCTCTTTTAATTTCGTTTCTTTTACTTTTAATTTTTCATACAGTTCTTTTTCAGTCGCTAACGCCTTCGTATAATTTTCATTCATTTTTTGGAATGCATCATAACGGTTTTTATACGACTCTTCTACTGCTTTCGCTTGTTTTTGTAACTTCTTATCTTCAAGCTTCTCTATATTTCCTTGAATAGATTTCGTTTCTTTCTGAGCTTTTTCTAACATTTCTTTCTCATTTTTCAATACTTTTTCACGTTCATCTACATTTGAGGTAGCTTGCTCTATTTTCTTCATAACAGCATCATTTTGATCTTTACCTTCTTGTAAAATTTGAGAATATAGTTCTTGACCTTCCTTCTCTAACTTCTCTAATTTCTTCGCTTCATCAACTAATGATTTTTCTTGTGTCGCCGCTGTTTCAAAAGCTGTATATAGATTTTCTTCTGGTTTTTCACCGAAACAACCTGTTAATAGTCCTACTGATAGTGCTCCAACTACTGCTACTTTTCCATACTTCAACGTTCATTCCTCCATTACATACGGTTATCATGCCAGAAATTCACTGGGAAGTGACTCTCTTCATGATAAGCTTCAAACTCATAACCCTTTTCTTTTAACCCTTTTAAAATTGCTGGCACAGCAGCAACTGATTGTGGGTGAATGTCATGCATTAAAATGACTTCCTGTGGTTTTGTTGCATTTGTTAATACATTTTGAGCAATTTGTGCTGCTGCTGCATCAACTTGCATTTTATTATACTTCCAATCTAATGAATCAATTGTCCAATCCCATACTTTAAAACCGCCCTCTGCCACTTTATTACGAAGACCTTCATTTAAACCAGGCATCGAACCGTATGGTGGACGTGTTAATTTAGGTGATTTTCCAATAATATTTGCGATTAAGCTTTGATCTTCTTTCATCTCATTTACATACTCGCCATTTTTATATAACTTTGCAAAATTATGTGTCATACTATGCATACCTACATAATGACCCTCTGCATTTTCACGTTTCACTAAATCCGGAAATTCTTTTACATTCGCTCCAATTAAAAAGAACGTCGCCTTCGCATCATGCTGTTTTAACGTATTTAACAATTCAGCCGTATATTTCCCTGGGCCGTCATCAAATGTAAGATAAGCAACTTTTCTTTCTTTTCCATTAAAACGACTTGGTGCCGTTTTATTCATTTCTACTTTCGGTTGTTCACTTGCAAGCTGTACTACGTTTTCTTGTTTTGCAACAGCCTTTGCTGGTGAAGTAATGGATTGAAACATGAAATACCCAATAGCTACTGCTGCAATCGCTATTAAAACGACTACTACTCGTTTAATTTTAAAAGCTTTTTCCATTCTATCGAATTCCTCTCCCTATTAATCTTATATATAAATCACCCAATATAATTATACATCTATTTATTTTATTACACTATATAAACAGATATTATATGTATTATAATGGGAGTTTTATCAAAATGGTTATTCTTTCTGTACTTATAATACTCAGTGTACCTCCATGAAGCTCTACCATTTTTTTTTACGATAGCTAATAGCATGATTATTAATCTGGTAAAATGACTGTTCTATATATGGTAAATGCTCTGTAGCAATTCCAATCCCTTCGTCTTTCACCTTTATCACTGCTTGTCCTTCATTTTTAGTCGCTTCAATATATACTTTACCATTTTTATGTGAATATTTAATGGCATTTTGAACAATATTCAAGAAAACTTGCTTTAGCCTATTTCAATCTCCTATTAATTCAATTCGTTCTATGATTTTGATGTATTGCATTTGCTTCTCTTCAGCATTAGGAGTTAATTGCCAAATCGTCTCCTCTAGTATATCGTATAATTGCACCTTTTGTTTATATAACTTAAAATGATTTAAGTATAATTTTTTAAAAATAAAAAATCGGTACAGAAAAGTTACAAATCCAACCCGAGAAAAAAAGATTGGCAAAGGCCAATCTTTTTTTATTATTCATTTCGAACTGGTTTTGGTGTTACACCTAAATGCTCATTTAATTTTTTCGAAATATCTTTTACATTTTTTTCGTTTGGAATGTAATAATAAATACCTCCGATACGTTTATCCGTACCTTCTATTTGCATTTTTTCCATTTCCAAATTAGATCCTGCCATATTTTTTGTAATAGCAAGCATATCATCGAAAGTTAAGTTCGTTTTCATATTTTTATCAATCGCATCAAGTAAAGAGCCCATTTTGCTAATTGATTGCACAGACATCGCTTTTTTTGCAATTGCTTCTATTACAAGTTGTTGTCTTTGTCCACGCATTGCGTCACTATCAATTTTACGCGTTCTTGCAAGTGCAAGCGCTTGTTCTCCATTTAAATGTTGGAAGCCTTTTTCTAAATGAATCATACCCGCTTGGTCTTTACTATCTTGCTCTGTGAAAGTAACAGGTACATCAATATCAATACCACCAAGTGAATCGACAATTTGTACGAATGATTCAAAGTTAAATTTCACATAATAATCAACAGGAACATTTAAAAATCTTTCCACTGTATCTCGTGTACTTTCAACACCACCAAATACGTGTGCGTGTGTAATTTTATCTAATTTCTTTCTAGATGGAATATATACACGTGAATCACGTGGAATACTTACTAATTTAACTGATTTATCATCTTTATTAATTGTTGCTAATAAAAGTGCATCTGTGCGAACAGCTTCACCATATTGACTTTTTCGCATTTCACTACCATCTACACCCATAATTAAAATAGAGATGTTATCCTTTAAAGGCTCAACTTCTTTATCACGTTTTGATGATTTATCAATTTGTGCATACGCATCACTTACAACAGCTTTTGCTTTATTATATATTAATGATCCATATCCTACTCCTCCAAAAATAAGTAGGAAAAATGGAATTAAAATGAACCATTTTATTGACTTTCTTTTAGAACGTTTTTTATTGCTTCTCGTATTTTGTTCTAATTCAGAGCTCATCTTCATTCGCCTCTCTTTCTCTTTCCCTAGTATAATGTATGTCTAGCAATCTTCATATTGAATTTCCTTTCAAACACCTTACATTTTTGTAAGGTTACATGATGAATCCAATATGTATTCCATTTCACATTATACTCTCGTGCTTATTTTTGGCAAGTCACTATTTTTTCAACTTCAAAAATTTAACATTCCATAACATCCTAAACTTCAGATTTATAAATTTATTCGTTTCGAATCCTTCAATTTCCACCTGAAAAATTAGTAAAAACAATACATTTCACATTATTTTTTCTCAAGCGGTGTATACATTGTTTTCTTCCCATGATTATTAATGAAGGCGGATTTTGCTTTTATTTTCGTCTTTTCTATTTCTATCTCTTCATTCGAGAAATTCACAATAATTTTAATATCTTTTCCATAAGAAGTAGTTTGAACTAATTTATCTTCTGACAAATATGCAAAGTTCGCCATTTCTTCTTTTACTGCCTTTTCATGAACGTCATTCCAAACTTTCAGGCGCTGCGTAATTTCTTGTTTATGCTTATTCCACTCTACTTCATCTAAATGGTACAACGGAGGAACGTTATACAATAATTCGTATAACATACGGTTTCCAACCTCATCTTTTACTTTCAAACTTCCCCATTCCCAATGGTGCGTTGTAATAACTGAATCATTGTATACTAATTTATATAACGGTACTGCATATACAGGGTTTAAATACACTTGTTTATATTCTTCTTTTAACGGGACTTGTTTTGCATATTTTTCTGGGACATTTTGATTCGGTGACCAATATCCCCCCACATAATACGGACTTGTTTTGTTTTTCCTCATGTCTTCATCGTCCCATTTAATTACAGGCGTTTCAATGCCGTGAGCAAATGCAATCGTGCTACTTGCAAAGTCATTTCCGCCCTCTGAACCAACTACCATACCTTTTTCTTGCGCAATATAATCCATTCGTTGCAACCTTGCTTTTAAATCTTGTTCTTGTGTCGTTATATGTTTAGCCGAATAGTCATCGTAAATTTCCCCTGTTGCATCACAATCAATAAACCATGAATTATATTTAGGTCCATTTTGTAATATATCATTCATTCGCTCTTTTACACTAGGAAGGGATACAGTTGGATTTAATTTTCTCCCTCTACCTAAAAATCCTTGCACCTTTTCTCCGTTTTTCCTCGTCACAGTTGCCTCTTCATATAACGATGGATCATGAAAAGAAGCTGTATTCCAATTTTTATCAGCTTTTTCGTGAATAGAATGGTAAGAATCATATGGACCAACTAAATATCCCATTTTCTTAGCTTCTGTCACGAAATTAGGCTGCATATACCCTTGTTCCCAGTTCGGTAACCCAATCCACGCATTGTCTATTCCTGCCGCTTTCATTTCCTTTATAATATCCGTTCCATCTGCGTTACCCCATTTCCTTACTTCTTCAATCGCATCACCGAACGCTGACTTTAATATATGTTTATTTAAGTTATATAACTCCATCTTCGATAAGTGATCCACGCCTTTATCTAATAACTCACTAGCGTTCTGATCAACTTTTGGGAAAATATCCTCTTTATACAATTCCTTCATTGATAATACTTCATTTACATAGCGCAAAATAACATTTTTTTGGTACTGATCAATGAAATCTTGTTTACTTACTTGCTCAAATACATTTAATTCTCCAGGCTCAGAACTATTCTTTTGAATAAGTTCTTTTATATGGCTAAATACAGGACTATTTATTTGTTCTCTTATCTTTGGCCAATTTACGTTACTGTCAGACAAACCATTTTGATTCCAAAAATAAAAATGAGCCCCACCATAAAGTTTTTCAATCTCTTTATTTTTTCTAGCCTTTTCTTGTAATGTTTTAAATTCACCTTTTCCAGCAATGTTATCCTTATACAATTTAGCAATACTGACTGCATCATTATTTGTCACATATAATTGAAATCCATATGTTTTATTTTTATTTATACTCGGAAATTCATGTATAAAGTCAAACCCTATTTTCGGATCCGAATGAAATTTCAATTCATTATTAAACATATTGTTCGCAATATACACAATGGAATATTTCGAACCATTTAACGCAAAAAACTTCATAGAAAATGATTCAGCAAATGAATATGCATCATCCTTTAAAAACTTCTTCCAATTTTCATCATTACTCGGAATTTGCTTTCCTTCCCATAACGGAAGTGTATAATTTTCTGCTTGTACTTTCGGCCATGTAAAACTTTCTGCACCAGTCGATTCCACTTCAATATTTAAGTGATCTGTTTTCTTTTCTAGATTCACTTTTACTTTTTGATCTGGATATTCCCAAGATGTGCGATCCTTGGCTTTTTTTACATTCGACACCTTCATTTTCGGTAACGGCTGTGACGCCTGTTCCTTTACACCATCATGTTCTACAGTTAACGTGAAAGTCTCTGGATTTACATCGTAAGTAAACTCTTTATACGTCACTTTCTTTATTTTAGACTCTTCTACAGCGTTGTTACCTTTTACATCACACCCGACTAAAGTCGAAAATGACATAGTTGTAAGAAGACATATTGCTATCATTTTTTTCATCTTCTGCACCTCCACCACTGAATATACAGTGGCTTTGTTACAGAAATGTGGCAAAAAAATAGAACTAGCATAACGCTAGCTCTATTTTCAGTATTATAAATAAGTGTGTATGAACATCTATAATCTATTTAGTGTATATGTAGTACAATAACCATGTTTTTTCATCTCCACTAAATATAAAAGAAAATAATCCGAAGCTTTCACATGCATTTCTTAACTAAAAAAATAAGTATATATAATATACCCTAACACTAGTACTAAAATTACTAGCGCTGTACCTTTCCAATTCATACCACCTGTCATATCAACTGGACTACCTGATTCAGCTCTGTTTAATCCATCCTTTAAAGAACCCGTAGGATTATTTTTCAATTCACTTTTCCTTATACGTTCTCTTTTTTCTTCTGGTGACTGTTTCTTCATACGATCACCTCCAAATGAATACACGCTATACTAAATTATACATTATTATTTTTCTTTTATATGCCAACTGAAAAAATATTTACAACAAAAAAAAGCTAGCGTTGCTAGCTTTTTTATAGTTCTATATGTTCTTCTTTATTTACAGTAATACCTCTATGATCGATTTCTAGCTCACACACTTTCATAGACGTAAATACTCTCGCTAATTGCTCAGCAATTTCTTGACGTTTTTCATACGGTGTTAATATAAAAATGGATGGGCCTGCACCACTAAGCGCTGTACCATATGCTCCAAATTCTTTTGCACATTTCCGAATAGATGGTAATAAAGGGACCAGTTCTAAACGAAATGGCTCGTGAAAATGATCTCTTTCCATCATTTCCCCTACAACTTCCCACTTCTTTTGACAAAACGCAGCTACTAATACGTTACTTATCGCACTAGCCTTAACTGCTTCATGAAACGGAAACATATCTGGTAATACAGATCTGCTTTCATCTGTATTTAACTCTTCATTCGGAATAAGAGAAATTACACCTAATTCCTTACTTTCAATTCTTACAACCGAAACATTCTTTCCATCAAGTGCTCCGATTACAGTTCCTCCTAATATAGAAGCAGCAACATTATCTGGATGTCCTTCAAAATTTGTAGCAATTTGAACTTTTTGATCAGTCGTTAAGTTCAAATTGCCTAGTTGATTCGCAAGCTCTATCCCAGCTACAATTGCTGATGCACTACTTCCTAACCCTCTTGTTAGGGGGATATTACTAGTAACTTCTATTATATGGGGTGATAAAGAAGGACTCACTTTACATGCTGTGCTAACAATTAAATTTGTATCGTCTGTCGGAATAGACTCTTCAAAGGAATGGATTACTTGCCATTTATCAACTTTTTCTTTTACCACCACATCTAAATATAATGACAAAGCTATTCCTACTGAATCAAATCCAGGTCCAACATTCGCTGTACTAGCAGGAACACGAATACTTAATGGTATCACGACATAATCACCCCTTTAATATGCTCTTTAATTTGTTCTATATTATTTGAAACACTTGCAATGTCTAATGTATTAGAAGAAATTGCGATATCAGGATCTTTCAAGCCATTTCCAGTTAAAACTGCAACAACTGTCTCTCCTTTTTTGATTTTTCCAGATTGAACATGTTTAATTACACCTGCTAATGACGCATTTGATCCCGGCTCAGCGAATACGCCTTCCGTTTTTGCTAATAATCTATACGCATGTAAAATTTCTTCATCTGATACCATATCTATTTCACCATGAGACTGTTCGGCAGCCTCTACTGCATATGACCAACTTGCTGGGTTACCGATACGAATCGCTGTTGCAATTGTTTCAGGTTCTTCAATGACATGTCCTTTTACAATAGCAGCTGCTCCTTCCGCTTCAAACCCGTGAATTCTTGGCTTCTTATATCCTTTTTCTTTCTCATATTCACAGAAACCTTTCCAGTACGCTGTAATATTTCCAGCATTCCCAACAGGTATCGCTAAAACATCTGGTGCACTTTGCAACTGGTCACAAATTTCATATGCTGCTGTTTTTTGCCCTTCAATTCGATAAGGATTCACTGAGTTTACTAATGTAATTGGCTCTTCCGCAGCAATATTTCTTACAGCCTTAAGTGCATCATCAAAATTTCCTTCTATTGAAATGATTTCAGCTCCGTAAGCAACTGCTTGCGCTAATTTTCCATGTGCAATCTTTCCTTCAGGGATTACGATTATACATTTCATTCCAAGGCGTGCCGCGTATGCTGCGGCCGATGCCGAAGTATTACCTGTTGATGCACAAATAATTGCCTCCGAACCTTCTTCTTTCGCCTTCGCAACAGCCATTACCATACCACGATCTTTAAAAGAACCTGTCGGATTCGCTCCCTCATATTTACCGTATAACTGAATCCCTAATTGTTTTGATATATTTAATAGCGGAATAAGCGGTGTATTTCCTTCCATTAAGCTCACATCAGGTGTATTTTCATTCACCGGTAAATAAGAAGCATACTGATTTAATAATCCTTTATACATATTGTTTTTCCTCCTCAATAATGTAATAACTGTTTATTTCACTTGCGACATTTTCTATCGCTCCTAGTACTCGTTCAAATTGATATTTTGAAGTTTGATGTGTCACAACAACGACTTCTGCAAGTTCACGATTTACAGGTAATTGAATAACTTCTTTTAAGCTTACAGAATAATTAACGAAACATTCTGTTATTTTCTGCAGCATCCCAGGTTCATCTCGTAATGAAATACGTAAGAAATATTTCGAAACGACTTCTTCATCTCCCTGTAATTCATACGGTTCTGGTTCTTTTAACGCACTTTTATTTTTCTGAACTTGATTCATATTTTTAACGATTGAAATAATATCACTTACTACAGCAGAACCAGTCGGCAATTTCCCAGCTCCAGGGCCGTAAAACATTACTTCTCCTACCGCTTTACCGTGAACATATACCGCATTAAATTCATTATTTACATTCGATAATGGATGATGACTTGGTAAAAGTGTCGGTTCTACACTTAAATGAATGGCTGATCCTTGTTTCTCTGCTTTCCCAATTAATTTCATAGTAAATCCTAACTTTTCAGCCATTAGTAAATCTTCTTTTTCGACCTTTCGAATCCCTCTTACTTGCACATCATCTAAAGAAACATTCATCGAAAAACCTAAGTTTGCAAGAATGGCTACCTTTCTCGCCGCATCTAGCCCATCTACATCCGCTGTTGGATCCGATTCTGCGAAACCTAATTTTTGTGCTTCTTGTAATGCCTCTTCATACGACCATCCCTTTTGACTCATCTTTGTTAACATGTAATTTGTTGTACCATTTACGATTCCCATTATTTTTTCAATTTGATCTGATGCTAATCCGTCTGTTAATCCTCTTAACACCGGAATACCGCCCGCTACACTTGCCTCGTAACATAAATCACAATCATTATCGTTCGCCAGTTGGAGAAGTTCTGCACCGTATACAGCCATTAAATCTTTATTTGCTGTTACGACATGTTTCTTATTTCGTAAAGCCTTAACAATGTGCTGCTTCGCTTCTTCAATTCCGCCCATTACCTCTACTACAATATCAATATTTGAATCATTTAGAACTTCATCGACATGACTAGTTACTACGATTCCATCAATACAAACATCACGTTCTTTTTCTAAGTCACGTACAACGACTGTCTTTACCTTCACTTCATACCCTGTATCAAGTGCAATTTTTTTATAATGTTCTTTCAAAATATGGACAACACCACTTCCGACCGTACCTAAGCCTAACACCCCAACATTAATAACGTTATTCATCTTCTAATCTCCTCCTACAGTTTTATTTTTTATCTTTATCAATCACCTTGCTCTGCTTTTTAATCATGCAGGTGGTGGTTATATCCGTACGTACAAATCGTTTCATGTTACAGCACCTCCTTTCAAAGTAATAAAAAAACACACTCATCCCTAGGAAAGGGACGAATGTGTTTTCGTGGTTCCACCCTTGTTCCAACCTAGACGTATTTCTCCCTAGATTGCTCAAGTTCAGATAACGGCTGATTCCGTCAATAATTACTAGATTACTCGTTCACTATTGAAGTTCAAAGGTGGTAAAATCATTTCTCGTGTTAGGAAGCTCACACCCTTGGCTTCCCTCTCTGTAAACCGTAAAAATGATTTCATGTCCTTATCGTTACTTTTCGTTCATGTTTATTTGTTAACTCATTATACTCGCATAAAAAACAAAATCAATACTATTTTTTAATTATTTTTAATTTTCAATCTTGAAATCCATAAAAAAACACACTCATCCCTAGGAAAGGGACGAATGTGTTTTCGTGGTTCCACCCTTGTTCCAACCTAGACGTATTTCTCCCTAGATTGCTCAAGTTCAGATAACGGCTGATTCCGTCAATAATTACTAGATTACTCGTTCACTATTGAAGTTCAAAGGTGGTAAAATCATTTCTCGTGTTAGGAAGCTCACACCCTTGACTTCCCTCTCTGTAAACCGTAAAAATGATTTCGTGTCCTTATCGTTACTTTTTCGTTCATGTCTATTTGTTAACTTATTATAGTTACCAACTTTTTAAAAAGCAAGCCTATTTTTACTAGCTATTTTCAAAATCAATTATTATTGTATTTCACAATAACATTATACAACTGTCGCTCGAATTACCTATTTTGTCATTTCTCCGGTTGATAAATCAACGATTCTTATATGAATATCACATTCTAAAATATTTACATATTCACCTTAAAAAACTATATCTATAAAGTTTTTTCAATACAATCTTTTCGTATAGCTTTCTTCTAAAGAACGTGCAACATCTTCTTCAGAAGTATTTACTTTCGCATGCTCCAGCAACATTTTTGCTGCTGAAGGTAACTCTTTTTTATTCAACCATGATTCTGGATCCCACATCTTAGATCGGATAAAAGCTTTTGCACAATGAATATAACACTCTTCTATTTCAACGACAATTCCAAGTAACGGATTGCGTCCATTCGCCTGCATTTCTTGCAATATCTCTTCGTCGTTTGTAATATACGCTCGGCCGTTTATCCGGAGCGTCTCCCCAAGGCCTGGAATAAAAAAGAGTAACCCTACGTGTGGATTTGAAATAATATTCAAAATGGAATCTATACGACGGTTACCTGGTCTTTCTGGAATGATAATTTGATTATTATTTAATACGTATACAAATCCAGGTGCGTCTCCTCTCGGCGAAGCATCGCACTCTCCTAATTTATTTGCAGTAGACAATACTAGAAAAGGAGATTTTGACAGAAAATCTATGCAATGGTGGTCTAATGATGAAATAACTTTCTTTAACGCTCGCTCACTTGGTTGCCCCAATATTTTCCGTAATTCTTCCTCTGTTGAAATAATCGATTTTATTTCTTTACTCTCTATCCCCACTATTAACCACTCCGTTTTTCTTTATTTTCCCAAAATTCAATACAAATATTGTATAATAAAATTTGCAGAAAGGGGAATTTAAATGACAGAGTGGTTAACAATATTTGATCCTGAAAGAAATACACTTGGGAAGAAATTGCGTGATGAAGTGCATCGTGACGGTGATTGGCACGAAACATTTCATTGCTGGTTTGTAGAAAAAAATGATGAAGATATGTTTTTATATTTCCAATTACGCTCTAAAAATAAAAAAGAAGCTCCGGGTATATGGGATATTACTTCAGCCGGACATATTATGCATGATGAAGATGTACAAATTGGTGGTCTTCGTGAAATTGAAGAAGAATTGGGGCTTTCTTTCCAAACGACTGATTTAGCATACAAAGGCATCTTTAAAATAGATTATGATATTTCAAATCTTACGGATCGCGAGTTTTGTCATATGTATTTTCACAATGTCATAAATCCACTTCCATTCGCACCAGGTGAAGAAGTAGACGATGTGATGAAAATACATGCAACTTCTTTTCTACAACTATTAAAAAGAGAGATTTCATCTTTTACGGCTACTTCTGTTTTGAGCAATAAACCGATAGCGATAACTTTTGATGATATTTATCCATATGATCTTGCATACTATGAATTTGTTATAGAGCAAGGAAAAGACTTACTAGAAAATAATAATTTATAAATAAGATAGGACTCCCATTTTAAAGTACTGAGGAGTCCTATTCTTAATAGTGTGGCTGATTGACAATACCCCGCACTCCACTTTATTTTCTCTCTTTCGATGTTTGGAACATACTTGGTAGCGTTACAAAACGTGCCCCTTTCGTTTTTAACTGTGGAATGATTTTGTCTAGTGCCTCTACAGATCCTTGTAAATGTCCGCCTGGGGTTGAATGCTGAAGTATGACACTGCCAGGAAATGAATTCCCTAACACATTATTTGTAATTGTTTCAGCGCTTACACCTTTCCAATCAACTGTATCAACACTCCACTGTACAATCATAAAATTTTGCTCTGTTGCCCACTTCAATTGATCTTCAAGTATTTCACCATACGGTGGACGAATAAACTTCGGTGCATAACCAGCTAAACGATTTAATATTTCTTCTGTTTTTATAATTTGATTACGGTACTCAGCATCATTTACTTTCGCTAAATTAGGATGGCTATACGTATGATTGCCAATTACATGCCCTTCATTCGAAATACGTTTTACTACATTCGGAAACTTTTCTGCATTTTCACCAAGCAGGAAAAAAGTCGCTTTTACATTATGTTGTTTTAACTTATCTAATATTTTTGGCGTGAATTCTAAATCTGGTCCATCATCAAATGTAAGAGCAACTTCCGCTTTATTGTACGGTCCTGAAAATGCATACGCATATTTTTCGACCCAAGAAAATGGTGTCCATGATCCACGCTCATCTGCTTTCATCTGTACTTCAAAATTTTGAGGGATATATGCGATATAGTCTCCATAATAAAATGAGTTATATGGCATATAGGCGTACGAAATATCTCGTTCTAGTCCCCATTGATATGGAGCAAACATTTGTGGCGAATAAAAATAATACATGTTAAAAACCTCCCTAAAGTTTCATATGTGATTCCTCTTCACTTTGTTAGGGAAATTCCTATTCATGAACAAAAATAAGACTGTCCGTAATTTGGACAGTCTTACTGCTTACTATTATGAATAAATCGATGTACTATCTTTCGGTAAAGCTTTCACATGTTTTAAATAGCTTGTCACTCTGTCATCATCACCTTGCGGGTATTGATATCCATATGCATTAGCAATTTCATTCGCTACTTCCCTAAATATATTACCCATGACAAAGAATGACTCCCATATGTTTTCATATTCAGCATCCGAATAGGTCAATTTAAAATGCTCCCACATATCTTTTTCAATATATTGCTCGAAATGCTTCCCAAACTTTCCTGCATTACCTGTAAAGTCTGTTTTCATACCAATATGCCATTCTAGCATTACGATGAACATATCTCGTACTGGACCATCGAGCATCCCTTTCGCATAAGAAAGTTCTTCTCTCCATAGTCCTTTTGCCACATTCGTACTACACCACCAAAATTCATTACAGCAATCTAAAAACTCTTTTTCTGTAGGCTTTTTTATTAAGTAATCCTTATCGCTTGCTGGTGGAAATTCAACAATACAATTATCTTTATCCAGAAGCAGTTCACTTAAACTATCTTGTCCAACGAACTTATTTATCAAATCAAATGGAACGAGTGTTAAATCAATTCGATTTCCATCCATAAACTGCATTAAATACGGAAATTTCCCGTCTTCGTCCGCTGAAATTAATGACATTTCTTCTGGCATTTGTACAATCATTATTTCTCCAAATCTATGAATCCAATTATGATTAGACGTAAAAGATTGTATATCATGTACAACATACATAACATCATAGTCTTGAAAACAATCTCTTTTCACATTTGGATTTACACGCGATCCATTCATGATAACTGCTCGGATTCTGTCATCCTCTTTTGCTGTATTCATAATTAAGTCTAGCATTTCTTTTTCAGTTCTCATCTATTCCTAACCTCCAATTTATATATTCTTATATTTTTATGTGTGTTGGAGGTCCACGAGCTAGCTGTGTTGTACACGATACATGTTATAATTTTTGAAATTTCTTTTTCACCTTTTTATCTCCTTTCGTCATTCTTTTACGACTGCGATTACAAACCCATCATAGCCTTTACTGCCGACAGTTTGAAGCGCTGTACACTTACCTCTGCAGATATTAATTCTTAGAAACGGAATATTCCTTTTTAAAGCTGCTTATCATTTAGATTAGATTATACAGAACATTTCGTTTCATGTAAAAATAAAGAAGGGACATCTACTCCATTACAGAATAAATATCCCTTCTTTTGTTTATACATTTATCCCTTACGGATTAGTAGACCAAAGTCCTGCTGATTTAATAAATGTACGTTTATTTAATTTCAACTGCGCTACAATAAACTCTGCAATATCTTCTGCTTGCATTACTTTATCTGGATTTCCATCAGTTAATCCTAAATCTACAGCCATATCAGTTGCTACTGTACTTGGAGTTAAAGCTGTTACACGAATGTTATGTTTGCGAACTTCCATCGCTAACGATTCTGTTAAGCCAAGAACACCAAATTTAGAAGCACTATATGCACTTGTTACAGGTGCACCTTTTTGTCCTGCTGTAGATGAAATATTAATAATATCACCAGATTGTTGTTCAATCATACTTGGTAAAGCTGCACGAGTTGCATAGTATACACCCATTAAGTTTACTTGAATGATTTTTTCCCAATCAGCAACATCTAGTTCTAAAAACTTACCGAATTTAGAAATACCAGCGTTATTAATTAAAATATCGATAGATCCTAAACCGTTTTTTAACGTCTCAATCGCAGTAGTCACTTCTTCGTATGAAGAAACATCAGCAGTCGCAATAACAGCTTTTACGCCTTCTGCTTCTACTTCTTTCGCTACAGCTTTTAAGTTTTCTTCTGAACGAGCTAAAAGACCTACATTTACGCCCTCTTTCGCTAATGCAATCGCTACAGCACGACCGATCCCTCTACCTGCTCCTGTAATTAAAGCATTTTTGCCTTGTATTAATTCTGCCAAGTATAACACTCCTTACTCATCTCAGTTATGTATTATATTAAAATTGTATCTATGTTTATGTAAAAAGGCAATGATGCACTTTCATGTGCGTAGGTTACTTGTAGGTAACTATAGAAAGTTTTTATTTATAAGTCTCATGTTTTTGCCATGATTCATGTAAAATATAAATACATCCAGTATAGGAGAGTGTATGTGTATGAAAAGAAAAAAATGGTTCTTATCACTAACTATAGTCGGACTATGTATCATATTTTTGGCTATGTACTTTATATTTGGTAATCCACTACATTATAAAGTAATAGAAAAAGATACTAGCGACTATCTCTATACTATAAAAGGATATAGTCAAAAAGAAATACAAAGTATAACCGGAAAATATACTCCCCTTTATACTATCGGCTATTATGCAGAAGTCGTATATAAAGATGAACCTTATTTTACATACTCTTATACATACGATAATAATAAAAAAATAATACAAGACAACGGCATTTTAGGAAGACATACTGAGTCATTTGAAAATCTTAATTTGAACTGGTCATTGTTTGACGAGTTAGTAGACGGTATTCGTACAAACTTGCAAGAAAGAGGTTTAAACGAAAAGAAAGATTATTCTATACGCTATGTTCAATTCATTGATATCGATGATGATAAAAACGGTGCAGAAGCATACGTTGACTTTAAGAAAGATAAAGAATCAGACTACTCATACCGTATGAATAACGAAGGAAAAGCTTATCAATATAGTTGCAGTAACGGGAAATGTATTTTTAAAGAGAAGTAGTGTTAGAAGATTTCCCTCCTAACACTACTTTTCTTCATATTTCGGAATACAAACAATAAATTCTGCCCCATCCCCATCTTCACTCTCGACTTTTATTTCTCCTTGATGAAGGTCGAGTACTTTTTTTACGATGGCCAAACCTAAGCCACTTCCTCCATAAGTACGATTTCGTGAAGAATCCGCTTTATAAAAACGTTCAAAAATATGTTGTTTCTGTTCTTCTGATATACCAATTCCCGAATCGCGAATTCGAACTTCCACTACTTTCTCATTTTCTTTTAACTGAATTGTAATTGTGCCGCCACTTGGCGTAAATTTAATACTATTATGAATTAAATTAATCCAAACTTGACTCAAACTTTCTTGGTCAGCAATAACATATACTTTTTCTAAGTCCAGTTCTAATTCAATTTCTTTTTCAACCCAGAGCGGTTCACTATTTAACACAATTTGCTTTAACTGTTGATCTAATTGATATGCCACTCTTTCTGGTGTATACTCTTCCGACTCTAAAAGAGTTAGTTTCAGTAAATTTTGACTTAACTTAGATAATCTCGTCGTTTCCGTTTCAATAATGGCAAGATAATGCTTTCTTTTGTCCTCGGAAAAATTATCGTCTTGTAGCGCTCGAGCAAATCCTTTTATAGAAGTTAGTGGTGACTGTATTTCATGAGAAACATTCGACACAAATTCCTGACGCATTTTCTCCATCGCATTTAGTTCATCTGTCATATCATTTATACTTTTTACGAGTACACCAATCTCTCCATCATACTTTTCTTCATTGCGTATTTTTACGGAGAAGTCTCCTTTTGCAATTTTTTGTATCGGTTCAATAATAGTCCAAATCATTGCCTGTCGTTTTGGCCTCATTAATACTCCAATTAACACCCAAATAAAAACAATAAATACAAAGCCGACCATATCACTAATTAAAAAAGTAACAAACGGCGATACGTTTATTTCCAGAGCATCTAATATACTAGATGCTACATAAAAAGCGACAGACCAAATTATAGTGAGAAAAGAAAAGAGCGCTATTATCGCTCCCGTTACTTTCAACATCTTCAACTTACTCATTTGTTTTCTTTTTCTCATTTACTTACCTCTAAGCGATACCCTAAACCTCTTATCGTTTTAATACTGAAGTTCGATTTCTCTTCTTGAAACTTCTCACGTAGCCGATTAATATGAACGTCTAGTGTACGTTCATTCCCTTCAAAATCATACCCCCATACATCTTCAATTAATTGCTCTCTCGAACACGTTCTTCCTGCTTTAGAACCTAAAGTAAAGAGCAATTCGAATTCTTTTAGCGGTAATGTAGCCGTTTGTTCTCCGGCTGTAACTTCAAATGTTTTACGATTTAACAGTACATTTCCAACTTGGATGGATTGCGATACTGTAATTTGGTAACGTTTCAGTAGTGCCTTTACTCTCACTACTAGTTCTATCGGATCAAATGGTTTTACAAGGTAATCATCCGTTCCAAGGTGAAACCCTTTTACTTTTTGAGACGTTTCTCCTTTGGCAGTTAGCATTAAAATCGGGATATCATAGTATTTTCTTAATTCAAAACATACATCAAATCCATCCATATTCGGCATCATGATATCAAGAATAACCATATCAACTTTTACTTCATCTATCTTCTGCAATGCATCTAGACCATCAATTGCCTCATATGTTTGAAAGCCTTCCCGCTCTAAAAAAACAGAAACAAGTTCTCTAATATGCGGGTCGTCATCTACAATTAATATTTTAGGTATCAAAAGAACCATTTCCTTTCTAATTAGCATCCTTAATAAAACTTTTAAAAATGAATAATCAGCGGAGTATAGGCCCCACTGATTATTCATTTTATAATGATGCCTCTTTAATTTTCAATTGTTGCGTTGCAAATTCACGATACATGTCATGTGTGCGTAACAATTCATCATGTGTACCGCTTCCTGTAAGATTCCCTTTTTCTATAAAGATAATTTTATCCGCATCTACAACAGTCGAAAGTCTATGTGCAATAACTAACGTTGTTCTGCCTTTCATTAAGTTATTTAATGCTTTTTGAACAACAGACTCTGATTTACTATCTAGACTGGAAGTTGCTTCATCTAACATAAGAATTTGTGGATTTCGAAGTAACGCTCGAGCAATCGCAATTCGTTGTCTTTGCCCTCCAGAAAGCTTCACACCACGTTCTCCAACTTCTGTTGCATAACCATTTGGCAAATCATGAATAAATGCATCAACATACGCCATCGCTGCTACTTTTTCAATTTCTTCATCTGTCACTTCGCCCTCAACACCGTAACAAATGTTATCACGAATTGTTCCATCGATTAACGGACTATCTTGTGAAACGTAACCAATTTGACGTCGCCATGATTGTAGTGAATAATTCTTAATTGAATCTTTTCCTAATTTAATAGCACCGCTAGTTGGCTCGTAAAAACGTTCTAACAGTGAGAATAACGTCGTTTTTCCGCTACCACTTGGTCCTACGATTGCTGTTACTTTACCTGATTCAATTATGAAATCAATATTCTTCAACACTTTCTCTTCTTCGTTATACTCGAAATGTACATTTTCAAGAACGATTGGCTGCTTAGCATTTGTGACCTTCACACCAGTTTCATGATCTTCTACTTCATATTCTAAAATTGTATTAATTCTTTCCGTTGCACCAATTGCCTTTTGGAATTGTGTAAAGAACATAGATAGTTGACTCATTGGCATTATAATTTGAACCAAATATAAAATAAACGCTACAAGTTCCCCTGTTGTTAATGCACCGCTAGAAACTCGCATTCCACCATACCCTACGATAATAACAAGCAATGCCATTAAAACAAACGACATGACTGGTGAAATTAATGCTTGCACTTTTCCTTCTTTCAGACCAAATTGCAATAACTTTTCAATACCTTTATTTCCAGTTTCATATTCTCTTTTTTCTGTGTTCGAAGATTTCACTAAACGAATTTCCGATAAAACTTGTGTTAATACACTAGTAAAAGAAGCCGTTTCATCTTGAAGTGATTTTGAAATCTTATACATTTTCCGTCCAAGTGGAACTAAAATGAGTACTGATAATGGAATAACCGTTAAAAGTAAAAGTGTCATTTTCCAATCCAAAACAAATAGTACAATTAATGATCCGACAATTGAAATACCACCTGTTAATAAGTTTGACAAATGCTCAGAAATTAATGTTTTCACAACTCCTGTATCATTTGTCATACGGCTAATTGTATCGCCTGTTCTATTTTGATCATAATAAGTTACTGGTAAAATAAGCACCTTTTTCCACAAACGTTCTCTTAGTCCAGCTACAATCTTCTGTCCTATATAATTTAATAAATATATAGATAATCCTGCAGCTATAGTTTGCATAATAAAGAATGCAACTAGCCCAACAATTTGCCCTGTACTAATTGACGAAAGTGAGAAATTATCTACTAGCCCCTTCGTTAACATTGGTATAAATAAACTCGCTCCCGTAGAAAGCAAACTCATTAATAATGCAAAAGCAAGAATCCCTTTTGGAGGATTTGTATCTTGAATAAGGCGTAAAAACTGCCTCCAGCTCCCTTTTTTCTTCATTTCATTTCTAACGTCCATTCCACTGTTCATCTCCTCGTGTTAAACCAAACTGTTCTTTCTAAAAATAGAATACAATACGAATGTAAACTGAATGTAAACACACTTTTTCTGTTTTTACAAAATATACATACAAACGCATCTTTACAACAGATATAAACATCTGATATTATTACCTGGTACTTAATATTATTCTATGCGAATGATAGATAATCAATTTACAATACTATATAAATCTCCCGTTATTGAAAGGAGTATCCTTTTTGCAAACAAATATACATTCCGAAAAGGAAACAATCATTTTTATTCATGGATTAGTTGGCAATCGTCGCGCTTTTAAAAAAGAGCATAAGCGATTTTCCGCCTCCTACAACATTATCACTTATGACTTATTAGGTCACGGCGATGATAAAGGAGAAGCTATCGAATTTTCATTACAGCGCCTTGTAGATCAACTATTGAAATTATATGAAAAAGAAGGTATTCAAAAAGCCCATATTTGCGCTCTAAGTTATGGCTGTTATATCTCTACAATTTTTGCACAAATGCATCCAGAAAAAGTATTAAGCATTTGTCATATTGGTGGACATTATAATAATCCATCCCTTTTATATAACGTATTTCAAAAGTTTTGGGAGAAGCGAGGGGACGATTACTCTAAATGGCTCTCTCAATACGCGAATACCATTTTTCCAAGTGGCATACTAAAGGCAAATCCGTTCGCGGTCATTTCCAGAAATATTTATTACCGTTTCGGATTGCAATTACATTCATCAATCATTGCCCAATCATTACGGCATCGTTTAGAATTCGATTTAAAATCTAAATTAAAATCACTTCCCCACCCTATTCTATGGGTAATGGGTGAACATGATCATCTCTATAAATCTTGCCTTTTTGATTTAAAATCCATTCTTCCTAACGTTTTATATAAAGAAATACCGCTTGCAGGACATGCAGCAAACTTATTTCGCCCGAACTACTTCCATGACCTATACGCTCGATTTTTAAATGGGAAGTTACAGTAAAAACTACTACATTCCCAATTTATTCAACTATAAAAAGGCTTCCCAAGTTTCCCTGGAAAGCCTTTTCTCTATACGAAAAGTATATAAACTACTTTTTCTTAGTATGCTTTTGTGTAACCTAACATGTGCTTGCTCCAGTAAGAGTTACTTACAGAACTAATACGTACACCAGTTGCATCAGTTTCTGCACTAATGAACTGACCGTTTCCTAAGTAAACGCCCATGTGAGAAGGACCTGATTTATAAGTATTTTGGAAGTATACTAAATCACCTGGTTGTGGATTGCTAGTTTTTGTTTTAGAGCTCCAGTATCCAGCAACTGTTTGACGAGCGCCTTTATGACCAGTTTGATTTAATACGTAGTGAATGAATCCACTGCAGTCAAAACCAGCAGGTGTTGTACCAGCAGTTCTGTATGGTGAACCATTTAAAGATCTAGCGAATCCAGCAATTGAAGATGTATCTCCACCTGTTGTTGGTTTTTGTACGTCTTTACCTGGTTGTTGAACGTTATTTGTAACGTTATTGTTATTTGTAACGTTGTTTACTCCGCCTTTTACAAACTTAACGAAGTCTGCACTTACGTAACCTGTACGGCCGTTATGGTTAATTTTGTACCAACCATTTTCAGCGCCAGTAACGTTTAATACTTTACCTTGTGTTACGCCACCGATTACAGCGTTGTATGTAGCTGGGCCTGTACGTACTTTTAAAGCACCAGTGTTAACAACATACGAACCACCAGTTTGAACTGTAGTAGTATTGTTGTTTGTAGTTGGTTGTTTTGTTTCGTTAGATACAGCAGAACCACCTTTTGTTACGAAGTCTTTGCTTACGTATCCAGTTCCACCATTGAAGTTGATTTTAAACCAATCTTGTACTTCACCAACAACTTGTACTGTTTTACCTTTATTTACAGAACCTAATACTGTATGAGATGTACTTGGGCCTGTACGTACGTTAAGTGAAGAAACGTTTACTGTGTAAGTACCAGTTCCTTGTTGAACAGTAGTCCCTGTTTTACCACCAGTCGTTACGAAGTCACCACTTACATAACCAGTTTGACCGTTTACAGTTACTTTGAACCAACCGTTTTCTTGTCCAATTACTTGTAGTACTTGACCTGATTTCACTTTAGAAATCACGTTATGTCCTGTACCAGCACCTGAACGAACATTTAATACATCAGCAGTTACTGTGTATTTTAAGTCAGATTTTGTTTCTACAGTTTTTGTTTCAGTTACAGTCGTTTGATTTTGAGTTTGATTTTGTCCATTAATTTCTTTTAGCGCCTCGTTTGAAACTTGTGCCTGAGCAGAATCCATACCTGGAACTGCAACACCCACTACTGAAGCTGCTGCTAAACCTGCAATTACTTTTTTCATAAGTTGTCTTTACTTCCTTTCCCTACTATCCTCTTAAAAAAACTTATAAACTTAATACATTACAATATTATCAAAGTAAAATATTCATTAAGTTCCATTTTTTAACAAGAGTTTTATTTTTCACACAGAGTTCATTTTAAACGAATGAAGTGAATTCCGTGTGAACTTCATGTGAACTTTACCATTAAACTCACTGTTTTTGCAATGCTTTTTTCAAATTCCTTATGTATTTCATTGAAAGTTCGACATTTCATTCAATATATTAATATATATTTCCTATCCACTCCGAAAAACTCTATTAATCTAATACAATGCAAAGAATGTACTTCCTAGTAAGGTTCCTTCCATGAAGCATACTCTTATCATGACAAAAAATTCTTTTTTTATCAATAGTATAATATTTTCTGAAAGCTATTTTTGATACTGTCTATCGCTTTTAAAAGTTTTGACGATTTGTAAGATTTAACTTCAAAAATTCTGTTCTAATTTGACGAAAATGTACATTCCACTCACTATTTCCCGCTACACATGGAATTTTCAGGATATTTATATTATCATATGTACAGTGGTGTCTTAATCCATACATATATTATCCACCCTACCCGGAAACCAATCAAACTTTTACAGGTCGGTATTCTCCACGTATCATTGAATTTTGATATGGTAGTCTTATTGCCTGCAAATATTAGGACTGAAGAAGGAGGTATATTTATGAAAAACATAATAGATGATCCTATAAATAAAAATATAGAACTGTACTATGCTTTTTTTCAATTCGCTTCAATTATTACCTTACAAAAAATATCAACTATTGAAACACGTAAAAACGAATTAAAAGATCAGATGAAAAATTCCTATCAAAAAAATCCTTACTATTTATAAAAAGGTGAACAGATTATATTTCTGTTCACCTTTTATCCTGCATTAACTGTCCGTAAAAGCCCGATTGGTGTGGGCTAATAATCAGTGGGGGATTAACAACCCCCCCACTGATTAAAGTTTCACTTTATCGTTCCTACATTATTTATAAATTTTCACACGTTTTTCTAAAGGTTGGTATTCTTTTTCACCTGCAGTTACCACCGGTTTACCAAACGGCATTTGTGCAGTGAGGTTCCAGTTTTCTGGAACTTCCCATTCTTTTCTCACTTCTTCATCAATTAATGGATTGTAATGCTGCAATGTAGCACCAAATCCTTCAATTTCTAAAGCTGTCCAAATTGCAAATTGTAACATCCCTGAGGATTGCTGAGACCAAACGGGAAAATTCTCTTTATATAAGGCAAAGTTTTCTTGCAGTTCTTCCACTACTTGACTATCTTCGAAGTATAGAACCGTTCCATAACCACTTTTAAATGCATTCATTTTTTCTTCAGTAGACGCAAAGTTATTTTCAGGTACAATTTTTCGTAACGTTTCTTTCGTAATATCCCATAACTTATCATGTTGTTCTCCAAGCAAGACGACAACGCGAGCGCTCTGAGAGTTAAAAGCTGAAGGTGTATGTTTTACAGCATGATAAATCACTTCTTGAATTTTCTCATCAGAAACTACTTGCTCTTTACTAATCGCGTAAATAGATCTTCTGTCTTCAATTGCTGAGTAAAAATCTTTTGCCATCATAATTCCCTCCAATTTTCATTTGAGGCTTTTTCATATGTACACATCATGTTCCGCCTCTCGAAACTTATCATTAATAAGTTTCTAACTTTATACTATCAACAAACAATAATAAACTCAAATAATAACACTCACATTTTTTACCTTTTTATTTCCTCATGCTAAAAATAAAAAGGCAATTTATTGTTACCGATAATAAGTAACAACAAATTGCCTTTCTTATATGATGATCCAACTCAATATTTTACTTAATTAACTAAGCCAAATGCATAAGACATTAGCTTATTCGTCTCTGTAAAACGCTTCGTTTTACCTTTCGTTCCCATTACAACAGTAATAATACGAGTATCACCTTGTTTGGCTGTACCCGTAAAACAATACCCCGCGCTATCTGTAAATCCTGTTTTTAATCCGTCTATTCCTTCTATATATAAAGCTTTATTATTTTTATTTAACATATCATTTGTACTTATAACATTAATATTATTAAATGCTAATTGACTTTGACGTAAATGAGTCACTTCTAATATTTCTGGATAATCTTTTATAAGATGATACGCCAAGTTTGCTACATCAGCAGCTGTCATCTTCGTCTCACTTCCATCAGGTTCTTGTAGTCCTGACGCATTTGCAAATTTAGCATACTCCGACATTTTTAACTGCTTTGCTTTTTCATTCATAATCTGAACGAAATCTTTCTCTGTTTTTGCCATATGTTCTGCTAAAGCCACAGCCGCATTATTTGCTGATTCAATCATTAATGCATGGTACAAATCTTTAACAGTTAATGTGTCATTCACTTGAACTGGGATTCTCGCACCCTCTGTTTGTGCCGCTTTCGCACTCATTTTCACCGGATCTTCCCAGCGAACTTTCCGATTGTGTACATTTTCTAATAGAAGATACGCTGTCATCATCTTAGACATACTTGCTGGCGCAAAAGCTTCATTTTCATTATGTTGATAAATAATATCTCCATTACTCGCATCGATAATCATAGCTGCTTTTGCATCAATTTCCGGTGGTATGTATTTTGGTGGCACTACTTTTTCAATTAATCCTGTTTTAGGTAATTCTGCCACCTGTAAAGGTTGTCCCTCTACATTTGTTGCACTCTTTTGAGTTCCTTGGAATAAGAACCAACATATCCCTAAAATAATGACTACTAGGATCGTCAGCCTTCCCCATTTTAACCGCTTCATTTCAAAACTCCTTTAGCAAACCATTTATACACTCCATTTAACCATAACAACAATTACTTTATATCGTCAAGGCAAAAAGCATATTTATTCATCCCATACATTTATGTTACACTTAAAATACCGAAATATAAGAATATTCAATGTTTCATTATCGTAATTTAACTATTTAATAGAAAGGATTCTTACGATGCTACTTCCAAAAACATTAAAACACGGAGACACAATCGGCATTTATTCGCCCTCTTCACCAGCAACCTACACTTCTCCAAAAAGATTTGAACGAGCGAAATCCTACTTACAACAGAAAGGATTTCACATATTAGAAGGTTCACTAACAGGTCGATATGATTACTATCGTTCTGGCAGTATACAAGAGCGTGCTGAGGAACTGAATGCCTTAATAAGAAATCCTAATGTATCTTGTATTATGTCAACAATTGGTGGTATGAATTCTAATTCATTATTACCTTATATTGATTATGATGCTTTTCAAAATAACCCTAAAATAATGATTGGTTATTCAGATGCAACAGCTTTATTATTAGGAATTTATGCAAAAACAGGAATCCCTACATTTTACGGTCCAGCACTCATTCCCTCCTTTGGAGAGTTTAATCCTTTTGTAGATTATACATACAACTATTTTGCAGAAACATTATTAAATGATCAATCACTTCCTTACAACATAAAACAACCTTTATTTTGGTCAGATGAATTTATTAACTGGGAAGAGAAGACGAAAGAAAAAGAGCTTAGACCTAATAGTTGGATTTCTGTAACAAACGGACAAGCTACTGGACGTATTATTGGTGGTAACTTAAATACAATGCAAGGAATTTGGGGTAGCTCTTATATGCCGAGCATTCAAGAAGGCGACATTCTATTTATTGAGGATAGCTCAAAAGATGCAGCTACTATTGAAAGAAGCTTTTCATCACTTAAAATTAACGGTTTATTTGATAAAGTTTCAGGTATTATTCTGGGAAAACATGAGCAATTTGATGATTGTGGTACAAATCGCAAACCTTACGAAATATTATTAGAAGTACTGCAAAATCAAAGAATCCCTTTACTAGCTGACTTTGATTGTTGTCATACCCATCCGATGATCACTATGCCGATAGGAGTTCAAGTGAACATGGATGCAACCAATAAAACAATACATATTTTAGAAAAATGGAAGATATAAAAAATACTTATATTATAAGAAGAAAATATTATAAACTTTTCCATTAGAAAACATAAAAAGCTCCGTTCATCACAAACGGAGCTTTTTATTATTGTCCTAAATTTTGAACCTTCTCTTTCAAATCACGAACTTGATCTATCGTCTGCATAAGCTCAGAGTTTTTAAATTGCTCTACATCCACTTTTCCTTCTTCTATCTTTGTCATCGCCGTATCAATTAATGTATTTAATTTTTCGTTATATCCGACGATTTGCTGATGAAGATCCTTTGCTACATCAGGTGGCGTTAATTCATTGAACGCGGGTATATCTTGTTTAATTTCACTAAGCTTCGTTTCTAATTCTTTTCGAGCTTCGCTATCATTCACAGCCTTTTCAGCTAATGCTGGTGCATCATTTGCAAATGCACTTATTTCATTTACATAGTCTGTCGCTTTTTGTGCATAATCTATGGAGCTCTTTCCTTGCTCTACTAGTGAACATCCCATTAAACCAATCGAAACTATAAATACTATTAAAATTGATTTGATTTTCATTTTAGACTCCCTTCGTCTTTATAATTGTCTGCAATTTTCTCTATCATAACTTCTAGCCAAATTGCCAATACCCTTTTTCAAATGACTATCTAGACTCTTACATGTCCTATAATCGTTACAACATCTACTTCTATATGCACGCTAATAATATCTTCAATAATATCCATATATCCTTGTCCGATAGCTGTTCCATAGTGTAATGTAAGCCCCTTCTTTTCATACACTGACTTTGGCACCGAAAAAATAAATCTCCTCAAGTTTCTTTCATCGGCTGGTTCCATAATTAAAACAATCCCATCCTCTTCAAACATATAATCACGCCTTCCAACAATCCTTTCACTATGGCTCAGTATTGCCTTAAATAGATAGATTTTAAACACGATTTCTAGTGAAACAATTCGTATTACAAAAAAACACAAACCTTGAACTCTCAAGAATTTGTGTTTTTCATTGCGGATTTATATTCCTTTATCAAGTTCATAAAGTTTACGATACTTCTCGTTTTCTTTCAGAAGTTGTTCATGACTACCTTGCATCACAATTTGACCACGATCTAGGAATATTACTTCATCAACATGCTCAATTCCTACAAGATGGTGTGTAATCCAAATAACTGTCTTTTCTTCCGTTGCAGAAAACATTGTTTCTATTAAAGATAATTCTGTCTTTGGATCTAAGCCGATTGTAGGCTCATCCAGTACAATGATTGGGGCTTCTTGCATTAGCGTTCTCGCAAAAGCAACCCTTTGTCTTTCCCCACCAGAAAACCTTTTTCCCATTTCATGCATTTTTGTTTGTAATCCATCTGGAAGAGAAGCAATATGCGAAGCTAATTGTGCTTTCTCTAAAGCTTTCCATATTTCTTCATCCGTAGCCTCTGATTTACCAATTCGCACATTATTTCCAATTGGCGTATCGAATAAATGCGGTTTTTGATTCAATACAGAAATATATTTCGATAAAAGATTCGTATGAGCATGTTCACTATTCAATAAAACTTCACCATGTAACGGGCTTAGTGCACCTGTTAACAATTTTAACAAAGTAGATTTTCCTGTTCCGCTTCTTCCTAAAATGGCGATTTTCTTTCCTGCCTTTATTTGCAGTGATATTTCTTTCAATACAAATTCATTACTATCTGGGTAACTATATGATACATTATTTAATTCAATGTCTATATGTTTTGATGCAACATAACCTTTATCCCCGCGTAAGTCCTCTTCATCCTGTAAAACGGCATTACCTTCTACTTGATTTAGACGATGAGCAGATTCTACATATGATGGAATTCGATCGATAGCATCTGAAAGAGGAATAAGCGCGTTTGTGACTGATAACGTCATTAAGACGAAAGCCGCAATAACGGTAGGTGCAATCTGTTCACTTGCCGCCTCATTTCCAGTCCATATGATCATTGAAATAATTACAATCCCCACTACTAATTGAATGATACTGTCCCGAATATGATTCCAGCGTTTCATTCTTTTTTCCGTTTTTAACAACTGATTATTTTGCTCTACATACTTATTAATGAATTCATCTTTTCTACCACTTGCTTGCCAATCTGATAATCCAAAAACAGCGTCTGTTAATTGTTGATATAAACGGCTTCTTCCTTGTTTTAAAGTAACATGATGTCGCTTCATTAAAAGTAATGATACAAATGGAAGCAGAAAGACGATAATCGCTAGCATACACCCTGCAATAAGTGCAAACACTACGTCAAATGCACCGATAACAAGTACGAATATGCTATATACAACTAATGCTAATATGCTAGGAAATATTGTACGTAAATATAGGTTTTGCAAATGCTCTATATCTTCGGATAATACACCTAACATATCGCCCGTTTGAAATCGTGAACGGAAAAATAACGCCTGTGGTTCTACTATTCTATATAGTTTCGTTCTCATCTTTTCTAAAATACGTAGTACGACATCGTGTCCAACTAAACGCTCTAAATAATGAAATACTGCTTGTCCTATACTAAACGCACGTGTTGCAACGATAGGAACATATACAGCCATTACATTTTCTGGTCTAAGTGCAGATTTAGAGATTAAATAACCTGATATGAAAAGTAACATCGCACCTGAACTAACTCCAAGAAGACCAAGGAAAATAGTTAAAGTCATTCTACCTTTATTTTGCTGTATATAAGGTTTAATCCAGTTACTCATCTCTATCCCCTCTCTTTCCTGTGAAAATGTAATGCCTCATTCTTTAAAAGTTCTTCATACGTTCCACTTTCTATCATTTCCCCTTTATTTAAAATAAGAATATGATCCATCTGTTTCATCCAGTGAAGACGATGTGTTGCAAGAAATACTAACTTACCTTCAAACAGTCGTAGCATCGATTGCTTTATTTCAAATTCAGTTTCTATATCAAGATGTGCCGTAGGCTCGTCTAATAAAATAATTGGCTTTTTACTTAAAAGGGCACGTGCCATAGCGACACGTTGTTCTTGTCCGCCACTAAGCATACGTCCACCTTCGCCAATTCTTTCGTACATTCCATTCGGAAGTGATGCAACGAGTGAACGAAGACCAACTTCATTAATAACTCTCTCCACTTCTTCATCAGTTGTATCTGTTTCATAGAAACAAATGTTATCTTTTAATGAAAGCGGGAAAAGATAAGGTTGCTGCGGAATATAAGCAATATTCTTTTGCCACTCTTCACGAGTAGACCCGTCAATTTCCACACCATTTACTATCATCTTTCCACCCGAAGGAGTTAAAAAACCGGCTAATACGTCGATTAACGTCGATTTCCCTGCCCCACTTTCACCAATTACACCTATAGCGCCGGTGCCTCTCCAAGTAAAATCAATTCCCTCTAATATAGCTTTTTCAGATTCATCATTCTTTACTTTTACATCTTGTAATTTCAAGTTACTAGAGGAATTCCATTTTATATCTACATTAGATTCTTTCTTTCCTATTTCTTTTTGTTGCTGTAATATCTCTTCCATTTGCTCCATCGCAAGTTGTCCATCTAATGTAGCATGATAATTTGCACCAACTTGTTTAATTGGCAGAAAATATTCCGGAGCTAAAATTAAAATTGTAAGGGCTGGCAATAGTACAATCGTCCCATCTATTAAACGTATCCCTAATCCGACCGCCACAAATGCGATTGATAAACTCGTAAAGAAATCTAATGCAAAAGAAGAAAGAAAAGCAACTCGCAAAGTACGCATCGTTGCTTTTCTATATCTTTTACTTACTTTTTCAATCTTTCCTTCGTGCTGTTTACTTTTACCTAAATACTTTAATGTTTCTAATCCTTTTAACGTATCTACAAAATGATTAGAAAGTACACGATACGACTCATACTGACTATCCGCCATTTTCTGTGCCGCTAACCCTAGTAGGATCATAAATATAATTACGATAGGAATCGTTACAACTAAAATGATTCCAGACTCAATATCTAGCGTAAAAACATATAGTACAATTAGTCCCGGTACGATACTACTTCTAATCATTTTAGGAATTGTTAATTCAATATATGTTTTAAATTTCTCAATACCTTCTATCGATAAGGTAACCAGATGACCTGTTCCAGCAGTTTGAACATATCGCGGACCTAATGTGAAATATGACTCTATTAATTGTTTTCTAAGTAGCGAACCTGTTTTTTCAGCGAAACGTTCCACTAATATTTGTGATATGCGTACTAGCGTGTGACGTACTGCAAACATGATTCCAAAATAAACCGTTTCATTTAACACAGATTGTACTGTTTCTCCTTGAAATAAAAACGTAATAGCCCGTGCTAAAAACACCGTTTGTGTAATAATGCTAATAGCTTCTAAAATGCTAATGATCGTTAACACTACATATAAAACTCGGCTACCAGGATACGACGGAAGTCCTCTTTTTCTTTTCATTAGTACTCCAAATCTTTATCTGACTTAACAGGTTGTCTAAACACATAGAAACTCCATATTTGACTTCCCAAAACAAATGGCAATATAGCAATTGAAAAATACGTCATCAGTTTTAGTGCATAATCTCCCGATGCTGCATTATAAATTGTTAAATCGTATATTGACCCTAACGAGCTAATTAAGACACGTGGGAACATGCCGGCAAACACACTCGAACTTAGTAAAACGATTGTTAAACTCGTCATAACGAAAGCCCAACCATCTCTTCTTCTTTTATTTAATAATGTTGACGCACATAATGCTACAAAAGCTCCGATTGGAACCATAATCCACTCTGTACCATGACCAGTGAATATATCCGTTTTCCATAACCCTACACCGGCAAAAATAAGAAGTGCTATAATTGCAAGCGGTGCAATTTTCAACGCAGCAATACGTGCACGTTCTCTTAACTTACCAGTTGTACGTATAGTAAGGAATTGCAAGCCGTGAACAATACATAGCAGAAGGAACATAACTCCTCCAAGTAATGCAAATGGATGTAGTAATTGTAAGAATCCACCTACAGCATTTTTCGTCTCATCAATTGGAATACCTACCATAAAGTTAGCAATGGCAACTCCCCAAAGGATAGGCGGTAGTAAACTTCCTAAAAACATACCCCAATCCCAAAAACCTTTCCATTTATGATTATCTATTTTCGCACGGAATTTAAAGGAAACGCCTCTAATAATTAAAGCGAGAAGCATAAATACAAACGGAATGTAAAACCCGCTAAATAAAGTTGCATACCAGTGCGGGAATGCTGCGAACATAGCTCCACCTGCACAAACAAGCCATACTTCATTCGCGTGCCAAAATGGACCAATTGTATTTAAGTAAATTCTTTTCTCTAAATCGTTTTCCCCTAAAAACCTTGAAACTATACCTACACCAAAATCGAAACCTTCAAGTACAAAGAAGCCTACGAATAAAACTGCAATAATGATAAACCACAACTCATTAAGAGATAACATACTCATCCTCCTTATCAAATGGATCATGGCTTTGAGAATCCTGTTTTGCTTTCTTATTCTCATGTCCTTTAATGACACGAATGAATAAGTAAACAGTAATTCCTCCTATAATTAAATATAGTGATGTGAATGAAACTAAAGAGAATAATACTTCTCCGAACGTAACATTTGGAGATACAGCATCTTCCGTTTTCATAACACCGAAAACTACCCAAGGCTGACGTCCCATTTCAGTCATAATCCACCCTACTGTATTACCGATAAACGGTAGTGCAATTGCATACACCATTAATTTTAAATACCAATTTTTTTCAGCTAATCGATCTTTTCTTGATAAGAACCATCCGTACGCTCCTAGAAGAAGCATAAATGTTCCACTCATTACCATCGCTCTAAAACTCCAGAACATAGTGTGTACTGGCGGTATATAATCTCCAGGCCCATATTTTTCTTCATATTGTTTTTGAATTTGATTCATGCCTTCTACTTGACCACTAAATTTATCAAATGACAATAGACTTAGCATATAAGGGATTTGAATTTCAAACGAGTTTTCTTGCTTCTCTGCATCAATTTTCGCAAATACTGTAAATGGCGCTGGATCTTCACTCGTATTCCATAACGCTTCAGCTGCTGCCATTTTCATTGGGTGTGTCTTAATTAATTGTTGTGCTTGCGCATGACCGAAGAATAATACTAGCGCAGTTGTAAGTGTTCCAACAATGATAGAAATGCGGAACGATTTTTTAAACACTTCAGTTTCTTGAGCTTTCGTTATTTTCCATGCACTCACACCTGCAATAAAGAATGCACCAGTTGCAATCGCCGCTGTAATTGTATGCGGGAATTGTACCCATAATTGTGGGTTTTGAATAATCGCTAAGAAATCATTCATTTGTGCACGTCCATCTGCTGCCATTTCATATCCTACTGGCGATTGCATAAATGCACTTGCAGTTAAAATCCAAAATGCTGATAACATTGTTCCAATTGAAAGGAGCCAAATACATAAAAGGTGAATGCGCTTCGGTAATTTGTCCTCACCGAATACCCATAAACCTAAGAATGTAGACTCAATGAAAAATGCTAATAAACCTTCAATCGCAAGCGATGGACCAAACACATCACCTACGAAACGTGAATATGTTGACCAGTTCATACCAAACTGGAATTCTTGTAGAATACCAGTTACTACACCTACCGCAAAGTTAACAAGGAATATTTGTGTCCAAAACTTCGTCATCTTCTTATAAATTTCTTGTCCCTTTACCACATATAACGTTTGCATTAACGCAATGATAAAAGCTAAACCAATAGACAGCGGAACAAAAAAGTAATGGAAAATCGTTGTTGATGCGAATTGTATTCGTGCCAATTCGAGCGTTTCCATACTACAATCACTTCCTTCATAATTTTTTATATCGTAATTTCGATTGAGTTGTATGAATAAAACAACTCAAATCTTAGAAATATAGAAAGATAAATTTGTTTATGTACTTTTAGAAAATATAAATTTTCAGTTTTTAAGATAATTACAAAAGAACTTTCTCATAAAATTTACCTTTTCACTATTTCAGTAGTGTTTTATCCGTTAATCGAATTGTATAATATACCTGCATAGTAAATTCAACTGATTTTTGACGTATTATTGACATCATTTTGTCTGAAATATGTCTTTTGTAATTTTTTTGAATTAGATTTTTCTCATTACTAAAATGTATTTTTTTAATATAAGACTTACTTTCATATCAATAAAATAATCGTTTCCCTATTCATACACTTGACTTTCACGCGAAAAAATGTCCTCTTAATCAACGAAGAAATCAGTCCGTTTTTTGTCAAGAGAAAAATGTATTTTTAAAATTCAAACACAAAATATTGTTATTCAAAAATAGAAAATACCCTCCCTCTTTCTAGACTAAAAATTCATTTTTTTGTCATTTTTCCAAACTGAATTCATACATAAAAAAATACCGAGAATCGATTAGACTCTCGGTATTTTTCACATTATTTTGCTGTATGTTTTCTAACAGCCGGTAAAATTTCAGTAGCAATTAATTCAATATTTTTCTCAATTTTATTAAGTGGTACACCACCAAAATCAATTTGTGCCATAAAACGTTGTTGTCCAAACAATTCATATTGGTAAAGCATTTTTTCAATAATTTGTTGCGGACTACCAACCATTAATGCGTCGCGGTAATCTACTGCATTTGTAAATTGTTGCTTCGGATACCCACCACCGCGCAGTGTAAGCATACCAGCATTAATATGAGGATAGTATTCATTAAATGCATCTTGTGAATTTTTTGCTGTATAAAATAAACTCGTTGTTGCAACTGGCAAACTTGCTGGCTCAAATCCACTTTGCGCCGCAGCCTCACGGTAAGCATCTACTGATCCTTTAAAGTTAATAGCTGGACCACCTAGTGTCGTTATCATCATTGGTACGCCCGCACTTCCTGCTTTAATCGCACTAGCTGGCGGGCCACCAACTGCACGCCAAATTGGTAAGTTATTGTTTTTCGCTCTTGGAATAACCGATGCATGTGCAAGCGGCGCTCTGAACTGTCCGTTCCATGTTACATGTTCCTCTTTATTAATTTTTAATAAAAGCTCCATTTTCTCTTCAAATAACTCTTCATAATCATTCACATCATAACCAAGTAAACTATATCCCCCAATACGAGATCCACGACCAGCTACGATTTCTGCACGTCCATTAGAGATTAAGTCAATTGTAGCAAAATCCTCATATACTCGTACTGGATCAGATGTACTTATTATCGTTGCTGAACTTGCAATTTTTATATTTTTCGTAGCTTGTGCAATAGCTCCTAAAATAACTGTATGAGCTTGCGTTGTAAAATGCGTTTGATGACTTTCACCGACAGCAAATACATCAAGTCCAGCTTCATCCGCTAATTTAGCTGTTTCAATTAATTCATGAATTCTTTGTTCAGCACTAATTTTCTCTCCGTTATGCGGATTTAAAACATGATCCCCAATCGAATATAATCCAAACTCCATTCCTTTACTTGTATCCATACGGTATTTTTCCATAGTTTCTCTCTCCTTTAATGAAGTGTTATTCGTTTCACTTTTTAAAACGTTGGTAAGTCACGTGTATATCCCTATTACCTACGCTATCACTTGATTAGTCAATTGATGGCGTAAAAAAAATTACTTATCTGGTAATTCTTTTTTCTCACTATGCTTATGAACTTTCGTCATTAGCTCGTATAATATTTTCTGCTCTTCTTCATTTAATACATCATCAAAAAACGATGATTGAAATGCAAGTTGCTCTGGCAATGCTCTCTCTAAAGCTGCTTCCCCTTGCTCTGTAAGACTAATTGTTTTCGTTTTCCAATCTTGTTTTCGTACTATATATCCTTCTTTTTCAAGACGAGTTAACATTCGAGAAATACCACCTTGTGTAACAGTTACCTTTTCAGCTAACTCCATTTGCGTTAGTGGTTGATACGTACGTATTTGCAAAAGCACATCAAATTGAGCTGTCGTTAAATCAAAACGTTTTAAAAACTCATTTGACATCTGATTACTTTGGTTCGTAAATCGTATTAAACGTAACCATATTAATGACCCTATCGTATTATCACGCATGCTTGATCACTTCCTATCGTGAATCTTACTATCACTTTACCACTCAAGTGATAGTAATGCAAGAAATAATTACATTTTTTTAACTCAACTTACTTGTACTTAACTAAAGGCATCACCCGTGTAGTATTAGGTCTACTTGCCATTCTCTACATCTCCATAAAAAAAGGATTAAGCTCCAACGCCAATCCTTATCATGCATTTATTTTTTGTTTTCAAAACAATATGTTTGAAATCCACATCATCTTCTAATCTATTATTTTCTTTTATCGTACCGTAAATTCATTTGAACATACTGTCTTCATGTAAAACTTTTATAAGTTTGCACAAAAGACCCTTGTTTACACCAATCGGGCTTTTACGGGATAAATCATTTAAGCTCTACCTTTACTTGCTCTTTAGACATAACATCAGGTCTATAAATTAATTCAAGATTAGAATCACCTTTTTTCGCTTCAAATGTTATGGCTCCCGTTAACTTACCGTTTGGATCTACATCTTTAATTTTAAAAATATTTTTATTACTAGTTGAAAATGTATGGTCCACGATACTTCCATCTCCTCTTTCAAGGTAAAAATCTAATGGATTAATTCTAACTTTTTGATTACCAATATTCTCTACTGTAACATGAACAATAACAAACTCATTACCTTTTTCCAGCTTATCATATTCTGCCACTTGTGCTATTTGTACTTTATGGACTGTTAATTTTTGATTTCTAATTTGAGTAGTTTTTTCAACATTATATTCTCTTGTATCTTGATTCTTCTTCGTATTGTCTTTTTTGGCACTACTTTGCTCTTCCTTAGTATTATTTGATACAGTTTTAGCTACTTCTTTCTTCTCATCACATGCCGATAAACTGAAAGCTAACGTCCCTGCTAAAGTGAATGTCGCGATTTTTTTAAACATAAATTCCCTTCCCCCAATGTGAAAATGATAAAAATCCCCAAAAACTATATATTATACTAACAGATAAATGAACAGCATATTGTCGCTATGTGTCGAATGTAGTAAAGCTATGTATAAGTATGAAGTCTTACTTCGCTTCATCTCTCAACTGTTCGACATATGATAAAATCTTAACAATAAGATATCCACCTTACTTACGAACTCTTTCTACCCATAATTATGAGTATCATAAAGTTTTAAATAAGAAAAAATTCAAATAAAATGCTAAAATTAAACAAGGCACTAGTATAAAGGTGGGAAGAACATGCATATTTCTAAACAATTTATAAAACCATTTCCTGAATATGAAGACATATTTTATGATGATTTGGAACAACATAAAAAGCACTTTTTACCCATTTGTTCTATAAACTTACAATGTATTGAACCGGAATTGGACGAATGGTTACATATTGTGTCAGCAAAAGAAATCCATGATGGTTGCGTGGGTGATTTCACCAAACCATTTCACACAAATTTTACGAAAGCAGATACATTAGGATTCGATGTCATTAATGGAAAATATAAATTTGAAGCGGATTGGAATTATTTCGAAATCGAACAAAATAATTCTGACATAATAGTACAAGCCTACGAGAGTAATGAAAGAAATTATCAAATCCGTAAAGAGTATTTTCAACGTAATCAAAAAATTTATCCTTATTCTAGCTTTGGAAAAGAAATAACATCTGTAGAAGTATTGGAACAAGAGTTTGCTGAAAAACAAACAAATGGCTGGGGATTAAATTATCCCGTGGTAAATGGTATCCTAGATGATGTTCGTTTTATGACAGAAGAAGGTGAAGAATTATTAGAAGACTGCGTTAACGAAGACGAAATTTTTGACTTTACGAATCTTCTATATGTACCAAAAGATGAACATGGACATCCCTTTACATATGTTGGATTTGTTACAGGATATTATTTTCAAGCTTATGGTGCCGATCGTATTTACTTATTCTTTAATAAAGAATTAAGAAAAGCAGTAATTTGTTTTGAATATACATAAGATAATTAAGAAAAGTCCATTTTGAACATTATTACTTGAATCAAAATGGATTTTTTATAAATAATTTATTTATATTTCAATTCCGCATCTACTGTGAAATGTGTAAAACCTCATATATTGTAATATCCTCTCTCTCTTCAATTTCAGGCTTTACTTCATAAAATTCCAACTGACTATATCCCCACTTATCTGGGTTATACACTATTACATTCCCTTTACAATTTTCTGTATTCTGGACATTCTTATTAAAAATGTTACATTGAGCTTCAACCAATGAATTCTTTTGAGAAATACTCCCCATGTATTCAACAACATACTTACATTTCTTAAAATCATCACTTAAATTAACAACTAATGGAACACCTATATTTATTTGTTGCCATCCAAAAGATTGTAAAATATTATCGTAATACCCTTCAAAAATAAATTTGTTCATTCCTTCATGGCCATTCCAAATATATAAAGGTGCATAACAGTTATAGAAATTCCCGTCCTTACCTGCCTCAGTAATTAAATATGCTTTGAAATTCAATTCTTGAAAACCATCCGTTTTATGCCCATTATCCTTTACCCTTTTTTTTATTATCTCCATGTCATAATCCTTTGGTAAAATGACCTTATATTGCATTCCAATCATGTTTATCACTCACTTTCTATCTTATATACAAAATGATAAACCGATAATTGACTAACGTAAAATAGGTATAAATTATGTTTGATATCATTTATAATGATACCGTATAAGGGGCTGTGATACATGGAAATAAATGATCTTATTATATTCAAAACTGTAGCTAGTGAAGGTTCTATTAGTAAAGCTGCTAAAGAGTTAGGATATGTTCAGCCAAACGTAACTGAACGAATCAAAAAATTAGAACAAGAATTAGAAACTCCTTTACTACATAGAGATAATAAAGGCGTTTCCTTATTACCTTCTGGTGACATTTTATTAGACTACACGAATCAAATATTAACTTTAGTAGAAGAAGCGAAAGATAAAATTAAAACGAGTGGTTCTTCTTATATCATCGCGACGTCACAATCTATTTTGACTAATTATGTAAGTAAGCGTATTAAAGAAAATTTCAGGAATTATCAAATATATGTAGAAAATAGTAGTCATTTGCATAAATTACTGCAACAACAAAAAGTTGATATGGTCATTACTTACGAGGATGATCCCGAAGCAGCTTTTAAAAAAGTATTTACTACTTCCATTTCTGTAGGCTTATTAAAAGCGAAAGAAACACGAACCATTGACTATTCGCAGGAACTCTTCTTCGTTAGTAATGACAAAAAATGTCCCTTTAGAAATAAGACGATACAATTTCTAACAGAAAATAATTTATCTCAGTGTCAACTTCAACAATTAGATTCTTATTCGCTTATGAAAGAGTTTATTCAGGACGGAAAAGGAATAGCCTTTTTACCGATTAAAAATGATAACTTAGTGCCCATTGAAGATGTTCCAATTGAGAAATTAGCTGTTCATTTTTTTACGAACCAACACTCTTTAAAGCAAATTCCTGATGAACTATTTGATTAGTATAATAGCTATAAACTAAGTAATTACACCCACCCATAAAAATCCCTCCTTTACGAATCTAAAAGAGGGATTTTCATATTCTATACAATTGATTTTTCACACATTTTGCTCCACTTCTGCACTTTTCTCCTTCTTATTCCGTTTCATATTCTTCAAACTCTTTACCGTTCCAACTAATCCTTTCGGGAAAACTAGCAATACGATAATGTACAATAACCCAAGAATAATCGTCCATCGTTCAAAAATCGGATACGCTGTAGCTAGTTCTGATAAATAGTATTTCAGTGATTCAATAATTCCTGCTCCAGCAATTGCTCCAATTAGCGTTCCAACGCCTCCAATCATCGTCATCAATAATGCATTTAATGTCATTTCAATTGAAAATACAGTCGTATTAACAAAGCGGAGTGTGATAACAAATAAACCACCACTAATCGCAGCTACTACTCCTGCCACAATACTAGCAATAATTTTATAATGAAGAACTTTATATCCTAATGCTTCAACACGTTGTTCATTTTGTGAAATTGCCTTTAATACTTTTCCGATAGAAGATTTAGTAAAAAGACGTAACAGAATAAAAATAACAATTAAACATATAAGTGTTACATAATAAAAGGTAAAACGATCACGGAATATATCTGGTACACCAAATGTAAAACCATCCCCTCCGTGAGTGAGCCCACGCCATTTTTCAGCAAGTACGAAAAATAACTGTGAAATAGCAAGTGTTAACATTGCATAAAAATGACTTTTCAGCCGCAAAGAAAGCAAACCGATTATATAACTAACAATTGCTGAAATAATAATTGCAGCTACTATCCCTATTAAAAAGTTCGTTATGGATACTCCTTGCCGATCAAATAAAAGCGCTACCCCATATGCTCCTATTCCAAAGAACATACAATGGCCGAATGATACAATTCCGGTATACCCAAGCAATACATCAAAACTCATTGCAAAAATAGCAAAGATGAAGATTTGAGTGAACAAAATTAACAAGCTCCGTGAATCATTTACGAATGGAAATACGCTTAAACAAATGAGCATACATACTCCGAAGTATACTTTAATTCGATTTGAAGTGCTGTTCACCATTTCACCCCTTTTCACTAACAAGTCCATTTGGCTTCACTATTAAGAAAAATAGTAACATTAACATATTGATTGCAAGTGATAAATCCGGTATAAAATACGCTGTAAAAGCACCAGCTAATCCTACAATTAAAGAAGCGATTGCTGAACCTTGTACGCTTCCTAATCCTCCAATGATTACTACTATAAAAGCTAAAATCGCATACTGCATACCCATCTCGGCAAAAATAACGCCTGAATAAGGTGCTAATAGAAATCCTCCTAACGCTGCCATCCCTGCTCCTAATAAAAAAACGAAAGAAAATATCGCTTTTACGTTAATACCGAGCGCTTGAACCATCTCTTTATCCATTACACCTGCGCGAATCATTAGACCTATCTTTGTTTTTTTCAGCAATAATAGTAAGGCAATGTAAATGATTATCCCAAGTAAAATAACGAATAGACGATATTTAATTAATATAATACCTTCAAATGTATAACTACCTTGTAACCATAACGGTAATTTAGCACCAATTGGATTTGGCCCCCAAAATACTTTAATACATTCACTAAGTACAAGCATTCCTCCAAGCGTCACAAGAAGCTGGCGAACATGATTTCCATATACCGGTCTAATAAGGAATCTTTCTAAAATGAAGCCAAGAAACATCCCCATAGCAATTGCTCCAATTAACGCTAATACATAACTACCTGTCATATTAAATAGCCAAACACCTGTAAACGCTCCCCAGGCAAATAAACCACCATGTGCGAAGTTTAGAACGCTCATTAAACCGAAAATCAGTGAAAGACCTGATGCTAATAAAAAAATGAGCATCCCTGTTGAAATCCCATTTACAAATAAATTGATTAACACATCCATCCTTCTCACCTCGGATTCATGTTAAGAGATTCCTAAATATTTGTGACACATTTCCTTATCCTCTTTTAATTCATGCATAAAACCGTTATGAACAATTTTTCCGTTATCCATAATATAAAAGTAATCACCAATTTGACTAGCCATCATAAAGTTTTGTTCAACCAGTAAAACTGTTGTTTTCTCCTTCATTTTCAAAATGGCTATCATTAATTTTTCTATCATAATAGGGGACAAGCCTTTACTCGGCTCATCAATAAGTAATAAACCATCACTATTAATAAATGCTCTTGAAATTGCTAGCATTTGCTTTTGTCCTCCGCTTAATAGTCCGCTTTTTTTGTGCCAAAACTGCTTTAAATCTGGAAATAGTTCAAGCATCCATTCAATTTTCTCTTCCGCTTCTTCTCCCTTACCTCTAGCAAGAGCGAATGTTTCTTCTACTGTCAGGTCGTGAAAAATACCTTGATTTTCTGGTACATACCCTATTCCTTTCCTTGAAATTAAATGTGTAGATAATCCATTTACTTGTGTACTATCATAATAAATTTCACCATGTGCGATATCGTGAAAACCCATAACCGAACGTAATGTCGTAGTCTTCCCTGCCCCATTTCTTCCAAACAGTACAGTAATCGTTCCTTTCTCAACAGCAAGAGATACCCCTTGTAAAATATGAAACTGATCTAAATACGTCTCTATATTATTCACTTGTAATAGTGCCACTATATAATCCCCCTAAATAAGCACTTTGTACACGCTCATCTTTCATAATTTCTTCAGGCAAACCTTCAGCTAATAACTCTCCATGAAATAAAACGATAAGATGGTCTGACAAACCTAGTACCATATCCATTTTGTGTTCAATCAGTACAATTGTACTCTCTGGATGTTTCTTAATATTTTCAATCACTTGTAAAATTGCTGGTACCTCCTCGACTGATATACCTGCCGTCGGCTCATCAAGTAGTAACACATCCGTTTTTAAAGCCAATAACATCGCAAGCTCTAACTTTCGTTTTTCTCCATGCGCTAAATCTTTCGCTAATACATGTTCTTTCTCCTGAAGTAATACCGTTTTTAAGAACCGTCTCGCCTCTCCCACTTGTTGTTTAAATTTTGCCGAAATCGGAAAAAAACTATAGTAATCTTGAACAAATGATTGAACACTTAAACGAACATTTTCAAGTACCGTTAACTCCGGGAATATATTTGTAAGTTGAAAAGAACGACCAATTCCTAATCGAGTTCGATCCGAAATTGATAATTTTGTAATCTCTTGTCCTTTAAAATATACTTCACCCTTCGTTGGAGAAATTTGTCCACTAAGTAAATTAAATAACGTTGTCTTTCCTGCACCGTTTGGTCCAATAATAGAAATGAGCTTTCCTTTTTGTACTGTTAAATTCACATCCTTAATAACATGATGTTCACCAAAAGATACGCTAAGATTTTTCGTTTCAAGCAAGTGTGTCACGAAATCCCTCCCTTTAAAGCTTTCAGTGTGAAAGAAATACGTATAAAGAGGGTATTCCCTCTTTATACAGAAACAACAGAAAATTCAGTCTATTTATTCTGAACTGGTGGTTCTGTCTCTTTCATCGTTAATTCTCGCTCTAATACTGGCACCGGATAGTCAACACCATCTTGCTTTTTCAATGTGATAGAATACAGTGTCTGCATCGCTTGGTGATCCTTTTCCCTAAATTTCATCTTTCCTTTCGGTGTATCAAATTCCATTCCTTCCATTTTCTTAATCAACGTATCTACATCTGTATCCCCTTTTGTTTTCTTTAAAGCTTCTACAATAGAAATTGCCGCTGACATTCCACCTGCTGTAAATAAATCTGGCACCGCACCATTAAATCGTTTTTTATGTTCTTCCACTAACCAATCATTCACCTTATTTTTCGGTAGTGTATGATAATATACCGAAAAACCCTGCATTCCTACTAACGCATCCATCGTTTTTAATGCCGGAATATCTGGTGCACCGGTAGAAATTTTAATACCTTGCGCTTCCACATTCATATCCTTCAACTGTTTCCAAGGGGAATTTGCCCCAGCCCAAACGATAAATAAATAATCTGGTTTTGAGCTAATGATATTTTGAATATTTGCAGTGAAGTCAGTCGAATTTGTATCAGCATATTGCTCGTTTACAATATTCGCACCTAATTTCTTCGCTCCAGCTTTAAACGCCGCAATCCCCTCACGGCCAAATGCATTATCCGGGGCAAACGTCGCAATCTTTACATCTTTTTTTGCGATTGCCGATGCTCCTGCAATCGCATCTTGCGAAGAACTTCTTCCTGTTCTAAAAATATATTTATTCCAGTTCTTCCCGGTAATACTATCAGCAACTGCCGGTTCAACAACCATAATTTTTTCATATTCTTCCGCTAGTGGTAATACGGCTAACGTATCACTTGAACTAGACGAACCGACTAAAAAATCAACTTTCTCTTCTTCTAATAACTTCGTAGCTTTTTTAACTGCTACATCTGCTTTCGTTTCCGTATCTTCTACAACAAACTTAATCTTCTTCCCTTCCACTTTCCCTGTTCCAGCCGTTGCATAGTCTAAGCCTAATTCAAATCCGTTCATTGTTTGTTTTCCATACGATTCTAATGGACCTGTTAATGATGCAAGAACCCCTACCTTAATCGTCTTTTCATCCTCTGTACTTGTTTTCTTTCCTGAACAAGCTGCCGTTATTAATAACGAACCTAACACACAACCAGTAAACATCATCTTTAGCCACTTACGTTTTTTCATCGACATTGTGATCCTCCCCATACTTTTCTTTCTGATAGAATCAAACACGCCAAAGTCCCCTGCCCGTAATCATGACTAACTATAAGATAGGTAACGGAAAACTCTTGTAGTATCCTCTACATTCGGCACAAATCTATAATCACCTTCCTAGTAAATGGAAACGGACATACAATCAATATATATTCTGCTTCCTAATTGAAAATACTGTTTCGTCACAGTATTAATCACAAAAAAGCTACAATAATTAACTTAAGTTATTAAGTCAATTATTGCAGCCTATCTAAAAAATACTTAATTATTTTCTACTTTCTCTAACCCTTCAGCCAATTGTTTCTTATCTAGCCCTTCCCCTATTACTACCAAGTTCGTCGGGAAACCGAAGTCTTGTTCCAGTAAAGTCGGTACCCCAAACGAATATTGGAATAGGTGCGGGTATTTATCTCCATGGAATTTCACAAATCCTTTTACGCGATAAATACTATCTGGTAAATTCGAAAGCCATTCATATAATTTGTCTTGATCAATCGATTTCGTAAATTGATATGTCATCGTTTGTATATGTAAATGCTGTTTGACATGTAGTGTCTCATGTTCCCCATCATTCGTAAATTCAGCTTCTTCTATATCTTCTAAAGATATATTACAATATTTTGTTTCAAACAATTTCGCATGATTATTGATTGTATTCACTTCTTCAATTACTTTGTTCTTATCCGAATCTGGGAGTAAATCTGATTTGTTAATTAAAATATGGCTACCAAACTTCAGTTGCTCATGCAATAATTGCTGAACGTTTGCACTTAATACACTTCGATTTAACCATCTTACTGCATCTAGTACGACTACAATTGATTTCACTTCTAAGAAAGGTGCTAAAATTGGTGATACACATGCATCTAACACTTCAATTGGATGCGCCACACCTGTCGTTTCTATATAAATGACATCTGGTTTTTCTTGCTGATATAACGAATGCAACTGTATTTCAAGCTCTTCTTTTAGCGTACAGCAAATACATCCTTTCAGAAGTTCTCTTAAAACATTCTCTTTTCCAATAATATCTGTATCTACTGAGTACTCACCAATCTCATTCATCAACACTGCAACTTTTCTATTCTTCTTTTTCTCCGCTAACAATAAATTTTGTAATAATGTTGATTTTCCGCTACCTAAAAAACCACCTAATATATGAATTTCTACTTTATTCATTTGATCGACCATCCATTTCTTTACTTCAAATGTATTCAAAGCGTAATAATTACGATTTATATTAATTATTCTATTAAAAGAATTGTGATTTGTAAATATATCTTCACTGTTCATTTACCTCATATGCAACTCGAATTCCAGATTCTATTGCTCCTTGCATCCATCCATGCGTTAATGTCGTATGCTCTCCTGCAAAGTGTACTTTTCCAGATGGTGGTGTAATATACGGAAATAACTCGAGCTCTTGCCCCGGTTCGAAAGCTGTAAATGCGCCGCAAGAATACGGATTTTGACTCCAGCTAAAAGATGTTCCAGTAACAAACTCACTATAAACGATGTCACCGTATATTTCCGCTAAATTTTTTAATGCGTAACGAATACGATCTCTGTGCGAGAGACTATCCCATGTTAATGCCTCATCTGCCCACGTATAACTCGCTAAAACGATGGCTGCCCCTGGTGTATGAATGCCACAACTAGGATAATATGTAAATCGGATAGGTAAATCTGTAATAGATTTACCTCCACACTGTCCCGCCTTCTCCCAAAATCGACTTTTAAACTCTATCGCAATTTTAGTTGCAGCAATATAATTCAACTCACGAATTGCTCGTCTTTTAAAATAAGAGAATAAATGATATGGCTGAACTTCTATAAATCGTAACGCTGAAAATGGAATTGTAATAATAGCAATATCATTTGTTATTGTAAATTGTTCTAACGTTTGCTCACGGTTTCCTTGAAGCATTACTTTATCATCTTCCTGTATAATTTTCTCTACTTTATACGACATAAAAATATTATCCTTTAACTCCGGTAAAAATGAATTTGGTAATGCATCCATTCCGCCCGTTATCTCATAATATTTTGTCGTTGAAGTAAAAAAAATCATTTCACGTAATACTTCAATTAAAGACATTCCCATATATGCTTCCATATCAAGAAGTACACCGATCATATCGATTGCTCCATCTGAATAATACTCCATTAAAAAGGAACCAAGCGAATACGTGTTATACTTTTTTTCAACGATAAGCCAGTTTTTATTAGGGTCTTTTTTTATAAAATTTAGTATGGGTTCTAATACTACTAACATTAACTCTTCTGCCGTTTTTCCTTTTTCATTCTCTAAAATGGGGTATCCAAGTATACTTGGATTTTTTTCAAACAAGCTCAATCTCGTTTTAATATTATTCGTATAAATAATATCTGATGTGGTTTTATTTATAAAAAGATTTAACGGTAATTTAAATTTGCGAATGTACGCTAAAGTTAACTCGTGTGTTTCAGGAATTCGCATCGGCCCTGCATTAAAATATAAACCTCTACTAAACGGTTCTCGAATCGTATATATTCTTCCACCTATTCGGTTATTCGCTTCTAAAATTGTTATGTTATGCCCTGCTTCTTTCAATAACGATGCTGCAACTAACCCTGAAATCCCTGCACCAACAATAATAATTTGCTTTGGGTTATTCGTTTTAACGAGCCCTACATTAATAATATGAAGCATTCTTTCCGTCGTTAATGGCTGCATCATACCCTTTTCCCCTTCAACAAAGGATTTTATTGCATTATATTCGGTTAACTTGATTCCTATGTTTCATGCAAGAAATTGCACGGATACATTTTCAATTACTTGAATATCTTTTATAAAATGTAATAAACTAGATATGAATCTATAGAAGTAAGACGTATTATCTTACATAATAAAATCAATGAAATTGCGAGGAATTTTGAAATGAAAAAAGGTATTAACCGAGTTGTATTAGTAGGAACAGGGGCGGTTGGATGTAGTTACGCTTACTGCATGATTAACCAAGCTGTAGCTGAAGAGTTTGTTTTAGTTGATGTAAACGAGGCAAAAGCTGAAGGAGAGGCAATGGATTTAAGTCATGCTGTTCCTTTTGCACCAGCTCCAACTAGAGTATGGAAAGGGAGCTATGAAGATTGTAAAGATGCGGATCTTGTAGTCATTACGGCTGGATTACCACAAAAACCAGGCGAAACACGTTTAGATTTAGTTGAGAAAAACGCAAAAATCTTTAAACAAATCGTTCGCAGTATTATGGATAGCGGGTTTGATGGTATCTTCTTAATCGCAACTAACCCTGTCGATATTTTAACTTACGTAACTTGGAAAGAATCTGGTTTACCAAAAGAACGCGTAATTGGTTCTGGTACAACGCTTGATTCCGCTCGTTTCCGTTATATGTTAGGTGAGTACTTCAATATTGGTCCACACAACATTCATGCTTATATTATCGGAGAACATGGTGATACGGAACTTCCTGTTTGGAGTCACGTATCAGTTGGTATTCAAAAACTACAAACACTTCTTGATAAAGACAACACATACACACAAGAAGATTTAGACAAAATCTTCATAAACGTTCGTGATGCAGCTTACCATATTATTGAGCGAAAAGGTGCAACTTACTATGGTATTGGTATGTCACTTCTACGTGTTACTAAGGCCATTTTAAACGACGAAAATAGCGTATTAACAGTATCAGCTTACTTAGAAGGTCAATACGGTCAAAAAGATGTTTATATCGGCGTACCTGCTGTTTTAAATCGCAGCGGTGTTCGTGAAATTTTAGAAGTGGAATTAAGTGAAGAAGAAGAATTAAAATTCGATCACTCTGTTCAAGTATTGAAAGAAACAATGGCTCCAGTTCTTTAATATGTATAGTAAAAAGCAATCCAATTTATTTCGGATTGCTTTTTTTGTTTATTTTCTATTTTTTAATCGTTTTCTCATTATTTACATTAAGTACATCTAATAAGAAGATGAAGATTGGTATCCCGATAATAAGCCCCCATATTCCAAGAAAATGCTCTGAAAAGATGAGAATCATAAATGTATAAAAGATTGGTAAATTCGTTTTCGCAGACATGAACTTCGGGTTTAAAAAATAACTTTCAAGAGCATGGATTACTGTAATGAACACAAGTATGTATACAACGTACATAACTCCTCCTATGTTATAAGCAATAATACAAAGTGGAAACAAGGAAATGATTACACCGGCAACAGGAATCAATCCTAGTAAGAAAATCATGACAGCCAATACGAGAAGCTGCGGAAATCCTAAGACGATTAATGCAATTACAGTGAGTACACAATTGACAACCGCAATTAAAAACTGTGCTTCAATTACTTTACCGAACGATCTTGCAAATCTTTCACCAAAATATGCAATCTCCTCATAAAAAATCTTCAGACTACTATCTTTAAATTTAGAAGTAAATGTAATAATACGCTCTTTTTCTAATAAGAAAAATAAGCTTAATATGAGAGACAATAATATTTGTAAACTTACCTTCCCTATATTTGCAATCGATTGATATATGACATCTACACCTTGTTCTATATATTTTGATACTTCCATCCCATTAATTGTCGAAAGTGCATATTTAATGATCTCATTATCAGGTGGATTTTGAAAAAACAACCTAAACTGATAAATCAATTGGGAAATTTGTATCGTAAGCACAGGTAAATATTTATATAATGTTGTGCCGATAAAAGTAACTAATATTATATACAAACATGCGATAACAATTTTCCGATTCACTTTGAATTTCTTTGAAATAAAACGTTGAAATCGATCCATTAAAAATGTCAGTATGAACGTAATTAATATTAAATTAATCATACTTTTTAATCCATATAAGACAAGCGCTACTATTATTAAAACGAGAAACCGTTGGAACCCTCTACTTCGAAAGAAATTTTTTACTTCATTCATTAAGATTTAACCTCCCCCTTCAATGGATGGAAATTGAATATATTACATTTTATGAACCTCTATAGACAATCTTTCTTACTAATTGAGAAGAATCCTTTTTTCTTTTCATATTGTTAGATTCTTTTCATTCCAGCCTACCAACATATTTCAGTGAAACTCTTTTTTCGTTTACTCTTTTACAGTTTTGGTGATCTTCTATTTTTAGACTGCTGCTCATACGCATATCCAATATTGAACAGTTCCTTTTCCCCAAATTGCTTCCCGACAAACACCGCACCTACCGGCTCTCCATTGTTATCATATCCTGCTGGCACTGCTAACTCTGGATACCCAGCTACAGCTGATAGAAGAACTTCAGAGTTGTTAATCATAACTAAAGCATCCAAACCTTTTTCTACTAAATACCTATCTAGCTCTTTTCTTGCATTTTCTTGACTCGTTTGCACTATTTTTTCTAATTCATCTTTCGTTATAGCAGATTTTTCAGATCCCTCAATTAATGTTTGTCCGTATTTTATTCGTCTATTACTATCCTTTTTATTAAAAGCTATAATCTCTTCTAACGATTTTACCGGTATATTTTTTTGCTGTGAAAGATACTCGTTAACATTATGTTTGAACTCATATTCTAATGTTTGTAGATTATCTACTCCCTCATCGTTTAACTGAATATCATCAGTCAATATCGCACCTGCATCTTGAAGGTCTTTTCTAATCTTTTCTGCTACTTCTTTTCTATTTTTATCTTGTCGATCTATTGAAAAAAGAACTCCTATTTTTTTCCCTTTCAATCCGTCTATTGATAAATCCTTCGCATAATCAACTCTTTCTTTGTCTTTCATTTTTTCTGTCATAGTATCTTTTTCATCATAACTTACCATTGCGTTAAATAAAGTTGCCGCATCCCTTACCGTTCTTGCCATCGGTCCTGCAGTATCAAGTGTTTCAGCTAACGGAATTATGCCTGATCTACTCACCATACCTAGTGATGGGCGTAGCCCAACTACTGATTGCTGCGTCGCTGGCGCTACAATTGATCCAGTCGTTTCCGTCCCGATTGCAAGTGACGCAAAATCAGCCGCAACTACTGTAGCAGATCCAGAACTTGATCCCGACGCATCAAACGTAATCGGACCGTATGGATTCAAATTTTGTCCTTTTTTCCCGCTATATCCGCTAGGCATTGTAAAGGATAAATAATTTGCCCACTCAGACATATTCGCTTTTCCTAAAACAAAAGCACCTTCTTCTTTCAACTTCTTCACTACCGTCGCATCTTCATCTGCAATCCAATCTTTTAACACATAAGTTCCCGCGCTTGTAGGCATCACCTTTTCCGTTTGTACATTATCTTTTACGATAACTGGCATGCCGTATAAGTTCGATTTCTTATTGAAAGATCTCTCTTTATCTAACTTTCGCGCTTCCTCCATTGCATTTGGATTAATTTCTGTAACAGCATTTAATGATATTCCATTTTGGTCATGCTCTTGTATTCTAAAAAGATAAATACTCGTTAATTCTTCATATGATAATTTCCCATCATCAATCATTTTTTGAAGCTCATCTACAGTCGCATTTACAACCTCTTTTTCTTTTATCTTTCCATTATCTATGTCGATCCCTTTCAGCTGATTATGTATCGGTTTTAACACTCTATCTTTATCATATACGATTCTCTCAGGTTCCTTTGGAAAATAGTTTTTATACACGTAATATCCTCCGGCACATGCCAATAAAACAATACCTCCAGCGATCGACAACGTTATCTTTACCCACTTTTTCATGTTGTTTCCTCCACTCTAAAAGTTGCTCAATTGTATTGAAAAAGAGAGTTACCCTTGTAACCCTCTCTTATTAAAATGCTAAATGAAAAAATGAAGAATTTCAATTTAATTCATTCTTTTTTTGTATTTGCTTCGCTAATAACTCCTTCACTTGATTATACGTTAGTCCTGAATCTCTATTTAAACGTTTTACTTCCTCAACATCAGTACCTACCACTGTATATTTTTTCTCATCATTCATTTTTCCACTTCCCTTTCTACTGCATTATTTCTAATATTTTTTCCCTAAACCCTTATAAATTAATACAAATAAGGAAACTGCCCGAAATTCAACACCTAAGGGCAATTACGTAAGAGGAAACGATAAAGAAATGTCGAATGTATATACTTGTTGAATTTAAGGGCTTGGAGGGAACATTTTGAAAACATATGAGTTTAAACATAACACTCCAACATTAGAAGAGTACAAATATTTGTGTGATTCTGTTGGATGGACTTATTATATAAATTTTGATGTAGCAAATATTTCACTGAAGAATTCTATTCACTGCATCACAGTGAAAGATGATGAACAAATAATCGGTATGGGGCGAATTGTTGGTGATGGATCTATCTATTTCTATATTCAAGATATAGTAGTTCATCCGAATTATCAGAAACATGGTATTGGGAAAGAAATCATGCATCGTTTAGTTTCATACTTACATGAGAATGCCCCTGATAAGGCGTTTGTCGGTTTGTTTGCATCAGAAGGTAAAAAATCGTTCTATGAGAAATTTGATTTTAAGGATTACTCACCAAACATGACGGGGATGTTTACTGTCATTTCAAGAACATAATAGATTTTTAATTGTAAGGAAAGACTTCGATTCCTATGTAGGTAATTGCGCTTGCAATAAGAGTTTAACATTACATACGAAAGGAGAGTACATTTATGGATAATATGTACTCTCCTTTTATTTCACTCTTTATATATTAAATTTCTTAATAAAATTTCACTACATCTTCAGTAGGTAAAAATGTTCTTTCTCCTGGTTGTTCATTTGGCTCACCAAATGGCATTTGTCCTACTAAGTTCCACTCTGCTGGAATGTTCCAAGTTTCTTTCACTTCAGCATCTACGATTGGATTGTAGTGTTGCAGAGATGCGCCAATTCCTTCAGCTGATAATAACATCCATACTGTATGTTGTAACATTGCATTTCCTTGATGAGACCAGAATGGGAACTGATCTTTATATAATGGTGCATTTTCTTGCATTTTTTCTACTGTCGCTTGATCTTCAAAGAATAACACAGTCCCAACACCTGCATGGAAACCTTTTAATCTTTCTACAGTCGCTTCAAAGTTTTCTGCTGGTACGCGGGCTCTTAGTGTTTCTTTAACAATATCCCAAAACTTTTCATGCTCTCCATCCATTAATACAACCATTCGGCCACTTTGCATATTGAAAGATGTTGGTGCGTGTAAAGCTGTTTTTAAAACTTCTTCAATTCTTTCTTTCGTAATTGCATCGTTTTTTGTTACTTTACGAATGGAACGACGGTTCACGATTGCTTCTTTTAAGTTTGTTGTAGTTGCTGACATGTTAATTCCTCCAAATATTTGTTTTATAATTTATTTTGTTATTTCATAACAAGCGAATTAGCAATATCCATCTGTATTACACTGCATACCTTCAAATGAATTTGTTTTTTCCTTTTCAATTTCTTTATCAATTACTCTTTGTAGCCTTTCTTTACTAGCAAGTCCTTGAATGACTTCATCTCCAATCATGACAGTTGGAACAGCCATAATATTCGCTTCATCATATGCGTGCTGAATTGCTTCTTCATGTTTTTCTTTATATTTACGAGTTACTAAAGCATCTTTAAATTCGGCTTCAGGAAGACCTACTTCTACTGCTAATTTTGTTAAAACATCAATATCTTCAATGTTTTGCTCTTCTTGGAAAAATGCTGTGAATACGCGGTGATGATACTCATTTCCAAGTCCACGTTCTTTCGCAAATTGACATCCTTCAAAAGCTAAATGTGTATATGGATGCGGAGAAACACGCGGCAAACGCATATCGATTCCTAACTTCTTCGCAGTTGGAAGAATGAAAGCATCCCATGAACCTAATTTTTCTGGCTCATTCCATGGATCTATTTTTGAATATGGACTTGGACGTAATTCAAATGGCATCCATTCAATTTCTACATCTTTCTCTTTCGCTACTTCATCTAATGGACCTTTTGCTAAAAAACAAAATGGACATATAAAATCTGAGTATACTTTCATTTTTACAGTCATAACTTTTACACCTTACCTTCATAGTTGTAATCAAAACAGTTACATTAATAATAAAAAAAATATAAATATGATTTAAGCATTCATTTTTTCTTGCAAAGTTTCAAACAACTGCCCCATCGTAATATTTCTTAAAATTTCTTCCATCGCGGATTGCGCTTGTATTAATATAACTTCTAACACCGCTTGAATATTTGCTCCAATTGGACAATCTGGATTTGGTTGCTCGTGAATATGAAATAATTTATCCTCTTCCACTACATTCACTGCATGATACACATCTAACAATGTGATTTCATGTAAATTCTTTAATAATCCCGCACCACCTGGACCGCGGTTTACATATACAAAACCCGCTTGTTTCAAGTACGACATGATTTTGCGAATGACTACTGGATTTGTGTTTACACTTTCAGCCATATAGTCTGAAGTACAAAGTGAAGATGGATTATTTTTCAAAATAGATAAAATATGAACAGCTATAGAAAAGCGGCTACTAATTTTCATCGTGATCATCACCTCGATGTAATCATTATAGTTACAACAGAAAGATAAGTCAATCCTTTTCATAAATTTTTTATAAGCAAATTAAAAAGTGTCCCATTAAGATATATGAGACACCTCTTTTCACTCTGCAAATAGCGCTTGAAATTCCTCTATAAATAGCTGCACAGCTATTGAAGAATCCTTTAATGAAGGAACAGCTAAAGCAATTTCTCTCCATACTTGTGGTTCCAATTCCCTCGTTTGCACATTCTGTGGTAAATTCGTTAAAGATAATTCGGCTAATATTGCAATACCTAATCCTTCTTGAATCATATTTAAAGCTGTAGTAACGGTTGATATTACATACTCAGCCCGAAGTGGTACGTTGGCTTGTTTAAACATATCAATAATGGGTGGTTCATATCCGCCCTTACATAATATGATTGGTTCATTCTCTAAATCACTAATTGTAATAGAGTCCTTCTTACAAAGAGGATGGTCATCTCTTAAGATAACAACCATTTTTCCTTTCGTTAAGGGAACAATCTCCATCTCTTTATTAGGCAAAATAACAATTCCTATATCAACAACCCTCGATACTAACCAATCTTCAACCTCTTGAATCGTTCCTTCGCAAAGAACGACCTCTAAGTTCGGATACTTCTCTTTAAAATGGTTTATCATTTTCGGTAAGAAATGTGCAGAAGCACTCGGAAAACTCCCAATTCGAATCGTCCCCACTTCGTGCCCTTTCTCCATCGCAACTTCTTGTTCAATCTTCTCTACACTGTTCAAAATCTCTCTAATATGTACAAGAATTCTGTTTCCTACATCCGTAACAATTAGCCCTTTTCGTTTATCACGTATAAGAATCGTAACTCCTAACTCTGACTCAATACTTGAAATGGCATGACTGACTGCTGGCTGCGTCATATTTAACACCCGGGCCGCCTTCGTAAAACTACCTAACTCAACAGTTTTTATTAATACTTGCAGTTGTGTAATGGTCATAACTAATCACTTATACTCCTTATAAAAAAGATTCATTTTATTTATCACTGTCGATATCATATCATAGTGAAATGAATAACAACAAGGAGGTCTTACCGTGACACAGCTTTCTCGAACTAAGACGGCCATCATCCTTACCTTTCTCGTTTTCATGTGGGGAATCAATTGGCCTTTATCTAAGTTTGCCCTGCATTATACACCACCCGTTTTATTTGCAGGCGTTCGAACTTTAATTGGAGGATTCATTTTACTCCTGTTCGCATTACCGAAATACAAAGAGTTACACATAAAAGAAACTTGGCATTTATACGTTATTTCTTCTTTACTTAACATCATTATATTTTACGGATTACAAACTGTCGGCCTTCAATATATGCCTGCTGGGCTATTTTCCGCCATCGTATTTCTACAACCAGTTTTACTCGGCATTTTCTCATGGATTTGGCTTGAAGAATCTATGTACGGCTTAAAAATTTTCGGGCTTGTTCTTGGATTTATTGGCGTAGGTGTTATTAGCTCTAGTAGTTTAACTGGACATATTTCTATTATCGGAGTCCTTCTCGCGATAGGATGCGCTATTGGCTGGGCACTTGGAACAGTATTTATTAAGAAGACTGGGCACCGCGTTAATTCCATTTGGATGGTAACACTGCAGCTTATTATTGGCGGATTCTGCTTAATTGGATTTGGTTCAGAGTTTGAAAGCTGGTCTAGTATCGCTTGGAGTATGCCATTTGTTAGCGTACTACTCTTTATTTCATTCTTTGTTATTGCAATGGGATGGCTTGCTTACTTCACACTCGTTGGAGCTGGTGAAGCAAGTAAAGTTGGTGCTTATACATTTCTTATTCCACTAATCGCTATTATTGTAAGTTCAATTTTCTTACACGAAGCCATTACTATTAGCCTATTCATTGGACTATTATTTATTGTTGTGAGTATTTGTTTTGTTAATATAAAGCCGAAAACACTTGCTGTAAGGCAGCAGGTTGAAGTGAAATAAATATAAAAAAGAGCCCACTGTTTGTAGGCTCTTTTTTATATCTTATTTTTTACGACGTACTACAAAAACACACGCACCTACCGACGATACAATCGCCAAAATAGATAAAACAATCGCTATTACTTGCATATTACTAGTGCCTTCATTCTTTTCTACACTAGACACTTCACCATGTTCTCCTGTTAATGACGTACCTTTTGCAATTGTAGTAAGTGAATGTGGTTTTTCAGCTTTTTCATCGCCTGTCCATTCAACAATTTCTCCGTCTTTATATTGTTGATATGCATCCCAAGCTATTTTTTGTTCTTTATCAGGGTTTTTAGCGACGAAAGTAAATCGCTGGAACTGACCAGGTAAAATCCCTTCCCCTGTTGCTTCCCATACTACTGTTTTCACTTTTCCAGCATTATCTTTTTGCTCTTCCACTTTCCATCCTGGCACTGGTTCATACTGTTGGAACTCCACTCCAGACGGTATTTTCAATGTGATTTTTGTCGTTGCTACATTCTTTTCAACTGGTACTTTTATCGTGTAAGTCTCCCAAGAGTTAACGTCCGAAGTTGCTGGTTTCACAGTAACGTGCGCACTAACAGGTAACGAAAAAATCCCCATTGCAATAATTGTTGCGATCATTGTTGTGCCAATTTTTTTTATACGTTTCATTTTCTATTAGCTCCTTTTTATCTATACCTTCTCTTTATCTGCCGCCTACTATAAATTTATAATCCGTATCAAAGCTATCAAGAGATTTTGTTAATCCATGCACTTGTATATTCCAGTTTCCTGTCATGTTAATATACATACCTTCTGCTTCATATTCTCCTGGTGAAACGGCGGAAACTTTAAATGAACCTTTTCCCATATTCATATCTAATGATTGCGTAGTTAAAATAATTTGCTCCATATCGGTAACAGGTTGTCCATTCTCATCCTTTAAAGTAATATGGAATGTATTTTGTCCTACTTTATTAGGACTTACATGTAAAGTAAGTTCATATCCATTATCTAATTGTTTACTCTCTGTAAAAGGTCCAGTAGGAGGCATCGGTGGTGTTTGTACGTTTGTCATAAAAGCTACGATTATGAAAATAATAATTCCAATGATAAACTCTATTTTTACCGTAGCGCCTAATCCTTGCTCCGCTCTCATTTTCCCTTTTACATAATGAACAATTCCCAATATCCCCATGAAAATGAATAAAAGCATCTTCACTAATAAAGCTAATCCATACTTCGTATCAAATAACGAGTGGATTGTTGGAATAAAGAATGTACTGTTAAAAAGACCAGTTATTAAAATCACAATGACAGCACCTGTTGCCCACGGTGAAAAGCGCTTAATCATATCCCAATACTTACTCCACTTGTCATCCTCTTTACGTAAAAGAAGAATAATGGATGATAGACCACCAATCCATAATGAAGCTGCGAATAAATGTAGAAAGTCCATAATAACAGCAATCTCTTTAAACTTTAAACCATATGCGTGACTATTAAATGCTTTCATAACAAGTATCCCGATAAATAATACTATCGGAATGCTCCAAACTTTAAACGACGATAGCTTCTCGCACTTCATCGCAAAATACGTAACGATTATAAGCAAACTAATAAGAGTCATTTGAGTGAGCCATACGTAACTAAAAACAGAAAGCTGTAACGTTTCTTTTAATAGTAAAGGATCGAATGCTGCTAGCCATGAAACATCTGCATTTATTTTCGCTTGCAATGGTAGATTGAATAGTAAACTAATGAATATACCAATTAATGAGATCCATATTATTTTTTTGCTCCTTGATCGAACCGAGATTGCATTCCCTTTGTACATAATAAGATTAAAGAATAGCACTCCTATAAATAGTGAGAAACTTGTATATAGAACTCCACGTTCCATAATCATATCTATTTGCGGGACATACCCCATCTCTTCTACCTGTACATCGTCTGCTCCCGCTTCCTCTGATCCAATCCGGAACGGAATAACTCCTTGAATAGGATGACCGTCAGCAGAAATCACTTTCCACTGAATAGAGTAGAGTCCGTTTTTTAAGTTTTCTTTTAACTCTACTTCTAATAACTTTTTGTTTTTCTTATCGATATGAGCATCTTTTAAATCTACTCTTGTACCTGCGGTATCTCTTACAAACAATGTATTAAAATGCGAAACTTGTATATCCTCATCGAATTCAATTTTCACAACAGCTGGTGCTTTCTTCAACGTTTCATTTTCAGCAGGGTTTGATTTCACAATGTACGCATGAGCAGATGCACTTTTCGGCATCGATATGATAAGTACACATGCAATGAATAACCATGCCCCTAACCTTTTCATTACTTTCACAATCATTTCACTTCTTTCTTACTCATCGCTATACTTCCATTCCTTTAACTTTCCAAGTTCAATTCTCCGGCGAAATATTAACCTGATTAAATATAAATTTCTATACAAAATAACTCTTTATTTCTCTCTCACCTCTAAACTTCCAATACAATAGTAACTACCTTCATAGATACAACTTACATTTTTAAAGTCGATTGTTATTATATCATAAAATATATTTATGTAAGTTCCTGAAGAAGAAAAGTTATCGTGAATCATTTGTGAAGAAAGTGTGAAATACATAAATAAAAAGGTATTACGTAATAACGTAATACCTTTCTTCCATCATAAAATTTCTCTACTTCTCTTCCGGATAATCACAATACTCAATGATTGTTCCCTCTGTATCTGCTGGGTTAAGATAAATTAACCTTCTACCGTGCTTATTAATCCGAAGTGTATGCTCTAACGTTCGAATACCTTGTTCTTTTAATTCTTCTAAAGCTACATCTAAATCATCGACACGATATGCAACGTGATGAACACCTTTACCTTTTTGCTTTATAAATCTGGCAATTGGTGAAGTCGTATTATTCGTTGGTGCAAGTAATTCAATTCTATCTCCATCCACTTCAAGAATGGCGACTTCACTTTCAACACCAGGAGCTTCACTTACGTAACGATCTATTAAAGTTCCTAACAACACCTTTTCATAAAAACGTATCGTACTATCTATATCTCGAACTGCGATGCCGATATGATCAATTGTTTTTTTCATTTTATGTCCCCTACTACTTTATTTTCTTTCATTATTAATAGTAACAAAAAAAGTTATAGAAACAAGTTCTATAACTTTTTTATTTAACCTATTTTCTTATTTGCACTAGCTGCTGGTTGAACTTGATTTTTCACTTTGATAATGCTAATGCCGTATCCGATAAATCCACCGATAATCGCTGGTAAGATCCATCCTAATCCTACTTCTTGCATCGGAAGGAATTTAGTGAACACTCGGCTTACTACTTCAATGTTAACTCCAGCTGCACTTAATCCATCGAATAAGCTAATGATAAATGTTACGATTAAGCTCACTTGATAAACTTCAGCTCTTCCTTTGAATAATGAATGGAAGAAGGTTAAGAAAATCAATACAATGGCTAGTGGATAAATTGCTGTTAATACTGGAACAGAAACTGCGATTAATTGTGTTAACCCTACGTTTGCAACAATGGCACTAAATACACAGAGCGTGATTGCAATTGCTTTGTAAGGAACATTTGGGAATAACTTATGGAAGAATGAAGAACATGCTGATACAAGTCCCACACTAGTTGTTAAACAAGCTACTGTAATCATTAATCCTAATAATACTCCGCCATATGATCCAAAATAGTAGTTAGAAACTTTCGCTAATACTTCTCCACCGTTCTCTAAATGTCCAAGCTTTGCAACACTTGAAGCACCCATATAAGAAAGAGCTGTATAGATAATCGCTAAAATAGATGCTGCAATGATTGTTGCTTTTGCACAAACGACCATAATTTGTGTTTTCGTTTTTGCACCTTTTTCTTTAATTGCATTAATGATAATAATTCCAAATACGAATGATGCAAGTGTGTCCATTGTTAAGTATCCTTCTTGGAATCCTTTAAAGAATGCATGTGACGTATAAGCTTCTACTGGTGCTTGCATATCTCCAATCGGATGTATAAAAGCAACGATTACTAAAATACCAATGAAAGTCAACTTAATTGGCGTTAAGATTTTTCCAACAATATCGACAATTTTCGCAGGATTTAGCGAAAAAAAACAAGTGATGCTAAAGAATACAATCGTGAAAAGAATTAAAGGTGTAGAACCTAATCCTTCTGGCATAAACGGTTTAAGACCAATTTCATAAGAAACATTTCCTGTTCTTGGTATTGCAAATAACGGACCAATCGCTAAGTATAAAACTGTTGTAAACACAATCCCGAACACTGGGTGAGCACGACTTGCTAATGACTGTAAATCATCTTTACCCGAAAAACCAAATGCTAGTACACCTAGTAATGGTAATCCTACACCTGTTACTAAAAATCCAGCGTTTGCAATCCATACATTCTCTCCTGCCGATTGCCCTAACATTGCCGGGAATATTAAATTTCCTGCTCCAAAAAATAGTGCAAATAACATTAATCCAATAACTACTATGAACGAAAACGGTACTTTATTCGCCATAATATAACCCCCATTCAAATTTCCTTATCTCATTTTCCATTTTTAACTAATTGAATTTTCTGAATTTTTAATTCGACTATCAACTATTCTTGAACTCATTATAGTTTGCTATATAATATTTTGCAATACTATTTTCAAACTTTTCATTTATTTTATAAATATACATTTTTTAACATAGAAATAGACTAAAAAACCAACATGGTCATCCATGTTGGTTTTTTACATTTATTATCAATTAAAATTTCGCCGCTACTTTTTTAACGTTCTCTAAACCTTCTTCAACAATTTGTTGTGAACGATCTGGATATTGATTGTGCCCCTCAATTACAACAGTCTCTGGATTTGTAATTCCCCAGAACCCAAGTACATTCGTTACATAATTAACGGCCATTTCCATAGGAGCCATTTGTTCTGAAGAGTAATCTGAACCACGCGCACCTAATACAACGACTTTCTTATCACCAGCTAAACCTTCCGGACCATTTGCTGTATATTTAAATGTTTTTCCAGCTTGAGATAAATATGAAATATACGTAATTAATGGCGCTGGCACTGTGAAGTTCCATAGTGGAAAGGCAAAAACAACTTTATCAGCTTCTAAGAACTGATTTAAATATTGATCTACCGTAGCTACAGCCTTCTCTTCTTCTGCTGTTAACTCCATTCCTTGACTACGTTTGTATCCACCTGAAATAGCAACATTTCCGTAATACGGAAGATCTAATGCGAATAAATCTAACTCCGTAATTTCTGTATTTGGGTTCGCTTCTTTATAAGCACTTACAAATGTTTCATACATTCTTGAACTAACTGCTTGCTCCGCTGGACGATCGTTTGCTTTTACAAATAATACCTTTGACATTGTTTTATTCCCCTCTACTTTTGTATTTTCTTCTTTTTTACCAAATAGCGAGCTAAATAATCCCATTTTCTTCACCTAAACTTTCTTATCATATTCATTATTCATCATCATAAAAATTCTTATTCTAGTAAAAAGTTCCAATAGATACCTTAAGTACAAACATAAAAAACTTTTTGTTATTTAATTACCTTATGTAAGTGATTGTAATACAGTTACTTACTTTAGTCAAGTAACTTTAAATAAAAAACAATACCTTGGATTAAAAATAATGACCACAATACAATTCATACACCCATTGTAACTTTATTGTTTGTATAATGGATGTAGAGAGGGCAATTCATATTTAGAAAGGATTTACTCATGAGCACTATAGAAAAGATTCAAACTTTCATTATTCTTTTTGCTGTTACATGCGGCATCGTACTCGGACAATTCCATTTGATACATATGTATTCAGAGCAATTTATTGTCCCCTTCTTATTTTTCATGCTGTATGGATTATTCCTCAGCATCCCATTGAAAGAAATAAAAAGCGGGTTCCGCAATTTAAAATTTGCTGGAACGAGCCTTACTATTAATTTTGTATGGACACCTTTACTCGCTTGGGGGTTAGGAGCACTATTTCTTTCAGATCACCCAGCACTTTGGGTTGGATTTATTATGTTAATGGTTACTCCATGTACAGATTGGTACTTAATCTTTACTGAAATAGCGAAAGGAAATGTAGCACTTTCTACTGCCATTTTGCCTGTAAATTTAATATTGCAAGTACTACTCCTTCCCATTTATTTATTTTTATTTGCTGGTGTCATGAAGACTGTAGCGGTTTCTGTTTTAGTAGAAAGTATTGTTATCGTAATCGTCTTACCATTTGTACTTGCACACGCTACAAAATTCATTATGAATAAAATGAAAAAGGCTGAAATACTCGAGAATACACTCATTCCGTTTTTCAGCTCTGCACAAATTGTATTTTTAAGTTTAGCAATCGTAGCGATGTTTGCGTCACAAGGAAAATATTTACTACAAAATATGAATGTTGTTTTACTATTACTCATTCCTGTTCTATTGTTCTTCTTCATTAATTTTATACTCGGTCAATTTATCGGACGCATGATGCGTTTATCTTATAAAGATACAGTTAGTCTAAGCTTAACTACATTAGCAAGAAACTCGCCTGTTGCACTCGCTATTGCTGTAACAGCTTTTCCAGACGAACCTCTTATCGCTCTTGCATTAGTGATTGGACCATTAATAGAACTACCAGTACTTGCTTGTGTGTCACAAGTGTTATTACTTATTAAGAAAAAAAAGCAATATACATAATAAAAAAACGTCCTACTTTGGGACGTTTTTTTATTTTCAAGAACTTATAGAAGTAACGATAATTATTGGCTCTATTGGTTATAGAAAATTAGCTTGTCGTTACATTTACAATGTCTTTCTAATTAAAAATTATAGGAAAAGTAAATATTACGAAAGCTGCCCAAAGTCCGTAGATTGGCAAATATTTCGTAACAGCATCTTGGATAGCTGTCGGTCCTGATTTGTTTTGTAGAAAACGCATATAGGAGAACATAATCCAAATGAGATTTGCCCAAATCAGTATGTTTACGCCTAAAACAGCAAGTCTATTAGGTGTAATCCCGTAAGAAGAAAGTCTAAATACGATGGCTGACAATGCGACAGTATCAATAATAAGTGCCAAAACAATTAAGGCAAAGTTTATATAATCTGAAATGCTCTTTTTCTCATCTGACTCACTCTCAACGATAGAAAATATAGTAACAGCCAATACACCAAGGAGTATTCCGTTGAAGACCATTAGGAAATTGCGGTCCAAGAATGGATTTTTCCCGACCCAAATTACCGTTATAAGATAAATAAACAATGTGATCAAGACAAGCGGACTAAAAATTTTAGATATGTATGGTGTAATATTTTTAGCAAGTTTAAGATTCAATGATACTAAGTATGCAGCCACTACAGCGAGAGCGGCAGCTCCAAATAAAACAACATTACTAAAATAGAACTCTCCTATATCCAAGTCAACAAAGCTAAATAATCGCATTGTGAATAATGCTAGTATCATTCCGCTCACTGCCATGCTCGCGTAGAGAAGGCCATATTCTAAATTAAATTTAATATACGCTAATCTTGTACTACCTTTTGAATATTCATTTCCCGTAAACGCAACTCCCAATAAGACCCATAACAATATAGGAAGATGTAAATACGCAAGGATACTGCTGTCTTTATAATTTAATGGCAACATATTAAGATACAACCCGACAATTAAGAACAACGCTGCAAGGAAATAAATAATACTTTTTTTCGGAGTATTATTGTAAATAAAATAAGCAGCAATAAAGGGAATTACACCAAAAGCCAAGTTAATTGGAGCAATTGCTTCCTGCTCAACAAAGTGGAAAATGATTCTAGTACTTAGCCCTGCTAAAATAGCTAACATGCCCATGAATAAGAAACCTTTTTGAAACAGTGATATTTTTTCTTTATTTGCCGTCTCCTTGAAATGCAATCTTTCATACCAAGCAGCTAGTACCTGAGAATCAGGGTTTTCATCCCATGCTTGTGAGAATGACTTTTTAAAAGCTTTTGGGTCTTTTCTATACATTCTCTCCAACTCATGAGGATTATCCATATTTTCAATAATCAAATTGTGATTGTTCATAGTTTTACCTCCTCTAATAAAAAACAGCGTTGTTACCTTTCTATAAAAAGCACCTCACTGATTTATCATGATATTGATTCTAATACAAATTTTATTGTTTTACAATAAATAATTATCAATTATAAAGATTTTTTTATTGTATATTTTATTTTAAATAAAAATAAATAGTACAACTTATTCAAAAAAATATCCTATAGAATAGACTTTTTTAAGTGTCTATTCTATAGGATACAGTTTAATTATCATATTTTTTTATTTGTTGAAACTACTTAATTCTCAAACACAAAGTTAATCTTATTATCTTTCCACTCTAACATCGCATCAAACGTTTTCTCGCCTTTTTTAAAGCCTTTAATTAAATCGGTCTTTTCACCTTTTAAGAGCTTTGTCATATTTTTTTGCGAAATTGTTTTACTTAATATCTTCTTTGAGATGGTAAAATCACATTGTGTTGTATTGTAGTTAGAACAACCGTAAAATGTTGATTTATCAATCACATCGCCATCACATTTTTTACAACTACCAACCTTTTTACCTGTTGTAAATTTCGATCCTTTTCGCTCAATCGATTCAACATGTAATCCAGTGAAATCCCACTTCTCCGACATTTCCACTGCATCTTCAATAATTTTAGCTGATAGCTTTTTCGTTTGTTCCATAAATGTAGCTGGTGATGCTGTACCTTCGCCGATTTCCGCGAGGCGCTGCTCCCATTTCGCTGTCATTTCTGGTGAAGCTAATATTTTGTCTCCGATTGCGGTAATTAATACTTTCCCTTTATCAGTTGCATACACTTGGTTCTTCTTCACATCTATATATTTACGGTCTTTCAGCATCGTAATAATTCCAGCGCGCGTTGCCTCTGTACCTAAACCTTCTGTTTTCTTTAATACTTTTTCAAGCTCTTCGTTCTCTAAATACTTACCTGCCGTTTTCATTAACGTAATAAGTTGCCCTTCTGTATAACGCTTCGGTGGTTGTGTTTTTCCTTCTTTCACTTTCACCTTTACAACTTTTCCTTGTTCACCTTCAGCTACAATTGGAAGAATCGTTTCGTCATCTTTATCATCTTGGAAAATAACTTTACGCCAACCTTCTTGAATTTGCTGTTTTCCTTTTGAAATGAATTCAGCACGTTCATCTACAAGCGTTACAATCGTTGTATAATCAAAGATCGCGACTTCATAGTGAGCGGCAATAAGTCTTCTTACGATCATATCGTAAATTTTCTTTTCATCACCTGATAATCTGCTTGGGTTTGTAACTTGCTCTGTCGGAATAATGGCGTAGTGATCTGTTACTTTCTTTTCATTCACATAACGCTTATTGTTCATAATTGATTCAACTGGTGCAGGTAATAACCCTTTATATTCATCAAACTGACTTAACTTCTGTAAAATATCAGGGAAGGTCGCTGCTTCTCCTTGTGTAACATAGTTGGAATCTGAACGCGGATAAGAGACAATTCCTTTTTGATATAAAGCTTGCGTTATATCAAGCGTCTTTTTCGGTGAAAATTTGAATGCTTTATTTGCCGTAGCTTGCAGTGACGATAAGTTAAATAAAAGCGGTGGCTGAAACTCTTTACGCTCCGTTTTCATTTCTTTTACTACTGCCGGTTTCCCTTGGCAAAATGCCGCAATTTTATTTGCCATATCAGGGTCTTGTAAGCGGGATTCACTATCCTTCTCCCATTTCCCCTCATACTTCTTTCCTTCTATATTAAAGGTTGCGAACACTTCCCAAAACGGCTCAGACTTAAAGTTTTCAATTTCTTTCTCACGCTTTACAATTAACGCGAGTGTCGGTGTTTGTACACGACCAGCTGAAAATACATCGTTCATTCCTTTTTTCTTTAGCAAAATACTAAAGACACGCGATGCATTCATACCAACGACCCAATCCGCACATGACCTTGTATACGCCTCATAGTACGTATTAATTGTATCTGCTTCATCTAGTAAATTTTTAAATCCTTGGTATATAGCTTGTTTCGTTAAAGATGAAATCCAAAGACGCTTCATCGGCTTTTGCACGTTACAAAGATTAATAATGTTTCGTACGATTAATTCCCCTTCACGCCCAGCATCGCCCGCGTGAATAATTTCTGTTACCTGTGGATTATGTAACAGCTGTTTCACAACGTTAAACTGCTTATACTTTGACTTTGTTACTTCAAATTGAAAACGCTCTGGAATCATCGGTAACGTATTAAGTGACCATTTTTTCCACTCTGCGTGATAATGCTCTGGATTACATAACTGCGTCAAATGACCAATTGCCCATGTACAGTACGCTCCATTTGGAAATAACTCATTCGCTTCTACTTCTAAATATCCATCTTTTCGGCGATATTTAAACTGTGAAACAAGAGCCAAACCTTGATCTGGTTTCTCGGCAATAATTAATTTCATTTTATAACTCCCTATCCGTATTCCAGTGTTACTTTCATTGTCTATCTGTTTAGAGGCGATGATAAAACAACAATCTTATTTATCATTCGCGGGTTACCCCGGGTAATGGGATAACTATAATATTATACGCTTATTCTTTATAGCTTCACAATAGAAACTCATTATCTGCACAATTTCTTTCACATGCTTATATTTGAAATTGTGCAGATAATATGCAGATATAAATAAGCATAAGTACTCTCCATATGAACATATGATGAAATGAATGATAGGACAGGGAGGTATCATAATGTTCGCTTACACATTAACGGCCTTAACACTTTGTTGTATCTCGATTCTTATTACATCGTATATATCTAAATGCAAGGGTACCCTAATGGAGTATATGGTATTTATTATGTCTTTTAGTATGAGTATCGGTTTAAGCATAGGATTTTATTTAGGTATTCTTTTTAAAGGAGAATTACTCTATTCTACTTTGCTTGCTATATTAATTAGTGGTTGTATCGGTTTTTTAGTCGGTCTACGTTTTCACCTATATACTGCTTTAGAAGGGATGTTCTCTGGATTAATGGCAAGTATGATGGGAGCAATGATTACAGAAATGTTAAACGCTCAACAAGCTCATAGTATACTGTTTATTAGCCTTTTACTTACGATAACAATAACTATGTCATGCATAATTCAACTTTTATCAGAAACTTTTTCTGCTTTTATCCAAAGGCGTTTTTTATTATTACTTTCAATTAGTGTGGTAATTATCGTTGCCGTATTCGTGACATTCCCAGATCATACTCCCCCACCTTCAGCCGGGCATGATCAACATATACATTGATACTTGGAATATAATCAACTTTATAAATAGAAGATGATTTTCGAGAAAATATCGCGGTTTCAAATGAACAAAATAAAAAGACGCTCAAACTTGAGCGTCTTTCCCTATCATTATTTCGTAACAACTTCATCTTCTCTTACATTCACATTATTTTCTCTCATAAACTCTTCAATCTCTTCAACTTCTCTAATGATATCTTTTGACAAGTTTTCATGTCCGTCTTTCGTTACAAGAATATCATCTTCAATACGAATTCCAATTGATTCTTCTTCAATATAAAGACCAGGTTCAATTGTTATTACCATACCTTCTTCTAACACTCTATCTTTATATGTTCCTACATCATGCGTATCTAAACCAAGGAAATGGCTGACACCATGATAATAGTATTTTGATAACTCTTCGTCTTCTTGAATTAAACCAATTTCTTTACACTCTTCTGCTAGTACCTTTTTTGTATGCTCATTTAATGCAGCAAACTTTACACCTGGCTTAATCAGTTCCGTTGTTTCTTTCAATGCTTTTAATACAATATTATACATTTGTTTTTGGCGACTAGAGAATGTTCCATTTGCCGGGAATGTATAACTAATATCAGAGTTATAGTAGTCTTTTTGAGCGCCTAAATCTAGTAGTACTAAATCTCCATTTTGAATTTGTGCATCATTATCTTCATAATGAAGAACTGTAGCATTTTTCCCACTTGCCAAAATTGTATTGAACGCATGATGCTTAATGCCAGATGATTTCAGTGTGAAATCAAACTGAGCTTCTAATTCATACTCCATCATGTCAGCTTTTGCATGCTTAAGTACGTTGTAAATACCCTCTTTCGTTACAGCAATCGCTTCTTTAATAATTTCAACTTCTTCTTCTGTTTTAAACACTCGTAATTCACAAATATTCGGATATACATTACCAATTAAAACGTGTGGATACTGTTCCCTTACATGTTTAGCAAACGCAAGCGTTTTTGTCTCCGCTCCATTCCACTCACGACGCTCTAAATCTAAATATAGATGCTTCACATTTTCTGTAAAAAGTATATTTGACATTGTCTTTTCAAAGCTATCTAAATATACAACTTTCTTTATACCTGAAATTTTCTCTGCTTCTTCATTAGAAACTGTTTTACCGACCCATTTTTCCATTACTGGATCTGACTTTTCAATGAAAAGAATTTCTTCTACACTATTTCCAAACTTCTTCAACATGAAAATAACATTTGGTTCATCAATTCCTGTTACATAGTAAAAGTTTCGATTCGGCACAAATTTATAATGTGCATCAGCTGACATATGAGGTGCTTGTCCAGCAAATAAAATAGTAATAGATTCATCTGGTAATGTGTTTACTAATCGTTCTCTATTTTGAGCAAAAAATGTTGATTTCATAATAATCCCCCTAGCGTTCTATGTATGCTTGTAAAACTAATTGTCCTCTGTTATTCATTTTATTATTGTTATAATTTTTCGTCAATTTTTAACCTTTTAGATGTTGTTGACATAATAAAAATTAAGCGTTATAATAACTATACATTAGTAAGTAACTAATGTAATTAAATCTAACTAGAGGTGAATCAAATGAAAAACATTTTATTCCGTATTAACGAATTATCAAAAAAAGAAAAAGCATCTGGATTAACAGTTGATGAAAAACAAGAACAACAAATGCTGCGTCAAAACTATACAAAAACATTTCGTGGAAGCTTAGATTCCATTTTATTAAACACAAAAATTGTTGATCAAAATGGTCTCATCGTTACACCAGCTGCATTACAAGATGCTCAAATACGTTTAAAATTAAGCAAATGAAATCAATGCTAAAAAAACAGTCGTATAAAACATAAAAAGAGCCGGAATTCCTATTTAGAAATTCCAGCTCTTTTTATTGTTTTTTCTAATTTAGTAAACGAGCGATACATCGCAATTCTCCACGATACAATCATCGCAAATGCAAGTAAGAAAAACATTCCGCTTAACTCTGCTAAATCAATTGATTGACTTAAATATGATTTTAACGCTACTCGTACAGCCAATAACCCGACTAAAATAAATATAAACGCTTTTGACGGTTTCATATATATATCTTCACTTCTTATTTCAAACTTAGTTGTTTTAATAAGAAATATAGAGAACAGAAGTCCTATGCTAATCGCCTCTACTATTTCTAACGATGTTAATCGAAACTCCGGTAAGAAGTACATCATTGCGCCCGTACTCATAAAAATTGGCGGTAATATAATTTTCTTTTTCGTTACTGGCTTTTTCGCTGCTTTAAAGCGAAGAAACATTACCCCAACAGCCATACAAACTGCTACAATACTTGATAAAAGTGCTATCATATTCTCCACTCCTATCTATTTAAATGACTTTTTGAGCAAAATCATAAACCAAACGAGCCCGATACTTATAATAACGTGACCTAATCCAGCCATATGGCTTAAACCGTTAAAGTCAGTTCCATTTACTTGTAGAAGCCCTCTCCATAGCATTGTAGAGATTGTAAAAATTAATCCTGCATTATAAACCACAAACCATGCACGAAAGCTCTTTGTTTCTTGTACATGAAATGCTTTAAATAGACCCAAAGCGATTAAAAAGAAGACGAAACCAAGTACTAACACATGTGTATGCACCAATTGCAACATTGTGGATCCTTTAATTCCTTGTGCTTTCGAATACTCTCTTGCAAATACACCTGATAATAAACCGATAATTAAGTAAATAAATGCTGCATTATATAATTTCTTCATTTTATTCCTCCTGCTGTAAACTTTCCATATTCGCTGCAATCATTTTACGCAAAGTTTATGAACAGAATATGAACAAAATATTACATTCAAGTTTTGAAATTTAAAAAAACATCCCACAATTCATAATTGCGGGATGGCTTTTTTATTTTAAATCTTCTATTGAGAAAGCACCTGGAAGTAATTGCTCAACAGTCACTTCTTTTTCGTCGCCTTTTACATTCGTTAGTAAAACTGGCATTTTCGGTTCACAGAATTCAGCAATTACTTGTCTACAAGCACCACATGGTGAAATTGGTCCGTCCGTTTCGCCTGTAATAACTAAGTAGCTAAAATCGCGCTCGCCTTCTGATACTGCTTTAAAAACCGCTGTTCTTTCTGCACAGTTACATAAACCGTAAGAAGCATTTTCTATATTACAGCCAGTATAGATTTTACCTTCTTTCGTAACTAACGCTGCACCAACAGGAAATTTCGAATACGGAATATATGCTTTCGATAACATCTTATTTGCTTCTTCGATATATTTTTTCTTATCCATATTATTTCCTCCTCAAAGTAAGTGTAATTATGATTAGTCAGTAATAACTGTATGAACCAATTTAGGAGCCACTGCTGTTTCAGCGATAGAAATGTTCTCATAGATTTTTGCTTTTACATCTTCTACATTTTCACGATTTGCGTAGATTGTTACGAATGGCTCGCCTTCTTTTACTGCATCGCCAACTTTTTTACGTAACATTAATCCTACTGCTAAATCAATTTCATCTTCTTTTGTCGCACGGCCAGCACCAAGTAACATAGCTGCGATACCGATTTCATCTGCAACAATGTTCGAAATAACTCCTGAAGTTTTAGCAGGTACATCAATTACATACTTCGCCTGTGGCATTTTTTCTGGATTGTCTACAATTGAGCTATCTCCGCCTTGATTGCTTAAGAACTCTTTAAACTTCTCAGTTGCTTTTCCGTTTTTCATAACTTCAATTAGCATTTCACGAGCTTCTTCTAACGTATTTGCTTTTTTCGCAAGTACGACCATTTGACTTCCTAATACAAGTACTAATTCTGTTAAATCTTCTGGACCTTCACCTTTTAACGTATCGATCGCTTCTTTCACTTCTAGAGCGTTACCAATCGCAAATCCAAGCGGTTGTGACATATCTGAAATAACAGCCATTGTTTGACGTCCTACATTATTTCCGATACGTACCATTGCATGTGCTAATTCTTTTGCATCTTCCTCTGTTTTCATAAATGCGCCAGCACCTGTTTTTACATCAAGTACGATTGCGTCAGCACCAGCTGCAATTTTTTTACTCATAATTGAACTTGCAATTAAAGGAATTGAGTTAACAGTTCCTGTTACATCACGTAAAGCATAAATCTTTTTATCTGCAGGTGTTAAGTTTCCTGTTTGTCCAATAACAGCTACTTTGTCACGGTTTACAATATCAATGAACTGCTCTTTCGTAATTTCAACGTGGAATCCTTCTACCGCTTCTAATTTATCAATTGTTCCGCCTGTATGTCCTAATCCACGACCAGACATTTTTGCTACTGGTACATCTAAAGCAGCTACTAATGGTCCTAATACTAATGTTGTTGTATCACCAACACCGCCAGTTGAATGTTTGTCTACTTTAATTCCTTCAATTGCTGATAAGTCGATTGTTTCTCCAGACTCAACCATCGCCATCGTTAAATCTGCACGTTCGCGATCTGTCATATCTTTAAAGAAGATTGCCATTGCAAGTGCACTCACTTGATAATCAGGAATACTTCCGTCTGTATATCCATTAATAAAGAATTTGATTTCTTCAGTCGTCAATTCTTTGCCGTCACGTTTTTTTGCAATAATATCTACCATTCTCATTACAATCACCATTCCTTTTTATATGATATGAATCTGTTAAAATAATAAGCCAACGATTGTTGCTGATAAGAAACTTACTAATGTTGCACCGAAAAGTAATTTCAAACCAAATCTTGCAACTACATTCCCTTGCTTTTCATTTAAGCTCTTAACTGCCCCTGCAATAATTCCAATTGAAGAGAAGTTTGCAAATGAAACTAAGAATACAGATATAATCGCTGTCGTTCTATCTGAGAAATTAAAGTTTCCTTGTGCTAAATCTGTCATAGCAACAAATTCATTTGATACTAATTTTGTTGCCATAATATTTCCGGCATTAACTGCTTCATGCCAAGGTACACCCATAATAAATGCAAATGGTGCAAATACATAGCCAAGAATTTCTTGGAATGAAATACCGATTACACCTTTAAATACTGCATTAATGAATGCGATAAGAGCTACGAAACCGACTAACATAGCTGCCACTGTAATCGCAACTTTAAATCCATCTATAATGTATTCCCCTAATACTTCAAAGAAAGTCTTTTTCTCTTCTTCTTGTACTTCTAACATATCTTCTTCTTCAGTAACTTCATACGGGTTAATGATAGAAGCGATAATAAAACCACCGAATAAGTTAAGCACTAAAGCGGTTACAACATATTGTGGTTTTAATAACACCATATACGATCCAACGATAGACATTGAAACAGTAGACATTGCAGATGCACATAATGTATACATTCTTTTCTCTGGCAATAATCCTAGTTGTTTCTTAACTGAAATAAACACTTCAGATTGTCCTAAAATCGCAGAAGCAACAGCGTTATATGATTCTAGTTTCCCCATTCCATTTACTTTACTTAATGCTAGACCGATAGATTTCACAATAATAGGTAATACTTTAATGTGTTGCAAAATACCGATTAAAGCTGAGATAAATACGATTGGCATTAATACACTTAAAAAGAACGAAAACTCTTTTTGATTTACTAATCCACCAAATACGAAATTCACACCGTCAGCGGCATATTTTAATAGCTCTCCAAAACCATCTGCTATTCCGCTAATTAATATATTCCCTACACTTGTATTTAATAATAAAAACCCCAAAATGAATTGTAGTATAACCATCGTTATGATTGGGCGATATTTGACTTTCTTTCTATCATTACTAGCAAGCCAAGCGATACCTAAAATCAATACGAGGCCAAAAATACCGATTAAGTATTTCATAAGCCGTCTCCTCCCATTCGTATCCGCTTACATTTTTTCAATTATTAGAGCAATAGATACACTTACTTTGTGTATCTATTGCTTTTGACTTCATTAATGATTAGTAATTATCTGTAGCACCTTTTGCATCATTTAATACGATTGCAACACTAGCACTTGCTCCAACGCGAGAAGCTCCAGCAGCTACCATTTTGTCTGCATCTTCACGTGTACGAACGCCACCAGATGCTTTTACACCAACGTTTGGTCCAACTGTTTTACGCATTAATGCGATGTCTTCAGCAGTTGCTCCGCCAGTTGAGAATCCAGTTGAAGTTTTTACGAAATCAGCACCAGCTTTTACTGATAATTCACAAGCGCGTACTTTCTCTTCATCTGTTAATAGACAAGTTTCAATGATTACTTTTACAAGAGCTTTTCCTTTTGCTGCTTGTACTACTTCATAAATGTCTTTTTCAACGAACTCGTTATCGCCATCTTTTAAAGCGCCTACGTTGATTACCATATCAACTTCAGTTGCACCTTTTGCGATAGCATCTTTTGTTTCAAATGCTTTTGTTTCAGTCGTGCTTGCTCCTAATGGGAAACCGATTACAGTACAAACATCTACATCATGTCCAGCTAATTCTTCAGCAGCTAGCTTTACCCATGTAGGATTAATACAAACAGAAGCGAATTTATATTCCTTTGCTTCTTCGATTACTTTCATAACATCTTCTTTAGTAGTATTAGCTTTTAAAATTGTATGGTCAATTAACTTTGCAATGTTCATTATCTTCACTCCTCATATCTTTTAACAACTTCATTCTAACTCTTAGTTGAACAAATGTAAATACACTTTTGAAATTTTGTTCATTCTTTTTAAAAAGGGATTTTTCCTGTAGTAAATAAAGCTCATTCTAACTAAGAAACACTTCCTATTTAAAATCAAAACTTTTATATTAACAATGGTAGTATGTATCTCAATATCCATAATTATTTTAAAAAAGGCAATTTGTATTCAAAAAACACTCCTATAATTCATACATAACAAAATAAAAGGCTTTCTCAAAATTAATATCTTGAGAAAGCCTTTTATTTCTAATCTTTTTGATAATGTAACAATTCCTTCGCCGTATGCTGATCAATAATTAATACATTTGCATACCCGCCACGTAAAGCACCATCAATTGATTTTATTTTTCTATTACCACCTGCAACTAAAATCGAGCGTTTCTTTAATTTCAGTTCTTCTAACTCAATTCCAATAGTCCGCTTATTAATTTCTTCACTACTAATATTTCCGTCCCCATCAAAGAATCGTGAACAAATGTCACCGACCGATTGTTTTTTGAGTAAACTCGTTTCATCCTTATCGAAATAACCTAATCGGAATAATAGCGCTTCGTCTCGCACTGTACCTACAGTGAAAATTGCAATATTCGCTTGTTTCCCCATTTCAATAATGTGATGAATATGTCGATCCTGCTCTACTAATTCTTTTGTCACTGCGTTATCAAATATAACTGGAAGGGGTAGATTTCTTGGCGTCGTTTGAAAAGCATCTGCAAATAAAGCAATCGTCTCATTCGCATATGTGTTTACACTCGAATGACTGATACCACCTTTTAACTGAACAACTTCTACACCTTTTACATGTTGTGGTACGATTTTTCTAGCGATTTCATACATCGTCATTCCCCAGCTTACACCAACGATATCACCGTTTTTAACCGTTTTTTCCATATACTCTGCTGCATATTTACTAATATACTCTGTAATCGTTGCATATTCTGGCACTGGAGAAAATACGACATGTGCCTCTAACAAGTTGTACTTTTCTTTCAGTAAATTCCCAACGTTATCTAAATCAGCAAATGGATCGGCTATGCTAATTTGAACAAATCCTTTTTCTTTCGCGTACTTTAATAGTCTAGAGATAGTCGGCCTTGAAATATTTAATTTATTAGCAATTTCTTGCTGACTATAATCTGATTGATAATATAACCTTGCAACTTCAACGCTTAATTGTTGTTTATCTTTATCCATAGTAACTCGCTACATATCCTTTCCTGTATTTCCTTTTCGTTACAAGCATTATACAGCTTTATGCAAAAAAATTCGACTACCGAATTTTATCTAACTGAACTTCTACTACACTTAATATATATACTGAAAACTTATTGTGTAGATTTACAAACTCAATATAGATCCGCTTGAAACATGTTGGTGACTCCTATCAAATAAACGCCCCTGTTATTTTATAAAGGCGATTTACTGGAAATTAAGTTAAAACGCCAATTATTACATTGCATAAAGTTACCAGGAGGGTATTCGAATTCGGATTCGGAGATTAATTCGAATTCGGATTCGGAGATTAATTCGAATCCAAGCTTCCGACAAATTGCATTTGAAGCTGGATTGTCAACTGAAGGGAAAGCATGAATATACCTATACCTATTCTCAGCGGATGCTTCTTCTATTGCCAACTTTACTGCAGTTGTCGCTATCCCTTTCCCCTGAAATGCGGGAAGGACGCTCCAGCCAGTTTCGTACACACTTTCATCATTCCAAGTAGTTTGCCAATAGCCAACAGAACCTACTGATTCTCGTTCTGGTAACAATAAAATGCTAAACATACATCCTTTACTAACCAGTTCAAGGTACCGTTTATGTCGCTTCAAAATTTGTTCTTCATTTTCTGGACCTCCAAGATGCTGCATCATCACTGGGGTGTTAATACGAAAAAGTAAATCAAGGTCCTTATCTTCCCAAGGTTTAATTTGAATACTATGATTGCTTCGTTCTAAAATTTTATTCATCCCCTTACATTTTTCTTTATTTATTCTTTCTTTACGGTAAGCAAAACTCCTTTATCTGTTCCATCAATCTGCACCGTTAGACAATAAGTAAAACTGAAAAATAGTAAAGGGTTTTTATTCTCAAAATTTATTATAGATCATGTTTCAATCATTCATTTTTAGGGGCAACCTCCACATTTGTTTAGTTATCTAAACTACCTTGATTTTTCTTATAAAGCAAACCGGTCAGATTATTGAGGAAGTCATTTTTAAAGTTCAAATTAGATATTTGTATAAACTCAGTATGAGGGTGTGAAATCAATTGTAAAATAGTAGTTGTGGAATAAGTAAATAAGAGAAATAATCAATAGTGATTATTTCTCTTTTCATATACATATTTATTTTTGGAAAAACAATCTAACTCCAAATACTAATAATACCGCGCCTGTAATCCCCTCTATTGTACGATTCACTCTTTCTTTTCTTAAAAAAGTTCTTAATTGACGTATGAGTGAGATATAAAGTAAATACCATATTGCTGTCAAAGTCGTAAATGTGACTCCTAATAAAAGAAATTGGAGGAAATGATTTTGATTACTCACAATAAATTGGGGTAAAAAACTAAGGAAAAACACAGCAGTTTTTGGATTTAAAATTGCCGTAGTAAATCCTTGTCTAAAGCTTTTAATTGACCCAATATCCTTAGAGTCCATTTCTATTGAACCTGATATATCTTCTTTTTTATGTAAGGCACTTTTAATTGACTTTACAGCTAAGTAAATTAAATAACAAGCCCCAGCATATTTTATAAATGTAAATAACATAGCAAATTTCATTAGGATAGCAGAGAGCCCTAACGTAGCCATTATTGTATGAATCATCATTCCAGATATCGTTCCTAAAACAGTCTTTATCCCACCATTTTTCCCATGCGAAATAGTGTTTTTTGTAACTAGTGCAAAACCAGGACCAGGCATCATTATGATTAACATTGCTGTAAGGATAAATAACAGATAATTTTCCATGTTCTAGTATTTCCTTTCCAATTTTTAGTTTTGCTTACAGTATAGCTTTTTTCATTAAAACATTAAATATAAAAGACTTGATCAGAAGTAAATCTAGGTTATTAGTATCGATTTGATTAAACATTACCCAAAGCTACATTAATAAAAAAACACAGCAAATTTATATATCAAATTACAAGTCCAACTCTCACAAAAAAAGGATAAAAAATAAACAGCGGAACTAGTCCACTGTTTACTTCGCCACGCCTTCATGTAATTTTTCTGTATAATCTTTTACATCTTTCCAGCTATCTTTCGCTGTATGTAAGTCTTCTTTTATGAAGGTAAATTCTTCAGGGCTGATTCCTTTTACGTTTTGTAGTAAATTATTATATTTTGCCCCTACTGTATACCATTGATTTGATATATTTTGCAGTGCTGTAATTGCTGCATCAATTGTTTCTGTCATATTTGTTGTTTTATTTTTCACATCTGTCAAAATTACGACTTCTGCTTGTGCGCCAGAAATTCTATCCTTTAAATTGGCGATTTCTCTTTCTGCATTTGCGATATCTTTTTTCGCAATCGCAATCATCGGTCCGCCAGCAAGACATGTTATTAACGCTACGCAAAGTACGCCACCAGCGATAACCATATCATTACTCTTCTTGATTGAATCGTTATATGTATTAATTTGTTGCTCTAGAGCTGGAATACCGGCATTCGTACTTGCCAAAATCGATGTTAATTGATTTATATCCTCTTTAAAACTATTTGTGTCTTTCGCCATTCTATCGCGGAAGGCTTTCAAATCCCCTAATAATACATCTACCTCATTTTGATTCTTTACAATATCCGCATACAACTTTTCTAAATCCGCTTTTAACTTGACGCTATCTTTTTGATCAATTGCAACTAGCATGCTATTATAATACGCTTGAAAAGTATTATTGTAATTAATAATATTTTGATCTGTTTTCATAATCTGGGGCTTCATATTGTTTAACCAATAAGCCGCGTTAATTTTTGCATCTCTTTGATGCTGAATCATATTTCCTTTAAACTCACTATTAATCGAACTTATTTTACTTAAATCAGTCTCTTGCTGATTTTGAATTAATTTTGCATATGAATCCATTGCAAATATGCTCGATGTCGTTTGTGCCATTACATCTTGGAATCCAGCTGGCCCTAACGAATAATTTTCCGCACTTTCTTGCAATGTTTTTACGTTTTGTTCTGCTGCAAAAGGATGTAAAGGAAATACGTTACTCGTTGCCACCCCAGCAATCATTAACGTTAAAAGGCATTTTTTATAAAATCTTTTCTGCATACTTTTCACCTATTTTCTTTATAAGAGTATAAAAAACTCCTGCTCACAACTGAACAGGAGCTTCAAATCATTCATCAATACTTAACGCTCTAACGATTCGTATTCGATTAAGCTTTTTTCGTATCTACTACTTTAATATCTTCAGCATAAATCTTTTCTGCATAGTCTTTAATGTTTTTCCAGCTATCTTTCGCAATGTTTAAATCTTCTTTAATGAAAACAAGGTCATTCGGACTAATTGAATCTACATTTTGAAGTAAAGAATTGTATTTTGATCCCATTGTGTACCATTGGTTTGAAATGTTTTGCAGTGCTGTAATTGCAGTATCAATTGTATTTGTTAAATACTCAGTTTGCGTTTTAATGTTCGTTAACCCTGCTACTTCTAATTGCGCAGTTGTAACTTGTCCTGTTATTTTTTGAATTTCTGCCTGTGCATTATCAAGCTCTTTCTTCGCTAATACGATTCCAGCTGTACCACCGCCTACTGCTGCTGCACCACCTGCAATTAACGCGACTCCTAGCGGCGTTCCTGCACCTGTAGCAATAACTACTGCACCACCGATAATTGCAATTGGGCCTAGCGCTGTCGCAACTGATGAACCAATAATAATTGCATTATATTTACTAATTGCTTCATTGTACGTTGTAATTTGATTTTGCAGAAGCGGGATTCCTGCATCTTGACTAGCTAATATAGATGTAATTTGATTTGCGTCTCCCTTAAAGTTTTGCGTATCTGACGTCATTTTGTTTCGGAATTTCTTCAAGTCTTCTACTAACTGATCTACTTGCGCTTTATTTTCATTAATACTACTTGATAATCTAGTTAAACCTTTCGTAAGAGTCGCTTTATCCTTTGTATCAACTGCAGCAACTAAAGTATCATAATAGTTTTGGAATTTCGTATTGTAGTTAATGATATTTTGATTCGTTGAAATAAGCTGTGGTTTTAATACATCTAACCATTGCTTCGCATTTCCTCTAGCTGTATCTTGGTGCTGAATTACTTTCCCTTTTAAAGCAGCATCAACAGACGATACATTTCCAAAGTTAACATTACCTTGTTTAATAATTGTTAAAGCGTACAGATCCATTACTAAAGCGTTTGAACCCGTTCTTTCCATTGCATCTTTTAGGCCTTCTGGTCCTAATGAATATTCCTCATAGTCATTATAAGCTTTTGCTACCGCATGAACTGGAGCTTGCTTCACTGTACTCTCCGCTGCATACGTATGAGCCGGCATAATATTTCCTGCTGCAAATACTGCCATAAGTGCTGATAGAGCCATTACTTTATAAGGTTTTTTTGTCATTTTTCTTCTCTCCCTATATCGTTACTTATTTTTAATGTACTTCAACGTTTGTAACGTAATCTTCAAATTGATTCGTTTGTTTATTCATTTCATCACTTACTTTTTTAATTTGGTTGAAATGTTTTTGTAGTAAACTACTGTCTGTATATGTGCCTTCTTCAACATTCTTTTGAATTTGGATCATATTATTGTTTAAAACTTTCCAATCCGTTAATAACGTTTCTAAAGTTGAGATTTGGCGATCAATTAGTTCTGTAAAACTACTTACTTGATCTTCAACGAATGTAATTTGTGTTGCCTCTGCTTCAGTTTGTGATAACTTTTGAATAAGTGGCAATAGCTCTTTTTGCTTTTGCTGAATGCGAAGAGCGGCTTCTCTCGTTTGGCTATCTGCAGCATTTACAATTTCATTACTTAAAGTACCGATAGAAACGAAATCAATTGTCTTCGTTTGTGCAGTTTGATTTGTAATTGTAAATACTTGTTTACCGATATTAATAGAACCTTTAATAATTTCTTGCGGTCTATTCAAAATAGTCGTTAACTCTGCTTGAATTTCTCCTTGAATTCTTTTTATATCTTCTCTTAATTTCACAATATCTCCACTTGATCCTTGTAGTGTTTTTATTGCTTCATCGGCTTTAATTGATAAGTTGCTACTATCTTTATCTAATACCGTTTTAAATCGATTTAACTCTAATAAATCTTGCTCCATACTCTCTTGGATACTTTGTACTTGCAGTTGTAATTTTCCATATGCATTTGTAAAATCTGCTTTTGCTTGTTCATCTTCATTTACGTTTCCTGCTAGTTCATAGAGCTTACTATAATAACTATTAAATCTAGTACTATATCTCATCATCTCTTGATTTAAGTCAATGAGCTTCGGATTATATTCATCAATCCACTCTCTTACATTTGCCTTTGCAAACTTTTGATGATTCGTCAAACTACTCATGGCATTCACCTTAATGTCTGGCTGTTGTAAAATCACTAGTCCATATGCTTGTATAAGTGGTGACTGTGATCCTAACATTCTAATTGAATTAGATAATGTATTTGGAGCAATTACATTTTGTGCATATACTGTTTTCACTTCTGTTTGCCCCTCCTTAGCGTAAGCGCTTACAGGAATGAAGCAACTCGTAGATACTGCCGTAACCAATAACCCTGTAATTAAAGTCTTTTTCACTTTAACTCCTCCTATGTATTAGTAACTATTACTATCGCATTTTATTATTCTATTTTCTTACACATAATTTGAGATGGTTAAAATAGAGAACGTTCTCACCGCGATCCATGTATGAACCACCTCTCTCAACTTTTATTGCTACAGTACTTACTTATTGTTATAAAACATTTCATATGTGATTAGTATGAATATTATTGTATAAAATTTCTATTTTATAGCCATTTCCACATTCACACAGTGAATATATTACATGAAAATATTATTCATTATAAACTAAAAAACGTACGTCAATATGAAATTCCGTTTTGTTTTTATGTAAGTTTTGTACTGTAAGGTCATTTAAACACAGCTATTTATATAACGTAAAGAAGTATTTTCATTCCCTTTATTTTCAAGCTTTCCTGTCCTTATTCCAAAATATAATCCTCTTCACTTTTTCAATTGAAATATCCATATATCACAACAAAAACCTCTACTTATTTACAGATACAAAAATTATATCAATATATTTTTTAGACTCATATGCAATTATGCATAGTGTATACACAAAAAGGATAGCTTCACTTTCATGAAGCTATCCTTAAAAAATCTTCTTACTTTTTCAAATGATATGGAACTGTCGTAATAACTACATTTCTTTTATAGAGTAAATACGCACGAATGAGTAAACTAGACTGATTATGAAGAATGTTATGCCAACCTTTTTTCGGAATGAACTGTGGTATAACTACAGTAACTCGGTAATTTGATTCACTCGCTTTATATTGCACTGTATCAATAAACTTTGTTAGCGGTTGAAGAATACTTCTATAATGAGAATGCAATGTAACAAGTCTTACTTCAGGTTGCCACTTCTTCCATTTCTCTTCAAATTTCTTCTCTTCTTCTCTGTCAAAAGCAACATATACAGCGATAACTTGATCTGCAGAAAGAGACTTCGCATAGTTCAACGAATTTTCTACCACATGTGTCATACCAGCCACAGGAACGACAATTACATTTCCTTCAATCGGAACAATTCTCTCACAAGTTTTTAAACTTAATTGATCGCCTACTGCATCATAATGCTTCTTAATTCGGTGGAACAGGAATATGATTGCAGGTAAGAAAATAAGGATCGACCAAACTTGTGCGAATTTAGTTAAAAAGAACATACTCATTACGATAAAACTAATGACTGCTCCAATTAAATTGACCGTTAATCTCAAAGCCCATCCTTCAGGTTTTTCACGAAGCCATTTTAATACCATACCCGTTTGAGAAAGGGTAAACGGAATAAATACACCTACTGCGTATAACGGAATTAAATGTTCCGTTTGTCCTTGGAAAGCTACAATTAAAATAATCGATGCGATTCCAAGTATAATAATTCCGTTTGAGTATCCTAGGCGGTCTCCTCTAATCATAAACATTCTCGGTATAAATTTGTCTTTTGCAAGATTAACTGCTAATAGTGGAAATGCAGAATAACCTGTATTAGCAGCAAGAATTAATATTAAAGCAGTTGTACCTTGTATGAAATAGTACATGAAATTACGTCCAAAAGTTTGTTCAGCAATTTGTGAAACAACCGTTACTTCCTTACTTGGATTAATTCCGTAATAATAAGCTAAAAAGACAATTCCTGAAAATAAAACAGCAAGTAATGCACCCATTGCAAGCAATGTTTTCGCTGCATTGTTTGGTGCAGGATCTTTAAAGTTTGGAATTGCGTTGGAGATCGCCTCAACACCTGTTAAAGCAGAGCTTCCTGAAGCAAATGCTCGTAGCAGTAAGAACAAACTAATTCCTGCAACTGGTGTTCCAATTGGCGTGTGTAATGTCGGTGAAACTTGACCAGTTATAATATTATAAATACCTACACCAATTAATATAAATAGTGCTAGAACAAATACATAAACAGGATATGCTAAAACGGAAGCCGATTCCGTTACCCCTCTTAAATTTAAAATAGTAATAAAAATAACAAATATAATCGCAATGATTACATTATGTGCATGTAAACTAGGAAAAGCTGATGTAAGCGCATCTGTGCCTGCTGATACACTTACTGCAACAGTTAAAATATAATCGACTAATAAAGACCCTCCAGCTATTAACCCTGGATTCATCCCTAAATTTTCTTTTGATACAACATACGCTCCTCCGCCATGCGGATAAGCGAAAATAATTTGTCGATAAGATAAAATAAGAGCAGTTAATAACACTAATACCCCAACAGCTATCGGAATGGAATACCAATATGCTATTGCCCCAAGACCTGCTAATGCAATTAATATTTGCTCTGGTCCGTATGCAACCGATGACAATGCGTCAGAAGATAAAATAGCTAACGCCTTCGTTTTATTAAGCTTTTGCTCTCCAAGCTCAGTTGATTTTAACGGCCTTCCAATTAAAAACTTTTTGATAGATGAAACCACTGCTGTCCACTCTCCAATAATTTTGTACGAACTTTTCTGCTAGTTACAGCGGATAAACGATTTCTTCAGAAAACAAAAAATGTCTACAAGCCATAACGAAATAGACTTGTAGACATTATATTTTTTGTCGCACAAGCTCCACCTTCCTTCTCAATATAACGCTTACGAGGTTAGCTGTCGGATTCGGGCCTATGAGTAGCCCTACCTTTTTCAAGGATTCACCCCATTGGATTAAGAACTAATCCATAAGAACGGGTCCCCCGCACCATGCGGTTTCAGCGATTTAGAAAATTGAAACTGTGGATTATAATACTCCTTTATTTTCAAAATGTAAACAAAAATTTCGAAAAAGAAAAAATTTAAAATGATTGCGCATAATCCGCCGGTAAATATACATAATGAATACTAAAAAATCGATAAAGGAGACCTACATGTCTAAAGAAAAGAAGCCTATTTTTTCCGATTCCTATTTAGATGCATTAGCAAATGAAATTAATCAATTATACGGTAAACGTGAACAGGAAATAAATTTGACAGATAGAACGAAAAGAAATAAATAATTTGTCATAAAAAAGAAAGCAATACACTTATATATTGCTTTCTTTTTTATTTTTTCATACATCCAATTCTATTGCTGATTTGTTAAAGGTCATTTCTTCATACACCTTTAAATTTTGATATACCGCACCCAATAACGGTGCTTCTATAGAAAATTGTTCTGCTACATCGAGTAAGTATCCTTGTAAGTGCTCCCCTTCAATGGACGAACCTTTTTCCATATCACGCTGCATCGATGACTTCATATCATACGAAATTTTATCTATTGTTTTCATATGTTCCTGGGCAATATTATCCTTAACTGGCGCTTCCATAGATCTCATAATTTGTACACATTCTTCAAATATGTTTTGGATAAAATCGCGTCCACCTTCACTTTCCCGAATCGGCCCTATCGGTGCACGCAATAATGTCGTCACACCCGACATTACAGTAATAAATAAATATTTATGCCACATATCTTGTGTAATATTTTCACTTAAAACAAAACTAGATTTCGTACCTGCAAATGCTTTAGCAATATGCTGTATTCTCTCTGAATCTTGAAACTTCATTTCTCCAAACAGAAGTCTGTTGGCAGCGCTAGTTTGTACAATTTCTCCTTGATCATTTAACGTCGTCTCGATAAAGCATAAACCGCCAATTACTTTTTCCACGCCGAATTCCTTTTGTAATAGTGATACATGAGCGATACCATTTAACAATGGAATGATGACCGTATTTTCACCTACAAACGGCTTCAAATCTTGAATTGCCTCGTTTAAGTGATACGCTTTTGTTGAAAATAAAATGACATCAAATGGAGCAGTTCGATCTTCTTTCGTTATTAATTTCGGTTGGAAGGAAAAATCACCGTTAATACTTCTGATTACAAGTCCTCTTTCCTCTAATTGTTTTTTACGTTTACTACGAACAAGAAACGTAACATCTTCCCCTTTTTCGACTAATCGGCCACCAAAAAATCCTCCAACGCCTCCAGCCCCTAATACTAAAATACGCATACAACATCCCCCTTTTCAAAATACAATTTTATAACTTTTAGTATACATAACATTATACATGTCCCCTGCTAAATAAGCTGAATTTTCATACTCAATCAAGTATAAAACAGTGGTTATTTTCAAATAAATTTGGGTATGTTGTTTTTATAGCATATATGAAAGGAAACAATGTAAATGGAGGCAATACAAACAATCGAGGAAAAAGATGTAACAACAGCTATATTTCAATTTATATTCCCGTTTTCTTTTAAAGCTGGATATGAACAAAATATGTTCCCTTTCTTACAGAAAAATGATTTTCGCCCTTTTCGACTCGATCATCTTGAAAATGAAAATACATACTACGGAAAGTTTCAAGTTTCACATCAAAATATGGAAGCATACTATCTTTCATTTACAAATAAAATACTATTTCCTCACTCAGAACATGAAAAAGGATTACAACGCTATTCTAAAGACCTTAACTTAACTGGACATTTAACAACAAATTTGATTTCCGTTCCATTCAAGATTCATTCTATTGACGTAACACTTTGTCCTTATGAGCTCGGCTTCTTAACAATTCGGACAGAAGTAGAAACTGCTCCAAACATGACATTATCAGAAGCAATCGAATTCGCCGCCCGCTTCCGTGTACTTGAAACTAAAAATGATACAAACGAGACTATTTGTATTGAATGTAACGGAAAAAAATATTCCCAAGTGGAAAAACTTATATTCGGTGATTTATTTCATGGTGTAACAGACTTCTTCGAGAAAAAGAGATTGCGGAGCTCTTACTTTCAAACCTTTCCTTTCTTTGAAGACCAAAGAATGTATGTTCAAACTTTATTATCTATAAAAGAAGATATGGAATTTAATGAAGTGAATGTATACCGAGCTTCCAGTCTTTCCGGATTAACAGACGATGGTAAGCCCTATATTAGTGCAAATAATGTTCCTTATATTCAAGATTATTTAACAAAACATTCTTATCAAAGATGGGCTCCTAATCGCTACTTTGTTTTGGAAGAACATATTTTCACATGTATAACAAACGAAGATGAGCAAGCAATCGCTAAACTTGCTAGTCAAATGTACGGGGAGTTTTATTACGCTTTATTATTAAATCTATTTCATAAAGTTGTTTTATTAAAAATGGCAAACGCTTATGCTGAACTAAACATTGAACAAGATACAAATGAAATAGAGAAATTAATTTATTCAATCAATTCGTTTACAGCGAATTACTTTTCTTTAGAACTAGTATCCCAATCACAGAGTGAAGATATCTTCTTTCGCTTAAGAAAACTTTTTAATATCGAGGTTTTATACTCGAATGCAAAACAAAATCTTGATAGTTTGTTTAAATATCAAGAAAATGTCGCTTCAAAAAAAGATAGCCTTTTATTATTAATTTTAACACTCTACTCTGTAGTAGGCCAAATGTTAGGGTTTACTATGATTGATCTTTTAAGAAACACCGATTCAAACAAAATATCGTCGCCACTTGAATTTTTCGCGCTTTTAATTGCAATTAGCGGCATCGTCATTTCACTTATTTTAGGTGCGCAAAGTTTATACCAATGGGGTATACAACATAAACGAAGAAAAGCATGGGTAAAACAAACTGTACTTTCTGCTGTGAAAGAGAAAGATGATAAGAAGTAAAGAAGGTTATTTTCAAATTACAAATGCGTGGTACGCTTCAGTAAATGAAATTTTTATCGGCGATTTTTAAGATATATCGACTTACCGAAAAAAACTGACAAAAGAAAAACTACATAATAAAAAAAGTACTCCAAACTAAAATTTGGAGTACTTTTTTATTACAATAATCTAGCTTACTTCCCTGCTTCGATTTTTTCTAATGCAGCAGCTACTTGCTCTTCAGTTAATTCGTGTTGTACTACGTAGCGGTTACGTGGGCTTACACGACATTCATGAGAACATGCACGTAAATATTTCGCTTCGTTTTCTTCAGAACATAAAATTTTCTTATTACATTCTGGATTTGAACAGTTTACATAGCGCTCACAAGGTTCACCTGAGAAGTGGTCTTTACCAACGATAACATGTTCTTTTTGGTTTACTGGTACAGCGATACGCTCATCGAACACGTAACATTGTCCATCCCAAAGCTCACCTTGTACTTCTGGGTCTTTACCGTACGTTACAATACCACCGTGAAGCTGGCTTACATCTTCGTAACCTTCACGAACTAACCAACCAGAGAACTTCTCACAACGAATTCCGCCAGTACAGTATGTTAAAATCTTTTTACCTTCAAGCGTTTCTTTGTTTTCTCTAATCCAATCTGGTAATTCACGGAATGATTCAATATCAGGTTTGATCGCGCCTTTGAAGTGACCTAGATCAAATTCATAATCATTTCGTGCATCAATGATAACTGTGTCTTCTTGTTTCATTGCTTCATAAAAATCTTTTGGCTCTAAATACTTACCAGTGATTTCGTGTGGATTAATGTCATCTTCTAGACGAAGTGTAACTAATTCTGGACGAGGACGCACGTGCATTTTCTTGAATGCATGCCCCTCTTCTTCATCTATTTTAAATACGATACCGTCAAAACGTGGATCGTTATTCATCGCTTCCATGTATTTCTCTGTTTGTTCTACAGTACCAGAACAAGTTCCGTTAATACCTTCTTTTGCTACAAGAATTCTACCTTTTAATTCAAGTGAATTACAAAATGCTAAATGCTCTGCCGCGAATTCTTCTGGGTTTTCAATTGTTGTGTACATGTAATATAGTAATACTCTATATGGTTTTGTAGTTGCCAATGTATTTCTACCACCTATCTAATTTTTAAAATCATGTATAAGTTAACGTTCATATCAAAACATATATAATAAGAAAATGAATCCCATTTTCTTTTCTTTATACTATTTTCTATCAGTTAACAAAAATAAAAAACAAGATTACACACCAAAACACTATGGTTATGTTGTAATCCCAATATATTATATATCATACAAATGCAATTCCATCAATTAATATGCTATATTATCGGCTTTATGTTCACATAAATTTCAAAATTAGCCCTTTAATTTATTATCTTCCCCCTTATCTACAAACCATAAACTTCCAAAAGTTTTTCACATCGTCACACCATTCATTGCATAAAGGCATATAATTTGCACTAAGGAAACATTTATGTTCAAATAAAAATATCACCAATACATTTAAATGTATTGAAATAAACAATAAGAATACTTACAATAATTTCATCAAGTTAACATTTCAAAGGGGAAAACGACTATGAATAAAGATATATCAAAAGATGAACAAGTCCCTTCTCAAAGTACAACTGTTCAATCAGCGCACTTAGCATTAAGCGGACAAACGAAAGGTTTAAAAAGACTATTACCCTTTTTAGGTCCTGCTTTCATCGCTTCAGTCGCTTATATTGATCCTGGCAATTTCGCGACAAACATTGCCGCTGGATCACAATATGGATATTTACTACTCTGGGTAATTCTTGCGTCTAATTTAATGGCTGTATTAATCCAAACTTTATCAGCTAAATTAGGAATCGCTACAGGCAGAAACCTTCCTGAAATTGCTCGAGAAAACTTCCCAAAGCCTGTATCCATTGGCTTATGGATACAAGGTGAACTCGTTATTATGGCTACTGATTTAGCTGAATTTATCGGGGCAGCACTCGGATTGTATTTATTATTTGGAATTCCGATGTTACCAGCCGCTTTAATTACAGCAGTCGGATCATTTATTATTCTTGAATTTCAACGTAGAGGCTTCCGTCCATTAGAAGCTATCATAACAGGAATGATTTTTATCGTTGTTATCGCTTTTGGTGTACAAGTCTTTTATGCAAAACCGGAATTAAGTCCTCTACTTTCAGGACTTTTCATTCCAAAATTCCAAGGTGTAGACAGCATATTACTTGCAGCCGGAATTTTAGGTGCGACAGTTATGCCACACGCAATCTATTTACATTCCGCCTTAACGCAGCGCCGCGTAGTCGGAACAAATGATGAACAAAAGAAAAAGATTTTCCGCTTCGAGTTTATTGATATTATTATCGCAATGGTTATCGCCGGAGCAATTAATGCAAGTATGTTAATTGTTGCTGCTGCACTATTCTTTAAAAATGGCTTACATGTCGAAGACCTTGATGTTGCTTTTAACCAGTTCAGTACTTTAGTCGGTCCTGTATCAGCTGCTTTATTTGGAATTGGGCTCTTATCAGCAGGACTATCTAGCTCTTCTGTCGGTACAATGTCAGGTGATATTATTATGCAAGGTTTCATTCGAATGCATATTCCGTTATACTTACGCCGCTTTATTACAATGATTCCACCATTAGTTATTATCGCTTTAGGTGTAAATCCAACTTACGCTCTAGTCATGAGCCAAGTCGTCTTATCATTCGGTATTGCCTTTGCATTAGTACCTCTTATTATGTTTACAAGCAGTAAAAAAATTATGGGTGCGCTCGTTAATCACCGTATAACAACCTTTATCGCTTGGATCATTGCTGCACTTGTTATCATTTTAAATATTTTCTTACTGTATCAAACTTTTGTAGGTTAATAAGAAAAGGTATTCCAATAAAACTGGAATACCTTTTTTAGTGAAATAATTCTCTTCTACTCACCACTTATGTATGTACCTCTTTTTGGCATCGTCGCATCTTTTTCAGTTCGAAAGTACAGTGGTAATCCTTCCGAAAGAAATATACTCACCTTTGATGGATCCTGCCTTTGATGATGAATATGTAAATGCGGCTCACTTGAACTTCCGGAGTTACCGACTTGGGCAAGAACCTCTCCTTCATTTACATGTTGTCCTTCCCTCACTTTAATTGATCCTTTCTTTAAATGGGCCAGAACCATAAATGTCCCTGATTCATCTAGTCGTAAATAAATATGATTCCCCGCCATTGACTGAAAATCATCCTCTCCTGGAACTACATCTTTTTCATCATTATTGATAGATACAACTGTTCCAGAAGCTGGTGCCATTACTTCCGCTCCATATATTCCATAATCCTCTAACATACTACTTTTCACTTCAGCAGGCGGAATAAGAATATCATATGCCCAGCGTTCATTTGGTTTTATAACATGATAGTTCGTTTCTAATCGATCACCACCCCATCCCACTAATGCTCGTTCATTCAAAGGAAAGCGAACTACTGCTTTAGGATTCATAGAATGTACATCTGCTGGATAAGCAAGTCCCCCTATGTTAGCAAACCACCCTAAAGGCCAAGCACCAATTATAGAGAAAAGAACGATGAAGAGTAGCGCTCTATCTATTCGCTTTCTGAAAATCCCTTTCCACACAAATAGTAAAACTGATCCTATCAAAATAAAGAGTGATACTATGCTAAAGGCTTGTATACTCCACCAAAAAATGACTGATATAACACCATGGGCTAAATAAACTACACTCCAACTTATAATTAAAAATGCAACTAAAATTATTAATACATATTTCTTCCACATGTTGTATCCTCACTCTCATATCTTTGTTCTACATAATACGAAGTAAAAATTACGACATATAAAAGAAATACTTACGACTTTCTTACAATTCTTTATAATGCGGTAAAACGATGGTGAAAACAGTTTCTTTCTCGTTACTGCACACAGTGATATCCCCTTTATGAAGCTCTGCTATACTTCTCGCAATTGCAAGTCCCATTCCTTTTCCACCCGTATGAGAGCTACGTGATTTTTCACCACGATAAAACTTCTCAAAAACGTAAGGAAGGTTCTCATTCGGAATACATTGTCCAAAATTTTTAATTTCTATTTCAACATTCATGTCTCTTTTAGAAATTTGAATCAAAATCTGTTTTCCGTCTTTCCCGTACATAATACTATTACTAATTACATTTTCGAACAGCCTTACCATAAGCGCTACATCCATTTCCACATGTAACTCCTTATCACCATTAATACAAAAGCTCATATCGGCATCATCTAGTTGTGGTACAAAATCAATCATGATTTGTTCAATGAACGCTTTCATATTTACTACACTTTTATGTAATTCAATCTTCCTATAATTTATTTGACAATATTCTAATAAATCATCTACTTGATTTTTTAATTCATAACTTTTTCGCTTTAATATACTTACATACTGTTCACATTCTTCTCTATTTGAATGAAGCTGATTTCCTAACAAGTCCGCGTAACCGATTAGAGATGTTACAGGTGTTCGTAAGTCATGAGAAATATTGCTGATCATTTCATTTTTCGTTTCCTGCGATTTTTTTTCATTTTCGATAGACTCTTTTAAACTTTTAGCCATTCTATTAACATTCGCTGCTAATTCACCAATCTCGTCATTTTTTGAAATAGGTATATGTATTTCCAAATTACCACTACTTATTTGCTTCACACTCTTGTTAATTTCAGATAATCTTTTCATCATTGTTTTTGTCATGAATGCAAAGTATATTGTAGTAAAAGTTAAAAAAGCTATTAAATATAAAAATGAATATTTTTTCTCTAATTCGGTAACTTGACCATATATATTTCCAATTAATATTTGAAACGCTATTATACTTACAGTTGCTAACAAAATGCTACAGATGAATGCGATAAAAAACTTAGCTCTAATGCCTTGTAATGATTTAATCTTCAATTTTATATCCGACTCCCCAAACATTTTGAATAAACTTCGGCTCTTTTGGATTCTCTTCAATTTTATTTCTTAATCTTGCAATATGAACCATTACTGTATTATTACTTTCATAGGCTCTTTCTTTCCAAACGCTCTCATATATTTCTTCAATAGTAAACACACGATTCTTCGCAGCGGCCATTAAGTACAAAATATCATATTCAGTTTTCGTAAGATTGATTGTTTCTCCATATAACATTACTGTTCTCGACACTTCATCGATTTCTAACCCTCTAATATTTATTTTCTTTTCTATTACTCGGATAGCATTTTGATTGAAATATGTATACCTTCTTAATTGAGCTTTCACTCTCGCTATAAATTCAATTGTACTGAACGGCTTCACAATATAATCATCTGCCCCAGTACTAAATCCAATTACTTTATCTACATCCGATGATTTCGCACTTAAAAACATAATTGGTAAACTATGTTTCTCTCTAATCCTTCTACACAATTCTATTCCATCCATTTGTGGCATCATAATATCCAAAATAGCAAGTTGAATACTGTTATTATTTATTATTTTTAAAGCATCTTCTCCGTTATGAGCACTAAAAACTTTAAAACCTTCTTGCATTAAATTTACGTTCACAAATCGAACAATATCTTGATCATCATCTACAATCAAAATTGAATTTTTCTCCATATACAAACCTCTTTTTGAAATATATTCCACAATCAATTTTATCATAAATTAAAACCGTACTTCTCACTTGAATAATCTTTATTTTCAGACTAGATTATATAATAACAACACATTCTATCAGAAGAAATGGAGTGAAAGCATGTTTCCTATATTGAAAACCGACCGACTCATTTTACGAGAACTTACAGAAAAAGATGCACCGAGTATTCTACAATGCTTTTCTAATACTGAAGTACTGCGCTATTATGGTCAAAAACCATTACAAGATGTTGATCAAGTGAAACAAGTCATTCATAACTTTAAGCTCAGTTACAATGCAAGAAGTGGTATAAAATGGGGAATCGAATTAAAAGACAAGAAAGGACTTATTGGAACAATCGGGTTTCACGATTGGTCTTCTGAGCACAAACGAGCCAATATAAGTTATGCCTTTCTCCCTGAACACTGGGGAAGTGGATATGCGACGGAAGCTGTTTCTGAAGTTATAGCATACGGTTTTCACACACTTCACTTAAAGAGGATTGGGGCAATTGTCTTTCTTGAAAATGAGGCTTCCAATAAAGTGCTATTAAAATTAGGATTTGAAAAAGAAGGCGTTCTAAAAAATTATATGTATCAAGATGATATCCCCTATGACACGAACTATTATTCTTTATTAAAATGAGTTTAATAGAAATTATGCGTAAAAACTCGTTTCAGCATAATGAATCAGGATAGTGGATCTTTAACGAAAGATAGGAAAGCGAGCGTTTTTCATTTCTTAGATCATCAGTACAATAAATTATATAATCTAAAAAAGGGGCATGAGCATATTCTTACTCATTTCCCTTTTTTACGTTCTTTTTCTGTTTTCTTAATGCTTTTGGAATGTATACACAGAAAGGTTCACTTTCCATGTAATCTCCCGTTATTGCATATGCTCTAGAACGAGATCCCCCACAAATATATCGAAACTCACAAACACCACACTTTCCTTTATAATTGTCAGGATTACGAAGGTTTTGAAAAACAGGGGAGTTTCGATATATTTCAGCTAGCGATGTTGTTCTAATATTCCCAGTTTTAATCGGCAATAACCCACTTGGATATACATCTCCAATATGAGAGATAAATACAAAACCGTTCCCATCATTCACCCCTTTTGGAGCACGCCCAAGCCCATCAATTCGCCCCGTTGTTCCATTCATCAATACATCCTGATATTGAATGACCTGATTTTCCTTTTTATGTTCTTTCATTTTTTCTTGAATCACAACACGTCTATAGTGCTGACCAGCTGTTGTTTTAATGTCAAAAGAAACCTTTTTACTAAGCTGATATAGCCAACGGAATACCCTTTCATGTTGAGCTGGTGAAATCATATCTTTTTCCTTACCTCGCCCTGTTGGAACTAAGAAAAATATACTCCAGAGTACACATTCTAATTCTTCTATTAATACTGCCATCTCTTCAAGTACATCCACATTATAATTAGAAACAACAGTATTAATTTGAATAGGAATTTTTAATTCATGCAAATAACGAATCGCATTCATCGTTAATTGAAATGACCCTTCTGTCCCTCTAAAATGATCGTGTATTTCAGCTGTTGGTCCATCTAAACTAAATGCCCATCTAGCAAGTCCTACTTCTTTTGCTTTTTGAATCGTTTCTTTCGTAACGTTCGGGGTGGCACTTGGCGTCATAGATACTCGAACACCTTTTTTCACTGCATATTCCGCAATATCATATACATCTGAACGCATTAATGGATCTCCACCAGTAAATACAAGCATTGGATTTTCCATTTCATATATATCATCAATTAGTTTTTTTCCTTCTTCGAATGTTAGCTCTAGAGGATGACGATGATACTGTGCTTCTGCACGACAATGCAGACATTTTAATTGACATGCCCTTGTCAACTCCCATATTACAATAAATGGATTTTCATTAAAATCAAGATTTATCAATATTAACCCTCCCATAAATTGATATTCTAATTGTAAAGTTATATATGTATTTATGTTGTGAGATGCATCACAAATAACTCTCTTCTTACCCTGCTGTTGATCTAATGTTTCTACCTTCCTCTTCAACAATTACAGAATCTCTTTTTTAATATAAATACCCCTTTAGACTAAATTATCTAAAGGGGCAAAACTACACAACTTTTTATTAACATCGCGGCTTTCTTCAACTCATCAAATTTAAATTAAGTTTTTTAAAATTGTATTTTTAAATTTTTTCAACATCATTACCTCTTTTCTAAAACCATAAAGAATGTACTATCCGGTAGCGCAACCACATTGCCAGACTCATCTTTAAACTCGATTTTCTCGCTAAGATGTTGTGTATATCCATCCTGTAAATAGTTCATAGCTTGAACGATGTTTATTTTATCTCCAAAGATACCCTTTACGAAATCCTTATATTCGTTTGGCGTAAATATTCCAAACTGCTCTTGCACCTCGTGAACGAAGGAATCCTCGCCCCATGTATACGTATATAAGAACTCCATTGCATCGTTAACAGACATTTTGACTGTATTGTCTGCAAGTATTTCATACTGGATTATGCGCCCCTTAAATTCACGGACATACTGCTCTAAGAACTTCATTCCACCTGCATCTTTAAAATGAATCACACGCATTAACGTTTTATCTTCGGTCATGATGCCATCACGAATAATAATACGACCTCCTGGCTTTAACACCTCATAGGCACTCTGCAGCCCCTTTTTAATTACTTCATGATTGAATTTCTTACCTTCATACTCGATATAAGAGAACAGCTCATGAAGGATAGAAGAATATACAATCGTATCAACCGATTCTTTTTCAAACGAGCTGCTTAAGTTGATTGCATCCCCTTTAATGACGTCCCAAGAACGTCCCTCGTTCTGTTTCTTCTTTTTCAACGTATCAATCACGTTTTCGGAAATATCGATACCGTAGATTCGTTTATCCTTGGTCTCTTCTTCAATCATGTCTAGCATGACACCACCACCGGCTCCGACATCTACAATCGTATCTCCCTTTATATAATCAAGAATAATTCGTTTATCATCAGCCGAACTATTCATATGCTCCAGATACACTTCTTCGTTATGGAATCTATCATATGCATCCTTTCGTAACCCGAAGAAATCAAAGAGCAGTACATTTGCCCGAGCATGCATCATGTCTATCTTTTCGGCCTCTACACAGAAGGTAATTAACGCCTCACCTACAGCAGAAAACTGAAACGACACATACGCAGTTTTCATATCTTCATCAACTTTAACCTCAAAGGAAACATGCGTTGTATTCGGCTTCTCATTCTCACGGTACTCCCGTAGATACTTCTCAATAACCCGCTTACGATATACGTTGTCCTTTTTCTCACCTTTGAAATCATAGTGCAACTGCTGCATCAATTTCTCGAAATGTATATGCTGAATCTTTCTAGTGCCTATCTCATTCTTTAACATAACAAACACTGTCCAAATATCCTCGAAGCTAAGGGCATGCATAGACGGTTCTACATACCACAAATCCTTATCGGATAAGAATGTTTGAACGTCACTCTTCTCGCTCCCCATAATTATATCTTTTTCAAATACTGACTCCTTATGTTTTGGCGTGAGTCTATGTATGCGAGAAGTAAATGGCTCCACATAACCATCAAACAGACCATCAATTGTAATCTTCACATCATTCTTTACTTCGCTCCACAAAGTTTTTGATACACCCTCAATAATACACTGGTTAAGATAGTATATAATCTCCTTTAACCTAACGTCTCCGTATTCTTCTTTATATGTGTTAATTAAATCAACATGAGAGTCCAAACGAGCCTCCCCGCGGATATACTGCCCAATTAATCCATGTGTTCTAATTAAATCTCGAATAAACAAATACTCAGTAGAGTTTAAGTTTGTCTCTACACGTCCAATAAACTGAATATCACTAAAAATATCAGCAGAACCCTCGTTATGTACGAATAGATTAATCCCTTTTTTCTTCCATTGCTCCCGCTGTTTTAAAGATCCTACCTTTGCAAGCTCACTATACGTTAGTACCTTTTCAATAATACGATACGCTTCTTCATCTAAAGGCAGTCCATCTAACACTTGTAGCGTACGGTGTACATAGTACAACACCGCATCTGTTTTTAATGTTCCAAGCACTTGTACATTCTCATAGTTTTGATGTATCTCCTCTGCCTCAATTAAATACTTTAACCACGTAGGGAGAGTATCCGAAAACCCTTCAATGTATTTATTTAGAATTTCAATGTTTTTCAACTTATTTACCCCCATATATAATCAATATCTGTAGTAAAGTCTGGGACACCTTCTCTAAAAAAATCATCATCCTACGTCCCCCTTTACCATCTAGAACCCTTTCTAATACAAACGCATCAAACCCAGTCTTTTTATCTTGTAAAAAAGAGTTATCAAATTTGTAACACATTCTTTTGTTCATCTCTTATTTTAACTTCATCAGGAATTTCGGCGGAATAAACAGTAGGACTCAGCGGATCACTTCTTACATTGATAAACATATGTTGTGATAGAATCAACCGAAAATGAAAACGGCAAGCGGGTGCACTCCACTTGCCGTTTTTTCATAGCTTAGTATGTATTTGAATTTCTTTTGCTTTCTCTTTTTCACCCTTCACGCGTACAATTAAATCATATGATCCGGATTTTGGCGCTTCAAAAGAAAGCAGACCTTCTTTTTGAGAAGTAACTTCTTCTTCATAAATAACCTTATCATCTTTTGTAACTTGTAATAAAATCGTACCTTCCTCAACGGCTGCTTCATAAGGAATTTCCACATTTCCTTTTTCAGCTTTAACCGTTTGCACATCGTAATACCCTTGCAACGAACCAATTTTCAAAGTCGTTTCGCCATTTTTTTGAACCTTTGTGACTTGTGTTGCTGTATTGCATGCGCTTAACAATACAACAAGAGTAAGAATCATAAATAAACGTAGTAATTTCATAAAAATTCCCCTTTTTTATGTATATGAATTAAGATTCATTCTTTAACTATTTCAAAAACACCAATAGCTTAAAAGAATCACTGCTTTTCTTCAATTTCTTTTTTAAATAATTTTTGAAATTCTAATTCTGTTTCATCAATAAAACCAAGATGTAACACACTAGAGATATCTTCATGATTCAAAAAGAAATTGTACTCTGAAGAAATATTACCATGAGGGAAATAACAACATACATAATCCCATGTTTTTTTTGTTTCAGAATCCCTCTGTCTTCTTCCATAAACCATTAATGGATGTTCCCAATCTTTAAACATTACAACAGAACCTATTGGAAGTAATTCTAACTCTAAATTTTGTCCCATCTTATTTCCCACCTCTTAAAATAACTTTTTTTACAATAAAATACATAATAGAGAATAGTAAACAAGCTCCAATTGTACCAAAAGTTGCAATTGAAATTTTCCCTGCTAGTGATTCATTTGGATCTAATGCATTAGGTAGAACTGTCCCAAAAATTGCAATACAAGCTAATATAACCATAAAATATTTTAAAATTTTCACTTTCTTATTCATACTAATTTTCCCCTTTATTCTTTAATAGCAAATTCTCCACCAAATCCCCAAAGACCAACACCAGGACCAACTGGCACATGGAATTTTACTCCGCCTTTTCCAGCTTCTAAAGATCCCCCTACTGTCCCAAGTGACGCCGATCCTCCAATTTGTAACTTTTTATCAGAAAATGGAAGTGGTATTTTTATAGCACTCTCATATTTTACTAGAGTAGCTTCAGCTCCTATATGTAAATTCCCATTTTCTACATGAGCACCTAACTCTGCAGTAGCAAGTGCTACTTTAGCTTCAGCTCCCACATTAGATCCTTTAATATTCTCTAGTTCTATTCCAGCTTGAGCTACCGTAAAACCAACCATAGGTCCAAAAGTTTGTTCCCTCTTGTTTTTATCTTTCATATCAAATTTATCATAAGTACGAGAGCTTACAAATGGCTCGGCTTCAACTGTAAGACCTTTAATAAATAGACCACCAGTTCCTTTTTCATCTACAAATGATTTTTCATACTTTTCACCATTAATTACATTACCAATTCCCTTTACAAGTACTCCAGCACCTGTTTCAACCACTGACTTTGAATTCATCAAAAGTGAATCATTTTTAGAGTTTTTAGACGAATATTCCATATCAGCTTTTTCAAACTTCTCTGCTATACGCATTAATTCATCTTCTATTTGTTTTAACATATTAAGAAAAGATTCATGTGCTTTATTCATTCTAGGTAAATCATTATAAAAACTTAAACTTGATGCACCAATCCATTTCATTTGAAGATTAAATAACTCCCTTTGAATATTCAAATGACGATCTGATTCTACATTACTAGCATATTTAAAATTTTTTGCAATTCTTCTTAATTCTTCCGGTTTAACTTGTATATTCCCCATTTATATCCCCCTAATAACTAATAACACATTCAATAAATCTTATAACATAAACATTTAATTCTAATCATTAAAAACCCTACTCTTTCTTACTTTAATTGTCTCTAAAATATAGATAAGAACCCCTAAACCAAATATCTTTTCAGCATCAGAGATATTATTGCCTAATTTAATAATGGGTACATTTAATCCGAATCTTTCACTCCATTCTAAAGGCATATATCCTCTCTTACAATTTATTAATATACGATCATCCATTGTACGAAAAGACGTTTCAAAAAAGTCAAATTCTACTTCAATCTCAGAAAGTTTTATCTCTTTTTCATTCATTAAAGAACCACGTACCATTCCAAATCCTTGTATCATATTTTCTTTAAACATACCTACACAATTATAATTCGAGTCATAAATAGCCCAATCATAGTTTTCAACTTCACTATGAAAATATGCAAGAATTTCCCCATCCCTTGCTTCCAATCCAATAACTTGCTTGTTTTTTAAAAAAGGTAATTTTGAAGAAATTATATCAGTTGAAACCATAGTTGTTCCTACTATATAGGCCCCATCCGGAGTATATAAACCGTAATGTTTATTATTTTGAGGTAATTCTAGTAAAACATAAGTATCAATATCCCAAAATTTCAAATCATTTTTAGCTATATTCTCTTTTAATAAGTTCCCTTTTCTTAATTGCCAAAACCCAATTCCCCAAAAAACAAACGAAGCTATAACCATAAATATTATTTCTCCCCAATTAACATCACCCCAACTATTATACAGACAATATAATCCAAAGAGAAAAATCCCTGTCCCAATTAAACACTTAAATCGGCCCCTTTTTTTATAATACTCAAATAATTCCACGCAAACACCTCTATCAATTCATCTTAATACCCCAAATTACCTTTTAAGTATACCAAGGACAAAATATATAATCTAATATTTTTTTTATATAATTAAAAATAAACATAGTTACAGAAAGAGAATGCTTGTATGCTGATCTGTACTGCATTCCCTTATTCCATGTATGCTATATTTCTATTCTTCTTTTTCCAATATTACATCCCTACAAAGAATAGAAATTACATTCAATTTTTAAACAAGTCGGGAACACCACCAAAGGATTTCCCTGCCCTCTGTTAAAAAAACCTTACTTTTAATAAGTAAGGTTTTTTGTATTTATTCTTTAGTGATATAAGCATTCTTATAAGTATAAACACCACCAAATTGATGCTTCTCAATTCCTTTTACATAATCCTTTTGTACGTAAGCTGATCCCATTTGATAAAGCGGTGCGACCGCAGCATCCTCTAGTAAAATACGCTCGGCCTCTTGCAATGCTTCCCATCTTTTCTTCTGATCTAGTACTAGATCGCTTTTCGCTTTCTTTATTAATTCATCGTAGTGTCGGTTAGAATAATTCATTTTGTTATTCTGATTATCCGTCGTAAAGAGTTCTAAATAACTAATTGGGTCTTTATAATCTGGTCCCCAATTTGCCATAGATATATCGTAATTTCCTGTTTGTTCTAACTGTAATTTTTGTTTAAATGGCTGTTGTTTAATTTGTATCGTTAATCCTTGCAAATGCTTTTCTAAGTCACCTTTTATATATTCTGCCATACGTTTTGCATTATCTTGTTCATATGTTAAAAATTCGAGGTTTACTTCGTCTACTCCCATTTCTTTTTTCGCTTCTACCCAAATCTTTTTCGCATTTTGCAAGTCATAAGGAGAAAGATCTCCGTTTTCTTTTCTAAAATCTTTACCAGTCTCTTCGTGTATATGACCAGCCGGTACAAGTCCGCTTGCAGACTTGGCCCCGTTATTAATAAAGTGAGCAACGAAATCTTCTTTATTTAACGCTAATGAAATAGATTGACGCACCTTTTTATTTGCTAACGCATTATTTTTCTCATTAAAACGTAGCATAGCAATTCCAGGTTCGCTCGACATATGTAATTCCTTATTCCCTTTATATTTGTCTACAAATTGAGAATTAATAGGCACCCGGTCTAAATTACCAGCTTCGTATAAATTAACAGCCGTCATTGTATCCTTTACAATTTGAAAGTTTATCTCGTCTAATTTCACTTTCTTTTCATCCCAATATGTAGCATTCTTCTTTAATTGAAACTCTTGTTCATGCTTCCATTTCTCTAATACAAATGGCCCGTTATATATGAGATTACTAGGGTCCAATGCATAATTCTTTCCTTGTTCTTTCAAAAATGATTTATGCTGTGGTAAGTAAATAGGCAGTGCTAACAACTGTAAAAAATACGGAATTGGCTGTTCGAGTTCTACTACTAACTTATAATCATTTATTGCTTTAACTCCCAGGTTATCAAGAGGCATTGTTCCTTTATTAATTTCTTTCGCATTTTTCACATGAAAGAGCATGTACGCATATTGAGACGCTGTTTCAGGGTTAATTGCACGTTTCCATGCAAACATAAAATCATCAGCTGTCACACTGTCTCCATTTGACCATTTTGCATCTTTACGCAAATCAAATGTATATTTTTTACCATCTTCACTTCTTTTAAACGATTTTGCTACCGCTGGAACAGGCTCATCTTGATCATCTAATACATATAAACCTTCAAATATGTTTTGCATAACGTGTGCTGATGTACCATCCATCGTTTTCGCAGTATCAAGAGAAGGAATTTCTTCTGATACTGTTACATTTAATACTTGTTTTTTTGCCTCTGTTTCACTTTTATTCGCTTTATTATTACAAGCTGTTAATAATAAAGATGTAACAAGTGCCATTACCATTAAATGGCTCCTTTTTCGCTTCATGAGTTGTTCTCCTTAAGTATAAAATATTATAAAGCGTTATATATTATAGCAGAAATATGAACAGAAAGATGCGACATTCTTTTGAATATTTATTCGTTCACGAAAAAAAGCTACCCTTTTAAAAAGGATAGCTTTTTCAAATACCTATCTTTGTAAACCTCGTTTATAACGACTCGCTTCAAATATAATACGCTCTTCATCTAACGTTTTACATTCGCCATTCCAAACGACACGTTTTCCGTTAATAATTACATCGCTTATATCTTTTCCACTAGCAGCATATACAAGGTGCGATAACACTTCATCTGCTGGTTGTAAATGCGGCTTATTAGATGGGTCAATCGTAATAAAATCAGCACATTTTCCGACCTCAAGTGATCCTGTTTGTTTCATTCCTATTACTTCAGCAGCTCCTTTAGTCGCAAGTGTAAGAGCCGTTTCAACTGGTAACGCTGTTGCATCTTGATGAATACCTTTTTGTAATAATGTTGCAATGCGCATTTCTTCAAACATATCTAAATTGTTGTTAGATGCCACGCTATCTGTTGCAATTCCTACTTTCATTCCTGCTTCTAGCATCGCTTTTACATTTGCTATACCAGAACCTAGTTTTAAATTACTATTTGGGTTATGTGCTACTCGAACATCATGTTCTGCTAAAAATGCACGCTCATTTTCATTTAATACTACGCCGTGCGCAATAACCGTTGGACGTTTAAACAACCCGCAACTTGCTGCATATTCTACTGGACGTTTTCCGTACTGTGCTTCAATATCACGTACTTCACGCTCTGTTTCCGAAAGATGAATATGAACCATCGTTTGATTTTCTACTGCAATACGTGCGCATTCTTCTAATAATTCTGTGGAACATGTATATGGACTATGCGGTGCAACCATCGTAGTTAACATGCCACTTTCGTTATAGTAACGCTTCACATATTTTTCAGCTTCTTCGATTGCTTTCTTTTCATCATCTTTCGTTCCGAAGCTAAATAAAGTTCTTGAAACAGCAGCTCGCATTCCACTCTTTGATACCGTTTCCATAATTGCATCTTGATCTACTCCAATTGGATTAAACATATCAGAGAATGATGTTGTACCACTTTTCACCATTTCAAGTAATCCTAATTCCGTACTAGCGACCGCAAGCTCTGGAGTAAACTGACTTTCAAGTGGCCAAATTCTCGTCTCCAGCCATGGTTGTAATAACATATCATCGCCAATACCTCTTAAGAGACTCATTACAACGTGTGTATGTGTATTTACAAGCCCTGGTAAAACCCACTTTCCTTTCATGTCAATTACTTCATCTACTGCAAAAACATTAGCGAATTCTCCGCTCTTTACATCTATAATTTGATCATTTTCTACAATGATATATCCATTTTCTATCACTTCGTTTTGTTCATTCATCGTTACGATTGTAGCGTTTACATAAGTTGTTTTCAAAAGTATTTCCCCTTTCAACTCTATGAAGTTCCCTTTAATAAGTTACCACCATTATAGTAACTTATTAAAGATTAAGAGTCAAAAGATAATTTCAATTCTTTCATTATCTTTTCCTTCAAAATGCTATATTGTTTTTCATTTGTATCTGCAAATGCTTCTTCTCGATTTGATTCCACATCCAAATAATTCAACCTTTCATTGAACTGAGTCTCTGTAAAATCAAACCTCTGTCCAGCTATACAGTTATAAAAATGCCACACCTCCCCTACTTTTGTCTTTTTGATTTTTCCTCCGTATATATCTTGAACGACTAAAGCAGTTACACCACACTGTCCCTTTGCCGGATTCTCAATAGTCCACTTTGAACTTGTTTCAATCGACCATGATTTTATTAGTGCTTCATATATCCTTTTTATCTTTACATCATCCATTCTAATCTTCTCCTACTATTAATAGTTTTACACATCATATTTCAAAAGAGGCAGTAAACGATCTTTAAAAACCGTTGATGGTGTCTCTCCTATTAACTTCGCTCCCATCTTCAAGTAAAACCCTTTTGCATTCGGATCACTATCAATCGTAAAACTTTTTATTCCTAATTCATTTGCTTGTTGTATTACATACCCCCAAAGTATTTTCCCGTACCCTTTCCCTTTGTAACGAGGATGAATGTACAGGACATCAAGAGCTTTATCATTACGTAAAAATGAGAAAAATCCAATCTTCGTATTATCGTTTTCTAAAACATATACAAAATTATTATTTATGTACTCTTCTGTAATTGTTAAATCTTCCTTACAAGCAAGTATGAATGCTTCACTATAGTTCCACGTTGCTTTTGAATGTAGTGCGAGTTCACTTAATTCATTTGCTTCACTTAATAATGCTTTTCTTATCTTCATGATTCTTTCTCCTCACCTTTGATATATAAACTATTAAAATGATTCGAAAATTAATTTAAAAAACCTCTTATTTCCGTAAATAAGAGGTTACTTTTATAATTCTTCATAATAGGTAAAAATTTCAAAAAAGAAATAGAACGCCATTCCTGAAAATTGGCGTTCTTTTTCTTTTAACCTTTATGGCATATTATTTTAAGAATCATTTTTACACTTCTATACAGTTTCTACTACATCTTCAAGCATTGTTCCATTTTTAGCATAATTCGTATGCCAAGAAAAAGCTTTTTCTAAAACATGAGGAGTTTGTCCACCTCTTGCTTGTGCTTCTTCGAAATAAGCTTTTAGCTGGTCACGATACATTGGATGTGCGCAATTCTCAATAATTAGCTCCACTCTTTCTCTTGGCGCTAGTCCTCTTAAGTCCGCATATCCTTGTTCAGTGACGATAACATCTACATCGTGTTCCGTATGGTCTACATGCGAAACGAAAGGAACGATACTTGAAATGTTACCACCTTTTGCAATCGATTTAGTAACAAATATAGCTAGACGTGCATTTCTCGCAAAATCACCAGAACCACCAATACCATTCATCATCTTTGTACCTAAAACGTGAGTAGAGTTAACATTTCCGTATATATCTAATTCTAAAGCAGTATTAATCGAGATTAATCCAAGGCGACGAATGATTTCAGGATGATTAGAAATCTCTTGCGGGCGCATCATTAATTTGTCACGATATTTTTCAAAGTTAGAAAATACTTGTTGCATTTTCTCTTCCGAAAGCGTGATCGAGCAGCAGGAAGCAAAATTAACTTTCCCAGCATCCATAAGATCAAAGACCGCATCTTGTAAAACTTCAGAATACACTTCTAAATCTTCAAACTCAGAATCTAGCATGCCATGCAATACTGCATTAGCCACTGAACCAATTCCCGATTGTAACGGTGCTAAACTCTTTGTTAATCGGCCTACTTTAACTTCTTCTCGAAGGAATTCTATTAAATGTTGTGCCATAATGACAGTTTCTTCATCTGGAGGAACAATTGTCGATGGTGAATCCAGTTGATTCGTAAACACAATCCCCTTCACTTTTTCAGCATCAATTGGGATACCAATTGTTCCAATTCTATCATCCGTTTTTACGAGCTGAATCGGAAGTCTTTCCCCTTGTTTACCTGGTTCATATAAATCATGTAGCCCCTCTAGTTGCGTAGATTGAGCCATATTCATTTCAATAATAATGGACTTAGCATTTAAGGAAAATGCTAAGGAATTTCCAATTGAAGTGGTTGGAATAATCATTCCATCTTCAGTAATCGCAACCGCTTCCAAAATAGCGACATCTATACCCATAACGTCAGCACGAAGTAGCTCTGCTGTATGAGATAAGTGCTGATCCACAAATAAAAAGTCTCCGTTATTAATTCCTTTTCGCATAGTCGCATCGGCTTGGAAAGGCAATCTTTTCCCTAAAATTCCTGCCTCAGCAAATAATTTATCTACATCCGAACCTAAGGAAGCTCCTGTATAAACATTTACTTTAAAAGATTTATCATTTTTAACTCGATTTACAAGTGCAAACGGGACTGCTTTTACATCCCCAGCACGTGTAAATCCACTTAACCCTAAAGTCATTCCACTTTCAATCCATGAAGCTGCTTCTTCAGGTGTAACTACTCGATCTCTTAATCGTTGATCCCTAATTCTATCTAAATTATTCTCCATATGTAATCCCTCTCCCAATAAATATTCATAATTATTTTACACATTAACACTGTAAAAATAGGGATTTTTGCATACAATGCCGAAAATTCAGATAAAACAGCGAATCTAGGTTCTAAAGCAGAAAAATTTAGAATCCTAGAAGCTTACGAAAATAACTAGCATATGATTGACTCACTGGTACCCTCTGTCCGTTATCCATAGAAAGTACAAAAGTAGAATGCGTATCTGGGTAAATCGCTTTAATATGATTAACATTTACAATAAAGGAACGGTGGCATCTAATAAACGAATCTTTCGGAAGCAAGTATTCAAATTCTTGTAGCGAGTACTTATGTGTTCCTGTTAACTCTTCTGAATTCACATATGTCTTTTTATCTTTAGCCTCTAAATACATCACCTTTGAAAAAGGAACCGGAACCCATCCGTCTGTTGTTTTTAAAGTAACGACTGACTTACCATCCGTTAAAGCTGGATAAATTGCCATCACGCAACCTTCAATCTTGCCATTATTTGAAAATGGTACCGCCATTCCATGATAAGGAATACCGAAAATATCTCGGTTAATAAACTCAGAGGCTTTTTGCTTCGTTACCATTGCTTTATGAGCAATCGTCCCTTCCTTAATAGAATCCCCAGCACTAATCTTTAAATCAATTCGTTTACTTGGCCGATAATAAATATATTCTTCCGTATTCGAAACGGCAATTGATATTTCATCTGAAAATAATTCCCCAATTACATCTAGTAGTATATCTAATGTTTTATCTTCCATAGTATTAACACCTCATTTACTATTATACTACTATTATGATTTGAAAAACCGTTCAACAATTTGAACGGTTTTTCAAACAATTCAGTTCACCTTAGCCCCATAACATCTTGCTACTGCAACTGCCTGCGCTATATCTAATTTCACATTTTTTAAATCAAAACTTGTAAAATCTATTCTATCAACTACCGCTCCTTTTAAATTTGCACCGCTAAGTTTCGCCTTACCTAATTGTGCACCGGTTAAATCCGCTTCACGTAAATCTGCTTTTTCTAAATTACATTCATATAAATCAGCTTCAATTAAACGTATACCTTTTAACATTTGTTTACTTAAGTTCGCGAACCTTAAATTCGTATAGGACCAATCGCCCGATATGATAGTTATTCCGTCTAAATTCGCTTCTTCAAAATCAGAGCCAGTCATTTTACATTCTTCAAACTTCGCTACGAATAAATTCGCACCAATAAACTTACAATTCGCAAATGTAGTTCTTTGATGGATAGAAGCATTAAAAAGAGCACCAGTAAAATCACATTCTATAAAATTACAATTTTCAGTAGAAACTTCTGATGCATCTATCCCTCTAAAACGGCATTTTATGAAAGTACAATTCTTCAATTCCTCTTCTTTAATCCAAACATCTTGAAAATCTACTTCTACATATTCTTTATTAACAAATTCACTCATAACTATTCCTCCATTTCCTCAAAGAAACCTCACTTCAAAAAGTGAGGTTTCTTCTCATACGATATGTCCATCTAACCAAGAAATCAAATCTTGAAATACTTCATCTCTATTTACTTCATGGAACATTTCATGTCTTCCATTTTCATATAAACGCAGCGTTACATCTGTCACGCCGCATTTTTTATAATTTTCATATACTTCTTTTACACCTTTCCCCATATCCCCAACAGGATCACGATCTCCTGAAAAAATATGTATCGGAAGGTTTTTCGGTGTTTTCTTAAACTCTTCTAGTTTATTTACTTCTAATACACCAGAAAATAATTCTCGATAAAAACTCGTCGTACAAATGAATCCACATAACGGATCCGCAATATATTTATCAACTTGATTATTATCTGAAGATAACCAATCAAATTTTGTACGATTTGGTTTAAAGTGTGAATTGAAGTTTCCGAAAGATAAAAAGTTTAGCATCGGACTTTTCGTTTTTGCCCCGCGTAATTTCATCTCAATTGTCGCTACTTTATGACCGATATTTCCTAATAGCCCTGGATTTCCACCCGTCCCTGAAATAAGGAATCCATCATATAATTCACCTTTCAGTTGTACAGCACGCCTAGATAAAAAAGAACCCATACTATGTCCAAGTAAAAACAACGGGCATGTCTGCTCTTTTCTTATCGTTTCTGATACAAAAATAACATCAGATACAGCCTCATTCCAACCTACATTTGGTTCAAAATGACCATAATCTTCTTCTCTTTTCACTGTTTTCCCATGACCTTTATGATCATGCGCATAAACACCATAGCCTGCTTCTAATAACGCAGCAATAAAGTCTGTATAAACACCTGCATGTTCTGTCATACCATGTGCAATTTGAATAATCCCTCGCGGATCTCTTTCTGGTAGCCACTTACGTAAATAAATTTCCGATCCATCCAATGCCGTAACGAAACTTTCCTGTACGTTCATTTCGTCAGCCCCCAACTCTATTATGTATATCAAAAAATGAATATCCATTCATTATTCTTATTATGTATTATATGCAATTGCCTTCATTATGACAAATGACTCACTTTTCCAACTAGCTCTTAAACTAATATATTGACGAATAGAAAATAAAATCATATAGTTACTTACATAAAGTAATCATTATATTTTTGGGAGGTTTCTATTATGATGCCATCATTATTTTTAGCACACGGATCACCGATGCTTGCTATTCAAGATACAGACTATACAAGGTTTTTAAAAACACTTGGAGAAACATATAAACCGAAAGCGATTGTTATTTTCACTGCTCACTGGGAAAGTGAAACATTAACGATTTCTTCATCAGATAACGAATATGAAACAATTTATGATTTTGGAGGTTTTCCTCCTGAGTTATACGAAATCAAATATCGTGCAAAAGGCTCTTCTAACATTGCATCTATGTTAGAAACAAAATTTAAAAACAAAGGTATTTTAGTCCATCATAATATGACGAGAGGTTTAGATCATGGCTCATGGACACTATTGCACCGTATGTATCCAGAAGCAAACATTCCTGTCGTCCAAATATCAGTCAATCCATTCCTTCCTGCAAAAGAGCAATTTAAGATTGGAGAAGCACTTAAAGGACTTGGACAAGAAGATATTTTAATAATCGGTAGCGGTGTTACTGTTCATAACTTACGAGCTTTGAAATGGAATCAAACGACACCCGAACAATGGGCAATTGAATTTGATGATTGGATTATTAAACATATGCAGACTACTGATAAAGATGCATTATTTAATTGGGAGAACAATGCCCCTCATGCACAATTAGCAGTACCAAGAGCAGAGCATTTTGTTCCTTTATTTATCGCTATGGGAAGTGGTGAAAATAGCGGTGAAGTCATTCACCGCAGTTACGAGCTTGGTACATTAAGCTATCTTTGTCTTCAATTTTAAAGAAAAAGGATGAAGCAATCGTTGCTTCATCCTTTTTCTTTTTCATTCACTTAGTTAACTAACTTCCAAATGTCGTTTCTCTGATACTTCTTCGTTCTTATTGTGAAAATAAACCCAAATGCACGCAATAAATAATAATGATGAAGTAGAGAGGAAAACATATTGGAAGCCCGCATGTGCTGCAATTTGTCCACCAAGTACTGGTCCAATCATATTTCCTAAAAACTGAAACGATTGATTATATCCAAATATTCGTCCCGTTACATGGGTTGGTGTATGTTGTTTTAGTAGAGTTTGTACAGAAGGTAATAGTCCTGCTTGTGCGATACCTAATAAAAATCGAAGAATTAATAGTTGCCAAGCTGAGGTTACAAATGCTTGCGGAATAAAAATAATTCCAGCAGCAAACAACGCCACAACTAACGTTTTTTGAGGACCGATTTGATCTGATAATCGTCCGAGTCTTGGTGCTGCCAAAATAACTGCTAATCCTGTCGCTGACATCACTGCACCCGCAATTGTTTCAATATGTGCAGTATGAGGACCTACTAAATTTTTCACGTACAATGTAACAATTGGCTGAACAGACATATTAGCAAGTTGAATAATAAATGTCGTTACAAATAAACTAATAATTAAATGCTTCGCTGGAACCATCGTCCATACTTTTTTCGGTTGTACTTTTTTTGCTTGAGCGGAGTGATTCTCTTCATGTAGGAAGAAAAAAACGATGAGGAAAGAAAGGAATAAAAAAGCTCCTGTAACAAGAAAAACATGGCGCATTCCAATTAACTCAGACAAATAGCCACCAAGTAATGGACCAAGTAAAGAACCGCTCACGCCACCAGTTGAAATTGTAGAAATTGCCCAACCTGAATGCTCTTTCGGAGTTTCTGCCGCAATGAATGTCATCGCTGTTGAAAGGAAACCAGATACTGCTCCCATTAAAAATCTTAGTGCGACTAGTTGATACACATCCGTTACAAATCCCATAAGCGTCATAATAATCGCCATACCAAGGCTCGCACGAATCAGCATCAATTTCCGTCCATGTATATCACCAAGTTTTCCCCATATTGGTGATACGATCGCACCCATTAAAAATGTTATACCAAATGCAAGTCCCGACCACTGTGCAATACTTGAAGTGCCAGTTACTCCTAATTCCTCAATATAAAAAGATAAAAAAGGAATTACTAAACTCATACCGGCTGCAGTGGTAAAACAACCTAGCCAACAAATCATTAAATTTCGTTTCCAGCTGGCCATTTTCACACCTTCTTTCTTTAGATACCCATTCTACACCCTTTCTTGTAAAAAGTTTAGTAATTTGCTTTATATGTAAGATTTATTACAAAACCCGCTATTTTCTAGTGAAAATCACTACATCTCTACATCTTTTTCATAAAAAAACCAACTCCCCTATATGGAGTTGGTTACTTATTCTCTATCGGTATTAAACGAGCATCACAATTTCTTTCATAAAACTCAACCGGACCTGCTTGTCCAATAATTGCGTATTCATATCCATCTTGCTTCATACTATGTAAACAACGATGTAACAATTCCTTCCCTACACCTTTCACACGATTTTGCTTCGCTGTGCCCATTGGACCAAACAACCCTTTCTTCCCTCTCACTACATCATAACAAGCAAAACCTACTATCATTTCTTCTTTTTCCGCTATATAAATAGGTAAATTTTCTTTATATGTACGAAATCCATATTCTATTGAACGTAACCAACGTTCACCAAATTCCTCATTAACAAAACTTGCTAATTTTTCAAAATCAGAAAGGTTAGCCTTTCTGACAGTACAAGTTAAATCATTATAAGTAGGAACAAAACATTTTAGATCAACCGCTAAATCTCTTGGCTCAGCTAGAATACGTAATATATCTTTTTGTATTTGTAGATTTTCGATAAAAGTATCCGCGCGAAATAGTGCATATATAACATGTCCTTCATTCATTATTACTTGTTGAAAACGCTCCATACGTTTCTTCGCTATTTGTAAAATTTCTAGCACCTTATAAGATACCTTATATTGTCCTATTTTTTTATACTCTTGATCTGGTAAATCGTATTGTTTTCGTATCGGAAGTTTTTCTAAAAAATCCATACCCAAGTTACGAAACAAATACATATACAACTCGCTGCAAACTCCAGTGCCTTCTTTACACGTGCCAACAAACAAGTGAACTGGTTGAATAATATTATTTTCCGCCTCTTCTACTGCAATCTGCAATATGTTATGAACACGTTTTGTAAATTGAAATTCCTCCATATGTACCTTCATCCCCTACTACTTTACTATTAAACCGTAACCGTAAATAAGTGAAACAATTACTCCAACTACCAATATACCTGGCAGTAAATTTGCCACTTTAATTTTAATAATACCAAGTAAGTTCAATCCAATAGCGGCTATCATAATACCACCTGTAGCTGTCATTTCCACTATAAATTGATTCATTAATTCTTTCGGGACCAAACTATTAATTTGTGTTGCAAAAACCGCAATACCTCCTTCGTATAAAATAACTGGAATCGCCGAAAATACTACGCCAATTCCTAAAGTTGTCGTTAATATAATAGAAATAAATCCATCGATAATCGCCTTTGTAAATAAAATATCATGATTGCCGCGAATGCCACTGTCTAGTGCACCAAGTATGCCCATCGCACCAATTGCAAAAATTAAAGTAGCTGTTACAAAACCTTCTGATATGCTCCCTTTCCCTTTCGATCCAACTTTATTTTCTAGCCAATCTCCTAACTGTTTTAACTTTCCCTCTAATTGTAGCCATTCCCCGATGACGGTACCAATTACTAAACTTAGTATGACAACAAGAAAGTTTTCACTTTTCAATGCCATTTGAAGTCCAAGCACAGTAACCGCTAAACCGATTGCATGCATAATTGTTCCCTTCATACTTTCTGGAATCCTACTAAATAATTTACCTAGTAAAGTACCAAATATAATACAAATCCCATTTACAACTGCACCTAATATAACCATTTCTCATTCTTCACCCTTCGAATTCTTTATTTCTATATTTTGGTTTATTCATTGATTTACAGGTTATCTATATGTTAACTTAATATTGAGAATATTAACAAATGTTTTTCACAACATAAACCGCAATTTTTTGTAGTTATACATAATGTAAAACTTTAATTAACGTGAGTTTTATTGCCCACAAATTGCGGTATAAATTCAAAAGGGACGGTATTTATGAAAACTTTACTAAAACGATTTCTGTTAATAGCCTTTTGCATTACACCAATTGTTTTATTAATTAACTACTCTTTTACTTCAAAAGCGAAAGACAAATCCGATTCGCAAAACAAATCTAGTAAAACCGTTTCAACAAGTGAAAAGAAAATAGAAGACCCGGAAATTACACTCACCTTCTCTGGTGATACTATGTTCGATTGGCAATTACGTCCTGTAATCGAAAAAAACGGGGCTGATTATCCATTCCAACATGTAAAAGAAGAAATAACAAAAGCTGATATTTCGTTCGTTAATTTAGAGTCAGCATTTACAACGAGAGAAAAGAAAGCTCCTGGACAACTGTTTTGGATTAAAAGCGATCCATCCACGCTTCAAGCCATAAAAAACACTGGATATGACATCGTAAATATTGGGAATAACCATACACTTGATTATGGGCAAGATGGATTATTAGACACGATTTCTCACGTAGAAAAATTAAAGTTCCCTTACATTGGAGCTGGAAAAAATGCAAAAGATGCATATACAGCACGAGAAATGACTGTAAAAGGAAAAAAGTTTAAATTTCTTTCCTTCGTTCGATTTATGCCTGATACGAATTGGGTAGCTGGTGACAATAAACCAGGTGTTGCGAACGGATATGATTTAAATCTCGTAACAAAAACAATTAAAGAGCAAAAGCAAGATGCAGACTATTTAATTGTCTATATGCATTGGGGCGTTGAAAAATCAAATCGTCCGGTAGAATACCAAAAACAATATGTACCTAAAATGGTTGAAGCAGGAGCTGACGCGATTGTCGGCAGTCATCCGCATTGGTTACAAGGATTTGAGTATTATAATAAAGTTCCTATCGCTTATTCATTAGGTAACTTTTTATTCCCAAGTTATGTGAGTGGGAAAAGCGCCGAAACTGGCGTATTAACTTTAACTTTTAAAGGAAAGGATGTCCAAATGTCATTCAATCCTTACATCATTCGTAACAACCAAGTTTCCCCTGTGAATGAGGAGGAAAAGAGAAAAGCTCTACAATATTTACAAACAATTTCAACTGATGTAGAAATTGATGATACAGGGAACATAAAAAACAAACGAAACTAAACAACGCAAGATCTATTTCTCTGTAATATACTTTACAGAATAGGTGATGAACATGCTGAAAGATTTATTAGAAAATGTAAGTTTGTTAGAAAACATTTATAAAATATCTATAGCCGTTCTACTTTTATGTTCATTTTTCTCTGTTAGACTTCTAAAAAAAATAAAACGCGAACGAAAACTTACTACCTTTGAATTTACTATGTATGTAATTATTCGCATTGCGATACTCTTTTGGTTAACTAGCTTTATCCTTCTTGAATATGGAAAGTATATTGTTTAATTATAAAAAGATAGATACAAGCAGCATTTCCACTGTTTGCATCTATCTTTTTTATTTCTAGTAAAACCGTATGCCCCCCTTTCCTTCTATTAAATAAGTAAATCAAACAAAACAGGGTTTTTATTAAGCTCCATAAATTGAATATTATTTTCTTTAAAACGAGTAATTAATTGCTCATAATCTTCTTTATGTTTCAACTCTACGCCGACTAACGCTGGACCATTTTCTTTATTATGTTTCTTAATGTATTCAAAGCGCGTAATATCATCTTCTGGTCCTAATCCTTTATCAAGAAATTCTCTTAGCGCACCTGAACGCTGCGGGAATTCAATGATGAAATAATGCTTTAATCCTTCGTAAATGAGAGAACGTTCTTTCATTTCTTGCATTCTATCAATATCGTTATTTCCACCACTTAGCGTACATACCACTGTTTTACCCTTTATTTCATCTCTATATAAATCAAGCGCTGCAATAGATAGTGCACCAGCCGGTTCAGCTACAATTGCATTTTTCTTATACAGTTCTAAAATCGTCGTACAAACCTTTCCCTCTGGTACTAAAACAATGTCATCAATTACATCTTTACACGTTTCAAATGTTAACTTTCCTACTTTTTTAACAGCTGCCCCATCAACAAAACTATCTATTTTCTCTAATGCGACATTATCATTTTGAAGAAAAGCCTCTTTCATAGATGCAGCTCCCATCGGCTCTACACCAATGACCTTTGTAGCAGGACTAACACCTTTTACATATGTACCAACACCTGATGCTAATCCACCACCGCCGATTGCTGTAAAGATATAATCAACTGTTTTCTCCATATCATGCATAATTTCAACTGCTACTGTTCCTTGACCAGCAACTACATACGGATCATCAAACGGATGAACGAAAGTCATTCTATTTTCTTCACAATAGCGCTGTGCTTCTTGGAAAGAGCTATCAAATGTATCACCAACTAATACAATTTCTGCAAAATCACCACCGAAAAATTGTACTTGTGATACTTTTTGTTTCGGTGTCGTTGTTGGCATGAAGATTTTTGACGGAATCTTCAACAAATTACACGTATAAGCAACTCCTTGCGCATGATTACCAGCACTTGCACAAACAACACCGTTTTGTAATTGTTCTTTCGATAAACTTTGAATTAAATTGTACGCACCACGAATTTTGAAAGAGCGAATCAATTGTAAGTCTTCTCGTTTTACATAAACGTCACAATCATATTTCTCAGATAAAACTGTATCACGTTGTAACGGTGTTTTAATAACGATATCTTTCATGCAATTATGAGCCATTAAGATATCTTCAATTTTCACTCTCTCCTCTACCTTCTGCACCATTATATATCATCCTTATCTCTTTTAAATTGGCTCAATCAAAATTCGGGATTTTTAGAACTGCACCTGTATTCGCCGATGTTACCATCTGTGCATAACGTCCAAGCCAGCCAGTTTTCACTTTCGCTTCTGGTCGTTTCCATTCTTTTTTACGCTTATCTAATTCTTCGTCACTAACCCTTACTTCTAACAACCTTTCCTCAACATCGATACAAACGATATCCCCTTGTTTAAGAAGTGCAATCGTCCCGCCCGCAGCTGCTTCTGGTGAAATATGTCCTACTGAAATACCACGTGAAGCTCCAGAGAAGCGTCCATCTGTTAATAGCGCAACATCTGCACCTAATCCCATACCGGCAATCGCTGACGTTGGTGCTAACATTTCCGGCATACCAGGGCCGCCTCTTGGTCCTTCATAACGAATAACAACTACATCGCCTTTCTTAACTTTCCCAAGCATAATGCCCGCAAGCGCCTCATCTTGTGAATTAAAAATAACGCAAGGTCCTTCAAATCGTTTTACTTCGGTCGCTCCGCTTTTGATCACTGCCCCATCTTTCGCAAGGTTTCCTTTTAATATACGTAATCCCCCTTCTTCACTATGAGGGTTTTCGAGAGAATGAATAACTTCCTTATCTTTAATCTCTGCATGAGCAATATTTTCTCTTAACGTCTGCCCAGTAGCCGTTATTCGGTCTAGATGAAGTACCCCTTCTTTTCGGCTCATCTCTTTCAAAATTGCACTAATCCCGCCTGCACGATCAATATCTTCCATATGCCAATTGGAAGCAGGGCTTACTTTACATAAATGTGGTACACGTCTTGAAACGGCATCAATACGGTTCATATCGTAATCTAATCCAGCCTCTTGCGCGAGCGCCAATGTGTGCAACACTGTATTTGTTGAACCGCCCATCGCCATATCAAGCGCGAACGCATCATCAATTGCTTCTTCCGTTACAATGTCTCTTGGCTTAATATCTTTTTCAATTAAAATCTTTAATTTCTCTGCTGCTTGTTTAATTAATTCTTCGCGTCTTGGATCGATGGCTAAAATACTCCCGTTACCCGGAAGAGCTAAACCTAACACTTCACATAAACAGTTCATAGAGTTCGCTGTAAACATACCGGAACAAGAACCACAAGATGGACAACCATGATCTTCAATATCCTTTAATTCTTCTTCTGAAATTTTACCAGATTGATAAGCTCCTACTCCTTCGAAAACAGAACTTAAATCGACAACCTCTCCTTTAGATGTTTTTCCAGCCGCCATCGGACCACCTGAAACAAATACAGTTGGAATGTTAATACGAAGTGCAGCCATCATCATACCGGGCGTTATTTTGTCACAGTTTGGAATACAAATCATGCCATCAAACCAATGTGCATTTACAACCGTTTCCACCGAATCTGCAATAATTTCACGACTCGGAAGCGAGTAACGCATACCGATATGCCCCATCGCAATACCGTCATCCACTCCAATTGTATTAAATTCAAATGGAACCATACCTGCTGCACGCACTGCTTCTTTAACAAGTTTCCCAAACTCATTTAAATGCTTATGACCTGGAATAATTTCAATAAAAGAATTACAGATAGCTATAAACGGTTTATCAAAATCTTCATCTTTCAAACCAGTTGCTTTTAATAAACTACGGTGCGGTGCTTTATCAAAACCTTTTTTAATCATGTCACTTCTCATCTTGTCAAATCCCCTCTTACATATTTTTCACTTACAAACTCTCACTCTATTTCTTTACTAATTCTTTCGGTGCATGAATCCAGCTCATCATTTCACGAAGCTCTGCTCCTACTTTTTCTAACTGATGATTTTGCTCTGCTTTTTTCATCGCATTATATGTTGGACGCCCAGCTTGGTTTTCTAAAATCCATTTCTTCGCGAATTCACCTTGTTGAATTTCTGTAAGCACTCGTTTCATCTCTTTTTTCGTTTCATCTGTAACAATTCTCGATCCTGTTACATAATCTCCGAACTCAGCCGTATCTGAAATAGAATGGCGCATGTTCGTTAAACCACCTTCGTACATTAAATTAACAATTAACTTTAATTCATGTAAACATTCAAAGTATGCAATTTCAGGTCGATATCCGCCTTCTGTTAATGTTTCAAAACCAGCTTTCACAAGTGCCGTTACACCGCCGCAAAGCACAGCTTGCTCACCGAATAAATCCGTCTCTGTTTCTTCTTGGAATGTCGTTTCAATTACACCTGCACGTGTACAACCTACTCCTTTTGCATACGCAAGTGCTACACTTAATGCTGTGCCTGTTGCATCTTGATGCACTGCGACTAATGCTGGAACACCATTTCCTTCTTGGAATACACGGCGAACGAGATGACCTGGACTTTTTGGTGCGACCATTGCTACATCTACGTAACTTGGCGGATTAATTTGTCCGAAGTGAATATTAAATCCATGTGAGAAAAGTAACATTTGCCCTTCACGGAGATTCTCTTCTACTTCTGCTTTATACACATGTGCCTGCTGTTCATCTGGCAATAACATTTGTACAACTTGCGCGGTTCGAACCGCTTCTGAAACAGACATTACTTCAAATCCATCTACTTTTGCTACTTCAAAAGACTTACCAGGTCGAACACCAACTACAACTTCTACACCAGAATCATGTAAATTTTGCGCCTGCGCATGACCTTGAGATCCATAACCAATTACCGCAATTGTTTTCCCTTGTAATAACTCTAAATTTGCATCTTTCTCATAATACGTTTTCATATTCCATACACTCCCTATAATTTATTTACTTGCAGTACATCAATTAATTTTTTCAACTGACCAACAAGTAATGTCGCTTCATTATCAGTACAAACTGCTGTTAGTTTCATTTCAGAAACACCACTAGTATCTCTCTCGTTTAAATGTAAAGAAGAAATATAATAACCACGCCGAGCAAAAATTCCACTTATACGTAATAAGACGCTTGGCTCGTTATGAATAACTAGTGAAAAAGTATGACTCATTCTTCCCACCTCTTCATAATCATTTCGTTATTCCCTTTGTTTGGCGGAACCATCGGAAATACGTTTTCACCTTCTTCTACACAAAAATCAACTACGACAGGACCTTCATGAGCAAATGCTTCTAATATCACTTGTTTCGCCTCTATTGAATTTGTCGCCCTTAACCCCTTCACTCCGTATGCTTCTGCCACTTTCACAAAATCTGGTGATCCAATTTTCGATTCTGACAAACGATTTTCATAAAACATTTCTTGCCATTGCCTTACCATCCCTAAAAATTTGTTATTTATAATAAACACTTTGACAGGGATGGTATTTTCAGCAATTGTTTGTAGTTCTTGAATGTTCATTTGAAAAGAAGCATCACCTGCAATACAAATGACAAGCTCTTCTTCTTTCGCAAGCTGAGCACCAATTGCCGCCGGGAAACCAAATCCCATCGTTCCAAGTCCACCAGATGTTAGAAAAGTCCTTGGGTTTTTCGCTTTATAAAAATGCGCAGCCCACATTTGATGCTGCCCTACTTCTGTCGTAACAATCGCTTCACCACTCGTTAATTCACTTACTAGGCTAATCACATGCTGTGGTTTTAACTCCCTTTCTTTTTGGTTGTAGGAAAGAGGGTATTCATCTTTCCACTTCTCAATTTTCGTAAGCCATTCTTTTGTTTGTGTATCAATTGGCATATGTAACAGCTTATGTAACGCTTTTTTCACATCACCAACAACTGGATATTCCACAGTTACATTTTTATGAAACTCTGAAGAATCTATATCAATATGTACCTTTTTCGAATGCGGAGAAAAGAGTTCTAATTTTCCTGTTACACGATCATCGAAGCGAACACCTAAAGCAAGTAGTAGATCACATTCTGTTACAGCCATATTTGCAGCATACGTTCCATGCATACCAAGCATTCCTAAAAACAACGAATCTCCCGGCGGATATGCACCCAGTCCCATTAAAGTGGAAACGACAGGAATACGATGCTCCCTCGCAAATTTGATGAGTTCATCAGATCCACCCGAATGAATGACACCTCCTCCAATATAAAGAAGTGGGCGTTTAGCTTTTGAAATTTCTTTAGCTACTTCTCTAAGCTTTATACTGTCTGGCATAGGCTCTATTTTGTATCCTGGAATCTCAATTACTTCATTATAAAAACTTGTTACATTTTCATTTTGAACATCTTTTGGAATATCAATTAATACTGGTCCTGGCCGCCCGCTTTCGGCGATGTAAAAAGCTTCTTGTACAATGCGTGACAAATGATTCACATCACGAACTTGATAATTATGCTTCGTAACAGGTACTGTAATCCCGACAACATCTGCTTCTTGAAATCCGTCTTTTCCGATGAGAGGTTTTGCAACTTGCCCTGTAATGACAACTAAAGGAATCGAATCCATATAAGCATCTGCTAAACCCGTAACTAAATTTGTCGCCCCTGGGCCAGAGGTAGCAAAGACTACCCCGACCTTTCCAGAAGCTCTCGCATATCCTTCTGCCGCATGAATGGCAGCTTGTTCATGACGAGTTAAAACGTGCTTCAATCCGCTTCCGTATAACGCATCGTATACTGGCAAAATCGCTCCGCCTGGATAACCGAAAACAGTCGTTACGCCTAATTTTTTCAAACATTGAATAACGTGTCCGGCACCTGTCACTTCTTCACACTGTAATTTCTCACGTGTTGTATACTGCTCCATTTCAATTAACTCCTCTCCCTACCTACATTAAGCTTTCCGCCAGTCCTGGAACACGTACTCCTCTTTCTCTCGTTAACTTTTTAAATTCCTCTGTTAATTGTTTCGTTACACTTCCTGGTTTCCCATCTCCAATTTCTCTTGAATCAACTTTTACAACTGGAATTAATTCTGCTGCCGTTCCTGTTAAAAACACTTCATCTGCTACATATACGTCATGGCGAGTAAAGGGTCTTTCCTCACACGGAATATGAAGTCGCTCACATAGCTCAATAACACTATTTCTCGTAATACCTTCTAACGCTCCTAAATACGAAGGAGGTGTTAACACCTTTCCATCTTTCACAACGAAAACATTATCTCCAGATCCTTCACAAACATATCCTTGTTGATTTAACATAAGGGCCTCTAGCACTCCAGCTTGTGCCGCTTCAATTTTTACAAGTACGTTATTTAAGTAATTCATTGACTTAATACGTGGGTCTAATGCATCTGGCGTGTTACGTCTTGATGCAACAGATACAACACTTAATCCATTATCGTAAAATTCCTGTGGGAATAACTTTAATTGTTCTGCAATGATAATAACGCTCGGTTTTACACAACTTCTCGGATCGAGGCCTAAGTCACCTTTTCCTCTTGAAACAATTAACCGAATGTAAGCATCTGCATACTCATTTTTTTGCAATGTTTGTAAAACTGCTTCTTCCATTTCTTCAACCGTCAGCGGGATTGTAAGTAAAATAGATTTTGCCGATTCATATAATCGTTTTACATGTTCTTTTAAACAAAATACATTTCCACCGTAACTACGAATCCCTTCAAATACACCATCTCCGTATAAAAAACCGTGATCATATACTGAAACAACTGCCTTTTCCTTTTCTACAAATTCCCCATTCATATAAATGTACTGGTTTCCCATCTCACATCGCTCCTCTTTTTTTCTCTCTATTTTTTGCAATCTATTTCTATATCGATTGCTGAGATGAGCATTTTTAACAGAATATTCAGTATATAATACTTAAAAATATACTCGTCTCAACAATCGATTACTTACATACTTGTAGCAATCCATTGCTGAGACGAGGGAATCGCGGTACCACTCAGCTTCCTTACACTTCTCACGAGATATAAGCTCTGCAAGTCCAATTAGACTTTTGTTTTTCTATCGGAAACAACTCCGCTACTTTTTACTAGTTTCAAAAGTAGTGCTCCGAGGTGATCTTCAATGATGAAATTGTTACCACCCTCACAGCTTCTAGGCGGCTCTCTGAAACAATTTTTATCACTTACTCTCCTCTTCTACGCATTCTCTTATTCGATTTTTTAAAATAAAAACTCTCGCCTCAGCAATCAACTACTACAATTTAGTAGCTTTGATTGCTGAGGCGAGAGTTTCGCGGTACCACTCAGCTTCCTTATACTTCTCGCGAAATATAAGCTTTGCAGGTCCAATTAGACCCCCGTCCTTTTACCGGAGACGATGCCGTCGCCCTCTACTCAGTTTCCCTTTCGCAAGCGATGCTCCGAGGTGATCTTCAATGATTCGATTGTTACTACTCTCACAGCCTAGGAGCAGCTCTCTGAAACGATCATAACCATCTACTTTCCTCTTCTTTGCATATGCAACATATAAAGTTAGAAAATTCTTAATTCGCTTTTATTTGTTAAACGTATTATAGGACGTTGTTCTTTTCATTGTCAACATGTTTTTTCAAAAAAAAATAAAATTCAATCAATTTAAGAGAAGTCTATTTATTTTTTCTCAAAACAAAATCGGAATGAATTTCTTACACATACTCATATATTACTTAAGTATGTTCGCATTACTACATAAAGAAAAATAACTTAATAACATATAAAATTTTATGGGGAGATGAAAAAACTATGTTAAAAGGAAAAGTGGCATTAGTTACAGGAGCGAGCCGAGGAATTGGACGTGCTATTGCAAAACGTTTAGCAAACGACGGTGCATTAGTTGCTATCCATTACGGAAATCGAAAAGAAGATGCTGAAGAAACTGTTTATGAAATTCAATCAAATGGCGGATCTGCTTTTTCTATCTGTGCAAATCTTGAATCTTTACATGGTGTAGAAACCCTTTATAGTTCTTTAGATAGCGAATTACAAAAAAGAACTGGTAGTACTAAATTTGATATTTTAATAAACAACGCTGGAATTGGTCCTGGTGCTTTTATTGAAGAAACGACTGAACAATTTTTTGATAGAATGGTTTCAGTTAATGCAAAAGCACCATTCTTTATCATCCAACAAGCTCTATCTCGTTTACGTGACAATAGCCGAATTATTAATATTTCATCCGCTGCCACTCGCATTTCCTTACCTGATTTCGTTGCCTATAGTATGACGAAAGGTGCTATTAATACAATGACTTTCACGCTAGCAAAACAGCTCGGAGCACGAGGAATAACAGTGAATGCAATACTTCCTGGATTTATTAAAACAGATATGAATGCGGAACTCTTGAGCGATCCAATGATGAAACAGTACGCTACTACCATCTCCGCTTTTAATCGCTTAGGTGAAGTAGAAGATATTGCCGATACCGCGGCATTTCTCGCTTCTCCAGACAGCCGTTGGGTTACTGGACAATTAATTGATGTTAGCGGAGGATCTTGTTTGTAATTTCTTAATCTACTTACGCAAAAAAAGCCAGCGTTTTTGCTGGCCTTTTTTACTGTGTAAAACGATATCCTACTCCCCAAATTGTTTCGATGTATGATTTATCGAATGGATCGAGTTCAATTTTTTGACGAATATTTTTCACATGTACAGCAACCGTTGCTGCATCACCAATTACATCCATGCCCCATACAGTTTCAAAGAGACGATCTTTACTAAATACTTGATTTGGATGTTCTGCCATACAAGTTAATAAATCAAATTCTTTTCCTGTTAACATGACCTCATTTCCATTTACAAATACACGTCGGGCCGATTTATCAATAAGCAATCCTCGAATACGAATTTCATCTTTTATTTGTTCTCGTTTTCCTGTTAAACGATCATAACGAGCTAGATGAGCATTTACACGTGCCACCATTTCACTCGGGCTAAACGGTTTTATAATATAATCATCTGCTCCAAAACCTAACCCTTTGATTTTATCGATTTCCTCTTGTTTTGCGGATACCATAAGTATTGGTATGTCCTTTTTCAATCGAACTTGTTTACAAATTTCATATCCATCTATTCCCGGTAACATTATGTCTAAAATTAATAAGTCATAATCCTCCAGAAGAACTCTTCGTAAACCTGTTTCGCCAGAGTAATCAATATCTACTGTATACCCGGCGACCTCTAAGTAATCCTTTTCTAACTCTGCTATAATTGCTTCATCTTCAATAATTAAAATTCTTTTCAAGATGCTCTCCTTTTTCTAATTGATTTTTTGTAATGTAAATGCCAGCGTCGTTCCTTTATCTTTTTTGCTTTCTACCCAAATATCACCACCATGTTGTGTGATAATCTGATGTGCAATTGACAAACCAAGTCCGCTTCCACCCGTTTTAGAATTTCTAGAATGATCTGTACGATAAAACCTTTCAAATATATGAGGCAACGCCTTCTCTTCTATTCCTATCCCATTATCTTTTATGTAAATCGTTACATAATCAATAGATTCAGTCATGCGAATTCCTATATAGCCCTCTTCTTTATCCATATACTTCACACTATTCCAAATGATATTTGTAATAACACGACGTAATTTTTCACGATCACCTTTTACCAAAATAGAAGCATCTTTTTGAGCATCCCATCTCACTGCAATTCCCTTATCTTGTAATTCAAGCTGTAGTTCTTCTATACAATCAGATAAGTATTGATTAATTTCAACCTCTTCAAATTGAAACGGTTCCTCTTTTAAATCAAGTTTTGAAAAGAGAAAAAGCTCGTCAATTAATTGATCCATATCAAACACTTTATGATAAATAATCGTTAAATATTTATCTAATTGTTCTGGAGTTCGAGCGATACCTTCTTTAATTCCTTGTACATAACCTTTAATAGCCGTAATTGGCGTCCGTAAATCATGAGAAATATTTGAAAGCAACTCTTTACGATTTTTTTCATATTGCATTTGCAACTCGACCGATTCCTTCAACCTGCCACGCATCTCTTCAAACGATAAACTTAATTCACCTATTTCATCTTTCGCAAGTGGCTTTACTTGAAATTCTAAATCACCCTTTTGAATTCTTTCCGTTGCCTGCTTTAATGAATGCAATGGTTTAATAATACTCCGTGATATAAAATATGTTAATATTCCATTCGTAATAATTAACCCCAGTATTAAAGAGCATACGAAATACGGGAAAAATTCTCTAATCATTTCTTCTAAAGGGTTTACATACTCAAATACAAAAATACTAACCTTATCCTTCTCTGCATCGTAGTAATCAAATTGCTTATAGTAAAAAGAATTACCCTCTATTTTCACATCCATTCCTTTTCTTTGTCCTTCCGTTTCAAATGCGGGTAGGTATTTATCAAACGAAGAGATTTTAAAATATGGGGATGAATATGTAAGCTCATCATTTTTTCGAATTAGTAATCCTGCTTGATTATCGTTTAATTCTTCATCAGTTTCCTTTAAAAAATTTATATCCTCCAATTTATCTGGAGCATACGATGAAAGAATTTTCAACCTACTAAAAATATCATCTTCATCTTCTTTTGTACGAATATCACCCTCCTGCTCTTTATCAATGAGAGAATGACTATTTTGATTAAGACCAATGATTGCTTTTGCAATACGAATATCACCAAATAAAGTAACACTAATTAACATAACTGCTATACCGCAAAAAACGATTGGAATAATTACCATCGCAACATACGACAACAGCAATCTAATACGGATTGACATTACAGAACTCCTATGAATATTATAATTTTAGCTTGTTACAGAATTCACCGGAAACGAAACTTGACTCATCCAAATACCAGCTAATAATACGAGTATAGCTAGAACAATTTCTAAGAGCAATAAACGGCGATTAACTGTTCCAATATCGTTACCCCATGTTTTCGTTTGTCTCCATGCTACAATTGTAATTATACATACAGTAAGAATCTTTATATTTAAAAGGTTCGCCCATATTGAATTAAAATTAAAAAGCACCCAATTCCTTGTCTGTAAAAACACAATTAATTCCCCAGAAAGAAATGCTAGAATAAATGAAATACCAGCAATAATACTAAAATGTTTACGGAAACGCTTTTGATCAAATGTAATTTTGTATAATGTTGTCCACGCTATAACAAGAACTAAATAAATAAGTGCTCCTAGCCACACTGCAATACTCATAACGTGGACCATTCTAATTATAACTGCTGCCCAATTTGGATTAGTAATCCATACATGACCTGTGAAAGAAAAACTCGCAACAAGAAATCCCCAAACTAGCGCATACCATTCGTTCCCCATATGTTGCAAAGACATAAGAACTAATAATAGCAGTTGAATCATAATAATAACTGAAAATGGCGAATGAATAAGTAAACTTCCTTTCGGAATAATTGACTTATATACTATTAATTCGGCTATTAATCCTACTACAAGTATAGAGAAGAAAATCTTTTTCATATTCTTCATTCTTTGCAATATGGAAGGTAATCTATAACATTTTACAAACATATCGAGCCATTTTACCCCAGCTCCAATTAAAATCAATCCTTCTACAATATAGCGGAGGGTTACCATCATAACTTCTGAAAGTACTGAGCTTCTCACACTCGCATTCCCCTTTACCACAGTATTTGTTTGTACTTCTTCTCCAATTGAAAAGGTATAGCCTCCTTCACTCGGATGTCCGTCTGCAGATACCATAGACCACCTTACTGTGTATGTACCATTGTTTAATTTTGGTATTTCCACTTTTATTTTTGTTGGTTCATCTAATATGCCAACCTTTGATACTTGCACTCTCTTTGCACTTTGATCTAGCAGTTCAATATTGACTACATTTCCTTTAACTGGTTCACTAAATTCAAGAATAATCTGTTCCGGTTGTACTGTAAGAACCTCCCCCTCTTTAGGGGTGGTTCCTACAACACTTGTATGAGCAAATACACTACTATAAGAAAATAAAAATATACTTACACTTGTTAAAATAAATACTATCATTCTATAAAGCATGAAAACCTCCGTATTATTATTCTGGATGATTACCTGAGTGATCTCCGGTAGAAAATGGAGTAGTTACCCCCTCATAATTCATCATCGTATGCATCCCTTTTTCCGCATGAACGAGATGATGACAATGAACCATCCATAGTCCACTATTATTTGCCTCTAAAGCAATTTCATATTCTTCTCCTGGAAAAACATTAACTGTATCTAAATAAATCGGACTTCCCTCCATTGGTTTACCATTTTTAGAAATAACCTGGAATGTATGTCCATGCAAATGCATTGGATGAATTTCTTCCCCTTTATTTTTAAAGCGAATCTTAACTTTATCTCCTTTCTCTACTTTAATGGGTGGAATATCAGGTGATGTCTTTCCATTAATCGTATACACCCATTTTTCTTGTCCATTTACATCTTTCACGCCTTCTGCCAAATCCATATCATAGACCTTTGTAAACTTTGAATCTATCGTAAACTTTCCAACTTCTTTTTCTCCATATTTCGTAAAGTCAAACCATGGATAACTCTTTATATCAATAGGTTTTTCCGGCAAAAAACCGTTCCCAATAGTCGTCGTTAACATTCGATTCATTTTCTTAGATGGATCCACATTAATAAGTTTTACACTCGTTGTTTCTGGCATTTTAAAAACAAGGTCATAACGTTGTGCAGCTCCCATCGGAAGAATTGCTTTATCTAGCTCGTCCCCACCTTTTATATCACGACCATCTAATGCAATAATTTGAAATGGCGCCCCAACTAATGTCATTAAATGCGTATTATTCCCAGCATTAATTAAGCGAAGGCGTACTGTTTCACCTGGTTTTGCATCCAATCGTAGTCCCTCACTTGTATCGTTTAATGTAAATACATCGTAATCATCTCCATCAGATAAATCTTTGAGTTGATCATTACTTGGCATCATTAACGGTCCTTCTAAAGTTTGCGCCTTTTCATTTCGAATATGATTGCTAGGATAGCTATCCCAATCTTTATCTTGTTCGCCATTATGCTTACCGGTTTTTATGGCTCCTGTTTTCCATTCATGGATTGCCACTGTATAATCCTTTTCATATTTTACAACTGCTTTATTCGGTTCAATAACAATGGTTCCAAATAGTCCCCGCTCCGTTTGTTTCGCACTCTTTTGATGTGAATGATACCAATATGTCCCCACCTGATCAGCATTAAATGCGTATGTATATGTTTCACCTGGTTTTATAGCATTTTGCGTAACACCTGGAACACCGTCTACCGCCGCTGGAACATCTAATCCATGCCAATGGATTGTAACCGGTTCTGGCAATTCATTTTTCAAATTTACAACAATACGTTCACCTTGTTTAACTCGAATTTGAGTACCCGGTGATGTTCCATCAAAGGTCCATGCATCTACCTTTTTCCCATTTCCTAAATCTACACTTGCTACTTTCGCCGTAATATTAAAAGTTTTTGTAACCCTTTTTTTGGCATCTGAATTAGCAATAGATGTAATTGATTCTGAAGTAGATGTTGCATCTGTTAACTTCTTTTTTTCATTTGTACCTGGGTAATTATTTATTAAAAAATATCCAAAAATAACTAACCCTAATAGTAAACATGCCGCAATCAATATATTTCTTAAATCGCTTTGTATAAATTCTTTTTTCATATTAGTCTCTCTTTCATTTTTTGTTGTAATCTATTAATTTTCATACGTGGATTCATTGCCTATCACCTCACATATTCACTTCGATTTACATCATAACACTCAGAAAAAAAGAAACTTTGAAGGAATTTTAAAGACTTTATAAAGAAATATATTTAAATTTTTTTTACTTCTAAATCTTTTTTATTGCGCAACAAAACAATTTGTATAATACTATATAAAACATATATATTTAGGAGGATTACAGCAATGTCCGAAAAAACATACGAACTCGCAACCTTTGCAGGCGGTTGCTTTTGGTGCATGGTAAAGCCATTTGATGAACTTCCTGGTATTCATAAAGTACTTTCTGGTTATGCAGGTGGTCATGTAGAAAACCCAACATATGAACAAGTAAAAGCTGGTACATCTGGTCATTTAGAAGTTGTACAAATTACATTCGATCCTTCTATTTTTCCATATGAAAAATTACTAGATTTATATTGGCCACAAATCGATCCAACTGATGATGGCGGACAATTCTTTGACCGCGGTCCCTCTTATCGCACTGCTATTTTTTATCATAACGAAACGCAAAAAGAGCTTGCTGAACAATCAAAACAAGCTCTTGCAGAAAGCGGTATGTTTAAAGAGCCAATCGTAACTGAAATTCGCCTGGCTGCACCTTTTTATGAGGCTGAAGAATACCATCAACATTTCTATAAAAAGAACCCAGAGAAATATGCTACTGAGCAAAAAGAATCTGGCCGTGAAGACTTTATAAAAGAAAATTGGCAAGAAAAATAATAAAAATGCATCGTACCTTTTAAGTACGATGCATTTTTATCTTTGAAAAAAGTACCATGCAATAATGAGAACAACCGCTGTCAATGTCCAAAGTATGATTTCATTTTTCACTCTACTCTTTTTCTTATTCATTTCCTCTCCTTCTAATAGCTATCAATATATTCAAGATGTCCTCTGTTTAATGGTCCACCTTATATACGTGAATACATCCGTACAAATTCTTATAACAAGACCACCAATAATTCCGATTGCAATTAAAATTACTAACATCTGTCCAAAACTAAAAGTAGTTGTGTATGTTATGTAGAGAACAACGCATACAAGTAAAACATCCGGTAAAGAAAGCAAAAACTTTTTAAGCATTTCTTCAGCTCTCCTATGCTTTATTTATCTCTTCTACTGTAGCTTTGAAATAAAGCTTGTTTAAAACTTCTATTTAGACACTCATTTTACGGAAAAAGAATAAGAACCCCTTTTGAAAAGAGATTCTTATGTATATGTTCTATTCCATAATTACTCCTAAAATAGAATATAATATTACTAATGATTTGTTGTACATTAACTATTTGCCAGGCAATCGTATGTTACGCCACCTACCTACATCGCATTGACCGTATGTATTATCACCTACTGCTACCACGGTGCCATCTAATTTAAGACCGACCGTATGCACACAACCTGCCGCTATCGCTACAATATCGCGCCAATCACTTACATTACATTGACCATACTCATTCCAGCCGACTGCCACCACGGTACCGTCTGATTTCAGGCCGATTGTATGATTCGTACCAGCTGCTATTGCCATAATATCTTTCCAGCTGCCTACATCGCATTGACCAAGTTTATTATTACCCACTGCCATCACTTTTCCATCCGATTTCAAACCAACAGTATGAAGATAACCTGCCGCCAACTCCACCATACCACGCCATCCACTTACATCGCATTGGCCATATCGATTATTCCCCACAGTGGTCACTGTGCCGTCCATTTTAAGACCGACTGTATGCCAGTCACCCGCCGTGACCGCCACAATATCTCTCCAGCTGCTTACATTGCATTCTCCTTCTTTATTTCGCCCCACCACTATTACATTACCATCCGGTTTAAGGCCAAGGATACGACGCCACCCTGCCGCAACCGCTACAACATCATGCCAATCGTTTACATCACATTGTTCATGCTTATTCCAACCCACAGCTACCACCGTACTGTCACATGCAAGACCGATTGTATGTGCATTCCCCGTGTTCGTCGCCATATGAACATTTCCCGCTACGACTGCTTCCATATCACACCAGCCGCTTACATCGCATTCTCCTTCTTTATTTCGCCCTACTGCTACTACCGTGCCATCCGATTTAAGAGCAACTGTATGACCACGACCTGCCGCTATCGTAGCTTTTGGCCACCGTTTCACTTTTAATATCTCTTCTTTCGGTGAAATGTAATTCATGTTTTACCTCCTTCAAAATAAGCAACTGTTTCGAAATATATATCTTTTATCAAACTTTATTTCATTATCAAGACCTAAATCGTAAAAAGTCATAAATAATAAAGAGTGATACATATTAGTCATGGATAATATGTATCACTTTTCACTACTTTTCCCGTAATCTCGCCCTTTAATGGAATAATAGATTACTTATAACTGGTTTGTTGAAATATTATAACCAAAAATATTTTTGTTGACTCTGACACTGGTGTCATACTTTAGAATTAAGTTTGAACATCTGAAAGGAGGCATTTTCATTGAAGAAAAATGACCAAAGTGAGAAAGAACAAAATATCAGTCAAGTATCAGATACAGATGTATCAGTGACAGAGAACCCGAACCGTTCACCTGTTACAGTTATCGGCTTGGGTCCGATGGGCCAGGCGCTGGCTGGTGCATTCCTAATGAACGGCCACCCTACGACATTATGGAACCGCACCGCCGAAAAAGCCGATTACCTTATTTCTCAGGGGGCGACCCTTTCAAATTCAGTCACCGGCGCGGTCTCTGCAAGCCCCCTAGTGATCATTTGTGTTCTGGACTATAATGTCGTCCATGAAGTCCTTGGTCCCGTAGGAGATTCCCTAAAGGGACGGACACTGGTGAACCTCACTGCCGACTCACCCAAACGTGCCCGTGAAATGGCCACATGGGCTGCCCAGCACGGAGTCGATTACCTCGATGGGGCGATTATGACCCCTACTCCGACCATCGGGACGCCTGCGGCTTCCGTCCTGTATAGTGGACCAGAATCCATCTTTAAGGTCCATCAACCGACCTTGGCAAGCTTGGGTGGCACTACTTCCTATCTTGGGGCGGATCCTGGCCGGGCGGCGGCATATGATGTAGCCCTGCTCGATCTCTTTTGGACATCCATGAGCGGTTATGCTCACGCTCTCGCCCTTGCCACTGCCGAAAATATTCCAGCAAAGGAGTTCGCCGTCTATGCCCAGGGCATCATAGACATCTTGCCCGACATCATGGCTTATTTGGCAAGTGAAGTAGACTCGGGTCACTACCCTGGTGACAAGTCCAATATCATCTCAGCCTCGGCAGGAATGGAACACATCATCCATGCTGCTCAACACCACGGCCTCGACGTCAGCGTTCTGAGTGCTGCAATGGCCGTAACCCAGCAGGCCATCAACGAGGGCTATGGAACCGACGGATTCTCGCGCTTAACCGAACTGCTAAAAAAACCGTTCGCATAACATCATAGTCGTATGTAGAGATCCCGGATCCCGCCATGATCGCGGACTGGGATCTTCAATTATTCCGTTGTTTCAACTAAGGGAATTTCCATTTCTCATTCTTCTTTTATCCGTCATTTGCATGATTTGTTTTTCCAACCGATGCTTTACAACGTCCAATACACTAATTTGCCTGTTGATTTGATCCAGCTTTACTTGATAAGTTTCCAGCATTTCTTCACAAAATTCATAGTCTTCCGGACCATTAACCTCACATTTCAATATTTCCTCAATTTGTTCCGTTACCAGACCCAAACCTAAATAAAGTTGAATAATTCGAATACGTTTGATGGCAGATTCATCGAACTCGCGATAACCATTCTCAAGGCGTACAGCGGTAATTAGATTTTTTTTCTCATAATGCCTTATGGATCGGATACTTGCACCTGTCTTTTTAGACAGCTCACTGATTTTCAATAGAAACGCCTCCCTATTAAATATTCGAAAACCTTATCTTATAATATGACATTAGTGTTACGGAAAATAATAACATATAGGTTTTTGTTTCATTGAAGTTGTGATATAAGTGATTCAGTTTTTCAAATAATCGTTCTAAAACTGATTGGGAGATATGGTCATAAGGTTTATTTTTTGATTTCCGTTTATCTATTGAACTAATTATCCTTTAATAATCATAGTACAGTTAAATTTTTAATCTACTTCTTCAAAAAATAAAAACCTCCAGTTTAAGTACTAGAGGTCTTCCATTTTATTTCTTTAATCGCTCAATAAAATCCTGTAATTTATCAAGTGATTTCATATTCTGATTACAAGCTACACCATCTTTGCAAATATAGTTTCCCTTTTTCACGAAAGTTCCTTGTACATCACCTTTAATTTCAACTAAAAACATCCCAACTTCTTCATGTCCATGACATAATGAACAAATGCTTTTTTTATTTAAGCTTTGGAACGTTCCTTGCAGACCAACAAACTTATTTTTATCATTTTTCGCTATTATAAATTTCCTGCTTGACCCTTTATCAATCCAGCTTAAATAAGATAATTCTTTCATGTCCAGTTCTTCCATATCAGGAAGTTTTAATTTTTTTGCTTTAGGAAATAATTTTTTTAATGTTTGCGCTGTAACTTCCTGAAACGGAATGACATACGGATTTATTTTCGTTAAAAATGATTCTGCATCTTCTCTATTTTGAACTGTTAATACCGTATCAATTAACTCTTTCTGTTCATCCGTTAAATCCTCAAATACATGTATTATTTTTTCAATCGCTAATGATTTTAATGCTTGAATGACACCTCTATCATTTGCCGTTGCGTGCCCATTTGCTAAAATATAAGCTTGTGATTTTATAAAATTATATTGATCACTTCTAATAAAAGCTTTCATCTTTATCACTCCATACAAATTGTTGATCTAGTTTTATTGTATACAAAGATTCAGCTTTTTGATATGTAAAAGATAACTTAGAAACGAATATTACATACATCGATTATGTTCTACCGCTTCATTTCCTGACAAAAGAAGCCATCATCTGTTTTCCATTCTGCATATAATACATCTTCAAATTTAGTAATCCCTTTTTGCTTTATTTGCTTATATAGCCATCCTTCATCAAAACCAGCTTCCCTTAAATTATCTTTCACTACTTTTCCATCACTAATTAATGAAATTGGTAAGTATACAGGCTTATGTTTTAAACTTAAATCATTTATAGTTGGTGATTCATATTTGCTCTTTTTCAGAACGCTTATGTTTCCGTTAGGTTCCAATATCATATATTCAACTTCTCGAATTGAAAAAATATCTTTTTGTTGCCTAAGCATTTGTTGTAATTGGTTAATATCCAAATGATTCGATTTTAATTGCTCTCTGTCAATATGCCCATTACGAATGATAATAGAAGGGTATCCTTCAAAAAACTTTCTTGTCCTTCTAAATTTTTGTGTTATTACTTCTATTGCGTAAATTAAAAGTACCCATACAAAAACAGCGTATAAAATAGACCATACTCTCACCTCAGGATCATATACAGTGTTTCCAACTAGTTCTCCGATTACAATGGCAGAAATAAAATCAAAAGGTGTTAGCTGCGATATTTGTGTTTTCCCTAATATTTTAGTAGCAATCAATAAAACAAAAAAACCAACAAAAAGTTCTATCGTTATTTGCCCAAGATGATTCATAATCGTTCACCTTTCTGTAATATGTAATATAACGTTTTTATTTCTATTCACACTTCTATACGATACAATTGTGATTCATTTTTTCTATTATCATGCCCATTCACACCCCATATATCCAATACGGGTAAAGCAAAAAGAGTCTAGTTCAAAATAATATTTGAACTAGACTCTTTTATCTTCATTTAGAGTACACAATTTTTTTAATCGTTTCTCCGGAAAGAAAATACTCCTCTGCAAGTTGATGAATGGAAATCCCGCTTCTAAACGCATCTTTAATCGCTTTGTTTCTTTCATCTAGTTGTTTTCTTCCTCCAGATCGTGTACCCCATTTATAATGTTTTGTTTCTTGTTTTGGAATGTAAATTGTTTCACCTTGTATATACTTTTGAATTTCAGTAATTAAACTCTCTGGTAAAACCGTCGCAGCTTTAACGTATTTCATTTCTGCTCGCCCCTTATTTTTTGTGTTTCATTTCAATAAGGTGCAAAGCCAAATATAAAAAATGATACGAGCTCATTTAGGCGATTGTATATTACTTGTCTACCTCACGCAAAGTATCGCCATTTCCATACTTAGCTTTGCATGAGACGTTGCAGTGTCCGGCAATTGAATTGTAATCGCCATATAAACACCTCCTAATATACCTTTTGCATTTTATTATATGATAAATTCCTTCCCCTTGCATCCACATCCTTTTTAAAGCATGAAATTACTTAGTTTGATATAATACTTTTTAGTCCAATCCAAAAATATAGTGAGGTTACTTTATGAAAAAGAAAATAATCATTACAATCGTTACATTATTCATTATTACTGTAGCATTATTTGGAACATACAAATTGATGAACGCAAGAGGCTTTCAATTTTTTGGAGATTTAACAAACCGAGTAGAAATAAATGAAAAAGTGGTTGCTTTAACTTTTGATGATGGTCCTACGAACAATGTAAAACAAATATTACCGCTACTAGATACATACAATGCAAAAGCTACTTTCTTTTTAATCGGAAATGAACTAGAGAAAAACCTATCGTTAGGAGAAGCTATTGTACAATCTGGACACCAAGTTGGAAACCATACATATTCTCATAACAGAATGGTTTTAAAAACACCTTCTTATATTAAAGAAGAAATAGAAAAAACAAATGCATTAATCCGCCAAACGGGATTTACAGACGAAATTGATTTTAGACCACCTAACGGGAAAAAGCTAATTGGTCTGCCCTATTATTTAAATAAAAACAATATCGAAACAATTACATGGGACCTTGAACCTGATACTTTTTATAAATCTGCTGCTGATAAAATTGAATATGTTAATAAAAATGTAAAACCAGGTTCTATCATTTTACTGCACTCTATGTATGGTGAGTCTAATGAAAATTTACAGACCATTGAAGGTATTTTAGACTCTTTATCTAAGAAGGGATATCAGTTCGTAACAGTAAACGAACTACAAAAAAGAACAAAATAAAAAGGTAGCGTATCATAAAACGATACGCTACCTTTTTATTTAAATAATGCCAAGTACATTTAAGAATACGATAATAATCGCAATTGGTGCGATAAAGCGAAGTAAGAATAACCATAATACGAATAATTTATATCCCTTATTTTTACTTACACCCAGCTCTTTCATTAATACATCTTTCTTCATTTTTAAAGGAACAAAGATAGAAACTAATAAAACACCAAGTGGCATTAGTACGTTACTAACTGCGTAATCCGCTAAATCAAAGACAGTCTTTCCGAAAATCTTCAGATCACTTAATATACCAAATGACAATGCTGATGGTACTCCAACAACGAAGATTAATAACCCTACGATTAAAGCCATTTTTTCACGTTTCCCTTTACCTTTTGCAGTTAAAGATGCAACACTAATTTCTAACATCGAAATTGCTGATGTAATAGTAGCAAAGAAGAATAGTAATAAGAAAACGATGAAGAATAATTTTCCGAATGCCATTTTACTGAAAATAGCTGGCAGTACGATAAATAATAGCCCCGGTCCTTGAGATGGCTCCATTCCAAATGCGAACACTACTGGGAAAATTGCAAGCCCTGCAAGTAATGTAATTACAAGCGTTAAAGCTACGATAGAAAATGCTGAACGCGGTAAACTTTCTTCCTTCGGTAAGTATGAACTATATGTTACCATTACTGCTACACCGACCGATAATGAGAAGAACGATTGACCCATCGCATATAAAATAACTTCTGATGTTACATGTGAGAAATCAGGTTGTAAGAAGAAACGAACTCCTTCTCCCGCGCCGTCTAATGTAAGAGCACGAACAATTAATACAAAGAATAAAACGAATAGCGCTGGCATGAAATATTTATTTACTTTTTCAACACCATTTTGTACACCTTTACTTACGATGAAAATAGTAATAAGGATGAATAATAGCTGTGATCCAACTGCTAAATATGGATTGGAAATGATTTCACCAAACGTAGCTTCGTATGCTCCATTTCCTTCCCAAAGTCTACCTGTAATTGCATTCCATAAGTATAATAAAATCCAGCCTCCTACAACACTGTAGAAAGAAAGTAGTATGAAACAAGTTACAATCCCTAATTTCCCTAACCATGGCCATAGTGTTTTTGGTGCGATTTCTCTATATGCATCAACGGCCTCTTTTTGTGTACTTCTTCCGATAACGAATTCAGCTAATAATAGCGGTAAACCAATTAATAATGTGAAACCGATGAAAATAAGGAAGAACGCCCCGCCTCCTCCGATGCCGGCCATATACGGGAATTTCCAAATCGCCCCTAGACCAATTGCTGAACCTGCTGCAGCTAATACGAAACCTAATTTTGATGTCCATTGCTGTGAATTCATCTGTTAATCTCCCCTCTTTATCTTTTTCTGTTTTACAATTCAGTATTTATATTGTTCTATCCACACTATTTTCTAATACGTTCACTTCCTTCCTACTAATAAAAAAACGCCCCTACGTAAATACGTAGGGACGACAAAAATATCGCGGTACCACCCTAGTTATGAAGATACAACAAAAGTAAGACCTAAATAAAAAACGTCCCTACGCAAATACGTAGGGACGATAAAATATCGCGGTACCACCCTAGTTATGAAGCCACAACAAAGTAAGACCTAAATAAAAAACGTCCCTACGTAAATACGTAGGGACGATAAATATCGCGGTACCACCCTAGTTGTGAAACAATCTTCACCACTTTATTTGATAACGGTATAAACTACCGTCTTTCATTTCCTCAAAATATGAGATTTATGAAAGATGCTCCAGGACGAACTTCATGAATAATCTATATACTGATTCACACCAACCATCAGCTCTCTGAAATAGGGAGATATTCACTACTATACCCTTTCATTGCCCAAATATTATTTTCCGAATTGATTACTATCATTTTTATCACACATTAAAAATAGTGTCAACTTATATTTTGAATTTTTATGTATTACTTTCTTTTTTAAATTCGAAATATGACTTTTAAATGAATAGTATTAGAACATTTATGGTTTATACTGTATTAACTTCGCTAACGGGTTTATAGTAGTATACGATGAATGCAAGACAGCACGAGTAGGAGGATAGAATTTTGTCTACTTCAAAAGTTTTAAAAGGTACTGCTTTATTAAGCGGTGCAACAATGATTTCACGTATATTAGGTTTTATATACTTCTTCCCTTTTCAATTACTAGTCGGAACACAAGGGGTCGCTTTATATGGATATGCATACTCTTGGTACGGTATTTTATTAAGCTTCTCAACAGCTGGTATTCCTATTGCCGTTTCCAAATTTGTTGCAAAACATAATGCGCTTGGTGATTATAGTACAAGCAAAAAACTATACAACTCTAGCGTAAAATTAATGTTGTTTATGGGCTTTTTAGGATTTTTAATTTTATTTATTGGGGCACCGTACATATCACAATTTATTATTCGCTCGAAAACGCCAGATCCACAATTTATAGCCGACGTAACACTTACGATGCGAGCATTAAGTTTCGCACTTATTATCGTACCAGCTATGAGTGTTACACGCGGTTATTTCCAAGGTTTTCAACATATGAAACCAAGTGCTGTTTCTCAAGTCGTAGAACAAATTGCGCGCGTTGTTTTCATTTTAGTTGGTAGCTTTATCGTCTCAAAACTATTAGGAGGTTCCGTAGCCTCTTCTGTTGCAGTTGCTACGTTTGGCGCTGTTATCGGGGCACTTGCCAGCGTTTCGATTTTAATGTTGTACTGGAAAAAATATAATAGATTAAAGCCTCCCGAAGGAGAATTAAAGTCAAGAGCATCGAATATCCCATTAAAAAATATTTATATGGAATTACTTCGATATGCGATTCCAATTGTATTTGTCGGCATTGCAATTCCGCTCTATACGTTAGTAGATCAATATACTGTAGCTGATGTCCTTAGAGCGATGGGAGAGCCTTTAGAAACAGCGAATGCAGTGTTCGCTTATATAACGAACTATGCCCAAAAGTTAATTATGATTCCAGCTTCACTTGCTACTGGATTCTCATTAACAATCATTCCGGCTATAACGAAATCTTATACAAGTGGGAAACTAGAAGAATTACAAGAACAAATTGCAAAGATATTTCAAGTCTTATTATTCTTCACTATCCCAGCTGCATTCGGTCTTGCTAGTATCGCTTACGATGCATTCCGTATGGTTTATGTGAATCCTGAAATTGCACTTGGTGGATCACAATATTTAATTTCATTTGCACCTTCTGCTATATTAAGTGCGATTTTCACAGTTTCAGCAGCTATTTTACAAGGAATCGATTATCAAAGAAAAACGATGATTGCTTTCTCAGTCGGTATTCTCGTTAAAGTTTTAGTAAATACACCGCTCTTACATTTATTTGGTGGACACGGTGCTGTACTCGGAACAATTCTTGGATACCTCGTTTCCAATGTTATTATGTTGTACTGCATCATTAAGTTTGCGAAATTTAAAATTGGTGAAACAGCAAAAACAGTACTTCTTATTACGATTTACTCCGCAGCAATGTCTGCTGTTGTAATAGCATTAAAAGCAATTTTAAAATGGTTAATTCCTGGACAATCTTATATCGAATCACTGCTTATTGTATGTATTTGTGGCGTCGCAGGAGGACTTGTTTACCTTTTATTCGTATTAACAAGCGGACTTGCTTCACATATTCTCGGTGATAGGATTCAACGATTACCCGTACTAGGTAAATTAGTCAAATAAAAAGAAGGGATGTAACGAATTGTTACATCCCTTCTTTTCTACTTCGCATATTGAATATGTTTTTGTTGTTCAGCAATATGTAATTCTGGAGCATGTTGTTCTACTAAATGTAATAGCTCTTCGATTAACACTCCTAACTCCTGTACACTATACTCCGGTTTCCCTATTAACGTATTAGCCATACGCTCATATAAATTTTCAGGCTTAATACTCATTCGTTCCACATTATTCAGCATCCATTTAAATGCAGGATGATGCACATACATTCGGTTTAGACCAAATAAGACCCCAAATATATTTCTTTGCACTTCACAAATAACATCATAAAGCATAAGCCAATCTTTTCGTTTTAAAAGAGCCTCGCGATTATGCCAGCGATTGCTTAACCAAAGATTTTCTAAAATCATCCGTTTCGCTAGGTGTTCTGGATATGATACCACTTTATCTTTTAATTCATGTACTTTCTCTTCTCCATACAAACTAACACCATCATGAACGGATGAGACAATACATTGTTTTTCATAACTTATATCATATTGATCCACCACATCTAAAATCACTTTCTCTACTGTTTCAGTTAAAAAGTTACTAATCTCTAATTTAATGCCCTCTTTTGTCAAATATGTTTCCGACCATTCTTCTTCCTCGTAAGGATGATATGACAATATTGTTCCACCAATATGATTAATAGGCCCTTTACGATCCTCATCCTCTGGTGGCGCTGACCATAAAATATGTAATTCTATATCTGAATGTTCATCTTCTAACTTTCTAGCTACTGAACCCGCTAAAATAATAGCTTCAATCTTCGGATTTCTCCTATAAATCTCCGACATTTCTATTGCTTTCTCTTTTAATCCCACTTCATTTCCCCCTAAAATTGCAGTACACTCTTACTCTTACTTTTTCATTTATCTATTTCGATATTACGCATTATTTTTCCTTTTCAATGTTCCACTAAATCATATTTCTACCCAATAACGCTGAACAATTTCCCCAGTATGAGAAGAAACTACTTCATTTTCTAATACACCGCCAACCTTTTGAATCGTTTTAGCCGAAGCAATATTAGCTTTATCACAAGTTATTAACACTTTCTGCAACCCTAACTTTTGTGCTTCACCTAATGCAAGTTGTAGTTGTTTTGTAGCGTAACCTTGGCGACGTTTATTCGGATGAACACTATATCCAATATGACCACTTTCCCGCAATAATTCTTCGTTTAATCGTTGTCTAATATTCACAAAACCTATAAGTTCCCCTTTTTCAATACTTAAAAATTGACTAGATGGTACTCGATTACCTTGTACGTTTTCTCCCAGTTCCTGTTTACTCACTTTTTCAAACCATTCATCAAGCGAATCAAAATTTTGTAAAGAACTACTGCCATGTGGTTGCTCATCCGCATGTAAAAATGCCTCTCGATACTCCATAATTTTTCCGCTATATTCATTTGTTGGTTTTAATAGTTCCATTGTGCTTCTCCTCTCATAATAACCTATAACAAACCCCTTAATAGCGCTATTTCACCATTAAGGGGTTTCTATCATTTTTATTCAAATAAACCCATACTCAAATACCGTTCTCCCGTATCAGGTGCAATACATAAAACTTTTTTACCAGCGCCTAATCGTTTTGCTATCATAATCGCTGCGTAAACAGAAGCTCCAGAAGATGGCCCAACTAATAACCCCTCTTGTCTAGCTAAGTTTCTCATCGTCGTTAAAGCCTCTTCGTCTGCAATTTGAATAATCTCGTTATACACTTCTGTATTTAAGTTTTCCGGGATAAATCCTGGACTTGTTCCTACTAATTTATGAGGACCTGGAACTCCGCCTGATAAAACGGGAGATCCTTTCGGTTCTACTACTGCAATATATAAGTTTGGTAGTTTCTCTTTTAGCGTTTCCCCAGTCCCTGTAATAGTTCCACCAGTTCCAGCTGTTGCTACGAATGCATCAAGCTCGCCATCCATTTGTTCATAAATTTCAAGGGCCGTCGTATAACGATGAATATTTGGGTTTGCTGGATTTTCAAATTGTTGCGGAATAAAACTATTTGGAATTTGCTTTTGCAGTTCTAACGCCTTCGCAATTGCTCCTGGCATTCTTTGTTCTGCCGGTGTTAAAACTACTTCCGCTCCGTATGCTTTCAATAAATTTATACGCTCTTTTGACATATTGTCTGGCATAATTAAAATCGCTTTATACCCTTTCGCAGCTGCATTCATCGCTAAGCCTATTCCTGTATTACCACTTGTTGGCTCAATAATTGTATCTCCTGGTTTGATAAGACCATTCTCTTCTGCAACGTGCAGTAAATTATAGGCAGCACGGTCTTTCACACTACGTGACGGATTAAACATTTCTAGTTTTACATACACATCTGCTGCGTCTTCTGGAATAAATTTAGATAATCGGACGACAGGTGTATCTCCTATTAATTCAGTAACATTTTTACATAATTTCATAGTGCATCCCCTATTCTATCGTTTTCTTATCACTTGGTAAAAACCATGAAGTAAGTCCAATTAATGGTAGACAACTACATAGTAACATAATGAATTGTAGACTATATATGTCAGCCAATTTCCCAAGAACTACAGAACCTAAAGCGCCGAGTCCAAACGCAAGCCCTACAATTAATCCAGATACCATCCCTACTTTTCCAGGAACAAGCTCTTGCGCATAAACAACAATTACACTAAAACTACTTGAACTAATAAAACCGATACATAAAAATAGCGGTACGACCCACACGAGCGAAACGTGAGGTAATAAAAGGGCAAGTGGCGCCGAACCTAGCATTGAAAATACAATAATTGTTTTCTTTCCAAATCGATCTGCTAACGGTCCACCGAAGAAAGTTCCTAATACACCGGCAATCATAAATGCGAATACGAAATACTGTGCATTTTTTATAGATAAACCGTAATGCTCAATTAAGTAAAATTGATAAAAATTCCCGATACCAGCACCGTACCAAGAACGTACAAAAGTAAGAAAAACAAGAAGTATAATAACAAATTTAATATGTGTACTTACAATCGCACTTTCCGCCTCAAGCGCAGCCCTCTTTTTTCTCCTCACAGCGCCAGTTGCTAATTCATTCCTATACCAATTTGATACGAAAATTAATAATACAATTCCTACCGCTGCAAAGGCTGTAAAACCTAAAGAGCCAATTTGGCCGAGCGGAACGAAAATTAACGCTGTAAAAATAGGAGCTAGGGAGTTACCTGTATTTCCTCCAACTTGATAAATTGCTTGCGCTAAACCTCGTTTTGCCCCTGCCGCCATATAAGCAACTCGGGCACCTTCTGGATGAAAAACTGCGGACCCTAATCCGATAAATAAAACAGAAATAATAACAATAATAAAGTTCGGTGCAAAAGCCAGTCCAATCATCCCAAGCATACTCGAAAACATACCGAGCGGTAATAAAAATGGTGACGGCTTCTTATCAGAATACATACCAAAAACCGGCTGCATAATCGATGACGTCATATTTAACGCAAACGCAATCCACCCTACTTGCATATAGGATAAATTCATCGTTTTTTCCAAAATAGGAAACAGTGCCGGCACAACTGCTTGCATCGAGTCATTTAAAAAGTGACCGAAACTAATCGCAAATAGTATTCGATATATCGTTGGTGTTTCTATTGTATTTTTTTTCGAGACTGCCTGCATATATGAATCTCTCCTTCCTGTACAAAATATATATTTATTACAGCAGGTGTAATAAAGTAAAACTTTAACCTCAATAAATTCTGACTTTTGAAACATTTCTATTCTATACTGGTTTCATTTCTTTTTCCAGAAATATCACTTCTTACATAATATATTTTTTCTATACGTTTTATCGGATTTATTTATAGAAATTTTCTATATTTTCTTTTATACTAAGGCAGAGATGAAGGAAAGGATGACAACTATGAAGAAAAAAACAAAAGGAATCGTTGCGCTCTCAATCACATTATCTATGTTTTTAACAGCATGTGGTCAAAAACAAGAGGCAACAATTACAGGGGAAAAGAAAAAAGAATCTTCAAAACAAGTATTAAATATTGTAGAAGCTGGGGAAATTTCTACACTTGATTCGTCTATCGCAACCGATGGGTTTTCTTACGCTGCTTTAAACAACGTAATGGAAGGATTATATATGCCTGGTCCTGACAATAAACCTGTTCCTGCGGCAGCTGAATCATACAAACTGAGCGAAGACGGAAAAACATATACATTTACATTACACGATTCAAAATGGTCAAATGGTGATCCAGTAACTGCTCATGATTTTGAATATGCATGGAAACGTGCCGTAAATCCAGAAACTGCTTCTGAATACGCACATATTATGTTCGATATTAAAAACGCAGAAAAAATAAATAAAAAAGAATTACCAATTGATTCATTTGGTGTAAAGGCGATTGATAATAAAACGCTTGAAGTACAGTTAGAACACCCTGTTCCATACTTTTTAGGTTTAATGGGATTTGCAACATTTTATCCTCAAAACAAAAAGGTTGTAGAAGCGCAAGGGAAAAATTACGGACTTGAAGCTGCAAATGTAGTGTATAACGGGCCGTTCCAATTAAGTGAATGGAAACATGATACAAGTTATAAAATGACAAAAAATCCGAACTACTGGGATAATAAAAATGTGAAGCTAAATGAAATCAATGTAAATATCGTAAAAGATACTTCAACAGCCGTTAATTTATTTGAAAGTAAACAAGTGGACCGAATTACGATTAATTCAGAGTTTGTTGATAAATATCAAAAAGATCCGAGCTTAAAGAAAATGGAACGTCCTTCTATGACATTTTTCCGGTTTAGCCAAAAGAATCCTTTATTAGCAAACAAAAACGCTCGAAAAGCTATTTCGCTTGCTTTTGATAAACAAGGAATCGCTACAACGATTTTAAATAATGGTTCTATACCTGCGAATGCATTCGTTCCGAAAGGATTCGTAAAAGGACCTGATAATAAAGATTTTCGCAGTACAAGTAATGTAAAAGTAGAAACAAATGTGAAAGAAGCTAAAACACTATGGGAAACTGCGAAAAAAGAAACAAATTTACAAAACGCTTCTCTTTCAATCATAACAACTGATGAATCTAACGATAAAAAAATTAGTGAGTTTTTAAAAGGTGAACTGGAAAAAAACTTACCTGGATTAAAAATCACATTACAGCCTCTTCCAGTAAAAGCGTTTTTAGATCGTGAAGGAAATGGTGACTACGAAATCTCACTTTCTACATGGGGGCCAGATTATCCTGATCCTACAACATTCTTAAATATGTTTGTCACTGACGGACCGTTTAATAAGATGAGTTATTCAAACAAACAATACGACGAATTAATTGAGAAAACGAGCTCTACTTTAGCAACTGATTTACCAGCACGTTGGAAAGCGTTCCAAGATGCAGAAAAAATATTACTCGAAGATGATGCAGCTATCGCTCCAATCTTCCAATCAGGACTTGTATATTTAGAACGTCCAACAGTAAAAGGTGTTGTTATTCGTCCATTTGCAGGAATTTATTCTTATAAGTGGGCTTCTATTACAGAATAAGAAAAAGGCGATCCTAACATATATTAGGATCGCCTTTTTTATTAAATTGCAAAACGCTTATACTTTTCGTAATCACTCGTTTTACATTCTACTTCTAGTTTCGTACCTTCGTTTTCATAACTCGTAGATAAAACGTGCGCATGATTATTGAAATAAGAAACTACCTGTCCTTGATCATACGGAATTAACATTTCACACTTCGTATACTCTTTATAGATGTGTGAACGAATCATTTCGACAAGCTCTTCTATCCCAACATGTTTCTTCGCTGATAAATAAACGCGGTCTTCTTGTACTTTCGGAATTTCAACATCTACCATATCTGATTTATTATAAGCATAAATGGTTGGAATATTTTCTACTCCAATTTTCTTTAACGTTTCATTTGTAATATCAATTAATTGTTCATAATTTGGATTCGCGTAATCTACAACGTGAATAAGTAGGTCTGCTTCCGCTACTTCTTCTAACGTTGAACGGAACGCTTTCACAAGGTGATGTGGTAGTTTGCTTACAAATCCAACTGTATCCGTTAATAAAAATGATTTGTTATCTGGCAGATCAATATTTCGTACAGATGTTTCTAACGTCGCGAATAACATATCTTTTTCAAATACTTGTTTTTCTTCTGTACCATTGTAAATCTCAAGCATAGCATTCATCGTCGTTGACTTTCCTGCGTTCGTATATCCTACTAACGCTACAACAGGAACTTCATTTTTCTTACGCTGCTTTCGCTGCGTTTGACGCTGGGCAACAAGTGCTTCTAGGTCTTTATTTAAAACTGAAATCTGTTCTTCAATTTTACGACGATCTAACTCTAATTTCTTTTCACCGACACCTTTATTTTTCGTACCAACTCCGCCGCTCTGTCTTCCTAATGATTCACGAAGCCCGATTAAACGAGGCATCATATACTGAAGATGCGCTACCTCTACTTGCAACTGCGCTTCTTTCGTTTTCGCACGTTGCGCAAAAATATCTAAAATTAATATGGTACGGTCAATTACTTTACAATCTAAATCCGCTTCTAAATTTCGAATTTGCGAAGGGGATAATTCGTCATTAAAGATTACCATATTCGCATTTACTTCATTTACATAGGCTGCTACTTCTTCAATCTTTCCTTTTCCAATATAATGTGATGGATTTACTCGTTGTAAATTTTGCGTCACTTGCCCAATTACCTCTACATCACAAGCTTCTGCAAGATTTGTTAACTCTTCCATCGAATATGCAAAATCATCTTCATTACCTAAATTTACTCCAACTAAAACTGCTCTTTGTAATAATTCTTCCATATATTTATTCCTCCATTTCGATTACGTAAAATAAAAAACACAGGTTACTGCCTGTGTTTTCGTAAACGGATAAGGGTTCACCAAAGAAATAGAAGAAAGTTATACTTTCGTCCTATCTCATAGTCAAAAAGTCCCAAAATCATATACGCATCCACAATAAGTGCTCACCTATACGATCCCATTCTATTTATAAAGGCAAAACAAAAAGAGGGCGTATTCGTCCCTCCCTCTTTTTCACATATAAGCTTAATAAAGGGTTCCTTTAAAATAGGCAGACCAATCCCGTTCACTCTGTACACAGACAGAGCCTTTGAGCGCTATTCAATTATTGGCACAAAGTATTGAGACGTAATCTGATTAAGATCAAAGGAAGCCCCTCCGTTCATTTTAAGTTACATAAAGTGTAGCATAAGTAATTCGCTTTCACAAGATTAAACCACCTATAGAAACAGAAAGAAAATCCTTATATATTTACTTTAATCGTCATTTTTTGCGCGTTCTCCTTACACTAAAAATCACAAGAACTACTATCAGTAACAGACCTACGGAAAGATTAACAACTTGCCACCAGCTTAAACCGTTCAACATGCCACCTTTTAAATCGACTTTCTTCGTCGGAACAGATTCTTTTGCAATTTGACTTAAAGCTACTTTGTCCGCCCCTGCCTCATCTAATCTCTTTGTTCCACTACAACTATGTGTGTGTAATTGTTTTTCAGATCCTCTTTGAGAAGAATATACTAAGTACTCTCCTCCCTCTACAAAGTGAAACACACAATCCCCACCATTTGTATACACAATAATTTGCGAAGAAGTTGTCCCTTTCCAAATTCCCTTCACTTCAAATAATACTTCAATCCCAACCCCTTCTTTCCTTCCAACCTCAATTACCTTCCCCTCAAATACTACATCGTTTTTTTGAAATGCATCTTCTGCTGATACGTTCATACAATCACAAGCATAAGATTTCTCTGGAAAAATAATAAGAATAAAACTATAAATAATGACAACAGGCAATATATACAAAATTCTTTTCAAAGAGCCCAACCCTCTTCATAATCAATTTTAAAAACTTATCGTATGTTATTTTTACACCACTCGCCAAATTCCTTCATAGTAAGTTAAGCTTTATCGTTTCAATACAATAAAAGTCTTTATTGACATATTTATAACCTGGTATTAGTATCAAGTTATAAAAATAAGTTAGGAGATGTCCCTATGCATTCTAAATCTCGAATTACTGCAATCGGTACTTATGTTCCAGATCAAATATTATCTAATAATGATTTAGAAAAGATGATTGATACGAATGATGAATGGATTGTACAAAGAACAGGAATGAAGGAAAGAAGAATTACTTGCGAAGACGAATACTCCTCACACTTAGCCATTAAAGCAATTGAAAATTTATGTACAACTTTTAAAAAGAACTTAGAAGATATAGACTGTATCATCGTCGCTACAACAACCGCTGACTATGTTTTTCCGAGTGTCGCGTGTCAAATACAACAACACTTCAGCATACCTCATACAATAGCATTTGATTTAAATGCAACTTGCGCTGGTTTCACATATGGTCTGCACGTGGGTAATAGCTTAATCACTTCTGGATCACACGAAAAAGTACTTGTCGTAGCGACAGAGACATTATCTAAAGTTACTGATTACACCGATAGAACGACTTGTATTTTATTTGGCGATGGTGCTGGCGCTATTTTACTAGAAAGAGATGAAAACAAACCGAGTTTTATTGCTGCTCATATGGGAACGAATGGGCACGGTGGCATTCATCTATACAGAACAAACTTATCTACTACTATGAATGGCACACAACTGCAAACAAATGAAAAAATCGTGCAAAATGGGAGAGAAGTATATAAATGGGCAACTCGTACAGTGCCAGCAGGTATAAAAGAACTATTACATACTGCAAATATGCAAATAGATGATATAGACTGGTTCATACCACACAGTGTTAACTTACGAATGATTGAATCTATTTGTGAGAAAACCGAAATTTCAATTGAAAAAACTTTAACGAGTGTAAAATACATGGGGAATACATCTTCAGCTTCCATTCCACTCGCTCTAGATTTAGCTAGAAAAGAAGGGAAATTAAATAATGGAGAGACACTTTTACTATACGGATTTGGTGGTGGTCTTACGCATTTAGGGCTTATTGTGGAGTGGGATTTAAACTAAAATCTTTCTGTTATACAACTCACTACAAAAAAGCAGCATTCAAAGATTGGTTATCCCACTTTGAACGCTGCTTCTTCTTAATTTTATTTACCTGTCCGAGCCCATATCACAACAGGAATAAGCATGATAGCTAAAACCCCTCCAGCTAATGACAATGCCGCATAACTTGAATTTGCCACTACTATACCTGACATCGCTCCGCCTGAAGCTCCAGCTAGCGCAATAAACACATCTATTTTCCCTTGTGTTTTTGCACGTGTGGAAGGTATAGTGGCATCAACAATTTGAGCCGTACCACTTATTAAACCGAGGTTCCATCCTAATCCAAGTAAAGACAAAGCAACAATTAATAGTATTAAAGAATCACTCGGCGCTACCGCAGCTATGACACCTGCAGCTAGTAAAATTAATCCGCCAGCTATACTCATCGTAGTTCTTCCAATTTTATCAATTAGCATTCCCGTAACGAGAGAGGGAAGATACATTGCACCTACATGAAAACCAATCACAAGCCCTACTTCACTTAATCCATGACCGTGATGCCCCATATGAACTGGTGTCATCGTCATAATTGCAACCATCACAATTTGAGTAAGTATCATTACGATAGCTCCAACAGTAATACCTCTTTTGTTTTCTATCGCTTCTTCTGTTACTGCTTGCCCTTTATATGTATGCTCTTGTTTATATGTTTCTATCATATTTGCAATAAGTAACGGATCTGGACGAAGCATAACAAATAGAACAAGACCCGCAAGTATAAATGCAGCTGCCGATAATATGAACGGACCAGCAAGTTCAGGAATTCCAATTGAATGAGCAAACCTCCCCATTACACCTACTAAATTCGGACCTGCGACTGCACCAAAAGTCGTCATTACCATCGTAATACTAATAGCGGTTGCTCTTTGCTTCTTATTCGCTAAATCCGTTCCAGCATAACGCGCTTGTAAATTCGTAGCTGTGCCCGCACCATATATAAGTAATGAAACGAGTAAAAGAATAATACTATTTGTTAAAGCTGCCCCCACAACTCCAATAGCCCCTAACCCGCCTACTATAAAACCTCCTGCAAGCCCTATGCGGCGACCATACTTTTGCGATAACTTTCCAACAAAGAAAGCCGCTACTGCAGATCCCATTGTAAACATAGCTGCCGGTAATCCTGCATACGCATCTGTCCCAAGCATTTGCTGCGCAAGAAGTGCACCTACTGTAATCCCAGCAGCTAACCCTGCTCCGCCGAACATTTGTGAAATACTTACGATTAGTAATGTTCGTTTATATAATTTTTGTTGTTCTTCTTCTGTATATATATGATTACTTATTGAAGCATCTGCTGTATCTATCATTTTCTCACCCTTTCTATAAAACTAATACCTCTTGTTAATGTACTATAGAACAACAAAATCCCCAAATTTAAAATACTAAAATTTATTTATACATGTAAAGAACCCCCACGGTTTATATTTTCCCATTACCGAGGGGTTCCAAAAATTACAGGGTAACTCTACTTTATATTTCATATGTAAACTCTGTACTATTTTACAACTGCATCTTCATTAGCTGCAAAACCCTTTGTCTTTCCCTCTTTTATTTCATAATAATAAGAAGGTAATTCTATATTATGTTCTAAAAAGTAATCCTCAATTAATGAAATAATCACTTTCAACGTTTTCAAACGAGCGTATAATTTATCGTTACTCGCAATAATTTGCCATTTCGCATTTAGCCTATTTGTTTTTTCAAACATTTCTTCCATCGCTTCAACATACTCGTCCCATTTTTCACGATTACGCCAATCTTCATCTGTAATTTTCCATCTTTTTAAAGGATTGTTCTCTCTATCTTTAAACCTCTTTAATTGCTCATCTTTACTAATATGATAGAAAAACTTTCCGACTATATAATGATCATCTGTTAATAGTTTTTCAAAATCATTAATCTCATCATACGCTCTCGTCCACTCTTCCTTTGTAGCAAAACCTTCAACACGCTCAACTAACACACGGCCGTACCATGAGCGATCAAAAATAGTAATTTGCCCATACTGAGGTAGTTTCCGCCAGAAACGTTGCAAATAATGGTACCGTTTTTCATGAGGTGCTGGTGCTCCAATTGGATTTACTTGAAACCCACGCGGATCAAGGTGTTCCGTCACTCGCTTAATTGCTCCCCCTTTTCCAGCCGCATCCCAGCCTTCCATAACGAGCATAACTGCGATTTTTTCTTCTTTTACTATTTGCTGCAATGCTAATAAGCGCCTTTGATATTTTTCAAGTTTCTTATTGTACTTAGATTTCGATTCAATTCTTTTCGTTACATCTACTTTAGCAAGATGTCCATTTTCCATAAAACACCCCCCCTTGTTGTATGATAATGTTATTTTAACATATTTTTGGAAATTTTTTTCGCATTAGAAAAAACTGTGTAGAAAAATCTCTACACAGCTTTCATAAAGAATACAGTAGTTAATATTCGCATTTAAAATGTAAATTACATTCATGAGGTTCATAAATATCGCCTTACATTATATGGTATATACTCACATAAAGAGAGGATAATAACAAATAAAGTGAAACTATAATCAGTGGGGGTTTTGTCCATCCCCTACTGATTATTAGTTAAACCAATCGGACGTTTACGGGCAGTTGATCTCCCACCTAAACTTCTTTGCTCCAGCCGAATTTTGAGGTGGGATTTTTACTGCCCGTTAATGTCGGATAAATCCGTTACAGAATGGGGGCTCTTTAAAAATGAAAAGAAAAATATTTTCTCTCTTTGCACTAACCTGTTTAGCACTACCAATACAAGCTAGTGCATACACATTCCAATCACTACCAATTGAATCAAAGTCAAAACAGTGGTATATCGAAATTGATAAATCCCATAACGCAAACAAGCAAGCAGCGCAGCCAAAACAAGGTGTATACGATACATATCGCTTACTCGTAAAAAACATCGGCAATGATGTGTCAAACGTAGCTGTAGAAATATTTGATAACACCCCTACCTCTAAAGCTACTTTTAATCCTACTTTGCTAAATAGCAACGTTTCAAAAAATCAGACGAGCTTTGACTACATCGTATTCCCTTTAGATTTTAACAGCCACAATTTCAAAGTCGTCATCACTTGGGAAGAAAATAATTTCTCTTACAACGGGCATCCGGTAAATGAAGGGAAACAAATGAAACAAACATTTGTGTTTAATGAAGAATAAGCCCTAATTTGATTAGGGCTTACTCTTCATTTACAAAACCAGATTGAATTGCTTCTGTCACTTCTTTTGTGATATCCAGTTTTGTTGCATCGGTGCTAATTTTCTTATGCCAAATATGTACGGAAGGCTTTTCGTTACAAAGATGTTTTATCAATTTAGCCAAGAAGACTCCTTCCTCAAGGAGCGTGAAGTACGTAGTCCAGCGAGTAGATGGGAGATGAATTGGCTTCGAACAAGAGATAACAGGAAGTCATCTTAATTGTTCGACATATGTAAAGTGTTACCGGACAATTTGTCATAATCACTTCACTATCAACCGAATGTACGTTTGGTATATAATAGACATATATCGAAATGGAGGTGAAACGAAGGATGATCAATAAAGCGTATAAATTTCGTATCTATCCAAATAAAGCACAAGCGATCCTGATCAATAAAACAATTGGTTGTTCTCGTTTTGTATTCAATCACTTCCTATCTCTATGGGATAATGCTTACAAAGAAACAGGAAAAGGTTTGAAATATGGTACATGCTCTGCCAAACTTCCTGCCATGAAGAAAGAGTTTGTTTGGCTAAAAGAAGTGGATAGTATTGCTATTCACTCGTCTGTTCGCGACCTTGCGGATGCTTACACACGCTTTTTTTAAAAACAAAACAAGTGCCCCGCGTTTCAAATCTAAAAAGAACAACGTACAATCTTATACCACAAAACAAACAAATGAAAACATTGCTGTTGTGGGAAACAAAATAAAATTGCCGAAACTAGGTCTTGTTCGATTTGCCAAAAGTCGTGAAGTAAAGGGACGTATTTTAAATGCTACGGTTAGACGGAACCCTTCTGGCAGATACTTTGTGTCATTGTTAGTTGAAACAGAAGTGCAAGAACTTCCGAAAACACATTCTTATATTGGAATGGATGTAGGATTAAAAGATTTCGCCATTTTGTCAGATGGAATAACCTATAAAAACCCTAAATTTTTTCGCTCATTGGAAGAGAAGTTGGCAAAAGCACAGCGTGTTCTTTCTAGAAGAATGAAAGGATCTTCTCGCTGGAATAAACAACGAGTAAGGATAGCTAGAATTCATGAATACATAGCTAATGCTAGAAAAGATTACTTGGACAAAATTTCAACTGAAATCATCAAAAACCACGATGTGATCGGTATAGAAGATTTGCAGGTATCGAATATGTTAAAAAATCATAAGTTAGCAAAAGCGATTAGTGAAGTATCTTGGTCACAATTTAGAACGTTGCTAGAATACAAGGCAAAATGGTATGGAAAACAAGTCATTCCGGTATCCAAAACATTTGCTTCAAGCCAATTATGTTCTTGTTGTAGGTATCAAAATAAAGACGTTAAGAATCTAAATCTTCGTGAATGGGATTGTCCTGAGTGCAATAGTCATCACGACAGAGATATTAACGCAAGTATCAATCTTAAAAATGAAGCTTTAAGGCTTCTAACCGTAGGAACTACGGTGATAGCCTAATGAATTAGAAGCCACTAGGCTTCTGTACTTAGGAATCTCCCACTTCAAACAGTCCGTAAGGACGTTAAGTGGTGAGTAGTTCAATAATACTAGTTGGTTATTTGCAAGCTTATTTTCTCTATGGGTAGCAATATAGACTGTGAAATTTTTTGCTTCAAAGTTCTTTTCCTGCGAATTGTATTGGCTGTCCAATTCCTTTTCTACTATATCGTTCAATGTTTCTATAATCATATAAGTTATTCTCCTTTCCCTTATATCATCAATCAAATCGTCGAATACTTGGTACACATAATGCTACTCCAATTGTTACAAGCACTAATATAGCTAGTGTTATAATCGTTATTTCGCCACCTATGACAGTAGCTAACCATCCTACAACCACATAACCTAGTGGCAATAAAGCAAATGAACCTAGCATATCAAGGCTTGCCACCCTTCCAAATGCTTCTTCTGGCACAAGCTCTTGTAAACTTGTTTCCCAAATGAGTCCAAATATCATCATACCGAACCCTTCAATTGCCATTAATCCAATTAATGCAGGTGCCCAAGAAATAAACGGCATTATTAAAAGCGCACAACCACTTATTAAAACACCACCATAGGCAAGTAATCCCCGCTTATGCCACCATTCTCTCCCGCCAAATATTAACGCGGCAGTTACAGCTCCAACACCAGAAGATGCCATTCCTAACCCATACACGTATGCTTCAAAATGATGATGAACATTAAATAACCATGGAATTAATACAACGATAATTCCTGCATAACAAATATTGATGAAAGAAAAAACTAAAATTGTAATCCATAGCCACGGATGACTTTTTAAAATGAAAACACCTTCCATAAACTCCTGTTTATAATCGATTTGTCTCTTTTCAATGGGTTTTACTTTTTTAAACTTTATTTCTCTTAAAAATATTAAACATAAAAATGATAGCAAATACGTTACTGCATCCAGTCCAAATCCTATTCCAGCAGATGCAACTGAAACAATCAATCCTCCAAGAGCCGGTCCAATTAGTCGTATACCTTGATTACTCATTTGCGTTAATGCATTAGCTGCATTTCGAATTTCCGGTACAAATACTTTCGCCCTTACAGCCGCATATGCTGGCTGAAATATCCCTTCCATAAGCCCATATAACGCTACGAGTACGTATAGAAGTGGAATTGTTAAAACGTCCACAAATATAAGTGTTGCAAGTAATAGCATTAATATGCAACGAATTATATCTGTAAATAACATTAATTTCACCCGATCAATTCGATCTACTACTAATCCAGCAAACGGTAAAGCAAGAATATTAGGAAGCATGTACATTGCCATAGTCATTCCCATTACAACTGTTGAACCAGTCAATGAATACACAACGATTGGCAAAATAACCATCGTTATCGAACTACCTAAAGTCGAAAGTAATTGCCCAATCCACAAAAATTTAAAATGTGGTGACACTTTAACTGGCAATAACAATTTACCGACATAACTTACATTTTTCTCTGTTCGTATTTCTCCTTGCATACCTCTCTCCTCTTTTCAAATTAAGTTAACACTGAATATAAAACAGAAAATTCAATCTTCCATACTATTAATTATATATGAAACTGTTAAATTATTGGTAAAAACAAAATAGAAACTCCTAATAAATCTACCAATATTTCATGTTAAATATAAATAAAAAAGGTGTTTTCATAAATGAAAACACCTTTTTCGTCTATAATTTTAAGTTATTCTTTAATGTCCAATATTTTTCTTGAGCATTTTCAAATGAAAATTCTACCCAACCGTTTGGATCTTCACGATATACATTTACTTTCTTACCATTTTCTAATTTTCCAACTTCATTTTGTGTAACATTTGGTACACTCTTAATTGTATAGCCAAATGGATATGGCACTTGATAGTAAGAGCCTACTAATTGAACAGTAGCTGTTGCATCTTTTGCATAATCTTTATATGGAATATCTTTTCCTAATGCCTCTACATTTAATGTATTAGGATTTTTCGGTAATCGTTTTACATTTTCATAATCTTTCTTGTTAAACGGTTTAATTCGCTCCATAATATTAGCGATTTTGCCAGCCCATTCTTTATCTGTTGCATACTTTTCATTCATAGCAGGTAATGTGTAACCATTAAAATGATCAGCACCTTTTTCTAAGTAGTTCTTTCTTACATAATCAGCATTGTAAGAAATACTTTCCTTGTATGACGGTAAATATTTTGCATATGCAAATGGGTCACGATCGTATGCTCTTAAGCCAAATAAATTATGTTTACGATATGCAATTTCTGATTTACCGTAGGCAGATTCTAAGATTGCATGTGCAGCTAAATATAGTGCGCTCACACCATACTCATTTTGTGCTTGAATAAAATCTTTACCAGTTCCAATAAGTGGACTATCCGAATGAGATTTTTTAATAAAATTATCAATCTCTTGTGCCGTTACGTTAGATGGCAATGTCACATCTAGATTAATATATGAAGGCTGTTCAGCAGGAACATCCTTTTTAATTTGCATCGCTCTATATAATAATTGGGCATAGCTTTCACGAGTTAACACACCTGATGGATCAAATCCTCCAAGTCCATTTCCCACTGATACACCATTAGATTGCAATGCACTAATTGATTCTTTTGCCCACCAATATGTTGCATCTATATCATTAAATGAATGTGGTGCTTTTACTTCTAATTTAAATGCTCTTTGCAAAATAACAGACATCTCAGCACGAGTTAATGATTCTTTCGGTCTAAACGTCCCTTTATCATCACCTACGAAAATCCCCATATCTGTTAATGCTAAAATTTCTTTTGGGAACATCGTCGTTCCTGCACTAATATCAGAGTATGGATTTTTATAATCGCTTTTTGCTTCTGGTTTTAATGCGCGATACATTAATGCTGCTACTTGCTCACGAGTTACAACATCTCCAAATCCAAATTTACCATTATCGTAACCTACAATAACCCCTTTTGACGTTAAATCAGTAATCGCTTCAAGTGCCCAATGATCTTTCGGAACGTCTGGAAATTCTTTTGTAGATGCAAACGAAGTTGCTGGAGCCATCACTACTTGAAGTGCGACTGTCACTGCTAACACATTAGAAATAACTTTTTTCATAAATTGTTTAACACGTTTTCTATATGCTTGTCCCGTGTTAACTTGCCTCCCTTTATTGTATAATTTTCCCTATTAAATTAACAAACTCTTAATTAGTCAACAATAAAAGTATACGTGATAAAAATAAACTAATCTACCATTATTTTATTCATAATCAGCATAATACGATATATCTTTTTATTTCGATACAAAATTATATAAACTCATATAAAAAGTCCATCATCCCTATATAGATGATGGACCTAACGATTAATGTTTTTTATTTAGCTAAACGATATTTTGAAACATCGAAACCTTTCCACTCATAATAATCCAAAATCCCAGCATAAACTGCCTCAGCAGCAATTTGTCTTCCTGATTCATTAGCTAATTTACCATTATCTATATTATTATCAATAAAGGCAAGCTCTGTTAAAACTGCTGGTACTGTATTATTATTTACTACATAAAGTGAATGATCGTCTTTTATATTTCTATCTCTTGTATGTAGTGCTTCTACTACTCGTTTTTGAATTTTCTTCGCTAATACTTCGCTATCCTTTTCAATCTGTGTCTCTTCTCCATGCTTGGATTTTTTATAATAATATGTTTCCGTTCCATGACCATCATGCTTTTCAGAAGAATTTGCATGAATGCTTACAAATATATCTCCATTGTTCTCTTGTCCAAATTTCACTCGGTTCGCAAGAGATTCATTTTTGTTACTTCCTGGATTTCCGTTCTCTTCACGTGTTAACAAAGCTTTTAAAGGTGTATTTTTTTCTAACAACTTCTGTAATCTTAAAGAAGTATCAAATACAATTCTACTTTCCTCTACACCTTGTCCCGGATTACCTGGATCAAATCCTCCATGACCAGGATCAATAATAACTACCTTTTCTTCTAAAGGATTACCTACTTTAAGTGAGTCAGCTTTTGCAATAAACTGTGCTGCTTCTGCTTTCGTTACAGTTTTATTAGGTAACCATTCTGTTTTATTTACACCTTGTGAAATATTTAATTCTACTAAAATGTTGGCCTTATCTTTCCCCCAACTATCATTCAAATCTGCAAATTTTGTTTGTAACGGTTGCTTTACTTTTGCATCTAATTTGTATGCTTCAACAAGCATAGATGCCATTGAAACTCGGTCAATTTTCCCAGTTGGATCGAATACGCCTGGGCCTTTCCCTTTAACAACGCCAGCTTTTTCTACAGCTGCGATGAATGGAGTATACCATTCTTTTTGAGAATCACCGAAAGATGGTTTAGCATTTTGATCAATTGGTAAGTTTAAAATTTTAGCCATCATTGTAGCTGCTTCTGCACGAGTGATTTCTTTTTCAGGTTCGAACATTCCTTTATCGTTACCTGTAACTGCACCTTTATCTACTAAATAGTAAATAGAATCTTCTCCCCAATGTTTAGCTGGGACATCTGGAAATTTTTTTGTTTGTGCGAAACTACTAGATGAATAAGATAATATACTAGCTGCAATTAATCCTGCTGCGATTATTCTATTTTTCATAGAATATATTCCCCTCTCAAGTACAATGTATTTATGTAACAGACTAATTATAGTTCTGAAAATTAGTAATAGTCAATTGTAATTTGTATAATTTTGTATTATTATTGTATTTTTTGTCATATATAACTATAGTTAAAAACTATAAGGTTTTAAAAGGGAGAGATTCGTATGAGCAACAATTGGAAAGATATAGAACACCGTATTTACACGATGTGTATGATTCAGCGGAATAACGAAGTATTGCTAATACAGCGCCCCGATCATCTAGGCTTCCCTGGCTACATCGCTCCTGGCGGAAAAGTAGATTTCCCAGAAAGTATCGTTCAAGCTGCTAAACGAGAAGTAAAAGAAGAAACTGGATTACTTGTTTCAAATTTAACTTTTAAGGGATTAGATGAATACGTAAATCCGAAAGAAAATGTTCGATATATGGTATTTAATTATTGGACAGACTCATTTGAAGGCGAACTTCTTATGAATCCTCCAGAGGGCGAATTATTATGGGTACCAATCGATACAGCATTAAATCTTCCTATGCAAAATTGGTTTAAAGAGAGATTCCCATTATTTTTTGAAAAAGGTACGTTTGAAATTCAACGTGTTTGGGACCGCGACTTAGATAAACAAGTTGCTATGACAATTACGCATACGTAAAAAAGCTTGGCATCTCTCCAAGCTTTTCTTACTTCTCCTCTTTTTTCTTAATCTTATAATCAATTTCTAAAAACTTAACTCCAAATATCCACATTCTATGATTAGCTTCTAATATGTGATCCGTGTTCTCTTTAATAATAAAAGTCTCTGCTAACGGTAAACGTATTGTAAAGAAACGAGTATGTAAATAAATCCCCTCATCTCCCTTCCCATTTCTTCTCAGCTTACTAGTAATGATTAAATCATTACTCTTATTACATACTTTCAAAACTCCCGTCATATTCGAATATGGCAAAGGTAATGCAATATTCATATACGTCTCGTCCTCATATGTATGTTTTGAGTAAAGAGCTACAAAAATAGATTCTTCTGCTTCATTTTTTCTTAGCCAAGCCCTTACATTCTCTCTCCCATCCTTCTCATCTATTACCCCAATGATAGAGGCATGCATCATTTCCCACTTGCCGCCCATTCCTAAATGTATTTGCCCTATACGTTTACTCATTTTCTCATAGCAAAATGCTACCGGACGGAACCAGCGAGTCCATTTAATATGTGATTGTAACTCATACTCTTTTGTATTTTCATAAAAGCGAATAACACTTAAAGGAATCTTCGTCACGTCAAATGCCTCACTATGAAAATCATTCATATTATCAACTAAACCTTTGTATTCTTTACTATCTATTAAATTTCTGTTATGCAAAAATGCTTCACCAACTGTCGCATTTCCTCTTAACCCGCTCATTGGCTTCCCGTAATATTTATAATTTGGAGCACTATTTTCAATCATCCAGCCGACAAATGCTGGTAACGCTACTCCAATTCCATTAACAACACCGTGAATCCAAACCATTTGAGCAATTGTAATCGTCATTACATGTTTCAAATTCCCATACGAATATATAAGTGAAAACATAATTGTTACCATGAGTGTGCTAGACGATATGATCAGGAGAATCTTTGCACTAATAGCATTAAATTTCGTGCGCCAAACATAAATACCATACACATAAATCGCACATAAATATAGGAACACAGCAAAAAATTCAAATACCCTTGAGTATGTAATCCCGATCGCAACTGACATAGGTGAAATGACGATGACAAACATAATGGCATCATATACTTTACTTCTCTTTTCTCTTTTTCTCCCAATTAAACCAGCTGATAACGGCAATAGAAATGCCGAATAATGAAAGTGTGCAGCTGTGAGTAAAACAATGTCAGAACTAAAGTGCATAATGGAGAGTTTTGATACAGAAGCAAAAAACCAAAAACCACCTAAAAACAAATATATAAACGCACTATCGATAGCTGTCTCTTCTAACGGTTTCCATCCTCTTTCTAGTAATCTACTCACACCAAATAATGCAACAATCCCTGTATATACAAACCAAAGTAACGCAAAAAAATAGTGGTTTGTTACGAAAGCTAACATTGCACTAATTGCTGCAATTGGATATAAAAACGATACTAGTTTATAAAAGGATACATATGATCCATTTCTTGTTTTCTTATCAATGATGCAAAATGACATTGGTATAAATAACAAAATAGATAATAAAATAATTGCTTCAACTGGGTTTACACTTGACCACTCACATATTAGAAAAATAATATAACAAGCAAGTCCAACCATTATATTTTTCATATTATTTATTTCCTTTCCACAAATGTCCCCTTATATGAAAATAATGAACCAATTAACGGATTGCATACTTGTACATGAATTCGAAAGCATTGTAGTGTTTCATCATAACTTTCTACAATGTTGGCCTCTCCATATAAGAATCTAGGCAACGGGACTTTTCTTCCAAACATGTAAAACCATTGTTTCTTGGAAGAAATATGCATTGCCCCCACTTCATCAATATGAAAATTTAGAGTAGAAACAAGTATGTGTGGTTCACCAAAATAATCTACAATTTCATTATTCTCTTCATCACACTGCATAACAGCGTTAAAATATCTTTTCTTATTTTGAAAATAAAAAGTACGATTCCATCGTACAAATTCATTTCCATTTTCATCTCGTTCAGCGGTATTATGTATTGTAAATGGTACTTCCTTCCCCCGCTCAGAGAAAAACATTCTAAACTTCGATGCAATTTTTAATATCAATTTTACGAAAAAAGAACCTCCGTAAATTTCATCCATATTTCCTTCTCCAGTAAAGCTATTTTCTTCCGTAATTTCATAGCGTTTCTGTAATTTCGGATGAAGTTTTGTATAAGATTCCCCTAATAGTCTTTCATACATATTAGCCATACATTATTCCTTTCTTTTCCCCTTGCAATTTTTTGCACTTGGCAAATTCGCACTATTTATATAACCGACAATTGATAACCCCATTAGTAGAACGTTTAATGTAATTGGATTAAACGGCTCTGTAAAGCTTGCGACATTCGTAAATCCTGCCGCTATCGTTAAAGCTATTAACATAAAAATATGTACGATAAATACTTTTCGTTTTTGAAATGGCAACAGCCATAGGACACCAAAAATAATTTCTAGTAATCCAATTATTTTAACTAGAAAAATACTATGCGCAGTTGAACCAATTATCACAGACAACATTTTTACTTCTTCTGAATGAGTAAACACTAGTTTCGGCACTATCCCTTGATACATCCATACAAAAGCAATAAAAAAACATACGAGCCAATATGTCATTGTTCTTCTAATTAGTAACCTTGGATGGAGTCCCTTTTCTAACCATAACTTTAAAGCATCAAAACTCCAAGCAGTCGCCCAGCCTAATAACGGCCGAAACATATAGAAATCTATTACATTCCCTATACGACCAAACCTCGTATTATAATCATATTGCGTCTCAAAATGAATGTGTTCTTTACGCGGTGTATACTTCCAATAACCACGCCCTGTTTGAATAAGAGATAATCTATTATCCGTCCAAAATTTTAAAGAAGAAATACGTTCTCCCGTTTCTTTTCTTATTTCACCTATCGATTCTCCTTCACCAGCTATTTCAAGTCCAAATCCGATTTTTGTTTTATATAAAAACTTCTGTGGTTCTCCTTCTTTTTTCTCTAAATACGAAATTTCAGTAAAGCGGGCATCCCATTCTGTATGTATACGTGGTTCTTGCGTGTATTCCCATAATTTCTCCATTGTTGTGTTCATTTCTACCGAAACATAAATAGGCTTTTTCCCCTTCATTCTTCCACCTCCAATGCACTATAATTTTAATGTACATGCAATGAATTTATTTTGCTACATTTTTCACAAGCTTCCTTTTAGAAAAGAAAGAATTTTTAAAATTTATATAAAACACTTGATTCCTCGAAAAATTTAAATTATTATAAAACAAATGTTACCCACAACTTCATAAATCAAACACTCTCGCCTAAAACGTGAGATAGAGGTTGCGATACTTATGAGTATTCTAATGGAGACACAGAGATGTCTATGAAATTAGATGAAAGGAAGTATTGCCGAAATCGATAATTTTCTCTGCATTTATCGATTGGGGCTGTTTTCGAATAGAAACAGAACTGTCATATGTACAGACGTGTACGTATGAAGAGCTATCTACAAAAAAGAGATATCATTTTTATGATATTCCTTTTTTGGCGGTTTTTTTATTAGCTCCGTTTTCTGTTTCCCTTTTCCTGTAACAGCACCATCCTCACTTATTTGAGATGGTGTTTTTTGCTTTTCTCTGGTAACTACAGGAATATTGGGATTAATATATGTCCTGATCTATTCTTAAAAATGGATGAAAGAAGGAATTCGTAATGGAAACGATTGTACAAAAATTTGGTGGCACTTCTGTTGGAAGTGTTGAGCGTATTCAACATGTAGCAAATTTAATTATTGAAGAATATGAACGAGGACATAGTATCGTCTCTGTCGTTTCAGCAATGGGAAAAAGTACAGATGAACTTGTCGCACTTGCTAACGCTATTACAGAAAATCCAAGTAAACGCGAAATGGATATGCTTCTATCAACAGGAGAGCAAGTGACTATTTCATTATTAACGATGGCACTACAAGCAAAAGGTTATAACGCAATTTCATTAACAGGATGGCAAGCTGGTATTACGACAGAATCTGTACATAGTAGTGCACGGATTACTGACATTCATACAGATCGAATTCAATCTTATCTTACTGAAGGTACGATCGTTATTGTAGCTGGCTTCCAAGGAGTTAGTGAAAACCATGAAATTACAACGCTTGGCCGCGGTGGTTCTGATACAACTGCTGTTGCATTAGCTGCTGCACTGAAAGCAAAAAAATGTGATATTTACACAGATGTGACCGGCGTCTATACGACAGACCCACGAGTTGTAAAAGATGCTTATAAATTAGATGAAATCTCTTATGACGAAATGTTAGAACTTGCAAACCTCGGTGCTGGTGTATTACACCCTCGTGCTGTTGAGTTTGCTAAAAATCATAATGTCATTTTAGAAGTTCGCTCAAGTATGGAACAAGAAAACGGAACAATTGTAAAAGGAGAATGTAACATGGAACAACAATCAATCGTTAAAGGTATTGCATTTGAAGATAATATTACACGCGTCACAATGAAAGGATTAGAACAAGGTGCACTTTCAACAGTTTTCGCTACATTAGCAGCGGCACATATTAATGTAGATATCATCATTCAAAGTATTACAAATGAAGGAACTGTTCACCTCTCCTTCTCAATCCATTCTAATGATTTAAAAGAAACATTAGAGGTATTAGAACAAAATCAAGAAACACTTCACTATGAATCTGTAGAATATGAAAATCATTTAGCAAAAGTATCAATTGTAGGATCTGGTATGGTCTCTAATCCAGGTGTTGCTGCGAATATGTTCACTACTTTAAAAGAAGAAGATATTCATATTAAAATGGTAAGTACATCAGAAATTAAAGTGTCTGTCGTTATTGACCGCCTTCATTTAGTAACAGGTGTTGAGGCGCTGCACCAATCATTTATGGCGAAAATTGAGCCTTTAGTGCAGATGAGTTAACTTCCACTAGTAAAACTTAAAGCAAATTATATGAATCTATTTCCTTCCTATATAAATAGAAATAGGGTGGAAATATTTTTTGGGGAAGTCGAAGTTATTCTGTCGAATAGCAATTACTGTATCAAATCCCGGAAACCACTTGAACATAATAGAGCATTCACGAAATAAAGTTCATGCGTACCTCAGTAGTAGAAGGTTTACGAAGTGTTGTTCCCTATCAAAATGTTTATTCTATACCCGAAAACAGCTTGTCACACTTTTCTACACTGTGACAAGCTGTTTTTTGTTTAGAAGGAATTTCAGTATAATTACGAGAAGAATTAAATAATAAACTTATACAAATAAGGAGATAAAGACTATGGCAAACAACAGATTACTAAGAATGGACAATGTCAGCATCGTTGTAGAATCCCTTGATAACGCAATCTCTTTCTTCGAGGAGATTGGCTTAAATCTCGAAGGGCGAGCCACTGTCGAAGGTGAATGGACTGGTCGCGTAACCGGTCTCGGTTCTCAGTGCGTGGAGATTGCTATGATGGTGACCCCAGATGGCCATAGCCGAATTGAACTTTCTCGATTTCTCACACCACCTACTATTGCAGATCACCGGACAGCTCCTGTAAATGCCCTCGGTTATTTACGCGTCATGTTCACCGTTGAGGATATTGACGAAATGGTATCCAGACTGACTAAGTATGGTGCTCAGCTTGTTGGCGAAGTAGTTCAGTACGAGGACTCGTATCGACTCTGCTATATTCGTGGAACTGAAGGAATTTTAATCGGTTTAGCGGAAGAACTCGTTAATAAATAAGTAATGTTTTACTGAAGTAAAAATATTTGAAAGAACTTTACGCTTAATAAAACTTTGATTTTGAACCCCGTCCTAACTTTAGAACGGGGTTATGCTTGTTTGGACTTTTTAACATACTATTAATATCTTAAAATTATTATAAAACAATTCAATTACTCGTTATACTCTTTCCTAGGAAATATAACTGACTCTTCTCACTTCTTATCCTATATATCTTTTCTTTTGAAAAATGATCTGAACTCATTCAAAATAACTTTCTTCACGTCAGAGTAAAAAACCATCATGAATAGTGCAATTCCTAATAAAATCTCTTGCATTCCTTCATAATCAACGAAAGCACTCACAATTAGCAAACCAAACCCAATATAAAAACCAAACTCGTTCTCTTTCTCAAAATCCGTATCTTCATCAATATGTATTTTCTCTTTTAAATTTCGGTTCCCTTTTATTAATTCATCGAGCGTAACATTATACATTTCACTCAATAAAATCAAATTTTCAATATCAGGGCAACTTTTATCATTTTCCCACTTATACACTGCTTGCCTCGTTATACCAACCTTTTTAGCAACATCTTCCTGCGAAAACCCTTTTGACTCTCGTAATCTTTTAAGTTGTTGTCCTAAGCTCATGACGTCCCTCCTTTAACAAATTATTACATAATAGGAGATAAAAAAGAAAGAAACTATTGGTAACATCCACTGTAAACCATTCGTTTACACAATAAAAAAAAGAGAGAATAACTCCTTGAGTTACTCTCTCTCTTCTATTAAAACAGATGAATGTTTTCTTTCTTACAAGCTTCACGTAAATCGTCAGGCCATACAGAAGATTGAACTTCACCGATATGTGCTTTACGTAAGAAGTACATGCACATTCTTGATTGTCCAATACCACCGCCAATTGTTAATGGTAGTACGTCCTCTAAAATACCTTTATGGAAATCATACTCACGCTTGAAGTCTTCACCAGTTTTCGTTAACTGCTCATCAAGTGATTTACTATCAACACGAATTCCCATTGATGATAATTCAAATGAAGATTGTAGTACTGGGTGCCAGAATAAGATGTCACCGTTTAATTTCCAATCATCATAATCAGCTGCACGTCCGTCATGCTTTTCACCTGAACGAAGCGCATCACCAATTCCAATAATGAAGACTGCACCGTGCTCTTTTGCAATTGCGTGTTCACGATCTTTCGGTGTTAATTCTGGATATTTATCTTCTAGTTCTTGGGAAGTGATGAAAACAATTTCTTCTGGTAAATACTTTCCTAGGAACGGATATTTTTCAAATAAGTGGTCTTCTAAATCTTTGAATATTCCATAAATTGTTTGTACTGTTTTTTGTAAGTAGTCTACCGTACGCCATTCTTTTTGAACGATTTTTTCCCAATCCCATTGGTCAACGTAAATAGAATGTGTTGCATCAAGTTCTTCATCACGACGAATCGCGTTCATGTTTGTATATAAACCTTCACCAGCTTCATATCCATATTCGTGTAATGCGAATCTTTTCCACTTCGCTAGTGAGTGAACAATTTCTAATTCTTCTCCTGAATGTAACATATCAAATTCAATTGGACGTTCTACACCGTTTAGGTGATCGTTTAATCCTGATTTTTTCGTTACGAATAATGGTGCAGATACGCGGAATAGTTCAAGGCGTTTTGCTAATTGATCCTCGAAAAATGTTTTAACTTCCTTAATTGCGATTTGAGTCTCTCTTACTGTCATTAATGATTGATACATGGTGGTTTCCTCCTAAAATGTTTGGATGTTGTGAAAAGAAGCCAACAAAAAAAGCCCTTCTTTCCCAAAAAACTGGGACGAAAGGCTTTGGTTCCGCGGTACCACCCAAATTAGCAACAGAGGTTGCTCACTTATACAATACGGAGATGAAATATCTCGATACTGTTCTTCTTGTAACGGCGAAGTTCCCGGCTAAGTCTACTTTCCTATAAAGGATTTCGGTTAGCAACTCCAGGAGGTTCTTCATAATAGGCTTCGTATCAGGCTCACACCACCCCTGACTCGCTTAGACTACTTCCTACTACTACTCGTCCTTTCATAGTCGTTTTGTTGTCACATCTCTGAAACATTTTATTAATGATTATTCTATACAAAAAATAAAGAAAGTCAACAAAAATTTAAAAATATTTTTTAATTCTTTATTTTACGGCTTTATTGATTGTTGCTAATTTAACATCTTTACTTTTTCTGTCTCGTCAATCCAAAAAACGTTTCACTAACCGAAACTAACGTATACACAACAAGTAATGTAAACGTTCGAAATATAGAATCCGCAGTATTTCGTATTATTTTCATTTTCTTTGTAATTCCTTTCAGTTTACGTGCAAATTCGTGTTATACTATAGCATTCAAGCAGTTTATTTTTACTTAAAGCAATCATAGTCATTTATAAAGAGTATGTTCTAAATCATTGACTATTATCAAATAAGATTTTTATATAACGGAGTGATCATATGAGTAAAACGAAAGCAAAACCGAAAAAAGGTGTAGGACAAGGTACAGGAAGTAAAGGATGGAATCGTTGGCAATCAAGTGCAAAGAAAAAGGCAGCTGCCAAGCCATATAAAAGTAAAGGGACTAAAAAGTAAATTCTGTATTATCTCTTTACTTTCTTCAAAACAAATTATAATTATTACACTAAAAAAGCTATGCTCTCATATATTTGAAAGCATAGCTTTTTATATTAAATCATTAAAATATCTCGAATTTCTTCCTCCGTGATTGATGATAATTTCTCTTCTCCTGGCTCAATCACTTCAGCGATTAAATTTTTCTTACTTTCTTGCAGTTCATGCATTTTTTCCTCAATTGTTCCGTGGGCCACTAACTTAATAACTTGTACCGTATTTTTTTGTCCCATTCGATATGCTCTATCTGCTGCTTGTTGTTCAACAGCTGGATTCCACCATAAATCGTACAATATCACCGTATCAGCACCCGTTAAGTTAAGACCTGTACCACCAGCTTTTAAAGAAATAAGAAACAGGTCCCCTTCTCCTTCATTAAATCGATTACATAGCTCTACACGTTCTTGCGAAGGTGTATTTCCGTCTAAATAAAAGTATGGAACCGCTTGACGATTTAACTCCCGACCAATAATGGACAGCATCTTCGTAAATTGAGAAAAAATTAAAATTCTCTTACCAGTACTCCTGCATTCCTCTAGTATCTCTAACAATTGTTCAAACTTAGCTGAGCTCCCTTTGTAATCATCAACGAATAAAGCGGGATGATTACAAATTTGTCGCAATCTCGTTAAGCCAGCTAAAATTCTAATTTTATTTTTACGTAACGTATCTTTGTCTAAATGCTTTAACGTTTCTTCCCTTAATTTCGCTAAATAAGCAGCATATAGTCTCTTTTGATCTGGTAATAATTCCGATGACTGTAAGTGCTCTATTTTATCTGGAAGCTCCTGTAATACGTCTTCTTTTAATCGTCTTAATACGAAAGGTTTTACGCGCTTCGCTATATCTTCTCGCCTTAAATCACCGAATTCTTTTCTTCCTGGTAATAATTCTGGAAATACGACGTGGAAAATAGACCATAGCTCTTCTAATGAATTTTCGACAGGCGTTCCCGTTAGTCCGAAACGATATTCAGCTTGAATTGTTTTCACTGCTCTTGCAGTTTGTGTTGTAGGATTTTTAAACGCCTGTGCTTCATCAAGAAATAGTGTATGAAATGGCCTCGCATACGATCTTATATCTCTTCTCAGTAATGGATATGACGTAATGACGACATCAAATTCTGCTACGTCTTGTAAGATTTTTCGTCGTTCTGTTTGATTTCCATCTGCAATGACCGCTCTAATATGCGGGGCAAATTTTTTCAATTCACTAAACCAATTGTAAACGAGAGAGGACGGTGAGACGACTAATATAGGTAACTTCTTCTCTCGAATTTCAGGTAAAACAGAATCTATAAAAGCGATGCTTTGCAGCGTTTTTCCAAGCCCCATATCATCTGCTAAAATACCGCCGAAACGGTAATAGGCAAGTGTTTTCATCCACTCGAATCCATATACTTGATATTCTCTCATTACAGCATGTAAAGTTTGCGGTACTGTAAACTTTAATTTTTTCGGGTTTTGAATACTTTCAACTAAATCTTGAACAGACTCATCTAAACTTAAAACATTACCTTCGTGAAGTCCGTTCATCCATTTTACACTCCGAATAAGCGGAACATTCACTTCTTCCCCGTGTAAAAACTCTTTCCGAATACCTGATTCTTTTACAAACTGATTAATTTCATTAAACTCTTTGCTCTCTAGTGATAATAAAGAACCATTCGCTAATCGGTAATATTTACGTTTCTCTTCAAGAGCCACTAATACACCTTTAATTTCCGCTTCTGGTATTCCTTTTATATCAAAACGAAATGACAACCAATCAATTCTTTCTTTTCTTCTCACTCTAATAAGAGGTGCTGTATCCCCTTTATGAATGCGTAATTTGATTGCTGTTGTCGCGTAAATATCAACTAAACCTTTTAACGTTGGAACGACATGATATAAAAAGTTATACTCAGCATCTTCATTATGCATAAAGTAACCACCTTCTGTTTTCGCGAAGGCACTTTCACTCATAATGTCTAAAATCTCTTTTTCCTTTTTCTCATCACGATTAAAAACAGAAGGCTGTCCATCTTCTTCTAGCGGATTGATCATGACGTTTCCATAATGAAATTCCAGGCCTGCTAACAAACGATTTTTCACACGATCTAAATACAGTTTTGCTTTTAGCGACGGCGTTTCAACACGATCCGATATTACTTCATCAATTCGTACCGTTCCAAGTTTCATTAATCCTGGCACAACTTTCGCTACGAAATGTTCCATCTTGCTTTCAGGAATATAAAACTGATTACTATTTGAGCGACTCATCATCTTTTGCAATTCAATAAGGCGCATACAATCTTCCATAGGTAAATGATATAATTTCCCATCGTAAAGAGCGTTATTATACATTTCCATAACTTGAACACGATTTAATCCATCTATATGAAGTGTAAACCCACCATTATTTCCTTTCGTAAACTCAAAATGTAATGGCAATAAACCGTTTGACATTTGTAAGCCATGAAACAGTTGCTCATTTTGTTTCAGATGTACATACTCAACTTTAGAAAGTGAAGAGAGCATATTTTTCCACGAAGCCGGCGGTATGAATATCATACTTTCATCTTGTTTCGCATGTACTTCTAACGCATCTTCATACATTTTTTCATTATGATACATTTTAATCAGCTGCTGAATAACCGCGTCCGTTTCTGGTCTGAAGCTATGTACATCTGGTGTATATGTAAATTCATTAGAACAATGAAAAGCCTCTCTTTTCTCCACTTTAGAAAGAAATTCTCTAATATGCTTTATAACATATGTTTTCGCAAGTTTTAACTGAATTCCAAGAAGGGCCCCACCGCTTTTCGTCGCTACTGGTGAACATATAAACGCAACATCTAATATTTCACGTGTATCAAAACGGTGTTGTTTACTTTTCGGCATCAGTGGTTTGTCTGCAAACAATTGAAACATCCCGTTTGTTAATTGATCATTTTTACTACTAACAGAGCCCATCCCGCCCGTTTGCTGGTTATAATTTATTTGTATCAATACGGCTGCAACATGTTGACAGTACGTTTGAAAAGATGCCAATGAAGGACAACTACATCTCGCAACAACATCACCTTTTTTAGCTTTTTCTACTGTAACATGAAAATCTTCGTTCCCTTTTACCGTCGCCTCACAAATTTCTTTCGTTTCATCATAATGATTCACGATTACTTTATTCGCTTTATAATACGCTTCGCCTCTTTTATATGAGGTCTCTCCGCATACTTCTTTAATAATCGATTTATTTAATGTAAAACTCATTGTTTTGACACTTCCTTAATGTAAAACCATTTTCTCTTACTTAACATTTTACATGCTCCACGAGAAAATATAAAATGTTGATTGAACAAAAAAAGATGCTTATTTATAAGCACCTTCTTCACTCTATCTCCATCAACCTTTTCGCCTCAAAATACAACACTTGAATAAATTTTTTCGTATTAATTCGTATATGGCCAGAAGTTGCTATTTCATCCTTCGTCATTTCTGTCATCCGTTTTCTCACTACAGTGAAATCAAAAAATTTTGGAGCATAGCTTTCAAATTTCGGATTCGAAAAGTCTGTTAGTCCGAGAGAAGCTAAATGATTCAAAGATTGATAAATCGCTCTTCTTACACGTTGTTCAGATGCTTTTCTCTCCTTATCTATATCTGCATCCGAAGCTATATGATCTAATTTTTTTAATGTTATTTGGTGAAAAATATCTTTTAATGCCGGAAATCCAAATTCAAATGTTTGCGCCTTTTCTTGTCCATATAAATATTCCAGCATACTAAGTAAATCTTTACTTCCGTTCTCTCCCGCAATACCGAGTTCTGCTAGTAAGAAGCGTCCTGAATCTGATATCTTTTTTCCTTCTTGCACTGTTTCACTACGCATTTGCGGTTTTTCCCACTGAAACACATTATTTAATGATTTTTGAATGTCATATATAGAACGTTCCAAACGAATACGCTCCATCACTTTTCGTACAACAGATACTACTTCTATTTTGTTTAGTGGTTTCGTAATATAATATTCCACACCAAGTGTATACGCCTCACCAATGAGCTGTTTCGATTCAACTTGGGAAATCATAATAATTTTCCCAGTAAATGAAGATGCTATATGACGAACTGTTTCAATGCCATCTCTCATCGGCATTAGTAAATCAATAAATAAAATATCCACTTTTTTATAATTTAGCTGTTCTGCTTCAACAAAAGCTCCATCTTCCGATTCTCCAATTACTTCCCCAAGATCGCCATCCTCAATAATTTGCGAAAGCATCGAACGGAAAACCTCATCATCATCTACGATATAATAAAACAAACCTATTCCCCTTCCCGCTTTAAACTGCACTCCGGTAAACAAACGATAAACTTACACCCTTTTTCAGTTTCATTGTCTTCTAACCTTACTTCTCCGCCAAGCTCTGTTACCATTTCGTCTATGTAAGAAAGTCCAATGCCTGTTGACGGTGTTCCGGTTTGATCATACTTAGAAGTAAACCCGGGCTTAAATACTAATTTCTTATACTTTTGTGCAATACCAGGACCATCGTCAATTACTTCAAAGATTACGTGTTGATCTCGTTTATATAACTTAATACGAATGAGACCTCTTTCTTCAATTGCTTCCACTGCATTGGCAACTAAGTTATTAAAGATTGATAGCACTGTATACACGTGATATGCAGCATGCTCACCTTCTATATGTTTAGAAAAACGTATATCTTTCCCTAGCATTTCAGCATATTTCTCATTTATTCTTACAATCATTTCTGTAAGCTCATGACCTTCTACATACTCAGCCACATTTTTATCTAATAACAGTTTAGATAATCCTGCAAAAATTCTTTGATTATCTTTTTTTATTTCATGCACCTCTCCTGCTATTTTCAATGCTGTTTTACTACTGGAATCATCGTTAGCTTGTAAATTTCGATATAGTTGATATGCTTCTTGTGTAATCAACTCTGCATTTTGTAACGTTTTTTTCAAATGAACTGATTCTACATATAAATTTGAAAGGTGCATGAACATTTTTTCATTTTCTTTTCGAACTTGTGATTCTTTTAATTTCGTTTCATATAAGTTCATCATATTTAAAAATCCAAGCGCAAAGAAACTACGGAAAATAGCAATAATAATAAGTTTATTCACTTCAGAAACTGTTATCGTTGTACCGAGCACGACCATATGATAAATCGCTAGTTCTGACATACTTGCGATAATTTCAATTGTAATTCCAAGGAAACCAATAACAATTGGTTTCTGATGAAACTTATTCACCCTACAAAGTGAAAAAAGACTTCCATAAATAAAATAATAAAAGAACACAGGATAACGCAAATAAAATGATTCTGTCATATGAAAGGAACCTTGCATAACCCAGTCAAGACATATACGGAATAAAACGACACATATACCGACAAGGATACCTGCAGCCGCTGCGGGTATTTTTCTTAAAAATAGTAATAAAAAGAAAAAAAGCGGCGTCCCAAAGCTAACGCGAAACATATCATTAAAAGGATGAAAATTAAGCTCTCCAGCAATCGGAACAACAACCATTAATATAATTAAAAGGGATATATCTTTCTTCCATAACTGATTCCAATTCAAAGGTGCCACTTCCTATACTTTTTTCAGCAGTAAAAGTGAAAGCCCGCTTATATAATAAACGGGCTTTATTTCTATATTCTAACCTTTTCTACCGCTTTTATTTGGCGATACTCTGGCTCCCAGATTGCTTCTTTCACTGCAATCTTAATATCGTTATCACTTAAATTCTCTCTAGCTACACCTTCTGCAACGGCAACTTTCGCTACTTCAATTGCAACCATTTCCGAGATATTACGTAACTCTTCAACTTCTGGCAAAATAGGTGCTCCTGGCTGACTTGTATCTACCATGCTTGCAACTGCTTCAGCGGCTGCTGCAAACATTCCATCTGTCATGACGCTTGCACGTACGACAATTGTTCCAAGACCAAGCCCTGGGAAAATAAGTGCATTATTTGATTGTCCAATCACATACGTTACACCGTTATATGTAACTGGTTCAAATGGACTTCCTGTTGCAACTAATGCTCTTCCTTCTGTCCACTCTATTAAGTCTACTGGTTTTGCTTCAGCAAGTGGCGTCGGATTCGACATTGGTAAAATAATTGGTCTTTCTACGTGAGAAGCCATTTCTTTAATAATCTCTTCTTTAAATGCGCCTGCAACAGTTGATGTACCGATTAAAATTGTCGGTTTTACATGTTTCACAACTTCAGCAAGTCCAATCGCATCATTTTGTTTCCACTCACTTACTTCCGCTTCTTTTCTTGCATACGGCATTTGGAAATCAAGAAGATCTTCCATATTATCTGTAACTAACCCGTTACGATCAATACACCAGAAACGCTTATACGATTCTTCTTCTGATACGCCTACGCGAACCATTGCATCTCTAACTTGATCTGCGATACCGATTCCAGCCGTACCAGCACCAAATACAACAACGCGGTGTTCACTTAGCGGTACACCCGAAGCTTTCACTGCTGATAATACAGCAGCAAGCGAAACTGCACCTGTACCTTGAATATCATCATTAAATGTACAAATATCATGACGATATTTATCTAAAATTTTTCGTGCATTTCGAGAACTGAAGTCTTCCCAATGTAAAAGTGCTTTCGGGAATTGTTTATTTACCGCTTGTACAAACGTATCAATAAATTCATCGTAAGCTTCACCAGTTATACGAGGATGACGATTTCCAATATAAAATGGATTGTTTAATAGTTCTTCACGGTTTGTACCTACATCTAAAATTATTGGTAATACACGACTAGGATCGATTCCAACTGCGGCCGTATAAACAGCTAATTTTCCGATGGCGATGTTAATACCACCAACGCCCCAGTCACCAATTCCAAGTATGCCTTCTCCATCTGTAACAACGACTAAATCAATATTTTCTGCTGTTGCACCGATATTGGCGAATGCTTCTTCAATACCTGACGGATCGTTAATTGATAAATACACACCACGTGGTTTACGATATTCATGACTATATCTTTGAATTGCTACACCAACAGTCGGTGTATATACGATTGGTAACATTTCACGTAAATGATTTGTTAATATACGATAAAATAACACTTCATTTCGATCATGTAACGCTGTTAAGTATACGTTCTTTAATAAATCATCCGGCTGAGAACAAAATTGCTCATATGCTCGGCGTGCTTGTTCTTCTAATGTTAAAACTGCTGGCGGTAATAACCCTTTTAAACCTAATTCTTCTCTCTCTTCTTGCGTGAAAGCGACCCCTTTATTTAAAAGTGGTGTTGATAATACTTCTACTCCTCTTAATGTCGTTTCTAATGAACCATTAGAACCTACTGTAAACTTACTCATAACATCCCTACCTCTATTCATATATAGCATTTCTATATTGTAAACAAAAAAGAGGGGATTGTCCCCCCCTCTTTTTTAATTTTTCTTTAAAAGAGTTGCTCCTGCAATCCCTGGGTGTGTCATTTCGAATGGATCTAGAATTAACTCTAAGTCTTCTTGTGACAATACACCATTTTTCACACAAAGTTCTCGAACGGATTGCCCAGTCGCGATTGCTTCTTTCGCAACGCGAGCTGCTGCTTCATAACCGATATGAGGGTTCACGGCTGTAATAATTCCTACACTCTTCTCAACATACTCTTTTAAGCGATCTTCATTCGCTTCAATTCCTTTTAAGCAATTATCTGTAAAGGCACGGAAACCGTTATTCATAATGCTAATTGATTGAAGTAAGTTGAAAACAAGTACTGGTTCCATCACGTTTAATTCTAATTGTCCTGCTTCTGAAGCAAGGCAAATTGTATGGTCGTTACCAATTACTTGGAACGCGATTTGATTAATTACTTCTGGCATAACAGGGTTTACTTTCCCTGGCATAATAGATGAACCTGGTTGACGAGCTGGTAGCATAATTTCCGCTAAACCAACGCGTGGACCTGATGCCATTAAGCGAAGGTCATTCGCGATTTTAGACATATTCATCATACATACTTTAAGTGCTGCTGATACTTCTGTATATGCATCCGTATTTTGCGTTGCATCTACTAAGTCTTCTGCGCCAACAAGTGGTAGTTCACTAATTGCAGCTAAATGTTTTACAACTGCTTCAATATACTCTGGATCTGCATTTAAGCCTGTACCAACTGCAGTTGCTCCCATATTTACTTCATATAGATGTTGACGTGATTGCTGAATTCGTTTCATATCACGTTCAAGTACGCGAGAGTACGCTTTAAATTCTTGTCCAAGACGAATTGGCACAGCGTCTTGTAAATGTGTACGACCCATTTTAATAACATGGTCAAACTGCTCTGCTTTTAATTCAAATACATCGTGCATATAACCCATCGTTTGTAATAAACCTTCTAATGCGTTTAATGTTGCGATATGAATCGCCGTTGGGAATGCATCGTTCGTTGATTGTGCCATGTTTACATGACTATTTGGACTAATATAATGATAGTCTCCCTTTTCCATTCCTAATAATTCAAGAGCACGATTGGCCATGACTTCATTTGCATTCATGTTCATTGAAGTACCTGCTCCGCCTTGAATTGGATCTACGATGAAATGATCATGCCATTTTCCATCAAGAATTTCTTGAGCGGCTTCTGCGATCGCGCCGCCCTTATTTAATTCCAATCTTCCTACATCTGTATTCGCAAGTGCTGCAGCTTTCTTTACAATTGCGAACGCTTTAATTAAGCCTTCATGAATTTTGTATCCTGTAATCGGGAAGTTTTCAACTGCACGCATTGTTTGTACGCCGTAGTATGCATAGTTTGGTACTTCTTTTTCACCTAAAAAATCTTTTTCAATTCGAACACCATTTTTAACTTCAGTTAATGTTGCCATGATTATTCACTCCTTAACGATTTCTTATGCTGCTTTTGTTTCTTTGACTGTTTCTACATATTGTTTTGCTTTCTCATTATCGAATTCGCCTTCCCACTTCGACATAACAATGGCCGCTAATGCATTTCCTAATACATTGACAGATGAGCGAATCATATCTAAAATGCGGTCAATTCCCGCAATTAACGCGATACCTTCTAGTGGTAACCCCATTGAACCTAACGTTGCTAATACAACAACGAACGATGCACCTGGAACTCCCGCCATACCTTTGGATGTTAACATGAGAACGAATAATAACGTTATTTGCTCTGTCAGTGACATGTGCACACCATACATTTGTGCAACAAACAATGCCGCTAACGCTTGATAAATAGCCGATCCAGTCAAGTTAAATGTATAACCTGTCGGAATAACGAAAGAGGCAACTGCCTTTGGACAACCGAACTCTTCCATTTTTCTCATTATATTAGGTAAAACAGCTTCTGAACTTGCTGTCGTAAATGAAAGAATAAGTTCTTCTTTTAATATTTTCATTAATGTAAAAATGTTTACGCCAACCATTCGAGCATTAATACCTAATACAATCACAACGAATAGTATAACAGTTACGTATACAGCTAGCACTAGTTTTCCTAAAGGAAGTAGTGTTGCTACACCAAATTTTGCAACCGTAACGGCAATTAATGCGAATACACCAAATGGCGCAAATTTCATAACTTGATTTGTAACCCAAAACATCGCTTCGAGTACACCTTCAAAGAAGTTAAAGACAGGCTTTCCTTTTTCTCCAATTGCCGCAACTCCTAAACCGAATAATACTGAGAAGAAAATAATCGGTAATAAGTCACCTTGTGCAATCGATTCAAATACGTTTTTCGGTACAATATGAACAATTGTCTCAGCAAAACCTTGCTTCTCTGTCGCATCTGCTGTTTGTTTATAAGAAGAAATATCACTTTGCTGCAAGTTGTTCATATCAACGCCAGTACCTGGTTGGAAGATATTAGCCGCAAGTAATCCCATTAAAATAGCGATTGTCGTAATAATTTCGAAATAAAGAATTGTCTTACCACCCAGTTTCCCAAGCTTCTTCATATCTCCTACACCAGCTACCGCAACAATTAATGCTGAAATAACAATCGGTACTACGATCATTTTAATTAAGTGAATAAATATATCCCCAACTGGTGTGATATAAGAAATAGCCGTTTTATTACCATAGAAGATTGCCCCTACTACAATCCCTAAAACAAGTGCAACAAAAATTTGTGTTGCCAATCCGAATTTTTTCATTTATGTTCATCCCCTTTATGCGAACGCTTTCATTTCGTATTTATAAAAGCTTACTCACACATCATATAGGCGAACCTACAAAATCATACAAAAACCTACAAGTTCGTCACAAAAAATTCGAAAATTTTTCTTTTCTTTTTCATTGACACCTTTTCATTAAAAAGAAATAAAATATACTTGATAAGTAATCAGATTGTTTCGTATAATCAAAAAGATATATACTTACAACAAATCGAAATGAAAAGGAGTGGATAGTATGAAAAATTATGTACAAAAATTCGTTCTATCTTCTTCTTTTCTTTTTCATTTTCTTAAAAAGGAACAAAGGCATTTGCCTTTGTTCCTTTTTTATTGCGATCTATATAGGGGGAATTGTTATGAAGCCATATAAACGTGTCTTAATTAAATTAAGCGGCGGTGCACTTGCCGATCAAACCGGGAATAGCTTTAACTCCAAACGATTAGAACATATCGCAAATGAGATTTTATCCATCGTTGATTTAGGTATTGAAGTATCTATCGTCATCGGAGGCGGTAACATTTTCAGAGGTCATTTAGCTGAAGAATGGGGCATTGATCGTGTAGAAGCTGATAATATCGGTACACTAGGTACAATTATTAATAGCTTAATGCTACGCGGCGTTTTAACGAGTAAAACAAATAAAGAAGTGCGCGTTATGACTTCCATCCCGTTTAATGCTGTAGCTGAACCGTACATTCGCCTCCGTGCAGTACACCATTTAGATAGCGGTTATATCGTTATTTTTGGAGGCGGAAACGGGCAACCGTTCGTTACGACAGATTATCCAAGTGTTCAAAGAGCCATTGAAATGAATAGTGACGCTATATTAGTCGCAAAACAAGGAGTAGATGGCGTCTTTACTAGTGATCCAAAGCATAATAAAGCAGCAAAAATGTACAAAAAACTAAACTATAACGATATTGTTAGGCAAAACATACAAGTAATGGATCAAGCCGCTTTACTACTTGCTCGTGATTATAATTTGCCAGCACACGTCTTTAACTTCGATGAGCCGGGGGTTATGAAAAGAATTTGTTTAGGTGAGCACGTAGGGACTTTGATTAATGATGATGCTTCATTGCTTGTACATGAGAAATAATTATTTCTCATAAAAAAGGGGTGTCTATAAAAGACTCCCTTTTCTTTAAACTTTATAAATAAAAATCAACCAATCCCGCTAACTTTTCCTTACAACGCTCCCAAAAAGATAACTTCTCAAAAAATTCTTTCGTCATCTCTTTTGAATCACGAAAATCCTCTGTTAACACCGTATTAACTTGCCGTACAATAGGACCACCATGAATATAAAAATTCATTTCATCATTTATATTGAAGCTACGCGAAGTAAAGTTTGTTGTGCCAATAACGGTTAATTCATTATCAATAAGCATTAATTTGCCATGGAACATTCCTTTTTTATACCCATATACAGTAATCCCATTATTAACAGCTTGACGTATGTATGGATACGCCGCTTCTTTTATAAGAGGTAGATCTGGTTTATATGACCAAAGTATTTTTACTGTAACACCACGCTTTTGTGCTGCGATTAAAGCATTCATTGATTCTTTATTTTTCGCTATAAAATACGGCGTTGCAATTACAATTGAATGCTGAGCTTGTTTTATTAGCTCTATATATTTTTTAGCAACGTAATGCCCATTGTAACTCACCATAGTATGCAATGTATTCCCTTTACTAGCCTTGTTCGTACTCCTCTTTATATCTTCTTTCGTATCTCGTTTCCAATCTAAAGCAAATTGTTCCTCTAAATCTTTTGCGCCTTCACCTTTTATCCGTACATGATAGTCTCTCCAGTACCCAAAGTGTTTATCTTTCCCTAAGTACTCATCCCCTATATTAAAACCACCCGTATAACCAATCTCTCCATCAATCGTTGTAATGCGACGATGATTACGATGATGAAGGGAATAAAACCCGAATGGTAATTCCTGTTTTCTACTATATGTAAAATGCACACCATTTTCCTGTAATTCTTTTTTCATCTTTCTTTCAAATGATAAATCGTTAAGTAAATCAACAGATAAATATACGTTTACTCCTTCTTTTGCCTTTTCTTTTAATAAATTTAAAAAAGTATGGCTGCTTTTATCATCCGACAAAATAAAAAAGTACGTGTAAATAGATTGCTTTGCCTCTCTTATATCAGTAAATAACTGTTTATAAAATGACTTCCCTTCTACATATAATTGAAAATCACTATGATGAGGTGCATACTCTGTAGGCATGTTTTTCCCAGCTTCTATTTTCCTTCCTAAAGTAACTTCAATATGCATACAAATTAAAATAAAAGCAAAAATAGCAATAATAATAGAAGTAACTCGCAATATTTTTTTAATCATTTTGATTTCCTTCCGCTCATTTTTCTTTCCACCTTTCTATTTTGTCATTCCAATATACATTTCATGCTTCATACAAAAAAGGATGCGACTTAACGTCACACCCTTTTCATATTAAACAAAGTTTCTCGCATCATTATTTCTTCCAAACTTATAAATAGCAATTAAGAAGAATGCTACCGCAAAGGCAATTAAGATTAAAATATTTAAATACAAATCTGAAATTGGAATTCCTTGTTGTAGTTTTGATACTGTGTCTAATAGCCATCTCTGCGGAAGAAAATCAGCTACTTTTTGCACTGCTTTTGGCATAATGTCGTACGGGAAATAACATCCAGCAAGTAAACATGTCGGTACAATAACCATATTTTGCATTGCGTTTGCTGATGCTGAGTTTTTCGAAAAAGCAACAAGAACTAGCGATATTCCAATCGCTATTAATGCAAATAGCATGAGTACACCAATCATCACTATGAAAGGCATATTGATATTCGTATGAAAAACATTCGTTAGGAATAAGGTTGTAATTAGAATTTGTACTGTTAATATCATCAGATTTACCCCGACATTAGATAATATGAACTTCTTCCCATCTATCGGCGTTGATAAGAGTCTGAAATATGTTCTATTTTCTTTTTCTTTTAAAATATAACCTGATAAGTTCGCTGCTGAAAACAGCATAAACATAATAAGGTAACCCATCGTTTGGTTTGTCATATCTTTATTTTTTGAAGTATCTTCTAGCGTCTCCGTTTTCATTTTAAATGCACTTTTTTGATACCCTGCGTACATAGTATCAAATGCACTTTGATTTGTTCCTGCTACTTTACTAATAGCTGCTACATTATCAATATAGTTATATAAATATGATTTTATAAATCCTGTTACTTGATCACCTTTAATCGATGCAACTTCTATATGATCTGGCTTTCCTTCTCGAACACTTTTTGAAAAACCAGAAGCTAATGTAATAACTCCATCAAGTTTTTTGGAAGTGAGTTTATCTTCTACTTCCGACTCTTTAATCTTACTCACTTTCACATGATTTAATCCTTCTAAAAACTTTATCGTATCATTTGCTATCGGCTCATTTTCTTTATTTACAATCCCGATATTTAACGTTCCTTGCCCCGCATTTCCGTATATCGAAAAAGAGATGAGCGTTCCGATTATCGGCAAACTAATAATAATGAATAAGCCTTTTTTATTTTTCAAAAGTACAGATAACGTTTTTTGTATGAGCCATAAAATATCTTTCATACTATAGCCCCTCCCGTCTACGTAATGCAATAATCGCAATTAATAAAAAGAGTGCTGAAATTCCGAGGTTTAAACATATTACCGGCAGCGCCGCTCCTATATCATTTGCATAAATAATTTTCATGACAGCCGTGTTTGCCCACATTAATGGCGATAAGTTCGTAATAAAATTTTCTTCTACTACGACATATGCCCCACCAAAAATAGAAGCTAACTGTATAACAACAAGAATAATTGCTCTCGATGATTCAGCCGTTTTCGTAATATACCCAATCCCTAAACCGAAGCTAATCGCTAGAAAAACTTGTGTTAATAAAATAATAAATATGATTCCAAGATGGTCGCCCCAATTCGCTTGAAAAACAAATTTGCTAAATAACATGACGAGTAATACACAAAGGGCATTTGCTACTAAGCTACCAAGTACTTTTCCAATGAATATTTCAGCCTTACTTATAGGCGCAGCAATGAGACGATCTCCTGTTTTACGTATGCGTTCTCCTCGAATTAAAGAACTCGCTCCCATTCCAGCATATAGTGCAATCATCGTCGTCATTACAACTGCATAGTAATCCATAGAACCCGGCTTTTTTGCAGCTTGTAAAGATGTTTCTTTTATATAATCATTATGATTTCCGTTTGAAATAACTGTGCTTACCTTACTAGGATCTACTTTTGCAACCTCGGTCACTACATTGTACTTATCAACAAACGTTGTAAGCATACCTTCCACAATGCTTCCCTCAATACTACTTTTGTCACTTCCGTATAATTTTGCACCATCTTTATTTAACTCTACATAAGCAGCATATTTATTTTGCTTCACTTCTTCTTTCCCATCTATACTGCCAGAAGCTTTTTTAAAATGAATACCAGATTTATCGACTTCTTTCATAAATGCTTCAAACGATTGAGAAAGTGTGCTACTCGCTTCATCTTTATATAGCACTTGTATATCCTTAATCGATTGACTATCACTATTAAATGCATTCGTTAACGCCGTTCCTAACACAAGCATAAGTACGATCGGAAATGCTAACATAAAAACTAAAGTTCTTACGTCCCTGAAATCTCTTTTAATATGCATAACTGCAATATTGAAGATGTTCAATTGATGAACCTCCCTTTACCTTTTCTTCATTTACCTTTTATTTATCTCGTAAGTTTCTTCCAGTCAACGTAAGGAATACTGTTTCTAAGTTTGGAGCCTGCTCCTCTAACGAGCGGATTTCAATGTCATGATTAATGAAGTGCTGAATAATTTTATTTAAATTGTTTACTCCTGCATCCGAGTTTACTTTAATTACGTTCTCTTCAATTTGAACAGCTTTCACACCGTTTATCTCTTTTAACTGTTCTACATCTAAATTTTCTACTGACTTCACTTCAACCCAAACGTCTTTCGTATCAGTAATAATCGCTTTCAACTGCTCTTTCGTACCTTCTGCAATTACCTTACCGTGATCTACAATTGCTATTTTCGTACAAATCTCTTCTACTTCTTCCATGTAGTGGCTCGTGTAAATAATGGTACTTCCCATTTCATTTAATTTTCGAACAGATTGGAGAATATAGTTTCTTGACTGTGGATCAATTCCAACTGTCGGCTCATCCATAATAATTAGCTTCGGTCTATGAGCGATTGCACAAGCGATATTCAGTCTTCGTTTCATCCCGCCTGAAAAGTTTTTCGGGTAACTTTTATGTTTATCGCTAAGCCCTACAAACTGAAGTGCTTCCTCTACTCTCGCTTTTAGCTCAGCTCCTCTTAACCCGTACAAGCCAGCAAAGAATTTCACATTTTCATAGGCAGTTAACTCTTCATAAATCGCGATATCTTGCGGAACGATACCGATATTCATCTTCGCAAATCGATTATGTTTCTTTATATTTTTTCCTAATATGCTAATTTCACCTTCATTACTTCTTAACAACCCAGCAATCATATTTATCGTTGTACTTTTACCAGCACCATTTGATCCTAAAAAGCCAAATATCTCTCCTTCTTTAATAGATAAAGACATATTATCTACCGCGATGAAATCACCAAATTTTTTCGTTAAATTTTTAATTTCTAATGTATTCATCATTTCACCCCTATTTCGGTTTCTCTGCTTTTAGTATAAACAAAAAAAATGAACCTGCTCAGTGCAGAAGTTCATTCTTTTCACATGAGATTATTCACTTTTTTCATATGAGATGATTCATCTTCGTCCGATTCTCTTATATCGGCAACAACATTGTTACTGAAAAACCACTTGTTCCATCTACAATAATTTTTCCGTTTACTGACGCTGTTCGCTCCTCCATCCCCATAATCCCGAGACCTTTCTTAACGAGAGCTACACCTTTTCCGTTATCCTTCACTTGCACTTTTACCATCTTGTTAAGTACATGAATATCGATTGAAATGACTGTCGCCTCAGCATATTTCATCGCGTTCGTTAGTGCCTCCGTAACATTTTCACCGATAATCTTCCACTGAATCGGTGAAATCATATCTAAATTTCCTTTATATACGAAAGGAATATTTATTTCATGCTTACCGGCAAATTCCTCTATGAATAATTTCATACGATGAATACCAATTTGCTCAGTTGGTGGCTTCATATTTTTTAATGTAACCCGAATACTTTCAATTCCATCTTTCGAAATATGAATTGCATTTTGTAATAACTCGGCAGACTTTTCTTTATCTATCCCCATTAATCTCTTTGCTGCCTCCATTTGAATTAGTGCTCCTGTCATCGAGTGGCCAATTTTATCATGAATTTCTTGAGAGAGCCGGTTTCTCTCTTCTAACTTAAATGTGTACTCCGATTGCTTTATATACTCTTTATTTTCATGTAAGCTTTTCGTCAGCCGCTGCATATCTTTTCGCATCTTATCATTTTGTGATTCAAGCTTTAATATACGCGATGTATACCGTTCTGCCATAGTTAATACAATGAAAGAAAATGCAACAATTAATCCATATGTCATTCGAATACTTTCATCTGTAAAAATAATAGGCATCATCATAATGATAAAGATCAGCCATTTCTTCTCTATATAACGAAATATAATTTCATATAAGTTCAATGGTAAAAACAAAATGAAAAACAGATGAATCTTCCATGTAAATAAAATAACTAGGCCAATTGACAGAGAAGTTAATATGCTTTTGGGCGCATCTTTTTTAAATATAGAAATGAGCACGTTTACAGAAAGATATAAAAGCAAAGTAAGTATAATCCATGGTAAGTTCGCGACATTTAAATAAATGTAACTAAACACAATATATATAAAGACAATTAATTTACTTACAATTAACCAAAATTCCATATCTTTAATCTACTTTCCCTGTTAAATAATAAATCGCAATTTGTGTACGATGTTCAAGTCCAGTTTTCCCTAAAACTGATGTAATATAATTTGCTATCGTTCCTTCAGATATGAAAAGTTGCTTTGAAATTTCTTTATTCGAGAAACCTTTCGCAATTAATGCAATAATACTAAGCTCTCTTTCTGTAAATAGACTTTTATCTATTTTACATTCGTCCTCTTTGCTTTCCATTAAATTACACTTAATTTTATCAAGCACTACATCTTGCATAACAGTTTGACCGTTATATACTCCTTTTATTGCATCACGAATACGCTCTGGATCATTATTTTTTAATAAATAACCTTTCGCCCCATTCTTCACGGCGTCCAAAATATATTCATCATCATCGAACGTCGTTAAAATTAGCGGTTTCGTTTTCGTCTCTTCACAAATAAATTTTGTCGCCTCTACCCCGTTCATATTTGGCATGCGAACATCTAAAAGAGCGATATCAACGTCGTTCTTTTTACAATAGTCCACTGCTTCTTTCCCATCATTTACTGTATCTACCACTTCGAATTCTTCATATGTATTTAAAATAATTTTCATGCCTTCTCTAATAAAAGAGTTATCGTCTGCTATTAATATTTTAATTTTCATGTTTGTTAGTATGGACCTTTCCCTACTAACATTCACATCCTTTCTTCCCGTAACATTTCCCACTTGCTCATTATATACTCCTTTTTACCATTTTTTCACACCTTTTTTCATATAGCCTCCTTTCTAAAAATATATTATTCTTTTTTTACAACATGTGTAGGGTGACCAGTCATTTCTTACGTCTATATAATAGAATGCGTCAAAAAGGAGGGAGAGACCCATTGAGGAAAAACAATTAATTGAAAAAGCAAAGCAAGGAAGCGAACATGCTTTTCGTATCCTTGTGCAAACATATCGTCACTATATTTTCCAAGTTATCTTTTCTATTTTAAGACACGAAGAAGATGCGAAAGATGTTACACAAGAAGTATTCGTAAAAATTCACGCCTCTCTCCCTAATTATCAATTTCGCGGATTAAAAACGTGGATGGCACGTATTGCCACCAATCACGCTATTGATTATAAGAGAAAAAAAGCTAGAGAAAACGAAGAACTCTCCTTATGTAAAGAAACTGAGGAAAATATAAAATCCTCTCATAATATTGAGGCTTTATTATTGACGAAAGAGCAAAAATTACTCATTGCTCAAAAACTGAGAGAACTTCCCGAAAATTACCGTGACGTCGTTCTCGCACATTACTTAGAAGAAAAAAGTTATCAAGAAATTGCTTTACAGGAAAACATCGAAGTGAAAACTGTCGAAATGAAACTGTATCGGGCAAGAAAATGGATTAAAAAACATTGGAAGGAGGAAGAGTTTCTATGATGCATTATTCAAAAGAAGATTGGCGCAATTATACATTAGATTTTATCGAAAACAATGAACGTGAATCTATGGAAGAACACCTTTATGAATGTGATCATTGTTTAGCACTTTATATGGAGAGTATTGATGAACACCATGAAAACCTTCCAATGATAAATGATGATTCATTTACGAACGAAGTTATGACGCAAATTGATTTTGAAACGCTACAACTTAATGAAAATATAAAAACAAACTCACTAAAGCGAACGATTATTCACTACATAATTGCGACCGCAGCTACAATTATTTTTATGGTAAGTGGTTTATTCCAATATATTTTCACAGCGACATCCAATTTCGAGAAATCTTCAAAACATAACGAGTCTTCTATCTCACAACAAATTGTAAACAAATCGGTAGACACATCAAAAAAGGACGGAGGTTCAAAGCATGAATAAAAATCCCTTTTTAGCACTTGTATTAGGGCTAATTCCTGGGCTTGGACATTTATATTTAAAAAAGATAGGACGGTTTATTTTATATAGCGGAGGGGCTGTATTTCTATTTATCTTTGCAGCATTTTGTACAATAGCATTAGGGGCGCGTGATATTGCTTTTCTTTCTCTATTTTTACTAGTCGTGTTATGGGCGATCAATTTATTAGATTTAGTTATCACTATTATTAATCAATCGAAAAAACAAGCAGCCGGTGAATTTACAGAGTCCTCTAAAGAGAGCGAACGATTTTATATCATTCTCCTATCCATCATCCCTGGACTTGGTCATTTTCAATTAGGACTTATGCAACGTGGACTTACATTTTTAGTAGCTTGCACAGGAATCGGAAGTATGATTATATTCGTTGCACTTTTAACATCGCAAGAAAGTTTCCTTATCTTCCTTATTACATTACCTGTTTTATGGATTTACAATTTCTTCGATGTTGTTCAGCAACTCCAGAAAAAAGAACGTGGCGAGCAACTAGATGATCGTACTATTTTCGAAGAGTTTGAAGAGCACCGTGAACAAGGAAAGAAAAATAAAACATTCGCTTCTATTTTAGCGATGTTCCCCGGAGCAGGACATATGTATTTAGGCTTACAACGCCGTGGCCTTCAGCTTATGGCAGCCTTTTTACTTTCAATATATTTACTCGACTTATTAAGACTTTCGGCGTTTTTATTTTTAGTACCAATCATTTGGTTCTATAGCTTCTTTGACGCTTTACAGCAAACTGCAAAGTATGGAAAAGAACGTGTAAATGACGAACCTATCATTGATTATTTTATCAATCATCAAAGATGGATCGGTATTGGGTTAATTACACTCGGTGGTTATTATTTATTAGATCAAACACTCCTTCCTATTTTGAATGATTACTTTACAACTATATTTAACATTCATCTTAGCGATCTCTATTATCGCTATTTCCAAACATCTATCGTTGCACTCCTCTTAATTGGTGGCGGCTTTAAATTGTTAGTTGGAAATAAAGAAAACAAAGGTGGTACACAAGAATGAGAACATGGCGCGTTGGAACATTTTCAATGGGGCTTTCTATTATTTCATTAGGTTGCTTCTTACTATTTTCAGTTATAAAAGGTACTGAGGTATTAGATTCCTTAACAGCATGGTGGCCTGTTTTACTTATTATACTTGGCGTGGAAATTTTACTATACCTTCTATTTTCTAAGAAGGAACAATCCTTTATTAAATATGATATTTTTAGTATTTTCTTTATCGGCGTTTTAGGAAGCGTCGGAATTGCTTTTTACTGTTTATTATCAACTGGATTACTAGATGAAGTTCGTCATTCTATTCATACCACTCGCCAAACGAGTAATATTCCAAGTGAACAACTTGATATACCTGAGTCTATCAAAAAAATTGTAGTGGATGCAGGGCAGCACCCTCTTACAATAGAGGGAAATAATACAAATGAAATTCACCTTCTTGGAACATATGAAATGACGACGAAAGCTAATGAAAAACTCAATTTGAAACAAGAAGATTTCCTTTCAGTTCAAACAGCTGGGGAAACGATGTATATCACTTTAAAATCATTACCAGTTCAACATACGTTATGGAATTCAACACCACAGGTCAAACCGACACTCGTTCTTCCGCAAAATAAAAATGTAGAAGTTCGTGCTTCAAATAACGAACTATCCCTTTATCCAGGTCAATTACAAAATAATTGGTTTGTACAAGAAAGTTCAAATGTATCTGTTCATTTAACGAAAGAAAGCGATGTATCTTTAATCGCCGTAACAAACAAAAAACAAGCACACGGAAACACACCTTGGGAACAAGTTGAAGATTTAACGAAAAAAGAAAATAATTCTTCAGAAGAAAATCCAGAATTCAACGAGCAAGAACATTGGTATAAAAATTCGATTAAAACAGGAAATGGGACGTACAAATTAAATATTGAGAAAGCCTATAATATAAATATGAGTGTTATTGAAAAATAAAAAACCTTCCACAATTGTGGAAGGTTTTTCTCATATAATCGCTTTAATTCCTTCTAACACTAATCCAATCATAAATCCGCAAACAGCCCCGTTTACCCGAATCCACTGCAAATCTTTACCGACGTTATTTTCAATCATTTCAATTAACGTTTTATCATCTAACTTATCAAGATTTTCTTGTACAAGTTTTCCGATTTTCGAATGATTCTTTTCCACAAGTGTGACAACTTGTTTTTGTAACCACTCTTCTATTTTTTGAACAGTCTGTTCATCTTCTTTTATTTTATTCATTTGCGTTTGTAAAAATGGAATAACATACTTATCCGCAAATTCTTCGTTTTTCACAAAAGTAATTGCCCTTTGTTGTACTTGCTCCAGCATCTCTTTAATTTTGTCAGTAGCATCCCAATTGGCAATCCATTTTTCTTTCCAATTTTCTAATTCTTGTAGTAACGCTTCATTTTCTTTTACATTTATAATTTCTTGGCGAATTTTCGATAATATAAGTTGTCTCGTGCTATTATCCGCATCTTGTAAGCTGTTAATATTGCTAATAATAAACTTCTGCAAAATGCCGCCAATTTTATCTTCATCTACAATATTCATAAACGATTTCAAAGTAAACTGTAAAAATCCATCTACTTTTATGTTTTCCATCGCCTTCATACCTAAGCTTCCGAGCTGGTATCGTGCTTCATCTTGCGCTGTCCAATCTTTCACTTTTACTAAAATGTAATCAAGTGTCTTTTCATCATATTCTTGCACAACTAATTGATCAACAAGCACTTGTAGTATGTTACTTGTATTAATTGTATGCAAATACGTTTTTAATTCTTTTTCAATAATAACAGCTAACTTTTCTATATCTATTGTTACAATCGCTTTCTCCGCAATCGTTACAATTCCCTTTTTCACAGCGTCAGACTGCATTTCTCTCTCAGCAATTTGCAGCACCATTTGTGCTAGCTGCATTTCTTTTACTTTATTCGTAATACTTTCTTTCGTCAGCCACTCATTTTCTAACGTGTTAATGAGCCCTTTCGTTACTCGTTTACGATTTTTAGGTAATAACGCTGTATGTGGAATTGGAATTCCCATCGGATGACGGAATAATGCTGTAACTGCGAACCAATCCGCAAGTCCACCAACTAATCCAGCTTCAAATCCCCCTTGAATAATCTCTCCAGCTACCGTTCCTTGAAACGGGATAGAAGCCGCAAAACCTACTCCCATAACCCCAAGCGAAATACCCGCTATATATTTAGTCTGTAATGACATCGTATACACATCCTCTTATTATGTAAAATAAAGCTTTTTTGTTATATGTATTTCATATTCGTTCTTTATATCTATACTATAATGAACTAATGCGAAAATAACAAAGAATTTATAATAATACATATGTTATATAAAGTGAAACTTTAATCAGTGGAGGCATCCCCCGCTGATTATTAGCCTTCACCAATCGGGCTTTTACGGACAGTTGATCCCCCACCTAACTTCTTTTGCTCTCGCTGAATTTTAAGGTAGAGGTCTTACTGCCCGCAAATAGCGGGATAAATAAAAAATGAGGCTACAACTAGCCTCATTTTTGTTTTAACATTAATGTCTCACCTGTTTTATAATACCCATTCATCACATCTTCCGGAACCATACTACCACCAGTTCCCCACACAATATGAGTACCTTTCTTCAGCTTCTCTGTTAACTGTTGCTCCTGTAAATACTCATCTTCTGTACATACTTTTACTGGCCCTATCATTCCCGCTAACGCAGAAGGTTCTAAATAAATATTTTCTGTATCTGCTAGTTCTTTTAATAATCTATATAACTCTTCATCACTTACTGTGTAATTCCCACTCAAAAATGGTTCCATCGTTTTACCAACAAATCCAGAAGGTCTTCCTACCGCTAGTCCGTCCGCATCTGTTACATTATCAATCCCGATATCTTGAACAGCAATTTTATCATGAAGTCCTGTCATTAAACCGAGTAACATACATGGAGAGTGCGTTGGCTCCGCAAAGAAACAGTGTACGTTGTCTTGATACAATAACTTTAAACCAAATGCGACTCCGCCAGGTCCGCCTCCTACTCCGCACGGAAGATAAACAAATAAAGGATGTTCTTCATCTACTACAATCTCTAACTCTTCTAATTGTTTTTGTAAACGTGACGCTGCTACTGCGTATCCTAAAAATAAATCATGTGAGTTCTCATCATCTACAAAATAACAGCTAGGATCTGCATCCGCTTGCTGACGCCCCTCTTCTACTGCTTTACTATAATCAGCTTCATATTCAATAACGTTTACACCTTTACTTCTTAATAAATCTTTTTTCCATTCTTTTGCGTCCGCTGACATATGAACAGTTACGTTAAAACCTAGTTTCGCACTCATAATCCCAATACTTAGCCCTAAATTACCTGTAGAACCTACCGCAATTGAGTATTTTGCAAAAAACTCTCTACATGTATCACTATCTAAAATAGAGTAATCATCATCCTTTTTTAACATTCCATGCTGCAAAGCAAGTTGTTCAGCATGTTTCAGCACTTCATAAATGCCTCCTCTAGCTTTAATTGACCCTGATATCGGAAGCCCGCTATCACATTTTAACAGTAATTCTCCTAATATAGGTTGCCCGTAATTTTTCTCTAAAGATTGTTTCATAGAAGCTATCTTTACTAAAGGTGATTCTATAATCCCCCCCGTTTCTTTCGTTTCAGGAAAAACTTTCGCAATGTATGGTGCAAAACGCTTTAACCTCTCTTCTGCATCTTTTACATTCTCTTCATTAAGTGGTGAATCTTTTATTGCCGTTTCATACTTTTCCATGTTCGGATTCACCCAAAATACTTCTTCTGTTACGATTAATTTATTTATTAGTGGATATTCCTCTTTTAAATTCTCTAATCCCATCATTTCTCTTCCTCCTCATAACCTTGTAGCTTACGATTCAATAAATTATAATTAAATTAAATTAATTTTAATATAGTTTAACACAAATCATTTACTTTAGTTAATTTTAATTTAATTTATTTAAATATAATTTAATAATTATTAAGGAGCTTTTCATTATGGAAAATATAGATATTGGTAAAAAGATTGAAAAACAAAGAAAAGAAAAAGGTTTAACGAGTAAAGACTTAGCAAAGATGGCCGATATTACACCGTCTATGTTAAGTCAAATTGAGCGCGGGTCTGCTAACCCTTCTATCCAAACATTAAAAGTACTCGCTAAAGCGTTAGAAGTTCCAACATTTAGCTTTTTACTTGAAGACACAAATACAGACGATTTAATTGTACGTTCTCATAAACGAAAAAAAATGATTATCGATAATTTATCATATGAAATGCTATCACCTGATTTCACAGGAAATTTAGCAACAGCGATTATGACTGTTCCGCCGAATACAGCTTCATCAGAAAATGTACTAGAACATAAAGGTGAAGAACTAGCATTTGTATTAGACGGGACAATCACATTACATTTAAACGAAGAAGAATACATATTAGAAACAGGTGATAGCGTAAAAATACCCGCTTATTTAAAACATAAATGGGTAAATCAATTCGAGAAAAATGCGATTGTTTTATTTTCAGTTACTCCGCCGATTTTTTAATATAAAGTAAAAAAGATAGCCACATACTCCATATGTGGCTATCTTTTTATTTTTTCGGTACCAACAAAATCCCTAAACAAATAACAAAGAAGCTCATTATTTGCTGTACTGATAGACCAAATAGAACCGAATTTTGTTCACTAACAAGTGAAATAATGATATGAGCAACCCCCTCAATAATTAGAAAAACACTTATATTCTTTCCATTTCCGAGCCTTTCATTTTTCACCCATAACAAGCCCATTATACAAAGGGCTAGAATAATCTCGTACACAAAAATGGGGTGATATAAAAATTTAGATTCATATATTTTCACACCCCAAGGCAATGTCGTTTGTACGCCTATTTTTTGGTGGAATAGAAAATAAAAAATAATACTCATACATAGTCCAATAGGCAAGACATCAAGTAAAATACGAAGCGAAAATTGCTCCTTTTTACTTTTCCAAACAATATATGCACTCGCAATTACACAGCCTACTATAATATGCTTCATACTTCCCACAGCTAATAGTGCTTGCAATGGCGATTTAAAAGCCCATACTGGATTTATAATTGCCGATGCAAATTTCCATGCAAATACCATGATAAGAAAAGCATTTGTTACTGCATCCATCATTTTTTCATATGGTACACTCTCGTTCTTCATCTTTCGTTTCATCAACATGAACCCAAATAGACTTCCAATTATAAGAGATACGGGTTGTAACCTCACGATCCACTCCATCAATACATAATCCCCTCTTTAACTCTCAATTAATTTCTTAAATTTCTCTTCTAATTGATCTGGAGGTAATACGCCTCGTACTTGCTCTACGATAATTCCATCTTTATTAACAAAAAATGTCGTTGGTAACGAGAATACTTTATAATCTAATCCAGCTACTCCGTCCATATCTAGTAAAACAGGAAACTTAAATCCGTGACGATCTGCAAATGCACTCGCTTCTTGTACTGGATCTCCGATTGTTGCATTTACCGCGAAAATTTCAACATCCTTTTTATATTTATCATACATATGAACTAAGTCAGGTGCCTCCATTTCACATGGGCCACACCATGATGCCCAAAAATTAATAAGATACGGTTTTCCCTTTGCATCATTTAACGAATACAACTTACCGTCTAATCCTTTTAATGTTATGTTTGGCGCTTTAAATCCTACTTGTGGTAATACTTCTGTTTTTTGTAGCTCCGCTTGTTTTGCTTTTCTTTCTTTTTCTTCTTTTTTTGTATTATAAAAGTTAACTCCGGCCCAAATTAGTGCCCCGGCCAGTATAATCGCAATTAGTTTCTTCACTTTTCTTCCTCCTCATTATTAAAAGCCTGTAAATCCACCGAATAGACGAATAAAGAATGCTGTAATTTTCGTCATTTGATTTGTATACAATAAGATACCTGTTACAATCATCATTCCGCCACCAATTTTCATCATGACATTGGCATATGTAACGATCCATTTTACCTTCCCAATAAAAAATGCCATCACGAAAAACGGAACCGCAAATCCAAGAGTATATGCGGTAATATAAAGAAGTGCTCCTTCAGGATTCGTCGCACCAAGCATGAGTACAGCTGAAAATATCGGTCCAACACATGGCGTCCACCCCGCTGCATATGTCATACCGACTATAATAGAGCGAATATACCCCGTCGATTTACTTCTATACTTCACTTTTTTCTCTGCCATAAGCCACTTAGGTTGAAACAAGCCTGTCATAAACAATCCCATAAAAACAATAAAAACCCCACCAATTTGTTGAATCAATTTTTGGTTAGATGAAAATGTTATTCCAATCCAGCTTACCGATAAACCTAACGCGTAAAAAATAACCGAAAATCCGATCATAAAAAATACGGTATGTATAATCGCTGATTTTTGCATCATCCCACGATTTTCTTTTAAATCTTGAATAGACACACCAGTAATATATGATAAATAAGATGGATATAACGGTAAAGAACATGGTGATATAAATGACAATACCCCCGCTCCAGCTACAAGCCAAATTGTTAAATCTGCCGCATTCATTTTATTCCCCCTAACACACTACAATAAGTAGTGTTAATTCTTAAAAAAAAGAGGCTATATGCACTCTCCGACAATAAGTACAACCGACATACAGAATAAACCTAATGTTACATATACCGAATTCGTGTGTAACGGAATAGTAAGCTTAACAACTTTTTCATTTAACACTTGCTCGATTCGTAAATTTATTGCTGTTTTTGCAAATGAAGCTGTCACACATCGATTTTCCATTGTCTTTATTTTAATTAATTTTAATAATGCGCTGCCTAACTCGAATTTAGATTTCATTTTTCGCATTGCATACTTATCTGCAGCTAACTCTTGATACACATGATATCGCTGCAATAACCCTTTTAATATCGGGATGTATATCATTCCTTCTGCTAATAACGTAAAACAAAATAATTTTAACGGATCTCGATTATTTTGATGATATTCTTCATGGAAAATAATTGCATCCATTTCTTCATCTGAAAATGTTTGAAGCATACCTTCTGACATAACAACTTTCGGACGAAATAACCCAATTGTAAATGCCGCAACTTCCTCGGTCGGCAATATATATATTTGTTTTCCTTTTCGAATGAAAGGGATAAGTACTTTTTGTAACTTTTTACTATAGAAAAATTGCCTCCAAATTCTTTTGCACACGATGAAAACAGTAAGTAGTAAAAATCCAGTAATTATAATACGAATGAGCGATAATTCCTTCATATGTTGTTCTAACTGGAACAAGCAAAAATTCGAAAGAAAGAACGCCTTATTTTGAAACAAGAATGGATATGTAACGTAATACACTAACATACTAAAAAAGAGGGTACTAACAATCACTGCTAACAATACGATTTTACGCATTTGCCATTTCATTTCATTAATCCTCTTTTTTTAACTGACTCAATTTGGTTTCTAATTTTTTTATTAAAGTCGGATCAGCCTGCTCTAACTCATCTAACATATGATTTACAACTAAATCTCCAAATTCCCCCATCAATTCCTGTGTCATTTTCTTCGTTTGATTGGATAAGAATTCTTCCTTTGTTTGTATAGCTCGGTATATGCCACTTCTTTTCACAGTCTGTTTTTCTAAGTGTAATTTCTCTACTAACCTGTTCATAACTGTCATAACAGTATTAAAATTCACAGGTGATTCTCCACTTAATTTCTGCTGCACTTCTTTAATCGTAATACCCTCAGTAGACCAAACGATCTCCATAATTTTCGCTTCAAGTGGTCCAAAAAAGTGATTTAACCCTTGCTCATTTAACTTATAGTTTTGAGTAAACATAGTACGGCTCCTTTCACACTACGAATTGTAGTATAAATTAAATGAAAGGTCAAACGCGAATGATATAAACTAAAATTCAATACCCCATTCCATTCATTGTAAACCTAACTTCTCTCCAAATGTCTCAAAGAGATACTGCTCTAATATTTGTACACTAAACGTTTCATTACGCCCAAGTGCAAATAATTCCCGATCTTTCGCTACGATAGTATCTAACGGAATAACGACATTATCCACTATTTTTGTAATTTCAATGATGTTACTTTTGACATTTACCTCTGTTTTAAATTCAATATTTTCCAATACGATATGTGAACGTCTTCCTGATGTAAAAAAAGTAAAGTTAGGATTTTTTACAACGCCAATTTCAGCCTCTAACGCATATAAATAGTGAAAAATTATATCTCTATGTCCATCTTTTATTATTTTTTCATCCTTCTCATCATCTAAGTATTCTTTCACTTTCGCTGCAAACTCAAATCGAAAATCCACTCTTTCACGCTCCCTCTATTCATTCTACAATAAATAAATATATTGAAATAATTTTACCATATTACGATACAAGTTCCTATTAAAAGTAAAAAGTACTTTTCAAATCTCTATTATTTCTAATTCTTTTTTAATTCAATATTAATTACTACGTCGTTATATTAATTTAAACATATTTTTCCTATTTTTTGAAACAATAGTATGAAATATTATATATCAATAAACTGTTTCTAATTCATTTTTCATTTAGCTATCATCACCTTTATTATTCCGATATACTGAAACTACATTTTCTACTTATTCATTACATGATAGAAGGAATGTAACTCTCTTCTATCGAATTTTTATATAACGAAAATGATTAGGTGGTGCTTTACTATGAAATTAGCTGTCATTGGTGGCGGTGATTTACAAGATTCAAATCACTCGCCTATTAATGAGCGACTTATAGAATTAACAAATAAACTGTATCCAAAAGTATTATTCATTCCTACAGCTAGTCATGATGATGAAAGCTATATAAAATTATTTTTAGACACGTTCGAAAAACAATTACACTGTGAAGTGCAAATTTTACGTACTATAGCCGATACACCTTCTACATATGAAATAGACGAAATGATTCAATCAGCTGATTTGATTTATCTTGGTGGCGGGAACTATATTCACATGCTTACACAATGGAAAGAACATAAACTTGACGAAAAATTATTACTCGCTTTGCAGCAAGGAACGCTCATTGCGGGATGGAGCGCCGGTGCTATGTGCTGGTTCACATCTAGTATCCGGTCAAATTATGAAGGCTCTGGTTATATAGAGAGCAACGGCTGGGGGATTGTGAACAAAAGATTTTGTCCACATTATAATCAATTAAATAGAATGAACGCCTTCCACTCCTTTTTACAAAATCATCAAGGTAATATAGAAGGAATTGCACTAGAGGATAATTGCGCTCTATATATTACAGAAGAATCTTTTGAAATTATCGGTGAACCTGAAAAAGCGTGGGAGTTTTATATGAGTGATAACAAACTCATTAGACAACATTTTGATATCACTTTAAAAAGCTATTTGTAAACCTACACTTACAAAAAATGTCCCTAAGTATAATAACTTAGGGACATTTGCATGAGTTAACTTACTAATCGTGTAATTCGTTTCTTCTGCCATGAAAGCTTATAGTATGCATATTGTAAAATTAAGCTGACAATAAATGCTGCTGGGTACCCAATCCATATCCCTTCTATGCCAAGACTTGTATGGTAAGAAAGGTAATACGCTACAGGTACTTCAACAAGCCAAATTGATACGACTCCAATAACAGTTGGCCATAATACTGTACCACTTGCTCGCATTGTCGCACTAATAATTTGTGCATGACCGAAAATTAAATAACTCCATAACGTAATCATAACGAGGCTATGAGCAATTTCAATTGTTGTTGGACTCGTTAAAAATAGTGATAGAATGTCTCTTGAGAATAAGTAAATAAGAGATATTAGCACACCACCGATGACGTAGTTCATAATAATTCCTGCCTTCACAACTTTCTGCAATCGATCAAATTGATTTGCACCAATTGATTGCGCTGCAAAAATAGAAACTGTAATACCAAGGCTAACGGCTGGCATTTGTACATAACTTGCAACCTGATTCACGACGCCATATGCTGCTGTTGCATCCGAACCGTAACGGTTTACAAACGCGATTACCGCAATTTCAGATAGTGAGACTAATATCATATTAATACTTGCTGGAATACCGAGTCGTAGCAATAGCTTTAATAACTCCCCATCCATGCGAAGATATTTCCTTACCGTACTATCTAATTGTAGTGGGTGATTTTTCTTCTTTAAATACACTAACATGACAATAAACGTAATCACTGTAGATATAACAGAAGCATAGGCTGCTCCATACACATCTAATTTCGGAGCTCCTAACCATCCAAAAATAAGAATCGGTAATAAAATCATATTTAGCGCTGTACTTACAATTAAAAAGTAAAATGGCGTTTTAGAATCTCCTGTACCTCTCATAAACGTTGTGTATGCAAAATATAAAAATAAGACTGGCATCGATATAAATAAAATACGCGCATAATGAACACTTATATCAATAATATTTTCTGGCGTTCCCATAAGGCGCATAATATCCATCGCAAAAATACTACCTATTATCGCCAACACAACTCCAATAATAAAAGTAAATGTCAGTGTCGTACCAACGATCGCTTTTAAACGATCTTCATTTTTAGCACCAAACGCCTGACCAATTAAAATCGAACTACCTGAACCAATACCAATTACAAATGAAACGAGTAAGAAAAATAGTGGGAAGAATGCTGAGATGGCCGCTAAATCATTCACTCCAAGCCATCTCCCTACTACTACCATACCAAATAATTGTCCAATTGATTGTAGTACATTACTTAATAGTAACGGTACTAAAAACATGGACATCGATTTCCAAATTGGTTTACTCTTACTCTCACTCTCTAGCTTATGTGACTCCGCACCTTCTTTATTATTATCTGTAGGTGGTTTCAAATTTCATTTCTCCTTTTATTAAAAATCTGTTTTCAACTTCTATCTCTTTGTATAGTTGTTATAATGATGTGCTTCTATTCATTTTCTTTTCGGTATAATTATAACTTCACCCAATATTGACTTCCATCTGCTGTTCTATCTAAAAATCCATATTCGATTAAATATCTTCTTAAAGTTACAAAATCCGGGTATACGCTTTCTATAACAGTATTTACTTCTTTTTCAGTGTACTTTTTATTACTATCAAACTTCGTCACTAAATGGCGTAATATAATTAATTTACGCTTTTGCTTTTTCGGAAATTTAGAAAGCGGTCCATCTAATCCTTCTGTAAAATGTGCTTTTAATACTTCATCATTTTCTTCTTCCGTAATATTGTAGCGATCGTCTACCATCGTTGCGGTTCTATGAATCGGTACAAATTTCGTTTGTACTTTTGATTTTTCTTCCGACAGTTCCATTAACGCTAAAAACACTTTCGCTTGCTTCATTTTCTCTCGAAGTGTAAATCGATGATTACGAATGGTTGATGTACTTCCGCCATCCATCTCTTTTACAATCTCTTTATCATTCAGCCCCATATGGAAAAACTGAACCATCTTCTTTTGCAAATCAGTTAAACCAGTGTACTTCTTATCAAGATTTAATAAATAATCAAACATAGACGTATGTTCATTTTGCACATGCAATTGTACAAACTTCTCTGCTTCATACAGAACTTGATTATCTTGATAAATTACGCCCTTAATAAACGCTTCTCCACAAGCTAAACAAATATACTCCTCTGCTTCCGCTTCAAACACATACCCTTTCTTCAATTCCTCAACCGACGCATCCCAAAACTTCTCTGAAATATCACTCATACTAAACACTCCTTTAATATGTCTGCTTAAAAATAAACAAATACCAATAACGTTTACTATCACTTTATCATCTTAACACAACACATATAAACATTTCAACGTTCCGTTTACCCATTCTAAAAACTTTTATAAAAACGTCTATTAAATGATTTATATAAGGAATTAAAGTAACAAAAAGTGAATGTATGTAATATATGAATGAAGATAGGATGTGAAACAAAACATGATTATTTTGCAAGATCCTTGGTTTACTGTTAAACAAATCGCTCAAAATACTTATGCGATTTGTGAATATCGACATTAGGAGAAAGTACATTCCTTTTTACTTGTAGGCGATACTACCGCACTCCTTATCGATATTGGACTAGGTACTGAAAGAAGTAAAATACGCTATTCAATATTTGAGTGATAACAACCTCGTTCAACACGGAAGTGGTACTCACTCATCCCAAAACTTCAGCATTCAATTTTAACTACAAAAAAGGTATTTCCGTATACGGAAATACCTTTTACCCATTATATATTCTATTTGCAATCTCGACTAAAGCTTTACTTACCTGTACGAATATATGCTTTCGGTTTCCATCCTCAACAAATTTATTAGCACAACTACCCATAATCATCATACAACCAATTATGACTAGCGCTAACTTTCTATTCTTCCAAGTCACTTCATACCTCTCCACTATTACAAAATCCCATTTAAATTTATCCCATTAAAAAATTTTACACGAATAATAAACCGAAAGAATATGCAATTCTGCATATTCTTTCGGTTTATTACGATATTGTGATTTAATTTAGTTAGAGTACACGTATACCGAGGTGACTAACTTGAAATTCAAAGCGAAAAAGAATCCATTTCACATCATTTTTATTACATTATTTATCATTATTTTTTTCGTTTCGCTATTCTTCCAAAATGAAAATTCTATTTTTTTCACTCTTATGATGCTATTAAACATCGTAAATCTTTCTTCATTCTATTTCTCTCACTACAACGTAACGGAATCATCTCTTGTCGTAAAACATGGTTTCATACTGCGTACTGAAATTCCATTTGAAGATATTCGCCACATCAAATACTCTGGTAAAACACATCGCTCTGGAAAGTGGACTAGGCAGCAATTAGAAATTCATTATAATTTATTTGACTCTGTGACAACTTTCGTACCTCAAGAAGAAAAAAAATTCCTTTCACTCTTAAAAGAAAACTGTCCACAAATGAAAGCATTGAATATGCCTGCTAAAAAATAATATATTTTGGCGCTTGTAGTGGTACGAATGGAGGGACTTAAAAATAAATATCAAAAAAGCCAAGATTCTATACTAAGAACCTTGGCTTTTTTTATTACTCTTTCGGAGCAATCATTTTTTTCGGATCTACAATTTCATCAAACTGTTCTTCTGTTAGTAGTCCAGATTGCAGTGCTGCTTCTTTTAACGTTAAGCCCTCTTTATGAGCATGCTTCGCAATTTTTGCTGCATTTTCATATCCAATATGCGGGTTTAATGCTGTAACAAGCATTAATGAACGATTCACATTCTCTTTAATTACTTCTTCATCTGCTTCAATACCAACTGCACAATTATCATTAAACGAAACAATTGCATCTGCTAATAAGTGAGCAGATTGTAGGAAGTTATATGCAATAACAGGTTTAAATACGTTTAACTCAAAATTACCTTGGCTCGCAGCAAACCCGATTGTTGCGTCATTTCCCATCACTTGCGCAACAACCATCGTTAACGCTTCACTTTGCGTTGGATTTACTTTACCTGGCATAATAGAGCTTCCTGGCTCATTTGCTGGAATAATAATTTCTCCTAGACCACTACGTGGCCCGCTTGCCAGCCAGCGCACATCGTTAGCGATCTTCATTAAATCAGCTGCTAATGCTTTTAATGCACCATGCGTATATACAGCTTCATCATGGCTCGTTAATGCGTGAAACTTATTTGGTGCAGAAATAAATTGCTTACCTGTAAATTGGCTAATTTCCTCTGACACCATCTCACCAAATTTAGGATGAGCATTAATACCTGTCCCAACTGCAGTACCACCAATTGCAAGTTCTTTCATATATGTATTGCTCTCTGCAATCATACGCTCTGTTTTTTCAAGCATACGGTGCCATCCGCTAATTTCTTGTCCTAATGTTAACGGTGTTGCATCTTGTAAGTGTGTACGACCAATTTTTATAATATGTTCAAATGCAGTTACTTTTTCTGCTAAAGTTTCTTTTAATTTCGTGATTGCTGGTAATACGTGATTTTCTACTGCGATTACACACGCTACATGAAGCGCCGTTGGAAATGTATCATTTGAACTTTGAGACATGTTCACATCATCGTTGGGATGAATATGTACGTCAGATCCTTTCTCTTTCAAAATTTGATTCCCTCGATTTGCAATTACTTCATTCACATTCATGTTTGACTGTGTACCACTACCCGTTTGCCATACGACAAGCGGAAAATGTTCATTCCATTTCCCTGCAATCACTTCGTCAGCTGCTGCCACAATTGCTTCTGCTTTTTCTTCTGATAGCTTCCCTAATTTTTGATTAGTAAGTGCTGCACTTTTCTTTAAAATGGCAAAAGCTTTTACAATTTCAAGTGGCATTTGCTCTGTTCCAATCGGGAAGTTTTCTTTACTACGTTGTGTTTGTGCTGCCCATAATTTATCAGCCGGAACTTTTATTTCTCCTATTGTATCTCTTTCAATTCTGTACTCCATTTTTTCATCCCCTTGAAAATAAAATACCTACATTTCTCATTTTAACAGACTTCCACTCAAATGATAAGAATTCTCACTCGTATATATAAAAAAAATACCTCCTGCCATCGCAGAAGGTACTTTTTTATGATGCTTGCTTTCCTTTTTCAACGTCATCTACATACCAAATGAATTTGCCAGTATATCCGTAAATAACTGCTAAAATTAACGATACGAAGCTTAACCACATAAATGGAACGTATGAGAAAGTTGCTACACCTAAAATACCAGCCATAAAAATACCATTATCAGACCATGGAACCATACCTGAAGTTAACGTTCCACCTACTTCTGAGTTACGTGCTAATACACGTCGGTCTATTTTTAATTTATCATAGCTATCTTCCATAATTTTCGGTGTTAAAATTAGTGATACGTACATCGCACAACCAAATATATTCGCTAAGAATGCCACGATTAATGTAGACAATGTTACATTACCTGCAGAATTTAATTTCTTCTCAAATTTTGATACGATTACTTTTAAAACACCTAATTTTTCAAGTAATCCACCAAATCCTAAACCGAAAATAATAACGGCTACCGATCCAAGCATACCGTTAATTCCGCCACGATTTAATAGCTTGTCAACAAATTCAACACCAGATTGAATTGAGAATCCGTTATATGCTGTTCCAATCGCCTCTCCAAAGTTCATTCCTTGGAAAAGAGTTGCCCAAATTGCACCAATTAAAGCTCCCATTGCAATTGTTGGCATAGAAGGTTTCTTCATCGCTAATAGAGCGATAACAATGACCGCTGGAACAAGCATCCATATTTTAATATCAAATTGCTTTAATAAAGCTTCTTTTAAAAACTCTACTCGATTCAAATCTACATTATCGCCGCCATACATCCAACCAGCTACAGTAAACATAATACTAGTAATAATGTAAGCCGGAACATCTAATACGAGCATAGCTCGAACGTGAGCAATAACATCTACTTTCGCCATAGAAGCTGCAAGAACTGTGCTATCAGAAAGTGGTGATAATTTGTCGCCAAAATAAGCTCCTGAAAGAACTGCACCAGCAACAAGTGGAAGTGGTAAGCCAAGTCCTTCACCAATTGCCATCATAGCAATACCTGCTGTTCCTACTGTTCCCCATGATGTTCCCGTCGCGATAGAAGTTATCGAACAAATAATTAATGTTGCCAGTAAGAATATGCTTGGGTGAATAAATTCTAATCCATAATAGATTAATGTTGGTACTACGCCACCAGCAATCCAAGTTCCAATTAAAGCACCTACTGCAACTAAAATCAGTATTGCTTCTAATCCGTTAGAAATCCCTTTCGTAATTGCATCTTGCAATTCTTGATAACGAAATCCTAATCTTAATCCAAGCGCAATTACTAAAAACCATGAAATAAATAGCGCTAATTGAATTGGGAGATCAAAAATCGTTTGGAAGGAAAAGACAACAGCAAGAAATAGTAATAAAAGAACTATGATTTCTAGCATCGATGGTAATCTTACACTTTTCATTTTTTTCTCTCCTTACAAGTCGATAACATGACGTGTGTCGTCTTACATGTATGTAATATACAATTAGCGAAGACAAAACAAAATTTTCATATTATTTCGATTTATTTTTTCAGTATAATATAACACCTTTTCTATTGTAAAAGTAGATGTTACTTTTCGCAATGGAAAATATAAAAAATGTTACATTTTTATATAAAACAATCCAAAAATAACTTTTTTAATATTTGTCACAACAAAACTTTTTACTATTATCCTCACCTTTTAAGGACTACCATTTTTCTCCATAAAAAAAGCACACATCATTAAAATGATGCATGCTCTACTTTTATTTATACATATTTTGTATTTCTTCTTTATTTTTAAGTATTTCCACAAACTTATCACTACAACCTTTCGGAAATAACACGCCGAGCCCATATGAATGCTCAAACTGAAAATGAGGGTACTTCGCCTTGACCTCATCCCAAAATTTATACACGCCGAAGTTTCGATTTTTCACCTCAATATCATGAAATAACACTATACCGTTATTCGCAAGTTTCGGTAACCATGTTTTATAATCATGAGAAACTGCTTCATACGTATGATAGCCATCAATATGCAACACATTTATCGTTCCATCTTGAAACTGATCCACGGCCTCGTCAAACGTAGACCGAATTAAATTCCCTATTTGAGGATAACTCGTGCTCACGAATTTACTCACTATTTGAAAAACACCTTCTCCATATGGACCTGTATGCTCATCTCCTGCCCAAGTATCTACAGCAAAGCACTTTGTAGATAATCCTCCATCTTTTACCCCTTGGCAAAAACTGAAAAAAGAAGCTCCTAGATGTGTCCCTAACTCAACTAATATTTCTGGCTTTTCAAATCTTACTAAATCATAAGCAAAGTTTAAATGTCCTACCCACGCAGAATTCATACGAATATATGGACTATATTGATCAAATTCAAATGTTGGTTTATGAGTAACCCAGCTCATCACATTTCTCCTTCTACACATATTTTTAATAAACCAAATTACTCTTATCTTTATTTTTTTATCATTGTAATTATGATTTTATTTCATAAAAATATGAATTATTATTCCTTTCTTATTGTGGTAATGCATCGTACACATACGGATCTGCAGGCGTATTGATTTTCTCTACTTTGCTTACTTTTACAAGTGGAAATAGTGTTCCTTTATATGTCGTTTCGTCCAACAAACCTGTTATTTTCACCCATGCTTCCGGTGGGAGCTTTTTTACGTTTTCCCCTGCAACAATCATCCCCCAGACTGATGCATCCGCAATACAACAAGTTATGCCGTATCGTGCCACTACCACTTTATCCCCCGTCACATCCTTATCTTTATATATGAACCCTGAGAATATAATTTCTTTCCCTTTAAACCCTTTTACATTTTGGCCAATTATACTCATTGTTTGAACGTAATCCTTATCCTCTACTTGTATTTTTCGTTGTCCTAACATACTTTTTTCTAATTGCTCTTCCACTTGATCTGTCACTTTTAAATTCGAGGTTTCATCTTGTTCTTGCCAATCAGGATTTACCAGTATTCCCTCTTTTTCATTCTTTTCTATACTTCTCGCCTGTACACTTTGATTCATACCCCTTTTTCCGGCTAAACTTCCGTCAATTGTTACACCTCCAAATAGAAAAGCACTAATAATTGGGACAAGAAATAAAACATATACAAAGAAACTTTTCATCCCTGATTTTAATGCTGTATGATGCTTACAACAATTACAATCATCCTGTTTTTCTCTCCCATCTCTCCAAACTTGTAACGAACCAAGAAGTAAAATTACTACAAAAGCGATATACGTAAATTTAATCATTTTTGGAGCGATAAAATTATAAATATTCCCTGTTACAAGTAGTTTAAATAAGAGCATTGCTAAACCAATTAAAATAATGCCACGAATATAGCGATGATAAGCTTTCTGTTCCTGTTCCTCCACTTTCTCCCACCTCCTATAACGTTGTAATTTGCAAGATTGTGTACACTGATAAAATAATAATTCCGATCAAAAAGAATACAAATTTCTTTTGAAAATACGCAAATAGCATTAACGTATTTTTCATATCAAGCATAGGTCCAAATACAAGAAATGCGAGAAGTGCTTTTACAGAGAAAACATGTCCAAAAGATGCCGCTATAAATGCATCGGCTGCTGAGCAAATTGATAAAACATAACCCAATCCCATCATAATAATTGGGGAAATCACTTCATTATGCACCACTGTATCAAGTACATTTCGATCAAAAAATGTTTGAAATACACTCGCAAAAAAAGCACCAATCAACAAATATTTACCCGTATCAAAAAACTCATCTACAGTGTGATTCACAACATTCCCCCAGCCCTTTTTTTCTTTTTTCTGAACCGGATTCTCTATATCTTTTAAAATATTTTCCCCACGATAGAAATAATACACAATTAGCCCTACTAATAGCGCCGCACAAATTGTTATCCCAAAGCGTGCATATACAACTACATCATTTTTTTGAAATGCATATACGGTAGATAAAAGAACAATCGGATTCATAATAGGTGCACTCAATAAAATTACAATTCCTACATGAAGAGGGAGTCCTTTTTGAATAAGTCTTCTTACGATTGGTATAATGACACATTCACACATTGGAAAAATGATTCCGACAAATACCGCTGGAATCATTGCAACAATCTGTGATTTCGGCATTACTTTTTGAATCATATCTTCCGTCACAAACACTTGAATGAGAGAAGAAATAATTACCCCTAATAAAATAAAAGGTATTGCTTCAAATATAATACTTAAAAACACCGTATTCACATTCAACCATTCTTTTGGCATACTTTTATGCAAATTTGCTAAACTTGTAAAATCTACGAAAAATAATAAAAAAAGAAAAATAGCAATAAGGACTATTCCTATTAATTCTTTTGAAGCTCTATTAAAAACCAATATGATCCCCCCCACTTTATTCATATTAGACCGTATACTTGTCCAAATCCCCTACACTACTACAGCACAAATTTGATAGTTTATTCCTATTCTTAAATCGTAATCATTATGATTTATTATTGATTTTTTCTTTTTTATCATTTAATATAAAACGTAATCATTACGATTTAAAGGAGAGATCATTTTATGAAAAAAGTACCTATCACTGTATTAAATGGTTTTCTAGGAGCTGGAAAAACCACTCTACTACATCATATTTTGGCTAATAAGAGCAACTTAAAAGTGGCTGTTATCGTTAATGATATGAGTGAACTAAACATTGATGCGTCGCTTATAAAAAAAGGTGGGTTTTCACGTACGGAAGAGAAATTAGTAGAAATTCAAAATGGTTGTATCTGCTGTACACTACGAGAAGATTTAATGATAGAAGTGAGTCGGCTTGTTGAAAACGATGATATTGACTATATAGTTATTGAATCTTCAGGTATAAGTGAGCCGATTCCAGTTGCCCAAACATTTACTTATACTGACGAAGTACTTCGTATCGATTTAACGAAAAATTGTCGCCTCGATACGATGGTTACAGTTGTAGATGCAAATAAATTTTGGGATGATTTTGCAGATGGTGAAAGTTTATTAGACCGTAAACAGGCTATCGATGAAAATGATACTCGAGAAGTTATAGATTTACTAATAGACCAAATTGAATTTGCGAATGTCATTATTCTTAATAAAATTGATTTAATAGAAAAAGAAGATAGGATAGAACTGCATCATTTATTACAAAAATTAAATCCCGGTGCAAAAATTATTGAAGCTTCATTTAGCAACGTACCATTGCAAGAAATTTTAAATACAAGTTTATTCAATTATGAGGAAGCGAGTCAATCGGCGGGCTGGATGCAAGAACTAAATAGTGAACATCATACACCCGAAACTGAAGAATATAGTATCAATTCCTTTGTGTACCGTCGTAAATCCCCTTTCCATCCTGAGCGCCTTATGAATTGGCTAAAAAAATGGCCTGTAGATGTTGTAAGAGCGAAAGGCTTTTTCTGGCTCGCATCTCGTAATAATATGATAGGGCTTCTATCTCAAGCAGGTTCCTCTATTACAATTCAAGGAGCCGGTGAATGGATAGCGGCATTACCTGAAACTGAAAGAAATCAAATTATTTCAGAAGAACCCGAAGTATTGAAAAACTGGGACGAGCGATATGGAGATCGAATAACTGAGCTCGTATTTATCGGTATTGATATGAATCGTTCTGTGATTGAACAATCATTAGATGATTGTCTACTAACAGAAAAGGAAATGGAAATGGAACAAAACTGGAATACATTTGTTGACCCTATTCCAGCTTATACTTACACTTCATAATCTAAAATAAAAAGGCTTCCGTCAACAGAAGCCTTTTTTATTTTATCGTTATCTTAATTAACAAATTTTCTTTAATTTAAATAACAACTTTACATTAAGAAAGAAATTTCAGTTTATTTTTTATACACTCCGTGATATATTGCATATTGTATCCAATATATATTTTGAAAGGAGGACTTTATACATTATGGATCCAAATCGTTTAAAAGGAATCATTATGGTTGTAATTGGTGCTTGTTTATGGGGCTTGTCCGGAACAGCTGCACAACAACTTTTTCAATATGAACATATTTCTACTGAATGGTTAGTTACAATTCGATTGCTTATATCTGGCGTTATCTTGCTCATTATTTCATCATTCGGAACGAGAAAAAAAGAAATATTCGGCATATGGAAACAAAAATCTGATGCTATTAAAATGATTTTGTTTGGCCTATTCGGTATGCTTGCTGTACAGTACACGTACTTCGCTTCTATAAAAGAAGGAAATGCTGCCGTCGCAACATTATTGCAATATTTAGCTCCTATATTTATTACTGTATACTTACTTTTCAAATGGAACGTTCGGCCATCAAAAATTGATTTCATTTCAATTGCCCTTTCATTAATAGGCACTTTTCTCTTACTAACAAACGGTTCCGTTCATAACTTAGCTGTTTCTACACCAGCTATTATTTGGGGTATTTTATCTGGATTATCTCTTGCTTTTTATAGTTTATATTCAAAGGAATTACTAGAAAGATGGTCTTCCTCTGTTATCGTTGGATGGGGCATGATTATTGGGGGTATTGGTGTAACAATTGTACAATTTATTTCTACGAAAGAATTCATTTTATTATCAACTATGAAGTATGTAAAACTAAGTACCCTACCGCTCATCACATTTGTCGTCATTTTCGGAACACTTATAGCATTTTATTTATACTTAGACAGCATACGATACCTTACTCCGAAAGAAACAACATTATTCGGTTGTACAGAACCACTCGCAGCTATTATTTCTTCTGTACTTATATTGCACGTACCGTTTCAATCTTTTCAGTTATTAGGCGCTTTTTGTGTCATTGTAATGGTGCTCATCTTAAGTCAAAAACCGGATGAAGGGAAACCAAAATTAAGTCTTGTTCATGAGAAGAAGGAAAATATACAATGAAAGGATTGAATTCACTATGCCTGTCCCTCAAAATTATAAAAAACAAGGAAGAGTTTCGGCAAAATCACTCGTTTTAAATCAACTACAAGATTGGATTATTGAAGGTATACTGCAACCTGATGAAAAAATTAATGATGGGGAATTGGCTGAAGCACTAGGAGTAAGCAGAACACCTGTAAGAGAAGCACTTCAAATATTAGAGCTTTCTGGATTAGTGGAAATGGTACCTGGGCAAAAAACGAAAATTTCTCCTATTAAGTTAGACGACATTCCTATCATTTATGAAACGATGGCTGGTCTTCACTCTATAATAGGAAAGCAAGCACTTCAAAAGATTACAGACGCTGATATTCAACTTCTTTCTGTAATTAATGATGATTTTCAGCGCTCTATAGAGAAAAAAAACTCAAAACAAGCTTTACAACTAGATATACAATTTCACAATACAATCGCTTCCATTGCTAAAAACCAATATATCGAACCTTTTTTAGAAAATATGCAACTCCACGTTTTACGCCTTGAATATTTGTTTTTCCAAAACTTTGTTCCAGCAAGTCAATCTATTGAAGAACATCAATCAATCATTCAAGCACTGCAAAAGCAGAACGAACAACAAATGGAACAAATGATGTCTCAAAACTGGCTCCGTCCAATGAAAGAAATACAGAAAATAATTTCTATGAAATAAGAATAGAGCTGGTTACACAAAATCGTAACCAGCTCACCTTTTACTAATCTATATAGTTATGCCTGAATATCTGCATATTCTTCCATATCTTCGTACTCTTTTTCCAATTCCTCTAAAGACAGCTCGTATAATTGTCGGTCGCGAATCTTAAACACACCTGCTCCAATTAACTCATCAATTAAATGCCTCTTACGATTTTCAACAGCAAAACGGAGTTGACTACTCATCTTTTAAAAAACTCCTTTCTACGATCATTGAAAATGATAATCTTTATCAATTACCACTTCTGATTATAAAAGATGACTCTTTATAAGTAAAGTAATTTCATGAAATATTTACCTTACAAAGTATTTGTGGCCACATTATATATATGTATGCCCCGCGAAAAATGTTATGACACTTTTTCTTATCCTTTTTCTTTCATACTTTGCAAGTTGTCTCACTATGATTAAATTCACCATCTATTTCTACTTGAATGGTGACATGTTCTACATGAAACTTCTCCTTTAATACATCCGTAGCCTCTTTTAATACACTTTGCGTTTCATTACCTTTAATAATCAGATGGCAAGTTAATACTTGAAAATCAGATGTGACAGACCATATGTGCAAATCATGAACTTCTTTTACAATCGTAATATTTAATAATGTATTTTTTACCTCTTCAACATTTATGTGCTGTGGTGCACCTTCCATTAATATATGGACTGTATCACGTGTTACACGCCATCCACTAATAATGACTAAAATAGACACAAGAATACTAGCAATCGCATCTGCAGCAGTCCATCCGAAAAATTTAATACATAGCGCTGCAATAATCGCTCCGACTGATCCTAATAGATCGCCTAATACGTGTAAGAAAGCACTTCTTAAATTCAAATTACCTTTCACATCTCCGCCTCTCATTAATATCCAAGCTGATAAAATATTAACAAGCAGACCAAGTACAGCAATAATGAGCATCCCATTACTAGCAATCTCAACTGGTTCTGTAAAACGGCGAATTGCTTCAATAAAAATGTACACTGAAATGACAATAAGAACGACACCGTTACATAATGCCGCTAACATTTCGACTCGCTTATACCCGTATGTTTTCGCAGCTGTTGCTGTCTTTTCTCCAAGCTTGAACGCAAGTAAACTTAAAGCTAAAGATACCGCATCACTTAACATATGCCCCGCATCAGATAGTAGTGCTAAACTATTTGTTACAAATCCTCCAATAACTTCAGCAATCATAAAACTTGTCGTTAGTACGAAAGCAATTAGTAACGCCTTTTTATTGTTAGAATTACCGTGATCATGTGAATGTCCCATACAAATGCTCCTTTAAGTGCAATATCTGTATGTTAGTATGAAACAAACTTCCCATCTTTATCCCGAATTAACGCCCATAAACGTCCGCTTCCTCTATCTATACACTTCGCTATTTTTCAAACAAGTCCTTTTTCTCAACAAAAAATAAGACTACTTCTTTTTCAACTTCATATTGTTTACTAATGAAAGAAATTTGAGGAGGTTACTAATATGAAACGTTTATTTCTCTGTATGGAGCGTGAACTTGTTGTTGTAAAAGAACGATATGGTAACTATGAAGCATCCTATCACTTACAAAATATGCAGCCTACTTGTATTGCAGTTGATCCATTCCAACAAAACCGTGTATATTGCGGAACATTTGGACGAGGTTTATGGTTAAGCGACGATGGTGGAGATTCGTGGAGACCGATTGGAGATTCCTATCGTTACTTTGATTTCCCTAAAGAAGATGGTATTCTGCACTCCTCTATCACTTCCATAACGATAAGCTCAAATGAACAAGTTAATGGCTATGGCGTCGTTTATGTCGGCACAGAACCGAGCGCTTTATTCCGTTCAGAAAATGGTGGTGAAACGTGGACTGAACTTAAAAATATGAAATCATTATTATCTTCTTATACGTGGGCTTTTCCGCCTAGACCTTTCACCCATCACGTTCGCTGGATTACAGTTGATCCAAACACTCCAAAGACAATCCATGTTTCAATTGAAGCAGGTGCTGTTATTCAAAGTAATGATAGAGGGCATACATGGATGGATAAAAAATTCGGTGCTCCTATCGATGCTCATCAATTGCTTATGCACCCTGACGCTCCAAATCGCCTTTATGCATCATGTGGTGACGGATTTATGGGCGGAGCTGATCGCGCATATCTTGAAAGTTATAACAGTGGAAACAGCTGGATTTCATGCAGCGAAGGACTTGAGCATCATTACTTATACAGCATGGCTATCGATCCAGCTGATTGCGATACGATTCTCGTTTCCGCTGCGCCAAGTGCCGATCTCGCTCATCACCGTATTCCTTATGAATCTTATATTTATCGAAAAACGAAAGATACTCCTTTCCAGCAAGTACAGCAAGGACTACCATCTGCAATCGGTACAGTCATTTCGATGTTTGCGACAAACGAAGCCGAACCACATACATTTTACACTTTAAATAACAATGGCGTGTTTCAATCCAATGATAGCGGCGAATCTTGGGAACAACTAAACATTCCGTGGAAAGATGAGTATAAAACGCAGCATCCGCATGCATTAATCGTTACTAGTTCTTAACGAAAAAAAGACTGCCTAACGGTTTTAGGCAGTCTCTCTTCTATTTCTTTAAATCAATTACGATATCATCTAGAACAATATCTTTGCTCTTCGCTTCTTTATTCGGCACTTCAATTTTCTTCTCTTTTCCATTCACATATTCCAATCCGCCATGATTTTCAGGTGTATGAACTCGTAAGTGTACGCGAGGTGTAACGATAAGCTTTGTTGCATCTTCGTTTAGTTTTTGGAATGTGGAACTCCATCGAATATTGTAAGGATCGTTGCCACTTCCTCCATTTCCTTCACCCGAATAATCATTCCCTAAATCATCCTTAACCGTCAATTCAACATCTACACTATCCCATTCTTTCCTCGCATCCTTAGAAACTTCTTGATTGTAATAAAGAATAAATGAAACCGGCGATATTGCAACCTTTTCCATATTTGCTTTTATACCTTCTTTTTCCGAACTCCCACCAATTGTTCTCTCTTTACTATCCACTGATTTTACAGTTAACGCGAAATTCCAATTACCTTGTATTGATTTTTTCCTATCTGGCATCTCTATTCCCTCTATATTCCATCTAAAGTTTACTTTGTCCTTTTTATTACTATCATGGTGCGTCGTTGTTACCATACCTACATACTTTTTTTCAGTAACTTTAGTCATTTTTCCACTTCCTGAACTACCATGAGCGTCCATTATATCCAATCCGCCTAATATGATAGGATCATCTCCTAAGTCTTGCTCACTTTCCAATGAATACGTTATAGATAATGTTCTGCCATCAGAAATTACATCATTAATTGTAACCTTAACCCCATTACTCTCTCTCGTCATATTCAATTCAGTCGAAAACTCTTTATAATTTTCATATAACCCTGTTCTACCATTATCTAAAAATCGGAATATATCACCTACAATTGGCAATCCCCCGGCATATGTAGGAAACCCGATACCAAGCGTTGCAACTGATAATCCTACTAAAATAGATGCAGCAGCGATACCTTTTTTCCAACTCTTCATCTTTTTCTTCGTTCGTATCGATTGTTTTAAGTTACGCTTCACTTTTTCTTTTTCAATTTCAGAAGCCTCAATTTCCTCAAGTTCTTTCTCATCTATATCAATATCATTTAATAGTTCATAAATGTCTTTCATATGGCACTACCTCCAAAACTAATATTCGTAGCATTTTGTTGTAGTTTCTTTTTCCCACGGTACACGCGATTATCGATCGCTGCCCGAGTTAACCCTAACTTGTCTCCTATTTCTTCTGTCTTCATACCGAGAAGATATTTCATAATGAACACCTTTTGATCTAACGGTTCTAATTGATTAATAAGCTTTAATAACTCTTCCCTATCTTCCATAACGATTAATTCGTCTTCCGCTGACTTTTCCGTACTAATATGAAACTCATCTGAAATAATTTCTACTTTTCTAGTCGCTTTCCGGTAATAATCAATCGCTTTAAATTTCGCAATCGCCGCAATCCATTTTTTAAAGTCACTTGGCTCTCCATGAAATTTATTTGCGTTATTCCAAATGGAAAGAAATATATCGTTTACACATTCCTCAATGAGTCCGTCATTTTGAACTGGAAGTAGAACTTTGTGCGTGATTCCTTTTATGAGTGGTAAGTATGTATCGACAACAAATTCTAGCGCATCTTCTTTTTGCCGTTGTAATCTTTTTATAAAATTTTTCTCATTTGATTTCATGTAGCGATTCCCCTTATTTTTTTGTAAAAGCTTTTACACCCTATATAACGTCTTACAAAAAAATTTCTCTCATCTTTTTTATTTTTTGTATGTTATGGAATACTTTCCCTTAGCCATTGTCTCACATACTATGTATTACAAAAAATTTTCTCAAGTCTGCCTTTTAATTCATGTAGTACACTATTTATATAGTCACTCTTTAACTTAGTGTACATTTTATTTCATTAATCTACTTTTCAACATTTTAAATTAGGAGATGAGATGTGTATGTGTGGAATTACAGGTTGGGTAGATTGGAAGGAAGATCTTTCAAATCAACATGTTATTTTAGAAAAGATGGCAAATAGTATTGGGCATCGTGGTCCTGATGCTGAAGGATTTTGGTTTTCACCTCGTGCGGCCTTTGCACACCGACGTTTAATTGTTATTGATCCAGAAGGCGGGACGCAGCCGAAGACATTTCGTGCTGGTGATTATACGTATGCTCTTACTTATAATGGAGAAATTTATAATTTCCGTGAACTGAGAGAGCAACTCGGGAAATGTGGTCATGCATTTGAAACGCATTCAGATACAGAAGTGTTACTACATGCTTATTTAGAGTGGAAAGAAGATTGCGTACAACATTTGAATGGAATTTTCGCTTTTGCCTTATGGGATGAGCAGAAACAACAATTATTTTTAGCGCGTGATCATTTAGGCGTAAAGCCACTTTTTTATACAGAAAGAAATGACAGCATTATTTTCGGATCTGAAATAAAAGCATTATTAGTGCATCCATCTGTCCCTGCTGAAATTGATGCGGATGGCATAAATGAAATATTTGGATTAGGCTTATTTCGAACTCCAGGGTGTGGCGTCTTTAAACATATTCAAGAAGTGCGTGCTGGACATTGTATAACGTTTACACGTGATAAAAAAGTAGTTACGAAGTATTGGAATTTAGAAAGTAAAGCTCATACAGACTCTACTGAAGATACAGCATCACATATTTTATCTATTTTACAAGATACAGTAAAAAGACAATTAATTGCCGATGTTCCTCTCGTCTGTATGTTATCAGGAGGATTAGATTCTAGCGGGATTACTGCACTAGCGGGGAAAGAATTTGCTGCTGAAAATAAAACACTTCATACGTATTCCGTTGATTTTGTAAATAGCGCAAAAGATTTCGAGCTAACATTTGCTCGCACTGGTTTAGACGCTCCTTGGGTAAAGCGCGTTTCTGAACATGTAGGGACATCTCATCATGATATTATTGTGAATGCTGAAGAATTAGCAAATCACTTATTCGTTCCCCTCCGTGCAAAAGATTTGCCGAGTGCTGGTGAAATGGAAACTTCACTATATTTACTATTTTGCGAAATGAAAAAAGATGCAACTGTAGCGTTATCTGGAGAATCTGCTGATGAAGTATTCGGTGGGTACCCTTGGTTTCACCAAGAAGAATTACTGTATGTAGATAAATTTCCGTGGCTAACAAATTGGAAAAATACATCTCCTCTTCTACTAAATGAAATAAATAACGAATGCAACTTAGAAAACTATATTGATACACGATTCCAAGAAGCGATACTTGAAGTACCTACTCTTGAAGGCGAAAGTAAAAAATCCGCGAAACAACGTCAAATGTTTTATTTATTTTTAACGAGATTTCTCCCGTTCTTACTCGACCGTAAAGACCGTATGAGTATGGCTGTAGGGTTTGAAGTTCGTGTACCGTTTTGCGATTATCGATTAGTTGAATATTTATGGAACGTTCCTTTCAACATAAAAAGCATTGATAATATTGAAAAAGGCATTTTACGTAGAGCACTGCAACCAGCTTTGCCTGACGATGTACGCAATAGAAGAAAAAGTGCTTATCCAACTTCACAAGACCCACATTATTTACAAACAATCCGTCATTTATCACTCGACATGTGCAGTAATAAAAACAATCCTATTTTCTCACTTATTAATCATTCCACATTACTTGCCATTGCCGATGGAAGCAATAAAGAAATTAACAATTTTGAAGCAAGAAGTGCTATGGAATATATGCTTCAAGTAAATGAATGGTTGAAAACATATCACATCCATATCGCTTAACAAAAAGGAGTTCAAGGGTAAAAACCTTGAACTCCTTTTATATTAATTAGCGCATCGTTTATTTTCAGTGTCAATGGACCATCCAATAATTGTGGCACAATCTCTACCTTTCCACTGTAGTACATTTGTTAATACTGGTTCAATCTGCAAGCTATTTCCGTCGTGCAATATTTCTACTAAAGATTGATCATCATCAAACCTTCGTTTATCACACTCTAAAATACCGTCCGTTGCCATTACAATGTGATTCATTCCTTTTTCTAATCCTCTTACACCTGACGTAAAGCAGGGTGTATTTGCTGCGAAAATATTTTTTCTACCAATATATTCGTAATTTTTCCGTTTATTTAATCGCCCTTTACCATTCTTCGTTTTCTCAGAATGGAATAAATATGCGAAGCAATCACCAACTGATAGCCAATATAAAAATTCGCCTTTTCGCAAACAAATTAAACATACAAGTTCCTCATCATCTTGATCACATTTTTCAATAAACAATTCATCTGTAAATAACGCTAATAAGTACATATGCGTATGATGAAAAGCTAAATGTATCGGGTAGGAAAATAACTCTTTTAATTTCTCTTTTCTTTCTGAAATTGCTTCTATTATATAATTTATATTTTTTGTTTTATGATGTGTATCAAAAATCATAACAAATTCAAATTGTAATTCAGGATCCCACCAAGCAAGTACCGCATCTCCTCGTTCATATGCGTCACTCTCTTGATTTCCCCCATATACGCCGACTGAAAGAGGACCACATTTTTCAACATGTATTTCATCTACATACATCTGTTCATGACTCATCCATTTGAATGTATTCACAGCTATCATCCTCTCTCTTGCTAAATGTATACCTTTACACATAGATTACCTTATATTTCAATAAAAATAAACTTTTTCAACATTTTTTATCCAAATAAAAGGATTTTATTTCTAATCTAACGAATATATCTTATTATACGATATAAAAATAGGAGGACTTATCATTATGAAAGACATCAATCAACATTGGGAGAGTATTTATTATCACTTACGATATGAGTATGAAGACAACCTTTCCCATCAAGCTATTCGTATTTTACAACTCGTCTCTCGTGAAAAAGATATAACAATTGGAAAAGTCGCTACTGAGCTTAATCTCTCTCATAACACAGCATCTGAACACGTAAAGCGCCTTATTCAAAAAGGATTTATCATGAAAGAAAGAAACAAACAAGATGAAAGAGTTGTGAACCTTACATTAACAATAGAAGGCATTGAAGTATTAGAAAAGCATACTTTACTAGATAAAGAAAAGATAAAAATATTAGAATCTCAGTTATCAAAAGAAGAACAACAATTAATAGAAAAAGCCTTTTCGTTATTAGCGAAGGAGGCAAAATATGCATTTCCTCGTTAAAGTAATCGTTTCTGCACTTATTATCGGCGTTATTACTGAAGTCGCTAAACATTACAGTGCGATAGGCGGCTTTATTGCTGCCCTTCCACTCGTTAGTTTACTAAGCCTATTTTGGATTTCTTTCGAAGGCGGGAATAAACAAGAATTAAGTCAATTTGTTATAGGCGTATTATATGGATTTCCTGCATCCGCACTACTATTATTTATCGTCTATATTGGGCTAAAAAACTCTTTTTCACTTAGTACATCTGTCCTGTTTGGTATAGGTGTTTGGTGCACTGTTTTTGCTTGTCAAAAATTATTTCAATCTTAGGTGGGGATTATTATTCATAAAATGGTAGAGGTATTCGGAAAAAATATAGAAGTATATATGAAAGGAAGTAGTAAACAAACGGTAGTTATTCAGACCGGAATGGGTTGTTCATTTTATGATTGGATTCCTATTATAGAAAGGCTTTCACAGCACTTTACAGTCATTTCATACCATCGCCCTGGTTACGGAAAAAGTGAACTAGGAAGTCATTCACGTACTACATTACAAGTAACAAAAGAATTTCATATGTTACTACAAAAACTAGATATTCACGACCCAATCATTCTAATCGGTCATTCCTATGGAGGCTTATGTGCACAACATTTTGCGATGTTATATGAAGATAAGCTGCGAGCACTTATTTTAGTTGATTCTACTTCTATGAACTTACACCGACTAGATGAACTTCATTTACCAATTTCTGATCAGACTGATTCGGATGATATATGGCTTGAAAAATATAATACATACTCCAAAATGGATGTAGACATGCTTTTTAATAAACTAAAACCTTTGCTCGCTAACCAATCAAGACAGTACATTGAATTTTCTACCTCTCCTCTATTATATAAAGCGACAGCTTCTGAACTATGTGAATGGAAAAATTGTGCTCACTCAATAAAAGAGCTATATAAAACATTAGAAATACCATTAATCGTTATCGGTAGAGATCCTCAATATTCTATTACTCAGTTGACTGAAGGCGGCATGCAAAAAGAGGAAGCGACACAACTTGAATCAATGTGGCAAGAACTAATTCATGAACAATTACATCTCTCAATACATAGCCAATATATACTTGCCGAACATGCTGGTCACGGAATCGAAATTGATCGACCAGATATCATTATTGAGGCTGTTCAATCTCTATAAATAAAAAAAGGAAGCAACTAACGCTGCTTCCTTACTTATCTATTCATAATCTTCTTCATCATCGATTTCTTCGTAATACGAATTCCCATTACTTACATAAATAGGGCCATTCGCAACATCAATACGTAATACCCATGCCCATGGCACAGCTAAACGCTTATGTATTGCTCGCCAAAAGCTCATTGATTTTCTTTCGTACTCCTGGAACTCCTGAAGTAACTCTTTGTAGGAGGAACCGTCTAACTGAATATTTGCTTCTAGCAAACGAGAATGGGCATAGTACTGCAGCTCTAGTTCAGCAGCAATTTCCATTTCTTCTTCCGTTGCCATACCAATAATTGTTCCATCTGCTGGTGCAATTTCATATACGTTGTGAACTTCAATAAGCCCTTCTTTCTCTTTCTCAAACATGTAAACAGCCTCCTTTAACACATAATTTTTATGTTACAAAGTCATACTTCTACAATAACTTCTCTCTTTCCTCTTTTTTTGATAAACTTTTACAAATTATTTATCTGATAATCTGTAAACGGTATTCTTTCCGCTAAACTGAAACAATTATTATCAAAAGTTAATTTATACACGTCAGGCATATGAAGGGTTTTCAAAAACTGAAAATCATATTTCGAGTCAAAATAATTCATTAGTAATACCATAATATTCCCATGAGTACCTATTACAATATTCTTGCCTTTATATTTTTTTAATATATTTTGTATACATATTACGGCGCGTCTTTGCGCTACATCATTTGATTCTCCGCCTTCGTATGCATAATTCCAATCTCCCCACACTTTCTGCATAGCATCATTAAAATCCTGTACCGGCTCTGTACTTAATAACCTTTCACGTAAATCTTCTTCTATTTGTATCGATACATGATATGTATTCGCAATTCCTTGTACAGTTTGAATTGCTCTTTTATACGGGCTAGAAATCACAACATCAATATGTTTATCTTTTAATACGTGTGTTACATTCTCTGCATCACAATGCACTTTTTCAGATAAAGACCGTTCCCGTTCTTCTTTTGTATATGTAGAGTGGGCATGGCGAACGAAATATATTGTGGTCATTTTTCAACTTCCTTTCTTATTTTCAATCTATATTCAATGAAGCAAATAAGAAATCCTGTATGATAAAGTGAAACTTTAATCAGTGGGGGTTTTGTTCATCCCCCACTGATTATCAGCCTTCACCAATCGGACGTTTACGGACAGCCCGACTCCCACCTAACTTCTTTGCTCCAACTGAATTTTGAGGTGGGAGTTTTACTGTCCGTTAACGCGGGATAAAAAGAAAAGGACACTTTCTAAAAGCGCCCTTGTTTACATAATAAAATTATCTCATTATAATTTTATTATGTACTCTTCATCTGTTATAGCCTCTTGAATAAAATAATCTATATTATTTCTCAGCTTTTGGTATGCAACTTGATCTTCTATACCGTTAAACATAATGACAGCTTCTACCTTATTACCTTTCTTATCTGTACTATACATACTTTTGGTCAATACGAATGCAGTAGAGCCACCTTTTTGACCAGCGTATTCTAACTTACTATTATTAACGGTTCCTTTGAAAACATTCTCGATTTCTTCTTGCATTGTTTTTGGAAAATAATTTCTACTATTTATCTTTTCCATTATACTCATATAATCTTTAGCGTTTGCACCTACTAATCGATCTGACCAAATTCGCTGAAATTCCATATCTACTTTTAAGGGGATATCCCGTTTTTTCCATTCTTCTTCATCTTTCATCCATTCATGAATTTGTAAAACATGTTTATTATACTCATCCTTTGACATGTTACGTATCATTTCTAACGATCGATTTTCTGGCTCATGAAGCTCTTTTTCTACATACCCTCTCATATATAGTGAAGCAGTATACGAAGAGAACTTGTCATGACTAGTAAGCTCTAATTCTTTTAAACTATCATTTACCCTTTCTATTCCAAGCTTATCTAACAAATATGTTGTATTTGCATTAGAGCTATAATGAATCATCCCTTTAGCGACTTCTTCTAAAGCGATTTGTCCATTTTTCACTAATTCTCTCGTTTTGACATCTTCTAACCAGTTAGGATGCGCTCCACCATCAGTGTTTTTAACGTAATATTTTTCTAACTCCTGCAATGAAATTTGTTCATCACGACTTATTTTCCCTTCTGACACTTGCTTAGCAAATTCAACTGCTATTACGATTTTTGCCGTACTCGCTAATGGTAATTTTACATTTTCATTTATAGATGTTAATACTTCCCCATTTTTTCTAATTAGTAATGAGCATTTTTTATCACCTTTATGTTCTTTTATGTACTGTAAAACGTAATCCGGATCTTCTTTTGACAAATAGTACTCCATAATAAAAAAGAAAGCTATAACAGCTACTATAATGACGACTGCAACAATTCCTATAATCTTTAATATGTTCACAATATGCCCCCTTTACTAAATTCCCTTCTATATAATAATTATAACGAATCGAATTATAAAATTATACAAAACAGAATAACCCTTCCTAAAAAAGAAAGAGTTACTCTATTTCACATGACGTTATTTGTCCATTTAACGTAACGATTATATTTGAATCGTCACTTTCTTTAACGCTATTTATTCGATTGGAGTTAGGAGGACCAATTACAACTGACTCCTTAATTGACGAAAGGTCCTTTCCTAATTTTTCTGCACTTACACCGTATGCAGCTTGAAATACTTCTGGCGGTGTTAATCTAAGTATGTCTGATCCTTCTGCTGTTTCAAACTGATCGTTATTGAAGAACAAATGTAATTGTACTTCTTCTGTTACCGCCGTGATCCAATGCCACCATCCCATTGGAATAAAGACAGTTTGCCCCGCCTTTACATGATAATTTTGCAATTGATTCGTTTCCGGATTTAAAATGGATGTAACTGCTTCTCCTGATACTACAACATCTAATTCCCATGCATTCGGATGCCAATGCGGTTCCCGCATATGCCCTTTTGTCATAAACAAATCAACAAACGCTCCTCCTATCATCGCTGGTAACTGCGTTGACGTAACTTCATATGCAACGTTTTTCTCATCCCTTTTAAAAAAGATGTTTTTTCTCGAATCAAAGAAAAGGTTTGGAGTTCCTGAACTTTTCTTTAAATTTTTATTATCTGGAACATAACCTGAACTACTCATTTTATCCCTCTTTTCCACTCCGAACATTTCTAGTTTCATACTGCATCTTATGGAAAAAATGTATGAATGTGCCTAATCATTCACACAACAAAAAAACATGCCTTCATGATGAGAGCATGTTTTGTGATATTCTTCACATTGTTTAGTTAAAAAATAATCTTTTATTTACCATGATGTAACATTAAATCACTAAGTTCTTCTTCAATGTGATTTAATTTCGCAACGCATTCTTTCCATTTATGAATATAACGTGAAACCCCGACAATAAATAAAACGATAATTGTAGAAAGAATAATACCATACACGATTGCTACAGTACTCATAGTTACACTTCCTTATAATTAGTAATGTTGTTATTAGTTATATTTTTATTATAAACCTTTTTCTTTTAAAATACTTCGATTTCAACTTTTTGTAACAAAATTGATTTTTCTAACATTTCGTTCATAAAAATGGCATATTTTTCACAAATTATACAAAACTTCACCTTATGTACTATTACCATATGAGTTATATTATTTAATAGGAAAAAGGGGATGATATACTATGACGACTTGGTTTATTGTTATGTTAGTTGTATTTGGGGCATTTAAAATTATCGTTTCTAGCCTTCCCAACTCTGTTATTGAATCCATTATTAGCAAGTACGAAACACATCCACAACTTGAAGAAGAGAATTCGACTGTTACAATCAATGGCAATAACTTAGAAGGCGAACAAAAATCTAAAATTATTCATGATTTTAACGAAGGCTTATTTTTGGATCGCTATTATGCACCACCACACAATGAGGGCACGCCTTTAATTATCAATGCAAAACGTGGTAAAAAAGATTTTACATTTTATATTTATAGTCACGAAGAGCATGTTGATGTTGTAAAGCAACATAAAAAGAAGGTAGTTGCTTATAGTTTACGCTCTAAAAACCTTCAAAATAATGATATGTTCGTGTCAGCTGATTTAGCTTAATACTCATATATTAGAAAAAGGAATCCATATGTTTACGGATTCCTTTTTACTATTCACTGAAAAATAAGCTCTGTCTTCAAACTATCTTTCGGTAACAACCATCCTTTTTGATCTAAACTCTGCATTAATAATTCTCTTTGTTCTTTGGCAATACTTTCCTCTTTTGTTTTAAACGACACTTCTATTACGAAATCATCTTCTATTCTCCCTGTATTACTTAGTGGCCAAACTTCAATATTCGTTTTAATATTTTCAAATCCAGCTGTATACCTTTTCATTAATACAGGGCCATAAATACGAGAATTTTTGAGCATTTCTTCTCCCCAATTCGTATACAACCATTTGTTCATTTTCCCTGGTAAATTTTCTATTAACATGTTTTGAGCAGCTCGTTCGTTTGGTAAATCAAGTACTCCATATCCTTTAGCACTGTAGCTTTTCTTATTTGAAATACTTAACGTTTTCTTTTCAAATCCCCAATCTATTTCCGCCTCATAGTTATCGGTTTTACTATCAAACCCATCATTTTTAGCCACTTCTAGTGCATCTTGAATTACACCATTTTGAATGGGATATCTTTTTTTATATGTTAGCTCAAAATCTTTACTAAATTCTTTCTTTCGAATTCTCGTAAACCAACCTTCATTACTTAAATTTTTATTTGCCGTATCTAAAAATTGCACTTGTATTCTTTCATAATTTGTACCAGCCTGGAAATATTCTAGTACCTCTTGATTTATCTCTTTATTATAACCTAATACTTGTTCTGGTTTTAATAATAACTTCACTTCAAAACTAGGTGTCATTGGATTGGCAGCAAACCCTTCCTTAACGTTATAAAGGAAACAACAAAAGAAAATACTCACGAATACAAATACTTTTTTCATATACCTATCCCCTTTACATTTTAAATGACTTCTATACGTTCCATAGTCAGTGAATACACATTTTCATACCCTGCCGTGCTAAGCTTTTTCTGTAATCGGTCCGTATCCTCTTTCAAAGCGTGTACTAACACCGTATGTTCTGGTAATAATGTATTTAACATCTCTTTCACGTCTCTTATACTTTGGTGAACTTTATACGGAACTCGCTTCACCTTACATTCTTTATCTACACATTCTTTCAAAACTTTTTCTGCAAAACTCCCTTTAGCAATATGTCCAGTAAATATAATGGAATTTCGTTCTTCATGCTGGAGTTGTTCATAATATAACTGCGCTCGCTGCGTTTGCATATTCGCATCACTCATTACAACTATTCCATAACTATTTTGCGTACGGCTGTCATGATCCATAACGATTATGTTTCTCTTTAAATTCTCCATAAGCCGTTCAAGTTCTTCATTGTTTTTGATCCAATCTTTATATACGAACATCTCTTGGAATCCATCCAAAATTTCTTGATCTACTATAATGGGAAGTTCTTTATATTTTTCATATAAATACAATACGATATCTTGCGCCCTACCTAGCGGTGGCAATGGTAGTAACGCTATTCCTTTCTTTTGAACAACTCGTTCAATTTCTGTACACAGTTCGTTTACTCGTTCATATTGCGAAACATCATCAGTATGATAAGCAGCATCTACAATTGCGACTTTTATATCGCCGCGCAATTTCTCAGGTAAATTAGCTCGCAATATGTTAGACTCCGCTGAATAATCTCCAGAATAAAATACATATGTATGGCTCATATCCACTAAAAACCAAACAGCCCCTAATACATGCCCACTATACCCCCATTGAAAACGCAATGTAGGTGTAATCTGTATCCATTCATTCGGATTACTAATCTCATCAATATATACATAATTTAAATCTTTAACATTTTGGTCGTTATAAGGTAAATGCCATCCTTGTACCAAATTGTAGTTTCTCCATTTTTCATAATAAGCGGGAAGTTGCTCCTTCGTATAACGAGTCGTCCAAATTTTTTTCTTATATCCATACTTCGCTAATAAAGGTAAACCCATCGTATGATCTTCATGAATATGTGATAAAAATACTGCATCTAAAAACGGTACAACTTCCCTATCTATTTTCGGATAACTATCCTCATATGATCGATTAATACCACAATCAAACAATATTTTCGTCTCTTTATTTTTTACGAAGTAACAGGAACGACCATATTCTCCCGCTCCTCCCCATACTTCTATCCTCATCATGCTACCCCTTTTCGTTTTTGCTCCATATGTTGCAGAAGTAATAAACATATTGTTGTAAGTCCAACTGAAACGACAGCCATCGCCATTCCGATAGATACTTCTCCTTGTTCAAATTGAGCAAAAATAAATGTTGCTGACGTTTCTACTGATGGAGGTAATACGAGAAGCGATGCTACTAACTCTCTAATCGAGATTGTAAATGTCATCGCCCATCCAGCGAGAATACCCGGAATAAGAAGAGGTAATATTATTTTTCTAAAAATATAAATATAATTTCCAGAAAGAATACTTCCTGCCTGCACGAGAGAATCATCAATTTGCCCGAGCGACGCTTTTACATACTGCACCGTATAAGGTAAAAAAAGAACAACGTACGTTACGATAACCATGACTGGTGTATTGTAAATTGACAGGGGCATATAGGGTGAATTCCAAAATAAAATAAGCCCTACAACCATCACGATTCCTGGTACCATATTCGGTAACATACCGCACATATCAAGCCATTTTTCATAGGACTTTTTCCCTTTTCGAATCATAAGCGCCAAAAAGACTCCAATCATAGCGGCAATAATTGCTGTTATAAGTGAAAAGAGAAAACTATTCCATAAAGCTTCTAATCCTGGAGAGCCAATTGTAAACAATGCCTCATAATGACTCGTTGTAAAGTTATTTACATGTAAGCCGCCGCCTCTTAATTTCGATAATGAAGCAATAAGTATAGAAAAATACGGGATTCCAATTGATACGATTAATAAACCAATTACATAAACCCATGCTACAATGCGCGTAAAGATAGACAATGTATACCTTTTAGATTTCACACCTTTTCCACTAACCATTGCATATGAGTACTTTCGGTTCAATACATTTTGCATATACCAAATGAGCATACATGCGCTAAGTAATAAAGAAGATAATGCTGTTGCACTACTAAAATCAATCGGCCAACTCGAAATAAATTTATGAATCTCTGATGTTAACACATGAAACCCTATTCTTCGTCCGAATGTAGCCGGTGTTCCAAATTCAGCAATCGTCTTTACGAAAATAAGTAAAGCACCCATTACATAACTTGATACTAATAACGGCAATATTATTTTTCTTAGACGATAGAAAAAGCTTCCACCATGAACTGCTGCAGCTTCTTCTTTACTACTCCCAATTTGAAGTAACGTATTCTTCAACATGAAGTAAAGGAATGGGAATAAATGCAGACTCATAATTAAAACCATACCTCCTAAACTAAAAAACGAAGATGAAATCGTCTTTAGCATCGGAAAAAACTGTTCGAAATATCCGTTCGGCTGCATGAACAAAATCCAGCCCATCGATCCAATATACGGCGGTGTCATAAATGGAATCATAAAAACAATATCTAACTTACTATACTTTCCAACGTCTGTTTTGCTCATAATAAACGCTAATGGAAATGCAAATAGAGTTGCTCCTATTACTACGAGTACACCTAAAAGCATCGAGTTTAGAAAACTCCCAGCTAATCCACCACTCTGCATCACTTCAAAAGGCTTTAAAAAATTCCAACTACTATTTTCATATACACTAGAAAATAAAATGAGAAAAAGCGGAATGACGATTAACATCGCCACAAGTAACAACGCTACCGTCATTCCAACTTGTCTTACTGATACGAATCGATTTACCATGTAATCACCATCTTATTGAAATACTTTCTTAAATTGTTTTCCGATTTCATCTTGTTCTTTCTCAACTGTTTTCCAATCAATATTTAATACTGGAATCTCTTCTACATTCGGTCTATTTTCTGCTTTTATATCTGTTCTACCCGGTAATAAGTACGCTTTAGAAACTTGTTTTTGCACATCATCTGATAATAAATAATCAATAAACTCTTTTGCACCTTCTACATTTTTACTTTCCTTCATAATACCTGCTGCACGTGGGCTAATAACTGTTCCGCTTTTTGGATAAACAATATCAACCGGTTCACCCTTTGCTTTTGCGCTGTAAGTCATATAATCAACACCAGCAATGACCATGTCTTTCGCACCCGTTACTACTGGATCTAACGCTTCTTGATTTGCCCCTGCTACTGTAACTTCATTTTTCTTAAGCTGTTCAAATAAATTCCATCCATCTTTTCCATTCTTTTTCACATATCCTGTTACAAAGTCTAAAGCTGAACCTGAAAGTGCTGGATCTGGAAGATTCACTTTTCCTTTCCATTCCCCTTTCGTTATATCACTCCAATCTTCAGGCGCTGTCTTCACACTTTTTGTGTTATACACAATTCCTAACGCTGAAGCACTATATCCAAAATAATGTCCTTTATCGTCCGACCATTCAGAACGAAGCTTATCAGCTTGTTTCGCTTCTTTATAAGCTAACATTTGTCCATCCTTTTTTAATCCTTCCATCGCTGGTAACGATGCAAGTACGACTACATCCACGACTGGATTTTTCTTTTCAGCTTCCATTCTCGCTAAAATCTTACCTGTTGTTCCTTGAAACATTTCTACTTTTATACCTGTTTTCTTTTCAAAGTCCTTTTGAATTTTTTCTGCTAATCCTTTTGGTCCTGCGCTATATACAACAATTTTCTTTTCATTCGTAGTTTTACTTTTTGCATCTGCATTGCCTGTCTTTGAACTACACCCTGTTACTACAACCGAAAATAATAACGTACATACAAATAAAGACTTAAGCGAACTGAATTTCTTCATACGATTCTCCCCCTATATGATGAATACATTTTTTTGGTACATATAACGATACTGGTTTACCTATGCTTAATTTACTATTGTGATAAGCTGTCCATATTCCAAGTGCACCCATATTTACTTTTATTTCATACCGTTCTCCTACATATGTAACGTGCTGAATTTCACCTGTATACATTTCGCACACTTCATTTTTTGTCCAGCTCACATGCTCTGGACGAACCATTTGTTTCCCCTCTACAAGCCAATTTGCCTTACCAACAAATTTTGCAACAAATTCATGAGATGGCTTCACATAAATATCTTCTGGTGTTCCTTTTTGTAATACTTCTCCTTGTTTCATGACAATAATTTGATCTGACATTGACATCGCTTCTGTTTGATCGTGCGTGACATACAATGCCGTTAATCCAATCGAATGAACGATATCCATAAGCTCTAATCGCATTTCTTCTCGCAAAATTGCATCGAGTGCACTCAGCGGTTCATCAAACAAAATAAAATGCGGTTTCGTTACAATCGCTCTAGCAAATGCGACACGTTGCTGCTGTCCACCAGAGAGTTCATGCGGATATCTTTTCTCCATCCCTTGCAAGCGAACTCGCTTTATTGCATCTTCTACTTTTTCCCGTAATTGATTCGTTTGCTTTGTAGCTCTTAAACCAAATGCAACATTTTCAAATACAGTCATATGCGGCCATAAAGCAAAATCTTGAAATACCATGCCGATATTACGTTCATGAGGAGATGTTTTAATTTTTTTAGCAGAAGAATACATGCACTTATCCCCAAAATATATTTCACCTTTATCTGGCTCTTCAAGTCCTGCAATCATTCTAAGTAAAGTCGTTTTCCCGCATCCCGAAGGTCCTAAAAGTGTGGTGAATTCACCTTGTTTCATAACAATTTGTAACGGTTTTAACGCCTGCGTTTTTCCAAAGTTCTTTTCTAATCCATGAATTTTAATATCCATCGTATCACCTCTCTCCCCTCACTCTTAACCTGCTTTCATTCTATCTGGAAGATTTATACTGAATGTTAATGTACTGTAAAGATTAAATTAAAAAACCTCTAATAAACTATTTATTTCTATTGATTTTTTCTATAGTTAAAAGAAAAAGGGGCAACTTGCCATGAATCTCTTAAAATTAGAAATCGTAGTACTTATTAAGAAATATAAAAAACTTACGATTGTTGCAGAAAAACTTGGTGTTAAACAACCTACTATTACATTCCATATAAAAAGCTTAGAAGAAGAACTCGGTGTTCCTTTATTTGAATTACGTTCAGGAAGGTATTTCTTAACAGAGGCTGGTGAGGCACTGCATCATTATGCTTGTAAAATAGATGCACTGATGAAAGAAGCTAGGCGGGTTACGCAAGAGTTTAAAGATTTTCATAAAGGCGCTATAACAATTGGTGCTAGTTATGTACCAGCGACTTATCTCTTACCAGAAATTATTCACCAATTTCAATGCAAATTTCCAAATATAAAAATAACACTTATGGTAAAAACAGCTCCTGAAATTCGAACGATGCTACAAAACCATGAAATTGATCTCGGGGTAATTTCTGCAGCACCGTTTGACGAATCACTTTTAAAACAGACGACTGTAATGCCTGATACACTTGTTCTCGCTTTCTCAAAAGAGCATCATTTTTCAAAAAAAGAAAATGTATCATTACAAGATATCGAAAAAGAACGTATACTATTGCATCGTAATCCATCTACAACGAGAGATTTACTTACAAAATGGATGTTAGAACACAACATTACGTTCCAATCTGAAATTGAATTAGATTCATTAGAAACGATGAAACAAATTTTAAAATATGGTAATGGAGTTGCTTTTATTTCTAAACTCGCTATTGAACAAGAAGTACATCGAAATGAACTATGCTATATATCCATCCCTGGATTTGAATTTCAACGTAACATCTATACGATTCATCATGAGGACAGATGGAATTCTAAAATTATTTCTTTTTTACTACATAGCATCACTTCTTATGCAACAAAAAATTAAAAGGCTATCGTTATACACGACAGCCTTTTAAACTATTACTCTATTTATTTTTCTTCGCTTCAATTTTTGCTTTTGCCTCTTCAGCCTTATCTAATGCTTCTGAAATTTTTTTCTCTTTTTCTTTCACATCATCTATACTATCGACCGCTTTAATGAGTTTATCGATTCCTTCTTCTTCTACTTTTCTCCGCTTTGCTACTCTTTCATTCACTTTCTCTTCTACATCTTTTGCTTTTTGAAGCATATTCTCTGCATTTGATGTTACAGCTGTTGCAAGTACATCATCTTTTTTCATTTGTAACACTTCATTTGCAATGTCTTTCGCTTCTAAATACTTACCGTCTTTTAATGATGTAGCTCCGTGATCCATTTTCTCGGAAACTTCTTTATATGATTTCGCTTCATTTCCTGATTTTTCTTTTTCCGCTTTTTCAAACCACATCGTTGCATCACTATATTTTTCATCTTTCAATGATTGCATACCTGTACCAATATACGTGCCATAATTACTACATCCAGCCATTACGGCTAACAGAAAAAGCATAACAAAACTTAATTTTTTCATGATGTTTTCTCCTTTTCTTTGCCTGCTCACTTTACTGTAACATACATGAAAAAGAGTTTCAAAAACTAAAATACTAATTCGGTCATTTTTATGATGATAAGTCAAATTTTTATTATTTTCTTATTTTTAAGCCGACACATCCACTTGTTTTTTCGCCATATGTTGCTTTACTCCAACTAATACAACTAACAATAATCCTCCACCTATCGTCATCATAACAATGCTAGTTGGCAACATATCTAATAATAATCCATATACAATCATACCGAGTGGCGCGATTGCAGTAGCAATTGTTTCAAGTAGACCAAACACACGTCCTAAGTAGCTCGGATCTGTCGTTTTTTGCATATGTACTTGCATCGGAATATTTACAATCATAATTGCTATACCCGTTAACATCATAAAAGCAATATAGTAAATAAAACTTGCCACTTTTGGAATCGTAACTAGCAACGGGAAGACTGTACATAAACTTAAACCTGCAAACAAGAACAGTCCCGTATAAATAGAACGAAACGGATTATTCACTTCTTTACGCACTGATAAAGCAATCGCCCCCATTAGCATCCCGACCGCTAACATTCCCTCTACAGTACCGAGTTGCCTTGAAGATAAATGCAATGTATGGACGATAATATATGGAAGTGCAACGGTTAGCCCACACGCAAAAAAGTTTACCCACAGTGCTATTTTCATTAAACCATATATTTCATGTTGTCGTTTTACATATGAAAAACCTTCTTTTATACTCGTCAAGAAGTGCTCCTTACTTTCAACCACTTCTTTTTTAAATAAATCAAATACGATAAATAATTGCAAAATAACCGCTAAAAAGAACGTAATACTATTTAATAAAAAAAACAACTTAATAGAAAAGAAACCAAATACAACTCCGCCAATAATCGGCCCTAAAATATTTGATAAAGAAGCTGCCGTTTGATTTAAAGCACTCGCTTTTTGAATACGTTCCTCATTTACTAAACTCGGAATAGACGAAGTTAATGCAACAGAATAAAAACTTGCACAAATTGACAATAATGCTGCTGAAACATAAATAAAAAGAAGTGATGGTCCAAATATAGTAGCAAGAATAAACATAATCAGCATCGTTAAGCTACTTAATAAATCTGTACCAATGACAAGCCACTTTCGATTCACACGGTCAGCTACAGCACCCGCAATCGGCCCACAGATCATCCTTGGAAGTGATCCGCAAACGAGCGTAGTTGCAAAACCTATTCCTGAACCAGTTGTCTTTAAAACGTATAACCCCATGGCAAATGTATAAATTCCTGCCCCTAATAAAGACGTCATCTTTCCAATCATCATTAAAATAATATTTCTCGTTGCAATCTTCATTTTCCAATCATTTTGACCTATACTTATATCTCCCATAACGACTCTCTCCCCTTAAAAGTTAAATTGTGTTAAACTTATTATATAATCGACTTTCCAATTTTTACAACAAAAAGTTTAATTGTATTTAACTTTTTAAATTATAAAGGAGCAATAATATGGCAACTCTCGGTGAAAAAATTAAAGCGTTACGTAAAGAAAAAAAACTTACACAAACAGAGCTGGCAGGTTCGAAACTTACAAAAAGTATGCTTAGTCAAATTGAAAATGGAAAAGCTACACCTTCTATGAAAACATTACAATATATCGCTGAAAAACTTGAATGTGAAGCTAGTTTTTTATTAGAAGATGATGATGGAGAAATTGTGGAACTCATTACAAAAATGGAGCAACTCATAAAAGAAAACAAATGTGATGAAGTGTACGAGACTTTACTACCTATCGTTCAAAAAGAGCTCCCTTCTACTTTAAATACGGCTCGTATATACAAACAATTCGTAACTGCTGCGGTGATTGTGAAAGATTACAACATTGAATCTTACGTAGAAAAAGCTGTTTCTATTTTCGAAAAATATAAGTTATACCGCGACAGTACGGAAACAAAATTAAAATTATCTTTTGCGATATTCACACGTAAAAAGTATGCAGAATGTTTACAACTTATATCTAATATTAGAAATGATTATGAAGAGAAACATTTAGAAATGGATCTTATTATACATATTGATTTATGTTTATATGAAGCCATCATATTACTAGCATGTGGCGATTATGAAAAATGTGAAGAAACGATATTAGAGACACTCGCATTTTCAAAAAAACATCAAGTGTATTATAAAACAGATGTATTTTACCGGATTTTATCTTACCAAAAAGTCATTACAGTTGATAAAGAGCGTTATTTATATTACATAAAAAAATCTGAGCAATTTGCCATTTTTACAGAAGATACTCTATCCATTGCGATGACTAATATTTTAAAAGCCTACTATTACAACACGATTACTAATGAATATACAATCGCATTAAAACATCTAGAACAATATCGAGAAAAACTAAAAGATCAGCCCATTTTTCAAGACGACGGATTGTATTATCTTGAAAAAGGAAAATCTTTATACGGATTAAAACGTTACGAAGAAGCTTTAGAAGCATTGGAACGTGGTATTATACCAGATTATATGAACCATCCACTTGATCAATCGTGGCTTACAACAGCAGGTGCATATCGTGCACTTTGTTACGTCAAACTGAATGATAAAAAAAGAGCTCTTGAAGAAGCCACAAAAGCAAATGAAATGATACAATCGTATCCGGATTCTATTTTCTCTGCATTTATTAAAGAAACATTACAAATAATACAAAAACTTTAAGAATGTCTCGAAATGGTATATTATTCCTCTTTTTTAGCAAAGATAATAATGATGGGAGGAATATAAATGAATATTCAACGTGCAAAAGAGCTTTCTGTGTCATCAGAACAAGCGAATGTCAGTTTTCAAGGCATGCCTGTTACCATTCAACACGTCGACGAAAGCAACGAAACCGCCCGCATATATGAAGTTAAAAATCCAGGACGCGAATTAACGGTTCCAGTTAATAGCTTAGAGGAAATATAAAAAATGCCACTTCGATTTTGAAGTGGCATTTTTCTTATGAAGCACAGATGCCACTATCATTTCTTCATCTTATAATAATAAAATGTAAATTTTATACTCTTGTTCTATATTTTGTGATATTGTATAATTTGGAAATAATTAAATCTTTATAGATAAATATTATACACTTCTGAATCTTTCATTTCCCACTTTATGCATGAAGGAGGAATTTTATGAACCTTTCTATATACGAAGGTTTAGGTATTATTTTTTTCATAATCATTATTACATACGCTCTCGCCCACAAATATTTATGGTCGAAGAAACTGCTCATTATTCTATTTCTCGTAAGTAATGCCATATACCTTATTTGGCGAACTTTTTACTCGCTACCAACTATTAACCTGATAAGTATGATTGCTGGCATTATATTGTTACTTACAGAATGGGCTGGTTATTTACAATCTATCGTTTTTAGCATCATTTCATGGAAGCCGTATAAACGGAAAGAAGTCCCGTTATCTGCTTTCAAAAAATTGCCTACCGTCGATATTTTTATCGCAACTTACAATGAACCACTCGATTTATTAAAACGAACTGTCGCAGGTTGTACAATGATTACTTATCCGAAAGAGTTACTCAATATTTACATTTGTGATGATGGCCGACGGGAAAGTGTTAAAAATCTTGCTAGTGAATTTTCTGTTCACTATATGACTCGTACTGAAAACAAGCATGCAAAAGCAGGAAACTTAAATCATGCCATGGCCCATTCGACAGGTGATATTATCGTTACAATGGATGCTGATATGGTACCAAGAGCTAACTTTTTAGAGCGAACGATTGGCCATTTTTCTAAAAATAATGTTGTATTTGTTCAAGCACCACAAGTGTTTTATAATGCTGATCCATTCCAATATAATTTGTTTTTTGAAAATAATATCGCCAATGAACAAGATTTCTTTATGCGTCAATTAGAGGAAGGAAAAGACCGATTTAACGCTACGATGTATGTTGGTAGTAACGCTCTATTTCGCCGTACTGCGCTAGAAGAAATCGGAGGATTTGCAACTGGCGTTATTACTGAGGATATGGCAACTGGTATGCTACTACAAGCGAACAAATGGGAAACTGTATTTGTCAATGAAACATTAGCAGTTGGATTATCCCCAGAAACTTTTAGCGATTTATTAAAACAACGTGATCGCTGGTGCCGAGGAAATATTCAAGTCGTAAAAAAATGGAATCCTTTCACTATAAAAGGATTATCCTTTATGCAACGGATTTTATATGCAGACGGAATCCATTATTGGTTTTTCGGCATTTATAAAATGGTATTTTTACTAGCACCGCTATTATTTTTAGTATTTGATATTTATAGTTTAGAAATTAACTTTATGCAATTATTTATGTTTTGGGCTCCCGCCTTTTTAACATCACAGCTTATTTTCAAAGCTGTTTCTAATAAAAAACGAACAACTACGTGGAGTCACGTATATGAAGTAGCTATGGCACCTTATATGGGATTTGCTATTTTATCAGAAACCTTCTTACGCAAAAAGTTTCAATTTCATGTAACAAGAAAAGGTGTTCAAAACAACACGAGACATTTTTTATGGATTGCAAGTGTCCCTCACCTCGTGCTACTTATACTAACAATTATTGCACTGATTCGGGCAACACTTATGCTCTTATATCCTGAGCAATATCATATTGAAAGAGAAAGTTTATATATTAACATTTTCTGGGTACTGTATAATGGGGTAGCTATTGTCACTTCATTATTTGTTGCGTTTGAAAGACCGCGTTTCCGAAACTCTGAACGATTTTTCGTTAATTTATCAGGGACTTTATATGCAGAAGATATGACCATTTCTTGCCGCGTTCTTGATATTAGTGAAACTGGTGCACGTTTTGAGGTGGATTCATCTATTCCATTTGAAACTTTATCAAGCATATCTTCCTATACATTATCTTTTGGTGAGGTAGAAAAGATTCATAGTACAAAAAAATGGATCCGGAGACAAGCAAATTCCGTGCAAGTTGGCATTTCATTTAATGATGTATCCCATGAGCAATATTGTAAACTCATTCTTCATCTATTTAGTAAACCTGTTAATGACCGTGTTGAAAAGGTGTATGATAAAGCGTATCTTATTCTTGCAATTGCATCTTTCGTAAAAAACACAAAAAAATCACCAAGGCAATTTCGCAGGCAACATATACGTGAAGAACTGATGGCTCCTGGGACATTGCATATGAACGGGTTGCCAATTGAAGCGACCATTATTGATTATAGTTCCGGTGGATGCCAAGTACAAACGAACACCCCACTCGCCATTGACCAAATTATACAAGTAACAATGAATGAGCGTAATATTCAAAAGAAAAAAGCTCAAGTATGTTGGATTCAAAAAAAGGGTCGTAAAATATATGCTGGATTAAAATTTACAGCGTAAAAAAGAAAAGAAGCCTCGTGCTTCTTTTCTTTTTTTATATGCTAAACTATGTATTAAAAGGGGGAAATCATATGAAAAATGCTCCACAAAAAACGAGCCAGTATTATGCAGTTATATTCACTTCTCATTTATCAAATGATACAACAGATTATAGCATCGTTGCCGACAAAATGGAGAAACTTGCAAAGCAGCAACCTGGATTTCTAGGTGTAGAAAGTGCACGAGATCATTCGGGACTCGGAATCACAATTTCTTATTGGGAATCACTTGAAGCAATTGACAATTGGAAACAGAACGCCTTACATAAAGAAGCGAAAAAAAGAGGCCGCGAGCAATGGTATGAAAACTTCCACTTGCGCATCTGCCTTGTTGAGAAAGAATTTAAGTTTCATAGAGGTACATTGTAACGATGAAGAAAAAATTAGTTCTCGTTGCTGTTCATGAAATATATGGTGTGAACGACCATATGCATCACGTTACCCACTACTTCACTTCATCTCATATAGATGTATTTTGTCCTAATCTTCTACAATCGCAACCTGCATTTCATTATAGTGATGAAGAAAAAGCATATCATTTTTTTATAAATCATATTGGATTTGATAATGGAAAAAAGCAAATTGAAAAATTCATTACCCGTCTCTCTAGTAGTTACACACATATTGGACTTATTGGCTTTAGTGTTGGCGCTACGATCTCATGGCTATGTAGTAACAATCCAAAAATAGATTTTATTATCGGATGTTACGGTTCCCGTATACGTGACTATATTCATATAAAACCAACATGTGCTTCCCTACTTATTTTCCCTGAAAAAGAAGCTAGTTTTTCAGTACCCTCTTTAATTCAAACATTGCAGCAACAAAAAAATCCTTTACTAGAAATACAACAACTACACGGTGAACATGGATTTCTAAATCCGTACACGGAAAAATATAACGGGCACTCTACAAAGCAAGCATACAATTTCATAAATGCATTTCTTGTAAAAAACACTTTTATAAAGGAGATCTAAATGACCCTTACATTACTCTTACTTCTTTTCATACTCATTACCTTTATCTCAGCGTTAACTAGCATTTTTATAACCGTAAAAAAAGGGGCGTTTGAAAAACGCCCCAACTTACAATCTATTATCGTTTGCATTTTATTCTTTACAAATTGGATTTTATATTTAACATCTTTTTATACGTTACTTCCAGAGAAAGTTAGTGAGTTCATATTCTTGCCCATTTGGTTTTTTCTTTGCATTTTAGGTTGTATCGTTATCTGGCGCGAATGGAGAAACAATCGTGTGTTCGCAATATGTATCGGTTTTCTTTCCTGTATTAGTTTTCTATTTGGGTTATTGTTGTTAGTTCTTTCGGGGATGTAATAACAAAAGGAAGAAAACCAACTTTCAACTTTTCTTCCTTCTATCTTTACCTTTAGCTTCCACTGTCACTGATTCACAAGGTGTATAATATATTTGAGGTGTCGCCTTATCAACAAACATCATAAACGTGATGAAACCGATAATAAAGAAAATAAACAACGTTAACAAAATGGCTCCTATCGTTAAAAGTATCATAACACCACCCCTATATTTTTCATGTTATTACACTTTTCGCTATTATATGAGCGTAATCCTTTTTAGAAAAAGAAACGTAACAAAATAATCACAATCACTCCTGTTAATACTGTACCTAATAAACTACGAGTATATATCGCAACAAGAAATGTTGGAATTGCTGCGATCAGGTAATCCCATTGCATCGTCTCATGCATAAATAATACTTGTGCTAAAAGTGCTGCTAATATCGCAATTGGTATGTAATTTAACCATTTTAAACCCCAGTCTGGAATTTGTAGTTTGCTAAATACGAGTAGAGGTAAAATACGTGGCACGAGTGTGACAGCTCCAGCTGCTAGTAAAAGTAATAGTACGTCCAATCTCATTTCCATTTTTCAATCACCACTCCAATCGTCGCAGCTAGTAATGTTGCGAGAATAACTGCTATACTATCTGGCATAAATAAGTGTGAAACGTATGCAATCATAATTGCTACAATTGCAACAGTAAGATGAATTGCTAGCTTCGGTTTACTACTTATGAGCTGAAGGACAAATAATCCGATAAACATTGCTGGTAATGCATAATCCATACCGTATGTATGCGGATCAGGTATCCACTCACCAAATAACCCGCCAATAATAGTAGCAAGAATCCAATTTAAATATGCTGTTACATTTAACCCCATCATCCATCTGTCGCCTACATATCCTTTTTGCGCTGCGTGTTGCACTGCAACGCCGAACGTTTCATCTGTAATTTGAGAACCGATCACTACGTTTTTTAATAGAGGTAGTTTCGTAAAGTACGGCGCGAGCGCAGCACTCATTAAAAGGTGGCGTAAATTAACAAAAAAGACGGTGAAAATGATTGCTGAAGCAGGAGCACCGGCTGCATACATACCAGCTAATATAAATTGGGCAGAACCTGCATAAATTAAAGTGGACATAAACGCAATTTCAATGATGGAGAAACCTGCTGTTTTTGCAATTACACCAGCTGCTATACCGATGCTCAAATAACCAAATACAGTCGGTAAACAATCTTTTACTCCTTGCTGAAATGTATCATCGCTCTGCAAAGCTACATGTGCCTGAGCTTTACTCATCCATATCATCCTCCATTCCTTTCATCATTCGTTTTCCTGTTACGACATGAACTAAATCAATATTTTCACGCCATAACGTATCTAGCTTATCAGCTCCAAATTCCTTTGTGATTTCTTCAATCATAATATCGTGCCGCACATACTCTGTAGCAACGAGAACTAGTGCTGGGTCATATGTTGTAACGGCCCATGAAGTACTATCATTTGAGAAGTTCGCAATTAATACTTCTTCTCCATCACGAGCAATAACAGTTAAATGACCACCCATTCTCTTTTCAACAACGTGGGGCGTCATATAATTATGGTGAAACGTCGCGCCTATTTTTGTATTTGGAGCACCAAATAAGATTGAAAATATATGTACACCTTCCTTTTCTTTTTGATGAATATACGGTTCAATTTCATGCACTTGATCCTCCCATACAGAAATCCATAACTCTTCCTTTGCTCTATTAATTATATTGCATATTTCTTTTACAACACGATCATTTGAGCGAATATGCGAAATTACATCTATTTGTCGTTCTTGTTCTAAACAATTTAATTTTCGGTCTAAAAATTCAAAGGACTTTTCGAAATCTTTTCGCATTCGATCCATTAACTCCGTAGCTGGTACTGGTACATATTTCACTGGTTCAGTAGGAACAATATGCACTGCTCCTTTATCCATTAGCTTACCGAGTACCTCATAAATCATCGAACGAGGTACTCCTGTCTGTTTACTCACTTCATACCCAGTTACTGGGGAATGTTTTAGTAGCCCAATATATGCTTTACATTCATACTGGGAAAAACCTAACTTTTGTAATTCCTTTATAATTTCATCCATCGGCAATCCCTCACATTCTATATAACTCCCATTTCAAAACGATACAAATATATTAGTAGTTATTAGTATACCTACTAATATAGAAAAACAGACACATAAAGTCAATTGATAATTCTGAAATTTTAACCATAAATAAAAAGCCTTCTTATGAAAGGCTTTTTATACATATACTCTTATTTTAACTGCAATGATTTTGATGTATTTCCCTCCAAGTGCTCCCGTAAAGTAGAACCTGTATATTCTTCCCTAAATACACCGGCCTTCACGAATAAAGGAATAACTTCACTAAAGAATAGATCTAGTGACTTGGGAGGTCCTCCTGGGATAGCAATAAATCCATCTAACGCTCCTGCCTCAAATCTATCCATAATTTGTTTCGCAACGTCTTGCGCTGTACCAACCGCAACCCAATGAGCCGAGCCAACAACTTCTGGTCGTTCTAGTATTTGTTCAACAGTTGGTTCATTTTTAATAATATAGTTGCGTAATAATTCTGCGTGTGTTTTACTTCGAACAGTTTGATCACGACTTGGTAACATCTCTTCCGTAATCTTACTTTCTAGCGGAATCCCTCTCGCGTCTAGTCCGAGAACCATTTCGAGTAACGAGTATCTCTTCTCTTTTGTGAGATGTTGATGTGCTTGCCTATGCATTTCTAACGCTTCTTCATATGTATCACCGATAAAGAAATATAACCCAGGCAATACGCGTATATCATCTTGCTTTCGACCATGCTGTTCTGCTCTTCTTCTTAAATCTTGACGCAGTTCCATTCCTGACTCTACATCTGGCGTTGCAGCAAAAATTGCATCCGCAACAGAAGCAGCAAAATTCCGCCCTGACTCTGAAGCACCAGCTTGGAATAATGGCATTTCCCCTGAAATATGCTGCGGAATATTAAGTGGACCTTTCACCTTAAAGTATTCGCCATTATGCTCAATAGGCTTTACCATCTCTCTAATCACATCAGGATTATCTACTTTCAAAACTTCATTAGGATGACTTCCCCAAAGTTTTCTTACTAACGCTGTACATTCTGCCGCTTTCGCGTATCGTTCCTCTGATGATGGCATCCCTTCCTCACCAAAGTTTTCAGCGCCGTCAATGGATGTAACAATATTCCAACCAACTCGGCCGTTACTAATCCAGTGTAAAGATTGTAATTGCCTCGCTAATATATATGGTGGGTAAAACGAAGTTGAAGCAGTCGTAACGACTCCAATTTTTTCTGTTGCATACGCAATAGCTGTAAACAATAACGTCGGATCTAAAATGACATTTCCCTTATTACGAGCAATTAAATCTGGGTGCGCCACTAAATAATCTGCTTTAAAAACAAAATCTAACTTAGCCTTTTCTGCCTGTAGTGCCAACTCTACTTGCTCTTCAATTCCCGAATTAAACTCACTCTCTTGCTCTTTCTTTCTAGAAATTAAACATAATCCAATGCAAAGTTGTTTTTTTGTAGACATACACACCATCCCCTTATTTTTAATTCACTTAGTTAAACAAATATCGCTTTCATGATGAAATTCCATTCTTATGAAAATAGATAAAATGATATTGATAATCATTATCATTTTATGACGTAACTGTAATAAAAGCAATAATAAAAAAAGACTTCCACTATGGGAAGTCTTTTATCTTAATATTTCATTTGCTTCTTTTTCATAAATTTTATCAAATGAAGTCATAACGCGTTGTGACGCTGAAATCATTTTTTGATCTGTCATAAGATCAGCCATCTCTTTCGTCATATCTACATTTGAATTTTCTAGCATATGGTTTTTTACTAATCCTGTTCCATTCGGTAAATCAGCAATGTTCCCTTCTGCTAGTGCAAAGCTTTTGTTCTCTCTTTGCATTAGACGGGCATTCGTTTCTGTGTCTACTGTCTTCGTTTGCAAGCGGGCAATATTATTTTGTGTCACTTCATCATATAATGTACCATCTGCTTGTACAGCGACCTTTGCTCCTTCTGGAATACGAATACGTTCATTATTCTCTCCCATTACAAAAGCACCTGAAGATGTTTGTAAATAACGATCACTATTTAATGTAAAACTACCGTCTCTCGTTAAAAATGTTTCATCATTTTTAGATGTCACGAAAAATGATGATGTGCCGGCCGCACCGTCATCTAAAAAGAAATCCGTAGCACTATTTGTCATTTGTATATTTCCTTGTACTAAGTTCACATGCGTTGCGGCTGGTACTACAGCGTAATCAGTTGAACCGATATTTGTCACAGCCCCATCTCCGCGGCGATATGTGTCTTGTACATCAAATACTTTAGAAGTCATATTTTCTGCTTTAAATCCCGTCGTTTGAGCATTTGCAACGTTATTCGAATGAACATTAATACGCTGCATGTAATTCATCATACCCATAGAACCTATATAAAGACCGTTCATACTCGTTTGAATAAGGCAGTTGCCTTATCCTTCACCTCTTTTCTATGATGTTTGCAACATTTGTTTCGCTAAATGTTCAGCTGTAGCGATATGTATATGTTGCTTCACGTCTTGTCCGTCTGTCATTAATACAATTGGAGCTGATGATACTGCTGGAATTTTCAATAATTCACCACTACTTGCTGTTTCATCAAATTTCGTAAATACGATACCATCAATATGAATATCTTTAAAATTCGTAATGATTTCAATCATATCTTTACTTTTCATCGAAGCTGATAACGTTAAACAAATATAATCTGGCTCTACTTGTCCCATCGTTTCAATCATTTCTTCCACTGTTTCTGACGCACGATAATTTTTTCCGGCTGTATCAATTAAAATATAATCGACGCACGCTTCTTCTTTAAAATACGTAAGCGCTCTTGTCATTGCAGCCTCATCACGTACAGCGATTACTTCAAACCCCATTGTTTTTACGTAATCTTGCAGCTGCTGTACTGTTCCAATACGCGAATGATCTGTCGTAATAAAACCGACCGTTTTTTTCTTACCGTGAAACTGCCATGCCATTTTCGCAAGTGTCGTCGTTTTTCCAACTCCAGTTGGACCGATTAATGCAATTGTTTGTACTTCTTTTTCAAAAACGTTTTCTGTGTTGAAATGAGATCTCATATCTTCCAATATATATCCGATCACTTCTTCTTCTGTAATCATCGTTGCATTCTCAAACTTCACTTTTAACTTTTCAGCATATGCATGAATGAAGTATTGTTCTACATCGTTTTGCTCTAGCATGCGAATTACTTTTTGAATAATAAACGGTACAGATTCTTGCTTTTCTTTTTTTACAACCACTTCTTCTTTCTTGACAGGAACGACTTTTTTCACAGCTTTTTGCTGTTTCGTTACTTTCGTTTCTTCCGTCTGTTTCACAACGACGATACCTTTTTCAAACAACTTTAATAGTTTCTCTTTCTTTCTTGTCCATTCTTCACTATTTCCTGTTTGCATCGCCGCGTATGACATAGCAGTCGTCACGTTTTCTAAATTGTGCAGTACCGATTGAATTCCGTTCGCCTTCACAATTTGTTCTGAAGGATCGTTCACAACTTCCATTAATTGTTCATGAAATTGAGCTGTGTCTTCATTCACTTCTTCCTGTTTATCCTCTGGAAAAGCAACTAACATTTCATAATTCTTTTTCCAAAAAAACGGGATATTACGTTTTACACTTTCATCGACAACGTAATAATAATCTGTACCATATTGGTCAAATAACTTTCGATACAATTCATTTTTCGAAGCTGCTTTTATTCGCATTAACGCTTCTTTCTTTTCTGTATTTTCCATTACTTCACCCCCTACTATTCAATGTAAGCAATTTGATCTACAACAATTTCTGGAGCTAATTCACTAATACAAAGTACTTGTGCTTCTATTTGATAACGCTCTAGCAGTCTTACAATCGCAAACCTGAAATCTTTTCTACGCGTTAATAATACTGGTTCTCTTCCCATTAAGCGGGCTTGTTTAAATACGCGTTGTACTTGCTCAACGACTCGCGATTCTAAATCTAAATCCCAGTTTAATAAATAACCTTGATAAGAATTGTTCACAACGTCCGCATCTAACTCGATTGAATCTGAGAAAAGCGCCGCATAAATTTTACCGTCAGGATTTTTCGCATTTTCACAAATAACTTTTGAAATACATTCACGGACGAATGACGTTACACCGTCAACGTGGTTTTGATAAATTTCTTTTCCGTCAATAATCCCTTCAATAATGGTCGGTAAATCACGAATAGAAATACCTTCTTTTAGAAGTTGTTTAATAACATTTTGAACGAGTGATAAGTCGATTTCTTTCTTCTTAATCTCCTCTAATAAAACGCCGTTATCATTTTCAAGCGAGTTAATTAAGTCTTTTACATGTTGACGCTGAATTAACTCATGAAGATTACGTCTAACGACAACATCTAAATGCGTAATTAATATGCTAAGTGGCTCCAATACTTGATAGCCTTTCATCTGCGCATCTTGTACCATATGTTCTAAAATCCAATATCCATCTTCACCGAAAATCGGATCTTTCGCTGGCTCTGCATCTAAATCGGCCATTACATTCGGTGTTTTCAGTGCTAATAAATACCCTGATTTTAAAACTCCTTCAGCTGCCTTCGCACCTTTAATACGAATAATGTAACGTCCGCGTGGTCTAAAACTCGTATTATCTTTAAAGTTAATGCCAGGAACGTTAATACCAAGATCGGTAATAATCGACTTCCTCATGAGAACAACTTTATCACGAGCTGTTTCTCCGTTAATTTTCTGCTTTACAAGTGCTGCTAAATCTAAACCGAGTTCTACTATAATTGGATATTTATCTGTAAATACTCCGAATGAATCTTCCACTTGTTGCAGTTGTTCATCTTCGCCTTGAATCATTTCTAATTCTTTTTGAAGCTCGTCTTCTTTTTCTTTCTTTATTCGGGTTTTATTACGAATTCCTAAGAAGATAATTGTTCCACCAACGAGTGCGAATGGTAGGAATGGTAACGGAGTAAAAATACCCATTGCTATAAATAAACCACCAAGCGCATATACAACGACTTCATGCGCTAATAACTCTTTAAAGATTCCTTCTGTTACTGTATCCGGTGAACCGTCAAATACACGCGTTACGATAATACCAGTTGAAATCGCAAGCATTAACGAACCAATTTGGTTTACGATTCCGTCACCGACAGTTAACTGTGTATAGTGAATAGCTGCTTCTGCAAAGCTCATGCCCTGCTGCATCATGCCGACAATTAAACCAAAAATAATGTTTACGAATAAAATGACAATCCCGAAAATAACGTCCCCTTTAATGAACTTCCCGGCACCGTCCATCGCCCCGTAAAACTCTGTTTCCATATTTAACTTTTTTCGTTTTGCCTGTGCATCTTTTTCAGTAATAATACGCTGGTTTAAATCTGCATCGATTGACATTTGTTTCCCGGGTAAAGAATCAAGTGTAAAACGAGCCGCAACTTCAGCAGTACGAGACGCACCGTTTGCAACGATAAACTGGAATATGATTAATACTATGAAAATAACGATACCAATTAATAAGTTCCCGCCAATTACAAACTGACCGAACTCTTCAATAACATGCCCCGCATTTCCGTCTGTCAAAATCGCTCGCGTCGTCGATACGTTAATCGATACGCGGAAAATCCCGATTAATAACAACATCGTCGGAAATGACTTTAATTCATCCCACTCGTTAATACTTGTTGCTCGCATATAAATAAGCACTGACATACTTAGTAGAAAAACGATAACGATATCAAGTATAAATGGTGGAAGTGGAATTAAGAGCGCCACTACGAATGACGCTGCTAAAAAGATAGAAAAATAGGTTCTTGCAGAATCTATCTTAAACACAAGAGATCTCCTCCAACCGCGCTATTATACTTCAAGTTCATTCGTTTGAATTAAATAGCGCATAACTTCAATTACAGCTACGTATAAATCTTCTGGAATCGTCTCATCTTCCTCGACTTGATAATATAAAGAACGAGCAAGCGGACGGTTTTCCACCATTGGTATTTCTTGTTCACGGGCAAGCGTTCGTATATATAATGCGAGCTCATCTTCCCCTTTTGCAACGACAATTGGCGCCGCATCAACCTGTTTATTGTACCGAAGTACGACCGAAATATGAGTCGGGTTGTTTACAATAAACGTTGCGCCATCCATTTTCTTCGCAATTGTCCCTTGCAAGATGGCATGCATAAAGTTTTTTCGTTTTCCCTTTACTTGCGGGTCCCCTTCATTATCTTTATGCTCTTGTTTTACTTCTTCTTTTTTCATCTTAATATCTTGCTCGTACTCCCATTTTTGATAAATAAAGTCAATAATAGAAAGAACGATTAATATAATTAAAATAGCTAAAAAGATAAATTTAATTTGCCTAATAATTTCAGTAAGTGACGCAGTCCAGTTAAATCCAATCATACTTACGATTTTCTCTAAATTCTTTTTAAAGAGAACGTAAGAAACGTAACCGATTAATCCCATATAAAACAGTGATTTCAAAATATCTACTAAACTTTTACGACTAAACAATCTCGTAAAATAGTTTTTTGGGTTAATACGGGACGCTTTCGGCTTAATGACTTTAGAAGAAAATAAGAAACCGACTTGAATCATATAGTTGAATAAATGAAAAGCGTATACGAGTATTAATATCGGAGCTGATACTTTTAGTAATAAAATACCCATTAAATAAAAATAATCGGTTGAATCTGTATTTTTTCCAATTTGATCAAACAGCACCGCTACAGAGTTTGCAATCTCAAACCCTAGCCAATCTCCGAAAAAATAAACGACAACTGCTAACACAAGTATGGAAAATAAATTATTTAAATCTTTACTCCGGGCAATATTCCCTTCTTCACGCGATTTCTTACGCTTCTGCGGGGTGGCCTTTTCTGTTTTATTATCCTTTGCCATGCGCGTCCCCCTACTTCGTTAAGAAAAAGTTAAATAGTTTCGTATATTCCTCAAGCAATACGTCCGTCATATTTTTAAACACATAACCGAGCATCGGTACACTCATCGCAATAAACAAAATACCACATGTGATTTTAATGACATATGCATTCATAAAAACGTTTAATTGCGGAGCGTTTTTTGCGATTAAAATTAAAACAAAGTTAATGATGAACAAACTTCCCATAAGCGGAAGAGCAATTTCAACCGCTGATGTTATCGCAAATAATAACGTTGCGAGTAGACTATCTAGAAAACTAGTCGTCAGCAATTTTGAAATCGCCTCTGTATATTGAAACGACTTTAAAATCGTGGCAACGAAATAATTAATGCCGCCAAGTGAAATAAAAATAATGAGAAAAAATATATCAAAAATGGTTGAAAGTAAAGTAGACTGTGAACCTGCATTTACATCAAACAAACTTGCCTGTGATAAACCGATATCAAAGTCTAAAATATGCCCTGCCATTTTTGGAATATTCCACAGCATTTCTACAATTTTTGAAAGTGATAATCCAATTACAATTTGCGTACCTGCATAAGCTGCAACGTCCCAAGTTGTCTTTATGTGAGAGACATCAACTTGATCGGCAACTGTGATCGAAAGAGCAAGTCCAACTGTAACCTTCGCCATTGCTGGAATGGATCGACCTGAGAAAAACGGTAAAAAATATAAAAATGAAGTAATACGGCAAAACGCAAAAAACGTCGCCGCCCATAATTCCATATTCATTTCATTCCACCTATCTTAGTACGAACGCAATAGCGATGGGATTTTATCAAATAAATCTAAAATGAGCGTCGTTAACTCTTGAAACATCCACGGACCTAAAATGATAATAACGAGTACAATACTCGCCATTTTCGGTAAGAACGTCAGCGTTTGCTCTTGAATTTGCATCATCGCCATAATGACAGCGATGATAATAACGACAATCATACTTACGCCGGCAACCGGCATTAAAATCATAACCCCTTTATAAAAAAAGGTTTGAAAAATATCTATAATTGGTGACGTATTCATTTATATGACTCCTATCACATAGCATCAAACGCTTCAGGCGACCGTTTTAAACATAATGTCGACGATTTTTGTATATCCACCTAAATATACGAAAACGAGTATTTTAAATGGTAAACTTAAAATCATCGGCGGTACCATCATCATTCCGAGGTACATTAAAAGTGTACTAATAATCAAATCTATAAATACAAACGCTAAATAAATGAACATCCCCGTTAACAATCCTTTTTGAATTTGCGTTAACGTAAAGGATGGTACGAGCGTAAATAAAGAAAGATCTTTCAAATCTTTCGGTAACTCTTCTCCGCGCACTTTCAGCATCATCTTTAAATCATGCTTATACGTATGCTTTGACATATACTCTTTCATAATCGGAGCTGTCGTCTCTGCAGCTTGACTTACTGTTATTTTCTCTTTCGTCATCGGATCCCACACATCGCTCTTCAGCTGCCCGAGTACAGGCTGCATCGTAAAGAGTGATAAAAATAAGGCAAGTCCAACGAGCACTTGGTTCGGTGGTAAATTCATTACCCCAAGTCCTTGACGTGTAATCCCAAGAACGATCATAAAATAAGTAAAATGTGTAAATAATAGAACGATAGAAGAAGATAATGACAAAAGGGTAACGAGTGCAAATAACTGTACACTTGAATTACTCGTAAACTCTTTTCCATTTTCGAAATTAATAAAACCGTTTTGGGCCGCATACGCTGGATTTACAAAAATAATTGAAAAAACGATAGAAAATACGAAAATAACGGCTAATAATGATAACTGTTTCTTTATTCTCATGATGGATCCTCTACTTTTTTCGTTTCACTCTTCACCGCGTCTTCTAGCGCTTGTTGAAACTGATTTCCTGTTCCTGTTAATTGCACAGATTGTACACCGTTATTACTAATAACAGTGAACACTTGCTTGCCGTCTACTTCAAATAAAAAGGCGCTCGTTTGATGATTTAAATACACGCCATCTTTCACTTGAATATGTCCATTTTCACCTTGTTTAAAAAACTGCTGTTTGCGCGTCTTTTTCGTCATATAATATGCACCGTAGCCGAGCGCGCCAAACAGTAAAACGACTTGAAATAAGGTCGTCATATACGACATATGACTCCTCCTCTACTCTTTATCTAGCATTTGACTTTGCGCTTTCATAAGCGCAGCTTGCTTCTTGTCAGCTTCAATTTCAGAAATGATAATACCGAACTTCTCGTCCATTACGATCGCTTCCCCAATGCCGACTTTCATATTACTTAAATACACATCTACTTTATGTCCTAAGTTTTTCTCTACTTCAAGAACATCGCCCACTTTTAATTGCTTCACATCACCGAGCGTAATAGATGACTTTCCAAGCTTTACACCAAGTTCAATCGAAATATCCGAAACAGTTTCAATATGTGCTTTACCCGCTTCATTTCGCTTTCCTGCAAATTCTTCTAATCCCATTAATGACACAGGAGATACTTCATGCTTCATATGGATCCTCCTACTCTACAAAACTTTTAAATAGGAGCGCCTTACGCGTTCCATCTTTTCCAATAAAACAATTAAATTTATGTTTTCCATCTACAAAACCAAGCAATTCATCCGAAACTTTCGTATGAAGCGGAATAATATCGCCTTCTTCAATTTGTTCAATATCACCCATTGTCATCTTCTGCTCACCAATCGCAACGTGAACAGGTTTATACACTTGATTTACTTTCGCTTCCACTTCAGACGTATACTTTTTACGCTTATCCGAAGAATGTTCGACAATATTTTCAGACGTTAACTTATCCATAATTTCTTCAACAGATAAGAACGGAATACCGATACGCACCGTCGTATTCCAAAAATCCGTTTTCATATTTACGTTTAATAATGAAATGATATCACTCGCTGTCGTAATCTTTAATGCATTCGGATCTGTCTCTGTCGTTACAAATTTCGGTTTAATTGCCACAACACTTTCAAACGATTGCTCTAAATTTTTACATAGAAGTGCAAAAATATTATCAAGCGTTAAAAACTCGAATGCAGTTAACGGTCTACGCATCGTAAAATTACGCTTACTATCTCCGCCGAGCCAACACTCATGAATGTAAATAACAAATGCTAAATCAATCTCAATAACAATTTCTCCAAGCTCTGGAAGTCCGAGGTCAATGACGCAATATAAATAGTAATCTTTCGGCATTTTCTCCACATACTCACTCGTAAATGGAACTTGCTCTACTGTCGAAGGCTCTAAGTCAATTGGAATACGCATACGCGCTGACAACGTCTGTGACGTCTGTTTACCAAACGTAGAAGCAATCGCTTGCAAACTACGTAAATGTTCCACACCGAACTTCTCCGGTCTATTAAAATCATACTCTTGAAATTTATCTTGCTTCCCTGCTTCTTGTGCGAAAGCTGGCATTTCTTCACCTTCATTTACCGCCTTCAGCAGGGCATCAATTTGCTCTTGGCTTAATTTATCGCCACTCATGAAAATCCCCTTCCCTACCTTTTCAATTCAACGATTTCAACGTACATCTTTCCATTCTTCGTCAAAATCTTTCCGGTTCCAATCTCTTCATTCTCAAGCATAAGACGCACCGTATTTTTCGTTGAATTTTCAAGACGATACAATGTACCTTTCGTAATATGAAGCAGATCTTCAATCTTCTTTTTCGTATTTCCGATTTCAAAATAAATTGTTAACGGAATATCATCTTGTAATTTCAAATCTAGCCAACTCCCATATCATGTTCACGAAAATTTCATGTTCTCTCTATATAATGAAATCTCTTATTTTGAAACGTCGATATTTAATATTTTTTTAATATATCCTTGCGTTTCTTTAAATGGAGGTACGCCTCCGTACTTTCTCACATTACCAGGACCAGCATTATAAGAAGCAAGCGCTAATACTAAATCACCATTATTTTTCTTTAAATAACCGCTTAACTCTTTCACGCCGCCTTCAATACTTTCAGCTGGTGAAAATGGATTTTTTATACCCATCTCTTTCACATTCGCCGGCATAAGCTGCATAAGACCCATCGCTCCTGCATGCGACACCGTTTTCGGATTAAAATTAGATTCTACTTCAATCATTTTTTGAATTAACGTTTTCGGAATTCCGTATGAACGGCTAACACGATCAATAATATCCTCATACTTCCCTTCATTTGAAGAACGTATTTTTTGAATATTATACTTCTTCGTTAATCCCCACGTATCAGCAGCCTCATTTTTCGTTTCCGGGAAACGTCGTTCGAACTCTTTTTGTGCAACTTGCACTTCATCGACTTTCTTCGTTTCAGGCTTTTCTTCTGGCTTACTTACTTCCTCTACTTTATGAATAGATTCTGCCGGTTTATTCACAACCGCTTCTATTTTCGTAGATTGTACCGGCTGACTCATATCCTCTACTTTTGCCGGCTGCGTAGTAGCCCTCGTCTCCTTAGCAGGCTCGCTTTGCAACTTTTCTTGAAACCTACTACTAACGAACGCCTGCGGACTACTTAACTTTTGTTGAAACTGTCCCTTTTTATATGCAAGTACTTCTTTTACTATATTTCCAACTACCATAATATCACCTTTTCGGTAAACAAAGATAATCTAATATTAGAGTTTTTTCGTAAAGTTTGCAATAATCCTTTGCAATAAAAAAATGAATAGATTGTTAAACTGCTATTTTCCCATATTCATTAATTACAATTATTCGTTGACACGATATATACCACGGATTACAATTAATTCGAAATTGATTTTTTTGCATATTTACGTTTATTAATTAACAGAAAAATCAATATAAAAAAATGGGGGTTCTTGACATGAGAATTAATACAAACATTAATAGCATGCGTACGCAAGAATACATGCGTCAAAACCAAGACAAAATGAACACTTCTATGAACCGTTTATCTAGCGGTAAATCAATCAACAGCGCTGCTGACGATGCGGCTGGTTTAGCTATCGCTACTCGTATGCGTGCAAAGGAAGGCGGATTAAACGTTGGAGCGCGTAACACACAAGACGCTATGTCTGCTTTACGTACTACTGACTCTGCTTTAAATTCTATTTCTAACATCTTACTTCGTATGCGTGACCTTGCTACTCAATCTGCAAACGGTACGAATGGTACAGACGACCAAAAATCTTTAAACTTAGAATTTGCAGCACTAAAAACAGAAATTGATCATATTGCTGGTGAAACTAATTTTAATGGTAAAAAATTACTAGGCGGCACAGGAACTGATATTGCCATTCAACTTTCTGATGTATCTGGTGATAACCTTACGATTTCAAGTGTTAATGCAAAAGCTGCTGGTCTTAATATTACAAAAGATATTACTAATGCGAAAAACGCTAGTGAAGCTATTACTGAGCTTGACAAAGCTATTCAAACAGTCGCTGATAATAGAGCTACTTTCGGTTCTCAATTAAATCGCTTAGACCATAACTTAAACAACGTGAACAGTCAATCTACTAATATGTCAGCGGCCGCTTCTCAAATTGAAGATGCTGATATGGCAAAAGAAATGTCTAACATGACGAAGTTTAAAATCTTGAACGAAGCTGGCATCAGCATGCTTTCTCAAGCTAACCAAACTCCTCAAATGGTTTCTAAATTATTACAATAATTCATTTGATGGTTAATTACTCTCTGTAATACAGAGAGTAATTATATATATTTAAAAACTATTGGGGGTTCTTAACATGAGAATTAATACAAATATTAATAGCATGCGTACACAAGAATACATGCGACAAAATCAAGACAAAATGAACACTGCAATGAACCGTTTATCTAGCGGTAAATCTATTAATAGTGCGGCTGACGATGCGGCTGGTTTAGCTATCGCTACTCGTATGCGTGCAAAAGAAGGCGGATTAAACGTTGGGGCTCGTAACACACAAGACGCTATGTCTGCTTTACGTACTACTGACTCTGCTTTAAATTCTATTTCTAACATTTTACTTCGTATGCGTGACCTCGCTACTCAGTCTGCGAACGGTACGAATGGTGGTAAGGATCAAGATTCTTTACAATTGGAATTTAAGGAATTAAAAGAGGAAATTGATCATATTGCTGGTAAGACTAACTTTAACGGAAAGCATTTATTAGCTGAGGCTGATGCAACTAAGAATATTAACATACAACTTTCTGATGTATCTGGCGATAATCTTACAATTACAGCTGTTGATGCAACAACAGGTGTTAAAGGATTTAACCTTACGAAAACTATTGGTGATGCGACAAAAACCGCTGATGCTGCGGAATCAATTAAAGAGCTTGACGCTGCTATCCAAAAAGTTGCTGACATGCGTGCAACATTCGGTTCTCAATTAAACCGTTTAGATCACAACTTAAACAACGTGAACAGCCAATCTACTAATATGTCAGCGGCCGCTTCTCAAATTGAAGACGCTGACATGGCGAAAGAAATGTCTAACATGACGAAATTTAAAATCTTAAACGAGGCTGGTATTAGTATGCTTTCTCAAGCTAACCAAACTCCTCAAATGGTTTCTAAATTATTACAATAATTCATTTGATGATTAATTACTCTCTGTAATACAGAGAGTAAATTTTATATATTATCAACTATTGGAGGTTCTTAATATGAGAATTAACACAAACATTAACAGTATGCGTACGCAAGAATACATGCGACAAAATCAAGACAAAATGAACACTTCTATGAACCGTTTATCTAGCGGTAAATCTATTAATAGTGCAGCTGACGATGCAGCTGGTTTAGCTATCGCTACTCGTATGCGTGCAAAAGAAGGCGGATTAAGCGTTGGAGCCCGTAACACACAAGACGCTATGTCAGCTCTACGTACTGGTGACTCTGCTTTAGGATCTATTTCTAACATTTTACTTCGTATGCGTGACCTTGCTACTCAGGCATCAAGCGGGACAAATAACCTTACAGATTCAGCTTCTTTAAACAAAGAGTACCAACAGTTAGCTACAGAAATTGACCATATCGCTCAAAAAACTAACTTTAATGGTAATTCTTTCTTAAATTCAAACGGTGACGATAAGGATCCTTTGAAGGGGCCAAAGGGTACAGACATTAAAATTCAACTTTCCGATGCAGCAAATGACAATCTTGAAATTAAAGCTATTGATGCAACTACAACCGCACTACTTGGTAAGGCAATTGGAAGTTTAACAGACGCTACTGATCCAGCAGCTGCTATAGCTGCTGCAACAGCCGAAATGCAAAAAATTGATACAGCAATCCAAAATGTTGCTGACGCTCGAGCTACTTTCGGTTCTCAATTAAACCGTTTAGACCATAACTTAAACAACGTTACAAGCCAAGCTACTAATATGGCGGCAGCCGCTTCTCAAATTGAAGATGCTGACATGGCGAAAGAAATGTCTAACATGACGAAGTTCAAAATCTTAAACGAAGCTGGTATTAGCATGCTTTCTCAAGCTAACCAAACTCCTCAAATGGTTTCTAAATTATTACAATAATTCATTTGATGGTTAATTACTCTCTGTAATACAGAGAGTAATTATATATATTTAAAAACTACTGGAGGTTCTTAATATGAGAATTAATACAAACATTAATAGCATGCGTACACAAGAATACATGCGACAAAATCAAGACAAAATGAACACTGCAATGAACCGTTTATCTAGCGGTAAATCTATTAATAGTGCGGCTGACGATGCGGCTGGTTTAGCTATCGCTACTCGTATGCGTGCAAAAGAAGGCGGATTAAACGTTGGGGCGCGTAACACACAAGATGCTATGTCTGCTTTACGTACTACTGACTCGGCTTTAAATTCTATTTCTAACATCTTACTTCGTATGCGTGACCTTGCTACTCAATCTGCGAACGGTACGAATGGTAGTAAGGATCAAGATTCTTTACAATTAGAGTTCAACGAATTAAGCACAGAAATTGGTCATATCGCAGGAAAAACTAACTTTAATGGTAAGAATTTATTAGCTGCAAAGGGAGCAGATATTGATATCCAACTTTCTGATGTATCTGGCGATAAACTTACAATTAAATCAGTTGATGCAACAGCAACTGGGCTCAATCTTAAGGAAACTATTGGATCTACCGGGAAGGCTGCGGAATCAATTAAAGAACTTGATACAGCTATCCAATCCATTGCTGATATGCGCGCAACATTCGGTTCTCAATTAAATCGCTTAGATCATAACTTAAACAATGTCAACAGCCAATCTACTAACATGGCGGCTTCTGCTTCGCAAATTGAAGACGCTGACATGGCAAAAGAAATGTCTAACATGACAAAATTTAAAATCTTAAACGAAGCTGGTATTAGCATGCTTTCTCAAGCTAACCAAACGCCTCAAATGGTTTCTAAATTATTACAGTAATCTATTTTCTAATTAATTACTCTCTGTATTACAGAGAGTAATTATATATATTTAAAAACTACTGGAGGTTCTTAACATGAGAATTAATACAAATATTAATAGCATGCGTACACAAGAATACATGCGTCAAAATCAAGACAAAATGAACACTGCAATGAACCGTTTATCTAGCGGTAAATCTATTAATAGTGCGGCTGACGATGCGGCTGGTTTAGCTATCGCTACTCGTATGCGTGCAAAAGAAGGCGGATTAAACGTTGGAGCGCGTAACACACAAGACGCTATGTCTGCTTTACGTACTACTGACTCTGCTTTAAATTCTATTTCTAACATCTTACTTCGTATGCGTGACCTTGCTACCCAATCTGCAAACGGTACAAATGGCGGCAACGATAAAGATTCCCTAAACTTAGAATTTACAGCATTACAAGAGGAAATTGGCCACATCGCAGGAAAAACTAACTTTAACGGAAAAAGTTTATTAGCTGCGCCTGGAGCAGCTAATAATATTAGCATTCAGCTTTCTGATGTGTCAGGCGACAATCTTACACTTACAGCTGTTGATGCAACAGCTACTACAGGGCTTGGTCTTACAAAAACTATCGGAGCGCCAACACCGCCTGTAACACCACCTGTAACACCGCCTGTAACACCTGCACCACCTGCTACAGATAACGACGCTGCAGGTGCCATTGTACAACTAGATAAAGCTATCCAAACAGTTGCTGACATGCGTGCAACTTTCGGGTCTCAATTAAACCGTTTAGACCATAACTTAAACAACGTGAACAGCCAATCTACTAATATGGCAGCGGCCGCTTCTCAAATCGAAGATGCTGACATGGCGAAAGAAATGTCTGAAATGACGAAATTCAAAATCTTGAACGAAGCTGGCATTAGCATGCTTTCTCAAGCTAACCAAACTCCTCAAATGGTTTCTAAATTATTACAATAATCCATTTGAGTTAGTTTCATGAATAAACCTCTCTGTATGCGGAGAGGTTTATTTTTTCTATATAGATGAATTATTTGTAAGTTCCTTCTTTTTAGGTAGAAGAGAGCGTTCGTGTGGCACAGAAGTGATCAATGCCTATCTCTATTCCCCCTCTCATGTTAAAACAAGATTAGAAGATTAGAAGATAAGCATAAGTCCCTTTTTCTTTTCGCAATTATTTATTGACTTTAAGACCATATAAAAATCTATAAGATAAGGAGTGTATATTATGTGTATTAGTACGAACGTTTTAAGTATGAATACTAGGCAATCGTTGTATGAGAATGAAAAATGTATGAATGCTACGATGGGGTATTTAGCAACTGGTAAGAAGTTAAACCATACATCTGATAATCCAACAAATGTTGCGATTGTGACTCGTATACATGCAAGAGCGAACGGTATGTGCATTACGATTCGAAATAATAAGGATGCAATATCAATGCTTCGCATAGCGGAAGCTGCTCTTCAAACTGTTACGAATATTTTACAGCGTATGCGTGATTTAGCTGCACAATCTGCAAACAGTACAAACTCAAACCATGATTCACTAAATAAAGAGTTCCAGTCTTTAACAGAGCAAATTGACTATATTGATGCTAAGACTGGTTTTAATGATTTATCTGTATTTGACGGACAAAATCGTCCTGTTTTGTTAGATGATATTGATCATACAGTAAATATAACAAAACATATTCCCCCTTCCCCTACACAACATGACATTAAGATTTCAACTGAACAAGAAGCAAGAACGACGATTCACAAAATTGAAGAGGCACTACAAAATGTATCACTTCATCGTGCCGATCTTGGCGCTATGATTAACCGTCTGCAATTTAATATCGAAAATTTAAATAGTCGAAGTATAGCACTAACAGATGCATCTTCTCAAATAGAAGATGCATCTATGGCGCAAGAAATGAGTAGCTTTATTAAGTATAATTTATTTACCGAAGTTGCACTTAGTATGGCTTCACAATCAAATCAAATTCCGCAAATGGTTTCTAAGTTACTGCACTCATAATTACCATTTGCTCCTTCACTAAGCTTCCATACAGAACAAAAGGGAGATACATATAAACTATGTATCTCCCTTTTGTTCTGTACCCAATACTTCTATGGCGCTATCGTCATAACTTGTCCTCTACGGTCGATCCTTATTTTCATCTTTCCGTCTTGTGCGTTATATAATCCTAGTTTATGTAATTCTATTTTACATTCTTGTACGAAGGTTGGTAATTTACGAATTTGATCGACATCCGAACTTTTAATGAAATAAGTTAAATGTTGCGTCATATCTTTCACATCTTGCACAAGTTCTTCTTTTTCTCGTTTTAACCTTTCATTTTCCAATTGTAGCGCTCGCAATTCACTTTCTAGAATACTCCTACTTGATTCCTCTTTGAAGTGCCCTGCGGCCATGCTAGAAAGCTTATAAATACCTTCCATAAACTGATGTAATTCATTTTCTTTTCTTTCACTATGTTGACTAATTGTTTCAAAGTTATCAACGATACCAGATATAACTGTTACAAGGCTTTTTTCATTCTCTTTATGCTGTACTTCCTCTATTAATACGTGATTGTTTTCTTTTTTCATTTCAACGATTGCTTCTTTTACAGGTGTATATTTTCGCTTTCGTCCAGGTTTTTGCTTTTCAATATTTTCAAACGGTATTTCGCATTTTTTTAATTTGTAATACGTATTTTGTAATTGACTTTCTGTTTTCGGGAAAAGATTTAGTTCGTTTTTACTAACGTATTTTGAAATATTAATAATGTTTAAACCGTGACGTTGGCAAAATTGATACACTTCATACAGTAACTCTAGTTCAGACTTCAGCCATGTAATCGCTGACTTTTCATATACTCGCATCCCGCCATGTTTTTCTATATCTATTTGAAATAATACCATTCTATTATGTAAATCAACTAGTTCTTCATACTTTACTTGGAATTGTTTTTCTATTTTTTTTAATTCCGCTTCTAGTTGCGTATCGTTCATTTTATTATTTGACATGTTTTGTAAGAGACTTAATACATTGATTGCTGTGTGGTGATACATAATCTGTGCCACTCCCCCTCATCCTTTCGCAATTCTCATCTGACTCCCATGTCTTTTCAGAAAATAGCAATTTTTACATATCCATATTATAACATTTCGAAATTATCTGTCAAATAATAAACATACAAAAATGTATAGAAAGTATAGAAATAGAAAAAAGGATTTTTCAATTAATATGTATAATTGCATATTAATCACATTTAATTATATTATATGGTATTTAGAATGTATTTTCACCGAAAAAGTTTGCGTTACCACGAAATATTTCTAAAATAATCCAAAGATACGTTTTCTTATATTTTCAAATAAGAAAAGCCTATTACTTATTCATTACACCACTTGAAAATCCCAAAATAAGGACTATACATACAGCTACAAACACTCCAGACACCTTTTATGTTTTTGCCTGTACAGCGTATAGAATAAGAAAAAGGAACTAGCCAATACTACACATGGCTAGTTCCCTTCTCTCCACTAAAAGAATAGAGTTGTAAATAGAATCTGCAAATCCTCACTTCTTCTACTTACCTAAAACTACTCCATATCTCTGGTCTCACATCGCTCAGGGCTCTATTAAGCACTAAGCGCTCCCACACATGCTAGAGCTTCTATTCAAGCAAAAATAACGCTTTTAAACCTCTTTTACAACACTAACTTATCTACTAAGCCGATTAACTCTTGAATATCTGGCTTACTTACTTGAGCATTTGCTCCTACAGCTTCGCCTTTATGGAATAATTCATTTGTAATTAATGAAGAGAAAATAACGACTGGTAAACGATTCATTATTTCACTATCTTTAATTACTTTCGTTAAATGGTGTCCATCCATTTTCGGCATTTCAATATCCGTAATTAGCAAGTGAATATGTTCAAACATTTTTTCCCCTTGCTCTTTCGCTAGCTTTTCAATTTGCGCTAACGCTTCTGCACCATTGCTGAAGAAGTTCATTTTCGTATATCCAGCTGATGATAATGTTTCTTCTAATATTTGACGAAGCATCGCTGAATCTTCCGCAATATAAATAACTTTTTCAGCACGATCTGTTTTTTGCTCTAAACCTGCAAGTGATTTATTGTCATAACCAGTGTTGCTAATTTCGCAAACAATCTTTTCATAATCTAATAGTAAGATGATTTTTCCATCTAGTTTTACAATACCAGATGTCGTTTCTTCTAGTCCCATAGACAATGAAGCTGGTTCATCAATTTGTTCCCAAGAAATACGTTGAATACGATGCACTTCATCCACACGGAAAATAACTTTCATTTGGTTTAATTCTGAAATGATAAATTTCGTTTGATCAAGCGGCTTTGTCGATTTTAAATTAAGAGCTGTCGCTAAGTTAATAACAGGTAAAATTTCACCACGTACTTGAACAACACCTTCAACTGCATGATGAGATTCTGGAACAGTTGTAACAGGGAATGGATTAATGATTTCACGTACTTTCATTACGTTAATACTAAATAGGTTTTCACCAACAGTATATGTAACAATCTCTAATTCATTTGTTCCGCTTTCTAATAAAATACTTTGTGCTTGTGACATAAAGGTGTCGCTCCCCTTTCATTATTTCCGTATATCTAATTATTAAGCTTTATTAAAACGAAAAAGTCAACTACCTATACGAAAAATATAGATAGTCGAACCATTCATTTCTTTATTTAAAAAGTCGATTAATCTTGTATAAACGAAGCAAGCGCCTCTAATAACACTTCTTGTGCTCCTACAATTTCTGTCGGCATTGCTTCCCATTTTTTCGAAAGCTCTGTTTCTACTCTTATTCTTAACTCTGCGTTCATTTCTTCTAGCACATATTCTTTCGTTGCTATATCAACATCCAGTAGCGCAAGCGCATATAGTTCCGGATCATTTATTTTTTCAAATAATCGTTTTAATACTGCCGGTGCTATATGTTTTAATTTTTCAATATGAATTTCTTTATCCGAAAATAGTAACTCATATTGAATAAACGTAACATTTTCTTTAATTACTTTAAAATAGCAATTATTTTTTTTATCATTTACAAAATAACCGTTCGAATCTGCAATAATACTCTCTACTTTACGAATTAAATCCGGCAAACTACTCGCCGCCATTACAGTCCGCTGCTCAACCTCACTCGGCGAAATGAATGTAACGCGATACTTATTCTGCGCCATCCTCCTCACCTCTCCTTTTATAGAAATTCAGTCTAATTGTATATAACTTAAACGTATTTTATACCACTGCTTCTAGACTAGGATAAATCCTATCTTCAACCGCTTTAGAACCAATCGATATCTCCGGCCTTACATACCAGTCAAGAATCTATTAAGTACTAAGCGCCACTACACTTCGCTTACCTCTTCTTCAACTATCCTAGCAACTCTACATATCTCTGGTCTTAAACACCGGTCGAGACTCTATTAGGTACTGACCGCTCCAAAACACCGCCAGGACCTCTCTCAAAACCTAAAAAAGAGCTTTTAAGATCTTTTTAAGAGCTTTTCAGTAACTCGATGTTATTGAACCAAAACGCTATCTGCTGATCCGCAATATCCGGCAACGTAACAAAAAACTCACGACACTTCATCTCATCTTTAAACAGTTGATACTTCCAAACCTCATCGCTACCAACACTTAAGAAATAAAATTCGTGAATACGACCAATGATTGCTTGTTTTTCACCAAATGAGTACGGAGGTACTTGCTTAATTTCAAATTGATCTGGTAAATATACATGCTCTTCTCGTTCCATTTTTAACACTTGCTCGGCAAGTTCACGTTTATTTTCGAAAAAAGGCAATTGTAAAATTCGCTCTTGTCTTGTCATACGAATAAAAAACCCTTTCTACTACATTACAATTTTTCTTTATTATATATTATCGAATTAAGTTTACAACTTCATTTAATACTTCATCTGATACTTTAATTACTTTCGCATTTCCTTGGAATCCGCGTTGGTATAACATTAAGTCAACGAATTCTACAGATAAATCTACGTTTGAACTTTCTCTCGCACCACCACGTACATTACCTGCACCATTCTCACCTGCAACCCCTACTCCTGGGATACCTGCTGATGGTGTTGCAATATAATTACCGTTTCCTGATTTCATTAGCCCGCCTGCATTCGGGAATGTAGATACTGCTAATTGTCCTACAACTTTCATACTACCGTCTGAATATCTCATCATAATGAAACCACCGTCAGAAATCGAGTAATCATTTGCAATAGCTGCTGGACGTCCCGTTACTTCTGTCGCTGCAATTGTTTTTCCAGTTGGGTAGTTCGTTAAACCACTTAAATTTAAATCCAACTCACCAGCCCCAAAAGGAATTTTAACAGTTCCACCATTTATAATTTCATCTGTTTGAGGATCCCTTTGTACATCCACATCCAGTTTTTCTAACTTACCTACTTTATCGAATTTAAGCTCTTTTATTAATGGCGTACCACCAGCCCCATTAATAGGCGAAAATTCTTTTTCATTTTTGGAATTATTTCTTAAAGATAAAGTATAAGTATATTCCCCAGCAATTGGTGTTTCTACTGTTTTATCTCCTACCGTCTCTGTTCTTGTTTTTTGTTTAATATCCATACGTAATGTTAATGAATTTCCTTCATCATCATATACTGTAAAATCTTTTGATGCTGTTAATTGATTACGAGATAAGTTCCCACTAATTGACGCTTTGTCAGTTTGAATACCACCAACAGCTGTTCCGACTGGAATTTTAATTGGATTTGGTTGTGAGGAGAAATCTATATCTTGTGTTCCCGGTTTTACACCATATCCTAATACGTATTGACCACCCGTAGTCGTTACAAAGTTATCCATCGATACACCGAATGTACCTTTTCTTGTATATTCTACATTTCCACCATTTCTATCACCGACCATAAAGAAACCAGTTCCTTCAATTGCCGTTTCCATTTTATCGCCTGTTAAAGAAATTGAACCATCACTGTAATCTGTAGCTGTCCCACTAAATTTCACACCATTACCAATACTTTTTGGATTCGTACCAGCATAAGAACCATCACCACGAGAACCGACAGTGTTATTATATAGTAAATCATCAAATATAGCTTTTTGCTTCTTATATCCTGTTGTTTGTGCATTCGCAATATTGTTTGAAGTAACACTTAATGCATTTTGCGTCGCATTCATTCCTGTAATACTTGTATATAGCGCTTTAATCATAACTTATGTACACTCCTTATTTATTTTCTGAAACCTCTTCCGTTTCTCCAGTCGTTTCTGTATTTTCTTTTTTCTCGTCTTCTGGATTTGTTTCTGCTATCGGTTTATCTGAAACTCTTTCTACAAAACGAAGTGAGACAACTTGATTATCAACTATAAGTTGCACATCGTTATTTTCGGCAAGTCGAACTGTTTCCACCTGGCCAGTCACTTGCTCTCCCTTATCATTTACACCTCTAACGTACTTTCCTAAAAACTTCATCCCTCCATCAAGAGCTGTCGAATACATCGTTGATTGCAGTTTATCTACTGCTTTCGTCATATTCTGTACTTGCTCCATAAGAGATAGTTGTGCTGTTTGGTTCATCATTTGGTTCATATCCATTGCATTAAATGGATCCTGGTGTTGAAAACTAGCTAAAAACAGCTTTAGGAAGTCATCTTTATTCATAATACCGGGTGTTTTTTGATTACTTTCTGCTACCCCATTTGTTTGTTGCACTGGTGATTGCACACCGTTACTAGACGTATTATTATTCTGTGCTCCTGCTTGCAATGGAATATGATTTGTACTCGTTGTATTTAATCCAACTGTTGGCACGCTTTATTCCTCCAATAATCCCGCAAATTCTTTTGATTCTTGTTTCTCATGTTTCGTACTTGCTAATTGTTGTTTTTGCCTTTGTTCTTGCTCTCGCTGTTCTTTACGATTTTCATCTTTATCTGAATAGCTAATTTGAATATTGATTTCTTTTTCTTTTAACTTCAATCTCAATTCATCAAAAATGATTTCCACACGTTTTTTCGCATCGTGTTTTTCCATTTCCACATGAACATCAATTTGATCTCCATGTTTTTTCATAAACACTGTTAATGTACCAAGTTTTTCTGGATTTAACTGAAATAAAACACGTTCTTGTTTCACTACAAATTTTTGTAGTGCTTCTACTTGTGCTTCCATTTTCTTTCCTAAGTCAGGCAATGAAACTTTCTCACCGCCACTATTGGATTTTCCTATTTGATTGGTACTCGTCGCTTTATTTAATAACTCCGCACCCGCAGAATTCGAATCGTTGAATACATCGCCTTCTGGCAACTCTATCTTTACATCCTCGCTCTCAGCTGTCGGAAGATCTACATCTTTAGAATCTTCTTGTTTCTTTGCAATATTACAAGTCTCTGTTTCTACAACTTTCAATACTTGCATCATTTGCTCCGGCATCTTCACTTTATCTAATGCCATTTGCATTGTATCTTCTAAACATATAGCATTTTTGATATTCATATTAGAAAGGAGTTCTTGTAATTGTTGTAATTCACCTGCGGGTAATTCGTTAAGTTTTATATTTCCATATTCTTTATATAGCTCTTGTATTTTTTGTATGTATTGATATAACAATTCTGGCTGCACACGTAATTGCTCAATTGCAACCATTTGCTCAGATACAGCTAATAATAACTGTTCTGTCTCTTTTTTTTCTTCTTTCTTTACATTAGGCTCTTCTTTCGTTGCCGATTTTTTAGAAAGAATGTTTTCTTTTCTATCTTCTGGTGCATCTTCTCGCTTTGTTTTCTCCGTTTTCGGCTGCTGTTTATTTTCCATCCTCATCGCACGATCGAATGAAGAATCTTCACTTTTGGATTGTACTTCTAGCCCTTTTTCTTTTTGCGGAGGTAAACTTTGTTGCACCGGTAATACAGACTGTATCACTACATTCACCTCATCCATTCATACACATTTTCAAATCAAGAAGCATTTTTTCTTCCTGCTTTTCTCGTACTTTTGCAAGCTTTCTACAATCTTCTTGATACATCTCATCAATGACACGTTCTTTTTCTTTTACTTGTTCTAAAAGGCTTTCATTTTTTCGAATAAAATCTTCTGTTTTTTTAATTTTCCGATTCCATTCTTCTATTCTTTCAGGTGAAAACGTATGTGAGGAAAGCATACCAGCCATAATACGTTGCCCAGTTTGTACGACTTTACTACGCGATTTTACAACATATAAATCATATTCTTTTTTTTGTTCTATTTTTCTTTTTTCAGCTGTTAATTCATACACTTCTTTCAAAATCTGTTCTTTTTCTTGATTTATTTGCAATTTTATCGTGTCGTACTGCTGCTTATCCACCTGTTTTCATAGCCCCTTCCTATTATAACGCTCTCTTTTTCTATTATATAGTTTTTTTACAAAAAAATCTGTGAAATATTAAAAAACAAAAAAATAAGACCTGCAGGGCGCGAGGTCTTATACAATATGGTGCACCGCTTGAACAATATCGTCAAATTGGAAACGATCTGATCGACCTTGTTTTAAAAATGAATTTATACCTTCTACTTTATTTTTGCATTCAAAAACATAAGCATTTTCTTCATTTTCTTGAATCGTTCCTAATTTGAAATATAATTCATTTTCTTTATAAATTGATAAAATTTTTCTCATTTCATTTGCCAGTTGCCAATGGGTTGGCGAAACGATTTCTTCCATAATCCTACTTACTGAATCTAACACCGAAATAGCAGGATAATGACTGAGAGTTGCAAGTTCACGTTTTAATACAATATGTCCATCTAAAATACCACGTGCTAAATCTGGTACAGGACCGTTTAAATCGTCTCCATCAACGAGTACAGTGTAAATACCTGTTATAGACCCCTTTTGCGTTTTCCCGGATCGCTCTAACAGCTTTTTCATATAACTTTCCATTAAGAGTGTTTTACCACCAATCGGTAACTCTTTAACGGCAATATCAACACTCCTACGCGCATCAGCAAAACGAGTAACAGAGTCCATCATAAGTAGTACGTTATTGCCTTGGTCTCGGAAGTATTCAGCGATAGATGTTGCAAGCTTAGCTGCGCGAAGTTGCATAAGGTGACTTTCATCTGACGTCGCTACGACAACGACGCTTTTCTTCATGCCTTCCTCACCTAATTCTTTTCGAATAAAGTCTTTTACTTCTCGGCCACGCTCTCCTACTAAACTAATAACGTTTATATCAGCTTTTGCATTTTTGGCAATCATTCCGAGTAAAGTAGATTTACCAACACCTGATCCAGCGAAAATACCAATCTTTTGACCGATACCAATTGTTAGCATAGAATCAATAGATTTAATTCCTGTTTCAAATACGTCGGTAATCTCCTCACGTTCAAATGCATGAATAGGCGGAGCATCTAACTTTATTTTTTGCACTGGAATGTTTTCAGCATTTTCATTTAATACTTCGCCATTTGCACTTAACACTTTTCCGAGTAAATGATTCCCACGAGGGATAACAACATCTTCAGCAATTAATGTAACGGAATCTCCGTAACATACCTTTTCTGTCTGTTCAAATGGGAGTAACATATTGTTTTCTTTTTCAATCGCAATTACTTCACATAAGACGCTATGTTCTCCAACGAGACAAACATCTCCGATTTTCGCCTTTGGCCCCTTCGCTACGAAAAACTGCTCTTGTACACTATGAACTTTACCGACTTTCGTATAAAACGGCGTTTCAATAAATGTATTCCATTTTTGGTTTTCATTCATTAACAGTCGATTCATACATTTTGCTCCTCAAACAACTTCTCTTCTTCCCATTTCTGGCGAAGTTTCGCGAATATAGGTGCAAATTTAAATTCAAAGAACTCTTTCTCTTCTTCCAGAACAAATTCACCGAACTGTAAGGAAAAATCGTATTTCCATTCTACTAATTGTAGTAACCAATATTCTTTCGTATTTTCCTTCTCTTCTTGAATACGTTCAAATGTTTCTGGATGTACGGTAATGACTAATTTTTCAAAAGAAGTAGGCAATGTTTGAACGATGCCAGTTAAAATAGGTAACACATCAAGTAATCTAGCATCTACAGCTTGATTCACAATTTTTTCTGCTAGTTGAAAAGATTGATCCCATAACAATTCCGTCCATTCGTATGCTGTTTCTTGTTGATCTTTTTGAAACTGCATATGTGCTGATTCTATCTCTTGCATCTGTTGCTGAACATGCATTCGAAATTGTTCTTGATCCTGTAATAATTGTTGACGCTCTCGCTCTAACATTTGTTGTTCTTTCCTTAGCTGATTGAGTTCAACATGTAATGATTGTTGCTGCGCAAGAAGTTCTTCATGATCTACTTGGATTTCTTCTTCTACGTGAGCTACTATTGGTTTTGGAAATTGTAATTCATACGTTTCTTCAGAAAAAGAAACAGAATTCTTCGGAATTCTGTTTTTAAATAAGGACATCATCTTCACCTCTTTGAACGATAATTCTTCCTTCTTTCTCTAGCTTTTTCACCGTACCTGTAATTGTTTGCTGTGCTTTCTCAGCATCCGTCATCTTAAGCGGTCCTAAGCCATCTAATTCTTCTAGAATCATCTCTTTACGGTTTGAAGACATACATGTAAATAGTTTCTCTTTAATTTCTTCTTTTGCAATTTTAAGTGCTTTCGCAATGACACCGTTATCTGTAATTTCCTCTAATACACGGCGAAGCGCAAGATCTTCAAGACCAAGTAAATCTTCAAAGACAAACATATTTTCTTTAATTTTCTCAGATAACTCATAATCAACTTCATCCAGCTTTTGAAAGACTGTTTTTTCAACGCCTCGTGAAACGTTATTTAAAATGTTCACGATTGTTTTTAAGCCATCTGTTTTATTGATTGCACTAAATGCCATATTATTTAATTTCGCTTTTAATAACTCACCAATTTGATTAATGAGTTCACCGTCAACTTGTTCTAGTTTCGCAATGCCCATTACCGTTTCTACTCGCTTATGGTCTGGCAATCTCTCAATTAACTGCGAAGCAAGCTGCGGTTTAATGTAAGAAGCGATAATTGCAATTGTTTGTGGTGATTCATCATTAAGCACTGTAAGAAGTGGCTCTAAATCTGTAAGTGAATTTAAGAATTCAAATGGATTATCTTTGTTATACCAAAGGTCTTCCAATAATTTTTCAAGCTCATCTTCTGGCATATTTTTAAATATGCGACGAATGTACTCTTTATCTGGAGTGACTAAGTTCAATTCTTTTACATTAAGTTCATATAAGAACTCCCCTAGTACATTCTCTAACGTTTCTGGTTTATATACACGAAACTTCGCGATTTCACGAAGTAACACTTCTTTTTCCTCAGCCGTCATATATTCAATGACTTTCGCTGCCACCTCTTCATTTAATGTACGAATGAGGATGGCAGCTTTTTCTTTGGAGGAGATTTCATCTAACATCGTTGTTCCTCCCTTACTGTCCGTTTAACCATTTTTTAATTACTTTTGCAGTACCTTCTACATGTTCCTTCGTAGCATCCTGTACTTGTTCATCTAACGTCGGTTCTTTCGGCTCTTCTGGTTCAAGTTTTACTTTTGGCTCTGGTACTATTTTCTCTTCAGGAATTTCCATAATACTTTCACTACTTGCAGCAACTTCCTCTTCTGCTAAGTATTCTTCATATTCCTCTTCTTCTTTCTTTCTCTTACGTCTTGCTAAGAAGAACCATATTAGTCCAACAAGCGCTAATAAGCCACCTGTAATTCCACCGATTAACCACCAATTCATACCACTTTCTTCTGGCTCTTTCTTCTTCTCTTCTTTCGGTTGATCAAATTGAACAGTTACAACATTAACTTGACCATTTGTAAAGTTGCCATTTGGATCAGCTTGAAGTCCAGCCGCTGTACCAATTGCTTCTTTGAAAGTTGTCATATCAATTCTTCGTTTTACTAACGTATCATTATCTACCCATACAACAACATTTGTTTTCGTTAATTCTGGATGCTTCTTAATCGTTTCAACTGTTTTATCTATTTCATAGTTTTCGATTTTGTTGCCATTTTTATTATCGTAGACGATTTTGCCATTTTGATTATTGTTCGTACCGTAGTTTGGCACTTCTCCATTTGCTGTAATACCAGCACCTTGCTTCGTATCAGCTCCTTCTTGCGCAGTAGAGCTTTCTTCTTGCTCTTGCTTACTACGAAGTACACCTTTATCGCCATACTTTTCAGACTGACGTGTAACTTCATCGTAGTTTACAGATACTTTCGTATTCACTTTATATTCATTCGGCTTAAACATCGTCATTAATGTTGCATCGATATCTTGCTTTAATTTACCTTCAATTTGGTGTTGCATCTCTACTTCTTTCTCATAAGAAGAAGAACTACTAGAATGTGCTTCATCTGCCCCTTTTGAGATAACACCTTTTTTGCTATCGATAACACTCACTTCTTCGGCTTTTACACCAGGAACTGCCGCACTAATCATTTGCTGTACACCCGCAACTTGATCAGCTGTTAATAGTTGACCACGTTTCACACCAACCGTAATCGCCGCTGTCCCCTTTGCTTTTTCTTCATCAAAAATTGTCTCTTTTTCAGGTAATGTAATTTGAACATTTGCTGTTTCTATAGCCGCAAAGTTCCGTACAATATCTTGCTCTAATTGCTTTTTCGTACCGACAATTTGCTTCATTTTTTTATCTTGCTCACTTGAACCGAGCGAGCTTTCTAATAAAATTTCCTCACCGCTTTTTGAATTAAACGGTAATCCCATTCCATTCATTTCTTTTCGAACCCATGGAGCATCATTCTTTTGCACACGAATCGAACCATCGGCTGCTAATTGGTAATCGACACCTAGCTTCGATAATTCTGCTGTAATCTCTTGCTTGTCTGCATCATTTAAATTTTGATATACAACAACATATTTATCTGGCAAGGTGAAGTATAAAAGTGCTCCTGTTACAATTGCTAAAAGCGCAGCACCAATGACTAACTTATGCCACGTTTTTAACGATTGGAAAACATTTTTTAACTTTTCCATTTAAACACACCCGTCCATTTTCCTAAATTTGCATATTAATTAGTGACTTATAATTTTCAATAAGATTATCACGTACAAGAGCAGCCGTTTTCATTTGAGACTCAGCTTTCTTTTGCTGAATTAAAACGTCATGTGTTTCTCCTACCCCTTTTGTTAGTAAATCATAAACCGCTGTTTGCGCATTGTTTTGTGTTTGATTCATATCTTCCAATAAATCGATAAACTTCTTCCCTTCGACTACAGGTGTTTCTGAAGTTTTCGGTGCGCCAATTGACTGAATCGCGCCAAATGGCTGTGTATGTAACATTGGTTGGATTTTCATCTTCCCCTATTCCCCCTCTATCCTCGACCGATTTCTAAATCTTTATCAAGCATTTTTTTATTCGCATTTAATACACTTGTATTTGCTTCGTACATTTTTTGAGCAACCATTACATTCGTCATTTCAGCAGTCACATCTACATTCGGATAACGTACATATCCTTCTTCATTTGCATGCGGATGCGTCGGATCATACACTAAGTTTTCAGTTTTGTCCGCTTCAATACTTTTTATTTTCACTCCGTTAGTAGGTGTACCGTCTAACATATTTGCAAAACTATTATTTGATTCAAGTACTACACTGCGGCGCTCATACAAATCTGCCTCCGGAGCTGCCGTTGTATTTGCATTTACAATATTATTTGAAGTAACTTCCATCCACTTTCTCGCTGTTGTCAGCCCTGATCCACTTGCATTAATTGCCTGAAACATCGTTGTCTCTCCTTCTACTATTAACGTCCACGCGCTGCTTGGTTAATTGCGTATTGTGTATTAATCGCGTTAATTGAAACACCATATAATTGGTTTGCTTTCATTAAATCTAGCATTTCCGTCGTTACATCCACACTATTTCCATCTTTATTCGTTTGCATTGATTTCGTTTGAATCTTTGCATAAGTATTTTTCGTATTTACTGTCGGTAAGTGCATTTCATTCGTTTGATATAAATCTGGATTGCTTTTTAAATCCGCAGCATTGCTCTTATATAATGCACTACTCTTATTCATTTGCTCAGCAAATGTAACGTCTTGTGCTTTATAGCCAGGTGTATTCGCATTTGCAATATTACTAGAAACGGTATTACGTTTCGTCACTAAATAATTCATATAATGGCTTACATCACTCACTAAATCTGGCATATTCCACACCCTTCCTTTTTAACTTACCATTTTGAACATAATGTGATCCACTGATGGAAGTTTCACTTCATTATTTAATTTTCTATATGTATTTATTAAAATATTAACTATTATGTACCCTTACATATTTTATTCCATTTTTACATTGTTGTCTTTAGAAAAATACAAAAATATAAAAAAGAATACAAAAAACTGTACACGCGTAGGAATCTATATAACATTTCAATATATTTACGACTAGTCGAATCTTATTTTTATATTATTTAGATTACTCCTATTTTTTACAGTCATAAAATGAAACCTCAACCAGCGGAACTCTTTATTTACACAGAGGAATGGATCCCCTTTTAAAAAGGGGGATCCGTTCTCGCACATTATTATTAATATTTACCGTAAAATGAATTTGCTTTCATTCGCCCATCATTTGTCATAATCATTTCTTCCAAAATCTTTTGCTTATCACGAATATGCTGTGCTGCCTTAATAATAAATGGACTTACTTCTGCCGCAACTCTCTCGCGTGTTTCTTCATCCAATGTCATCATCCAACGATTTAACATCGCACTCTTCTCAGCAAACTCTTCATCTGACACTTGCAATTCACCGATTTCATTAAAACAACCGACAAACGCTCGATAAATGTCATTGTTCATTTTCGAGTGCTCCGCGGTAACCATCGATTAAATCTTGTAATACTTGCACAATTGCATCAATGTCTTTTGCTTCACGCGTTACTTTCATTGTCTGAATTTGAATGCTAATCCAATCGTATAATCCATAAAGACTATCATATAAATCTTTTGTAATATCTGGATTTAATTGAAGCTTTAATTCTTCAAAAATACGTTCGAGCTTCTCAAGAAGATCGTCGCCTTCTTGTAGTTTAAAAGCATTTAAAAGTTCTTCTACTTTACGAAATTCAACAATACATCTCTCATAAATAAAAATTGTATTTTTAATCGGATTACTCGTCATAATATCATTTTGCATATAACGTTGCCATGCTTGCATACGATCACTTCCTCATTTTTCATTAATCATCATTTTTTGTTTTTGTCATTGCCTGAATTGTTTTCAATTGACTATCTAGCAATGCTAACTGGCTTTCTAGTTTTGCATATTTATCAATAATTGTTTTTTGTTTTTCCTTATTAACCGTATCTATATCTTGAATTTTTCTCTCTAAGTCTGTTACTTGCTTTTCAATACTTTTAGAACGTTTTCCAATAATCCCCTCATCACCAAATATTCCCTCAAATTTTTTCTCTGTATTATGCCCTAAACCATTGAGGCCAAAGAAAAATTGTTTCGTAGATTCCGGATTCTCTTTAAACGCCGCTTTTAATTTTTCTTCATCTAGGTTCATATTCCCAGATTTATCAATTTGAACCCCAAACGAAAATAAAAATTTATCATCTTGAGAAAAGCTAAAAATACTTGTCATTGCATTTTTGATTGCAAACGAAACATTATTACCTTGCATCACGCCATTTTCACCAGCAAATAAATCTAGACTTTTAACAGCCTTATTATACTCATCTTTCATTTTTTTAATTAAATCTATCGAATTTTTTATATCAGAATCTTCGATAGTTAATGTAATTGACTCTGTAGTCACCTTGTCTAAATTAATGGTTAATCCTGGAATCGCCTCTATTTTATTTGTCTTACTAGTCCCCTTGATTCCGTTTATTGTATATTCAGCGTTTGTCGCTGCTGTCACCTGATGCGCAATGGTATTCACTCCATCCTTACTTTCAGAAGTAACCAGCCCGATTTTTTGTAAAAATCCATTTGGACCATCAGATAATTTTAGCTTACCTTCTTCTCCGGCAGTAGTAGCTGAAAAAAACAGTTGATCTCCCAATGTATATACTGATGCACCATAATTTCCATTATTAATTTTATTGACAAAATCTTTATACGTCATGTCTTTCGTGATTGTAATTTCTTTTCCATTTATCTTAAATACATCGTCTACTCCAAGTTTTAAATCTAAACTAAATTTTTGTTGCATACCTTCAGGAGTTTTTGTTGGAGTAAGTGACGCTGTAGTTATTTGATGCCTTTCCGCTAATCGTTCTACTGTAATTGTATGAGTTCCAGGAATAGCAGTAGCATCCGCATGTGCTGTCATAAAACCATCTTTCGATAGCATTGTTTTCTTTTCGTCACCTTTAAATGTGTGCAAATCTTTAAATACTTGCATCAAGTTTCCAAATTCTTTTTTCATGCTTGCATACACATTTTTTTCATTTGTTAATGTTTGACGTTGTGTAGTATATGGTGATTTTTTCATCTCCAAAGCTTGTAGCTCTAAATCTACTAACTTAGATGTATCTATCATGTTATTTCCTAAATTCCATATTTGTTGTCTTCCGCCATAATCAGATATTGTTCCTGCCATAATGTCCCACTCCTTATCTTTTACATGTAGTCTAAAATACTCGTTTTACTCATCGTGCTAACTGCTTTAAGCGTCGCTTCATATGTTGCGTTTATGTATGCTAACTCTGAAATTGCTGCTGCTAAATCAACATCTTCAATCTCTTTACGATTTTCTTGAAGTGCTAGATTTTGTTCACTTAAAATCGTTTTAAACGTATCAACCGTATTCATCGTTGAACCAACTTCCGTCGTACGGTTAATAACACCATCTAAATTTTTCTTATTTTCTTCTAAAAATGGTTGTAATGCTTTTTGGTCACCACTTTCCAAAGCATCTTTCATCTGTACTAACGTTTGAATTACAGGTGTTAATAAATCATCACCTTTACGAAACGCTTTAATTTCATAGCCATCATTCAACTTCCACATTACATCTTTTTCTCCACCTTGGTATGTTCCATCTTTTGTAAATGGCGGTTTTTCAGCACTATCTCCACCAAAGAGGTAGCGCCCTTGTTCCTTCGTATTCGCTAAATAAACGACATGTTCTAAGATTTGATCAATTTCTGTTCCAATGGATTTTAATTCTTTTTCACTATTCGTTCCATTTAATGCTTGTATCGTTAATTGATCCACTCTCGTTAAAGACTTCACAATACCTTGCAATGTATTTTCTGTCTGACTTAACACATTTCTAGAATCCGCTATATCTTTTTGCATTTGTTCAATATTCGCCAATGAATGTTGAATCGCAAATGATTTACTTGCTGCAAGCGGATCTTCACTCATAAGAAGATTTTTCTTGCCTGAAGTTACTTGATTTCGATGATATTGCTGTTGCACATTCAAATCCATTAACTGATTCTTTGCCCAGTTTGCATTTTGAAACGTAGATACTCTCATCTCTATCTTCTCCTTTATCTATTTTAAATTGATTTGAAGAAGGAACAGGAACGATTTCCGGCTCTCTTCTTCCCTAACTTATCCTGCAACCGTTCCATATCTCTTGTCTCACACCAATAGGTCCACTATTAGGTACTAACCGCTTCTACCCTCTGCTGACCCTCTCTTCAAACATAAAAGAAAAAATTCCTTTATCTAATAATCGAAAACAGACTATCAAACACTTCATTCATAGTTGTAATAGCTTTAGAATTCGCTACGAAATATTTTTGGAAGGCCATTAAATTAACCATTTCCTCTTCCATATTCACGCCTTCGACACTCATCTTTTCTTGCTGAATACCTTCTAATAAGTCTCCATGAATTTTTTGATACGCATTTACTGAACTTTTATCAGAAGCTACCCCTACTAAAAGTTGATCTAAAGCCTTCTTATATGTAAGCCCAGGTTTAAAGTCTTCCTCAGTAATACCTGCAAGTCTGTTTGCAGTTTCAGCTGAAATTTTCATTTTCGAAATATCTTTTGTAAAATCAGGGTTTATTTCAAGCTTTTTCGCACCTTCTCCAACAAAGAAATCTTTATTCATAACTGTATTCACTTGTTTTTTTAATGAATTTACAAATTCATTTAGATTATCTTTATAACTAGTAATTTTTGCTTTCGTATCAATTGCCGATTGAATTGCTCCGCCATTTAATGGGATATCAGTTCCGTATATTTGTACCGACATAGGCTCCTTATCCTTCTGCAATTGAAGTGGATATGTATCTTGTCCATTTACTGTTAAAACGCCATTCATTCTAACGCTTGCGATATTAGGATTTGTAGATTCATATGATACTTCTATATCTGCATACTTAGCCATTTCTGTCATAATACGATCACGTTCATCTAATAGTTGATTCGGTACTTGTGTGCCAGCTTGTCCAATTTTTTTATTCGCTTCTGCTAAACTACCAGCAAGCCTATTAAACTCATCCACGTGAGCTTCTATATCTGCCGTGGTTTGCATTTCTATTTCTTCAAACTGTTTCGCAAGTCGATTTACTTGATTCGTAAACTTCCCTGTTTCAGCAATTAATGTATCGTAATAGTTCGATTGCTCTGGATTTTTTGCCACTTCACGAAAGGCATTAAAGAATCCATCCATTAAACTAGATAATGAGTTTTTGCTTGTCGTTCCTACCATAGACTCTACTCGTGACAAAGTAGAATTCATATATGCATAGTAAGAGAACTGTGACATTTGATCGTTAAACTGTTTCGTCTTAACTTCATCTGTAATACGATCAACACCTAACGTTTGTACACCATAACCAATTCTCTGCTCCGGCGTATGACCATTACTTGCTCCAGCAGAACCGAAATTCACTGCTTGACGCACATAGCCCGGTGTATGAATGTTAGACAAGTTTTGTTTCGTCGTTTGTAATCCCATTTGTGCTGCTAGCATGCCCGATAACGGGGTATTATAATCAGATAATCTCATAATGCTTCACTTCCCCTTTACAATAGTTCGTTCATAAAGATTTGCGAATTATTGTTTCGTTCTAAGTTATATTCAGAAACGGAATCCACAATACTTTCTGTAGTTTTTAATAGTACGTTTAAGTAATATTGATTTTTCAAAAGAAGCATTTTTACATTCTCTTCTAATTCAGTTAAGTTTTTTTGTAATTTTTCTATTTTTTCAATTTCTTCTTGAGAAAAATACGAAAATAACGCACTTACGCGAAATGATTCCACTCCCTGTTCTTTACAAAATTGAACAACCATTTCTTCAAATGAATTTGATAACGTTTTTAAACCATCAATGTATTGCAATTGCTCTACTTGCAGTTTTTGAACCACATTTACATTTTTATGTTTTACATTCTCATATATTTGTTCTCCAAGCGTTTGAATGTTTTCATATGCTTTTTGAATAATAACGAGCTTTTCATATAATTGTATATACATATAGCTTCCTTCCCTTTTACAAGACTAAATTTACAATTAAACCGTGGATTTCTCCAATTTGATTTAACATTTCTAAATGTCCCGTTTTTGTATTAATTAAATTCATTACATCTTCTAACTCATTTAATCCCATTTCCGCCTGCTTCACAATCGTCATTTTTTGTGAATATCCATAACGCGGATGACGAGACATGACATCTTTGTATTGCAATACATTATCAACGTAAAAATTCAAAAATGATTTTACTGTATTTTTGTATTCCATTACGTTATCAAGTGTTAATTCCATTTCAATTTTCTCTTTAATTTCTCCAATATTATCAACGAACGCTTCCATTTGTTCTAACAATTTATCTTTTTTCGGATCTGCATGCAAATTATCCGAAAATGCAAGTCCTGTCCTGACATTTGCTTCTTTCGGCATTTGAGTAGCAGGCGGTATATGCGATAAGATTGGATTATGCGAGATAGAACGTAGCATATATATCACCTATTTATTTTTTTATTTCTTCCTAAAGTTAATCGTAAAATCTAGTTATTTATAATTATACTCTGAACACTAATATTTTGCAGTTATTTTTTATAGAAGATATGTTACAATTTAGCATGAGGTGGCACAATTCTATGAATATTTTTCTTTGTGGTTCAAATCAATTAACAGCATTAGATCAAGAAGAAATTAAAAAATTTTTAACTGACTATGCTCACAAACATAAAATTTACATATTATGTTATAAATCTATTGAAAATGAGGTACTTCGTTTTTTCGTCGAAAACGAAAGACTCGCTCAAAATTTATGCCTTTACACGCTACAACCGTTACAAGCAGCAACAGATGAATTTCAAGAAATCGTTGATTATTTAAAAAAACACGGAGCCGATTATGTTGCTTTTGATCATCCTTCCGACTCTATTTACCGATCAGATTATATGTTTTTTGTTAAACAAATTATTGAAGATACCGATTTAGTTCTCTGTTTTTATAATGGAGACAAACATACATCTGTCATTCCCGTTGATATTGCAAAAGAAGCTGGGATTGATGCTGTTATTTATGATTTACCAGGTTTACATGAAAAGCAAATGAAAAAAAGCTTTGAACAAAAAATTCGTATGATGTAAAGGGGGCGGCACAATATCATTATTGTGCCCAGTGTAAATATGATAATTGAACAAGATTATGATCATTTTATCGCGAGTTTTAAACAACAATTCAATATGGATATCGCTTCGTATAAACAAGATAGAATGCGCCGTAGAATCGATGCTTTTATTTCAAGAAAAGGCTTTGAAAACTACACTACTTTCTTAAGTACTTTACGTGCTGATCAAAGCTTATTTTTAAGTTTTATTGACTATATTACAATAAACGTTTCAGAGTTTTTTAGAAATAAAGAACGTTGGCAAACGTTAGAATCGAAAGCACTGCCAAAATTACTCGAACAAAATAACGGAAAATTAAAAGTATGGAGTGCCGCTTGCGCTGCCGGTGAAGAGCCATATACACTCTCTTTAATTTTATCGAAACATCTATCTCCATTTCGCTATGAAATACTAGCAACGGATCTTGATTTTCATATTTTAGAGACTGCAAAACGTGGTCAATATACGGAACGTTCTTTAAAAGAATTACCTAGCGATTTGAAAGAGCGCCATTTCACAAAAGAGGATGATATATACTCATTGCATCAAAACATGAAGCAAAACGTCACTTTCAAACAACATGACCTGTTAATGCAGTCATTCGATACAAATTATGATTTGATTATTTGTCGTAACGTAATGATCTACTTCACAGAAGAAGCAAGAGTCAAACTTTACGAAAAGTTTAGTCGTTCTTTACGAAAAGGCGGTGTGCTATTTGTTGGTAGCACAGAACAAATTTTAACACCCGAACGATTCAATCTTCAGCGCTTTGACACATTCTTTTATATAACTCGAATTAAAATAATACAAACAACCCATATAAAGAGAAAAAGAAACGTTATTGACCATTTATGTTCTTGCATCGTTCGTTTCAACGCCTGCGATAATTGCGTCATATTCATTTCTGCAAGTGCTCTCCATACACTTGCATCCCGCTCTTTAGCCGTGCGATCTGTAACGCTAATTAAAATGGTTTCGTTAGACAATTTCGTTATATAAGCAGTAATAACTGTTACCATTAAATTTATATTTCCTTCTGAAGAATCACTTTCAACTCTAGAGATAAGTGCACTTACATCTAGTAATGGAATATGTACCTTTCTACCAAATGATAGTTGTACTTCAGCAAAATCATATGTCCCATCTAACAAAGGAAGCTCTTTTATATGCGCCTGCTTAACAAGTCCTTGCAAGCTTCTCATTACTTGTTCAAATATTTTTTCTGTTTGCTTTCCTTCTCCAGATAACGTATGTAACTTTTTAAAGAGTTGTAACACTGTATCCATCTCTTTAGAAAGCATTTCCTTCATAACCTTTCCATCACCTAAACTCGCAAGTAAAATTCCTATTTCATTATTTTTCGAAATAATCTTAGACTGTCCAGTAAACACTAGATTACTATGCTTTCGTTCTTTCTGGATTTCATGTTCTGAAATTGCTGCAGGCTTTTTTAATGGTTGTAGCGTCTTATTTTCAATTGTCGTACGTTTAATCTCCATCTAAGCGCCTCCACTACTATGAAATTATTAGCCCCATTCTTTATTACTCTTTAAAACTAAAAACAGTACGAATAACCCTGACATAATAGCAAACACATTAGAAGCTTGTACTCCTTGATCACTATTATCTTCTTTTTTCTTTTGCGGTTCTTCTATTTGTTCTTTCTTTTTCGAAACGACTCCATTGTCATTTCTACTTTTTTTCTCTTTTTGAGCCTTTCCATCACTTACTTCCTTATGAACTGCTAATGGCTCTTTTATAAAGTAAGTAATTTCTTCTTTCTCTTTCAGCGGCTCTTTTATAAAATTGTTTATTTTCTCTTCTTGCTTCGGAATTTGGACAACTGGCTGTTTTTCTTCCTGTAGCGGAACCTCTTCTTTTGAGTCTTCCTGCTTCTCAGGTTCTTTCTTCTCTTCTAATTTGTCTTCATTCTCTCGTTCTTCTACCTTTTTATTCTCTTCTGTTTTTTTCTCCAAAACAGAAACGATATACGCACTTGCCTCAACCAGTTTATTGCCGGCCGCATCTACTACTTCTACAAGTAGCTCGTATGTGCCAATTGGCAACGCATCCGTTATTTCAAATACTTTTTGCCATTCCATGTCGCGCTTATTGTAATCTAATAAAATTGTAATCTCTTTATTATCTTTCCCTTTTAATGTAACTCGAACTTCTTTCACAACCGATTCCACGTCTGCCGCCTTCACTCGTACACGTATAGAATCGCCTTGTTTTCGTTCAATTACGTTCTCCTTCGCTTCGTCAACAGTAACTTTATGCAACTTCGGCAACTCTTTATCTATTGTTGGCGTTTCATTATTTATACGAATAAAAGGCACTTTTACTTCATTTTCTATAAGCTCCTCTTGCTCATTTTCTTTATAACTTTGAATGAGCTGCAGGTTCCAATCACCTTGCAAATCAAAAGTCCCGACCTTATAGTTAGCAATCCATCGCTTCGTTTCTTCTTCATAGTCAAAAGATATCATTCTTTCTTGCTCATACGGATTGCTGTTTTTTGGCAACCGCAACATACCTTTTATACTTTGAATATTTTTCTCTTTTGGCTCTACAATAATCCGCACTTCTTCGCCAACCTGTAATTCTTGCTTATTTACTGTAATAACCTCTTGATCTGTCTCTATCTTTTTTTCGGTTTCTTGTTCATTTTTTGCTTCTTGTTGTCCCTCTTTATCTTGCTTCATTTCCACTTGTTCTGGCTGTTCTTGAACTTCCTTGTTTTCTTCTTGCACATTCACTTCATTTATTTTTTGCTCTGGCACATTTTGCTCTTCCGCCTGACTTTGCAGCGGGAAGAGCAAGCACACATGTATGCATAGCCAGCAAATTAGAAAAAACTTTACGTTTTTCATCCGCCTGTTCAAACTCCTATTTCAACGCCTTATAGTGATTTCGTCACTTTCACTCCGAAAAATCCATCTACATTTACAAGTTCACCATATGCCACCAATACATCATTTACATAAATTCGAATTGGTTCATCAATATCTTCATCTAAAACAACGGCTTCATTTTCTTGTAAACTTAATATATCTTGAATTGTTTTCACTGTACTTCCAAATACAAATTTCACGTTCATTTCTACATTTTGTAGAATGGATGTATCCATATACACTGGCTCAATTTGTTTCACTTCTTTAAATTCAATCGGTTGTACAACAGGTTCTACAACCTCTTCTTCTATTTCTTCCTCAGCAATCTCTTCTTCTGCTTCCACCATTGGATATAGCAGTCGTCTTACCATTTCTTTCGCTTCTGAAATTGGTAAGATTTGATACATTTTTGATTGAAGCAGGTCACCGATTTCAAGATTGAACGTAATTTGAACGAGCTCGTCCACTTCCATTGCTTCTCCCAAATATTCCATTTCTTCTTTTAACGTAACAAATTTTACGTCTGGCGGTGTCATGTCCATCTTCTCTTTAAACATTTCTGACATCGCTGTTGCAGCATGACCCATCATTTGGTTCATGATTTCTTTAATACCGCTCAGTTCTAATTCACTAAGCTCTTTCTCTGGGTCAATCTCCCCTGTTCCCATCATCATTAAATCTACCATTGTCAACGCAACATCTTTCGTAAACACGAATACGTTCTCATTCTTTAAACCTTCAACAAAATCGACATTTAAAATAACAAAAGGAACTGGTACTCCGTCATAATGACGCACATTAATCGCTTCTACATTTGGTGTACTAATCGTAACCGGTTGATTTAAAAGCGTTGATAATACAGTTGAGGCTGAACCGATAGAAATGTTTGCAATTTCCCCAAGCACATCTTTCTCTTCTTGCGTTAACTGCTCTTTTTCAACATGTTCTTCTACAATCTCAGCTTCCACTACTTCTGCCGGCTCGTCTTGCTCTTCCGCCTCACCAGACAATTGTAATAATTTATTTATCATCTGTTTCGTATGTTCAACTGAAACAATTTGTACGAGTTTAGAGTTTACAAGATTATCTATTTTAAGGTCAAACGACACTTTAACAATCGTATTATTTCCAGTTATTCCAGAGATTTTCTCCATCTCTTCTGATAGCTTTACAACTTTAATTGTCGGCGGAGACATGTCTACTGTATCTTGGAAGAATTCCGACATAGACGTCGCTGCGAATCCCATCATTTGGTTCATCGCTTCTTGTACAGCACTTAGCTCTAATTCGCCAAGCTCTTTCCCTTCTTCCACTTCACCTGTCCCCATCATCATTAAATCAGCAATCGATAAAGCAACATCTTGCTGAAGGACAAGTAAATTCTCCATATCTAACCCTTTTGTAAAATGAATGTTTAATACAACATGAGGAACCTCAACATCACTTGTATCATATAAGTCCACTAACTCTACATGAGGAGCAGTTATACTTACTTGCCTATTTAAAATTGTTGATAATACTGTCGAAGCTGAGCCAAATGATATATTTGCGATTTCGCCAAGAATATCACATTCTTGAGGCGTTAAAAGCTCCTTTTCTTTATCTAGCACAATTGTGCTCGTATCCCCTTTTGTGTGTTGCTCAGGCATTTTCCCTGCCTCCTCATTTTTGTTTTTCTATCAAATGAATACACTTTAACTCATTCTATTTTAACAAACTTCCTACACTAATCGTGAATATGTATTTATTTCCATTTATATATAATTTTTCTTATATTTGCATAGTTAACAAAAAGCTCCCCAATTGTTTACAAGTGGGGAGCTTTCCTTCATTCCTATTATAAACCTTCTGGGTTTAAAATGAGGACCACTCGTCCATCGCCGAGAATCGTCGCGCCAGAGAAATAGTTCGAACTATCTGCAAAGAAGTCGCCTAATGACTTTAACACTATTTCTCTTTGACCGATAATTGTGTTTACAATAAGTCCATAGCTACGATGTGTATTACGAACAATTAACACAGGAACCATTTGACTATCATATGACCCAAACGCCTCATCTACTGTTTTTTCACCAAATACAGTACTTAAATGCTTCACTTCAATAATTTGATCACGATAGTTTAACACATCTTTTCCTTGTACGGATTGGATGTCTTCTCTCTTAATTCGAATCGCTTCGACAATGTTACCAAGAGGTAGAGCATAGCGCGTGTCATTTGTTTGAACAAGCATTGATTGAATAATAGATAATGTTAACGGAAGCTCAATTCTAAATGTACTTCCTTTTCCTTCCTCTGAATCAATAATTAAATGCCCACCTAGACTATGAATTGTATGTTTTACAACATCTAATCCAACGCCACGTCCTGAAAGATCCGATACTACTTCAGCTGTACTAAATCCCGGTTGGAAAATGAGATCATATACTTCACGATCTGTTAATTTATTTGCCTCAGATTCTGTTACAACACCATTTTTAATCGCTTTTTCTAATACTTTTCCTTTATGAATACCATTTCCGTCATCCGTAATTTGAATAACGACATGATTTCCACTATGAAACGCTTCTAACTTAATCGTACCTGTCTCATTTTTTCCTGCATCACGACGTTGTTCAACAGTTTCAATCCCATGGTCAATCGCATTACGAATTAAATGAACGAGTGGATCACCGATTTCATCAATAACAATTTTATCTACTTCAGTGTCTTCACCTGTAATTTGTAAATCAATTTTTTTCCCTAAATCTTTCGCTAACATACGTACCATACGAGGGAAACGATTGAAAACAGTTTCTATCGGTACCATACGCATATTTAATAGTACATTTTGAATATCTTTTGAAATATCGCCTAATCGATTTAAATGCTCAATTAACTCCTTGTTTTGAATCGTTTGTGCCAATTCATCAATACGCCCACGTTCAATTACACTTTCTTCAAACATGTTCATTAATCGTTCAATTTTCTCTAATTGAACACGAATGGAACGATTCTCACCTTTAGCATTTTTCGTTTTGGCAGCGCTTTTCGTTGTCGTAGCACTCGCTGGTTGCTTCGCTGCCTCCATAGGCGCTTCGACTTGCGTAACTACATCCGGTTGTATTATTTCTTCTACTTGCACAGCTTCCTCTATAGCAAACTTCGAATCTACTTCCTGTAAAGATTCTCCTTGTTTCACTACTACTTTCTCAATTTCAGAAACGTGAAGCACTACCTGTTTTAATTCTTCTACACTACGATCCGTATTCATAAATACTGTGAACTCAAATCCGAAAGCATCCGCTTCGATTTCTTCAATACTCGGAACCGTTTTTTGTATATCACCTATATTTTGCAGTGCTTCAATACACATAATGGCACGTACTGCTTTTAAAATAGCTTGCTGTTCAACGGTTATATGCACTTCATGCGAAACTACATCATCTATGCTTATAGACTCTTGTTCTACATGTTCCGCAATAGTTTCTACATTTCCGTTCAATAAAGCTTCTAATTTATTTTTCGTTGAGACTACATCAATATTACCCATTCCGCCTTGTTGCACATCTGCAACCATTTTCTCTAAATTATCAATGCACTCAAAAATCACATCAATAATCTCTGCATTTACAACTATATTCCCATGACGAATTTCATCTAAAACATTTTCCATTTTATGCGTTAAATCCGCCATTTCCGTAAATTCCATACTCGCAGACATACCTTTGAATGTATGGGCTGAGCGGAATATCTCTCCTACTACACCCATATCAGCAGGATTCTGTTCTAAAATTAGCACATTTTCATTTAGCGACTGCAAATGTTCTTCCGATTCCTCAAAAAATATATTTAACAGATCTGTTTGCATTTTCATCCCCTACCTGTCTAACAAACATTTCATTCATGTATAACAATTTAGTGTTTTAAAACGAGAAAAAAGGGGGCCACACATCTTTCCGTTATCACTGTTTTGATTCCTTGTGGCGCCCCTTTTATATTAGCTGTTTGCTACTTTTGTTAAAGCTTCGATTACACGATCTGCTTGGAATGGCTTGACAATAAAGTCTTTTGCTCCGCCCTTAATCGCGTCTAATACCATACCTTGTTGTCCCATTGCTGAACAAATAACAACCTTTGCACTTGAATCAATTTTCATAATTTCTTTTAACGCTTCAAGTCCGTCCATTTCCGGCATAGTAATATCTAATGTTACAATATCAGGTTGAAGTTCTTTATATTTTTGAATCGCTTCCACCCCATTCTCTGCTTCTCCGATAACCTCAAATTCAGAATTACTTTTTAATAGGTTTTTAATCATCGTTCGCATAAACATTGCGTCGTCTACAACTAAAATTTTATGTGCCATTCTATTTAGTTCTCTCCTTCTATGTATAAATATATCTTAATATTTCACCTTATCATTCTCACTCATTATACAAAATAAAACGATAAAATTTAATATTTTTTTAAAAGAATTTCTGTATTTTTATTATTTTATTACTAAAATAAAAATATACTATTCTTTAATATAAATGACAACGCGACGGTTTTTCTCCCAATTTTGCGGTGAATCATTTGGTACAACTGGCTTTGTGTCTGCATATCCTACCGCAGCTAGCCTTTTATCCTCCACATTATACACTTCAATTAAATGGTGGATCATATTCGCTGCCCTTGCTGAAGATAATTCCCAATTGGAAGGGAACTTTTCGTTATGGATCGGTCTACTATCCGTATGTCCTTCCACAACAATCGGGTTTGGTACAGATTGAAAAAATCCGACTAATTGACTAATGATCTCTTTTGCTTCAGGTTTAACGTTCGCATCACCCGTATCAAATATTAAATTATCTACTATAACGACGCTTACCCCTGTATCCTCTCGATATACATTCACTTGACTAATACCGTTATTGTCTACATATGCTTTTAACTTTTTGTACAAGTCATCCATTCGCTTTTTTGAAATCATTTTTTCATCATTTTTTTCATGTGAAATATCTGGTATTGTATTTTCCATTACTTTCCCATCAACTTGCTCCGCGTCACTAAACTTTTCAAGCATCTTTGATAATTTTACTGTATCTTGCTTTGATGTAGCAACTAGTAATACAAAGAAAGTTAATAATAACATCGTTAAATCTGTAAAAGTCGTCATCCAACGAGGCGATCCCTTTTGCGGTCGTTTTATCATCACCATACCACTCCTTGCAATATTAGGCTGCTCGTTTTACTTTTTTTATTTTTGTTTCGTATACGTATGTATCCAGTTTCAACTTTAATTTAGAAGGAATTTGTCCACGATACAATTCTGAAATGGCTTCAATAACAAACTTCTTCTCTGTATATAGATCCTCAATACCACGATACACTTTTTCAGCAAGAGGGATCGCAATCATATTTGCAAGTACTGATCCATACAATGTCGTTAACATCGCAACTGCCATCCCTGTACCAATTTGCGACGTGTCTTGCAAGTTTTGAAGCATAATAATAAGACCGATTAAAGTCCCTATCATGCCCCAAGCTGGAGCGAAATCACCAATTTTATCTAATAGTGTCGCTCCCTTTCTTAACTCATACACTTCCGTTTCAACATCTTTCATTAATACTTCTTTTAATTCCTCTTCATCATAACCACTTAACATAAGTTGAATTCCTTTTTGAATAAAAGGATTGTCAACTTGCTCTCCATCAACTTCTAAAGAAAGCAACCCGTGTTTTTTAGATTTTTTTGAAAAATCAACAAACAAATCAGTTAACTGTTCTAAATCTTCTTCTCTTCTATGTAAAACAGTAAAAATACTTTTCGTATATTTTTTTATTTCTCCAAATCGATATGCCACAACAATTGTCGCTGTAGTTCCCCCTATGACAATTAAAATAGATGAAACATCTAAAAAGTTTTTAAAAGCTTTTATTCCGCCGCCGCCAAGCATAATTGCCGCTATTACTATGGCAAAACCTACTATAATGCCAACTGGGCTAGAAATGTCAAACTTCCTTTTCCTTCTTTGTGGTCTAGCAAATCCTTGATTTTCGTCTCCCATATTCCTGCCCTTTCTTTTTCATTTTTATAAAACATTTTTTTATTTTAATAATACGTTTTCACATATAATGTTTATTATACTCTCGTCATCTATTTATCGCAATATACTCATAAAATTGACACATTTCATTTCCATATTAGAATTATAGTATGGAAATATGAGGAGGATCACGATGGAACATAACATTTTACAAGTCATTGCACTAGCAGAAAAACTAAAATATGAAATGCGACATAGCTGGCTTTCTAACGGACGTCAAGAAAGCGTTGCTGAACACACGTGGCGCATGTCTCTAATGGCCATTTTAGTTGAGCCTTATTTAGATCAAAAAGTAAGCATTGAAAAATTACTTAAAATGGTTATTATTCACGACCTAGTCGAAGCTGAAGCTGGTGATATTCCTGCTTTTGATACAATGAATAGTCATGAATTACAATTACAAAAACAAAAAAATGAGCAAGAAGCCATTTTAAATATTAAACGAACATTAAAAGGTTCTCTCGGTCAGGAATTATATGATTTATGGATGGAGTTTGAAGCGAAAGAAACGTACGAAGCAAAAGTAGCTAACGCACTTGATAAGCTTGAGGTGAAAATTCAGCATAACGAAGCTGATATTGATACGTGGCTACCAATTGAGCATAAAATGACATTCCAAGTAGCAAAGCATACTAACTTTGATTCTTTCCTATCTAAATTACAAAAAATCATCGAGCAAGATGGAGAAAAGAAATTACTAGCTGCCGGCATTGACGTCGAAGCTTGCAAATAATAATGAAATAAGACACTCATATTGAGTGTCTTATTTCATTATTGTTGATATAGCCTGCTTATATATAAGTTGTTGTTTTCCATCAACTAACATTAAAACGGTAAATTTGTCTATCGCAACAACTTCTCCTACTATTCTAACGCCACTCTTTAAAAAAATTGTAACAATGCCTTTTTCTTCTTTTATTTGTTTATATAGCTCTTCTTGTAAATGTTCCAAATACTGTTCTCTCCCTTTTTTACAAAATATCTTAATATAAAAAACTACAAATTACTTATTTATGTACTTTATCTTTTACATTCATAAACTTATTAATAAGTATATCTAAATCTCGGCTAAATAACAAAACTTTATCATGATCCAATCCGTGTCTAGCAACAAGTTGAATTAGCTCTTTCTTTTTGTTTTCTATTTTATTGTGTAATTTTCCCATCTCCATCTCTTTACTAAAACTCCCTTTTCCCATAATATTACTTGTAAAATTATAGTACAAATTCTCTCATAAAAAAATATAAAAATGGTTTTTTTTACAATTTTTATATTTTTTTATGCACAAATTGTAAAATATGTAACGATTCATTCACATATCCCTAGCACAATATACAATCAAAATGACCATACAGGCGTTTGTCTAATTACTCAAGAGACTGGCTCCTTTTCCATACAAAAAACATACTGTATACAGTAGTCCATGAATTATATAGATTTAACTTACTCAAAAGGAGGAAAACATATGAGCTATGGTGGAAGTTGTGCTGGTTTCGGCGGTGGATTTGCTTTGCTTATCGTACTATTCATCCTTCTAATCATCATCGGATGTAGCTGTTGGGGTGGCGGCGGATACGGATACTAATATATCCTATCCTTAACAAATGAACGAAAAACTATACGAAAACAGCTCATATTTGAGCTGTTTTTTCATACTTTCGTATGAAGTGATATCCCTCTTTTTTATGATTTCAACTAATAAAAAAAACGTTTACCATGAAATTAGAAATATTTTAATAAGGAGGATTACAATGATTAAAGGTCTTTACGAAGTACATTTACCTGTCCGTAACTTAGAGATATCAATATCTTTTTATGAATCACTTGGACTGAAATTATATAAAAGAGGAGCTGATATTGCTTTCTTTTGGATTAAAGAAAATGAAAGTTGGCTCGGCCTTTGGGAAGGCACAGAATACAAAGTTAATTATCACCCCTCTTTACGACACATCGCCTTTCAAGTAAGCTTACATGATTTAGAAAATGCGATACACTGGCTAAACCAAAAAGGCATTTCAGCACGAAAAGATTTTGGAATGGAACCAATTGAACCGATTGTTTTTCCAGAATTAGCACATGCCGCCGTATACTTTAACGATCCTGACGGAAATAGTTTAGAATTGATTGCACAATTACCTGTTGGACTTCCTACAGAGGAGAAAGTGTACTTAAGCGAATGGAAAAAACAAGTTCAAGCATCATTATTACATAAGGATTAATCTTTTATGTCAGTTTCTTATTCTGCGCTTCTTAAAACAAATAATGACTTCAAAAAACTATTTTACGGGCAAACATTAAGTGTACTTGGAGATTGGTTTCATACTGTAGCTCTATTAACGTTCGTCTATAGCATAACGGAATCTCCATTTATGATCGCACTCACCTTTATAAGTAAAGGTTTACCTCAGCTTCTGCTTAGTCCTTTCGTAGGCGGAGTTGTAGATCGTTTTTCTAAAAAGAAGATTCTGATTTTTACAGATATTTTACGAGGTATAATCGTCCTCACTTACTTATTTGCACTATATAAAATTGAGATTATTTTCATTTCTAATATATGTTTATCCGCACTTTCTTGTTTATTTGAGCCGGCTAAACAAGCAACCTTAAAAAATGTCGTACACCAACATCATTTCGTAACTGCTAACTCTCTTTCTAGTACAATGAATGGTTTTATGTCTATTATGGGGGCTTCTTTAGGCGGGATTCTTGCACAATCTTTACATATTGAGTTCGCTTTTTTAGTAAATAGCATGTCATACTTTATTTCAGCCTATTTTATTTATAATATGAGTGTCTCTTCTCATGATACTTGTAACAAGAAAAAAGCATTTTTTACTGATATAAAAGATGGTTATACATACATATTACAAACAAAAATCATTTTTACATTAATTCTAGTCGGCATTTCATGGGGTATGATTGGAGGTGCTTATCAGCTACTTTTAACGATCTATGCAGAAAAAATTCTCCACACGAATATTGGAATTTTATATACGGTTCAAGGGGCTGGGCTTATGATTGGGAGCCTCCTCGTTACTCTTTATATGTCTTATAATAAAGAAAAAATGAAACAAGCATTTGGCTGGGCCTATTTGCTACAAGGAATTTTCTTTCTCGGATTCATTTTATCCGATCAACTTATTATCGGTATCATTACATTATTCTGTATGTGCATAGCAGGAGGAGTCATCGTTCCACTTGATACGACATTACTTCAAATTTACACGAAGGACAATATGATGGGTAAAGTTTTTTCATTCCATTATTCCATTTACGGATCTCTTATTCAGTTATCCATGTTTTTTACAGGGGCGCTTTTAGAAATTCTTTCTCCGCAAGTTATTGGTACCTTGCTAGCTATATGCTGTATTTTTGTTAGTTTTATATGGCTGTTCTTGTATTATCGCGGGAAACTTAATGAAGAATCTACTATTACTTAATAGCATGTTTATGTACATGCTATTTTTATTTATGTCGAAATATAAAGAAAAAAGGCGATTTATTTCCCTTACGTTCTAATTTTTTAGAATGTACAATAATTTTAGATTATAAGAAAGGAGATGTCATAATGTTTGACGATAGACTTACTATTTCAGCTGAGCAACAGAAGCTCATTTCCAACGCAACTCGCATTCAAATTCTTCACCTTTTAAAAGACGAAGCACTCACTGCAAAGCAAGTAGCTACTAAACTAAATAAATCTGCTGGTAGCGTACATTATCACGTTCAAATTTTATATGATGGAGGGTTACTTGAATTAGTAGACACGAAAGAAAAACGAGGAATTATTGAAAAATATTATAAGGCAAAATCTGCTCATTTCTATATTGAAGAAAGCGGCACAGAAGGAACGAATACAGGTAGTCATATTGTATCTCATTTATTTTTAACTCCAGAGGAATTACAACAGCTTACTTGGGAAGTTTCACAAGTTTTATTACGCTGGGAAAACAAAACCGCTCGTCAATCAAACTCCGAAGAGGAATACGCTATTTCCTGCAGGATTAAAAAACAATGAAAGAAAGGTCCAGCTGCTCATGAAAAATAAATTATTATTATTGTCGGGAACAGGAATTTCTCGTTTAGGTGATTTTATGTATCTCATCGCCCTAAACGTAATGGTGTTAAATAGCACAAACTCCCCTGCTGCTGTAGCAGGATTATGGATTGTAGGTCCAATTGCGACCGTTGTTACAAAAATATGGTCTGGTAGCATAGTAGATCGATTAAACAAACGGTCCATTATGCTCAGCACAGATATAATTCGGGCAGCTCTTATTGGCTGTATTCCACTATTTGATTCTATTTGGGCCATTTATATTTTTATCTTTTTAACTCGCATCGCTACATCATTTTTCGATCCAGCATCATTTTCTTATAAAACAATTCTCATACGAGCTGAAGAACGCGCTCAATTCAACGCTTGGAATAACTTTTGTACAAGTGGGGCTTTTATTATCGGTCCAGCCCTTGCTGGAATACTTCTCACCACGTACTCAGCATCCTTTGTAATTTACTGCAACTCACTTTCCTTTCTACTTTCTACTATTCTCATTTATTTCTTACCAAACATTACACTACAAACAAAGCAAAACGAAGAAGTGGCAAATACTTTCGTACAAACATTACGAATTGATTGGAAACAAGTTTTTTCATTCGCTCGAACTGAAACTTACATCATTCTCATATTCGTTTTATTTCAAGCTACTATGCTTGTTTCTATGGCACTCGATTCACAAGAAGTTGTATTCACAAAACAAGTACTGTTTTTATCCGACATGGAATATAGCATGCTTGTTAGTATAACTGGTGCTGCATATATTTTTGGTTCATTTCTTGTTTCTCTCTTTGCTAAACGATTACCGATTCAACATTGTATCGGATTCGGTACGATATTCACAGCAGTAGGTTATGTAATATTCGCCTTTTCAAATTCATTTATAGTCGCAGCAGGCGGTTTCATTTTACTTGGCATTTCTTCATCATTGGCTGGTACTGGCTTTATCACATTTTATCAAAATAACATCCCGGTTCATATGATAGGACGTATTGATAGCGTATTTGATTCTATAAAAAATTTCATCCAAATCTTTTTCATTTTAGCAATTGGAGCATCCGCACAATTTCTTTCCGTTCAAATTACTGTAATCAGTAGCTCGTTACTCATTCTTTTCCTTTCCTGTTTATTAGCACTCCGGGTAATGCCCCCTTCACGTGAAAAATATTTTAAGACTACAGGATCGTCATTGGAATATTAAATGCAACATAAAAAGCGGCTATTTAGCCGCTTTTTTCCCGTATTAAAGAACAGTAAGCCTCCCCACTGATTAAAGTTTCACTTTATGTTAAAATATGTATTGGATTTAATTACGTAGGAGGGCTATTTTGGATATTATATTCATTTTCATATGTATTATATTAGTAGCTTCTATTTTACAAACGAGTACCGGTTTTGGCTTTTCTATTATGGCAACACCTTTCTTACTCATGTTATTTCTACCACAAGAAGCTATACAAATAAATATCATTTTATCATTAATTATTTCCATATCACTCATCTGGAAAATAAGAATGGACATTGATTTTATTCTACTGAAAAGATTAATTTTCGGAAGTATAGTTGGTGTTCCTTTTGGTATTATCATTTTCACTTCTATTAACATCAACACATTTAAATTAGCAATTAGCATCCTACTCTTACTATTAACGTTGATGCTAATATGCAACTTTAAGATTCAATCAACAAAATCTAGGGATTTCATAGTCGGCGGATTATCCGGTCTTTTAACGACAAGTATCGGTATGCCAGGACCTCCCCTGTTACTTTATTTTACAGGAACTGATACAAAAAAAGAGAAATTAAGAGCAACTACTTTAGCTTTTTATCTATTTATATATTTCATTAGTCTACTAACTCAAATACTCTTTACTGGCACAAACAAAACAATTTGGGAATCAAGTTTTTATGCTATTCCAATCGTATTTCTAGGTTTGTATATAGGTCAAATTATTTTCAAATGGCTTAATCAACGGATCTTCAAAATATTTACGTATATCCTTTTAAGTTGTACGGGTATGTATCTTCTTATTGAAAGTTTGCATTTGTTATAAGTAAACTTTTCAAGATAATAGATGCTTTAAATTGTACAAAAACTCATAGATTTAAACGGTAAAAAGCGGCTATTTTGCCGCTTTTTATATTCACTTACACTAACGTTTCATCACAAACCTCTGTTATATTTTTAAAGTACTGCAAGTTCTCCTTCACTTCAGTTTCATTAAATAAATTAAGCTGCTTCATTATTTCAGCAGCAAATTCAACGTACGCAGACCCTACCGCTGTTATAATTTTTCCATCAACGGTTACATCTTTATTTTGTTGATATTCCCATTCATGTAAATGCGCTAATTGTTTTTCATCTGGTGTTAATGATGTTGAGAATTTCTTCTTATTAAGTACTCCTGCCGCATGTAGTAAAGATGTCCCTGCACAAATACCTGCTATCCATTTATTTTGCTTATGTAATTCGTTCAAGATAGTTAACAATTGTTCATTTTCTAAATGGTCAAAAATATGTCCCCCTGGTACAATAAACACTTCATAGTCTGCCACTTCAATACGCTCGATAGAGACATGTGGTTGACACAAAAAACCACCTTCTCCTGTAACTGTTTTTCCATCTATTGTTGCTGTTATTATTTCAAATTCCTTACTTATCAAAAATAAACTCGCTATATTCACTTCAAATTCTGCAAATCCATTAAATAAAAAGATTAAAGCTTTTTTCATAGTATCTCCTCCCCCTATACTTATTCGAAGACAATCCTATTTCTCCTCCAAAAAAGGCAGACCTGCATGCAGGTCTGCCTTTTTACTCATTTCTTATTTAATCCTTTTTCACTTAAAAACTCTTTCATATGCATTCTTTTTTCTTTAGACATAAACGAACTCATTGATTCCGTCCATGTTACGTTTTTCTTATTTGATGATCTTGCTTTGTAATACGAACCCATCGTTTCATCGTATTCGTTTAATAATTTATCATATTTCTTTTCATCATAACCATTTTCATGAAGGATTGCTGCTACTGGTAAACGTGGTTTCACTCCATGATTTTCATCTGGTACGCCAACTGTCATTCCGAATACAGGGTATACTTTATCTGGTAAACGAAGCAATTCACTTACTTCCCTCGGATTATTACGAATACCACCAATATAACAAATACCGTATCCTAACGATTCTGCTGCTAGTGCTAAGTTTTGCGCGAAAAGTGAAGCATCTACCGTCGCAACGATAAAGTCTTCTACTCCTTCATGCTTTATTTCTGTACCATGCTGTTCACATGCCATTTCAAGTCGTTTTAAATCCGCACAACAAACAAAGAATGCTGCGCAGTCTTTCACGTGACGATTTCCGGATAACTCTGCTAGTTTAGCCTTTAGGTCTTGATCTGTTACATATATAACAGAATACGCCTGTACAAAATGTGAGGAAGCGGCATGCTGCGCAGCTTGTACCATCCTTTCTACTACATCTTTCGGGATTAATTCTTCTTTATATTTACGAACTGAAACGTGTTGCTCCATTTTATGTATAATCTCATTCATGAAAAACACTCCTTTTTTCTCTTCATAATGAAAAATTAACATATCTTTTTCAATATTCACAACTTATAAGCACAAAAAGAGCAATTCTTTTTGAATTGCTCTTTCTAAAACGTCTATCAATACGGTAAATGAAATTATATAGACGATAATTTAAATATATCAGCGATTTTTCAGATATATCGACTTACCGACAAATAACGACAAGCTTACATTGAATTATTCCTTATTTTATTACGCTGTTTTCAAAACTTTAATACCTTTTACGATATTCCAAATGAAGTAATAAATTCCTACAAGTATGAACACCGCATATGTGATCATCATTCCAATTCCAGCACCATCAGATTGATTGAAGCTTAAGCCATATATGCCGGATACTGCTAATCCACCAAATAAAACCGCATACGGGAAAATATGTGACCAAAATGCTTTTTTCGCGTGGTATTTCACTTCATCCTCCGCAACGAAGTATACGATAATTGGCAGTAAAAATGGTGCAAAAAAGATACTAAAGTAACATAGTGAAGATAATATATTATTTCCTTTCATCCGATTCACCTCTAAATAGTTTTTGTTATCTTCATTATGTCAGGAATCCATTCTAGAAACTATCGCTTTACCTTTCATAAACATGACATCTTTGTAAGATTTTTATCAAAAGTAATCCCGCCTAGATTTCCAGGCGGGATTACTTCTCTCTATATTCGATTCATAAACCAATATTGCGTAATGGCTAAATACTCTCGTATATTCGATGGAATGACAATTCGCTTCGGTGTTTCGGCCGGAAGACCTTCTAATTGTAATCCTTGTTTTGCTGCTATTTTTTTCGCTCTAAACATATGGAAATCGTTTGTTACGATCATTCCTTTTTCCATATTGTCTGGAATTAACGGTTTTGAGAATGTAATATTCTCATCTGTACTTGTTGACTTATCTTCCATAATAATGCGGTCTTCTGCAATTTTTAGTTTCATTAATCCATTTTTCATTGCTAATGCTTCTGAAATATCTTCGCCTTTTCCTTTCCCTCCAGACACAATCGCAATTGTTTTTTCATGTGATTGTAAATACTCAGCTGCTTTATCAATACGATATTGCAATGAGTACGACGGTTTCGTTCCGTTTACTTTCGAGCCTAATACAATTATATAATCCGCATCGTAGGTAGCATTCATTTGCCCATGCTTATAAATGTTATATTGTAAAAATCCCGCATAAACGGCACAAACCATTATAATTCCTATTATATACTTCATTATTTTCTTCTTTCTCATATCCATATACCCCTATGTTCTTTTCTTCTTTCATGATAATATCCATTTATTTGTTTGTATACAGACAAATTCCAACTCACCCTAATTTATCCTCCGGAAAGTAATATTTATATTTTCTTTCGGGAACAGTAAGTACAACTTTGCACGAAGGAGTGTCTCTATTGCTTCTCTTTTTATGTAACGTATCGTTCTTTTTTATCTTATTTTTACTATCACTTAAGATGCTCGGTAAATCTGCTTTAGCACAACTAACTCCTCATGATTTTGGTGCTATTATCTTTTTATCTTATTTAGCTTTTCAGGCCATACCAGTCTCTGGTGCTTTGCAAGCTTTTCTCGGTATGGTCGTTATTACATGTTTGCATTTACTTCTTACAAAATTAAGTTTACTAAACAAGCTAAATCGTTTTATTCTTGGACACCCTATCATTTTAATTAAACATGGTGATATTATTTTTGAGAACTTACAAAAAAGTAGATATCCAATTGCTGAACTACTGTCTAACCTTCGCGTCGCAGGATACCCAAGTGTTCATGAAATTGAATACGCTATTTTAGAAGCGAATGGAGCCATTAGCATTTTACCAAAGCGTGAACTTGTACCACTAACTCCAAAAGATTTGAACATAGATGTTACGTATGCCGGATTACCAATTGCCCTTATCGTTGATTCACAAATTCAATACGATAACTTAAAGTTAATTCATAAAGATGAAAAGTGGCTATATAAAGAATTAAAGGAAAAAGGCATTACAAATATTAAAAGCGTTGCTTTCGCATCTGTTCAAGAAACAGATGGATCTTTTGCAATTAGTTTAAAGGAATAAAAAAATCCCATTAATTGCTTAATGGGATTTTCTTCATTATATCGCTTCTTTCTTTCCTGCCATATTTAATGGAACAGGATGTTTCATACGATTCATCGTAAATACGATAATCGCTGTCAATACTTCAGCTACTGGCATCACGAGCCAAATTCCGTTTATCCCAAATAATTTTGGCATAATCCATAATAATGGAATAATAAATAGTAACCCTCGGCTCATTATAATAAGCACTGATTTCGTCGTTTGTCGCACTGATTGGAAGTACTCTCCATACACAATGTTATAGCCTAAAAATACATATTGGATAAAGAACAAACTAATACCCGTTAATGTTAGCTCTAATAACTCTGGAGATTGGACATCAAATAGACCAATAATATATTTCCCGAAGAATAATCCGATAACTATTGCTACGCCTCCAAGTACAACTGCAATTTTTACAGCAAACTGCAATCCTTCACGTAATCTTTCTGCTAAATTTGCACCGTAGTGGAAACTAGCAATTGGTTGCAATGCTGCGCCAACACCAAAGAATAATAGTAATGTCATCGCATGAATACTATTCACCATCGCATAGGAAGCGACTCCTACTTCTCCTGCATATTGAACGAATGCAATGTTAAAACCGATTGTTACAATTGCAACTGTACTTTCTGCTGTAAAGCTCGGGAAACCGATTATCATAATTTGTTTAACTGTATCCCATTCAAAATGGAATTTCGTCCACTTTAAAATACTACTTTTTCTAAAGAAGTGCGTTAATAATACAAGGAAACCAATTGCTGCCGAAAGAATAGTCGCTGAAGCAGCACCTGTTACGCCCCATCCAAAAATGAAAATAAAGATATAGTCAAACACTATATTTAATAGAGCAGTTACAACTAGACCTGCCATTGCTAAATTAGGATTTCCATCATTTCGTATAAATGTACTTAAAATATTTTCTAACACATATATCATTCCAAATGTTAATAGCACGTGTAAATAGTCTAACGCATACGGCAAAATCACTTCGTTTGCACCGAATAAGTATGCTATATCTTCTATTCTCCATAAGCAAATTGCTGCTAAAACACCTACGATAATTACTGCTACCGTCATGGATTGAGTAAAAATAGACCTTGCTCTTTCTACTTTATTTTCACCTAGTGCAATGGAATATAACGTTGCCCCGCCCATTCCAATCCATAATGAAATTGAAAAGAAAATTGAAAACGCTGGAATAGCCACGTTTACTCCTGCTAATCCGTTCGCTCCAACTCCCCTACTAATCATAACCGCATCAATTACAATGTTAACTGACATTAATACCATTCCTAGAACGGCTGGTATTAAATATGAAATAAATAAGCTTTTTATCGGTTTTTCTCTTAACTTTTCTGTTGCTTCCATACTATTATGCTCCTTTTTTCAACTCTCTTTCCTTAGTTTAAACCTTCAAGTAACTTGAAGGTCAATAGAGAATTTAAAAAATAGGTAACTTAATTATCGAGGTTAATGCCAATTTGTAATGATACGAATCCTACAACTTATTGCTTTGTTTTTTCATGATAGGAATTTGAATTTCAGTTACTTGCTCCTCTGGATTTTCTGTTACAGACCAATCAATTAATGCAATCTCAATCGCATCTCCACTTACTTCGTACCCTTCTTGATCAATATATTCCATTAACTTCTTATATGTTTCATCAGTTTCTTCATATGGTCCATGATGATATACACAGGCAAATATGCCTTCTTTAATTTCATCTGAACTATGTATTTGAAAAGGCATGTAATCCAAAAGAATAAACACACTGCTATATGCTTGAAACTCATTTTGCAGTAATCCTTTTTTCGCAACTGTTACACCAATATCTCCAGAAAATAAGCTATCATCCATTTGCCTCATATTTTTTTGTAACGAATGAATGTAGTACTCAAACATATCATCCGTCGTATCCGGAGCAACAGCAATTGCTGTAATTTTTCGCTGCGGGATCACTTTCATTACCATTTGTTCAGCTTTTGCTTTTGTCGCTTCCTTAATTAAATGAATTTTATGCTCCATTTTCGCCAAAGCGTACTCAATTTCTCTTTGTTTTTTCAACATCATTTCTTGTTGTTTTTCCAGCAAATTGAGTGCGTATGCTGGATTTCTTTCATCAATATATTTCTTAATTTCCTTTAATGGAATATTTAATTGGCGTAAAAACTTAATCGTATCTAATAGTGAAAATTGATCGATTGTGTAATAGCGATAATTTGTTTGCGGGTCCACAATGGACGGATGAAAAATCCCCTTTTCATCATAATAGCGTAAAGTAGATTCCGCTATATTATGCATTTTTGCCATTTCTCCAATTGTAAAACGTTTATTTAATAACATCTTTTATTCCCTTTCATTTCTATTTATTTCATTATATGTTCATTCTGTCTTCAAAACAAAAAAGAATTCCCATACGAGAATTCTTTTTACTAATTATTAAACCTCTATTATTATAGGAAGAATCATCGGTTTTCTTTTCGTACTCGTATATATGTACTTCCCTAAAGCTTCTCTTACTTCTCTTTTCAAAATACCCCAGCTATTCACATTTTCTTTCTTTAAATTATTAATCGTAATAACAACTAATTTATTTAATTCCTTCAAAAATTCTTCTGAATCACGAACATAGACAAATCCACGAGAGATAATATCAGGACCTGAAATAATTTCCCCATCCACTTTATTAAAAGTAATAACTATAACGAGCATTCCATCTTCTGAAAGTTGTTTTCGATCACGTAATAAGGCATTTCCAACATCACCAATTCCTAATCCATCTACATATATATTCCCCGCCTGTATTTTTCTAGATTGAACGGCCACTTCGTTACTTATATCTACAACATCTCCATTCTGAACGATAAAGATATTCTCTTTTTCAATACCTATTGATTCTGCTAACAAACTATGATGATGTAGCATTCTAAACTCTCCATGAATTGGGATAAAATATTTTGGATTCATTAAAGTGAGCATCAATTTCAATTCTTCTTGATATGCATGACCGGATACATGGACTCCAGTAGAACTACCTGATCCATAAATTACTTTTGCTCCTAATGCAAATAAATTATCTATAATTCGTGAAACGTTACGTTCATTTCCTGGAATAGGAGTTGCGGCTATAATAACCGTATCTTCTGGTAAAACGTCGACTTGCCTATAGTTTCCACTAGCTAAACGTGCTAAAGCTGCCATCGGTTCTCCTTGGCTTCCTGTGCAAAGTATCGCAACCTGCCTTGGATCTAAACGATTTATCTCATTCGCCTCAATTAACATACCGTCTGGAATATGTAAATAGCCTTTCGCTAGAGCAACTTCTACTACATTTACCATACTTCTCCCAAGCAAAGCCAGTTTTCGATTTGTTTTTATACAAGCTTCAACTATTTGCTGAACGCGATTCACATTAGAAGCAAATGTAGAAATAATTACTTTTCTATTTGCTTTCATAAATATTTCTTCTATTCGTTCTCCTACTGATCTTTCTGATGGAGTAAAACCTGGTCGTTCTGCATTTGTACTTTCAGATAGTAAAGCTAGTACACCTTCACTACCTATTTTAGCCATTTTATGAATATCAGGATGTTGGTTATTTACTGGTGTTAAATCAAATTTAAAATCCCCGGTATGCACTACAGTACCTTCTGGTGTATGAAACACAATACCGAGACAATCTGGAATACTATGATTCGTTTTGAAAAATGTCGTCTTAATAGAACCGAGATCGATTTCTGATTCAGCGTGAATAACAATTAATTCTGTATCATTTTGAAGATTATGCTCTTTTAATTTAATTTCAATTAAACCTAACGTTAACTTCGTCGCGTAGATTGGTACGTTTAGTTGTTTTAAAAAATATGGTATTCCACCAATATGGTCCTCATGTCCATGTGTCACGACTAACCCGCGAATTTTTTCTTTATTTTCTTGTAAGTATGTGATGTCTGGGATTATTAAATCAATTCCTAATAAACTTTCATCTGGAAATTTAGATCCACAATCAATAACGACAATATCATTTTCATATTGAATAGCATACATATTTTTCCCTATTTCATTTACTCCACCTAAAGCAACAATAGACAAGTTTTTCTTTAATGAATTCAAAGGATGGCCCTCCCTTTCACAATTATAATTCTTGAAATAGCATTTAGGCTTTATTATTTGTAATGAAAAAGGACTTCATACTATTTTATACATATAAAAATTCACACACTACTCTTATATGTATATCCCCAATAACACAGTCTCTCTCTAAAAAAGCTCCCATTTTTTCATTGATTTTTTGTAAAATCTATTATATATTAATTACAGGTTCAAATTACGAGTTCAAAAGAACTTGTAATCAGACCCTTTGTTTAATGGGTTTTACATATTTTCATTAGGCAAATTCCGAGAAATCGTATGATAAAAATAAAAATGATGAGGAGAGGATCCGATGGAATTCGAATTTTTCTTTCAAATTGCACTTATTTTATTAAGTACAAAGCTTGCTGGTGATCTTAGTGTTAGACTAGGTCAACCTTCTGTACTAGGTAAATTAATTGTCGGTATCGTTATCGGTCCAGCTGTATTAGGTTGGATTGAAAATTCAGAGCTTCTAACACAATTAAGTAATGTCGGTGTTATTCTTTTAATGTTTATGGCAGGACTTGAAACAGATTTAGAGGAATTAAACGCAAATCGTAATTCTTCTTTAGCTGTTGCACTTGGGGGTATCATTCTTCCATTCGTAGGTGGTTACGTTTCTGGTCTTGTTATGGGAATGGAACAAGGAAATGCTGTATTTTTAGGACTACTTCTATGTGCGACAAGTGTTAGTATTTCCGTACAAACACTTCGTGATTTAGGAAAGATGAAAACACGTGAAAGTACAACGATGCTGGGTGCTGCTGTATTTGATGACATTCTTGTTGTTATTTTATTAGCATTTGCAATGAGCTTCTTAGGTACAGACGATGTTAACTTAACAATGGTTATCTTGAAGAAAGTTGTATTCTTCGCTTCTATTATTTTAATCGGATGGAAAGGTGTTCCTGCGATTATGCGCTGGTTATCACCACTACGCGTATCTGAATCTATCGTGAGCGCGGCTCTTATCATCTGTTTCTCATTCGCATATTTCGGCGAATTATTAGGAATTGCTGGTATTATCGGTGCTTTCGCAGCTGGTATCGCTATTTCCCAAACGAACTACAAACATGAAGTAGAAAAGAAAGTAGAACCAATCGCTTACGCTATGTTCGTTCCAGTATTCTTTGTAAGCATCGGTATGAATATTACATTTGACGGTATTGGCGATCAAATTTGGTTCATCCTAGCATTAACAGTAATCGCTGTATTAACGAAACTAATCGGGTGTGGATTCGGTGCACGAATGACTGGATTTGACGCTAAGTCTTCTGCCATTATCGGTGCTGGAATGGTTTCTCGTGGTGAAGTTGCACTTATCATCGCAGGAACAGGACTTTCTTCAGGTCTACTAGCACAAGATTACTTTACAGCTATCGTTATTGTCGTTATTCTAACTACAATGATTACACCACCAATGTTAAAATACACTTTTGGTGCTAAAGATAAAGCAATGAAAGCAAGTAAATAAGCTTTCTACAATAAAAAGAGATTACTATCTTATAAGATAGTAATCTCTTTTTTCATTTATCTTTACACAATCTCGTTCTTTTTTAACCATTTTTCAAACATAATGCGTGCTTCTTCATCATCCAAATCATTACTAAATGAATATACCATAATGCCGTAATCATCTATATATTCACCTAGTTTCATTTCCTCCACTTTTTTATAAAAGTCGTCTGCCTCATAGTGCGGAATATAAGCATCCCAAACTGGTTCATTTATTCTTTTATACGCTGTCACTTCTAAATCATACCCATCTTCATAATATCCGATATGATAATGTTGACTAGGATCATATTTCTCCATAATAATTCCCCACCCTTTGAAAATTTACCATACTTCACCTAATAAACAAAAGTGAGCTGTAATCTACAGCTCACTTTTGTTTATTAAATACGTTCCATCGCTGTCTTCAACGTTCCAACAACAAAGGCAATTTCTTCACTTGAAATAACAAGCGGTGGTGCTAATGTTAAGACGTTATTATATCCTGCTGTTGTCATGCCGTTTCGTCCTATAATTAATCCTTTTTCTTTACAAGCATTTACAACACTTGCAATTTTGTCGTTATCAATTGGCTCTTTCGTCTCTTTATCATTTACTAGTTCGATTCCAACTAATAGACCTTTTCCTCTAATATTCCCAACAAGTGGATGCTCTCCAATTTCTTCTTTTAATTGCTCTAATAAAAACGAACCCATTTGTGCAGATCGCTCAATTAAATTTTCATTTTCCATAATCTCTAAGTTTTTAAGTGCTAATGCACAAGCCGCTGGGTTTCCACCAAATGTATTAATATGACGGAAGAATTCATATTCTCCCTTCCCTTTAAATGCTTCATATATTTCTTTTTTCACAGCTGTTGCTGATAATGGTAAATACGCGCTCGTAATCCCTTTTGCCATCGTAATAATATCAGGCTTCACATCATAATTCATAAATCCAAATGCTTTTCCTGTACGTCCGAAACCACAAATTACTTCATCGCTAATGAGCAAGGCACCGTGTTTTTGACACGTCTCATGAACGGCTTTCATATAGTCGTGTGGAGGCATTAAAATGCCTCCGCCCGTAATAATTGGTTCCATAATAAAAGCTGCAATCGTTTCACTTAATTCCCATGTCATAACACGATCTACTTCTTTCACACATTCTACATCATAAATGTTCTCTCTTTCTATTCCAGGCATACGATAACAATCTGGCGGTGTTACATGTAAAAATCCTGAAGCAAATGGCTCATATTGATATCTACGCTGCGCTTGCCCCGTCGCTGCCATCGTTGCCATTGTATTTCCATGATACCCGCGGTAACGTGACATAAATTTATAACGATGTGGTTCACCTTTTTGCGCATAGTATTGCCTTGCTATTTTAAAAGCTGTTTCGTTCGCTTCCGAACCACTATTAGAGAAGAAAATAACATACTCTCCTCCAAGCCACTCATTTAATTTTTCAGCAAGCTTTATAGCCGGTTCATGCGATTGTGACATCGGAAAGTATGATAATGTTTGTAATTGTTTATAAGCCGCCTCTGCGAGCTCTTTTCTACCGTATCCACTATTCACACACCAAAGACCACTCATACCATCTAAATACCTTTTCCCCTGTATATCTTCAACCCAGCACCCTTCTGCTTTTGCCCCTACCATTGTACTATTTGGACTAAAGGGACGCATTCCGTGCCAAACATATTGCTCATCTTTTGCTAATAATTCATCAGTCTGTTTCGTTTTCATCATTTCTTCCACCTTCCATAACAACTTATTTTTCACAAAAGCTGCGCTGGTGCCATGATGATTTAATTTTCTCCCTGCTTATTTTCATTCCACAAAATTAAGACAAAATCCTACTTACAAAGCAGTATTATTTACAAGAAAATGACAAAAGAAAAGGAGCTTTTCTTATATATCGAAAAGCCCCTCTTTTTTAATGTGAAGACGCATCACTAATACCATGACCAGTATTAGATTTCACAAGAATTTCATCAAACTTAGCAGCATCTTCTTTTTTACTAGATAACACCGTTCCTAAATATGCTGCAAGAAATCCGAGCGGAATTGAAATAATTCCAGGTGTCGTATATGGGAATAGCGCTTCCCCAACAAATATAGCTTTTCCAGCTACAGGGTTCCAGACATTTGGACTTAACACTACGAGAACAATGGCTGATACAAGACCAACAACCATACCCGAAATGGCACCTGTCGTATTGAAGCGCTTCCAATATATTGTGAATAATATAACTGGTAGATTTGCACTCGCTGCAACTGCAAATGCTAATGAAACTAAAAATGCTACGTTCAATGTTTGCGCAAATAACGCTAGTATAATGGATAATACCGCTACTCCAATAGACGCGTAGCGAGCCATTGACACTTGCTCTTTTTCCGTTGATTTCCCCTTGCGAATAATTTCATTATAAAAATCATGTGCGAATGCTGATGCTGCTGTTAATACAAGACCTGCCACTACAGCTAAAATCGTTGCAAAGGCGATTGCTGATACGAAAGCAAATAAGAAATCTCCACCTAATGCTTTCGCTAATAAAGGTGCTGCCATATTACCAGCAGGATTTGCTTTAATAATTGCCTCATTCCCTACAAATGCCGCTGCCCCAAATCCTAAGAAGATTGTCATAATATAAAATGCGCCAATTAACCACGTAGCGTATACAACGGATTGCCGTGCCGTTTTTGCATCACGTACTGTAAAAAAGCGTACAAGAATATGTGGTAATCCAGCAGTACCAAGGACTAGTCCTAAATTTAAAGAAAGCGTATCAAGACCATCTTTATACTTTACTCCTGGATTTAAAAACGAATCTTTTAATGGTGTAGCTGTTTTCATTTGCGCGAACATTTCAGTCACACTAAAATTAAATTTTGCGAAAACGATAATAGAAATAATAAATGTACCAGCCATAAGTAGTACAGCCTTAACAATTTGTACCCAGCTCGTCGCAGTCATTCCGCCAAAAATAACGTACACTGTCATTAATGTACCAACGATTAAAACTGATGTCGTATATTCGATTCCTAATAATAATTTAATAAGTGCACCAGCCCCAACTAATTGTGCAATCATATAAAAAATCGAAATTGTCATTGTATTAAGCGCTGCAACTCCGCGAACTTTTTTCGCATCAAAACGCGCCGCAATCATATCTGCTAACGTGTACTTCCCTAAATTTCTAAGTGGCTCTGCAACTAAGTACAATACAACTAAATAAGCAACTAAGAAACCTATACTATAAAAGAATCCATCAAACCCAGTTAATGCGATCGCTCCGGCTATACCAAGAAAGGACGCAGCAGACATATAATCTCCCGCAATGGCCAGACCATTTTGCCAACCAGTTAATCCCCCTCCAGCTGTATAAAACTCACTCGCATTTTTCGTTTTCTTCGATGCAAAATAAGTTATGACGAGTGTACCAAGAACGATGATTAAAAATAGTGCGAAAGCCGTTATATTCAAAGTCAGCCCCTCCCTTTTTGCATATCTTGTAGAATTTTTTGCGAGATTTTATCAAAGGATTCTGCTTTTTTGCTATACATCATACATAATGACCACGTCATGATAAATTGCGCAAATGCAAACACCCATGCCCACGTAATATCCCCAAATGCTGGTGTATTGAGCACCTTTGAATACGATGTTAAAATAGGTAATGCAATAAAAAAGCTTAAAAAGAAAATACTCATCGGAACGATAAACTTCTTTTTCGTATTTAATAGCAATTGAAATTCTTCTGACTGAACAACCTCTGTATAATTCACCTCATTTTGTAACTTACGTGCTGACGTATCATCTCGTTTCATTCTCCGATCCCCTCTCTTACTAGAAATACAATTCCCCCTTGCATACCTAAAGAATAAATTTTATAAATATTCAGAAACTTATTTCCGTTTTAGACAATCCATACATTCCTGCAAAGATTTTTCGATAGACATTTTTCGGCATTTTCCCCTAAGTTTTTAATATACTTTTTCACCATAAAAATTACGCACTTCAATTCCGTACCAATCAAACTTTCACAGGAAGTTAGGCGGTAGTTTTGCCGTCCTGCAAATATCTGAATAAAAAAAGTAGTGCTTATCGCACTACTTCTGTCTTTTTCTCTTTTTCTAAATTACGAGCTGTTTCGCTTAATTCAACGTCTTTTCCATCTTTAAGCGTTCCAAATATGAAATCGAATACTGGATTTGAAACACCAAACCAAAACTTTTCATTTTTATAATGGTGTAATATGTGCTGTTTTTTGAGCCATCTTCCAAACTTAGTGACGGGACGAATTGGCTTATGTGCAATATAATGTTTCCATTCATAAACGAGAAGCATAATAATCATTCCGATTCCGAATGAAAGTGTAATAGTAACACTTTTTGCTATAGCGTATGATATAAGTAAATATATAGTAAAGCTTGGTATGCTAAACCATACTGGCAAAAATAAAAGTTTTAAATCATCTGGATACACGTGATGATCATAATGTAATCTTCTTAACATTTTTAATAAAAAGACGTTTTTAGGCGGTTTTAAGTGAAATAAAAACCGATGTGTCATATATTCGTTAAGCGTATAAAAAACAATTCCAAACAAACATGCCAACATACCGATCCATGTGAAAAATTGCATTTTTAAAATAATGATGAAAATAAATAAAATACTATACATAATAACGATATCATGTTGTAAAAAGAACTCTTTCCCCACCCTCTTCATCTTCCTTCCCCCTTTTCCAAAAAAACAGCCGCAACATATCGTTACGACTATTTCTTTTATTTTTTATTTTATTCTATTCTATTCACTTTACAAATTTGCCTGCTGCTCTATTGTCGAGAAAAAATTGTTCGATCCAAATATATTTTGCTTTGGAATAATATGTTCCACCGCAAACACTGTTACTTCTCCTCTTTGTACCTCTCCAATAATGAGCCCAAATACTTCATGATTTACCGCAAACGTTGGTTGCTTTGTTTGTAATAATCTTGCTGCAGTATGAAATACCGCTTCATATAGTGGATTCCTATCAGTGATTTCTTTTCGGATTTTTGGTGCTAACGTAATAATAATTTCTTTTCCGTCAATAGTGGTTCGATACATAAAAATCTCCCCTTCAATCTTATGTGAACAACTGTAAAGCTTTGTATGCAAAATGGATAGAATATCCTACTAAAATAATACCTGCTCCGGCTGTTATATAGCCAAGTGCTTTTTGCTTTAATAAAGTTCTGCCATAATGGACAGAAAAAGCAATATTTAAATTCCATAAAATAATACCAACGATAATACAAAGACTGTACAAAAAGGCTTCTTGTTTCGTTACCTTCGTAAGCAATGAGCTAAGTGTACTTCCGTATACACCAAACCAAAAAACAAGATTTAATGGATTGGATATCGCAATTAAAAAACCTGCCATAAACGATTGTTTAAGGCCACCTACCTCTTCTTTTTTATATTCCATATTCGAGTGGGAAATTCCTTGTTTTACACTTTGAAATCCTAAATAAAATAATAAGAAAAACCCTATGCAATACATAAAAGCTTGTACATATGTATACATAAACACAGAAGATAAACCGAAGTAGATGAGAAGCATAAACAAAATATCTGCAGTCATTCCACCAATTCCAACAACCCACGCATGCCAAAAACCTCGTTCAATTCCACGTTTTAACATTTCAATATTAATTGGACCTACTGGTGCAGCTAATGAAATACCTAATACAATTTGTTGTATAATCGCTCCAAACATCGCTCTATCCTTTCTACTTCCTTTACTATTAAGTAATGATGTAATGATTAAAAATAGACTAGCTTTCATCAAAATATTTACTACTAAAATACCCTTTTTTATCCAAAATATGCAAAAGAGCCATCTAGAGGATGGCTCTTACTTTTCTATCTTATGAAGAAAAGGACATTTTCCTTTTATCGGTTCTACATCGTCTCCTATGAAGTATTGTTTCCATTCGCGATGATCTGGATCACCATAATGACTAATGTTAGGATGTTTCGGCAGCTGATCCCACTTTTCAACTCGCTCCCGGACCGTTTGTCTTGAATATGCCCCTTTAGGACGATCCCCTTCTAGTCCATCAAATATAGTACGTGGCTGAAATCCAATAACGAGAGAATTTCCTAAATGTCTCGTTTTTCGTTGTTTATAAGCTGGTGCATTTCCAAATGCGAATATCGGTTCCCCACCAAATGAAAATTCCCATAAGTAATGGTCTGGGTCTTCTGGAATTTGCTTCGGCCATATTTGATCATCGTTTTCATGTAAATATTGTAGTACTTTCCAAAAGTAATCACGATAATATTCTAGTGATTGTTCTTCACACTCCGGTTCTACAAAAAGAAAAAATCCTCTTCTTACAATTGGCCGCTCTTTCATCAACTCTAAAAAAGATAGCATTGTATGTGGCAAATGACTCCAATCATTATGAGAAAGAAATGAATAACGAAGTTCATTCTTTTTCAAAGCCGTTAAACCGAAATAGCACGGGAAAGTTGGGTCTAACACGACACTCGAAAAATTTTGAAATTCTTTTGCAACCCAATTCGGTATGTCAGTTCTTGTTCTCATTCCTTCATTATCTAATAAATAAGACTCATTCATTCTTTCTTTCACCTCATTATGTATAGCATTCAATTAAGAATATTACACACTCGGCCTGTCCTATACCTATTTAAAAATTCGGCCGAAAAATTATTTAAAAATACAAAAAAATAAAATCGCTTACTTGACTAATTTCTACCAATTCGTGTATATTTGAATTAATCATTTAGCAGAATATTCAAGATTATAGCATTTTTAGTTTATATTATCTTTCAAATGAATTTCACTAAATGAAAAAAGCAAATGTTTTTAGGAGGAATTGTAACATGCAAGGAAAAGTAAAATGGTTTAACAACGAAAAAGGTTTTGGATTTATCGAAATGGAAGGCGCTGACGATGTATTCGTACATTTCTCTGCTATTCAAGGTGATGGCTACAAAGCTTTAGAAGAAGGTCAAGAAGTATCTTTCGATATCACTGAAGGAAACCGCGGACCTCAAGCTGCTAACGTAGTAAAACTTTAATCCAACATATGACAGGAGGTTACCTTACTTGGTAACCTCCTTTGTTATTCCTTTGTATATTTCCGTTTTACAGAGCAAAAACTATATGAAATGCGCAATATACAAAGGAGGAATTATCAATGGGATCAGAAGTAAATGATTTTGAAGAAGTAAAATTCCGTGTAGAAACAGCACAAAAAATGGTAGGATCAGCGACAATTTCAATGGATCCAGATACATTAGAGCATGCTACTACTGCTGTAGAAGCCGCTCGCTCTCAGCTTGAAATTATGAAATCTGTTGCGACAGATTTAGATGAACCATTTCTAATGAATGAGGAAAAGAAATTAAGTAAATGCGAGCATCAATTAAATGAAGCGAAGCACTAAAAAAACATCCAGAGAATTTTCTCTGGATGTTTTTTATGATAACTGTTCTCCATACTTTTTCAATGTTTCTCCAACTGTACATTGCCTAATACAAAAGGAATGAGCATAATACTTACTATTTGTCTTTCGATTATGTTCTCGCAAGAAACATCCTTCACAATACGTTTCTAATAAGTCATTTACCTCTGTAATGAGTTGCTTTTTATCCACCTTTGCACCTCTCTATTCGGTTATTTCTTTATGACTATCAATGACTGTTCCTTCTAATGCTTGCGTAGCTAATTGGTGTGCTTCTTTGTTTTGTTTTCTAGATATCGGCTCACATACAAGTTTTAATTTCATTTGCTTCGCCTTTTGTTCAATTTGATCTAAGTAATGATTTAAATGCTCATCATAACACGGCCATTCTCCAGCCAATTGCTGCAGTACAACTTGAGAATCACCGCGAAGCGTAACTGCTTCATACTTAATCCCTAATTCCTCGAGTATATTCATTCCGTATAGTAATGATGCATATTCCGCTTCATTATTATCATATATACCTTCTATATATGCATTACGGCGAATTCGGTATTTGGTATTTCCTTTTTTATAGTATACACATATACCTACTCCAGCTTCTTTCGTCTGAACATCATATCCCCCATCAAAATAAACGAGTATTTCTTGGGGCTCTTCCTCCACTTGTTTACTCAGCTTTTTCATTTCCTTTAATGACCATTCTGCATCCATTTCATCATAAAATGATAGTTCTTTCACTCTTCCTGTTTTCTCGAAATCATCTGCAAATTGTAGTACATCTTCTATGTTCATATAATCTGTCGTTAATTCCGTCTGCAAACCGCGCTTCGTTTTATACAACCAATGAATTTTATATTTCATACTAGATTCCCCTTATATAAGACTTCTTATATGTAGCCAGCTAATGAAAGCCTCACTTTATTTTATTATATTGTATCAAGAGTTACAGCATTATATTCAATGTGATTACATACAAAAAGAGCTATCCCTTTAGGAATAGCTCTTTCATCTATTGCATAAATCTTTCAAATTGTACTCGCTTATTAATCCAGTACATTACAGGCATACCGATCGCCATGACAACAAATTCACCGACTGCACATGTTAACCAAGACAACATAAATGGTAAACCCAATGCAAGATGAAGTTCAATTGCAATCATAAACATTGTAATCGTAAAAATAACTGTATTAAAAATCATACGAGCCCAAACACCTTTAATAAATCGCATAGAAATAATCGTTGCAACTAATGCAAGAATAGATTGCCCTACTCCAAATACTAAATCGTAAGCGATCATTGGTGAGAAAAAGAGATTTGTTAAAAATACACCTAATACAATCCCGTAAATTGCTTTCTTATTAAATACAACAAGATGATTAAACATCTCTGAAATACGAAACTGTACATTCGTAAAGCCAAATGGCTGAATAAGCATAGAAACAGCAATATATAATGCCGCTAAAATACCATTACCGACTAAAGTTCTAATATTCATGACAAAATCTCCTTAGTTTTTTTACGTGGGATGGTTTCGAACCACGTTATTCGTTTTTTAAGCAACAAGATTATATTCTACGCAATACACACTCTTTCGTCAATAGATTCCTATCATTAACTACCTTTTTTCTTTTAGACAACGTATAATAAAACATATGAAAGATTTAGGAGGTTTCACTTCATGACAGCAACAATTCAAAATGAAAAAGTGATCGTTTCCATTTCTGACAAAGGTGCAGAATTACAAAGCGTTCGCTTAAAAGAAGATAACACTGAATATTTATGGCAAGGCGATTCTACTTATTGGGGGCGCCGCTCACCTATTTTATTCCCAATTGTTGGCCGATTAGTAGATAATACCTACTACGTAGATGGTAAGCCATATTCTTTAACACAACACGGCTTTGCTCGTGATCTTACATTCTCTGTAAAAGAACAAAGTGAAACGAAAATCACTTATATTGTAACTAGTAATGAAGAAACATTAAAAAAATACCCATACGAATTTGAATTACTCGTTTCTTATGAGCTAGACGGACAAATCGTTCATGTAATATATGAAGTACATAACCCTACTTCAAAAGAGATGTTCTTCTCAATCGGAGCACATCCTGGTTTCAACTTCCCGTTACTAGAGGGTGAATCATTTACAGATTATCATTTATCATTTAATGGTTCTGAGCGCTTAGAAACAAGCGTATTAGAAGGACCTTACCTTTCAAGTAAAAAGCAATTAATTGCTGAAAATACGAATGAATTACCACTTACATACGATTTATTCAAAAATGATGCACTTATTTTTGAAAATATGAATACGGATGAAATCTCTATTCGTTCTCATAAACATAATAAATTTGTAAAAGTAGAATTTGATGGCTTCCCATTTGTCGGCGTATGGACACCAGGCGAGAACGCACCTTTCTTATGTATTGAACCTTGGTACGGTATTGCTGATGAAGTAAATCCGGCAAAAGATTTCAAGGAAAAAAAAGGAATTCAATCTTTACAAGCGAATGAAACATTTACATGTCGTTATAGTATTACAATCGGCTAAGTTACTCTATCCCCTACTCCAAGAAAACATATAAGTAGGGGATCATCTTATAATTTGGAGGTTTCTCATTTTGATTGAAGTATATATTGATGGTGCATCAAAAGGAAATCCTGGTCCTTCTGGTGCAGGCGTGTTTATTAAAGGGGTTCAACCAGCTGTACAATTATCATTGCCCCTTGGGACAATGTCCAATCACGAAGCAGAATACCACGCTTTACTTGCGGCATTAAAATATTGCACAGAGCATAATTATAACATTGTCTCTTTTCGTACAGATTCGCAACTTGTCGAGCGAGCTGTTGAAAAAGAATACGCGAAAAATAAAATGTTTGCACCACTATTAGAGGAAGCACTGCAGTACATAAAAAGTTTCGATCTCTTTTTTATTAAGTGGATTCCAAGCAGTCAAAATAAAGTTGCTGATGAATTAGCTAGAAAAGCTATCTTACAAAATTAACGGGGGTATGAGTGTGAAAAAAGATTGGATTGCTCCTCTTGCGTTATTATTCGTCTCTTTTATTTGGGGAGCTACGTTTGTTGTCGTTCAAAATGCAATGTCGTTCGTTGGTCCATTTACTTTTAATGGTATTCGCTTTTTATTCGCTGGAATTATTTTATTATTCGTTCAAATGATTTTCTCAAAAAACACTTCAAAACAACATATAAAACAGAGTAGCCTCGCTGGATTAATCGTTGGATTCTTTTTATGTGTTGGCTATGTATTACAAACATTCGGCTTACTTTATACAACTTCTTCAAAAGCAGGCTTCTTAACAGGGCTTAGTATCGTTATGGTACCAATTCTATCTTTTATCTTTTTAAAACAAAAAGCTACTATTTTTATCGTACTTGGTATTGCTGTAGCAACAGCAGGTTTATACTTATTAACGGCTGGTGATTCTTTTCAATTAAACATCGGCGATATACTCGTTCTCGGTTGTGCAGTTGCTTTCGCTGCTCATATTCTCGTTAACGGCTTCTTTTCTAAGAAAATATCACCTTTATTACTAAGCACATCACAAGTATTAGCTGTCGGTATGTTTTCTTCTATTTGCGCCTTTTTGTTTGAAGATTGGGAAAAATTATTTTCAATAGCACTATGGACGAATTCTTCCTTTTTATTCGCCCTATTTCTAACTTCCCTATTCGCGACATCTATTGCTTTTTTCATTCAAACATCAGCGCAAAAACATACGTCTCCAACGAGAGTAGCAATTATTTTCGCAATGGAGCCCGTTTTTGCTGCATTAACAGGCGTTCTCGTTGCAAACGAACAACTTTCTCTTTCTGCTATTATCGGATGCCTATGTATTTTCCTAGGCATGGTTTTTGTTGAATTACCTTCCAAAACAAAAAAAGAAGCGCAGGCTGCGTGAAGTTACGCTTGTAACTTCCGCATAAAAGCCTTAGCGCTTTTTTTATCCGTAATCTCTTCTTCTTTCAATCGTTCTAATAACGCAACAAAATAACTCCCATCAAACTGTAATTGATGTTTAATTGTCGCTTCTATTGCTGCGTTCACAATTCCATCAGATGCACCAGTATATCCTTGTCCGAACATAATAAATCCTTGTGCTTCCTCTGATAATTTAAATCCCTTCGTATGTAAGAATGAAAGATAATCTTCTACTGTTTGCATGTTATTCCCACCTACTCAAAAATTCTCCATCTCCTATCATACATGTTTTTACATGCTATGAGAATGAAATTTCTTTGACAACTTTGTAAATCTATCGTCTACTTCGTAGACAATAGAGGATTTCCCTACAATCTGAATGAATATGTATAATAGCACTTATTTCATATTAAAGGGGAGACACGATGAAACAAGCACTATTAATTATCGATGCGCAGCAAGAATTAATGGATGGGAATGAACAAGAAAATGAAGTTTTTCGTAAAACCGAGTTATTATCTACACTAAATACAGCCGTACAAAAAGCAATAGATGCAAATGCCCTTATTGTTTTCGTAAGAGATATCGATGTTGCTTCTGGCAGCGGAGAAGGATTTGAAGTACATAATCAAATTAAAGTACCTCAGTCTGCAATCCTTATTAATAAAGCAGCAACAAACTCATTCTATGGCACTTCTCTACTCGAACTTTTAAAAGAAGAAAAAATTAACCATATCGTTATCGGTGGATGTAAAACAGAACATTGTATTGACACTGCTGTTAGAACTGCTACTGTACAAGGATTTGACGTTACATTAATTAAAAACGGGCATTCCACAACTGATTCTAGCGTATTGTCTGCAGAGCAAATTATTGGTCATCATAATAAAACTTTACATGGCCATTATAACGTTGATCATTTTTCTATGGTGAGAGATATCGAGGAAGACCTCTTTCAACCAACTCACAATCAGTATCGTGATTAACGAAAAAGAATCCTTCGTTCAGAAGGATTCTTTTCAGCCAAAAATTTGCGCTGCAATGCTATATAACTCATTATTCCTTTTTAATAATTGATCGCTATTTTTCAACATAATTGGTGGTATATTCGCCTTTTTAAAACCAGCAATCTCTAACTCTTTCAGAAAATCGTCCTTTCCTTCTGGTACATCAATTCTCAATTTACCATTATGATCTCTTGCTAAATAATGTACAATTCTCATTGCCATTGCATCATTTTTAGCAACGACTGGACCTATTATTTTATTTTCGGGTGTTTGTACACTCAAACCATATCCTAATGCATTTTGTTCCTTATCCTTTACAACGATACACTGTTCACTTTGCATAATTCTTTTCGTTAAAAACTCTTCTCTATTTGTTCCAAACGCATATTCATCTAATTTTATTATTTCTTGTAAATCACACTCTTTATAATTCATTATATAATCTTCATTTCCTATACAATAATCATTCACATTGTACGAGTTACATATGTATTTAGAAACATAGCTTACTGCTCTAAATCCTAATTTTTCATATAAAGGTTTTCCCTCGTCCGTAGCAATAAGCATAATGGAAGTTTGATCCGATACGCTCTTAATACATGAATTCGTTATCGCCTTCCCAATCCCACTTCCCTTATAATTTGGATGTACAATCACCATTCCGATAGACGCTACTTTCTCCCCATATAATATTATTGCCGCGCTAGCAATAAGTTCCTTCCTCCCATTCCACACACCGTATACAATACCTGAGTCAAAAATAGTCTCAATTTCTTCTTTGTTATAATCCCACCCAATATAAGAAGATAATGCTATAATATCATCAATATTTTCTTTTCTAAGACGCTCCACGCTAAATGCCAATTCACCCATTCTCCACCTCATTATTTAGACGTTTACATCAATCTTCCCTATTCAACTCGTACATGTTTCCCTTTATTTGTCACATACATATCCTATTTTGACCAAGACTATATTGTAAATGAGGTGAAAACATGCCCATTACGAATCGATTTTCTACCACCACTAACGGGGCACTCGCTATTACAGGAAATACACTAGGCTTAAGTAAAATTAGTAATCAAAATCGTGCTGGTACAATCGGGGCAATTGGTGCATTCGCAACTACGAATACCGCTTTACAAGTACCTACTTTTCCTGCTGGTACAACATTAAACTATACACAAAATAGTTCTACCGCTATATTAAATATACCTGCTGGTAGTACTATTCTTTACGCAGAACTTGTTTGGGGGGGAAACTATTTATCTCGTGATCAAAACATTACGAGTGTATTAGGAAACCCTGTTTCTTTTACAACCCCTGTGTCAACATACTCGATTACCCCTTCAGCTGTTACAGCTTCTAATCAAACATTCGTTTCTGGTTCTGTCACATTTGGATTCTATACACGATCCGCAGATGTAACCTCGCTCATTCAAGCTGGAGGATCTGGCTCTTATACAGCCGGCTCTGTCCCTGGACTTGTAGATCCTATAGATGCTTCTAATGGAACAATTAATTCAGCTGGCTGGACGCTTATCGTCGCTTATCAAAACGGGACATTACCAGCAAGAAACTTAACAATTTACGTAGCTGGAAACCGTGTTTCTGCTGATACTGGTAGTGCAGATGTAGCTGTTTCTGGATTCTTAACACCTTCAGGAGGACCTGTAAGCGGGAGATTATTTTTAAGTTCTATTGAAGGAGATGCAGATATTACAGGGGATCAAGCGTTATTTGGACCAAATTTCAGTTCATTAAATGCTTTATCCGGGCCAAATAATGCTATAAATAATTTCTTCGGTTCTCAAATTAATAATGCGGCTGGAAACTTAGATACAACTGGGACATTCGGAACACGCAATCAAAGTGCCGCTACAAGCACAAATATCTCCGCAGGCCGGCAAGGTTGGGACATTACTTCTATTGATATTTCTCCTTATTTAACAAATTCCCAAGTCTCAGCTGCAATCCGTTTAACAACTAACGGAGATGCATATATGTTAAATACAGTCGGGTTACAAATTAATATAAACTCACCTAACATACAAGCAACGAAAAGCGTGAATAAAAGCGTCGCTGCAATTGGAGATGTCCTCACTTATACCGTTACTATCCCTAATACCGGCCTTCTGCCTGCTAATAACGTTACTTTTACAGACATACTCCCTAACGGCACTTCCTTCATACCTGGCACTGTAACAGTAGATAACATACCACAAACAAATGCAAATCCGGCTGCTGGTATATCTCTTGGAACAATTAATAACAGCGCTTCTCGTACAGTAACTTTCCAAGCAACTGTCGTTTCTCTTCCAAATCAAAATCCAATTTCTAACACTGCGAATATTACATTTCAATATACACCAATTGCCGGTGGAACTACTTTTAACGGTCTTGCAACAAGCAACTCTGCTGGAACACAAATTAACCTGGCAGATATTAATGGTACAAAATCAGTTAACAAAATCTTTACTGATATTGGCGAAACGTTAACTTATAGTATCGCCTTAGCTAATATAGGAAATATTGCAGCAACGAACGTTATATACACGGATCCGATTCCTAGCGGGACTACTTTCATTCCAGGAAGTGTAACTGTTAACGGAGTTACTCAAGCTGGCGCAAATCCCGCTAATGGTATAGCAATTGGATCTATTGCTGCTAATTCTACGACTACTGTTGCATTTCAAGTACTCGTTCCTTCTATCCCACAAACAAATCCAATATTAAATAGTGGCACGACAACATATCAATACATTCCTGTACCAAATCAACCTGCAGTAAGCGGGACTGATACGACGAATATTGTCTCCACTCAAGTGAATAACGCTACTGTCACAATGACGAAAGCAGTAGATAAATTTTTTGCAGATATTGGTGATACACTAACTTACACAGTTTCCTTTACTGGCACAGGGAATACAAATGCAAACAATGTTATTTTTACAGATATCATTCCTACCGGAACAACTTTTGTCCTTAACAGTTTAACAATAGATGGCACGACACAAGTGGGCGCAAATCCCGCTAACGGTGTGAACATTGGATCAATCCCAACTGGTACAACAAAAACTGTTTCATTTCAAGTAGTAGTAAACACAATACCCGCGTCAAATGTCGTATCTAATGGTTCAAGCGCTTCTTATCAATATACCGTCAATCCTAGCCAATCACCCGTTACAAAAAACATTTCTTCGAATCTCGTTTCCACTCAAATTAACAATGCGAACTTAACATTAACAAAATCAACAAATAAACAATTTGCTACAATTGGCGAAACGATAAGTTATACAATCCTCATTACAAACAGTGGAAATACAGCTGCTACGAACGTACAACTAACAGATCCACTTCCAAATGGAACGATATTGACTCCTGGTACTGTAACACTAAACGGAGTTTTACAAAATGTAGATTCTCTCGTTGCTTTACCTATCGGAACAATTCCTGGCGGAGCTACTATTACACTCTCTTTCCAAGTAACAGTCATCAATATTACCGCCCAAAATCCTATCATTAATAATGCTTTCGCTTCTTATCTATATACTGTAAACCCAAGTCTGCCACCAACTTCAAAAACAGCAAATTCTAATTCTGTTACATCAACAATTAGACTAGCAAACCTTCAAGCTACTAAGTCTGTAAATCAAACGTTTGCAGAAGTTGGTGACATATTAACTTATACCTTTTCTCTTACAAACGATGGAAATGTTGCGGCGAACAATGTAGTACTATCCGATTCAATTGCGAATGGTACTGCCTTTGTGCCAGACAGTGTTACGATTAACAATGTTACTCAACCAGGCGTTACACCAACTAGCGTTACTATTGGTAGTATTAATGCCGGTACTACAATTACAGCTTCATTCAAAGTATTAATAACTAGCATCCCAAATCCAAACCCTATTTCAAATAGCGCTTCTATTTCCTATAACTTTATCGTTGATCCAAATGCTCCCCCTGTAAGTAAGAACACAACTTCAACCACTATATTTACTCAAGTAAATGACGCAAATGTCATTTCAGCAAAAACAGTGGATCGAGCATTTGCTACTGTTGGGGATGTATTAACTTATACCATTCTTTTAACGAATGCAGGAAGCGTTACAGCTGATAGTCCAACTTTCGTAGATACAAATCCAGATGGCACTACCTTTATTCCAAACACTTTCCTTATTAATGGTGTGCTACAAAATAATGCAGATCCGAACATCGGCGTTCCGTTACCTTCCATTCTTGCTAACGGTGAAATTACTGTTTCTTATCAAGTAACTGTCACCTCTTTACCAGCGCAAAATCCAACAATAAATTCATCTAGTACACAGTATAGTTTTATTTTAAACCCAGGAGATCCACCAACTATAGAAACCTCTTTAAGTAATACTGTAAGTACACAAATTAATTTAGCAAATGTAATTATTTTCAAGGATGTAGATTTAACTATCGCCAATGTTGGGCAACCAATCACGTATACAATTGCCCTAGCTAACCCTGGAAATACTCCAGCAAATAACGTAGTCGTTACCGATATACTCCCTCCCGATACGACACTCGTACCAAATAGTATTTTTATAGGCGGCGCTTTACAACTAGGTGCGGATCCAAGTGTTGGTCTTCAAGTTGGTACGATTCCAGCAGGCGGCATTACAACAATTGTTTTCCAAATTAGTGCAAATAGTTTACCTTCACCAAATCCAGTTCAAAACAGTGCTGCACTTCAATATAGCTTTATCGCAGATCCAAATTTACCTGCTGTTGTTAGAAATGCTACTAGCAATATAGTAACGACACAAATTAATACCGCTAATATTGTTGCTACGAAACTAACAAGCACAAATTTCGCTGATGTTGGCGATATCATAACGTATGCTACAATTTTAACGAATAACGGCAATATCCCTGCCTCTAATGTAACGTTTACAGATATCATTCCAGCTGATACCATCTTCCTTCCTAATACTGTAACGATTAACGGCGTCCCTATAGCCAATGCAAACCCTGCTAACGGCATTCTTATCGGTACGATAGGAGCAAATTCATCACGTACTGTTGCATTCCAGGTTTTTGTACCAACTATTCCTAGTGAAAATCCAATTACAAATCAATCAAGCACTACATTCCAATACACATATGATCCATCCAAACCAACCGTCATGCAGATGGTTGCCTCCAACACCGTACAGACAACTATTAATAACGCTACGATTACCTCTGTAAAATCTGCAGATAAACAGTTTGCGAACGTAAATGATATCATTACGTACACGACTACTTTAACGAATAACGGAAACACACTTGCATCAAATATAGTGTTTACCGATGCCATTCCAAGCGGGACGTCTTTTATTCCAAATAGTGTAACAGTAAATGGGAATATACTCTCTAATGTAAATCCAGCGAATGGAATAGCGATTGATCCAATAAATCCGAATGCAAATACGATAATTTCGTTCCAAGTGCAAGTAAATTCCATCCCGAATCCGAATCCAATCCCTAATCAAAGTAATACAACGTACCAATATGTTGTAAATCCTAACTTACCTCCTATATCCTCTAATGCGCTAAGTAACGTAATAACAACCCAAATCAATAATGCTACGATTATCGCTACCAAGTCAGTGAATACACCGAATGCTGCAATTGGAGATATCGTTACTTATACGATTGCAGTTACAAACACAGGAAATATCCCTGCTAGTGCTACAGTTTTAACAGATGGACTTGGACCAGGTGCATCCTTCATCCCAAATTCCGTTACGATAAATAACGTATCTCAACCTGGAGTAGACCCTTCACTAGGTATTCATTTAGATGATATTTCACCAGGAGACACTACTTTCATTACATTCCAAGTGAAAATCCTTGCTATTCCACCTAATGGCACTTTAACGAATAATGCTCTAGTAAACTACGAATATACAGTGAATCCAACTGAAACGCCAGCTGTTGGAAGTACCGTTACAAACACGACAGTTACACCGATTGTTGACGCTACTTTAGTAATAAATAAAAATGCTAGTACAACTTCCGCTACAATTGGTGATACGATTACATTCACTTCATCTGTTACAAACACAGGAAATACTACTGCGAACAACATTGTATTTACAGATACAATTCCAAACGGTACCGCCTTTGTCCCAAATAGCTTTAAGATAAATGGTGTAACAATCCCGAATGCAAATCCACAAAACGGTATTACTATTGGTAACTTGAATTCAAATGCATCGGTTACACTTAGTTTTCAAGTAAATATTACAACTCTTCCAAAACCTAATCCAATTCAGAACAAATCATCGCTTCAATATAGCTTTATTGTTGATATAAATGAGCCGCCTGTTTCACGAACAGTTCAATCCAATACAACTTTTACACAAGTAAATACTGCCTCCGTTATCGCAACAAAAACTGCAAGCAGTGCATTTGCTGCTGTTGGAGATACAATTACGTATACAACTACACTCACTAATAACGGAAATACTACCGCTAACACACCTGTTTTTATCGATATATTACCCCCTGAACTTTCATTCGTGCCTGATAGCGTACAAATTAACACTATCCCACAACTCGGCTTTAGACCAGATAGCGGGATTTCTTTAGACGCAATTCCAGTTGGAGGAACGACAACAATTAGTTTTCAAGCGATCGTCGGCTCAATACCAACTACAAACCCAACATTGAATCAATCTAGCACAACTTATTCTATCATTGTGGATCCTACCGAGCCGCCAGTAACAGAAACGGCTACAAGTAATCCAACTTTAGTGCAAATTAACGAAGCAATCATCCAAGCAACGAAAAGTGTAGATCGTCTATTTTCTGACATCGCACCTGGAAATTCATTTTTAACGTATACAGTTTTATTAGAAAATATCGGGAACACAACTGCTACGAATATCATTTTTACAGATCCAATTCCAAATAACACAATATTCATAGAAGATAGCGTTCGAGTAGGCGGAGTTTTATTACCTGGAGTAAATCCAGCGAACGGGATACCGATTGGGGATATTATTGCAGGAGATTTTACAAACGTCACCTTCCGCGTGCAAGTAGTTAGCATCCCAAATCCTATTTTTACAATCGGACCTGGAGGACCAAACTCGCCGGTTGTAAACGGTGCTTCCATTGATTATCAATTTATGACAGGACCTAATTTACCACTTGTTTCACGAAGTACGACATCTAATGCTGTTTCAACACAAATAAATTCTGGGGAAATTGTGGCAGTTAAATCTGTAGATAAAACTTTCGCTACAATCGGGGATACACTTTCTTATACAATTTCATTAAGTAACCCTGGAAATGTCACTTCCCAAAATATAATTTTCACGGATATTTTACCTGAAGGAACAACATTTATTTCCGGAACACTTACAAACGATTCTGGTACACAGCAAATTGGAAATCCAGCTAGCGGAATTCAGATTGGAAATATAACCCCCGGTAATATAGCTACTATTACGATAAACGCACTTGTAACAAACATTCCAAGCATAAATCCTATCTCTAATTTTAGTTCCGTACAATTTGAACATGTGGTTGATCCTAGCCAACCTTCTGCATTACAAACAACTATATCTAATACAGTTTCAACGACCATTAATAGTGCAATATTAAATACAACAAAAACTGTTGATAAATCTATTATTTCCGTCGGTGATACACTTACGTATACGACTACGATTACGAATACAGGAAATACAAACGCTACAAATATAACTTTTACAAGTGCCATTCCTCCTAGCACTACTTTCGTACCAGATTCGGTCACAATAAATGGTATCCAACAGCTTGGTGCACAGCCAGCACTTGGAGTAACTATACCAAATATCGCTCCAGGTGAAACAGTAACTGTTACTTTCCAAGTAAATGTTATTTCTGTTCCCCCTTCAAGCTCGATTATGGGTAACGATACGATTTTATACTCTTATACTGTTGATCCAAACGGAGCTCCTGCTACTACTTCTACTTCAACGAATATCGTTACAAACCCTGTATTAGATGCTATGTTAACGATGGTAAAATCGGTCGATCAAACACTTGTAACGCTAGGTGATACTATTACCTATACGACAATCTTAACGAATAACGGTAATACAAACGCTACGAATATTACGTTCACTGACCTTATACCAGATGGTACAACGTTTATTGCTGATAGCGTTACAATTGATGGCATCACACAAATTGGACTTAATCCTAATACAGGCATAACAATTGGAGCAATTGCTCCTAACAGCTCAATAGCAATAGCATTTCAAGTTACCGCTACTTCTACTCCTGTTCAAAATCCTATTTCCAATTCCGCTAGTGCTTCTTACACATTTATCGCTGATCCTAATGCCCCTATTGTTTCAAAGAATGTCAATTCAAACACAGTGTTTACTACAATTAACACAGCTACCATTCTTTCATTAAAACAAGTCGATAAATCCTTTAGTCGTATTGGAGACACACTCACCTATACCGTCACTCTATCAAACAATGGAAATTCCGCCGCACAAAATGTCATATTCACTGATACAATGCCAAGCGGAACCACATTTATTACAAACTCTTTTTCTATTAATGGCATTCCCCAAAGCGGTGCGGACCCATCGAACGGTGTAAATATTGGGACTATAATAGGTGGGACTACAGTAACAGTTTCGTTCCAAGTTACTGTAACGTCATTACCAATCGAAAATCCAATTGTAAATTTCTCATCAACATCGTATCAATTAGTTTCACCGCCTGATGCAGAAACTTCAATTAGTAATCCTGTTTCAACACAAATTAAAGAAGCTATATTATCCATGACGAAAAATGAAAGTGTCTCCTTTGCAGATATTGGGCAAACTGCTTTTTACACTACTTCTATTTCGAATATAGGAAATACAGATGCAGCCAACATTGTATTCACGGATGTATTACCGAGCGGACTCACATTTGTTCCTAACACATTAACTGTTGATGGTGTTTTACAACTTGACGCGAATCCAAATACCGGTGTATTACTTGCAGCACTTCCGCCTAATGAAATATATAGTATCGTCTTTCAAGTTGCAGTGAACAACATTCCACCTATTAATCCAGTACCGAATACCGCATCCACGAATTATGAGTTTACTGTTGATCCAAATAATCCTCCCGTTTCAAGTACAGCTAATTCTAACACGACCCTTCTTCAAATAAACAATGCAACTATTATTAGTACAAAAGCAGCAAATCTTACTTTTGCGGATGTTGGTAATACAATAACATTTACACTTAACCTTCCTAATTCTGGGAATGCAGCTGCAACTGATGTTACCGTTATCGATATACTTGATAGCAATTTAAGTTTCGTTCCAAACAGTTTCACAGTTAATGGGCAAACTATTCCAAACGCTGATTTATCTACTGGTGTAAATATCGGCTCAATTAATGGTGGAAGCACATCAATTGTCACATTCCAAGCCATCGTTTCAACCCTCCCAATCAACAATCCGATTTCTAATTCGGCTCTTACCACTTACCGTTATATTGTTGATCCAGATCAGCCGTTCATTTCAACTTCTAATCAATCTAATACAACGACGACACAAATTAATAGCGCTATCCTTACTGCACAAAAAAATTCAAATGTGTCAACAGTAGATATTGGGCAAGATATTATCTACTCCGTTACGATTACAAATAGTGGAAATGTTAGTGCGACGAATGTTATTTTTACCGACCTAATTCCAGACGGAACTTCCTTTGAACCAAATAGCTTTACACTTAACGGAACTACCATCCCAAATGCATACCTAATTACAGGCGTTCCAATTGGTGATATTGCCCCAAACGAATCTGTCATTGTAGCATTTCATATTAGTGCCGATGAAATTCCGCCTATAAATCCAATTTCTAATCAAGCTAGCGTTAGCTTCCAGCATATCGTTAATCCAGCTAATCCTCCTGTTTCAAAAAACATTACTTCAAATAGTGTTACAACAACAATTGAAAGTGCTATTTTAACTACTACTAAAATCGGAGATAAAGCTTTTGCAACGATTGGTGATACGATTACGTATACAACTACGATTACGAATACTGGAAATATTCCTGCTAATAACGTTATTTTCTCAGACCCGATACCATCGTGGACACAATTTGTTGCAGGATCAGTTATTGTTGATGGCACTCCATTAGCATCCGCTTCTATCATTGACGGTATTGGCATAAATACGATCATTCCAAATCAAACTGTAACAATCGTATTCCAAGTTCAAATTGTAAGCAATCCAACAACATTTACACCGGAACTCCAAAACTTAGGGTTTGTAAACTTCCAATATAACGTAGGAAATGCATTACAAGCTCAGCCTGGCAACGTGGAAACGAACGTCTTCGTTACTTCTATTAATTCAGCAATACTTTCAGCTGTAAAAACTGCTAATGCTGCCTTTGCAAACATCGGAGACACGATCGCTTATACAGTTTTAATTCAAAATAACGGCAATACAGATGCTACGAATGTAAATTTCTCAGATTCAATTCCAGCAGGAACAACTTTTGTTGAAAATAGTTTTACTGTAAATGGAAGTACCATTCCAGGTGCAAATCCAAATAGCGGCGTTAATATTGGAACCGTGAACGCGGGTAGTTCCTTAACTGTTACTTTCCAAGTCATAGTTACATCTACTCCACCTTCGAACCCAATTACAAACGTTGCATCTATTCAATACGAATTTATAGTTAATCCGGCCTCTCCTCCTGTTACAGGTACAATAACTTCTAATAGTGCTTCCACACAAATTAATAACGCTACTGTTACAACTGTTTTAGAAGCAAATCGATCAATCGTATCTATCGGAGATATCATTACGTATACAGCAACATTAACGAATACTGGAAACTTCCCTGCAAATTCTGTATTACTCATTAATGGCGTTCCTGAAGGAGCATTATTTGTTCCAAATAGTGTTACGCTTAACGGGATTCCACTTCCAGATGCAAGTCCAACTCTCGGTATTCCAGTTGGCATTATCGCACCAGGTGATTCCGCTACGATTACGTTCCAATTTCTTGCAAGTTCTATTCCACCGCAAGGAGCGATTATAAATCAAGCACTTACAAGTTACACGTATATTGTCGACCCAAGTCAACCTCCAGTTACAGCAACATCTTCATCTAATACGGTGAATACAGCTGTCGTTGATGCATCGCTATCTGTAATTAAAAATACAGATTCCCTCGTACAGTCTACTGACGGTACAATCACTTACACTATAGTCGTTCAAAATAACGGGAATACAACTGCAAATACAGTTACTTTAACAGATTTAGTCCCAGAGGGAACCGCATTTATTCCGAATAGCGTGACCATTAATAGCGTTTCAGCTCCAGGTACTGATCCAAACGTAGGAATCCCCTTAAACGCCATTGCACCTTCAGAAATCGTCACCGTCACATTCCAAGTTATCGTTCAATCCATTCCAAGCGTGAATCCAATTTCTAATATAGCTCGTATTGACTATACTTTTATCGCCGATCCAACTGCTCCTATCATCTCTCGAACCATTACGTCTAACCCTGCTTTCACACAAATTTCAGATGCAAATGTTCTTTCTTTAAAAGCAGTCAATGCACAACAAGCAACAACAGGTGATATTTTGACCTATACGATAACGCTAGAAAATACCGGAAATATTCCAGCTACTAATCTCATATTTTCAGATACGATTCCAGAAGGGACTACATTCGTAGAAAATAGTTTTACACTTAATGGAACAGCTATACTTGGTGCAAATCCAAATGCAGGTGTTACTTTGCCTAACCTAGCAGCAAACGCTACTCACCTTATTTCGTTCCAAATTCTTATTAACGATTCATTCTCGCAACAATCGATTACAAATCAATCTAATACAACATATACAATTCAACCAGACCCAGGACAACCGCCTATTACTGAAACATCTTCAAGTAATATTGTCATTACAAATTTCGTGCTAGCACAATTGACAATTACAAAAACGTCCAATCCAATAACTGTAGATATTGGCGGAACTATACTTTATATTTCTGAAGTGAAAAATATCGGCAATGTTGATGCAATAAATATTATTTTTACAGATGTTATTCCAGCTGGGACTACATTCGTTCCAGACAGTGTCACAATTAACGGTGTACTTCAGCCTGGTGTAAATCCAGAAAACGGCATACCACTTGGAACGATTCCACCAAACAGTTCCAAAACAATACTATTTCAAGTACAAACAAATAACACACCAACTGAAACCGAAATTGTAAATCAATCATCTGTAACTTACCAATATGTAAGTATTCCTACAGCTCCACCAGTGAATCGCACTGCAAATTCTAATATCGTTACAACATCACTTCAAAATGCAAATATTATTTCTGTTAAACAGGCGGATGTTACTTTCGTATCCACCGGGCAAAATATCACCTACACAAATACACTACAAAATATAGGAACTGTTCCAGCTAACAATACGGTGTTCATTGACAACATTCCAGAAGGTACTATATTCATTGAAGATAGCTTATCAATAAATAATGTAATTCAGCCTGGTGTGAACCCTGAAAATGGAGTAACTCTTGGCACGATACAACCAGATGAAACAATCACTATTTCATTCCAAGTACAACTTATAAGTATACCAGAGGGCAACACAGTCATTAACATTTCAGACACTTCGTATGAATACCAAATTGATCCTAGTTCTCCTATTATTCAGCGCAGATCGTTATCAAATGCAGTAAATACTGAAGTGCGGACGGCAAATGTAAGTGCAATTAAATCCGCTAACAGAGCTATTACACGCATCGGTCAAATCATCACATATACAATCGCAGTTACAAATGCTGGTACAGTACCTATTACAAATACTCTCCTAATTGACGCAATTGCTGCTGGCACCATATTTGTTCCAAATAGCATACTTGTAGATGGCATACCAAGGCCTAACGAAAATCCAACTACCGGTATCAATCTTGATATAATTCTTCCAAACAATACGATTATTGTTACGTTCCAAGTAAATGTAGTCTCTATACCTTCTCAAAATAACATTAATAATATTGCTGTCATTCACTATGAGTATCAACCAGCCCCAAGCTTACCACCAATTTCAGAAACGATCACTTCCAATACTACAAATATACAATTTATTGATGTTATTCTTATCGCTACAAAATCCGCTAATACAGTATTAGCAAATATTGATGACACCATTGAATATACAGTATTCATTCAAAATAACGGATCTACTACAACTAACTCCATCTTTTTTACAGATACTATAGAAGATGGAACAATATTTATTCCAGGAAGTGTAATAGTTAACAGTACTGTACTCCCTGCAGCAGATCCAAATATAGGCTTTTCCATTCCTAATATCGCACCAGGTCAATCGACAACAATAACATTCCAAGTTGTCGTTGCGAATTTACCTTCTATAAATCCAACACCTAATACTGCAAACATCGTCTACGACTTTATTTTCAATCCTGACTTTGCACCAATTCAAAAATCTACTACTTCCAATACTACTTTCGTCCAAATAAATGATGCTGATATCGTTTCACTGAAAACTGTTGATTTAACTTCTGTAACGATTGGTGACATTTTAACTTATACAACAACTTTAACGAATACAGGAAATACGGATGCTACTTCTGTTGTATTTACAGACAATATCCCTGATGGAACAACCTTTATAGACGGTAGTGTTTTAGTAAATAATATCCCTCAGCTTAACGCGAATCCAAATACTGGTATACTTGTAGGAACGATTGCTCCTAACACTTCTATCCCAGTCACGTTTTCCGTTACTGTGGTATCTCTTCCAGCTAGCAGTCGTATCCAAAACCAATCAACTTCTCGTTATACAATTAATGGCGAGGAACAAATATCAACTAGTAATATTACCTTCACTGAAGTTATTTCTGCTAATGTACTCGCTATAAAAACAACGCCTATCCAATATGCTGACCTACAAACGATTATCCCTTACACAATTGCCATCACAAACAATGGGAATATACAAGTAGAAAACATTATCGTTACAGATATCATCCCAGCAAATACGAGCTTTATAGAGAATAGTGTTATTGTGAATGGCACCGCTCGTCCAAATGACAACCCACTTAACGGGATACAACTTGATAACATTCCACCTAATACGACAGCAACTATTCTATTCCAAGTACGGGTTACTTCAATTCCGCAAACAAATCCAATCTCTAACACGAGTACAATTGAATACCAATACACGATACCGAATCGACCACCTATTACCGAAACTATCATTTCGTCTGCTGCTACAACAGAAATTAATCACGCAAATTTGAATAGTAATAAAGCTGTGGACCTTGCATTTGCAACAATCGGTGATACGTTAACGTATACGATTACGCTCAATCAAACTGGTAATGTTGCAGCAAATGATGTAGTTATTCAGGATACTATTCCTCAAGGTACTACATTTATAGAAAATAGCGTCATTGTAAACGGAGAAACTCTTCCGGGAGTTAATCCAATAAGTGGTATACCAATTGGTACTATAACTGTCGGCGGAGATGCTAGTGCTTCATTCCAAGTTTCTGTAACTTCTATCCCAACACCAAATGAACTGACCAACCAAGCCATTACTACCTTTAACTATATAGTCAATCCAAATAATGTACCTGTTACAAACACAACTACAACAAATACTGTCACAACAACTGTCCAAAATGATAATGTCGTTGCGATAAAAGCTGTTGATTTCACGAGCGCCTTGCCTGGTCAAACTTTAACGTACACTATTACCATTACGAATAATGGTAATATCACAATTGAAGATCTTCTTCTAGTAGACACGGCACCAGTAGATACAACTTTCGTTATTGGTAGTGTAACGATCAACGGAATCAATCAACCTAATGAGAATCCTGAAAATGGTATTACATTAGGAAACCTTGCTCCTAATGATTCTGTTATTATTACATTCCAAGTGACAATATCTTCTTCTACTCTTCACCCTACAATCAATAACGATGCGACTATTTCCTATACGCCTATTGTCGGTCCAATCGAACCACCTATTACGATTACAAGGCAAATAAATACCGTTACAAAGCAAACAAATACTGTTACAACGATAATCATTGATCCAATGGTTCATATTGAAAAAACAGCTGATAAATCTATGGTCATGATAGGAGATATTATTACGTTCACATTAGAGATATTTAATGACTCTCCAATTCCTACAATAAGTACTTCCGTTATAGACAGTCTTCCAGCTGGTACAACATTCATAGAAAACAGCGTAACAATTAACGGTACCCTAGTTCCAAATGTTCGTCCAGATACAGGTATTAATATCGGCGCTTTACCTGCAGATGAGGTAACAACGCTAACATTTCAAGTTCTCGTCACTTCTATTCCTTCAAACAGTACAATTATCAATTCTGCAACAGTTACAGCCGCATTCCAGTTGACACCACAAGATCCAATTGTTACTTTTATTGTTAATTCAAATATCGTTCGTATACCAGTTCAATTTATAACTGCGACAGTAGTAAAAAGCGCTTCCGTCAGCTCAGCTTATTTAAACCAATATTTTGATTATACGGTGCGCATTACGAATACTTCTGATATTTCACTTTCAAATGTTTCGTTACAAGATACCATTCCAGCAGGTTTACAATTTATAAACGGCACTGTCTTTATTAACGAGGAACGCTCTCCACTAGCGAATCCGAATATCGGTTTCCTAGTCGCTACTAACTTGGAACCAGACGAAACAATTATCGTGTTATTTACAGTACAAGTGATAAGTCCACCTGTTAATAATGAATTTAAAAATACTGCCAATATTTCATTACAACTTCAAGTCTCGCCTACCGATCCACCAATTACAGTAACCATTACAAGCAATGAAAACATCGTCACCTTTATCTCAGACAATCCAAATGAAATACTTCCAAATTTAAATTGTTTCTTTGATGGGGAACGTTTTATACACATTACTCCTCGAAATATACGAAACTACTTTTGGGCTTGGATATGGTGGCGTTAATGTAAACAAAAAGAGATTGTAGTTTGGTTGAAACCAAATTACAATCTCTTTTTCATTCCCTTTATCGTACTACCTAATAACTCGTCCAAGCATTTACAACCAATCATCATCTCAAGTTATTTTAGTCGTAATAAGTTGGCCAGCCTCATTAATCGTTACTTTCCATTTCGCTCCACTAGCAGTCTTCATAATAATACCTTTACTTGCTTCTATTTCAATATCTCCAAACATTCTTCCTCCAGATGTCGCTAACCAAGCATTCCCATTCTCCATAGAAGACCTCGCAAACATACGATTAATCCGAAAACGCTTATGATCTTGAACGTAACCACTCAGTGTAATTCTCAATTTAAATAGTTGACTCGCCTTCATATTCGATATAATTGTATCGCCTACATTTAATGGAACATCCGATGCAACAACCCAATTTCCAGTTGCACTTAATGCATATTCAATTTTAATTTTCTCCGGGCTCTCTCCCCAGCCAAAATACATTCCAAAACAATTCAACATTTTGATTGGATTTTTCGTGAAATCTAGTTCAATCACAACTGGATTACTATCTGGAACATCGATATAGTTTACACTTTGTTCATCTATTAAATTAAAACAATTTGCAAGATTCCCCCCGTAAGGTAATTTTCCACTTACTTGCTTAACAGTATACTTCTGCTGAGCGTTTACTAAAATATCATCTTGGTTCCCTATTAAATGTGGTTTATTTAACATAATCGGCAACTGAATACGAAGAGATTCTTCATAGGTAGACTTACAAACATTGTATTGTCCTTTATCGACAATAGTTGTGGAAAGTAAATTCGAAAAAAGGTAATTACGATGCGAATTAGAAGAAAATTCAATGACAATCTGTTCACTACTCATCCGGTACGTATCCCAAATCATACAATCAAATGTATTATAGGCACCTGTACAACGAATGACTTTTTTCGTTTGCTGTCTACATTGCACTTGAATATCATGAAACGTATTCCCTGAACTTTCATTTGGTAAATCACTGTTTCCATCAACCTCTATCCCATACTGACATCCATCAATAAATATAGATTGAAATACATTTGCGTTAATCCAGCAAGGTGTATTTATATCATCTATATATTCTGTCTTTAAATGGATCGCTGTTTGAAAGTTTTTAATTTGAACAAAGTTAACTTGAAAGAAACTAATATAATCCCATGCTTTTTGACAATAAAAGTGTATAGCCTTACCTTTATATGACGACGTTGCATTTATTATATTTATATTTGATATAAGAGAGTGATTAGGAACTTCTATTTGTTGTGAACCGGAAACATAAATAACCGTAGATTGAAACACTGGATTTATAACTTGAACTGTACCACCTGTAATAGACGCATTTTGTTGCAGTTCAAACGCATTAAAATCTCCATCAATTTGCAATATAACAGTAGGATCTAGCTCTAACCTGACATTTGATTTAATAACAATTGGCTTTACAATTTTGTACGTATTTACCCCTGTAATTCTAACCGTCGAAATTCGGTTCGCTACACAATAATTTATAGCTTGCTGAATTGCTAATGAGCTATCATTCCCTGAGTTCGGAACTGCTCCAAAACAATCAATATGAACGCTATTTTCTGGTGCACAATCTTCTTGGGAAGAAATATATTCTGACAAAATAAATTCACTCCTCATATTACCTTTTTCATATAATATGTGAGTTTTCTCTTAAAAGTTTCTATAATAAAAAAAACAAACGACTTGCACGGTCATTTGTTTAATTCATATATACCTTTCGTTTCTTCTATCATTTTAGTTAATGAGAAATATCTCTCTGCTTTCTCTCGTGCTTTCAGTCTAATACCATTCACCTTTTCCTCATTTCCTTGTAGTTCCTCAAGCGCCCTTGCAAATTCTGATTCACAATATTCAGATAGCAAAACACCTGATTCTCCATCTATTACTGCTTCATTTATTCCGCCAACATCTATTGAAACAATCGGTGTTCCTGTAGCCATTGCTTCAATTACCACCATTGGAAACACTTCACGAAAAGATAATAAAAGTAGGGCATCCATGTTTCCTATAAACCTATGCGGCTCTGAAATATTCCCTAACATCTTTACACTTTGCTGCAATCCATACTTTTCTATTTCTTTCATAATAGATTCTTTCTCTGGTCCATCACCAGCAATATAAAACAAAAAGTCATCTCTTTTTTTCAACACATTTGCAATTTTTACAAATAATTGATGGTTTTTTTCCTTAGATAGTCTTGCTAATATCCCTATTTTATAAATAGATTCTGTCTTTTTCTTCTGGAATAAAAATTTTTCAATATCCACACCGTTATAAATTGTCTTTATTTTCTCTTCTGCTACATGCATTGAAATTAAATTATTTTTTTCAAACTCACTTACTGTAATAATATTATTCACATATTTATTTATAAAATAACGAAAAAGAGTTGGCATTTTCTTTTCTAATATTGTTACATTATGTTTCGTATACACAATTTTCATCTTTTTTTTAATAAACTTTTGAAGTAGAAAAGCATATAATACCATCCGCAAACTATTCGCATGGATAAGTTCTATCTTCCGTTTGCAAATTTCGTTTCGTAAGTAATAAATATTTCTCAAATGATTCCATCGACTAAGTAACATAAAATTTTCTTTTCTAGTAAGAGATTCATATAGTTCTCCATCACCTGCAGCTGTATAAACCTTAAAATCCTCATAACGCAAATTGCTTTCCAATTTACAGAAATAACTTTCGGCTCCTCCAGTTATCAATTTATCTGTCATCAACAGTATATTCATAATTGCGTCTTCCCAACTACATTGATTTTATTTTTTCTATAGGCATGATAAGCATACTTACTAAAATAGTAAAAGATTTGTACTACATTAAGTCGTTTTTGTTCCCTTAGTAAATTCCAATACCGAAAAGCCGCTCTAATTTTATTTCTTGAAACAGAATTTGCAACAATTCTATACTTCGCTAACACTTGCTGTATCCCTTTCGCTTCATGCCCTTCATGTAATAAGTTCAGCCATAATGCTGTATCTTCTGGCTGTACACTAGGCATTTCAATATGCGGAATTTTTTCACGATCAATCATTACTGTTAAACAACCAATAATTGTATTCCCAGCCAAACAATGATAGTCAACAAATTTTGGTACATTCACTTCTCGATTTAGTTCATTACCGTTTTCATCTATTAAACTATACGATGTATACGAAAAGGCCGCATTCATTTCTTCCATAAATGACAATTGCGTCTCCAATTTATTTTGTAGCCAAATATCGTCACTATCTAAAAAAGCAATATATCTTCCTCGCGCTTCTTTAATTGCTATATTCCGAGCTCTAGCAGCACCAACATTTTCTTTTAACGATATTAGTCTAATACGTGAGTCCCCTTCTATTATCTCTTTAATTTTTGCAAAAGATTGGTCAGTTGAAGCGTCATCAACGATAATCATTTCCCAATTTTCATAGGATTGATTCTGTACTGATAAAACCGTCTCTCCTATAAATTGTATACTATTATAAGAAGGTGTTATTACGGAAACATGAGGCGCCTTATTATGTGCTAATAGACATTTTACCATCTATCTTTCCCCTTCCTTCATATATTGAAATGTACTTCACAACAATTGCTAAAAATAAAAAGAACGCTTCGTTAATAATGAGTGACAATGACATCATCTGAAATAAAAATGCAATCATAGTTAATAAAAGATACGGTTTTTCGCGAAATAAAGTATACTGCGTTAACTTGAACATTAATATGATTAAAAACGCGCTATATAAAAGAAAACCAATTGTACCTGATTCAGACAAAATTTCTAAAAATGTATTGTGCACATATAATTTTTCATTAAATTGAAACTCATAATAATTCGAAAAGTTAAATGCACCGATTCCGATATATGGATTGGATACATAATATTTAAATGCAGCTTCCCATAATGTAAATCTACCACTTCCATTATCATGCGAAAAATCAGAAATTCTTTTATTCAATATATCATCTAATTGACCACCCATTACACTATTCGATAAACTAAAAATTACTACACTAAACAATAGTAAACTCATCATTATTTTTATTTTTTTTGCAAAACTAGATATACATACATATACAAAAACGACAAGCACAAGTGCTAATATACCTCCCCTTGAAAAAGTTAATAAACTCGTCGTAACACATAAAATCAATCCTATAATGTTCGGCATATTATGTAAATTTGTCATATAATACATTAAAAATATTGTATTATAAAAAATAAAAATGTTAGGATCATCCAGCAATCCAATTAATCTTGGATACCCTCTATCAACTAATAGTCCAGCAAAAATTTCTCTCTCTTCTCCACCATATAATCCAAAATACTGTAAACCGACTATATAAAGGATTAAACTTACAATATTAAATACTAATCCAACATAGACAATGGATGATTCAAGTGTTGTTATTTCAACATTTCCTACTAAATTTCTCATTATAAAATAACACCCTAAAACAAGTAGCACACCAAAAATCATACGAATACTAGCATTTAAATATATAGAAAGGATTCCACTCAAACAATAGATGAAATAAAAAAGTAAAAATACAACTTCATGAAAATATAGCTTTTGAATATGAAAGTTTTTAACTGTTAAACAAAAATATATGACTAAAAAAATCATATATATCTTCAGCGAAAATCCAATATATATGTTGTATTTACTTAACATGACAAATAATATTAAGAGCACAATCCATTTCATCGATATTTTCATATTATTTTCCATAGGCTATATCCCCTGTTTCGTAATATAATCCTTTTTGCGTGTTTTTCTTATAAACGAAAGAAGAAGTTTTTTTAGCTCATAATCATATAGGAATATACCAACTACTACGATTAATGTATTCAGAACGAGCGCAATGAAATGATATGTATGCAATATATATTGCACTCCAATAAAAGTTACGCCAAAATAAATTGTATAAGGTATGACAATTTGAAATACAATTTTCCCCTTCACTACACTTACTGCTATATACCCAACTAAAGCTACAATTTCAAATAAAACCATAGCATACGCTGCTCCTATTACTCCACCAATACTACTAAAACTATAAAGCATAATCCCACCTATTACTAATGCTATACATTGCACAGCCGTTCTTTTATTTTGACGTCCACTCGTTGTTAAGCCATCAGCTATAGCAATATTTAAACTTTGCAGCACAATGAGAAATGATAATATTTGGAGTGGCTCTACTGCATTTCTCCATTCCTCATGAAAAAATATTGAAATAAAGTATGGTGCTAAATGATATAAACCTATCGTCATACATATTCCCACAATCGCCATTGATTTTATTTGAAGTAAGTTTAATTTCGTATGCTCTTCTAAATTATTCTGATTATAATGCTTAAACAGTACTGGATAAAATGCACCTGCAATCACCCCTGGCACTTGATATAAAGCTGCTGGCATCCGATACGCCACTGCGAAAACACCTACCATACTTAATGGCAATGTATAGTTAAGTAAGATAGGTGCTAATTGTGGCGTACTCATTATTAAAAAACCACTAATAATAAACGGTGTCAATTGCCAAAATAACGATTTATGAATTACGACTTTCATATTCATACTCGTCTTTCTTTTCATTACATACATGCTGAATAAACCACCAATCGTATAACCAAATCCATATAAACGAGCAGTTATATAAACTGGTAACTCTCCGAAAATACAAAAACATGTAATGATAATGACAACTGCCGCTGATACAACTTTGATAAGCGCTATATACTTCATACGCTCCGTCAGCTGAAAGTAGGCAATCCCTATATTTTGCCAAGTTAATCCTATTAACATGAAAAACATTACGTTTATCATCATATAAATCAAATTTCTATCTGCATACATATAATGAATAGCAATATAGCCGATTATAGAAATAAAAATAAGTAGAATCATCCTTACTTTTATATACGACGATAAAATCGTCTCTAAGTCTACTCCATCTTTTGCCCCTTCTCGAAGAAACGTATTCGTAAGTCCTAAATCTGTAAAAAATAACATAACAAACGTCACTGCTATAGCAACACTAAACATCCCATAATTTTGTGCATTAAAAAAATTTGCTAAAGCAATTAAACTCACAGCCTGAAGAAGGTTAGCTAAAATCGTGCTATAAAATAGATGGATAATATTATTTAAAATAGATTTACCCATACCTGCTCTCCTTTGCAAGCAACCTACTTACATATATTTATCTTGCACCACTACCGTTCAATACGATTAAAACGGTTTTACATAAAATATGAATGTCCATCTTAATCGTTTTCATTTCAATATACTCCATGTCCCATTTCAACTTTTCTTTCGGATCAAGATTATATCCTCCATTTATTTGTGCCCATCCTGTTAACCCTGGCTTCACAATTAAACGATCCTTGAATTCTGGAATATACGCATCAAATTGTTTATAAAAATACTCTCTCTCTGGTCTAGGTCCAACAAAAGACATATCACCTTTTAAAATATTTAAAAGTTGCGGCAACTCATCAATTCTCGTTTTTCTTATAAATGATCCCACTTTAGTAATTCTTGAATCATTTTCATCTGCCCATTGTGGTCCGTTTATTTCAGCATCTTTTACCATCGACCTTAATTTTAGTACATTAAATTTCCTCCCATTAATCCCTAAACGTTCTTGAAAATAAATTGGAGCTCCTGCTGTTTCGAAAGCAATCATAATACAAAAGAACAACATAATTGGTAGCGTTAATAGTAACAATATGAGTGAAAATATAATATCAAACAAGCGCTTTATACTTCGATTCAAAATACTGGTCTTTTCTTGAGCCGGAATCGTATACAACTTGGCTTGATTTGTTTCACGAATCATAGATCGTTACCTCCACATTCAAGAATATAAAACTATACCTATTAATTCACATTCTTTCCTCTTTATATTTGCTATCACTTTTTGCACGGTACGTAAGGAATCTTTTCTCTTTTTGACTGCTAAAACCACTCCATCACATTTCCCTGCAATCATGTGCGTAGCAGGAAGCTCAAATACTTCAGAGGAATACAAGAAAATGTAATCAAAATCTTCTTTCCACTTCGCAATTACATAATCAAATTCATCCGTAGCAACTAAAGGCGTACCGGTGTGTACTGTTTTTTTGGCAGGAATACAATATAAGTATTTAGATAAATTACTAGAAAAATTTTCATAACTACAGGAGGAATTGCTTATTATATCATTCACTGTTTTCGTATGATTACTTTGTAATAGTAGATGTAGCTTAGGATCAGAAAAATTCACATCGATAAGTAACACTTTTTTTTTCATTTCTGCAAACACTAGCCCTATATTTACTATAAGCGAGGCAACAACACCTCTATCCTTCGTTGAAGTAACTGTGAACACTTGTTTCCCCGATTTTTTCAACTCGTGATACATCGTATAAAACTGCTCTTTCATTAAAGCATCATGCGGATCAAATGAAAGCTGTTTCTTTGTCTTAAACATCGACATGGTCACCTCGATATATAGATGATTGCGTATCAACTTCTGTAGATTTCTTTTTTCTTTTCGGTTTCATGTTTATGTAACCAATAACAGGGACTGTTGTTATTTTCTCTAAATCTTGTTCCACGTATATACGTTCATCAAAATAATCTCGAAATACAGCTAAACCTATCCCAACAAAAAAACTAACAATTAGAGAGATAGGAATGATAAGTTGAAATTTTGGAAACAACTTTTCAGCTTTTTCCTGTAACTCAGGGTCAGTTAATATTTTTATCCCCTGTACATTCGTATACTGTTGAAAGCTTTTTTGAGATTGTTCTGCCAGTGACTTTACAATTTCTTTGACAATTGTAGGATCCGAATCTTTTACTGTGACAGTAACGATTTGCGAGTTGTCCATATTCATCACTGAAATTTTTTGTGCTAATTCATAAGTTGATTGCTCTAATTTTAAATTTTTTTTAACCGTTGAAATAATGAGTGGGCTTTTTAAAATATCAACATACGAAGTTACGAGTTGCTTATTTTCTTGTGTTTTATTCACTGCATTCTCCTTATTAAACCCATCTAAATTCCCAACGAGAATTTGCGTTGAATATTGATACGAAGGCTTTAATACATACATAGAAATAAGAATTAAAGATACTGTTACACAACACATCGTTAAAATTATTGTTACTACCCTTCTTTTCAATAGCTGCTGAAAATCCTTCATGCTAATTTCTTGCTTCAATTATTTCACCGCCTTTGTTTGAACGACACCCTGCAACTCACTTTCTACAGATAGTCTTTTCTTTTCTAAATTCGATTGCTTTGTTATATACTTTCCGATCCTGAATGCAAATTTTTCTACAAACAAATAAGAAATTATTGCTAGTATAAACGAAAGAATGAGCGATAAAATTAAAACAATAGGTAACGGAAATATTTCATGAAGCATATACACTAGGGAAAATAAAGATATGATATGGTATAAATAAAGACTGTAAGAAATCTTCCCCAAATATAACAAGTATTTATTACGTAGCAAGGATGACAAAGTTGATACCGATAAGCTTAATATGACAAATAAACATGCACTTATCGCTACTACGTAGTCTCGAAATATAAAATTATTGAGCAAATTAATTTCCCCAATAAGCCCTTCATACATATAAAGTAAAACCGCCAATAAAAACCATGCAATTTTCTCATTTTTAATACAATTACTATAAAAAACTATTAAATTATTTTTATATTTCGCAACTAGTGCTCCTAGTAAAAACAGTACTGTGTAGTGCAGAGTTAATGCATAACTAGTTAATGTTAAACTTGAATGAAATAAAAATAAAATCAAGACAGAACATACACTAAAACTAAACAATGACAATAATGAATACCTCAACGTTTTTCGTAAACAAACCATCATAACTAACGGGAAAATTATTGATATTCGCATTTCATGAACAAGTGACCAAATTACGCCGTTATATGCATCTGTATTATATTTCCCAATCAATAAAACATGTTGCGCTATTAAGCTTAAAGAACTTTCGATCGTCCATGAGCGATTAAACCATTCACTTAAATTAGAAATACCATATTTACTCATTGTAGTCTGGCATAAAATAGCTATACTTATTGCTACGATATATGGAATATAGATTCTGGATATACGCTTTAAAAGGAATGTTCCATAACTATCGTAGTTTTTTTGAATGGATTTATACAAAACAAATCCACTCAAAACAAAAAAAATAATAACAGATTCGTTACCACTACTAAAAATTATACGAGCAGGCGTTTCTTTTAATAGATACATAACAAATGGTTTATTATCTTCATAACTGTAATTTTGAAATACTGAAAAAATCATTAAATGATGGCCAATCATTACTATCAATGAAGAAATTCCTCGTATAGAATCCAGTTCTTCATACCTATCCATCGTTTTACATCAACTCCTACTGAAATGATAATAATCATTTCAAAGCGACACCATTATTCATATTCCTCTCCTTTCTTTTCATTCCAATTTTTCATATTAAAATGATTTTATAGCGTAATTTTGAATGTATTGTAACATTTTTTGTAATATTATGAATAGTGAATCTTAAGAATTGGTATATACCAATTTCAACCTCGAAAAATGAATAATATTGATAGAAAAACACTATAAAAATATCTTGTATATTTACAAAAATTAAAGACAGAAATAGAGTTGTTTCCATATAAAATAAAAAAGATAGCCTTTATAGGCTATCTTTTTTATTTTATTTAATTATTGGCACCACTATATGCTACATGTCGTTTCTCAATTCGTTCCTCAATTTCTTTCATATTTTCTTTATTATTTAATAGTGATTGTTTATTTTCAATTAATAATTGTTTAAAAGATTTTCTCACTTTTTTTCTCATTTTCATTGTCCTCCTTGGGGGATGGTTTATATAAAAGATAAAGAATTATCTGGTTGTTCTTATAATAATTGATTGTTGTGAATTCCATTTGAACTTCATATGAAAATTCCGTTTATTTTCTGACAACTTTGTGAACACGAAAAAAGGGATCCCCCTAAAACAGTTTTGTAGTTGCTTCATTTCATTACATAAATCGCCATTTTCATCATCTTATATCAATTTAACTTGTCGAAATTTTTATATATTTTAAGCTAAGTTTCATATACTTTCACTTACTAACATTCTGTTTTCCAACATAAAAAAGAAGGTGTCACCTAGTCAAAGTTCGACTCATGTAACATCCTTCTTCCAAACTATTTATAGCATATTGATTAATATTTCAGGTCTTCCCCAATTCATTTCTTCACAAACGAATCTAAGTTTTTCTTCATCCATTGTGTGTAATCCTTCTTCTAGTGAACATGAAATTGGAACTTCGCAGTGAATTTGTGCCAATTGTAATGAAATATTTAAGTTATCTAAATCACTTTCAATCTTTGTACGCTGCGCTTTCGTTAATGTAGCTACATTTTCTAGTACAGTTGCTACTGTTCCATGCTCTTGAATAAGCTTATACGCTGTCTTTTCGCCAATACCTTTTACACCTGGATAGTTATCACTCGTATCTCCCATGAACGCTTTCGCATGCACGATTTGCCACGGTTCTACGCCTTTTTCTTCCATGATTTTCTCTGGTGTGTAATATTCGTAATTTCCAATTCCTTTGCGTAAGAGCATAACTGTAACGTTCTTATCAACAAGCTGAAGTAAATCCGTATCACCTGTTAATATATAAACTTCCGCTTCATTACAGTATTGTTTTGCAAGCGTGCCGATACAATCATCTGCTTCATACCCTTTCATACCGATAACTGGAATAGACAATTTTGCAGTCATTTCTTGTACTAAATCAAATTGTGGAATTAATTCTTCAGGCGGCGCTGCACGATTCGCTTTATAATTTGAGAACGATTCTGTTCTAAATGTCGTACTTCCCATATCCCAACATGTTACGATGTGTGTCGGTTCAATTGCTTGCATAGCTGTTAATAAATGTTTCATATAACCATGAATCCCGTTTGTAGGGGTACCATCTTGTCGTTTCATAAATTGTCCGTAGACACTTGTTGCATAAAAAGCACGAAATAATAGTGCCATACCATCAACTAATAATACTTTTTTCATAATTCCTCTCCTACCAAAAAAAATAATAACCCCACGTCATCACGTAAGGTTATATAAATAGATTACCATTCTACGTTTTTTCAACTTTGTCTATTATACATTGTTTTTGTATATTTAGCATCATTTACACATTAAGACGTTCTACTACAACAAGTATGAAGAATTCCTGTATACGTATTTTTCCCAGTTGAAACAACTACAGCCTTTGCATTTCCACCAACAATATACGTACCTTTGAAACATACGTTTTCAAGTTCAAATGGATTATAGTCTTTCATTCGTTTTAAAGGAATAAATCGTTTACGCTCAAGGTGATAGCAACTTTCAAATTTCTCAATACTTGCATCTTTTCCTGTTAACACAGATTCATTTACTAATAAATCATTCGCGTAAATGATACGTACATCTGCTGGTACTGTATCACCTTCTGAAAGAAAAATCATATCACCAGGAACAAGTTCTTGTACTGGCAAATTCATCATTTTCAATTCACCGTTTAATCCTGTTACACTAGAACATTCTACTCGAGACACAGTAATTTTCTCACATTGTAATCCATCACGCACATTTTGTTTTGAAAAACCTGGAATCATTCCACTTAGCTTCATCATTACTTCCGCAATGCGCGCTCTTTTTGAAGTTAATTCATTTCGGCCGTATACTTGAATACGTTTTTGTGCCTCTTTCATAGATAATCCGTCTCTTGTTGTTTTAAAATACGCAAATACAGATTTTACATCTCTCGTTGCGATTTCAATTAATAAATCTTTATTTTTTTGAAGCATTGTTTGTTCTTTCATTGATTTTTTACTTAATTTATATGACGTGTTACCCACAGTTTTGTTTGCATATAACATATTATCGTCTCCTCCTGTACAACATAGGAAGAAACGCTTTGTTTCTCAATTTATCCACTTTATCATAAAAGTGTCTAGCGCTTAAATATGTAAATAAACGCTACATAATGATAAATATAGAGGGAGGAACAAGTCGTTTCCTGCCTACATCATATATTTTTGAATTGAAGTATATGGGTAACGGAACCGAGTCAGAATTTGACATGCTCCTCACCTCCTCATTTAATTTTATAGTTTATACTATGAAATTACTCATAGCTTTGTAACAAAAAGACCCTTACTCCGAAAAGAGTAAAGGCCATGACATACACAAATAAACGATTCCTAATACAATTAGAAATCTACGGACCTCTCCCTCGCCGAGTTTTAGCACTGTATAGCATAGGTACATTACCAGCTACGTTAAGAAAAACCTTAATTCGATCATTCCTGTTGACCCATTGGCGTCTCTCGACATTTTTGGGCAGTAGCATTTCTCTATACAGGAGCCTCACCTAACAGAGACTTATTTTTATTACATAGAAAATGTTACTCTTATTTAAAATAGATGTCAACAGTAGCCTACAATTTTTTCGAAAGGTATAACAAACGAACGTCTATAAAATAAAAAACTTTACGTCTAGACGTAAAGTTTTTAATAAGTTATACAACCAGCAATTACAATCCCAATGGAAAGCGATAAAAACATAAGAAATAGACCAACTGCTTGATTATCTTCCTCGAGACTTTTGTTTATATTAAAGCGTGGTGTAAGCCACTCAGCTAAATAAAAGACGATAATTTGAGCCAAAATTCCAACTGCTCCCCACGAAACCATATCAAGAAGTGAAATGGAATTAGCTGCTGTCGAATATAAAACAATAGCTAACCCAAGCAATCGCCCTCCAAGCACATAGCTTACCGCCTTATTTCCTTGAGCCATTAACTTAAATTCTTTTACTTTCGTTGTCACTTCCATTAGGAAAAGACCAATGCATAAAAGACCCAGTGTTACTGCTAAATATAATAAAAAATTAATCATATACTTTCCTCCTTTTTATCCCTACCGGTAAATAGTACGATTCATTCCCCGTAATTTTTTCCCCGGCGCGAATACCGATACTGCTCGCTTTTCCAGCAATTAAAAACGAACCAAACACATACGACAGTTTTTCCATCCCTTTCTCTGTTTCCAAGGATACGACTGGAAGTTCTGTATACTTTTGAAATATCGGTAGTGACGCTTTATACGTTTGGTGTACATTTTGAATCATAATATTTTCGTCCTTATCGCGAACGGTAATTGTGTCCCCTTCTCTACCAAATGAAGGTTTTTGAACGAAAGAACTTTTTCCTAAAAATAAATCTGGTTCTAAATATGTAGGTAACATATATTCTTTAATCCACTGTTGTTCCTCATTTGTATAAAAAGTATCTTCTTCTGCTAGCCCCCAAATTAGACACTGAATTGATTTTGGCTGAAGTAAAAATGCCGATATAGGATTAACAATAAAAAGCTTCCCTTCTTTTACAAGTTGCAACAGTTCCACACCTACCAAATCTCCTGTTTCAGGATCTTGGTCCTCAATTAAATCTTCTATCGGATATGTTTGACGATATAAAACATCAATCGGTACTCCATCGCTATCCACTAAAGCATCTTTTGTAATTCTAAGTTCTGACATTGGCACTGCTTTATTTTCAACATGGCATAACTGGCTCAAATACATAGTCGTATTCCAATCCTCAATATGTTCATGATGTGCTGTAAAAACAACATTTGGGTTATCTATTCCCTTTATTGCTTCCATAACAGCTTTTGTAACACCAGAAGATAGTAACCGTTCTTGCCCCAAGTTCGGATCATCATAGCCTAGTTTTTCACAAACTTTTCCATTCATTTGAAAGCATTCCATAATAAAAGTTGGTGTATCACTATTAAACTCAAGCATTTTAATTCGGTTATCACCTGATAGAACGAAATCAAAACGCGAAATAACAGATTCAGGATATAATCCTTTCATTCTAATGAACGATAGGCTCCCAGGAGGAAACCCAAGTTCAAGAAGCTGTTCGTCACTTAAATTACGCAAAAGTCTAGCAGTCTTGAAAAATATTTTCCCCATTCGTTCAGTTGCTAATTGCAATTGTTTCATATTTTCATTTGTTATTGAGAAAACATGAAACAAACTATACTCACTTTCATATAAATCCGACCAAAAATTCGGATATTTCGAATAAAACTTTTTTCGATCCCTTATGTATTGCGACATATGTTAGCCCCCAAATCCTCCCTTTGAACCGCTACCAATTCCACCTTTAAATTCCGCAGACGATTGATACGATTTAAACGCCGATGAATTTTTAAAAGCTGATTTATTTTGATAGTATCGCCCACCATAGAAATAATGCCCACGATAACCTGAACTACTATCATCACACTGCCATACCCCAAGTTCATCATCCCAATCCCAATCTGAACAACTATTATCATTCGGTTTTGAGGGAAGATCTTGTGCGCAGCCAAATAACGTGCCAGTCATTAAAGACGTTACGACACCACCTACTAGCCATTTCGTTTTTGTCATCTTCGCACTCCCCTTTTTAAATTCTATTCCTATTATATAGGATTACATGATAAAGTAGAAGAAAAAGGAAGAAGAGGGATAAAATGCGCTTAGAATATCGACTTAATGATGAAACGAAAGGGTATCCTGCTTTATGGAACTACGCAAATATTTCTAATTCTGAAATTATCGCACGCATGACTTGTGAATATTTTATAAAGGATAAAAATACATATGTTGTTACTGCAACTTCAGTAGATCCAGACGGCACAGCAGTTATATATATTCAACAAGAAACTTTTTCTAACGACCCTTCAGATCCTACTTACTTCCACATCGGTTTTGAAATTAGAGAGCTAAAGGATACGAGTTCAAACTTGATTGAAAGTAAAGATGTATGGAACTATGAAGAAATTTTACCGTCTCTTCATTCAGATATTATATATATTCAGCGCGACGGCATGCATATGGAGTTCACTTTAGATTCAAGAGAGATTGATGAAGATAGAAAATGCTATATTTATTATGGAAACTTCACAGGTGAATCGAGATAAAGTGAAACTTTAATCAGTGGGGGTTTTCTTCATCCCCCACTGATTATCAGCCCTCACCAATCGGACTTTTATGGGCAGTTGATCCCCCACCTAACTTCTTTGCTTTCGCTGAATTTTGAGGTGGGGGGTCTTACTGCCCATTAAAGCGGGATAACATGGATATATTTATGCAACAAAAAAACCTTACGTATAAAACGTAAGGTTTTTATTTAGCCCCACATATGCCGTTCTCTCTAGATGTCCATAAACCTGCTCTCACAGGTGGATGCTCTCACAAATGTTTGTAACTTCCTTCTTAAAAAGATGGCATGTTAGCTACATTTAAATATTGAACTTCCATATTAAACTTATTGGTTTAAGACATGCATAAGCTACGTACACCGTAGGAATTTTATATAATGTTAGTTGAAATAAGACCCCCGCACGTGCCGCTCCTCGTAAATGTCCAAAAACCCGCTACTCGCAGGTGGATGCCCTCACAGTTACCGTACATCTTCCTCCACAAGGAAGGCTTGATGATGGTCGCTAAATATTGAGCTTCCGTATAACTAACATCGGTTTTAGACATAAATAAGTTACGTACACCGCAGGATGTATTATTTACTTGTCGTTATATTATCACATTGTTTCCAATGTGTAAAATACAAAGTTTTTCGAGCAATTTCTTGCTTGTGACCTTATTTTAATACAAATTATTTTTGCATGCAAGTGATTAATCTTCTTCTTTTGCAATTTGATTTTCTGGATAAGAAATCCAATCACTCCAGCTACCTGCATACAATTTTACATTTTTGAATCCAGCTAATTTCAATGCAAAAATATTTGGACAGGCTGTAACGCCAGAACCACAATATACAATTATTTCCTTATCTTTCGAAAGATTTTGGAATCGTTCTTGTTGCTGAGCTTCATTCTTAAATTGTCCTGATTGCAGCATTCCATCCTTCCAAAAATAGTTTACTGCTGTTGGAATATGTCCTGCTTTTGGATCAACAAGTTCCTCTACACCAGCATAACGTTTTGGCTCTCTAGAATCAATTAACGTAACATTTGCCCCTGCATGAATATTCTCTTTGACCGTTTCCATCGTTACAAGCATATGATCTTGTACACTTGCTTTGAATGCTTTTCGTTTAGCAACAGGAATTTCCGTTGTTATCGGTAGTCCATTCTCTTTCCAAGCTGGAAATCCGCCATCTAATATATATACTTTCTCATGTCCTACATAGTTTAATAACCACCAGAGACGAGAAGCATTTGCACCCGCTTCACTGTCATATGCAATTACTGTCGTATGTTCATCAATACCAGCTTGCGAAAGCTTGTCTGCAAACTCCTCAATATTTGGCAACGGATGGCGACCACCATGTTCTGTTACAGGACTTGATAAATCTAAATTCAAATCAAAATATAACGCACGAAGAATATGTTCTTCTTCATATTTTTCTCTACCCCAATTAGGATTCGCTAAATCAAAACGACAATCGATTATACGGACGTTCTCATCTTCTATATGCTCACGTAACCATTCGACTGTAACTATCATCTTTAACGACCTTCTTTCTCTTGCAAACGACTTACATACTCCATAACCATTTCTTCTGTAACATATTTACGCTGCAAGGTAACACCATTTTTTGCAAGATCATTAATTTGCTTTGTTACAACATTAATGACATCAACCGAAAATTCTTTCCCATTTGACGCAAGAGATACGGCTGCTTCAATAGCTGCTTCACGCTGCGCATCTAATTGTAAACATGCTTTTACACTTTCATTTTGTTTACGAGAATGTGCTGTAATTGCTTTATGTACTTCCATCTTCTCTTCCCCCTAAATAAGTTATACGTTCTGATTCAATTCCATTGCAAGCCGAATCATATCACGGCATACAATCCCATTTTCAATAATCTCTTCTTCATAATGCTTCGAAAAGTAATCAAAATCAATAGAAAAAATACGAAACCCACATTTTTGATATAAAGCAAGTTGTGAAACACTAGAATTGCCTGTACCAACTTCAAGTTTTGACATACCATATCCTTTAGCAGTTTCTACAGCATGACTTAATAGCTTCTTTCCAATCCCTTTTCCTTGCATATCCTCTACAACCGCAATATTCATAATTTCCATCGTTTTCGGCCTTGTTTCCAAAAGAACATATACACCGATAGCTCTCTCCTCTTGCTTAGCTACATATGTTAACCCTCTTTGTATATATGCATCAATTTGCCTCTCGCTTGGATCAGCAAGCAATAATAAAGGTTTCGGTATAGCTTCTTCTTTCGAAATATACTCTATTACTACACCCATAAAAAATTCCCCTTTCTCTATTGTTCTAAACCCTCCTTGTCTACCATAAGTAATAGAAAGGAGGGATTCACCATGGACAACAATGAGAAAAAATGCAACGTCATCTCTATTGATGGAAAGAAGAAGAAAAGCGACACGTATTCCTATCCAAAATTAGTAGTAGAAAACAAAACATATGAATTTTCTTCATTCGTCTTATGCGGTGAAACACCAGACGGCAGACGCCTTGTTCTTACTCATATGATTTCTACCGATGAATTTGCTGGGTTTGTCAAATCTTTAGATACAGTACTGCAAAAGAAAATTGAGCGGATCTTTTTCTCATAACGACTATATCACATAAATTTCTTTTTCAATCTCTACTAACTGCTTTTGCAATTGTTCTTTACTTTGTTCATATAGTGATACATCAATCGTTTCAGCCAATGCAAATAATATACTTTCATAATAATTCATCACATCTTGCTGCATTACTTTTTGGAATAAGTTCCATTTCAAATCCCACTCTTGCTTATAATGATGAACAAATAAATCTTTTTCATCGGCTACATAGTTTGATACGAAAGGTTCTAATACAACTTTAGCCTCTTCTTGCATGAAAGCTTTATCATTTTTTTCAAAAAAGCTTTTTTCATTTTTAAAATGCGCCAATGCTTTTTTGAAATCTTTTATTTCAACTGAAGGAAACGGTTCTTTATGTGCAATATCTTTATATTCATAATCCACTGTTCCACCCATAGAAATTGATTCATTTTCTACTTTACAGTTCACCACAATTTCATCCTTTGCACGCTTCATCGCTTCATCTATCCATTTTTCAAGTCGTAATGATGTCGCACGCATTTCTTGTAATAAATCATGCTGTATAAATGCTACTAATTCCATAACGCACTGTTGCAACTGCACTTTCACATTTCCATCCGTTCGAAGTGATGCTGGATTAATAAATTCAGTAAACACATCGTTATAGCGTAGGAATAGACGCTGTTGCACGTAATAAAGCAATTCTTTCACTTCATTTTGCATCGCCTGCTCTTCAGCAAGTACACTAAATGATGAAATAATATGAAGTAGTTGATCACGCTCTGCTTCATATTTTTTCGTTTGCTTCTCTTTCTCTTCATTCCCCTGCTTTGCACCATTTATCATATTTACTAAAAGCTGATCTGCTCCTTGCAATGCGCCATATAAAGCATGAACAGATACAAGCATTAAATCTCTCATCATAAAGGATGTAAATGATTCCTCGAACCTAGCAATCCCAGAGTTTTGTAAAATACCGTACTTCTCTTTTTCAACATTCTTTCCTTGCTTCTCTTCAAGCGCACATAAACTTGAAATTGCAAATAAACGCGGATTTCTAATACCATATTGCAGTAGCTGGTCTGCGATATAACCTTTTACCATTTCAAGTTCTTCTTCAGACTCTGCTAAATCGGCCGCATTAATTAGGAAGAACATTTTATCTAGAGCAAAAGTATCCTTTACACGACCAAGCTGGATTAAGAATTCACGGTCAGCACGAGAAAACACATGATTATAATACGTTACAAATAAAATAGCATCTGCGTTTTTAATATACTGGAACGCAACGTCCGTATGGCGGGCGTTAATAGAATCCGCTCCAGGTGTATCTACTAGCGCTACTCCTTGCCTTGTTAATGCACAATCATAATAAAGCTCCATGTACTCAACAAAACATGATTTCTCTTCATTCGCTACATAATCAGAAAACTCTTCTAATGTAACTTGTACTTGCTCCCCTAAATGAGCAGAAACCGTGTCATACCCTTTTTGTACTGCTCGTAAAAAGCTGAATGTTGTTTTTTGCTTCCCGGTTGGTGAAGGATATTTCATAACTTTATCAATTTGTGCTAACGCTTCATCTAACGTAGTAATCTCATAATGAAACAGCTTATAAACAGCTTTCATATCTTCTAATAAAGCTTGCTTTGATTTAAATTGAACCATGACTGTTCCGTGTGGTTTTTCCTCTGTAACCGGCAAAATTTGATTAATCGTTGCTGTCGTCGGATTTGGTGATACCGGAAGTACCTTCTCACCAAGCAATGCATTGGCAAATGATGATTTCCCAGCACTAAACGCTCCGAATAACGCTACTGTAAATTGTTTCGTTTCCACACGACGCCTTTTTTCTATTACCTCTTGCTGTACATGTTTTAGCGCTGGCAATGGCTCTAATATCGTTTCAGCTTTCTTCACTTTCTCTAATATACGCTGAATATTTAAAGCTGCCGTTCCTTTTATCTCTTCCTCACGAGCCATTACGCTACCGTTTACGCTTTCCTGCTCTTGTAGTGTGAATTTCTCACTAACAATTTGTGTTTTACTTTGCAATATCTCCTCTATTTGCAATCCTTCTGGTGTAGCAATACGCTCGTGCCAAACATTTTGCAAATAACTTTCATATGTCTCCAAATTGTTACTATATTGCAATTTCGTTTCTTTTGCCGTTTGCAACATCGTATATTTTTCTATCTCTTCTTCAATACGAGCAATTGCTTCCTTCACCTTTTGCTTTAAAACGACTGCACTTTTATCAAAAATTTGCTGTGCTTTTGTAAAATAACGTTTCTTCAGTTCATTCGCTACATCCGCTGTATAAAGAAGTAAGTAATCACCTGTGAAACCTGCACCTTGTTTAATGACTCCAGCTAACATTTCTGGTCCAAAAGCAATTTCTAAAGCATATATGTCTTTTCCAATTTCCTCTGTGAACAATCCTTCTTCTTTTAAGAAGGCAACAATAAATTCTTTCACATGAAAATCAAGTTGCGTTTCAACAGTCTTTTGCAAAGCAGAATAAAAAGCATCTAAACGTCTCTGTTTTTCTTGCTCCGTCTTTCCTTTCGCAAATAGCAAACCGACCTTAAATTTTGTTAATTTCGTTTCTAAATACGCATTTGCCAATTCTCTCATTTCAAATGGCATTAAATACGCGTTATCTAATATCGCTTGTAAGCCTTTTATAAATTCGTTTCTCACATGAGATTCTTTACTAGCCTCACGACGTTTAGTTTCCGTTAGCTCTTCTTTCTTTTCAACTATTTCTGAAATCGAAAGTGGTGATGCTAACTCTTCCCCATATTTCAAAAGGGCTTTTTCATTTTCAGAAAGAATAAACGAGAAATGTTCCCCCATTAAATATTCTGTTTCGCGCTCCATTCCATCTCTTACATACTGCTCTTTTTCTTTCATAATAGATGTAATTAATGTTTCTAAGCTTCCAATTTCATTATGTGGATGGTTCATCATTCGTAATGAAGTATAATACACTCCGTCTACTTCAATATCCCAGTTAGCGAACGATTGTTTTACACTATCTTTATAATCCTCAAACGATAATTCATTTTCTTTATGTTTATCTATTTGATTTACAACGAGATAAACCGTTTTATTACGTTGTTTCAATTCTTTAACAAATTGCAAATTCACTTCCGATTGGACGTGATTATAATCCATCATATAAAAAATTACGTCTGCTAGATGCAGCGTTGATTCCGTCGCTAGTTGATGGGCATCATCTGTTGAATCAATCCCTGGTGTATCAACTAACATAACACCCTCTGGAATTGGCGCATCATTCCGATAAATATGAACACCAATTACCTCATCACCATCTTTACAAATTTGCTTTAATTCTTCTGCTGAATATGCACCGTCATATTCGTACTGCTCTCCTGATTTAATTGTTACAACAACACGATCAAATCCCTTTTCAATTTTAACGACGTTAGCGCTTGTCGGAATTGGACTTGTTGGTAACAACTGCGCTTTATATAGATGATTCATCATCGTTGATTTCCCTGCTGAGAAGTGACCGCAGAATGCTATCATAAGCTGCTCTCGTTTATATTTTTGAATCACTTCAAACAACTTTAAGCCATTCTCTGCGTCGCCGTGTTTTTGCCACTCTTCATAAAAACAAACAAGTTTTTTCATACCGTTTGTCTGTACTATGTTTGTCATCCCCTTGTTCCCCTTTATCCAAGATGTATATACTTTTTCCCGCCATTTGCGAGCCCATAATCAGTGAGAGATGCACCTACTCATTGATTACAGTTTCACTTTACTATCATACTAAATTTTCAGCATATTCTCATTAAAAATAAAAAATCCCCTTCATTCTTTTTACAAATGAAAGGGATTTTATGTCATATCACTCATTTTGCTGTTCCTACTCCATTTAAAACATACTTTGCAATAACTGCATATACAGCAACTGTACCTGCTACTAATGCATATACCATACTCATGCACCAACCTTTTTTGATAATGATTATCACTTTTGAATACATTTTATCATTAAAGAGAATCATTATCAATACTTTTCATAAAGAAAGCCCCTTATAAGAAGGAGCTTTACTGCCTGTTTTGAAGAAGATTAAAACTTGTTGTGCACTCTTATTATATCTCATCCTACATAACTTAATAGTTAAAAAAAATGGAAATACACCCTATACCCTCCATCTTACATTTTGTATAATAAAAGGGAATTACTTAACAAGGAGGAAAATAATGACACAAAATATTTCACAAGGCGAGAGGATACACTCCATCGATATTATTAGAGGAATAGCTGTACTAGGTATTTTTCTTGTGAACTGGCCTGTTATCGCTGGGATTGACTCACGTGATCTTTCCGGAATTTATGAGGGGCTAGATAGCTATATCCGTCTGTTTTACGATATGTTTATTCAAACAAAATTTTATACTATCTTTTCATTTTTATTTGGCCTAGGCTTTTACATTTTTATGACTCGCGCTGAAGCGAAAACAGATCGACCAAAAACTTTATTTGTTCGTCGCTTACTTATTTTATTATTATTTGGTTTCTTACATTACGTTCTTTTATGGGACGGAGACATTTTACATACGTATGCAATTGCTGGATTTTTCTTATTTTTATTTTATAAGAGAGAACCTCGTACCATTTTAATATGGGCAATCGTTTTATTAAGTATTTTTCAGTTTCTTATGCTAATTGCTAGTATTGGTATTGCCTTCATGCCAAAGGAGGAACTTGGGTTATCCTTACCAATCATGCCACTTGAAGACTGGGTGTCACAAATACAAAATCGTTTCCATTCATTTTATGCTGATGGAATTGAACTAAACGTATTCATGCTCCCAGAAACAGTTGGGCTATTTTTACTTGGTTTATATGCCGGTAAAAAGGATATTTTCCGCCGTACGAAAGAGTTAGATCCAAAGCTTAAAAAATGGCAAATTATTATGTTCATTTTAACATTGCCAATGTGGTTCTTCATGGTCCGTTATTTCTTATCAAAACCATCTTATGAACCAATTTATATGCAGGCCTTTACAATGTTTAGCGGAAAGACATTATTCATCTTCTACATTTTCACGCTCATGCGCTTATTACAAAAAGAAAGATGGCAAACATTATTACGTCCATTCCAATACGTTGGCCGAATGGCGTTAACAAATTACATCTCACATACAATTGTTACGTTACTTGTATTCGGACTATTGTTCAAAAATGATTATCTTGCTCCATTATGGGTAGGACCACTATTCTGCATCGGTTTCTACACGTTACAAATCTTTATTAGCCGCTGGTGGCTGTCACGTTATCAATACGGCCCACTTGAGTACATTTGGCGTCTTGGTACGTACGGGAAAATGATGCCACTTAAAAAGAAAAGCAAGGTCTCATAACGAGACCTTGCTTTTTTACGCTTCTCTTACTGCACTTTGCATCGGAACTGGCTCTTCTTTTACTTTCGCTTTACGCTGCGGCACCATGTTAAATACGATATTTAAAAGTACTGCTGACGCACTCCCAAGTACAATTCCATTATCTGTTAAAATACGAATATTTTCAGGAAGTTGTGAGAATAAAGTAGGAACGACTGTAACTCCAAGTCCGATTCCGACAGAGCATGCAACGATTAATAAGTTTTCTTGTTTCCCAAAATCAACGCTACTTAACATTTTAATACCATATGCCATAACCATACCGAACATCGCTAACATCGCACCGCCAAGTACTGATTTTGGAATGATTGTTGTAATAGCTGCGATTTTAGGAATAAACCCAAGAACGATTAACATACCACCACAAGTATAAATAATAACGCGATTTCTTACTCCAGTTAATTGAACAAGTCCTACGTTTTGAGAATATGTTGTATATGGGAACGCGTTGAAAATACCACCTAACACCATCGCTAATCCTTCTGCACGATAGCCTTTTGTTAATTCTTTTTCACCGATCTTTTTATTGCAAATATCAGATAATGCAAAGTAAACACCTGTTGCTTCCACAATCCCTACGCAAGCAACTAAAATCATCGTAATAATTGGCGTCAATTCAAATGTTGGTGTACCGAAGTAAAATGGCTGAATACCATGGAACCAATCAGCCTCTCCAACTGCTTGCAAGCTTACTTTCCCCATAAATGCTGCAACGATTGTACCAAATAAAAGACCTAGTAAAATAGAGATTGAACGGATAAATCCGTCAAAGAAACGATACATAATGATGATAAATAGTAACACACCAAATGCTAATGCTAAATTTTCAAGACTACCGAAATCCTTGCTTCCTACTCCTCCAGCCATATCATTAATTGCTGCTGGAACAAGTGTAACTCCAATTACGGTAACGACAGATCCTGTTACAACTGGTGGAAACAGTTTTACAAGCTTTCCAAATAATTTCGCAAAAATAACAACGAATAACCCGGCAGCAATAATTGCTCCATAAATAGAAGACACGCCGTATTGTTTTCCGATTGCAATCATCGGCCCAACCGCTGTAAATGTACAACCAAGTACAACTGGGAGTCCAATACCGAAAAAGCGATTTGATAATGCTTGTAAAATTGTCGCAACGCCGCACATTAATAAATCAATTGAGACTAAATATGTTAACTCTTTTTGATTTAAACCAAGTCCACCGCCCACAATAAGCGGAACGATAATTGCGCCAGCATACATAGCAAGCATATGCTGCATACCAAGCGATGCGATTTTAAATGGATGTTGCTTCATCGCTTATTTCACCTCCGCAGTTTCATGCTGTACAAATGTAACTGTGCCGTTATCAAGTGATGCAATTTCTGCTAGTGACTCAACACGAACTCCTTGTTCACGAAGCTTCTTTCCTCCATCTTGAAATGCTTTTTCAATAACAATACCAATACCTGCAATACTTGCTCCTGCTTGCTCTACTAAACTCATTAAACCTAAAGCAGCCTGACCGTTTGCTAAAAAGTCATCGATAATTAAAACGCGATCAGTTTCATCGATATGATTTCGAGATAATGAAATTTCATTCGTTTCTTGTTTCGTAAATGAGTATACGTTTGCAACGTACATATTATCTTGTAACGTTAACGATTTACGTTTTCTTGCAAAGATTACTTTTACACCAAGCTCTAATGCAGCCATAACTGCTGGTGCAATGCCTGAAGATTCAATCGTCACGATTTTTGTAATATTCTCTTCTTTAAAACGTTTAGCAAATTCTTTTCCGATCTCTTGCATAAGTACTGGGTCAATTTGATGATTTAAAAATGCATCTACCTTTAATACGTCACCAGATAAAACCTTTCCTTCGTTCAAAATCTTTTCTTGTAATACTTTCATGTTTGTTCCCCCTCTTATGCAATAAAAAACTCCAAAAGCCGCCACCACTCGTTACAAGTGAGAGACGCGCTTTTGGAGTTTCGCAAAAAAGAATGCTAAACAAGCAATTATATTCGTCCTCACTCATAGTCAAAGTATTTACGGTACTTCGGTAGAAACTTGCAGGCCATATCCCCGCGATTATATGAGTGTAGCTAACTATTTATTTTATAGATGGATTATAACGCACTTTTTACATTTTGGAAAGCATTTATTAAAAAAACACGTACAAATTTTATAAAATCACTATTTTCGTTCGAGTTTTGCAAACTCTTACATTTCATTTTAAAGCGTTGTTAATATGATAGGACCATCTTTTGTAATCGCAATTGTATGCTCATATTGAGCTGATAATTTACCGTCCATCGTTCTTGCAGTCCATCCATTTAAATCTACTTTAGAATAGCGCATACCTACATTTACAATAGGCTCAATTGTAATTACCATTCCTTCTTGTAGCTCAGGCCCTTGTCCTTTCTTCCCAAAATGAAAAATTGCTGGTTCTTCATGAATCTCTTTACCAATCCCATGTCCCGTAAAGTCTCTTGCAACAGAAAAACCCTCATTTGCTACATAACTTTCAATTGCATAACCAACGTCTCCTACATGATTACCGATTATCGCCTGATCAATCCCTTTATACAATGCATTCTCAGCAACTACCATTAACCTTTCTGATTCCTCAGAAACATTTCCAACTCTATACGTCCAAGCAGAATCTGAAAGACCACCATTTAAGTTTACTACCATGTCAATTGTCACTATATCGCCCTCAGTTAAAGGAACATCGGCCGGAAATCCATGACACATTTCATCGTTTACAGATGCACATATCGCATATGGATACCCGTTATAACCTTTCTGCTGAGATATTGCACCATGCTTTTCTAAATACGCTTCAACAAATGTATCAATTTCTTTTGTCGTAATACCTGGTTTCATCATTTTTGCAATTTCCCTATGACATGAAGCAAGTAACTTCCCGGATTCGTGCATCAAATCTATTTCATTTGTCGTTTTAATTGTAACCATGCTTACCTCTACCTTCCTTGCTAAACTTACTATTTGCTACTAATACAAATCCTCTTCCAAAACTTCCAATTATAAAAGCTAACATCATTTCTTTTATTTTCCGAATGTAAATTTTTATTTAATTCGTTTTTACATATTACATCTAGTATTTTTGTTGATGTTTACTTATAAACAAAGTATATTGTAACTATACTATTAAAAGGAGGATTGTTAAAGATGATGCATGCAGGAAGACTACGTCAGCAAACTTTGAACAATAAGTAACTTAATACGTTCAAAGGCTCTGTTTTCATAAAGCAGAGTAAACGGGATTAGTCTGCACATTTTTAATAATCTTCAACGGAAGAGTACACTTTCCACATGAAGAAAGGCAGATATACATCTGTCTTTTTTTCGTATATATTTTCATACAAAGAGAGACGTTTATTCATTATATCCTCGTTTACTCTTAACCACAGACAGAAGCCCGTCTGTGGTTTTTTTATGATTACATTTTCTTATATCTCGTTACTTTAATCATATTGATGTAGTTAGAGACAAAAAGTAACAGAAAACGCATGAAAACATTGAAATCAGAATAAACATTTGGAGGAAATAAAAATGAATACACTTAAAATTAAACAATTAGCAAATAAGGAAGGCCTAAATATCTTAGATGATTCAATAGAAATCAATGAATCTGGCGTTGACTTTCAAGTAGCACACGTTAAGGAACAAAACGAGGATAAATGGATACTAAGAATTCCTCGTAGACCTGAATCTATGAGACATGCTCTACGTGAAAAAGAAGCATTAGAAATCATGAAAAAACATGCAGAATTCCAAATTCCTGATTGGTCTATATTTTCTGAGGAACTAATTGCTTATAAACAACTAAGCGGCTTTCCTGCCGCTACTATTGATATAGAACAACAAGGTTATATATGGACCTTTAACGAAAAGAATGTACCAACTGAATACTATATTTCATTAGGAAAAGTTCTAGCGAATTTACACTCATTACCTCAACAAAAATTTAATAATACAGGTGTTGAAATTCTTACTGCTAATGAATTAAGAACTTCTATGAAACAAAGGATGAATCGAGTGAAGGAACAATACCACATCAATCAAAACTTATGGGATCGTTGGCAAGCATGGCTAGCTGAAGACTCTTTTTGGCCATCTCACGTAGGAGTAAAGCACGGGGATATCCATCCAGGTCATATCCTGATTAATAATAAAAATAAAGTAACTGGCTTAATCGATTGGACAGAAGTAGGGATAGGTGATGTATCTATAGATTTCACATCGCATTATCTACTCTTTGGGAAGGATGGACTAACGAAGTTAATTAACGCTTATGACAACGCTGGCGGTAAAACTTGGTCAAGAATGGATGAACATATTATTGAACTTCTAACAACGAGTAGTATCACTGTTGCTGAATACGCTCAAGTGTCAGGTTTGAAAGACATGCATGAAATAGCTATACACATGCTATCAACTGAAAGTTAATGAAGTTGCAAAAAACAGAAGAGCCCTCTTCTGTTTTTTGTTATTTTCCACATATATAATTCATTTTTAAAAACTCAAAACAACTCCCATTCGTTTTCTGTATAAACGTCCCAACTGCTTCAAATCCTGCTCTTTTATACACTGTAATCGCTCTCTCATTAAATGTCGCTACCGATAACGTTATATAACTGCATCCGTATTTTTCTTTACTAAAAGCTAGTCCAGCGTTTACGAACTGTAAACCAAATCCATTTCCAGTTATATCAGGTCTCATTCCAAGACCTATATCAACCGTTCCATCATTTATTTTACAAACAGTAAAAAAACCAATGAGAGTGCCCTTTTCCTTCACAGAAAATGTATGATTCCCTCTACTCTCATCATGTAAAAACTCAGCTAAATCTTCTTCATCTGCTTCTATATCGTAAAAGGAGTATTCCCCTTCATAATGCCAGTTATATGCAATCTCTTCCGCATCTTCTTGCGTCATTACTGTATATGTATAAAGCATTCTTCTATCCCCCTTTAAAAAAGAGCTGCAATTAAGCAGCTCTTTTTTATAACTCATAAATTTCTTTATACTTCGCTTCTAAATAATCTGCTAAGTAGTTTGCATTTAATCCTTCGCCTGTCACATCTTCTAAAATTTCAAGCGGCTTTTTCGTTTTACCGTATTGGTGAATATTTTCTGTTAACCATTCACGAATTGGCGTTACGTTGCCTTCTTCTAATAATGCATCAAAGTTCGGAATGTCTTTTAACATTCTTTGCTTAAATTGTGCTGCATACATATAACCAAGCGCATAAGATGGGAAGTATCCAAATGAACCGCCAGCCCAGTGAACATCTTGCAATACACCTTGTGCATCACTTTCCGGACGAATTCCTAAATATGCTTCCATCTTATCATTCCAAGCCGCCGGTAAATCCTTCACTTGTAATGTGCCATCAAATAATTCTTTCTCAAGTTCATAACGAACCATGACATGAAGCGGATATGTAAGCTCATCTGCTTCTATACGAATGAATGATGGTTTCGATTCGTTAATCGCATCATAAAACTCATCTACTGATATATCATCGAATTGACCATCGCTATACTCTTTTAATAAATCATAATTTTTCTTCCAAAATGATTTATTACGACCGATAAAGTTCTCAAAGAATAATGATTGTGACTCATGGATACCCATAGATGTTCCACTACATAGTAGTGTACCTTCAAATTTCTCAGCAATATTTTGTTCATATACAGCATGACCACATTCATGAATTGTTCCAAACACAGCCATACGGAAATCTTTTTCGTCATAACGTGTCGTAATACGAACATCCCCTCTATTTAATGTAATCTCGAATGGATGTACCGTTTCATCAAGACGACCTGCTTCAAAGTCATAATTCAATTGCTTTAATAACTCTAATGTAAAGTTCTTTTGTTTTTCTTTTGAAAAATGTTCTGATAAAGCACTTGTCTTTAATCTCTTTTGCGACTCCGATATTTCTTTTACGAGCGGAACGATACGCTCACGAAGTTGACCAAATACGTGATCTAACACTTCTACTGTAATACCAGGCTCATACATGTCTAATAATGTATTATATTTATATGTTTCGTAACCCCAATATGTAATGAATTTCTTTTTGAATTCAACAATTTTTTCTAAATACGGACGAAACATTTCGAAATCAGATTTTTCGCGAGCTTCTTCCCACACACTTTCTGCTTTCGCTTCTAATTTCACATAAGCCTCGTATTCAGCTTGTGGAATCTTCTTATTTCTATCATATTCTTTACGACATTCTTCAACCATTTTCTTCGTCGTTTCAGAAAGTTTATCTTCATGTATTAAAGCTTCAAGTTCTGTTAAATAGTTCCCCATCTCATCTGAAGTCGACATTACAAATACTTCTGATGAAAGCATACCAATTACTTCTGAACGCTGGTCTACACCTTTTTTAGGCGCACCTGTTCTTAAGTCCCAAAACATTAAGCTCAATGCTTCCCCGTAATTCTGTATCTTCTTCACATATGTTAAAAATTGTTTTTCTACTTCATATGTAGCTACTGTCATCGTATAAAAACCTCCCTTTTCTACCTCAAACTTAATTCGACATGGAAATCTAAATTCCTTTTATAATAGAAAAAAAGCTTGGCAAGCGCCAAGCTTTCTCCTTATAATTCTTTACCTTCTACTGGTAGTACGTTTTTCACCGCTTCTATCACTTTCTCATCTTCTGTATCAGATAAGAAGATTGATATAGCACCTTTATCGTCGCTCGTACGAATTAAACGTCCAATCCCTTGACGAAGACGTAAAATCATATACGGTACATCTACATCCCAGAATGGATCATTTACATGTTTACGCTTTGCTTCAAACACAGGATCGTTTGGAGGGAATGGTAATGACCAAATGATAACATGAGATAATGATGAACCAGGAATATCTAAACCTTCCCATAAATGAACGGCACAAAGTACAGTCTCTTCTTCATTTTGGAAACGAGAAACGAGCTGACTAATTTCTTGATCCCCTTCATATAGGAACGGAACTGACATTTGTTCTTTACTTACATATTCTTTAAACGCTGCAAGTTCCTGTGTTGTACGGAATAATACAAGTGTACGTCCATTTGTTTTCTGTATATTTTCAAGTGTATATTGACACTTTCTTTCCCATTCATTTTCTTTCGTATGCGATAGTAAGTTTACTGCCATTTGCTCCTCATAATCAAACGGTGAGGCAACTGAGAATGATAAGTAATCTTTTACCCCTAGGCTATTTGCTGTAAATGCGAATGAATCGTTATTAGATAATGTAGCAGACGAGAAAATATACGGGATTTTCTTCGAGAATACTTTCTCTTGTAATACTTCTTCTACTGCACGTGGCATAATCACTAACGTGAAGGCTCCATCACCTTCTTCACCCCATGTAATTACATTTTTCTCGTGCATGAACAGACGAAGTGAATGTTCTAATACATCTAAATGTTCATCAACGATATTTAAGTCATACGTGTTTACTGTATGCATTTCACTTTCAAATACTAATGCATCACCGACTTCACCAATTTTCGCGTAAAGTCGCTTCGCTTCAGCAGTTACTTTTTCTGTCACAGTAATTTCTAAACGATCAGAACCGGCAATTTCCTTTTTATTTTCTTGTAACACATCAAAGAATCTCTCTGTTTGCCAAATTGTTTCTTCTACTAAATGCGCAAACTCTTCACGAATATCGTTTTGCAACAATCTTGTTAAAAGTTGCTCCATCATCGTTTGCTTTAAACGATACGTTAAAGCTTTTTGAGCTGCATATTCTACAAGATGTCCTTCATCGAATACAACGCAGCTACTTTCTGGTAATAACGGAATTTGCCCTTCACGTTTACGTGCATCGTACGTCCAAATATGATCCATATAGAAATCTTGAGAACAAATAATTAAATCTGCCGCTTTACGATAATGTTCACGAGAAAGGGTTTGACCACAACGATGACGAGAATCACAAGTGAAGCAATCTTGGAAGTAGTCCCAATTTACTTTTGACCATTCCTCATCATTTAAAAGCGGAAATTCTTTTCTGTCACCATAGTGAGTAAAGTTTTGCATCGTACCATGATCAAATACAAACTGAGGTAACTCGTAGTATACATCTTCAATTACTTCTGGAGCTCGTCCACTCATAACATCTTCAAGTTTACGTAAACACAAATAATTATCCATTGATTTCGCAAGTCTTACATCTACTGATAAGCCTAACGCTTCAGATAATTTCGCAATGTCCCCTTCTTCTTTCACAAGCTGCTCAATTAACGTTTCATCAGCACAAGCGATAATAGCTGGTTTTCCAGTATAACGCGCATAACAAATTGCATATAGAAGATATACAATTGTTTTTCCTGTTCCTACACCCGCTTCTGCGAACATTACTTTCTTTTCTTGGAAAGCACGCTCTAATTGAAACGCCATAAAAATTTGTTCATCACGCTCTTCAAAGCCTTTTTCCGGAAGGATATCGTAAAACACATCTCCAATCCATTCATTCAACTTATCATAAAAATTATCTTGTTTTCCTACTTCAAATGGTAATCTCTTCTCAGTAAACATCCTTAGCCTCCAACCAAAAAGTTTTTCTATAAAAAGATATAGCAACTGCTACTCATATGTGTGCAGCCACTTTCCCCTGTTGCCATACATAGAAATACACGAAAAAAAATTTTCCTTTCGAAAAAGGAAAATTTTTTTCTATATTAATGACTTTAAATACCGTTTATCAATCGCTGTTTCGTGTGAAAGAGCTGACAAATATTCTTCTTGTGCTTTTTGTATTTCATCTACAATCGCACCTTGGCTATCCACTGCTTTCCCGATCTCATCATACGTACGATGAATAGCTTTTTGAATCATCGATAATTGGAAACTATCCATATCACGTCCTCCTTTACGCATTACATAATAGCCAGTATATGCGCGCTAGAGGAGTTTTATACTATGAGTTACGCGGTGGACGTTTTCCGAAGTATTGATAGTAATCTGTACGGATAAATCCGTTAAACAGTTTACGTTTCTTTGATGCATCTTTTCCGTAGCACTTCTCAAACGCTTCGTAACTTGTTAATACATACGCTGACCATGTGTCTAATGGACGGAATACTTGTCCCATTTCTTTATACAATTGTTCAACGAGTGCTTTTTCACTTAAACGTTCTCCGTATGGAGGATTCGTTACAACATATCCATAATCCTCTTTTGTCGTGAAATCTTTTACTTGCATTTGTTTAAATGTGATTAAATCACCTAAACCTACTTCTTCAGCGTTATCTTGAGCAACTCGGATCATACGATGATCGATATCTGATCCAATGATTTGTAATCGTTGATCATAATTCGCTAAATCTTCAGCTTCTTGACGAGCTTCACGCCAGTTTTGTTTACCAATCCAGCCCCACTCATCTGATGCGAAGCCACGGTTAAACCCTGGTGCGATATTTTGTCCAATTAATGCTGCTTCAATCGGAATTGTACCTGATCCACAGAAAGGGTCCACGAAAGGACGATCTGGCTTCCAGTTTGTTAACTTAATTAAAGACGCAGCCAATGTTTCTTTTAATGGAGCTTCCCCTTGATCCATACGGTATCCACGTTTATGAAGTCCAACACCACTTGCATCAATCGTTAATGTTGCAATATCCTTGAGCATTGCAATCTCAATACGGAATAACGGACCATCTTCTTCAAACCAAGTTGTACGTTTATATGTTGTTTTTAATTTTTCAACGACAGCTTTTTTAACGATACGTTGGCAATCCGAAACACTGAACAACTCAGATTTTAATGATTTACCGATTACAGGGAACTCTCCGTTCTCTGGGATATAATCTCCCCAGTTTAATGCTTTCGTTTTTTCAAACAGCTCATCAAATGTTGTCGCTTTGAATTCGCCAACTTTAATTTTCACACGGTCCGCAGTACGTAACCATAAGTTCGTGCGACAAATCGCCTTTTCATCTGCTTCAAATGTTACTTTGCTATTTTCCACTTGACATTCATAACCAAGATCACGAACTTCTCGGGCAACTAACGCTTCAATACCCATTGCCGCTGTTGCAATTAAAGTAACTTTTCCCATTTGCATTCACCTCTTATGTATAGTCAAACAATAATTAATAGCAATTTGTCCTATTAATCATTACATTTTACGAAGAATTTTCTCATTAACCATTTTAACTCATAATTTATAACTTCATACAAATAAAAAGCCCTCCTCTAACAAAGGAGAGCTGAGTTATTTCATAGTTGGTTCATAACGTTCTGTAAGCCATGTTCTGTTCCTTTGTACTGCAAACGGCCCACGCCTCGTACTCCGGTGGCAATCATCTATCTACAGGTTATTCAACCTGTCCTTTCCCATCGTTCATTTCCTTGGAAAAGATTCCCCTACCATTATTTGGGTTTCTCGCTCGTGGGGTTTACCTCGTTCCACTCCTATCATTTCTTCAAGGACTTCGTCACTGTGGCACTTTAAAGGTAGTCAAACCATATCCGAAAGGACTTAGGTTTTTTCCCTGCCGTTAAACCAGCCTTACAGCCAGAATACCCTAGCTTATGAATTGGCTAGGCACGAACACTACAGCCATCTCAGGCCGTGCGAGCATGGACTTTCCTCTACAACGTTGGCGTTGCAGCGATTACCCAAACGTTATGACATCCATTATTATAGTGGAAACAAAAAGATTTTGCAATGTTTTTTTCTATGTAAAATGCTTTAACCTTTTTACCACTAGAAATTATTCGTATAACTTACTTCCAAATACAGCTTTTTCTAAATTAGATAGACGTTTTAAAATATCCGTATTCGTGTTGTTATATACAGGTTGTGCAACCGGTGTTTGTACAACTGGTTGTTGTGGCACTTGTGTTGCTGCTAGTTTTTGTTCCTCTAATTCACGCTTTAAACGAGCATTTTGTTGCTTTAATTGCTCAAACTCTTTGTGAAAAGCTTCGTAGTCTTTAATGATCATATCAAGAAACTTGTCTACTTCTTCTTGTTGATAACCTCTCATGCCTGTTTTAAATTCTTTTTCTAAAATATCTTTCGCCGTTAATTTAATTTTATCCGAAATCATTTTCTTCACCTCAAATTTTTGCCAAAACTTTCATTACCTAAATTTTTTCAGAAACAATGCCTTTTGTCAATCATATATACGAGTACTATATTACATATTACTCTGCATTATTCCACTGTTCCTCTTCTATTATATCTTGTAAATCGGAAAAAAGAATGAAATAACTGTGATAATTTTCTATTTCTCCTTTTTTCTTTGCTGCTTCTACAATATATTTAGGACTCCCTGGTTTCTCTTCATCATATACAGCTAAAAGTGCATCACTTTTTTCAATAAAAAATTGATTTTTTAATTTAAATTGCTCTGGGCTTTCGTACTTCCGTTTCGTAATACTATCAATATGGTCTGCTTGAGAGAGAATAAATTCGTAATATTCACGGTTATCTTCCTTCCAGCTTTCTTCTTGTTCTAAAAACGGAGTAAATACTGCTAATTTTAAATCTGGATATTCTACTTGAATTTCAAAAACAACTTCAGCAGCCCATAATTCGACCCCTAACTGCCCACTTATTATCACCCATTCCAAACCTTCTTCTACAAAAGTAGTTAATTTTCGATGCAATGCCTTTTTTATACATTCCACTCCTGGATGATCATTTTTAAATATACCAAGTTCAAATGGCTTATATCCCGTTACAGCAATAACTTTCATATCAACACTCCAATTACAAAAAAAGAACTAGCATTTCGCTAGTTCTAACATATCATTTACTTTTTAAACATTCCACCAACGTTTGGTCCAATATTCGGACCTACTGGTGATACATTGTTCGGTAAAAATGGCGATACATTTGGTCCGAATGGTGATACGTTCGGTCCTGGACCAAATGGAGATACTTGATGTCCATGATGTCCATGATGTCCGTGACCACATGGTCCACATCCGCCGCCAAATCCTGGATCAACCGGGTCTACAACATTTACATTCGAATTTGTTTGCGGGAAGAAGTTTTGGTTTTTAATTTGTTGATGGTGTACATGTGTTGTATGCGTTGGGAAAATGTGTGGCACCACCGTTGTTGAAAAAGAATGTGTTACACACTGTTTCGTCGGATGAATGACAGGAGCAGTTGTACAGATAGGTCCTACAGGCTTATGCCCTCCAAAACAAGGATGACAATGATGCATAGTTTTTTCTCTCCTCTCTCGTTAAAAAAAATCTGATTACACTTTACAGTATGAGAAAAGAGGGAAAGCCGTTTGTTATATATACCCATTTATTCCAAGGAAATTTGTCTAGTCCCTACTTCATATACAATACTTTTTATAGACAGCCATCCAAAATTACTTACCAAAAAAACCTCCAACTTGCTTTACAATACCAGTCACTTGATTCATCGCATTCATCATTTGTCCAGCTGTATTCATCATTTTATTTACATCATAGTTACCATCTGACGTTTTAAATTGGGAAACAAAACTAGAAAACTGACTCGGTTGCTGTTGTTGTTTTTGTTTATTCTGCGTCGGGTACGGTTGTTTTGGTGGATAAAACATCGCTTGTTGATTTCCATAGGGAGATGGTGGTGGCATATAGTATTGTGTATTCGTATAAGGCTGCTGTTGTTGATCCATATAAGGCTGCTGTTGTTGATTCATGTAAGGTTGCTGTTGTTGATTCATGTAAGGTTGCTGCTGTTGATTCATGTAAGGTTGCTGCTGTTGTTGCGGTTGATTCATAAACGACACTTCAAATGGCTGGTAATAATTCTGATTTCCATAATGAGGCTCGAAAGGATACATATTATACCGTAAATATGTATCCGTATTATATTGGTACATATTTTGCTGTGCATATGGATTAGATTGCTGATATACGTTAGATTGTTGAAACATGCATTCTCTCCTCCTTCACATAAGTTTCTACATATATAATATGTACTTGTAAAATAATTTGTGTGACGGAGTATCTGTCTATTTTTGTCGGAAGTTTAAATTTTTAAAAAATTAAAAAAGAAAACCCTTCCATGCTATGATAATAAAGAAGAAGATTCTCATGGGGGAGGAATCAACATGGTATTAGGGGATTTAAAACAAGCGTTTTCTCAAAAAAAGGGGTATTACACAGAGAATGTAAATGAACTGTTAGACTTTGCGAGACATTGGTATCTCGAAGGAAAAATATGTATTTCAGATTACCGAACATTAATAAAAGAATTAGAAATAAACGGTGCAACAAAACCTACAACAATGACTGAAGCATAACAAAAAACAAGAGGGTTTTCCCTCTTGTTACTTACATTGCTCAATTATATTTTGCAAAGTATACGAAATAGCTTGATGTGTTTCAAAGAATCGCTTCCCTTTACCTTTATTTACAAAACATTGCAACACATTTGTCTGTAAATTATCGTACACTTGATCAATTTGCTGTACATGTATATACTTCGGTTTTTCTTCCTTAATCCATTTATAAGCTAATTCTTTCCACACCTTTAATTCCTCATCTACCATATCTACAAATGGTTTCATATCCTTATAAAAATCGTATTCAATCATTTCCCTTTTTTTTACATCCGCTTCATTATTATACTGCATAAGTTTTTCTGAAGACTGTATTAATGCTTCATACTTCATTTCATTCCCACCTTATTATGCACTCACTACGACGTTTTGAAATGCCTTCACCCAATTCCCTTTTTCTTCGTGATGCACTAATTTATTTTCCATATGCTCAATATGCATTTCTGTTATTTCTATCTTATTACATATTTTTTCACTCTTATCCTTCAATGCATGATTCATTCTAATCCCTATATTCATTTCCAGCAAATCGAGAGAACTTAACATTTGATCCATTGTTTTCATTACATCTTCCTTCTGAACCATCGCCATATACAAAACGCCCCCTTCTTTGCTTTTCCTTTGTCATGTAATTTCGCCGAATGATTCCTCACTCCTGCCCACATGACAAAACTAGTTGTTATTCGTCAAAGAAATCATTTTGTATGTCATTCATAGAAATGGTAACAATACAAAAAGGAGGTGTATGAAAATGGCAAAGAACAAAAACGAAAAAAAGAAAAAACAAAACAAACAAAATAAACCCGAGACTGGCAATCCAAAGTTAGATGGTCCAAACTTCCCTGCTACATAAAGTGAAACTTTAATCAGTCGGGGATGTTTATCCTCCATTGATTATTAGTCTTCACCAATCGGGCTTTTACAAAAAGCTAATTTTTGAAGCACCCTTAATCTCTTATGTTCATTACGTTTTGAGATTAAATTTTCCAAACACATGGCAGGATTACTTCACATTAAGAAGTCCCATCTTCATAAAAGACGGGACTTCTTTTTTATTATATCACGAACTCATGCATCCTTTTAACAAAACGATTTACAATAGAAGCAACATAGATTTGCTCCCTCTTTCTTTTATACCATTCTGTAATATCAACTTCCCCCTTATACTCTTCCAGTAAAAACAACTCATGTATTTCCGTATCTCTACAAAACCAATCTCTCATGCTTATTTCCTTATGTGCAACAACAGGATAAACCTCTCTAAGGGCTGGCGTACAAGATTTTCTAGCTTCTCTTACATAACATTCATAGTCTGCTCTTGATCCTGTGTGTATAGTTTGCAATGCAAACCTATGGAATAAACTTTTATAATTCGGATGAAACAGTAAATCCGCTAATTTCTTCCCTAATTCTATACGCTTTTGTAACGTTTCAAATTGATATACTGAAAACCCATACATCCCCCCTTCAACGGTTGGAAAAATAACAGCACTTATATGAAGCATTTCTTGCAATTTAAAAAGTGCAGTATGAAATACATGTTTTTTAAAATATGTATTCTCAATAATTGGTTTTTGAATTTTATTTTGCTCATTTATAATAAGCGCTGTCATGAGCCTATTTCTATCTTTTTTCTCCCAAAAATATATCCATTCTTTTTCCATAAAAATTGATACGTTGAAATATTGTAACAAATGGAATAGCGGTATTTGTCTCTTCTTACTTTCTTCGTATAACAATAGCTGAGGAAATGCATCTAAAAAAATAATCCAATTCGCTTCTTCATAAGTCAGAAACAAATGTTTTTTTACTGTTTGAGGTAAAACAGTAGCATAAAATCTCCCTTTTAGATCAGTCATATTCCATCCCGCATTTCTCGAGACCATACTTGCTAAAAAAGCCCACCTAATTTCACTATTTCTTACATAATATTCTTGATAGGACTGTGTTCGAGAAATGTTGTCCATATTAGCTAGTTCTATTTCCCTCTTAATGTTGTAAACGATTGTTTTTTCTTCTTCTGTGCAGACCATATCTTTACGATATTGTTTAATTTTCTCATAATCTTTCCAAGTAATCATGAATAAGTCATCATACCTTTCTTCAAAAAGGTCACATCTTTTTTCATTTTTTGTTATAATCACCTTTGTAAGTAATTCTTAGCAAGTTGGGAGTGGACACACTATGACCATTCGTTACCCAAATGGAAAACGATACAATCAAGCTTCACAACCTCATAAAACACCAATTAAAAAACATACTTATAGTAATAGAGGTATGTCCCTTGAAGAGGAATTGAATGAAACAAATGAATATTACTTAACCCATGATATTGCATGCGTACATAAAAAACCTACTCCTCTTCAAATTGTAAAAGTAGATTACCCCGCTCGAAGTGCTGCAGTGGTAAAAGAAGCGTATTTTAAACAACCTTCTACAACAGATTACAACGGTGTATATAAAGGGAAATACATCGATTTTGAAGCGAAAGAAACAAAAAATAAAACCAGCTTTCCACTTCAAAACTTCCACCTTCATCAAATTGAACATATGAAGCAAGTAATCGCTCATAATGGCATTGCATTTGTCATTATTAAATTTACACTTTTTGATGAATTTTATTTATTAGATGCAAAACATATTATTGCATTTTGGAATCGTCAAAATACTGGTGGACGGAAATCGATTACGAAAGAAGAAATAGAAGAGCATGGATCTTTATTATCATGCGGTTATCACCCTCGGATTGATTATATCCGTGTACTAGACACGGTTTATTTTTCGTGATAGAGTCATCACTAAGGCTCTTTTTTCGACTTTTGGGGGAGAGAATGAAAGGTAGGAGAAAGTATAATGTCAGATAATTATCGTTCTCGTACAGAACGAAATCATGTAAAAAATCAAAAGCAAGAAACAAATAAAGAGAAAAAACCAAAGAAAAAAGGCTCCTTTTTAAAAAAATTCCTTATAGGTTGTCTACTTCTTGGTATCGTTGGTCTTGTAGCTGGCGTTTCCGCTTTCTTTGTTATGGTGAAGGACGCTCCAAAATTAGACAAATCAAAACTTGTCAATCCTTTATCAACAAAGTTTCTTGATAAGAATGGGAACTTTTTCTATGAATACGGTGCTGAAAAACGAACCCACGTTACGTATGATCAAATTCCAAAGGTAGTTGAAAATGCATTCCTTGCAACTGAGGATTCACGTTTCTATGATCATAATGGAATTGATTTTAAACGAACTACAAAAGCAGTTATGGAAAATGTCACTGGAGGATTCGGATCTCAAGGTGGTAGTACGATTACACAGCAAGTAGTCAAAAACTATTTTCTAACGATGGACAAAACTGCAAAGAGAAAAGTACAAGAATGGTACCTATCTTACAAATTAGAGCAACAATACTCTAAACATGAGATTTTAGAAATGTACTTAAATAAGATTAACTTAGGTAACCGTTCGTACGGTATTGCAACAGCAGCCAAAAAATATTATGACAAAGATTTAAAAGACTTACAGTTACATGAAGCTGCAATGCTCGCTGGTTTACCCCAAGGTCCTAATATTTATGATCCAACAAAAAAAGACAACGTTGAACGAGCTACACAACGTCGTAACGTCGTATTATCATTAATGAATCGACATGGTTATATAACAAAAGATGAAATGAATAACGCGATGAAAATCTCTGTAACTGAGGGTCTTCAACCGTCTTCAGAAGTAACTGAGATGAAGTATCAAGCATTTTTAGATGCTGTTGTAAAAGAAGTTGAAAAAGAATACCCGGATATAAATATCGGTTCAGATGGTTTAACAATCCATACAACACTTGATCAAGATGCTCAAGATTACGCAGAAAAAATTATGGATGGCAATCTTATTAAGTATCCGAACGATCAATTCCAAGGATCATTCGTATTTATGGATACACAGTCTGGAGAAGTTCGCGCAATTGGAGCTGGGCGTAAAGAAAGTAAGTCTACTTTCAAAGGTCATAATATGGCCATTGATTTAAAACGCCAAGTTGGTTCAACAATGAAACCAATTTTCGACTACGGTCCAGCAATTGAGAATTTACAATGGTCTACATACCATCAATTAAATGACTCAGAGTATACGTATTCCAATGGTAAAAAAATACGAAATGCAACAAATAGTTACAAAGGTGACGTTTCACTACGTGAAGCTTTGAAAAAATCATTAAACATCCCGGCTTTAAAGACAGCCCAAGCGGTTGGTCTTCCTAAGTCACAAGCGTTTGCTGAAGGCTTGGGTATGACATTTAAAGACGGCAAAACATATGAATCAACAGCAATTGGTAGTAACGATAGTTCTCCATTAGAACTAGCAGGTGCATATGCCGCATTTGGTAATGACGGTGTATATAATAAGCCTCATTTCGTAAAAGAAGTCATCTTCCCAGATGGGAAAAAGAAAAGCTTTAAGCCGAAAGAACAACGTGCAATGCACGACTATACAGCATATATGGTTACTGACGTACTTCGTGACGTAGTAAAACCTGGGTCTGGTGGTACAGGTCCAACAGCATACGTTTCAGGTATAGACGTAGCAGGTAAAACAGGAACACAAAACTTTGATGAATCAGTTATAAAAAAATATGGCATACCAGCTGATGCAAACAGAGATAGTTGGTTCGCTGGATATTCACCGCAATATACAATGGCGGTGTGGACTGGTTATGAAAAAGATAGCCCAGAAAATTACATTGGTGATCGCTCTACTAGAATTGCACAACAAATGTTCCAAGTAATGATGAGCAAATTCGCTACAGATAAATCTCGTTTCGAACGCCCTTCTTCTGTACAAGAATTAAATGGTGAATTGTACGTAAAAGGTGCTAAGAAAGATGCAGTGAAACAAATTAAAGTAGATGCACCTAGTGGTCTTAATGTCACTTTCGATGGCGCTAGTACAGTTACACTAAACTGGTCTGGACCAGCAGAAGTTGATGCATACGCAGCAAGCTATAAAGCGACTGATGGTTCAAGTGGTAGCCTATCAATTAGTGGTACGACAGCTACTCTTGGGGGGATTAAACCAGGCGTTACTTACAGCTTCTCTGTAGTAGCGAAAAAAGGTACTGGAACAAGCCCTGCAGTTGGTGCATCCTTCACTGCACCTGGCGGAACTCCAGACCCGAAGAAAGCTGAAGAAGAAGCTCAGAAGAAGGCTGAAGAAGAAGCTAAGAAAAAAGCTGATGAGGAAGCTCAGAAAAAAGCGAATGAAGATAAACTAAAACAAGAAGAAGCTCAGAAAAACGCTGCTGAAGAGCAGCGTAAACAACAAGAGCAACAACAGCAACAAGAACAACAACGTAAACAACAAGAAGAAGCTCAGAAAAAGGCTGCTGAAGAAGAAGCCGCTAGAAAGAAAGCCGAAGAAGAAGCTGCTAGAAAGAAAGCTGAAGAAGAGGCTGCTAGAAAAAAAGCTGAAGAAGAACAACAAAAGCAACAAGAGCAACAACAAAATACCGGAGGAGATACACCTCACGCAGACGGAAATGTTGTTATAACAGAGTCTTAATACAAAAAAAGAAGTCCTTTCTCTTAACGAGAAAAGGACTTCTTTTTTGTTATCATTTTCTTTACATATAGCTTTTCTATTTCAATATACAACTGTGCTAACTGAATGTAGGAATGATAATTATTCGGCTTCTTTATAATGAACGAATATCGCTCCATAAAATTAACTGGTTGTACTTCTAAATTACTCGTATAAGTTTCTAGTTCATTCAAATTATGAACAGGTTGCCCATTTAGCCAATATACAATCGATAACAAATGTGCCGCAAAAAGAATCATTGGGCCTTCAGCTTCTTGCTTATTTCTGTTTCGAAATAGTGTAGCAATGTCCTCATGCTTACTTTTCCATACGTTCAACAGTACAGGAACACTATTTTCAATTTCACTCCACGGCTCATCTTTTCTTTCCATATCATATATAAAGTAAGTATTTTGTATGATTTCTTCAAAAGATTGTTCTGTATGATACGCAATCGAATCCATACTTTCTTTAAAAAATGGTAAGCACCGAAATTCTTTCGGTATTTCTATAACTCGCTCCATCCTTTATTTCTCCTTCATTCTCTTCTTTCCTTCACGACATACTTCTAGTAAGCGGCACTCTTCACATTGTGGTCGCTGCGCTTTACAGTGATAACGTCCAAAGAAAATCATACGGTGATGTGTAACACCCCATTCATCCATCGGAATTTTCTTCATTAATGTCTTTTCCACTTCTAACACCGAATCTTTCCATCTACAAATCGCTAACCGTTTACTCACTCTCTCTACATGTGTATCAACAGCGATTGCCGGAATGCCAAACGCTACCGATACAACTACATTTGCTGTTTTTCTCCCTACTCCTGGTAATTTCGTCAGCTCGTCACGATCTTCTGGAACTTTTCCATTATAATCATCCAGCAACATTCTGCACAATTTTTGAATGTTTTTTGCTTTATTTCTATACAATCCAATAGAACGTATATCTTGTTGTAACTCTTCTAAAGAAACACTTAAATAATCTTCTGGTGTTTTATATTTTTGAAATAAATTTTTCGTCACTTTATTTACAAGTACATCTGTACATTGTGCAGATAATGCTACCGCGATTACTAGTTCAAACGGATTATCATGAATTAATTCACAATGTGCTTCTGGATACATATCCGCCATTGTGTCTAAACAATAGCGAATTTGCGTTTTATTTAACATATATTTCCTCCTACATCACTGCTCCAACCAATTATAAAAAGGCACTTTCCCAGTAAATTTCGTCTCTTGTTTTGTCGTTTGCTGCGTTCGTTGTTGATTTGCTCTAAATTTTCGTCCTTGGTTTTGGGCTTGATCTACTGTTTTAATACCATTCTTTTTCCACTCAAATAAAATACGATCAATATATCGGAAATTAAGCTTACCACTCATTACAGCTTCCCTGAGGGCCGCTTGAATTAAATTCGGATGATGTTGATCTTGATCTTCCCACATTCCCAACGTCTCACATTCAAATGGAGAAAGTGGTCTTCCAAATTCTTTTTCAAATACTGTATATAAATTTACTTGCAATTGTTTTATTTCTTTTTGTTCTTCCTCTATCGATTCATTCATTAAGAAATGCAATATTTTTTCCCAAAGCGGCTGTAAAGAATAACTTTCACACATCATCGCTTCTGATTTTTGTCCACCTTCTAATGATAAAAAACCTTTTTGAATCAATGTCTGAATTACTTCCATACATTTCATTTCACTAATCGTCATCCGTTCTGAAATCTCTGACGGAGTCGGAAACGTATTGCCCGATTCTAAAAATGTGTGTACATGAAGTACAACCATAAATTCCGTTTCATTTAACCCTAATTTTTTATAATGCATCATAAGTAATTTTGGAATTGCAATACTTCCCTGCTCAAACCACTGTAACATCATTTTCTTTTTCATCACCAAACACCTCGCTCTCTAGTATAACACACCTTTCGCTATTTCTTTTTGCCACAATTCGTCAAAAAAACCTCCCTATTATGTAGGAAGGTTTTTTGTATTGCGTTAATAAAATATGCAATTAAGCTTGCACTTTACTTTTCATAAACGTATGAATGCGCTCTAACGCTTTCTCTACTTGTTCAAGAGATGTCGCATATGATAAACGAACGTTATTTGGAGCACCAAATCCTGTACCTGGTACAAGAGCCACTTTTTCCTCTTCTAATAGAGCTTTTGCCCAATCATCAACGTTTTCGTATCCTGATAAAGCTACAGCTTCTTTTACATTAGGGAATAAGTAAAATGCACCTTGTGGTTTAATACAAGTAAAGCCAGGGATTTGAATTAACTTATCATAAATAATGTTTAATCTCTCTTCAAATGCTTGACGCATTGTTTCTACAGGTTCTTGTGAGCCTGCATATGCCGCGATTGCGCCGTATTGAGCGATTGAAGTAGGGTTTGACGTACTATGACTCGCTAAGTTCGTCATCGCTTTAATAAGCTGCTTATTTCCTGCTGCATATCCAATACGCCATCCTGTCATAGAATGAGATTTAGATACACCATTAATAATAAGTGTTTGTTCTTTTAATGCATTAGAAAGCTGGGCAACCGAAGTATATTCTGCTCCACCATAAATTAATTTTTCATAAATTTCATCTGAAACGATTAAAATATCATGTTCTAAACATACTTCTCCAAGCTGTTGTAATTCTTCTTTGCTGTAAATCATTCCTGTTGGATTGCTCGGTGAATTAATAATAACTGCTTTCGTTTTCTCTGTAATTGCCTCACGCAGCTGCTTCGCTGTAATCTTGTATTCATTGTCTTCAAGACCTTCTACATAAACTGGCTTACCACCAGCAAGCTTTACTTGTTCCGGATAACTTACCCAGTAAGGCGTAGGGATGATAACTTCATCTCCTTCATCAAGTAATACTTGGAATAATGTATATAATGCATGCTTTGCGCCGTTACATACAATAATTTCAGATGGATCATACGCAATCCCTTGATCACGAGTAAACTTCTTCACAATTTCTTGTTTTAACGCTTGTAATCCACCTGTTGGTGTATACTTCGTATGTCCTTCTAACATCGCTTTATGTGCAGCATCCATAATATGTTCTGGCGTATTAAAGTCAGGTTCTCCTGCCCCTAATCCAATTACATCATGACCTTCTGCTTTTAATGCTTGTGCCTTTGCTGTAATTTCTAAAGTGGCAGATGGTGTTAAAGCAGCTACTCGCTTTGCTAATTTCATTTGTAGTTCCCCCTACATCTATTTTTCAATGCTATATCGTTTTAAAAACTGACCATCTTGAAATGCAAGATTGTAGTAACTATAACGATTGTCATCATCAATATATGTAACTTCCCATAGTGGTATATTGTTTTCAACGCCTAATTTTACTTTTAAAATTTCTTTAGGCTTACTTTTGGGCTCTTTACTGTCATCTCCGACTTGTTCAATCGTTCTTTGTAAAGCATCTTTTTCAGAAATACCTTCGCTCTTTTTCTTTACTATAGTTTCCCCTTTTTTCTCAGGCACCCAAACGATAAGTTGTTCTCCTTTTTCATCTGTACCTTGTACGACTGTATATGAAGATTCTCCGTTATAATAATCAACAGATTTTACCTTTGTAAGCTTTGCCTTTTCTTTCGCAATTTCTACAGATTTTTCCTCTTTAGGGATTTTCTTTTCCATTGCTTTATTATAAACATACGCCCCATATATTCCGCTAGCAACGATTACGATAACGATTGTAAAGATCCACTTTTTCATTGTATCACTACGTTCTGTAAATCGTAAATACAGCTGTTTCTTTATCTTTTTCGTCTAATGCTAATCCGAACATGAGGTCCTGCTCTTTTAACGTACGATTCAAACTATCAACGATTTTATACAAGTCAGACGAATATTTAATACGCGTCGTTGATAGGACTTCGATTTTCTTATCCATGAAAAAACTCCTCCGTTACACAAAAATTTCTAATTATAGAAGAACGCAATGCGGTTACAATAAGAGTACATTCTTTACAACCCCTGCTTCATCACCCATCTATTATAGCAGGACATGTACTGCAAAAAAAGGTTTCAAGTCGAAAACCAATACATTTTGTATACAAGAAGTAAGAAAAATAAAATTCCTCCTACCCACATTTTTTACGCCTGAAGCTTAAATGTACTTCAGGCGTATTTTTCTTCCAATTTTATTTATTTGGCTGTTCTTTTAATTGTTCTAACAATTCTTCTAAAGGGCCTTCATAAAGCGGGACAGTTGGGATTGATTGTAAAAAACGTTTCCCATAAGAAGCGCTTGTCAAACGACGATCTAATACAAATACCGTTCCGGTATCTGTACTTGTTCTAATCAGACGACCAAATCCTTGTTTGAAACGCAGTATTGCTTGCGGAAGTGCTAACTTAGCGAATACGTCTTCTCCTTGATTTTTTAACCACTCTCCTTTTGCTTCCATCATCGGTTGATGAGGAGGCGTAAAGGGAAGCCGAACAATAACAAGGCAACTAAGGGCATCTCCAGGTATATCTATCCCTTCCCAAAAACTACTTGTTCCTAGCAAAATCGATTTGTCGAATTCTTGAAATTTACGGATGAGACGACTTCGGCTCTTATTATTCACACTTTGCGTTAATAATAAATACCCTTCTAATTCCTCATCATTTTTCAAATTCGTATACGCTTCTTTCAACATTTCATACGAAGTGAACAAAACAAGCATTCTACCTTTTGTAGCTTTCGCTATTTTTGCAATATGTGCCGACACAGATTCAATATATTCTTCATTACTTGCTTGCTTAATAAACGGCACATCTGTTGAAACCATTAATTTCATCTGTTCTTCAAAATGAAATGGTGATGGGACCTGTAATGTATTTGGAGCAAAATCATGTAAACCTAGCTCCTCTTTTATATAATCAAATGAATCATTTACTGTTAACGTTGCTGATGTGAAAATAACACTCTTTTTTTGTGTTAAAAACTCATCCGCAAATCTTTCACCAATATGAACAGGCTGTGCATATAAAACCGTTGAATGAATGGTTCCCTTCGTTTCAGTTTCCATCCATGTCACGTATGAATTTTTTTCTAAAATGAGTAATTGTAAAGATTGCTCCATCTTTCTCAACAACTCAATTAAATGCATAAATTCACCTGTAACAACATGCATCTCCCATTCTAATTTACTTTGCAATATATCAACTTGCTTCTCAAGTGTAGTCAACAATTTTCTTACATCGTATACAAAACGATTTGTTAACTCGGTAATGCTATCCCATAACTTACCTTTCTCTACTTCCGTGTTATATCGATAAATGAGTGGCATATTGCTTATCCCTTGTTCCTGCTTTGTTTGCTTAAAGATAAAAGCACGTAGCATTTGGAATAGCTCATCCGCATCAAATTTCAATTCCTTCAAACTATGACTCACCATACGGAAAGTGGAACGAGAGGCTTGCTCTGATTTTTTCATCATTTTATATACTTTAGAAAGTACATCATCTGTTTCTAGCGTACCAAGACGAGATAAAACTAGTTGGAAATACATACAGGAGAACTGTTGACCTAATGTTCTACTCGCCGCTTCCTCGATATGATGAGCTTCATCAAAAATAATATGTTCACATGAAGCAAATAGTGGTTCTTCACTTGAAAAATCTTGAAATAATAAAGCATGATTTGTTATGACGATATCTGCAAATAATGCTTTATTCTTTGCTCGTTGATAAAAACAACGGCTATACCAGTTGCTTTGCATCCCGCCTGGACTATGTACATCGCTACAAATACGGTTCCAAAGTAACTTTCCGCCCTCAGGAATATTTAATTCATCCCGATCGCCAGTTTCCGTTTGCAATAACCACACTAAAATTTTTGCCTTTGTGAGCGCCATATCATAATTTTTCTCTTCCTCTTGCAAAGCATATTCAAATTTATGTAGACAAAGATAATGCTTTCTTCCTTTCAAAAGAGCTACTTCAAATGAAAATGGCATTATTTTCTGTAATAATGGAATTTCTTTTTCTAATATTTGTTGTTGCAGTTGTACTGTTTGGGTACTTATGATGACAGGTTCCTCTTTTTTCGTTGCAAAATAAATACTTGGAAGTAAATATGCAAGAGTCTTTCCTGTTCCTGTTCCTGCTTCAATTAGCGAAAACCTAGAATCTCTTAGTGCTGTATATATTTCCTTCATCATAATTTGTTGGCTTTCTCTTTTTTCAAACTTTGGCATATTCAATTCAAGTTTATCAATTGTCTTATGCAAGAAAGCATCAAATTTAGATGAACATGTTTCACTGAGATTTAAAGAATAATTCCGTTTTCGAAGTGCAATATTTCTATACACTTCATACCCCTCAGCCGCTTTTTTACCATGCATCATTTTCTTTAAAATATTTTCAGAAAGTACATCCGCTATATCACTTTGAAAAACATCACTTAATTCATAGAGCGATTGCAAGGTGACAAGTGGTAACTTTTCAATTTCATTTAAAAATTGTAAAAACAATTCCGCTGTTGCAAGAGCATCACTATCCGCACGATGTGGTTGATCGTGCTCTAGTTCGTGTTGTTTAGCTAAATCACGTAATTTATAACTATCAGCTGTCGGCAAAAGAATTTGTGCCAACTCAACTGTATCAACTTTTGGACAATGTATTTCTGTATATCCAGCCTGCCTTAATTCTTCCGTTAAAAAATTCCAATCAAAGTGAACGTTATGTGCAACAAAAGCTGCACCTTGTAATAGCTCAACAACCATCGGGGCTACATCTTGAAATAACGGGGCTTGCTTAACCATACTCTCATCAATCCCTGTTAACTCTGTAATAAATGGCGGAATCTCTCTCTTCGGATTAATAAAAGATGAAAAAATCTCTAATATCTCTCCATCTTCCACTACAACAGCTGCAATTTGGGTAATTTTATCTTTCCCATCCTTCCAGGAGTTCCCTGTCGTCTCTAAATCCACAACGACATAACGCTTACTCATATATGTAACACCTCAATTTCTTACCTATCAAACACAAAATTATATAATGTTACTATACCACGTTTTATCTCATCTTAATGAAAAGATGCACAAAAAAGCTATCTCCGTAATAGAGATAGCCTGCTTACTTATAATATCGTACCCGCTTTTTCAGCACCTAACATTTCAATAATTTGATTATTATCGTCTAATACTGCAATTTTCGGCTCTTGTTTATGAATATTTTCTTCTGTCACTAGACCGTAGCAAATAATAATAACTTTATCCCCTGGTTGCACAAGCCTTGCAGCTGCACCATTTAAACAAACAACACCGCTACCGCGTTCTCCCTTAATAACATATGTCTCTAAGCGAGCACCATTATTGTTATTTACAATTTGTACTTTTTCATTTTCTACAATATTTACTGCATCCATTAAATCTTCATCAATTGTAATACTACCTACATAATTTAAATTTGCTTCTGTTACTGTTGCGCGGTGTAACTTCGCTCTCATCATTGTGCGAAACATAGATGCTCCCCCTTATTCAACCGTTAATGTTATATTGTCAATTAATCGTACATTCTCAAATTTAACTGCGATTGCTAAAATAATTCTTCCTTCAATTTCATCCATTTCTTGTAGTGAAGGATAAGCATATAAATCAGCATAATCTACAGTGCCTTTCGTATACGTCTCAATATACTCTTTCACAAAAGTTGTAATGATTTCTGCATTACGTTCGCCTGCCTCAATCCTCTCCTTCGCTACACATAAACTGCGGTATAATTGAGGGACCTCTTCACGCTCTTCTTGTGATAAATATACGTTACGAGAACTCTTCGCTAATCCGTCTTCTTCCCGTACAATATCCACTGGTACGATCGTAACCGGAATATTAAAATCAGCGACAAATCCTTCAATAACAGCAACTTGCTGCGCATCTTTCATACCGAAATAAGCACGCGTTGGCAATGTAATATTAAATAGTTTCATTAGTACAGTCGCAACACCAGCGAAATGACCAGGTCTTTGTTTGCCACATAATACATCGGTACGCTTTACAACTTCTACTGTTGTCGTTTGTTCTGCTGGATACATTTCGTCTACGCTTGGATAAAATAAATAATCTACACCGTTTTCTTTTGCTACATTTTCATCTCTATCAATATCACGAGGGTATCGATCTAAATCTTCATTCGGGCCAAATTGTAGCGGATTGACAAACACACTTAAAACTACAATTTCATTTTCTTCTCTTGCCTCACGTAATAAAGTCGCATGACCTTCATGTAAATAACCCATCGTTGGAACAAAACCAATACTTTTTCCACTTGCATGCAGTTCTTTTGTAATTTGCTGCATCTCTTGCACTGTAGTTACGATTTTCATTATTGCTTTCCTCCGTATAACGCTAAGCATTCTTCCTCTTTCATTGTGAATGAATGTTTTTCTTCTGGAAATTGCCCTGTCTTTACTTCAGTAACATATTGTGAAATCCCACGTACAATCTCCTCTTGAACAGACGTATATTGCTTCACAAATTTCGGAACACGATTTACGCCGTATGAGATAAGATCATGATAAACAAGTACTTGCCCATCTACTTTTTTCCCTGCTCCAATTCCAATCGTCGGAATTGTTAGTTGCTTCGAAATTAATTCCGCTAACTGCATTGGCACACATTCTAACACAAGCGCTATCGCACCAGCTTCCTCACACCTCTTCGCATCTTCTATTAATTTTTTTGCACTTTCAGCATCTTTTCCTTGTACTTTATACCCACCTAGTACTCCTACAGATTGAGGAGTTAAGCCCAAGTGTGCCACGACAGGAATCCCCGCATTCGTCAAGTAATGAATAGTTGATACCACTTCCCCTGCACCTTCTACCTTCAGTGCATGAGCACCACTCTCTTGAACAATGCGGCGTGCATTCACCATCGTATCTTGAGGCGACACATGATACGACATAAATGGCATATCAGTTACAATAAACGTCTCTTTCGCTCCTCGGCGTACAGCTTTCGTATGATGAATCATATCCTCTACTGTTACAGGTACTGTTGAATCGTATCCGAGCACAACCATTCCAAGGGAATCTCCAACTAGAATCATATCAACTTTAGCTTCTTCCGCTAACTTAGCAGATGGATAATCATACGCCGTTAGCATTGTAATCGGCTCACCTTGCTCTTTCATCTTCAAAAAATCTGTTTTTGTTTTCAAAAACTACTCCTCCTTTATGCAGGAGAGAGGAGATGGCCGAAATCATATAAAAAACCCCTCTGGCCATAAAAGGGCAGAAGGGTTGTGTGTTCGTCGGCATTATTCATCCCTCTGTCCCAGTCCGTTATTGGATCAAGGCAGAATCCAAGTTATTATTTTTTCGTATTGCTTCGAATCACGGTGCAGTTCGCTCTGATACTGCCCATATTCGAACTAATTATAACAAACTCCAAAAAGGAATTACTACATTTTTTTGAAAAAATAATTTTTATCTCCATTACGGTATGTGAAATTTTTTTCACATCACTCAATTATAGAAAGAAAAATAGCTGAATTTACATGCATAGTATAACCCTTCAAATAATGATGCAGGTTAATGGAGGACACATACTTACAAAAGGAGAATTGCGAATGTCTATGAACAAATGGTTATTTCGATTCACCGGTTTGCTTGTGATGATTGTATGGATGATAACGTTTAGCTCCTTCCATGCATTTGCCTCCGTTAACGTCGTAACACAATCTATCGATTCAACAAAAGTAATTGAGGTCGAACTAAACGATGATTACTTTCAACCAAACGTCATCACGATTCCAATTGAAGAGTCCACAACATTGTTATTAAAAAACAAAGGTAAGCATGAACACACCTTTACAGTAAAAAAACTCGATATTGATGTCGTAGTCAAGTCAGGAAAAGAAAAAAATATTACCGTGAAACCTACAAGTACTGGTACATATGAATTAATATGCCGGTACCATCTTCTGAAAGGAATGGAAGGCAAAGTAATAGTCAAATAAAAAGAAGTTCCAAAAAGGAACTTCTTTTACTTAATTTCGATATCCGCAGAATGAATGTGATGTACTTTCCCTTCATGGTCCTCCAGAAGCAATACACCATCCTCTGTAATTCCTTTTGCTACCCCTGTAATTGTCTCTCTCATCGTTCGAGCATTAATTTCTTTCCCGATGCTCACAGCGTAACTTTCCCAAAGAATTTTAATGACAGAGAAACCATTTTGTAAATACTCTTCATATAATTTTTCTAGTTGTAAAAAGATTTGTTGCATAAGCTCTGCACGAACAATCGGCCTACCAGATTCAATCGCTAAAGAAGTAGCAATATGCTGAATTTCCTCATCAAAATGTTCTTGCTTTTGATTCGCATTAATACCAATACCCATAATGACAGCATTAATTTTATCAGGATCCGCCTGCATTTCTGTTAATATACCTACAGCCTTTTTACCTTGAATCAAAATATCATTTGGCCATTTTATTCCTACGTTTACACCCGTACACTTTTCAATTGCTTGTGCAACGCTAACAGCCGCTAACAAAGTAAGTTGTGGTGCATGATGAACCGGGATGGATGGACGTAAAATAATACTCATCCAAATTCCAGTTCCTTTTGGCGAGTACCATTTCCTGCTTAAACGACCTCTGCCCGATGTTTGTTCTTCTGCCACAACAATTGTTCCTTCTTCTGCACCTTCATAAGCAAGTTTTGCTGCAATATGCTGCGTAGATTCAACAGATTCTTCAAAATATACCGTTCTACCAATATGTTTCGTTTGTAGTCCTAATTGAATTTCATTAGCAGTTACTTTGTCTGGCTTACCCGCAATTCGATAACCTAATCGACGCACAGCTTCAAGTTCATATCCCTCATTCCGAAGGTCCTCCATATGTTTCCACACAGCGGTTCTTGAACAACCAAGTTTATCACTAATCGTTTGGCCAGATACAAACTCACCATCCGCTTCTGAAAAAACTTGTAATAACTGCTTTCTTATAGTAGATTGCATTCTTGCAGCCACTCCCTTATACACTCTTTCTCATTAACTACGTTTCCTTGTACGATTGCTTCCTCAATGTTTTGAATCATTTCAGCAACCCATGGACCTGGCTTTTTATTTGCCCAGTTTAATAAATCATTCCCAGTCACATTCATTTCTTGTCGACTCTTGATTGGCAATGCTTCAAACAACGTTTGCACTCGTTTCACAGATGTATTCTCATAGCTTTCAATCATCGCTTCATATACTCTTTCTGCCATTTCAGCGATATGAATTCCCGTTTTATAAAGAAGGACTGTATCCCAATCCTTCTCCTTTCTCGTACGGATTGTTAATAAAACTGCGACGATATCTTTTATTTTTTTATTCGAAAACTTCCATTGACGTAAAAAGACTGATGGATGTTCTTCCCCGATACAATATAAGAAAAATGCCCATGCCTCAACGTCTGTTTCAAAAGAATCCCATTTATACTGCGTAGCTTTTGCCAATCTCTCTTCTGACATTTGTAAATATGGCAGATGAGAGAACAGCTTCGTTTCTACTAATTCTTGCAAACCCTTCACGCAATATGTGCCAGTTAACAGTTTCTCAAACTCCACTGTAATTCTCTCAATTGCTATATGTTCCAGCAAATGCCCATATGTTTCAATTGCTTGTTTCGTGTTATTTTCTAAAGAAAATCCTAGCGTACTTACGAAACGAATACCACGCATCATTCGCAGGGCATCTTCTTGAAAACGATCCGCAGCATTTCCAACTGTCACAATTTCTCTCTTTTTAATTGCTTCCTGTCCAGCAAATAAATCAACCATTTCGCCTTCTTCTGTCATAGCAATTGCATTCATTGTGAAATCACGACGTTTTAAATCCTCTTCTAACGAACGAACAAATTGAACACTGCTAGGTCTTCGAAAATCTTCATATTCGCTCTCTGTTCGAAAAGTGGTTACCTCATAAGGTTCACCATTTTCTACCACAATTACAGTTCCATGCTCAAGACCAACAGGAACATGTCTTGGAAATATAGCCATCACTTCTTCTGGTAAAGCAGATGTCGCAATATCAATATCTCCAATCGGCCTATCGATAATAAGATCTCGTACGCTTCCACCGACAAAGTAGGCCTCATGTCCTTGTTGCTTTAAAGTCTCAATAATAGAACTAGCTTTTTTAAATCTTTCCATTTTTGTCATCCCTTAATACATCATAGTAAATCGTTTCATATTGTGAAACGATTTTTTCAGAGCGGAACTGCTCGTAAACACTTGCTCTTGCTCGCTCTCCCATATTACGGTGAAGTTCTTCATCCTTTAATAACTGAATGGCTTGATTTGCCACTCCCGTTGGATTTCCAACTTCACATAAATATCCTGTTTCACCATGTTGAATGACTTCTGGAATACCTCCAACCCTTGTGCCAATACAAGGTACACCACACGCCATCGCTTCTAATAAAACAAGACCAAAACTCTCCTTCTCTGATAGAAGCAACATTAAATCACTCATCGCAAGTAGCTCTGCAACATTATCTTGCTTCCCTAAGAATAAGACGCGATCTTCAATATGTAGATTTTTCACCAACTGTAAAATCGTGCAAAATTCTGGTCCATCTCCTACAAGAAGCAACTTCGCATCTACTTCTGTAACAATTTTAGCAAATGCCTGAACAACATCTTGCACGCGTTTCACTTTACGGAAATTTGAAATGTGAATTAGTATCTTTTCACTCTCACTTATACCGTATTCTTTCTTTAATTGAGACATATCACGCTTGAAATATACACGTTCGTCTATAAAGTTATATACCGTTTGAATGTCTTTATTTGGTTTTACTAGCTCATGCGTTTCGTTAATTAATGAATGCGAGACAGCCGTCACAACATCAGATTGCTCAATACCAAAACGAATTAAATTATTTAACGAAGGGTCGGAACCTAACACAGTAATATCTGTTCCATGCAAGGTTGTAACAATTTTAATACGCTCTCCAATCATTTGTTTTGCTAAATAAGCACAAATGGCATGTGGTATTGCGTAATGCACATGTAAAATGTCTAGGTTTTCTCTTTGTGCAACCTCAGCCATTTTACTCGCTAGCGCTAAATCGTATGGTGGATATTGAAATACAGAGTATTGATTTACCGTCACTTCATGAAAATAAATGTTTGGATACACTTTATTTAACCGAAATGGTAAACCCGATGTAATAAAATGAATTTCATGCCCGCGTTCCGCTAATTGCTTTCCTAATTCTGTTCCAACAACTCCAGAACCACCTACAGAAGGATAACATGTAATACCTATTTTTAATTTCATTTACATCCCCCTATTAAATCAGCATGTAATAAAACCGGTTTCTTACTCATAAATCCCTCGGCATATAAAACTCCAACTTCTTTTCCAAACATTTTCTCACGAGCAACCACAGTTTCAACATAACCTTCTGTTAACGGCGTTTTCACACCATCACTCCCTGTTGAAAACTGACTTTCATACGCTTCTAACGCTTCCACTTTTATAGAAAGGCACTCACTTATATCTATACAAAAATTCGGTTTATGAAAACCATTAATCATATAATGATAAAAAGACTCCACACGATGTGGTGGAACCTCTGGCATATATTTACGAATTCCCGCTGAAAAAATAGCTTCTTCCACAAGTTTCGCACAATTTGCATGATCTGGATGACGATCTTCATAATACGGTGCAAAAACTAGTTTTGGTTTATACGTACGAATCACCTTTACAATTTCACGTATATACTCTTCTTTCATATACAAACCACGGTCTGGCATCGCTAAATTCAGTCTCGTTTTTACTCCCATTATACGAGCTGCCGCCTTTGCTTCTTCTTTTCTCAACTCTATCGTTCCATTAGAAGAAAGATCAGCTTCTGTTAAATCACAAATACCTACTTCATACCCTTGCTTCGTATATTTAGCAATGGTACCAGCCATGCCGATTTCAACATCATCGGCATGAGCACCAAACGCTAATATATGTAATCCACTCATAATTGTTCCCCTCATTTTCTAAACTTGCGGTAATCTAAATCTCCTCGCTCTAATGCGTGCATTAACATTTCAGCACTTGCCATATTCGTTGCAAGTGGAATCGCATATACATCACATAAACGAAGTAATGCATTTACATCTGGTTCATGCGGCTGAGCAGTTAGTGGATCTCGGAAAAAAATCACCATATCCATATCGTTTTTTGCAATCATGGCACCAATTTCTTGATCGCCACCAAGAGGACCCGATTGATATCTTGTTACAACTAAACCAGTTGCCTCCATAATACGAAGTCCTGTCGTTCCTGTTGCAAATAATTCATGTTGTTCAAAAATTGGTTTATATGCGTATGCAAACGAAACCATGTCATTTTTCTTTTTGTCATGTGCGATTAAGGCAATTTTCATCCGTTGTCTCCCCTTTAGTCGATAATGTTTTCTAAACCGTACACAAGATGATCTAGATTCATTACTGTCTCAATTGATAGTTTTACACCAGACATAAATGATGCACGATTGAATGAATCATGGCGAACCGTTAACATTTGTCCATCTCCACCAAACATTACTTCTTGATGTGCAATAAGTCCTGGTAAACGTACACTATGAATGTGAATGCCGTCTACATTTGCACCACGAGCACCTTCTAGTTGTTCTACTTCATTCGGATGACCTTGCTGCTTTGATTCACGATTTTGACGAATTAATTCTACTGTTTTTACCGCTGTACCAGATGGTGCATCTAACTTTTGATCATGATGCAATTCAATTACTTCAACATCTTGGAAATACTTCGCTGCCATTTGTGAGAATTTCATCATAAGAACTGCACCAATTGCAAAGTTTGGAGCGATAATTGTTCCTACTGCTTTTTCTTTTGCAGTGTCTGTTAATTGTTTTAGTTCTTCTTCTGTAAATCCAGTTGTACCAATAACAGAACGAAGTCCACGCTCAACTGCTAGTGTAACGTGTTGTTTCCCAACTTCTGGCGTTGTTAAATCTAACAACACATCAGCTTCTACTTCTTCTAAACAAGTATGTAAATCTGCGTAAACAGGTGTATTTAGTGCTGGCATGCCTGGTAAATCAGAAATTTTCTCTCCGCCATGCTTATAATCTACTGCTGCTACTAAATTAAAATGTTCCGTTCTTTCCATAAGAAGGACTGCTTCATGTCCCATACGTCCTCTTGGTCCAGCGATAATTACTTTAATTTCTTTCATTACTCTTTCTCTCCCTCATCAATACGTGTCCAGCGATCTTTATCGCGAGTATTAAATTTATTCATTACAATGTTATGTGCTGTTTCTAAATCAATATTTAAACTATTTGCCATACAAATCATAACAAATAATACATCTCCAAGCTCTTCTTCAATACTACGTTCTGTTTCAGTTGTTTTCTTCGGTTTCTCACCATAATAATGATTAACCTCTCTTGCAAGCTCCCCCATTTCTTCCGTTAAACGAGCCATCATTGCAAGTGGACTGAAATAACCTTCTTTAAACTGACCAATATATGCATCTACTTCTTTCTGCATATCCTTCATCGTTTTTGCTTCCATACAATTCACCTCTAATCCTTCCTCTTTCATGTTAGCCAATTCATCGCGATTTGACAAATATTATTCCCCGCCAAACACCTATTTGCTACCCTTTTTTGGATAGACTATAATGAAGTGAAACTTTCTTTTGCGATTTTTGCAAAAGATCAGCCCGAACCAATCGGGTTCCTACGTCTTGTTTGTCCAGCTTCAGAGCTTTATCCCCCTATCAGTCGTTAGGCAGGGTAAAGGGAAACTTCTTTTGTGATTTTTTATAGCCTGCACTATTTTTACTAACAACTAGAAATTACTTATCATTATGTTTTACCGTATCAGCGGAGCAATGCAATCTACATAATTAGGAGGATTTCTATATGATATCAAATTTGAAGATTCGAAATATCATTTTCATTTTAATCGGTTCCGCTATTTTTTCTTTCGGTATTGTGAATATCAATATTGAAAATCACCTTGCAGAAGGTGGATTTACCGGTATTACACTATTATTGTATTTTCTTTTTAAGTTTGATCCTTCTTATTCAAACTTAATTTTAAATATCCCTATATTTTTTATTGGTTGGAAGTTACTTGGAAGAACGACATTTATCTATACACTAATCGGCACATTCAGCGTATCTTTATTTCTATGGATTTTTCAACGTTACGAAGTTCTCAACTTACATTTAAACTTACAAAATGATATGACACTCGCGGCTCTATTCGCCGGGGCATTTATCGGTATCGGTCTTGGCATAATATTTAAATACGGCGGGACTACTGGCGGTGTAGATATTATCGCGAGACTCGCTCATAAATATGTTGGCTGGAGTATGGGGAAAACGATGTTTATGTTTGATGCTATCGTCATCATCGTCTCGATTCTTACCTATTTATCATACCGCGAGGGCATGTATACGTTAGTTGCTGTTTTTATAGGTGCGAAAGTCATTGATTTTATGCAAGAAGGAGCCTATGCGGCGAAAGGGGCAACAATTATCTCAGATAAAAACGATGAAATTGCTGCCAAAATTTTATCTGAGATGGAACGCGGAGCCACTTTTTTAAAAGCTGTTGGATCGTATACAAAAATAGAACGGAACGTATTATATTGCGTTGTTGCTAAAAATGAAATCGTGAAATTAAAAAATATTATTACTTCTGTAGACCCTCATGCCTTTGTTGCTGTAAGTGACGTACATGATGTAGTTGGTGAAGGTTTTACATTAGATGAAAATAAAAATCCGTTACATACATAAACGCAACTAGAAAAGCTCTCTAGCTTTTCTAGTTTTTTATTACATATTTTTTAAGTTTCTCTAAATCCTCATAAATAAGCTCCAATAAACTCCTATTATAAAAAATGGAAGCAGGATGAAAAGTCGGGAAAATATAATATTCTTTCTCTGACCATGTAAACTCTGCGCTTTGCATATCCTTTAATTTTTGAATGGGCTGTTTTAATAATTGTCCGTGAACATCAGTTATTTTTTTATTTTTTCCTGTTAAACGTTGAAGGCCGATATTTCCAAGTGTGACGATAAGCTTCGGGTTTATTTTCTCCAGTTCATAATCTAACAAAGGGGCATGGGCGAGTATTTCTCCTTGATTTGGTGTTCTATTATACTTTTTCTGTATGATTTCACCATTTCTTTCTTTTTTCTCTCGCCACTTATAAGGTCTACTCCGGACAGCGCTCGTAATATATACTTCTTCCCTAGTAACGTGAATATGTTCTAAAAAAACCATTAATTGTTTTCCTGCTCTCCCGCTAAACGGAATTCCATTATGAATTTCCGTTTCACCAGGTGCTTCTCCTAGCAACATAAATTTTGGATTTTCAGGACCTTGCCCACTTAAAAAGCCTTCTAACTGATAAGGAGCACTACGTTCTTTCACTTGTTTTACTAAATGGCTTGGATATTTCATTTCCCCCACCGCCTTTCCGCATTGCTTCTATTATTTCTATTTGTAATACATTATATAATTCAATTCACAAAACAAAAAAAGACTATCAAAATTGATAGTCTTTAGTCGTCGCTACGCTGCATACCTGTATACATTAATACGAGACGTAATAATTCAAATACCGCTACAGCTGCAGCCGCTACATATGTTAATGCTGCCGCATTTAATACTTTACGAGCTTGGCCATACTCATCTGTTGATACGATACCTAACGCTTCAATTTGTTGCATTGCACGCTTGGATGCATCAAACTCAACTGGTAATGTAACGAGTTGGAACACAACACCTGCTGCCATTAAAATAATTCCTAATAACAATAGTTTTGACATTGTCGCAAATATACCAATCATAATAAATACCCATGATATATTCGATCCAAAATTCGCCACAGGAACTAACGAATGACGAATACGCATAAAGTTATAATCTGTTGCGTCTTGAATTGCGTGTCCTACTTCATGTGCCGCTACTGCTGTACCAGCAACTGAATGACCGTAATAGTTATCGGTTGATAATCGAACTGTTTTCGCAGTTGGATCATAATGATCTGATAAATGACCTGGTGTTTCTTCTACAGCTACGTTGTATAATCCATTCTCATCTAAAATTTTCCGAGCCACTTCCGCTCCTGTCATACCTGATGTTGAATAAACTTGTGAATACTTGCTATAGGCACTACGTACTTTTGACTGTGCATACAACGGTATGATCATTATGATCGCGAAGTAAATTAAATAAAACATCATGAACCTCTGAACCTCCATTGAAGTTTTAATTATAGTACTTCTCATTCTATTTTCTTCTGTCATCATTGTCAATGAATAAACCTTACAATCCGTATCTTTATTTATTACATTATCTATTCTTAGAGTGAACATTACTTTTTCTTTTTTCTCTCTCTCCTTTATACTTTCTCCATCCAACATAAGTTAATGTGAATAAAATAAGACCTCCAGTAATTGTCATAAACCAAATGAGAGAGGGTGCAATTTCATCTTTTTTTACTGTGTGAAATATTTTTTGCAAATCCCCTTTAATGATTCCTAATTGCATTTGCCCACCTTTCGTTTTTAACATAACGTTACGAAATTCATCCAAATAAGATAAATGGGCGTTTACACGTTGCACTTCGTTTTCTGGCAGGGCAATCATTAAGCTTGGATAAATAATGTTAAATTCATGTAAAAATGTGTTTAACGTTTGTTGAAACTGTCCCGTATCTTCTTTTTTCATCGCTTTTTCCATTTGAGAAAAGGCACCCATTACTTTTCTTTCTCTTTCCATCCAAAGTGGTTGATATTTCGACACTTGAGCATCAACAGCGAGCTGCAGGGCTAACACATTATCAATTTTAACTTGTTTACCTAAATCTGTTTCCGAGAGAGATTGCTTCGCCGTGTCGTAAGCTAAAGAAATAACTCTAAATTGATCTGGCGTTACTTCTTGCTTCTTTTCATTCCCCTTTATGACAAACTGCTCCGAGAAATGTTGTAATACTTGTACTGCTTTTTCATCTTCATTACGCTTCACTAATTGTAATGAGTCGTCTAACAAACCCGTTAGTTCACTCCACTCTTCAGCATATATACGTAACGGAAACATTATAATTAGAAATGCTATCAATCCAATTAATGTTCTCTTCATCACGGTCCCCCCTATAACTACTAGTACAAAATATGTGAATTGGGACAAGAATAGAACAGAACTGGACCAAAAAATATATTATCGTTTTACAAACAAAAAAATTCTCTTTAAACAGAGAATTTTTCCTTTGTAATCCTTTTCTTTTTTACGAAATATCTATACAAGCTGTAACAAAGTATGCTGCCGCATAAAATAAATAATAAAATTGCACACGCAGCATGCATAAAGAATTCTTCTGGTAACATTAATATAATTGGATCCGTTTCAATATCAAACATCCAATAATCATTACTGAATAAAAGCTTATGGAATAATACAAAACTCTTTTCAAAATTAATAGCGATTGGTAGCATCAGCGCTATCGGAAAGATAATTGTTAAAATCGATCCGTGCAGTAAAAACTTTTCATTTTTCTTTTTTAATAAATAAATCCCCCCTATTATTGCAATCATAATTGTCGCATACATCACATATTGAATCTTTACTAAAATATTTTTAACATCTACAAAATGAATACTGCCATTTGTAGACATATCTAATGTTGGCAACTGCAATGCTCCATCATAAAACGGCGATAAATATGTGATCAGCACATCGTAATTTCTTTTAATATCAGCCTTCGTCATATCCGCTAAGTCTGGAATGTTTAAAAAATCAATTTCAAAATAATATAGCCATTTTCCGTATACAACCGCCGTTGTTGCGAGTGCAAATATAGAAAATGCTATGCTATATGAAACAACTATCGTAATCAATCGATCCCATATTTTTGTACCACTCTTATTCTTCTTCATTTTCTCCCCCTAAATGTTCATAAAGAAAACTGTTTTCGGTTCTCACGTAAGCAATAATAGTATGTAATACAAAGCACTGCAATACTTAGCCAGAACGTAAAATAACCAATTTCTTCTACAAACAAATGCATAATTCCATATCTCGGCATTTGCCAAAATAAATAATCAATCGCATCATTATGTAATGTCCATATAGCCGCTAGCGCAAAATGCCATTTTTTTATACGGTAAAACGGTGCATATAACAATCCTTGTACTGCCATCGCAAAATGCGAAAGCATTAACATATACCCCATAAGACCAATAGGACCTTTTACATAGATCATAACCCCATTTACAACAACAGCCCATATACCATATTTCATTAAAGTAACAATCGCTAGCGCCTCTATTAATCCCCAATTTCTCTTTATTAAAAAAGCAATTAACACAAAGACAAAAAAGAGACTCGCCATCGGGCTATCGGGTACAAACGGCCAAAATATAGGTGAAGTTTCTTTTAATTGATTGCCATACCATATAAATCCGTATATTGTACCTAATATGTTAACAACTAATAAAAATAATAATACAGAGCGTTGTCTTAACATTGCATACAAGTAAACCAAGTTGTATGTCCAACACCTTTCAAACAAAGTCATTCTTTCCTCAAACTCTACTCTATTATATAGTAAACTTTCTTTCATCAAAATAAAAAGCTGACTACAATTTTTTGTAGTCAGCTTTTTATTATTTTTTATTATACTTGGCAATGAATTCCGAAAGCTTCTTCAATTCCTCATCCGTACCTTTAAATACGCCTTTAGGCATTGAACCTTTTCCATCTTTCGCAATTTTAGCAATTTCTTCTGGTTTTAAAGTTAAATTTTGCAGTGCTGGTGCCGCTGCCCCGCCCTGTAAATTGTCACCGTGACACGTTAAACAAGTATTTTTTTGCATTAATTTATAGCCGTCATCATTTTTATCAACTGGTGCTGTTTTTACAATTGCTCCTTGTTTTTTTGCAGCTTCCCAGTCGTGGTGTGCTACAGATTCCCAAGTTAAAAAGATAATTGATGCAATTGCTAAAAGCATAAACCCAGTTGCTACAGGACGCTTCAATGGGCGTCTTTCTGGTCCTCGATCAAGAAATGGAGCTAACAGTAATGCGCCAAACGCAATCCCTGGCATAATAAACGCCCCAATTACAGTAAATGAGCCAGAAGCATAAGAATACTTTAATAACTGATACAAGAATAAGAAATACCAATCTGGAAGTGGTATATATCCCGCATCAGTTGGATCCGCCATTCTCTCAAGCGGTGACGGATGCGCCACTGTTAAACATAAATAACCGATTAAAAAAACTGCACCAACCATCCATTCTTTTAACAAGAAGTTCGGCCAAAACGCTTCTGTTTTTCCTGGGTATTCAGAATAGTCTTTTGGAATATTTGGTTTCCGAGCTACTGGTACCCGAGAATCTCCTACAAACTTCATCCCTTTGCCGCGATGCATAATCTCCCTCCTTTAGTTCTTTCCCCTTTAATTTAGCAATCTCTTATAGCGGACCGGAAATACCTTGTTTGCGAATCATGATGAAGTGGAAGGCCATTAAACCTAGAAGTGCTGCTGGTAAGAAGAAGACGTGAATAGCAAAGAAGCGAGTTAATGTTTGAGCGCCAACAATTTCGGAATGACCAGCGAGTAATGTTTTAATATAAGGACCAATGAGCGGTGTTTGCTCTGCAATTTGAATCCCTACTTTCGTAGCAAATAATGCTTTCATATCCCACGGTAATAAATATCCGGTAAAACCAAGACCTAACATAACAAAGAAAATAAGAACACCAACAATCCAGTTTAACTCACGAGGCTTTTTATATGCACCCTGGAAGAAAACTCTAAGTGTATGTAAAAACATCATTACAATGACGAGACTAGCACCCCAGTGGTGCATACCACGAACAATTTGTCCGTATGCAACTTCATTTTGTAAATAATAAACCGATTCCCAAGCATTTTTAATATCAGGCACATAATACATCGTCAAAAACATTCCAGACAAAATTTGAATTACAGTAACGAAAAAGGTAAGTCCTCCAAAGCAATAAACGAATGCAGAAAAGTGATGTGCCGGGTTTACATGTTCAGGTACCTCATGATCAGCGATATCACGCCATATTGGTGTAATATCTAACCTTTCATCTACCCAATCATAAATTTTATTTAGCATCTACTTTGCACCCCCTTTTGGCTTCGCTTTGCCTAAATACAGCGTTCCATCTTTTACTTTGGACTCGTATACATCAAGCGGAGCAAGGGGCGGCGTGCCTTTAATGTTCATCCCGTCTTTTGTGTAACGGCCCCCGTGACATGGACAAAAGAATTGATTTGGATGTGCTTTGTCCGAATTCCAGTTAACTGTACATCCTAAATGTTTACATACTGGAGAGAATGCAACAATGTCTCCGCTTTCATCTTTATGAACCCAAGCTGATTTTGGCTCTTCGGACTTGTACCAACCATCAACCTGCTTCACCTTAAAGTCGAAACGTTTCGGCTCTGTTGTAATATCCTTCACTTGTGCAACAGCAACCATATCCGTTCCAGCTTCTTTTCTTAACACCGGATCAAGTGCAAATCGCGTCATCGGCATTAAAATACCCGCTGCCATAAAGCCTCCTACCCCTGTAAGGGTATAATTTAAAAACTGTCTTCTTGACACACGATGTTCTTTCTCGCTCACGAAAATTTCCCCCCTCTATCAGAAATTGTCCCCTCGTGATAAATTATATAAAAAATAAATACTAGGACACTATCATGATATAATACGCTCATGCACAGGTCAATATCATACTACTCATAATAATAAGAACTTTCTGTTTATTATTTCCCCCATTTTTCTTCTAACATCACCATTATATTTTTTATATGTGCATGAATAACTTCTCTTTTCGCTTGATCACTAAATTGGTCTAACGCTAATGAAGGGAACCAAAATAAATCTCCCTGTAATTCTTGCATATCTTCTTTCCATGAAAAATCACTTGTAACATAAGTAATATGCTTAAAACCTTGCTTTTGTAAATGATTTGTCCATTCTTGCAAACGATCTTTTTCATTTTTTTGACTTTCTACTAAATACGTAAATGCAGGTAATAACAGCACTCTTCCTTTATATTCTCTTTCCAACTCCATGCTCAACAATTCGATAAATTCACCTTGTTCTACTACTGTTTTCATTTCTTTTGCTGCCGAAATTGATAAAAGTGGTATTACACCTGTATCTACATACTCTCTTGCTTGCTCAAACTGTTCCACATCTTTTACAATCCATTTCAAATTTCTCCCCTCCCCTCACCTATAAATGACAGAACTTTCACTTTATATATATTAAACCATACTAAAAGAGGTAAAAAAAGAAAAACTACCTATATTAAGGTAGTTTTTCTTAAAAAAGTCTGAAATTTGTAAAATTTTATGAATCCAAATGAATTTTATAACATCTTTAACTCCGCTGTTAACCTATGAAACGCTTCCTTATCTTGCTTATCCAACGCTTCATCAATTTGTTTTAAAATACGTTCTCTTCTAAAAGAAAATACACTTTCTTCTAAAAATCTTTCTGCAAGTAAACGATCTTTTTCATTTACTTCAATATGCTTTGGTAAATACGGGTTTTCTTCTAATACAGCTACATAATTGGCATTTTGAAACGATGATTTAAAATTGAGTTGAATATAAATATCCTCATCTCGATTTAAACGAATATCATGAAACGATTTTTCAGCATCTGTTGTCATAACATTTTGTTTAAAAAAGTGAAATGGTGTGTCTTTCACACAATTCGCGGACATCACTAAACCACGCGGACAATATTTTGCATGCTCTACGAAGTGGACTTTATGCATTAATTGGTCGTGACTCATTAAATAATTCAAAATCCATACACATTCACGCTGTTTCAGTTGGTAATTATTCAAAAACCATTTTACAAAATCCTTCTTCTCGTTTACAGAAACAGGGGTATTCATAGCAATTAAGTCCCTCCTCTGTCTTGCTCTTTTCTTTTTAGATTCAAGAAGCGGCATTCAGTTTCCTTCCAACTTATGAAAAATCCTCTAAATTATATAACAATTCTTCAATATGAATTTGTGTCGGGTCTAGTTGTATTAACTGAGTAAATACTTCTTTCGCCTCTTTTCGCATACCTTCTTCCAATAAGAAATAACCGTACTCTTCCAAGAAGTCTGGATGATTCTTAAAAGAAGTATATGCACTTTCATAGTGTTTTAATGCATCCGAATACATTTCTAATTGTTTTTTTGCAAACGCAAGGTCCCAAAGTAGTTGTGTATCTGGTTCTCCGCTGTCAATCGCACGCTCTACAACAGCAATTAGCTCTTCATATTTTTCTTGTTCCTTTAAAATATACGCATATTTTAATGTTGCACCTAAATGTCCTGGATCTAACTCAAGCGCTTTTTGAAGCACTTCCTCTGCTTCCTCTATTTTTCCTAATTTCGCTGCAATGTTCGCTAGTTCTACATAAAATGGTACAGAAAGCTCATCTACTTTAATTCCTTCATGAAGTGTTTCATAGCTTTCTTGAAGCATTCCCTCTTTTTCATAGCTTTTCGCTAAATACATGTAAAGCGATGCATACTCAGGATCTAATTCTTTTAGTTCTTGCCAAGCACCAATTGCTCTTTGGAATTCTTCACCTTGGTATAATGTGAAGGCATATCCAAATAATGAGTGGATATCTTTTTGTTCCTCAAAACCTGCTTCGTAGTAAGAAATCGCTTCTTCCCAATTTCCAATCGCACTTAACGTTTCTGCAAGGCGAAGTGCAATGACTACACCACCCATTACTTTATGTTCCGCTAATAGCGACTCATAATAAGTGATTGCTTTTTGTTCTTCCCCTTTACTACTATATAACTCTGCTAATCCAAACGTAATAACAGGCTCGTCAGGCATCATTTCTTTCGCCTTTAATAGTTTTTGTTCTGCTACATCATCGAAACCTTGCATTTGGAATAAATCCGCAACAAGTAATAACGATTGAACATATAAATCATCATTTTCCGGAATATCATGAAGCACTTCAATCGCTTCATCTTCTTTATCTAGATCAATATATAATTCTGCTAAAAATACAGTGAATTCACTTTCTTCCGGATACAATAAACGCAAGTCTTCTGTAATAGCTAACGCTTCATCCGTAAATCCAAGTGTATGATAATAGCGAGCGATATCATACTTTTCTTCATCATTCGCAATTTTTAATTGTTCTTTTAATAATTGTAATCCTTTTTCCGCTTCACCATTTTCAATATATGAAACCGCTTGTTCAAACTTTTGCATAAACGTCTCCTTTAATTCTAAAAAATATTCTTTTCTGTTCATTTACCCCGATTGGTTCGAGCTAATAATCAGTGAGGGGATGAGCACCCCCTTACTGATTAAAGTTTCACTTTATCATAAGCAACTAGGTGTAACAACGCAACCTTTAGAAAGGGCATACTTCTTCTTATACTTTCACTAATAACGATTCGAATATGACACCGATACCGCATTACTACTTTCTATTGTACCGTTTTATTTCATTACCGTGCAAATAACTTCCCTTATTAATTATTGGCCCGCACGAACTCTTTACAGTCCTTCTTCTTTATTTAAATAAAAAAGACTCCTATATTAGGAGCCTTCACAAACTCTTAAGAGTATGTTTCTTCTTTCTTTACTTGCTCGTTTACAATCTCTTTCAATAGTTCAATAATCTCATCATTTTCTTCTTTCAAACCGACAGTAATACGAATACCATCATGTATACCAAACGCAGCACCAGAACGAACAATATAGCCTTTCTTCATTAATCGTTCGAAAGCCTCATTACCAGGAATACCGAGCTTTAAGAAAATGAAATTTGTTTGAGATGGATAATAGAATACGTTATATTCCTTACAAAATGCGTAATATTGATTTAATCCTTCTTCATTCTTTTTTACACATTCTTGTAAAAATGCTTGATCTTCTAATGCAGCGAGTGCTACAGATTGCGCTACAGTCGATGTATTAAATGGTAACCTTGCTACTTCTAGCTGCCCAATTAACTTCTCATTACCAACCGCATATCCAATACGGAAAGCAGCTAAACCATATGCTTTTGAAAACGTGCGTAAAACCATAAGATTTTCATACTTTTCAAGAAGTGGTAATGTTTGCGGATAGTCTTCAGCCCCCGCATATTCATAATATGCTTCGTCCATAATAACGAGCGCTGACTTAGGAACTGATTCTAAAAATGAAAGTACATTTTGTTTCTCTACATATGTACCTGTTGGATTATTCGGATTACAAATCCATACAATCTTCGTTTTATCATCTACTTGCTGTAACATCGCATCTAAATCGTGAATGCCATCTTTCAGTAGTACTTCACGAACTTCTGCCCCTTCAATAACAGCATGGTGATGGTATTGCGAGAATGTTGGATTCGCCATTACAACATTTGTTCCTTCGTGTAGTAATGCACGGCTAATCATTTGAATGACTTCATCTAACCCACTACCAAATAACAGTTGTTCTGCTTTAACACCTAAATGTTTTGCTACTTGTGTCCGAAGTTCAAAGGCATATCCATCTGGATAAAGAGCGTATTGACTCGCTAAAGAAGTTAATGCTTCTGTTACGCGTGCTGAGCAACCGAATGGATTTTCGTTCGATGCTAATTTCACAATTTTTGATAATCCATATTCCCTTTGTACTTCTTCAATGTTTTTCCCAGGTACATATGCTCTCAAAGTTAACAATTGCTCTTTCACTCTCATTTTTCTTCCCCCAGTCATTTTATTCAATTCGATTACAATACGGTTGTAATCCGCACTTTAATCGTTTATCTTAACCGCCACTATTACGAGAATACCTCTAAACAAGCACTTCGCACTTCTTAAGCCATATCCTTTTGAAATGCCTCTAACGCAATATGAACAGTCTCATCTGGAATAGATACGACATTCACTACCCCATATTCCTGCATTAGCACCATATGAATTGCTCCAGCATTCGCTTTCTTATCCTGTTTCATCAATTGAACGAGACGCTCTACATTCAAATCACTTGGCATTTTTGGATAGCCGTACTTTAAGAACCACTGCTTCATCTCTTCATAGGAAAGATCAATCTTGTACACTTGCTCACTTAAAAACAAGGCAAATAACATTCCAACCGCTACTCCGTCACCGTGAGTAATATTTCCATATCCTAGCTCTTTTTCAAGAGCATGGCCTAACGTATGTCCAAAGTTCAAATGAGCACGTACACCTTTTTCTGTTTCATCTTGCGCTACAATATTCGCCTTTACCGGAATCGCCTTCGTTAATATATGGATTAACTTTTCATCACGAAGGTCTGCTAATGTTTGCACTTCTTCTTTTAGCCAATGATACAGCTTTACATCACCAATAAGAGCATGCTTTATCACTTCTGCATAACCTGAACGCCATTCTTTTTCAGGAAGAGACTGTAAAAACGGCGTATGATATACAACTGCTTCTGGTTGATGGAATGCCCCTATCATATTTTTACCTAACGGATGATTAATTGCTACTTTCCCACCTACTGCGCTATCGTGAGCTAATAAAGTTGTTGGAACTTGAATGAAGCGGATTCCACGCATAAACGACGCAGCAACAAAGCCAGCTAAATCTCCAATCATCCCGCCTCCAAGTGCAATAATTAAAGAATTTCTATCTAATTTATTTTCAAGAGCTGACGTATGAGCCGCATAGAAATTTTCAAAAGACTTCTCTTTTTCACCACTCGGTACAACGAATGAAAATACTTTTTGCTCTATTTGCAATGCATCTACAACTGTCTGTAAATGGAAAGACGCCACAGCTTCATCTGAAATGATCATAATGTTTGATACAGATGGCTGCATGTTTTGAACGATTGTTGTCAAATGTGACAACGATTCTTTCCCTACATGTACATCATATTCTTTTGATTTCGTTTGAATATGTATGTTTCCCATTAAAATCCCCTCGCATATTCATTATGTTTCTCAATATTTTCACGAATAAGATCCATACGATCTAATCCGAATTGTTCTATTAAAGCTGTCGCTAATTCCCAAGCCACAACCGCTTCTGCAACGACACTAGCTGCTGGAACAGCGCAACTGTCTGAACGTTCAATGCTCGCTGTAAAAGGCTCTTTCGTATCAATATCTACACTTTGAAGAGGTTTATATAGTGTAGGTATCGGTTTCATCACACCGCGCACAACAATTGGCATTCCAGTTGTCATACCGCCTTCTAATCCACCTGCATTATTTGTTCTTCGTGTATATCCATGCTCTTCATTCCACAGAATTTCATCATGAACTTCACTTCCAGGTCTATGCGCTGCTTCAAAACCAATTCCAATCTCGACACCTTTGAAGGCATTAATGCTCATAATTGCGGCTGCTAATTTTGCATCCAGTTTTCTGTCATAATGCACATAGCTACCAACCCCAATTGGCATTCCTTCCACAATTACTTCAACGATACCACCGATTGAATCACCATTTGCTTTCGCATCATCAATTGCTTTTATCATTTGGTTACCAGCTTCTTCATCTAAGCAACGTACAGGTGATGCTTCTGTAATACTTTTTAGTTCTTCAATTGAACTATACGAAATTTCCTTAGCTGCAACACCACCAATTTCAATTACATGGCCTGCCACTGTAATACCAAGTTCCGCTAACACTTTTTTAGCAACCGCACCAGCAGCAACACGTACTGTCGTTTCGCGTGCTGAAGAACGTTCCAGTACATTCCTCATATCTCTATGTCCATATTTAATCGCACCATTTAAATCAGCATGTCCAGGTCTTGGCTTTGTTACTTTCCTTTTCATTTCTTTTTCTTCTTGTTCCGTTAAAGGCTCTGCGCCCATAATTTTTGTCCAATGTGTAAAATCACGATTTTCAACAACAAGTGCAATTGGAGAGCCTAATGTCACTCCATGTCTAACACCACTTACAATTTGCGCTTGATCTGTTTCGATTTGCATGCGTCTACCACGCCCATATCCCTTTTGCCTTCTAGCTAACTCTTCATTTATATCAGCCGCAACTATTGGTAAACCTGCTGGTACACCTTCTATAATCGTCGTAAGTTGTGGACCATGAGATTCACCAGCTGTAATATATCGCATACGTTATTCCTCTTTTCGTATATGTATTTATCTCGCTATATTAAGCAATAATATTATCCTTCCTTACTCTAAAAATATGAAAGAAATTATATAATACATCAGCCATTCGCTTATTCTCCGATAGGCCTTTTACTTTACATATCAATATATCATAACAGCTCTAACTTCGTAACTAATTGAAATAAAAAAAGTGCAAGAAGAATACCCCTATTCTCCTTGCACTTTCTACTATTATCACAGTTATTAAAGCGTTTACAAATTATTTCAAAATAATTAGTAAATCCATTCATTCATTAATTTTGAGTAGTCAACTAATTCTTCTTCTTTAAAGAAAATAGCAATCTCGCGCTCTGCACTTTCTAACGAATCCGAACCATGGATAATGTTTTTCGCAACAGTTACACCGAAATCTCCACGAATTGTTCCAGGAGCTGCTTCATGTGGTCTTGTTTTACCCATCATGTTACGAGCTGTATCTACTACACCTTCACCTTGCCATACCATTGCGAATACAGGGCCAGATGTAATAAAGTCAACTAATTCACCAAAGAAAGGTTTTTCTGTGTGCTCAGCATAGTGTTGTCCAGCAATTTCCGGAGTGACTTGCATTAATTTTGCACCAACTAATTGAAAGCCTTTCTTCTCAAAACGAGCTACGATTTCCCCAATGAAGGCACGTTGTACACCGTCTGGTTTTACCATTAGAAATGTTTTTTCCATAAAAAATCTCTCCACTTCTGAATTATGTATGTAATTGTATATCCCCACACACATATTAACACCCTTATCACAATTGTGCAATAGTTTTGAAATAGAGAGATTATTTTATTTTTTAGAAAAAACACTAAAATTTTCGTTTTCCAATATACTTTGCTACATTTTGTAATGCATACTTTGCTTGTCCACGTGGGAGTGGTTTTATAATTTCTAATGCTTTATGTAAATAACGTTCACTAAATGCAAATGCTTTATCAATAGCGGCACTATTCTTTACAGCCTCAATAATTTCTTTCATTTCATCCGCTGTTGTATTTTCATGTACAGATGTGATTTTTTTGCGAAGCATCGGATCTTCCATAGCGTATAGAGCAGGAAGCGTAATATTTCCTTGTAACAAATCACCACCAGCAGGTTTGCCCAGTTTCTCTTCTGTGGAAACGAAATCTAAAATGTCATCAATAATTTGATACGACATCCCTACGAAATATCCGTACCAAAATAGACGACTTACCGTATCACGATTAGCACCAGCAGCAATCGCTCCTAGTTGGCAACTCGCAGCAATTAATAACGCTGTTTTTCGCTTTATTCTTCTTAAATACGTTCTTAAATTTTGATCATAGTTATATTTATCTTTAATTTGTTCTATTTCACCTTTACACACTTCTAAAATGGTATGCGATAGCGCCTGATGCGCCTCCGGAATTTCGATATTTGTTATACATTCAAGAGACTTAGCAAATAAATAGTCCCCTGTATACATTGCAATACGATCTCCCCATTTCGCATTCACAGTCGCACTACCACGTCGTAAAAAAGCAGCATCAATAACATCATCATGAACAAGAGAAGCCATATGAATAAGTTCTAATGCAACAGCTACATGCTTAATTGCATCTAACTTATAATCTCCAAATTTCCCCGCAAGTAACACAAATACAGGACGAATTCGCTTCCCACCAGCTTCAATAAGTTGCAATGCCGCCTCTTCTACCAATGGCTGTTCAGAAGCAACTGTCTTTTTTAATTCTTTTTCTATCACATTAATATCCGATCGTAAAAAAGAGTACATAAGTTGTAACTTCATATTGTTCACCTTAACCTAAAACTTCTTTTTTCTATTTTGATTCTGGTTTAATACCTAAATGCATCGCTGCTACCCCAAAAGTAAACGGCTTCACTTGTACACGTTCAAGTCCAGCTTTTTCAAACATATTAGCCAATTCTTTCATACCTGGGAATGTACTAGCAGATTCTTGCAGCCATGAATATTCTTTATAACTTTTCGCAAATAACTTTCCAAATAACGGCATGATATATTTAAAGTATAAAGTATACCCTTGTCGAAAACCAATCATTGTTGGTTGAGATGTTTCTAAACAAATTACTTTGCCACCTGGTTTTACTACACGCGTCATTTCTTTTAATACGTGCATATAATCCGGTACGTTACGTAAACCAAATCCAATCGTTACATAATCAAATGTGTTATCTTCAAATGGAAGTTCCATTGCATTCCCATGTAGAAGTTCTACTTGTTTTAATTGTAACGCCTCTACCTTTTGCTTACCGACAGATAACATATTTTCACTGAAGTCTAAACCAACAACCTTGCCTTGTTCACCTACCGCACCAGCTAGTGCAATTGTCCAGTCCGCTGTCCCACAGCATACATCAAGTGCTTTACTACCTGGTTTTACATCCATAATGCGCATCGTCTCTTTACGCCACGCTTTATGTCTTTGAAAACTAATTACAGAATTCATCACATCGTATTTATCAGAGATTTTCTCAAATACATCATGTACTCTTTCTTCTTTTGATTGTTGCATGCTCGTACCTTCTTCCAATGTAAAATTGCTTATGTCTTCGATTTATCTCTTAACACAGAATTTATTTCGCTTATATCTGTGTGATTTTCTAAAAATTGATTTTCTTTCTTTTCGAGTTCCATCATCCATCCATTAATAACAGCTTCTGCATCCGCTTTATCGTTCAAAATCTCTTGAACAGCTTGAAAAACAGGTGAATGTTGTTTATCAGCGTATCGTTCACATTCTTTTTGAAGACGATTTTTCCCTAGTACATACGTTATAAATGGCTTCCAATGCGATAAATGAAAATGATCACATGTTTTTTGTAAGAGTGCAGACTCAATCGTTACTACACTTTCCATTATGTCATCCATCGTTTTATGCGCTTTTTGATATAACATTATTTTGTGTTCATTAATTTCTTTAATTCCTTCAGCAAGCGCACGAATTAAAATAATATCACGATTCATAGACAATAAGTAATAATATAACCCACTATAGTAATCACCAGCAAGTACCGTTAACTGACGACGTTTATGCGATTCAACCGCTTCTTCCCCTGCCTTATTTGATACTCTTTCATGTGTATCAAGCGCAATTTGAACAAGCATAATCGTTACTACATAATGCTCAATTTGTTCTATATGTAATTTTGCACTTTTTAAAGCACCATATAACAATGCTATTTTCTCTTCATCAATATATGGTTCTTCAATATAGTTTATAAAATAAGGATGGCGCAATTTCTCCATCAATTTCTCTCTTATACCCGCATACCCTCCGTAGATGTCACACACAAAAATCACCCTTGTTTTCTAATTCATAAAACTTATTATAACACATACATTCTATTTTCTATAACCAAAACTTGGCTACTCTTTCCAAACTTTCACCAAATGAAATAACATCTTTCATTCTTGTAAGTAGTCTTACTATTCTCACTCTGTCTTGCTAAAACTATATCATTTATTTACATAAAAAAAAAAGAAAAGCAGTTTCCTACTTTTCTTTACTTCGATTTAATAAAAGATAAAATTTCACTACGTGCCGCTGCATCGTTTTCTAACACACCACGCACTGCTGTTGTTACTGTTTTCGCGCCTGGCTTTTTCACACCACGCATCGTCATGCACATATGTTCCGCTTCTACTACTACCATTACACCATGTGGCTCTAGTACTTCCATAATAGAGTTCGCTACTGTTGATGTAATACGTTCTTGCAGTTGTGGACGACGTGCAATTGTATCTACAGTACGAGCTAATTTACTTAACCCTGTCACTTTTCCGCCTTGCGGAATATATGCAACGTGAGCAACTCCATAGAATGGAACTAAATGATGCTCACACATCGAATAAAACGGTATATCTTTTACTAGTACAAGCTCCTCGTGATCTTCTCCGAACACTTTATGCAAATGTTCTTTCGGATCTTCATGCATACCTGAGAACACTTCTGCGTACATTTTTGCAACACGCTTTGGTGTATCAAGTACTCCCTCACGATTTGGGTCATCTCCGATTGCCTCTAAAATAAGGCGTACTGCATGCTCAATTTGTTCTAAATTAACTTTTGCCATCCGCTAGCCCTCCCGAAAACCTAAAAGTGATACGAACACATTCTAGCATATTTATGTTTTTAAAAGCAAAAAGAAGAGTTTCCAAAAAGGAAACTCTTCTTCCCTGTTAATATGTAAGGATTATTTAACCGCATCTTTTAACGCTTTACCAGGTTTGAATGCAGGTACTTTACTTGCAGCGATTTCAATCTCCTCACCTGTTTGTGGGTTACGACCTTTACGAGCCGCACGCTCACGAACTTCGAAGTTACCGAATCCGATCAGTTGTACTTTATCACCTTGTTTTAAAGCTTCTAAGATAGAATCAAAAACAGCGTCTACTGCTTTTGTTGCGTCCTTTTTAGAAAGGGAACTTGCTTCTGCAACAGCATTGATTAAATCTGTCTTGTTCATGCCATTCACCTCCTCCCAAAGATAAGACTGTATAATGATCATAAAATGAGTCTTACTTTCATTTGTAGGCAATTTTTGCAAATTCTATACTACAAAGATGTAGATAAATCATTATCAACGCCTATATTATACGATTCTCCTTTATAATTCAATATTTTTAAGGAAATTGTTACTCTTAAAATGTGAAAATCTGATGAAACTTGACAATTTACAACAATATATTAGATAATGACTGTTTATTTTTATATTTTATATGCAAAAATTAAAAAAATCCCTCTACGATGAGAGGGATTTTTTTCTTATAATATAATCGCAATTAATCCGCCAGATCCTTCATTAATAATTCTTTCTAGCGTTTCTTTTAATTTATATCTCGCATTTTCTGGCATTAAAGATAGTTTCGCTTGAATGCCTTCTCGAACAATAGAACTTAGCGAACGTCCAAATATGTCAGAATTCCAAATCGATAATGGATCATCTTCAAAATCCTGCATTAAATAACGAACTAATTCTTCACTTTGCTTTTCAGTACCAATGATTGGTTCAAACGTAGATTCCACATCTACTTTAATCATATGAATAGATGGAGCTACAGCTTTTAATTTCACACCAAACCTTGAACCGTGTCGGATAATTTCTGGCTCATCTAAGCTCATATCAGCTAACGCAGGCGCCGCTACACCATATCCTGTTTGCTTTACCATACGCAGGGCATCCGCCACTTGATCGTATTCTATCTTCGCATGAGATAAATCGAGCATAAGCTTCAATAAATGATCTTTCCCTCGAATTTCTACCCCTACTACTTCTTTTAAAATTTGATCGTACAATTCATCAGGTGCATATAAATCAATCTCTGCTACACCTTGCCCCATGTCAATGCCAGCTAGGCTCGCTCGATCAATAAATTCATACTGACTAAACTGCCACACGACACGGTCCACATCACGAAGACGTTTTATATCCTTAACAGTCTCTTGAACAGCTTCTTGATAACTTTGGCGTAACCAATGCCCTTCATTTAACACCATTACCCAGCTCGGAAGGTTCACATTCACTTCTAATACCGGGAACTCAAATAACGCCTCTCGAAGCACATTGTACACATCTGTTTCTCTTAAACTTTCAACACTCATCGCAATGACTGGAATATCATATTCTTCAGATAAACTTTGACGCAATTGCTCTGTATCTGGATGATACGGCTGTACAGTGTTGATGATCATAATGAAAGGTTTTCCGACTTCTTTTAACTCATTTACTACCCGTTCTTCTGCCTCTATATAATCTCTTCTTGGAATTTCACCAATCGTTCCATCTGTTGTAATTACAACACCAATTGTTGAATGCTCTTGAATTACTTTACGTGTGCCGATTTCTGCAGCTTCATGGAATGGAATAGGCTCTTCATACCAAGGAGTATTAATCATGCGCGGGCCATTCTCATCTTCATAGCCTTTCGCTCCTGGAACTGTATATCCGACGCAATCTACCAATCGAATATTCACTTCAAGACCTTCATCTACTTCGATAGAAACCGCTTGGTTTGGAACAAACTTCGGTTCCGTCGTCATGATTGTACGACCAGCAGCACTTTGAGGCAGTTCATCCTGCGCCCTTTGACGGTCAGACTCATTCTCAATATTAGGAATAACTACAAGTTCCATAAATTTTTTAATGAATGTTGATTTCCCTGTTCGAACAGCTCCTACAACTCCAAAATAAATATCACCGCCTGTGCGTTCCGCAATATCTTTAAAAATATCTACCTTTTCCAAGTGATTCCCTCCCTCAATATTTTTGGGAATAATTCCACGTTTATAGTCAACTAATACCTTCTCTAACGTTGTCTATAATATCTGATATAATATAATGGTATTCTAGAAGTTCGGACAATATATCATATAATTTTGTCCAATTTCATATGACTATTAAAAAATACCTTTTGTTTGCATCACAAGTTGTGTAACATAAAAAACCTTTCTTCTAGAACTTATTCACTAAAAGAAAGGTTCATGACTTATGATTTTAAAAAAATTGGTTCTCCATTCTTTACCGTGTACGGTAAAGAATAAGCAGGTACAAATGGAGAATCTTTCGAAAGTATATTCCGAATATCTTCCCCCTCCTTAAATTGCCCTTCATTTTTTTTCAACGCTTCATATAAGTCGATTCGATAATCAACATAAACTTCTCCCTTTTCATTGATTACAAAAGGAAGTCCTTTACCAGAATACGGACTTGTCACTTGCGGTACATCTTTATATCCTAGTTTTTTGAAATCTAATTCATACACACCATCTGAAATTACCTTTTTAAAAGGTGGGTATTGATGTTCATCCCGATACATCCTAAGCTTTAATGATAATTCCTGAATTTGTTCAGCCATCCTAACATCAATTAACTTTACTGTCGGATTTGTTTCAACGTCTATTAATACGTATTGATATACCCCTCCACTTTCATACGCATTCCCTGGCGCTTCTTGAATGTAACGCGGAGCAATCTTTTGAAAATCGATTGGATACTTTTGATAAATAGGCGTATTCATATCCCTCGTCTTAATTGGCAATATCCCATCATTTTGCTCCTTAAATGTCACTACAGCTTTTTGAACAACCTGTAGCTGATCTTCATAAGGAACAGCATTTTGTTTCATATTTTCTTTCGGATACAGACATCCTGTTAAAAGGCTCATACAACAAAATATTAAAATAATATGTAATTTTTTCACTAACAATCACCTTTTCATACTAAATATGACTTGCTCCGTATGCTGCATTTTCGAGACTATTCCCTTTACTGCTGTACAGGTCCACTAAATACTACAAGAAAAATAACAATTCCTGACACAATCATAAGGGTGTAGGCTACTAATGCTGTAATCCCTTTCAAAAATTTATTCTTTATTTTATATCTACTTAGTAAAATAAAACTTACTGCAAAAAACATAAATCCAATTGCCCCTAAAGCAAACCACATTTTTATAAGCCCTTCTGACATATACACACCCCTTTTCATTAATCTATTTTTATACTATTTTAACAAATTAAAATCTTTAAACAAATACAAAAAGAACATTTTACTACAAATTACGAATATATAACTTTAATCAACAGGTTTTTTCGCACCTTTCACTACTCTAGACAAAAATAAAACCGAAGCGAGTGTATTTCTCGCTTCGGTTGACCAAATATGCCCAAAACAGCTCTATTCCCATACTTTCATAGCTATCATATGCAATCTACAAACTCTTTGTTTCTCATATTTTATTTTTTAAACATTTTGCTTAACGAACCAAAATCTGCCGGCATATTATTGTTAATAATCGCTTTTACAATTTGATCCTCTTGTTCTTTCGGCACTTCACGTCCTGCCATAAGAGCCACTTGATGAATCAATTGACGAAGCACAGTCTCATCACGTAAATTCGCATTTTGTACAGATGATGCTAATTTAAAAATATCTTCTTTATTCACTTTTGCTTCTTTTTCAATGTTATTAAAAATGTTATTATCCATCCTTTTCACCCTCTCCTCAAGTTACTCTTCATCCTATGCAAAAATAAAAAAATGGTGAAAAGACCCAAAAAATAAAAAGCGACAGAAGTACGAATGTACTTCTGTCGCTTTTCTTTAAAGTAAGTCAGGTATAGCTTCTACTTCGTGTTTTCGAACACGTCCCATTAATGAGCCTACTGCATCTTTTACATCATTCCCATTAAATAGCACGTCATATAAAGCAGCTGTAATCGGCATTTCCACTTCCATTTTCTCTGCCAATTCATGAGCCGCTTTCGTTGTTCTTACACCTTCCACAACCATACCCATGCTTTCTAACACTTCTTCTAAAGAGTGTCCTTTTCCGAGCATATTACCAGCGCGCCAATTTCGGCTATGAACGCTTGTACAAGTTACAATTAAGTCTCCCATACCAGTTAGACCAGCAAACGTCAACGGATTTCCGCCCATTTTTCTTCCTAAACGAGCAATCTCTGTTAAACCACGTGTCATTAGTGCCGCTTTCGCATTATCACCTAATCCAAGACCATCAGTTATCCCAGCAGCTAACGCGATAATATTTTTTAACGCACCACCAAGTTCAACTCCAACGATATCTGGATTTGTGTATACACGGAAGTAACTATTCATAAACAAATCTTGTACTTCCTCAGCCGCCTCCATACGCTTTGCTGCAGACGTCACAGTTGTCTCTTGACGTAAACCAACTTCTTCAGCATGACTCGGTCCAGACAGTACAACAACATCTTTTATTAAATCCTCTGGAATTTCTTCCTCAATCACTTCCGAAATACGTTTTGACGTACCAGGTTCTATCCCTTTACTTGCATGAATCCAAGTAGTCGGACCCGCTACATATTTCTTCATGTCTTGCAGTACTTCTCTATACGCTTTCGTTGGTACTACAAGAAGTACTACATTTACATCTACTAATGCTTCTTCTAAAGAAGAGTAGGCTACGATTGTGCTTGGCAATGTAATTCCCGGAAGGTATCGACTATTCTCATGTTTTGTATTAATCTCATCCATAAGTTCAGAACGATTTCCCCAAATACGTACATCATGCCCATTGTCAGCTAATACCATCGCTAACGCTGTTCCCCAGCTACCTGCTCCAACTACTGTGATTTTTGTCATAAAATCACATCCTCTCCATTAGTCTCTTGCTCTAGCGATAATGTGAATCGGCGTTCCTACAAAGCCAAATGATTCACGTAAACGATTCTTTAAGAAGCGCTCATATGAGAAGTGCAATAATTCTGGATCGTTTACAAACACAACAAATGTCGGTGGTTTTACCGCGACTTGTGTTGCATAGAAAATCTTCAGACGACTACCGTTATGCGTTGGCGTTGGATTCATCGCTACCGCATCCATAATTACATCATTTAATACGTTCGTTTGAATACGGATGCTATGGCTCTCATTTACCTCATCGATAACCGGAATTAACGTTTGTGTACGTTTTCTCGTTTTCGCAGATAAGAACACAATCGGTGCGTACTCTAAAAATTGGAAATGAGCACGGATGTTTTCTTCAAATGCTTTCATTGTTTTCTCGTCTTTTTTCACTGCGTCCCATTTGTTTACAACGATAACGACAGCTCGCCCTGAATCATGAGCATATCCAGCGATTTTTTTATCTTGTTCAATAATTCCTTCTTCACCGTCTAAAACGACTAAAACAACGTCAGAACGTTCAATCGCTCTTAATGCACGAAGTACACTATACTTTTCTGTACTTTCATACACTTTTCCTTTTTTACGCATACCAGCTGTATCGATAATTACATAATCTTTTCCGTCTTTACTATATGGTGTATCGACAGCATCACGAGTTGTTCCTGCTACATTACTAACAATTACACGCTCTTGACCAAGAAGAGCATTTACAAGTGATGATTTCCCTACGTTTGGACGTCCAATTAAAGAGAAACGAATTGTATCTTCATCATATCCGTCTTCTTCAATCTTTGGAAAATGCTGTGCAGCTTCGTCTAATAAATCACCTAATCCTAATCCGTGTGTACCTGAAATTGGGAATGGCTCCCCAAATCCTAATGCATAAAAGTCATATATATCACTGCGCATTTCAGGATTGTCCACTTTATTTACCGCAAGAACAATTGGTTTTTTAGAACGATATAAAATTTTTGCAACTTCTTCATCCGCTGCTGTTACACCGTCACGACCATTTGTCATAAAAATGATAACATCTGCTTCATCAATCGCTACTTCAGCTTGTTGACGAATTTGTGTCAAAAACGGCTCGTCTCCAATATCAATTCCACCTGTATCAATAATGTTAAATTCATGATTTAACCATTCTCCAGCGCTATAAATACGATCGCGCGTTACACCTGGAATATCTTCTACGATTGAAACTCTCTCTCCAACAATTCTATTGAAAATAGTAGATTTCCCTACGTTCGGGCGGCCTACTATTGCTATTACTGGTTTCGGCATATACTTTCATCCTTTCAACTTGCTTCTGTTTATTATGTAAAAAACCCTTCTTTGTGCAAGAAGGGATTTGCATTCCAGAATATTTCTCAACGTATCAAAACACCTCACATTATAACACACGTTGCTAATGTTTCACAATAATATATACATTCTCTTGTAAGCGATGCGCAATACCATCTAAAATTGCCTCTAAATTATTTGCAACAAATTCTAATTCCTCTGTCGATTCACAAGTAAACAAGGGGGCACCACCAGCAAATTTCTCCGGCGCTGTTGTAATAACTGCGAGAATTACACTTTCTAACATCATCCCTTATCTCCCCTTCCTTTCGGGGCTTCCGATGACATATGAACAGCACTTTCTAACGTCGGCACATTCCCTATGACACCTATCGCTTTCTCTGCATCTTGATCTTGTGGCAAGACGAAGATTCCAACCCTACCATCTTCTAAATCACGCTTTGCTAACGGCACAAGCGCCGGCGTACCAGAATCTCTATAAATCCCTAAAGCGACAGAAACATCATGTAAAATAGCCTGTCGTTGTCCTAAGTTTGAGATTGTCACCATCGCATCAATTGTTTTCGGCCTTAAAATAAAGCCCATTCCATATTTCATAATTTCCTCTTGCCTTGCCGGCAATCCAATATTCATAATGTAAATATTATCAATATACAGCCCCGCTCTTTCAAAGCGAAGTGGAACATGCTCGATATCAACAAGGTCATGTAACCTTCTGCCCGACATTAACTTTTTCGCGATAAAAAATGCGATGATAGCCATAATTACTCCAGCAATCCATGAACGGAACCCTATATACGCAAACGTCGTTGCAAACGACGTTAACATCGCCAAATAGTTGCGACTTTCAAAAACTAATGCAATTCCTTCAATGTATGTATTTCCACGCGGTACGAGCTCATATCCATCTAATTGTTGAAGTGTATTTCTTTCCATATTACGCACATCACGAAACTGTGTTGCTGCTAACGTAAGAAACGTAATGGCAGAAAAATCTTTTTTCAAAATTGACGGAATCGCAATCGCTCCTAAAGCCGCTGCAATTAATCCCATCGCAATGTGAATAATTTTCCCGTGGAGCCTCGTCGGATATTGCCGCGTATCTGTCCTAAGCATTAGCACTCTCGTTACTGTCCCCGCTATTACGCCACATAAAATGGCCGGTGTATATTCAGTCATGTATTACCCTCGCCTTTCTTTTACGTGTTTTCCTCTTGAACTGTTCCATATATACTGATGCTTTCGCAATCCAAAACAAAATTGCCATGAAAAATGTAGAAACGGCGACGATGTCAAAAAACGCTAAACTACCGTAATCATAAGGGAAATGTAGTTTCCGAAAAATAAGCGTCACTAACAATTCTCCCTGTAACATCCCTATATAAAGAGAACATAATCGTAATATGCGATCTTCGTGTAATAAAACCGATGCATACACAAGAGCACTACTTAATAAAAACAACCTGTCCACTACAATCCAAATTGGATCATATACTTCTAACAGATGAAAACTTGTATATAACATTGCAATAATAAGTGCCGAAAGTAAGCTATATAATTTTTTCCAAATAGAATAGAGCGTGATTCCTATAAAAGCTACAATACAAAGCAAAAGTGCATTTACTGATACCGTGAATGAAGCAATCGTTACATGTAACGGAGAGCAAATAATAAAAACCAATATACAGGCGCTTATCTTCCACCGAATAGAGTCCTTTTTCATAAGAAAAGTTACGACAATCCACCCTATCCAAGCTACAAAATAAAAAGTACTCCCTTCCATCATTTCACCTCCTATGTTTTCCATTATGGGAACTTTTTATGAAAGTTAATCCACTTTCTTCACGCATAGTTTTTTCATATAACAGCAACACTTTTAATAAGGAGGTGCTATTCATTATGGGTAAAGATCGTCAAGAACGAAAACTAAGAGAATCACGCCGCGTTGAATCTGACCGTGACCAATCACTACAATATCCGGGTGCAACTGGACTGGATACACCAGAGCAAGCTCGCAAACAGAATCAGCACTAATGAATACAAAAAGACGGTTTCGATATTGTACGAAACCGTCTTTTACATTTTTATTTATATCAAAATAATATTTCATGTATAAATCTTTCTAGGATTTATTTTTACCTCCACCTATTTTCTTTGACAAAATTAAACCCTTTCCAATAATTCACCATTACAATATCTATATTTTTCAACCTCTATTTCAGTCGCACTTTTCACAAGCTAATGTTTATATACATAATAATAATTTTATTTTTTACTTTGATAGAATATTAATTTATTCCTCACTTTATATTACTAAAAAAGAACAGAAAACAAAAAATCAACCCAACGGTTGATTTTTTATCTTCTACTATAATGCATCGTATCAATACCACGCTGCGTTAACCAATGATATGTTTCGCCCTTTACAACAAGAGGTACAGCCTGTAATTCTTCTATCGTCTTCGCACCAAGAGCTGTCATAATAAATTTCAAATCTGTATGTAAAAGATCAATTTCATCCACTAACTTCTCAATACCATCTTGCATTAAAATACGTAAAAAGTAACCAGCAAACGCAGTTGTATTCGCCCCTAATGCGATTGCTTTCGCTACGTCAAGCGCTGTTTGTATACCCCCAGATGCAATAAAAGAGAGGTTATTATTTGTAGAGGTTGCTTCAATAATCGAGGTAGCTGTTTGTATGCCCCAGTTATTAAAATAAGAAAGCATTCGCTCTCTTCTTTCATTTTCAACAGCAGCAAAATTCGTACCACCTTGTCCACCAATATCAATTGCCGTTACACCTATATTCGCTAACTGCTTTACAGTTTCCTTGCTCATTCCAAATCCAACTTCTTTTACAATGACAGGAACTTTACTATTTAAAACAATTTTCTCAATGCGCTGAAGTACACCAGTAAAGTCACGGTCTCCTTCTGGCATTGTTAACTCTTGTATGACATTTAAATGAATTTGCAATGCATTCGCTTCAATCATATCAACGGCACGCTCTGCCTGTTCGATAGTTGCCTCACTACCTAAATTAGCAAAGAAAATACCATTTGGATTTACCTTTCTGATAATCTTATAAGAAGCAGCCTCACTTTCATCTTTTAACGCCGCCATTTGCGAACCTACAGCCATAGCAAGACTGTGATGTTTCGCTACATATGCTAATTGTTCATTAACATGTAACGTTTTTTCTCCTCCACCACCAGTCATCGCATTGATAAAAATCGGCGAACTTAGTGAAAGTTCGCCGATTTTTGTTTCACATGTTATTGTGTCATAACTTGAATTTGGCAAACCTTGATGCACAAAATCAATATCATGAAAGCCATGCGTACGAGACTGACCAGTAGAAAGAGCGTATTCAATATGATCTAATTTACGTTTTGCCCTTACCACTTGTACCCCTCTTTATTTCTTTAATTTTTTCAGTTGTTCACCAATAATATCACTTAATTGGAAAGTAGCAGAATCAGCATTTGGTTCATACTGACTATAATCTTCAATTACATTATTTTCCTCAAGCGCTTCTTTTATACTTAAAGAAATACGTTTCTCTGCTACATGGACTTCAAGCACTTTCACTTTTACTTCTTGTCCCATTTCCAATACTTCATTTGGATTTTTCACGTGACGATTTGCAATTTGAGATACATGCACAAGACCTTCAACGCCAGGTAAAATTTCAACGAATGCACCGAATGTAACAAGACGTTTTACTACTCCCTCACGAATATCGCCAGCTTTTATTTCTCCAGCAACATTTTCCCAAGGTCCCGGTTGAGCTGCTTTAATCGATAAAGAAATACGTTGTGTATCAGCATCAACAGATAATACCTTTACCTTTACCTTTTGACCTTGCTCTAATACTTCAGAAGGTTGCTCTACACGTTCGTGCGAAATTTGTGAAATATGAACTAAACCGTCCACACCACCAACGTTAACGAAAGCACCAAAATCCGTTAATCGTTGCACAGTTCCTTCAACAACGTCTCCTTCTTTTAATGAAGAAATTGCTTCTTTTTTCTTAGAATCTAGTTCTAATTCTACTACTGCTTTATGCGAAAGGATTACACGATTTTTTTCGCGGTCTAATTCAACAATTTTCACGGCTAATGTTTTGCCTTTATAGTCAGTAAAATCTTCTACATAATGTACTTCTACAAGTGAAGCTGGGATAAAACCACGAACACCAAGGTCCACAACTAATCCACCATTCACGATATCTTTTACAGTCACATCAAATACATGACCAGTAGCAAATTTCTCTTGTAATTCTACCCATGCTTTTTCTGCATCAACAGCACGCTTAGATAAGACAAGATCATTTTCTTCTAATTTAATAACCTTTAATTCTAGTGTTTGATCTAATTCTACAACATCGCTTGCTTTTTCAATATGAACGTTAGCTAATTCACTAATTGGAATTACGCCATCTGTTTTGTATCCAACATTTACAAGCACTTGTTTCTCTTCAACTTTCGTTACAGAACCTGTAACAACGTCACCAACTTGTAATTCTTTTGAATCCATAACTTCTTCATTCATTTTCTCTACCATGGAAATACCTCCCTACAGAATTGACAAAGCATTTTTTATGTATATACGAAATGAAAACATATGTTTTCATTTGCATGTTTAAGAATTTATCATCACATACTCAGTTTTCATACATTTCACTAGAAAATATATTAAACCTATATAAATAGTATACAGCAAAATCATCTTGAAGAAAGTATGTTTTGAAATATAATAGCGAATATATTCTGAAAGTTTTATCCTTCTTTTACTAACTTCTTACAAATCCGATCATTTGTCAAGGAAAGAGACTCATAATTCACGTATCCTTTACATTTCTATATAAACAAAAAAAGAAAGAGGCTATCCCCTTTCTTTATTTCGCAAACACTCCTGAAACAATACTCATAATTTTTTGGACAACTTCTTCAATTGATAAAGAAGTTGTATCTAATTCCAATGCATCATCAGCTTTCTTTAGAGGAGAAACCTCGCGTTCTGAATCTAATTTATCACGCTGAGCAATTTCTTTTTTTAACTGCTCTAAATTAGAATCGAAACCTTTATTCATATTTTCTAAATGTCTTCTTTCTGCTCTTTCTTCAACAGAAGCAAGCATAAAGATTTTCACTTCAGCATCTGGTAACACATGTGTACCAATATCACGACCATCCATTACAACGCCGCCTTTTTCCGCTAACTCTTGTTGACGACGTACCATTTCTTCACGAACAAGACGATGTTTCGCCACAATAGATACTCGATTCGTCACCTCAGGTGTACGAATTACTTCAGAAACATCTTGTCCATTTAAAAATACAAGTTGTGTATTTTCTCCTTGTTGAAACTCAATATTTACATTCTTTACAACTTCCATTAACTTCTCTTCATTTTCTATGTCCACTTTTTGTTCAAGGGCTGCATATGTAATCGTGCGGTACATTGCGCCTGTATCAATATAAACGTAAGAAAGTTTCTTTGCCACAACTTTTGCAACCGTACTTTTTCCAGCAGCTGCTGGACCATCTATAGCAATTGAAATTCGTTTATCCATTGTAACACCTCATTTTTTCACTTATAAAACAAAACGAAAAGCAGGTATTCTCCTGCTTCTTCTCATTTGCTTCACGTCATTAAATCCTCAATTATTGTAGCATAATCCTTCATAGAAGAAAATGAAAACTACCTATTCACCTGTAAGATTTCTGCTTTGTTTTTTACCATGACACCTTCATAATAAACAATTTTAGATAAATATTTCACTGATGACTTATGTATAAATAACAATTGCACAACAAAAAGACAAATGAATTGTATTACTAATATACGAATAAAAATTTTCTCCATCTTTTTCAACGTAATTGCTCCCTCCTATCTTATATTTACACATTTCGTTTCGTGATTTTACACATCGTACATATATCAGCTAACTTTATTGTCATTTTCGAGGCATACTTTTATACATTTCCATTGTCGAATTTACTTAAAACATGTTATGTTCTAAATGTATTTTTCAACTTGAAAGGGGTATAAGCATTGAAAAGAATCCTAGTTTTACACACAGGTGGAACAATTGCAATGGAGGAAGATAAAGAAACTGGGGTCGTACAACCAGGTGAAAAAAATCCTCTTTTAAAATTTATTCCTGATTTAGAAGGCGATGTTGATTTAATCGTTGAAGATGTGTTCCATCTACCATCTCCTCATATGACACCGAGCGAAATGTTACAATTACAAGTCATCATTGATGAAAGAGTAAAACAAGACAACATTCATGGCGTAGTCATTACGCATGGTACGGATACATTAGAAGAAACAGCCTATTTCTTAGATTTAACAGTGCAAGCAACTATTCCAATCGTTGTGACTGGCGCAATGCGTTCTAGTAATGAATTGGGTGCTGATGGTCTATATAACTTCTTATCGGCTGTAAAAGTCGCTAGCAGTAATGAAGCTGCAGAAAAAGGTGTGCTAGTCGTATTAAATGACGAAATTCATTGCGCTACAAATGTAACGAAAACACATACAAGTAATGTAGCAACATTCCAAAGTCCACAGTATGGACCAATTGGCATGGTAACAAAGCGCGGCGTTGTATTCCACCATGCTTTAGTACATCACGAAACATATTCAGTAAATAAAGTTTCTAAAAACGTAGTCGTTCTAAAAGCATATGCTGGTATGGACGATACATTGTTAGCAGCAATTGAAAATCTTCCAGTAGACGGGATTGTTATTGAGGCACTTGGACAAGGTAATTTACCACCAAGAACACTTCCTAGTTTAGAACGATTAATAAACAAAGGAATTCCTGTCGTATTAGTTTCTCGTTGTTTCAATGGCATCGTTCAAGATGTATATTCATATGAAGGTGGCGGCAAACAATTAAAAGATATGGGCATTGTATTCACATACGGTTTAAATGCTCAAAAAGCACGTATTAAATTATTAGTTGCATTAGAGAATACAACTTCTCATGAAACAATCCAAAATATGTTTATGCACAATTAAAAAAGAAGCTGTCGAAATAAACTTCGACAGCTTCTTTTTACATTTCTCTCGTTGCAATGGTTTGCGCAATCGCATCTCCATGAAATCGACCGTTCTCAATAAATATTTCATTCGCATTATTTCCAGCAGCGATTACACCTGCAATGAAAATATTTTCAGCATTCGTTTCCATTGTATCCTCTGTATAAATCGGACGTCCTGTTTCTTCATCAATCCGAACACCCATCTTCGTTAAGAAACTATGATCAGGATGGTAACCCGTCATCGCAAATACAAAATCATTTTGGATTGTATATGCCTCATCATCAACTGTAAACGTTAATGTATGTTCAGTAATTCCCTTCACGTGAGCCCCGAAATGCATTTGAATTGTGCCACTTCGTACTAATGCCTCAAACTCCGGCAAAATCCATGGCTTAATGCTTGGAGAATACTCACTCCCGCGATATAAAACTGTTACACGTGCACCGGCTTTAACAAGTTCTAACGCGGCATCTACACTAGAGTTTTTCCCACCTATAACTACTACATCTCGATCAAAATAAGGATGTCCCTCTTTAAAATAGTGAGCTACTTTCTTCAATTCCTCACCTGGAACATTCATATAATTTGGATTGTCATAATATCCAGTTGCTACAACAATATATTTCGCTATATATATTTCTTTACTTCCGTCACGCTTTGTCGTCTCAACATTAAAAACTTCTCCATCTTTTTGAACTTTCTCCACTCGTTCAAAAGCATTTACACGTACAGATTTACGCTTTACTACTTCACGATAATACGCAAGCGCTTGATTTCGAACAGGCTTACGATTTTCTGTAATAAAAGCTACATCACCAATTTCTAATTTTTCACTAGAAGAGAAAAATGTTTGATGAGTTGGATAATTATAAATTGCATTTACAATGTTTCCTTTTTCAATTACTAACGGATTTATCCCTGCCTTTTGCAACGAAATTGCTGCTGCTAATCCGCACGGACCGCCTCCAATTATGATAGCTGTTTCTTTCTGCATACTCAGCTCACTCCTAGTCTTCTACCAATACGCTAATTATTAAAACAAGAAAAAACCTACTTACAGCAGTAGGCACCTATCTTTATTGTATTCATTTTTCATATATTTGTCATCTAAACGAAACGTACATCCGATAGACATCTGCTAAAAACTGCTGAAATTTAATACCTTGTTTCCCTAATACATTTTCAGGATCAATCTTTCTAGCTGGGTCAAGTGTTTTATGTGATACGATATCTTTTTTCGGATTCAAGCCGAAGTTTTGGCATAAATACGCATGATACCACGTAAAACGGGTATATGCTTCCCAAAAGTTAACATCACCGCCATAACAAAGTTCCACTCCAATGGCTGCTTTATTGGCATCATAACCATATAAGTCATTATCTGTCGGCACACCATACCGAACATGATAGGCAACTTCATTTATAGGAACAATTTCCAATATTGTTTTATCATCTATAAATGTATGTGCCGAAGCTTTCGGTTGTATTTCATTAAAATAATCCCGATTCCCTATCGCATTGCTACCAGGGTTCCCCGTATCATGACTTACAATAAATCTTACTTTAGAGAGAGGAATTCCCGGTCGTGAACTTCCATACCCAATATAGTTACGCTCTATAGGAAACATCGCCATTACTACCAACTCCCGCTTCAGAAGATTGCCTTACTTCTTTATATATGTATTCGGTAGCAATGTCTTTATCGCATATTTCTTACGCGAAGAGAAAATTGAAAATATTTGATGTGAACACCATAAATAATAAAATACTTACAGCAACTCCATAAAAACCGTAAAACCAAACACAATCTTCTTTCGTATCTAAACCGAAAAATTTATTTACTGATTGTAATAATGTGCCACGCTTACTTTGTTTGTTTCTTAATACTTCCACTCGTTCTACAACATCTGCTGGCATCATAAATCTTTGGTCTACTGTCATTTTCATCATTTATCTCTCCTTAAAATCATTTCCGTTTTGTTTATCTAAGGAAAGTATAGCACGTTTGTTCGTATAGAACAAGCGTTCTTTTTATTTTTATTTTATTTTTCAGCAAACCAAGTAAGAATCGAGATTATAAAGGCAATAATAGGCCCTACTACAACTGCACCAAACATTAAAAACAGTAGTCCTTCCCCGAACATCCGAACGATACTTGTTTTTTTCGGGTTCGTAGTTCTCGCTAGTTCTCCCTCTAACCTCTTAACCTTTTCTTCTAATTGTTCTACTCGTTCCATCATTTCATTTTCCATATACAACACCTCGCTCTAATACTTCAACAAAAAAACGTGATTCCCTCGAAAGGAATCACGTTTTCTCACGTTATAATATTATACCCAACCTCTGAAGCGACTTGCTTCAGCCATTTTACGAACACCGACCATATACGCTGCTAAGCGCATGTTCACTTTACGAACTTGTGCTGTTTCATAAATAGAATCAAATGATCTTACCATTACTTTTTCTAAACGTTGTTCTACTTCTTCTTCAGTCCAGTAGTAACCTTGGTTATTTTGTACCCACTCAAAGTAAGATACTGTTACACCACCAGCACTTGCTAATACGTCTGGAACAAGTAAAATGCCGCGATCTGTTAAAATTTTAGTTGCTTCTAATGTTGTTGGACCATTTGCAGCTTCAACAACGATTTTCGCTTTAATATTATTAGCATTTTCTTCTGTAATTTGGTTCTCAATTGCAGCTGGAACTAAAATGTCGCAATCAAGTTCTAACAACTCTTTGTTTGAAATTGTATTATTAAATAGTTTTGTTACTGTACCGAAGCTATCACGACGGTCTAATAAATAATCAATATCTAATCCGTTTGGATCATGCAATGCACCGTAAGCATCCGAGATTGCAATAACTTTCGCGCCTGCATCATGCATAAATTTAGCTAAGAAGCTTCCAGCATTACCGAATCCTTGAACAACAACGCGTGCACCTTTAATATCAATGTCGCGTTTTTTGGCAGCTTCACGAATACAAATTGTTACACCTTTCGCCGTTGCTGTTTCACGTCCATGTGATCCACCTAATACAAGTGGCTTACCTGTAATAAATCCTGGTGAATTAAATTCATCGATACGGCTATACTCATCCATCATCCATGCCATAATTTGAGAGTTTGTGAATACATCTGGAGCTGGAATATCTTTCGTCGGTCCTACGATTTGACTAATTGCTCGTACATAACCGCGGCTTAATCTTTCTAACTCACGGAATGACATTTCACGTGGGTCACAGATAATTCCACCTTTACCTCCGCCGTATGGTAAATCAACAATACCACATTTTAAACTCATCCAGATTGAAAGTGCTTTCACTTCATTTTCTGTTACATTCGGATGGAAGCGAATTCCACCTTTCGTTGGACCAACAGCATCATTATGTTGTGCACGATATCCTGTAAATATTTTAACAGTCCCGTCATCCATACGAACTGGTATTTTCACTGTCATCATACGAATTGGTTCTTTTAATAATTCATATACTTCGTTTGGATAACCCAATTTTTCTAATGCTTCACTAATAACAATTTGTGTCGAATTCAATAGTTCAAAATGTTGTTCCCTTTGTTGTTGTGTTTTTGTTTGAGTTCCCTTTTCGGCTACCATAGTAAGTAAACCCCCTGTAATTTCACTTGTTTAGTAAACCTTCATTGCCTAGTATACACCGTTAAATTTGGAATGCAATAGAAAACGCTAACAAATATATACAAACTATTTTCTGTTGCAAGCGTTTTCACTATCATTATAGTCCTTTTATTGCTTTTAGAAAAGTAAAATACTTAAATATTTAAATATTTTTTATTTTACTTATATATAACACCTTAAGAAGGTACTTTTAAGTAAAGTAAAGAACGCCCAAGTATTTATGATTCCCGCTATACCATTGATCATTTTGACATTTTCAGACCAGTATTTTAGGTTTTTCCAAATAAAAAAACAAAACCTTAGCTTTGTTATATTAGCTAAGGTTTTGTTTTTTCACAAAGTAATTGTGTATTTGTTCAATTGCTTGAGAAGCCATTAATTCTTTACCATACTCCATTAGACGATAAATAGTTGCTGTAGACGGATTACCATATTCCGCTAAAATAGCTATAAAATCTGCCTTCAGTAATTGAACTTGCTCCTCTTCTTCCATCCAAAGATAGAAACGACCATCCCACGTATATAGTTTTCCGCCAGTTACATCAAGGTTATATAAACGATTCGACAGGTTAATTACGTCGTCTAGTGTAGCAAACTCATAAAGTATATGCTCGCTTTCATCTAGAGTCACTTGCATTTCAATAAACTCGTCACGGAACTCATCATCTGTATCCACATCTTGATGTTCTTTCGTTACAATTACGACCATCCCTTGCGCTTGTAGAGAAAATACTTCAACTGCAATCGGACCATCCGCTTCAAAACCTAATTCCTTATTTGCTTCTTGCATCATATCACGAAACAATTGCTGTACTTTCGGTGCATTTCTCCACAAATCTTCTTTCGTTAATCCTCGTTCAGATAAATCATCAAATGTTAAGAAAATTTTTATCTTATTGTAATTTAATCGTTCCAGCCTCATCCCATACCCTCCCTACGTAACCAATGAATATAATTTTTATTATATGAAATAGAAAATAGATGGTTCTTTTCGAACAACTATTCTAACATTTTTAACCAATCATCCCATTCTTCTTTCGTATCACCAATTAGGTTTGTTTGAATGTTCAACTGATCTCGAGTACCTATTTCTCCTATAAACCCAACTGAAAGGTTCTCACTTTTTTCTTGCAACAAATTCATGTAGTTCATCGCGTTCTTAAGTTCTCGTCCGTCATCAAATGAGACTACTACATATGTAGGTTGTATTTGCTCAACAGCTTGCAAAATGCTATCTTCTGCTAAGCTTGACCTAATATATATCACCTCATATCCTTTTAAGCGTAAATACGTTGAGAAAACAAATCCTTTCAACATATTATTTTCTAACAAAACAACTTTGTGTATAGAAGAAAATGATGATGCATTATGATACACCATTCCCAGACGAGTTTGTAAAAATGATACGCCATATTGGAATTGCACCATTGTAACTTCATTATTATTTTTTAACGTTAACAATTTATTTGACACTTGAAGAACAATACTTGCTATAACTTTTTCTGTTGCATAAATACTAAAAGCCTCGTTTAACAATGCAGAAGTTGTAATTTCATCAAATTTTAACAAAGCTTGTAGTAAATCGTCCACTAAAACAACTTCTCTATCGTAATGTATTTCTTTTTGAACATTACTCTGCAAACGATTCCCTTCTAATAATTGAACCGCTTGTCCAATCATCATGCCGGAAGAAACCTTGTCCATTAACCATTTCAAAATTTGAATTTGCTCTTCTGTATATAATCGATGCCCCGCATGATTCCGCTTCGGGGCAATAATTTGATATCGTCTTTCCCATGCACGAAGCGTACTTGGCTGAATTCCAATTATATTCGAAACAGCTTTTATGTTATATTTCCCGTTTAGAGTTGGCATCATTTCCCTCCGCATAACGTAATAATATGTGTTTGAGCAGGTGCTCGGAAGCGAAGTGGAATCAACGTTGTTCCATACCCATTACTAACAAAAAGAGTCATATTTGAACGCTTATATACGCCACCTTTTAAATATTTTTTAGATGGGAATAATCGAATCTGTCCTCCATGTGTATGTCCACTTAACACAAGTGAAATTTGTTCTTTTCCAGACATTTTATTTATTATATCAGGGTTGTGGCTAATTAATATGCGAAAACCATCTTCTCTGCAATCAGCCAACGCTAAATCTAAACGATCACGTTTCAAACCAACATCATCTACACCGAGTAAACAAATTTTTTCTCCTAATTCAGACTCAAATACAACTCTTGTATTATCTAAAACTTTCACATTATTTTCTAATAACAAAGCATCTAATTCATGATATTCAATCTCATAATCATTATTTCCCCACACAAAATATACAGGAGCTATCGCTCTTAACTTTTGTATATTTGCAGAGATTTTCGATAAAGGGACGCCTCTTTCCGCTAAATCACCGCCAATAATTACAAGGTCTACTTTTCCTTTTACTTGTTCAATTACTGAATTTGAAATGACTCTTCTATGAATATCAGAAATAAAAAACACCTTTACTTTTTGAAAACTTTCTGGAAATTCTTCAAATATTAAAGTATGTTCTAACACAGTATTACGCATCGCTTCTGTATACATTACAAGAAGAAATATAATACCAATACATATGAGAGTACTTAATAAGATAATCCATATCATATATTTTTTACTCCCTTCCTCATAAAGATAATCCTCAGTTTTTATATCAAGTATGTTACTAACTCTCCTGCTTTGCGGACTTATCTTTTATCGGAATTTTTATTTCTTGACCTACATTCACTTCATCTTCTTGTAAATCATTATACTTTTTAATCACTTCAATCCCAGTTTCATCTGAAAAATATTGCTTCGCTATACTTTCTAAAGTTTCTCCCTCTTTTACCGTATGCGTTACTACTTTCTCAGATGGTGCCTCAGACTCAGATTTAGCTGAATCAAAGAAAATAACCTCAAATGCACTCTTCCCAGCGTTATTACCATCACTTTTCACCTGAATATATTTATCTGTATACCATAAGATACTAATTGGTAGTAATATGAATAGAAATGTTAAAACTCGGACGAAAATATGATTCATTTTAAACTTTTGTTTTTTCTCTTTATTTCTATGAATTTCACTACGCGGCGGTAAACTTTCTTTTTCTTCCACTCGCTCAACTTCTAATTCCTCTTCAAAATCAGGAATTCGTTTTCTCATGTTGTTCACCACCACCTTCCATTTATTTTCTTAATTGGAGTCCCATTATAAAATCAACAAGAAAGTGTGCAAAGATTGTTATAAACAAATTTCCTGTCCATTCAAACACATAACCAAAGACAAAACTAATGAAACAGACGAAACAAAACAAAAATGGCTTTTTTATATACCGAATATGTAACACTGCAAATACTAAACTCGCTATTACAATTCCAAAGTGCGTCTGCACTACACCTCTAAATAAAAATTCTTCTGCAAAACCGATAATGAACGTAATAACGAGTAGATGCATAACTGACATTCCTTGAAACATCCTATCGTTAATACCACCATCATCAAACCAAGACTCAGGAAATACTCGCATTGCAACATAATCTAATAACACAATACCAATTGCTAATAAGCCACCTATTATAAGTATAGACACCGGTTCCCATTTCCACAGACTATACACCGATTTTATATCTCGGAATAATATATATGCTAGTAAACAACCGATACCGATAATAATGAACTGTGTGATATACAGATTCAGCCTTATTTCTTTCGGACTCATATCTTCAATATTATGCCTTTGAATATTCATCATTCCCCCATCTTTTCTAGACCGAAAAGCTTTTGTAACTCTGTTTCCCAATTATAGTCGAAATCCGATTGTTGCGCTTGTCTTTTTTTATAATCTGTTTTTGTAATACTACAATAGTCACAGCAATTTTTTAACTCGTTCTCTTTTCTATAACCGAACTGTTGCAGCAAATATTCACGTCTACATCCTTTCACTTGTATCCATGATTTCATGTTTTCTAGCTCACTATATTTATTACGTAGCCTTATTTCTACTTCAGCTATTAATCTGGTCATAATTTCATCTGACAAGCTCTCTAATTTTAATTTCCGCTGTTGTATGATTCCAAGTTGTTCGAGATGATAGCGGATGAACCGCCAATATTGCTCATTAAATCTTGCTGCATTATAACAAATTTCTTCTACCTCTTCTATTGGTAATTCTTTCGTTTGAAACATTCTTTCTTGTAGTAAAGAAAATAAAAATTGTATTTGCGACTGACTTGGCAATTCGTCTTCAATTATTGAAATTGGTAAATCGTGATCTAACGGACTACATAGTAAGATAGCTATACTCGGTTCACCATCTCTTCCAGCTCTTCCGATTTCTTGTAAATAGGAAGCTATATTAGTCGGATAATGGAAATGAATAATATATCTTGTATTCGACTTATTTACTCCCATACCAAAAGCACTGGTACATATTACAAGCTGCAACTGATCATTCATAAACTGCTGTTGAATTAACATACGCTCTTCATGTTCCATACCACCATGATAAAAAGCGACACCAGTCACGCCTTTTCCTCTTAAATATTCCGTTAAACGTTCTGTCCACGCTCTGCTTGAACAATATACAATACCTGGCCCTTGTAAATACATTACCTGGTCCAAAAGCGCTTCTTTCTTCTCTTCTATCGTATCCACAAATTGTACTTCCATTGCAATATTTGGACGATCAATAGAGTATACATGCTGCGTCACATTCTTCAAATCTAAACTCTCTGCTATATCTCGGAGTACATCTTTCGTCGCTGTCGCCGTTAATGCTAGCACCGTAGGAGACCCGATATTCTCAATGACTACATTTAGTTTTTTATAGTCTGGTCTAAAATCATAACCCCATTGTGAAATACAATGGGCCTCATCCACAACAAATAATGAAATATGAACTTTCTTCAATTCTCTTATTAACACTTCCGACTGCAACATCTCTGGTGATACAAAAATAAATTTATATGAAGCTAATTTTTTCATCGCTTCTCTTTTTTCATGTAATGTCCGAAAACTATTAAATGCAATTACTCGGTTTTTCACAACATATTTTAATTGCGTAACCTGATCTTCCATCAAAGATAATAATGGCGATACAACAAGTACTGTTCCTTCTTGCATTAGCCCTGGAAGTTGATAGCACATAGACTTCCCTCTTCCGGTCGGAAGCATCGCTATAACATCTTTTCCTTCCAATAAATCTGTAATTACCCCTTTTTGACCTGGACGAAATTCAGAATATCCAAACCACCTATATAAATATTCCTCAAGTTTCATTTATACCCTCCATCCGTGCCAATACAAGACGAACTTCAAAATAAGAGATATCCTCTCCAACCGCTTGTTTCAACTCACGCAACTTACGTGTTTGTAATGCATCAATTACTTTTGTTACTTTATCTATTTTGTCTTTTTCCATAAACATCTCGATAGAAAAATCTCTTTCTCGCAAAGCAATTTCAACAAAATGATCTTCTATCGTTGCGACCTTTAAATTTCTAATTGTCGCTATTTCATCTAAAGATCGTCCTTGTCTCCAAAAATTATATGTTTTTTTCGTTGATAAACTAAATAATTCAGCTCTCTCATTTGGATAAGAGATAATCTCAGCTAATAGTGGAAATTCATTTTCTTTATCACGAACTTCTTGTATAAGGAAGTGAATTGTACCCCAAAATAAAAAGTACACCCGTAATATATCTTGTTTCGTAATTTCAGCTAATTGCTGCAATGTACAACCGATACGTTCATATCCTGTTAATCGATATGTTACAATCGTCGCTTCTACCACATCACCTTTTCCTAAAAGATGTTGTATTTCTTTCCATAATCTTTTAGCCAATTCACTTCGCCTATATGGTATACCTGTTAAAAAGCGTTTTACCCACATCATTATTTCTGTATCTTGTTGAATGGGAATAAACTTCGTATTATTCTGTTGTAAATTAGATATCGTTTGAATAATTAATGATAATCTTTTCCAAAATGTTTCACCTAATTCACCATAGTGTAAACCATGTAAATGGGCCGGAAAAGCATACACTTTCTCCCATGTATGTAACTGCATTTTACCTTTAGATGTTAACAAATATGTATTTTCATGTATTTCTTGAATCAAATCTGCTCGCAACAACTTTGCAACTTCACGATCATAGTCTGTTCTATTTAACGATTTATATATTCCAAACAAAAAAGAAATTCGGAACATATTTCCATCTTGTAACGTTTGCGAAGATCGTTTTCCTTTTAATAAATAATAAATAGAAGAAACGGTCCTTTCACCATTCAATTGTTTTAAACAATACAATAAAGTATATTGTAGTTGCATTACCGCTTCCACCTTTCAGTCTAATTTAATTGCTTTTAGTATGATTGCACCACCGTTACTCATCAAACTTATCATATCGGCACCATATACTTGTATATAGTCTATTGTACCAAACGAAATAACATTTACGTATTTTGAAAATCTTATGACATAATACAAAAATTAGTTGACACCCTAATTGATAAGCATTATCATTATAATTTTATGTTGAAAAGTTTTAAAAACCGTTTTACAATAAGGTTATAATTTTTATGGCGAGCTTTTCACATACATATTATTAGGAGGGAAAAAAGATGGCAAAATATACAATCGTTGATAAAGATACTTGTATCGCATGTGGTGCTTGTGGCGCTGCTGCACCAGACATTTATGACTATGATGATGAAGGTATTGCATTTGTAACGTTAGACGATAACCAAGGTATCGTTGAAATTCCAGATGTATTACTTGAAGATATGATGGATGCATTCGAAGGTTGTCCAACTGACTCAATTAAAGTTGCTGACGAATCATTCGAAGGCGATGCTTTAAAATTCGAATAGTCTTTTATTAACTTCAAAAAATATCCCTCATTAATATGAGGGATATTTTTTGTTTTCTATTTTCATTCCACTTAATAAAAAACCATTAGTAGCTCCATACTACTAATGGTTTTTTATCCCGCTATTTGCCGGACAATAAGACCCCACCTCAAAATTCAGCGAAAGCCAAGAAGTTAGGTGAGGGACCAACTGCCCGTAAAAGCCCGATTGGTGAAGGCTGATAATCAGTGAGTGGATGAACAAAACCTTTACTGATTAAAGTTTCAATTTATTTTTTTATGCATTTTTCATTTTTGCAAACACCCATACTTTCAGGCGTGAGAATAACGCTACAAAAACAATTGTCACAACAATTCCTTTAATCAAATTAAATGGTAAGATTGCCGTTACAACCGTTGTTCTTATAGCCTCGCTAGACATAGCTGGTGAATTTAAAAACCAAGTGTAAGCCGGGAATATAATGATGTAATTTAATACACTCATAATGAGCGCCATTGTAATTGTCCCTAGCATTAATCCTGTCGTTAAACTCTTAACAGTACGATACTTTCTAAATAAGAAAGCTGCCGGTCCAATAAATAAACATCCTGCAATAAAGTTAGCAATTTCTCCAACTGGTACTCCCGTTAAACTCCCTTGAATCCCGTAATGTAAAATATTCTTTATGGCCTCTACAATTATCCCTGCAACTGGCCCAAAAATAATCGCAGCAATTAAAGCTGGCACATCACTAAAATCAATTTTTAAAAATGGCGGAAGCCCTGGGAACGGGAAATCCAACATCATCAGTAAATATGCAATACTACTTAGCATCGCTACACTCACCATCTGCACTACACTGTTTTTTTGTTTCATCTTTCTCTCTCCTTTTCCATCGATCATCTCATGGAAAGTGGAAAGGTTCTGCTATGCCTACTTTTTCATAGAACGAAAAAACCCTTTGTGTTTTTACACAAAGGGAGAATTTAAGGCACATCAAACAGACGTTCAAATCCATATCTTTTTTGAACGCTTGAACCTCCATCTTCTCCCATCCAGACTATACTGTCGGCTTTGGAATCACACCAAATCCTGCCTTAACGGCTCGCGGGCTTAGAACAAAATCATATATAGTTCATCACCGCCGGTCGGGATTTTCACCCTGCCCCGAAGATAGACCGATATTCTATTTTCCCCTTCATTATACAACAACATGATCGTGTTGTGAACAAAAAAATTGTAACTTATTATAAATAAGTTATTAATTTTATGTAATCGAAACCAATCACTATATTTTACAATACACCCCAGATTTTTTAGTATTAGGCATTTCTCCTATGAATCCACTAGTCATATATAGTTAAAAGTGATAAGATGTTGAATTGTTAAGATAAGAACATTTTCTGGATTATGGAGGAAATGTCATGAAGAAAGAAAAGAGACACTCTATTCGAGAAGCAATGAAAAAAAACTTAAGAAAAGAATACTTTTACTTAAAAAAAGAATTACTTTTCTACTGTCCAATTGATTTAGGCACATTCTCAAGTGAGACATACTATGCTACTTTCGATGAAGATGGCATCAGTATTTATCAGTATGATAAAAAAACAGAGAGTAAATTAAAATTGTGTGAGCGTCATCCGTGGAAGAGTTGGAATAAAGTGAAGGTTGATCATTATTTAACAACTTCTCAATTTATTTTTCAAGGGGAGCGAAACTGGATATTATCCCTTTTCCAAAAAGGAAAAGAAGCTCAAAAAATAATTGAAGAGCATACATCTTTACAAACTGAAGTTGTTTCCCGCTCTTTCTTAAAAAAGCTTCCAGGTTTCCGTTCTAATGCACCATTGAATAAATACATCGGCAGCATTTGCTACACTGCACTTATTGCGTTCTTATTAAAATGGATGATTCCATTTCAAGCACCACAAATCGCCCTGTATTCCATTTCAATCGGTTGTATGCTTCTTGGCTTACTTTGTTTGACAATCGGTTTAATTGAACCGACTATTGTACTGTTTCGAACAAACGAAAAAACAAGAACAAAAGTATTTTACTTATATAGCTACTTAGCTATTTCTGGATTTATATGTGTCTTTATTTTTTGGTAAAAGAAGAGCTAGTTTAACTAGCTCTTCTTTTGCTTTACGTATAATTGTTGATTTGGATAAATCAGCTCTTGCTGCAGCCCATTTTTTTCTTTAATTTCCTTAACTGACATACTAAATTTCCGTGCAATACTAACTAAAGTGTCCCCTTTTTGCACGACATATAACGATGAAGAAACGACTTCATTTCTTTGTTCATGTAAAACAAGCAATGGATTCATCGCATTCTGTTTTGCCATCGTCCATCTTCCTTGATGAACTTCCAAATGTAAATGTGCACCTCGTGATTCTCCTGTATTTCCTACTTCTCCAATTATTTCCCCTTTTGAAATATAATCCCCTTGAACTACATATCTCTTATTTAAATGTGCATACACAGCCTCATATTCTCCATGTTTAATAAATACGACGTTTCCATAACTACTTGAATAATAAGACTTTGTTACCTTACCTTCTTGAATAGCTACCACAGGCGCGCCGATCGGTGCCGCTATATCTATACCGTAGTGTTTTCCGTGCCTTGTCCCAAAATAATCACTTATCTGCCCTTCAACAGGCCATGTCCATCGATTTCCCTCTGCGTACACATGTAATTGAGATAAAAACAATACCGTCAATAACATGACGCCACATTTTAACACTTTCATATACATCCTCCGTTTTCTAATTAACACCATACCTCCTCTATTTTGGTATATTACAGAAAAAAGTATACAAAAAAAAAAAGAAAGTGAATCACTCCACTTACTCCTCTTTTTTGTCACGAAAAACTATTGCACTGCGATTATACTCCACATCTTGTACTTGTAATCGAGCGTTTATTACTCTAGCTACCGCAAACAAATAATCAGATAATCTATTTACATACTTTAGAACAACTTCATTTATTTCCCCTTCTTTTTGCAAGGACACTACACATCGTTCTGCTCGCCTTACAACTGTACGTGCAATATGAATAGCAGCTGCCGACTCGCTACCACCTGGTAAAATAAAACGCTCTAACGGCGGTGCTTCTTCTATATACGAATCAATCCTTATTTCCAAGCTTTCGACCATTTCAATCGTTACTTTATAAGGAATTTTCCCCTCTACTATCGCCAAGTCGCTCCCGCAATCAAATAGTTCATGTTGAATATTTTCAAGTTCATTGTAAATATCTCCAAAAGACCCGCCTTGTAGTTTAGTCATTGCGTATCCAATATGAGAATTCGCCTCATCTATCGTGCCATATGCTTCAACTCGGATATTATCTTTATCCACTCTGCCGCCTATTACACTTGTTGTCCCTTTATCTCCTGTTTTCGTGTATAATTTCATCGTTTCACGACACCCCTCTTATTTTTCTTCATTCGACTAAGATAGAAAAAAAGTTCTACTATTATTTATTTAATTGATTTTACAAAAAAATAAAAAACAGTAGAACTTTATTCATTATCACCTTAAAAAATACATATCTAAATTATACGATTTGGTAAATATACAGAGAATGTAGTTCCCTCTCCAACAACACTTGAAACAGCAATTTTACCATCATGGCCTTGCACAATATTTTTTGCAATCGCCAGCCCGAGCCCTGTTCCACCTTTTTTTCCACGTGTTCTTGCTTTATCAGCTTTGTAGAAACGATCAAATAAAAATGGAATATCTTCTTCGGGAATGCCAGCGCCCGAATCTTGCACTTCAAAAGTAAGACCATTATTTTTCGTATCAATTACAAGTGTTACATGTCCGCCTGCATTCGTATGACGAATTGCGTTATCAATTAAATTCGTCAATACTTGTTCCATACGATCTGCATCAAATGGGTATTGCTCAATTGGATTTTGGAAATCAACCGTTAATGCGACTTCTTTATCCTTTGCAATTCCTTGGAATTTACGACCTATTTTTTCAACGAAAGGATGAATATCTACTTCACCTATATGTAACTCTACATTACCACTTTCCATACGTGCTAAATCTAATAATTCATTTACAAGTTTGCCTAAACGAACGGATTCATCATAAATGATTTGAACAAATTCATTAATTTCTTCTTTCGTTTGCACAATATCATCTAAAATCGCTTCACTATACCCTTGAAGCATTACCATCGGTGTACGCAGTTCATGTGATACGTTCGCAATAAAGTCTTGACGCATCTTCTCGAGACGGCGTTCTTCCGTCATATCACGTAATACAGCTACAGCACCACGAATTTTCGTTTGGTTGTAAAGTGGCGTCATAAGAACTACATAGTTCCCTTTTTGCAAATTAATTTCAACCACTTGTTGTTGTTCGCTTTCTACAACGAGATGGAATAGTTCAACAAGTTCAGAAGGTAGTTTTTTACTGAGCTCTACTTCCTTTTCCTCTTGCCAAACTTGTAAGAAATGCTCAGCCGGCGGATTAATTACAACGACTTCACCTTCTTGATTTAACGTAATAACCCCATCTGCCATACTACTTAAAATACTAGCTAACTGTTCTTTTTCTTGCTGCAGTGCATTCATATTAAACTTCAACTGTTTCCCCATTTGATTTAAGGCCGTTGCAAGCTCACCAATCTCGTCCTGAGACACCATAGGAGCTTTCGCATCAAACTTCCCACGCGCCACCTCAAAAGCAACTTCACGCATTTTACGGAGTGGTGCTGTAATTCGAGTAGACAAGAAGAATGCAAAGAACGTTGTTAATATAATCGCAATCCCTGCTGATAAGAATATAAAATCAGTCGTTCTCTCCATGCCTTGTATCGGTACTTGTAAAGATTCGTATACGAACACTGCACTTTGATTTTTTGACTGCACTGGTTTTCCGACAATCATAATATCATTTTCAGTATTTTTATTCTTTCTACTATTAGAGGCTTTTCTAATGTTATTCTTAATTTCTTTTTTGTCTGTGAAAACAGCCGCTAATTCTTTATCTTCTTTCAAATCATCCATTGTAAGAGTGACTAATCCTTCTTGTTTCGGCGAAGATGATATTTCTTTACCATCTTCTACAATAATGATCCTTGAAAGTGGATCAGAGAATTTGTACGCGATATTCTCAATCGTTTTTACATCGGCACCTTCTTCAATTAACTCTGAAACACTTGTTGCAACTTTTTGCAGCCTAGCTTCACTCATATCAACATAATATGTTCTAAAAAACTGTGAAAGTAAAATCGCAACAAATCCAAGCACAAACGAAACGAGAAGTAATATAGTCATCCATAACTTTCCTACTACACTTCTCCAAAGCATCAGTCGTTCACAACCTCAAATTTGTAACCTACGCCCCAAACGGTAACAATCATCTTCGCCGCATCTGGTGATTTTTTACTTAACTTCTCACGTAAACGCTTTACATGCGTATCAACTGTACGTAAATCTCCGAAGAATTCATATTGCCATACTTCTTTTAACAATTGCTCACGATCAAATACCTTATCAGGCGCTTTCGCTAAGAATAATAGTAATTCGTACTCTTTAGGTGTTAAGTTCACTTCATTCCCATCTGCTGTAACACGGTGTGCATCATTATCAATTGTTAAATGAGGGAACACAGTAACATCTTTTGTCGTTGTATCCTGTGTAAAGAATGTCGTCGGTACAGAACGGCGTAAGACCGCTTTCACACGAAGCACTACTTCACGTGGGCTAAATGGTTTCACAATATAATCATCAGTTCCTACCTCAAACCCTTGTACTCGATTTACCTCTTCACCCTTTGCTGTCAACATAATAATTGGCGTCGCTTTCTTCTCACGAACCCCTTTACACACTTCAATACCATCTTTACCAGGCATCATAAGATCTAATAAGATCAAGTCGTAATCATTTTGCAGTGCCATTTCTAAAGCTGTATCACCATTGTCCGCTTCTTCAATCGTGTATTGTTCTCTTTCTAAATACATTTTCAACAAACGACGAATACGATCCTCATCGTCTACAATTAAAATTCTTGATTCATTTTCCATTTCTACCCGTTGCGTACTTTTACCACAACGGTTTACACCTACCCTTCTACACTAGTATGTTGCGCTATTCTCGTTTATTTAAGCAATCTTCTAAATGTTTCACTTCCCATATTATGCTTCACAAGAATAATAAACTTTGTTCAATTTTTTTCCAAAACTATGTATTTTTTTTGAACAGTATATAATGTCCTCGACATCATTTTACAAAATCAACCGCTACTTTGTCATGTTTTTCTCAAAAAAGAAGAAAAGTTGACAAAAATAAAATAGGAAAGTGACATACACTCTCCTATTTTATTTCTCTATGCATATGAATGTAAACCCGCGATAATTAAGTTTACTACAATAAAGTTAAACATAATGATTGCAAAACCAATTACCGCTAACCATGCCGACTTCTCTCCATGCCACCCTTTCGATAAGCGTAAATGTAATACCGCCGCATAAAAGAGCCAAGTAATAAGCGCCCAAACCTCTTTTGGATCCCAGCCCCAAAAACGTGTCCACGCTATTTGAGCCCAAATCATCGCAAAAATCAATGCACCTAATGTGAAAACAGGGAATCCAATTGCAATAGATCGATATCCGATTTCATCTAGTAAATCACTATTCGTATTCCTTACTAACGGCTGGAGCGCCGCTGATACTCGTTTACGTAAAGTAAGCCTTAATACGATATAAAGCAATGTTCCGACTAACACAGACCAAATTACAGTATTTAATTTCTTTGCATTTACAATCGCTGGAACTTCAACTGTCGGCTCTAATTTATTTTCCGTCAATAACTTCCCTTCGTGCGGTCCCACTAAAGCCGGAAGATTGTACTTCATTTCCACTTGTTGTTCATTTTTATCAATCCATTGAAACTTTGCTTCATATTTCATACTAGAAAATACCGTTGTCACTCCAATAAACCCAACTGTACAAACAAGTGTGAATACGACCGTTTCTAGCCAAAATGTACGTTTGCTTCTCGTTGATTGATCTACATTCTTCAATAGATACATAACGCCCGTAATAAAACTAATTGCTAAAATTGCTTGTCCTGCTGCTGCAGTTGTCACATGAATATGTAACCAATTACTTTTTAAAGATGGAATAAGCGGAGATATTTCCCTCGGAAACATACTTGCATAGGCAATTAATAAAAGCGCAACCGGTAATGCAAAGAGTCCGATTATACTTACGCGATACATAAAATACATGACAATAAATGCTCCGACAAGCATCATGCCGAAAAATGTACCGAATTCAAAAAAGTTACTAACTGGTGCATGTCCTGATGCAATCCATCTTGTAACAAAATATACTGTTTGTGCAATAAACCCTAAAATTGTAATCGTTATTCCTATATTTGCCCATTTATGACCTTTTTCTTTAATTGCTCCCCCGAAAAATAGAGTTGCAATTAAATATAAAATAAATGCGGTAAAGAGAAAGTTACTACTTATTTGCACCATATCGTTTCCCCACCTTAACTGATTTTTTTATCCACTACTTTATCGCTTGGCTGCGGAATTACTGTACCTTCTAGTACTCTTTCAATATCTTTCTTTAAACCGAACCAATTTTTATTCGTATGTCCTGCAATCCACCATTCATCATTAACGCGTTGTATCCAAATACGGCGATGATTCCAATACATCCCTTGAATGACACCAACCATAAATATAAATCCTCCAATACCGAGAATCCAAAGCGTTAAATCTTTCCTTACAGTAAGTGCTGTTGCATTTTGCATTTCCACACCTGCAAACGACATTTTATATTTATTATTTCCATCAGGTTCTATATTTTGCTGAATACCAACAAAACTCACTTCACCATCTGGTATTTCAGGCGTAAACATTTTAAATACAAATGCAGGGTTGTTTGGTAATTTCGTTTTTGTGTTCGGTCTTCCATTCTCGTCAAAATAAAAATCAGGAAAATAGCTTAATAGTTCTAAAGAATAACCATTTCCTAAATCAAATTTTTCTGTAGGATTCGTTAAATCAACTTTGATTGGTCCCCACTTTTGATTATTTTCTTTGTTTTGCAAATGGAATGACATACTTTTAAATTCACTTTCTTTGTAATCCACTTGATATACAGCAAATTGATCAAATTTCAGTGGTTCATTCACTCGAATTTCCGCTTCTTTTACCTTTTCCAATTTAGGTTTTTCTCCTGCTATATTTTCGCCGACCACTTTATACAATACAGCATTCGTTTGGAAATTTTTCGCAATCATTTTATCACCTACACGGTCAATTGCTTCATCAAAAACTTCCTTGTCCTTACTTTTATCATAAACTTCCTTTATAAATTTCTCGTTTTTTAAATAGTATTGACCATCCGTTCCTGGTATTTCTTTCATTTCACCATCACGTAACCAAAGCGCTTCGTCTACATACATACTCGGTAAAAAACGGAGCATTGCACCGAATAAAAAGATAATGAGACCAATATGATTCACATATGGACCCCAACGTGAAAACCGTCCCTTTTCAGCTAAAATGTTCCCATCTTCCAATTTCACATTATAGTTCGTTTTCTTTAAATTCATTTGCACTCTTTCCAAATCACCATCTTGCGGTGTACCAGTGCCGTATAATCTTTGTCTCTTTAAAAAGCTAGGGTGTCTTTTCACCCCTTGCTTCTTTAATGCTTTATAAAGCGGAATGACACGGTCTAAGCTACATATCACAAGTGAAATACCAATTGAAGCAATTAAAATCATATACCACCATGAACCGTATAAATTATTAAACCCTAATTGATAGTATAATTGCCCTAAAAATCCGTATTCTTGCTTATAATATTCAGCTGGTGCAATCCCTGGAGTTATGTACATTTCTTGCGGAAAAATAGTTCCTATCGCTGATGCAGCTAAAGTGATTACAATGAGCCATACACCCACTTTTACAGAAGAGAAAAAGCTCCAAATTTTATCGACTATCGTTTTTGTTTGCGTGAGAGATCTTCGAGCACTCCCCTCATAGCGCATATCCAATAGTTTTATATTTTCATTGCTTTCAAATGGTTTCCCACAAGCTTCACAAAAAACAGTTCCTATTGGATTAACATGTCCACATTCACACTTAATTTCTTTCAACACTCTCACCGCCTCTGTATCTATATGTACTATTGTATATTCTAACCTCAAGTTACCGCAATACTCAGAATCTTTAAACTAGAGGCACTATAAGGATGCACCTCTTATGTAAAGGCTTTCTTTATTACGGAGTAATTTTCTTTAAATATCCCTCTAACTGTTCTTTCGTTTGTTCACCTATAATTTGTTCAACTACTTTTCCATCTTTATCAATGAGAAAGCTTGTCGGTAATGGTCCTACCCCATATGTACCTATAATTTTTTGACCTTTATCAATGGCAACTGGGAATTTCAAATCATATTGTTTCACAAAGTTCTTAACAGCAATATCTGTTTCATCTGCATCTAACGCAATGATTTCTACGCCTTTTTCTTTATACTTTGGATATAATTCATTCATATAAGGCATTTCTTTCTCACAAGGTTTACACCAAGTGCCCCAAAAGTTTAAAAATACACCTTTTCCCTTTAGATCTTTTAGTTCAATTTTCTTTCCTTCTAAATCTGTCACAACAAAGTTAGGCGCTTCTTTTCCAATTTGCATTTTCTCTTTATCAGCAAAGAATCCTTGATAAAGGGTAAACCCTACAGCACCGCTTAAAATGAGCAGAATAATAACGCGAAATAATAAGCGATTTTTTTTCATACTGTCTCCCCTCTCTTCGACGAGTGATGAATATATGTATTTTTTAATAAATCACCAGCGGAGTATTCCACTGGTGAAAGTTTCACAATATTGATTAGCGAGGCTTTGTAGAAGCCAATGCACGTAATTGTTTCACCTCATGTGGTGTCAATTCTCTCGCATCACCAGGTCGCAGACTTCCTACTTCTAAAAAGGCATAGCGTTCACGCTTTAGTTTTACTACTTTACAATCTAAAGCTTCAAACATACGACGTACTTGGCGGTTACGTCCTTCATGAATTGTTAATTGTACAATCGCCATTTCTTTACGCTTGTCCCAAGAAATAATTTTCACACGCGCTGGTGCTGTTTTTCCATCTTCTAGTGCAACACCACGTTCCAACATGCGAATTTTCTCACCTGTTAGTGGACCTTTTATTTTTGCAACATATGTTTTTTCAACTTTATATCTAGGGTGCATTAATACGTTTGCGAAGTCCCCATCATTTGTCATTAATAATACGCCAGACGTATCATAATCTAAGCGTCCGATTGGGAATAAACGTTGTGTAATTTCAGGGAAAAAGTCTGTTACAACATTTCTTCCTTTATCATCTGATACACTTGAAATTACGCCAGTTGGTTTATATAGTAAAAAATAAACAGGTTCTTCTTTTTCAAGAGGGATGTTATTTACTTCTACTTTATCTTGAGGAGTTACTTTCGTTCCTAACTCCTTCACTATTTTTCCGTTAACTTTCACTTTTCCTTGCTGAATTAATTCCTCAGCCTTTCTTCTCGATGCAATACCTGCTTGCGCAATCACTTTTTGTAATCGTTCCATTTCTTTTTTTCACCTCGAATTTATCTTACCTTACATTAGAAAGACTTGGCAACCGCATACACTTGACGGCTTTTCGCTTCATCTCCCTTAAACAACATAGCGATGATAATAAACATATAAAGGTCAAATCATGTTTTTACCTTTTATTATTGTCCATCTTTTTCATATTTCTCACAATAAAAGTTCATCATTTTGTCAAAATTACCGCATAAAAAAACCACTATTAAGCAACAACTTAATAGTGGTCTTATACGTATTATAAGCGAAATAGCATAAAAAATGAATAGTATTACTTAAACATTAAAGAAACAAATACAATCGAACAAATAATTCCGATCAAATCGGCAAAAAGTCCTACTTTTAATGCATCTCCCATTTTTCTAATTCCAACAGCTCCGAAGTATACTGTTAAAATATAAAAAGTCGTATCTGTACTTCCTTGCATCGTAGAAGCTAACCTTCCAATAAACGAGTCTGGTCCATATGTGGCAATTAAATCGGTCGTAATACTTAAACCAGCAGAACCTGAAATAGGGCGTATAAGTGCTAGCGGAACAATTTCTGCTGGGACATGAATTAAATCTAACATCGGCTTCATTACTGATATCATTGCATCTAATGCACCTGAAGCTCGAAATATAGAAATAGATACGAGCATTCCAACCATAAACGGTAAAATAGAAATCGCAATTTGAATTCCTTCTTTTCCTCCCTCAACGAATGATTCATAGGTTGGCACTTTCTTAATCGTGCCATATAAAAGGATAAAACCAATTACACAAGGGATTACCCATAATGAAATTGTATTTACAATGCTCATTTTTTCCGCCCCTTCCTACTCCTTCTTCGGTAAAAATAGCGGTCAATCCAAATCGCTCCGATCATAGAGAGTACTTGTGCAATAAATGTTACCCCAACAATTTCAGTTGGATTCGCTGATTCATACGTCATTCGAATTGAAATTACAGTAGTAGGAATTAAAGTAATTGCTGATGTATTTAACGCGAGAAACGTCACCATAGAGCGGCTCGCCGAATCCTTCCCTCCATTTAACTCTTTCAATTGTTCCATCGCTTTAATACCAAGAGGAGTCGCAGCATTACCTAACCCAAAAAAGTTTGCCATCATATTTGATAAAATAAACCCCATTGACGGATGATCCTTTGGTATTTCTGGAAACAATCTTTTTACTATTGGCATAAAAAGTGACACTAACTTTTTTAACAACCCTGCTTCCTCTGCAATTTTCATTAAACCGAGCCAAAATACTAAAACACTAATGAGTCCTATACAAATTGTTACTGCATCTTTTGCCCCGTCAAATACAGCTTTATTTATTGCTTCCATCGTTCCATTTATCATGGCATATACAATCCCTATGACTGCCATCGCTACCCATACGAGATTAACCATCGCTCCCAACACCTATCATATGAGAAAAGATTTCTTTCACATTATTCCAATACATTCCCGTTGTAGCTACTAACTTTCGTTTACTATAAAACAAATTTCGTTCTCCAACTTTCTCATTGCCAACATAAATTTCTGTCTTCCCAACCTTTACGCCATCCTTAAGTTTTGCACTTTTATCAAGTTCAACTTTTAATACGACATTCTTTCTTTCCTGCTCAGTTAATGGCACCGCAAAACTATTTTTCGTATAAACATGATTGGCATATTTCTTTTCAGTTATTTCAGCAAGAGCGCCTTGTCCTACAACGTTCGTTTGCTTGAAACGTTCAAAACCTTTATCAAATAAATTCATATGATCATCCCAATCGCTAGAAGCACTCAAAGTTACGACAATTAGATCTAGTCCATCTTTTGATGCTGTTGTAACAAGCGTCCGTCCTGCTTTCTTCGTAAAACCTGTTTTTCCCCCTGTTGCAAATTCATAATAAGACGTCACAAGTTTATGTTTGTTTTTCCACGGATAATCCCACGAATCTGATTTATACGTTTTTGTCCCAAAAATCTTCTTAAAGGTTTCGTTTCCCATTGCATACTTCGTTAAAAGTGCCATATCATAAGCCGAAGAATAATGGGATCCGTCTCCATCCAAACCATGTGGGTTTGAAAAATGCGTATCTTTCATTCCAATTTGTTTCGCCTTTTCATTCATTAAATATACGAACCCTTCTATACTCCCTCCTACATTTTCAGCAATCACTTGTGCTGCATCATTACCAGATCTAAGCATGAGTCCGTATACTAAATCCTCTAACTTCACTTTCTGTCCAGGCTTTAAATAAATTGCTGAACCTTCTACTCTCACTGCTTCATTACTAACCGATACCATTTCTTTCATTTTGCCTGATTCAGCAGCTAACAAGGCCGTCATAATTTTTGTTATACTAGCAATCTTTTGTGGCTCATGTTCTGCTTTTCCGTATAATACACGACCTGACTCTTGCTCCATTAATACAGCATTTCGAGCACTAACATTACTGTTCATCTTTGCATATGTAGGAATTGGCATAACGCTTGCGTACATAATAAGAAGCGTGATTATTACACAAATTCGTCTCATATTTCCCCCCACGTCCTTTTGGCACTTTTTGTACAAGTGTATGCTTGGCCTTTTAAAATATGAACGAAATATCCCTCCCCTTCCAATAAAAAAGACGCAGAGAGCCTGCGTCTAATACGGTGTCCATTCAATTTGTTTTGCACTTTCAAATCTTTTTTCCACATCAGGCCAATTTACAACATTCCACCAGTTTTTAATATATTCATCTTTTCGATTTTGGTATTGTAAATAATACGCATGTTCCCACACGTCTAGTACAAGGAGCGGTATCGTATCCCATTGTGTAAATAATTGATGAAGTGTACTCTGCAAAATTTCTAATCTTCCAGATCGTGGCACCCAAACGAGAATCGCCCATCCTGATCCTTCCACTTTAGAAGCTGCTTCTGTGAAATGTTTTTGAAAACGTAAAAAACTCCCAAAATCTTGTTCAATCTGTTGTGAAAGAGCTCCTCTTGGACTTCCGCCACCATCTTTTTTCATGTTATTCCAAAATATCGTGTGTAAGTAATGACCTGATCCATGAAAAGCAGCTTCTCTTTCCCAATGTTTAATTAAATCAAATTGATTTGTTTTTCTCGCTTCTTCCATCATCTTCTCTGCCTTATTTAATCCTTCCACGTAACTGCGATGATGTTTATCATGGTGTAACATCATAATTTCTCTAGAAATATAAGGCTCTAACGCATTATATGGATAAGGTAATGGCGGAAGTGTGTGCCCTCCAATTGGAACAGCTCGTTCACTATCCCCTCTTTCATATAATTCATATTCCTCTTCTCCCTGCACGAATACTTCCTGCAAATGATGCTGAATATGTTCTACATCATCACTTATTTCATACATAAACTCTGCATCTGTATCATACTCATGCTCTTTCATACGGTCTAATAACGTTTGAATTTTATAAGCAAGCATATGGACATCATACACTTCCATTGCACGGCTATCTAATACGTGAAGAACACTTTCACACCAGCTTTCTACTTCATGAAAGTAATCTGTAAATACACCTTGCTGACTCATGTTACACCTCCTTAATGCTATCCCCTTAAATATATTCAAAGGAAATCCCTTATATAACTTTACAAAAGGAAAAGAAGCTAAGTTCCCTTAGCTTCTTTTCCAATTAATATTTGTGTAACATCTTTGTTTGGTAATCCGTTTCATAATATTCTAGTTCTTCACGCATCAATTGAAATTTACCTTCTAAACTCTTCATCACTTGCTCTACAGACGCTGGTGGCGTTTGTTGAAAAACGATGGAGTTTTTCCCTGTATAGGCAGACCGACTATTTTCATACCAATGATCACTCTTTGGTGAGAAAAATTCTGCAATTACTTGGTGATAAATTTTATATAAAATTTTTTCAGCTGCTGTTTTTCGAAATGGCTGGCTATTTAACAAAACAAAACATGCATCATGTCCTTCTTCACAAAAAACGAGAAGGCGTCTCATTGATGCTAATAACCCTTTATAATATTGCTCGTTCCCTGCTGGTGTCTCTTCTAATAAAGAAGGCAACGTATGATAATTTACATAATTGGTTATCAGTGTAATAACATCATCTAAAAACATAGAAACCTGTTCTGTTTGATTTTCAACCATCAGATTAGACATTTTTTCTCTCTCCTTTGCCATTTCACGCTATTTCTACTCTTTTATTTTTATGTAATTCAGCCAATATTTCTTGTACTTTCACCACTGTTCCCTCATCAAAATATTGTTGGAATTCTTCTATAGTATTTAAATATAAACGTTTTCGCATGCGATGCTCATTCTCTTTCACTAAACAACATATGGCTACAATATCCCGTAAATATATGTCTTGTTCTTCTACTTTACATACTGGATTTCCTTCAAAAGGAGTTATTTCTTGTAAAACTTCTTCAAAATATCGAACGTATAAAACGGAAAAAGTTCTCTCTTTATTATTTAATATATATGTCACTTCAGATCTATTAAAGAAATCTTCTGATGTATTAGGTTTTGCTTTCTCTAACTCATATCCCGCATAACCTATTATAATCATCTACTTCCCCTCACTTCCTTCTTTCAATTTATTTTAACTTAATTTTCTGACAAACGAAATACTCTTTTAAATATAAACCTTATAAAAAATAGCTTCCCTATACAGGAATTTACCTTTTTATTTTTCTTGAAGTTTGTCATAATAATATTATTGTCTCAGTTTTCTTATACAAGGAGAGTTGTATTTATGTCGTTTTCATGGAAACGTTTCTTACAAATCGGGAAAATTATCTTCCCATTTGTTGTATTAACAATTGTATTCTTTCAAGCAAAAAAAGAATTAGCAGGCATTTCTTTTTTAGAAGCAATCGATACAATTAAAAACATTCCAACCGGAGGAGTCTTTTTAGCAATTACACTTGGCGCATTTGCCGTATCAACCATGTTCTTTTATGACTATGTTATGCTTCGTTATTTAAAAGCTGATATACCCGTCCAAAAGATTTTCCGCATCTCATGGATTGCTAATACTTTAAATGGATTTATTGGATTTGGTGGTCTCGTTGGAGCTGGTGTACGTACAATGCTTTATCGTCCATACATAAAAGAAAATGGCAAACTTATTAAAAGTATCGCTTGGATGACAACTGCTTTTATTAACGGATTAGCCATCCTTTCATTCCTCGGCCTTATCGGAATATTAGACACAAGTTTTATTTTGCATGAAAAACCGTGGCTATGGCCTGTTCTTATCTTTTTCGCTCTTTTCGTCCCTATATATATCGGCTTTTCTAAACTAAAAAATAGAAAAACAAAGCAAACCGAAGGACAAGAAGAAGGAGAAGAAGGGAAAAAACCAACTGTATTATACTCATTAGTTTCATTAGTCGAGTGGATATCTGCTGGTATTGTTATGTACGTCATATTAATATTATTTGGCATCGATATCGAATTTCAAAAGTTTTTAGGTGTATATGTAATTGCTGCTTTAGCTGGCGTTGTTAGCCTTGTACCTGGTGGACTTGGGTCATTTGACCTTGTCTTTTTAACTGGACTCGGACAATACGGCATTGATACAGGCGTATTACTACCTGCTATGTTATTATATCGCCTCGTCTATTACATTTTACCTTTCTGCCTTGGCCTTATTTTTGCAGCTTTTGAAATGACAGGCGTGGCCATTAAAAAGTTTGAAGATAAACCTTTTATTGCGCCTGCATTAGAAACAACTGGTGTTATATGGACTTTGCAGCGTGACTTTTTAGGAAAGCTTGGTTCATGGGCATCTGCTGCTTTAACAGTATTTGCTGGCTTAATGGTTATTTTATCGACCATTCTACCTACAAGTGTAAACCGAGCACACGCCTTACATATTCTAGCTCCAAAACATCTTATTCAATTTTCTTTTAGCTTATCACTAACATTTGGTATTCTCCTGTTAATCCTTTCGCGAGGGATATATTATGGAACAAAACGTTCTTATTATATGACGATTATTTCTTTAATCGGAGCAGCCATCTTTAATACGCTAAAAGGAATTGATATTGAAGAGACGTTTATTTTATTAATCGTACTCGCTGTATTATATATGCTTCGTAAAAGATTTGTACGCGAGAAAATGGAAGTCTCACTTTCTGATATGGTAAAAGTTTTTATATTCCTACTTATAACTTTATATTTATATAAAAACTTAGGTATTTTATTTGCAGGTGCAAAAGAAGCTTTTAAACCTGATTTTGTCGTTCGTAATATTACACAAGTGAAACGAAGTGCATTAGCAGCTGCCTTTTTCGTTCCTACTTTTTTACTAATTGGCTCACTCATTGCCAATCGTTATCGAAATGAATTTCCCGGGCAACCAGCTAATGATAAAAGATTACAAAATTTTTTAGATGAACATGATGGAAATGTACTTAGTCATTTAGGATTTTTAGGAGATAAACAATTCTTCTTCAGTAGTGATGGAAAAGCGCTCCTTCTCTTCTCTATAACCGGAAAACGTCTTGTTGTGCTAGGTGATCCAATTGGTGACCCTTCCTCCTACCGTACTGTGTTACAAGAGTTTTTAGCTGAAGCTGATCGATTTGGATACATTTGTGTATTCTACCAAATAGAAAGTAAATGGATGAGTTTATATCATGATTTTGGTTACAACTTCTTTAAGCTTGGTGAAGAAGCTGTCGTTGATTTAAATACATTTACAATAACAGGAAAAAAACGCGCCGGCATGCGAGCGACTTTCAACCGTTTTGAAAGAGAAGGCTATACATTCTCTATTCACCAGCCACCATTCTCAGACGAACTATATGAAGAGTTAAAAAAAGTTTCAGATGCATGGCTTGGCGGTAAAAAAGAGAAAGGTTTTTCACTCGGATACTTTGATCGTGAATACATTAGCCGAGCACCTATCGCTACATTATCTGATGTGGATGGAAAAATCATCGCATTTACAACCTTTATGCCCGTATATCAAGACGGATCATTGTCTGTTGATTTAATGCGATATTATCCAGATGCACCTAGCGGCATTATGGATGCAATTTTTATTCACCTATTCCAGTGGGCAAAAGAAAATGAATACCATTCCTTTAATATTGGTATGGCACCACTTTCAAATGTAGGTTTATCGACACAGTCTTTCTGGTCTGAACGGGTTGCTGCTGCCATCTTTAATAATGTTCGTTATACGTATAGTTTCAGCGGGTTACGACATTTTAAAGAAAAATATAAACCAGCATGGAGTGGTAAATATTTAGCATTTAGAAAGAATCATTCTTTACCCATTACCATGCTCTCTGTAACAAAATTAATAGGAAAAAGAAAAAACAGCTAAACATTTAGCTGTTTTTTCTTTTTTGAACTTGTACAATAAATTCTTTTTCATATTTCTTACCATTTATATAGAAATCTCCCCATATTTTATACGTTCCTTCAGCAGGAAATGTAATGCGATATTGTAATTGCTCATCTGTATCAACAGGTATTGCATATAAAAAGTTTTCTCTCGTTTCGTCCACAATATAGAGCGCCTCCACTTCTCCTCTCTCTGAATGTAATTTCAATTTCTCACCTTTTTTTGCTTGGAATTGAAATGTCAACTTCGCTGGTTCATTCGGATGCAATGCACCAAATAATAAAGAAACTTCATACTCCCCTATTTTTTTTGTAAGCACACTATCGATTGAAAATTTTACTTTTTTCTTATTTTTCTCCTCTATTTCTCTTCCAAAATCTTTCTTTGCAAATGATTTCACAGACTTGTTTTTGTCTTCATATAAAAATATTGTATATCTTTCATCTTTCGCTATTTTGGAAGATACTTTATATGATCCATTCCCTGCAAATGTGGGTTTCATTTGTTGTACATGTTTTAATTGTCTGTCTACAATAACCGCCCGAATTTGATCATTCACACCACGAACTTCGTTATTTTTATTATTTAGCAATTGAAACGAAATATCTACTTTCTCATTTCCTTTTCCATTTGACACATCCCATTTTACTTCCTGAATATCACCTATAGTCTCTGTAGTTTCTTGATACTTTTTTATGTGAAATCCGCCTACTACAATAAATAACAAAGCAACAAGTCCAATGACAAGATTTTTCAAAACATCACCTACCATTTTTATTGTCTCTGTTCATACAAAACTTCTTACTTATATATTCTAGATTGTGATTTATGAAATCCTCCTGTTTTGCACATATTACAAATAATAAAAAGATTTTAATTGAAAGGATTCGTAGTGTATAATGCAAATGATATTGATTTCTATCAATACATTATAAGGAGGACTTTTCATGAGTGTACATATTGAAGCAAAACAAGGCGAAATTGCTGAATCTATTCTATTACCTGGTGATCCATTACGTGCAAAATATATCGCTGAAACATTTCTAGAGGACGTTACATGCTATAATAACGTACGTGGTATGTTAGGTTTCACTGGAACTTATAAAGGAAAGCGTGTATCTGTTCAAGGTACAGGTATGGGTGTTCCTTCTATTTCTATTTATGTAAACGAATTAATCCAAAGCTACGGAGTTAAAAATTTAATTCGCGTTGGAACTTGCGGTGCGATTCAAAAAGACGTAAAAGTACGTGACGTTATTATTGCAATGACAGCTTGTACAGATTCTAATATGAATCGTTTAACATTCCCAGGTTTTGATTTTGCACCAGCTGCAAACTTTGACCTTTTAAAGAAAGCTTACGATGCAGGAACTGAAAAAGGCTTACATGTTCGTGTTGGTAATGTTTTAACAGCAGATGTATTTTACCGTGAAAGCATGGACATGGTTAAAAAACTTGGAGAGTACGGTGTACTAGCAGTAGAAATGGAAACAACTGCTCTTTACACATTAGCAGCGAAATATGGTGTAAATGCGTTATCTGTATTAACAGTAAGCGATCACATCTTCACTGGTGAAGAAACAACATCTGAAGAGCGTCAAACTACATTTAACGAAATGATTGAAATCGCTTTAGATGCAGCAATTCAACAATAATACATTAAAGAACTCGTCATACGTCTGTCGAGTTCTTTTTATGTGACTTTTTATTAAAAACTACTTTCGGAAGAGACAGATTTTCTCCTCTACTTTTTTGTACCGTTTGTTATAATAAAGAAATCATTTACAGTATTTCTCACAAGAGGTGACGCAGTGAAAAACAGAAGTATCGTCTTTAAACTATTTTTATTAACATCGACATTATTTACAATCATATTCCTCCTATTTTTCCTAGGACAATCTCTATTTTTAGAAAAATTTTATATTAATAAAAAAGTAAAAACTGTTCAAACTGCTTTTGAAAAGTTCGTAGATACTTACGAAAAAAGTGGTAAAACTTATGAGGAAATTCGAAAACTAAAACAAGAATTTCATGATAAAACAAATGCTGAAATGCAGTTTTTAAATACGAACGGCATTATTAAAAGCGACAATAATTTCTACATTGATGTAATTAACCCTAAAAATAATAAACCATATTCCATTCCACTCAATAATGTTTTAACGCCCGAGGAATATAATAAATTTGAAAACTTAGGATTGAAAAAAGATGGGATGATAAACGTCGTCGGTTTTTTACAAGATTCCACCATAACACCAATAGAATTGACAACAAACTATAATCGATGGCAAAACGAAAATATCAACTCAGATTTTCAATCCATTAATGGAAACCCTGCTAAAAATAGACTTACAAGCCGTTCCAAAACTGTGACTCAAATTGAGTTTACTGGTATCGTATCTAAGTTACAGCTTCCATCCAAAGCGGATGTTCGTCTTGCAAATGATTTTGAAACATTACAAGCCGTTCAATATTTTGCAGAGATTATTAGAAATGGCACTGCTAACTCACACCAATTAGACACTTATATAATAGATGGTGGAGAGAATATAAAAAATAGTATCTTTGTAAAGCCTATTGTGGAAAATGGAAAAATTACAGAATACGCTTTTGCGATAGCATCTTTACAACCTGTTAATGAAGCGATGCTCGTTTTAAAAGATTATTATGTCTATGCCTTAATCATCGTATTTCTCGTAATTATTTTATTATCCTTCTATTACTCAAAAATCATTGTGAAACCATTAATTAAAATTAATCGTGTTACAAAGAAAATGGCTAATTTTGATTTTAGCGAGAAATTACCTGTAACAGCAGACGATGAAATTGGCGGGCTTTCCGGCAGTATTAATACGTTATCTGTAAACTTAAAAGACCGAATCGATCGATTAAATGTTGCCAATACAAAATTACAACAAGATATTGAACGTGAACGTCAATTGGAAAAAACGCGAAAAGAATTCATTTCTGGTGTATCACATGAATTAAAAACACCACTTAGTGTAATTAGAAGTTTCGCAGAAGGAATTAAAGATGGCGTTAGTAAAGATACGACGTATTATACAGATGTTATTTTAGAAGAAACAGAAAACATGAATAGACTTATTATTGAAATGTTAGAATTAGCAAAACTAGAATCTGGTACGTACAAACTAGATATGACGACATTCTCAATCGGTGAATTAATTCAACAAGTCTATACAAAGTTATTATTTAGCATGGAGGAAAAGCATTTACAAGTGAACATAGATGTAGACTCTTCTATATTCGTTAAAGCGAATCGTAGTCGTATTGAACAAGTCGTTGTGAACTTACTTAGCAATGCAATTCGCTATACGCCAGATGGAGAAAAAATACAAGTCTCCGTTATAGCACTGGAAGATACAGTAAAGGTCGAAATCGAAAACACAGGAAACCCTATCCCAGAAGAAAGTCTTGAAAAAATTTGGGATCGTTTCTACCGTTTAGATGCATCTCGTAGCCGCCATACTGGAGGTACCGGTCTCGGGTTATCTATTGTAAAAAACATTTTAGACCTCCACCATGCCGAGTACGGTGTATATAACACGACTAATAGTGTTGTATTCTACTTTAATTTACAAAAAGTAAAAGAAGTCAAATAATTTGTCTTAATTTCACTAGGAGTTCACATGAAATTCACACTCTCCCTTTATAGTAAGAAACAAGTTAATCCTTTCCTTTACACACATAAAAGAGGAGAGTGCGTGAAATGAAACAAGCAGGACAACCTATTCAAAATGAAAAACAATTAGAAACTATCAAAAATATACTTTTACAATCTTCGAAACGTGATGGCTTATTATTCGTATTAGCTGTAAATTCTGGCTTAAAAGTAAGTGAAATCTTACAATTAAAAGTTAGTGATGTAATCGATGAAAATGAAAATGTTCGCCATTCCATTTTATTTTACAATGAAAAAGTAAAGAAACATAAATGGTTTGCTGTAAATGAAGACTTACAGCACGCGATCGAAGACTACATGAAAGAACGTAAAACTTGGAAACGTAATGAACCATTATTAAAGTCTCAAAAAGGAACAAAATCTATTACGAGACAACATGCATGGTACATTTTAAACAAAGCTGCAAAAGAAGTTGGATTAGAAGGGATTAGCTCACATACACTTCGAAAAACTTGGGGATATTGTGCATACAAATCAGGTGTTGATATCGCATTTTTACAACACTTCTTTGATCATAGTACCCCATCAAAAACTTTAAAGTATATCGGTATTGCTTAATAACTCTTATACATAAAAAAGGTTACCATTAATAAATGGTAACCTTTTTTATGTTTCACATTCTCTTTTCTTGTCTCTCCTATATTGTAGTGGTACTCTAATAGTAAGGGGGAGAAATTATGAACACATTAACAATTGAATTACCGAAAGAAACGGCTGAAAAACTTGATTTATTAAAACAAGCTTATGAAAAGAAAACCGGTGCTTCCATTTCTGAGAGTACTCTTGTTCAAACACTTATCTCAAAAGAGTTTATCCAAGCGATAACTCCTTTTGATTTACAACAATTCGTTACTGGAAAAGAACAGCATTAATAGCTGTTCTTTTTTTATACTTTATCAGGAGTTCACTAGAATTCTCCCCCGAAAAACTTCTTTGCTTCAGCCGAACTTTTTTATCAGGAACCTTCCTACCTGTTACTGTCGCATAAAAAGTTTTTTATTTATTTTTCGGAAAACCATTGACAATGATAATGATAACCATTATCATTTATTACGAAGCCAACAATTGATGAATCAACCAAACGCTCAGTAACATTGTTACCCCTCTTTTTCATATAGAAAGGCACTGTACATTCCCCCTGTTTGTACAGTGCCTTTCTTGTTTATTATCATTCAAACAAATTTAATTGCTCAGGCTTCGGCTCGCCATATGTAATGTTCATCATTTTCATAAGCTGTTTCGCATTATCCGCTGCATCTCCGCCCGAATTATTGTTAAATAGTACATATATGTCCTTTGTCTTCTGTTTCAATTGCTCTAGTCTTTCTACCCATTCTTCTAATTCTTTATTGTTGTAGCGATATAAACAACGAACCGCTCTCCAATTTTCCCCTTTATCAAGCCAGCCATGAACATTTCGACCATGAAAACGTATTAACACCATCTCTGCATTCGTTACTTCTAATACGAGCGGTACCGAACCTATCCCGGCCTGTGGCTCATCACAAATGGTATGAATCCATTTCTCTTGTTCCAAAAACTGTAGCGTCTTATCTCTCATTTCCGGATAAAACCATGTTTGATTCCGAAATTCTATAGCACATGGCAGACCTTCCATTTTTTCTTTCGTATATCGAAGAAAATCTACATTTTTCTTTTTACAATCAAACCAAGGTGGATATTGAAATAAAATCGTTTTTAATTTACCAGCTTCTATTAAAGGAAGAATGGATTGTTTATATACATCAAACATTTCGTCAAACGTAGAAAAAGGAATTTCACCTTTCATATGTCCCGTCATCCCTTGATATGCTTTTACGACAAAAGAAAAATCTTGCGGTGTCTCCATTGCCCATTTTGTATAGTTTCGTGCAGGTTGCATCGCATAAAATGAGCTATCCACTTCTACAATAGGAAAATGCTCACTATATGTTCGTAATTTATTTCTATTTTCATAGGGGTCTATATATAAAGAATCATGATCTCCCCATCCTGTTACTCCAATGAAAAGCAAATATATCCCTCCCTTTTTCACTTCATCTTCTATTCATTCTACTCACTTCCTGAACACTTCGACTAATCAATTTCATTAAGTAGTCCCTTCTTTCAGAGTATCCGTATAAAAATATGATATACTAGATGGAAGAATTTTTAAATTGAGGGGTTATTTATTTATGCTTCCAAACGACGATATTGTATCTCATGAAAAACGAATAGAAGAACTAGAAAATAAAGTACGTTTTTATGAAGAACTTGTGAATCAATTACCACATCATTTCACATACAAAAATCCACATATGGGTTTACAAATAAAGAAAACGAGAACAACTCATTCCATTCAAAACATACGAAAAGAAAATATAGCGGCTGAATTTCAACTTACTTGCGATTCATTATTTTTATTTAAACAACTTGAAAAACACTTTGTTCATATTTTTGATGCTTTTTCACATCATGTAACCTTTGTTGATAGTAAAGGCAATATAACTTTATGTAATCAAGCTGCAGCAGATGATTTTGGTGTAGTACGAAATGATATAATCGGAAAGCCAATTCAACAATTGCTACAATTACCAGAAGAAAAAATTAAAGCTCTTGAAACATTAAGAACGGGAACAGAAATATATAATGAAGAGGTTTTAGACAAAAACTATGGCATTTTAAATAACCGAATTATTCGTGATTATAACGGAGAGATTTTTAGAGTTATTAGTGTCTTTCATTATTTAAACACAGAACGTGATGCAGAGAAATTTTCGTTAGCAGGGCGAATTGCAGCTGGGATTGCACATGAAGTACGTAATCCTCTTACAACCGTACGGGGGTATTTACAATTTTTACAAGACAGTGTTTCTCCATCTAATAAAGAATTATTTAAAAATTTACTTATTCCTGAATTAGACCGCGCAAATAGTATTATTACAAAATTTTTATCTATTTCAAAAACACGCGAATTTACAAGAGAACCGTTTCCTATTAATACATTTTTACGTGAGTATATTCAACAGTTACTAGCTAGTGAAGTCTTTTTACATAACATTTCAATTGATTATAATTTTTCTACCGAATTAGATGATATATTAGTCCATATTGATCGTCATGAACTTGTGCAAGTTTTTTTAAACCTATTTCAGAACGCTGTCGATGCTCAAGACGAAAAAAAACTTTCTATTCAAATTACTAGTTATCGCCTAGATAATTTTGTTCGTATTACTTTCACTGATAATGGAATTGGTATTCCACCAGCCATTCAAGAATATATCTTTGATCCATTCTTCTCAACAAAAGATTCAGGCACAGGACTGGGCTTGTCAGTAACAAAGAAAATTATTCAAAATCATAACGGTACATTAAAAATGACCAGTAATCAAGATGGTACAACTTTCACTATTTCAATTCCAATTTTACCTAAAACGACCCTTGAAAGATTAAATGAATACAAATGAGGTACTCCTCCACAAAAAGCATACCAATTGTTATATACTCTCAACAATTGGCATGCTTTTTTATGTTGAAATAATCTTCTTTAAGTTCTATAAATCTTTCTCCATAACTAATTGTTTTTGCTTGGTAGGCAAACTTCTTATTTTTTAGAAATGGTAGTTTGTCCATCACGAATTTAGTATGAATTTCATTTTATTATATAGTAATGACTATTGATTCTATGAAAGAAAGGAATGAAAAGATGAACAATAAAAATAAAGGAAAAGTATTTTATGGTAATGATTGTTGCGAAGTCAGAGCTTGTAGTTATATTAACATCTCTAAGTCCGAACTTACAGAATTCGTTAAACTTCTTCAAGCTCTTGGCCAAGCTATTCAAGCTGTCTTTCAAAACCCTTCTCAAAATAATCTCGATAACTTGATCGCTGTTCTAAATAACCTACAAAAATTCCTCAATTGCTTAGATTTGTCTCCAGCACAAAAACAAATTGGAAATTCTATTATTGCTAATCTATTAACTATTTTAACGACAAAGCCATTCTCATGCGGAGCATTGTACGTTGAGCTACAAAGCCTGCTTAATTATTTATTGTATATTGCTAAGTTATTCAAAGTAGATTGTTGTACGGTCGACAAACTAGTTAAACTCATAACAGAAATCCAAGCTATACTAGTTCAATATGGATCAGGTTGCCTTGGAGGAGGAGCAACAGGTGCTACTGGCGCTACTGGACCTCAAGGTGCTACCGGGCCTCAAGGACCGGCGGGTGCTCAAGGTGCTACTGGACCTCAAGGACCGGCGGGCGCTCAAGGTGCTACTGGTGCTCAAGGACCAGCGGGCGCAACAGGTGCTACTGGTGCTCAAGGGCCAGCAGGCGCTCAAGGTGCTACTGGTGCTCAAGGACCAGCGGGTGCAACAGGTGCTACTGGTGCTCAAGGACCGGCAGGCGCTCAAGGTGCTACTGGTGCTCAAGGACCAGCGGGCGCAACAGGTGCTACTGGTGCTCAAGGGCCAGCAGGCGCTCAAGGTG
>NZ_VEDW01000019.1:0-2370 GCF_007678085.1 Bacillus cereus | reverse complement strand
ATGTCAACTAAGTTTTTCATTTCGTTTGCCGCGTTCTGCGTTATTGCATCGGCGACTTGTTCTATATTACACCTCTAACCTAAAATCGTCAATATGTTTTTATAAAAAACTTCATTTTTTATAAATCTTATTTACGTTATTACATTATCTATTTATATACCTCTTCTATAAGAAGATATAAGCAACCCATAAAATACTCTATGGGTTGCTATTCCCTCATAAAAACTATTGTTCTTTTAAAGGTACCGAACAACTTTCATCCGTACAAGACATATCGCTTCTACCCTCTGAAGAAAGCTCTTGTAACTTAGGTGCAGGATTCTCTTCTTCCCACACTTGTTGAAGTGCACCGACAAAAGTTTCGAGTGGTTGTGCGCCTGAAATAGCATACTTTTGATTAATAATAAAATAAGGTACTCCTGAAATTTGATATTGCTGAGCAATCGCTTCATCAATTCTAACATCATTTGCATATGCACCTTTATCATGAATAACACGTAAAGCTTCTTGCTTATCTAAACCTGAAGCTTCAGCAATAGTAGCAAGCGTATCTATATCACTTAAATTTCTCGATTCAGTGAAATATGCAAAAAGTAGATTTTCCGTAATCTCTTTTTCTTTCCCTTGATCCTTTGCAAATTTGGCAAGACGATGCGCATCAAAAGTATTCGTCGGCTTCATCTCATCAAAATTAAAACTTAAACCCATGCTAGCTGCATGATTTCCTAGTTGTATATTATTACGCTTAGCTTCTTCAATACTAATCCCGTACTTTGACGCAAGTACTTCATTAATACTTGTTCCAGAATAGATTGGAGCATTTTGGTCTAATTCAAAACTTTTAAACTCAACTTCAACATCCTTCTTATGCGGAAATTGCTCTAAAGCCATCTCTAATCTACGTTTCCCAATATAGCAAAATGGGCATACAAAATCTGACCATACTTCAATTTTCATAGAAACACCTCATTAACATGTAGTTTTCAATCATTGTAGCACCAGCACTAAAGAATTCAAAAAATTATGCTTCAAGCTTTATATACTACAACCTAAAATGAATTTATGAATAGAAAAAAAACGATAATCAAAAGTATAAAAATACTACCTTCTGATTATCGTTTATACAAATCTAATTATGCTGGAATATATCTCCCCATGAACTTCCATACGGTATTCCAATATTTATTTGAATCTACCTTCTCAGCTTCTCCATGTCCAGCACCTGGAACAATTAATTTCTCTTTTTCTACTTTTGCAGCATTATATACTTCATCTAACATTTCATAAGGAACGAACGTATCAGCATCCCCATGAATAAATAGCATAGGTGTTTTACTTTTCGCTACTTGTTTTATAGCTGAAGCTTCTTCTAAATCATATCCAGCTCTTAATTTTGTAACCGTATTTGCCGCATTCATAACAGGAAACTTTGGCAAGTGGAATAAATCTTTTAGTTGATAAGTAAATTCATCAATAACAGTTGAGTATCCACAATCTTCAATAATAACTTTAACGTTAGAAGGTAAATCTTCACCTGAAGTCATCATTACAGTTGCTCCACCCATCGAAACACCAAAGAGTGCTATTTCAGCATTAGGATCTTTCTTTACAATTTGTTGAATCCAAATCAAAATATCTTTACGATCGTGCCAGCCCATCCCTATATAATCGCCTTCACTATTTCCATGCCCACGAAGGTCTGGCGCTATGACGTTATAGCCTTGTTCATAAAAATTCCGGATATATTTCGTCATTTTCGATGCCCTGCTATCATATCCATGAACTACAATTGCCCATTTATGGCTAGATTGTTCATTCATATATTCATAACCTGTTAATTTCAACTTATCGAAAGAATTTATGTTTCGTGTATTAGGTTTATGAGTTGATACAAAGTTCGCATCCTTTTCTTCGTTTGTAGCGAACCCACCTCCCGATGCATTCACTGTTTCTACTAAATGAGGATTATCCTCTAAAAATTCTTTCTCTTGTTTCGCATTCAACGCATAATTATAAAAATAATTCCCTACTAACATATAAGTAATTGCTAGAAAGACTAAAACTACTATAGTAATTACACCTATCTTTTTCATATTATCTCCTTTTTCAAAATTAAATTTCCTTATATTCAAGTACTCAAAAAACAACTGCACTATTTTAACATACCGACAAAGTGCTTCTACAAAAAATAAAATAGAAAATCTTAAACTACACATCAAAAATAATGAAAGAAAATGAATATGAGGAGATCAAAAGAATAAGGGTTACTTACTTGAGGTTGATAAGAAGTTTAAAACACAAAAAAGACGAGTCATTCTGACTCGTCTTAAGGTTGCTTGGCGACGTCCTACTCTCACAGGGACAAGGTCC
>NZ_VEDW01000018.1:0-2773 GCF_007678085.1 Bacillus cereus | reverse complement strand
CATATTATATGGTTAAGTCCTCGATCTATTAGTATTCGTCAGCTCCACATGTCACCATGCTTCCACCTCGAACCTATCAACCTGATCATCTTTCAGGGATCTTACTAGCTTACGCTATGGGAAATCTCATCTTGAGGGGGGCTTCATGCTTAGATGCTTTCAGCACTTATCCCTTCCGCACATAGCTACCCAGCTATGCCCTTGGCAGAACAACTGGTACACCAGCGGTGCGTCCATCCCGGTCCTCTCGTACTAAGGACAGCTCCTCTCAAATTTCCTACGCCCACGACGGATAGGGACCGAACTGTCTCACGACGTTCTGAACCCAGCTCGCGTACCGCTTTAATGGGCGAACAGCCCAACCCTTGGGACCGACTACAGCCCCAGGATGCGATGAGCCGACATCGAGGTGCCAAACCTCCCCGTCGATGTGGACTCTTGGGGGAGATAAGCCTGTTATCCCCGGGGTAGCTTTTATCCGTTGAGCGATGGCCCTTCCATGCGGAACCACCGGATCACTAAGCCCGACTTTCGTCCCTGCTCGACTTGTAGGTCTCGCAGTCAAGCTCCCTTATGCCTTTGCACTCTACGAATGATTTCCAACCATTCTGAGGGAACCTTTGGGCGCCTCCGTTACACTTTAGGAGGCGACCGCCCCAGTCAAACTGCCCACCTGACACTGTCTCCCGGGTCGATAAGACCCGTAGGTTAGAATTTCAATACAGTCAGGGCGGTATCCCACCAGCGCCTCCACCGAAGCTAGCGCTCCGGTTTCAATGGCTCCCGCCTATCCTGTACAAACTGTACCAAAATTCAATATCAGGCTACAGTAAAGCTCCACGGGGTCTTTCCGTCCTGTCGCGGGTAACCTGCATCTTCACAGGTACTATAATTTCACCGAGTCTCTGGTTGAGACAGTGCCCAAATCGTTACACCTTTCGTGCGGGTCGGAACTTACCCGACAAGGAATTTCGCTACCTTAGGACCGTTATAGTTACGGCCGCCGTTTACTGGGGCTTCAGTTCAGAGCTTCGCTTACGCTAACCCCTCTCCTTAACCTTCCAGCACCGGGCAGGTGTCACCCCCTATACTTCGCCTTACGGCTTCGCAGAGAGCTGTGTTTTTGCTAAACAGTCGCTTGGGCCTATTCACTGCGGCTTTCCGTTAAGAAAGCACCCCTTCTCCCGAAGTTACGGGGTCATTTTGCCGAGTTCCTTAACCAGAGTTCTCTCGCACACCTTAGGATTCTCTCCTCGCCTACCTGTGTCGGTTTGCGGTACAGGCACCTTTTATCTCGCTAGAAGCTTTTCTTGGCAGCGGGGAATCAAAGACTTCGCTCCATAAGGAGCTTCCCCATCACAGCTCAGCCTTCACGATAAGCGGATTTGCCTACTTATCAGCCTAACTGCTTGGACGTGCACAACCAATCGCACGCTTCTTCTATCCTTCTGCGTCCCTCCATTGCTCAAACGATAAAGAGGTGGTACAGGAATATCAACCTGTTGTCCATCGCCTACGCCTGTCGGCCTCGGCTTAGGTCCTGACTAACCCTGAGCGGACGAGCCTTCCTCAGGAAACCTTAGGCATTCGGTGGACGGGATTCTCACCCGTCTTTCGCTACTCATACCGGCATTCTCACTTCTAAGCACTCCACCAGTCCTTACGGTCTGACTTCACTGTCCTTAGAACGCTCCCCTACCACTGATACCATTGGTATCAATCCGCAGCTTCGGTGGTGTATTTAGCCCCGGTACATTTTCGGCGCAGAGTCACTCGACTAGTGAGCTATTACGCACTCTTTAAATGGTGGCTGCTTCTAAGCCAACATCCTAGTTGTCTAAGCAACTCCACATCCTTTTCCACTTAATACACACTTTGGGACCTTAGCTGGCGGTCTGGGCTGTTTCCCTTTTGACTACGGATCTTATCACTCGCAGTCTGACTCCTAAGGATAAGTCATTGGCATTCGGAGTTTGACTGAATTCGGTAATCCGATGAGGACCCCTAGTCCAATCAGTGCTCTACCTCCAAGACTCTTACACTTAAGGCTAGCCCTAAAGCTATTTCGGGGAGAACCAGCTATCTCCAGGTTCGATTGGAATTTCTCCGCTACCCACACCTCATCCCCGCACTTTTCAACGTGCGTGGGTTCGGGCCTCCATTCAGTGTTACCTGAACTTCACCCTGGACATGGGTAGATCACCTGGTTTCGGGTCTACGACCACGTACTAAACGCCCTATTCAGACTCGCTTTCGCTGCGGCTCCGCCTCTTCAGCTTAACCTCGCACGGGATCGTAACTCGCCGGTTCATTCTACAAAAGGCACGCCATCACCCATTAACGGGCTCTGACTATTTGTAGGCACACGGTTTCAGGATCTCTTTCACTCCCCTTCCGGGGTGCTTTTCACCTTTCCCTCACGGTACTGGTTCACTATCGATCACTAGGGAGTATTTAGCCTTGGGAGATGGTCCTCCCAGATTCCGACGGAATTTCACGTGTTCCGCCGTACTCAGGATACATTCAAGAGAGAACGAAGTTTCGACTACGGGGTTGTTACCCTCTACGACGGACCTTTCCAGGTCGCTTCGTCTACCTCGTTCCTTTGTAACTCCGTATAGAATGTCCTACAACCCCAAGAGGCAAGCCTCTTGGTTTGGGCTATGTTCCGTTTCGCTCGCCGCTACTCAGGAAATCGCATTTGCTTTCTCTTCCTCCAGGTACTTAGATGTTTCAGTTCCCTGGGTCTGTCTTCCTTACCCTATGTATTCAG
>NZ_VEDW01000017.1:0-3851 GCF_007678085.1 Bacillus cereus | reverse complement strand
AACACGGAAGTTAAGCTCTCTAGCGCCGATGGTAGTTGGGACCTTGTCCCTGTGAGAGTAGGACGTCGCCAAGCAACCTTAAGACGAGTCAGAATGACTCGTCTTTTTTGTGTTTAATGAAATGATCTTGTAATCTCCAGAAAAACATGGCCAATTTTCTTAGACTATCTATTCGTTAACAAGGATAACAAGGATAAATGCAAGATATTACCCTCTGTAGTCTGCTCACACCTTCTTTTATTTCTTCATTTGTTAAATGTCCATACCCTATAATAATACGATTATGATGTTGTCCTTTTTTTATGGCGTGGTCTTCTACGGGATATACTTTCACTTCGAGTTGTTGGATTTCCTCAAGTAATTCTTTTGTGAATTGAACTTGATTGAATTCAACAATCATGTGTAATCCTGTAGAATAGCCGAAAATATTGATCTCATTTGAGAATGCTAATTTTAATTGCTGGATAAGGAAGTCTCTTCGATTTTTATAGATTTTTTTCATCTTCATAATATGCCGTTCCAAATGATCTTCGGCAATAAATTTAGCAAGAACAAGTTGATTTAAAGAAGGTGTATGTAAATCTGAAAACCATTTTACCTGGCGACATTTTTCAATCAGGTGTGAGGGAAGAACTAAGTATCCCAGCCTAAGGGCTGGTGATAAAATTTTACTAAATGAACCTATATATATGACACGCTCGGGATCCAATCCCTGTAATGAACTTACAGGTGAGCCTTCATATCGAAATTCACTGTCATAATCATCTTCAATGAGATAACAATTTGTTTTTCTTGAGTAGTTAATCAATTGAACTCGTCGTTGAATCGGTAACACCCCTCCTAAAGGAAACTGATGAGAAGGAGTAGTGAAGATGAATTTTGGTTTTTTATTTGTAGGCAGCAAGGATGTATCCATCCCATTATCATCAACTGGTATAGGATAAAGCGAGGCTCCTGAATTTTTAAAAATTGTTTGAATGTCATTGGTGATAGGATCTTCTATTAGCACTTCATCGCCCGTTGACAAAAGTAATTTAGAAACAAGTGTTAAAGCTTGAGTTGCACCGGAAGTAATCACTAATTGTTCTGGATGACAAAAAACTCCTCTTGTTTTTAGTAAATAGCGTGATAAAGCTTTTCTTAATTCGGGACGCCCCTCGGGAATATCGTATCCAAAGGTAGAATGAGGTGTTTCGTTCCATATGGTGTGAGACAATTTTGCCCATCCTTTACGTGGAAATAAGTCTAATGCTGGTATCCCTGAACGAAAATTAATGATGTTACTGTCGTTGTTTGTTTCTTCGTACCAAGATAAAGAATCAATTAGAGTTGATTTTTTATGTTGTTCTAAATAAGTCCCTTCGGCAATGAATGTCCCTGCTCCCTGTCGAGTGACCAAAAAACCTTCGGAAAATAATTGATCATACGCTTCTAAAATTACATTCCTAGACACGCTTAACTCAGAAGATAATTCTCGTGTTGATGGTAGCTTTTCTCCGGATTGTAGCTCTCCGTTTAATATTCGTTCACGTATTTGGTGATAAACCTGTCGAATTAAACTCATATCTAATGATCGATCAATAGGTATCCAAAGCATATAAATGCTCCCTTCATCAAAAGTGGTACCATAAAAGTTTAGCAGTAATGGTACTAATACGAACCATTTTAGCATGCTATAGTTGGATCAAATAGTTCTAAAGGAGATGAAAATGTGATGACTAAACCAGAATTACAAGTAGCTCAGGCATTTAAATCGATTGCACGAAATGAACATATAAAATCCTATGTACAACAATCCACTGAACTCTATGCGCTATTCTTACAAGCCGCGAAACGCTTTGTCACCGGAGAAACGAGACAGGAGGGGATTGTAATAGCAAAAAAACTAATTACAAAAGGTTATCATACTTCACTAGAATATATAGGGGAAAATACTCTAGATATAGAGGAATGTTATAAAGCAAAAAATGAGTTTTTGAATCTTATTGGGGACGTGGGTGCTCTACTAGTAAAACAAACAGTATCACTCGATTTATCGCATATTGGATTATCTATAGATCCAGAAATATCTTATTTTCATTTAATGGAGCTGGCAGAGAAGGCAAAAGTACATGGAACTACCCTTATGATAAGTATGGAAGAATCATCTAAAGCAGCTGATATTCTTTCTATCTATAAAAAAACAACTGAGCAATATCCTAATGTAGGGATAACGATTCAGGCACATTTATATCGCTCGAACAAGGATATTCAAGAACTCCTACATTATCCAGGGAAAATAAGAGTTGTAAAAGGTGCCTATCAAGAAGTTCCGGATATTGCTATGCCTAGGTCAACTGATTTAAATCAACAGTATCTTCAGATTGTAGAACAACTAATTGAAAATAATCACTCTGTATCTATAGCTACACACGATGAAATTCTTATTAAAGAGATGGAACAACGTCAATATTTTAGTCAATCTAATGTAGAAATAGAAATGCTATATGGAATTCGTCCGGATATGTTAAGTGATTTGAAAAACAAAGGATATAACGCTAGGGTGTATTTGACTTATGGGGAAGAGTGGTACTTGTATTTATGTCATCGGATAGCTGAATATCCGGAAAACTTATATCATGCGGTGACAGATATGATACATTCATCTTCAGCACAGCAGAGTAGGGAATATTGAATAGACATTTCATCTTAAATGTGAAAATTATTTTAGTTATGGTTATTGTGAAGGAGTTTAATCGTAGTAAATAAGTTAAATAATTTTGGTTGTGGTCCGAAAATAAGAGCCGTATTTTTCTTAGAGTAGAAATTCCGGCTCTTTTTATATTGAAATTTTTTAGTGTATATTTGCGTAAAATGCGAATAGGACTCCTATAGGTGTTGAAAAGATTATGATTTATAATTGTGCAGCCGTAGTATACCTTGTTGTAGGATGTGTTTTGTGGATGTTTTATATGTATTGGGTTCTTAGTATTATGTATTTTTAGGTTGATAGCTAGGAATAAATGAATTTGTAATTCTATATGTATTTCAAAACGAAGGATATATAAATAGGAACAATAAAATTATATGTTATAGGTATAGGATAAACATACTTAAATGTTCTTTTCGGTGTGTTGGGTACACTCGATCAATTGAGGTGCGTATTTTTAATCCGGTATATGTGTTTAAAAAAGAAATGCTATTAATTTGGTCCGGACCTCGAATATAGTTTATTTGTGTATTTTGAATGTTTGTTAAGAGGATATAAAAATTATTACGGCTAGGCCATATGGAAAACGGATGCTGCTAAAGATAAAAGAGATATAAATCTGCTATTTCAGTGACACGGGGATGGTTAGTAAATGTTTTAGTGTGTTCCTATACATTTACGAGTAAACAGGTAAGTAACCATTACTTCATAATAAGAGGAACACTATAACTAGAGTAGTATATAAGTTTATTATAGTCTTCTGTACCGTTGTCGGTTATAAGAATGCGTATATCTTCACTCGTTTCTAATAGGTTACCTAATAAACAAAGTGGTATTAGTGAGTATAATAAATTTGTAATTCTATATGAGTATTTATTAAAATAAGCTTGTTAGTTTCGCGGGGGAAACTTCCGTACAAATTAAGTCTAGGTTATAAGTAAACTTAAATATATTTTAGAAGAAGGAATTAAAGCGAAGTGGAGGAGGCTTTTCTGATAATGCAATCTTTATCGGTTCTTCTCTAAATCAGAGGGCATAAAGATATTTAATTAAATATCTTTATAAAAGGTGTTGACGATTACACCTTAGAGGTGTAATATAGAACAAGTCGCCGATGCAATAACGCAAAGCGCGGCAAACGAAATGAAAAACTTAGTTGACA
>NZ_VEDW01000016.1:0-5677 GCF_007678085.1 Bacillus cereus | reverse complement strand
TATTTTCTCAACCCATATATTCTACAGCTAAATACATGAATGATAGATATTAAATCCTGAACAAGTTCTTCTTGAATCCCCATATATTCCTTATACTGTTCTTCTGTATAGTATCTTCTTCCTTTTGGGTTTCGGTAAGCAGGTAAAACACCTTGATTGTCCCACCTTTGTAATGTCTTAACAGAGACATTAAGCATTTCTGAAAATTCTTTTGGTTTATATTGTTTCATAATTACTTTTTACTATATACGCACATTTTTGTTTACTGTTTCTTTCTCCTCAGATGAATTCACCCTTTATGTAACGTCTATATTAGTTAGCAATTCACTTTTGGAATACTATTCTCTACTTCTATTTTCGCATACAATTACGTTTTTCAAACATTAAAAAACGCAATGCCTCGTTTATCTTAGAAACGAAACACTGCGTTGATCACAATTTATAGAAAAACATTTAATAAAATTTGGAGCGGGTGAAGAGAATCGAACTCTCGACCAGAGCTTGGAAGGCTCTTGTTTTACCACTAAACTACACCCGCAAATATGAAATAAATATAAGATATTAGAATAACTTATGTAAAGTAGTATAGCATGTTAAAAAAACGGAAGCAAGAATTTTATCGAAAAAAGTCGAAAAAGTGATGAGTAGCTCATCACTTTTTCAATTCTTTATCAATCGCCTTCTTCATACTATCAAAATCAGGGTTTGCAAGATTTCCGTTTATGTATACTGAAGGAGCACCTTGAACTTTTAATTTTTGAGCACGATCTGAATCTTTACGTACTTTTTCTTTTATTTCTTTACTGTGTAAATCCTTCTTAAATTGTTCTACATTAACTTTCGGAAGCTTCTCTTTCACAATGTTAAGAAGTAATTCTTCTGTAATCCACTCTTCCGTGTCTTTCTTTTGACTTTGATAAATCTCATCATAGAAAGTCCAGAATGAATCTTTATCTTGTTTATAAATTGCTTCACCAGCTGCTGCGCCTAAATCAGAGTCTTTTCCGATAAACGGGAAGTTAATAAAATATAACTGCACTTTACCTTTATCGATATACTCTTCTTTTAATCGTGGTAATACTGTTACATCCCAAGTACGACACGCAGGACATTTGAAGTCTCCAAATTCAACTACCTTAACTGGTGCATCATCTTTCCCTAAAGATTGTTGTGTGGAATAAGCAAACATCTCATTCCCTTTATCTTTTTTGTCATTTATGATGCTATAAGCAATCGTTCCGATTACAATCAATACTGCGATAGAAAAAACTACACCAAGAGCCATGAGTTTATTTGATTTCATATACATTCCTCTTTAAATTCATATTCTGTATACAGCATTGTACACAATACACATAATATCAACACTTATATACGTCACGCAATGAACACGCTCACATAAATTACAAAAATACAATAATTGTGACGATATTGTGTCACAATTTGTCACAATTTATTCAAAAAAAGAAGCTCCTATGTAGGAACTTCCTTTAGCTTACTGCTTTTTCACGCGCGTTATTTAACATCGACTGCTCTGTTTTGATATCATGACGAATTACTAACTTCTCACTAACTGCTTGCACATACTCATCATGATTGATATAGCCTTCTTTCTCCATCAATCTCAAAACGACATTTCGTCTCTCTACGGCCTTATCATAATTTTGTGCAGGTGAGTAATAAGCAGGTGCCTTTACTACAGCAGCCATCATTGCACTTTCAGCCAGCGTTAATTGGCTTACTTTTTTACCAAAGTAAAGGTTTGCCGCTTTTTCAATTCCCCATGCTCCTTCTCCGTAATAAATATTACTTACATACAATTTTAAAATTTCATCCTTCGTAAATGTGCGTTCAATTTTTTTCGTATAAAAAATCTCTTTCCACTTACGAGAAAATGTACGTTCATTTGTTAAAAAAGCATTTTTGGATAACTGCTGTGTAATTGTGCTTCCGCCTTGCACAACACCACCAGCCTTTATATTCTCAACAGACGCTCTGACAATCGCTATATAATCTAAACCATTATGATGATAAAACCTTTTATCTTCTGTCGCAATAAATGCATGTGTTAATGATTCTGGCACCTCTAACTTAGCCGGTACATGTAATTTACTAATATCACTTTGCTCGATCATTACATTTCCAACGAATAATAACGTACAACTTAACAATAATAATAAAATAATGGCTTTATAAAAGAATTTAGTCATTGGATTTAATGCAACTTTTTGATGATAGTTCACCCTAGATAATACTCGTTCTTTCATCTTGAACACCTCTTTTCCACACAGCATATAACTCTTACTTTAAGAATACCTTGTTGCAAAAAAACATCCCATCGATTTCTCTTACACGTACCTTACATCATTGTAAGGTATAAAGTGAAACCTTAATCAGCCCTCACCAATCGGGCTGTCTGGCAAATAACGGGGTAAAAAAGTATTGTATCACAGTCTTTTTTTATCTACTATTCATCTGAAATATTGAATATATACTATGCTAAACCAATAACAGAGTATACCTTAAGCCTATACTTCTCTATTAAAACATCCTATTTTCATTATATCATCTACAAATATATATATTTGTAAGTATCTAGTAATCTAAATGTATACAATATATCATACATTATACAGAACAAACGTTCTCAAAATCAATACTAGCACTATTATTATTTTGACCTTTTTCTTAAACAGTATACAAAAAAGAGTAGTGATTTGATTGTATCTCAAACCAGCTACCCTTTTCTTTATAATCTAGCTATTAAATTATAAGGCTGCACTTCCCACGTTTCGTACGGAATAAAATGTGTTGCTCTCATCGCATCAAGCGTTCTGGATTTCATATGAGGACGAGTTATATACTCATCTATGTTCTCTTCATTTAAAGCAACAAATTTAGCCTCTTGTATTTCTTCAGGCTGAATTTGTATTCCACCGCTCACATATGCGACTTTAAAAACAACAGATAAAATATGCATAGAAGCATTATAGTAAACACCTGTAACTCCAAGCGGCTTCACAGTTAAACCTGTTTCCTCAAACATTTCCCTGCAAACTGCTTGATCGAGCGCTTCTCCTTCTTCCACCTGTCCTCCTGGCAACTCCCACGTATCCGCTCGCCAATGTACTTTAGCTAATAACACTTCACCTTTTTCATTTGTTAAATAACCTGCTACAGCAACGATATGCTTTGGTGTTTTATGTTCCATATTAAGCCTCCTAGCAATAATGAATATTTCACATATCCCTATAAGCATATTCCCTGTCTACAACAAAATCCCTTTACTCATTCATCATCTTAATTAACTTCATAAAAAAAGCCCCCTATCCGTTAAACGAACAGGGGGCTTCTATCGTATTATTCTCCTAAGTCTACGTTGTGGTAAACTTGTTGCACATCTTCTAGATCTTCTAATGCATCAACCATTTTTTCAAATTGTACTTGAGCATCTTCAGGAAGTTCTACATCACTTTGTGCAAGCATTGTTAATTCTGCAACTGTGAATTCTTCAACACCAGCATCTTTAAGTGCAGATTGTACAGAATGGAATTGATCCGGTTCAGCATACACGATAACAGCATCTTCTTCTTCAAGAATGTCACGTGCATCTACATCTGCTTCCATTAAAATTTCAAGAACTTCATCTGATGTTTTACCTTCAAGACCGATAACAGCTGTCGCATCAAACATGTAAGCTACAGAACCGTTTACACCCATGTTACCACTGTTTTTGCTAAATGCAGCTCGTACATCTGCTGCAGTACGGTTTACGTTATTTGTAAGTGTATCTACAATTACCATAGATCCATTTGGCCCGAATCCTTCATAACGAAGCTCGTCATAATTTTCTTCTGAACCGCCTTTTGCTTTTTCAACTGCACGATCAATAATTGTTCTTGGCACATTGTATGTTTTCGCACGTTCTAATACGACTCTAAGCGCTTGGTTTGATTCTGGATCTGGCTCACCTTGTTTTGCTGCCACATAAATTTCACGTCCAAATTTCGCGTATATACGGCTTGTATTTGCATCTTTTGATGCCTTTTTATCTTTAATATTATTCCATTTACGACCCATACTTTCCACTCTCTTTCCCGTTTTAAATCTACATAAAAATATTAATATGAAATATAATGTGTATTCAACACATTTTTAAAAGAAATATAAAAAGTTCATTTTTGATTCATATTACAGACATAATATAAATCACTATCATTTTGTTCTATCGACAAGTTATATTATACATGAATTCCTACGTTTATTACGAATTTTAGAAGCACATAGTATAATTTAACAAAAAGGTTCTAACATTTCTGTTAGAGTCTTTTTATATCGCCGACACTATTTTCCATAATATTCCTACATTTCCTTCCTATTGTTGTATAATAAAATAGGAAAAAATTTGAAGTGGAAATGAGGGAGAATTATGACACATTCAAATGAGAAAAAGGCACATGGTCTTAAAGGAATTAGGAGACTGGTTAAGTACTTCAACACAAATGTAGGCGTGCCACTCAACTATACACAAGTACAACAGAGAAGAGTTTGAAAAGAGGTTTTTAAAAATCACAAACTTAACCGTTGATAATGTACTAATATCTACTGGTGGTGTCGAATGTAACTTTATATCACCAGGGTGGAGAAGTTCTCTCTAGAGTGCTCGAAGAGAATATTGTATAGAATACCGGAATTAAAAGGATAAAGACAAACATTCATCTTTATCCTTTTAATGTTTCGCAGTTTACTCACCACACACTTTTTGTGCCTATTTTTTCGTGTAATGAAAACACAAAAAATCTCTATACAATTAGTATAGAGATTTTTTGTTACGCCGTTCATGATACCGATGGTCGGGGTCGAACCGACACTCCCGAAGGAACACGATTTTGAGTCGTGCGCGTCTGCCAATTCCGCCACATCGGCACAAAAGAAAAGGCGGCAACCGGATTTGAACCGGTGATAAAGGTTTTGCAGACCTCTGCCTTACCACTTGGCTATGCCGCCATATTAAGTTTTATTGGAGCGGAAGACGGGATTCGAACCCGCGACCCCAACCTTGGCAAGGTTGTATTCTACCACTGAACTACTTCCGCAAAAATGGCTGGGCTAGCTGGATTCGAACCAGCGCATGACGGAGTCAAAGTCCGTTGCCTTACCGCTTGGCTATAGCCCATCGATTTCTTACTTAATTATATGTAAGTATCCATTAGATTATTTGTAATTTTTAAAATAAAAATGGGGCGACTGATGGGAATCGAACCCACGAATGCCGGAGCCACAATCCGGTGCGTTAACCACTTCGCCACAACCGCCATGTTGTGTAAATATATTTGGCAGGGGCAGTAGGAATCGAACCCACACTGGAGGTTTTGGAGACCTCAGTTCTACCTTTAAACTATGCCCCTATGTAAATGGTGGAGGGGGGCAGATTCGAACTGCCGAACCCGAAGGAGCGGATTTACAGTCCGCCGCGTTTAGCCACTTCGCTACCCCTCCGAAACTTACATGGTGCCGGCTAGAGGACTTGAACCCCCAACCTACTGATTACAAGTCAGTTGCTCTACCAATTGAGCTAAGCCGGCGTATCTTATTAAAATAAATGGTGGCTCGGGACGGAATCGAACCGCCGACACGAGGATTTTCAGTCCTCTGCTCTACCGACTGAGCTACCGAG
>NZ_VEDW01000015.1:0-8508 GCF_007678085.1 Bacillus cereus | reverse complement strand
ACGTTGTTTGTTTCGTTCAGTTTTCAAAGAACTACTTGGTCGCTCATTTGCGACTTCCTTATGTTAACATCTTCGTTAGTTAATGTCAACTAAGTTTTTCATTTCGTTTGCCGCGTTCTGCGTTATTGCATCGGCGACTTGTTCTATATTACACCTCTATACTCTAATCGTCAATACTTTTTATCCTTTTTATTTTATAAATTATAAAGGCCGTTAAATCTTCATCTTTTATACTCCGTCCCTAGAGATTAATAAATCGTTGCATTCACTTTCATAATCGACAGTTTATACTTTCTTACCACTTACACCTTTCTAAAGAATGAATATCAAACCAAACAAATATATATTAAAGGTAGCCTTTTTTATTGCGAGTACATTCTAGCTACATTCACAAGTATTTCCTACTACTTCTCTCTAGGAATTATAAATCACCATACATTTACTAAAAATCTAATTACCTTAGGAGGCGTTATGAAATGCATGTTAATAAGAAGATCATTTATGTATCCCATGATGCCCATTTCCACGGAGCACAGCTGCTTTCTTTACATACTATTAAAGCTCTTAAAGAAAACTTTCATTACTCCGTCGCAATTATTTCGATTGGAACGGGCATCTTAATCCGCGATTTTCAAAAGTATGGTCCTGTTTATTGCCTAGAAGAAGACTACCCAACGGAAGAAAAGGTCGAATTATTAATAAAGAAGTTAGTATCACAAGGCTATACCATCGCCATATGTAGTACCGTCATAAGTGGTGATATAGTTGCATCACTAGCTAAACACAATATAAAAGTTATTTCATTAATACATGAATTGCCGCATTTAATACAACAATACTCTGCCGAGGGAAAAGCTAGAAACATTGCCGAGTTTGCTTACAAAATTGTCTTTCCTTCGCAGTACGTGTATGAAAAATTCCATACAATTACCCAATTAGATCATCAAAAATGCCACATTCTCCCTCAAGGCTTGTTTAACCACAACCCTTATAAGAACAATATTGCAAAAGCTAGAAACGAATTACGAAAAAAACACAACCTGCCTCTAGATAGCAAAATCATTTTGGGAGTAGGTTTCGCTGATCATCGAAAAGGGATAGATTTATTCTCACTTATTGCTTACTCAGTAAGAAAGGTTCATACGAATATTCATTTTATTTGGGTAGGGAGAACAGATGTTTCCTTTCTAGATACACTCCCCCCAAGATATACCGCACATTTCACATTAGTGGAACCCACTCCAGATATCGGTTTATATAACGCCGGAGCTGATTTATATTTATTAACTTCAAGAGAAGATCCTTTTCCTAACGTTGTTTTAGAAGCATTAGATACAAAAGTCCCTGTTATAGGGTTTAAAAACGCTGGAGGTTTTGAAGATGTTGTTACGGAACAAACTGGCGCCTTAGTGGACTTTTTAAATTTACCGAAGATGTTGGAAAGAATATATGAATTTATTGGCGATGAAGATTTACGATTACAAAAAGGGAGTTTCGGCCAAGAACTTATTGAAAAAGATTTCAACTTTCTCCATTATATTTATCAATTATTAAACCTGCTTGAGCATAATTATAAAAAAATAAGCGTAATCGTACCGAACTACAATTATGAAAAATACTTACCTGACCGAGTTAAATCAATATTAAACCAAACCTATCCCCTTTACGAACTAATTTTCCTAGACGACGCCTCTACTGACAATAGCGTATCTATATTTGAACAGCTACTCTCAAACGAAAATAAGCCCCACCTAAAAGTTCAGCAAATCATTAATGATAAAAACTCTGGTTCTGTATTTAAACAATGGATAAAAGGCATCTCTGCAGCAACCGGTGATTATATTTGGATTGCAGAGGCCGATGACTTATGTGATCCGACATTTTTAGAAGAAGTAATAAAAGGGGCTCATATAAATGGAGATGTTACTTTAAGCTACACACAATCAAAACAAATAGATGAACAAGGAAATGTCCTAGCCAATCATTATTTAGATTACACAAATGATATCGATAAAGAGAAATGGAAAAGTTCTTATTTTCGAAAAGGGACAGATGAAATACAAGATACGTTACTTATCAAAAACACCATACCTAATGTCTCAAGTGTAGTTTTTAAAAATATAGATATAGAAACAACAGAAAAACAGTTAGAAAAGTTTAAAGTAGCTGGTGATTGGTTTTTCTATGTTTCTATTCTTAAAGAGGGGAATATTTATTTTAATCCAAAATCCCTAAACTATCATAGACGACATACAAATAGCGTAACGAGAACAGAAGATGCATATTCCCATTACAGTGAAGTTGTACAAATGCAGAATTTCATTAAAGAAACCTTTACTATCGACGACATTTCAAAAGAGAAAATGTACACATATAGAAAGTACCTTAAATCGTATTTGAAGATTTAATGATATATTTTCTTCGCCATCAGTATCTCTTGTAAGACGTTACTATCATTTAAGGGGGTTACTCTTTGAAAGAATTTATAGAAGCAAATAAAGATTTGATTTCTCAAATTGCACACAACTACAATGTAAACGCAAGTATCCATCCAGAGGATCATATCTTTCAATTCCTTGTCACTAATCCAGTCTTCCCTTCTAAAAAAGAAGCGATAGATTATTATTTTCAAGATGGGAGAAAATCCGCAGAAACACTCTTAGATGTAATTACTTCCTTTTATCCCCCTATAGACACTCCAATAAAATTATTAGAATTCGCATCCGGATATGGCTGCGTAACACGTCATTTATTAAACCTACAAACGAACTTAAGTATGACTACCTGTGATATACATGAAGAGGCTATTACTTTTATAAAAAAAACATTAAATGCTTCTTCTATCTTATCTCACCCTGAACCTGAACAAGTAGAATTGGCCTCGTCTACGTATGATATTGTCTTTTGTCTATCCTTTTTTTCTCATATGCCTGATACAACTTGGTTTCGTTGGCTTCAAACATTGTATAATGCTGTTTCCCCTGGCGGATTATTCATTTTCACAACTCATGGATATCAAAGTAAAAAGTACTTCGGCTTTCCCGATTTAAATGAACAGGGTTATTGGTTTCTCCCCTCTAGTGAACAACTGGATTTAGATGTTCATCAATACGGGCAAACGATCGTTAGCCCCTCTTACGTATGTGACAAAATTAAATTATTACCTTATAACCCTATTATCAAAAAATATACTGAAGGTTTTTGGTGGGAGCATCAAGACCTCTGGGTAATACAAAAAGAAATAAAATAATAAACCACGCTCTACTTATACAGAAGTAGGGCATGGTTTATTATTTTTTACTATATAAGAACTCTTCAATCCATAGCTTATTTAATCTGATTCCACTTTTGAAATCTACTTTCGGTTCCCAATTACATTCTTGTCTTACTCTATCTATATTTAAGATGATTTTTTGAACATTTTCTTGTTTTTGTTTATAGCAGATAAAATCCACTTTTCTTTCCGTTAACTTCTCCAGTTCTACTATAATTCGTTTTAAAGAAAGACCTTTTCCGCTCCCTATGTTATACACACATGATTTCAGGCGATTTAATTGTGATAGTTGTATAGTGATTTCAACTAAATCATCGATATAAATATAATCTCGAATAATCTCTTGTGGATTCCCGTATATATTAATCTTTTCATTACTGAGATGTTGATACAAAAAACAATTGATTGCACCAACTTTCTTTAAAGGATTTTGATATTTTCCATATGGGTTAGAATATCTACATACAACATAGTCAATTCCGTATTTTTTCTTATAAAAGTACAAATAATTTTCAAGCGACACTTTTGTTATTCCGTAAGGAGAAAGTGGTTTTAATGGATGTTCCTCATCAATAGGTAAATATTCAGGCTCACCATACACGGTGCCCCCAGAAGATGCTAATACAATTTTTTTAATAGGAAAGTTTTTAATGCTTTCCATGAAGTTAAGAAAAAAAAAGCTACTGTTTATATCTCCGAAAACATCTTCAATTGAAGTTGCTACATTAGACGTTGCAGCTAAATAAATAATAATATCCACATTCACTAAAGCTTTATATATATCTTCAACATTCGCTAAATCACCTTTAATAAATTCAACCTCACTTATAATATTTTGAGGGAAATTATTTATATGTCTGGAAAAGATTTTTACATTTTCCCCTTGATTCAATAAACCTAATGCGAGGTTAATACCAATAAAACTATTTCCACCTACTATTAAATAATTATTCTTCCTCATAGTATCCTCTCTAGTAATAAGATTTTTGCTTATCACACCTAGAAATACAAATAAATGAACTTGTTCACTTCTATTATTCATTCTCTTATAATTGTATGCCCCTTATAAATTTTCATTATCTTTATTTTATATTTTCCTTTTGGGATCACTACCTTATTTAAGCTAACCGAAAAAAACACTCATAATATTTACTCATTCCTATGAATATATTGGATTAGTAAAAGCTTCCCCTCTCCATAAATAAAACTTTCAAAAAGGAGCACTACATTGATGAAGAATGTAAATCAAGAGCTTTTAAATCATGTAATCCTACATAAAGATCGAATCCCACATTTCCATAAAGACTTTCCACTTATACTATTTTGGAGCCATAGAAGCGGATGCACTACTTTAGCTAATTGGTTCTTTTTTCAAATTGGATTGTTTAATGAAGCAAAGCAATACCATGACTTTATTCATTACTATGAATTCTGGGTGTATAAAAACAACACTAACTACATACCAGAGTTACAAAATGGACTTCTATCAGCAAAAAAAGATGTTTGTAAACTTGTGCGGAATCCCTACACAAGGGCTGTCAGCTCATTTTTATTACTTGCTGACAATCCATATGCAATTCCCCAATGGGAAAGTATCCGCCATTATTTGTATAATGACAAATATAGTAGCCAGGGAATATCCTTTAAACAATTTTTATATTACGTTCGAGCATTAGGCCCAAATTCCCTAGCAATGGACATACATTTTAGCCAACAATACGTTCCAGGTGAAGAAAAATTCATCCAATACTATATTCCTTTAGAAGATTTTAATACACAAATCACCAAGATGGAACATACGTACGATTTAGTTAAATCCAATTTAGCACTACTTACAAATTCGGATCATCATCGCGCTCATAAAATGCTTTATACAGGAAGCTATGCAGAGCTCAGCATTACGGATGCCACCTTCCCTCGCTTTCCAACATATGAAAGTTTTTATGATGAAGAAACAATGGCGTTAGTTACAGAAATATATGCACAAGACTTTGAATTGTACCCGTACACGAAAGGGATACTTTAAATCGATACACTCTTCAATGAATAAAAGCGAATGTATCGCATAGCATAAAGTGAAACTTTAATTAGCGTGGGGTTCTCCCCCGCTAATTATTTCCTTCTCCCAATCTTACTTTTATGGATTCCCTTATTTTCACCCACTCTCATTGATTGCCCTGATTGTTGACGTATGTGTCATATGCATTTTTTACACAGGAGTGATGTCATGTGGAAGGTAATTTGAAGCACAATAATGGATATTGCGTTATTTGCGAGAAGGAAGCTACATTTATAGAGCATAATGATTGGCTTAGAGATCACTACTTATGTTCTACATGCCACTCTATACCAAGGCAGCGAGCTTTAATACATGTTTTAAATACATTTTTTCCAAAATGGGGTTCCTATCATATCCACGAATCCTCTCCAGGAGGAATTACAACTCAACTACTAATAAAAAACTGCAAAAACTATACATATTCTCAATACTTTAAAAACCAACCTCTCGGCCAATACTTTCAAGGAATTAGATGCGAGAACTTAGAAGACATGACTTTCCAAAATGAATCTTTTGATTTATTCATTACTCAAGATGTCTTTGAACATGTAATGGAGCCAAACAAAGCCTTTAAAGAAATAGACCGTGTATTAAAGCCTGGCGGCGCTCATGTGTTTACTGTACCTTGGTATCATACACTCCCAAAGACTTTGCAAAGAGCAAGAATTAATAAGGATGGAATTGAATATATTGAAGAGCCAATTTATCACGGAAATCCTATTGATGAGAATGGGTCTTTAGTAACATTTGATTGGGGCCAAGATATGATTGAATATATTTATACACATGCAAATATGTATACCATTGTTTATTTACAAAAGGATAAATCCCTGGGGTTAGATGCTGAATTTTTGCATGTTTTTGTTAGTAAAAAACATGTAAGTAGCTGTTAATCACTACATCATTCGGAGGTTTAACAAATGAATAACTTTAAGTTAGGAAGTGATTTTGATAACCTAGTTAGTCCATTATCTGATATTGAACTTCTAAACCTATTTATACAAAGTTGCTCACAAACAAAGATAAACGGTATCCCGGTACCTATGTTCCCACCTGAAGAAATTCAACAACAGTTTGTAGGTGCTTCCTATGAACATGCTCTTTATGAAGCATATTTGTTTTATAGCCTTGTAAAAACATATGCCCAAAATCTAGGCGTTTCCTTGAATAAAGAACGTAAAATTTTAGACTTTGGTTGCGGATGGGGAAGAATTATACGCTTCTTTTTCAAAGATGTTCGCCATAAAAATTTACTTGGTATTGATATAGATCCTGTAATGATTAACATTTGCAATGAAACGTTAGGAAGAGGCAAATATAAAACAGCTTCCCCACAACCTCCTGTAGAATTTATTAATGACAATTCATTAGACATCATATTCGCTTATTCTGTATTCTCACATTTATCCGAAGAAACTGCAGAAAATTGGATAAAGGAATTTTCAAGAATTCTTCGTCCAGGTGGAATCTTCATCGCCACAACACAAGCACGCTATTTTCTCGATTTCTGTCAACAATTCAAGGAACACCCTGAATTAATTCAAACGGGGTGGCATAAAACTTTATCTCAAGCTTTTCCAGATATAAATCGTGCCATCTCGGATTATGAAAGTGGCAAGTTTGTCCACAGCCCTACGGGAGCTGGAGACGTTAGAAATAGTAGTTTTTACGGTGAAACTGTTATACCTAGAACTTATATTAAAAATCACTATGAGAAGTATTTAAAGTTACGGGACTTTTTTGACGATGCAAACCGATTACCCCAAGCTCTATTTGTTCTCCAAAAAGATTAACTCTTTTCGCTCATTGTATAATGAAGATCATTTTGTATCTCAGCCGTATATATTAAATCCTCAAAGATTTCCATATCAAGCATACTTGTAAAAACGAATTCATTATGTGGCACTGAAAATAGTAAGTAAATAACATATCTCGCGCTTTAAACTGGCTCCCAAAATCAAAAGTAACTTCCCACCACTGGAACTACGAAGAACATAAGGGGGATATACCTTGAAAATAATCGCTTTTTACTTACCACAGTTTCATCAAATAAAAGAAAATGATCAATGGTGGGGTAAAGGTTTTACTGAATGGGCAAATACGAAAAGTGCACGACCTTTATTTTCAGGACATTATCAACCTAGAGAACCTTATCAAGATTTTTATTATGACTTAACCACCCCATCCGTAAGAAAATGGCAAGCAGAAATCGCCAAAGCACATGGCATATATGGTTTTTGTTATTACCATTACTGGTTTAAAGGGAAGAGGCTATTGGAGACACCCTTTAATGAGGTACTTAAGATGAAGGAACCAGATTTTCCATTTTGCCTTTCTTGGGCAAATGAACCGTGGACAAAAACTTGGGATGGTCTCGATAGTCACATATTAATGCCTCAAAATTACGGAGGGTTATCTGATTGGAAAGAACACTTTGAGTATTTATTACAAGCTTTCCAAGATAAGAGGTATATCCGTATAGATGATAAACCACTCTTCATTATTTATCGTCCTGGGCATATCCCTAATTGTGAGCAAATGCTTAATTATTGGAATACACTCGCACAAGAACATGGTTTGAAAGGTATATACTTTGCAGAAACATTAAACAGCTTCCCACTTCCTAATATAAATGGATTTGATGCTAGCATTCAATTTGAGCCTTTTTATACAATCGCTCATGATAGCTCTTCAGACATAAATAAGACAATATATGAGTCTGGTAAACAAATAAACGCTTGGGATTATGATAAAGTGTGGATGTATATATTAAAACGATCTCTTCCAAAGAAAAAAACATTTCCCGGTGCCTTTGTTGACTGGGACAACACAGCACGCCGTAAAGACTTAAATAGCAGCATCTTCCTAGGTTCTACCCCTAAGAAATTCACGATATATTTAAGCAAACAAATTCAACGTACCTATTCTCTTTACAATAGCGAGTTTTTATTTATTAATGCGTGGAATGAATGGGCAGAAGGTACTTACTTGGAACCAGATAAAAAGCATGGATTCGCCTATTTAGAAGGAGTTAAGCATGCAATTACTAGAGGTATGAAAGCATACAAAAAAGACGAGTCATTCTGACTCGTCTTAAGATTGCTTGGCGACGTCCTACTCTCACAGGGACAAGGTCCCAACTACCATCGGCGCTAGAGAGCTTAACTTCCGTGTT
>NZ_VEDW01000014.1:0-14802 GCF_007678085.1 Bacillus cereus | reverse complement strand
ATAAAAATTGACGTTTCACGTTGTTTGTTTCGTTTAGTTTTCAAAGTTCAACATCGCGTTTCAGCGACTTTTATAATTTAACATTTCGAATTAAATCTGTCAACAACTTTTTTCTTTCGTTCCTGACGACGCTTATTAATTTACCATATTAATCATTTGTTCGTCAACACTTTTTAAAAAAATGCCAAAATAATTTTATCTTGGCATGATATAAAGCTTAATAACCACTAATGCAGCAACACCGGGTAGACCTAATAAACTTGTGATTGTTGCTGTACCCAAGTTAATTGGAATATGAAAATCAAAATATGTTCCTACAACATTCACGATAAAGAGTAGTGCTATTCCCAAAGTAACATGAAAAAGCGCTTTTCCTATAAAACGTAACGGCTTTGAAGAAACACCAAAAACAAGAAAAATAAAAACTAGAGTAAGAATACCGACAATAACAATTGTAGAATTCATTTTCTTCCTCCTTATGAATGACCTATACACACTCATTTGTATGGGACAAGACGATAAAAAAGAACATGTATCATATAACTCCAGTCGTTTTATCTCGTTCACCTTTATTCGACAACACTTCCTTCATACAAACCACTATTCGTTCTTTCCGAACGAAGTAACCACTAAATGTTTAACGAATAAAATAAAAGGTTCTGCTTTTTCAGCAGGACCTTTTACCATTGTTCCATTTTTACAGGACGGCGTTTTGCTTCTTTTAACAAGAAGAAATATTTCGCCTCTGCTATTTTCAAAGAACAAAGTACATCTTGAGATGGTTCCACACTTTGTTCAACCATTTTCTTCTGACGTAACCATTCATTCTTCACTTTTTCTAACAGCACAATTAGCTTATCATCATACTCTTTGCGTAATTTACCCTTTTTTTGAAAGAACATTTTTGTTTCTCCTCTTATACTTCTCTACGACCTTCTAACGCTTTCGACAGTGTCACTTCATCTGCATATTCTAAATCTCCACCAACTGGCAGACCGTGTGCAATACGAGTTACTTTAATACCTGTCGGCTTTAAGAGGCGGGATATATACATGGCTGTAGCTTCCCCTTCAATATTAGGGTTTGTTGCTAATATTACTTCTTGTACCGTTTCATCGTGCAGTCGCTTTAAAAGTTGCGGGATATTAATATCTTCTGGTCCAATTCCCTCCATTGGAGAAATAGCACCACGCAACACATGATATACACCTTGATATTCTTTCATTTTTTCCATTGCGATTACATCTTTCGGTTCCTGCACAACACAAACAACCGATTGATCTCGATGTGAATCGTTACAAATATAACAAGGATCACGGTCAGTAATATGTCCGCATACAGAACAATACGCTAAATCTCGCTTCGCATTCACAAGTGCTTTTGCAAAACCTAACACATCATCTTCTTTCATATCTAATACGAAAAATGCCAAGCGAACCGCTGTTTTCGGTCCGATCCCTGGCAATTTCATAAAACTATCAATTAGTTTTGATATTGGTTCTGGATAATGCATATATCAGTATCCTCCTAGAACATTCCACCTGGTAAGTTCAAGCCTTTTGTAAATTTACCCATTGTAGAATTTGAAAGTTCATCAGCTTTTTTAAGTGCATCATTTGTTGCAGCTAACACTAAGTCTTGTAACATTTCGATATCTTCTGGATCTACAACTTCTTCTTTAACTTTCACTTCAAGAATTTGCTTATGACCATTTGCAATAACTGTGATCATACCGCCACCAGCTGTACCTTCAACTGTTTTTTCGCCAAGTTCTTCTTGCGCTTTTGCCATATCTTTTTGCATCTTTTGCATTTGTTTCATCATATTATTCATATTTCCCATTCCGCCACGCATCATAATTAATTCCTCCTAATTATTATTACTCTTTTATTTCAATAAGCTCTTGTCCTACTAATTTTACTGCCTCTTCTATAAGAGGGTCTTCTTTTTTCTCTGGGCTTTCTTCAGAACTTCCACCTTCACGCTGTAAAAAATCTTCACGAATTTTACCCCATTCACTTTTTGGAATGGCGATCATATTTAATCTTTTACTTAGCAATTCAAATAAAGCTTGTTCCACTGTATCCATTGCTTCTCGATTTTCACTCGCCATTTTACAGTGAATCTCATATTGAAACGCTAAAACGTAAGTATCATCCGAAGCCGCTACCGGTTCGCTATTTTCTAATAAAACAGCAAACGCTACTTTGTTGTATGCTTTGAGTCTTCCTAACAACTCACCCCACACAGCTTTTAATTGTTCTAAATCCTGACGCTTCGCTTGCTTTAATACTTCATTTACGCGTCCAACAGGAATTTTCATACTTCCTGTCCGCACTGGCTTTGGTGTTGCACGTGTCTCTCTGACTTCCTGCTGTACACCGGCCGGCACACCATTCTTTTTGACTTGTTCTAACTCTTTCTCCAATTGCTGCATCCTGTTCATAATTGCTTGTAAACGATCTGCACCGTTCGCTTGCATCATAAACTGTTGACACAGTTGTACCATAACAACTTCTAAGAAAATTCGCGGATGATTTGTCCACTTCATTTCCTGTTGTCCCTTACTAAGGGTATGAATGATTTCATAGATTACTTCCGGTTGCATTTCTTCACTTAACATCCGGAATTGCTCATCTACCATTACTCGCTCCAACATATGTTCCAATTGTGGCGAAGTTTGATATAAAAGCATATCGCGATAATAGTAAATGAAATCCTCCATAAAGCGAACTGGATCCTTCCCTTTACCCATCATCTCATCTATGATACGTAATGCTCTTGATACATCATTTTCACGTATACATTCTACTAAGTTACCTAAGTATTGCTGAGAAACGGAACCTGTTACAGCTAATACATCTTCTGTCGTAACTGTCTCATCACTATAAGATATTGCCTGATCAATAAGACTAAGCGCATCACGCATACCACCTTCAGCGGCACGTGCAACGATTTGTAACGCCTCATCTTCTACTTGCGTACCTTCATTGGTCACAACCGTTGATAATCTCTCAACAATATCATTTACTGATATCTTTCGAAATTCAAAACGTTGGCAACGCGAAATGATTGTAGGCGGTATCTTATGCGGTTCTGTTGTCGCCAAAATAAAGATGACATGTCCTGGCGGCTCTTCTAACGTTTTTAAAAGCGCATTGAAGGCACCCATAGAAAGCATGTGGACTTCATCAATAATGTATACTTTATATTCTACAGCACTTGGAGCATATTTTACTTTATCTCTAATATCTCGAATTTCATCTACACCGTTATTTGAAGCCGCATCAATTTCTAATACATCTGAAATAGATCCTTGTGTAATCCCCAAACAAGAAGGACATTCATTACAAGGTTCAGCTACCGGAGCATGTTCACAGTTGATTGCTTTTGCAAATACTTTTGCAATTGTCGTTTTCCCTGTTCCCCTCGGCCCAGAAAATAAATAAGCATGTGAAACTTTCTCTTGAAGAAGGGCATTTTGCAACGTTTTTGTCACGTGCTTTTGACCAACTACATCTTCAAACTTTTGCGGTCTCCATGTTCGGTATAACGCTTGGTATGACACGAAAATACGGCCTCCCTCAAAGGTTATTATCTCATTTATTATAACCCATTCTGTTTATAGATTCCAAAAGTTATTTTCTATACAAAAAACCCACCTTAGTATTAAGGTGAGTTTTGTATACATATATAACTGCCGTGCACCTTCTGTCGATTACGTACCATAAGCGTTACTCAAGCAGTTAGCTCGGTTCAGGCACTCCTGCGGCACACGAGAAGACCCGCTTATTGCTGCTTCCTTCCGGACCTGACAAGGTTCACGGGGTCCCGTTGCGCAGGACCCAAACGTCAACACCACTTACTTAAGGCAGACCTTACAGCAACATAACCTCGAGAAGGGATTCGGCCTCGCTAGAGCGGATTGCGAGTATAGGGCACCGCTACCTCCCCGCTTAGCACGGCAAAGTTAAAACCAATATTCGGTTGCCTTCATTAAAGGCATTATCAGTATAACTTGTTTTTTTATAAAATGCAAATACGTTAATTCTCGTTACTTTTCTCTAATTTTTTTATCGCTTTTCTTTTTTTGCGAAGCTCTCTAAAAAAGTTTGTCAGCAATGTACCGCATTCTTCTTCCAGTACACCAGCCACTACTTCACATTGATGATTAAAACGTTCATCCGTTAAGAGATTCATCAATGTCCCTGCACATCCACCCTTCGGATCACTTGCACCATATACAACTCGCTTCACTCGTGATAAAACAATTCCACCCGCACACATCGGACAAGGCTCTAATGTTACATATAACGTCGCATCTTCTAAACGCCATGTCCCTAATTTTTTGCACGCCTCATCAATAGCTAACAACTCGGCGTGAGCTATTGATCTTTGCTCGGTTTCCCTTAAATTATGAGCAACACTAATTATTTCACCATCTAACACTATTACTGCACCAATTGGCACTTCTTGTATTGCCTCTGCTTTTTTTGCCTCTTCTACTGCTAACTGCATAAAATAAATATCTTGATCGTGTTCCATACCATAGTCCTTTCATTACAAATAAAGTACACTTATTTCCATTTACTACACATGGGATAACTTTTACAAATTCAATCCACCCTAATAAAAAAGAGAGGGGATTACATATGAAGAATACTGCCTTACTCATTATCGATATGATTAATGATTTCCAATTTTCACACGGGCCCACCCTAGCCAAAAAATGCGAAATTATAACAAACCCTATTTTACAATTAAAGAAAACAATGAAATCCTTTGGCTACCCCATAATTTATATTAATGACCATTATCAACTTTGGAGATCTGATATTGACCAACTAATTACTCATTGTACAAATGAGTATAGCGAAAATATCATTCATAAGATTGCTCCAAATTCTGATGATTACATTTTTATTAAACCACATTACTCTGCTTTTTATGAAACGCCTTTAAATTCTTTATTAGGCTATTTAAAAATAGAAAATCTAATATTAACAGGAGTCGCCGGGAATATATGTATCCTCTTTACAGCTAACGATGCTCATATGAGAAATTATACACTGTATGTACCACAGGACTGTATTGCCTCTAATCATGATCAGGATAACTTGCATGCTTTAAAAATAATGGAAGCCACATTAAAAGCGAATATAGTACCTTCATCTCAAATAAAAATTAATTAATACATATATCTATTTTCTAACTTTTTATATCAAATTAACCCGCTCGCTTCCCTCTTGTGCTACAATAATTCTGTTTTGTGTTTTTAGTAGTCACGGCAAATCACTGATTGAAAGGAGGAAACAGCGTGACCGGAGTACCATTTATCACGGTTGAAGGACCAATTGGTGTTGGAAAAACTTCACTTGCGAAGGCAATTTCAACTCACATGCAACTCCACTTACTAAAAGAGATTGTTGATGAAAACCCTTTTTTAGGAAAATTCTATGAAGACATCGACGAATGGAGTTTTCAAACAGAGATGTTCTTTCTTTGTAATAGATACAAACAATTGGAAGATATTAACATAAAGTATTTGAATCAAAGGAAGTCAGTAGTAGCGGATTATCATATATTTAAAAATTTAATTTTTGCATCTCGTACATTAAAAGATTCTCAATACGACAAGTACATGCAAATCTATCGTATCCTTACACAAGATATGCCTGTACCGAACGTAATCGTTTATTTAACAGCTAGCTTGGAAACATTACAAACACGAATTGCGATGCGCGGAAGAGAATTCGAAAAAAATATGGATCCTAATTACTTACTACAGCTCACAAAAGATTACGAAACAGCAATGGATACTTTTAAAAAGGATCATCCAGACATCCCGGTATTAAAATTTAACGGAGACGATATGGATTTTGTAAAAAATCCTGATGATTTAAACGTCATCCTATCTGCCCTTCAAAATACTCTCTTAAAGGAGTCGAAATAATAATGAATTTAAGGCAAAAATATGATATACCAAATGACGCAGTAATCACTATTGCTGGAACAGTAGGTGTCGGTAAATCAACTATGACAACTGCATTAGCTAACGCTTTAGGTTATCGCACATCATTTGAAAAAGTAGATTCGAACCCGTATTTGGACAAGTTCTATGCTGATTTCACACGCTGGAGCTTCCACTTGCAAGTGTACTTTTTAGCAGAACGATTTAAAGAACAAAAAAGAATTTTTGAATACGGTGGCGGTTTTGTTCAAGATCGCTCTATCTATGAAGACACTGGAATTTTCGCAAAGATGCATCATGAAAAAGGTACAATGACGGAAACTGATTATGAAACATACAAAGGTTTATTTGACGCTATGGTCATGACTCCTTACTTCCCTCATCCAGATTTATTAATTTATTTAGAAGGTTCTTTCGATGATATTGTTGATCGTATCCAAGAACGCGGACGTCCAATGGAACAACAAACGCCAATTGAGTATTGGAAAGAGATGCATGGCCGTTACGAAAACTGGATTAATAACTTTAATTCATGCCCTGTTTTACGATTAAACATTAATGAATACGATATTTTAAACGATGGTGATTCCATCGAACCAATCATAAAAAAAATTGGCCATTTTTTAAAACAAACACGTAAACTTGTAAAATAAAAAACCCGTGCATACGCACGGGTTTTTCTATTAAATTACTTCTTCTTTGTCGGAGCAATAATTTCACTCTCAGGTTTTCCAGCGTTAATACGCTGACGAACAGTACTTGTACTAATATCATATGTTTCAGCAATCTCTTTAACAGTCATTTCTTTTCCGTTAATCATTGCTGTTAATACTTTACCTGTACGTTTTGGAGCTGCTTCTTTCTTTACAGCTGCTTTTTCAACTTTTTTTGGTACCTCTACTTTTGCCGCAGTTTGCTTTGCATCACAAGTGCAACCACAAAGTTTACGGAATGTATCATCGCTGATAATGCGCGAAACATTTGCACCACTGTTTAAAATTCTATTGTTCTTACAGACAGGACATTGTACATAATATAAAGTTTTTCCATCTAAAGGAAACGTTTGTATAATAAGATCCATGTTGACTCCTTTCATATCTATGAAGATAATCATCGGAATATGAGTGTGTAATAAGGAGAAAATCGCCTTACACCATACTTTATGATTGGTTTTAAAATAAAAACTCGTTACGTGTTGGTAACGAGTTCTCCAATCTCCACTTATATGCGCTGTTGTCAATTATATCTGGAGGAGGTAGAGGGATTCGAACCCCCGCGCGACTCTCGCCGCCTGTCGGTTTTCAAGACCGATCCCTTCAGCCAGACTTGGGTATACCTCCATATTGACATCAAATATAATATCAAAAGAAAAACAGTTAGTCAACCCTACTAAAATAAATTATGAGGAAAGGAAAATTTTACTTTCCCTCTCCTACATTATAGTACTGACAACGCTCATAATTACCAATCACTCATACCGATGAATGTTTAAATTTACTTAATAACTGTTTTTCCTCCCATATAAGGGCGAAGAACTTCTGGAATTATAATTGTACCATCTTCTTGTTGGTAGTTCTCTAAAATAGCTGCCACCGTACGTCCAATTGCAAGACCAGATCCATTTAATGTATGAACATGTTCTGGTTTTCCATTTGGCTCACGACGGAAACGGATATTTGCGCGTCTCGCTTGGAAAGCCTCAAAATTACTACAAGAAGAAATCTCACGATATGTGCCATAGCTTGGAATCCATACTTCGATATCGTATTTCTTCGCTGCTGTAAATCCTAAATCGCCTGTGCACATGCTCATAACGCGATATGGCAACTCTAATAATTGTAACACGCGTTCTGCATCATTTGTTAGTTTTTCTAACTCTTCATAAGAATCTTCTGGTTTTACAAACTTTACAAGCTCTACTTTATTGAACTGATGCTGACGAATTAAGCCACGTGTATCACGGCCAGCTGAACCTGCTTCAGAACGGAAACAAGAGCTAAATGCAGCATATCTTATAGGTAATTGCTCTTTATTTAAGATTTCATCACGGTGCATATTCGTTACAGGTACTTCAGCTGTTGGAATTAAGAAGTAATCTTCACTTTCAATACGGAATGCATCTTCTTCAAATTTCGGAAGTTGTCCTGTTCCTGTCATACTTGCACGGTTTACCATATATGGAGGTAATACTTCTTCATATCCGTGCTCATCAGTATGAAGATCAAGCATAAAGCTAATTAAAGCACGCTCTAATCTTGCGCCAGCACCTTTATAGAATACGAAGCGGCTTCCTGTTACTTTCCCAGCACGCTCAAAATCTAAAATCCCTAAATCTGTAGCAAGATCCCAATGTGGTTTTGGTTCAAAAGCAAATTCTTTCACTTCTCCCCAAGTGTGCGCTACTACATTATCATCCTCTGTTTCACCAACTGGAGCAGATTCATGAGGGATATTTGGAATAGATAACATTAATCTTTCTAAATCTTCTTCAACTGTACGAAGTTCAGTATCAAGATCTTTTACTTTTTCTCCAACTTCACGCATTTCTAGAATTAGAGCTTCTGCATCTTTCTTTTCGCGCTTCAATACAGAAATTTGTTGAGAGACTTCGTTACGTTTACTTTTTAGTTCCTCTGTTTGAACAAGTAGTTCTCTTCTTCTCGTATCCAGCTCTTCAAAGCGACCAAAATCAGTTAAATCTTCGCCTCTATGCTGTAACTTCGCTTTTACTTCTTCAAAATTTGTACGTAAAAATTTAATATCAAGCATTATATACTCCTCCTTTTATTTTATAAAACACAAAAAACTCCCGTCCCTATATAAAGGGACGGGAGTTAACCCGCGTTGCCACCCTAGTTGAAGGCATTACCGCCTTCCTCTCAAGTAGAAATAACGGCTCTTCACCGGGAATGTTTACTAATCATAAAGATATTCCACATTCCATTCCAGGATGGATTCACAAACTGTTTCTATCGATTTCCACCAACCATCGACTCTCTATAAGAAACGGCATTTGTTACTACTTCCTATCAACACGCTTATTTTATAAAATTGTTACCATCAATTTACTATAATCTTATACAAGTTGCAAGTTACTTAGACAACTTTTTTCATTTTCGCTTCTTTTACCATTTCTACAAAGTATGCTGTCACACGATGATCATCCGTTAATTCCGGATGGAACGAAGCAGCTAAAAACTGATTTTGTTTTACTGCTACCATTCGATCACCATGTGTGGAAAGTACCTCAACGTCATCAGCTACATTTACAACATACGGAGCACGGATAAATACACCAATAAATTCTTCACCTACACCTTTAATTGAAAGTGCGGCTTCAAAGCTATCTTTTTGGCGTCCGAACGCATTGCGCTCTACTGTAATATCCATAGCACCAATATGTGCTTCTTCATAGCCAATAAGTGTTTTTGCAAGAAGAATCATACCTGCACATGTACCAAACATTGGTTTACCAGACTTCGCGAATGTACGAAGTGGTTCCATGAAAGCATACTTATCAATAAGACGGCGCATTGTTGTACTTTCACCGCCTGGTAAAATAAGACCATCAATCTCTTCAAGTTGCTCTATACGCTTTACAACAACAGCTTCTGCACCACTTGCTTCAACTGATTTTATATGCTCACGAACTGCACCTTGAAGACCTAGTACACCGATTTTCACCATTTTAAAGTTCTCCTTCAATTACCATCCACGCTCTTGCATGCGTTGTTCTGGTAATAACGTTGAAATTTCGATACCTTTCATCGCATTACCTAATCCTTTAGAAAGGCTTGCAATTAGTTCGTAATCCTCATAATGAGTCGTCGCTTCAACGATTGCGCGTGCAAATTTCTCTGGATTTTCTGATTTGAAGATACCAGATCCAACAAATACACCATCCGCACCAAGTTGCATCATTAACGCTGCATCTGCTGGTGTTGCTACACCACCTGCTGCGAAGTTTACAACTGGCAAACGACCAAGGCGTTTAATTTCAAGTAGTACTTCATAAGGAGCACCAGTATTTTTTGCATATGTCATTAACTCATCTTCACGTAGACTTGCAACTTGACGGATTTCTGCATTGACTTGGCGCATATGACGCACTGCCTCTACAATGTTTCCTGTTCCTGGTTCACCTTTTGTACGAAGCATAGATGCACCTTCTGCAATACGACGTGCAGCTTCTCCGATATCACGGCAGCCACATACAAACGGAACTGTGTAATCACGTTTATTTAAATGGTATACTTCATCGGCAGGAGTTAACACTTCACTCTCATCGATATAGTCTACCCCTAATGATTCTAATACACGTGCTTCTACAAGGTGACCGATACGGCATTTTGCCATAACCGGAATTGACACCGCACCCATAACTTCCTCAACAATTGTTGGGTCTGCCATACGAGAAACGCCACCTGCTGCACGAATATCTGCTGGTACACGCTCTAGTGCCATAACGGCAACTGCGCCTGCCTCTTCTGCAATTTTTGCTTGTTCAGCGTTAATTACGTCCATAATAACGCCGCCTTTTTGCATTTCTGCCATTCCACGTTTTACACGTTCTGTCCCTGTTACATTTGTCATGTTACAAAAACCCCCCTAGGTGAATTGCTTTTCCCCGTTAAAGGCGAAAATTAAGAATACTCTTACATTCTACCACTAACCATCAGATGCTTGTCTACTACTTTTTCATAAAGTCGGTATGAAAAATAGGAATAAGAAAAAGCCCCTACAATGAGGAGCTTTTAAAACCAACCTTTTACTGTATCAACAGCACTATTCCATATACCACTAAAGAAAGAACCGATTCCACGCATAGAGCGAGTAAACCAATTCGCTTCCTCTACTGCAGATGTTGTTACAAGATCTATTTGTAATGACTTACCAGATAAAAATCCAGGGTCATTCGCATCTTTTGGTTTGATTACCATTTGGCCAAGTGAAGCTCCCTTTTTAATAGGTGCTTCTTGTCCCTTATTTGCTTCTTTTAATTCTGTTTTATAAACATCTTTACTTCCTTTTGGCATCGGAAGTGAAACAGCTTGCTTTGTTTGAACTGCTACATCTTTATCTTTAGCATTTTCTACTCGTACTGTTTCTTGTCCTTTTACTGAAGAACCTTTTTTATGTAATTGCTTCATTTCAAAATTAGCAAATCCATAATCATATAGTTTCTTTGTCTCATCAAAACGCGCCTGACGAGAATTTGTTTTAATAACTACAGAAATAAAACGCATTCCATTTCTTTCAACCGTACCAGTGAAACATTCTCCTGCTTCTGGAGTTGATCCTGTTTTCAGGCCATCTACGCCATCATATGCCCTAGATAAACCTTTTAACATCCAGTTCCAGTTCAACATTTGAAATTTCTCTTTTTCTGGACGGAATTCTTTATTAGGAATTTTTGCTGTATCTAATACTTTTGGATAATCTTTAAGTAAATGCTGTGCTAAAGTTGCAACATCCTTCGCAGACATTTTATTTTCTTCATCCGGTGTTGTACCCGCAGGGTGCATTCCTTTTAAATCTTTGTTCGTTAAACCTGTAGAATTAACGAATTTATAATTTTTTAATCCTAGTTCTTTCGCCTTATCATTCATCATTTTTACGAAATCTACTTCTTTACCTGCAATTGCCTCTCCTAGTGCAATTGTTGCACCATTTGCTGAGAAAATTGCCATGGCTTCATATAACTCTTTTACTGTATAAGTGCCACCATTTTCTAATGCAACATTTGATAATGAAGCATCTTGTGAAACTTTATACGCATATTCAGAAACCTTAATTTTTTGATCCCACTTAAGTTTTCCTTTATCCACTGCTTCATGGACTAAATATTCACTCATCATCTTTGTCATACTAGCAATTGATAATAGTTCATCTGCATTCTTTTGATATAAAATTTTCCCAGAATTCGCTTCAACTAAAATTGCTGCACCTGCTTCAATGTTTAAAGCAGCTCCTGTTTCTGCTGATGCATTGCTATATGGTAACAACATACTACAAGCTAGTGTAAGCATCGTTACTAAAGCGATGAATCTTTTGCAAAACATACCTTTCACTTTTGCTACCCCCAATATCTATGTACTCACATAACCGTTATTCTAACATAATCAAAAAAAAATAGACAGAGATATAAAATCTCCGTCTATTTGTATATAAGACATTATAATGAGTAGTTTGGAGCCTCTTTTGTAATTTGTACGTGATGAGGGTGGCTTTCACGTAAACCAGCACCTGACATACGAATGAATTGTGCATTCTCACGTAGGAATTCTAAATCTTGTGCTCCACAATATCCCATACCAGCACGTAATCCACCAACTAATTGATGAACTGTATCTGCTAAAGGTCCTTTATATGGAACTCGACCTTCAATACCTTCTGGAACAAGTTTTTTATTTCCTTCTTGGAAGTAACGGTCTTTACTTCCTTTTTCCATCGCTCCGACAGAACCCATACCACGATATACTTTAAATTGACGACCTTGGTAAATTTCAGTTTCTCCAGGGCTTTCAGCAACACCGGCAAACATACTACCTAGCATAACAACGTGTGCTCCTGCTGCTAAAGCTTTTACCATGTCACCAGAGTACTTAACACCACCATCAGCAATAACTGGAATACCGTGTTTACGAGCTTCTGTTGCACAATCATAAACTGCTGTTAATTGTGGTACACCAACGCCAGCTACAACGCGTGTTGTACAGATAGAGCCTGGTCCAATACCAACTTTAACTACGTTTGCACCCGCTTCAATTAATGCTTTCGTTGCTTCAGCAGTAGCAACATTTCCAGCAATAATATTTAGTGATGGATATTTCGCACGAACTTCTTTTACTTTATCAATAACACCTTGAGAGTGTCCATGAGCTGTATCAAGTACGATTGCATCTACGCTAGCTTTTACTAATGCGTCGATACGAAGCATAGCATCGGCTGTTACACCAACCGCTGCCCCAACTAATAAGCGTCCTTGCTTATCCTTCGCGGAATTTGGGAATTCAATTACTTTTTCAATATCTTTTATTGTAATAAGCCCTTGTAATACACCGTTGTTATCAACAAGAGGGAGTTTTTCAATTTTATACTTTTGTAGGATCTTTTCAGCTTCTTCCAGCGTTGTACCAACTGGAGCTGTAATTAACTTTTCTTTTGTCATTACGTCGGAAATTTTGATTGAGTAGTCTTGAATAAAACGCATATCACGGTTTGTAATAATACCAACTAATTTTCGCTCGTCTAAATTATTTACAACCGGTACACCTGAGATACGGTATTTTCCCATCAGATGCTCTGCATCATATACTTGATGTTCTGGAGTTAAAAAGAAAGGATCTGAAATAACGCCACTTTCAGAACGTTTTACTTTATCAACTTGCTCTGCTTGTTGTTCGATAGACATGTTTTTATGAATAATTCCCAAACCGCCTTGACGAGCCATTGCAATAGCCATATCCGCTTCTGTTACTGTATCCATTCCTGCACTAATTAACGGGATGTTTAACTGTAAGCTTTCAGATAAAACTGTTTTAACACTTACTTCTCTTGGTAGTACATCTGACTTTGCTGGTACAAGTAATACGTCATCAAAAGTCAAACCTTCTTTAACAAATTTAGATTCCCACATAATTGTTCCCCCCATGATACCAGAAATTATTATTAGTAGCTTATCAATTGGTTAAAATACTGTCAAGGACGTATATATATGTTAGAATTTTTAGACAATAAAAGGAGCGTAATATATGCATCAAACACATAGTACTTGGCAGCAATTAAGTTTCTTCTTTTCATCTCAAAATGTACAACGTTATCTTGCCCGTTGTTATGAAAAATCCTCCATACAAGATGCTGAAAAAAAAAGTTTCGAAAATTGTTATCCCTTTATTTATTACTTAGAACATGGGAAAAATTATTATGAATTATATAAGGTAGCTCCCTTTTCGATTCAGCCAATGTTATTGTTTTATGGAATAAGCCAACTTTTTAAAGCCTGCTTACTAACTATTGATCCTAACTATCCAGAATCCACTACTGTTTTAGCTCATGGCGTTACGACTCGTAAACGAAAAAAACAAGGGTATCAATTTTTAGAAGATGAGGTGAAGGTACAAAAAAACGGACTATTTACTCATGTTGCAGAACAGCTGTTTCACATGAAACACTTAGAAGCTGAAAAGTTTAACATGCTAGATTTAATGGGGAATATTCCCGAATTACAAAATTTATTTCGCTATAGTCAAAGAGGGGCCACTTTATATAAAATCGATTCAACAAATACAAATGAACTTTCTTTTTCGGTCAACATACTAGATCGACTCCATATGACTACAGAAAGATTTTCACGTTACATTGAATCAACTTGTAAGCATTTGTCCATACAACATGTCTCCGGGAAAACGAGCGGATCGAATTTGCTTTTTACAGCTCCTATCCAGTCTTGGAACCCTATATATAGTACGCCCTTATACTACGAATATCTTGCTGATATTTATTACTTACCAATTACATCTGACCCGAGAAACCCTAAACCAGTATTACCTGAACTTCTTGTTCATTATTTATTGCTCTACAATTTAAGTATGATTTCTAGATACGAAACAGATTGGTGGTATGATTTACTTGGGAGCTATGGTTCTGAAGATTACCCATTTATTTATCAATTTCTTACTATTTCTGCTCAAAAAATCCCTTACTATATTTCGTCTTTTTTACTAACAGAACCAGGCCTATTTCATGGGAAATAAAAAAAACACAAGTCAAAAGACTTGTGTTTTTAATTGCTTGGCGACGTCCTACTCTCACAGGGACAAGGTCCCAAC
>NZ_VEDW01000013.1:0-18167 GCF_007678085.1 Bacillus cereus | reverse complement strand
CCGTGGTGTAGTGGTTAACATGCCTGCCTGTCACGCAGGAGATCGCCGGTTCGACCCCGGTCGGGACCGCCATTTTATATAAAGAAAAGAACGAAACAAGTTGTTTCGTATTTTTTTATTTGTTTTAACAAAAAACTAATAAAGACAGTCAAACTATCCTTAGGAAAACTCCTAAGGACTTTTTTATATATTCAAAACCTGTATAATAAAGAGCAGAGAACATTGTGAGTAAAGTAGGTGAAGTCTGTGAGTAAATATGAAATAACAACAAAATCTTCTGAGGAAACACAAAGATTATCAGAAAAACTAGGTGGACTTGTCGGGGCACAAGATGTAATTATTTTAGAAGGAGATCTAGGGGCTGGTAAGACAACTTTCACAAAAGGACTAGCAAAAGGTCTTGGAGTGAAAAGAGTTGTAAATAGTCCTACCTTTAATATTATTAAAGAATATAAAGGGAGATTACCGCTATATCACATGGACGTGTATCGCTTAGCAGAAAGTGAAGAGGACTTAGGTTTTGATGAGTATTTCTACGGTGAAGGAATTACAGTAGTAGAATGGGCTCATTTAATAGAAGCATTTTTACCAAATGAGAAGTTACAAATTAGTTTATTCCATGCTGGAGATGATACAAGGAAAATTGTACTCGAGCCAATTGGAGATCGATATATTAGATTATGTGAGGAGCTATTACAAGATGAAAGTACTAGCAATTGATACTTCAAATTACGTAATGGGTGTATCCCTTATTGAGGAAGGAAACGTAATTGGGGAAATTATTACAAACTTAACAAAAAACCATTCTGTACGTCTGATGCCAGCTGTAGAACAACTGTTAAAAGAATGCGGTGTAAAACCGAAAGAATTAACTAAAATTATTGTAGCTGCTGGTCCTGGATCATATACAGGTGTTCGTATAGGTGTGACAGCTGCAAAAACATTAGCTTGGTCACTTCAAATACCAATTGTAGGTGTATCAAGTTTAGAAGTAGTGGCTGCAAACGGTGCTAATTTTGATGGATTGATCTGTCCTTTATTTGATGGAAGACGTGGACAAATTTATACTGGGTTATATACATACGAAGGAGATAATGTAACTTCTATAGAAGAAGACCGAATCATCCTTATTGTAGACTGGTTGCAAATGTTAAAAGATAAAGGAAAGCCCGTTTTATTTATCGGTAACGATGTTAAGTTGCACAAAGAAACGATTATCGAACATTTAGGCGATCAAGCTGTATTTGCTCCTTTCACTAAAAATAACCCAAGACCAAGTGAGTTAGCGTTCCTAGGATTACAAAAAGAAGAACAAGATGTACATTCATTTGTTCCTAGTTACCTTCGTTTAGCTGAAGCTGAAACAAAGTGGTTAGAAAGTCAAAACAAGTAGGAGCTTGCAGAAGATGGATATGATATTTAGAAAGATGGAACTCGATGATATCGCTCAAATTGTAGCTATTGAAGAATCATCTTTTTCAACTCCTTGGACTGCAGATGCCTTTCACCGTGAGTTAACGATGAATGAACATGCACATTATGTGGTGCTAGAAAAAGATGGTCGTGTAATTGGGTATTGTGGATTGTGGATAATTATTGATGAATCACATATAACAAATATAGCTATTTTGCCAGAATACAGAGGTCAAAAGCTAGGGGATGCTTTATTGAAAGAAGTTATTTCCGAAGCAAAAACTCTAGGGATAAAAACGATGACACTTGAAGTACGTGTATCAAATGAAGTAGCAAAACAGTTATACAGAAAATACGGATTTCAAAATGGTGGAATTCGTAAACGATACTATGCAGACAATCAGGAAGATGGTCTCGTAATGTGGGTGAATATATAATGGAAAAAAATACGATTATACTTGGTATTGAAACAAGTTGTGATGAAACAGCAGTAGCGGTTGTTAAAAATGGAACGGAAATTATTGCGAATGTCGTTGCATCACAAATTGAAAGTCATAAACGTTTTGGCGGAGTTGTACCAGAGATTGCATCTCGTCATCATGTAGAAGAAATTACAGTTGTGTTAGAAGAAGCTTTAAAAGAAGCCAATATCACATTTGATGATATTGATGCAATTGCTGTAACAGAAGGACCTGGTTTAGTAGGAGCACTTCTAATAGGGGTAAACGCAGCGAAAGCAGTGGCATTTGCACATGATATCCCTCTAGTTGGTGTTCATCATATCGCTGGCCACATTTATGCGAACCGTTTAGTAAAAGAAGTTCAATTCCCACTACTATCACTTGTTGTGTCTGGTGGACATACAGAACTTGTTTATATGAAAGAACATGGTTCATTCGAAGTAATTGGTGAAACAAGAGATGATGCAGCTGGAGAGGCATATGATAAAGTAGCTCGTACGTTATCTATGCCATATCCAGGGGGACCTCATATTGATCGCCTTGCACATGAAGGAGAACCGACAATCGATTTGCCTCGTGCATGGCTAGAACCGGATTCGTATGATTTCAGTTTCAGTGGATTGAAATCAGCAGTTATCAACACTGTGCATAACGCAAAACAGCGCGGAATAGAAATTGCACCGGAAGATTTAGCAGCAAGTTTCCAAGAGAGTGTAATTGACGTATTAGTAACGAAAGCTTCTCGTGCAGCGGATGCTTATAACGTAAAGCAAGTGCTTCTTGCTGGTGGAGTGGCTGCAAATAAAGGACTTCGTGCGCGTTTAGAAGCAGAATTTGCACCAAAAGAAAACGTGGAGCTAATTATTCCTCCTTTATCTTTATGCACAGATAATGCAGCGATGATTGCAGCGGCTGGTACAATTGCATATGAACAAGGAAAACGTGCTACATTAGCTTTAAATGCAAATCCAGGATTAGATATTGAAGCATAGTTATACACAAAATTAACCACAGCTTGTGGATAAAACCCATATTATCTGTTGATAATGTGGGTTTTATTGTGTATATAAAATGTTAATAACTTTTTAATTAATTGTGGATAATGTGGAAAAGTTATTTTGAGGTTTATTTTATAAAGGTGGATATGTGTATAAACTTGTGGATAAATTAGATGAAGTCTGACCTTTGAATGTATTCTTTTTCGGGAAATAAAAAGCGAGAAGATATCTCTAAAAAACATTTTGAAATGTGCCCTTATTATAGGGGTGCGCTAACGTTGTCAAACTTTGTCGGTAAATCGGTATGTCGTGTCGAATTGTTTATACAACATGGCGTTCATCCATACTCGAAGATAAAAAAGGATGTCGCATCGTCAAAAATCCCGACTTATGAGACATCCTTCTTATTCATACTTCTTATAAATGCAACTCTTCCCATTCTGTCATACAAGCGTCAAGTTGCTCTTGTAGTGTTTGTTTTTTCGTTGTAATTTCACTAGCCTTTTCATAATCTGCATATATTTCTGGTAAGCAAAGTTGATCTTCTAACGTAGCAATTTCTTCTTCAAATTGTACAATATTTTGTTCTAGCTCCTCAATTTTTCGAGTACGTTGACGTTCTAATTGTTTACGCTCTTTTTCTTCGAGATAATTTAATTTTTCTTGAGCTACAGTTTTTTGAACAGGTGCTTGGTTTTCTTGCTGTTCTTGCTGTTCTTGTTGTTCAAATGCTGCGCGTTCAATCATTTCATTTTTCTTCTCCACATAGTAATCGTAATCACCTAAATATTCCTGTGCACCTTCTGTTGATAACTCAACAACAGTTGTCGTTACACGATTAATAAAGTAGCGGTCATGTGACACGAATAGAAGGGTACCTGGATAATCAATTAAAGCATTCTCCAAAATCTCTTTACTATTTAAATCAAGATGGTTCGTAGGCTCATCGAGAATTAATAAATTTGATTTTTGCATCATAAGTTTCGCCAGAGCTAATCGAGCTTTTTGTCCACCACTAAGAGAAGATACTGGCTTAAGTACATCATCTCCTGTGAATAAGAAGTTACCTAGTATCGTGCGAATTTCTTTTTCGGGCTGCAATGGATATTCGTCCCATAGCTCATTTAAAACACGCTTAGAAGATGTTAAGTTAGCTTGTTCCTGATCATAATAACCAACAGAGACGTTGGATCCGAAAGAAACATCACCATGTAATAGTGGTAACTTATTCACAATGGATTTTAACAATGTGGATTTCCCGATTCCGTTTGGACCAACTAAAGCAACGCTATCCCCGCGAGTTAAGCGCATCGTTACATGTTCAATAATTGGATCCTCATCATAGCCGATAGTTGCATCTTTTACTTGTAAAACGTCATTTCCACTTTGTTTTTCAATATCGAAGTGGAAGGATGCTGACTTTGAATCACCTAATGGTCTTGTTAATAATTCCATTCGGTCTAATTGTTTACGACGGCTTTGCGCACGTTTTGTTGTAGATGCACGAGCTATATTTTTTTGAACGAAGTCCTCAAGCTTAGCTATTTCATCTTGTTGTTTTTCATAACGTTTCATGTCTTGCTCGTATAATGCTGATTTTAAGTCTAAATATTTACTGTAGTTACCAACAAATCGTCTGCTTTCTTTATTCGAAATTTCATATACTTGTGTAACGAGTTTATCTAAGAAATAACGGTCATGAGAAACAATTAGTATTGCGCCAGGATAGCCTTGTAAATATTGTTCAAGCCATGTTAATGTTTCGATGTCTAAATGGTTTGTAGGCTCGTCCAAAATAAGTAAGTCTGGTTTCGTTAATAATAATTTACCGAGAGCTAAGCGTGTTTTTTGTCCGCCGCTTAATGTAGAAATCGTCGTCTGGTGCGTTTCAACTGGGAAGCCAAGACCGCTTAAAATCGAACGGATATCTGCTTCGTACTGATAGCCACCTTGATCTTTATAATCTAATTGCAATTGGTCATAATCAGTTAATAACCTTTCATATATAGCCTCGTTTGAAAAGTTTTCTTCTTTTCCCATCTCTTGCTCTAGCCTTCGAAGTTTTGTCTCCATTTGCTGCAAGTGTGTAAAGACGGTTAACATTTCATCCCAAATTGTTAAAGACGTTTCTAAACCGGTATTTTGAGCTAAGTATCCGATTGAGACATCTTTCGGTTTTATAATTTCGCCACCATCATGAGATAGCTCACCAGCTATTATTTTTAATAACGTAGATTTTCCGGCTCCATTTCGTCCGACTAATGCGATGCGATCTTTCGTTTGAACTTCCAATTTTATGTTTGCAAGAATCGTTTCTGCACCGTATAATTTCGAAAGCGCGTTTACTTGTAATAAAATCAATGTTTTCACCTCAAATAATTTCTTAACTTTGCCATGTTTATATTTCTCAATCATACTAAAAATAGTGTATAGTTTAAAATACAGAGAGAATACTTCTTCTTTCTATTATACAAGGAATTTAATAAGTGCTAAACTTCTGTATTTGATTAAAGCATATGAATAAAGATAGGAAGAGAGGAGAGGTTATATGGAGCAGCAGAAAATTCCACAAGCCACTGCTAAGAGATTGCCTCTATACTATCGATTTATCCAAAACTTATCTCTGTCTGGTAAGCAACGTGTTTCATCAGCCGAATTAAGTGAAGCGGTAAAGGTTGATTCCGCAACTATTCGAAGAGATTTCTCATACTTTGGGGCGTTAGGGAAAAAAGGATATGGATATAACGTAAATTATTTATTATCATTTTTCCGTGAAACACTCGACCAAGATGATATAACACGTGTAGCGCTTATTGGAGTAGGTAATTTAGGGACCGCTTTCTTACATTATAATTTCACGAAAAACAATAATACAAAAATTGAAATGGCGTTTGACGTTAGTGAAGAGAAAGTTGGAACAGAAATCGGGGGCATTCCTGTATATCATTTAGATGAATTAGAAGAACGTCTATCAACTGATATACAAGTGGCAATATTAACAGTACCAGCTACAGTAGCACAATCTGTAGCAGATAGATTAGCTGAAACTAGTGTGCATGGTATTTTAAATTTCACACCAGCACGCTTAAATGTGTCAGACGATATAAGAATTCATCATATTGATTTAGCAGTAGAGTTACAAACACTTGTTTACTTTTTAAAGAATTATCCACAATAAAACGCAGAGGAAGCGACCTCTGCGTTTTATTATTGTTTTTTCTTTGTGAATTTAACTAAGATAAGGCGAAGTGCCAAATTAAAATCAATTGTTGCCATAACTGCAAATAGTATTGTCCACATATTCCAGATTGTATCTGTTACGTTCGTAATGGCGAAGCGGGTAAAGATACATCCTAGTAGGAAGTACAATGCAGCCATGAACAATGGTGAGTTTCTCATAAAAATCCTCCGATAAAGCCTTGCATTTTTTCAGCTTCTTTAATCATTTCTTGAATTTGTTCATTGCTCATTAAAACTTGAGCAACTGCAACTAATGTATTCATTGCAACATGAGCTGCGATAGGGACGATAATACGCTTCGTTTTTACATATAAAAAGGCGAATACGAGTCCCATAGAAGTGTATACCAATAAGTGAGTGAAATCAAAATGAATTGCTGCGAATACGAGAGAACTAATAATAGCAGCAATAAAGAAGTTAAACTTCTTATAAAGTGTACCGAATAAAATTTTTCTAAATACGATTTCTTCCAAAATAGGTCCTATTATAGATATAACAATAAGGAACCAAGGTGTCGTTCTTGCGATATCCATAAGTCTTGCTGTATTTTCAGATCCAGGTTTAATTCCTAATAAACGCATTTCTATCATACCGGCAATACTTTGCGAGAAAAATGCTAAGAAGAACCCGATAAAAATCCAACCAATCGTAGCTGGAACAGTAGAACGCTTTGTATCTAAATGTCTGTCACGAATATCTGTTCTAAGTAACCAAAGTACGATACATAATGCAATAAAGAAGCTAATGATTGCCCAGTGACCAGTTATGAGTTGAAATTTCTCTTCCCTAGTAAATCCCCTGTTATCATAAAGTCCAGTTTTCAGGAGAAGTGGTAATCCAGCAATTGATGATAACTGCATTAAAATGTATGTAACGATAACCCACCAATATTGTTTTTTCAAATGGTTTAACCATCCTTTCTAACTCTAGTGTATGAGATAAGGTAGGATAACATGTAAATATGCTACCTACGATATAAACCTTACTTAAATTATGTTTTTTTTGTAAATCCTTATTTGAAATTATAATAGAAGACAGGAGAAAGTTGTGTGTGTAGCGAAAACAACTTAGGGTGTCCTTTCATATTGTAACATACGAGTAGTGGAAACAACGATTCATATGGTAAAGGTAGAAGAAGAGAGACTCTATATAGAAAAGTGTATAACTGAATTTGCGAAAAAATTATGATTTTTTTACTTGCAAAAGAAATTGAGATTATTTATTATTATAAGTGTGTTAGCACTCGGGTGACCTGAGTGCTAATAAATAAAATTTACATAACAAAATGAGGAGGTTATTGTTCATGCTAAAGCCATTAGGTGATCGCGTTGTAATTGAGCTTGTTCAAGCGGAAGAAAAAACAGCAAGTGGTATTGTATTACCAGACACAGCAAAAGAAAAACCACAAGAGGGTAAAGTTGTTGCAGTAGGTACTGGTCGAGTGCTTGAAAATGGTGAGCGTGTTGCTTTAGAGGTAGCAGCAGGTGATCTTATCATCTTCTCAAAATATGCAGGTACTGAAGTGAAATATGAAGGTACAGACTACTTGATTTTACGTGAAAGTGACATTCTAGCAGTTATCGGTTAATTATATAAATCTTAAAAAATCCAAGGGGGTCAATTATTATGGCAAAAGATATTAAATTTAGTGAAGAAGCACGTCGTTCGATGCTTCGCGGTGTCGACACTCTTGCAAATGCAGTAAAAGTAACGCTTGGACCAAAAGGTCGTAACGTTGTTCTTGAGAAAAAATTTGGTTCACCACTTATTACAAATGATGGTGTAACAATCGCAAAAGAAATCGAATTAGAAGATGCATTCGAAAACATGGGTGCAAAATTAGTAGCAGAAGTTGCTAGCAAAACAAACGATGTAGCTGGTGACGGAACAACAACTGCAACTGTATTAGCACAAGCTATGATTCGTGAAGGTCTTAAAAACGTAACAGCTGGTGCGAACCCAATGGGCCTTCGTAAAGGTATCGAAAAAGCTGTAGTTGCTGCAGTAGAAGAATTAAAAACGATTTCTAAACCAATCGAAGGTAAATCTTCTATCGCACAAGTAGCTGCTATTTCTGCTGCTGACGAAGAAGTAGGTCAATTAATCGCTGAAGCAATGGAGCGCGTTGGTAACGACGGTGTTATTACTTTAGAAGAATCTAAAGGTTTCACAACAGAATTAGACGTAGTAGAAGGTATGCAATTTGATCGTGGATATGCATCTCCTTACATGATTACTGATTCTGACAAAATGGAAGCAGTTCTTGATAATCCATACATCTTAATCACTGACAAAAAGATTTCTAACATTCAAGAAATCTTACCAGTATTAGAGCAAGTGGTACAACAAGGTAAACCACTTCTTATCATTGCTGAAGATGTAGAAGGCGAAGCGTTAGCTACATTAGTAGTGAACAAACTTCGTGGTACATTCAATGTAGTAGCTGTTAAAGCTCCTGGATTTGGTGACCGTCGTAAAGCAATGCTAGAAGATATTGCAATCTTAACTGGTGGCGAAGTAATCACTGAAGAATTAGGCCGTGACTTAAAATCTGCTACAATTGAATCTTTAGGACGCGCTGGTAAAGTTGTTGTAACGAAAGAAAACACAACTGTAGTTGAAGGTATCGGAAATACACAACAAATCGAAGCTCGCATCGGTCAAATCCGTGCGCAATTAGAAGAAACTACTTCTGAATTCGATCGTGAAAAATTACAAGAGCGTCTTGCAAAACTTGCAGGTGGCGTAGCAGTAATTAAAGTAGGTGCAGCAACTGAAACTGAGTTAAAAGAGCGCAAACTTCGCATTGAAGATGCACTTAACTCAACTCGTGCAGCAGTAGAAGAAGGTATCGTTGCAGGTGGTGGTACTTCACTTATGAACGTATACACAAAAGTAGCTTCTATCGTAGCTGAAGGCGACGAAGCAACAGGTATCAACATCGTACTTCGTGCACTAGAAGAGCCAGTTCGTCAAATCGCAATCAACGCTGGTCTAGAAGGATCTGTAGTTGTAGAGCGTCTAAAAGGCGAAAAAGTAGGCGTTGGTTTCAACGCAGCTACTGGCGAATGGGTTAACATGCTTGAAACTGGTATCGTAGATCCAGCTAAAGTAACTCGCTCTGCACTTCAAAACGCAGCATCTGTTGCAGCTATGTTCTTAACAACTGAAGCTGTAGTAGCTGACAAACCAGAACCAAATGCACCAGCAATGCCTGACATGGGCGGCATGGGCATGGGCGGTATGGGTGGAATGATGTAATAAGCATCACTCTGTGAAGCTGTGCAATGTATAAATAGTTAATTAGTAGAAGGCTACTTCCTTGATGAGAGGAGGTAGTCTTTTTTGTGTTATTAAAGTTTGCATACCAAGAATTTCTGGAAGACTGTAAGTTTCGAAATACAACGGAGGTAAATATTCAAAATTATAAGGTTCTCTTAGGTGGTTTTATTGATTAATGTCACGATAATGACATTTTGAATGTTGAAGAAGTTAAAAGTCTTTTATGTGAAAAGCTATTTACGTTATTCCAAGATAAAAGTAATACAGCTAAAATAATAAATACGAAGTTACAGTGTATTTGGGCATTTACGTGGAGTAAATCATCCTGAAAAAGTGAGAGGGATACTTGATTTTGTAAAGAGAAAGTTAATAAGAGAAGCTATATTTTGATAGGATTCTCGTGTTTATTTAGACAGCGGCGTTTCAACTTCTTAAAAAAAGGGGGGGATAATTTTTTGTTAGTAAATTCCGAATATTTAGTACGGTGAAATAGCTTCACGTGATATAATTTTTGTGTAAAATATTGTATGGAGAAGGGGTAGCATGACGCAAATAAAGGTTACGCCAGAACGGCTAGAACAGTCAGCGAAGCTTGTTCTTGAAACTAAAAATAGGTTAGAACAAATACATAAAGATTTATATAACCAAACGGAATACGTAGCTGCAATGTGGAATGGTGCAACGAGTCAAAGATTTTATCAGATGTTTAATGAAACAAAACCTCAAATGTTTAATGTGTTTAGGGAATTTGATAAGATTGCAGAAGAACTAATGCATGCTGCTGAAAAGTTTCGTAATGCTGATGAACTGTATGATGGTAATTTAGTTGATGGAAGTTTATCTAATGAAAAGATAGAAGCAGGAGCAATGGGCGACAAACCCTCTGAAAAATCTATGCTGAGAAAAATTTGGGATGGTATATACGTTGGCTCTGGGCAAGTTATTGGGGAGATTGTAGAAGGATTTGATTCATTAGACGATACAGTAACAAAGGAAAATATTAAGTATGCTATAGGTCACCCTATAGAGACAGTTTCTACCGCTTGGAATACTGTTTCGGATTCATTTATGAATGATTTTTGGCATGGTGATGCGGAAAGTCGTACGAAATGGGGAACAAGTATTTTTATGGGACTTGGCTTGGGCTGGCTTGGTGATAAAGGAATAAGTAGAGTAGGGAAAGTAACTACATTAGGGACAAAAACAGAACAGAGTATTTCTCATTTTTCAAATAAATTACAAATGAGAGACCCCTTTGCTTATGCTGGTGATTTTAGAGATGTTCCAAAAACTTCTTTTAATTCTTTAGAAGAAGCACGAAATACATTTATGTTTGCTGACCCTGGTAATTTAAATACACCTAGATTCCAAGAATACATTAGCCAAGTAGAAGAAATTACAAATAGGAAAATCCCTGAAAACCAAAAGGAATTACTACAGGAATCTTTAAAAAATAATGGTTATGAACGACTAAGTAAAGAAGGAGTAGCAGCGAGAAGAGAAGAATTTAATAGACTGCGAGAAGATTTAATTAAAGAATGGGAACTTAAGACAGAGCAAAAATGGCCTACTTATGAAGAAGAAATCCTTTCAAGAAGGGGTAGAGTACTAAGAAGAGTTGATAGACCGTATGATGCACATCATTTGGTAGAAAATGCATATGGCGGGGAACATGAATGGTGGAATATACATCCAGCTAGATATCCTGATGAACATCAAGGTGGAATCCATGCAAAAGATACAATTTCAAGGGAAATCTTTAAATGATAAATAATGGAGGTAAATAAGCAATGTTTGATTTTTTGAAAAAGCATATTGTAGCAGACGAAGGCATTAAATCTAATCAAACCCCTATTCTTTACCCTTTACCAAAAGAAGAGATAGCAGAAGCAGAGGATTTGTTAAAAATGCAGTTCCCTAAAGAACTAAAACGTTTCTATGAAGAAATTGGCTATGGATTTTTAAACACCAACAGAAATTTAATCAATAGATTTATGGACCCAATTTCAGTTGCGGATTTTCGTTTAAGACAGGATATTTATGAACATAATCCAAACTTAGATGATACAGACGATGAAGAATCATTGGTGTTTTTCGAAATTACGGAAATTAGTTTTTTAACAATTAAATTTAAAGAAGAAAATGAATTAGGACAGTGTCCCATTTACTCTGAGAACATAAAAATAGCGGATTCTTTAGAAGAGTTTTTAATTAAAATGGACGAAAACCCTGATTATTATATTTAATCTTATTAATAATTGCTTTAAGACTTAGGACTTGAAAAATAGCTAATCGTGAATAACAAAAAGCTTATGTATAACTTGCATAGGCTTTTATATTGTCTATTAACTCTTTTGTTTGAGTTGTATTTATGTCAGCGTAAGAGCTAGAACAGGTTGATGAAATTTTTATACGGATAGGTAAAAAAATAGGAAGAAACTGATGATACGACTTTAGCTGTAGTAGCTGACAAAACAGAACCGATTGAACCAGTAATGCCTGGCATGGGTGGTATGATGTAATTCCTTTTCTAAAAAACATCCATTTCTATATAGAAATGGATGTTTTTTAGAAAAGGAAATGAATTTCTGTAGAATTTTGTCGCTTTCTCTCTTGACCATATCGATACTTCATTGTTAGAATCTAGGAAGATAATATAAAACGATCCTTCATATATCCTCAAAGATAAGGTTTGAGAGTCTCTACCGGGTTACCGTAAACAACCTGACTATGAAGGCAGTGTGTCTTATATTTATAAAGAGCGGAAGACTATCTTTCTTTATAAAGCCAGACCCCTGCCTTTTCTTTGTTATGAGACTAGAGGCGGAGGACTGGCTTTTTTTATTATATTGGTAATGCTTTTCGCCAAATTGGTGAAAATATTTATATACGAGAACTAACGTTGGGGTGATTATTTTGAAGAAGCAGCATGATACAATTATCGTTTTAGATTTTGGGAGTCAGTACAATCAGTTAATAGCACGTCGAATTCGTGAGTTCGGTGTATACAGTGAACTTCATCCACATACAATTACTGCGGAAGAAATTAAAGCAATGAATCCAAAAGGGATTATCTTCTCTGGTGGACCAAATAGTGTATACGGTGAAGGCGCATTACATTGTGATGAAAAAATCTTTGAACTAGGATTACCGATCTTCGGTATTTGTTACGGTATGCAGCTTATGACACAACACTTTGGTGGTAAAGTAGAACGTGCAAACCACCGTGAGTACGGAAAAGCTGTTCTTAAAGTAGAGAACGAATCAAAATTATATGCGAACCTTCCAGAAGAGCAAGTTGTATGGATGAGTCATGGCGACTTAGTAACTGGTTTACCTGAAGGATTCGTAGTAGATGCAACAAGTGAGTCTTGTCCAATTGCTGGTATGAGCAATGAAGAGCAAAACTTATACGGTGTACAATTCCACCCAGAAGTACGTCACTCTGAGCACGGTAACGATTTAATTAAAAACTTCGTATTCGGCGCATGTGGTTGTTCTGAAGGATGGAACATGGAGAACTTTATCGAAGTAGAATTAGAGAAAATCCGTGAAACTGTTGGAGACAAAAAAGTACTATGCGCACTTAGCGGCGGTGTAGACTCTTCTGTTGTAGCAGTGTTAATTCATAAAGCAATCGGCGACCAATTAACATGTATTTTCGTTGACCACGGTTTACTTCGTAAAGGTGAAGCGGAAGGTGTTATGAAAACATTCAGCGAAGGCTTCCATATGAACGTTATTAAAGTGGATGCAAAAGAGCGCTTCATGAACAAGTTAAAAGGTGTAGAAGATCCAGAGCAAAAACGTAAAATCATCGGTAACGAATTCATTTACGTATTTGATGATGAAGCTTCTAAATTACAAGGTATGGACTTCCTGGCACAAGGTACACTTTACACAGATATCGTTGAGAGTGGTACAGCAACTGCACAAACAATTAAATCTCACCATAACGTTGGTGGACTTCCAGAAGACATGCAGTTCAAATTAATTGAGCCTTTAAACACTTTATTTAAAGATGAAGTACGTGTATTAGGATCAGAACTAGGAATTCCTGATGAAATCGTATGGCGTCAACCATTCCCAGGACCGGGTCTTGGTATTCGTGTATTAGGTGAAATCACAGAAGAGAAATTAGAAATCGTTCGTGAATCTGATGCGATTTTACGCGAAGAAATTATTAAAGCAGGCTTAGATCGCGAAATTTGGCAATACTTCACTGCGCTTCCTGGTATGCGTAGCGTAGGTGTTATGGGTGACGAGCGTACTTACGATTACACAGTAGGTATCCGCGCAGTAACATCTATCGACGGTATGACAGCTGACTGGGCACGTATCCCTTGGGATGTATTAGAGAAAATCTCTGTACGTATCGTAAACGAAGTAAAGCACGTTAACCGTATCGTGTATGATGTAACGAGTAAGCCACCAGCAACGATTGAGTGGGAATAGTATTATACAAAAGATCCATCTATTGCACATGCATAGATGGATCTTTTGTAGTTTTACCCTTAATACGAACAAAAATATAAAAGTTTGTTAAAATGTTCGTTTTTAATTGACAAAATCACCTATGCGAGTTAATATGAGTATGTAATTCAAACGAAAAGTGAATATTATGCCGTCGTATAATATCGGGGATATGGCCCGAAAGTTTCTACCTAGCTACCGTAAATGGCTTGACTACGAGGCGTTTTGATAAAGGTGAGGGGAAACTTGTCTTTATTCATAGAACGCTTCCATGTATATGCAATGGAAGCCTTTTTTATTTTTAATAGATAAAAGAGGGCTAGGGAGATTACGGCGAGTAATCATATAACGGGGGAAACGTAAGATGAAACGCTATTTTCAGTTTGATGAACTCGGCACAAATTATAAAACAGAGTTCATAGCGGGTTTAACGACATTTTTATCTATGGCTTATGTACTATTTGTCAATCCTGCTACGCTGTCACTTGGAAATGTTAAAGGGTTACCAGCAGGTACAGGAATGGATCCAGGTGCAGTATTCGTTGCTACAGCATTAGCGGCAGCGATTGGTTCGTTAATTATGGGTATTTTCGCGAAGTATCCGATTGCTTTGGCGCCAGGTATGGGGATTAACGCGTTCTTTGCTTATACGGCAGTATTAACGATGGGTATTCCGTGGCAAACAGCAATTGCTGGAACGTTAATGTCAGGTATTATCTTTATTATTCTTACAGCTTCAGGTATTCGTGAAAAAATCATTAATGCAATTCCATCAGAGTTAAAGTTTGCAGTAGCGGCAGGTATCGGATTGTTCATTGCCTTCCTTGGATTCCAAAATGCCGGAATTATCGTGAAAAATGATGCTGTTCTTGTTGGGTTGGGGGATTTAACAAAGGGCACAACGTTACTAGCAATCTTCGGGGTTGTTACGACAATCATCTTCATGATTAAGAAAGTTAATGGTGCCGTGTTCTACGGTATGATTCTTACAGCAATCTTAGGAGTAGCGACAGGATTAATTGATACTCCGAAAGCTGTAGTGGGAGCAATACCGAGTCTAGAACCAACGTTCGGTGTGGCATTAACGCACTTTGGAGACATTTTTACTGTTCAAATGGTGATTGTTATTATAACGTTCTTCTTTATCGATTTCTTTGATACAGCAGGTACACTTGTAGCAGTTGCGAATCAAGCTGGATTAATGAAGAACAATAAATTACCACGTGCAGGAAAAGCGTTATTCGCAGATGCGATTGCAACTGTAATCGGTGCGATCTTAGGTACATCAACAACAACGTCTTACATTGAATCTTCTGCAGGGGTAGCAGCGGGTGGACGTTCTGGATTTACAGCAGTTGTAACGGCAGGATTCTTCTTACTGGCACTATTCTTCTCGCCATTATTAAGCGTTGTAACACCAGCTGTAACGGCACCAGCTTTAATTATTGTAGGAATCTTGATGGTTTCATCTTTAGGCGAAATTGATTGGAAGAAATTCGAGATTGCAGTACCAGCATTCTTTACAATCATTTCAATGCCACTTACGTATAGTATTGCGACAGGGATTGCAATCGGGTTTATCTTCTATCCAATTACAATGGTAGTAAGTGGTCGCCGTAAAGAGATTCATCCAATTATGTATGTTATGGGAGTTTTATTCGTACTATATTTCATCTACGTTCGTAAATAAAAGGGGTTTTTGAAAGGTCTAGACTTAAGGGGAGTCTAGACCTTTTTTGCGTCTTCAGAAAATCTTAAGGATTTCCGAGCGTTTTTCTTCAGAAGTTTTCCTATAATAGAAGTTAGGGATTAAAAAAGTGATGGGGGAGATATTGTGGCAACCGAAACAATACTTGTCGTAGATGATGAAAAAGAAATTAGGAATCTTATTACAATCTATTTAAAGAATGAAGGATATAAAGTGTTGCAAGCAGGGGATGGAGAAGAAGGATTACGTTTACTAGAAGAAAATGAAGTACATTTAGTCGTATTAGATATTATGATGCCGAAAGTAGATGGTATTCATATGTGTATGAAAGTAAGAGAATCGAAAGAAATGCCAATTATTATGCTTTCTGCGAAAACGCAAGATATGGATAAAATTTTAGGATTAACAACAGGTGCAGATGATTATGTAACGAAACCATTTAACCCGTTAGAGTTAATCGCAAGAATTAAATCTCAGTTACGTCGTTATATGAAAATGAATGGTTTCGCTATTCAAAATGAGGACGAGTTAGAAATTGGAGAGATGAAAATAAACATCTCAACCCACAAAGTTATTGTGGATGGAGAAGAAGTGAAACTGACGCCAAGGGAATTTTCGATTTTAGAATTACTAGCTCGTAATCCTGGTATGGTCTTTAGCGCGGAACAAATTTATGAAAAGGTTTGGAACGAAAGGTCTTTCCAGTCGGATAACACGGTAATGGTTCATATTAGGAAAGTGCGTGAAAAGATTGAAGAGAATCCAAGGAAGCCAATATATATAAAAACAGTATGGGGAGTGGGGTATAAGATTGAAAAAGATATTTAATCCATTTACTTATGTTAGGAAATTTCGAGAGTTAATCGGAAAGCTAGTGAAGAGTGTGAAACGGAGTGTGCGGATTCAACTTATTACTGCGTTCACTGCTTGTGCGTTATTAGGGCTTTTGTCAGCAAAGGCAGCAGCGCCGTTTTTTGAGAATGCGAATCGAGAGGCGACGATCGATTATCGGACTGGTATGGAACAAATTAACCAACAAGCGCAAAGTGTGGCAAATAGTTCAGTTCATGAAAATAAATTAGAAGCTATATCAAGTATGATTGAAATAGAGAATCAAAATTTAGAACGAGACTCTAGAGCTTTAAAAGTATTGGTTACTGACGAGAGCGGTAAAGTTTTATATAAAACGAAGCAGGCACAAGAAGAACAAATTGATTTGCATAATACAATTCGTAATGCATCATCGTTTGCGATTAATTATATGAATGGTAGAAAAGAATTTGAAAGTACGAGAAAAGAATTTATAGCCTTTGCGCCTATTACAATAGAGGATAAGAATTTATACATGTTTGTTAGTGGGATTCCGGAAGGTGAAGTAATATATGATACACAAGAAGGACCATTCCCATTTTTAATTGGTGTACTCGTATTCATTTTCTCTTTCTTCTATATAACAAAGAGAAAGATGAAGCAAATTGAAGCGATGGCAGAAGGTGTAAAGGAAATAGAAAAAGGCAATTTAGCGTACCGCATTGAGAAAAAAGGTGAAGACGAGATTGCGTCTTTAACTGAGAATATTAATAATATGGCAGAAGAGCTTATGAATAATATAGAAAAGGAACGTAAATTAGAGAAGCAAAAGAACGAGCTTATTACGAATGTATCTCACGATTTACGTACACCACTTACTTCTATTATGGGTTACTTACGATTACTTCGAGATTCTAAATATGAGAATAAAGAACAACATGATGAGTATACGAGAATTGCTTTTGCGAAGTCGGAGCAGTTAAAGAATTTAATAGAAGATTTATTTGAGTATACGAAGTTAACAAATGAGCAAGTTATATTGGAAAAACAAGAAGTTTGTATAAATGAGTTACTCGAGCAATTAATAGAAGAGTTAGTACCCCAGGCGGAAGAGCATGGACTTACGTTTGTTAAGAAGTTTCCTGAGGAACGTGCCTATGCAGCGGTTGATTCGGAAAAGATGGTCCGTGTATTTGATAATTTATTAATGAATGCAATTAAGTATAGTAAAGATGATGGAGAGATAAAAGTTTCTCTTCAAAGGCAGCGCCGGGATATACAAATTGTAATTGCGAACCATAGTGAAGAGTTTACGAGAGAAGAGTTAGGGAGTTTGTTTGAACGCTTCTATAAGAAAGATCAGTCTAGAAGTAGAGTAACAGAAGGGTCGGGACTTGGATTAGCGATTGCGAAAAGTATTGTTGAATTGCAAGGTGGTAGTATTCGAGCAGAATATGAGGATGGTATTATTCAATTCATCGTCTCGTTACCAATTATAGAAAAATAATAAACGAATAGAATGGTATAGGATAAAAAGGCTTATTTTAAAAGAAATAAGCCTTTTTATATTTTTTTAGAAAAACATGTTGACGATTGTAGGTTAGAGGTGTAATATAGAACAAGTCGCCGATGCAATAACGCAAAGCGCGGCAAACGAAATGAAAAACTTAGTTGACATTGAAAGATGAAGATGTTAACATAAGGGAGTCGCAAATGAGCGACCAAGTAGTTCTTTGAAAACTGAACGAAACAAACAACGTGAAACGTCAATTTTTATTTTTA
>NZ_VEDW01000012.1:11919-26798 GCF_007678085.1 Bacillus cereus | reverse complement strand
AACAATTCTCATTGGTTTGGTTTTCACCAATTTAGCTGTCGCTTGATGGATATGGTTATTTCGGATACTCGTAATTTCCCTAGATAACCGCAGGTGCTCAGTTTTAGCTTTTTCATATCCGGCAGACTGAATTTTCACACCTTTTTTAAATCTCCTAGACATATCTCTTTGTGCTGATTTTTTCCTTTTCAAAAGCTTTTTAACCTTGGCATCTTTGTTTATATTTCGTTCTTTCATACCATTAGAAGCTACAAACAGTTCTTTTAAACCAACATCCACACCAATCGACTCATCGGTTAGTTCTTGTGATTCAAAGTCTTCTTGGAACCCTACACTAATCCACCAGTGACGACCGTCAAATATAACTCTTGGATTGGATGGTTTTTTGTTTCTTGGTAGTTGTTGGCTTGTTTTCACTTCTCCAACGGACTGAATATGAACTACTTTCTTTCCTATAATCAGTCTTTTATAATTGGCATAAAATCCTTGGATTACATCTTTTTTGGATTTATAAGAAGTGTGATAACCATTTTTGTACTTTTTGAACGAATTTTTTCTCGCCGTATCAAAATCTTTTGAAGCCTGTTTGGGAACTTGTGCGTTGATGTCATGTAACCACTCATATCTCTTTCGCTTCTTAATCTTTGTAAATCGTTTCTGTAAAGCTAACTGTGAAACAGATTTTCCAAATAGCTTATAATATCTATCACTCATTCTTTTACAATAGTTATAAGCGAATCTTGCAGCTCCAGCATGGTTTCTAAGCACTTTTTCTTGTTCAGGCGTTGGAATTAGTCTGACTTTCTTCGCCAATATCATCAGAATGTAACTCCTTTAATGAAAGATTTGTTCTTCTGAATCGTAGCGTGTTCCACCAGCATTCTCCTGAGACTACTCGGATGCAAACCTGTTAATTCTGATACTTGACTAACTCGTGAAAATTTCATTATTATTCTCACCTCATTGAACCTAACATAGCACGTACGTTCGATGTTTTCAATGAAGTTTGATAGATTTAATAAAATTTATCTTGTTCAACTAAGGGCGCAATTCCTTAGCCAGTTCTCTTATGAACTTCTCATATTTTCACATGAGCGCAGACTATATGTTTATCTACTTAAAGATAGAGGATTTTTCCACCACCATAGGCTTGTGGTGTACTCTCGTCAGTTATACGAGATAGTCGTTGAACGTTCATCTTATCCATTTTGACTTAGATGATTCGAGGCGGAAGACCCATTGTTCTAGTGTTTAGGATTTAACCTTGCACCATCTAATTGATTTTTTCTGCTTTCGCAACATTCACGCTCACCATTTCTAGCCACGTTGTAGTTCAATCAGCTTTAGGGATTGCCCGCAGTTAACCCTCACTACTAGCCAATCACTTGACTAGCAGGGCTTACTGATATATTTAATTAACTTTCGTTATAATTGGTTAAATAAATCGTAACAGTTAGTTACCCTTTCGGCGCATATTCTATTTCATTTCCCTTTACGCCTCTTTGAGACCATAAATGTTCTATTTGTTCTGTAGATAATTGATTACTTTTCTTTAACTGTACAATCTTTTTTTGGTAACTTTCCAAACTTGTCTTAAATCGATCAAACATAAGTGGCTTTACGATATAATCTGTTACTCCGCCTCGTAAAGCGTGCCTCACTACATCTGTTTCTGATGCAGCTGTAATCATAATAATATCTGTATCATGCAAATTCTGCCTAATATATGTGACAAGTTCGGTTCCTTGCATATCAGGTAAGTACACGTCTAATAAAACGAGCTGTGGCTTCACGAGCTCTAGCCATTCTTTCGCTTGTTCTCCAGTCGTTGCTGTTCCAATTACTTTAAATCCCTCAATCTTTTCTGTAAAACGACGATGAATATCCGCAATTCGAATATCATCTTCTACAATCAATACTTCAATCTCCTCACCCATTACAATTCACCTCTCTCTTTTGGTAATGCAATAATAAATAATGCACCACCTAAATCCCCTTTTTCGATTGCAATACTTCCATTTAAATCTTCTACTAACTCTTTCACTTTTGCTAATCCATATCCTCGCTTCCCGCCTTCTTTCGTCGAGAAGCCTTTATAAAATATGCTAGTAATGACTTCATCATGAATCCCTGGTCCTGAATCTTCCACTTCAATTACTATTTCTTCTCCAATATCAGTTACAAACATCCTGATCTTCTTATCATTCTCTTCATTTCTTTCAACTGCTTCAAATGCATTCGTAATTAAATTCCCTAAAATAGAAACGACGTAATTACTCTCAATATGCGGGCTTAATTTATCTAAGCTACTTTCTCGATCTAGCATAAAATCAATCTTTAACTCTCGCGCTCTATTATAGAATCCAATTAAAATTCCACCTAACCATGGATTTTGAATTCGCTTCATAATAAATTGAACAAAATCTTGATATATCGCTGTTTCCTTATGAATAAGTTCTAAAGCATCTTCGTATGATTCTAACTGGATAAGACCTGAAAGCGTATATAACAAATTGTTATATTCATGCGTTTGCGCTCGTAATGCCTCTGTATATTGCTTCGTCTGGGATAACTCTGCTGTTAACTGATCCATTTCAGATTTCAAACGTAAACTCGATACAACACCAGTTACTTTATTTTTCACTTTAATAGGTAGACGGTTCGCAATAACAGCCTGCCCTTTTATATTTAATTGACGATCAAACTGTTCTTCACCAGTTTGAAGTACATCTAGTATCGTTGAATTAGGAATTACATCTAAAACAAATTCTCCAATAATATTTCGCTGTTCATCTAGCGAAAGAATATCATAAGCTGCTTGATTGACTAAACTAATCATGCCATTTTGATCAATGACAATAATTCCTTCACGTACAGATTGAATCACTGTACTATGCTCTTCATATAAAGATGAAATTTCTTCTGGCTCCATTCCAAACATCATTCTTTTTATACTTCCCGCTAAATATATAGAACCAATTATCCCGATTAAAAGACCTATTACTGTAATCCAAAATACACGCTTTCCATACACTTCTACCGCTCCATGAATATCATCCATTGAAAATCCAACAGACACCACGCCTATAATTTCATTTTCTTGATTACGGATTGGAACTTTACCGCGTAATGAAGGGCCTAATGATCCAGTTGCTTTCGAAACATAAGATTTCCCTTCCAACAGAACTCCTTTATTATCTCCACCAACCATCGCTTCTCCTATTTTATCTCGCTTAGGATGTGCATATCGAATCCCCTCTTTATTTCCAACTACAATAAAATCAGCATCTGTATCAATTCGAATTTTTTCTGCAATTGGCTGAATGATAGAAGCTGGGTTTTCTTTTTGAAAAGCTTCCGTTATTTCAGGTATAGCCGCAACTGTTTTCGCAACATGCAAAGCCCGTTTCCCAATTTGCTCTTCTACCGTTTCAGACAATATGTAATAAAATAAATAACTTGTTAATAGAAGTACGACTAGAATAAGTGTACTAATTGTTATTGTAATTCTCGGTTGTAGTTTTAATTTTTTCAATTTCAAAACCATTCCCCTTACATGATTAAAGATAGAATTTAAAGAAAATACAGTTTTTTATAATTTCACTTAATCATAACATGGTTTCTATATTTCTTTCTTTTTCTCTTCATAAAAAAAGAAACGAAGTACAATTACTACCTCGTTTCTTAATATTTTTATTACACTTTAAACTTCCCAATCATCTCTTGTAATTCTTCTGCCATTTGCGATAAATGAACTGCTGCTGCATTGATTTCATCTACTGAAGCTAATTGTTCTTCTGAAGAGCCGGCAATATTTTGAACACTTGCTGCATTTTCTTCAATCGTAGCTGCAATTTCATTAATAGATGCACTAACTTGTTTTGCATCTACTGTCATTTGTTTCGCTACTTCTACCATACTATCAATTTGTACAACTGTATCATCTGTAGACTTCAATATTTCAGCAAAGCTTTGCTTCGTTTCATTTGCAACTACAAGTCCTGATTGTACTTCTGTCCCAACTTGCTTCATAGAGCTTACTGTTTCTTTTATGTCAAATTGTATCTCTTTTACTAGTTTTCCAATTTCCGTAGAAGACTGTCCTGATTGTTCTGCTAACTTTCGCACTTCATCTGCTACAATTGCAAATCCTCTTCCTTGCTCTCCAGCTCTTGCAGCCTCAATTGCAGCATTTAATGCTAGTAAATTTGTCTGCTCTGCAATATGTTGAATCACCTCAAGGATTGCTCCAATTTGTTTCGATTTATCATCTAACAACACAATCACTTTATCTGATTGTGAAACAGACTCATGGATTAATTGCATTTGATTCACAGTTTGTTCAACTAACTTCCCACCATCTTCAGCCTTTTTCTTCGTATACATAGATGCTGTGGATACTAATGAAGAACTATCTGCAACACGCTGAATTCCTTCTGTAACTTCTTCTAATAATGTTGCGCCTTCTTCAACTTCTTTCGTTTGTATTTCCGCCCCGCTCGACACTTGCTCTATCGCTTGTGTAATTTGTTCCGTCGCTTCACTCGTCTGCTTCATGCTAGCTGTTAATTCTTCTGAAGATGCCGCTACATGACCTGCTGAAGTATTTATATTGGAAATAACCGCTTGCAATGATGCTGCCATCTCGTTAAAGCTTTCTCCTAGCTGTCCAATTTCATCTTTAGAATGAACTGTAATGGATTCTGTTAAATCGCCTTCACTAATTTTTTTCGATGATATAACAAGTTGTTTTAATGGATTGATAATAGAAGCAATGATGAAGTAAATTAAAATCCCGCCAATTATTAATGAAATACCAATAACAGTTATCGTTTTATAGAAAATAGGGTTAGCTGCTTCGATAATTTCTTTTGAAGGCATAATTCCTGCTATTTTCCATCCAGTCTGCTTATTTGTTATAAAGGTAATATTGCGATCATCACCATCAAGTTTGAATTTAAAATCACCTGTTTCCTGTTTGTATAATTCTTTCTCTAGTTTTTCTTCTATTTTGTTACCTGGCTTCAGCGTCGGGTGCGCTATTACATTTTTAGATTGGTCGAAGATTGCTACATATCCTTTTTTGCCGATATTGACCATTTTCGAAGTTGTTACTATATCATTAATAATTAAATCAATACCGAGAACACCACTTTTATCCTCATTTTGTTTTGCTATTGTAATAACAATATTCCCTGTTGTCGTTGATTTATAGGGAGCTGTGATCACCACTTCTCCGCTTTTTTTCGTTGCGTCTTTATACCAATCTCTTTCTGTAGGATTATACCCGTCTGGCATTTGAATAGATGGTGATTGAATAAATTGTCCAGTACTAGATCCCGTATAAATCGCTTCTATTTCCGGATGTAATTTATTATATTCTTCTAATTTATTTTGCACATTTTGGTGCTGATCAGTTCCATAACTTACTCCATTAAATAACTTTGTAAAATATACTGCGTCTACCTTTTTACTGTCTATCTCTTTGTTAATAACATTGTTTAAAATCTTTACGTTATCTTGCGCTGATTGTGAAATCGTTTCATTAAAGTTTGTCTTCGCTTGTTGATAAGACGTCCAACCAATTACAATACTTGGAAGAATTAAAATGATAACAAATGATACAAGTAACTTTGCTTTTAAGCTACTACTCCTTAATTTCCCTTGAAACATATTTCTACCCCTCCATACCGTTTTAAATGTAATTGTCTTACATTTAATTTCTTTATATAAATCATACGATTAAAATGTATCAATACGACTCTCTATCTCTTTCTCTATTGAAGAGTTGATACATACCTTTTTCATTCTATATAATTTATATAATTAAAACAATATATAAAAATGTATATTATTCGAAATATTACAATTCACAGAAGAACCTCTAGTATCTCACTTACTAGAGGTTCCTCCCGCTTTACTATTCTTTATCCTTTGCTACTTCTTTTTTTTCATCTTCTACTACAGATACAACCGGTTTATCGTTTGATAATTGTTGTACTGCTCCTTTTCCAGCAAATCCTTCTAATAGCTCTTTTAAATCAATGCCAGAAGAAGCTTTTAACGTTTCTTGCATTGTTGCCATTAAATCAGTCGCATAACCTGCAACTTTTCCAGCGCCGCTATTTTTACCACCGCCGCCTGTATCGACAACTGTAATTTTATCAATATTGCTAAGTGGGCTTGCAAGTTCCTTCGCATAACTTGGAAGCATTTTAAGAACCATATCCATAATTGCCGCTTGACCATATAATTCAAATGCCTCTGCAATTTTTTGTTTCGCTTCTGCTTCTGCTAAACCTTTTAATCTAATAACATCTGCTTCCGCTGTACCTTGTGCTTTTTGTACTTCTGCTTTTGCTTGACCTTGCGCTTTTTCGATTTCCGCCTTCGCTAAACCTTCTACACGTACTTCTTCTGCACGAGCTCTCGCTTCAGCTTCAATCTTATATTGATCCGCATCTGCCTTTTTAATTTGTTTTACTTTTTCTGCTTCCGCTGATTGCTCAACAGCATAGCGATCTGCATCTGCTTTTTTCTTTACTTCTGCATCGTATTGCTTCTCACGACGCGCAATCTCTTTTTCTTCTAATTCAATTTGTTTCTCACGCTCAATAATTTTAACGCGCATTTGCTCTTCTGTAACACCTTGTTGTGCTTTCGCTTGTTGTAATTCGTAAGAAAGATCCGCGTCTGCTCGAGCTTGTTCTTGCTCTCTCTTATAAGATTGTACTTTTAACTCTTTATGTTTTTCAGCTTCAGCGATTTGGGCATCACGTTGATATTCAGCTTCTTTCGCTTCTTTCTCAGCACGAGCTTTCTCAATCCGAGCTTCTTTTTCACGCTCTGCATTCGCAATAGTTGCATCACGCTTAACTGTCGCAATTTGCGGCTGACCGAGTGCATCTAAGTAACCGTTCTTATCCATAATTTCTTTAATTGTAAAGGAAACGATGCGAAGACCCATCTTCTTTAAATCTGTAGACGCTACTTCATGCACCTTTTGAGCAAATTGCTCTCTATTACTATACGCATCTTCTACTGTCATAGAAGATAAAATCGCACGTAAATGACCTTCTAAAACTTCTTTTGCTTCTATCTTTAACTCTTCTGTTTCTTTTCCTAAATATTGTTCAGCTGCTGTAGAAACTTCTTCAATGGTAGATCCCACTTTAATAATAGAAACACCATTTACTGTAATCGGAACACCTTGCTTTGTATACGTATCACGTGTACCAACTTCTAATTTGTAGTTTAATAGACTTAAAGGCTCTGCTCTTTGCATAATTGGAACTACGAAAGTACCGCCACCGCGAATAATCTTAATCTTCTTTCCATCATCAGTGGTAACTACATTTTTCCCGCCACCAAGCCAGTTCCCTGTAACAATTAATGCTTCATCTGGTCCAACTGTTCGATACTTTGTAATGAATACTAAAATGAGTAGAATTAAAATTGCGAGTAATACTCCACCGATAATTAATGGAATCGTCATGTAAATTCCCCCTTATAATTTTGGTTTCTTTAAAGAATAAGCGATGTTCTGTACAAGCAAAACACCATCTTGGACTCCCTCGATAATAACTTCAGTTCCTTGTGAAATATCTTTCTTCCCAACTGTTTTAGCTAGGATTGCATTGTTTCCAAATTGGGAGGAAATTAATACTTCACCAAACCCTTCTGTAGGAATTGTCGTAATGACTTCTCCCTTGCACCCTATGAATTCATCCATACGTTGTACAGTATTTTGTTCTGCTTCTGCAATCGGCTTTAAAATTAGTATTTTCATTATGAATACACCAATAAAGGATACAGCACATGCAGCCCCGAAAATAAGAATGCTATTAAAGGAAAATAAATATTCTCCTATATAACTAAGTCCACATAACATGGCGAAAAAACTAAGTAATAAGGTAACAACGGATACCGATCCGCCTCCAAAACTAAATATGGATTCAAATATATCTCCAAAAAAGATATAAATCACAGTGAGTATAGTAGCAATAATAAATCCATATAAATAAATTGTCTCAAGTGGATAACCAAACAAAACCATTTCTTATCCCCCTCTCTTAAACAATCCTTTTTTGTTATGTGTATGCCCCACCTCTTCCAAAGATTATTGTTCTTAATTTTCAGTTATTTACCCTTTAAAGAAACGCCTGTAAGACAGGCCTCTAAAAAAGAACAGGAGAAACCTATTGTGACAGGCTCCTCCTAGTAAATAACCGATATATTATATATCTATATAATATACTATTTTCCACAAAAAGTAAAGTTAAACATACATTGGAAAAACACTTATTTGACTGATAATTCGTACGTTCCATCGCCATTATCATATTTATATACATACAAATAATACTTACCTGGTTTTGCATTAAATTTTGTCTCTATATGACTTCCATTAGTTTGACCGTAAGCTGCATAATTTTGCATATCTGATTCATGGTGAAGCACCCATGTCATCCCGATTCCATACTCATTTAAAACGGAAATATCGATATCTTTTGCTGATGCTACATTAAATGTATAAACATCAGTGTGATCTCCGCCGATAAGGCTACCTTTTATAGTAGTGTTTAGCCCAATATGATTCGCTTCCTCTGGACGATTATTTGGTTCTAATTCCGTTAAACTTCCATCTTTAATCGTGACCGTTGTTTCGCTACTGCTCTCTTCCCCTTTATCATCTTTTACTAGTAAAGCAACTTTGTAAGTTCCTTCTCTTTCATATGCATGTACTGGATTAACCTCTGCACTTGTGCTTCCATCTCCAAAGTTCCATAAATAAGAAACGATTGTTCCATCTTCATCTTTTGATCCATCACTTTTAAATTGAATACCTTCTTTTATAAGGCCATTATAAGGGCCATTTATAGTAGCCGTTGGAGCTTTATTTTCTCCGTCATCTTTTGCAATACCGTGGAAGACTACATCATATTCAAATTGCTTCGAGCTATTCACACGGTAATTGACGAAGTATGCTGTAACAGTTTTGTAGCCACTCCATTCTTTTTGTGCCAGTTGTTCTAGAGCATCATTTACTCTTTTGCTCATTGCTTTCCAATCTTCTGACTCACCTTTTGTTACATTGCCTGTAAATGTGCCTTCCAGTGTAAATGTATTAAAGAATTGGGAGCTATGTTTTGTCATTTTTGCATCTTTCACCGGTAACGTTTCACTAATTTCCTTCTCTACTGCTGTTAGTGATTTCGGTGCATGTTCAGCTAAATAATCATCTGCTACTTCCGGTACATTATATTTATCTTGATTATCGATTAGCTGCTGCATATACTCTTGATACTCTTTATTTAGTTTAGAGTCTTTACTTAAATTCTCACGATAAGCATCATAATTTTTCACGTCATTTGCACGAATTAAATCTTGAATTTTATCAAATGTTTCAAATTGATGTGTGTATAGATAAGATTGCAATGCGAACGAGTAATTATAGAAATCCCAAGAACCATATTTAGCAAATAGTGTGCGCTCTGCTGTATAACGGCTTGCAGGATCAGATGATAATCCACTAATAATGCTCTTTCTCGGTACTACATTATTTGTACGAGTAGACCCTGCGAAAAATTCAGCATTCCCTTCTTGGAACCAAGTTAATCTCTCATTTTGATACATATCTCCTCTTCCAAATAAACCTGGCACTTCAAATCTGCCTTGAAGATAATGAGTAAACTCATGACGGAATAATTCTTCTAAACTATAAATGCTTTGTTCTGGCGTACGCTCATATGTAAAGAATGTTCCTGTTTCTTCAATATAAATTCCACCGTTGTTTGTTTCATATCCATACAGTTGTCTATTTAACTGATACTCCTCTGGACTGTTATAAATCACTATCGTTAATACATCATCTGCATTGCCTGGCTCTAACGCTTCGTCATTTCCAATTACACGATGATACTGCGCTTTTACTTCCTTCGCAGCCCAGTATAGTCTCTTAATTTTTTCTTCTGATACTTTATCTCCAGTTTTAAACACGATAGATCCATCATCGAATGTGTATGTTTTTGGTAAGTACTGTTCTTTTCCTTCTTTACGTATTTTCTCTAAATCTACTGTATTCCCGCTATAATCTTTTCCATTATAATTTGTTGTAATTTGTTCTACTGCAACAAAATATGGCTCACTTAAACGCGGGTACATATGCATTGCTTGTGTAACAACCTCTAATCCTTTATTTGGATTACTATGAAACTTTCCTAAACGACTAGCAAAATAAATTCCATTATTAACGAGCCACTTATTTTCTGGTGTTATTTCATTTAAAAGAGCGATACGATTTATTTCATTAATAAACCCATCTACTTGCCCATGCCACATTGTATCTTTTGCCTCTTTACGAGTTTCAAATAAATAAGATTGCATATCATAATCAATACCTTGCATAAGATCGTATACAGCTTGTCCTTTCATACGATCGTCTACATACGTACGAAGATTATCATTGTATTGTTTTAAAATATTAGCTGCGTATTGAACCGTTTCTACATCACTTGAAGCATTGCTGATTAATTTACCGTATGCAGATATGACTGAATCTTGCTCATATGTACCGAGCTTAAAATTTGGATTTGTTGCGATTGCTTTTAAAGCAGGTAAACATTTATCTTGGAAGCTTCTTTCATTTAAATCGCTTAATTCATTATTATAAAATGCAAGATAAAAAGCTGATCGTAACACTTCCGTAAACGTTTGAATTCCTTTTGAATCATCTTTCGTAAATGTACTACCTCGATGAGCTAATTCATCTATAACTACTTGCATTTTCCCTTTGTCTTTATAAAAAGCCTGTGCATCTTCATTGAACTGGAATAAGTCTGTAATTTGGTTCCACTTAATACTTCCTAGCGTTTCAACTAATTCTTGATTACTCATTTTGTTTAAATCAGCCATTGAATAGCTGTCTTTAATTTGCCTTACTTCTGGACTCTTCATAATAGATGCTGGTCGCTGCGAAAAGTCTCCTACTTTTAACCGTTCTTGAAACGATAATGTTTCATCAACTTTTGAAATATGTCCCACTTCATCTATTGGCTTTTCAATTCCAACCGGTTTTGTTTTCAACACATTATACGGTACTTTTTCTTCCGCTGATACATAGGTTTGAAATGCCCCTAACGATAGAGCCATTGTACTAATACTAAGCATAACTTTATTGATCTTTGTTTTCTTGTTCATATCATTGCCCCCTATTTAAATATTCCCTTGAAGAACTTAACATAAAATATAGATATAACAATATAAAATGCAATATTTCATATTATTTCTTCCTATATTTTGTACATATCGTGAACGCCCTTGCCTTTGTCTAACCTCCAATAATTCTGAATCTATAGCGATTAAACTCTCCTTTTACACACGATAAAAATCGAATTTTTTGACAATTAAACCTTTAATTGTTATGGTTAATATAATTGTTAACTTTATTAAACAAGGGTGGGATTCTATGATAAAAAAAGAAAACAGTGTATTTTATATCTCCATCTTGCTAACAACATTATTCATCATATGGGGAATTACCCCGGCAAGTTGGATACAAGGCTATGATTTACAAAGTGTTACATCTTCCTTAAACTCATTTATCCTCAATAAATTTGGATGGTTTTACTCTCTACTTATGACCGCAATGATTATTTTAGCTACTTATTTAGCATTTTCTAAGTACGGTTCTATTCGTCTTGGTAAAGATGGAGAAAAACCAAAATATAGTTATCCATCTTGGCTATCCATGTTGTTTGGAGCAGGAATGGGGATTGGACTCCTCTTTTATGGAATCGCTGAACCGATTTCACATTTTACAGATCCATTAACAGGAAAAGCAGGTACAGAGGAAAGCGCCAAGCTCGCGATGCAATATTCATTTTTCCACTGGGGTCTCTTTCCATGGTCACTATACGCAATGGTTGCTTTAACAATTGCATATTTCACATTCCGCAAACAAAAAGGTAGCACAATTGGGGCTACAGTTACTCCCTTATTTAATCGATCGAAAAATTCTCCTATCGGAAAAACAGTCGATATTTTAGCTGTTTTAGCCACAGTATTCGGTATTGTGCCATCTGTTGGGATTGGTGCTCAACAAATCGCCGGAGGATTAAGCTATTTATTCCCTTCTATTCATAACACTTTACTTACACAACTCGTACTTATCGCCATCTTCGCTGTTTTATATTTAACAAGTGCACAAACAGGCTTAGATCGTGGGATTAAATATTTGAGTAACTTAAATTTCTCTCTTGCAGGTATATTACTCGTCTCCTTTTTAGTTTTAGGACCAACTGTATTTATTATGAAATATTTCACTTCTACACTCGGTTCTTATATCGGAGCTTTACCTAGTATGGGATTAAATTTAGGCGCATTTAATGAAAAATCTTCTTCTTGGATTGAAAACTGGACTATTTTCTATTGGGGATGGTGGATCTCTTGGTCTCCATTCGTCGGTACATTCATCGCCCGTATTTCTAAAGGACGCACAATAAAAGAATTTATTTTTGGAGTTGTATTAGTCCCAACTCTTATCTGTACATTTTGGTTTGCAGTATTTGGCGGTACCGCTATCCATATGGAAATGTTCCAATCGCTTGGCATAGCTGATGAAATCGCAAAAAATGGTACAGAGATTGGATTATTTGCTGTTATTTCACACCTACCGTTCTCTACATTTTTAACAATTATCGGGTTAATTTTAGTAGCCACATTTTTCGTTACTTCTGCCGATTCGGCAACATTTGTTGTTTCAATGCAAACGAGTAACGGAAACTTATCACCGAAAAATAGTTTAAAACTTATATGGGGCTTAACAATCGCGATAATTGCAGCTATTTTATTACAAGCTGGAGGGTTAAATGCACTACAAATTGCAGCTATAATTGCAGCACTACCATTTTCTATCGTAGTCGTTCTTATGGTTACTTCTCTCTTTAAAGAACTGCGAAAAGAAGATGTTAATTCGCAAACGAAAGAAGTTCCGCAAAAAATAAAAAAGGTTATGTAAAGATTAGCACCTCTTCTAAAAGAAGAATTCGGTTCTCAAATTAGTCCTGAATCCATTATTACGGAAGGCGGCAAAGTAAATTAAAAAAAACCCATTCGTATGAAATATACTTTTCATACGAATGGGTTTTTTTACTCTATTATATAGTGTTGTAAACATGCTTTCTCCTCAAAACCTACTTTCTTGTATAGCTTCATCGCACGATCATTATTCTTATTTAAACATAGTTCTATCTCTCTCATCCCTTGGAACGAGAAAATATACTGAATAGCAGCTTGTAATAACCGCTCTCCGACACCTTTTCTTCTACTATTTTCAGCGGTTGCAATAAATTCGATATTCGCTTCTTGAAACTCTGGATTTACTTCCACATATACGTAACCTTCTAACTTCTCATTCTTCATACTTACAAATAATTTATTCGTATCACTTAAACGTTCGATAATTTCATTTCCTTCATAATATGTATTAGGAAAAACATTATTGTGTAAAGAGATAAACTGCTCAAATACTTGTGGTAAAGCTTCTTCTACATTGCAAATACTACGTTCTTCCACAATATTATAGCTTAAACTGAAAATACTATGTCTCTCTTGTTCTTTTGCATGTAAATCCTCCATTAAGCGGGCACAATTATTATTTTCCACATTATAAAAACCATACAACTTCTCAATATGAAAAGGCATCTTTTCGATAAGTTCCTTCCACATATGTAAAGCAACTTCTTCCCAATTTCCTGAAAGAATAAACGGTCCCCAAATTTCTGCACACTTTTTTACTTCATCCACATCAAATCCTAATACACCTATTAAATTATGATTCTCATAAGTAGCAACAAAAGATTGTTCCCATCCTATATCCGAAAAATCATGGATAATTGTCTGTAACAACTCCTCTTTCTCGTCTCCGCAATAGCCAACATGATGCGTAGCGTCTTTATTTACGGTTGCAATAAATGATGCAATCTCTTCAACCTTTAAAATAGTACTGACATACATAACCTCTCCTCCTTCTCTAATACATTCACACTTTTTCCATTTATATCCTTTTTAAAAAAGACATTATCATAAGCATATTTCAAAATGAAATTGCCATAATAATGTCTTCTCCAAAAAACATATAATCATTTTACGTTATAATAAAATAAAACGTTTTTATTTCTTAAATAATCTCTTTCTAAATACAAACATACTCAGTGCTGAAAGAACTAATGCTAGGCCACCAAATAAAGATACATTATTTTCTTGTCCTCCTGTTGCTCCTAGCGATTTTTTACTTTCTTCTTGTTTATTAATAGCTGGTTTATTTTCTTTCACGTTTTGATTCTCTGCTACTTTTTCTTCCACAACCTGATTATTCACGTTTTGTTCTTGAACTACTGCTGATTGATTTACTGCGTCTTTTGAACCTTCACTTCCTTTTCCTGGTTCTTTTACTTCTTTTGATCCTTCAACTCCTGTTGTTGGCTCTTTCACTTTTTCTTTCGATTCTTCAACTCCTGTTGTTGGCTCTTTTACTTCTTCTTTCGATTCTTCAACTTCTTTTGTTGGTTCTTTTACTTCTTCTTTTGATTCTTCAACTTCTTTTGTGGGCTCTTTTATTTCTTCTTTCGGACCTTCAACTTCTTTTGCTGGTTCTTTTACTTCTTCTTTCGGGTCTTCAACTTCTTTTACCGGCTCTTTTACTTCTTCTTCCGATTCTTCAACTTCTTTTGTTGGTTCTTTTGGCTCTTCTTTTGACTCTTCAACTTCTTTTGACGGTTCTTTCACTTCTTCTTTCGGTCCTTCAACTTCTTTTGTTGGTTCTTTTACTTCTTCTTTTGATTCTTCAACTTCTTTTGTTGGTTCTTTTACTTCTTCTT
>NZ_VEDW01000012.1:0-11822 GCF_007678085.1 Bacillus cereus | reverse complement strand
GTTCTTCAACTTCTTTTGTTGGTTCTTTTACTTCTTCTTTTGATTCTTCAACTTCTTTTGTTGGTTCTTTTACTTCTTCTTTTGATTCTTCAACTTCTTTTGTTGGTTCTTTTACTTCTTCTTTTGATTCTTCAACTTCTTTTGTTGGTTCTTTTACTTCTTCTTTTGACTCTTCAACTTCTTTTGTTGGTTCTTTTACTTCTTCTTTTGATTCTTCAACTTCTTTTGTTGGTTCTTTTACTTCTTCTTTTGATTCTTCAACTTCTTTTGCTGGTTCTTTCTGATCTAGTTCCTCTATTACATTCTGTACAACTTCGCCACTAAATAATATACCAAGCCCATCATAGTCTCTTCCATCATAAGCAAAATCATATTTTTTTTCTCCTGAAGTACCCCATATGATTGTACCTTCTACCCTATTAATTGTACCGCCGTTACTCTTTAACGTAATATTCTCAAGTGGATTTCCTTCTGCATCATATACAGGTATTTTCACTTCTTCATTGATTGGTACATTATCTAGAATAATCTTTTGCCCTCTAATATCAATTGTTATTATTTGAGACAATTGTATAATCGGTTTTATATCCTGAATCTCATTTCCAGAAAGTTTTAAACTAAAGAACTGTATCATTGAAGCAAAAATTGATATATCCTTAATTTTATTATCTGATAAATTCAGCCACTGTAAATTTTTTAACTTACTTAATGGCTTAATGTCCACTACTTGATTTCCTTTCAATTCTAATTCGTTCAACATACTTATTTCACTAATTGTTTCTACACTACTAATTTCATTATTATTTAATATTAATACATACAAGTTCTTTAATTGCTGAATTCCTTGTATAGTAGCATTGTTAATTTTATTATTTGAAGCATTTAAATTTTTTAATGAATTCATTTTAAATAATGATTCAATGTTTTTAACATTATTATGGCTTATATTTAGTTTCTCCAATTTTTCTAGTTTAGATAAGGGGGCAATATTTTCAATTTTATTATTTGCTAGACTTACAGATTTTAAATTTCTCAAATTCGAAATAAAATCTATATTTTTCAAATCAATTTTTTCTAAATTCAAGTTTTCTAAATTTGTCATAAACTCTATACCAGAGATATCTTTTATCCCTTTACTTTGCCCATCAGTTATCTTTAATGTTTTAATCCCTAATAAATCTTCTTTCGTAATAGGGGCATCTAAATTGGTTCTACTCAAGTTATATTTATTAATATATCGTTGTAATTCTTTGTCTTGGATAACATTCGTATCCTCTTGTTTTTCGACTACTTTTTGAATTACGGTTCCATTAAATCGTATTTTATTCTCAGCAGAATCAGTCTCTAATTCAAATTCATATATTTTTTCGCCAAGACTATTCCATTTAACAAAACCATTATGAACCGTTCCACCTTCACTCTTCATTTTAATATCCTTGAGAGTTTCTCCCTTTAAATCGTATACAGGTATTTTAACTTCCTTATTTATTTCTACATCATCTAAAAAGATTTTTTGTCTTTGAATATCAATGTACATTCTTTTCCCTAACTCTTGAACCGGTCTAACATCACGAATTTCATTTGACCCTAGCTTTAAATCGTATAAACCTGTTAATTGACTAAGCGCCGTTATATCTGAGATATAGTTTTCTTCTAAATTAAGTGATTGTACAGTAGACAACCTTGATAAAGGTTCGATGTTTTCTAATTCATTTTTTGCAAGATCTAACTCTACTAATTTTTTCATTGAGGTAATATGCTCAATATTAGTAAGCCCATTGTTACTTAAAGATAAATTCTTTACATTTTTCAATTGCTCGATCCCAGCAAGATTAGCGTTACTAATTTGATTATTCGCTAAAGCTAGATCCCTTAAAGAGGTTACTGTAAACAATGGCGTTATATCTTTTATATCATTACTACTTAAATCTAATATTTTAATCTTCTTCATTTGACTCAATGGGCTTAAATTTGAGATTTTATTGTTTCTTAAACTTAAACTCTCAATATTCTCTAACTCAGCCAAAGGTTCAATATTTTGAAGTTCACTATAAGTTATACTTACTGATTTCAACTGTCTCAACTTCGAGATAAAATGTATATTGTCTAACTTAACTTCTTCCAACGTTAAGTTTTCTAAGTTCGTCATATATTCTAGACCGCTTACGTCTTTTATTCCTTTATTTTTAGCTTCGACGACTATTAAAGATTTAACTTTTAATAAATCTTCCTTAGTTATTGGCGTATTTAGATTCTCTCTATTCAAATTATATTTATTAATATGCCTTTGTAATTGCTTATCTAATATTACATTTCCACTTTCATCTTGCTGATCTACTTTATCCTCTTTATTTTCCTGTTGCTCTTTTGGAACATTATTTTCTAAATTTAAAGCATTTACTTCAAACTGCACTTGATATTTATTATCATAGGCCATTGTCGGAATATAAATATGCATTTGCATATCATATCTTTTTCCTAATTCTCCCACTTCAAACTGAATCACTTTCGTTCCATTTTTCTTTTTATCCTCTGATATTACTTTTACATCATGAAACACACCAGAAGTATGAATATCTTCTGTTTTCAAATATTGGAAGAAATCACTATCACTTAACGTTGCTGTTACAATTTTTTTCCCATTTTTGATTGTTAATTTAGGATCTTTTATATAAACAGCTGCCATAGACTCTTCATTTGTTTTATCTTTATATGCTTTAATAACAGCATCATATGTACCATCTTCTAAAGTCTGTCCAGTTTTATTCGCCTCAATTGCTACAGCTGCTAACGCAGGTGTTGAGTATGCAGCAAATGGTAGCGCTAAAGCTGCTACTACTAACATTGCATTTATATGTTTTCTTTTATTTTTTTTCAACTTTACATCTCCTCCAAAATATATAAATCTAAATGTAATCATATCTCGAATAAATGATAATGATTTTCATTATCATTGTCAACTGGAAAAATAAAAAGTTTACAAAAAAATAACCCCGTTTTAAGGGGTTATGCCATTTTCTCTCCAGATTCTTCTCTAAAAAAGCTCTTCATCGCGTGGAATACATCTGCTTTTTGCTTTAAAATATAATATCTGAAATTCTCATCTTTAATATTTTTATAGGCTGACATGAGGGTACTGTGGCGATTGTATTGGTTCACTTCTCCATACCCAAACATATTACACTTCTTCATCAACTCTTCGACAAGCTTTACACATCTAGCGTTATCTGATGTTAAATTATCACCGTCTGAAAAATGGAATGGATAAATATTATAGCGGTCTGGTGAGTATTTATTATCAATTAGCTCGAGTGCTTTTTTGTATACAGAAGAACAGATTGTTCCGCCACTTTCTCCTTTTGAGAAAAACTCTTCCTCTGTAACGACTTTTGCCTCCGTATGATGGGCAATAAACTCAATATCTACTGTTTCATACTTCGTTCGTAGAAATCGCGTCATCCAGAAAAAGAAGCTACGTGCCATATACTTCTCCCATATTCCCATCGATCCACTTGTATCCATCATCGCTAATACAACTGCTTTTGAATCTGGTTTTAATACTTCATTCCAAGTGCGGAACTTTAAATCTTCTTGGTGGATGGGGTGAAAGGATGCTTTACCACGCATTGCATTTCGTTTATATGCAGATATCATCGTTCGTTTCTTATCAATATTTCCCCATAATCCAGTTTTTCTAATATCATTAAATTCAATATGTTCAATCCGGTTTTCATCCATTTCTTTTCTCTTTAAATTAGGCAGCTCTAACTCTTTGAAAAACGCTTGCTCTAATTCTATAATAGAGACTTCAGCTTCATAATAATCTTCTCCAGCCGCATCTCCTGCTCCTTGCCCTTTTCCTGGTCCTTTTTGCTTTTGACCACCTGATCCATCTCTCGCAACGACATCACCAACTTTGCTGTCACCATTTCCTTGCCCAACGTGTTTGTTTTTATCATAATTGTATCTAATTTTATATTCATCTAGAGAACGAATTGGTATTTTTACAACATCCTTGCCATTAGACATAACTATACTTTCTTCTGTTACAAGATCGGGTAAATTATTCTTAATTGCCTCTTGTACTTTTTCTTGATGGCGTTGTTGGTCGTCATATCCTTTGCGATGGAGGGACCAGTTTTCCTGTGAAATCGTATAATTTGGTTGGTTTTCTTCACCCATTTCTTTCCCTCCTTACTGTAATTGTCTTTCTATATGAACAGCAAGCTAGAAATTTTGTTTTATACTGTGCAAGCTAGAATGAAAGGTAACTGCCCATCGAAATTCATCCCATAAACATATATAACGTTTTTCATATAATACTCCGAGCATCCTAAACAAAATTTTGCCACTCACATACTAGAAAGAAACATTCAGCCGTTGATAAGAAAGAAACACAATGCATAGTTGCACACATTTACACTTTGCAACATATTGTATTGTGTTGGCTTTTTTCGTATGAATGGTTGGTTACTCTATCATATGCATATTGTAAAAATAATTGACAATAAATTCATGAAATTGCATCTTAATTTATTACATTTGGACAAGGTATGACACTTTACACATATGAATGGATAATAAAACGCTGTCCCGCAAAATACAAGAGACAGCGTTTTGTTATCAAACTATCGGTTTAGCAAACTACCTACATAGCGTAATAATTCATTCGCAGATGAAGAATTATAGCCGTGCTCATCAATTAAGCGTGCAACAACATCATTTATTTTCTTAAGCTGATTTTCGTCTGGTGTTTTCGTTGATGTTGTAATTTTCACTATATCTTTTAAATCAGCAAATAGTTTTTTCTGAATCGCTTCGCGAAGACGTTCATGTGAATTATAGTCAAAACGTTTTCCTTTACGCGCATAAGCAGAAATGCGAATTAAAATTTCTTCACGGAATGCTTTCTTAGCATTTTCTGAAATTCCAATTTGCTCTTCAATTGAGCGCATTAGCTTTTCATCTGGACTCATTTCTTCACCTGTTAATGGATCACGTAATTTCGATTTATTGCAATATGCTTCAACGTTATCTAAGTAATTATCCATAAGTGTCTTCGCTGATTCTTCATATGAATACACGAATGCTTTTTGTACTTCTTTCTTCGCAATTTCATCATATTCTTTTCTCGCTAATGAGATGAAATTCATATAGCGCTCTCGATCTTCATTACTAATTGACGGATGCTGATCCAACCCGTCTTTGAGCGATCTAAGTACATCTAATGCGTTAATAGATGGTACCTCTTTTCGAATAATTGTAGAGGAAATTCGGTTAATAACATAACGAGGGTCAATACCTCTCATACCTTCATCTTGATATTCACGTTGCAGCTCCTCTACATCAATCGCATTATAACCTTCTACCGTTTCTCCATCATATAAACGCATCTTTTTAATTAAATCAATATCCGGACGCTTCGGATCTTTTAAACGAGTTAAAATCGTAAACATTGCTGCAACGCGAAGTGTGTGTGGTGCAATATGAACATTGGATACATCACTTTCACGAATCATTTTTTCATAAATATGTTCTTCTTCACTCACTCGTAAATTGTATGGAACTGGCATGACAATAATTCTTGAGTGCAATGCTTCATTTTTCTTGTTTGCTATGAAGGAACGATACTCCGTTTCATTCGTATGCGCTACAATTAATTCATCTGCTGAAATAAGCGCAAATCTTCCCGCTTTGAAATTCCCTTCTTGCGTAAGCGATAATAAATGCCATAAAAACTTCTCGTCACATTTTAACATCTCTTGGAATTCCATCATCCCACGGTTTGCCTTATTCAATTCTCCATCGAAGCGATACGCTCGTGGATCTGATTCTGAACCATATTCTGCGATTGTTGAAAAGTCCAGACTACCTGTTAAATCGGCGATATCTTGTGATTTAGGATCAGACGGGCTAAATGTACCAATCCCTGTACGGCGGTCTTCCGAGAAGAAAATACGCTCTACAACTACATCCTCAATTCTTGAACCATATTCTTGCTCTAAACGCATAACGTTTAGTGGTGATAGATTCCCTTCAATTCTAACTCCATACTCATCAAAGAAATCATCTCGTAAATGATGCGGAATTAAATGAAGTGGATCTTCGTGCATTGGGCAGCCTTTAATTGCAAAAATTGCTCCTCGATCTGTTCGTGAATATGTTTCTAATCCTCGTTTCAACATCGTAACTAATGTTGATTTCCCTCCACTAACAGGACCCATTAATAATAAAATACGTTTTCTAACATCTAATCGTTTTGCAGATGGATGAAAATATTCCTCTACAAGACGTTCTAAAGCATCCTCTAATCCAAATAGCTGATTACTAAAGAAGTTATACTTTCTTCTACCATCTACTTCTTCAATTCCAGCATCTTTTATCATATTGTAAATGCGAGAGTGTGCTGTTTGAGCCACCCATGGTCTTTCCTTCACAAGCTCTAAATACTCCGCAAACGTACCTTCCCATTGTAAGCGTTCTTCTGCTTCTCGATGCTGTTCAATTTTTTTTAGAATATCCATTATAGCTCCTCCCCCATCTCCTTGTTCAATCGGATTATTATAAAAGGTATGCTAGGATGTCCTCAAACATTCTTTAAATCAAAATGAAATATACAGTAGTGCTATAAAATTCTCTCCAAAATTCAAAGAAAATTCTGTATAATAAAGGTATTAAAGTTTTTACACTGCTATTCATTTTAAATAAATTCTTTTCTTCCAAGAACCTTACATACATTTCGATTCATATTTAAGATTCATAAACTGAAAAAATAGGAGGGATATTAATATGAAATTATTATTAATTTTAGGTGTATCACTCACATTTCTTACAGCTATTTTTACATCTGGTTACAATGATAAACCTGGTACACATAAAAAGTGATGTGCTTCTAAGCACATCACTTTTTTTATCAATCATTTATAATACACATTTTCCACATCATATTTTGATAAAGGTCGGCTATAATAATAACCTTGTACAAACTTCACGTTCTTTTCCTTCAAAAATTGTATTTGTTCCGCTTTTTCTACTCCTTCTGCAATTACATTCAATTCCAAAGTATGAGCTAAATGAATAATTGCAGCTGTAATATTCGTATCGCGTTCATCTACATGTATACCTTCCATAAAAGAACGATCAATTTTCAACGTATCAATTGGATACGTTTTTAAATAACTTAAAGATGAATATCCCGTCCCAAAATCATCTAAATGAATCTTTAAATTTTGCTCTTTTAATTGTAGCAATACTCTTTTCGATATGTCTTTATGTATAAGGGCTCCTTCTGTAACCTCAATCGCTAATAGATGAGCTGGTACATTATACTTATGTAACGCTCGTGTAATCATCTCTATTAGTGTAATAGAGCGAAAGTGCCTGGCTGAAATATTAACTGCAATCGGCACCACTTCATATCCTTTATTTAACCATTCACGTATTTGCCGACACACTTCATTTACTACCCATTCATCAAGCTTAATAATAAATCCTGTTCTTTCTGATAGCGGTATAAATTGATTGGGAGAGACAAACCCTAATTCTTTATTTTCCCATCTTATTAAAGCTTCCATACTAGCTATTTTTTTCGTTTCAATATTCATTTGTGGCTGATAATATAAGAAGAATTCATTTTTTTCTATAGCACGATGTAATTGGTTTTCCATTATAAATCTTTGTTCTCGCTCACAATCTAATCCACTACAATAAAAATGATAATGCCCTTTTCCTTTTTCTTTTGCTTTTCCCAAAGCAGCATCAACTCTTTGGAATAATATTTTTTCATCCTCTCCATCTGTTGGAGCCATTACAATTCCGATTGACGCACTTAAATACACGTCCTCTTCTTCGATTACAAAATGTTCACTAATCTTTTTTAGTATGCTTTTTGCAACTACCTCTACACGTTCTTTCGTTATATTTTCTATTAACATAACAAATTGATCATCGTGTTCTCTAAATAAGTGCATACCGCCTATTTGGAGACTGCTTAAACATTCTGTCACTTTTTGTAATACTTTATCTCCTTCTTTATGACCAAAAGTATCATTAATAAGATGAAATTCATCTAAATCTATAAAGATAAACGCAAAATCTATCTTCTCATTTAAAAAAACATTTAACTTATTTGTACATGAAATTCTATTCATTAATCCTGTTAACTGGTCATAATAAGCTAAATATTCCGTTCTCATCTCATTTAATACTTGCCTTGTAACATCCCTCGTAACAATATATATCCCAACAATTTCACCGTTCACAATAATTGGAATAGTTCTCAAAGAAATATAGAGCTCGTACCCTTCTTTATGAACATATTTCTTTGAAACAATTTGCTTCGCTTTTCCTTGCATGGATCCTTTAAAGATAATTTGAAAATCTTTTTCATATTCTTTATTAATAAATTCAAAAATAAATTTATTGTTTAATTCTTCATATCGATATCCGAATATTTCATACGTTGCTGGATTGGCATATGTAATTCTACCTATAGAATCTATAGATATAATGGAGTCATTATTGTATTCTAGTAATGACTTAAATAACATTTGTTTTTCCTCTATTTCAATCTTCTCCTCAATTTGAGCTGTAATATCCCTCGTAATACAAATAATAAACTGACATACTCCTTCTTCATCAAATACAGGATTAAGTGAAGATTCATAATGTAAATTACCAGTTGGTAAACTAACTACATCACAAAAGGTATGTGCTTTCGCTTCGCTCGCTACTTTAGCATATTGCACTTGCAATATTTCCGCCGTATCTTCTTGTAATGCTTCAGCAAACGTTTTTCCATAACATTCTTCGCTCAGCTTCGCATAATCCATACCTATCTTATTTACATAAATATATTTAAAGGTTTCCTCATCAATAACTTTCACAATAAATACTAAATCTTGAATAGCATGTAATAATCCTCTTCTTATTAAATCCATATCTATCATACTTAAAAAGGTATTTTGATTATTATATTGTTCCTTCATATTTATCTCAACCCGTCTAATCTATTTTTATTCATATATCCCCATTCTATATGAATATGTACCCTTTTTTAAATGTATGATTACTATTATTTTTATTTTTATAAAAAAAGTCGCCATATGGCGACTTTTAATAAACAATTTCTAAATCTAATCCTGGATAATTTTGTTGACGGAATGCTTCATAAATTAAAATAGCTGCTGTATTAGATAAATTTAATGAGCGCACTTTATCAGTCATTGGAATACGTAAACAATGATCGAAATTTTCTTCGATTACATTAGCTGGTAAGCCGTTTGTTTCTCTTCCAAATACAAAATAGTAATCCTTCTCACGTTTGCTATAATCAAACGCTGTATGAGCTTTCTCGCCATACTTTGTTAAATAGAAGAATTCACCGTCTTTATTTTTCTCATAAAATTCTTCAATTGAATCATAATACGTAACTTTCACGTGCTGCCAATAATCTAATCCTGCACGCTTTAACATTTTATCATCCGTTGAAAATCCAAGCGGTCTAATCAAATGTAATTCTGTTCCAGTTGCTGCACAAGTACGAGCAATATTCCCTGTATTTGCTGGAATTTCTGGTTGATATAAAACAACATGTACTCCCACGCGATATTCACCTCTGTTTTTTGTCTACTACGTATTATACCACTTGAGCGAAAAATCTCTACCCATTAATAATGTGAAAGAATTTATATTTCATTTGTGGTGTATATTTACTAGAATCTTCATAGTTCCAATAACGCCGACGGCTATTCGCTGAATGTGCATTTACAAGTGGCATACCATCTGCGTCTTTTGCTACTACAATCGTCGTATGATTCCACCTACCATCATCTTCGAAATCATAAGCGATGACATCACCAAGAATAAGATCCTCTGGCCTTTCTACCGCTTCTGCTCGAAGCCCTGTTGTAGCGCCTGACAAATACCAATAAAAAGAGTGTGCAACAGCCCAGCTCCAACTCCACTGATTCTCCCTTTGCCACCATCCTTTACGAATATTAGGATATCCATTCATTGGTACTTCTCCAGTATGAAGACATTGAGAAATAAAATTCGTACAATTATCAGGGAAATTACGATATACAGGGTTTCGATCATCCCACCAACGCTCTGCATATTTAACTGCCTCTAAACGGTTATACTGATAAGAACCATACTTCTCTTTTATAACTTCTCTTTCTAACGTCTCATTCATTCCAGCTGCTTCTGGCACTTCAATAGCATAATCACCTATTACCCGGCTATTATTTAAACAAACTCTTCGTTTTAGTTGTTCCTCTTCGATATAAAATAATTCTTTATGCTTAATTAAATATTTAAAATGTATTTGATAATCAATTTCTTGATGATTGCTATTATTTAATTGTCTCATGAAAGAAACGTCCGCAGTTGCTTTCACTATATGTGCATTACGCTTTTGAAACAATTGTTTCTTTCTCTGTGCTATTTGGAATAAATCTTCAGCAATACCATCTACATTTGTTCGTTTTTCTGTTATATATGCTAAAAATTGTTGTACTTGCTTTTCAATATTTATTTTTACAACCATTTTGTCTCCCTCCCATATTACAATATGAAAAAGGGAGATATTATCTACTCTTTTTTCTGCGCTAATAATTCAAGCCCGCGATTCATTTCATGAAGAACCTCTTCATCCTTCTCGCGTTGCATCGCTTTTTCAATGGCTTCACCCACGGCATCTCCACCAATTTTCCCAAGTGCCCATGCTGCTGTTCCCCGAAGTACTGGTCTTGGATCATCTTTCATAACACCGATTAAATCAGGAATTGCTGATGCTTCTTTAAAATGCGCAAGTGCCAAAATCGCATTTCGTTGCAACGGCTTTTTACCTCTCCATGATCCAGACATAATTCCATATTTCTCTTTAAAATCACGATTACTAATTGTTAAAAGTGGTGTTAATAGCGGCTTAACTAACTCAGGATCTGGTTCCATCTCAGGGTGGTTATGAAAATCCATTCCTTTATTTTTCGGACAAACAGTCTGACATGTATCACATCCATATATACGGTTTCCTATTTTGTCGCGATATTCTTCCGGTAGGAATCCTTTCGTCTGTGTTAAAAATGCAATACATTTCTTCGAGTCTAACTGTCCTCCTTGTATTAAAGCACCTGTAGGACAAATATCAATACATTTTGTACAGCTTCCACATTGATCTTCTATTGTTTGATCTGGTGGGAATGGAACGTTTGTAATCATTTCTCCTAAATATACATACGAACCAAATTCAGGTGTAATAATAGCGCAATTCTTACCGCTCCACCCAATACCGGCACGCTCCGAAACAGCTCGATCACTTAATTCACCCGTATCAACCATTGACTTAACTTCTATATCGGGAAGTTTTTCGATTAAATATGCTTCTAATTTTTGCAAACGATCTCGTAAAACAAGATGATAATCTTGTCCCCAAGAAGCACGACAAAAAATCCCGCGGCGTTCTCCACGCTTACTTAATGGTGCATTTTTTAACTTTGAAGGATATGCTAATGCAATCGCAATAATCGATTTTGCGCCAGTTAATAGAAGCTGCGGGTTCGTTCGCTTTTCTATATCAGGCTCTTCAAATCCAGATTGATAATTTAATTGTTGCTGTTGGATTAAGCGCTGCTTTAATTCCTCAAATGGTGAAGCACTAGCAAAGCCTATTTTATCTATACCAATTTTTTTACTATACGCAATTACATCTTGCTTTAATTGTTCAAAATCCATTCCTAATCGCCTGCTACTAAAAATATAGACAAATGTATATTCTTAGAGTATTCCTGCTTCTACGTGCCCTGCCTCGCTAATCACTT
>NZ_VEDW01000011.1:0-48422 GCF_007678085.1 Bacillus cereus | reverse complement strand
GTTAGTTTGTCTAGCATCTAAAAATAAAAATTGACGTTTCACGTTGTTTGTTTCGTTCAGTTTTCAAAGAACTTGTCTGTCGCTCAGAAGCGACTTTATTAATATAACATTTCGTTATATTTTCGTCAACAACTTTTTTCAATAAGTTGTTTTTCGTTTGTTTCGCTTGTTACCTTTCGTGGCAACGAATATAAATATACCAGTTTGATTATTAAAATGCAATAGTTTTTCTAATAAAATTTTTAACTTAGTAAAAAAGTATAAAAACAGTACATTTCTTCTATATAAATATAATTTCTCACACCATCATGAGCTACTATCCCCACATAGCTCATACTCAAATAAAAAAGCTTTGGAGAAATCTCCAAAGCTTAGTCTTGTTTATGACGCATAGCAGGGAATAATAACACATCACGAATAGACGGTGCATTCGTTAATAACATAACGAGACGATCAATACCAATTCCCAGTCCACCTGTAGGAGGCATACCGTACTCAAGAGCTTCAATATAATCATCATCCATCATGTGAGCTTCATCATTACCTTGCTCGCGCTCTTTCAGTTGCGCTTCAAAACGTTCTTTTTGATCAATCGGATCATTTAGCTCAGTGAATGCATTTGCATGTTCACGTGCAACGATAAATAATTCGAAACGATCTGTGAATCGCGGATCTTCGTCATTCTTTTTCGCAAGTGGCGAAATCTCTACCGGATGACCGTAAATAAATGTTGGTTGGATTAATTTATCTTCTACTTTTTGTTCGAAGAATTCATTTATAATATGACCAACTTCCATTGTATCCTTAATATCTACATTATGTTCTTTTGCAAGTTCACGCGCTTCTTCTACACTCATCGGATTCCAGAAGTCTGCTCCAGAATGCTCCTTAATTGCATCTACCATATGAAGACGTGTCCATTCTGGTTCTAGATTAATTTCATAATCACCATATTGGATTGTTGTTGTACCTAATACTTGCTTCGCAATATGAGCAACCATATTTTCTGTTAGTTTCATAATATCTTTATAATCAGCATACGCTTCATATAATTCAATCATTGTAAACTCAGGGTTATGACGAGTTGATACACCCTCATTACGGAATACACGACCAATTTCATAAACTTTTTCTAATCCACCCACGATAAGGCGTTTTAAATGAAGTTCAATTGCGATACGCATATATAATTCCATATCTAATGCATTATGATGCGTAATGAAAGGACGCGCAGAAGCTCCACCTGCAATTGCATGCATCATAGGTGTTTCCACTTCAAGATAACCGTTGTCATCTAAGTATCTTCTCATTTCACGAATGATCTTACTACGAGTAACGAATGTTTCACGGCTTTCCATACTTGTGATTAAATCTAAGTAACGTTGACGGTAGCGTTGTTCAACATCTTTTAATCCATGATATTTATCCGGTAATGGACGAAGAGACTTCGTTAATAGCGTAAAGCCCGTTGCTTTCACTGAAAGTTCTCCAACGTTAGTTTTGAACACTTTACCTTCAATACCTACTAAGTCACCTAAATCTGCTGTTTTAAATAATTCGTACTCTTCATCTCCAACAGCATCTTTACGAACATAGATTTGAACTTGTCCATGTAAATCTTGAATATGTGCAAATCCAGCTTTTCCTTTACCGCGCTTTGTCATAATACGACCAGCGATAGAAACAGAGATTTCTTTCTCTTCTAATTCTTCTTTAGAGAACTCTCCATATAAGCTTAATAAGTCATTTGTTGCATTTGTACGTTCAAACCGTTTACCGAACGGATCGATTCCTTGCTCACGTAAGTTATGTAGCTTTTCACGACGAACAAGCAATTGGTCGTTTAATTCTTCGTGGTTCATGTTATCCATGGTATTGATATCACTCCAGCTCTATTAATTTTTACAATATATACAGTATAGCATTTTCTACTCAACTAGAAAAACTGCCAGCAACTAACTGGCAGTTCTTCTTTCTTTCACGTAATTATAGGAAGTGTATAGAAGAATGTCAATCTTCCCTATCTATTATTACCCAACGTGAATTGTCTGTTGTTTCGCTTCTACTTCTTCTACAAATGCACCTAATACATTCGCAAGGTCTTCACGCGTATTACAAGCATTGATACCATTGCGTACAGTTGCATTACCTCGAACACCCTTTAAATACCAAGCTGCATGCTTTCTCATCTCTCTTACAGCAACAGTTTCGTTCTTTAAATCGATAAGACGATCTAGATGCAACATACATACGTCAATTTTCTCACGCACTGTCGGTTCCGGCATTAATTCACCTGTCTCTAAATACTTTACCGTACGATAAATCATCCATGGGTCCCCAAGGGCAGCGCGACCAATCATAACACCATCTACACCAATTTCATCAAGCATTCGCTTTGCATCTTGTGGCGTTTCGACATCACCATTTCCGATAACTGGGATGTTTACAGCTTGCTTTACTTGTTTAATAATATCCCAATCCGCTTTCCCTTCATACATTTGTACTCGGGTACGCCCATGAACTGCTACCGCTTGTCCACCAGCACGCTCAACAGCTTTCGCATTCTCAATTGCGAAAATATGATCTGCATCCCAACCAATACGCATCTTAACTGTAACTGGCTTTTCAACAGCATCTACAACTGCTGCTACCATTTCATATATTTTATTCGGGTCTAAAAGCCACTTTGCTCCCGCATCACACTTAATGATTTTTGGTACTGGGCAACCCATATTAATATCAATAATGTCTGCTGTCGTATATTTATCTACGTATTTCGCAGCATCTACAAGAGTTTCTTTCTCTCCACCGAAAATTTGTAAACTTAATGGCTTTTCTCTTTCATCAATATATAACATATCTAATGTTCTTTTGTTATTAAGTAATATCGCTTTATCACTTACCATTTCAGCACAAACTAGGCCTGCACCAAACTCTTTTACTGTCAAACGGAATGCAGAATTACACACTCCCGCCATCGGTGCTAATACAACCGGGTTTTTCATCTCAATATTTGCGATCTTTAACACTCGACTTACTCCTTCCTTCATAGTCACTTTGGCATTAATTCCTCCACCGAAACCTTTAATGCCTTAGCAACTTCCACTACAAAATCTTGGGAAGGCGATCGATTCCCTCTCTCAACTTCACCTAAAACAGATACAGATACCCCTAACTCTTTAGCAAAACCTTCTTGCGTATAGCCTTTTAGCTTTCGAAAAGCACGAATGCGTCTTCCCCATTTTTCTGCTTCCATACCGTTACTCCCTCTCGCCTTTTCATTTCTTCTACTTGTGAACGTGAAATGTTTTGTTTAATATCTTGATTAATCTCTAACAACGGAACGATAACAAAAGCTCTTTCGAACATCCGCGGATGCGGAACAATAAGATTCTCTGCTTCAATATTTTCTTGATTATATAGCAAAATGTCAAGGTCGATGGTCCTCGGACCCCACCTAATTTCCCTTTTTCTTCCTAAAGCATTCTCTACTCTTTGCGTAACTTTCAATAACTCTTGCGGTGATAAATTGGTAGAAATTTTTACAACTAAATTTAAAAAGCAACTTTGGTCAGTATAACCAACTGGTTCCGTTTCATATACAGACGAAACATCCTCAACTTGGATATAAGGATTTTTATTTAGAAACTGAATCGCTTCAGTTAAATACGTATGACGTTCTCCGATATTTGAGCCTAATGCAATGTAAGCTATATTATTCATGGACGTTCTCTCGTAATTTCCACTGCTACAGCACGATAATGCCCAGGTATCGGCGGATCTGGTTTAATTACTTTAATTGTACAACGGAAAATACTCTCATATTGTTTCAATATATCTGCAGCAATATTTTCAGCGATACTCTCTACAAGCTTATACGTTCTATCTTCAACAACTTTTCTACATAATTCGAAAAGCTCTCCATAATTGACAGAATGCTCTAAGTCATCACTTTCTCCCGCCTGCTTCAAATCCAATTCCACCGTTAAGTCCACTTTAAATCTCTGGCCCAATTTATTTTCCTCTGGGAATACACCATGATAACCGTAAAACTCCATATCATGAACATAGATTTTATCCAATTACTTTACCCCCTTACCAATCATCGCGTCCATCATCTTAGCCATACGCGCCATTTCCTTTACATCATGAACACGAACAAACTCACAGCCCTTTTCAATACCGAGACAAACGGTAGCTCCCGTTCCCTCAAGACGTTCCTCTACCGGTAAATCTAACACATGCCCAATAAAGGACTTTCTTGAAGTACCTAACAGCACTGGGTAACCTAATACGTTTAACTGTTCTAAATTACGCATCGCTTCTAAATTTTGTTCAGGTGTTTTAGCAAAGCCGATGCCTGGGTCTAAAATGATATTCTCATCTCTTACACCAGCATCTTTAGCAATTTTAATACTGTCGTATAAATCAGCAACCATATCCGCCATTAAATTACGGTAATTCATGTTATCGCGATTATGCATTAAAATAATAGGTACATTGTAATGAGCTGCAACTTCAGCGATTTTCGGTTCCGCCTTCGCTCCCCAAACATCATTAATAATATGAGCACCCGCTTCGATTGCTTGTTTTGCAACTTCAGCTTTATACGTATCGATAGAAATAGGCAATTTTACTTCTTTTGAAACTGCCTGAATCATTGGAACAACTCGCTTGATTTCTTCTTCTACTGATACTTTAGCAAAACCCGGACGAGTAGATTCACCGCCGATATCAATAATATGAGCACCTTCATCTCTCATTTTTTTCGCATGGTGCACCGCAGCCTCTACCTCGTTGTAACTCCCACCATCAGAAAACGAATCTGGTGTTACATTTAAAATCCCCATAATTAATGTTTTTTCATTTAAGTTCAATGTATATTCGCCGCAGCGCAAATCATAATCCCACTTCAAACTACACATCTCCTCTTCGCAATTCATTTCTGCTCCACAATTTCTCTCTCTGCATGTCATAAAGACTCATAAATCTTTTTGTAACCATACCCACTTTACCCGGGAAATCTCGTCCCTCTATCCGATAAAGTGGAACAATTTCTTGAATCGAATTTGTTACAAAGACTTCATCAGCTGAAAGCAATTCATCTTTTGTAAAGAAGCCTTCCTTTACTTCTATACCTAACTCTTCAGCAACCTTTATAATAAACGCACGAGTGATACCATTTAAAATCCCCGTTTTTAACGAAGGTGTATATAAAATATCACCTTTTACGAAAAAGAGATTCGAAACAATACCCTCTGCAACATAACCTGTTTCAGTAAGGAAAATACCTTCCTTATTCACAACATTTCCAACTTCACGTTTCCCTAAAATGTTATTTAAATAATGATGAGACTTCAAGCGAGACGCACCCTCTGGTGTATTTCTCACTTGCTTTAAAACAACCCCTTCTTTTTCCACTACATCTCCCGGGGCTGCTAAAGGTTTTATAAAAACAATAACAGACGGCTCTTCATACATTTCCGTTTGCAATCCAATTTCATCTATACCCGCTGATACATTAAAACGGACATACGCATGCTCTAATTCATTCTTAACGAGTAGGTTCTTCAAAATAAGCAATACTTCATCTTTCGTCATTGTCCATTTAATTTGCAATGTATTCAGCGCATCTATTAAACGATCATAATGATCATCCAACAAGAAAGGATGACCATTATAAATACGAAATGTCTCAAACACTCCAAGACCATATAAATAACCATGGTCATAAGGAGAAATTCTCGCTTCATTTGCTTCTACATACTCACCATTTACGTAAATTAACACGATGTCACACTTGGACTGTATTTACGAATGAAATTCTGCAACAACTCTTTCCCATGAGAAGTCATAATAGACTCCGGATGGAACTGTACACCTTCAATCGGTAATGTTGTATGACGGAGCGCCATAATTTCCCCTTCTTCTGTCCACGATGTTACCTCTAAGCAATCGGGTAACGTCTCTTTCTTAACGATAAGGGAATGATAGCGCGTCGCAGTAAACGGATTAGGAATATCCGAAAAAATCGTCTTTCCGTCATGATGCATAGGTGACGTTTTTCCATGCATTAATCGTTCTGCACGAATAACCTCTCCACCAAACACTTGTGCAATGGATTGATGCCCAAGACAGACCCCAAAGATTGGAATCTTTCCAGCAAAGTACCGAATAACTTCCATACTAATACCCGCTTCATTCGGACTACACGGACCTGGCGAAATCATTAAAAAGTCTGGTTTCATATTCTCAATATCTGAAATAGTCACTTCATCGTTACGTTTAACAACAAGCTCTTGTCCAAGTTCTCCAAGAAACTGCACTAAATTAAATGTAAAAGAATCATAATTATCAATCATTAATATCATTTCTCTCACCTAACCGTTTCTTCACTACGTTCTTTTGCACGCCATAAAGCAATCGCCTTTTTTAGCGACTCTTTATATTCATTTTCCGGATTTGAATCAATTACAATTCCCGCTCCTGCTTGTACATGTGCTTTTCCATCTTTAGCAAGAAGTGTTCTAATTATAATATTCAATTCTGTATCTCCAGAATAACCGATCCAACCGATTGAACCTGTATAAATCCCTCTGCGAACAGGTTCTAATTCTTCAATAATTTCCATCGTACGTATTTTCGGGGCACCAGTAATTGTTCCCCCAGGGAATACAGCCTTCACTAAATCAAAAGCATCTTTATCTTCATCCACCTCACCACGCACATTAGAAACAATATGCATTACATGTGAGTATTTCTCGATTACCATAAATTCATCTACTTCTACAGTGCCATATTTACAAACACGCCCTAAATCATTTCGTTCTAAATCCACAAGCATGACGTGCTCTGCTCTTTCTTTTTCGTTCTCAATTAATTCTCTTGCTAATTCTTCGTCCTCTTGTTCATTCGTCCCTCTAGATCTCGTTCCAGCAATTGGCCTTGTACTTACTTCGGTTCCTTGTTTTTTAATTAACAACTCTGGCGATCCACTAACAATTTGAAAATCCCCAAGCTCCAAGTAACCCATATATGGAGATGGATTAATTTCACGAAGACTTGTATAAATTTCTAGCGGATGTGTTTGTAACGTTCTTTCTTGTCTTGTCGACAAGTTTACTTGGAACACATCACCAGCTCCAATATATTCTTGAATACATTCAACCGCCTTCATAAAGCTTTCTTCTGTAAAAGCAACTGTTTCACTTTTCTCTTCAGGGCATGCAAACGGTATAGTAATTTCCGGTGATTCTGTTGCCCACAGAACCTTCCATTCACTTAATCGTTCTTTTGCCTCTTCATGCTTATCTACATAATGTGTAATAATCCACAATACCTTTTCTTCTTGATCATACACAAACACATCATCAAATAACAAAAAGAATATATCAGGTATATTAATGTCATCCTCCGCAAGGGAAGGGAGTTTTTCAATATAACGGATGCAATCATAACTAAAGTAACCAATTGCACCACCTTGAAACGGCGGATACTCTGGATTATAGTCTGTTTTCCATCGCTCCATATATTCCTGCATTAAATCTAATGGATTTCCTTGTTTTATTGTTTCCTTACCACTTTCGCTTATATGTAACGTTTCACCCTTCCCTCGGATTACCGCTACCGGGTTCAACCCCACAATGTTATAACGACCGCCACGTCCACTCTCTAACAAAATATGTTGCGGTTTATCCTTAGAAAGAAATTTATATTGCTTAAAGAAATCTAACTGATATGGAATAGAAAGCGCTAAAGATTTTCTTCGTTGCATATCAACACCCCGTCTTCTTTTATCCCACCCTCTTAGATTAACCACTTCAAACTACATTCGTTATGTATAAGAGTAGTTATACTAGAAGGCTAGTGAAAATAAATTAATTATACTACCTCTTATTTTACATGAAGTTTTCTAGTCATTCACTCTTTTCCTATTTCCAATCCAAAAAGAAAAAGCATCCTTTTTCAAGGATGCTTTTTCAATCACATATAATTATGACTCAAATTGATAAAGTGGTGTACTTAAATAACGTTCACCGTTACTTGGAATAATAACAAGTACCTTTTTCCCTTTACCTAACTTTTTCGCGATTTCTGTTGCCGCATAAATAACCGCTCCAGAAGAGATACCCACTAAAATACCTTCCTCTTTTGCCACTCTTCTTGCATATTCAAACGCTTGCTCTGTTTTCACTTGAACAATTTCATCATATACTTCTACATCCAATGTCTCTGGGATGAATCCCGCCCCAATTCCTTGGATTTTATGTGGACCCGGTTTCCCACCAGATAATACTGGTGAATCCGCAGGTTCTACTGCATAAATTTTAATATCTTTATACGCTTCCTTCAGCACTTCACCAGCACCAGTAATCGTTCCACCTGTACCAATACCCGCAATAAATGCATCTAATTGGTCACCCATTTGTTCAACAATTTCTGGCCCTGTTGTTAAACGATGAATTTCTGGATTCGATTGGTTTTTGAACTGTTGTGGTATAAAGTAACCATGCTCTTTTGCTAATTCAGTCGCTTGACGAATTGCTCCACCCATTCCTTCAGGCCCTGGAGTCAATACTAATTCCGCACCGTAAGCACGTAATAAATTACGACGCTCAATACTCATTGTTTCTGGCATTACTAAAATTGCCTTATATCCTTTAGCAGCCGCTACCATCGCTAAACCAATTCCTGTGTTACCACTTGTTGGCTCAATGATTGTATCGCCTTCTTTTAATAATCCTTTTTTTTCAGCATCTTCAATCATAGCTAATGCAATACGATCTTTAACGCTGCTCCCTGGATTCATAAATTCTAATTTTAAGTATATATCTGCGCTGTCTGATTCTACGATGCGGTTCAACTTAACGATCGGCGTTTTCCCGATTAATTCTGAAACTGATTGTGCCACTCGCATTCCTGTCACTCCTAACACCGAGTATTTTTATTGGTTTTATCTATATTTAGATTTTGTCAGAAGATTCCCTATTTGTCAATCTATTTAGAGGGTGAATCCCCTTAATTTCCTAATTACAAATTCTCAATTAAATTTGTAATATCTTCTTTAGAGAACTTGTATCGCTCATTACAGAAATGACAATGAACTTCTGTCTCTTCTTCTTCTTCACGAACTTGCTCTAACTCTGTTTTACCTAAACTAATTAACACACTCTCAATACGTTCGCGTGAGCATGTGCAATTAAATTGAACATCCATCGTTTCTAACACTTTTACTTTATCTTCTCCAAGAACTGCATACAGTAACTCTTCTGGAGAAAGCCCTTGTTCGATCAACGTTGATACAGGAGGAATCTTCTGCAAACGATCTTCAATGAATGAAATTGTTTCTTCCTGTGCACCTGGCATAATTTGAAGGATAAATCCACCTGCCGCTAATATGCTGTCATCTCCATTTACAAGAACGCCAACACCTACAGAAGAAGGTGTCTGCTCAGAAACTGCAAAATAATACGTGAAGTCTTCTCCTAATTCTCCTGAAACAATTGGAGATTGACCAACAAACGGCTCACGCATACCAATATCTTTAATTACTGTTACAAATCCTTCAGTACCTACCGCTTGATATACACGTAATTTCCCTTGTTCCGTCCCTTCAAAGTCAACATGCGGATTCGTTACATAACCACGTACATCCCCATTTGCATGAGCATCTACTAAGATAGGACCAATCGGGCCATTACCTTCTACCTTAATCGTTAACTTTTGATCACCTTTTAACATTGCGCCCATCATTGTACCTGCAGTTAAAGAACGACCGAGTGCCGCCGAAGCTGTTCTCCATGTATCATGACGTCTTTGCGCCTCACTTACTGTGTTTGTAGTACGCACACTATATGCACGCACTTCTCCATCAAACGCTAACGCTTTTACTAAATAATCTTTCATACTTATTTATTCACCTTTCTCATGCTGTAAATTTGCATTACGCTCGTATAACATATACAAACCTTTTAATGTTAAAAATGGATCTACAACATCAATTACATTCGATTCTTCTGAAATTAATTTCGCTAATCCACCTGTTGCAATAACTTTCGGTTCTTGTTTAGCTTCCTCTTTCATACGCTTAACAATACCTTCCACTTGTCCAACATAACCATAAAGAATACCAGACTGCATCGCACTTACCGTATTCTTTCCAACAACACTGCTTGGTTTTGTAATTTCAATACGAGGAAGTTTTGCTGCTCTACTATATAAAGCCTCTGCTGAAATCATAATTCCCGGCGTAATAACTCCACCCATATAATGCTTTTCTTCGTTAATATAACAATATGTAGTGGCCGTACCGAAATCGACAATAATAAGCGGACTTCCATATAAGTGGATTCCTGCTACCGCATTTACAATTCGGTCCGCGCCTACTTCACGTGGATTTTCATATTTAATATTTAGCCCCGTTTTTATTCCAGGACCTACTACAAGCGGTTTAATTTTAAAATACTTTTCACACATGCGCTCTAAAGCAAACATAATTGGTGGTACGACTGAAGACACGATAATACCTTTTACATCTTCAAACGAAAGACCTTCATGCTCAAGCAACTGCTTTACAAGCATTCCATATTCATCTTCTGTCTTATGACGATCTGTTTCCATGCGCCAATGTTGACGAAGTTCCCCCTCTTCAAACACGCCTAGCACAGCATTTGTGTTCCCTACATCCAATACAAAAATCATATTCTCACCACTTATCTTATTTAATCTATATTTGTGCAATATGTATAAAACTTATAAAAACATCATATCACACATACTTATATAATCAGCTTTTCTATCCTCATCATTTTACAAAAAGATTACGCTCTATTTCAATTTTTAATACCAGATTTATTTAAATTCTTTTTCCACTTCATTTCGTTCCACAAATAAAAAAAGGAGTGACCATCGTCACTCCTTCATCTCTTACTTATCTTCTGATTCTTCATCGTCCTTCTTCATGTTGATGTTTACTTTCACATCAGCTGAAGATGTTGGACGTTCTGGCAATCTGCCATAATCACATAAATGATTGATTTGCTCTGCATCTAACGTTTCTACTTCAAGTAACGTTTTCGCAATAAGATCTAGTTTATCACGATTTTCAGTAAGAATTTCTTTTGCACGAGCATAACATTCTTTCATAATCGTTTGCATTTCCACATCAATTTCGTGTGCAATTGCATCACTGTAATTTTGTTCTGAATGGAAGTCTCTTCCTAAGAACACTTGACCACCTTGCGAGCTACCAAATTGCATCGGTCCAAGCTTATCACTCATACCGAATTCCGTAACCATACGTCTTGCAATGCCAGTTGCACGTTGGAAGTCGTTGTGAGCACCTGTGCTCACTTCACCAAACACAATCTCCTCAGCTACTCGACCACCAAGTAAACCAGTGATTTTATCAAGTAACTCTGGCTTTGTCATGAAGTAACGATCTTCTTTCGGAAGCATTACTGCATATCCACCAGCTTGACCACGAGGGACAATTGTTACTTTATGAACGACATCAGCTTCATCAAGAACAACACCAATTACAGTGTGGCCCGCTTCATGGAAAGCAACGATATTACGTTCTTTTTCAGAGATAACACGACTCTTCTTAGCCGGACCTGCAATAACACGATCCGTCGCTTCATCAATGTCACTCATATCAATTTTCTTCTTATCTTGACGTGCAGCTACTAAAGCAGCTTCGTTTAATAAGTTTTCAAGATCGGCACCAGAGAACCCTGGCGTACGAGTCGCGATTGCTCTTAAGTTGATATTCTCATCAAGCGGTTTATTACGAGCATGTACTTTCAGTACAGCTTCACGGCCATTTACATCTGGACGATCTACTGTAATTTGACGGTCAAAACGACCTGGACGTAATAACGCTGGGTCAAGAATATCAGGACGGTTTGTCGCAGCGATGATAATAATACCTTCGTTTGCACCGAATCCATCCATTTCAACAAGTAATTGGTTCAACGTTTGCTCACGCTCATCATGGCCACCACCAAGACCTGCGCCACGTTGACGTCCTACTGCATCAATTTCATCAATGAAAATGATACAAGGAGCATTTTTCTTTGCATTTTCGAATAAATCACGTACACGTGATGCACCGACACCGACGAACATCTCTACGAAATCAGAACCACTGATAGAGAAGAACGGAACGCCTGCCTCACCTGCAACGGCACGTGCTAGTAAAGTTTTACCTGTACCTGGAGGTCCTACTAATAGAACACCCTTCGGAATACGGGCACCAACTTCAGCGAACTTACGAGGATCTTTCAAGAATTCAACTACCTCAACAAGCTCTTGTTTCTCTTCATCCGCTCCAGCAACATCTCTAAAACGAACTTTTTTCTTTTCGTCATTATATAACTTCGCCTTACTTTTCCCGAAGTTCATAACACGGCTACCGCCGCCCTGAGCTTGGTTTAATAAGAAGAAGAATAAAATGAAGATAATAACAAACGGAATGATAGAAGTAAAGAATGTTACCCAAGCACTTGTTTCTTCTGCTGGTTGATACTTAACTTCAGCACCTTGCGCTTTGTCATTAATTTTCTTTTGTAATTCCTCAGTATTTGGTGCATAAGTAACAAATTGTTCTCCTTGGCTAGAGTTGTTAAATTGTCCTTTTACCTCAAATACACCATTTTTCGGTTGAAGTTGCACATTACGCACTTCACCTTTTTCTAGTTTAGTAATGAATTTATCGTAGCTAACTGATGTCGTTTTTTGTGTCGAACCATTAAAATAGCTCACGATTCCAATTACTACTAGGAATATCAGTAAATAAAAGATGGTATTACGGAAGATACGATTCATTCCTAACCTCCTCTCACGGCATAAACACTATAGTAAATCGTAACATAGAAAAACTTTCCTATACAATTGTGACGCCTGTATTTAATTAATTTGAGTAAACGCTTGGTTTTAATACTCCTACATAAGGAAGATTACGGTACTGCTCTTTATAATCTAATCCATACCCTACAACAAATTCATGCGGTACAGTAAATCCAACATAATCCGCTTTCAAATCTACTTTACGGCCTGTTGGCTTATCTAATAACGTAACAATTTTTACAGATTTCGCTTTACGATATTTAAATAGGTCTACTAAGTAACTTAGCGTAAGACCACTATCAATAATATCTTCAACGATTAAAATATCGCGACCTTCTACAGAAGTATCAAGGTCTTTTAAAATTTTCACTTCGCCTGTTGAAACAGTAGAGTGACCGTAACTAGATACAGCCATAAAGTCCATTTCAAGATATGTATCTGTTCTCTTTAATAAATCTGCCATGAATGGCATTGCACCCTTTAATACGCCGATTGCAAGAGGTACTGTGTTTTTATAATCCTCTGCAATAATTGCGCCTAATTCGAGCACCTTTTCTTGTATTTGTTCTTCAGAAATTAATACTTTTTCGATATCTTGATTCATCATTTCATTATCCTCCCGGAAGACTCCTTGCTTTTGTAGTGAATAATCATATATTTATCCTTCTTTGCCGTCTCTTTCGAGATAGCAAATGCAGATCGCTTCAACAAGGGTATCCAAATAATATTCCCACTTGCATCACAAACGACCGGCCATTCTTCTCTTTTTTCTCTTGGTACTTTTGCCTCGATAAAAATAGCTTTTATCTTTTTGGTGCCATTCATACCTTGTATTGACATGCGATCTCCATTTTCTCTAGACCGAATACGAAGTGGATATGATATATCATTATACTTAGCAACAAATACTGTTTCATTCATGTTACTTGGTATATCTTCGCTCACCTCTGCTACAAGCTTATCCCCGTTCGATAGCGTAATTGCCCCGGGTACTGATAAATCTTGCAAAAAAGGAGAAACAATTTCTTGTTTAAATCCAAAGCTACACTCCTCGTATGTGCGGACAATTTTTAAATCACCTGGGAAATCAAGTGAACCCGAAGGTTGTGTCCGCTTAAAAAATTCAATCACTTTGTCAATATGTATAGAGGAAAGAGAAGATGGAATCTTATATTCATAAAGATAGTTTAATATTAGTTGAATCCCTCTTCTTTGTAAAGGCATAGACATGGATTCAAAGGCAGGAATTGATAAGCTAATTTGTTTATCACTTTTTTTTGTAATTACTTTATTCATTTTCTCAAAAGCTAATTCCTGCAAATACGCCTCATCCTCTTGCATCTGCATGCTAAATTTTTGGAATTTCTCATGCACTTGTGAATTTTCTTCTTTCAAATGCGGAAGGACATATTTACGTAATCGATTCCTCGTATATACTTCCTTTTTATTACTTGGATCTATACGGGGAATTATTTTTAGCTCATTACAGTAATCAACAATTTCTTCCTTCGTTACTCCAAGTAACGGCCTAATTAAATATCCATTATGAAAAGGACGCTTCACCGCAATGCCTGCATATCCTTTCGGAGTACTCCCTCGCACAAGGCGCATTAAAATCGTTTCTACTTGGTCATCACCATGATGTCCAAGAGCTACATATCTCGCATCATATTTCTTCATTATTCTTTCCAAAAATGCATATCTGCATTCTCTAGCAGCAACTTGTGCATTCATCCCGTATTGCTGTTGATATTGCGACACATTAATCCTTATCGTTTCGCAAATAACTCCCAGTCCCTTACAAAGGTCCTGCACAAACTGTAGGTCCTCATGAGATTCATCACCTCTAAACATATGATCCACATGTGCCACTACAATTTCAAACTGTTTTGCTGATCTTTTTTCTAACAAATAATATAGAAGAGCCAAAGAGTCAGGACCACCAGAAACCCCTACAACAATTGTTGAACGTTCCTTTAATACATCATGCTGCTTTACAAAGTCATCTACCTTTTCAACAAATGTATCTTTCAACTTCGTAATCACCTTTCATTAAACAAGAACAGCAACGTTAGTTACCTTGTTTATAATGGTACAACTTTTACAAACATTGTGCAAAAAAAAGATATACAAAAATTACATTTTTATCTTACATCATCCGTACATATTCACAAAAATAATAACATTCCCTTTTAAAGCAAAAAAACCTAGGCATCCACCTAGGTTTTTAGAAAGAAACATCAAACTTAAAGTTTATTGTGCCTGCATTCCTACAATTGGAATCGTAGCCCACTTCGGCATATTTTTCTTCACTTTCGCCACAACAATAGTCATATCATCATTTATATAACCATCACTCGAGCGAATCACCTCTTCCATAATAATATCAGCAATTTCTTGCGGATCTTCGGTTTGTAATTCTTTAATTTTTCGTTTCATCCATAGTTCATGATTCTCCACATGTTGCGCTCCCTCAAAAATCCCATCACTCATCATAATAAGAATATCGCCCGTTTTTAATTGTTCACCCACTACATCGACTTCAACATCCTCAATAATCCCCATCGGCAAATTACTTGCCTCAATTTTCAAAATATTATTCGCGCGTTTAACGAAACTCGGCGTCGATCCAATCTTTAAAAATTTTGCACTCGCATCCCGCAAATCTACCATAGCTAAATCTAACGTCGTAAACATCTCTTCTGTTGTTCTTAAAGAAAGAATAGAATTGATAGATTTAATCGCTATTTCCTCATCAATGCCTGATTGAAGTATCTTTTGTAATAATTTTACCGTTTCTTTACTCTCCATATGAGCCCTTTGCCCATTTCCCATACCATCACTAATTGCAAGCGCATATTTACCAACACTTAAATCCATCATCGCATAGGAATCACCCGAAACAAACCCACCGCCTTTTGCAGCTGTAGCCAAGCCCGTATCAAGAGAATACGTTTTTGCTGAACCAAATGATATTAAGCTGTGGCCGTTCGGATAAGAAGATTTTTCTTCATGTTTAACAACTATATTTTCCTTTAAAATATCAGAAAGCATCGGCGCAACTAACTTTTCACATTCTCCATGTTCATTAGATGCAACTGGAATCAACATTTCAATATCAATACTTCCTCTATCTAAACAATATATATCAACATGTTCTACTTCTACACCAAAATCACGAAACGCTTGCAGAATCTGCTCTTCTTGCACTTGATGATTTTCTCGTTCTCTTTGGATCTCTTTAGCAAAATCCTCCATAACTTTTGATACGCCTAATAGTTGCTCTGCTACTATTCTACGATTTTCTTTCATTTGTTTTCGTAATTTTTGCCCCTCATAGAAGTGATCTAATTCACCCGCTACTAAATCCGTCACTTTCTTCCCTCTTACACAATGCTTGTCCCATTCACGAACTAACTTCCGATTATGCTGCAACGTCCCCTCTTCCGTTTCACTCATTATTTGTTTCATATAATCGTACGTTTTATCGAAATTAACTACCCAGCATTGATCCTTTTTAAAGCATGTTTGACATGTTTTTGCAGTAATTGTACTTAAGAACAAATCTGCCTCTGTCTCTTTATCTTCCTCCTCCACATACCCATATACAGAAAAGCTATTAGATAAAGCAGCAAATACATTAGCAAATTGATTAATTTTATTCGCTGTAACATCACGCATCCTTCTTAAATACTGTTGTTGATCCTGCGAATGTTCCTGTGTGCCTGGCATGAACTTAGCAATGCGATCCATAACAAGTTTCGGTGTTAATAAGAAGAAAGCAATCGCCACACCAGATTCAATTAAAGTTGTCACAATGTTTGTTTGCTTGTCTACATACAGCGTAATCAAGCTCGTCCCAATTAATAAACCTAAACTAACACCTAAACGCTTCCCTTCTTTTAACAAACCACCAAGCAACCCAGAAAAAGCAAGCAGACTAAGTTGAGACAAACTGGAAACATTTGCCAAACTTAATATTAGTCCAGTGACGACCCCCACTGTAGATCCTGTAGCAGCCCCCGCGATAAATGCAAACACGAGCACTAAATACCTAGTAAAAATATGTTGAATAGAAGCGTCATATACAAACCAATCTGTTGTACCTGTTAAAACAGATGCTAGTAATATAATTAAACAAACAATTTCTTCTGTCTCTAGCGCTTGTTGTTTACCTTTTCGTTCGACTAAAAGCGGAACACTTTGTAAAAATATCATAGTTAATACGAAGCTAAGTCCTGCCTCAATCGTACTAACGAGTAAATCGTACATGGTAACAGTTTGTTGTGCAAAATATACAACAACTAAATGTGCGGTTAATGCGGAGATAAATACTTGGAATGGAACAAGTCCGACAGTTTTACGTGTAAACCGACTAAAGAAGATATTATAAATGAAGAAAGTAAAAATAGATGCAAAGGTAAAGAATAAATTATCTATCGAAACTGAAAGTGCGCCCCCCATTAGAGCCAAGAACGCGAGCGGCATTTTATCCCGCTTCATAACATAAACAGCAGCAAAAAACGGCAGTGCAAACGGTAAAATGTTTGTTAATATATATGCTCGTCCCAAAAGAAAACCAATAACAACAATAATAAATCCCCATCTAAAGAAAACTTGTTCAAACTTCATTCGCAACTTACTCGTCCACTTTACTGCTCCAAGCTGACTCTCATTCATTGCCAATGCACTTGTATTCATAGTATTCCTTCCTGCTTTAGGCATATTTTTAACACCACCTGCATAGTTTAATTACTGTCATTATAAAAGATGATTCTTGGGATTTTTGTCAAAACAACAGTTTTCACTTTTATAATCGTTCGACTTTTTATTCGAAATAACTCTACATATATACATGGTATGTAATTTTTTCTGAATATTTTAATCGAACATTCAGAAAAAACAGGGTGATTTTGTAGAAGTGTTGTATGTCTTAATTTATTTAACAAAAAAAGATCATGCAAATTTGCATGATCTTTTTAGGATGACCCGTACGGGATTCGAACCCGTGTTACCGCCGTGAAAGGGCGGTGTCTTAACCACTTGACCAACGGGCCGTTAAATTAAATATAGCGGCGGAGGGGATCGAACCCCCGACCTCACGGGTATGAACCGTACGCTCTAGCCAGCTGAGCTACACCGCCATGTCGTCTTATTTAACGGACAATTAGTATCTTACCTCAGATATAATTTAAAGTCAACACATCTTGAAAACTTTTTTTAAAATATATTTTCACATATAAAAAAGCACCCCGAGCAATCGCCCTGGGTACCTCTCTATATGCTAAGAATTAAACGTTCTTATTATCCGCGACGTGCGCCACGGCCACCACGTTTAGATTCTGTGTTACGCTTTAAAGAAGTCAAACGATCTTCACTGTCCTTTAAGAAACGTGCCATCTTTTGCTCGAATGTTTCTTTTGGAGCTCGTTCGTTACCGCCGCCACGGTTATCTCTGTTGAAAGAACGATTACGTTGTGGACGTCCAGAACGTTGTTGATCGCCACCGCCACCGCGTTGGTATTCACCACGTGGACGATCTCCTTCTGTTTTTTCACGCTCTTTCGCTTTTTTAATAGATAGACCGATCTTACCATCTTTTTCAACGTTAATAACTTTTACTTCTACTTGGTCGCCCACTTTTAAGTGATCGTTAATATCTTTCACATAATTATCAGCAACTTCACTAATATGAACTAGACCCGTTAAGCCTTCTGGCAGCTCCACAAAAGCCCCAAAATTTGTAATACCTGTTACTTTACCCTGTAACTTGCTGCCTACCTCGATTGACATAAAAAAAATGCTCCTCCTTAGTGGTTAAAAAGTCAAATTTTACTTTATTATATATAATCCTAAAATATAGTGTCAATAAGACATACTCTACTTAGAAACAGGAAAAATTATCTCCCCTTTTCCAGAGAAGAAATAATCCCTTCTAGCAATCTTTAATACGTACTCTTCATCATTTAACTTTTGAACTTCGTCTTTTAGACTCTTTTCTTTATTCGTTAATGAATCCAGTTCTTTTTTCATGTCCTTAACTTTTGCTTCTTTTGCTCTAATGGAACTGTTTTGTTGATAAAACGTTACACTAATACTCGCAATAATTGTAAAAGCAAAGACAAGAAAAACCGCTAAACGGCGATAAAGTCGCTTCCTGTTCTCATCCGTTTGTATTATATGCTCTTTAACAGGATTTGGACTCTGTTTTTCGATTGTTCTTTGTCTCAGTTCCCTCATTTCCGAGGTCCCCCTAACTTCTTTTTTATACGCTCCCATAATTGGAAGATGTGTCCCTTCAATTTTGCTATATATTGCAGGAACCCTACATGTTTCATTATAAAAAGTTTAACACGATTAGGGAGAAGTTTCCATATGAGCGAAGCAATAAATCGAACAGGCCAGAAAAAAACTTTCCATATGAAAAGTAATATCCAAATCACCATTTTCCATAACACATGTCCAATTGAAAGCAGTATACGAAATAAGAATAATATAAATGCAATAAATAGCTGCGCTATAATAATAACAGGTTTTATCATGAGTAGCTTTATAATTTGAACAAAAAAATGCGTTGTTTGCATAAAAATATAGATGAGAAAATTTAACAGTTTCATGTATAGTGCTTTCAACAAGCTTTGATATGCCGCAAAACCACATAATAATGCCAAAAATACATATATACGTAGTTCAGCTTCATTTACAAGAAGTAATACATAAAAAACGAATAATGCTTGGACAATCCAAAATAGTATATCATGTATAAATACAAGCCAACGTTTACGTTCTTGACGATTTAAAAATCGTTGGTATGTATCTAAAGACGCTCCAATCCAAGCACCCATTCCAATCATTGAGAGCATCGTATACAACTGGATTGTTAGGCTCATTTAAACAACTTACTAAAGAAACCTTTAGTTTTCTCCCCTTGATTCTCATCAATATACAGCATCTCATGAACTTTCCCTTTAATCGATACAACACCTTTTTCTACATCTAAATTTTTCATTTGCAAATTTTGACCACGAATTGTTAAAAAGCCCATTACAGTCTCAAGCAAAAACTCTTCGCTATCAAAACTCTCTACCTGCTTTACACCGGTAATATCAATTACACGCCTGCCACGCATAATAATATCATGCTCTACCGAAACATTTTGTTGATTAGAAGACATAGGTGAGTAACCATTATTCACGTAAATCCCCCCATACATTTATACTAGCTAATAGTAATGTATGAAGGGATAATTGATTTTAGAACAAGCCTTCTTCAGCCTTTACTTTTTCTTCACGAACTAAGCTATACATATTTGCTGCATCTTCTTTTTTAGTCGTTTCTTTCAATTCGTTTATTTTTACAGTTACTATTTTTTGACCAAAACGAATTGTTAATTCATCAGCTACTTTCACATCCGAACTCGCTTTTGCCACTTGACCATTAATTGATATTCTTCCTTGATCAGCTACTTCTTTCGCTAATGTTCTTCTTTTAATTAAACGTGATACTTTTAAAAACTTATCTAAACGCATATCAAATCCCCCTATTAACGCTCTGTTTGTTTTGCCTCTTCCCATAAAACATCCAACTGCTCTAATGATAAATCTTGCATCTCTTTATTCATTTCAGCTACCTTTGCTTCCATGTATAAGAAACGACCAACGAATTTCTCATTCGTTGAATGTAACGCCGCTTCTGGATCTATTTTATAATGACGGGCTATATTAACAAACGCAAATAGTAAATCGCCGAATTCACCTAACATCTTCGCCTCATCCATGTTTGTAACTTCTTGTTGGAACTCTTGCCATTCTTCTAAAGCTTTCTCTATCATCGGTTGTACATCAACCCAATCAAAACCAACCTTGCCAGCTTTTTTCTGAATTTCATAAGCGCGTAGTAACTGTGGCAAACTTTTTGGAACTCCATTTAAAACAGATTCTTTCACGAATCCTTTTTCTTGTTTTTTAATTTCTTCCCAATTGGCAAGTACTTCATCGGCACTATTTACATCTGTATTCCCAAATACATGCGGATGGCGACGAACCATTTTCTCAGATAAAGTTCGAATAATATCATCTATAGAGAACCAACCTTCATCCTCCCCGATTTGAGCATGCAGCATAACTTGTAATAATACATCACCCAGTTCTTCTACTAAGTGATCATCGTCCTCTTCATCAATCGCTTCCAACACTTCATAAGCTTCCTCAATTAAATACTTCTTTAAAGATTGATGTGTTTGCTTTTTATCCCACGGACAACCATTCGGTCCACGAAGGTCTGCAATAATTTCTCTAAGCACATCAAATTGTTGATACAAGGACGCACGTTCCTGAACTGGTGGTACATATACACTCGTTAAATTATTCAACTCCGTTTCATGATCTAACATGTACAACGGCACCTTTTTAACTTGTTCAAATGAAGTCCCTGCAGCTGTTACGATATATACTTCATAATCATCTGGCAGCATCTCCATTAATGTTAATTTCACATCAGATGCAACGAATGCGTCATATACTTGGCAAAAGATTAAATGTTGACGTAATTCTAATTGTCCTCTTTCAAATGATGTGGCATCAATTAATTGGAATCCTTCAATCGGATCAATCTTTAAACTTGCAAACATCGGATCAAGGAAACTTTGTCCACCTTCAATGCGTACTTCAACATTCGCTACTTCGCCTTTTTCCAACAATAGCTGAACCGTTCTTTCCGCCACAAGCGGATGCCCTGGAACGGCATAGATGATTTCTGCGCCTTCAGCTTGTTCTAGTAATGTATTCGCAATTGTTTCATATACAATGTCAAATGTATCATGTGCTTCATATACACTGTCAAAGGCTGTATATTGTATACCTTCTTTCTCCAATTCTTCTATAACGGGATGTTCCTTCGTTCTAACAAACATGTGATCTGCTTCTTTTATTTTTCGATATACACCCATCGTTAACTGATCTAATTCACCAGCACCTAATCCTAAAATAGTAATGATTCCACTCACAACCTGCCACCTCTATCCACTCTTCTTCAATGAACCTTCTTTTTTCTCTTTTTTCATCACGGTTCCTATTTCCGCTTTTGTAAATACACGTAATTTTAAAATTAAAAACATATATGCCAATCCGCCGATAGCTACACCTAACAACGCCTCAATTGTCGCGATTCCTCTATGTTCCGTATCAATTACTAATCCAGACATTTGCATCACACGCATAAACATTATTAATACAAATCCCATACCGATACCACTAATAACTACACCTAACATATTACGTTTATCGATTAACGATTCCGATACAGCTCGCATAAGTAATGTACTATTTAACACAGAAATTACAATTAACGCAACTAGTGTTGCGATTGCAGCTCCCTTCACACCAAAATACGGCATTAATATATAATTTAAAGCTAACTTTAAACAACTCCCAAATATAACGAATATTGCTGGTTTTAATGTTTGTCCTAACCCTTGCAAAATAGAAGCAGTTGTAATCGACAATGAACTAAATAAAATAGCTAAAGATAAAATGGATAAAACATCTGACCCATCACTATTTTCAAACAACATAATATTCGTAGGCTGAATAATACAAGTTAATCCAATGGCCGCTGCAAATCCAATAACAAATGTTATTTTCATTGCTAACTTTACCTTTTCTCGAATAAAGGAAAGATCTCCTCTTTCCTTCGCCGCTGTAATGATTGGAATAAGCGACAACGAAAAAGAAGTTGTCACGACAGTCCCTAATTGCATAAGCGGGATACTTCTGTCATACACACCTTTTAATACCTTTGCACTTTCAGCTGGCTCTCCTGCCCCAATAAGTAAAGAATAGAAGGAAACAGAATCAGCCATTTGTATAAAAATAAGCACTAAGTTACTAACACAAATCGCCAAACCCTGCCAAAACAGAATTTTAATGATTCTCTTTTTCCCCTTAATTCTCTTTACACTTTTGAAGAATATAGAACGAAAGTCATGACGCATATAAATTACAAGTACGATAATCCCAATCAGTCCGCCTGCGATTGAACCTAACATAGCACCTGCACCGACTGTATATAGATCAAACTCATGAGCAATTAGGAATAGAGATAAAAATACAATAATCGAAACACGAATCGTTTGTTCTATCACTTGCGAAACAGCTGTTGGCATCATATTATTGAACCCTTGAAAATACCCTCTTGCTACAGATAAAAACGGCATCAATATGAACGAAAAGGAAATAACACGTAATAGCTTATTTAAATGTATATCGCCCATGGCTGTCGCAATTGCTTCGGCACCAAAGAACAATGTAAAAAAGCCTATGAAACCAATCCCTAATAAAAACCAAAAAGATACACAAATAATTTCTTCCGCTTCTTTTTGTTTCCCTCGCTCTAATCGTTCCGCAACCATTTTTGAAATTATAATGGGGAACCCATAAGTAGCTAAAATTAAACAAAATCCATAAAACGGATAAATTTGTTGGTAAATATAAAAACCAATATCACCCGCTATATTTTGATATGGAATACGGTAAAAAGCGCTTAATACCTTTGTAACAAAACTTGCGATTGTTAATATAATAGCCCCACGCCAAAAGGCTTGATACTTCTTCGATTCCATACAAGAAAACTCCTTTTTCTATTCTCACCCCTCGTATTATATCATAAAGAAAAGAACAAGCTTCCTTACCTACACGAGTAATAATACGTTCGTGCCATGCTAGAAATGTTCAACGAAAAAAGGTAGCAAAGCGCTACCTTTTTTCAATATACATATATCTCCAAATAATTGATTTCTCAAGAAGAAATATCATAATTAGGAAAGATTGCTACTTCTAAAATTATGCACCCTTACTGTTCCATTTGTTTCGCTAAGAAACTTGCAGCAGTATTGACCGCTTTATGCTCAATTTCGCTTATAATTGCTTCTTTTGAAAAAATAATGACAGCCCCGATTGGGTCTCCATTTGCAACAATCGGCCCAACTGTATAAGAATGAACCTTTTCTGTTACACCATCAATAATGGAAATATCACTTTCGTCCGTCATAATAACAGACTTTCTTTCTTCCATCGTTTTTTCAATTAGATCGCCAACGCTTTTGTTTAAGTATTCTTTTTTGGATACGCCTGATACCGCGATAATGGAATCTCGATCGCATACAAGCACATTATGTCCTAAACTATCATATAAAGCATCTGCATATTCTTTTGCAAAATCACCTAATTCGCTAATTGGAGAGTATTTCTTTAGAATTACTTCTCCATCGCGATCAACAAATATTTCTAGCGGGTCACCTTCTCGAATACGTAAAGTTCTACGAATTTCCTTCGGGATTACTACCCTACCTAAATCATCAATTCGACGTACGATTCCAGTTGCTTTCATTCTAATGCTGCCTCACTTTCTACTGATGATCAAAGTGGTGAATTTACCTGTTCATGTAAAAATCACCAACTGTTAGACATAGTATTTTACACATTAGTTCTTCTATGCACGCCGAATTGTATTTTTTTATCTAATATTAGGCATTTATGACTTCTTTTTTTACATCTGGTAAGCCTTTTAATAAATTTTCTGCAATTGTTAACCACTTCGATGTCTCTAAGCCATTTGTTTTCATAACGATTTTCAATTGTGATCCTTCCATTCCTAAACCAATCATACGTCCAAAACTATTTCCAAGCATGAATAATTTTCCGCCATCAATATTTTGACTTGCTTGTTCTGAGAACAGAATTGTTACTTCAAATTTATTTTGCTTAATTAACTCAATTTGTTCTTTCATTGCCAATACTTTAATATTCGCAATTTGTAATAAGTAACCAACCTCTTGCGGGTAATCACCAAATCTATCTATCATCTCTTCCTGCAACTCTTCAATATCCTCAATTGCAGAAACACCTCTAAATTGTTTATACATCATAATTTTTTGTTTACTATCTGAAATATAAGCATCCGGTAAATATGCATCTACTTCTAAATCAATTTCAACATTAACTGTATTTTCAACTCCGTCTGTTCCTCTACGCTGTTCAATTGCATCTTTTAACATTTGAGAATATAGATCAAATCCGACAGAATCAATAAATCCGTGCTGTTCGGCTCCTAACAAGTTACCTGCACCACGAATGGATAAGTCTCGCATCGCAATTTTGAAACCAGATCCAAGCTCTGTGAACTCTTTAATTGCTTGCAGACGCTTCTCTGCAACTTCTGATAACACTTTATCTCGTTTGTATGCAAAGTATGCATATGCAACACGATTAGAACGTCCAACACGCCCACGAAGCTGATACAGCTGCGATAATCCCATACGATCTGCATCAAATACAATTAACGTATTTACATTCGGAATATCTACACCCGTCTCAATAATTGTTGTACTTACAAGAACATCATGCTGCCCTTCTAAAAACGATAGCATAACAGACTCTAATTCACTTTCGTTCATTTTTCCATGCGCATACGTTACACGCGCGTCTGGAACTAACATCGAAATTTCATCTGCTTTTCTCTCGATATCCTCCACACGATTATATAGGAAGTAAATTTGCCCACCTCTTGCAAGCTCTCGTTCTATCGCTTCTCGCATTAACGCCGGATTGTACTCTACTACATACGTTTGGACTGGGAAACGATTTTCTGGTGGTGTCTCAATAACAGATAAGTCACGCACACCAAGCATAGACATATGGAGTGTACGCGGAATCGGAGTTGCCGTTAATGTTAATACGTCAACATTTGCTTTTAATTGTTTAATTTTTTCTTTATGCGTTACACCAAATCTTTGTTCTTCATCAATAATAAGAAGACCTAAATCTTTATAAGTAACATCTTTAGATAAAATACGATGCGTTCCGATTACAATATCTACCGTGCCATCTTTTAAACCTTTAATTGTTTCATTTTGCTGTTTTCTTGTACGGAATCTACTTAATAACCCTATATTGATTGGATAATCTTGAAAACGCTCCCGAATTGTTTCATAGTGTTGTTGTGCAAGAATCGTTGTCGGCACTAAAATTGCAACTTGTTTTTCATCCATAATTGCCTTAAATGCCGCACGGATAGCTACTTCCGTCTTTCCATATCCCACATCACCACAAAGAAGCCTATCCATCGGACGTCCACGTTCCATATCCTTCTTAATCTCTTCAATAGAACGCAATTGGTCCTCGGTCTCTTGATATGGGAAAGAAGATTCAAATTCTTGTTGTTCTGCCGTATCTGGTGTATATGCATAACCCTTTGAAGCTTCGCGTTCAGCATATAGTTTAATTAGGTCATCCGCAATGTCTTGTACAGATTTTTCAACTTTCGTTTTGACCTTTTTCCAGTCATTTCCGCCTAACTTATAAACTTTCGGATCCTTACCTTCAGATCCTACATATTTTTGCACTTGGTCAATTTGTTCAATTGGAACGTATAACTTATCATTACCTTGATATTTAATATTCAAGTAATCTTTATGAACACCATTAATCTCTAATGTCTCGATACCTAAGAATTTACCTATACCATGATTTACATGAACTACATAATCTCCAACTTTTAATTCCGAATAACTTTTAATACGTTCGGCATTAGATAACTTTTGCTTACGTTGTGATTTTTTAACTTTCTTATGAAAAAGCTCTTTTTCAGTAATAACAACAAACTTTTGCATCGGCATTTCAAATCCTGCATGTAAATCACCTACAGCAATTTGTAACCTTCCAGGCAATAATATATCTGTGCCCTCTACGATATCTGCCTCAATATCATAATCACTTAAAATATGTTGTAGTTTTTTTACACGTTCATCATCAGTTCCAAGCACAACAGTCGTAAAATGCCCTTCGTTCCATCTATCAATTTCAGTTTTCAACAACTGCATCTGCCCATGGAAATCTTGCATTGTTTTACATGTCACATTCACAATGTTTTGCGGATGTGTATGCGCTATATGACGTAAGAATAACGTTAAATATACAAAACTTCTTTTTTTATGATGAAGAAATTCCTCAAACGAGTGTGAGAAAGATAAATCTTGAATAATTGTTCCCTCACCAAGAAGTGATATATACCATTCCGCCTCTTCCGTTTCAAGATGTGATGCTGTTTCTTGAATACGGGAAATCTCATCTAAAATTACAACACCATCTTCTGGTAAATAATCTATCAGACTAGCAGGTTCGTTATAGAAAATAGATAAATATTTAAACATCTGTTCTATACTTTGCCCGTTTTTTAACATCTCAATTTCATGACTTACCGTCTCAAGCACTGTAGTCTTCAATTTATCATCGGAAAGTTTTTGCATCGTCTTAGTCAAGCCTTCCTCAAGACGCTTAATTCCCGACTTCAATTCTTCCTGTGAAAATAAAAACTCTGTTGCTGGACCAAATCTAACACTTTCTTTTTTATCTTGAGAGCGCTGCTCATCCACATCAAATAATCGAATAGAATCAACTTCTGTGTCGAAAAATTCAATACGGAATGGTAACTCTTCAGTTAATGGATAAATATCTAATATTCCCCCGCGCAAACTGAATTCTCCAGGAGCTTCTACCATCGACTTACGCTCATAACCAATATGATGTAAAGTATGCAAGAATGTATCTAAATCAATCTCTTGCCCTAGATTGATTTCGATTTGCCTTTGCTTCCACAATTCTTTCATTGGTAAAAACCTGCGTAGTCCTGCAACTGGTGCTACAATAATCCCATTCTCTCCTGCAGCTAAACGATTCAATACTTCAATACGTTGTGCCTTCAATTCTGGGCTTGCAACACCAATTTCTGATGCTATCAATTCATTTACTGGGTATAGCCACACATCTTTTTCACCAAGTAACGCCACTAAATCTTCATGCACTTTTTGTGCTTGATATAAATTATGCGTCACAATAAGTTGTGATTTTTTTGTTTTTTTATATAAGGCCGCCATTAATAATGAACGAGAAGAGGTTGCCATACCTGATACAAGTTGTTCTTTTAAACCATCTTCTAGTCCATTAATAACCGATTGGATCTCTTCATTTTTATAAAATTGCTCTAATAAACCTATCATTTTCAAAACCCCTCTCAACATAAAGAGCAAGCCACTACATTTTATGCAAATATTTCGGAAAAAGAAAACAGAAAAATGCTTTGGACATGCCAAAGCGACAACATTTTATTGCAGAAATTTTTCATATTCATAATACTCAGGATAAGATGCGAGCGTTTCTTGACACGATTCACAAATCGTTTGTATATATATATTTCCATTCTCATGAAAATGAATCATCTCTACTACTTCTTGCTCTGTTAGTTGAAATAAAACGTCGCTATACACTTTTTCTACAGTAACGGAGCCTACATTACTCCCGCAATGTCTGCAATAATAATATCCTTCCATACTAGCCTCCTAAAAATCCAATTACTGCTAGTATGGGTAAAAATAAAACAAAATATCCCCAATTATATCCTTAACTATTGAAGGTATTCATAATTTGAAGAAAAGGTTTGTTTAACCATTCTTCACATGCATCCGCTGCTTTTTCAATAGAATGATTCACATCAGGAATTTCTTCCGATGTAAAACGTCCTAATACGTAATCTACTACCTTCATGCCATTTTTCGGACGATCAATTCCCATGCGGATGCGTTGAAACTCTTGTGTTCCTAAATGTGAAATTGTTGATTTCACACCATTATGTCCACCAGCACTACCTTTCATACGAAGGCGTAATTTACCTACAGGGATGTCTAAATCATCGTACAGAACAACGAAGTCCTCAACATCAATTTTATAGTAATCCATGAGTGGACGAATACTTTCCCCAGATAAATTCATATATGTAAGTGGCTTTAATAAGATTACTTTTTCTCCATTAACAAATCCTGCACCAAATACTCCTTTAAATTTTTGTTCATTCAAAGAAATATTCCAACGCTTTGCAAGTTCATCAATTGCCATAAATCCAATATTATGCCTTGTTAATTCATATTCTCTACCCGGGTTCCCAAGTCCTACTATCAATTTCATTCTTGTACCACTACTTTCTTTTTTCGATACGAAAAGACGTAACCAATCTTGGTTACGTCTCATTCTATCCAATTAATTGAATAATACACTTACAGATTCTTCTTCGTATACACGAATGATTGCTTCTCCGATTAATGGAGCAACTGAAAGTTCATGTACTTTGTCGATTTTCTTCTCTTCCGGTAATACGATAGAGTTCGTTACAACTAACTCTTTAATATTTGAGTTTTGAATACGCTCAATTGCTGGACCAGATAATACTGGGTGTGTACAGCAAGCATATACTTCAGAAGCACCGTTCTCAACAAGAGCGTTTGCTGCTAATGTAATTGTACCAGCTGTATCAATGATGTCATCAATTAAAATTGCTGTTTTACCTTCAATATTACCGATAATGTTCATTACCTCTGATACGTTCGGACGAGGACGACGCTTATCAATAATAGCGATTGGTGCTTTTAGGCGATCTGCCATTTTTCTAGCACGAGTTACCCCACCATGGTCAGGTGACACGATTACGATATCTTTAAGACCTTTTGTTTCAAAGTAATCTGAAAGAATCGGTACACCCATTAAGTGGTCGATTGGGATATCAAAGAACCCTTGAATTTGTGGAGCATGTAAATCTAGAGTGATTACACGAGTTGCACCTGCTGTTTCAAGCAAGTTTGCTACAAGTTTCGATGTAATTGGTTCACGAGAACGCGCTTTACGGTCTTGACGCGCATAACCATAGTAAGGAATAACAATATTAATTGTTTTTGCAGATGCACGCTTTAATGCATCAATCATAATAAGTAATTCCATGATATGTTCGTTTACTGGGAAGCTTGTAGATTGAATAATGAATACATCGCAACCACGGATACTTTCTTCAATGTTAATTTGAACTTCTCCATCACTAAAACGATCAACAGAACATTTTCCTAGTCCTACTCCAATGTGCTTTGCAATTTGCTCAGCAAGTTCCTTATTAGAGTTTAAAGAGAATACTTTCAAATTAGAATTTAGATATTGAGTCGACATCTAGATTAACCCTCCACATTATGATTTTTTCTTATTCAGCAATTGATCAACATAGTCTTCTTTGTTAACTTGACGTGCACGTGCCACAGATAATGCTTTTGATGGAACATTCTCTGTAATTGTAGAGCCTGCTGCCACATAAGCACCATCTTCAACTGTTACAGGAGCAACAAGGTTTGAATTACATCCAATAAATACCCCGTTACCAATCACAGTTTTGAATTTATTCTTACCGTCATAGTTCACCGTAATTGAACCACAACCAAGATTCACGTCTTCTCCAACTTGTGCATCCCCGATATAACTTAAGTGTGAAGCTTTACTTCTATTACCAAAAACAGTTTTTTTAATTTCCACGAAGTTTCCAACGCGTACTTCATCTCCAATAACTGAATCTGGGCGAATATGTGCAAATGGACCAACCGATACTTCTGTACCTAGTTTACTATCATGTACAGTAGATTGACGAATTGTCGTACGATCTCCAATTTCACTATCGCGAATTACTGTATGCGGTCCAATTTCACAATCAGAACCAATTACAGTGTTCCCCTCAATAATTGTTCCTGGATGAAGAACTGTATCACTACCGATAATTGCATCAGCAGAAATATATGTGTTACTTGGATCAATAATCGTAACACCATTTACCATGTTCTTTCGGTTGATACGGTTTTTCATAATAATTTCCGCTTGCGATAGAGCGACTCTGTCGTTAACACCTAACGTTTCATCGAAGTGCTCTGTTTGATAAGCCGATACAATATGACCTTCATTTTTTAAAATCTCAATAACATCTGGCAGGTAATATTCACCTTGTACGTTATCATTTGAAACTTTAGAAAGTGAAGCGAATAAAGCTTTATTATCAAAACAATACGTACCTGTATTGATTTCTTTAATAGCTAATTCTTTCTCATTTGCATCCTTATGCTCAACAATCTTTTCAACATGACCATTCTCATTACGAACGATACGACCATATCCAGCAGGCTCTTCTATGTAAGCTGTTAGCACCGTTGCCATTGCCCCTGCTTCTTTATGTTGCTGAAGCAATGATTCCATTGTTTCAGCAGTTATTAGCGGCGTATCACCACAAATAACTAAAGTTGTTCCTTCTTCATTTGCAAGTACACTTGCAGCTTGATCTACAGCATGCGCTGTACCAAGTTGTTCTGCTTGTAATGCAAACTCACTTACGTTTCCTAGCTGTTCTTGTACCATTTCAGCACCATGTCCTACGACTGTTACAAGTTTCTGCAATCCTAATTGAGATACTTGATCGACAACATGTTGTACCATAGGTTTTCCACATACAGGATGAAGCACTTTGTATAGCTTAGACTTCATACGTGTGCCTTTACCTGCAGCTAGAATCACTGCAAATCTGTTTGACATATAGACCCTCCATCGCAACCTATTTATCCATTAACGATATTATCCTAAATCATCATATATTTCAAGAAACACATTTTAACTATTAAATTTTACCATAATTCTTATAAGATGTTTTACTCTTTAGTATCTTTTTTAAGAATTAAGCTATACTATTTAAAATGATTTTGAAAAAATTAGAAGTTACCTTCTTTATTTTATTTAATTTAGAATTTTCTAAACGGAATATATATATAAACACAAAAAAACAAACCCCTGTAAATGCTTACAGGAGTTTGTTGCAAAATTATAGGGCTTTCTCTAAAAAGCCCTTTTCATTCGAATTTTACGAAGCACCCGCTTCTTCAAACTCAACCTCTTCTAACTCGCCTAAACGATGATACTCTGTTAAAACCGCATCTTGAATTTTAGAGCGTGTACCAGAATTAATTGGGTGTGCAATGTCACGGAACTCTCCATCTGGAGTACGTTTACTTGGCATTGCTACAAATAATCCATTATTACCATCAATTACACGAATATCATGAACAACAAATTCATGGTCTAGAGTAATAGAGGCAATTGCTCTCATGCGGCCTTCTGTGTTTACGCGGCGTAATCTTACGTCAGTCACTTCCATCTTGTGTTCACCACCCTTTTCTAAATAAGCGATATATTTGTATAAATTCCACAAAATTTCTAATTTCCCTTTAATTTTTTAAAAATTTTTAAGATAAAAATTTTTAATGTAATTGAATATAGAGATTAGTGGAGGTTATCGCTTACAAAGAATTACTTAACTAGGGCAATTACCTCAATTTCAACTGAAACATCTTTCGGTAATTTTGCTACTTGTACACAAGAACGAGCTGGCTTATGAGCAGAGAAATAAGAGCCATATACTTCATTAACAGCATTAAAATCATCCATATCTTTTAAGAATACTGTTGTTTTTACTACTGTATCAAATGAAGCACCTGCTTCTTCTAATACTGCTTGTAAGTTTTGAAATACTTGCTCTGTTTGTACTGTTACATCTCCTGCTACAAGCTCTCCACCTGCAGTTAACGGAATTTGTCCTGAACTGTAAAACATATTATTTACAATAATCCCTTGTGAATATGGTCCAATTGCTTGTGGTGCATTGTTTGTTTGAACAACTTTCATATCTTTCACCCTTTTATTATTTATTTTTACTCTTTAAAAATAGTGCACGAAAAGCAGTTTGTCCATCTATTTTATAATTTATAAATAGAATAAAAAAAAGATAAAGCTATCAGCTTTACCTTTTTATTCCGCCTCTACAAGCCCTTCATCAAATGGTGCCAGTGAATAATTCCCCTTTTCCACTTGAATCGCTTTTTCTTTCACATCAACTTCTGACAAGCGAATTAATGATACAAAATTATTAATTAGTCTTTCTTCAATATCTGTGGATTCTACTAATACACCAATACCAACAACATTAGCCTTAAACTCTTCTAACATACTCATCATACCTTGAATTGTCCCGCCAGCTTTCATGAAGTCATCAATAATTAAAACATTTGATCCTTCTGGAAGGCTACGCTTTGCTAACGTCATTGTTTGAATTCGCTTAGAAGAACCTGATACATAGTTAATACTAACAGTTGGGCCTTCTGTTACCTTATTATCTTTTCTTGCAATTACTACCGGTACATCTAAGTAATTTGCCACCGCATAAGCAAGTGGAATACCCTTAGTTGCTACCGTCATAACCGCATCAATTGGTTGCCTAGCAAAAACAGAAGCAAACAAACGACCTGCGCCATTAATATGACGAGGATTACTTAAAAGATCTGTCATATATAAGTAACCACCAGGTAAAATACGACCTGGATTTTCAAATAGGCTACAAAGCTCTCCGATAATGAGATCTGCCTCTTCCGCACTTATATATGGTATATATTTCACTCCTCCTGCTGCTCCTGGTATCGTTTGCAATGTGCCGACCCCTTGTTGTTCAAACGTTTGCTTAATAATAACTAAATCTTCACTAATGGAAGACTTAGCTGATTGATACCTTTCAGCAAAAAAAGTGAGAGAAACTAGCTGACGAGGATTTTGTAACAAGTAATACGTCATATCGACTAATCTTGTACTTCGTCTAATTTTCATACTCTCACCTCAAATCACGAATATTCTAAACAAATCATACCGTATTATACGTCTTTATTCAAGCGTTTCTCGCTCTCCCAATAAACGTACTGCGTATACTTGTTCACAAAATCCTTTTAATCCGTTATATATACGATGCATTCGCGAATCATGGTGCACAAGGCCAAATACGGTTGGGCCACTTCCACTCATTAATACAGCATCCGCCCCAAATCGCTTCATCTGCGCCTTAATACGTGCAACTTCAGGATGCATCGCAAACGTTACATCTTCTAAAACGTTACCAACAGTATCACAAATCCCTTTGTAATCCCCAGCATTTATGACATCAACCATTTTATCTACATTTGGATGTGTAACTCGATTTAACTTTAAATTTCCATACACATCAGCAGTAGATACACCAATATGGGGTTTTGCTAAAATAACCCAACAAGAAGGCGGAGTTTTTATGTGCTCAATTTGCTCTCCTCTTCCAGTGGCAATTGCTGTCCCACCATATACGCAAAACGATACATCTGATCCAATTTCTGCACCAAGTTCTGCTAACTGGTCAATTGTAAGCCCTAAATTCCATAATTTATTAAGGCCACGTAATGTCGCCGCTGCATCACTACTTCCACCTGCTAATCCAGCTGCTACTGGAATCGTTTTTTCAATAGTAATAGATACGCCTTTTTTTACATTAAACTTCTCTTTTAATAATTTCGCTGCTTGATAAGCTAAATTTCTTTGGTCGTCTGGGACATACCGATTATGGGATAAAATTTCAATACGGTCTTCTGCTAATTCCATTAGTTCTAAACGATCCGCTAAATCAATTGTTGTCATAATCATTTTCACTTCATGATATCCGTCTTGTCTTTTTCCCAGTACATCTAACGACAGATTAATCTTTGCTGGTGCTTTCACTAGTAGCTTCAATCTATTCACCCACTCTATGTACTCAATCTTTTATCGTTTATTTTACCATAAATTTATAGTAAGACGATGACACTTCCCTAATTATAACGAAAAGCATTCAGAATGAAACTACTTATGTAAAATGATGGCACCTTTTAGAGTACAAAAAGCCGAGGAATCACTCCTCGGCTACCGTAGCATAGAAAGTATCTTACAACTACTGGTTTTGTTTCATTAATTGCTGTTCTGCAATTTCTATAGCACGTTTCACCATGTTACCAGCATCTTTCGCACGAATTCCGCCCCAGCCTTCTTTCTGAACAACATCATAAAAGCCTAGCTCTTTTGCAAGCTCTTCTTTAAATTGATTTGACATGACACCTCTTCGTCTACTCAATGCAGAGTCCCTCCTTATTTTGCTACGGTATAATTAGTATGCAAAATAATATAGCTTTTCATTTGTGGGAATATATGTAACAATACATCAATTATAAAATCACTTCATTATGAGGTTCACCATAAAATGTTAACTCTACTGTCTCTGTTAAAACATCTGCATAACTATACGATACACGTTGCAACGCATCTTCTTGCTGATCCAATTGTACAACAAAAACAGAACGGTACGTTTCTGCAAGTACCCCTGATTGTTCTACCGTTTTTCTTCTCCCACTATTTGCCTTTAACATCAGTCTCTGTCCAAGATGGTGATCTAATTCGCTTTTAATTTCATCTAAACGTTTTGACATATACTTCGTTACACCTCGCTGTAATTTAGATTGAACACTTAAAACACGATATATCTATCCCAATTATTAACCGCAACTCACAGACAATATCATTATAAAAGCATCATGCGTTCAAATAGATAGAAGAAATACTATATTGTAAAAGTATCATTATGTAGTCTGTGCGTTCTTATCTCTTTTTATCCAAGCTGATTTAAATCCTTTCCATACAAAAAAGCAAGATACATATGTACCTTGCTTATTCTTCATAATGTTGAAAGGGTAATCCAGTTCGTAAAATCCCCCTCGTCTCAATCCCGCCAAGTCCCTTTTCACCGGTAATCGTATTACGTACAACATCCCATACATTGACTCTCTCCATAAATGACGTAAAACTAATTTTACCAACCACATATACAGGATCTAGTGCGTGAATGTTAATTCTAGATGGTGAACTAGCAAAATTAGCGCCTGCTCGAATCAATGCTTCAAAGTGTGATTGACATGCCCCAGCAAAAATAACGAGTTGATCCAATGATGGATATTTTTTTCTCACTTCTCGAACAGCCTGTACAAAATGCCTTGAATGCCTATATGCTGCTAAATCTCCCTTTACCCCTTTTGATTTTGTATATGCATCGTGCCCCGTAATAACTAAAATGTCCGGACGAAAATGATCTATTAAATCTACTACCTTTTCATGCATTTCTGTTTCTTTACAATGAATACCTTGTACAGGAACACCAATTTTATTATATAAATCTAAGCACTTGCGCAAATATAACGGGTCTCCATCTATATGCAATACACGTCCTGGCATTTGAAAATAATTCACCTCACTTGTATATCCACCCGTTGAAGTGTGTTCATGCCTTTGTTTCATTAATACATAATCTTGTTGAAACAATCGATACGTACGCTCCATCGTTTCTTTCTCACGCTTTGCTCTTTTTTTATGTTCTCGTTGATCTATACTAATTAAATCTTCAAGTGGCGCATCTGCCACCAGTCTAATTTCCTCTCCAAACAATATAGCTATCTCGCCTTTTATTTCTATAATACGAAAAAGGATATCCCTATTATGAGAATATCGTTCCACTAATTCTCCAACATGTAAAGCCATTCTCCTACCTCCAAACTCATTAGGCCATCTTACCTGTTTTTAAAGTATGAATGTAGGAGCGGAAAGGTGACAAAAGGGACAGTTCAAGTTGAACTGTCCCTTCTCTATTCTTATGACAATTTATGAAGAACTAATGCATTACTTAATGTTGCAAACTCCTCGATAGATAGTGTCTCGCCTCTTCGTTTTGGATCAATTCCTACTTCTGTTAAAATTCGATCCAACAGCTCTTTATCTTTCGGGAAACCATTTAAATTATTTGATAAATTATTCATTAAAGTTTTACGACGCTGTGCAAAGCTTGCTCGTACTACTTCAAAGAAGAATGTCTCATCTGTTACTTCTACAACTGGTTTCGGACGCTTCAGAAGACGAATAATCGCAGAATCAACATTTGGTTGTGGTACAAACACTGTACGCGGTACAGTCATAACTGTTTCTACCTCTGTATAATACTGAATAGCAATGGATAAAGAACCATACTCTTTCGTTCCAGGTTTAGCAGCTAAACGATCTCCAACTTCTTTTTGCATCATAACAACAAATCCACGAACCGGTAATTTCTCTTCCAGCAATTTAAATAAAATTGGCGTTGTAATATAGTACGGTAAGTTAGCTACTACCATTACATCCTGCCCTTCCTCAAATTGCTCACTAAACACCTCATGTACATCTGCCTTTAATACATCTTTATTGATAACTGTAACGTTGTCATATGGAGCTAACGTCTCATCTAAAATCGGTAATAGTCTTTGATCAATTTCAAAAGCCACTACTTTTTTAGCACGCTTCGCTAATTGTTCTGTTAATGCACCGATACCTGGTCCAATTTCAATTGCACCACTTTCCGAACCGATTTCAGCGTGATCGACAATACGATTTAATACATTCGTATCAATTAAAAAATTTTGTCCTAAACTTTTTTTAAATGAAAATCCGTACTTTTCAACAATGTCTTTCGTACGATTTGGCGTTGCGATATCCTTCATTTTCTTTCCTCCTGTATGACTTGCTTATAAGCTTCTGCAAATGATTCTTTTGAAACTTGAAACATTTGTAAACGTTTATGTAACTGTTTTGCGTTTGTATAACCAATCTTTAATAGCTTACCCATTCTTTCTCTGCGACTCTTTGCCATTTCTCCGCCCACTAAACCTGCATCGACTAGATCGCTCCAACTAATTTCACTTGTGTAAGCTTCCATTTCTTCATGTATATTCTCTAAAGCACGGCGAATTGATTCATTAGAAGCATGTTCAATTCCGACACCCTTTTTCCTTTTAGCAAGTGCTTCTTCCTTCGGTAAAAAGGCATGTTTACATCCAGGCACCTTATCAGAAATAATTTTTCTAATACGCTCTCCAGGATAATCCGGATCTGTAAAAATAATAACGCCTCGTTTTTGCAGCGCTAATTTAACTTGCTCAATAACATGATCACCGATTGCTGAACCGTTCGTTTCAATTGTATCCGCATCAACAGCACGCTTAATCGCAACTGTATCATCTTTACCTTCTACAACGATAATCTCTTTAATTTTCATGCTTGCCTCCACACTCGTTTCGTCTCTACTTAGTAAAACAAAAAAATGACGACTTTTCCATTATTATTTTCCCCATTCTTACATTTTAAAAAATAGAATGTCTAAAACTTTGTTCTCTCTCCTTATTGTAACACTTCCTCATTCGCCTTTATTTTCTCTATCACTCCTGCTGTTTTTTCACAAAAATAAAAAAGAATGGGTTCTCCCACTCCTTTTATTCAACACCAAATAAAGCTTTTGCATTTTTTGTTGTTACTTCTGCTACTTCCTCATAAGAAATCCCTTTTAAGTTCGCAATTTCTTCAGCCACAAGTTTTACATAACTCGGTTCATTTCGTTTCCCTCGAAATGGATGTGGTGTTAAATATGGACAATCCGTCTCTATTAACAATTTCTCTAACGGAATCTCCGTAGCTACTTCTTTCGGTTTCTTGGCATTTTTAAATGTCACTGGTCCGCCTAACGAAATTAAAAAGTTCATATCAACACATCGCTCTGCTACTTCTACGCTGCCGCTAAAGCAATGCATAATGCCTCCCACTTCAGCTGCATTCTCTTCTTCTAGAATATCAACAATATCTTGAGTTGCATCGCGGTTATGTATAATAATCGGCAATTTTACCTTTTTCGCTAATGCAATTTGTTTACGGAATACTTCCTTCTGTATTTCTTTTGGAGACTTATCCCAGTGATAATCTAAACCCATTTCTCCAAGTGCAACTACTTTAGGATGGGAAGCAAGTTCTTCTAACCAAGCTAAATGTTCTTCTGTCATGTCAATTGCATCAACTGGATGCCATCCAACCGCAGCGTAAATAAAATCATAGGCTTCAGCTAATTCAATCGCTTTTTTTATCGTTACTTCATCAAAACCAACAACAACTGTATAAGTAACTCCTGCTTCTTTCATTCGTGCAATAACTTCTTGCAAATCTTCTTCAAATTGCTCTGCATTCAAATGTGAATGTGTATCAAACAACATAATACATAGCTCCTTTTATATTGAAATCAAGTTTATTCTACAAAAATAAATTCTTTATTAACTTAACGATAACAATACTACAATTTTAATGCAAAAATGGAGAGTGTAAAAAGAAAAAAGACGCTTCACACATGTTACACGTGAAACATCTCTTTTCTTGTCTTAATTACTTGATTTTTGTACCATTTGGTATATTTTGGTCAATCGATGCTAATGACAATACGCCATTCTCTTCACCCGCTAAAATCATACCTTGCGATAATTCACCGCGTAATTTTACAGGTTTTAAGTTTGTTACACAAATAACCTTTTTACCTTTTAGGTCTTCTGGCGAATAGAATTTTGCAATTCCAGAAACAACTTGACGCTTTTCTGTGCCTAAGTCTAGTTGGATTTTTAACAACTTGTCCGCTTTTTTCACGGATTCAGCAGATAATACTTCAGCTACGCGTAATTCTACTTTAAAGAAATCATCAATTGTAATTTCTTCTGCCTTCGGTTCTTCTTCTTTTTTCTCTTCTACTTTAGGAGCAGAGGCCTTCATTTGTTCTTTAATGTACTCTACCTCTACTTCCATTTCTAAACGTGGGAAAATTGGTTGTCCCTTTTCTACTTTCGTTCCAGCTGGAATACAGCCAACTGTAGATAGACTTTCCCAAGACTTATGTGCTTCTTCAGTAAGGCCAAGCTGAGCAAACATCTTGCTTGGTGCTACTGTTAAGAATGGCATAAGCATAATACCTGTTTGACGAAGTACTTCTGCTAAATGGGCCATTACAGAAGCTAACTTTTCACGATCATTCTCATCTTTTGCTAATACCCATGGTTGTGTTTCATCAATATATTTATTTGTACGGCTAACCAATTGCCAAATTGAACTTAACGCTACAGAGAATTCCATATTCTCCATTGCTTCTTCTACTTTTTTCAATGTATCCTGTGCAAACGTTACTAACGTTTCATCGAATTCCGTTACATTTGCTTTAAATGCAGGGATTTCTCCGTTAAAGTATTTATCAATCATAGCTACTGTACGATTTAATAAGTTACCTAAGTCATTTGCTAAGTCGAAATTAATACGCTCCACGAATCCTTCTGGTGTGAATACGCCATCAGATCCGAATGGAACTTCACGAAGTAAGTAATAACGTAATGCATCTAATCCATAACGATCAATTAATGTAACTGGATCTACTACGTTTCCTTTTGACTTACTCATCTTTCCATCCTTCATTAAAATCCAACCATGAGCAAAGACTTTTTTCGGAAGCGGTAAATCTAATGCCATTAAAATGATTGGCCAATAAATTGTATGGAAACGAACGATTTCTTTTCCAACTAAGTGCACATCAGCCGGCCAGAACTTTTTATACATCTCTTCATTTTCTGTTCCATAACCTAATGCTGTAATGTAGTTAGATAATGCGTCAACCCATACGTAAATAACGTGTTTTGGGTTACCTGGAACACGAACTCCCCAGTCAAATGAAGTACGAGAAACAGCTAAATCTTCTAAGCCTGGTTTAATGAAGTTATTAATCATTTCATTCTTGCGAGACTCTGGCTGAATGAAATGTGGATTATCTTCATAGAATTTTAATAGTCTGTCGACATATTTACCCATTCTAAAGAAATACGATTCTTCACGAACAAGTTCTACATCATGACCACTATCTGGGCTTTTTCCTCCAACTACTTTGTCACCTTCCATAATTGGATCTACTAATTGATGCTCTGTATAGAATGTCTCATCTTGTACAGAATACCAACCTTCATATTCATCAAGATAAATATCACCTTGATCTACTAGTTGCTTGAAGATTTTTTCAACAACATCTTTATGACGATCTTCAGTTGTACGAATAAAATCATCATAAGAGATATCCATCTTCTCCCAAAGTTCTTTAATTCCTGCAACAATGTTATCCACATATGCCTGTGGTGTAACGTTTAATTCTTCTGCCTTCTTTTGAATCTTCTGTCCATGCTCATCAGTTCCTGTTAAATAATGAACATTATATCCTTGCATGCGCTTATATCGTGCCATCGCATCTCCTGCTACTGTTGTATAAGCATGTCCAATGTGTAATTTTCCACTTGGATAATAAATTGGGGTAGTAATATAAAAGGACTTGTTTTCCTCTGTCATTGTTTTGGACCTCCCGGATAACCTCATATGTATTTATAAACAGTATATCAAAAACTTATATATAAAGTGAAACTTTAATCTGTGGGGTTTTGTTCACTCCCGCGGATTATTAGCCCGCACCAATCGAGCTTTTACAAGCAGCCCGATCCCACTTGACTTCTTTCCTCCAGCCGAATTTTGAAATGGGAATCTTACTGCTCGTTAACTCGGGATAAAAAACGAGTTAATACCTAGTATCTTTATCATCTAATACTCATATTTCAAGAAAATATACAATCCTCATTTATAATTTATAAATTTTTCAGAAAATAAAGTGAAATAATAGTAGAAATTACTCGCATTCTATTATATATAAGAAGTAAGAAATCTATAAATCTTTTTAAAAAATATAGAATTAAAGAATTGACGGAAATGTAAATGATTGGTATCATATGTCCATAGGGTATTTTGTCGAAAAATGACGAATCTAGAAAATAGACTCGAAACTTATAAACTATTTCTTTAGGAGGAAAAGAATTATGAAATCTACTGGTATCGTTCGTAAAGTTGATGAATTAGGTCGTGTGGTAATTCCGATCGAATTACGCCGTACTTTAGGTATTGCAGAAAAGGATGCTCTTGAAATCTACGTTGATGACGAGAAAATCATCTTAAAAAAATATAAGCCAAACATGACTTGCCAAGTAACTGGCGAAGTATCTGATGGTAACCTATCTTTAGCTGAAGGTAAAATTATCTTAAGCAAAGAAGGCGCTGAGCAAATCTTAAACGAACTTCAAGATTATATCGAAACAGCAAAATAAGCTTCTCAATTATGAGAAGCTTATTTTTTATCGACATGATAGATTTGATATACATCGCGTTTCGACAAATCTCGATCTTTAGCGACTGTTTTTATTGCCTCTTTTGAATTCATACCTTTTTCGTTTATATAATGTTCAATATGATTATATACCGAGATAGATTCCCACCATTGTTCTTCTGGGGCAGGTTCTTCCGTTGAACCAGCTACTAAAATACAAAACTCGCCACGAACTTCATTTTGTTTCGTCCACTCAATTGCTTCTTCGATTGTTCCTCGAATAAATTCCTCGAATTTTTTCGTTAACTCTCGACATAATACAATTTCTCTATTTCCCAACACTTCTTGCATCGAGATTAAAGTATCATCTAAACGATGAGGTGCTTCATAAAACATCATTGTAGTTTGTACATAACGAAGCTTCTCTAACTCCATTTTTCTTTCTTTCTTATTTCTTTGTAAAAATCCATAGAAATAAAATTGTTTTGTTTCAAGACCTGACGCAATTAATGCTGTAAGGGCCGCATTTGCCCCAGGAAGCGGGACAACATGATATTGTTCCGCTACAGCCTCTACAACAATATCGTAACCTGGATCGGAAATACACGGCATACCAGCATCACTAACAAGTGCCACAGTCTTTCCTACGTCTAACTTCTCTAATATTTTCTTCCCACTTACTTCCTTATTATGCTCATGGTAACTCATAACAGGGGTTTCGATTTCGAAATAATTACAAAGTTTTTTCGTTTGCCTCGTATCTTCAGCAGCAATTAAATCAGCTTCTTTTAAAATTCGAATTGCACGAAATGTCATATCTTCTAAATTTCCAATAGGAGTTGGTACTAAATATAAAACTCCCTTTTCATTTTGTTGAAAGCTTTTTTGTTGCCACATAGCGTTCTCCTTTTTGCATATATTCTTCTTTTTGTTTTCTACTTAATTGCTTAAAATAATACTCTGCTTGCATAGCTGTACGCTTATCTTCATGAAATTCTACGTATTTTAAAACAACAGGAAGTCTAGCACGCGTATACCTAGCCCCTTTTCCACTATTATGGGTCTGAATTCGCTTCTCTATATGATTTGTATATCCAGCATAATAACTGCCATCAGAGCACTCTACTACATAAAAACAATGCTTATTCTTCTCCATATAAAATTGAACGAATCTCCTTTGTATATTCATTATTTTCTTCATATACAAAAAGAGGTGGCAATATTTTCAAATCTGCGTTTCCGTCCTTAATTCCTTCAATTAACAATGTATTCGCTTCTTTCCCTGCCTTAGGATAAACAAATCGTACACGCTTTGGTTCAATTTTGTATTTACGCATTAATGTAACAATATCTAGTAAACGACCTGGACGATGTACAAATGCTACTTTCCCGCCTTGCTTTACTAGCTGACTACTTGCAGATACAACATCCTCTAATGTACACATAATTTCATGACGAGCTATTGCTAAATGTTCATTCATATTTTTCTCAGACGTTGCAGGTGTTTGAAAATAAGGTGGATTACATGTGACAACATCATATTGATGACGTCCAAGTTTCTCTGGCATATCTTTCAAATCCCCGTGTATTAAGTGAATTCTTTCTTCTAACTTATTGTATTGAACGCTTCTTATTCCCATATCATATAAACGTTCTTGAATTTCCACACCTGTAATATTCCCTTTCGTTCTTGTACTTAATAGAAGGGGCACAACTGCGTTACCTGTACACAAATCAAGTAAATTACCTTTTTGAATTGGTACCCAAGCAAAATCTGCAAGTAAAACAGCATCTAAAGAAAAATTAAATACTGATGGGCTTTGTACGATCTTCATATCTTGCGCTAATAAGTAATCTAAACGTTCATCTTCATATAAATTCATGTGTTACTCCTTTTCTTACACTTAACCTACCCTATTTCATCTTCCACTAATAAAAAACATATTTCATTCTACTCTCATGTATAAAAAATTACCTTTCCAATTATCATTGGAAAGGTAATTTCACTTTTTATTTAAAAATGACAGGCAGAATAAACAATCTCCCTCTTTACGTACACTTCCATAATGCAGATTACAAATATGAAAACCTTCTTGATATAGTCTTGCTAAGTTATCGTAGCCTTCACCAATATCAGTTGTCTTTGGTTTCACTTCTTTACGTTTTTGAGTTTTTTGTTTTTCTTTAATCTGCACTTCTTCAAAGCGGTGTCGCAAATTTTCATTTTCCATTTTTATATGTTGATTTTCTTCCAACAACTCTGCAAGATGTTGTTTTAATTCTCCCAACTGTTTGTATAAATGTCCAATTTGCTCTTCCATACTAGAAACCGATGCAAAAATATCTTTTTTCTCCACAAGCACCCACCTCATTAATCTGTGGTTTGACTCGAAACGACCCCTTTATTCACTAACTCATCTAACGTATATTCTACTATCCGTTCCTTGTCTACTAGTTCCACTTGAATTAATCTTTCTAAAATATTTAATCCGATAACACGGCCAGTACCATGCGGGGTTTGTATACGTTGATCTAAATCCGGAAGTTGTTCCTTTGCTGCCTCATATTCATCATTCTCATATTTTAAGCAACACATTAAACGACCACATAAACCAGAGATTTTTGCAGGATTTAATGATAAATTTTGATCCTTTGCCATCTTAATAGATACAGGTTCAAAATCACCTAAAAAAGTAGAACAACAAAGCATACGACCACATGGACCAATACCACCAAGCATTTTCGCTTCATCACGAACACCAATTTGTCTTAGTTCAATTCTTGTCCTAAAAATTGCTGCTAAGTCCTTCACCAGTTCGCGGAAATCAATCCGACCATCCGCAGTAAAGTAGAAAATAATCTTATTGCGATCGAACGTATACTCTACATCTACAAGTTTCATATCAAGATTATGCTCTACTACCTTTTGCTGACAAACTTGATATGCTTCTTTCGCAGCATGTTTGTTCTCTTCAACAATGGTACGATCATTTTCATTTGCAATACGAATAACCTTTTTTAGCGGTAATACAACGTCGTTCTCATCAACTTGCTTTTTGGTAATAACTACTTTTCCGTACTCAATACCCCTTACTGTTTCTACAATTACAAACTCATTTTCAGAGATATCGAACTGATTCGGATCAAAGTAATATACCTTTCCGGCCTTCTTAAAGCGAACACCTACTACATCATACAAAACGGTCATCCCTCCTGCAACCGCAACACTAACTGTTCGAACACAAGCTGCGCATTTACATTAGCGTTGATTCTATTTTTTGCCTCTAATATATTAAAGAGAGCTGATACAATGCGCTTCTGAGCATAGGAGAAAGATTCAAACATCTCTTTCTGCTCATGAAAAACAAGACGATCTTCTTCTCCAAGTTGAACATATAATAAATCCTTATAAATAAGGAGTAACATATCTAAACCTTGCTGTAATTGTTCTTTCTCTCCAAAGTGTTTTCCCCATTTTTCTTGTACAAAAAAAATAGAGGCTTTATCCTTTTCGAGCGCTTCACATAATTTTATCACTAAAGCTCGTGCTTGTGCAAACCATTCATCACTACATAAAGCTAAAGCTTCATCAAAACTATTCGTGAGTTGTGCAGCAAGTGTGGATAAAGGTGCCGTAATACCTTCATCCTGTAATCTTCTAATTAAAGATTCCGTAGGTAATGGTCTAAATGTAACAACTTGACAGCGAGATAAAATCGTATTTAAAATTTGATGACTTTGTTCAGTAAGTAAAATAGCTGTTGTATCACTACTTGGTTCTTCTAAAAATTTCAAGAGTGTATTCGCTGCATTTGCTGTCATACGATCTGCGTGCTCAATAATATATACTTTTTTATTTGCCTCTAATCCTGTTTTTGAAAACTCTTCTTGTAAATCATGAATTTGTTGCTTCTTAATAGATAATCCGTCTGGTTTTACAATATGTAAGTTCGGGTAGTTACCTGAATCAATTCGCTTACAATTTGTACATACATGACAAGGCTCTACCCCATTCCGCTGAGAACAGAGGAAACTCTTTGCCATTTGAATTGCCGTCGCAAACTTTCCTGTCCCTTTCCCTCCCTCTAACAAGTAAGCGTGGGATATACGCTCTTTTGCAATGCTATTCATCAACATTTTTACACCGATGGGTTGTATAGCAGAAAGCTGCTCCCACGTCTTCGTCATAATGCATACCTCACTTATTTCATTCTTTCCTTCTATTATAACAATTTATCTTCTATAATCTGAACAACTTCTTCTATAAGTTTTTCCATTGGTTGATCAGCATTTACTAATACAATACGATCTGAGAAACGTTCTACAACTTGTAAATATCCTTCACGCACACGTTTATGGAAAGAGATATCTTCCATATCTAATCGATTCACTTCACGTCCTGCATCTTTTTCAATTCGAGCTAAGCCAACCTCTGGCTCAATATCTAAGTAAATCGTTAAACTAGGCATACAGTCCTCTGTTGCGAAACGATTGATTTCAAATACTTTATCCATACCTAACCCTCTTGCATATCCTTGATACGCTAAAGAGCTATCTATAAAACGATCACATAATACAAGGTAGTCCTCGTTAAGCGCTGGCATAACTTTTTCCACTAAATGTTGTCTACGTGCAGCAGCATACAGAAGCGCCTCTGTACGTGCTTCCATCATCGTATATTCTTGTTTATGTAAAATCGTTCTAATATCCTCAGAAATTGCAATACCACCTGGTTCTCTCGTCGCCATTACCTTTTGTTCTTTTTGTTCAAAGTATGGCAATAAACTTTTAATTAACGTTGTTTTACCCGAACCTTCTGGACCTTCAATTGTTACAAATAATCCCTTCATCCTAAAACCTACTTTCTATATCATACACTTTCATATATTTCGTGCTACCTTGAAAACGAGCGCCTGCTTTCTCTAAATACATAATTTGCTCTTTATGTTCTGAAGTAATTCTTTCCCCATACATAATCAATGGAATGCCAGGAGGATACGGAATTACCATTTCCGCCGCTATCATCCCAACTGCTTCTTCTACAGATACTACTTTTGTTTCGTATCCTTCCAGTTGTTTATATGTATACGGTAGAGGAGAAATTTCTCCTCTATAAGTATAACGAATAGATTCCTTCTTGTCTTTCACCTCATAATATTGCAATGCCACTTGGATCATCTCTATAGCCTTCATATACTCCTTATTTACTTGTAAGGGCAAAATAAATAAGACATTATATGGATCTGCCATTTCTGTATATATACCTACCTTTTCAAATACAGACTGTAATTCGTATCCTGATAACTGACAACGTGTCTGTACGGTAACCTTTAACTCGTCTTGTAATGGGTATTGTAAAATAGCTATTTGTGGAATAGAACTCAATGCTTCTTTAAATTCCCGTAAAAACCCGGCAATTTCATCATGTCCCTTTTCTTTTATACCGGCTATTGTAAAGCGTGCAATATCAAGAGAAGTCATAATTGGATAAGATGGACTACTAGATTGTAGCATACTTAAATAAGTAGAAACTTTTTCTTCTTTCACCAGGTGACTATTTATATGTAAATAGGATCCCATCGTCATCGCGGGTAATGTTTTATGTGCAGAATGAACTACAATATCTGCACCATATGCTAACGCTGACTTTGGAAATGCTCCTCCTAAACAAAAATGGGCTCCATGTGCCTCATCTACTAAAACAGGGATTTTATGTGCATGTGCATAAGCAATGCTTGCCTCTAGATCCATCCCCATACCATAATAATTAGGATGCGTTAAAATGAGTGCTTTAGCATTTGGATATTTTTCAATTGCTTCCTTAATAATTTCATCATGAATTCCCACTGGTACGTTATAAGCTTCATCAATCCATGGATCTAAAAAAATTGGATTTGCTCCCGCTAATTTTAAACCATTAATAATTGATTTATGACAATTTCTTTGCACAAGAACAATGTCATGTTCTCCGCAACAAGACAAAATCATTGCTAGGTTCCCCACTGTTGAACCATTAATTAAAAAATAACTTTTTTCCACTTCATATACATCAGCTAATAATTGTTGTGCCTCATCTATACATTCAAACGGACTATGTAAATCATCTAACCCTGACAACTCAGTTACATCGATAGATAGTATATCTTTAAACTCCTCTACTACCTCCTGAGGGAAGTTTAAACCATTTTTATGACCTGGGACATGAAAGGACAACGGCCCTCTTTCTTTAAACTCTTTTAATGCCTCATATAAAGGTATGCGATTTTGATTCATCTATATCTCTTCCTTATTATTTCATTCTTTCTCTATTATACAGAACAAAAAAAATAATAGGCATACGCCTATTTAAAAATATGATACTTCTAATTTCCGAAGCTGTTTTAAATAATATATATACTTCGGATCATTTGTCTCCGTATTTACCATATCCTTTTCACATTCATAACATATCAAATTATTATAAACATATATCCCTTCTTTTCTTTCTGTCTCACAAACAATACAAACTTCATTTTGTGATTTCATAACCTTCCCTCCCTATTTAAATGGACATATTTTATATTTCTATTCCTTAACAATTTACAGAAAAATATACATCAATCTCTTATATAATATGATTAATCCTTGGGCAACGTGTTTGTATTACCATTACTTCTTTTTGCGTACTGTTTGAAAACACAAAAAAAACACAAGTCAAAAGACTTGTGTTTTTAATTGCTTGGCGACGTCCTACTCTCACAGGGACAAGGTCCCAACTACCATCGGCGCTAGAGAGCTTAACTTCCGTGTTC
>NZ_VEDW01000010.1:0-53098 GCF_007678085.1 Bacillus cereus | reverse complement strand
CGAAGGAATTCATTTTTTATAAATTAGATTATGATAGTCGATATTCTCCATATTGACCAGAAAAGAACCAAGAATTCTAGGAAAATTCCAAGTGTTCTTTTCCTAGTTTTTTGAAATTCCTTTACTAAATAGCCAACAGCACAAATTGCTAGAAGAATGAAAAGAATAAGTTCTAGTGTAACTGGCATGTAATCTACTCCTAATACTTTATTCAATTTAATATATAACAATTATAAGATGTTTTTTGTGGTTAATGGTGAAAAATTAAACAAAACTATCTCTATATGAAAAAAGGTCCTGTTGTCTCCAACAGAACCCCTTCTAAAATGGCAAAGAGTAACTCTTACCTTACTCTTTGTTTATATACTACAGGAGTGTTAATGAAAATCCAAGGCTCCTTATATTGAGAAATAAAGAAGAGTCATTATAAAGAATTTTACCTTTTTTCATAAATAAAAGAGCAGCTAGAAAAAACTAACTGCTCGGTTCTCCAAGGGGGAACAAGGAGAAAATCTGATGTCATCTATATTATTGACATAATATTGAGTTTTATTCAGGGGGGTGTACTAATTATGTAGGTTACATGAGAAGTCCTATTAGCATCCAGGCTGCTCCGAGCAGAATTAAGGATTCGAATGTAATCCAAAACTTTCTTTTTTCTGGTTTTTTAAATTCTTTAATTACAGAAAATATAGCACTAATTCCTACAAGGGTGAAAAGAGCAATTCGGATTGTTTCAGTCATTTGTATCACCACCTAAGATTTGAATAGTTTAATTATATATTAATTACCGTTTTGTGGAAATCGAATAAAATAATCCTTTAAATAGAAAGCGAGGAATAACAATGGGACTAGGTAATCGCGGAATGGCGTTTGAAAAGCTTATTAATCTATCGAATGAAATGTATCAGAGAGGTGGAGTGGCGCTTATAAACAAGCGTGCGACTCCTGTGAAGGTGTTAAAAAGCGCAGGTGGACGAGTATTAAATGGATTCTATGAAGCTAAAAGTACAGTAGACTATGACGGCGTGTATAAAGGACGAGCGATAGCGTTTGAAGCGAAGTCAACACAGAGTCTTACTCGATTTGATTTAAGTAACATTGCACAACATCAATTAGATTACTTAGAGAAAGCGGAGCAGATGGGCGCAGTGTGTTTCTTCCTTATAGAGTTCAGTAAGGATCAAACAGTATTCCTTGTACCTGCATCAGTTGTTCAGTCTTACGTAAGAATGTCTCATCAACCGAATGGGAAGAAGTCTATATCAAGAGCAGACTTTGATATTTACGGGTATTTAGTAGAACAGACAGAACGAGCACCAGTTGATTACTTACAATACATTGATGAAGCAGTAACACCGGTTATGTTTGATGGGATGATTCAGATTGATCAGGACCATAAGAAGATAGCAAGTAACATTGAAGCAGCGAAAGAGAAGATGGCCAACAAGAAACGAAAATTATTAAAGGCTTAATGGATAACGGAACCATGCAGAGTGGATGGTGGGGGCTACTCGCTATGCATGTTTCCCTTATTCAACAAAGAGATAGTAAAATTTCACGTACCTGATTTGAATGTAAAAAGAAAAATACGAAATAGGGGGATTCCTTCATGGAGAGACAATTAACTTTATTACCGGCTATCGATGATAAGAAAGTACAAAAGGAAGTAGTAAGCGTATTAAAGGAATACAGAGCACTCAAGATGCGATTTAGTAATGACGTAGAGCAGGAAGGAATTAGTTTGTTCCCTGAGTTACGTGATTCGAGGAATACGAGTAAATGGAAGGTGCAGCAGGTAGAGAAGGCGCTTAACTATTTATTAGATGAGGATGAGCGTAAAATCGTTGAGCGTAAGTTTCTAACGAATGAGAGAGTAAAAGATTCAGATGTTTATCACGATCTGCTACTCAAGAAGACATATTTCTATGAGAAGAAGCAGAGTGCGGTTAAATTGATTGCTACAGCACTTGGAATCATCTAAAAATAGCGAACAAAACGCGGTCAAAATGCGAACTTTTTGGGGGACTAAATAAAATGACAAAAATTATAAATTATATGTACAAGCCCTTTGACAACCGCATAGCGAAGAGGATTAGTACACCTATAAGTGAAACGTTCTTATGCGAGAATGTCACGGTAACGTATACCGCATAGTAGGGCGGGCAAGGCGGTACGAACCCGCGTTAAGACGAAAAGACCAATGAATGTATTACAATAACATATTCCAGTGTGGCGGGTGTGAGATAACTCGCATTCGTCATACTGTTTCTAATTTGTATTTATCAATCAGCTTAGAGGCTGTCCTGCTCTCTGAGTTGATAATAAATATAAGTCTATTTCTCTCTAATATGTCGTTTCTTGACCTTATTTTAAATGGAATGGGGGTGGTTGCTCTTAAATGAGTAACACTTGCATTCTAAAGTTCTAAAACAGTATACGTGATCTCGTACATTAGTAATTACTCACGATTCTTATTAATGACCAAAACGAGGGCAAAGAGTTCCACTCTTTGTTTGAGCCAATACAACGGAAACATTCCCCTTCCGTCCCTTTAGTGTATTGGTTCAAACAAGGCGTCGGAAGAAACACTTACGTCTTGATATAAATCCTTTATAATTCGATATTGGCCAGCAAAGGTGAAAAGCTGAAGTATTGAGCCAGCTCTACGGAGTATAAACGAGAAGATTCTTAGTCTTCTCCCAGTCACCGAACGTAAAGCGCGTAGCTAAGATAGCTAGAAAATTATATGATGCGGTGGCTTGGAGAAGCCTGAGAGTATCTAGAATACCTGAGGCTTGAAGAGATACTTATTGCCATTTGTTATCTCTCTTCCCCTTCAAGAGCTGTCACCTTTCGGTGATGGCTTTTTGTTGTTTTCCTTATTGAATGTTATTGACTTTTATTGATCAAAGCGTTTAATTAATAATGAAAGTAAATAAGTTCGAAGGGAACGGCGTAAAATGAAAAAATTTGAAGGTAAATTTTCAGGGCTTTTAGCAGGGGAAGAAAATCAAAATGGAACGCAATTGGTCTCAAATTGGGGGGATGGACTAAAGGTTAGTGGTACATCTCATAAAACGAAGCGAAACGTGAAATCTTGTCTGTATTGTAATGGTATGTGTGATATTGTTTCTGATAAAAAACCATTTGAAAAGAAAGTAATGAAAGACGATCAAGTAAGGAAAGAATGGCAAGCATGGTATGTATGTCGTGAATGTAAAGAACATCAACGTCATCCGTATACTGATTAACTAATTAAAAGCATCCATTGAGGGTGCTTTTTTCTTTGTTGTATAGAAATTACACATTAAACATAGATTTGAACAAAATGGACATTTGAATAGGAGGATGAAGTATGGATGAAACAAAAGTATTGGAGATGAAATCTACACATCCACATAAAATTGATGCAAATAAAATCAAAACATTAGATGATGTGATTCAGATTTTTAGAAGGATGGAACTTTGTGTTGATGATAAAGGGCTAAAAGGAATTGAACATTTAATCGCTGATGACAATGATTAAACCAATAGCAATTATCGTAGGCGCTGCCGTGATCGGCTTAGTGGCTTATTTGTTGTTAAAGAAAGATAAGGGGTGGGGGGAATGTGGGGTCCAACAAGCTTTAAGGATGTTTTAGAACTTATTTGGTACTACAAGTGGGAGTTTTTCAAAGCGCTACTTCCTATAGGGATTCCTGTCTTCTTAGTCGGGTTGGGAACAGGGTGGCTTATATGGGGCTAACAAAACAAACGAACACAACGAACGAAAAGAAAAAGCAAGAATCAAATGATTCCTGCTAGGTGGAGAGCTTGGATTAGTTGAGCGATAGCCAAGGTAAAACCAACAATATCTAATTCCCATTCTGAAGTGATCGTTCCGCTTTCTAATTCTGTCCTTTTGATTTTCATAGTAAAACCTCCTTGTTTGATTGTGTGACGCTCTCATATATGACATACGGATTGCGTAACACCTATAACATACCGATAGTGTCACAGATTCGAATAAAAATAGAGATAGTTAACAAAGTGAAGTTTATGCAGGAAATAACGGTGGTTTAAGAGTGAAAATAGCGTAAAATCAACGATGCATAAAAGAAATTATAATGATATTTTTCAAAAGTACTACAAACGTTGATATAACAGCATATTTCCCGAAAACCTTGTTTACATAAGATACATTATGAGCAGTCATTCGCATGAATATGTAATTTCCCTGCATAAATTAGTTTTCGTTATGGATTTTTTAAAATATGATTCTTTTGAGGTGATTTCGTGCTGATCTATACAGTTGTGATGTGGGACCATGCCGATACGGATATTATGTTAGCTACCACAGACAGAGAAGAAGCGTTAAAAGAATTTGAATCATGTGTAGCATTCTCTTTGCAGGTTTGGGAGAAGGGTGAAGTACTAATTGAGATAATCAATAGTGAAGGTGAATACTTTGCTGATGGTGGATTAGAAAGATATCCGGAAAAAGGACAACAGTTATTTAAAGAGGTAGTTGAACAATTACAGTAGGGAATCCGCTGCTTTTTATTTTATAAAGGATATTGTTCAAACTTGTCGAATGATTATTGGGTGAAAGGAGGGGAGAAAATGACGAACAAGATTATTTATAGCGATGACAATCTAACGGTTTGTGAGTACCCTAGATTAGGGAGTTATGATGCAATCAGTTTCACTAAAGATAAAGAATTGATTCTTGTGTTAGGAGTATCTACTACCGCGCAAGTAGTTGCGGATTGTGGTTTGATAGGCGTTGATATTAACCAATGGCTATTGGATACAGGAAATGGTTTTATCCATGAAATTAGTGAAGGTCAAAGATTGATGATTACTGCCGATGATGTATCTAACGGGAAACTGAATACTCATTGGTCACAATTAAAAAAGATGGAAGAAAGCTATTTGTAGTTAAAAAACATCCAAAATGGGTGTTTTTTATTTTATAAAGAAAAAAGCCCGATGCGGGGCTAGATACTTTTCTTCATGCCGCATTTACGGCATTCTCTTAAATAGATGAAATTTTTAACGGAACTTTTGAATGCGGTATTTCCACAATTATCACAGCGACCGCTGATTTTATCAGGATGTTCTGTGTATGTGTATACCTTACTTAGATCGTACTTTTGTTCATGTTCTTTATTTTCCATTAGCCTCACCTACATATCAATCTGAATTAATACAGCTTTACCATAATAACATGAAGTGTTCATACAATGGATATTTTTAATTTTATAAAAAGAACCCGATAGAGTTCGGGCCCTTTTCAGAAGTGATGATGTTTTCTCGGCTTGGGAACTGAGAAAATACAAAAATATAATACAACGAGTTTTAGAGAATTTCAATACTAAATTTGGGATTACCATGAGAGGGAGTTATAACGAGTTTCTTCCTATTAATATAGAAGGTGGTGGGTGATATGAAGTGAAACAAAAACACGAGTTAGCTCAAGAAGATTACATGCAAGGTATGAAGTACAAGGAACTGGCTGAGAAATATGAGGTCAGTATTAATACAATTAAGTCCTGGAGAAAAAGGCATGGTTGGAATCGGAAAGGGGTGCACCCAAACGATGAAAAAGGATGCACCCAAACCAAGAAAACAGGTGCACCCATTGGTAATAAGAATGCAGTGGGGAATTCGGGAAACAAGAACCCAAAGTATGGTAATAAGAATGCTGTAGGGCATGGTCCACCAAAAGGGAATCATAACGCTATGACGCATGGCTTCTTCCGTAAACATTTCCCAGAAGACGTAGCTGATTTAGCTGCTGAGATCATGGAGAAGAATCCAATTGATATGTTATGGGAAAATATAACGATTCAATACGCGGCCATTATTAGGGCGCAGAGATTGATGTTTGTTAAATACCAAGAAGATACAACAAAAGAACTACGAAAGAATAAAGTTACTGAGAGTGGATTTGAAGAAGAGTGGGAAATCCAATTCGCTTGGGACAAACATGCTACCTTCTTAAATGCACAATCGAGAGCAATGACTACATTATCACAGCTTATAGAAAGATTCGATAGGCTAGCGAGTGTTGATGATAAGAGAAGATTAGAGCTAGATAAATTGAAAGCAGATATAGAGAAAACGAAAGCTGATACCGCTCGTATTAAAGGTGAAGATGGTGAGGAATACGAAGACGACGGTTTCAAAGAAGCGCTAGAAGGTAAGGTAGAGGAAGCGTGGGATGATTATGACGACGATTCCGAAGCGTAAAAAGAAACCTGCTCCATTCAAATTTAAGCCATTCTCCAAGAAGCAGATGAAAGTATTAACCTGGTGGAAGCCTAACAGTCCCGTTAAAGAGTATGACGGGATTATTTGTGATGGTTCCATTCGTGCTGGGAAGACAGTTTCGATGGCTCTTTCCTATGTTATGTGGGCAATGGAATCATTCGAAGGCGAGAACTTCGGTATGTGTGGGAAAACGATTGGTTCGCACCGTCGTAACGTTATAACGCCACTCAAGAAGATGCTAAAGTCCCGTGGATATAAGGTTAAGGACCACCGAAGTGAGAATATGCTTTCTATTACTAAAGATGGAGTAACGAATTTTTTCTATATCTTTGGTGGTAAGGATGAAAGCTCTCAGGATTTGATTCAAGGGATTACTCTTGCCGGCTGCTTCTTCGATGAGGTAGCGCTAATGGTTCGCAGTTTCGTAGATCAGGCGACAGGTCGTTGTTCTGTAGAGGGTTCGAAAATATGGTTTAACTGTAACCCAGCAGGACCGTATCACTGGTTCAAATTAGAGTGGTTGGATAAACGTAAGGAAAAGAACTTACTGCATCTGAAGTTTACTATGGATGATAACTTATCCCTTTCTAAGAAGACAAAACAACGCTATTACAAGCTATATAGTGGGGTTTTCTTCAAACGGTACATTTTAGGATTATGGGCAGCTGCTTCTGGTCTTGTGTTCGATATGTTTAAAGAAGAAGTTCACAAGGTAACTTCTATTGATCGTAATTACGTTGAGTATTATGTGTCCTGTGACTACGGCACGCAGAACGCTATGGCGTATGGATTATGGGGGAAATGTATTGAAGATGGAGACAAAGAAGTGTGGTACAAAATCAAAGAGTACCATTATAGTGGCCGTGATACAGAGAAACAGAAAACAGACCAGGAATACTACGAAGACTATGAAGAATTCGTTGGTGATTTGCCAATCAAGGGAACTGTAGTTGACCCTTCTGCTGCTTCATTTATTGCTGTATTGATGCGTAATAAGAGAAAAGTATATAAAGCTCGTAACAACGTGAAAGAAGGAATAGGGAACGTTGGTATAGCGCTTAATACTGGCAGAGCGTACTTTAACGATTGTTGCGTTGAGACATTTAAAGAATTTGCTTCTTATATATGGGATGAGAAAGCAATACAACGTGGTGAAGATAAACCTCTAAAAGAGAATGACCATCACATGGATGAAACGAGATACTTCATTAACACAATCATATTTGGATTACGTAAAAAGAAGAAAAAGAAAAGAGGTGAAGCAGCTTAATGACGAGGAAAAGACAGGTTAGCGCTAGAGTGATTAAAGCAGCAGGTACAAGCGCTCAAGTGTTATCACGACAACAAGAGGATGAAAAAGAAAAGAATGCAATTAACGGTATCATTACACCACCTTATAGAATAGAAGACTTACAGCAAATTAAAGAAAATAGTACAATTTTAGGTCAATGCATAGATGCGTATAAACGTAATATTGCTGGATTTGGTCATGAAATGCAGTATAAGCAGAATGATATAGACGAAACAAATGAAATGAAATCGGAATGGACGTATGTAGATACAGAAGTCATTCCATTTTTTAGTTTCGAAAAGCCATTCAAAGAAATTCTTGAAACTGGAATTGATGATAGGGAAACAACTGGAAATGGCTATATTGAAGTGATTCGTAATTTAGAGGGTAAACCTGCTGAATTGATCAATATGTTACCACAATACATGAGGGTGACACGTAAAGATGATAAACCACAAGAAGTAACCTATTTCATAAATGGAAAAACTATTAAACGAAAAAAAATATTCCGTCGTTATGTCCAACAGGTCGGGGCCAGCGTTACTTATTTTAAAGAATTTGGCGATCCACGGTTTTTGAATAAAGAAACTGGTGAATTTAGCGATAAATCACTTGGCCCTAAAGACGCAACTGAGGTAATTCATTTGAAAATAGGAAACGGTCCTTATGGCATTCCACGTTGGGTATCACATGTAGTTCATATGGTTGGCGCTAGAAAAGCAGAAGAGCTAAACCTTCGTTATTTTAAACAAGGAAGACATATCCCGATGGCTATCCTATTAAAGAATGGCGTTCTTTCAGAAGAAAGTGAAGCAGCGATTGCTGATTATGTTTCAAATGTTGAAGGTGAAGATAACCAACATAAATACCTGCTACTGCAAATTGAAAGTGACGAAGAACAAGTTGTTGGTGAACCTAGACCTAACGTAGATATAGAGCTTAAATCACTAGCGGACATTCTGCAAAATGATGCTTTATTCCTTGAATATGATGATAAATCACGCCAAAAGGTACAATCAGCTTTCCGTTTACCTGATATTTATGTAGGTTATAGCAGAGATTTTAACCGTGCTACTGCTGATGCAGCAAGAGAGATTACTGAAGAACAGGTATTTGAACCGGAAAGAAATTCACTTGAGTTCATCATAAATAACATTCTCCTGCTTCCATATGAGTTAAAACACGTATATGTGAACTTGCGTAAGCCGGAAATCAGTAACACTGAAGATCTTGCGAAAATACTTGATATTTTATGTAAGTATGGCGGCGTTACGTTTAATGATTTACGTGAGTTGGCTTCAAAAGTTCTAAACAAGAATCTTGAATCGTTCGAAATGGAAGAAGCGAATCAGCCTATTGCACTCGTACTACAAGCAATTAAGAAAGTATCTGAGCAAAAAACAACAGAACCTATTCAGAAATCTGATATTCCTGCTGACATAGTCATGATTATGAAAGATTTAAGAGACTTACTGGAGTCGATGCAAGATGCAGAAGATTGATAAACTGCTAACTTCATTGAATGAGTGGATTGAGAAGGCTGGTGCTGATGATTTCACTACTTCACTACCTGCTGATTTGGAAGTATTGGATATGTTACCAGGATACGTTGAGGAATTCGAAAAAGAAATTGCTAAACTACTTCGGAAGCAGAAGAAATACTTTATTGATGGGATTAAGAACTATAAGAAAAAGGATGCTGTAGAGAAGGGTATCAAGATAAAGGATATTATCGACTTTGTCACCGGTAGCCTATTTGGAGCTGATACCTTTGCTAAAAGCTTGAGCAAAGCAGCAAGGAAGTTTCTTAATTACACAATGAAAGACATGACAAAAGCTTTCATGGATGCAATTGACCCAGATATCCAGTTTAATATCTTCTCAAAACGCACTACAAAGTGGATTGACAGTTGGTCGGATGAATTAGGAAAGATCATGAAGGTTAACTCTCACAAAGCAGTAGAGCGTATTTTAAACGAGGGATTGGAGAAGGGGAAAGGCATAAAGGAAATTGCGAGAGAACTTGCGAAGCTTCCGGAATTCGACCGTAAAAGAGCGAAGAGGACAGCGCAGACAGAAGTCCTTGCAGCATGTTCTGCTTCACAATTTGAATCATATCGCCAATCCCCTGCTGTTACGGGTAAGAAGTGGCGTCATAGCGGTTCGAAGAATAACCAACCTCGTGATAATCATGTGGCGTATGACGGTACAACGGTTCCAGTAGAGGAAGAGTTTGAACTGCCTGGTTCTGGAGAGAGATGTATGTTTCCTCGTGATAGTTCTCTATCTGCTAAAGAGAGAGTGGAATGCAAATGCGTTATGTCTCCTTCAGTTGACAACAGTATATTAGGCCTATCGGAAGAAGAGAAGCAGAAGATTAGGGAAGAAACTTTGAAGGAGTTGAATCGATGAGTTATAAAGTTGATTTTAACGGTGAAAAAGTTGAAATAAATGACTTTAAGTTAGAAGAAGAACAGAAGTGTTACGAAAAGGAAATGATTAACTCGTTAATCGATAAAAACGATGTCGTTTCCACTTCTATTGAAGTAGATGAAAATAATTCAGATTACGGCAATCATATTAGAGTAACGTATATCTTTCGTAAAAAGAAAGAATCTTGAAAGGAGGTGAATAAATGAAAAAACGCAAACTGAAGAACTTGCAGGTTTCACATGTCTCTTTTGTAGAGAATGGAGCAAATCAACGCAAGTTCTTTTTAACGAAATCTGAAGAACAACCAAACTTCGAGAAGCCTGTTAAGGTGATTAAGTCTGAGGATGAAGCAGAACGTCTTGTTTATGGAATTGTATATGAGCCGGATACAATCGATGCCCATGGTGATTTCGCAGATTCTAAGACAATCGAAAAGGCAGCGCATGAGTTTATGCTCAAGTACCGCCAAATTGATAAGAATCACGACTTTGTAGCAGGAGTTGGAGAAGTTGTTGAATCATATATTGCACCTGCTGATATGGATCTTAATGGTGAACCTGTAAAGAAAGGCACATGGATCCTTACTACGAAAGCAGATGAGGAAACATGGGAAGCTGTTAAGAAAGGTGAATTTAAAGGATATTCCCTAGCAGGTGTCGCAGAGACAGAAGTGATTGAGGAAGAAGTAGCTAAAACTGAAGATAAACAAATGAAGTCCTTCTTCCAAGTGATGAAGGACTTTTTTAGTGGAGAAAAAGTTGAAAAAGGCGAGGTTAGAGACAAGTTTAACCAGAATAAACATCGCCGTGACGTTAACGCCTCTTTCTCTGCTCTAGAAGATACTTTCTATCAATCTCTTTGGAATGCGCCTACCGCTAGTGATATTGATTTAGATCGTATCGAAGCAGCTGCACAAGAATTTATTGAGATTATCAATGAATTAAAAGGTACAGAAGCTGTTGTAAAAGCGTGGGAGAACAAACCAGTTATATCCCTTGCTGCAGAAGTAGAAAAAGCAGGTAAGAAAATTAGTGCTCCAAATATGGCGGATATCGATGCTGCTATTGAATCATTAACAAATTTAAAAACACGCGTCACACCTTCAACGGAAGGCGCAGGAAGTGAGGAAGATAATATGAATCAAGAGCAAGTAGAGAAGTTACTCAAAGGTTTAGAGGAGATGCAAGGTGAGATGGCAACAATTAAGAAACATCTTAATATTGAGCCTGAAAAAACACCTGAGCAAAAGATGAACGAAAAGGTTGAATCATTAGAAAAGCAATTAGAAGAACTTAAAAAATCTCAAGGTATCAGCAACCAACAAGACACTGATGGCGCTACAAACGTACAAAAATCTGCTAGCGGTTACGCTGGATACTTTGGTAACTAAGGAGGAAACAAATATATGAATAACGGACAAATTATTACTGGTGGCTCTACAGATATTGTTTTAAAAGATGTAAACGTACCATTACCACAGGCAGCAGCAGAAGCATTTTTACGCGATACAATTAATAAAGCTACGGTATTACCTAAGTTAAATCCATACTACAAGAAAGCTCCTGCTGGAAATATCGATACATTAAGCGTAGGTAAGCGTAAATTACGTGAAGCATCTAAAAATGATACTCCAACTGGTGTTGGTTCAATTGCTCCTGGACAAATCCCTTACGCTGTTAAGAAATTGAAATGGGATGAGTGGATTCAAAATGATGATGTATGGTATGCATTAGCATCTCGTGGTCAAAATGTGGAAGATGTAATTATCAGCATGATTCAAGAACAATTTGGTACGGATTTACAGGACTTAGCCTTTAATGGTGATACTTCTTCTGCTGATCCATTCGTTAAAATTATTGATGGATTTGTTAAGAAAGCAAAAGTATCTACAAATAAAACCGATTTGGCTGCAAACGAAGTAACTATTCAAGCATTTGTTGACCATGTAGCAGTATTACCTGATAAATTTAAAACTCGTAATGACATCGCTTGGTTTATTACACAAAAAACTCATGATAAGTTAATGTCACTACTAACTACTCGTCAAACTAACTTAGGTGATGCAGTATTAATCGATGGCAAAGTTTCTAAATTAGCAGGTTATGAGGTTGAGATTGTACAAGAAATGCAATCAGGATTTGCTATGCTAACGCCACGCGAGAACTTAAAACCTGTATTTACTCGTGAATTACGTTATAACCGTACCGCTCAAGGTGCTACTGCCGCTGCTAAAGATGCGACATACCATATCTTATTTGCTTACTTAGACTGCGTAATCCGTGAAGTAGATGCAGTAGCATGGATGACTGGCGAAAAGCTGTAAGAAAGGAGCTAGTTAAATGCCCTTAGTTCAATATACACAAAATACAGGCGTTCTTCATATTGGTGGAGCGCGCTATTTTTATGCAAACGAACCGCACAAAGTAACTGCAAAGGAACGTGATGAGTTACTGAGTTCTTATTCTGATTTAGAGGAAGTAAAAGAAAGCAAAACATCATCTAAATCTCAAGAATCGGAGTGATAAGTATGCCGCTTATTACCGCTCAAGAATTAATTGATTACACTGTACTTCCTGAAGTGAAGAAACGTCCTGCTCCTCTATTGGAGCAGGACATTCTTGAGGCAGAAACAGAGATTTATAATCTCTCTAAAATAGATTTTACTGATAAGACGAAGTATCCAGAGGTTCCAGTAGAAGTGAAGCTAGCATGTAAGAAGTTAGCTCAGTATCATGCTTATACAAACGCTGATACAATTGCGATGAAGGGTATCAAGTCTGAAAGTATTGGTGGCGGTGATTACTCCTATACAAAGGATAGTGCGAGCGTAGTGAAACCTTCCGTTTTATATCTTTTGCAAAAGTTTATGGATCATAAAGGTAAGAATAAAGTTACGTTCAAAATGAGGGCTATATAATGTCTCTTCAAGGAATGTTTATCCATGAATGTGATATTTACCATTTGCAGAAGAAAGAGCAACCGGGTAAGTATGGCCAACCGGGAGAGACCGTATATTCTTACAATGAAACTCCCGATATAGTAGAACAAAGTTGCTATTTTGCCGAGAATGTAGCAACTGCTGCTCCAGATACAATTCAATCATCTCCAAATCAATTAAATACAGAACAAATGAAAGTATTATTTATGTCTGGTACAGATGTAAGGCACAATGACAAAGTGATAAAGAAGAATACAAACATCACTTATTATATACGTAATCCTTTTCCGGTAGTGCACCCACTTACTGGTGAGGTTAATCATATAAAAGCCATAGCAGAGAGGAAGAGTGAGCCATGGCTAACGAAATAACGACACGAGGTTTTCGTGAATTTAGCGCCAAACTGAATCGTATGGCAACTGGTTTCGACCGAAACGTTGCTTTATGGCTTGAAGCAAGTGGATTTCAGTTTCTGGAGGAAGTACAGAATCAAATTATCGCATTAAGCGTTGTTGATACTCGTAGATTGTTAAATTCGTTCGATAAGGGCGGAGATGGAAATGTGTGGCGTTCCTCTGACGGTGGGTTAGTTTTAGAAATTGGAACAAACGTAGAATATGCAAAAGCTCAAAATGATGGGTGGCAGCAGGTAAGAAGGTTCGTCCCAGGTAAATGGGAAAGTCATAATTTTGAATATGATCCGCATGCCCCTACAGGAATGATGCTAACTGCTAAATTCATTGAAGGCCGTCCGTATTGGGATAATGCAGTTGCAATATATGAGCGCATGTTCCAACGGTCGTTTGATCGCCAGTTTAGGCAATGGGTACAGAATGGAGCACGATAATTATGTATGAACAAATACATGGCTCTATGAAAGCTTTTGTATACGACAGTTTACCTGTTAATACATTCGCTTATCATGATCAAGTTCCAGAAGAACTAGTCATTCCATCGGTATATTATCCGATTTTATCTATAAATGATGATAAAACTTCAAAAGATCATTACACCTTACTATACACAATGGTAGTAAGGTTTTTTAATGCAACGACAGATAAGGCGATGCAAGAAGCAGAAAAGGTCGCTAATAAAATTAGAAGCAACGGTTACACAGTACATCTTCGAAATGAGGATGGTAGTGAATCGATTGTTACGATTTATTTTCGGAGAGTAACAACTGCTCCAAGTGGAGTTGGTTCTGCGCAATTAACAATGATTTTTGAATACCAACAAGCTTATGTAAATTAAGGAGCGTGAAATATATGGCTGAAACAGCTGGAACAGTTAAGAACAAAATGTACCGTGGTGATGAGTTTATTATCGCTGCTAAAATCAAGGATCAAACTAATCAGACAATATTAGTTAGACCATTTGACCAGACCGAAGACTCTCATAATATTGAAGCTGATGAAATTGAAGCAGAGTCAAAAGATAGATCATATTCCGATTATGGAAAAAGAAAAGAAACACGTTCGTTCTCTTGTACGTTAGCGGAAGGCGACCCGTATTATCCTGCTGTTAAGGCTGCCATTAGAAATGGTGAATATATGGAGATTTATGAAATTAATATGAGAACGAAAGAAGCAGAAGCTGGCAACTACATGATTACTTCTTTTGAACGTTCTTCATCTAACGGTGAATTTGTTTCTTATTCAGTTGAAGTGAAATTATCTGGAGCAGTAAGAACAGAAACACTCACAGAAATCCCTAAAGGTGCAGGTCAATAAGGGCGGTTTTTACCGCTCTTTTTAAATTTGAAAATAACATCCAATTAAAAGGAGATTGATATATATGTTTTTTGAAATCGAAGGAAAAGAGTACGAACTAAAGTTAACTTATAAAGCTATTTCTGAAATTAATAAGAAGTATAAAGGTGGAGCGCAAGAGATTGTATCTGTTGCGATGTTAGGTGACCTAGAAATCTTTGAAGATGCAATTTATTACGGTTTACTTCATACAGAACAAGGGTTTACACGTGAAAAGATTCAGGATGCATTAGAAAAGTTAATGGAGAAGCAAGTGCTTACTCAGGAATACATTAAAAAGGTTATCCAAGAAGTAATTACAGATCATTTTTTCTATCAAGCGACAGCTCAGAAGATGAAAGCGAAAATGTTGCAGAAAGTGGAGAAGGAGAATCCGGACAGCAAGGAAATGATGGAGGATCTTCTAGTGTAAAGGAATACACACAAGAAGATTTTGATAAGGTGCAGCAGGATGGGTTCAGATATTTAGATTTAACAGCTAGAGAATCTATGAACCTATCCCCGCGTGAGTACCAAAATATGATGATTGGTCGTAATGAACAGTATCTTGACCAATTACAAACATATAGCATTTATGCTCTTATGATGCGTGTGGCCTATCACCACGATCCAAAAAAGCCATTAAAACCAACTGATTTATTCAATCGTAACAAATTAAATGGCGAAAACGGTAAGGAGCTATCCATAGAAGAAAAAATGAAAAAAGCAGAAGAAAATATGGAATTCCTGCAAAATCTCGACTTCGGTTAATGAAAGGTAGGTGAGATTTTGGCAACAACAGAAGAATTAGTAGTTCAATTTAGGGCTGAAACTGACCAAATGCGCCGTGAGATACAACAAATGCGAAGGCAAATGGATGATTTTGTAACAACAACAAGTCGAAGCTCTCGTGAATATCGTCGTAGTATTGAAAATATGGGCGATTCTAACAGTGAATACAGCCGTAGATTACGGAAAATGAAAGCTGAACAAAAAGCTGCTATGACTCCTCATATAGAAGAACTAAAACGTACAAAATTGGCTTATTTAGACCTTGGAATGAGTCTTGGTAATTATCAGGGTTCAACAAGGGATTTAATTCGTGAGGTTACAGCCTTAGGCGCAGCAGAGAAGAAAGCTAATGATGCAATGATAAATCTTAATCGGATGAAAATGGCATCAGTTCTTCAAACGATTGGTTATATGCAGAATATGACCCTTATGGCAGATAGATTGAAAGGCAATTTAACTGCCATGGGAAATCCGTTTTATAACTTGTCTCGGGGCGCACTAACTGCTGTAGGTGCCTTTAACCGATTTGCCAACTCAGGTAATGCGGCTAGGTTAGCATTAGAATTTGTTGGTCCTAATGCATCGATGAAACAGTTAAATGATCAGATACGAATTATCAATATGGGTCTTATGCGTTTACAAATGACGGCAATGGCAACTGTTGCGACATTTGGAATATTTACAGCAGCGATGTGGAGTGCAGCAAAAGGACCTGATCCCTCTGATATACGAAAACAACAGGATGCCATAACAGCTGAATATATTAAGGCATATCAAAAACGAATTGATGAAGTTTATAATTTTGCCGGACTGTTTGAAAAGGTCACTAGGGAAACGTTTAGTGGTAAGGAATTAGCGAAGAACCTTGCCGGGCAAGTAGCGTTAATGCGCGATTGGGTTAAAGATATGAAATCGTTAAGTGGAAGAATCCCAGTAGAGTTGAAAGAAGAGCTTTATAAAATGGGTCCTGAAGCAGCGGGGCAAATTAGAGCATTAGCTAAAATGTCAAAACCTGAATTAGATCAATACGTCGCCCTTTGGAGAGAAAAAATTAGTTTAACGAATGAAGCGGTATCCGATGAACTAACAAGGACTCGAAAATCTGCTGAACAAAAGATAAAAGAGTTACAAGATTCACTTAAACCTCTTGGGATAGCAATTGAGAAATTTAAGGAAGTCTGGGCTGAAGCTTTAAAACCATTCGTTGAAATTTGGGGAGAGTTTGCTGCTGGATTTGTTAATGCGCTTACCAAAGTGGGCGAGTTTATTCAAAAGATTAATGAAATAAATCCTAACATAACCAAAGTTGCAGGGATGATTTTATACTTAGCTTCCGCATTAGCTGTAATTCTAACTCCATTAGCAGTTGGTATTGGTTTATTTAAGGGGTATCGAGCTGCTGCATTTGCGGTATGGATGGTAATTGGGCCGCTCCTTGAAGGTTTGGCACTAACTACTCCTGTAGCTCTTGGTGTAGCTGCTGCTATAACGGCTCTCGTATTAGGTTTTAAATTAGCTTACGAGCATATAGAACCATTCCGAAATGCAATAAATAATGTTATAACTGTTTTTAAAGCGTTTTGGCAAGTAATACAAGGTAATAGTGGTGGGGCAGCAAGTATGCTCACTTCGCTAGGGATGTCACCAGAGAATGCTAGGGCAATCATATCGTTTGGCGAAACGATTCGAGGAGTAATTGAAACAATTAAACAGATTTTTACTGACTTTGCAACTTTCATGCAAGGTATTTTTGCGTTGTTCGCAGGTGATGAAGAGAACGGAACAGCGCTTTTAAAGTCGTTAGGAATGAACCCTAAAACTATTGAAACAATTGTTAATACTGTCGCAACTATCAAACAGACGATCAGCGATTTTTTACTGGGAGTATGGTCATTCATGACAGAAATCGGCTCTCAAATAGCTCAGTTTTGGTTAGAAAATGGAGATCAGATAAAACAAGCCTTTTCCGATTGTTGGTCCGTAGCGAGTGAAATAATAAAATCGGTAATGCCGATTATAGTCGCAGTTTTCCAATTTGCGTGGCCGATTATTAAGGAGATTGTGATTGGAACGCTAGAAGCGATACGTGATTTTATACAAGGAATTCTAAAAGTTATACTCGGAATTGTGAAAGTTTTTTCATCCCTTTTTACTGGCGATTGGGCTGGAGTTTGGGAAGGGGTCAAGGAAATTTGGTTTGGAGCACTAGAAGCGATTTGGGGTTATTTGCAATTATGGGGTGTTGGGAGAGTCCTAAAGTGGGTTGGTAAATTTGGTGATGATATAGGTCGGTTATTCGGTAAATTTTGGGGAGATATAAAGAAAATTTGGAATGACGCCCTTGCAGATTTATACGTATTCTTCGGATCGAAATTAGAAAATATAACCCGTCTTGCACAAAGTTGGGGTGGCATGTTCAAAAATTTCTTTGTTGGAATTTGGGACGCTATTATAGGCGGAATACAAAATAAAATGAATAACGTAGTTTCGGCAATTGGATGGGTACTAGGGCAAGCAGTAAATACAGTCCAGCGTTTTGTAAGCTACTTTTTCACGATTGGCCAACAAATGATTTCTGGTCTTATTAATGGTATTTACAGTTATGCTAATAAACTTATAGACCAGGTGTTTAATATTGGTCGTTCCATAAAAGATACAATTACCGGATTTTTCCGTATCCACTCTCCTTCACGTGTGATGAGAGATATAGGAGTATACGTAGGTCAAGGTTTGGATCAAGGTATGGATAGTATGATAAATCCTCTTGTGCGTACTGCATTAGATATGGCATCTGCTGTTAAAGATGGATTTTCAAGTTTGTCAGATTCAATTCAGATGGGGGACATTCTTCCGGGTAATGTAGTAGCTCCTGTAATCCCTTCTATTTCAGGGAGTTATAGGGCTCCGTCATATGTATCAGGTGTTAATTCATCATCAGATTTTGGACAACAAGCAATGATTAACTCACAATCAATTAGCACAGCGAATCAAAATGATAACAGATTAGTAGCTGCTGTAGTAAAAACATTAGGTGACAAATTAGATAATCTACAAGTTGTTATGGAAGGTGAAACAGTAGGACGTATTGTACGACCTCATGTAAATGAAGGGAATGCAGTCGAAAACACAGTAAGGAGGTATTTCTAATGGACGTGCAATTCACAAGAATGAATGGACAAACTATGAAGCTATCTGACATAAACGTTCAGGCGCAGGACTTCCGTGTGGGATCGATCGAAATGCGTCCTACTTATATAGATGTAGAGGGAGCGAACGGAAGAATTAGCACAGGATCTACTTACGGGGTACGGACTATAACCGTACCTTTTTATTTTAAGGCGCAGAACTTATTGGATGTTGCAATAACACGAGATAAACTATTTGAAATGGTACTGAGTACGGAATCTTTTTATATTAGGGAACTAAGACGATTAGAGTATCAAAATGGAGATAATCAATTCGTTAGCGGAAAGCATTATAAAGTAAAACTTTCGTCTACATTTGATATAGATCAGCAACTCAAATATGGATTTGGTGAATTAGAATTTGAAACAGCAGACTTGCCATTCGCTGAATCGATTGGTAAATCATCAGATATTCAACGTGATGGGGTTAGTCCAGGGAGCGGGTTATGGGGAGTAGGTATGGGAATTATCAATGATCCTGCTTCAAGGATATATAAACACAAGGCAGTAGCAGGTCAACGATTTCAAATTTTTAATCCTGGTAACGTTCCAGTCCATCCTTTTGAACAAGAGTTAAAAATAACAATTAGTGACGTAGCAGGTAGTACAGCTGGATTTATGCTTAAGAATCATACAAATCTTAGCACAGCGACAATAACATCAGCTTTATATATTACAGACACCATTATTTACTCAGGTCCGAATATAGGTAGGAATGGGTTATCCTTTTTAAGGAATACAAAGAAGGATTTCATTGAACTTGTACCAGGGTGGAATACCTTAGAAGTGTTTAATTGCACCTCAGCAACAATAGAATTCGATTTTAGGTTTTACTACAAGTGAGGTGAATTGATATGTATGTACGTGATTTAGAAAATATAGAGTATGTCACACAAACAACCTATCTAATTGAAGAAGAGTTAAATGGGAATTGTGTATTTTCTGCAAAGATATCTCCTAATAAAGTGAATTTAAAATTTCTTAATAGACTCTCAGAAATGTGGACTTTAGTCGATGATAGTGAAACAGAATATAAAGTTGTTTATCTGAAAAAACAGGGTGAAGGGAAAACATTAACTGCCGAGATTAAAGCGGTACCGAAATTTTATGATGACTTCGACAATGGTCGCGTGTATGAAGAATATAATCAATCCTTTACTGCAAATGCTTGCTTTTCAACTATTTTCGATGGAAGTGGCTATATTTATCAATTGAACGGAAGTTACAACTCGTTACAATGGGAAGGATTTGGCGGTGGGGCTACCAGACTTGAAATGTTTAAAGATGCATTGAATCGTTATGGGGCAGAATTTAAGGTGCTCGGCAAGGTTGTAACCATTGAACCTCAAATAGGATCTGACTTAAACGTCATGTACCGCCATAGATTGAATGCTTCTAATATAGTTCAAGAAGTTGATGCATCAGGATTTTGGACATACGCTAAAGGTTATGGCGATTTCACAGAAGAAGATGGATGGCAAGGTGCTAAATTGATTCATGAGTATACATCACCGCTTGCCAGTATTCCTGGAATTGGTGTACGTCACGCTCCACCTTTAAAAGACGGTCGTATAAAATTATCTGCAACAATGGATAGCGGTTTAAAAAAGATTGTGAATGAAAGTTTAAAAATTAGCGTAACCGCTGATATACACGATTTAACGAAACAGAAATACCCGATTGCTCAGAGTGGACTTGGTGATCGGGTATTTCTTATTGATGAAAGAATTGGATTGGATGCAGAAGTACGTGTTGTGAATCGAAGCGTATTACGTGATTGGCGCGGGAATATTCTTGATGTTCAATTAACCTTTGGAAATCAAGACATTACCAAAAGGTATCAGTCTAATTTAGATCATGCTGCTAAAACAATTAATGATTTGATAGAAGGACGAGAAAAACTCCCAATCAATGCGATGGCAGAAGAGGTTGCAAATGTCACAAGTATGATTTTAGGTGTAACTAGTGAATTAGATATCACACCACAAGGATTAATTGCGAAGGATAAGAACAATCCAAATTACGTTGTGGTTTTGAATAGTGCCGGATTAGGTGTAAGTACTGATGGAGGAATGACTTTTAGGAACGCGATTACAGGCAGAGGTATCGTTGCAGAACGGATTTTAGCAGGAGAAATTAAAGGTTCTACACTGCGCACTGATAATGGATCTAACTATGTTCACATAGAAAAACAATTCATACGTTTAATGGAATCGAATTTAACACGAATGTATTTAGGCTACTACTGGAATAAAGACGGCAGAATGCAACCGACAATTCTGCTACATGAGAACGTTGATTCTAGCGTATTTAACGACGGAACAATGGTGATTTCACAACAAAATCTTGGTGATTATTATACTGCAAGTATGGGAGTTGTTAAAGGCAGAACAATCACGGGTGATCCAGCGTTTCCAAGTTCGCTTTACCTTAATTCAAATGGAAATACTCATCTATTTGGAGACAATAAGACAACAATTACGGGTGAAACGGGTATAGATTTTCGTTCATTTAAACAGGTTAGTACCTTCGCGAACAGTATCCGTTTAGATGCTTCCGGTAATATGGATATTCTGTCTGGAGATCGTTTATTTATAAGGGGAACGAATGCAATAGAATTCAATACAAAGGGTTACGTATCATTTAATTCCCAAGTGAGTGCAAGTGGAGTTAACGTAGGTGGATTCTTACCTGATAGTTCCGGAACAATAAAATACATGAATGGTTATAAAGGTTGGAACTATTATGGAAACATTGGTGACGGCCGTTGGGTAATATTTAACTGGAGTACTCAATAACAAAAGGAGTGAAACAAAAGTGGAAGGTTCAAGATACTTAGGAAGATTAATAGAAATTCAAGAAGATGGTTCAGTACAAATACCATTAGATATGTATGAAGGTGTTGGTGTGAAGCCAGGAGATAAAATTGAAGTGTTCGCTGATTTCAACTTTGTATATTTGCGAAAAACAGATACATTTTGTGAGTTGTGCAAAAAGAATGCTCATTTGCGTAAGTTAGGCACAATAAATGTGTGTTCTGATTGTTTAACTAATTTACAGCAACAAGCAACGCAAGTATCACAACAATAAAAGAGGTGAAATCAATTGGCAGAAATACTTAAAATAAGAGAAATAACAATTGATACCATGCAGCACAAGGATTTCAATGTAAAAGAAGAGGAACTAAAGCTCATCCGGTTTTACCAGAATGATTTAAACTCTGCCAAACTATTAATCAATGTTACTCACGACAAAGTAGTAACAGATTTTTCATCAGCGATAAGTGTACAAATTGCATTTTTAAAGCCTGATTGTAAACGAGTATTCCAAGATGTACAGAATGTAAATCAAATGCAGGGTAAGTACTATGTTGTTTTAAGTACACAAACTCTGATTGCCTATGGTAATGTTATTGCGCAATTGAGGTTTACTTTTCCAAATAACAAGATAATTGAAACTTGTAAATTCGCATTCACAGTAGATGAATCAATAATGTCCGATGAGGCGATGAAATCTACAAATGAATTTCCAGTAATCCAAAAAGCTATTGAAGCAGGTAAGAAGTTTGAAGGTATAGATATAGACGGGATTATTGCTGCGGGTGAAAAAGCTGATGGAGCAGTCAAGCGTACAGGCGATAGAATGACAGGGCTTTTAGAATTTGATGTAAGTACAGGTGAGAAAGCTATCCGTGGATCAAGTGATGGTATAGCTCGTGCAGGTTTTTCTTTCAATACAAACCAGCTTATTGCGTATGACTGGGCGAATGCTCAACCTATATTCTATTTCGATTCCAATGATAACTACTTCTATATGCAAGCCGAGACGAACCTGTTAAAGCGATCGGGCGGCACTATGGAAGGGCATCTAAACTTTACATCAAATAAGAACCTAGTTTTCAAAACTGATGCTGGTGTGGAACTGGCGACGATGGCGGTGGACGGAAACGGAAACTACTTCGCATGGAATAGTCCTGGTGGTAGATACTTATGGAAACTTGATCCTACAGGAAAGTTTGAAGTCAATGCTGATAACCTACTACCAAAGTCAGGCGGCGAAGTAACGGGTACTGTAGCGTATACAGACATCTTCCCGCAGGTATTCAAGAAAAAGGGTAGGAAATCATGGGCGGTGCACAGATCTGATAACAATTCATTGATATTCGTACCTGAGTTAGTAGCTGGAACAAGTACGTGGGACTGGGCTAAACAAGTTGAACTTACTGAACATGGGACAGTTAGACAGTCTAACGATACAAACTGGACTGATATTACATTCCAACCGAACGTTACTAATATTGATGGACGTGTATCACAAGCACGACGAACAGGTGGAACAGTATCATTAGCCCTAACATACAGAGCCACATCATTGACTAACAATGCCATTGCCGTACTACCTAACCAATTCAAGCCTGGAAGACCTGTAGACACGCATGTTCCTGATGGTGCAGGTAGGGCTGCTAGGATTATTGTAGATGTGGATGGCACTGTTTATTGCTCTACATTAAATGAAGATATGCGAGCGTTACTCACATATACGGTATAAGGAGTTGATGACGTGTTAAACTTTGGTTACTGCTACAACGAAGAAGGAAAGTACACAGAAATGGTGCAAGAAGAAAAGAAAGCTATCTATAAGGAAGTCACGAAGTACAGAGAAGAAACAAAAAGGATCGTTACAGAAGAGAAGCTTTGTAAGGTACATGCCGTGAATGTTATCGGTAAAGAAAAGTGCCCTGACTGCGTTATGTATAATGCTGAGTTTAAAACCGTGCAGATTCCATATACAGAAAATGTATTCGTAGGGATAGAAACTGTAATCCCTTCTAACTGCACATATATTTCACCGCCTGACCAGGTGTACGAGCCTGTATTCAAGAATGGCGAGTGGGTAAAAACCGTGGATCCAGCACCTGTAGAACCTAAACCGCAAGAACCATCAGAGTTAGAAAGAATTAAACAACAATTAGCTGATATTCAGAAAGAACTCGAAGATATCAAAAATCAGAAGCCACCAACTATCGATGAAACAGAAGTACCAATAGCGTTTGCAGCACCTATACAAGATACACCAGATTATGAACACGAAATTAATAAAATAAAGCAAGTCATTCCGGATTTGGGAGAGCAAATTGTTGATTTGCATAGTAGAATAGCTGATTTGGAAAACAAAGAGCAGGTGTAATTGACTGGTCTTTTTTATTTTGAACAAAGGAGTGAAAAGATGGATCGTATTGATGTATTAATGAAAACATTTATAGCTACCTTCGGAGCTTTTTGCGGGTACTTTTTGGGAGGATGGGATACAACATTGAAAGTTTTAGTTATCATGGCAGCTATCGACTATATCACAGGAGTATTCGCAGCAGGATATAACGGAGAGTTGAAAAGTAAAGTTGGTTTCAAAGGCATCGCCAAAAAGGTGGTGCTTTTTCTTTTGGTTGGGGTGGCAGCACAGTTAGATTCGGCATTTGGAAGCAATAGCGCCATTCGTGAAGCGACAATCTTTTTCTTTATTGGGAATGAGTTGTTATCTCTTTTAGAAAATGCAGGACGCATGGGGATTCCTTTACCTTCAGCATTAACGAATGCAGTTGAAATTTTAGGTGGTAAACAAAAACAAGTAGAGAAAAAAGGAGATGTTGAATAATGAGAGTTTCTAGCCATAGAGGACATAACGATATTGTACCTGGAGCTAACTATGGAGGTAGAAAAGAACACCTTTTAGGAAATCAAACTAACGGAGAATTTATTAGGAAGTTACGTGCATTAGGTCATTCTGTGGAGGACGATACTGACGATGTAGGTCGTACAAAAAGTGCTGTTGTAGGTAACCAAGTTAGGAATATCAACGACAGACCGAACGATGTAGGCTTTGCTTGGCATAATAATGCTTCTGATGGTAATGGTCACGGAGTAGAAGTTCTCTGCTATTCTGAGCAGGAAGCGCCTATGGCAGCTCGTATTTCAGCAGAGATTGCTAAACGTACTGGTTGGAAAGACCGTGGAGCTAAAATTCGTCCAGACATTGGAGTAATTCGCTCAAGTAACTGCCCATTCTTCCTTGTAGAGGCAGGGTTCATTGATAATGATGGAGATATGTCCAAGTGGAATGTGGACGCAATCACTTCAGCGGTAATCTTTGCTTACTTCGGGCAAGAATGTGGAGGAACAAGCTCAAGTGTTGCACCTGCTCAACCAATTAAACAAAATATCATCCAAACAGGAGCTTTCTCACCGTACGAAGTACAAGAAGCTATGCAAGCATTATCATCTGTTAAAATGACAGCTACTTTCGCCTTAAAATCGGATGGCTTAACGTACTTTGTTTCTGATCCAACTTCAGACGCACAACTTGATGGTATGAAAGGGTACCTTGACCGTAAAGGTTGGTGGTATGAAGTTAAATAACAATAGAACCGTCCTTTAACGGACGGTTCTATCTATTATAAAGTGTTATTTTGTATATCGTGATATTTCTATAGCTGCTTTAAGACGAATTTCCTCATTTGAGGAATCTAATCCATCTATAAGAATCTGCATTGCTTTTTGGATTGTTTCTTCATCCTTGTTCATTTGATAAATAAGGATTCTTTTCAAAGATTAACAAAGCATCCAGTGCTTTTCATAGATAAACAAGTGCTTTAAATTTATATATTTTCTAAGTTTATTAATTTTGCAAGTTTTTTAAGGTGTTTTTATATTAACAGTATGGTATCTAGAGTGGTCCTTGTAAGTAAAATGTCATCTCACCTATACTCACCCGTATTACATACATTAGGATTTAAATCTCAATCTCTCTAATTTTAAAAAATTTTCAAATCTATTTATCATATCTTCTTTCGTAGTTGGGATTTCTTGAGGCATATAATTAACAAAACTTACCATATCTTCTGGGTAGTTATGATTTCCATAAAACTCTGCAATTTCATTTAATAATTCAGTATCTTCCTTATATCTTTCTTTTATTTCAGATAAACAAACAAATCTTAGTTTTCTATTCTCCTCTACTAACATTGTGCTTTCTTCATCTAATTGAGGAAAATAATTAGTTTTTATTTCTAACATAATCTTATCTAAATCTTCACTAGATACTCCCCATGCAAGTTCACTAACAAAACTACTTTCATCACCAATATCCATCAATTCTACCGCATAATCAGAAATAACATCTTTATTAAAATAATTTTCTTGGACACCTACAAAAATAGTTTTCCAGTCATACTTAATATGTTTATTTTTTAAATCTTTTAAGTTCATATTATTTACCTCTTACTTTTTTGGAATTTGATTTGGCTTACCCGTCATAACACCATTTTCAATGAATCTCCTGTGGCTCACGTCACCATGTGGCTCAACAATCCACTCAAAAACACCTTTCTTACCATTATTACTTCCTGTTATTTGATATAATTCCCTTTTAATACCGTCCCCACCTACCAGTGGAAACTCCTCCGCAAATCTTGAATAATTATCAATAACATCAGAAAAACCATGTTCTTTTGATACATGAGGGAACTCTTTTTCTATAAAAGGTTTTCCTTTTTCGTCTCTTCCCCAAATTGGTTTTACTTTATCAACCTTTTTCCCACTCCCGACTCGTTTTCCATCTATAACTGGGCCTTTAAGTTCTTTAATTACTTTAGTAGAATTCGCTCCGATATTTTCCCCAGCAGTGACTTTTTTAGCTGTATTTGCAGCCTCAGTAGCCTTAGCAGTCATTTTAACTCCTTTTCCTACTTTAGCTATCTTTCCAAAGGGGGTAAGGCCGGCTACAGCCATGACACCTGCCCCAGCACGTTCCCACCCCGAAAGTTTTTCGCCAGTAGATGGATCAATACCATCCCAAACACGACGAACATCATATTCACCACTTATTTCACCCGCTATATCCCTAGCAAGTTTTTTACCATCAAATCCCTTTTCATCAGAAGAAGGTTTACCACACATTGCACCTTCTTCCAGTGTAACATCTTGATTATCTGCATTGCGGAATTTTTCAGCAATCCGTTTTAAATCTTCTTCCACTTGTATAATTGAATTGATAGCTGTAAAAGCTTTTGGTCTCGCATCATTGAACATTTGAACGAATTGTTGATTAGAGGCACCAACCCATTGAAAACATAAACGATCTATTTCATTACATAGATTATTATGTATAGATTCTAATGCGATTCTGGTATTATTTGCACGATTAGCGACGTCTTCTAGCATTTCAGGTGTTACTTTGATTTGAACCATTTTTTCCTCCCTTTCCCCAATTAAAATTATGAGATAAAAAGAAAAAAATGTAAATACGGAAACTTTAGATTAGTATAATAATATTTATGTGAAATAAAATCTGCTTAATTGTAAATAAAGCTTATGTGTATGTAAAGTAACAATAAGAGCCACGATTGTGAGCGGTTTTTTATTTTGCATCAATAATATCAATAAACTTCAAAGTCATATTATTATAAAATGCATCCGTACAAATTATAGATTTATTCAGCGGATCGATGTCAACGACAGTCATATAGTTAGTAAGTAAAAAACCACCTTCGTAATATGTAATTAATATCTCCTCTTCAGAAAGCAATGAACATAATAGCATGTTCTCAATAAGTTCTTGTTCATCCTGGGTTAATGTAGGCCGTTCTACCTTAGTATTTTCTTTAACAATTTCACGGATACCAGCGAATTGCTCCGGCATCGCTGCGAACGGAGTCCATTTAACCATTCCTCGTCCTTTTGGCATATTAGCGTTGTTCATGCTTTATGTCCCCCTAACAATGTGTTTCTGTATCTTGCTGTTGCACTATTTGTATACGAAACTCCTCTTAATATGCTGTTCTTACCAAATTTAGTGCGTATTTCGTCCATTACTTTCGTTAGTTTCATTTCTTTTTCTCGTTGTATTACATTATCGAATAGTGAGATTTGTTCTTCGCCTTCATTGATTAAGTTAGTTAAAGAAACATTGATAGTTCTAATGGGTTCCCCAGTATAAAACTCGTGTAAAAAATATGTGCAAATCTTATAAATGTCCATTGTTAAATTGGTTGGTCGGTTCATAGTGTGAGTTTTTCTGAAACCGCCAGCATAATTTTTACTGTAACCAATAGAAAAATGAATAGTTTGAGCTAGTTTGTTTTGCCTTCGCATTCGATAACAAACTTCCTCGATATGTTCCAGTAGAATAATTGGGAATTCCTCTATTGTGTAATCACGCATAAGTATTTGGCTTTTACCAATAGAAGTTGTTACTGGAACGTATTTTTCTGATATACGGCTAAAATCAATGCCGTTGCTATGTAAGTGTAGTTCTTCGCCAATGACCCCAAAGTTTTGCTTTAGGTATTTGAGTGGATACTGTGCCAAGTCGCCGATTGAATGAATTCCTTTTCGGTTTAACTTCGCTTCTGTCTTACCCGAAATCCCCCAAAACTTAGTAAGTGGTCGTATTGGCCATAATTTTATGGGTACATCTTCGTACTTCCAGTATGCTATGCAATCTTTCGTTTTCTTCGCTTCTACATCTAAGGCAACCTTGCTCATTAAAGGGTTTGGACCAATTCCTATCGTGCATTCGATTCGTGTCTTCGCATATATTTCACGCTTGAATTTCAATGCAAACTCATATGGATCGTTTGCAAACAAATGAATACTATCTGTAATGTCCATAAAGAACTCATCGATGGAATATTGGTGAAAATCCTCAATTGGCACGTATTGTAGAGCCAACTTAGTAATGAAATTAGAACATTTTATGTAAGTACTCATAATTGGATTTACCACAAGGATATCTTTACGCCGCGGTATTTCATACAATCTCGCCATTTTCTTAACGCCTAATGCTTTTAATGGTGGAGTTGCAGCCAAAACAATTGAACCACTCCTATTCACATCACCAACTACAGCTAACTTAGTATGAAGTGGGTCTAATCCCATCTTGATGCACGATACACTGGCATAGAACGAACGAAGATCTACACATAAAACAATTCGATTTGGCAATATTGAATAGTCATACACCGTTATTCCCCCTAAATAACAGAACGTTAGTTCTTATTATATACGAATATATGTTCTTTTATGAAGAAGTTTTTTCAAAAAAAATAAAACAAACTATAAGGAATTGGTTTTGAGCTAACTATCTTTTGGATCAAAGTAGTATCCTAACTAATTGCATCCGTTGTAGCGTTATGCGGTGGGCTATTCATTATGGTAGGCAGCCAGGAACGGGGATTCTTGCTAATAAGTCGTGCGGGGATTGGCTATATTGTAGTTCAAATGATCCCGTTGTTTATGAGATTACTTGTTGAAATTGCCAAAGCAATATAATTTTGAAGTTTTGAAGTTAATATTATACAACATAATACCGCAATTTAATGATATCTTTATGGAAGAAAGTTAGATGAAAACTGGAAGGACGAATATTTATGAAATCAAATTGGTCAACTACGATGGAATTAGTAACTATATGCATGGGGGTATCGATAGTAGCGTTAGGAGTTTCTTATCTTATGGGTGGTGCAATACTTCCGCCTGCTTTAGTTACTGGTATTTCTATAGCTGGATTTTGTTTAACATTGAGCGACTACTTTATAAAGGTAGATGTTAAAAATAATTGGTTTGTAAACACAGAATCTAGAAAAAGCAAACTCGTAATCTTTATGCATTTCACAGCCGTTTATGGAGTTATGGTATTTCCGAACATGAGGTTCATCGAGGATATTGGAAAAGGAAATTTAGAATTTATAAGTACAGTTGCAAGTGTTATAGCGTTAGGATTCGTAATAGTAGTAATTGGACATAATAACCGAAAAGAAGTTATTAATGATATAACTGTACAATTCCAGTGGCTAAAAGATAATCAAAAAAGCTTAGATGAACTAAAGAAACAAGTTCCTGAGTTAAAAAAAGAACTAAATGAAACAAAAGAGCAGTTATTACAACGTGATAAAGAAATTGAGCAACTTCAATTGCGTTTAGAACAGTTAAATAAAAATTAAATTGTCCCTGTTGAAACAGGGCTTTTTTTCATTGCAGGAATTTCTTTAACGCCATGGAATACTCTCACTAGGAGGTGTTGTGACGTTATGACGGACGAAATTGTTTATTCTGCTAGTGAAGTATACAAACGACTAGGAATAAGTGATAGCACCCTTAGAAAGTACATGGAAGTATTATCACGCGAAGGATTTGCTGTAAAGAAAGATAATCGTGGCAGACGCCAATACACAGACAGTGACATTATGGTGATTGAGAAATTAATTGAGTTGAGCAAGCATGACGGTATGACGCTAGAAAAGGCAGCGAAGATGATAGCGCAGCAAATAGAAAAAATTAATCCGGATCTAATTAAAGAGGAACCAAAGGAAACAGACCTAATCCCATTCCACATTCAAGAGCAACTCCAGCAGCAGTACGGTGTTATGGCGCAAGAAATGAAACAGGGTATGTTAGCAATGGAGAAGCGATTGAGTGACCAGGCTAAGCAGGGGAATGAGGAAATTAAAGCAAGCGTTGAAGCGCATAATGAACGCGTGGAAAAACGATTGGAAGCGCGGGATGAGACGCTGATGAAGACGCTGCGTGAGATGCAGGAAACGAAGAGAATGATGCAGGAGTTTCGGGATGAGGTTGCTGCTGCAAAAGAGAAGAAAAGGCCGTGGTGGCGGTTCTGGTAAGGGGTTATAATAAACTACGTGAAAGTAGAAAAGTATACATTTCTACTTTTCTACTTAAGAGTGATTATACAAAAAGCCCTACATATGTAGGGCTTAATCATTCAAACGATAATTGGCAATTCCTCTGTTATTTCCGAAACAGACTCTCCTGTATCAAAATCTTTTATATCGAGCTTCCCGTTTGGACCTTTGCCGAAAACTTTCATTTCAACATTATTTATATTTTTAAGAGCGTTATATATTCGAGTAGAATAATTGGGAGCAATTGTAATCATACGAACATCTTCATTGAAACAGGATGGGTAATAAGCAGATTGCCACACTAAACTTTTATCATCATCAACCGTCTTCAATTCAATAATACATTTAGTGCCATTTTCATCCTTCGCTATAATATCAATAATCCCATTTTCAACTCTATATTGTCTTTCTATAAAAGACATGCCTTCTTCAATGATGAATATATGGTCGCATAATATATCTTCTAATAAACTTTCAGGGCCATTCATTAATTCCTCTGTTATTAGTTCCTCCCATATGTCGTCCATCAACTTTATTTTTTCTTGTATTACATCATTATTTTTGAATTCTTCACGAGTCATGCAAAAATCTGAACATATTCCAAAGAAAACAAGGGGTTTATCATTATTAGTTATACTTTTTACCATAGACCAATCCATATCATCTATTGAATATAAAATTTCATCTTGTAGTAATTTTTTAGTACGATTCGGGGTTTGTTTCCAGAAATTATGACACCAATATTTCGTATTATCTTTCTTAGAGAATTTTCCAATATCTTTTTTTCTAAAACACTCTTTACAAAAGAATTCACCTACATATAAAGTTAGCACTTTTGAGGAGATATCTTTAACTTTATCTTCATTGTGGGTAACTAAAATTAATTCACCTTTATTAAAATCCCACTCAGATAAATCGTTACGAAAAGCATATATATAGTACCTTTCCCCTTCTGTTTGCTTAAATTCAACTTTTATGCAACCATACTCTTCTGTAAATAAATCGAAATCAATTAGATTATCGCCATTTTTCGTAATTACTCCCATGAAATTCATCTCCATTAACATTAGGATTGAAAATACTAAGAATCGTTCTATTACCTAGTAAAATTGTATTTGTTGTTTATTTCTTTTCCAACATCTCATAAAGGTGCTTGTACATCCCCTTATAACCTTCAGATTGTCGTGTTGTTAGTTTAGTATTTACGTAGCTTTCAAGAAGCATATCGATAATACTGTTAATTGATGCTTTATCCATACTTTCTTGTTCTTTTATAAATGGTTTAAGTGTATTTAGCTTTAATAGAACAGCTGGTGAAATTTTAGCCGTTTTAGTTGGAACTAAACGTTGATCAGGCTTCTCAGGAGCTGTTACTTTTCCTTTATTGATAATAGGCTTAATAACTTGTTTCTTAACGGGCTCACTATTACGGCCAAAATCGTTAGTTCCTTTTATCTGTACACCTTTGTCATTTAAAGTGTTTCCAGGTTTTGTGACAATAGGTTGAAATGGTGCTTTAGACATTATGAACCTCCTCCTTAAGCATTAATAGTTGCAAAATAATTTTCATGTTCATTTAGTTCGCTGAGAACATCAATGAATAGCTGATGAGCTTTTTCATCCCACATATCAATATTACCGCTAACGTTAACGTTTTTATGAATTCCTTCAATATCGTACACTTTTAGGCGTTCCTGATATCTCACGATCGTCTCTAGAACGTTTCCACCATACATTTCCTGAGCTTGTTGTAATACTTTATTATCAACTCGTTTTCCTTGATGTAGCATCATTGGAATAATACCTAAAACTTGTAGGTTTGCATCATATGTTTCTGCTAAGAACTGCATATAAGCGATATATGTTTGAGCTCCTTCTAAAGATAGCTCTTGTGTTTGTAGAACAATGATACAATAATCAGCTGCTATCATAGCATTATCTGAGTAGTCACTGATTGTTGGTGGTACATCAATGTAAATACGATCATATTTATCTTTTAATGGCTCGAGTAGTTTCTTTAGATATGTAATTTGTGCAAGTTCATCCTCTGGGAACATATCGAAGAGGATTTTCGAAAGCTTTCTAAATGAAGTATTAGATGGAATGATATCCAAATTCTCGATAACTGGGATAATCTCATTCTCTAAATTTTGATTTAGAAATCCATCAGTAATAGACTTGTCTATTTGTTCAATGTCACCTGTTTTAGCAAGTACTCTTGTAGCATTACCCTGAGGGTCCATATCCACTAAAAGACATTTCTCGTTAAATACAGTAGCTGCTTCATAAGCTAACATTGTGGCTGTTTTTGTTTTTCCAACTCCGCCTTTAAAGTTACCGATTACGTATGTAGTTGCTTGTCTAGTCATTTTCGACATTCCTCCATAAAACTCCGAATGAGTATACCTTTGAGTAAAATGTAACATTTACATACAATATTCGCAACAGTATACCGAAGAAAAGTTTATATTTTTTCAACGGATTTATCGAAAAGGTAGAAAAGTATACTAAAGCGTAAAATATTTTAGTATACTTTTCTACTTTTCTACTAATGCGTATTTTATAGAGTGGGTGATTTTAAAGGTAGAAAAGTATACATTTCTACTTATACGTAGTTTAGAGAGCGATTCTCTATATACCGTTAATAAAGGGTTAGTGGTAATTTTTAAGAAGGAATCAATTATAAATATAATGTTCTAAGTATACATTTCTACTTATACGTAAGTTAGAAAGAGTATACTAAACTTAAAAGTATGGTAGAAAAGTATACTTTTACACTTTTTCGTAAGTATACATTTACACTTATACGTAGTTTTAAGTTGTTATTTCGCTGTTTACAAACAAAAAAGCTTGTTGTAACGTAGTACACAACAAGCAACATTCTACAAAACAAAACACAATTTGATATTTTACATAAACGAAGATCATGAAGATCGAACGAGATAAATTAAGGACAATTGAATAAGAACACAAAACAAAAAGCCACTCCCATATGCTATCGGCTACCAACCTTTAGCGGGAATGACTCTTCTAGCAAGTGTACCACCACTTAGCTAGAAATTAACTGTATTAACCTGCAGTGTTTACGTTTAAGTAGTGTACCACCACTAACCTTAAACAACTATGCCTTTTCACGAGGCTTCTTTGATATACCCATTTTATCATTGTTTGGATAAATATCAACTAGTAAATACTAGTTTTGATTATTTTATAGTCCAAAAGATATATATCGGGCATCTCTAATCCTAGAAGTCTTGTGATTGTACAGGCCATTTAGGAATTTGGGATGCCTTTTTGTTTTTTGTTCGCGTGGAATTGCCTGATACCACGTAAATAAAAACTGATAAGCCGTAATTCCGTGCTTCTATATAGAGGGAACGTGTTACGGCGTGGCTAGCTGTTGGTCGTGCAGGGGGTACAAAGTATACGCCTACAAAAACAGCACCCCTCATTGGAATCCTGTTCTTCTGGTAAGGGAGGGCGAGAACTTGCCCAGGGACGATTCTCTAAAAGGTTCGGGTGGTTATCGTTAGCATTACGGTGCTAGGGAGTACATTCAGTTTGTCGTGTAGGGACGATATTACAAGGACAAGCCATAGTAAAAGGATGTATGCGGTGAAGATCGCTGAGTGAACAGGGTCTATACATACGGATACCTTATAAGTGACCGCATGGCGAAAACAAGACACTTATCCATCTATTTTGATCGATTACTTTTTTTGTAGTCTTTCAAAGTAGGGGATAAATCTGTCTTCCAGCCGTATTCCATAATAGTTCCCACATGATAAAAACCCTCAAGACATTCAGTCAAGCTTAAATACGAAGAAAAGCAGAAATACATGAGATTGTATAAGTCCTAGGGGAACAACTTGCTAAGATAGAGGAATAAATAAGGGATTTACTACTAACTTTGTTAGAGGATAAGGGGGACGGGTGGTAGAATAGGCCTTATTGCAGAATTAGGTTTTACACATTGGATATAGTACGTGAAATTTTATAGCAAGGGTCCTACCAACCAAATGACATAAAATCTAGGTTAATACATTTATTGGAAATGAAAAACTTTGATTTTTGTTACGCGACACCCTGTTTTATATCAAGGTTTCTTTTCCTTATCATGTTTTTTTATGTTAGTACGTTGGCGGGGACTCCCAGTGATCTTAAGGTATATTGGTATTAATCAAGATATACTTGATTAAGCGATAGATGATTTCTATTAATAAATATAAGGGGATATATGTGTGAAAATATACTGTTCTGATGTATTAGGAACAGTATATTTTATATTATGATAGAAAATATAATATAAAAATAATACAATTAAAGGATTGAAGTAGAAGACAAAAATTCTTCTACATTTATTACAAACATATACTTTATATATAAAGTATATTCAAAAGAAAGGAAGGACTGGAAGTGAAAAGAAGAACCTATAATAGAAACAATGTGACGACCGAGAAACAATATTTAAAGATGTTGAAGAACATCACAAAAGAGCCACTTAGAAAATCGGAAGAAGATGGAGAGAAAGATGATTACGCATTTGTATTAAAAAACGGATTTTGTAATTCAGTAGAGTACAGTCCAAAGAATTACCTTTTATTCGATGGACTCAAATCTAGCGGGTTTTGCCCATGCAGATCAAACTTAAAATTCAAACATTGTTGTGAACAAAGAGTAGAACTTTTAGTAGAATCTCTATTACAAGCCAAATATATGGGATCATTAGAAACAACGAAAGACACTACTAAGTTGCCAATAGGCTTTCGACTTTCACCTGTTTTCCAGATTAATACAACATTAGTAGAAAAAGATACACATCTACTAAAAGAAATAATTCGTACACACCCCACAATTGTAGATCATTTATACTTAATTAGTGCTAGAAATTTAGCAATGGCAAGTGCAAAGAGTCCTTATGCACGATACCACTACGACCTTATGGTGAGTTTCGAGGAAGACACACCCTTTGATTTTAAAAAGAACATTGATGGTGACACACCGTTAAACGAAAGTGAAATAGAACGATATGTATATGGGAAAACCGCTGTCCCTTCAAGCCGACACCATATGCGTGAAGATAGTGTCCGAATCTTGTCAACAGATACATTTGTACTTGAATAGCTAATAGAAATACATGGGATTCTGAGAGCCGATTAGTAATGGTTATATACGGGACCCCTAGTAATTATGGGGAGTGATTTTATGAATGATTTAACAAAACATGCGTTTTTATTGGAAATACATTTACAGTGTAAGTTTGTATTATACGCTAAGGATCAAATGAATATCGCCTTAAATGAATTAGATATTGTAGGAGAAGCAGATGCACCTGCATTTTGGTTTTATGCACAAGCATCTTTGAATTCTTGTGCTAATATCTCTAAAATTTTATGGGGGTCTTATAAGTTTTTAAAAACTAAAGATGAAAAAGAACGAAAAAAACAAGATGATAAGGATAGGAAATTTTTAAGAACAATATTGAAAGTACGAAGTGATTCGCCGATAAAATCAAAAACAGTAAGAAATTGTTTTGAACATTTTGATGAACAATTATTTGATTGGGCTAGGAGTTCAAAGTCTGATCAGTATAATAATGCTTGTATTGGTCGAAAAGAAAATTTTAATATAGATCCAGAGGCACATTTGAAATTTTATGATGTAAGTAAAAGACAAATTAGTTTTAAAGATTATAAATTCAATTTAGAAGTAATATTAGCGGAAATAATTTATATTAATGAACAAGCATGTGAAATTTTAAAGGCTGATGGAATATTTTATTAATTTTAAAAAAGGTTCAACTTTCATAATTTGTGGTTGAACCTTTTTTATTGATTATCTTATTGAGAGATATAGTTCAAATCTATATTTTATTCACTTTATCTTGTTAAAGATTCTTCCAGCATTCCTTCTAGTTCCTTTTTGATTTCCTCAGGTTTCATTTGGTCCACTGGTTTATAATTACCATTAGAGTCGTAGTTAGCGGAATCTTTCTTGGGGTCATATGTAGATGGTGCCCCTTGACCTGCAGATGAAGAAGGAACTGAGTTGGAATTCGTAGTAGTATTAACAGGCTCTTCTTTTTTCTTTATTTGATTCATATCAGAATAATAATTTGACTTTGTATATTTTTCATTATCATTAATGATTAATTCTTTGTCATAGACACCCATTGTGTATTTGTCATCGCCGTAAGTAATATGCAAATTATCATATAAACAACGGTTGTCATTACCACAGTCAATTACCGTTCCCTGTATCTTAGTAATAGCATCTTGCATCACTTCATATTTTTCCATTGTTTCTAAATCAGAGAATCGTTCATCTACATTTATATTAATGTTTACTGAAGTTCTATTTTCCGTTTTACCACCTTCTTTGTAACTAGCCTTTTCAATGTATGGTGACAACTTGCTATCTTGTAATTTCTCTGTAGCATCTTCTTCTACAACTTTCATGTCTGCTGAACATCCCGTAAATACGAGACAAGTAGTAGCTATCAATAAGCCCATAAATCTTTTTTTCATATACATCACCCCTAATTTTATTTATGTCTGAGAACAAATTAAAAAGCACTCTTTCGAGTGCTTTTTAACGTTTAACACCTAGTTTTGATTCGACTTCAGTTAAGCTAGCTACAGCATTGATAAGCTTCTGATCAGAAAGCTTGACTGATTTTTGAGCTTCATTCATTCTGTCTTTCATAGGTGCTAAACCTTTTATTCCTTGAGTTACAGCTCTTCCAGCATTACTTCTATAGTTCGTAGCTAGTCCAAACTCCACTCTGAATTTCTCAATCTTTTCTTTTAATGCAGGATCAGTTAGTTTTGACCCGCTTTTAAATGCTGTATTTTTATTGGACAGTGCATCATATCGATTTGCAACTGACTCCATTTTTTCTTTTAAAGCGTTCTTGTCAAGAGATTCAGGGTCTTTGTTCGCTTCTCCCCAAATAGGTCTCCAGTCCTGCTCCCAAATTTCATCATATTCCTTTATCATTTCATCGATAGTAGGCTTGATTTCCTTTTCGTATGTAGCTTTATCGTCATTTACAGCTGGTTTAATCTCTTCCTTTTTCTTCTCTTCATCTTGTTTCTTTTTCGGTTCATCTTTTTTCGTTTCTTGTTTTGTATTAGTAGATGTCTTTTCTTTAGGATCATTACTGCCATCAATAACAGCAGCAATAAAAATGATGACTACAATTGCTATTACCCCTAAACACCCAAACTTAAAAATTTTACCCATTATGTATGCCCTCCAGTTGTTAAATGTAAGATTTCCTGCATAAGCATAACAGAAATAGTTACAACTATTTTGTCATATTCTGTCGAAAGGAAATAAAAAAGACACCCTAAGGTGTCTTCCTCCGACTTGAACCACTTTAATTTTAATAATATGTATTGGACTCTCATCCGAATATTATTGTTCATGTTAATTAATATTTGTGTATTTGAATAAAATAAAAACAACATGTATTGGAAGTTTTATGTTATACTGTAATTACCTAAGTTATTATTGCGCATGGGATTTCCTTCCCCTGTGCTTTTTTTATTTTAAAGATTAATGATGATCTTTTTCTTACTCCAGAAGTTAGGTGTGAATTGTAATTTTAATTTTTCACCTATAGGTTGTTCAAATACAAGAGTTCCTGCCACTTGTCCTTTGGGCGCTAATTGGCCAGAATTAAGTGCGGTATTTTGATTGATCATTGATAAGGTAGGTCTAGTGATATTCCCTTGGCTATTTCTCATTTCGAAGTCAAGCGTATTGTATGAGATATCCTCTTTTCCACCATTATATATGTTTACTGCTACCAATATGTATTCATGGCCTTGTCTTGGTTTATCGAATTCTCCACCAGGAGATTTTTTAACTTCGGTTACAGTTAATCTGTGATCACCTAATTTAATAGTCTCGCCAATCGAATATTCCTTTTTCGAATCTTTTTCAGCATTTTTAACTTCTTGACCTTGGGCTGTCACCTCTTGAGGTTGGTATTTAGTTTTCGGATCACCAAATACTAATATCAACGCACAAAAAAATAAGAAAGAACCGACTAAAATGAAGCTTCCCCATCCAATATATTCCCAAACCTTTGATTTCTTTTCAACTTCCACCTGTATTTCTCCCCTTATATATTAGATTTTAATAATAAAATAGTATCAAAATTTCCAGTATTTGAGTACAAGATATTTAGAATATACAAAAAAAGAGAGCTTTGCCCTCTAATTTTGATTAACATAACGTATGATTAAGCAGATACAGTAACTTTATCTTTACGGAAGATACCCATTAATCCACCTATCAATAATAAAACTCCTGGTAATAAGAAGAAGATAGAAATACAAATAAATCCACCAATAGCAGCGATAGTCATCATGATACCGCCAACTTTCGCTTTATTTCTTACCATAACAGAACCAACGATTCCTAAGATTGATAGGCCTACAGCTCCCCAACCTAATCCGATAATCGTATTTGCGCCTTCAGCTTCGAAAGCAGCCCCCATACCACCGATTAATAATGCAATAAATGCACAAATAATACCAAAAATACCACCAATAAGTCCTAATACAAATTCAGCTGTTCTTTTCATTTTAAATTCTCCTACGTATGTATTTATTGAAGATTAACTCTAATCTCTTTTGAAGATAAGAAGTTAGGTTTAAAGATTAATTGAAGTTTTGGATCGCCTTGTTTCGCTTCAAAGGCAATACTCCCTGTAACTTTCCCGTTCGGAGCAAGTTGTCCGGCATTTAATTGTGTATTTTGATTTACAGTAGTAAATGTTTCGTTCACAATATTTCCTTCACTATTCTGTAAGGTAAAATCGAAAGGGTTATAACTGATTTCCTCTTTGCCACCATTCTCAATAGTTAAGTTAGCTATTATAAATTCATGGCCCTCTTTAGGTTTATCGAATTCTCCACCTTGAGACTTTTCAATGTTAGAAACAGTTAATTTGTGATTGCCCAATTGAATTGTTTCTCCAACCTTAAATTCTTTTTTTTCCTCTTTCTTCTCGCTTGGTTGTTCTGTTTTATTTTCATTGGTAGAGACTTTCTTTGCTGATTCGTCCGTATCTCCACATGCAGCCAAGCTAAAAGCAAGTGCTCCAGTTAAAGCAATCGTACCTAGTTTTTTGTACATCTCAGTTCCTCCAATTATGTAAAATGTAAGATTTCCGAGCTAATCATAGCAAATAAAGTATTCGTATATTGTCATATTTTGTCGAACGAAAATAAAAAAGAGAGATTCCGCTTATGTGAAGATCATTTCTCTAGTATTGAGCATTTAATAATTATGATAAGTACAAGCATTGTAAGGAGGTGTTTACATGAATGAAGAAAATGAGTTTTTAAGTGGAGCAGCATTTGATCCTAATTTGTTGGGCCCTACATTGCCACCAATTCCAGCGCTTACTTTACCTGCAGGACCTACTGGTCCGACTGGGAGTACAGGTGTAACCGGACCGACGGGAGCAACAGGAATAACAGGTCCAACTGGCATTGGAATTTCTGGTCCCACAGGTCCAACAGGAGGAACTGGAATTACCGGTCCAACGGGAGAAACGGGAGCAACAGGTCCAACAGGTCCAACAGGAATCGGAATTACTGGTCCCACAGGACCTACTGGCACAGTGGGAAGTACTATAGCTTATGGAGCGTTGTATGATAGATCTAATACACTTCGTACAGCAAATGTAGGCCAAAAAGTAGTGTTTCAGAATCTTGGTCCATCTTTGGGAACAAATCTTAATTTATTAAATAATAGTATCCAAGTGTTGAGTGGTGGAATATATGAAATTAATATGGATTTAACAGCAAGAGTCTTTAATCGCGATTTAACGCCTGTAGATACTATCTTAAGATTTAGGTTATATATTAATGATCTTACACCTGTTCAAGAAAGTGAATTTGAAGGCACAACATCTATAAGTGCAGATGTCCCTGTATCCGTTACGAATGCATTTACCATTGGGAAAACAGTATTAATTAGATTAAATGCAAATGATTCATTAAGTATTATAATTGATGTTGCACAAGGTGAAATTTCTACTTATGGAAATCCATCTTTAGTGGTAACAAGAATTGCAGATTAATATCGGGTGTTAGAGAAATAATTTTAATAAGAAGATGAATAGTAAAAAAAGAGAGCCAAACGGCTCTCTTGGTAGGATTGGTAAAATTATGTAAAATTTTACCTCTAGCAAATGGAAATGATTTCTTTTATCATGAAATCAAATCACAATATATCCTTGTTGTTTTGCAACATTTTCACGTACAATGAAACTTGTTTTGCAAAACGACCTTGCTGACGTCCATCTAGCTCCTCATAAGCCCGTTGGATGTCATTAAATAGTAATCCTAATAACGCATCTTCTTTCCTGTTCTCGAAGTTAAGAAGAGCATCTGTGGAGGTGTTAAAAAACGACGCAAGTACCTTTAAACTTTCAAGATCAGGTTCATGACGATCAGTTTCCCAATTTTTAATTTGTCCGCGTGATAAACCTGTTCTCTCAGATAATTGTTCTTGCGTTAAATCGAAAGACTTTCTGAGATTTTTAATGTTTTGTCCGACTGTAGTTTTCATAGTTTGAGTATAATAATCGCCTTATCACTATACCATAATTGGTCGATACTCTGACTTTTAAAAAGTATTTAGGTATTTTTACGGACTTGATAAATATGTATAGAACAAATGTTTGTTTAGTGGTAAAATATGCATGTGAGGTCTTCATACGTTTCATTATCGATATATATTTTTATTTTTTATTCCACGTGTTGGATGTTGTTATATAGCGATTTTAAAACTTTCTCAACATTTTTCTGATAACCACACGACTGAATATTGGGAAAGTTGTGGTATTATGTAAATAACTAAAAACGGACGTGAAAAAGACTCACAGCGTGTATAAGTAGTGCGCTAACACTCTTATACCGCTTTCCCTACGGCATTAGGGAAAACACTTACTGCAAGTCTTACATAAATTATAACACATCTTTTGAATGTAGTGACGCGTTTTCCTCAAAAGTTAAAAAATGGGTATAACGTGTCTTTTGTTCCGGCAAGGAGGAGCAAAACAGTGCAAAGATTATTGAATAAGCTACATGATGATTTATTTGCAATTGGCATTACAGATGGCGAATTAGCTAAGCAATTACAAGTTGGTAAAAGTACAATATCAGAGACTTTTAGTGGCAAGAGAGATATGAAATTCTATCAGTTCTCCGGTGCGCTTATGTGTGCGTACAACGATGATCATGATCTTAGGAGAAAGATGATTATGGAATATGTAAATTTGAACTCTGTGAAAGATTATGGAAGTTATAGAGAAACATTAGAATATACTTCTTATCGTGGAGAATTAGAATTGTTAAATACTATGATTGAAAAAGAAAAAGGTTCATCTTATGCAAAAAACCGTGAAGCAGCCACTGTATATGAAATATTGTATAAAAGAAGTTTAGAGCGATTTAACGGTGATGAATTGTTAAATCAGCTAGAAGATGTTCGTAAAAAAGTAAAATATGTGGAAAACAGTGCTATGTGTGACTTGTTGATGTGTTACTTGTTGTACGATACTGGCAATTATAGATCTATCCTAAATTATGTGAAAAACGCAGAAGAAAAGGTCAAACAAATTAGTGTGAGAAAAAACCGATTTATAAAATCAAGCTATAATCATCGAATTATTGAAATACTTTCTGCGATACATTTACTTCGTGGTAATGTGATTGAATGCAGAGAGTTTTCTTTGAAGTTAATTGAACAATGTGGTAACAATCCGCAATTCAATATTCAGAGAGTAAACGCTTTTTGTAACCTCGGAGAGTCATATATTTTTTGTGATTACAATAAATCGTTAAAATATCTACAAGAATCACTAGAAAACTTAGGGGATCCATTTAACCAACGTTTAAAGGCCAAAAAGAAGCTTATTCTTCAAACAATGGTATTTCTAAAAATATATTGGGACAAGCCGGTAGGGAATTTAGAAGTCCATCCTGCTGAAAAGGCCTATTTAGAAATAAAGTTAGGTAATAACAAAAAGGCAGAAGATATATTGATGGATTTGCTTAAAGTGCAGGGGAGACTTTCAGCGTTTCAAAAATTTTATTTAGGTCTTGCTCGTAATGATCGTAAACTCATGGAAGAATCTCTTGAGATATTCGAGGAGAAAGGGAATATTTTTTATTCTCAACTGCCTAAAAGATACTTGGGATATTCTTTAAAAAATGGTATAATTATCTTGAAAGAAGAGGTGAAATGATTGAAGAAGATTTTAGCGCTTTTACCTATTTTATTAATGGCAGGAATGTTCACTTTCTCTGCTGACACAAAAAAAGAAGAACCTAAACAAGACGCACAAAAACCTGCAGTTCAACGTATGATGGTTGATCCAGGTGGCGGCGGCCTGTAATAGATATATATATGAATTAGAATGCGATTGCCTATATCAATGGGCAATCGCATTCGTGCTTTCTGGGGAAGTTCTGTATTTTTGAAAATGAAGTTTTATAGAATTATTGTGAAACAATTCACAAGCTACTATGAAGATATTGGAGGATGTTGGGGATGACGAAAGAGCAATTAGTGAGAATGGCTGCGAAATTAGGATTAAAACAGGGGAATCCTAAAGCGGAGGATATTTTGAAAATTGTCCTAGATGAATCATACAAAGAAAAATCAAATACATAAAAAAAGAAGACTGCCGTATATAAGGTAGTCTTCTTTTTTTAGCTATTCTTTTTTGTTTGCATGTAATTCACATACATTTCTAATTGCTCCCAAGCTTTCTTTCGCTCATCCTCAGGAAGACTCTCTATTATTGCTAATATGTTCTTTCCTTCTTCAGATACAGTTTTATCTTCTTCTTCATTTAGTTCAGGGTCTTCCGATCTCCCTAATAAATAATCTGTAGTTACGCCGAAATAATCAGCTATCTTTTCTAATGATTCTCGCCCAGGTGACTTTTTACCCTTTTCAAAATAAGAAATAGCCATTTTAGATACGCCAATAGCATCGCCTAGTTGCTCTTGAGTCATCTTACTATTCTTCCTGAGTTCTTTAATCTTTTCCCCGATCACATTAATGTCCCCTTTTTAAATAGTGTATATAATATATAAAGTATAAAGTAAACATAGTGTTTACTACAAGATAAAATTTATTTGTGTTTTTTCGAAAAAAGCACTTGAAATAAACTAAAGGTTTACTTATAATGAAATCACAGGCAACGAAGGGAGGAAATAACTTGAAGCAGTTAAAACTAAAACGACTAGAAAAAGGGATGTCTTGCCAAGACGTTGCCGATAAAGTCGGAATCACAAAAATGCACTACTGGTACATTGAAAATGAAAAAAGAACATTGAAAATAGACTTAGCAGAGAAAATAGCAATAGCTCTTGAGGAAAATCCGAAAGACCTTTTTTTTAACAATTAAAGTAAACCTGAGATTTACAAAATGAAAGGAGTAAACCAAATGAATGAAGTTAAAATTTTTTCACATAACATGTTTGGAAATCTAGGAATCCTTATTAAAGAAGGGAAAGAATTCTTCCCAGCAACAGATGTCGCAAAAGTGCTTGGGTATTCAAATCCACACAAAGCAATAAAAGATCATTGTAAACCTGAAGGGGTGAACGAAACGTTAGTCCCTACTAATAGTGGTGTACAAACAAAAAAATTCATCAATGAACCAAACCTATATCGCTTAATTGTTAAATCGAAACTTCCACAAGCGGAACAGTTCGAAACTTGGGTATTCGAAGAAGTACTTCCTTCTATTAGAAAACATGGAGCATACATGACAGATCAAGTTCTGGAACAAGCAGTAACGAATCCAGATTTCGCAATCGGTCTTCTCACTAAATTAAAAGAAGAGAAAGAAAAGCTTGCAGCAGCACAACAACAAATTGTGCAACAACAACCGCTAGTAACATTTGCAGAAGCGTGTATGCAATCAAATGAATCGTTAAAAGTGAGTGAAGTAGCTAAGTTGGTAGCTAAACACAATGTGAAAATTGGACAACGTCAGTTATTCGCAAAACTTAGAGAATGGAATCTACTATTCAAGCGATCCACTGAACCGACGCAACCAGCTGTTGAAAAAGGATACTTCGAAATTGCACAAGGTGTTAAACAGAAACCAAGCGGAGAGCCTTTCACATGGACAACAACATACGTAACACCAAAAGGACAAGCCTACATCATAGACCGACTGAAGAAAGAACAAGAACAGAAGGCGGTGTAAACAATGGAAGAAAGCACATACTCATATTTCATGGTATTGGTTGTATTTCTCATCTTTGTAGGATTAAATTACAAACGCATAAAGCAGTTGATGAAGGATGAAATGGATGGATAAACAGCAGCGGGACAAAGAAGAAAAAGAAAACATCATAAAAATGATACGAGATTTAAAAGCTAGAGGTGTACATAACAGTGTAAAAGTCATCGAGAAGTATCACTATATAACTCTAGCTAAATAGGACAAGCCTTCGCTTGTCGGAATGTTCAGGAATCTAACGGTATTCCCCCACCTAATGGGTTCCTGGATATTCAGATGCGTGAAAGCATCAAAACAAAAGAAAACCAGCCGATTACGCCAAATCGACTGGTTCATGAAACGATAGATTATTATGTACCTCTATTATAACAGGGTCGTTTCTTCTAAGTAAATAAGGAGTGAAAGCCTATGTTAGATAAAAATCAGTCAAAAGTCGTTCTCCCTTCATGGGTATGGGAGGGCGTGAAAAACGAAAAAGAAGCGAAATTGAGGGCGATTAAGTACATTACTCCAGATCGCTATCCAGGATACAAAATAATTGAAATCCAAGGCGACATAGCGGTATGCGAAAGAGAAAGCGTCTAATGAAGAAGGTGAACTGAATGAACAACAATGTGATGAAAATCGCAAGAATAAACTTACGTGGTAATACGATGGACCAAGGTTGGTTTAAGCACCTTACTTTAGATAACGGTAAACCGTATATGGTCGCCATTACCGTATTAAGTGAAATCTTTTATTGGTATAAACCAACTGAGATACGTGATGAGAAAACAAACGAAATTCGTTACAAACAAAAATTCAAGGCGGACAAGCTTCAGAAGAGTTATCAGCAACTGGCAGATTCGTTCGGATTTACGAAACGACAAGTATTAGAAGCGTGTAAATACTTACTAAAAAGAAAACTAATTTTGATTGAATTTCGCACCATCATAGTTAACGGAACAAGACACAACAATGTAATGTATGTAGAACCTATTGTTGAGAATATTGAAAAAATTTCAATTTTATATCAAGACCCTATCACATTAGAAAGTGACACCCTCCCACATTATAACGAGGGAGGCTCCCACACTAAAACGGGAGAGGCTCCCACATTGAAACGTGGGACAAATACAGAGATTACTACAAAGAATACTACAGAGATTACTACAGATAAAAAGACTTCTCGTCTCAAGTTTGAAACTTGCGACACTAATGCAGCGAAATATTTATTTGAACTGATTAAGGGTAATAATCCTAATCAAAAAGAACCTAACTTCGAATCATGGGCAAATGAATTTAGGTTAATTCGAGAACGTGATAACAGGGAACTTCAAGATATTAAAGATGTTATAGATTGGTGCCAAGCAGATGTGTTTTGGCGAGGGAACATCTTATCTCCTAAAAAACTACGTGAAAAGTTCGATCAGTTAACGATTCAAATGAATTCTAGAAAAGGAGCGAATAAACGTGTCGGAATCAATCGGAAATGTGATGACTCGGATAGTGAATACATCGGCTTGTAATGAAGAAACAGAAGGATATACATGTGAGCATTGCAATAAATACATTGCAGCAATAACTGTAGAAGTACCGCAGTTACGTATTAAAAACAAAATATTGCCCACTTGTGAATGTGTTGTAGAACGAGAGGAAGCAAAAATACGTGAAGCTCAAAATTTTGCTAAAAAACGTGAAATAGAAAAGTTGTTCAGCATCAGTAATTTAGGTGAAAGGTTCTCCAAGAGTACATTTCAAGCGTTTTTAGATAGAAATGGTTCTGAGACAGCTCACAAAATAGCAATGAAATATGTAAAGACATTTAAAGAATGGAACGGTGAATCGCTAATGATCTGGGGAGAACCTGGCAACGGAAAAACCCACCTAGCTGCGGCAATTGTAAATGATCTCTCTGAGAAAGGTTATATCGTAGTATTTCAAAGTGTCCCAGAATTATTGCAACGCATTCGCAGTACATTTAATAGCGAAAATAAGGAAAATGAAACGCAAATTATGAGAGCACTTTTAGAATGTGACTTACTTATATTAGATGATATTGGCGCAGAAAAGACTACGGAATGGGTAGAAGAGAAATTGTTCAACATCATAGATGGCCGTTATAGAAAAGAACTTCCTACTCTATATACAAGTAATTTAGAACCTAAAGAGCTGAAAAATCAAGTTGGGAAGCGTTCGTATGACAGAATGGTTGAAACAAGTCTAACTGTAAAAAACGAAGCCACAAGTTATAGAAGAGAAATAGCAAAGCAACGTTTACAAAGATTCATAGAAGCATAAAGGGGGATGAATAATGTTATACGGTGATGTACAAGCTCCATCTAAACCATATTGCGATATATGCGGTGCAGCGATTGATAACGTCGATATTCACGAAGTGCATATTGAAGAAAAAATGATAACTGCTTGCTCAATATGCTACGGTGATCCAACTGTTAGAAGGATCGAAACGAAAACATTGTTTGATTTAATCAAAGCGGTAGGCAAGCGCTACGGGTACCGTAAAAGTATAAGAGAAGTACAACAGCAAATAGCAGAAGATAAGAAGGCTATAGAAATTGATGTACTTGAAAAAACGGAAGGGCAATTACTGCGACAGCCAACAGGAGAAAAAACAGAATTTTCAGACAAAGAATTACTATATATCTTCAACAAATTACGCTTACAAATAGCGGGTCACAATAATTTGGCCTTTGCAGTAGCTCAAATATCGGATCGCAATATCGAAGTTGTAATAAGAAAGGGTGACGATTATGTGCGTATGTAATGGAACGGGAGTAATTCAAAACAGTATTGGAATGGGGATGTATCAGTTCGGACCATGTGTTTGTGAAGCTGCGAATCGAACACCTGAAGAAGTGGATAGAAAACGTCATGCCGTTATAGCAAGGTTGATAGAAACTCATCGTATGCAGCAGGAAGAGAAAACAGGCGTTGTGGCATGAGAAGCGGCCAACTCTCTTTTGAGGATGTCATAGGAAGTTTTGACTATACAGCTACTAGTACTTCTAAACAATTTCTGTGTAGTGGCAGTCATAACGCTATAACGCCTACGTTTGAAGTTCACTTTTATGATCACGATCTGAAACAAAAAATTGATTGGTTTGAAGCAAAAAGTGAAGAAGATGCAAAGAACGATGCCATAGCAAAGCATGGAAGAATTCAAATTATAAAAACAGTAGTGAGTGCTAGGACTTTAGCAGAGATTATGGATCTTGATTAAGAAAGGAGAAGGGAAATGTTCCTGGTTATCTTGGATGAGCATTATAAAACAGCTAAGTCTAACGGTATTAGTAAAAAGAGATTGCAACAACGCGTATACCGCTATGACTGGGATATTGATAGAGCGATGACACAACCAATTGGCACAAAGAAAATGGACTTTGATAGAAAGCATGGAGAATGGATGCATATAGCTGAACAAAATGGTATCTCACGCTATACATTCTATAGCCGATTAAAAAGAGGTTGGTCCTATGAATTAGCAGCCACGAAGCCACCAGGTAAACAAGGGAATCGCTACGATGAAAACGGTGAACTGAAAGAAATTAGCTAAATCGGGAGGGAAAAGAAAATGGCTTTAAATAGATGGCTGACAGATGAAGAGTATGCAAGGGCCGCTTCTAAAGGCATCAATAGAAAACTACTTAATTATCGTGTTTATCAAGCGGAATGGGATTTAGAAACAGCATTAACGGCACCACCTAGAACAGTTAGACACAGCCCGGAAGGAGAGTATGCTGAATGGATTAAACTAGCTGTGGAAAATGGGATATGTAAAGGGACCTTTTATAGCAGAGTGAATAGCGGATGGAGATTCCAAGAGGCAGCAACAACACCACCGAAAAAAAATAAAGGGCTAGGAAAAATATGGTTAGAAATAGCGAAACCAAACGGGATTGGTTACCAAACTTTTATGACCAGGGTAATCACTCGTAAATGGGATATAGAAAAGGCAGCAACAACTCCAATAACTAAGACAGGGCGTAATTGCACGGTAAAAGTTAAGGAGGAAGCGTTGTGAATTATGGCGGACCTTTTATTACTAATGAAGATTACGAGAAAGCTGCTAAAAACGGCATTAGCAAATCGAATGTATATCAACGGGTTAATGAGTATAGATGGGATTTGGAACGCGCTATAACGGTACCTGTAAGAAAGAGAAACGGTGGAATTTATGCGGGGATGATAGTTTTCGCTGAACAAAATGGAATAAGTAAACCAACTTTTTTCAAAAGAGTTAAAGATGGTATGGATCTATACGAAGCGGCTACGAAACCAGTAGGATACGCAGCGCACTTAGAATTGGCAAGGAAGAATGGAATTAAGGACGTTACATTTTATCAGAGAATCCATAGAGGCATGAAGCCTTACGAAGCAGCTACGAAGCCGGTAGTAATCCGAAAGAAAGTACACAAAATCAGCTAGGAGGCAACATGAGCGAGCAAGACAGGTTAATAGAACGTTTGATTGATAGGCATGTATTTAAATTATCTGATGGCCGTGATTTATATGAGGGGTCATGTGAGGAACTAAAACAGCTATTGAAAGGAGATGAAAAGTAATGCAAGCAATGGAGAATGGTGTATTTGAAATCACTAAGTTAATTAGCGATGCAAAGGGAGGTAAGTAATGAAAAAAGAAACTGCGGTTCAGGTGCGAAGTGAACTCAATGCGGTGGAAAGCGAGATCCGTAAGATGGAATATCATTTGGTAGGATTGAATAACGAGAAGTGGAAAACGCAGCTTTCCTTAGAAGTGTTGAAGAAACAGAAAGAGAAATTGAAAAGTTATTTATAAGGAGCGAGGAAAATGAAGTTGAGAGTGAAAATTAAACGACTGAAAGATGTGGAATTGCCGAAGTATGCGAAACCAGGCGATGCTGGATTTGATCTTGTAGCAGCAGAGGACACGATTATATGGCCGGATGAAACAAAGGTTGTACCAACTGGATTGGCATTTGAGATTCCGCCAGGATATGAATTGCAGGTGCGCCCGCGTAGCGGTATGACGCGTGATACAAAGTTAAGAGTAGTACTTGGAACGGTGGATAGTGGATACCGTGGAGAGGTTGGAGTGTTAGTGGATAATACTGAGAGACCATTAAGTTTAAGCATGCAAGCTCATGTAATCGAAAAGGGCACACGCATTGCTCAAGGCGTCATAGCGCCAGTGGTAACAGCTCATTTTGAAGAAGTAGACGAGCTATCGGATAGTGAGCGTGGTTCGGGTGGATTTGGATCTACAGGAACTAATTAAAAAAGGCTAGGATTTCTCCTAGCACTCAAGCAACTCGCCATTTATAAAGGAAGGGGCAACGTAGAAGTAGAACGCTTGCCACACCTTTACTATATAACAACTTTTGGACGAATAGTGCTAATGACAGCAAGCTTAACATGAGTTTTACGTATCGTTTATATATTTTAAGTTATTGATAAATAATACAATTTGAATTTTGTACAGAATTGAGGGGAAATGGAAATGGCTAAAATTAAAGTGCAAGAAGGTCAAGAGATATTCGTTACTAACTTAGGAGGATGGTATTCAAGACCTGAACCTAACTTAGAAAAATGGATTGTCGTTAAAGCGAATGGTACAAGTTTTTATGCTAATCCCGAAGGTGTAGAAGATAGATCTCCATATAAATTTAGTCAAAAAGATTTAACTCATAGTAATGGTTGGGGAGATGATCGTAAAGCATACCTTACTGAAAATGAATATTGGGGAATGATTGAAAGAAATAAAGAACGGAAATCGCTACGGATGGGATTAAAGATAAAAATAGATAAAATGTCTCTCACTGAATTACGAGAATTAGATAAACAAATTTCTTAACAAAAGCGTTATTTTACAGAAAAGAACAGCTAGCAAAAGCTAACTGTTCAATTAATTAAACATAGATAATCTAGTGATTCCATTTTTATAGTGAGAAAAGTGATTCCTATTTTTAATTAAACTGGATCACCAGGGTGTTTGATAGCAGAAAATCCACGATTTCTAACTTGAACCGATGTTATAGTCTCGCTGATTTCCCCTATATTCGCAACAACACGATAATGAATTGGGTCTGGTGGTACTATTGGATCGCCTGGGGCATCTACCCATGTAAATGTGGAATTAAAGGGGTAAATCATATCTATGTTACTACCGACTTCGTATTTACCAGATACAAGTGTATCTGCTAGCAACACATCATTACGGAATAACTGATACGTAATGGCATCCAAGTTAAAAGATGTACTTTCATCAGCTCCTATTTGAATAAGAAGTTCTGTACCGATTGTCGCGTTTAATAAGACTCTGTCACCAGCATTTTCTATGGGGACAAAGACCTCCATAATTAGTAAGTTAGTTGTATTTGGTGGAAGATCTATAGATTCAGGTTCTGGTGCAAGGGGAGTAAAAAATAGGGTAGGTCCAGTGGGTCCAGTGGGTCCAGTAGGTCCAGTAATGCCGGTGGGTCCGGTGTTACCGGTCGGCCCTGTATCGCCAGAAAGCCCAGTGGGTCCAGTCACACCAGAAAATCCAGTACTACCCGTAGGTCCAGTCGTCCCTGTTGCTCCAGTGAGACCGGTACTTCCAGTAGGTCCGGTGTTACCCGTAGCCCCAGTTGAACCAGTCGGCCCAGTAGGAAATTGAAAAGGTTGCATAGGTGGGAGTGTAGGTCCGATTGAACCTGGATTTAGTGCAGCAGATGATAAAAATTCGTCCAATATAATTCACCTCTGAAAAATTCGTATTACTAATAGTAAATGCAGTGATAGAGCAAAGTGAAATGGACAAGCGGTTGTATATATGAAAATTAATAAAATAGTTAATTGGGAGGGAAAGGAAAAATGGAAGCTTACAAAATAGCAACTCTTGATGTAATGGGATATAGCTATGGCGATATGTACTTTTTAGATTATAAGAAAGCTGAAAGTGAGTTTTATGAGCGATTAGGTTCAGTCATCCAAGATCGTGAAGAATTAGCAGAACCAGAAGATATTGATGGGAACTCTCCATGGAAAATAGAGAGAGTTCCTCACAAAGAAAACTTAATTAAGCGGGCTTACTATTTAATATGGGAAGAAACTTGCGGATATGAAGGTTGTGAATCGAGCATTATTGGTGAAGAAATTGTATTTGAAAAGATTCATATAAACTAAACAAAATCCTTATTTGAGAGAAAGGGATTATCTGAGATGAGTTTCAGCTAATCCCGAACCAATCATAGAAAGGAGAATGTATATGCAAGTGAAGACAATGCCTAAAATTATTAAACTAATAAAAGCTAATGTTTTGGCTGTACCTTTCGGAGCCAAAATAGCTAAAACAATTGAGATAGGTATCAAAATTAAAAAAGGACCGGCAAAATACAGATTGAAAAATAAGAATGCAGTTAAAAACATTGAAATGAAACCAAAGTATTCTCTCATTGCGTTATCCCTTCTCGAAAAGTAAATAATACAGATTATACCATATGGAAAATGAATCAAATTGATTTTTCAATAAAAATGCTATTTTAATAAGTAAATAAAAGAGAGCACATTTGAGTATGTGCTCTTGGATAAGAGGTGCTGAATTTTAATTTATTGATTCTCTTTCATCGGAGGTATCAAATTTATCGATTAATTTAAAGATAGCCTCTAGAAGAACCGTAGATAAAATAGCAAAAATCAATACAGCATGAGGTGTTAATTTCACAGTTGTAAAATTAAGATTAGCTAGCCAAAAATATCCGACATACATCGTCAGGAAGGTACTAACAATTGAAATTGTAAACCCTAAGAAACCTAATTCTTTTAGCTTTTCCTCAGATAATTTGAATACTCGTAATACTAAAGAGAAGATGATTCCTACTATGAAAAATCCAATACATAATGTCAATAGTGATATTATACTTGGATATTCAACGTCATCAGGCATCCATTGTTTCATTCCCACAATTATAGCTGTAGGGAGCACAATAGGTATTAACAGTGGTGATACTATTAGAAAAATTGCCAATAGTCTACTGATGTTGTTTGTTTCATTATTGTTTTGATTATTCATAAATCCTCCAAAAAATAATATAAAGATCAATATTCTAGAGGATTTTAACACAAAAGTGTTAGTAAGACTATAGCTAAAAATAAGGATGGTTTTAAACAAAAATTTCATTTTGTTTTATTTTAAAACCAAAAAAGAGCACTTAATAAAGTGCTCTCGTGACGAGATTCATTTTGTAACGACTATTTTATAAAGAAAGGAACTCAGAATATTATATGCGCGTTCAGTTAATTGAGTGCTTTTTACAAACAAAGAGCAACTAGCAAAGGCTAACTGCTCAATACAAGGAGATACAGAGAAAACTAAATGAATTTTGGCATACAGCCTATCAACATTATGGACATAATATTGGGTTTTATTCGAAGGAATTCATTTTTTATAAATTAGATTATGATAGTCGATATTCTCCATATTGACCAGAAAAGAACCAAGAATTC